>NZ_CP142104.1:0-4800000 GCF_035751725.1 Pseudomonas frederiksbergensis | reverse complement strand
CGCCCTTGACCAGGCAATCCTTCAAGGCGAGCAAATGCTCGATCGGCGAGCGGCGGTGGTAGAACACACCCATGGAAAATACCGTGTCGAAGCCTTCCAGCTCCGGCGGCAGGGCTTCGAACGGGAACGGCAGGTGCCAGGCGTTGGGCTGCGACAGATAGCGCTGCACCGCCTGGAACTGACAGAAAAACAGCCAGTTGGGATCGACACCGATCACCGTGTCCGCCCCGGCACCGAGCATGCGCCACATGTAGTAGCCATTGCCGCAGCCCACATCGAGGATGCGCTTGCCCTGGAGGTCGAGGTGCGGCGCCACGCGCGACCACTTCCAGTCCGAGCGCCATTCGGTGTCGACGTGCACACCAAACAGATCGAACGGTCCTTTGCGCCAAGGCGAAAGACCCATCAGCGCGGAACGCATCTGGACGCGGGTTTCGGCGGAACAATCGGCATCCAGCGTCAGCCCGTTCAGCAGGTCTACGGTGGTGGGCTGCAAGACCGGTAGCGCATCGAGGGCGCTTTGCCAACGCTCCAGGTCGCCGTGGCCCTTTTCCATCTTGATGTCGAGCTGCGTTTGCAGCGTCGTGGCCCAATCGGCCAGGGGCGTGCCGGCCAGATGGCGGGCGAGGGGAGACAGATCAATCATGGCAGGGCAATCAACGAGGCGAAGTTAAGGCACTGGAACCACGGCACGACTTTCGAGAACCCGGCTTGCAGCAGGCGTTCGCGGTGTTCTTCGAGGCTGTCGGGCTTCATGACGTTTTCGATGGCGCTGCGTTTCTGGGCGATTTCCAGTTCGCTGTAGCCGTTGGCGCGCTTGAACGCCACGTGCAGGTCGGTCAGCAGTGCGTGCTCTTCGGCATCGTTGAAGCGCAGCTTTTCGGAAAGGATCAGCGCGCCGCCGGGCAGCAACGCCTGATGGATGCGACTCAGCAGGGCGGTGCGCTGGTCTGGCGCGATGAATTGCAGGGTGAAATTCAACGCCACCACCGAAGCCGGCTGGAACGCCAGGGCCAGGATGTCGCCCTCGATCACCTCCACGGGCAGCAGCTCCTGGAACATCGAGTCCTGGCCATTGAGGTATTCGCGGCAGCGCTCGACCATGGCCGAGGAATTATCCACCGCAATCACCCGGCAGCCGTCGGTGCGTACGTGACGGCGCAATGCCTGGGTGACGGCTCCGAGGGATGAGCCCAGGTCATAGAGAACGCTGTTGGGCTGGGCGAATTGCGCCGCGAGCACACCGAGGTTCTCGACGATGGTCGGGTAGCCTGGCACCGAACGCTTGATCATGTCCGGGAACACTCGCACCACGTCTTCATTGAAGGCGAAGTCGGGCACCTGGGCCAAGGGTTGGGCGAATAGGCGATCGGGCTCTTTGCTCACGGCGGTTCCAGCGGCTGGGGCGGTTAAAAGGCCGGCATTTTAACCAGAAAAACGCTGTTTTAGTGCGGCTTTTGGGGAAACGCTGACGCGGTGATTCCCCACTGGCCCAGCCAGTAACTGATGATGATCAGATAAGGCGCGGCATGGAACGGCGCCACGAACCGGTTGATGCCGATCAGGCTGTCGGAAAAGACAAACCCCAGCGCTCCGGCTGCCGCGAGCAGGGCCGAGCGTTTCGGCACCTCGGTCCCCAAGCGCGCCAGGGCTCTCCAGAGCATTGCGCTGATTACCAGGCCATAGACGATCACTGGCACCAGCAACGGTCCGAGGCCATTCGAGACCAGTATTCCCAGTAGCAAGGCGCCGATGAACAAGGCAGCGGCCAACGGCACCAGCGCCGGGCGGCGGCAGTCACTGAGATAAGCTTTCAGGTAGGCCAAGTGCGCCAGTAAAAACGCGCCAAGCCCGAACACAAACAAGTCGCCCGGCCAAGCCAGCAACACATCGCCCCCTAACGAAAAAATCAGCCCGAGACTGATCCAGCGTCGATATTCGCCTGGCGGCGCGTCGTGCAGCCAGCCGAGCAGGGCCAGTACCGGCATCGGCTTGACCAGTAGGCACAGCAACGTGGCATGCACGCTCAGGCCGTACATAAAGGTGGCCGCACCCATCAGTGCGAGGACCAGCCAGCCCACAGTCAATTCACCGAAATGGCGCAGTCAAACGTTTCCACGGGTGGCACTTCCGGTGCCCAAGGCTGTTGATACGTCAGGCGCAAGCGCCCGGTACCGCCTGCAAAGGCCTGGAAGCGCCAGGTCGAGACCCCGGCGGCCCCGACCACGCCAGCGTCCTCGGGGTTGCGATAGACCTCGGGGCCAAGGCCTTTGAGGACGCCACCGGCCGAGTCCTGGATACTCCAGCGATAGCCCGTGGTGGGGTTGCTCGGCAGGCTCAGGATCAGATTCTGGCCGCTTTTGAGCTGCACTGGGCATTGGCTCTGTTTTTCCACCGTCACGATGTGTTTCGGCTGTGTGGCGCAGGCGCTCAGCAGGGCGAGGCTGACGGGGACAAGCAGGCGAGTGAGGGACATAAGGGCAACGGCTCCGGCGTTTACGACGAACGGCGAGCATAACCGAAGATGCTACTGGGTGTGTCAGGAGGAACAGGTTGTTTGTAAGGGCCCCACCGCGAGCAAGCTCGCGAATGGCGCCTATACAGTCTTTAGATCATGCTCAGAACAACACCTTCGCCACATCCGCAAAGCGCTTGGCAAAGTGCACCGTGACGCCTTCCTTCAGATAGTCCGGCAATTCCTCGAAGTTGCCCCGGTTGGCTTCCGGCAGGATCAGTTCATTGATCTTCTGCCGGCGCGCGGCGATGACTTTCTCGCGTACACCGCCAATCGGCAGTACATGCCCGGTCAAGGTCAGTTCGCCCGTCATGGCCACGCCTTTCTTCGGTGGCTGGTTGCGTGCAAGGGACAGCAGGGCACTGGCCATGGTCACGCCGGCGCTCGGGCCATCCTTGGGCGTGGCGCCTTCCGGTACGTGCAGGTGGACAAAGGCTTCGTCGAAGAACTTCGGATCGCCGCCGAATTGCTTCAGGTGTGAACTGACGTAGCTGTGGGCGATTTCCGCCGACTCCTTCATCACCTCGCCCAGTTGCCCGGTGACTTTGAAGCCCCGATTGAGCGTGTGGATCCGCGTCGCTTCGATCGGCAGGGTCGCGCCGCCCATGCTGGTCCAGGCCAGGCCGGTAATCACCCCGACGCCGGACAGGACCTGTTCGTTGCGGAACACAGGTTTGCCCAGGGAGGCCTCGAGATCTTTGGGCCCAAGCTTGATCACCGCTTTTGGCTCCTCGATCAGTTTCATTACTGCCTTGCGCACCAGTTTGCCCAGTTGTTTTTCCAACTGGCGCACCCCGGCTTCACGGGCATAGCCGTCGATCAGGGCCTTGAGGGCGTTGTCGTTGATGCTCAGGCTGCCCTTGGAGACGCCGGCCTTGGCCAGTTGCTTGGGCCACAAATGGCGCTTGGCAATGGCGACTTTTTCTTCGGTGATGTAGCCCGACAGGCGAATCACTTCCATACGGTCCAGCAGCGGGCCGGGGATCGAGTCGAGGGTGTTGGCGGTGCACACGAAGAGCACCTTCGACAGGTCCAGGCGCATGTCCAGGTAATGGTCGAGGAATTCGACGTTCTGCTCAGGGTCGAGGGTTTCCAGCAGCGCGGAGGCCGGGTCGCCCTGGTAGCTCTGTCCCATCTTGTCGATTTCGTCGAGCATGATCACCGGGTTCATCACTTCGACGTCCTTGAGCGCCTGCACCAGCTTGCCCGGCTGGGCGCCGATGTAGGTGCGCCGATGCCCCTTGATCTCGGCTTCGTCGCGCATGCCGCCGACGCTGAAACGGTAGAACGGCCGTCCAAGGGATTCGGCGATGGACTTGCCGACGCTGGTCTTGCCCACGCCGGGCGGGCCCACCAGCAAGACGATCGAGCCGCTGATCTCGCCCTTGTAGGCGCCCACGGCGAGGAATTCCAGGATGCGGTCCTTGATGTCGTCCAGGCCAGCGTGGTGCTGGTCGAGAATCTTGCGTGCATGCTTGAGGTCGAGCTTGTCCTGGCCGTAAACGCCCCACGGCACTGACGTTGCCCAATCCAGGTAGTTGCGCGTGACGGCATATTCCGGTGAGCCGGTTTCCAGGATCGAGAGCTTATTCATCTCCTCTTCGATGCGCTTCTGGGCCTGGGCCGGCAGCACCTTGCCCTCCAGGCGTTGCTCGAACTGCTCCAGGTCGGCGCTGCGGTCGTCCTTCGTCAGCCCCAGCTCCTGCTGGATGACCTTGAGTTGTTCCTTGAGGAAGAACTGGCGCTGATGTTCGCCGATCTTGCTGTTGACCTCGGCGGAAATCTCCTTCTGCAACCGCGCAACCTCGACTTCCTTGCGCAGCATCGGCAGGACTTTCTCCATGCGCTTGAGCATCGGCACGCAATCGAGCACTTCCTGCAGCTCGCTGCCGGTGGCGGAGGTGAGGGCGGCGGCAAAATCGGTCAGCGGCGATGGGTCATTGGGGCTGAAACGGTTGAGGTAGTTCTTCAGCTCTTCGCTGTACAGCGGATTGAGCGGCAGCAGTTCCTTGATCGCATTGATCAACGCCATGCCATAGGCCTTGACCTCGTCGGTCGGCTCGCTTGGCTGGTGCGGATACTCGACTTCCACCAGGTACGGCGGGCGATGGTGCTTGAGCCAGGTGCGGATGCGTACGCGGGTGAGGCCCTGGGCGACGAACTGCAATTTGCCGGCTTCCCGGCTGGCGTGGTGCACCTTCACCAGCGTGCCGTAGAGCGGCAGCTTCGAGGTGTCGAAATGACGTGGGTCTTCCTGGGGCGAGTCCATGAAGAACAGCGCCAGGGAATGATGTTCGGACTTGGCCACCAATTCCAGGGTTTCGGCCCACGGTTCTTCGTTGACGATGACCGGCAGCACCTGGGCCGGGAAGAACGGACGGTTGTGGATTGGAATGATATAGACCTTGTCCGGCAGGCTCTGGCCAGGCAGGGCCAGGCCGGTGCCGGAGGAAGTATGTTCGATATGCTCGGATTCAGCGTATTCGTTCGTCGCTTCAGTAGAGTGCTGGTCGCTCATGGGGCACCTGCGCAATGGAGTATGGATCTTAGATGGGGCAGGTGGGGGGTGGTTTCAATGGGGGGAATTGTCAGCTGTTATTTCACTGCCTCCCGTTCAGGTCGGCGACAGGTTGGCGTGGCGAGGGAGCTAGGTCCCTCGCCACGGAGACTTCAGGAAATCCGGTTCAAGTCGTTATGACGCGTTTCCTTCAGGCATAGCACCGCGATTACGCTCAGCACTGCGGCAGCGGAGACGTAGCCGCCGACGTAGCTCAGGCCGCCCATCGCCACCAACTTCTGAGCGAAGAACGGCGCTGCGGAGGCGCCGACGATGCCGCCCAGGTTGTACGCCGCCGAGGCACCGGTGTAGCGCACATGCGTAGGGAACAGCTCCGGCAGCAGCGCGCCCATGGGGGCAAAGGTCACGCCCATCAGAAACAGCTCGATGCACAGGAACAGCGCCACGCTTCCCGTCGACCCTTGGGTCAGCAGGGGTTCCATGAGAAAACCCGAGGCCACCGCCAGCAGGCCGCCACCGATGAGCACCGGCTTGCGGCCAAACCGGTCGCTCGCCCAGGCCGACAGCGGCGTGGCGGCGGCCATGAACAGCACCGCGAAGCACAGCAGGCCGAGGAAGGTCTCGCGGCTGTAGCCCAGGCTCGCGACGCCATAGCTCAGGGAAAACACCGTGGAGATATAGAACAGGGCGTAGCACACCACCATCGCGGCTGCGCCAAGCAGTGTCGGCGCCCAGTACTGGCTGAACAGCTCGACCAAAGGGATTTTCACCCGTTCCTGGCGGGCCATGGCGCTGGCGAAAACCGGCGTCTCGTGGAGCTTGAGGCGTACGTAGAGGCCGACGATCACCAACACGGCGCTGAGCAGGAACGGAATTCGCCAGCCCCAGGAGCGGAACTGCTCATCATCCAGGGTCATGGCCAAGGTCAGGAACAACCCGTTCGCCGCCAGGAAGCCGATGGAAGGACCCAGTTGGGGAAACATGCCGAACCAGGCGCGCTTGCCTTTGGGCGCGTTTTCGGTGGCCAGCAAGGCGGCGCCACCCCATTCTCCGCCGAGCCCCAGGCCTTGGCCGAAACGCAGCAGGCACAGCAGGATGGGAGCCCAGGCGCCAATGCTGGCGTAGCCGGGCAGCACACCGATGAGCGTGGTGCACACGCCCATCAACAGCAGCGAGGCCACGAGTGTCGACTTGCGCCCGATCCGGTCGCCGAAATGGCCGAACAGCGCCGAGCCCAGTGGGCGGGCGAGAAACGCGATGCCGAAGGTCAGGAAGGACGACAGCATCTGTGCCGTGCCGGAGGTCTGCGGGAAGAATACCGGGCCGATCACCAGCGCGGCGGCGGTGGCGTAGACGTAGAAGTCATAGAATTCGATGGCGGTGCCGATGAAGCTCGCGGTCGCCACTCGGGTGGCGGAGTTGGTTGGCTCGACAGGCACGGCGTCGTTGCAGGTAGTGGTTGTCATGCGGTTATCCCTGACAGTCATGTGCTCCGTTGGAGCGAATTATTATGGTCGACCCCCCAGGGATGTGGGGTGGGCGCTGTCGCTGTTTCGGGTAGGAACAGTCGCAGGGCTGAAGCGGATATGGCCGGTGAACGGCCCGGAACCGTCTTGGTGCAGGGTAGGCACCGGGTTCGGGCAAGGCTGGGTAAGCGGATTGAGTATAAGAAGGAGGCTAACGAATCAACAAGTGAGCCCGCACACAATATCAGGGCTGGCGATGAGCTTTTTGTGGCGAGGGGATTTACCTTGAGCTGCTGGGATTCAGGAAAAAGTCGGCACCGTACTGTTATGCCACACCAACACCTGGCTGACGCGGTTATCAACGGTTTCGATGATTTCCAGCCGGTAGCGGCCAATCTTCAGGCACACCGGGCTTTCCGGGATGGTTTCCAGTGCTTCGGTCACCAGGCCATTGAGGGTCTTGGGCCCGTCGCAAGGCAAATGCCAGCCGAGTGTCTTGTTCAGCTCGCGGATCGATGCCGCGCCATCGATCATCAAGCGCCCGTCGGGCTGGGGATGGACGTGGGGGTTGTCGAGGCTGTGCTCGCTTTCGAACTCGCCGACGATTTCCTCGAGGATGTCCTCCAGGGTCACGATACCCAACACTTCACCATATTCATCTACCACCATGCCCAGGCGCCGCTGTTGCTTGTGAAAGTTGAGCAGCTGCAACTGCAGCGGGGTGCTTTCGGGGACGAAGTAAGGTTCGTGGCAGGCAGCCAGCAGTGCTTCCTTGGTCAGGCTCGCATCTGCCAGCAGATGACGAACCTGACGGGTATTGAGCACCGCTTCGACCTGGTTGATATCGCTGTGGAACACCGGTAGGCGGGTACGCCGATTCAGGCGCAACTGGTCGATGATGTCGCCGATGGGGTCGTCGAGGTTGATTCCATCCACCTCGCTGCGAGGCACGAGGATGTCGTTGACGGTGATGTTGTCCAGCGCATGGATGCCGGAGACCGGATGGACCCGACCGCTGCCCTGTTCCTGCTCATGCTCGGTGCGCGGCGCCGCGGGCATTTCATCGTCGCTTTGCTGGACCGCGCCGGGCTTGTGGGCAAAGGGGCGCAGCAGCAATTGGCTAAGGCCATCGAGCAGCCAGGCCGCCGGATAAAGGATTTTCAATGGCACGCCAAGCAAACTGTTGCCCAGGCCCAGCACTGCATCGGGATAACGGGTGGCAAGGGTGCGCGGCAGGTAGTCGGCGAACACCAGCAGGGCTGCACTGGTGCCAAGCCAAGCCAGCCAGGGGCCGTTTTCCAGCCAGGTGAAAATTGCCAGCCATGTGCCGATGACCACGGCGAGGGCGCGACAGAGGGTGTTGCAGAGGATCAGGCTGGCCAACGGGAAATTCAGCTTCGCCAATGGCTTGTCGCCGGCGCGCGAGGCCCTGCGTTGGGCGAGCAGATGTTGCTGGGCGGCTTCGATGGCCGTGAACAGGGCTGACCAGAGGATCAGCACGACCATCACCGCAAACAATGGCCCCAGGGGCAGCCTATCCATCAGCGTCGTCCGTCAGACATGCAGGATGTATTCGCGGACCAGCTTGCTGCCGAAGTAGGCCAGCATCAGCAGGCAGAAGCCTGCCAGGGTCCAGCGGATGGCTTTGTGGCCACGCCAGCCGAGGCGGTTGCGGCCCCACAGCAGCACGCTGAACACGACCCATGCCAGGCACGCCAGCAGGGTCTTGTGCACCAGATGCTGGGCGAACAGGTTCTCGACGAACAGCCAGCCGGAGATCAGCGACAATGACAGAAGGGTCCAGCCCGCCCAGAGGAAACCGAACAGCAGGCTTTCCATGGTCTGCAGGGGCGGGAAGTTGCGGATCAGCCCGGACGGGTGCTTGTGCTTGAGCTGGTGATCCTGCACCAGCAGGAGCAGCGCCTGGAACACCGCGATGGTGAACAGGCCGTAGGCGAGGATCGACAGCAGGATATGAGCAAGGATGCCCGGCTCCTCGTCGATGATCTGCACGGTGCCCGAGGGCGCGAACTGCGCCAGCAACACTGTGGCCAGCCCCAGCGGGAACAGCAGCACCAGCAGGTTTTCCACCGGGATGCGCGAGCAGGCCAGCAGCGTCAGGGCGATCACGGCCACGGCGATCAGGCTGGCGGCGTTGAAGAAATCCAGGCCCAGGCCGATCGGCGTCATCAAGTGGGTGAACAGGCTGACCGCATGGCCGAGCACCGCCAGCACGCCGAGCGTGACCAGCAGGCGCTTGTTCGCCTTGGCGCCGGAGGCCAGGCGGGTGCCCTGATAGAAGGTCGCAGCGGCATAAAGACAAGCGGCGGCGAGGGTAGCAAGCAAGCTGGGTGACAAGGGGAGCATAAATCCTGTTAGGCAGGCCCGAAAGGCGCTGAGTTTGGCATAGAACCCCTACCGCACGAAAGACCGCCGCAACTGACAGCGAGGTGTACGTCGCACGCTTCTTCGCTATAATCCGCGACCTGCCCACGCCGCAGGCTCGCCGAGCACATATTTCACGGTCTGGGCCGCCATTATCCCGGTCTCATCTGGGCCTGAAAGGATCGCGCATGTTTGAAAACCTAACCGACCGTCTCTCACAGACGCTGCGCCATGTCACCGGCAAGGCGAAACTGACCGAGGACAACATCAAAGACACCTTGCGCGAAGTGCGCATGGCGTTGCTCGAAGCCGACGTCGCCCTGCCGGTGGTCAAGGACTTCGTCAATTCGGTGAAGGAACGCGCCGTCGGCACCGAAGTGTCGCGCAGCCTGACGCCGGGCCAGGCGTTCGTGAAGATCGTCCAGGCCGAGCTCGAAAGCCTGATGGGCGCCGCTAACGAAGACCTCAATCTCAGCGCCGTACCGCCAGCGGTAGTGCTGATGGCCGGCCTGCAGGGCGCGGGCAAGACCACGACAGCCGGCAAGCTGGCGCGCTTCCTTAAAGAGCGCAAGAAGAAGTCGGTGATGGTGGTGTCGGCGGACATCTACCGTCCGGCGGCGATCAAGCAGTTGGAAACCCTGGCCAACGACATCGGCGTGACGTTTTTCCCGTCCGACCTGAGCCAGAAGCCGGTGGACATCGCCCAGGCGGCTATTAAAGAAGCAAAGCTGAAATTCATCGACGTGGTCATCGTCGATACCGCCGGTCGCCTGCACATCGATGAAGAGATGATGGGTGAGATCAAGGCGTTGCATGCCGCGATCAACCCGGTGGAAACCCTTTTCGTCGTCGATGCCATGACCGGCCAGGACGCGGCCAACACCGCCAAGGCGTTTGGTGATGCGCTGCCGCTGACCGGCGTGATCCTGACCAAGGTCGACGGCGACGCCCGTGGCGGTGCCGCGTTGTCGGTCCGCGCCATCACTGGCAAGCCGATCAAGTTCATCGGCATGGGCGAGAAGAGCGAAGCGCTCGAGCCGTTCCACCCCGAGCGTATCGCCTCGCGTATCCTTGGCATGGGCGACGTGCTCAGCCTGATCGAGCAGGCCGAGCAGACCCTAGACAAGGACAAGGCCGACAAACTGGCCAAGAAGCTGAAGAAGGGCAAGGGCTTCGACCTTGAAGACTTCCGCGACCAGCTGCAACAAATGAAGAACATGGGCGGCCTCGGCGGCCTCATGGACAAACTGCCGAACATCGGCGGCGTGAACCTGGCGCAAATGGGCAACGCCCAGGGCGCGGCTGAAAAGCAGTTCAAGCAGATGGAAGCCATCATCAACTCCATGACCCCGGCCGAGCGCCGCGACCCTGAGCTGATAAGCGGTTCGCGCAAGCGCCGTATCGCCATGGGTTCCGGCACCCAGGTGCAGGACATCGGTCGCTTGATCAAGCAGCACAAGCAGATGCAGAAGATGATGAAGAAATTCTCCGCCAAGGGCGGGATGGCCAAGATGATGCGCGGCATGGGCGGTATGTTGCCCGGCGGCGGCATGCCGAAAATGTAAAGAATCTGCGCCGGCTGTCATGTCGGCGTTGCCCCGCACGGAAGCGGGGATCTCCAGCAAACCCGCACTGCGCGGGAGCTGACCTGCCGTTTTTCATGACGGCTCTATGGCAGATCTTGATCGCACGGCGCCAGGCGCCGGAAAAAGTCATTTGCAAAAGTCCGGATATTCCTTAGAATATGCGGCCTTTCGGGCACCTATGCCCGCTGTGCATTTAGATTTGCAGCACCGACTACAGGAACGATGTTCACATGCTAACAATCCGTCTTGCCCTTGGCGGCTCCAAAAAGCGCCCGTTTTACCACCTGACCGTAACCGACAGCCGCAACCCGCGCGACGGTTCCCACAAGGAACAGGTTGGTTTCTTCAACCCTGTTGCCCGTGGTCAGGAAGTTCGTCTGTCCGTGAACCAAGAGCGCGTAGCCTACTGGCTGAGCGTTGGTGCACAACCTTCTGAGCGCGTTGCTCAGTTGTTGAAGGAATCGGCTAAGGCCGCGGCCTGAGCAGTATGAACGCGACGCCAAATGATGCCGGTGATTTGATCGTTGTCGGCAAGATCTATTCTGTACATGGCGTTCGCGGCGAAGTGAAGGTGTATTCCTTTACTGATCCGATCAAGAACCTGTTGGACTACAAAACCTGGACGCTCAAGCGCGAAGGTAGCGTGAAACAGGTGGAGCTGGTCAGCGGACGCGGGAACGATAAGTTCCTGGTCGCGAAGCTCAAGGGTCTCGATGATCGTGAAGAAGCGCGTCTTCTGGCCGGTTATGAGATCTGCGTGCCGCGCAACCTGTTCCCTGAACTGACCGACGGCGAGTACTACTGGTACCAGCTGGTGGGTCTGAAGGTCATCGACCACCTCGGGCAATTGCTCGGGAAAATCGATCACCTGCTCGAGACCGGTTCGAACGATGTCATGGTGGTCAAGCCTTGCGTCGGCAGCCTGGATGATCGCGAGCGCCTGTTGCCCTATACCGAGCAATGCGTGTTGGCCGTCGACCTTGAAGCTGGCGAGATGAAGGTGGAATGGGATGCGGATTTCTAAACGTGGCTAACTTGCGCGTTGAAGTGATCACGCTGTTTCCCGAGATGTTTTCCGCCATCAGCGAATACGGCATAACCAGCCGCGCGGTGAAACAGGAGCTGTTGCAGCTCACCTGTTGGAATCCGCGGGACTACACCACGGATCGGCATCACACTGTGGACGATCGCCCGTTTGGCGGTGGTCCGGGCATGGTGATGAAGATCAAGCCCCTGGAAGATGCACTGGTTCAGGCCAGGGCGGCAGCCGGGGAGGGTGCGAAGGTGATCTACCTGTCGCCCCAAGGCCGCCAGCTGACTCAGTCGGCGGTACGCGAGCTGGCGAATTCGGATGCATTGATCCTGATTGCCGGCCGCTATGAAGGCATTGACGAGCGTTTCATTGAAGCTCATGTCGATGAAGAGTGGTCGATTGGCGACTATGTACTGTCTGGCGGCGAGCTGCCGGCGATGGTCCTGATCGACGCGGTTACACGACTGCTGCCTGGAGCTTTAGGGCATGCGGATTCCGCCGAGGAAGATTCCTTTACGGATGGTCTGCTGGATTGCCCGCACTACACCCGACCGGAGGTGTATGCGGATCAGCGTGTTCCCGACGTGTTGCTAAGTGGCAACCACGCGCACATCCGGCGTTGGCGTTTACAGCAGTCCCTTGGTCGGACCTATGAACGACGCGCCGATCTTCTGGAAAGCCGCTCGCTTTCTGGAGAAGAGAAGAAGCTGCTCGAGGAATACATCCGCGAGCGGGACGATAGTTAACAACGTATCGATGGTAAGTCCGTTGACTTGCCTTAGGAGCACAGCATGACTAACAAAATCATCCTTGCACTCGAAGCAGAGCAGATGACCAAAGAGATCCCTACCTTTGCCCCAGGCGACACCATTGTCGTCCAGGTGAAAGTGAAGGAAGGCGACCGTTCGCGTCTGCAAGCGTTCGAAGGCGTTGTTATCGCCAAGCGTAACCGCGGCGTAAACAGTGCATTCACCGTTCGTAAAATCTCCAACGGTGTTGGCGTAGAGCGTACTTTCCAGACCTACAGCCCGCAAATCGACAGCATGGCTGTCAAGCGTCGCGGTGACGTGCGTAAAGCCAAGCTGTACTACCTGCGTGACCTGTCGGGTAAAGCAGCTCGCATCAAGGAAAAACTGGCTTAAGTCCAGCTTCCGATGCAAAAAAAAGCAGCCTGCGGGCTGCTTTTTTGTTGCCTGCGATTTGTGCTTTGAGCACTCTTCTCTCGTCATTTTCAAGCAATGCAGCCTTCGCTAGCTCATGAGTCTTTATGCCAGCCATCGATCATCCGCTGATAGACCAGTTCCTCGACGCCCTGTGGCTGGAGAAGGGGCTCTCCGATAATACCCGTGGCGCCTATCGCAGCGATTTGGCCCTGTTCAACGGCTGGTTACAGGAACAGAACCTGGAGTTGGCCAATGCCGGCCGGGAGCTGATCCTCGATCATCTGGCGTGGCGCCTGGAACAGAACTACAAACCGCGCTCCACCGCACGATTTCTTTCCGGTCTGCGTGGGTTCTATCGCTATTTACTGCGGGAAAAGGTAATCGCGGTAGACCCGACCTTGCGCGTGGAAATGCCGCAGCTGGGCCGTCCGCTGCCAAAATCCTTGTCGGAAGCGGATGTGGAGGCGCTGCTGGCGGCCCCCGACCTCAGCGATCCCATCGGCCAGCGCGACCGGGCCATGCTCGAAGTGTTGTACGCCTGTGGTTTGCGGGTAACTGAACTGATCAGTTTGACGCTGGAGCAAGTGAACCTGCGCCAGGGCGTGCTGCGGGTGATGGGCAAGGGCAGCAAGGAGCGATTGGTGCCGATGGGCGAGGAAGCGATCGTCTGGGTCGAGCGCTACATGCGTGATGCCCGCCATGACCTGCTGGGCGGGCGTCCCAGTGATGTACTGTTTCCGAGCCTGCGCGGCGAGCAAATGACCCGCCAGACTTTCTGGCACCGTATCAAGCACCAGGCCAAGGTGGCCGGGATCAATAAATCTCTGTCCCCGCACACCTTGCGGCATGCCTTCGCCACGCACTTGCTCAATCACGGCGCCGACTTGCGGGTGGTGCAGATGCTGCTGGGTCATAGCGACCTGTCCACCACTCAGATCTACACCCATGTGGCTCGGGCACGGTTGCAAGACTTACATGCCAAGCATCACCCGCGGGGCTGAAATTACAGGGTGATTATCGGACTACCTGGATTGACGAAGGATGAGGTCAACAATCTGCCTTATTGTCGTAATGGAGTCCCAATCTTTTTGTGAGGAGCCCAGTTCAAATTGCCATTCCACCTGCATGACGAAGCAAGCTAGATCATCATCGATAATCTCGAAGTCATGAATGAAATCGGTTTGCTCCGTCACCTGGTCAGGGTCGATAAAGCCGACTATTTCGACGAATAGCTGAATAACTTTCTCGGTAAGGGCTGCCCGGTTACTTTCCATTTTTTGCCTCATAGGCGCACAGGCCGATACTGACCAAGTCGAAGACAGCCAGGCCGGCTGCGACAAATGGAATGCCGCGACCAATAACAGAGTCTCCTTATCTATCCGGTATCGAAGGGATGCTATGCCAGCTCGACAGCAGGAATCTTCAAGGAATACTCAATTAGATAATTCCTACGTTATAAGAGGAATCGACCTACAGCGTGCTGCAGGGCTCCACATTCAGAAGAGCATCTACCAATGCCTTGTATCACCGGCATTCGGCCACGCGGGCCTTATGTGGTAGGCTTCTACGGTTTGCACAGTGGGCGGCTTGAACCCGAATCCATGCGTCGGTGTTCCCCGCCTATTTGTTCGCCTCAGGAGTCCCCATGCGTTTGATCCAGATGTTCACCGCCGCCGCCATTGCGTTGGCCAGTACCTTTGCCATCGCCGACGACGCGGCTGACCAGGCTATCCGCAAGAGCCTGGCCAACCTCGAGCTTGAAGTGCCGATCGAAACCATTTCTGCCAGCCCCATGTCCGGGCTCTATGAAGTCAAGCTCAAGGGCAGCCGCGTGCTGTATGCCAGCGCTGACGGTCAGTACATCGTCCAGGGCAACCTGTTCGCACTCAAGGATGGCAAGCCGGTCAACCTCACCGAGATCACCGAGCGCCAGGGCATCTCCAAATTGATCAACGGCATCCCGGTCGCTGAAACCGTGGTTTACCCGGCGATCGGCGAAACCAAGTCGCACATCACTGTGTTCACCGACACCACCTGTCCTTACTGCCACAAGCTGCACGCGGAAGTGCCGGAGCTGAACAAGCGCGGCATCGAAGTGCGTTATGTGGCGTTCCCGCGCCAGGGCCTGGGCTCGCCGGGCGATGAACAGTTGCAGGCGGTGTGGTGCTCCAAGGACAAGAAAGCGGCCATGGACAAGATGGTCGACGGCAAGGAAATCAAGGCCGCCAAGTGCGAGAACCCGGTTTCCAAGCAGTTCGCCCTCGGCCAGTCCATCGGCGTCAACGGCACGCCGGCCATCGTTTTGGCCGACGGCCAGGTGATTCCGGGCTATCAGCCGGCGCCGCAAGTCGCCAAACTGGCCCTGGACGCAAAATGACCTGCGTCGATCCGCTTTTGAAGATCACGGCTCGGCGAAAGCGTTCGCCGGGCCGTTAAACACAAAGTCGCGTTGCTGCGCGGCTGTATTTCACGGCCGACCTTGCGTCGGCCGTTTCATGGGGAGTCAAGAGTGAATCCGGTCAAAGTAGGCATCTGTGGGTTAGGTACCGTCGGTGGCGGCACCTTCAACGTACTTCAGCGCAACGCCGAGGAAATTGCTCGTCGTGCCGGGCGTGGGATCGAAGTGGCACAAATTGCCATGCGCACGCCAAAGCCTCAGTTCCAGACGACCGGTATTGCGATTACCAACGATGTCTTCGAAGTGGCCACGAACCCTGAGATCGACATCGTGATAGAGCTGATGGGCGGCTATACCGTTGCCCGAGAGCTGGTACTCAAGGCCATCGAGAATGGCAAGCATGTGGTCACCGCGAACAAGGCGCTTATTGCCGTTCACGGTAATGAGATTTTCGCCAAGGCGCGCGAGAAGGGCGTGATCGTGGCGTTCGAAGCCGCCGTGGCGGGTGGCATCCCAGTGATCAAGGCGATTCGCGAAGGCCTGTCGGCCAACCGTATCAACTGGGTTGCGGGGATCATCAACGGCACCGGTAACTTCATCCTCACCGAGATGCGCGAAAAAGGGCGCACCTTCGAGGATGTACTCACCGAAGCCCAGGCCCTGGGTTATGCCGAGGCCGATCCGACCTTCGACGTGGAGGGCATCGATGCGGCGCACAAACTGACGATCCTGGCGTCCATTGCGTTCGGCATTCCATTGCAGTTCGACAAGGCCTACACCGAAGGCATCACCAAGCTGACCACCGCGGACGTGAACTACGCCGAAGCCCTGGGCTATCGCATCAAGCACCTGGGCGTGGCGCGCAGCACCGCCAGCGGCATCGAATTGCGCGTGCACCCGACGCTGATCCCGGCCGACCGCCTGATCGCCAACGTCAACGGTGTGATGAACGCGGTCATGGTCAATGGCGACGCCTCCGGCTCGACGCTGTTCTACGGCGCCGGCGCTGGCATGGAGCCGACCGCATCGTCGGTCATCGCCGACTTGGTGGACGTGGTTCGCGCCATGACCTCCGACCCGGAAAACCGAGTGCCACACCTGGCCTTCCAGCCGGATTCGTTGTCGGCCCATCCGATTCTTCCGATCGACGCGTGCGAAAGTGCCTACTACCTGCGTATCCAGGCCAAGGACCATCCCGGTGTGCTGGCCCAGGTGGCGAGCATTCTTTCGGAGCGTGGCATCAACATCGAGTCGATCATGCAGAAGGAAGTCGAGGAACACGATGGCCTGGTGCCGATGATCCTGCTGACCCACCGCGTGGTCGAGCAGCGCATCAACGATGCGATCGCCGCGTTGGAAGCGCTCCAGGGGGTTGTTGGCCCAGTGGTCCGTATCCGCGTCGAACACTTGAACTGAAGCAGTTGTGAGCGGCAAGCTGCAAGCTCCAAGTAAAGGCAGATCCGCTTTTACTTGCAGCTCGTAGCTTACCGCCTACAGCTCAAACCGAAGGTTTGTCCCTATGCGCTATATCAGTACCCGCGGCCAGGCACCGGCCCTGAATTTCGAAGATGTCCTGCTGGCCGGCCTGGCCACGGATGGCGGCCTCTACGTGCCGGAAAACCTGCCGCGCTTCACCCAGGAAGAAATCGCCTCCTGGGCAGGCCTGCCGTACCACGAGCTGGCATTCCGAGTGATGCGCCCATTCGTCACCGGCAGCATCCCGGACGCTGATTTCAAGAAGATCCTGGAAGAGACCTATGGCGTCTTTTCCCACAATGCCATCGCACCGCTGCGTCAGCTCAACGGTAACGAATGGGTCATGGAGCTGTTCCACGGCCCGACCCTGGCGTTCAAGGACTTCGCCCTGCAACTGCTCGGCCGCCTGCTGGACTACGTGTTGCAAAAGCGTGGCGAGCGCGTGGTGATCGTCGGTGCAACGTCCGGTGACACCGGTTCGGCCGCCATCGAAGGCTGCAAGCATTGCGAGAACGTCGACATTTTCATCCTGCACCCGCACAACCGTGTCTCGGAAGTGCAGCGTCGGCAGATGACGACGATTTTCGGCGATAACATCCACAACATCGCCATCGAAGGCAACTTCGATGATTGCCAGGAAATGGTCAAGGCCAGCTTCGCCGACCAGAGCTTCCTCAAGGGCACGCGACTGGTGGCCGTGAATTCGATCAACTGGGCACGGATCATGGCCCAGATCGTCTACTACTTCCACGCGGCCCTGCAGTTGGGGGGGCCGGCCCGTTCGGTGGCGTTCTCGGTGCCGACCGGCAACTTCGGCGATATCTTCGCCGGTTACCTGGCTCGCAACATGGGGCTGCCGATCAATCAATTGATCGTCGCCACCAACCGCAATGACATCCTGCACCGCTTCATGAGTGGCAACCAGTACGTCAAGGAGACCCTGCACGCCACGCTGTCGCCGTCGATGGATATCATGGTGTCGTCGAACTTCGAGCGCCTGCTGTTCGACCTGCACGGTCGCAACGGCGCGGCGATTGCGGGCCTGATGGACAGCTTCCGCCAGGGCGGTGGTTTCAGCGTCGAAGCCGAGCGCTGGACAGAAGCCCGTAAACTGTTCGATTCCCTGGCGGTGGATGACGCGCAGACCTGCGAAACCATCGCCGAGGTGTTCGAACAGAGCGGTGAGTTGCTCGACCCGCACACTGCCATCGGTGTGAAGGCCGCGCGCGAGTGCCGCCGTAGCCTGGATATCCCGATGGTCATCCTGGGCACCGCTCATCCGGTCAAGTTTCCGGAAGCCGTGGAGAAAGCTGGCGTAGGAAAAGCGCTTGAGCTGCCTACACATCTTTCGGATTTGTTTGAGCGAAACGAGCGTTGCACAGTGTTGCCCAACGACTTGAAAGCCGTGCAGGCCTTTGTCAGTCAGCATGGCAACCGCGGCAAGCCTCTCTGACGCCCCGCAGTTGTCACATTTTGAAGCCCGTCTCCTGACGGGCTTTCTTGTTTCTGCATGCCAAACTGGCCGGGTTTCCGCCCTTGGAGGGACGGGCGGGTAGTCTCGAAGGAAATGCAGATGTTGTTCTTTATCCGATGCAAGCCAGCGATGAGCTGGATGATGGGCCTGATGCTGTTGTGTTGGGTGCAGTGGGGCGGCGCGGCCCAGTTGGCGGCTTCTGGCAAGCCACCGTTCGAAACTGGCGGACAGCTTGCGCTCGATGCCCAGGAACTTGAATGGATCAGGGAGAACCCTCGTGTCGTCGTTGCCTCGATGCAATTCCCGCTGTACCTGTTCAAAAATGAACACGGGCAGTGGAGCGGGCTGAACGACGATATTCTCCGGCGTATCGGCCGCATGACCGGACTTGAATTCGTTCACCGGGAATCGTTCTCTCCGGATCAGTTGATCGCCATGTTGGAAAATGGCGAGGCGGACATGACGACCACGCTGGCAATGAACGACGAGCGCAGGGAGTTCTTGAACTTCAGCCATGCATTCGGCGGATCTGGCTGGGTTTTCGTCGGACGTGGTTCAGAGCCCGTGCTTCGTTCCCTGAAGCAACTCGAAGGCAAGGTCTTGGTGTTGCCGGCGCGGCATGCGCTGGAGACGGAGATCCGGCGCAACTATCCGGCCATCGAGTTGCGCACGGTCAAGACGTACGGTGAGGCGAGGGCGCTGGTGGAAAGTCGCGAAGCCCACGCCACCATTGAAAATGAAACCGGTGCGCACCTGTACCCTGCGGGGCAATTGCAGGTAGGAAGCAACCTCGAGGGCAAGTGGGAACCCGACTATCTGGCTGTGCGCCAAGAGCTGCGGCCATTGGTGAGTATTCTGAACAAGGCCCTGGAAGCGTTTCCCGTCGAGGACATGCGTGCGCTGCGCTCCAAATGGCTGACAGGCATTGCCCCTCATCAGGCCTCGTCTTCCTGGCTGCACGTACCCCAATGGGGGCATTGGTGCGTGGTCGTGTTCGGGCTGTTCTGCCTGATATCCCTGCTGTGGCACCGCCGCATGCAGGTCCAGATCGACCAGCGCCTCAGGGTCGAGGCAGTCCTCAACGATCAACTGAAGTTCCAGCGGGCCTTGATGGATGCGATTCCCGATCCGATCTTCATTCGCGACCTCGAGGGACGCCTGATCATGTGCAACAAAAGCTACGAGGATCATTTCGAGACTCGCTTCGAGAAGCTGCGGGGCACGCGCCTGACTGACTCTGCTGGGTTTCCGGCGGCAACCGCCGAATTGTTGCATGGGGAATTGATGGAGCAGTTGCAAACCCGTCAACCACGTTTCGTCGACCGCCAACTGATGTTCAGCGGTGGATTACGGGATATCTATCACTGGTCAGTGCCGTTTTATGGTGCCGATGGCCAGCTGCGCGGTCTGCTGGGGGGCTGGATCGATGTCAGGCGCCGATGGAATCGCAATCGGTTGCTGGCTTGATCAACCGCGTCAGGGACTGTTGCCTGCCTGTCATATTCGGCGCGCATGCTCGGTTGAACAGGCCGCGAAGGTGTCGGTTCGTTGCGCTGGCAGAACTTTCAGCCAGGGCCCACGGTCACTTATTGTGCAGTTGTTTTTTCGGACTATTGAAGGGTGATCGAATGGAAAGTATCAGCCTGTTGCTGAATGAAGCCTTGAGCCCGTATCAGGTCACGCTCACTCCCTCCGGTGCCAAGGGCGAATGCCTGGTGACACTGAAGAATCCCGCGGGGGCCATCATGGTTGAACGGGTGTTCAACCAGGCCCAACTGGCCGACAAGCGCCAGCTGACCGACGTGGTCGATGGGCTGCACCGCGATGTACTGATCGCCGAGGGGCGCCTGGAGCCTTGTGTGATCGCGGCTTTGCGTAATCTGGCACGTGACAAGGTCATGGCTGCCCCGAATTGAGCGGCGTTCTGAGGGAACCTTCCTACATCTTAGTGAGTCAGAACTCTTACCAACAAGAGCAAGCATTGTGCTCCGGTGCTTGTCGCTTGTTGCACGGACCTTGAATGGTCACGTTTAACCCCGAGTTGTCTCCCCACTTCTCGGGGTTTCTTTTTGCCTGGGATTTGTGGTCCCGGGCATTGCGCGGGACGTATCAAATGGCGCCATCGGTGCGCAGCCTGGAAATTTGCTGTGGATCATAGCCAAGCTCGCCGAGTACCTGATCCGTGTGTTCACCCAGCGTCGGCCCGACCCATTCGGCTGTGCCCGGCGTGTCCGACAGTTTCGGCACGATGCCAGGCATCTTGAACGCCTTGCCGTCCGGCAGCTTGGCCTGCAAGAACATTTCCCGGGCGAGAAACTGCGGGTCGCTGAACATGTCTTCGGCGCTGAAGATCCGGCTGGCCGGCACTCCGGCCTGGTTCAGCTGTTCGATGACAGCGTCCAGTGGCAGTGAATTGACCCAGCGATCGATCACGCCGTAGAGCTCGTCGCGGCGATTGTCGCGCCCATCATTGCTGGCCAGCTGCGGGTCGTTGGCCAGGTCGTCGCGCCCGATGATTTGCATGAAGCGCTTGAAGATTGCGTCGCCATTGGCTCCGATCTGCACGTGCTTGCCGTCGGCGCTGGTATGGATGGACGACGGCGTGATGCCGGGCATGATGTTGCCGGTGCGCTCGCGGATGAAGCCGAACACATCGAATTCCGGCACCATGCTCTCCATCATGGCGAATATCGCTTCATACAGCGCCACGTCCACCACTTGTCCAGTCCCGCCGTTCACCTCGCGATGACGCAAGGCCATCAGCGCGCCGATGACGCCCCAGAGCGCGGCAATGGAGTCGCCGATGGAAATTCCCGTGCGCACCGGCGGACGGTCCTCGAAACCCGTGATGTAGCGCAGGCCGCCCATGGATTCGCCGACGGCGCCAAATCCGGGCTGATCCTTCATCGGCCCGGTCTGGCCGAACCCGGAAAGCCGCACCATGACCAGTTTCGGATTCAGTGCGTGCAACACGTCCCATCCCAGGCCGAGCTTCTCCAGCACGCCAGGACGAAAATTCTCGATCAGGATGTCCGCTTCGCCGATCAACTGCTTGAGGATTGCCAAGCCTTCAGGGTGCTTGAGGTTCAGGGTCAGGGACTTTTTGTTGCGTGCCTGGACGAACCACCACAAAGATGTACCTTCATAGAGTTTGCGCCATTTGCGCAGCGGATCGCCGCCGTCGGGCGATTCGACCTTGATCACCTCGGCTCCGAATTCACCGCAGATCCTCGAAGCGAAAGGGCCGGCGATCAGGGTGCCGAGTTCAATGACCTTGACGCCGGCAAGGGGTTTGGCAGTGAGCGACATGACGAATCCTGTAGGACAAAGGCAGAACCAATAGAGCGTTTTATCATAGGCCAACGCCGTTCGCCGCAGGTTGATGGTCGGCAATTCGTGGATTGGCCGTCTCATCGGTTAGACTTGCCGCCTTTCCTCGTATCAAGAAGCCCGTCCATGGCCCAGCCGTCCACGACCTACAAATTTGAACTGAACCTCACCGACCTCGACCGCAATGTGTATGAGAACGTGAAGCAGACCATCGCCCGCCATCCTTCGGAAACCGAGGAGCGCATGACGGTGCGCCTGCTGGCCTACGCGTTCTGGTACAACGAGCTGCTGTCGTTCGGTCGTGGTCTGTCAGACGTCGATGAACCCGCCCTGTGGGAAAAGAGCCTGGACGACCGCGTCTTGCACTGGATCGAAGTGGGTCAACCGGATGCCGAGCGCCTGACGTGGTGTTCGCGCCGCACCGAGCGCACCAGCCTGCTGGCGTATGGCAGCTTGCGAGTCTGGGAAGGCAAGGTGATACCTGCTGTGAAGAATCTGAAGAACGTGAATATTGCCGCCGTGCCTCAGGAGGTTCTCGAAACCCTGGCCCAGGATATGCCCCGCGTCATCAAGTGGGACGTGATGATCAGCGAGGGGACCCTCTTCGTGACCGACGACCGTGGCCAACATGAAGTCCAGTTGCAGTGGTTGCTCGGCGAGCGTGGCTGATGGGCCATGTTGCATAGATTCACCGTGGCGAGGGAGCAGGCTCCCTCGCCTCAAGGATTTCCACTCTAAGAGAAGTTTTCGTCTTCCCCCATGCGCATAGAACCCCGCGAGTTACCCGACACCCTGCCGTTCCTCGGTGACCTGCCGCCGCTGTTGACCCGCCTGTACGCCGCCCGAGGCGTGCAATCGGCGGTTGAGCTGGATAAAAGCCTGGCTCGCTTGATTCCCTATCAACAGCTCAAGGGAATCGACGCCGCGGTGGACCTGCTGGTGACGGCGCTGGAACAACGTCAGCGCATTCTGATCGTCGGTGATTTCGATGCTGATGGTGCGACGGCCAGTACGGTTGGCGTGCTGGGCCTGCGCCTGCTGGGCGCGGCCCATGTCGATTACCTGGTGCCCAATCGTTTCGAATATGGCTACGGCCTGACGCCGGAAATCGTCGAGGTCGCCCTCACACGCGAGCCGCAGCTGTTGATCACCGTGGACAACGGGATTTCCAGCGTCGAAGGCGTGGCGGCGGCCAAGGCCGCCGGCCTGAAGGTGTTGGTCACCGATCACCATTTGCCTGGATTGGAATTGCCGGAGGCCGATGCCATCGTCAACCCGAACCAGCCGGGTTGCGAGTTCCCGAGCAAGGCGCTGGCGGGCGTCGGGGTGATTTTCTACGTATTGATGGCATTGCGGGCGCGCCTGCGCAGCCTGGGCTGGTATGCCAGCAAACCCCAGCCGAACATTGGCGAGCTGCTGGACTTGGTGGCGTTGGGCAGTGTGGCCGACGTGGTGCCCCTGGATGCCAACAACCGGATCCTGGTGCATCAGGGCCTCGAACGTATTCGCGCCGGCCGCGCCCGTCCGGGAATCAAGGCCATCCTGGAGGTGGCCAAGCGCGACCCGTCGCGCATTACCTCCACCGACCTTGGCTTCATCCTCGGCCCGCGACTGAACGCGGCGGGACGCCTTGACGACATGAGCCTGGGCATCGAATGCCTACTCACCGCCGACCCGGCGCTTGCCCGTGAGATGGCTGCGCAACTGGACGGCATGAACCAGGATCGCAAGTCCATCGAACAGGGCATGCAGCGTGAAGCCCTGGCTCAACTCAAGGACCTGCCGGTAGAGTCGATGCCGTTCGGCTTGTGCTTGTTCGACCCCCAATGGCACCAGGGCGTGATCGGTATCCTGGCGTCGCGCATGAAGGAACGTTATTTCCGTCCGACGATCGCTTTTGCCGATGCCGGGGATGGTCTCCTGAAGGGGTCCGGGCGCTCGGTGCCAGGCTTTCATATTCGCGATGCCCTGAGCGTCGTCGCGGCACAGCACCCGACGCTGATCAGCAAATACGGCGGCCACGCCATGGCGGCAGGGCTGACGCTGCCCGAGGCGAATTTTCCGTTGTTTGCCGAGGCATTCGACGCCGAAGTGCGTAGGCAACTGCGTGAAGAGGACCTGACCGGACGACTCCTCTCGGACGGCACCCTGGCGGTAGAGGAGTTCCATCTGGAATTGGCCAGGGCATTGCGCCACGCCGGGCCGTGGGGCCAGCATTTCCCGGAACCGGTGTTCCACGGTGTGTTCCAGCTGGTCGAGCAGCGAGTGGTGGGCGAGCGACACCTGAAGGTCGTTCTCAAGAGCGAGTGCGGCTCGGTGAAGCTCGACGGCATCGCCTTTGGCATCGACCGCGAGATCTGGCCGAACCCGACGGTGCGCTGGGTGGAGCTGGCCTACAAACTCGACCTTAACGAATTTCGTGGCCAGGAAACGGTGCAACTGATGATTGCCCATATCGAGCCGCGATAGCCTGGGGGAGGGAAACTTCCCTTGCCACGACGTTGACTTGGAATCTGTCAGGCCAGTTTTTAAGTTCTGAACCCTGCTTCCCCTCGGGTTGTCGACTAGTCTCTAAGCACTGCTTGATAGCCCTTGTGACGTCTTGTCGTTTCTTTGCCCGCGGGGGCGGGTGTTGTACCTTTTGTCACTCGTCGACTTTTCAAACAGAACCCTGGAGCCTGCCCACTGATTCGAGAGGTGCCCCATGAGTCTGCTGCTGGAACCCTATACCCTTCGCCAATTGACCCTGCCCAATCGCATCGCGGTTTCGCCGATGTGCCAGTATTCGAGCGTCGATGGCCTGGCCAACGACTGGCACCTCGTGCACCTTGGCAGCCGCGCCGTGGGTGGCGCGGGGCTGGTATTCACCGAAGCCACCGCGGTCACGGCGGATGGTCGTATCACTGCCCAGGACCTCGGCTTATGGAACGATGACCAGATCCCTGCGCTGCAACGTATTACCCGTTTCATTTCTGCCCAAGGGGCCGTGCCGGGCATCCAGCTGGCTCATGCTGGTCGCAAGGCAAGTACCTGGCGGCCCTGGCTGGGCAAGCATGGCAGCGTCAAGCCCGAGGACGGTGGCTGGGTTCCGGTCGGTCCATCGCCGATCGCCTTCGACCCGCAGCATACCCAGCCGACGCAGTTGGATGAGGGGCAGATCGCCGACGTTATCCAGGCATTCGTCGACGCGGCCAAGCGTTCCCTGACCGCCGGTTTCAAGGTGGTCGAGGTCCATGCGGCCCACGGCTATCTGTTGCACCAGTTCCTTTCACCCTTGAGCAATCAGCGTCGCGATCAATATGGCGGGTCGTTCGAAAATCGCATCCGGCTGGTGTTGCAGGTGACCGAGGCGGTGAGGGCGGTGTGGCCTGACGAACTTCCGGTATTTGTCCGCGTCTCCGCCACCGACTGGGTCGAAGACGGGTGGAATCCGGATGAAACCGTAGAGCTGGCGCGGCGATTCCGGATGTTGGGGGTGGACTTGATTGACGTGTCGTCGGGCGGGACCGCCGCCAATGCGGAAATTCCCACCGGCCCGGGCTATCAGACACGATTCGCCGAACGGGTACGCAAGGAGTCGGAGATTGCCACCGGCACCGTGGGCATGATTACCGAACCGGCCCAGGCCGAGCATATCCTGCGCACCTGCCAGGCCGACATTATCTTCCTCGCCCGGGAGTTGTTGCGTGATCCGTACTGGGCCCTGCATGCCGATGATGACCTGGGCGGGCGCAAGGCCACCTGGCCGGCGCAGTACCAGCGGGCGACGCATCGGGACCAGCCGATCCACGAGTCGGATTTGCGGGACTGAATCGGCGATAGAACAAAAAGCCCCGGTCGTCTTGGCCGGGGCTTTTTGTTTTATCGGGTGTCCTGGGTTTGCTCAGGGATACTTGCGCCGATCCGGTGCTGGCGGGAAATACTGGTACAGCCAGGTCTCGCTCAAGGTACGGTCCTTGGAGCGCAGAAACAGCCGCATCGCTACCGGGTCCACGCGATCATCGGTCGGGTACCAGTCGAAGGTAATCCGGTAGCCCTTGATCGCATCGAGCACTAACACGTTGAAGTCCTTGACCTCGCCATGGGAGCACGTCACCACCGGTTCGATACCCGTGCCCGCTGGCAACTGGTCGAGACCGCCTCCGGTGAAGTCCACGGCAAAGCGCCGCGCCCAGACGGTCGGATAATGCTCGCCGGGTGCCCAACCTTCGATGAAACCGCCCATGCCGGAACGGGTGGCATCGACTCGCGCCAGGTCGGTGCTCACCGGTGGCAAGGCGCTCCAGTAAAGCTTGTAGCCATAGTTCAGCGAATCGCCGGCGGCAACCGGTTTCTTCGGGGTCCAGAACGCGACGATGTTGTCCAGGGTTTCGCCGGTTGTAGGAATTTCCAACAGATCGACTGAGCCTTCCCCCCAAGCGGTCGTAGGCTCGACCCACAGGCTTGGGCGTTTGCTGTACCAGTCCACGGTGTCCTGGTAGCTCTCGAAGTCATGGTCGGTCTGCACCAGCCCGAAGCCTTTCGGGTTCTTGTCGGCGTACGCGTTGAATTGCAGGGTGGCGGGGTTGTTCAGCGGACGGCAGACCCACTCGCCGTTGCCACGCCACATGGCCAGCCGGTCGGAGTCATGGATTTGCGGGTGAATGGTGTCGCACATGCGGCGCTCGACCGTGCCGCAGCTGAACATGCTGGTCATTGGTGCAATGCCCAGTTGCTCGATGGCGGTACGGGCATTGATGTGCGCATCGATTTCCATGACGACCCGGGTCGGCTGGCAATCGATGTCAAAACGATAGGCGCCGGTGGCGCTAGGCGAGTCGAGCAGCGCATAGACCACGAAACGGGTGCTGTTCTTGTCCGGGGTTTCGAACCAGAACTTGGTGAAGTCAGGAAACTCCTCGCGCTTTTTGGCGTAGGTGTCGATGGCCAGGCCACGGGCCGATAGCCCGTACTGGCCGCTGGCATCGACAGCACGGAAATAGCTGGCCCCAAGGAATGAAACGATGTCGTGTCGGTCCAGCTCCGGTGCCTTGAATACCCGGAAACCGGCGAAGCCCAGGTCACCCGTCAATTGAGAGGTGTTGACCGTGGTCTTTTCATAGTTGAACAGCTCCGGACGGAAGTGCACTTCCCGGGCCATGCGCGTCTTCGGATCGACGCTATACATGCGTACGGGTTGCTTGAACCCCATGCCGACATGGAAGAATTGTGCGTCCAGTTGCCCGTCCAGCTCATTCCACAGTGAGTGGTTGGTATCGTACTTGATGGCGTTGAATTGCAATGGCGACATCTGGGCCAGTGTCGGTGGCAGGACTTGCTTGGTGTCGACATAACGGCTCTCGGCCAGCCGCCGGGCCTGGTCCTTCAAACCTTCGAAATCGAAGGGACGGGCTTCGCCATCGGCAGTCTGATCGGCGGCCCAGGCGCGCGCGGCCATGAGCCCGGAGGCCGATAGTCCGGTGTAGGCGGCGAAGGCCATGGAGGCCTTGAGCAGGTTCCTGCGGTGCATAAATACAACCTTTCTCGAAACAATCCCGAGCCGATCCTGGCAACAAAGATTGGCAAATGAGTTCGGACATGCCTTTGGCCAAACGCGACGAACGTTAGAACAGATACCTGAGAGCTGGATCGGTTCACCGAGGCGCAAAATCATAGGGGAAATGCAGGCTGGGAGAGATAGGAAAGCGTGGGCTGGTCAAATTTTCTTACAGTTATTTCTTTTTTTGTGAAAAATTCGGAATTTTTTGACTAATTACTCTAAAACTCTCTTTTCACCCGGTGGATCCTTCCTATTCTTGTGGTTAATAGACGATGTAACCGGTTCACTAAGCGCTATTGGGTCAACTTGACGTAACGAAGGACAGGTCATGACGAAAATACAGGGCATTGCCGAAATCCTGGGAGTCTTCCCGGGCCTGATCAACGCGCGCAGGAGGCGCCGGCTCAGCCTGGAAGAATTGAGATTGATCGAGCGCTACCGGGAGCTGTCGGAGAACGACCGGATCGCCATGCGTTACCTGGTGGATGCAATGCGCAGTGTTTCGCGGTTTTGAATACGGCACTGATGGACGGTTGGATCGGGAAAGGCCGGCGGGCCTCACTGCTCTGACCAGTCCGGAGGACGCTCGGTGCGTTGGTGCAGTATCCGCAGGACCTGAAATTGCCCCTGCACGAGTCGGTAAGGGGCTGCGCATCGGCATCCGCTATGCCTTCGTTGATCGCTTGCAGACGCCACGATTAGGCCTCTACATATCGAACCAATGCACGCTTGAGGTGATGTTGACGGTCACGGTCGGTGGCGGCAGCCAGCAAGTCCAGCTGTTGGGCCAGACCTTCCTCCATACGAAAGGACAAAACGGACGAGGCCATGATTATCTCCGGTGTATACGTTGTAGACGCCCTAGGTGCTGCCAGGATTTCCGTCAACCGGCGAGCGTGCACCGATCGACGAAAACCTTGGCAGGACGAGCCCGTGGTAGGCGTGGGCATGTGTTGCCGACATTGTCTTGTCGTCAGTGCTTGAACATCACATGCCGCACCACCGTGTAATCCTCCAGTCCATACATGGACATGTCCTTGCCGTAGCCCGACCGTTTCTGACCGCCATGGGGCATTTCGCTGACAAGCATGAAGTGGGTATTTACCCAGGTGCAGCCGTATTGCAGTCGCGCCGAGAGGCGATGGGCTCGGCCGATGTCGGCGGTCCAGACCGATGAGGCAAGTCCGTAGTCCGAATCGTTGGCCCAGGCCAGCACTTGGGCTTCATCCAGGAACGGCGTGACGGACACCACCGGGCCGAAGACTTCGCGGCGTACGATTTCGTCATCCTGCTGGGCATCGGCCAGCACCGTCGGTTCGAAGAAAAAGCCGTTGCCCTCTACCGCCTTGCCCCCGGTGACCAGGCGGATATGCGACTGGGCGATGGCCCGCTCGACGAACGCGGCCACCCGGTCGCGGTGCTGGGCGGTGATCAGCGGGCCCATTTCGGTGTCGGGCTCGTTCTGCATACCGTACTTGATGCTGGCGACGGCGGCGCCGAGTTTCTCGACGAATTTGTCGTAGATGCCTTGTTGGGCATAGATACGGCAAGCAGCGGTGCAATCCTGGCCGGCGTTGTAGAAACCGAAGGTGCGGATACCTTCCACAGCCGCGTCAATGTCGGCGTCGTCGAAGATGATCACCGGGGCTTTGCCACCCAATTCCATGTGCATGCGCTTGACGCTGTCGGCGGTGCTGGAAATGATGTTCGAACCGGTAGCGATGGATCCTGTCAGCGAAACCATGCGCACTTTCTGATGGGTGACCAGCGGGTTGCCCACGGTCTGCCCACGGCCGAAGATCACGTTGAGCACGCCGGCGGGGAAAATCTCCGACGCCAGTTCCGCCAGGCGCAACGCAGTCAGCGGTGTCTGTTCCGACGGCTTGAGCACTACCGTGTTTCCCGCGGCCAAAGCCGGGGCGATTTTCCAGGCAACCATCATCAACGGGTAGTTCCACGGTGCGATGGAGGCGATGACGCCGACCGGATCCCGGCGAATCATCGAGGTGTGCCCTGGCAGGTATTCGCCGCCCGCCGAGCCGCTCATGCAGCGACTGGCGCCGGCAAAGAAGCGGAACACGTCGGCAATTGCCGGGATTTCGTCATTCAGCGCAGCGCTGAAGGGTTTGCCGCAGTTGTCCGACTCCAGTTTCGCCAGCTCCTCGCCATTGGCTTCGATGGCATCGGCCAACTTGAGCAGCAACAGCGAACGGTCCTTGGGCGCCACTTGCGACCAGGATTCGAAGGCGCTGTCGGCGGCGCGCACGGCGGCATCGACCTGGGCTTCGCTGGCTTCGTTGATTTCCACCAGCACCCGCCCCAGTGCCGGGTTGAATACCGCCTGGCCGGGGCCTTCGCCGTTGACCAGATGCCCGTTGATCAGCAGTTTGGTTTGCATGTCCATGTCCTCTTGAATCGGGTTTGTGACTGCTGTGGGATTCGGTTCCACAGTGACATTTACTTCCCACCACTCCCCGCCACACTCTCACCCCCGCGGGTCAGGTAATACGCACCGAGAATCGGCAACATCGTGACCAACATCACCAGCATCGCCACGACGTTGGTTACCGGCACTTCGCGCGGGCGGCTGAGCTGGTTGAGCAACCAGAGCGGCAAGGTACGCTCGTGGCCGGCGGTAAAGGTGGTGACGATGATTTCATCGAACGACAGCGCGAATGCCAGCATCCCGCCGGCCAGCAGTGCCGACCCCAGGTTGGGCAAGATGATGTAGCGAAAGGTCTGCCAGCCGTCGGCGCCCAGATCCATCGATGCCTCGATCAGGCTGTGGGACGTGCGGCGCAGGCGGGCGATGACGTTGTTGTAGACGATCACCACGCAAAAGGTCGCGTGGCCGACAATGATGGTGAACATGCCGGGTTCGATGCCCAAGGTCTTGAACGTAGCCAGCAGGGCAATGCCGGTGATGATCCCTGGCAAGGCGATCGGCAGGATAAGCATCAGCGAAATGCCTTGTTTGCCAAAGAAATCCCGACGATACAACGCCGCCGAGGCGAGCGTGCCGAGGACCATGGCGATCAGCGTGGCAATGGCCGCGACCTGCAACGATAGCTTGATCGCTTCCAGCACGTCCGGGCGCGAAAAGGCCACGCTGAACCATTTCAAGGTCAGGCCCTTGGGCGGGAAGCTGAACGCAGCGTCTTCGGTATTGAACGCATAAAGAAAGATGATCAGGATCGGAAAGTGCAGGAACACCAGCCCGCCCCATGCCGCGATCCGCAAGCCCCACGACGCTCGAGAGTCAGAGTGCATCGAAAGCCCCCAGTCGCTTGACGATGGATAGATAGACGGCGATCAACACGATCGGCACCAGCGTGAACGCCGCGGCCATGGGCATGTTGCCGATCGCGCCTTGCTGGGCGTAGACCATGCTGCCGACGAAGTAGCCCGGCGGGCCCACCAGTTGCGGCACGATGAAATCCCCCAGGGTCAGCGAGAAGGTGAAGATCGAACCCGCTGCGATACCCGGGACCGACAACGGCAGGATCACCTGCATGAACGTCTGGCGTGGCTTGGCGCCCAGGTCCGCCGAGGCCTGCAGCAACGATGGCGGCAGGCGTTCCAGGGACGCCTGGATCGGCAGGATCATGAACGGCAGCCAGATGTAGACGAACACCAGGAAGCGCCCCAGGTGCGAGGTGGACAACGTGCTGCCGCCCACGCCCGGGATTTCCAGTACGAACTGCAACAGCGGCCCCAGGCCCAGATGCTGGATGAACCATTGCGCCACACCGCCCTTGGCCAGCAGCAGTGTCCAGGCATAGGCCTTGACGATATAGCTGGCCCACATCGGTAGCATCACCGCAATGTAGAAAAATGCCTTGGTCTTGCCGCTGGTGTAGCGCGCCATGTAGTAGGCAATCGGGAACGCGACGATGGCACTGGCGATGGACACCGCGATGGCCATGCTCAGGGTGCGCCAGATGATGTCGAAATTGGACGGCTGGAACAGCGCTGCAAAATTCGCCAGGGTCAGGTCCGGCGTGACCGCCATGGTGAAGTCGTCGAAGGTGTAGAAACCCTGCCACAGCAAGGTCAGCAGCGAACCCAGGTAGATCGCGCCGAACCAGAGCAGGGGAGGCACGAGCAGCATCGACAGGTAGAGATTGGGCCGTCGGTACAGCAGGTTCGAAAACCGCCGCAGCGCAGAGCCGTGTGTCGCTGTGTGAGTCATGGCCAGGGTGCTCATCTCAGGCCTCGCCGCCGACGGTGTCGTGCAGGGCAACCATCGCTTCGCGGGCCCAGCGCACGGCGAGGTGCTGGCCGGCCTGATGCCCGGTGCCGTTGTCGCCCCACTGGGTGTTGGCCTGGCTGAGGCTCAGGGTCTGGCCGTTTTCCAGCTTCAATTCGTAGCGTGTCGCACTGCCCTGGTACTGGACGTCGTGGAGCAGGCCGCTGACCTCGATTTCATGGCTCGCCAGCGGGCCTTCGGCAAAACGCACATGTTCCGGACGAATCGAGAACGGCTGTGGATAACCGCTCAGTTGGCGCGCCAGTTCGCCACGGATCACGTTGGAAGTGCCGACGAATTCGGCGACAAAGGTGGTGGCCGGTTTCATGTAGAGGTTGCGCGGTGTATCGACCTGTTCAATGCGGCCCTTGTTGAACACCGCCACCCGATCGGACATCGACAACGCTTCGGTCTGGTCGTGGGTGACGAAGATGAAGGTGATGCCCAACTGGCGTTGCAGCTTCTTCAACTCGCCTTGCATCTGTTCGCGCAGCTTCAAGTCGAGGGCGCCCAGAGGCTCGTCCAACAGTAATACCCGAGGGCGATTGACCAGCGCGCGGGCCAGGGCGACACGCTGGCGCTGGCCGCCGGAAAGTTGCACCGGCCTGCGCTCGCCGTAGCCGCCCAGGGCAACCATCTCCAGCGCTTCGTTGGCGCGCTGGATGCGCTCGGCCTTGGCGACGCCTTTGACCTTCAAGCCGTAGGCGACGTTGTCGCGCACGTTCATGTGGGGGAAGAGGGCGTAGTCCTGGAAAACCGTATTCACGTCCCGCTGGTAGGGCGCCAGTCCCACGGCTTCTTCGCCATGGATACGGATCGAGCCGGCGCTGGGCTGCTCGAACCCGGCGATCAGCCGCAGGCAGGTGGTCTTGCCTGAGCCGGAAGGGCCCAGCATGGAAAAGAACTCGCCGTCCTGGATATCGATGCAGACCCGGTCAACGGCCTTCACATCGCCGAACTGACGGGAAACGTGGCTGAATTGGACTGCAAGCGTCATGGTGCTGGGCTCCAGAAAGCGTGACTTCTGCTGAATCATGGCTAGATTGTCGGGCACGGACCTGTGGCGAGGGGATTTATCCCCGCTAGGGGCGAAGCCCCCCAAAACCTGACACCTGTGGGTATCAGGCAGATTGAGTTGCCTGCTTTGGGGCTGCTGCGCAGCCCAGCGGGGATAAATCCCCTCGCCACAAAAGCAGTGTTCGGCTGCGGTTACCGCCCACCCATGATCGCAATGTAATCCTGGGTCCAGCGGCTGTACGGCACGAACTTGCCGCCCTCGGCCTGTGGGGTTTTCCAGAAGGCGATCTTGTCGAACTGGTCGAAGCCGTTGGTCTTGCAGCCTTCGGCACCCAGCAGTTCGCTGCCTTTGCACGCCTCGGGCACGGCCGGCAGGGAGCCGAACCACGCGGCCACGTCACCCTGGACTTTCGGTTGCAGCGACCAGTCCATCCACTTATAGGCGCAGTTCGGATGCTTGGCCTCGGCATGCAGCATGGTGGTGTCGGCCCAACCCGTGGCGCCTTCCCTGGGAATGGTCGAGGCGATCGGTTGCTTCTCGTTCATCAGGCCGTTGACCTGGTACGGCCACGCACCGGAGGCGACCACGCCTTCATTCTTGAAGTCGCTCATCTGCACGGTGGTGTCATGCCAGTAGCGGTGGATCAACGGCTGCTGGGCCCGTAGCAATTCAAGCACGGCCTTGTACTGGGCTTCGTCGAGCTGGTACGGGTCCTTGATGCCCAGTTCAGGCTTGGCGGTCTTGAGGTACAACGCTGCGTCGGCGATGTAGATCGGGCCATCGTAGGCTTGCACGCGACCCTTGTTCGGCTTGCCATCGGGCAGGTCCTGCGCTTCGAACAGCACGCTCCAACTGGTAGGCGCCTGCTTGAACACGCTGGTGTTGTACATCAACACGTTCGGGCCCCACTGATAAGGCGTGCCGTAGGTCTGCTGGTTGACCACGTACCACGGCGCGTCCTTGAGACGCGGATCGAGATTTTTCCAGTTGGCGATCAACGCGGTGTTGATCGGCTGCACGCGCTTGCCAGCAATCAGCCGCAACGAAGCATCGCCCGAGGCGGTGACCAGGTCGTAGCCGCCCTTGGTCATCAGGCTGACCATCTCGTCGGACGTGGCGGCGGTCTTGACGTTGACCTTGCAGCCGGTTTCCTTCTCGAACCCCGTGACCCAGTCGTAGGCCTTGTCGCTTTCACCGCGTTCGATGTAGCCCGGCCAGGCGACGATGTCCAATTGGCCTTCGCCGGCGCCAACGGCCTTGAGCGGCTCGACGGCCTGGAGACTGACGCTGGTCAGCAGCGCCGTGGTCATTGCGCTGAGCAATACGGTCTTGTGCGCGTACATGGAAATCCCTCTTGCTTTTAATTATGGTCGGGGCAGTTTTGAACCGGTGAAGCGCCACGAAGGGCCTGTTATTAGAGTAGTGCTGTTCCTTGCAGATGCTGGCTGTGGCGGGCCATGATATGGCGCACCACGCTGTAGTCCTGGAGCGAATCGCTGGACAGATCCTTGCCGTAGCCTGAGCGTTTCAGGCCGCCGTGGGGCATTTCGCTGACCAGCATGAAATGGCTGTTGATCCAAGTGCAGCCGTATTGCAGCCGCGCCGCGACCTGCATCGCCTTGTCGAGATTCTGGGTCCATACCGAGGAGGCCAGGCCATATTCCGAATCGTTGGCCCAGTCCACCGCCTGGCTGAGCTCGTCGAAGCGGGTCACGGTGACCACCGGGCCGAACACTTCCCGTTGGACGATCTCATCGCTTTGCTTGCAGCCGGCCAGCAGCGTCGGTTGATAGTAGAAACCGGCGCCGGAATGCACCGCGGCGCCGGTGATGCGTTCGATATGCGGCTGGCCAAGGGCGCGCTCGACGAAACTGGCGACGCGGTCGCGCTGGCGCACGCTGATCAACGGGCCGATTTCATTGTCGGCGTCACGCTTGCCGGCAAAACGCAGGCTGCCAACCGCAGCGCCGAGTTCGGCCACCAGCCGGTCGTGGATCCCGGCCTGTGCGTAGATCCGGCAGGCGGCGGTGCAATCCTGTCCGGCGTTGTAATAACCATAGGTGCGCACGCCATCGACCACGGCTTGGATGTCGGCGTCGTCGCAGACAATCACCGGCGCCTTGCCGCCCAGTTCCAGGTGCGTGCGCTTGAGGGTTTTTGCCGCCGCCTGGAGGATTTTCTGGCCGGTGACGATATCGCCGGTCAGCGAGACCATGCGTACCTTCGGATGGCTGACCAGATGGCTGCCCACACCTTCGCCGCCACCGCAGATGATATTGATGACGCCGCGCGGCAGGATCTCGGCCAGCATCGGCGCCAGGGCCAGGATCGACAGTGGCGTGTGCTCCGAGGGCTTGAAGACCAAGGTGTTGCCGGCGGCCAGGGCCGGGGCGATCTTCCAGGCCGCCATCATGATCGGGTAGTTCCACGGGGCAATGGACGCCACCACGCCGATCGGGTCGCGGCGCACCATGCTCGTATAGCCGGGCAGGTATTCACCGCTGAGCTGGCCAGTCTGGCAGCGTACGGCGCCGGCAAAGAAACGGAACACATCCACCGTGGCGCTCAGATCATCCTGGCGGGCCAGGTGCAAGGGCTTGCCGCAGTTCAAGGATTCGAGACGGGCCAGGTCGTCGGCGTTTTTTTCGATGGCGCTGGCAATGTCCAACAGCAGGTTGGAGCGCTGTTGCGGCGTGGTGCGTGACCAGCCGTCGAAAGCGTGATGAGCCGCGAGGATAGCGCTTTCGACCTGTTCGATGCTGGCCTCGGCGATGTGCGCCACCACTTCACCCGTGGCCGGGTTGAGAATCGGCTCGGCAAAGCCCTCGCCGGGGACCCATTCTCCATTGATCAACAACGCGGTACACACTGGGGGTTGCGCGCCAGCCATGTTTTATTTTCTCGGTTGTCGGAGCCTTGAGGATTCAACAAGACTAGTGCGCGCCCGCAAGACCGACAAATTCGAAATACTCAAGGCTGCGTTCGATTAAATCGATGGCTTGCGTCCACTATGGGATTGTTCCCGCGCAACGGCCAGGAACGGGTCGACCGAGGCCGGCCGGGCGGTTCCCCGGCGCCAGGCCAGCCCGACATCCAGTGTCTGGTTGAGGTCGGCGATAGGGCGAGCCTCGATGATGTCGCCTTCCAGCGACCAGGGGCGGTAGGTCATGTCTGGTTGGATCGAAACGCCCAGGCCAGCCGCCACCAGGCTGCGCACTGCTTCGGTGGACGCGGTGCGCAAGGTGACTTGCGGTTGCAGGCCGACGCCGCGCCACAGGCGTTGCGCGTTACGATCCATCTCATCGACGTTCAATTGGATCAGTTGTTCCCGGGCGACATCCGCCAGGTGGATGCTGTCGTGTTCAAGCAATGGGTGCTGGGCCGGCAGCCACAAACGATGGGGGGAGTGGGTCAACACTTCGGTCTGCAGGGCGTGGCGGTCCTCCAGGTTGGAGAGGATCAGCACGCCGACGTCGATCTCGCCGCTGACCAACAGATGCTCGATATAAGGGCGTTCGTCCTCCATCACCCGGATCGCCACATTGGGGTAGGCGCGCTGGAAACGGGTCAGGAGGTCCGCCAGGTAATAGCCGGCGACCAGGCTGGTCACGCCGATGGTCACCTGGCCGGCCACCTGGTCAGTGCTCTGCTGCAGGCTGCGCTTGGCGTTGTCGACAGTGGCGAGGATCAGATGGGCCTGGCGCAGGAACTGATGCCCCTGATGGGTCAGCGTCATGCCCTTCGCGTGGCGGTTGAACAGGCTGACACCGATTTCCTCTTCCAGTTGCTGGATCGCCAGGGTCAGGGTGGATTGGGAAATGAATGCGGTCTGAGCAGCGGCAGAGATCGAGCCGGTCTCGGCCACCGCGATGAAATGGCGGATCTGGCGCAAGGTCATCATGACGCACATCCTTGGATCGAATTTATCGAGATCCAGGAGTGTATATCGTTTTTATCGAATGACTGCGACGAGACCTGGCTGGACTGCGCAGGCAACATCTCGAAGCAATCTGCCCAAGGGCAACGGGGCACTTTCGTTCTAGGCTTGGGGCCTTATGATCCGGTTAACCCGAATGCGTGGAGGCAGGAAATGAACACCCGTGGATTGCTCGATCTGTTACTCAAGTCCGGTCAGGAAATGCTGCAGAACAAGGCCGGTGGTTCACAGGGCAAGTCATCATCCGGTGGCCTGGGCGGGTTGCTCGGCGGCTCCGGTAACCTGGGCGGCATGCTGTCCGGCGCGGGAGGCGGGGCATTGGCGGCGAGTGCCATGGGTATGCTGCTGGGCAACAAGAAAGCCCGCAACTTCGGTGGCAAGGCCTTGGCCTACGGTGGGCTGGCTGCCCTGGGCGTGATCGCCTACAAGGCTTACGGCAATTGGCAGGCCCAACAGGGCAGCGCGCCGAAAACCGAACCGCAGACCCTGGATCGCGTCCCGGCGGGGCAGGTCGAGCAGCACAGCCAGGCGATTCTCAAGGCCCTGGTCGCGGCGGCCAAGGCTGACGGCCATGTGGACGACCGCGAGCGGCAACTGATCGAAGGCGAATTCACCAAGCTTGATAACGACCAGGAACTGCAACAATGGCTGCATGCCGAGCTCAACAAACCGCTGGACCCCACGGATGTGGCCCGCGCCGCAAGCACGCCGGAAATCGCCGCCGAAATGTACATTGCCAGCGTGATGTTGGTGGACCAAGAGAATTTCATGGAGAAGTCCTACCTGGACGAACTGGCGCGGCAATTGAAGCTGGAGCCAGGGTTGAAGGCAGAGCTGGAGAAACAGGTGCGCCAGGCGGCTGCCTGACCATCGCGGCACGATACCCGTGGCGGGGGAACTTGCTCTCGCTGGGTGACGAAGCCGCCCCAATAAAATGCGCTTGCCGAAGGATCTTGTCGGCTGTTTGACGACGGCTGCGCCGTCGAACGGGAGCAAGCCCCCTTGCCACGAGGTGCATCGCCACTCTGTACGAAACGGCGCCTGAAAAATCTCCCATAACCGCCATGCAGACGCCCCACCGCCCTCGGCTATACTCCCGGCAATTCAAAGTGCCCCGAGGTTTTACTGTGAAGAACTGGACGTTGCGCCAACGCATCCTGGCGAGTTTTGCCGTGATCATCGCCATCATGCTGCTGATGGTGGTTGTCACGTACTCCCGGTTGTTGAAGATCGAGTCCAGTGAACAGGAAGTGCGTACCGACGCCGTGCCAGGGGTGTATTACAGCTCCATGATCCGGGGCGGCTGGGTCGACAGCTACGTCAAGACCCAGCAACTCGTCGGCCTTTCCGGCCAGCGGGAAATCACCGCCGAAGACCAGGCGCTCTACCAGGGTTATGAAAAACACCTGCGTGAGGAAATCCAGAACTATCAAAAACTCATCGAGGACCCGGCGGACCAGGCTTCGTTCGATGAATTCGAAGTCAACCACCAGGACTTCAACAAAGCCTTGGCCAAGGTGCTGGACCTCTATCAGCGCAAGGAATACGAAGGCGCAAGGCTGGCCCTGGAAAAAGAACTGACGCCTGCATGGTTGGGTGGTCGTGTGCACTTGAACCAGATCATCGAGCGTAATCGTGAGCTGGCAGAGCAAGCCTCCCTGACCATTGGCCGTGCGGTGACGGGCGCCGAGGTCGCCATGGGCTTGTCGTTCCTGGTCGCGGTGCTCGTCGCCGTGCTGTGCGGCTTGTTGTTGATGCGCGCGATCATGGGGCCGATGAACCGCATCGTCGAGATTCTCGAGATCATGCGCAGCGGCGACCTGAGCCGACGCCTGAACCTGGCCCGCAAAGACGAATTCGGCGCCGTCGAAACCGGCTTCAACGACATGATGGCCGAGCTGACTTCCCTGGTGTCCCAGGCCCAGCGCTCTTCCGTGCAGGTCACCACATCGGTCACCGAGATCGCCGCTACATCCCGGGAGCAGCAGGCCACGGCCACCGAAACCGCCGCCACCACCACTGAGATTGGCGCGACATCCCGCGAAATCGCCGCTACGTCCCGCGACCTGGTTCGCACCATGACCGAAGTGTCCACCGCCGCCGACCAGGCCTCGGTGGCGGCCGGCTCGGGCCAGCAAGGCCTGGCGCGCATGGAAGAAACCATGCATTCAGTGATGGGCGCGGCCGACCTGGTCAACGCCAAACTGGCGATCCTCAACGAGAAGGCCGGCAACATCAACCAGGTGGTGGTGACCATCGTCAAGGTCGCCGACCAGACTAACCTGCTGTCGCTCAACGCCGCCATCGAGGCCGAGAAGGCGGGCGAGTACGGTCGCGGTTTTGCCGTGGTCGCCACCGAAGTGCGGCGGTTGGCCGACCAGACCGCCGTCGCCACCTACGACATCGAGCAGATGGTCCGCGAGATCCAATCCGCTGTGTCGGCCGGTGTGATGGGCATGGACAAGTTTTCCGAAGAAGTACGCCGTGGCATGGCCGAGGTACAGCAGGTGGGCGAGCAGCTGTCGCAGATCATCCATCAGGTCCAGGCGCTGGCGCCGCGGGTGCTGATGGTCAACGAGGGCATGCAGGCCCAGGCCACCGGGGCCGAGCAGATCAACCACGCCTTGGTGCAACTGGGCGATGCCAGCAGCCAGACCGTGGAATCCCTGCGCCAGGCCAGTTCCGCCATCGACGAACTCAGTCAGGTGGCCGTGGGACTGCGCAGCGGCGTTTCGCGTTTCAAAGTCTGATGGGCGAGCCAGAAGCCCGCCGTGGCGCCGCGCCGGCGGCCCGGCAAACGTTGTTCCTGGTGTTCTGCATCGGTAACGAGCGCTACGCCCTGCAAGCCATCGATGTGGTGGAAGTGCTGCCGCGCCTGCCGCTCAAGCCGATTGCCCGGATGCCGTCCTGGGTGGCCGGCATATTTGCCTGGCGCGGGGTCGTGGTGCCGGTGATCGATCTGTGCGCCCTGACCTTCGGCCAGGACGCCGAGGCGCGCACCAGTACCCGGCTCGTGCTCGTGCATTATCGGCCGCAGGGGCAGGAAACCGGACAGGTGCTGGGCTTGATATTGGAACAGGCCACCGACACCTTGCGCTGCGATCCGGCGGATTTCAAACCCTATGGCCTGGACAACCGCCAGGCGCCTTACCTCGGTCCGGTACGCGAAGATGCCCAAGGCATGCTGCAATGGGTGCGGGTCAATGATTTGCTCGACGAGTCGGTTCGCGCAATGCTGTTTCCCTCGCCGCCGCTGAGCCTCGATGGCTTCGAGGAACGGCCATGAATAACGACCAGCGTTTTTTCGATTTCCTCAAGGAGCGCATCGGCCTGGACGTGACCTCCGTCGGCACCGCCATCATCGAGCGGGCCGTGCGCCAACGCGTGCTCGCCGTCCCCGGGCGAACCACCGACGAGTATTGGCAGTCCCTGCAGCATTCTGCGCAGGAGCAGCAGGCGCTGATCGAGGCCGTGATCGTCCCGGAAACCTGGTTCTTTCGTTACCCTGAATCCTTCGCGACGCTGGCCCGACTGGCCACCCGGCGCCTCGCCGACATCAAGCACCTGCGCGCCCTGCGCATCCTCAGTCTGCCGTGCTCCACGGGCGAAGAACCGTATTCGATCACCATGGCGCTGTTTGACGCGGGCCTCGGGGCCCATCAGTTCAAGGTCGATGCCATGGACGTCAGCCCCCTGTCCGTCGATAAAGCCAGGCAAGCGCGTTACGGCAGGAACTCCTTCCGGGGCGCCGACCTCGGCTTTCGTGAACGGTACTTCAACGCCGAAGACGAGGGCTATCGCCTCGACGAGCGCGTGCGCGAACAGGTGCGCCTGCAAGTGGGCAACCTGCTTGATCCGGCCTTGCTGGTAAACGAGGCGCCTTATGATTTCGTCTTTTGCCGCAACCTGCTGATCTATTTCGACCAGCCGACCCAACAACAAGTGTTCGAAGTCCTCAAGCGCCTGACCCATCAGGACGGCGTTCTGTTCATCGGCCCCGCCGAAGGCAGTCTGCTGGGACGGCTAGGCATGCGCTCGATCGGCATCGCCCAGTCATTCGCGTTCAGCCGCCAGGGCGCCCCCGAGCCGCAGCCGCTGCCGGCATTGATGCCGACGCCATTGCCGATTCGCCAGCCGCCGCCACGGGTTGTTCCGCCCGTCATGCGGCCTCGACCCTTCGCCAGCGCCGTAAGGCCGATTGCCGAGGCGAAAAACAACGACGCCGCGACGCTGCTGGCCAGTATTGCCGCCCTCGCCAACGGCGGGAAAAGCGTCGAGGCCCGTGCGGCCTGCGAAGAATACTTGCGCAGCCACGCACCCAACGCCCAAGTGTTCTATTGGCTGGGGCTGCTCAGCGACATGGCGGGCAATGCGCTCCAAGCTCAGGGTTTCTATCGCAAGGCGCTGTATCTTGAGCCGCAACACGCCGAGGCCCTGGTGCACCTGGCGGCGCTGCTGGCTTCCCAGGGAGACGCGGCCGGCGCCCGTCGATTGCAGGACCGCGCGGCCCGCAGTGGGCGCACGGCAAACAGTGAGCACAAACGATGAGCGGTTCGGCTTCCTATAACGTGACCCATGACGATGCCCAGGCCATCGATGACTGCTGGAACCGCATCGGCGTCCATGGCAACAAGTCCTGCCCGCTGCTGGCCGAGCATATCCATTGCCGAAACTGCTCGGTGTACTCGGCCGCCGCCACACGCTTGCTCGACCGTTACGCCCTGCGCCAGGACGATCATGACCGGGCCCACGCTCCGGTGGACAGCGATGTCGTCACTCGCTCGTTATTGATGTTTCGCCTCGGCGAAGAGTGGCTCGGCCTGAGCACCCGCAGCCTGGTGGAAGTGGCGCCAGTGCAGGCTATCCATTCGTTGCCCCACCAGCGCTCGCGCGCCCTGTTGGGCGTGGCGAACGTGCGCGGCGCCCTGGTGGCCTGCTTGTCGTTGGTGGAGCTGCTGGGGTTGGAGCCGGGTTCGGCGACGTCCTCCGGTGGACGGATCATGCCACGCATGCTGATCGTCGCCGCGCAGGGCGGGCCGGTGCTGATGCCGGTGGATGAGGTGGACGGCATTCATGCCATCGACGAACGCATCCTGGCCGGCGCTTCGCAATCGAAGGGCAAATACACCCGTGGCGTGCTGCCCTACAAAGGTCGCAGCCTGCGTTGGCTGGATGAAGAGCAACTGTTGGCCGCCGTGTCCCGGAGCCTGTCATGACCCCCGATCAGATGCGCGACGCCTCGCTGCTGGAACTGTTCAGCCTGGAAGCCGAAGCCCAGGTCCAGGTGTTGAGCACCGGCCTGCTGGCTCTGGAGCGTGACCCGACTCAGGCCGATCACCTGGAGTCGTGCATGCGCGCGGCCCATTCGCTCAAGGGCGCGGCGCGAATTGTCGGGGTCGATGCCGGGGTCAGCGTGGCCCACGTGATGGAGGATTGCCTGGTCAGTGCCCAGGAAAGGCGGATGGTGTTGCGCGCCGAACATATCGACGCCTTGCTCCAGGGCACTGACCTGTTGACCCGCATCGCGACGCCTGGCAACAACGTCGGAGCCGAGGATATCGAGGCCTATGTCGCCCTGTTGGGGCGCCTGCTGGACCCGTCGGCACCAACGGCCGCGCCGCCGCGGATCGGAATACCCGTCGAGCCCGTGCGCGTCGAAATGCCTGATTTTGCGTCCATGGAGCCCGGCGAGCCGGTCGCTCGAAAAAAACGTGTCACCGAAGATGGCGAGCGGGTCTTGCGGGTCACGGCGGGCCGCCTCAACAGCCTGTTGGACTTGTCGAGCAAGTCCCTGGTGGAAACCCAGCGCCTCAAGCCTTGGCTGGCGACGATGCAACGCCTCAAGCGCCAGCAAAGCGGTGGCCTGCGCGCCCTTGAAGATTTGAACGTGCATCTCAAGGATCACGCCTTGAGCCTCCAGGCCCAGGAAGCGCTCAACGATGCCCGACGCCTGCTGGCCGAAACCCAGCAAGTGCTGGTGCAAAAGATCGCTGAGCTGGACGAATTCGCCTGGCAGGGCAGCCAGCGCGCCCAGGTACTGTACGACACGGCGTTGGCCTGTCGCATGCGACCGTTTGCCGATGTGCTCTCGGGCCAGGTGCGGATGGTCCGTGACTTGGGCCGCAGCCTCGGCAAACAGGTGCGCCTGGAAATCGAAGGGGAAAAAACCCAGGTCGATCGTGATGTCCTGGAGAAGCTCGAAGCGCCCCTGACTCATCTGCTGCGCAATGCCGTGGACCACGGTATCGAAATGCCGGAGCAGCGGCTGTCGGCCGGCAAGCCCGCCGAAGGGCTGATTCGCCTGCGCGCCTCACACCAGGCCGGCCTGTTGGTGCTGGAACTGTCGGACGATGGCGGCGGCGTGGACCTGGAGCGGGTGCGCCGAACCATTGTGGAGCGAGGGCTTTCTCCCGAGCAGACCGCCGCCAGCCTGAGCGAAGAAGAACTGCTGGCGTTTTTGTTCCTGCCGGGCTTCAGCCTGCGGGACAAGGTCACCGAGGTGTCCGGCCGCGGTGTCGGCCTGGATGCGGTCCAGCATATGGTCCGCCAGTTACGCGGTGCGGTGGTGCTGGAGCAGACGGCGGGCGAGGGCAGTCGTTTTCATCTCGAGGTGCCGCTGACGCTTTCGGTGGTGCGCAGCCTGGTGGTGGAAGTCGGCGGCGAAGCCTACGCCTTCCCGCTGGCCCACATCGAACGCATGTGCGACCTGGCGCCCGATGACATCGTCCAGGTCGAGGGCCGCCAGCATTTCTGGTACGAAGGCCGGCACGTGGGCCTGGTTGCAGCGACGCAATTGCTCAACCGTCCGGTCACGCCCAACAGTGGCCAGGCCCTTAAGGTCGTGGTGATCCGCGAGCGGGAGGTGATCTATGGCGTGGCGGTGGAGCGGTTCATCGGTGAGCGCACGCTGGTGGTCCTGCCCCTGGATGAGCGCTTGGGCAAGGTCCAGGATATTTCCGCCGGTGCCTTGCTCGACGATGGCTCGGTGGTGTTGATCGTCGACGTCGAGGATCTGCTGCGCTCGGTGGAAAAGTTGCTCGACACCGGGCGACTGGAGCGGATCGCCCGGCAGAACGAGGCCCAGGCGCCGCGCAAGCGGATCCTCGTCGTCGACGACTCCCTGACCGTGCGTGAACTGGAGCGCAAGCTGTTGCTCAATCGCGGTTATGACGTGGCGGTGGCCGTGGACGGCATGGACGGCTGGAATGCGTTGCGCTCGGAGGAATTCGACTTGCTCATCACGGACATCGACATGCCGCGCATGGACGGTATCGAGCTGGTGTCGTTGCTGCGGCGCGACAGCCGCCTGCAATCGCTGCCGGTGATGGTGGTTTCCTACAAGGATCGCGAAGAAGATCGCCGCCGTGGCCTGGATGCCGGCGCGGACTACTATCTCGCCAAGGCAAGTTTCCATGACGACGCCTTGCTCGACGCCGTGGTCGAATTGATCGGAGGAGCACGCGCTTGAAGATCGCCATCGTCAATGACATGCCCCTGGCGGTCGAAGCCCTTCGCCGCGCACTGGCGCTGGAGCCGGCGCATCAGTTGGTGTGGGTCGCCGCCAACGGTGCCGAGGCGGTGCAACGTTGTCACGAATACACGCCGGACCTGATCCTGATGGACCTGTTCATGCCGATCATGGATGGCGTGGAGGCGACCCGGCGGATCATGGCCGACACACCGTGTGCCATCGTGATTGTCACCGGTGACAGCCGGCAGAACGTCCACCAGGTGTTCGAAGCCATGGGCCATGGCGCCCTGGACGTGGTCGACACGCCGGCCCTGGGCGTCGGCAAGCCCGAAGACGCCGCGGCACCGCTGCTGCGCAAGATCGCCAACATCGGCTGGCTGATCGGTGATCGTGGTGGCCGCGACCACGCCGCGCCGGCTGCGCATCGGGCATCGGCGTCACGCAAGAGCCTGGTGGCGATCGGGTCGTCGGCGGGTGGCCCGGCCGCATTGGAGGCACTGCTCAAGGGATTGCCGCGGGATTTTGCCCCGGCCATCGTGCTGGTCCAGCATGTCGACGAGGTGTTTGCCGCCGGCATGGCCGAGTGGCTCAGCGGCGTGTCGGGGCTCAACGTCCGCCTGGCCCGCGAGGGTGAGGCGCCGCAAGGCGGGACGGTGCTGCTGGCCGGGACCAACCACCATCTGCGCCTGTTGAAAAACGGCACGCTGGCCTACACCGCCGAGCCGGTCAACGAGATCTATCGGCCCTCCATCGATGTGTTTTTCGAGAGTGTCGCCCGTTTCTGGAGCGGTGATGCGGTGGGCGTCTTGCTCACCGGCATGGGGCGCGACGGTGCGCAAGGGCTTAAACTCATGCGCCAGCAGGGCTGCGTGACGATCGCCCAGGACCAGCAGAGCAGCGCGGTGTATGGCATGCCCAAGGCAGCGGTCGCCATCGATGCGGCAACGCAGGTCCTTGCGCTGGATAGAATAGCGCCACGCTTGGTGGAGATTTTCACCCAATGACGAACCCCCGCACCCCAGGCAGTATTCAGGTGAGCCCCCATGAATGATTTACAACTCGACGATTTCAAGCGCGATGAGAATGCCGCCATGGTCCTGCTCGTCGACGACCAGGCGATGATCGGCGAGGCGGTACGACGCGGGCTGTCGAACGAACAGAACATCGATTTCCACTTCTGCTCCGACCCCCACCAGGCGATCGCCCACGCGGTGCGCATCAAGCCGACGGTGATCCTCCAGGACCTGGTGATGCCAGGCCTCGACGGCCTGAGCCTGGTACGCGAATACCGCAATCACCCGGCCACCCGAGACATCCCGATCATCGTCCTGTCCACCAAGGAAGACCCGTTGATCAAGAGCGCGGCGTTTGGTGCAGGGGCCAACGACTATCTGGTCAAGTTGCCGGACAACATCGAACTGGTGGCGCGCATTCGCTATCACTCACGTTCCTACATGATGCTGTTACAGCGCGACGCGGCTTATCGTGCCCTGCGGGTGAGCCAGCAGCAGCTGCTCGACACCAACCTGGTGCTACAACGATTGATGAATTCCGATGGTCTGACCGGGTTGTCCAACCGGCGGCACTTCGATGAATACCTGGAGTTGGAGTGGAGAAGGGCGCTGCGGGATCAGTCCCAGTTGTCGTTGCTGATGATCGACGTGGATTACTTCAAATCCTACAACGACAATTTCGGTCACCTGGAGGGCGACGAAGCCCTGCGCAAAGTCGCCACGGCCATCCGCGAGGCGTGCAGTCGCCCCTCCGACCTGCCGGCCCGCTATGGCGGCGAGGAGTTCGCCCTGGTATTGCCCGGCACCTCGCCTGGCGGCGCCCGGCTGATGGCGGAGAAACTGCGCCAGAGCGTCGTTGCCCTGAAAATTCCCCATGCCACGCCCGACGGCGGCGAGAACCTGACCATCAGCATCGGCATCGCGACCTTCACGCCCCAGCAGGGCGGCGACAGCCGGCAACTGATCTCGGCGGCGGACAAAGGGCTGTACCTGGCCAAACACAATGGCCGTAATCGGGTTGGGGTTGAATAAACCCGTTGCCTGGCGAGAGTGCTTTTGTGGCGAGGGAGCTTGCTCCCTCGCCACCGGGGCAGTGTTTAATCATGCCACTGGGTTTCATTGCCTCTAAAGCCGCCAGGCGGGCTGCCGCTGGCGCTTGATTACGTTATACTCGCCGGCTTTCAAAAGTTCGCCAACGAGTGCTGCCCGCCATGGAAATCAACCCGATCCTGAACACCATCAAGGACCTGTCCGAGCGCTCCGAAACTATTCGGGGGTATCTTTGACTACGATCAAAAGCATGAGCGCCTGACCGAAGTCAATCGCGAGCTTGAAGATCCGAATGTCTGGAACAACCCTTCGTACGCCCAGGAACTGGGCCGCGAGCGTTCTGCGCTGGCGCAGATCGTCGAGACCCTGGATGAATTGTCCAGCGGCCTGGCCGATTGCCGCGACCTGCTGGACATGGCCGTCGAAGAAAACGACGAAGGCGCGGTCGGCGATGTCGTCGCCGAGCTGACCCGCCTGGACGAGAATCTCGCCAAGCTGGAATTCCGCCGCATGTTCAGCGGCGAGATGGACATGAACAACGCCTACCTGGACATCCAGGCCGGCTCCGGTGGCACCGAAGCCCAGGACTGGGCCAACATCCTGCTGCGCATGTACCTGCGCTGGGCCGATAAACGCGGTTTCGACGCCACCATCATGGAGCTGTCGGCCGGTGAAGTCGCCGGGATCAAGGGCGCCACCGTGCACATCAAGGGCGAATACGCCTTTGGCTGGCTGCGGACCGAGATCGGCGTGCACCGCCTGGTGCGCAAGAGCCCGTTCGACTCCGGCAACCGTCGCCACACCTCATTCTCGGCGGTATTCGTCTCGCCGGAAATCGATGACAACATCGAAATCGAGATCAACCCGGCCGACCTGCGCATCGACACCTACCGCTCCTCCGGTGCCGGTGGCCAGCACGTTAACACCACCGACTCGGCCGTGCGGATCACCCACGTACCGACCAACACCGTGGTCAGTTGCCAGAACGAACGCTCCCAGCACGCCAACAAAGACACCGCGATGAAGATGCTGCGGGCCCGCTTGTACGAGCAGGAAGTGCAGAAGCGCAACGCCGCCTCCCAGGCCCTGGAAGACACCAAGTCCGACATCGGCTGGGGGCACCAGATCCGTTCGTACGTGCTCGACGCCTCGCGGATCAAGGACCTGCGGACCAGCATCGAACGCAGCGACTGCGACAAAGTGCTCGATGGCGACATCGATGAATACCTGATCGCCAGCCTCAAGCAAGGGCTGTAACGCGACACCCACGCGGTGGGCAGGCACGCTTCCATGGGAGCGAGGCCTGCCCGCAAACTCCGGCCCGGGGCCGGGGGCAACGAACCTGTGATGGAAACCTTAAAGACATGAGCGACCTAGAACTCGACCCGCAAGCCCTGCAACAGGAAGAAAACTCCCTGATCGCCCTGCGCAAGGAAAAGCTTGCTGCCGAGCGCGCCAAGGGCCAGGCCTTCCCCAACGACTTCCGCCGCGACGCGTATTGCGACGCCTTGCAGAAGAAGTACGCGGACAAGACCAAGGAAGAGCTGGCCGAGGCGGCGATTCCGGTCAAGGTTGCCGGTCGCATCATGCTCGATCGTGGTTCGTTCATGGTGATCCAGGACATGACCGGTCGCATCCAGGTCTACGTCAACCGCAAGACCCTGCCGGAAGAAACCCTGGCCGCCGTCAAGACCTGGGACCTGGGCGACATCATCGCCGCCGAAGGCACCCTGGCCCGCTCCGGCAAGGGCGACCTGTACGTCGAAATGACCAACGTGCGCCTGCTGACAAAGTCCCTGCGCCCGCTGCCGGACAAGCACCACGGCCTGACCGACACCGAGCAGCGCTACCGTCAGCGCTACGTCGACCTGATCGTCAACGAAGACGTGCGCCAGACCTTCCGCGTGCGCTCGCAGGTCATTGCCCACATCCGCAGCTTCCTGATGAAGCGTGACTTCCTGGAAGTCGAGACGCCGATGCTGCAGACCATCCCTGGCGGTGCGGCGGCCAAGCCGTTCGAAACCCACCACAACGCCCTGGACATGGAAATGTTCCTGCGCATCGCGCCGGAGCTGTACCTCAAGCGCTTGGTCGTGGGTGGCTTCGAAAAAGTCTTCGAGATCAACCGCAACTTCCGTAACGAAGGCGTTTCGACCCGGCACAACCCCGAGTTCACCATGCTCGAGTTCTACCAGGCCTATGCCGACTACGAAGACAACATGGACCTGACCGAAGAGCTCTTCCGCGAGCTGGCGCAGCTTGTTCTCGGGACGACCGACGTGCCCTACGGCGACAAGGTGTTCCACTTCGGCGAGCCGTTCGTGCGCCTGTCGGTGTTCGACTCGATCCTCAAGTACAACCCTGAACTGACTGCCGATGACCTGAACGACATCGACAAGGCCCGCGCCATCGCCAAGAAGGCCGGCGCCAAGGTGCTGGGCTTCGAGGGCCTGGGCAAGTTGCAAGTGATGATTTTCGAGGAACTGGTCGAGCACAAGCTGGAGCAGCCGCACTTCATCACCCAGTACCCGTTCGAAGTGTCGCCGCTGGCCCGTCGCAACGACGAAAACCCAAGCGTGACCGATCGCTTCGAGCTGTTCATCGGTGGTCGTGAAATCGCCAACGCCTATTCCGAGCTCAATGACGCGGAAGACCAGGCCGAGCGCTTCATGGCCCAAGTGGCCGACAAGGACGCAGGCGACGATGAAGCCATGCACTACGACGCCGATTTCGTGCGCGCCCTCGAGTACGGCATGCCGCCCACAGCCGGCGAAGGCATCGGCATCGATCGCCTGGTGATGTTGTTGACCAACTCACCGTCGATCCGCGATGTCATCCTTTTCCCGCACATGCGGCCCCAAGCGTAAATGCTTCAATTAAAAAGCCGCCTCGATGGGCGGCTTTTTATTGCCTGTCTGGTACAAACGTATCAATTGGTTACTTCTGAAATAGCGAGGAAAGACCTGTCGTGAATCGTGCAATGGCTCCAGAAGGTGCAGCAGGCGTCGCCACTGCTGTCGCTGAAAGTGTTCAGTACCAAGGCCGCAAGGCCAGCCGACAGGGCAGTGAACAGCGCCGCCAGGACATTCTCGACGCGGCCATGCGCATTGTCGTGCGCGATGGCGTGCGGGCCGTGCGACACCGCGCGGTAGCCGCCGAAGCGGGCGTGCCGCTGTCTGCCACCACTTACTACTTCAAGGATATCGATGACCTGCTCACCGATACTTTCGCCCAGTACGTGGAGCGCAGCGCGGCGTTCATGGCCAAGCTGTGGACCAACAACGAAGGGCTGCTACGCGAGATGGTCGCCTATGGGGACGGCAGCGCCGAGTCACGCTCGCAACTGGCCGACGACATTGCGCGGATGACAGCCGACTACGTTCAGCATCAATTGCACAGTCGTCGCGACTACTTGATGGCCGAACAGGCTTTCCGCCAGGAAGCGCTGCTCAACCCGCGCCTGGCGGAGTTGGTACGCTCCCACCAGCAAATCCTGTTGCACGGCACGTGTCAGTTTTTCCAGGTCCTGGGCTCGCGCGAGCCGCAACAGGATGCCAAAGTGTTGACGGCGATTATCGGACGGATGGAATATCAGGGCTTGCTCAATGGCGCCGAGCCGGTAGCCGAAGAGGACATGCTCGGCATCCTGACCCGTTATATGCACTTGGTACTGGCGTCGGTGTAACCCTTTTCGGGTTAGAACAGTCCCTTTGGCGGGGGGATAGATCCCCTCGCCAAAGGACAAGGCGCCTGCCATAGGGAGTTTCAAATGAAAGCCTGGCCCGCCATTGTACTGGCCGTGTCGTTGCTGCTGCTCAGTGGTTGCCTGGTGTCCTTCAAGGCGCCATTGCCTGAAAGTGAAGCCGCGCCCAAGGGCCTGCTTGGCCAATGGACCAGCACCAATGCCTGGGGTGAACCGTTGAACCTGGAGCTGTCGGAAGTCGGCAAGCACCGCTACCAGGCCGTCAGCTACTTCAGGGCCAAGCCCCAGGAACGCGAAGCCATCCCTGTGACGGTGTCCCGGCACGGCAGCCGTTGGTACCTGTCGGCGAAGGTGCCGGCCCGGTTCGGCGGACATTTCGTCATCGCCGGTTTCGAACTGACCGACAAGCAGGAACTGGTGGTCTACAACCTGGACATGGAACAGATCAACCAGGCCATCGGCCAGAAGCTGCTCAGTGGCCAGCCGAACCCGAGCGAAGAGGGCGACGGCGTGTTGGTGGACAGCGACATGCGCAAGGTTTTCAGCTACCTCGACGACCCGGCCAATTCCGATGTGTTCTCGGAGGCCGTGCGCTACCAGCGATTGGCCAAATCCCAATAAACTGCATCAAGCGGACGTTTTTTCACAGGAGTTCCGGGTGGACGATTACCAGCAGACGATACGCACCTTGTCCGATCGCATTGTGCTGGCGCAGACGCCGATTCGCATTCTCGACGCGGTGAAGTGGGATGAGAACATCCGTAAGGGTTTTCTCAAGGCCAAGGGCAAGGAAATGCCGGCGGTCGACCGCGATTATTACCTCAACCGACCGCTGTCGTTCGACTCCAGCAAGGTAAAGCTTGAATTCCAGAACATCGAGCGCGACATCACCCGCCAACTGGGGCAATTCAACCCGGTTGGCCAGATCATGCGCCGCATGTGCAAGGAATACCGCATGGTGGTGCGCATGCTCGAAGCGCGTGGCACCGAGGATTTCGGGCTGATCTCCCAAGAGCTGTATGGCGCCGCATCCGACGCCTTCCACGCCGGCGACCCGACCCTGGCCGACCTGGGCCTGATGCTGTCCGATTACCTGAACAATATCGATGGCCGCGGGGACCTCAAGGACGAGCCCAAGGTCCTCAGCGCCAAGGAAGCTGTCAGCCTGCTGCAACACCGCCTCAACCGGGTGTTCGGCGAGGCCGAGGAAACCATCCGGGTGTTCGAGTCCGACGGCATCGTGGCCGACGCGGCGGCGGGCGCCGACTACATCAAGATCCGTACCGACGCGATGTTCAACGAGCGCGACGTGCGGGCGCTGGAGGTCCACGAAGGGCTGGTGCACGTCGGCACCACGCTCAACGGCCTGAACCAGCCGATCTGCACTTTCCTGTCCAAGGGCCCGCCCTCCTCGACGGTGACCCAGGAAGGCCTGGCGATCCTCATGGAAATCATCACCTTTGCCTCCTACCCGAGTCGCCTGCGCAAGCTCACCAACCGAACCCGGGCGATTCATATGGTGGAAGAGGGCGCCGATTTCCTCCAGGTCTACGATTTCTTCCGTGAGCAGGGCTTTGAAATGGCCGAAAGCTACGGCAACGCCAGCCGGGTTTTCCGTGGCTCGGTGCCCACCGGGCTGCCATTCACCAAAGACTTGTCCTATCTCAAGGGCTTCATCATGGTTTACAACTACATTCAGCTGGCCGTGCGCAAGGGCAAGCTGGAACAGGTGCCGCTGTTGTTCTGCGGCAAGACCACCCTGGAGGACATGCGCACATTGCGCCAGTTGGTGGATGAAGGCCTGGTCGTGCCACCCAAATACCTGCCCGAGCAATTTCGCGACATGAACGCGTTGTCGGCCTGGATGTGTTTCTCCAACTTCCTGAACCACCTGAGCCTGGATCGGATCGAAGCGGATTATTCGAATATTCTTTGACGACGCCACCCATCCCCTGTGGAGCGAGCAAGCTGGCTCCACAATGGGGTGTGTATAACCTCTGGTTTTCTACGAGGCTTCATCGGATGCGAACCCTCGGCATCATCTGCCTGCTGCTGGCCCTGACCGGCTGCAGCTCCGTGCTGTTCTACCCCGAACGCGGCCTGCCCTTTACGCCGGAGCGTGCCAGGCTCGAATACCGCGACGTCACCCTGACCACCGCTGACGGCTTGAAACTGCGGGGCTGGTGGCTGCCGGTGAAGCCGGGCGTGGAGGTCAAAGGCACGGTGCTGCATCTGCACGGCAACGGCGGCAACCTGGCCTGGCACCTCGGCGGGAGCTGGTGGTTGCCGGAGCAGGGCTATCAAGTCTTGATGGTCGATTATCGCGGCTATGGCGTTTCCGAAGGCGAGCCGAGCCTGCCGGCGATTTACCAGGACATCGACGCCGCGTTCAACTGGCTCGACCAGGCGCCCGAAGTCCGGGGCAAGCCGTTGGTGCTGCTCGGTCAGAGCCTGGGTGGCGCGCTGGCGGTGCATTACCTGGTCGATCACCCGCAGCGCCAACGGCAGCTCAAGGCACTGGTGCTCGACGGCGTGCCCGCCAGTTATCGCGATGTAGGGCGTTTTGCCTTGGGCACGTCATGGCTGACCTGGGCGTTCCAGGTACCGCTGTCGTGGCTGGTGCCGGACGGCGACAGCGCCATCGGCTCGATCGCACAATTGACTGGCGTGCCGAAACTGATCTACCACAGCCTCGACGACCCGATCGTGCCCCTTTCCAATGGCATCCGCTTGTATCAAGCTGCGCCGCCGCCCCGCGTGTTGCAACTGACCCGCGGCGGGCACGTGCAGACCTTCGCCGACCCGACCTGGCGAACCGTGATGCTGCGCTACCTCGACGACCCCCTGCACTTCGACGGCCTTCGCCGCCTGGGCGAGGTGCCGAATTATCCACAATCATCCGCTGAATCTTCAGAGAACCCGCAATGAGCGAAGAACGTAACGCCATCCCCCTGATCATCACTGGTATCTGCAGTATCCTCGGCACTGTCGCGGTGCTCTGGTACTACGGCTACCTGCATTTCGCCAAGCCCGAGGATGCGTTGCTGCTCAACGAATTCACCATGCTCAAGACCGTGCCGGGCGAGGACTACAAAGTCGCCCTGGAACCGGCGCCGCAGGTCGCGCAATGCATCGATGGCGTGCTGGTGCTGTTCGACACCGAGCAGAAAGGCCTGACCGGCGTGCTGATCAACGAGAAGAAGCGTGCAGTGCGGTGCATGGGGGAGGAGACACCGCAGAAGCTTCAGCCATAATCAATCCATTCCATCGGGGGCGCGAGCAGCCTCGCCCCACAAGGAATGGGTATAGCCAGATATATTCGGCCACGAAAAAGCCCCGCCTGATTGAAGCCAGGCGGGGCTTTTGCATTGCACTCAGCCGATCAATTGGCGCTCATGGTCGAGCGCGGGGCGACGGGCTGGTTGTCGTTGGAGATGGTGACTTCCACCCGACGGTTCATGGCGCGGCCCGAGACGCTGGTGTTGTCGGCGACCGGGAATTCCTTGCCGTAACCCTGGGTCACGATGCGGGCCGGATCGACGCCCATTTTCACCAGGGCGGTGCGCACGGAGCTGGCGCGGCGCTCGGACAGCGACTGATTGTAGGAATCCGAACCGGTGCTGTCGGTATAGCCTTCGATGATCACCTTGCGGTCAGGGTTTTCCTGGAGGAACTGCGCAAGCTTGCTCACGTTGGTCATGCCACTGGCACGCAGGTCGGACTTGTTGGTGGCAAACAGCACGTCGCCGAAAGTCACCAGCGTACCGCGCTCGGTCTGCTTGGCGTTGAGGCTGTCCTGCAACTGCTTGATCTGAGCGTTGCGCGCTTCGAGCAGGGCACGGGCGCGTTCGTCACCGGCGTTTTTCAGCTCGGCTTCGGCGTTGCGCAGGGCAATGGTCTGCTTGGCCACTTCAACGCGCTGGTTGGTCAGGTAAGCCAGTTGGTCAACCTTGGCTTCGTCCTCGTTATCCAGGTAGGCCTTGTCGGCCTTGGCCAGGAAATCGGCGGCGTCCTTGGTTTCCAGGGCCGCGACCTTGGTGGCGGCTGGATCGGCCTGCAAACCGTTGTAGTTGGTGCGGGCCTGTTCCAGGTTGGCGTTCGGATCATGGGAGCAAGCGGCCAGGGCTACGCAGGCGGCAAGCAGGGCGGGCATCATGAAATGTTTGTGCGTCATAGTCTGTCGTCCTTTTATCGATGAGAAGTACGTCGTGGCTGGAACCGGGTCACTGGACCTTGTTCATGCCTTCCTGACGCAGTTCCTGAACCCCTTTCTGGGAGTCCTTGAGGGCCTGTTCGGCCTTGGCGGCCTGGGCCTTGCGCTCGGCGACGCGGGCATCCCATTCAGCCTGTTCGGCCAGACGCTTGGCCTCTTCATAATTCTCGTCGTGCATGGCGATTTCGGCTTGCTTGAGTTTGTCCTGGGCCGATTTCATTTCCACCGCGGCAAACTCGGTGCCGCCGGCGCTGACCGCGCTGTTGACCGCCGATTGCGTGACCGCGTATTGCTCCGAAGGTGGATTGCCGGCACAACCGGCCAGGATGAAGCTGCTACCGATCGCCAGGGCAGCCAACTTCAGGCCGCGCAGGCCGGTGGATGAGGGTTTGGCAGTGCAGGTATTCATAGGCTTCAACTCCATTGGAAAACTCCTGAAAAAAAACACCATTCCATACTGGGACCGAAGCCGTGACGTCTGTTTTGGCGCTGGCGCCAGGGCGCGTTTATTTAAACGGCCGTTCCAGTATGGTTACTCGGTGTGACCCGAGGCTTTTTTCAAAAGTTCAGGCGAGGGTGGCCATTAGCCAAAAGAAATACTGACTGCTTGGTCAGGTGCAGGAAAGCTGAACTTTCAAGGCGCGCAGCGGTATTCCAGCGCGGCTGGAACAGCCTACGCGCTGGAAGTTTGCACCCGGGAAAGGACGGCGATCAGTGTTTGGATTTGTCGCCGTGGGAGGAAAGTTCGCGCAAATGCCGGCGCGACAATGCGAGGAATCGCGGGGTCGGACCCACGTCTTCGTACAGCGGATCACCTTCTTCATCGGTCGACACGACTTGCGATCCCTTGACGTAGGGGAAGCTGGCTTCCAGTTCTTCCAACGCCGCGCCGATCAGCTCCCCGAGCAGTTCTTCGGGCTGGCGCTTGGGGTACATGTCGCAGATGGCCGCCAGGCGCGCCGCGGCCTCGACGTCGAGATGAATCGTGTAGCCGGTCTGGGTCAGGCGTCCCTTGGCGTTTTCTTCCCAATGCTGGGCAAGCTCACGGATTTTCATGATGACCTCAATAGTCCTGCTTTTGGCAGGCGCGATAGTGACAAGCCGTCGTGTGGCTTATCCATGAGACTAGCTTTGTCCGACAAGGTTTAAAGTCCCTTCGTCGCTTGTCATTAACGACTGGCATCGGCACTCTCTTCTACAAAGCTGTCCGGACCTTTTTGCTGGAGAACTGCTGATGACCGATATCGATGCCCGCTTGCGCGAGGACGTCCACCTGCTCGGCGAACTGCTGGGCAACACCATTCGCGACCAGTACGGGGACACCTTTCTCGACAAGATCGAACAGATCCGCAAGGGCGCCAAGGCGGACCGACGTGGTTCCATGGACGCCGAACTGAGCGCCAGCCTCAATCAGTTGAGCGAGGAGGAACTGCTGCCGGTGGCGCGGGCGTTCAACCAGTTCTTGAACCTGGCCAACATCGCCGAGCAATACCAGTTGATTCATCGGCGCGAAGAATCCAAGCCCGCGCCCTTCGAAGCAAGGGTGCTGCCCGAGCTGCTGGCACGCTTGCGCGCCGAAGGCCACAGCGCCGAATCGCTGGCCCGCCAATTGGGGCGGCTGGATATCGAATTGGTCCTCACGGCCCACCCCACCGAAGTGGCCCGGCGCACACTGATCCAGAAATACGATGCCATCGCCGCGCAGTTGGCGGCCCAGGATCACCGCGACCTCACCAGTGCCGAGCGTTCTCAGATCCACCAGCGCTTGCAGAGATTGATCGCCGAAGCCTGGCACACCGAAGAAATTCGCCGCACCCGGCCAACGCCCGTGGACGAGGCCAAGTGGGGCTTTGCGGTGATCGAGCATTCGCTGTGGCACGCCATCCCCAATTACCTGCGCAAGGCCGACCAGGCCCTGCATGCCGCCACCGGGCTGCGCCTGCCGCTGGAGGCCGCGCCGATCCGCTTTGCCTCGTGGATGGGCGGCGACCGCGACGGCAATCCGAACGTCACTGCCGCGGTCACCCGTGAGGTGCTGTTGCTGGCCCGTTGGATGGCGGCGGACCTCTATCTTCGCGACGTCGATCACCTGGCCGCCGACCTGTCCATGCAGAACGCCAGCGCGGCCTTGCGCGCCCAGGCCGGCGACAGCGCCGAACCCTATCGCGCGGTGCTCAAGCAATTGCGTGAGCGCCTGCGGGCCACCCGCAACTGGGCCCAGGCCTCCCTGAAAGCCAGCACGCCGGCTTCTGCCGAGGTGTTGCAGAACAACCGTGAACTGCTTGATCCATTGGAGCTGTGCTACCAGTCCTTGCACGAATGCGGCATGGGTGTGATTGCCGACGGGCCGCTGCTCGATTGCCTGCGCCGCGCGGTGACGTTCGGTCTGTTCCTCGTGCGTCTAGATGTGCGCCAGGATTCGACGCGCCACACCATGGCAATGACCGAAATCACCGATTACCTCGGGCTGGGCCGCTACGAAGACTGGAACGAAGAGCAGCGCATCGGTTTCCTGCTGGATGAGCTGAATAACCGCCGTCCCTTGTTGCCGCCACATTTCAAGCCGTCGGCCGATACCGCCGAAGTCCTGGCGACGTGCCGGGAAGTTGCAGCGGCACCGGCGGCGTCCCTGGGCTCCTACGTGATTTCCATGGCCGGCGCGGCTTCCGATGTGCTGGCGGTGCAGCTGCTGCTCAAGGAGGCTGGCGTGCTGCGGCCGATGCGGGTGGTGCCGCTGTTCGAAACCCTTGCCGACCTGGACAACGCCGGGCCGGTGATGGAGCGCCTGTTGTCGCTGCCGGGCTATCGCTCGCGCCTGCAAGGGCCTCAGGAAGTGATGATCGGGTATTCCGACTCGGCCAAGGACGCGGGGACCACGGCGGCGGCCTGGGCGCAATATCGGGCCCAGGAACGACTGGTGGACATCTGCCGCGAGCAGCAAGTCGAACTGCTGCTGTTCCATGGTCGCGGTGGCACGGTGGGCCGTGGCGGCGGCCCGGCCCACGCGGCGATCTTGTCGCAGCCGCCGGGTTCGGTAGCGGGACGGTTCCGCACCACTGAACAAGGCGAAATGATTCGTTTCAAATTTGGTCTGCCGGACATCGCCGAACAGAACCTCAATCTTTACCTCGCTGCGGTGCTGGAGGCGACCCTGTTGCCACCGCCGCCGCCTACGCCAGAATGGCGGCACCTGATGGACGAACTCGCTGCCGACGGTGTCCGTGCCTACCGCGCCGTGGTTCGGGAAAATCCCCAATTCGTCGAGTATTTCCGCCAGTCCACGCCGGAGCAGGAGTTGGGCCGGCTGCCCCTGGGCAGTCGGCCGGCCAAGCGCCGTGCCGGGGGAATCGAGAGCTTGCGGGCGATTCCATGGATCTTCGGCTGGACCCAGACTCGCCTGATGCTGCCTGCCTGGCTGGGTTGGGAAACCGCCCTGGGCAAGGCGCTGGAGCGCGGCGAGGGTGAGTTGCTGGGGCAGATGCGCGAGCAATGGCCATTCTTCCGCACCCGCATCGATATGCTGGAGATGGTGCTGGCCAAGGCCGACGCCGACATCGCGTTGTCCTACGATGAGCGTCTGGTTGAACCTGCGTTGCTGCCGTTGGGTGAGCATTTACGCGACCTATTGTCGCAGGCTTGCTCGGTGGTCCTGGGGTTGACTGGCCAGTCGCAACTACTGGCACATAGCCCAGATACCTTGGAATTCATTCGCCTGCGCAACACTTACCTGGACCCGCTGCACCTGTTGCAGGCCGAACTGCTGGCACGTTCGCGGCAGCAGGATGTTGCCCAGGGCAGCCCCGTGGAACAGGCGTTGCTGGTGTCTGTAGCCGGGATCGCCGCCGGTTTGCGCAACACCGGCTGACGTCGGGTCGCTGCCTGAAACCGCTCGCCCGGCTCGTCCGGGCGTAGCCATTTGCGGGGAAGGGCAGGTCGACCAGGCGACAGTTTGTTGCCCGGTTGCGACTCTCGCCACCTCGTACGAAGGTCGCGTCCGACGCGGGTTCCTCCGACTTTCGGCGGCTTGTGTGGGTCGGGCCTGCTGTGTATCTTGATCAGCCTTTGGCCGTTTGGGCGGTCACGATCCAGTTTTCCGAGATTGGCCCCACGAGGCGAATCCGAGCGTTTACATAAAAAAATTGAGGAGCACATCGATGCGCGTCATTCTGCTGGGAGCTCCCGGGGCCGGTAAAGGTACTCAGGCAAAGTTCATCACCGAGAAATTCGGTATCCCGCAAATCTCCACCGGCGACATGCTGCGTGCCGCGGTCAAGGCTGGCACCCCATTGGGCGTTCAAGCCAAGAGCATCATGGATGCCGGCGGCCTGGTGTCGGATGACCTGATCATCGCCCTGGTCAAGGATCGTATCGCTCAAGCTGACTGCGCCAACGGTTTCCTGTTCGACGGTTTCCCGCGCACCATTCCCCAGGCGGAAGCCTTGGTGAGCGCCGGTGTCGAGCTCGATCATGTTGTCGAGATCGCCGTCGATGACGAAGAAATTGTCCAGCGCATTGCCGGCCGTCGCGTCCATGAAGCGTCGGGCCGTGTTTATCACACTGTCTACAACCCGCCAAAAGTTGCCGGCAAGGACGACCTGACTGGCGAAGAGCTGGTGCAGCGCAAGGACGATACCGAAGAAACCGTGCGTCATCGCCTGTCGGTCTACCATTCCCAGACCAAGCCGCTGGTGGACTTTTACCAGAAGCTGTCCGAGAAAACCGGCGGCAAGCCGAAGTACAGCCACATCCCGGGCGTTGGCTCGGTCGATGCGATTACCGGCAAGGTGCTTGAAGCGCTGAGCTGAAAAGCCTGATCCGTTGCAACAACTACGGCCCGCTTGCGGGCCGTAGTTGTTTATACTGGCGCACTTTTCCCCACCTGATTTACGGACACATCGATGAGCACCTTGCTGGCCCTGGACACCGCGACCGAAGCTTGCTCCGTTGCCTTGCTGCATGACGGCAAGGTCACGAGCCATTACGAGGTGATCCCGCGTTTGCATGCGCAAAAATTACTGCCGATGATCCAGCAACTGCTTGCCGATGCTGGCATCACCTTGCAGGCAGTGGATGCAATCGCCTTCGGTCGCGGGCCTGGCGCGTTCACCGGCGTGCGTATTGCCATCGGTGTCGTGCAAGGGTTGGCCTTTGCCCTGGAACGCCCGGTATTGCCGGTGTCGAACCTGGCGGTGCTGGCCCAGCGTGCCTTGCGCGAACACGGTGCGCATCAGGTGGCGGCCGCGATCGATGCACGCATGGACGAGGTTTACTGGGGCTGCTATCGCGAAACCGACGGCGAGATGCGCCTGGTCGGTGCTGAAGCGGTATTGCCGCCCGAATCGGCGGCGTTGCCGGTTGAGGCGAGTGGCGAGTGGTTCGGCGCCGGTACGGGCTGGGGTTATGGTGAGCGGATCGGTGCCCGCGTTGCCGGCGAGGACGCCTCCATGTTGCCTCATGCCGAAGACTTGCTGGCGCTCGCACGCTTCGCCTGGGAACGCGGCGAGGCCATCCCGGCCGATGAGGCGCAGCCGGTTTACCTGCGGGACAAGGTCGCAACGCCCAAATCCGAGCGCTAACCGGCATCACCCCATCCCAAGCCGAGCACAATTGTGGCGAGGGGATTCATCCCCGCTGGACGCGTAGTGCCCCCGACATTGTTGCGTCAGATGCGGATCTGGCGAGTGCCGCGGACTCGAGCGGGGATAAATCCCCTCGCCACACCGTAATACCTGATCCCGGAAACCCAAACCAAAAAGTCACTTCCCACCCGAAAGTCACCCCCGACCTTGCCAGTCGTCACTTTTTTAGTCCGTTTTTAAACCTTTTTGGCTTTATGTGTTCTAGTTATCACTTGCGCATTTGCGCGGCTACGAATGTGCCGCTAAATTGCCATCATTGATACCGAGCATTCTGTCATGCGTATAGACGGCGTTTCATCTCAGTCCTACCCCATCAAGCGTCGGCCTCGTACGGGTAAAGCCGTTGAGCCCGAAAACTTCGATGACCTCGATGGCGACCTGGAATTTCCGTCCGAAGAGCAACTGGCCGCCCGCGCTGCCAAAGCCTCGGCGCAACGCCTGAGCAATCTTCCCGCCCGGCAGCAGGACATGCTGTATCACCGCGCCATGAGCCGCAGCGTCGCCACGGCCCTTGCCAGTTACTTGAGCACTGCCGGCTTCGTCGATTGGGATATGGAAGTGCTGGGACTCGACCTCTATATCTGATGCGGTTGCCTTACTACCTCGGCTGCCCATCCTGGAGCGAAAATGCCTGGCGCGATTATCTTTATCCCCAGGATGCCAAAAGCTCCGACTTCCTGAATCTCTATAGCCAAGTATTCAACGCCGTGGAAGGCAACACGACCTTCTATGCGAGCCCGTCTGAGTCCACCGTCCAGCGCTGGGCAGAAATCATGCCCGAGGACTTTCGCTTCACCGCCAAGATCCCCGGTGACATCAGCCATGGCGGTGACTTGCGGGAACACCTGACCGCCACCGAAACCTTCGTTCAATTGCTCAGCCCGCTGGGCGAACGGGTCGCGCCGTTCTGGCTGCAGTTGTCCAAGGCCTTCACGCCCAATCGGTTGCAGGAATTGGCGGCCTTCATCGACGCCTTCCCGCGTCCGCTGGCGGTCGAGGTTCGTCACGATGAGTTCTTCGCCAAGGGCGATGCCGAGCGCCAGCTCAATCGCCTGCTGCTTGATCGCGGCGTGGAGCGCATCTGCCTCGATCCACGGGGCTTGTTCAGTTGCGCCTCGACCGAGCCTTCGGTGATCCATGCTCAATACAAGAAGCCGCGGGTGCCTACGCGACCAGCGGCCTTCACTCAATGCCCCCAGGTGCGCTTCGTCGGTCATCCAGTGGTGGAAGCCAACGAGCCGTTCCTGACGCCTTGGGTGGAAAAGGTCGCCGAGTGGATCGAAGAAGGGCGCACGCCCTATATGTTCCTGCACACCGCCGACAACCTCCTGGCGGCAAAACTCGCGATGCATTTTCACAGCCGCTTGATGAACCGTTTGCCTGGCTTGCCGGCGCTGCCTGAGCTATATAGAGAACCCGCCGCCGAGCAACTGGGTTTGCTCTGAGGCAAACCCGTCCACTGCTCAGGAGCGACTTTCATGGATGCACAAACCCGGCGAGCCCAGGCGTTCAAGGCCTTGCACGAACGCGAAGGGGCTTTTGTCATTCCCAATCCTTGGGATGCCGGCTCAGCCAAGATGCTCGCCAGCCTTGGCTTTGAAGCCTTGGCGACCACCAGTGCCGGCCACGCTTTTTCCCTGGGGCGACCCGATGGGGCGCTGGGCCTGGATGACACGCTGGCTAACGTGCGGGCGATCGTGGCGGCCACGGATTTGCCAGTGGCCGTCGACCTGGAAAACGGATTCGCCGATGCGCCTGAAGCGTGTGCCCGTAGCTTGTTGCGTGCGGCAGAAGCCGGGGCGGTGGGGGGCTCCATCGAAGATGCCACCGGACGCCCGGACAGTCCGATCTATTGCTTCGATCACGCAGTGGCGCGGGTCAAGGCCGCGGCCGACGCGGTGCGCAGCTTGCCGTTTCCCTTCTTGCTGACCGCCCGGGCGGAGAATTTCCTGCACGGAAAACCCGACCTGGACGACACCATCCGACGCCTGAAGGCCTTCGCCGACGCGGGTGCAGACGTGCTCTATGCGCCCGGGCTGAGCAGCGCCGAACAGGTCCTCTCCGTGGTACAGGCCGTGGCGCCGAAGCCGGTGAACGTGCTGATGTCCGGCGCGCTGGACCTCACCGTGGCGCAGTTGAGCGAACTGGGTGTCAAGCGCATCAGCGTCGGATCGGCGCTGGCATTGGCGGCCTATGGCGAATTCTTCCGGGCCGCCGAAGAAATCCAGCAGCAGGGGACGTTCACTTTTACCCGTCGTTCGATGCCGTTCAACCAGGCCAATCAATTATTCAAGGGCTGATGCCCGAGGCGTTGTCGTGCGGTTTTTCAAAGGTTTGGTTATTTTGGCGCTGATCGTTGGCGGCGCAGTGCTTGGCGTCTGGCGTGGCTGGTTGTCGGTGTCGCCGCAATGGAATCCCTGGGCGCCTTTGGACATCAACGCTCCGCCGAATCTGCTGACCCGCTACAAGCTGATGGCCCTGCGCAACGACCCGCAACTGTGTGACCAGGCGCTCGCCACGTCCGGGCTTCGCACCGCTCGCCAGGCGGACAGCGGGGCCAACACGACGTGTCCATTGACCAACGTGTTGCGGGTGCAGGGCGGCGAGGTGGCGCTGAGCAGCAGTTTCCTCGCCAGTTGCCCGCTGGCCGTGGCTTTCGCGTTGTTCGAGCGCCATGCGCTGCAACCGGCGGCAACGGCGGTCTATGGGCAGAAAGTCACGCGGGTCGATCATTTGGGCAGCTTTGCCTGTCGCAACATGTACGGTCGTGAAAGCGGGTCGCGCAGTCAGCATGCTACCGCCAGCGCGCTCGACATCGCCGGGTTTCGCCTGGCCGATGGGCGGGCGATCAGCGTGCTCAAGGACTGGCCGAAGGACAACACCAACGCGCAGTTCCTGCGGCAGGTGCGGGACGGTGCCTGTGACATGTTCAGTGTGGTGTTGAGCCCGGACTACAACGAAGCGCACCGAAACCATTTCCATCTGGATGTGGGGCCGTGGTGGATCTGTCGGTAAGAGTCAGGCGGCGATACGCAGGTTCTGCAGCACGATCGGACGTGCCCAACGGGTATCGAAATCGAGTTGTTTCTGCTGTGCCACCAACTCCTCTTCCGGGAACGGCGGGAAGGGTTTGTCCAGCAAGTCGAGTTCGAATTCGGCAATCGGCAGGTGCAACGGACGCGGTTGTGGCGCCGGGCCTGGTTCTGGCAATGGTTGGCCGGCGGTGAGAACGATCGGGCGAACCCAGTTGCTCTCGAAGGTTTGCTGTTTTTGCTGGGCGACGATTTCTTCCGGCGGGAAGGGTGGGAACGGCTTGTCCAGCAAGTCGAGTTCGAATTCGGCAATTGGCAGGAACAATGGCTCTGGTGGCTTGACCTGGGTTTCAGTCACGTCGCAGGTGCGCTGGCTGACGATGTGGTCCAGCAATTCGGCGCCGAGGGTCGGTTCAACCGCTTCATCGAGGGCGACGGGCTGGTAGCTGCCAGGCGCCGGTGCGTTTTCACCCAGTTGATCGGCCAGGGCCCGGGCAAAGAAATCCTGCCACAGGTGACTGACGCCGCTCAGCGCTTGGGTGTTACGCAGGCTGTAATCGCCGTAAGGGGAGATAACGCCTATCGATGTGGATTGAATGTCAGACATTTTTCTCGGTCGACGCTCAGCTCTGGCAAAATGCCGTTCACCGTTGTTATCGGCCGATTTTGCCGATCCTTAATTTTTTGGGCGTGTTTTCATGATTGAGCAACCTGCGACCTGCCGCATCCATGTCGAGGCCCTGGCCCCGGCCTTCCAAACGCAGGCCGAACAGTGGGCCGAGCGGCTTGGCCTGCCTTTGCAAATGGACGACGGCGAGTTTGCCTTGCAGGTCGGCGAGCAGGGGTTGCAACTGCAGCAACTGGGGCCGGACGCGCCGGGCCCGGTGCGGGTGGATTTCGTCGAGGGTGGCGCGGCCCATCGGCGCTTGTATGGCGGCGGTAGCGGCCAGATGATCGCCAAGGCCGTCGGTGTCGCCCAAGGCGTGCGTCCTCGAGTGCTCGACGCCACGGCGGGGCTGGGCAAGGACGCGTTTGTGCTGGCGAGCCTGGGCTGCGAAATGAGCCTGATCGAGCGCCAGCCGCTGATCGGCGCTTTGCTGGAAGATGGCCTGGCGCGCGGCGCCGAGGACTTCGACGTGGCGCCGATCGTGGCACGCATGCGTTTGTTCAAGGGCAATTCCATCGAGCTGATGCGCAACTGGGAAGGCGAGCCGCCCCAGGTGATCTACCTGGATCCGATGTTCCCTCATCGGGAGAAAACCGCCCTGGTGAAGAAGGAAATGCGCCTGTTCCGGCCGCTGGTGGGCGATGACAATGACGCACCGGCGCTGTTGGCTGCGGCGCTGGCACTGGCGACCCACCGGGTGGTGGTCAAGCGCCCGCGCAAGGCGCCATGCATCGAAGGGCCAAAGCCGAGCCATGGACTGGAGGGCAAGTCCAGTCGGTACGATATCTATCCCAAGAAAGCGCTCAAGGCGTGAGAATCGAGCCTGCTCCGGGCGCGATCCGACGAAGAAAGCCCAGGTGATGCCTCCGGAATCTAGGGCCGATATGCCCGCATGAACAACCCCACCACTTCCTGCACGTGAGCCTCGGCCGCTTCGGCGTCCTGCGGCCCGTCGCAGCCGTACAGCAACCGGAAGTTCGCCGCGCCCTTGATGAGGCAGAAAAAATGCTCGGCGGCATTTCGCGGTTTATCGATGCTCAAGGCGCCGCTCTGGTTGACCTTGCTCAGCAACCGTTCCATGCCTGAGAGCATGCGTTGCGGGCCGGCCTCGTAGAAAATCGTCGAGAGCTTCGGGTCCTGGCTACCCAGGGCCACCATCAGCCGATGCAGGTTCACCGACTCATCGCTGTTGATCAGTTGATTGAAGCCACGGGCGATGTTCAACAACACGTGTTCGATCGGGACGCCATCCGCCCATTCGAAGAACAGCGGCGGCACTTGTTCCTCGCACTTGGCAATCACGGCGGCGGAAAACAGCGTTTCCTTATCGTTGAAATGGCTATAGACGGTCAGCTTCGACACGCCGGCCTCGGTCGCGACGGCATCCATGCTGGTACTGGCGTAACCCAGGCTCAGGAATAGATTTTTCGCCGCATCGAGAATGGCCTGGCGCTTGGCCAGATCCTTCGGACGGCCAGGGCCGCTGGGAGGGGGAGGATTGTTCGACATTATTCGCTTTTAATACTGGACTGGTGAGTTTGCTATTAATAACATACCCGCCAGTATAATTATTCCAAGCATCATTAGCGAAAGGTCATCCACCATGTTCCGCTATGTCCTGCCCCTCGCCGTGCCAGTCAGCCTGGCCTTTTTATTGTCTGCGTGTGGCCACGAGGAGCCGGTGGCCGTCACCGTCCGCCCCGCCATGGTGGTCAAGCCCGAGCCTTCGGCCCAGGCGATGGACAGTTATCCCGGTGAAGTGCGGGCGCGATTCGAGCCGGATCTGGCCTTCCGCATTGGTGGCAAAGTCAGCCGACGGCTGGTCGAAGAGGGCCAGCGGGTCAAGGCCAACCAGCCCCTGGCTGAACTCGATCCCGAAGACGTGCGCCTGCAACTGGAAGCGAGCCGGGCCCAAGTCGCGGCCGCCGAGGCCAACCTGAGCCTGGTGCGCGCCGAGCGCGACCGCTACAAGACCTTGATGGAGCGGCAGATGGTCAGCCGCTCCCAATACGACAACGCCGAAAATCTCTATCGCTCCGGTGCCGCGCGGCTCAAGCAGATCAAGGCTGAATTCGATGTCGCCAGCAACCAGGCCAGCTATTCCATACTGCGTGCCCCTCAGGATGGCGTCGTGGCCCGGCGTTCGGTGGAAGTCGGTCAAGTCGTGTCGGCCGGTCAAACAGTCTTCACCCTGGCCACCGACGGTGAGCGCGAAGTATTGATCAGCCTGCCGGAGCAAAGTTTCGGGCGTTTCAAGATCGGCCAGCCGGTTTCGGTCGAACTGTGGAGCCAGCCTGACCAGCGCTTCAGCGGGCGTATCCGCGAACTGTCGCCGGCCGCGGACCCGAAATCGCGCACCTTCGCCGCGCGTGTTGCGTTCACCGCCGGCAGCGTCCCGGCGGAGCTGGGCCAGAGCGCCCGGGTGTTTATCCAGAATGCCGAAAAGGTCCCGCTGTCAGTGCCGCTGTCGGCCCTTACCGCTGAGAACGGCGCGACCTACGTCTGGGTGGTCAATCCCGACAACACCTTGAAAAAAGTCCCGGTGCGCGTCGGTGCCTTCGGTGAAAAAACCGTGCCGGTGCTCGAAGGCCTGGGTGCCAACGACTGGGTGGTGGCCGCTGGCGTACATGTGCTCCTCGACGGCCAGCAGGTCCGGCCGGTGGATCGCTCCAACCGCGTGGTCAACCTGGCGGCCAAGGAGTAATCCCCGATGGGTTTCAATCTTTCCGAATGGGCGTTGCGCAACCGCCAGATCGTACTGTTCCTGATGCTGTTGCTGGCAATCGTCGGCGCGCTTTCCTACACCAAACTTGGCCAGAGCGAAGACCCACCGTTCACGTTCAAGGCCATGGTCATTCGTACCATCTGGCCCGGCGCAACGGCCGAGGAAGTGTCGCGCCAAGTCACCGAGCGCATTGAAAAGAAGCTGATGGAAACCGGCGATTACGAAAAAATCGTCTCGTTCTCGCGCCCAGGCGAATCCCAGGTGACGTTCATGGCCCGTGACTCCCTGCATTCCAAGCAGATTCCCGAGCTGTGGTACCAGATCCGCAAGAAAATCAGCGACATCCGGCATACATTGCCGCCCGGTATCCAAGGGCCGTTCTTCAACGACGAGTTCGGCACCACGTTCGGCAATATCTACGCGCTCACCGGTGACGGTTTCGATTACGGCGTGCTCAAGGATTATGCCGACCGCATCCAGATCCAGCTGCAGCGGGTCAGGGATGTGGGCAAGGTCGAGCTGGTCGGCCTGCAGGACGAGAAGATCTGGGTCGAATTGTCGAACGTGAAACTGGCGACCCTCGGCCTGCCGCTCGCGGCTGTCCAGCAAGCCCTGGAAGCGCAGAATGCGGTGTCCACCGCCGGCTTCTTCGAGACCGGCAGCGAGCGATTGCAGCTGCGGGTTTCCGGGAATTTCCAGACGGTGGAAGAGATCCGTGATTTTCCGATCCGTGTGGCCGACCGCACCTTCCGCATCGGCGATGTGGCCGAGGTGCGTCGCGGCTTCAACGATCCACCGGCGCCGCGCATGCGTTTCATGGGTGAAGATGCCATCGGCCTGGCCGTGGCGATGAAAGAGGGCGGTGACATCCTCGTGCTGGGCAAGGCCCTGGAAGTCGAGTTCGCCCGGATCCAGAACACGTTGCCGGCGGGGATGCAGTTGCGCAAGGTTTCGGACCAACCGGCGGCGGTGAAGACCGGCGTCGGTGAGTTTGTCCAAGTGCTGGTGGAAGCGCTGACCATTGTATTGCTGGTGAGCTTCTTCTCCCTGGGGCTGCGCACGGGAATGGTGGTGGCACTGGCGATCCCGCTCGTGCTGGCGATGACCTTCGCGGCGATGTATTACCTGGGCATCGGCCTGCACAAGATCTCCCTCGGCGCGCTGGTCTTGGCGCTGGGGTTGCTGGTGGACGACGCGATCATCGCCGTGGAGATGATGGCGATCAAGATGGAGCAGGGCTTCGACCGGATCAGGGCGGCCAGCTACGCCTGGACCAGCACGGCGTTTCCGATGCTCACCGGCACCTTGATCACTGCGGCGGGTTTCCTGCCGATCGCCACCGCCCAATCGGGCACGGGCGAGTACACCCGTTCGATTTTCCAGGTGGTGACCCTTGCGCTATTGGCGTCCTGGGTCGCTGCCGTGGTGTTCGTGCCGTACCTGGGGGAAAAATTCCTGCCGGACCTGGCGAAGATTCATGCGGCCAAGCATGGCACGGTAGATGGCCAGCCTGATCCCTACGGCACGCCGTTTTATCAGCGTGTGCGGCGACTGGTGGAATGGTGCGTGCGCCGGCGCAAGACCGTCATCGCAATGACCGTGCTGTTGTTCCTGGGCTCGGTGGTGCTGTTCCGTTTTGTCCCACAGCAGTTTTTCCCGGCATCGGGGCGCCTGGAGCTGATGGTCGACCTGAAACTCGCCGAAGGCGCTTCGTTGGTGAACACCGCCGAGCAGGTCAAGCGCCTGGAAGCGTTGCTCAAGGATCACGCCGGCATCGACAACTACGTGGCCTATGTCGGCACCGGTTCACCGCGTTTCTATCTGCCGCTGGACCAGCAACTGCCTGCGCCGAGCTTTGCCCAATTCGTGGTGCTGGCCAAGACCATCGAGGACCGCGAGCCCATGCGCAGTTGGCTGATCAGCACTCTGAACGAGCAATTCCCGACCTTGCGCTCTCGGGTGACACGCCTGGAGAACGGTCCGCCGGTGGGCTACCCGGTGCAGTTTCGCGTGACGGGCGAGCACATCGAGGAGGTCAGGGCCTTGGCGCGGAAAGTCGCGACTAAGGTTCGCGAAAATCCTTACGTCGTCAACGTGCATCTGGACTGGGAAGAGCCGAGCAAAGTGGTGTACTTGAATATCGACCAGGACCGCGCCCGGGCCCTGGGCGTGACCACTGCCAATCTGTCGAGCTTCCTGCAAAGCTCCCTTACCGGATCCAGCGTCAGCCAGTACCGGGAAGACAACGAGCTGATCGAGATACTGCTGCGCGGCACCGTGCACGAGCGCACCGAATTGTCGCTGCTGCCGAGCCTGGCGGTGCCGACAGACAATGGCCAGAGCGTTGCCCTGTCGCAGATCGCGACGCTGGAGTATGGCTTTGAAGAGGGCGTGATCTGGCACCGCAACCGGCTGCCGAGCGTGACTGTCCGGGCCGATATCTACGGCAAGGAACAACCGGCGACCCTGGTGCAGCAGATTTTCCCGACCCTGGATCCGATACAAGCGGAACTGCCAGACGGCTACCTGCTTGAGGTGGGGGGCACTGTGGAAGACTCGGCCCGCGGTCAGAAATCGGTGAATGCCGGCGTACCGCTGTTCATCGTGGTGGTGGTGACGTTGCTGATGCTGCAACTGCGCAGCTTCTCACGTACGGCGATGGTGTTCCTCACCGCGCCGCTGGGGTTGATCGGCGTCACGCTGTTCCTGTTGGTGTTCCGCCAGCCATTCGGTTTCGTCGCCATGCTCGGCACCATCGCGCTGTCCGGGATGATCATGCGCAACTCGGTGATTCTGGTGGACCAGATCGAGCAGGACATCAAGGCCGGGCTTGCCCCGTGGCAGGCGATCATTGAAGCGACGGTACGACGGTTCCGTCCGATTGTGCTCACCGCGCTGGCGGCAGTGCTGGCGATGATCCCGCTGTCGCGCAGCCTGTTCTTCGGACCGATGGCGGTGGCGATCATGGGGGGATTGATCGTGGCGACAGCGTTGACGCTGTTGTTCCTGCCGGCGTTGTATGCGGCGTGGTTCAGGGTCAAGAAGACCTGATCAACAGGTGCACACCGGATCTGTGGCGAGGGAGCTTGCTCCCGCTGGGCCGCGCCGCGGCCCCAGCTCATGCGCTTGCTGCGCAACCGAGCGGGAGCAAGCGCCCTCGCCACGGGGATCGTGTCTGCCGGATAGGCTCAGAGCGTGCCGAAAACCTTCTTCGCCAAACTGGTCGCCGCTGCCGCCGGGTTCTGGCGAATGGTGGCTTCCTGCTTGCCGATCATCTCGAACAACCCGTCCAGCGCCTGCTCGGTCACGTAGTTTTCAATGTTGGCGCTTTTGGCGTCCAGCACGCCGAAGGTGGCGGCCTGACCGGCGAAGGCGTTGTATTTCTGGGCCAGGCCGACCTTGTCGGTGGCTTGCTTGACGATGGGCAGGAACTTGGCGCGAATCTGCTCGCGGCTGCTCTTGTTCAGGTATTGGGTGGCCGAATCATTGCCACCGCTCAAGATGCCCTTGGCATCAGCCACGCTCATGTTCTTCACCGCATCGACGAGGATCGGCTGGGCCTGGACCACGGCGGCTTCGGCCGCCTGGTTCATGCTGGTTTCCAGTTGATCGACCTGCTCACCCATGCCAAAGGCTTTCATCTTGCCGGCCACTTTGCCGAGCTTGCCGGGCAATTCGATTTTTACGTCCGGGTTGTTGCTGAACCCGCCCGGCGCGCCCAGTTGCTTGACGGCGACCTGGGCTCCTTGGGTCAGGGCATCCTTGAGGCCGCCAGTGGCGTCCTTCTGGGACAGGTCACCCAGGGACAGGGCCATGGCATTGGCGCAAATCAACAGGCCGGCACACAAGCCGGTGAAGCGAAGGGTAGAACGGAGCATGGCAGCTTCCTTGAGGAGTGGAACAGGACTCAGCGTGCGGCGTTGACGCGGATCTTCAACGGCTGCGGATCTTTGCCATCGAGCTGCACGGTGTGCTGTTCAGTGGTGATGAACATCAACTGGCCGTCGACTTCGATGCGGGCGCTCACGGCATAACGATGGCCGGGCTTGACCTGCGCCGGATCATAACTGAGCTTGAATGGTAAAGGGACCTGTCCTTCGACCTGGCCACGCTGCTCATCGATCACCACCGCTGCGGCGTCGGCAAGGGAAACGTCTTGCAGGCTCACGGTCAAGGTTGCCGTGGGCGGCAAGGCGATGCGTTGCAAGTAAAAGACTTCACCGTCAAGGGATTCGACGGTTGCGGTGGGTGGCGTTGCCGATTGGCAAGCGGCCAGTAAGGCCATGGAGGTAAGCAGAGCAAATTTTTTCATGGGTCATTACCTTTCCCTTTGACGCCAGCGACATGCCGGCGCCAAAGGGAATCTGGAGGATTTAGGCTAATAAATCCACCTGAACGTTGCGACTCAGGAGCCGAACGTGAATGGCAGAGCCTCTTCGGTGTCCGTTACTTGCGCAAGAGTCAGATTGATATCAACTTTCTGATCGCCGCCGTTCCAGATGAACGTGTGCGCAGTGTTCAGGAAAAGGGGACCAGGGGCGTTGATTTGCGCGGTCACCGAAAATTCTTCGCCTTCGGTGGCGATGTCGCTGTCGATGGTAAAACTGACGATCCATGGCTTTTTCGGTATCTGGTTGCCGCCATGGCCGCTGGAGGTATGCGGCGTTTCGAAAGTGACGTATGTGCCTCCGCTTTCAGGGAGTTGAACATTGTCAGGCAAGTGAATGGACGCTTGGATGGTGTGTTGGCTCATGTTGAATTCCTTTTCAATACGTCGATGTTGACGTGAGTTCATCCTAGAGCGCTGCGCCCAAATTTTCTGTAGGTCTTTTCTCCGTTTGACGTCGCCTCGGCCGCTGCGAAGCGTCGGAGTATGCCTCTCGAGTACCCAGCCACTCACCGCAAGCGTTCCATGCTCACGATGAGTCCTTGGTAAATTTCAGATGTCAGGGCTGACGGCGATCTGCGTGGCATCTTCGCTGCGATGTAGCGCTACCTGGCGGATCGACAAACGAATCTCCGCCGGCAGCACGCGCTTGGCTGCTCCTTCGGCCAGTTCGCCGAGCAGCTCGTGGTAGCTGAGTTTGCCGGCCTCGTCGCGGCGCAGTACGTCGAGGTCGAGCATTGTCTGGATAAAGTGGCGGAACAGGCTCTTGTCGAAGAATTCCGGCGCATTCAGGCCATGCAGGATAGACAGGCGCTGGGCCATGACGGTGCAGAGATCTTCCAGCTCTTCGGCGCTGATGGAGTTTTGCCCGCTGTTGAGCAGCAGCGACACGGTCATGTAGAAGCGCTGCAAGGTCTGGGCGATGCTTTTTGACAGCAGCGTCAGCAGCACGAAGTGCCGCGAACTTGGCGCCGGACGCAAATAAAGGTCTTTCTCGAAACGCAGCAGGCCTTGCTCGACAAATGCCTCGAGCCATTGGTCGACCACGCCGTCCAGTTCTTCCGTCGACCAACGAATGAACAGCTCCGATTGCAGGTACGGATACAGCGCGTGGGTATAGCGCAGGATCTGTTCGCGACTCATACGCGAGCTGCTCTGGAAGAAGCTCGCCAGCAGCGCCGGCAGCGCGAAGATGTGCAGTACGTTGTTGCGGTAGTAGGTCATCAGCACCGCGTTCTGCTCGTCCAGGTACAGAATCTTGCCCAGGGCATCGCTCTGTTCCGACAGCAGGTCCATGCCTTTGACGTGCTCGATCAACGCCCGGCCATCGCCCTCAGGCAAGGTGGTGTGGGGGGAGTAAGGCACTTTGCGCAGCAACGCGAGGTACAAGTCCAGCACCCGGGCCATGGCCTGGTCGTCCAGGGCCAGGCGGCTGGTCGACAACAATGCCAGCGCGACGAGGTTGACCGGGTTGATGGCTGCGGCTTCGTTCAGGTGCCGGGCTACGCGCTCACCCAGACGGTTGGTGGTCGCGTTGAGCCAGGCCGGCTTGAACTGAGGGCCCAGTTCCTGCTGGCGCCAACCGGGTTGTTCGCCGTCGAGGAATTCCGCCAGTTTGATCGGCTCGCCGAAGTTCACCGCCACTTGGCCGAAGCGTTGCTTGAGCGCGCCGATGACCTTGAAGATGTCGAAAATCGATTCTTTTTTCTTGCTCGCCCCGCGCAATTCGCCCAGGTAGGTGCGGCCTTCCAGCACCCGTTCATAACCGATGTAGACCGGCACGAACACGATCGGCATGCGCGATGAACGCAGGAAGCTGCGCAGGGTGATGGCAAGCATGCCGGTCTTGGGTTGCAGCATGCGCCCGGTGCGCGAGCGACCGCCCTCGACGAAATACTCCACCGGGAAGCCTTTGGTGAACAGCGTATGCAGGTATTCGTTGAAAACCGCGGTGTAGAGCGGGTTGCCCTTGAAGGTGCGGCGCATGAAGAACGCCCCGCCACGGCGTAGCAGGCTACCGATCACCGGCATGTTGAGGTTGATGCCGGCGGCGATGTGCGGGGGCGTCAGGCCGTTGCGGAACAGCAGGTACGACAGCAGCAGGTAATCGATGTGGCTGCGGTGGCACGGCACGTAGATGACTTCGTGGCCTTGGGCAACGTTCTGTACGCCTTCGATGTGGTTGACCTTGATGCCGTCGTAGATCTTGTTCCAGAACCAGCTCAGCACCACCTCCAGGAAGCGGATCGCGGTGTAGGTATAGTCCGAGGCGATCTCGTTGCCGTAGCGCAGGGCCTGGGCCTTGGCTTTTTCCGGGGAGATCTTTTCCCGCTCGGCTTCCTCGGCAATCGCCTGCTTGACCAGTGGCTGGTTCAGCAGGCCCTTGACCAGGTTGCGTCGATGGGAAATGTCAGGGCCGATGACAGCCGCTTTCAGATTGCGGAAGTGTACCCGCAGGATCCGCTGGGCCATGCGCACCGTGCGTTCATGGCCTTTATCGTGCTCGATCAGTTCGCGCAGGTGGATCGGCGCGGAAAATTGCACACGCGTCTTGCGCCCCAGGATCATGATGCTCAACAGCCGACGCAGGCGCCCGGTGACGGCCCAACTGTCGGCGAACAACAGTTTCCATGGGCTGGATTCGCTGTCCGGCGACTGGCCCCAGAACACGCTGACCGGGATGATTTGCGCGTCTTCGGCGGCGTCATGGGTCAGGGCGTCGACCAGCCGCGTCAAGGTGGGCGGCGCACCGCGCTTGTCCTGGCGCCCGAGCCAGTCCGGCGCCGGTGTCAGGTAGAAGAACGCCGCCGGCTCCAGCAGGTTGCCCACCGCGACCGGCAGCACCGGGCGTGGCAGACCGGCCTTGGTGCACTCGGTATCGAGCACCGCCAGGTCGGTAAGCGAAGGATCTTGCAGGACGTAGAACACCGGACGGCTGCGGTCGAGGTTGAGGGTGAAGGACGACTGGTTGATCGTCTCGGAGCGAACCCAGAGGTACAACAGTCGGCGCAGGGTGCCAAACACAAGACGGCGGAACGGGGAGCGGGTCATACGGCTTCTGCATGAGTGGATGGGATGACGCGGGCGCCAGTGTGCCGGATTCGTCGAAAATCGGCAAAAAAGCAGCGAAGTAAAGTCAGTTGAGAGTTTTTGCGTGTGTCATATACTCGGCCAGTAGCTGCTCCGGCCTTCCATGGATGGCCGGACGGTAACTTGGTTCGTACGGCTTCGCCTTTTGCGGTTGGGCGGGAAAAGCCGACTCTAAAAATAAAAATCGGAGTGAGCATCATGGCAGCACGGGAAACCGGCAGTGTGAAGTGGTTCAATGACGCGAAGGGCTACGGCTTCATCCAGCGCGAAGGCGGCGCGGATGTGTTCGTGCATTACCGCGCGATCCGTGGCGAAGGCCACCGTTCACTGACCGAAGGCCAGCAGGTCGAATACGCGGTCGTGGAAGGGCAGAAGGGCTTGCAGGCTGAGGATGTGGTGGGGTTGTAAGCCATACTCACTGGCAACACAAAACCCATTGTGGGAGCGAGCAGGCTCGCTCCCACATGGAACCATCGCCAGGCGCTAAATCAACGTCACGCCGTCTTCCAGGTAATCTCTTCTTCTCCATCGGCGCTGATCCGAATCCAGCGGTCTGCCGATTCCTCGCCTTCTTCCTCCACCCACGAGCCCGGTGCACAGCGCACTTCGACGTTCAACGCGGCGAAGGCGGCGCGGGCGCAGGCGATATCGTCTTCCCACGGGGTCTGGTCGCTTTCCAGGTACAAGCTGTTCCATTTCCCTACGGCCTTGGGTAGCCAGGTCACCGGGATACCGCCGGCCTTGCACTTGTAGGTCTGGCCTTTCTGCACCCAGTCGCTGCACGGGCCCAGTGCCTCGCCGAGCCAATGGGCGATGGCCTTGTGGTCGACGTCGGCGTCCTTCAGGTAAATCTCGATATCGGGTTGGCGCATGGATGTCCTCGCTGCGGTCTTGAAAAATCCATTCGCGGATTTAACTGGCCCCAGGCAATCGCCCGGGGCCCAAGGTTAATTATTGAAGAATGAAATAATCGTAGCGCATCGACACCGTGACTTCGAACGGTTCGGCCTGCTCGATCACGCTGGCGCGGCGCTCGGCGCTGGCGCGCCAGCCATGAGGCGTCATCGCCAGCAGGTTGGCGCGGTCCTGGCCTTGGGTGAGCACCAGTTTGAATTCGAGCGTTTCGCTGTGATCCAGCGCCATGCCCGGCGGCACCAGGGCCAGGTGTTTGTCGTCGCTGTACTCGCGCACCTCGTCGTACAGGCGCTCACGCAACTCCATCAGGTGGCCGGCGGTGGGGCCGACTTTCATCAGGCCGCCGCCGGGGCTGAGCAAGCGCTTGGCCTCTTGCCAGTCCAGCGGGCTGAACACGCTGGCGAGGAACTGGCAGCAGCCGTCGGCCAGCGGTACCCGGGCCATGCTGGCGATCAACCAGGTCAGTTGCGGGTTGCGTCTGCAGGCGCGCTTGACCGCCTCGCGAGAGATGTCCAGGGCGTAGCCATCCGCGTTAGGCAGGGCGTCGGCGATCTGCGCGGTGTAATAGCCTTCGCCGCAACCGATGTCGAGCCAGCGTCCAGGCGCGCGTTCGGCGGCCAGCTCGGCAAGGCGCCGGGCGACCGGGGCGTAGTGCCCAGCGTTGAGAAAGTCGCGGCGGGCTTCGACCATCGCCTGGTTGTCGCCAGGGTCGCGGCTGTTCTTGTGCTGTACCGGCAGCAGGTTCAAGTAACCCTGCCGCGCACGGTCGAACCGATGCCCGGCGGGGCATACCACGCCGTTGTCCACCGGGTTCAGCGGTTCACTGCAGATTGGGCAGGCGAGCATCAGGCGAGCAACTTGATCAGCGTCTTGTAGTAGATCTCGGTGAGCACGTCGAGATCGGCCGCCAATACGCGTTCGTTGACCTGGTGGATGGTCGCGTTGACCGGCCCCAGTTCCACGACTTGCGTGCCCATGGTGGCGATGAAACGACCATCCGAGGTGCCGCCGCTGGTGGAAGCTTTGGTCTCACGCCCCGTCACGTCCCTGATGCTCGACGACACGGCATCCAGCAGCGCACCCGGCTCGGTCAGGAACGGCAGGCCGGACAAGGCCCAGTCGATGTGCCAGTCCAACTGATGCTTGTCGAGGATATCGGCGACGCGCTGTTGCAGGCCTTCGACAGTGGACTCGGTGGAGAAACGGAAATTGAAGATCGCCTCCAGGTCGCCGGGGATCACGTTGGTCGCGCCGGTGCCGGAATTGAGGTTGGAGATCTGGAAGCTGGTCGGCGGGAAGAAATCGTTGCCGTGGTCCCAATGCTCGGCGGCCAACTCGGCGAGGGCCGGCGCGGCCAGATGGATCGGGTTCTTCGCCAGGTGTGGATACGCCACGTGGCCTTGCTTGCCGCGCACGGTCAGCTTCGCGCCGAGGGAACCGCGACGGCCGTTCTTGACCACATCGCCCACCAACGTGGTACTCGACGGCTCGCCGACGATGCACCAGTCCAGTCGTTCCTGGCGGGCCTTGAGGCGTTCAACCACGGCCTTGGTGCCGTGGTGGGCCGGGCCTTCTTCATCGCTGGTGATCAGGAAGGTCAGCGAGCCCTTGTGGTCCGGGTAATCGGCGACAAACCGTTCCGCCGCCACGACCATTGCCGCCAGGCTGCCTTTCATGTCCGCTGCGCCACGACCGCAAAGCATGCCGTGTTCGTCGATGACCGCGTCGAACGGGTCGAGCTGCCAAGCCTGCACCGGACCGGTGGGCACCACATCGGTGTGACCGGCGAAGCACAACACCGGGCCGTCATGCTTGCCATGGCTGGCCCAGAAGTTATCCACATCCTCGATGCGCATCGGCTCGAGCTTGAAACCGGCGTCGCCCAGGCGCTGCATCATCAGTTTCTGGCAGTCGGCATCCGCCGGCGTCACGGACGGGCGGCGGATCAGGTCGCAGGCGAGTTGCAGGGTCGGCGAGAGGTCGGCGTGGGCCGTCATGGAAGCTCCGGAAAAGAATGTGGACGCAAGGCTGGTGCGGGAGCGGGCTGGCTCGCGCAAAATGGCGGTTATCTTATAGCAAAACGACCGGCATGGGCCTGCGCTCCCGTCAGTTGGAACACAAAACCTGCGGCAAAGCCCTATAATGCGCGCCGGTTTTTGGGGTAATGGTCATGAGTACAGAAGATCCACGGTTTGCCGGCATTGCCCGTTTGTATGGCCTCGATGGCCTGGAGCGCTTGCGGGCGGCCCATGTGGCGATTGTCGGCGTTGGTGGCGTCGGTTCCTGGGCAGCGGAAGCCATTGCCCGTTGCGGCGTGGGCGAGATTTCACTGTTCGACCTGGACGACGTCTGCGTCAGCAACGCCAACCGCCAGTTGCATGCCCTGGACAGCACCGTCGGCAAGCCCAAGGTCGAGGTGATGGCCGAGCGGCTGCGCGGCATCAATCCCGATTGCACCGTGCACGCGGTGGCGGACTTCGTGACCCGTGACACGATGGCCGAGTACATCACGCCGAACATCGATTGTGTGATCGACTGCATCGACAGCGTCAACGCCAAGGCCGCATTGATCGCCTGGTGCAAGCGCCGCAAGATCCAGATCATCACGACCGGCGGTGCGGGCGGGCAGATCGACCCGACGCTGATCCAGGTCTGCGACCTCAATCGCACGTTCAACGATCCGCTGGCCTCGAAGGTGCGCTCTACCTTGCGCCGCGACTACGGTTTCTCCCGCACCGTGACCCGTCATTACAGCGTGCCTTGTGTGTTCTCCACCGAACAACTGCGCTATCCGAAACCCGATGGCAGCATTTGCTTGCAGAAAAGTTTTGTCGGTGACGGCGTCAAGCTTGACTGCGCCGGAGGGTTTGGCGCGGTGATGATGGTCACGGCGACGTTTGGCATGGTCGCGGCGACCAAGGCTGTGGATAAGATCGTGGCGGGCGTGCGGCGGCCGACAGACAGGGTCAAGCCCGAACAGTGACCGCTCGCCACAGCTATTGCGCCAATTCGCGCATCCGCTGTAGCACCGCATTCAAGCCATTGCTGCGCGACGGTGACAACTGTCGCGACAACCCCAGCTGATTGAACCAGTCCGACAAGTCCACCTGCCGTAATTCTTCAGTGGATAAGCCATTGACCCGCGCCAGCAGCAACGCCACCAACCCCCGGATCAACCGCGCATCGCTGTTGGCGGCAAACTGCCAGTGCCCGTCGTGCAACCGCCCCACCAGCCAGACCTGGCTTTCACAGCCATGGACGAGGTTGGCCTCGCACTTGTCTGCGTCGTTCAGTGGCGGCAGGCGTTCGCCCCATTGCATCAGCATTCGGGCGCGTTGTTCCCAGCCTGAGGCGTCCTGGAAAATCTGCAGAGCGGCGACAGCATCGTCAGGCAAGTTCATCGCAACATCTCCAGGGCCTGGTCCAAGGCCTCGAAGAAACGCTCGATATCGGCGGAGTCGTTGTACAACGCCAGCGACACCCGGATTGCCCCGGAAAGCTTCAAATGCTTGAACAGCGGCATCGCGCAGTGATGCCCGGCACGCACGGCAATGCCTTGCTCAGTCAGCAGGTGCGCCAGGTCAGCGTTGTGGATGCCTTCGACCACGAAGCTGGCCAGGGCCAGTTGTGGATTGCCCACCAGGCGCACGCCGTTGCGCGCCAACAGGCCGCCAATCAAATAGTCGTGCAGCGCTGCTTCATGGTCCAAGACTGCTTGCCCGTCCAGATTGGACAGATAATCCAGCGTCGCCCCCAGGCCGATCACGCTGGCAATGGGCGGCGTCCCCGCTTCCAAACCCAGCGGCGCCACACGAAAGGTTGCGCTGTGGTAGTCGGCTTGCTGCACCATTTCGCCGCCAAACTGCCAGTGACGCAGCTGACTGAGCGCTTCTGTGCGGCCGAACAGCACGCCCAAGCCTTCGGGGCCGTAGAGTTTGTGGCTGGAGAACACGTAGAAATCGCAGCCCAAGGCCTGCACATCATGACGGCCGTGGACCACGCCCTGGGCGCCATCAATGACCGTCAGCGCGCCCTGTGCCTTGGCCATCGCCAGCAGGGCCGGCAGCGGCTGCCAGGTGCCGAGAACATTGGATAACTGGCTGACGGCCAACAGGCGTGTGCGCGGTCCGATCAGCTCTGCGGCGGCTGTGCTGTCGATCATGCCGTCGGTGTCCAGCGGCAGCACCACCAGCGTCAACGCGCGCCGCTCGGCCAGTTGCTGCCAGGGCAGCAGGTTGGCGTGATGCTCCAGGGCGCTGATGACAATCTCATCGCCCGGGTTGAACAGATGTTCCAATCCGTAGGCGAGGAGGTTCAACGCCGAAGTGGCGCCGTGGGTGAAAACCACCTGCCCGCAGTCTCCCGCGTTGAGCCATTGCGAAACCTTGGCGCGACTGTCTTCGAATGCCTGGGTGGCCAGGGCGCCGGGCAAGTGTTGAGCCCGGTGCACATTGGCGGCGCCGTTGGCGTAGTAATACGCCAGTGCGTCGAGCAGGACTTGGGGCTTTTGTGTGGTGGCGGCATTGTCCAGGTAAGTCTGGCCTTGCCGTTGCAGGGCAGCGACGGCCGGGAAATCGGCACGCCAGGGGGATTGAATCAACATGCTTTCGGGCCCTGCTGGAGTTACGCCGGACCCTGTGGGAGCTGTCTCGCTCCCACAGGTGAGGGGGGAGCTTAGTTGTGTGCGTGCAGTGCTTCGTTCAGCTCGATGGCCGACTTGTGCGTCTTGCATTCCACCGCGCCGGTCTCGGAGTTGCGGCGGAACAACAGGTCGGGTTGGCCGGCCAGGTCGCGGGCCTTGACCACTTTCACCAGTTGGTTGTTTTCGTCCAGCAGCTTCACTTTGGTGCCAGCGGTCACGTACAGGCCCGACTCCACGGTGTTGCGGTCGCCCAGCGGGATGCCGATGCCGGCATTGGCGCCGATCAGGCAGCCTTCGCCCACCTTGATCACGATGTTGCCGCCGCCCGACAGGGTGCCCATGGTCGAGCAACCGCCGCCCAGGTCCGAACCCTTGCCGACGAACACGCCCGCCGAGACACGGCCTTCGATCATGCCCGGGCCTTCGGTGCCGGCGTTGAAGTTGACGAAACCTTCGTGCATGACCGTGGTGCCTTCGCCCACGTAGGCGCCCAGGCGCAGACGCGCGGCATCGGCGATGCGCACGCCGGCCGGGACCACGTAGTCGGTCATTTTCGGGAACTTGTCCACCGAGAACACTTCCAGCAGCTCGCCGCGCAGGCGGGCTTCGAGCTGGTGCTCGGCCAGTTCCGCCAGGTCGATCGCGCCCTGGCTGGTCCAGGCCACGTTCGGCAACAGTGGGAAAATGCCCGCCAGGTTCAGGCCGTGGGGCTTGACCAGGCGATGGGACAGCAGGTGCAGCTTGAGGTACGCCTCAGGGGTGGAGCTCAGTTGGCCGTCTTCGGCCAGCAGGGTGGCGACCAGTGGCTTGTGGCTTTCGGCCAGGCGGGTCAGCAGCTTGGCTTGCGCGGCATCGACGCTACGCAGTGCCTCGGCCAGTTGTGAGGCTTGGGCGGTGGTAAAGGTAATGGCCTGGTTGCCTTCGCTGTAGCCAAGGATTGGCGCGATGGCTGCGACAATCTCGGCTGCTGGGTTGAGCAATGGCTGTGCGTAGAAGACTTCCAGCCAGGCGCCTTCACGGTTTTGGGTGCCGACGCCGAAGGCCAGGCTGAACAGGGTAGTGGACATGAAATTACCTCTACGAAATGAACTGGGCAGGCTTACTTGATCTCTGCCGCATAAATATCTGGCTTGAAGCCAATCAGGGTTCGGTCACCGAGATCGAGCACCGGGCGCTTGATCATCGAGGGTTGGGCGAGCATCAGTTCGATGGCTTTCGTCTGGTCGAGATCGGCTTTGCGTTCGTCGTCGAGTTTGCGAAAGGTCGTACCGGCGCGGTTCAACACCACTTGCCAGCCATGCTCGTCGCACCATTGGGTCAGGTGCTCACGGTCGATGCCGGCAATTTTGTAATCGTGAAAGTCGTAGCTCACCGCGTGCTCATCGAGCCAGGTGCGTGCTTTTTTCATGGTATCGCAGGCTTTGATGCCGAAGAGCTGTAAGTGCTTGTTTTCATTGGGCATGAATGCTCCTCCAAAACGTTCCCGGTATCGTCCTGAAAATCAGCCGACGATTATGCCACGTCATTGCTTTCAGTGCCCTGACTGTCGCGACGGATCGGACGAGGCGGAACCAATGGGATGGGGGCCACCACACAGCACGGGTACACCCAGCACTTTTGCGCACAAGAGGCCCCGCCCATGGATTTGATCCCCCTGACACCGCACCACACATTGACGAGTCAACCTGAAGACACACTCCCGCCTCCTTCCACAACGTCGACCACCGGGACCGTTGCATCCGTCCCGATCGGACCTGTTACGGCTGCACAGGACCTTGCAAATCGGACTGGCGCCATCAAGGCCCAGCTCACCCGGGTGTTCGAGCCGCATATGAACGGCGCCAATCGCGAGGCTTTCGAAGCACTGATCGATGATCGTTCGCGTACCTTGGCCGATGATGGCGAAACCGCTGAAAGCGTCGATGCCGTCCTGACCAAGGGCTCGCGGCTGGATCGCGCGGCCCATGACACTGTTGGATTTCTTCGTTCGGTGCCCTTCGGCGCAGCGTCCATCGCGCTGGACTTCGCCCCGGCGGTGACCGGCAATGGCTCGATCACCGCCCCGTTGGCGCTGTCGGCGATTGCCGGCCTGGTCAGCAGCGCTACCGACACGGTCGGCAATGGCCTGATGAAACGCGCCACCAGCGACACCCAGTGGCTGGTGGCCGAACATGCCGAGCTGGAACCAGTCATGCAGGAGGCCGCCGAGGCGGTGAAGCCGAGCCTGGGGACCCAGGCCCTCGAGGGCAGCCTGACCTTCCAGACCTTTACCGCGCGGAATGTACTGCGCACGGTCGTCCAGCCCGTCGTGACGAAGACCGTCGATGCGCAGACGGGCAGCAAGGTGGATTCGGTGATAGCCGCCGTCGGGTCTCCACTTTCAGGCATGGCTGCCTACGACCTGCAGCATTCCATCGACAAATCGAAACACCGGATCGGCCCGGAATACCTGTTGGGTCGTCAAGACTGGCACCAGCGTTACAAGGACCTCAAGAATTATGGCGTAGGGAATGCCGCGATGGGTATTGCCAAGCGGGTTGGCAGCCTGCCGCTGGACGCGATGCGCGATGGCAGCAAATCGCTGCAAGCCCTGGTTACGCCGACTGGCTTGGTCAGTGGTCTCGGCGCGTTGGCCGGCGGTATTACGGCGATCGGCATGGCCCAGACCGCCGCTGTCAACGCGGCCAGGAACGCCGGGTTCTCGCCCGCGGGTGTCGCGGCGGCTGGCAAGGCGACCGTCACCGCCACGATGGCCCCGGTACTCGCCGCCTGGGTGACCACGGCTGTGATGACCCAGCCGTTGGCGGACAAGGCTTCCGCCGCGTTGGACAGGCTTTCCACCGGTCCAGCCCATCAGGATGAGCTACAGGGAATGTTGCCCTTGGTCGAAACGTCGATGGCCGAACAGACCGGGGAAGACAGTGACAATGAAGGCGACAGCGTTGATTTCGTCTCGGCCCGCTCGACCCTCAGTGCCGCTGAACGAGCTGTTTAGCTTCGGATAGTCGCCGGTCGCTCCTGCCGCGTGGAGGTTGGGAGCGGCCAAGAGGCGATTGCGCATTGGCACCGTTGAGGTGCGACCAATGTGCAACGGCAGCGGTTCGTCTTGGCAGTTAATATGGCACTTCACCGGCCAGCTGTTGCCGGAGATGTGTATGGCTGTCAGTGGAAGTCCGTTATGCAAAGCGCCTATACCGTCCTGATCCTGTTGATGCTGGTGGGCGTGTCGCGCCTGATTGGACGCTTGATCCCATTGCCGCTGCCTCTGGTGCAGATCGGTGCCGGTGCCTTGCTGGCCTGGCCGTCCCTGGGCCTGCATGTGGCCCTTGATCCTGAGTTGTTCCTGTTTCTCTTCCTGCCACCGCTGCTGTTCTCCGACGGTTGGCGCATGCCCAAGCGCGAGTTGTGGCGCCTGCGCGGGCCGATCCTGACGCTGGCGGTGGGGTTGGTGCTGTTTACGGTAGTTGGTGCGGGGTATTTCGTTCATTGGCTCTTGCCGAGTATCCCATTGCCGGTGGCCTTCGCCCTGGCGGCGGTGTTGTCGCCGACCGATGCCGTGGCGGTCTCGGCGATCGCCCGCGACCGCCTGCCTGCGCCGTTGATGCACATGCTCCAAGGCGAAGCGCTGATGAACGATGCGTCGGGCCTGGTGACCTTCAAGTTTGCCCTGGCAGCGGCGATCACCGGCGTGTTTTCCCTGGCGGGCGCGAGCCTGGCTTTCGTCCTGGTGGCGGTCGGCGGCCTGTTGGTGGGCGTGGCGTTGAGTTGGCTGGTGGGCCGCTTGCGGGCCGGGATGATCGCCCGGGGCTGGGACGATCCGGCCACCCACGTGGTGTTCATGCTCCTGTTGCCGTTTGCCGCCTATGTGCTGGCCGAACGCTTGGGCGCTTCCGGAATTCTCTCGGCGGTGGCTGCGGGGATGATGCAGAGTTGGCTCGACCTGCTGCCGCGCCAGACCGGCACGCGGTTGCTCAATCGCAGCGTCTGGTCGCTGCTGGAATTCGCCTTCAATGGCTTGATCTTCCTGCTGCTGGGCTTGCAACTGCCGGACATCATCAAGGCAGTGACCAGCCACGAGACGACATTGTGGCCAATCCTGTTCTATCGCTGCCTTGAGGTGGTGGCGATTTTCCTGGTGTTGTTGGTGCTGCGGTTTGTCTGGGTGCAAAGCATCTGGCGCGTGTCCGGGCTGTTGCGCCGCTGGCGCGGCAAGGGCGAGTTGACCCTAGTGCCGACCGCGCGCTCTTGCTGGCTGCTGACGTTTGGCGGGGTGCGCGGGGCGGTGACGCTGGCGGGCGTGCTGTCGGTGCCGTTGCTGCTGGGGGCGGGGGAGGCGTTTCCCGAGCGGGACCTGCTGATCTTCATCGCCGCCGGGGTGATTCTGTTGTCGTTGATAGCGGCGTGTATCGCCTTGCCGTTGCTGCTGCGAGGTATCGAGAAAAGCCCCGACGACAAGCGTCGCAACGAAGTTCGCGAGGCTTGGCGTAAAACTGCTGAAGCGGCGATCCATGCGTTGGAAGTGGAGGAGCCGACCGAAGCGACCAGTACGCCGGATGCGGCCCAGGCGGCGCTGGCGACCGAGGTCAAGGCGCGGCTGATGTCTGAGTATCGCCATCAGTTGAAGGTGTTCAACGACTCCGCCGAAGCGCAGGCGTTGGCGTTGGAGATGGACCTGCTGGAACGCCGGCTGCGCTTGAAGGCTTATCGGGCGCAGCGGTTGGAGTTGTATCGCCTCAGCCGTCATCACCAGATTGGCGATGATGTGTTGCGTGAGGTGCTGGGGGAGTTGGATTTGGCGGAGGCGAATTTGGGGTTGGGTAAATAACGGCAGGGTCAGAGCGGAAGGTAGGCCTTCACACCGGCGATCACGCCTTGCATGTCTTCAGAGCCCAGGCGAGGAACGAAGTACTCTCGACCCTTGGATCGAGTCTTTTTGTGCAGCTTGTCCAGACGTTCAAAACTCACCGTATAGATCATGTCGCACTTCACCCACAGTTCTTTGTAGCCATCGGACTGGAGGGGATTGTTGCGGAGCAGGTGGTGCCAGTCCTGCTGAGTCTGTGGCGTTGTGGAGGAAATCGGCACTACGGTACAGAGCTTGCGACTGTGTGTGGCAGTCGGGGAGATCACCACCACCTTGCGGATTTTCAGCATTTCAGGCGCGACAAAGCCTCGCGTGAAGTCGCAAAGAAGAACATCGCCTTGCTTGGGATGGTAATAAAGAGGCATTCCTTATCCTCATGAAAAAGCAAAGCCGCCCGAAGGCGGCTTCAATCGGCACGCAGTTGAGCTTGCTTCGCCCTTTCTGCGCCGCTGGGTCAACCCCGAGAGGGACCCAGACTCCTGCCAGCTCTCGCTGGTGACGGGGTCGATTATGGCTACCGGCAATAGCGAATTCAAGCCAGCTTGAACCCTCGTCACAGGGTTAAATGAGGTCTTTCGGTGTACAACTTTAGCGAAATCAAAGGCTTGGCGTCCGCGGTAGGTTTTATGTCTTTTCTTGTCTGAGCAGACAGATTGTCGTCTGTCAGACGCACCGAAGTTTCCGACAAGTTTTTAAGGTTGTCCGTCGGAAGCGAGGGTTCTAGCCTCTGGGTGTCGCTGCCAATTCAGCGGCCGGACGTGAGAATCCGAATACCCACTATGCGCATAAGCGCCCGCCATATAAAGTGCAGGCGCGTTTCGTCCATACATCATGTTATGGCGGCTGTGCGCGGGCATGTTTCGACATGGCCGGGTATTTAGTGGGTGTTTGACCCGGATTCTCACCCCGCGTACGGCTGCCACTCTCTAGTCCGTGAGAAGGCTTTGTGGCGGCTCCAACACCCAAGGAGCATCCAAATGATCAAAGAAACTCCAAACCCACCAAAATCAGCCTCCACTTTTCCCTACGGCGACTATGCCCCCGAAAAGCTGCAAGAGGCAGCCGACCGTGTGTTGGATCAATATCTCAAGCCTGATGACGACAGCAAGTCGGAACCCAAACCCTCAGTACAGTTATTCACTGTGGCTGACGGTATCGACACGGAAGTGTTGCTGGCCAATCTCAGCGAAACCCTGGCTTCGGCCAATGCAATGCTCAACGACCTCGCCTTCGATCAGGACGGCTCGCGACGGCATGTAGCGTTGGGGGTGGCCCAGATGATTGAGTTGGGGATGTTGTTGGCGAACAAGTGCCTGGATCGGGTAGAGCTTCGGACTTGATGCAATAAGTGCCGACCTCATCGCGAGCAGGCTTTGCTCCCACAGGATCCGGTATCGATCATAGGTTGTGTGAGCCACACAACTCCACGGTGGGAGCAAAGCTTGCTTGCGATAAATCGAAAGGCAAATACAAAAATACCTGTGAAGCACTGAACCTGTGGCGAGGGGATTTATCCCCGCTGGGGCGCGAAGCGGCCCAAAACCCAGGGGCCCCGGTTCTATCAGGCAAATTGAGTTGACTTGCTGGGGCCGCTGCGCAGCCCAGCGGGGATAAATCCCCTCGCCACAACAGCCCCGATACAGCCATCAACCCCGACGCTGGATGAACGCGCGGATCCGCTCCGCCGCTTCCACGCATTCAGCCAATGGCGCGACCAGGGCCATGCGCACGCGCCCGGCGCCTGGGTTGACGCCATCTACTTCGCGGGACAGGTAGGAGCCGGGCACGACCGTCACGTGTTCCTGTTCGAACAGGTCGCGGCAGAAGGCTGCGTCATCGCCCGCCACGTTCGGCCACAGGTAGAAGCTGCCATCGGGGCGTTGCACATCCAGCACTGGGCTGAGGATTTCCAGCACCGCATCGAACTTTTCCCGGTAAAGCGCGCGGTTGGCCCGTACGTGCACTTCGTCGTTCCACGCGGCAATGCTTGCCAGTTGGGTCTGAACCGGCATCGCGCAGCCGTGATAGGTGCGGTACAGCAGGAAGCCCTTGAGGATGTCGGCGTCGCCGGCCACGAAACCGGAGCGCAGGCCGGGCAGGTTGGAGCGCTTGGACAGGCTGTGGAACACCACGCAGCGCTTGAAGTCCTTGCGGCCCAGTTCAACGCAGGCAGTCAGCAGCCCTGGCGGCGGGGTCTGTTCGTCGAAGTAGAGTTCGCTGTAGCACTCGTCCGAGGCGATGACGAAGTCGTATTCGTCAGCCAGGGCGATGAGTTTCTTCAGCACGTCCACCGGGATCAAGGCGCCGGTCGGGTTGCCAGGCGAGCACAGGAACAGGATCTGGCAGCGTTTCCAGATCTCTGGCGAGACGGCATCGAAATCCGGGTTGAAGCCGTTCGCGTCCAGGCACGGTAGGTAGTGCGGTTTGGCGCCGGCCAGGAACGCTGCGCCTTCGTAGATTTGATAGAACGGGTTCGGGCTCACCACCAGGGCGTCGTCGCCCCGGTTGACCACGGTCTGGGTGAAGGCGAACAAGGCTTCACGGGTGCCGTTGACCGGCAGCACATGGCGCGCCGGGTCGAGCCAGCCGCTTGGCACATTGAAGCGACGCTCGCACCAACCAGCGATGGCTTCGCGCAGCTCCGGGATGCCGAGGGTGGTCGGGTACACCGCCATTTTTTCCAGATTGCTGGCCAGCGCCTCAGCTACAAAGCTCGGTGAACGGTGCTTGGGCTCGCCGATGGACAGCGCGATCGGACGCTTGTCCGGGTTCGGCGTGACGCTGCCGAGCAGGGCGCGCAGTTTTTCGAACGGGTAGGGCTGGAGCTGGGACAGGGCGTTGTTCATCGTTGCGCAATCTCTCAAATCGGCTGAATCATGACGCGATCAGATGCTGATTCGCGTCAGGTTGATGTCGGGTTCCTGGTTGACGCTCAAATGCTGCACGATCGCCTCCTGCAAGCGGCTGCACAACTGCGGATCGGACAACGGCTGGTTGTGTGCGTCGGTAATGAAGAACACGTCCTCCACCCGCTCGCCGAGCGTGGCGATCTTGGCGTTTTGCAGCGAAAGGTCGAACTCCAGGAAGATATGGCCGACCCGCGCCAGCAGGCCCGGGCGATCTGGCGCGCTGAGTTCCAGCACGGTGACCTGGCGCTGGGCGTCGTTGTGGATCGTCACTTGTGGCGCGAAGGCGAAATGCTTGAGCTGGCGCGGCACGCGGCGCTGGATGATGGTCGGGTAGTCCGCCGGGTTGCGCAGGGCTTCGGTGAGGCCGTCGCGAATCTGCTTGACCCGCGCCGGGTTGTCGCCGATCGAATCGCCGTCGGTGTCGAGCACGATGTAGGTGTCGAGGGTGAACTGGCTGGTGGACGTGATGACCCGGGCGTCATGGATGTTGAGGTTGAGTTGGTCCATCGCCGCCACGGTCACGGCGAAGAAGTCGTGCTGGTCCGGTGCATAGATGAAAATCTGCGTACCGCCCTCGAACTCGCGCTGCGTGGTTTCCTTGATCAACACCAGCGGGCCGCCATCGGCCGGCTGCTGCAGGATCGCGTCGCTGTGCCAGGCCACGTCGCCGGCGGTGTGGCGCAGGAAGTAGTCATCGCCCAACTGCGACCAGAGCTGCTCGACATCGTCCGGATCGGTGCCGCCGCGCACCAGGATGTCCAGGGCCGCGCTCTGGGTACGACGGATCTGCTCCTCGCGGTCCACCGGGTTCTCCAGGCCGCGGCGCAGGGCTCGCTTGGTCTCGGTGTAGAGCTGGCGCAACAGGCTCGCTCGCCAGGAATTCCACAGGCTCGGGTTGGTGGCGTTGATGTCTGCCACGGTCAGTACGTAGAGGTAATCCAGGCGCGTTTCATCACCGACGATCTGGGCGAAGTCGTGGATGACCTGCGGGTCGGACAGGTCCTTGCGCTGGGCGGTGGTCGACATCACCAGGTGGTTCTGGACGAGCCAGACGATCAGCCGGCTGTCCCATACCGGCAGTTGGTGCCGCTGGCAGAACGCCTCGGCATCCACCGCGCCAATCTCGGAATGGTCGCCCTGGCGGCCCTTGCCAATGTCGTGGTATAGCCCGGCCATGTAGATCAGCTCGGGCTTGGGCAGCTTGGCCATGAGTTTGCTGGCCAGCGGGAATTTCTCTGATACCTGGGTGTATTGCAGCTTACGCAGGTGCTTGATCAGGTTCAGGGTGTGGGCATCGACCGTATAGATGTGGAACAGGTCGTGTTGCATCTGCCCGACGATGAAACCGAACTCCGGCAGGTAGCGGCCGAGGATTCCGTAGCGGTTCATGCGGCGCAGGTTGCGGTGCACACCGATCTTGCACTTGAACAGTTCGATGAACAGGCTGGTGTTGCGAATGTCATGGCGAAAATCGTCATCGATCAGGTGACGGTTTTCCCGCAGCAGGCGAATGGTATCGGCGCGCACGCCCTTGATTTCCGGCTGCTGGGCCATCAGCACGAAAATCTCGAGCATGGCAAACGGCGTGCGGCGGAATACGTTGGCGTTGCGCGCTTCGATGTAGCCGTCGTGCAGTTGAAAGCGGGAGTTGATCGGCTGCGGCGGCTCTTCATCTTCGGGGGCGAGGATCACCTCCTCGAAATGCTGGATGATCAGTTCGCTGAGCTGGGCGATGCTCATCACCACGCGGTAATACTGCTGCATGAAGTTTTCGATGGATTGCTTGGCGTCCTGTCCTTCGAAACCCAGCAGGCCGGCGATGGAACGCTGGTGATCGAACAGCAGGCGGTCCTCGGAGCGCCCGGCGAGCATATGGAGTGCGTAGCGGACCTTCCACAAAAACTCCTGGGACGACGCCAACAGGGCATTTTCGCTTTCCACCAGGAAACCCTCGCCGGCCAGGGCTCGCAGGTTCAACGTACCGTACTGGCGACGGGCGACCCACAAGATGGTCTGGATATCCCGCAGCCCGCCAGGCGAGCCCTTGACGTTGGGTTCCAGGTTGTACTCGGTGTCGTTGTACTTGTGGTGACGGGCCTTTTGTTCGGCGCGCTTGGCCAGGAAGAAATCCTTGCTCGGCCACATTTGCGCCGTACTGGTGACGTCGAGCATGCGCTGGCGCAGGCGCTCGGGGCCGGCGATGGTGCGGCTTTCCATCAGGTTGGTGATCACCGTCAGGTCGGCGCGGGCCTCGTCGGCGCATTCCTGCACCGAGCGTACGCTCTGGCCGACTTCCAGGCCGATGTCCCACAGCAACGTCAGGAACCGCTCGATGGAGTCGCGGAAAACTTCATGGTCGGCACTGTCCAGCAGGATCAGCAGGTCGATATCGGAGTAGGGGTGCAGCTCTCCGCGCCCATATCCGCCCACTGCCACCAGGGCGATGTCGGCGTCTTCACTCCAATTGAACTGTTCCCAGGCCTTTTGCAGGATGTTATCAACGAACCAGGCGCGGTCTTCGATCAGCCGGCGGATATCGCGGCCACTGCGAAAGCGCTGGTCGAGCACTTCATGCGCTTGGCGGATCGCCTTCTTGAACGCCGAGATGGGGCTTGCCTTCAGGGCCAGTTCAGCCTGGAACTGGCCGCGGTCGAAGAGTTCGGGATCCACCTGCGGCATCGAATGGCTTTCCTTTCTATCTATATCTATAGGCTGGTTACGGGTCAGGCGGAAACGCGCGGGATGGTGTCGTCGCTGCGCAGGGTAAAGATCTCGTAGCCGGTCTCGGTCACCAGCAGCGTGTGTTCCCACTGCGCCGACAGCTTGCGATCCTTGGTAATGGCAGTCCAACCGTCGCCCAATACCTTGGTGTCAGCGCGGCCCTGGTTGATCATCGGCTCGATGGTGAAGGTCATGCCAGCCTGCAGTTCCATGCCGGTGCCGGCACGGCCGTAGTGCAGGATCTGCGGTTCTTCGTGAAACACCTTGCCAATGCCGTGGCCGCAGAACTCGCGCACCACCGAAAACCCATTCTTTTGCGCGTGCTTCTGGATCACTTCGCCGATGTCGCCCAGGCGGCAGCCCGGTTTCACCAGCTCGATGGCCATGTACATGCATTCCTGGGTGACCTTGGACAGGCGCTCGGCCCACTCCGGCACGTTGCCGACATGGAACATGCGGCTGGTGTCGCCGTGGTAGCCGTCCTTGATGACGGTGACGTCGATGTTCAAGGTGTCGCCGTCCTTCAACGGTTTCTCGTTGGGGATGCCGTGGCAGACCACATGGTTGATCGAGGTGCAGATCGACTTCGGGAAGCCTTTGTAGTTGAGCGGGGCCGGGATGGCTTTCTGCTCGTTGACGATATAGTCGTGGCAGATGCGGTCCAGCTCTTCCGTGGTCACGCCCGGCTTGACGTAGTCGGCGATCATCTCCAGCACTTCGGCGGCGAGTTTGCCGGCGACACGCATTTTTGCGATGTCCTCGGGCGTCTTGAGGGTAACGGTCATACAGGCTCTCTCTGCGCCCGACGGCGCTGTTCAAAACGAAATGGGCGGTGGATGATGATCCATGCGGCCCTGAAAAACGCGATTCTAACAGACGAGCAAGGCAAATCCGCGCCTGCGTGCATCGCTTCTGTCTATAAGGGTGTGTATTCACAGCCGATGGAAGGGCAGGACAAGGGTGCTTCTCCAGGATTTCAGAATCCGGGTTTCGTTTTCGCCCTTGCTGTGGTATAAAATGCGCCGCTTTCCGGGGATGACCCCGTAAGCTTAAATCCACACACGTGTCGACACGATGACCTGGGTGCCTTTGGCTGTATAGCCACTGGTTGGTCATTGGGATACGTGGAGGCCAAACCCGACTTATCAAGGAACTATCATGTCCCAAGTCAACATGCGCGATATGCTGAAGGCCGGTGTGCACTTCGGTCACCAGACCCGTTACTGGAACCCGAAAATGGGCAAGTACATTTTCGGCGCGCGTAACAAGATCCACATCATCAACCTTGAAAAAACCCTGCCGATGTTCAACGAAGCACTGACCTTCGTAGAGCGCCTGGCCCAGGGCAAAAACAAGATTCTGTTCGTCGGCACCAAGCGTTCCGCTGGCAAGATCGTTGCTGAAGAAGCAGCACGTTGCGGTTCGCCGTACGTCGATCACCGCTGGTTGGGCGGCATGCTGACCAACTTCAAGACCATTCGCGCTTCCATCAAGCGTCTGCGTGACCTTGAAGTCCAGTCCGAAGACGGTACTTTCGCCAAGCTGACCAAGAAAGAAGCGCTGATGCGCACTCGCGATCTTGAGAAGCTGGACCGCTCCCTGGGCGGTATCAAGGACATGGGCGGTCTGCCTGACGCACTGTTCGTGATCGACGTTGACCACGAGCGCATCGCGATCACCGAAGCCAACAAGCTGGGTATCCCGGTCATCGGCGTTGTCGATACCAACAGCAGCCCGGAAGGCGTTGACTACATCATCCCAGGCAACGATGACGCCATTCGCGCCATCCAGCTGTACATGGGTTCGATGGCTGATGCTGTGATCCGTGGTCGCAACAATGTTTCTGGCGGTACTGTTGAGTTCGCAGCTGACGAAGCTCCGGCAGCAGCCGCTGAGTAATCGACGCCCCTGGCGTTGACTCAGTAAGCAAAAAGGGGGCTTGGCCCCCTTTTTGCCACCTCGAAAACCATTTGCCGCCAGTGCAGTGACTTTTTTGTAACCTGCCGCGGCCTATAAGCAGTGGTTTTTCGGGAAGAATTGATCGCCCGTTCGATCGGGTGGAATGGTTGAAAACCTATCCAAGAGGATTTTGAAATGGCAGAGATTACTGCAGCGTTGGTCAAAGAACTGCGCGAGCGTACCGGCGAAGGCATGATGGATTGCAAGAAAGCCTTGACCAAGGCTGGCGGCGACATCGAGAAAGCCATTGATGACATGCGTGCTTCGGGCGCCATCAAGGCAGCCAAGAAAGCCGGCAACGTTGCCGCTGAAGGCGCCATCGCCATCAAGGACGACGGTAAAGCCGCCGTTCTGCTGGAAGTCAACTCCCAGACCGACTTCCTGGCCCTGCAAGACGACTTCAAGGCATTCGTCGCTGCCAGCGTCGACAAGGCCTTCGCTGACAAACTGACCGACGCAGCTCCGCTGATCGAAGCTCAGGAAGAAGCGCGCCTGGTACTGGTTGGCAAGACCGGCGAAAACGTCAACATCCGTCGCCTGGTTCGCGTTGAAGGTGACGTGGTCGGTACCTACCTGCACGGCAACAAGATCGGTGTTGCAGTTGTCCTGAAGGGCGGCGATACCGAGCTGGCGAAAGACATCGCCATGCACGTGGCTGCGACCAACCCTGAGTTCCTGCTGCCTTCGGACGTTTCGGCTGAAGCGATCGAGCGCGAGAAGGGCGTTTTCCTGCAGCTGAACGAAGAGAAGCTGAAAGGCAAGCCTGCTGAAATCGCCGAGAAAATGGTCAGCGGCCGTATTTCCAAGTTCCTGGCCGAAGCCAGCCTGGTCGAGCAGGCGTTCGTCAAGAACCCGGAAATCAAGGTTGGCGACCTGGCGAAGAAAGCCGGCGCTGAAATCGTTTCCTTCACCTACTTCAAAGTGGGCGAAGGTATCGAGAAGCCGGTCGACAACTTCGCTGAAGAAGTTGCTGCCCAGGTAGCTGCTGCCAGCAAGCAATAAGACGGTTTTCATAACGTCGCCCAGAAGAGGCTGCCCGCTTAACGCGCGCAGCCTCTTTTTGGATGGGATGCCGATTTATATTGGTTTCCTGCCGGAACTGGCTTACAAAGCCGTGTTCCGATGGCGCTGTGTCAGCGTCAGACTAGAGTGAACGCAGGCTGAAAACAGCTTGCAAAGAATTTTTGAGAATACGCCGCAGGAGAGATTCGCAATGGCTCAGCAGGGCAGTGGTTATCAGGCTCGCTATAAACGCATTCTACTCAAGCTTAGCGGCGAGGCCCTGATGGGCTCGGAAGAGTTCGGGATCGACCCGAAAGTGCTGGATCGCATGGCCCTGGAAGTTGGCCAGTTGGTCGGGATCGGCGTCCAGGTCGGCCTGGTCATCGGCGGCGGCAACCTGTTCCGCGGCGCAGCGCTGAGCGCGGCCGGCATGGATCGGGTCACAGGCGACCACATGGGCATGCTGGCCACTGTGATGAACGCCCTGGCTATGCGCGACGCGCTCGAGCGTGCCAATATCTCGGCCATCGTGATGTCGGCCATTTCCATGGTTGGCGTGACCGATCACTACGATCGCCGCAAAGCCATGCGCCACCTCAACTCCAAGGAAGTGGTGATTTTCGCCGCCGGTACCGGTAATCCGTTCTTCACCACGGATTCGGCTGCGTGCCTGCGAGCGATCGAGATCGACGCCGATGTCGTGCTCAAGGCAACCAAGGTGGATGGTGTGTACACCGCTGACCCGTTCAAAGACCCGCATGCCGAGAAGTTCGATCATCTGACCTACGATGAAGTGCTGGATCGCAAGCTGGGTGTAATGGACCTGACGGCTATCTGCTTGTGCCGCGACCACAAGATGCCTCTGCGCGTTTTCAACATGAACAAACCCGGTGCCCTGCTCAATATCGTCCATGGCGGCGCCGAAGGAACACTGATCGAGGAAGGCAAGCAATGATCAATGAAATCAAGAAAGACGCTCAAGAGCGCATGCGCAAATCCCTGGAGTCCCTGAGCCACGCATTCGGCCAGATTCGTACCGGCAAGGCTCACCCGAGCATCCTCGGCAGCGTCATGGTGCCTTACTACGGCACTGACACGCCGCTGAGCAGCGTAGCCAACGTCACCGTGAAAGACTCGCGCACCCTGCAGGTCGTGGCTTTCGAGCGCAACATGCTCGCTGCTGTAGACAAGGCGATCCAGAGCGCCGGTCTGAACCTCAACCCCACTAACCTGGGCGAGCTGCTGCTGATTTCGATGCCGGCCCTCACCGAGGAAACGCGCAAAGGCTTCACCAAGCAGGCCCGTAGCGCAGCGGAAGACGCGCGTGTTGCCGTGCGCAATATCCGTCGTGACGCGTTGGGTGACCTGAAGAAGCTGGTCAAGGACAAGGAAATCAGCGAAGACGAAGAGCGTCGTGCCATCGCTGATATCGATAAGTTGACCAAGGAATTCGAGGCCCAGATCAGCAAGGCCACGGACGATAAAGAAAAAGACCTGATGGCCGTATAAGGGTCTCGTTTTCATGGAAAAGACCAAGCAGGCCGTGCCGTTCGCGGTGCCGCGCCACGTGGCGATCATCATGGACGGCAACAACCGCTGGGCCAAGAAACGCTTTATGCCTGGCGTCGCCGGGCACAAGGCGGGGGTCGATGCAGTGCGTGCGGTCATCGAGGTGTGCGCCGAGGCAGGGGTCGAGGTGCTGACCCTGTTCGCCTTCTCCAGTGAGAACTGGCAGCGGCCGGCCGATGAAGTCAGCGCCTTGATGGACCTGTTTCTCAAGGCTCTGCGTCGCGAGGCCAAGCGCCTCAACGACAACAAGATCAGCTTGCGCATCATCGGCGATCGTTCGCGTTTTCATCCGGAACTGCAGGCGGCAATGCGTGAGGCTGAGTCAGCCACGGCTGGTGCCGATCGGTTTGTCCTGCAAATCGCGGCCAACTATGGCGGCCAGTGGGACATCGCCCAGGCGGCCCAGCGACTGGCGCGGGAAGTCCAGGCCGGTCATCTGCGGCCCGAAGACATTACTCCTGAGCTGTTGCAAACCTGTCTGGCAACCGGCGACCTGCCGCTGCCGGACCTGTGCATCCGCACCGGTGGCGAACACCGCATCAGCAATTTCCTGCTGTGGCAGCTGGCTTACGCCGAGCTGTATTTCTCCGACCTGTTCTGGCCGGACTTCAAACACGAAGCCATGCGCACCGCGCTGGCCGATTTCGCTTCCCGTCAGCGTCGTTTCGGTAAAACGAGCGAGCAGATCGAAGCTGGAGCCCGGGTATAAATGCTAAAACAACGAATCATCACTGCCCTGATCCTGTTGCCCATCGCCTTGGGTGGTTTTTTCCTGCTCGAAGGTGCGGGCTTCGCCCTGTTCATTGGCCTGGTCGTGACCCTTGGCGCGTGGGAATGGGCGCGGCTGGCGGGTTTTGCGGCGCAATCGGCACGCGTGATCTATGCGGCAGCCGTGGCCGCCATGCTGTTCATCATGTACGTGGTGCCCGGCCTCGCGCCTTGGGTGCTGGGTGCGGCAGTGCTGTGGTGGGCGGTGGCGACCTTCCTGGTCCTGACCTATCCGCAGACGACGCATCATTGGGCCAATGCGGCGACCAAGTTGTTGATCGGCCTGCTGATCCTGCTGCCGGCCTGGCAAGGGCTGATCTGGATCAAGCAGGGGCCGCTGGGCAACTGGCAGATCATGGCGGTGATGGTGCTGGTCTGGGGTGCCGATGTAGGTGCCTATTTCTCTGGTCGTGCCTTCGGCAAGCGCAAGCTGGCGCCAAAGGTCAGTCCTGGCAAAAGCTGGGAAGGCGTCTACGGCGGCCTGGCCTTGAGCCTGGTCATCACGGCGGTGGTTGGTTTCGTGCGGGACTGGACTGTCGCGCAGCTGCTGATGGGGCTGATCAGTGCGGCCCTCATCGTGTTCGTGTCGGTGGTCGGCGACCTGACCGAAAGCATGTTCAAGCGTCAGTCCGGGATCAAGGACAGCAGTAACTTGCTGCCGGGTCACGGCGGCGTACTGGATCGCATCGACAGCCTGACTGCCGCGATCCCGATCTTCGCGGTGCTGTTGTGGATGGCGGCATCGTGAGTCGCCCCCAGCAGATCACTGTCCTTGGCGCGACCGGATCGATTGGCCTGAGTACGCTCGACGTCATCGGCCGGCACCCGGAGCGCTACCAGGTGTTCGCCCTCAGTGGATTCACGCGCTTGAGTGAATTGCTGGCGTTGTGCATCCGCCACACTCCGCGGTTTGCCGTGGTGCCTGAGGCTGGTGTGGCGCGGGCGTTGCAGGACGATCTGCGCGCCGCCGGCTTGCAAACCCGCGTGCTGGTAGGGGAGGAGGGGCTCTGCCAGGTGGCTTCCGACCCCGAAGTCGACGCTGTGATGGCAGCGATCGTTGGTGCGGCGGGCTTGCGTCCGACGTTGGCGGCGGTGGAAGCCGGCAAGAAGATCCTGCTGGCCAACAAAGAAGCGCTGGTAATGTCTGGCGCGCTGTTCATGCAGGCTGTGCGCAAAAGCGGCTCGGTGTTGCTGCCTATCGACAGCGAGCACAATGCGATTTTTCAGTGCATGCCGCAGGATTTTTCCCGCGGTCTCGGCGCGGTAGGGGTTCGGCGGATTTTGCTGACAGCCTCCGGTGGTCCGTTCCGGCAGACGCCGCTGGAAGAATTGGTGCATGTTTCGCCGGAACAGGCCTGCGCCCACCCGAACTGGTCCATGGGGCGCAAGATTTCCGTGGACTCGGCCAGCATGATGAACAAGGGCTTGGAGTTGATCGAAGCCTGCTGGCTGTTTGACGCCAGGCCATCGCAGGTCGAGGTGGTGATCCACCCGCAAAGCGTGATTCACTCCCTCGTCGATTATGTCGACGGTTCGGTGCTGGCCCAGTTGGGTAATCCGGACATGCGCACGCCGATCGCCAACGCCTTGGCCTGGCCGGAGCGCATCGACTCGGGTGTTGCGCCGCTGGACCTGTTCGCGATCGCGCGCCTGGACTTCCAGGCGCCCGATGAGCAGCGCTTTCCCTGCCTGCGCCTGGCACGACAGGCGGCCGAGGCGGGCAACAGCGCGCCGGCCATGCTTAACGCGGCCAACGAAGTGGCGGTTGCAGCGTTTCTGGACGGGCGTGTCCGTTACCTCGAGATCGCGAGTATCATCGAGGAAGTCTTGAATCTCGAGGCCGTGGTCTCCCTCGATGACCTCGACGCGGTATTCACCGTGGATGCCAGGGCTCGTCAGTTGGCAGGCCAATGGTTGAGTCGCCACGGGCGTTGAGGCTGCGGTACGTTAGCCAGGGTTGTCCCGGGCAGGATTGTGGAGAAAACAGATGAGCGCGCTCTATATGATTGTCGGCACCCTGGTTGCGTTGGGGGTGCTGGTCACTTTTCACGAATTCGGCCATTTCTGGGTCGCGCGTCGCTGTGGCGTCAAGGTTCTTCGTTTCTCTGTCGGCTTTGGCATGCCATTGCTGCGCTGGCACGACAAGAAAGGCACGGAGTTCGTCGTCGCGGCCATCCCGCTGGGCGGCTACGTCAAGATGCTCGACGAGCGTGAAGGCGAAGTCCCGGCCGATCAGGTCGACCAATCCTTCAATCGCAAGACCGTTCGTCAGCGTATCGCCATCGTCGCGGCGGGGCCGATTGCCAATTTCCTGCTGGCCCTGGTGTTTTTCTGGGCGCTGGCCATGCTGGGAAGCGAGCAGGTACGACCGGTCATTGGTGCGGTCGAGGCGGGAAGCGTTGCAGCACGTGCCGGACTGGGCGCCGGCCAGGAAATCGTCGCCATCGACGGCGAGCCAACCTCGGGCTGGGCCGCCGTCAACTTGCAGCTGGTGCGTCGCCTGGGTGAGAGCGGTTCCCTGCAGATGATGGTCCGCGAAGAGGGCTCCACTGCAGATTCGCCGCGGGAGCTGGTGCTCGACAACTGGCTCAAGGGTGCCGACGAGCCCGACCCGATCCGCTCTCTCGGGATCCGCCCATGGCGCCCCGCGCTGCCGCCCGTGCTTGCCGAGCTCGATCCGAAAGGTCCAGCCCAAGCCGCAGGTCTGAAGACCGGTGACCGTTTGCTCGCGTTCGATGGCCAGTCGGTCAGCGACTGGCAACAGGTGGTCGATTCGGTTCGTGTACGTCCTGATACCAAAATTGTGCTGCGCATCGAGCGCGACGGTGCTCCAATCGACGTCCCGGTGACCCTGGCCGCCCGTGGCGAGAGCAAGGCGCCGACCGGTTACCTGGGGGCGGGTGTCAAGGCTGTCGACTGGCCGCCGGAGATGGTTCGCGAGGTCAGCTTCGGTCCTCTCGCGGCAATTGGCGAGGGCGCGCGTCGTACGTGGACCATGAGTGTCCTGACCCTGGACTCGCTGAAGAAAATGTTGTTCGGCGAGCTCTCGGTAAAAAACTTGAGTGGACCGATAACCATTGCTAAAGTGGCGGGCGCTTCTGCCCAGTCGGGCGTCGCTGATTTCTTGAATTTCCTTGCGTATCTGAGCATTAGCCTGGGAGTTCTGAATTTGCTGCCCATCCCGGTATTGGATGGGGGGCATCTGCTGTTTTATCTGATCGAGTGGGCGCGTGGTCGTCCCTTGTCGGATCGGGTGCAAGGTTGGGGGATACAGATCGGTATCAGCTTGGTGGTCGGGGTGATGTTGCTTGCCTTGGTCAACGATCTGGGTCGTCTGTAACGCTTCGCTGAATTGCGAATCTGCCGCGTTTTGCGGCAGTTTGTTTATTGCCAGTTGGAATAAGAAAGGACTTCATGAAACGTCTGCTGCTAACTGCGGTTCTCACCGTATTGATGATCGCCGAAGTTCACGCCGAGTCCTTCACTATCTCTGATATTCGCGTCAATGGCCTCCAGCGGGTTTCCGCGGGTAGCGTCTTTGGTGCCTTGCCGCTGAACGTCGGCGAGCAAGCGGATGATCGGCGCCTGGTGGAATCCACTCGTGCGTTGTTCAAGACCGGCTTCTTTCAAGATATCCAGCTGGGCCGTGACGGCAATGTCCTGGTCATCACGGTAGTCGAGCGTCCGTCGGTCGCCAGTATCGAGATCGAGGGCAACAAGGCGATCTCCACTGAAGACCTGATGAAAGGCCTCAAGCAATCCGGCCTGGCCGAAGGCGAGATCTTCCAGCGCGCCACCCTCGAAGGTGTTCGTAACGAGCTGCAACGCCAGTACGTTGCCCAGGGCCGCTACTCGGCCACTGTGGACACTGAAGTCGTGCCGCAGCCGCGCAACCGTGTCGGCCTCAAGGTCAACATCAACGAAGGCACCGTCGCAGCCATCCAGCACATCAACGTGGTGGGCAACACGGTTTTCCCTGACGAAGACCTGATCGACCTGTTCGAGCTCAAGACCACCAACTGGCTGTCGTTCTTCAAGAACGACGACAAGTACGCCCGTGAAAAACTCTCCGGTGACCTGGAACGCCTGCGTTCCTACTACCTGGACCGTGGCTACATCAACATGGACATCGCTTCGACCCAGGTGTCCATCACGCCAGACAAGAAACACGTCTACATCACTGTCAACGTCAACGAAGGCGAGAAATACACTGTTCGCGATGTCAAGCTCAGCGGTGACCTGAAGGTGCCTGAAGACCAGGTCAAGTCGCTCCTGCTGGTACAAAAGGGCCAGGTTTTCTCGCGTAAGCTGATGACCACCACGTCCGAGCTGATCACCCGCCGCCTGGGTAACGAGGGTTACACCTTCGCCAACGTCAACGGTGTTCCGCAGCCGCACGATGAAGACCATACCGTCGACATCACCTTCGCCGTGGACCCGGGCAAGCGTGCCTACGTCAATCGCATCAACTTCCGTGGCAACACCAAGTCCGAGGACGAAGTGCTGCGCCGTGAAATGCGTCAGATGGAAGGCGGCTGGGCGTCGACCTACCTGATCGACCAATCCAAGACCCGCCTGGAACGCCTGGGCTTCTTCAAGGAAGTCAACGTCGAGACCCCGGCCGTACCGGGCGTCGATGACCAGGTCGATGTGAACTACAGCGTCGAGGAACAAGCCTCTGGCTCGATCACCGCCAGTGTCGGTTTCGCCCAGAGCGCGGGCCTGATCCTGGGTGGTTCGATCACCCAGAACAACTTCCTCGGTACCGGCAACAAGGTCAGCGTCGGCCTGACCCGTAGCGAATACCAGACCCGCTACAACTTCGGCTACGTGGACCCCTACTGGACCGCCGACGGTGTGAGCCTGGGCTACAACGCCTTCTATCGCACCACTGACTATGACGAACTCGACTCCGACATCTCCAGCTATGCGGTGGACAGCCTGGGTGCGGGCGTCAACGTCGGCTATCCGATCAGCGAGACTTCGCGCCTGACCTTCGGTTTGACTGCTCAGCAGGACAAGATCAACACCGGTCGCTACACCGTCGACGAGATCTTCGATTTCGTCGAGAAGGAAGGCGATAACTACCTGAACTTCAAGGCGTCTGTCGGCTGGTCCGAATCGACCCTGAACAAAGGTGTGCTGGCGACCCGTGGCCGCTCCCAGAGCCTGGTGCTGGAAACCACCACGCCTGGCAGTGACCTGTCGTTCTTCAAGATCGATTATCGCGGCCAGGTGTTCCAGCCGTTGACCGACAACTACACCATGCGCCTGCACACCGAGCTGGGTTACGGCGATGGCTACGGTTCGACCGACGGCCTGCCGTTCTACGAGAACTACTACGCCGGTGGTTTCAACTCGGTACGTGGCTTCAAGGACAGCACCCTGGGCCCGCGCAGTACGCCGAGCCGCGGTACCAACCCGGGCACGATTGCCGACCCGGACCAGGATCCGCTGCCGTTCGGTGGTAACGTGCTTATCCAGGGCGGTGCGGAGATCCTGTTCCCGATGCCGTTCGTCAAGGATCAGCGCTCCCTGCGTACCTCGGTATTCTGGGACGTGGGTAACGTCTTCGACTCCAGTTGCGATGACACCACCAACGCCAACGGTACGACTTCCAATACCAAGTGCAACGACATCAGTCTCAGCAACCTGGCGAGCTCCGTCGGCGTGGGCGTGACCTGGGTCACTGCGCTGGGTCCGCTGAGCTTCGCGTTGGCGATGCCGATCAAGAAGCCGGATGACGCTGAAACCCAAGTGTTCCAATTCTCCCTCGGCCAGACGTTCTAAGCGTCTGACCCAAGATAACGACAATGGATTTTGTAGGAGTACATCGTGCGTAAGTTGACTCAATTGGTTCTCCTGGCGACCGTGCTGGTCGCAGGCCCGGCTTTTGCCGACATGAAAATCGCCGTGCTGAACTATCAGATGGCCTTGCTGGAGTCCGACGCGGCAAAGAAATATGCCGTGGACGCCGAGAAGAAGTTCGGTCCGCAACTGACCAAGCTCAAGGGCCTGGAAAGCAGCGCGAAGGGTATCCAGGACCGTCTGGTGGCCGGTGGCGACAAGATGGCCCAAGGCGAGCGCGAACGCCTGGAGCTTGAATTCAAGCAGAAGGCTCGTGACTTCCAGTTCCAGTCCAAGGAGCTGAACGAAGCAAAAGCCGTGGCCGACCGTGAAATGCTCAAGCAGCTCAAGCCGAAACTCGACAGCGCCGTGGAAGAAGTCATCAAGAAGGGTGGTTTCGACCTGGTGTTCGAGCGGGGTGCGGTCATCGATGTCAAACCTCAATATGACATCACGCGCCAGGTCATCGAGCGCATGAACCAGCTGAAGTAATCCATGACAGCGACTATCAAGCTCGGCCAATTGGCCGAGTTCCTCGGCGCCACCCTGCGTGGCGACCCGGAGAAGCCAATCACTGGGCTAGCCACTTTGCAAGAGGCTGGCCCAGCTCAGTTGAGCTTCCTGGCAAATCCCCAGTACCGCAAATACCTGGCTGACAGCCGGGCTGGCGCGTTATTGCTCAAAGCCGGCGATGCCGAAGGGTTCGTTGGCGATGCGCTGGTCGTGGCCGATCCGTACCTGGCGTATGCCCGAATTTCCCATCTGTTCGATCCCAAGCCCAAGTCGGCGGCAGGCATCCATCCCAGTGCGGTGATCGCGGCGGATGCCATTGTCGACCCCACGGCCAGTATCGGTCCCTTTGTCGTCATCGAAGGCGCGGCCCGGATTGGCGCTGGCGTGACGCTGGGCGCGCACTGCTTCATCGGTGCGCGCAGCGAGATCGGCGAAGGCGGTTGGCTGGCGCCGCGGGTGACCCTGTATCACGATGTGCGCATCGGCAAGCGGGTGGTGATTCAGTCCGGCGCGGTGTTGGGCGGTGAAGGGTTCGGTTTCGCCAATGAGAAAGGCGTCTGGCAGAAGATCGCCCAGATCGGCGGCGTGAGCATTGGCGATGACGTGGAGATCGGCGTCAATACCGCCATCGACCGTGGCGCGCTGGCCGATACCGTCATCGGCAATGGCGTCAAGCTCGACAATCAGATCCAGATCGCCCACAACGTCCAGGTCGGTGACCACACCGCCATGGCGGCCTGTGTCGGTATTTCCGGCAGCACCAAGATCGGCAAGCACTGCATGCTCGCCGGCGGCGTGGGCCTGGTGGGTCATATCGATATTTGTGACAACGTATTCCTGACCGGGATGACCATGGTGACCCACTCGATTACCGAGCCGGGTGCCTATTCTTCCGGCACAGCCATGCAACCGGCTGCCGAGTGGCGCAAGAGCGCGGCGCGTATCCGCCAGCTCGACGACATCGCGCGGCGCCTCAAGCAGATGGAAAAGCGTGTAGGGGACGTGACCCCTGGCGGTAATGCTTCATCAGATGGCTGATACCATTTCCATATCAAGTGTGCACAGCCGCTAGGCCTTGGCCTCCTTGATTTGCTAGCGGGGTGCGCGTCAATCGTGCGCTCCCAATCTTTACATAGGCTTCCCCCCGAAATGATGGACATCAACGAGATTCGCGAATACCTGCCTCACCGTTACCCGTTCCTGCTGGTGGATCGGGTCGTGGACCTGGATGTTGAAGGCAAGCGCATTCGCGCCTACAAGAATGTCAGCATCAACGAACCGTTCTTCAATGGCCACTTCCCCGCGCATCCAATCATGCCGGGCGTGTTGATCATCGAAGCGATGGCTCAGGCTGCCGGGATCCTTGGTTTCAAAATGCTCGACGTGAAGCCTGCCGACGGCACGCTTTACTACTTCGTCGGCTCCGACAAGCTGCGCTTCCGCCAGCCGGTGACCCCGGGCGACCAGTTGATCCTCGAGGCCAAGTTCATCAGCTGCAAGCGTCAGATCTGGAAGTTCGAATGCCAGGCTTCGGTCGACGGCAAGCCGGTCTGCTCCGCTGAAATCATCTGTGCGGAACGCAAGCTATGAGTTTGATTGACCCTCGCGCAATCATCGATCCGACGGCCGTGCTGGCCGCCGATGTCGAGGTTGGCCCATGGTCGATCGTCGGCGCAGGTGTGGAAATCGGCGAGGGCACCGTGATCGGTCCCCACGTAATTCTCAAGGGCCCGACCCGGATCGGTAGGCACAATCGCATCTACCAGTTTTCATCGGTAGGCGAGGACACGCCCGATCTCAAGTACAAAGGTGAAGAAACCCGCCTGGTGATCGGCGATCACAACGTGATCCGTGAAGGCGTGACGATTCACCGTGGCACCGTTCAGGACCGTTCCGAAACGACGCTGGGCGATCACAACCTGATCATGGCCTATGCCCACATCGGTCACGACAGCGTCATCGGCAACCACTGCATCCTGGTCAACAACACGGCGTTGGCCGGCCATGTGCACGTGGATGATTGGGCGATCCTGTCCGGTTTCACCCTGGTCCACCAGTATTGCCATATCGGCGCCCACAGTTTCTCCGGCATGGGCACCGCCATCGGCAAGGATGTCCCGGCCTATGTCACCGTGTTCGGTAACCCGGCCGAAGCGCGCAGCATGAATTTCGAAGGCATGCGCCGTCGTGGTTTCAGTGAAGAGGCGATCACGGCGCTTCGTCGCGCCTACAAGGTTGTCTACCGCCAGGGCCTGACCGTCGAACAGGCGCTCGCCGAGCTGGCCGAAGCGTCCACGCAGTTCCCGGAAGTCGCGATATTCCGTGACTCGATCCAGTCTTCGACCCGCGGCATCACTCGCTGACCATGGCCAATCTGCGTATTGCGCTGGTGGCGGGTGAAGCTTCCGGTGACATCCTGGGGGCCGGCTTGATGCGCGCGCTCAAGGCGCAGCATCCCGCAGTCGAGTTCATTGGGGTCGGCGGGCCATTGATGCAAGCCGAAGGGATGGAATCCTACTTCCCGATGGAACGCCTGTCGGTCATGGGCCTGGTGGAGGTGCTCGGGCGCCTGCGCGAGCTGCTCGCTCGTCGCAAGAAGCTGATCCAGACGCTGATCGACGAAAAACCGGACGTATTCATCGGCATCGATGCGCCGGATTTCACCCTCAATATCGAACTGAAGTTGCGTCAGGCCGGGATCAAGACCGTGCATTACGTCAGCCCGTCTGTCTGGGCCTGGCGGCAGAAGCGGGTGCTGAAAATCCGCGAAGGCTGCGACCTGATGCTGACGCTGCTGCCATTCGAAGCCCGCTTCTACGAAGAAAAAGGCGTGCCGGTGCGGTTTGTCGGGCATACCCTGGCCGATACCATTCCCCTGCAAGCCGATCGCGAAGCGGCGCGCCAGGCGTTGGGCCTGCCGGATGGGCCGCTGGTAGCATTGATGCCCGGCAGCCGGGGCGGCGAAGTGAGTCGCCTGGGTGGCCTGTTTTTTGACGCCGCCGAGCGCCTGAGGGCAATGCGCCCCGGTGTACGGTTTGTCCTGCCGTGTGCCAGTGCGCAGCGTCGCGTCCAGCTTGAAGCCCTGCTGGTCGGTCGCGATTTGCCAGTGACGTTGCTCGATGGGCGTTCCCATGATGCGCTGGCGGCCTGTGACGCCGTGTTGATTGCATCCGGCACTGCTACCCTTGAGGCGTTGCTGTTCAAACGCCCGATGGTGGTTGCCTATCGCCTGGCGCCGCTGACGTTCTGGATTCTCAAGCGCATGGTCAAGAGCCCTTACGTTTCCTTGCCCAATCTGCTGGCCCAGCGCCTGCTGGTCCCCGAGCTGCTGCAAGACGATGCGACCGCCGACGCTTTGGCCAGAACGCTGTCGCCCTTGATCGATGGCGGCGCGGAACAGACTCGGGGCTTTGACGAAATTCATCGTACCTTGCGCCGCGATGCCTCCAATCAGGCGGCCGACGCAGTACTGACCCTGATCGGCGCAAAACCATGAGCAACGTAAAGCTACAGATGGGCCTGGATTTCAACCTGGTTGCCGAAGTGGAAGAGCTGGTGGCCGGTGTCGATGAAGTCGGGCGCGGGCCTTTGTGCGGCGCCGTGGTGACCGCCGCGGTGATTCTCGATCCGAAACGGCCGATCCTCGGCCTCGATGATTCCAAGAAACTCACCGAAGCCCGTCGCGAAAAACTTTACGAAGAAATCTGCGAGAAGGCCCTGAGCTGGTGCATTGCCCGGGCCGAAGTCGAAGAAATCGATGAACTCAATATCCTGCACGCCACCATGCTCGCCATGCAACGTGCAGTGCAGGGGCTGCATATCACGCCGAAGCTGGCGATGATCGACGGCAATCGTTGTCCGAAACTGTCGATGCGCGCCGAAGCGGTCATCCAGGGCGACGGCAAGGTACCCGCCATCGCGGCGGCCTCGATCCTGGCCAAGGTCAGCCGTGACCGGGAAATGGCCGCGTTCGAATTGATCTACCCGGGCTATGGCATCGGCAGTCACAAGGGCTACCCGACCCCCGTCCATCTGGAAGCCCTGGCGCGCCTTGGGCCTACGCCCATCCATCGGCGTTCGTTTGCACCGGTTCGGCTGGCTTATGAAGCTCGTGATGGGTTGGTCGTGAGCGAGGGGTTCACCTGATTCATCGTGGCGAGGGAGCTTGCTCCCGCTTGGGTGCGAAGCGCCCATAGGAAGGGGGCTGCTGGGCAGCCCAGCGGGAGCAAGCTCGCTCGCCACGGGCTCAATCTTCAAGAGAATGGGTTGCTGGCTGATGTTTTACCCAAGGCCCGGTACAATCCGGGCCTTGTTGTTTTCATGACTTAACGCAGGATCACTATGCCGGCTTCATTCGTTCATCTACGCCTGCACACTGAATACTCCCTCGTCGACGGTCTGGTGCGGATCAAGCCCCTGGTCAAGACGCTGGTGGGCATGAACATGCCGGCCGTGGCCGTTACCGACCAGAACAACATGTGCTCGCTGGTCAAGTTCTACAAGAACGCCATGGGCGCCGGGATCAAGCCGATCTGCGGTGCCGACCTATGGCTTTCGAACAAGGACCCCGACGCGCCGCTGAGCCGGATCAGCCTGCTGGTGATGAACGCCGTTGGCTACCGCAACCTTACCGAGCTGATTTCCCGCGGCTTTATCGACGGCCAGCGTAACGGTTCGATCATCATCGAGCGCGAGTGGGTGGCCGAAGCGAGCGAAGGATTGATCATGCTGTCGGCGGCCAAGGAAGGTGAAATCGGCCAGGCCCTGCTCAGCGGCAATGCCGAAGAAGCCGAGCAACTGGCCCGCGACTGGATGGCGGTGTTCCCGGATCGCTTCTACATCGAGGTCCAACGCACCAATCGCCCTAATGATGAAGAGCACCTGCACGCCGCCGTGGCCCTGGCCGACAAGCTCGGTGCGCCGCTGGTGGCGACCAATGACGTGCGGTTCATCAAGCAGGAAGATTTCGAAGCCCACGAAACTCGCGTCTGCATCGGTGAGGGCCGGGCCCTCGACGACCCGCGTCGGCCGAAAAACTACAGCGACCAGCAATACCTCAAGAGCGCCGAGGAAATGGCGGAGCTGTTCAGCGACCTGCCCGAGGCGCTGGAAAACACCGTCGAGATCGCCAAGCGCTGCAACATCGAAGTGAAGCTGGGCAAGCACTTCCTGCCCAACTTCCCGATTCCCGATGGCATGACCATCGATGAGTATTTCCGCAAGGTATCGTTCGACGGTCTCGAAGAGCGCCTCAGCGTCCTGCTTCCCAAGGACACCACCGAAGATTACGAAGCCAAGCGCCAGGTCTATGTCGATCGGCTGAATTTCGAGCTGGATATCATCATCCAGATGGGCTTCCCCGGTTACTTCCTGATCGTGATGGACTTCATCCAGTGGGCCAAGAGCAACGGCGTGCCGGTAGGCCCTGGCCGTGGGTCGGGCGCCGGGTCGCTGGTGGCCTACGTGCAGAAGATCACCGACCTCGACCCATTGGAATATGACCTGCTCTTTGAACGTTTCCTCAACCCGGAGCGGGTTTCCATGCCCGACTTCGACGTCGACTTCTGCATGGACGGTCGCGACCGGGTGATCGACTACGTGGCCGAGAAGTACGGTCGTAACGCGGTGAGCCAGATCATTACCTTCGGTTCGATGGCGGCCAAGGCTGTGGTGCGCGACGTGGCGCGGGTGCAGGGCAAGTCCTACGGCCTGGCGGATCGCCTGTCGAAGATGATTCCGTTCGAAGTCGGCATGACCCTGGAGAAGGCCTACGAGCAGGAAGAAATCCTGCGGGACTTCATCAAGGTCGATGAAGAGGCTGCGGAAATCTGGGAGATGGCACGCAAGCTCGAAGGCGTGGTGCGTAACGTCGGCAAGCACGCCGGTGGCGTGGTGATCGCACCGACCAAGCTCACTGACTTCTCGCCGATCTATTGCGATGAAGAAGGCGACGGCCTGGTCACCCAGTTCGACAAGGATGACGTCGAGGCGGCGGGCCTGGTGAAGTTCGACTTCCTCGGCCTGCGGACCCTGACGATCATCGACTGGGCATTGAAAACCATCAACCGCGACCGGGCCAAGGTCGGCGAAGAGCCGCTGGACATCGCCTTCATCCCGCTGGACGACAAGCCGACCTACAGCCTGCTGCAGAAAGCCGAGACCACGGCGGTGTTCCAGCTTGAATCCCGGGGCATGAAGGAGCTGATCAAGAAGCTCAAGCCCGACTGCCTGGAAGACTTGATCGCACTGGTGGCCCTGTTCCGTCCGGGGCCGCTGCAGTCGGGCATGGTGGATGACTTCATCAACCGCAAGCACGGCCGCGCCGAGCTCGCGTATCCGCATCCCGATTACCAGTACGATGGCCTCAAGCCGGTACTGGCTCCGACGTACGGCATCATCCTGTACCAGGAACAGGTGATGCAGATTGCCCAGGTGATGGCCGGCTACACCCTCGGCGGCGCGGACATGCTGCGTCGAGCCATGGGTAAGAAAAAGCCCGAGGAGATGGCCAAGCAGCGCGGCGGTTTCATCGAAGGTTGCGCGAACAACGGCATCGATGCGGACCTGGCGGGCAACATCTTCGACCTGGTGGAGAAGTTCGCCGGCTACGGCTTCAACAAATCCCACTCCGCCGCCTATGGCCTGGTGTCGTACCAGACCGCATGGCTGAAGGCTCACTACCCGGCGCCATTCATGGCGGCCGTACTGTCGGCGGATATGCACAACACCGACAAGGTCGTGACCTTGATCGAAGAAGTGCGGACCATGAAGCTGCGCCTCGACGCGCCGGACGTGAACGCTTCGGAATTCAAGTTCACGGTGAACGACGAAGGCCGCATCATTTATGGCCTCGGTGCGATCAAGGGCGTGGGCGAAGGTCCGGTAGAGGCCATCACCGAGGCGCGCCAGGACGGGCCCTTCAAGGACCTGTTCGATTTCTGCGCCCGGGTCGACCTCAAGCGCATCAACAAGCGCACCCTCGACGGTTTGATCCGCAGTGGCGCGCTGGACCGTCTGGGTCCGTATTTTCACGATGAGCCCAAGGCCTATCAGGCCAACATCGACCGCAATCGCGCGGTGTTGCTGGCGGCGATGGAAGAAGCGATCAAGGCGGCCGAACAGACCGCCCGCACTCATGACAGCGGCCACGCCGACCTGTTTGGCGGGCTATTCGTCGAGGAAGACGCCGATGTCTACGGTAACCATCGCAAGGCCAAGGAGCTGACCCTCAAGGAACGCCTCAAGGGTGAGAAAGACACCCTGGGCCTCTACCTGACCGGTCACCCGATCGACGAATACGAAGGCGAGATTCGCCGTTTCGCCCGTCAGCGCATCATTGACCTCAAGCCCGCGCGCGACACCCAGACCGTCGCTGGCATGATCATCGCGCTGCGGGTGATGAAGAACAAAAAGGGCGACAAGATGGGCTTCATCACCCTCGACGACCGCTCCGGACGCATCGAGGCGTCATTGTTCGCCGATGCGTTCCATTCGGCGCAGTCGTTGTTGCAGACTGATGCCATGGTCGTCGTGGAAGGCGAAGTCAGCAATGACGATTTTTCTGGCGGCCTGCGGCTTCGGGTCAAGCGTGTGATGAGCATGGAAGATGCCCGTACCAACCTGGCCGAGAGCCTGCGCCTGAAGTTGCAGACCCAGGACCTCAAGGGTGACCAGCTACGCTGGCTGGGAGAGTTGTTCAAGCGCCATCGCGGTGCGTGTCCAATCACCATGGAGTATGTGCGCCCCGACGCCAAGGCCGTGCTGCAGTTCGGCGAGGGGTGGCGGATCGACCCGGCGGATGCGTTGATTCAAGCCTTGCGTGACCAGTTCGGCAAAGACAACGTCTTCCTCCAATACCGTTGACGGCCAGGGGCCACTCCCATACCCGGAGCGCCCCTGACCTCGACTCGAATTTTTAATCTCGACCTGAACGCGCCTCTCCCTTAAGGTAGGGCGCGAATAGACAACCGGCCGGCCCAAGCTCTCTTGGACGTCGACCCAAGACGGACGCCTATGAACCCGAATTTTCTAGATTTCGAACAGCCGATCGCCGACCTTCAAGCCAAGATCGAAGAGTTGCGCTTGGTCGGTAACGACAATTCGCTGAATATCGGCGATGAAATCTCTCGGCTGCAGGACAAGAGCCGCACGCTGACCGAAGATATCTTCGGCAAGCTGACCAGCTGGCAGATCGCGCGTCTGGCGCGTCATCCGCGTCGGCCCTACACCCTGGACTACATTGAACACATCTTCACCGAGTTCGATGAGCTTCACGGCGACCGTCACTTCTCCGATGACGCCGCGATCGTTGGCGGCGTTGCCCGCCTGGACGACCAGCCGGTGATGGTGATCGGTCACCAGAAGGGTCGCGAAGTGCGCGAGAAAGTGCGCCGCAACTTCGGCATGCCGCGTCCGGAAGGCTACCGCAAGGCGTGCCGCCTGATGGAAATGGCCGAGCGCTTCAAGATGCCGATCCTGACCTTCATCGACACCCCGGGCGCCTACCCGGGCATCGACGCCGAAGAGCGCAACCAGAGCGAAGCGATTGCCTGGAACCTGCGCGTCATGGCTCGCCTGAAGACCCCGATCATCGCTACCGTGATTGGCGAAGGCGGCTCCGGCGGTGCGTTGGCCATTGGCGTCTGCGACCAGTTGAACATGTTGCAATATTCCACCTACGCGGTGATCTCGCCGGAAGGCTGCGCCTCGATCCTGTGGAAAACCGCCGAGAAGGCGCCGGATGCCGCTGAAGCCATGGGCATCACCGCCGAGCGCCTCAAGGGCCTGGGCATCGTTGATAAAGTGATCAACGAGCCAGTGGGCGGCGCCCACCGCGACCCTGCTGCAGCCGCGGCGCTGATCCGCGCTGAGCTGAGCTCGCAGCTGTCGATGCTCAAGAAGTTCGACAACGAAGCGCTGCTGGCTCGTCGTTATGAGCGGTTGATGAGCTACGGTCTCTGATCTGACCAAGCTTCCAACTGTTGGGGGGAGCCAATGTGGGAGCGGGCTTGCTCGCGAAAGCGGTTTAACATTCAACCCATGTGTTGACTGATCTACCGCCTTCGCGAGCAAGCCCGCTCCCACATTTGATTTGTGCCAAGGCTGAAACCCATGAATGCAAGCAACGATCTGCCAAGCCGCCTGCTGACCCAACTCATTCCCTGGCGCCACGCAGCCACCTGGCGAATCGCCTTCTCCGGTGGCCTCGACTCCACCGTCCTGCTGCACCTGCTCGTTTCCCTGGCCGAAAACCAATCCCTGCCGCCAATAAGCGCAATCCACGTTCATCATGGCCTCCAGGCCGTGGCCGACGCGTGGCCGGAACATTGTCGTCAGGTCTGCGACGCCTTGGGCGTGCCGCTGCAAGTGGCCTGCGTGGAGGTCCGGCCCGGCGCCAGCGTCGAGCGCGCCGCCCGGGACGCGCGCTACGCGGCTTTCATTGCCGCGACACAAGAGAACGACGTGCTGCTCACTGCCCAGCACCGCGACGATCAGGCCGAAACCCTGTTGTTCCGTTTGCTGCGTGGGGCAGGGGTACGGGGTTTGTCGGCGATGCCGAGGCAGCGTCCCTTGGGGCAGGGGCATCTGCTGCGGCCATTGCTCGATGTGTCCCGGGCGGAGTTGGAGGCATATGCCAGTCGGCATGGCTTGAGCTGGGTTCATGACCCCTCCAATGAGGATCATCGATACGCCCGCAATTTCCTGCGCCAGCGGGTCTTTCCGGTCCTCGCCGAGCAGTGGCCCCATGCATCGTTGACCCTCGCCCGCAGCGCCGCGCATCTGAGCGAGGCGCAAGGCTTGCTGGATGAGTTGGCGCAGATCGACCTGGAGCGGGCCCTGACCGTCAGCGCGTTCGATTGGCTCGGGCTGCGGTCGCTTGAATTGGCGCCTTTGCGGGCCTTGTCCCCCGCCCGCCAGCGCAATGCGCTGAGCCATTGGCTGGCGCCTGTGACGAGGTTTCCCGATAGCGACCATTGGGTGGGCTGGGACTCGTTGCGTGATGCCAGGGAAGATGGCCATCCCGTCTGGCGTCTCGCCGATGGGGAAATGCACCGGAGCGGCGGACGCATCTGGTGGTTATCCGACCACTGGTTGCAGCCAGTTTCCGGTCCCGTTGGATGGCCCCGGGTTGATCAGGTGTTGTCACTGCCCGGCAATGGCCGGGTGATCCTTCGCGGCGAAGCCCCCGCGGGAGCGCTTTGCATCCGCTATCGCCAGGGCGGCGAGGTCATGGAACTGCCGGGGCGCGGGCACCGGGACCTCAAGCGTTTGCTCAACGAAAACGGCGTGCCGGCGTTCGTTCGCGCTCGATTGCCTTTGCTGTATCGGGGCGAGCAATTGCTGGGGATTGCCAACCTCCCGATGTTGGATCGGGACGCTGACGGCAGATGGCAACTGATTTGGCAGCCATGAAAGCCAAGATCTGGGTTTGAGCTGAAAGGGGCTTTCCGGTAGACTACGCTCCCTTCTTGATACAACTTCTGTGGATTCGCCTGAATTGCAGGAGTTGCCGATTACCAAGCAGTCTTTGCTGGGCGATTCCAAAAAATGTGTAGCGAGCAACGTACCGGTGATTTCACCTCCGGTCTGTCCCGACGCGGCGGTTTTTTTGAAAGGTGCACTGTGATTAATGCAGGTGATCGGGGGCTTCGGCCTTCCTTCGCTTTCCCCGGCGGCTCGGACCGCTTTAACGCAGACTTCTAGGGTTTTTCATGACGCGCTACATATTCGTCACGGGCGGTGTTGTTTCTTCATTGGGGAAAGGCATTGCCTCGGCTTCATTGGCGGCCATCCTGGAGGCGCGGGGACTTAAGGTCACCATGCTCAAGCTGGACCCGTACATCAACGTCGACCCGGGCACCATGAGCCCGTTCCAGCACGGTGAAGTGTTCGTCACCCACGACGGCGCCGAGACCGACCTGGACCTGGGCCACTACGAGCGGTTCATCCGCACGACCATGACCCAGAACAACAACTTCACCACCGGCCGGGTCTACGAGCACGTGCTGCGTAAAGAGCGTCGTGGTGACTACCTGGGCGCGACCATCCAGGTCATCCCGCACATCACCGACGAAATCAAGCGCCGCATCATCAAGGGTGCCGGCGATGCCGACGTCGCGATGGTCGAGATTGGCGGCACCGTGGGCGATATCGAATCCCAGCCGTTCCTCGAAGCCATCCGCCAGTTGCGTTTCGAAATCGGCGCCAAGCGCGCGATGCTGATGCACCTGACCCTGGTGCCGTACATCGCCACCGCCGGCGAAACCAAGACCAAGCCAACCCAGCACTCGGTCAAGGAGCTGCGCTCCATCGGCCTGCAGCCGGACGTGCTGATCTGCCGCTCCGATCACCCGATCGACATCTCCTCGCGTCGCAAGATCGCCCAGTTCACCAACGTGGAAGAACGCGCGGTCATCGGCCTGGAAGACGCCGACACCATCTACAAGATCCCGGGCATCCTGCATTCCCAGGGCCTTGATGACTTCGTCGTCGAGCGCTTTGGCCTGCAATGCGCCAGCGCCGACCTGTCCGAGTGGGACGCCGTGGTCGATGCCAAGCTCAACCCCGAGCACGAAGTCACCATCGCGATGGTCGGCAAGTACATGGAACTGCTGGACGCCTACAAGTCGCTGATCGAAGCGATGAGTCATGCCGGTATCAGCAACCGCACCAAGGTCAACCTGCGCTACATCGATTCCGAAGACATCGAGAACCAGGGCACCGGCCTGCTTGAAGGCGCCGACGCGATCCTCGTACCGGGCGGCTTTGGCCTGCGCGGCGTGGAAGGCAAGATCACCGCGGTGCAATACGCTCGCGAAAACAAGGTGCCATACCTGGGCATCTGCCTGGGCATGCAAGTGGCGGTCATCGAGTTCGCCCGTAACGTGATGGGCTGGAAAGACGCCAACTCCACCGAATTCGATCGCGCCAGCGGTCACCCGGTCGTAGGCCTGATCACCGAGTGGGAAGATGCCACCGGCGCCGTCGAAGTGCGTACCGAGAGTTCGGACCTGGGTGGCACCATGCGCCTCGGCGCCCAGGAATGCCTGCTCGAAGCCGGCTCCAAGGTGCACGATTGCTACGCCAAGGACGTGATCGTCGAGCGTCATCGCCACCGCTACGAAGTGAACAACAACCTGCTGCCGCAGTTGATCGAAGCTGGCCTGAAAATTTCCGGTCGTTCCGGTGACGGTGCGCTGGTGGAAGTGGTCGAGGCTGCTGACCATCCATGGTTTGTTGCCTGCCAGTTCCACCCGGAGTTCACCTCGACACCGCGCGACGGTCATCCGTTGTTCAGTGGTTTTGTGAAAGCCGCTTTGGCTCAACACCAGAAAAAGGCATAAGACGATGGCCCAGAAGATCATTCGCGTCGGCGACATCGAGATTGCCAACGATAAACCCATGGTGCTGTTCGGCGGCATGAACGTGCTGGAAAGCCGCGACATGGCGATGCAGGTCTGCGAAGAATACGTGAAGGTGACCCAGAAGCTGGGCATCCCTTACGTCTTCAAGGCCAGCTTCGACAAGGCCAACCGTTCGTCGGTGACCTCTTACCGTGGCCCGGGCCTGGAAGAGGGGATGCGGATTTTCCAGGACATCAAGCAAGCCTTTGGCGTGCCGATCATCACCGACGTCCACGAGCCTGACCAGGCCGCGGTCGTCGCCGAAGTCTGCGACATCATCCAGTTGCCGGCCTTCCTGTCGCGCCAGACCGACCTCGTGGTCGCGATGGCCAAGACCGGCGCGGTGATCAACATCAAGAAAGCCCAGTTCCTCGCGCCCCAGGAAATGAAACACATCCTGAGCAAGTGCGAAGAAGCTGGAAATGACCAGTTGATCCTCTGCGAACGTGGTTCGAGCTTCGGCTACAACAACCTGGTGGTGGACATGCTCGGCTTCGGCATCATGAAGCAGTTCGAATATCCGGTGTTCTTCGACGTGACCCACGCGCTGCAAATGCCCGGCGGTCGTTCCGACTCCGCCGGCGGCCGTCGCGCCCAAGTGACCGACCTGGCCAAGGCTGGCATGAGCCAGTCCCTTGCGGGCCTGTTCCTTGAAGCCCACCCTGACCCTGACAACGCCAAGTGCGACGGGCCTTGTGCCTTGCGCTTGAACAAGCTGGAACCTTTCCTGTCTCAGCTCAAGTCGCTGGATGAGCTGGTCAAGGGGTTTCCGACGATAGAAACCGCGTAACGCGGTTTTCTCCGGTAAAGTACCGCTCGATAAACGCTCTGGCCTGCAGGCCGGGCGTTGTCGTCGGCGAGCCTGCCCGCTGCTCGATCCCCGCCGACGGTAAAAGATTTCCTCTCGCTGCGTCGTTTTCGTCAACTTTGGAGTGTTTACAACAATGGCAAAAATCGTCGACATCAAAGGTCGTGAAGTTCTCGACTCCCGTGGCAACCCCACTGTCGAAGCGGACGTGCTTCTCGACAACGGCATCATCGGCAGCGCCTGCGCGCCGTCCGGTGCTTCCACTGGCTCGCGCGAAGCGCTGGAGCTGCGTGATGGCGACAAGAGCCGTTACCTGGGCAAGGGCGTGCTGAAAGCCGTCGCCAACATCAACGGTCCGATCCGTGACCTGTTGCTGGGCAAGGACCCTGCCGACCAGAAGGCCCTCGACCAGGCCATGATCAAGCTCGACGGTACCGAAAACAAAGCCACCCTGGGCGCCAACGCGATCCTCGCCGTGTCCCTGGCCGCTGCCAAGGCCGCTGCCCAGGACCTGGACCTGCCGCTGTACGCGCACATTGCCAACCTCAACGGTACGCCGGGTGTCTACTCGATGCCGGTGCCGATGATGAACATCATCAACGGCGGCGAGCATGCCGATAACAACGTCGACATCCAGGAATTCATGGTGCAGCCGGTTGGCGCCAAGACCTTCTCCGAAGGCCTGCGCATGGGCACCGAGATTTTCCACCACCTCAAGGCCGTGCTGAAGGCCCGTGGCCTGAGCACCGCAGTTGGTGACGAAGGCGGTTTCGCACCGAACCTGGCGTCCAACGAAGATGCACTGAAAGTGATCTCCGAAGCCGTGGCCAATGCTGGCTACAAGCTGGGCACCGACGTGACCCTGGCCCTGGACTGCGCCGCCAGTGAGTTCTTCGAAGACGGCAAGTACAACCTGTCCGGCGAAGGCCAGGTGTTCACTGCCGAAGGTTTTGCCGACTACCTCAAGGGCCTGACCGAACGCTACCCGATCATCTCCATCGAAGACGGCCTGGATGAGTCCGACTGGGCTGGCTGGAAAATCCTCACCGACAAGATCGGCGAGAAAACCCAACTGGTGGGCGACGACCTGTTCGTGACCAACACCAAGATCCTGAAAGAAGGCATCGACAAGAAGATCGCCAACTCGATCCTGATCAAGTTCAACCAGATCGGCACCCTGACCGAAACCCTGGAAGCCATCCAGATGGCCAAGGCTGCCGGCTACACCGCCGTGATCTCCCACCGTTCCGGTGAAACCGAAGACTCGACCATTGCAGACCTGGCCGTGGGCACTGCGGCGGGCCAGATCAAGACCGGTTCGCTGTGCCGCTCCGACCGCGTTTCCAAGTACAACCAACTGCTGCGCATCGAAGAGCAGTTGAACGGCAAGGCCAAGTACAACGGTCGCGCCGAGTTTCGCGGTTAAGCGGTAAATGGTAAAAAGACAGCGGATTGCGTCGCAAAGGTCGCCAACATGGTGGTTTTGCCTCTAATCTGATGCCTTATCAAGCACAAGCCTGGATTTTCCAGGCTTCGTGCTATCAGACGCTTCAAGTTTGGCATGGCGGTCTTTTTTCACTGGATACCTGATATTCGATGCGCAGTCCCAATTGGTTGTTTCTCGTCTTGCTCTTGTTGCTGGCCGGCCTGCAGTACCGCCTGTGGGTGGGCAATGGCAGCCTGGCGCAAGTGGCCGAGCTGACTCAGCAAATTGCCGACCAGCACGCCGAAAACGAGGCATTGCTGGAGCGTAATCGAGTGATGGACGCCGAAGTGATGGAACTGAAGAAAGGCATGGAGACCGTCGAAGAGCGGGCTCGCCATGAGTTGGGCATGGTCAAGGAGGGCGAAACCCTCTACCAGTTGGCCCAATGAGCATTCGTCTACCGGCCTTCTGGGCCGTCATTCCTGCCGCGGGCGTTGGTGCCCGTATGGCTGCCGACCGCCCCAAGCAATACCTGCAACTGGGCGCACGCACAATTCTCGAACACAGCCTTGGCTGTTTCCTCGATCACCCGACCGTCAAGGGCGTGGTGGTCAGCGTTGCACCCGACGATCCCTATTGGCCGACCCTGGCCTGCGCCAACGACACGCGCATCCAGCGCGTTGACGGTGGCGAACAACGTTCGGATTCGGTGCTCAATGCGTTGCTGCACCTTCACGAGCAGGGCGCCGATGATTTCGATTGGGTGCTGGTGCACGACGCCGCCCGGCCGAACCTGGCCCGGGACGATCTCGATAACCTGCTCCATGAGTTGGCGAACGATGCGGTCGGCGGCCTGTTGGCTGTCCCCGCGCGTGACACCCTCAAGCGCGCCGACAAGCACGGTCGTGTACTGGAGACCGTTGATCGCAGCGTGATCTGGCAAGCCTATACACCGCAGATGTTCCGTCTCGGCGCCTTGCATCGGGCCCTGGCCGACAGCCTGGTGGCGGATGCGCTGATTACCGACGAAGCGTCCGCCATGGAATGGGCGGGGCAGGCGCCTCGGCTGGTCGAAGGGCGGGCGGACAACATCAAGGTCACCCGGCCGGAAGACCTGGAATGGTTGCGCCAGCGGTGGGCGAATCGGCGTTGAGCCGGATCTGTTCCCTCGGTGGATTTTCATCGTCTGGGGTGGCGCTAATCGCGAGCCAGCTCGCGATGGCGTCATCCCAGGCAACAAGACCCCTCCGTTACCCCCGATACTCCGGCCGCTCAGCCAACCCTTCCTTCAAATAATCCACCAGCTTGCGCACCTTTGGTGACAGATGCCGCTGCTGCGGATACAGCGCCCACACCGCCGTATTCGGTGGCTGATGAGCTTCCAGTAGCGAAATCAACGCACCGCTGTGCAAATGCCCGAGCACGTAATAGTCCGGCAGTTGGCACAAACCCACCCCTTGCAGCGCCGCATCGAGCACCGCTTGCCCACTGTTGCAGCGCCAGTTTCCCTGTACTCGCTGGGAAAACTCCCGCCCGTTCTGCTCCAGTTGCCACATGTCGGAGCTGCCGATCAGGCAGTTGTGGCGGCTCAGTTCCGACACGCTGTGGGGCCGGCCGTAGCGTTCCAGATAAGAGGGTGAAGCGCACAAGTACATGCGTCTGGGCGCCAGGCGCGTGGCCACCAGGCGCGAGTCCTGCAACCGGCCCAGGCGAATCGCCAGGTCCAGGCCTTCATGCACCAGGTCCAGCGGGCGATTGCTCAGTTCGATGTCCACCCGCAATTGCGGGTAGAGGCCCATGAAGCGGGTCACCAACGGCACGATAAATCGTTCACCATAAGCCACCGCGCAGGTCATGCGCAGCATGCCCTTGGGTTCGCTGGTCAAGTCGCCAACGGCCCGCAGTGCTTCCTCGCGTCCGTCCTGCAGGCGCTGGCAATGCTGCAAAAAGGTTTGTCCGGCTTCAGTCAGGGTCACCCGGCGGGTGCTGCGGTACAGCAAGCGTGTCTGCAGACGCTCTTCAAGCCGTACGATTTGTCGACTGATATGGGAAGACGACACCCCAAGACGTTCGGCGGCAGCAGTAAATTGGCTGCATTCGGCCACGGCAACAAACTCGTCGATGCCTTCCCAGCGGTTATCAGACATGAGTCGATTATCCCTGTGCAGCAATAATGTTTTGCTTTTGCCTGGATTATTCATTTTCCAGCGGAGGATTACACTCCCAGTCTTGTATTTATTTGCTGGAGAATCCGGATGATCAAGTCGCGCGCTGCCGTTGCCTTCGAGGCCAAGAAACCCCTGGAAATCGTTGAAGTCGACGTGGCCATGCCCAAGGCGGGCGAAGTGCTGTTGCGCGTGGTGGCCTCCGGTGTCTGCCACACCGACGCCTACACCCTGTCGGGCGCCGACCCGGAAGGGATCTTCCCGTCGATCCTGGGCCATGAAGGCGGCGCCATTGTCGAAGCCATTGGTGAAGGCGTGACCTCGGTGGCCGTGGGTGACCATGTGATCCCGCTGTACACGCCGGAATGCGGACAGTGCAAATTCTGTAAGTCGGGCAAGACCAACCTCTGCCAGGCGATTCGCGCCACCCAGGGTAAAGGCCTGATGCCAGACGGCACTTCGCGCTTTTCCTACAAGGGCGAGACGATTTTCCACTACATGGGCACCTCGACATTCTCCGAATACACCGTGCTGCCGGAGATTTCCGTCGCGAAGATTCAAAAAGAAGCGCCGCTGGAAAAAGTCTGCCTGCTGGGCTGTGGCGTCACCACCGGCATCGGTGCGGTGCTTAACACCGCCAAGGTCAAGCCGGGTGACACCGTGGCGATCTTCGGCCTGGGCGGCATCGGCCTGTCGGCGGTGATCGGCGCCGTGAAGGCGAAGGCCGCGCGCATCATCGCCATCGACATCAACCCGGCCAAGTTCGAAATCGCCAAGCAGCTGGGCGCCACTGATTGCGTCAACCCGAAAGACTTCGACCGTCCGATCCAGGAAGTCATCGTGGACATGACGGATGGCGGCGTGGACTTTTCCTTCGAGTGCATCGGCAATGTGCAGTTGATGCGTGCCGCGCTGGAATGCTGCCACAAGGGTTGGGGCGAGTCGGTGATCATCGGCGTGGCCGGTGCCGGCCAGGAAATCGCCACCCGTCCATTCCAACTGGTGACCGGGCGCGTCTGGCGCGGTTCGGCCTTTGGCGGCGTGCGCGGTCGCAGCGAATTGCCTAGCTACGTGGACATGGCCGAGAAGGGCGAGATCCCGCTCGATACCTTCATCACCCACACCATGGGCCTGGAAGATATCAACAAGGCCTTCGACCTGATGCACGAAGGCAAGAGCATCCGTACCGTCATTCATTTCTGAGGTCAGTCATGAGTCTGGAAAACATCTCTTGCCAGAAAAGCTTCGGCGGCTGGCATAAGCGTTACCGGCACCGTTCCGAAGTGCTCGGTTGTGACATGGTGTTTGCCGTGTACCTGCCTCCGCAAGCCGAGCAGGGCGGCAAGTTGCCGGTGCTGTATTGGTTGTCCGGATTGACCTGCACCGACGAGAACTTTATGCAAAAGGCCGGTGCCCAGCGCATGGCCGCCGAGCTGGGCCTGATCATCGTCGCGCCGGACACCAGTCCCCGTGGCGCCGATGTGCCGGGCGATCCGGACGGCGCGTGGGACTTCGGCCTCGGGGCAGGGTTCTATCTGAATGCCACGCAGGAACCTTGGGCGCGGCACTATCGGATGCATGACTATGTCGTGCAGGAATTGCCGACGTTGGTCGAAGCGCATTTCCCGGCTTCGGATAAACGCGGTATCAGCGGACATTCCATGGGCGGCCACGGCGCGCTGGTCTGCGCCTTGCGCAACCCGGGGCGTTACCGTTCGGTGTCAGCCTTTTCGCCGATCAACAATCCGATGGATTGCCCATGGGGCCAAAAGGCTTTCTCCCGTTACCTGGGAGAAGATCGCTCGAAGTGGCGGGAATGGGATGCCTGTGCGCTGATTGCCGAGGCGCATGAGCGGCTGCCACTGCTGGTGGATCAAGGTGATCGAGATGATTTCCTGGCCAACCAGCTCAAGCCCGATGCCCTGCAACAGGCGGCCAAGACTGCCGGCCATCCGCTGGAACTGCGCTTGCAACCGGGCTATGACCACAGCTACTTCTTCATCGCCAGCTTCATCGATGATCACTTGCAACATCATGCACGCGCTCTAGACGCCTAATGCAGGTAGAATCACGCCCTGACAAAAATCGGGGCGTTTTTTTATGCGTATTGGCCACGGCTACGATGTTCACCGTTTCGCTGAAGGCGACTTCATTACTCTGGGCGGCGTGCGGATCGCACACGGCTTCGGGCTGCTCGCGCATTCTGACGGTGATGTCCTGCTGCACGCCTTGAGCGATGCACTGCTCGGCGCGGCTGCCCTGGGTGACATCGGCAAGCACTTCCCCGACACAGACCCGCAATTCAAGGGCGCCGACAGCCGCGTGCTACTGCGCCATGTGGTTTCGCTGATCCACGCCAAGGGCTGGAAAGTCGGCAATGTCGATAACACCATTGTCGCCCAGGCCCCCAAGATGGCGCCGCACATCGAAGCGATGCGCCAAGTGATCGCCGAGGATCTTCAAGTTGAGCTGGACCAAGTGAACGTGAAAGCCACCACCACCGAGAAGCTGGGCTTCGTCGGTCGCGAAGAAGGCATTGCCGTCCATTCCGTTGCCTTGTTGCTGCGCCCATGACCGAACTGGAACTGTTGGGGCCGCGGGCCTATGGAGAGTCGTTGGGCAGCGCTGTACTCAAGGCCAGCGCTGAAGATTTCCAAGTCGATGAAGTGCTCGACATCCCGTTGACCGGCGACGGTGAGCACCTGTGGATCTGGGTGGAAAAACGTGGCTTGAACACCGAGGAGGCTGCACGGCGAATCGCCAAGGCCGCCAGCGTGCCGTTGCGTACCGTCAGCTACGCCGGGCTCAAGGATCGCCAGGCCCTGACCCGCCAGTGGTTCAGCGTCCAATTGCCGGGCAAGGCCGATCCGGACTTGTCGGCGGCAGAGAACGACACGCTGAAGATCCTCAAGACCGTCCGCCACAAGCGCAAGCTGCAGCGCGGCGCGCATTCGGCCAACGGCTTCACCTTGCGCCTGACCCAATTCAAGGGCGACGTGGCGGCGATCGAAGCACGCCTGCAACAGATTATCCGTCAGGGGATCCCCAACTATTTTGGTGCCCAGCGCTTCGGCCATGACGGTGGCAATGTCGTCGATGCCCGCACGTGGGCTGCCCGCAAAGCCTTGCCGGAGCAACGCAATGTGCGTTCGCGCCTGCTGTCCACGGCGCGCAGCTTCCTGTTCAACAAAGTGCTGGCGGCCAGGGTGGCCGACGGTACCTGGCAACGTGCCCAGGTGGGTGATCTGCTGGCCTTCACCGACAGCCGGAGTTTCTTCCCGGCCGGGGAGGCCGAATGCAGCGATCCGCGCCTGGCGATTCTAGATCTGCATCCGACCGGCCCCCAATGGGGCGAGGGACCTTCGCCCGCCGCCGGCGTGGTCTTCGAGTTGGAGCAGGCCGTCGCCCAAGGCGAAGCGGATCTGCGCGACTGGTTGATAAACGCGGGAATGAGTCACGAACGTCGCATCCTGCGACTGCCCATTGGCGGGTTGTCGTGGCATTATCCCGAGCCTGACATTCTGCAATTGGAATTCGTCCTGCCGGCCGGATGTTTCGCCACTGTCTTGGTGCGCGAACTCGTCGATCTGGTGCCAGCAGGGCAGACGGACAGCCCATGCGTATTCTGATCTCTAACGACGACGGGGTGACAGCACCCGGTCTTGCCGCGCTATATGTTGCGCTGGCGGATTTTGCCGAGTGCGTGGTGATTGCCCCGGACCAGGACAAGAGCGGCGCCAGCAGTTCGCTGACGATTGACCGTCCGCTGCACCCTTGCTACCTGGATAACGGTTTCATCAGCCTCAACGGTACACCCACCGATTGCGTGCACCTGGGCCTCAATGGCTTGCTGGAGCGCGAGCCGGACATGGTGGTCTCAGGTATAAACCTGGGCGCCAACCTGGGCGACGACGTGCTGTATTCGGGCACGGTCGCCGCAGCCTTGGAAGGTCGTTTCCTGAACAAGACGTCCTTTGCCTTTTCGTTTGTTTCACGGCAGGTCGACAACTTGCCAACCGCCGCCTACTTTGCCCGCAAGCTGGTAGAAGCCCATGGCGAACTGGACCTGCCACCGCGCACGGTGCTGAACGTGAACATCCCGAATCTGCCACTTGATCATATCCGTGGCATCCAGCTCACTCGCCTGGGCCATCGTGCCCGCGCCGCCAAGCCGATGCATGTCGTCGACCCGCGCGGCAAGGCCGGCTACTGGATCGCCGCTGCTGGCGACGCCGAAGATGGCGGGCCGGGTACGGATTTCCATGCCGTGATGCAGGGCTATGTCTCGATCACGCCGTTGCAGCTCGATCGCACCTTCAATGATGCCTTTCGACACCTTGAAGGCTGGCTGGAGGGGCTGCACTGATGGCTCGTGAACAAGACGATATGCTGCGCCGTGGAATCGGCATGACCTCCCAGCGTACCCGGGAACGGTTGATCCAGCGGCTCTACGAGGAAGGGCTGTCCAACGCCCAGGTACTGGAAGTGATACGTCGCACGCCAAGGCATCTATTCGTCGATGAGGCCCTGGCCCATCGTGCCTATGAAGATACTGCGTTGCCGATCGGCCATAACCAGACCATTTCCCAGCCATATATGGTGGCCCGCATGAGCGAGTTGCTGCTCGAGGCGGGGCCGCTGGACAAGGTGCTGGAGATCGGGACGGGGTCAGGCTATCAGACGGCGGTGTTGTCGCAGTTGGTCGAGCGGGTTTTTTCCGTGGAGCGGATCAAGGTGTTGCAGGATCGCGCCAAGGAACGCCTCGTGGAACTGAACCTGCGCAACGTGGTATTTCGCTGGGGCGACGGTTGGGAAGGTTGGCCGGCGCTGGCGCCTTACAACGGCATCATTGTCACGGCGGTTGCTACTGATGTACCGCAGGCTTTGCTGGATCAGCTCGCGCCTGGCGGGCGCTTGGTCATCCCGGTCGGCGCGGGCGAGGTCCAGCAACTGATGTTGATCGTGCGCGAAGAACACGGTTTTTCACGGCACGTCCTTGGAGCGGTTCGTTTTGTGCCGTTGCTCAATGGGCCGTTGGCCTGAGCATTTATGATCGGTGCTGAATTCCAAGACGCGGACCGTGTCTTACGGCAGCACCTGTCGGTCGGGCGCCGGTTTGCCAAATAACGTTGAACAGCGTCGAGCAAACGTGTGCGAGCGTCCTTTGCGCTTCCTTTATAGAAGCAGGATGTCGGTCACCCACAGGGCAACATATCTGCCTGGACAGGCAGTTTCGAATTTCTTCAGCCACCACAAAGGGAGCGGCGGGTGAGTCTCACAGTCATTGCGCAGCGTATGGGTATCACGAGCTTAAAGCGCCTGGTGACTGGCCTTCTCTTGAGTACCTTGCTGGTCGGTTGTTCCAGTACGCCTTCGGGTAACGTCCGGGTGGTCGATCGCAACAACGCGACACCGCAACGGCCTACCGTAACGACCGGCCAGTATGTAGTCCGTCGCGGCGATACGCTGTTTTCCATCGCTTTTCGCTACGGCTGGGACTACAAAGCCCTCGCGGCTCGGAACAATATTCCTGCGCCATATACGATCCATCCAGGTCAGACAATTCGCTTTGACGGTCGCAGCGGTTCAACGCCTACGGCGGTCGTCACGCAGTCGGGTTCGACGCCTTCGTCCTCGAGTAAAACCACGGTTATCCGTCGTCCGGTCGGTCCCACCACGGCGACTATACCGTCCGTCGCGAACAAGCCGGCGCCCGCTCCGATGCCTCCGGCAGGCCCCGCCCCGACTGGCTGGGGATGGCCTTCTAATGGCGTTCTCATTGGAAAATTCTCTTCAAACGGTAGTTTGAATAAAGGAATTGATATCGCCGGGGATTTGGGACAGCCTGTTTTTGCCGCGTCTGATGGCACGGTTGTGTACGCCGGGAGTGGTTTGAGGGGCTACGGCGAACTCGTGATCATCAAACACAGCGATACCTACGTCAGTGCCTACGGTCACAACCGCAGGCTGTTGGTTCGGGAGGGGCAGCAGGTCAAGGTCGGGCAGACAATTGCCGAAATGGGATCGACGGGTACAGACCGGGTGAAACTGCATTTTGAGATTCGCCGACAAGGTAAGCCTGTAGATCCGCTGCAATTCCTGCCACGTCGTTGATTTGCATGTCAGCCTGTTCCGTCACGTAGAGGGAACAGGCTCCAGCGTTGCCAAGGATAAAGGCGTCGCTCGAGCTTGAGGTCGAACTCACCAAAGGACTATAACAATGGCTCTCAGTAAAGAAGTGCCGGAGTTTGACATCGACGATGAGGTTCTCCTTATGGAGGCCGGCATCGCTATGGATTCGATGTCGAATGATGAAGGGGCGACTCCACCTTCCGTTCGTGCCAAATCCAAACACTCCGCTTCACTTAAACAACATAAGTACATCGACTACACACGGGCGCTGGACGCCACTCAGCTGTACCTCAACGAAATCGGTTTCTCGCCGCTGCTCTCCCCCGAGGAAGAAGTTCATTTTGCGCGCCTATCGCAAAGTGGCGACCCGGCTGGTCGAAAACGCATGATTGAAAGCAACCTGCGCCTGGTGGTGAAAATCGCCCGACGTTACGTCAATCGTGGGCTTTCGCTGCTGGACCTGATCGAAGAGGGCAACCTGGGCCTGATTCGCGCTGTCGAGAAATTCGACCCCGAGCGCGGTTTCCGTTTCTCGACCTATGCGACCTGGTGGATCCGCCAGACCATCGAACGGGCAATCATGAATCAGACCCGGACCATCCGGCTGCCGATTCATGTGGTCAAGGAGCTGAACGTCTACTTGCGGGCTGCCCGTGAGTTGACCCAGAAACTCGACCATGAGCCTTCGCCTGAAGAAATCGCCAACCTGCTGGAAAAACCGGTGGGCGAGGTCAAGCGCATGCTTGGGCTCAACGAGCGGGTTTCCTCGGTGGACGTTTCCCTGGGTCCGGACTCGGACAAGACGTTGCTCGATACCCTCACGGACGATCGACCTACCGACCCGTGCGAATTGCTGCAGGACGATGACCTGTCCCAAAGCATCGACCAATGGCTCTCGGAACTGACCGACAAGCAACGGGAAGTGGTGATTCGCCGCTTCGGCTTGCGCGGGCATGAAAGCAGCACGCTGGAAGATGTGGGCCTGGAGATTGGTTTGACCCGTGAACGGGTTAGGCAGATCCAGGTTGAAGGCCTCAAGCGTCTGCGGGAGATCCTGGAGAAGAACGGCTTGTCGAGTGAGTCGCTGTTTCAATAACGCTCAACAAGCGCAGCAGAGAAAGCCCCGACTGGTTCGGGGCTTTTGCTTTTCTGGATTGTGATCTTTCGGTGCTGCCCTTTTTGTAGTTTCAGTTTGTAAGCCTTTGCCTAGTGTTACGTAAGCTTTCGGGTTTCCTTCAATGGGACAGTTGACTCAAAAAGACGTCGTAAAATGTTCAACACGTTGTTATTGAAGGAATTTACTCTTTATGAATAGACCGTTACAGAGCTCGGCACTCGCCTTGGCCCCATTGCGCTGGATTGAGAAAACACTAATATCAACCCTGTGTCGACGGACAGACACACCCGTCAAGGATGATGGGAACGGAAGGACATCGCAGGACGCGATTCATCAGGACGATGAAAAGGATTAAAGGGATTAGGGAAAAAATGTGGGCGGGTCAAACCGCCCCTTTTTTTGCCTGCGATTTGGTTCCAGGCAGCAAAAAGGCCCGCAAGGGGCCTTTTGGTGACGCAGGGAAGATCAGCGCTCGAGGTCTGCAATCTTGCCTGGCTTGCCATCCCACTCTTCAGCGTCCGGCAGCGCATCTTTCTTCTCGGTAATGTTCGGCCAGATGTCCGCCAGTTCAGCGTTCAGCTCGATGAAGTTCTCCATGCCGGCTGGCACTTCGTCTTCCGAGAAAATGGCATTCGCCGGGCATTCCGGTTCGCACAGGGCGCAGTCGATGCACTCGTCCGGGTGAATGACCAGGAAATTCGGGCCTTCGTAAAAGCAGTCCACCGGACACACTTCTACGCAGTCGGTGTACTTGCACTTGATGCAGTTGTCGGTGACGACGAAGGTCATTTCTAATTCTCTCCTCAGGCGGCTGCGGCGAAGCCCCTTCACGGTGGGGGTCGCGGGGTTCGGGAGCGATAATCTGCAAACCCAGGCTAATAGGCAGCAGCATCCCAAACCGCGCGAGATTCTAACAGCTTGAAAGCCTGTGCGTTAGATCCGTGTCTTCAATGTATAGAGTAAATCCAGCGCCCGACGGGGCGTCAGGTCATCCAGATCGAGCTTGGCCAGTTCATCGAGCACCGGATGCGGCAGGCTGGCGAACAGGTCGCTTTGCTGCGGCGCAGCCGGTTTGCCTTTGGTCGGGCGCGGTGCTTCGTGGGGCAGGCTGGTGGTTTCCAGGCGGCTCAGGTGCTCGCGGGCGCGGCTGATGACATCGCTCGGAACCCCGGCCAGCTGGGCCACCGCCAGGCCATAGCTCTGGCTGGCAGGGCCGGGCAGCACGTGGTGGAGGAAGACGATGCGTTCGTTGTGCTCAGTGGCGTTGAGGTGGACGTTGGCCACCAGCGGCTGGCTTTCCGGCAGCACAGTCAATTCGAAGTAGTGCGTGGCGAACAGCGTGTAGGCCCGCAACTGGGCGAGACGTTCTGCCGCAGCCCAAGCCAGGGACAAGCCGTCGAAGGTGCTGGTGCCGCGGCCGACCTCGTCCATCAGCACCAGGCTGCGTTCGGTGGCGTTGTGCAGGATGTTCGCGGTTTCGCTCATTTCCACCATGAACGTCGAACGCCCGCCGGCCAGGTCGTCGCTGGAGCCGATCCGGGTGAAAATGCGGTCCACCAGGGACAATTCGCAGCTGGCCGCGGGGACAAAGCTGCCGATATGGGCCAGCAGCACGATCAACGCGGTCTGACGCATGTAGGTGGATTTACCGCCCATGTTCGGACCGGTGATCACCAGCATGCGGGTGTTGTCGTCCAGGCTCAGGTCGTTGGCCACGAACGGCGTGGTCAGGACTTGCTCGACCACCGGGTGGCGACCCTGGCTGATGCGCATGCACGGCTCGCTGACGAAGCGCGGGCAGTTGAGGTCCAGGTTCAGGGCGCGTTCGGCCAGGTTGCTCAGCACGTCCAGTTCCGCCAGGGCGGCGGCGGTATCCTGCAACGGCGGGAGCTGGCTGATCAAGTCTTCGAGCAGCGCTTCGTAGAGCATCTTCTCTCGGGCCAGGGCGCGGCTCTTGGCGGACAGCGCCTTGTCTTCGAACGCCTTGAGCTCCGGAGTGATGAAACGCTCGGCACCCTTGAGGGTCTGGCGGCGAATGTAATCGGCCGGGGCTTGCTCGGCCTGCTTGCTCGGCAGTTCGATGAAGTAGCCGTGGATGCGGTTGTAGCCGACCTTGAGGTTGGCCAGGCCGGTGCGGGCTTTTTCCCGGGCTTCGAGGTCGATCAGGAACTGGCCAGCGTTTTCGCTCAGCGATTGCAGTTCGTCGAGCTCGGCGTCGTAGCCGGTTTTCAACACGCCACCGTCACGGATCACTGCCGGCGGATTGTCGATGATCGCTTTTTCCAGCAGCGCGGCCAGGTCCGGGTAGGTGCTGGTGGTGCGCGCCAGTTGCTGCAGGTGCGGTGCTTCGAGGTCGGTCATTGCCACCAGCAATTCAGGCAACGCGCCGAGGGCATCGCGCAGGCGCGCCAGGTCACGGGGACGGGCGTTGCGCAGGCCGATACGTGCGAGGATCCGCTCGATGTCGCCGATTTCCTTGAGTTGCGGTTGCAATTGTTCGAAGCGATAACGATCCAGCAGGCAGGTAATGGATGATTGGCGCGCTGTCAGTACCGTCAGGTCCCGAAGCGGGCGGTTCAACCAGCGGGTCAGCAGGCGGCTGCCCATGGCGGTCTGGCAGCGATCGACCACCGATTGCAAGGTGTTGTCGCGACCGCCGGCCAGGTTGGTGTCCAGCTCCAGGTTGCGCCGGCTCGCGCCGTCCAGCACCACCGTGTCATCCAGGCGTTCGTGACGCAGGCTGCGCAAATGGGGCAGGGCGGTGCGCTGGGTTTCCTTGGCGTAGGCCAGCAGGCAACCGGCCGCGCCGATGGCCAGGGTCAGGTTCTCGCAACCAAAGCCCTTCAGGTCTTGTGTCGCGAACTGCTGGCAGAGACTTTTCAGCGCCGAGTCGCGCTCGAAATCCCACGGTGCCCGACGACGTACGCCACGGCGTTTCTCCGCAGGCAGGTCCTTGGGCCAGTCATCGGGAATCAACAGCTCTACCGGATTGACCCGCTCCAGCTCCGCCAGCAGGTTTTCCCAGCCCTTGATTTCCAAAACCGAGAAATTACCGCTGGTGATGTCCAGCACGGCCAGGCCAAACAGGCGTTCGTCGCCCAGGACCGCGGCGATCAGGTTGTCCCTGCGTTCATCCAGCAAGGCTTCGTCACTGACGGTACCCGGTGTGATGATGCGCACCACTTGGCGTTCTACCGGGCCTTTGCTGGTGGCCGGGTCGCCGACTTGCTCGCAGATCACCACGGACTCGCCCAGCTTGACCAGCTTCGCCAGATAACCTTCCGCCGCGTGGTAAGGAATCCCACACATCGGAATCGCCATGCCCGCCGATTGCCCACGCGCCGTCAGGGTGATGTCCAGCAGTTTGGCGGCTTTCTTCGCGTCCTCGTAGAAGATTTCGTAGAAGTCGCCCATGCGGTAGAACATCAGTTGATCGGGGTGCTGGTTCTTCAAGCGCCAGTATTGCTGCATCATCGGCGTGTGGGAGGACAGGTCGTTCACGGCTGTATTCATGGGTGTCAGGCAAAGCTCGTTGGAAGGTGTGGGGCAAAAGGAGGGGCATCGGCCCGGCTTTTCCGCGATGGGCGCAAGGTTAACATGGGTGGTCGGGGGGGACCCAGTTTGGGATTGGGTGTATATCCTTTGCCGCGGTAACGGCTACTTATGGTTCCGCCCTGACGGCGGGTCACTTTCGAAAAGCGCGAAAGTAACCAAAGCGCTTTTGCCCCACCACTCGGTGCCTCGCCCAGGCTCGGCATGCCTGAACGAAGGCATTGCTCCGTGGGCCGCCGCGAAGGGCCATCCATGGCCCAGCGCGGCTAACCCGGCATCCATGCCGGGTTGCCCACTGCGCAATACCTTCGTTCAGCCAGCGTGGTTAACGGGGCGCCCCAGATCAAAAACAAAACCGAGGCGGCCTAATAGCCGACCTGGCTCTCCCGGTCGTACACCCATCATATCTGTGGGAGCAAAGCTTGCTCGCGAGGCGGCCTGACAGCCGACCTGTCTCTCCGGCTGTACCCCGATCCAATGTGGGAGCGAGCTTGCTCGCGATGACGGCAGCCAATACAACTTAGTTGTAACTGGACTACCGCTATCGCGAGCTCACTCCCACAGTGATTACTCGGGCTTCTCTTAGGTCTCGGCTTGCATCATGAGTGCCTACCTCACCTCAACCACATCCAACGCCCGATTCGCTAGCAACTGGCTCAGCTCGATCATCTGCTGAATCCCCAGCAAGATATTCCGTCGCGAGCCCTTCAGGTCGAATGCCAGGTCGCTGACCATGGCGTTGGCCGAGGCCAGGGTTTCGCTGAGGTTGGCGAGCAGGCATTCGGCGTCGATGTTAGGCGCGATGAGGAAAAGGGTGTCAGGTGTGTCGGCGGTGGCTTTGTCGGTTTTCGGCTTGAGGTAGTAGTCCAGCGCGCGGGTGGCCGCGTCGTCGAGTTTCTTGGCGTTGGCCGATTGGCTGCGGGAGACGTGATCGTCTGGGGGATTTGGAGTGTTCTTCGGCATTCTATGGATCCTTGAAGTTGAGCCACCACTCACTCGCGACTAAACGAGGGGGGGGCAGCTGTACGCAGGTTAGTCGACCGGGGATCCAAGGAACCGGCGCGCCCGAGGGCGCCCTGCGCACAGCCACCATTGAGTGCAGGAATAAGAAGTACCTGACTTAATGGAGCAATGAGCACCTTGGAATACCGAGCGACTAAACCCGATCACTGATGGACAGTGACGAGATCAAAAGTACCGATGGGATCCAAGGCGCACAAGCCGGCGGATTCTGGCGTAGTTGTAGGCAGAGGCGCAAGTTGGCGTAGCCTTGTGTTGCGCTTTTGAAGGACGGGTTTGGAGCCTTTTCCCAAGGGCCTGTAGGACGTATTCCGTGGCGAGTGTAAAAAGCGGAAATTGCATCTTTATGCAAATCAGCATTTGTCTTCCGCAGAAAGAACAAGCACTATGCGCGTTATGCAAAAACGCAACGTTTCTACCGTATTAAGAGCATTGCTCGATCAGCACGGGATCTCCCCCACGGAGCTTCACCGGCGTACCGGCGTGCCTCAGTCCACCCTCTCGCGGATCCTCAGCGGCAAGATCGTCGACCCTTCGGATAAACACATCTCGAAGATCGCCGAATATTTTGCCGTGAGCACCGACCAGTTGCGCGGGCGCGCGGACGTTGTGCCTGCCGGCAATGTCCGCCGCGACGAGCCGCATTCCGAACTCAAGGACATTAGCCTGTGGGACGACGAAACACCCGTCGAAGAAGACGAGGTGTCGGTCCCTTTTCTGCGTGAGGTTGAATTGGCTGCTGGATCAGGAAGATTCGTCATCGAGGAAAGCGAGCGCTCCAGCCTGCGCTTCGGCAAGCGCAGCCTGCGCCACAACGGCGTGCAGTTCGACCAGGCCAAATGCGTGACGGTACGCGGCAACAGCATGTTGCCAGTGCTGCGCGACGGCGCCACGGTTGGGGTGAATGCCGGTAAATGCGGGATCGGCGACATCGTCGACGGTGACCTCTACGCCATCAACCACAACGGCCAACTGCGGGTGAAGCAGCTTTATCGCCTGCCCACCGGCATCCGCCTGCGCAGCTTCAACCGCGATGAGCATCCGGATGAGGACTACACCTTCCAGGAAATGCAGGACGAGCAGATCGTCATCCTCGGTCACGTCTTCTGGTGGGGCATGTACGCCCGCTAACCCTTCCGCTGTCAGATAAAACCCGCCGTCGTGCGGGTTTTTTTTCGCCTCGTGAAAACTCACACCCCCGCATTTACAAGGCTTTCATGCATTTGCGCATTCGCAACGCATAAATAAATGCATTTACGCATTGACTGTATATGCATCCATGCATATTCTGTGTCCAAGCCGCTCGACAAAGCGGCTGGCAACAAAGCTCTTTAGTTCCACCAACAGGCAGCGATGAACCGGCCTTAACGGTTCAGAGGGTTGGCAACTGGCCCGGGTGTGCAGCGTAAAGCACCAGAAGCAGTTATCCGGCGGGCAGGGACCGCGGCCGGAGGAACAATTTGAATGGATCCGTACCGCGCCAGTCGCGCCGAAAGATCAAGCGCATTACTGAAAAGCCTGGGTAACCGGGCTTTTTGGAATGCCTGTGCCGTGAGGTGCTTCAAACCGCCGCCAATGGGAGGGCTTTCGATGCTGAAGGATTTCAGATGCGGTCACTGCAAAAAACTGCTGGCCCGCATGGGCGAGCACACCGAACTCCAGATCAGGTGTTCCCGGTGCGGGACGTTGAATCATGTGAAGGCCGTTGAGCCTCGAGTAAACGCCAGCGAGCGAGATGAGCGCTGTTGATCAACCGCGCGATCAATCGATAACTCAAGAGGTGAATCATGAATCGTTTCAAGAAATATATCGCCCCGCTGTTGCTGTCCATTGCGCTGCCCGGTGTCGGGAGCAACGCCAGCGCCGCCAACCTTCTGGTCAACGGTAGCTTCGAACAGCCGGGCTGCAGCGCGAGTTGCATATTGAATACTCCGGCGAAAGCCAACTTTATTACGGGTTGGACGACGTTTCTGTCTGGAGCCGAGTACTTCAATATGCCGGCCTCGATCGGCGGTTCTGTGGCGGCGGATGGCGTCGTAATTGTCGACTTGGCTAACTATGTCTATAGCAACGGCGGTGGCATTCAGCAGAACTTCGCCACCGCAGTCGGCGCCAAGTACCGCTTGACCTTCAGCGCGGGTAATTCGCGCTACGCCAGCCGCTCCGGCGACGGCACCATCCAGGTCAAGGTGGCGGGGCAGAGTGTCACCTTCAACACGCCATCGGCGAAAGGTACCGCCGTGGAGTGGAGCACCATCACGTATGACTTCACGGCCACTTCGGCTCAAACGACTTTGGCCTTCTCCAACGAACAGAATCCTTACGTCAACTTCGCTTTCATCGACAACGTCATCGTTGAGCGACTGTAGAACGTCGCCCGTCTTCAATGACCCCCGCCCCAAACGCTCATCACTCACCCCCAGGAAGCCTGACATGACAAACGAGCAACAAGCGTTGCTGGACATGCCGATCTGGCTGGTCATCGTGCTCGCCCTGGTGGGCGGGGTGACTGGCGAGATGTGGCGTGCCGATAAGGAGGGCGCCCGTGGCTGGTCGCTGCTGCGTCGCCTGGCGCTGCGTTCCGGTGCCTGCATGGTCTGCGGCGTCTCGGCGATCATGCTGTTGTACGCCATGGGCTTCTCGATCTGGGCCGCGGGCGCCTTCGGATGCCTGACCGCAATGGCCGGGGCGGACGTGGCCATCGGGCTTTACGAACGCTGGGCCGCCAAGCGGATGGGCGTTAGTGCGCCACCGCCGCGTGATTCCCGTTCCGACCAACATTGATCACTCGCTAATGATCTTTGTGCCGCCATAAAAAAGGAGGCCTGGATGCCTGCCGTCCTCGAAAAACCGTCGCAGTTGTTCTCGGCCATCGCCCAGACGCTGCGCACCACTTATCCCACCTTGAAAGTCGGCAGCCCCCAGGATTTCGATGGGACCGACGACCAACCCTGGGTGCTGATTGCCATCGAGCGTGATGCCCCCGGCCACCGCGCCAACGACGGGCGTATCGCTCATGTCCTGACGGTTTCCCTGCAAGTGGTCATGGCCGTTCCGGGCTGGGAGGCCTGCGATTTGGCCGCTGAGCTGAAGCACTTGGTCATGGATAACCGCTGGGGGCTGTCGGGCGATCAATGCGACATGCCCACGGAACTCGATGGCCTGCCGTCCGAGTTCATCAACCCGGCACGGCAATACACCGCCTGGACCCTTTCCTTCACCCAAACCCTGTACCTCGGCCCGACGCTGCTGGAGGACCCGCTGGGTATCCCGAAGTTTGCCCGCACCTGGGAAGTGTCGAACATCGACGACCCGGACCAATACACCGCACTCGAGGGCTGAGCCATGTTTGATACGCTGTTACGGATGCATCTGGGGCCGATCATCGAGCGTCTGGCGCAGATGGAAACCGAGCTGGAAGACTTGCATCGACGTGCGGAAAGTTTCTGCCGCATCGGCATTTGCCAGGAAGTCGACGCGGCCAGCAACACCTGCAAAGTCAGCCATGGCGGACTGCTGACCCCGGCGATCCGCTTTTTCAACCCCAGCGCCGGCGCCCAGAGCGAGTCGCGGATTCCGTCCGTGGGCGAGCAATGCCTGTTGCTCAACCATGGCGGCGGCGAGAGCGGCGGGCAGGCGGTGGCGTTGTTTGGCCTCAACGGTGGTCAGTTCCCGCCCGTCTCGACCCAGGCCTCGCTGACGCGGCGCCTCTATCAGGACGGTACGGAAAACGGCTACGACCACGCCAGCCATGTCCTGCACTGGCAAAACGGCCCGGCGGCGTTCAGCGGCTCCCGTGAAGCCCTGCAGTTGAACATCGGCCCGTCGCGGCTGGCGATGACGCCCGAGGCCATCGAACTGCAAGTCGGCGCCGTCGGCATTCGCCTCGACGCCTCCGGTGTGCACTTGAGCGGCCCGGTGGTGGATCACCAGGGGCGCGTCATCAGTACCGCATAAGAGATTTCCTAATGATTGGAATCGATCGAAACACTGGCGCCACGGTGGACGACTGGCTGCAGTTCGTTCAGCGCGCCACCCGGGCGCTGACCACGCCGTTGGGCACTCGCCAGAAGCGCCCGTTGTATGGCTGCGCACTCACCCAGCTGCTGGGGCAGAACCTCGGCGACGACCTGCTGATCCTCGCCCAGAGCCACGCGGCCCAAGCGTTCTACAACCCGCACAACGGTATCGATGATTTCGAGCCCCAGGTCATCGTCGCCAGCCGGCACGGAGCCGGGTTGCTGCTGCGTTTCGCCGGTATCTGGAAAAACCGCAAACAGACTTTCGAGGTGACGACATGAGCATGTTGATACCCGGCCAGAACCAACTGGCCGAACCGGCCATCGTCACCGTCGAAGCGTTCGAGGACTTGCTCGCCGAGTTCAAGACCTTTGTGGTCGAGTACGTCGCCACACGCTCTCCCGCCAGCGCCGTCAAGTTGGTGGACAGCCTCGAGAACGAAAGCGAACTGCTGACCCTGGCCCTTGAGGCGTTCTGTGTCCGGCTACAAACCCACGAACGCAAATACAACGCCCGCATCAAGCAGATGTTGGCGTGGTGGGCCACCGGCACCAACCTCGACGCTCGCCTCGCGGACATGGGGCTCGAACGTCAGTTGCTCGACCCGGGCGACCCGACCGCGTTCCCGCCCGTTCCACCGGTCTATGAGAGCGATGACGATGCGCGGTTGCGCTACTACCTGGCGCCCCATGCCCCGGCGGCCGGCTCGCGCATGCAGTATCGGCGGGAGATTTTCACCCTGGGGCAACGTCCGACGGTGAAAGTCGAAAATGCCTCGGCGGGTGTGGTGACGGTCACCTACACCTTCGACCCGGACAGCTACGCCGCCCAGATCAAGGACGGCAACGGACGCCGTACCGCGCCGGGCGAAGTCACGGTCACGGTGCTGTCCCGCGACGGCGATGGAACACCCTCCGAAGCATTGCTCGACGGCGTCCGCGAGCACTTCGCCCGACCGGATGTACGGCCCGAGACGGACTTGGTCATCGTGCAGGCCGCGCAAATCAAACCTTACAAGATCCGCGTCGTGGCGAAGATCAATCCTGGGCCTGACTCAGGCCTGACCCAGATTGCCGCACAGCAGCAATTGCAGGAATACGCCGAGGCCTGCCATCGCCTGGAAGGGCGGGTGGACCCCAGCTGGATCGACTACACGCTGCACAGCGCTGGCGCAGTTCAACTGCAGATTCTCGAACCGCTTGCGCCGATTGTGACGACGGCTTTCCAAGCGCCGTACTGCACGGGCGTCGAGGTCGAGGTGGATACGTTATGACTGACGACACATCTCGGCCGAGCCTGCTACCGGTCAACAGCTCACCGCTGGAGCGGGCGCTGGATCTCGGGTTTGCCCGGCTGCTGGAACGCATCGATCCGCCGTTTCCCGAACTGATGAACCCGACGGCCACGCCTTTGGCGTTTTTGCCGTATCTCGGGGCCGACCGTGGGGTCAGTGAGTGGGACGCAGCAGCCGCTGACCTGGAAAAACGCCTGACCGTTTCGTTGTCCTGGCAGATCCAGCGTCAGGCGGGTACGCGTCGAGCCCTGAGCCATGCCGTCGAGTCCATGGGATTCATACCCCATGTCGTCGCCTGGTATGAGCAGCAACCGCCTGCACATCCCTACACGTTTGATGTGCAAGCGATCATCGGACAGAACTGGTCCAGCGGCGACCACAACCGCTTGATACGGCGAATCAATGCGGCCAAGAGCGAGCGCGACCAGGCCACTATCACGCTCGTACATCAAACGAAGGGCGGTCTGGCGCTTGCGTCAGCCTCCCATGGGGCGTTGAGCGAGGCAGAACTGTTTCTGTGCGGGGCGCTGCCATCCCTTGATCTTGATGCGCGGCTTATCAGTACCGGCCTTTTCCAACCCTACATCATTAACGATTACGACCTCAGGGCGCAGCCATGACAGAAGACATTACGCGCTTGGTTCGCTTCACTTCCGCCGGCCTGGCCGAAGTGTTGCAGGCAAAGAACCAAGGCTTGAAAGGTGAGATCACTCACATAGGTGCCGGCACCGCCCGTTACGATCCCAATGGATCGGAAACGGCGCTTCGTAATGAGCGACAGCGTGTGCCAATCGTGGATTACGAAGACCTGGACCCAGGGCAACTGAGAATGGCCGCTCTGTTTGAGGGGCCGGATGAATATGAGATTGGCGAGTTCGGTTTCTATCTTTCCACCGGCACGCTGTTGGCGGTGTATTCGGTGGCTGGAAAGCTGCTGACCTACAAAGCGGCCGCCGCGCGAGTGTTGCAAAAGTTCACGCTGGATATCTCTCCGTTGCCGGCGCAAAGCGTCACGGTAGTGGTTGGGTCCGACAATCTGAACATTCTGATGAGTGAGGAAATCGCCACGTTGGCTACCGCCAATATCGACAACATGGCGCGGCACGTTGGCCTGATGTTTCGGGTGATGGCGCTCGAAGCCAAATAATCAAATAGCACAAGGAACCTGAATGTGAGTCTGGAAACCACTATCGCGTCGCTGGTATCGGCGGCCAATAACTTGACCACGACGGTCAATGGAAAAATCGGCAGTATCAACACGACCATGGCCACGGCTTTGACCCAGTTCAATGAGTGGCGAAGCCTGAAGGATGTGGAAGGGGATCCAAGCGCCCTGGGCACGATTCGTCGCAACGTTTTGCAGGGACACGTCTACGGGACTGGCGGCGTATATGGCGCAACGGCACAGGGTGATTTTGTTTCCACCAACCTGGGTGCCAGTTCAAATGTGTACATGCATTTCAAAGTGCCGCTTAACATCAATGTCAATTCGGAGATGTTCTGGTTCAACATCAAGGGCTACAGCTACGGCACAGCCAAAATAATCGACGAAACGCTGGTGGGGTATTGCTATCAGCCCACTCGGGTCCTGCAAAGTGTTTCGACCTTTGGGAACATGACTCCTGCTGTCTATGCCGATACGAACGGCAATATCGTCATGCGAATCCTGATTCCCAACGTTTATTACACCACCGTGCGCATTGACACCATGCGCGTGGGCAATGGTCGGTTATTCAATCTTGGGGATTTGACCACCAAGTTGTCGCTGGCCGAAACCGTTGTTTTCAGCTAAGGAATGAACATGTCTGATCTGTCCAACAATGACACTCCTGAAACTCCAATCGCCGTACCGTCGCGTGAAATCGAATGGGCCGCCATTCGCACACGCCGCAACCAACTGCTGCGGGACACGGACTTCACCCAACTGGCGGACTTCCCCGCAACAGAAGCCCAACTTGCCGAGATCAAGGCTTATCGCCAGGCCCTGCGAGACATCCCCGAAACGGACGCCGAGCCGTCCAGGCTGCTCTGGCCCGTGCTGCCAGATTTCATCAAGTAAACCACAACCGCGACAGCGGTTTTTTTTCGCCCGCATTAAGCCCCGCTATGGGGCTTTTGTGTTTTCGCATCCGGAGAGACCGTAGATGCCCATTCGTAAGCAATACACCGTGCTGTTGCCATTTCCTACCGGTGGCGGCCATTGGTCGAGCGCCGGCCAGACGTTGGATTTGTTGGATGTTGAGGCCAGTGCTTTGCGCAGTGCCGGTCGCCTCGAACTGACCAGCGTCCTGAACGCGCAGCAGCTGGCTGCTGACGCGCAAGCTACCCCAATCACCAAGGCCGTAAAGGCCACCACCAAAAAGGCTGAATAACCATGGCTGAGGTTTTGAACTTCGAGCACAACGGCATCACCGTCAATGCCACCGAATCTCCCGAGGCCATGGGTGGCCTGGGGGATAACGTCATCGGGCTGGTCGGCACCGCGCCGAATGCCAATCCGTTGATTCCGAAAAACACCCCGTTCCGCATCAACAGCTTCACCACCCAGGCCCAGCTGGACCCGACCGGTGCCGAGGCAGGTACGTTGTTCCACGCCGTCTACCAGATTCTCAAAGTGGTCAAGGTGCCGGTGTATGTGGTCATCGTCGAAGAGGGCGCCACCCTGGCCGACACGCAGAACAACGTGATCGGCGGCATCGAGGCGCAGACCGGGCGCAAGTTGGGCCTGGCGGCGTTGAGCGGCGTCGCTGAAGACCTGACCATCATCGGCGCGCCAGGCTTCACCGGCACCAAGGCCGTGGCCGGCGAGTTCGCTTCGTTTGGCAAGCGCATCAAGGCCCGTGTGGTGCTCGACGGCAAGGATGCCTCGGTCGCCGATCAAGTGACCTACAGCCAGGAACTGGGCGGCGCGGACCTCGGTTTCGACCGTTGCCTGGTGGTGCACAACATGCCGGCGGTGTATTCCAAGGCGGCGAAGAAAAACGTCTTCCTGGCCCCGTCGAGCCTGGCGATTGCCGCGCTTGCCAAGGTCAAGCAATGGGAGAGTCCGGGTAACCAGGTGACGTTCGCCGAAGACGTTTCCCGCACCGTGGAATACAACATTCTCGACACCTCCACCGAAGGCGATCTGCTCAACCGCTACGGCGTCAGCTACTACGCCCGGACCATCCTCGGCGGCTTCTCGCTGCTGGGCAACCGCTCCATCACCGGCAAGTTCATCAGCTACGTCGGCCTGGAAGATGCCATTAGCCGCAAGCTGGTGAAGGCCGGCCAGAAAGCCATGGCCAAGAACCTGACCAAGTCGTTCATGGACCAGGAGGTCAAGCGCATCAACGACTGGCTGCAAACCCTGGTCGCCGACGAAACCATTCCTGGCGGCAGCGTTTACCTGCACCCGGAATTGAACAGCGTCGAGAAGTACAAGAATGGCACCTGGTACGTGGTCATCGACTACGGCCGTTACGCGCCGAATGAACACATGATTTATCAACTCAATGCCCGCGATGAAATCATCGAGCAGTTCCTGGAGGACGTTCTCTAATGTTTACCAACCGCGTAAGACAGGCCATCGCGGCCACCCTGCAAGGCCTGCCGTTGTCGGCGACCGTGGAAGATTTCACCCCGCCGAAGATCGAATTCGACATGGAAGAGATGCGTGGCGGCCGCTTCATTGGCGAGGAAATGGCCAAGGGCGGCAAGGTGCTGACGGCCAAGCTGACCCTGCAAGGTCTCGGCCCTGAAGTCATGCTTGCGCTGGGCGTGAGTGTTGGTGACGACATTCTGCTGAACGTGCGCGAGGCCGGCCAGGACCAGGACGGCAATACCTGGTTCACCTACCACACGGTGGGCGGCAAGTTGAAATCCCTTGAGGAAACCGCGCTGAAAATGGGCGAGAAGCCCAAGACCAATCTTGAGCTGTCCTGCCGCACCTACAACCGCCTGGAAAACGGCGTGCCGGTGATCGACATCGACGTGCGCACCCAGAAGTTCGTGCTCAACGGCATCGACATTCTTGGCGATGCGCGCCGTGCGGTGTTGTTGCCTTAAGCCTTTGCCAGCCGGCAGATGCAGTCCCCTGTGGGAGCAGGCTCGCTCCCCGCAGGTTGTCCGCTGAATCACCAAGGAATTGATTTCATGTCCTGGATACCTCCTACCCATGAACTGTTGTCGCCGATCACCGGTGACGACGGTTCGCAGATCGAGCAGCTCACACTCAAACCGCTGTTCTACGCCGCGCAAAAAGACGCCCTGGCTCGCGCTGGCGATGACGAAGACGAGCAGTTCTTCGAGCTGGCCAAGTTGGCCACCGGCCTGTCGGGCAAGGAACTCGACCAGCTCAAACGCCCGGACTACGTGAGCATTGCCCAGTACGTGCACGAAATGTCCACGCGCCCGGCGTCGTATTTTCTGGATGACCCACAGGCCGATCCCGACCAGGTGCAGCTGCTGCAACCGCTCGACGTCGCGGGCCGCAGCCTGACCTCGTTGACCCTGGAAATGCCGGTGCTGCGTGCGACCAAGGCCATGAAAAAGCTGAAGACGGCCAAGGAGCGCGCCGAGTTCATCACCGCCCATTGCACCGGCCTGATGATTCCCGATCTCGATCTTTTAAGCGTGCCCGACTGGACCCAGTTGCAGGTACGCATCGACGATTTTTTAAACAAACCGGCGGACTTCTTTCGGAGCGCGACATCGAAGTGATCCTCGATGTGGTGCCGCTCATTTACTCGGTAAGTGAGGCGGAAATCCTGGAGTGGGACGCCGGCAAGGCCTTGCGCCGCTACGACATCGCGATCACTCGCCTTGGCGTGAAACAGGAGTAGAACAGGATGGCAGACAATACGTTTTCGCTGTCCGGCGTGGCGAGCATGGGCAGCGTATCCGAAACATCGGGGCTGAACCTGGCGTTGACCACGGCCAGTCTCGACATCCGCCTGCTGGTGTCGGAACAGGTCAAATTGCGGGAAACGCTGACATTGCTGAACGTTGCCTTGTCACAGCAGCAGTCGTTGCTCAAGGCAAGCGGATCGACGGCCGCTTCAAGCAGCGAGCCGAAATCCAAGCTAAAGGCCGAGGTTGAACAAAGCGCACCACCCGATCGACGCAAGTCTTCCATTGCCTTGGAGTTGGCGATGGTTGAGCTCAATCTGGTGGCGAAACTGAGCAAGGACCAGCTCTCTGGCATGGCGATCGCCAACCTGAAGATGGCCAGCGAAAAACAGGTGGCCCCCAGCGGGGCGACAGCGGTGCAACTCGCGCAGGTCGAACTGGTAGCGGCGAAAGCAGGTATCGGCAGTGGCCTCGAACCAGCCAGGAAGCAGGACGAGTTACTGAATTTCACTCGCGACAGTGCGGTCATGGCGTCGGCGTTCGGGCTTGATGTCAAGGCTGCCAGCGAAATGTTGATGGCCTGGCGCACAGCGCTGGATCTGGACCGGGGACAAAGCCTGGGCCTGGCGGATGCGACCAATCACCTTGGCAACAGCGGCCTGAATGTCAAAGCGGCCGATATCGGCTCGGTCGTACAACGCGGTGGCGAGGCTGGCATCGCCGCGGGCATGACCCCGCAGCAAGTGGCGGCCCTCGCGGCAGCGTTCCTGAACAGCGGCGTGGACAAGGCAGGCGCCGGTGAGGCTTTGAACGTATTCACCACGGTGCTGGCCAAGGGGAATGCAGCTTCACCGCAGCAGCGTCAGGCCTGGACCGAGCTGGACCCCAGGTTCAATTCGGCGATGGTGGCCGACGGTTTGCGTACGGACGCATCGGGAACCATCACCCTGGTGCTTGAAGCTCTGAAGAAAAAACCTGCCGAAGAACAACAGTCGCTTGCCAAGATTCTGTTTGGCGATAACACGGCGATCCTTGAGCTGCTGAAAAAACCGCAAGACACGCAGAAAGCGTTTGCGCTGGTGTCCGAGCGGACCACTGACGGAGCGTTGCCGAAGTACGACGGCTCCGTTGCCAAGGCCGCCGAAACGCTTGGGGATACGTCACAAGGACGATGGAACGCTCATCAGGCGAATCAGACGCGCCTGTCCTCGGCGGTTGGCAATGCGCTGATGCCGGTGGATGACGGTTTGACGGCCTCCCTCGATACAGTGACGGGCGGTTTGAGTTCGCTGGCAGAAGCGTCGCCGAAGGCTGCAGCAGGCGTTGCGCTTGCAGTCGCGGCCGTAGCCTCTCTGGTGGCGCTGCTTGGCAACGCTGTGTTGTCGGAGGGGCTTTCGAGGGTGGGCAAAAAGGTCCTGGACCAGACCGCCGCTCGCCTGCCAGAAAGCGTGGGGGACGTAATCGCCGACGCTGGTGACGGTACCCGCAAGGGCAAGGGCGGCAAAAAAGGAGCGCCCCGCGTGACCAGGACCAGGCCTGCCGGCAGGGCGAGCCGTTTGATGGGGACCGTGGCCAAGGCCCAACCCCTGGTCAGCAAAGCAGCGGCACCGCTAATGGTGGTCAGTGCCGGATACGATGCCTACAAAGGATTGCGCGACGGCGACGACAAGGCCGTTGGAGGTGCCGTCGGCCAGATGACCGGAACGGTCGTTGGGGCGGCTATCGGGTCGTTCCTTTTGCCTGGAATCGGCACCGCAATCGGCGGTTTCGTGGGCGGTATGGCCGGTTCATGGCTAGGCGAGCAACTGGCGTCGCCCAGTGATCGGCTCAAGGCGCCAGAGGCGGTGACCCAAGACTTGATCAGCGCCCAGACCACAGCCCAGACCACCGCTCAACAGAACAACATGACCGCGAACATCTACATCAACGGCCAGGATCAGGCCAGTGCAAGTCAGTTGGCGAACCTGGTCGTGCAACAGATCAGCGGCCAGTTCGGCCTGGCATCCATGCCCAACACACTGGCCATGCGCAGTGACGCTGCCCTGACCGACGGAGGTACGTGATGCGTCAACAAATGGCCCTCGGCAGTTTCATCTTTGGCCTGTCGAGAAATTTTGCTTACCACCAATTGGTACACACGTCGGATGGCGGCTGGAAAAACATCGACATCCTCACCAGCAAGCCCAAGTCCAGCCAGATCGGCCAAGGCCTGCAAGGGCTGACGATCACCGGCAAATCGATGTACGCGACCGCCATGGATCGCCTCGATGAGTTGCGCGCTTTGCAGGCGCTGCGCGTCCCGTTGCCGTTGGTCGACGGCATTGGTCGCAACTGGGGCCTGTGGCGGATCAACAATGTCACGGAAACCCAGACCGCAATCATTGATGACGGCACGGCAATGGTGGTCGGTTGGGTGGTTGATTTGACGGAGTTCGCCAATGCGTAGGGTTCGAAGTATCGCTGGTGATTCGGCGAATCTGCTGCTGTATCGCGAGCTGGAGCGTTGTGACGACGTCGTCGAGGAGGCGCTCTGGCAGCTCAATCCGGGGTTGGCTGAATGGGGGCCGGTATTGCCTGCGGGCGTATGGGTGGTCTTGCCGGAAGTGGAACTCAAGCCCGTGGCAACCCCACCGGTTTCGGCCTGGGATTAAGGAGGCGACATGTCATTGGGTTTTACGCCTGCGGTGGAAATTTATGGCGCGAATGCCGCGCTGCTCAACGAGCGCCTGCTCAAGTGGGAGCATGTCGACGCGGCGGGGATCGAGTCCGATCAACTGACGCTCACCATCAGCCTGGAAGGTCTGGAAGGGTTGCCCAGCCTGGGCGGGAAAATCGGCCTGCGGGTCGGTTATCTGGAGTCGGGACTGGTGGATAAAGGCGAGTTCGTCATCACTCGGCGCACGCCGTTCCTGTTTCCGCTGCAACTCGTTCTGGTGGCCATGGCGGCGCCGTTCAGCGCGGCGGACCAGACGGGCTTCAAGCAACGCCGATCTGTCAGCCATGGCCCGACGACTCTGGGGGCGCTGTTTCGTCAACTGACCTCCAGGCACGGGTTTTCGCCCCGTGTGGCGCCGGACCTGTCGCTGATCAGAATCGAGCATGTCGACCAGTCCAACGAAACCGACATGGGTTTCCTCACGCGCTTGGCCCACCGTTATGACGCCGTCGCCAAACCGGTCAACGAGTTGTATGTACTGGCCCGGCGCGGTCAGGCGAAGTCGTTGTCGGGCAAGGTCTTGCCCGAGATGAAACTGTCAGTGACGACGAACAATCGTCCGGGTGATCACGCTTTCATTTCGGCCAAGCTGGATGAAACCGCGCGGGCAAAGTACAACGGTTGCAAGACCACTTGGTGGGATGCGGCGGCGGGCACGCTTCGGGTCGAGGAGAGCGGCATCGCGCCGTTCAAGACCGTGCGCCAGCGCTTCCAGAGCGCAGAGGAAGCCCGCGCCGCCGGTGAAGGCGAGGTGCGCCGGATGTTACGCGAAGCCTTGAAAGTGAAGATCGAATGCCCCGGCAATCCGGGGTTGTCCGCCGAGGGCATCGTACTGCTGGACCCCACCTGGCCGGATTTCATGCGCGGGCGCTGGTCGATCGACAAGGTCACCGCCAGCGGCGACCGGGAAAAAAGCTACCGCTGCAGCATCGACGCGACCTGCCTGGACGCCAAGGCCTGACCCTACCCCCTGTGGGAACTCGCGATAGCGGTATCCCATTCAACATTTCTGCTGCCTGACCCACCGCCATCGCGAGCAAGCCCGTTCCCACGGGGTTCGCTCGCGCCTTCAGATACTGGAGTCCCTCGATGAAGATCACCCCGATCCTCACGCAACTGCGTGAGCAATGCCCCACGCTCGCCCATCGCGTGGCCGCAGGCTTTGACCTCGCCACGCTGCAAGCCGAGGCCCCGCTGCAAACCCCCTGCGCCTATGTCCTGCCCACCGCCGACATCGCCGGCAAGAACGCGGCGCAAAACGTCACGCTGCAAGCGGTGCGTGATCGCTTCGATGCGGTGCTGGTGCTTGACGCCACTGACGCGACAAAAGCGCTGGATCTGTTGCACGACCTGCGGGCCGAACTGTGGCGGGCGCTGGTGGGGTTCAAGCCGGGCGCTGAGTACACCGGCGTCGAGTACGACGGCAGCGAACTGGTTTCCATCAACAGCAGCCGTGTGTCGTACCGGCTGCGCTTTTTCGCCGAGTTCCAGCTGGGCCGCAACCTGGCGAGCCAGCCTGCCGAAAGCTGGCACGAGCGTGAACTGGACGGCTTGTCGTCCTTTACCGGGGCCACTGTGCGGGTCGATGCCATCGACCCGGCGGACCCCAACCTGAAACATCCCGGCCCCGACGGGCGCGTGGAACTGACTTTCTCTGGAGACGTAACCCCATGAGCAAACGCATCACCGTGCTGCCGGCCCCGGGCCGTGCCGTACCGGACCCGGAAGCGGGCGATCTGTTGCCCCTCGAAGGCCGTGAAGTGCCGGACAACGCCTGGTGGCGTCGACGTCTGGCCGATGGCGATATCACTACCAAAACCGTGAAAGCGGCAAAACCACAGGGAGCCAAATAATGGCGATCGGATTCAGCAACATTCCCGCGGACATTCGTGTTCCGCTGTTCTACGCCGAAATGGACAACTCGGCCGCCAATAGCGCGTCATCGGCCATGCGCCGGTTGATCGTCGCCCAGGTCAACGACAACGTTGCGCCGGCCGAGGTCGGCAAGCTGGTGCTGGTGTCCAGCGTCGCGCTGGCCAAGAGCATCGGCGGGCAGGGCTCGATGCTCGCCGCCATGTACGACACCTGGCGCAAGACCGACCCGCTGGGGGAAATCTGGTGCCTGCCGCTGCACAACGTCGAGGGTTCGATCGCCAAGGGCGTGCTGACCCTCACCGGCGCCGCGACACAAAGCGGCGTGCTCAACTTGTACGTCGGCGGTGTGCGTGTCCAGGCGGCTATCGTCAACGGCGCCACGGCGGCCCAGGCCGCCACTGCGCTGGCGTTGAAAATCAATGCCGCCGCCGATCTGCCGGTGACTGCCGCGGCCGCCGAAGGCGTCGTGACCCTCAGCGCCAAATGGACCGGCGACAGCGGCAACGACATCAGCCTGCAGTTCAATCGCCTGGGCAAGAGCAATGGCGAAGACACCCCGGCGGGGCTGACCACCGCCATCACCGCGATGACCGGCGGCGCCGGTGTGCCGGACCAGACCGCTGCAGTCGCGGCCCTGGGCGATGAGCCGTTCGAGTTCATCGCCATGCCCTGGTCCGATGTATCGAGCCTCAACACCTGGCAAGCGGTCATGGACGACAGCACCGGCCGCTGGTCCTGGGCCAAGCAGTTGTTTGGTCATGTCTACAGCGCCAAGCGCGGCACCCTCGGCACCCTGGTCGCCGCAGGTCAGGCGCGCAACGACCAGCACATGACCATCCAGGCGCTGGAAATGGGCGTCCCGCAACCGTTCTGGGTACAGGCCGCTGCTTTGGCGGCTCGCACTGCGGTATTCATCTCTGCCGACGCCAGCCGTCCAACCCAAAGCGGCAGCCTGCCAGGCCTGGACCCGGCGCCGGCCAGCGAGCGCTTCACCCTGACCGAGCGTCAGTCGCTGCTCAACTACGGCATCGCCACGGCCTATTACGAAGGCGGCTACGTGCGCATCCAGCGTTCCATCACCACGTACCAGAAAAATGCTTTCGGCCAGGCTGACAACTCCTACCTGGACAGTGAAACCATGCACCAGTCGGCATTCATTGTTCGCCGCCTGCAAAGCGTGATTACCAGCAAGTACGGTCGCCACAAACTGGCCTCGGACGGTACCCGTTTCGGCGCCGGCCAGCCCATCGTGACCCCGAGCACCATCCGCGGCGAGTTGATCGCGCAATACGCCAAGCTCGAACTGGAAGGCCATGTGGAAAACGCCGAGCTGTTCGCCGAGCACCTGATCGTCGAGCGTGACAGCCAGGATCCGAGCCGGATCAATGTGCTGTTCCCGCCTGACTACATCAACGGCCTGCGGGTGTTCGCGCTGCTCAACCAATTCCGCCTGCAATACGACGCTGCTGCCTGACGGTAGCACTCAGTCGGATGAACTCAGCCCACCTCGCGTGGGCTTTTTATTTGAAGGGAGAAACACCATGGGTCAACTGATTGCGGGCACCTGCTACGTCAAAGTGGACGGCGCTCAACTGACCATCAATGGCGGCTGCGAAGCGCCACTGATGTTCACCAAACGCGAAACCGTCGTACCGGGTTTCTACAAGGAAACCGACATCGCCCCGTCGTTCAAGGTGACGGCACTGCACACCGCGGACTTCCCGCTCAAGCAACTGGTGGCTGGCACCGACATGACCGTCACCTGCGAATTCAACAACGGCAAGGTCTACGTGCTGGCCGGCGCCTACCTGGTGGAAGAACCGGTATCCAAGGGCGACGACGCCACCATCGAGCTGAAATTCGAAGGCATCAAGGGGACCTGGCAATGACTGACGTCGTGACCTTGAGGGTGGCCATCGAGGCCCACGGCGAGCCGTTGAGCGAGCTGACCCTGCGCCGTCCGACGGTGCAGGAAGTCCGGGCGATCAAGGCGCTGCCGTACAAGATCGACAAGAGCGAGGAGGTGAGCCTGGACATGGACGTCGCGGCCAAATACATCGCGGTGTGCGCCGGTATCCCGCCGTCGTCGGTCAACCAGTTGGACCTGGCTGACCTCAATGCCTTGAGCTGGGCCGTCGCGAGTTTTTTCATGAGTGCGGCGTCGCGGCCATCGGCGACCTGATCGCCGCCGCCTATGACCTGGCCTGGTTCTGGAAGGTTGACCCCGAACAGATGATGGCCAGGCCACTGGACGTGCTCCGGGAATCCTTGGAGCACGCGCAACGGATCAATGCGATGCAGCAGGTGCAGTGATGGCAGACACAGAAAAGGTAGAGAAAAAAGCAGTGCTGCTGACGGGCATCGACGAGCTGTCACCCAAGCTCGCGAGCCTTCGTGCGAAGGTCGCGGGTTTCAAGCAGAACCTCGATGCCACGGGGTTGGGCAGCCTGGACATTTCCGCGCTGCTGCCCAGCGGCGGCCTGGCCCAACCGTTCATGGACGGGCTCAAGTCGGCGCTGGCCTTCAAGGGTGAAGTCGGCGCGGTGAACGCGGCGGCCAGCGCCCTGCAGGCGCCCGAAGCGCCTCGTGTGGCGGCACAAAGCCTGGATGGATTGAAGACTTCCATCAGCAACGTGTCGGTGCAATTCGGTTCGGCGCTGGGGCCTGCGGTGAACACGGTGGCGGTCGCCTTGCAACCGATGGTCAGCAGCGTGGCCCAGGTGCTGCAGGACAACCCTCAACTGGTCCAGGGCCTGGCGACGGGCGTTGTCGCGTTCAACGCGATCCAGACCGCGGTCAGCGGCGCGAGCCAGGCCATGGAAGTGGTCAGCCTGGCCATGAAGATGAACCCCATCAGCTTGATTGCCATGGGCATCGCCTTGGCGGCAGGGATGATCATCGCCCACTGGACGCCGATCTCGGCGTTTTTTGCCGGGCTCTGGCAACGGCTCGCGCCGATCGTGCTGCCGATGGTCGAGTTCTTCAAGACGATGTTCGCCTACACCCCGATGGGGCAGGTGATCAGCAATTGGGGGCCGATCAGCGGTTTTTTCGGCGCGCTCTGGAATGTGATCGTGGCGGCGGCAACGCCGGTCATCGGTTTCATGCAGACGCTGTTCGCCTGGTCACCCTTGGGTTTGATTGTTGCCAATTGGGCGCCCCTGACCGGCTTGTTCGCGGCGATCTGGGATCTGCTCAAAGCCTTGACCGTGCCGGTGATGGACGCCCTTAAAGGCCTGTTCGACTGGACGCCGCTGGGATTGATCATGGCCAACTGGGGCACGATCGGCGAGGTCTTCGCCGGGATCTGGGAAGGCATCCGCAACCAGGTGTCGATCATGCTGGCGGTGTTCAGCGGTCTGTTCGACTGGTCGCCCATCGAGGGCCTGACTCGACAATGGGGGCCGGTGGGCGAGTGGTTCAGCCAGTGGTGGAACGAGTTGCAGGCGGTGATCGCGCCGATCAAGGCGTTTTTCAACGGCGGCTTTGGCGAAATGATCACCTCGTTTACTGGCAAGGTCGAAGGACTGACCGAGGCGCAACGCGCCACCAATGCCGAAGGCAAGGGCGAGTTGGCGCCGGCGTTTTTTGGCGGGGCCGGCGACCAGCCTTCGAGCCTGGCTCCTGTGAAAACGTCATTGGCACCTGGGGCGTTGCCGCAAACTTCCAGCCATCTGGTGCAACAAAGCGCCGCCAACAACCGCACGCAACTCGAAGGCGGCCTGACCGTGCGCTTCGAAAACGCGCCGGCCGGGTTGCGCGCCGATCCCCCGCAGACCAATCAACCGGCCCTGGCGGTGAGTTCGCGCATCGGCTATCGCTCACTTTCCACAGGAGGCTCCAATGAGCTGGCGTGATCGTTTGTTGCCGGCGTCGTTTCGTGGCGTCGGGTTCTGGGTCGACCAGGCGAAAACCCCGGTTGGCCACAAGGGCCAACTGCATGAATACCCACAGCGCGACCAGCCGTTTTTCGAAGGGCTCGGCCAGCAGGCGAAGATTCATGAGCTGACCGCGTTCATCGTCGGCCCCGATTGCCTGGAGCAGCGCGACAAGCTGCTCAAGGCCTTGGAGCAGGGCAGTGGCGAGCTGGTGCACCCGTGGCTGGGACGCCTGCAGGTCAAGGTCGGCGAGTGCGACATGACCCAGACCCGCCAGGACGGCGGGCTGGTGACGTTCGCCCTGAAGTTCTACCCCGACCAACCGCTGCCTTTTCCCTCGGCCACGATCAATAGCCAGAAATTGTTGCTGGTCTCGGCCGACAGCTTCCTGGGGTCGGCCGTGCGACGCTTCGAAGACGCCATGACCTTGATCAAGGCCGCGCGGATCGGCATTGCGGACCTGCGCAACAGCCTCAAGGACATCTACGGCGTGATCGAGCAGGAGCTCAAACCGCTGATCGAGACCTATCGGCAACTCAGCGATCTGGTCAAGGCGGTGAAAGAATTGCCCAAGGAAGTGGTGGCCGAGTTCAAGGGGTTGCTGGGCGACATCCGCGAACTGAAGGACTTTGCCCGTGACGGCTATCGCGGTGTGATTGCCAGCGTGTCGCAACAGGTGGAGGCCATTGGCAAGTCCGACGCGCCCAAACTGACCACCGGCAAGGACACCACGGCGGCGGCCCAGGCTGTCGCCAACCTAGTGCAGGACACCTTGCTGGTGCAGGCCGCGCAATGGATTGCGGCGATGCCGGTGGCGGCGCCCGCGGTCAAGTTGGGCGCCACGCCTTCAGTGGCGCAGCAGGCCGTGCAACCGGTCCAGCGCCGGGACGTTCCGGTCGCCGACGACGTACTGGCGTTGCGCGATGCCTTGAACGATGCGATCTGGCAAGCCTCGCTCAAGGCTGACCCGGAGCACTACCAGGCGATGAACAACCTGCGTCAGCAAATGGCCGCGCACCTGACGGCGGTGGCGTCTTCGGGCGTGAGGCTGATCAGCCTGTCGTTCAAGCAAAGCCTGCCGGCGTTGGTGGTGGCCTATCAGCAATTCGCCGATGCCACGCGAGTGACCGAAGTGACCCAGCGTAACGGCGTCGCCCATCCTGGTTTCCTGCCGCCCAATGACCTGAAAGTCTCGGGGGAATAAACCATGGATGAGCTCGATAATGCCGTCTCGCTGACTGTCGGCGGGCTGGATTACGGCGGCTGGAAAAGCGTGGAAATCAGTGCGGACCTGGAGCGCCAATTCCGCACCTTCAAACTGGACATCACCTGGCAGTGGCCGGGGCAGACCCAAGCGGTGCCGATCCGTCCGGGCGATGAATGCCAGGTGCGCATCGGTGCCGACCTGGTCCTCAGCGGCTATGTGTTCAAGGCACCGGTCAGCTATGACGGCCGGCAGATCAGCCTGAGCATTGAAGGTGGCTCGAAAACCCAGGACCTGGTGGACTGCGCGGCCATCAATCGCCCGAGCCAATGGCGCGGGCAAACGCTGCTGAGCATCGTCCAGGCCTTGGCGGCGCAATATGGCGTGGGTGTGGTCAGTGAGATCCCCGAAACCGCGCGGCTGAGCGAACACAGTATCGTGCCGGGGGAAACGGTCTTTCAGTCCATCGACCGATTGCTGACGTTGTTCCGCGTGTTCTCCACCGACGATGCCCAAGGGCGTGTGCTGTTGGCCAAGCCCGGCAGCGGTGGGCGGGCCAGTGATGTGTTGGAGTTGGGCAAGAACATCCTGTCGGGCAACGCACCGATGGATTACAGCCAGGTGTTCTCCGAATACCGAGTCATCGGCCAGCACAAGGGCAACGACGAGCAGAGCGGGGCGGCGGTGAGCGAAGTCGCGGGCACCGCTACCGATCTGGGCTTCAAGCGCAAGCGGGTCACGGTGATCAGCGAAGCAGCGCAATTGACCTTCGAACTCGCCCAGCAACGGGCCGATTGGGAAAGCGCCATCCGCAGCGGCAGGGCCCTGGCCACCACCTATCGCGTGCAAGGCTGGCGCCAGGCCAACGGCGATCTGTGGCGGCACAACACCTTGGTGCGAGTGATCGATCCGGTATTGGGGTTCGATGGCGACATGCTGATTTCCAAAGTGACCTACTCACTGTCGGCACAAGGCTCCGTCACCACCCTGCAAGTTGCGCCGCCCCATACGTTCGACGCGAACCCGGTGCCGCCGAAGGCGTGAGCCTGCGCTCACCGTGTCCTGCTGTTAAACCTGATTCCGAAGGAAAACCTCAATGAGCCTACTGACCCGCCTCCTGGCGCGCGGCACTGTCGTGCTCGCCCACTCGGCCACCAAGTTGCAATCGCTGCAAATGCGCCTCACCGCCGGCGAAGTGAACGACGACATGGAGCACTTCGAACCCTACGGTTTCACCAGCAACCCACTGGCCGGCGCCGAAGGCATCGCCACGTTCCTGGGGGGCGATCGTTCCCATGCCGTGGTCCTGGTGGTCGCCGACCGCCGGTTCCGTCTCCAGGCCCTGGCCCCAGGCGAAGTGGCCCTCTACACCGATGAAGGCGACAAGCTCCATTTCAAGCGCGGCCGGGTCATCGACATCCAGACCGCAACGCTGAACATCCGCGCCAGCAGCGCGGTGAACATCGACAGCCCGGTCATCAACCACACCGGCAAGATCGTCTCCCAGGGCGATCAGGTCGCCGGCGGGATCAGCCAGATCAAACACGTGCATGTCGGCGTACAGGCCGGCACCGGCCAGACCGGCGCGCCGGCGGGAGGCCAATGATGTTCATCAGCCAGAACCTGCACGCCGCGCTGACCCGTTCGGTGCTGATCAGCTTGTTCACTTGGCGCCGCGCCGCTGATGACGATGCCGTCGATGACGAGGAGCGTTACGGCTGGTGGGGCGACACCTTTCCCACCGTTGCCGACGACCGCATCGGCTCGCGACTGTGGCTGTTGCGAAGGGTCAAGTTGACCCGCCAGACCCAACTCGACGCTGAGTTCTACGCCCACGAAGCCCTGCAATGGCTGATCGACGACGGGCATTGCAGCGCTATCGACATCATCAGCGAACGCCTCGACGCCCAGCGCCTGAACCTGCGCACGGTCCTGACCCTGGCTGACGGCGAGCGCCTGGACATCAACCCCGACCACAGTTGGCAGGTGACCTATGCCGTTTGAAACCCCTTCGCTGCCGGTGCTGATCAAACGCGCCCAAAGCGACCTGGCCAGCGATTCGCTGCGCCAGTCCGATGCCCAAGTGCTGGCCCGCACCCTTGGCGGCGCTGCCTATGGCCTGTATGGCTACCTGGATTGGATCGCCGAGCAGATCCTGCCGGACAAGGCCGATGAGTCCACCCTGGAACGCATCGCCGCCCTGCGCCTGAACCAGGCGCGCAAGGCCGCCCAGGTGGCCACGGGCAGTGTCAGCTTCACCGCTACGGCAGGCAGAGTGCTGGACGTCGACACGCTGTTGCAATCGAGCGATGGCCGTACGTATAAAGTGACCACCGCCCGCACCACCAGCGCTGGCCTGAACACCGCCGACATCGCGGCACTGGACGCCGGTAGCGTGGGCAATGCCGATGCCGGCCTGGTGTTGACGCCCGTGCAGCCGTTGCTGGGCATCGGCAGCAGCTTCACCGTGCTGGCGCCAGGGTTGACCGGCGGTGTTGCCCGGGAAAGTCTTGAATCCCTGCGGGCCAGGGTGATCCGTTCCTATCGCGTCATTCCCCATGGCGGTTCGGCCCAGGACTATGAAACCTGGGCCCTGGAATGCCCGGGCATCACCCGCGCCTGGTGCCGTGGCAGCTACCTGGGGCCGGGCACCGTCGGCCTGTTCGTGATGCGCGACGACGATCCGCAACCGATTCCCAACGCCGAGCAACTAGAAGAGGTGCGGGCCTATATCGAGCCCTTGCGTCCGGTGACCGCCGAGCTCCATGTGCTGGCGCCAACGCAAGTGCCGGTGAACTACCGCCTGCGCATCACCCCTGACACCAGCGCCGTGCGGGCCGCCATCGAAGCCCAACTGCGTGACTTGCATAACCGCGAAGCCGGCCTCGGCGAAACGCTGTTGCTGAGTCATATCGCCGAAGCCATCAGCAGCGCCACTGGCGAAACCGACCACAAACTCAGCGCGCCGGTCGCCGACGTCGTTGCCGCCAGCAACCAGTTGCTGACGTTCGGAGGCTGCACATGGCTGGCATAAGAACCGCCGAACAGTACCAGGCCCAACTGCGCAGCCTGCTGCCCAGCGGCCCGGCCTGGGACCCCGAGCGCGTGCCGGAACTGGACGAAGTGCTGCAAGGCATCGCCCAGGAACTGGCCCGCCTCGACGCCCGAGCCGCCGACTTGCTCAACGAAATGGACCCGGCGGGGGTGAGTGAGCTGGTGCCGGACTGGGAGCGGGTGATGAATCTGCCGGATCCGTGTCTTGGCGCTACGCCGCTGTATGACGATCGTCGCCTGGCGGTGCGTCGACGGTTGTTGGCGGTGGGCAGCCAGGCCATTGCCTATTACGTGGAAATCGCCAAGAGCCAGGGTTATCCCAACGCAACAATCACCGAACTCAAGGCGCCCCGCATGGGCCGCGCACGTTTCGGCGAGGCGCATTTCGGCACTTGGCAGGCGCAATTCATGTGGACCCTCAACACCGGCGGCCGCCTACTGCTGGGTCGTCGCTTTGGCGCCAGCTACTGGGGCGAACGGTTTGGCGTCAACCCAGGCTCGGCCTTGGAATGCCTGATCCACCGCAGTGCACCGGCGCATACCAAGGTCCACATCAATTATGACTAGGGAGTAGACGGATGGATTATCCAAAGAGTGTGCCCAGCGCCGGGTTGGTGAATGGGAAGTTCGTTGATGAAAACCCATTGACCGGGACGCCGGGATCTTTGATTCCGGCGGATTGGGGAAATGGGGTGACGCAGGAGATCGTGAACGTCATCAAGGCGGGAGACCTGACGCCAGATGAAACCAGAAATGATCAATTGCTCGCGGCGATCCAGTCGGTCACCGCCAAGGGCTGGAACCAGGATCTGGCGCTGCCGATCGCAGCGTTGCCGCTGCCAACGATCGCCACACCCGACGCGCGTATGGCCGTCACACCAACGGCGCTCTCAACCAGCGGCGGGCGTGTCTCGATTCCGGCGGGCGTATATATCAGTATCGGGCAAGAGGTGGTGAGCGGACGCTTGGGCCGATCACGAACCTTCATGACGACGGCTTGGAGCAGCGCCGATTTGTTGCCCAGCGCCAGCTATTTTCTAAGAGCGCAGGTGATCGGTGATGCGCTGACGTTCTATATGCAGCGTGGAAGTTTGTATGACCCGGCACCGGAGTCCATGAAGGGCACTGTCAACGGTGCATCCGGTGGCGGGTTTGCGTCCACGCCGCTGGATATGTGCCTGGCCTGGGTAATAACTGGGGCGCCGGGCTCGTTGCCGACGATTCGTACGATCTATAACCGTGCTCAGTTGAGCTGGACGCAAACGGTGAATGGAACGGGGGTGGTTTATCTGCCGCTGGATCCTCATGCGCGTGCGGCGCGGCTGGTAGCGGGTAATCCGACGCCTGTTTCGAACACTGTGACTTCGTTAGCGTTTGTTCAGGCCGGGTGGGTTGGCGGCAATTACAGCTATCTGTCGCCCGTCGCAACAACTCCGGGCAACAATGCAGCGGGCTGGGCAAGCCCGTCGATGTGCGTGCTGTTCTCCAATAACGTTGTCAGTGACGTGACCGTCTCCACGGTCACGGCCAGTTTTGACCATACCCAATTACGTTCGCTATGGCAGTGCTATCAGGCCGAGCACACATTGGGCGCCACCACAGCAGACAGTGATGAATTGCTGTTGAGCATGGGAATCAAGGGGCACCAGGCGTTGACCGATTACAGCGTCGGCATAGGCATCAATTTTACCAACGCAGTCAATGTCCACCTGTCCTGGGAGCTGATCCGATGAAAGTCATTCAAGAGCTGCACCAGTACGAAGATGGACTTCGTCCGCCTGCGCCTTCCTCCGCTCATATCTGGATGGGCGATACCTGGGTGCTTTGCGAAGAGAATGCTGCCGAGCAGTTGCATCAGGAAGCCGAACGCCTGTGCACCAGGGTAGATGCCGCTGCCGACCATGCCCGTCGCACGTTGGCCGGTGATCCCCTGCGTGCCTTGGAGTACCAACAAGCCGCCCTGGAGGCGCAGGCCTTCAAGGACCAGGGCTACCCGAAAAAAGCGGTGCCGTTGTCGGTTTCCGCTTGGATCGTCAAAGGGCGTACAGCTAGGCAGGCGGCGGATCAAATCCTCGCCAAGGCCGCTGAATTCGACGCGAACCTGGTGGCGCTTCGCGAGCTGCGCCTTAAAGCCAAGGCACAGATTCGTGCGCACATGGCCAAGGGCAAGGCCGATCTTGCGGCTCAAGTCGCTGATGATGTGCTTGTGACCATCCGAGCATTTCCCCTTCAGATTTAAGCACCGTCTCATAGAGAGAAACAAAACATGGATTATCCGAAAAGTGTTCCCAGCGTCGGGCTGGTGAACGGGCGGTTCGTGGATGAAAATCCGCTGGCGGGCACGCCCGGATCGCTGATTCCGGCGGTCTGGGGCAATAGCGTCACCCAGGAGATCCTGGGCGTGATCTCCGCCGCTGGCATCACACCGTCTGAAGCGGACACCGGCCAGTTGATCAAGGCGTTGCAGGCTATTCTCGGGCGTAGCAGCCCGATGCGGTCGGTGGTGACGCGGTTAACGGCTTCTAAATCGTTGGCGCCCGACGAGCTGGGGCTTGTGCTGATTGATGCCAGTGCTGGTGCGAACACAGTGACGCTTCCTGCGGCCAATGCGGCGCTTGGCATTCGTGATGTGATTGTGCGGCGTGTGGATAACAGCGGTAACCGTTTGACAGTACGGGCCTCCGGTAGCGACAGAATTCGCTTTCATACCCATTTGGCGGCCAATGGCTATCTGTTTCTGGTGCTGATGGGCGGGGGTGACTGGTGGCATCTGCGCAGTGATGAAGCTGGGGTTTGGTGGCCGGTGGGGCGGTTCGATGCGACGGCCTTGGGGCGTATTTCCTTTGAGTGCACGCGTCAGGTCATTCCCGGTGGGTATGCGGTGCTGAATGGAAATTTGCTGGTGCGTAGTGATTGGCCGTGGTTGTGGGATTACGCGCAATTGTCCGGTGCGTTAGTGAACGAAGCCAGCAGGTCGGGAAATGAAGGCGCGTGGACGAGCGGTGATGGCGCCACCACGTTCCGGATTCCTGATATTCGCGGCGAGTTCTTGCGCGTGTTGGACGAAGCCCGAGGCGTGGATATTGACCGTTCGGCGGGCAGCAGACAGATGTATGCCCTTGAAAGCCACAACCATTATTTGCCCACCAGCTCGGGCAGTGCTAACCGCCCTGGTCCTGCTATTGCTGATGCGTCTTGGGACGTCACCCGTGACGTCAATGCCGCGCCTGCAACAGGGATAGTCGGTACGACTTATCCCAATCCATTGTTCTTTTCCGGCCCGGAGATGGTAGGCAATATCGGGAGTTTCGGCACTGAAACCCGTCCCAGGAATATCGCCTATCCCGCCCGAATCAAATTGATCTGAGGTGACCATGTTTATTTATCTGTTTGACGCAGCCGGTGTGCTATCGGGGCCGGTAGAGCTTTCCGTGACCCCTGGGATGGGCATTCAGATCCCCGGCAACGGCATTCAACTTTCCTTTGAACTACCCCCGGCCCAAGAGCATCATTCCTGGGTCATGGTGAACGGAGTTCCGAGAGAAATGGTGGACTGGCGTGGCTTGGTGTATCGCAAGGACAACGGCGCTCTTCTGGAGTGGACCGAGTTCGGTGAGTTGCCAGATACCTACACAGCCGAACCCTGGCCGGGTAGTTACCATGTGTGGCGAGAGAATATGTGGGTATTTGATGAGGCGCAACAGCGGGCTGATCTCAAACGGGAAGCCTTGGCAAAACGCGATAAATTACTGCGTGAGGCCGTTCAAAGGATTGCTCCTTTGCAATACGCCGAAGACATCGGCGACGCCAACGACCAGGAACAACTGGCGCTCATGGAGTGGAAACTCTATAGCGTTGAATTGAATCGCATCCAGCATCAGGCCGGTTTTCCTACCGATATCATCTGGCCTGTCATGCCCGAGCCGGCCGCTTAAGCAACCCACGGCAGAACATCAAAACTTTCTTAATTTATCGTGCCACTGCGCATTAACGTTGAGGCTCTATATCGCCTTCATTTTGATCGCCGGCCAATCTGGAAATAAAAATTGGATTACCCAAAAAGCATACCCAGTGCGGGTTTGTCTAACGGCAGGTTCGTGGACGAAGATCCCAGGGCAGGTACGCCAGGCTCCCTGATTCCCGCTAGTTGGGGCAATGGTGTGACGCAGGAGTTGCTGAGTGTCATTCAAGCAGCAGGACTAACGCCGTCGGAACAATTGGATAACCAGCTGTTGACGGCTTTGCGTAGCAGCGGATTATTCACCACCGCTCCCCAGTTTGATAATGATAGATCCGTGGCTACCACGGAGTTTGTAAAACGCAGTGGCGTTCAGTATTCCAGCTTTTTTGCTTATGCGGTCAGTACGGCGCTGACACAAACCCATATTGGCGCAGCCGTCAGTTTTGCCAGCACTACGGCAATCAACGTCACGCTGCCCAGTACAGCGGGAATCCTACATGGGGCGACACTTACATTGATCAACGTAGGGGCTGTTGTGAACGTATCGGCAGCCTCGCCTACCGATACGCTAGGGCCCTCGTCCTCAGCGCTCGGCCCCATTGAGTTGGGCCGTGGTGAAACGGCGGAATTCGTCAAACTGGACAATCAATGGCGGTTGATAGGCGGCACCGTCCTTTTGAAATACACCTCAATGTTTTCAGGCCAGTTGGGCAATCCGGGTTACCAAAGGTACGCAAGTGGAAACATCGATCAGTGGGGTTACGGCGTAACAGATGCCAATGGGGAAGTGTTCGTTACTTTTCCTATTTCCTTTCCCAACGCCTTTGTGTCGGTTGTCGCGAACCATGTAGGCGGTGATATAGCCACGGTGATAATGGTGGGTGGAACCGCAACCCGGCAAGGCGTGCGCCTGAAGGCCCGAGACCATCTGGGACACCTGGGAGCAGGTTGGGGCATTACATACTTTGCGAAGGGTTATTAAATGAATGAACTTACCTTATTGTTCAGTCCAAGCACTTGCGGAGCGTATGTTCCCTGCATCAATCATTCCGATATTCCCGGTGATGTGATTGAAATTCCCAAGGCTTACTGGCTCTCGCTTCTTCAGCAACTCGCAGTTTCGCCCAAGTGTGTTGCAGCCAACCCCGACAATGGTTATCCGATTCTCGTCGATCCTCCCGCTCTGACACAGGCCCATGCATCGGAAAACGAATATGCGTGGCGTAACGCCCAGCTCACAGCAACCGACCGCCTCATCGCAAGGGATCGCGACGAAATGGACGACGGCGGCGGTACGACGCTGGATCAGACGCAGTACACGCAACTCCAGGCTTATCGCCGGGCGCTGAGGGACTGGCCCCAAGATGAGCATTTTCCAACCATTGAATATCGTCCGGTCACGCCGTCCTGGCTGGTCGGACAGCTTTGATCATGTACCTGCGATGACCTGAACATGGACCTTACCCAACAGCAACTCATCAACATCATGCCCAACGCCCGCGCCCAAGCGGGCATTTTTATTCCTGCGTTGAACACCGCCATGTCGCGCCATCGCATCGACACACCCAAGCGCATGGCCGCATTCCTCGCCCAGGTCGGTCATGAGTCCGGGCAATTGCGCTATGTGCGGGAGTTGGGCAGCGAGCAATACCTGAGCAAATACGACACCGGAACCTTGGCCGTTCGCCTGGGCAACTCGCCCGAGGCCGACGGTGACGGCCAAAGGTATCGCGGTCGGGGATTGATCCAGATTACCGGCCGCGACAATTACCTGCGTTGCAGTCAGGGGTTGTTCGGTGACGAACGCCTGCTGGCGTTGCCGCAGCTGCTGGAGCAACCGCAATGGGCCACCGAGTCTGCCGCCTGGTTCTGGGAGCAGGGTGGCTTGAACGAACTGGCCGACCGTGACCAGTTCAACAGCATCACCCGCCGTATCAACGGCGGCTTGAACGGCTTGGAGGATCGCCTGCAACTCTGGGCGCGGGCGAAGGCGGTGTTATGCCAACCTTCGGCATGATGCCTTTTTCGTCACGTGCCGTGGGCGTTGTCGTGTTGCTCGGGCTGCTGGCCGGCGGTCCGGCGCTGCTTGCGTGGCGGTTCCAGGACTGGCGTTACGCTCAGCAACTGGCCCGGCTCGCACAGGCCCAGGCCGAAACCCTGAATCAAATCACCCAGGCGGCTGCGGTGCAGCAGAAGGTCGAGCAGGACAAACGCCTGGTCCTGGAAAAACAACTATCCAGCAGTGAACAAACCCATTACCGAGCCCTGAGCGATGCCCAACGTGACCAGGATCGCCTGCGCGATCGCCTTGCTACTGCCGATGTCCGGCTGTCAGTCCTCCTCGACGCCGACGATGTTGCCGCCGGTTGTGCAGTGCCTGCCGCCCCCCGCACCGGCGGCGTGGATCATGGCGCCCCACGCGCCCGACTTGACCCGGCGCATGCTCAACGAATTATCGCCATCACCGACGAGGGTGACCGCGGACTGATCGCCTTGCAGGCCTGCCAGGCCTATGTGAGGGCCCTACGCCAGTAATCCGCCGAGCCTTGCATGCTTCGAATGCTCGTGTACGGTAGGCGCCAGTCGCGTCGAATCAGGAGAGCATCATGGACGACATTACCGAGTTGGCCGCTGAACTGGGCAGGCGCTTGCAATTGCTCAATGCCCATGTCACCACCGCCGAGTCCTGCACCGGTGGCGGAATTGCCGAGGCGATCACCCGGATACCGGGGAGTTCGGCCTGGTTCGAGGCCGGTTTCGTCACGTATTCCAATCGCCAGAAGACCCAGCAGTTGGGTGTGCCCGGCGAGCTGTTCGAAAAAGTCGGTGCGGTCAGTCGCGAGGTGGTGGAGGCCATGGTGCGGGGCGCCCAGCGACAAAGCCTGGCGCGCTTTGCCGTGGCGGTCAGCGGCGTGGCCGGGCCGGACGGGGGCTCGCCGACCAAGCCGGTGGGCACCGTGTGGCTCGCCTGGGGCGTTGGCGAGGCGGTATTTAGTGAGCAGCGATTCTTTCCGGGCAACCGCGACGAGGTCCGCCGACAAACGGTGAAGGCCGCGCTAGACGGGCTGTTACAACATGCCACCGCAGAAATCTCAAATCAGGGGTAGGCGATCCCTGATCGCTGTGGAATAATACTGGCTACTTATACAGGTGTTGGCCGCCAGGCCTTATTGATTACGTGAGGACTTTAATGGACGACAACAAGAAGAAAGCCTTGGCTGCGGCCTTGGGTCAGATCGAACGTCAATTCGGCAAGGGTGCCGTAATGCGTATGGGCGATCAGGACCGCCAGGCTATTCCTTCCATCTCCACCGGCTCCCTGGGCCTGGACATCGCGCTTGGCATCGGCGGCTTGCCAAAAGGTCGTATTGTTGAAATCTACGGTCCTGAATCCTCCGGTAAAACCACGCTGACCCTGTCCGTGATCGCCCAGGCCCAGAAAGCCGGCGCGACCTGCGCCTTCGTCGACGCCGAACACGCCCTGGACCCGGAATACGCCGGCAAACTGGGTGTCAACGTCGACGACCTGCTGGTTTCCCAGCCGGACACCGGCGAACAAGCCCTGGAAATCACCGACATGCTGGTGCGTTCCAACGCGGTTGACGTGATCATCGTCGACTCCGTGGCGGCATTGGTGCCGAAGGCTGAAATCGAAGGTGAAATGGGCGACATGCACGTGGGCCTCCAGGCTCGCCTGATGTCCCAGGCCCTGCGCAAGATCACCGGTAACATCAAGAACGCCAACTGCCTGGTGATCTTCATCAACCAGATCCGCATGAAGATCGGCGTGATGTTCGGCAGCCCTGAAACCACCACCGGTGGCAACGCGTTGAAGTTCTACGCCTCGGTTCGCCTCGACATCCGCCGCACTGGCGCGGTGAAAGAAGGTGATGAGGTTGTCGGCAGCGAAACCCGCGTCAAGGTCGTGAAGAACAAGGTTGCATCACCGTTCCGTCAGGCTGAATTCCAGATTCTGTACGGCAAGGGCATCTACCTCAACGGCGAGATGATCGACCTGGGTGTGCTGCACGGTTTCGTAGAGAAGTCTGGCGCCTGGTATGCCTACAACGGTACCAAGATCGGTCAGGGCAAGGCCAACTCGGCCAAGTTCCTGGCGGACAATCCGGAAGTCGCGGCGGCCCTCGAGAAGCAGCTGCGCGACAAGCTGTTGAGCCCGGTCGCAGACGTCAAGTCCGTGGCTAATCGCGAGACCGCCGATGACATGGCTGACGCCGATATCTGACCGATCCGATGACCGCCGTACTCGATACCCTCGTCGCGGTGCGGCGAACCGCGATGGACTTGCTCGCTAGGCGCGAGCACGGACGAGTCGAGCTGACGCGTAAGCTGCGTCAGCGCGGCGCTCCTGATGAGTTGATCGACACCGCCCTTGACCGTTTGACGGAAGAGGGGCTTTTGTCGGAAGCGCGGTATCTTGAGAGCTTTGTCTCTTATCGCGCCCGCTCCGGCTATGGTCCGATGCGGATCCGCGAGGAACTTGGCCAGCGTGGCTTGCAAAGAGCGGATGTCGAACTTGCGTTGCGCGAAAGCGGTATCGATTGGCAGGAACAGTTAACCGACACGTGGCGCCGCAAGTTTTCTGGGCATCTGCCTGTCGACGCGCGGGAGCGAGCCAAGCAAGGCCGTTTCCTGGCGTATCGAGGCTACTCCATGGAAATGATCAATCGCTTGTTCAGCGGTCGCAGCACGGATGACTAAACAAAAACGGCCCGCTATTTCGATAGCGGGCCGTTTTTTATGGGCTCACGTCACCTTGATCGGCTCCCAGGTGAGGGGATGAGCCTTGGTGGCGGGTTGCGCCCAGTTTTCCGGGAGGTTGATGTAATCCACCAACTCCCTTAGGCGGCCATGGTCTCGGGCATTGAACGTAAATGCCAGTCGCGTCAGATGGCTGAAAGGCGCTTCCTCGGGTTCTTCGCCGCTATAGGCATGCTGATGGAAGCAATCGTTCAAGCACAGGTCGGCGAATTCGACCTGCATTTGTTGCAACGCCTGTTCATTCAGCTTGTGATTCATGCGAATCACGAACTGATGCTTGAGCCAGCGGCTGGAATGGAAGTTGCGGTAGAACTGGTTGATTTCCTCCACGGCGTCTTCGGCGCTATACACCAGGCGCATCAATTTCATGTCGGTCGGCAGGATGTAGCGGTTTTCCTCCAGTTGTTCTCGGATGAAATGCAGCGCGCCTTGCCAGAACTTGCCTCCGGGCGCGTCCAATAGCACCACCGGCACCAATGGGCTTTTGCCCGTCTGCACCAGCGTCAGGACCTCCAATGCTTCGTCAAGGGTGCCGAAACCACCCGGGCAGAGCACCAAGGCATCGGCTTCCTTGACGAAGAAAAGCTTGCGAGTGAAGAAAAAGTGGAACGGCAGCAGGTTCTGCGTGCCCTCGACGGTCGGGTTCCCATGCTGTTCGAAGGGCAGGGTGATGTTGAATCCCAGGCTATGTTCCCGGCCTGCGCCTTCATGGGCCGCAGCCATGATGCCGCCGCCCGCGCCAGTGATCACCATCATGTCCGAACGAGCCAGCGCCGCGCCCAGTTCGCGTGCCAGCCCATACAACGGATGCTCGATGGGCGTTCGGGCCGAGCCAAAGACCGTGACCTTGCGGCGACCCTTGAATTGTTCCAGCGTGCGAAATGCGTGTTCCAGTTCCCGCAGGGCCTGGAGCGTGATCTTGGCATTCCAGCGATTGTGATCTTCCTGGGCCATGCGCAGCACGGTCAGGATCATGTCGCGGTAGATGGGGAGGTTGGGACTGTTGGGTGACACCAGGTTGAGTTGCTCTTCGACCTTGCGGGTGAGGTCGTGGCCATGGTTCTCAAAATGACGGCTGAGCAGGTCATTCGGTTTGTACGGCATTCAGCTTCTCCTTCTGAACAGAACCCCCGGCTCCAACGAGAGATTCGTCAGGGCCACGACACCTCCTGTGCCGTTGTCAGTCCGGGCGCGTGCCCGGGCGTTAACCTGGCTCGACGCAATGTGCAGCAAGGCGGCCAAGCCATCCAACGGGTCCTGCTGTTTCCCTTGGATGAAAAACGGTTACACGTCGCGTATCAGCGAGGGCAGCCTCTTTCTGCCCGGTAGGAAAACGATACCTTGAATCTAGCCTTTAGCGTTGATATTAGCTGTCCAGATCATGGCGCTCGAATGTGAAGGTTTGCAACTTTGACTGTAGTCCTGCCGTTATCGGTCGCTCGCGATGGGGTCAGCGCTGGCGTCGGATAACGTACCGCTCGTCAGGTCGCCGACGGGGTGCGTACCGCTCTGATTTACTCAATAACAGGCGTGCCAAGGCAATTCGGCGTCCAGGGCTGGGCGTCCGCGCGATGAAATGAAGCATTGATGGGCAGGGAGGCGGGAGAGATGACCAGAGTAACTCTGGAGCTCGACGGGCAGTTGTACCTGATGCTGTTGGAAGCGGCTCAAGCCAATCGGGTCAGCCTGGAAGAGGAATGTTGCCGTCGGCTGGAAGGCCGGGAATGGCGCTCACGCTATTTGCAGGCGCTGGTGGCGGAACTGCGCGCCGACGAAGAGCAGCGGCGCGCACGCACGGGGTGATTATTTCTTGGTCTTGGCCGGTTTCGGGCAATCCGATTCCTGGAAGCGTTCGGTGGCAACCGGGCGGTTGGTCTTCACTTCGGTGAACTCGTAGCGCATGGTCGCGCCTTTGGCCATCAGCTTGCGGAAACCCGGGTTGGTGCACACCGTGGAGCCCAGTTGGAAATAGACCGCCTTGGGATCCGCGCGCATTTTCTGGGCATGACTGCTTTGCACGCTGAGATGGTTGATCAGTTCGGTACCTTCGACGGTGTAGCCCTGATCGAGAATTTCTTCGTTGATCGCCCGCGGCGTGCCTACGCTGCTTTCCTTGGCAACGTTCTGCAGCATCTTGTTCAGCTCGAGTTCTTTCAGCGACGCGGCCTGAGCGCTGATGGACGTCGCCAGCAGAACGGCAACGGTTGGAACGATAAGGCGCAGCATGAAACTCTCCTGGTTCAGTAACTGGTGGTTCGACCGGTCACGTGACTGTGCGTTCAGTGGCGGCGATTATAGGGAAGCCGGGTTGGAGGGTACAGGTTTACCCGCTCTGGTAGACTGCCGGCCTTCTTTGCCCTGCCGAGTGTTGTTCGTGTCGAGTTTTCCTGTCTGTGGGCAGTGCCCGCGATGAGCCTTGTTTCCAACGCCGTAGCCCGTTTGCGCGACCAGCGCGTCGATGAAGGCATCAAGCCGCTCCAGGCCCGAGGGTGGCGCGCGCCCCGTTGCGGCGCGTGTCGGGTAATCGAAAGTCATTGCCTGTGCGCCTGGCGTCCAAGTGTCGAGACCCGCTCCGGCGTTTGCCTGATCATGACCAATAAAGAAGTCTTCAAGCCGAGCAACACGGGTTGGCTGATTGCCGATGTGGTGCGCGATAACCATGCCTTCATCTGGTCGCGTACCGACGTCAATGAGCAACTGCTGGCGTTGTTGAACGACCCGCAATGGCAACCGTACCTGGTGTTCCCGGGGGAATATGTCGAGCCGTCGCGGGTTACGCACACGGTTGACCTCGCCCAGGGCAAGCGTCCCTTGTTCATCCTGCTGGATGCCACTTGGACCGAAGCGCGGAAGATGTTCCGCAAGAGTCCCTATTTTGATCGGCTGCCCATCTTGAGCCTGCTACCCGACAAGCTGTCGCGCTACCGCTTGCGGCGCTCGACCCGCAGTGAGCATCTGTGCACCGCCGAGGTCGCGGCGCTGTGCCTGGAATTGGCGGGGGATAGCGACGCGGCATCGGCCCTGGACGCCTATTTCGATGTCTTCAGCCAGCATTACCTGGGCGCCAAGCGCCAGCAGGAAGTGGATGTGTCGACGCCAGCCCATGCCGAATTACTGCCCTTTGTCCGCTCGGCTCAAGAACTGTTGGCCTAATAGTGGCCCATACTGGAGACAGCGGTGGCCGTGCTGCTTGACCACCCCGGCTTCGCTGGGCATGCTTGGCGCCGACCAGGGTGCGGGCTGGAGTTTAAGATGCTGTGATTGGCGTCGAACGTGCCCCTGTAGATAGCGCCGAATGGCGGTATCTTGAGTTATATGGCGAGGCGCGAATGCATCGGGCCTGCCTTAAAAACAGGATCATTTGAAAAATGGCCACATACGAAATCCTGATTGCCGATGACCATCCGCTTTTTCGCAGTGCGTTGCATCAGGCGGTGACCCTGGGCCTTGGTTCAGATGTCCGGTTGACGGAGGTGGCCAGCATCGCGGAATTGGAAGCCCGGCTGGCGGAAAAGGCCGATTGGGACTTGGTTCTGCTCGACCTGAACATGCCCGGCGCGTATGGTTTTTCAGGCCTGGTGCTATTGCGTGGGCAGTACCCGCAGATTCCGGTGGTGATGGTCTCGGCCCAGGAAGAGGCCTCGGTGATGGTCAAGGCCCGCGAATTCGGTGCCAGCGGGTTCATCCCCAAATCCAGTTCCCTGGAAATGATTCAACGGGCAGTGAAGGCCGTGCTCGATGGCGATGTTTCCTGGCCGCCGCAGGCGTTCGAAGCGGTGAGTGTGTCCGAGGAAGCCAAGGCCGCCAGCGAAGGCCTGGCCAGCCTGACGCCGCAGCAGTTCAGGGTGCTGACCATGGTGTGCGAGGGACTGTTGAACAAGCAGATCGCATATGAGCTGAATGTGTCGGAGGCCACCATCAAAGCTCACGTTACGGCGATCTTTCGTAAATTGAACGTGCGCACCCGGACCCAGGCCGCCTTGTTGTTGCAACAACTTGAGTCAATATCGCCCCAATCGTAGCGCCTGAATTCACGCTTTTTTGACTGCGTTTACAGTAGTTTCTTCACTCTTTTCGATCAGTTGCCCACCCTATGTCACCTTTCAAGGGCCAAACCGGCCTGAAACGCATCCTCAATGCCTCCGGCTATTCCCTGGACGGGCTGCGTGCAGCTTTTGTAGGCGAAGCGGCGTTCCGTCAATTGGTCCTGCTCAACGTTATCCTGATCCCTTTGTCGTTTTTCCTGGATGTCAGTCGCGTCGAGCAGGCACTGTTGATCGCGGTGTGCCTGCTGGCCTTGATCGTGGAGTTGCTCAACTCGGCGGTGGAGGCGGCCATCGACCGCATTTCCCTCGAGCGGCACCCGTTGTCGAAGAACGCCAAGGACATGGGCAGCGCCGCCCAGTTCGTCGCCCTGACGATGATTGCCTTGGTCTGGGGTTTGGTACTGCTCTGACTGTCAGGCGATGGCAGGCAGGACGATCTCGTCGCTGCGCTGGACCCCTGCGGTGAATGCCCGGCAGAGATCGAGGAATTCACGCATGGCCGAGGTCTGGTATTTCTGCTTGTGCCAGATGAAGTAGAACTGCCGCGCCAGGTCCATGTCCGGGGTTTCCACGGCGACGAGACTGCCGCGGCGGAAAGCGTCACGCAGGGCCAGGCGCGAGATGCAGCCAATCCCCAGGCCTGATTCCACGGCGCGCTTGATCGCTTCGGTGTGTTCCAGCTCCAAGCGAATATTCAGTGCGCTGCGGTGATGGCGCATGGCCTGGTCGAAGGTCAGTCGCGTTCCGGAACCCTGTTCACGGAGGATCCAGGCCTCGTGGGTCAACTCCTCCATGGTCGCCTGTCCACGCTTGGCCAATGGATGCTGGGGCGCGCAGAATACCACCAATTCGTCTTCGACCCAGCTCTGTACCTCGATGTCTGGATGGCTGCAGTCGCCTTCGATTAGACCCAGATCAATTTCATAATGGGCAACCTGGTGCACGATATTGGCAGTATTTTGCACGTGCAGCTTCACCTGGCTTTCCGGATGACGCTGCATGAAGCCACCGATCAGCAGGGTCGCCAGGTAATTGCCAATGGTCAGCGTGGCGCCGACCGCCAGTGAGCCGAAACCGGATTTGCCGTTGAGCAAGTCTTCGATCTCCTTGGCCTGGTCCAGGAGCGCCACGGCTTGGGGCAGCAACTGCTTGCCCAAGGCGTTGAGGCTCAGGCGCTTGCCGGCCCGATCGAACAGTTGGCAGCTGGATTGGCGCTCCAATTCAGTGATGGAGGTGCTGGCGGCCGATTGCGACAGATTGAGCAGGCCCGCGGCACGGGACACGCTTTCCTGCTGGGCGACGGCGACGAAGACTTGAAGTTGACGTAGAGTAAATCGCATATCGATATAACCGATAACCCTTATCTTAATAATCCATTTAACAGATATTGTCGCCGCCATTAGAATGCGATGCAATTGCGCAGATTATCGGCGCAGGCATCATTTCCAGGAGTCCCCCGTACATGAGCAACATGAACCACGAGCGTGTCCTCAGTGTTCATCACTGGAACGACACTCTGTTCAGCTTCAAGTGCACCCGCGATCCGGGCCTGCGCTTCGAGAACGGTCAGTTCGTGATGATCGGCCTGCAGCAGCCCAACGGCCGCCCGCTTATGCGCGCTTACTCGATTGCCAGCCCGAACTGGGAAGAGCATCTCGAATTCTTCAGCATCAAGGTTCCCGACGGTCCGTTGACTTCCCAGTTGCAGCACCTGAAGGAAGGCGACGAGATCATCATCAGCAAGAAGCCTACCGGCACGCTGGTACTGGACGACCTCAAGCCTGGCAAGCATTTGTACCTGCTCAGCACCGGTACCGGCCTGGCGCCTTTCATGAGCGTCATCCAGGATCCAGAAACCTATGAGCGCTTCGAAAAGGTGATCCTGTGCCACGGCGTGCGTTACGTCAATGAAGTCGCCTATCGCGAATTCATCACCGAACACTTGCCACAGAACGAGTTCTTCGGCGAAGCGCTGCGTGAAAAGCTGATCTACTACCCGACCGTGACCCGCGAGCCGTTCGAGAACGAAGGCCGACTCACCGACCTGATGCGCAGCGGCAAGCTGTTCCGCGACATTGGCCTGCCACCGATCAACCCGCAGGATGACCGCGCGATGCTGTGCGGCAGCCCAAGCATGCTCGACGAGACCAGCGAAGTGCTCAACAGCTTCGGCCTGACCGTTTCGCCGCGTATGCGCGAGCCGGGTGACTACCTGATCGAGCGGGCGTTTGTAGAGAAGTAAGCTGTATTTGTAGTGACTGACACCAGTTGCGCCATAAAAAGCCCGCGCCGCCTGTTGAAGGCTGCGCGGGCTTTTTCGTTTTCGGTGTCTCGTCCTGAATAAGGTTTACACCTTCTGACCTATCCTCAGGAGGAACCAATGGATTCAGGAAAGAAGCGCAGTCAGCGTGATTACACGCTGAGCTTTAAATTGGCGGTCGTCGATCAGGTTGAAAAGGGCGAACTGAGTTATAAAGAGGCTCAACGGCGTTATGGGATCCAGGGCCGGTCGACTGTGTTGGTGTGGTTACGCAAGCATGGACGGCAGGACTGGAGCCAAGGCGCCTCCATTCGTGCCCAGAGGAACCGACCGATGGCCGAGCCAAATTTGCCGCTGACACCAGAGCAGCGAATCAAGGAGCTGGAAGAAAAGCTGGCCCTTGCCAACCAGAAAGCCCAATTTTTTGAAGCTGTCGTTGACGTACTAAAGAACGATTACGGTGTTTCTGTCGTAAAAAAGCGATCCGGCAAGTCCTCACCCAAGGGCAAATCGAAGGCCTGAGTGTTACCAGGGCTTGCCAGTTTCTGGGCATCTCACGGCAGGCGTATTACAAGCGCAATCGAGCTTACGACGCGCAAGCCAGCCACGCGCAAAAGGTGTTGGGGTTTGTGCTGGAGACACGTCTTGAAATGCCCCGGTTGGGCACCCGCAAGCTGCATGGCCTTATGCAATCCGAACCTGAACTGACGCAAACGGTAGGCCGAGATCGGTTGTTCGATATTTTGCGGGATCATCGACAACTGGTCCCACGCAAACGCGCTTATCACAAGACGACCGACAGCCATCATCGCTTCCGTCGACATCCGAATCGGCTCAAGCCCGGCCCTGACCAGGTCACTGCCACCGGCCCGGAACAGGTCTGGGTGGCGGATATAACCTACTTACCGACCGAGCAAAGCGTCGCTTACGTAAGTCTGGTCACTGATGCGTTCTCGCGCAAAATAGTCGGCCATCACGTGCATGAAAGCCTGCATACCGAGTCAGTCATCCGGGCGATGACGAAAGCTCTTCGCCACCGAAGAACCAATCAACCGTTGGTACATCACTCAGATCGGGGCTCGCAATACTGCTCTGATCTCTACCAAAAGCTGCACGCCAAACATGGCGTCAGGTGTTCGATGACTGATGGCTACGACTGCTACCAAAATGCTCTAGCGGAACGAGTGAATGGGATTCTGAAAACAGAATTTCTTTTACACCGTCCCAAAGACCTTGCCCAAGCCACGCGCATGGTTGAGGAATCGATAGAAATCTATAACCGTAAGCGACCTCATCTGTCCCTGAAATACAAAACGCCCGATGCGGTGCATCAGGCGTTTTGAGACTGAAACAGGTGTAAACCTATTTCAGGACTAGACACGGGTTTTATTTAACCGCAGGAACGACTTCCAACACCCGGATCATTCCCGGCTCCGGATAATGCCAACGCACATCCAGGTCCCAGAACTGCGCACCGTATTCCCTTTCAGCTGTAGGAACCTGATACGCCGGGCGTGGGTCTTGGGCCAGGCATTGTTCGATCAGCTCCACCAAGGGCTCTTCGAGGCGCACGGCGTGGTCGCGCGCTTGAAGCAGGGCAGTGTCCGCCCATTGCACCGCAATCAAGTCAGGCGCGGCGCTGGCGATGCTGTTGGTGGCAGAGCCGATGATGTCGGCGTAGGGCACGTAGGGCTTGATATCGAGCACGGGCGTGCCGTCCAGCAGGTCGATTCCCGATAGCCACAAGCGACCGGCTTCGACCCGTTCCAGCTTCACCACCGATTGGCCGATGCCGTTGGGGCGGTGGGTGGCGCGAGTGGCGAATACGCCCATGGATTTGTTGCCGCCCAGGCGCGGCGGTCGCACTTTCAAGCGCGGCTTGTCTTCCAGGGCCTGGTGGAACAGGAACAGCAACCAGACATGGCTGACCTGCTCCAGGCCCTGCACCGCATCCCCTTGATCGAACGGCGCCACCAGTTCCAGCACCCCGCGCGCGGCCGGGGCCAGTTGCGGTTGGCGCGGAATGGCGAACTTCTCCTTGAAGCAGGAGCGGACGAAGCCGATGGGGGAGACGTTGTAAGTCATGGGTTGGGTTCGAGGCAGGATGGAGTGGGCATCATAGCGCGGGGCAAGGATTGACACCGTCCGCTTTGGCGAGAACATATTTTTTGTGGCGAGGGGATAAGCCCCCTCGCCACAAGAGCTCTGCCGACATCAGTAGCGCGTCAAGAATCGACAGCCCTTCGGCATTAGCCGCGCACGCGCAGCGTCAGGCCCTTGAGGAAATTGCGCAGCAACTGATCGCCGCACGGGCGGTAGTTGGTGTGGCCGAACTTGCGAAACAGCGCGCTCAGTTCCGGCTTGGACACCGGGAATTCGGCGGCCTTGAGGATGGCGTGCATGTCGTCTTCCTTCAGCTCGAAGGCCACGCGCAGTTTCTTCAGGATGATGTTGTTGGTGACGGGCACTTCGATCGGCTGTGGCGGACGGCTTTCATCCTTGCCGCGCTTGAAAATCACCAAGCCATCAAGAAAATGAGCCATGACCAGGTCGGGGCAGAACACAAAGCCTTCTTCCTCATCTTTCTTGAGGTAGCCGGCCAGGTCCGCCAGGGTGACGTCCAGGCCGCCCAGCTTGATGATCTCGATGACTTTCTTGTCGCTGATGTCGAGCATGTAGCGCACGCTGCGCAGTACGTCGTTGTGAATCATGTGTGCAATCCTGATGAATCGGCAGTGGGCGCCCGGTTCGGTGCGGCGCCGGGGAAGTTAGAATTTCTCTTTGGCAGACAGGTAGCGCCATTGGCCCAGGGGCACCTTGCCGATGGACACGCCGCCGATGCGGATGCGGCGGATGGCGACGACCTTCAGGCCGACGGCCTGGCAAAACAGCGCGATCACGCCCGGTTGCGGGTTTTTCATGGCGAAGCGCAGGCGGTTTTCGTTTTGCCAACTGGCCTTGACCGCCGGCAACTCCTTGCCTTTGTAGGTCAGCCCGTGGTTCAAGCGATTGAGGCCGTGGGCGACCATCTCACCCTCGACTTCCACTACGTATTCCTGCTCGATCTTAGCCGCGTCGGCCGTCAGCTTGCGCAGGATTTTCCAGTCCTGGGTAAACACCAGGAGCCCACTGGCGCCGGCCTGCAAATCGGCGCTGGCGGTCAGGCGCAGGAAGTGGCCCTTGAGCGGCCGCTTGCCGAAGCGATGTTCTTCGCTCAAGGTCTGCGGTCCCAGGGTCGCCATGGCCGTGTCGACGTCCATGCCCGCCGGGACGTTCATCAGGATGGTCACAGGCTCCGGCGCGGTGGCCTTGGCTTCGGGGTCGAGTTCGACCTTTTGGGTGGTGACCTTGAACTGCGGTTCATCGATGACTTCGCCGTCCACGGTGACCCAGCCGCCCTCGATGAACAGCTCAGCCTCCCGACGGGAGCAGCCGACGAGTTCGATGAGACGCTTGGAGAGACGAATCGGGTCAGTCATGACGGGGCCGTAACAAAAAGGGGTGGGCATTGTACCTGTCTGGCGCCGGTTAATCGCGGGTCCATTTGCCTCATGCCGTTTTTAGCCGCGCCCAGCCTTCAGGTCGGGCTGCTTGTAACGCATGTGCAGCAGCGGGTAGGGCTGGTCCATGCCATCCTTGGCCGAACGACCGACGACCTCGAACCCTTGCTTGAGGTAGAAACCGAGGGCCTGAGGGTTCTGTTCATTGACGTCCAGTTCATCGGCGTTCAAGTGTTCGATGGCATAGCGCAGCAATTGTTTGCCCAGGCCTTGGCCGCGATGCTCGGGGTCGATGAACAGCATTTCGATCTTGCCGGCCGCGACCCCGGCGAAGCCCGTGATGCGCTGTCGTGAATCCCGGGTGCAGATGAGCATCACCGCGTCCAGGTAACGCGTGAGCACGAGGTTTTTCAGCAGCTCGATATAGCTGTCGGGCAGGAAATCGTGGGTGGCCCGTACCGATGCCTCCCAGACGCGGGTCAATTCCTGGTAATCGCTCGGTTTCGGTGTGCAGATGACCGAATGCTGGCGCATGTCCGCCTGTTCCTTGTGGTGGAGTTTTCATGTCTGCATACGATAGCCGTAAAAAAGCCCCGCATCTTGTTGCAAGAGCGGGGCTTTCAATTTTTTGGTTGTTGGAACAACCCGTCGTAAGTCTGCGAGGCTGCAGATCAGCCGATCTGCTCAGCCCACAAATCATACTCGTCGGCGTCGGTAACCTTGCACCAGACCTTGTCGCCCGGCTTGAGGTTGTTGCCGTTGTCGATGAAGACGTTGCCGTCGATTTCCGGAGCGTCGAAGAAGCAACGGCCCACGGCGCCTTGTTCGTCGACTTCGTCCACCAGCACTTCGATTTCGCGGCCGATGCGCATCTGCAGGCGCGCCGAGCTGATGGCCTGCTGGTGCGCCATGAAGCGCTCCCAACGGTCCTGCTTGACGTCGTCCGGCACCACATCCAGGTTCAGGTCATTGGCCGGTGCGCCTTCGACGGGCGAGTACTGGAAGCAGCCGACGCGGTCGAGCTGGGCTTCGGTCAGCCAGTCCAGCAGGTACTGGAAGTCTTCTTCGGTTTCGCCGGGGAAGCCGACGATAAAAGTGGAGCGGATGATCAGGTCCGGGCAGATTTCACGCCAGTTCTTGATGCGCGCCAGGGTCTTGTCTTCGAAGGCCGGGCGTTTCATGGCCTTGAGGACTTTCGGGCTGGCATGCTGGAACGGAATGTCCAGGTACGGCAGGATCTTGCCGGCGGCCATCAGCGGGATCAACTCGTCGACGTGCGGGTACGGGTAGACGTAATGCAGGCGGACCCAGACGCCGAGGGTGCTGAGGGCTTCGCACAGCTCGGTCATGCGGGTTTTCACCGGCGCGCCGTTCCAGAAGCCAGTGCGGTATTTCACGTCTACACCGTAGGCGCTGGTGTCCTGGGAAATCACCAGCAGTTCCTTGACCCCGGCCTTGACCAGGCGCTGGGCCTCGTCGAGCACGTCGCCCACCGGGCGGCTCACCAGTTTGCCGCGCATCGACGGGATGATGCAGAAGCTGCAGCTATGGTTGCAGCCTTCGGAAATCTTCAGGTAGGCATAGTGGCGCGGGGTCAGCTTGATGCCTTGCGGCGGCACCAGGTCGATCAGCGGGTTGTGGTCCTGGCGCGGCGGCACGACTTCGTGCACGGCGTTGACCACTTGCTCGTACTGCTGCGGCCCGGTCACGGACAACACGCTCGGGTGCACGTCGCGGATATTGCCTTCTTCCACGCCCATGCAACCGGTCACGATGACCTTGCCGTTTTCCTTGATGGCTTCACCGATCACTTCAAGGGATTCGGCCTTGGCCGAATCGATGAAGCCACAGGTGTTGACCACCACCACGTCGGCGTCCTGGTAGGTGGACACAACGTCATAACCTTCCATGCGCAGCTGGGTCAGGATGCGCTCGGAGTCGACCAGCGCTTTCGGGCAACCCAGGGATACGAAGCCAACCTTGGGATTGGCTGGCGCGGTAGTGGTGGACATGTCTAACCTCGGTGTAAGGGGGATCGTCTCTTGTCGAGACAGGGCGCCTGGCGCGCCTCTGATCAAAAAGTGCGCAATTCTATCCGTGGTCGTCGCACTTGACCAGCTTTATACCGGGAAATGCGACGAGTGCTGCGCTATGCTTCGCGCCGTTGCCTTCTGGCGATTGTTGCAGTCAACAAAATGTCTGTAACAAAGCGTAAAACAGCCCATGCTGTTTCACAAAGCGTACGGCTTCTTTCAAGAAGGCAGGTCTGCAAATCAGGAGTGTTGGATGGGTCATGCAAGTAGTCAGGCGGCGGGCGCCGAGCATTCGGCAGCCAAGCCGCTGAGCATGCTGGTCGCTGCGGTCGGGGTGGTTTATGGCGACATCGGTACGAGCCCGCTGTACACCCTTAAAGAAGTGTTTTCCGGTGGTTATGGCGTGCCCGTCAACCATGATGGGGTACTGGGGATCCTGTCACTGATTTTCTGGTCGCTGATCTGGGTCGTGTCGATCAAGTACATGATGTTCGTCCTGCGCGCCGACAACCAGGGCGAGGGCGGCATCATGGCGTTGACCGCCCTGGCACGGCGCGCGGCGGCTGGCAGGGCACGGTTGCGTACATTCCTGGTGGTCTGCGGCTTGATCGGTGCTGCGCTGTTCTATGGCGACAGCATGATCACCCCGGCGATCTCGGTACTTTCGGCAATTGAAGGCCTCGGCTTGGCGTTCGAGGGCATCGACCATTGGGTGGTGCCGCTGTCGTTGGTGGTGCTGGTGGCGTTGTTCCTGATCCAGCGCCACGGCACCGCGCGGATCGGCATCCTCTTCGGCCCGATCATGGTGACCTGGTTCCTGGTCCTGGGGGCCCTGGGTGTGTATGGCATCAGCCAGCATCCCGAAGTGTTGCAGGCCGTAAATCCGGCGTGGGCCGTGCGCTTTTTTGTCGTGCACCCGGGCATGGGCGTGGCGATCCTCGGCGCCGTGGTGCTCGCATTGACCGGCGCCGAAGCGCTGTATGCCGACATGGGCCACTTCGGCCGCAAACCGATCGCGCGCGCCTGGTTCCTCCTCGTGCTGCCAGGCCTGATGCTCAACTATTTCGGCCAGGGCGCCTTGCTGCTTGGCGATCCGGAAGCGGCACGCAACCCTTTTTATCTGTTGGCACCGAGTTGGGCATTGCTACCCTTGGTGGGCCTGGCGACGCTGGCCACGGTTATTGCCTCGCAAGCGGTAATTTCCGGCGCGTTCTCGCTGACACGCCAGGCGATCCAGCTCGGCTACATCCCGCGCATGTACATCCAGCACACTTCCAGTGCCGAGCAGGGCCAGATCTACATCGGTGCGGTGAACTGGTCGCTGATGGTCGGTGTGGTGCTGCTGGTGCTGGGCTTCGAGTCGTCCGGTGCGCTGGCTTCGGCCTACGGCGTGGCGGTGACGGGCACGATGCTGATGACCACGATCCTGGTCTCCGCCGTGATCCTGCTGCTGTGGAAATGGCCGCCGTTGCTGGCGGTACCGGTGCTGTTCGGTTTCCTGTTGGTGGACGGGCTGTATTTTGCCGCCAACGTGCCGAAGATCATCCAGGGCGGTGCGTTCCCGGTGGTTGCCGGCATCGCGTTATTCGTGTTGATGACCACCTGGAAGCGTGGCAAGCAGCTGCTGGTGGAGCGCCTGGACGAAGGGGCGCTGCCGCTGCCGATCTTCATCAGCAGCATCCGCGTCCAGCCGCCTCATCGGGTGCAGGGCACGGCGGTGTTCCTGACCGCACGCTCGGACGCCGTGCCTCACGCGCTACTGCACAACCTGTTGCACAACCAAGTGCTGCATGAGCAGGTGGTGTTGTTGACAGTGGTGTACGAAGACATCCCCCGCGTACCACCGCAGCGGCGCTTCGAGGTCGATGCTTACGGCGACGGATTCTTCCGCGTGATTCTGCACTTCGGCTTCACCGACGAGCCGGACGTGCCCGAGGCGCTCAAGCTCTGCCATCTGGATGATTTGGATTTCAGCCCGATGCGCACGACGTATTTCCTCAGCCGCGAGACGGTCATCGCCTCCAAGCTCGAAGGCATGGCTCGCTGGCGTGAGTCGTTGTTCGCCTTCATGTTGAAGAATGCCAACGGCAACCTGCGTTTCTTCAATCTGCCGTTGAATCGGGTGATTGAGCTCGGGACGCAGGTCGAGATGTAGCTACCGGAAAACAAAAAGCCCGCTCCCACAGAGGGTTGTGCGTGAGCCGCGCGACCACAAAAAAGCCCCGGCAACCGTAAGACTGCCGGGGCTTTTCTCAGCTCTGCGTCAGATCACTGTTCGGCTGTCTTGTTCTGGCGCTTGTCGATTTCATCGATCAGGCGCTTGGCCAGGGCCGGGTAGTTTTCATCGAAGTGGTGGCCGCCAGGCAACTTGATGACTTCTCCCACGGCGGTCTTGTCAGTGCAGCCGCTTTCGTTGGCCTCTTCGGCACCGTAGATGCACACCACCTTCTCGGCAGGCAGCTTGGCCATTTCCGGACCGGTGGCCGCTTCGGTGCCGGCGTTGCCGAGCCAGCCCTCGACTTCGATCTCGAAGCTGCCGGTGCGGGCGAAGGCGAGCAGGATGATTGCATCGACCCGCTGTTGCTCTGTCGCCGGCAGGCGGTTGTAGATCGCCGGCAGCACATCGGCGCCGAAGGAATAGCCGGCCAGGATGAAGCGCTTGGTGCCCCAGACCTGGCGGTAGTGCTGCATCAGCTCGGTCAGGTCGGCGGCGCTCTGTTCGGGACTTTTGTGCTGCCAGTAGTAGCGCAGGGTGTCGATGCCGACGACCGGATAGCCGACCTTGGCCATTTCATCGGCCACGTCGCGGTCCAGGTCGCGCCAGCCACCATCGCCGGAAAGGAACAAGGTCACGGTATCCCGGGCCTGGCTGGCGGGCACTTCCACCACCGGGATGCTCAGGCCGCCCTTGCCCTTGTCGGCACCTACCAGGATCTTGCGCAGTTCGTTGTTCAGCACCTGCGGCAGGTTGATGTCGTAGTCGCTGATGCTGGTTTCGGCATTGGATTGATCGCGAACGAACCCGGCGCTGGTGTCGTCGGGGTTATCGTTCCATGCGACCAGCCAACGACCGTGGGCGGCGCTCTTGGGCAGCAGGTGCGTGCAGCCGGGCTTTTCCAGGGCCAGGTCCACCGAGACGGCCCGGGCCTTGTCGTCCTTCTGCTCGGCCAGCCAGCGCCAGGCCAGCACGGCGCCGGGGCCGATGCCGCTGACCAGCGTGGCCGGGCCATGCAGCTCTCTCAGGCCGGCCTGCAGGGCGCGGCCCTGCAACATGCAGTCCTTGGGCAGGATCACCTGGACTATTTCTGCCGAGCCGCTGCGGCTGAGGCTCGTCAATTGGGTGTCGCTGAGCTTCTGGTCTTCATTGACCGCCACCAGTACCTGGGCACGGGGCTTGGTGCCGGGAACGACGCGGGTCATCGGTACGCCGTCGGCGGGTTCCAGTTGTTCCAGGGTCGGTTGCGGGGCAGGGCGGTTCCAATACCAGTAGCCGCCACCGAGAATGACAGCCAGCACCAGCAGGGCGGCCACTACGTATCGCCACGAGCGTTGCATCATCAGCGTTTCACCAATCCAGTCAGGCCGCCTGCAATCAGGGCGGCGGTATCAGCCAGCGCCACCAGCGGATCAAGTCCGGCGGGCACGGCCATGTAGCGAGGTTCCCAGTCAGGCTGGAACTTGTCTTTGAAGCGGCGCAGCCCTTGGAAATTGTAAAGCTGCTCGCCACGGCGAAACACCATCGAACCCAGGCGCTGGGTCAGCGGTGCGCCGCGCCTTGGCTGCAGGCCTGACAATGGGACCATGCCGAGGCTGAAGCGAGCATAGTCGTGGTTTTTGTAATGCTGGATGAGGCCGACCATCATGAATTCCATGGTCAGCTTCGGCGCGTCCGGGTGGGCGCGCATCAGGTCGAGGCTCGCCAGTTCGTGGCTATAGGTCTCCAGCAGGTTGGCGAACGCTACCGGCCGGCCTTCGAAGCGAATCACCGCGATGCGGAAATGCTTGAGGTAATCATCGCTGAAGCGCCCGAGGGAGAAGCCTTTTTCGCGCACATTCTTGCCGGTCAGCCAGGCATCGGAAATGACTTTCAGCTCATCCATGGGCGCCTGGCCCGGCTCGTGGATCTCCAGCGACAGGCCGTCGCGGGTGCCGCGATTCCAGGTGTAGCGCAGGTCCTTCATCTCCTTGCCCTTGGCTTCGAGATCGAAGCGCTTGAGGTCGACCCGCGCCTCTTCGCCCAGCTTGATCGCGGTCAGGCCGATGTCCATGTAGTACGGCAGATTCTCGACGCGGACCTGATAGAACACTGGCCGGGCGTGGTAGACGTCGCACAAGTCACGGAACTGCCAGATCATTTCCGCCCGTTGCTGGCTCGGCCCGATCGGATCGTACAGCGCGACAAGACTGCGGCCGCGCCGCGCATACATCAGGAATGCTTCGTCGTTGGGGTGAAACAGCAGCGCCTTGTCGCCGGTCAGGGCCAAGCCGCCGTCGGGCTGGGAAGAGGCCATGAGAATGGTCTTGGCGCGCTCCAGCTCTTGCGCGGTGGGCGAGTGAATCACCGGCCGCGCGGTGCGCAGCAGCCAGGTCAGCGACACCGCCACCAGTAGCACCGCGGCGCCCAACAGCGAGCGCAGGCTCCGGGGGGCGTCGGCATCCAGGGTGAACTGCCACCACAGTTGATGGCTGTAGGGCACGTCTTGATAGGCAAACAACAGCAGCCAGATCGATGCGCCCAAGACGCAAAGGCTAGCGATCAGGAACAGTGGCGAGAATGGCAACTCGGTGAGGCGGCTCGGGCGATAAAACGAACGCCGGAAGATCGCGAGCAGGGCAGCGGTCAGGGTCAGCAGCGTGGCTTCCTCCCAATCAAAACCCTTGAGCAGCGAGAGCAGGGCGCCTACCAGCAACAATACGGTGGTGAGCATCCAGGCGGCGGACAGGCGACGGCGCAGGCCTTGGGCCAGCAACAGACACAGCACGCCTATCAGGCTGGCGCCAAAGTGCGAGGCGTCCACCAATCGATGAGGAATCAGAAAACCGATGTGCTCCAGGCGCGTGTCGATCTCTGGCGTCACCCCGGAAAACAGCAGCACCACGCCCGAAAGGAATACCAGCACCGCCAGGATCGGGGCGGCGAAACCGGACGCCGCCCGCAGGGACTGGCGCGTCTGGAACAGTCGTTGTGCTTCATTGATCAGCAGAAGCACGCACGCCACCAACATTGGCAGCAGCACGTAGATCAGGCGATACAGCAGCAGGGCGGCGGCCAGCGGGGCGGCCCCGAGTTTATCGGCAAACGCGGCCAGCAGAATCGCTTCGAATACCCCGACCCCGCCCGGCACGTGACTGAGGACGCCGGCGGCCAGCGCGAGCAAGTACACCAGCAGGAACGGGCCGAACGGTGGCGCTTCGGGCAGCAACAGATAGAGCACCGTCGCGGCAGCGGCGACATCCAGCGCAGTGATCACCAACTGCAGGAACGTCAGGCGTCGGCCTGGCAGTCGCAGCGTCCTGCGACCGGCCTTGACCAGCAGACTGTCGCGGTAGGGTTGTTCTGGCAGGCGACGGCGATAGATACCCATCGCCAGCACGCCGGTAAGCAGCAGCACCGCCACGGCGATCGATCCCAGCAATGTAGCTGGAAGATGCAACGCAGCGGATGCCGCAGGCAAGTTGCTCAGCGTCGCCAGCGCGGCCAGCGGTGGTAACGCGCAGCCCAGGGACAAGCTGGCGAACAATGTCATGTGCGCGACATCCGCCGCCCCCAGGCCATGGCGGGCGTACAGGCGATAGCGAACCGAGCCGCCCGACAGCAACGAAAGGCCGATGGCATTGCCAATGGCAAACGCGCTGAACCCGCCCAGGATCAAGGTCTGTGGGGGTAGCTTCACGCCTGCGTAGCGGGTGGCGGACCATTCATAGCCCAGCAGGATGATGAAACCGGCCACGGTCGCGGCGATGGCTCCGAGCAGCGCCGGCCTGGGCACATCGAGGATCGAATCATGCAGGGCGTAGAGGTCGAGTTCGCTCAGCAGATGGCGGCAGGCAATCAAGGCAATTGCAAATAGCAGCACCGTGACAGCGAGGCCAATGGGTTGGCGGTACCGGCTGATCCGCTCCATCCAGCGCAGTCGCTCGGCCTTGATCGGTTGTGTTGCAGTAACAGTGTCTTGTGGGTCAGACGAGTGGGCGCGCATCAATCACCTCTTGAGCTATGCGCGACAGGATGGGGGTATCCAGCCAAGTTACCAATCCCTGCGGCGGAAAATAATTACAAAATATTTGTAATGGAGCTTTTTCGACACACACAAAAAAGGCCACTCTTTCGAGTGGCCTTTCTTGATATTTGGTTGCGGGAGCCGGATTTGAACCGACGACCTTCGGGTTATGAGCCCGACGAGCTACCAGACTGCTCCATCCCGCGTCTGTGTGGCGGCATTCTACAGGCGAACGCCAGAGTGTCAACCGTTAATAGAGAGCCGGGTGAAATAAACCGCTGATTCGCCTAAATGCGCGAAAACAAAAGGAAATTGTCCTACAAGCGTCAGTGAGGGCTACGGGCGGCAGGGGCGTGGTTTGGCAGAGGACGATAAAACAGGCGCGCACAAAAAAGGCCACTCTTTCGAGTAGCCTTTCTTGATGTTTGGTTGCGGGAGCCGGATTTGAACCGACGACCTTCGGGTTATGAGCCCGACGAGCTACCAGGCTGCTCCATCCCGCGTCTGTGAGGCGGCATTCTACAGAGGATCGACAGGCTGTCAACCCCTGTGTGGGAAAAACATGTTCCGCTTCAAGTGGTTAGCCCTGGTCAGGGCCTTGTGACAGCGCTGTGACGCACGCATGGCAAGGGCTGGCGCCCTATTGGCCGGCGCTCGGTGATTGAAAAAATCCATTTATGTAGGGATTTTCCAGTTTCGCTGAAGGATCTTTCAAAGTACTGGTGCTATATACAGGTTCGAATGAGATACTGGCGTCCCGATCCAACCCCATGTGCCGCTTTTCTATGACGCAACGCAAAATCATCCACGTCGACTGCGACTGCTTCTATGCCGCTATCGAAATGCGCGATGATCCGCGGCTGGCCGGCAAGCCATTGGCGGTCGGCGGCTCAGCGGACCGCCGTGGCGTGATTGCAACCTGTAACTATGAGGCGCGGGCGTATGGGGTACGCTCGGCCATGTCATCCGGTCATGCGCTGAAACTCTGTCCTGACCTGACCATCGTCAAGCCAAGAATGGATGCCTACCGGGAGGCGTCGAAGGAAATTCACACGATCTTCAGCGATTACACGGACCTGATCGAGCCACTATCGCTCGACGAGGCATATCTGGATGTCTCCGCCAGTGCGCATTTCGGCGGCAGCGCCACGCGTATCGCCCAGGACATCCGCCGGCGTGTGTCCAATCAGCTCCACATCACTGTGTCTGCCGGCGTTGCACCGAACAAGTTTCTCGCCAAGATCGCGAGCGACTGGAAGAAGCCCAACGGTTTGTTCGTCATTACGCCTGACCAAGTGGAAGATTTCGTTTCCGCATTGCCGGTAAACAAGCTCCACGGTGTTGGCAAAGTGACCGCCGACAAACTGAATAGGCTCGGCATCACCGATTGCCTGCACTTGCGTGAGTGGGACAAGCTGGCGCTGGTGCGCGAATTTGGCAGTTTTGGCGAGCGACTCTGGAGCCTTGCCCGTGGGATCGATGAGCGTCTGGTGCACAACGACAGCCGTCGCCAGTCCATCAGTGTGGAAAATACCTACGACGTGGATTTGCCCGATCTGAAGAGCTGTCTCGACAAGTTGCCGGAGCTGATGCAAACCCTCGCAGGGCGCATGGGGCGGATCGACAGCAGTTATCGCCCGGGCAAGCCGTTCGTCAAAGTCAAATTCCATGATTTCACCCAGACCACGTTGGAGCAGGCTGGGGCTGGGCGGGATTTGGGCAGCTATCAATTGCTGCTGACCCAGGCATTCAACCGTGGCGGTAAGCCGGTGCGGTTGTTGGGCATAGGGGTGCGGCTGGAGGATTTGCGGGGCGGGTATGAGCAGTTGGAGTTGTTCGAGCGTTGAGCGCTTGTTGGGGTGAGGGGGCAAGTCCCCTCGCCCAGGCAGGTTCAGCTCGCCCCTGGATCCGCCACCAACCGTCCACCGTCCTTGGTCAGCGCCTTCAGGAACTCGGCCTGCAGTTCCGGATCGTTGCGGGTCAGTTCGATCAGGCTTTGTTCAAGCTCACTGGCCTCTTCTTCAAGTCCCAGTTCCGACAGGCGTTTGACCCGGTGAACCCACTGGCTCACTTCGTCATCTTCCAGGTCGTCGTAGATCAGTGCATGGGCTTCGACCAGCTTGCTGCGCAGCGTGCTGCTGACGCTCAGGGATGAATCGGTGTGCACCTCGTCCTGGGCATCCGTCACGCTGATCTGCAATTTGCCGAACTGGCTCAGGTCATGCTCGGCGAACGGGCTTTCCAGCAGGTTCAAGCGCAACACACCGTTGCGGTCCGTGCTCATTTCGAACGTCTGGCGAGCGGCCTTCACCTGCACCGGGCGTTCGCTCCAAGGCAGGCTCGAGTGCTCCGTGCGTTTGTCGCGTTGGACTTCATCGATACCCGCCAGGTTCTGTTGCGCCCGGCCGTTGGAGGGTACGTTCATGAACGGGTTCAGGCCGGCGAAGCCGTAGCTGATCCAGTCGCGGGTCGCGGTGTCAGGCAGGGTGCCCAGAGCGAACACATTGACCACGTTCGCGCCGACACCTGCGACCACCGCCACCGCGCCCAGCGGAATCTCGTAGACCTCCCGCCAAGGCTGGTAGGGCGTGTAGCGATCATAGTGCCGGGTGACTTCGAATTCGGTGACTTCGAAAGTCTTCTGCTCATTGATCCGAACCCGACGCTGCGGCAAGTCGAGCACCTTGGGTTCGCCCACATCGATCAGCAGGCTATGGTCGAGCAGCTTGCGCTCGATCCGTTCTTCGTGCTCGTTGCGTTGCGACATCTGGTTGGCGCAGCCGCTGACCAGCAGGGCGCCGCACAGCGCGGCGCCCCCAAGGCCTAAGGTGTTTCGCTTGAACATGACGTCTCTATCTGGTCTCAGCGGCTGATACGGGCCTGAAGGAAGGACAGCACGTCGGCGACCGGCAGTGCTTGCGGCTCGGCTTCGGTGCGGCTCTTGTATTCCAGGTTGCCTTCGGCCAGGCCGCGATCACTGACCACGATCCGGTGCGGGATACCGATCAGTTCCATATCGGCGAACTTGATGCCAGGGCTGGTTTTCTTGTCGCGGTCGTCCAGCAGCACTTCGAAGCCGGCGGCCGTCAGTTCGGCGTAGAGCTTGTCGGTCGCTTCGCGAACTTGTTCGGTTTCATAGCGCAGCGGCACCAGGGCGATCTGGAACGGCGCGAGTGTGTCGCTCCAGATGATCCCGTTCTCGTCGTTGTTCTGTTCGATGGCCGCTGCCACCACGCGGGACACGCCAATGCCGTAGCAGCCCATCTGCAAGGTGACCGGCTTGCCGTTCTCGCCCAGCACTTCGCATTTCATCGCCTTGCTGTACTTGTCGCCCAGCTGGAAGATGTGGCCGACTTCGATGCCGCGCTTGATTTCCAGGGTGCCTTTGCCGTCCGGGCTTGGATCGCCAGCCACGACGTTACGCAGGTCCGCAACGGTTGGAACCGGCAGGTCGCGTTCCCAGTTCACGCCGAAGTAGTGCTTGTCATCGATGTTCGCGCCGATGGCGAAGTCGCTCATCAACTCTACCGAGCGGTCGATGATGATCGGCAACGGCAGGTTCAACGGGCCGAGGGAGCCTGCACCGGCGCCAATGGCGTCGCGCAGCTCGGCGTCGGTGGCCATGACCAGTGGGCTGGCGACGCCAGGCTGGTTGGCCGCCTTGATTTCGTTCAGTTCGTGGTCGCCACGGACGATCAGGGCAATCAGCTTGCCTTCTTCTTCCGCGCGCACGATCAAGGTCTTGATGGTGCGTTCGATCGGCAGGTTGTAGCCTTCCACCAATTGGGCAATGGTCTTGGCGTTTGGCGTATCGACCAGGCGCATTTCTTCGGTCGGCGCGGCGCGGGAGGTTTCCCGTGGCACGGCTTCGGCTTTTTCGATGTTCGCGGCGTAGTCGGAGCCGTTGCTGAAGACAATGTCGTCTTCGCCGGACTCGGCCAGTACGTGGAATTCGTGGGAGCCGGCACCGCCGATGGAGCCGTTGTCAGCTTCAACCGGGCGGAATTTCAGGCCCAGGCGGGTGAACACGTTGCAGTACGCCTGGTGCATGCGGTCATAGGTGACCTGCAGCGACGCCAGGTCGGCATGGAACGAGTAGGCATCCTTCATGATGAATTCGCGACCGCGCATCAGGCCGAAGCGCGGACGGATCTCGTCACGGAACTTGGTCTGGATCTGGTACAGGTTGATCGGCAGCTGTTTGTAGCTGCTCAACTCGTTGCGCATCAGGTCGGTGATCACTTCTTCGTGGGTCGGGCCTGCACAGAAGTCGCGACCGTGACGGTCTTTGATGCGCAGCAGCTCAGGGCCGTATTCTTCCCAGCGTCCCGACTCCTGCCACAACTCGGCCGGTTGGGTGCTCGGCATCAACACTTCCAGAGAGCCGGCGGCGTCCATTTCTTCGCGGACGATGGCTTCGACCTTGCGCATGACCCGCAGGCCCATCGGCAGCCAGGTGTACAGGCCCGAGGCGAGTTTGCGGATCATGCCGGCACGCAGCATCAGCTGATGGCTGATCACGACGGCGTCGGAAGGCGTTTCTTTCTGTGTGGCGAGCAAAAATTGACTGGTGCGCATGGTTGGCCGTTGTCGGTTGCTGATGACGAGAAGTGACGCAGCATTGTACGGGCGAGATGCCCTGGCGTACAGGCGCGTGGCCTGTCGCCGGATCGAGGTGCCGGTTTCTTCGGCACCTGATGAGTTTTCCTACGCCTTTGGGGGTTACGACTCTTGGGCGGGCCGGGTCGGCGGCGATTCCGGTTCCGACTCCGATCCGGACGTCGAGCCCTGGCGGCGGTTTTCCTGATACCAGTGCAGCGCGATCAGCAGCAGGGTCGGAACGCCAAGCAGGGCGGTGATCAGGAAAAAGTCGTGGTAGCCGAATTTCTCCACCATGACCCCGGAGTAACCGCCGATCAAGCGCGGCAGCAGGAGCATGATCGAGCTGAGCAGGGCGTATTGGGTGGCCGAGAACTTCAGGTTGGTCAGGCTGGACAGGTACGCGACGAATGCCGAAGTCGCCAGGCCCGAGCTGAAATTGTCCAGGGAGATCGTGACAATCAGCATCTGCAGGTCGGCGCCCATGTCCGTGAGCATCAGGAACAGGATGTTGGTGGCTGCCGAAGATACGCCCCCAATGAACAGGATCGGCAAGATGCCGAATCGCACGATGAGCAGGCCGCCCATGCCGGCGCCCACCAGCGTCATGATCAACCCGAAGATCTTGCTGACGCTGGCGATCTGATCCTTGGTGAACCCTTGGTCGATGTAGAAGACGTTGGCCATGACGCCCATGACCGTGTCGGACATCCGGTAGGTGGCGATCAGTCCGAGCAGCAGCAGTGCCTGCCAGCGGTAGCGCAGGATGAAGTCGTTGACCGGCGTCAGCACGGGTGCCAGGCCGCGACGGCCCATCGAGGACAGGCACAGGGCCGTCAGGATGATATAGAGGATGGCGCGCAGGAAGGCCCGATCTTCGAGCAGCAGGTCGAGCAGGCTGACGCCTTCGAACAGCACGCTGGCAAAGTCGGTGTTATAGAGCTGGGTGAACATCGCCGGGACCGACACCAGCAGCACGATCAAGACGAAGACCGACGCCAATTGATGGACGAAGGTATAGCGACCGGCCTGTAACTGGGTGCGCAGTGGCACGGGTGGCTCGCGCATGAACAGCGAGGTCAGCAGTGCTGGCACCATCAATAGGCCGAACAGCAGGTACGTGCCGGCCCATGCCGAATGCTTGTAGCTGAACCCGGTGGAGCCGAACCCTTCGGCGAAAAACAGCGCACCAGCGGTTGCCAGCAGGGCGGCGATCCGGTAGCCGGACATGTAGCTGGCGGCCAGCGCGGCCTGGCGGGTGTCGTCGACGATTTCCAGTCGATAGGCATCGACGGCGATGTCCTGGGTGGCGGAGGCGAAGGCCACTATCACCGCGATTGCGATCAGCCAGGACAGGTGCTTCTGCGGGTCGCAGAAGCCCATGCCCACCAAACCCAGGATGACGAGCCCCTGGGAAAGCACCAGCCACGACCGGCGGCGCCCCAGCTTGCCCAGCAATGGCAGGCGCCATTGGTCCAGCAAGGGCGACCAGACCCATTTGAAGGCATATGCCAGGCCGATCAGGCTGGCGTAACCGATGGTCTCGCGCGCCACGCCCGCTTCGCGCAACCAGACCGAGAGCGTGGAGAACACCAGCATGTACGGCAAGCCGGCGGCGAAGCCTAGCAGCAACAGCACGAGCGTCGAAGGACTGGCATAGGCGGCGAGGGCGGCGCGCCAGGTTTTACGGGGCATGGGCTGGAGTCTGCCTCAAAAATTGCGAAAACAAAGCGCGCACTCTAACCGCTGTGCTCTACCGGGCGCCAGCCATGGCGCTGAATATCAACACGATTGTTCAGGATACTGATCCCTTCCGTGCGCAGGCGTGCGCGTTGTTCGTCCCCTGAGGCGGTGCCCGCCGGCAGGCTGATCCGACCACCGGCACCCAGTACGCGATGCCAGGGCAGCTTGGTGTCGTTCGGCAATTGGCTGAGGGTTCGTCCGACCCAGCGCGCGGCGCGGCCCAGGCCGGCCATCTCGGCGAGCTGGCCATAGGTTACGACCTTGCCGGCGGGCACCTGCGCGAGGGTCAGATAAAGCGTGGTGCGGCGGATATGGGCGGCGTTCTCGGTATCCGCAGGAGTGTCAGTCACAAGCACGGTTCCTGAAAGTGTCCGTCTGTAGATTAATTCCTACAGAGCGTGTTGATAAATGAACTCATCATCCATACGCAGGTCAGTCGTTCCTGAGGTGTCATCCTGGGGGATAATGCCGCCTTTTCACCGAAAACTTGAGCCCATTATCGCTTATGTTGTCCAGAACCCTGCTGTGCCTAGCTGTTACGAGCGCCTCCATGCCCTTGCTTGCCGATACCGTCTGGTTGAAGAACGGCGACAAGCTCAGCGGCAAGATCACTGTTTTCGACGGCGGCAAGCTGCTGATCCAGACCGATTACGCCGGCGCGATCCCTATCGACTGGAAACAGGTCAAGACCCTCGAGAGTGACCAGCAATTGCTGGTCAAGCAGGACGCCTACACTGGCGAAAAGGCCAAGGCGTTGCAGGCGGCCGAGGATGGCAAGGTGACCTTGGCCAACGGTGACGCCCCCAAGACCGTCGAGCTGGCGAGTATCCAACAGATTCTCAAGCCCAAGCCGGTGGTCGAGGATCTGGTCTGGAAAGGCAATATCGACGCCGCATTGGATTATCAGCGCGCGGAGGCCGATACCGATGATTACGATATCGACTTCAAGACTTCGGCGCGCCATGGCAGATGGCGGCACACCGCCGAAGGCGAATACAACCGTGAATTCCAGGACGATGTGGTGTCGGCTGACAATTGGCGGCTGGAATACTCCCTCGACCGGTTCCTGACGGATAAATGGTTCTGGCAAGGTCGCCTGAACTACAAGCGCGACAAGGTCGAAGACCTGGCTCGCCAGCGTGTGGTGGGTACCGGTCCCGGTTATCAGTTCTGGGACGATGAACTGGGGGCATTCTCCCTGGGATCGCTGCTCAACCGCACCGATTACGAATACCGCGATGGCGGCACGGACAACTTCTATTCCGTGGCGATGAAGTGGGATTACAACCGCTACCTGATCGGCAAGCGGGTCGAGTTGTTCACCAATGGCGAAGTGGGCAAGCCATTGTCCGGCGTAGCCGAGTACGCCTATGACGCCGAGGTCGGGTTGCGCTACAAGGTGACCGACTGGGCATCGCTCAACCTCAAGGCCGAGAAGGATGTGATCGAAGGGACGGAAGACAGCGACCTGAGCAAGACGCGTTATACGGCCGGGTTTGGCGTGACCTGGTGATTCCAGGCTAACCAACGAACTCCTGAGGGAGCGAGCTTGCTCGCTCCCTCAGGTTTTTTTTTGCGACTGAAAAACCGACAGGCACAAAAAAGCCCCGCTTTTGAGGGCGGGGCCTTTTACTAAAGCAAGGACAAGTTAGATAACTTGAACTTCTTCAGCTTGCATGCCTTTCTGACCGCGGGTAGCGATGAAAGAAACCTGTTGGCCTTCTTTCAGGCTTTTGAAGCCGTCGGATTGGATAGCTTTGAAGTGAACGAACAGGTCGTCACCGGATTGTGGGGTGATGAAGCCGAAGCCTTTTTCATCGTTGAACCACTTAACGGTACCGGTTTGGCGATTAGACATGGTGTAACTCCTTGAACAAAGATAACTGCGACTCAGGAAGAACCCTGGCCGAGACTGAGTGCAAAGAGCAGGAAAAATTCTTGTAGATGGTTGGATCGAAATTCAACATATCGTGTAGAGATTCTCAGTGACACAAGCAGCACAGTGACGCCACCTTAACCCTTTTTCCGGAACGTGCCAATGGTCTTTGCGAAGGTTTCTCGGTTTTAATGACTGACGGCACGCGCGTTGGCTGCCGGGCCCCGGAAATCAAGGTGGATCGGCGAGATTTGCGTCTCGCACTTTGAACCCGCCCCGCGCCCCGGTAAGATGCCGGACAGTTTTTTTCCACCTCGCTATTTCAGGAAACCGCCATGAGCATCAAATCGGACAAGTGGATTCGCCGCATGGCGCAAGAGCACGGCATGATCGAGCCCTTCGTAGAGCGCCAGATGCGTGGCGAAGGCGCCGACCGGCTGATTTCCTTCGGTGTTTCCAGCTACGGCTACGATGTGCGCTGCGCCGATGAATTCAAGGTGTTCACGAACATCAACTCGGCCACCGTCGACCCGAAGAACTTCGACGAAAAGAGCTTCGTCGACGTCAAGAGCGACGTTTGCATCATTCCACCGAACTCCTTCGCCCTGGCCCGCACCGTCGAGTACTTCCGTATTCCGCGCAACGTGCTGACCATCTGCCTGGGTAAAAGCACCTACGCCCGCTGCGGCATCATCGTCAACGTCACGCCGCTGGAACCGGAGTGGGAAGGCCATGTGACACTGGAATTTTCCAACACAACGACCCTGCCGGCGAAGATCTACGCCAACGAAGGCGTGGCGCAGATGTTGTTCCTCGAGTCCGATGAGGAGTGCGAAGTCTCCTACAAGGATCGTGGCGGCAAATACCAAGGCCAGCGCGGCGTGACATTGCCTCGTACCTGATTCTGACGAGCTGTTGGAATTCCTGGGCGGGCAGGCACTCTATGAAGTGTACTGCCCGTTTTTTTTGCGTCAGCCCGATGGGCCTTCGCTCAGGAGTAGCTCTATGAAGATCGATCCGCGAATCAGTGCCGAACTGGCAAGGCTTGAGCCCAATCAGATCGGCGTCCTGGCCTGGTCACTGCTGGCCCATCCTGCTGAAGCGGCAGGCGGCATTCCGGGTGACCCCGATCCTGACCCCAATCCAACGGATCCCACCGAGCCCGGTGAACCGACGCTTCCCGACGAGCCGCCTCCTGCGCCCGTAGCCTGATCAAGATATGGCCCGTCAGCTGAAGCCAATGTGCTTCAACTGACGGGCCATATTTCGTTGTCGCCGACCACGAATATCTTGCTGTCATTGTCGTGCTCTACCCGATAGCCTCCGGTGAATGCACCGAAAGCCGGCAGGAGGCTGGTGTCGCTGCCTAGGCGAAAACACGGCAGGCGCAGCCGTTGCCTGCCTCTGCCGGCCAGGTGATAGACCGGGTGTACGTGGCCGGCCAGCACGTGTCGGCTCGCATGCGCCGTCGGCTCGTGTTGCACGGCGAATGGACCCAGCAGCAACGGTTCCGGAACGACCCGGATATTCATTATCGGCGGCGGATCGCCGGCACGTTTGTCGTGGTTGCCGCGTATGAGCGTGATGGCGAGTTGTTGATTCTTTTCACGCCAGTCGGCCAGTGCCTTCAAGGTGCCAGGGGCATGGGAACCTGGCCCATGAAGAAAATCCCCGAGGAAAATCAACAGTCGGCACGGCAGGCTCGCCAGCAATTTATCCAGCACGGCGATATTGCTCGCCGTCGTGCCGTGGGGCACCGGTTGACCGAGGCTGCGATAGGCAGCGGCCTTGCCGAAGTGCGCGTCGGCCACCATCAAGGTTTCCTGGGCTGGCCAATACAGCGCTTTCTCTGGCAGCAGCCAGAGCTCTTCGCCGGCAAGGTTGACGGGGTAGGGCGCAGGCATCAGGCGTTTCCTTTATCAGCGGTTCGTTCCAGGTCGGTGACCATCCGGCGGATGCGATCGGCGAGCTTTTCCGAACTCATGCTTTCGCGCAATCGCTCTACCAGCAACGGGAAGGCCAGTGGGGTAGGACGCTTGATGACATGCAGGTCCAGCTTCAACGTATCGAGGCGTTCCAAGGTTTGCTCCAGTCGGCGTATATCCAATTCTTCGCGCAAGACTTCCTCGCCGGCCTGGGCCAGCAGCAGGTTATCGACGTCGTATTGTTTGAACACTTGATAGAACAACCCGCTGGAGGCCTGGACTTGCCGGGTGCTCTTCGGCGCGCCGGGGTAACCGGCGAATACCAGGCCGGCGATCCGGGCGATTTCGCGGAAGCGCCGAAGGGCCAGCTCCCCGGCATTCAGGCTGGCGAGAACGTCGGGCAGCAGGTTGTCGGTACGCAGGAGCGCCGGGTTCAGGTGCGCTGACCAATCCAGTTCGGTGGCACTGAGCAGTTCCAGGCCGTAGTCATTGACCGCGATGGAAAACGTTACCGGTTGTCGCTGACTGACGCGCCAGGCCAACAGGCTGGCGAGCCCGAGATGAACCTGGCGTCCGGCGAACGGATACAGGAACAGGTGCCAGCCCTCCCGGGACTTAAGTGCTTCGGCCAGCAACGAACCCTGCGTGGGCAGCCCGGACCAGCGCATCTGCGTTGATAAAAGCGGCTGCACCGCTTGCATTTCCGGGCCCTTGAAATGGCCTGCGGCGGCCTCGCTCAGGCGCGCTACAACGGCGGCGGCGAGTTCGCTGGAAAGTGGCATGCGCCCGCCGTTCCAACGTGGCACCGCGGCTTTTTTCGCCTGGCTGCGCCGCACATAAGCCGTCATGTCTTCGACCCGGACCAATTCGAGCAGTCGTCCAGCGAACAGAAAACCGTCGCCGGGGCGCAGCCGCGCGATAAAGCCTTCTTCCACGCTGCCCAGGGTCTTGCCACCTCCGCCTTTGCTCCAGAATTTCAGTTGCAGGCTGGCGTCGCTGACGATGGTGCCGATGCTCATGCGGTGGCGCCGGGCCAGACGGGCGTCAGGTACACGCCAGATACCGTGTTCGTCCGGTTCGACTCGCCGGTAGTCAGGGTAGGCTGTCAATGACAGGCCGCCGTGGCGCACGAACGCCAGGGCCCAGGCCCATTCGGCAGCGTTCAGGTCGCGGTAGGCCCAGGCGCCGCGTACCTCGTCGAATAATTCATCCGGCGTGAAACCGCCGCCCAGGGCCATGCTGACCAGATGCTGGACCAAGACGTCCAAGGGCTTGCGCGGCGATTCGCGGGGCTCGATGCGTCGCTGCGCCACGGCATCCTGCGCGGCGGCGGCCTCGATCAATTCCAGGCTGTGGGTCGGCACCAGGGTTATTCGCGAGGTCCGCCCCGGCGCGTGGCCAGAGCGTCCGGCACGCTGCATCAATCGTGCGACGCCTTTGGCCGAACCGATTTGCAGCACGCGTTCCACCGGCAGGAAATCCACGCCCAGATCCAGACTGGACGTGCACACGACTGCTTTGAGTTGACCGTCCTTGAGAGCCTGCTCCACCCAGTCCCGGGTGTCGCGGGACAACGAGCTGTGATGCAGCGCGATCAGCCCGGCCCAATCCGGACGTGCCTCCAGGATCGCCTGATACCAGATTTCCGACTGTGCCCGGGTGTTGGTGAAGACCAAGCAACTGTTGCTGACATCGATTTCGGCGACGACCTGGGGCAGCATTTTCAAGCCGATGTGCCCGGCCCAGGGGAAACGTTCCAGAGTCGGTGGCAATAGCGTATCGACTTGCAGGGTCTTGGCGTTGGCGCCCTGTACGCTGATCCCGTTGCCTTGCGGGATCAACACCTGTTCGGCGTGGGCCTGGTTGCCCAAGGTCGCGGAGACTCCCCAGACGATCAGCTCGGGATGCCAGCGGCGCAAGCGAGCCAGGGCCAGTTGCAGTTGCACGCCACGTTTGTTGCCGAGCAGTTCGTGCCATTCATCCACCACGACCATGCGCAACGTCGAAACGGCGGTTTGCGCGTCGGCGCGGGCCAGCATCAGGGTCAAGCTCTCCGGCGTGGTGATCAGCGCCGTGGGCAGGCGCCGGCCTTGGCGGGCGCGCTCGCTGGCGCTGGTATCACCGGTACGCAGGCCGACGGTCCAAGGGATTTGCAGCGGCGTGAGCGGTGCTTCGAGGGCTTTGGCAGTGTCGGCGGCCAAGGCGCGCATGGGGGTGATCCACAAGACCGTCAACGGTTCGGCCGGTGGTTTGCGTTTGCGCGGTTTATCCGGCGGTGGCAGTGAACGTGCGAAACGATTGAGGGCGGCGAACCAGACGGCGTAGGTCTTGCCGGCGCCGGTGCTGGCGTGCAAAAGCCCCGACTCGCCACGCTTGACCGCGGCCCACACGTTTTGTTGAAAAGCGAATGGCTTCCAGCCGCGGGCATCAAACCACTGTTTCGCGAAATTGTTGGATGTCGCCATGCCTGCCGCGTGCGCCCTGAAGGTCTTCTTTCAGTGACCACGGCGAGATGCGAAAGGTTTAATGCTTCATCGGCGCAGTAGAACCACTGTGGCGAGAGGATAAAATCCCCTCGCCACAGAAACAGCACCTGGCCCCTCCATTTTCAGGGGAGGTCGAGGTTTACTTCAGGTTGCCGCTGAGAAACTGCTTGAGCCGCTCGCTCCTGGGGTCGCCCAGCACATCTTCCGGGGCGCCTTCTTCTTCCACCAGGCCTTGGTGCAGGAACAGCACTTGGTTGGACACCTTGCGGGCGAAGCTCATTTCGTGGGTCACCATGATCATGGTCCGGCCCTCTTCGGCCAAGCCCTGGATCACCTTCAGCACCTCGCCCACCAGTTCCGGGTCCAGGGCCGACGTCGGCTCGTCGAACAGCATGACCTCCGGCTCCATTGCCAATGCGCGGGCAATCGCCACGCGTTGTTGCTGGCCGCCTGAGAGGAACGCCGGGTATTGCTCGGCGACGCGTGCCGGCAGGCCGACCTTGTCGAGGTAGCGTCGAGCGCGGTCATCGGCTTCCTGCTTGCTGACGCCCAGCACCCGGCGTGGTGCCATGGTGATGTTTTCCAGCACGGTCATGTGGCTCCACAGGTTGAAGTGCTGGAACACCATCGCCAGGCGCGTGCGGATGCGTTGCAGCTCGTCGGCGTCGGCCACGCGCATGCCATGATGATCCTTGATCATCTGGATCGACTGGCCGTCCAGGCTCATGGCGCCGTCGTTGGGCTGTTCCAGGAAGTTGATGCAGCGCAGGAAGGTGCTTTTGCCCGATCCGCTGGCGCCGATGAGGCTGATGACGTCGCCGGTCTTGGCCTTGAGCGAAACGCCCTTGAGCACTTCATGTTCGCCATAGCTTTTATGCAGGCCTTCAATGGTCAATTTGTACATGGAGCATGCATCCTCAAGGCGAAAGTAGGTAGCCGCTGCGGTAGGCCTCGGTGCCGGCGACATGGGCGATGACCATGCCGGCGGTGGCCATGCGGCGCAGCGAGCGGGCGTACAGGAGCCCGGCGTTACGGCAATGAACGGGTGTGACGGTGTCGTTGACCGGGTCGATGATCTCGGCGATCAGTTGCCCCGCCTCCATGTATTCGCCGGGCAGGGCGCTGTAGACCAGCAGCCCGCCGACCGGCGTCGCCACCGGTTCGACGGCTGCCAACGGCGTGGCCGGGTAGGGCAGGTCGGGCAACGGCACCGGTTCGCCGTCGATGGCACCGAAGTGGATCAAGTATTCGATCAGTGCCTGGCAGTCGAGGCTCGCCAAGCCATGGTTGACGTCTCCCTGGCCACGCAACTCGACAGTGACCGAAAAGCTGCCCAGGGGAATCTCGAATCGCTCGCCAAAACGTTCCTTGAGTTGCCACCAGAGCAGCGTGAAGCATTCGTCGAACGACTGGCCGCCCGAATCGGTCGCCAGCAGGCTGGCTTCGGCACCGATATAACGCGCCAGCGGCTCGACCTTCGGCCAGGCTTCGGGCGTGGTGTAGAGGTGGGCCACGGCTTCGAAATCGCAATGCAGGTCGAGCACCATGTCGGCATCGCAGGCGAGTCGCTGCAGGACCAGGCGCTGGGATTGCAATTGCGTACTGGCGGTCTGCCGATTCAGGGCGTCGCGCAGGCTGGTGCGGATCAGCTGCAGGTTGTGCTGCGGATCGTCGGTCAGCAGACCTTCGATTTCGTTGCCGATCTCTTCGCTCAGGTCGACGAAGCGGCGGTTGAAATTCTGTCCACTCTCCAACTCGTAGCGGCCCAGGGGCACATCCATCAGCACTTGTTCAAGGCCGATGGGGTTGGCGACCGGCACCAGCACGATTTCGTGCCGCAGATGGCCGGATGCCTCGAGTTCGGCCAGGCGCTGCTTGAGGTGCCAGGCCACGAGCATGCCGGGCAGCTCATCGGCGTGCAGGGACGATTGGATATAAATCTTGCCATCGGCTTTTTCCGGGCCGAAGTGAAAGCTGTGGATCTTGCGTGCGGTCCCCGGCAGCGGGGCCAGCAGGTCATGGATCTGGTGGCGCATTTACGTGTATGTCCTGAACGGAAGCCTTAGTGGGTCGGCCCGAGGAAGGCCAGCCAGCGGCGCTCGGCGAGGCGGAAGAGGCCCACCAGTGCAAACGTGACGGTCAGGTAGATCAACGCGGCGATCCCGAACGACTGGAACGTCAGGAACGTGGCCGAGTTGGCATCCCGCGCGACTTTCAACACGTCTGGAACGGTAGCGGTGAACGCCACGGTCGTCGAGTGCAGCATCAGGATCACTTCGTTGCTGTAATACGGCAGCGAGCGACGCAGGGCCGACGGCATGATCACGTAGGCGTAGAGTTTCCAGCCGGTCAGGCCGTAAGCCTTGGCCGCTTCGACTTCGCCATGGTTCATGCTGCGGATCGCCCCGGCGAAAATCTCCGTGGTGTAGGCGCAGGTGTTCAAGGCGAAGGCCAGGATCGTGCAGTTCATCGCGTCGCGAAAGAAACTGTCGAGCACCGGTTGGGCGCGCACCGCCTCGATGCTGTAGATGCCGGTGTAGCAGATCAGCAGTTGGATGTAGAGCGGCGTGCCACGGAACAGGTAGGTATAGAACTGCACGGGCCAACGAACGTAGAACTTGGGTGAAACCCGGGCGATTGACAGCGGGATCGATACCACGAAGCCGATCAGCAACGAAGCGCTGAGCAGCCACAGGGTCATCGCCAGGCCGGTGATGTGGACGCCGTCGCTGTAGAGGAACGGTCGCCAGTATTCCTGCAGGAGTTCGATCATCGCACGGCCTCCCGGGCTCCAGCGGCGTAGCGGCGTTCAAGCCAGCGCAGGATGACATTGGATGCGCTGGTGATCAGCAGATAGATCAGCGCCGCGAGCACCAGGAAGTAGAACAGCTGGTAGGTACTCTTGCCCGCGTCCTGGGCCGCCTTGACCAGGTCTGCCAGGCCGATGATCGACACCAGGGCGGTGGCCTTGAGCATCACCATCCAGTTGTTGCCAATGCCCGGCAGGGCAAAGCGCATCATTTGCGGGAACACCACGTAGCGGAAACGCTGGCCACGCTTGAGGCCATAGGCCGTGGCCGCTTCAACCTGCCCGCGCGGCACGGCGAGGATCGCGCCGCGAAAGGTTTCGGTGAAATACGCGCCATAAATGAAGCCCAGGGTGATCACCCCGGCGCCGAATGGGTTGATCTCGATGTATTCCCATTCCATGAAATCAGTAAAGGAAGTCAGCCAGGTTTGCAGGCTGTAGAAAATCAGCAGCATCAGCACCAGGTCGGGTACGCCGCGAATCAGCGTGGTGTAGAGCTGGGCTGGAATACGCAGCAGCTTGACGCTGGACAGCTTGGCGCTGGCGCCCAGCAGGCCGAGCAGGACGCTTAAGAGCAAGGACAGGGCAGAAAGCTTGATCGTCATCCAGGTGCCTTGCATCAGCAGCGGGCCAAAGCCCTTCAGGCTGAAGGCCGAGAGCCCCAGATTTTGTAGGAGTTGTTCAAACATGGAGGATGCCTTGGGCAGAAAAAAAGTGCCCACCCGAAACCGGATGGGCACCGCGCATTATTTGCCGCTGTACAGATTCAGATCGCCAAAGTGTTTTTTCTGGATTTCGGCGTACTTGCCGTCGTCGTGTAACGCTTTGATACCTTTATCCAAAAGTGCCTTCAGCTCTTTGTTACCTTTCTTGATACCGATAGCCGTCTTGGATGGCAGCAGTTCGCTGTCCACTGGCTTGCTGACTTCGTAGCCTTCGCCTTTTGGCGACTTCAGGAAGCCCAGTTCAGCCTGGAGCATGTCCTGGATCGCGGCATCGAGACGGCCCGAGGTCAGGTCAGCGTAGACCTGGTCCTGGTTCTGGTAGGCCTGGGTCTTGACGCCGGCCTTGTCCAGCACGGCCTTGGCGTAGGCTTCCTGGATGGTGCCTTGCTCGTAGCCGACGGTCTTGCCCTTGAGCGAGGCAACGTCTTCGCTCAGGCCCGAACCTTTCTTGAATACATAAGCCGTTGGGCCGGAGAACAGCTCGCTGGAGAAGTCGATGACCTTTTCCCGGGCCGGGGTCACGGTCATGGAGGAGATCACACCGTCGAATTTATTGGCCTTGAGGCCCGGGATCATGCCGTCGAAATCACTCTCGACCCATCTGCATTTGACCTTCAGTTCTTCGCAGATCGCGTTGCCCAAGTCGATGTCGAACCCTACCAGGCTGCCGTCGGCGGCCTTGGATTCGAACGGGGCGTAGGACGGGTCGACACCAAAACGCAGTTCCTTGTATTCCTTGGCCGTGGCAGCGCCAGCAGCCATGCACAATGCCAGTGCAGAAAGGGTCAGCAGTGCTTTTTTCATTATTGAGTCCCTAAAACCAATTTGAGCGCTTGTGGCGCGTTGGATTGTTACCGGTGAAGGTCTGAACGGTATGACGGCATAAAGGTAGCAATTTCCGAACCATAGTGCCGAACAAGTGTTTTAAAAGCACTGGCGGCAGGAGACGGAACGCGATGGTGCGCGAGGGTGAGCGTACATCAAAAAGCGCACCGGGATGGAGCGTGCTGTTCATTGTCTCCGCGCTTTTGTGGCGAGGGAGCGTTGTTATTTCAGCAGGTCCTGAAGCGATGCCAGGGTGTCGGCTTCTTCGACGGTTTTATCCTGGCGCCAGCGCAACATCCGCGGGAAGCGCACGGCGATGCCGCTCTTGTGGCGCTTGGACAGGGCGATGCCTTCGAAGCCCAGCTCGAACACCAGGGTTGGCGTCACGCTGCTCACCGGGCCGAATTTTTCCACGGTGGTCTTGCGCACGATGCTGTCGACCTGACGCATCTCTGCATCGGTCAGCCCGGAATAGGCCTTGGCGAAAGGCACCAGCGTGCGTTCGCGACTGCCCGGTGGGTTGTCCCACACGGCGAAGGTGTAGTCGCTGTACAGGCTGGCGCGTCGGCCATGGCCGCGTTGGGCGTAGATCAGCACCGCATCGACGCTGAACGGATCGATCTTCCATTTCCACCACACCCCCATGTCCTTGGTCCGACCGACGCCGTACAGCGCGTCGCGCGCCTTGAGCATCATGCCTTCGACGCCGAGGCTGCGGGAGGCTTCGCGCTGGCGGGCGAGGTCGAGCCAGTCCCGGCCGGTCACGACGGGCGACGGCAACAGGACCGGGCTGTGGCAGCGGGCAACCAGTGTTTCCAGCTGTTCGCGACGCTCGGCCTGGGGGCGGCTGCGCCAGTCCTCGCCTTGCCATTCCAGCAAGTCATAGGCCATTACTACCACGGGGGCGTCTTCGAGGATTTTCTTGCCCAGGGTCTTGCGGCCGATGCGTTGTTGCAACAAAGCGAAGGGTTGCACCGCCGGTTGCAGCGGTGCCTGCGGGTCGAAGGCGTCCTCGGTGGCCGCTTGCGGGGCTTTCCAGACCACAATTTCGCCGTCGATCACCGTGCCGTCGGGCAACGCCTGGACCAGTGGGTGCAATTCCGGGAATCGCTCCGTGACAAGGTCCTCGCCGCGAGACCAGACCCACAAGTGGCCATCGCGCTTGATCACCTGGGCGCGGATCCCGTCCCATTTCCATTCCACCTGCCAATCGCTGGCCGGCCCCAGCAGGGCGTCGAATTGCTCCACCGGTTGCGACAAGGCGTGTGCCAGGAAAAACGGATAAGGCTGGCCGCCGCGCTGGGCATGTTCATCATCGGACTCGACGGCGATCAGCTTGAGGTAGCTGGCCGCCGTGGGGCGATGGGACAGATCGGTGTAGCCCACCAATCGTTGGGCCACCCGTTTGCTGTCCAGCCCGGCCATGCTCGCCAGGGCCCGGGTGACCAACAGCTTGGACACGCCGACGCGGAAACTGCCGGTGATGAGCTTGATGCAGAGCATCAGGCTCGGCCGGTCGAGCTGCGCCCACAGCGCCGGAAGCCGTTCAGCCAGGACCTCGGGCGTTTCACCGCGCAGGGGCAGCAGTTTGTCTTCGATCCACAGTGCCAGGCCTTCGTCGGAGCTGTAGGGCGATTCGGGCAGGACCAGGGAAATGGTCTCGGCCAGGTCGCCCACGGCCTGGTAACTTTCCTCGAACAGCCAGAGCGACAACCCGGACACCCAGACCGCCAACTCCCGAAGGATCTTCACCGGTACCAACTGCCGTGGACGGCCACCGGAAAGGAAATACACTGCCCACGCGGCATCTTCCGGCGGAGCCTGGCTGAAATAATCTTGCATGGCGGCAAGCTTGGCGTTGCTGGAGGTGGTGGCGTCCAGTTCAGCGTAGAGCTCGGCGAAGGCCTTCATGAAGCCTCCTCGCCACTGGCGGGCGCCTGGGCAAGGTCTTCTTCGTCGTCGCCGTACTCGGTGGTGAAACCCTGGGCGTCGAGGCCTTGTTCGCAGAGATGGCGCACCAGCACGGCGACCGATCCGTGGGTGACCATGACTCGCTCGGCGCCGGTCTGTTCGATAGCCCAGAGCAGACCGGGCCAATCGGCGTGATCGGAGAGCACGAAGCCGCGATCGACGCCGCGGCGCCGACGGGTACCGCGCAAGCGCATCCAGCCACTGGCGAAGGCGTCGCTGTAATCACCAAAACGACGCATCCAACTGCTGCCACCGGCGGAAGGCGGGGCGATGACCAGCGCCTGGCTCACGATCGGGTCATTCTTTTTGAAATCGCCAGCGTATAGGGTTGGCGGCAGTTGAATGCCTGCTTCGCGATAGACCCGATTCAGCGGCTCCACCGCACCGTGGGCGAGGATCGGCCCGAGGCTGGCATCGATGCCGTGGAGAATCCGCTGGGCCTTGCCGAAGGAATAGCAAAACAAGACGCTGGCCCGGCCGGCGGCGATGTTCCCGCTCCACCACTGGTTGATTTCCTCGAAGACCTGCGCCTGGGGCTGCCAGCGATAGATCGGCAGGCCGAAGGTGGATTCGGTGATGAACGTATGGCATTTCACCGGCTCGAACGGTGCGCAAGTGCCGTCGGGCTCGACTTTGTAGTCCCCCGAGGCGACCCACACTTCGCCCTCGTATTCCAACCTGACCTGGGCCGAGCCCAGCACATGGCCGGCGGGATGAAAGCTCAGGGTCACGCCGTGATGTTGCAAGGGTTCGCCATACGGCAGGGTTTGCAGGTTGATGTCCTGGCCCAGTCGCGAGCGGAGAATGCCTTCGCCGGGTGCCGCGGTCAGGTAGTGCTGGTTGCCGCCACGGGCATGGTCGCCGTGGGCGTGGGTGATGACCGAGCGCTCCACCGGGCGCCACGGGTCGATGTAGAAATCTCCTGGCGGACAGTACAGGCCTTCGGGGCGGGCAATGACAAGATCCATGCGGTCACCGGGGCGATGGGCTTGTCAGGTAGAGGCGGGGGCGGGGGGAGAAGTTCGATCGGGTTGGGGGGGGAGTACTGTCGGGAGGTTTTTATTTCAGGCTCACCCAGTCATCGTGGCGAGGGAGCTTGCTCCCGCTCGGCTGCACAGCAGTCGCAAAAAGGGGCCGCTACGCGATCCAGCAAGCTCCCTCGCCACGGTGGTAAATATCCGTCTATTTACCGGGCACCAACGTCAACCGCGTCTTGCCATACCCGCGATCAAAGTTCTGCGGTTGCATTGGCAGGCTTTGATATTGGGCCTTGATCCACGGATCGATGCCATTGAGGTAGTTCGGGCTGGCCGGGTTGCCCGATTGACCGGCGCCGCCCTGGATCGTCAACGGCTCCGGTTGGCTGAAATCGACGATAAAGCGCAGGGCAGGTGCCATGGCCGTATTGAATTCCTGGCCCCAGGCGAACGCGGCGCCATTGAGCGTGGTGCCATCACCGCCGGCCGCCAGCGGGCCGCGTACGACCTGGCCATTGCTGTTTTTCCACTCATAGCGATGCAGTTTGCCCCACTGCCAGGCGCTGCGATCGCTGCCCAATTGGCTCTCGCCTACGGTGATCGCCGCTGCCAGGCTGCGAGCCAGGATCACAGCCTTGTCTTCTTTCTGCGGGGTGCGCACGTCGTCCCAGAACGGGCTGTCCTCGCGACCGAGCAGGTGATCGGCCTGGGCCGAATAGGACCGTTGGCCGTTTGCCACGAGCGCTTTCCATGCCGGGCTGCTTTCCGGGCCCAGTTCGTCGAGGAACGTCTGTTTCATGCTTTCTTGCAGGAAGAGCTCGTAGATGGCCGCGTCGGTGGACACCGGGCTGAGCCGGCCATCGAACGCCATCAGCCGGGTGTAGGCCTCGCGCGCCTTGGCCCGGTCCGCCACCGGCAAGGCCTCGATCGCCTGTTTCAGGGGCTGGGCCATGCCGGGGGCTTCGAAGACTTTCTTGAGTTTGGCCGCGAAGGTCGTGGTCTGGTCATATTGCATGGCGCTCAGGCTGCGGGCGTCGTGCTTGCCGGCGCCGGCCAGTTCGGCCAGGCGCTCGCCACGCTCCGGCGCCGCCCAGGAGTTGGACAATTGCATGCCGTAGCCATGGGGAATGACCCGCTGGTTGGTAGTGCCGAGCCACCCTTGGGCCGGGTCCTGGTCGTAGGGGTGCAGCATCGGGTCGGCATAACCGTCCCAGTCATAGCGACCCTCCCAGCCGGGCGATGGCAGCAGCCCCTCGCCTTCACGGCGGTTGGGGTAACGACCGGTCACTTGCCAGCCGATATTGCGCGCGTCGGCAAACACCATGTTCACCGCCAGGGCGCGAATCTCCCGGCTGGCATCCGAGGCTTTCTCGACGTTTTGCGAGCGCGACAGATCGAAGAACGCATCCAGGGTCTTGTCGTCGGTGAAGTTCGGCAGTTGCAAGGCCAGCCCCAGGCCGTTGACCATGGCCGGGCCCTGGGCGCTGTTGAGCAAGGGGCCGTGGCGGGTTTCGTACACCGCTTCACGAATGGACCGCTGACCCTTGATGAAATAGGTTTCATTGCGTACGGTCACCGGCTGCCATTTGCCATTGACTTCGTAGGACAGGCCATTGCCCTGGCGTCGGATTTTTTCCAGGAACAGGTCCTGGTTGTCGCCCAGGACGCTGGTCATGCTCCACGCCACGTGGCCGTTGAAGCCCGCGAGGATCATCGGAATCCCTGCCACGGAAAGCCCGGCCGCCTGGTACTTGGGCGCGCGGATCTGCACTGGGCTCCAGAGCGACGGCACGCCCAGCGGGCCTTGACTGTCGCTGGCCAGCAGGCTTTTGCCGTTGCGGCTGCGTTGCGGGGCGATGGCCCAGTTGCTTGAAAACGCTGCGCCCAACAGGTTCAGGCCGGCCAACTGGGCGCCAGCCTTGCTGATGTCGTCCAGGCCGGGAACCTGGCCATTGAGCCGGACGCCCTGAAGCTTGTCGGCTTCCGCCACGGGCAGCGGCTCATCCGGGTAGGACGGGCTCAGCCAGGCCAGTTTGTCGTTGGTGACGGTCTGGGCCAGCACCAGGGTGGCGATTTCTTCCGGCAAGTTGGCCGATTGGCTGAAATTCAGCAGACAGAACAGCAGCGCCGAGTCTTCGGGTTTCCAGTATTCGGGTTTATAGCCGGTGGCCGCCAAGTCTGCCGGCAACTTGTCCCGATAGCGGAACAGGTAGGCGTTGACGCCGCGGGCATAGACTTCAAAGAAACGCTTGAGGCGTGGCGATGACGCCTTGTACAGCTCGTCGGCGCTTTTCTTCAGGTTCACCGCCCGCATGTAACGGTCGATATCCAGTCGTTCGGCACCGGACATTTCCGCCAGCCGGCCTTGGGCAAGCAGGCGCAGGGTCGCCATCTGCGTGATCCGATCGCTGGCGTGGACATAGCCGAGGGCGAACAGGGCGTCGTGGAAACTGTTGCTTTCGATCAGCGGCATGCCCATGGCGTTGCGCCGGACCGAGACATTCTGCGCCAGCCCCTTGAGCGGTTGCACGCCGATGGTGGGCGGGACAGTGTCCTGGGTGTTCCAGGCTTGGCAACCGCTCAAGCCGAGCACGCTGGCCACTGCTGCGGCAACGCCGAGCTTGGGAATGAAAGAAATAGAGGCTGGCGAGGCCATGGCAAAGCTCCTGCGGGAGGGGGTGGCACCAATAAAGGCGCTACGTTAGTGAGCAGGAGAAGGGCGCGCAAGCGGGTGGTGGGTTATTTATCGATTTGCCGATGAAAGCCAGCGGCGAAGCCCGCGAGCCGGTATTCGTTTTTGTTCGAAGACTTGCCTGCGGCAGGGCGTGATGCTCAAGTGTGGGCATTCAATGACCGCCCAAGGGAAACCGGCATGGAGCTACAGCACGACGCAGCGCTGATCCTCATCGATCAGCAAAAAGGCATTCTTCACCCCAGGCTTGGGCCTCGCAACAACCCCGAGGCAGAGCTGCGCATGCTGGAACTGCTGGTTTTCTGGCGAGGCACGGCGCGGCCGGTGATTCACGTCCATCACTTGTCCCGCTCACCGGACTCGGTTTTCTGGCCAGGGCAATCGGGCGTGGAGGTCCAGCCACGGTTCGCACCCTTGGCCGGGGAAAGGTTGGTCGAGAAGCAGGTGCCGGATGCCTTTTGCGGCACGACGCTGGAGGCTGATTTGCGCAGTGCCGGAATCGGACAACTGGTGATCGTAGGCGTTGCAACGAACAATTCGGTGGAATCCACCGCTCGCACGGCCGGTAACCTTGGGTTCGACACCTGGGTGGCGGAGGACGCCTGCTTCACCTTCGACAAGGCCGATTACTTCGGCAATGCCCGTTCGGCTGCCGAGGTGCATGGGATGTCCCTGGCGAATCTGCACGGGGAATACGCGACGGTGGGGAGTGTGAAGCAGATTTTGCAGGCGGGAGAATAGATGGGAGGTGTATGGGCAGGTCTCATCGCGAGCATGCTCGCGATGACGGTCTGGCGGGCAAAAAGATCTTTAGCCATCAAGCCCCGTGGCACTTCTTGAATTTCTTGCCGTTGCCGCAAGGGCAAGGATCGTTGCGGCCTACGTCCTTCAGGGCGTTGCGCACGGGCTCCTGGTGAGCGTGGCCGCAGTTCGGGCCGTGGACATGGCCGTGATCATGATCGTGGTGATGGTCATGATCATGGTTGCAATCAGGGCCGTGGACATGGGGTTGCTGGGTCATCGGGGTTACTCCGCAATTAAATCGGCGGCGATTATCACGCCATTGCGCTTCAGGTGCACGTAGTGGGCGATGAATAAACCGGTTTCCAGCTCACCTTCCAGGCGATAGGGGATCTGCTCCCGGGGTTTTTCCAGCAGCTTCACCACCTCCCGCACCTGCGGCCACAGGTTGGTGCGAACCGGCACCTTGAAATAACCGCTGTGTCCTGGGCCGACCGTGAACCAGTGCTCATGTTCGCCTTCGGTCAGCAAGAGATCGCCCAAATGGACCCGGTAGGTCAGGCCGCGCACGGTGAGATCGCCGTCGCCGGGGTTGTCGACGCGAAAGTGCAGCATGAACCGCTGTTCCACCAGGCGCGCCCGCACCACCTCGACCTTGACCAGGTGAACTTGTGGTTCAGGGCCTTCGTCACCTCGCCAGGACGCACAACCGCCGAGTCCGACGAACAGTAGCAGGCAAATGACGCGTAGCCATTGGGATGTGTGGGTCATTGTCCGTGCCTCTGGTTTAAACCCAGTCTAGTCCCCCCGGCCAGCGGACGAGCGTCGGACGTTTCCGAAATCAGCGATTGAAATAACCGGCGCAGCATTTTTTGAATTTATGCCCGCTGCCACACGGGCAACCATCGTTGCGGCCGATCTTGATCGGCACGGTGGGGTCGATGAAGTACCAACGCCCTCCGTTTTGCACGAACGAGGACTGTTCGCGATGGCTGTGCTCTCCCTGGCCGTCGTGCCAGCGTGCGGTGAACGTGACGAAGGCGTGTTCCGGTTGGCCGCCGAACACTTCGCTGCTTTCCACTTCAAGCCCCAGCCAGGTGCTCCTGGCACTCCATTCGCTGATCGACTGGCGATCGAGGCCATCCTGCTGGGCTGGCAGGGTGGTGCTGACCAGGTAGTCCACCAGGCCCAGCACATAGGCGCTGTAGCGCGAGCGCATCAGCGCTTCGGCGCAGGGGGCGGGGTGGCCGTCATGGTAACGGCCGCAGCAGGCATCCAATGGGTTGCCACTGCCACAAGGGCAAATGGTCGTGTGCAGGCTTGTATCCACAGCTACCACCAATATTTTCCAAAATTTTCGGGGTTAGCCCAAAAGCGTGAGTTGAGCCAGTCGGGGACCTGCTTGTATTCAAGCAGATCGTAGGTAAACAGGGTCAATACCTGGTCCTCGCGCTGGAACCGCTCGCTGGCTTGCAGGGCCAGGGAAAAAAAGTCCGTTTCTTGCCAGCCGCAGGCGTTGAGGTCGGCCAGTACCGCAATCCGGCTGGCGTTGAGGTTACGGATGCCGCCCAACAGGTTCAGACCGTCGCGCTTGGGCAAATGCTCCAGGCAATCGAGCGCAAGGGCCAGGTCGAAACGCCTCGCCGCCACGTCCGCCGGCAGCGCGCCGGGGCCGGCATGGACCACTTCGGTACCGGGATGGGCCTGCTGGAACGCCTCCAGGGCCGGAAAGCTCCCGGCGCCGATCAGCAGCAGCGTTTGCGGGGCGTAACGGTCAAGCACGGCGGCCAGGGCTTGCTGGGGTGTACGCGAAGAAATGGCAACGGTCATTAAAGTTCCTCAATCAGAACTGCCACGATAGCGTGCGCTGGGATCCCGGCCTAGAGCGGTTGTCATTAAAACTCATCGAAACGCCGCAAACACGGGCCCAAACTGGATGTGGCCAGCTGCTGGCGCAGATCGACAGTCGGGTCTTTACTCCCCTGAATCGGCGCAAAAGCCGATCCTTCAAGGAGAAAACCCGATGAGCATAGTTCGGACAGCGTTACCCCTGGTGCTGCTAACCAGCGTGTTGACTGGTTGCGCAGGTTTGCAGAAAACCGACTGGCCGACCTGCGCGGCCGTCGGGGGGGCAATCGGTGCTGGGTTAGGCGCCATAGAAAGTACTTCCTGGGCGGGCGGCGGCGCTTTGTACGTGGGTGGCATGGCGGCGGCTTACTGCTGGGTGCATGGCGACGGCGATGAGGACGGCGACGGTGTTCCGGACAGCCGCGACAAATGCCCGGGCACACCGAAGGGCGTGCAGGTCGACGCCGACGGTTGCCCACCTCCCGCCCCGGCGCCAATGGCCGAGGAACCGGTCGTGGTCAAGGAGGAAACCATCGTCGTGCGTGACGTGCATTTCGAATTCAACAAGGCCACGCTGACGTCGACTGATAAAGAAGTGTTGAACACCATTGCGACCCGGTTGAAGCAGGAAACCTCCACCGCGCAACTCAGTGTGACGGGCCATACCGACAGCGTCGGCAGCGATGCCTACAACCAGAAGCTGTCGGAAAAACGCGCCAATGCGGTGGTGCAGTACCTGATCGACAGCGGTGTGCCTCGCGCCAGTTTCGTCTCGGTGTCCGGCGCCGGGGAAAGCCAGCCGGTGGCGGACAACAAAACCGCTGATGGCCGGGCGATGAACCGCCGTACCGAAATCAAGATAAACCGCTGAAACCCTCGTGATCCGCGGCTTGTACAGTCGCGGATGCGGGTCTTTACTCCTGTGTGACCGGTATGGGCCGGTGACACAGGAGCATTCATCATGAAGGTCCTCATCAAGCTTGCCTTGCCGGTACTGCTCGCGAGCAGTTTGTTGTCCGGTTGCGCCACTCAAAGCGATGGCAGTGCACCACTCAATCAACGTACCTGGCCGATCTGCAGCCTGGTCGGCGGGCTCGTCGGCGGCGGGCTGGGCGCCATCGAAAGCACTGGCTGGGCAGCTGGCGGCGCCGCGTTGGGGCTGCTTGGCGCAGGCTTGATCTGTTACGCCCAGGATGGCGATGAAGACGACGATGGCGTGTTCGATCGTCGCGACCGTTGCCCCGACACGCCGGCCAACACGCCCGTTGAACACCACGGTTGCCCGTTGCCGCAATACCCCGCCAGCGCACCGCCGGACGAACCACAGATGCCGGGCAGTGAGGTCATTACCCTGAATGATGCCGGCAAGGTGCTGTTCGAATTCGATCAATCCGATCTCACTCCGGCGGCTCGAAGCCAGCTCGACGCATTGATGGACAAATTGAGCCACGCCAACGTCGCGAGCATCCGCGTGGTCGGCCATACCGACAGTGTCGGCACCGACGCCTATAACCAGGGGCTTTCCGAGCGCCGGGCCGGCAGCGTCGTGGAGTACCTGCTGACCCAAGGCTTGGCGCCGGCAAAAGTCACCAGTGAGGGCAAGGGCGAAAGCGAACCGGTGGCCGATAACGAGACCGATGAAGGTCGCGCCCAGAACCGTCGGGTCGAACTGCATATAAAGCGCTGATACCGTTGCTACAACGGGCCGGAGCGGTCGGTTCGCTAAATTAAATTTGCCCGGCCCTCTGGCTTATCCTTTGCGCGAGCCGTTACTGTTCACGCAAAGAATAATGTCGACCGGGGGGCTTATGAAGGTGTTTTGGGGGCTGGGGCGCTTGCTGACGCTGATGTTCTGGCTGGTAGTGCTGGTCAATCTGCTCTTACCGTTCGTCCATCCGCTGCACGTCCTGGTCAACCTCGCCGGGGCACTGCTGTTGGCGGTCCATTTGCTTGAGCTGTTGTTGTTCAGGGCACAATTTCGCGGGCGTCCCGCTCCGGGCCGTGATCGCCTCCGAGTGCTGTTGTTCGGCATCTTCCACTTGCAAACCCTTGCGACCGCGCCAGAGGCTTCCCATGCGTAAATTGTGTCTTCTCGCAGCATTTGTCTGTCCGTTGGCGTCTGCCCAAGTGGTCCAGGTAGAAAGCAACTCATTGATGCGCTTGCCGAACACGACCAGTTCGCTGGCCCTGGAGCGTTTGGAAGTGGCCGACTATGGCACGCTGTTGGTGCCTTCGAACGTAACGCAACTGTCCATCGCTGAGCTGCGCCTGGGGCGCGAGGCGCGTATTGCAATCGTGCCGGCGCAACAGGCATTGGACCTGAAGGTGAACCAGGCAGAACTGGACGAAGGCAGCCAGATCACCGCTCGCGGCGCGCCAGGCACCTATACGAACGCGGCGCGGCCGGGGCGTAATCTCAACCTGCGCTTCAATGTGTTGAACGCGCCGCTGTTGTCAGTGGATGCCCGTGGCGGGAGCGGTGCGCCAGGCTATGTGGGGCTCGACGGCGCCAACGGGCAAGCCCCGGGGTGTACCTGGGGTTCGGCAGGTCGCGGCGCCGACGGCAGCAATGGTGGCGACGGCCAGCCGGGCGCCGCAGGTGCGCTGGTGCGGCTCGAATTGCCCCGCACTTATCCCGATGAGCAGATCAAGGTCCAGGTGGACGGTGGTGCCGGCGGCAAGCCCGGGCACGGTGGCAAGCCCGGCGCAGGCGGGAAGGCCAAGGGATGCCTGGTCTATACCGCCGACGGTGGCAAGAGCGGTCGTCCTGGCGCCGATGGCCAGCCTGGGCCTGCCGGAGCGGCGGGCGCGGTGACGGTGCAGCGGTTCTGAATAAAACAGGAACCGGACCTGTGGGAGGCCAATGGGTTGTTTAGAACATTGGCCGCGCCGCGCCGATCGCCACCACGAGCAAGCCGATCAACAGATTGATACCTACCAATCGGCGAATCTTGCCCAGCATCGCCGCGCCCGTCGGCCAATCCTGGGCCGTCACGGCGGTGCGCAATGCCGGCAGTTGCAGGCCCTGGATGCGGATGAACAGGGCCGTCATCACGATATACAGCCCCATCATCACCTGGACATAACGTGGCGCGGTTTCGAAGCCGGCGAAGCGCATGTGGATCAGGCCCACGCCGCTGATCGGCAAAAGTACGACCGCCACCCAAACCCAGACGAAAAAACGCTGAAACACTTCTACCCATAGCTTGAGCCGGGCAGGGCCCTCCAGCGCCGTGATTGCGGCGGGGCGCAGGACCATCCAGGCGAAAAACATGCCGCCGACCCAGATCAGGGCCGCCAGTAAATGCAGGGTGTAGACGAGGGCAAAGGGTGTCATCGGGTCACTCCGTTCTGCGCAGGATTCATTAGCGGGGTATGATAGCCGCCGATTCGAACCACTGAAAATTTATCCAGCGTTTTTAGCGCCCGACCATCCATGATCAGCACCGAACTCAAAACCACGATCCAGGGCGCCTATTCGCGTTTTCTCGAAGCCAAGAGCCTCAAGCCGCGATATGGCCAGCGCCTGATGATTGCCGAAGTGGCGAAAGTCCTGGGCGACATCGACACCGACGACGAGGGCCGGCGCAATGGCGAGCCCGCCGTGGTGGCGGTGGAGGCCGGCACCGGTACCGGCAAGACCGTGGCCTACAGCCTGGCGGCGATTCCCAGTGCCAAGGCCGCCGGCAAGCGCCTGGTGATCGCCACGGCCACGGTCGCCCTGCAGGAGCAGATCGTCTACAAGGACCTGCCCGACCTGATGCGCAACAGCGGGCTGAATTTCACCTTCGCGCTTGCCAAGGGTCGCGGGCGCTACCTGTGCCTGTCCAAGCTCGACATGTTGCTGCAGGAAGGCCAGGCCCAGACCGCGACGGCTCAGTTGTTCGAAGAGGAAGGCTTCAAGATCGAGGTCGACGAGGCCAGTCAGAAACTGTTCACCAGCATGATCGAGAAACTGGCCGGCAATAAGTGGGACGGCGACCGCGACAGCTGGTCCACGGCCCTGGAAGACGCCGACTGGTCGCGCCTGACCACGGACCACAGCCAGTGCACCAACCGTCACTGCCCTAACTTCGGCCAATGTGCTTTCTACAAGGCGCGCGAAGGCATGGGCAAGGTCGATGTGATCGTCACCAACCACGACATGGTCCTGGCCGACCTGGCCCTGGGCGGCGGTGCGGTGCTGCCGGACCCGCGCGATACGATCTACGTGTTCGACGAAGGCCACCACCTGCCGGACAAGGCCATCGGCCATTTCGCCCATTACACCCGGCTGCGCTCCACCGCCGACTGGCTGGAAAGCACCGCCAAGAACCTGACCAAGCTGCTGGCCCAGCACCCGCTACCAGGTGACCTGGGCAAGTTCATCGAGCAGGTGCCAGAGCTGGCGCGGGAAATCAAGACGAACCAGCAGTTCATGTTCACTGCGTGCGAGCAGGTGGCTGACTTCAAGCCTGGCGAAGACGTCGAGGGTCGGGAGCGGCCACGCCATCGGTTTGTCGGCGGGGTGATTCCCGAGCACATGCGCGAGATGGGCATCGAGCTCAAGAAGGGCTTCGCGCGCCTGACTGACTTGTTCACGCGCCTGACCGACCTGCTCAAGGAGGGCATGGATGGCGAGGTCAATATCGGCATCGCCAGCAACCAGGCCGAGGAATGGTACCCCTTGTTCGGCAGCCTGCTGTCTCGCTCACAGGGCAACTGGGAGCTGTGGACGGCCTTTACCACCGAAGACCCGGAAGATAACCCGCCGATGGCGCGTTGGCTGACCTTGGCCGAAAGCGGTTCGCTGTTCGATATCGAGGTCAATGCCAGTCCGATCCTGGCGGCCGACATGTTGCGGCGCAACCTGTGGAACGTGGCCTACGGCGCGCTGGTAACGTCCGCCACGCTGACCGCACTGGGCACGTTCGACCGTTTCCGCATGCGCGCCGGCTTGCCGAAAATCGCCGTGACTGCCGTGGTCCCTAGCCCGTTCCACCATGCCGATGCCGGCGTATTGCGAGTCCCCGACCTCAAGGCAGACCCGCGGGACGCCGCCGCCCACACCGCCGCGATCATCCGTGACTTGCCGGATCTGGTGGAAGGTTCGCGTGGCACCCTCGTGCTGTTCTCCTCGCGCAAGCAGATGCAGGACGTGTTCGACGGTCTCGACCGTGACTGGCGCAAGCAAGTGTTCATCCAGGGCAACCTGTCGAAGCAGGAGACCTTGAACAAGCACAAGGCACGCGTCGACGGTGGCGACTCCAGCGTACTCTTTGGCCTGGCAAGTTTTGCCGAAGGCGTCGACTTGCCCGGTGCCTATTGCGAGCACGTGGTGATCGCGAAAATACCCTTCTCGGTCCCGGACGACCCGGTTGAAGCGGCGCTGGCCGAATGGATCGAAGCCCGGGGCGGCAATCCGTTCATGGAAATCTCCGTGCCGGACGCCTCGCTGAAACTGGTCCAGGCCTGCGGTCGCTTGCTGCGTACCGAGGAAGACCGCGGGACCATCACCTTGCTCGATCGCAGGCTGGTGACCCAACGTTATGGCAAGGCCATCCTAAACGCGCTGCCACCGTTTCGGCGGGAAATTTCCTGACGGGTCTTGCGTGGCGGGAAGCCAGTGCGCTCGCCACGCAAGACTGCGCTTAACCAGCCGTCTCACGAAGGTTCCCAAAAACCTCAATGGCTGAAACAATGCCAGCCAGTTGAAAAAGCCTTTGTTTCAAGGGAGTTGCGGGTGCAAATTCAAGGCCATTACGAGCTTCAATTCGAATCGGTGCGTGAAGCGTTCGCGGCGTTGTTCGACGATCCCCAGGAGCGCGGCGCGGCGTTGTGTATCCAGGTGGGTGGGCGTACGGTCATCGATCTCTGGGCCGGCACCGCCGACAAGGATGGTCATGAGGCTTGGCACAGCGACACCCTCGCCAATCTGTTTTCCTGTACCAAGACATTCACCGCCGTAACCGCCTTGCAACTGGTGGCTGAAGGCAAGTTGCAACTGGACGCGCCGGTCGCTCGCTACTGGCCTGAATTTGCGGCGGCGGGCAAGCAATCCGTCACCCTGCGCCAGTTGCTCTGCCATCAGGCCGGCCTACCGGCGCTGAGGGAATTGATGGCGCCCGCGGCACTTTACGATTGGCAAGCCATGGTCGATGCCTTGGCCGCTGAAACACCCTGGTGGACGCCCGGCGAGGGCCACGGTTATGCCGCGATCACGTACGGCTGGTTGGTCGGCGAACTGTTGCGCAGGGCCGATGGCCGCGGTCCGGGCGAGTCCATCGTGGCCCGGGTTGCCAAACCGCTGGGGCTGGACTTCCACGTAGGTCTGGCCGATGCAGAGTTTCATCGCGTGGCGCATATCGCGCGCGGCAAAGGCAACGTCGGTGATGCCGCGGCCCAGCGCCTGTTACAGGTCACGATGCGCGAGCCGACGGCCATGACCACCCGGGCCTTCACCAACCCGCCATCGATCATGACGAGCACCAACAAACCGGAATGGCGGCGCATGCAGCAGCCGGCGGCGAACGGCCATGGCAACGCCCGCAGTCTCGCCGGGTTCTACGCCGGCCTGCTGGACGGCAGTTTGCTGGAAGGTGAAATGCTCGACGAACTGACTCGCCAGCACAGTTTTGGCGAGGATAAAACGTTATTGACCCAGACCCGTTTCGGCCTGGGTTGCATGTTGGATCAACCGGATGTGCCAAACGCCACCTACGGCCTCGGGCCGCGGGCATTCGGTCATCCCGGGGCAGGGGGCTCCCTCGGTTTCGCCGATCCTGAGCATGACGTTGCGTTCGGTTTCGTAACCAACACGCTCGGGCCCTACGTCTTGATGGACCCGCGTGCGCAGCACCTTGCGCGGGTGCTTGCCACTTGTCTATAAAACGCCGTTGACGGTAGTGGATACAGGAACCAGGTGTTCTTTTCGCTTTCCAAGCGTCTGTTTATGCGGCCGGAACATGGCCTTTGTTTTTTACTTCAGATCATTTTTGTGGATATCCAATGTCATCGAATAAAACCCTCGCTCTGGCGCTGTGCTTCGCTATTACCGGTTGCGCACAAAACCCACAAAATGATGCCGAGGGCGGCAGTGGCTGGTGGCCGTTCGGTTCCTCCGACAAGGTCGCGACCAAGGACACGGCCCCGCAGGCCCCTTTGAAACCCGCCGCGGTGGCGCCGCAAGCCAAGGCCGAGGGCGCGACGCACTGGTGGTGGCCGTTCTCTTCCGATGACGGTGCCGATGTTGCCAAGAAAGAAGAAGTGAAACCCGCGGCCAAGCCTGAAACCAAGGCGCCGGCCACCGTTGCCAAGGCGCAAGCCGAGAGCAATGGCAAATGGTGGTGGCCGTTCGGCGGCGAGAAGCAGGAAACCGCCAAGGCCGTGCCGATGCCCGACCCGAAAGTCACCCAGGCCTGGCTCGACGATTATGAGCCGAAGCTGCGCACCGCCATCAAGGACAGCAAGCTTGAACTGGAGCGCCGCGATAACGTGCTGGTGGTCACCGCCCCTGCGGACGGCTCGTTCAACCCGGACCGCCCGGCCATGCTGCTGCCGGTGACCCTCGGTCCGTTCACCCGCGTCGCAAAAATTCTCGAGGCCGATCCGCAAACGGCAGTGTTGATCCTCGGTCATGCCGATACGTCGGGCGCGGCGCCGGCCAACCTGAAACTCAGCCAGGAACGCGCCCAGTCCATCGCGGCGATCTTCCGGCTCAGCGGCTTGCAGCGTGATCGCCTGATGCTGCGCGGCATGGGCTCGGCGGCGCCACGTGCGGCCAACGACAGTGTCGAGGGTCGGGCCTTGAACCGTCGTGTCGAGTTGCTGGTCACCCCGGCGAATACCATGGTCGCGTTGTTGAGCAAGTACAACATGCCGGCCCCTGCACCGGTAACCATGGTGGCGGCCCAGGACATCAAGCCCGCAGCGCCTGCGCCGGCCCCGGCGGCGAAAAAGGCCGCCGCCCCGGCTGCCAAGAAAGCCGCTGCCAAGAAGGCTCCTGCAAAGGCTCCTGCAAAGGCCCCGGCGAAAAAAGCCCCGGCCAAGAAGACCACGCCGGCGAAGAAACCTGAACCGGCCAAGGCCGCGGCCGACGGGAAAAAAGTCGCTGCCGCCGACACCTCCAAAAAACAGTGATTGGCTGATCACAAGGAACGCGCCATGACCCAAACGCTGGCTGATATGCGCCGTGACTATACCCGTGATGGCCTGGCCGAGGCGCAAGCCCCGGCCGAGCCGTTCGCGCTGTTCCACCAATGGTTCGCCGACGCGGTGAAAACCGAACAGGCCCCGGTGGAAGCCAATGCCATGACCCTGGCGACAGTGGATCCCGACGGTCGTCCTCATTGCCGGATCCTGCTGCTCAAGGGGCTGGACGCCCAGGGCTTTACCTTCTTCACCAACTACGACAGTGCCAAGGGCCAGCAATTGGCGGCGAATCCGTACGCGGCCGTGACGTTCTTCTGGCCGACCCTGGAGCGCCAGGTGCGCATCGAAGGCAAGGTCGTGAAAGTCACCGCGCAGGAGTCGGACGCGTACTACCAGGTCCGGCCACTGGGCAGCCGACTCGGTGCCTGGGCGTCACCGCAGAGCCGGGTGATTGCCGGGCGCGGTGAGCTGGAAGATTTGCTCAAGGCTACCGAGCAGCGTTTCAGCGACAGCCAACCCCATTGCCCCGAGCATTGGGGTGGCTATCGCTTGCTGCCCGAGCGCATCGAGTTCTGGCAGGGGCGCCCGAGTCGTCTTCACGATCGTCTCAACTACCGCCTGCAAGGGGCGGATTGGATTCGCGAGCGCCTGGCGCCTTGACCGGATAACCCGCCGCCGCGGCCTGGAGCCATTGCGGCAGGTCCCGTCGCTTGACGCCCTGTTCGCGGGCTCGGGCCAGTTGCTCCAGCATATAGCGCTTCTTCGGTTCATCCTGCCCGGCCAATGATAGCGCCAGGTCGCGGTCCATCCAGCGTTTGATGCGTACGTACAGCCACCAGTGGAAGTACAGGCCCGCTAGGGTGGTAGCGACTATGATGAAGTAATCCATGGAAATTCCTGGTGCGGTGACGCTGATGTTTGGTTTTGGCGCTATTGTTTGGTGAATTTTTCGGGTGCGCCTGTATCCCACCTGAATGAAAACAATTTTATCCCGGCAAGGCCGTGACAGGCGTCAAGCCGGAGAGTTTAATGGATCCCTGTCTTTTGGAGTTTGATGCTATGCGTAAGTCTGTTTTGCTGGTTGCTTCCTTTTCCACGATGGCGATGTTGCTCACTGGCTGTCAGTCGAGCCTGACCGGTGACTCCTACTCCCGTGACGAAGCGCGTCGCGTCCAGACGATTCGCATGGGCACTATCGAGTCCCTGCGTCCGGTCAAGATCGAAGGCACCAAGACCCCGATCGGCGGCGCGGCGGGTGCCGTGGTCGGTGGTGTCGGCGGCAGCGCTATTGGTGGTGGCCGTGGCAGCATCGTCGCTGCTGTGATCGGTGCCGTGGCCGGTGGCTTGATTGGTTCCGCTACCGAAGAAGGCCTGACCCGTACCCAGGGTGTGGAAATTACTGTGCGTGAAGATGACGGCAGTATGCGTGCCTATGTGCAGCAGGTTCAGGAGAACGAGGTGTTCCGTGTGGGTGAGCGGGTGCGGATTTCCACCGTGGGTGGTACGAGTCGCGTATCGCACTAAGCTTTGAGTCGGTAAGAGAAAGAACGGCGCTTCCTTCTGAATGGGAGGGCGCCTTTTTTTGGCTTAAAGTGGCCATTACCGCAGCAATGGATATACACACCGACCGGGAATTGCTTAAAGGATCGCCACACCCCGGCGGCATAGCGATCCACCCGACAGCCAGGAATCAACCAGGCAATGCAGCCTGCTTACGACTGGCCGCCGCCGTCACCGCATAACCCAACAACGCCGCCAGAATCGACCCGGTGAGAATCCCCATCCGGTCCATGCCCGCATAGTCGCTGACACCCGGCTCAAACGCGAGGGAGCCAACAAACAGACTCATGGTGAACCCGATCCCACACAGGATTGCCACCCCCAGGATCTGCCCCCAATTAGCCCCGGCGGGCAGGCTGGCGATGCCGATCTTCACTGCCAGCCAAGTCAGGCCGAACACACCGACGGTCTTGCCCAGCAACAGGCCGATCGCAATGCCCATCGGTACATGATGGGTGAAACTCTCGGCGGTCACGCCGCTCAGGGACAGGCCCGCGTTGGCAAAGGCGAACAGCGGCAGGATGCCGTAGGCCACCCAGGGATGAAGGGCATGTTCGAGTGCCAGCAGCGGCGACGTTTCGGCGTTTTTCGTGCGCAGTGGAATGCAGAAGGCCAGCGTCACACCCGCCAGGGTGGCGTGGACGCCGCTCTTGAGCACGCAAACCCAGAGGATCAGCCCGACCACCATGTAGGGTCCGAGCTTGACCACGCCCATGCGGTTCATGGCCACCAGCGCCGCGATGCAAGCCGCAGCCAGGCCCAACGACAGCGTCGACAGGTCGCCTGAGTAGAACATTGCAATGATGACGATGGCGCCCAGGTCATCGATGATTGCCAGGGTCATCAGGAACAGCTTGAGCGACACCGGTACTCGCTTGCCCAGCAAGGCCAACACGCCGAGGGCAAAGGCAATATCGGTGGCTGTCGGGATCGCCCAGCCGGCCAGCGCGGCAGGGTTCTCGCGGTTGAGGAACCAATAGATGAGCGCCGGAACCAACATGCCGCCGATCGCCGCTGCGCCCGGCAAGACGATCTGCGACGGCTTCGACAGTTGTCCGTCGAGGACCTCGCGCTTGACTTCAAGACCGATCAGCAGGAAGAACAGCGCCATCAGGCCATCGTTGATCCACAGCAACAGGGGCTTGGCGATCTTCAAGGCGCCGACCTGGGCCACCACCGGTGTGTCCAGCAAGCCGTTGTAAAGCCAGTCCAGCGGCGAATTGTTGATGACCAGGGCCAGGACGGCGGCAGCGATCAAGAGAAGGCCGCTCGCCGCTTCCAGTTGGAAAAAACGTGTCATAGAGCTACGTAGAGCCAAGACTGGTCTCCATTCATCGAATCAAAAGATGGGCTACCCTAACCCGTACTGTTAGTTGTTAAAACAAAAGTTATATTCTTTTTTGTTATATGCTGTTACAACGCTTGCGCCGGGCAATCGGGCAGTTGCCGGGCATATTGGACCTTAGCTGTACCTGTGCGGGATGTCGGTTTTTTCCTAAGCTGGCGTCTCGTATTTGCGAACCAGATCGTGCCCCGCGGCTATCGGTCTGCCTGCGTCGTACCGATCCAGCGAGAAAACACCATGAATGACCACCGTCAGTGGGCGCGTGAAGCCATCCGTATCATCGAAGCGGATTTCCAGCGCAGCGCCGATACGCACCTGATCCCGCTACCCTTGCCGGGACTGCCGGGCATAGAGCTGTATTTCAAGGACGAATCCAGCCATCCCACCGGGAGCCTCAAGCATCGATTGGCTCGCTCGTTGTTTCTCTATGCGCTGTGCAACGGCTGGCTCAAGCCCGGTGCGCCGGTGATCGAAGCCTCCAGCGGATCGACGGCGATTTCCGAAGCTTACTTTGCCCGATTGCTGGGCCTGCCCTTCATTGCGGTAATGCCCGCGAGCACCTCCCGGGAAAAAATCACACAGATCGCCTTCTATGGCGGCCAAAGCCACCTGGTGGACGATCCTACGCAGATTTATGCCGAATCCGAACGCCTGGCGCGTGAGCATGACGGTCATTTCATCGATCAATTCACCTATGCCGAGCGCGCCACGGATTGGCGCGCCAACAACAACATCGCCGAGTCGATCTTCCAGCAGATGCGTTTCGAGCAGCACCCGGAACCGGCCTGGCTGATTTCCAGCCCCGGAACCGGTGGCACGACTGCTACCCTGGGACGCTACGTACGTTATCGCCAACACTGTACCCGTGTGCTGTGTGCCGACGCCGAACGCTCGGTATTTTTCGATTACTACCGCAGTGGCGACGCCAACCTGCGCCTGGATTGCGGCTCGCGGATCGAAGGCATCGGTCGGCCACGGGTCGAAGCGTCGTTCCTGCCCAAGGTCATCGATGCGATGGTCAAGGTCCCCGACGCCCTGTCCCTCGCGGCCATGCATTACCTGGCCCAGCGGCTGGGGCGCCGGGTCGGCGGGTCCAGCGGCACCAACCTGATCGGCGCATTGATCGCCGCGAAGGGAATGGTGGACGCCGGAGAGTCGGGGTCGATCGTGGCGATTTTGTGTGACGGCGGCGAGCGTTACGCCACGACTTATTACGATCCGGCGTGGCTCAAGGAGCAGGGGTACGAATTGGACGTATTGATCAGCGCCGTGGCTGCGTGTGCGGAGCGCGGAGAAGCGCTGCCGGAGAATGTGTTGCGGGCCAACATTTGAATCACTGCGATCGCCTGTGGGGGCGAGCAAGCCCGCTCCCACAGGTCCGGGGTCACGCCTCGAGACCGAGGATATCCCGTGCCACCGCTTCGGCAATGCGGATTCCATCCACGCCCGCCGACAGGATCCCGCCCGCGTAACCGGCGCCTTCGCCAGCCGGGAACAGGCCCTTCACATTCAGGCTCTGCAGCGTTTCGTTGCGAGTGATGCGCAGCGGCGATGAAGTGCGGGTCTCGATGCCGGTCAGCACGGCATCGTGCAGTGAATAGCCGCGGATTTGTTTCTCGAACGCCGGCAACGCTTCACGGATGGCTTCGATGGCGAAATCCGGCAGGGCCAGGGCCAAGTCACCCAAGGCGACCCCTGGTTTGTAGGACGGTTCGACGCTGCCCAGCGCCGTGGACGGCTTGCCGGCGATGAAGTCGCCCACCAGTTGCGCGGGGGCTTCATAGTTGCTGCCGCCCAATACGAAGGCGTGGGACTCCAGGCGCTCCTGCAACTCGATCCCGGCCAGTGGACCACCCGGGTAATCCACTTCCGGGGTGATGCCTACAACGATGCCGGAGTTGGCGTTGCGCTCGTTGCGTGAGTACTGGCTCATGCCGTTGGTCACGACGCGGTTCGGCTCGGAAGTGGCTGCCACCACAGTGCCGCCCGGGCACATGCAGAAGCTGTACACGGAGCGGCCATTCTTGGCGTGGTGCACCAGTTTGTAATCGGCGGCGCCGAGCTTCGGATGGCCGGCGTATTTGCCCAGCCGTGCGCTGTCGATCAGCGATTGCGGGTGTTCGATGCGGAAACCCACCGAGAACGGCTTGGCTTCCATGTACACGCCACGGCTATGGAGCATGCGGAACGTGTCACGGGCGCTGTGGCCCAGGGCGAGGATCACATGTTTGGAATGGATCTGTTCACCGCTGGCAAGCTCGACACCGACCAATTGGCCATCTTCGATCAGCACATCGGTGACCCGCTGTCCGAAGCGGACTTCGCCGCCCAGCGCGCGAATCTGCTCACGCATGTTTTCCACGACGCCTGTCAGGCGAAACGTGCCGATGTGTGGCTTGCTCACGTAGAGGATTTCTTCGGGCGCCCCGGCCTTGACGAACTCGTGCAGCACCTTGCGGCCGAGGAATTTCGGATCCTTGATCTGGCTGTAGAGCTTGCCGTCGGAGAATGTCCCCGCGCCGCCCTCGCCGAATTGCACGTTGGATTCAGGGTTGAGCACACTTTTACGCCACAGGCCCCAGGTGTCTTTGGTGCGCTGGCGCACTTGCGGGCCGCGCTCGAGGATGATCGGCTTGAAGCCCATCTGCGCGAGCAACATGGCGGCGAAGATGCCGCACGGGCCGAAGCCGACGACGATCGGTCGTTCGCCCAGGTCTGCCGGTGCCTGGCCAACCATCTTGTAGCTGATGTCCGGCGCTTCGCTGACGTTACGGTCATCGGCGAACTTGCGCAGCACGCTGGCTTCATCGCGCACCGTCAGGTCGATGGTGTAGATGAAGCAAAGCTCGGAGGATTTCTTGCGTGCGTCGTAGCTGCGCTTGAACAAGGTGAAGTCGAGCAGGTCCTCGCTGGCGATGCCCAGGCGTTGCACGATGGCGGGACGCAGGTCTTCTTCGGGATGGTCGATCGGCAGCTTGAGTTCGGTGATTCGTAACATGACAGGATCCGGTTCGCGGGGCACACAACTGCGCCAGGGCGTGCTTCAAACCGGCGATTATAAGCTGCATTCCCTGTTTCCCGTGAGGTTAAAACAGCCGTGCAACGAGTCAGTCGTCCCGTGCACCACCGAAATAGGCACAACCGCGCTGGACCTGGCCGTTGACCCGCAGTTCAGCGCTCATGTGTTGCACGCTGCCGCTGGCGCTGTCGACGCAGCGCGCCGGGGTAACCCAGAGCTCGACTTTCTGGCCGTTGGCCTCGGTGCCGAGATTGAAGCGGCCATCGCCCAGTTGCTCCTCGACGTAGGGCACCGCCAGCGTTGGCTGGCCTTCGCGGTCCAGTACCAAGCCCTTGCCGCTGGCCTTGAGCACCCATTCCGGGCCGTGGCCCGCGGCGCGCAGGGTCAAGCGTTTGAAATCCACCTCTTCACAAGCCGTTCCCGAGCGCTCCAGGCGATACAACTGCTCGACGTCCAACTGGCTGTCGGTGCCGGCAGCCGCGCTGGAAACGATGCGACCCCGCATATCGGCAAACAGCTTGCCGCGATCATCCGCCAGGGTGGCGGCCTGTTGCAGGACGCTGGTGCCGCCGGTGTCATTGATGATGTAACGGCGCTGTTCCTGGCATGGCTGGAACACCAGTCTGCCATCCGCCGCCGTCAGTTCGCCTTGCATGCGCGTCTGCCCGGCATGGGATGCGCTCTGGCGCGGGGCATCGAGCAATTGGCAGCCGGCGAACAGCGGGAGGAGGGTGACAAACAACAGGGAACGAGCGGCACGCATCATTGGGTCTCCAGACAAGTGCCGTCACGTTACTCAGACTGTTCCTTCATCACAAGGGGTCAGCCCACGTGAAAGGTCTGTCCGGTTTGCAGGCCTTCGACACTCTTGGCGTAGGCCAATGCCACCTCCGCTGCGGGAACCGGCTTGTAGCCACGGAAGTACGGCGCATATTTGTCCATGGCTTCCAGCAGCACATTCGGGCTCACCGAATTGATCCGCAGCCCACGTGGCAGTTCGATTGCCGCCGCGCGTACAAAACTGTCGAGGGCGCCGTTCACCAGCGCCGCCGAGGCGCCGCTCTTGATCGGGTCGTGGCTGAGCACGCCAGTCGTGAGGGTGAAGGATGCGCCGTCATTGGCGAATTCACGACCGATCAGCACCAGGTTGACCTGGCCCATCAGTTTGTCCTTCAAGCCGAGGGCGAAGCTCTCCTCGGTCATGTCGCCCAGGGGCGCGAAGGTGACGTTGCCTGCGGCACAGACCAGCGCGTCGAAGCGTCCGGTTTTCTGGAACATGGCGCGGATCGAGGCACTGTCGCTGATGTCCACCTGCACGTCACCGCTGTGGCGGCCGATGCGCACGATGTCGTGGCGGGGCGATAACTCGTTATCGATGGCCGAACCGACGGTGCCGTTGGCGCCGATCAACAGGATTTTCATGGCTGTTCCTCATTGGGGTTGAACGAGGTTGCAGTCTAGAGTGGATTTTCCTGGGGATAAGCGTGCTAATAGGAAACCTTTGGTTTTCAATTGGAAACAATCCAGTGAGCGAAATTGACGACCTTGCAGCGTTTGCAGTGCTGGTGGAGGCTGGAAGTTTCACCTTGGCGGCGCAGCAATTGGGATGCAGCAAGGGGCAACTGTCCAAGCGCATCAGTCTTCTGGAAGAGCGATTTTCGGTGCTGCTGCTCCAGCGTACGACACGACGCTTGAGCCTGACGGCGGCGGGGGCGGCGCTGCTGCCCCAGGCCCAGGCGTTGTTGGTCCAGGTGGAAAGGGCGCGTCAGGCGTTGGCGCGCCTGAAGGGCGATATTTCCGGGCCGGTGCGTATGACCGTTCCGGTTTCGTTGGGCGAAACGTTCTTTGAGGGGTTGCTTACGGAATTTGCCCACAGCTATCCCGATGTGCAGATCGAGCTGGAGCTCAACAACGGCTACCGCGACCTGTCCCGCGATGGCTTCGACCTGGCGATCCGCTCCGATGCGGCAATCGACGAGCGATTGGTGGCTCGCCCGTTGTTGGCCTGGCATGAGATGACCTGCGCCAGCCCGGCCTACCTGGAACGCTATGGCGAGCCCAAGAGCCCCCACGCCCTGGCGGAGCACAAGTGCCTGCTCAACAGCCACTACAGTGGCCGGGAAGAATGGTTGTATCACCAGCAACACGAATTGCTCCGGGTGCGAGTGTCCGGGCCGTTTGCCAGCAACCACTACAGCCTTTTGAAGAAAGCCGCCTTGGCGGGCGCCGGCATTGCCCGTTTGCCGTCTTACCTGCTCAACGATGAATTGGCCGATGGACGCCTGCGCTGGCTGCTGCGCGACTATCAGACCCGGCGCATGCCGATGTACCTGGTCCACCCGTATCAGGGTGGGTTGCCCAAGCGGACGCAGGTGCTGGCTGATTATTTGATGGCGTGGTTCAAGAGGAGTGGGGAGGCGTTGGATCGGTTGTAGAGTGAAAGGCGCTATACCTGTGGCGAAGGAGCAAGCTTCCTCGCCACAGGTGTTTTCGCTGAACATCGGGGCGAAAAAACGGCCCGAAGGCCGTTTTTTTCATCGAGGCGGAATCAACCGCCCAGGTACGCCTCGCGCACTTTCGGGTCGGTCAGCAGCGCTTCACCGGTGCCTTGCATCACCACGTGACCGTTCTCCAGCACGTACGCCCGGTCGGCGATTTTCAGCGCCTGGTTGGCGTTCTGCTCCACCAGGAACACCGTCACGCCGTCCTTGCGCAGTTGTTCGATGATGTCGAAGATCTGCTGGATGATGATCGGCGCCAGGCCCAGGGAAGGCTCGTCGAGCAACAGCAGCTTGGGCTTGCTCATCAGCGCACGACCGATGGCGAGCATTTGCTGTTCGCCGCCAGACATGGTGCCGCCGCGCTGGGTAAAGCGCTCTTTCAGGCGTGGGAAAAGGTGCAGGACCTTGTCCATCTGCTCCTGATAGTCGCCCTTGTCGGTAAAAAAACCGCCCATGGCGAGGTTTTCTTCCACGGTCAACCGGGCAAATACCCGACGACCCTCAGGCACCACGGCAATGCTCTTGCGCATGATCTTCGCCGAGTCCTGGCCCACCAGTTCCTCACCCATGTAGCGGATGCTGCCGCTGTGGGCCTGTGGCGAACCGCAAAGGGTCATCAGCAACGTTGACTTGCCGGCACCGTTGGCACCGATCAGCGTGACGATTTCGCCCTGGCGGACCTCGACGTTGACGCTGTGCAGCGCCTGGATCTTGCCGTAGAAGGTGGAAACGTTTTCGAACTGCAGCATTTACGCTTCCCCCAGGTAGGCTTTGATCACTTCAGGATTGTCGCGGATCTGTTCCGGCGTGCCGTCGGCCAGGGGGGTGCCCTGGTTGATCACGACGATGTGGTCGGAAATGCTCATGACCAGCTTCATGTCATGTTCGATCAGCAGCACGGTGACGTTGTGCTCCTCGCGCAGCACGCTGATCAGCGCCTTCAGGTCTTCGGTTTCCTTCGGGTTCAGGCCGGCAGCCGGTTCGTCGAGCATGAGGATCCGCGGGCGGGTCATCATGCAGCGGGCGATTTCCAGGCGACGTTGCTGCCCGTAGGCGAGGGTGCCAGCGGTACGGTTGGCGAACTCGGTGAGGTTGACCTTGTCCAGCCAGTACCCGGCGTACTCCATGGCCTCGCGTTCGCTCTTGCGGAACGCCGGGGTCTTGAACAGGCCGGCAAAGAAGTTGGTGTTCAAGTGACGGTGCTGGGCGATCAACAGGTTCTCGACCGCCGTCATGTCCTTGAACAGCCGCACGTTCTGGAAGGTCCGCACCACGCCCTTGCGGGCGATGTGGTGGCCGGGCAGGCCCTGGATCGGCTCGCCGTCCAGCAGGATGGTGCCGCCGGTGGGCTGGTAGAAGCCGGTCAGGCAGTTGAACACCGTGGTCTTGCCCGCGCCGTTCGGCCCGATCAATGCAACCACTTGTTTCTCTTTGACGGTCAGGGCCACGCCGTTGACCGCCAGCAAGCCGCCGAAGCGCATGCTCAGATTTTCAACCTTTAGGATCTCGCGGCTCATTTGCGCAGCTCCATGTGGGGGCGTTGCATAGGCAGCAGACCTTGAGGACGCCAGATCATCATCAGCACCATCAAGGCGCCGAACATCAACATGCGGTATTCACTGAATTCACGCATCATTTCGGGTAGCAGGATCATCACGATCGCCGCCAGGATCACGCCCAACTGCGAGCCCATCCCGCCCAGCACCACGATGGCGAGAATGATCGCCGACTCGATGAAGGTGAAGGACTCGGGCGTCACCAGGCCTTGGCGAGCCGCGAAGAAACTACCGGCGAAACCGGCGAACGCTGCGCCAAGGGTAAAGGCCGACAGTTTGATCACGGTCGGGTTGAGACCCAGGGCACGGCAGGCGATTTCGTCTTCACGCAGCGCTTCCCACGCACGGCCGATCGGCATGCGCAGCAGGCGATTGATGACGAACAGCGCGGCCAGGGCCAGCAGCAGGGCAACCAGGTAGAGGAAGATCACCTTGTTGATCGAGTTGTATTGCAGGCCGAAGTACTCGTGGAAGGTCTGCAGGCCTTCGGCGGCTTTACGCTCGAAGGTCAGGCCGAAGAACGTCGGCTTCTCGATATTGCTGATGCCGTTCGGGCCACCGGTAATGTCGGTCAGGTTGCGCAGGAACAGACGGATGATTTCGCCAAAACCCAGGGTTACGATCGCCAGGTAGTCGCCGCGCAAGCGCAGGACCGGGAAACCCAACAGGAAACCGAAGGTGGCGGCCATCATCCCGGCGATCGGCAGGCAGATCCAGAAGCTCAGGCCGAAGTAGTGGGACAGCAGCGCGTAGCTGTAGGCGCCGACGGCATAGAAGCCGACGTAGCCCAGGTCCAGCAGCCCGGCGAGGCCTACGACGATGTTCAGGCCCAGGCCCAGCATCACGTAGATCAGGATCAGCGTGGCGATGTCCACCGCGCCGCGCGAACCGAAGAACGGCCACACCAGTGCCACGACGATCAGGCCCAGGACGATCCAGCGCTGGGTCGATGGCAGGGTCAGGAAGTTGCTGGCCTTGGCCGGGATTACCGGAACGCCGGGCGATGCCTTCCATGCGGCGCTGATCTGGGTGCTGAACAGCACGCGCAGGAACATCAGCACGGAGCACACGGCGATGGTGGCGAGGATGGCCGGGCTGGTGCCGTGCACTTCCAGGTTGATGCCGACGATGGTCAGTTTGAGACCGAGTACCGGGTAGGCCACGGCCCAGACCAGCAGGGCGCTGAAAAGCGCCGATTTGAGATGCCTAGTCATACTTTTTCAACCTCCGGGCGGCCCAGGATGCCGGTCGGCCGGAATAACAGAACCAGAACCAACAAGCCGAACGCTACGACGTCCTTGTACTGGTCGCCGAAGATGTCGGCGCCAAAGGCTTCCGCCACGCCCAGCACCAACCCGCCGAGCATGGCGCCGGGGATGCTGCCGATGCCGCCCAGTACCGCGGCGGTGAAGGCTTTCAGGCCGACGAGGAAGCCGGCGTTGGGGTTGATCACGCCGTATTGCATGCTCAACAGCACCGCCGCGATGGCCGCCAGGGCCGCACCGATGACGAAGGTCAGGGCGATGATGTTGTTGGTGTTGATGCCCAGCAGGTTGGCCATCTTGATGTCCTCGGCGCAGGCACGGCAGGCGCGGCCCAGGCGGGAACGGGAGATGAACAGCGTCAGGCCGAGCATGGCGACCAGGGTCACCACGAACACCACGATTTGCATGTAGGAAATCAGCACTTCATGTGCCCCGCCTGGCCCGATGGCGAAGTTGCCCGGAATCAGGTTGGGAATGGATTTGTCCTTGGAGTCTTGCGAAAGCAGTACCGTGTTCTGCAGGAAAATCGACATACCAATGGCGGAAATCAGCGGGATCAGACGGTTGCTGCCGCGCAGGGGGCGGTAGGCGATCCGTTCGATGCTGTAGCCATAGGAACTGGTGACCACGATGCTCGCGATGAAAGCCGCGGTCATCAACAGCGGGACACTGTCGAGTCCCATCATGGCCAGCCCGGCGATGGCGATGAACGCCACGTAGGAGCCGATCATGTACACCTCGCCGTGGGCGAAGTTGATCATTCCAATGATGCCGTAGACCATCGTATAGCCGATGGCGATCAGGGCATACGTGCTGCCAACGGTCAGGCCGTTAACCAGCTGCTGGAAGAAGTGATAGATGTCAGGCATTACAGCGCTCCTAAAAACCTGATACGCATTTCACTGGTGGAGTCATTTTCCCGCCCGGGGCCCGTGGATCTTCATCCACTTCGAACACGGGTTTTGCCAGCGAACCGCTGATGACGGTTTTGAGATTTTCAGGTGGGGAGACTGGCGGATCACGCCAGCGCGGCCCAATACATTCAAAACAAAGCCCACGGCACGCCGTGGGCTTTATTGGCAGTCAGTCAGGCAGGGCCTTACTGAGGCGAAGCTTCGGTTTTAGGTTTGCCGAAATGCCACTCGTAAACCACGAACTTGAAGTCCTTCAGGTCGCCGTTCTTGTCGAAGCTCAAGTCACCGGTCGGCGTCTTGAAGGTGCCGGCGTGGATGGCTTCAGCCACTTTTTCCGGGTCTTCGCTTTTGGTGGAAGTGATGGCCTGGGCGATCACTTGCACAGCGGAGTAGGACGGGAACACGAACGGACCGCTCGGGTCTTCTTTCTTGGCCTTGAACGCGTCAGCCAGGGCGACGTTGGCTGGATCCTGGTCGAAGGATTTCGGCAGGGTCACCAGCAGGCCTTCGGAAGCTTCCTTGGCGATTTGCGAAATGGAGTCGTTACCCACGCCTTCCGGACCCATGAACTTGGCCTTCAGGCCTTTTTCCTGGGCTTGACGCAGGATCAGGCCCAGCTCTGGGTGGTAGCCGCCGTAGTAGACGAAGTCGACGTTGGCTTGCTTGAGCTTGGCGATCATCGAGGAGAAGTCTTTGTCGCCGGCGTTTACGCCTTCGAATACGGCAACCTTGGTGCCTTTCTTCTCGAGGGTGGCTTTCACCGCGCTGGCAATGCCTTCACCGTACTGCTGCTTGTCGTGCAGGACCGCAACGACTTTCGGCTTGACGTGGTCGGCGATGTAGTTGCCGGCCGCTGGGCCTTGGGCGCTGTCCAGGCCGATGGTGCGGAAGATCATCTTGTAGCCACGGGCGGTGATGTCCGGGCTGGTGGCCGCTGGAGTGATCATGATCACGCCTTCGTCTTCGTAGATGTCCGAAGCCGGCTGGGTGGAGCTGGAGCACAGGTGGCCGATGACGAACTTGACGCCGTCGTTGACGACTTTGTTCGCGACCGCGACCGCTTGTTTCGGATCACAGGCGTCGTCGTATTCAACGGCGACCAGTTGCTTGCCGTTGACGCCGCCCTTGGCGTTGATTTGCTCGATCGCCATCTTGGAGCCGCTGAACTGCATGTCGCCGTATTGGGCTACAGGGCCGGTTTTCGGGCCGGCGATGCCGATCTTGATGGTGTCGGCGGCAAACGAATGGCTGGCAACCCCGGCCAGAACCATAGCGGCAAACAGTTTGGAAATCTGCTTAGTAGCCTTAGTCATAGTGCTCCACTCATGCTGTTGTAGTTTTTATAGTCCTGGCGCCGTAGCAGCAGAACCGGGTCAGATATCTTGGATATCCTCGCGGAAAATGCCCCCGGCAACTGTACCGGTACAGTGTAGAGCGCCGATTGTTGGCAAGGGAAGCTGGCGCTTGGGGGCAAAACCTGAGGGTGTCGCTTTATTGAAAGAAAAAGGCAGATTCGCGGCGGGGTTTGTCCGGTCAAATCGGCAATCCTTGGCTTTGCTGCGCTTTTCGATCGATGCTGCAATTGCAACCGGGTTTTTCTGCCAGACCACCGACGTTATCATTCGCGCCGATTTCTTTTCCGGACAGCTCCCATGAATCAAGAACCTAGCACCCTCTATGCCAAATTGCTCGGTGAAACCGCATCTATCACTTGGAAAGAGCTGGAGCCGTTCTTTGCCAAGGGTGCCCTATTGTGGGTCGACCCGGCATTGGATCTGATCGCCGCAGCCGAAGCCGTTGCCCAGGACGAAGGTACCAAAGTCGCCGCCTGGCTGGGCGCCGGGCAGGTCGCCAAGCTGTCTGAAACGCGGGCGCTGGATTTTTTCGAGCGTGATCCACAACTCTGGGCCGTGGTGGTTTCGCCTTGGATCATGATCCAGGAAAGGGCATCGAATTGATCGGTGCACCAAATTGAATCGTCCCGTGGCCCGGTTGAAAGTGTGTAGGTGAGTAGCGAGACGTCAGCCTGCCGTGGCGAAACGCCACAAGGCAGGGTGACGTATACGTAACGGGAACAGTTTATCGAGCAGCCTTTTGGCTGCTTAATTGTTTCTGGATGTTGTTTCTGCGGTGTCGCTCAAGGCCCCTTCGCGAGCAGGCTCGCGAATCGGGGCGATACGGTGGCCTGCCTCAATAACTCTTGCCCGTATGGTTATTGAGGGAAATAACCTTGGTCTTGCCGATCCGGTGACGGTAGATCTCGCGCAGGTACTTGATGGATTTCTTCACGCAATCCCGGGACAGGCGGATGTCGTTGATCGAGACGAACTTCTCCTTGTCGCTGATCAGCTCACGGTACTTCTTCTCGTACATCGGCTTGATCGCGTACCAGTTGGTGTCGAGGATCTTGGCCGGGTTCTCGAATTCATTGAGCAGATCGTCGATGCGTGCTTCGTCGAAGTCTTCATTGATGATGAAGTCCAGGATCGAATTGTCCAGCGTCTCGTCGAAGCGGTACGGGGTGCGGGCGAAGCAGCGCTTGATAAACGCCACGATCAGGGTCAGGAAGTCGTCCGACAGGCACGGGCTCTTGGCGATCAGGGTGGTCAGCGACAGGTTGGCCGAGGCGCCGATCACCAACGCGTAGCGCTTGAGGGTGGTGTTGGGGAACAGGCTGTTGAGGTGGGTCTTGAGCCGGTTCAGGTCCATGTAGGACAGTTTGTAGTCCTTCGGCAACGAGACGATCGATACCACCGACGAGCAATTCTTGAAGAAGTGCAGGTCGTGCAGGGCGGCAGCGTCGTAGCCGGAGTTCCTGTATTGCTCCAGCGAGGCGCGGTAACGCTTGGACTCGATGGGCAACAGGCTGATGCCCTCGATGGCCTGGGTGACTTTGTTGAAGTGCGGCAGGTCGATGGAGCGGAAGAACAGGTCGTCGATGTTCAGGCGCGGCGGCTCTTTCTCGAACACCTTGAACTTGTCGCCGCTCGGCGCCGGCGTTTCCGGGACGACAGACTCGGCATAGGCGATTGCCACCGGACCGGCCAGGCTCATGAACAAGTCGTTGGCGTCCAGGCGAATGGTTTCGCCAATGTCGATGCCGGCACGACGGAAGTAGTTCTGGTCGTAGTCGGTAGTGACGGCCTGGGCCGTCAGGATGTTGAAGATCTGCTGGGAAATGTACTGGTTGGCGTGCTTCTCCATGGCATTGACATCAATGTTCTGGATGTTGCCGTCATCGCTTTCTTCGGCGTAGCGCATGATGTCGTTGGAGATCAGCATCATCGCGTTCCATGGACGGATACGCCCCATCACGCTGGCTTCGCTGCTGTCTTCGTTGGCGAAGTTGTACGAGAAATCCCATTCTTCCGAGAGGTATTTGCACAGCAGGCGTCCGGCGTTGATGTGCAAGGCCTCGGACATTTCGCTGCGATGGTCGGAAATGTTCGGCAGCACGCAGATGCCGCTGGTGAAGATCGGCTCGAAGACGAAGGAATGGCCGCTCTTGCTGTCATGCTCGTCCATCGGCTTGGTGTCGAACGTCTTGTTCATGTACGAGTACTGCTGGGCCAGGCCGAACTCCGAGGCCATGCCCGAACCGGTGCCGCCGCCGGCACTGAAGATCGAGAAATACAGGCGCGACTGGTTGGCCTTGATGCCGCAGCTGTCGATCAGGTACGAGTGGATCATTTTCCAGTCGGGGCTGGAAAAACGCTGGGTGTCCTTGTTCAGGATGATTTTGGCCAGGTACTGGCCGAGGATCGGCGCGTTACCGGCACCGCCGGCATGGACTTCCGAAAGGTCCATGATTTTCATTTTGCTGTAGTCGCGCAAAAAGCCACTTTTCTCGCCCTTGCGCGAGAAACGGATGCGCCCGGCGATGTCCTTGTCCAGGTCGCCGAGCATGACCAGCGGTTCCACCAGGAACACCGGTTTGCTGGCCTTGCTGGTGCCCAGGCGCAGGTTGCGCATCCACTGGGCCGGGCGATAGCTCTTGTCACCGTAGTTCTTGTCTTCGGCGTTGAATTCGTTGAGGTAGAACTTGCGGGCGTTGTAGACCAGCTCCGCGACGTCCAGGGCGATATTGGACCCGCAGCGCCCCAGGCCGATCAGGCACACCGAAGGGAATTCCTGCTGGCCACGTTCGCTCTCGTCGTCCACCAGATGCGGCGGGCGCGGGAACACGGCATCGCGCAGGCCGTCGAGGTTGTCGAGGATGCGGTCGGTGTTGGTCTCGGTGAAATACAGGTATTGCTGGGTGGCCAAGGATCGTGAGCTGCTCGACAGTGTCGAGGTTTCAGGGCCGTTGGCGGCTGGGCTCAGGGTCAGATCGGAAACCGCAGTGGCTGTTTTTTTGGAGGTCATTGTGCGCCGTATGCCTGGACTGGTCGGATCGACGATCTGGGTCGTCGAACCATCGCGAATGGGAACTCGCGTCCTTTGATGGCGACGCGAATGTCGGCCCAAGCGTTCAGGGCTGCAGCCTGAGCAGCGCTCGGGAGAATCTATTCCTGATCATGTTGGATCGGCCATCGCCCGGCGTTCTTTAATCATGAACAGGCAAAATGATGGCAATTGTTACAGCAAATTGACCAACGTCATGAAACACGCCCTGCGCCATGGTTCGGTATCAGCCATGCGAATGATTGGAGACAGCTCGCGCCCGGCTGTCTAGATTGCAGACTCCGGGCTCGGATGCCTCGCCCAACAATAAAAAGAGACGGACCCATGCAGAACTCGACCCAAGCGGCGAATGCCTGGCGCATTCTGTTCCTGCTGTTCCTGGCCAACCTGTTCAATTTCTTCGACCGTACCATCCCGGCGATCATCATCGAACCGATCCGCATGGAATGGAGCCTGAGCGACTTCCAGATCGGCATCATTGGCACCGCGTTCACCATCGTCTATGCCATTGCCGGCTTGCCGCTGGGGCGTATGGCCGATACCGGCTCGCGCAGCAAGTTGATGGGCTGGGGCCTGGCGGCCTGGAGTGGACTGACGGCGGTGAACGGCCTGGTGGGCAGTTTCTGGGCGTTCCTGGTGGTACGCATGGGCGTGGGCATCGGCGAGGCCAGCTATGCACCGGCGGCCAACTCATTGATTGGCGACCTGTTCCCGGCCCACCGCCGGGCGCGGGCGATGGGTATTTTCATGCTGGGGCTGCCGATTGGGTTGCTGCTGGCATTCTTTACCATTGGCGCGATGGTCAAGGCCTTCGACAGCTGGCGTGCACCGTTCTTCATTGCAGCGGTGCCGGGGTTGGTGCTGGCGGTGTTCATGTTTTTCATCAAGGAGCCCAAGCGCGGCGCGGCGGAAACCGTGCAGGTGTCCCAGGAGAAGGTCAATAAACCGGTTCGCCGAGTGCTGGCGATTCCGACCTTTCTCTGGCTGGTGCTGGCGGGGCTTTGCTTCAACTTCGCCACCTATGCCTGCAACTCGTTCCTGGTGCCGATGCTGCAACGTTATTTCGGGATGCCGCTGCACGAGGCGGCCGTGGCCACCGGCATCATGGTGGGCGTGACGGGATTGTTCGGTCTGACCCTGGGCGGCTGGGTCGCGGACAAGATCCACCAGCGCGTGCCCAACGGGCGCCTGCTCTTTGCAGCGTTCAGCCTGGCCATTTCCACCGTCACCACGGCGTGGGCCCTGCATGCCGGGCGCATAGAGATCAGTGTGTTCGTGGCGGTGTTCAGCGTCGGTTGGCTGTTTGCCTATAACTTCTATACCTGCGTCTATACCGCGATCCAGGACGTGGTTGAGCCGCGCCTGCGCGCCACGGCGATGGCCTTGTATTTTGCCGGGCTGTATTTGCTCGGCGGCGGCCTGGGGCCGGTGGTGGTAGGCGGCCTGTCCGACTACTTCGCCCACACGGCAATGGCGGCCGCAGGCGCCCCGCAAATGACCGAAGCGTTCAAGGCCATCGGCCTGCACGACGCGATGTACCTCATCCCGGTGGCGCTGCTCCTGACCATGGTGTTCCTGTTCCTGGCGTCACGCTGTTTCGTGCGCGATGCCAAGCGGATGAAGGATGGGATGAGTGCAGTGGTGGTGCCGGAGGGTGTGGTGGCGACAGCCTAGTGCGATTTTGTGACAACGGTGCTTTTGTGGCGAGGGAACAAGCTCCCTCGCCACAAAGGTGGTGTGTTACAGGTTACTCAGCCTTGTCATCCCGGCCTCGCAACAGGCGGTTGGGCATCGCCAACGCTGCCGCCAACCCCAGCAGCGACACCGCCGCGCTGATCATAAGCAAGTGCCGGAACGTCGCCTGCAATTCTCCACGCAAGGCATTCCGTGCCTCGCCCGGGGCAGCGTTTAGGCCATCGAGCAGCACGTTGCCGGAATGCCCTTCGCCGAGCAGCGACGAACCGGCGAGTTGGGCGAAGCTTGAATCCTGCAGCAAGGCCAGCAGCAACGCCGACATCAAGGCCACGCCCACCGCGCCGCCGAGAGAGCGGAACAGGTTGGTGGTGCTGGTGGCGACGCCGATGTCCCGTTGCTCCACCGCATTCTGCGAGCCCACCAGCGACGTGGGGAATTGCATGCCGGAGGCGATGCCGCTGAGCAACATGAACAGGCTGCTCAGCCAGAACGCAGCGGGCGGCGTGAAGGCCATGCCGAGGATCGCGAACGGAAAGAGCAGGGCGCCGCTGAGGATTATCGGTTTGTAGCGCCCGGTGACCGAGGTCCGTCGACCGGCGAAATACGCGCCGATCGGCAGCCCCATCGCCAACGGCAACAAGTGCAAGGCCGCGCTGTCGGCACCGGCGCCTGTCACGCTCTGGAAGCGCAACGGCACCAGCACCGTCAGGGAAATCGCCTGGAAGCTGGTGAAAAACACCGTGCACCAGCACAGCACCGCGCTGCGGTTCACGAACAAGTGCATGGGCAGCAACGGCTCGCGGGCGCGGCGTTCGTGCCAGGCGAAGAGACCCAGCACAACCACGGCGCCACCCAGCAGCCCGAGCACCTCGCGGCTGTGCCAGGCGTGGCCCTGGCCGACCTGGGTAATGCCTGATAACAGGGATGTCAGGCCGATGATCAGCAACACGGTGCCCAGGTAGTCGATGATCGGCGTGCGTTGCGGCACCGGCAGCCCCACCAGGGCGCGCCGGGCCACCAGCCAGGCGCCCAGGCCCAGCGGCAGGTTGATCCAGAACACCCAGCGCCACGACAGGTACTCGGTCATGTAGCCGCCCAGCACCGGCCCGGCGACGCTGGCCACCGCGTACATGCTGCTGAAATAACCCTGGTAGCGACCGCGCTCGCGGGGCGCGATGATGTCGCCGATGATCGCCTGGCTCACCGAAATCATGCCGCCAGCGCCGATGCCCTGGAGGATCCGCGCCAGCACCAATTGCTCCATGTTCTGGGCCAGGCCACAGAACAGCGAAGCGAGGGTAAACAGGCCCATGCCGAACAGCATCAGCGGCCGCCGGCCATACAAGTCGCCCAACTTGCCGTAGATCGGCACCGCCACGGTCATGGCGACCATGTAGCCGGAGATCACCCAGGCCAGCAGGCTGACGTCCTTGAACTGCGCGGAAATGGCCGGCATCGAGACCGCGACGATGGTCTGGTCCAGCGCACCGAGGAAAATCGCCAGCATCAGCGCCACCAGCACGCTGCGGATGGCGGGTTGCGGGGCTTGAGGCGTATCGAGCTGAGTCAAGGCAGGACCTGCGGGCATCGCGCCAGGCGGCGCGGGGACGAAGCCCGCAGTTTAAATCGGTAGCCGGCTATTCGATAGCCTCGTAAGGAAGGCCGACGTAGTTTTCCGCGATGGTCTTGCGGCCCGCCTCGGAGTCGACAAAGTACTCCAGCTCCGCTTCGCTGATGCGCTGGTTGAACGCATCGTCATCGAAGCGGTGCAGCATCGAGGTCATCCACCAGGAAAATCGTTCGGCTTTCCAGACCCGTCGCAGGCAGATTTCGGAATAGCGTTCCAGCAGATCCACGCGGCCGTCGCGATAGACCTTGAGCAAGATGTTGAACAATGTGCTGACGTCGCTGGCGGCCAGGTTCAGCCCCTTGGCGCCGGTCGGCGGGACGATGTGGGCGGCGTCGCCCACCAGGAACATCCGTGCGTATTGCATCGGTTCGACAACGAAGCTGCGCAGCGGCGCGATGCTTTTTTCGATGGAGGGGCCGGTCACCAGCGCTTCGGCCAGGTCGGCGGGCAAGCGGTTTTTCAATTCGGCCCAGAAACGCTCATCCGGCCAGTCGGTCACTTGTTCGGCGGCGGGCACTTGCAGGTAATAACGGGTGCGAGTCCGCGAGCGCATGCTGCACAGGGCAAAGCCCCGCTCGTGGCGAGCGTACACAAGTTCTTCATGGACGGGCGGGGTGTCGGCGAGAATGCCGAGCCAACCGAACGGGTAGACGCGTTCGAAGATCTTGAGTTTTTCCGCCGGGATCGATTGCCGCGCCACGCCATGGAAACCGTCGCAGCCGGCGACGTAATCGCAGTCCAGGCGCCAGGTTTCGCCGGCGTGTTCGAAGGTCACGAAGGGGTGATCGGTTGTGAGGTCGTGGGGCTGGGCATTGTCGACCTGATACAGCGTCCGCGCGCCTGATGCCTCGCGCGCCGCCATCAAGTCGCGGGTGACTTCGGTCTGGCCGTAGACCATGACGTTCTGCCCGCCGGTCAGGCCCTTGAGATCAATGTGCACGCGGCGGCCGTTGAGGACCAGTTCAAAGCCATCATGGGGCAGGCCCTCGGCGTCCATGCGCTGGCCGACTCCGGCCTGGCGCAGCAGTTGCACCATGCCCTGCTCGAGTACACCGGCGCGGATGCGGCTGAGCACGTAGTCGGGCGTCTGGCGTTCGAGGATCACGGTGTCGATCCCGGCGTTGTGCAATAACTGGCCGAGCAGCAGCCCAGAGGGGCCGGCGCCGATAATGGCGACTTGGGTCTTGAGGGTTTTCATTGTTGTTATGACTCGCAAGAGGCACGCGACCAGGGTCGACGTTTATTTTTAGTAATCCTGGCGTGCATTTTTCGCTTGCGGACCTGTCAATTGAAGGGGAAAACTGCGCTGAAACCTGTACTTTCTGCCAATCGGTGCGATTACCGCCCGTAACCCGAGGCCGATCCTCGTTATGAAGAAAACTGAGCTGCCTTCGATCCCGGTGTTCAAGCTCTATGGCGAAAGCCAGGATTGGCCCACGCCGGACCTGCTGCACTGCGAAACCATTTCCAGCCGCAGTAGCGAGCACCAATGGGAAATCAAACCCCATCGGCATGCCGACCTGTGCCAGTTGCTGTTTGTCTTCAAGGGCGAGGCAGAGCTGGAGATTGAAGGCCAGCGCACCCGGCTTGACGAGCCGGCGGTGCAGATCCTGCCGCCGCTGTCGGTCCATGGTTTTCGGTTTTCCGAGGATGTGCAGGGCTATGTCGTGACCCTGGCGGCGCCGCTGGTCACGCACCTGCAAGGGCAGTTGGGCCATTCGGTCAACATCCTGGCCCAGGCCGAAGCCTACCCGGCAGGGGAAAATGCCGATTACCTCAACAGTTTGTTCAGTGCCTTGCAGGCCGAGTACGTCGGCCATCAACCGGCCCGGGAAATGCTCATGCATGCATTGGTCAGCGTGATCATGGTCTGGGTCAGTCGCCAAGTGATGAGCCGGCGCACCTCGACCCAGCGCCCGCAACGAGCCCGGGAATACCTCAACGGGTATATCCAGCTGGTGGAAGAAACCTATCGCCAGCACGTCAAGGTCGAAGACTTGGCCCATCGGCTGGGCATCTCGGTGTCCCACCTCAACGGCACCTGTCGCGAACTGGCGGGGCAACCGGCGTTGCAGATCATGCATGAGCGGCAGTTGCTGGAAGCCAAGCGGCTGCTGACGTATACCGGCATGACGATCTTCGAGATTTCCGAGATGCTCGGTTTTTCCGACCCGACCAACTTCACCCGGCTGTTTCGCCGGCGAGTCGGCATTTCGCCAAAGGCCTTCCGCGACCGGCTCAAGACCGATCAGCGGGACGACTGAGGCCGCTTCAGCGCAGAGCGTTCAGGGATGCGTTGTGCGGTATGCAGCGTTCGAAGTTGCAACTGGCGTAGTCTCGGGGCAACTGCCTGGCCTGCTCGACCCGATAAGCCGCGGTGCCATACAGCGCGAGCGTGGCGGTGCAGGTCAGGAAAATGGCGAGGCGTCTTCTTGTTTTGATGTTCATGGCGATGACCTCTGAACGAATACCCGGGGGTACTGTTTTCAGCATAGGTCAGCTATGGCGGGTTGCCACTGAGGTGGGTCTCGTATGTAGCTCGATATTCAGAACAATGATGGCGGCCAGGTGCAGGGATTGATTGTGGCGAGAAAGCAAGCTCCCTCGCCACCGATGCTTTTCATGCCCGAAAGGGTGTGTCAGGGATTACTCCAAATGCTCAGGCTTCATCGGGTCTCCCGGCTTGACGTCCAGTTGCTGGCGCACGTCTTCGAACATCTCATCGTAGTACTTGTGCATCGAGCCAATGCTGGCGGCCTTGGGCAAACCGTATTGCTGGGCGATGCGGGTGGCATGGCGAGCAAAGTCGAAGGCTTGGTCCTTGGCCAGGAAAAACGTCTCGTCCACGTTCTTGTCTTCCACCGTGCCATGCAGGCGAAATGACATGCCCTTTCCCTCCTTGGGATCCTGTGCAATCTCGTAGTCGATGCACAGGTTATAGCTGAAGTCATCCTTGTTCAGCGCATGGCGCTCCATGTGCAGGTGTCCGGGTTGGAACGTGGCCATCAGCGTCTCTCCTTTGAATGCATGGAGAACGGCAGACACCGCGCCTGCCGTATAAGTTTTCCCGTTACCGATAAACAATTCCTGGCGTCGCCGTGCTGATACGCGTGCCCGCCGTGCCCTGGACGATAGCATCGATGTCTGAAAGCGACCCGATCACCGCGACCTTGCCGGTATTGCGGGCAAATTCGCAGGCGGCTTGCACCTTCGGCCCCATGGAGCCGGCGGCGAAACCGAGCCGTTCCAAGTCGTCGGGGTGGGCCTGGGCGATGGCTTTCTGGGTCGGCTTGCCGAAGTCGATGAACGCCGCGTTGACGTCGGTGGCGATGACCAGCAGATCGCTTTCCAGTTGTTCGGCCAGCAGCGCCGAGCACAGGTCCTTGTCGATCACCGCTTCCACGCCTTGCAAGTTGCCGTGGGCGTCATACATCGTCGGGATGCCGCCACCACCGGCGCAGATCACGATGCTGCCTTTTTCCAGCAGCCATTTGATCGGACGGATCTCGAAGATGCGCTTGGGCCTGGGGCTGGCGACCACGCGCCGGAACTTGTCGCCGTCCGGGGCGATGGCCCAGCCTTTTTCGGCGGCCAGTCTTTGCGCTTCTTCCTGGCTGTAGACCGGGCCGATGGGCTTGCTAGGGTTCTGGAACGCCGGGTCGTTGGCGTCCACTTCAACCTGGGTCAGCAGCGTGGCGAAGGGCACTTCGAAGTCCAGAAGGTTGCCCAGTTCCTGTTCGATGATGTAGCCGATCATGCCTTCGGTCTCGGCGCCGAGCACGTCCAGGGGGTACGGCGTGACCGAGGTGTAGGCCGCCGCCTGCAACGACAGCAGGCCGACCTGCGGACCGTTGCCGTGGGCAATGACGAGTTCATTGCCGGGGTGGATCTTGGCGATCTGTTCGGCGGCGGTGCGGATGTTGCTGCGTTGATTGTCTGCGGTCATGGGTTCACCCCGACGCAGGAGGGCGTTACCGCCCAAGGCAACGACGATACGCATGGTGTTGTCCTTTCAGGTTAGGTGTTGATCGTTCCCATGCGGAGCGTGGGAACGATCACGCTTCAAGCGCCTAGATATCCGCCAATGCCGCCACCAGGATCGCCTTGATGGTGTGCATGCGGTTTTCCGCCTGTTCGAACGCGATGTTGGCCGGGGATTCGAACACTTCTTCGGTCACTTCCACGCCGTTGGCCAGGTTCGGGTAGCGCGCGGCGATGTCCTTGCCGACCTTGGTTTCGCTGTTATGGAACGCCGGCAGGCAGTGCATGAATTTCACCCGGGGGTTGCCCGAGGCCTTCATCATTTGCGCGTTGACCTGGTAGGGCAGCAATTGCTCGATGCGCTCGTCCCAGGCTTCCACCGGTTCGCCCATGGACACCCAGATATCGGTGTGGATGAAGTCCACGCCCTTGACGGCTTCCCGCGGGTCTTCGGTGATGGTGATCCGTGCACCGCTTTCGGCGGCGAAGGCCTGGCATTGGTCGATGAAATCCTGGTGCGGCCACAGCGCTTTCGGCGCGCCGATGCGCACGTCCATGCCGAGCTTGGCGCCGATCATCAGCAGCGAATTGCCCATGTTGTAACGCGCATCGCCCAGGTACGCGTAGCTGATGTCATGCAGCGGCTTGTCGCTGTGCTCGCGCATGGTCAGGGTGTCGGCAATCATTTGGGTGGGGTGGAATTCGGCGGTCAGGCCGTTGAACACCGGTACCCCGGCGTACTTGGCCAGCTCTTCGACGATCTCCTGTTCGAAGCCCCGGTATTCGATGGCGTCGAACATCCGCCCCAGGACCCGGGCGGTGTCCTTCATGCTTTCCTTGTGGCCGATCTGCGACGACACCGGGTCGATGTAGGTGACGTGCGCGCCCTGGTCATGGGCCGCGACTTCGAAGGCGCAGCGGGTGCGGGTCGAGGTCTTTTCGAAAATCAACGCGATGTTCTTGCCCTTGAGGTGCGGCTGCTCGGTGCCGGTGTACTTGGCACGCTTGAGGTCGCGGGACAGGTCCAGCAAAAAGTGCAGCTCGCGGTTGGTGTGATGCATCAAGCTCAGCAGGCTGCGGTTGCGCATGTTGAAAGCCATGGTGGATCTCCTTGGGTGTCGGTTATCCCCTGGGCCATTCTCGATAAAAACGGCCCAGGCTCGAAGGTCAGTAATCGATCGGGTCGCGGATGATCGGGCAGGTCATGCAATGGCCACCGCCCCGGCCCCGGCCCAGTTCGCTGGCGCTGATGGTGATGACTTCCACGCCGGCCTTGCGCAGCAGAGTATTGGTGTAGGTATTGCGGTCGTAGCCGATCACCACGCCTGGCTCCAGGGCGACCACGTTGTTGCCGTCGTCCCATTGCTCGCGTTCGGCGGCGAAGCTGTTGCCGCCGGTTTCCACTACCCGCAACGCTGGCAGCTTGAGGGCGGCGGCCACGGTGTCGATAAAACTGCCTTCCTCGCGGCGCACATCGATGCCACCGGGTTTGCTCTCGTCCGGACGCAGGGAAAACGCCACGATTTGGCTGACGACTTCCGGGAAAACCGTGACCAGGTCGCGGTCGCAGAAGCTGAACACGGTGTCCAGGTGCATGGCCGCGCGGGATTTCGGCAGGCCGGCGACAATCACGCGCTCCACGGCTTTGTGCTTGAACAGGTTCAGCGCCAACTGGCCGATGGCTTGGCGGGACGAGCGCTCGCCCATGCCGATCAACACCACGCCGTTACCGATCGGCATCACGTCGCCGCCTTCGAGCGTGGCATTGCCGTGATCGTGGTCCGGGTCGCCGTACCAGATCTGGAAATCGGCCTGGGTGAACTCGGGGTGGAATTTGTAGATGGCGCTGGCCAGCAGGGTTTCCTGGCGGCGCGCCGGCCAGTACATCGGGTTCAGCGTCACACCGCCATAGATCCAGCAGGTGGTGTCGCGGGTGAACTGGGTATTGGGCAGTGGCGGCAGGATGAAGCTGGAGTGCCCGAGGAAGTCGCGGAACATCTGGATAGTCTTGCCGCCGAAGCTGTCCGGCAGGTCATCGGCCGAGACGCCGCCGATCAGGAATTCAGCGATATGGCGCGGCTCCAGGCTGCGCAGCCAGGCGCCGACTTCATGCACCAGGCCCAGGCCCACCGAGTTGGCGGTGATCTTGCGCTGCAGGATCCAGTCCAGCGCTTCGGGGATGGCGACGATGTCAGTCAGCAGGTTGTGCATCTCCAGGACGTCGATCCCGCGTTCGCGCATCTTGGTGACGAAATCGAAATGGTCGCGCTTGGCCTGGTTGACCCAGATCACATCGTCGAACAGCAACTCGTCGCAGTTGTTCGGGGTCAGCCGCTGGTGGGCCAGGCCTGGGGAACAGACCATGACTTTGCGCAATTTTCCAGCTTCGGAGTGGACGCCGTACTTCACTTTTTCCGTGGTCATTACCGTAATCCTCCAGATAAATGCATCAGCGTTACAGGGTCAGGAAGCCGTCGTAGAGGCCGTAAGCCGCCACCAGGGCTCCGATGATCACAGCAGCAAAAATCAATTTTTCGATCGAGGTGAAAACCGGTTTGCCCAACTCGCGCTTGGCCTTGGCGAACAGAATCACGCCGGGGGCATAGAGCAGGGCAGAGAGCAGCAGGTACTTGACGCCGCCGGCATAGATCAGCCAAACCGCATAGATCAGGGCGATGGCACCGATGAACAGGTCCTTGCGCCGCTCGGCCGCGAAGCCTTCGTAGGTCTCGCCGCGCACCGCCAGCAACACTGCGTAGGCCGCCGACCACAGGTAAGGCACCAGGATCATCGAGGTAGCGAGGTAGATCAGCGACAGGTAGGTACTGGCGGAAAACAGCGTGATGACCAGGAACAGCTGAACCATCGCATTGGTCAGCCACAGGGCGTTGGCCGGCACGTGGTTGGCGTTCTCGCGGCGCAGGAACTCGGGCATGGTGTGGTCCTTGGCGGCGGCGAACATGATTTCGGCGCATAGCAGCACCCAGGACAGCAGGGCGCCGAGCAGCGAAATGATCAGGCCGACGCTGATCAGCACCGCGCCCCAATGCCCGACGACATGCTCCAGCACGGCGGCCATGGACGGGTTCTGCAACTTCGCCAATTCAGGCTGGGTCATGATGCCCAGGGACAGCACATTGACCAGCACCAGGAACAACAGCACGGTGATGAAACCGATGACGGTGGCCTTGCCGACGTCGGTGCGTTTCTCGGCGCGGGCGGAAAAAATACTCGCGCCCTCGATGCCGATGAACACCCACACGGTGACCAGCATCATGTTGCGCACCTGGTTCATCACGCTGCCCAGGTCCGGATTTTTCAGGCCCCAGATGTCAGCGGTGAAAATCTCCAGCTTGAAGGCAAATACCGCGATCAGCACGAACAGCAGCAGCGGCACGACCTTGGCGACGGTGGTCACCAGGTTGATGAACGCGGCTTCCTTGATGCCACGCAGCACCAGGAAATGCACCGCCCACAGCAGCACCGAGGCGCCGATCACCGCGGCGACGGTATTGCCCTCACCAAAAATCGGGAAAAAGTAGCCCAGGGTGCTGAACAGCAACACGAAGTAACCGACGTTACCCAGCCAGGCGCTGATCCAGTAGCCCCAGGCCGATGAGAAGCCCATGTAGTCGCCGAACCCGGCCTTGGCGTAGGCATACACCCCGCCATCCAGATCGGGTTTGCGGTTGGCCAGGGTCTGGAATACGAACGCCAGGGTGAGCATGCCGACGGCGGTGATGGCCCAGCCGATCAACACCGCGCCGACATCGGCACTGGCGGCCATGTTTTGTGGCAGGGAGAAAATTCCCCCGCCGATCATCGAACCCACTACCAGCGCGACCAGCGCACCCAATCGAAGTTTTCCGGGGGTATCAGACATTTGCGAGACTCCAATGCAGGAGAAGAGAGTCAACAGACTAAGTCGATTTGAAAGTTGAATTGCTGATCTGGATCAGTGCATGACAACATTCCATTGTTAATGAACAACTTAAGGCGTCCATTGGCGTGTATAAATGCTTGAAAGGCCCATTCCAGAGGCTTTCGGTCAGGTCGTTGGACGATTGCTTTTTCGTAGGATATTCACGCTAGTTGATTTCCACCGAGTCGCAACTATTTTGTAGATGGCTGTCTTGCAACGCTATTGAGGGCCAATGGCTGATAAATAAGACAACGGACTTTGAAACGCGCGCGTTATTCAAAATGGCTATTGGGCTTTTATTTAATTATTAAATAGCGAGGGGAAATGTCGCCACCGATTGAAAAGTTGCCGCTGGGCGCATTGATCGCACTGGTGGTGGGGTCGATGATCGGTGGTGGAATTTTTTCCCTGCCGCAAAACGTCTCGGCTCGGGCCAATGTCGGTGCGGTGTTGATCGGCTGGGCCATCACCGCCGTCGGCATGCTCACCCTGGCGTTCGTATTCCAGACCCTGGCCAATCGCAAACCGGCGTTGGACTCGGGCGTGTATGCCTACGCCAAGGCAGGGTTCGGTGACTATATGGGTTTCTCATCCGCCTGGGGCTACTGGATCAGCGCCTGGATGGGCAATGTCGGTTACTTCGTGCTGCTGTTCAGCACCTTGGGCTATTTCTTCCCGGTGTTTGGCCAGGGCAACACGCCGGTGGCCATCGGCTGTGCATCGTTGCTGCTATGGGCCGTGCATTTCCTGGTGTTGCGGGGCATCAAGGAGGCGGCGCTCATCAACCTGGTGACCACCGTGGCCAAGGTTGTACCGCTGTTGATGTTCATCGTCCTGGCCGCCGTGGCCTTCAAGGCCGAGGTGTTCACCCGCGATATCTGGGGCGCGATGAGTCCGGAACTGGGCAGCGTGATGGACCAGGTGCGGCACATGATGCTGGTCACGGTGTTCGTGTTCATCGGTATCGAAGGCGCCAGCGTGTATTCGGCGCGGGCGCAGAAACGTGCGGACGTAGGGCGGGCGACGGTGATTGGTTTCCTTGGCGTACTGGCGTTGCTGGTGCTGGTGAATGTGTTGTCCCTGGGGGTCATGAGCCAGCCGGAACTGGCGCAATTGCAGAACCCGTCCCTGGCTGGCGTGCTCGAGCACATTGTCGGGCCTTGGGGCGCTTTGCTGATCAGCCTGGGCCTGGCGGTGTCCCTGCTGGGGGCGCTGCTGTCCTGGGCATTGTTGTGCGCCGAAATCCTCTACGCCACCGCCCGGGACAAGACCATGCCTGCATTCCTGACCAGGGAAAATGCCAACCATGCGCCGGTCAACGCGCTGTGGTTGACCAATGGCATGATCCAGCTGTTCTTGCTGATCACCCTGTTTTCCGCCGGTACCTACACCAGCCTGATCTACCTCGCTTCATCAATGATCCTCGTGCCATACCTGTGGTCGGCGGCCTATGCGGTGCTGCTGTGCGTGCGAGGGGAAACCTACGAACGGGCCTCGGCCCAGCGTATGAAAGACCTGTGCATCGGTGGCGTTGCGTTGTGCTACGCGGTGTGGCTGTTGTACGCCGGCGGGGTGAAATACCTGCTGCTGTCGGCGTTGTTGTACGCGCCGGGGGTGATCCTGTTTGCCCAGGCCAAGCGGGAACAGGAACAGCCCTTGTTCACCGCTGTGGAAAAAGGCGTTTTTACCTGCGTGGTGTTTGGGGCAGGCGTGGCTGCGTATGGGTTGTACAGTGGTTTTTTGGCGTTGTGAGGTTCACCACCGGGCCCGATGTGCCCCCAGTTCCGCCGCCGGCAAGGTCCATTGCAGCGGTGTCCCGGTGATTTTCACGGGCACCTGCAGCCGGTGGGCTGGTCCCCATGGCGTCTGTTCGATCACCAGGCCCTGATCATCTTCGGCCTCGGCTCGCAATGGGCTTGAGTCCCCTGCGCCACGCTCGACCAACAGCTTTGCCGTGCGCGCCAGCGACAAGCGTGCCGAGCCGCCGTGGCCGCTTTCGAGACGGCGGGACAGTAGCACCAAGGCGCTGGCCGCCAGCAAATAGCCGGTGCCATGGTCCAGCGCTTGTACCGGCAGCGGTGTCGGTTTGTCGGTGTGTTTCCAAGCCATGCCGGCTTCGGCAATGCCACTGCTCATTTGCACCAGGCTGTCGAAGCCGCGTCGGTTCTGCCACGGGCCGCTCCAGCCGTAGGCGTTGAGGCTGACGTCGATCAGGCCCGGGGCCAGTTTCCGGCACTGTTCGGCGCCGTAGCCCAGGCGCTCCAGGGCGTCGGCACGGTAGCCGTGCAGGAGAATGTCGGTGTCCTTGAGCAGGGCCTCGAACGTCGCGCGATCCTCGGCTCGATGCAGGTCGAGGCGGGCGCAGCGTTTGCCCAGGGTGACTTCCGGGACCACGCCGGGCTCGTTCCAGGTCGGCGGGTCGATGCGCAGCACGTCGGCACCGAGGCCGGCAAGGAAGCGGCTGGCGACGGGGCCGGCCAATACGCGGGTCAGGTCCAGGACCTTGAGTCCCGCCAGTGGCTGGGTCACCGAGCCGAGCCAGGGTTTGTGCTGTTCTGCAATAGTTTCATTCAGATGCACCAGCGGCTCGGCGTTCACCGCCATGCCTTGAGGGTGGGTTTGCCAGGCCTGCCACGAACGCATCTGCGCGGCGCAACCGTCGGCGTCGACCACGGCCTGCTCCAGCTCGGCCTTGTTCCAGCGGGCCACCCTGGCCGCCATGTCGGCGCGGTCGGTGCAGGTGCCGAGGACTTTTTCCGCCGCCAGGCGATGATGCGGCGCGTTGGTGTGCAGGCGAATCCAGCCGTCGGCGCAGGCATAGTCGCCGGCCACCGGATCCCACATCGGCGGCACGTGCCAGCCGATGGGGCGTAGGGAGGTGGCGAACCAGAACGACGCCAGCCGTCGGTTGACTTCGACGGGTGGCAGGCGGCCGGTTTGCTGGTGGATGAGCGCGGCGGTGGCTTGGCCGGCTGCGGCGATGCTGACACTGGCCAATTCCGTGACGGCGAATGCGGAGGGCAGGGCGCCTTCGCCGCTGAAAGTGATCGGGGTCGTGGGTAAGCCGAGCGCGGTTTGCACGGACGTGAGCAGATCTGACATCGAAAGCCCTCCAGTACGAGAGGGCGATCATAGTTCAAAAATCCGATGGGGGCCGCTTTGCGGCCCAGCGGGGGCAAGCTCCCTCGCCACGAGAGCCCTGTGCCTGTTCCGGGCGCGACCAGATCCACAGGTTGCCAAGGCCCATGCCGGCGAGCGCCAGGTAGACCGGCCAGCGGTGGTCGAGTATCACCAGCATCAACCCGGCACACAGCAGCATGCTGGTGGTGGCACCGACCTTGGCCCGGCGCGCGATGACCTTGCCGTTGTGCCAGTTGTGCAGCATCGGCCCGAACAGCCGATGGTTTTCCAGCCAGGCGCTCAGGCGTGGCGAACTGCGGGTCGCGGCCCAGGCGGCCAGGAGGATGAACTCGGTGGTCGGCAAGCCGGGCACGACGATGGCGACCAGGCCGATGGCCAGGCTGGTGTAGGCGAGCAGGGCGAAGAGCAGTTGGGTGAATTTCGCGGGGAGGTTCATCGGCGTTTTTCAGTCATGCACCATCCCTGTGGGAATCAGGCCGGTTCGGCCGCATAGGCCTGTTCCAGCAGTACGGTAAACCGGTTGAAGGCATCCAGCGCGCCTTTGTCCGCCTCGGCTTCCTGCTGTTCGGTGAAGGCCAGGCCATCCAGGGTGCGGGTGAAGGTTTTCCAGCCTTCGGCACGCCCGCCGGCAGGTTCGGCCAGGTGTCGGGCGCCGAAGGTTTCGCTCAGGCCCAGGCCCACGGCACGCTTGATCAGGAACGCAGCGCCAAGCTTGGAACCCTCGGAAACGAACAGCCAGCCCAGGGCTTCGGCCTGGGTCGGATTGTTCACCGCACCGGCCACCGGCGCGGGAACTTCGGTGTCCAGGTCGGCGAGATCCGCCTTCGCTGCGTCGGCACGGCAGCGGGCTGGCAGGTCAGGAATCAAGGCGGACAGTTCGGCGTCGTTGTACAGCGCCACCAGTTCCGACTGGAACAGGTACTGGGCGACGACGAAGCGGGCGAAGCTGGTTGGGGTATCGAACGGGGCGTGGGCCTTGACCAGCGCGTCGAGCTTGCTGTGGGGCTCGTGGGTGATCTGGTTCAGGCGTTGGGAACGGGAAACGAGACGTTGGGTGGTCATGAAAAAATCCTTCGAGTTGGAACATCGTGGCGAGGGAGCTTGCTCCCTCGCCACAGGGCATTTGGCTTGTCGACAGTAATCCTGTTCAGATATCCCAGATCAGGTTCACCGCGAAGTTGCGCCCAGGCGCGGTCAGGCGATCGAGGTTGGCCGGGCTCAGCACCGCCGCTTCGCCGACGCTGTCGTAGCCGCGCACGTCGTCCCACAGCCAGTACTTCTTGTCGGTGAGGTTGTAGAGGCCGCCGCTGACGGTGACGTCGTCGGTGACCTTGTAGTACCCGCTCAGGTCGAGGATGCCGAAGCCCGGCGTCTTGAACTGGCTGCTGACGCCATCAGGGGAGTTGAAGTTGCTGTCGTCGACACGGTTTTTCTTCTTCACCAGGGTCCAACTGAGCAAAGTGCCGAACTGTTCCTGGTCGTAGCCCAGGCCGAACACGCCGGTCAGCGGATTGATGCTGTTGAGCGGTTCGCCGGTGTCGTCGTTGCGGCCATAGAGGTAGGCCAACGAGCCTTGGGTGTAGAGCCCCCGTGGCGCGCCCAGCACGTCCAGGTCCAGGCGCCCCTTGGCTTCGATGCCCTTGATGGTCGCGTGCTTGATGTTGTTGCTCTGGAAGGTCAACTGGTTTGCACCCGGGGTGATGGCGTCTTCGTTGATGAAGTCGCGGTACTTGTTGTAGAACACCGCCACGTCGAACGAGCCGGAGTCGAAACGGCCGCGCAGGCCGGTTTCGTAGCTCTTGCTTTTTTCCGGTTCCAGGTCGGGATTGGGTTCCACGCTGTAACCCGCGCCTGGGTTGTCGAAACGACCATACAAAGCCTTGGCCGTCGGTGTGCGGAAGCCCTCGGCGTATTGGCCGTACCACGTGTACTGGTCGGTCAGTGCATAAGTCAGGCCGAACTTGGGCGAGACGCGATGCCAGGTCTTGTTTTCATCGCTGACGTCACCGCCGGCGGTAGGGTCTACGGTGCTGAGGAATTCCTCGGTCAGGTGCGGCTTGAGCCGGGTGTAGTCGTAGCGCAGGCCGGGCGTGAAGGTCCATTTGTCCCAACTGATCTGGTCTTGGGCGAACAGGCTGTAGGTGCTGATGGTCGGGTCGGGAAAGTCGCTGGCTTTTGCCAGCACGTCCCGCGTGCTGATGGCGCCAACGGTGGGGCAGCCCACGCCAACCGCCAGGCACACGCCGTTGCCGCTGCGTGAGCCGGTGACTTTCTGTTGCTTGAGCGTGGTGCCGTAGGCCAGCGCATGATCGGTGTCGGCAATGCTGAATGACTTGTCCAGCTGCGCGTCGAACACCCACTGCTTTTCTTCATAAAGCGTTTCCCGTGTGCGCAGTACTCGACGAGTGATCGGGAAGTAGAACTCGGCGGTGCTCTGGTCGGTCTTGGCGATCTGGTGGTTCAGGCTCCACTTGATGTTGTCGGCCAGCAAGCTGTCGAGGGCGAAGCTGTGCTCCAGACCGAAACGTTCACGGGTGATGGTGTCGTTGCCGGTGCGCCACTGGTACATGCCGCCGGGCAGGATGGAGGCGGGAATGGCCGGTTGGCCGTTGGCGTAGGGACCGCCGTAGGCGCTTTTCAGGTCGGTGTCGCGATCATCCTTGTACTTCTCGTACACCAGGCTCAGGCGTGCGTCATCGCTGTAGTCCCAGCCGAGTTTGACCAGCACGTTGTTGGCGCGCACGTCTTCCGGGTTGGCCGCGGTGCGGTCCAGGCCGATGCCATTGTTGCTGCCGTAGGATTCGGTTTCATGGCCGTCGCGCTGGCTGTAATGCAGCAGGCCGTCGAATGGCCCGTTGCGACCGGCGACCGTGGCGGACTTGAGCCAGCTCTCATCGGCGGAGCTGTAGCCAGTCTTCAGGCGTGCACCGACGTCCTGGCCGGGCTTGATGATGTCATCCGCATCGAGCGTGAAATAACTGACGACGCCACCAATGGCATTGCTGCCGTACAGCACCGAGGCCGGGCCACGGAGGATTTCCACGCGCTTGATGATTTCCGGGTCGACATAGTTGCGCTGGGTCTTGGCATAGGGGCCATTGAAGAAACCGCCGGGCACTTCCACCCCATCGATCTGGGTCAGTATCCGGTTGCCGTCGATGCCGCGGATGTTGTAGCCGCTGATGCCGCCGCGCTGGCCCGCGCCGCCCACCGAGACGCCAGGCTCGTAGCGCACCAGGTCCTTGATGGTGTTGACGTTATTGCGATCGAGTTCCTGGCGATCGTGGACGGAAACGGTGCTCGGTACGCGGGTGATGTCCTGTTCCTGGCGGGTGGCGCTGATGGTCACCTGTTGCAAATCCAGCACGTTGCCGGCGCTGCGTTTTTCCAGAACGATGTTGTTGCTGCTCAGTTTGCGGTAGCTCAAGTCGGTCCCCACCAACAGGCGCTCCAGGGCTTTTTCCGGCGACAGCGAGCCGTTCACACCCGGCGAGGCGATGCCTTCGGCCAGTTCAGCCGGCAAGCCTACCTGCCAGCCCGTCACCGTCGTGAATGCGTTGAGCGCGGAGACCAGGGGCTGTCGGGGGATGTTGAAGGTGTAGTCGCCCATGTTGTGGGCGGGCGGTTGCCCTGCGGCGAGGGCCGCCGGCACTGCACCGGCCATCAGGATGGCGGCGGTCAGCAATGACAGCGCGCAGCAAGGTGCGAGGAACCGGCAAGTAAGGCGAGAGGACATCGATAGCGCTCCGTGTCGCATCTGTTATAGGTGCAGATCGGCATCGTGAAGATGCGAATCAATTGCATTGGCTATAACGAGACGAACCAGTGAGGGCTATCGAGTAAAAATAATTCTCATTTAGTTCAAAATCACCAACGCCGGGAATTCCTGCAGCCGCGCGGAGGTGATGTGGGCCAGGGAACGGACCACATCCAGCGGCTGGTCGAGGCGGTAGTTGCCCGTCACCGCGACGTTGGCCAGCCGTTCGTTGGTGTTGATGATCCAGCCAGGGTAGTAGCGTCGCAACTCTGCCAGGACCTGGCTCAGCGGCCGGTTTTCGAACACCAGCCGACCTTGGACCCAAGCCAGTTCCGTTCCGGCATCGAGCCGCGCCGGACGGTCGAAGCCGTTGGGGCCGATGCGGATGCTTTCTCCCGCCGACAGCCGTACGTGGGTGTCATACCGGGTGGCCCGCAGGTCGATGTCGCCGCGCTGCACCTGGACCTGCGCGACGCCGTCCACGTAGCGCACGGCAAATGAGGTGTCACTGACGCTGGCGGTGACCGGACCGGCGTCCAGTTCCAGCGGCAGGTGACGGTTGGCCGGCACCTCGAAGAATGCTTCGCCCTTGTAGAGTCGGGCCACTTGCCGATGTTCGTCGAACGAACTGGAGAAAGCCGAATCGGTGTTGAGCAGGACCTTGGAGCCGTCTTCCAATTGCAGTCGCTGGCGCTCACCGACCACGGTCAGGTGGTCGGCCTGGAAACGCAGCGGCAAGTCGCTGAAATTGAACAGGCCCAGCACCAGCACGGCAGCGGTGGCCAGGGGTTTCCAATGGGCGCGCAGGCGCGACAGCGCGGTGACGTTTGGCCGATCCCGCAGTTGCCGGGCGCTTTCGATAATCTGCGGGCCATTCCAGATCGCCTGCGCCCTGGCGAACGCTTCGCCATGGCGTGGATCGGCCGCCAGCCAGGCCTGGAAGTGTCGGCGTTGATCCTCGCTGGGGCTTTCGAGCAGGATCAACCAGTCCAGCGCCTGGTCCATGGCGTGGGCGGTGTCCTGTGCCCCGGCGGCTTCAGGTGGGCGATGATTGTCCGTCACGGTGGATTCTCATTATTGGCGGCAGGCACACGCTACAAGCCGCAAGCGGTAACTGGCAAGCCTGCATCCGGCATTCGGCTTGTCGTCATGGGTTGCGTTCGGCCACGGCCACGCAAATGGCCATGATCAGTTTCAGTTCTTTTTGCACGGTGCTCAGGGACACGTCCAATCGTTGCGCGATGTCTTGGTAACTGTGGCCATGCAGCCGACTGAGAATGAAGACCTGCCGTTGGCGCGGGCTGAGGGATTGCAGGCTGACATTGAGGCGTTCGAGCATTCGTTCGGCATGGGCGGCGTCTTCGGCGCTGCTCTGGGGAGCGATCACGTTGTTCACGACGTCCTGCGGCACGTCGTCGACCAGGGTTCGCGACTGGATTCGCCGCGCGCGCAAATGGTCCAGCGCCAGGTTGCGGGCGGTCTGGAAGACAAAGGGTTCGAGATGATCGACAGTGCGCTCGCTCAGGGCGCGGGTGACGCGCAGGTAGGTTTCCTGCAGCAGGTCCTCGGCGGTGCTCGGGTTGTTGACCATCCGTTCGAGGGTGCGCAGCAGCGGGGTACGCTGGGCGAGAAAGACGTGGTGAAAACGCGATTGACTCACGATAGGGCCCGATCCGGTTCGAGCAGATGATAATGCTTATCATATGCGTGACGGGTCAAGCCTTCATTTCGTACCGCAGAACCACTGTTGGAGCGAGCCTGTTCGCGAAAGCGTCAGTTCAGTCAGCAGAGAGTCGACTGGGATACCGCCTTCGCGAGCAGGCACGCTTCCACAGGGAAAGCCATTACTGCCGTATCGGTTACTCCGCGTTACACAACGCCAGGCAGTTATCCAGCATGCGGTTGGAGAAGCCCCATTCGTTGTCGTACCAGGCCAGTACCTTGAGCAGCTTGCCACTGGCCTTGGTGTGGTTGGCGTCGAAGATCGACGACAGCGGGTTGTGGTTGAAATCGCTGGAGACCAACGGCAGGGTGTTGTAGCCGAGGATCTTGGAGTGCTGGCTGGCCTGCTTGAGCAGCGCGTTGACTTCATCGGCCGACGCTTCGCGCTTGAGCTGCACGGTCAGGTCCACCAGGGACACATTGATCACCGGGACGCGCACGGCCATGCCGGTCAGCTTGCCCGCCAGTTCCGGCAGCACCAGGCCCACGGCTTCGGCGGCGCCGGTCTTGCTCGGGATCATGTTCTGGGTGGCCGAGCGGGCACGGTACGGGTCGCTGTGGTAGACGTCCGTCAGGTTCTGGTCGTTGGTGTAGGCATGGATGGTGGTCATCAGGCCGCTTTCGATGCCCAGCTCGCGGTGCAGCACCTGGGCCACCGGGGCCAGGCAGTTGGTGGTGCACGACGCATTGGAGATGATCTGGTGGGACTGGCGCAGGATGTCATGGTTGACGCCATACACGACGGTGGCGTCGGCGCCCTTGGCCGGGGCCGAGATGATCACCTTGCGGGCGCCTGCGCTGATATGCGCGGCAGCCTTGGCACGGTCGGTGAACAGGCCGGTGCATTCGAACACTACGTCGATCTTCTCGGCGGCCCAAGGCAGTTCGGCCGGGTTGCGGATGGCGCTGACCGAGATGCGGTCGCCGTTGACCGTCAGGCTTTCGTGATCGTGCTGGACGTCGGCATCGAAAGTGCCATGCACGGTGTCGAACTTGAGCAGATGGGCATTGATCGCACTGTCGCCCAGGTCGTTGATGGCGACGATCTGCAAGTCGCGACGATAGCCTTGGGTATACAGTGCACGAAGGACGTTGCGGCCGATGCGGCCAAAACCATTGATTGCGATTCGAAGAGTCATTAACTGCGCCGCCGTCGATTTGTTGTTGGAATTACAAGATTATTCGCATAAAAATAGAAAACAAGCCTTTTTAGTGGCAATATTTTGTTTTATCTACAACGAGTGACCTGTATCAACTGGTCCGATTGGTCAAAAACCGTTTGTCGCCTCGCCTTGGGCACAGCATGCAGCGGGCTTTTGATCAGCATAGACAATCAGGTCGCCACACCCGTTAGCCTGGAGTTCTACACATGCATCCCCGCGTACTTGAGGTCACCGAACGGCTTATCGCCCGCAGTCGCGCTACACGCGAGGCTTACCTTGCACTGATCCGCGGTGCAGCCAGCGACGGCCCGATGCGTGGCAAGCTGCAGTGCGCCAACTTCGCCCATGGCGTGGCCGGTTGCGGCACCGAAGACAAGCACCACCTGCGGATGATGAACGCCGCCAACATCGCCATCGTGTCGTCCTATAACGACATGCTCTCGGCCCACCAGCCGTACGAAACCTTCCCCGAACAAATCAAGAAAGCCCTGCGCGAGATCGGCTCGGTCGGCCAGTTCGCCGGTGGCACGCCAGCGATGTGCGACGGGGTGACCCAGGGCGAGGCGGGAATGGAATTGAGTCTGCCGAGCCGTGAAGTGATCGCACTGTCCACGGCGGTGGCGTTGTCCCACAACATGTTCGACGGCGCACTGATGCTCGGCATCTGCGACAAGATCGTCCCGGGCCTGATGATGGGCGCGCTGCGCTTCGGTCATCTGCCGACGATCTTCGTGCCCGGCGGGCCGATGGTCTCGGGCATTTCCAACAAGGAAAAAGCCGATGTGCGCCAGCGCTACGCCGAAGGCAAGGCGACGCGCGAAGAGCTGCTGGAATCAGAGATGAAGTCCTACCACAGCCCCGGCACCTGCACCTTCTACGGCACCGCCAACACCAACCAGTTGCTGATGGAAGTGATGGGCCTGCACTTGCCGGGCGCCTCGTTCGTGAACCCGAACACGCCGCTGCGCGATGCCCTGACCCGTGAGGCAGCGTTCCAGGTCACGCGCCTGACCAAGCAGAGCGGCAACTTCATGCCCATCGGCGAAATCGTCGACGAGCGCTCGCTGGTCAACTCCATCGTCGCGCTGCACGCCACCGGCGGCTCCACCAACCACACCCTGCACATGCCGGCCATCGCCATGGCGGCGGGCATCCAGTTGACCTGGCAGGACATGGCCGACCTCTCCGAGGTGGTGCCGACCCTGAGCCACGTCTACCCGAACGGCAAGGCCGACATCAACCACTTCCAGGCGGCGGGTGGCATGTCGTTCCTGATCCGTGAGTTGCTGGAAGCCGGTTTGCTTCACGAAAACGTCAACACCGTGCTCGGTCACGGCCTGAGCCGCTACACCCAGGAGCCGTTCCTCGAGAATGGCGAGCTGGTGTGGCGCGACGGCCCGATCGAAAGCCTCGACGAAAACATCCTGCGCCCGGTGGCCCGCGCCTTCTCGCCAGAAGGCGGGTTGCGGGTGATGGAAGGCAACCTCGGCCGTGGTGTGATGAAGGTGTCGGCCGTGGCCTTGGAAAACCAGATCGTCGAAGCCCCGGCCATGGTGTTCCAGGATCAGCAGGACCTGGCGGATGCGTTCAAGGCCGGACTGCTGGAAAAAGACTTTGTCGCGGTGATGCGCTTCCAGGGCCCGCGTTCCAACGGCATGCCCGAGCTGCACAAGATGACACCGTTCCTCGGTGTGCTGCAGGATCGCGGCTTCAAAGTGGCGCTGGTGACCGACGGGCGCATGTCCGGTGCGTCGGGGAAAATCCCGGCGGCCATTCATGTCAGCCCCGAAGCTTATGTCGGCGGCGCGTTGGCTCGGGTGCAGGAGGGCGATATCATCCGCGTCGATGGCGTCAAAGGCACCTTGGAACTGAAGGTGGACGCCGAGGAATTCGCCGCGCGCGAACCGGCCAAGGGCCTGTTGGGCAACAACATCGGCACTGGTCGCGAGCTGTTCGGTTTCATGCGCATGGCCTTCAGCTCGGCGGAGCAGGGCGCCAGCGCCTTCACTTCTGCCCTGGAGACGCTTAATTGAAACTGGCTTTGGTCGGTGACATCGGTGGGACCAATGCGCGTTTCGCCCTGTGGAAAAACCACAACCTGGAAAATATCCAAGTGCTGGCGACGGCGGATTACGCCTGCCCGGAAGATGCCATCAAGGTTTACCTGAGCGGCATGGGCATGGCGCCGGGGGCGATTGGCTCGGTGTGCCTGTCGGTGGCCGGCCCCGTGAGCGGTGATGAGTTTCGCTTCACCAACAACCACTGGCGACTGAGCAACCTGGCGTTCTGCAAGACCTTGGAGGTGGAGAAGCTGTTGCTGGTCAACGACTTCTCGGCCATGGCCCTGGGCATGACCTGCTTGCGTCCTGGTGAATACCGGGTCGTTTGCCAGGGCACTCCGGAGCCCATGCGTCCGGCGGTGGTGATCGGCCCGGGCACCGGGCTGGGTGTCGGGACGCTGCTGGACCTGGGCGAAGGCCGCTTCGCAGCACTGCCGGGCGAGGGTGGTCACGTCGACCTGCCGATGAGCAGTCCGCGCGAGACCCAGCTCTGGCAACACATCTACAACGAGATCGGTCACGTAAGCGCCGAAACCGCCTTGAGCGGCAGCGGCCTGCCCCGTGTCTACCGGGCAATCTGTGCGGCGGATGGCCATGAGCCGGTGCTCGATACCCCGGAATCCATTACCGCCGCCGGCCTGGCCGGGGACCCTGTTGCGCTGGAAGTGCTTGAGCAGTTCTGCCGATGGCTGGGGCGCGTGGCGGGCAACAACGTACTCACGGTGGGCGGGCGCGGCGGTGTCTACATCGTTGGCGGCGTCGTCCCGCGGTTTGCCGATTTCTTCCTTGAGAGTGGCTTTGCCAAATCCTTCGCCGACAAGGGTTGCATGAGCGATTATTTCAAAGGCATTCCGGTCTGGTTGGTGACGGCGCCGTACTCCGGCCTGATGGGCGCGGGCGTGGCGTTGGAGCAGTCGACCGCAGTTTGAAATATGAAATATCCCCCCTTGTGGGAGCGAGCAGGCTTGCTTCCACAAAGGGCTCTGTGTGTTTGTAGAACCCGTCCATCAGGCATAATCGCCCCCAAATCCAAACAACAAGGACGAGGCCCCGTGAGTTCAGTGAACAAATCGATTTTGTTGGTCGACGACGACCAGGAGATTCGCGAACTGCTGGACACTTACCTCAGCCGTGCGGGTTTCCAGGTGCGCACCACGCCTGATGGCGCCGGGTTTCGCCAGGCCTTGAACGAGGCGCCTAGCGACCTGGTGATCCTCGATGTGATGTTGCCCGACGAGGACGGCTTCAGCCTTTGCCGCTGGGTTCGCGAGCACCCGCGCCAGGCCCATGTGCCGATCATCATGCTCACCGCCAGTTCCGACGAGGCCGACCGGGTCATCGGCCTGGAGCTGGGTGCCGATGATTACCTGGGCAAGCCGTTCAGCCCCCGTGAATTGCAGGCGCGGATCAAGGCGCTGCTGCGTCGGGCGCAGTTCGGCCAAGAGCGGCCGGGCGGCGACGTACTGGCCTTCGATGAGTGGCGGCTGGACATGGTCAGCCATCGGTTGTTTCATGCCGACGGGGAAGAGGTGATTCTCTCCGGCGCCGATTTTGCTCTGCTCAAGCTCTTCCTCGACCACCCTCAGGAAATCCTCGACCGCGACACCATCGGCAACGCCACCCGTGGGCGCGAACTGATGCCCCTGGACCGGATCGTCGACATGGCGGTCAGTCGCCTGCGCCAACGCCTGCGTGACACGGACAAACCGCCGCGGTTGATTCGTACGGTGCGCGGCAGCGGTTATCAGTTGGCGGCCAGTGTGGTTGCCAGCAATGGTCACTGAAACGATCAGGAAGATTGTCAGGCGGGTGCCGGTGCCGCGCTCGTTGCTGGGGCGGATGCTGTTGCTGACCCTGCTGGTCGTGCTGTTCGCCCAGACATTGTCCAGCCTGATCTGGGTCTCGCAATTGCGCGCCACCCAGCTTGAAGGACTGGTCACCAGCGCCCGCAGCCTTGCCCATTCGATGACCGCCACCGTCAGCTATCTGCGCTCGCTGCCCGTGGCTTATCGGCCCTTGGTACTCGACCAATTGCGCAGCATGGGCGGCACACGGTTCGTCGTCACGCTCAATGACAAGCCGCTGGGCATGGACGTGCTGCCCGTGACACCGCGCAAACTGGCGGTGCTCCAGGCCGTGGACGACGTGCTGCGGCGCTCCCTGGGCAGCAACACCGACATCTCCGTGAAGTTCGTCAGCCCCGAAGACCTGCGGATCTTCAACGGCGGGCTCAAGCTCGACGAGCTGCCGCGCTCATGGGCCCATTACGCGTTGACGCTCGAGCCGGTGAACCCGCCGGTGCTGGTCACGCAAATCCAGATGGCGCCGGGTGAATGGCTGTACATCGCCTCGCTGCTGCCCGAACCCTATACCAGCCTCGAAGAACAGGACCTGCCCAAGCAGCAGGTGGGCTTCATCGTGCTCACCAGCAGCTTGTTGCTGTTGTTCATCGGCTTGCTGGTGCACTGGCAGAGCCGGCCACTCAAGCGCCTGGCCCGGGCGGCGCGGGACATGTCCCTCGGCGCTGAAGTGCAGCCGGTGGCCGAGGGCGGCGGCAGCGAAGTGGTGGAAGTGGGTCGGGCGTTCAACGCGATGCGCGAGCGCATCAGCCGCTACCTGACCGAGCGCAGCCAGTTGTTCAGCGCGATTTCCCATGACTTGCGCACGCCCATCACTCGGCTGCGGTTGCGGGTCGAGCTGCTGGAAGATGAAAACCTGCAGGCCAAGTTCGGCCGAGACCTCGACGAACTGGAGCTGCTGGTCAAGGGCGCGCTGCAATGCGTCAAGGACACCGATATCCATGAAAACATCGAGCCGGTGGACCTCAACCATGTACTGGACTGCCTGGTGGAACCTTACCTCGCGCCCAACGGCAACGGCCGGGTCACCCAGGATGGCCGGGCGCTGGCGCCGTATCCCGGCAAGCCGTTGGCCCTCAAGCGCTGCATCGGTAACCTGATCGACAACGCTTTGAAATACGGACAAAGGGCGCATCTGCACATCGATGACGATGAAGCGGCGTTCATCCTGCACGTCGACGATGAAGGGCCGGGTGTGCCGGAACAGCGCCTGGAGCAGGTCTTCGAGCCGCACTTCCGGCTCGCCGGGCAACAACAAGGCTACGGCTTGGGGTTGGGCATCGCCCGCAACATCGCCCACAGCCATGGTGGCGAAGTCAGCCTGCAGAATCTGCGCGAGGGCGGGTTGCGGGTGACGTTGCAGTTGCCTCGGAGTGTGGATTAGTCGGACCGAGTCATCGTTCTTCGCGAGCAGGTCCAACACACTTCCGTCCCAATGTCACAAGTCGGTGACATAACTCGTCCCTTTCGTTACCTGCCGCGCATCTCCCGTTGTTTAGACTCCCCGGGTCAAAACAACAAAAAAGGTATCTCGATGGACACCTTCCAACCGGCCTTCAGCAGTTGGCTGAACGCTCCTGCCCACCAGCAATGGCTCGCTGCCGAAGGCTTGCGGCTGTTGGCGTTCGCCAAGGCCTCGAAGCTGCCGGACGGTTTCGGCAATCTGGACGAGCTGGGGCGCCTGCCGGCCAATGCCCGGGCCGAAACCATGAACACCGCGCGCATGACCCACAGCTTCGCCATGGCCCACATCCAGGGCCTGCCGGGGTTTGCCGAACTGGTAGATCATGGCGTGCAAGCCCTCATGGGGCCGCTGCGCGACGCCGAGCATGGTGGTTGGTTCGCCACGGCCAATCCGGCTGAAAACGAGACCGGCAAAGCCGCCTACCTGCATGCTTTCGTTGCCCTGGCCGCCAGCTCCGCGGTCGTGGCCCAGCGCCCTGGCGCCGAGGCCTTGCTCAACGAAGCGGTGCGGGTCATCGACGAACGTTTCTGGTGCGAGGAGGAAGGCGCCATGCGCGAATCCTTCAACCGCGACTGGCGCGAAGAAGAGGCCTATCGCGGCGCCAACAGCAACATGCACGCCACCGAAGCCTTCCTTGCCCTGGCCGATGCCACCGACGACCCGCGCTGGCTGGTTCGTGCGCTGCGGATCGTCGAGCGGGTGATCCACGGCCATGCAGCCGCCAATGATTACATGGTCGTGGAGCATTTCGACCGCGACTGGCAGCCGCTGCGCGAATACAACCACGACAACCCGGCCGATGGGTTTCGTCCCTACGGCACCACCCCAGGCCATGGCTTCGAATGGGCGCGGCTGCTGCTGCACCTCGAAGCCGCGCGCGTGCAGATCGGCATGCTGACGCCGGGCTGGCTGGCCCAGGACGCGCAAAAACTCTTCGACCAGAACTGTCGCCATGGCTGGGACGTCGATGGTGCGCCAGGCATTGTCTACACGTTGGACTGGGACAACCGCGCCGTGGTCCGCCATCGTCTGCATTGGGTGCATGCCGAAGCGGCAGCCGCGGCCAGCGCCTTGCTCAAACGGACCGACGAGGCGCAATACGAAGCGTGGTACCGGCGTTTCTGGGAATTTTGTGACAAACATTTCATCGACCGCTGCAATGGCAGCTGGCATCACGAGCTTGATCCGCAGAACCGTCCCAGCGCCGACATCTGGCCGGGCAAGCCTGATCTTTATCACGCCTGGCAGGCGGTGCTGATTCCACGTCTGCCGTTGGCACCGAGCATGGCGTCAGCCTTGGCGCGGCTATCCGATCCCGCACCTGTGTAACCATGTCGTGACATATCCGCGTCCCTTCGTTACCTGCGAAGGGATAACCCCTGATTAGAATCCATGCAGCGCAAGCACCAGACTTGCATGCATAACAACAAGAAAGGTACTTCTAGATGAATGCGATTTCTCGCCTCGCTACTGTCATTTCTCTTGCTTCCCTGCTTCCCGTCGCAGCATTCCCTGTCACTGCTCTTGCCGCTGAATCGAAAGGTTCCGTGGAAGTCGTCCACTGGTGGACGTCAGGTGGCGAAAAAGCCGCGGTCGATGTGCTCAAGGCCCAGGTAGAAAAAGACGGCTTTACCTGGAAGGACGGCGCTGTCGCCGGCGGTGGCGGCTCCACCGCCATGACCGTACTCAAGAGCCGTGCGGTGGCAGGTAATCCACCGGGCGTCGCCCAGATCAAGGGGCCGGACATCCAGGAATGGGCGACCACGGGCCTGCTCGACACCGACGTCCTGAAAGACGTTTCCAAGGCGGAAAAATGGGACAGCCTGCTCGACAAGAAAGTCTCCGACACCGTGAAGTACGAAGGCGACTACGTCGCCGTGCCGGTGAACATCCACCGCGTCAACTGGCTGTGGATCAACCCGGAAGTCTTCAAGAAAGCCGGTATCACCAAGAACCCGACCACCCTCGAAGAATTCTATGCCGCCGGTGACAAGCTCAAGGCCGCGGGCTTCATCCCGCTGGCCCACGGTGGCCAGCCATGGCAGGACAGCACCGTGTTCGAAGCGGTGGTGCTCTCGGTCATGGGCGCCGAAGGCTACAAGAAAGCCCTGGTCGACCTGGACAACAAGGCGCTGACCGGTCCGGAAATGGTCAAGGCACTGACCGAGCTGAAGAAAGTCGCGACCTACATGGACGCCGACGGCAAGGGCCAGGACTGGAACCTGGAAGCAGCCAAGGTCATCAACGGCAAGGCCGGCATGCAGATCATGGGTGACTGGGCCAAGAGCGAATGGACCGCCGCGAAGAAAGTCGCCGGCAAGGACTATGAGTGCGTAGCGTTCCCGGGTACCGAGAAGGCCTTCACCTACAACATCGATTCCCTGGCGGTGTTCAAGCAGAAAGACGAAGGCACTGCGGCGGGCCAGCAGGATATCGCCAAGGTCGTGCTGGGCGAGAACTTCCAGAAGGTCTTCAGCATCAACAAAGGCTCGATCCCGGTGCGCAACGACATGCTGGCCGACATGGGCAAGTACGGTTTCGATTCCTGCGCCCAGACCGCCGCCAAGGACTTCCTGGCAGACGCCAAGAACGGCGGCCTGCAACCGAGCATGGCGCACAACATGGCAACCACGCTGGCGGTACAAGGCGCGTTCTTTGACGTGGTGACCAACTACATCAACGACCCGAAAGCCGACCCAGCAGACGCGGCCAAGAAGCTTGGCGCAGCGGTTCAGTCTGCGAAGTAATCAGCGCCGCGATCCCTTGGGGGAGCGAGCGTTTGTGGTGAAGGGATAAATCTCCTCGCCACAAAAGCTCGCTCCCACATGGGATCGCCCTTGTAACCCTGTTTTTTGGATTTCCCCATGAGTTCTGTTGCTGTGTTCAGCAAGGCCTCGCCGTTCGATGCATTGCAGCGCTGGCTACCAAAACTGGTGCTGGCGCCGAGCATGTTCATCGTCCTGGTGGGCTTCTATGGCTACATCCTGTGGACGTTCGTCCTGTCGTTCACGACTTCGACTTTCCTGCCTACCTACAAATGGGCGGGCCTGGCGCAATACGCACGGCTGTGGGACAACGATCGTTGGTGGGTGGCCAGCAAAAACCTCGCGGTCTTCGGCGGGATGTTCATTGGCATCACCCTGGTGATCGGCGTGCTGCTGGCGGTATTTCTCGACCAGCGTATTCGCCGCGAAGGTTTCATCCGCACCATTTACCTGTACCCGATGGCGCTCTCGATGATCGTCACCGGTACCGCCTGGAAATGGCTGCTCAACCCGGGCATGGGCCTGGACAAACTGTTGCGTGACTGGGGTTGGGAAGGCTTCCGCCTGGACTGGCTGATCGACCCCGATCGCGTGGTGTATTGCCTGGTGATCGCTGCCGTATGGCAGGCCTCGGGTTTCATCATGGCGATGTTCCTGGCCGGCCTGCGTGGGGTGGACCAGTCGATCATCCGCGCCGCGCAGATCGATGGCGCGAGCATGCCGCGCATCTACTGGAAAGTGGTGCTGCCGAGCCTGCGCCCGGTGTTCTTCAGTGCCGTGATGATCCTGGCGCACATCGCGATCAAGAGCTTCGACCTGGTGGCAGCCATGACGGCCGGTGGCCCGGGTTACTCCTCCGACCTGCCTGCCATGTTCATGTATTCGTTCACCTTCAGTCGCGGCCAGATGGGCATGGGCTCGGCCAGTGCAATCCTGATGCTCGGTGCGATCCTCGCGATCATCGTGCCTTACCTGTATTCCGAGCTGAGGGCCAAGCGTCATGACTAGTCTCGCTGCGAAACCTTCCATCAGCCTGAGCCGCATCGCCATCTACGCGGTGCTGATCCTCGCGGTACTGCTTTACCTGGTGCCGTTGGTGGTCATGCTGTTGACCAGCTTCAAGACGCCGGAAGACATCAGCACCGGCAACCTGCTGAGCTGGCCGACCGTGGTCAGTGGCATCGGCTGGGTCAAGGCCTGGGGGACCGTCAATGGTTACTTCTGGAACTCGATCAAGATCACCGTGCCAGCCGTGCTGATTTCCACCGCCATCGGCGCGTTGAACGGTTATGTGCTGTCGATGTGGCGCTTCCGTGGGTCGCAGTTGTTCTTCGGCCTGTTGCTGTTCGGTTGCTTCCTGCCGTTCCAGACCGTGCTGCTGCCAGCCTCGTTCACCCTCGGCAAGATGGGCCTGGCCAGCACCACCACCGGCCTGGTGTTCGTCCACGTCGTCTACGGCCTGGCATTCACCACGCTGTTCTTCCGTAACTACTACGTGAGCATTCCCGACGCGTTGGTGAAGGCTGCGCGCCTGGATGGTGCCGGATTCTTCACGATCTTCCGGCGGATCATCCTGCCGATGTCGACGCCGATCATCATGGTCTGCCTGATCTGGCAGTTCACCCAGATATGGAACGACTTCCTGTTCGGCGTGGTGTTCTCCAGCGGCGACTCCCAGCCCATCACGGTGGCGCTGAACAACCTGGTCAACACCAGCACCGGGGCCAAGGAATATAACGTGGATATGGCGGCGGCGATGATCGCCGGGCTGCCGACCCTGCTGGTCTATGTGATCGCAGGCAAGTATTTCGTGCGCGGCCTCACGGCTGGCGCGGTCAAGGGGTAATCATGGCTACGCTTGAACTACGCAATGTAAACAAGACCTACGGCGCGGGCCTGCCCGACACCTTGAAAGACATCCAATTGTCGATCAAGGAAGGCGAATTCCTGATCCTGGTCGGTCCTTCGGGCTGCGGCAAGTCGACCCTGATGAATTGCATCGCCGGCCTCGAGACCATCACCGGCGGCGCGATCATGATCGGCGACCAGGACGTCAGCGGCATGAGCCCGAAGGATCGCGACATCGCCATGGTGTTCCAGTCCTACGCGCTGTACCCGACCATGAGCGTGCGCGAGAACATCGAGTTCGGCCTGAAGATTCGCAAGATGAAACAAGCCGACATCAACGAGGAAGTGGCGCGGGTCGCCAAGCTGTTGCAGATCGAACACCTGCTCAACCGCAAGCCAGGCCAGCTCTCCGGCGGCCAGCAACAGCGCGTTGCGATGGGACGTGCCCTGGCGCGGCGGCCGAAGATCTACCTGTTCGACGAACCGCTGTCCAACCTCGACGCCAAGCTGCGGGTCGAGATGCGCACCGAAATGAAACTGATGCACCAGCGCCTGAAGACCACCACGGTCTACGTCACCCACGACCAGATCGAAGCCATGACCCTGGGCGACAAAGTGGCGGTGATGAAGGACGGGATAATCCAGCAGTTCGGCACGCCGAAGGACATCTACAACAACCCGGCCAACCTGTTCGTGGCGAGCTTCATCGGTTCGCCGCCGATGAACTTCATCCCGTTGCGCCTGCAACGCAAGGACGGCCGCCTGCTGGCCTTGCTCGACAGCGGCCAGGCCCGTTGCGAGTTGCCGTTGGGCATGCAGGACGCGGGTCTCGAGGACCGCGAAGTGATCCTTGGCTTGCGCCCGGAGCAGATCGTGCTGGCCGGCAATGAGCCGAACGGCTTGCCGACCATTCGCACCGAAGTCCAGGTCACCGAACCCACCGGTCCGGACACCCTGGTGTTCGTCAACCTCAACGACACCAAGGTCTGCTGCCGCCTGGCGCCGGACGTGGCGCCGCAGCCGGGGGAAACCCTGACGTTGCAATTCGATCCCGCGAAAGTGCTGCTGTTCGATGCCAAGTCCGGCGAGCGCCTGGGCGTGGCTGCGCAGCCGCAGGCTGGAGACCGACCTGCCAATGTGGCGCAGTTCAAAGGCCGGTGAAGAATACATGGGGGATTGAGTTTGTTCCCACCAAAAGGGGTATGCGGCGAGTGGGGGACCACCCGTCGCAATCGTTGTAAACCGCGTTAGATAAAAACAGTTAATAACAATAAAGACGAGGATGTAGGGATGAAGAAGAACAACAATGCCCAGCTTATCTGCCAGTTGTCAGCCGTTGCGGCGATGATGCTGGCCGGTAGCGCACACGCTGCCGACGCGTTCAGCGCCGATTCGCAGTGGATGACGGGCGACTGGGGCGGTGAACGGACCAAGCTGATCGAGCAGGGTATCGACATCAAGGCTGATTTCGTCGGAGAGATGGGTGCCAATCTCGATGGCGGCTACAACGATGACAAGACCGCGCGCTGGTCCCAGCAGTTTGGCCTGGGTGTAGCGCTCGACCTGGAAAAACTGGCGGGCTGGAACGATACCGAAGCCAAGATCCAGTTCACTCGCCGCGATGGTCGCAACATTTCCAATGATCGTATCGGTGACCCGCGTGCCGGCACCCTCAGTTCGTCCCAGGAAGTCTGGGGGCGCGGCCAAACCACGCGCCTGACCCAGTTGTGGATCAAGCAGAAGTACTTCGACAGCAAGCTGGACGTGAAGGCCGGTTACTACGGCGTGGGCGAGGACTTCAACACCTTCCCTTGCGACTTCCAGAACCTGGCCTTCTGCGGTTCCCAAGCAGGTAACTGGGCCACCGGCATCTGGTACAACTGGCCAATCATGCAGGCGGCGATTCGGTTCAAGTACAACATCACCCCTGAGCTCTATGCACAGATCGGTGCGTACAACCAGAACCCTTCGCAGCTGGAAAACAACAACCGCTACAAGCTCAGCGGCAGCGGGACCGAGGGTACGCTGATTCCGGTCGAATTGGTCTGGTCGCCCAAGCTCAACAACCTGCCGGGCGAATACCGTGTCGGTTACTACAAGAGCACGGCCAAGGCGGACGACGTTCGTGAGGACGACAACGGCGGCGACGCAGCAATCACCCGTAACCCCTATCGCAGCCACAGCAGCAAGGACGGCTACTGGTTCGTCATGCAACAGCAGCTCACCACCCACAACGGTGACGCTTCGCGTGGCCTGAACATCGCCGCCAACGCCACCTTTCACGACAAGGAAACCAACATCGTCGACAACTACCAGTCGCTGATGTTCGTGTACAAGGGACCGTTCGATGCACGTCCAAAAGACGATGTCGGCATCGGCTTCTCGCGTATCCATGTCAACGAAGATGTGAAGAAAAACGCCGAGCTGACCAACGTTGCCAATGGCGTGACCGATTACGACGATCCGCTGTTCTCGCCACTGCGCAGCACCGAGTACAACTACGAAATCAACTACGGCTTCCATGTCACCAACTGGCTGACCGTGCGTCCGAACCTGCAATACGTCACCCACCCGGGTGGTGTTGATGAAGTGGATGACGCGCTGGTGGCCGGCCTGAAAATTCAGTCGGTGTTCTAACGCTGTTGCGATAAGCTCTCCTCTATGTGCGCATATTTGCGGACGGCCAAGGCTGTCCGCTTTTTTTTGTGGAGTGCGTCGTACCTCCTTGACCATCCCAGGACCGCGGCCCATGCATGAGCATCCGCTACAACGCTTTTTCAGATCCTTGCGCGAGCGTCCGGTGTTTGCGTGGGAGCGCTATCAGCAGCGTGACGTCTTGGTTATCGATCATCCGCTGTGCCAGGCGGTTTTCAGTCGCCAGGGTGCGCAATTGTTGCATTTCCAGCCGCGAGGCCAGAAACCCTGGTTGTGGTGTGCGGCCAAGTGGCCGCAGGTCGGCGCGATACGCGGCGGCGTGCCGGTGTGCTGGCCTTGGTATGGTCGCCATCCGAGCGAAAACGCCTGGCCGTCCCATGGCTGGGCGCGTCTGATCGATTGGAAATTGCTCGACAGCGCCAGCGATGACGATGGCGTACACCTGCATTGGCAATTGCAGTTGTGTGACTGGCAAGTGGACCTGTATGCCGACCTGGGCGAGCGCATGGAGTTGCGCTTGAGCACCGAGCATCAGGACAGCCTGCCTTGCCAGTTGAGCCAGGCCTTGCACGCGTATTGGCGTATTGGTGACGTTGGTGAGGTAGCGCTGTCTGGGCTCGAAGGCGCCCAGGGTTACGACCAGTTGAGCCGTGCCGCTTGCCAGCAGGAGGGCGAGTTGCGGGTCGAGGGCGGCTGTCAGAGGGTATTCCAGCATGACGGCGAATTGCAGCTCAAGGATCACGCCTGGCAGCGCGAACTGCGCATCGACACCGGAGAAAGCGCCGACACGGTGGTTTGGCATCCCGGTGCGCGGCCCCTGTTGGGGGTAAGTTGGGATGAGGTCAGCGAGTTCGTTTGCGTCGAAGCGGCCAGTGGCGGTACAGCAAGCCTGTGCCTGGCGCCCGGGGAGCGAGCGCATTTGAGTTTGCAGGCGCGGGTGGAGGCTTAGCTCTGGATGATCGTTCCCGCACAGAGCGTGGGAACGATCGGGACGGGGTCAGTTGAATTCATCCCCAACCGGGTAGCGGCTGGCATTCAGGCTTTCCTTGATCTTGCGCAGATGCGGCTGGAAGTCCACGCCGCGGCGCAGGGTCATGCCGGTGGCGAGCACGTCCAGTACGGTGAGCTGGATGATCCGAGAAGTCATCGGCATGTAGATATCGGTATCTTCGGGCAATGGAATGTTCAGGCTCAAGGTGCTGGCCTTGGCCAATGGCGAACCTTCGGCGGTCAGGCCGAGTACCGATGCGCCGTTCTCCCGGGCGATGCGCGCAACCTCTACCAGTTCGCGGGTGCGCCCGGTGTAGGAAATGATCACGAACAATTCGCCGGTATGGGCCACCGAAGCGATCATGCGTTGCATCAGCACGTCGGCATGGGCGGTCACTGCCAGGTTGAAGCGGAAAAACTTGTGCTGGGCATCCAGCGCTACCGGCGCCGATGCGCCGAGGCCGAAGAAGTGGATCTGCCGGGCCTGGATCAGCAGATCCACCGCGCGGCTGATCAAATTTGGATCAAGGGCCTGGCAGGCACTGTCCAATGAGGCAATGGCGCTGCCAAAGATCTTCTGGGTATAGGCTTCGGGGTTGTCGTCGGCTTCCACGGCGCGGCTGACATAAGCCGCGCCGCTGGCCAGGCTTTGGGCCAGTTGCAACTTGAGTTCCGGGTAACCGCTGACACCGAACGAGCGGCAAAAGCGATTGACGGTCGGTTCACTGACCGAGGCCGCCTGGGCGAGGGCGGCAATGCTGAAGCGGGTAGCCTGCTGTGGGTTGAGCAGGATCACCTCGGCCACCTTGCGTTCGGCCTTGTTCAGGTCTTCCAGGCGACTCTGGATCTGCTCCAGTAGATTTCGCACGCGGTCCATACAAGATTCCTAGAGATGATGGGTCTTTGATACGACCCTTTGCGGTGGCCTATCCTACTGATGGCTCCGACGGACCACCACTCGGAATCGGTATTTTCGAAAAATGTTGTGGTTATTACTACATTTTTCCTTGAGTGATGCCTTGAAAAAAGGTATTTGTAGCTTAACTTGATAAAAGAACAAACATCATGCATTCGATTACGGTTGAACCGTGCACTTTTGCCTTGTTCGGCGCGCTGGGCGACCTGGCGCTTCGCAAGCTGTTTCCAGCCCTTTATCAGCTCGATGGCGCCGGCCTGTTGCACGAAGACACGCGAATCCTGGCGCTGGCCCGCGAACCGGGCAGCGAACAGCAGCATTTGGCGTTCATCAGCACCGAGCTGCGGCGCTATGTGGGCGATAAAGACCTCGACGAAACCGTGATCGAACGCTTCCTGGCGCGGCTGACTTACCTGCACGTCGATTTCCTCAAGGCGGACGATTACGTCGCGCTTGCCGAGCAGGTCGGCTTGACCCAGCAACAAGTCATCGCCTACTTCGCCACTCCGGCGGCGGTCTATGGCGCGATCTGCGAGAACCTGGCGAAAGTCGGCCTCAGCGAAAACACCCGTGTCGTGCTGGAAAAACCCATCGGCTCGGACCTCGAGTCGTCGCGCAAGGTCAACGACGCCGTGGCGCAGTTCTTTCCCGAGAACCGCACTTACCGCATCGACCATTACCTGGGCAAGGAAACGGTACAGAACCTGATCGCGCTGCGGTTCGCCAACAGCCTGTTCGAAACCCAGTGGAACCAGAACTACATCTCCCACGTGGAAATCACCGTGGCCGAGAAGGTCGGGATCGAAGGGCGTTGGGGCTATTTCGACAAGGCTGGCCAACTGCGTGACATGATCCAGAATCACCTGCTGCAGCTGTTGTGCCTGATCGCCATGGACCCGCCGGCCGACCTGTCCGCCGACAGCATCCGTGACGAGAAGGTCAAGGTGCTCAAGGCCTTGGCGCCGATCAGCCCGGAAGGCCTGACTACCCAGGTGGTGCGCGGCCAGTACATCGCCGGCCACAGCGAAGGCAAGGCGGTGCCGGGATACCTGGAAGAGCCGAATTCCAATACCCAGAGCGACACCGAGACGTTCGTTGCCTTGCGCGCCGATATCCGCAACTGGCGCTGGGCGGGTGTTCCGTTCTACCTGCGCACCGGCAAGCGCATGCCGCAGAAGCTGTCGCAGATCGTGATCCACTTCAAGGAACCGTCCCACTACATCTTCGCTCCCGAGCAGCGCCTGCAGATCAGCAACAAGCTGATCATCCGCCTGCAACCGGACGAAGGGATTTCCTTGCGGGTGATGACCAAGGAGCAAGGCCTGGACAAGGGCATGCAATTACGCAGCGGTCCGCTGCAACTCAACTTCTCCGACACCTACCGTAGCGCACGGATTCCCGATGCCTACGAACGGTTGTTGCTGGAAGTCATGAACGGCAATCAGAACCTGTTTGTTCGTAAAGATGAAATCGAAGCCGCGTGGACGTGGTGTGACCAGTTGATCGCCGGCTGGAAGAAGTCCGGTGATGCGCCCAAGCCTTATGCCGCTGGGTCATGGGGGCCGATGAGCTCCATTGCACTGATCACGCGGGATGGGAGGTCATGGTATGGCGATATCTGAATTGAATCTGCCCCAGGGTGTCACTGCCCTGGAGTTCAAGAGCCCGGTGCTGCTGGCGCAAAGCCTGGCCCTGAGCGTGGCGCAGCAACTGCGCGCCGCGATCGAGGCCAAAGGCGCGGCGACCCTTGTGGTGTCCGGCGGTCGCAGCCCGGTGGCATTTTTCCAGCACTTGGCCAAGGAGGCGCTGGACTGGTCGAAAGTGGTGGTGAGCCTGGCCGATGAACGCTGGGTGCCGGTTGAACATGCCGACAGCAATGCCGGCCTGCTCAAGCGTTATCTGCTCCAGGGGGCCGCGGCCAAGGCGCAGTTCCTGAGTCTCTACAGCGCCAGCGCCAACCTGGAAGCCGCCGCCGAACAGGCGGATCGCCGGCTCGCCGAGCTGCCGCCGATTGACGTGCTGATACTGGGCATGGGCGATGACGGCCATACCGCTTCGCTGTTTCCCGGCAGCCCGAACCTGGCTGAGGCCCTGGATCAAAATGGCGTCCGCCGTTGCTGGCCGATGCTCGCGCCGACGGTACCGCATCAACGCCTGACGATGAGCCGTGCCTTGCTGGCTTCGGCCACGCACAAAGTCCTGTCGATTTCCGGTCAATCGAAATTGACCACCCTGAACGCTGCAGTGGCCGGTGACAACGTCGCCGAGATGCCGATCCGCGCGTTTCTGCAACCTACGTTAGAGATTTACTGGTGCCCATGAACCAAGGATCAGCCGCTATGAAAAACCCATCCTCGACCGTTTCCATGGCGGACAAAGTGACGCTGATCGACAGCCTCTGCGCCAAGGCGCGGATTCTGCCGGTGATTACCATTGCGCGTGAACAAGACATCCTGCCGTTGGCCGATGCCTTGGCCGCTGGTGGCCTGACGGCACTGGAAGTGACCTTGCGCTCGCAATACGGCCTCAAGGCCATTCAGGTACTGCGCGAGCAGCGCCCGGAACTGGTGACGGGCGCTGGCACGGTGCTCGATCGTCACATGCTGGCCGCCGCCGAGGCAGCCGGTTCGCAGTTCATCGTGACGCCGGGTATCACCCGGGACTTGCTGGAGGCCAGCGTCCAGAGCCCGATCCCGTTGTTGCCGGGCATCAGCAATGCCTCGGGCATCATGGAAGGCTATGGCCTGGGCTATCGCCGCTTCAAGTTGTTCCCGGCGGAAGTCAGCGGTGGCGTCGCTGCCATCAAGGCGTTGGGCGGGCCATTCGGCGAAGTGAAATTCTGCCCGACCGGCGGCGTGAGCCCGGCCAATATCAAGAGCTACATGGCGTTGAAAAACGTGATGTGCGTGGGCGGCAGTTGGATGCTAGATCCGGAGTGGATCAAGAACGGCGACTGGGCCCGTATCCAGGAATGCACCGCCGAGGCACTGGCGCTGCTGGACTGATTGTCTTACCGAACTTCGTTGTGTGTTCTACGGCTTTACGGTGCGCTTGGTCGGCGCACCGTTTTTTTTTGCCTGTATTTTTGCAGCGAGCACGCTGGCTCTGTGGCGAGGGGATAAATCCCCTCGCTACAACTAGATTCGGCTCAGGTCGGTCAGCGCTCGGGTCAACCTCTCGATATCACGGCCCAAGGTAATCAACCCCGGCGTAATGCGAATGCAAAGGCCGACGCTGGTCTTGCGCACCACGGTAAAAATCCCATGCTCCTCGAGCAACCGATCAGCCATCGCTTGCTGGTCAGGCTGGTGGGCAAAACGCATTGAAGTGATGCCGCAATAGAGGCGCCGGTCGTCCGGCGTCATGACCTCAATGCCCGGCACGTCACGAACGGCGCTTACCCACAAGTCCCGCAGATGACATAGCCGTGCGCCTTTGGCCGATGCTCCGCCCAGGGCACGGTGCTCTTCGAATACCAGGGGCAGCGTCAGCAACGCCGGGATGTTGGGCGTACTGTGAGGCGTGCGCGAGCGTATGTCGGTGGGCGGGTAGTGGCTCTCGTCCATGTCCGGGTCGATGTCGGCCAGCCGGTGTGGCGCGATATAGAGGAAGCCCAGCGCCAAGGGGCCGCCAAGCCATTTCTGCAGGTTGAACCCGGCAAACTCAATGCCGAGTTTCTTGAGATTGAAATCGATCTGGCCCAAGGCGTGGGCACCGTCGAGAATGATATCGACCCCGAATTCCCGTGCCGTCTCGGCGATCGCCTGGACCGGCATCACCAGGCCGGTCAGATGGTTCACATAAGTCAGCGCCATCAGCTTCAGGCGCGGATAACGAATGAAGGCTTCTCGGTAAGTGCCCACCAGTGCGTCAAAACTGGCAGGGTGCGGATGGACCAGCTCGACAACCTCGGCGCCGCGCTGGCGGGCCAGCCAGCGCATCGCGCTCTTGACCGACTCGTATTCCACATCGCTGATCAATACCTGGTCGCCAGGCTTGAGCTTGTTGTAATTGCGAATCAGCGTCTGCAGGGCGTCAACCGCATTGTTGGCCAGTGTCACGGTGGACGCTGGGGCGTGGATCAGTTGCGCCACTTCTCGGCGTATCGCTTCGCCATGCTCCTGGTCGAATTGTTGGCGCACATAAAACGAATTGCCGCGGTTCACCAGCTCGATATTGCGTTGATATTCCTCCACCACCGTACGCGACATCCGGCCGAAGTAACCGTTTTCGAGATTAAGTGGCCCATCGGCGTCGACATCGTAGCGACCGACAAAGGTTTCCCAGAAGGTTTCATCGTGGGCGCGCAGCGTATTTTCGGGCATGGCGGGGCTCAATCAGTCAAAGGCAGCATCAGTAGCCAGGTTTGGGCAAGCCATGTTTGGCTCGCAGCGGGTCCAGCAGGTCCGACAGACCGTTGTGGTCGATTTCCTGCATCAACGCCAGCAAGCCGCCCAATTCCCCGTGGGGAAAACCCTCCCGTGCGAACCAATTCAGATACTGGCCCGGCAGGTCGGCAAGGATTCGGCCCTTGTACTTGCCAAAGGGCATCTGGCGGGTGACCAGCAGTTCCAGCTTTTCCGGATTCATAGGCGAATGTCTTGTTGAAAACCATCGGCAAAATACAGGCATTCTGCATGCAGGCCAAATGACAGATCATGCAAATAAAGCGGATACAGAAATTGCGTTATTTTATAAATAGTTGATTTATAAGAATTTTATGTTGGTTCGGTGGCTGGCATGGCCGATGCAATATTCCTTGCAGGTTTTTATTCACCAAGCAAAGGAACTGAAAAATGACTGACATCAACAAAGAATCCATCTCTGTCTTGAATGACCTGATCGAGACCAGCAAGGATGGCCAGGAAGGATTCAAGACCTGCGCTGAAGACATCAAGCACCCTGAACTCAAGGCTCTGTTCGTCAAGCGTTCCGCCGACTGCGCCACTGCTGCGGCCGAGCTGCAAGCCGCCGTACGTTCCCTGGGCGGCGATCCGGAAACCTCTACCAGCGTTGCCGGTGACCTGCACCGCCGTTGGGTCGACGTAAAATCGATGTTCACCGGCAAGGACGAAGAAGCGGTGCTGAACGAGGCCGAGCGCGGCGAAGACCACGCGCTGAAGGCTTACCGGGAAGCGATGGAGAAGATCAACAAGCACAACCTGGAGGGCATTCGCGACCTGGTGGAGCGTCAGTACCACGGTGTGCAACGCAACCATGACCAGGTCAAGGCCCTGCGCAACCAGGCGCGCGCCAGCTAACACTTGCGTGTGACGAAAAACGCCAGCTTGCCTGGCGTTTTTTTATGGAAGCGATCCGGGCCGAGGAACGCTTTCTATCAGCACAAATCCGCAAGAGAGTTTGTCAGATCTCTCAACAATCAACGCTGGACGTCAATAGATAGCTACCTAATAATTGCATCGCATTTTCCACGATCTATCGTTACGTCATCCCAAGAAGAGTTTTGCGCGTGCCCATCACCTTTCAGGCTCTGTTCGCCCCTGATCGCCTCGCTGTGCAGTTCGCCATCAAGACCGTGCTCGGTGGTGGCCTGGCGTTGTGGCTGGCGTTGCGCTGGGGATTGGAGCAGCCGTCATGGGCGCTGATGACGGCGTTCATCGTGGCCCAGCCGTTGTCCGGCATGGTGGTACAGAAAGGCTTGGCACGCTTGGTCGGGACGGCGGTGGGAACGATCATGTCGGTGGTGTTCATGGGCTTGTTCGCCCAGGCGCCCTGGTTGTTCTTGCTGGCGCTGGCGTTGTGGCTGGGCGTGTGCACGGCTTGTTCGACGTTGTTGCGCAGCGCCTGGTCGTATTCGTTCGTGCTGGCGGGCTACACCGTGGCGATCATTGCCCTGCCGGCCATTTCCCATCCGCTTGGGGTATTCGATCAGGCCGTGGCGCGCTGTACCGAGATCAGCCTGGGCATTACTTGCGCCACCTTGACCAGTGCCTTGCTCTGGCCGTTGCGGGTTGAACGGCAACTGGCGGATCAGGCCCGCGCCGCCTGGCAGAGCGGCATGCAGGCAGCCCGTGCCACCTTGGCAGGCGATGCCCAGGCACGCAAAGGCTTGCTCGAAATTCTCGGCAAGATCGTCGCGGTAGACGCCCAGCGCGAACATGCCTGGTTCGAAGGCCGATTGGGACGCCAGCGCGCCCGGTCCATCAGCGGCTTGAGCCAGAAACTGTTGATGCTGCTGCGCCTTTCCCGCTCCGTACGCCGGCAATGGAAACAGCTCGAGCCCCAGGATGCCGAAGCGCTGCAGCCGTGGATGGACGAGGTACAGCAAGCCCTCGACGCTGACAGCGCGACACTGCACGCACTGCGACCGCGGGTCTGGGACGCCTCTCACGACCCCCGGTTAAGCTCGGCGCAAAGTTATTGCCTGGCACGTTTCGCCTTGTTGCTCGACACCGCCCTGGCGGCTTGCGATGCGCTGTCGGCGGTGCAAGAGGGCAGGGCGGCGGCCGATCCCCCACGCACCCTGGCGCCGCATCGGGACCTGTCCCTGGCGATGGTGTTCGGCGCCCGCAGCGCCCTGGCGTTCCTGGCGGTCGCGTGTTTCTGGCTGGCGACTGCCTGGCCGGCTGCTTCGGGTGCTTTGCTGCTGACTTGCGTGGTGTGCAGCCTGTTCGCCAGCCGTGAAAACGGTGCGCAGATCGGCATGAGTTTCTTGCGAGGGATTCTCCTGGCGGTTCCGACCGCGTTTGTGATCGGTGAAATCATGCTGCCGCAATGGAGCAGCTTCGCAATGCTCGGCATGGCCATGGGCGTGCCTTTGTTCCTCGGGGCGCTGTGCATGGCCAAGCCGCCGCTCTACGCGACCGCCACCTCGTTCTGTCTGCATTTCGTGGTGCTGGTCTCGCCGCTCAACGCCATGAAGTACGACGTTGCGACTTTTTTCAATAACGCCCAGGCCATGATGATCGGTGTTGGCGCAGCGGTGTTGGCATTCAATCTGTTGATTCTGCGCAACCCGGCCTGGCACAGCCGCCGGTTGCTGGCGGCAACGCTGGATGACCTGGTGCGCTTGACCCATCGCAGTCTGCGCGGCGCCGAGAGCTGGTTCGGCGGGCGCATGGCCGATCGTTTGCTGCAACTGGCGCGTCACTATCCCGAGCTGCCGGTGCCGTCGCGCAGTCGCTGGGACGATGGTTTGCTGGGCCTGGACATCGGCGACGAATTGCTCCATCTGCGCTTGAGCCTGGCGGTCGCCCAGGTTCCGGAAAATCCAGCCCAGCGCCATTATTTCGAAACGTTGGAACAGGTGCTGGAGCGCGGCCCGGCCGGCGACCAGGGCGACGCATTGGCCCAGGCGAGCGACGAGTACTTACGGGTGCTTTCGCAACAGCCGGCGAGCGACGCGCTGAAGCTGGCCCAAGGCGCCTTGGTGCAATTGCAAAACAGCTGGCGCGCCTGGTGCCGCCAGCACGAATCTACAGAAGGGAAACATAGCCATGGGCTTGCGTGAGTGGTCGATCGGCGGGGTGTTGCTCAGTCCGTTCCTGATTTATGTCGTGCTTGCCTTGTTGGTGACCGGGGGCCTGCGCCTGTTGCTCAGCCTGGTGCCGGCCGGGCGCTGGATCTGGCACGAAGCGTTGTTCGACTGCGCCCTGTATGTCTGCGTCCTGACTGTCATTACCCGGGTCCTCGGACCGTTATAAGGAGTTGAACATGCGTACTTCCGTACGTGTCGCCGTCACGCTGAGCGTGGTGGCCGTGGCGATCTTCGCCGGCCTGCATTTGTGGCAGTACTACATGCTCACACCCTGGACCCGGGATGCACGCATCCGCGCCGATGTGGTGGTCATCGCCCCTGACGTTTCTGGTTGGGTGCGTGAACTCAAGGCCGTGGACAACCAGCCAGTCAAGGCGGGGGATCTCTTGCTGAGTATCGATCGCGAGCGTTTCGAGGCCGCATTGGAGAAAGCTCGGGCGGTGGTCCAGACGCGCCAGCAGCAATTGAGCCTGCGCGAACACGAAGCCAGCCGCCGGGCGGCCCTGGGGCCCCAGGCCATCAGTGCGGAATTGCGTGAAAACGCCCAGATCAATGCGGGCATTGCCCGAGGCGAACTGCGCGAGGCCCAGGCCGAGGCCAAGGTTGCGGAGCTGAACCTGGCCCGCAGCCAGGTCCTGGCCCCACGTAGCGGTCACATCACCAACCTGCGCCTGGCCCAAGGCAACTACGTGAACGCCGGCCAACCGGTCATGGCATTGATCGATGATTCAACGTTCTACGTGCAGGCCTACTTCGAAGAAACCAAATTGCCGAGGATTCGCGTCGGCGATCCGGTCAAGGTCTGGTTGATGAGCGCCGGCCATGCCCTGCAAGGCCATGTGGAAAGCATCAGCCGAGGCATCACCGACCGCAACACCAATCCCGATGCGCAACTGCTGGCGGAAGTCGAGCCGACCTTCAACTGGGTGCGCCTGGCCCAGCGGATCCCGGTGCGGATCAAGCTGGACAAGGTGCCGGAGGGCGTGAGCCTGAGTGCCGGGATGACGGCGAGCGTGCAGGTCCTCGACACTGCGCGATAACTTGTGGCGCGGGGATAAATCCCCTCGCCACACATCACTTACTTTGGATCGCAATCAACCGACAGTAATTGCCGGCAACTCCGGCAACGTCACAGTCTGCTGCTTGCGTGGTGCGAGGATTTCCGCTTCGCCGTCCACCACCAGTTCATCGCGCTGATTGAATACGCGGGTCGCAATGCGTACGCGGAATTTTGGCAGTTTCTCCAGGATCTCCAGGCGTACGGTCAGGGTATCGCCAATCTTCACGGGTTTCTGGAAGCTCATCTGCTGGCCGATGTAGATAGTGCCCGGCCCAGGCAACTCGCACGCCACTGCCGCGCTGATCAGTGCGCCGCTGAACATGCCATGGGCAATACGCTCCTTGAACATGCTGGCGGCGGCGAACTCGGCGTCCAGGTGCACCGGGTTGTGATCGCCGGACATGGCGGCGAACAGCTGGATGTCGCGCTCTTCGACGGTCTTGCTGTAGCTGGCGGTCTGGCCGACTTCGAGGGCTTCGTAAGGGATGTTGGTAACCTGGGTCATGTCTGGATCCTGTGACGTGTAGAGAAAAACGCTGCAAACCTACTCGCTGCGTGGCGGCCGCCGATGGCTCAGGGCCTGGGCAATCCAGGCCAGCACGTCGGCGGTCACTTCATCGCGGTTGGTTTCGTTGAACAGTTCGTGCCGGGCCTGCGGATAGATCTTTAACTGCAAATGCTGGTTGCCGCCGTCGCGCAGGGCATCGGCCAGATCTTTCAGACGCTTGCCTTCGCTCACCGGATCACATTCGCCGCCGATCACCAGCAACGGCAGGCCTGGATCGATCTGCGCGAGAGTGGACGCTTTGCTGATCTGCTGCAACCCGCCGAGCAGGTCGACCCACAGTTGATTGGTGCAACGAAAGCCGCATAGCGGGTCCTGGACGTACTTGTCCACTTCCGCGGGGTCGCGGCTGAGCCAGTCGAAGGGCGTGCGCACGGGTTTGAATTTTTTGTTGAAACTGCCGAAGGACAGCCACTCGATCAGCGCGCTGCGCCCTGTGGGTCCCTGGCGTCGTCGCTCGAAACGGGCGATCAGTCGCGCCGCGCCGTAAAGCGCCACGGGCTGGAAATTCGAGCCGCTGAGGATGGCCCCGTGCAGGCTGGCGCTGTGGTGTAACAAATATCCCTGGGCGATATAACTGCCCATGCTGTGGCCCAGTAGCAGGATTGGTATTTCTGGATGTTGCTGGCCGATGTGGTGGTTCAGGCTCGCCAGGTCGCCGACAACCTTGGTCCAACCGTCGTGGTCGGCGAAGTGACCGAGGATCGCTGCTTCGCCGGTCTTGCCATGCCCACGCAGGTCCGGCGCGTAGATGCCATAGCCCTCATCGCACAGTGCCTGGGCCAGGCGCCCATAGCGGCCGCTGTGTTCGGCCATGCCGTGGGCCAGCATGATCACCGCCCGCGGGGCGGTTTCGGGTAGCCACTGATTGACGAACAAGCGGCTATGATCGGTCGCGGTCAGCCAGAACGTTTGGTGGATCATGGCGGTTCCTTTGCACAAAGTCAGACGCAGCGTCGCTGCATTGTATAGCGCATCCGTTGCGTCTCGCCTGAACAGGCCAAGGCAATTCAGGAAGATTCACACAATCTATGACGCAAGTTGCCATATTTGCCTGATTGGCCATAGCTGCTAGTGTCCCATGAGCTCCGCCTGTGCAAGCGATACGCAAGCGGTCCCCGGATATGTTCAGGTAAAGAGGACAAAAACAATGCAGCCTGATTTCTGGAATGACAAACGCCCGGCCGGCGTGCCCTCGGACATCGACCTGAGTGCCTACAAGTCGGTTGTCGAGGTGTTCGAGCGTTCCTGCAAGAAATTCGCCGACCGTCCGGCCTACAGCAACATGGGCGTGACGCTCACCTATGCCGAGCTGGAGCGCTACAGCGCGGCCTTTGCCGGCTATCTGCAAGCCCATACCGACCTGGCGCCGGGCGATCGTATCGCCGTGCAGATGCCCAACGTCCTGCAGTACCCGATCGCGGTCTTCGGCGCCCTGCGCGCCGGGCTGGTGGTGGTCAATACCAACCCGCTTTATACCCCCCGGGAAATGCGTCATCAGTTCAAGGACTCCGGTGCCCGGGCGCTGGTGTACATGAACCTGTTCGGGCAGAAAGTCCAGGAAGTGCTGCCCGACACCGACCTGCAATACCTGATCGAAGCGAAGATGGGCGACCTGATGCCCACCGCCAAGGGCTGGCTGGTCAATACGGTGGTGAGCAAGGTCAAGAAGATGGTCCCGGACTATTCACTGCCCCAGGCCATTTCCTTCAAGAGTGCCTTGCGGCTGGGACGAGGCCAGGGCATCAAGCCGCTGAGCGTCGGCCTCGACGACATTGCCGTGCTGCAATACACCGGTGGCACCACCGGCTTGGCCAAAGGTGCCATGCTGACCCATCGCAACCTGGTGGCCAACATGCAGCAGGCCCGCGCCTGCCTGGGGCAGATCGGCGACGACGGCCAGCCGTTGTTGCGCGAGGGCCAGGAAGTGATGATCGCACCGCTGCCGCTGTATCACATCTATGCCTTCACGGCGAACTGCATGTGCATGATGGTCACCGGCAACCACAACGTGCTGATCACCAATCCCAGGGACATCGGCGGTTTTATCAAGGAGCTGAAGAACTGGCGGTTTTCGCTGCTGCTGGGGCTGAACACGCTGTTCGTCGCGCTGATGGACCATCCTGATTTCAAGACGCTGGATTTCTCCAACCTCAAGGTCACCAACTCAGGCGGCACCGCACTGGTCAAGGCCACCGCGGAGCGTTGGAAGCAGATGACCGGTTGCGGTATTACCGAGGGCTACGGGTTGACCGAAACCTCGCCAGTGGCCAGCGCCAATCCTTACGGTGGCAAGTCGCGCCTGGGCACGGTGGGGCTGCCGGTACCGGGTACGCTGATGAAAGTCATCAGCGACGACGGCGTCGAGCTACCTTTGGGCGAGCGCGGCGAGCTGTGCATCAAGGGGCCGCAGATCATGAAGGGCTACTGGAACAAGCCCGAAGCGACCGCCGAAGTGCTCGACAGCGAGGGCTGGTTCAAGTCCGGTGATGTCGCGGTGATCGATCCCGATGGGTTCGTGCGCATTGTCGACCGCAAGAAGGACATGATCATCGTCTCGGGTTTCAACGTGTATCCAAACGAAATCGAGGACGTGGTGATGGCCCATCCGAAAGTCGCCAGTTGCGCGGTAATCGGCGTGCCGGACGAGCGTTCGGGGGAGGCGGTGAAACTGTTCGTCGTGGCCCGTGAGTCGGGGGTCAGCCTTGAAGAGCTCAAGGCGTACTGCAAGGAGAACTTTGCCGGCTACAAGGTTCCCAAGCACATCGTGTTGCGGGAATCGCTGCCGATGACCCCAGTGGGCAAGATCCTGCGCCGGGAACTGCGCGATATCGCCTGACGATAAACAGCCTGTCCAGTACTAGATCCTGTGGGAGCGAGCCTGCTCGCGAAGCGGTATGACAGCGCCAGAGAAATGGACTGGCACGCCGCTTTCGCAAGCAGGCTCGCTCTCACAATATTCAGGTATCCAGCGAAATCATACGGGGCTTAGAATTTTTACTCTAAAAATGACCATTGAATATTCTTGAGTCAAGTTTATGACTGTAGGGGCCGTTTTTGGCTCTAGGCGACCCTTGGCAAAGCTGCTACTCTCGGCGCGCTTTTGTGACTTCTCGGCCTTTATCCAAGCCAGATTCACCAATAGACACACACCAATAATAATCGCATCAAATGCGGTGAGAATTCGCGTTGCTGAGGAGTGGGGCTTCCATGATTGAAAACTTTTGGAAGGATAAATACCCAGCTGGGATTGCTGCCGACATCAATCCAGATGAGTATCCGAATATTCAGGCGGTGCTGAAGCAATCCTGCCAACGCTTCGCCGACAAGCCGGCATTCAGCAACCTCGGCAAGACCATCACCTATGGTGAACTCTACGAGTTGTCCGGTGCCTTCGCCGCGTACCTGCAACAGCATACCGATTTGCAGCCGGGCGATCGAATCGCCGTGCAGCTGCCCAACGTCCTCCAATACCCAGTCGCTGTGTTTGGTGCCATCCGCGCCGGCCTGATCGTGGTCAATACCAACCCGCTCTACACCGCGCGGGAAATGGAGCACCAATTCAACGACTCCGGCGCCAAGGCGCTGGTGTGCCTGGCAAACATGGCGCACCTGGCCGAAAGCGTGGTGCCCAAGACTGGCGTCAAGCACGTCATCGTCACCGAAGTGGCCGATTTGCTGCCGCCGCTCAAGCGCCTGTTGATCAACAGCGTCATCAAGTACGTCAAGAAGATGGTCCCGGCTTATCATTTGCCCAAGGCCATCAAGTTCAACGACGTGCTGAGCAAAGGCCACGGCCAGCCCGTGAACGAAGCCAGCCCGACCAGTGATGACGTGGCGGTGCTGCAATATACCGGCGGCACCACTGGCGTGGCCAAGGGCGCGATGCTGACCCACCGCAACCTGGTGGCGAACATGCTGCAGTGCAAGGCGCTGATGGGTTCCAATCTCAATGAAGGCTGCGAAGTACTGATCACGCCGCTGCCGCTGTACCACATCTATGCCTTCACCTTTCATTGCATGGCGATGATGCTGATCGGCAACCACAACATCCTGATCAGCAACCCGCGCGATTTGTCGGCGATGGTCAAGGAACTGTCGAAGTGGAAATTCAGCGGCTTCGTCGGCCTCAATACTTTGTTCGTGGCGCTGTGCAACAACGAAGCCTTCCGCAAACTGGATTTCTCGGCGCTGAAGGTCACCCTGTCTGGCGGCATGGCTCTGCAATTGGCAGCGGCGGAGCGTTGGAAAGCGGTCACCGGTTGCCCGATCTGCGAAGGCTACGGCATGACCGAAACCAGCCCGGTGGCCACCGTGAATCCGATCCAGAACATCCAGATTGGCACCATTGGCATCCCGGTTCCGTCGACGTTGTGCAAGGTCATCAACGACGCGGGCGAAGAACTGCCTTTGGGTGAAATTGGCGAATTGTGCGTGAAAGGCCCGCAAGTGATGAAGGGCTACTGGCAGCGCCAGGATGCCACCGACGAGATCCTCGACAGCGAAGGCTGGCTCAAGACCGGGGACATCGCGCTGATCCAGCCGGATGGCTACATGCGCATCGTCGATCGCAAGAAAGACATGATCCTGATCTCCGGCTTCAACGTTTACCCCAACGAGCTGGAAGACGTGTTGGCGGCCCTGCCGGGCGTGCTGCAATGCGCGGCCATCGGCGTACCGGATGAGAAATCCGGCGAGGCGATCAAGATCTTCATCGTCGTGCGTCCGGGCGTCACGCTGACCAAGGAACAGGTGATGGAACACATGCGCGCCAATGTCACCGGCTACAAAGTGCCCAAGTCGGTAGAGTTCCGCGATGCACTGCCGACCACCAACGTCGGTAAGATCCTGCGGCGCGAGTTACGTGATGAAGAGCTGAGGAAGTTGGGACTGAAGAAGTAAGACAGCCGCCAATAAAAAGCCCCGCGATGCGGGGCTTTTTATTATGGAGCGGAGCGCTACAACCGGAACTGCGCGAAATCCAGGTTGGTGCCACCCGGCCGCATGTCCTGCAGGTAGGAATCCTTGTCGGCACTGAGTTCCAGGCTCAGGGCGGCCTTGCGTTTGCCCTGGTTGCGCACTTCCAGGCCTTCCATTTTTTCTCGCAGGAATACGGTTGGCACCTTCAGGTGCAACAACTCGTCGGTGGCCGGTGTGTGCAACAGCAGATGAATCCATTCGTACTGCCCGATGGCCAGGCGAGCCACCGGAATGTCGAACCAGAAGATGTTGCGGTTGCGGTTCAGTTCGCTGAAATGGCAGTTGTTGACACCCAGGACGGCGCCGCCCAGTTGCTGGTTCCTGCGGGCGATGGCCTGCTTTTTGTCGAGTTTCATAACGTTCCTACGGGATTGGAGCTTCGGGCCAGGCCGGAATAGAGAGGCATTCTCGACGGTTGCCGGGCAAACATAAAGCCCCGCCTGTGCGAACGATGAAACTTGCCTCGTGAATCGCCGGTCAATTCTGCGTCGGCGGGAAAAACGCTGACAGTGTTCCAAAGTCGCCAAACCGGCTACTTTGATGTAGAAAACGGCCCTTGAGTCGCCACGGACTCCTCTTTCTTGCGGCGAAAGGAGACGCTTATGATGTTCCCGGCCTTGAAAGGCTTGCCCCTGCATCGCGTGATGATGCGCACGGTGACAGAGTTTCTCGACGACGAGATGTCGACCTATGCCTCCGCGCTGGCATACCAGATGCTGTTTTCGCTGTTTCCCTTCATTCTTTTCCTGATTGCACTGATTGGCTTCCTTCATCTGCCGGATTTCTTTTCCTGGCTGCGCCTGCAATCGGAACTGGTGCTGCCGCCCCAGGCGTTGGAGCAAGTCAACCCGGTGATCGACCAGCTCCAGCAATCCAAGGGCGGATTGCTCTCGGTGGGTATCGTGGTTGCGCTGTGGACCGCGTCGGCCGGCGTGCGATTGATGATGAGCGCGATGAACGCCGCCTACGACGTGGTAGAGGGACGTCCGGCCTGGAAGCGCTTTCCGCTGTCGATTCTCTACACCGTCGGCATTGCCGGCATGCTGCTGGCCGCCGCGGCCTTGATGGTACTGGGTCCGCAAGTGATGGGTTGGATTGCCGCGCAGATCGGGCTGGAGGAATTCATCGTCACGGTCTGGACTATTGCGCGCTGGCCGGTCATCGTGTTTTTGCTGATGGTGGCGGTGGCGCTGATCTATTACGTGATGCCGGACGTCAAGCAGGAGTTTCGCTTCATCACGCCGGGTTCGGTATTGGCTGTTGTGGTGTGGATCATCGCGTCCCTGGGCTTCGCGTTCTACGTCAAGACCTTCGCCGACTACAACGCCATGTATGGCAGTATCGGGGCAATCATCGTGCTGTTGTTGTACTTTTATATCTCGGCGGCCGTGCTGTTGCTCGGTGCGGAAATGAACGCGGTGATCGAGCACATGTCCGCCGAAGGCAAGGATCCTGGCGAAAAGAACCCCGGCGAGCACGAAAAACAGCATGTGTCGGGCCTGGGGCGCGACCATTCCATCCACCACACCCACACTGACGAAGCCCGACCATGATTCGCGAAATCCTCAAGATGGGCGACGAGCGCCTGTTGCGCATTGCCCCGCCGGTGCCGCCGGAAATGTTCGACAGTCCCGAGTTGTGGCAGTTGATCGACGACATGTTCCAGACCATGGAAAGCGTCGGCGGCGTCGGCCTGGCGGCGCCGCAGATCGGTGTAGACCTGCAACTGGTGATCTTCGGCTTCGAGCACAGCGAGCGTTATCCCGATGCCGAGGCGGTGCCGCAGACAATCCTGATCAACCCGTTGATCACGCCGCTGAGTCCGTTGATGGAGGAAGGCTTTGAAGGCTGCCTGTCGGTGCCAGGCTTGCGCGGCGCGGTGGATCGCTACCAGCAGATCCGCTACGAAGGTTTCGACCCCAAGGGCGAGCCGATCGTGCGCATCGCCTCGGGCTTTCATGCGCGGGTGGTCCAGCATGAATGCGACCACCTGATCGGTCGCTTGTATCCGTCGCGCATCACCGATTTCAGCAAGTTCGGATTCACCGAGGTGATGTTTCCGGATCTGGACCCCACGGCCGACGATTGAACATCCACACACCTCTGATATGAGCTGCACCTTCAGGACTGTTTATTCCGCTTCAGTCCCATCGCGATCATCGGCTTGCTGCGCGCATAACGACTCAGGCGCTCGGCCATCGCGTAGGGCAGGTCAGGGTCGAAACCGAACCCTTGTCGCTCGTAAAAACGGCGTAGATCGGGGTGGCAAAACAACCACACCGGCGCGTCCAGGTTTTTCACCGCTTCGGCGATCAACCGCCCCGCGATGCCCTGCGTGCGGTACGCCGGGTCGACAAACAGCCCCGTCAGCCAATGCCCACCCGAAACCGGTCGCAGGCACAGTGCTGCGACGATTTCCTCGCGCCGCGCCACCCACAGCTGTGCGTCGCGCACGGCTTTCATCGAGGATTGATGGGCGCGGTAGAACTTGTTCATCAACGGCCACAGGGGTTCGTCGAGACGTGTGCAATGGAATTCGGACATGGCGCAGGTGCGGTGGGGAATGAAAGCGGGGGATTGTAAGGGAGCAAACAATGCGCCGGGAGACTCCCGGCGCTTGTCTGACGGATTCACAGCGAGGCGAGGAACATGTCCGTGGCCGGGTTTTTCTCATCCGACCGGCTTTCCTGGGCTTTTTCAACCTGTGCCATTGCCGCCTTGTCCTGCATGCGCTGGGCAATTTCCTCGCCGACCGCCAGCTGCTTCTCGGGCGGCATCGCCTCGTATTCCTCTTCGGTAATGCCCATCTCTTCGAGGATGCTGTCGCGCAGGCGCTCTTCCGGCGTCTTGCTCATGTAGTCCTTGAACTGCGCCATGGCAGAGCTGATGTCTTCAGGGGCTGAAGAGCCAACCGTCTGCAGTTGCACACGGGTCTTGGCGAAGGCTTCGTCGACGTTGTCGCTGATGGCGGTAGCTGCGTTGACCTGTTGTGTGGCTTGTTCCGTCGCGGACTCCTGGACCTGGGCGCCATGGAGGTTATCGCGCAGCGCTTGTAGCGCGGCGCTCTGAAGGCCGCTGGCGGCTTCGGCGGCAGGGTCCCTTTCCGACCGCTTGATCGGCATGATCATCGCTTGCTGTTTGGCACTGACCAACATGATGTGTACCTGTGGGTAATGGCTGAGCGATGGGCAGGAGCATTTCCCGTGCCATCGCCGCAGGGGCCCGTATTTCAAGGGCTGCGGGAAAGTTGCTTGCAGCGGAGGCGGCCAATCCTTGCCGTTCGTCGGCAGGGATCGACCGCATCGTGCCGAGCCTCAGGTACTTTCGCGAACCTTGAGTTCGAAACCCAGGTCCACGACCGGCTGGGCAATGCGATTACCAGCCATCAACGTGAGCATCTGCTCGGCGGCGCGGCGGCCAATGGCTTCCCGCGGGGTGCTGATGCTGCTCAAGCGCGGGACCATGTGAGCCGAGGCGGGCAGGTCGTTGAAGCCCAGGATCGAAACCTGCTCGGGGACCTTGATGCCATTGCGCAACGCTTCGAGCAGGGCACCGTGCGCCAGGTCATCGTTGCCGAAGAAGATGGCGTCGACGTCCGGATGGCTGGCCAGCAGTTGCAGGAATAACTCGCCGCCCAGACCCACCGATGACGGGCGAGGGGTAAGCACTTCCAGATCAGGATCGTAAAGCCCGGCCTTCTGCAGCGCGCGACGAAAACCTTCGCCGCGCAGCAACGTACGTTGGTCCAGTTGCGCGCCGATGTAGGCCAGGCGCTTGCGACCTCGGGAAACCAAGTGCTCGGCGGCGGTCTCGCCGGCCTTGAGCTGGGAAAATCCCACGCAGTTGAGGCCGGCGCCAGGGTCCAGTTCCATCATGTACACGCATGGAATGTTGCTGGCCTCGATCATGCGCCGGGCGCTTTCGGTACGGTCGAATCCGGTCAGCAACAAGCCACGGGGCTGGTAGGCCATGTAGTTGCGCAGCAGGTTTTCTTCTTCATCCCGTGAGTAGTGGTAGTTGCCGATCACCACTTCGAAGCCCTTGGGCCGCAGGACCCGATGGATGGCTTCCAGGGTGTCGATGAACAACAGGTTGGACAACGACGGCACCAGCACCACCACCGAATGGCTCTGGGCCGAGGCGAGGGCGCGGGCGGCGGGGTTGACGACATAGTTGAGCTCCACGGCGGCCTGGCGGACTTTTTCCACCAATTCAACGGCCACGGTGCTGACGCCGCGCAGGGCCCGAGAGGCGGTGATGGGGCTGACACCGGCCAGGCGTGCGACTTCATTGAGCGTGGGGCGACCGGTGGTGCGTGTATTCTTATCGTTTTTAGGGACGGTCATCAGGGCGGCTTGCCAAACAAAAATCAAGGCACTAAGGTAGCGCTGTCTCGACGCGCCTGCAAATGCATGAACGGGGGTTGCCTGATCCTCCAACCGTTGGTGTCGTGGACGAACATGCTGCAACCACAAAAATGACAAGAAGGCGTCGGCAACTTCTGCTTTTGCTGCGGTGTCATAACTGGCAAAGGTAGCGCTGTCTGCGCGCTGAGGTGTTACATGAATAATCCAATCACCGCCCTGGTCATCATGGGCGTTGCCGGTTGCGGCAAAACCTGCGTCAGCCAGGCCCTGTGCCAATTGAGCGGCGCCACCGCCATTGAAGGCGACACGTTTCACCCTGCGGCCAACATCAAGAAGATGAGCGCCGGTATTCCCCTGAATGACGATGACCGTGCCGGCTGGCTCGACAGCCTGTGCGACGAGTTGCGCCGTGTCGACGCGACGGGTGCACGCCCGGTGCTGACCTGCTCGGCCCTCAAGCACAGCTATCGCGAGCGTCTGCGCAGTGCCTTGCCGGGCCTGGGTTTCGTATTCCTTGAATTGACCCCCGAAGTGGCCGCCGACCGTGTTTCCCACCGTCCCGGCCATTTCATGCCGTCGACCTTGATCGACAGCCAGTTTGCCACCCTTGAATCCCCTGTCGGCGAGCCCCTGACCCTGGCTCTGGACGCGTCCAGCCACAGCATCGACGAGCTGGCCCGCCAGGCTTACGTCTGGTGGTTGGCCCACGGTTTGAAGCTCGCCAGTTGAGTTTCATAAAAATCGCGTCAGAAAGATAGCGCTGTCCCGACGGCCCATAAATAACTGCTTCAATAACAACAACAAATCAGGAGACACCTCCCATGTTCGGCATGTCCCACGAGACGTTCCTACTGCTTGATGCAGTGGTCACGGTGATCGGACTCATCGTCCTCATCACCAAGTTCAAATTCCACCCGTTCATTGCGCTGACCATCGCCGCCGCGTTCCTCGGCCTGACGTCGGGCATGCCGACCGGCACCATCATCAAGGCGTTCCAGGACGGCTTCGGTGGCGTGCTGGGCTTTGTCGGCATCATCCTGGCGCTGGGCACGATGCTCGGCAAAATGATGGCCGAGTCGGGCGGGGCCGACCAGATCGCCCAGACCCTGATCCGTGCCTTCGGCAAGGATAAGGTGCAGTGGGCGATGATGTTCGCTGCGTTCCTGGTGGGCATCCCGCTGTTCTTCGAGATCGGCTTCGTGCTGCTGATCCCGCTGGTGTTCATCGTGGCGCGCCGTACCGGCGTTTCGATCATCAAGATTGGTATCCCGTTGCTGGCGGGTCTTTCCGCAGTCCATGGCCTGGTGCCGCCGCACCCGGGTCCGCTGCTGGCGATCGGCATCTTTGGCGCCGACATCGGCAAGACCATTCTCTATGGCCTGATCGTCGCGCTGCCGACTGCCATCATCGCCGGCCCGATCTTCGGTACGTTCATTGCCAAGCACATCCCCGGCCATCCGAACCAGGAACTGGTGGACCAACTGGCTCGCGAGACGAACTCCGCCGAGCTGCCTAGCTTCAGCATCACCTTGATCACCGTGCTGTCGCCGGTATTCCTGATGCTGCTCAAGACGTTCGCTGACGTGGCGCTGCCGGACGGCAACCTGTTCCGCGTCTGGATGGACATGATCGGCCACCCGATCTCGGCACTGTTGCTGGCATTGCTGCTGTCGCTGTACACCTTTGGCTACAAGCAGGGCATCGGTTCCAACCAAATGCTCAAATGGCTGGACGCCAGCCTTGCACCGACCGCCGCGATCATCCTGATCATCGGCGCTGGCGGTGGCTTCAAGCAGATGCTGGTGACCAGCGGCGTGGGCGATGTGATCGGCCACATGGCGGTGAGCGCGCAGATTTCGCCGATCCTGTTGGCGTGGCTGGTGGCTGCGGTGATCCGCATCGCCACAGGCTCGGCGACCGTGGCGACCATCACCGGTGCCGGGATCGTGGTGCCTGTCGTTGGGATGATGCCAGGCGTGAACCGTGAGCTGCTGGTACTGGCGACCGGTGCCGGTTCGTTGATCCTGTCCCACGTAAACGATGCAGGCTTCTGGCTGGTCAAGCAGTACTTCAACATGACCGTGGCCGAAACGTTCAAGACCTGGACCGCGATGGAAACCATCCTGTCGGTGGTGGGCTTGATCTTTATCTTGCTGCTGTCGTTGGTGATCTGACAACCACTGCAAAATAACTGTGGGAGCGGGCTTGCTCGCGAAGACGATTTAACACTCAACCTGTTTGTTGACTGTCAGTCTGCCTTCGCGAGCAAGCCCGCTCCCACATTGGGTCTTGTGTCAGGCGCCAGGTTTGCTTACCAACCCATCCGCCCGGAACATCCCTCGGATTCCCCGCACCGCCTGGCGAATCCGGTCCTGGTTCTCGATCAGTGCGAAGCGCACGTGATCATCCCCGTATTCCCCGAACCCCACCCCCGGCGAGACGCAGACCTTGGCCTCGGCCAGCAGCTTCTTGGCAAATTCCAATGAACCCATGTGCGCATAGGCTTCGGGAATCTTCGCCCAGACGTACATCGACGCCTTCGGGTTTTCCACCATCCAGCCCAGCTCATGCAGGCCCTTGACCAATACATTGCGGCGTTGGCGGTACTGCTCGGCGATATCGCGCACGCATTGCTGGTCGCCTTCGAGGGCGGCGATGGCGGCCACTTGCAACGGAGTGAAAGTGCCGTAGTCGTGGTAGCTCTTGATCCGCGCCAGGGCGTTGACCAGTTCCGGATTGCCGACCATGAAGCCGATGCGCCAGCCGGCCATGTTGTAGCTCTTGGACAGGGTGAAGAACTCCACCGCGATGTCTTTTGCTCCCGGCACTTGCATGATCGACGGGGCTTTCCAGCCGTCATAGACGATGTCGGCGTAGGCCAGGTCGTGGATCACCAGGACATCGTACTGCTTGGCCAGGGCGATGACCCGTTCGAAGAAGTCCAGCTCCACGCACTGGGCGGTGGGGTTGGACGGAAAGCCCAGGATCATCATCTTCGGCTTGGGGATCGAGCCGCGAATGGCCCGCTCCAGTTCGTCGAAGAAATCCACGCCAGGCACCAGCGGCACCGAACGCACCTGGGCGCCGGCAATCACCGCGCCGTAGATGTGGATCGGGTAGCTGGGGTTGGGGACCAGCACCGTGTCGCCCTGGTCCAGGGTGGCCAGCATCAGGTGCGCCAGGCCTTCCTTGGAACCGATGGTGACGATGGCTTCGCTTTCCGGGTCGATGTCCACTTCATAGCGGTCTTTGTACCAGCGCGAAATGGCGCGGCGCAGGCGCGGGATGCCTTTGGACGTGGAATAGCCGTGGGTGTCTTCACGCTGGGCGACAGTGACCAGTTTTTCCACGATGTGTGGAGGCGTGGCGCCGTCTGGGTTACCCATGCTCAAGTCGATGATGTCTTCGCCGCGCCGACGCGCAGCCATCTTCAGCTCGGCAGTGATATTGAATACGTACGGGGGGAGTCGATCGATGCGCGCAAAGCGGCGCGGCGAACCTTGTTCGGCCATTGTTGCCTCGAAATACGTGAGCGCCCGGAACCGTCCGAGCGACGTTGGCCACTGCGGTGGCCTGCGGCGCAAGATAATCGGCCTGATATCAAATTGTCCAGTAGCCGCGCCGAACATTTTTCGACGACACTGTCGCCCTGGCTGCAGGGCCACCGAACGACCTTGCGGACGGCTGAATACGCATACCCAATCCTGATGGAATGAACAATGGAATTTTCCAGCGGTTTCCTGCTGAGCCTTTCGCTGTGCCTGGACATTGGCGTGGCCAACATCGCGATGATCACCCTGGCGATGCAGCGGGGCTATTTCCAGGGCTTCGCCTTGGGCCTTGGCACCTGCGTGGGGGACTTGGTCTACGCAATCCTGGCGTTGGCCGGAATGACCGTTCTGTTGCAATACGAAGCGGTGCGTTGGGTGTTGTGGATCGGCGGCTCGGTGCTGCTCCTGTATTTCGCCGCGAAGATGATTCATTCGGCGATCTATCACAGCGCGGTGCTGGCTGAGGCGGGCGAGACTCGAGGCAACTCGCCGCGCCAGGAATTTTTCCGCGGGATTTTCCTCGCCATGTCATCGCCCAGCGCCATCCTCTGGTTTGCCGCGGTGGGCGGGACGCTGATCGCCCGCTCAGGTGGTGGCACGGTGCTCAGTTCGGCGTTGTTCCTGGGTGGATTCCTCAGCGCCGGCCTGCTGTGGAGTGCGGGGCTGTGCCTGGCAGCGACCCAGGGTGGAAAATTGCTGGGCGATAAATTGCTGCGCTATTCCTATTGGGCATCAGCGGCGATCTTCTGTTATTTCGCGGTCTATGTGATTGTTTCTGGTTATAACGAGTTCGTAGGAAAAGTAAACGCGGCCGGCTTGCCCGGACTTTGACAAGCGAAACGGCCTGGCAATTACGGTTTGGCTTCTATACTGCCAAGCCCGACTTCAGATTTTCCGGAGTGTTGAAGCAATGGAAACGCAAGAACGCGTTAACGCAGCCGAGCCTCGCTTCGAGCAGGGACGCTTTCAGCTCATCGCCGGTTTCGGCGCGCGTTTTACCCAGGACACCGCCGAGGACATCCCGCAGCTCTGGGAAAAATTCCTGCCTTGGCTCGGCAAGGTTCCGGGGCAAAAAGATGAAGTAACCTACGGGGTGTGCTGCAACCCGGACGGTAAGGGCGGCTTCGAATACATCGCTGGCGTGGAAATCAGCCGCCTCGACGATCTGCCCGAACAATACCGTTGGATCGAGGTCCAGCCCGGGCCGTACGCAGTGTTCGAGCACAAGGGGCCGCTGAAAAACCTGCCGGAGACCTTCCAGTACATCTGGAAGGAATGGCTGCCGCAATCCGGCCATCAGGCGGCTGATGAGCCGGAGTTCGAGCGCTACAGTGAAGATTTCAACCCTCGTACCGGCGAAGGCAGCCTGGAAATCTGGATACCCCTCAAGCCAAAGTGACTTGGTCCATTGGTCCTTGAGCGCGAAGAGGGTTGTTCAATATAGGCTGGCCTGCACCCGGGCAGGTGTCTCGCGGTCGTAGGCCTCGGCATCGAACCCCTCATCCAGACGCTTGTGGATCGCTCCGGCGCTAGGGACTGTCGAGCGATCAAGGTGGCGCTCCGGGTTCCACAGCTGCGAGCGCACGATGGCCTTGGAACAATGAAAAAATGCCGCTTCGACCGTGACCAGCAATACCGTGCGAGGCAGCTTCCCATCGACTGCGAAGCGCTCGAGCAGCTCGGGTTCGGCGCTGACGCGCGCGCTGCCGTTGACTCGCAACGTTTCGCCGATCCCGGGGATAATGAACAGCAGCGACACCCGCGGGTCATGAAGAACGTTGCGTAGGGTGTCGATGCGGTTATTGCCCGGGCGGTCGGGGAGCGCCAAGGTGTGTTCGTCGAGGATCTGCACGAAACCCGGTGCGTCGCCACGGGGCGAACTGTCCAGGCCATCCGGCCCTGCCGAGCCGATGACCACCATTGGCGAGGCCCGGACCATCGCCTGGTAATCCTCGTTGAGAAAAGGGATCTGTTTGCGTACTGCCCGTTCATGGGGCTGGCCGTAGATGGCTTCCAGTTGTTCAATCGATGTCAACATGGTTCAGGCCTCCCCGGCGGCAGATTCGTCTGGCTGGAACACCAAGCCCATCCGCCGTTCATAACCGATGCGGCCCTTGTAGGCTTCTCCGCTGTCGACCCAGCCCAGCCGGGTATAAAGACCAATGGCCGAGTCGTTGTCCGCATCGACCGACAGCTCCAGTCCCTTGATTTCCGGCCACGCCGCGCGAGCCGCGGCGGGTAGCGCTTGCAGGCAGGCCTTGCCGTAGCCTTTGCCCTGGGCGCGATGGTCGACTTGCAAGGCGTGCAGGGTCGCGCTGTGCTCGTCGGCCCAGGCCGGCAGCACGGGCGGACGCTTGAGCAGCAGGAAGGCCACCGGCACTTCGCCGGCCAACAGCGCGAAACCCTTGACCCCTGGGCCGGGCTTGGACAGCAACGTGTGCAGCGCACCGTGGATGTCGCCGGAGAATTTGATTTGTTCGGGGTGGATTTCGATGGATTCGACCTGTTGCCGTTGCAGCGGGGTCAGGTCTTCATAAGGTACGAGCTGAGCGGTCACGAAAACGTCCGTTGTTTGCTGACAGAATGGACCTTGGATTCTAGCGAAATTTTTTCTTTGGATTATTTTTGTTTAGCTGTCGATTTGCCGTTTCTCCAATCGACAAAGGGTGTCTCTAACAAAAACCTGCGGAGAATCACCATGAATACCCAAGCTGCCGAAACCGAAATCCAGACGCTGATCGACACTTATCGCCAAGCCGTGATGGCCAAGGACGTGAAGAAGGTCATGGCGCTGTATGCCGACGACATTGTTTCATTCGATGCCATCCAGGCCCTGCAATTCAAGGGCAAGGTCGCCTACCAGGCTCACTGGGAGGCCTGCATGGAGATGTGCCCGGGCCCGCACAAGTTCGATTTTCACCAGGTCCAGATCAGCGCGGCTGATGACATTGCGTTCGCCCATTGGTTGGCCTATTGCGGTGGCACCAACGAAAAAGGCGAGGAACAGGCCTGCTGGATGCGCGTGACGGCCTGCTACAAGCGTTCGGCTGGGCAGTGGAAAATCGTCCATGAGCATTGGTCGGCGCCGTTCGATCCGATGGCCGGGACAGCGATTTTCGACCTGCAGCCCTGAGCGGCTGCGGTTCGCTTCTGCCATCCTTGTCGATCAGCCTGATCACGGAGCTTTCCATGAAGTATTTATGCCTGGTTTACAGCAACGAACAGGTCCTGCATAACTCGGCGGACAGTCCCGAGGACGCCGAGTGCATGGACTACGCCGAATCGATCCAGCGCAGCGGCCGGATGGTTGCGGCCGAAGCCCTGGAGTCGGTGCAGACCGCCACCACGGTGCGCATGCGCGGCGGCAAGCTGTCGATCACCGACGGCCCGTTCGCCGAAACCAAGGAACAACTGGCGGGCTTCTACCTGATCGACGCCAAGGACTTGAACGAAGCCATCCAGGTCGCCGGCAACATACCGGCGGCCCGGGTTGGCTGCGTCGAGGTCCGGCCGGTACGCCAACTGAATGTCTGAACAATGGTCATCGACAGGATCGCCTCCATGAGTCTTGAGCCAGCTTGCTCCACACGATTCAACAGTCCGTCAATCCAAGGCCATCCCGATTGATGTCGGCCGAAGCGGTCAAGGCACGGGTCGAGCAGGTCTACCGGCAGGACTCGCGGCGAATCCTGGCAACCTTGATTCGCCTGCTGGGGGATTTCGACCTCGCTGAAGAAGCCCTGCACGAGGCCTTCTTCATCGCGGTCGAGCGCTGGCAGCGCGACGGAGTACCGGACAATCCGCGGGCCTGGCTGGTATCGGCCGGGCGTTTCAAGGCGATCGACAGCCTGCGTCGGCGGGCGCGCTTCGTGGCGTCGCAGCCGATGTTGATTGCACAGATCGAGGCATTGGAGCAGGCCGAGTGGAGTGATGAAGACGTGGAGGACGATCGCCTGCGGCTGATTTTCACCTGTTGCCACCCGGCCCTGGCGGCTGACGCGCAGGTGCCGCTGACGCTGCGTGAAGTGTGTGACCTGACCACCGAGGAGATCGCCCACGCCTTTCTTGCCGCGCCAGCGGCCATTGCCCAGCGCATCGTGCGGGCCAAGGCGAAGATCCGCGATGCGAAGATTCCCTACCAGGTGCCGTCCCGCACGGAATTGCCCGAACGACTCGACAGTGTCCTGCGCGTGATTTACCTGGTCTTCAACGAGGGGTACTCGGCGTCGATGGGCGCCGAGTTGATCCGCGAAGACCTGACCCGCGAAGCCATACGCCTGGCGCGCCTGCTGGTGGAGCTGTTGCCGGAAGCCGAAGTCATGGGGTTGCTGGCGTTGATGCTGTTGCACGAATCGCGGCGACCGGCGCGGATGTCGATGGCCGGTGAGCTGGTTTTATTGGATGAGCAGGACCGATCGCTGTGGGATCAGGCAATGATTGCCGAGGGTTGCGCCATGGTCGAGGCCGCGCTCAATACCCGGCGGTTCGGACCTTATTGCCTGCAAGCGGCGATCGCTGCGGTGCACGCCGAAGCGCCGACAGCGCAGGAGACCGACTGGCCGCAGATCGTCGGCCTCTACGATGTGCTGCTGCGTGCACTGCCTTCGCCGGTCATCGAACTCAACCGCGCGGCCGCCCTCGCCAAGCGCGACGGGCCGCAGGCTGGGTTGAGTTTGGTCAATGGAATACTCGGCCGGGGCGATCTGGACGACTACCACCTGGCCCATTCGGCGCGGGCGGAGTTCTGTCGACAGCTCGGGCGGGTGGAAGAGGCGAGGGCGGCGTATCGACGTGCGCTTGAATTGACGCAGCAGTTGCCGGAGCGGCGGTTTATCGAAGCCCGGCTTGCCGGGTTGCAATAAGGGAGGCCGAGCACAGGGGTCCCTTATGTCCGTGCGCTGAAGACACGTCAAACAAAAAAGGCGACCCGAAGGTCGCCTCTTTCAATCGTCCGGCGTTGATCAGAACTCGTGATCAGCGCTGTCCGGGTTCAGGTCGCTGATGCCCAGCTTGCCGGCGGCCTGTTCGATCGAGCCGGTCTGCTTGACCAGCGCGGCGATGGCGTCGCGTACGATCTGGTTACCCGCAGTGTTGCCGGCGGCGATCAGTTGGTCGTAGTGCTCGCCCTTGTTGGCGTGATCGACCATGACCTGGATCTTGGCTTCGGTATCGGCCAGGTCGGCCTTGAGCGCGGTGTCGGCGGCCGGGTCGGCTTTCGCCACCAAGGAGGACAGGCTGGCGCCGGTCAGCTTGGTGCCGTCTACGCGGGTGTATTCGCCCAGGTAAACGTTACGCACACCCTTGGCATCGTAGAAGTGCGAGTTGTGGGTGTTGTCGCTGAAGCAATCCTGTTCGTCTTCCGGAGAGTTGGCTTCCAGGGAGACTTTCATGCGCTCGCCCGCCAGTTCGCCCAGGGACAGGCTGCCCATGCCGAACAGCATCTTGCGCAGGCCGCTTTCGGCCGGTTCGGCTTCCAGGGTGGCGCGGTAGTTGTCGGCCACGTTCGGCTTCCAGTTGCCGACCATTTCCTGCAGGTCGTTGACCAGCAGCTGGGTGACGGACTTCAGGTAGGCACGACGACGATCGTTGTGGCCACCAGTGGCGCCTGCGCCTTCCAGGTAGTCGGAGGCCGGGCGATTGCCAGCGCCAGGGCCGGTGCCGTTGAGGTCCTGGCCCCACAGCAGGAATTCGATGGCGTGGTAGCCGGTGGCAACGTTGGCCTCGGAACCACCCAGCTCGTTCAGGCTGGCGAGTTTTTCCGGGGTGATGTCCTTGACGTCGACCTTGTCTTCGCCGACCTGGACTTCGGTATTGGCGATGATGTTGGCGGTGGCACCCGGGTTACCCAAGGCGTGCTCGTAGGATTTATCGACGTAGTCGATCAGGCCTTCGTCCAGGGGCCATGCGTTCAGTTGACCTTCCCAGTCATCGATGATGGTGTTGCCAAAGCGGAACACTTCGCTCTGCAGGTAAGGTACGCGCGCGGCGACCCAGGCAGCCTTCGCGGCTTTCAGGGTATCGGCGTTCGGCTTGGCCAGGAAGGCGTCGACGGCGGTTTGCAGGGTTTTCGCGGTGGATTCGGCATCGCTGTAGACGGCGTAGACGATGTCGGCGTAATGCGCGACAACTGCCTTGGCGGCGGCTTCGTCGATCTTGCCAGCGGCAGCGGGGGCCGCCGGTGCAGCGGTGCTGGCGGCCGGCGTTGGCGCTTGCGGCGCGGCGGCCTTGTCTTTGCCTTCGCCGCAACCGGCGAGGGAAATAGCGATGGCCAACAGACTGGCGGTAGCCAGAGGCATACGAATCATGGCGAACATCCTGCTTCGGTGATGAATGGGACAGGCGCGAGGTCGCGCAAAACTGCGACATAATGCGAAAGATTTGCATTATGTGTAAAGGGTTGTGGCTGTAAATATTTCTTATTTGATAATGCAGGTAGCCGCCTTTCGGCGGCGTCTGTAGGCAATGTCGGGTTGCGCTTGCAGTAGGATCAGACGATGGAGGCCTTGATGCGCTCCGCCTGTTTCAGATAAAGGCCCAGCTCCCGCGCCGGCAGGGGTTTGCTGTAGTAGTAGCCCTGGCCTTCATGGCAGCCCTCGGCAATGATGTAGGCCTCTTGCTCGATCGTCTCTACGCCTTCGGCAATAACCTGCATTCCCAGGCTCTTGCCCAGCTGGATGATCGCCCGGACGATGGTTGCATCGTCTTCGTCATCGAGCAGGTCCTGGACGAAGCTCTTGTCGATCTTGATCTTGTCCAGCGGCAGGCTCTTGAGATAACTCAGCGACGAATAGCCGGTGCCGAAATCATCGATGGCAATCAGCGCACCGGAACGGCGCAGGCTCAGCAGGTGCTGGGCCGCGGTGGTAATGTCTTCCATCAGCCCGGTTTCGGTGACTTCAAGTTCCAGGCTGCGTGGCGGCAAGCGGTACATCTGCAGGAAGTTGTTCACCACCCGCGGCAGTTCGGCGTGGTGCAACTGCACCGTGGACAGGTTGACCGCCATGCGCAGGTCGACGAAGCCTTGGTCATGCCAGTCGCGCAACTGCTTGCAGGCCTGGTCCAGTACCCATTCGCCGATGGCGATGATGGTGCCGTTCTGTTCGGCCAGGGGAATGAACAGGTCAGGCGGCACCAAACCATGCTCAGGATGGTGCCAGCGAATCAGCGCCTCGGTGCCCACCACGCGCAAGTCGCGATAGCTGATCTGTGGTTGGTACACCAAAGTGAACTGCTCGCGTGCCAGGGCTTCACGCAGGTCCTTTTCCAACTCGCGACGACGGCGCATCTCACTGTCGACGCTGGCGATGTAGAACTGGTAGCGATTGCGTGACCGGGTCTTGGCCAGGGTCATGGTCTGCTCGGCTTTTTGCAGCAGCTTCTCGGTGCTGTCGCCGTCTTCGGGAAACAGGGTGATACCGATGGTCGCCCGCAGGCGGATTTCCTGGTCATCCAGCGCGAACGGCGCTTCCAGGTCATCGAGGATGCTCTGGGCCAGCTCTGCGGCCTCATAGGGTTGTTCGATATCGGCCTGGACCAGCGCAAACTGGTCACCCCCCAGTCGCGCCAGTGCGCCGAGGCGTCCGCTGTGGGCGCGCAGCCGATCGGCCAGGGCCAGCAGCAATTGGTCACCGGTCTGGTAGCTGAACTGCTCGTTGATGCTCTTGAAGTCATCCAGCCCCACGCACAGTACCGCGACGCGACGTTGCAGGCGTCCGGCGTCCACCAGGATCTTGTCCAGTTGCTGTTGCAGTTGCTGGCGGTTGGGCAGGCCGGTCAGGAAATCGTACTGGGCCATGCGCAACAGGCTGTTTTCCGCCTCATGGCGCAGGTGGGTATTGCGCTCGATAGAGGCCAGCAACTGGTTGGCAGTGTTGATCCACAGGCCCAGTTCGTTGTGCTCGTGACCCCGTAGTTGTGGGATCTTGTGGGCGCTGGGGCGGTCGGGGTTTATTTCGGTCAGGTGCTGGATGATTCGCGACAGTGGCTTGGTGAGCAGCCAGTGGTAGACCAGGTACAGCACCAGGCCCATGGCCAGGGCGCGCAACATTCCGGAAATGAAAATGATGACTGAACTGACGATAAAACCCTGGCCGTAGGTGGCGGTGTCCAGCGTAATGCTCAGGTCGCCGTAATATTCGCTGTAGGGCCCGCGGCCCACCAGTTGAGTGGTGAAGGTTCGTTCCTGGCCCAGGATCAGATCGGTCAGCCAGCGGCTTTCGGACTGCTGCAGGGGCCGGGTTTTTTCGGCGAGCATGGTTTCGCGCGGGTGGCCGATGGACGCCATGCGCACGGCTTCGTCCTGGAACAGGCCTTCGATCACCTGCATGCCCATCTCGCGGTCGAGGCTGTAGACCGCCTGGGTAGACGGGTCGCGGAACATATCGAGGATGCGCTGGGCGTCTTCGGCGACGGCCCGGTTGGTTTTGTAGGCGTCGAAAACGATCTGGGCGCAGCTCAACACCATGCCAACGATCAACGCCGAGAGGAGCACGACCCGGAGCAACTTCACAGACAAGCTGTTTTTGAGTTCCAGCTTCAAAGAGGGATTCCTTGTTCCGTGCGGGTAGCGTCAAGTTGCCATGAGTATTGGCAATCCTGTGATGTCAGTCAAAGGGACAATCAAACACAAGGGATTTCGCCTGAAACCTGGCCGTTATACGGTGTTAGCAGAGTGATTACTCTACGACCATTGTTTCGGTTGGAGAGGCCTGCAACTTGAGGCTTGGCGGGTTTTTTTATTGGTTTTCAGACGCGAGGTCATTTGCCGACGGCAAAGCCTTAATGGGCGCAATAAACCCGCGCAAAAAAAACGGCGCATTCCATGACGGAAAAGCGCCGTTTTCATTGGCATCACAACTTACGCAGTGAAGGTCTTGCCTTCGAACTGCTCAGCCACGAACTTCCAGTTGACCAGGTTCCAGAACGCCTCGACGTATTTCGGACGCACGTTGCGGTAGTCGATGTAGTACGCATGTTCCCAGACGTCGCAGGTCAGCAGCGGGGTGTCGCCGCTGGTCAGCGGGTTGCCGGCGCCGATGGTGCTGGCCAGGGCCAGGGAACCGTCAGCTTTCTTGACCAGCCAGCCCCAGCCGGAACCGAAGGTGCCGATGGAAGTCTTGCTGAATTCTTCCTTGAACTTGTCGAACGAACCGAAGGCTGCGTTGATGGCTTCAGCCAGCGCGCCGGTAGGTGCGCCGCCGCCGTTAGGCGTCAGGCAGTTCCAGTAGAAGGTGTGGTTCCAGACCTGAGCGGCGTTGTTGAAGATACCGCCCGAGGAAGTCTTGACGATTTCTTCCAGGGTCTTGCCTTCGAACTCGGTGCCGGGCACCAGGTTGTTCAGGTTCACGACATAGGTGTTGTGGTGCTTGTCGTGGTGGTATTCCAGCGTTTCTTTGGAGATGTGTGGCGCCAGTGCGTCGTGTGGGTACGGCAGCGGCGGCAATTCGAAAGCCATGGTGATTCTCCTAATCAGGTCAGTTGCGGTGAGCGCAAGGCCGATCACGGGCGGCCAGACTAGCGCCGGGGAGTTTGTACTCTTTGCGGCGCAGGAGTCGGATCATAGCACCGGGGGTGCGGCATAACCACGCAACAACTGTGTGGAATAGAGGTTCCAGAGCGGTTTGGAATATCAGCCCGATACGATCAGTTGCGCTGCCACCGTGAACATCATCACCGCCACCAGCAGGTCGAGGACGCGCCAGGTCGTGGGGCGGGCCAGCCAGGGGGCGAGCCATGCGGCGCCCAGGGCCAATGTGGAAAACCACAACAGCGAAGCACTGGCCGCGCCCACGACATAGGCGCCAGGCACGCTCTGCTGGGCGCCGAGGGAGCCGATCAGCAGCACGGTGTCGAGGTACACGTGCGGGTTGAGCAGCGTGACCGCCAGCGCGCTCAGCAGCACGGTTCCCAAGGACCGCGCGACCTGCTTGTCATCGCGCTGCAGGCTCTGTCTCGAACAGGCCCGACGCAGCGCCTGGCTGCCGTACCAGAGCAGGAACGCAGCACCGCCCCAACGAGCGATCGAAAGCAGCAGCGGGCTCTGGGCCAACAGCGTCGCCAGGCCGAACACTCCGGCGGCGACCAGCAGCGCATCGCAGGCGATGCACAGCGCAGCCACCGGCAAGTGATGCTCGCGGCGCAGGCTCTGGGCGACAACAAACGCGTTCTGCGCGCCGATCGCCATGATCAATCCAAGGGCCACCAGCAGGCCATTCACATAGCTTTGCCACATAGCGTCGTCACTCCAATGGTTCACAATTGCTGGCCATTGTCCGGCTCATAGATGTATAAGAAAAACCAATCTTGCTGATCGGCCATAAGGAAAAATGATGTTTGACTACAAACTGCTTTCCGCCCTGGCAGCCGTCGTCGAGCAAGCAGGCTTCGAGCGAGCCGCGCAGGTGTTGGGATTGTCGCAATCAGCCATCTCCCAGCGGATAAAGCTGCTGGAAGCGCGAATCGGCCAGCCCGTGCTGGTGCGTGCCACGCCCCCGGTGCCTACCGAAATCGGTCGTCGGCTGCTCAACCACGTGCAACAGGTCCGATTGCTGGAGCGCGACCTGCAAAGCCAGGTGCCCGCCCTGGACGAAGAGGGACGGCCGGAACGCCTGCGCATCGCACTCAACGCCGACAGCCTGGCCACGTGGTGGGCCAGCGCGGTGGGGGAGTTCTGTGCCGAGCAGCATGTGTTGCTCGATTTGGTGGTGGAAGACCAGACCGTAGGCCTCAAGCGGATGCGCGCCGGAGAAGTCGCCGCTTGCCTCTGCGCGAGCGAGCGCCCCGTGGCCGGTGCGCGCAGCGTGTTATTGGGGGCCATGCGCTACCGGGCGCTTGCCAGCCCCGCCTTTATCGCTCGGCATTTCCCCGAGGGGGTGCGTGCCGACCTGCTGGCCCGCACGTCGGCCCTGGTGTTCGGTCCGGATGACTTCCTGCAGCACCGGTACCTGGCTGCCCTCGGGGTCGAGGGCGGCTTCGAACATCATTTATGCCCATCGTCCGAAGGTTTCATTCGCCTCATCGAGGCAGGGCTTGGCTGGGGCCTGGTGCCCGAGCTGCAAGTGCGCGAGGCACTGGCACGCGGCGACTTGGTGGAACTGCTGGCAGATAAGCCGATTGATGTGCCGCTGTACTGGCATCATTGGCGCAATGGCGGTCAGTTGCTCGGTTTGTTGACCGAACAACTGATTGCAGCGGCAAGCAGCAAGCTGCAAGTGTTGAGCTGATCGCAACTGGCTCGCAGCTCGTGGCTTGTGGCTCGAAATTGGTCTAGGAGCACTTCATGAAAATTCTGGTCACCGGCGCAAGCGGCTTCATTGGCGGGCGCTTTGCGCGTTTCGCCCTGGAGCAAGGCCTGGGGGTTCGGGTCAATGGTCGCAGGGCTGAAAGCGTCGAGCATCTGGTGACGCGTGGCGCCGAATTCATCGCGGGCGACCTGGGCGACCCGATGCTGGCCCGCGACCTGTGCCGCGATGTCGACGCCGTGGTGCATTGCGCCGGTTCGGTGGGGCTCTGGGGACGCTACCAGGACTTTCACCAGGGCAATGTCCAACTCACCGAAAACATCGTCGAGGCTTGTCTCAAGCAGAAGGTCCGGCGATTGGTGCACCTTTCCTCGCCCTCCATCTACTTCGATGGTCGTGATCACTTGGGATTGACCGAGGAACAGGTGCCCAAACGCTTCAAGCATCCCTACGCCGCCACCAAATACCTGGCCGAGCAGAAAGTCTTTGGTGCCCAGGAGTTCGGCCTGGAAGTACTGGCCTTGCGTCCGCGATTCGTCACCGGCGCCGGCGACATGAGCATCTTTCCGCGCCTGCTTAAAATGCAGCGCAAGGGGCGGCTGGCCATTATCGGCAACGGCTTGAACAAGGTGGATTTCACCAGCGTACAGAACCTCAACGAAGCGCTGCTGAGCAGCCTGCTGGCCACCGATTCGGCCTTGGGAAAAGCCTACAACATCAGCAACGGGGCGCCCGTTCCGCTGTGGGATGTGGTCAATTATGTGATGCGGCAGATGGAAGTCCCGCAGGTCAGGCGTTACCGCTCTTATGGGCTGGCCTACAGCGTCGCGGCCCTTAACGAAGGGTTTTGCGCGATCTGGCCCGGACGGCCTGAACCGACGCTGTCGCGCCTGGGCATGCAAGTCATGAGCACCAATTTCACCCTGGATATCACTCGTGCCCGGCATTATCTCGATTATGATCCGAAGGTCAGCCTGTGGGCGGCGCTCGATGAATTCTGCGCCTGGTGGCGCAACCAGCATGGCCGCTGATCGCCCCGTCATGAACCGAGTGCCCGGTTCGGGGTCAATGGGTGCGGCGGGCGAGGGGGTTATACTCGCCGCATCGAGTCACCACCGATTTTCCAAAGGTTGAACCCATGCCCACGCGTAACGATGCCAACGACGACTTCGACGATGTACCGAGCCTGCGGATGCGGGCGGACATCCCCGATGACGATGACTTCCTGAGCAACCGCCAGCCCCACGTGCAGGCGCGTCCGGCGTCCGTCGCCGCGGCCAAGGTCAAGGCTCCGACCACCGGGCCGCTGTGGGCGTTGGTCGGCGCCTTGCTCTGCGCACTGGCTTTCCTGGCGTGGTGGAGTTTCCAGCAGATTTCCATGATGGAACAACAATTGGTGGCCACTCAGGAAAGCTTCGCCCGGATCAGTGAGGACGCGGCTGGTCGCCTGCAGGACATTTCCGGCAAGGTGGTCGCCGGACAATCCAACGTCATGAGCGACAGCGAAGCCTTGAAACTGCAGATCAAACAGTTGGAAAACAAGCTGCAGGAGCAAAACCGGCAATTCGAGGGCAAGCTGCAAGAGCAATATAAGGCGCTGCAAGGCGCGTTCGGCCCGTCCGCCGACCTCGACACACAACTGGCCAAGATGATCGCCCAGGCTTCGCAACAGGAAAACACCAACACCCAGCTGCAAGCGTCCAACAAGGAACTCCAGGCCCAGGTCAAGGCGTTGGCGGCCGAAGTGTCGGCCTTGAAGAACCAAGGCGAGGGCGGTGCCCTGGATGCCCAGCTCAAGAGCATCGGTGCCGACATCACGGCCTTGAAACGCGCCACTTCCAACTCGGCCATCGACCGTCTGGAGCAAGACATGGTCGTGCTCAAGAGCCAACAGGAAAACCGTTCCGGCAACACCGCCGAGTTCGATGCCTTCCGTGGCCAGGTGACGCGCAACATCAACACCCTGCAATCGCAGATCCAGTACCTGCAACAGCAACTGAGCAACCGATCCCAGTAACGAACCCTGTGCGAGCCTGCTCGCGAAGACGCCAGCCTGTCCGGCATCTTCATTGAGCTGATGTTGCCATCGCGAGCAGGCTCGCTCCCACCGGCGTTGCAGGTTCACCTGCAACAGTCCGCTGAATACTCGAACATTACCCTGCGGCGTCTACGCTCTTGGAACACCAACAAGAACGAGGGCGTGCCCATGGGTTTTATTCGAAGGACGGCCTGGCTGGCTGCGATGATGGTGCTGATGCTGGGACAGGCCCAGGCTGCTACGCCGGATGACGGCCAGGCTGCCCGGACGCTGCTTGAAAAGGCCCTGGCTTATTACCATGACCAGGGTGACAAGGCGTTTGCCGCGTTCAGCCGCCAAGGCGAATTCGTCGACAAGGACCGCTACGTGTTTGTGGTCGATACCGAAGGCGTGATGCTTGCCAGCGGCGGGCCCTCGTCCGCGCTGATCGGTCGAGACGTGTCCGAGGTGTTGGGGCCGGATTTACGCAAGGCTTTCAAGGACGCCCTGAAGATCCCTGAAGGCAGCGGTATCCAGCAGGCCGAGTACCGCTGGCACAACTGGGCGGATGGCAAGGTCGAGCGCAAGCACGTGTATTTCCAACGAGTGGGCGAGCGGATCCTGGCGGTCGGCTACTACCTGCCCAGGGCGTCGGCCGATCAGGCCAGGGCGCTGCTGGACAAGGCCGCCGGTGATCTATCGAAGAACGAGAAAGCCACCCTGACGGCGATCAATTCCCTCAAGGGTGGCTATCTTCAGGACGATCTGTATGTCTTTGTCGTTGATCTCGATACTCGCCGTTATGTTGGGCACGGCACTAACCTGCGCCTGATCAACACCGATTTCACCAAGGTCAAGGACCCGGAAGGGAAACCGGTGGGCGAGCCGATCCTGGGCATGATGGGCAAGCAGGAAACGGGGGAGTACGAATATCGCTGGAAGAATCCGGTGACGGGGAGGGTTGAAAACAAGCATGCGTATTTGAAGAAGGCGGGACGGTTGTTGGTGGCGGTGGGGTATTACAGTCCTTGATCTTTGGTTTCTGGGTGTATAGCCGCTGCCGCAGCAACGGCTATACACCCAAGACCATGAACCCAGCCGAAATCAGCCCGCCACCAATACCCGAATCGCCTCCAACCGCAACGCCGCCTTCTCCAGCATCGCCAACCCTTGCTCACGCTGCTGGCGCAAGGCCTCCAGCTCGCTATCCCGAACGGTAGGGTTGACCGCTTGCAGGGCGGTCAAACGTGCCAATTCTTCTTCGGTATCAGCCGCAAGACGACGTTGAGCCTCGGCCACGCGCTCGGCATGGCGCGGGGTGATCTTCTGCTCGCCGGCGTTGATCCGCGGCGCGAGCTGGTCGCGCTGGGCCTGGATGAACTTGTTGGCGCTGGCGCGGGGCACGCTTTCGAGCTGGTCGTTCAGGGTTTCGAACGAGACCCGGGCGGCCAGGTCGTTGCCGTTGGCGTCCAACAGGCAGCGCAGGGCGGCCGGTGGCAGGTAGCGACCCAGTTGCAGTGAGCGCGGCGCAACCACCTCACTGACATAGAGCAGCTCCAGCAACACAGTGCCGGGCTTGAGCGCCTTGTTCTTGATCAGCGCCACGGCGGTGTTGCCCATGGAACCGGACAGCACCAGGTCCATGCCGCCTTGCACCATCGGGTGCTCCCAGGTAATGAACTGCATGTCTTCGCGAGACAAGGCCTGGTTGCGGTCGTAGGTGATGGTCACGCCTTCGTCGTCGCCCAAGGGGAAGCTGGCGTCGAGCATTTTTTCGCTCGGCTTGAGGATCAGCGCGTTGTCGGAGTGGTCCTCGCTGTCGATGCCGAAGGCGTCGAACAAAGTCTCCATATAGATCGGCAGGGCAAACTGGTCGTCCTGTTCGAGAATGGCTTCCACCAGCGCATCGCCTTCACCCGCGCCGCCGGAGTTGAGCTCCAGCAGGCGGTCACGGCCGGTGTGCAGTTCGGCTTCCAGGCGCTCGCGTTCTGCGCGGGCCTCGTCGATCAGCGCTTGCCAATCGCCATCGTCGGCTTCTTCCAGCAGCGGCAGCAGGCGCGGGCCGAACTGGTGCTGCAAGGCATTGCCGGTCGGGCAGGTATTGAGAAAGGCATTCAGCGCTTCGTGATACCACTGGAACAGCCGCGCTTGCGGGCTGGTTTCCAGGTAGGGCACGTGCAGCTCGATTGTGTGTTTCTGGCCGATACGGTCCAGGCGGCCGATCCGCTGTTCCAGCAGGTCCGGGTGCGACGGCAGATCGAACAGGACCAAGTGATGAGCGAACTGGAAGTTGCGACCTTCGCTGCCGATTTCCGAACAGATCAATACTTGCGCGCCGAATTCTTCATCGGCGAAGTAAGCGGCGGCGCGGTCGCGTTCCAGAATGTTCATGCCTTCATGGAACACCGTGGCCGGGATGCCGGAGCGTACGCGCAGGGCATCTTCCAGGTCCATGGCAGTTTCGGCGTGGGCGCAGATCACCAGGACCTTGGTGCGCTTGAGCATTTTCAGCTGGTCGATCAGCCATTCGACGCGCGGGTCGAATTTCCACCAGCGCTCTTCTTCGCTGGCGTCCGGCTGGGCCTGGAAGCTGACTTCCGGGTACAGCTCGGCGTGATCGCCCAGCGGCAGTTCGAGGTATTCGTCCGGGCAAGGCAGCGGATAGGCGTGCAGCTTGCGCTCCGGGAAGCCCTGTACGGCGGCGCGGGTATTGCGGAACAGCACCCGGCCGGTGCCATGGCGGTCGAGCAATTCGCGAACCAGGCGGGCGCTGGCTTCGATGTCGCCATCATTGACGGCGGTCAGCAGCGCTTCGCCTTCGTTGCCCAGGAAACCATGGATGGTCTGGTGGGCTTCGGGCGACAGGCGACCTTTGTCCAGCAGTTCCTGGACGGCTTCGGCCACCGGGCGATAGTTCTCGCTTTCGGCGCGGAAGGCTTGCAGGTCGTGGAAGCGGTTCGGGTCCAGCAGGCGCAGGCGGGCGAAATGGCTGTCCTGGCCCAATTGCTCCGGCGTCGCGGTCAGCAGCAGTACGCCGGGAATGGTTTCGGCAAGTTGCTCGACCAGTGCGTATTGGGGGCTGACATGGTCTTCATGCCAGACCAGGTGATGGGCTTCGTCGACCACCATCAAGTCCCAGCCGGCGGCAAACAGCGCGTCCTGGGCCTTCTCGTCGTCCACCAGCCACTCCAGCGCCACCAGCGCCAGTTGGGTGTCTTCGAATGGATTGCTGGCATCGCTTTCGATGAAACGTTCTTCGTCGAACAGCGCAACCTGCAGATTGAAGCGTCGGCGCATTTCCACCAGCCATTGATGCTGGAGGTTTTCCGGGACCAGGATCAGGATGCGGCTGGCGCGCCCGGAAAGCAGCTGGCGGTGGATGATCAGGCCGGCTTCGATGGTCTTGCCCAGGCCCACTTCGTCCGCTAGCAGCACGCGTGGCGCAATGCGATCAGCCACTTCACGGGCGATGTGCAGTTGGTGGGCAATGGGTTGGGCGCGGACGCCGCCCAGGCCCCAGAGCGGGGACTGCAATTGGCGGCTGGTATGTTCCAGGGTGTGGTACCGCAGGGAGAACCAGGCCAGTGGATCGATCTGGCCGGCAAACAGGCGGTCGCTGGCCAGGCGGAACTGGATAAAGTTCGACAGCTGGGTTTCCGGCAGCGTGACGACTTCGTTCTGCCCATTCAGACCGTGGTAGACCAGCAATCCGTCGACATCGTCGACTTCGCGCACGGTCATTTTCCAGCCTTCGAAATGAGTGATCACGTCGCCCGGCGAAAACCGAACGCGGGTCAGGGGCGCATTCCGTAGCGCGTACTGGCGAGTGTCGCCAGTGGCCGGATAGAGCACGGTCAACAAGCGGCCATCCTGTGCCAGAACGGTGCCTAAACCCAGCTCGGCTTCGCTGTCACTGATCCAGCGTTGCCCCGGTTGATACTGCTGCGCCATGCTGCCTGACTCCCGCCGTGAAAAAGCCGGCTATCTTAACGGAATGAGCCGCCAGACCAAAGGATTTACGCACATATCCCGGCCTCATGCAGGCTTGCCCCGTCAACCTGGCCAAGGGAACTTAAACGGGTTGCGCGATCAAACAAGCTTGTGGGCCGGCAGGGCGGAATGCCAACCGGGTCACAACTTTCGGACCAGCGGTTAAAGCTGGCCCCGCCACAGCCGACAACCTGAAGACAGGAGACCTTTATGTTGCCACCCATGCTTCCTTTGAGCGCCGTACCCGTTACCGCGCAGCAGGATCCGATCCGTCCGCGACCGGATATTCCGCCCGTGGTCCCTGTCCAGCAAAGCTCCAACGAAAGCACCATCGACCTGCAAAAGCGTGATCCTGAAGAAACCGCTTTATTGCTGCGCGAGGAACAGCGTCGCCAGCAGGACCGGGAACGGCGCCGCCGTGAAGCCGATGAAGATCCCGAGGAGCACCTGGCGGTGCCGGGCACCGAGCTGAACGCCGATAACACCGTGCCGGTCGTACCGCTGGTGGAAGGAGAGGCGCGCCAAGGCCTGTGGGTCGATATCCAGATCTGATCCAGGCCTGCCGAGACGGTCGGGCTGGTCAAGGCCGGCTACAGTCCGCATCATGGGCGCATTCGCAATTCACCGTACGATGCCGACACACCATGAGCCAAGAAAACAAGCTGATTGACCTGGGCGCTGAGCGTGCCAAGCGCGTTCACGACCTCAATGAAAAACGCCTCAATGAAGTTCGCCAGGCTTTCGAGCAGGCCATGCCGCTGGGCAAGCCAAAGAAAAAACCGAAAAACAAACCGAAAAAGCGCTGAGCCCCCCTCGATTCATTGATGCAGATCAGTTATTCCCCCTCCTTTTCGCTCCGTCGCGAGCGTTATTGACGCCGGTCAATTTTCATCCAGGCCTGATTGGTTAACTTGGCTCCAACGAAACAGGGGCAAGACCAGGAGGCCAGTCATGTTTTTCGATAATGTGGTGTTTGCCGGTGTGTTGACGGTTGGCCTCATGTTCGTGTTCTTCGCAGGTTTTGGATTATTCATCTGGAAAGATGCACACAAGCGCAAGAAGCCGTAGGTCTTTCCAGCGACAACGAGCACGCAAGGCATTTTGGGCGACTTCGGTCGCCCTTTTTTTTGGGCAGACTTTCCTATTTCACACAAAAGCCATTTGTGGGAGCGTGCTCGCAGGAGTCAGGTGTCCGGGCATAAAAAAAGGTGCGAACCGCAAGGAACGCACCTTTTTCAATTACTGCCGAGGGCTCAGCCGCTGATGGCCTTGGACGCCAGCCAGAACAGCGCCGCCGACAGCGCCACTGTCGCCGGCAAGGTCAGCACCCAGGCCAGGAGGATGGTCTTGACCGTGCCGCCTTGCAGGCCGCTCTTGTTGGCGACCATGGTGCCCGCCACGCCGGAAGACAATACGTGAGTGGTGGAAACCGGCAGGCTGAAGATGTTCGCCGCGCCAATCATGCAGGCGGTGGTGATCTGGGCCGACATGCCTTGGGCGTAGGTCATGCCTTGCTTGCCGATCTTCTCGCCGATGGTCAGTACCACGCGTTTCCAACCGACCATGGTGCCAAGGCCCAGTGCCAACGCGACCGCCAGGATTACCCAGAACGGCGCGTATTCGGTAGTCGCCGTCAGGTCCTTGCGCAGCTTGTTCAGGTCGTCTTTCTCACGCGCCGCCAAGCCTGGCAGCTTGCCGACCTTCTTCGCCGTGTCATCCAGGCAGAGCAAGTAGCGGCGCACCTCGATACGGCTTTCCGACGGCAGCGAATGATAGTCCGCAACGCCTTTCAGCGTGTCGAGCAGCGCGTTGATGGTCGGTTCGGTCTGTTGCGGGTTGCAGCGGAATTTCTCCGGCAGGTCGCCTTCGACGCTCTTGCCCAAGGCGAGGAATTCGCCAAGGGACTCGCTGTTGCGCTTGTAGAACTGGCTCAAGTGCAGGGTCGCGTCGCGAGTCCGCTCGATCTGGTAGGTGGTGCTGTTCAGGTCGAGAACGAACTGTGCGGGCACGATACCGATCAACACCAGCATGATCAGGCCGATACCTTTCTGGCCGTCGTTGGAGCCGTGGACGAAGCTGACGGCCATGGCGGAGATCACCAGTACCAGGCGATTCCAGAATGGCGGATGTTTCTTGTCGTCGATCTTGCGGCGCTGTTCCGGCGTCTTGTGCATCTTCGACAGCGGGCGCCACCATTTCAGACTGATCAACACCAGGGCGGCGATCAGGAAGCCGGCCATGGGCGAGAACACCAGGGAAGCCCCGATATCGATCGCTTTCTGCCAATTCACCCCATCGCGCAGCGCAATGTCGTTGATCAGTGCGTTGGCCAGGCCGACGCCGAGGATCGAGCCGATCAGGGTATGGGAGCTGGACGCAGGGATACCGAAGTACCAGGTGCCCAGGTTCCAGGTGATGGCCGCCGCGAGCAGCGAGAACACCATGGCCAACCCGTGTCCGGTGTTCACGTTGATCAGCAGTTCCACTGGCAGCAAGTGAACGATGGCATACGCCACCCCCACGCCACCCAGCAGCACGCCGAGGAAATTGAACACACCGGAAAAGAACACCGCCAAGTGAGGCGGCATGGCTTTGGTGTAGATAACAGTGGCAACCGCGTTAGCGGTGTCATGAAAGCCGTTGATGAACTCGAAGGCGAGGACAAAAGCCAGGGCGAGCAAGAGGCTCACGAGCACCCAAGCATCCAGTCCGCTGAATAAATCGATCATGAAGGTTTTCTGACCCGGTCATAAGGGGGCGCGATTATGCCAGAAAACCTCACTAATCGATGCATTGCCTGCTAATCGGTAACAATCTTCTGCTAAGCGACCGGGGCCGGGCCTGTCCCGTGCGGGGTCCGTTTGGGAGGCGCAAGCCTTTGTTTACAAGGCCAAAAGCCCTGTTGCCGGGTTCGCCTCGGTTGGGACCAGCAGGGGGAAAAAAACTGAAGGGAGGAGCGATCTTTCCAGTTCCCCGACCGATGGCTGGGCAGTAAAGGTGGCCCGCTTTTGGCGGGCATTCCTTTGCGAATCCGGCCTGGGTGGCGACCGGACACGGTCGGCAAGAACATCAAGTGCGCGAGGTCATCCTTCTTCGGTCTTGAGTTCCTTCTCCATCTTTTGAAGTTCCTGGCTGAAAGCCTGGTCCTGAACGGTGGCGCGTTTACGCCAAGGTTTGCGTTCCGGCTCGGGCTGCGCGGCGTAGGTGGTGATCTCCCCGCCGTAGACTTCCTTGTAACGTTGTTCCTGGCGCTCAAGTTCCGCGCGCAGTTCGTCTTTCGTCACAGTATTACCTAATGAATTGAAATTAATCTGGTGATACGCACTGCATGCGGTCATGCAGACGGCCACGGCACCAGAGCTGACAGCTGACGTAGCATCAGGACTTCGGGATATTGCCGATACAGGGGAAGCGGTCATGGGTGCTTCACGCACCGGCTGCCGGCACAACAGTAGAGAACTGCAGTGCCTGCGGACAGGACAGGCCGAATGGCCGCACCGTCACTGAGCGCATTATAGCGGTCCATCTGAATAACACTATCGGTAAAAGTTAAAACAACCGTCGCCTTGTGTGAACCAATGTTTGTTTGTACTAGTTGTGTCAACAGAGTTCCGAGACGTGCCACAAGTTCAATAATGGGCGTGCGTTTGCCAATTCAATCGCCAGGCTGTTTTATTCTCAGCTGAGCGAGCGCATTGGCACGGTATCGAAAGGCGCTGGGTCGTTCGCGCGAATTGCGATTATCGGTCGCCGGTTCGATAATCGAACGGTCTTGGTGGCCAAGTCCTTGCCTCTGGGCCGGGCAGCCGCTTGTAATAGCCGTCAATCTCCCGAGGACCGGACATGAATGACCAATTGCGCAACGCCTTCACGTCAGTAGCGCCGCCGATTGTCGCCTCGCCGGCCAAGCGGATCCAGGCCATGACGGGCGATCCGGATTTCATGACCTCACTCGCCCGTGGGCTGGCCGTGGTCCAGGCTTTCCAAGAGCGCAAGCGGCACCTGACCATCGCTCAAATCAGCCATCGCACGGAAATTCCCCGCGCGGCTGTCCGCCGTTGCCTGCACACCTTGATCAAGCTCGGTTATGCGACCACGGATGGACGTACCTATTCATTGCTGCCCAAAGTCCTGACCCTGGGCCATGCCTATCTGTCGTCGACGCCGTTGGCCGTGTCCGCCCAGCCCTATCTGGATCGCATGAGCGAACAGTTGCATGAGGCCTGCAACATGGCCACGCTCGAAGGCGACGATATTCTCTACATCGCCCGGTCGGCGACGACCCAGCGATTGATTTCCGTGGACTTGTCCGTCGGCGGCCGGCTGCCGGCCTACTGCACGTCCATGGGCAGGATCCTGTTGGCGGCTTTGGATGACGCTTCCCTGCGCGATTACCTCGACCATGCCGATCTGCAAGCCAAGACCAGCCGGACCCTGCATACACCCGAGGCGCTCCTTGAATGTTTGCAGCAGGTTCGTCAACAAGGCTGGTGCATCGTCGATCAGGAATTGGAACAGGGCCTTCGCTCGATTGCCGTGCCGGTCTATGACGCGTCGGGCCAAGTGGTCGCGGCGCTGAACGTCAGCACCCATGCCGGGCGTGTCAGCCGCAATGAGTTGGAGCAACGCTTCCTGCCGGGCCTGCTGGGGGCCAGCCGCGATTTGAGCGCGCAGCTGTTCTCTTAACCTGTTCGATAAACGCACACACTCGGCTGTGGCGAATTGACGGTATTCGCCCGGCCTCATTAATGTCGCGCAGCGTCATCTGGCGTTTCTTGCGTGGAATAAAAATAAAATGAACCAGCCCCAGACTTCCGTAGGCACTTGCCTCGATGTGCAGTCCTTCATCAATGCTCAACCGATCTCGCGTTATCAATGGCGCGTGGTCATTCTCTGTTTCCTGATTGTTTTCCTCGACGGCCTCGATACCGCGGCAATGGGCTTCATCGCGCCGGCCCTGTCCCAGGATTGGGGCATCGACCGGGCCAGCCTTGGGCCGGTGATGAGTGCCGCGTTGATCGGCATGGTCTTCGGCGCGTTGGGTTCCGGCCCGTTGGCCGATCGCTTTGGGCGCAAAGTCGTGCTGGTCGGGGCCGTCGTCCTGTTTGGCGCGTTCAGCCTGGCCTCGGCCTACAGCACCAATGTCGACCAATTACTGGTGTTGCGTTTCCTGACGGGCCTGGGCCTGGGCGCTGGCATGCCGAACGCTACGACGCTGCTTTCCGAGTACACGCCGGAGCGCAAGAAGTCACTGCTGGTCACGAGCATGTTCTGCGGCTTCAACCTTGGCATGGCCGGTGGCGGTTTCATCTCGGCCAAGTTGATCCCTGCATTCGGCTGGCACAGCCTGCTGCTGATTGGCGGCGTCCTGCCATTGATGCTCGCGGTCGTGCTGTTGTTCTGGTTGCCGGAGTCGGCGCGTTACCTGGTGGTGCGTAACCGTGGCACGGACAAAGTACGCAAGACCCTGGCGCCGATTGACCCGCCGACCATCGCTCAGGCGTCCAGCTTCAGCGTGCCGGAACAGAAAACCGTTAAGGCGCGCAATGTGTTGGCGGTGATTTTCTCGGGCACGTACAGCGCGGGGACGTTGTTGCTGTGGCTCACCTATTTCATGGGCCTGGTAATTGTTTATCTTCTGACCAGCTGGTTGCCGACCCTGATGCGCGACAGTGGCGCGAGCATGGAGCAGGCGGCGTTCATCGGCGCGCTGTTCCAGTTCGGTGGGGTGCTTAGCGCCGTTGGCGTGGGCTGGGCGATGGACCGGTTCAATCCGCACAAGGTCATCGGTATTTTCTACCTGATGGCCGGGATATTTGCCTACGCGGTAGGGCAGAGCCTGGGCAATATCACTCTGCTAGCGACCTTGGTGCTGGTGGCCGGGATGTGTGTCAACGGCGCCCAGTCGGCGATGCCGTCCCTCGCGGCGCGTTTCTACCCGACCCAGGGCCGGGCCACCGGTGTTTCGTGGATGCTGGGCATCGGCCGGTTCGGCGCTATCCTGGGCGCCTGGATGGGCGCCACGCTGCTGGGGCTGGGGTGGAACTTTGAACAGGTCCTGACCGCGTTGGTCATCCCCGCAGCCCTGGCGACCACGGCGGTGGTGATCAAGGGCATGGTCAGCCATGCGGATGCGACCTGAGATTTTCTGAGCCTGAGTCCTCACCTGTGGCGAGGGAGCAAGCTCCCTCGCCACAGGTCCCGCGTGTTTTCGATGGCAGGGCAAATCGATAGCCAAACAACAATCTGTTCGATAAACGCACACTGTGTCGATTATCGGATTGTTTTGCCGTCTTCCCGAAGCTTAATCTTCAGCCACTCCGGCGCTTGATCTCGCGCTGCTTCTTCATGTCGGTCTACTGGAAAACGGGAGCCTGCCCCATGGCTGAAATCCTTTCGCTGCACGACGCGGTGAAGCAATTCGTCAACGACGGCGATACCGTCGCGCTCGAAGGCTTCACCCACTTGATCCCGACAGCGGCGGGTCATGAAATCATTCGTCAGGGCAAAAAAGAACTGACCCTGGTCCGCATGACGCCCGACCTGATCTATGACCAATTGATCGGCGCCGGTTGTGCTCGCAAGCTGATTTTTTCCTGGGGGGGCAACCCTGGCGTGGGCTCGTTGCACCGGTTGCGTGACGCGGTGGAAAAACAATGGCCGCACTCACTGGAAATCGAGGAGCACAGCCACGCCGACCTGGCCAATGCCTACGTCGCCGGCGCCTCCGGCCTACCGTTCGCGGTGCTGCGAGCCTACGCCGGTTCCGACCTGCCGAAGGTCAACCCGCTGATCAAGAGCGTGACCTGTCCCTTCACTGGTGAAGTCCTGGCCGCCGTGCCTTCGGTGCGTCCGGACGTTACGGTGATTCACGCGCAGAAAGCCGACCGCAGGGGCAACGTGCTGTTGTGGGGCATCCTCGGCGTGCAGAAAGAAGCCGCCCTGGCTGCCAAGCGTTGCATCGTCACCGTGGAGGAAATCGTCGACGACCTGAACGCGCCGATGAACGCCTGCGTGCTGCCGACCTGGGCATTGAGCGCCGTGTGCCACGTCCCCGGCGGTGCTCATCCGTCCTACGCCCACGGTTACACCGAACGTGACAACCGTTTCTACCAGGCGTGGGATCCGATCGCCCGGGACCGTGAGACCTTTACCGCATGGATCAACGAATACATCCATGGCACCCGGGACTTCAGTGAATTCCAGGCCCGATTGGCAGCCGCTTCGCAGGTGAAACCATGAGCTACTCCACCAACGAAATGATGACCGTCGCCGCGGCGCGGCGCTTGAAGAACAATGCCGTGTGCTTCGTCGGCATCGGCCTGCCGTCGAAAGCGGCCAACCTGGCGCGGCTGACTTCGTCACCCGATGTAGTCCTCATCTACGAATCCGGCCCGATCGGTGCCAAGCCCAGCGTATTGCCGCTGTCCATCGGCGACGGTGAACTGGCTGAAACCGCCGACACCGTCGTCCCGACCGGTGAGATTTTTCGCTACTGGTTGCAGGGCGGACGTATCGACGTCGGTTTCCTCGGCGCGGCCCAGGTCGACCGTTTCGGTAACATCAACACCACGGTGGTGGGCGACTACCATCAACCGAAAGTGCGCTTGCCGGGTGCCGGTGGCGCGCCGGAGATCGCCGGTTCCGCCAAGAGCGTGCTGATCATCCTCAAGCAGTCGGCGCGTTCGTTTGTCGACAAGCTGGACTTCATCACCTCGGTCGGTCACGGCGAAGGCGGCGATTCGCGCAAGCGTTTGGGCCTGCCGGGCGCCGGCCCGGTAGGGATCATCACTGACTTGTGCATCATGGAGCCGGAGGCCGGCAGCCATGAATTCGTGGTCACCTCCCTGCATCCCGGCGTCACCCGCGAGCAAGTCATTGCGGCCACCGGGTGGGCGATCCGTTTCGCCGATCAGGTGCAGACTACCGCCGAGCCGACCGAAGTGGAGCTGCGCGCATTGCGCGACCTCGAAGCCCGTACCGCGTCGGCCCATGGCCAGACACCGGGAGAAGCATGATGCGCGACGTTTATATCTGTGATGCGATTCGAACCCCCATCGGCCGGTTTGGTGGCGGTTTGGCCGCCGTGCGTGCCGATGACTTGGCGGCGGTGCCGATCAAGGCACTGATGGAGCGCAACCCATCGGTAGATTGGAACGCAGTGGACGAGGTGTTTCTCGGCTGCGCCAACCAGGCCGGCGAGGACAACCGCAACGTGGCGCGCATGGCGCTGCTGTTGGCGGGCCTGCCGGAAAGCATTCCCGGCGTGACCGTCAATCGCCTCTGCGCCTCGGGCATGGACGCCATCGGCACCGCGTTCCGCGCCATTGCCTGCGGCGAGATGGAACTGGCCATCGCCGGCGGTGTTGAATCGATGTCCCGCGCGCCGTTCGTGATGGGCAAGGCCGACGCGGCGTTTTCCCGCAACATGAAGCTGGAAGACACGACCATCGGCTGGCGCTTCATCAACCCATTGATGAAAGCCCAGTACGGCGTGGACGCGATGCCGCAGACAGCGGATAACGTGGCTGACGATTACACAGTCTCCCGCGCCGATCAGGATGCTTTCGCCGTGCGCAGCCAGCAACGGGCGGCAGCGGCCCAGGCATGCGGTTTTTTCGCCGAGGAAATCGTGCCGGTGCGCATCGCCCATAAAAAAGGCGAAACCGTGGTCGAGCAGGACGAGCATCCCCGTGCGGACACCACCCTGGAGACCTTGAGCAAACTCAAGCCGGTCAATGGCGCTGACAAGACTGTCACCGCCGGCAACGCTTCGGGAGTCAACGATGGCGCGGCGGCACTGATCCTGGCATCGGCCGAAGCGGTGAAAAAACATGGCCTGACGCCGCGCGGCAAAGTGCTGGGCATGGCCAGCGCCGGCGTTGCGCCACGGGTGATGGGCATCGGCCCGGTGCCGGCGGTGCGCAAGCTCACGGAACGTCTGGGCCTCGCGGTGGCGGATTTTGATGTGATCGAGCTCAATGAAGCGTTTGCCAGCCAGGGTCTTGCGGTGCTGCGGGACCTGGGGCTGGCCGACGATGCGCCGCAGGTCAACCCGAACGGCGGCGCCATCGCCCTCGGCCATCCCCTGGGCATGAGCGGGGCGCGGTTGGTGATGACGGCGCTGCATCAATTGGAAAAAACGGGCGGCAAGAAAGGCCTGGCGACCATGTGCGTCGGCGTCGGCCAAGGTCTGGCGCTGGCGATCGAACGCGTCTGACGGTCGCTCTACTAATAAGAACCGAGGAATGCTTCATGACTGACAAGCCTGGTTACCGTCGCCCGCAAGCGGGCACTCAGCCGGAGTACCTGCACCCGTCCTACCAGTCCACCAACCTGCGCTCGCCGTCGAAGCCGCTGGTGTATTTGCCCCATTCGCTGTCGGAAATTACCGGCCCGACCGTAGGTGCTGATCGCCTGAAGGAAAAGGACCACGACCTGACCGCCCAGCATGCCGGTGAGCCGCTCGGCGAGCGGATCATCATCCACGGACGCGTGCTGGATGAGCATGGCCAGCCGGTGCCGGGCATCCTCGTGGAGATCTGGCAGGCCAACGCCGCCGGTCGCTATAACCATGACCGCGACAACCATGACGCGCCGCTGGACCCGAACTTCACCGGCACTGGTCGCACCGTCACCGACGCCGATGGCTGGTATCAGTTCCAGACCATCAAGCCCGGCGCCTATCCGTGGGGCAACCACCACAACGCCTGGCGCCCGGCCCATATCCATTTTTCACTGTTCGGGCCGAGTATCCTGACGCGCCTGGTGACGCAGATGTATTTCCCGGGCGACCCGTTGCTGGAATACGACCCGATCTACAACTGCGTGCCGGACACCCGTGCCAAGGAACGCCTGATCGCCCGTTTCGACCTGGAAAAAACCGTCCCTCACTACGCCCTCGGTTATCGCTGGGACATCGTCTTGCGCGGCCGCGATGCCACGCCGATGGAGAAATAAGATGACGCTCAACGCCACTACATCCCATACCGTCGGGCCTTACTACCACATCGGCCTGACGTGGCTGAACCGTGAAGACCTGACCGACGCCCAGACCCTCGGCCAGCGCGTGGCGATCACCGGGCAGGTGGTCGATGGCAATGGCCAATTCGTCAACGACGCGATGCTGGAAGTCTGGCAGGCCAACGCCGCCGGCAAATACGCCCATCCGGAAGATGACCAGGACAAACCCCTGGACCCGCACTTCGAAGGTTTCGGCCGGGTGCCGGTGGATGCCGAAGGGCGCTTCCGCTTCACCACCATCAAGCCGGGCACTGTGCCGGGGTTGGGCGGTACGACCCAGGCGCCGCATCTTGTGGTGCTGGTGTTCGCTCGCGGGTTGGTCAAGCACTTGCTGACGCGGATCTACTTTGACGGTGAACAGGCCAACGAAGCTGACCCGCTGCTGGCCTGCGTGCCCGAGGAGCGTCGCGGCACCATCATCGCCAAGCCGGATGCGTCGGGGATGTATCAGTGGAATGTGATCCTGCAGGGCACGGATGCCGAGACGGTGTTCTTCGATTACTGATTGAAACCCGTGGCGAGGGCGCACCGCTCTGAGAGCGCGCTTGCTCGCGATGGCGGCGCGGTGCTTGAAAGCCTGTTTGTGGAACGGGACTGTTACGAAGTGTGTCTAGACGTCGTCAGTCCCCAACGAGTGAATAGCCTATGACCACCCCAATCAGCCACTACACCGGTGAGGAGCGCAGCAAACGCATCTTCGCCATCGTCGGTGCCTCATCCGGCAACCTGGTCGAATGGTTCGACTTCTATGTCTATGCATTCTGCGCGATCTATTTCGCGCCGGCGTTCTTCCCGTCGGACAACCCCACCGTGCAACTGGTCAACACCGCAGGTGTGTTCGCCGCCGGGTTCCTGATGCGGCCCATCGGTGGCTGGATTTTTGGCCGGGTGGCGGACCGTCACGGGCGCAAGAATTCGATGATGATCTCAGTGCTGATGATGTGCTTCGGCTCGTTGCTCATCGCCTGCCTGCCCACCTACAACGACATCGGCGTCTGGGCGCCGGTGCTGTTGTTGTTCGCTCGTTTGCTGCAAGGCCTGTCGGTGGGCGGCGAGTACGGCACCACCGCCACCTACATGAGCGAAGTCGCACTGAAAGGCCAGCGCGGCTTCTTTGCCTCGTTCCAGTACGTGACGTTGATTGGCGGCCAACTGCTGGCGGTGTCGCTGGTGGTGATCCTGCAACAGTTTCTCAACGAAGACGAATTGCGTGCCTACGGCTGGCGGATCCCGTTCGTGGTCGGCGCCGTGGCGGCGTTGATTTCCCTGTTCCTGCGCCGCTCGCTGAAAGAAACCAGCAGCAAGGAAATGCGCGAAAACAAGGACGCCGGCAGCATCGCGGCGTTGTTTCGCGACCACAAGGCGGCGTTCATCACCGTACTGGGCTACACCGCCGGCGGTTCGCTGATTTTCTACACCTTCACCACTTATATGCAGAAATACCTGGTGAACACCGCCGGCCTGCACGCCAAGACCGCCAGCTACATCATGACCGGCGCGCTGTTCCTCTATATGTGCATGCAGCCGCTGTTCGGCATGCTGGCGGACAAGATCGGCCGGCGTAATTCGATGCTCTGGTTCGGTGGCCTGGGCGCGCTGTGCACGGTGCCGATCCTGCTGACGCTCAAAAGCATCAGCAGCCCGTTCCTGGCATTCGTCCTGATCACGCTGGCGCTGGCGATCGTCAGTTTCTACACCTCCATCAGCGGCTTGGTGAAAGCCGAAATGTTTCCACCTGAAGTGCGCGCGCTGGGAGTAGGGTTGGCCTACGCGGTGGCGAATGCGATTTTTGGCGGATCGGCCGAATACGTCGCCTTGAGCCTGAAGGCCCAGGGCATGGAAAACGCCTTTTACTGGTATGTCACGGTGATGATGGTGGTGGCGTTTCTGTTCAGCCTGCGCCTGCCCAAGCAACCGGCGTATTTGCACCACGACCTTTGACCCAACCGCGCCGGCCGTGAGGCCGGCGCACCCAAGGATTGTTTATGAGCGAACGACCGGGCAATCAGCTGTTCGATGCCTACTTCACCGCCCGCGACATGCGCGAAGTGTTCTGCGATGCGGGGCGGGTGCAAGCCATGCTGGATGTCGAGGCTGCATTGGCCCGGGCACAAGCGCGAGTGGGGTTGATACCCCAGGACGCCGTGGCGCCGATCGAGAACGCCTGTCGTGCCCAGCTGTACGATTTTTCGGCGTTGAGCGAAGCGATTGCCAGCGCCGGCAATTCGGCGATCCCGCTGGTCAAGGCGTTGGGCAAGCGCATCGCCACCGACAGCGCCGAAGCTGAGCGTTACGTGCATTTGGGCGCCACCAGCCAGGATGTAATGGACAGCGGGCTGGTGCTGCAACTGCGCCAGGCGTTGGGCCTGATCGAGTATGAGTTGGCGCAACTGGCGATCACCCTGGCCCGACAAGCCGAACGTTATGCCGCGACGCCGCTGGCCGGACGCACCTGGCTGCAACACGCCACGCCGGTGACCCTGGGCATGAAGATCGCCGGTTGGCTGGGGGCAATCACCCGCAGTCGCCAACGCTTGCGCGAACTCAAGCCGCGCTTGCTGGTGCTGCAATTCGGCGGCGCGTCCGGGACGCTCGCTGCCTTGGGTGAACATGCTCTGCCGGTCGCCGAGGCGCTGGCTGCCGAGCTGCAATTGGACCTGCCGGAACAGCCGTGGCACACCCAGCGCGATCGCCTGGTGGAGTTCGGTGCGGTGCTGGGCCTGATCGCCGGCAGCCTGGGCAAGCTGGGGCGCGATATGAGTTTGTTGATGCAGACCGAGGCCGGCGAAGCGTTCGAACCCTCTGCGGCGGGCAAGGGCGGTTCGTCCACCATGCCCCACAAGCGCAACCCCGTGGGAGCTGCCGTGCTGATCGGCGCGGCAACACGGGTGCCTGGCCTGCTGTCGACGCTGTTCAGCGCCATGCCCCAGGAACACGAGCGCAGCCTGGGCCTGTGGCACGCCGAATGGGAAACCCTGCCAGAGATCTGCTGCCTGGTATCGGGCGCGCTGCAACAGGCGCGCCTGCTGGCCGACGGGCTGGAGGTGGATGCCGTTCGCATGGCCCGCAACCTGGAACTGACCCAAGGGCTGGTGCTGGCTGAAGCGGTGAGCATCGTCCTGGCCCAGCGTGTGGGGCGTGATACCGCGCATCATCTGCTTGAACAATGCTGCAAGCGCGCCGTGGCCGAACAGCGGCATCTGCGCGCTGTGCTCGGCGATGAACCGCAAGTCACCGCACAGTTATCCGCGACCGAGCTGGACCGCCTGCTCGACCCGGCCCATTACCTGGGACAAGCCCGGACCTGGGTCGCCCGGGCCGTGGCCGAACACCTTGCCTTGAACGCCTGAAAGGAGATTGTTGTGGGATTCGTCAAACTCGCCGAGGGCGATCTGAACTACCGATTGGACGGGCCGGAAGATGCACCAGTGCTGGTGCTCTCCAACTCCCTGGGCACCGACCTGCATATGTGGGACGAGCAGATCCCGGCCTTCAGTGAACACTTTCGTGTGCTGCGTTTCGACACGCGAGGTCATGGCCAGTCGCTGGTGACCGAAGGCCCCTACAGCATCGAACAACTGGGTCGCGATGTGCTGGCGATGCTTGATCAGTTGAATATCGACAAGGTGCATTTCTGTGGCTTGTCCATGGGCGGGTTGATCGGTCAATGGCTGGGAATCAACGCCGGCGAGCGGCTGCTCAAACTGGTGATCTGCAACACCGCAGCCAAGATCGGCGACCCATCGGTGTGGAACCCGCGCATCGAAACCGTGCTGCGCGACGGCCAAGCGGCGATGGTGGCGCTGCGTGACGCCTCGATTGGCCGCTGGTTTACGCCGGACTTCGCCCAGGCGCATCCCGCGGCGGTAAAGAAAATCACCGACATGCTGGCTGCGACCTCGCCCCAGGGTTATGCGGCCAACTGCGCGGCGGTGCGTGATGCCGATTTGCGCGAGCAACTGTCGTCGATCCGCGTGCCGTTGTTGGTCGTGGCAGGCACCGAAGATGCGGTGACGCCGCCGTCGGGCGGGCACTTTATCCAAGCGCGCGTCAGTGGCGCCGAATACGCCGAGTTCCATGCCGCGCACCTGTCCAACGTCCAGGCTGGCGCTGCTTTCAGCGCGCGGGTGCTGGATTTCCTGCTTGATTCTGGCCGTGCCTGAGGAGTTTTTTGTGGACGAGAAACAACGTTACGACGAAGGCATGCAAGTGCGCCGCGCCGTGCTGGGCGATGCCCATGTCGATCGCAGCCTCAATGCCCTGACCGAATTCAACAGTGAATTCCAGGAGATGATCACCCGCCATGCCTGGGGCGACATCTGGACCCGCCCGGGCCTGCCGCGCCATACCCGCAGCCTGATCACCATCGCCATGTTGATCGGCATGAACCGCAACGAAGAACTCAAGCTGCACCTGCGCGCCGCCGCCAACAATGGCGTGAGCCGTAGCGAGATCAAGGAAGTGATCATGCAGAGCGCCATTTATTGCGGCATTCCGGCGGCCAATGCCACTTTCCATCTGGCCGAGTCGGTCTGGGATGAACTGGGCGTCGAATCGCGGGATTAAGACATTTCCCCGATCCCTGTGTGCGAGCCTGCTCGCGAAAGCGGTGTGCCAGTTAGCGATGATATTGGATGTGCCAAAGTCATCGCGAGCAAGCTCGCGATAGCGATAGATAAGCCAACATCAATGCCGACTGGCCCACCACGTCAGCTTTACAGCAAACTGATTGGATAGCTGACGATCAATCGGTTCTCATCGAACTCATTGGTGCTGAAATCCCGACGCATCGTCGAGTTACGCCACTTCACATTCAGGCTCTTCAGCACACCGCTCTGCACGGTGTAGGCCAGCTCACTCTCGCGACCCCATTCCTTGCCATCATCGACGGTGGCGGTGTGCACGTTGTCACCGCTGATGTAGCGGTTCATCAGGGTCAAGCCCGGCACGCCGACAGCCGCGAAGTTGAAGTCGTGGCGCACTTGCCAGGATTTTTCCTTGGCGTTGTCGTAGCTGGAGTTGTAGCTGTCGTTCGCCAGGGTGCCGCCGCTGGTGCCGTTGACGCGCATCCAGGCATCGTCGCCGCCGACTTTCTGCAGGCCGACGTAGAAGGTGTTGCCACCGTATTTGGCGGAGAGCATGGCGAAGGCGGTTTTGTTGTCGAGGTCGCCGGCCAGGGCGCTGCCGTTTTCCTTGCCGGTGAAGTAACCGAGGTTGGCGCCCAGGGTCCAGTCGCCCATGGGTTGGCTGTGGGTCAGGTTGAAATACTGCTGCTGGTAGATGTCGGACAGTTCCGCGTACCAGACACCGACCTGGGTGCGTTTTTCGTTGAAGGCGTATTCGCCGCCGCCGAAGTTGAAACGGTCGGAGGTGAACGCACCGCGGCCGTTCATCGACATGTCTTCCATGCTCGCGTCGTTACGCGGGCTGTTGCCACGGAACTGGCCGCCGTAGAGGCTCAGGCCGTTGATTTCGGTGGAGGTCACCTGGCCGCCACGGAAGGTCTGGGGCAGGGAACGACCATCGTCGGAACGCAGGATCGGCAGCACCGGCATCCACTCGCCGACCTTCAGTTCAGTCTTGGAGACCTTGGCCTTCAGGGCCACGCCCAGGCGACCGAAGTCATCGGCCGGACGGCCGTCGTCATGGATCGGCAGCAAGGAAGTGTTTGCAGTGCCACGGCCACCGTCGAGCTTGACCGAGTACATGCCCAGTACGTCCACGCCGAAACCGACGGTGCCTTGGGTGAAACCGGACTTGGCGTCGAGGATGAAACTCTGGGTCCACTCTTCGGCTTTGCCCTGGGCATTGTCCGGATTGGTGAAGTTGCGGTTGATGTAGAAGTTGCGCAGGTTCAGGGTGGCTTTGGCGTCTTCGACAAACCCCGATTCCGCCGCCATGATGGGCAGGGCGGTACTGCTCAGGGCGACGGCGATGAGGCTGGGGAACAGGTGCTGTGTGGGCTTCATGGGCGTTGTCTCTTATTTTTAGTGGACGAAGCGAGTTGTTGCCGCATCTTTTGGGTTGCGAACGGTACAGTTGGGCCAGGTTGTTAAAGCGACCGAGGATCAGCCGGACGGTGCAGGGCGTAGGGACATGGCGTCGAACCTGTTGTTATTGGTTTTGTGCGAGCGATGGTGAAGGGCGGCCCGGGATCGGTTCAATTGCTGTTTGCGGGTTTTGGGCGATTATCGAACGGCAAAAGCACTAGTTGGCTGGATGAGGGTCCTGTGGGAGCGAGCCTGCTCGCGAAGGCAGCCTGACGGTCGGCCCTGCTTTTATTGGCTGGGTACATATCCATTTCTGCGGTAACGGCCGCTGGCGGTTCCGCCCTTACGGCGGCTCACTTTTTTTCAGACGCCAAAAAAAGTAAGCAAAAAAGGCTCGGGGATATGACTCACCCACATAGGTTACAAATCAGTTCACTCACATAGGTAACAGTTTTTAACTGGCAGGGTCGGTTTTCGAGGATCTGGACTGCCGATCTGGTTTCGGTTGAACGCCAACCTCCTGTGGCGAGCTTGCTCGCGATAGCGATCTTACGGCCGCCCAAGGTTGTTGATCAGGTACATATCCATTCCTGCGGTAACGGCCACTTATGGTTCCGCCCTTACGGCGGTTCACTTTTTTTCAGACGCCAAAAAAAGTAAGCAAAAAAGGCTTGCCCCACCACTCGGCACCTCGCCTAGGCGAGGTGTTCCCTCACTCCGGCATTGCTCCGTGGGCCCGCCGCGAAGGGCCATCCATGGCCCAGCGCGGCTATCCCGGCATCCATGCCGGGATGCCCACTCCACAATGCCTGCGTTCGGCCATCGTGGTTAACGGGGCGTCGAGATCAAAAGCAGAGCAAGAGCAAGAGCAAGAGCAAGAGCAAGAGCAAGAGCAAGAGCAAGGGGGCACTTGCAGATCTATGTGGCTGAGCCACCACCTTCGCGAGCAGGCTCGCACAGGAGAAATGCGGTCCTCACCAAAACCAGGCAGGCTCTCTGGCCGCCTGGCTTTGGCTTTGGCTTTGGCTTTGGCTTTGGCTTTGGCTTTGGCTTTTGACCTCGACCTTGACCTTGACCTTGACCTTGACCTTGACCTTGACCTTGACCTTGATCTTGATCTGGGGCGCCCCATTAACCACGATGGCCGCACGTAGGTCTTGCGCAGTGGGTACCTCGGCATGGATGCCGAGGTAGCCGCGCTGGGCCATGGATGGCCCTTCGCGGCGGCCCACGGAGCAAGGCCGGAGTGCGGGGATGCCGAGCCTAGGCGAGGCACCGAGTGGTGGGGCGAAGCCTTTTTTGCTTACTTTTTTTGGCGTCTGAAAAAAAGTGAGCCGCCGTAAGGGCGGAACCGCCAGCGGCCGTTACCGCAGAAATGGATATATACCCAGCCAACAAAAGCAGGGCGTCGCGAGCAAGCTCGCTCCCACAAGATTTGTGGCCGGTCTGACGGACGCGACGACTTTTCCGACGAGGTTTTAAGGTTGCCGCTCGGAAGCGATATCTCTAGCTTGTTCGTGTCGCTGCCCATTCAGCGAGCGGGACTGCAAGCCCGCCGAATTCGTCAGGCGCCAGCGCCCGGACCCAACGTTTCGGGCTCCAATTGATACAGGAGCGCCGCTATGAAAAGACATCATCCTTCTTCAACATCAGAATCCGCCTTCCCCTACAACGACCCCGATCCGGAAAAGCTCCAAGAGGCCGCAGACCGAGCACTCGATTACCATCTGGGCACCCACCCTGATCCCAAACCCAAAACCTCAACTCAAGTTTTCACCGTCATCGATACCCTCGACACCGAGTGCCTGCTAGCAAATCTCAGCGAAACCCTGGCCTCAGCCAGTGCCATGGTCAACGACCTGGCGTTCGATCTGGAAGGCTCGCGGCGGCATGTCGCGCTCGGCGTGGTGCAGATGATTGACTTGAGTGAGCTGTTGGCCAATCGAGCGCTGGATATCGTCGACCCGCGTTAACCAAGTCGCGGTTAAAACACACACAAACAAAAAGCCCACCTTCCGGTGGGCTTCGTGTTTCAACGTTCAGACATCAAATCAGAACAATTTCATCGGTGGCGCTTTCTCCGCCACCGGTTCGTTCTTGCCCGTCTCGGCATTCCAACCACCGCCCAATGCCTTGTACAAATTGACCTCACTGGTCAGTTGCGCAAGGCGGTCGGTGATCAGCGACTGTTGCGCGCTGAACAACTGGCGCTGGGCGTCGAGGAAGGTCAGGTTGCTGTCGACACCGATGCGGTAGCGACGCTCGGCCAAGCGGTAGTAGTCCTGGTTGGCGGCGACGAAATCGGTCTGGGCCTGCAACTGTTCGTTGTAGGTCTGGCGCGCGGCCAGGCCGTCGGAGACTTCCTGGAACGCCGTCTGAATCGACTTCTCGTACTGCGCGACGTTGATGTCTTTCTGGATCTTGGCGTAATCCAGGCTCGCCCGCAGGCTGCCGGCATTGAAGATCGGCAGGTTGATTTGCGGCGCGAAGGTCCAGGTGCCCGAGCCGCCCTTGAACAGGCCGGACAGGTCCGGGCTCAGGGTGCCGGCGTTGGCCGTCAGGCTGATGCTCGGGAAGAACGCGGCCCGCGCGGCGCCGATGTTGGCGTTGGCGGCAAGCAGGTTGCGTTCGGCCTGGAGGATGTCCGGACGACGTTGCAGCAGGTCCGACGGCAGGCCGGCCGGCACTTCGCTGAGCAGGTCATCGCTCAGCGGCTGGGTGCTCAGGTTGGCCGGCAGGCCGGTGCCCAGCAGCAGGGTCAGGCTGTTCTCGTCCTGTGCCACCTGGCGGGTGTAGCGGGCCAGTTGCACGCGGGCGTTTTCTACTGCCGTACGCGCCTGGCTCAGGTCCAGGGCCGAGGCCACGCCGACTTCGGCGCTGCGGGAGGTCAGTTTCAGGCTCTGCTCGTAGGTGCCCAGGGTTTCCTGGGTCAACTTGAGCAGTTCCTTGTCGGCCTGCCAGGTCAGGTAGGCGTTGGCGACGTTGGCCACCAGGCTGATCTGGGTGCTGCGGCGGGCTTCTTCGGTGGCGAAGTAGCTTTGCAACGCTTGCTCGCTCAGGCTGCGGACGCGACCGAACAGGTCCAGCTCGTACGCGCTGATCCCCAGTGTTGCCGAGTAGGAGCTGCTGATCGCCGCTTCACCGGTTTGCGAAGCCCGCGCCGGCACCCGCTGGCGGCTGCCGGAACCGGTGGCCGAGACCGCCGGGAACAGGTCCGCGCGCTGGATGCGGTATTGCGCGGCGTAGGCGTCGATGTTCAACGCGGCGACGCGCAGGTCGCGGTTGTTCTCCAGGGCGACCTGGATCAGCTGTTGCAGCGCAGGGTCATGGAAAAACTGCTTCCAGCCCTGCTCGGCGGCGGCCTGGCCGGGCGCATTGGCCGACTCGTAGGCCGGGCCTTGCGGGTATTGCGCCGCGACCGGTGCTTCGGGCCGCTGGTAGTCGGGAATCAGCGAGCAACCGCTGAGCACGACGGCGGCGATGGTCAGGGAGAGTAGCGACTTGCTCATTGGCCAGCCTCTTTGGAAGTTTCAGGAGTATCGTCCTGGTCGATATTTTTGCGACGACCCAACGACGACACGGTCACGAAGAACAAGGGCACCCAGAAGATTGCCAGGATGGTTGCGGTGAGCATACCGCCAATCACGCCGGTACCGATGGCGTGCTGGCTGCCCGAGCCGGCGCCGGTGGAAATTGCCAGCGGGACGACGCCGAGGACGAACGCCAGGGACGTCATGATGATCGGCCGCAGACGCATCCTACAGGCTTCGATGGCGGCTTCCGCCAGGGTCCGGCCTTGTTCATGGAGTTCCTTGGCGAACTCGACGATCAGGATGGCGTTTTTTGCCGCCAGGCCGATGGTTGTCAACAAGCCCACCTGGAAGTACACGTCATTGGACAGGCCACGCAAGCTGGTCGCCAGCAGGGCACCGATGATCCCCAGGGGCACCACGAGCATGACCGCGATCGGGATCGACCAGCTTTCATACAGCGCCGCCAGGCAGAGGAATACCATCAGCAGCGAGAGCGCGTACAGGGCAGGGGCCTGGGAACCCGACAGGCGTTCCTCATACGACAGGCCTGTCCAGGAGATGCCGACACCGGCCGGCAGCTTCTGGGCGATGGCCTCGACTTCGGCCATGGCTTCACCGGTGGAATAACCCGGCGCCGGGGCACCCAGGACTTCCATCGCCTCCACGCCGTTGTAGCGGGCCAGTTTCGGCGAACCGTAGGTCCATTCGCCTTTGGCAAAGGCGCTGAACGGCACCATGGTCCCGGCGCTGTTGCGTACGTACCACTTGTTCAAGTCCTCGGGACTCATCCGCGAATCCGGCTGGCCTTGAACGTAGACGCGCTTCACCCGGCCCCGGTCGATGAAGTCGTTCACATAGTTACTGCCCAGGGCAATCGACAGGGTGTTGTTGATATCCGAAAGGGTAATGCCCAGGGCACTGGCCTTCTCGTCATCGATTTCCAGCTGGTACTGCGGTTCGTCGTTCAGGCCGTTCGGACGCACCTGGGCGAGGACTTTGCTTTGCGAAGCCATGCCCAGGAACTGGTTGCGGGCTTCCATCAGCTTGTCGTGACCGATGCCGGCGCGGTCCTGCAGGAACACGTCGAAACCAGTGGCGTTACCCAGCTCCATCACCGCTGGCGGAGCGAAGGCAAACACCATCGCGTCGCGGAAGGTGAAGAAGTGCTGTTGGGCGCGGGCGGCAATCTTGAATACGGTGTTGTCGGCGTTTCGCTCGTCCCACGGCTTTAGCATGATGAACGCCATGCCGGAGCTTTGGCCACGACCGGCGAAGTTGAAGCCGGTCACGGTAAACACCGAGGCCACGCCGTCACCTTCACCGCCGTCCTTGCCCGGGCGCAGCAGGAACTCTCGCATATTGTCCACCACCACCTGGGTGCGCTCGGCACTCGAGCCGGCGGGTGTCTGCACCTGGGCAAACAACACGCCCTGGTCTTCTTCCGGCAGGAACGCGGTCGGGATGCGGGTAAACAGCCAGACCATGCCCACGACAATGATCAAGTAGGCCAGCAGGTACGGGGCCTTGTGCTTGAGGATGTTGCCCACGCCGCGCTCGTAGCTGCGAACGCCACGGTCGAAGTTGCGGTTGAACCAGCCGAAGAAACCACGCTTGGGCGTGCCATGCTCGCCTTTGGGAATGGCCTTTAGCATGGTGGCGCACAGGGCCGGGGTGAAGATCAGGGCGACCAGTACCGACAGGGCCATGGCCGAGACGATGGTGATGGAGAACTGTTTGTAGATCACACCGGTGGAGCCGCCGAAGAACGCCATCGGCAGCAATACCGCCGAAAGCACCAGGGCAATACCCACCAGGGCGCCCTGGATCTGGCCCATGGATTTCTTGGTGGCTTCCTTGGGCGACAGGCCTTCTTCGCTCATTACCCGTTCGACGTTTTCCACCACGACGATGGCGTCGTCCACCAGCAAGCCGATGGCGAGCACCATGCCGAACATGGTCAAGGTGTTGATGCTGAAGCCGAACGCGGCCAGGATCCCGAAAGTGCCCAGCAGTACCACCGGCACCGTCATCGTGGTGATGATGGTGGCGCGGAAGTTCTGCAGGAAGAGGAACATCACCAGGAACACCAGCGCGACCGCTTCGATCAGGGTTTCAATCACACCCTTGATCGATTCGCTCACCACCGGCGTGGTGTCGTACGGGAAAACCACTTCCAGGCCTTGCGGGAAGAACGGCTTGAGATCGTCGACGGTCTGGCGCAGGGCCTTGGCCGTGTCGAGTGCGTTGGCACCGGTCGCCAGTCGCACCGCCAGGCCGGAAGCCGGGGCGCCGTTGAACTGGGCGTTGATGCTGTAGTTTTCACCGCCCAGAGCCACATCGGCGACGTCACCGACGCGCACTTGCGAGCCGTCCGGGTTGACCTTGAGCAGGATCGCCTTGAATTGCTCGGCGGTCTGCAGGCGGGTCTTGCCGATGATGGTCGCGTTCAATTGCTGGCCGGGCAGGGCGGGCAGGCCGCCGAGCTGGCCGGACGCGACCTGGACGTTCTGCGCCGAAATAGCGGTGCTCACGTCCACCGGGGTCAGGTTGAATTTGTTCAACTTGGCCGGGTCGAGCCAGATCCGCATCGCGTATTGGGCACCGAAGACCTGGAAGTCACCGACGCCCTTGGTGCGCGAGATCGGGTCCTGCATGTTGGACACGATGTAGTTGGACAGGTCTTCGCGGGTCATGCTGCCATCGCGCGAAACCACGCCGATCACCATCAGGAAGTTTCTCACCGACTTGGTCACGCGGATGCCCTGTTGCTGCACTTCCTGCGGCAACAGCGGTGTGGCCAGGTTCAGCTTGTTCTGTACCTGGACCTGCGCGGTATCGGAGTTGGTGCCTTGCTCGAAGGTCGCGGTGATGGTCATGCTGCCGTCGGAGTTACTTTCCGACGACACATAACGCAGGTTGTCGATGCCGTTGAGCTGCTGCTCGATGACCTGGACCACGGTGTCCTGCACGGTTTGCGCGGACGCGCCCGGGTAGGTCACTTGGATCGCAATGGCCGGCGGCGCGATGCTCGGGTACTGGTTGATCGGCAATTTGAGGATCGATAGCGCGCCGACCAGCATGATCACCAAGGCGATCACCCAGGCGAAAATCGGACGGTCGATAAAAAATTTCGACATGGTTTACTCCCCTTTGCCGCCGGCGGCTTTGTCAGCTGCCTGAGCGGGGGCCGGGTTCTTTGCGCCAACGTTGGTGGCTTCGGTGGCTTTGACTTCCACCCCTGGCCGTACGTACTGCAACCCTTCGGTGATCAGGCGATCACCGGCCTTGAGACCGTCTTCGATCAGCCACTGGTTACCGACGGTGCGGCTGGCCTTGAGCTGACGCAGTTCGACCTTGTTATCGGCACCGACGACCATGGCGGTCGGCGAGCCCTTGAGGTCGCGGGTCACGCCTTGTTGCGGTGCCAGGATCGCCGCGCTGTTCACACCGGCCTGCAATTGCGCGTGGACGAACATGCCCGGCAGCAGGGTGTGGTCAGGGTTGGGGAACACGGCGCGCAGGGTCACGGAACCGGTGGTCGGGTCGACCGAGACTTCGGAAAATTCCAGCTTGCCCTCATGGGCATACTGGCTGCCGTCTTCGAGGGTCAGCTTGACCGTGGCGGCGTTTTCGCCGGCCTTCTGCAAGCGACCGCTCTCCAGTTCGCGACGCAGGTTCAGCAGCTCGACGGAGCTCTGCGTCACGTCGACGTAGATCGGGTCCAGTTGCTGGATGGTCGCCATGGCATCGGTCTGGCCGTTGCTCACCAGCGCGCCTTCGGTCACCGAAGAACGGCCGATGCGACCCGAGATCGGCGCATAGACCTTGGTGTAGCGCACGTTGATCTGCGCAGTCTGCAGGTTGGCTTCCGACTCCAGGCGATTGGCCACGGCGGTGTCGTACTCCTGGCGGCTCACAGCCTGTTCGTCAACCAGTTGCTTGTAGCGATCGGCAATCGACTTGGTGGAACGCAGGTTGGCCTCGGCGCTCTTGAGGTTGGCCTCATAGACGGCGGGGTCGATCTGGTACAGCTGCTGGCCGGCCTTGACGTCGGCGCCTTCCTTGAACAGGCGCTTGAGGATGATGCCGTTGACTTGCGGGCGCACTTCCGCGACGCGGAACGCACTGGTGCGGCCCGGCAGTTCGGAGGTCAGGGTAAAGGGTTGGGTCTTGAGGGTTACGACGCCGACCTGAGGAGGGGGAGCAGCAGGCGCAGCCTCTTCCTTTTTGCATCCGCTGAGCAGCGATGCCAGGGCGATGGCAGTGACCAGAGCGGTAACAGCTGGCTTGAATTGCATGGAAATCCTCGGGTCCAGGCGCGTAACAGGCGCGCTCGAAAGTGGAAGGTGAAAAAAGAGCGAGATAAGCAATTAGTAGGATGCTAAGAAATATACTTACGTACACGGTTGTTTGTAAACAGCAAAATTGCGTACCATCCGAATTTACAAAAGCCTGACAAAGGCCGGTGCGGATTGGGGACGCATTTTGACAGACGCTGTCCTACAGATTGTCTTGCCGATTCTTACGCATTGCTTACGCATCCTGATTTGAGGTGTTTACTGCCATGGTTCGTCGTACCAAAGAGGAAGCCCAGGAGACTCGCAGCCAGATCCTCGAAGCGGCCGAAAAGGCTTTTTTCGAGCGTGGCGTGGCGCGTACGACCCTGGCTGACATCGCGACATTGGCCGGGGTAACGCGTGGGGCCATCTATTGGCATTTCAGCAACAAGGCGGACCTGCTCCAGGCGATGCTCGATACCCTCCACGAACCGCTCGATGAGCTGGCTCGTGCCAGTGAAAGTGAGGAGGAGCTTGACCCGCTGGGCTGTATTCGCAAGCTGTTGATCCGGTTGTTCCAGCAAGTGGCCCTGGACCCGAAAACCCGCCGCATTAATGAGATCCTGTTCCATAAGTGCGAATTCACCGATGAAATGTGCGACTTGCGCCAGCAGCGACGCGAAGTCAGCCTCGACTGCAATGTGCGCATTGCCCTGTCGTTGCGCAATGCGATGAAACGCGGCCAGTTGCCGGATGATCTGGACCCCGAACGGGCGGCAGTTGCCATGCATGCCTACATCGATGGCATTTTGTACCAGTGGCTGCTGGCCCCCGATAGCTTCGCCCTGGCGGATGACGCCGCACGGTGGGTGGAGATCGGGCTGGACATGCTGCACCTGAGCCCTAGCCTGCGCAAATGAAACAAAATGCGTAATTACGTCGGTATGTGTCAATACTGAGCGCAAGGGTGCTGTTATAAACCGACGCTGCCGTGGTTAACAGGCAATCGACGGCGAATTTTGTAGGAAATTTGTTTCCTTCAGGAAGCGAAGTCGCCCCGTCAGCCCGAACGGGCTGGTCGGCGCCCCACCAAGCCTGTTGGCGGGGCTGCTTTTTTCAGGTCAGTGTGAGTTCCACTGTAAAACGGTAAGGCTCTGCATTCGGCGCGTGGGTGATGCGCGTCGAACAGTTGACCGGGGTCGTGCCAGTGGACATCGCCCTCGCTGTTCGGACGGGAGTCAGTGTCGGCGAGAAAAAGCCAAAGGACGTATTCACGCGCAAGCCAAAGTCGAAGCGCAAACCCAGTGCGTCGTCGCCGAAGTCAATGAAGCTTCTATAAATATCTTTGCTGCGGCTGCCCAGTTCCCTGATGTACGTGTAGTCGATTTTAAATGTCATGCAATCCCAGGGGCGCAGGTCAATGAAGTTTCGCTCGTCGACACTCAGGTCGAGATTGTCCGTGCGTGCTGCAAAGGCGTGATGGGTGTAGTTGTTGATCCTTATGATAAGACGGGTTTTGTTTCGATGAAGGTCTTCTCTTTCCCAGATCTCTACCTTGTTGTCTACTTCGTCTTTCATTTGCGCCTGCATGGCCAGGGCCCTGAGCAGCTCCATGTGATCGTCCGTGCCGAGAGAGGCTGCATATTTGCGCAAGACCTCCAGAGGCGCGTAATTGAAATTTTTCAGCAATTCTTCAAAAGGACTTGTGTCTGCCTGAGGGGCGTTTTCAATAGCGGGATTCATGTCGAGTTCCATCTCAATATAAAGTGATTAATGGTGGGCACACTCGATCGGTTGATGTGTGTGCCGCATCAATATGGAATATTCAAGGAATCCCGGAAAGCGCCAATGCTTGACTGAATATTTAACTGAATAAAAAAGCCCTGACCAAAGTGTCAGGGCTTTGTTGTTTTAACGGGTTATCAAAGTACCGGGTAATCGATATAGCCCACTGGGCCTTTTCCATAGAACGTTTCCGGATGCGGCTCGTTCAATGGCGCGTCGGCTTTCAAGCGTGCCGGCAAATCCGGGTTGGCAATGAACGGCACGCCGAATGCCACGGCGTCAGCCTTGCCTTCGGCCAGCCACGCATTGGCGCTCTCTTTGGTAAAGCGTTCGTTGGCAATGTACGGGCCGCCGAACGCCTGTTTGAGTTGAGGGCCGATGCTGTCGTCACCTTCCTTCTCGCGGGAGCAGATAAAGGCGATGCCACGCTTGCCCAGCTCGCGAGCCACGTAGCTGAAGGTTTCCAGACGGTTCTCATCGCCCATGTCATGGGAGTCTGCGCGTGGCGCCAAGTGAACGCCAACCCGGCCGGCGCCCCAGACTTCGATCGCCGCGTCGGTCACTTCCAGCAGCAGGCGGGCACGGTTTTCCAGGGAGCCGCCGTAGTTGTCGGTGCGCTGGTTCGTGCTGCTTTGCAGGAACTGGTCGAGCAGATAGCCGTTGGCACCGTGGATTTCCACGCCGTCGAAACCGGCTGCCTTGGCATTCTCGGCACCGACGCGGTAGGCGTCGACGATGTCGGCGATTTCAGCGGTTTCCAATGCACGCGGCGTTGGGTAGTCGGCCAAGGGGCGGACCAGGCTCACGTGACCCTTGGGCTGGATGGCGCTCGGCGCCACCGGAAGCTCACCGTTCAAGTAGGAAGGATGGGAGATCCGGCCCACATGCCACAGTTGCAGGAAGATCTTGCCGCCGGCGCCGTGGATTGCCTTGGTCACGTTGGACCAGCCGCGTACTTGGTCATTGGACCAGATGCCCGGGGTGTCCGGGTAACCCACGCCCATCGGCGTAACCGAAGTAGCTTCGCTGAGGATTAGGCCGGCGGAAGCGCGTTGCACGTAGTACTCGGCCATCAAGGCGTTGGGTACGCGTCCGGCGTCAGCGCGGCAACGCGTAAGCGGGGCCATGATGATGCGGTTTTTCAGCTCGATATCGCCGAGTTTGATGGGATCGAAAATTGTTGCCATGAAATACAACCTCGCAAGTGAAGGGGTTAAAAATCAGTGAGTGGCAGGTGCCAGGTCGGCATGGCCGCCCTGGCGGAAAGTAATCAGGGTCACCAGCAGTGCCAGCACGGCCAGCGCGCCGGCGGCGAGGGGCACGGTAGTCAGGCCCAGGCCATGGTCGATGACAGTGCCGCCGACCCAGGCGCCCAGGGCATTGCCAATGTTGAAGGCGCCGATGTTCAAGGTGGACACCAGGTTGGGCGCGGCCTTGCCGAAGGTCACCACGTTGACTTGCAAGGCGGGCACGGCGGCAAAGCAGGCGGTGGCCCAGAGGAACAGGGTGATCTCAGTGGGGATGAGCGCCACGCTGGTCCAGCTCAGTACGGTGGACACCACGGCCATGGTCAGGAAGACGCCCATCAGCGTGTTCGCCAGGCTCTTGTCCGCGAGCTTGCCGCCAATGATGTTGCCCAGGGTCAGGCCGAGGCCGATCAGCACCAGGGTCCAGGTCACGCCACGGGGCGATACTCCGGTCACTTCGCCCAGCAGCGGGGCGACGTAGGTGAACAGGGTGAATACCGAGGCGGAGAACAGCGCGGTCATGCTCAGCGACAGCCACAAGCCAGCGCCCTTGAGCGCCACCAACTCGGAACGCATGTCGAGTTTTTCCTCGTCGCGCTTGGCCGGCAAAAAGCGGATCAGGCCGATCAAGGCAATCACCCCGATGATCGTCACGGCCCAGAAGGTGGAACGCCAGCCAGCTTGCTGGCCCAGTGCGGTGCCCAGCGGTACGCCAAGCACGTTGGCCAGGGTCAGGCCGGTGAACATCAGGGCCACGGCCGAGGCACGCTTGTTGGGCGCCACCAGGCCGGCGGCCACCACCGAACCGATGCCGAAGAACGCACCGTGGCAGAGGGCGGTGACGACTCGGGCGAACATCAGCACGTTGTAGTCGCTGGCAACGGCGCAGAGCAGGTTGCCGACGATGAAGATCCCCATCAACGCCACCAATGCAGCCTTGCGCGGCAGTCGCGCGGTCGCCAGGGCCATGAACGGCGCACCGATCGCCACGCCCAGGGCGTAGCCGGTCACCAACCAGCCGGCGCCAGGAATCGATACGCCGAGGTCCGCCGCCACGTCGGGCAGCAGGCCCATGATGACGAATTCTGTCGTGCCGATGGCAAAGGCGCTCAGCGCCAGGATGAAGAGGGAAAGGGGCATGTTGAATCCTTGTCGGGTCAGAGCTCTTGGCTCATTTGCTGGAGGAACTGTTGGATCACGTCCTCGTTGCGTTTGAAGAAGTGCCATTGACCGACCTTCTGGCTGGTGATTAACCCCGCCCGTTGCAACACCGCCAGATGCGCGGAGACCGTGGACTGCGACAGGCCGCAGCGCTGGTCGATCTGGCCGGCGCAAATACCGAATTCGTGATTGTGCAACTGTTCGGGAAACTGGACCTTGGGGTCCTTCAGCCAGTTGAGGATGTCTCGCCGGACTGGGTGTGCCAGGGCTTTTATTATTTCGTCGAGGTCGAGGGGCATGGGGCAGCTCACATGAATAACGCTATATCGCGATGAGGCGAACCTTAAATCGTTGCTTCGCGATATACCAATATGTATTTGATCTGAAGGCCGCACAAATCGCTATATCGGGTTATAACGATATAGGCGTGGCAGTGCTAAGCTGCCCGTCATGAACTATCTCGCGCACCTGCACCTCGGCGGCCCTGGCCGGGAACAACTGCTCGGCAGTCTTTACGGCGATTTCGTCAAGGGGCCGCTGCAAGGGCGGTACGACCCGCAGATCGAAGCGGCGATTGCCCTGCATCGACGCATCGACATGTACACCGATCGCCATCCGCTGGTGGACATCGCCTTGTCGCGCTTTTCCACGGTGCGGCGGCGTTATGCCGGGATCGTGCTGGATGTGTTTTTCGACCATTGCCTGGCGCGGGACTGGACGTTGTACGGCGAAGGGCCGCTGATGGATTTCACCTCCCGGGTCTACCAGGTCCTCGCCACCGAACCGCAGTTGCCCGGGCGCCTGGCGCAGATCGCACCTTATATGGCCGCGGATGACTGGCTGGGGTCTTATCGGGAATTCGAGGTGATCGAGCAGGTGCTACGCGGCATTTCGCGGCGCCTGTCGCGGCCGGAGGAGCTGGCGGGGGCGAAGGGGGAGCTGGTCCGGCTCTATGAGCCGTTGAGCGAGGACTTTCGGCTGTTCTATCCGCAACTGCAGGATTTTGCGCGAAACCAAGCCACGCCGCAGAATTGATTGTGGAAGCGAGCAAGCTCGCTCCCTAAAGGGAGCCCATGCGGATATGGATCAGGCCGCAATCGCCGCCGGCCGCACCGGTACTGGCTGCTTCTCGGGCATCTCGCCGAACAGCGCTCTGTGCACCGCCTGCTGTGCCTGGAAAGCCAGGGCCGCACGCTCCTGTCCGTGACAGGCAATCGGCTCCAGCAGATGGATTTCCACATCGCCAAGGTCATTGGCGAACAGTCGCATCAAGTGCGACAGCAGATCGTCATCGCCAATGAACGGTGCCAGCAGATCGGGTCCGCCCTTGCGCAGGTAACGGATGGCCACCGGCTGCAGGGCCACATCGGCATCGATGGCCGCCGATAACAGGCGACCGTGGAAGGTGCGCAGCGTGCGGCCGTCGGTGGTGGTGCCTTCGGGGAACATGAGCAGCGGATGGGCCTGCTCCAGATGACGGCTCATCTGCTTGCGGATCAACTGGCTGTCGCCCGAGCCACGACGGATGAACAGGCTGCCGGCCTTGGCCGCCAACCATCCGGCCACCGGCCAGGTGCGCACTTCGGCCTTGGACAGGAACGACAGAGGCGTGAGCATGCCCAGCAGCGGGATATCGGTCCAGGACACGTGATTGCTGACCCACAGCATCGGCTGTTTCGGCAGTTGTCCGTGGACGGTGACGCGAAAGGGCAGGGCGTTGGTCAGCCGCGCCATGAAAAAACGCGACCAGCGCTGGCGGCGCACCATCGAATGAGCGAGTCCCAGGCGTTCCAGCAACCCGAACACACTGGCCATGGCCAGGCCCAGGGTAACGACCAGCAACACTCGCGCGATTCGCGCGTACACCCGCAACCGGCTCATCAGACCGCCGCCTTGAAGTGACGGGCGTAACGCGGGCAGAGTTCGTCGCGCTTGAGCAGGATAAACACGTCGGCCACCTGGAAATCTTCATCCCAGCAAGGTTCGCCGCAGATTTTCGCGCCCAGGCGCATGTAGGCCTTGAGCAGCGGGGGCATTTCGGCGATGACGTTGGACGGTACGTCCAGGGTCGGCAATGGCTTTTTCGGCACGGCTTGCAGGTGTTCGGTGCACAGGTAGCGCTCGCGCAGGCGCTGCATGATGGCCTGGGCCTGAATGCCGCCGTCCTGCATCGGAATGCTCGCGCAACCCATCAAGTAGCTGTAGCCGCCTTCGTTCAGGACCTCGGCCAGCTCGCCCCAGAGCACCGCGATGGTGCCGCCGTTGCGGTAGGCCGGGTCGACGCAGGTGCGGCCGATTTCCAGGATCGGGCCCTGGAGATGGACCAGGCCATTGAGGCTGAATTCTTCTTCGCTGTAGAACCGGCCCAGGCTGCTGGCGGCCTGGTGATCGAGCAGGCGAGTGGTTGCCACGAGGCGGCCGGTGTTCAAGTCACGTACGCCGATGTGGGCGCAGTGAACATCATAGTCATCCATGTCCAGACCCATCTCCGCGCCCTTGAGCTTGGCGTTGAACTCGCCGCTGAAGACGTTGAAGCGCAGGGCCTGTGCTTCTTGCAAGGCCTGGGCGCCGATCAGGCGTTCGGCTTGCAGGCGGCGTTCATTGCCGGTGTCGCTGATGCGGGCGATCTGAGTCATAGCGAATCTCCGTGCGGGATGTGCTCCCGTCTTGGGTTGAGCCAATCGACTTTCTTTATGCAGCCATGTTGTGCAAAGTCAGGCTATGTAGCCCCGGTGTCATCGCCATGAAGCTTTGGTGATGCTTATATGACAGCCTGCGAAGGAGGCCCCGATGCCTTGGCAAACCCTGATCGAACGCAGCGAGCGGCTGCCTGCCTGTGCGGATCTGGCGGAAGGTCATGCCACATTGATGCAGCGCCTGGGGTCGGTCACGCCATTCGAGTTGGCCGTGCTCGGAGCGCGGTCGATGGCCACGCCGGGGCTGGCGTTCCTGGTGGGCTATCAAGCGGCGTTGCGAGCGCTTTGGCCGAGTGCGCCCCAAAGCCTCGGTGCGTTGTGTGCCACCGAACAGCGCAGCTTGCGCCCGGCCGATATGAAGACCCGGCTGACCGACTTGCGAGTGAGCGGGCGCAAGGATTTCGTCACCGCTGGCGATGCGGCCGAATGGCTGTTGATCGCGGCGCGAAGCGAGGCTGCCGACGAGGCACCGCGACTGAACATGGCTGTGGTCTATCCCGGCGAACCTGGCGTGACGTTGGAAAAACTCCCCGCCATTCCCTTGATGCCGGACATCAGCCATGGCCGGGTATTGCTGGATGGCGCATTGTGCGAATTGCTGCCGGGCGATGGCTGGGATGTGTACGTCAAGCCGTTCCGCACACTGGAAGACCTTTACGTACTCAGCGCCATGACTGCCTGGTTATATGGCGTGGGCCAGGAATGCAATTGGCCCCAGGCCTTGCAATTGCGTCTGCTGGCGCTGCTGGCGGGCTGCGCCGAGGTGAGCCGTCATCATCCATCCAGAGCCGCTGGGCATGTGCTGCTGGGTGGGTTGTTCGTCCAGTTCAAGGGGCTTGAGGCTGAACTGGATGATGCCTTGGCCGCCGGGCCGCAAACGTGGCGCGAGATGTGGGTGCGGGACAAAGGGGTGATGGATATTGCGGCGGGGGCGCGGGCCAAGCGGTTGGCCAAGGCGTTGGGATAGCCGGTCGAGCGTCGCGCCCACCGGGGCAACACCCAGAACCTCAAACTGTCATCAACCCTGGCTAGGCTCAGCAGGTTCACCTCTGCGAGCCCCGTGCATGTCCAAAGGCTGGTTGTTGTTCACGCTCTTGCTGCTGACCCTGACGGCCCGCGCCGAAGACTGGCCAGGAGAACAATGGCCGACCGGCCAGGCCCCGAGCGGGCCGTCCATCGAAGCCTTGGAGCAATACGCTTTTGCGCCCAGGGATGATGCCACCCGCCAAGGCATTCGCACCGACGCGTTGCTCGTTATCCAGGACGGTCGATTGGTCTACGAACGCTACGCCGGTCCGACTGACGCGCAGACTCCGCACCTGACCTGGTCCATCAGCAAAAGCCTGCTGGCGACGGTGTTCGGCGTGGCCTACGGTGAAAAACGCTTTGCCCTGGATGATCCGGCAGCCCAGTACTACCCGCCGTTGAAGCGACACCCGGACATGACCCTGGCCGATCTGTTTCATTGGGCGTCTGGCCTGGACTGGCAGGAAGACTACGAATACGCGCCGCTCAATTCCTCGGTCGTGGCGATGCTCTACACCCGCGGACGCCACGACATGGCCGCGTTCACCGCCGGGCATGACAGCTTCAGCCCGCCCGGGCAGGTGTTCCGTTATTCGAGCGGCGACACCAATCTGCTGGCGGCAGCGCTGAAGAATATCGTCGGCCCGGCGCAGTATGCCGATTACCCTTGGACGGCCCTTTTCGAACCGCTGGGCATCCATCATGCGACCTGGGAAACCGACGCCAGTGGCACGTTCGTCGGTTCTTCTTACGCCTACCTCACCGCGCGGGACCTGGCACGTGTCGGCCTGTTGATGCAACGCGATGGCCGTTGGGGCGATCGGCAATTGATTCCCAAGGATTGGGTGACATTCAACCGCGAGCCTTTCGCCAGGTTCCGGGCCGGCCAGGACGAAGCCGTGCCTGGCGGGCACTGGTGGCTCAATCGCGGCGCCGATCCGACGATCCGCCCATGGCCCGACGCGCCGCCGGATACGTTCGCCGCCCTGGGCCATTGGGGCCAGGCGCTGTATGTCATCCCCAGCGCGAGGCTGGTGATCGTGCGCTACGGCGATGACCGCGACGGCAGCTACCGCCACGACGAACTGCTCAAGCGTGCCATGGCGGCCTTCGCCGGGACGGTGCAGCCATGACGCGCAAAGTGTTGCTGGCCATGATGTCGTTGTTGCTCATCGGCCTGTTCGGTTGGGTCTGGCTGGAGCGGGTGGCGTTGCGCGCGTTTCCCGACATCATCAGCGCCTATACCGCTAAGCAATACTGTTCGTGTCGCTATGTCATGCTGCAACCGGCCGATTATTGCCGCGGTTATGTGAAGCAGTCGGTGCCGATCAGCGATTTGCTCGAGACCGTCGAAGCAAAACGCATCACCGTCAACGGCTTGGGGCGTAGCCACAGTGCGCGGTGGATGGGGGCGCGGCAGGGGTGTCGGTTGGAACCCTGAGGTTTGCCGGCTGCCGTTGTGGTTACAAAGACAGTTTGCAAGCGCCCTCGGCCCGGTTAAGGTTCGCCACAGGTTTATCTACCCCCGAGTCTGTATGTTCAAGCGGTCTTTCTCCCACGTTGTCACCACCTTGCTCCTGGCCTGCGCCGCGCTGCCGGCCCAGGCCGACTGGTACCTGGACGGTGAATCCTCGCGGCTCTCCTTCATCAGCAGCAAAAACGGCAATGTCTCCGAGGTCCAGCGGTTCCTGGTGCTTCACGGCCAAGTCCAGCCCAAGGGCCTGGCACGGCTGGAGGTCGAACTCGAATCCATCAACAGCGGCATTCCCCTGCGGGACGAGCGCATGCGCGCCGAGCTGTTCGAGATCAAGCGGTTTGCAGAAGCCACCATTACTGCGCAGCTCGACTTGATACCCATCCAGGACCTGGCCAACGGCGCGCAACTGGAGTTGCGCCTGCCGGTGACAGTGGACCTGCACGGCAAGCAGCACGAATACAATGTGCAGCTGCTGGCGACTCGCCTGGATGAGCGCCGTTTCCAAGTGGTCACCCTGGAGCCGGTGGTGCTCAACGCGGCGGATTTCGACCTGGCGCCGGGCCTGGAAAAGCTGCGCAACCTGGCCGGATTGTCGACCATCAGCCTGTCGGTGCCGGTGAATGCGGTGCTGATTTTCACGGCGCGCTGACATGAGCGGCCCGGTCTTTCCCTGGCGTGAAGGCAATCGCTTCGAACTGTTGATCGACGGCCCGCAGTTTTTCCCGCGCATGCTGGTGGAGATCGCCCGCGCCCAGGAGCAGGTCGAACTGGAGTTGTACCTGGTGGAAGCGGGTGCCTGCGCCGAGGCGATGGTCCAAGCCCTTGTCCAGGCCGCCGAGCGCGGTGTTCGCGTGCGCTGCCTGTTCGATGACTATGGCAGCCTGGCGTTTACCCTGTGCCTGCGCAATCGCCTGATCCAGGCGGGCGTGGAGCTGCGCTTTTATAACCGCCTGAGTTGGCGCCGCTGGGTACGCAATCTCTACCGCGATCACCGCAAGCTGCTGCTGGTCGATCAACGCCTGGCGGTGGTGGGCGGCACCGGGGTCACCGACGAGTTCTGGAACCCTTTGGACGACCGCAGCGACTGGCATGAAGTGATGGTGGAAATCGTCGGCCCGCTGGTGCTCGACTGGCAGTTGCTGTTCGATCGCCAGTGGCTTGCCAACCGTCATCGGCGGGCCTGGAAGCCGGCGTCCAATTTCGGCTTGCCGCGTCTGCCCCGCGTTCCGCCGGTGGGCGAAGGCATGGGCCGGGTGGCGTATGCCGACGCCCGCCAGCATCGCGACATCCTGCAATCGCTGTCACGGGCATTGAACAGTGGCCAGAAACGCATCTGGATGGCCACGCCCTATTTCCTGCCGACCTGGAACGTGCGCCGCTCGCTGCGCAAGGCCGCGGCGCGGGGCATCGATGTGCGGCTGTTGCTGACCGGTCCGCGCACCGATCATCCGTCGGTGCGATATGCAGGCCATCGCTACTACCCGCGCTTGCTCAAGGCCGGGGTCAAAATCTATGAATACCAGCCTTGCTTCCTGCACTTGAAAATGGTGCTGGTGGACGATTGGGTCAGTATCGGCTCGTGCAATTTCGATCACTGGAACCTGCGGTTCAACCTCGAAGCCAACCTCGAAGCCCTCGACTCCAGGCTCAGCAGCGCAGTGGCCGCCAGTTTCGAGCGGGATTTTGAGCAGAGCCTGCAAGTGAGCCTCGACACCTGGCAGCGTCGGCCGCTGTGGAAGCGGTTCAAGCAGCGGTTATGGGGGCTGGTGGATCGGGTGGTGGTGAACCTGTTGGATCGGCGAGGCTGAGCGTCCACCGCAAGACCCAAGTGAGGAGCGAGCAAGCCCGCTCCCACGGGGTATTGCGGTATTGCTGAATCAGAGCAACTCGAAACTCTGCTGCTTCACATCCTGGGAATCCAGGCCGATCTGCACATTGAACTTGCCCGGTTCCGCGGCGTACTTGAGCTGGGCGTTGAAGAACTTCAGGTCGTCTTCGGTAATAGTGAAGTGAATGACCTTCTTCTCGCCAGCCTTGAGCATCACCTTGCGGAAGTTCTTCAGCTCTTTCACCGGGCGGATGATCGAGCCGGTGACGTCCTGGATGTACAGCTGCACCACGGTTTCGCCGTCGCGCTCGCCGGTGTTTTCCAAGGTGATGCTGGCATCAAGCTTGCCGGTCTTGTTCAGTGTGGTGGACGACAGGGCCATGTCCGACAGGCTGAACGTCGTGTAGCTCAGGCCGTAGCCGAACGGGTAGAGCGGGCCAGTGGTGTCGTCGAAGTATTGGGAGGTGTAGTTGCCTGGTTTGCCCGGCGTGAACGGCCGACCGATGCTCAGATGATTGTAGTAGGTAGGAATCTGGCCAACCGAGCGAGGGAAGGTGATCGGCAGCTTGCCCGATGGGTTGTAGTCGCCGAACAGCACGTCCGCGATGGCGTTGCCGCCTTCGGTGCCGCTGAACCAGGTTTCCAGAATCGCATCGGCCTGCTGCTTTTCTTCCAGCAACGACAATGGACGGCCGTTCATCAATACCAGCACCAACGGCTTGCCAGTGGCCTTCAGGGCCTTGATCAGCTCGCGCTGGCTGGCGGGGATGTTCAGCTCTGTGCGGCTTGACGATTCATGGGACATGCCACGGGACTCGCCCACGGCGGCCACGACCACGTCCGCTTCCTTGGCGGCTTTCACTGCTTCATCGATCAATACCTGGGCCGGACGCGGGTCGTCCACGACTTCAGGGGCGTCGAAGTTGAGGAAGTTCAAGTAGTCGAGGACCTTCTTGTCGCCGGTGATATTGGCCCCACGGGCGTAGATCAGCTTCGACTCGTCGCCCAATGCGCGGGCCATGCCGTCGTACACGGTGACCGACAGCGCCGGACGCCCGGCGGCGGCCCAACTGCCCATCATATCGATCGGCGCCTTGGCCAGCGGGCCGACCAGGGCGATCTTCGCGGTTTTCTTCAACGGCAGGGTCTGGTTGCGGTTTTCCAGCAGGACCAGGCTGCGGCGCGCTACGTCGCGAGCATCGGCGCGGTGCATGCGACTGTCGGCGTAGACGTCGGCCGGGTCATCCTCGGCCTTGCCGATTCGCAGGTACGGATCCTTGAACAGGCCCATGTCGTACTTGGCGGCCAGCACTTCACGCACCGCATTGTCGATGTCGCTCTGTTCGATCTCGCCGGCCTTGAGCAGCCCCGGCAGTTCCTTGCCGTAGAGCGAGTCGTTCATGCTCATGTCGATGCCGGCCTTGATCGCCAGTTTGGCTGCTTCGCGGCCGTCCCGGGCGACGCCGTGCTTGATCAACTCGAAAATCGCGCCATGGTCGCTGACGGCCAGGCCCTTGAAGCCCCATTCCTTGCGCAACAGGTCGTGCATCAGCCAAGTGTTGGCGGTGGCCGGTACGCCGTTGATGGAGTTGAGCGCGACCATCACCCCGCCGGCGCCGGCGTCAATGGCGGCGCGATAGGGCGGCAGGTAGTCCTGGTACATTTTCACCGGGCTCATGTCCACGGTGTTGTAGTCCCGGCCGCCTTCAACGGCGCCATACAGGGCGAAATGCTTGACGCTGGCCATGATGCTGTCGGCCGCGTTGGCACCGGTGCCCTGGAACGCCTTGACCATCACCCCGGCAATGCGCGACACCAGGTAAGTGTCTTCGCCGAAGCCTTCGGAGGTCCGGCCCCAGCGTGGGTCACGGGAAATGTCGACCATGGGCGCGAAGGTGATGTCCAGGCTGTCGGCCGCCGCTTCCTTGGCTGCGACGCGGCCTGAGCGGTAGATGGCGTCCATGTCCCAGCTCGAAGCCAGGGCCAGGGGAATCGGGAAAATCGTGCGGTGGCCATGGATCACGTCATAGGCGAAGAACATCGGGATCTTCAGCCGGCTGCGCATGGCCGCGTCCTGCATCGGACGGTTCTCATCGCGCGTGATGGAGTTGAATGTGCCACCGATGTTGCCTGCGGCGATCTCCTTGCGGATCATCTCCCGGGGCATCTCCGGGCCGATGCTGATCAGGCGCAGCTGGCCGATCTTTTCTTCGAGGGTCATCTGCTTCATCAGGTTGCTGATGAAGGCGTCCTTGTTCTCTATGGGGGCTGGCAGGTTGTCGGCTAATACGGATTGACTGGCCAGAGTGACAAACAGGCCCAGCAAACACAGCTTCTTCATGAATAATTTTCTCGCAAGCCTAAAGGGCGTTGATCAGGACACGCCGGTCAGCCTAAATGTGAGGAGCGGCTATTGTTGTTCAGGTGTGATCAATTCAATGCAGCACACTTTCGAACCTGTGCCGATGAACTTAGTTTCGCACCGCGCATCTTTTAGCCCATAGACCCGATTCGATCCAGTGCGGCGGCGATTATGCCCCAGACACCGGCAAGATAGGTGGCGGTGTTTTTTTTATGCAATGCAAGGGAGAGCTCGACCTGATGAATCCACGACTGAACCACCCTCGCGGCCTGCAAATGCTGGCGCTGATGTTATTCACCACGCTATTGGCCGGTTGCGGTATCAACAACATCCCGACCCTGGACGAGCAGGCCAAGGCGGCCTGGGGCCAAGTGCAGAATCAATATCAGCGCCGTGCCGACCTGATTCCCAACCTGGTGGAAACCGTAAAGGGTTATGCCCAGCATGAGCAGGAAACCCTGACGGCGGTGATCGAAGCCCGGGCCAAGGCCACTTCGATCCAGGTCGATGCCAGCACGCTGGATAACCCGGAGAAACTCAAGCAATTCCAGCAAGCCCAGGATCAGTTGAGTGGCGCATTGAGCCGCTTGATGGTGGTGTCCGAGCGCTACCCGGACCTGAAGGCCAACCAGAACTTCCTGGCGCTGCAATCGCAACTCGAAGGCACCGAGAACCGCATCGCCGTGGCGCGTCGCGACTTCATCCTCGCGGTGCAAAAGTACAACACCGAGATCCGCACCTTCCCGGGACGCCTTTGGCACAGCGTGTTGTACAGCGATTTACCGATTCGCGAGACGTTCGAGGCCACCAGCCCGAATGCCGAGAAAGCCCCTGAAGTGAAGTTCTGAAAAAACTGGGGGAGCGGGCTCACTCCCACACAGGAGTTGCGATGCGAGTGTTGAAGTTTGGCCTGGTGCTGTTGCTCTGGGTATTTGCAGCCACCGCCCAGGCCCAATTGAGCTTCCCGGCGCTGACCGGCCGGGTGGTGGACACCGCCCAGATGCTCGATCCGTCGGTGCGCTCGCAACTCGATGCGCAACTCAAGGCCCATGAACAGGCAACCGGGGAACAAGTGGTCGTCGTCACGCTGGCCGATCTTCAAGGCGACAGCATCGAAGACTTCGGCTACCAACTGGGCCGCCACTGGGGCATCGGTCAAAAAGACAAGAACAACGGCGCGCTGCTGATCGTGGCGCGCGATGACCGTAGACTGCGCATCGAAGTAGGCTACGGCCTGGAAGACCGCCTAACGGACGCCCAGAGTTCAGTGATCATCAACCAGGTGATCACTCCGGCGTTCAAGACGGGCAATTTCAACAAGGGCATCAGTGACGGCGTGGCGGCGATGCTCGTGGTATTGGGCGGCAGCCCCCTCGATGAACCGGCTGCGGCGTACAACGGGGATGGTCAGGACGAGGGCGACTTCGTCGAGCGCCACCCAGGGTTGTTCATCTTCCTGGCGATGCTTTTCATCCTGACGATATTTGTCTGCCAAATGCTCGGTATCCTGCCCAGCGGCGGCGGTTCCGGCGGTAGCAGTTACGGAGGCGGCGGTGGTGGCCTCGGTGGCGGCGGGGGCGGCGGCTTCAGTGGTGGGGGAGGCAGTTTCGGTGGCGGTGGTTCGTCGGGCGGCTGGTGACAACAATAATGAGCGGATTTTTTAACACATGGCATTACTGACTGAACACGAACAGCGCAAAGTGGCCGAGGCCATCGCCCGGGTCGAGCGCGACACCGACGCCGAGCTGGTCACGGTGCTTGCCGCCCGCGCCGACGACTACGCCTACATCCCTTTGTTGTGGGCCAGCCTGCTGGCGCTGGTGGCTCCTGGCATCCTGCATTACCTGACGGGCTGGTTGACTATGCACAGCCTGCTGTGGGTGCAGTGGGCCAGCTTCATCATGTTGTGCCTGGTGTTTCGCATTCCTGCCATCACGACCCACTTGATTCCTCGTTCCGTACGCCACTGGCGGGCTTCCAACCTGGCGCGCCGGCAATTCCTCGAACAGAACCTGCATCACACCGTCGGCAGCACCGGCATGCTCATCTTCGTCTGCGAGGCCGAGCGCTATGTGGAGATCCTGGTGGACGAAGGCATTTCCAAGCGACTCGACAACAGCCATTGGGATGCGATTGTCACTGCGTTTACCCAGCAGGTTCGCCAGGGGCAGACGTTGCAAGGTTTTGTGACCTGCATCGAGGCTTGCGGCGAACTGCTCAAGGAACACGTGCCGGTGACCCATGCGCGTAATGAACTGCCGAATCGGTTGGTGGTGTTGGGCTGAGTGATTTTCTGCCGGACACCGTCGTGGCGAGGGGATTTATCCCCGCTGGCAGCGTAGCCCCTTTAGTCGATAAGCGGTTATGGGTCGAGACCTGTCGTCTGATTCGGGTCTGTTGCGCAGCCCAACGGGGATAAATCCGCTCGCTACAGGAAATTTCCCCGTGCCCCGGCATCGGATCCCCCCTAAAATACCCGCCATTCCCGATCCGCCCGCACCGAGGCCGCTTTTCCATGTCCGCTACCGCAACTCCCGCCCGTCCTGCGCCGGATCACCACGCTCAGTTCATCGAACTGCTGCAAACCAGCCTCGATCAAAACGCGTTCATCAAGCTGGTGCTGGCCAAGTACGCCGGTGACGAACCTGATCTGCAGCGGTTGATCATCAAGCAACTGACGGTCAAGGATCAGCCGTGCTTGTCCTTCGTCTACCGCTACAAGACGCGAGACATCACCAAGAATTTTTCGCTGGCCGAAGGCGTGGAGACCGTCGCCGCGCTGTTGCCGGCTTCGTTCAAGAACGCGCATTTGCTGGCGGTCACCGACGAGGCGCAGCTGGAATACAGCAAGAAGGGCAAGAGCTCGCTGTTCAAGAGCAAGCCCCAGCAACTGCGGGAGGTGCCGTCCGCCGGGCACAACCGTGAGAAGAACCGCTTCCTCGACCTGGGCCGGCCCTTTTTGGCCGACCTGGGCGTGACCAACCACAAACATGAGCTGATCCCGGCGATGTCGCGCAAGTGGAAGCAGATCAACAAGTTCATCGAGGTCTTCAGCCACGCCCTCACGTCTTCGCCATTGGCCTTGGACAAACCGGTGCGAGTCTCGGATTTCGGCTCGGGCAAGGGCTACCTGACCTTCGCCATCCATGATTACCTGCGCAACACCTTGCAGGCCGAAGGCGTGGTCACCGGTGTCGAGCTGCGCGAGGATATGGTCAAGCTGTGCAACGAAGCCGCCGCCCGGCTCGAGCACCCGGGCCTGAGCTTCCAGCATGGCGACGTGCGCAGCGTGGCGCCGAGCGCGGTGGATGTGATGATCGCCTTGCACGCCTGCGACATTGCTACCGACTATGCCATCCACATGGGCATCCGCTCGGGCGCCTCGATCATCATGTGCTCGCCGTGCTGCCACAAGCAGATCCGCCTGCAAATCCAGAGCCCGGCGCTGCTCAAGCCGATGTTGCAATACGGCCTCCATCTGGGCCAACAGGCGGAAATGGTCACCGACAGCCTGCGGGCCCTGTTTCTCGAAGCGTGTGGCTACGAGACCAAGGTGTTCGAGTTCATTTCCCTGGACCACACCAACAAAAACAAGATGATCCTGGCCGTCAAGCGCGCCGAACCGGTGCAGCCGGCCGAACTGCTCGCCAAGATCGAAGAACTCAAGGCCTTCTACCACATCACCGAGCACTGCCTCGAAACGCTGCTGCGGGCAGATGGGTACCTTGCCTGACAACACCGACCGGAACCCTGTGGGAGCGAGACCGCTCGCGAAGCACGGAAACGCGGTGCGCCTGACAACCCGCGCCGCCTGATTCGCGAGCGGGCTCGCTCCCACAAATGTTCACCGTCAGCGCGCTACGATGCAGCCCGTCAGCTCGCGGCGAGGATTTGCCCCCGTTCTGTTACAGCGGACTACCTTTAATGCGTTCATTCCTCCACGCATTCCAAAGGAGCCCATTCCATGGCCGCCAAGAAAATCCTCATGCTGGTCGGCGATTACGTCGAAGATTACGAAGTCATGGTGCCGTTCCAGGCCTTGCAGATGGTCGGCCACACCGTCCATGCCGTCTGCCCGGACAAGACGTCTGGGCAGACTGTCCGCACGGCGATTCATGACTTCGAGGGCGACCAGACCTACAGCGAAAAACCAGGACATCTGTTCGCCCTCAACCATGACTTCGCCGGCGTCGAGGCGACCGACTACGATGCGTTGCTGGTGCCAGGCGGTCGAGCGCCGGAATACTTGCGACTGAACGAAAAAGTCCTGCAACTGGTGCGCGATTTCGACATGGCGGGAAAGCCGATCGCGGCGGTGTGCCACGGTGCGCAGTTGCTGGCGGCGGCGGGCATCCTGGAAGGGCGCGAGTGCAGCGCCTATCCGGCCTGTGCCCCGGAAGTGCGCTTGGCTGGCGGGACGTTCATCGACATCCCGGTGACCGAAGGCCACGTCCAGGGCAACCTGGCCACGGCACCGGCCTGGCCGGCGCACCCGAATTGGCTGGCGGGGTTCCTGACGTTGCTCGGTACGGCGATTACCTTGTAGGCGCCATCGAGAGGCTAGACCTCCACCGGCACCGTCAACTTCGGATCGCCCAGCGGATGACTCTTGGCATCGAAAAAGCGCAGCTGCGTGTCCAGCCCTTGGAATAGCTTGGCGTAATGCCGTTTCTGGTGCTGGATGAACGCCTGGCTGCGCGGGTAGATCGAGAGGGCAACGGTCTTCGGCGCTGCCTGGCGCAAGGCGTGGACGATGTGGTTGTCCTGCTCGCCGAGGGCGTGGCCGAACAGGCAAAGGTTGTCGTGATGGTGCAGCAGTTGGTCGTAGCAGAACGACAGATAGTCGCTGCTGCGGATGGTCTTGAGCTTGTCCTGGCTCGGGCCTTCGCTGACCAGCAACGGTACATCGTCAAGGGTCTTGATGGTGTTGTTGATGGCGAAACTGCCCAGCAGCGTGCCTTCGGTGGACGTGAGCTTGCGTGCCGTCCCGTCCTGGTTGCGCACCAGGTGCAGGCCGCCGTGCAGGTACAAGAGGCGAGGTTTGTCGAGGTGGGTCTGGCTCAAGTCGAAGCTGTGATCGGCGCCCAGGAACAGATCGGTGAACGTCTCGGGCGCGTGCTGTAGCGCCCAATAGCTCAGCAAATCGTAGTTGGTGGTGAACACCGTGCGGTAGCGCCCCAATTCTTGGTTCAGGCTTGCCAGGGTCGAGGGTTGTACCAGCCGCCAAGGAATATGCACGGCGTGTACGGTGTTGATCAGCGCTTCCTTGATCGCGTAATAACGATTGCGCGGCGCGGCGGAGCTGACGGCCAGGGCCTTGTTGACCCGGCTGGTGGTTTTCAATGCCCCCAGCACCTGTTCGAAACTTCGCGTCTGCAGTGCGTCGAACACGCTCAGTTCCGACGCACTCAAGGGTTTTTCCTCGACGGTACGGGCGTTCTCGAACAATGAGTCGTAGCCGAAATCGTCCCACACGGCGCGGCTGGCGCCATTGCCTACCAACAGGCCGCTGAAGGTGGTGTCGGCGCGCAAGGTCTCCCACTCTTCGAGCCGGGCGTCGTATTCCTGGAAATCGGTCATCGCGAAAGTCATCTCAAAACGTGGCAAAGGCAGGGCGTGACTTTATCACGACCCAGTCTTGAGCCAGATCAAGATACGTCGTGACCAGTCGGTCAATCCTGTACGCCCCTGCCGATTCGGCCTCTTTCAGGAGCGTGTCCCCATGAGCAGCACTTTTTTCATTCCAGCCGTGAACATCATGGGCCTGGGTTGCCTCGACGAGGCGATGACCGCCATCCGCAACTACGGTTTTCGCAAGGCGCTCATCGTCACCGACGTTGGGTTGGCGAAGGCCGGTGTTGCCACCAAAGTGGCCGAGTTGCTGGCGATCCAGGACGTCGACGCGGTGATCTACGACGGTGCCAAGCCCAACCCGAGCATTGCCAACGTCGAACTCGGGCTCGGTTTGCTGAAAGAAAGCCGATGCGATTTCATCGTGTCGCTGGGCGGCGGCTCCCCCCATGACTGCGCCAAGGGCATCGCGCTGTGCGCGACCAACGGTGGACAGATCCGCGACTACGAAGGCGTCGATCGTTCCAGCAAGCCGCAGCTGCCCTTGATTGCCATCAACACCACGGCGGGCACCGCCAGTGAAATGACCCGTTTCTGCATCATCACCGACGATACGCGCCACGTGAAAATGGCCATCGTCGACCGTAACGTAACGCCGCTGATGTCGGTCAATGACCCGGCCCTGATGGTGGCGATGCCCAAGGGCTTGACCGCCGCCACCGGCATGGATGCGTTGACTCACGCGATCGAGGCTTATGTCTCCACGGCCGCCACGCCCATCACCGACGCCTGTGCCCTTAAGGCGATTACATTGATCAGCAACAACCTGCGTCTGGCCGTGCGTGACGGCAACGATTTGTCGGCGCGGGAGAATATGGCTTACGCACAGTTTCTCGCGGGGATGGCATTCAATAATGCTTCGCTGGGTTTCGTGCATGCGATGGCGCACCAGTTGGGCGGCTTCTATGACTTGCCCCATGGTGTATGCAACGCCGTATTGCTGCCCCATGTGCAGAGTTTCAATGCCATGGTATGTGCCGTCCGGCTGACGGACGTAGCCCACGCCATGGGCGCCGATATTCGCGGGTTCAGCCCTGAAGAAGGCGCGCAGGCCGCCATCGCGGCGATTCGCAGCCTGGCCGTGGACGTGGATATTCCAGCAGGCTTGCGGGAGTTGGGCATGCGCCTCAATGACGTGCCGGTGCTGGCTGCCAATGCCCTGAAGGACGCATGCGGCCTGACCAACCCGCGGGCGGCGGACCAGCGGCAAATCGAGGAAATTTTCCGCAGCGCTTTCTAAGCGACCCGGGGCGGCGTGAACCTTGCGCACAGCATCGCCGCCACCGCTAACAACGTGCACAGCACCGCCAGTGGCCAGGCCTGTTGACTCAACAACAGGCTGGCCATGGCACCGATCACCGAAGCCATCAGCTGGTGCAGGAACCCGCTCAATGCCATGGCGTAAGCGCCGGCGATCGGCGAGCCTTCGTTTGCCAGCGACAGGCTGATTGGATAGTTCAGCGACTGGCCAAACACCGCGAAGCAGTACGGCAACCAGAACACAAGCGCGACGCTGCTCAGTGAAACGCTTCCTGCCAGCATGGTCGCGCTGCCGCCCACTACCAAGGCGATGCCCCAGCCCATCAGCCGCCGCTGGCCCGTTCGCAGCACAAAAGCGTTCACCGCGAGCGCGCCCAGCAGATACGCCGCGCTGATCGGCCAGCCCAGCAGCCCGTACTCGATGGGCGACCAGTGGAAGCTCTCCTGCAGAATCAGCGGCGCGGCGGTATTGAAGGCGATGATGACGCCGTAGCCCAAGCCGCCCGCCAAAGCTGGTAACAGAAAACCGCGATGCTGGAGTATCCGTCCATAGATCCGCCACGCTGATTGTCCGTTGCTACCTTCGGCAAGCACCGGGAATGTTGCCGTTGACACGGCGGCGGCCATGACCAGGCTGGCCGCGCCCAAACCGAGAAAAATCGCTTCCCACCCAAACACAGCCTGGATCAGCGAGCCGAGGTATTGGCCGATGCCGAGGGCAACCACAAAGGCAATCGATATCCAGGACAAGGCCTTGGCCAGCAGGTCGCCGCTGAAGCTGTCACGGATCAACACCCGTGCCATCACCGAAATGCCGCTGGCGCCGATGCCCTGGATCAACCTGAACGCCAGGAACGTTTCGATCGTCGTGCCCAGCGGCAACGCCAGGTTCCCCAAACCGTACAGCGTCAATGCCGCCAACAGCACAGGCTTGCGCCCGATGCGCTGGCTCAGGCTGCCCCACATCAGCATCGGCAGGGCCATGCCGATCAGGTACACCGACAAGCCCCACGACACTCGGGACGCATCCGCGCCCAGGGCCTGGGCAATGTCCGGCAGGGCCGGTAGGTAAATGCTCATGCCCAGCTGTGCCAGGAAGACCGTGGTGCAAGTGACGATCAGCGTTGTACGGTTTTTCATCAAGGGCTCGTTTCAAGAACAGATGTCACGTCCGTTGGCTACCAAAAGATCGGTGAGCCGTTCGCAGAAGGAACGAATCACCTCCGGCTCCATGTCGGCCCGCAGGGTGATGCGGATCGCGGCCTTGTCTTGGGGGACCACCGGGAAAAATACCGCTGAAGTGAAATACCCCAGGTCGGCCAGCTCGACCGCCAGCCGGGTGGCCAGGGCTGCCTCACCGCAGCGCACCAGCCGGATCGCCATGGGGCTTGCATACTGTTCGGTGCGGATGAGGCTGTCGAAGAAGCGGATATTAGCCTGCAAGCGCTCTTGCAGGGCATGGAATTCTTGGCTGCGATGCAAGCGGATCGAGGCCATGCCTGCGCCAATAGCCGCCGAGTTGAGGCTCTGCGACCAATTGGTCGGGCCGCCGTAGCGTTGTACGAGCGTCTTGTGCCGTTCGTTGCCGAACATGGCCAGCCCACCGCTGGCCCCGAATGACTTGGCCAGCGAGGCAACGATCAGGATTCGCTCATCCACCGCGTGGATCCGCGAGCGCACCAGGCCCATGCCGCCAGTCCCGACGGTTGACAGGGCGTGGGAATCGTCCAGATAAAGAAACAGGCCATAACGCTGCTTGAGATACAGCAGGCTGTCCAGGTCCGCCATGCCACCCATGCTGTAGGCGCCGTCAGTCACGTAGGCCACGTTACCCCGGCGTTTGCACGCGTCCTCGAGAAAATCCATGTCGTTATGCGGGCAGGTAATGACCTCGGTTTCATCGGCGCACGCGGCCTTGAGATGGTTCATTGAGTAGTGGGCCTGCTTGTCGAACACCATCAGCGGCGGACGGTTGCCGGTTAGCGCGCCACTGGCCAACAGTGGCAGGATCCCCGCGCTCGCCGCGCTGCATGACAGCGCACTGAGGCAACTGGCACCGAACAGTTCCGACAGCTGGGTTTCGTATTGGTCCAGGATTGCCAGCCGGCTGCGGTTCTTCGAGTTGGCGACACGCAGGGTCCCGGTTTCCCATAGGGTCATCATGGCGCCGTCCAGCAAGGCGGGGTGATAATCCAGGCCCAGGTACGACGTGGTGCAGAAGTGATGCAAGGTACGACCATATTGGTCGACGAGGACGTTGGGCGACTGGACCTCGACATTCAATCCAGCAATTCTGCCGCTTTCGGCGTTCTGCCAATCCTGGTCGGCCAGGGAAATGATTTTGCGATAGTTATTGAAGTGCTGAGTGGGCTGGGCAATCTGATTCATGGCGTGAGTACATTCCTTGGTTGAGCGTTGCTGTCCGTGGGGGCTTGTGTTTCCAGACTTTACAGTCTGATCGGCGGGGCTTTGAATCGGCCGATTCCGGTGTGTTTGAGTGTTACTGGAGACTTCTGCGTAGGACCCTGCCCAGGGGCTTGGACGGGAAATCCGTCTGCCATGTCGGAGCTGCGCCCTGATCCCCGTGCCTGGGGCGTTTGCTATCTTCAGGCGTCTGGGTAACCATCTGTCGACACCCTGCGCTATCCTCATCACTACCGTGGGGTGTACGTCGGCTTCGCATGCCCTATTGGCGTCGTGAACGGGTGATGACCCGGTTCGCCCATTGCCTCATTATCCGGACGGCTTGCGCGCCATGGACATTCGATATTCCACGCCGTTGGCCAGTTACCTCGATCTGCTGCTCGACGCTGTATGCGCTGTCGATGCCCAGGGGCGCTTCGTGTTCGTCAGCGCCGCCTGCGAGCGTATTCTCGGCTACACCCCCCAAGAGCTGATTGGCCGGGCGATGATTGACCTGGTGCACCCCGCCGACCGTCAGCGAACCCTGGATGCCGCGCGAGAGGTCATGGAGGGCGAGCCCAAGCTCAATTTTGAGAATCGCTACCTGCGCAAGGACGGTGGGGTGGTGCATATCCTGTGGTCGGCGCGCTGGTCCGAGGCTGACCAACTGCGCATCGCCGTGGCCCGCGACATCACCGAGCGCAAGCAGGCGGAGTCCCGGCAGGCTGCGTTATATGCCATTTCCGAGGCGGCCCACGCCGCCGCCGATCTGCTGGCGTTGTTCAAGCGTATTCACTTCATTATTGGCGAATGGCTGCCGGCGCTGAATTTCTCGGTGGCGCTGTATGACGAGCAGTGCGAGCAACTCAACTTTGCCTATCACGTCGACGATCGGGAGCGACAGCCAGAGCTACCGGGCACGGCGGTCGGGCGCTTATGTGCCGAAGTGATACGCAGTGGACAGCCGATCCTGCTCACGCCCGGTTGCAGCGCGTCGCCCGTGGAGTTCTGCGATCTCGTGGCGAAACCCGATGCGCCTTGCTGGCTGGGCGTGCCGCTCAATTCCCAGAGCAGCACGATCGGCGCGTTGATCGTCAAGAGCGCCCCGGACAGCGAGCGCTATACGGAGCAGGACAAGGAACTGCTGCAATACGTCTGCGCCCAGATCACCCTGGCCATCGAGCGCCAGCAACTGCACGCCCGGCTCCAGCACATGGCGCAGTACGACCAACTGACCCAAGTGCCCAATCGCGAGTTGTTGCGCGATCGGTTCAAGGCCGCGCTTGCCGCGGCCCGCGTTGCATCCGGGCGGATGGCGTTGCTGTATATCGACCTGGACCGTTTCAAGCAGGTCAACGACACCTACGGTCACGGCGTCGGCGACATGCTGCTGCAAGCGGTCGCCAGTCGATTGAAGGGGTGCGTACGTGACACCGACACCGTTGCGCGCATCGGTGGCGATGAGTTCGTGGTGTTGCTCCACAGCATTCACAGTGTGGAAGACGCCGACAGGGTGCAAAAGAAAATCCGCCAGGCATTGTCTCAGCCGCTACGGCTGGACGGCCACTGCCTGAACATCGAGCCGAGCATCGGCGTGGCCTGTTTTCCCGACCACGGCACCGAGGACGTGACCCTGTTCCGCCACGCCGATGAGGCGATGTACGCAGCCAAGCGCCACAATCACCGGGCCTTCGGCATCTGAGTCCGCGTCACCGTTCGTCGTGGCGCCAGCGCTTTTTCCAAACCTTGAATCCCGGGCCATTTCAAATGAAATACGGGGTACGCGTGCCCAACATTCTTGCAATACGGAGGGCTGGATCATGCGCGGTTCGAGCAACATTTATCCGGGAAACATTGCCCACGATCGAACGAAGGTGTCCGAAGCGGGTCGCAAAAGTGGGAGAACCACCGTCGCGAGTGTCGATAAAAGTCCGCTGAAAGCCGAGATTGGCCGCAAGCCGGGTCGCACATCTCGCTGAATATCCGTGGTGGTTCTGATTTGCGCGGTGGAAAAACCATCGCATTTTCTTTCAGAGGAGGGCGTGACCATGAGCCGGATGGCCACCTTTTTACGCACCACCAGTGTTGTCATGCTGATGGGCCTGGGTGCCAACAGTGCGTGGGCCCAGTCACCTGTCGAGTTCATCAACGATGCGTCCGCCAAAGGCATGGCCGACATCGAAGCCAGCCGCGAGGCGCATTCGAAGGCGGAGTCACGGGAGGTCAAGGACTACACCATCATGGTGATCAACGACCGCACCACCGCCAACCAGCATCTGGCGAAAATCGCCAAGAAACTTGATTTGCCTGTCGCGCCACGGGAAGAAGTGGCGGACAAGGCAAAGACCCTGATGCCACAGGTGGCGGAGGGTGAGTCATTTGAAGCGGCCTATGCCGCCAGCCAGGTCAAGGCCACTGAGGAAGCCATCGAGCAGATCCAGCAACAGGCCCAGACCACCAATGTGCCGGAGATCAAGGCGTTCGCTGACGAAACGCTGCCCAAGCTGCAAACCCATCTCGAGATGGCCAGGGCGTTGCAGGCCAGCCGCTGATCCACCGCACCCGTTTCATGTTCAGGACCGGGGCGCCAGCGTCCCGGCCCGTTTTGCCCGCCGAAAAGGAGAACCTCGATGTCTACACGCCGAGAACCCAACCAATACGCGATGCAGAATCCGCTGACCCAGTATCCGCGTCCGGAATTTCCCGACCAGCCACAGTCACCGCCGGGCATTGACCAGGACATGGTGCCGCAACCCGATCATGGCGAAAAAAGCTACCAGGGTTTCGGTCGCCTGGAGGGGCGCAAGGCGCTGATTACCGGCGGTGACTCAGGGATCGGTCGCGCCGCTGCCATCGCCTACGCCCGGGAAGGCGCGGATGTGGCGATCAATTATTTGCCCAGCGAGGAGCGCGATGCACAGCAAGTCATCGAGCTGATCAAGGCCGAGGGCCGCAAGGCCGTCGCTATTCCAGGTGACTTGAAGGATGAGGCGTTCTGCGTCCAGATGGTGAAGATGGCGCAGCAGCAACTGGATGGCCTGGATATCCTGGTGAATGTCGCCGGTAAGCAGGAAGCGCAAAAAGACATTGCCGATATCACCACCGCGCAATTCGACGACACCATGAAAACCAACATCTACGCGATGTTCTGGATCTGCAAGGCCGCGGTGCCGCTGATGCCGGCGGGAGCGACCATTATCAATACCGCGTCCATCCAGTCCTACGATCCGTCCGCGACGCTGCTGGACTACGCCACCACCAAAGCGGCGATCGTGGCGTTTACCAAGGCGTTGGCCGGGCAAGTCATCAGCAAGGGGATTCGTGTCAATGCGGTCGCGCCGGGGCCGATCTGGACCGTGCTGCAACCCAGCGGCGGACAACCCAGGGAAAAAATTCCCACGTTCGGTTCCCAGGTGCCGATGAAACGTCCGGGACAGCCCGCCGAATGCGCGCCGCTTTATGTGCTGCTCGCTTCGCAGGAATCGAGTTATATCACTGGGGAAGTATTTGGTGTGACGGGCGGCAACCCGTTGCCCTGATGACCGAAAGAGTGCGCGAGTGGCATGCACCGCTCGCGCATCGGCATCAGCACTGGTTCAGGTCGATCTTGTTCTTCGCCTCAACGCCATCAAGGCTCTTGGCCTCGTCCTTGCCCATGTCCTGATACTGCTTGCGCAGCGCTTCAAGTTGCTTGAGGTCCAGCGACTCGAGGCCGAGCATTGCGTTCTGAGCGTCCTTCGAGGCCCGCAACAATTCGTCCACTTTCAAATGCAGGATATCGGTATCGCGGTTTTGCGTATTTTGGATCAAGAACACCATCAGGAAGGTGATGATGGTGGTCGAAGTGTTGATGATCAATTGCCAGGTGTCATTGAAACCAAATAAAGGTCCGCTGGCAGCCCAGAGCGCCAACAACACAATGGCCCCCAGGAAAGTCTTGGGGCTCCCCGCCCAGAGGGATAGTTTTTGAGCGATTTTGGCGAACGTCATTGCTGTGTTCCTTTTTGGGATGCACCTGTCTGGTGTGACAGCAACGCGTCGGCGAAAATTCTACTTACATTTCAACCGTAAAGCGTCTCCTCGACGTTCATCGTCCCGCACGACGACAGTCGCAACCAATGTCATTCTCGCGGGTCACTCCTGAAAGCCCTCAGCATCGGAGTACGTCATGAATATTGCCCGCACCTTTTGCCTCGCCTGCTGCCTGTTCGCCCTGCAAGGCTGCTTCGACAATTCGGATAACGAGACCAAGGACAACACCGACGGCACCAAGTCTTCGGTGCAGATGCAGGAGTCCAAGTCGCAGAGCAAGTAAGTGATCGAACCTGTGGGAGTGAGTTTGCTCCCACAGGTTCGCGTTTCTTCATGGAACGCTCATCGCCCTTGTTGCAACACCTTGAGCGCCGCCGACGCCAGGAAGCCGGAGCGGCTCTTCTCTTCAGGATGGTGCAGCACATATTCATCGATACGGTTCAGCAGGTAGCCGGGCAGGGTGATGTTGAGCTTCTGGGCCTTGCCCAGGTACTTGGTAATATCGATGTCTACCAAGGCCCATGTGCAACCGGCGTATTGCGGATTGGCCGCATGCAGGGTGACGGTGTTGGCCGATGGAATCGGCGAACCGTCCTCAGCCAGGATCTCGAAATGACCCTCGATCGCCTCCCGTGCCATCGCCATGGCTTCATCCAGGTCGTCGCCTGCGGAAAAACAACCGGGAATATCCGGCACCTCAACACCCCAAGCGTGCTGGTCATCGCCCATTGAAATCGCAATTGGGTAGAGCATTCAATCGTCCTCCGGAAAAGCGGGGCAACCGGGCGCCTGGAGAAGGGCCTGTTGCAAGATACTGATGGCCGTTTTCTTGAGCAGGTCCTTCTTGGGATGAGGAACCGTAACCAGCCCCGGTTTGGTCGGGTGTTTGAAGTGATGGTGGCTACCCCGAATCCGCACCAGGTACCACCCATCTGCAACAATTTGGCTTATCAAGAATCGGCTATTCACAACACCTCCCTGTGGTGTTGTTGGTGGGTACTATACCTACTGCGCGCGAATGATCAACACTATAACCACCGTGGGCGACGGTTGGGGCGGGTGGATCTCTCGCTTGAAGTCTAGAAGCGCCGTTATGGAAGGGGCGGGAGAGGGCGGTTGGCTTTATTGCGAAATGTGAGGTGGGACGCCAGTACAGTTGCGTGGCGAGGCAGCTTGCTCCCGTTCGGCTGCCCGGCGACGTCTGAAATTGGAGCGGTTTCAGGAAACCAGGGGAGAAAAAAAAACGGTCACTACGGACCGGCTATTGAAGGGGGCTGCGGACTCTATGAATCGCTTCAGCGGCTATCGCAGCCTACGATTGCTGCACAAACGTCAGCCGCACCGCAAAACCGATCAGCAGGCTCCCAAACAACCACTGTTGCGCGCGCTGGGCCGAAGGCGAGCGTTGGAGCCATCGCCCCAGTGCCATACCCACCAATGCATAGGCGCTGTCGAACAGCAGGCCGACGCCGACCAGCACCACGCCGAGTATCGCAAACTGCCCCAACACCGGTCCGTCCTGCGGATCGATGAACTGCGGCAGCAACACTGAGCAAAACAGCAAGGCCTTGGGATTGAGCAGATTGGTCAGCAGACCGCGCTGGATCGCCTGATGCCATTGCCGCTTCCCTATCGCAGCGGCGTCTCCTTCGAAGCTGGGCAACAAGGTCGTCCGCAAGCATTGAAACCCGATCCAGGCCAGATAAGCCGCCCCGGCCAGGCGCACTACGTCGAAGGTCCAGGGCGCCGTCTTGAACAACACCGAAAGTCCCATCGCTGCCAGCGCGACGTGACACGCCCGGGCAACGCCCAAGCCCACCGCTGTCGCCAGTGCCGCGCCTTTGCCCTGACGGGCGCCGGTTTGCAGCACCAGGATCATGTCCGGCCCAGGCAACAGGTACGCCACCGTCAACGCCATGAAAAACAACCAGAGCTCTGTCATTGCATGCCTGCGCATTCAGTGGATTGGAAGTGCCAGTTTATGGCCGGAGGGCAGGGCAGGTGCTTGCGTAGTCAGCTTCTAAAGCTTCAGGAATTGGCATAACCTGCCAAGTAATCGAGTCAATAAAACGGATAATGCCAAATCATGAAACTTGACGCCTTCGACCGCAAAATCCTGACGGCACTGCAACGGGACGGGCGGCTGAGCAACGTGCAACTGGCCGAAGAAATAGGCTTGTCACCGTCACCGTGCCTGCGCCGTGTGCGGATGCTCGAAGAGGCGGGGGTGATCCGAGGTTACCAGGCCGTCCTTGACCGCGACGAAGTGGGCCTCGGAATGACGATCTTTGTCGGCATCAAGGTCGAACGGCACACCGACGAGCGAGCCGAGGCGTTTCGTCAGGCCGTGACCGCGCTGCCCGAAGTGATCTCGGCGTTCCTGGTGTCGGGTGAGTCGGATTTTCTGCTGCAAGTCGTGGTGCCGGACTTGCGCGCCTATGACCGTTTTGTCACCAGCAAGCTGCTGAAGCTGCCGGGCGTAAGTGATATTCGCAGCAATTTTGCGATCAACACGGTGAAGGCGCCGGGGCCCTTGCCGTTGGGGCATCTGGCGGGGGAGTGAGGCGGTTTTCTATCGTACGCAACGTGCTGTTTTTACCTACAAGCCAAACGGGAATCACCCGCTATCCATAACCGCGCCTATAGGAAATAGTGCTCCGCAGACGCGCTAGATGGCTGGCAATGAGCGATTGAAGTGGGCTGGTTCTCCCGGCATCGCAGAACAAGAAGCTCAGGGCAGTGGCTTAACCCTTAAAAGGAGGATGGATGTTCCAGAACGACCGCGATAATTTGGAACTCGAAGTTCAAGACCCAGCATGAGCCGCAGCCTCGGAGGAGAAAGAGACGTGTCCATACCTCGTGATTATCAAGCGAGCTTCGAGCAACGGCATCAAGAGGTGGAAGCGTTAGCCGAAGAGATGAGACGCCCGGCTCCGACTACAATCCGGGTTACGTTGCTGCCGTTCAGCATCGGTGCTGCCTTCGCCCTGATCGTGTTTACCGTGGTCGCTTTTGTCGCAAAGCAGGTCTGATTCTCTTTGTCACTGCGATAAAAACCTGGCCATCATCGATTTCCAGGTACTTGGTGTAACCGTCAGCGACAGAAACTCCACAAATCCCAGACCAAAAAAAACCGGCCACCAAGAGCCGGTTTTTTCAATCCTCCGTCGAAACCACTACGACGCAGGATCAGAATTCGATTGGAGCGGGTGAAGGGAATCGAACCCTCGTTATCAGCTTGGGAAGCTGGAGTAATGCCATTATACGACACCCGCTCAGAGCGGCTGACTTTGTACCAGATGTCGCTTGGAATTTGAAGTTTTTCTTTCCGGTCGGTCAGGTCATCCGTCTGCGCGAGCCTCAAACCAGAGCGGTCTTCGCGGGCAAGCCTGTTTGTCGGAGGCTTGTCCGCGATGACTTCTTTTCAGATCGCCACTGCATGGTAATCCTGCACGTAGCTGTAACGCGGTCGGCTAGCGTGGTGACTTGGCTTGAGGAAACCCAGCAACGCGTCACGGCTGTCGCGGCAGGCGGCCTTGTGTTCCATGTCCAGGAAATGCCCGGTGGCTTGCAGCGTGGTGAAGGTGCTGTGCTGGACGTGATTGGCGAAGAGCCTGGCGTCAGTGGCTGAGGTGTACTCGTCCCATTCGCCGTTCAGGAACAGCACCGGAACGTCGACCTTCTTGGCGGCATTGATGTAGCACTGCTGGTCGCTGTGGAGCACGTCGTTGATGTGAAAGTGCATCTGCCCGTATTCATGCTCGGCCAGGCTGCTGACGTGGCGATAGTTGAAGCGCTTGAACAGCGGCGGCAGGTGCTTGCCGATGGTGTTGTTGACCAGGTGCCCGACAAGGTCGCCGTCCAGGCTGCTCAGGTAATCCACACCGCGCTCCAGATAGTCGCGCATCGGTGCGTTGAGTACCGGTGAGAACGAGCTGATCACGGCTTTTTCGATGCGCCGCGGGCGTTGGGCCAATGCCGTCAACGTGGCGGCACCGCCCCATGAAAAGGACAACACGTGTTCGGCGGCGAAGTGGTCGATCAGCTCCAGGAGAATCTGCCCTTCGATTTCCTTCGTCAGCATTTTCTCGTGGCGGTTATGGGCCTTGGACTTGCCCGCGTAGGGCTGGTCGTACAGCACGACGTTGAATTGCGGGTAGAGGTTCTTGGCGGTCTGGGCAAACGACGCGGTAGTGGCCATCGAGCCGTTGACCAAAATGATGGTCTTTTGCGCGGCGTCTGCGCGATAGAACTCCGTGTAAACCCGATACTGACCCTGTATATCCAGCACAGCGATTTCTGGCCTCATGTCATAAGACTCCTGGCAAGCGGGTATGCGCGCAATGAGATTGCACGGGCAATGTGACAGGTAGGCATACGCCTGGAAGATAAGGCCCATGTCGATCCATGACAGTGGTCGACGGGTATTGTTATGGCGGGCAGTTTGCCGGGGGGATGACGCGGAACCTGGGGGTTCCAGCCGGCAAAAAGTTTCTTAGAGGTATGAGGTGACTCATCGGTCACATTTCGGCCGACGGTTTGATTCAAGCAGGGGGGCGAGCGTTGCGCAAGTGCTCTTTGAAAATTGTCGGACACTTCTGCCCAGCGGTCATTTCCTTCAAATCAGGCAGATTTCTTCAGCGCTCAAGGCGCGATACCCACCGGGCTCCAGATGGGAGTCTAGCACCAGCGGCCCCATGCGTTCGCGATGCAGGCGCAGCACCTTGTTGTTGAAGTGACCGAACATGCGCTTGACCTGGTGATACCGACCTTCAACGATACTCAATCGCGCGGACTTCGGGCCCAGCAGCGTCAGTTCCGCCGGCTGCGTGGTCAGGTCCTCGAAAGCGAAATACAGGCCCCGGGCAAAGGTGAGCGCGTACTCGGCAGTAATGGTCTGCTCGGTCTCGACGTAGTAGACCTTCGGCAGCTTGGTCTGCGGCTGGGTCAGGCGTCGCGACCAACTGCCGTCGTTGGTGATCACCATCAGCCCGGTGGTATTGAAGTCCAGGCGGCCGGCGATGTGCAGGTCGTCCTTGTCCGGTTCGTCCAGCAGGTCGAGCACGGTTCGGTGCTGCGGATCGCGTGTGGCGCTGACGCAACCGGGCGGCTTGTGCAACATGAAATACCGCGCCGGTCGGCCTGCTTGCAAGATTTCCCCGTCCACTTCGACGCGGCTGAATTCCCGCACCTGCGCTTGTGGGTCAGTGACGGTCTGGCCATCGATCTGCACCCGACGCGCCACCAGCAGCAGGCGGACCTGCTGGCGATTGAAGCGCGGCAGGTTACTGAGGAAACGGTCGACACGCATGGGCAGTTCAGGCCAGGAGGCGGGGGGGGGGAATCTTACGCGATCGGTTGCGCATTGGCGCGCAATTGGTCATCGACCTGTGCACATCGGGGGCACAGGCAGGATTTATCGCGCAATTCGGTCGGCAATGCCAAAAGCACAGCCGGGTCGATGCTGACGCCGTAGCACCAGCAGGCGCGGTCGGCGGTCTCCGGATCGGCGAGGGTGCAGTCGTTGGCGCCGCCGCAGGCCGGGCAATGATCGGGTTTATTCATAACTGGAGTGAGGCATTTCCACGCAGGTTCGGTTGCTGCCGGTCTGTCGGGCACGTCGCAGCGCATGATCGGCCCGGGACAACAGGCTATGCAAGGTGTCTTCGTCCTGCAAGGTGGTCAGGCCGATGCTGACGGTGACCTGCAATTGCTTTCCGCTGCAAAAATAGCGCTGCAACGCGATGTGCTCGCGAATTTTCTCAGCGATCTTCTGGCCGTTCTGCCCGTCGGTGTCCTTGAGTAGCAGGGCGAAGGCGTCAGTGCCCCAGCGACACACGATGTCCGAATGCCGCAAGGTGTCGGTCAGGTCGCGAGCGAAACCACTCAATAACTGGTCGCTGGCGACGTGGCCGTGGCTGGCATCCAGTTGTTTGAAATTGTCCACTTCCAGCAGCAACGCGCTCAAAGGCTTGGGCTCGCGCTGGGCTTCATGCAGCGCTTGCACCGCCAGGAGGTCGAAGCCCCGGCGGTTGGGCAGTTCGGTCAAGCCATCCAGGATGGCTTGGGCGTCGATGCGGCGCTGGAAATTGGCGATCAGCCGATAAAGCACGACGAGCACCGCCACCGTGACGAGCAGGCCGATCAGCAAGTTGAAGTACAACGCCTTCACAATGTTGTCCTTGAGCGACGTGTTGGCGGCGTAATAAGCCAACAGCGAAGTCAGCAGGAAGGCGGCACCCAGCAAAATGGCGAGCATCAGCACCGGTGAGCGCTGGGCATGCAACGGCGAACGAAGCGACATGGCGATTCCCCAGGAGTGACCCGATGGAATCAAGTCTAGTGGCCTTGCGGGAAAAGATATTCGGATTTGCAGGTTTGCATGATTGTAGGCGAGGGGGATTGTCCCCTCGCCGCAGATTGCTGTTCACTGACGGGTCGTCAGGTAGGCCCGCCACCCGCCTAAATGGCTGATGTCTTCTGCGCCGTCCAGGCCATACGGCTCGCAGATGAAGCCGCTTTCCCAGCGCCCGTCGGCCAGTTGCACCTTGCCCAACCCAAGCGGTGCGGGAATACCGGTCAGGAACGAGCCCAATTCGCTGCTTGGCAGTTCCCAGACTTCAACTTCGATCGCCACGCCCCCCTCGCCAACGCGCAGCATGCCGGGGCGCAGTGGTGGGCCGCCGGCCAAGGCATAGAGGCGGTAATCCGGCGAGCTATGGGTCGCCTCGATCAGCCGGGCGCCGCGTTGCTTGAGTTGCCAGTTCAATGCCAACCCCTCCAGGTGCGCGCCGCACACCACCAGCCGTGCCCGATCATGGCGGGCCGGATGGGCGGGTGTCGGTAAGTCAGGCAGTTGTTGGCGCTGCAAGGCGTCCGCCACACCCAGCAGGTACTGATCGGTGAAGGCTCGGCCGAACAGCGTCACGCCCCAAGGCAAACCGTTGGCCATGAAGGCGCTGGGCACGGCGACGGCGGCGTAGTCCAGCAGGTTCATGAAGTTGGTGTAGTAACCCAGTTCCGCATTGCGCAGCAGTGGTTCGGCCGCGATTTCGGCGAGGGTCACCGGGCGTCCAATGGTCGGGGTGAGCACGCAATCGAGTGTTTCCATCATTCGGTCGCACTGGGCCTTGAGCGCTTGCAAACGGTACTGGGCGCGAAAGGTATCCACGCCGGTCACGGTAGACGCTTTCGCCAATACGGCGCGGATCACCGGCAGTACCGCATTGGCGTCGCGCTCGATCAACTCCCCGGCGACGCTGTAGCGCTCGGCAACCCAAGGCCCCTCGTAGAGCAAGCGCGCGGCTTCGAGGAAGGGCGACAAATCCAGCTCGACGGCTTCGCCGCCCAGGCGTTCGAGGCGCTCGATGGTGTCGCGGAACAACCGTGGGCCTTCGTCGCAACCGAAAAATTCCAGGTCTTGCCGACGAGGCACGCCGAAGCGAAAGCGTCGGGGCGCGCCGAACGCCGAGCTGTCGTTCCATTGCGGATTGCGGCGGCTGTATTCGTCGCGCGGGTCGAGGCGCGCGGTCAATGCCAACAGTTGGCTGGCTTCGCGCGCCGTCGCAGTGAATGTGGTCACGCAATCCAGCGTCCGGCAAGCCGGCACCACGCCTGCGGTGGAGATCAAGCCTTTGGTGGCCTTCAGGCCGACCAGGTTGTTCAGCGCCGCAGGCACCCGGCCTGAGCCTGCGGTGTCGGTGCCCAGCGCAAAACTTGCCACGCCCAGGGCCACCGCCAGCGGCGAGCCGGCACTCGAACCACCGGCCGGATAGTCCGCCAACACGCTGTTGCGACAGGCACCGTAAGGGGTACGGGTGCCGTTGAGCCCGGTGGCGAATTGGTCGAGGTTGGTCTTGCCCAAGGGAATGGCGCCCAGTGCCAACAACTGCTCGACCACCGTGGCCGAACATTGCGGCACGTAGGCAAACGCCGGGCAGGCGGCGGTGGTGGGAATGCCGGCCAGGTCGATGTTGTCCTTGATGGCGAACGGCACGCCGTACAACGGCAGGCTCTCCAGGTCGCGGCTTTCCAATGCCGTTAGATAGGGCTCCAGTTCCTCGGGGGACAGCAGATGGATGAACAGGTGATAGTCCGGGTCGAGTGCGGCGGCCTTTTCCCGCAGGGCCAGCAGCAACCGGCGCGGTGTCGTTTCGCCTTTGCGGTAGGCGTCGCGCAGGTTGTCCAGGCGCAGAGAGATTTTCATCGCGTTAATCCTTTGATTGAGTTCATTCACGTTCCAGCACCACGACACGCTGTCCGGCGCGCACCGCCGAACCGGGTTGGACGCGTACTTCGCGTACCACGCCGGCCATTGGCGCAAGCACCGGGATCTCCATTTTCATGGACTCCAGAATCACCAGTACGTCACCGGCGGCGACCTGCGCACCGACTTGCACCTGGACTTGCCAGAGATTGCCGGCGATGTGGCTCTCGACGCTCAGTTGGCCCTCGCCCAGCAATGCCTCTTCGCTCGGTACGGGGGCCGGCTCCTCGCTGTCGAAATGCGCCTGGCCGCTGGCAATCCAGCGCTCGCGCTCGGCATTGAAGGCCTGTTGTTGCTGTTGGCGGAACGCGCCGATGCTGTCCGCTTCCCGGGCAAGGAAATGTTGGTAGTCAGCAAGGTTGAGTTGGCTGTGCTCGATCTGCAGGTCGAAGCGGCCCAGCGGGAAATCCCGGCGGATACGCAACAGTTCATCGGCACTGACCGGGTAGAAGCGGATCTGATCGAAGAACCGCAGCAGCCAGGGTTTGCCATCAAACGCGGCAACCTCCCGATAACGATTCCACATCTGCAACGTGCGCCCGACGAACTGATAGCCGCCGGGGCCTTCCATGCCGTATACGCACATATAGGCGCCACCGATGCCCACCGAATTTTCCGCAGTCCAGGTCCGGGCCGGGTTGTATTTGGTGGTAACCAGTCGATGGCGCGGGTCCAGCGGGGTAGCGACCGGTGCGCCGAGGTAGACGTCGCCCAGGCCCATCACCAGATAGCTGGCGTCGAACACGGTGTGTTGCACTTCGTAGAGGTTGGGCAGGTCGTTGATGCGGCGGATGAACTCCAGGTTGCTGGGGCACCACGGAGCGTCCTTGCGCACCGTGGTCATGTATTTTTCGATGGCCAGTTGGCAGGCCGGGTCATCCCAGGACAGCGGCAGATGGACGATGCGCGACGGCACTTGCAGGTCTTGCGCGGCGCACACGGCGTCCCATTCGCCAGCGACGATCACCAGCAGATCGGCCAGCGACAGTTGCTCAGGCTGGTAATGAATTTGCAGCGAGCGGATGCCCGGCGTCAGGTCGATCACACCGTGCAGGTGTTTTTGTTCCAGTGCCTGCATCAAGGCGTGGGCGCGGAAGCGCAGCACCAGGTTGAGTTCAGGGGCGCCGATTTCCAGCAGTAGATGAGTGTCGCCAGATAATCTTGCCACCAGGCGGGTATCGTCCTGGCCGATATCCAGTACCACCGGCGACAACAACGTTTGTGTATCCCCACACTCCGTGGCGAGGGAGTCGGTTACCAGTGATCGCGCGGTCGAGATATCCACCGGCACAAACCTCACCTTGTCCCCAGCCTTGAGCTGCCCCAACTGCCAGAGGTCCGCCTCAATCACCGTCACCGGGCAGACAAAACCGCCCAGGCTCGGGCCGTCGGGGCCGAGGATGACGGGCATGTCGCCGGTGAAATCCACGGCGCCGATGGCATACGGGTTGTCGTGGATATTGGAGGGATGCAGGCCCGCTTCGCCGCCGTCGGCACGTACCCATTCGGGTTTCGGCCCGATCAGTCGCACGCCGGTTCGACTGGAGTTGAAATGCACCTCCCATGACGTTTCGAAAAACGTCTGGATGTAGCGTTCGGTGAAATATTCCGGCGCGCCATGGGGGCCGTAGATCACGCGGATCTGCCGCACGGCTGGCAATGACAGGGGCGGCTCGTTCACTGTCGGGAACGCGGCGCGCTCATCCAGCGCAGCCAGGTGCAGCACATCGCCGGTGCACAGCGCGCGTCCGCCATGGCCGCCGAATTGGCCGAGGGTGAAGGTGCTTTTGCTGCCGAGGTAGTCCGGCACTTGCAAGCCACCCTGCAGGCACAAATAGCTGCGTGCCCCGGCGCCGCTGATGGTGCCCAGGGCCAGCGTTGCCCCGGCGGTGATCGAGAACGGGGTATTCATCGGCACCGCTTCGCCGTCCAGGGCCAGGGCAATTTGCGCACCGGTCACCGCCACCCGGGCGTTGCAGTTGAAACGCAGCAACGGTCCGCTCATGGTGATTTCCAACGCCGCCGCACCTTCGTCATTGCCCAGCAGGCGGTTGCCCAAGCGAAGCGAGCGGCTGTCCATCGGCCCTGACGGCGGTACGCCCACGGCCCAATACCCGAGGCGGCCGGGGTAGTCCTGGACGCTGGTCTGGGTGCCGGGGCTGAGCACTTCGAACGTGTTGGCGCGGTAGGCCAGGGTCTCCAGGCAACGCGTCCAGGGCTGGCCGTTGGCGAAGGGCGCGTCGAGAAGAATCTGCTGCAGGTAGGTGCGGTTGGTTTCGACGCCGTATAGCAAGCTGTCTTCCAGCGCTTGGTGCAGGCCCAGGCGCGCCTGCTCGCGGGTCGGTGCCCAGCGAATGATCTTGGCGATCATCGGGTCGAAGTAGGGCGGGATCTGGCAACCAGCCTCCACCCACGTGTCGATGCGCAGCCCTTTGCCGTCGGCCTGTGGGAATTCCACGGCGGTGAGCAGGCCCGGGCTCGGCTGGAAATCCCGGCCCGGGTCCTCTGCATACAGGCGTGCCTGGATCGCGTGGCCGCAGGCTTTCAAACCCGGGCTCAGTTCGCTCAGCGGTGGCAGATCACCGGCGGCCAGTTGCACCATCCAGCGCACCAGGTCCACGCCCCATACCTGCTCGGTGACGCCGTGTTCCACTTGCAGGCGCGTGTTCACTTCCAGGAAATAGAAGCGCCCGGCGTCACTGTCGTAGACGAACTCCACGGTGCCCGCGCTGCGGTAGTCCACGGCCTGGGCCAGTTTGATCGCTGCTGCGCAGAGCTCCTCGGCCATGCCTTCGGGCAGGTTGGGCGCCGGGGTTTCCTCGATGACTTTCTGGTTGCGTCGTTGCACCGAGCAGTCACGCACGCCCAGGGCGATCACCTGGCCCTGGCCGTCGCCGAACACTTGCACCTCAAGGTGCCGCGCCCGTTCGATGTACTTTTCGATGAACACACCGGCGTCGCTGAAATTGTTCTGCCCCAGGCGCTTGACCGCTTCGAAGGATTCGCTCAATTCGGCGGCGCTGCGACACACCCGCATGCCGATCCCTCCACCGCCCGCCGTGCTTTTCAGCATCACCGGGTAACCGACCTGCGAACCTGCCTGCAACGCAGCGTCGAGGCTGTCGAGCAGTTCGGTGCCTTGGAGCATTGGCACGCCGTGCTGCCGCGCCAAGGCGCGTGCGGTGTGCTTGAGGCCGAACACGCGCAGTTGCTCTGGCGTCGGGCCGATGAAGGCGATCCCGGCCGCCTCGCAAGCTTGCGCGAAGGCGGCGTTTTCCGAGAGGAAGCCGTAGCCGGGATGAATTGCCGTCGCACCGCTGCTTTTGGCGATCGCCAGGAGCTTGTCCACCGCCAGGTAAGTGCCCGCTGCCGCGCCTTCGCCCAGGCAATGGGCTTCGTCGGCCTGGAGGATGTGCAGGCTGGCTTCGTCGGCTTGGGCGTACACCGCGACGCCTTGGACCTTCAACTCGCGCAAGGTCCGCAGGATGCGGCAAGCGATGGCGCCACGGTTGGCGATGAGGATTTTTTCGAACATGGCATTGCCCCCTCAGGCATGCGTGCCGCCTGAACTGGGATGCGGGCCGTCCCGCAGTTTTCGATGGCCAACGGGGTCGTCCCCGGCGGCAAACCTCCAAGCACCACACAACCTCTGTGGCAGAGCCTGTGCCGGTGGCGTTCATGCATTTATTTGAGGCACTGCCCCGAGCGGCTCTGGCACAACACGAACAGCCAGCGGCGCAGGCGCGTGAGTTTCAGTCCCATATCAAAAGCTCCGCTGGCGTGGGGTTGTAGGCATTGCACGGGTTGTTCAGTTGCGGGCAGTTGGAGATCAGGACGATCACGTCCATCTCGGCCCGCAGGTCGACGTATTTCCCCGGCGCCGAGATCCCGTCTTCAAAGGTCAGGCCGCCATCGGCGGTGACCGGCACGTTCATGAAGAAGTTGATGTTCGGCCCGATGTCGCCCTTGCCCAGCCGACCGTCGTGGGCGCAGGCCCGCAGATAGTTGTCGCGGCAGCTGTGCATGTGGCGCTTCTCCAGGGCGTAGCGCACGGTGTTGCTTTCCTGGGCGCAGGCGCCGCCGAGGGTGTCGTGGCGCCCGCAGGTGTCTTCGACGATGGTCAGCATCGGTCGGCCGAGGTTGGAATACAGCACGCTGCCGGTGCCCAGGTAAACGCTGTTCTGCCGACGCAAGGTGCGCTGCACGTCGTAGCGTTCCCTGGGATTGGCCAGGCTGTAGAACAGCGTATCGACCGCCTGGTTGCCTTCCAGGTCAAGGATGCGCAAGGTCTGGCCGGCCTTGACCTCGGTCAGCCAAGGTTCGCCGGCGGGAATCGTGGCGCGGTAGGCGGCGGTCTCGAGTTGCTTGTGTGCGGTGGCGATGGAAAGTGACATGGCGGCGATCCTCAGGCGAACAGGCGGTCGGTGTTGATGAAGCCGCGCTGGTTTTCCGGGCGCGATTGGCGGCAATGTTCGGCGACGCTGGGGTTGGCGTTCATCCAACTGAGCTTGAGCGGTTGCGGGGCGTATTGCGGATTCGGGTCCATCGGGTGCTGCAGCGCGGTCAGCACCACCAAGGTATCCATCGGCGCGTACAGCTCGATGTAGTCGCCGGCCTCGGAATTGCCTTCGACAAAGTTAAAGTGGCCGGCTTCGTCGACGTCGACACGGCTGAACAAGTTGAGGGTCATGAGTAGGTCGGACAGGCCCAGCCCCCATTTGCCCAGTTCCACCAGCAGGTTGTCGGTGCCGTTGCGGAAGAAACCGTTGCGCAGTTCCTGATAGCGGCCCTGACCATACTTTTCAGCGACTTCCTCGGCGCAGAGCACACCGCCAAAACTGTCGCTCCAACCACAGGTGTCAGCGGTGATTGCAGCGAGTACCCGGCCCATGTCCGAGTACAGGCAATGGCCGGCGGTGAGCTTGGCGGTGTGTTGGCACTTGAGGCTGTCCGGCAGGTTCAGGCGTTCGGTTTTTTCGTTGGCGTTGAGCAGCGTCAGGCTCACGTTGGCGCCGCCGCGCAGATCGGTCAGGCGCAGCAGTTGGCCGCGCTTGAGCACGAATGAGCGGTGGCCGCCACCGGGCAGCAGTTCTTCGGCGAAGGGGGGAAACAACTGGATCGAATCGGTCATGGAAAATCTCCTTTCAAGCGATACGCAACGTGCCGGCCAGTTCGGCGGGCAGGGCGTGGACGGCGGCACGGGCGGTGCGGCGGTCGCTGTTCAATGGAATGTCGTAGGTGATGCGTGCGCCATAGGCGCCGGGGGCGTGTGGATCGACGCGGACCTTGTCGAACACCAGCAGGCGCGTGCCGAGGCTGAAGCCCTCGGACAGGTCGTGGGTGACCATGAACACCGTCAGTTGGGTCTCGCGCCACAGCGCCAGCAGCAAGGCATGCATGTCTTTGCGGATGCCCGGGTCGAGGGCGCCGAAGGGCTCGTCCAGCAGTAGGACTCGGGGCTTCATGATCAGGGCCTGGGCGATCGCCAGTCGCTGTTGCATGCCGCCGGAGAGCTGCGCCGGGTATTTGTCCAGCGCGTGGCCGAGGCCGACCTTGTCCAACAGTAGCGCAGCCTCTTGGCGAGCCTGGCGCTTGGCACTGCCGAACAAACGCCCCAGCAACGGCGAGCGCGGCAACTCCAGGCCCAGGGCCACGTTGTCCAGTACCGTCAGGTGCGGGAACACCGAATAACGCTGGAACACCACGCCCCGGCTGGCGTCCGGCTCGCCCGCCAAGGGTTCGCCGTCCAGCAGGATCTGTCCGCGACTGGCGCGTTCCTGGCCCAGCAGCAAGCGCAGGAAGGTCGACTTGCCGCAACCCGACGCGCCCACCAAGGTGCAGAACTCACCCTCGGCGACGCTCAGGTTCAAGCGTTCCAGCACGACTTGGTCGGCATACTGTTGCCAGACATTGTTCACAGTAATGAAGCTCATGCTTTAGCCCCCTCGTACCAAGGGAACGCTCGGCGGGTCAGGTACCTGAGGCCCCAATCCATCAGCCAGGCGAGCAGGGTGATCCACACCACGTACGGCAGGATCACGTCCATCGCCAGGTAACGGCGCACGAGGAAAATCCGATAGCCCAGCCCATCGGTGGAGGCGATGGCTTCGGCGGCGATCAGAAACAGCCAGGCCGAACCCAGCATCAGCCGTAGGGAAATCAGCAAGCGTGGCAGCAGTTGCGGCAGTACCACGCGCAGGATCAGGGTCCAGGTCGATGCGCCGAGGGTCTGGGCCTTGATCAGCAGCTCACGGGGAATTTCCCGGGCGCGTTGTTCCAGATCCCGCGCCAGGCATGGCGTGATGCCGATCACGATGAGCATCACCTTGGACAACTCTCCCAGGCCGAAGACGATGAACAGGATCGGCAGGATCGCCAGTGGCGGCACCATCGACACCACGGTGAGCAACGGCGACAGCGGCGTGCCAAACAGCGGGAGCGTACCGGCGGCGATGCCCAGGCACAGACCGGCCAGGGCGCTGATGCCCAGGCCGATCGCCAACCGGCGCAGGCTCGACGCGGTGTCCTGCCAGAGCAGGTAGTCGCCACTGCGAGCATCGGCGGTGAAGGCCAGGCGTTTGACCGCATCGGCCATTTGTACGGCGCTGGGCAGTAGCTTGTCGTTGGGGTTGTCCGTCAACCGTTCGGCCGAGCCCATGAAGTAGGCGAACAACACCAGCGCGAAGGGCAGGATCACCAGCAACAGACGGCTGGGACGATCCGGGTAGCGGTTGATCAGGCGCATGCCAGGTCCTCCGGTCTACAGCTTGGCGTCGGCGGCCAGCTGTACGTAGGTCGGGTCAAAGCGCAGCTTGAGGTTGGCCTTGTCGCCGAGGGTCACGTCGCGGTTGAACGCCATGCCAACTGCATCTGCGTCCTTGGCGCCTTCGCCCAACAAGCCGTGCTTGAACGAAAACTCGGCGACCTTGCCCATGGTGGCGGGCAGTTGTTCGCTGGTGACGAAGGCCAGCGCTTCTTGGGGCGTAGCGAACAGCTTGGTGGTGTCCAGTTGCGCCTGGAAACCCTTGAGATCAGTGCCCGACGCTTTGGCCATGTGTTCCAGCGCAGCGTTGGCGGCGGTGTTCTTGGCGTTCATCAGCGCCACCACTTCGAACCAGGCGCCGGTCAAGGCCTTGCCCAGGGCCGGGTTGTCCTTCAGGGTCTGGGTGTTGACCACCATCATGTCCATGATCTCGCCGGGGATCTGGCCGGAGTTGAACACCTCGCTCACGCCCGGCTGGGCCTTGATGTCCGAGAGCATCGGGTTCCAGGTGGTAACGGCCTTGACCTGGTCGGTGTTGAAGGCGGCCGAGATATCGGCGTCGGAGGTGTTGACGACTTTCAGGTCTTTCTCGGCGAGGCCAACCGAATCCAGGGCGCGCGCCAGCAGGTAATGAGACACCGACAACTCCACCAGATTGACGTCCATGCCCTTGAGATCGGCGACTGTCTTGCCGTCGCCCTTGAGGACGATGCCGTCGTTTCCGTTGGAGAAGTCGCTGACGATCAGCGCGGTGCTGTCCACGCCACCGGCGGCGGGAATGGTCAGGGCATCCATGTTGGTCATGGTGCAGCCGTCGAACTGACCGGCGGTGTACTGGTTGATGGATTCGACGTAGTCGTTGAGCTGCACGACATCGATCTTGATGCCGTATTTTTTCGCCCATTTATCGACGATGCCTTGGCTGCCGGCGTATTCCCAGGGCATCCAGCCGGCGTAGATGGTCCAGCAGACACTGAAGTGGTCTTTTTGCGCGGCGGCGGACGAGAAGCTCATGAGAGCCGAGAGGGCGGCAAGGAGCAGGGCGGACAGACGAAGCTTGAACATGGTGGTTCTCCAGTTGATCAAGGGCGGACAGGAGCAACGCGGCACCGCGAACGGTGGCTTGTCTCCCGGGCTTTTGTCCCGCCGTGTAACCTCAACTGGAGGTCGCCAACTCTCGGACCAGCCACTCGCCAGAGGCGAGCCGGAACCCTAGTCAGCCATTGCAAATTGTGGTGCCGCGAACCTGTGATGACTCCTGCACGGAGTTTGTAAAGCGAGAGCCGTGCCAATTCGGGCGAAGGCCCGTGCCAGAGAGGGCGGCTGTTGTAGAGGGAGGATCGACGGCGGATGTATGCCTGTTTGTGGTGCTGTGGCGCACCGGAAGAGGGCGACGAGTGACATGTTTCGAGTTGTTGCCGCGTCGCACCAGATTCCGAATTCACTGTCAGATTAATCGTCAGTCACCCAATAGATGACTGCCGCCCATCAGCGTCGCTGTTGTGGCCCATTCGCGGTCCAGGAGGCCGCCATGTATCGACGACTGCTCCTCATTGCGTTTCTTGGCCTGACTCTTTCGGCATGCGTGCCTTACTACGACGGAGGCTCGAGCTACTACCGTTCAGAGGTCTACACCTCACCCGGGCCGGCCTATTACAGCGGCGGGTATTATTCGGCACCACGGGGTTATTACGCGCCGCGCTACTACCAACCGGCGCCCCGTTATTACTCGGCCCCGCGTTATTACCAGCACGGCCCGCGCTATTACTCACCTCCAAGGGCGGCGTACCGGCCTTACCCACACCGGGGCGGTTGGGACGGTCGCGATCGGAGTGGCTGGAATGACGACCGGCGTGGCCGGGGCGGGCGTGATCGGGGACATGATCATCGAGGACGTGGTCATGATGGACGGGGCAACCATCGATAATGGACATGCAATAAAAAAGCGGCGCATCAAGCGCCGCTTTTTTATTGCCCAAGGGGTTTACTCGTTGGATAAATCCGCCAACGGATGCCGCCCCTCCCAGGCCTTGTGAAAGTGCGCCTCGACTGCTGCTTCCGGTACATGGTTGATGTCCGGCCAGTGCCAGCGCGGTTTGTGATCCTTGTCGATCAATCGCGCCCGCACCCCTTCGCTGAATTCCGGATGGCGGCAGCAGTTCAGGCTCAGGGTGTATTCCATGCGGAACACGCCGGCCAGCGACAAATGCCGCGCCCGGCTGATCTGCTCCCAGACCAGGTGCGCCGTCAACGGCGAGCCCTCGGTCATGGTCCTGGCTGCCCGGGCGATCAGCGGGTCCGGATGGTCCACCAACAAACCGAGGGCCTTCCAAGCGCAACGGACGTCGCTGACGTCCAGCCATTCGTCGATTTTCTGCCGACGGGGCAACCACTGGGCTTCGGGCAACTGGGCCAGCGCTTCTTGCTGCAAGGCCTTGAGCAGACTGTTGAGTTGCATCTCGGTCTGTTCCTGCCAGTTGAGTTGCAACAAGCCCTCGATCAGGTCGTCCTGCTGCTCATCGAGTAGAAACCGATCGGCCAGGCCCAGGTCGATGGCGTCGCGCGCGTTCATGTGGGCACCGGTCAGGCCGAGAAACAGGCCAAGCTTGCCTGGCAGGCGCGACAGGAACCAACTGGCGCCGACATCCGGATACAAGCCGATACTGATTTCCGGCATCGCCAGGCGACTGCTCGGCGTGACGATTCGCGTGCTCGCGCCTTGCAGCAACCCCATGCCGCCCCCGAGCACGTAGCCGTGGCCCCAGCACAGCAGGGGCTTGGGGTAAGTATGGAGGTTGAAGTCCAAGCGATATTCGGCGGCGAAAAATTGTGCGGCCAGCGGCGGCACCTCGCCAGGGTGGGCGCGGCAGGCTTCCACCAGGCTGCGGACCTCGCCGCCGGCACAAAACGCTTTGGCGCCGTTGCCACGTAGCAGCACGCAGACTATTTGCGGTTCTTTGGCCCAAGCGTCAAGACGATCGCGCAGGGCGTTGATCATTGGCAGGGACAAGGCATTCAGGGATTTTTCGGCGTCCAGGGTGGCGACGCCCAGGCGCGCGCCATTGATGCCGGTGAGTTCTTCGAAGTGCAGATTCATCGTGACCTCGATCAGAAATTGAACCATCAGTATGACTGCTGTGGGGGAAAGTGCCGGATCCGCGTCAGATCAATTGACAAGCCTTGTGGGCTTTCCTAGGGTGCGCCCATTGTTTTTACCGGGTACAACCATGACCGCTGACGACCGTATCAAACTCGAACCCAGCTGGAAGCAGGCACTGCGTGCCGAGTTCGACCAGCCCTACATGGCAGAGTTGCGTGAGTTCCTGCGCAGTGAATACGCCGCTGGCAAGGAGATCTATCCGCCGGCCCCGCTGATTTTCAACGCCCTCAATTCCACTCCGCTGGACAAGGTCAAAGTCGTGATCCTCGGCCAGGACCCCTATCACGGCCCGGGCCAGGCCCATGGACTGTGCTTCTCGGTGCAGCCGGGCGTGCCGACACCACCTTCGCTGGTGAACATCTACAAGGAGTTGAAGCGCGACCTGAATATCGATATCCCCAACCACGGCTATCTGCAAAGCTGGGCCGACCAGGGCGTGTTGCTGCTCAATACCACCCTGACCGTAGAGCGCGCCAATGCCAACGCCCATGCGAAGAAAGGTTGGCAGCATTTTACCGACAGGGTCATCGAGGTGGTCAGTGAACACCAGCCGCACTTGGTGTTCCTGCTGTGGGGCGCACATGCCCAGAGCAAGCAGAAGCTGATCGATGCGACCAAACACCTGGTGTTGACCTCGGTCCATCCGTCACCGCTATCGGCCCACCGGGGCTTCATCGGCTGCGGGCATTTCAGCCGGACCAACAAGTTTCTCGATCAGCATGGCGAGAGACCGATCGAATGGCGGTTGCCGCCGGTTTGATGCGCTAGCGGGCCCGCCGCTCCCACACTGTCAGTGCGTGTCGCACTTTTTTGTGGGAGCCAGCTCGCGAAGAGGGCAACTCGGTCTATCAGGCCGACCCAGGCCTGCGCATCCAATACCGGAACAGCGGCTCTGCCAGGAACAGCACGAACAACAGCCGCATCACCTGCAACGCCGTCACCAAGGGCACCGACAATTGCAGGGTTTCTGCCGTCAGGCTCATCTCCGCGATCCCTCCGGGCATCATGCCCAGGGTCAGCGAACGCAGGTCCAGGTGGGTCAAGGTGCTCAGGCCAAGGGCCGCAAGCGTGGCGATCAGCATCGTCAATACGGTGCCAACCAACGTGCGTCCCATGAACGACGGTGCCCGGCGGAAGAACTGCCGGTTGAAATGACAGCCCAGGCCGCTGCCGATCAGCCATTGGCCGATCTGGCTGCCACCATCGGGCAGGCCGATGTGCAAATCCCAACCGATGCTCACCGCCGCGCTGACCAGCAGCGGACCGAACAACCATGGGTTGGGCTGGCGCAGGCGTTCCCAGGTCCAGGCGAGCAGGGCGCCGGCCGGGAACAGGATCGCCAGCCACAACCAGTCCACCGTGGTGGCATGTTGCACGGGGGTGCCTTCGCCCAGCAGATATTTGAAAGCGGCCGGCACGCACAGCACCACCACCAGCACCCGAAGGCTCTGGCCCGCCGCAACACGGCTGAGGTCCGCACCGTTGCGGGCGCCGAGGTTGACCATTTCGCCGGAACCGCCCGGCATGCTGGAAAAGAAAGCGGTGGCGCGCTCTTCGCCGGTGCGGCGCATCAGCCACACGCTCACCACGCTGGACACGCTGGTGATCAGCGCGCCGAAGAAGATCAGGCCGAAGTGGCTCAGGACTTGTTCCATCACCACCGGCGTGAAGTGCAAACCGATGCCGATGCCCACCACCCATTGGCCGCATTTGCGGCCGCCGGGGATTTCCATCAATTGCCATGGGGTCAGGCAGCGCACCAGGATGATCGCCAACAGCGAGCCGACCATCCAGGGCAAGGGCCAGCCGATCAGGCTGGCCAGATAACCGCCGGCCAGACCGACCAGCGGTGTTCCCCACCATTGTCTGAAGGTTGTTGCCTCAGACATTGGCCAGGGCACGACGCTGGGCGCTACGACGACGCCAGATGCGCAGCAGCGGCAGGAACAACATGATCGCCGTCAGGACCCAGCAACCGGCGGTGATCGGGCTGGACCAGAGGATTTCCAGCGCACCGTTGGAGATCGACAACGCACGCCGCAGGTTCTGCTCCATCAGGCCGCCGAGGATGAAACCCAGCAGCACGGGCGACAGCGGGAATTCCAACTTGCGCAGGATGTAGCCGAAGATACCGATGCCGATCATCAGGAACAGGTCGAACGTGGTGGCGTGCACCGCATAGACACCGATGCCAGTGATGATCGCGATCACGGGCACCAGTGCCCAGTTCGGCACAGCCAGGATGCGGGTGAAGACGCGGATCATCGGGATGTTGAGAATCACCAGCATGACGTTGGCGACGAACAACGAGGCGATCAGGCCCCAGACGATGTCCGGTTGCTGCTGGAACAGCAGCGGGCCGGGTGTGATGTTGTACAGCGACAACGCGCCGATCATCACCGCGGTGGTGCCCGAACCGGGAACGCCGAGGGTCAGCATCGGTACGAGTGCGCCGCAGGCTGCGCCGCCGATGGCGGTTTCCGGGGCCGCGAGGCCGCGCTTGTCGCCCTGGCCGAACGTACCGCTGGCGCCGGCCATGCGTTTTTCAGTCATGTAGGCCACGGCACTGGCCAAGGTCGCCCCGGCACCTGGCAACACGCCCATGATGAAGCCGAGCACGCCGCAGCGCATGTTCACCCAGAACACCGAGGCCGCTTCCTTGACGTTGAACATCATCCGTCCGGTGGCTTTCACCGCTTCCTGGCCGCGGTGGGTTTTTTCCAGCAGCAACAGGATCTCGCTGATGGAGAACAGGCCCAGCACCAGCACGACGAACTGGATGCCATCGGTCAAATGGATGTTGTCACCGGTGAAGCGGTAGACGCCGCTGTTGGCGTCGATGCCGACGCACGACAGGAACAGGCCGATCAACGCCGCGATAAACGTCTTCAGCGGGCGATCGCCAGCCATGCCGCCCAGGCAGACGATGGCGAACACCATCAGTACGAAATATTCCGCCGGTCCGAAGGCAATGGCCCATTTGGCCAGCAAGGGAGCAAACAGCACCATCCCGCAGGTGGCGATGAGCGCGCCGAGGAACGAACTCCACGCCGACAGCGACAAGGCGACCCCGGCCAAGCCTTGGCGAGCCATTGGATAACCGTCCAGCGTGGTCATTACAGTGGACGCTTCGCCTGGGATGTTGAGCAGGATCGAGCTGATACGCCCGCCGTATTCACAGCCCAGGTAAACGGCCGCCAACAGGATCAACGCCGACTCCGGCGGCAGGCCCAGGGCGAAGGCAATCGGGATCAGCAGCGCCACGCCGTTGATCGGGCCCAGGCCCGGCAGCAGGCCAACGACGGTGCCGATCAACGTGCCGCTCAACGCGGTGACCAGGTTGTACGGGGTCAGTGCAACGCCAAAACCCTGGCCGAGATAATTCAGGGTATCCATATCAATTCTCCAGGACGTCGAGCAGGCCCAGGGGCAGCGGCACGTCCATCAGCTTGTCGAACAATAGATAAAGACCAATGGCCATCAGGCTGATGATCACCACGCTCGGTACCCAGCGGCCGCCATACAGGCGCGCCATCGGCACACCGGTGACAATGCTGGCGAGGATGAAGCCCAGGGGTTCGAAGGTCCCGGCGAAGACCAACAGGAGCAACACGCAGATGCCGATTTTCTGCAAGGTTTCGCGGTCCAGTTGCGGGTCGTCTTCGCTGTGTACGACCGGCGTGGGGCGAAACAGCATGTACAGCAGCGCCAGCCCCATCAGCCCGAGTATCAGCAGGGGAAAGGCACGCGGGCCGACGGGTTCATAGGAAAAGGCTGCCTGATAAGGCCAAGCCATCAGCGCCAGGCCGATACAGGCCAGCAACAGCACTGCGGCAACAATACGTTGGATGACGAACATGACTAACTCCTGGGCGGCGCCGGTTGTACCAGCGCCGCCGCGAGAACAGAGGCGATTACTGGATCAGGCCGAACTCTTTGGCCAGCATCTTGTAGTCGGCCACTTGTTTCTTCACGTAGGTATCCAGTTCGGGGCCGGTCAAGGCAAAGGGGAACAGTTCGCGCTGATCGCGCAGCTTGGCGAACTCGTCGGAGGCCAGCAGCTTGTCGAAGGCATTTTTCCACCATTCGTATTCTGCATCGGTGACCTTCGGGCCCAGGTAGAAGCCACGTACCACCGGCCAACGGATGTCGTAGCCTTGTTCCACCGCGGTCGGGATGTCTTTCATTTCCGGCTCGTCCAGGCGCTTATCGGAGAACACCGCCAGCAGACGCATGTCGCCGCTCTGGATATGTGGCATGGAGTCGGAGATGTCCGTACTGCCCACCTGGATATGGCCGCCGAGCAGGGCCGTGGCGATTTCACCGCCGCCTTCAAGGGCCACGTAGCGCAGTTTGCGCGGGTCGATACCGGCGGCCTTGGCAATCAATGCGGTCTGCATCCAGTCCTGGCTGCCGACGGTGCCGCCGGAGCCGATCACCACCGAGCCAGGATCTTTCTTCAGGGCCTGTACCAGATCGTCAAGATTTTTGTAGGGCGAATCGCTTTTCACGGCGATGGCGCCATAGCTGGTGCCGACGGCAGCGAGCCAGCGCACGTTGGTTTCATCAAAACGGCCAAACTTGCCTTGCGCCAGGTTCAGCAACGAACCGCTGGACCAGGCCACCAACGTGCCTGCGTCGGCCGGGCGTTGTGCGACCACTGCGTTGTAGGCCACCGCGCCGACACCGCCGGGCATGTAGGTGACGCGCATCGGCTTGGTCAGCAGCTTTTCATTGACCAGTGCGCTTTGCGCCAGTTTGCAGGTCAGGTCGAAACCACCACCTGGAGCGGCGGGGGCGATGCATTCGGGGCGCTTTGGCTCTTTGGATGGATCGGCGGCGAGCGTTTGCCCGGCGAGCATCAGGCATCCAACGGCAAGGGCTACTTTACGCAGTGCTAGGTTCATTGTTGTCTCCACAGGAGTTGTTGTTTTGTGTTTCAAATCAGGCTTCGCAGCGCATGTACGGTGCAGACTTGCAAACGCGTTTCAAAGACGCGGCAGTGCGGTCTGCGCAGTGGCACAGGCAAGGGTAGTCTGGTTGGGGCAGGAAAGGCGGGTGGGCATTGAAGCCATGAGCTGTAGGGACAGCATGATGAATACTCCGCTTATTGTTTTTATTCGGCGAAAACGCTTCGAGGCGTTTTTCGTTTCGCGAGGTGTCTCGCGACCGGCAGTCGAAACTGTCCGTGGAGCGACTCTAGCGGCCCAACCTTTCGCTAACCTTTCAAAAGCTTTCAGGATGATTTTTGGCTTCACAGTGGCGGATGCGGCTGTAAACTCCGCGCCAAAGAATGGCGCCGGCCATCCCTGAATCGAGGAAAAACCCATGCGTGTTCTGCTCGTCGAAGACCATCTGCAGCTGGCCGAAAGTGTCGCCCAGGCGCTCAAGAGCACGGGTTTGACAGTGGACGTGCTGCACGACGGGGTAGCCGCCGACCTGGCCCTGGGTAGCGAGGAATATGCGGTGGCGATTCTCGATGTCGGATTGCCACGCATGGACGGTTTCGAGGTGCTGGCGCGCTTGCGGGCGCGGGGCAAGACCTTGCCGGTGCTGATGTTGACCGCTCGCAGCGACGTCAAGGACCGCGTCCATGGCCTCAATCTCGGCGCCGATGATTATCTGGCCAAGCCATTTGAACTGACCGAGCTGGAAGCCCGGGTCAAGGCGTTGTTGCGCCGCAGCGTGCTCGGTGGCGAGCGCCAGCAGCGCTGCGGTGGGTTGGTCTACGACCTGGACACCCGGCGTTTTACCCTGGATGAGGAACTGATGACCTTGACCTCCCGCGAGCAGGCGGTCCTGGAAGCGCTGATTGCCCGCCCTGGGCGGGTGATGAGCAAGGAACAACTGGCATCCCAGGTATTTGGCCTGGACGAAGAAGCCAGCCCTGACGCCATCGAAATCTACGTTCATCGACTGCGCAAGAAGCTCGATGGCCATGCGGTGGCGATCGTGACGTTCCGGGGCTTGGGCTATCTATTGGAAACCCGCGATGCATAAGCCCGACAGCCTGCGCTGGCGGCTGCTGCGCAATCTTGCGTCGTTGCTGGTGGTGCTGATGCTCGCCAGCGGCCTCAGCGCCTATTGGAATGGTCGCGAAGCGGCCGATACCGCCTACGACCGGACGCTGTTGGCTTCGGCCCGGACCATCGCCGCCGGCCTTTCCCAGCGAGACGGCACGCTCAGCGCGGACGTGCCTTACGTGGCCCTGGACACCTTCGCCTATGACAGCGCAGGGCGTATCTACTACCAGGTCAACGATATCCACCAGAAGTTGATTTCCGGCTACGAAAACCTTCCCGGTCCGCCGCCGGGTACGCCGCGCACGGACGATTACCCAGCGCTGGCACGTTTCTACAACGCCACCTACCAGGGCCAGAATGTGCGGGTCGTGAGCCTGCTCAAGGCCGTGAGCGAGCCTGAGATGAACGGCATGGCGGAAATTCGCGTGGCGGAAACCGAAGAAGCGCGGGTCAGCATGGCGCGCAGCTTGATGGCCGATACGTTGCTGCGGTTGGGCATGCTGGCCGTGGGGGCGCTGTTGTTGGTGTGGTTCGCAGTGAGTGCCGCGCTGCGTCCGCTGGAGCGCTTGCGCACCGCAGTGGAAGAGCGCCAACCGGATGACTTGCGGCCGCTGCCGCTGGTGGAAGTCCAGCACGAGTTATGGCCGCTGGTGCGAGCGCTCAACCATTTCACTGAGCGCCTGCGCGGCCAATTTGAACGCCAGGCGCAATTCATTGCCGATGCCGCTCATGAGCTGCGAACGCCCTTGGCCGCCCTCAAGGCGCGCCTGGAGTTGGGCTTGCGCGCCAGCGAACCGGCCACGTGGCGCGAAACCCTGGAGACCGCGGCCCAGGGCACCGACCGCTTGACTCACCTTGCGAACCAGCTGCTGTCGCTGGCCCGAGTGGAAAATGGCGCGCGGGCGATTGCCGAGGGTGGCGCGCAATTGCTTGACCTGAGCCAGCTCGCCCGTGAACTGGGCATGGCCATGGCGCCATTGGCTCATGCCCGGGGTGTCGCATTGGCGCTGGAGGCCGATGAGCCCGTCTGGCTGCGGGGCGAACCGACTTTGCTGAACGAGCTGTTGAGCAATCTGGTGGACAACGCGCTGGCCCATACGCCATCGGGTGGTAACGTGATCCTGCGGGTCGCCGCGCCGGCGGTGCTGGAGGTCGAGGATGACGGCCCCGGCATTCCTGAAACCGAGCGGGAGCGGGTGTTCGAGCGCTTCTATCGACGCAACCAGCAAGTGGCCGGTTCGGGCTTGGGGTTGGCGATCGTCGGGGAAATCTGCCGCGCGCACCTGGCACAGATCAGCCTGCATGATGGGCAGGAGAGCGGATTGAAGGTGCGGGTGAGTTTTATCCCTGGTTGACAACAACGCGTAACCCTGTGGCGGGGGAGCTTGCTCCCTGGCCGCAACAGGCTCTGTCAGTAAAACATTGACCGCGCTTCTTCCAGGTCCGCGCAGCGGTCCTGGTTGTCCAGGTCGATGCCCAGCTTCTTGATCGCGGGGACTCCAAACGCGTCGATCCTGCTCAGCGGATGGTCGCAGTCCTTGTAGCAGTACAGCGCGGCAACCTGCACCAGGTCGACATAATCGAGTTGTTTCGAATCCCGGGTGAAATCCAGATACAACCCCGGCAATTTCACCAAGCGCTCCGGAAACTCCCAGACGCTGAGCAGCTTATCCCCCAACACGGGATGGATCGTCTCGATGACATGGTTCAGGCTGACCGGGTCCGACAGTAGTTCGTTGTTGTCTTCGGCATACGTCAGGATCGGCAGCACGCCGATCTGATGCACCAAGCCGCCCAGCGCGGCCTGGTCAGGCTTGAGGTGCGTGTAGCTGCGGCACAGCGCATAACTGACCCCGGCGATTTCCAGGCTCTTGCGCCACACTTCCCGCATCTTTTGTTCGACGACATCGGAGCGGGCATGGAATATCTGCTCCATGACCAGGCCAATCGCCAGGTTGCTGCTGTAGTTGACGCCCAGCCGGGTGATGGCCGTGTGCAAGTCCGTCACTTCCTGCGTGGCGCGCAGCAGCGGGCTGTTGACCACTTTTATCAGGCGAGCCGAGAGTGCCGTGTCACGGCCGATCACTTTGCTCAGATTGCTGACGCTGATCTCCGGATCTTCGGCGGCCCGGCGAATCTGCATGGCCACTTCCGGTAATGTGGGCAGGACCAGATCGTCATTATCGATGGCCGCCACCAAATCCCGCTGGACCTTATCCGCCAAATCGCTCATTTCGGTTCTCTAGGTGTTGCGACAAAATGTTGCGATCAACGCTGGATTTCGCGGTCGCGATCCAGTTCGTAAGGCAAGTCCAGCAATTGTAGCGCGGGGCCTTCCAAAGCACCGAGGTGCAAATTGCCATCCCCTGCCGCTTCGGCCTGCAATACCGCCAGCAGTTCAATGTTTCGCTCGGCATGGGCGGCAATGACGACCTCACCGATGGAGCTGCCGTGAGTGGGGGAAAACAGCGGGGTGCCGGGCTCCGGCAATTCGCTGGCGTCCAGTTGCAGGCGATAGAGGCGACGCTTGAGCTTGCCGAGGTACTGCATGCGAGCGACGATTTCCTGGCCGGTGTAGCAGCCTTTCTTGAAACTCACGCCGCCGACGGCTTGCAGGTTGAGCATTTGCGGAATGAACAATTCGCGCGTGGCCGGCATGACCTGGCCGATGCCCGCACGGACCTGGCCCAGCAGCCAGCGGTTCAAGTCGCCTTCGGCCAGCTCGGCGCCCAGGCGAGTGCGTAGCGTCTCGGCCTGTTCGGCGCGGGCCCAGAGCTCGGCGCGGCCGGGGGAGACGCGAATGGCGATCAAGGATTCCTGGCGGGCCACGCTGTCGGTGTCGGCCGGCAACTCCAGGCCCAGTTCGCTGAGTGCGGTGTCAGCGTTTTCCAATCCGAAGCGAACCCATGCCGGGCTTTCATCGGTGAGTTTGGATTTGGAGAACACTGCGTACTTCTTCAGGTCCGCCAGTTGGGGTTCGAGTAACTCGCTGGCCATCGCCATGAGGACGCCGTCGCCTTCGAGCACGATCCGGAAGCTCGATTGCATCCGGCCTTTTTGCGTGCAACGGGCGCCGAGGCTGGCCCGGGTGTCGCTCAGGTAGTTGAGGTTGCAGGTCAATTGGCCTTGCAGGAATTTGCCGGCATCCACGCCGCGGACCGCGAGAACGCCTTCGTGGGACAGGGTGCAGAAAAAAGCGGAATCAGCCATGGGTCATCGCAGGGTAAAAAGTCTGGTAGACATCATAAGGGGACGCCCTTGAAATGGGTAGTTTACAAAGGTTCGGCGATGACCGACCAAAGCCGTCTGTTCCGCCACGGCCGGGCCTGTATACTTGCGCTCTATTTGAGGAGCGCTCCATGGTCGAAGATGTTGAACTGAATCGCCTCTACTGGCACAGCCGCCGCGGCATGCTTGAGCTTGACGTGTTGCTGGTGCCGTTCGTGAAAGAGGTCTATCCCCACCTCGATGAGGTTGACCGTGCATGCTACGTCCGCCTGCTCGAGTGCGAAGACCAGGACATGTTCGGCTGGTTCATGGAACGCAGTGAGTCCGAGGATCCGGAGTTGCAACGCATGGTCCGGATGATCCTGGATCGTGTCCAGCCCAAGTAATCGCTTCGAATGCCGCTGGCGCGCCTCCAGACGATTGCTGGCGGCGTACCTTTTGGCGCTGGTGCTCGCCCTTGTTTCGTTGTTGCTATTGGCTATCCCCCTCGGGTATGCAGTCGTAGGTATCCTGCTGTGCCTGGGCCATGGCGCCTGGGTACTGCCGCGACATCTGTTATTGACCCATCGGCGAGCGTTTCGTGGCTTGCGTCGCGATGCCGATGGCTGGCAGCTCTGGAGCACCGGGGGCGGCTGGCAGGCGGTGCAGTTGCGGCCCGACAGCCTCGCATTGCCGATGATCGTCGTGCTGCGCTTTCGCCTCCAGGGTGAGCGGCGGGTTCGCTCGCTGTGTGTGCCCCGCGATGCGCTGGCGCCGGATGTCCATCGGCGCCTGCGGGTACGACTCAGGTTCAGCCGGCGTAGGTGGGCGGCACCAGGATAGTGTCCAGCGCCTCCGGCAACAGGTCCGGGTAATCGAGGGTGTAATGCAGTCCTCGGCTTTCCTTGCGTTCCATGGCCGAGCGAATCATCAATTCGGCCACCTGAGCCAGGTTGCGGAGTTCGATCAAGTCCCGGCTGACTTTGTAGTTACTGTAGAACTCATCGATCTCGTCGAGCAGCAGGCGAACCCGATGCTGGGCCCGTTGCAGGCGTTTGTTGGTGCGCACGATCCCAACGTAATCCCACATGAAGCGCCGAAGTTCGTCCCAGTTGTGGGCAATGATCACGTCTTCGTCAGAGTCGGTGACCTGGCTGGCGTCCCACGAGGGCAGGGCGGCCGGGATGGCGATCTGCGGCAATTGCTCAAGAATGTCGGCCGCTGCCGAGCGGGCGTAGACGAAACATTCCAGCAGCGAGTTGCTGGCCATGCGATTGGCGCCGTGCAGCCCGGTAAAGCTGGTTTCGCCGATCGCATACAGGCCTGGGACATCGGTGCGGCCGAATTGGTCGACCATGACGCCGCCACAGGTGTAATGCGCCGCCGGAACCACCGGAATAGGCTGCTTGGTGATGTCGATGGAAAATTCCAGGCAGCGTTCGTAGACCGTCGGGAAATGGCTCTTGATGAACGCTTCGGGCTTGTGGCTGATGTCCAGGTAGACGCAGTCGATGCCCAGGCGCTTCATCTCATGGTCGATGGCCCGGGCAACGATGTCCCGTGGGGCCAGCTCGGCGCGGGGATCGAAGCGTTGCATGAAGCGTTCCCCGTTGGGCAGCTTCAGGTGCGCGCCTTCGCCGCGCAGGGCCTCGGTCACCAGGAAGCTCTTGGCCTGCGGGTGGTAGAGGCAGGTGGGGTGGAACTGATTGAATTCCAGGTTCGCCACCCGGCAACCGGAGCGCCAAGCCATGGCGATGCCGTCACCGCAGGCGCCATCGGGGTTGCTGGTGTAGAGATAGACTTTTGCCGCGCCACCGGAAGCCAGGATGACGAAGCGCGCGCCGTAGGTGTCAACTTCACCGGTGCCGCGGTTGAGCACGTAGGCGCCCAGGCAGCGATCACCGTCCAGGCCCAAGCGTTTCTCGGTGATCAGGTCGATCGCGACTCGCTGCTCCAGCAACTCGATGTTCGGTCGCTGCCGGGCCTGGGCCAGCAGGGTCTTGAAAATTGCCGCGCCCGTCGCGTCGGCGGCATGGATGATCCGGCGGTGGCTGTGACCGCCCTCGCGGGTCAGGTGAAACTCGAAGCCGCCGTCTTCAGTGCCGGACTGCTCATCGCGGGTAAACGGCACGCCCTGGTCGATCAGCCATTGGATCGCCTCCCTGCTGTGCTCGACGGTGAAACGCACCGCGTCCTGATTGCACAGCCCGCCTCCGGCGTTGAGCGTGTCGTCGACGTGGGATTGGATCGTGTCGGCGTCATCCAGCACGGCCGCGACGCCGCCCTGGGCCCAGAACGTCGAGCCGTTGGCGAGGTCGCCCTTGCTCAGTACGGCGATGCGCAGATGCGCGGGCAGGGTCAAGGCCAGGCTCAATCCGGCGGCACCGCTGCCGATTACCAGTACATCATGTTGGAACTGTTGGCTCATTCGAATGATTTCCGCTCAAAGCGACCCGTGAGGGGTTGGCGCCGGACATCCGCTTCAACGGGTCAGGCAGCCTTGCAGCCCACTAGTATATAGAGGGGGGGATCGGCACAATAGCCGGGCAATCATGGCGATGTGAAACCAGCGTGACGGAAAAGCGACACGCTTCGTCGGAACAGGGTTTTCCTGAAATGGCGACAACGCGACGTTTTCGAGGACGGAACGTTGTTTATCTCGTCACGGTTGCCAAATCTTCGTTTCGAAGGGCAGAAAATAGCGGGAACTTTTGCCAAGCGGCTACGTTCAATAGACGGTTGTCTGCAAAAGGGAACAGCGTCGGGTTGGTGCAGGACTTCGATTCGAATCCTCGCCCGGCAGGCCCGGCGACAGATTATTCGCGCAGCCGGGGAATCTCGTGCTGCGTTTTTCGTGCGTGCCGGATCAGAGCGCGCCGGAAACTTGCTTGGAAGGGGGAGAACTTTTGCGAAAAGCCCGAGTCTATGTTTGCAAGCCCGGTCGATTAGTAGTGCAAGCCTCCTTCGAGCTTATCGAGGAGTGTTCATGCTAACCCAGGAAGAGGATCAGCAGCTGGTCGAACGCGTTCAGCGCGGCGACAAGCGAGCTTTCGATCTGCTAGTGCTGAAATACCAGCACAAAATTCTCGGGTTGATCGTGCGTTTTGTGCACGACACCCATGAAGCCCAGGATGTTGCCCAGGAAGCCTTCATCAAGGCCTACCGCGCACTTGGAAATTTTCGCGGGGATAGCGCGTTTTACACGTGGCTTTACCGCATCGCCATTAACACGGCGAAAAACTATCTGGTTTCACGCGGCCGCCGGCCGCCGGATAGCGATGTGAGTTCTGAAGATGCGGAGTTCTACGATGGCGATCATGGCCTCAAGGACCTCGAATCACCGGAGCGAGCGTTGCTGCGGGATGAGATCGAAGGCACCGTCCATCGAACCATCCAGCAACTGCCCGAAGATTTGCGTACGGCTTTAACTTTACGCGAATTCGACGGTCTGAGTTACGAGGACATTGCGAGCGTCATGCAATGTCCGGTGGGTACCGTGCGCTCCCGGATCTTCCGCGCTCGGGAGGCCATCGATAAAGCCCTGCAACCGTTGTTGCAGGAAAACTGAGACAGCGGCGACAGCCAAGAGAGGAACGCCATGAGTCGTGAAGCCCTGCAGGAATCGCTGTCCGCAGTGATGGATAACGAAGCGGACGAATTGGAATTGCGTCGGGTATTGAATGCCTTCGACGATGTTGAAACCCGTGAGACCTGGGCCCGTTACCAGATCGCCCGGGCTGTCATGCACAAGGACCTGCTGCTTCCGCGCCTGGACATCGCTGCGGCCGTTTCTGCTGCATTGGCTGATGAAGCCGTACCGGCGAAAGCCTCCCGTGGTCCATGGCGTAGCCTGGGTCGCTTGGCTGTAGCTGCTTCGGTCACCGTCGCGGTATTGGCCGGTGTCCGGTTGTACAACCAGGACGAGATCGCTGGCGTGCAGATGGCGCAGCAATCCAACCAGCCAAGCCTGGCAACGCCACAGGTCAAGGGGCCTGCGGTACTGGCCGGCTACAGCGAAGGTTCGGAGGCCGCTGGCCCGATGAACAACGGTGTCTTGCAAGGACAGCCAGGCTGGCACGATCAGCGCCTGCCGAACTACCTGCGCCAGCATGCCCAGCAGGCTGCGTTGAAAGGCACTGAAAGCGCGCTGCCTTACGCTCGTGCGGCCAGCTTGGAAAACCGTTAAGGAGGACCATGCGCGCCATACCTCTCTTCTCGCTTCTGCTTGGTGGCTGGTGCGTGATTCCAGCCCATGCTGGCGAGGCTCAAGACTGGCTTAATCGTCTGAGCCAAGCCGAGCAACAGCAAAGCTTCCAGGGCACTTTCGTTTACGAGCGTAACGGTAGTTTTTCTACCCATAACATCTGGCATCGTGTTCAGGATGGTAAGGTCCGCGAGCGGTTGCTCCAGCTCGACGGTTCGGCACAGGAGGTCATGCGCATTGATGGACATACTCAATGCGTCAGTGGCACCTTGATCGCCGGGCTGGGAAATACACCAGATGGCACTGCACGTACGCTCGATCCGCAAAAACTCAAGAATTGGTATGACCTTGCCGTAATCGGCAAGTCGCGCGTGGCTGGGCGTCAGGCGGTCATCGTGGCGCTGACTCCGAAGGACCAGCATCGTTATGGGTTCGAGCTGCATCTGGACAAGGAAACCGGGTTGCCGCTCAAGTCCTTGCTGTTGAATGACAAGGGACAGTTGCTCGAACGCTTTCAATATACCCGCCTGAATACCGCCGCACCTTCGGAGGCTGACCTGCAGGCCAGTGCCGAATGCACGGCTGTTGCCAAGGAGCCCGACAAGGCGACGGCAGTCAAGACCGCATGGCGTTCGGACTGGCTTCCGCCGGGCTTTGAATTGACCAGCAGTGTTACGCGAAATGACCCGGACACCAAGGTGCCGGTCAACAGCCTCATGTACGACGACGGCCTGGCTCGGTTCTCGGTATTCCTGGAGCCGTTGAATGGCGCCACTGCCACCGATACCCGTACGCAGTTGGGGCCGACCGCCGCCGTATCCCGCCGTCTGACCACGCCGCAAGGCGAAATGATGGTCACGGTGGTCGGTGAGATTCCTATCGGGACGGCCGAGCGGATCGCGCTTTCCATGCGCTCCGACGTCACGGCAGCCAAATAGCCCAGTGCCCAGGTGATTCGATTGCGCAGGAGGCCGTTAACGCCAAGGCTTGATCGGTATGCGGAAACTTCCTGTCAGCATTTTCATTTGCAAAAAAACGATTTTTTTTCTATTAGGTCAGAGCCGCTCGGCTCTGGCCTTGTCTGTTTGCGGAACAAAAATACCGGAGTATCGTTCTCCCGTGTTTCTGCTCCATATCGCTTAACCATGCTCGTCGTAACGGGAGCCGTATGTCGATACTACGCTTGAAAACCTATCTCTCCATTTTTGCCACCGTGCTTGTGCTCGGCCAGGCCGTTCCTGCCGTGGCGGTCGAATTGCCCGATTTTACGCAATTGGTCGAGCAGGCTTCGCCCGCCGTAGTGAACATCAGTACGACGCAGAAGCTGCCGGAACGTCGGGTAATGGACCCGCAGATGCCCGACCTGGAAGGCCTGCCCCCCATGCTGCGCGAATTCTTCGAGCGCGGGATGCCGCAACCACGGTCGCCGGGTGGTGGCCGCCAGCGGGAAGCGCAGTCCCTGGGCTCGGGTTTCATCATTTCACCGGATGGCTACATCCTGACCAACAACCACGTGATCGCCGATGCCGATGAGATCCTGGTACGCCTGGCCGATCGCAGTGAGCTCAAGGCCAAGCTGATCGGCACCGACCCTCGGTCCGACGTGGCGTTGCTCAAGATCGAAGGCAAGGACTTGCCCGTGCTCAAGCTTGGCAAATCCCAGAATCTGAAGGCCGGCCAATGGGTCGTCGCGATCGGTTCGCCGTTCGGCTTCGACCACACCGTGACCCAGGGCATCGTCAGTGCCATCGGCCGCAGCCTGCCCAACGAAAACTACGTGCCGTTCATCCAGACCGACGTGCCGATCAACCCAGGCAACTCCGGCGGCCCGCTGTTCAACCTCGACGGTGAAGTGGTGGGGATCAACTCGCAGATCTATACCCGTTCGGGTGGCTTCATGGGCGTTTCCTTCGCGATTCCGATCGACGTTGCCATGGACGTGTCCAACCAGCTGAAAAGCGAAGGCAAAGTCAGCCGTGGCTGGCTGGGCGTGGTCATCCAGGAAGTGAACAAGGACCTGGCCGAATCGTTCGGGCTGGAAAAACCCGCCGGTGCCCTGGTGGCGCAAATCCAGGACGGTGGTCCGGCAGCCAAGGGCGGCTTGCAGGTCGGCGATGTGATCCTCAGCCTCAATGGCCAGCCGATCGTCATGTCTGCTGATTTGCCGCACCTGGTAGGTGCCCTCAAGGCCGGGGCCAAGGCCAACCTCGAAGTCATTCGCGAGGGCAAGCGCAAGAACGTTGAACTCACGGTCGGCGCTATTCCGGAAGAGGGCAAGGAGCTGGATTCGCTGCCCAAGTCCGGCGTCGAGCGCAGCAGCAATCGCCTGGGCGTCGCGGTGGTCGAACTGACCGACGAGCAGAAGCGCACCCTGGAGTTGCAAGGTGGTGTGGTGATCAAGGAAGTGCAGGAAGGTCCTGCTGCACTGATCGGCCTGCAACCAGGCGACATCATTACGCACCTGAATAACCAGGCCATCGGATCCGCCAAGGAATTCACCGATATCGCCAAGGCGCTGCCGAAGAATCGCTCGGTATCGATGCGCGTCCTGCGTCAAGGACGTGCGAGCTTCATCACGTTCAAGCTGGCCGAATAAGCCAGTTACCGGCTGAAAAAAACCGCCTCGATATCGAGGCGGTTTTTTTATGCCGGGCTGCTAGGTTCAGCCCATCATGTCCTTGACCATTCGCTCCTGCTCCATGAGCTCTCGCTGCCGTGCGTCGATCCGCGACGACAATGGGAAATTGCTTCCTGCGCGACGTTTGGCGAAATCCAGTTGTTGGATCGCCTGGCGATAGTCTCCCACCAACGCGAAGTACTCGGCGCGGGCCTGGTGCAAGCCGATGATGTTGCCCGACAGGCCGCGTGTCTCGGCGACCATGTACCAGACGTCCGGATCGTCCGGACGGCTTTTGAGCAGGGTTTCCAGCGCTTTTTCCGCATCAGCGGGACGATTCTGCTTGAGTAGCAGGTCGACACGAACTTGGTTGAGCGGGTAATTGCCCGGGTACTGGGTCAGCAGCCGGTCGACACGCGATTGAGCGTCCGGCAGCTTGTTGCTGGTGATGTCCAGATCGACCTGGGCCAGGTTGTAGATGATTTCGTTGGGCGATTTAGCCAGCAAGGGCTTGAGGTTCTCCCGCGCTTCATTCAACTGGCCGCCCTTGATCTGTGCGATCGCCAGGCCATAGCGGGCCACATCGTTCTTTGGATTTTCGTCCAGCAGCGCGCGAAAGCGCTTGGCGGCAAGCCCCGGGGTTTCTTCATACGTCAATTGGACTCGGGCGCGAATCAGCTGATAGCGCATGCTGTCCTCGATCCCCCCCGGCTTGGCCTGTTCGGCGCGGTTACGGGTGTCGGCGATACGCGACTCGGTGACCGGGTGAGTCAGCAGGAACTCGGGAGGCCTGGCATCAAAGCGGTATTGGCGCATCAGGCGTTCGAACATGGTTGGCATGGACCGTGGGTCATACCCGGCTTTTTCCAGGTTCTGGATGCCGATGCGGTCCGCTTCCTGTTCGTTCTGGCGCGAGAAGCGTCGCTGTTCCTGGATGGCGGCGGCCTGGGTCCCGGCGATGGCGGCAATCCCGGCGTCGCCACCGCCAGCGGCGGCGACCACGATACCCGCCAGCAGAGCGGCCATCATCGGCACCTGCATGCGCTGTTGTGCTTCGACGCCACGGGCAAAGTGGCGCTGGGACAAATGCGCCAGTTCGTGGGCCATGACCGACGCGTATTCGCCTTCGGTCTGTGCGTTGAGGAACAGGCCGCCATTGACCCCGACGATTCCGCCAGGAGCGGCGAAGGCGTTGAGCTGCGGGCTGTTGATCAGGATGAATTCCAGGCGCCGGTCATTGACCTGGCTGGTTTCCACCAGCTTGTAGACGCTGGTTTCGACGTAGTCCTTGAGCTGCGGGTCGTTGAGCTGTGAAACCTGGCTGCGCAGCAGAGCCAGCCAGGCGCGGCCCAGTTGGTGCTCCTGCTCTGGCGAGACGATGGCAGAACTGGCATCGCCAAGTGACGGCAGGTCGTCGGCGAAGCCCGGTGAGGCGAGCAGGCAAGCGAGCGTCAGCAGGGTGGGGCGCAGAAATGTCATGCACGAAGCCTTAGTCGACAAAGACCTTACTGTAGCCGGACAGCGTGTCCGGGACCAGATATTCTAGGCGGCTCGACGACCCGTTGCGGAGTGAAACAATGATCGATGCTGTAGCCCATGATGCCGAGCTGGACGCCAGCGGCCTGAATTGCCCGTTGCCGTTGCTCAAGGCCAAGCTGGAACTCAATCGCCTGGCCAGCGGTGCGGTGCTCAAGGTAACCGCCACGGATGCTGGCTCGCAGCGCGATTTCCGCACCTTCGCCCGATTGGCCGGTCATACGCTGCTGCGCGAAGAGGACGAAAACGGCGTCTACCGTTACTGGTTGAAGAAAGCCTGAAAACAGGCGACACCCCTTAAGGATTTTTAATGTTCAAAGTGTTACGGGACTGGATTCAGCGCTACTTCTCCGATGAAGAAGCCGTGGTGCTGGCGGTGCTGCTGTTCCTGGCATTCACGGCGGTACTGACGCTGGGCGGCATGCTCGCACCGGTATTGGCAGGGATGGTGTTGGCGTACCTGATGCAAGGTCTGGTCACCACCCTGGAGCGCTTGCGACTGCCCGGTTCCGTCGCGGTAGGGCTGGTGTTTGCGTTGTTCATGGGGCTGCTTTTGGTGTTCCTGGTGGTGATCGTGCCCTTGCTCTGGCACCAGTTGGTGACGTTGTTCAACGAATTGCCGGGGATGCTCGTCAAATGGCAATCGCTGTTGCTGCTGCTGCCGGAACGTTATCCGCACCTGGTCTCGGATGAGCAGGTATTGCAGACGATCGAAGTGGTACGCGGCGAGATCGGCAAGTTCGGCCAGTGGGCGCTGACGTTTTCGCTGTCCAGCTTGCCGTTGCTGGTGAACATCATGATTTACCTGGTGCTGGTACCGATCCTGGTGTTTTTCTTTCTCAAGGACCGGGAAATGATCGGGCGCTGGGTCCGCGGTTACCTGCCCCGCGAACGGGCGTTGCTGACGCGGGTGGCCCAGGAGATGAATCGGCAGATCGCCAATTACATCCGCGGGAAAGTCATCGAGATATTTATCTGTGGCGGCGTGACGTACATCGGCTTTGTCGCCCTGGGACTCAACTATGCCGCCCTGTTGGCGCTGTTGGTGGGCATTTCAGTGGTGGTTCCTTACGTCGGCACCGTGGTGGTGACCGTGCCGGTGGCGCTGATTGCGCTGTTCCAGTGGGGCTGGAGCGATCAGTTCATCTACCTGATGGCGGTCTACGGAATCATCCAGACCCTGGACGGCAACGTGTTGGTGCCGCTGTTGTTCTCCGAGGCGGTGAACCTGCATCCGGTGGCCATCATCTGTGCGGTGTTGCTGTTCGGTGGGTTGTGGGGCTTCTGGGGCGTGTTCTTCGCGATTCCCCTGGCGACGCTGTTCAAGGCGGTGCTGGATGCGTGGCCGAGCAAGGAACCGGTGGTGGCGCCGTTGTTGTAGCTTGAGCAATGGGGTGATGCTGATGGCCCCTTTGCGAGCAAGCTCGCGAAGGGGCCAGTACCGACAGCGGGAATTTCAGCCCTTGTTCAATGCCTGAGCCGCCGTCAACACAGCATCCACATGCCCCGGCACCTTCACGCCGCGCCATTCCTGGCGCAGCACGCCATCCTTGTCGATCAGGAAGGTGCTGCGATCAACGCCCAGGTATTCCTTGCCATAAAGCTTCTTCAGCTTGATCACATCGAACAACTGGCAAACCGCTTCGTCCTTGTCGCTGATCAGCTCGAAGGGGAATTCCTGCTTGCACTTGAAGTTCTCGTGGGACTTGAGGCTGTCCCGGGAGACACCGAACACTTCGGTGTTGGCGGCCTGGAACTGCGCGTACTGATCACGAAAACCCTGGCCTTCGGTGGTGCAGCCAGGGGTGCTGTCCTTGGGGTAGAAGTAGATGACCACCTGCTTGCCCTTGAGGGCGGCGAGGCTCACGGTCTGCCCGCTGGTGGCGGGCGCCTGGAAATCGGTGACCGGCTGGTCGATGGCAACGGTCATGAACGCTTCCTTACATTGGGTTTTGTGGGCGCCACGGTTCGATCAAGGCATCCAGGTTCATCGCGTCGGCGAAATCCAGGAACTGATCGCGCAGCCAGCTGATCTGGGTGCCGGCCGGCAATGTCACGGTGAACGTGGCGTTGAGCATGGTGCCGCCGGTCTGCGGGGCCTGGTAGGTATCGCAGGTCAGGTTTTCCAGTTCGACGTGATGGTCCATGAAGAACTGGCACAACTCGTTGATGATGTCCGGGCGGTAGGCCGAACTCACATAAGCCACGTAGGGCAGGGCCTGGGGACGATTCTCCAGGGCGGCGCTGCGTACCACGTTGACGGTGAACGCGTGTTTCTTGGCCAGCACGGGCAGGCTGCCCTCGAGGCGGGCCAGGGCGTCCCAACTGCCGGAGATTTCCAGCACGAGCGCGCTGCACTCGCCATGACGGGTCAGGCGTGACGTCACGACGGCGCAGCGATTCTCATGGCTGGCGCGGCACAGGACGTTAGTCAGCTCCATGGGGTTGGCGCCAAGGGCACTGATAACAAGGAATTGTTCGCGGACTGTGGGGGTGGACATGCAGCATTCCTAAAGCGATGAGCGGTCGGTACGTTTCAGCTCGTTGCGGTGCCAGCCCTGGGAAACCGAACGATTCAAGCCCTTCGTCTTGTGGATGTGCTGCGTTGCAAAGCAACGCGAATACACCGGGACACACGCAGGATCGGGGCTTGTAGCGACGAAAGCGGAGGCTGGGGACCGGCGTATGAGCTTATCGGTACCGATCAAAGCCTGAAGGGTAGCGAAAACCATCGCCAAGGGGAATGGGAGTTCGCTTGTACAAGCATCTTGGCGCCAGTACCATTACGGCTCTCTTTTTCCGGCAGGAGCGGTTTCATGATTGCGGGCAGTATGGTGGCACTGGTCACACCCATGGATGCACAAGGGCGTCTTGACTGGGCCAGCCTCAGCAAACTCGTGGACTTCCACCTTGAAAACGGCACCCATGCCATCGTTGCCGTCGGCACCACCGGCGAGTCGGCAACCCTCGATGTCAACGAGCATATCGAAGTCATCCGCGCCGTAGTCAAGCAGGTCAACGGGCGCATCCCCGTAATCGCCGGTACCGGCGCGAACTCGACCCGCGAGGCCGTCGAGCTGACCCGCAATGCCAAGGAAGCCGGGGCCGATGCGTGCCTGCTGGTCGTTCCGTACTACAACAAGCCGACCCAGGAAGGCTTGTACCAGCACTTCAAGCACATTGCCGAAGCGGTCGACATCCCGCAGATCCTCTATAACGTTCCCGGCCGCACCTCCTGCGACATGCAGGCCGAGACCGTGATCCGCCTGTCCACCGTGCCGAACATCATCGGCATCAAGGAAGCCACCGGCGACCTGAAGCGTGCCAAGGCCATTATCGATGGCGTGAGCAAGGATTTCATCGTGCTGTCCGGCGATGATCCTACCGCCGTCGAGCTGATCCTGCTGGGCGGCAAGGGCAACATCTCCGTCACCGCCAACGTCGCGCCGCGCGAAATGGCCGACCTGTGCGAGGCCGCGCTCAAGGGCGATGCCGAGACCGCACGGGCGATCAACGAAAAATTGATGCCGCTGCACAAGGACCTGTTCATCGAAGCCAACCCGATCCCGGTGAAGTTTGCCCTGGTCGAAATGGGCCTGATGCACGAAGGCATTCGCCTGCCACTGACCTGGCTGAGCACCCCCTGTCACGAACCGCTGCGGCAGGCCCTGCGCCAGTCCGGCGTCCTGGTTTAATTGAGGAAGTACAACGCATGAAGCGAATGGCCGGACTTTCCGCACTTGCCTTGATTATCTCCAGCACCAGTGGCTGCGGATGGATCTGGGGACCGGAAGGTTACTTCCGCGACCGTGGTAGCGACTACCTCGAAGCGCAACAGACTGCCCCGATGCAATTGCCGCCGGACGTCAGCGTCGCCAAGCGCCTGGATCCGCTGTTGCCGATCCCGCGCAACGTCGCCGACGACAGCGTCAAGGGTGAATACATTGTCCCACGTCCGCAGCCGCTGTCGGCCGTGGCCGATGCCAGTGATTACACCCTGCAGAAGAGCGGCGATTCCAGCTGGGTCATGGGCCAGCATCCACCGGCCGAAGTCTGGCCTGTAGCGATCCAGTTCTTCGAGGACAACGGTTTCCGCCTGGACGAACAGCGCCCGCAAACCGGCGAGTTCACCACCACCTGGCAGCGCTCCGATGAACTGTCCGCCGCCATGGCCAAGCGCCTGAGCGCCGCCGGTGTTGCAGCCGACAGCGAAACCCGCGTGCGCGTGCGGATCGAGCCGGGCGTGCAGCGCAACACCAGTGAAATCTACGTCGTCACCGCCGAGCGTCCCGCCGGCAGCACTGCCGACGTGGCCTTCACCAATCGTTCGGTCAATACCGGTCTCGACGCTGCGCTGGTGGACGACATGCTTGCCAGCATGAGCCGTACCGCCGAACAGGGTGGTTCGGTGTCGATGCTCGCCACCCGCGACTACGACACGCCAAGCCGCGTCAGCCTGAGCGAAGACGGCAGCGGCAACCCGGTGCTCAACGTCGGCTCGGACCTCGACCGCGCCTGGTCGAGCGTGGGGCGTGCGCTTGAGCAGGGCGAATGGCGCGTTGAAGACATCAACCGCAGCCTGGGCCTGTACTACATCAACTTGGCCGAAAAAGCCGAGAAGAAAGACGAGAAACCTGGCTTCTTCAGTGGCCTGTTCGGCAGCGCGCCGGACAAGGAAGAAATCGAAGCCCGCGCCGAGCGCTACCAGGTTCGCCTGAGCAAGGTCGGCGACAACGTCCAGGTCACCGTCGAGAAAAACATCAACACCGTGGCGCCGGCCGATGTGGCTCGCAAGGTGTTGGGCGTGATTCAGGACAACCTGGGCTGATCCGATGCGTTTTGCCGTTCTCGGCAGCGGTAGCCAAGGGAACGGCACGCTGATAGCCAGTGGTGGAACCTACGTACTGGTCGATTGTGGTTTCTCCCTGCGCGAAACCGAGAAGCGCCTGTTGCGCCTGGGTGTACACCCGGCGCAACTGAGCGCGATATTGGTGACCCACGAACATGCCGACCACGTGCATGGCGTGGGTTTGCTGTCTCGGCGCTACAATCTGCCGGTGTATCTGAGCCGTGGCACGTTTGAAGGCCTGCGCAAGCCCATCGAGCCAGCCGGTTTCGTGGCAGGTGGCGAGCAACTGCGCATCGGTGGCCTGGATATCAGCGTAGTCAGCGTGGCCCACGATGCCCGTGAGCCGACGCAGTATGTGTTCAGCGACGGCGAGCGGCGCTTTGGCTTGTTGACCGACCTGGGATCGTACTGCGACAGGGTGATGGACAGTTACCGGGACCTCGATGCGTTGATGATCGAGTCCAATCACTGCCGTGACATGCTGGCCCGTGGTTACTACCCGTACTTCCTCAAGCAGCGGGTCGGCGGGGAGCACGGACATTTGAACAACCACCAGGCAGCGTTCCTGGTGGCCGAGTTGGGCTGGCAAGGCCTGCAACACCTGGTCCTGGCCCATCTGAGCAGCAAGAACAACCTGCCGCAGCTGGCCCGGCAATGTTTTGTCGACACCCTCGGGTGCGACCCGGACTGGCTGCAATTGGCCGATCAAGATTCAGGGCTCGACTGGCGACATATCGCCTAGCCCATCTACTTAGCAAGCGGAGCCCATCATGGAAAAACGTGAAGAACTCTACCGCGGCAAAGCCAAATCGGTTTACAAGACCGACGACGCTGACCGCTTGATCCTGCTGTTTCGCAACGACACCTCGGCGTTCGACGGCAAGCGCATTGAACAACTCGACCGCAAGGGCATGGTGAACAACAAGTTCAACGCCTTCATCATGCAGAAGCTCGAAGCCGCCGGCGTGCCGACCCAGTTCGACAAGCTGCTGGGCGACAACGAGTGCCTGGTCAAGAAGCTGGACATGATCCCGGTCGAGTGCGTCGTGCGTAACTACGCCGCCGGCAGCCTGGTCAAGCGCCTGGGCGTGGAAGAGGGCATGAAGCTCAACCCGTATACCTTCGAACTGTTCCTGAAGGACGACGCCAAGGGCGATCCGTTCATCAACGAATCCCACGTCGTGGCGTTCGGTTGGGGCACCGCCGAGCAACTGGCCCGCATGAAGGAGTTGTCCCTCAAGGTCAACGACGTGCTGACCAAGCTGTTCGATGACGCCGGCCTGCTGCTGGTGGACTTCAAGCTTGAGTTCGGCGTCTTCAGCGACGGCTCCATCGTCCTGGGCGACGAATTCAGCCCGGACGGTTGCCGCCTCTGGGACAAGGACACCAAGAAGAAGATGGACAAGGACCGATTCCGCCAAGGCCTCGGTGACGTCATCGAAGCCTACGAAGAAGTCGCCCAGCGCCTGGGTGTACCGCTGTAATCGACGCAAGCATCTGATAGCACGGAAAAAATTTCGCTCGGGGGTTCGCTTCCGGCGAATGTGCTGGTATGATGCGCGCCACTGGAGAGATGCCGGAGTGGCCGAACGGGACGGATTCGAAATCCGTTGTACTGGCAACAGTACCTAGGGTTCAAATCCCTATCTCTCCGCCATTATTGTGTATGACTAAGCCCCTGAAATGGTTGAACATTTCAGGGGCTTTTTCGTTTCTGGCGTTTGGTTTAGGTCGGTTCGAGCAGGCTGGCTGAGGTGACATCTTCACCAGTTGATAGGAAGCTTGCCCGTGATTACAAGTTTATCGAACACTTTCTGACCATCACGTGCGGCTTGCCGAACATCAAGAAATGTCAGCTCATTTGGAGCGTTTTTTTTGGGCGTCTTTTTGGCTTTTTTCATGGGGCCATCGGAGTCTCCGAGGTGTGATTAATAGAGTGCGGGCAAACTGGAAGGCCAGGGTCCAGCGCCATGGATCTATCCCCGTTGTGCTGCGAAGCGATCCCAGCGTTAACCCAAATCAATCAGACATACCCGGGTCTGGCTTTAGGGCTGCTTCGCAGCCCCGCGGGGCGGTGCGACGTTTCGCTAAATTCCCCTCGCCACAGGGGCTTGCGTCGATTAGCTGATCGGCATCAGCGGAAAAATGTCAGAAGATTCCCCGACGATACGGCGTCAACCCGATACGTTTTATCCAGCTCAACTCCCTCCGCACCCTGAATAACCCCAGCCCTTCACACCAAAACCTTTGTGACAATCAGACTAATGGTCTATAGCTCAAGACAAGGCTGCCGATAGGCAGGTAATCCCCCCGTGTAAGGAATGACACCATGCTGCGGTTCTTCGCCGACTTGGGCTTTCGCTGGAAAATCACTCTGCCGATAGCCTTCCTGGCTGTGTTGCTGGTCTTGATGGGGGGAGCGGGGATGCGCGGCATCAGTCAGGTGACTGAATCCAGCACGCAATTGACCAAACGTTATCTGCCGGCGATCAGTCTGTTGCTCAATGCCGACCGCGATCTTTATCAGGCTTTCGTCGCCGAGCGCAGCCTGCTGGATGGTCATGCCGATGAGCATTTGAAAGCGCTGAGCGCCAGTCATGGCGAGAATGCGAAGCAGGCCTATGACCGCGTGCAGCAATATGCCGCAATGCAACCTGGTGCCGAGGCGCAGGCATTGGTCAGTCAGTTCAATGACAGCTTCGGCAAATGGATGCAGGTGTCGCGGCGGGTCCTCGAACTGTCGGTAGGCGATCCGCAGGGGGCCAGCGCGCTGAGCTTTGGTGACAGTGAGCGCCTGTTCGAAACCATGCGTGACTCCATCGACAAGTTGGGTGAGCTGGAAGATGCAGCGTCCCACCGCGAAGGCGATGCGGCGATTGAAAACGGCGAGGCGGTCGGGGTGCACCAGGGCATGATTCTGCTGGTCGGCCTGTTCGGTTGCATCCTTGTGCTGGTTGCCCTGCCTATGGTGGTGTTGAGCCCGATGCGCCGGCTGCTGCATCGCGTCGAGCAGATTGCCGAGGGTGGTGGCGATCTGAAAGGCCGCCTCGAGGTACGTTCGGCCGATGAGCTGGGCCAGCTCAGCGGGGCCTTCAACCGTTTTCTCGACAAACTGCAACCGTTGATCGCCGAGGTTGGGCGGGTCACCGCAGAGGTGGATTCCGCAGCGCGGGCCATGGCCGATATGGCCGCGACCAACGATCGGCTGATCAGCAGCGAGCACGCGGCGCTCGACCAGGTCAGTACCGCCGCCACCCAGATGAGCGCGGCGGTGCATGAAGTGGCGCATAACGCGGTGAGCGCTTCGGATGCCGCGCAACAGGCGAGCAGCCAGTCTCGTGACGGCGCCGAGGTGGTCAGTAGCACCATCGAGTCGATCCGCCAGTTGGCCCAGGAAGTGGAGAGCGCTTCGGGCACGATCGAGGCATTGGCTCAGGAAACGTCCAGTATCGGCGCCGTGCTTGAGGTGATCCGTGGCATTGCCGAACAAACCAACCTGTTGGCGCTGAACGCTGCCATCGAAGCGGCGCGGGCCGGTGAACAGGGCCGTGGTTTTGCCGTGGTGGCCGATGAGGTGAGGGCGCTTGCGGCCCGCACCCAGGACTCCACCAAGGACATCCAGGTTCGCATCGAGCGCTTGCAGAGCGGTGTCGCCAAGGCTGTACAAGCCATGCACGTGGGCAGCAGCAAGGCCCGTGACAGTGTGGAACGCGCAGCGGGTGTCGACCAGGTGCTCAGCGGTACCGGCGGTTCGATCCAGCGGATCAACGACATGGCCGCGCAGATTGCCAATGCCTGTGAGGAACAGAGCAGCGTCACTGAAGAAATAGCCCGCAACATTTCTGATATCCGCGACCTGTCCAACGAGGCGGCCGCCAATTCTGCCCAGAGCATGCACGCCAGCCAGCAGCTTTCCAATCTGTCGAGAAACCTCGCAGAGCTGACCGGCCGCTTCCGCACCTGAGGCAGGTGGTGTCGTGGCGATTGACGACCTTCTGCGAGCCCTGCATCAGGACGGTTTTGTCCTGATGCCCGGTGTGTTGGATGCCGGGCAGATCGCCGACCTGCGTCGCGCTATCGACGTGCTGAAACCCCAGCACTGGGATTACAGCGGCGTCATCGATCATTACAAATGCGTGTTCAACCGGGATCCGTTCTGGTTGCCGTATTTGGAAGTGAGCGGCGTGATCGAGCTCGCCGAAGCGGCTTTGGGTGACGATTGCCACATCATCGGGCAGACGGCCTGGCGCTGTCATCCCGGGTTTGTCGGCGCTCCACTGCATCTGGATTACCTGCCGATGGAGCTGCCGCCGGCGCTGTTGGCCGACCCCGGTTTCGAACTGCCGATGCAGGTGTTCACCGCACAGTTTTACCTCGATGACATCGACGCCGACCTGAGCCCGACACGGGTGATACCCGGCAGCCACAAGGCGGGCCGTGCACCCGTGGCGGGTGAAACACACTGGCAAGGGCGTTCGGCGCAGCCAGTATTATGCAGGGCGGGCGATGTGCTGGTTATGCGCAGCGAGTTGTGGCACGCCGGCAGTGACAACCGGACCGCCGACCGCACGCGGTACATGCTCCAGGTGCACTATGGCCGGCGAATGATTGCGCAGAAGTTCTCGCCCTATCTGCACTGGCAGTTCAATCCCGTGGTACTCGCCGCCGCGACGCCTCGCCAGCGACGGCTGCTCGGTGACCATCAGGAGGCGGAGTACGACTGAGCCAGGCGCGGTCAGATCCAGACGTCATTGACCGCCGTTCGCTCGTTGGTTTCTTCACCGGTATTGATGATGCCGCGAGGCTCGATCAACAAGAGTTTCACTTCCCGCTCGGCACTGGGTTTGTGCTCGACGCCTTTCTTGACCACGTACATCTCGCCCGGGCCAATCATGACGGCGCCGTCGCGAAAGTCGATACGCAGCTCACCGTCCAGCACGATGAAGGTTTCATCGGTATCGGCGTGGGTGTGCCAGATGAAATCACCTTCGAGCCGGGCGATCTTGAATTGGTAGTCGTTCATTTCTGCGACAACCTTTGGCGCCCACTGCTCGTGGAACAACGCGTATTTTTGAGCGAAGTTAATGGGGGAGTACTGATTCATCAGGGCACGCTCCTCAACTGGAAAAAGATGAGCGCTACGTTACGGCCCGGGGCGGGGCGGGTATTGGATGATCGTGCAGCTTTTGCAGGGTGACCCATGGGCTTCAGCGCAGCATTTTCAACCAGCGCGCCGGCGAAATGCCGAAGGCTTGGGTGTGCAGTCGGGTCATGTGGCTCTGGTCGAAAAAACCACAGGCCAGGGCTGCTTCGCTCAATGGCAGGCCATGCAATACCAGGCGCCGGGCTTCGTTCAATCGGCGTTGGGTGATGTAGCGATAGGGGCTGGTGCCGTACAGCGCGCGGAAATCCCGTGACAGGCTCCACCGATCCCGACCGCTGGCCTCGACCAAGTCATCCAGGGTGACGGGTTGGCCAAGGGTGTCATGAATAAACAGGCGCGCACGCTCAGCGGCGGGGTAGTCCAGCAGCCGGCGTCCGCGTCGACGACCCGCCGCGACAGCGAGCGCCTGGGCCACATCATAGATGGCGTCGTCTTCCTCCAGCGGATCGAGACGATGCTCCAGCGTATTCAGCAATCTGCGGGTCGCAATGTTGAGCCGGGGATCGTTCGACAGCCCGCCCTCGATGAAGGGCAATGGCCTGCCACCCAGCACTTCTTGGATCAGGGAGGGCTCGATGTAGGACATCCGGTAATGAAAGCCGTCGCTGGTGCCTGCTTCGCCGTCATGAACCTCATCGGGGTGCAACACGATGGTTCCACCGGGCTGGCTATGACGTTTGCTGTGCCGGTAGTTGAAGCTCTGGACGCCGGAAAGCGTAAAGCCGATGGCGTAGGTGTCATGCCGGTGGGCGCTGTAGCCGTGACCGCTGAAATAGGCCTCGATGCGCTCCAGTTTCCCCGATTCAGGCGCACGCACCAGCCAGTCGCTACGGTTATCGGGTTGAGTCATGGGCGCGACCTCTCGCTGTTCGCTGCATACGATACTTCAGGATGGTCGGCCCGTGGACGGCTTCAGATTTCTTTTACAGGTGTCTCGCCGTGCGCGCTCTTGATCAACCCGATGACGTGCAGGCAATCAGCCTTGTTCACGTAGGATTCACCGCTGGCGATAGTTTCGTGATTGCCGGCCCTCAAGCGCCAGCGCCATTGGCCTTGTCCGGTGCTTGGGGTGCCTCGGGTCTGTCGGTAGATTTCAAAATACATCGGTTCGCTCCATGCGATTTATTTATTCAGGACATGTTCTGTACATGTCGTCGCAAGCCTAGCCAAGCTGATAATTTTCGCTATTGGCAATACGTTTCCAATGATTGTGAGATATTTCAGAAAATTGCAGGGCCTGCCACACCGACTGGAACCAGGAGCAATGGATGAACCGCAACGAATTGCGCAAGGCCGACATCAACCTGATGGTGGTTTTCGAAACGTTGATGCTTGAGCGTAACGTGACGCGGGCTGCAGAAAAGCTGTTCCTCGGCCAACCGACCATCAGCTCGGCCCTCAATCGCCTCAGGGCGATGTTCAACGACCCGTTGTTCATCCGCGTCGGGCACCGCATGGAGCCGACGGCGCGGGCCGAGGAAATCATCCAGCACCTGTCGCCGGCACTGGACTCGCTGTCGGTGGCGCTGAGCCTGACCCATGATTTCGACCCAGCCAGCAGCACCATGACATTCCGCATCGGCCTGTCGGACGACGTGGAATTCGGCCTGCTGCCGCCGCTGTTGCGCAGCCTGCGCCAGGAAGCGCCCAACGTCGTGTTCGTGGTCCAGCACGTCGATTACTGGCGCATTCCCGACTTGCTTGCCTCGGGGGACATTACGGTCGGCATCAGCCAGACCCGAGGGCTGCCGGCCAATGCCAAGCGCAAGCTGCTGCGGCACATCCGGGCCCGTGTGCTGCGGGCCGATGCCTCGGACACACCGCTGACCCTGGATGAATACTGCGCGCGGCCACAGGTTCTGGTTTCCCATACGGCCAACATTGCCGGCCTGGCTGACGAATGGCTGGCGGAAATCGGCCGCAAACGCCACGTGGTGCTGTCGGTGCCACAGTACAGCGCCTTGCCGGCGTTGCTGGCCGGCACTGATCTGATCGCCAGCCTGCCGGACTACACCGCCACGGCCATGGCCGCTTCCGGCCAATTGTTCTGTGAACCCTTCCCCTTCGAGACGCCGACCGTGGATTTGTCCATGGTTTGGCTGAGCCACGTCGACAACGACCCGGCCGAGCGGTGGCTGAGGTCGCGGTTGGAGGCGTTCATGAGCGAGCGGATGCCTCTGGCGCAAGAAACAAAACCTGCCTGAACGCACCAAGTCGCGGTATGGTTGCGCAAACCCATTCCAACAATACATTTTCGAATCGGAGTCGAACGCATGCCCCACCTGCACATGGAGTACACCGCCAACCTGACCGAGCTGAATGCCGACGTCGCGCTGTTGCGCTTGAACAATGCGCTGGTGGCATCCGGGCAGTTCGCTGCGGAGTTCGACATCAAGAGCCGGGCCGTGAAGCTCGAGACATTCCGCGTCGGGACCGGCATGGGAGAGCGGGGCTTCCTGCACGTGAAACTGGCCTTGCTCAGCGGGCGTTCGCCGGAAATCAAAAAGCAGCTGGCCGACAGCCTGCTGGCCGTGCTTCAGGACCTGGGCCCATGGCCCGCTGGGGTCAGCGTGCAGTTGTGCGTGGAGCTGCTGGATATTGACCGCGTCCCTTATGCCAAGGCCGCTATCGGCGTTTAAGTCGGGTGGGACGGGGACAATTGTTTAGCGGGTGTTGATCCAGACTCCGCTAAATGATGATTTAACGGTACACGGCGTCGTGTGACGCTTCGACCGAATACTTGCTGTGATATCCCTATGGACGGTTGGCCCGCAGGCCCTGCATACCCGCCACTCGCCGCCAACGGTCCGGCCGGCGGGCACGCACCTGCCGTGGCCCCATCATCTTGCGCGCTGCCTTGTGAATTGGCGTTTTGGGCGCTCTGGCATTGCCGTCATGCGCGCCCTCCAGACCTTTGTATCTCCTGTTGATCCTTGAACCGTGCTCGTCGTTGGCGAGCACAGGCTGACGGCGCCTGGTCGCCCGTCCGACATGAATATACGAGCGTTTCCATGAATCTTTCTTTTGCATCCGAGCAACAGGCCCAGGCGTTCCTGACGGAAAACCCGGATATCGAGCTGTTCGAACTGTTTATTGTCGACAACAACGGCGTGCCCCGGGGCAAGTGGCTGCATCGGGACGAATTACTCGCGGTCTATCAAAGTGGCCGGCCGCTGCCCAGTACGATTCTGGGGCTGACCAACAATGGCGACGATGTGGAAAACTCCGGCCTGGTCTGGGACGTCGGCGACATCGATTGCCGGGCCTACCCGTTGGATGGCAGCTTGCAACGCATGCCCTGGCGGCTGATCCCGACTGCCGCGGTGCAAGTCGCCATGCATCCCCGGGAGGGCATGCCGGCGGTCATCGCCGATCCCCGCTACCTGCTCAGCCGCGTCATCGAAGGCTTGCAGGCGGACGGTTATTACCCGGTAATGGCGGCTGAGCTGGAGTTCTATCTGTTGGATGCACAGCGCGACAGCGAGGGCCGACCACAGCCGGCGCGGGACGCCGACGGCAACAGGCCTCGCCATACCCAGGTCTACGGTTTGCGTGAGCTGGAGCAGATCGAGCCCTTCCTTGCAGACCTCTACGCGGCATGCAGGCTACAGGGTATTCCCGCTCGGACCGCCATTTCGGAATACGCACCGGGGCAGGTGGAGATCACGCTTGAACATCGCTCCGACGCCCTGCAAGCCATGGATGAAGCGGTGCGCTACAAGCGACTGGTCAAGGGCGTGGCCCATAGACACGGGATGGCGGCGTGTTTCATGGCTAAGCCGTTCGAGCACCTGGCGGGATCCGGCCTGCACATGCACGTCAGCCTCGCGGATCGGGAAGGCAATAATCTGTTCGCCAGTGAAGCTGCCGAAGGCACGCCGTTATTGCGTCAAGCGGTAGGCGGAATGCTCGAAACGCTGCTGGACTCGCTATTGATGTTTTGTCCGAACGCCAACTCCTACCGTCGTTTTCAAAGCAACAGCTACGCCCCGCTGGCGGCGACCTGGGGCGTGGACAATCGCACCGTCAGCCTGCGGGTGCCTGGCGGCCCGGCGTCGTCGCGGCACATCGAGCATCGTATCTGCGGCGCCGATGCCAATCCCTACCTGGCCGCGGCGGCAATATTGGCCGGCATCCATCGCGGCATCCGGGAGCGGCGTGATCCCGGTGCGCCTGTCGAAGGCAACGGCTACGCCCAGGCCGCCCAGTTACTGCCCACCGACTGGCTCACCACCTTGCGCGCCCTGGAGACTTCAACGTGGGCGCGGGACGCTTTTGGCGAGGCGTTTCTCGGTGTGTACCTGGCGGTCAAGCACGCCGAATATCGCCAGTTCATGGGTGAAGTCGGCGAGCAGGATTGGCGTTGGTACCTGAACCAGGCCTGAAGATATTCAGGTTGCTGTTTAAATAATTATTTAAGCGCAACTTTTTCACGAAAAATTGATGGTGGGCTGCCTAAAGTTTGTGTTGCCGTAGAGAAATGATTTTTTCACATTTGCCTACGGCGTCTTCTTTTCAAAGAGCAACTTTCAGGAAGTTTCCGTCCATCATGCTGACTATTAAAGCCGTGCGCCCCGAGTGGGTGACGCTGGTTGCCAGTGCCTTTTTGCTGGTGGGTTTCAATCTGGTCCTGTGGCAGCACCTGTCCACTATCACGGCATCATCGGATGGTCACGGTGTCTTGCTGTGCCTGGCCTTTGGCGTGATGGTGTTCTGCGCGTTCAACCTGGTGCTCACGCTGTTGGCTTTCCGTCCGCTGCTCAAGCCAGTGTTGATGACGCTGTTCTTGATCAGCGCGGGCGTCGCGTATTTCATGGACCAATACGGCGTGTTGATCGACGCCGGCATGTTGCGCAACTTCGCCGAAACCAATGCCACGGAAGTTCGTGACCTGTTGTCGTTTAAGTTGTTTGCCTATTTGCTCCTGTTGGGTGTGCTGCCAGCCTGGTTGTTATTAAAGACACCCATAAACTATCGTCGCTGGCCCACAGAGTTGTTAAGTAAGCTTATTGTCGCCATGGTCACGGCTGCGGTACTCGGCGGGGTGGCGCTGATCAACTACCAGGGCTTGGCGTCGCTGTTTCGCAATCATCATGAGTTGCACTTGATGCTCGTCCCGAGCAATTACATCGGCGCTTCGATCGGCTATGTGCGCGAGCAGGTCGCATCGGCCAAGCAGCCGTTCATTGCCTTGGGCGAGGATGCGAGCCGAAACCCGGCCTGGCAGACCCATTCTCGAAAATCCCTCACCGTGCTGGTCGTGGGCGAGAGCGCCCGGGCCGAGAATTTCGGCATTCTTGGCTATAACCGCGATACCACGCCGCAACTGGACAAAGAGGCCGGCCTGATCGCATTCACCGCCGTGCATTCCTGCGGCACCGAAACCGCCGTGTCAGTGCCATGCATGTTTTCCAACATGGGGCGCAAGAATTACGACGCGAGTACGGCCAAGAACGAAGAGGGCCTGCTCGATGTGCTCAAGCGCGCCGGGCTGGACGTGATCTGGCGTGACAATCAGTCCGGTTGCAAAGGCACCTGCGACCGGGTCACCGTGCAGGACGTGAGCAATCTCAAGGACCCGACGCTGTGCGCCAACAGCGAGTGCCGCGATGAAATCCTGCTCCAGGGCTTGCAGCACTTCATCGACACCCTGGACAAGGACACTGTGCTGGTATTGCACCAGATGGGCAGTCATGGGCCGGAATATTTCAAGCGCTACCCCAAGGAATACGAGCATTTCACCCCGGTATGCGAGAGCAACGCGTTGAACAATTGCAGCCGGGAAAGCATCGTCAACGGCTACGACAATACGTTGGTGTACACCGATCACGTGTTGTCGACGCTGATCGATCTGCTGCGGGCCAACCAGGACAAGGTTGATACCGCCATGCTGTACCTGTCGGACCATGGCGAGTCCTTGGGCGAATACAACCTGTTCCTCCACGGCACGCCCTACATGCTCGCGCCGGAGCAACAGAAGCATGTGGCGATGCTGGCGTGGTTCTCCGACAGCTACCAGAAGTCCTTTGCGGTCGACACCCATTGCCTGCAGTTGAGCCGGGACAAGCCCCTGAGCCAGGACAATCTGTTCCATTCAATGCTTGGGCTGCTGGAGGTCAACAGCAAGGTCTACAACCAGGACCTCGATATGTTTGCCGGGTGCCGAAGCGCGGTGATCGACGGTGTACTTGCCCGGGAATGATTCCTACACCTTTTTTTCACGCGGCATTGTTTAACCTGTTGCCCAACCTTCGTGCATGAGCTGTGAGTATGTCCGGGCAACCCCCATCCACCGTCGAGCTTGAATTCGCCAGGCTGCATGAGCAGGAGCATGCGCAAATCTGCCGCCAGCCAGTGCCGCGCCGTTTGCGCCTGACCTTCTGGCGTGACGAACAGCTGGTGCGCAACGCCATGAAAGTCGCCGGTGAGCCGGGGCTGGTGCTGGATGTCGCGTGCGGGGCGGGGCGGTTCTGGCCTGTGCTGGCCGAACATGCCAACCGGGTCATCCTCGCGGCGGCCCCCTCGCCGGACACGCTCGATCATGCCCGCAGCCATCACCCTGGCGCATTGCTCAAGCGGGTCAAGACCTTCCCCAGCTCGGCGTTTACCCTTGGGTTGTCGGGCAATGCGGTGGATTGCATTTTCTGTCTGCAATTGTTTCTGCACATCAAGGCCCGCGAACATCGCCTGGCCCTGTTGCGAGAGTTTCATCGGGTCAGTCGCGACACAGTGATCGTGTCGGTCCGGATCGAAGGGCAATTCAACATCGGCCAAGCGCCGCGCCAAGTCCTGGCTGACAGGAGCGACGTCGAGGCGGAGTTCCTGCAGGCCGGTTTCTCCATCCTGTGGTATCAGGATTTCCTTCCTGGTTTTGCCGTGAAACGGGTTTATGTACTACGTAAGGTCAGTTAATTTTCGATGTAGGACTATTCTTGCGATTGCGTAGGCGATTTCTCTCAAGCTCTTGCTCCGTAGATGCTCGCAATCGCCGACGGCGATATATACTGCGCGCCATTCTTCAAGGGAGAGCCGTGTGGCCATCGATATTCACTGGATTCGCGACAACGATAGCCTCGCTCGGTTTTGCGCCGAATGGCAACAGTTGCCGTTCGTCGCCCTCGACACCGAATTCATGCGGGTCGACACCTTTTATCCCATCGCCGGCTTGCTGCAGATTGGCGATGGCAAAAGTGCATACCTGATCGACCCCTTGACCATCGACAATTGGCAACCCTTGGCCGCGCTGCTGGAGAACCCGGCGGTGCTCAAGGTATTGCACGCCTGCAGCGAAGATCTCGAAGTCCTGCTACGCCTGACCGGCAGCCTGCCTGCGCCGCTGTTTGACACCCAACTGGCCGCCGCCTACCTGAACCTGGGTTTTTCCATGGGGTATTCGCGGTTGGTGCAGGAAGTGCTGGGCATCGAGTTGCCCAAGGGCGAGACGCGTTCCGACTGGTTGCAGCGCCCCTTGTCCGAGACACAGATCAGCTACGCCGCGGAGGACGCGGTGCACCTGGCTGAAGTGTTCGTAGAACTGCGCCCGAAGCTTTCCGAGGACAAGTACGCCTGGGTGCTGGAAGATGGCGCCGAACTGGTCGCCAACTTGCGCCGCGAAGTGGACCCCTATGAGGTCTACCGCGAGGCCAAGCTGGCCTGGAAACTGTCCCGTGCGCAATTGGCCGTGCTACGCGAACTGTGTGCCTGGCGCGAGCGCGAAGCGCGGGCTCGGGATTTGCCGCGCAACCGGATTATCCGCGAGCATTCGCTATGGCCCTTGGCCCGCACCCAACCGGATAACCTCGGCGCGCTGGCGAAAATCGAAGACATGCACCCGCGTACCGTACGTCAGGACGGTGAGTTCCTGCTGGACCTGATCAAGCGCGCCGGCAGCGTGCCGCCGGAGCAGTGGCCACCCGCCGTGGCCGAACCGTTGCCCATCGAGGCCTCGGCGCTGCTCAAGCGCCTCAAGGCGCTGGGGCAGGCTGAAGCCGAGCGCCTGGGCGTTGCCCCGGAACTGATGCTGCGCAAGAAGACCCTCGAAGCCTTGATCAAGAGCGGCTTCCCAGAAGGTCCCTACCAATTGCCCGACTCGCTGCGTGGCTGGCGTCGCGAGTTGATGGGCCAGGCGTTGCTCGACAGCCTGGCCACCGCCGGAGAACAGCCTTGAAACGTATCTGCTCCATTTATCGAAGCTCGAAGAAAAACGAGATGTACCTGTATGTGCTCAAGAGCGACGCGTTGGCCCGTGTGCCGGAGCCGTTGATGGCGGCCTTTGGCAAGGCTATCCACGCGTTCGACCTGGTGCTGAGCCCGGAGCGCCAGTTGTCCCGTGAGGACATCGCCAAGGTGCTGGAGAATCTCGATACCCAGGGCTATCACCTGCAAATGCCGCCGGCCGAAGACGAGTACATCGAGCATCTGCCTGAAGAGTTGCTGCGACGCAACGATCCGGTCTGACAATGCGCGGGGCGCCTGTCCAGGCGCCCCTTGAAATGAAAAATGATTATTGGCGATAGGCCGCAAGGATGGAGCGATACTCTGTCAGCGGTCGTCTGTACTGTTTTTGAAAGGTTTGATTCATGCGCGTTCTGATTGCCGAACACGACCACGCGGTTTATGCCCAGCTCCTGCGCCAGGCTGCACCCGATATCGAGGTGCTGACCAGCGGCGACTCTGCCGAACTGTCGCGGCTCGCCTCCGACTGCCCGGTCTGGCTCGGCCAGCCTGATCTCTTGGCGACGCTATTGCGTCAAGGGCACCAGCCCCGTTGGTTGCAATCGACCTGGGCGGGCATCACGCCGCTCTTGGCAGAGGGCTTGAATCGCGATTATCGCCTGACCCGCGCAGTCGGCATCTTTGGCCAGGTGATGGCCGAATATGTCCTCACCTATATGCTCGGGCATGAACGCGAAGTGCTGGCGCGACTGGTCAGCCAGGTGGAGCGCAAGTGGGACAACCGCCAGGGGCAAAGCCTGGCGGGGCGCAAGGTGTTGATCGTCGGGACCGGCGATATCGGCCAGCGCGTGGCGCAGTTCCTGATGCCGTTTGGCGTGCATTTGTATGGCATCGCCAGCGAAGCCCGTGAGTTGGCGCCGTTTATCGAAGTCGGTGCGCTGGCTGACTTGCCACGGCTGGTGGGCGAAGCGGACTACGTGATCAACCTGCTGCCGAATACCCCGGACACCCATGACATCTACGACGCCGCGCTGTTCAAGCGATTCAAGCCCACCGGGTTGTTTATCAATGTCGGCCGTGGCGTGGCCGTGGTCGACGCAGACCTGGTGCAAGCCTTGAAGGAAGGGCATCTGGCCGGTGCGGTCATCGACGTGTGTCGCCAGGAGCCGTTGCCACAGCGGCATCCGTTCTGGACGGCCTGGGGGCTGCTGTTGACCGGCCACAGTTCGGCACCGACCTCGCCGCCGATGATGGTGCAGTTGTTCCTGGAGAACGTGCGCGCCTACCAGGCCGGTGAGGCGCTGCGTGGGGAAGTGGATTTCGCCCGAGGCTACTAAGCTCAAAGTTACTCTGGGCCTATGAGCCACCGTGGCGCGGGCTTCGTGGCCTGACAAGTCCCTGCTACCGACAGTCGCCGACGCTTGGCCTCAAGAGGCCCCGGCACTAGACTGTCGGCCTTTTCACCACGTGATGTTGATGCTCGAGCCATGGCCGCCAAAGTCGAACCGTTCTGGATACGCAAAACCCTCGATCAGCTCGATCCGCAGGAGTGGGAATCGCTGTGCGACGGCTGTGGCCTTTGCTGCCTGCAAAAGCTCGAAGACGAAGACGACAACACCGTCTACTACACACGCATCGCCTGCAAACTGCTGGACCTGAAAACCTGCCAGTGCACCGACTACCCCAACCGCCGCGACTTCGTCCCCGATTGCATCCAGCTCACGCCTGGCAGGGCCGATCAGTTCAAGTGGCTGCCGCCGACCTGCGGTTATCGCCTGGTCAGCGAGGGCAAGGATTTGCCGTTGTGGCATCACTTGGTCTGTGGCGACCGGGATGCCGTGCATCACGAACGCATCTCCCAGTCCGGGCGCATGCTGGCCGAAGGCAGCGTGGCTGAAGACGACTGGGAAGATCATTTGATTTTCCGCGCTGGCTGAACCAAAGACATCGCATCACGGGGAATGCCCATGGCTGCAGGATTTAAACAGGTACTGGCGGTGGGGCTGCTGGTGATGTGCGGACCGTTGTGGGCGGCGCAGAAAGTCGATCTGGATTATCACGTGCACTTGTTGCCGCAGAGCGACCAGGCCGAGGTGCGCCTCACCTTGGCCCGAGGCTCGGCGGTGCGAAGCCTGGATTTCGACCTCGGCGACGACGGGCGCTACAGCGACTTCAAGGCCGACGGTCAATGGCAGTTCACGCCTGGCCAGGCATCACGCGGCGTTTGGCGTCCGGCTGCCGACAAGGCCAGCCTGACGTACCGCGTGCGCCTGAGCGAGTCGCGCAAGAACGGTGCCTTCGAAACCCGCATGACCCCCGGCTGGGCGCTGCTGCGAGGTGATGACCTGGTACCGCCGGCGAAGCTGGATCAGCAGGACGGCGTGGAGTTGGTGTCTCGCCTGGCGTTCGAATTGCCGAGCGGCTGGCAAAGCATCGAGACGGCCTGGCCGCGTATCGGCAAGCAACGTTTTCGTATCGATAATCCCTCGCGCCTGTTCGACCGACCTACGGGTTGGATGCTTGCAGGCAAGCTTGGCAGTCGCCGCACGCGCCTGGGCGAAACTGATGTGACGGTGGCTTCGCCCAAGAGCCAGGGCATGCGCAGGATGGATGTCCTGACGCTGCTGACCTTTGTCTGGCCGCAGGTGCAGGCGGTGGTGCCGCGCCATCCCGCCAAGTTGCTGATTGTCGGCGCCGGCGATCCGTTGTGGCGTGGCGCGAAGGGCGGTCGCGAATCGATCTATCTGCACAGCCGCCCAGCGCTGGTCAGCGAACGGGGCAGCAGTCCTTTGCTGCGCGAACTGATGCAAGTGCTGGCGCGCATCAACGACGATGATCGCAGTGATTGGATCAGCGAAGGGCTCAACGAGTACTACGCCATCGAACTGCTGCGCCGCGCTGGCGGCATGAGCGACGAGCGTTATCAGGCCTTGAACGATCGACTCGCCCGTGACAGCAAGGGCGTCAGCACTTTGCGCGGCGAGCAGGTGAGCCCGGCGATGGTGTCCAGGGCGGTGCTGCTATTGCAGGAGCTTGACCGGGAGATTCGCCTGAAGACCCGCAACAAGCGCTCGCTCGATGATGTGCTGCAAGGGGCGATGCGGCTGGAGACGGTGGATACCGCGGAGTTCGTGCAGCTCAGCGAGAGCATCCTCGGTGGGGGCTCCAGTGTTCTGGATACGCGGTTGCTTCAGTAATACAGTTTTCGCGAACAAGCCCCACAGTTTCGCGCGATGGCCTGGAAGCTGTTGTGGCGAGAGAGCTTGCTCCCGCTGGGGCGCGCAGCGGCCCCAAAAAAAGCCGATGAGCGCTTCGCAATGGAGCGCCAGCCCGGTCAAGCGGGAGCAAGCTCCCTCGCCACGAGACTGTGCAATTCTCAAACTTCTATGGAAGAAAACTTGCTCCGGGGCAAATTCAGAGCCCAGCCTTAGGCGAAACCAACGAATCATTCCCCGTCACCGTAGCCGTGCCAGTCGCCGCCTCGGCATTGGCCTTCATGCGGCTCAGTTCGTCGCCGGCCTGCTCGATGCGAGCACGGGCGTCGTGCAGATGCTGACGATTTCTTTCCAGCATACTTTTGGCCGAGCAGTGCCCGGTGATGCCCCGTGCCAGGGCCATGCCGCCGATTGCCAGCTGAGCCAGGCCGAGCACTCCGCCGCGACGTAGACCCTTGCCCATCATCAGCACCCCACCAGCCAGTGAGCCAATGCGCTCCCAGCCGTGGACGTTCTGCGGGCTGCGGGATTGGAAAGGGGTGGTCTCAACCGGCCCGAACGGATTGTTATCGCTCATGATCTGTCTCCAGTGTGGGGATGTGTATAAAGCTGACTGCCTGAGCGAATCCGTCGTTCCATGGAATTTCCCGCCGGTCAGCGGAATTGCGGTCCCGAGCGAGTGTTGTTGCCTTTGGCCATGCGGTCGTACAACACGACGTTGACCGTGGCTGCCAGGTTCATACAGCCGTTGGTGGGGATGTAGATCACGTCTTCGCACCAGTCGCGGATGTCTTTGTCCAGCGAGCCGTCTTCCGGGCCGAAGATATACAGGGCGCGGTCTGGATGAGTGTATTCGGGCAGGGGACGGGCGCCTTCCACCAGTTCGACGGCCACCGGCACGCAGCCCAGGGGCAGGATTTTCTTCAAGTCATCGATGCCGATCAACGGGATGTCGTAGTGGACTTTCTTGGTGTCGGTGACAAAGTCGGCGGCGCGTTCATAGCGCTTGCCGGTGTAGAACACCGACGCCACGCCGTAGCAGCCGGCGGCGCGCATGACCGAACCGACGTTTTCCGGTGACTTGGGGTTGAACAGACCGATGCAGCTGTAGCGTTTGTTGGCCACGGACGGGAGTGCCTTTGGGAAAAGGCGTGATTATACGGGAACGGGGGAGGGTGGTCAGGTTCGAGATATGTGGTGTTTGTTTGATCGCCATCGCGAGCAAGCTCGCTCCCACAAGATTTTGCGTACGCCGAAATTCAATGTGGGAACGAGCCTGCTCGTGAAGGCGGCCCGCAGGTTCACTCGTCTTTCTTCATCAACCCAGCCAACGCGGCGAACGGGTTATGCGTCGCCTTGGCGATCTTCGGGGTGCTCAGGGAGCCGTCGCCGAAGTATTGCTGGTCGGTGTAGCGCGAATGTTCGTTGTCGTGGCAATACAAGCACAGCAGTTCCCAGTTGGAGCCGTCCTGGGGATTGTTGTCGTGGTTGTGGTCGCGGTGGTGAACGGTCAGTTCGCTGAGGCGCTTGCCGGAAAATTCACGGGCGCAGCGGCCGCAGACGTGTGGGTACATTTTCAGGGCTTTGTCGCGGTAGCCCATTTCCCGGTCGCGCTGGGCGTCGGCGAGGATGCGGTCCAGCTTGGCGGTGTTGGACGGCGGGGTGGACGAACTCATGGGTTCACCTTTGTAGAAAAGACGGATGACGGTTGGAGTTTAGCTCAGCCCTTGAGCTTCTCGGCAATCCAGATGGTGTGGCGGGTGCCTTTGTTGCCGTGGGCGAAGACCTGTACCTCTTCGGCCTTGAAACCGGCCTTCTTCAGCTTGTCGGAAAACTGCCGGTCGGCGCTGGCCGACCACACCGCCAAAACGCCCTTGGGCCGCAGGGCCTTTGCACAGGCGGCGAGGCCACCGGCCGAATACAGCCAACTGTTGGCCTTCTGGGTCAGGCCTTCGGGACCGTTGTCGACATCGAGCATGATCGCGTCGAACCCTTGGGGCTCGGCTTGCAGCACCTTGGCGACGTCTTCCAGGCGGATCACCGTGCGCGGGTCCGACAGCGGTCGCCCGGCCTTTTCGCCCAAGGGACCGCGATTCCACTCCACGACGCCCGGCACCAGTTCGGCCACCACCACTTCGGCGCTCTTGCCCAAGTGCTTGAGGGCCGAGGCGAGGGTGAAGCCCATGCCGAGGCCGCCAATCAACACGCGCGACCCCGGGCGGCCGGCGACTTTGCGGCATGGGATCTCGGCCAAGGCGTCTTCGGAACCGTGCATGCGGGTGTTCATCAGTTGCCCGCCGTCGCCGCCCTGGATCTTGATCACGAAGTCCTCGCCGTACTCGAACAGGCACAAGGCACCGCCGTTGTCGGGAATGGGCGTGGTGTCGAGCAGAACAAAACGTTTCATGGAAATCTCATGGGGAAAGAGCAGACCGGCCCGGCAAGGGCTAGCCTGAAAGCAGACAATAGCCACGGAGCCATTGATGAAGTGCATCATTCTAACGGCCATTGCCCTGACGGCGCTCTCGATAAGTTGCGCCCAGGCCCAGCAACCGACGATTCCGGTCGCGCCGCCGAGCATTCCCGGCTCTCCCGGCACCGCCACGCCCATGCCGTATCCGAAGGTTGCGCCCAGCGGAGTGCCCACGGTGGCCCCAGGGAACGGCCCGCCCCTGCTGCCGCCCATCGAGGTGCCCCGACCGCCGAAAGACCAGCCGATACCGGGAATGGAGCCCAAGCCGCCGAAGGCGAAGTCGCCGGGGGGCTAGACCTGCTGCGAGAGCAACTGCCCGTCCGCCATGCGCAGGCGCTTGGACAGGGAAACGGCGAGGGCGCGGATGATCTTGGCGGCGACTTTGGGCGCGTCGTTGAGCATTTTTTCCAGGGAGTCCTTGCCCAGGTTCAGCAATTGGCAATGGGTGGCGGCGATGCAACTGGCCGAGCGCCGTTCCCCGTCAAGCACCGCCATTTCGCCGAATGCCCGGCCGCTGCGCAGCGTAGCGATAGTGACGGGTTGACCGTCAGGGCCGGTTTTCTGCACGGCCACCTGTCCGGTGTGGAGGATGCACATGAAGCTGCCCGCATCGCCTTCACGGAAAATCGCCTCGCCCTGGGCGACGGTGCTGATGCTGAAGTAACCCGACGCAGCGGCAAAATCGACGGGCAGCAATTGGTCGAACAGACCGCAGTCCATCAGCCAGTCGCGGATTTCGTTGTTCAGTAAGGTCGGTTCTGACATGTCGTGACGGTCTTTTTTCTTGTGTTTGTTGCGGTTGTGGATTGTCTTGAATGTAAGTCAAACCCTTATGGCAGTGCCATGCCCGGGCCCAGCGCATGGAGCTAAGACCCGGCCATCCCACAGAGTTCCTCAGGCCACCCCTAAAACCTTCAACACAAACGCATATTCGAGCGCTACGTCACGCAACCCCTGGTAGCGACCGCTCATGCCGCCATGGCCGGCGCCCAGTTCGGTCTTGAGCAGCAATGGGTTGTCGTCGGTCTTGGTAGCCCGCAGCTTCGCCACCCACTTGGCTGCTTCCCAGTACTGCACGCGGCTGTCGTTGTAGCCAGCGATCACCAGCATTGCCGGGTACGCCTGGGCGCGGACGTTTTCGTACGGGGCGTAGGCCCTGATCCGATCATAGACGTCCGGCTCCTGCGGATTACCCCATTCGTCGTATTCGGTTACGGTCAATGGCAGTTCGGGATCGAGCATGGTGTTGAGCACGTCGACAAATGGCACTTCGGCAATTGCGACCTTGAACAGTTCCGGACGCTGGTTGAGCACCGCGCCGATCAACAGCCCACCGGCGCTGCCGCCGCTGATCGCCAGTTGGTCGGCGGTGGTGAAGCCATTGGCGACCAGGTGTTCGGCGCAGGCAATGAAGTCGCTGAAGGTGTGGTGCTTGTGCTCTTGTTTGCCGGCGCGATACCAGGCTTCGCCCAATTCGCCGCCACCGCGCACATGGGCGATGGCGAACGCCACGCCGCGGTCCAGCAGGCTCAGCCGCGCGTGGGAAAACCACGGGTCGAGGCTTTCGCCGTAGGCGCCGTAGCCGTACAGATACAGTGGCACCGGCTGGCCCAGGGCTTCGCGCTTGACCACCAGGCTGATGGGCACCTGCGTGCCGTCCGGCGCCGTGGCCCAGAGTCGTTGACTGACGTAGGCATCGGCATCGAACGGACCCAGGACCGGGGTTTGCTTGAGCACGACCTGATCGCCGCTGGCCAGGTCCAACTGGCGGATCTGTGCCGGGCGATTCAGCGCCTCGTAGCGCAGGCGGATACGCTCGCTGGCGAACTCGAGGCTGTTCTGTACGTGCAGGCTGTAGGCCGCGTCTGGCAATTGCACCCGATATGTCGGCAAGCCCTGTGGGTGAACTTCGATAATGGGCAGGCCGCCTTCGCGCAGGCTCAAGGTCATGGCCGTGGCGTTCAGGCTCAAGCCATCGATCATCACCGTATCGCTGTGGGGGATCAGGTTCTGCCAGTCGGCCTCGGTCGGCGCCTCGCCGGTGTCGGCGGCCTGGTACAACGCGAAGTTGATGCCGTCGCGGTTGCTGCGGATAAACCACGTCCATTGACCGTCGAGCAGGCCGTGATCGATGTCGTATTCATGGTCCTCCACCCGTGGCGCTACGCAGGTAAACGGCTGCTGCGGTTGCGCCGCGTCGAGCACCCAGACTTCACTGGTGGTCTTGCTGCCCAGGGACAGGATCAGTTGGCGCTCGGAGCTCGAACGGTAGCAATGCAGGAAAAAACGCCCGTCCGGCTCATGGAATACCTCTTCGGCGGCGGTGCCATCCAAACGATAGCGGAACAGCTTGTGTGGCCGATGGGTGTCGTCCAGTTCGCCGAAGAACAGCGTCAGGCTGTCGTTGGCCCAGGTCATGCTGCCGTCGCAGTTCTCGAAGGACAGTTCGCTGACCTTGTCGCTGGATAATTCCTTGACGAACAGCGTGTAGATCTCATCGCCCGTGGTATCCAGGCTGTAGGCCAGGCGCTGGTGGTCGGGGCTGATGCTGAACGCGCCCAAGGCAAAGAATCCGCCGCCGGCCAGGGCGTTCGGGTCCAACAGCAACTGTTCACGGCTCTGATCCACGGTCAGGCTGTCGTCCGCCGGACGCGGGCAGCGGTAATGGCGCGGGTATTCGTCGCCCGCGGTGGTGCGGGTGTAATACAAGTAGGGACCCCAGGGCGAGGGCAGGGACAGGTCGGTCTCGAGGATCCGTCCCTTGATTTCCTGGAACAGCGTTTCGCGCAGCTCGGCCTGGTCGGCAAGCACCGCTTCCTGATAGCTGTTTTCAGCCTTGAGGTATTCGAGCACGGCGTCGGTGTCGCGGTCCTGCAGCCAGGCATAGGGATCGACACCAGGGTTTTTGTGGGCTATCGGGGCGTCGAAAACGTGGGCAGATCGGGGCATGGAGAAACTCTCGAGCGTAATACGAAAAGGGACAAGTGGCTGGCGGGGTCGGTTCTGTCGTCGGACCGAAAAACTCACCCTGCCGGGCATCCGCAAGACGCCGGGGCAGCCTGACGAGCGAAAAGCCGTTACTATAAGCGCCTCTTTGCCTGCCTTGCCATGGACACCATGACCGAGAACGACTATCTGATTGCCTGGGGCCTGTACGCCTTCGCCGCCCTGGGTTGCCTCCTGGTATGGATGCGCATGACCCGCTTCATGTGGCGCTGGTTGCGCGAGCCGCTGCGGTTGCTGATGGCGGTGTTGCTGTTCAGCCCCACCATCGTCGACCCGGTGAAGGAAAAGGTCGCCCCGGCCTTGGCCATCGTCGCCCTGGACGTGTTGTTCAAGGTGGGCAACAACGTATGGCGCGCCGCGTCCGACTTGCTCATGTACGCCATGATCGCCTTCGGCTTGTATCTGATCGTGGTGCTGATCCGCTTGCCCATCGAACGCGCTGCCAAGGCTCGCAAGGAACGCGCCGCCGCCGCGAAAGCCGCCGCTGCTGCCGAGCCTGATGACGAGCCGCCGTTCGGTGTGGCTGGTGACGACCGTTACGGCCGTCCACCCGTGCCGAGCAACCCCCAGCGTTCGCGTATCGAACCGCGCCTGTAACCGGGCTGCCCAATCCAACGAGGGTTCGAGCATGTGTGAATTATTGGGCATGAGCGCCAATGTGCCGACCGACATCGTGTTCAGCTTCACCGGGCTGATGCAGCGCGGAGGCAAGACCGGGCCGCATCGCGACGGTTGGGGTATCGCTTTCTATGAAGGCCGTGGCCTGCGGCTGTTCCAGGACCCCGCTGCCAGCAGCGAATCGGAAGTGGCGAACCTGGTGCAGCGTTATCCGATCAAGAGCGAAGTGGTGATCGGGCACATCCGCCAGGCCAACGTCGGCAAGGTCTGCCTGTCCAACACGCACCCGTTCGTGCGTGAGTTATGGGGCCGCAACTGGTGTTTTGCCCACAACGGCCAGCTCGCCGATTTCCAGCCGGGCGTGAGCTTCTACCGCCCGGTGGGCGACACCGACAGCGAAGCGGCCTTCTGCGACCTGCTCAACCGCGTGCGCCAGGCCTTCCCCGAGCCGGTGGAGGTGGAGCGGTTGCTGCCGTCGCTGGTCGAGGCCTGCTCCGAATACCGCAGCAAAGGTGTGTTCAATTGCCTGCTCAGCGATGGCGACTGGCTGTTCTGCTATTGCTCGACCAAACTGGCCCAGATCACCCGTCGCGCGCCATTCGGCCCGGCGAGGCTCAAGGATGTGGACGTTATCGTCGATTTCCAGGCGGAAACCACGCCCAACGATGTGGTCACGGTGATCGCCACCGAACCCTTGACCGAAAACGAAACCTGGACCCGCTACGAACCGGGCCAATGGAGCCTGTGGCGACGCGGCGAATGCGTCAGCCACGGCCGGACCGAATAAGGACGTCACGTTATGTTGCTCAGTTATCTACGGTTGGTGCTGTTCGCGGTGGGCTTGCTGGTGGGGGTCCAGGTGCCGGGGTTCATCAATGATTACGCCAAGCGGGTCGAGGCTCACCTGATCGAGGCGCAAACCGGTCTCCAGGGGTTCCAGGGCACCGCCAATCAATTCTTCAAGGGTGACATGCAGGCCTTGGTGGCCCATTACCGCGCCAGCGAAGACCCGATCTTTCGCAGTGACGCCGACAGCCTGAACACCTTGCTCGTGCGCCAGCAGGCACTGGACAAGCAGTTCCAGGCGATGCAAGGCCCGTGGTACATCCGCCTGTTGCAAGTGGCGCTGGCCGCCGATCCGGACATCCGCAAGGAGACCTGGAACGGCTACAGCTACCAGATCCTGCTGACTCCCGAAGCAATGATCTGGGGCATCAGCGGTGCGATGTTGCTGTCGTTCGGCCTGGAATGCCTGTTCCGCCTGATCGACTGGGTGGTATTGGGCGGCAAGCGCCTGCGCCAGGGCCGGCCGATCGAAGAGCGCGACCTGCGCGGGCTCTGACTCGATGGATCAGTGAGCTTGCTGTAGTGAGGGAGCAAGCTCCCTCACCACAAGAGCGGTCCGCTATCCTGGCGATGTACCGTCCTATCAAATTTTTCTTATGACCCGGCCAAGGTTTTATTCGTTGGACGAGATCGGCTGCGCGCTCAAGAATCGGGGCAACGGTCTCCACGTCTGCGTCGTCGAGACTCACAACAATAAAACCGTGGAGAACCACCATGAGTGCACCCGACACGCTCGGCGTCCCCCAACCCCAGGCCCGGTCCGGCCCGTTCGATTGGTACCGCAACATCAACCAGCAGGAACGTCGCACCTTCTGGAGCTGCAAGATCGGTTACGCCCTGGACGGCATGGACACGCAAATGCTCAGTTTCGTGGTGCCGACCCTGATTGCGATGTGGGGCATCACTACTGGCCAGGCAGGCCTGATCCACACCAGTACCTTGATCGCGTCGGCCATCGGCGGCTGGGTGGCGGGCATTCTCTCCGACCGCATCGGCCGGGTCCGTACCCTGCAACTGACGGTGCTGTGGTTCGCGTTCTTCACCTTCCTGTGCGGCTTTGCCCAGAACTACGAACAATTGTTGATCGCACGAACCTTGATGGGCTTCGGTTTCGGCGGCGAATGGACGGCCGGTGCGGTGTTGATGGGCGAAGTCATTCGCGCCAAGGACCGCGGTAAAGCGGTGGGCATGGTGCAATCGGGTTGGGCGCTGGGCTGGGGCATGACCGCGATCCTGTATGCGCTGCTGTTCTCGGTGTTGCCGCCGGAAGACGCCTGGCGCGCACTGTTCATCCTCGGCATCGTGCCAGCGGTGTTCGTGATTTTTGTCCGCCGGTTGGTCAAGGATCCGGAGGTCTACAACCAGACCAAGGCACGGCTGACGCCGGAAAATCCGGCGAAGTTCTACGAGATTTTTGCCCCTGGGATTCTCTTCACCACCCTGCGTGCCTCGCTGCTGACCACCGGTGCCCTGGGCGGTTACTACGCGATCACGTCCTGGCTGCCGACTTTTCTCAAGAACGAGCGTGGCCTGAGCGTCCTGGGCACCGGCGGCTACCTGGCGATGGTGATCGTCGGGTCGTATGTGGGTTACGTCATCAGCGCGTACCTGTCGGACATCCTCGGGCGCAAGAAGAACTTCGTCCTGTACGCCATCGGTTCGTTCACCATCGTCCTGCTGTACACCCAAGTGCCGGTGAGCAATAACGTGATGCTCTGGTTGGGCTTTCCCCTGGGCTTTTTCGCTTCGGGGATGTTCAGCGGCATGGGCTCGTTCCTCACCGAACTGTTTCCCACGCGCATTCGGGGGTCGGGCCAGGGCTTCTGCTACAACATCGGCCGGGCAGTGGCGGCGCTGTTCCCACTGTTGATCGGTATCCTGAGCCAGAAAGTACCGTTGAGCGTGGGTATCGGCGCGTTCGCGGCGGTGTCCTACGGCGTGGTGATACTGGCGGCGCTGAGTCTGCCGGAAACCCAAGGCAAGCAGTTGGAAGCCGAGTAACTGATAACCTGTGGGATGCAAATCCCACGGTCTAAGAAGAAAGAACCTACAGGAGCGTTCACCGTGAACCGCCTGCTACTGAATTGCGATATCGGCGAAAGCTTCGGCAGCTGGACCATGGGTCTGGACGCCGAAGTGATGCCCTTCATCGATTGCGCCAACATTGCCTGCGGCTTCCATGCCGGCGACCCGAGCATCATGCGCAAGACCGTCAGCCTGGCCCTGAGCCACGGCGTACAGATCGGCGCGCATCCTGCCTATCAGGACCTGGCGGGCTTCGGCCGCCGTTCCATGGCCTATGGCGCCCAGGAACTGCAAGACTTGCTGCACTATCAGATCGGCGCCCTCGACGGTATCTGCCGAGCCCAGGGCGGGCGCGTCAGCTACGTCAAGCCCCATGGGGCGATGTACAACGACATGATGGCCAACCCGGCGCAACTGCGCGCGGTGATCCAGGCCGTCGCGGCGTACGACCGGCACCTGCCGTTGATGCTCATGGCGACCCGGGACAACCACGCCGCCCAGGCCTTGGGCGACGAGTACGGCGTGACTCTGTGGTTCGAAGCCTTCGCCGATCGCGCTTATGACAGTGCCGGCCGCCTGGTTTCACGGCAAGCGCCGGGCGCGGTGCACCATGACCCCGAAATCATCATCGAGCAGGCGTTGACCATCGCCCGTGGCGATGCCTTGACCGCCAGCGACGGCAGTGTCTTGCACCTGAAGGCCAACACCCTGTGCGTGCACGGTGACAACGCCAGCTCCGTGGCGGCCGTGCAACGCATCCGCGAAGCCCTGGACCGGCAGAGTGCGCCATGAAGCCACGGGTGGAAGTGGTGGCGGTGGACTGCCTGATGGTGCGTCTGTTCGATGGGATCGCCGAGGCCAACATGCCGTGGATGCTCGCCGCCAGCGAACGCCTGCGAGCGGTGTTTGCCGAGCGTTTGATCGACCTGGTCCCGTCCTACACGACATTGATGGTGCATTATGATTTGCTCGCCCTGAACCCGGTCCAGGCGCGCGAATTGATCGACGAGGCGCTGCATAACCTGTCACCGGATGCCCGGTCCGCCGGCCAATGCCACGTGCTGCCGGTGTGGTACGACGCCAGTGTCGGGCCGGAGTTGGGCCTGCTGGCGAGTCGCAGCGGCCTGACGGTGGAGCAGGTGATTCGTCAACACAGCGAGCGCGAATACCAAGTGTTTGCCTTGGGCTTCGCGCCTGGCTTTGCCTTCATGGGGTTGGTGGATGAAGCACTGGCCGCCCCACGCCTCGACACGCCGCGCAAACGCGTAGCTGCGGGCAGCGTCGGGATTGCCGAGCGCCAGACCGCGGCGTATCCGGTGATGTCGCCCGGTGGCTGGAACCTGATCGGGCGCACGCCGACCAGACTGTTCGATCGCGAGCGCGATGGCTACAGCCTGATGCAACCCGGCGACACGGTGCGTTTTGCTCCCGTGGATCACGCCGAATTCATTGCCTTGGGTGGCGACGACACACCGTTGGAGGCCCAGGCATGAGCCGGTTGTTGATCGAGGCCAGCACCCCGCTGTGCCTGTTGCAGGACGCCGGCCGGTTCGGCGTGAGGCACCTGGGCGTGACCCAGGGCGGCGCGGCGGATTGGTTGTCGATGGCATGGGCCAACTGGATGCTCGGCAATGACCTGGACGCGGCGGTGGTGGAGATCACCCTGGGTGGCTTTACCGTGGTGGCCGAAGATGATTGTGTGCTGGCGCTGGCCGGGGCGGACCTGGGGGCGCGGATAGACGGCCAGGGCGTGGCATCGTGGCGTTTCTTCAGCTTGCGCAAAGGCCAGGTGCTGGCTCTCACTCAACCCGTGCTCGGTGCCCGGGCCTACCTGGCGGCCCCCGGTGGTTTTGATGCGCCTGCGGTATTGGGTAGTCGGGCGACCGTGGTGCGCGAGGAACTCGGTGGCCTGGATGGGCGGGGGCGGGCGCTCTGTCGCGGCGAGCATTTGAGCTATTCAGGCCCGGCGACACCGCGGCCCATGCCGCATGTGCGAATTCCAGATTTCCAGCAAGCGCAGCCGCTGGACCTGATCCTCGGCGCGCAGAATGGCGCATTCAGCGGACGCAGCCTCTTCGATGCGTTCAACACTGCGTGGACGCTGGACAGTCGCGCCGACCGCATGGGTATGCGGTTACTGGGCACAGCGTTGGAATATCAGGGGCCGGCAATGATCTCCGAGGGTATTCCGCTCGGTGCCGTGCAGGTGCCGCCGGACGGCCAGCCGATCGTGCTGCTCAATGATCGGCAAACCATTGGCGGATATCCACGCCTGGGTGCGTTGACGCCGCTGTCCCTGGCCCGGCTGGCGCAATGCCTGCCGGGGGCGCAGGTGCGGTTGCGGCCGGTGGTGCAGGCGGTTGCGCATCGGCAACAGGTGGAGTGTTTGCAGGTGTTTTCCAAGCGCTAACAGCTTCGCGAGCAAGCCCGCTTCCACAAGGAATCTGCTGTGCGACGCAGATCCAGTGTGGGAGCGGGCTTGCTCGCGAAGAGGCCCTTACAGGCACCGGAAGACTTTATTTGGAAAGAAACCGCATCCCTTCCTCCAACCCCCGCAACGTCAGCGGATACATCCGGTCTTCCACCAATTCGCGCACGATGTTGGTCGAGGCGGTGTAGCCCCAGGTGTCCTTGGGGTACGGGTTGATCCAGATGAGCTTCTTGTACTTCTCCATGAAGCGCTGCATCCACACATAACCGGCTTCTTCGTTCCAGTGCTCGACGCTGCCGCCGGCCTGGGTGATTTCATAAGGCGCCATGGCAGCGTCGCCGATGAAGATCACTTTGTAGTCGGCGCCGTACTTGTGCAGCAAGTCCTGGGTCGAGGTGCGTTCCGAGGTGCGGCGCAGGTTGTTCTTCCACACCGATTCGTAGACGAAGTTGTGGAAGTAGAAGTACTCCAGGTGCTTGAACTCGGTCTTGCAGGCCGAAAACAGTTCTTCGCAGATCTTCACGTGGGCATCCATCGAGCCACCGATGTCGAACAGCAGCAACAACTTGACGGTGTTGCGGCGCTCCGGGCGCATCTGGATGTTCAAGAGCCCGGCGTCCCGGGCGGTGTGGTCGATGGTGCCGTCGATGTCCAACTCTTCGGCCGCACCCTGGCGGGCGAACTTGCGCAAGCGGCGCAGAGCGATCTTGATGTTGCGGGTGCCCAACTCCACCTGGTCGTCGAGGTTCTTGTATTCGCGCTGGTCCCAGACCTTCACGGCCTTGCCCTGGCGCTTGCCGGCGTCGCCGACCCGAATGCCTTCGGGGTTGAAACCGCCGGAGCCGAATGGGCTGGTGCCGCCGGTGCCGATCCACTTGTTGCCCCCGGCGTGACGTTCCTTCTGTTCTTCCAGGCGCTTCTTGAATTCTTCGATCAGCTTGTCCAGGCCGCCCAGGGATTGGATCTGCGCCCGTTCCTCGTCGGTCAACGAGCGCTCGAATTCCTTGCGCAGCCAGTCCTCGGGAATCAGCGCCTGGAGGTGATCGTCGAGTTTCTCCAGGCCGTTGAAGTAGGCGGCAAACGCCCGGTCGAACTTGTCGAAATGCCGTTCGTCCTTCACCAGGATCGCCCGGGACAGGTAATAGAACTCGTCCATGTCGGCGAAGATCACCCGCTGTTTAAGCGCGTTGATCAGGTCCAGCAGTTCACGCACCGACACGGGCACCTTGGCGGCGCGCATCTCATTGAACAGGTTAAGCAGCATGGCAATCGCCCTCGCTCTTGTTAAACGAAGAGGATCAGCGGGTGCCGCGACGGCTCATGAACGCCAGGCGCTCAAGCAGTTGCACATCCTGTTCGTTCTTGACCAGGGCGCCGGCCAGCGGTGGAATGGCCTTGGTCGGATCACGCTCGCGCAGCACCGCTTCGCCGATGTTGTCGGCCATCAGCAGCTTGAGCCAGTCCACCAGTTCGGAAGTGGAAGGTTTTTTCTTCAGGCCCGGCACCTTGCGAACGTCGAAGAACACGTCCAGCGCTTCGCTGACCAAGTCCTTCTTGATGTCCGGGTAATGCACATCGACGATTTTTTGCAGGGTGACGCGGTCGGGGAAGGCGATGTAGTGGAAGAAGCAGCGGCGCAGGAAGGCGTCCGGCAGTTCTTTTTCGTTGTTGGAGGTAATAATGATGATCGGGCGCTGCTTGGCCTTGATGGTTTCGTCGGTCTCGTAGACGTAGAACTCCATCTTGTCGAGTTCCTGCAGCAGGTCGTTGGGGAACTCGATGTCGGCCTTGTCGATTTCGTCGATCAGCAGGATCACCCGCTCCTCGGACTCGAACGCTTCCCAGAGCTTGCCCTTCTTCAGGTAGTTGCGCACGTCATGGACCTTGTCCACGCCCAACTGCGAGTCCCGCAGGCGGCTGACCGCGTCGTACTCGTACAGGCCTTGGTGGGCCTTGGTGGTGGACTTGATGTGCCAGGTGATCAGGCGCGCGCCGAAGGACTCGGCCAATTGTTCGGCGAGCATGGTCTTGCCGGTGCCCGGCTCGCCCTTGACCAGCAGCGGCCGTTCCAGGGTGATGGCGGCGTTCACGGCCAGTTTCAGGTCATCGGTGGCCACGTAGGCGCTGGTGCCTTCGAACTTCATCTGCAATTTCCTCGAACGTGTCGTCGGCCCGGCGAGGCGGGGCGCGCGAAATAAATAGCGTGCCCGACTATACCGCGAGGCCCCGCCGACTGTGAACGCAGACGCTGTATTCAGTCTCTGAATGGGGCGTCACATGTTGACTCAGTCTCGGCGCCTTGCCAGCATTTCGTATCGCCAATTTGGCGATACATTCGATGGCATGTCTACTGCGCTGGAAGATCGGCGCCAAACCTAATCCTTTGAGGGCGGCGGCTGCTCGTAGCGGGCATTGAAGGCCTGGACGAAACCGTTGCGCAGGATCTGCAGGAAAGCTTCGAAGGCGCTGATGTCCTGCTGGTGGACATTGCCGCTGAGTTCCACCCGGGTGGCGAATTGGTTCTTGCGTTGGTTCTTGAGGGCCGTTTCGCCTGCGCCAACCAGGGCTTCCCAGACCGAGCGGAAGATGTTCTTGTTCTGGTTTTCCACGTCCTGCTGCCAGTCGAACACGTCGACATCACGCAGCAGTGGCTTGATGTAGCCGCTGAGCTTGGCGTTGTCGGCTTCGGCCTCGACCACCAGGTCGCCATGGCCGGCATTGAAATCGAATTTGCCATAGGCCGCGGCGAAATCATTCAGGCGCTTGAGTTCGATGTTCGTCGCCCGAAGGCGGAAATCGAAGTCTTCGAAATTGCTCAGGGGGTCGAAGGTGGCTTGCATCTCCAGGGGCGCATGTTCGGCCACCAGGGCCTTGCCTTCAAAGCGGGCGTCGCGCTTGCCTTCGGTGTCGACCACATTGGTCAGGTTGTAGAAACTGGCGTTGACGTCGGTGGCCCTCAGGTTGACCGGCGGCTTGGAATTGAAATTGCGAAAGGTGACCTTGCCGTCCCGGATACGCACTTCGTTGAAGGTGATGGGCAGCAGTTTTTCCAGTTGCTCGCGCCAGTTGGTGCCCTGGCCGGTTTGGGAATCCTGCCGGTTGGCGCCGCCATCGACAAAGTTGACTTCGGGACGGGCGAACTCCACTTCCGCCACCACCGCATGGTCATACCACAGCGAGTGCCAGCTCACGGACAGGTCGACCAGCGGAGCATCGACGAATGGCACCGGGACCTTGCCGTCGACCTTGACGATCCTCAGGCCGTTGATCCGATAGGCGCCGCGCCAGAGCGCCAGGTCGACATCGACGACCTGGCCGCGGTAATCGCCCATGTCCGCCAGCTTGTCGTTCAGGTAGTCGCGTACCAGGTAGGGCAAGGCGAAATGCAGGGCCACCAGCAGCGCAACGATGGCGACGAAAGCCCACAGTGGCCAGCTGTATCGACGCTTCATGACAGTAGTCTCCGTTGTTAAAGTCATTGACTCCTGTAACAACTGGAACGTTCGGTGCAACTGGACGCCCTTGGGTAACAGGCTTACCTTTAAGCGCTAAATTCCCTCTGCATTCAAGGACCCGGTCATGAGTCGTATATACGCTGACAACGCCCATTCCATTGGCAATACGCCACTGGTGCAGATCAATCGCATCGCCCCGCGTGGCGTGACCATCCTGGCGAAAATCGAAGGGCGCAACCCGGGTTATTCAGTTAAATGCCGGATTGGCGCCAACATGATCTGGGACGCCGAAAGCACTGGCAAACTCAAGCCGGGCATGACCATCGTCGAACCAACTTCGGGTAATACCGGTATCGGCCTGGCATTCGTGGCCGCCGCCCGTGGCTATAAATTGATGCTGACCATGCCTGCGTCCATGAGCATCGAACGGCGCAAGGTGCTCAAGGCCCTGGGCGCGGAGCTGGTGCTCACCGAGCCCGCCAAGGGCATGAAAGGAGCCATCGAGAAAGCCGCCGAGATCATGGCCAGCGACCCGTCGAAATATTTCATGCCGCAGCAGTTCGACAATCCGGCAAACCCGGCGATCCATGAGAAAACCACTGGCCCGGAAATCTGGAACGATACGGATGGCGCGGTCGACGTGCTGGTCGCGGGCGTGGGCACGGGCGGAACGATTACCGGGGTCTCACGGTATATCAAGAATACGTGCGGCAAACCGATCCTGTCGGTGGCGGTGGAGCCCGAGGCTTCGCCGGTGATTACCCAGGCGATGGCTGGGCAGGAAATCAAGCCCAGCCCCCACAAGATCCAGGGCATCGGCGCGGGTTTCGTGCCGAAGAACCTCGATTTGTCGATCGTCGATCAGGTCGAGCGGGTGACCGATGAAGAATCCAAGGCCATGGCCCTGCGCTTGATGCAGGAAGAGGGCATCCTGTGCGGTATCTCCTGCGGCGCGGCGATGGCCGTGGCGGCACGCTTGGCGGAAAAGCCGGAAATGCAGGGCAAGACCATCGTGGTGATCCTGCCGGACTCGGGCGAGCGGTACCTGTCGAGCATGCTGTTCAGCGATCTGTTTACCGAGCAGGAGACCCAGCAGTAACCGCAGGCCGGATATGGCGGTAGGCGCCATGTAGCGAGGCACGTTTGAAAGCGCGTCAGCCAAGGTTCAGGTGACGCGTGTTAGAAGGTGATTGTTGCGTTTTACTCAACAGAGAATGTTGCGTCAGACGGTTTTTACCCGGGCCATGGGTGTTTAGCATGGCCCCTGGCTACGTCGGGCAGTTGGCGTTGCGTCAGTGGTTTCGAGAAGGAGCTTTGACATGACCGTTTCGTTTATCGCCAAGTCCTCGGTACTGTTGCTGTTCATGGGCAGTACGCTTTATGTGCATTTACGTGGCAAGGCGCGTTTGCCGGTATTGCGCCAGTTCGTCAACCATTCGGCGCTGTTCGCCCCTTATAACGCGCTGATGTATCTGTTCTCCGGCGTGCCCTCCAAACCTTACCTGGATCGCAGCCAATTTCCCGAGCTGGATGTGCTCAAGGATAACTGGCAAGTGATCCGCGACGAGGCCATGCACCTGTTCGACGAGGGTTACATTCGGGCTGCCGAGAAAAACAATGACGCCGGTTTCGGCTCGTTTTTCAAGAAAGGCTGGAAGCGTTTCTACCTCAAGTGGTACGACAAACCGCTGCCGTCTGCCGAGTTGTTATGCCCCAGGACGGTCGAGCTGGTCAGCCGGATCCCCAACGTCCGGGGCGCAATGTTTGCCCTGCTGCCGGGTGGCAGCCACCTGAACCCCCATCGAGACCCCTTCGCCGGTTCGTTGCGGTATCACCTGGGGCTGTCCACGCCCAATTCCGAGAATTGTCGGATTTTCGTTGACGGTCAGATCTATGCCTGGCGCGATGGCGAAGACGTCATGTTCGATGAAACCTATGTGCACTGGGTCAAGAACGAAACCCCGCAGACCCGCGTCATCTTGTTTTGTGACGTCGAGCGGCCCTTGAAAAGCCGCCTGATGGCCCGCGTCAACCGCACCATCAGCGCGTTTCTCGGCCGCGCGACCGCGCCGCAAAACCTCGACGACGAACGCGTCGGCGGCATCAACCAGGCCTATGCCTGGAGCAAGTCGTTCAGCGACGGTATCAGCGGTCGGGTCAAGCAATTCAAGCGCAGGCATCCCAAGGCGTATCGGGTGATGCGCCCTGTGCTGGCCGTAGCCGTGCTGACGGCACTGGGTTATTGGTTGTTTGTTTAAACATTGCGTTACACAACGGGCGCTGGTTATAGTCAGCGCTCGGTTTTCGGACCCATCCTCCAAGAGATCGGCTCATGCCTGCATTTCCATTCACCGCGGTCGTGGTTCCAGCGTTCTACGCTGGCGTCGTGCCGTGCGGGAATAGGTCGCCTGAGCAGATCGGTCAATACCCTCCACCTGTCAGTCGCTCACCGGTATACGCCTGCGTATCACCGCCGGGTGTTGGCGTTCAGGGCTGATCGGCAACGGTTGCCGTTCCCTGTGCCCGCCTGAAAAAACGACTGGATTTCAGCTTCGGCTGAGTTGGCTTAATGCCTGACTACAGGTGGTTTTCATGTTTTCCTTTTCCAAAAACGCCTTATTGGCGACGGCTTCCACGAGCCTGTTCGTTCTGCTGTGGAGCAGCGGGGCGATCTTTTCCAAACTGGGCCTGGCCCACGCGTCACCTTTCGCCTTCCTGCTGATCCGTTTTGCCATCGCTTTGTGCGCGCTGGTGCTGTTGATTCCTATGCTGAAGTTCAAGCTCCCCAGCACGGGCAAGGCGATGCTGTACGCGGCAGCGACGGGGTTGGTGTTGTTGGGCGCCTACCAGATTTTCTATCTGCTGGCGCTGCAACTGAACGTCACCCCCGGTGTAATGGCGACGTTGATGGGCGTGCAGCCAATCCTTACCGTGGTGCTCATGGAGCGCCAGCGTTCCTGGCAGCGGATGTTCGGCCTGGCGCTGGGATTGGTGGGGTTGGTCATGGTGGTGTTCCAGGGCATCGGCCTGGCCGGCATGTCCCTGGCGGGCATGCTGTGCGGGTTGCTGGCGCTGGTGAGCATGACGGCAGGCTCCATCATGCAGAAACGCATCACCGACAATCCGCTGGGCACGCTGCCGGTGCAGTACCTTGCCGGGCTCGTGTTGTGCGCGGTGTTCGTGCCGTTCCAGCCGTTTCACTTCGAATACAGCATGGGGTTCTTCGGGCCGGTGCTGTGGATGGGGCTGGTGGTGTCGGTATTGGCGACGCTGTTGCTGTACCGGCTGATTGCCCGGGGCAACCTGGTCAACGTGACCAGCCTGTTCTATCTCGTGCCAGCGGTGACGGCGATCATGGACTACCTGGTGTTCGGCAACCGGTTGGCGTTGTTGAGCTTGCTGGGGATGGTGCTGATCATCGTGGGGTTGGTGTTTGTGTTTCGTAAGAGCCGCTAGCCTATAGGATAGGTATCAGGTAATTGCACTACCGCTTTCGTGAGCAAGCCCGCCCCCACAAGGATTGCGAATAACCTGCGGGAGCGGGCTTGCTCGCGAAGCTTTTCGGCCATGCCAACGGACTACCGGCTAGACACCCCAGGCTTCAACACCAACCACAGCGCTGCTGCAATCAACAACCCGCCATACACATGCGCCATGCCCAACGGCTCATCCAGCAACAACGCGCCCCACAACACGCCGAATGGCGGGATCAGGAAAGTCACGGTCATCGACTTGACCGGGCCGATGGAACTGAGCAGCCGGAAATAAAGGATGTACGCCAGCGCCGTGCACACCAGCCCCAGTCCCAGCAAGGACAGCCAGACGCTCCAACCGCCCCAACTGGCCGGCGGCTGGCTGATGACGCTGTAGCCAAACAGCGGCAGCAAAAACACCGTTGCACCGAACATGCTGCCCAGGGCCGAGAGACGGCTGTCCAAGCCACCTTGATGATCGAGCCAACGCCGGGTGAGGAAACCGGCGAAGCCATAGCAAGTGGTGGCAAGCAGGCAGGCGAGGGCGCCCATCAGCAGTTGCAGGTCGAAGGCCACCGGGCCGGCGCGGGTCAGGATGCCCACGCCGAGCAGTCCCAGGAACACACCGCTGACCTTGGCCAGGGTGAGTTTTTCGCTGAAGAACAAACCGCCAATCAACACCCCCATCAGTGGCGTGGTGGCATTGAAAATCGCCGAGTAACCGGCTGGCAGCACCTGGGCAGCCAGCGAATAGAACGTTGCCGGAATCCCCGAGTTGATCAGGCCCAGCAGCATCACCACTTTGAGCTTGCCGCGAAAATTCCAGTCGACACGCATCAGGGCGAGGATGACCAGCAGGCCGACGAAGGCGATGGAAACGCGAAAAAATGCCGTGGGAATCGTCCCAATGACCGGGGCGATGATGCGCATGAATAAAAAACTCGCGCCCCAGATGGCGGCCAGTGACAGCAAGCGCAGGATATCGACGAGGTTCACGAATGTGTCCTTCCTTGATCGGGCCGCAAGTGTCGCCCCGCCCAACACCGATGGCAATGGTTGCGTTGCCGAGGGATTGACCTCTAAGCTCAGTCGCCAATAACAAGCATGACCCGCCGAGGTTTACCCTATGTCGCAGCCATGGCCCGCCACCGATATCGCCCGTTCGATCCTCGACGGTTTCGACGATTATCGTGAGCATTTCCGGCAGATCACCGACGGCGCCCGCGCCCGGTTCGAGCAGGCCCAATGGTTGGAGGCGCAGGCGGCTTCGGCGGCGCGCATCAATCTGTATGAAGAGAAAGTCTTCGAAACCGTTGCCAGGTTGCGCCAGGCCTTCGAGGCCGAAGCCTTGATGGACGTCGGTTGCTGGCCGTTGGTGAAAAGCGCCTATATCAGCTTGATCGACCTGCGTTTTGACGATGAATTGTCGGAGACCTGGTACAACTCGATTTTCTGCGGCCTGTTCAGCCATGACCTGATCAGCGACGGCACCATGTTCATCCACACGACCCGGCCAAGCCTGCGTCGTGCCCGCGCAGCTCAGACCCGCATCTATAAACCCGAAGGGCAACTGGACAAGATGCTGGCGGCGATCTTCGCCGATTATCGCTTCAGCGAGGATTACGCCGACCTGCCCGGCGACTTGCAACGCCTCGAAAGCCAATTGCGCGAGAACCTGCCGGACTGGGTCTGCAAGGACCCGGAACTGACCGTCGAACTGTTTTCCTCGGTGCTTTACCGCAACAAGGGCGCCTACCTGGTGGGGCGCATCTATACCCGTGATGATCAGTGGCCGCTGGTGATTCCGTTCTTGCACCGTGAGGGTCGGGGCATCCAGATCGACGCGCTGATCACTGACGAGGCGCAGGTGTCGATCATCTTCTCGTTCACCCGCTCGTACTTCATGGTGGACGTGCCGGTGCCCGCCGAGTTCATCGGTTTCCTCAAGCGCATCCTGCCGGGCAAACACATCGCCGAGTTGTACACCTCCATCGGGTTCTACAAACACGGCAAGTCGGAGTTCTACCGGGCCTTGATCAATCACCTGGCGAACACCGACGACCGCTTCATCATGGCGCCGGGTGTGCGTGGCATGGTCATGAGCGTGTTTACGCTGCCGGGCTTCAACACCGTGTTCAAGATCATCAAGGACCGTTTCTCGCCGTCGAAAAACGTCGACCGGGCCACGGTCATCGAGAAGTACCGCCTGGTGAAAAGCGTCGACCGGGTCGGGCGCATGGCCGATACCCAGGAGTTCGCCGACTTCCGTTTTCCCCTGGGCAAGTTCGAGCCGGCCTGCCTGGAGGAGCTGCTGGAGGTGGCGCCTTCCACGGTGTCGGTGGAAGGCGACACCGTGCTGATTCGCCACTGCTGGACCGAGCGTCGGATGACCCCGCTGAACCTGTACCTGGAAAGCGCCAGCGAAGCCCAGGTGCGCGAGGCACTGGAAGATTATGGCCTGGCGATCAAGCAACTGGCGGCCGCCAATATCTTCCCCGGCGACATGTTGCTCAAGAACTTCGGCGTGACCCGCCACGGCCGCGTGGTGTTCTACGACTACGATGAAATCTGCTTCCTCACCGAAGCCAATTTTCGGCACATTCCCCAGCCGCGCACGCCGGAAGATGAAATGGCGTCCGAGCCCTGGTATTCCATCGGGCCGTTGGACGTCTTCCCTGAGGAATTCCCGCCGTTCCTGTTCGCCGACGCGGGGCAGCGCAAGCTGTTCGACCAGTTGCACGGCGAGCTGTACAACGCTGATTACTGGAAAGGCCTGCAAGAGGCGATTCGGGCCGGGAAGGTGATCGACGTGTTCCCGTATCGGCGCAAGGACCTGGACAGCGAATAACTCGGCGGCTGAACGAATTCCCCGTGGCGAGGGAGCTTGCTCCCGCTGGTGTGCGAAGCGCACCCCGGCGATTTGATGACCGGCATTAAATCCAGGCGCCTGCTTCGCAGTCGAGCGGGAGCAAGCTCCCTCGCCACGAAAGCGCCACCGCGCAGCGTCCTGTGCGCAAATCTGCGACAATCGCCCCCTTGCTCAAACCGACGACCCTTGCGTACCTGATGACTGACCAAGCCCCTGCAATCGACAAACTGCTGAAAAACCTCGACCACGCCATGCTTTCTGACCGCCACCGGTTGCGGCGGCAGTTGCTCGAGCTGCGCAAGAAACCCGACGAGGCCAAGCTGGCCCAATGGGTGGCACGCATGCAGGCGTCGTGCGACCAGGTGCTGGCGCGCAAGGCGAGCGTGCCGTCGATTCGCTACGACGACAACTTGCCGATCGCCGCCAAGCGCGACGAGATCAAGGAGGCGCTGCTCAAGCATCAAGTGCTGATCATTGCCGGCGAAACCGGCTCGGGTAAGACCACCCAGTTGCCGAAGATCTGCCTGGAAATCGGCCGCGGCCAGCAGGGCTTGATCGGCCACACCCAGCCACGCCGCATTGCCGCCCGAAGCGTCGCAAGTCGCGTGGCCGAGGAACTGGCCACGCCGTTGGGGGCGCTGGTGGGTTATCAGGTGCGCTTCGAAGACCAGAGCGACGCCAACACCCTGATCAAGCTGATGACCGACGGCATCCTGCTCGCCGAGACCCAGAACGATCGCTACCTCGAACGCTACGACACGATCATCGTCGACGAAGCCCACGAACGCAGCCTGAACATCGATTTCCTGCTCGGCTACCTCAAGACCCTGCTGCCGCGCCGCCCCGACCTGAAAGTCATCATCACCTCGGCGACCATCGACCTGGAGCGTTTCTCCAAGCACTTCGATGACGCGCCAATCGTCGAAGTCTCGGGCCGCACCTTCCCGGTGGAAACCTGGTATCGCCCTCTGACCTTGGAGCAGGACGAGGAGGGCAACCGGGTCGAGGACGACTTGACCGTCGACCAGGCGATCCTCGCCACCCTCGACGAAATCGCCGCCCATGAGCGCAGCGAACGCCGCAGTCCCGGTGACGTGCTGGTGTTCCTGCCGGGTGAGCGGGAGATTCGCGACGCGGCGGAGATGCTGCGCAAGGCCCAGCTCAAGCACACTGAAATCCTGCCGCTCTATGCACGCTTGTCGCCGGCCGAACAACAACGCATCTTTCAATCCCACCCGGGCCGTCGCGTGGTGTTGGCGACCAACGTCGCCGAAACCTCGTTGACCGTGCCGGGCATCCGCTACGTGATCGACAGCGGCACCGCGCGCATCAGCCGCTACAGCTATCGCGCCAAGGTCCAGCGCCTGCCCATCGAGGCGATTTCCCAGGCCAGCGCCAACCAGCGCAAGGGCCGCTGCGGGCGGGTCGAGCCGGGGATTTGCGTGCGGCTGTACAGCGAGGAAGATTTCCTCAGCCGGCCCGAATTCACCGATCCGGAAATCCTGCGCACCAACCTGGCGGCGGTGATCCTGCAGATGCTGCACCTGCGCCTCGGCGAGATCACCGATTTCCCGTTCATCGAGCCGCCGGATGGCAAGGCCATCAGCGACGGTTTCAACCTGCTGCAAGAACTCTCGGCGGTGGACCGCAACAGCCAGTTGACGCCGTTGGGTCGGCAGTTGGCGCGCCTGCCGGTGGACCCGCGCATGGGCCGCATGCTGCTGGAAGCGGCAAAATTGGGCAGTCTCCAGGAAGTGCTGATCGTCGCCAGCGCCATGTCGATCCAGGACCCGCGCGAGCGTCCGCCCGAGCGACAACAGGCCGCCGACCAGGCCCATGCCCAGTGGAAGGACGCGGACTCGGACTTCGCCGGGCTGGTCAATCTATGGCGCGGTTTCGAAGAGCAGCGCCAGGCCCTGACCGCCAACCCGCTGCGCAACTGGTGTCGCAAGAATTTCCTGAATTATCTGCGCCTGCGCGAGTGGCGCGATTCCCATCGCCAGTTGAGCCTGATCTGCCGCGACATGCAGTTGAGCCTAAACAAGGATCCGGCCGACTACCCGAAACTGCACAAGGCAGTGCTGTCGGGCCTGTTGAGCCAAATCGGCCAGAAAACCGAAGACGGTGATTACCTCGGCGCTCGCCAGCGACGCTTCTGGGTCCACCCCTCGTCGGGTCTGGGCAAGAAGCGTCCGCAGTGGCTGATGACTGCCGAACTGGTGGAAACTACCAAGCTGTACGCGCGCATGGTGGCCAAGATCGAACCGGACTGGATCGAACCGCTGGCCGGGCATTTGATCAAGAAAAACCACTTCGAACCTCATTGGGAGAAGAAGCGCGGGCAAGTGGTGGCCTATGAGCAGATTACCCTGTTCGGGCTCATCGTCGTCGGTCGCCGGCCGGTGCACTACGGGCCGGTGGACCCGGTGGTGTCCCGTGAGCTGTTCATCCGCGAGGCGCTGGTGCGCGGCGAGATCCAGTCCAAGGCCAAGTGCCTGAGCGCCAACACGCGGTTGCTGGAACAACTCGACGAGCTCGAAGCCAAGGCTCGTCGCCGTGACATCCTCGCGGACGAGGAAACCCTGTTCGCCTTCTACGATGCGCGCCTGCCCGCCGAGATCCACCAGACCGCGACGTTCGACAGTTGGTACCGGATCAACAGCCAGAAAGACCCGCAGTTGCTGGTCATGCGCGAGGAAGATGTGCTGGCCCGCGAGGCGAGCGAGGTAACGGCCAATCAGTATCCCGACACCTTGCGCGTCGGCGACCTGACCTTGCCGTTGAGCTATCACTTCGAGCCCAACCATCCCCGCGACGGCGTGACTTTGCGGGTACCGGCGCCGCTACTGCCGATGCTGCCGCCGGAACGCCTGGAATGGCTGGTGCCGGGGATGATCGAGGCCAAGTGCATCGCCCTGGTGCGCAACCTGCCCAAGGCCTTGCGCAAGAACTTCGTGCCGGTGCCGGACTTCGTCAAGGCGGCGCTGCAACGCATCACGTTTGCCGAGGGCTCGCTGCCTCAATCGCTGGGCCGTGAGCTGTTGCGCATGACCGGCGCGCGGGTCAGTGACGAAGCTTGGGCCGAAGCGGCGCAGCAGGTGGAAAGTCACTTGCGCATGAACCTGGAAATCGTCGATGGCCAGGGCAAGTTCCTCGGCGAAGGACGAGACCTGGCCGAACTGACGGCACGTTTTGCCGAAGCCAGCCAGGCGGCGTTAGCCGTGCCGCAAACGGCGAAAAACCAGGAACCGGTGGAGGCGAAAGTCTTCGCGCCGGTGGCCGAGAAAACCCAGCAGAAGATCGCCGGCCTGTCGATGACGGTCTACCCGGCGCTGGTGGAAGAGGGCGGCGTGGTCAAGGAAGGTCGCTTCCCGACCCCGGCCGAAGCCGAGTTCCAGCATCGCCGTGCCTTGCAGCGCTTGCTCATGCAGCAACTGGCCGAATCAGCGAAATTCCTCCGTGGCAAGCTGCCGGGTTTGACGGAGTTGGGCCTGCTCTATCGCGAGCTGGGACGTATTGACAGTCTGGTGGAAGACATCCTGCTGGCCAGTCTCGACAGTTGCATCCTCGAAGGCGAGCCGAGCCTGCCCCGTGACGGTGCCGCGCTGGCGGCCCTGGCCGAACGCAAGCGCGGCGGCTGGACCGAGCACGCCGAACGCCTGGCGAAGCTGACCCTGGACATCCTCAAGCTCTGGCATGGCCTGCAAAAGCGCTTCAAGGGCAAGATCGACCTGGCCCAGGCCGTGGCGCTGAACGACATCAAGCAACAGCTCAGTCACCTGGTGTATCCAGGCTTCGTGCGGGAGACTCCGCACCAATGGCTCAAGGAGCTGCCGCGCTACCTCAAGGCCATCGAGCAACGCTTCGAGAAGCTGGGCAGCCAAGTGCAGAAAGATCGGGTCTGGAGTGGCGAACTGTCGAACCTCTGGGCGCAATACCAGGCCCGCGCCAGCAAGCACGCCCAGGAAGGCAAGCGTGACCCGCAACTGGAGCTGTATCGCTGGTGGCTGGAGGAATACCGGGTGTCGCTGTTTGCCCAGCAATTGGGCACCAAGGTGCCGATTTCCGACAAGCGCCTGGGCAAGCAGTGGGGATTGGTAGAGGGGTGAGCAGATAACTGGACGACACCACATATCCCCGCTCCCACAGGGTTTTGTGTCGTAAGTAAGGGAGAATGGGCCAAACGCCAGCGTTTATGGCAAACTTCGCGCCTATAAATGCCGGTCCCGTGGTTTTGCGCTTCAATGTCACGGGCGGATCGGAATAAAGCGATGCCAGGACTGCTTCCCCCGGATGGGAAAAGTCCCTTTGCGTGTTGGTACGTCGGTGCCAATACTTTCTGCCTGAACAGATCAGAGACACGACCCATGCATAACGTCGTCATCAGCGGCACCGGCCTGTACACCCCGGCCAACAGCATCTCCAACGAAGAGCTGGTGCAATCTTTCAACACCTATGTCGCCCAATTCAACGCCGACAACGCCGACGCCATCGAGCGCGGCGAAGTCGAGGCATTGACCGAATCCAACGCCGCGTTCATCGAAAAGGCTTCCGGCATCAAGAGCCGCTTTGTCATGGACAAGGACGGTATCCTCGACCCACAACGCATGACCCCACGCCTGCCCGAGCGCTCCAACGACGAGTGGTCGGTGCTATGCGAAATGGCCGTCGGCGCCGCGAAACAAGCCCTTGAGCGCGCCGGCCGTACCGCCGCCGACATCGACGGGGTGATCGTCGCCTGTTCCAATCTGCAGCGTCCGTACCCGGCCATCGCCATCGAAGTCCAGGAAGCCCTGGGCATCGAAGGGTTCGGTTTCGACATGAACGTGGCCTGTTCGTCGGCGACGTTTGGCATCCAGGCCGCCGCCAACAGCGTGCAGTTGGGCCAGGCCCGGGCGATCCTGATGGTCAACCCGGAAGTGTGCACCGGCCACCTGAACTTCCGCGACCGCGACAGCCACTTCATTTTCGGCGACGCAGCCACCGCCGTGATCATCGAGCGGGCGGACCAGGCGACCTCGCCGTACCAGTTCGACGTGGTCAGCACCAAGCTGCTCACCAAGTTCTCCAACAACATCCGCAACAATTTCGGTTTCCTCAACCGTGCGGCGGAAGAGGGCGTCGGCAGCCGGGACAAACTGTTCGTCCAAGAAGGCCGCAAGGTGTTCCGTGACGTCTGCCCGATGGTCGCTGAACTGATCGGCGCCCACTTGGAGGAGAACCAGCTGAACGTCGGCGAAGTGAAGCGATTCTGGCTGCATCAGGCCAACTTGAGCATGAACCAGTTGATCGTGCGCAAGCTGCTGGGACGCGAGGCCACCGAAGAAGAAGCCCCGGTGATCCTCGATCGCTACGCCAACACCAGCTCGGCCGGTTCGGTGATTTCATTCCACATGTACCAAGACGACCTTCCCAGCGGTTCGGTCGCGGTGCTCAGCTCGTTTGGCGCCGGCTATTCGATCGGCAGCGTGATCCTGCGCAAGCGTTGATCCATCGTCCAACGCAATAAACTCCTGTGGGAGCGAGCAAGCTCGTTCCCACAGTTTTGTGGCATTTTTGTTATTCCCTTTCGAAGTAAAAAGTTCCGCTGTCATAAAATCTTTATGTGATAGCAACTTGCCTGACACACCCCGCCGCCAAGATCCCCTCCCAACACCAGCGGGCCCAGTTCCGCGTGTTTTCTAACGCATAGACTACCAACTAGGGGAATTCTTCGATGATCCGTAAGCACTTCGCAGGTTTTGCCGCCAGCGCTCTGGCAATGGCAGTAACCGCCCAGGCTTTCGCCGGCACCGTGACCACTGACGGCGCCGATATCGTGGTCAAGACCAAGGGCGGCCTGGAGGTCGCTACCACTGACAAAGAGTTCAGCTTCAAGCTCGGCGGTCGTTTGCAGGCTGACTACAGCCAGTTCGACGGGATCTACACCAGAAACGGTGATACGGCCGACGCCGCTTACTTCCGTCGTGCGTTCCTGGAACTGTCCGGCGTGCTGTACACGGATTGGGCCTACACCATCAACTACGATTTTTCTCATAACGCCGGTAGTTCCGAGGACGGTTACTTCGACGAAGCGTCCCTGGCCTATAACGGCTTCAAACCGGTATCGATCAAGGTCGGCCGTTTCGACCCGGACTTCGGCCTGGAAAAAGCCACCAGCTCCAAGTGGGTCACGGCTCCTGAGCGTAACGCCGCCTACGACCTGATCGATTGGGCCAACGGCCATCAGAATGGCATGGGCCTGCAAGCGTCCAGCACTTTCGCCGATTCGTTCTACGCTTCGGCCGGTGTGTTCAGCAAGGACAACAATGACACCGACGGCAACAGCGTCAAGCAAGTCAACGGTCGCTTCGTCTTCGCTCCGATGCACGACGCCGGTAACGTCCTGCACTTCGGATTGAACGTGGCATCGCGCGATGTTTCCGACACCGCGTTCGACGCGCGTTATCACTCCCGTTTGGGCATGCGCGGTGTGGTGACGGGTGGCGGCAACGATGCTGGCGCCAATGGCAACCGTCCACTCCTGGGCGGCGCCAACCCCTCCGCAGCAGGCTCTTACGATACCGACACCGCCTTCGGCCTGGAAGCCGCTTTCGCCATGGGCCCAGCGTCGATCCAAGGTGAATACATCAGCCGCAAGACCAAAGCTGACAGCGCCGCCTTCGAAGACATCAAAGGCCACGGTTTCTACGTCCAGGGTGCCTACACCCTCACTGGCGAATCTCGCGGCTATAAAGTCGGCAAGTTCGACGCGATCAAGCCACAGAACAAGTCCATCGGCGCCTGGGAAGTGTTCTACCGCTTCGACAGCCTGACCGTCGAAGACGACAACATCACCACTGCCTCGGCAACCCGTGAAGTCGGCGATGCCGAAGCCAAGGTCCACAACCTGGGCGTGAACTGGTACGCCAACGAGGCGGTGAAAATCACCGGCGCCTACGTCAAGGCCAAGACCGACAAAGTCACCAACGCCAACGGCGACGACGATGGTGACGGTTTCGTAGTCCGCGCCCAGTACGTGTTCTAAATCGTAACCTGATACACCGCTGCACTTTCATCCGTTACGCTCCTTTGAACCCCGCCTCCGGCGGGGTTTTTTTATTCTGGATCGGCGATACTCGCGCAATCCGTCGTCTGGATATCGGGGAACCGCATGCCGCTTCACGTCTTGGACAGCTTGTCCGCCATCGCGCCACACGAGTGGGACGCGTTGGTGCCCGTCAATCAACCCTTCCTGCGCCACGCTTTTCTCACAGCCCTCGAAGACAGTGCCAGCCTGGGGTCGCATACCGGATGGCAGCCCGAGCACTTGCTGCACATCGAAGAGGGGCGCTTGCTGGCGGCGTTGCCCAGTTATCGCAAATGGCACTCCTATGGCGAGTACGTGTTCGATCACGGCTGGGCTGACGCTTGCGCCCGCGCCGGCATCGACTATTACCCCAAGCTGCTGACGGCGGTGCCGTTCAGTCCGGTCAGTGGTCCGCGACTGTTGGCGGCACGGGTGGAGGATGGCTTGGAGCTGCTGGGCAGCCTGCCGGGCTATCTGGAGATCGAAGGGCTTTCCAGTGCTCACATCAACTTCACCGATGCCTCGACCGATGCTGCTCTGGCCGGGCAGGAGGGCTGGTTGCAGCGGATCGGTTGCCAATACCACTGGCAGAATCGCGGCTATCGGGACTTCCAGGATTTTCTCGATGCCCTTAGCTCCCGCAAGCGCAAGCAGATGCGCAAGGAGCGCGAGCAAGTGGCGGGGCAGGGTATCGATTTCGAGTGGCTCGACGGCCATCAACTCGACGAGGCGCAGTGGGATTTTGTCTACGCCTGTTACGCCAACACCTACGCGGTGCGTCGGCAGGCGCCTTATCTGACCCGCGCCTTTTTCAGCCTGCTGGCCGAGCGCATGCCCGAGACCATTCGCGTGGTGCTGGCCAAGCAAGGCTCACGCCCGGTGGCGATGGCGTTCAGCCTGGTGGCTGGCGACAGTTTCTATGGGCGTTATTGGGGTTGCCTGGCGGAATTCGACCGCCTGCATTTCGAGACGTGTTTCTACCAGGGCATGGATTACGCGATTGCCAATGGCCTGCAACGTTTTGACGCCGGAGCCCAGGGCGAGCACAAGTTGATCCGCGGGTTCGAGCCGGTGATCACGCGCTCGTGGCACTACCTGCGCCATCCAGGCCTGAAAGCGGCGGTGGCGGATTTTCTCGCGCGGGAACACGAGGGCGTAATGGCGTATGCCGAAGAGGCCAGGACAGCACTGCCTTATCGGCAGTGCTGAAGCTGTCCGAGACTTCGTGGCGAGGGAGCAAGCTCCCTCGCCACGGATTTTGTGCAACACGGACCTAATCGATCCCGACAAACCCACCCGTCTGATGCTGCCAGAGCCGCGCATACAACCCGCCCTGGGCCAACAGTTCGGCATGGCTACCGGTCTCGGCGATGCGCCCCTTCTCCAACACCACCAACCGGTCCATCCGGGCGATGGTGGAGAGGCGGTGGGCGATGGCGATCACGGTCTTGCCTTGCATCAGCGTCTCGAGGCTTTCCTGGATCGCCGCCTCGACTTCCGAGTCCAGCGCTGACGTCGCTTCGTCCATGATCAGGATCGGCGCGTCCTTGAGCAGCACCCGGGCGATGGCGATGCGCTGGCGCTGGCCGCCGGAGAGCTTCACGCCGCGCTCGCCCACGTGGGCATCGAAACCGGTGCGGCCTTCGGCGTCCGAGAGCAACGGGATGAACTCGTCAGCCCGGGCCTTGTGCACCGCTTCCCAGAGTTGCGCGTCGCTGGCGTCGGGCTTGCCGTAAAGCAGGTTGTCGCGAATCGAGCGGTGCAGCAGCGAGGTGTCCTGGGTGATCATGCCGATACGTTCGCGCAGGCTTTCCTGGCCGACGTGGGCGATGTCCTGGCCGTCGATGAGGATGCGCCCGCCCTGCACGTCGTAAAGGCGCAGCAGCAGGTTCACCAATGTGGATTTGCCGGCGCCGGATGGGCCGATCAAGCCGATTTTCTCGCCCGGCTTGATCACCAGGTTGAGGTCGCTGATCACCCCGCTTTTCTTGCCGTAGTGGAAATCCACATGCTCGAAGCGCACTTCGCCCTGGGCCACCGCCAACGGCTTGGCCTGCTCGCGGTCGGTGACGCTGACGGGCTGGGAGATGGTCTGCAAGCCGTCCTGGACCATGCCGATATTTTCGAAAATGCCAGTGACCACCCACATGATCCAACCCGACATGTTGACGATGCGGATCACCAGGCCGGTGGCCAATGCAATGGCGCCGACGCTGATCAACGACTGGGTCCACAACCACAGCGCCAGGGCCGTGGTGCCGACAATCAACAACCCGTTCATGCTGGTGATGACCACGTCCATGCTGGTCACCACGCGACCGGCCAACTGGGCTTTTTCGGTCTGCTCTTCAATGGCCTCGCGGGCGTATTGCTGTTCGAAGTTGGTGTGGGCGAACAGCTTCAGGGTGGTGATGTTGGTGTAGCCATCGACGATCCGGCCCATGAGCTTGGAGCGGGCATCGGACGACACCACCGAGCGCTCCTTGACCCGGGGCACGAAGTAACAGAGCGCGCCGATGTAGGCGGCGATCCACATCAGCAGCGGGATCATCAGGCGCCAGTCGGCTTCGGCGAACAGCACCAGGGAACTGATGGCATAGATCAGCACGTGCCACAGCGCGTCCACCGCCTGCACCGCCGAATCGCGCAGTGAGTTGCCGGTCTGCATGATGCGCTGGGCGATACGCCCGGCAAAGTCGTTCTGGAAGAAGTTCAGGCTCTGCTTGAGCACGTAGCTGTGGTTTTGCCAGCGGATCAGGCTGGTCATGCTCGGGCTCAGGGTCTGGTGCACCAAGAGGTCGTGCAGGGCGACGAAGATCGGCCGGAAAACCAGCGCGACTACGGCCATCCAGGCCAGTTCAAGGCCGTGGAGCTTGAAGAAGTCTGCGTTGGGCGTGGCCTGGGTCAGGTCGATGATACGGCTCAGGTAGCTGAACAGCGCCACTTCGATCAGCGCGCCGATCAGGCCGACCACCAGCAGCGCGGCGAAGCTGGGCCAGACCTGTTTCAGGTAATAGGTGTAGAAGGGCAGGACGCGGTTCGGCGGGGCCGAGGTCGGGGCGTCGCGGAAGATGTCGATCAGTTTTTCGAAACGGCGATAAACCATGGGTTACATAGCCCGGGCAGGGCTCTCCTTTTTTTGCTGTGGGCGGCGCGGGATCGCCGATGCCGCCCAGGCTTGCCCTGCGGGTTTAGTCGATGCGCTTGGCCGACTTGATGATCACAGGGTCGATCGGCACGTTTTGCATGCCTTGCTTGGTGGTGGTCTGGGAATTGACGATGATGTCCACCACGTCCATTCCCTTGACCACCTTGGCGAACACCGCGTAGCCGGCGTCGCGGCCCGGATCGAGGAAGGCGTTGTCAGCCACGTTGATGAAGAACTGGCTGGTGGCCGAATTCGGGTTGGAAGTGCGGGCCATCGACAAGGTGCCGCGAACGTTGTGCAGGCCATTGCTGGCTTCGTTCTTGATCGGCTCCTTGGTCTCTTTCTGCTGCATCTGCTGGGTAAAACCGCCGCCCTGGGCCATGAAGCCCGGGATCACCCGGTGGAAAATCGTGTTGTTGTAGAAGCCGCTGTCGACGTACTCAAGGAAGTTCTTGGTACTGATGGGGGCCTTGACCGGGTCCAGTTCGATTTCGATCTGGCCATTGGTGGTGTCCAGCAGTACGTGCGGCGCCTTGGCCGGCTGCGCGGCCATCAGGTTGGCGGCAAAGAGGACGGAGCCGGCGGCGAGGGCGATTTTTTTCAGCATGGGTTCAGTGATCCTGAGTAGTGGAATCGATTGCGATCAAGAATTCGAGCAGGGTTTGGTTGAAGCGTTCGGGTTGATCCAGCGGCGTAGCGTGCCGTGAATCGGCGATGACTGCCAGTCGTGCGTCAGGCAACAGCTTTACATAGGCCTCTTTCAGCGCCACCGGGGTGTAGTCGTGGTCGGCGCAAATGATGAGGGTTGGACAGGCAACTTGCGACAGACGTTCCTGTACGCCCCAGCCGACTATGGCGTCGAAACTGGCGAGATAAGCACGTTTGTCATTCGTTGCCCAGCGCCGGGCCATTTCCAGGCGTAACTGGGTCTGTTCGGGCTTGGGGAACAGCTTGGCGCCGAGGGCCTTGCCGATGGTTTCCAGGCTGAGCAAGCGCATCAGGCTCCAGCGCTTGAACCATTGCCAGCAATCGTCAGGCGTGCGGACCTTGACCTCGGGGGCGCTGTTGACGATGCACAAGCTCTTGACCCGCGCGGGTTCGTCCACGGCCAGTTGAAAGCAGATCATGCCGCCCATGGACCAGCCCGCCAGATGCACCGCGCCCAGGTCGAGGTGGTCGATCAGCGCGCTCAGGTCGGCGCTGAATCCTTCGATGCTATAGCGCTCGCGGGGCTTGTCGGACCGACCGTGGCCGCGCACATCCATGACAATCAGGCGATAGCGGGCGGATAGTACCGGGATCTGTTTTTCCCAGTCACGTGTGCTGGAGCCCAGCCCGTGCACCAGCACCAAGGGCGCGCCATGGCCGTATTCCTCGTAATGCAGGTTGCAACCTTCGTGCTCGAAATAGGCCATCGGCAAGGTCCTTGTCAGGCTTGTTCAGGGGCGGCGAATGGCGCATCCAGCGGCGCGGTATCAAACGTGCGCAGCAGCTCGACCAGGATCTGCGTCGCCGGGCCCAGGGGTTTTTCCTTGTTCGAGAAAAGATAGAAGGTCGAGTTGCGGCTGCCTCCTTGTTCCAAGGGTAGACGCTTGAGCAAGCCTTCCTTGAGTTCTCGTTCGATCATGTGCCGCGGCAGCCAGGCGAATCCCAGGCCGCTGCCGACAAAAGTCGCGGCGGTGGCCAGGCTACCCACGGTCCAGCGTTGCTCGGCACCGAGCCAGCCGACGTCCCTGGGTTGCTGGCGACCGGAGTCGCGGATGACCACTTGCAGATGGCTTTCCAGGTCCTGGAAGTTCAGCTCGCGGTTGAGTCGGTGCAGGGGGTGTTCCGGATGGGCCACCGCGACGAATTCGACGTCGCTCAGTTCCGCGCCCAGGTAGCCGGGAATGCTGAAGCCGCTGATGGCCAGGTCCGCCACGCCTTCGAGCAGCACTTCTTCGACGCCCGACAGCACTTCCTCACGCAACCGCACCCGGCACCCCCGGCTTTGCGGCATGAATGCCGTCAGCGCCCGGACGAGGCGGGCGCTGGGGTAGGCCGCGTCGACCACCAGTCGCACTTCCGCTTCCCAGCCCTGTTCCATGTGGTGAGCAAGGTCTTCCAGTTGGCTGGCCTGTTTCACCAGTTGCCGCGAGCGGCGCAGCAGCACGCCGCCGGCTTCAGTCAGCACAGCCTTGCGCCCATCGATGCGCAGCAGCGGCACGCCGAGCTGGTCCTGCATGCGAGCCACGGTGTAGCTCACCGAGGATTGGGAACGATGCAGCACTTCGGCGGCCTGGGCGAAACCACCATGGTCCACCACCGCCTGCAATGTTCGCCATTGATCCAGGGTCACGCGGGGCGCTTTCATATTGAGCTCCTCTTGTCCTAAGCTGGCGGTCCCTTGGTGGAGACTGCCGAATGAAAAAAATCTGTTGTGCGCTGCTGGCCCTGCTGCCGCTGACTGCGTTTGCCTACCCGATCGACGTGGAAAAACACCTCAACGGCCTGAGCATCGACTACACCGCCTACGACACCGACGCCGACATCGGCTCGATCCAGGTCAACAACTACGGCAGCACCGATGCGACCTGCAAAGTGGTGTTTCGCAACGGCCCGGAAGCGCCGCGCACCCGCACCATCGAAGTCGCCGCCGGCAAGTTCAAGAACGCCACCGCCAAGTTCAACCGCAACATCATCAAGCTGCGCATCGAGCTGACCTGCAAGCCGAAATAGCCGCGGCGGGGCAGTGCCATAAAAGCATGCTCCGCTTATAAACGAATTTATCGATGCTTTGCAGCAATTATTTGCGCTTTTTCATCGATATGATCGCGCTTAACCTTCACTCCATCGACTTACAACCTTCTCAGATGGAGCCTACAAGCCATGTCCCGCGTTCTGATCATCGAAAGCAGTGCCCGCCAGCAAGACTCGGTTTCCCGTCAATTGACCCAGACCTTTATCAACCAGTGGAAAGCCGCGCATCCGGCCGATGAAATCACCGTTCGCGACCTGGCGGTCAACCCGGTTCCGCATCTGGATGCCAATCTCCTGGGTGGCTGGATGAAGCCGGCCGAGCAGCGCAACGACATCGAGAACGCGTCGCTGGAGCGCTCCAACCAACTGACCGACGAACTGCTGGCCGCCGACGTGCTGGTCATGGCGGCGCCGATGTACAACTTTGCGATCCCCAGTACATTGAAGGCTTGGCTCGACCACGTGCTGCGTGCCGGTGTGACCTTCAAGTACACCCCCACCGGTCCCCAGGGACTGCTGGCCGACAAGCGTGCCTTCGTGCTCACCGCTCGCGGCGGCATTCATGCTGGCGGCGCGTCCGATCACCAGGAACCGTACCTGCGCCAAGTGATGGGTTTCATCGGAATCCACGACGTCACCTTCATCCATGCCGAGGGCATGAACCTGGGCGGCGATTTCCAGGAGAAGGGGTTGAACCAGGCCAACGCCAAGCTTTCCCAGGTCGCCTGAGCCGTTAATGTTCGGATAATCGCCGAGTGGTCTAGTGACTCGGCGCTTCCCTTCAAACCGTTTTGCGCATCGAACCTCCCTTTGCACTTATTGCTCCTGAGTGCATCAGCCCGATTGAACGCTTTAGCGAGATCGGGCTTTTTTTGCCTGGGTGTCTCGTCCTGAATAAGGTTTACACCTTCTGACCTATCCTCAGGAGGAACCAATGGATTCAGGAAAGAAGCGCAGTCAGCGTGATTACACGCTGAGCTTTAAATTGGCGGTCGTCGATCAGGTTGAAAAGGGCGAACTGAGTTATAAAGAGGCTCAACGGCGTTATGGGATCCAGGGCCGGTCGACTGTGTTGGTGTGGTTACGCAAGCATGGACGGCAGGACTGGAGCCAAGGCGCCTCCATTCGTGCCCAGAGGAACCGACCGATGGCCGAGCCAAATTTGCCGCTGACACCAGAGCAGCGAATCAAGGAGCTGGAAGAAAAGCTGGCCCTTGCCAACCAGAAAGCCCAATTTTTTGAAGCTGTCGTTGACGTACTAAAGAACGATTACGGTGTTTCTGTCGTAAAAAAGCGATCCGGCAAGTCCTCACCCAAGGGCAAATCGAAGGCCTGAGTGTTACCAGGGCTTGCCAGTTTCTGGGCATCTCACGGCAGGCGTATTACAAGCGCAATCGAGCTTACGACGCGCAAGCCAGCCACGCGCAAAAGGTGTTGGGGTTTGTGCTGGAGACACGTCTTGAAATGCCCCGGTTGGGCACCCGCAAGCTGCATGGCCTTATGCAATCCGAACCTGAACTGACGCAAACGGTAGGCCGAGATCGGTTGTTCGATATTTTGCGGGATCATCGACAACTGGTCCCACGCAAACGCGCTTATCACAAGACGACCGACAGCCATCATCGCTTCCGTCGACATCCGAATCGGCTCAAGCCCGGCCCTGACCAGGTCACTGCCACCGGCCCGGAACAGGTCTGGGTGGCGGATATAACCTACTTACCGACCGAGCAAAGCGTCGCTTACGTAAGTCTGGTCACTGATGCGTTCTCGCGCAAAATAGTCGGCCATCACGTGCATGAAAGCCTGCATACCGAGTCAGTCATCCGGGCGATGACGAAAGCTCTTCGCCACCGAAGAACCAATCAACCGTTGGTACATCACTCAGATCGGGGCTCGCAATACTGCTCTGATCTCTACCAAAAGCTGCACGCCAAACATGGCGTCAGGTGTTCGATGACTGATGGCTACGACTGCTACCAAAATGCTCTAGCGGAACGAGTGAATGGGATTCTGAAAACAGAATTTCTTTTACACCGTCCCAAAGACCTTGCCCAAGCCAAGCGCATGGTTGAGGAATCGATAGAAATCTATAACCGTAAGCGACCTCATCTGTCCCTGAAATACAAAACGCCCGATGCGGTGCATCAGGCGTTTTGAGACTGAAACAGGTGTAAACCTATTTCAGGACTAGACAGGGATTTGATGGGCGCCAAGGACCCTGTGGGAGCGAGCTTACTCGCGATAGCGGTGGATCAGCCATGTGGATGTCGACTGGCCGGCCGCCTTCGCGAGCAAGCCCGCTCCCACAGGGTTCCGTGTGTCGAGAGAGTCGCGACAACCACCAAAACCCGCTATCTTCGCCGCCATTCAAAATGAGAGGCGGTATGGGCTATCTACTGTTTGTGACTTTGATCCAGGCGTTTTCCTTCAGCCTGATCGGCGAGTACCTGGCGGGGCATGTCGACAGTTATTTCGCGGTGCTGGTGCGGGTCGTGCTGGCGGGACTGGTGTTCATCCCCCTGACGCGCTGGCGCCAGGTCGAGCCGTCGTTCATGCGCGGCATGTTGTTGATTGGTGCGTTGCAGTTCGGCGTGACCTACGTATGCCTGTACCTGAGTTTCCGGGTATTGACGGTGCCAGAAGTGCTGCTGTTCACCATCCTCACGCCGCTGCACGTGACCTTGATCGAAGACGCCCTCAATCGACGCTTCAACCCTTGGGCGTTGATCGCGGCACTGGTGGCCGTGGCCGGCGCGGCGGTGATTCGTTATGACAGGATCAACCCGGACTTCTTCATGGGCTTCTTGCTGCTGCAACTGGCCAACTTCACCTACGCGGCCGGCCAGGTGCTGTACAAGCACTTGGTGGCGCGTCACCCAAGCGACCTGCCGCATTACCGGCGTTTCGGTTATTTCTATCTCGGCGCGCTGATGGTGGCGTTGCCGGCGTTCCTGCTGTTCGGCAAGACAAATTTCTGGCCCGAAGCACCGTTGCAGTGGGGCGTGCTGGCCTTCCTCGGCCTGGTCTCCACCGCGCTGGGGCTGTACTGGTGGAACAAAGGTGCCTGCCTGGTCAACGGCGGCACGCTGGCGGTAATGAACAACCTGCACGTGCCGGTGGGGCTGCTGGTGAACCTGCTGATCTGGAACCAGCACGAGGCGTTGGGGCGACTGCTGCTGGGCGGGTCGGTGATATTGGCGGCGGTGTGGATCAGTCGGTTGGGTAACAGACCCGTGCCTGGCGTAAACTCCGCGGCATGATCAACATTGGCATCGGGCAAATGCCATGACGACGGAACGGATCAATAAGGGGTTGCGCAGTGGACAAGGTTGATGAGCTGATTATTGCTGCCTTGAAGGATGATTCCAGAGTCAGCCTGGCGCAGCTTGCCAGGCAAGTTCACAAATCCCGTACGGCGGTGGAATCGCGAGTTCAGAAGCTGATTGAAAAAGGCGTGATCCTGGGCTTTACGATCAACGTTGCCGAGGATGAGAAAGCCCAGCAGTCGGCATTCCTGATGTTGCGGCTTGACGGCAACAGTTGTCACCTGGTGTTCCCGAAGATCCACCACTACCCGGAAGTGATCCATGCCTACTCGCTCTTCGGCGATGTGGACATGATGCTCGAAGTCAAATACAGAAACTTCGAGGCGCTCATGGTGCTCAAGGACAGTTTCCTGAAAATCGAGCACGTCAACGAGGTAGTGGTCAATCCGGTGCTCAAGGCTTGGCGCTGAGATTATCAGTGAGCAGCGTCAATCGGCGCTGCTCACTAGGATCCCTTGCTGGAGGGGCTGGGCGAGCACGGTTTCAAGGAAGTAGTGGTCCAGGCTTGGCATTTTCTGACGAAGCAGTCCTACCAACTCCTCGATGACCGATTGATTGAACTTCCCTGGCGTTTCGTCGTGCCCCAGTACCACGACCAGCAGGCTGGACGAATCCTGGGTCAGACGAAAATCGTGGGCATCGGCGTCCACTTTGCCGATGCTCGCCAAAGGGACATCGCCGCAGCTGTAGATCAGGTCTCCGGTGGGGATGGTGATGTCTTTCTTGGCGAACAACGGGCGAAACTTCCTGGGCTCCTCCGAGCGCAATACGTGGATGTCCTCCCGACGATGGTAAGTGTGCACGCCGATGCTGACACCATGGCGAATCGCAACGGCGTTGTAAGCGTCGACGATGTTATTGATGGGTTGGGCACCCTTGGAAATGAATCGCCTGAGCAGTTTTTCGTTGGCACTCACGGTATTTTCATAGCCAAGCTTCTTGAGCTGTCGAGAGAACCCTTCGTAGACGCTGCTTGAGATCAGGCTGTTCAGGTGTGAGGCGACATGATTCAGGTTGTTTTGCAACACGCCCATGAAGCTTCGGTCGTCGGAAACGGTAATGTTGTCTATTACCGCCGCGCAGGCATTGTTGATGCCCAGGTCACTGGCTGATTTCTGGATAATCAAACGGGGTTTCATCAGATCATCCCCATAATTGCTTGCGTAGACTTTCAGTGCTGGCGTCCAGTTGGCTGATCTCGGGGTGATGCAGCCAGAACAAGCCAGGGCACGTGGCAAAGTCGATCGTCACCGGTGTGGTGTCGCCGGGGGTGATGAAGTATTTATGACCGCAATAGGCACTGTCCTGTGCGACGCTTTGCAGTGTCGACAAAGGAGGCGCATTGAACGTGCGGTTTTCGTTGGAGCAGAAAAAACCGATCCGTCCCTGGCTGATTGCGCCGGCTTCTGCTGTGTCAGGCCGCGAACGTCCCAGGTAGCTGTCGATGGACAGTGACAGCAAATCAGGCTGATAAACCTGTTGGAAGAGCTGCGGCGCGATCCCTCCGTGCAAGCGGCCTCCCGCCTCGATCATCACCGGGCCGGCGTCGGACCAGATGATTTCCATGTGGATCGGACCTACCCTGATATCCAACGCGGCGGCCGCTTTGCGAGCGTAGTCGATCAGCGGCTGCAAATCGGGCGAGCGGGGATCAAGGGTGTCCAGGCTTTCATAGACGAAATGGCTACCGTTCTTATGGATCTTGGCGTATCTGCACACCGAGGCAATGATGAATGTCCCCTCGAAAGCGACCATGTCGACCACGTATTCCGGACCGGATATGAACGGCTGGACAATAAAGCCCAGGTTGATCTCACCCAGGTCATTTCTTTGATTCCATGCCGCGTCGTCCAGTGCGGTCCGGACCGCTGCGCCGCCTTCGGCAAATACTACCCCCTGCGTGGCTGCGGAATTCAATGGCTTGATCACGTATTTCAGAGCCGGATCCAGCGTGGCCACGAAGTCAGGGATTTGCGCTGGCGATTTCAAGGTGTTCGAAGGAATGTGGCGTAGACCCTGTTCCTCCAGCGCTTTCTGCATGGCGAACTTGTTGCGACGCAGGTCACTGGTTCTGCTGCTGTTACCGACGACCCCGAGGGATTCGGTCAGGTAGTCCGTCAGGTAGATCGCGGTCTCGCACCCAGCGATCACGGCCGTCACGGACAAGGCTTTCAGTGCGTCCAGCGGTTGATCGTCCCAGTAGAAAATATCTGCAAAGTTATCTTCCACCAAGTCGCAGGTGAAGTGCTGGGGCAAGTCGCGGGAGGACACCACGGCGATGCAGCGTACACCTTGGTTATTGAGCAACGGCGAATAGAGCTTGCCGGTGGAGAAGGGGTCGACGATCAGTACGGTTTTCAATTGGCGATTCCTATTCGGCAGTGACTGTGTGGGTGGCGGCAGGGCTGAGGTTCCACACCAGCACGGCACATCCCAGCAATGCGGCGGACACGATCATCAGCAGGCGCGCACCTTCGATACCCAACAAGCCCGACGTGGTGAAAAAGGTCAGGATCATGGGCGCCGAGCCACTGACCAGCAGGTAATAGAGCGAGCTTTTGGCGGCAATGACGTCGGCGGTCCGGGCATTGGGTGCTGACTCGATCAGCGTCTTGCGCAGCTGGATCCTCAAGCTGTTGATGCAAAAGCCCAGCAGGAACGCTGCGGCCATCATCACGTAGAGGTTCTGGAGATAAACGATCGCGACGTCGGCCAGGACCACCAGCAGTATGGCGCTGTAGCTGTTGAGCTTGATTCGCGGCAACACGGCAGCGCTGAAGGCACCCAGGCCGGCCAGGCCACTGGCAACGCCGAAGAGGGTTGCGTTCCACTCGTTGAGCTTCTGGAAAACAATGGGCACGAGGCTGTTGAACGCGCCAATGTGGAAGCCAATCATGCTGAGGACAATGATCAGGATGTACAGATTTGCCGGCAGGCTTCGGACAAGCGCCGCACTGGCTTGCGGTGCTTGTACCGGGTCGTCGCGAGTCGGCGTCGCGGCAACAAGCAGCATTGCTGCAAGCGACACGATAGCGGCCACGCTGATGATCTGCAGGGTCTGGTTGACCGAGAAGACATCCACGATCACTCCGCCCAGCAACGCACCGCCGAAGGCCCCGATCTGAATGGAGGTTTGCATCAGTCGCGCGGACGTGTCGCTGTTGGTCACGCCTGCCAGCACCAGCTTGGTGTTTTTCGACTCCAGGGTACTGATGGTGAAATAGTCGGTGACGCCCACAACGAACGCGATGCCCAAGAAGCCGATCGGCAGCAGGGCTGCATCGGTCAATGACAGCCCGAGAACGGCTCCGAACGCGATGAGCCGGATATAAAGCAGCCGTCGCATGCTCAGTTCGACGGTAAAGAACCTGCCGATGAACTGCTCGCAGAGATAAGGCACCACGGTTGCCACGCACAGCGTCGCGCCCACCAAAAAAGTCGAGCCGGTGGTTTCCAGGCCAAACCAGACCATGGCGATGACGATCGCCATGTCCAGGCCGGTGAAAAGGGTCACGATCGAATAGAACGCCCCTAAGGTTGATTTATGGGTCATTGGCTTAACTCAACGTGGCGAGAAAGTTTAAGCAGCGGCACGCACCGGTTGTTTTCGCCGACAACGGTGCTGATGACGTTACGCACACGTACCGTTGGCAGAGATTTCTTTTCCAGGTTGCACAGCTTGTAGGCGTTGTCATGCCAAGGGCAGATAACGCTTTGCCCATCCTGCGTGACGTCGCCCATGTGTAACGGGCCGCCTCGATGGGGACACTCAGTGGGCAGTAGTTGCGTTGAGTGAGAATGCCGCTTGAGGAAATAGGTTTTCTCATCCACGGCCACGTAATGAACATGGGCCAGGTTCAGACTGATAGCTTTCATGGCGGGACACTCAAATTGCCGTAACGGTGTAAGTGCAAGTCTTGCTGGTAACGCAAGTGCCATGAATCATCCCCTTGGGGATGACGATGCCTTCGCCAGCCTTCAATCGGACCGACAATTCGGGACTCATGACAAAGTCCAGCTCGCCTGACTCGACCCAGAACAATTCATCGTTGGAATGGGTGTGCAGCACCGACAGCTCGTTTTCCGACTCGGTGATGCGCATGTCCACATTGCGCTTGCCATGAAGTTCTGCGGCGCGGGCACGGTGTTCATCCAGCTCGTCATGCCATTTGATATGTGCATAGAGCTCTTCGTCGGCGATGTCCTGGAGCAGTTTGAATTCCTCGAAACCGCGGATCAGGTCTGGAATGATCGTGTTGCCGAACTGTTCGATCATCGGAATGATCAGGCGCTTCAAGGCCATCCGTCCGTGATGAACGTCGATATGCGAGTGCTCGTCGAAGTACTCGGTGGGTACGGTGTTGTCGAAGATTGTCCGGATGGCACGGGACTGGTGCTTGGTCGTCAAGGCCAGCGTGGCTTCGGTGTAATACATGGCGCCGATGTAGCGGAACAGCTCGCCATGGTTGGCTGACACATAGTGGAAGTAGTTGGTCAATGACAGCGAACTGGCGGTATAGAACTGCCAGTAGTAATGGACATGGTGCGACATGCCCATCGCCTTGAGCATGTCCTCGAAGATCGTGCTGTGTTTCTTCTTGTCCACGCCATAGCCGTACTCGTCGATCAGAATCTTGAACAACTCACTGGTATAGACGCCGCAGTTGCCCAGTACGTTGCGGGCCATGGCAGACGCTTCGCTGAGAAAGTCCCCCGCGCACTGGGTCATGAAAAACTTGGCCGCCCGTTGTGGGTCTCGGCTGGTGGTCAGTACTTGAAAGAGTCTCGAGTCGGATTGAGCGACGTCTTCCAACACTTTATCGGTATGAGCCAGGAACGATTCAAGTTCCCAGGGGCCATTGATGTGGACTTCTTCCTTGAGCCAGCCGTAGACATAGTTCTCCAGCACGGGACGGATCTTTTTACCGAACGCCACGTGTTGTGGCTCATAGAAGTCCTTGAACTCCTTCAGGTTGAACGCCATGGGCGGCTTGGGGAGGAAAACCAAGTCTTGCTCGTAGATGTTCAACAGCAACCGTTGCGCCAACAAATGGTGGCTGCTGGAAAGTTGGTTGCTTTTCAGGCTCTCGGTAAGCAGCGAGTCATTGATGTCTTGAGGTCGCGAGGGGCGCCGATACGGGCTGCTGGTATAAAAACTGCTGGGCTGGGCGAACGCATCGGCCTGAGCATAGAGGGCGAGTGCCTCGGCTGCTGCATTCGATCCATCGTAGGCAGACTCACGGGTGAGTTTTGTCGTCCATAACATGTTGTAGCGCCTTCGCTCAATGAATGAAGGCAAGATGCTAATGGTTTGAAACACTTGGAAATAGACGAGATATGTCCGCGCTCGTAGTGAAATCCACTAAAGGCATAGCGGTATTTCGGCTGATTCGATTCATGATCGATCTGCCAGTCGTAGCGTTCAGCTTTCCAAGCGTTCGACTGCCTTGACGTCCGGTTTGATGGCCAACAACCCCGCCCGCAAATCCGTGCCGCTCGGCTGCTGGTACAAGCCCAAGCCGAACTCAGGCATCACCGCCAGCAGGTAATCGAAAATATCCCCCTGGATGCGCTCGTAGTCGGCCCATACCGTGGTGCCGGTGAAGCAGTAGATTTCCAGCGGAATGCCCTGGGCGGTGGTCTGTAGCTGGCGGACCATGCAGGTCATGTTCGGCTGGATCTCGGGATGGCTTTTCAGATAGGCCAGGGCGTAGGCGCGGAATGTACCCAGGTTGGTCATGCGCCGACGGTTGGCCGACATCGCCGCAACGTTGCCCTGGGCTTCGTTCCAGGCCTTGAGCTCCGCCTGTTTGCGGCCGATGTAATCGGTCAGCAGGCGCACCTGGGACAGGCGCTGCTCTTCGTCGTCATGCAGGAAGCGCACGCCGCTGGCGTCGATAAACAGGCTGCGCTTGATCCGCCGTCCGCCGGATTGCTGCATGCCGCGCCAGTTCTTGAACGACTCGGACATCAACCGCCAGGTCGGGATCGAGACGATGGTCTTGTCGAAGTTCTGCACCTTCACCGTGTGCAACGTGATGTCCACCACATCACCGTCGGCGCCCACTTGCGGCATCTCGATCCAGTCGCCGACCCGCAGCATGTCGTTGCTGGTCAACTGCACGCTGGCGACGAACGACAGCAGCGTGTCCTTGTAGACCAACAGGATCACCGCCGACATCGCACCCAGGCCCGACAGCAGCAACAGGGGCGAGCGGTCGATCAGCGTGGCGACAATGATGATCGCGCCAAAGACGTAGAGCACCATTTTTGTCAGTTGCACATAGCCCTTGATCGAGCGGGTGCGCGCATGTTCGGTGCGAGCATAGACGTCCAGCAGGGCGCTGAGCAGCGCACTGATGGCGAGCAACATGAACAGGATGGTGAAGGACAGCGCGACGTTGCCGAGGAAAATCATGCTGGTCTTGCTCAACCCCGGCACCAGGTGCAGGCCGAACTGAATGATCAGCGACGGCGTGGTCTGCGCCAGGCGGTGGAAGACTTTGTTCTGGCGCAGGTCGTTGACCCAATGCAGGGCCGGCTGGCGGCCGATCAGCTTGGCGCCGTGCAGGATCAGGTAGCGCGCCACGCGCCCGAGCACCAGGGCGATCGCCACCAGCAAAACCAGCGCAAGACCGGAATGCAGCAGCGGATGTTTATCCAAGGCGCCCCAGAAATCCTGGAGGTTGAGCCAGAGTTGTTTGATATCCATGGGCGAGACGGTTCTTCTGTGAGCGCGATGGGGCGAATTAGAGCATTTAAGCGCCGCGAAGTGACCGTTGATCGCGAATCCAATCATGAAAACACGCTGATTTGCTGCCGTTTGCACAAAGAAACTCGGCCTTCGCGCTCGAAACCGTTACCCTATGCAGCTGTTTTTTTGCATTTCTTCGAGGTAGCACCCGTGTTTTCCCAATTCGCCCTGCACGAACGCCTGCTCAAAGCCGTGGCCGAGCTTAAATTTGTCGAGCCAACGCCGGTGCAGGCAGCGGCTATTCCGCTCGCGCTCCAAGGGCGTGACCTGCGGGTGACGGCGCAAACCGGCAGCGGCAAGACCGCCGCGTTCGTGCTGCCGATCCTCAATCGCCTGATCGGCCCGGCCAAGGTCCGTGTCAGCATCAAGACGCTGATCCTGCTGCCAACCCGCGAGCTGGCCCAGCAGACCTTGAAGGAAGTGGAGCGCTTCTCGCAGTTCACCTTCATCAAGTCGGGCCTGATCACTGGCGGCGAAGATTTCAAGGTCCAGGCCGCCATGCTGCGCAAGGTGCCGGACATCCTGATCGGCACACCGGGACGGATGATCGAACAACTGAACGCCGGCAACCTCGACCTCAAGGAAGTCGAAGTGCTGGTACTCGACGAAGCCGACCGCATGCTCGACATGGGCTTTGCCGAAGACGTGCAGCGCTTGGTGGACGAATGCGTGAACCGTCAGCAGACCATGCTGTTCTCCGCCACTACCGGCGGTTCGGGCTTGCGCGAGATGATCGCCAAGGTGCTGAACAACCCTGAGCACCTGCAGCTCAACGCGGTCAGCCAACTGAACTCCACCACCCGCCAGCAGATCATCACGGCTGACCACAACCAGCACAAAGAGCAGATCGTGAATTGGTTGCTGGCCAACGAGACCTACGAAAAGGCCATCGTCTTCACCAATACCCGGGCCATGGCCGACCGCATATACGGCCGCCTCGTCGCCCAGGAATACAAAGCGTTCGTGCTGCACGGCGAGAAAGACCAGAAAGACCGCAAGCTGGCCATCGACCGCCTCAAGCAGGGCGGCGTGAAGATCCTCGTCGCCACCGACGTTGCCGCACGTGGCCTGGACGTGGATGGCCTGGACATGGTCATCAACTTCGACATGCCTCGCAGCGGCGACGAATATGTGCACCGCATCGGTCGTACTGGCCGTGCCGGCAATGACGGCCTGGCGATCTCGTTGATCTGCCACGGCGACTGGAACCTGATGTCGAGCATCGAGCGCTACCTCAAGCAGAGCTTCGAGCGCCGCACCATCAAGGAAGTCAAAGGTGCCTACAGCGGACCGAAAAAGGTCAAGGCGTCGGGCAAGGCCGTTGGCGTGAAGAAGAAAAAGGTCGACGGCAAGGGCGACAAGAAAAAGACCGGCGCCAAGGCCCCGACCAAGCGCAAGACCGCCAACCGTCCGAAGACCGACGCCCCGTCGCTGGTCAGCAAGGACGGCATGGCCCCGCTCAAGCGCCGCAAGCCAGAGGCGCCGGCGGCTGAGTGAGTTGGCGTTAGCGCTGCATGAAAAGACCGGACCTTGAGTCCGGTTTTTTTATGCGTAACTGACCCGTGGCGAGGGAGCAAGCTCCCTCGCCACAGAAGCCCGCTGTCCTGAGTTCAGCAATCACTCCGCCTTCTTCTGCGCCTCTTCCATTTCCTTCAAGCGCTTGTCGATCAACTGGCACTTGTCCGGCACATCCTTGCTGGATGTCTCCATGTTCATGGCCTGCAGTTCGTCATTCATCTCTTTTGCTTTGGAGGGGTCCTGCTCGGTGAGCTTGGCAACCTTATCCGCCAGTTGCTCGCGTTTGATGGTCGCCTCCTCAGGTGTGCAAGTGGCCCAGGCGGGCAGGGCGCAGGCGAGAGTGGCGGCGAGGGTGAGTTTGATGAGGGTCTTCATGGCTGGGCCTCGTACTTCTTGTTGGGCTGTTATTCGGTTGAGGCCGGGGTGCACGGGGAAGTTCATTTGATCGTTATGGCGTCGACCTTGGACGTGGCGGATTTCGCGTTCCAGTACCGGTTCATTCCAGACGTACGGCTAGGCCAATCACCTCGAAATATGCACGTTTGGTTGACGTCAAAATGATGGCTCATTAATATCGCGCCACTATTTTGATGTCATTTCTGTCGAGGGATCGAACATGTTCTCACCCGCCCCTTGGGCGAGGTTGTGCGTGGCTTTGCTGTGCCTTTCTCCGCTTTCCCTTGCTAACGCCGCCCCGACTCCTGGTGACACTGACCTGATCCGCGAACGCCAGAATCGCTTGCTCGAAGAGCAGCGTCGGCGCCTCGAAGAACTCAAGGACCTGCCGGGCAAGGAGGCGAAGCCTACCCAACCGACAGCGCCTGCCGATACCCGTTGCTTCCCCATCAAGTCCATCGAACTCAAAGGCGCCGACAGTTTGTCCGCCAGCGATCGGGAACGTTTGCTCAAGCCCTACATCGGCCAATGCCTGGGCGTGCCGCAGCTCAACGAACTGCTTAAAGTCATCACCGATCACTACATCGAAAAAGGCCTGGTCACCAGCCGGGCGTATTTGCCGCAACAGTATCTTTCCAGCGGCCATTTGCAGGTGCTGGTGGTCGAGGGGCGACTGGAAGGCCTGAAGGGCGCCGAAAACAGCGGGTTGTCCGAGCGGGAATTGGCGATGGCGTTTCCCGGCGAGACCGGGGAGTTGGTCAACCTGCGGGAAATCGAGCAACTGGTGGACCAGCTCAACCGCCTGCCGTCCAACCAGGCCAAAATGGAGCTGACCCCCGGCCAGAACGTCGGCGGCAGCCAAGTATTGGTCACCAACGATCCGCAAAAGCCGTGGCGCGCCGGTTTGTCCCGCAGCAACGACGGCCAGCGCAGCACCGGCGAACAACAGTGGGGCACCAGTTTCGAATGGGACAGCCCGTTGGGGCTGGCCGATCAGTTGATGTTGCGCGGCGGTCACGATGCCATGACCGACCACCAGCACACCTCCAACAACGCCATGCTGTATTACAACCTGCCCTGGGGCTGGTGGAACTTTAGCTACACCTACAGCCAGAGCGAATACCGCTCGCAGATCCCGGCCAACGGCTTCAACTTCAAGCAGACCGGCGACAGCCAGAACCATCAGCTGCGCGTCGAGCGGGTGATCCACCGCGACGCCGTGAGCAAAACCTCACTCAACACCGGCCTGGCCTACCTGCGTACCAACAGCTACATCGAGGACAGCAAACTCGATGTCAGCAGCAATCGCCTCAGTGAGGGCCAGTTCGGCATCAACCACGGTCGCCGGGTCGGCAACGCTTTCGTCAACCTGGACTTGGGCGTGCAGCAAGGCATCGGCGCTTTCGATGCCCAGGGCGACAACGATCCGGGTCCCGGCCAGGCCGATGCCCGCTACCGCAAATACACCGCCACCGCCAGCTATCTGCAACCGTTCAAGGTGTGGGGCGAGTCCTTCAGCTTCAGCAGCCTGATGACCGGCCAGCGCAGTGAAGACGTGTTGTTCAGCCCGCAACGCATGAGCCTGGGCGGACAGTCTTCGATCCGTGGCTACAAGGATCAGTCGCTGTCCGGCGACAGCGGCGGCTACTGGCGCAACGACCTGCGCTGGAGCCGCCCGGTGACCCTGGAATGGCTGCGCCCGGTGTTCGCCGAGTACGGCACCAGCCTCGGTTACGACCAGGGCGTCATTCGGGGCGATCGCTACAACGGCGATCAGCACGGACGCATGTCGAGCAACTCGTTGGAGCTGTTTGCCCGCGGCCAACACCTGAGCGCCAGCGTCACCTTCGCCCATTCCCTGGAACGTCCGGACGCCCTGACCGAGCGCGAAGCGCCGATCTACTTCCGCCTCGACCTATCCATCTAATTCGCTGCACGAGACCCGATCATGGACGACCGCCAATACGCCTTCCTGGCCCGCCAACCTTCTGCTGCCCTGAAAAACCGCGAGCGGTTCCTCGGCATGCCCAAGCGCGGCCTGGCGTTCCTCTTGGCCAACGTCATGTTCTGGCAACCAATGTGGGCCCAGGCCGAGGGCATCGTCGTCAGCGCGCCTGGCACCGGCCTCGACCGCGCGGGCAACGGCGTGCCCATCGTCAACATCGCCAAGCCCAATGCCAACGGCCTGTCCCACAACCAGTTCAAGGACTACAACGTCGATAGCAACGGCGTGATCCTCAACAACGCCACGTCCCGTACGCAGTCCACGCAACTGGGCGGGATCATCCTCGGCAACCCGAATCTCAAAGGCTCAGCCGCGCAAACCATCCTCAACGAAGTCAACGGCGGCAACCCCAGCCAACTGCGCGGCTACACCGAAGTGGCGGGGCAATCGGCCCACGTCATCGTCGCCAACCCGTATGGCATCACCTGCAACGGCTGCGGCTTCATCAACAGTCCGAAAGTGACCTTGAGCACCGGCAAACCGGTGGTGGAAAACGGTCGGTTGGACCGCTACCAAGTGGATCAGGGCAGCGTCGCCATCGAAGGCGCGGGCCTCAATGCCAGCAACGTTGATCACTTCGAAATCATCACCCGCAGCGCCAAGATCAACGCCGAGATCCAGGCCAAGAACCTGACGATCGTGGCCGGGCGCAACGACGTCAATGCAGAGACTTTGAGCGCCACCGCTCGCGCTGATGACGGCAGCGCCAAGCCGGAGCTGGCGATCGACTCTTCGGCGTTGGGTGGGATGTATGCCGGGGCGATCAAGTTGGTCGGCACCGAGGCTGGGGTTGGGGTGAAGTTGGATGGCAAGTTGATTGCCAGTGGTGGTGATATTCAGCTCGATGCCAATGGGCATTTGAGCATGGTTGATACCTCGGCCAGCGGGGCGGTCAACGTCAGGGCTGCGAGTCTTGACGCGAAGGGGCCGGTTTATGCCGGGACGACGTTGAATGCGCAGGTTCAGGGTGACTTGGTCAACCGGCAGACATTGGCGGCGCGCGATGGCATCAGCCTCAGTGCCGGTGGGCAGTTGAGCAACAACGGGATTATTGAAGCGGGGGTGAATGCGGATAACACCCGTAATGCTTCGGGGAATGTGAGCCTCACGGCGCAGAATCTGAACAACAACGGCAAGAGCATCGTCGCCAGCCGTAACCTCACAACCAACATTGCACAGACGCTGTACAACCAGGCCGGCACCCTCAGCGCCGGGCAAACCGCCACGGTAAAAGCCGGGACGCTGGATAACCAGAACAAGGGCCGGGTGCTGAGCAGCGGCGCGCTGGGCGTTACTGCCGACAAGCTGCTCAATACCCAGGGCATCGTCAGCAGCAATGGCAACCTGACGGCCAATGTCGGGCAGTTGATCAACAGCGCCGGCGAACTCAGCAGCCTGAGCAACGCCACGTTGCGCGTTGCCTCGCTGGATAACGTCGCGGGACTGGTGGCGGCAGGGCAGATGCTCGACATCACTGCCAGCAGCCAGATAAACAACCAGGGCGGACGCCTGACCGCGAGCACCAACGCTCAATTGAACGCCGGGTCGCTGGATAACCGCCAGGGCTCGCTTTCGGCCCAAGGGCTGAACCTGAACCTGGCAGGCCAACTGCTCAACGCTCAGGGCAGCGTGATCAGCAGCGACACGCTGCAACTGAAGGCCGGCCAGGTGAATAACACTGCCGGCCGCATTGCCAGTGCCAAGGCCCTGGATGCCAATGTTACCGGCCTGGATCAACAGGACGGCGAGCTCTTCAGCAACACCAGCCTCAGCCTGGACATGAACCAGGGTCAGTTGAACAACCAGGGCGGTCTGATCAATGCCTCAGGTACGTTGTTGTTGAACAACCTCAAGGACGTGAACAACCAGAACGGCGAAATTTCCAGCAAACAAGCGTTCATCCTGGCGGCACGGAATCTGGATAACAGCAGCGGTAAGTTGCTGAGCAATCAAGGCCTGATGCTCAGCATCGCCCAAGTGCTTAACAACGCCCGCGGCGCCATCTCGGCGGCATCGCTGGACAGTCGTAGCAACAGCCTGGACAACAGCGATGGCCTGATCAGCAGCCGCGGCCGACTCGATCTGACGGTCGACACGCTGCTCGACAACCAACGCGGCTCACTGATCGCCGACGGCGTGCTGCTATTGGCTGCTGATCGCCTGGACAACCGTGTCGGGGAGATCGTCGGCAAGACCGGACTCAACGCTACCGTCAACACCGTGGACAACCGCCAAGGCACGCTGATCAGCACCGATGCCCTGGAGCTCACGGCGACCAGCCTCGACAACCGCCAGGCCGGTTTGATCGGCGCGACAAAAGCGCTGGATCTCGATGTCGACGACCTCGACAACCGTGGCGGTGAGCTGTCGAGCAACGCAGACGTCACGCTGGTCAGCCAGAACCTCGACAACAGCGATGGCGGCCAGGTGTTCGCCGGCCAGGCGCTGAAGCTGACGGTCGATAAACTGCTCAACCGCACCAAAGGCCTGCTCAGTGCCAAGGCTGGATTGGAACTGGACGGCGGCTTCCTCGACAACAGCGGCGGCTACTTGATCAGCCAGCAGAACCAGCGCATCGATCTGAGCCGCGACCTGCTCAACAGCCAAGGCCAGCTCAGCAGCGAAGGTTCGCTGGATGTCACCGCCGCCAACCTGACCAACACCGGCGGCAGCCTGTCCAGCGCCAAGGACCTGACCGTGCATAGCCTGGGAGGGCTCGACAACCAGGGCGGCGAACTGGTCACCGACGGCGCGTTGCTGCTGACCAGCGCCGCGCTGGACAACCGCGAGCAGGGCCACATCAGCGCCAAGGGCGCGGTGGACGTCACCACCGGTGCTTTCGATAACAGCCAGAATGGCCGCCTCAACAGCGCCAGCACGCTGAACCTCGTCGCGGGCCAGGTCACCAACCAGGATGGCGGAAGCATCGGCAGCCAAGGTGCGCTGACGGCGTCGGTTACCGGACTGGATCAGCAGGGCGGCAAGCTGTTCAGCAATGCCTCGCTGAGCCTGGACATGAACAACGGCCAGCTCAACAACCAGAGCGGTCTGATCAACGCCCCAGGCACGCTGCTGCTGAAAAACCTCAACGGCGTGAACAACAAGGGCGGCGAAATCTCCAGCGCTGAAGCCTTTACCCTGGCGGCGCAAAACCTCACCAACGACAACGGCAAACTGCTGAGCAGCCAAGGCCTGACCCTGCGCATCGCCCAAGCGTTGAACAACGTCAAAGGCATGATCGGCGCGGCCACCGTCGATACCCACGCACAAAGCTTGAACAACAACGGCGGCACAATCACCAGCCGTGCCAACCTCGTCCTGACCGTCGATCAACAACTGGATAACCAGGCCCAAGGCCTGATCAGCGCCGCGCAACTGCTCACCCTCAACAGCGGCAATCTGAACAACCAGGGCGGCAGCGTATTGGCCGGCGGCGCGGTGGTCCTCAACGCCATGGCCCTGAACAACAGCGCCAACGGCCTGATCAACGCCCAAGGCGACCTCACCCTCAACGCCGACTCCCTGGACTCCAGCGATGGCGGCGAAGTGTCGGCCAAGGGCGACATCAACCTGACCCTGGCATCGCTGACGCAAGACGGCGGCCGCCTGCTCGGCGAAAAAGCCGTCACCCTGAACCTCGGCAATGGCGACCTGAACAATCGCAACGGTTTGATCACCGCCAAAGGTCCGCTGACCTTCAACGCCCTGCGCGACCTAAACAACCAGGGCGGCGAAATCTCCAGCAGCCAGAGTTTCGACCTCAAAGGCCGCACGCTGGACAACAGCGGCGGCAAGCTGATCAGCAGCCAGAACCTGGGCCTCGACGGCCAGGCGTTGATCAACCAGAACGGTTTGATTTCCGGCTGGCAAGGACTGCTGGTCAAAGGCACGAGCCTGGACAACCGCAACAACGGCACACTGTCCAGCCGCAACGGCAACGTGAACCTCAACCTGCTGGGCAACTTGCTCAACGGCAACGGTGGTGCGCTGGTCAGTCAGGGCAGCCTCGGCGTGACAGCCGCTTCGGTGGATAACACCAAAGGCATCCTCAGCAGTGGCGGTGCGCAGAACCTCAACCTCAGCGGCGCGCTCGATAACGGCCAGGGCGGTCTGATCGACAGCGGCGCCGGCCTGACCATCAAGGCCACCTCCGTGGCGAACGTCAGTGGCGCGGTCAACGCGCAGCAAACGCTGACCCTCCATGCCAACAATGTAAACAACCGCCAGGGCACGCTGGTGGGTAACGCCGAAGTCAACCTGAACCTCAATGGTGCACTCGACAACAGCGCCGCCAAGCTCGCCAGCGCCGGCCCGCTGACCATCAAAGGCGCGACGGCGATCAACAACCAGGGCGGTCAGATCGCCAGCCAGGATCAGATGAGCCTGCTCACCGGTTCCCTGGACAACAGCAACACCGGGACCGTCGCGGCAAAAAATGCGCTGACGATCACCGCCACCGGCGCCGTGCAGAACCATAGCAACGGCCTGATCTACAGCCAGACGGCGAATATCGAACTCGATGCCGCGAGCCTCGCCAATGGCAAGGGCGAGATGCAGGGGCAGACCGGCCTCGATCTTCAGTTAAGCGGTGATCTCGATAACCAGGGCGGCAAACTCATCGCCCAGACCGGCGACGTCAGCCTCACCGCAGCCAACATCGACAACCGCGGCGGCACCCTCGCCGCAATCAAGGGCGCCCTTGAAGCGCGCACCGTGGGCGTGTTGCGTAACGGCTTCGATGTGAACAACAAGGGCGGCGTGATCCAGGCCCAGCGCCTCAACCTCCGCGCCTTGGCCGGGCTGAACAACAACGGCGGGCGGATCGCGGCTCAGGCTGGGGATGTCATCATCAACACGGCTGGCCTGAACAACCGCAGCGGTGGGCTCTATGCCACTGGGTTGATCAACGCCAACGGCGCCAGCCTGGACAACAGCGCCGGCCAGATCGCCGGCAACCGCATTGAACTGGGGCTGAGCGGCATCCTGGTCAACACCGGCGGCATCCTGGAAAGCGACAGCACCCTGGCGGTGCGCGCGGCGAGCGTTAATAACCAGAGCGGCAAGCTGCGTGCATTGGGAACCAGTGGGAAAACCGACTTCCAAATTGGCGGCCTGTTCGATAACCGCAATGGCGTCTTGGAAACCGCCAACAACGAGCTGACCCTCAACGTCGCTGGCTTCCAGAACCTCGGCGGCAGCGTGCTGCACACCGGCAGCGGCATCTTTGATGTCTCCACCGCCAACCTCACCAACGCAGGCGGCAGCCTTGTCACCCGCGGCGGCCTGACGCTCAACGCCGATACCTGGATCAACAGCAGTGTGATCCAGGCTGGCCGGCTGACGGTCAATGTCAACAACCTGACCCAGACGGAGACGGGGCAGTTACTGGCTTCGACGCGGTTGGAGGGTAAGGGCGGAAACTGGGTTAACAATGGATTGATTGCCAGCGATGGGAGCTTGGCATTGCAGTTGACCGGGCGGTACAGCGGCAATGGCCGTGTCACCAGCCTGGGCGACATGGCGGTGGACGCCGCAGCTATCGACCTGAGCAGCATGGCAAGCATTACCGGCGGCGCGACCACGACGATTGGTGGGCTCGGTGGTTTGGGCAGCCTGAACAATTACGGGCGCCTGACATCGGCGGGTTCGTTGAACATCAATGCGGGCATCGTCAATAACTATGGAACGGTTGCTGGCGCGAGCGGATTAAAACTGACGGCTTCGACATTGCTGAACGACCAGGGCGGCTTTCTGTTCAGCGGTGGAGATATGAAGTTACGGGTGGGAAGTCTGACCAACCGTAAGTCGGACGTTTATGCGTTAGGGAACATTGATGTAGCGCGCAATGAACAGGGTGGTCGGTCGGCGTTGATGGAGAATGATTCGGGCACGATGGAGAGTGGGCTGGATTTTTCTATTAATGCGGATTCTATTGTTAACAAGCGGGGGGAGTTTAGGACTGAGGCGGAGTTGTATTCTTCGGCATTGGGATTTCGTTGTTATAGTTGTGATTCGCTTCCTTACTCGATGGATAGGCAGCCCTCCTCGCATTTGGTTTATCAGCAACAATACCGAGTTGTGGTGTCTGGGGACTCGACAGCTAAAGCAGCCTCGTTGATCGCAGGAAGAGACCTGAGCATTAAAGGGGGTTCTTTATTGAACTCAATGTCATCCGTTACCGCTGGTCATGATATCGCAGTGTCGGTAGATGACTTTGAAAATTCAGGCGCGGCGTTGGGCGATTATGCTAGTCACTACTACTATAGTGCCAATAATCTGACGTTGGAGCAGATGAGGCAGGTCATAAACTACAATATATATAATGACGCTGGCTATACTGAGGGGGGAGTGCGTTTTTGGAACTCGGCGGGTGTTGAAACGGTAGAATATTCTCGTATTCAACAAATAGGTTTTAAGCCTCCGGATAGAGAGAGCTATCAATTGATTGGGCCGGTTGTTCTTTGGCTTGGAATGACTTGGAGTCGTACGTCGTCAGTTGTATTGGGGGAGTCCAAGTATTCAACTGGTGTTCGGGCCGAGTTGCCTGATTTCATAAAAAATTCTACTCCATTCAGTCGAGTCGTCGTCTCGTCTACCTCGTCCGACAGCTTGGTGCCCGCCATCATCCAAGCCGGCGGCAACGTCTCCATTACCGCAACAAACAAAATCACCAACGGCGTGGAGCGCCCCTTCTCCACAGGCATATCTACTTCATCCCGTAACACCACAACCGCCGCGTCAGGTTCAGGCAAGACCACAGTCGTAACCCTGAACAGCCAACTCCCACCGGACCTGGCCCAACAACAGATAAACCCGCTGACGCTCCCCGGTTTCACCCTACCCAGCGGGCAAAACGGCCTGTTCCGTTTGAGCGGTCAAGGCACCAGCAACGCATCGGCATCCCAAGCTCCGATCGCACCACAGAACTGGACAATCGGTAGCAGCGCTGTAAGCGCATTGGATCGATCCGTTGGCGTGCCAATAACCGATGTACGCCCTATCGAGATTGCCGATCAAAGCCAGCTTTCGACCATTGATCGCCAAGTGCAACCATTGAACGGTGGTCAAACATCAGCCCCGCCACCTGCATCTATCGCGGGCCAGTCATTGGCCCGAGTGACGGGCCTGCCGAGCGCGACCGTCTCCTCCAAGCCACACAAGTACCTGATCGAGACCAACCCGGTCCTTACCGACCTCAAGTCATTCACCAGCTCGGATTATCTGCTGACAAAACTCGGCTACGACGCGGACACCAGCGCCAAGCGGTTGGGCGACGGCCTGTTCGAACAACGTCTGATACAGCAGGCCGTCGTTGCCCGCACGGGCCAACGCTTCATCGACGGCCAGACCTCCGACGAAGGCATGTTCAAGTATCTGATGAACAACGCCATCGCCAGCAAAGACGCCCTCAACCTGTCGGTTGGCGTTACCCTCACCGCCCAACAAGTCGCTGCCTTGACCCACGACATCGTCTGGCTTGAGGAGCATGAAGTGAATGGCGAGAAGGTGCTGGTGCCGGTGTTGTATATGGCACAGGCCAATAACCGGCTGGCACCTAATGGTGCGTTGATTGCCGGCCAGAACGTCACGTTGATCGCCGGCAAGGATCTGGAAAATGCCGGCACACTCCGGGCCACCAATAACCTCTCCGCGACCGCCAGCCAGAACCTCGCCAACAGCGGATTGATCGAAGCTGGAAACCGTCTCGATATGCTGGGCGGCAACGACATCGTTAACAAATCCGGTGGCATCATCGCCGGGCGTGACATCAACATGAATGCTATATCGGGAGATGTGACCAACGAGCGCACGTTGACCACGGCAGGCTTCAGCAACAGAGGCTACACCCATCGACAGGACTATGCGGACAGCGCCTCACGTATCGAGGCGACCAACGATCTGACCATGGGGGCCGGTCGGGACGTCAACAGCGTTGGCAGCGTTATGGCCAGCGGTCGTGATACGCAAATCGACGCAGGGCGGGACGTCAATATCATCTCGGCTCAACAGCAAAGCTCCAGTACGGGAGGAGTTCGCAGAAGCTCGATCACTCAACTGAGTTCGAACGTCGACGCCGGTCGTGACGTTATTGTGAATGCTGGCCGAGACTTCAACGCCGTTGCCAGCCAGATCAGCGCCGATCGCAACGTAGCCCTGGCCGCCAACGAGAATATGACGGTCTCTTCCGGCGCTGACGAATCACACTATTACTACAAGTCGAAAAAGGTCACGTCCCAGAAAGATCACGTCAAACAGATCGGCAGCACCGTCAGCGCTGGGGGTGATGTGTCGATGAGTGCCGGAAAAGACATGGCGCTTATTTCCAGCCGCGTCAACGCCGGCGATGAAGCTTACTTGGTGGCCGGCGAAAATCTTGACTTGTTGGCTGCGCAAGACAGCGATTACTCGTTGTATGAGAAAAAGAAAAAGGGCAGTTGGGGGAAGAAAAAGAGCCGGCGTGACGAGCTGACCAAGGTGACTCATATAGGGAGTCAAATTATTACTGGCGGTGACCTGACGTTGGTAAGCGGTGGAGATCAGCGGTATCAAGTAGCGAAGCTGAACAGTGGCAACGATGCAGCGTTGCTAAGTGGCGGAGCAATTACTTTTGAGGGCGTCAAGGACCTGCGCCAGGAGAGTCATACCAAGAGCAACACCAGCCTTGCCTGGAATTCCATGAAGGGCAAGGGCCACACCGATGAGACCCTGCGCCAGAGCCAACTGGTGGCGAAAGGTGATTTGGTCATCAAGGCCGTTGAGGGCTTGAATATCGATATAAAGCACATCAACCAGAAGTCTGTCAGCCAGACCATTGATGCGATGGTAAAGGCCGATCCTGAGCTGGCGTGGTTGAAGGAGGCAGAAAAACGAGGCGATGTCGATTGGCGTCGTGTGGAGGAAATCCACCAAAGCTTCAAGTATTCAAACTCGGGGCTTGGCGTCGCAGCTCAGATGGTCTTGGCAATTGTGCTGGCGGTGGTGACGGGCGGAGCTGGGGCGGGGCTGGTGGGGGCTACGGCTGGGACCTTCTCGGCAGGATTTGCCAATGCCGTGTTGATTGCTGTGGAAAACAAGGCTATCAACAGCGCAATTAGTAATAAAGGAGACTTAGGTGCAGTCCTAAAGGACACCACCAGCAGCGAAAGCCTCAAAGGCTATGTGGTTTCAGGGATGCTGGGTGGTATCGGGAACAGCCTTGGCTACGACCCGACTACATTGGGCTTCGATTGGAATAGCGCTGGCCAAATCGTCCTGAAGACGAGTGCAGACACCTTGGTCCAAACGGCCTTACAAGGTGGCAGCCTGGGCGATAACTTCGTCGATAACTTGCTCGGTGCCGTTATTGATATTGGCGGCGCTGTTGCCGCCAACAAAGTGGGCAACCTGACCCTAGCCGAAGGAAGCCCCACCAAAATCGCCGCCCATGCCTTGGTCGGTGGTCTGAAGTCGATGGCCATGGGCGGTGATTTCAAGGCAGGAGCCTTGGCCGGAGGCGCCAACGAAGCGCTCGTTGGGTATCTGGCGGAACTGGCGCTGCCTGAAGGTTACGATCCCAACCGCCCCGGATCTGAGCAAGCTAAAGCGAACCTGTTGGCAATGTCGCAGTTGCTTGGTGTGCTTACGGCGGTTGTTTCTGGAAGCGACCCGCGCATTGCAGCAGATATCGCGGCCAATGCCACCCAGTACAACTACTTGACGCATTCTGATCTGGAGCGGGCAGCTAAGAAATTGCAGGGCTGCGGGAATGATGGTCAATGCATAGGAGAGGCCTACACCATTTACCATGAGTTAAGCGAGCGTCAGACCTTGGAGGCGCTGGTTGGCTGTGGTCAGAATAAAGGCCTCTGCGCAGGCTTCTCGAAGCTGGTGCGCGGAGGTACAAGCCAGGAAAGAACAGCTCCGTGATTTGATGGACTCTGCATCACCCAAAGCTCGTGAGGTCTATGAGCTTTTAATCTCTGAAAATAACGAGTTTCAGAACCTGTTGGCAGGAGTGACCACAGAGCACGCGACAAAGAACGCGACGGACATTTTGATTTCGAAATGGGGTGTAAGTCCGGAATATGCTAGGGCTATTATTGACGGCACGGTGACGCTTGCGGTTGGGATGGCTGCTGGTCGAGCTGCAGGTGGGGGTTCAAAAGGTGTAGCAGGGGATGCAGAGACTACTACTCCGCGTACTCCATTATCTGGTCCAACGGATAACTGGAAAAAATACACTCACGCAGAGGCTGTAATTCAGACCCAAGCATCGGGTCGGTTAGCTAATGCAGAAAAGGCAGTTATTGACCCGACAAAAGTAACATCTTATGCGTTAAACTCGGAGCATCCAATTGGAGGCAATAAAGCAAAAGTCTTTGAGTCAGCTTTGGGCTACAATCAAACGAATGCTGGAGAATTGATAGCGAAAGTGCAGGAAGGTGCGCGGTTATATCCTGCGAAGTTAGGTGTTGCTGATAAGTTTGGTCAGAGAATAACCATAGATATGCCTATAGCCGGACCGAATGGTAATACGGCAACTGTTCGTACTGGTTGGATATATGATTCAGGTTCGTCTACGCCTAGAATGACGACTCTTTATGTCAAGTAAGGAATGTTATATGGTTTACTCGCTTTTTGATGTTGTTGTATTGACTGAGGATATCCCAAGCGAAGGGCTGCGAGCTGGTATGCAGGGAGCGATAGTTGAGGTTTATAGTCTGCCAATTGAAGGCTATGAAGTGGAATTTTGTGATGCGGAAGGACATACTATTGCGCAATTAGCACTATCCTCCGATCAATTTCAGGCCAAGAGATAACAAAGGGGGATAGGATGGATAAAACTGCAAAAAAGGGGACAGATTCGGAGAAAAGGGGACAGATTTATTTTCTGAGCCTGTGATGATGCGGAGCGATCCGGACCTGGTTGATCCCGTGGGAGGCAAAAGCCGATCGGAAAATAAATCTGTCCCCTTTTCTACATACTCCTGAAGCAGTACGGTTAACGAGCCAAGTCCAGTTGGAAAGCTTCCAATCTGCGGTGAATACGGCTACCAAAACCAAAATGCCGTATGGCGAAAGAATTAGTGTGGATGGGTGGCAATTAGAGTTCAAGCCTCCGAGGGCAGAAGGCGAGCTACCCGCCATCATACACGCGAGATATACCGGGGCTTACTAAATGGACATTAAAATAGACAACCCGATTCGGGTTGGTATGAGTTTGATTGAGTTTGATGATCGTATTCCATCGATAAAATTTTCTGTAGAGTTATGTGTTGAAAAATTTGAGTTTTCTTTCTCAGTAAATATGACCTGCTGGATTGAGTGTGCTGTGCTCGATACGTTTGTTGACATGCTTAAGAGGGGAAGGATCGCGCGGATACAGGATATGAATAATGACTTCTCCCTCGTGTTTGACTGTGAGAATAATAAGTTGGTTTGGTCTTGTGTCAAAAGGGATGTCTCTGGCAATGCGATAAACACAGGTGGGGAAGAAGCTCTAGCTGATGGCGCAATGGCTACGGTTCTACAGGAGTTTGAAAACTATCCGAAATGGTGGTGATTTGAGGAACAGAACCGGGGACAGACCCTGCAAAAAAGAAAAGGGGGTGTCTAGTCCTGAAATAGGTTTACACCTGTTTCACCCTAACGCCCGATGCATCGCATCGGAAAAAAGCGGACAGATTTATTTTCTGAGCCTTTGCTACGCTGAAAGCTTCCACGGAGGAGAGGTCAGATATGCCCAGGATGGGACGTATTATTTTGCCGAATTACCCTCACCATATTGCGCAACGCGGTCATAACCCTCAGGTGGTTTTTGCGGTTCCCGAGGATTATCAACGCTATCTAGCGGATCTGCGCGAGCTCAAGGATGCGTTTGGGGTTAGGGTCTACGCCTAATGTCTGATGACCAATCACGTCCACCTGTTACTCGCTCCGGTACGCTATGGGAAAGCCGATACAAATCCAGTGTCGTGCAGTCAGATGCTTATCTCCTTGCCTGTTGCCGTTACATAGAATTGAATCCTGTACGCGCTCAGATGGTGGCTGACATAGCAGACTACCGTTGGTCGAGCTAGCGAAGCCGGGCAGGTGATTGTCCTGACAGCGGATGGCTGGATGTCGATCCCTGCTTCGTTGCGTTAGGCGCTACGGCGATGGAGCGGCGTCGCAAGTATGATGCTTTCGTGCGCGAGGCCATACCAACAGAGCAGGTCCGTTTGATTCGTGATGCATTGCAGCGCGGTCAGTAGACGGGGACAGGGCGCTTCGTTGATGAGGTAGAGCGGATTATTGGTATCCGGGTAGAACAACGAGGTCAGGGGCGGCCAAGGGGGAGGACGGGAAAATAAATCCGTCCCCTTTTTTGGGAGGCAAAAGCCGATCGGAAAATAAATCTGTCCCCTTTTCTTTTTGTGATAAGGGAGACAATAAACGGGTATTTGAGGTCCAGCGATGACGATCACTATGTTCATGGAAATCGAAGCCGGCGCCTCGCTGGAAACTATTCGGCATGCTGTGGAAAAAAATGCAAGTGTTGTAACGCTGGAGAAAACTTCCTTAGAAGGTTATTTTTCCGATTCGAATGGCTTCTTTTATTTCGAATTGGTTGATCCCCCCAGTGTTGTGTTTGCTGAGGGGTGGGAGGTTGATTGGCTAGTAGGTGTCATGGGAGCATTCCATTGCCCTTTACATAAACTGGAGCAGAGTTGGAGGGAGATAAAATGTGTCATGGAGGAATTATCCTTGCGCTCTTCGATGCGATTTGTTCTATCTTTTCAATACGATAGCGTCTATGCGTTCAATGAGGGCGAGGGTGTTGTGTACAAGAAGAGTATGGTCATTTAATCAATAAAAAGGGGGGCTGGACAGACCACGTTTTCTGTGTGGAACGTGGTCTGTCCCTGAGGGGGCCTTAGTGTTTTTCGGTAAGTGGGGGGTATGGATAGGAAACCGTTTCAGCTCAGTGACATGGAAATATGGGCTCGTGGGGATCGATTTTTTGTACGATACGATGCTGGATCACATCAGATCGCTATGCGCGAGGATGAGATATCAGAGAAATACATAGGTGGACCGGGTGCATATTTGAGAGATGCGGATACTGAATTTAAGATCCTGGAAACAGTTGCGCAAAGGCTTGGTCAAAATACTAGCGCAACGGGGCGCATAAACTTGCTTTCTGAAAAAGCAGTTTGTCCTAGCTGTACAGGGATGGTCTTACAATTTAGGGAGCATTATCCAAATATTCAATTGAATGTATTTACACGTGATTGAGTTTGAGTTGGAGGTCCTTTGAATTATTCCGATGTGTTGTATGAGACGCAGGTTTCGTATGGTGAAGCTACTCATAATAAAGGTCTAGCAATCTATCAGGCCTTTGCTTACGCTTATGATGAGATGGATGCTTTTTTGCATTCAAAGTCCTATAAAGTAAAGGTTCAGGCCCTTACCGCTTTGTTTTTCGTAGCGATAAAGGGTGGAGTGATATTTGCTAAGAACGATCCTTTTACAGATGATGTTTTTGAAGAGCTCGGCGCTGCGTACTCTAAGCTGTCTGAATTTGCGTTAGGTAGTGCTGAAGACGACAAGCTGATGCTTGAGCATATACGCTTAGTTGCTAGCTATACTGGTGTCATTGATGCTTCAGGAATCTGAAAATCTGCAGGGACACTAAGTATCGCCATGTAAAAAAGAGAAAAAAGGGGACAGATTTATTTTCTGAGCCTTTGCTACGCTGATTTCAGAAGGACGGTTTCGACAGTAGTCTCTTTGGTCAGAGGTGCGCCGCGTCGAACCATTGGCCGGATCAGTATGTGGCTGGCGCGGTTGGCTACACCGAACGGCGAGGCGATGAGATCCGCATGCCTCCGCCCGATAGCTACGAAATAGGGGCATACGTTATGTCGAAACCATCGAAAACCGACTGGGAGCGCTTGGCCAAGTTGGATGACGCGGACATCGATACCAATGATATCCCCGAACTGGATGATGACTTCTTCCGTCGCGCCGAGCTGCGTGTGCCGGTAAAGCAGGCGGTGACTATTCGCTTGATGCCGATGTGGTTGAGTGGTTCAAGGGGCAGGGCGCGGGCTATCAGACACGCATCAATCAGCTTCTTCGCCAATACATGCAGGCCCAGCAGGGCCAGCGGCGATGAGCATATTAATGCTATGAAGCGGGCAACTGAGAGGCCGCCCGTTGTCATTAATTCTGTTACGTGTGTCCGCAGCTCTCCGATTACATCAAACGCTATCGCGTAGCGCTGTGGTTAAGGCAAAACAGGCGACCGCTGCGCAGTCGAGCGGGAGCAAGCTCCCTCGCCACGTGAAAAAAGGGGACAGATTTATTTTCTGAGCCTTTGCTACGCTGAAAGCTTCCACGGAGGAGAGGTCAGATATGCCCAGGATGGGACGTATTATTTTGCCGAATTACCCACACCATATTGTGCAACGCGGTCATAACCGTCAGGTGGTTTTTGCGGTTCCCGAGGATTATCAACGCTATCTAGCGGATCTGCGCGAGCTCAAGGATGCGTTTGGGGCTACCGAAGCCGGGCAGGTGATTGTCCTGACAGCGGATGGCTGGATGTCGATCCCTGCTTCGTTGCGTTAGGCGCTACGGCGATGGAGCGGCGTCGCAAGTATGATGTTTTCGTGCGCGAGGCCATACCAACAGAGCAGGTCCGTTTGATTCGTGATGCATTGCAGTGCGGTCAGTTGACGGGGACAGGGCGCTTCGTTGATGAGGTAGAGCGGATTATTGGTATCCGGGTAGAACAACGAGGTCAGGGGCGGCCAAGGGGGAAGACGGGAAAATAAATCCGCCCCCTTTTTTGCTTTTTTGTCGGGATAAAATTATTGACGGGGTTTTATAATGTTTTTAAGACCAAGAGTTGTGATTGATGCTTTGTTTAGGTACCGGAATTGTGTCGCGATTGCGCTGTTATTTGCTTCGGTCTTGAATTCTGTTCTAAGATTTAATGGTGGATGGGGCCGTTTTTTTTTAATGATTGTAGTTCAGCTATTATTTGTGCAAGCTGTCTGGAATTATTTGAGAGGGGCTAGGATCGCTATCGGACCTAGCAGCTTGGGCAAAGATGCTAATCCTGAGTGGCGAGCTGCTTTAGCGGTATTCTCTTTTATTCTATACGTAATCATTTTTTTTCTAGATTTTGAACGCGGCCTGTGAAAAAAACAAAAAAAGCGCGCGAGAAAGGGGACAGATTTATTTTCTGAAAGGGAAAATGGGGCGGATTTATTGTCCTCTGGTGACTAGCGGAGTGTTCCGTATCTGATTTTTGATTTGCGGCGGGTGAAAATAAATCCGTCCCCTTTTTTAAATCCATCAATTAATGCTGGAAAACGAATTGAGGTCAAATTCAAATGAACGTCGATTTTTTATGTTCCACTATCTTGAGTAGTTCATTCGGTTTGTCGATGGGCTCAATCTGGCAGCACTTAAGTATGGAGCTTTGTAAGTTAGAGACGGGTAATGAAGAAAGAACAGCGATTTTTCTCGAGGTGCTGAGGCGCCTAATGCTGGGTGGGCATCTTAAATTGGGTTCGAATGGAAAATTTCTCTCTGGTGATGTTGACGAGCAGATCGATGCGCTCAGGAGCGCGTGGCCTATTTGCCCCGAAGAAGACGACCTTGATGGTTTCGGATTTTGGTTTTTAACTACCGCTCCGGCGGGCGTAGTATGGCTTACCGCTGAGGGCCAAGAGGTATGGACATGATCCAACTAGGCGAGAAAAAGAAAGGGGACAGATTTGAGTGGCACTTACTTAACCTTCTTCGGATGCCTATTCTGAACACAGAACCGGGGACAGACCACGTTATATGTGTGCGAAAAAGGGAAAAAGGGGACAGATTTATTTTCTGAAAGGGAAAATGGGACGGATTTATTTTCCTCTGGTTACTAGGGGAGTGCTCCGTATCTGATTATTGATTTGCGGCGGGTGAAAATAAATCCGTCCCCTTTTTTGTCAGTTTCAAAATCTGTTGGCGGGTGTTACAACAGAGCATTCGGCCAAGGCGGTGACGGATGTCCTGATTTCGAAATGGGGTATAAGTCCGGAATATGCTAGGGCTATCATCGAAGACAGTGTGACGCTTGCGGTTGGGATGGCTGCTGGGCGGGCTGGAGGTGGAGGAAAAAAAGGTAGCTCTGGAGCTGAGAGCGCAATCAATCAGGGTAGGCTCAACTCTCAGCTCTTAGCTGAAGAGGTTGCGAGTGGACATGCCTGTCAAAAGCATGTAATTGAAAGGCGAGAGTTTGCAGACCTTGGTATCAGTACCAAAAATCAGTTCCAAGATTTTATCGAAAAAATCGTTTCGACCCAGCAATAGACCGGCGACAGTCAGTTGATGGGACGATGTACTATCTCGACAACTCAACGAAGACCATTGTTATTCGGGGGCAGAGAGGTGAAGCTACTGCTTTCAGGCCAGACCAGGGCGGCGTTGGTTGGGATAACTATATTAAATCTCAGGTGCCAAAGAAATGAGTGAAAAACTCGAAGATTCTAATCACGTTGATTTGAAGGTTTCGTTAAGGGAGTTAAGGTACTTTATATCTTGTGGGATGGCTCTGATTCAGAATGTTCCGAATGATTCCTTGCCAACCTATTGTGGTTTAAATAAGGATGAAATCGTTGAGGTTTCACTACGGCTAAGGGAGGTGGCTGAAAGAGAAGGTATGGATATGTAATTTGCATGCGGCAGAACCGGGGACAGACCAAGTTATCTGTGTCTAGTCCTGAAATAGGTTTACAGCCGTTTCAGGACCAGACAAATACAAACCTTAAATGAGAGCACAGATGGAGCTGAGCAGAACCGGGGACAGACTACGTTATCTGTGTCCCTGGTTTTCTTTAGCTTTCCGCACATGTGAAAAACGGGCGACCCAAAGATCGCCCGTTTTCGTTACTCAGCAGCTTGCGCCCGCAACCGTCTCCCAATCACATCCAACACATCACACCCATCGCGCAGCGATATCGTTAGCAGTTTGCAAAAATCAGAAAGCACCACCGTATCGGAACTGATATCCGAACGGAACGCGATATTTTCCAGCAGCTGGGTCACGGTGCGGATGCGGTAGTCGGCGGTTTCGAAGAGGACGTCGAGTGGGGCTTCGGTGTCGATGAGCAGAGTGGCGGGCGTGCAGTCGACGCCAGTGATGGGCATGAATCTGGTCATAGCAAGAGCCTCGTAAGTTAATGAGCCTCTCTGTTGATTCGGGTCGCCAACCCCGGTCGTCTTTTTGAACGACGAGGGACTATAGGCTGGTCCACTCTGGAGCCACAAGACACCGCTTTCCGAGCTTTATGTAGGACGTTTGGCCTAGCATTTGTCGGCTTAAAGCAAGCGACTGCTACCCAGCCGAGCGCGAGCAAGCTCCCTCGCCACGAGATCGCGCTCGACTGGGCGGGCTGACGCATCAACTGTGGCAGCATCCACGCGGCCAGGCCTCTTCATACTTATCATGATGCCGCACCCAATCCATGATCTCGTCTTCATTGCGGCCCTTGGGCGTGAGGTCGAGGTAGTTGTAGGTGCCGACGAGGATGTCGAGGCCGCGGGCGTAGGTGGAGTAGGTGTGGAAGGTGTCACCGGCTTCGTTGCGATAGAAGACGCTCAGGCCTGGGAGTTCGCCTTCGGCGGTGTCGGTTTTTTCGTAGTTGTAGGTGGCTGTTCCGGCAGCGACGTCTTCGGTTTTGAAGCTGACGCCGAAGTCGTAATTGAAGTCGCAGCCTTGCGACGAGACCCAGTCGAAGGCCCAGCCCATGCGGCGTTTGAAGGGTTGGAATTCGGCATAGGGCGCGCGGGAGACGGCGACGACGGCGACGTCGTGGTGGGCCAGGTGTTGGTTGGCGCCGTCGATGTGGTCGGACAGGAACGAGCAGCCTTGGCAGCCTTCGGTCCAGCCGGGGCCGAACATGAAGTGGTAGATGATCAGTTGGCTGCGGCCGCCGAACAGGTCGGCGAGGCTGAGTTCGCCGTGGGGGCCTTGGAAGCGGTAGGGTTTTTCTATCTTTACCCAGGGCAGGGCGCGGCGTTCGGCGCTGAGCTTGTCTCGTTCGCGGGTGAAGGCTTTTTCATGGGCCAAATGCTCACGGCGGGCGGCGAGCCATTCTTCCCGCGAGACGACTGGAGGGTGCTCGATGTTCATGGGGCTTCTCCTGGGATTGATTTGCCGACGGTTGCAATGCCTAGTCGTTTGGTCGGCGTCGGATTCGACAAGCCGCTGGTCGGTTTGGAGAAAAGGGCGGTCAAAAACCGGGCTGAACGGCGCTGATCCGCCCCGGTCACACCTTAAGTAGGCATCTCACTCTTTAAGCATTAGAGGATGGACCAGGATGACGACTTATAACTGGGACTTGATCGAACGGTTGCTGCACGAAGTGCAGAACGGTGCCGGCCACAGTTTTACCCCTCGGCCTTACGCGGAGCAGTACGCGGCGGAGAAGGCGGCTCAGGGCGAGGAAATCGAGAACCTCGATCATCTGAAAGCGGTCGCCGGAGAGTATGAAAAGTTACTGCTGGAGCGTGGGTATATCGAGCCTCGGCCAGAGGAAGAGGGCGGCAATGGCGAGAATTTTGTGCTGACACCACGCGGCTCGCGGTTGTTGAGCCTGATCGACAGCAGCATTCCGGGCAATGATCATCCACGCCAAGTGCTCGATGAGCAGGAAGATGCGCTGGATGAATTTACGTTTGATGATTTGGCTTCGAAGGCGCAGATCGCCTGAAACCAGGCGTACGCAGTGTGGGGAGCGGGCTCGCTCCCCACACTGCCTTGGATGACGTCCCTTACCGTCGGGTCGCTTTCAGGCATTTCAGATCACTGAAATCCTTCTTCACCCCATCGATTTTCTGCAACAGCCGTTCACGCTGTGCCGGGGTGCTGTCGGCCATCAGGTCCACCAGCAGGCTGCGAGCCTGGGCTTCGGTTTTGCTGAAGGCTTCGCGGTAGGCGGGGGTCCACAGGCTTTCGCGGTTGACCAGCAGTTGCTCGATGCGTTTCGGGAAGTCCGGGTTGTGGCGTTGGGCGACGGCTTCGCTGAACTGGTTTTGCCAGTGGGCGCGGTTGGCGATCCATTGTTGGTTTTGATCGCCAAGGGCGGAGGACCACGTCATTACTCTTTGACGCTGGGCATCGCTGAGTGGGCCGATCCAGTCATTGAGACGTTTTTCCATGCGCTCGGCACGTTCCTTGATCTGCTGTTGCAAGGTCGGCTTGAGGTAGTCGCGCTGGCGCTTGCGCTGGTCCTTGACGAACGCGGCGTCCATGTCGTCGACCTGTTCGTCGCTCAAGCGCTGCAACAATTCTATGGCCGAGGGTGTGATTGCCCGGGCGGTTTCGGCGATGGCGGCCTTGGCTTCGAGGGTGCGTTGCTGCAGGGCTTCGTCGGTCACCGCGTTGGTTTGCACCATGGTCTTGAGGCGATCGAGCCAGTCCAGATAGCCGGGCAGTTGTGTGGTGCAATGCCAACTCAGGTGTTCCTTGAGGCGATCGTCGAACCAGTCTTTCTGCTGGCCGTTGATCTCCAGGTAGTCGTTGAGGGTCCAGGGGATGATCAGGTCGAGGTTGCGGTAGGCCAGGCCGACACGGCTGCAAGCGGTGATTGTCAGCAGCAGGGCGATGAACATGGCGGTGCGTGTTAACCAGCGCGACATGAGCGAGTCCTTGCGAAAGCGGAGGTGCTTTGTTTGAGCATGGCAGGCGCGCGGCAGTTCAGCCGATCGAATAAGTAACGCTTAGTAAAAAGGATGGGCCATCTTCAGGGTCAGCAGGCTGTCGCATTCGCTGTTGTGCCCGGAATAGGCCGAGCAGCTGCTGCCGCTGAGGCTGGAGTCGCTGTAGATCAGGTCCAGGTCGATGCCTCTCCAAGGACGGGAGATTTTCAACGACCAGTCACTGAAACTGCCTACGTAGCCATTCTCCACCGAGACCGGGTTATTGAGTTGGTGGGTGGTGTATTTGGCGCTGATGCCGATGCCGAAGGGCACGTTGCCACCGAGGTCAGCGAACAGGGTGCTGTTCTGTTTGTCCGGGTCGTTGCTCAACGCCGCACCGAAGCGGCTGCCGAGAATGGTCAAGCCGCCATAGAATTCCTGGCTGTCGACGGTATCGACGGTGGGGTAGCTGTAGTGGATCAGGCCGACTTCGTAACCCAAGGTCTGATCGAAGGGTTGTTTGAAACCCATGTAGGAATCGACTTCCAGGTCGGCGGAGAAGCCGGCGCTGGGTGACCATTGTCCGATGTACCAGCCGCTGTCATGGCTCAGGTCCAGGCCACCGTGGAACGAGCCGGTGCTCGACGGCGTGACAAGGCCCTGGGCCATGCTGCGGCTGGGGGTGGTGCCGAGTTTAAGGTCGAAGTCACCGAGCTCGCGCTGAAACACCTGCCCATAAGAAGCGGGGCAAGCGAGCAGACTGAGCGCCAGCAGGACAACGGGAATGCGCATGCTTCACTCCATGAATAGCGAGGAGCAGGGAATCGTAAACAAGCTGAAACGCTTGAGCTAGAGAGGGCAAGCATACCGGCGAATGTTCGGCAGCGATGCCGTTCGTCGATTCGTGCGAGGAAGGATACTGGGGGAAGGGGTTCCAGTCCAAGCGCTTCGAGAGTCAAAGCGCTTTGGGACCAGGTGACGCGGGGGATTACTTTTTGCCCAGGCTGATCTGCTTGGACGGGCCGAAGGTCTGGCCGCTGACACCTTTGGCAATCTGCTGGATTTCACCGCCGGACTTGAGGAACGCAGCGATCTGGTCGTTGATCGACTCGCTGGTTTCAACGGCTGGAGCTGGCTTTGCTTTGCTGTTGGATGCTTTTACGCGCATGACGGCCATTAACCTATGGATAATTAATTGGGCCAGGCATCGTACAGGAAATACTTGACAATTGCTTGGCAAATATCCCCTTGGATTATTTGGGCCAAGGCCGGAATATCGACCCATTTGTGCCTGGTTATTGCCCCTAAGCCACTGTTTTAAATAACAACGTTTGATTTTATTCAACGCTGAAGCGGAGCGATTCTAACCTTGCACGGTCTGACGAATGGCCATCTCAAGGGAGAAAACCCTTGCGAATCAAGGCTTGCGCGGTAAGCCCCCTCAGCGGCACGAATCGCGTCGCAAAACCGGGTAGAATGCCGCCCACGCAACGAGGGTATTTGGAAATGGCTTTAGTCGGGCGCTACAACAGTTTGCAAGTGGTTAAACACACCAACTTCGGTTTATATCTGGACGGCGGTGCGGACGGTGAAATCCTGCTGCCCAACCGTTATATCCCCAAGGATATTCCCAGTGAAGACGAAGATTGGCTGAATGTTTTTATTTATCTGGACAGCGACGACAAACTGATCGCTACCACGGAAAAACCGAAGGTCCAAGTTGGCGAATTCGCCAGCCTGAAAGTGGTTGAAGTCAACAGCATCGGCGTGTTCCTGGATTGGGGCTTGCCCAAGGATTTGCTACTGCCGTACTCCGAAGAAAAACGCCAATTGACTGCGGGTGAATACTGCGTGGTGCACGTCTATCTCGACAAGCACACCCGCCGTATCACTGCCACGGCGCGGTTGGACCGTTATCTGGACAAGACACCGGCCAACTATACGCCTGGGCAGGAAGTCGACTTGCTGGTCGCCGAAGCCACCGACATGGGCTTCAAGGCGATCATCAACAACAAGCACTGGGGCTTGATCCACAAGAACGAAATCTTCAAGTTCATGCGCGCCGGCAAGCAGGAAAAGGGTTTCATCAAGGAAATCCGCCCGGACGGCAAGATCAGTTTGAGTTTGCAGCCGGTGGGCCAGGAAGCGGCCACCAGCCTCAACGCGAAGATCCTTGCCAAGTTGCGCGAGAACAACGGCACGCTACCGGTCAGTGACAAGAGCGACCCGGCATTGATCAGCAGTCTGTTTGGCGTGAGCAAGGGCAACTTCAAGAAGGCCATTGGTGCGCTTTACAAGAATGGGCAGATTGTCATTCATGCTGATCGTATTGAGCTGACCTGATCGTTAGACCGAGCAAACCAGCTTTGGCTAGGTCATCCTGTGGCGAGGGGATTTATCCCCGCTGGGCTGCGAAGCAGCCCTGATTCGAACGCCTCGGTGTACCTGCCAGATTGAGTGGTTATTTTTGGGCTGCTCCGCAGCCCAGCGGGGATAAATCCCCTCGCCACAATCTTCGCTGTATACAAAATCCTTGCACCTTAAGCATGCATCCGCGCCCCGTTCGTGGGCGTTCTGCCGTGCCCGTTTGGTTTTTACCTGCGCTAAAAACCACGGTTTGTCTCGCATCCAGCGCCTATGGCACGCATTCTGCGTAGTAACCCGTATACAAACCACGCCGGCTCCCGTGCGCAGTGTGGTGGACAATCAAACTCGGGGGCACGGCGGCACCTTAAGGAGCCCCGCAATGTCCGAGCAATTGCCCAACGGCTACAGCCCTCGTCTCTATAACGAAGACCTGGGCCCGCTGCCGCAAAAATGGAATTGGTACAACATTTTCGCGTTCTGGATGAGTGATGTGCACAGCGTTGGCGGCTACGTGTTTGCCGCCAGCCTGTTCGCGTTGGGCCTGGCGAGTTGGCAGGTGTTGATCGCCTTGCTCGGCGGGATTTGCATCGTGCAGTTGATTGCTAATCTAGTCGCCAAGCCGAGCCAACAGGCGGCGGTGCCTTATCCGGTGATTTGCAGGCTGGCATTTGGCGTGTTCGGGGCGAATATCCCGGCGGTCATCCGGGGGCTTATCGCCGTGGCCTGGTATGGAATACAGACGTACCTGGCGTCCAGCGCACTGATCATCGTGGTCCTGCGGTTTTTTCCTTCGATGGAAGCCTACGCGACGCCAAGTTTTGCAGGTTTGTCCTACCTGGGCTGGTTCGGTTTCCTTGGGTTGTGGTTCGTCCAGGCGTTGGTGTTCTGGACGGGCATGGAGTCGATCCGTCGCTTCATCGACTGGGCCGGGCCGGTGGTGTATGCCGTGATGTTCCTGCTGGCGGGTTGGATCGTGTGGAAGGCCGGTTGGAGCAACATCAGTTTTACCCTGGCGGAAAAATCCTTGTCGGGCTGGCAGGCATTCGGGCAAGTGATCGTGGCGACGGCCCTGGTGGTGTCGTACTTTTCCGGCCCAACCTTGAATTTCGGTGATTTCAGCCGCTACTGTCGGAGCATGTCTGACGTACGTCGTGGCAATTTCTGGGGGTTGCCGGTGAATTTCCTGGCGTTCTCTCTGGTCACCGTGGTGATTGTTTCCGGGACGTTGCCGGTGTTCGGGGAAATGCTCCACGACCCGATCGCCACCGTGGCACGCATCGACAACGACGTAGCCGTCTTGCTCGGCGCTTTCGCCTTCGTCACCGCGACCATTGGCATCAATATCGTTGCCAACTTCGTTTCCCCGGCCTTTGACTTTGCCAACGTCGCGCCGAGCAAGATCAGCTGGCGCGCCGGAGGTATGATCGCGGCGGTGGCATCGATTTTCATCACACCGTGGAACCTGTTCAACAACCCTGAAGTGATCCATTACACCCTGGACGTACTGGCGGCGTTTATCGGTCCGCTGTTCGGCATCCTGCTGGTGGACTATTACCTGATCAAGAAGCAGCAGATCGACGTCGATTCGCTGTTCAACGATGGCCCGACTGGGCGCTATTACTACAGTGGGGGCATTAACTGGACAGCGGTCAAGGCATTGATCCCGGCGACGCTGATGGGCGTGGCGATCACGTTCACGCCGTTTCTCCAACCGATGGCCAACTTTGCCTGGTTCACCGGTTGTTTCCTCGGCGGCGTGTTGTATTTCGCCTTGGCGCGACGCCAATCCGTCCTACAGCTGAACACGTCGCTGAACGCGGCCGGCCAAGCCTGATCAACGCAGGGCGGTCTGTGCGCAAGGCTTCACCGCGCTTGCGTTGGCGGGGCGCAGCAGGAGGCCGCCCGCCAGCACCAGACCGCTGCCAGCGATGACCAGCGCGGGTTGCAAGCCACCGCTGAAGTGGCTGCTCAGCGCTGCCAGCAAGGGGCCGCTGAGCTGGCCGATGGCAAAACACGCCGTCAGCAGTCCGATGTTGCGCTGCGTCGCGTGGGGCGCCAGTTCTCGGGCACGCATCACCACGAGTTGCATGCAGGCCAGAAACGGTGAGCCACACAAGACTACGCCCAACGCCAGCCCCGCACCGCTGCCCAGCAGGCACGCAAACACGCCAGCGGCTTGCAGCCACAACGTCGCCATCAGCCAGCGGCTGGTGGTGTTCGGGTTGGGCTTGCGCAGGCTCACCAGCAACACACCAATGGCGGCGGCCAGGCCGAAGCAGGGCCAGAACAGATCCGCCTGCCATTGCCCTTTGAATTGTGCGGATGCCATCTGCGACAGGAACGTCGCCGGAATGATGTAGCCCACGCCATACAAGGCGTAGACCACGCAGAGTCGGGCGATACCGCTGTTACCGGACACAACGACGGGCGCTGTATGGGTGGCCGCCGCCGTGGGTTTCGGCAGGGCCGGCAGGATCACCAGCAACATAATCAATGCCGCACCGGCATACACCAACCACAACACATCGGAGGTCTGGCCCAGCAGGTTCGAGCCAAGGGCCAACAAGCCTGTCAGGAAAATTCCCAGTCCCGGTCCGGCAAATACGAGCGCCCCAAGCCGTGGCCGTCCTGCCGCCGCGGCCAAGGGCTGGCTCAGGGCCGTGATCATCACCATCACCCAGGCGCTCGCCACACCGGTGCCGAAGCGCAATGCCAGGTGCGGCCAGAAGCCCCAGGCCCAGAACGACGCCAGGGTCAGCAGCACGCACAGCCACAGGCCGCCGAGCAACCGTCGCTGCACTTGTTCCGGGCGACGGGCGAACATCGCGTCCAGCGCACCGAGGAAATACCCCAAGTAGTTGGCGGCGGCAATCAGACCGGCGGCGGTCAAGTCCACCTGACCTTCGCCGATCAAATGAGGTAATTGCGGCGTAAGGGCGAAGCGGCCGATGCCCATGGCCATCATCAGGGCTATGAAGCTGGCAAGCAGGCGAATCAAGGGCGACATGGTCGTTCTCCAGCGTTGAGGCGAATGACCGTCAGGCTAGGACTGATTGACTTTCATTAAAAATGAATAATAGTGAGCAACTTGTTCTTTTTTGGAGAGGGTCGTGGAGTTCAGCCAGTTACGGATTTTCCAGGCCGTGGCCGAGGAAGGTTCCATCACCCGGGCAGCGGAGCGCTTGCACCGGGTGCCATCGAACCTGTCGACCCGGCTCAAACAGCTCGAAGAGCAGTTGGGCGTGGATCTTTTCCTACGGGAGCGTCAGCGTTTGCAGTTGTCGCCTGCAGGAAAAGTCTTGTTGGATTATGCGACCAAGCTGTTCGCCCTGCATGACGAAGCCCACGCGGCGGTGCAGGGCGGTCAGCCGGCCGGGGATTTCCTGCTGGGCACGATGTACAGCACGGCGGCGACGCATTTGCCGGACCTGCTGGCGGCTTATCACCGGGCTTACCCGGCGGTGAACCTGCAGGTGCAATCGGGGCCAAGTGGTGAATTGCTCGAAGGCCTGCTTACCAATCGCCTCGATGCAGCGCTGGTGGACGGCCCGCTGGAACTGGCGGGATTGGATGGCGTGCCATTGTGCGACGAACGGTTGGTGCTGATCACCGAGGCCGACCACGCGCCGGTACGCAGTGCGCTGGACGTGGAAGGCCGCGCGGTATTCACCTTCCGCCGGGGCTGTTCGTACCGGATGCGCCTGGAGGCCTGGTTTGCCCATGATCACGCAACCATGGGCCGGGCGATGGAGATCGAGTCGTACCAGGGGATGCTGGCGTGTGTCATCGCCGGGTCCGGGGTAGCGTTGATGTCGGAGTTGATGCTCGCCAGCCTGCCGGGCCGCGAGCGTGTGGTGGCGCATCCACTGGCCGAACCATTTGCCAGCGCGACGACGTGGTTGATGTGGCGCAAAGGCATGGTCGGCGCCAACCTGAACGCCTGGATCGAGTTGCAACAACAAGCGTGGCCGCGGGTGCCCATGATCACGGCGCAATCGGCTTGAACTCACAGCCTGGGATTTGGATCAATTCAGTAACAGATCATTGCAATCTGTAACGAGCATTGCGTAGGACTTCGGACTATTATCAGTGCGAAGGGGCCACAGAAATCTGCCGCTCGCACCACCCTGAGGGGGCACCACGATGAAAGAGAAAATCCAGAACTGGCTTCACGACTTGGGTGTCGCGCTCGGCCTCATCGAGCCGCCCATGCAGCCGATACCGATCCGCACTGACGATGAGCAACGCCGCCGCCAGCCGCGCCGCCGGTAAACCCACCCGTTTTTGGAGAGATCGCAGTTCCAGAGCCTTTCGATTGAAAGACTCTGGAACTGCGATCTTTTTATTTGCGATGTGAATTCCTATTGCAAAAAAAGGGCATGGCCACCGACGCCATGCCCATCGAAGAAACCTTTCTGCTATTTGATCAAGCCGCCTTAGGCACCACATTCGACCGCGGCGACAACAAGCTCACCACCACGAAACTCACCAACGCGACGCTCAAGCTGTAATAGATCGGCGTGTTCGCATCCAAACCATCCTTGAACATGAAGAACAGCGCGGTCACGAAGCCCAGCGACATGCTGGTGATCGCGCCGGCCGTGGTGGCGCGTTTCCAGTAGATGGCGCCGATCAGCGGGATCAGCATGCCGCCCACCAACAGGTTGTAGGCCAGGGTCAGGGCACTGATGACATCGCTGACCACCAGGGCGATTGCCAGGACCACCGCACCGAGCAGCAAGGTTGCGATGCGGTTTTCATGGACGTCGCCGTTGCCGCTTTCACGACCCTGGCGCAGACGCGGCAACAAATCCTGGACCACCGTAGTGGAAGCCGCGAGCAGCCCCGCCGCCGCCGTGGACATCAGCGCCGCAAGTGCGGCGGCGATCACCAGGCCGCGTATCCCGTTGGGCAAGCTGTGTTGCACCACGCTTGCAAAGGCGTTGTTGACGTTTTCCAGGTCCGGCAGCAGTACCTTGGCGGCCATGCCGATCAGCGCACCGGCCAGGCCGTAGAGCACGCAATACAGGCCGGCGGCGGTTCCGGCGACTTTCGCCACGCCTTCGCTGCGGGCGGTGAACACTCGCTGCCAGATGTCCTGGCCGATGAAGATGCCGAAGAAGTAGATCAGGAAATACGTGATGATGGTGTCCCAGCCAATGGCGGTGAAATCGAAATAGCGCGCCGGCAAGGCCGCCACCATTGCGTCCCAGCCTCCGGCATCACTGATGGACATCGGCATCAGCAAAAACACCAGGCCGATGGTCATGATCAGGAACTGCACGATGTCGGTCAGGGTCAGCGACCACATCCCGCCGATGGTTGAATACAGCACCACCACGCCGCCGCCCACCAGGATCGAGACCCAGAAGGGCAGGCCGAACAGCACCTGCATGACGGTGCCGATGGCGATGGTCGACGTGGCGCCGATCATCAGCGCGTAGACCAGCATGATCAGCGCGCTGGCATGCCGCGCAGCCGGGTTGTAGCGGCGCTCCAGCACTTGGGTCACGGTATAGATCTTCAGTTTGAGCAACGGTTTGGCGAGAAACAGACTCAGCCCGACGATGCCCAGGCCGATAGCGCCGCACAGCCAGAATCCGGAAATGCCATGGACGTAGCCCAGGCGCACAGTGCCGATGGTCGATGCACCGCCCAGGACGGTGGCGGCCATGGTGCCCAGGTAAAAGCCCGGGCCGAGGTTGCGCCCGGCGACGAGATAGTCGTCACGGGTCTTGGCGCGGCGCATGCCGTACCAGCCCAGGGCGATCATGCCGGCGGCGTAGATGAGAACGACGATTAAGTCCAAAGCCATGGTGGCGTGTCTCCGATTGTCTTTTTTATGTGGGGCGAGGCTGCTGGCGCTGACGCCATGGGAATTGGTCAGTCAGGCGGCCTGTCGCAGTTCGGACGGGTTGAGCGGATCAGTGCTACGCGGATCCCGCGGCCCATACACCGCCGCCGGTTCCGGAAACAGCCCCAGCAATGCCAGGTACACCACCGACGCCAGCCCCAGGGTCACCGGCAGGCTGATGTCGATACCACCGGCCAATTCCCCCAATGGTCCGACGAACTGCCCCGGCAGGTTGACGAAGCACAGCCCCACCAACGCGCTGGGAATCCAAGCCCCCAGGCCGCGCCAGTTCCAGCCGTGGCTGAACCAGTAGCGCCCGCCGGTTTCGCCGCGGGTGAACACTTGCAAGTCATCCGGGCAGTAGAAGCCACGACGCACCACCAGACCGATGATCATGATCACCATCCAGGGTGTGGTGCAGGTGATGATCAGCACGGCGAAGGTCGAGACGCTCTGCACCAGGTTTGCCGCGAACCGCCCTATGAAGATGAAGGCGATCGACAGCACGCCGATCAGCAGCGTCGCCTTGACCCGCGACAGCACCCGTGGGAATACGCTGGACATGTCCAACCCGGTGCCATACAGCGACGTGGTGCCGGTGGACATGCCTCCGATCACCGCGATCAGGCACACCGGCAGGAAGAACCACCCCGGCGACACCGCCAGCAACCCGCCCACATAGTTATTGGCCGCGATGTAGTCTGGCGCCTTGATCGCCACGATGGTGGCGGTGGCGAGGCCGAACAGGAACGGGATCAGCGTCGCCAGTTGCGCGGCGATCACCGCCAGCATGATGCGCGGCTTGGGCGTGTTGCGTGGGATGTAGCGCGACCAGTCACCCAGGAACGCGCCGAAGGAAATCGGGTTGCTCATGGCCACCAGCGCCGCGCCGATGAAGGCCGCGTAGAAGCCCGGCTGGCCGAGGGCGACCGTGCCGGCGAACTGGCTGTCGAAACTCGGCGCGAAGGCAAAGATGCCCAACAAGAACAACAGGCTCGCGGCCCATACGGCGATGCGGTTGACCCACAGCATGAAGCGGAAGCCGTAGATGCAAACCGTCAGTACCAGCAAGGCAAACAGGCCGTAGGCCAGGCCCAGGCTCAGGTCGGTTTCCGGCACGCCGATCAATCGCTTGGCACCGCCGATCAACGCATCGCCCGAACTCCACACCGACAGCGAGAAAAACGCGATGGCGGTCAGCAGCGACAGGAATGAACCGACGATGCGTCCGTGCACACCGAAATGCGCACCGGAAGACACCGCGTTGTTGGTGCCGTTGAGCGGACCGAACAGGCCCATCGGCGCGAGAATGATCGAACCGACCAATACCCCCAGCACAATCGCCCAGACACCGGCCTGGAACGACAGGCCGAACAGCACCGGGAAACTGCCGAGCACGGCGGTGGCAAAGGTATTGGCGCCGCCGAAGATCAGCCGAAACAGATCGCCCGGGCCGGCGGTTCGTTCATGGTCCGGGATCTGCTCGACCCCGTTGGTTTCAATCTGCGTAAGGCTTTTATCGTTATTGTTATTCATGATCTGCTCCGATCATCGAGGCGCATTCATCGGCTGTGAATGTCGCCTGTGGCTAAGGGGGTGGCAGCCCTTCCGGCATTGCGGACAAATGTTCATGACAGGCCAGCCATAGGCCTTGTTGTTCTTGGCGAAACACAATGGTTTCGCGCTCCTGGCTAAAGTGAAGCTCCCCTTGCATGCGCAGCTCGGTGGCCACGTCATGGATGAAAATCGCCACGTTGCCTTGCAGGCTGACGAAGGCGTTGCTCGAGGTGCAATTCACCACCTCGAAGCCATCCTCGAACCGCCAGCGATCCCACAACGCCTGGTAGGCATCGCGCGACAGCAAGGGCTGTTCGAGGGTGTGGAACACGAAACTCGCATCGGCCGTGAACGCACCGAAGTAAGCATCGCGGTCATTGCGGGCGAAGGCCGTCACCAGATTTGCGGCGGCCTCAAGTACCTGATCGTGATCGTTCATGGCCGCGCCTCAGCGATGAACCACGCCGGGCAGTACGCAAAGCATCTCGTACAGCAGGTTGGCGCCCAGCAGCGAGGTGTTGCCGGTGGTGTCGTACGGCGGCGAAACTTCTACCAGATCGCAACCGACCAGGTCGAGGCCTTGGCAGCCACGGACGATTTCGATCGCCTGGATGGTGGTCAGGCCACCGATTTCCGGGGTGCCGGTGCCGGGCGCCCAGGCCGGGTCGATGCCGTCGATGTCGAAACTCAGGTACACCGGGCCGCCGCCAACTTTCTCACGCACTTCCGCCATCAGCGGTGCCAAGGATTTGTGCCAGCACTCTTCAGCCTGGACCACGCGGAAGCCCTGGTTGCGGCTCCAGTTGAAGTCCTCGGCGGTGTAGCCCTGGGCGCGCAGGCCGATCTGCACCACGCGGTCGCAATCGAGCAGGCCTTCTTCCACGGCGCGGCGGAAGGTGGTGCCGTGGGCGATTTTCTCGCCGAACATGTGGTCGTTCACGTCGGCATGGGCGTCGATGTGCACGAGGCCGACCTTGCCGTGTTTCTTGTGGATCGCCCGCAGGATCGGCAGGGTGATGGTGTGGTCACCGCCCAAGGTCAGGGGAATGACGTTGTGTTCGAGGATCTTGTGGTACGACTCTTCGATGATTCGTACCGCGTCCAGCAGGTTGAAGGTGTTGATCGCCACGTCACCGATGTCCGCCACCGACAATGAGTCGAACGGCGCGGCACCGGTGGCCATGTTGTAGGGGCGGATCATCACGGATTCGGCGCGGATTTCGCGCGGGCCGAAGCGGGTGCCGGCGCGCAGGGAGGTGCCGATGTCCAGCGGCACGCCGACAAAGGCAGCGTCCAGGCCGGCAGCGGTGGGAAGGTGGGGGAGTCGCATCATGGTGGCGATGCCGCCGAAGCGCGGCATTTCGTTGCCGCCCAGTGGTTGGTGAAGAATCTTGTCCACGGGTAGGGCCTCATCGTTGTTTTATTTATCAGGGGCCGATTCTGCGAAAAGCTTTTGCCGTGAAGAATCGCTGGCGGCAAATACTTAGTTCATATTTTTCTAAACTAATGACGGGCGGGGCGATAGACTCCGCAGCAACGTAGTCCTGAGGCAAATGAGGCTCCTGTGGCGAGGGGATTTATCCCCGCTGGGGCGCGAAGCGGCCCTAAACCCAGCCACCTCGGTATGTCAGGCCGATTGAGTTGCCTGTCTTGGGACTGCTTCGCAGTCCAGCGGGGCGGTGCGACGTTTCGCTAAATCCCCTCGCCACAGGTTTGCAGTGTCCTGTTTGTAGTTTGGAGATCCCTAATGGCCAACGCTCTACCCGACCTGAAACTGCTGCGCATTTTTGTCAGCGTGGTTCGGCACCAGGGGTTCGCCAATGCCCAGCACGAGCTCAATCTCTCCACGTCCGCCATCAGCACCTACATGAGCCAGCTCGAATCGACCCTGGGCCTGGTGCTCTGTCATCGCGGACGGGGCGGGTTCAGCCTGACCAGCAAGGGCGAGTTGTTCCATCAGGAAACCCTGCGCCTGATGGGCGAGCTGGAAGGGTTCGAGCAATACGCCGCGGCGCTCAAGGGCGAGTTGCGCGGCACGCTCAACCTGGGTGTGATCGACTCCACCGTCAGCGACAAGGCCCTACCGTTCGCCGAAGCCATCGGTGCCTATAGCCAGGAACATCCGGCGGTGCATTTGCATCTGTCGGTCCTGAGCCCTTACGAATTGCAACTCGGCGTACAGGACAACCGCCTGGACCTGGCCATCGGCGCGTTTTCCACGCGCATGAGCGGGTTGGTCTACATGCCGCTGTACCGCGAGCAGCACTGGCTGTATTGCAGCAACCGCCACCCGTTGTTCACCGAGCGACGTATCCCGGAACAACTCATCACCCAGCAACGCATGGTCGGACGCGGTTACTGGAGCCAGGCCGAACTGGCTCGCCATGGCTTCAAGCACAGCGCGGCGACAGTGGAGAGCATGGAAGCGCAGTTGATCCTGGTGCTGTCAGGCGCCTACATCGGCTACCTGCCCGAGCATTACGCCCAGGCCTGGGTCGACAAGGGCGACTTGCGCGTGCTGCTGCCGGCGACATTCGGCTATCAGGCGCCGTTCTCGATGATCGTGCGCCGGGGTCGCAGCCGCGAGCCGCTGATCCAGACCTTCCGTGATCTACTCAAAGCTCAACTGAACCAGGCCTGACCATGTCCAGACTCCAGTGCCCACGTTGCCTCAGGCCCCAAAGCCATTGCCTGTGCCCGTTGATCCCCAGCCTCGACTGCAGCACGCGCGTCTTGTTGTTACAGCATCCCAGCGAAGTGAACCACGCGTTGAACACCGCCCGGCTGGCGGCGTTGGGGCTGAAGAATGCCGAGCTGATCGTGGGCGAGGTGTTCGAGGATCTGCCGCGGTTGCTCGATCAACCGGGCTATCGGGCGCGGTTGCTGTTTCCCGCTGACGATGCGCAGCCGCTGCAAGCCTACGCTTCTTGCGATGAGCCGCTGCTGTTGGTCGTTCCCGACGGCACCTGGCGCAAGGCGCGCAAACTGTTGCATCTCAACCCGCTGCTGGCGGCGCTGCCGAGGGTGACGTTGGCCGACGGCGGCGTGTCTCGCTACCGCTTGCGCAAGGCTCCAGGGCCGGGGGCGTTGTCGACGGTGGAGGCGATTGTCCAGGCCTTGCAGGTTCTGGAGGCGCCGGTGAGTTTCGAGCCGTTGCTAAAACCGTTCGAAGCGTTGATCGAGGGGCAGATCGCGGCGATGGGGGAGGAGACCTATCAGAAGAACCATGGAGGAGAATAAAGGTCCCTTTGGCAAGGGAGCTTGCTCCCGCTCGGCCGGTCCGACGCCTCGGGCGCAGCCGTCGTAAAACCTGCCGCGTGGTCTTCCTGATACAACGCGGTGAATGGTCTTGGGGCCGCTTCAGCCCAGCGGTAGCAAGCGCCCTCGCCACAGGGTTGAGTGAAGTCCGGATCAACGCTCGCGCATCGCCTCGGTCCGCGCCTTCAACACCGGTTTCAGCAGGTAATCCAGCACGCTTTTCTCGCCAGTGATGATGTCCACCGTCGCCACCATCCCTGGAATGATCAGCAACGGTTTCGCATCCCCACCCAAATGGTTCCTGTCGGTGCGCACCTGGATCAGGTAAAAACTGTTGCCCTTGTCATCGGTGATGGTGTCGGCGCCGATCAATTCGAGCTTGGCGCTCAGCCCGCCATAGATCGTGTAGTCGTAGGCGCTGAACTTGACCATGGCTTTCTGGCCCGGATGCAGGAACGCCACGTCCTGGGGACGGACCTTGGCTTCGATCAGCAGGTTGTCTTCCAGGGGCACGATCTCGATCATGTCGCTGCCCGGCTGGACCACGCCGCCGATGGTGTTGACCTTCAGTTGCTTGATCACCCCATGCACCGGAGAGACCACGGTGGTGCGCGTCACGCGGTCATCGATGGCGATGCTCGAGGCGGTGATTTTCGACAGCTCCGTGCGTTTCTCGTTGAGCTCCTTGGCCGCGTCGGAACGGAAGGACTGTTCTGACTCGTCGATCTTGCTCTTGATTTCATTGATCGCCGATTCAGCCCGCGGAATCGCCAGGGTCGTGGCATTGAGCGAGCCACGGATTTCCACCGCGCTACGCTTGAGCCGCAGGATCTCCACCGGTGAAACCGCCCCGGTGCGCACCAGTGGGGCCGACATGTTCATCTCTTCTTGCAGCAGGGCCAGCGCCGAGCTGAACTGCCCTTGCTTGGAACGAAACTCCGCCAGTTCCTGGGTTTTCTGCCGCAGTTGTTCGGTCAGGGTCCGTTGCTCGCTGGCCAGGCGCCGCTGGCGTTGTTCGTGGAGCGCGCGCTCGTCCTCGGCCACTTGTGGCGCCTTGCCGGTGACTTCGGTGGATAACTGCAGCGGCCGTCCTTCCGCTTCCGCCGACAAGCGTTCGACCTGGGCCATCAACGCGTAACGATCGGCCTCGCTCTCACCCTTGTTTGACAGGAAGCGCGTGTCATCCAGGCGCAGCAAAGTGTCGCCCTTGTTCACCATCTGGCCTTCGCGCACGAAAATCTCGGTGACGATGCCACCCTCCAGGTTCTGAATCACCTGGATCTTGCTCGACGGAATCGCCTTGCCTTCCCCAGTGGTGACTTCTTCCAGGACTGCCAGTTTCGCCCAGACCAGCCCACTGACAATCAGCCCAGCCGCCAGCCACACGGTGACGCGCGAGCGCCGGGGCGAATCTTGCAGCGTCGCGCCGGCGGTTTCCGGCATGAATTCGCTTTCAGCGCTTTTGCTGAAGCTGCCGAAGTAGCTTCGGGCGGCTTGATCGGGTGTTTGAGCAGACATGGGGCGGTACCCGTTGGCTAAATGTAATGATCCGGTGTGCAGCTTTTGTGGCGAGGAAGCTTGCTCCCTCGCCACAGTGGTATGTGTTGGTAGCTATACCGCCGCAGAGCCCACCCGTCCCTTGCGCAGCGCATCGATCACCGCGTCCTTCGGCCCGTCCGCGACGATCCGGCCGTTATCCAGCACCACCAAACGGTCTACCAGGCTCAGCATCGAGGTGCGGTGGGTGACCAGCAGCACGGTCTTGCCTTGCACGTGGGTGTGAAGCTTTTGCCGCAGGGCGTCTTCGCTGCTGTTGTCCATCGCGCTGGTGGGTTCGTCCAGCAGCAGGATCGGCGGGTCCAGCAACAGGGCCCGGGCCAGCAGCACGGCCTGGCGCTGGCCACCGGACAGCAACTGCCCGCGCTCGCCCACCGGACGGTCGAACCCCTGGGGATGCTGGCGCGCCAGTTCGGTGACGCCGGTCAGTTCGGCCACTTCGAGCATGCGTGCGTCGCTGATATAGCGAGCGCCGAGTGTGAGGTTGTCCCGCAGGCTGCCGGCCAGCAGTGGCAGGTCATGGGCGACGTAGCCGATCTGTTGGCGCAGGTCGGCGACGTCCAGCTGTCGCAGGTCCAGGCCGTCCAGCAGCAACTGGCCTTGCTCCGGTGCATAGAACCCCATCACCAGCCGCGCCAGGGTGCTTTTGCCCGAGCCGCTGCGGCCGATGATCCCGACCCGTTCGCCAGGCTTGATGCTGAAGCTGATGTTGGCCAGCGCCGGGGCGTCCTGGCCGTTGTAGTGAAAGGTCACGCCGTTGACGTCCAGCGCGCCCTGCAATTGGGTGCGATCCAGTGGGCGTTGCTTGGCGTCACGCTCCTGGGGCAACGCCATCAGCGCATCGGTGCTGCGCATGGTGAGCTGGGCTTGCTGGTAACGAGTGATCAGCCCGGCGATCTGCCCGAGCGGGGCCAGTACACGGCTGCCGAGCATGTAGGTCGCCACCAGTGCGCCGACGCTGAGGTTGCCGGCGATGATGCTGTAGACCCCGGCAACGATGGTGGCCATGCCCGCCAGTTGTTGCAGGAACAGCGTGCCGTTGGTTGCCAGGGCCGAGAGGTTGCGCGCATGGCTGTCCAGGCGGGTGAGGGCGCCGTGGGTGCTTTCCCATTGATGCTGGCGCTCGCTTTCGGCACTGCAAGCCTTGAGGGTTTCCAAGCCGCCGAGGGTTTCGATCAGCAGGGCCTGCCGTTGGGCGCCCAAGGCCAGGCTCTTTTGCACGGTGTCGCGCAGGCGCGCCTGGATGAACATCGCGAAGACGATGGTGATCGGAAACGCGACCACGGGAATCACCACCAGCCAGCCGCCCAACAGGCCGATCACCACCAGCATCAGCAGGGCGAAGGGCAGATCGATCAGGCTGGTGAGGGTCACCGCCGTGAGAAATTCCCGCAGGCCCTGGAAGTCATGGATGCTCTGGGCAAATCCGCCGATGGTCACCGGCTTGGCCTTCATCGCCATGCCGGTGATGCGCTCGAACAGTGTGGCGGAGAGAATCACGTCGGTCTTCTTGCCGGCGGTGTCCAGCAGATGAGCGCGCACCACCCGCAACACCAGTTCGAAACCGGTGCCGATCAACAGCCCTACGGCCAGCACCCACAACGTTGAGGTGGCTTGGTTCGGTACCACGCGGTCGTAGGTCTGCATGACGAACAGCGGCACCATCAACCCCAGCAGGTTGATCAGGAAACTCGCCAGGATCGCGTCGCTGTACAGCCAGCGCGACAGTTTCAAGGTGTCGCGAAACCAGGCTTCGACCCGCGGCACCAAGGGCGCGCGCAAGTCTTCGAGTTCGTGGCGCGGCCGGGCGAAAAGTGCCTGGCCGCTGTAGTCGGTGGTCAGTTCCTCACGGCTGACCCATTGTTCGCCGCCGTCGGCCTCGCTGGGCAGGATAAGCGCGCGACCGTCCTCGCCCCAGCGCCGCAATATTGCACAGCGGCCCCCGGCGAGGATCAGCATCACCGGCAAATTAAGCGCCGAAATGTCCGCCAGGTCGCGACGCAACAGTCGCGCCTGCAAACTGGCCCGGGCCGCTGCGCGGGGCAGCAGGTCCAGGCTCAAGCGTTGGTGCGCCATAGGAAGCCCGGCGCTGAGGCTGGCGCGGCTGACGGTCGCGCCATGGAGTTTGCAGAGGATCAACAAGCCGTCCAGCAAGGGATCATCGAAATTCAAGCGCGGGTCGGCGCTCGGGTTTGTGGGTTCCATGCTGGTCACATCGATCGCTCCCACAGGATTACTTCAGTTCCGGCAGGCGTGCCTGGTTCTTGACTTCGGTCTGCGCGACCGCATCGGCCGGTAGCACGATCCGTTGTTTTTGCAGCAGCAGGCCCATGTTCGCCAGCACCCGGTACATCGAATACTCCTCGGTATAACGCACCTCGGTGTAGCGGCGGTTGGCGTTGTACAGCTCGTTTTCGCTGTCGAGCAGGTCGAGCAGGGTACGTTGGCCGAGGCCGAACTGATCCTGGTACGCGGCGCGCACGCGGGAAGTGGTTTCGGCGTACTCGCGGGCGGTCGGGGTCTGTTTGCGGGCGTTGAGCATGGCGTTCCAGGCCAGGCGCGTGTCTTCGTTGAGCTGGCGCAGGGCGTTGTTGCGGATGTCCATGGCCTGGTTGATCTGGTGGGCGTTGGACGCCAGCCGTGCCTTGTCGCTGCCGCCACGGAACAGGTTGTAGTTCATGACCACGCCCAGCCGCCAGTTGTTGTCATGGCCTTCCTCGCCGCCGAGATTGTTGTTGGCGCCCACCGCTGCTTCGGCATCGAAGCGCGGATAGAACGGCGACTTCGCCACTTCGTACTGGCTCTCGGCGGACTGGATGTCGGCCTGGGCCGATTTCAGGTACGGGTTGTTATCCACCATGCTTTGCTGGGCTTCGCGCAGGTCGGCGGGGATTTCACCTTTGGTGGACGCTGGGGTTTCCAACTCATCGGGCATGCGCCCGACCACGCTGTAGAAGTTCGCTTCGGCGTCGGCCAGGTCGACCTGGGCGGTGTCGTAGTTGTTTTCCGCCAAGGCCCGACGGGCATTGGACTGGTCGGAGTCGGCGGTACTGCCCACGCCACGCTCGGTGCGCAGGCCGATCTGGTCGTTGACCCGCAGGTGCGCTTGCAGGTTGTTCTTGGCCAGGGTCACCAATTCCCGACGCTTGAGCACTTCCAGGTAGACCTCGATGGTGCGCAGGGCCAGATCCTGGGCGGTGCCCTGGGCGTAATAGGCCCGGGAATTGACCACGCCCTGGGTGCGCTGCACTTCATTGGCGGTGTTGAACCCGTCGAAGATCATTTGCCGCAGGCGCAGCTCCGACTGGGTGTAGGTCAGGATGTTGGTGTGGTGGTTTCCCAGCGCGCGGGTATTGGTGTTGTCGCTGTAGCCGCGGCCATAACCTGCGTTCAAATCCACCGATGGGAAAAAGCCCCCCCTGGCGACCTTGACGTCTTCGTTGGCCGACAAACGGCTGTCCACCCGTTGCGCGAGTTCAGGGTGAGTGGCGATGGTGCTTTGGATCGCCTCGGTCAGGGACATCGCCTGTACCTGAGAGGAGCAGGCCATGGCCAGTAAAACCGCGCTGCAGAGGGGGGAAAGAACGCGCATGGGGTGCTTCTCCTGAGGTCTGTTGTGCTTCGTTGTCGCCAGAATATTGACGTTTAAAAGATCAAAACCGTTTCAACCTTGTAACAACACAGCTAAGAACATCCTAGAGAAAACCTAAGAAGAATTTCTCATAAGCGTTATTCCAAAAAAAACTTATGTACTTCGAAAAATCCAGCACATTGTTCAAAGCGAAAGCCTCGCCGTATAAGGCTTCTGACGACTTTTGGGCGTCAATAAAAAGTTCCGGATAATTTTTTAAGCGAAGTGAAGAAACGCTGAATGGTTCAAAAACGAGACAGTTTGAGTGACGTTTTTTTGTCGTTGTGACAATTTGATCGTGCCTTCTACCGTCCCGAAAGCTGGCAGATTTTCCAAATTCTGGCGGCGACCTCAGCATCGATTCTTCACCCAGACAGGTGCCGACTGTGGTTGGCAGCGGAGGGAAGGCACATGGCAGCGCTCATCGGTACCGTCAGCAAGGTGGTAGGGCAGGTTTTCGCACAGGATGCCGGTGGGCTGCGGCGCCCCCTGGTCGAAGGTGATCGGCTGTATGCCGGCGAGCATCTGGTCACCGGGGCTGAAGGCGCTGTCGCGGTGCATCTGCAAAACGGCCATGAGCTGACCCTGGGGCGCGGCAGCGATTTGACCTTGACCCCGCAATTGCTTGCCGACCAGCAGGCGCCACGGGTGGACACGCCGCAAACGCCGACGCCGAGCGAGGCCCAGCTCACTGACGTGCAGCAACTGCAGCAAGCCATCGCCGCTGGCGCCGACCCGACCCAGGCTGGCGAGGCCACGGCTGCCGGGGCCGAGGGCGGCAACCCGGGCGCGGTAGGCGGCGGGCACAGTTTTGTGTTGCTGGAAGAAGTCGGTGGGCAGGTCGACCCACTGATCGGCTTCCCGACCGCCGGGTTCAATGGCATACCGGAGTTCCCGCAGTTGGAGCTGGCGGCCGACCCGGATGGCGATGGCGACGGCGACGACGCAAGCGTACCTCCGGTGATTCCTGAAACCCCCGACAGCCCCGTCACCCTCGGTGGCCTGACCGTGGACGACGGTGAACTGACCGCCAACGAATCCAACCTTGCCGACGGCACCGCCAGCAATCCCGGTGCGTTGGTGCGAAGCGGCACCTTCAGCGTGTCGGCGCCCGACGGCCTGAGCAGCTTGAGCATCGGCGGCATCAGCGTTATCACCGGTGGCGTGCCCGCAGGGTTCCCGCAGTCCATCACGTCGCCCTTGGGCAATACGCTGACGATCACTGGATACGACCCGGCCACCGGCGTCGTCAGCTACAGCTACACCCTGACCGACAACGAAACGCATCCGGCGGGCGGCGGTGCCAACACCATCAGCGAACAATTTCCGGTGGTGGCCATCGACAGCGACGGTGATACCGCGAACGCAAGCCTGGACGTCAACATCACCGACGACGTTCCCGAGGCGATCGACGACAGCCACGCCAGCACAGCGTCGCAAACCCTTGTCACGCTCACTGGCAATGTCTTGCCCAACGATCACCAAGGCGCCGACCGCATTCCCACCGGCCCTGACAGCGGGCCGATCATTGGCGGCACGTTCACTGGCACTTACGGCACCCTGGTCCTCAATCCCAACGGCACCTACACCTACACGCTGAACACCAGCGATCCACAGTTCGTCGCGTTGCACGGCGGCGGCAACGGCACGGAAACCTTTACCTACACCTTGACCGACGCCGATGGCGACACCAGCACCGCGAACCTGGTGTTGCAGGTTCATAACAATGACGACCCGGTGATCATCGACGGCCTGGACACCGAAGGCGGTGAACTCACCGTCCAGGAAAAAAACCTCGACGACGGCAGCAGTCCGGACGCCTCCGCGCTGACGCAAAGCGGCACCTTCACCGTGACCGCGCTGGACGGCGTGCAGACCCTGAGCGTCGGCGGCATTACCGTGGTCAGCGGCGGGGTGACGGCGGGTTTTCCACAATCGATCACCACCGCGTTGGGCAACACCCTGACCGTGACCGGCTTCAACGCCGCCACGGGCGTGGTCAGCTACAGCTACACCTTGCTCGACAACGAAGCTCATCCCAACGCCAATGGCGCCAACAGCCTGGGCGAGCAATTCGCCGTAGTGGTCACCGACGATAACGGCACCACGGCCAACGGCAATCTGGATGTGAGCATTGTCGATGACGTGCCCAACGCCGTGGACGACAGCAACGCCGGCACCGCGTCGGAAAGCAACCTGACCCTCACCGGCAGCGTGCTGCCCAACGACAGCCAAGGCGCCGATCAGGTGGCGTCCGGTCCGATCACTCCCGGCACGTTCACCGGCACCTACGGCACCCTGGTGCTCAACGCCGACGGTTCCTACACCTACACGCTCAACGCGTCCGATACCGATTTCAAAGGCCTGAACGGCGGCGGCAACGGCACGGAAACCTTCACCTACACCTTGACCGACGCCGATGGCGACACCAGCACCGCGAACCTGGTGTTGCAGGTTCATAACAATGACGACCCGGTGATCATCGACGGCCTGGACACCGAAGGCGGTGAACTCACCGTTCAGGAAAAAAACCTCGACGACGGCAGCAGCCCGGACACCTCGGCGCAGATGCAAAGCGGCACCTTCACCGTGACCGCGCTGGACGGCGTGCAGACCCTGAGCGTCGGCGGCATTACCGTGGTCAGCGGCGGGGTGACGGCAGGTTTTCCACAATCGATCACCACGGCGCTGGGCAACACCCTCACCGTGACCGGCTTCAACGCCGCCACGGGCGTGGTCAGCTACAGCTACACCTTGCTCGACAACGAAGCTCATCCCAACGCCAATGGCGCCAACAGCCTGGGCGAGCAATTCGCCGTAGTGGTCACTGACGATAACGGCACCACGGCCAACGGCAATCTGGACGTGAACATCGTTGATGACCTGCCTACTGCCCGCGCTGACTCCGCCTCGGTGGAAGAGGGCGGGACGGTCAGCGGAAACGTCCTCAATAATGATGAGGGCGGTGCCGATGGACCTGCGGCGAGCGGCGCGGTGATAGGTGTTCGCGCCGGCAGCGATACCTCGACCTCGGCCATCGGCGGCCTCAATAGCCAGATCAACGGCACCTACGGCTACCTGACCCTGGACGCCAACGGCAACGCTGTCTACCACAGCAACCCGAACGCCGTCAGCGCACCGGGCGCCACCGACGTGTTCACCTACACCGTGCGCGACGCCGATGGGGATGAAAGCACCACCACCATCACCATTGATGTGCACAACTGCCGCCTGGTCGCCGCACCGGACGATGAAATCAGCGTGCACGAAAGCGCGCTCGACCTGAACCAGGATGGCCAGGACCTGGCGCCTGGCACCGTCGTCGGCAGCCTGCCGGACGCCACTCGCGAAACCGCCAGCGGCAGCCTGCTCGACTCGGTGACCGGTGCCGTCGGCGCCGTCACCTTCGCCCTGGTCGGCAATGCCACCGGCGCCCACGGTCAATTGCTGCTCAACCCGGACGGCTCCTACACTTACACGCTGACGTCGCCCGCCACGACAACGCCCGCCGCCAACGACGGCCCGAATGAGCTGAGCGAAAGCTTCACCTACCAAGCCACGGATTCACTCGGCAACACCGTCACCAGCACCATCGTCATCACGATCGTCGACGACGTACCCAAGGCACATTGCGATACCGCCGCAGTGGTGGAGGGCGGGACGGTCAGCGGCAACGTGTTGCACAACGACGTGCTCGGCGCCGACGGTGGCACTGTGATTGGCGTGCGTGCCGGCAATGACACCTCAAGTTCGGCCAATGGCGGCTTGAATACGCAGATCAACGGCACTTATGGCTACCTGACCCTGGATGCCAGCGGCAACGCGGTTTACCACAGCTATCCAGGTTCCGTCGGCGAGGCGGGTGCCACTGACGTGTTCACCTACACCGTGCGCGACGGTGACGGTGATGAAAGCACCACCACCATCACCATCGATGTGCACAACAGCTGCCTGGTTGCCGAGACCGACCATGACATCACCGTTTACGAAAAGGCCCTGGACCTGAAACAGGACGGCCAGGACCTGGCGCCCGGCACCGCGACCGGCAGCGAGCCGGGTTCCACCAGCGAAACCGCCAGCGGCTCCCTGGTCGGCTCGGTCACTGGTGCAACCGGAGCCGTCACGTTCGCCTTGGTGGGTGACGCCACTGGCGCCCATGGTCAACTGCTGCTCAATCCCGACGGGTCCTACACCTATACGCTGACTTCTCCTGCGACAACCTCACCCCATGCCAACGATGGCCCGAACGTATTGACGGAGAGCTTCACTTACCAGGCCACTGACGCCCTGGGCAACAGCACCACGGGCAACCTGGTGGTGAGCATCGTCGATGACGTACCCAAGGCTGTCGCGTCCGAGCGTTCGGTGACGGCGACCGAGATCGATTCGAACCTGCTCATCGTGCTCGACGTCTCCGGCAGCATGAAAGACCCCTCCGGCGTGCCTGGGCTCTCGCGAATGGACCTGGCCAAGCAGGCAATCAACGCCTTGCTCGACAAATACGACGACATGGGCGATGTGAAGGTCCAGCTCGTGACCTTCAGCGGCAGCGCCACCGCCCAGAGCCCCGTGTGGGTGGACGTGGCAACTGCCAAGACCTTGATCGCCGCGCTGAATGCCCACGGTGACACCAACTACGACGCGGCCGTGGCGATGGCCCAGACATCGTTCGCAACCTCGGGCAAACTGACCGACGCCCAGAACGTCGGTTATTTCTTCTCCGACGGCAAACCGACCTTGGGCGAGATCGACTCGGCGGACGAAGCCGCGTGGAAAGCTTTCCTCGAAGCCAATGACATCAAGAACTATGCGATCGGCCTGGGCAGCGGCGCGAGAAACATCAACCTCGATCCGCTGGCCTACGACGGCAGCACGCATACCGACACCAACGCGGTGGTGGTCACCGACTTGAACCAACTCAACTCGGTGCTTTCCGGCACTGTGCAGGGCGTGCCGGTCACCGGCAGCCTGTTCGGCGAGGGAGGTTCGTTCGGCGCCGACGGTGGATTTGTCAAAAGCCTTGTGGTGGATGGCACGACCTACAGCTACAACCCGGACGCCAACGGTGGTCACGGCGCGCTGACTGCCAGCGGCGGGGTCAACCATGGCTCGTTCAACACGGCGACCAACACGGTGAGCATCGCCACCGGCCACGATGGCACGCTGCTGGTGAATCTCGATACCGGCGCGTTCAGCTACACCTCCCAGACCAACACGGGTACGTTGATCACCGAAAACATCGGCTACACCCTCAGCGACAACGACGGCGACCTGGCCAGCTCCAACCTGGTCATCAAGGTCCAACCCAACAGCCCTCCCGTGGCGGTCGATGACAACATCATCACCAACGTCCTGTCGGGCAACATTGTCGTCCCCGGTGAGCTGCTGCTGGGCAACGACAGCGACGCCAATGGCGACCCGCTCACCGCCTCGCCGACCAGCTTCAATACCGGCTGGATTGCCAAGGGGGCGGACTTCACCGGCAGCACCGGCACTGCTAGTTTCGCCGGCAATAACGTCCAGTCGATCAACCTCAACCGCAGCGCCTTCGTCGCCAACGCCGCGAGCATGACCGCAGTGCTGGTGGTCAGTGGCGCGCTGGGGTCCGTGTCGAACAGCAACACGAACGATGAAGACCGGCTAAACATCAGCCTGAAGCAGGGCGAAACCCTCACGCTGGACCACAACCTGGCGGCGGGTCGCATCGCCATGGAGTACTCCTTCAACGGCGGGCCGTTCATCGCGATCAGCGACGGCGCCTCGTTCACGGCGGCGGCGACCGGCAACTACCAGATTCATGTGATCAATATCCCGAATCCTGGCAATGGCTCGGAAAACTACCAACTGACCATGACCGTCAACTACGCGGGCGCCCAGGACAGCACGGCGGATTTCCACGGCACCTACACCGCCAGCGACAACCACGGCGGCAGCGACAGCGCCGGGGTAGGCATCAGCTATCAAGCAGGCCACACCCTCACGGGGACGGCGGGCGACGATGTGCTGCTGGCCGGCAACGGCGACAACGTGCTCAACGCTGGCGACGGCGATGACATTCTTGCCACCGGCACGGGCAACAACACCCTGCATGGCGAAGCGGGCAATGACTTGCTCTATAGCGGCGCCGGCAATGACCTGCTCGATGGCGGCACTGGCAACGACACCGCCAGCTACGCCCATGCCACTGCTGGCGTCACCGTGAACCTCGGCCTGCTCGCCGCGCAAAATACCCTGGGCGCCGGTATCGATACCCTGGCGGGCATCGAAAACCTCGTCGGCTCGAACTTCAACGACACGCTCACCGGCGACAGCGCGGGCAATCGCATTGACGGCGGGCTTGGCCATGACGTGCTTAACGGCGGGGGAGGCGACGACCTCCTGATCGGTGGCCTGGGCAACAACACCCTCACCGGTGGCAGTGGCGCCGACACCTTCCAATGGCAGGCGGGCAACAGCGGCCACGACGTCATCACTGACTTCACCCCGGGCCTCGACAAACTCGACTTGTCCCAACTGCTATTGGGCGAAAACGGCAGCGCCGCGTCCCTGGACGACTACCTGCACTTCACCGTCACGGGGACCGGTGCATCGGTCATTACCAGCATTGACGTCAGCAGCACCGCCGGCGCGACGCCGAACCAGACCATCGACCTGGCGGGCGTCGATCTTGCCAGCCATTACGGCGTCACGCCGGGATCGGGTGGGATGATTGGAGGGGCTGATACCGCGACGATCATCATTGGGATGTTGAATGATCATTCGTTGAAAGTGGATACGGTATGAGGTGAGCTGGAATGACGAAACACGGCCTGTCCATTTGGACAGGCCGGGTTTTGTTCGTTTTGCCGGCAAAGGCGTGCGCGCCCTTATCAGGTTCTGGGGGTTATGGTTGCCCGCTCAATCGCGTTCGCGTCGCGTCGATGAGATTGGAGACCGAGCACAGCGCCCCATGAAGCCGGGGTTGCGTTACAGGAGACCTGGCCTCGGAGCTCATGCTGAACGGCTTCGCTGTTGCCGCCGGCATTCGCCAATCCCCCGGTGACGACTCGCCCGTTCGTCAGCGCGGCAAACGCCTGGCATGAGGAGCCTACGCCCGTCGGTAAGGTGCTCAGTGCCCGATACGTCGGACGAGTTGGAATTGGCATCAGAAAATTGTCGTTAACCCTGCTCTTTTTTAACTCCCATATTGTCGACGGTCCGGGCGCTTGCCTCGACCAGAGCGCTGTAGATTTCTGAGGTGTCTGCACCAAGCAGCGACTGAGGCATATCACGAGGGCGAAAGCCCCATCCTGCCGCCGCACGGATTTTTGAGGCAGGTCGCGTGGTCAGACCGATTGAGCCATCCGAGTTATAAAAGTGCACCGCGACTTCGCCATCATCCGCTGGCCAATCGGCGTGACCACATACTCGACCATAAGTGATGACCTCCAGATCGGGTCCCCAGACGGGATGACAATATTCTGATGGATCCGGTAGCCTGCGAATGATTGCTTCGCGCAGCCCCGATACAAACGATGGCCTTGGTTCCACAGGGGGCATCTGCGCTGCCGACCACCCCCACAGCGTTTGACCGTGGGCGTAGTCACTCCGTGCTTCAATGTCCCATTTGTTTGATACCTGCACCTGATAGCAGGCCACCTGGCCAGTCGCGTCAGTCACCGAGATCAAGGTTTGCCCATTGCGTTGCCCAGTCACAACTCCGTCGGCACTGCCTACTGTCGCTATCTGGGAATTAGCCGATAAATACCGATAAGGTGGGGTCCCGCTGGTTGGGGTCCGTGAGCGTCTGTTCCCCGGACCATGACCATCGGTCTGCGTCCACGGGGAGGACGCCGGGACGAACACTTCCGTCCCATCAAGCACCATTGTGGCGGTATCGATGATCAACGGATGCCCCGGAGGAGCCTCGCCCAAGTGGATGTCCAGGTATTTGATCGGCGACAAGGTGGAATTACCCAATTGATCCGTCACCCTGAACTGGAGCTCCGTCCTGGGGTTGTCCCCGGCCTGTTCGAAGGTTTCAATGAAGAGCGTATGCTCCACCGGTGACGATCCATCCGGCACATCAAATGAAACGGGTATATTGCCGATCACGAAGTCGATGTGGTCGTAACGTCTTCGGTTGGAATAGGTAAAACCAAACTTCACGCCCTCCGCCGCCCGCGCGGCATCGACCCCAGAGGCGATGACATCGGCCGGGATCACCAGATCCAAGCCTTCCGGCGCAGGAGCCCCAGGTACCCGTAGGTGGTACAGCACGTTCAGATCTTTGGAAATGCCCACATTCTGGCTCAAGCGGGTTATTTCATAGTGCAATCTGTTGACGCCCTCCCGCAGGTTGTGGCGGGGGAGGTAAAAGACAAAGACCTGTTTACTTTCTTCTCCTGGCTGGACGGTAAAGCCTGCCCCGTTGATTCGCCCGCCATTGACAAACAGGTCCACTCGGTCGAGCTCCGCCGTGGTCCATGTGCCACTCTTGAGTTCGCTCCAAGCATGGATGATGCACTGCAAACCCTCAGACCGATGATCATAAATGCTATGAGGAATACCGCCACGGGCGGGAACGTCCGACCGCACCGGCTCTACCCAACCCGATATTTGAACAGGATACAGCTCCAATGGATGATTCAAGGCGGACAATAGAGGGTCCATGGTTTTTTACCTTTTCCAAGTGGCGGACGCGTGATTTCGGCATGACGCTATGACACTCCAGCCAGGGAAGGCTGGCTACTGTCAGGATTGACAGGTGCGGACAGGTTTCGGACGAGCGGTTGGGGGCGTGGATACTAAATCGCGCTCAAGACTTACGCAGCGTCTTCTGCCTGAGGATATAGATCGTCACCAGCACAGCACTGGTCAGCATGAACCCGCGGGCCCATGGCAGCGGCACCAGGTAGCAGGACAGCAGGATGCTCGCCCACATCAACCCGATGGCGTAGACCTTGCCCTTGAGCGGAATGCCATTACCGCTGAGGTAGTCACTGATCCATGGGCCGAGGCGGGGGTGTGTTACCAGCCAGTGGTAGAAGCGCGGCGAACTGCGGGCGAAGCAGGCGGCGGCCAAGAGGAGGAAGGGGGTGGTGGGCAGGACGGGTACGAAGATGCCAATGACCCCCAGCACCACGCTCAGCCAGCCGATGGCCAGCAGAGCGTAACGCAGGATCAGCGGGCGCTTGCCGATGGGGGCGGGCACCCGGTGACTCAGTGGTGGCGAGGCTTGAGGATCGCCGGTTTCTCGTCCGGGGCATTGCACAGCAGGTACAGGGCCGTCAGCGCTTCGGGAATCTGCACGATCATGTCGTCCATCAGGTTCGCGTCGGCGGCGATGTCGGAAAACTCCGGTTGCTCGTCGAACAGGCCGGAACCCACCATGATCGGCAGCAGCATTTCGCTGACTTCTTCCTCGGCGGTTTCGAACCAGGCGGCTTCGCGCAGGAATACGCCTTCCATGAAACCGATGCACCAGCCACGCAGTTCCGAATCGTCCGGGTCATCGCCCAGGTCCAGTTCGCACGGCAGCTCGAATTCCTCATCGGAGGCCAACTGACGGGCGATGTGGGCCTTGAGGCCGACCAGTGTGGCTTCGATTTCGGCCCGCTGGGCTTCGTTGCTGTAATGCGGTTCTTCGGCGAACAGGGCGTCGATCCATTCACGGTCCGGCACCGCTTCGGAGCAGATCGACAGGGCGGTCAGATAGCCATGAGCGGCCACGTAGTCCAGCGCCTCTTCGTGCAGCTCATCGGCGTCGAGGAAGACTTGCAGGCGGGTCAGTTGCTCAGCGAAGGACATTACGGGCTACCTTGGGGAATAAACAATGCGGGAATTCTAGGCCTTCTTGAGCGGGCAGGCCAGCCGCGTTGTGGATTTGCCTCGTTGTTGACTGAGCTTAATCCAATGTCAGGGTTCCCTGTGGCGAGGGCGGGCCGGCCGTGATCATCACACCTCTGGTCAGCAGCCCCCTGCGTAACGAAGCCCTCGGGTATACTGCCGCGTTTTGTGATGCCCTGCGGTCGGTTGGAAACGCGCCCTTACGATTTGCCGGTGCAGCGTTTTTGATTCTGGACCAGCCTTGCGGGGATGTTTCGGTGATTTTGGAGTTTCTATGCTCGAACAGGCTCAACGCGTTCTCAAGGACATCTTCGGCTACGACAGTTTCCGTGGTCGCCAGGGTGCCATTATTGAGCGCGTGGCCAGCGGTGGCGATGCCCTGGTGCTCATGCCCACCGGCGGCGGCAAGTCGCTGTGCTTCCAGGTACCGGCGCTGCTGCGCAACGGCCTGGCGGTGGTGGTTTCGCCGCTGATCGCCTTGATGGATGACCAGGTCGCCACCCTGGAAGAACTGGGGGTCGCCGCCGCGTCGCTGAATTCCACCTTGAGCGCCGAGCAGCAGCGGGACCTGGCGGCACGCATCAAGCGTGGCGAGGTGAAAATGCTCTACCTGGCGCCGGAGCGCCTTGTACAGCCGCGCATGCTGGCGTTCTTGCAAAGCCTGGAAATCGCCCTGTTCGCCATCGACGAAGCCCACTGCGTGTCCCAATGGGGCCACGACTTCCGTCGCGAATACTTGCAGCTGGGACAGCTGGCCGAGCTGTTCCCCGATGTCCCGCGCATTGCGCTGACCGCCACCGCCGACAAGCGTACCCGCGAAGAAATCGTCGACCGCCTGCATCTGCGGGACGCCGAGCGGTTCCTCTCCAGCTTCGACCGTCCGAATATTTTCTATCGCATCGTGCCCAAGGAGCAGCCGCGCAAGCAATTGCTGGCATTCCTTGCCGAACGGCGTAGCGACGCGGGCATTGTTTATTGCCTGTCGCGCAAGAAGGTCGAGGAAGTGGCCGCGTTCCTCAGCGAACAAGGTTTCCCGGCATTGCCTTATCACGCGGGCCTGCCCAACGACCTGCGGGCCTATCACCAAAAGCGCTTCCTCAACGAAGAAGGCCTGATCATGGTGGCCACCGTGGCGTTCGGCATGGGCATCGACAAGCCCAACGTGCGTTTCGTCGCTCACCTTGACCTGCCCAAGTCCATGGAGGCCTATTACCAGGAAACCGGGCGTGCCGGCCGTGATGGCTTGCCCGCCGACGCCTGGATGGCCTACGGCCTGCAGGACGTGGTGATGCTCAAGCAAATGTTGCAGAACTCCGAGGGCGATGAGCGACACAAGCGCCTGGAGCAGCACAAGCTCGACGCCATGCTTTCGCTGTGCGAAGAAACCCGCTGCCGTCGCCAGACCTTGCTCGCCTATTTCGACGAAGACATGCCCCAGCCGTGCGGCCATTGCGACAATTGCGTCGACGGCGTGGAAACCTGGGACGCCACCGAACCGGCCCGACAGGCGCTTTCGGCGATTTATCGCACGGGCCAGCGCTATGGCGTCGGGCATCTGGTGGACGTGCTGTTGGGCAAGGACAACGAGAAAGTCCGCAGCTTCGGCCACCAGCACCTGTCGGTGTTCGGCGTGGGCAAGGCCCGCAGCGAGAGCGAATGGCGTTCGTTGTTCCGACAGTTGGTGGCGCGCGGCCTGGCGGACATCGACCTGGAAGGCTACGGTGGCCTGCGCCTGAGCGCGACCTGCCGACCCCTGCTCAAGGGCGAAGTCACCCTGCAATTGCGCCGCGACCTCAAGCCGGCGACAGCGGTCAAGAGCAGCAAGAGCCAGGCCAGCCAACTGGTGCGCGGCGAAGAGCGCGATCAATGGGAAGCCTTGCGTGCCCTGCGGCGCAAGCTGGCCGAGGAACACGGTGTTCCACCCTACGTCATCTTCCCTGACTCAACCTTGCTGGAGATGCTCCGCAGCCAACCGACTTCCCTGGCGGAAATGGCCCGGGTCAGTGGCGTCGGCGCGCGCAAGCTCGAGCGTTATGGCGAGGCCTTCCTCCAGGTGCTGGGCGGCGAAGCCGAGACACCGCCAGCGGTGGCCGATGTGCGCCACGAACTCATCACCCTGGCCCGGGCAGGCATGACCCCACTGCAGATTGCCGGCCAATTGCAATGTTCGGAAAAAAACGTCTACACGATGCTGGCCGAGGCCATTGGTGAACAGCAGCTGTCCTTGGAACAGGCTTTGGATCTGCCGGAAGAGTTGATGGGCGAAGTACAGGATGCGTTTCTCGACGGTGAAGGCGAGTTGCCTCCCGTATCAGAAGTTGCCGCATTGTTTGTCGGACGTGTCCCAGAGGGCGTCTTGTATTGCGTCAGGGCCGCACTGCAATCGGAATTCGAAGTCTGATCAATCCGTTACGTTCCTTTAACGATTCACTACAGTGCGAGCCTTGCCTGAATCCAAAGGCCATGCTTAGCTAACTAATAATTAGTTTTTCTCTATTTCAGATTGATGAGTTTTTTATGCCTTTGACCGATCAACACCGTTTTGGCATGCAACTGGCCCAGATGTCCCGTGGCTGGCGCGCTGAATTGGACCGTCGCCTCGCAGGCCTAGGCCTGTCCCAGGCGCGCTGGCTGGTGCTGCTGCACCTTGCACGTTTCGAACAGGCGCCGACCCAGCGCGAGTTGGCTCAGAGCGTTGCCGTCGAAGGCCCGACCCTGGCCCGCTTGCTCGACAGCCTGGAAACCCAGGGACTGGTGCAGCGCCAGGCTGTGGCCGAAGACCGCCGGGCCAAGAAGATCGTGCTTTGCGCCCCGGCGCTGCCGTTGATCGAACAAATCGAAACGATTGCCACGCAGCTGCGCCGGGAGTTGTTCGAAGGCGTCGACGAAGCGGATATGCGGGTCTGCATGCGGGTCCACGGCACTATCCTGGCCAATCTGGAAAAATCCTGAGGCATATCCCTGGCGCCAGGCTTTTGAGATTCGGCGGTTAGCGAACTATAACCAGTACTAAGCGATCGTATTGGAAGCGTTTGCGCTCAGTCTGGTAGTCGAAAGGGATACCCATGCTTGAAAGTTTGCAGTCCACGTTGCGCAGTTGGATCAACGTGTCGGTCGTCGTGGGCGCCCTGGGTTTTCCCGCCCTGGCGTCGGCGCTGGGGCTGGGGGAGATCACGCTCCATTCAGCCTTGAATCAGCCGTTGCGCGCCGATATCGCTTTGGTTGATGCGGCGGGACTCAGCGAGGGCGACCTGTCTGCAAGCCTTGCGGCGCCGGAGGACTTCAGCCGTGCCGGGGTGGAGCGGGTATTCTTTCTCAATAACCTGCGCTTCACTCCCGTGCTGCGTGGCGGCCGCAGTTTCATTCGGGTGACGTCCAGCAAGCCGGTGGAAGAGCCGTTCCTTAATTTCCTCGTACAGCTCAACCAACCCAACGGGCGGCTGTTGCGCGAGTACACCGTGCTGATCGACCCGCCGGGCACCCCAGGCGTTGTGCCGGTCGCTGATGAACCTTCTGCCGCAGCCCAAGCAACAACATCGGCCATCAAGCCGCCCCCGGCGACACAGGGCAAACGCTACACCGTCGTACAGGGCGACAATCCTTGGGTGATCGCCAAGCGTCTGCATGATGCGGGCAGCAATGCGTCGGTCAATGAACTGATGCAGGGGATCCAGGCGCTGAACCCTGGTAGCGAGCGGCTTTCCATCGGCCAGCGCTTGTTGCTGCCCGATTCGGCTATCTTGCCTCCGGCTGCCCAGCCCCCCGCAGCGGGGCGTTCCGGCGCGTCCGATAACAGCGCCGAACAATTGGCGGCCAGTGTGCTGCTGGGCCAACAGCAACAGCAGACGATCGAACAATTGCAGGCCAAGGTCCAGTCCCAGGACCAGGAAATCGCCGGTCAGCGCCAGCAGATCAGCGAGCTCCAAGCGCAACTGGCCCAGCCCTCGTCACCGACGATCACCTCGGAACTTGCTCCGGAACCCTCCGAACCAGCCGAATCCACCGAACCCGCCGAATCCGTTCCGGCGGTGGACACCGCGCCAGTCACGGAGACCGAAGGCGTTGATTGGCTTTGGGTAGGGGGATTGGGGGGGCTGCTTGGGTTGCTGGCGCTTCTGCTGTTCCTTCGTCACCGGCAACAGCAGGAATCGGCCGGGACCGGGCCATTGGCCGAACATCAGCGTGACTTGAACCTGGACGATGACACCGAAACCTATGCCGAGAGCGCCGACATCGAGCCCCCCGAGGTCGCCGCGTCCTTCAATAACGGCGATGCTCCCATGGGAGACGTGCTCGAAGGCGTGGGGATCTACCTGACCTATGGCCGCTTCACCGAAGCCGCGGGACTGCTGCGCGCGGCATTGCTGGCCGAGCCGGAGCGTACCGACCTGGGCCTGAAGTTGTTGGATGTACTGGGTAAGCAGGGCGACGTCATCGGTTTCCAGGCCCAGGAAAATCATCTATTGGCCCAAGGCGTCGATCATCAGGCCCTGGAGGATATTCGCAAGCGTTACCCGAAAATCACCCTCGTCAACGCGCCGCCGGAAACTTCTGCCGAACCCCAGGCTCCCGTGCCCGAACCTGTTGCTGCGCCTCACGATGAATTCGAGTTGAAGCTCGATGAGCTCTCCCTGGAGAACAGCTGGGATTTGGCCGATGAAGAGCCGGCGCCGCCAGAGCCAAAAAACACGCCGCCCACCGCTGCCGACACGCTGACATTATCGGGTTTTGACGAGCCTGACCTGCAATGGGGGGCGCCGTTGGAAACGGAGTCGTTGGACGATGATTTCCTCGATGGGTTTGCCGACGAAGAGCAGGCGCTGGAGCTGGAGCCGATGCCCATTGGACCCGAATTCGAATCCCTTTCGCTCGAACCTGTTTCCTTCGAACCGCAACTATCGGAGCATTCGGAAAAACTTGAAGAAGCCCAGAATCGCATCGACGAGGGCGACCTGAAGAGCGCCATTACGCTCCTGGAAGAGCTGCTGCAAGAAGGGGATGAGCCGCTCAAGGAAACCGCCCGGGTTTTGCTGGCCGGGATTCGTTGAGGCGTTTGCAAGGCCGGCGCAAGTCCTGCGTGCGAGCTGGCTCGCGATGACGGTTGTATATTCAAGACCAATGCAAGCAGGCCTACCGCTTTCGCGAGCAGGCTCGCTCCCCCAAGGCAGGGACTGTGTTCATCAGAACGTCTGCCCCAGGTTCAGATACACCGCCTGCTCGTCGTCATCATTGAAGCCATAGCTGAAGTTCAAGGGCCCCAGCGGCGTGTCGAAGCCCAGGAAGACACTGGCGGCGTTGATGTAGCCACTGTCGAACTCGTTGTCGTTGTTCCAGGCCCGGCCTCGCTCCAGCGAGCCGCCAATGTACAGCGGGAAGTCCAATGGCAAGTAGGCGCGAGGCGTGAGCCTGCGGTAATACACCGCACGCATCAGGCTCATGTTCTGGCCGGATATCCCGTCCTCGCGAAAGCCCGACAATTGCCGCGCGCCGCCGAGGACAAAACTGGACGTCACGACCTCGGCAGTGTCTAGGGTGCGACCATAGCGCCCGCCCAGAATGAAGGTGTCCGGGCCGCTGCTCAGGGCCTTGTCCAGCTTGAATTCCCACTGGCGATAACGCTGGTCCGAGCCCAGGCCCGGTTCGTACTGGCGCCAGGACAAACCGATATCTTCGCCTTCGTGGGGGAAATACACGCTGTCCAGGGAGTCGAACGAATACTTGAGCTCGTAGAAGCCCTCGTTGAAGTTTTCGCTGGGCTGGTCGTGGTCGCCGATGCGCACGTCTGCCTTGCCCCAGGCCTGGCCGACACCGAAGCGGATCTCCCCGCTGTTGCCTATCTGCCGGCCCAGGTTCAGGCCGAAGCCGTAGCGTTCGACCCTATACTGCGCCACCGGATCGTTGTCGAGGATCGACTCGACATTGCGCGATTCGAACTGTCCGTAGGGCGCGATGAAGTAGCGTGAGCCGACGTCCAGCGGCTGGTAGAACTCGCTGTACAACTCTTGTTTGTCGCCGATCTGCGCCCGGGTCAGCCATTCGGCACCCAGGCGATTGATGCCGTTGACCCGATAACTGGCGCCAAGATTGAAGGCGCTGTCGCCGCGCATGTCGTCTGACAGGCTCAAGCCCAGGCGAAGGTAATCAGTGCCGGTGCGTCTGCCCCGAGCGTTGATGACCAAGGTGTTGTCCGCGCCTTTGTGCACGACGCGATATTGCACCTGCTCGAAGTAATCCAGGCCGTACAGCGTGCCCATGTCGGTTTGCAGGCAACCCAGGTCCAGTGGTTCGCCGATTTGCTGGCGAATGTAATAGCGGATCACGTCGTCACCGACCTTCGAGTCGTTTTCCACCCGGATCCCGGTGATGATCGGCGTGCGCTCGCTCGGGGTGCGTGCCGCCAGCAGTTCGGCGTCGGCCGGCTCGGCAGGACGCAAGTGTTCCAGGCGCGCTTCGAGTATGCGTGTGGCGCGGTAGCCGGCATCGATCATTTCCGGAGCCCGGCCGAAATCGGTGGAGCCAAAACTCGCCAGGGCCGGCTGGATCAACACATCGTCTTTGCCTAACGTGGCCAGTTGCTCCTCGGAGTTGCGCCGGGTCATCAGCGTGGTTGACTGATTCAGCACATCCACCACCGTGACCAATTGCTTGCGGGTGCGCAATGGGGTGCCGATGTCCACGACAATAGCCACGTCCACACCCATTTCCCGGGCCACATCCAAAGGGATGTTGTCGGTCATGCCACCGTCCACCAATAGCCGACCGTCCAGTTCAACCGGCGCGAACACGGCCGGAATCGACATGCTGGCGCGGATGACCTTGGGCAGGTGGCCCTTGCGAAACACGACCTTTTCGCCGGTGGCGATATCGGTTGCCACGGCACGGAAGGGAATAGGCAGTTTGTCGAAATCCCGGGTATCGCTGGCGTGGGCCAGCAGGCTTTCCAGGAGCAGGGCCAGGTTCTGTCCCTGGATCACGCCCAGCGGCAGGCCGAGGCTGCCGTCGTCTCGAAAGCTCAGTTTCTGCTTTACCAGGAAATCACGGTCGTCCTGCTTGCGTCGGAAGGGTACGTCCTTGCGCGGCGGGGCATCGGAGAGGGCTTGTTGCCAGTCGATACCCAGGGCAAGTTTTTCCAGTTCGTCGATCTTGTAGCCCGAGGCATACAGGCCGCCGATCACCGCGCCCATGCTAGTGCCCGCGATGGCGTCGATCTTGATGCCTTGCTCCTCCAAGGCCTTGAGCACGCCGATGTGAGCCAGGCCACGAGCCGCGCCGCCGGACAGCACCAGGCCGATCTTCGGGCGCGGTGTTTCGACGGCAGGCTCGTTGGCATGGCCGAACAGGGGCAATAGCAGAAGAAGCAGGCAAGGCAGCAGGCGGCGCATGGTCAATCTCGAAGCAGGCGATCAAAGGCGAGTAGTATAACGACGCCTTTGGAACCAGGAGTTCACCCGCAATGAGCGCACACAAACCGGAAATCGTCATCACCTACTGCACCCAATGCCAGTGGCTGCTGCGGGCCGCCTGGCTGGCCCAGGAACTGCTCAGCACATTCGGCGACGACCTCGCCAAGGTGTCCCTGGTGCCAGGCACCGGTGGGGTTTTCCATATTGGCTGCGATGGCACCCAGATCTGGGAGCGCAAGGCGGATGGCGGGTTTCCCGAAGCCAAGGTGCTCAAGCAGCGGGTCCGCGACCAGATCGACCCGGAGCGCGACCTGGGGCACAACGACAGGATTCAATGACCGGGCTCAGTGAGATGGGGCCTGGGCGCCAGCGTTGGATTTCTTCGTGCCGTCCAGCTGGCTCGACACCACGATCGCAACGATGATCAGCACGCCACCGAGCAACATGCGCAACGTCGGGTTTTCATCGAACAGCAGCCAGGCGATGGTGATGCCGTAGACCGGCTCCATGGCGAACACCACGGCTGCCGTGCGGGCCTTGATCACCGCCAGGCTGGCGACGAACAGGCTGTGGGCCAGGCCGGTGCAGAACACCCCGAGCAGGCCGATCCACAACCAGTCGAGCGGACGAACCTCGGCCAATTGCGGCGCAGCCATCGGCAGCAGGCAGAGACCGACCACGACGTTCTGGCAAAGCGCGGCCTGTACCGGCGGCACGTGTCCGGAACCGGCGCGATTGGTCAGCGACAACAGTGAGAACAACAGCCCCGAGGCCACCGCCCAGAGCAGGCCAGTGGTAGCGCCGCTGGCCAGGTCGAAGGTTGGCGTGACCAACACCAGGCCGACGCTCACCAGCACCACCAGCAGGATTTCGTTGGCGCGGATTCGCTCGCGGAATACCAGCCCTTCGAGCAGTACCGTAAAGGCAGGGAAACTGGCGAATCCCAGGGTGGCAATTGCGACGCCCGCGACTTTCACCGAAATGAAGAAACTCACCCAGTGCCCGGTCAGCAACAGGCCGCCGAGCAGCAACCGGCGCGTGTCCCGGCCCCGCAGTTTTTCCCAGCGGGTAGGGCTGGCGAATCGGGCAAACGCCGCCAGGGCCAGCACGGCGAACACCGCGCGACCGAATACAATGACCGCCGGCGAGGCCGCGGCGAGTTTGCCGAATACACCGGTCAGGCCGAACATGAGTGCGCCGATGTGCAGGGCGCCGAGGGCGGTACGGGGTGTCATTGCAATCCTTGGTGAACGGTTGGACGTTCGGCTATTAAGCCCGCTGCCAAGCGTTCTTGTCTGTCGCGATCCTAGCGATTTTTAGCGCGAGACTAGCGTGACTGCCTAAGCTTGCCCGGTGAGACGCCGAATTCGCGCTGCACCGCTGCGGCGAAAGCGCTTTGCGAGCTGTAGCCAACCCGATGGGCAATCTCACCGATCGGCAGTTGCGAGTCACGCAACAACCCTACGGCCTTGTGCAGGCGGCGACTGCGGATGTACTCCATCGGTGTCTGCCCGCATTCGGCGACGAAGCGGGCATGGAGGCGAGCGCTGGAAAGCCCGGCGACGCGCGCCAAGTCCGCCACTTGCAGCGGGTAGGCGGCATATTGGTCGATATGAGCATTGAGTGCGGCATAGGGCAGGCGCCGGCCGCCGGCGGTTTCCTGGCGCCCGCCGTTGAGGCTGGCGAGCAACAGCACTGCGCCTTGCTGGGCAATCACCGGGTCGTCCACCGGGCTACTCGCCAACCAAGTCACCAACTGGCTTTGCCCCGCGTCCAACGGCAGGCGACTGGTGCTGTCGAGCAACCGGCGGCTGGCGTCGGCATGGTCGCCCAGGCATTGCCCGACCCACTCGTCGCCAGGCACATCGAGCACCAGGCAGCGACTCCCTTGTGGGCTGCCGCACGCGTGATGAGCGCCGGCCGGCACCACGACGAAGCTCTGCTGTACCACTTGGCTGCCACGACCCTCGACTTCGAAGTCCAGCGCGCCAGACAACCCGAACACCAATTGTGCGTGGTCATGGCTGTGGACAATCAGATCGTGGCTGTAGTGGCGTAGCGTGAGGATCGGTCTCATCGCGGTCTCCCGTGGCTGGCGGTCAGTCTACACCGAGGGCGCGACGCTTCGCGCTGTCATGTAATCGACTTATTGCTGTCACGGAGCATTAACCGCTCGGGTGCACTGTGGTGAAAACGATCAGAGGGTTGCCCAATGACCAGCGCCGAGCTCGCCAGACCCAGCCGCAAGCAGCGTGTTCGCACCCTGTGGATTTCCGACGTGCACTTGGGCACCCGGGACTGCCAGGCCGAACACCTGTCGCACTTCCTCAAGGGCTATCACGCCGACAAGGTCTATCTGGTGGGCGATATCATCGACGGCTGGAAGCTGCGCAGCGGCATGTATTGGCCCCAGGCCCATACCAACGTCATTCGTCGCCTGTTGACCATGAGCAAGCGCGGCACCGAAGTGATCTACGTCACCGGCAACCATGATGAATTCCTGCGGCGTTATTCGAAGCTGATCCTCGGCAATATCCAACTGGTGGACGAAGCGGTGCACGTCACCGCCGACGGCCGTCACCTGCTGGTGATTCATGGCGATCAGTTCGATGTCATCACCCGTTATCACCGTTGGCTGGCGTTCCTTGGGGATTCGGCCTACGAATTCACGCTGACGCTGAACCGCTGGCTCAACCATTGGCGAGCCCGTTACGGCTACGGTTACTGGTCGCTGTCGGCGTACCTCAAGCACAAGGTCAAGACCGCGGTCAGCTTCATCAGCGATTTCGAAGAAGCCATCGCCCACGAATGTGTGAAGCGTGAGTTGCATGGCGTGGTGTGCGGGCACATCCACCATGCCGAGATTCGCAAGGTCGGCGAGGTGGAATACCTCAATTGTGGCGACTGGGTCGAATCCTGCACCGCGCTGATCGAGCATTGGGACGGGACGATCGAGTTATATCGGTTGGCGGACGCCCAGGCGCGGGAGGCGCTGCTCAAGGCTGAATTGAAGGTGGCTGAGCCTGCTTGAGCTTCTTTTTTGTGGAGAGTTTTTGTGGCGAGGGTACTTCGTCTCATGTTTTGGCCATCGCCGCCTTATAGATCGATTGCTTCGGCGCGGCGAATACCCTTTCCAGCATCGGTTCGAAGAAGCTCAGCGGCAGGGTGTCGTACCCAGTATCGAACGCCGCGGCGTCGTATTTCGCACAGAAGTCGATGGTCGCCTGGTACTGCGGATGTTCGCAAAATTGCTCGCGCAAATGCCGGTCCATGCCCAGGTGATGGAAAAAATAATAGCCCTGGAAGATTCCGTGCTTCTCTACCATCCAAAGGTTTTCGGCGCTGACGAATGGCTTGAGGATCGCCGCGGCGATGTCCGGGTGGTTGTAGCTGCCCAGCGTATCGCCGATGTCATGGAGAAGGGCGCAGATCACATATTCCTCGTCCCGCCCATCACGGTAGGCGCGGGTGGCGGTTTGCAGGGAATGGGTCAGGCGATCCACCGGGAATCCGCCAAAATCGCCGTCGAGCAATTTCAGGTGAGCCAGGACCCGACTCGGCAGCTGCCGTGCGTAGGCGCTGAAATCGGCGGCGATGATCGCCCAGTCTTCCTGGGTCCCGTCCTGCATGTGGGTGAAGCGTGCGTGAGAATTCATTCGCAATCCTTCTAGAACGCGACTTTGCCCACCAGCATGTCGCGGTACATGACGAAGTCACCGAGCAGGCTGTAGAACGGATGCTGAAAGGTCGCGGGCCGGTTTTTTTCGAAGAAGAAATGCCCGACCCAGGCGAAGCCATAGCCCGCCACGGGCAGGGCGACCCACAGCCACCATGCACCGACCACCAGTGCCATGGCGAAAACCAGCAAGACCAGCGAGGTGCCGATGAAGTGCAAGCGTCGACAGGTACTGTTGCTGTGTTCGCTGAGGTAGTAGGGATAGAACTCGGCGAAGCTGTTGAAGCGTTTGGTGTTTTCCAAGACTGCAGGCTCTTTGGTTTTTGTTCTGGTGCTTGAAGTCTAGAGCGACCACCTTTAACAGCCAGTGACAATCAGCGCCACTCTAGTGTCCTGTCTTACAAATACTGTTCCTTTTGGACGGCGTCTGTTGCCGTCATGCTGCGTTGCCGCTCCTCGCCATAGCGGGCTATGACTCGTCGCGGCGCCTTGCCTGACGACAACAGCCACTCGTCAAAAAGGAACGTATTCGTAAGACAGGACACTGATATCCTTCGCAAATCCAGCCGTACCCTGCGGCTCGTCATGCAAGTAAAACGTCATGAGCGAACGAACGACTTCTTCAAGCTGGGCGATGGGGATTGTCAAGGCGTTGGAAATCGACGGCCTGGACTGTCGGGCGCTATTCAAGGAACTGGGGCTGGATTTCGACGCGCTGGACGATCCGGATGCGCGCTTTCCCCAGGATTCGATGACACGGCTCTGGCAGTTGGCGGTGGAGCAGTCGGGCAACCCGGCCATCGGCCTGAACATGGGCAAGGTGGTGCGCCCGGCGTCGTTCCATGTGGTGGGCTACGCGTTGATGTCCAGTCGGACACTGGTCGAAGGGTTCCAGCGGCTGGTGCGTTATCAGCGGATCATCGCCGAAAGCGCCGACCTGAGCTTCCGTCATTTGAATGAAGGCTACGGGCTGATCCTGACGGTCCACGGCGACCACCTCCCTCCGACCCGGCAAAGTGCCGAAGCGTCCCTGGCCTGTGCGCTGGCCTTGTGCAACTGGCTGACCGGACGGACCTTGCACCCGGTGAAGGTGCTGTTCCAGGGCGCCGAGCCCGCCGATGTCGGACCTTATCGACAGGCCTTCGGCGCGCCCTTGGTATTCGACGCGCCCTACGACGCGTTGATTTTCCAGCAGGACGACATGGAAGCACCGCTGCCCACCGCCAACGAGGCCATGGCGGTGTTGCACGATCGTTTTGCAGGCGAGTACCTGGCACGGTTTTCCGGCAGTCGCTTCACGCATCAGGCGCGGCAGGTACTGTGTCGGCTGTTGCCCCAGGGCGAACCCAAGCGTGACGTGGTGGCGCAGACGCTGCACCTGTCGCAACGCACCTTGCAGCGGCGCTTGCAGGAAGAGGGCACCAGTTTCCAGAGTTTGCTGGACGACACCCGCCGCGAGCTGGCCGAGCAATACCTGGCGCAACCGAGCATGACCTTGTTGGAGATCGCCTACCTGCTGGGGTTTGCCGACCCGAGCAATTTTTTCCGGGCCTTCCGCCGCTGGTTCGGCACCACGCCCGGCGACTATCGGGCGCGGGGCGTGGCCAAGCCGGTCAGTGACGCCAGAACGCCGGAATACACAGCACGAACACCGTGATGATCTCCAGTCGGCCCAACAACATGCCGCCCGAGAGGATCCACTTGGCCGCGTCCGGCAGCGGCGCGAAGTTGCCGGCCGGCCCGATGGTCTCGCCAAGCCCCGGACCGACGCCGGATACGGTACTGGCCGCGCCGGTCAACGCCGTCATCCATTCCACGCCCAACAGCGACAGCAGCAGGGCGATCACGCAGATGGTGATGGCGAAGAAGAACGAAAAGGTCAGGATCGACCGCACGATCTCTTCATCGAGGCGGTGGCCGTTGTATTTCTGCTTGATCACCGCACGAGGGTGAATCAATTGATTAAGGTTGGCCCGAAGCAGGATATAGGCGACCTGGAAGCGGAAAATCTTGATCCCGCCGGCAGTCGAGCCCGAGCAGCCGCCGACGAATCCAAGGTAGAAGAACAACATCAGTGAGAAATTGCCCCACAGGCTGTAGTCCCCCAGGGCGAAACCGGTGGTGGTGACGATGGATGTCACGTTCAAGGCCACGTGCCGCAGCGCTTCGAGCCAATGCAGGTCGGTAGTCGCCCAATACCAGGTGCCAAGCACCAGCCAGGTGACCAGCAGCACGCCGATCAGGCCCTGGACCTGCTGGTCCTTGATCAGCGCCCGGCGATTGCCGCGCAGCGTCGAGACGTACAGGGCGAACGGCAGGCTGCCGAGGATCATGATGACAATGGTGACCCAGTGCACGGCGGGCTGGGTCCATTTGGCCAGGGACAGGTCCGAAGTGGAGAAACCACCGGTGGAAATCGCCGACATCGAATGGTTGATCGCGTCGAACAGGCTCATCCCGGCCCACCAGAGCGCCAGGGTGCCGAGGATCGTGATGCCCACATAGGACGCCACGATCAGTCGCGCCACCATGTGCGAGCGCGGCATGACTTTCTCCGAGCGGTCGGACGATTCGGTCTGGAACAACCGCATGCCGCCGATGCGCAACAGCGGCAGGATCGCCACGGCCATGCCGATGAAGCCGATGCCGCCGAGCCAGTGCAACAGCGAGCGCCACATGAGGATCCCGGGCGACATCGTGTCCAGGCCGCTCAACACCGTCGCGCCGGTGGCGGTAATGCCCGACATGCTTTCAAAGAACGAATCGGTGTAGCTGATGTGTTGGGTCAACAGGAAGGGCAGCGCGGCAAACACACACACCACCAGCCAACTGCTGACCGTCAGCAGGTACATGTCTCGGGGGCGCAGATGGATATGCTCCGGGCGCCCGGGAAGAATCAGCGCCAGGCCGGCGACAAAGGTGATCATGCTCGACCACAGGAACGATGGCAGATCGCCGGTGCGCTCGTAGATCAGCAACGTGGCCATCGGCACGACCATGAAGATCGCCAGGGTGATCAGGAAGATGCCGATGATGAAACCAATGATCCGCAGGGTCGGCAACGCCATGAAGTCCGCTCGGGCTGAAAGGGGAAAGGGCGCCATTCTACCTGCGACAAGCGGCATGTAAACCGGCGTCCGGCGTTGCTCGTATCTGAATTTGGGCTAACGAATTGACGGCACAGCCACTAGAATAGCCGAACATTTTTCCAGGAGGTCGCCGATGCAGGCTTTAGATGCTTTGCTCAACCGTGTTTCCGTTCCACGCCTGGTGGACCCGGCGCCCACGCCGGAACAGCGCGAAGTCATGTTTGCGGCCGCGATGCGCGCCCCCGATCACGGCCAATTGCGCCCATGGCGGTTCCTGACGGTCGAAGGGCAAGCGCGTCATCGCATGGGTGAGTTGCTGGCCGAAGCCGCACGTTTCAATGATCCGCTGGTGCCCGAAGCCGTTGTGGAAAAGGCCCTCAATGGTCCGTTGCGCGCACCTTTGGTCGTGGTGGTGATTGCCCGTTTGCAGGACCATTTCAAGATCCCGAAATCCGAGCAACTGCTGGCCGCCGGCTGCGCGGCCCATGGCATTTTGCTGGCCGCGTATGCCCAAGGGATCGGCGGCGTGTGGCGCACCGGCGAACTGGCGTACTCGCCGCACGTGGCCAGGGGGCTTGGCCTTGACGACGGGGAAGAGGTGATCGGTTTCCTCTACCTGGGCACACCGCAGAGAGAAGCGCGCACGGCGCCGCAAGAGGATATCGGGCAGTTTGTCCGGGAGTGGACGGGCGTCTAGTAGAACCAGCCTGGCTCCGCTTTTTTGTGACGAGGGAACAAGCTCCCTCGCCATGAGACCAGCGGCGACAGAAAGCTACCTGCAGACATCCGCAATCGCTACGGCCAGCGCATCCAGGCGTGTCGCGTCGATGCCGGCCACGTTGGCCCGGCCGGTGCCGACCATGTAGACGCTGTGGCGTTCGCGCAGGTGCTGGACCTGTTCCGGCGTCAGGCCGGTGTAGGAAAACATCCCGCGTTGCACCCCCATATGGGCAAAGCGCTCGCGCAAGCCGTGGGGTTCGAGCGCCTCCAGCAGGCCGCTGCGCAGTTGCGCGATGCGCAGGCGCATGGCTTCCACTTCGTCTGCCCACAAGCCCTTGAGTTCCGGATTGCCAAGGATCGTCGCCACCACCGCCGCGCCATGGTCCGGCGGCGTCGACCATAGGTTGCGGGCGATGTTGGCCAGCTGACTGCGAATGTCGACCAGCTTGTCGGCATCGCGGGCACAGACAATCAGCGCGCCGGTGCGGTCGCGATAGAGGCCGAAGTTCTTCGAGCAAGAGCTGGTGACCAATACTTCGGGTAACGCTTCGGCAAACAACCGCACGGCCCAGGCATCCTGTTCCAGCCCGTCGCCGAAGCCCTGGTAGGCGAAATCGATCAACGGCAGCAGATCACGGCTGCGCACCACTTCCAGCACCTGGCGCCATTGCTCGTGGGACAGATCAAATCCCGTCGGGTTGTGGCAGCAGGCATGCAGCAGCACCACGTCGCCCTTCGGCACGTCGCCCAGGGTCGCGAGCATTGCGTCGAAATCCAGGCGATTGTCGGCGCCCACGTAGGGGTAATGGCTGGCCTTGACGCCTGCGGCGGCGAAGATGGTTTCGTGGATTGGCCAGGTCGGATTGCTCAGCCAGACGCCACGGCCCGGCAGGCACTGGGCGATGAAATCGGCGCTCAGGCGCAGGGCGCCGGTGCCGCCGGGTGTCTGGGTGGCGCCGGCGCGTTTTGCGCTGATCAGCGGCGAGTCGGCACCCAGCACCAGCGCATTGATCAACTGGCCGAACGCGGCATCGCCATGACCGCCGATGTAGGTCTTGGTGGACTGGCGGTCCACCAACCGCTGCTCGGCCTGTTTCACGGACTGCAGGATCGGCGTCAGGCCCTGGGAATCCTTGTAGACGCCCACGCCCAGGTCGAATTTCCCGGGGTTGCTGTCCGCCCCATAGGCCTCCATCAGGCCCAGGATCGGGTCGCCGGGCACGCGACCGATGGCATCGAAATGCATTACTTGCGGCCCTCGGCGGTCTTGGCGACCTCGTCGGTGCGGGCGGCCATGATGAAGTCGTTACGGTGCAGGCCCTTGATCGAATGGCTCCACCAGGTGACGGTGACTTTGCCCCATTCGGTGAGCAGGCCTGGGTGGTGGCCCTCGGCCTCGGAGATCTCGCCGACGGCGTTGGTGAATGCCAGGGCGTGCTTGAAGTTCTTGAACAGGAAGACTTTCTCCAGCTGCATCACACTGTCGCGCACTTCGATGTTCCAGTCGGGGATCTGCTTGATCAACATTGGCAGTTCTTCGTCGCTGACTTGCGGGGCATCAGCGCGGCAGGCTTCGCAGTGGGCTTGGTTCAGAGTGTTCATGGTGTGTTCCTGGATCGAATATTTATTAAACGTCGATGCGCCACGCTAAAGCAAAGCCGCTTGGCGCAACAGACTCAATTGGAATCAAAACTAGCGGTTCACGCCGCTTTGGGTGGGAATTTCGGCGCGTGCAACCCCAATTCCCGCCCGCGCTTGACCATGCCCATGATGTCTTCATGGGCCAGGTCGAAGAGGCGCTTGAGCTCGGGCAGCACGAAATACACGGGCTGCAGGATGTCGATGCGATACGGCGTGCGCATGGCTTCCAACGGATCGAAGAGCTGATGCTCCGGCTCGTCAGACAGGCAGTACACGGTTTCCCTGGGCGACGAGAGGATACCGCCGCCATAGATGCGCCGGCCCTGCGGAGTCTCCACAAGGCCGAACTCGATGGTCATCCAATACAGGCGCGCCAGATAGACGCGCTCTTCCTTGGAAGCCTGTAGGCCGAGTTTGCCGTAGGTGTGGGTAAATTCAGCAAACCAAGGGTTGGTCAGCAAGGGGCAGTGGCCAAAGATCTCGTGGAAGATGTCCGGCTCTTGCAGGTAATCCAGTTCCTCACGGGTACGAATGAAGGTCGCGACTGGAAACTGCTTGCTGGCAAGCAATTCAAAAAAAGTCTGGAAGGGGATCAGCGCCGGCACCCGGGCGACCTGCCAACCAGTGGTTTCGCCCAGCACTTTATTGATTTCGTCCAGTTGCGGGATGCGGTCGTGGGGCAGGCCGAGCTTGTCGATGCCGTCCAGGTATTCCTGGCACGCACGGCCCTCGATGACTTTGAGCTGGCGAGTGATCAGCGTGTTCCACACCGCATGTTCTTCGGCGGTGTAGTGGATAAAACCTTGCGCATCGGGCTCGCGGGCCACGTACTGCGTCTGCTTCATGCTGCTCTCCTGCTGATATCCCTCAGGGGGAAGACTTGTTTGTTGTTATATCCAGCGATGCAGTAGAGATAACTTGAAGCAGTGATCGGCGCAGCAGGCTACCCCGAGGTTAAACGGCCCGTCATAACCCATATCGTAAAAATTTCGTTACGTATGTCGGTGCGTCTCGATATTTCGGGCGTTTTTGCTTGGGAAACTTCCTACAACTGTCACATAATCTTGACGGCTATTTGCGCCGCAGCGCAGAAAACCGTGGCGAGGGAGATTGCTCCCGCTGGGCTACGAGGTAGCCCACCCATTTCCATGCTTGCAAACACATCGGGCCTTTTATGCGCATCAAAGTCCATTGCCAGAACCGCATCGGCATCCTGCGGGATATTCTCAACCTGCTGGTGGAATACGGCATCAACGTCGCCCGCGGTGAAGTAGGGGGCGAGCATGGCAACGCGATCTACCTGCATTGCCCGAACCTGATCAATATCCAGTTCCAAGCCCTGCGTCCGAAATTCGAAGGCATCGCCGGGGTATTCGGCGTCAAGCGTGTAGGCCTGATGCCCAGCGAACGTCGGCACATGGAGCTCAACGCCTTGCTAGGCGCCTTGGAGTTCCCGGTGCTGTCCATCGACATGGGCGGCTCCATCGTCGCGGCCAACCGGGCGGCGGCGCAGTTGCTGGGAGTTCGGGTGGACGAGGTGCCGGGGATCCCGTTGTCCCGCTACGCCGAGGATTTCGACCTGCCGGAACTGGTGCGCGCCAACAAGTCGCGCATCAATGGCTTGCGGGTCAAGGTCAAGGGCGACGTGTTCCTGGCGGACATCGCGCCCTTGCAATCGGAACATGACGACAGCGAAGCCATGGCCGGCGCGGTGCTGACGCTGCACCGCGCCGACCGGGTGGGCGAGCGCATCTATAACGTACGCAAGCAAGAACTGCGTGGCTTCGACAGCATCTTCCAGAGTTCGAAAGTGATGGCCGCAGTGGTCCGGGAGGCCCGGCGCATGGCGCCTCTCGACGCGCCGTTGTTGATCGAAGGCGAAACCGGTACCGGCAAGGAATTGCTGGCCCGTGCTTGCCACTTGGCCAGTCCACGAGGGCAGTCACCGTTGATGGCCCTCAATTGCGCCGGTCTGCCGGAGTCGATGGCTGAAACCGAGCTGTTCGGCTACGGCCCAGGTGCTTTCGAAGGCGCCCGGGCCGAAGGCAAGCTCGGCCTGCTGGAACTGACGGCGGGCGGGACGCTGTTTCTCGACGGCGTCGGGGAAATGAGCCCGCGCCTGCAGGTGAAACTGCTGCGCTTCTTGCAGGATGGGTGCTTCCGTCGCGTAGGCAGCGACGAAGAGGTGTACCTGGATGTCAGGGTGATTTGCGCGACCCAAGTCGATTTGTCCGAGCTCTGTGCCCGGGGAGAATTCCGTCAAGATTTGTACCATCGCCTGAATGTGCTGTCCTTGCACATTCCGCCGTTGCGTGAATGCCTCGATGGGCTGGCCCCGCTGGTCGAGCATTTTCTTGACCAGGCCAGTCGCCAGATCGGTTGCCCGCTGCCCAAGCTGGCCCCGGCGGCGATGGATCGTCTCAGTCACTACCATTGGCCGGGCAACGTCCGGCAGTTGGAAAACGTATTGTTCCAGGCCGTCTCCCTGTGTGACGGCGGCACGGTGAAGGCCGAGCACATCCGCCTGCCGGACTACGGCGTGCGCCAACCCCTCGGCGATTTTTCCCTCGACGGAGGGTTGGACGAGATCGTTGGCCGCTTCGAGAAGGCCGTCCTCGAACGCCTGTATTCCGAACACCCGAGCAGCCGGCAACTGGGCAAGCGGCTGGGGGTTTCCCATACGACTATTGCTAATAAGTTGAGAGAGTATGAGGTGGGCAAAACCGAATCCTAGCTGGTATGAGATTTGCTGTGTCCCGTCCTGTCCACGCTTATTCATGTCGGGTGGCGATTTTTTGACAGGGCAGGGCCCCCGGTTTCCGCCGCGTACGTGAGGTTAAGGATGCATAAGAAAATAGCTGTGGTGCAGTCGAACTATATTCCCTGGAAGGGCTATTTCGATCTGATCCGCAGCGTCGATGCGTTCATCCTCTATGACGACGTGCAGTACACCCGCAGCGATTGGCGCAACCGTAACAAGATCAAGACTGCCCAGGGTGAGCATTGGCTGAGCATTCCGGTCATGAAGAAGGGCCGTCTCGGACAGTTGATCAATGAGGTCCAGATCACCCATCCGGACTGGGCACCGGCGCACTGGAAGACGATCGAGCAGAGCTACCGGCGCGCAGCGTGTTTCGCGCAGATGGAGGCGCCGATCCGCGCGCTCTACGAGCAGGCTGCCAACCTGACTCATCTGAGCCGCATTAACCACTTGTTCATCGCCGGCTTGTGTCCCCTGCTGGGAATTCATACGCCGCTTTACCGTTCCGAAGACCTAGGGGGAGTGGAGGGCAAGAATGAACGCCTTATCCATTTGTGCCATACCCTGGGCGCCAGCGAGTACCTCTCGGGACCGGCAGCCAGTCACTACCTCGACGAAGCGGCGTTCGCCGCCAAGGGCATTTCGGTCTCGTACATGAGCTATGCAGGTTATCCCGAATATCCCCAGGTGTACGGAGAGTTCCAACATGCGCTCAGTGTCATCGACCTATTGTTCAATACCGGCGCGGATGCATCGGCTTTTCTGAAGAAATGGACTGCCTGAGCGGGCCTTGCGACACCCCTGATTGATTTGATTCTGGAGATTGCACCCGATGTCTAACCTAGCGCAGCTGGACGCTTACTCGCACGAACAGGCGTTGGCGCGTCTGCGGTTGATGTATGCCAAGCCCGAGCATCCTTATTACTTCCTGGCGCCGGCATACCGTGAGTCGTCGTCGGGCGTCGTCTCCCTGCACTATCTTTGCCATATGCTCAATCTTAGTGGGCGTGAGGCCTACATGTGTGGCTCGGACGTGGTCAATCCAGACCTGAAGACACCGGTCATCACTTCCGCAATCAAGCAGCGCCATAAGGCGGCAGGCAAAGTGCCAATTGCGGTTTATCCCGAGGTGTTCCCTGGCAATCCGCTCAACTGTTCGGTCGTGGCGCGTTTCCTGCTGAATTTCGAGGGGTTCCTCACGGGAAATGGCATGGACGCTGCGCCGTCCGACTTGTTTTTCTATTACGCGGCCCGGCTCGCCGAGCACCGTGGTGATCCAGATGGCGACTTGCTGTGCCTGCCGGCCATCGACATCGAACTGTTCGCGCCACCGCCCGCCGGAACCGAGCGCGCGGGCAGTTATCTCTACCAGAACCGCCATCCGCTGGAGCAGGTCGATTACTCACTACTGCCAGCCGATATCCGCCTGCTGAGCATGACCAACCCCCTGACCCTGCCGCAGTTGGCCGAGGCGCTGCGCAAGGCAGAGGTGATGTATTCCTATGAGTGGTCGATGACCTGCGTAATGGCGGTGTTATGTGGCTGCCCGGTGATCTTCATTCCAGGCCATGGCGTCGACCAGCCACTGCTCGACAACAGCTTCTTCGGCAGTGTCGGTTTCGCCATGCTCGATCATCCGGAGCCGTTGGCACATGCTCGAGCTAGCCTCGGTGAAGCCTTGCCGCGTTATGTCGAACGCACGGCATCGTTCTGGCAACAGTTGGACGTGTTTATCGACAGGACCCAGGAGGCTGCCGATCGCGAGGCGGTCGGCAACCGTCTGGGTGTGCTCGATTGGTTGCGCCAACGTACCCCGACCGCTCAGCAACTGCTCCAGATCAATGAGCGCTTGGCGAGCCCAACTGCGCCCAGCTTCACTGTTCTGGTCCGCGATAATGGAGATCAGTCGGCGCTGGCCCTGACCCTGGACAGCCTGGATCAACAGCTGTATCAGCGTATCCATGTGTGCGTGGTGGGTGGGACTGACCCGGCGCGTGCCAACGTGCAATGGGTAGAGGGAGATCCCGGCCGACCGGCGGGAGTGATCAATGGTTTGCTCGACGGCACCCAGACCGATTGGCTCATGTTGGTCGAGGCAGGGGAGACGTTCGTCGCCGCGGGGCTGCTGGTGGCGGCGGTGAATTTGCTCGAAGCCCCCGACAGTTGCCTGGCGGTTTTCGCCGACGAAGCCGTACGTATAGGCGGGGTCGTTAATCTTTCGTTGCGGCCCGACCTGAATCTCGATTTGCTCTTGGCCTCTGCGGCCAGTCTTTCCCGCCACTGGATGTATCGTCGCGAGGCGTTGGTGCGCCTTAGCGGTTTTGACCCCTCGTGCGGTGGCGCCTTCGAGTTGGCTTACCAACTGCGCCTGATCGGCGAGCAAGGGATGGCGAGCATTGGCCATGTCAGCGAACCCCTGCTGATCGCCAACGAATTACGACAGTCGGAATGCTCCGATGAGCGCGCCGTCATGGAAGCTCATCTGCAGGCGCGTGGCTACGCTCAGGCGCGAGCCATTGCATTGCAAGAGGATCCAAGTCGTTATCGTATCGACTACGGCCACGAACAACAGGCCTCGGTCAGTATTGCGATTTACCTGGAAGGGCAACTGGCAAATTTCCAGCGTTGCCTGGAAAGCCTGCTGATACAGACCAGCGCCGTGGACTTCGAAGTACTGCTGATCGAACCGGGCAACGACGACCCGGCATTGCTGGAGTGGCTGGGGCTGGTGGAGCAGATGGGTGCAGGCCGTTTCCAGTTATTGCGGTTCATGCCGGGCCAGTCCCGTGCAGCGATGTGCAATGCGGCGGCGCAGGAGGCGCGGGGCGATTACTTGCTCTGGCTCGACGCCCATAGTGCTGTGCTTGAGCCGGGTTGGATGCAAGCTTTGCTCAATCAGGCCCAGCGCCCGGAAGTCGGCGCCGTGGGAGGCAAGTTGCAGGATAGCCAGGGGCGTATACGCCAGGCGGGCCTGGTGTTGGGGCTGGGTGGTGTGGTCGGTCGGGCTTTTGAGGGCGCGTCGGCCCATGCCGCAGGGCACATGGGACGGCTCGGACTTGAGCAGAGCTATTCGGCCCTGGGCGGCGAGTGTCTGATGCTGCGTCGATCCCTGTTCCTTGAGGCCGGCGGCTTCGATACCGATCCGCTGTTGGCACCCTGGACGCATGTTGACCTGTGCTTGAAGCTGCAGCAGGCAGGCTACGTGAATGTCTGGACGCCTTTTGCACGACTGTTGGTTGACCCTTTGCCAGATATACAGGCGAGTAGCGAGCAGGAGGATGCCTTTTTTGCCCGCTGGATGCCTCGGTTGGCCTGCGATCCGGCCTACAACGCCAATTTTTCTCTGCGCGCCGCTGGCGGCTTTGTTCCGCAAAACAATGACCTGAGCTGGTTTCCTCTGCAAGGCAGCGTCCCGAAGGTGTTGGTTTGCGTCACCGACCAGCAGGCGGGGGCCTATTCGCGGCTGGTCCAGCCGTTCAGCACTTTGGTCGAAGCGGGGCAGATCGAAGGCGCTGCCGTTTCGAGTCTGTTGTCGCCGGTGGAGATCGAGCGCCTGGCACCGACCGCTGTGGTGCTGCAGCGTCCTCTGGATGATGCCGGGCTTCTTACCCTGAGCCGCCTGAGAGCGTTTTCCAAGGCCTTTACCGTCTACGATCTGGACGGTTATTTGCCGGAGGTGGACTTGAAGGGGGCGTGCTCTGCCGATGAACTGCTGGAGCGTCTGCGGTTCGGGCTGCTGCAGGTCGATCGGGTGTTGGTCCCCACGGCGGCGCTGGCTGAACTGCTGCAAGGCCAGCACGACGACATCCGCGTGCTGGAGCCCGTGCTACCGGCTGAATGGGGGCGTGTACAAAGCAACCGGAGAGTAGGGGCCAAGCCGCGCCTGGGCTGGCTGGGCGGCAAGGATACTCAACTGCTGGCTGACGTGCTGCCCGCATTCGCGGGTGAAGTGGATTGGGTGGTGCTAGGTGACTGCCCTGCGGCGCTGCAGCCATTCCTGAAGGAGCAACACCCCAATGTCCCGCAGCAGCAGTTGGCAACAGCCATGGCCGCGTTGAATCTTGACTTGGCACTGGTGCCCATGGCGCACACCGTTGGCAATGCCTGTTCGGGTGACTTGCGTGTGTTGCAGCATGCCGCGTACGGGCATCCGGTCATTTGCAGTCGTGTGCCGGGTTTCGTCGGGGGCGAGGTTCTGCCGCTGACGCGAGTAGATAACCAGACGCAAGATTGGGTCCGGGCGATTCGTTTGCATCTGGAAGACCGCGACGCGTCCGCGGCCTTGGGCGATGCCTTGCAGTCGACGGTGCGCGCGCAGTGGTTGCTCGAAGGCGAACGCCTGGAGGCCTGGCGACGGGCCTGGCTGGCCGATTGATCTGTACTGACTATTACTTTGACTGCCCAGCGGAGTGCATGTGACATGAGCAACGATCTTGATTCCTTCATCGCAGCCTACAGCGACAGCTTTGGCTATGCGTATGACAACAACATCATTCTCAACTGGTATCCGCAACGCATCATGGCGCTGTGCACCCAGGCGCAAAGCCTGCTGGAGCTTGGTGTTGGCCATGGCTTCAGCACAAACCGCTTCTCGCGGTTTTTCAGTGAACACACGGTCATTGATGGCTCCGCATCGGTGATTGCTCAATTCAAGTCCCAGTACCCGGACAGTAAGGCGGAAATCGTCGAGGGTTATTTCGAGACCTTCGATACCGACAAGCGTTTCGATCTGATTGTGATGGGATTTGTCCTTGAGCACGTCGAGGATCCACAAACCATACTGCGACGGTTCAAGCGCTTCCTGGCGCCGGGTGGCCGTTGCTTTGTACTGGTTCCCAATGGTGAGTCGTTGCATCGCAGGTTAGGCCATGCGGCCGGGTTGCTTGGCGATATGACGGCATTGGGCGGTGGCGATCTGGAGCTGGGCCATGTGCGCAGCTACTCGTTACAAACCCTGACCGCTGAGTTGGAAGCCGCCGGGCTCCAGGTGGTGCGCAAGGAAGGTGTGTTTCTCAAGCCGTTCACCACTGGACAATTGAAAGAATTGAACTTAGGTGCGGACATCGTTCAGGCAATGTGCACTGTTGGCATCGACTACCCTGAGCTTTGCTGCGCGATGATGCTGGAAGCGACAGTCGTCCAGTCATGAAAAGCCTGGTCATCGGAAGTACTTCGGTCATTGGAAAGGCGGTCGCCCGAATGCTGTCACGCTATGGCCAGGTCAAGCTGGCAGGGCGTCGGGAGGCCGATCTCACCTTCGACCTGAGTAGCCAGGTACCCTGTGCCTGCGACGAGCGCTTCGATGTCGTTGTGTTGGCCGCAGCCGATTTCGGTGGTCGCGCGCCGGATGATCTGATTCGTGCCGAGCTGAACAATGTTGTCGGGACGCTGGCTGCCTGTCGACTGGCCGAACAATGCGGAGCACGCCAGTTCATTCTGCTGTCGTCGCGTTGGGCCAGCCACCAGCCGACGGATCCCTATTTTGGCATCTACTCGCTCTCCAAGCGCCATGCCGAAGAAGCGGCGAGCCTCTACTGCCAAGAGCGCGGCATGGCGTTGACGGTCCTGCGCATCAGCCAGGTCTACGATAGCGACGAGCAGTGCAGGCCTCATCAACCGTTGCTTTACGCCATCGCCGACAAGGCGCAGGCGGGGCAAACCGTCGAGCTGTATGGCAGCAATGACGCCAAGCGCAACTACCTGCATTTGAGCGACCTTGCCGAGGTCTGCGCTCGGCTGGCGGAGAAAGGCGTAACCGGCTTTTACAATTGCGGCCATCCCGAATCCCCCCGTCTTTCCGAGATCGCCCATGCCGCATTCAGGGCGTTCGGCAAACCGTCGGCTGTCCGCTTCCTGCCGGAAAAAAGCGACATTCCCGATCTGCCTGACTTCGATTGTTCACATGAGCTGTATGAACGAATTGATTTCGTCCCGCGAATAGACATTCGTCGGGGCTTCGAATTGATGCGAGTGCAGCGGGAGATCCTGTCATGAAGACCGTCATGGTGACTGGAGTAGGCGCCATCATGGGCTATGGCCTGCTCAAGTCGCTGCGTGCGGCAAATCCCGCTGTTCGCCTGGTCGGCACGGACATCTACGACGATGCGGTCGGCCGTGGCTGGAGCGACGTGTTCGTGCAAGCTCCGTTGACGGCTGACCCCGGTTATAGCCAGTGGCTGGGCGATACCCTGGCCCTGCACAAAGTCGATCTGCTGATTCCTGGAATCGAACAGGATATCCACTGGTTCTCGGACCACCGAGCCTTCTTGGACACGTTCGATTGTCAGGTCGTGCTCAACAACCAGCAGTTGATCGAACTCTCCAGGGACAAGTGGGCGATGGACCAGGCGCTGCTGGCCCTCGGGGATTCCAGCCGTATTCCCAGCCTGCTGGCGGGAGACTTCCATTCGCTCAAGGCTGCCTTGGGCCTGCCGTTCCTGCTCAAGCCGCGCCGGAGTTACGCCTCCAAAGGGCTGGTCTGGGTTCGCGAGGAGGGCGATTTCACCCCGCACGCCGCACTGCTGGGTGACTACCTCATGGCCCAGCCGATCATTGGCAGCGCCGCCGACGAATTCACCGTGGCGGCGTTTGGCGACGGACGAGGTGATACCGGTCCAATGATTGCCTTCCAGCGCAAGCTGGCTTCCGATGGATCCACTGCCAAGGCCTGGGTGTACCAGGACGATTCGCTGGACGATGTGGTCGCCAGGCTGTGCCGTGCCTTCAAGCCGGTAGGGCCGACCAACTTGCAGTTCCGTCGTGGCAAGGGCGGCTCATGGAGCCTGCTCGAGATCAATCCGCGAATCTCCTCGACCAGCTCGATACGTCGCGCGTTTGGCTACAACGAGGCCGCGATGTGCCTGGATTATTACCTCGACGGCAAGACACTGGCCCAGCCAACCATTCGCACTGGCTTCGCTGTTCGTTATATAGAGGATTTCATTGTCTATGATCGGGATCATTTCTGACGTACATGGCAATTACAGCGCCCTTCGAACAGTGCTTGCCAAGCTTGATGGGCTCGGCGTATCGCGGATCATCTGCCTGGGCGATACGGCCGGTTACTACAGTCAAGTCAACGAGTGTTGCGAGGCCCTGCGCGAGCGAAACATATTCTCGGTGATGGGCAACCATGACTGGTATCTGGCCAGGGATGAGCGATGCCCTCGTTCCAACAGCGCCAATACCTGCCTCGACTATCAACAGGGTGTTATCACTGCGCAGAACCTGGCCTGGTTGGGATCGCTCCCGGAGCGCTCCACGGAGGACGGACTGAGCATCGTCCATGGTGGCTGGAGCGATCCGCTGGACGAGTACGTGCGTCCCTCGCAGGCCTACTTTGCGCCGTTGCCCGGCCGATATTTCGCATCGGGTCATACCCATGTCCAGCACCTATGGCTCGGCGAGGACAAGGTCTATTGCAATCCCGGTTCAGTCGGCCAGCCACGTGACGGTGATCCCCGGGCAGCGTTCGCCACCTGGGACGGTGAAGCGTTCAACTTGCACCGGGTGGAATACGACATCGGCGAAACCCAGCTCGCCATGAAACGTGCCGGCTTCACCCCATATTTCTATGAAAATCTCGACATAGGCAGCCAGATAGGTGGGCGGATCAGTGCAGTTTGATGCCTTGTGCTGTGCGCCACCCATGACCATGCCCACCCAGGGGAACTTGCAATGAGTCAAGAAACAATCCTGTTCAATCGCCCGTTCATGACCGGCAAGGAGCTGGACTACATTGCCCAGGCCAAGTTCGGCAACATGCTCGCCGGTGATGGTCCATTCACCAAGCAATGTCATGGCTGGCTGGAGTCGCACACGGGCTGCAACAAGGCGTTGCTCACCCATTCATGTACTGCTGCGCTGGAAATGGCGGCGCTGCTGTTGAATATCCAGCCTGGCGACGAAGTCATCCTGCCTTCGTTCACCTTCGTTTCCACGGCCAACGCCTTTGTGCTGCGTGGCGCGGTGCCGGTCTTCGTCGATATACGACCCGATACCCTGAACCTGGACGAACGCTTGATCGAGGCTGCAATTACGTCGCGGACCAAAGCTATCGTGCCTGTTCACTATGCCGGCGTGGCCTGCGAGATGGACACGATACTGGCGATTGCGCACAAGCATGGGTTGGCGGTGGTGGAAGACGCTGCGCAAGGCGTGATGTCGACTTACAAGGGGCGTGCGTTGGGCAGCATCGGCGACCTTGGGGCGTTCAGTTTCCACGAAACCAAGAACGTGATCTCGGGGGAGGGTGGGGCTTTACTGGCCAACAATCCAGCCATGGCCTTGCGCGCCGAGATCATCCGCGAGAAAGGCACCGATCGCAGTCGGTTCTTCAGGGGCGAGGTAGATAAATATACCTGGCAAGAGGTGGGTTCCTCGTTCCTGCCCGGAGAAATGACGGCTGCCTTCCTCTGGGCCCAGTTGGAAGAGGCTCAGTCCATCACCAATCGCCGCTTGGCAATCTGGGATCACTACCATGGCGCTTTGGCAGAGCTTGAGCTGCAAGGATTGTTGCGTCGTCCAATAGTGCCTGAAAATTGCCAGCACAATGCGCACATGTATTACGTGCTGCTGGCGCCTGGTGTCGAGCGCCAAGTTGTTCTTGAAAAACTCAAGAGCCACGCCATCTACGCGGTGTTCCACTACGTACCGCTGCATTCGTCGCCCGGCGGGATGCGGTATGGGCGCGTGCACGGCTCGATGGACATAACCGACGGGTATTCCGAGCGTCTGTTGCGATTGCCGCTATGGCTCGGTTTGACGAATGAACAGCAAGACCGGGTTGTCGATGTGCTCGGCGGTGCGTTGGCGGCGCTTGCCACCTAGCGGCATAACTCCGCCGGTTTTTCGACTTCGACATAACGCCTCCACAACCCCAGGAGCCCGGAACCCTTTGTTTTCCGGGCCTGGGCCCGCCAGAAAAAAGTTGGTCTGCAATTTGCTTAAGGCTGTGCAACACAGCAGTGGACGGCAAACGTCCGGCATGCAGAGGAACGACAGTGGACAAGTACCTTTATGTGGCAATGACCGGCGCCAGCCAGAACGCACTGGCGCAACGGGCCCATGCCAACAACCTGGCGAACATTTCCACCAATGGTTTTCAGAAAGACCTGGAGCAGGCACGTTCGATGCCGGTATTCGGCGACAGCTTTCCGGCGCGGGCATTTGCCATGTCCGAGCGGCCTGCCACTGACTTCACCCCGGGTGCGCTGGTGGAAACCGGCCGTGACCTGGACGTGGCGGTCAGCGGGCCGGGTTGGATGGCCGTGCAGAATCCCGACGGCGGTGAAAGCTACGTGCGCACCGGCAGCCTCAACGTTGACGCCCTGGGCGTGCTGCGGGCCGGCAACGGCATGCCGGTGATGGGCAATGGCGGTCCGATCGCCGTGCCGCCGGAGCAGAAAATCGAAATCGGCCAGGACGGCACCATCAGTATCCGCGCCATGGGCGAAGGCCCGCGTGTGATGGCTGAGGTGGACCGCATCAAGCTGGTCAACCCGGACCTCAGGAACATGACCAAGGGCCTGGATGGCTCGATCCGTACCAAGGACGGCCAGCCGGCGCCGATCGACGGCAACGTGCAACTGGTGTCGGGCTTCCAGGAGGCGAGCAACGTCAATGCCGTGGATGAAATGACTTCCGTGCTGGCGTTGGCCAAGCAATTCGAGCTTCACGTCAAGATGATGAACACCGCCAAAGAAGGCGATGAAGCCATGGCTCGGGTCTTGCAGATCTAATCATTAATTACAGCGCTGCGCCGAAAAACAGGCGTGAGAGGAGAATCGAATGCTTCCGGCTCTTTGGGTTGCCAAAACAGGTCTGTCCGCCCAGGACACCAACCTTTCCACTATTTCCAACAACCTGGCGAACGTCTCGACCACGGGCTTCAAACGTGATCGCGCCGAGTTCCAGGACCTGCTGTACCAAGTAAAACGCCAGCCAGGCGCCCAGTCGACCCAGGACAGCGAATTGCCGTCGGGCCTGCAAGTGGGTACCGGTGTGCGCATCGTCGGCACCCAGAAAAACTTCAACGCCGGTAGCCTGCAAACCACCGAGCAGCCGCTGGACATGGCCATCGACGGTCGCGGTTTCTTCCAGATCCTGCAGCCGGACGGCACCACGTCCTACACCCGTGACGGTACCTTCCACCTCGACTCCAATGGCCAGATCGTCAACGCCAGCGGTTTCGCCCTGGAACCGGCCATCGTCATCCCGAACGATGCCCAGACCTTCACCGTGGGCCGCGACGGTACCGTGTCCATCACCGTGGCCGGCAACCCTGCTTCCCAAGTGATCGGCAACCTGCAGACCGCTGACTTCATCAACCCGGCCGGCCTGCAAGCCGTGGGCAACAACCTGTTCATGGAAACCGCCGCCAGCGGCGCGCCGCAAGTCGGCACTCCGGGCCTGAACGGTTTCGGCACCACGCTGCAGAACACCCTGGAAACTTCGAACGTGAGCACCGTTGAGGAGATGGTCAACATGATCACCACCCAGCGCGCCTACGAAATGAACTCCAAGGTGATCTCCACCGCCGACCAGATGCTCTCGTTCGTCACGCAGAATCTGTAATCGCGTCGCAAAATCCGTAGACAGGGCGGCCTGAGGCCGCCTGCAACACCAAGAGGTAGGGTCATGAATCGCTTCGTATCTGTTCTGGCATTGAGTGGGATTACCGCATTGGCGGGCTGTGTCGCGCCAACACCAAGGCCCAATGACCCGTATTACGCTCCGGTGTTGCCACGCACGCCGTTGCCGGCCGCCGCCAATAACGGCTCGATCTACCAGGCCGGTTTCGAACAGAACCTGTACAGCGACCGTAAGGCTTTCCGGGTCGGTGACATCATCACCATTACCCTGAACGAGCGGACCCAGGCCAGCAAGAACGCCAACTCGCAGATCGACAAGACCAGCGAGACCAGCGTCGGCCTGACCTCGCTGTTCGGCTCCAGCCTGACCACCAACAATCCGATCGGTGGCGGCGACCTGAGCCTCAATGCCGGATACGGTGCCGACCGATCGAGCAAAGGCGACAGCCAGTCCGGCCAGAGCAACAGCCTGACCGGCTCGATCACCGTGACCGTGGCCGATGTATTGCCCAACGGCATCATCGCCGTGCGCGGCGAGAAGTGGTTGACGCTCAATACCGGTGACGAACTGGTGCGCATCGCCGGCATGGTCCGCGCCGATGACATTTCCACCGACAACACTGTTCCATCGACCCGCGTGGCCGATGCGCGCATCACCTATTCGGGCACTGGTGCCTTTGCCGATGCGAGTCAGCCAGGTTGGTTCGACCGTTTCTTCCTCAGCCCGAAGTTCCCTTTCTAGGTGATCAAGTTGAATCTTAAACAGCTGTTGATCGGTGCCCTGGTGATGTCGGCAGCCTTCACCGCTCAAGCCGAGCGCCTGAAAGACATCGCCAGCATTTCCGGCGTGCGTTCCAACCAGTTGATCGGCTACGGCCTGGTCGTGGGCTTGAACGGCACCGGTGACCAGACCACCCAGACCCCGTTCACCCTGCAGACTTTCAACAACATGCTGTCGCAGTTCGGCATCAAGGTGCCGGCCGGTTCCGGCAACGTGCAATTGAAGAACGTCGCGGCGGTGTCGGTCAGTGCCGATCTGCCCGCGTTCGCCAAGCCCGGCCAGCAAGTGGATATCACCGTATCGTCCATTGGTAACTCCAAGAGCCTGCGTGGCGGCACCTTGTTGCTGACGCCGCTCAAGGGTATCGACGGCAACGTCTACGCCATCGCCCAGGGCAACCTGGTGGTGGGCGGTTTCGATGCCGAGGGCCGCGACGGTTCGAAGATTACCGTCAACGTTCCATCGGCCGGTCGCATCCCTGGTGGTGCGTCGGTGGAACGTGCGGTGCCGAGCGGTTTCAACCAGGGCAACAGCCTGACGTTGAACCTCAACCGTTCCGACTTCACCACGGCCAAGCGCATCGTCGACAAGATCAACGACATGCTCGGCCCAGGCGTGGCCCAGGCCATCGATGGCGGCTCGATTCGCGTCACCGCGCCACTGGACCCGAGCCAGCGCGTCGACTACCTGTCGATCCTGGAAAACCTCGAAGTCGACCCGGGCCAGGCGGTGGCGAAAGTCATCATCAACTCGCGCACCGGCACCATCGTGATCGGCCAGAACGTCAAGGTTTCGCCGGCCGCCGTGACCCACGGCAGCCTCACCGTGACCATCACCGAAGACCCGATCGTCAGCCAGCCGGGCCCATTGTCCAACGGCCAGACCGCCGTGGTCCCGCGTTCGCGGGTCAATGCCGAGCAGGAAGCCAAGCCGATGTTCAAGTTCGGCCCGGGCACTACCCTGGATGAAATCGTCCGGGCGGTGAACCAGGTCGGCGCGGCACCGGGCGACTTGATGGCGATTCTCGAAGCCTTGAAGCAGGCCGGCGCGTTGCAAGCCGACCTGATCGTGATTTAAGGAAGGCGGTCATGGTGGATATGCGCAAAGGCGCCTTGATCAGTGGGGATTCAGCGTCCTATTCGGACCTCAATCGCCTCAACCAGCTCAAGGTCGGCGACAAGAACAGCGAAGGCAACCTGCGCAAAGTGGCGCAGGAATTCGAGTCGCTGTTCCTCGGTGAAATGCTCAAGTCCATGCGTTCGGCCACCGAGGCCCTGGGCAAGGACAACCCGATGAACACGCCGGAAGCCAAGCAATACCAGGAAATGTACGACCAGCAGTTGGCCGTTTCCATGTCCCGCGAAGGCGGGGGTATCGGCCTGGCCGATGTGCTGTTGCGCCAGATGTCGAAGAACAAGCCGCTGGCCTCGGGCGAGGCGGCCACCTTGTCTGCCGCCAAGCAGCAAGAGGCGCTGGACAAGGCCAAGGCGCCAGTGCCTACGCCTGTGGCGGCCGGAACGCTGCCCGATGGGCCTTTGTCGCGCAGCAACGGCCAGCGTCCGCTCTGGGCCTCGCGGGCTGTGAGCGCGCCGCAAGGGGCCGAGGGCATTCACCGCAACGACATGGAATTGATCAACCAGCGCCGCCTGGCCCTGCCGCCGAAACTGGCCGACCGCCTGCTCGCCGGGCTGGTGCCTTCGGCGTCGGTCAAGCCTGAGGCCGTGGCGCAGAACGTCTTGCCGGATCGTGCCGTTGCCGCCGTCAAGCCTGCCACCGGTGAGCTGGCCAATGGTGACTGGCTGGCCGCGCTCAAGGCTGCCGAGCCCAAAGGCGACATGCAGGTTTACGGTCGCGCCGTGGCCCAGCCACCGCTGGCACCGGCGCGCAAGGCCTTCCGCGATGCCGATGAATTCGTCAACGCCATGCTGCCAATGGCCAAGGAAGCCGCTGATCGCATCGGGGTCGACCCACGTTACCTGGTGGCCCAGGCCGCCCTGGAAACCGGGTGGGGCAAATCGGTGATGCGTCAGCCCGATGGCAGCAGCAGCCACAACCTGTTCGGTATCAAGGCCAGCAAGAACTGGACGGGCGATTCGGCGCGGGCGATCACCAGCGAGTTCCGCAATGGCGAGATGGTCAAGGAGACGGCCGAGTTCCGCTCCTACGCCTCGTACCGCGACAGTTTTCATGATCTGGTGAACCTGCTGCAAAGCAACAGTCGCTATCAAGATGTGCTGAAGTCGGCCGATAACCCGGAACAGTTTGTACGCGAGTTGCAGAAGGCCGGTTACGCCACCGACCCGAACTACGCCAACAAGATTTCGAACATAGCCCGGCAGATGACGAGTTACCAAAACTACGCCTCGGCTGGTGCCACCACGACTTTATAAGGTCTGAACCATGAGTTTGCTCAATATCGGGATGTCGGGTCTGTCCGCAAGCCAGACCGCACTGGTGACCACGGGTAACAACATCGCCAACGTCGATACCGCCGGGTATTCGCGTCAGCAGACCGTGCAGACCACCAAGGCGTCGAACCAGTACGGCAACGTGTTCATCGGCTCCGGCACGACCCTGGCGGATGTGCGCCGGGTCTATAACTCGTACCTTGAAGCACAACTGAAGACCACCACCTCGCTCAACAGCGATGCGGCGGCCTATCAGGGGCAGATCACCCCACTCGATTCCCTGCTGTCGGACAGCGGCACCGGCCTCAATGGCGCACTGACCAAGTTCTTCGCCTCGGTGCAGAACGTCAACGCCAAGCCGGGCGACGATGCTTCCCGCCAGTTGCTGCTCAGCGATGCCCAGGCCCTGAGCAACCGTTTCAACTCGGTTGCCAGCCAGCTGACCGCGCAGAACGAGAACATCAACGGCAACCTGTCGAACATGGTCGACCAGATCAACAGCCTGGCCACCACCGTCGCCCAGTTGAACAAGAAAATCGCCGAAGTCTCCAACTCCGGCGGCGCTCCGAACGACCTGCTCGACGCCCGCAGCGAAACCATTCGCCAGCTGTCCACCTTCACCGGCACTCAGGTCGTGGAGAACGGCAGCAGCCTGGACATCTACCTGGGTTCCGGCCAGCCACTGGTGATGGGCAATATCACCAATAAACTGGAAGCAGTGCCGGACAAGAACGATCCTGGCCGCATGGGTATCCAGCTCAACAGCGGCTCCAGCGTCATGGACCTTACCCAGGTGCTGACCGGTGGTGAAATCGGCGGCCTGATGCGCTACCGCAGCACCGTGCTCGACCCCGCCATGAACGAGCTGGGTCGCGTGGCGCTGGTCGTCGCAGACCAGATGAACAGCATCCAGGCCTCGGGCATCGACAAGAACGGTGCGTTTGGCTCCAACCTGTTCAGCAGCATCAACAGCGCCGCCCAGATGAGCCAGCGCAGCGTCGCCTCGCTGGGCAACAGCGCCGGGTCCGGCAACTTCAACGTGTCCATCGAAGACACCGGCAAGCTGACCACCAACGACTACAAGATCACGTTCACCAGCGCTACCGACTACACGGTGCAGCGCTTGCCCGATAACACCTCGATGGGGGCGTTCAACACCGCGACCACGCCTCCACCGGTGGTCGATGGTTTCGCCTTGACCTTCGGCGGTGGCCCGGCGGTGGCCGGTGATTCGTTCAAGATCACCCCGACCCGCAACGCGGCGGGCAGCATCAAGACCGAGATGACCGACTCCAAGCGGCTGGCGATTGCCGCGCCGCTGGGCGCCGCCATCACGCCGGGCGGCAGCGGCACGCTGACCATTCCGGCCAGCGGCCAGCCGACCATGACCACCAAGCTGGACATCTACGACGAAGCCACCACCAGCATCATCCAGAACGGCATCAAGAACTCGATGCCGGTCAAGGTGGTGTTCGGGGCGACGTCGGCCGGTGGCTCCAGCCAGGCTTACCAACTACGCGATGCCCAGGGTGGCTTGATCAGCAGCGGCACGATCATACCCGGCCAGAGCAACACCCTGAGCCTGAGCGTTCCGCTCAAGGACGCCACGGGTGCCCCGATCATGGATTCGTCCGTACCGCCGGTGCAGCGTACCGTCACGTTCGACATGTCGATCGCCGGCGCTCCATCCGACGGCTCAGGTATCAACATCAGTCTCAGCCAGCCCGGCAGCCTGGACAACCGTAACGGGACCATCCTGGCGGGCTTGCAGACCGCCAAGACTGTGGACACCAACTCCGGCAGTAAAGGCATTTCCCTGAACGATGCCTACGGCAAGTTGGTGGAAGGCGTCGGTGCCAAGGCTGCCCAGGGCAAGCTGGACAGCGCCGCCACTGGCGCGATCCTGGACAACGCCAAGAATGCCCGCGATTCGTTGTCCGGCGTGGACCTGGATGAAGAAACCGGCAACCTGGTCAAGTTCCAGCAGTACTACACCGCATCCTCGCAGATCATCAAGGCTGCGCAACAAATCTTCAGTACATTGATCAACAGTCTTTAAGGAGCCGTAGCCCATGCGCATTTCTACTTCTCAGTTTTACGAAAGCACGGCTGCGAACTACCAGAAAAACTTCGCCAAGGTCGTCAAGAGCAGCGAGGAGGCCAGCAGCCTGGTGCGTGTGAACACCGCCGCCGATGATCCAGTCGGTGCTTCGCGCTTGCTGCAACTGGGTAACCAGGCTTCGATGCTGTCCCAGTACGAAGCTAACGTCACCACCATCAAGGCGACCCTGGGCAACACCGAAGCGGTCATGACCAGTATCGGCAACGTACTGCAGCGCGCCAAGGAGTTGGCCGTTAGTGCCGGCAACGCCGCCTACACCGACGCAGACCGTAAAGCGGTCGCTTCGGAATTGGGCTCGATTGAAGAACAGCTGCTCAGCCTGATGAACACCAAAGATGAGAACGGCAAATACATCTTCGCCGGTTCCAAGGGCGATGTCGTGCCGTTCACCCGCAATGACGACGGCACCTACAGCTACAACGGCGACCAGGTCACCCTGGACCTGCCGATCGGCGACACCATGTCCATGGCCACCAACAGCACCGGCTGGGAAGTGTTCCAGCAAGCCGTCAACACCAGTCGTACTCAGGTCACCATGACCGCGCCGCCAGTGGATGATGGTCGTGTGGTGTTGACCAACGGCCAGGTGTCGTCCAGCGTGAGCTACAACAGCCAGTTCCGCAGTGGTGAGCCGTACACCGTTGAGTTCGTCAGCGGCACCCAACTGAAAATCACCGACTCGGGCGGCAACGATGTGACCGCCGAAGCCAGCAAGGGCGGTGTCATCCAACCGAACAACCAGGCCGGGCAGACCGTGAGCTTTCGCGGTGTTGACCTGACCTTGAACGTCAACCTTCATGCAGGCGAGGTCGCGGACACGGTTTTGACAGGTCGTACCTTCACCCTGGCCGCCAAACCTGACTCAATCACGCCGGCACGCAGCCCGGGCAATACCACCGCGACCCAGATTACGGGCAGCCAGATCACCGATCCGGCTGCTTACCACGCCAGTTTTCCGACGGGGTCTGCCGTTCTGAAGTTCACCAGCGCCACGGATTTCGACCTCTACGCCGCGCCACTGACCGCCGACAGCAAACCAGTATCGAGCGGCACCCTGGCAGGCAACGTCGCCACCGCATCCGGGGTGAGTTTCACCCTTAATGGTGCTGCGGCGGCCAACGATCAGTTCAGCATCGCAGTCAACACCCACGAGACCCAGAACATCCTGGACACCGTGAGCCAGTTGCGGACCGCATTGAACACACCGGCTGATGGCGACAACATCGCCATCCAGAAGTTGAACGCGGCGCTGGCTTCGGGTATCGGTAACCTGGCCAGCGGCACCGACCAATTGACCAGCGCATTGAGTTCGGTTGGTGGACGTGGGCAGTCGCTCGATACCCAGAGCGATACCAACCAGAGCTTCGTCCTCGCCAATTCGCAAACCCAGTCGGCGATTCGTGACTCCGACCCAGCGGAGGTGATGACGCGCCTGACGTTGCAGCAGACTATGCTTCAAGCGTCGCAGTTGGCGTTCAGCAAGATCGCTCAATTGGGCTTGTTCAACAAGATGTGATCCAGGGCAGGGGCCGTGATGCTATAAGCGGTCCCCGACCCGTTTCTTTATACGATTCAGGACGTCCTGCTCTCGCCTGAGTTGGCGCCCACCGGTTGAGAGCCAAGCGTGTGAAATCAGCTCCTCTTGTCAGCATCGCCATCCCCGCGTACCACTCACGCTTTTTCCGCCTCGCCTTGCAAAGCGCGCTCGAGCAGAGCTACGAGAATCTTGAGATTGTAATCTGCGACGATTGCCGCGGCGATGAAGTCGAGCGTATTGTCCAGGAGCTTGAAGCAGGCTCGAGTGTTGCGGTGCGCTACCTGCGCAACCCTACCCGGCTGGGGTTCCAGCAAAACCTGTTGCGTTGCCTTGAAGAGTCCCGGGGCGAGTACATCAAGTTCCTCTGCGATGACGATCAGTTGCTGGCGTTCTGCGTCAGCCAGCAGGCGGCCATCCTGCAAGAACATCCGCAAGTATCGTTGGTGATCAACAAGCATCACCTGATCGATGCCGACAACTACGCCTTGCCGATCCGTGTTGAAAACACCGGCATCACCCAGTTCGATGCGCTGTTCAACGGCAGCGACATGCTGGCGTATTTTGAAAAAACCACCCGCAATATCCTTGGCGGTTTAAGTGGTGCATTGATGCGTCGCACCGACGTCGAGGCTTTGCTGCCGGCGTTGGCGCGGCCCGGCGAAGGCTTCGAGGCGGTCCTGGATTTTGCCTTGTTCATCTGCCTGTTGCGACGGGGTAACCTGGTCCAACTGTACGCCGAGGGAAGCGGTCAGCGCTTGCATCCGGACCGCCTGGCGCGTCAGGCCAAAATGCTTGAAGCGGCCACGGTGGAGCTGACGTGGCTCAAGGAAATGCTTGGCCAGCGCAGTGGCGAGCCGGCGCCGGCCAGTGGCTGGGTGCGTTACCAGGCGCTGGACCGAAGCAAGGAGGATGCGACCGAGTGGGAAGAAATAAACGTTTACTCGGTCATCGCGACTCGGCAGGGCGTTATCGGCTCGCAAGTTGGCACTGACATCGAAAGCTACGCAGACCTCTATGTGCAGTGGTTGGAGTGCCGCCGTTTCAGTCCATTGCGCAAGCAAGTCCTGTCCCGGCAGATCGCGCGCTGGGCCTATCGTCCGAGGATCGTCCCCGTCATTATCGATGAGCAGGACGATCCTTATGCGCTCGGCATTACCCTGCAAAGTATCACGGCCCAGGCCTATGCCTGCGAATCGGTGCTGCTGCTGTCCAACGGTCGCCAGGGTGTGGACAACCATATCCTGCGCCTTGGACTGCAGGCTGACTGGGTGCAGCAGCTCAATGGGCTTTTGCCTCAATTGGACGGCGCCGATTGGTTCTACCTGCTGCGTGCCGGCGACCGCTTGACCGAGTCTGCGCTCCTGGTCATGGCCGACCGGATTGTCAGCTCGCCAAGTGCTGCCTGCATCTACAGCGATGAAGGCGCGCTGGTGGATGACAAATCGGCGGAGCCGATCTTCAAGCCCGACTTCAACCTCGATCTGATGCGCGGTTACCCCTATGTCGGTCGGACTCTGGCTTTCGAGCGCGCGCGATTCCTGGCCTCGGGTGGATTCGATTCGAGCCTGGGCGAATTGGCGCCCCATGACTTGATCTGGCGACTGGTCGAAACGGACGGGCCGCAAGTTATTGGTCATATCCCTGAAGTCCAGGTCGAGTCGACGTTATCGTTCGCCCAATGGCTGTCGCAGCCGGAAGTCATCGAGCAAAACACCCGGCTGATCAGTGCGCATCTGCAGCGTATCGGCATTCCGCACCGGCTTCACCCCGGGGCGCTCCTCGCGCTGGTTCCGCGCATTGAATACCTCTTCGCCGAGCGTCCTCTGGTGTCGATCGTCATCAGCGTCAAGGATGACCTGAGTGCGCTGGAGCGTTGTATCAACAGCCTGCTCAGTGCGACGACATATCCGCACTACGAAATCATCATTGTCGATAACGCCAGTGAAAACGCCGCGCTGCAGCATTGGCTGCGGGGCATGGCTGAGCTGGGCAGCGAAAAATTGCGAATACTCCTGCACCCGGGAAGTAGTAGTGAAGCAGTGATCCGCAACTTCGCCCTACAGCATGCCCGTGGCGAATATCTGTTATTGCTCAACCCCAATTGCATCGTGCTGGAAGCCGCTTGGCTGGATGAGCTGCTCAATCATGGGCAACGCCCCGAGGTCGGTATCGTGGGGCCTCGCACGCTTAACCAGCAGGGCCGGGTCATCGATGCCGGCATGATCATGGGGATGGGCGGGTTGGCGGGCAGGGCCTTTGTCAACGAATCGGTAACGTCTGGCGGCTACATGCAGCGCTTGCAGACCGTGCAGAACTGGAGCGCCGTTGGCGATCATTGCCTGTTGGTACGCAAGCAAGTTCTGGAGGAAGCTGGCGGGTTCGATGAGTCGATCACAACGCAGCGCATCAATTCTCTGGAGTTGTGCCAGCAGGTCGGAAAAAACGGTTACCTGATCGTCACCACGCCATACAGCGATGTCGTGCTGGCCTCCGGTGTGGAGCCTGGTCGTGATCCTTCTTGGAAGCAGCGGCTGGAGGAGGAGCAGGAGGCATTCTATCAGCGCTGGTTGCCCAAAATCGCCAACGATCCCGCCTACAACCGTAACCTGACCCTGACCGGAAAAAGCTTCAGCCTTGAACCCGGGCCACGCACCGGCTGGAATCCGTTGATCACCCGTAACGTGCCCTCGATCCTGGGGATGGCGGTCAACACCTCGGCGGTGGGGCATTACCGGGTCAGCCAGCCATTGTTCGAGCTGGAGGCGGCGGGTCGAATCGTCGGGCGTGTTGCCTACGATACGCCCTCGATCATTGACATCGAGCGCCAGTCACCGGATGTGATCATTCTCCAGGGTCGCTATAACGTGGGTAAGTTCAAGGACATTGCCCAGGTCAAGACTTACTCCAAGGCCATGCGCATCTATGAACTGGATGATTACATCGCCAGGGTCCCGGAGAAAAACGAACACCGTCGCAATATGCCGGACAACCTCGAAGACTTGCTGCGCCAAGGTATCGCCCAGTGCGATCGGGTCGTGGTGTCCACCCATCCGTTGGCGGACGCTTTGTCGAGCATGCACCACGATATTCGCGTCGTGCCGAACATGCTGGCGGCCGGCCTGTGGAACCAGCTTCGAAGCCAGCGTGCGACCTCCAGCAAGCCGCGTATCGGTTGGGGGGGCGGCACCAGCCACCGTGGCGACCTGGAGCTTATCGCCGATGTCGTTCGGGAACTCGCTGATGAAGTCGAATGGGTTTTCTTTGGCATGTGCCCCGATTTGCTCAAGCCCTATATCCATGAATTCCATCCAGGCGTTAGCCTTGCGCTTTATCCGGCAAAACTGGCCAGTCTGAATTTGGACTTGGCCCTGGCGCCGTTGGAATTTCATATATTCAACGACTGCAAAAGCAACCTTCGCCTGTTGGAGTACGGTGCGTGTGGCTATCCAGTCATCTGCTCGGATACGGAGGCCTACCGAGGTCATTTGCCTTGCACGCGAGTCCTCACCAACAGTACCGAAGAGTGGCTTGAGGCAATCCGTATGCATTTGGCAGATCCGATTGCCAGTTACCGGATGGGCGACGAATTACGTGAAGTGGTGCTGCGCGACTTTATCTTGCGCGGCGATAACCTGCAGTACTGGGCCAATGGTTGGCTGCCGGATTGATGGGTTTCCCCGCGAAACTCCCGGTGTCGCTGATGCGGCCACCCACTTGTTAAGGAATGAATATGCAAAGCAATGTCCCAACAGGAACGACTGCGCCGTTGAGTGAACGGTTTACGCTGGTACTGCTTGCTCATGACCAGTCGACCGCCCTGCGGCGGGCGTTGCGCTATTACCGCGACAGTTCATTCGCCGTGTTGGTGGTTGACTCATCAAGCCGGATCGATGGCAGTATCTCGATGGCATTCCCCGGCGTGCAGTGCCTGCATGCGCCTGAGGCGCGCGGCTTCGGCGAAAAGGTTCGCCAGGCCCTCGAGCGCGTTGCCACGCCTTACCTGGCGATTGCCGATGCCGAAAGTTTCCTGCTACCCCAGGCGCTCGAACAATCGTTGAGTTTCCTGGAGGCGCATGCTGAATATGGCGTATGCCAAGGCTACAGCCTGGCGTTCGAGGCCCATGCCGACCGTGTCGACTATTATTTGCTCGATCGCAAGGGCTGCGAAGATTACTCCGGCGCATCGGCCGAAGCTCGGCTGACGGTGTTTGCTGAAGATTGTCCTTCACTGGTTAACGCGGTGACACGCACTGAAACCCTGCGGCGCAGCTACGCTTCGTTGCCCGCCGATTTTGACTCTCGGTTGCAGGAGGCTGGTCATTCCCTTGGGTTGGTGACGGATGCAAGGGTCCGCTTGCTGGACATTCCCCATGGCGTAAACGAGCGTAGTCGCGTGGCGAAGCCATGCAACCCCGTCGGCACGGCGCCTGGTACCGAGGACTTGCGAGCCGTCGCTGAACAGGAACGCATGGCCACGATGCTGACCAGCGCTTCTGGTATGGATGATTCGGCGCTGGAACATGCCCGGGCCATACTCAAGAAGCTGGTCGAGCGTTCGGCGCCGCAGGCTGGGAAACTGTTCGAATCGACCTGGGATTCGCGGCGTGGCGAACCGATCCGACGTTTCGAGCCGACGCAGTACGTTGAGTTGCCTTTTTACAACCAGGCTTTCTTCGATGTGCTCGCGGCGCTGGAATTCCTGATTCATGCGGCGCCAAGCGGACAGGTGCAGCTGAGAGAGCTGGAAGCGGTCATGCTCAGGCAGAAAGAACTGTCGCGCCCTCAGCGCAATACCAGTGCCGAACCGCTTGATGAACAGCTGGCGAGGGCTTTTTTGAGCTATGCATTCAATCAGGATCTGGTGAAGCAATTGCTCGGGCTCATGCAGGCCAAGGGTGACACGCGCTACGTGCAGATGCTTCAGGCCTGGGACCAACGACTCAAGGCTTCGGCGTTTGAAAATACCGCGAGGTTGTTCGACGCCACGCGCTCCGGTCAATTGCTGCGTTGGCTCGAGGCGCGCGAACCGAGTGCCAGTGAAGCTCAGAAAGTGTCCCAATACCTGGCCGCTCGCAACGGTGGACCTACCTTCGGTATTTTGATCCTCGATCTGGAAGCCGACATTTTCAAGATGCAGGCCACCTTCGACAGCATAATCAACGGCTACTGCCGGGCGTTCAAGATTGTGGTGTTCACCACCGGCGACCTGCCGGCCGAGACGACGCCACAAAACGTCCTGCATTTCGTCAAGGTCAACGAAAGCAATTACGTCGAGAAGATCAATCAGGTGGTCAACCAGATCGATTGCGATTGGGTGGTCATGGCCGAAGCCGGCGATGAAGTCACGCCGGGAGGCCTGTTCCGCGCGGGTTTGGAGCTACTGGACGCTGGGCAGTGCCAGGCCGTGGCAATGGACGAGTTCCAGCGCCAGCCGGACGGGACCTTGGCTGATGTATTCCGGCCTGGGTTCAACTTGGACTTGCTGCAAAGCAACCCGGCGTTGATGGCCCGTCATTGGCTGATCCGCCGCGAGACATTCCTGAAGCTTGGCGGTTATTCGCGTGAATTCAAGAACGCGATGGAGTTCGACCTACTGTTGCGTCTGATCGAGCAGGACGGACTGGAAGGGCTTGCTCATCTGGATGAGCCCCTGCTGGTCTGCCAGGCGCCACCGGCGGAAAACAACGCCGATGAGCGCAAGACACTGCTGCGTCACCTGGCGGTTCGTGGCTATCAAGCTGACGTAAGCTCAGTGGTGCCGGGGACGCATAAGATCGACTATCGCTTTGCCGTCCGCCCGATGGTGTCGATCATTGTCCACGGCATTGGCGATCTGACAGCGTTGCAACGTTGTTTGCTCAGCGTCCTGCAGCGCACTCGATATCAGCGCTACGAAGTGCTGGTCCCCACCCCGACCGCTAACCATTCGGTGCTGCGCACCTGGCTCGACGGTCAGGGGCACCAGGCCGGTCGCGTCCGGTTGCTGGATATCGACGCGGGCGTCGCGACGGGGACCCTGATTAACGCTGTGAGCCAGGAAGCCAAGGGCGACTACTTGGTGACGCTTGCGGCTGACAGCGAAGTGGTCAACGTCAACTGGATCGAATCGCTGCTCAATCAAGTGTTGCGCCCGGAGGTCGGCGTGGTCGGCGCCAAGCTGGTCGAGCGCGATGGAAGCATCGCCCAGGCTGGCCTGATCCTGGGACTGAACGACACAGTCGGCTCGGCTTTCGTCGGTGAGCCGAAGACCGTCCGGGGCTACATGAACAGGTTGGTAGTCGAGCAGAACTGTTCGGCGGTGTCTTTCGCCTGCCTGATGATTGCCAAGCAATTGTTCGAAGCGGCCGACGGCATTGATACGGCATTGTTCGACGATGCGCTGGGTGACGTCGACTTGTGCCTCCGGGTTGGCCAGGCAGGTTATCTGACGGTATGGACGCCGCATGTGCAAGTGATCCAGCCCGGCGTGCTGGCGAGTACGCCGCAGGCGCTTGCGGCGCTGCGTGAGAAGTGGTCCGGGGCGTTCGCCCAGGACCGGTTCTACAACGGCAACCTGGCGCTGCAAGGTGCGGGTTTTACCCTCGGACCGGTGCGCAACGTACCTTGGACCGACTTGCTGAACTAACCGCCGCATAACCGTGCGGATGAATCGTGGCGAGGGAGCTTGCTCCCGCTGGGCTGTGAAGCAGCCCCTTTTGTGAGCGCTTCGCACTCAAGCGGGAGCAAGCTCCCCCGCCACAATTAATCAAACGCCTTCTGCAGTTTTCCACCGGGTACGGCAGGTAAATCTACCGTCGCTCTCACACAATTGCATCGCCATCCCCTACATTCCTGTCCGGTGTCCAATCCGATCGCGAGAAATGACACTGCTTCATTTGTCATGAAAAAATGCCCCTTGAGGACAAAACAGCGTGACGCATAGGTCATAAAGTGCATCTTCACTGTATTGTATTCCCCGGAGTGGAGGCCCGTTCGTTCGCCTGGCAAGGCTTCCGCCCTCGGAAATCAACCATTTTGAAGCGCCCCTGAGCTTTTGGGGGTGAACCTAGTCGCAGTACATGATCGGGAAGCCATGATGATTGGCATAAAAAGCATAGCGAGTTATGTGCCGACCGCTGGTGTGGATAACTACGCTCAGGGTGCCAAATTCGAGAAGGATGAAGAGTTCATCCTCGGCAAGATTGGTTCGGCGTTCCTGCCGCGCAAAGACGCTGATCAGGAAACATCGGACCTGTGTGTCGAAGCAGTGAACGCGCTGTTCGCCAACAACCCACAGCTTTCGCGCGAATCGATTGACGCGCTGATCGTCGTCACCCAGAACGGTGATGAGGAAGGATTGCCGCACACGGCCGCCATCGTGCAGGACAAACTCGGGCTGCCGACCCATGTGGCGGCGTTCGACATATCCCTGGGCTGCTCGGGCTATGTCTATGGCATCTATGCCCTGAAAGGCTTCATGGAGGCTGCAGGGCTGAAAAACGGGTTACTGGTCACCGCTGACCCCTATTCGAAAATCGTCGACCCTGAAGACCGCAACACCACCATGCTCTTCGGCGACGCCGCCACGGCCACTTGGATGGCAGAAGGGGCCAACTGGCAGTTGGGCAAGTCCAAGTTCGGGACTGACGGTTCCGGTGCGCCGCACCTGAAGGTGAGCGACGGTGTGTTTTTCATGAATGGTCGCCAGGTCTTCAACTTCGCCTTACTGAAAGTGCCGGCTCATTTGCATGAACTGCTGAACGAATCGTCATTGCAAGCCAGTGATATCGACGCGTTCTGCATCCATCAGGGGAGTGCGGCTATCGTCGATGCCGTTGCACGGCGTTTCGAGGGTGAGCCTGAGAAATTCATCAAGGACATGGTCGAGACCGGCAATACCGTGTCGTCGAGCATTCCGCTGTTGCTGGAAAAGCACGTCCTGGATGCCGACTGGAAGCGCGTGGCGATCAGCGGTTTCGGTGTTGGCCTGTCGTGGGGCTCGGCGATTCTCTATCGCGACTGATCCGATCCTCTCCTTCTGATAGCGCTTCAGGTTCGCCTGAAGCGCTATTTTTTTGCCCCTGACCATGTCCTACGGTTTATTGGCGCCATTTTTCGGGCCTTTATCCATCGCTAAGCCCTTGTTTCACAAGGGGTGGCAGTCTGCTAGTAAATTTTTTAAAAAAAGCCCTCAAGCAAGTTCCCAACCCGACGATAACTATTACGAAGGTTCTCTAGGCCACACCCGGCGGTTGCCAGGGCCGGAAGCCGCAGTACCCAACCAACGAGGAATTCGTCATGGCTTTAACAGTAAACACTAACGTCACATCGTTGAACGTTCAGAAGAACCTGAACAAGGCTTCCGATGCTCTGTCCACTTCGATGACCCGCCTGTCTTCCGGCCTGAAAATCAACAGCGCCAAAGACGACGCCGCTGGCCTGCAGATCGCTACCCGTATGACCTCGCAAATCCGCGGTCAAAACATGGCGATCAAAAACGCCAACGACGGTATCTCCATGGCGCAGACCGCTGAAGGCGCGATGCAAGAGCAGACCAACATTCTGCAACGTATGCGTGAACTGGCCATCCAGGCACGTAACGACAGCAACAGCGCAGATGACCGTATCGCTCTGAACAAAGAGTTCTCGCAGATGAGCGACGAACTCACCCGTATCGCCAACAGCACCAACCTGAACGGCAAGAACCTGCTTGACGGTACCGCTAGCACCATGACCTTCCAGGTCGGTTCGAACAACGGTTCTGACAACCAGATCACTCTGACTCTGAGCGCCAGCTTCGACGCTGCAACTCTGGGTGTTGACTCGGCGATCACCATCGTTGGTTCCGACAGCGCTACTGCTGAAACCAACTTCTCGGCCGCCATGGACGCAATCACCAGCGCCATCGACACCATCAACAGTGCTCGTGCGGACCTCGGTGCTGCCCAGAACCGTCTGAACAGCACTATCTCCAACCTGCAGAACATCAACGAAAACGCCAGTGCTGCACTGGGTCGCGTACAAGATACCGACTTCGCTGCTGAAACTGCACAACTGACCAAGCAGCAGACTCTGCAGCAAGCGTCTACCTCGGTTCTGGCCCAGGCCAACCAACTGCCATCCGCTGTACTGAAGCTCCTTCAGTAATAGCCGGATGAGTTTTAGCGGGGGAGTGCGCTTGCGTGCTCTCTCGCTTTTTCCGTTCAAGAGGTGATGGACATGGATATGAGCGTGAAGCTGAACTTGTCTTATCCAGCGGCGAAGCCGGCACCCACCGTGGTCGACAAGCCCGTGGAGAAGCCTCAAGCCGACGTTGCTACCGTAACCCCGGTCAAGCAAGCGCCTAAAGACGCTGCCGCCGAGCAGGACAAACTCAAGAAGGCCGTTCAGGAAATCGAGAAGTTCGTCCAGTCGGTCAAGCGCAACCTGGAGTTCTCTATTGATGAGCCTTCAGGCAAAGTAGTAGTCAAAGTGATTGCCAGTGGCTCCGGTGAAGTGATTCGCCAGATCCCGAACGAAGAAGTTCTGAAACTGGCCAACAGTTTGAATGATGCAAACAGCTTGTTGTTCAGCGCTGAAGCCTGACAGCCGGCACGAATTTTGTTGTTATGTTCTTTTGGGCGTTGTAAAGGTCAAAAGGCCGGCGACACACTGAAGGGAGTCCCACATGGCAAGTCCAATTCTACCTGGCTTGGGTCTAGGCTCTGGCCTCGATACCACTGCGATCGTCAAGGCGCTGGTCGATTCCGACAAGGCCGCCAAGCAAGGTCAGATCACCCGAGCGACAACGACGACTACCAACAGCATTTCCGGGGTGGGTACCCTGAAGTCATTGTTGGCAGCTTTCAATACCGCCATGAAGGACTTGTCCAGCACAACGACCCCGCAATTCTCGGGTTTTGCTGCGACATCTTCAGCTCCCGGTGTTCTCACGGCTACCGCCAGCAACACGGCGGTGAATGGCACTTACGCCATCAAAGTCACCAACCTGGCCACTGCGTCCAAGGTCACTTCGGCGGCCTTCGCGGGTGGTACGACCAGTGCCATTCCCACGGGTACGATGACCATCTCGCAGGGCGGTAACAACTACAACCTCAATGTGCCGGATGGCTCCACCTTGCAATCGGTTCGAGACGCGATCAACGCCGACTCTTCGCTCAAGGCTGCCGGAGTCAGTGCGAACATCATCACCGACTCCTTTGGTTCGCGCCTGGTGTTGGGTTCGACCACGACCGGTGCAGGTTCCGATATCTCGGTGAGCGGCATCGCGGGGCTGGAGATCGATGGCACGAACGTTGTGGGCGCTGGCAATACCGCGCTGACGGCCACTTCGGCGGGCGCCATCGGTGCCCTGGCCCAGGATGCCAACTTCACCGTCGATGGCATGGTGCTGACCAGTAAGAGTAATACGGTCAGCACGGCGATTTCCGGATTGACGTTGAATTTGCTCGGAGTAGCCGATGGCGGCACTTCAACCGTTACCGTGGCGCCGAACAACGATGGCCTGAAAGCCTCGATTCAGAAATTCGTCGATGCCTATAACGCAGTCGCTAACAGCATCACCGCACTGACCAAGCCGTCGCTCGACGATGATGGCAACCCGACGGTATCGGCCAAATTGACTGGCGATGCGTTGCCTCGCTCGCTGTTGGCGGCGATTCGTACTCCCTTGTCCGAGACGGGCTCTGGGGACAAGCTCACAGCGCTGGCCCAACTGGGTATCACCACCGACCAGAAGACCGGCGCACTGAACTTCGATAGCGTCAAGTTCAGCGCAGCGATGAACGATAAAAAGCTAAGCGGTGAAGTGCAGACCTTGTTCACTGGCACCAACGGCTTGCTGGAACGCATGGGCAAAGCTATCGAACCCTACAGTCAGACCGGCGGTATCCTCGATCAGCGCACCACGGCGCTGAACAGGACCCAGACGCGGCTGAAGGCTGATCAGGAGGCTCTGGATCGCCGGGTCGAGACATTGACTGCCACGTTGACCAAAAAGTACAACGACATGGACACTCTGGTCGGGAAGCTCAAAGCGACTGCCAGTAACATCACCTCGATGTTCGAAGCGCTGACGGCACAACAGAGAAACAGTTGATTTTCGACAGACGCAAAAAAGCCCGGCAACGTTTTGACAACGTTCCGGGCTTTCGGCTTTTCGGTCTAAAGTTTTTTGACGCAGCGTCGATACGCTGTTTATACGAACCGAAGTTTTTTGATGAGGTAGAACATGAATCCGATGTTAGCCCTTCGCCAATACCAGAAGATTGGCGCCCAGGCGCAAACCTCCGAAGCAAGTCCCCATCGTCTTGTGCAGATGCTCATGGAGGGCGGGCTGGACCGTATCGCCCAGGCCAAGGGCGCCATGGAGCGCAAGGATATCGCAAACAGAGGCATCCTGATCAGCAAGGCCATCGGCATCGTCGGTGGTTTGCGTGAAGGCCTGGACCTGGAAAATCGGGCCGAGTCGGTTGCTGAACTGGATGCTCTTTACGCGTACATGATGAAACGTCTGGCCGAGGCCAACGTCAAGGCCGATCCGAAGATCCTCGACGAAGTCGCCGATCTGCTTCGCACGGTCAAGGAAGGCTGGGATGCCATTGCCACGCCTGGTCCGCAATTCTGAGGAATATGCTCATGAGTCTTGTCTTGCAGCGAATCGAACAAACCCGTGACGCTTTGGTTGATGCCTTGGCCGAACGAAACTGGGAAGCCATCGGTCAATTGGACCTGGCATGCCGTTCCTGCATGGAAGACGTCATGAGCGAGTCCGAGGTGGACGAGGCGGCGTTGCGTAACAATCTGGAAGAGTTGCTGGGGGTGTACCGGCAATTGCTGGAGGCGGCGACTGGGGAGCGTCAGGCGATCGTGAACGAAATGTCGCAGGTGCATCAGTCACAGAACGCGGCGAAGGTTTACAACCTGTTCGGATGATTTAATTTTCATTTAATCCGAACAAAGTGCGCCATAAATTTGACTGTGCACGATTTTTTGACTTAACTAGTGGCTGTTTACAGATTTCAGGCGTCTACAGGCATGACAAGTCTGCAAGCGTCTAGCTTGCCCCCAAATTCGGGCACTGAGTTGACTAGGGAAGTTGCTATTGCATGTGGCGTGAAACCAAAATTCTCCTGATCGATGACGACAGCGTCCGCCGCCGCGACTTGGCGGTGATCCTTAATTTTCTCGGCGAAGAAAATTTACCCTGCGGCAGTCATGACTGGCAGCAGGCTGTCGGCGCCTTGTCGTCCAGTCGTGAAGTCATTTGCGTCCTTATCGGGACCGTAAATGCCCCCGCATCGCTTTTGGGCTTGCTAAAGACACTGTCAACCTGGGATGAGTTCCTTCCAGTTTTGCTAATGGGCGAAAATTCTTCCCTAGACTTGCCGGAAGACCAGCGCCGCCGGGTACTTTCCACCTTGGAAATGCCGCCGAGCTACAGCAAATTGCTCGATTCGCTGCACCGTGCCCAGGTTTATCGCGAGATGTACGACCAGGCGCGCGAGCGGGGTCGGCATCGTGAGCCCAATCTTTTCCGCAGCCTCGTCGGCACCAGCCGTGCGATCCAGCACGTGCGCCAGATGATGCAGCAGGTGGCCGACACCGACGCCAGCGTGCTGATCCTGGGCGAGTCCGGTACCGGCAAGGAAGTGGTCGCGCGCAACCTGCATTACCATTCCAAACGCCGCGAAGCGCCGTTCGTACCGGTCAATTGCGGGGCGATCCCAGCCGAGTTGCTGGAAAGCGAATTGTTCGGTCACGAGAAGGGCGCGTTTACTGGGGCAATCACCAGCCGCGCCGGGCGTTTCGAATTGGCCAATGGCGGCACGCTGTTTCTCGATGAAATCGGCGACATGCCGCTGCCGATGCAGGTCAAGCTGCTGCGGGTACTTCAAGAGCGCACGTTCGAGCGCGTGGGCAGCAACAAGACCCAGAGCGTCGACGTGCGGATCATCGCCGCGACCCACAAGAACCTGGAGAGCATGATCGAGGTCGGCAGTTTCCGCGAAGACCTCTATTACCGCCTCAATGTGTTCCCGATCGAGATGGCGCCGCTGCGCGAGCGGGTCGAAGACATTCCGCTGCTGATGAACGAACTGATCTCGCGCATGGAGCATGAGAAGCGCGGTTCGATCCGCTTCAACTCGGCGGCGATCATGTCCCTGTGCCGCCATGGCTGGCCGGGCAACGTCCGTGAGCTGGCCAACCTGGTTGAACGCATGGCGATCATGCACCCCTACGGCGTGATCGGCGTGGCCGAGCTGCCGAAGAAATTCCGCTACGTCGACGACGAAGATGAGCAAATGGTCGACAGCCTGCGCAGCGATCTGGAAGAACGCGTGGCGATCAACGGCCATACCCCGGATTTCACCAGCAATGCCTTGCTGCCGCCGGAAGGCCTGGATCTCAAGGATTACCTCGGAGGCCTGGAACAGGGCCTCATCCAGCAGGCCTTGGACGATGCCAATGGCATCGTGGCGCGCGCGGCGGAACGGCTGCGCATCCGCCGCACGACCCTGGTGGAAAAGATGCGTAAGTACGGCATGAGCCGTCGCGAAGGAGACGAACAGGCGGATGATTGACGCCTGTTTTATAACCGCCTGAATTTCAGGCGGTTTTTTTTCGGCACGGGTATTGCTACTGCCCTCGCAACGTTCCGTTTAACTGACGGTCAGCCAAGCGAGAGAGCACGATGACCCAAGCCGCCCTGATGTCTCCTGTCCCCGAGCCGGGACACATGCCGTCCGCCGAGCAGGCTAGCCGGCTTGGACTTGAACAGGCGTTTTCGCTGTTTAACCAGATGTCCAGCCAGTTGACTGACTCCTACAGTTTGCTCGAAGCCCGGGTCACCGAGCTCAAGGGTGAGCTGGCGGTTGTCAGCGCCCAGCGCATGCAGGAACTGGCGGAAAAAGAACGCCTGGCCAATCGGCTGCAAAATCTCCTTGATCTATTGCCTGGCGGCGTCATTGTCATCGACGCCCACGGTTTTGTGCGCGAAGCCAATCCGGCGGCGTGCGAGCTGCTCGGGCTGCCGCTGGAAGGTCAGCTTTGGCGCCATGTCATCGCGCGCTGCTTCGCTCCGCGAGAAGACGACGGTCATGAAGTCTCCCTGAAGGACGGTCGTCGCCTGTCCATCTCGACCCGTTCGCTGGACGCCGAGCCCGGGCAATTGGTGCTGCTCAATGACCTGACTGAAACCCGTCATCTGCAAGATCAACTCGCCCGCCACGAACGCCTGTCTTCCCTCGGGCGGATGGTGGCGTCGCTGGCCCATCAGATCCGTACGCCTCTGTCCGCCGCGTTGCTGTACGCCAGCCATTTGACTGAGCAGCAGTTGCCCATGGAAACCCAGCAGCGCTTTGCTGGCCGCTTGAAAGAGCGTCTGCACGAGCTGGAGCACCAAGTGCGCGACATGCTGGTCTTCGCCCGGGGCGAATTGCCGTTGACTGATCGCGTGACGCCCAAGGCATTGCTGCAATCCTTGCAAGCTGCGGCATTGACCCATGTGCAGGATTTGCCGATCCGCTGGCAGTGCGACAGCCATGCGGGCGAGATCCTGTGTAATCGCGACACGCTGGTGGGCGCGGTGTTGAACCTGATTGAAAACGCGATCCAGGCCAGCGCCGATGGCGTCCGCTTGAAAGTCCATCTGTACACCCGCGGCAACACGTTGCGCCTGTGCGTCAGCGACAACGGCAGCGGTATCGATCCAACCGTGTTGTCCCGCCTGGGCGAGCCTTTTTTCACCACCAAGACCACCGGGACGGGCCTGGGCCTGACCGTGGTCAAGGCCGTGGCCCGGGCCCATCAGGGAGAATTGCAGTTGCGCTCGCGGCCGGGACGCGGCACGTGTGCGCTGGTCATCCTGCCGCTGTTTTCCAGTGCGCCAGGGGTGGAGTGAAGGTAATGGCAATCAAGGTTTTGCTGGTGGAGGACGATCGCGCCCTGCGCGAGGCGCTCGCCGATACGCTGCTGTTGGCCGGGCATGATTATGCCGCCGTCGGTTCGGCAGAGGAGGCGTTGCAGGCTGTCGCTTGTGAACCGTTCAGCCTGGTCGTCAGCGACGTCAACATGCCGGGCATGGACGGTCATCAATTACTCGGTCTGTTGCGCGCCCGTCAGCCGCAATTGCCGGTCCTGTTGATGACTGCCCACGGTGCGGTCGAGCGTGCGGTGGATGCCATGCGCCAAGGTGCGGCGGACTATCTGGTCAAGCCGTTCGAGCCCAAGGCGCTGCTGGACCTGGTCGCACGTCATGCCTTGGGCAGTCTGGCCGCCGAAGGCGAAGGCCCGGTGGCCATCGAGCCGGCCAGTGCGCAATTATTGGAACTGGCTGCGCGGGTGGCGCGCAGTGATTCAACCGTGTTGATTTCCGGCGAGTCCGGTACGGGCAAGGAAGTGTTGGCCCGGTATATCCACCAGCAATCCCGTCGCGCCAGTGAACCGTTCATTGCCATCAACTGCGCGGCGATTCCCGACAACATGCTCGAGGCAACGTTGTTCGGGCATGAGAAGGGCTCGTTCACCGGCGCCATCGCGGCCCAGGCCGGCAAGTTTGAACAGGCTGACGGCGGCACTATCTTGCTGGACGAGATTTCCGAAATGCCGCTGGGCCTGCAGGCCAAGCTGTTGCGTGTATTGCAGGAACGTGAAGTGGAGCGGGTCGGCGCACGCAAGCCCATCAGCCTGGATATCCGCGTGGTGGCGACAACCAACCGCGACCTGGCGGGTGAAGTGGCGGCGGGCCGTTTCCGAGAAGACCTGTATTACCGGCTGTCGGTTTTTCCGTTGGCCTGGCGTCCGTTGCGTGAACGCACCGCCGATATCCTGCCGCTGGCCGAGCGCCTGCTGGCCAAGCACGTCAATAAAATGAAGCATGCGACGGCACGGCTGTCCGCAGAAGCCCAGGCTTGCCTGATCGCTTATCCGTGGCCCGGCAACGTTCGGGAGTTGGATAACGCCATTCAGCGCGCGCTCATTCTGCAACAGGGCGGCTTGATCCAGCCCGAGGATTTTTGCCTGGCGGGTCCGGTGGCATGTGCGCCTTTGCCAACGTTGCCGGCCGCGCCGGCGTCAATTTCTATGCTGGATACGCCCGGTGAAACCGCTGGCGCCTTGGAAGACGATCTGCGTCGCCGTGAATTCCAAATGATCATCGACACCCTGCGCGCCGAGCGTGGTCGACGCAAGGAAGCAGCCGAGCGCCTCGGCATCAGCCCACGTACCTTGCGGTACAAGTTGGCGCAGATGCGTGATGCAGGAATGGACGTCGAGGCTTATCTCTTCGCTAGTTGAACCCCCCGTCGCAAGGGCGCTGGCCCGCTCATGAGTGCGAAACGCCCATGCCTGAAAACCGTTGAACCGTGTAGCGCCGGATGCGCTCGCGCGCGCATTTGTTTCTGACGGCCATGGAGCTGGCACCCTTGTTGCTAACACCTATGTACCCGCTGAGTAAGTGTCAAAAAAACGCGGGCCGCCAGAGAGAATAGACCATGAGCCAAGGTATTGAATTTAATCGATTGATGTTGGACATGCGGGCCATGCAAATGGACGCCATGGCCCAGCCTAAATCGGTAGCTGTCCCTCAGGTGGGCGGCAGCAGCTTTTCCGACATGCTCGGTCAGGCCGTCAATAAAGTGAACGATACCCAGCAGGCTTCGAACCAGTTGGCCAGTGCTTTCGAGATTGGCAAAAGTGGCGTAGACCTGACGGACGTAATGATCTCCTCGCAGAAAGCCAGTGTCTCGTTTCAGGCATTGACCCAGGTACGCAACAAACTGGTCCAAGCCTACCAAGACATCATGCAGATGCCGGTTTAAGGAAATTATTGAGTCATGGCAGAAGCAGCCGTTGATAACGTTCCAGCCAAGGCCACTCCGGTAGACGGCAAACCGCCGTTGTTCGGTCTGTCTTTCCTGGAAAACCTCTCCGAGATGACCATGCTGCGTCAGGTGGGCCTGTTGGTCGGCCTGGCTGCCAGCGTGGCGATTGGTTTCGCCGTCGTGTTGTGGTCCCAGCAGCCAGACTACCGTCCGTTGTACGGCAGCCTGGAAGGCATGGATGCCAAGCAAGTCATGGAGACCCTGGCTTCTGCCGACATTCCCTACACCGTTGAACCCAACTCTGGCGCCTTGCTGGTCAAGGCCGACGATGTGGCACGCGCGCGCCTCAAGCTCGCTGCCGCCGGCGTGACGCCGACCGATGGCAATATCGGTTTCGAGATCCTCGACAAGGACCAGGGCCTGGGCACCAGCCAATTCATGGAAGCGACTCGTTATCGTCGCGGCCTTGAAGGCGAACTGGCGCGTACCATCTCCAGCCTCAACAACGTCAAGGCCGCCCGTGTGCATCTGGCGATTCCGAAAAGCTCGGTGTTCGTGCGCGATGAGCGCAAGCCGAGTGCTTCGGTACTGGTTGAACTGTATTCCGGCCGCTCCCTGGAGCCAGGCCAAGTCGTTGCCATTATCAACCTGGTGGCGACCAGCGTTCCCGAATTGAGCAAGTCGCAAATCACCGTGGTCGACCAGAAGGGCAACCTGCTGTCCGACCAGGCGGAAAATTCCGAACTGACCATGGCCGGCAAGCAATACGACTACAGCCGCCGCATGGAAGGCATGTTCACCCAGCGCGTGCACAACATCCTGCAACCTATCCTGGGCAACGGCCGCTACAAGGCCGAAGTCTCGGCAGATGTGGATTTCAGCGCGGTCGAATCGACTTCCGAGCAGTTCAATCCGGATCAGCCAGCGTTGCGCAGCGAGCAGTCGGTGAACGAACAGCGTACCGCCAGCAATGGTCCGCAAGGCGTGCCGGGTGCCCTGAGCAACCAGCCGCCATCGCCGGCCAGCGCGCCGCAAACCACCGGTGGCGCCACCGCCGCCGCGGGCATGGTGCAGCCCGGCCAGCCGCTGATCGATGCCAATGGCCAGCAGATCATGGACCCGGCCACCGGCCAGCCGATGCTGGCACCGTACCCGGCCGACAAGCGTCAACAATCCACCAAGAACTTCGAGCTCGACCGTTCCATCAGCCACACCAAACAGCAGCAGGGCCGTTTGAATCGCCTGTCGGTCGCCGTGGTCGTGGACGATCAGGTCAAGGTCAACCCGGCCAACGGCGAAACCAGCCGTGCGCCGTGGAGCGCCGACGAATTGGCGCGCTTCACTCGCCTGGTTCAGGACGCCGTCGGTTTCGACGCCAGTCGTGGCGACAGTGTCAGCGTGATCAACGTGCCGTTCTCCCTGGAGCGCGGCGAAGAAATCGCCGACATTCCGTTTTATTCGCAACCCTGGTTCTGGGATGTGGTCAAGCAAGTATTGGGTGTGCTGTTCATCCTGATCCTGGTGTTCGGTGTGTTGCGTCCGGTACTCAACAACATCACCGGTGGCGGCAAGAACAAGCAGTTGGCAGGCTTGGGCGATGTAGAGCTGGGAGGCATGGGTGGCCTGGATGGCGAATTGGCCAACGATCGCGTCAGCCTCGGCGGGCCGCAGAGCATCCTGCTGCCAAGCCCGAGCGAAGGCTATGACGCTCAGTTGAACGCCATCAAGAGTCTGGTGGCAGAAGATCCGGGTCGTGTGGCCCAGGTCGTGAAAGAGTGGATTAACGCAGATGAGTGATAATCGAGCCGCTGTTGCCAAATTGTCCCGGGTCGACAAAGCCGCGATCTTGCTGCTGTCCCTGGGTTCGACCGACGCTGCCCAGGTGCTGCGTCACATGGGGCCCAAGGAGGTCCAGCGCGTCGGCGTGGCCATGGCGCAGATGGGTAACGTGCACCGCGAGCAGGTCGAGCAGGTCATGAGCGAGTTCGTCGACATCGTCGGCGATCAGACCAGCCTGGGCGTCGGCTCCGACGATTATGTGCGCAAGATGCTCACCCAGGCGCTGGGCGAGGACAAGGCCAACGGTTTGATCGACCGGATCCTGCTGGGTGGCAACACCAGTGGCCTGGACAGCCTCAAGTGGATGGAGCCGCGCGCGGTGGCAGACGTGATCCGTTACGAGCACCCCCAGATCCAGGCGATCGTGGTGGCGTACCTCGACCCGGACCAGGCCGGCGAAGTGCTGGGCAACTTCGACCATAAGGTTCGCCTCGATATCATCCTGCGCGTGTCGTCGTTGAACACCGTGCAGCCGGCGGCCCTGAAAGAATTGAACCAGATCCTCGAGAAGCAGTTCTCGGGCAACTCCAATGCTTCGCGCACCACCTTGGGCGGTATCAAGCGCGCGGCGGACATCATGAACTTCCTCGACAGTTCGATCGAAGGTCAATTGATGGACTCGATCCGCGAAGTCGACGAAGACCTGTCCGGTCAGATCGAAGACCTCATGTTCGTGTTCAACAACCTGGCCGATGTCGACGATCGTGGCATCCAGGCACTGTTGCGCGAAGTGTCCTCCGATGTCCTGGTCCTGGCCCTCAAGGGTTCGGACGAAGGCGTCAAGGAGAAAATCTTCAAGAACATGTCCAAACGGGCGGCCGAACTGTTGCGCGACGACCTCGAGGCCAAGGGCCCGGTGCGCGTCAGCGACGTGGAAACCGCACAGAAGGAAATCCTCACCATCGCCCGCCGTATGGCCGAAGCCGGAGAAATCGTGCTCGGTGGCAAGGGCGGCGAAGAGATGATCTAAGGTCGTTATGTCTGCCAAGAGTGATGATGCACCCAGCGACCTGATCCGCGCCCGGGACGTCGGAGGTTTCGACGTCTGGTCGCTGCCCAGTTTCGACCCCTTTGTGCCCGAGCCTGAGCCGGAACCGGTGGAAGAACTGCCGGAGATGGAGGAAGTGCCGCTGGAGGAAGTCCAGCCACTGACCCTGGAGGAAGTCGAAAGCATTCGCCAGGAGGCCTACAACGAAGGCTTTGCCATTGGCGAAAAAGAAGGCTTCCACAGCACCACGATCAAGGTCCGCCAAGAAGCCGACGTCGCGCTCACGGCGAAGCTGCGCGCATTGGAATCGCTGATGCTCAACCTGTTCGAGCCCATTGCCGAGCAGGACACCCAGATCGAGAAATCACTGGTCGGGCTGGTGCAGCACATCACTCGCCAGGTGATCCAGCGCGAGCTGGCCATCGATTCAAGCCAGATCGAACACGTCATGCGCGAAGCCCTCAAGCTCCTGCCGCTGGGCGTGGGCAACGTGCGGTTGTACATCAACCCGCAGGACTTCGAGCTGGTCAAGGCCTTGCGCGAGCGCCACGAGGAAACCTGGCGCATCGTCGAGGACGAATCCCTGCTGCCGGGCGGTTGCCGCGTAGAAACCGAGCACAGTCGCATCGACGCGACCATCGAGACACGCATCAGCCAGATCATGGCAAAACTTTTTGACCAACTGCACGAACAGGCCCTGCATCCGGCCCCGGCCGACCTGAGCCTGGATTTGCCGGACGAACCCAAGGCCGCCGCTATCGTCGATCCGGAGAGTGCCGAGCCGCTTATCCCTGTTACGGACGACCGCGATGCGCCTTGAACGAACCAGCTTCGGCAAGCGCCTGGGCAGTTACGCCGAGGCCACCGAACTGGCCGGCCAGCCGATCCTGGAAGGTCGCCTGTTGCGCATGGTCGGCCTGACCCTTGAAGCGGAAGGCTTGCGTGCCGCCATGGGTAGCCGTTGCCTGGTGATCAACGATGACAGCTATCACCCGGTGCAGGTCGAAGCCGAGGTCATGGGTTTCTCCGGCAGTAAAGTATTCCTGATGCCGGTGGGCAGTGTCGCCGGTATCGCCCCGGGTGCCCGCGTCGTGCCGCTGGCCGACACTGGCCGCCTGCCCATGGGCATGAGCATGCTTGGCCGCGTTCTGGACGGCGCCGGACGGGCCCTGGATGGCAAGGGCGGTATGAAGGCCGAGGATTGGGTGCCGATGGACGGCCCGACCATCAACCCGCTCAAGCGTGACCCCATCAGCGTACCGCTGGACGTGGGCATTCGTTGCATCAACGGTTTGTTGACGGTCGGGCGTGGCCAGCGCTTGGGCCTGTTTGCCGGTACCGGGGTGGGCAAGAGTGTGCTGCTGGGCATGATGACTCGCTTTACCGAAGCCGACATCATCGTGGTCGGGCTGATCGGCGAGCGGGGTCGCGAGGTGAAGGAGTTCATCGAGCACATCCTCGGCGAAGAAGGGCTCAAGCGTTCCGTCGTCGTGGCTTCGCCGGCGGATGACGCGCCATTGATGCGCCTGCGTGCCGCCATGTACTGCACGCGCATCGCTGAATATTTCCGCGACAAGGGCAAGAACGTCCTGTTGCTGATGGATTCGCTGACCCGTTTCGCCCAGGCCCAGCGGGAAATCGCCCTCGCCATTGGCGAGCCGCCGGCCACCAAGGGTTATCCACCTTCCGTCTTTGCCAAGCTGCCAAAGCTGGTGGAGCGTGCCGGTAACGCGGAGAAGGGCGGCGGTTCCATCACCGCGTTCTACACCGTGCTGTCCGAGGGGGACGACCAGCAAGACCCCATCGCCGACTCGGCCCGTGGCGTGCTCGACGGCCATATCGTTTTGTCCCGGCGCCTGGCGGAGGAGGGGCATTACCCGGCCATCGACATCGAAGCGTCGATCAGCCGGGTCATGCCATCGGTCATCAGTGCCGAGCACATGAAGCGTGCACAACAGTTCAAACAGTACTGGTCCCGTTACCAGCAAAGCCGCGACCTCATCAGCGTCGGTGCCTATGTGCCCGGTGGTGATCGTGAGACCGACACGGCCATCAGCCTCTATCCGTCCATGGCGGTGTATCTGCGCCAGGCGCTGAACGACAGCATTGGCATGGGCGCCAGCGAAGCGCACCTGCAAACCATTTTCGCCCCAGTCTCCGGCACGTAACCGATCATGGCCACGAGTCGTGCGGCGCGCCTGGCGCCAGTGGTGGACATGGCGGAAAAGGCCGAGAAGACCGCCGTCCAGCGGTTGGCGTATTTCCAGGGGCAAGTGGCGGTTGCCGAAAGCAAGTTGGCGGACCTTGAGAATTTCCGGCTCGAATACCAGGAGCAGTGGATCGCCCGTGGCAGCCACGGGGTTTCCGGCCAGTGGCTGTTGGGTTACCAAGGGTTCCTAGCGCAGTTGGGTACCGCCATCGACCAACAGCGTCAAAGCCTGGTCTGGCATCAGAACAATCTGGAAAAAGCTCGCCAGAGTTGGCAGGAAGCGTTCGCCCGCGTCGAAGGGTTGCGCAAGCTTGTACAGCGTTACATCGACGAGGCGCGGCAATTGGAGGATAAGCGCGAGCAGAAACTGCTGGATGAACTGTCCCAGCGCCTGCCGCGCCAGGATCCGTATTGATAGAGGCGGTAGAGTTGTCGGGTTGGCGATTTCAAACCTTGCTCAGACCTCTACCAGGTGCTAAACCTTGTACACGTATGTCCACGACAAGGAAGTGAATATGTCTGTCGTTACCGAAGTGTCTCCTGATGGGCAAAAACTGACGATCTCGATCAAGGGTCGCTTCGATTTTGGCCGTCACCAGGAGTTTCGTGAGTCTTATGAAAAGCTCAATATGAAACCCGAGTCGATCGTGGTTGATTTGAAAGAAGCCACGTACCTCGACAGCTCCGCCTTGGGCATGCTCCTGCTGTTGCGTGATCATGCCGGCGGCGATGAATCGGATATCCGCGTCGTCAACAGCAGCAGCGACGTCAAGAAGATCCTTGCGATTTCGAATTTCGACAAGCTGTTCGATATCAGTTGATCGCCATGCAATCGTCACCGGAGCCGCTGACGATCCTGATTGCCGAAGACAGTGCCGCTGACCGACTGCTGTTGTCGACCATTGTCCGTCGACAGGGGCACCAGGTGCTCACGGCGGCCAATGGCGCCGAGGCGGTCGAGGTCTATTCGCAACAACGTCCGCACCTCGTGCTGATGGACGCGATGATGCCCGTCATGGATGGCTTCGAAGCGGCCCAGAAGATCAAGCAATTGGCCGGGGACCAACTGGTCCCGATCATTTTTCTCACCTCGTTGACCGAAAGCGAAGGGCTGGCCCGTTGCCTGGAGGCCGGGGGCGATGATTTCCTGGCCAAACCCTATAACCAAGTCATCCTGGCTGCGAAAATCAAAGCCATGGACCGCTTGCGTCGGTTACAGGCGACGGTGGTCGAGCAGCGCGACCAGATCGCCCGGCACCACGACTACCTGCTCAACGAACAGCGCGTCGCCAAGGCCGTGTTCGACAAGATCGCCCACTCTGGTTGCCTGAGCGCGCCCAATATCCGTTACCTGCAGTCGCCCTATGCCTTGTTCAATGGCGACTTGCTGCTGGCTGCGTTCAACCCGGCCGGCGACATGCATATCCTGCTCGGCGATTTCACCGGGCACGGCTTGCCGGCGGCGGTCGGGGCGATGCCGCTGGCTGAGGTGTTCTACGGGATGACGGCCAAGGGCTACGGCCTGGCGCAAATCCTGCGGGAGATGAACGCCAAGCTCAAGCGCATCCTGCCGGTGGACATGTTCTGTTGTGCGACGCTGCTGAGCATGAGTTTCCAGCGCTGCACCGTGGAAGTCTGGAATGGCGGCATGCCCGACGGCTATCTGCACGACAGCCTCAGCGGTGTACGTACGCCGCTGCCGGCGCGGCATTTGCCGCTGGGTGTGCTGACGCCCCAGTTGTTCGACGATCGCACCGAAGTCCATCCGCTATCGGTGGGCGATCGGGTGTTCCTGCTGTCCGACGGGGTGATCGAGACCAGCGATCGCGACGACCAGCCGTTTGGCGTGGAGCGGTTGCAGCAGGTGTTCTCGGCCAACCGCGAACCTGACCGTCTCTTCGAGGATATTCAGCAGGCCCTGCGGGATTTTCGCGGTGAGGCGCGTGACGACTTCAGCATGGTCGAGGTGCGGTTGGTCGCGCCGACGCAACTCAACCCGCCACCGCCGGTCTATTCCGATAGCGGCCAGTCCAGCCCACTGGATTGGTCGGTGAGCTTCGAGTTTCGCGCACAGACGCTCAAGCGCTTCAATCCGATGCCGTACCTGCTGCAATTATTGCTGGAGGTCCATGGGCTGAGGGCGCAAAGCGGTGCGTTGTACAATGTGTTGTCGGAGCTTTATTCCAACGCCCTGGAACACGGGGTGCTGGGGCTCGATTCAAGCCTGAAGCGTGATGCGACGGGTTTTGCTCGTTATTACCAAGAGCGCAATGCGCGCCTGGACGAGCTGGGTGACGGTCACGTTCGGGTGCATCTGCACGTCACGCCTCAGGGCGATGGTGGCCGGTTGGTCATCGAAGTCGAAGACAGCGGCAAAGGTTTTGATGTCGCCAAGGTGCTGGCACGGCCGCTGGACCGGGACCGATTGTCAGGGCGCGGCGTAAGCCTGGTGCGCCAACTCTGCCATCAGGCCTCCTGGTCAGACGATGGTCGCAATGCGCGCGTGGAGTTTTTCTGGGAGGCTCTGTCATAATCGGGGCCATTCTTGATCAGGGAGCGAACAAGTGAGCGAAATTCATCTGGATCTCGACGTGCTCAGTACGTTGAAGGAAGTCATGGAGGACGGATATCCGGAACTGCTGGATACCTTTCTCAAGGATTCCGAGGCACGCCTTCGTGTATTGCACGAGGCGAGGGATGCCGAAATGCTGAGTGCCACTGCCCATAGCTTCAAAGGCAGCAGCAGCAATATGGGCGCCATCCGCCTCGCCGAGCTGTGCGGTGAGCTGGAGCAGCGTGCCAAGCAGCCGTCGTTGCGCGGTATCGAAAGCCTGGTCAACGAAATCGATAGTGAGTTCGCACACGTGCGCACCCTTTGCCGGGAGGAGCGCGAGGGCTTTCACTGCTGAAATCGTGCCGCCCGGCGCGTTGGCCCGTCCCTTGCATTGTCATGTCCGACTGCATCTATGATTCCAGTGCAGCGGAGACCATTTTATGCCCGTTACGCCAAATACACTGCTCCAGGCCACTGCCCAGGCCAAGCCGCAGGCCGCCGTCAATCCACTGGCAGCAGGCCCGGACGCCGGGAATAAAGCCTCCAGCTTCGCGCAGGTCTTCGCCAAGCAGGCACCTGTCAAATCACCGACGGTGCCTGAGCCCTCGGCAAAACCGGTGCGCGACAAGACGTCCGATAACACCGTCAAGAAGGACGCCGACAGTGATACGGCTGCCGCTCCGGAGCCGGCGGTTGCCGATAGCGGCAAACCCTTGCCCGCCGACAAGCCGGCTACCGCTGATGGCAAGACGACGGATGACGCCAATGGCGAGACGCCTGAAACGCCTGTCGCGGACGCCGCGCCTGTGGATCCGGCGCTCGACCCAGCGTTGTTACCAGGCGCTGTGGTTACTGATGTCATCGCTGAGGTACAGCCGGCCCCCGTGGCCATCGCGACCGAAGCTCAAGTCACCGCGGCGGTGGCGACTCCCGTTGTTCCGAGCGTGGTAGCCAATGCCTCGGCGCCCGTGACTGATCCGGAGTTCGACCCACAGGCCGATCCGCTCGATGCATTGCCAGCGTTGCGGTTGGCGATGGAGCAGAGTGGTCATGTGTCCGCTTCCAGCCAGGCACAGCCGAAGGCCGCTGCTCCCGCGTCTCTCGATGGCGAGCCAACGTCGGCCCAGACTTTTGCCGCCGGTATGGCGAACATGCTCACCGTGCAGGCCGACCAGGACAGCACCGGTGCTGGCAGCCAGGGTGGTGACAAGGCGTTCAGTGGCCTGATCAGCGAAGGCCTCAAGGATTTGACGGCCGCTTCCAGTGATACCCGCGTGGACGACTTTGCCAATCGCCTGGCGGCACTGACCCAGGCCGCCACGCCGAAAACCGCCAACGCGGTACCGGTCAACCAGCCCATCGCCATGAACCAGAGCGGCTGGACCGAGGAAGTGGTCAACCGGGTGATGTACTTGTCGAGCGCCAATCTAAAGGCGGCCGATATCCAGTTGCAACCGGCCGAACTCGGGCGCCTGGATATCCGGGTGAACGTGATTCCGGACCAACAGACCCAGGTCACCTTCATGAGTGCCCACTCAGGCGTGCGCGAAGCCCTCGAAGGCCAGATGCATCGCCTGCGCGATAGCTTCGCCCAGCAGGGCATGGGGCAGGTCGATGTAAATGTCTCGGATCAATCCCGTGGCTCGCAGAACCAGGACCAGCAAGCCCAGCAGCAGGCACAGGCTGGGCGCACCACGTCCTCCGGCGGGCGAGTGGATTCGGTGGATGAAGACGTGCCGGCCAGCGTTGCCGACGTGGCGGCCAGCACCACCAGCGTGATTGGCACCAGCGCGGTCGACTTCTACGCCTGATTCAACGCAACAAACCCTGTGGGAGCGGGCTTGCTCGCGAAGGCAGTGTGTCAGTTAACATTAATTTGACTGACACACTGCGTTCGCGAGCAGGCCCGCTCCCACACTGGTTTCTGCGGTCCTAAAGATTGCGTCAGCTCGCTATTCCAGGCTCGGACACTTCTGGCATAACACTTGCTCCTGCCTAGCCATGCAACAGTGAACCCCCCGATTAGTGACGGATTATTGGCATGGCGAAGAGCGAAGCAGCAGCTGTAAAAGACCCCGCAACCAAAGGCAAACTCAAGATGATCATCCTGATCGTGGTGGGCTTGCTCCTGGCGGTGGGTGTGTCTGTGGGGGCGACCTGGTATTTCATGCACAGCGCCCAAAGCAAGCCGGCAGAAGTGGTGGAAGCGGCCCCGGTGGGTAAGCAGCCCGCGATTTTCGAACCCATGGCGCCGGCCTTCGTCGCCAACTACACCGTGAACGGTCGTCAACGCTACATGCAGGTCAGCATTACTTTGCAGGGCCGCAACCAGGCAGATCTGGAAGCGCTGCGCGTGCACATGCCGCTGATTCGCAATAATCTGGTCATGCTCTTTTCCGGACAGAATTTCGACACCCTGGCCACTCCGGTCGGCCAGGAAATGCTGCGTCAGAAAGCCACGGCCAGCGTGCAGGAAGTGGCCCAGAAAGAACTCGGCAAAGTGGTGATCGAACAGTTGCTCTTCACTAACTTCGTATTGCAGTAGGAACACGACATGGCCGTGCAGGACTTGTTGTCCCAGGACGAAATCGACGCGCTGTTGCATGGTGTCGACGACGGCCTGGTGCAGACCGAAAACGCTGCTGAACCGGGCAGCGTCAAAAGCTACGACCTGACCAGCCAGGATCGCATCGTTCGCGGACGCATGCCGACCCTGGAAATGATCAACGAGCGTTTTGCCCGATACACCCGTATCAGCATGTTCAACATGCTGCGCCGCTCGGCCGACGTGGCCGTCGGTGGCGTGCAGGTGATGAAGTTTGGTGAATACGTCCACTCTCTGTACGTGCCCACCAGTCTCAACCTGGTGAAGATCAAGCCGCTGCGCGGCACGGCGCTGTTCATCCTCGACGCCAAGCTGGTGTTCAAGTTGGTGGACAACTTCTTCGGCGGTGACGGTCGCCACGCCAAGATCGAGGGGCGCGAATTCACACCGACCGAACTGCGTGTGGTGCGCATGGTGCTGGAGCAGGCCTTCGTCGATTTGAAGGAAGCTTGGCAGGCGATCATGGAAGTGAACTTCGAGTACATCAACTCGGAGGTGAACCCGGCGATGGCCAACATCGTCGGCCCGAGCGAAGCCATTGTCGTCTCGACGTTCCATATCGAGCTGGACGGTGGCGGCGGCGACCTCCACGTGACCATGCCGTATTCGATGATCGAGCCGGTGCGCGAAATGCTCGACGCCGGTTTCCAGTCGGACCTCGACGATCAGGACGAACGCTGGATCAACGCCTTGCGCCAGGACGTGCTGGATGTCGACGTGCCGATCGGTGCGACGGTCGCCCGGCGCCAGCTGCGACTGCGGGACATCCTGCACATGCAGCCAGGGGACATCATCCCCGTCGAGATGCCGGAAGACATGATCATGCGCGCCAATGGCGTGCCGGCCTTCAAGGTCAAAATGGGCTCTCACAAAGGCAACCTGGCGTTGCAGGTGATCGAGCCGATCGAACGCCGCTGAGCGGTGTCAACTTCTTAAGTTTTGGTTTTTAACTGATTTTTGCCCGCCGAGGAAACATGATGGCTGACGATATGAATACCCAGGATGACCAGGCGCTGGCCGATGAATGGGCTGCGGCCCTGGAAGAAACCGGCGATGCCGGGCAGGCTGACATCGATGCATTGCTGGCGGCCGACACTGGTAATCACGCTTCCAACCGTCTGCAGATGGAAGAGTTCGGCAGCGTGCCGAAAAGCAACGAACAAGTGACCCTCGATGGTCCCAACCTTGACGTGATCCTCGACATCCCGGTGTCGATTTCCATGGAAGTTGGCAGCACCGATATCAACATCCGCAACCTGCTGCAGCTCAACCAGGGCTCGGTGATCGAGCTGGATCGCCTCGCCGGTGAGCCGCTGGATGTGCTGGTCAACGGCACCCTGATCGCCCATGGCGAAGTGGTGGTGGTCAACGAGAAGTTCGGCATTCGCCTGACGGACGTGATCAGCCCGAGCGAACGCATCAAGAAGCTGCGCTGAATGAAAGGCTTTATCGCCGCAGCCTTGATGCTGCCGTTCAGCGTGTTGGCTGCCGAGCCGGTGGCCACTGCGGCCGTTGCGCCGGCGAGTGGCAGCGGCGTGGCCGGGCAGTTGGCGCAACTGGTGCTGGGCCTGCTGGTCGTGCTCGGGTTGATTTTTTTCCTGGCGTGGATGCTGCGGCGGGTGCAGCAGGCGGGGCCTGCCGGTAAAGGGCAGGTCATCGACATCGTCGGTTCACGCGCGCTGGGCCCGCGTGATCGGCTGGTGCTGGTGCAGGTCGGCAACGAGCAGATCCTGCTTGGCCTGAGCCCTGGCAGCATCACTGCATTGCATGTCCTCAAGGAGCCGGTGCAGGTGCCCACCACCGAGCAGGCCACGCCCGAGTTTGCCCAACGGCTCATGGAACTGCTGGGAAAAGACCAAAAGGATAAAAAGTAATGCCGTTGCGCATTCTGTTGGCGTTGGCCCTGATGCTGGCCGCGCCGCTGGCGTTCTCCGCCGACCCGCTGTCGATCCCCGCGATTACCTTGGGCACCAACGCCGAAGGCGCACAGGAATACTCGGTCAGCTTGCAGATCCTGCTGATCATGACCGCGCTGAGCTTCATCCCGGCGTTCGTCATGCTGATGACCAGTTTCACTCGGATCATCATCGTCTTCTCGATCCTGCGCCAGGCCCTCGGCCTGCAACAGACGCCATCGAACCAGATCCTCACCGGCATGGCACTGTTCCTGACCCTGTTCATCATGGCGCCGGTGTTCGACCGGGTGAACCAGGATGCGCTGCAACCCTATCTGGCGGAAACCCTCAGCGCCCAGGATGCGGTAGCGAGGGCCCAGGTGCCGATCAAGGATTTCATGCTCGCCCAGACTCGCAGCAGCGACCTGGAGCTGTTCATGCGCCTGTCCAAGCGCACCGACATCGCCAGCCCCGACCAGGCGCCGTTGACTATCCTGGTACCGGCGTTCGTGACCTCTGAACTCAAGACCGCGTTCCAGATCGGTTTCATGATTTTCATCCCGTTCCTGATCATCGACCTGGTGGTCGCCAGTATCCTCATGGCCATGGGTATGATGATGCTGTCGCCGCTGATCATTTCCTTGCCGTTCAAGATCATGTTGTTCGTTTTGGTGGATGGCTGGGCGTTGATCATCGGCACCCTGGCGGGCAGTTTCGGCGGTGTTTAGACCACTTGCGCGGGTAGCACGATATGACGCCTGAAGTAGCGGTAGACCTGTTCCGCGAGGCCCTCTGGCTGACCACCGTGATGGTGGCCATCCTGGTGATCCCGAGCCTGCTGGTGGGCTTGCTGGTAGCGATGTTCCAGGCCGCCACGCAGATCAACGAACAGACTTTGAGTTTCCTGCCGCGCCTGCTGGTGATGCTGGTGACGCTGATTGTTGCCGGTCCCTGGCTGGTGCAAACCTTCATGGAATACATCCTGCAGTTGTACGGCAGTATTCCGCAGTTGATCGGTTGACCTGATGTCGATGCTCGCGCTGACGGACACCCAGATCAGTACCTGGGTGGCGTCGTTCATCCTGCCGTTGTTTCGTGTCACCGCGGTGCTGATGAGCATGCCGGTCTTCGGCACGACCCTGGTGCCGGGGCGCGTGCGTTTGTATCTGGCCCTGGCAATCACCGTGGTCATCGCTCCCGGGCTGCCGCCGATGCCGCCGGTCAACGCCCTTGACCTCAGCGCGCTGATGCTAGTGGCCGAGCAGATTCTCATCGGTGCCCTGATGGGGTTTTCGTTGCAGCTGTTCTTCCAGGCATTCGTGGTGGCCGGGCAGATCATTTCGATTCAGATGGGCATGGCCTTCGCCTCCATGATCGACCCTACCAACGGCGTCAACACTGCTGTCATCGGGCAATTCCTGACGATGTTGGTGACGTTGCTGTTCTTGGCCATGAATGGGCATTTGGTGGTGTTCGAGGTGCTGACCGAGAGCTTCACGACCATGCCGGTGGGCAGTGCGATGCTGATCAATCACTTCTGGGACATTGCCGGCAAGCTCGGCTGGGTCCTGGGGGCGGCGATGCTTTTGGTACTGCCGGCGATCACGGCCCTGTTGGTGGTCAACATTGCGTTTGGCGTGATGACTCGGGCGGCACCGCAACTGAACATCTTCTCCATCGGCTTCCCGCTGACCCTGGTGCTGGGCATGGTGATTTTCTGGATCACCATGGGGGATATTCTTAACCAGTACCAGCCGTTGGCCACCCAGGCCTTGCAGCTGTTGCGCGACATGGCACAGGCACGCTGAACCATGGCCGAGAGCGAGAGTGGTCAGGACAAGACAGAAGATCCCACGGAGAAACGCAAGAAGGAATCCCGGGACAAGGGGGAAATTGCGCGCTCCAAGGAGCTCAATACCCTTGCAATCATGCTGGCGGGCGCTGGCGGGCTGCTGATCTATGGCGGCGGGCTGGCGTTGGATCTGCTGGAAATCATGCGCCTGAATTTTTCGCTGCCGCGCGAAGTGCTGCTGAGTCCTGGCGCCATGGCTCAGTACCTGCTGCATTCCGGCAAGATCGCAATTATTTCAATGCAGCCGATACTGATATTTTTGCTGCTGGCTGCTTTCCTCGGGCCAATTTCCTTGGGGGGATGGTTGTTCTCCGGCAAGACCATGGCTCCGAAATTCAGTCGAATGAATCCTGCGGCTGGCCTCAAGCGGATGTTCTCCACCACTGCGGTGATGGAGCTGCTGAAGGCGCTGGGGAAGTTCCTGCTGGTGCTGTTCGTCGCGCTGACGGTGCTGCAAGCCGATATCGACGATCTGCTGCGCATCGCCCACGAGCCGCTTGAGCAAGCCATTGTCCACAGCGTGCAGCTGGTGGGCTGGAGCACCTTGTGGATGGCGTGCGGGCTGATTCTCATCGCCGCCATCGACGTGCCGATCCAGCTCTATCAGAGCAAACAGAAGCTGATGATGACCAAACAGGAAGTGCGCGATGAGTACAAGGACTCGGAGGGCAAGCCGGAGGTCAAGCAGCGGATCCGCCAGTTGCAGCGCGAGGTCTCCCAGCGGCGGATGATGGCGGCGATTCCCGACGCCGACGTGGTCATCACCAACCCGACGCACTATGCCGTCGCGCTCAAGTACGATCCCGACAAAGGCAACGCACCGGTCCTGCTGGCCAAGGGCAGCGATTTCCTGGCGCTGAAGATTCGCGAGATCGCCGTCGCCAACGAAGTGATGCTGCTCGAATCCCCGGCCTTGGCGCGGTCGATCTACTACTCCACCGAACTGGACCAGGAAATCCCGGGTGGCCTGTACCTGGCCGTGGCCCAGGTGCTGGCCTACGTCTACCAGATCCGCCAGCATCGCGCGGGCAAGGGCAAGCGTCCGGAGCCGCTCAAGGATCTGCCGATCCCGCCGGATCTGCGCCGCGATTCCTGATTCCTGATTCCTGCTGGCACAAAGACCGATGTGGGAGCGAGCGGGCTCGCCCCCACAGGATGGATGTGCGCCAAGGCGCTCTGTTCAAGTCTTCCGCAAAAGTTGGAAAGCTTCTTGCAATACCCCGTCTGCGCCCCTTCTGGGCGTCAAAAGTTTGCTTCACAGGAACGGGGAATATTGGTGGATCGCTCTCAGTTACTCAGCACCGCGCGCAGCAACGTAGCAGACCTCAGCCGGGGTAACGTGGGCGTGCCGCTGTTGCTGCTGGTCATGCTCGCCATGATGATGCTGCCGGTGCCGCCGTTCCTGCTGGACGTGTTCTTCACGTTCAACCTCGCCCTGTCGATCGTGGTGCTGCTGGTGTGCGTATATGCCTTGCGCCCACTGGATTTCGCCGTCTTCCCAACCATATTGCTGGTGGCGACGCTGTTGCGCCTGGCGCTGAACGTGGCATCCACCCGGGTGGTGATGATTCATGGCCACGAGGGCCACGCCGCCGCCGGTAAGGTGATCCAGGCCTTCGGTGAGGTGGTGATCGGCGGCAACTACGTGGTCGGTATCGTGGTCTTCGCGATTTTGATGATCATCAACTTCGTCGTGGTGACCAAGGGCGCCGGACGTATTTCCGAGGTGAGCGCGCGTTTCACTCTCGATGCGATGCCCGGTAAGCAGATGGCGATCGACGCCGACCTCAACGCTGGCCTGATCGACCAGGGCCAAGCCAAGCTGCGCCGTCTGGAAGTCGCCCAGGAAGCCGAGTTCTACGGGTCCATGGACGGTGCCAGTAAATTTGTCCGCGGCGACGCCATCGCCGGCCTGCTGATTCTCTTCATCAACCTGATTGGCGGCATGGCAGTCGGTATCTTCCAGCACGGCATGACCTTCGGCGACGCCGGCAAGGTCTACGCCTTGCTGACCATTGGTGACGGTTTGGTGGCGCAATTGCCATCACTGTTGTTATCCACAGCTGCGGCGATCATGGTCACCCGAGCTTCGGGCTCCGAAGACATGGGCAAGCAGATCAACCGTCAGATGTTCGCCTCGCCCAAGGCCCTTGCCGTGGCGGCTGGCCTGATGGCAGTGATGGGCCTGGTGCCGGGGATGCCGCACTTTTCTTTCCTGAGCATGGCGGCCTTGGCTGCAGGTGCCGCCTACCTGTTCTGGAAAAAGCAGAATGTGCAGAAGGTCCAGGCGCTGGAAGAGGTCAAGCGTCAACAGGAACTGCTGCCGTCGCCGGCCCGCGCCATGGAAACCAAGGAGCTGGGCTGGGATGACGTAACCCCGATCGACATGATCGGCCTGGAAGTCGGCTATCGCCTGATTCCATTGGTCGACCGCAACCAGGGTGGTCAATTGCTGGCACGGATCAAGGGCGTGCGCAAGAAGCTGTCCCAGGACCTGGGCTTCCTGATGCCCACCGTTCATATCCGCGACAACCTCGACCTGGCGCCGAGCGCCTATCGCTTGACGCTCATGGGCGTGATCCTGGCCGAAGCCGAGATCTACCCGGACCGCGAGCTGGCGATCAATCCCGGGCAGGTCTACGGTTCGCTCAATGGTATTACCGCCAAGGATCCGGCTTTCGGCCTGGAAGCGGTGTGGATCGAAATCAGCCAGCGGGCCCAGGCCCAGTCCCTCGGTTATACCGTGGTGGACGCCAGCACGGTCGTGGCGACCCACTTGAACCAGATTCTGTACAAGCATTCCAGCGAGCTGATTGGTCACGAAGAAGTCCAGCAACTGCTGCAAGTACTGGCCAAGGGCTCGCCGAAGCTCGCCGAAGAGCTGGTGCCAGGCGTGGTTTCGCTGTCGCAATTGCTCAAGGTATTGCAGGCGCTGCTGGCCGAACAGGTGCCGGTGCGCGATATCCGCAGCATTGCCGAAGCGATCGCCAACAACGCTTCGAAGAGTCAAGATACCGCCGCTCTGGTGGCTGCGGTGCGGGTCGGCGTATCCCGCGCAATCGTCCAAAGCATTGTAGGCACTGAGTCTGAGCTGCCTGTGATCACTCTGGAACCAAGGTTGGAACAGATATTGCTCAATAGTCTGCAGAAGGCAGGACAAGGCTCGGAAGAGGGTGTTCTGCTGGAGCCAAGCATGGCCGAGAAGCTGCAGCGTTCGCTGATCGACGCAGCCCAGCGGCAAGAGATGCAAGGCCAACCGGTGATCCTGCTGGTGGCCGGTCCGATTCGCGCGATGCTCTCGCGATTCGGGCGCCTCGCGGTCCCGGGGCTGCATGTGCTGGCGTACCAGGAAATACCGGACAACAAGCAAGTGACCATCGTTGCGACAGTAGGGCCCAACGGCTGAGGTAGTGGTTTATGCAAGTGAAGCGTTTTTTCGCCGCCGATATGCGTCAGGCCATGAAACTGGTTCGTGACGAGCTGGGCGCTGAAGCAGCCATCATCGGCAACCGTCGTATCGCCGGCGGTGTCGAGCTGACGGCGGCCCTGGATTACAAATTGTCGGCGCTGGCCCCACGCGTTCCGAACATGGAACTCGAGGACGAGCTGCGCAAGACCCAGTCGCGCATCGCCAGCGCCCAGGCCGAACTGAGCCTGCGCGCCAGCGAAGGCACCGGCAGCGCGGGCACCAATCGTCAATTGTTCGCCGGCCAGCCCTTGACCGCAGGCCTGCCGCTGACCGCTGCCGAACCGCTGATCGAGCCGACGCCGGCCGAGCCGCGTCGTCCGGCACCCGCGCCAGCCGCCCCGGCCTCAGGCGTTGATCCGCGTGCCCTGGACTCGATGCGCTTCGAACTCAACAGCCTGCGCGAGTTGATGGAAGTCCAGCTCGGTTCGCTGGCCTGGAATCAACTGCAAGGCAGCCGTCCGGCCCAGGCCAACCTGTGGCGTCGCCTGCAACGCATTGGCCTGTCCGGCCCGTTGGCGCGCGACCTGCTGGCCCTGATCAACGACATCGACGAGCCTCGCCAGGCCTGGCGCATGTTGCTGGCCCACCTGGCGCGGATGATCGCAACGCCGGAAGTCGAGCCACTGGAGGAGGGCGGAGTGATTGCCATGGTCGGCCCGGCCGGCATGGGCAAGACCACGACCCTGGCCAAGCTCGCGGCCCGTTATGTACTCAAGTATGGCGCCCAGAGCATCGCCCTGGTGAGCATGGACAGTTTCCGCATCGGCGCCCAGGAGCAACTCAAGACCCTGGGCCGGATCCTCAATGTGTCGGTGACCCATGTGGATCCGGGTCAATCCCTGGCCCAGGCGCTGGAGCCGCTGATGCGCAAGCGTGTCGTGCTGATCGACACCGCCGGCCTGCAAGCCAGCGATCCGGCCCTGCGCATGCAGCTGGAAAGCCTGGCCGGGCGTGGCATCAAGTCAAAAAATTATCTCGTGTTGGCAACCACCAGCCAGAAACAGGTTCTAACCGCCGCATACCACAGCTACAAACGCTGCGGGCTGGCCGGCTGCATCCTGACTAAGCTGGACGAAACGGCAAGCCTGGGCGAGGTGTTGAGCCTGGCGATCGGTCATGAACTACCGGTGGCCTACCTGACCGACGGGCCGCGGATCCCGGATGATTTGCATCTGCCGCGCCGTCATCAATTGGTCAGTCGTGCCGTGAGTGTGCAAATGCAGGAAGAACCCAGCGAAGAAGCCATGGCTGATATGTTCGCTGACATCTACCACAGCCCGACCAAGCAGGTTGGCTGAGGTAATCATGAATATTTTTTGTACCTACATCGATGGTCTGCCATGCATTGTTCCGAGTGAACGCGCAGCCAGTAATGTGGCCTCCGTCTAAGTAAGACAAGGTAAAGAACGAACATGGGCAGCATGCATCCCGTACAGGTGATCGCGGTGACCGGCGGCAAAGGTGGCGTCGGCAAGACTAACGTGTCAGTGAACTTGTCCCTGGCTCTGGCAGAGCTTGGCCGACGGGTCATGCTGCTGGACGCCGACCTGGGCCTGGCGAACGTCGACGTGCTGCTGGGGCTCACGCCCAAGCGCACGCTGGCGGACGTGATCGAAGGGCGCTGTGAATTGCGCGACGTGCTGTTGCAAGGCCCCGGCGGGATTCGCATCGTGCCGGCCGCCTCCGGCACCCAGAGCATGGTGCACCTGACGCCTGCGCAGCACGCCGGCCTGATCCAGGCGTTCAGCGACATCGGTGACAACCTCGATGTACTGGTGATCGACACGGCTGCCGGTATCGGTGACTCGGTGGTCAGTTTCGTGCGCGCCGCCCAGGAAGTCTTGTTGGTGGTCTGCGACGAGCCGACGTCGATCACCGACGCCTACGCCCTGATCAAATTGCTTAACCGCGACTATGGCATGAACCGCTTCCGCGTCCTGGCCAACATGGCCCAGAGCCCACAGGAAGGACGCAACCTGTTCGCCAAGTTGACAAAGGTCACGGATCGCTTCCTGGACGTCGCCCTACAATACGTCGGCGCAGTGCCTTACGACGAAAGTGTACGCAAGGCAGTCCAGAAGCAACGTGCCGTTTATGAAGCTTTTCCACGTTCCAAATGCGCGCTGGCGTTCAAGGCGATCGCCCAGAAGGTCGATACCTGGCCCCTGCCGGCCAACCCACGCGGGCATCTGGAATTTTTCGTCGAGCGTCTCGTGCAACAAACAGCAGGGCCCGTGTTATGACAGCCAGCGGTTACAACCATCTCTACAAAAAATCGGCACGGGACGCCCAGTACGAATTGATCGAGCGTTACGCGCCCCTGGTCAAGCGCATCGCCTATCACTTGCTGGCGCGCTTGCCGGCCAGTGTGCAGGTCGAAGACTTGATCCAGGCGGGCATGATCGGCCTGCTCGAAGTGTCGAACAAATACGACGCGAGCAAGGGCGCCAGTTTCGAGACGTATGCCGGTATCCGCATCCGCGGGGCGATGCTCGATGAAGTCCGCAAGGGCGACTGGGCGCCGCGTTCGGTGCATCGCAACACGCGCATGGTCAGTGATGCGATTCGCGCGATTGAAGCGAAAACCGGACGAGACGCTAAAGATCACGAGGTTGCGGCCGAACTCCAGTTGAGTCTCGATGATTATTACGGGATTTTGAACGATACCTTGGGCAGTCGCCTGTTCAGTTTCGACGACCTGTTGCAGGACGGCGAACACGAAGGGCTGCACGAGGATGGCGCGAGTGCTCACATGGAGCCGTCGCGTGACCTGGAAGATGAACGCTTCCAGAGCGCGCTGGCGGATGCGATTGCCAATTTGCCGGAGCGTGAGCGACTGGTCTTGGCGCTGTACTACGACGAAGAGCTGAACCTCAAGGAAATCGGTGAGGTCCTGGGGGTCAGCGAATCGCGGGTCAGCCAGTTACACAGCCAGTGCGCGGCCCGCTTGCGGGGGCGTTTGGGGGAGTGGCGAGCGCGCTGACGAGCAGTGTGGGGGACACTGCGAGCGAGGTTGGCATGGCATGCGCCGGGCCAGTCTCCACCCGTTGTGCTCCAGACCGTTGTCGAGTGTTGTGCCGGATTGATTGAAATGGCGCGTCCAGGTGCTGGGCGCGTTTAAGACTGCTTGGAGGTCGAATTGGACAAGAACATGAAAATCCTCATCGTTGATGACTTCTCAACGATGCGGCGGATCATAAAAAACCTGTTGCGTGACCTCGGGTTCACCAACACGGTCGAGGCCGACGATGGCACTACCGCCATTCCGGTCCTCAATAGCGGGAGCATCGACTTTCTGGTGACCGACTGGAACATGCCTGGCATGACCGGTATCGACTTGCTGCGCCACGTGCGCGCCGATGAAAAACTCAAGCACCTGCCGGTGCTGATGGTGACTGCCGAAGCCAAGCGCGAGCAGATCATCGAAGCCGCCCAGGCCGGTGTGAACGGCTATGTGGTCAAACCCTTCACGGCCCAGGCGTTGAAAGAGAAGATCGAAAAAATCTTCGAACGCATCGGTTAACGGCGCCACGGGGGAGCTATGGACAACGAATCTTCAATGGGCGATTTCGAATCGACCCTGAAAAAACATGCCCGCGAACTGGTCGACAGCCTTGAAAAGGGCCGCTTCGGCGATGCGGTTCAAATGATTCATGAGCTCAACCAGACCCGTGATCGTGGTCTGTACCAGGAAGTCGGCAAGCTCACCCGTGAACTGCACAGCGCGATCGTCAATTTCCAGATCGATCCGAACATGCCGCAGGCCGAGGAAGTCTCGCAGATCACCGATGCGACCGAGCGCCTGGGTTATGTGGTCAAGCTGACCGAAGCCGCGGCCAACCGCACCATGGACCTGGTGGAAAGCGCAACGCCCCTGGTCAACGGCCTGAGCGAGGAAGCCCAGGCGTTGAGCACCGATTGGGGACGGTTCATGCGTCGCGAAGTCGGCGCCGAGGAATTTCGCGAACTGGCCCGTCGGGTCGACGGATTCCTGGCGCGCAGCAGCACCGAGAACCGCGCCGTGGCCGGCAACCTCAACGACATTTTGCTAGCCCAGGACTATCAAGACCTGACCGGCCAAGTGATCAAGCGTGTGACCCAGTTGGTCACCGAAGTTGAAAGCAATTTGCTCAAGCTGGTGTTGATGGCAAGCCAAGTGGATCGCTTTGCCGGCATCGAACACGACCGCGCGGCGATACTTGCTGAAAAAGATCCACAAAAACATCTCTCTCAGGGTGAAGGTCCGCAGATTCATGCCGATAAAAGAGAAGACGTTGTGTCCGGTCAGGACGATGTGGACGATTTGTTGTCCAGCCTTGGATTTTGAGTTTTAGCCCTATTTTAGGAGCAGCCATTAATGAGCTTCGGCGCCGATGAAGAGATCCTTCAGGATTTCCTGGTTGAGGCCGGCGAGATTCTAGAGCAACTGTCCGAACAGCTGGTCGAGCTGGAAAGCCGACCTGATGATGCGGATCTGCTCAATGCAATTTTTCGCGGTTTCCACACTGTAAAAGGAGGCGCCGGCTTCCTCCAGCTCAACGAGCTGGTGGAGTGCTGCCACATTGCCGAGAACGTGTTCGACATCCTGCGCAAGGGTGAGCGTCGCGTCGACTCGGAACTGATGGACGTGGTGCTCGAAGCCCTGGATGCGGTCAACAGCATGTTCAGCGAAGTGCGCGAGCGCTCGCCGATCACCCCAGCCACCCCCGAGCTGCTCGCCGCGCTGTCGCGCCTGGCCGAGCCGCAGTCGGCTGATGAAGCCGCGCCGGTTGCCGAGCCTGTGGTTGAAGAGCCGGTTGCCGAAGAATCGGGTGACATTACCGATCACGAATTCGAATCGCTGCTGGACTCGCTGAGCGCCGTCAAGGCCGAAGCCGAAGCGCCGGCCGCGCCTGCTGCGCCAGCCGCCAATGCCGCCGCCAGCGATGAAATTACCGACGACGAGTTCGAGTCGCTGCTCGACCAACTGCACGGCAAGGGCCAGTTCGCCCCCGATGCGGTCGCGGCCCCGGCTGCCCCGGCTGCGCCAAAGGCAGCGGGTGATGACTCCGACATTACCGATGACGAATTCGAAGCCTTGCTCGACCAGTTGCACGGCAAGGGCAATTTTGCCGTCGATGCGCTGGACTCGGCCATCGCTTCGGCGCCGACGCCGGCCAAGCCAGCGGCCGCGGCAGCCGGTAGCGATCTGATCAGCGACCACGAATTCGAATCGCTGCTCGACGAGCTGCACGGCAAGGGCAAGTTCAGCGAAGTGGGTACGGCTGCCGCTGCGCCTGCTGCTGCCGCCACGGCTGCGCCCGCCGCCAAGGCCGCGCCGAAGCCGGCTGCCAAGGCAGCGGAACCGAAAGCCGAAACACCCAAGCCTGCCACCGCAGCGGCGCCTGCCCCGGCTCGCGCTCCTGCCGCCGCGCCCGCCGAAAAACCGGTCAGCGAAGCCGAGACCACCGTTCGGGTCGACACCGCACGCCTGGACGAGATCATGAACATGGTCGGCGAACTGGTGCTGGTGCGAAACCGCCTGGTGCGCCTGGGCCTCAACAGCCAGGACGAAGCCATGTCCAAGGCCGTGTCGAACCTCGACGTGGTCACGGCCGATTTGCAGACTGCGGTCATGAAGACCCGGATGCAGCCGATCAAGAAAGTCTTTGGGCGCTTCCCGCGCCTGGTTCGTGACCTGGCTCGCCAGCTCAAGAAAGAAATCAACCTGGAACTGGTGGGTGAAGAGACCGACCTGGACAAGAACCTTGTCGAGGCCCTGGCCGACCCGCTGGTCCACTTGGTGCGCAACGCGGTCGACCACGGCATCGAGTCGCCGGAAGAGCGCGAAGCCTCGGGCAAGGTCCGCAGCGGCAAGGTGATCCTGGCCGCCGAGCAGGAAGGCGACCACATCCTGCTGTCGATCTCCGACGACGGCAAGGGCATGGACCCGAACGTCCTGCGTGCCATCGCCGTGAAGCGTGGCGTGATGGACAAGGATGCGGCCGATCGCCTGAGCGACACCGAGTGCTACAACCTGATCTTCGCTCCAGGCTTCTCGACCAAGACCGAGATCTCCGACGTGTCGGGTCGTGGCGTGGGCATGGACGTGGTGAAGACCAAGATTTCCCAGCTCAACGGTTCGATCAACATTTACTCGACCAAGGGGCAGGGCTCGAAGATCGTCATCAAGGTCCCATTGACCCTGGCGATCATGCCGACCCTGATGGTGATGCTGGGCAACCAGGCCTTCGCTTTCCCTCTGGTCAACGTCAACGAGATTTTCCACCTCGACCTGTCGCGTACCAACGTCGTCGACGGCCAGGAAGTGGTCATCGTGCGGGACAAGGCGCTGCCGCTGTTCTACCTCAAGCGCTGGCTGGTCAGCTCCGCCGCCCATGTGGAGCAGGGCGAAGGCCATGTGGTGATCCTATCGGTAGGCACCCAGCGGATCGGCTTTGTCGTCGACCAGTTGGTGGGCCAGGAAGAAGTGGTCATCAAGCCGTTGGGCAAGATGCTCCAAGGCACCCCGGGCATGTCCGGCGCCACCATCACCGGCGACGGCCGCATCGCGTTGATCCTCGATGTACCGAGCATGCTCAAGCGCTACGCCGCCCGGCGTATTTGATTCTGGAGGGGCGCGGCCCGACGCCGTGCCTCGTCTAACGGAGTGTTTATGGTAGTTAAAGTCCTGGTGGTGGACGATTCGGGGTTTTTCCGCCGCCGCGTCTCGGAAATTCTTTCGGCGGACACGAGCATCCAGGTCGTCGGTACGGCGACCAACGGCAAAGAGGCGATCGATCAAGCCCTGGCGCTCAAGCCGGACGTGATCACCATGGACTACGAGATGCCGATGATGGACGGCATCACGGCCGTGCGGCACATCATGCAGCGCTGCCCGACCCCGGTATTGATGTTTTCTTCACTGACCCACGAAGGCGCCCGAGTGACCCTCGATGCGCTGGACGCCGGGGCGGTGGACTTCCTGCCGAAAAACTTCGAAGACATCTCGCGCAACCCGGACAAGGTCCGCCAGTTGCTGTGCGAGAAGGTCCACAGCATTTCCCGCAGCAACCGCCGCGTCAGTGCCTACAGCGCACCGGCGCCAGCGTCGACGGCTGTGCCAACGCCACCGCCTGTGCCTTCCGCGTCGAGCAGTTTCAATCCGGCGCCTGCTCGCAGTGCTCCGGCGCCCGCTCGTCCGGCGCCCGCCAGCCCGTCGTCGCCAGCGCCCAAGCGCAAGGCCTACAAACTGGTCGCCATCGGCACTTCCACGGGCGGTCCTGTGGCACTGCAGCGGGTCCTGACCCAGCTGCCAGCGAATTTCCCGGCGCCGATCGTATTGATCCAGCACATGCCCGCCGCATTCACCAAGGCATTCGCCGAGCGCCTGGACAAACTTTGCCGCATCAGCGTCAAGGAAGCCGAGGATGGCGACATCCTGAGGCCAGGCCTGGCGCTGTTGGCGCCGGGTGGCAAGCAGATGATGATCGATGGTCGTGGCGCGGTGAAAATCCTGCCGGGCGACGAGCGCTTGAACTACAAACCTTGCGTGGACATCACCTTCGGTTCCGCGGCGAAATCCTACGGCGACAAAGTTCTGGCGGTGGTGCTCACCGGCATGGGCGCCGATGGTCGCGAAGGCGCGCGCCTGCTCAAACAGGGCGGCAGCGCGATCTGGGCCCAGGACGAGGCCAGTTGCGTGATCTATGGCATGCCCATGGCGATCGTCAAGGCCGACCTGGCCGACGCGGTCTACAGCCTGGACGACATGGGTAAACATCTGGTCGAGGCGTGCCTGTAATGGATGTGCTCAGCCTGATCGGCATCATCATGGCGTTCGTCGCCATCATCGGTGGCAATTATCTGGAAGGCGGGCACCTCGGCGCGTTGGCCAACGGCCCGGCCGCGTTGATCGTGCTCGGTGGCACCATCGGTGCTGCGCTGTTGCAGTCGCCGATGAGCGCGTTCAAGCGCGCCATGCAGATATTGGTCTGGATTCTGTTTCCGCCTCGGGTCGACCTGGCCGGCGGCATCGACCGCGTTGTCAACTGGAGCCTGACCGCTCGCAAGGAAGGCCTGCTGGGACTGGAAGGGGTGGCCGATGCCGAACCCGACAGCTATTCGCGCAAGGGTCTTCAATTGCTGGTGGACGGCGCCGAACCCGAAGCGATCCGCAGCATCCTGGAAGTGGATTTCTACACCCAGGAAAGCCGTGACATCGAAGCGGCCAAAGTCTTTGAGAGCATGGGTGGCTACGCGCCTACCATCGGTATCATCGGTGCGGTCATGGGCCTGATCCATGTGATGGGCAACCTGGCCGACCCTTCGCAACTGGGCAGCGGCATTGCCGTGGCCTTCGTCGCGACCATCTACGGTGTGGCGAGCGCCAACCTGGTGTTGCTGCCGATCGCGGCCAAGCTCAAGTCCATCGCGTTGCGCCAGTCGCGCTATCGCGAAATGCTGCTGGAAGGGATCCTGTCGATCGCCGAAGGTGAAAACCCGCGTTCCATCGAGTTGAAGCTCCAGGGCTTCATGGACTGATGGAGGATATGGAATATGGCGCGTCGCAGACATCGTGAAGAACACGTCAACCATGAACGCTGGCTGGTTTCCTACGCCGACTTCATCACGCTGCTGTTCGCCTTTTTCGTGGTCATGTATTCGATCTCTTCGGTCAACGAAGGCAAGTACAAGGTCATTTCCGAAGCGTTGATTGGCGTCTTCACTGACTCGGACCGCGCCCTCAAGCCGATTCCCATTGGTGAAGAACGTCCGAAGACGACGACCCCGGCCAAGCCGCTGGTCAAGGACAGCGAGCAGGTCGACGCCGGCATTGCCGGTGGCAGCGATCCGTTGAAGAGCATAGCCGATGACATCAGCGCCGCGTTCGGCGACCTGATCAGTTCCAACCAGATGACCGTGCGTGGCAACGAGTTGTGGGTTGAGATCGAACTCAATTCCAGCCTGCTGTTCGGCAGTGGCGATGCCATGCCCAGCGATATGGCGTTCAACATCATCGATAAAGTGGCGGCGATCCTGAAACCGTTCGACAACCCGATCCACGTCGAAGGCTTCACCGATGACCAACCGATCCGTACCGCGCAATATCCCACCAACTGGGAGTTGTCTTCGGCTCGTTCGGCCAGCATCGTGCGCATGCTCGCCATGCAGGGCGTCAACCCGGGCCGCCTCGCGTCGGTGGGGTATGGCGAGTTCCAGCCGGTGGCCAATAACGCCACGGCCGAGGGACGCGCGCGCAACCGTCGGGTGGTGCTGGTGGTGTCGCGCAACCTCGATGTGCGTCGCAGCCTGACGGGTACCGGCACCGCCAATGCAAAACCGGATGCGGCATTGAAGCGGGCTGGCACACAAACTGCACCGACCCCGGTCAAGTCGCCGGATAGACAGAACGCCGTCAATTCTACGTCACCGGCTTTATAACCGAGCTATTTCTCGGTCGGGCCCGTCTCGACCGGGAGGAACGATCCGAATGAGAGTCTGGGCAGTCGCCAATCAAAAAGGTGGTGTGGGCAAAACCACATCCTCCATCGCTCTAGCCGGTTTGCTGGCCGAGGCGGGCAAGCGCGTGGTCATCGTCGACCTGGACCCCCATGGCTCGATGACCAGTTATTTCGGCTACGATCCCGACAGCCTGGAACACAGCAACTACGACTTGTTCTTGCACAAGGGCAGTGTGCCCGAAGGCTTGCCGGGACAGTTGCTGTTGTCCACCAGCGACGAGCGGATCTCCCTGCTGCCATCGAGCACGGCCCTGGCCACTCTGGAGCGCCAATCGCCTGGCCAGAGCGGCCTGGGCCTGGTGATCGCCAAGAGTCTGGCGCAGCTGTGGCAGGATTTCGATTACGCGATCATCGATAGCCCGCCGTTGTTGGGTCTGCTGATGGTCAATGCCTTGGCTGCCAGCCAGCAATTGGTGATTCCGGTGCAGACCGAACACCTGGCGGTGAAAGGTTTGGAACGCATGGTCAACACCCTGGCGATGGTCAACCGCTCGCGCAAGCAATCGCTGGCATTCAACATCGTGCCAACGCTGTTCGACCGTCGTACCCAGGCGTCCCTCGGCACCCTGCGGGTGCTGCGCGACATGTACCCGGACGACATCTGGCAAGGCTACATCCCGGTGGATACCCGCCTGCGCGATGCCAGCCGTGCCGGCGTGACCCCTTCACAGTTCGATGGCAAAAGCCGTGGCGTACTGGCCTATCGCGCGCTTCTCAAGCATCTGCTGGCCCAGCAGCTCGTTCCGCAGCAGGTGGCTTGAGTTGATGAAGTTCTCCATAGACGTTGTGCTTGCTTGCGGGCGCTCAAGTCCTGCCGTATCCATGCCGATAACCTTTTCAAGTGGCGCACAGTTCCCATGAACCGCCCGATCAAGACAACTTCGCGCCCGCAAATGGCCTTGCAATCCTATCTGGATGGGCTGTTGCAGGAAGCGACCGATGAATTGCCAGCGCAGCCGAGCGCGGTCCAGGCGTTGCCCGAGCCTGTCGAAGCCGAACCTGCGCTGGACGAGTTCCAGGCCGCGGTGCTCGAAGAACAGGCCCGTGATGCACGGGCTTCAGTGAGTGCCGCAGCAGTGGAGGCGCCGACCGCCAAGGCGCAGTTGGCAGTAATGGAAGCGCCGGCACCGATCCTGTCGCCGGTCTCCACCGTTGCGCCGTTATTGCAGGGCCTGGTGACACCGGTGGTGGAAATCCACATGCCGCCGAGCAACACACCGCCGCCGGTGCAGGTCGATGACCGTCCGGCGTGGGCCGCCGAGCCGTTCGAGTGTTTGTTGTTCGACGTGGCCGGTTTGACGCTGGCGGTGCCGCTGGTTTGCCTGGGATCGATTTATTCCCTGGCCGGGCAGGAATTGACGCCGTTGTTCGGCCAGCCGGAATGGTTCCTCGGAATCCTGCCGAGCCAGGCGGGCAACCTGAAGGTGCTGGATACTGCGCGCTGGGTCATGCCGGACCGCTATCGCGATGATTTTCGCCAGGGCCTGCAATATGTGATTTCAGTGCAAGGCTACGAATGGGGATTGGCGGTGCACCAGGTCAGCCGTTCGCTGCGCCTGGACCCGAACGAGATCAAATGGCGCAGCCATCGAGGGCAACGGCCATGGCTGGCCGGTACGGTGATCGAACACATGTGCGCCTTGCTGGACGTTTCCGAACTGGCGGAGCTGATCGCCAGCGGCGGGGCAAAACACCTGGACGGCGCCAAGCCGGTCCGGAAACCGAAATAAGACAACCGGCGGCGCAGGGCGACGCCGGACAGAACACACACCGCCACAGGCGGTTTTTCGAGGGGTCAGGGTATGAATGATAAGGCGTCGTCTCTCAAGGGTTCCGAAGATCCGATCTTGCAATGGGTGACTTTCAAGCTCGATAACGAAACCTACGGCATCAACGTGATGCGCGTGCAGGAAGTGCTGCGTTACACCGAGATCGCCCCGGTTCCAGGTGCGCCAAGCTACGTGCTGGGCATCATCAACCTGCGCGGTAACGTCGTGACCGTCATCGATACTCGCCAGCGTTTTGGCTTGGACTCCTCCGACGTCAACGACAACACCCGCATCGTGATCATCGAGGCCGACAAGCAAGTGGTCGGTATCCTGGTCGACAGCGTTGCCGAAGTGGTTTACTTGCGTCAGTCGGAAATCGAAACCGCGCCTAACGTCGGCAACGAGGAGTCGGCGAAGTTTATCCAGGGCGTCTGCAACAAGAACAACGAGTTGCTGATCCTGGTCGAATTGGAAAAAATGATGAGCGAAGAAGAGTGGTCGGAACTGGAGAGTATCTGATTTGATTCTTGAGGTAGCAGTCATTGTCCTGTTCCTTTTCTGGGCAGGCACGCTGGCGATGTTTTTGTCCTACATACGTGGCCAGCGGGATATCGCCGCTCAGCAGGCCCAGGGTGATGCGCTGCGCGACCAGCGCATCAAGGACCTGGCCAAGCGTGTCGACGACTATCAGAACGGCACCGTGCGCATGGGCGAAGCGCTCCATGAGCTACGTGCCGTGGTCGCGCCGTTGCCGGACAAACTGGCGCAGTTGGAACAGCGCGACCCCTCCAGCCTGTCCTTCGCCCAGGCCGCCCGACTGGTCGGCATGGGCGCCAGCATCGACGAACTGACCCAGGCGTGCGGCCTGACCCAGGCCGAGGCGGAGTTGATGAGCAAGTTGCATAAGGGCGGCTGATGCCTTTTTCTCCTATGGAAGCTTGCTCGCGATAGCGGTGTGACGGTCAACGGAGATGTTGGCTATAAGTTGATTATCGCGAGCAAGCTGAAAGCGTCTGACGTGTATTGTCGGAAGCAAAATTGCTCGTTCGAAGCCCTCGATGATATTTGGCGTCTCCGTCGATACTGGTAGTGTCATCGCCGTTCGGCGCCAATCCTTATAAACGCCAGTCGCTTCGAAATCCTATGACGTCAAGTCGAGTATGCGGTCCTCTCGGTATGGTATCTGAACCCTGCAATTTGTATCCGTACAGATAATGGCCGGCATGCCTCGCTTGCTAAAGCAAATCTTCAATTGAGCATGTTCCTTCGACGTTCGCTCATGTCTCTTTATTGATCTCCTTCTGACACTTTAATTTAGGTGGGCATCGTCGTTTCAGGTGACTGCGCCAGGACGAGTGTTGTCTGGACGGTTACCTTTGATCTTCCTCGAAAATCCTTTCAAAAGATTCTGGTGTGGGATGTCTGTATGCGCGGAAAAGTCAGCGAATATTTTGCCATACGTTCGCAGGAAGCCTGATCTGGCTTAATTGCCGGAGCGTCCCGGAGGTCCTCGGGTGAAATGTTGGGGGCGAAAGCGGGAAAAATTACGGAAGATGTCAGTTGGCTATTATTGGGATGTGCTGCTACGTTTTGTCCATATCCATGCATCTGATGGGGCGGCTCGCATTTCGCCAGATTTTGACAAATTACTATCGAAGAAAAAAACGTAAAATATGGAGCAGCCAAGCATGAGCGTGAAATCAATAATCGCAACTACGCTGTCTTTGTTTTTTCTCAGTAGCTGTACCTCTCTCGAAAGCAAGAAGATATCCGGTCAAACGACGACGCCTTCAGGCTTGACTTATCGTTTGCCCGCTAAAAAGTTCACAGTGACCGCGACCTTTGAGGTCACAGGGTGTACTGCCCAGGGTTCGAACGCTTTGATGGAGGCCGTTGTCAGCTCTGAATTGACGGAATCATTGGTGGGAGGAGAGGCGTATACATTGAATTATAAAAAACTAAATGCTTGGACTAAAATTACAAATACAGATTTCCAGTTGTCCGACGCTGGATTGCTTACCGGGGTAAACGCCTCGATAGCTGATCAGTCAGGGGCTGTTCTTGCTAACTCGGTATCTTCGATAGCCAGTGTTGCCAGGGCGGTAGCATTACCTGCGATTTCTATTCCGCTTCACCCACGCCGATTGGCGGTAAATCAGGATGTGAAGAGCTTGGATTTCAAGGTTGGGCAAAAATTTAGTCTCTCTGGAAAAAACAATCTGAAACTAGACTCTCCCGGTTTGTTCGAAAAGCTGGGAAAATTTGAAGGAAGAAATCTCAGCTTCTCTGACTTGAAGGAGGTCCAAACCATGGTAGCGGAGCTGGAGGATCCTTGTGAAAAAGTAGTTGCTGCGGTGGCTGAGAAAAAAGCGAAAGAGAAGGAGTTGGCAAGCGAAAAAGTGCTCGACAAAAAGCGAGCGGAAGCAAAAGCCAAGGTTGACCAATCAGTGCTTGATGTTGTGGCTCTGGGTAGCCTCATTGAGTTCTACGATAAGCTCGGAGATGAAGGCGAGAAGCGAAACTTGCTAAAAAGGACCCAGCTTGCAGAGAAGTATAAAAAAGAGGGGGAAATTATTCTAAGTGGCTTGGGGGCGTCAAAGTATGACGAGATACAAACAGCAATAGAAAAGTTAAAAACTAAACTAACGGTAGCTGCGGCTCGAGAATTCGTTCCTAAGAGCAAAGGTAATGTCTGCTCGGATGGCAACGGCGCTGCCGAGGCGGCTTGTCAGGTCATAATTAAGAAAAACAGTTTGGAGGCGCTGTTCGGAAACACGGTAAGGGTTGAGGAGGTTGAACTCCCAATAGTTGTATTTAGTGTTGATCAAATAAAAGTATCCTCTGGTGACGAGCAGTTGGACCCCGACTTCGACGATTTGGGTATTGCCTATAGGATCCCGGTTCCTGCAACGGTTGTTGTGAAGTATAAAAATAAGCCGTCGGACAGTGTTTATTATCGCCTGATTGAACGAGTTACTCAGGTTCCTCAATTAGGACCAATAGGATCCATTGATCTGGATAACATTGCTTTTGACGACAATCTAATAGAGGTGGCGTTCAATCCGGCTACGGGTTCGCCAAGTAAGTTGGTGTTCCGGGCAAAATCAAAAGCTGAAGCTGCCTCTTCATCTGCCCAGAGCGCTGCTGGCACATTCCTCCAGCTCCAAAAGGATAAACAGGCGGACGTGGTATCCGCCAGTAGAACAGCATTTGAGCAGGCAAATTCTCAGCTTGGCTATGAGAAGGCTGTCTCAGAGTTATCCTCGGCGAAAACTCAGTCAGAGGTTCTCACTGCGAAAGGTCAAGCAGATCTACAACAATATTTAGTCTCCTCACAACTCCAGTTGCTGCGCGATCAACAGCGTCTGGACGCTGTACGTACGGGAACAGCTTCGGCAGCAGAAGTCGAACTTGAATCGCTAAATACTCAGGAGCAACTGTTGGCTCAGCGTCTTAAAATAATGAAGCTGGAGCGTGAAATCGCTCGGCAAGGATCGGAATCTGCGGGGGATTAAGCACGGGCAAAATATCCGAGTGGAAAGATTTGCCCAGTCCTTTTTTGCAGTTGAAGGTTGAGGTTTATTTTGTCCTTGTTTGATGGGGGTGTCGTTGGTTTTTTTGGGGCTGGCGCACATTGTTTAAAGTATTTCAGAGATCGGCCGATTCTCAATAGGCCTGGAGACGTCTGTGCGCCGAATGCCAGGTTGAGCCTGGGCTCGAATTTCGTTAGTTGTAAAGGAGGTTGTAAATGGTAAGTCCTGAAGGCAAAGCAGCGATGCTTGAGGTTGTGAGTCTGTTGAGGGATGTGGGGCCCTTCGTTTTCGCGCTGTTTACTTTGATGTGTATGGCTTGGGCTGTTTCACGTGCGAGGTCGGCGCATTTTTTATTAGATAAGATCTGGCGGCTTATTGGTGGTGGTGCTATCAATGATCCAGAGTTAAAGAAGGACTGGCTGCAAGTTAGGGATTTGGAAGGTTTTCGGTTTCGGAGCGGGATTCAGTTTAATAGCAGGGATACGTGGGGTAAAACACTCAGGTGGCTTGAGCATCATGATAAAAGCCTGAATGACCTATCGTTCGCGAGGGCATGGATATCGGGTAAGCCATGGAACTTTAATGAGCCTCGGATGAGGTCCATAAGGGCTTTTGTGGCATGTGTCTCATTGGTGGCCGTGCCTTCACTTTTCGGGATGACGTACCTCTTCGCCGAGACGTCGGTAATCCTAACGGTCAAAGGAACTGAAACAACTTTCTGGACGGATGGGGTAACGGCTGAAGATTTTATGTTGGCTCGCGGGACGCCCGCTTTTTTCGTTGATTCGGCGGCATGTAGTAACAAAAAAATTGCTGGGTTGAATGACAAGGATGCGGAAGTGATCTGTTACAGTTTGGAGCCTGATGCGTTGCCAAAATTGAAGGGGTTTATTTTCGAGCAAAGAGCATTCAGTGCGTTGATTGGTTTTATATGTTTTGTAGTGTTACTGTTGTCTGTTCGTTACGCCGCGAGAGCGAAAATGGCAAAGGGTTTTTATGATTTATATTCAGCTAAGCATCGGGTTCGCGATCAGTAATCATCCCCACGTTCCGTCACGTCTTTCTCGATAGTTTGCGCATGCGGGTCAAATCCCTGCGGAAACTTGCCCTTCAAATTCCAGGCAAACGCGATGATCTCGGCAATCGTGCGGTACAGCTCTTCCGGAATGCTGTCGCCCAACTCCAGCCGCGCCAGCAACTTCACCAATTCAGCATTTTCATAAATCGGGACTTCGCTTTCGCGGGCGATGCGCAGGATTTCCTCGGCCAGGGCTTCGTCGCCCTTGGCGGTAAGGGTCGGGGCGTGATGGCCGTCGTACTTGAGGGCGATGGCCTGGCGGGGTTCGGTGTGGGTTGTCATGCGGTTTCGTCCACCCAACGCTGTTCCAGCCGGGTCTTGGGGCCTTGGGGCGGAGTGCCGACGTGGCAATCCAGATCGCCGACGGTCAGCCCGCACGTCACCAGGCGCTCGCGCAGTGCGGTCAGGTTCCGTTCGATCAGGCTTGCGGTATAGGGCCGTTCTGCCCACAACTGGCTGGACAGGCTGCCGCTGAGCAACTGGGCCTGGATCTGCAGCGGCCCCAGCGGTTCCATGTCGAATGCCAGCTCGACCCGCCAGAGCTGCTGTTTCGGTTCGGGGTGTTCGCGGCGTTCGTCCGGTTGTTCCCGGGCGGCGGTTTCCTCGCGCTGGAACTTGACCTGCAACGGCACGATGTCCTGCAGGTTGCGCATCGGGATCTCCAATTGCCAGGTGCTCATCAACCGGCCGTCATCCGTCAGTCCCGTCTGCTCCAGGCTCGACAGTTGATGACTTTGCAGGCGCGAAACGGCGGCGGCTGCCAGGCGCAGCAGATGTTCCAGGTCGCCTTCTTCGTCCTGGCCTTTCAATAGTCGCGCAGGCAGCGGAAAGCTGGTGGGTTGTGGCTTGGCGCTGACCTGGCCGAGCATCCCCAGGGCGCTGCGGACAAAGCTGGGGAGCGCCTGGGCCAATGTATTGGCGGCGATCACCGCGGAGAGATTGGTGGAAGCGGGCAGGGCGGGGGTCAGCTGGGCGATCAGTTTCAGCAAGTCACTTTTCATGTCCGGGGCCAGGCTTGGCGGTTGGCCAGCCAGCAGTTTGCTTTCCAGGAAGACGCCGCTGGCGACCATGGCTTGGGCCAGGCCCTTGGGTGTGCTCAGTTGCTGTACGTCCGGCAAGCCGGCCAGCAGGCGCGTTACCGCGGCGCGCAGCTCGGGGCCGGTGTCGTCGCTGGCGGGAAGGTTCTGCAGGGCGCTGAGCAAGCTGTCCAGCGAGCCTTGGCGGCTCACTTGGGTCACCAATTGCTGGTTCACCGCCAATTGCTCCTGGCGATTGCTCAGGGGCACGAATTTCAATGTTTGTGCATCCTGCACCTGGGCGCTCAACAGCATGCCGATGCGCAGCGGTTGCGGACTGTCGATGTCCAGGGTGCTACCGGCCTGGGCGGTGTTGAGCAGGCTCACCAGCGAGCGATACACGGCGGGTTGGCCGGCCGGTTGCGGCAAGGCCTGGCTGGTCAGTACCTTGCCTTGCAACAAGGTGCCCACGGGCAACTGCGTGGTGTCGATCCGGGTCAGCGTCGCGACGCTGGACGCAAGGGCCTGTTGCACGGTAATCGCCAGGTTGCTGGCCGAAGGCTGGGTCACGGCCAGGCTGGTGCCCTGGGGCAATGGCTGGGTGCTGGTGGCTTGCACGGTGGCTTGCCGGCCGCTTTCCAGCGTGACCTTGAGCAGCAATTGGAAAGCCTGGTCCGCTTGCTTGAGCGACAACACCTCGGCCTTGGCGGTCTGGCCCGGGCCGATCAGCCCTTCGGCCGGTGCGAGCAGCTTGAGCAGCTCGCCCGTTACCGTCGGCATACGCGTCGTTGCCGTGGGCTGGGGCAGCGGCGGGATGTTCATGTCGCCTGTCATCTGCGGTTATTACCTTGGGGAGTAGAGCTTCACATGTATAATGCCGCCCGCCTTCCAGAGAGTGGCGAAAACCTTGCAATTGTTTGACGCAGCTCTGTGGAACGGTCCGTCAATGCATCTATGCTGCATCACTTTAACGGCTGCTGCACGGCCGACTTGAACCGTATAAGGCCCGTGATCCCTTGACCAGTCCTCTCTTGCAAACCGTCGGCCTCGCCTGTGAGCGAGATCTGCGGCTGCTTTTCGAAAATCTCGAATTGAGACTCTCAGAAGGCGACATGGTGCAGATCAGTGGCCCCAACGGCAGCGGCAAGACCAGCCTGTTGCGCCTGCTGGCCGGGCTGATGCAGCCCACCGCCGGTGAAATCCTGCTCAACGGCCAGCCGCTGCAGAGCCAGCGTAGCGAACTGGCGCGCAATCTGTTGTGGATTGGCCATGCCGCCGGCATCAAGGACCTGCTGACCCCCGAGGAGAACCTCAGTTGGCTCTGCGCGCTGCACCGCCCAGCAGGGCGCGAGGCGATCTGGCAGGCCTTGGCGGCGGTAGGACTGAAAGGCTTCGAGGACGTTCCGAGCCACACCCTGTCGGCCGGCCAGCAGCGCCGCGTGGCCTTGGCCCGGCTGTATCTGGAGAGCCCGCCGCTGTGGATCCTCGACGAGCCGTTCACTGCCCTGGACAAGCAGGGCGTGGCGCAACTGGAAGAGCACTTGGCCCGCCATTGCGAGAACGGCGGCATGGTGCTGCTGACCACCCACCACACCTTGGCCCGGATGCCCTCCGGTTATCGCAGCATTGACCTGGGGAACTGGGCGGTATGAGTGTCTTTGGCCTGTTGCTCGCCCGTGAAGCGCGCCTGTTGTTCCGTCGTCCGGCCGAACTGGCCAACCCGCTGGTATTCTTTGCAATCGTCATCGCCTTGTTCCCGCTGGCGGTCGGTCCCGAGACTCAATTGTTGCAAACCTTGTCGCCTGGGCTGGTCTGGGTGGCGGCGCTTTTATCGGTCCTGCTCTCGCTGGACGGGCTTTTCCGCAGTGATTTCGAGGACGGTTCCCTGGAACAGTGGGTCCTTTCGTCGCACCCCCTGGCCCTTCTGGTTTTGGCCAAGGTACTGGCACACTGGGTTTTTTCCGGCCTGGCGCTGGTGCTGCTTTCACCGTTGCTGGCGATGATGCTGGGCCTGCCTGCCGCTTGCATGCCGGTGCTGCTGTTGTCGCTGTTGTTGGGCACGCCGGTGCTGAGCTTGCTCGGCGCGGTGGGCGCGGCGCTGACGGTGGGGCTCAAGCGCGGAGGCTTGTTGCTGGCCCTGCTGATCCTGCCGCTTTACATACCGGTGTTGATCCTTGGCAGTGGCGCCTTGCAGGCGGCGTTGCAAGGTATGCCGGCAACCGGTTATCTGCTGTGGCTTGGGAGCCTGACCGCCCTGGCGATAACCCTGACACCCTTTGCAATAGCCGCTGGCCTGAAGATCAGCGTCGGCGAATAATAATGAGGCCTGGTCAAGAATTGACCACTTCCCAGGAAGTAAAGGCCGCCCCGGCGGTACGTGAAAACGAACCGCAACCGTGATGGAAACTGCAATGAACTGGACCTGGTTTCACAAGCTCGGCTCACCCAAGTGGTTCTACGGCATCAGCGGCAGAATGTTGCCCTGGTTGAGCATTGCTGCCCTGTTGCTGATCGGTATCGGCCTGGCCTGGGGCCTGGCCTTCGCGCCACCGGACTACCAACAGGGCAACAGCTTCCGCATCATCTATATCCACGTCCCGACGGCGATGCTGGCCCAGTCGATCTACGTGATGCTGGCGGTTTGCGGCGTGGTCGGGCTGGTGTGGAAGATGAAACTGGCCGATGTCGCCCTGCAGTGCGCGGCCCCCATCGGCGCCTGGATGACCGCCGTGGCGCTGGTCACCGGGGCGATCTGGGGCAAGCCGACGTGGGGCTCATGGTGGGTATGGGATGCGCGACTGACGTCGATGCTGATCCTGCTGTTCCTGTACTTCGGTCTTATTGCGCTGGGCAACGCCATCAGCAATCGTGACAGCGCCGCCAAGGCTTGCGCGGTGCTGGCGATTGTCGGGGTGATCAACATTCCGATCATCAAATACTCGGTGGAATGGTGGAACACCCTGCACCAGGGCGCGACCTTCACCCTCACCGAAAAGCCGGCGATGCCCGTCGAGATGTGGCTGCCGCTGTTGCTGGCCGCGCTGGGTTTCTACTGCTTCTTTGGCGCGGTGCTGCTGCTGCGCATGCGCCTGGAAGTGCTCAAGCGCGAGTCCCGGGCCAGTTGGGTGAAGGCCGAAGTACAGAACAGCCTGGAGGCCGCTCGATGAGTTTCGCTTCATTCGGCGATTTCCTCGCCATGGGCCATCACGGCCTGTATGTCTGGTCAGCCTACGGCATCTGCCTGGCAGTGCTGGCTCTCAACGTGGCGGCGCCGATCCTGGCCCGCAAGCGGTATCTGCAACAAGAGGCGCGTCGTCTGCGCCGGGAGAACGGTCAGTGAATCCGCTGCGCAAAAAACGTCTTGTCATCATCCTGGCGATCCTGGTCGGCGTCGGCGCTGCGGTCGGCCTGGCCCTCAGTGCCCTGCAGCAGAACATCAACCTGTTCTATACCCCTACCCAGATCGCCAATGGCGAAGCGCCCAAGGACACCCGTATCCGTGCCGGCGGCATGGTGGAGCAGGGCTCGCTGGTGCGTTCCGGCGACTCGCTGGACGTGAAGTTCAACGTCACCGACTTCAACAAGACCGTGACCATCACCTATCGCGGCATCCTCCCGGACCTGTTTCGCGAAGGGCAGGGCATCGTCGCCTTGGGCAAGCTCAACGCCGACGGTGTAGTGGTGGCCGATGAAGTGCTGGCCAAGCACGACGAGAAATACATGCCGCCGGAAGTGACCAAGGCCTTGAAGGACAGCGGCCAGTCGGCGCCCGCTCCCGTGAAGGAGGGCTGATCGATGACCACCGGTATCTTCATTCCCGAGCTGGGCCATCTGGCGATGATCCTGGCCCTGTGTTTTTCCATCGTGCAGGCGGTGGTGCCATTGCTCGGCGCCTGGCGTGGCGACCGTTTGTGGATGAGTCTCGCCCAGCCAGCGGCCTGGGGACAGTTCGCGTTCATGCTCTTCGCTTTCGGCTGCTTGACCTATGCGTTCATGGTCGACGACTTTTCCGTGGAGTACGTCGCCAGCAACTCCAACAGCGCCTTGCCGTGGTACTACAAGTTCAGCGCGGTGTGGGGCGCCCACGAAGGTTCGTTACTGCTCTGGGCCTTGATCCTCGCGGGCTGGACTTTTGCGGTGTCGGTGTTTTCCCGGCAATTGCCACAGGTGATGCTCGCCCGCGTGCTGGCGGTGATGGGCATGATCAGCACCGGTTTCCTGCTGTTCCTGATCGTCACGTCCAACCCTTTCGAGCGCATCCTGCCCCAAGTACCGACCGACGGGCGCGACTTGAACCCATTGCTCCAGGACATCGGCCTGATCGTCCATCCACCGATGCTCTACATGGGCTACGTCGGTTTTTCAGTGGCGTTCGCGTTCGCCATCGCCGCGTTGCTCGGTGGACGCCTGGATGCCGCTTGGGCGCGCTGGTCGCGTCCATGGACCATCGTTGCCTGGGCGTTCCTGGGCATCGGCATCACCCTTGGCTCATGGTGGGCCTATTACGAACTCGGCTGGGGCGGCTGGTGGTTCTGGGACCCGGTGGAAAACGCTTCCTTCATGCCATGGCTCGTCGGCACGGCGCTGATCCACTCGCTGGCCGTCACGGAAAAACGCGGCGTGTTCAAGAGCTGGACCGTACTGCTGGCCATCGCCGCGTTTTCCTTGAGCCTGCTGGGGACATTCCTGGTGCGTTCCGGCGTGCTGACCTCGGTGCATGCCTTCGCCTCGGACCCCGAGCGTGGCGTGTTCATCCTGATGTTCCTGATGTTCGTGGTCGGTGGTTCGCTGACGCTGTTCGCCCTGCGGGCACCCGTGGTGAAGAGCCAGGTCGGCTTCAACCTCTGGTCACGGGAAACCCTGCTGCTGGGCAACAACCTGGTGCTGGTGGTAGCCGCGTCGATGATTCTGCTTGGCACGTTGTACCCGCTGGTGCTCGACGCGTTGTCCGGCGCAAAGTTGTCGGTCGGCCCGCCGTATTTCAACGCGCTGTTCATTCCGCTGATGGCGATCCTGATGGTGGTGATGGCGGTCGGTGTGCTGGTGCGCTGGAAAGACACCCCGGTCAAATGGCTGCTGGGCATGCTGACGCCGGTGCTGTTGGGCACGGCAGCCCTGGCCATCGTCGCCGGTATCGCCTATGGCGATTTCAACTGGGCGGTACTGGCCACCTTCGTGCTGGCGGCCTGGGTGTTGCTGGCCGGTGTCCGGGACATCTTCGACAAGACGCGCCATAAGGGTTTGATCAAAGGCTTGCCGACACTGACGCGCAGCTATTGGGGCATGCAGCTTGCCCACCTTGGCATCGCTGTCTGCGCCCTTGGCGTGGTCCTGTCCAGCCAGAATAGCGCTGAGCGTGACCTCCGCTTGTCGCCCGGTGAGTCGATGGACCTGGGCGGTTACCAGTTCGTCTTCGAGGGCGCCAAGCACTTCGAGGGCCCCAACTTCACGTCTGACAAGGGCACTGTGCGGGTCCTTCGCAACGGCAAGGAAATTACCGTGCTGCACCCGGAAAAACGCCTCTACACCGTGCAGAACTCAGTCATGACCGAAGCCGGGATCGATGCCGGTTTCACCCGCGATCTCTATGTGGCGCTAGGCGAATCCCTGGGCGATGGCGCCTGGGCGGTGCGTGTCCACGTCAAGCCGTTCGTGCGCTGGATCTGGTTTGGTGGCTTGCTCACCGGCCTGGGCGGTGTACTGGCGGCGCTGGATCGGCGTTATCGCGTCAAAGTGAAGACCCGGGTGCGTGAAGCCCTGGGTGTGACAGGAGCCCCTGCATGAAACGTTGGTTGATGGTATTGCCGCTGGCGCTGTTCCTGATCGTTGCGGTTTTCCTCTATCGGGGGCTGTTCCTGAATCCGTCGGAGTTGCCCTCGGCAATGATCGGCAAGCCGTTCCCGGAGTTTTCCCTGCCCTCGGTGCAGGGTGACAGGACGCTGACCCGAGCCGACCTGCTGGGCAAGCCTGCACTGGTCAACGTGTGGGGCACCTGGTGCATCTCTTGCCGGGTCGAGCATCCGGTGTTGAACAAGCTGGCCCAGAACGGCGTGGTGATCTACGGCGTCAACTACAAGGACGTCAATGCCGACGCCTTGAAGTGGCTGGCTGAGTTCCACAACCCGTACCAACTGGATATCCGCGACGAAGAAGGCACCCTCGGCCTCAACCTCGGTGTCTACGGTGCGCCGGAAACCTTCTTCATCGACGCCAAGGGCATCATCCGCGACAAGTTCGTCGGTGTGATCGACGAACAGGTCTGGCGCGAGAAACTGGCGGCCAAGTACCAGGCGCTGGTGGACGAGGCCAAGCCATGAAGCGCTGGTTAGCCGCTGCCGTCCTCGGCTTGAGCCTGGCGGGCGTGGCCCATGCCGCCATCGATACCTATGAATTCGCCAACGACGCCGAGCGCGAGCGGTTTCGCGAACTGACCAAGGAACTGCGCTGCCCCAAGTGCCAGAACCAGGACATCGCCGATTCCAACGCGCCGATTGCCGCCGACCTGCGCAAGGAAATCTTCCGCATGCTCGGCGAGGGCAAGGACAACCAGCAGATCATCGATTTCATGGTGGATCGCTACGGTGAGTTCGTTCGGTACAACCCGGCCCTGACGTCCAAGACCGCGCTGCTCTGGTTCGGCCCCGCCGGGCTGTTGCTCGGTGGTTTCGTCGTTATTGCGGTGATCGTGCGTCGCCGCCGGGTCCAGCGCAGCGCTGCCCCGGATACGCTTTCTGTCGAAGAGCGCCAGCGCCTCGACCAACTGTTGGATAAAACCAAGCATGATTGATTTCTGGCTCGCCGCAGGTCTGCTTCTCCTGGTTGCCCTGAGTTTCCTGTTGATCCCCGTGTTGCGTGGCCGTCGCGCCCAGTTGGAGGAAGACCGCACCGCGCTGAACGTGGCGCTGTACCAGGAGCGGGTCGCCGAACTGCAGGCCGAGCGGGAGGAGGGCGTACTTAATGCGGCCCAACTGGACACCGGTCGCGCCGAGGCCGCCCGTGAGTTGCTGGCCGATACCGAGGGCGCCGATGCGCCGCGTGAGTCCCGGCTGGGCAAGCCTTTACCCTTGCTCGCCGCCGTGCTGGTGCCGGTGTTGGGCCTGGCGTTGTACCTGCATTTCGGCGCCAGCGACAAAGTCGAGCTGACTCGCGAATTCGCCCAGGCGCCGCAGTCGATGGAAGAAATGACCTTGCGCCTGGAGCGCGCTGTGGCCGCGCAACCGGATTCCGCCGAGGGTTTGTATTTCCTTGGCCGGACCTACATGGCCCAGGATCGGCCCGCGGACGCGGCGAGGATTTTCGAGCGCACCGTGGCGGTCGCGGGTCGCCAGCCGGAGCTGTTGGGCCAATGGGCCCAGGCGCAGTACTTTGCCGACGGCAAGAAATGGTCGGATAAGGTCCAGGCCTTGACCGACGAAGCGCTGAAGCTCGATCCCAAGGAAGTGACCAGCCTTGGCCTGCTGGGCATCGCCGCGTTTGAAGGCGAGCGTTATCAGGAGGCGATCGATTATTGGGGACGCTTGCTGGCGCAGTTGCCCGAAGGCGATCGATCCCGTGAAGCGTTGCAGGGCGGGATTACCCGTGCCACCGAGAAACTCCAGGCCGGTGGTGGCAAGGTCGCCCAGGCGCCGCCGGCCAAGGCCGCGGCCTTGCTCAAGGTTCGCGTCGAGCTGGCTCCGGCCCTGAAAGCCAAGGTGCAGCCGGGCGACAGCGTGTTCATTTTCGCCCGCGCCGTTTCCGGTCCGCCGGCACCGCTGGCGGCCAAGCGCCTGACTGTCGCCGACCTGCCGGCCAGCGTCGAGCTGGGGGACGCTGACGCAATGATGCCGCAGCTGAAACTGTCGAACTTCCCCGAAGTCCAACTGGTGGCGCGCATATCCCGAGCCGGTCAACCGACCGCCGGCGAGTGGATCGGTCGCAGCCAACCCTTGGCGAGCAGCACCACCGCGCCGCAGCAATTGACCATCGACAGTCCGGACCAATGACAGGAACCCGCACCATGACCGCCATCGCTCGTCTCACCCTGCTCACGCTCGTTCTGGGGCTGAGCGCTTGTGCGGTCCAGCGCCCGCCCGAGCCTTCGGCACCGCTGCCACCCATACAGCCCTCGACGCCGACCAACAAACCGGCTCCGTCGACCGCGCCCGGCAAACCAGTGACGCCGAACAAACCGGCCAAGCCGCTGCCGCGCACCTCCGCCAGTTTTGCCCCGCCACCGGGTGGCAATAGCCACTGGGATGCCAAGCTCGGGGTCTATGTGCTCGATAAGCAGCCCAATACGTTTTACCGCCAGCGTACGTATTACCGTTGGAACAACGGCTGGAGTCGCTCCGTGAGCCCGAACGGGCCGTGGGAAGAGACCACCATCGAAGGCGTGCCGGCTGGGCTCGGGCAGAAGTTTCACTGACGCCGAACTGCGGATTGTTTGTGGCTAGGGAGCAGGCTCCCTCGCCACAAAGGCTGCGTTGTGGCGTCAGTGTGTTGAAGGTTCGACCTGTCATCCCCAGCGTCGTAGAATGCGCGCCTTTGCGAGCCTCATTAGGCAACCGCGTATTTATCGGAGCACCTGACCATGACGACCACCCCGACCGGCGATTACCTGGAAACCCTCTACGAAGGCTACGGCCAACGTTTTCGCATGGACAAGCTGCTGCACGAAGTGCGCACCGAGCACCAGCACCTGGTGATCTTCGAAAACCCGCGGATGGGTCGGGTCATGGCCCTGGACGGTGTGATCCAGACCACCGAAGCCGACGAATACATCTACCACGAGATGCTGACCCACGTGCCGATCCTGGCCCATGGTGCGGTCAAGCGCGTGCTGATCATCGGTGGGGGCGACGGCGGCATGCTGCGCGAAGTGACCAAGCATGTGGGCATCGAGCACATCACCATGGTGGAGATCGACGGCACGGTCGTGGACATGTGCAAGGAATTCCTGCCCAACCACTCCAAGGGCGCCTATGACGATCCGCGCTTGAACCTGGTGATCGACGATGGCATGCGTTTCGTGGCCACGACCCAGGAAAAATTCGACGTCATCATCTCCGATTCCACCGACCCGATCGGGCCGGGCGAAGTACTTTTCTCGGAGAACTTCTACCAGGCTTGCCACCGCTGCCTGAACGAAGGCGGGATCCTGGTAACCCAGAACGGTACGCCGTTCATGCAACTGAGCGAAGTCCAGACCACCGCCGGGCGCTTGCATGGCCTGTTCGCCGATTGGCATTTTTACCAGGCTGCCGTGCCGACCTACATCGGCGGCGCTATGACCTTTGCCTGGGGGGCGACAGATGCCTCTTACCGCAAGCTTTCCCGTGAAACCCTGCGCGAGCGCTTTATCGGCAGCGGTATCGTGACGCGCTACTACAACCCCGAGATTCATATCGGTGCGTTCGCCATGCCGCAATATGTGCTGCAGGCGATCAATAAGCCGAGCAATGACTGAAATCCTGGAAGTTATCGCGAGATGCTGTTGTGGCGAGGGGATTTGTCCCCTCGCCACAACAGGCGCTCGACTCGGGTGAGTGGGCGCTTTTGTATTGCCAAATACTCTTTAAACGAAATTTTCACCGGACCTTGCGGACAATCCCACGCGCTTCGAGTTCGGCGGTTAGTTAATGGCTACGCCATGGCCGCTCGTTCAAGTTTCGCGCCTTTGCGAAAGCCCCGGCGCCACATTGGCCTGAAGTAGGGCGCGCCGTTGTTCTTTTGTTCTTCTAATTCCAATAGGTCCCCAAACGACATGGCAATCCAGGACGCCCTGAGCCAGCAGCGCACCACACATCGCCTGCTGCAACCGACCGTCAAATCGCACCTCGCCTATACGTTGCTCTGTGCCTTGGTCATGATGGCCATGCTAAGCCTGCTGCGTGTTGCGTTGCTGGTCTACAACCGCGAGATGATCCTCGATACGCCGGCTTCCACCTTCGTCGAAGCCTTCGCCAATGGCTTGCGCTTCGACCTGCGCCTGGTCGTTTATCTGTGCATTCCGCTGCTGCTGGCGTTGTTCAACGCGCGGGCCATGGCCGCACGCGGATTCTTTCGTTTCTGGTTGACCGTTACCTCCAGCATCGCCCTGTTCCTGGGCTTGATGGAGATGGACTTCTATCGCGAGTTCCACCAGCGCCTCAATGGCCTGGTCTTCCAGTATGTGAAGGAAGACCCGAAAACCGTAATGAGCATGCTCTGGTACGGGTTTCCCGTGGTGCGCTATCTGCTGGCCTGGGCCGGCGGCACTATCATCCTGAGCTTGGCCTTCAAGGGCGCCGACCGCGCCACGCGTCCGCGTGGACCTTTCAGCGGTGGCAGCATCGGCACACGGCAGATCGCGCCGTGGTACGGCCGTGTCGTGGTATTCATGGTCTGCTTGCTGGTAGCCGTGGCCGCAGCTCGCGGCACCCTGCGCCAAGGCCCTCCACTGCGTTGGGGCGATGTCTATACCACCGACTCGAATTTCGCCAACCAGTTGGGCCTCAATGGAACGTTGTCCCTGGTGGCGGCGGCCAAGAGCCGAATGTCCGAAGACCGAGACAATATCTGGAAAGCTACCCTCGAGCAGCCATTGGCCCAGCAGACCGTGCGGAACATGCTGTTGCTGCCGGACGATAAACTCGTCGACACCGAGACGGCCGCTGTGCGCCGCGACTACACGCCGCCGGCCGACAAGACGCTGCCGATCAAGAACGTCGTCGTGATTCTCATGGAGAGCATGGCCGGTCATTCTGTCGGCGCCCTGGGCGCGCCGGGCAACATCACGCCTTACCTGGACAAACTGTCCAAGGAAGGCTTGCTGTTCGACCGTTTCTTCTCCAACGGCACCCACACCCATCAAGGCATGTTCGCTACCATGGCCTGTTTCCCGAACCTGCCAGGCTTCGAATACCTGATGCAGACGCCGGAAGGCAGCCACAAACTGTCGGGTCTGCCACAGTTGCTCAGCGCCCGCCAATACGACGATGTGTATGTCTATAACGGCGATTTTGCCTGGGATAACCAGTCCGGTTTCTTCAGCAGCCAAGGCATGACCACGTTCATCGGGCGTAACGATTTCGTGAATCCGGTGTTCTCGGACCCGACCTGGGGTGTGTCCGACCAGGACATGTTCGACCGTGGCCTGATCGAACTCAAGGCCCGGGAAAACGGCAAGCCGTTCTACGCGTTGCTGCAGACGCTGTCCAACCACACGCCGTACGCATTGCCAACGCCGTTGCCGGTCGAGCCGGTCACAGACCGTGGCCGCCTGAACGAACACCTCACCGCCATGCGTTACTCCGATTGGGCGCTGGGCCAGTTCTTCGAGAAGGCGCGCAAGGAGCCGTATTTCAAGGAAACCCTGTTCGTCGTGGTCGGCGACCATGGCTTCGGCAACGAACGCCAGATCAGCGAAATGGACCTGGGCCGCTTCAACGTGCCGATGCTGCTGATCGGGCCGGGCGTCCAGGAGAAGTTCGGCCAGCTCAATCACACCGTAGGCACCCAGGTCGATATCGTTCCGACCATCATGGGCCGGCTCGGCGGGGAAGTGCGCAACCAGTGCTGGGGCCGCGACTTGTTGAACCTGCCGCCAGGCGATACCGGCTTTGGCGTAATCAAACCGTCGGGTAGCGACCAGACCACTGCCCTGATCCACGACGATAAGGTCCTGATGTTGCCGGAGGAAAAGTCGATGGCACCGAAGCTGTTCCGCTACCAACTGGGTGCCAACCCGCATGCAGAGATCATCCAGGATGCACCTGAAACCGCTGAGATGAAGCTCAAGCTCGAGTCGTTCCTGCAAACCGCGACCAAGAGTCTGCTGGATAACACGGCCGGGGTTATTGACGGCCAGCCGGACTGAGAACGGCGGACAATAAAAAAGAGGCCACGAGGGCCTCTTTTTTTTTGCACTTGGTATTTATATCTTGCCGAGTAACAGCAAGATCAACAGCACCACCAAGACTACGCCGATGATACCGGACGGCCCGTAACCCCAACTTCTGGAGTGCGGGAAGACCGGCAGGCCACCGATCAGCAGGAGGATCAGGATGATGATAAGAATAGTGCCCATTGTTGATTTCCTTATTGGTCAGTTCGTCAGTGATGTAACTTTCAACTGCCAGCGCGCATGCGTTAAATCCGGGCGGCTTATCAAATCCGACCGTAACGTCCTGTAAAAAATTCAAAGTTTTTTATTATTGCCGTAAAGCGTCGCTCAAAGTCCGTCACTTATGCACACGCGACACAAACCCTCCTGCGGTTTGCCCCCGCCATTCAGCACTCTGATGGAACGTGGGTCGGACCGGGTCCTTCGCTACACTCGGCCTATCTCTCCCGGAACAACAAGGCTGTTTCCCTATGCAAAATCGCATGATGATCACCGGCGCCGGCTCTGGCCTGGGACGCGAAATCGCCCTGCGCTGGGCGCGCGAAGGCTGGCGCCTGGCCTTATCCGATGTCAGTGAGCCAGGCCTTCTGGAAACCCTCCGGCTGGTTCGCGAAGCGGGCGGCGACGGCTTTGTCCAACGCTGCGATGTGCGCGACTACAGCCAGCTCACCGCGTTTGCCCAAGCCTGCGAGGAAAAGCTCGGCGGCATTGACATCATCGTCAACAACGCCGGAGTGGCTTCCGGTGGATTCTTCAGCGAACTGTCGCTTGAAGATTGGGACTGGCAGATAGCGATCAACTTGATGGGCGTGGTCAAGGGCTGCAAGGCGTTCCTGCCGCTGCTGGAAAAAAGTCGCGGAAAAATTATCAACATCGCCTCCATGGCAGCCCTGATGCAAGGCCCTGCCATGAGCAACTACAACGTGGCCAAGGCCGGCGTGGTGGCGTTGTCGGAAAGCCTGTTGATCGAACTGGCGCAGCAGGAAATCGGTGTGCACGTGGTCTGCCCATCATTTTTCCAGACCAATTTGCTGGACTCGTTCCGTGGGCCGACTCCGGCCATGAAGGCCCAGGTGGGCAAATTGCTGGAAAGCTCGCCCATCACTGCCGCGGACATTGCCGATTACATCTACCAGCACGTTGCCGAAGGTCAGTTCATGATCCTGCCCCACGAACAGGGGCGTGCGGCCTGGGCCATGAAGCAGAAGAATCCACAGCTGCTCTACGATGAAATGACCTCCATGGCTGACAAAATGCGCGCCAAGGCTCGACAAACCCTGAGTTGACCTGCCTTCCCGGCATCTATCAGGATGGTGCCTTCGTGCCTTCCTGATGGACCGCTTAATGCTCAACTATCTGTGGTTTTTTCTCGCCGCGCTCTTCGAGATCGCCGGTTGCTATGCCTTCTGGATGTGGTTGCGCCAAGGCAAGAGCGCTTGGTGGATTGCACCGGCGCTGCTTAGCCTCACACTGTTCGCCCTTTTGTTGACCCGCATCGAAGCCACGTACGCTGGCCGCGCCTATGCGGCCTATGGGGGTATTTATATCGTCGCATCCATCGGCTGGCTGGCCGTCATCGAGCGCGCGCGGCCGCTTGCTTCCGACTGGATCGGCGTGGCGCTCTGTGTGTTGGGGGCAGGGGTGATTCTGTTTGGCCCACGATTTTCCGGGCCGTGATTTGGGGGCGATAAACGGTTTTTTGCAGGACATTTCCTTCAGCTACCGGGTTCCCTGGGTGTAGGGGATTACTGAATTAGCGCCAGTGTCTTGTGCCCGGAAAACTGGCCGGGCATGGTCGAGGTCCAGACATTCTTAAGGACAAGAACCATGCTCGTACTAAGCCGCGCTGTAGGTGAGTTGATATCCATTGGTGATGACATTACCGTCCGCGTGCTGTCGGTCAGCGGCAGCACCGTGCGTTTCGGCGTGGAAGCACCACGACACGTCGATGTGCATCGTTCCGAAATCTACGACAAGATCCAGAGGAAAAAGGCCCAGGCGGCACGCAAGGCTTGTTCAATCGAATAGATGCTTGGGCACATCGTGCTTGAGCATCAGCTGGCATTGTTCGCTTTCCGGATCGAAGACAATCATCGCCTGGCGTTTGGCCAGGGCCTGTCGAACCCGCAGGACGCGGGTTTCCAACGGCGTGTCGTCACCGTTGTCGGTCCCGTCGCGGGTGACGAAGTCTTCGATCAGGCGGGTGAGGGTGTCGACTTCGAGTTGGTCATGGGGGATCAGCATGATAGGGCTCCGCTAACTAATGGGCGGATGCTACGGCGGATGAGCTGTGGCGGCTAGCCCGGGCTTTGGTGCATATCCCTGGGGGAGCGGGCTTGCTCGCTGAAGCGGCGCTACATTCAACATTGATGCTGGCGGACCTGCCGCTTGTGCGAGCAAGCCCGTTCCCACAATCGTGTCTGCACCGAGACGCAAATTCAGCTATCCGAACGCTGCCCAATCAAGCTATCCACTGAAGGCACCCGGGTGTCGCTTTCCATTTGCGCATCGTGTTCGATCTGGTGACTGAAGCGGTCCAGTGAACCCTGGGCCGGCTGCGCATCACTGGCGAACACCGGTGGGCTGAGGATATAGGCGCCGAGCAAGCGGCTGAGGGCCGCCAGGCTGTCGATGTGGGTGCGTTCGTAGCCATGGGTGGCGTCGCAGCCGAAGGCGAGCAGGGCGGTGCGGATATCGTGGCCGGCGGTGATCGCCGAATGGGCGTCGCTGAAGTAGTAGCGAAACAGGTCGCGGCGCGCTGGGAGCTCGTTTTCCTTGGCCAGTTTCAACAAGTGCCGTGACAGATGGTAGTCGTAGGGACCTCCAGAATCCTGCATGGCCACGCTCACCGCGTGTTCGCTGGAATGCTGGCCCGGTGCGACCGGCGCGATGTCGATCCCGACGAACTCGCTGACGTCCCAGGGCAGCGCCGCCGCCGCGCCGCTGCCGGTTTCTTCGGTGATGGTGAACAGCGGATGGCAATCGATCAGCAGTTCCTCACCGCTGTCGACGATGGCCTTCAGCGCCGCCAGCAATGCGGCGACGCCGGCCTTGTCGTCCAGGTGCCGGGCGCTGATATGGCCGCTTTCGGTGAACTCCGGCAAGGGATCGAAGGCCACGTAGTCGCCGATGCCGACGCCCAGGGTCTCGCAGTCGGCGCGGGTGGCGCAGTAGGCGTCCAGGCGCAGTTCGATGTGGTCCCAGCTGATGGGCATTTCATCCACGGCCGTGTTGAATGCGTGACCGGACGCCATCAACGGCAGGACGCTGCCACGAATCACACCGGAGTCGGTGAACAGGCTGACCCGGCTGCCCTCGGCAAACCGGCTGGACCAGCAGCCCACCGGGGCGAGTGTCAGGCGACCGTTGTCCTTGATGGCCCGGACCGAAGCCCCGATGGTGTCCAGGTGCGCCGACACCGCGCGGTCGGGGCTACTCTTGCGGCCCTTGAGCGTCGCGCGGATCGTGCCGCGCCGGGTCATTTCGAATGGAATGCCCAGCTCTTCGAGCCGTTCGGCGACGTAACGGACAATGGTGTCGGTAAAACCGGTCGGGCTGGGAATGGCTAGCATTTCCAGCAAGACTTTTTGCAAGTATTCGAGATCCGGTTCGGGAATTTTACTGATCATGGAAACTCCTCGCGGAATATTGGAATGAGCGACCCCATGGCGAGGGGGCTTGCTCCCACTCGGCTGCGAAACAGTCGCATGCTTCGGGCAAATCAGGAGGCCCGCTTCGCGGCCCAGCGGGAGCAAGCTCCCTCGCCATGGATATCTCAGACCACCGCCTGGCTATGGGGGAACAACAAATCCACAAAGCGCTCGGCGGTGGGTTGTGGTTCGTGATTGGCCAGCCCGGCGCGTTCGTTGGCTTCGATGAACACGTATTCCGGTTGATCGGCGGCCGGGACGAGCAGGTCCAGGCCGACCATGGGAATGTCCAGGGCCCGTGCCGCACGGACCGCCGCATCGGCCAGGGTTGGGTGAAGGATCGCTGTCACGTCCTCCAGGACGCCACCCGTGTGCAGGTTCGCCGTGCGCCGTACGAACAGGTGCTCGCCCTTGGGCAGTACGCTGTCGTAGTCATAGCCAGCCGCGGTCAGGGTGCGCTCGGTCTCGGCGTCCATCGGGATTTTGCTTTCGCCGCCGGTTGCGGCCTGGCGTCGTCGGCTTTGGGCTTCAATGAGCGCGCCGATGGTGTGCTGCCCATCGCCGATCACTTCGGCCGGGCGACGGATCGCTGCTGCCACCACGTCAAAGCCGATCACGAGGATGCGCAAATCCAGGCCCTCGTGGAAGCTTTCCAGCAATACTCGGCTGTCGAAGCGCCGGGCCGCTTCGATGGCGGCTTGCACTTCTTCGATCGTGCGCAGGTCCACCGCCACGCCTTGGCCTTGTTCGCCGTCCAGCGGTTTCACGACCACCCGTTCATGCTCATCGAGAAACGCCAGATTGTCGTCGGCATTGCCCGCCAGTTGTTGGGCCGGCAAGTTCAAGCCTGCGTTTTTCAGCACTTTGTGGGTCAGGCTCTTGTTCTGGCACAGCGTCATGCTGATTGCGCTGGTCAGGTCGCTCAGCGATTCCCGGCAGCGAATCCGGCGGCTGCCGTGCACCAGGGTGAACAGGCCGGCCTCGGCGTCATCCACCTGCACTTCGATGCCGCGACGGTGCGCTTCCTCGACGATGATCCGTGCATAGGGGTTGAACTGCGCCTCGGGGCCAGGCCCAAGGAACAATGGTTGGTTGATGCCATTCTTGCGCTTGATGGCGAAGGTCGAAAGGTTGCGGAAACCGAGTTTGGCGTAGAGGTTTTTCGCCAGCCGATTGTCGTGCAGCACCGACAGGTCAAGGTAGCTCAAGCCACGGCTCATGAAATGCTCGATGAGATGGCGCACCAGCACTTCCCCGACGCCGGGGCGTGAACACTGCGGGTCGACCGCGAGGCACCAGAGGCTGCTGCCATTTTCCGGATCGTTGAAGGCTTTCTGGTGATTGAGGCCCATGACGCTGCCGATCACCGCGCCGGTGTCGTCGTCCTCCGCCAGCCAGTAGACCGGGCCACCTTGATGGCGCGGGGTCAGTCGCTCCGGGTCGATGGGCAGCATGCCCCGAGCCTGGTAGAGCTGGTTGATGGCCTGCCAGTCGCTGTCGCCCTGGGCGCGGCGAATCCGGAAGCCGCGAAACACCCGCGTGGCTTGCCGATAGTCGCTGAACCACAGGCGCAGGGTGTCCGACGGATCAAGGAACAGATGCGCCGGTTCCAACCCCAGCACCTGTTGCGGCGCGGCGACATACAGGGCGATGTCACGTTCGCCGGGTTGTTCGTTGAGCAGTTCCTGGGCCAGGCTCGCCGGGTCCGGGAAGGTATGGCCGATCAGCAGCCGACCCCAGCCGCAATGCACGGCGATGGGGTCGGCACCCAGTTCGCTGCCGTCTTCGGCCAAGCGTGCCTGCAAGCGTTCATAGGACGGCGGTTGGCCGCGCAGAAGTCGTTGGTTGTGAAGGGTGGAATGGGGTTTCATCAGTCAGATTCCTTGCTCGCTGAGCCACAGGTTCAGCGCCGCCAATTGCCACAGCCGCGAGCCGCGCAACGGCGTCAGTTGGCCGTTGGGGTCGGTCAGCAGGCGGTCAAGCATGGTCGGATTGAACAGCCCGCGATCCTGGCTCGGATCCAGCAGCAGCTCACGGACCCAGGCCAGGGTGTTGCCTTCGAGATGCTTGAGGCCGGGCACCGGGAAATAGCCTTTCTTGCGGTCGATGACCTCGCTCGGGATCACCCGGCGGGCCGCTTCCTTGAGCACGTGCTTGCCGCCATCGGGCAGCTTGAATTTCGCCGGTACCCGGGCGGAAAGCTCCACCAGCCGGTAGTCGAGGAACGGCGTGCGTGCTTCCAGGCCCCAAGCCATGGTCATGTTGTCGACACGCTTGACCGGGTCGTCCACCAGCATCACCGTGCTGTCCAGGCGCAAGGCCTTGTCCACTGCGGCATCGGCGCCCGGCTGGGCGAAATGCGCCTTGACGAAGTCACCGGCCGCATCGTTGGCCGTCATCCACTTGGGTTGCACGGTGGCGGCATATTCCTCGTAGCTGCGGTCGAAGAACGCCGCGCGATAGGCCGCATAAGGATCGCTGGCGCCATCCACTTGCGGGTACCAGTGGTAGCCGGCGAACAGTTCGTCGGCGCCCTGGCCGCTTTGCACCACTTTGCAGTGCTTGGCCACTTCCCGCGAGAGCAGGTAGAAGGCGATGCAGTCGTGGCTGACCATCGGTTCGCTCATGGCACGGAACGCGGCCGGCAGCTGTTCGATGATCTCTTTTTCATCGATGCGCAACTGATGGTGGCGGGTGCCGTAGTGCTTGGCGATCAAGTCCGAATACTGGAATTCGTCACCGCGTTCGCCACCGGCGTCCTGGAAGCCGATGGAGAAGGTGGACAGGTCTTCGACGCCAACCTCACGAAGCAAGCCGACGAGCATGCTCGAATCCACGCCGCCCGATAGCAACACGCCCACATCGACGGCGGCGCGCTGGCGGATGGCGACCGCTTCGCGGGTGCTGTCCAGCACGCGTTCGATCCAGTCTTCCAGATTGAGGTTCTGCTCATCGGGCCGAGGACCGTAGGGCAGCGTCCACCAGGTTTTCTGCTCGGTGCTACCGTCCGCCTCGACGCGCATCCAGGTGGCCGGCGGCAGCTTTTCGATGCCGGCCAGCAAGGTGCGAGGCGCCGGGACGACCGCATGGAAATTGAGGTAGTGATTCAGGGCGACCGGATCGAGCACCGGGTTGATGTCGCCGCCCTTGAGCAGTGCCGGCAATGCCGAGGCAAAGCGCAGGCGCTGGCCGGTGCGTGACAGGTATAGCGGCTTCACGCCGAGACGGTCGCGGGCGATGAACAGCCGCTTGGCATCGCGTTCCCAGATGGCGAAGGCGAACATGCCGTTGAGCTTGGGCAGCAGCGCTTCGCCCCAGGCGTGATAACCCTTGAGCAGCACTTCGGTGTCGCCACCTGAATGAAAGGCGTAGCCCAGGCCTTCGAGTTCGGCCCGCAGTTCCGGGTAGTTGTAGATCGCACCGTTGAACGCCAGGGACAGGCCCAATTGATTGTCGATCATCGGCTGCGCCGAGCCGTCGGACAGGTCCATGATTTTCAAGCGCCGATGGCCGAGGGCTATCGGCCCCTGGCTATGAAAGCCCCATGCGTCGGGGCCGCGAGGGGCCAGGTGATGGGTGATGCGCTCTACGGCCGCAAGGTCCGCAGGTTGTTGATCGAAACGTAACTCTCCAGCTAATCCGCACATAAGTCCTTACCGGTTTTTCCGTTGGGGAGGGGGTCAAGCCATACACGCCGAAAGGGCGGGTACTCAGGAACTGACCGGTGGGATGGCTGTGAGTTTTATATCGATGCGTTATAAGCCGACGGGTGGGGGGGCGTAGAGTTCAGGCCTTGCCTCGAATCACCGCCCGCAGCGTGAACCGGTTCGGATGACACGCCTCGGCTACGCCTCGCGGCAGCGGCAGCGGTTCGTTCTCCAGCCAGGCGGCGATCAATTCGCCGGACAGCGGCGCGGTGATCAGGCCTCGGGAACCGTGGCCGCTGTTGACGTACAGGCCGTCGAGCCAAGGGCAGGGCGTGTCGGGCACTTGGCGGGCGTCCTTGGCCAGCGCCGAATACGCTTCGATGAAGGCAGGGTGATCAGCCAGGGGACCGACGATTGGCAGGTAGTCCGGGCTGGTGCAGCGGAACGCCGCGCGGCCTTCCAGTTGCGCGGGATCCAAGGCTCGGGCGTCCAGCCGATCCACCAGGTCCACGGAAATGTCTTCGAGCATTTGCAGGTTGCCGGCATGCTCGGCGGCGGTAGGGGTCAGGTCATCGCTGTGAAAATCGAAACTGGCCCCCAACGTGTGCTCGCCCATGCGCGGCGGTGCCACGTAGCCTTCGGCGCAGACGACCGTCGCCAGGCGCTGGCTGCGGCTGGTTTGCGGCAGGCGGGTGATCTGTCCTCGAATGCGCTTGAGGGGCAGGTCGGCGGCGGGCTCGAAGCGTTTGATCTCGGCCGCGCTGGCGAGAATGGCCACCAGTGCGCTGGCCAGGCAGCGTTCGCCGTCCCAGGCCTGCCATTGGCCGTCGACGCGGCGCAGTTCCAGCACTTCATGATGTGCCTGCAACGTGATCGCCGGCCTCGAAGCTTGCCAACGGCACAACGCTGGCGGATGCACCCAGCCGCCTTCAGGATAAAACAGGCCGCCGCTGGGCAAACCGATGGCGGATTGCGCCTCGGCTTCGCTGCGATCGAGGATTTTCAGCAGGCCGGCTGGAAACGCCTCGGCCAACCGCGCCTGGCGCTCGGCTTCCTTGGCATCGAAGGCCAGTTGCAAGACGCCGCAAGCGTCCCAGTCAAGGCCCCGTTGCAGGTGTTCGAGCAAGCGCCGCGTGTAGCCGAAACCGCTGAGGATCATCTGTGACAATGCGGTGCCGTGGGCCGACAGTTTGAGGTACAGCACGCCCTGGGGGTTGCCGGACGCTTCTTCGGCCAAGCCGGCGTGACGTTCCAGCAAGGTGACCTGCCAGCCACGGGCCGCGAGGCTGGCCGCGCTGGCACAACCGGCCAGGCCGCCGCCGATCACCAGGGCCCGGCGCTCGCCGACTGGCACGACAGGCCGGGCGTACCAGGGTTTGATCGGTGCCGGTAGCGAGGTCTGCTCCGGCCAACCGAGGAACGCACCGCGAAGAATCTCCCACTTATGGCCGATGCCTGGCGTGCGTTTCATCTTGAAGCCCGCCGCGTTCAGCCGGCGTCGCACCCAGCCGGTGCTGGTGAAGGTGCTCAGGGTGGCCCCCGGCGCGGCCAGTCGGGCGAGCTCGGCGAACAGCTCGGCGCTCCACATCTCAGGGTTTTTCGCTGGGGCAAAACCGTCGAGGAACCAGGCGTCGATCTGCCCGTCGAGCTGGGGCAGTTGCTCCAGGGCGTCGCCAATCAGCAGCGTCAGGGTGACCCGGCCGCTCGCCAGTGTGATGCGCTGGAAACCCTGGTGAATCGCAACGTACTGCCCAAGCAGTTGGTCCGCCTGGGCCTTGAGCTCCGGCCACAAGGCCAGGGCTCGGCGCAGGTCCTCAGGGCTCAGGGGAAACTTTTCGACGCTGACAAAATGCAGCCGCGCGCCAGCCGGCGCGCATTGCTCGAACAACTGCCAGGCGCAAAGAAAATTCAACCCGGTGCCGAACCCGGTTTCGCCGATCACCAGCCGCCCGTTGTCCGCCAGCGCGGCAAAACGCTCGGCCAGGTTGTTCTGCTGCAAGAACACATAGCGGGTTTCTTCCAGTCCCGACTGGTCGGAGAAATACACATCGTTGAACGCCCGGGAGCGGGGGCGGCCCTGGTCGTCCCAGTCGAGTTGGGCATGGTGTTGAATGGGCGTCATGACAGGCTCGGTGAAAATGAAGGCGCCATTCTAGCCGATCGGCAACGCGTTGCTTGATCCAGGGCAAACGTGCCTGCATCCGGAAGGAATCTGCTGCGCAGGCGCGCATCCAATCCGCTAGTCTTGCCCCATTCCTGGAAGGAGCTGCCCATGTTCGAGTCCGCCGAAATCGGTCACGTCGTTGATAAAGAAACCTATGAGGCCGAAGTCCCGGCATTGCGTGAAGCGTTGCTCGAAGCGCAATTCGAGCTGCACCAGCAGGGCCGTTTCCCGGTGATTGTGCTGATCAACGGCATCGAAGGCGCGGGCAAGGGCGAGACGGTGAAGTTGCTCAACGAATGGATGGACCCGCGACTGATCGAAGTCCGCACGTTCGACCAGCAGACCGACGAAGAACTGGCGCGGCCGCCGGCCTGGCGCTATTGGCGGATGTTGCCGGCCAAGGGGCGCATGGGGATTTTCTTCGGTAACTGGTACAGCCAGATGCTGCAGGGGCGAGTCCATGGCCAGTTCAAGGACCCGCGGCTCGACCAGGCGATCAACGGTGCCGAGCGCCTGGAGAAAATGCTCTGCGACGAAGGCGCGCTGATCTTCAAGTTCTGGTTCCACCTGTCCAAGAAACAGATGAAGGCCCGCCTCAAGAGCCTCAAGGACGATCCGCTGCACAGCTGGCGCATCAGTCCGCTGGACTGGCAGCAGTCCCAGACCTACGACAAGTTCGTCAAGTACGGCGAGCGCGTGCTGCGCCGCACCAGTCGCGATTACGCGCCGTGGCATGTGATCGAAGGGGTGGACGTCTGTTACCGCAGCCTTGCGGTCGGGCGGATCCTGCTCGAAGGCCTGCGCCACGCCCTGGATCGGCAGAAGGTCAAGGCGGCCAAGGTCAACGTGGCGCCGTTGCCGGCGCTGGATGACCAGGTGACGTTGATCGGCAGCCTCGACATGACGCTGCGCCTGGACAAGGCTGACTACGAAGAACAACTGATCACCGAGCAGGCCCGCTTCGCCGGCCTGTTGCGCGACAAGCGCATGCGTCGACATGCCTTGGTGGCAGTGTTCGAAGGCAACGATGCGGCGGGCAAGGGTGGGGCGATCCGCCGGGTCGCGGCGGCGCTCGATCCGCGCCAGTACAGCATCGTGCCGATTGCCGCGCCCACCGAGGAAGAACGTGCCCACCCCTACATGTGGCGGTTCTGGCGACACATTCCGGCGCGGGGCAAGTTCACCATGTTCGACCGCTCCTGGTATGGCCGGGTGCTGGTGGAGCGGGTCGAGGGCTTTTGCAGTCGCGCCGACTGGCTGCGGGCCTATGGTGAAATCAACGACTTCGAGGAGCAACTGGCCGACGCCGGCGTGGTGGTCGTGAAGTTCTGGCTGGCGATCGACAAGCAAACCCAATTGGAGCGCTTCCAGGAGCGGGAGGAAATCCCCTTCAAGCGCTTCAAGATCACCGAGGACGACTGGCGCAACCGGGACAAGTGGGACGCCTATCGCTCAGCGGTCTGCGACATGGTCGATCGCACCAGCACGGAAATCTCGCCCTGGACCCTGGTGGAGGCCAATGACAAGCGCTGGGCCCGGGTCAAGGTGTTGCGCACGCTCAATGACGCGCTGGAGGCCGCGTTCGAGCGCTCCGCCAAGCAAACGCGGAAAAAGAACTAGCCCGATGGGCACGCATACGCGGGGTGAATGATTGTCGCGTTCGGTCATGGGGTGGATTTATCCTCGATTCCATTCCCAACCGATAACAACAATGAGGTGCCGCCATGCGTGAAGTGGTGATCGTCGACAGCGTACGGACCGGATTGGCCAAGTCCTTTCGCGGCAAGTTCAACATGACCCGTCCGGACGACATGGCGGCGCATTGCGTCAACGCGTTGCTGGCGCGCAACGACATCGACCCGGCCAGCGTCGAGGATTGCATCGTTGGCGCCGGTTCCAACGAAGGCGCCCAAGGCTTCAACATCGGGCGTAACGTGGCGGTGCTCTCGCAACTGGGCATCGGCACGGCGGGGATGACCCTCAACCGTTTTTGCTCTTCGGGCCTGCAAGCCATTGCGATTGCCGCCAACCAGATCGCCTCGGGTTGCAGCGAGATCATCGTCGCCGGCGGCGTCGAGTCCATCAGCCTGACGATGAAGAGCGTCAACACCGACAACCTGATCAACCCACTCCTCAAGGAGCAAGTGCCCGGCATCTACTTCCCGATGGGGCAGACCGCCGAGATCGTCGCGCGCCGTTATCAGGTCAGTCGCGAGGAACAGGACCGCTACGCCTTGCAGAGCCAGCAGCGCACGGCCCGGGCCCAGGCCGAGGGGCTGTTCGATGACGAAATCGTGCCGATGACGGTCAAGTACCGGGTCGAGGACAAGAACACCGGTGCCGTGCAGATTCTGGACGGCGTAGTCGACCGCGATGATTGCAACCGCCCCGATACCACCTACGAAAGCCTGGCCGGGTTGAAGCCGGTGTTTGCCGAGGACGGTTCGGTGACGGCGGGCAACTCCTCGCAGTTATCCGACGGTGCTTCGATGACGCTGGTGATGAGCCTGGAAAAAGCCCTGGCCCTGGGGCTCAAGCCCAAGGCGTTTTTCCGCGGCTTTACCGTCGCCGGATGCGAGCCGGATGAGATGGGCATCGGCCCGGTGTTCTCGGTGCCCCGGTTGCTCAAGGCCAAGGGTTTGCAAATCGGCGACATCGACCTGTGGGAGCTCAACGAGGCGTTTGCCTCCCAGTGCCTCTACAGTCGCAACCGGCTGGAAATCGACAACGAGAAATACAATGTGAACGGCGGCTCGATTTCCATCGGCCACCCGTTCGGCATGACCGGCTCGCGGCAAGTGGGGCATCTGGTGCGTGAACTGCAACGGCGCAACCTGCGCTATGGCATCGTGACCATGTGCGTGGGCGGCGGGATGGGGGCAACAGGGTTGTTCGAGGCGGTGCGATAGGCGCCGCCCCTGGGCTTGTGCTCCCGCTCGGCTGCGAGGCAGTCGCCGCTTTCTACTGGGGATGAACCGTAAGGGGGCCGCCATGCGGCCCAGCGGGAGCAAGCTCCCTCGCCACGGGGGCTGCGAATGGTTCAGCCACCTTGGGCAACTGCTGCATCCGCTGGATGTACGCCGCAATCTCCTGCTCCGCCGCCTCGCGAGAGACGAATGGGCCTTCCTGGGTGCCTTCGCGCGTATTGAAATAAAACTCGCCATTTACCCGACAGATCCGGTCACTGCGGAAAATCGTCTTGGGGGCGTCTGTATCGTGGGCGCGCGTTCCTGGCATTTCGGGTCTCCATAGGGGGCAGCATGGTCGTTTCAACTGAGCATATGTGGTGTCGGTGATTTGCGCCTGTCCAACCGATCGACGGCTGCGACCCATACAATTGCGTCAACGCCGAATGCCCAACTGTGCCTGTATGCGCCGATCGATCCGGGCCTAGAATGGGCGTTCATGTCTTGGCTTCGAGGGTTGCATGCACATTTCGTCCGGTCGCTGGGTCTATGGCCTGTTCCTCGCCTTGCTGACCGCCCTGTTGTGGGGAATCCTGCCGATCAAGCTCAAGCAAGTGCTGCAAGTAATGGATCCGGTGACGGTGACCTGGTTTCGACTGACAGTGTCCGGCGGTCTGCTCTTCGTCTATCTGGCGGCCACCAGGCGCTTGCCCAGCCGCAAGGTGCTCGGCCCGCGTGGCGGCTGGTTGGTGGCGATGGCGGTGTTGGGGCTGGTGGGCAACTACGTCCTGTACCTGATGGGCCTGAACCGCTTGAGTCCCGGCACCGCGCAACTGGTGGTGCAGATGGGACCGATCATGCTACTGGTGGCCAGTCTGTTTGTATTCAAGGAGCGCTTCAGCGTGGGGCAGGGCATTGGCCTGCTGGTGCTGCTGATCGGTTTTGCGCTGTTTTTCAACCAGCGTCTCACCGAGCTGCTGACTTCCCTGAGCGACTACACCGCCGGGGTCTTGCTGGTGCTGATGGCCTCGACCGTCTGGACGTTCTACGCCCTGGGCCAGAAGCAATTGCTGACGGTGTGGAATTCGTTGCAGGTGATGATGGTGATCTACCTGTTCTGCGCACTGTTGCTGACGCCTTGGGTTCATCCGCTGGAGGCGCTGCAACTGACACCATTACAAGGCTGGCTGTTGCTCGCTTGTTGCCTCAATACCCTGATCGCCTATGGCGCGTTTGCCGAAGCGCTGGCGCATTGGGAAGCCTCGCGCGTCAGCGCAACCCTGGCGATCACGCCACTGGTGACGTTCGCCGCCGTGGCGATGGCCGCCTGGTGGTGGCCTGAGTACGTCCATGCCGAGCAGATCAACCTGCTGGGGTATGGCGGGGCTGTGCTGGTGGTACTGGGATCGGCCCTGGTGGCGTTGGGGCCGTCGCTCATCGCCGGGCTCCGGGCCCGGCGCGAGCGTTTGGCTGTCAGTCGCTAGACCGCATCATCATTCTTCGCGAGCCCGCCCGGTCCCGCAGGATCTTTCGGTGGATGCGACAGTGCGATCAACACTGATCCACCGTGGGAGCGGGCTGGCTCGCGAAGGCGGCAGGCCTGTCCCGGATGTAACTCAGCCCTGCCCACCCGCCTCCAGCATATTTTCCGGCCGGACCCAGGCCTCGAACTCGTCGTCGGTCAAGTACCCCAACTGCAACGCGGCCTCCCGCAAGGTCAGCCCTTCGTTGTAGGCCTTCTTGGCGATTTCCGCCGATTTGTCGTAGCCGATGTGCGGGTTCAGCGCCGTTACCAGCATCAAGCCGCGTTCCAGATGCGCCGCCATCTGCTCGGCATCCGGTTCGAGGCCGGCGATGCAGTGCTGCTGGAAGTTGCTGCAACCATCGGCCAGCAAGCGGATCGACTGGAGCAAGTTGTGAATGATCACTGGCTTGAACACGTTCAACTGCAAATGACCCTGGCTGGCGGCAAAACCGATGGCCACATCGTTGCCCAGCACTTGGCAGGCCAGCATGGACAAGGCTTCGCACTGGGTCGGGTTGACCTTGCCCGGCATGATGGAGCTGCCCGGTTCGTTGGCCGGCAGTTTCACTTCGGCAAAACCGGCGCGAGGGCCGGAGCCCAGCAAGCGCAGGTCGTTGGCGATTTTCATCAGGGTCACGGCCAGGGTTTTCAATGCGCCGGACAGCGTGGTCAGCGGCTCATGACCGGCCAGGGCGGCGAATTTGTTCGGCGCGGTGACGAAGGGCAAGCCGGACAGCGCCGCCAACTCAGCGGCAATCGCTTCGCCAAACCCATGGGGCGAATTGAGCCCGGTGCCCACCGCCGTGCCGCCCTGGGCCAGTTCGCAGACGGCCGGCATCGCGGCGCGGATCGCCCGTTCGGCGTAGTCGAGTTGGGCAATGAAGGCGGACAGTTCCTGGCCGAACGTGATCGGCGTGGCGTCCATCATGTGGGTGCGGCCGGTCTTGACCAGTTTCATGTGGCGCGCCGCCAGTTCCGCGAGACCGCCGGACAATTCGCTGATGGCCGGTAGCAGTTGCTGGTAGACGGCCTGGGCGGCCGCGATGTGCATCGCGGTGGGGAAGCAGTCGTTGGAGCTCTGGGAGCGATTGACGTGGTCGTTGGGGTGCACCGGGCTCTTGCCGCCGCGAGGATTGCCTGCCAGTTCATTGGCGCGCCCGGCGATCACCTCGTTGACGTTCATGTTGCTCTGGGTCCCGCTGCCTGTCTGCCAGACCACGAGGGGAAACTGGTCGTCATGCTGGCCGGCCAGCACCTCGTCGGCGGCCTGTTCGATCAGGCGGGCGATGTCGGCGGGCAGGTCGCCGTTGCGGTCGTTGACCCGCGCGGCGGCTTTCTTGACCAGCGCCAAGGCGTGCAGCACCGACAGCGGCATGCGTTCGTTGCCAATGGCAAAGTTGATCATGGAACGCTGTGTCTGGGCGCCCCAGTAGGCTTCATCCGGGACTTCAACCTGGCCAAGGCTGTCGGTTTCAATACGGCTCATCGGGTCAAACTCCTGTAGGTCTGAATGCGCAGTTTAGGCCCTGGCGGGCGTTGGCGGTTCCCTCAATCACGCGTCAATCTAGGAGCGTGCGGTTCGGTCCGTCAATCGGACCCGCCAAGGGTCGGGGTTGAGCCCCGGCGTTTTTTAGGCGCAGAATGGTCGCCCTTGGGGTTTTACCTCGCCTGTTAGAAAAGGAAACTCGATGACCCGTCTTCGTGCCATCTGTACCGCGGTTGCTCTGGTGTGTGCCAGCGGCCCTGTCTTCGCTGATACCGCCAGCCACAACGCCAGTGCCGAAGCGTTCCTGACCCTGGCGCATGCCGACAAGCTGGGTACCCCGGTCTACATGCAAGTACAGCAGATGTTTGCCCAGCGCTTCGAGCAGACCAAGGCTCCCGAGTCGAAAAAGGCAACCCTGGAAACCTACCAGGCCAAGGCCAATGCCGCCCTGGACCAAGCCATCGGCTGGAACAAGCTCAAGCCGGACATGGTCAAGCTCTACACCAGCAACTTCAGCGAATCGGAGCTCAAGGACCTGGTGTCCTTCTATCAGTCTCCTTTGGGCAAGAAAGTCCTGGAAAAAATGCCGCAGCTGACCCAGCAATCGGCGCAACTGACCCAGGCCAAGCTGGAAAGCGCCGTGCCGGTGGTCAACAAGCTGCTGGCGGACATGACCGCCGAGCTCGAGCCAAAAGCCGCCGCCCCGGCCAAGAAAAAGCCATAAGCGGAGCCTGGCATGAGCATGCAGCAACGCATTGAATCGACCCTCGGGCTTTTGCAGCCCGAGTACCTGCAAGTGCTGGACGAAAGCCACATGCACAGCCGTGGGTTGCAGACCCATTTCAAGGCGGTGGTGGTCAGCCGGCAGTTCGAGGGGCTCAATCGGGTCAAGCGACACCAGAAGGTCTACGGCACGCTGGGCGAGTTGATGGGCGAATTCCATGCACTGGCGCTGCACACCTACACGCCGGAAGAATGGGCCCAGATCGACGCGGCCCCGGCTTCGCCGACCTGTGCCGGTGGCAGCAAGCACTAGGAATCGTGGCAACAGAGCCTTCGTGGCGCGGGAGCAAGCTCCCTCGCCACGAGGTACTTCGCTCCTTAAGCCACGACATTTTTGTTAGAATCCGCAACGCGCCGCTTACCCGGCGCGTTTTTTTCGCATCCGGTTCACCCTTTACGAGGGTAGCCACCTGGAGAAATACCCATGACACCACCCATTGTCGTGGCGGCACTGTACAAGTTCGTCACCCTGGAAGATTACGTCGAGCTGCGCGAGCCCCTGCTCAAGGCCATGCTCGACAACGGCATCAAAGGCACGCTGCTGATCGCCGAAGAAGGCATCAACGGCACGGTTTCCGGCACCCGCGAGGGGATCGATGGGTTGATGGCCTGGCTCAAGAACGATCCGCGCATGGACGATATCGACCACAAGGAATCGTACTGCGACGAGCAGCCGTTCTACCGCACCAAGGTCAAGCTCAAGAAAGAAATCGTCACCCTCGGCGTGGACGGCGTGGACCCGAACAAGCAGGTTGGCACCTATGTCGAGCCGCAAGACTGGAACGCCCTGATCAGCGATCCCGAAGTGTTGCTGATCGACACGCGCAACGATTACGAAGTGGCAATTGGCACCTTCGAAGGCGCCATTGACCCCAAGACCACCAGCTTCCGTGAATTCCCCGAGTACATCAAAGCCCACTTCGACCCAGCCCGGCACAAGAAAGTCGCGATGTTCTGCACCGGTGGCATTCGTTGTGAAAAAGCTTCGAGCTATATGCTCGGCCAGGGGTTCGACGAGGTCTATCACCTCAAGGGTGGCATCCTGAAGTACCTCGAAGAGGTACCCCAGGAAGAAACCAAATGGCGCGGCGACTGTTTTGTATTCGATAACCGCGTGACCGTGCGCCACGACCTCAGCGAAGGCGATTACGATCAATGCCACGCGTGCCGTACGCCGGTGAGCGTGGAAGATCGCGCCTCCGAGCACTACGTGCCCGGCATCAGCTGCCCGCATTGCTGGGACAAGCTGAGCGAGAAGACCCGTCGCAGCGCCATCGACCGGCAAAAGCAGATCGAATTGGCCAAGGCTCGCAACCTGCCTCACCCGATCGGCTACAACTACAAGCAATCATCTTCCGAGGCTTGAGCCATGGCGTCGCGCCTGTTGTATGTGATGGACCCGATGTGTTCCTGGTGCTGGGGCTTCGCACCAGTGGCCGAGGCTTTGGCCGAGCAGGCGCAGGCCGCTGGTGTGGAACTGCACCTGGTGGTGGGCGGCTTGCGCACCGGCAGCGGCTCGGCCCTGGAACCGACGACTCGGCGCTATATTCTCGAACACTGGCAGGCGGTCACCCAGGCCACCGGCCAGCCGTTCAAGCTCGAGGGCGCGCTACCCGATGGTTTCGTCTATGACACCGAGCCCGCTTGCCGGGCATTGGTGACCGCTCGCGGTCTGGCGCCGGATTTGGCCTGGAAACTGGTGAAGCTGATCCAGCAGGCTTTCTATGTAGAAGGTCGCGACGTGACCCGCGCCAGCGTTCTTGTGGAGTTGGCCGAACAGGCCGGGTTGCCACGTATCGAGTTCGCCGCAGCATTCGATCGTGCCGACCAGCACGCGGCCACCGCTGCGGATTTCACCTGGGTGCAAGACCTTGGCATCGCGGGTTTCCCAACGCTGCTGGCCGAACGTGACGGGCAATTGGCCCTGCTGACCAATGGCTACCAGCCCCTGGACCAGTTGTCGCCACTGCTGGGGCGCTGGCTGGAGCGGGCCACCTGTGCCTGATGACCTGCCCAGTGTCAGCGCGTCGGCCCCATCCCATATCGATCGGTTGAGCTGGGCAGAAATTCGTCGACTGGCCCTCAAGCATAAAAAAGCCCTCTGGATTGCCAACGGTGTAGCCGTGCTGGCTACTTTGTGCAGCGTGCCCATCCCGCTGCTCCTGCCATTGCTGGTGGATGAAGTGCTCCTGGGCCACGGTGACGCGGCACTGAAGATCATGAACCACGCGCTGCCGACGGGTTGGCAAAGCGCTGCCGGCTACATCGGGTTGATGCTGTTGGTGACGCTGGGGCTGCGTTGCTGCGCGTTGTTGTTCAACGTCCTGCAGGCCAGATTGTTCGCCAGCCTCGCCAAGGACATCGTCTACCGCATCCGTATCCGGTTGATCGAACGCCTCAAGCGTATTTCCCTGGGGGAGTACGAAAGCCTGGGCAGCGGCACCGTGACCACGCACCTGGTCACCGACCTGGACACCCTCGACAAGTTCGTCGGCGAAACCCTCAGCCGGTTCCTGGTGGCCATGCTGACGCTAGTGGGCACTGCCGGCATCCTGATGTGGATGCACTGGAAACTGGCATTGCTGATCCTCTTGTTCAACCCCTTGGTGATCTACGCCACGGTGCAATTGGGCAAGCGGGTCAAGCACCTCAAGAAACTGGAGAACGACAGTACCTCGCGTTTCACCCAGGCCCTGACCGAAACCCTGGATGCCATCCAGGAAGTGCGGGCCAGTAACCGCCAGGGCTTTTTCATCGGACGGTTGGGGATACGCGCGCGGGAAGTGCGTGACTACGCGGTGAATTCGCAATGGAAAACCGACGCCTCGAACCGTGCCAGTGGCTTGCTGTTCCAGTTCGGCATCGATATTTTTCGCGCCGCGGCCATGCTCACGGTGTTGTTCTCCGGCCTGTCTGTCGGCCAGATGCTCGCGGTGTTCAGCTACTTGTGGTTCATGATCGGGCCGGTCGAGCAATTGCTGAACCTGCAATACGCGTTTTACGCAGCGTCAGGCGCCTTGAATCGCATCAACGAACTGTTGGCCCGCGCTGATGAGCCTCAATACGACGGCGCCGTCAATCCGTTCAAGGGCCGCGATACGGTGGGCATCGACATCCAGGGGCTCAGTTTCGGCTATGGCGAGGAGCGGGTCCTCGATCAGATGAACTTGTCCATCTCGCCGGGGGAGAAGGTCGCTATCGTGGGTGCCAGCGGCGGCGGCAAGAGCACCTTGGTCCAGTTGTTGTTGGGGCTCTACACCCCCCAGTCCGGCAGCATTCGGTTTGGGGGCGCCACACAGCAGGAAATCGGCCTGGACACCATTCGCGAGAACGTCGCCGTGGTGCTCCAGCATCCGGCGCTGTTCAACGATACGGTGCGAGCCAACTTGACCATGGGCCGCGAACGCAGTGACGAGGCCTGTTGGCGGGCCCTGGAAATCGCCCAACTGCACAGCACGATCCGGGAGTTGCCCAACGGTCTGGACAGCGTCGTCGGGCGTTCCGGTGTGCGTTTATCGGGTGGGCAGCGTCAGCGTCTGGCGATCGCCAGGATGGTGTTGGCCGAACCCAAGGTGGTGATCCTCGATGAAGCCACCTCGGCCCTGGATGCGGCCACCGAATACAATTTGCACCTGGCCTTGGCTCGTTTTCTCGATAACCGCACCACGTTGATCATCGCCCATCGGCTTTCAGCTGTGAAACAGGCTGATCGGGTGTTGGTATTCGACGGCGGGCAAATTGCCGAGGATGGCGATCACCAACAACTTATTGCCGATGGTGGTTTGTACGCCAGGCTCTATGGCCACCTACAGCAACATTGACGAATCCGAGCCAAGGATGGGTTCAGGTGGTTTTAAACGTTTACGTTCACCCCAAGTAACGTTCAGCGCATCGGCTCCACGCGAATGACCAAACTCCTTCATGACAATGGCGCAGGAATCGCATGGGGGCAGCGTCGTGGCAATGGTGATCGACCGAATATCTCCATCATTCGGATATTTCTGACTGATGTAGCTGATCAACTTGCTCTCGCTGTCGCCAGAAGTAATCAGGCTCGTTGCGTTCGGGCCGCTCGCGGTGGCGTGCGGTATCGCTAGCAGCGATTTACCTTCATTGCCCAAAAGAAGAGAGGTGGCATCGGTGCCGTCTTTAAGCGCGTCCAGGTTGTAGTAGGTGACGCCACGAATGTCCACTTGATTCCCGCCGCGGAACACGGGGAGATGCCGGGTGTAATCGTAGATGCCGGAAACGCTGATATAGATTTCAACTTTTCCTGAGGCGAGTGTGACCTCGGTAAATGCGATATTTTTATAAGATGCCGAGCGGATTTTTTTAAGCGCTTGCATGGCGTTCTCTATGGAGAGCCTTTCTGTCCCGAAAAGAGCACCGAAGATGGATGCCGTTTTGTTCTGGATTTCTTGGGGAGCAAAATGGGTGGGCTTCCATAGAGCCGCTCCGTCAGGCAACTCACAGACGAGCAGTCTGGTTCTTCGGTCGAACATCACTGCTTCGGCAGGTGATGTGTCGACTTTAGTCCAGCTCATATTCGCCGGTGGGTCAGCGGGGGTGCCGATAGGTATCGAAATTTTTTTGAGATTTTCAAGCGCCTGGTTAACCTTGTCTTCTCCATGGAATCGTACAGTGTTGTTGGCGTTGATAGACCCCTCATAGATTCGCTTCAGTTCCTCTCCATACCCTTGCGCCAGTTCACTGGGCTCCAGTTTTCGCAGTCTCAACGTTTTGCTGTCATTCGCGGCAAGATTTTTTAATGCGTAGTAATTGTCATTTAGTTGAGTGAAGACGTAGTTGAATTCCTCATAGCGATCGGGAACTATGATCGCCCCGATTCGATGGACGTCGTTGATGTTCTCTGCGGAGCCGTTGACCCTGATGCCCGCATAGATACCCGTCTGGAATTCTATCGTCACGTCTACGATTGGCTTAGGTATGGGCACCTTGGTAGTCAGGCCGATCCATTCTGGTTTGCCTTTATAAGTTAGCTGTTTGTCATTTTTGATTTCATATATCTTTCCCTGGTAGGTGTATATCTTTCTCCCTCTGATGCTTACGGGTTCGACTAAAACATCGCTGAACCAGTGCGCCCAGCTTTTTTCTTTCTTGAGCGTCCCAAGGGGAGGGCGTTCGGCAGTTTCCCCCTTCATAGAGTGAAGGTTGCAAGTTGGATCTAGCGGCATGGCAATTTCCTGAAATTTTTAGTGGCATCCAAGGTGTCCAGCTTGCGCAGGGCGCCGTCCTCCAATCGATAAGGAACATCATCCAGATAAAAGGTGCGGCTGCCGTCGACCTCCAAGACCTCCCTCACGCGGGTATTGTCAGGGACCATGAAAAAGCTATCGGTATCGGTTCTGCCCAAGAGATCGTATCGGGACGGCCCAAATGACAACCCGGAGCGTTCAGCTGTCAACGCGGGTCCGTAAGGTTTGGTGGACATGGGGTCGACCAGGCGAAAATCAGGTTTACCTTGGTTGGCGATATTGCGCACCGGGACATCTTCGATGCCATAGATTGTGGCCAGTTGGTCTTCCCTCGATAAGGGGCGCCATCGGCCTGGGTCGGTGCTTTGAGGCAAGCCTTGCAGAAGGTCGTATTGGCCTGCCCTGCCGCTTAATGACTTGAGGTTGAGATAACCTTTTTTGCCGAGTCTGAACAGACTCAGGCCAGCGGACTTCAACAGCGAGGGAATACCTTCAATTGGGTTCAAGGTTGAGTTTAGGAAGAGGGCTGCATCTTGTAAAAACAAAGGGAGTTTCTGGGTGAACGTAAGGCCGTCTGCCTTTCTGGCGATTTTCAGGGAGCCGGACGCGAATTTCCCAAGGGGAAGTATGAAGGCAGTGAGATCGGTGAATAACCCGAACGCACCTGCGACCAGTCGATCTCGATCACCTGAGTTCAAGTCTTCAATGCTGCTCCAGAAGGGGACGAAGCTTTTGAAAATATTATCGACTCTGTCCGATTCAGCTGCCCTGCGATCAAACTCGGTTTCCCCATAACAGGCGCGGCGTAACCCTGCTTCGTCAATATACAGAAGCTTGTCGGATATCTGATTGGCAATCGTTTGGATGGGCTGTGACTGCAAGCTTCGTGGAAAGAGCTGGTCGACGTCATTGCTTGGTGATCCATGCAGAGTGTCGCCAATTTGATCCAGAATGGCGTCGCATTGCACATTCGGCCGTGGGACTGTTCCTTTGGCATGGGCATTCCAGTCAAAGGGGAGGTGCTTGTTACGAAGAACGGTGACCTTCACACCTGATCCGGATCGGGCCCTGAACGTTTCGGTCTTTTTTTCTCCACCGAAATGCTCCGGTTTGATATCCGTTCGACGGTGAATGAATCCAGCCCGCGGCAGAACTTCGTAATGGCTTACTACATCCTTCCATGTTGTTTGTAGGATAAAGCCGCCACGGGCTCGAAAAGGCAGGGTGTTTTTCTCGGTTTCGTTCGCGGCTTCTATGCCGTTGGTGGGTTGTCTCAGGCTGTATAGCTGGGTAGTGCCGTATTCCAATGCTTGCCGATCGGCCAGCGGAAGCGATGCGAGTAGCTGGATGATTAATGTCCGATACGCGCTGCTGATGCCTTTGATGTGAGCGTTGAAGTCGTTGTTGAACGTATTTTCAATGTTCGGCAGTTTCTTTCCTTTGTGTCGAGCAAGTCTGGGTCCTATGTAGTTAGTGGCTAATATGCCGTCCTTGGAAAGTGCGAACCAAACCGAAAGGGCGAATGGGTCGGTGACGTACCATTTTGTTTTATGCAACCAGCCGGATGCATAAACATCCACAAGCGAAAAAGCGTTATCTGCCGGAGCCGCCTCCCATTTAGTCGAGGTCAGAAAAGCATTGGATTCTTTTTTAAGTTTCCATGCTCCCGTCAAAAAAAGGCTGTGTCCGAACAGTTTTTTCAGTTCATCCGTCGCGCGCGTCAGTCTGTCGGGCGGCGCCTTGCTGAGATCTGCGGCAGCGCTATTGAACTGGCCGATTGTCTGATCGAGTGTTTGCAACGCCTTTTCGATGTCCTGTAGCGAATAGTCGGCGTCGGTACGTTCAGTAACCAAGCCATTGGTGACTGCCCATGCCAAAGCGGGTTTCAATCTTGTGAACGAGACAAGTTTGAAGTCTTCGGCGTTACCTTCACCGATGTACACGCCAGGCAGGTCCACCAATCGTTGAAAACTCGATCGCTGCAACAGTGTTGGGTCAATAGCGTTGGCAAGCTGGACGCCATGGACAAAGTTGACCCACACCGTTGAGCTACGGTAGGGCAGTTCCGAGGGAATGTCGGGGATCTGGAAGTCCAGGGGAAACGATGGGCGATACAAGCAGGCCAGCAGGATGGATTCATTCACCGAGCTAGCGCGTTTCGAGGCAAGTAGGTGTGACTCGAACGCCAGCCATATCGCTTCGTAGCTCTTGCCCCAGTTGGAGGGCGCCTGCCAGTGATAACCAGCAATAGCGCCTCCCTGCTCATCTCTCCCAGCCGACAACCAAAGAGTGATGGCTTTGACCAACAATGCGATTCGTGCGCTTGGGGCACTGTCTTCCCCCTGATTACCGCCGTACCATTTCAAGGCTCGTAACAGAGCCTCCGTCAACGCGTCAGCCTCTTCCGACAGCAGGATTTTTTCGAGATAGAACGTTGGTTTTGCTCGCAGGTCTTGGATCGTCAGTCTGGCGATGTCAACCGGACTGAGATAGGTCAGTAACGATGTGCGAAGTTGCGGCAGGCGTTCACGCATCGTTTCCATAATCAAATCGTCGACGGACCTGTTCCCAGCGTCGGCGCCGTGACCCAGTTCGTCGAGGCGGATTGCGTCTCCCTGGCCCAAGGAGTGACGAGCGCGCTTTTCTTCGAGCGTCTGGATCGCGGCTTCGCATTGTTTTCCATCCAGTGGATCGGGGAGCGCGATTCCGTAAAACCAGGCCATTCTCGCGAACGTAACCTCTCCATTCTGGCGAATCTGTCCCCCAAGTTTTCGAGCGGCTTTTTCAATATTGGAAAGCCAGCCGTTCCATACAGGATTTTTGCCAAGTGGAATTGGAGTGCTTACTTCACTGTCCCTTGCGCGTGTTTCATAAATATTTTTTCCGTCTTTCAATGTGACGGTCAGACCGTACGGTGAGGCTCCCACTGTTTTGCACAATGCCCGGTAGCCCGCATTTTGGGCCAATGCCTGCAGCGAGCGCTGTCCGGTCTCGTCCTCCAAGTACATGGGGGAACAACGCTTTGGTTTAATCAATGTATCGGCAAGCTTCTCGGGGGGGGCGTTTCGGATCAGCGAGAGCAACGCATCGTAGTCGCCCAGTAACCCGTTATGTTTTTCGGCAGGAGACGGGGCTGGGCTCAGTGATGGGGCCGTGGGCGGGTCGGTGGTGAGTAGTGATGACATATCCAGGATTCTCGGTGGTTAATACGGGCCCCGGCAGGCGTGATAGTTCGCACTGTCAGGGGGGAGTATCAAAGCACTCCGAAAACGATCGTCGTGGTACATATGTATATTGCGTCAAATAAACGTACAGCCTCTTGCGGGGAGCTGCTGCGCCTCCTAGTCTTGCAAGGATGATCGGCGTCATTGCTGATCACAGCCACCTGTGCAAGGGACCTCATGAAGCAAGCGCGGACTCTCGGAACCCCTCGGTTGTTGGGCATCGTCTGGCCTTTTATTGCGGTCGTCCTGTTTCAGGCTCTGTTGGGAGGTGTCAGTCTTTACGTTTTGTCCGCAGTTCGCGGTTACGTGGCAGGGGAAAGTCTTTGGTCCAAGGGCCAGAAAGACGCCATTTATTACCTCAACCTTTATGCCGACAGCCGTGACGAAGCGATTTTTCGCAAATACCAGCAAGCGATCGCCGTGCCCGAAGGTGGCCATGAGCTGCGGGTAGCGCTGGACCGCGAGCCGCCTGATCTCGATGCCGCGCGGGCCGGGATTCTCAAGGGTGGCAACCATCCCGACGACGTAGCCAGCGTCATCTGGCTTTACCTCAATTTTCGTCATTTCAGCTATCTGGAAGAAGCCATCGATCTCTGGACGGTGGGGGACGGCTATCTGATAGAACTGGACAATGTCGCCCGGCAGATGCACGCCAGCATCAGCACTGGCCAGGCATCGGAAACGGATATTCGCGGCTGGAAGGCACAGATCTTCGCCATCAATGATTCCGTTACCCCAGCCGCGAAGGCTTTCAGCGATGCCTTGGGCGAGGGGTCGCGGTTTATCCTGCGCCTGTTGCTCGTGACCAACTTCGCCACCGCCCTGGGGCTGATTGTCCTGGCGCTGTTGCGCACTCATAAGCTGCTGGCCCAGCGACAGGTCTTCGCCAATGCGCTGCAGTTGGAAAAGGAGCGGGCGCAAATCACCTTGCAATCGATCGGCGACGGCGTGATCACCACGGATGTCGAGGGCGCCATTGCCTACATGAACCCCGCCGCCGAAGCGATGACACACTGGAAAGCCGAGCACGCCACGGGGTTGCCCCTGGCGGCGCTATTCAATCTGCTCGATGACAACGCCCAGACCGAAGGACTGACCTTGATCGAGCACATCCTCAGCGGGCGGCTTGGCGGCGGCAGTGAACATTCCAAGCTGATCCAGAGGCTGGACGGCAGCACGGTGTCGGTCACACTGGTCGGCGCACCGATCCGCCACGCGGGCAAGGTCAGCGGTGCCGTGTTGGTATTGCACGACATGACCCAGGAACGCCAATACATCGCCAACCTTTCCTGGCAGGCCACCCACGATGCCTTGACCGGCCTGGCGAACCGCCGCGAATTTGAATACCGACTCGAACAGGCCCTGCATAACCTGACGCGCCAAGTTGGCCGCCACGCCCTGATGTTTCTTGACCTGGACCAATTCAAGCTGGTCAACGATACCTGTGGCCACGCCGCGGGTGACGAGTTGCTGCGGCATATTTGCGCGTTGTTGCAATCGGGGCTGCGGGAAAACGACACATTGGCGCGCTTGGGCGGCGATGAGTTTGGCATCTTGCTGGAAAACTGCGCGCCAGAGGCGGCGGAGAAAATTGCCGAAGGTCTGCGCCAGACCGTACAGAACCTGCATTTCGTCTGGAAAGGCCGGCCATTCGTGACCACCGTGAGCATTGGCCTCGTGCACATTGCCCAGAGCCCGACCACGCTGGAGGCATCCCTGCGCGCGGCCGACATGGCGTGCTACATGGCCAAGGAAAAGGGGCGCAACCGGGTCCAGGTCTACCATGCCGACGATTCGGAACTGTCCCTGCGCTTCGGCGAGATGGCCTGGGTCCAGCGCTTGCATATGGCCTTGGAGGAAAACCGCTTCTGTCTCTATGCCCAGGAAATCGCTGCATTGGGGCCGGGTGACCACGGCGGCGGTCATATTGAGATCCTGTTGCGCCTGCATGACGAGGCGGGTCGGATGATCCTGCCGGACAGTTTCATTCCGGCGGCGGAACGCTATGGCCTGATGACGTCGCTGGACCGTTGGGTGGTGGAGAATGTCTTCAAGATCATTCGCCAATGCTTGAACGAATCAAGACAGGGGCCGCTGGCAATGTGTGCGATTAATCTGTCAGGCACGACTATAGGAGATCAGGCATTCCTCGACTTCCTGCGTAAACAGTTCGCCGCTTACGCCATCCCGCCAGAAATGATTTGTTTTGAAATTACCGAAACCAGCGCGATTTCAAATTTGGGCAGTGCGATCCGCTTTATCAATGAACTCAAAGGCTTGGGTTGTTATTTTTCCCTGGACGACTTTTGTGCCGGAATGTCTTCGTTCGCTTACCTGAAACATTTACCTGTAGACTTCTTGAAGATCGACGGGAGTTTCGTAAAGGATATGCTGGACGACCCGATTAACCGGGCAATGGTCGAAGTGATCAATCATATCGGCCACGTCATGGGTAAGCGCACGATTGCCGAGTTTGTAGAAACGACGCAGATCGAGCAAGCCTTGCTGGAGATTGGCGTGGATTACGCTCAGGGGTATGTTATCGAGCGTCCGCAGATGTTTACTTGTGACACATTGCAATGCAGGCCGGCCAGGCCTCAGCCGCTGTTATTCAAGGCCCCCGGCACGTTCCGCTGAAACTCTTGTTGGTCCGCAGAAAATCACAATCAAAAGGAGCCCGACAGTGATCGAGACATTCAACCGAACAGGCCCGCTCATGGACGCTGACAGCTATCCGAAATGGGCACAACAGCTCATTACCGATTGCAGCGAGAGCAAGCGCCGGGTTGTCGAACACGAACTGTATCAACGCATGCGTGACAACAAGCTCAGCGCCAAGACCATGCGCCACTACCTCATTGGTGGTTGGCCGGTCGTTGAACAGTTCGCTTTATACATGGCACAGAATCTCACCAAGACCCGTTTTGCCCGCCATCCCGGCGAGGACATGGCGCGTCGCTGGTTGATGCGCAACATTCGTGTCGAACTCAATCATGCCGACTACTGGGTGAACTGGAGTGCGGCCCATGGTGTGACACTCGAAGACCTGCAAGCACAGCAAGTGCCGCCTGAGCTGCATGCCCTGAGCCATTGGTGTTGGCACACCAGCTCGGCGGACTCGCTGATCGTGGCGATCGCCGCGACCAACTACGCCATCGAGGGCGCGACCGGGGAGTGGTCGGCGCTGGTTTGTTCCAATGGCGTCTACGCGTCGGCGTTCGCCGAGGAAGACCGCAAGCGGGCCATGAAATGGCTGAAGATGCATGCCCAGTATGACGATGCCCATCCTTGGGAAGCGCTGGAAATCATCTGCACGCTGGCAGGCATGAATCCGAGCAAGGCATTGCAGGTGGAACTGCGGCAGGCCGTGTGCAAAAGCTATGACTACATGTACCTGTTCCTGGAGCGGTGCATGCAGCTGGAGCATTCGGGCGTTGTCGAAAAACCGGCTGCTGCCCGTGAGCGTCTGGCGCTGGCTGGGAGCTGATCCTCGATAGTTTGACCCCCTGTGGGAGCGGGCTCGCTCGTGAATGCAGTCTGACCGTCAACCTTGCGTTGACTGATCCGGCCCTTTCGCGGCAGGCTCGTTCCCACAGTGGTTTGTGGTGACTGAAAGCTGTATGTACACCGCCATTCATTGTGGGACCGAGCCTGCTCGCGAAGACGATGTGTCGGCGTGCTCAGCCCGCCATCGTCAACCGATTCCTGCCCTCGCGCTTGGCCACGTACAACGCACTGTCGGCCCGACGCAGCAGGCTTTCAGCGGACTCACCGGGTAACAGCGTCGCGCATCCGAGGCTGACGGTCAGTTCGATCCTCGTTCCACCGGCGAAATAGTCCTGGGCCTGGGCGGCATAACGCAGCCGTTCACCGACCATGGCCGCGGCATCCCGGCTGGTGTTGGCCAGCAGAATCAGAAACTCTTCTCCGCCGAATCGGAACACCATGTCCACGTTGCGCAGTTGGCTCTTGATCGAGTCGGCCACCGCCTTGAGCACTTCGTCACCGACGCCATGCCCGTGGCTGTCGTTGATCCGCTTGAAGTGGTCGATGTCCAGCATCAACAACGAAAGCGGCTGCATGTGACGCCGGGCCATGTCGATCTCGCGGTCCAGCGTCTGGTCCATGGCGATCCGGTTGCCGGTGCCGGTCAGTGGATCGCGCAGGGCGGTTTGTGTGGCGGCGCGGTAGAGCAAGGCGTTTCGCAGCGGGAAGAACAGCGCGGAGAGTGTCGACTCGAGATCGCTCTGTTCCGAGTCGGTGAAGCGCTGATTGCGACGGAACACCAGCTCGCCCAGATGCTCGCCCTCATGGCTCAGGTTATAGCTGAGGGTGTGATGCCCGCGCTGGCCGAACTCCAGGCGCAGATCACTGGGTTTGTGCTGGTATGCCAGCGCGTCCAAGGGCACCAGCCGTTGCACTTCGCGGAAGAACAGGCCGAGGATCCGTTGCGGCTCCAGGCTGGTCTGCAACTGTTGGTTCAGTTGCTGGCGCAACTGGGACAGGCTGACAGGCCGCGCCACGCGCGGCGACGGCTGGGCAAGACCCAGGCGCTGCAACTTGGCGCTGTCAAAGTCGATCGCGTTGGTCTGTGTGGGCGTTTTCATATGGCGTGAGCCCCTGAACTTAATCGATCCTGACCGGCGGGGTGAAGCGGCTCTGGGCTACGCGTCGTACTGATCCATCAGTCCCGAAGGACACTGAGTTGAGTCTAGTCCGCTTTAAAGGGCAGGCTAAACCCATCGCAATGTTCACTACTCGCCGGACACGGCGTGTTTGAAAGGTTTAGAGCGAAAGTCGTGCCATTCAGTTCATCTTGAAAAAAACACCAGCCGAATCAAGGGATTGGATGCTGAAGGCAGTCGTAAATGGGGGCAGGGGCGGCAGGGCCTTGGCGTTTCGCCTGGGTGCCGCATCGAGAAAAGACGCGCCGCGACGGTAAACCGCCGCGACGCGGATGGCCGTTATTGCGCGTTGAGCGCCTGGCCATTGACGCCTTGGCTGTCCGGCCCCATGAGATACAGGTAGACCGGCATGATTTCTTCGGGCGTCGGGTTGTTGAGCGGATTTTCCCCTGGGTACGCCTGGGCCCGCATGCTGGTGCGGGTGGCGCCGGGATTGATGCTGTTGGAGCGCACGGGCGCAACGGTGTCGACTTCGTCGGCCAGGGTCTGCATCAGCCCCTCGGTGGCAAACTTGGACACGCCATAAGCGCCCCAGTACGCCCGGCCCTTGCGTCCGACACTGCTGGAGGTGAACACCACCGAGGCATCCTTGGATAACTTGAGCAGCGGCAACAGCGTGCTGGTGAGCATGAACATGGCATTGACGTTCACTTGCATCACGCGCATGAAGTTCTCGCCGGAAAGCTGCTCCAACGGCGTGCGCGGGCCGATGATCGAGGCGTTGTGCAACAAGCCGTCGAGGTGGCCGAACTCGGTTTCGATCATGGCGGCCAGCTCATCGTATTGATGGGGCAGGGCGGTTTCGAGGTTGAAGGGGATCACCGCCGGCTGGGGATGGCCGGCCGCTTCGATTTCGTCGTAGACCTGGGTCAGGTTGGCCTCGGTCTTGCCCAGCAACAACACGGTGGCGCCGTGGGCGGCGTAAGCCTTGGCGGCAGCGGCGCCGATACCACGGCCGGCACCGGTAACCAGGATGACGCGGCCTTCGAGCAGGTCGGGGCGGGCAGAGTAGTCAAACATAAAGAAACCTCAAGAAACAAACAATGCGTGGCGGTGCGCAGTTGTGGCGAGGGGATTTATCCCGCCGGGGTGCGAAGCGCCCCCCTGGGTGTTATCTGATGCGCCGCAATCTACAGGCGCAAGCCTGCCGACCTCAGCAACTGCACAGTGCGTTATCCAGCACTTCGCGCAGGGCCAGCGGGTGGTCGATCACCACATCCGCGCCCCAGTGCTTGGGGTTGTCGTCCGGGTGGATATAGCCGTAGGTGACCGCACAGGTCTTGGTGCCGGCGCTGCGGCCGGACTCGATGTCACGCAGGTCATCGCCGACGAACAACACACTGGCGGGGTCCAGGTCGAGCATCTTGCAGGCCAGGATCAGAGGCTCGGGGTCAGGCTTGCTGTTTTTCACGTGATCAGGGCAGATCAGCACTTTCGAACGCTCGGCCAGGCCCAGCTGTTGCATGATCGGCTCGGCAAAACGTACCGGCTTGTTGGTGACCACGCCCCAAATCAGGTTGGCCGCCTCGATGTCGGCCAGCACTTGGGCCATGCCGTCGAACAGATGGCTGTGGACCGCGCACCCCTTGAGATAACGGTCGAGGAATTCCTGGCGCAGTTCTTCGAAACCCGGTGATTCGGGGTCCATCGAGAACGTCACCGCGACCATCGCCCGGGCTCCGCCGGAAATTTCGTCACGGATGTGCTGGGTATTCATCGGCGGCAAGCCACGGTCGGCCCGCATGGCCTGGCAGATGGCGATGAAGTCTGGCGCGGTGTCCAGCAGCGTGCCATCCATGTCGAAGAGAACCGCTTTGAGACGCATCGACTTATTCCTCGCGCAGGGTCTGGATCATGTAGTTGACGTCAACGTCGGCGGCCAGCTTGTAGTGCTTGGTCAGCGGGTTGTAGGTCAGGCCGATGATGTCCTTGACGGTCAGCCCGGCCATGCGGCTCCAGGCGCCCAGTTCGGAAGGACGGATGAATTTCTTGAAGTCATGGGTGCCGCGTGGCAGCAGCTTCATGATGTACTCGGCGCCGATGATGGCAAACAGATACGCCTTCGGGTTGCGGTTGATGGTGGAGAAAAACACCTGGCCGCCGGGCTTGACCATCTGGAAGCAGGCGCGGATCACCGACGAAGGGTCCGGCACGTGCTCGAGCATTTCCAGGCAGGTCACCACGTCGAATTGACCGGGCATTTCCTCGGCCAGGGCTTCGGCGGTGATCTGCCGATATTCCACGCTGACACCGGACTCCAGTTGATGCAATTGCGCAACCGCCAGCGGCGCCTCGCCCATGTCGATGCCCATGACCGTGGCGCCGCGCAAGGCCATGGCTTCGCTGAGGATGCCGCCGCCACAGCCGACGTCGAGGACTTTCTTGCCGGCCAGGCTGACGCGTTCGTCAATCCAGTTGACCCGCAGCGGGTTGATGTCGTGCAGCGGTTTGAATTCGCTCTCGCGGTCCCACCAGCGATGGGCCAGGGCTTCGAATTTGGCAATTTCAGCGTGGTCGACGTTGCTCATGTGCAGATCCTCGAAAAACCTTGAAAAATCATAGACCCCGAGCCGTGGCTCAAGGGGCGTGCTATTCGTCCTGGCCGCTCACCCGGCGGCCCCAGGCCTGGGCCGTGGCGGTCAGTTGCGACTCGTCCATGCGAGTCAGGCGACCGTCCTCCAGCAACGGCTTGCCGCCCACCCACAGATGTTTGACGCAATGCCGGCCGGTGGCGTAGATCAACTGCGAAACCGGGTCGTAGATGGGTTGTTGCGCCAGGCCCGACAGGTCGAAGGCCACCAGGTCGGCGGCCTTGCCGACTTCCAGTGAGCCGACCGTCGCTTCGATACCCAGCGCCCGGGCGCCGTTGAGCGTGGCCATGCGCAGGGCGCGATGGGCATCCAGCGCGGTGGCCGAGCCGGCGACGGCTTTTGCCAGCAGGGCGGCGGTGCGCGTTTCCCCGAGCAGGTCCAAGTCGTTGTTGCTTGCCGCGCCGTCGGTGCCGACTGCGACGTTGACGCCGGCCTGCCACAGGCGTTCCACCGGGCAGAAACCGCTCGCCAGCTTCAGATTCGATTCCGGGCAATGGATCACGCTGCAGTTGTGTTCTACCAGCAGGGCCTGGTCCTCGTCGCTGACCTGGGTCATGTGCACCGCCTGGAAGCGCGGTCCCAACAGACCAAGTCGCGCCAGCCGGGCCATCGGCCGCTCCCCGGTGTTGTCCACAGCCTGCTGCACTTCGAAGGCGGTTTCGTGAACATGCATGTGAATGGCCGCGTCCAGTTCCTCGGCGATCACCCGGATCTTCTCCAGGTTTTCATCGCCCACGGTATACGGCGCGTGGGGGCCGAATGCGACTTTGATCCGCGGATGATGCTTGAGGTCGCCAAACAGCTCGATGCCCTGACGAATGGCCTCGTCGGCGCTGGCGGCACCGGGTATCGGAAAGTCGAGGATGGGGATGGCGATTTGCGCGCGGATGCCGCTGTTATGGACGCGGTCGCTGGCAACCTTGGGGTAGAAGTACATGTCGGAGAAACAGGTGATCCCGCCCTGGATCTGTTCGGCGATCGCCAGGTCGGTGCCGTCGCGGACGAAATCTTCATCGACCCATTTGCCCTCGGCGGGCCAGATGTGCTGTTCAAGCCAGGTCATCAGCGGCAGATCGTCCGCCAGGCCGCGGAACAGTGTCATCGCCGCATGGCCATGGGCGTTGACCAGGCCGGGGCTGAGCAGCATGCCAGGCAGTTCGCGGACTTCAGTGGCGTCGCACTTCATGGCTTCGGCCCGTGGCCCGATGAACACGATGCAGCCGTCGCGGATGCCCAAACCATGATCCTTGAGCACGACACCGGCGGGTTCGACAGGCACCAACCAGGTCGGCAGCAATAATAAGTCGAGCGCAACGGCAGGCTTGGGCATCGTGGAACGGTTCCATGGGTTATAAAGGATGGCGAAGTATACCCGAGCGTCTTCGCGGAGGGATCGCTATAATCGGCGGCTTTTGTTCATGAGTGCGGGGTGAAGGATGCGCGATCGACTGTTGGCTGCGGAGAAGGTGAAGGCCATCGATTGGCGCGATGGCGCTCTTTATCTGCTGGATCAGCGTGTTTTGCCGTTCGAGGAAAACTGGATCGGCTACACCAGTGCGACAGGCGTGGCCGAGGCGATCCGTTCGATGGTAGTGCGTGGCGCGCCGGCGATCGGCATCAGTGCCGCCTATGGCGTGGTGCTGGCGGCGCGGGCGCGGTTGGCTGAAGGTGGTGACTGGCAAGATGCGCTGGAAGCGGACTTTGCGCTGCTGGCCGATTCCCGGCCGACGGCGGTCAATCTGTTCTGGGCGCTGGACCGCATGCGCGACCGCTTGGGGCGCGTCAAGGAACAGGCTGACCCGCTGGCGGCCCTTGAGGCCGAAGCCATCGCGATCCATGAAAGCGATCGCGAGGCGAACCTGACTATGGCGCAGCTCGGTGTCGACCTGATCCGCAAGCACCAGGGCAATGCCCAAGCCATCCTGACCCATTGCAACACCGGCGCCCTGGCCACCGGTGGCTTTGGAACCGCCCTTGGGGTGATTCGCGGGGCGTTCATCGAAGGCATGGTCGAGCGGGTGTATGCCGACGAAACCCGTCCGTGGCTGCAAGGTTCCCGGTTGACTGCTTGGGAACTGGCGAACGAAGGCATTCCGGTGACGCTCAATGCGGACTCCGCCGCTGCCCACATCATGAAGACCAAGGGCGTGACCTGGGTGATCGTCGGCGCCGACCGCATCACCGCCAATGGCGACGTGGCAAACAAGATCGGCACCTATCAACTGGCGGTCTGCGCCATGCATCACGGTGTGCGTTTCATGGTGGTGGCGCCGAGCTCGACCATCGACATGAACCTGGCCAGCGGTGACGACATTCCTATCGAAGAGCGTGATGGTCGCGAGTTGCTGGAAGTCGGCGGCAAGCGGGTCGGGGCGGATGCCGATGCGTTCAATCCGGTCTTCGATGTGACTCCGGCGGACCTGATTGATGCGATCGTGACGGAGAAGGGCATCGTCGAGCGGCCAGATGCGGCGAAGATGGCGCAGTTGATGTGTCGCAAGCGGTTGCATTGATCAGTTGTGTCGTCTGGTCTATTGCCTTCGCGAGCAGGCCCGTTCCCACATTTGATCGCGACATGGAATCCGGTGGGGGAGCTGGCTTGCTCGCGAAGGGGCCCGACAGGCCATAAACACCTTGCATTTGCCCCCTGATTCTCTATTGCCAGCGCCTCTGAGCCCCTCTCGTCCCATTTCAGCCTGTCATCGGTCAACTAACTACGCACCATGCGCATCTGGGGGATAGGTGCGTGGCGGCTCTTGTGATAACATCCGGCGGTTTCCAAGGCTGCCTCGCGAGGTGGCCTTTACTGCGCAGATCCATGGCATAACTCGTTGATTTGTCGTAAGTCGCTGCACGGCATCTGTCCTGCAGCGGCGAGCTTCGTTCGTCCCATCTGGATGTGACGAGGTTTCACCAGAAAAAGGAATCAGGCTTCTCATGGGCGAACTGGCCAAAGAAATCCTCCCGGTCAATATCGAAGACGAGCTGAAACAGTCCTACCTCGACTACGCAATGAGCGTAATCGTCGGGCGGGCGCTGCCGGATGCGCGCGATGGCTTGAAGCCCGTGCACCGCCGCGTGCTGTTCGCGATGAGCGAGCTGGGCAACGACTTCAACAAGCCGTACAAGAAATCCGCCCGTGTTGTCGGCGACGTGATCGGTAAGTATCACCCCCACGGCGACACTGCCGTGTATGACACCATCGTTCGTATGGCGCAGCCGTTCTCCCTGCGCTACCTGCTGGTAGACGGCCAGGGCAACTTCGGTTCGGTGGACGGCGACAACGCCGCCGCCATGCGATACACCGAAGTGCGCATGACCAAGCTGGCCCACGAACTGCTGGCCGACCTGCACAAGGAAACCGTGGATTGGGTGCCGAACTACGACGGTACCGAGATGATCCCGGCGGTCATGCCGACCCGCATCCCGAACCTGCTCGTCAACGGCTCCAGCGGTATCGCCGTGGGCATGGCGACCAACATTCCGCCGCACAACCTCGGTGAAGTCATCGACGGTTGCCTGGCCCTCATCGACAATCCAGAGCTGTCCGTCGATGAACTGATGCAATACATTCCCGGCCCGGACTTCCCGACCGCCGCGATCATCAACGGTCGCGCCGGCATCATCGAAGCCTACCGCACCGGCCGTGGCCGCATTTACATGCGCGCGCGCTCCACCGTCGAAGACATCGACAAGGTCGGCGGTCGCCAGCAGATCGTCATCACCGAGCTGCCGTACCAGCTGAACAAGGCTCGCCTGATCGAGAAGATCGCCGAGCTGGTGAAAGAGAAGAAGCTCGAAGGCATCACCGAGCTGCGTGACGAGTCCGACAAGGACGGCATGCGCGTTGTGATCGAACTGCGCCGTGGCGAAGTGCCTGAGGTGATCCTCAACAACCTCTACGCCCAGACCCAGCTGCAGAGCGTGTTCGGCATCAACATCGTCGCGTTGATCGATGGCCGTCCGCGGATCCTGAACCTCAAGGACCTGCTGGAAGCCTTCGTCCGTCACCGTCGCGAAGTGGTGACCCGTCGTACCGTGTTCGAGCTGCGCAAGGCTCGCGAGCGGGGTCATATCCTCGAAGGCCAGGCCGTTGCCCTGTCGAACATCGACCCGGTGATCGCCTTGATCAAGGCCTCGCCAACGCCGTCGGAAGCCAAGGAAGCGCTGGTCAGTACCCCTTGGGAATCCAGCGCGGTAGTGGCGATGGTCGAACGCGCCGGTGCCGATTCGTGCCGTCCGGAAAACCTCGATCCGCAATACGGCCTGCGCGAAGGCAAGTACTTCCTGTCCCCGGAGCAGGCGCAAGCCATCCTTGAACTGCGCCTGCACCGCCTGACCGGTCTGGAGCACGAGAAGCTGCTGGCCGAGTACCAGGAAATCCTCAACCAGATCGGCGAGCTGATCCGCATCCTCAACAGCGCCACGCGCCTGATGGAAGTGATCCGCGAAGAGCTGGAAGTGATCCGCGCCGAATACGGCGACGTGCGCCGCACCGAGATCCTCGATGCGCGCCTGGACCTGACCCTGGGTGACATGATCCCGGAAGAAGAGCGCGTGGTGACCATTTCCCACGGCGGCTACGCCAAGACCCAGCCGCTGGCGGCCTACCAGGCCCAGCGTCGCGGCGGCAAAGGCAAGTCGGCTACCGGCGTAAAGGACGAGGATTACATCGCTCACCTGCTGGTCGCCAACAGTCACACCACGCTGCTGCTGTTCTCCAGCAAGGGCAAGGTGTACTGGCTCAAGACCTACGAAATCCCCGAAGCATCCCGCGCTGCCCGTGGCCGTCCGTTGGTCAACCTGTTGCCGCTGGATGAGGGTGAATACATCACCACCATGTTGCCGGTGGAGGAATACACCGAAGGTCACTACATCTTCATGGCCACCGCCAACGGCACCGTGAAGAAGACCCCGCTGGAATCCTTCAGCCGCCAGCGCAGCGTTGGCCTGATCGCCCTGGAGCTGGACGAAGGCGACGTGCTGATTTCCGCGGCTATCACCGATGGCGAGCGTGAAGTCATGCTGTTCTCCGACGGCGGCAAGGTCACGCGCTTCAAGGAATCCGACGTCCGCGCCATGGGCCGTACTGCCCGCGGTGTACGCGGCATGCGCCTGCCGGAAGGGCAGAAGCTGATTTCCATGCTGATCCCGGAAGAAGGCAGCCAGATCCTCACCGCTTCCGAGCGTGGCTACGGCAAGCGTACCGCCATCAGCGAGTTCCCCGAGTACAAGCGCGGCGGCCAGGGCGTGATCGCCATGGTCAGCAACGAGCGTAACGGCCGCCTGGTCGGTGCCGTGCAGGTACTCGACGGCGAGGAGATCATGTTGATCTCCGACCAAGGCACGCTGGTGCGCACACGGGTCGACGAAGTCTCCAGCCTGGGGCGTAACACCCAGGGCGTGACGTTGATCAAGCTTGCCAAGGACGAAAAACTGGTCGGCCTTGAGCGCGTCCAGGAACCTTCGGAAGTCGAAGGCGAAGAGTTGGAAGACGAGGACGGCGTGGCGTTCGACGGTACCCTCGGTGCCGATGTCGACGATGCCGTCGGCGACCAACCACTCGACGCTGCCGCAGACGAAGAAGAACCGCAGGACTAAGCGGACACACGAGGGGGCGGATGAAGATTCGCCCCCTCGTTGTTTGTTCCGTTTGAAAATTTGCAAAAAAGATTTAAGTGACCACCAGATCAGAGCGAGATTGGATGTGAGCAAGAGAGCCTATAACTTCTGTGCCGGCCCGGCGGCGCTTCCTGAAGCGGTCCTGAAGCGTGCCCAAGGTGAACTTCTCGACTGGCACGGCAAGGGCCTGTCCGTCATGGAGATGAGCCATCGCAGCGATGAGTTCGTGTCCATTGCCACCAAGGCCGAGCAGGATTTGCGTGATCTGCTGAACATCCCGTCCAACTATAAAGTGCTGTTCCTGCAGGGCGGCGCCAGCCAGCAGTTCGCCCAGATTCCGCTGAACCTGCTGCCGGAAAGCGGCAAGGCCGACTACATCGACACCGGCATCTGGTCGCAGAAAGCCATCGAAGAAGCGTCGCGCTACGGTCACGTCAACGTCGCGGCCACCGCCAAGCCCTACGACTACTTCGCGATTCCCGGCCAGAACGAGTGGAACCTGTCCAAGGACGCGGCCTATGTGCATTACGCACCGAACGAAACCATTGGTGGCCTGGAATTCAACTGGATCCCGGAAACAGGTGACGTGCCGCTGGTGGCCGACATGTCCTCGGACATTCTCTCGCGACCGGTGGACATCTCCCGTTTCGGCATGATCTACGCCGGTGCCCAGAAAAACATCGGCCCGAGCGGCATCCTGGTCGCGATCATTCGCGAAGACCTGCTCGGTCGTGCCCGTTCCCTGTGCCCGACCATGCTCAACTACAAGGTCGCGGCCGATAACGGCTCGATGTACAACACGCCGCCGACCTTGGCCTGGTACCTCTCCGGCCTGGTGTTCGAGTGGCTGAAGGAGCAGGGCGGTGTCGAGGCCATCGGTAAGCTCAACGAAGTGAAGCAGCGCACGCTGTACGACTTCATCGACGCCAGCGGCCTCTACAGCAATCCGATCAACAAGTCGGATCGTTCTTGGATGAACGTGCCGTTCCGCCTGGCCGACGATCGTCTCGACAAGCCATTCCTGGCCGGCGCCGACGAACGTGGCCTGCTCAACCTCAAGGGGCACCGTTCGGTTGGTGGCATGCGTGCCTCCATCTACAACGCCGTTGACATCAACGCCGTCAATGCGCTGGTCGCCTACATGGCGGAGTTCGAGAAGGAGCACGGCTGATGTCTGAGCAAGAACTCAAGGCGCTGCGCCTGCGCATCGACGCCCTGGACGAAAAAGTCCTGGAGCTGATCAGCGAGCGCGCGCGCTGTGCCCAGGAAGTCGCCCGGGTAAAAATGGCCTCTTTGGCTGAAGGCGAAGTGCCGGTGTTCTATCGCCCAGAACGCGAAGCCCAGGTGCTCAAGCGTGTCATGGAGCGCAACAAGGGGCCGCTGGGCAACGAAGAAATGGCGCGCTTGTTCCGCGAGATCATGTCTTCATGCCTGGCCCTCGAACAGCCGTTGAAAGTCGCTTACCTGGGCCCGGAGGGCACCTTCACCCAGGCAGCGGCCATGAAGCACTTCGGTCACGCGGTGATCAGCAAGCCGATGGCGGCCATCGATGAAGTGTTCCGCGAAGTGGCGGCCGGCGCGGTGAATTTCGGCGTGGTACCGGTGGAAAACTCCACCGAAGGCGCGGTCAACCACACGCTGGACAGCTTCCTCGAGCATGACATGGTGATCTGCGGCGAAGTCGAGCTGCGCATCCACCACCACCTGCTGGTGGGCGAGAACACCAAGACCGACAGCATCAGCCGGATCTATTCCCACGCCCAGTCCCTGGCCCAGTGCCGCAAGTGGCTGGACGCCCATTACCCGAACGTCGAGCGCGTGGCGGTCTCGAGCAACGCCGAGGCGGCCAAGCGGGTCAAGGGTGAGTGGAACTCGGCGGCCATCGCCGGTGACATGGCAGCAGGCCTCTACGGCTTGACGCGCCTGGCCGAGAAGATCGAGGACCGTCCGGACAACTCCACGCGGTTCCTGATGATCGGCAGCCAGGAGGTTCCGCCAACCGGCGACGACAAGACCTCGATCATCGTTTCCATGAGCAACAAGCCCGGCGCGCTCCATGAGCTGTTGGTGCCGTTCCACGACAACGGTATCGATCTGACGCGCATCGAGACCCGTCCGTCGCGCAGCGGTAAATGGACCTACGTGTTCTTCATCGATTTCGTCGGCCACCACCGCGACCCGCTGGTGAAAGGTGTGCTGGAGAAAATCAGTCAGGAAGCAGTGGCACTCAAGGTGCTGGGTTCCTACCCCAAGGCAGTTCTTTAAGGGCGGATAGCAAATGAGTGGCAACTTCCTCGCCCTGGCCCAGCCAGGCGTGCAACAACTCTCGCCTTACGTTCCGGGCAAGCCTGTGGACGAACTGGCTCGCGAGCTGGATCTGGACCCAGCCAGCATCGTCAAGTTGGCGAGCAACGAAAACCCGTTGGGCGCGAGCCCCAAGGCGCTCGCGGCGATCCGCGACGAGTTGGCCGAGCTGACCCGTTATCCCGACGGTAATGGTTTTGCGCTGAAAAGCCTGCTGGCCGAGCGCTGCGGCGTCGACCTGAACCAAGTGACCCTGGGCAACGGTTCCAACGACATTCTCGAACTGGTTGCCCGTGCGTACCTGGCGCCGGGCCTCAATGCCGTGTTCAGCGAGCACGCATTCGCGGTCTACCCGATCGCGACCCAGGCCGTGGGCGCGGACGCCCATGTCGTCCCCGCCAAGGATTGGGGGCACGATCTGCCGGCCATGCTGGCTGCCATCGACGCCAACACCCGCGTGGTCTTCATCGCCAACCCGAACAACCCGACCGGTACCTGGTTCGACGCCCAGGCCCTGGACGACTTCCTGCAAGACGTGCCCGAGCACGTGCTAGTGGTGCTGGACGAGGCCTACATCGAATACGCCGAGGGCAGTGACTTGCCCGATGGCCTGGATTTCCTCGCCGCCTACCCGAACCTGCTGGTTTCGCGCACCTTCTCCAAGGCTTATGGCCTGGCGTCGCTGCGGGTCGGCTACGGTTTGTCCACTGCGGTGGTGGCTGATGTGTTGAACCGTGTGCGCCAACCGTTCAACGTCAACAGCTTCGCCCTGGCTGCCGCATGCGCCGCATTGCAGGATGAAGCCTACCTGGCTGAGAGCCGTCGCTTGAACGAAGCCGGTATGCAGCAGTTGGAAGCAGGCTTGCGTGAGTTGGGGCTGGGCTGGATTCCTTCCAAGGGCAATTTCATTTGTGTGGACGTAGGTCGCGTCGCTGCGCCGGTCTATCAGGGGTTGCTGCGCGAAGGCGTGATCGTCCGTCCGGTGGCCAACTACGGCATGCCGAATCACCTGCGGGTCACCGTTGGCCTGCCGGCGGAAAACAGCCGTTTCCTGGAGGCGTTGAGCAAGGTCCTGGCTCGTGGTTGATGTCACCTCGCTGCAACCTGCGGCACCTATGATCGGTCGCCTGGTGGTGGTCGGCCTGGGGTTGATCGGTGGTTCGTTCGCCAAGGGCCTGCGTGAAAGCGGGCTGTGCCGGGAAGTCGTCGGCGTCGATCTTGATCCGCAATCGCGCAAGCTGGCGGTAGAGCTGGGCGTGGTGGACCGCTGTGAAGACGACTTGCTGGTCGCTTGCCAGGGCGCGGACGTCATCCAGCTGGCGGTGCCGATCCTGGCGATGGAGAAACTGCTGGCCCGGTTGGCCGGCATGGACCTCGGGCAGGCGATTCTCACGGATGTCGGCAGCGCCAAGGGTAATGTGGTGCGGGCGGCGACCGAAGCGTTTGGCGGCATGCCGGCGCGTTTCGTCCCGGGTCACCCGATCGCCGGCTCCGAGCAGAGCGGGGTAGAGGCGTCCAACGCCGAGCTGTTCCGTCGTCACAAAGTCATCCTGACGCCGTTGGACCAGACGGACCCTGCGGCGCTGGCGGTGGTGGATCGCCTGTGGCGCGAGCTGGGTGCCGATGTCGAGCACATGCAAGTCCAGCGACATGACGAAGTATTGGCCGCCACCAGCCATTTGCCGCACCTGCTGGCGTTCGGCCTGGTGGACTCATTGGCCAAACGCAATGAAAATCTTGAGATCTTCCGTTACGCTGCCGGCGGTTTCCGCGATTTCACGAGAATCGCGGGTAGCGACCCGGTCATGTGGCACGACATCTTCCTCGCCAACCGCGAAGCTGTCCTGCGCACACTCGATACATTTCGCAGCGACCTCGACGCCTTGCGCGACGCGGTCGATGCAGGGGACGGGCACCAATTGCTGGGCGTTTTCACACGCGCCAGGGTGGCCCGCGAGCATTTCAGTAAAATCCTGGCCCGTCGGGCCTATGTGGACGCTATGAACTCCAACGATCTGATTTTCCTGGCACAACCTGGTGGCTCCCTCAGTGGGCGGATTCGTGTACCGGGCGATAAATCGATTTCCCACCGCTCGATCATGCTCGGCTCGTTGGCCGAAGGCGTGACCGAAGTGGAAGGTTTCCTCGAGGGCGAAGACGCCCTGGCAACGCTGCAAGCGTTCCGCGACATGGGCGTGGTCATCGAAGGCCCGCACCACGGCCGCGTGACGATCCATGGTGTTGGCCTGCACGGCCTCAAGCCGGCTCCGGGGCCGATCTACCTCGGCAACTCCGGCACCTCGATGCGCCTGTTGTCCGGCCTGCTGGCTGCCCAGGACTTCGACAGCACCTTGACTGGCGATGCCTCGCTGTCCAAGCGTCCGATGAACCGTGTCGCCAACCCGTTGCGGGAAATGGGCGCGGTGATCGAGACCGCCGCTGAAGGTCGTCCGCCGATGACCATTCGCGGTGGCAACAAGCTCAAGGGCCTGACCTACACCATGCCGATGGCCAGCGCCCAGGTGAAGTCCTGCCTGCTGCTGGCGGGGCTCTACGCCGAAGGCAAGACCACCGTCACCGAGCCTGCCCCGACCCGCGACCACACCGAGCGCATGCTGCGCGGCTTCGGTTACCCGGTCACGGTCGACGGCGCCACGGCGTCCGTTGAGTCCGGCAACAAGCTCACGGCGACCCACATCGAAGTGCCAGGGGATATCTCCTCGTCGGCGTTCTTCCTGGTGGCGGCCTCGATTGCCGAAGGCTCCGACCTGGTGCTCGAGCACGTCGGCATCAACCCGACCCGTACCGGCGTGATCGACATCCTGCGGCTGATGGGCGCCGACATCACCCTGGAAAACCAGCGGGAAGTGGGCGGCGAGCCGGTTGCGGACTTGCGCGTACGAGCGGCTAAACTCAAGGGCATCGAGATTCCGCAAGCGCTGGTTCCCCTGGCGATCGACGAGTTCCCGGTGCTGTTCGTCGCGGCTGCCTGCGCAGAAGGCCGCACCGTGCTGACCGGCGCCGAAGAGCTGCGGGTCAAGGAATCGGACCGCATCCAGGTGATGGCGGATGGCCTGCTGGCGCTCGGCGTCAAATGTGAACCGACGCCGGATGGCATCATCATCGACGGCGGCCAGATTGGCGGCGGCGAAGTCCATGGGCATGGCGACCACCGTATCGCCATGGCATTCAGTGTTGCGTCCCTGCGCGCCAGTGCGCCGATCCGCATCCATGATTGCGCCAACGTCGCCACGTCGTTCCCGAACTTCCTGGCGCTGTGCGCGCAGGTCGGCATTCGAGTCGCACAAGAGGCACAGTCGTGAACATCAAGGCACCGGTCATCACCATCGATGGCCCAAGCGGATCAGGCAAAGGCACCATCGCCGGCATGCTGGCCAAGCAACTGGGCTGGAATCTGCTCGATTCCGGTGCCCTTTATCGCTTGCTGGCCTTCGCCGCCGCCAACCATGGCGTCGACCTGACCAACGAAGAGCTGCTCAAGGCATTGGCCGCGCATCTGGACGTGCAATTTATCGCGGCCACCGATGGCCAACTGCAGCGGATCATCCTCGAAGGCGACGAAGTCAGTGACGTCATCCGTACCGAAAGCGTGGGCGCCGGGGCTTCCCAGGTCGCCGCGCTGCCGGCGGTGCGCGAAGCATTGCTCCAGCGCCAACGGGCTTTCCAGGAGCCGCCGGGACTGGTGGCGGATGGCCGGGACATGGGTACGGTGGTGTTCACCGATGCCCCGCTAAAGATTTTCCTCACCGCCAGCGCCGAGGAGCGGGCGCGCCGCCGATATTTGCAGTTGAAGGGCAAAGGCGAGGATGTTAGTCTGTCGAGTCTGCTAGATGAGATCCGTGCACGCGACGAGCGTGATACCCAGCGCGCAGTGGCCCCGCTAAAGCCGGCGGCCGATGCGATACAGCTGGATTCCACGGAGTTGTCCATCGACCAGGTGTTGCAACGCATCATGAGCGAGATCGCGCTTCGCGATATCGCCGGGTGACCAGGAAGCTCCGCAGGGGACCAGTCATAGTCCTGCGGTGCTTCTTATATATGAAACTAACCCACATCGTCTGGGGTGTGGAGATGGGCGTTTACTTCGCCCTAATCAACAGGAATTAAAATGAGCGAAAGCTTTGCGGAACTCTTTGAAGAAAGCTTGAAAACCCTGAACCTTCAGGCAGGCTCCATCATCACCGGCGTTATCGTTGATATCGATTACCAGGCTCGCTGGGTAACCGTACACGCTGGTCTGAAGTCTGAAGCGCTGATCCCGCTTGAGCAGTTCTACAACGACGCTGGCGAACTGAACATCAACGTTGGTGACGAAGTTCACGTGGCGTTGGATTCGGTTGAAGATGGCTTCGGTGAAACCAAGCTGTCCCGTGAAAAAGCCAAGCGCGCTGAATGCTGGATCGTTCTGGAAGCGGCCTTCGCAGCTGAGGAAGTGGTCAAGGGCGTTATCAACGGTAAGGTTAAAGGCGGCTTCACTGTCGACGTTAACGGCATCCGTGCGTTCCTGCCAGGTTCCCTGGTTGACGTCCGTCCAGTGCGCGACACCACGCACCTGGAAGGCAAAGAGCTGGAATTCAAGGTCATCAAGCTGGACCAGAAGCGCAACAACGTTGTCGTTTCCCGTCGCAGTGTCCTGGAAGCCGAGAACTCCGCCGAGCGTGAAGCTCTGCTGGAATCGCTGCAGGAAGGCCAGCAGGTCAAGGGTATCGTCAAGAACCTCACCGATTACGGCGCATTCGTCGATCTGGGTGGCGTCGATGGCCTGCTGCACATCACCGACATGGCCTGGAAGCGTATCAAGCATCCTTCGGAAATCGTCAACGTTGGCGACGAGATCGATGTCAAGGTTCTGAAGTACGATCGCGAGCGCAATCGTGTTTCCCTGGGCCTCAAGCAACTGGGTGAAGATCCATGGGTCGCTATCAAAGCCCGTTATCCAGAAGGCACCCGCGTCACCGCTCGTGTTACCAACCTCACCGACTACGGCTGCTTCGCTGAGCTGGAAGAAGGCGTTGAAGGCCTGGTACACGTTTCCGAAATGGACTGGACCAACAAGAACATCCACCCTTCGAAAGTCGTACAAGTCGGCGACGAAGTGGAAGTCATGGTCCTGGACATCGACGAAGAGCGTCGTCGTATCTCCCTCGGCATCAAGCAGTGCAAGTCCAACCCATGGGAAGACTTCTCTGGCCAGTTCAACAAGGGCGATAAGATCTCCGGCACCATCAAGTCGATCACCGATTTCGGTATCTTCATTGGTCTGGATGGTGGCATCGACGGCCTGGTTCACCTGTCCGACATCTCCTGGAACGAAGTGGGCGAAGAAGCCGTACGCCGCTTCAAGAAGGGCGACGAGCTGGACACCGTTATCCTGTCGGTTGACCCAGAGCGCGAGCGCATCTCCCTGGGTATCAAGCAACTGGAAAGCGATCCGTTCTCCGAGTACGTCCAAGAGAACGACAAAGGCGCAATCGTTAAGGGCATCGTGAAAGAAGTTGACGCCAAAGGCGCCATCATCACCCTGGCCGACGATATCGAAGCGACTCTGAAAGCCTCCGAAATCAGCCGTGACCGCGTTGAAGACGCGCGCAACGTCCTGAAGGAAGGCGAAGAAGTAGAAGCCAAGATCATCAGCGTTGACCGCAAGAGCCGCGTAATCCAGCTCTCCATCAAGTCGAAAGACGACGCTGAAGAGAAAGAAGCAATCCAGAGCCTGCGCGACAAGCCAGCTACTGACATTGCTGCTGGTCCTACCACTCTGGGCGACCTGCTGCGTGCACAGATGGAAAAGCAGAACTGAGTTCTGTCAGACCATGAAAAAGGGCGACTTCGGTCGCCCTTTTTTGTGGTGCGTGTCCCGTCCTGAATAAGGTTTACACCTTCTGATCTGCTTTTCAGGAGGACGTAATGGAATCAGTAAAAAGGCGCAGTCAGCGCGACTACACGTTGACCTTTAAATTATCGGTCGTTGATCAGGTCGAAAAAGGCGAGCTGAGTTATAAAGAGGCTCAGGAGCGCTACGGGATCCAAGGCAAAACGACTGTTCTGACGTGGTTACGCAAACACGGTCGGCAGGATTGGAGCCCAGGCACCTACATTGGCTCGCCGAGGATGGGGTCTATGCCCGACAAAAACCGACCATTAACGCCAGAGCAACGCATCAAAGAGCTTGAAGAACAGTTGGCGCTGTCCAATCAGAAAGCGCAGTTTTTCGAAGCTGTCGTGGACGTCTTGAAAAATGACTACGGTCTCTCTGTCGTAAAAAAGCGTCCCGGCAAGTCCTCGCGCAAAAGCGAATCCAAAACCTGAGCATCAGCAGGGCTTGCCAGTTCATGGGGATAAGCCGCCAGGCGTACTACAAACGCAATCGCGCCGATGCTGCTCGTCTGGTTCAGGATCAGAAAGTTGCCGATTTCGTTCAGCAAAAACGTCAGCGGCAGCCGCGTTTGGGTACCTGAAAGTTGCATTATTTGCTGCATTGCCAGCCGCAGCATGAGCTGCAAGTGGGTCGAGACCGCCTGTTTTCAATTCTGCGCGAGAGGCGTTTATTGGTAGCCCGCAAGCGGGCGTATCACAAGACAACCGACAGCCATCACCGCTTTCGGCGTCATCCAAACCTGCTCAAACCCGGCCCTGATCAAGTTATTCCCAGCGGCCCGGAACAAGTCTGGGTGGCTGACATCACCTATCTGCTCACTCAGGAAGGTGTGGCCTATTTGAGCCTTGTGACGGATGCTTTTTCACGAAAGATCGTGGGCTATCACGTCCATGAAAGCCTGCACACCGAATCGGTAGCGCATGCGCTGCGTCGAGCAGTGAGTCAGCGTCAAACCGTGCAGCCGCTGGTACATCACTCAGACAGAGGCAGCCAGGTATTGCTCGGGGATGTATCAGGAGTTGCATGCGAAACACGGCATCAGGTGTTCGATGACGGATGGCTATGACTGCTACCAAAATGCCTTGGCAGAGCGGGTCAACGGGATATTGAAGACAGAGCTTTTGCTCCAGCGGCCACAGGATTTAACGCAGGCGAAGAAGATGGTCAGCGAGTCAGTATCGATCTACAACCGTGAGCGTCCACACCTGTCTTTGAAATACAAAACGCCCGATGCGATGCATCGGGCGTTAGGGTGAAACAGGTGTAGACCTATTTCAGGGCTAGACACCGGCAGCCTTCCTGATCCAGTTTGTCGAAGACGGTGAATCCCTGGCGCGCTTCGCCAATGACAGTTTCGACCTGGCGGTGATCCAGTCGCCGAATGCCACGGACGCACCCGAAATGATTCGGCAACTGACCCGCGTGGCCCGGCAGGGATTGATTACTCGCCGTTGAAGCCCCGAATGAGTCGGTCCGACTGTTGCTCATCGGCAGCTAGAACTGGCTGTTCAGCGATACGCCAAAACGCTCCGGGATGTCCATGGAAAGGCTACGAGTAAGTTCTCGTACCTTTCCTATACAGCTGAAGATGTGCGTGAACTATATGGGAAAAGCAACGCTTTAAAGCAAGCTTTTTGAAGGTTCTATCGTTTTATCAGTATCCAATAAAAATCCCTGTGATTGGGAGTGTGTTTGATATGAAATGATTCAAATGAAAGTTTAGAAACTGCGTAATCCAATAGTGCTGCCGTGTTTTCACGCGTGTAGAAGTGTACGTGTATAGATCTCTTCTCTTCAATTGCCTCTTTTACGCGTCCTTCCCAATTGCCCCTTGTGCTTGCCCAGCGCTCATAATGCATAGCGGAGGGTTCCCATATATCATCTTTATATTCCGCTAGCATCTCTTCGAGAGAGCTTGGCTTGTGCCGGTAGTCTTTCGTACCTGCAATGTCCGGCACAACCGAAAGAATCACGCCACCCACTTTTAGTTTTGATGCCCAATGAGCCAGATGCCCGATAGGATTGGCTAGGTGTTCAAATACATGGCTTGAGAATATAAAGTCTAAGGATTCATCTTCGCACGGTAGCGCTGCCGCCTTTCCTACTATATGGTTGGACCAATCTGCGCTGTCGGATTCATATTGGCCGCCTTTGTCGTATAGATGCTTCCATTCGCCCGAGGACATTTCTTCTACGTATTTAACATGAACTCCTTCTCTGTTGATGATTTGTGGTTTTGGTCCCGGGCCAACTTCTATTCCGTTTCCTTTCGCTATAGAGGTTAAGTCCGATCTATTTAGGCAACGATTGATCATGAGATCGGCATTTTGGCCCTTCAATAAATTGAATCTCATTACCAGTGACGTGGCTGGGTTGATAGCGATATGCGAAAGTGGCCACGGTATCGAAACCGTTTTGGGGTCATGGTTTATTGGAATGGTTGTGGTGCTGATGATCAGGTCGCCCACCATGAGTTGCACATCTAAGCTGGCTTCACCTCGATCCGTACGCGCATACCAGCCGATCGTTTCGGCACGCGTAGAAAACGGATACCACCTGATAACTTCAGAAACTGAAATCTGTGGCTTGTCATCGGCTTGAACTCGTAATGCGCGCCATTCATCCCCGCTCGGAAGCTTGAGCTTCGCGAGTGTGACTTTGTCGGTAATTCTTAGAATTTCATCTTTACGATTAGCCATGTCGAATAAATTCATTTGCGCACTCTTATCGTTGTGTGACCTATTTTATTTACTTGTGATCGCTTTCAGATGGAGCCCAAAAGGCATGCTATCACCAATGGATTGACAACCGAAGTGTGGTAGGGATGGCTTTTTTTGCCTGGGGAAAGGTATGATCATAACCTAAAAACGTAGTGCCACATGCTGATCGGTACGCTTAGGGGCAAAGCTCGCAAGGCAGAAGCAGGTGGTGAGATTTCATGGTTTCGGCTATCCACACCTCTTATTGGGCGCAGGGCTTGGTCCTGTTGGAGTGAAGGCAATACCACCCTTGTCTAAAGCCTACTCAGATCAGCTACCGGGCTTCTCTGTAGTAGGGCGTGGCTCCGTCCAAGCTGCCGGGTTGGCTCTGCCATGTGAGTTGACAAAAAAATTAATGAGAAAACACATGATCGTGCTGGTTTTTGGTTTGGTTATCTTATCAACGTGGTACGCGGGGGACGGCAGCGTCAGGACCCTATGCGCCATCTCTCTGCTATGCACTGGATGGAGCGGAATTGATGTCAAAGGCTGAGTCTTCAATATCAAAGGCTGACTCTGCAACTTCAGTCAAAGACATAATCCCGCCATCACATCTGGCCTATCGCGGCGATATTGACGGTCTTCGTGCTATTGCCGTTTTGGGTGTGGTGTTGTATCACGCATTTCCAACACTTATTGTGGGTGGGTTCACAGGTGTTGACGTTTTTTTTGTAATTTCTGGTTATTTGATCTCTGCGAATATTTACAAGACGGTGGCGTCTGGGAGTTTTAGTATTATTGATTTTTATCATCGTCGAATTAGAAGGATATTTCCTTCGCTTGTTCTAGTGATGGTGGTGTGTCTGTTTTTTGGATGGTTTGCTCTTTTTCCCAACGAATATGCACAGCTTGGAAAGCAAGCAGCTCTAGGGGCGGGCTTTGTATCTAATATAGGTTTTTTTAGGGAAAGTGGTTACTTTGATGTTTCGTCGATTACTAAACCGTTATTGCACTTGTGGTCGCTGGGTGTAGAAGAGCAGTTCTACATTGTTTGGCCGATTGCTGTGGTACTGCTGTGGCGCACAGGTCGGTTTTTTGGCGGTTTCCTGATTTTATCGATTGTCGTGTCTCTAGTAGCTTCGATTATGGTTATCAAGACCAACCAAGTGGCTGCCTTTTACCTGCCATTTTTCAGGTTCTGGGAGCTGGCCATGGGGGCTCTGCTTGCATATATGTCCAGGAATGGATGGAAAGCTCATTCATTTTGTTCATGGCTAGGGCTGGCCCTGATCGTTGCCTCTTATGCATTCGCTAAAGAGGGAGCGACATTTCCCGGATATTGGGCCGTGCTCCCAGTGTTTGGTGCATGGTTGATTATTGCTTCAACCCAACAGGGGTGGCTAAATCAAAAAATTTTGGCTTGTCCCGCAGCTAAATTTTTTGGGTTGGTTAGTTTTCCTTTCTATCTTTGGCATTGGCCTGTCCTGTCGTTCGCAAATATTGCCCTTGGTGAGGAGCCATCGTTGCTTGTTAGGATCGCGGCGGTGGTGTTTTGTTTATTGCTGGCGTCTGCAACATACTTCTTTGTCGAGAAGCCACTAAGGTTTTCCAAGAAAGCATACATATCTGTAGGTTTAGTGCTTTCAATGATTGGTGTTGGGGTATTTGGCTGGTACGCGGCGCGAACGAACGGAGTACCTTGGCGCGCGGCAGCGATAGATCAGGAGGCGTTGAGTAAGCTCATGGTTGGTCCGACCTGGAAATACACGAAAAACGAACTTTGCGTTTCCTTGTATGCGCCGACGTTTCGTTATTTTTGTTCACAGGAAGAAGTAGGGCCTCCCACGGTTATTCTAATCGGAAATAGCTATGCTAATCATTTATATGGCGGCCTGGTCGAAGATGCGAATTTGTCTAGGCAAAACATTCTCTCGTATGGATCTTGCCAGCCCGGCGGTTATCAAATCGACTGTGACATGCAAGAGCAAATCGTTACGGAGAACCCGTCAATTAAATTCGCGATTATTAACGAGCTTTGGCCCAGGCTCGGTGCAGATGGGCGAGAGCAGGATATGATCAGCGGTGACTCTTTGAAAGGCGGGGGGGATTTAGCTGCCCGGTATGAAGAGTTTCTAAATGCGAAAATTGACTTCATGAACAAACATGGTGTGACCACTATAATTTTTAAACCTAAGCCCGAAGTGATGTATGAGCCGAGGACGTGCTTTCCGCGTCCTTTCGCCCCCGCCGCAAACAATTGTGTGCTTTCTTTGGAACAGGTTAGGAATCAGCAAGCTGGTATTGTTGCTGTAATTGATAGGGTTGCAGCAAAACATCCTGAGGTTTTTGTATTCGATCAGAATCCGCTATTCTGCGATGAAAATTCGTGCAGTTTGATAAAGAATGGATTGCCCTTGTTGCGAGACTTTCGTCATTACAATGAATATGGCAGTCGATTGATCATCAATAGATTTGTGGAGTGGTCGAAGCAGAATAATATCGGAATAGTTGATTGATTTGCAGTTTCAGCAGGCCCGTCCAGTACGGGCCTTTTTTGTGAGGGGCGCCAGGCATGGCGCGTTGCGCGTAAGCACAACCAGCTTGGCTATGGTGGCCATGCTGGTGACTTGGAGGTGAAAGTCCTCTACACCCCCGGCAAGGGGAAGTGTTAGCCAGAGGCAAGGGTGTCGCGGGTGACTGCGAATCTGAAGGAAGCCCGAGGCAAAATGCTGGCCTGACGAACAGGAAGGGGATGAGGCGGCGTAGCGGGGTAAGACGGCCCATATCGTCAAAGCCCAATACTTGCACGGAGCGCTACGACGTATATCCGACAGGCATAAGCAGGAAGGTCGCGCGAATTGCCCTCGGAGATCTGCAGGCTTGCCACTGTACTACCGAGCGTCGAGAGGCGACGGGATGAGTGTGCAGAAGTCAGCTGAAGCCGTAGTAATCGCCGTCACCGGGATGATGAAGGGCCGAACAGGTTATGCCGCCGGTAGGCGTCAGAGTCTCGTCGAATGTCCGAAAAGCAGAAATCTCTCGACAAGAGGGCTGTAACCCCAAGTTCTGGACGGAATCCAGGGCTTTCGGCTGGCAGTGCGCAGGCATCGGCGGCGTCTGTGGCGTGGACGAGCGCGGAGCCGGACACGCTGATGGAGCGGATGCTTGCACCCGCCAACCTGCGGCGTGCGTATCAACGTGTGGTCAGCAACAAGGGTGAACCAGGTGCCGATGGCATGACGGTGGAGCAATTGGCGGACTACACGAATCAGTATTGGCCGATCCTCAAGGCTCGGTTGCTGGCCGGCGAGTATCACCCGCAAGGTGTGCGCGCCGTCGAAATCCCTAAACCCAAAGGTGGAACGCGGCAGTTGGGCATTCCCTGTGTCGTGGATCGCCTGATCCAACAGGCGCTGCTGCAACAGCTCACGCCGATCTTCGACCCTCTGTTCTCGGACTACAGCTACGGCTTTCGCCCGGGCAGAAGCGCTCATCAAGCCATCGAAACAGCCCGCGCCCACGTGGCGGCGGGCCACCGCTGGTGCGTGGAACTTGATCTGGAGAAATTCTTCGATCGGGTCAACCGCGATGTATTGATGGCCTACGTCGAGCGTCAAGTCGAAGACAAGCGAGTGCTCAGGCTGATCCGTCGTTACCTCGAAGCCGGAATCATGTCGGGCGGGGTCGTCAGCCGACGGAAGGAGGGGACGCCGCAAGGCGGCCCGCTCTCGCCGTTGCTGTCGAACATCCTGCTCAACGAACTCGACCGAGAGTTGGAACGACGGGGCCATCGCTTCCTGGGTCAGCGTTTGAAACTAACGCTGAATCGAGAGAAAAGCCGTGTGGCACGGCCCTGGGTCTGTGACTACCTGGGTTATGGGAGGAGCTGGCCTCAACAACCGAGGCTGAAAGTGGCGTCGATGAGCCTAAATCGCTTGCGCGACCGGCTCAAAGAGCTGCTGCAAGGAGCACAGGGTTGCAAGATGGCTACGATCATCGAACGAATCAACCCGGTGTTGCGCGGTTGGGCAGGCTATTTCAAGTTCAGCCGGAGCAGAAAACCACTTGAGGAGCTGGACGGGTGGGTACGACGCAGACTTCGATGCATCCTATGGTGTCAATGGAGGTGGCCCTCAACGAGGGCGCGCAGCCTGATACGCCTGGGGCTCAAAGAAGAGCGGGCCTGCAAATCAGCGTTCAATGGCCGTGGTCCATGGTAGAACTCGGGAGCGTCACATATGAATCAGGCGCTGCCGAAGAAGCTGTGGGATCGGGTTGGGCTGATCTCGATACTGGAGACGATCAACGGTTTATCCGCATAACCTGAACCGCCGTATACGGAACCGTACGTACGGTGGTGTGAGAGGACGTCGGCTGTGAGGCCGCCTGCTACTCGATGGTGTGATTTGACGAGCGGCCGGATAAGGATATGGGTAAGCTCCCGTTGGGCTGCGAAGCGGCCACAGGTTACGATTCAGCTCTCTGAATGATGAATAAGCCCACTGATCCCTGGAGCGGTTTTCTTGGCAGTCTCGAAAAAAATCTTGATCACTGGGGCGACAGGCTTCATTGGTTATGAGCTTCTACACCATCTCCTGCCGCAAAAAGATCTGGAGCTCATCGCTCTGGTTCGACGGCAAAGTCTGGAGATACCCAGTGCTGTGACGCAGCTTGTCATTGGCGCTGATTCCTTTCCTGAAGGCGTCACTACTCTGGTGCACCTCGCCGGTCGCGCACATGTGTTGAAAGAGTCATCAAGCTCGCCCATCGATCTATATCGAGCCGACAACGTTGAGTTCACGCTGAGTCTTGCTCGCGAGGCGCTCGCCCGCGGTGTGAGGCGCTTTGTTTTCATCAGCTCAATTGGCGTCAACGGCCCGAGTACGAACGGTACGCCGTTTAATGAGCTATCCATCCCGGCTCCCGCGGCTGACTACGCCATATCCAAATGGGAGGCCGAACAGGCGCTTATCGAGTTGTTGAGAGGCTCCGACATGGAGCTGGTCATCATTCGGCCGCCGCTGGTCTATGCGGGTCATGCTCGAGGAAATTTTCGGCGTCTGATGAAATTGGTCTCCACGGGCCTGCCAATGCCTTTCGCTGCGGTAAAAAATCACCGCAGCATGATTTCATTAGAAAATTTAGTGAATTTCATAAGTCTTTGCATTGAGCATCCGCGAGCCGTCAACGAGACATTTTTAGTATCCGATGGGGTCGACTTCTCCACGGCTCAAATCGTTGAGTTGCTGGCAGGGGGGATGGGGAACGGGGTTCTCATGCTTCCAGTGCCACCCATTTTGATGCGATGGGGGGCTCGCGCTGTTGGTATGGGGGGGGCGTTTGAGCAGCTCTGCGGGTCTTTGCGGGTCGACACCGATAGAGCGCGAAATCTGCTGGGTTGGAGTCCGCCAGTTAGCGCGGATTCGGCGATTGTGCAAGCTGGCCGTGATTTCAGGGTGCTTCAGCGGAGGCGATGATGGAAGCGAAACCATTCGCTGCAACAAGGTGTCTGTTTCTGTAACAGGATCAGTTCGTTAATTCATTTATAGTGGTTGAAGCAAGGTGGCAGGGCGTTCAATCCATTCCAGCCTAAGGAAATGAATGAAAAAGCTTATTTTTGTCATGGTGGTTGCGCTGGTGTTAGTAGGCTGTACCACTCACGCCAAAACGCGTGCAGTGCGTGGTGTCAGCGGCATACAGGTGGATTGCTCGGGGCTGGGGTCGGGTTGGGAGAAGTGCCACAAACGAGCTGCGAAAGAGTGCAAGGGGGCAGGGTATAAAATCATCACCCGCTCTGATGACGCCAGGGATGAGGATGCCTATCCCTTCGGTTTCAATCCAGCCGGATACCTGACTCGAACGATGCTGGTTATCTGTCGCTGAGCCGTAGCAGCGTCCCGCTCCTTCTGCACGAAAATGGGGCGCAAGCGAGATAGCGAAGATATGTCAATAGACAGGCTGTTCAAATCCTTTCTGTCATGCTAAAACCTTTGAAGCGATTTTCCTAGCTGCTTGAAAAAGAAGGGAAAAACATGACGAAGTCGGAGTTGATCGAACGTATTGTTACCCATCAAGGGCTACTCTCATCCAAGGATGTGGAGCTGGCCATCAAGACCATGCTTGAACAGATGTCTCAGTGCCTTGCCACGGGTGATCGAATCGAGATCCGTGGGTTTGGCAGTTTCTCCCTTCATTACCGGGCGCCGCGTGTAGGTCGCAATCCTAAAACTGGCCAATCCGTGAGTCTGGACGGTAAATTCGTTCCGCATTTCAAGCCGGGTAAGGAACTGCGAGATCGCGTGAATGAAGAGGAGGAGGGCGTTTGACCTCCGTTAACAAAGGAATGGGTCATGCGTAATTTGAAGCGTGTTCTTCTTGCTCTGCTTGTTCTGCTGGTGGTTTCCGCCGTTCTCGCCTTTGTATTGGAAAATCAGCAGCAGGTTTCCTTGTTATTCCTGGGATGGGCTGGGCCGAAGTTGCCTGTGTCGGTAATAGCTGTAGCTGCATTGCTGGTCGGGATGTTGATGGGGCCGCTGTTGGGCTGGCTTCTGCGGCTTGTGAAACGACCGTCGCGTAGGCGTCTTGCCTAGTGGTTGCAGAGGATTTCTACGCTTGAATCAGAGCCGATCAGTCTATATCCGTTAGTAAATCATTCATTTACCTGTAAAATGCGTCCCTTGACCGGGTAAGGCCATCGCTTGCTCGAGTAAAAGTGACGAGGCGTCGCCAGCGCGATGACTTCATATGGATGGATCAGACGACGCTTGATTGGCGGTCTGTCGACAGCTCAAGGGTATGATTTCGCGTGAAAATTCTAGTCACCGGCGGCGCCGGGTTTATTGGCTCCGCAGTCATTCGCCATATTATTTCCAACACGACTGATTCCGTAATTAACGTCGACAAGCTTACCTACGCCGGTAACTTGGAGTCATTGGCCGAAGTCAGCCAAGACTCGCGTTATGCATTCGAGCGGGTCGACATCTGTGATCGCGCCGAAATAGACCGCGTCCTGCGTGAACATCAGCCGGATGCGATCATGCATCTCGCGGCAGAATCCCATGTTGATCGCTCCATCTCCGGACCATCGGAATTCATCCAGACCAACATTATCGGCACCTACACCTTGTTGGAAGCGGGACGCCATTACTGGTCCGCGCTGAGTGATGAGCGTAAAGCCAGCTTTCGCTTCCACCACATTTCAACAGATGAAGTGTACGGCGATCTGGATGGGCCGGAAGATCTCTTCACCGAAACCACGCCATACCAGCCAAGCTCCCCGTATTCCGCCAGCAAGGCCAGTTCCGATCATCTGGTTCGTGCCTGGGCCAGAACCTATGGTCTGCCAACGCTGGTAACCAACTGTTCGAATAATTATGGCCCGTGCCATTTCCCTGAGAAATTGATCCCGCTGATCATCCTCAACGCCCTGGAAGGTAAGCCTCTGCCGGTCTATGGCAAGGGTAATCAAGTTCGCGACTGGCTCTATGTCGAAGATCACGCTCGCGCGCTTTATAAGGTCGTGACGGAAGGCGTTATCGGTGAGACCTACAACATCGGCGGTCATAACGAAAAACAGAACATCGAAGTTGTGCACGCGCTGTGTGCATTACTCGATGAGTTGCGTCCAGACTCCGCTCACCGTCCACACTCAAGCTTGATCACCTACGTACAAGATCGTCCCGGTCACGATCAGCGTTATGCGATTGATGCCAGCAAGATTCAGCGTGAGCTTGGTTGGGCGCCTGAAGAAACGTTCGAAACCGGTATTCGGAAAACCGTTGAGTGGTACCTCAACAATACCGAGTGGGTCGCTCATGTGAAGAGCGGCAGCTACCAGCAGTGGATCGATCAGAACTACACGGATCGTTCGGGCAAGGCATGAAGATCCTTCTTCTGGGTAAGAATGGGCAGGTGGGTTGGGAGCTGCAACGTTCCCTTGCACCGCTGGGTGAGTTGATTGCCTTGGACCGTCACCCATTGGATGGTTTGAGCGGCGACCTGTCTGACCTCGATGCACTGCGTGCGACGATCCGTCAGGTCGGCCCTGATATTATCGTCAACGCAGCGGCCTATACGGCTGTGGATAAAGCCGAGTCCGAGGCCGAGTTGGCAGAGCGGGTAAATGCCCAGGCTAGCCAGGTCATGGCTGAGGAAGCCGCGTCTCTCGACGCATGGCTCATTCACTATTCAACCGACTATGTCTTTAACGGCGAAGGTACGAAGGCTTGGCAGGAAAGTGATGCGGTCGCTCCGATCAATCGGTACGGCGCGAGCAAGCTGGCGGGCGAACAGGCGATTATTGCCTCCGGTTGCCGCTATCTGATTTTTCGTACTAGTTGGGTTTATGGCACGCGCGGCAATAATTTCGCGAAAACCATGCTTCGGCTAGCGGCGGATCGTGAAACTTTAAATGTTATTGCGGATCAGATCGGCGCGCCTACCGGGGCGGACCTGATCGCAGATGTCACGGCTCTCGTCATTCACCAGGTTGTTAAGCGTCCTGAGCTGGCGGGCCTTTACCACTTGGCGGCGGTCGGTGAAGTGTCATGGCATGGCTACGCCAGCCATGTAATTGATTTCGCCAAGGCAAACGGCGAAGTGCTTGCGGTGAGGTCCGTTAATCCGATCGATACGAGCGGCTATCCTACACCAGCGCAACGCCCGTTGAACTCACGTTTGAACACGCAGAAGTTGCGCGAAAATTTTTCACTACACTTGCCGGACTGGCAAAGTGGCGTAACCCGAATGCTTAGGGAAATTCTGAATAAATGACCACGACAAACCGTAAAGGCATCATCCTGGCAGGTGGCTCGGGCACACGACTGCACCCGTTGACCCTTGGCGTCTCGAAGCAGATGCTGCCTATCTACGACAAGCCGATGATCTTTTATCCGCTTTCGGTGCTTATGCTCGCGGGAATGCGTGAGATTCTCATTATTTCCACGCCGGAAGATTTACCTTGTTTTAAAAAACTGCTCGGTGACGGCAGCAGGTACGGCATCAAGCTGACTTATGCCGAGCAACCCAGCCCGGATGGTCTCGCCCAGGCGTTCATTATCGGTGAAGAGTTTATCGGGACGGATCCTTGCTGTCTGATTCTGGGAGACAATATTTTTTACGGTCAGCATTTCTCGGATAACTTGCGCTCGGCCAGTGAGCAAGAGCACGGCGCAACGGTGTTTGGTTACCACGTATCTGACCCGGAGCGTTTCGGAGTGGTTGAGTTCGATGGCTCAGGAAAAGCCCTGAGCATAGAAGAAAAGCCGCTGCGGCCGAAGTCTAACTACGCGGTGACCGGCTTGTATTTCTATGACAATCAAGTGGTCGAGATTGCCAAGAACATCAAGCCTTCCGAGCGCGGTGAACTGGAAATTACTGATGTCAACCGAGCCTATCTTGAGCAGCAAACCTTGAGTGTCGAGATGCTGGGACGCGGCTTTGCCTGGCTGGACACTGGCACTCATGATTCGTTATTGGAAGCGAGCCACTTTGTGCATACCATTGAGCAGCGTCAGGGCTTGAAGGTGGCGTGCCTAGAGGAGATCGCTTACCACAATGGTTGGATCACTGCGGAGCAGTTGGGTGCGCAAGCCGAAGCTTTGAAAAAAACTGGCTACGGTCAATATCTGCTCAAGCTCCTGGGTTCGCGAGTTCACTGATGCGAAGGGTGCGCTCTCGGGCGGGTAGGGTTCAACCAGTGGATTAGATTGGAATGCCAGGGAAACAACCGAAAATCGCAGTTTTACTGGCGGCTTACAATGGCGCGAAGTGGATTGAGGAACAATTATCCTCAATCCTCCGCCAGTCAGCAGTAGATGTAACAGTATTTATCAGTATCGACGCCTCGTCCGACGGAACAGAAGCCTTGTGTGCGGCGTTTGCGGCCCGTCACGCCTGTATAAATGTGTTGCCGCCCGCTGGTACTTTCGGGGGAGCCTCGCGGAACTTTTTCAGGCTTCTGCGTGATATTGATCTTGATGAGTATGACTTTGCTGCCTTTTCCGATCAGGATGACGTCTGGCATGAAGATAAGCTTGAGCGCGCCGTTGACTCAATTCGGTTGCGGGATGCTGACGGTTATTCCAGCAATGTCACAGCCTTCTGGTCTGACGGTAGGACACGGTTGCTGGACAAGGCTCAGCCGCAGGTTGCTTGGGATTTTTTGTTCGAGGCGGCCGGGCCAGGATGCACCTACGTCATGAGTCGAAAACTGCTAGAACCTTTGAAGCGGTCAGTGCTGCGCAACTGGGAGCAATTGCAAGGTGTCAGTTTGCACGACTGGTATTGCTACGCCTTTGCACGAAGTCATGGATTTAAGTGGTTCATTGATCCTGTTGCTTCCATGCAGTATCGCCAGCATGAACAAAATCAAGTGGGGGCCAACGACGGTCTGCGATCCTTATTAGTTCGTTACAAAGCCATTCTGGATGGTTGGTGGTTCTCACAGATTCGGTTGATCACATACTTGGTGGGGAAAGCCGATGATCCCTTTGTCCAGCGCTGGCAGCAGATGAGGCGCTGGGATCTGGTTAGACTTTCTTTAAGCGCCATGCATTGTCGCAGGCGTAGCAGGGACAAGGTTTTATTCTTTATCGTTTGTTGTGTAACTGCAGTGCTTGGAAACAAATGTCCGTGAAACATATTGCAAGTTGGTGATTGGTGCTGATTGGTTTTGTCGAGATCGGATATGCGGTCTTGTAACGTGATGGACCGACTATTGGATTCGTTGAGCTGATGTTTGCGCCACCATCCTTTTTGACGTTCATCTATAAACGGATCTTACGTCAACTCTTCCATATTCGAGAACTATGAAATGATGTTCCCCTGGTTGGTTGTGGTGTTTGCCAGTTCATGGTTGATGACCGCCTGTTTACGCCGTTATGCGCTCGTTCGTAATGTGATGGATATCCCTAATGAGCGCAGCGCGCATTCCATTCCCACCCCGCGTGGAGGTGGATTGTCAATTGTCTTGACCTTTTTGATCTCCCTGCCTGTATTGGTGTTCGCAGGCTTGCTCACGGGCACCGAATTCTTGGCTTTCCTGGGGGCGGGTGCCTTGGTGGCCGTAATCGGATTCGCGGATGATCATCGGCACATTTCGGCGAAATGGCGTTTGTTGGGCCATTTTTTTGCTGCAGCTTGGGTGTTGATATGGTTTGAGGGTATGGCCCCGGTGGAGATGCTTGGTGTTTCTATTGCCGGATGGAAGGGGGTGATAATCGCAGCGGTTTTTCTGGTATGGATGCTCAATCTGTATAACTTCATGGACGGAATTGATGGTTTGGCCAGTGTGCAAGCAATCTCGGTCTGTCTAGGAATGTGCGTGGTTTACTGGTTGGCGGAAGGGGGCAGGTTGGTTTGGGCTCCGTTGATGTTGGCGGGGGCAGTGGCAGGTTTTCTTTGTTGGAATTTCCCGCCTGCCCGAATCTTCATGGGGGACGCGGGGAGTGGATTTCTGGGGGTGATTCTTGGTGCAATGGCGCTCCAGGCGGCCTGGACCAGTCCCGCCTTGATGTGGAGTTGGCTGATTCTGCTTGGAGTGTTTATTGTTGACTCAACGTTTACCCTGGTTATGCGTTTGATTCGAGGAGAGAAGGTCTACCAGGCTCATAGCAGTCATGCCTACCAGGGCGCTGCGCGGCGCTGGGGACATACAAGGGTGACCTTGACTATCGCCGCCCTTAATATTGTCTATTTGCTGCCGATTTCCATTTTGGTCGCTCTTCGCTCTATAGATGCTGTGTCGGGGTTGATGTTGGCCTATGTGCCGCTTGGTGTTGTTGCTTGTTTGTTAAAGGCTGGCAGGTCGGAACCAGCAGTTAAGTAAGCGTCGAATAGTTAATTAGTAGGTTGTCTTTGAAGTGCGCGGGATGGCGGTGCGATGTTGTACTGCTTTGTTCGCAGCATCTGACAGCGTCCGACAGGGTAGGATGGGCGTCGCCGCTCCGGCGCAGGCAAGGGGTTTGCGAGGTGCCTCGCTGCTCGCTTTTTTGTCGATGGTTCCTTATACTTCTGCGCCCGTGAATATTCAAACTGGATGTTTTTAGTATTTTTTGAGGTTTTTATGAGGTTTGCAGAATGCTGCAGGTTGGCATGGGATTTGGCGAGGCGTGACCTGGAAGCTAAATACAAGAGATCTTTCTTGGGCGTTTTCTGGATGGTGTTGACGCCTTTGTGTCTGTTGTCTGTTTATACTATTGTCTTTGGTGGAATATTGAAGGTAAGTTGGATTGAGCCAGGTACGGATGTTTCCGTGGGGTTCGTTCTGCCTTTTTTCATTGGTCTTTCCATATACCTGTTAATGTCTGATATTGTTAATTCGTCCACTGTTGTTTATCCCAGTAAGCGAACTTATGTTGTCAAGTCGCCTTTTCCTTTGTGGGTGCTGTGGCTAGCCAATCTAATGCGTGCGTATGTGCATGGCGTGATATATGCGGTCATGGTGCTTGTCTTGTGCGTGGTTTATTCTGTCATTGAATGGCAGGGTATTGGCTGGGCTTCTGTACTGTTGTTGTTGTCCGTGACGATAATCTCAGCCATGTCGTTAATTTTGTCAGTAATCGGTCCATTCATTGGTGATGTTTCGGAAGCAGTCAGGTTGCTGATGCGCGTTCTATTCTATGCCGCGCCGATATCCTATCCAGTGAGCATGGCCCCTGAACCGTATCGGTTCTTGCTGTGGCTCAACCCGTTGACCGTGATAGTCGAACCTTTGAGGGAAGCGCTGGTGTTTGGTAAAGGGCCGTCCATGCTAGTGCTACTTTCTCTTTTTTTCTCTGCATTGCTACTGAGCGTATTGTCGGTCTGGCTGTTTAACAGAATCAAAGGGGTGGTCGCCGATGTCGTGTAATTTCGAACGCGATCACTTGCTGCTGCAAGCGACGAATATCAGCAAAAGCTATGCGAGTTCGTTGCGACCGCTCACCGTCTTCTTCGATGCGTTATTGAAGCGAAAGTCAAGAGGTGTGGGTGGGAAGAAGGTTCTGAACGGTATTAGCTTAGAGGTTCGAAGCGGTGAAACTGTCGGGATTATCGGACGTAATGGTGCCGGCAAATCGACCCTGTTAGGTATTCTGGGAAACGTCATTGAGCCCACCGAAGGACACGTCAGTCGATATGGACGAATTGCGACTTTGCTTGGGCTAACCGCTGGCTTCAATATGAGCTTTACCGGAAGAGAAAACGCCTACTTGTTTTGCAGTATCCAAGGTATTAGCAAAAAAGACACCGATAAACGAATAGCAGACATCATAGAGTTCGCCGACTTGGGTGAATATTTTGATCAACCTTTGCGTACATACTCGTCGGGAATGCAGTCACGCCTCGCATTTGCCTGTGCAGTCCACGTTGACGCTGATCTTATTATTATCGACGAGACGCTGGCAGTTGGTGACGCCAGCTTTCGAATGAAATGTTATGACCGTATCAGAGCGATGCGCGACACCGGGCAAACATTTTTGTTGGTGACTCACAATCAAAATTTGTTGGCAAATTTTTGTACCCGTGCCGTGGTCATTGAAGGCGGTAAAAAACTCCATGATGGAGCGGTCTTTGAGGCTATAGAAGTTTACAAAGGTGTGCGTGCCGAACAGGAGCCGGCCAAGGCGAAGGTGGGCAAGGTCACGATGAAACCAGAGTTACTCAAGGACTTTCTCCTTGAATACCAGAAGGATTCGAATCAATTTCTCTTTAAGGCTAGATTTTTGGCTAAAAATTCGGCTGAGTGCGTGGCTTTTAATTTCGGCATTAGAAACAGCTCCGGAATTACCGTATGTGCCATTGATGGGGCTGAGACGGGGCCGCTATTGTATAACGTGACGGAAGGAGAGGAATATAGTCTTCAATTTTCGTTCAATAATCACTTGTTGGGTGGTAAATATTTTTTGAGTTATATAGTTAATCAAGTAGCAGGCGACGCTATCGTGCCCTTGGAAATGGCGCAGAACTTTTTTAATTTCGATGTCTCCTCAGTTTCAGGCCAGACCGGAATTGTTGATTTGGGCCTGACCCTTTCTAGCTCGAGGATTTGAAGATGTCTACTGAAAAAGCTATGAAGGCCAAGAAACCTAAATTCAATGCGTCGCTTCCGTTCTCGCATGTTCCTCCATTCCGAGACATTTTCTCTGAGCGGATCCCAGTACTTCATGCTTTTCAGCTTGCCATGGCGAACTATTTACGAAGTGAAAGGCAGAAAAAGAAGAGTTTGTTGGGAAAACTGCTCTGGAAAGTTGGTGTTCGGAATCTATCGCGTTTTAATGCGGTGGAGTGTGGTGTTTTTACTGGCAGCAGTTTAGTTGCGTGCGCAAAGTATGCCAGCGACAGCGGCATTCCATTCAAGATTACGGGATTGGACACCTTTAGTGGCTTGCCACCACTTTCTGAACAGGACAAATTATACGCACCTGCTGACGCGGCTTACCGTGACAAAACACTTTTTACGGAAACATCACTTGCCGGAGTTCAAGCTCTAGTGGATGAGGCCGGGTTGGGGGCGTCTGTTGAGCTGCGGCAGGGGCTTTTTAGTCAGTCGCTGCCATTGTTGGAAGAGCAGCTCTATCACTTCGTCAATATTGATTGCGATTTGTTCGAGCCACACATTGAGTGCCTTGAATATTTCTATTCCCGCATGGTACAGGGTGGGATCATCTTTTTTGATGATTACAACTCAATAAACTATCCAATGGCAGGCAAGGCAATTGATAAGTTTTTTGCCGAAAAACCGGAAAAGCTCGCTCAGATCCGCTATGGGAACGATGCGCCGAACAGAACTAAAGCCTACATAGTGAAATATTGATGAAATCTATCTTCTCCAGAATCAGGCGTCTGTTGTCATCCCTAGAAAGAGTCGAGGAGCAACCGGTCGTATATTTTGGAGAAGGTACTGAGATCGCGCCTGATGCTCATTTTGAAGGTTCTCTTTCAAATATTTCAATTGGAAGGCGTGTCGTCATCAAGTCCGGCGCGCGATTCATTTGCACCAACGCCGAAGCGAAAATTGTGATTGGTGATGGCAGCATCATCAGTCATGGCGCTATTTTGGACACCGGGCCGGGAGGGCGAATCGAGCTTGGCAAGTCAAATTCGGTCAACCCCTACTGTGTCATATATGGGCATGGTGGTTTACAGACTGGAGATTATGTTCGTATTGCTGCTCATACCGTCGTGATCCCTGCCAATCATATCTATGAGAATCCGACTCTGCCTATTGCCAAGCAAGGTTTGACCCGGGAGGGCATTCAAATGGGGAGCGATATCTGGATCGGCACGGGATGCCGAATACTGGATGGCGTGGCGATCGCTGACGGGGCAATCATTGCTGCGGGGGCAGTCGTCAACAAGGATGTTGGCAAAGGGGCTATCGTCGGGGGCGTGCCTGCGCGATTGCTCAAGTATCGTCCGGGTTTTGAGAGACAGGATTGAATAGATTTCTCGTGAAATCGGTGTCGGCTTGATAGGTCCAAGAAGCTTATGCAAGGGGCGTCGGCGCCTGTGTTCGGTCGCAGCTTGACGTAGATCATGTCTCTCAAACGATTCTTGTCCAGAATGCTTCATGTTGAAAAAGTGCCCCTTGGAGATACCTGTTCGGTAGAATAAGCGGCTGGACCCGAGGCTGGGCAGGCTGGCACCATCCTGGCTCGGGTTTAGGTCTTGAGCACGTGCGGGTTTGTGGTGCGTTACGATGTGAATCGCTAAATTCCGCTCATTTTTTTATGTTTGTGGCTCTGGTTATGTGGGTGTATGAGCCAGACGGCGAAGGAGCGTTCACATTTGAAACACGTTATGGAAAAAAGTCTAAAAAAAGTGGGCTGGTGCGTATCTTCTTTGTCGATTGATATCGCCAGCGTTCGCTATCGTGCGTTGCTTCCCTTGCTGGCCTTGAAGGAGAAGGGTTACGTCTGCCGTTTGTTCAGTCCACAATCTTGCGAGGATCTAGAGGCGCTTGATGCGCTGGTCATAGTGAAAGCCTTTTCGCTGGAAAGCCTTGCATTGGTTCAGCGGGCGCGAGCGTTGGACATCCCGGTCCTCATCGATTTGTGCGATAACGTTTTTGTACCAGGATATGGCAAAAATCTGTCGGTGCCACCCGCGGAGATGTTCGTTAGGATGGCTCAATTTGCGAGTGCCATCGTCACGACAACCGAGCCTCTGGCCGATGTAGTCAGAACCCATGCGCCTGGAGTGGCAGTCTATGTTGTACCTGACGGTTACGCGGCTGAAGCCGTAACCCTTAAAGGTCAGCAACTGATAAATGAGGCGAAGGCCGTCGAAAAAAAACGAACGCCTCCATTGCTTTTCAGACGGTTGAAAACGCTGCGAAATCAGATGCAGGACAGCGGGATACTCTTTACCTTCGAACGCTTGTTGAAAAGACAGGTGCAGCGTGTTCGGGTTAAGCGCAGAAAGGACGGATCGTTCGCGACGCTCCAAGCCATCTTGCGAGTGCTGTGGCGAGCTGTAGCAGGCAGAGCGGCCAATAAGCTCAACGTAGCTGCCCCTCACAAAACCGCCTTGCCGCAACCGACCCTTGTTGATACGGCACCCATTGATCCGTCGAAGATGTATCTGTTGTGGTTTGGCAATCACGGTGCCGATTATGCGGACTTCGGTATTCTTGACCTGCTATTGATCCGCGATGCTCTGGAGACGATTGCACTTGAATATCCCGTCGAGTTGGTGGTGATTAGCAACAGCGCAGCCAAATACGAACGCGTGATCAAACCGATGGCTCTCGCGTCACGATATGTAGAGTGGTCAATCAACGCGGTGGAGAAATGGATGGCGGTTTCGCGCGTCGTCCTGATTCCAAACTCCTGCGACCCTTTCAGTATTTGCAAGTCCGCGAACCGAACGGTGCATGCGCTTACACGAGGAATTCCGGTGGTAGCTACTGCGACTCCGGGTTTGGCGCCGGTGGCAGGTGGCTTGGTTACCGATGATTTTTTATCTGGGCTTCGTCGATATCTCTCAGATCGAGCAAATGGCCAGCGGGATATTGCGCTGGCCAAGGAGCTTATTGAGCGTCATTTCAGCTCCGCAGTAATTGGAAGTCTATGGGAAGGAGTACTACTGGATAGTTGCGCACGGCCTCGCACTGTCCATGCGAATGATGATGCTGAAGTTATTGTGGTACTGCATCTGGTTCAAGATCTGGATCTAGCCTTGCCGATTATTGTTGAGCTCAAGGCGCGCGAAATCGCGTTACAGGTGATCTGCAGTCACGCGCTATTAAAAACATCTCCGCGAGTCATGAAGGCATTAGCGCTACAAGAGGTCAACGTCAGGGTGCTGCCGGCTACCGATCCGTTGACAGCTTTTCATTTCGGCCCTCGAACCATAGCGTTGCTCTCGGTTTCGGAAACGAATCTCAGCCCTCATCGTTTTACTCGCACGCTCACCGAAGCAGCGAAAGCTGCCGGGATCATGACCGCCACGTTGCAGCATGGTTTGGAAAATGTGGGGTTGACGTACAGCGATAAAGTCCAATCAATCGACCGCGTGAATTTTGCAGCTGACAAAATTTACTTATGGGGCGGGCTCGATACGTTGCATCCAGATGTCAGCGCAGCCACCCGAATAAAATGTGTGCCGGTTGGCTGTCCCAAGACTCCTCTGGTGGACAGGGCGGACCTGAGCGCGTTGATTGATCCTGAGGCATGCGTTGTCGGTATTTTCGAGAACTTGCACTGGCACCGTTACAGCGAAGACTACAGACGGTTTTTCCTCCATGGGGTTGCCGCGTTAGCGGAGCAGTTCCCGTCAGTCACGTTTTTGGTCAAACCCCATCACGCCGGTCTATGGCTCACCTCCCGTTATCAGGGTGACAAGCCCGCAGCCCCGAATCTGATCATCGCCGATCCAAAGCATGTAGAGTGGGAGCGCTATACCGCAGGTGGTCTGTTGGGGCGTATGAAAGCGGTCATCACCAGCCCCTCTACAGTTGCTCTCGATGCCGCCATGCGTGGACTTCCGGTGGCCGTGGTGACGCGGGAGTTGGGTACACAAACGTATTCCCCTCTATTTTCCATTGAAGATGTGGTGGACTGGTCCGCGTTCATCAAGCGCGTCATGAATGAAACCCAGGAACCGGTATTCGCGCAGCTCTCTGAGCGCTTCGTTGCACGTATGGTACTGCAAGAGCAAGCCGCCGCTCGAATAGTTGACGACTTGATCTACTCAACATCTCTACATTCTCAGGTAACGAATCAATGACACAGCGTATTTTCATTACTGGCGGTGCCGGATTTATCGGCAGTCGTCTGGTCAAGGCCCTGCTCAAGGAGGAAGCATCTCGTACCATTTGGGTCTTTGACAATCTGCATCCGCAAGTACACGGTGCTAACGCTGCTGATCCGATTTTTCCGAAGAATGTGCACTTTATCCGGGGCGATGTGTCCGATGGACCGGCGTTAGCAAAAGCCGTAGAGCTTGCCAATCCCGAGCTGGTTTATCACCTCGCCGCCGAGACCGGTACCGGTCAGTCCTACGACGAGCCGTCACGTTACTGCGCTGTCAACGTACTGGGTACGACCCACCTGATCGAAGCGCTACGCGAGCAGAGCAATGTGCGCCAAGTCGTTCTCGCAGCCTCTCGAGCCGTTTACGGCGAAGGTGGGTACGTCGATGTCCGTGGAATAGAATACGTTGGCTTGCCACGGCAGCCCGAAATGATGAATGCTGGAGATTTCACGGTGCCGATGCCGGCCGAGGCGGTATTGCCGGTCCGACCTATTGGCAGTCATGCAGGTTTACCACCTGCACCTGCATCGGTGTATGCCTCTACCAAACTGATGCAGGAGTACCTGCTGGTACAGGCCGGTGACGGTGCTCCGTGGAATGCAACCATCCTGCGGTTTCAAAATGTCTATGGGCCAGGGCAATCTCTGCGCAATCCCTATACGGGTGTGCTATCGATCTTCGCTCGCCAGTTGCTTGTGGGTGGCGAACTTGCGATTTTTGAAGACGGTGATATCGCTCGTGATTTCGTTTTCGTGGACGACGTCGTGGACGCGTTGGTCAAAGCCAACGCCGCCAGTGTTCCTCATGGCATTATTCTAGACATTGGCAGTGGCGAGCCGGTTTCCATACTCGAAATGGCCCGGATGCTGATGCGCAATCTAGGTGTAAGCGATACCTCTTATAAAATCACCGGCCAGTTCCGGATCGGTGATATTCGCTATGCGTGCGCCAACATTACCGCCGCTCAGAGCGCCCTGAACTGGGTTCCTCAAGTGAGCATTCAGTCTGGTGTAGAACGTCTGGCCGAATGGGCGAAGGTAGAATTTAAGAACGCTAACGTTTAAGAGGGAATTCGAATGGTTCACGAAGACGAAGTGATACGGGTATATGTAGGGGTTGATCGTTCGCAACTTCTGGCTGTACCTGTGCTTGAGTACTCGATCAAGCGGCACACTACGGCCAAAGTCGAAGTCATTCCAATGCTTGATCTTCCTGTGCCGGAGCCCAAGGACCCGCGTAACGGTCAGCGCACCGGTTTCTCTTTCAGCCGCTTCTGCATACCTAAACTCAGCGGTTACAAAGGTAAGGCGATCTACATGGACGCCGACATGCTGGTCTTTCGAGATATTCGTGAACTGTGGAACATCCCGTTTGATGGCGCCAAAATCATCATCCAACAGGAGGTGAAGTTCACGGACGAATCGACTCAGAAAATCGGTGCACCCAAGACTCGCAAGAAACAGTGCGCAGTCATGTTGCTTGATTGCGAGCGTCTGGATTGGGACATTGAAACAATTGTCCAAGGGATGGATGACGGACGTTATGATTATGATCAATTGATGTCGGAACTGATCATCCTCGATGAAGAGCACGTCAAGTATGGTGTGCCGTTCGAATGGAACAGCTTGGAGCATTGGGATTCGGACACGCGCCTGATCCATTACACAGATGTGTACACGCAACCATGGTCAGCGTGCGGCAACAAGAACGCCTGGCCGTGGTTCGCGGAAGTGCGATTGATGCTGGCAGACGGGACACTGACCGAAGCGGCCATTCGCAAGGAAGTTGATCTTGGATATTTCCGCCCGTCGCTTCTACGCGATATCAAATATCGTCACCTGATTCCGTCCTTCCTGCACGGGCTGTGGGATAAGAAAAACGCAGCTGCAGACAAATTGTCAGGTTACATTCCGCACAAGGCGGTTTATGAGGCAAAACGTCACCGTCAGCAAGTGATCAAGGAATACGAGGCCCGGATGCAGGCTGAACAGGGCGCAGGTGATCAAAAGGTTTCCAACGCATGATTGGGTATCTTAAATCGCTGTTTAAATCCAATGCCATGCAGACGTCGAACGAATTCGATATCTGCATGGACGGAAACGTCGGTGGCCTTAACATCTTAATCTACACCGAGAATGTTAATGCCACTTATTTCATCAGCTTTGATATCCCTCTTCGCGAGATGCATCAGCGCGGGGAGGTTAACTTCGCTGTTGTTTCTCAGAATCTGGCCGCCCGTAAGGGAGTTGGGTATTGGAAGCATTGGGATGCCCAGTTTGAACCGGAGCTAGTGGTCATGACGCGTTATGGCCAGCCCTTTGGGACTCAAATCCTCGACCATTACAAGTCGAAGAAAATACCAGTGGTATACCATATCGATGACAACTTGCTGGAAGTTCCCGATTCCCTTGGCGTCGAAATCAAGAAGCGGCAGGGGGCTCAAGATGTCATTGATGCGCGTCGTTACCAGCTTGGAAATTGCGATCTGATCTATGCTTCCACTCCTTATTTAGCCGGATTGCTGGGCAACCTGTTTACCAATCAAGCCATTTACCATGGTATGTACGCACCGTATATGGGTGACAGAGTTAACGCTGACCGACAGCCACGCCCGTGGCAGACAGTAGGTTACATGGGGTCCAAGGGGCATCAGAAAGATTTGGACTTGGTAGTTCCCGCACTTGAACGACTGCTCGAAGAAAGGCCGCAACTGCGTTTCGAAGTGTTCGGTACCATCCAGATGCCTAAGCGTCTCGAGCGTTTCGGCGAGCGTGTTCGAAGCCACAGCGTAAATAAAGCTTACTCCGAATTCCTTTCCGTCCTGGCCGGGTTGAGCTGGGATATTGGTTTGGCACCATTGGCCAACGAAGAGTTCAACCTGTGCAAGGCTCCGACTAAGTTCATTGAATACACGGCGGCAGGTATTCCCGTCATTGCTTCCGATATTCCAGTCTACAGTAGCATCATTCCTGACGGAGGCGGCGTGTTGGTGGGGGAGGATTGGTATGGGGCTCTGAATAATTGTCTTGATATTCCGGGCTTTTGGAAAAGCTCGGTAGATGTTGCTCAAATGTATTGTGCTGAAAACTTTTCGATCAATAGGCTTGAGCAGCAATTGCTGTCGGTATTTGAAGAGGTCACCAAACATTAGACTTCATTGCAACGCAACCATACGCGAATAGGGTTGTTCTAAGCTTGTTTTGAGAAACTAAACGATACGAAACCATTGATTATGTTATTCCGCTGGGTAGCTGTTTTGGGTGAATGCAAGAAAATGATTAACTGAAAGTCGGTGAGGACGAAAATGAAATTGCAGGCTGATGACCGGATAGCGTCAGTGACCACGGACAGCGCTGTTTTGCCAGTTCGCATCTTTGTCGCCGCTACTCCCGCAGAATGGCTACCAATGAGGGTGCTGGAGTATTCAATTAAGGAGAATACTTCACTGCCGTTGGAGTTGTCGGCAATTTATAGCCATCAACGATCGATTCCTCAACCCAAGGGGCTGGCGAACAGGGCGCGTACCCCGTTTTCTTTTCAACGTTTCCTGATACCTGAGTTATGTCATTTTCAAGGGCTTGCCGTTTATATGGACGCCGACATGCAGGTTTTCAAGGATATCGGTGAGCTGTGGGGGCAACCGTTCTCAGATAACCATCTGTTGACAGTCGCAAATGGGACCCAGGGACGTCGCTCCCAGTTCAGCGTAATGCTTATGGATTGCGAGCGACTCAATTGGCGAATCGAAGATATTATTGCGGATTTGGACAGCGGTGCGCTTGAATACCAGAATCTGATGTTTGACATGAGTGTCGCTAAAAAGATTGGACATTCGATACCACGGGTCTGGAATTCCTTGGAGCAATACACCGTCGGTGAAACAGCACTGTTACATTACACTGACATGAATACCCAGCCTTGGGTGTCGTTGGAGAATCCCAATGGTCACGTCTGGGTGGCTTGTTTAAGAAGAGCTATTGCGGACGGTTTCATAAGCCGTGATGAACTCGTCAGGGAGATTCACTTGGGGCATGTAAGGCCGACTTTGCTCATCCAGTTGGACTCAGCAGTGGATGACACCAGCAAGCTGGGTCTTACGGCGATAACGCGCGATTTTATCTTCCTGGCACCATACCACAAATTGGGAAAAAAATGGTCGACGCGATTCAGAACTCGTGCGCTGTATTACTTGCGTTTGTGTCGGTACATTCTGAAAAGAATAGTTGATTGAGGGCTTCCATCAGCGACCAAAGGCTCGCTGATGGGGTCAGATTTTGTTTAGGCAGATGGCTAGAATGAGGGTGATATTGCCCGCAATCGTTTGACGATAGATGCCGGATCTTTTCATCAGTCGAAGTCTTGTGAAAATTGAACTATTCCGTCCTAGGCGAAACTCATCCAGCATTTGGCGGTTAACGGAGGGCAAGTCATCCTCCACGACTCTTAGAATTCGTAGGTTGGAGTCAGTCCATTGTTGAAAGCGTCCGTCAAATAATTTGCCTATACGAATAACACGCTCTTTCAGGCTCGAATTGGCACCAATTACATTGGCTTCATGCTGCCGATAATCTAGCGTGGGCTCTGGGTCATATATAACTTTTCCCCCGTGAGCCGTCGTCAGCAAGTAGCTGAGCCAGTCATGTGCCACGATGTTTGTACCGCTGGGAATCTTTTTCAGCAGGTTGCGAGCGGCGTTATTTAGCAGCATCGTATTAGCCCCTGCGATACTTTGAATCAGCGCATTTTGAAAGGCGGGGGGCTGATTGAAGGCTGGAGAAAAACCGATCACTTTACCCTTTTTGTCAATCAGGCGTGTACGTGAGCAGTACAGCGCCGGCTGGTCCACTGGCAGCTTCTTCAGGGCCTTGATACTTCTTTCTAATTTTTCATCGAACCATATATCGTCTTGATCGCTAAAAGCGTAAAACTCTGCATTGATGTCTGAGTTGCGTATCAATGACATGAAGTTCTCGGCAAAACCTTGGCGAGGCCCGCTGTAGATATGAATGCGGCGCGATTTAATCAGGTCACGGTAGTTATTTAGCAATGTAACCGTACCATCAGTAGATCCGTCATCGGAAATATACAGCGTCCAGTTTTGATGGGTCTGGGCAATGAGCGAGTTAATTTGTTCTTCCAGATATGCCTGGCCGTTGTAGGTGCACATCAGGATCGCAACGCTACAGGTAGAGAGCGGTTTTTCGGGCATGATGGATAAATCAATATTTGGTCGATGTGGAGGGGGCGGTTGGTGCTGCATGCGTCCTCGCGTCTGAGTTTGGTAGTGAACAAAAAACGGCTGGCCTGCTGATGTCGCTCGGTCGTCGTAGAGCGAAAAACGGAGGCGTGCAGGGCGGGCATTTTATCTGCCTGACGGGTTCAATCTCCACCTTTTTGGAGCTTTAATACAGCTTTTGGCCAACCGTTCGGTATTTGTAGGCCCTTAAGCTATGGATGCGTGTGTCAGATATCAGGTTAAACTGTTGTGTAACCGCTGGGTTGGAGTAACTAAATTATGATGGACGGACGGAATGGATAGATTACGAGTTTTCCTGCTGGGAATGCCTCGCCAGAAAAAACGCCTTATTCAGGTGGTCATGGATGTTTTTCTGGTGTGGATTTCGCTATGGGGATCATTCGTCGTTCGCCTGGGGGTCGAGGACGTTACAGAGCCGGTCAGGACGCATCCATGGTTGTTCTTCAGCGCTCCGTTGATTGCCATTCCGTTGTTTATCCGTTTTGGCATGTATCGGGCCGTCATGCGTTATTTTGGAAACGATGCGTTGATTGCGATCATCAAGGCGGTCAGCCTTTCTGCGCTCCTCCTGGCAGTCGTCGTTTTCTGGTACAGCAATCATCAGACTGTTGTCCCTCGATCCATCATTTTCAACTACTGGTGGCTGAGCATGGTCATCATCGGTGGGTTGCGCCTGTGCATGCGCCAATACTTTATGGGGGATTGGTTCACCGGCGGACAGCACATACCATTTACCAATCGCGACGACGGCCTGACGAAAGTCGCGGTCTATGGCGCCGGTGTGGCGGGGAATCAGCTTGTCGCCGCCTTGCGCCTGGGTAAGGTGATGCGCCCGGTCGCGTTCATTGATGACGATGCAAGCATTGCGGATCGATCGATTTCAGGACTACAGGTCTACAAGCCCAAGCACATCCAGCAAATGATCGATGAAACCGGCGCTCAAGAAATTCTCTTGGCGCTGCCGTCCTCCACCCGCGCCCGTCGTAGGGAAATTCTCTCGATGCTCGAGCGTTTCCCCTTACACATTCGAAGCGTTCCCAATTTCACAGACCTCGCCAGCGGCCGGGTAAAAGTGGACGATATCCAGGAAGTGGATATCGCCGACTTGCTTGGTCGTGACGCCGTACCTGCCCAGCCTGACTTGCTTGAACGTTGTATCAAGGGCAAGACGGTATTGGTAACCGGGGCGGGCGGATCGATCGGTTCGGAGTTGTGTCGGCAGATCTTCTCGCTGGGGCCAACCACGCTTCTGCTGTTCGACCACAGCGAGTTCAACCTCTACAGCATCCTGTCCGAGTTGGAGCAGCGTGTTGATCGAGAGTCTGCTTCGGTGAAATTGTTGCCGATTCTGGGTTCTATCCGCCATCCGGATAAATTGCTGGATGTAATGAAAACCTGGAAGGTGGAAACCGTCTACCACGCGGCAGCGTATAAACACGTGCCAATGGTGGAACACAACATCGCCGAAGGTGTGTTGAACAATGTCATCGGCACGCTGAACACCGCTCAGGCTGCCTTGCAGTCCGGGGTTTCCAACTTTGTGCTGATCTCTACAGACAAGGCGGTGCGCCCAACAAACGTCATGGGCAGTACCAAGCGTTTAGCCGAGTTGACGCTTCAAGCTTTGAGTCGTGAGATCGCGCCTGTGTTGTTTGGCGATAAGGCCAACGTGTCGCGGGTCAATAAAACCCGGTTCACCATGGTTCGTTTCGGCAACGTGTTGGGTTCCTCGGGTTCGGTAATCCCTTTATTCCACAGCCAGATCAAGTCCGGCGGTCCGCTGACCGTCACGCATCCAAAAATCACCCGTTACTTCATGACCATTCCCGAAGCCGCGCAGTTGGTGATCCAGGCTGGCTCCATGGGGCAGGGCGGGGATGTGTTCGTATTGGACATGGGCGAGCCGGTGAAAATCGTCGAGCTGGCGGAAAAGATGATTCATCTATCGGGCCTGAGCATTCGTTCCGAGCGTAATCCCCAGGGTGACATTTCCATAGAATTCACCGGTCTGCGGCCTGGTGAGAAGCTGTACGAGGAACTGCTGATTGGCGATAACGTTGCCGCAACCGAGCATCCCATGATCATGACGGCGAACGAGGATCATCTGCCTTGGGATACGCTGAAGTCCAAGCTCGGTGAGCTGCTCAATGCCGTTGAGAGCGACGATTACGCACGGGTGCGTCAGCTGTTACGCGAAACTGTCCATGGCTATACCCCCGACGGTGAAATTGTCGATTGGGTCTACCAGCAACGTCGCCTTGAACCCTGATTGTTACACACCTCGTAACGTACACACTTTTGACACCCCTTGATGATCGCCTAAGTTTGAGAAGCAGCTTCGGAAAAGCTGCTTCTCTCTCAACGATGTCATGGAGCGTCATTTATGCGTACAGGCTATTTCTACTCTCTGATTTTTGCCTTTCTCACCAGCGCCTCGATTGCTGTTATCGCGGCGCCAGCGGCCAAGCCAGGGACAATGGCCGCACCACAATCGGTGGAACAGTCGGTCCAAACGCAAAGTGCCAAGGTGGATCTGAACGGGGCGGATGCTGCGACGCTGCAGCGCGAGCTGTCAGGGATTGGCAAGGGTAAAGCAGACGCGATTGTTGCGTATCGGGAGAGTAATGGGCCGTTCTCTTCGGTGGACGAGTTGCTGGAGGTCAAAGGGATCGGAAAGGCGATTCTCGACAGGAACCGTGACAAGTTGGAAGTGAATTGATGAGTGATTGAAGGGAGGGCCGGTCGAGTTGACTGGCCTTTTTGCTATCTGGCGGAAGCAATCCGCTGGGAAGCCCGGCATTGGCATGGAAAGTGATTATCAGGATGTTAGCGATTGTTCAACAATCTAAGGGCCCCCCTCAATGACCAATGCTCTTTCCTTGGCCGATCAGATCACGCTTGAGCTACGCGCCGATATCATCGGTGGCCGCCTGATCCCAGGCATGGCGCTCGTCGAAAACAACCTGGTCTCAGCCTACAACGCTTCGCGCAATACCATTCGTGAAGCGTTGCATCGTTTGGGCCAGGAAGGGTTGACCCGTTACGTGCGTAACAAAGGGGTGATGGTTCGCCGGTTGGGTGTCGATGATGTCCGGGATCTGTTCAAGGTCCGTCGTACCTTGGAGTTACAGGCGATTCTCAGCAGCAAACCGCTGAGCGAGTACCAGTCCGACCGTATGCTCGAAGCCCTTGAAGCCGCTGAGCTTGCACGGGAGCGCGAAGATTGGCGCGCCGTAGGGACTCACGGCTTGGCATTCCACCAGCATGTCGTGGGATTGATGCGCAGTCCTCTGCTCGATGAGTTCTTCACCAGCGTGGTCGCACAGCTTCGGTTGGTGTTTTGTTCAGCTCCCGATGACGCGCGTTTCCAGGCGCCGTGGCTCGCCCGTGACCGGCAAATTCATGACTGGTTGGCTGAAGGCAACAGGCAAGCGGCCCACGAAGGCATGAGCCGTTATCTCGACGATTCCGAACAGTTGCTGTTGCATCTGCTGACATCCGCCAACCCTCACTGATCAAAGGATCCGCGCCATGTACAAAGACTACCCAGCCGCCTACCAAGTCAGCAAAGGTTCCGCGCTCCAAGTGGACAAGCCGTTCTACGATCGAATCCGCGCCGAACAGGACAAGCGCACGCTGATCGAGCAGTTCGAAGTACCCATCCGCACTGGCCGCGCCTGGCAAGTGCCGGCGGGGCATGTCTTTCGCGTAACCACGCCGGTCGGCCCGCAGGTAGGAGATTTCAACGTCTGGAATGCCCATGACCCACGAGAGCGTCTTTGGGCCGCGCGCACGCGCCAGCTTCAGGGCGCTCATGTCAGCATCTACGATCGGCTTTGGTCGAATCTGCCATTTCTGCGACCGTTGGTGACGATTACCGATGACAGTCTCGCCGACTATGGCATCGACGAGCACGGCGGGCGTTTGCATGATCTGCTGGGTACACGGTGTGATCCCTACGTAAACAAGATGCTGACCGGTGAGGATTTCCATCATCATTGCCACTCGAACCTGACCCGCGCGGTGTTGCCTTATGGTTTGACCGAGTTCGATGTGCATGATGTGCTGAATATCTTCCAATGCACCGGGCTGAACCATGACGATATGTACTTCATGAAGGCGTGTCCGGCGCAGAAGGGCGATTATCTAGAGTTCTTTGCTGAGATCGATCTGTTGTGTGCGTTATCGACGTGCCCCGGTGGTGATTTGTCGCTGGCGATGTGGGGGCCGGAGGCGCAGGATCCTCTTAGCGTTTGTCGTCCGCTAGGGGTGGAAATCTATCGGTTGGAGGATTCGTTGTTGCAGGGCTGGAGTCAGCCTGAGCGGGCAGCCTATAAGGGGCTGCATGGGTTGCATATTGCCAAGGCGGATTGGGAGAAACAGTAGAGCCAGGGCGCGCCGCTCTTATGGCGAGGGAGCTAGCTCCCTCGCCACCAAAAGCGGGTCAGCGATCCTTGGCTTCCTTCGCATCCATTTCCGCATTGCGCTCTGCAACACGCTTGCGCTGCTCATCCGTCAATTCCACCTTGTTCGCGGTGTCGCGCAGCAGCATCAAACCACCCACGATCGAGCCGATGGCGACGATCAGGATTAACCAGGCATACCAGGGCATAGGGCTCTCCTTGAGGGGGCCTTGGCCAGGCGAGTCTTTCGCTGGCCATTGCCCCTACCACTTATGAGCGAAGACTGTTCGCAGTGGTTCCATACTACGCCGGTTATGCCATGTCCACGTTATAGCCCGGTCAACATCGCATCAGCCGGCGCATCTGCACGCAACTGAGCGGTCATGACGAAGTACACGAAACCCACCGCCATGAACCCCAGGAAGATCAGTCCGATCAGTGCATTGAACCAGGCCATCGCCACCAGGCACACCACCGCCAGGGCCAAGGCGATCCCCGGCACGATCGGGTAGCCCGGCGCGCGGAAGGTGCGCTCCAGGTTGGGCTCGGTTTTGCGCAACTTGAACAGGCTGAGCATGCTCATGATGTACATGACGATGGCGCCGAACACGGCCATGGTGATCATCGCGGCGGTGAGGGTCATGCCGCCGAGGTTGATCAGGCCGTCGCTGTAGATGGCGGCGATGCCGATCAGTCCGCCGGCGATGATCGCCCGGTGCGGGGTCTGGAAGCGTGACAGTTTGGCCAGGGAGGCGGGCAGGTAGCCGGCGCGGGCCAGGGCGAAAAACTGGCGCGAGTAGCCGAGGATGATGCCGTGGAAGCTTGCGACCAGGCCGAACAGGCCGATCCAGACAAGCATGTGCAGCCAGCCGGAGCTTTCGCCGACCACGGTTTTCATGGCTTGTGGCAGCGGGTCGTTGATATTGGACAGGGTGCGCCAATCACCAACGCCGCCGGCGAAGAACATTACGCCCATGGCCAGGAACACCAACGTCAGGATGCCGCTGATGTAGGCCTTGGGGATCGTACGTTTTGGGTCCTTGGCTTCTTCGGCGGCCATGGCCGCGCCTTCGATGGCGAGGAAGAACCAGATCGCGAAGGGGATGGCCGCGAACATCCCGGCGATGGCCGGTGCGCCGAAGACGTCCGAGCCGGCCCAGCCGTTCAGGGCGAAACTGCTGAAGCTGAAGGCGGGCGCGACCACGCCCATGAACACCAGCAGCTCGGCGACGGCGAGTACACAGACGACCAGTTCGAAAGTCGCGGCCAGTTTCACGCCGAGAATATTCAGGCCCATGAACACGATGTAGGCACCGACGGCGGCGTGTTTTGGGTCGAGGGCGGGGAATTGCACGTTCAGGTAGGCGCCGATGGCGAGTGCGATAGCGGGCGGGGCGAAAACGAATTCGATCAACGTCGCCAACCCGGCAATCAACCCGCCTTTCTCGCCAAAGGCCCGACGGCTATAGGCAAACGGCCCGCCGGCGTGGGGAATGGCGGTAGTCAGTTCGGTGAAGCTGAAGATGAAACAGGTGTACATGGCCGCCACCATGAACGATGTCACCAGAAAGCCCAGTGTGCCGGCCACGCCCCAGCCGTAGCTCCAGCCGAAGTATTCGCCGGAAATTACCAGGCCCACGGCAATGCCCCAGAGGTGCAGGGTGCCCAGGGTGGGTTTGAGTTGTGTGTTCATCGGTGGCTCCCCCTCGATAAGTAGCAAAAGCGCTGGGGGAGGGGCAGTGCAGTGGACGTGCCAGTATGGTTTCGGCGGTCGTAAAGGGTGGAATCGTGTCGTATCGGGGATGTTCGCCGCTGGATGGGCAGGGTTTGTGCCCCAGTTCGGAGCGTTGAAGCCTGCGAGGGCTCCTTCGCGAGCAGGCTCGTACATAGCGGGCTCCGACGACCGCCACCTGATTATTTACATTTTCTTTATCCCCCACCCCAACCCTCGATCTCGCACCTTTACACCCTCCCTACCGACAATCCCCCCACACACGGCACGACGCCGTACCACGGAGAAATCCCATGAGTGTTCTGGACGGGGTGTCGCTGCTGCTGGCAGCGGCGCTGTTCATTTATCTGTTGGTTGCGCTGTTGCGCGCGGACCGGGGTTAGGAGCGGCTATGCACGGTTATGACTACGGGCTGATCCTCGGCTTCTTCGCGTTGGTGCTGATTCCGGCGCCGTTCCTGGGGCGTTTCTATTATCGGGTGATGGAAGGCCAGCGTACTTGGCTGTCTCCTATCCTTGGTCCTGTAGAGCGCGGTTGTTACAAGGTAGCTGGCGTCGATCCGACCACCGAGCAGAGCTGGCAGAAGTACACCCTGGCCTTGCTCGCATTCAATCTCGCCGGTTTTGCGTTGTTGTTCACGGTGCTGCTGTTACAGGGGCACTTGCCGCTCAACACTGAAAACCTGCCCGGGATGGAATGGACCCAGGCCTTCAATACGGCGGTCAGTTTCATGACCAATACCAACTGGCAGTCCTACAGCGGTGAAGCGTCCCTCAGTTACTTGAGCCAGATGATCGGCTTGACGGTGCAGAACTTCGTCAGCGCTGCCACCGGCCTGGCCGTGCTGGTGGTGCTGTGTCGCGGGATCGGGCGCAAGTCCGCCGCGACCCTGGGCAATTTCTGGGTCGACCTGACTCGTGCGACGCTCTACGGATTGTTGCCGCTGTGCCTGGTGTTGGCGCTGTTCCTGGTGTGGCAGGGCGTGCCGCAGACCTTGGCGCATTACGTCCATGGCGTAACGATGCAGGGCGTTGATCAGGTAATCCCTCTGGGGCCGGCGGCCAGCCAGATTGCGATCAAGCAATTGGGCACCAATGGCGGCGGCTTCTTCGGCGTCAACTCGGCGCATCCGTTCGAGAACCCGACGGCGTGGAGCAATCTGTTCGAAGTGGCGTCGATCATTCTGATCCCGGCGGCGTTGGTGTTTACCTTCGGCCATTACGTCAAGGACCTGCGCCAGAGCCGGGCGATCATTGCCTGCATGCTTGCCTTGTTCCTCATCGGCGGTGCGACATCGCTTTGGGCCGAATACCAGCCCAATCCGGCCCTCAACGACGCTGCCGTTGAACAAGCCGCGCCGCTGGAAGGCAAGGAGGCGCGCTTCGGCACCACCGCATCGGTGCTCTGGTCGGTGACGACCACGGCGGCGTCCAACGGCTCGGTCAACGCCATGCACGACAGCCTCAACCCCCTTGGCGGCATGGTGGCGCTGATGAATATGATGGTCGGCGAGGTGATCTTCGGCGGCGTCGGCGCAGGGCTCTACGGGATGTTGTTGAACGTGTTGATCGCGGTGTTCCTGGCTGGATTGATGATCGGTCGCACGCCGGAATACCTGGGCAAGAAGCTCGGCGCCCGGGAAGTGCAATTGCTGGTGGTGACATTGCTGGTGATGCCCGTCAGCGTCCTGGTGCTGGGTGCCATCGCCGCAAGCCTGCCCGGCCCTGCGGCGGCGGTGAGCAACCCCGGGCCCCACGGTTTCAGCCAGTTGCTCTACGCCTATACCTCGGCGGGAGCCAACAACGGGTCGGCGTTCGCCGGTTTTGGTGCCAACACGTCATTCCATAACTTGATGCTGGGCCTGGGCATGCTGATTGGTCGTTTCGGCTACATCCTGCCGGTATTGGCGTTGGCCGGCAGCCTCGCGATGAAAAAGCCCGCACCCATCGGCCAGAACAGTTTCCCCACCCATGGCCCGCTGTTCGTGACCTTGCTGACGGTGACCATCTTGTTGGTGGGCGGCCTGACCTTCCTGCCAACCCTGGCCCTGGGTCCGATTGCTGAACACTTGAGCCTGGGTTTCTGAGGATTTGATGATGAACATGCCAATGAGCAAGACCGTCGTCGCCAAGGCGCCGGAGCAAGCCAAAACCAATCTGTCGGCGCTGTGGCGGCCAGCGCTGGTGCAAGCGTTCGTTAAGCTGGACCCACGCCAATTGCACCGCGCGCCGGTGATGCTGGTGGTGGAACTCACCGCGATCCTCACCACCGTGCTGTGCCTGGTTCCCGACAGCGCCGTGCCGACGTTCGTGGCCGCGCAGATCGCCCTGTGGCTGTGGTTCACCGTGTTATTCGCCAATTTCGCCGAAGCCTTGGCCGAAGGGCGCGGCAAGGCCCGTGCCGACAGCCTCAAGGCTGGCAGCGAAGGCTTGAGCGCCCGCCGCCAGACGGCGGACGGTTTTGAGGTGATCCCTGCTACTCGCCTGCGCAAAGGCGATGTGGTGCGGGTCGCGGCGGGGGAGATGATCCCTGGGGACGGCGAAGTGATCGAAGGCATCGCGGCGGTCAACGAAGCGGCGATCACCGGGGAATCGGCGCCGGTCATCCGTGAGTCCGGCGGCGATCGCTCGGCGGTCACCGGCAACACGCGGCTCGTTTCCGACTGGCTGCTGGTGCGCATCACCAGCAATCCCGGCGAGTCTACCCTGGACCGCATGATTGCCTTGGTCGAAGGCGCCAAGCGCCAGAAGACCCCGAACGAAGTGGCGCTGGATATCCTGTTGATTGGCCTGACGCTGATCTTCCTGCTGGTGGTGGTGACGTTGCAGCCGTTCGCCCATTTCGCCAACGGCAGCTTGCCGCTGGTGTTCCTGGTGGCGCTGTTGGTGACGTTGATTCCCACCACCATCGGCGGCTTGCTGTCGGCCATCGGCATCGCCGGGATGGACCGCCTGGTACGCCTGAACGTGATCGCCAAGTCCGGCCGCGCCGTGGAGGCGGCGGGGGATGTACACGTGCTGATGTTGGACAAGACCGGCACCATCACCTTCGGCAACCGCCGCTGCGCCGCGGTCTACGCCGCTGCAGGCGTGAGCGCCAAGGAGTTGGCTGAAGGCGCCTTGTTTGCCTCGCTGGCCGACGACACGGCCGAGGGCAAGTCCATCGTCGAATATCTGCGTGGGTTGCATCCGCAGGCTGAGCCCGCCGCTGAGTTGCTGACAGCCGTGCCGTTCAGTGCTGAAACCCGCTTGTCCGGCGTGGATTATCAAGGACGGGTTTATCGCAAGGGCGCGGTGGATTCACTGTTGAGTTTCATCGGTTTGCCCCGTGATGGGCTGCCCGCCGCATTGGCGCGGGAAGTCGACAAGATCGCCCAGAGCGGCGGCACGCCGTTGCTGGTCTGCGTCGACGGCAAATTGCTTGGCGCCATTCACCTCAAGGATGTGGTCAAGCCCGGCATCCGCGAGCGCTTCGCCGAGTTGCGCAAGCTGGGGATTCGCACGGTCATGGTCACGGGCGATAACCCGCTGACCGCCGCCGCGATTGCCGCCGAAGCGGGCGTGGATGATGTGTTGGCCGAGGCCACGCCGGAGAAAAAACTGGCGCGCATTCGCCATGAGCAGAACGATGGCCGGCTCGTCGCCATGTGCGGCGACGGCGCCAACGACGCTCCGGCCCTGGCCCAGGCCGATGTGGGCATGGCGATGAACGACGGCACCCAGGCCGCGCGGGAGGCGGCCAACATGGTCGACCTCGACAGCGATCCGACCAAGCTGCTGGATGTGGTACAGATCGGCAAGGAATTGCTGGTCACCCGTGGCGCGCTGACCACGTTCTCGATTGCCAATGACATCGCCAAATACTTCGCGATCCTGCCGGCACTGTTCGCCTCGATCTATCCGCAGTTGGGCGTGTTGAACATCATGCAACTGCAGAGCCCGCAGAGCGCAATCCTGTCGGCCATCGTCTTCAACGCCTTGATCATCGTCGTGTTGATCCCCCTGGCCCTGCGCGGCGTGCGGGTGCAGGCAGCGAGCGCTGCGGCCTTGCTGCGCCGCAACCTGCTGATCTACGGCCTGGGCGGGATCGCGGTGCCGTTCGTGGGGATCAAGGCGATCGACCTGTTACTGACGGGGCTGGGGTTGGTTTGAGCCTGAGGACACCCATCAAAGATGTGTTTTCACCTGAGGATTTGAGAATGTTCACCTTGATTCGCCCGGCCCTGAGCCTGTTACTCCTGATGACCCTGATCACCGGCATCGCTTACCCACTCATTGTCACCGGCGTGGCGCAAATCGCCTTCCCGGACCAGGCCAACGGTAGCCTGGTCCATGATGCCGATGGCAAGGTCCGCGGTTCCCGGCTGATCGCCCAGGATTTTGTCGGCGATGGTTGGTTTCACCCACGGCCTTCGGCGGGCGCCTTCGCGACCGTGGCCAGTGGCGCGAGCAACTTTTCTCCGAGCAATCCGGCGCTGGCCACCCGCGTGATCGATGACGCCCATAAACTCCAAGTCCCTGGCCAGGGCGCGGTGCCCCTGGCGCTGCTGACCACCTCCGGCAGCGGGTTGGATCCGCACTTGCCTCCGGCCGCGATTGCCTATCAACTGGCGCGTGTCGCCGCCGCCAGGAATGTGCCGGTGTCGACGTTGCAGCAGTTGCTCGATACCCACACCGAGCAACCCCTGGTGGGCCCGCCGGTGGTGAATGTGCTGGCGCTGAACATGGCCCTGGAAAAACTGTAGAAACCTGAGACTTCATCCATTCCTGAAACAAGAGATCCAGCATGAGCGACTCCGGCCGCGCCGATGCACTATTAGCCAATCTGCCGCGCCACGACCGTGGCCGTCTCAAGGTCTTCCTGGGCGCCGCCCCGGGGGTCGGCAAGACCTTCGCCATGCTGCAAGCGGCCCACGCCCGGTTGCGCCAAGGCACGAACGTCATCGCCGGTGTGGTCGAGACCCATGGGCGCGCCGAGACCGAAGCGCTATTGAATGGCCTGGTGCAGCAGCCGCTGGTGCGTTCGGAGTATCGCGGCGTGATGCTCGAGGAAATGGACCTCGACGGTCTGCTGTCGGCCCGCCCGAGCCTGGTGCTGGTGGATGAACTGGCCCACAGCAACGCTCCTGGCAGTCGCCACGCCAAGCGCTGGCAAGACATCCAGGAATTGCTCGCGGCTGGCATCGATGTCTACACGACGGTGAACGTCCAGCATTTGGAAAGCCTCAACGATCAAGTGCGCGGCATCACCGGCGTACAAGTGCGCGAGACGCTGCCGGACTGGGTGTTGCAGGAGGCCGATGAGCTGCTGCTGATCGACCTGCCACCGCGAGAGCTGCTGGAGCGCCTGCGCGATGGCAAGGTCTACGTGCCAGAGCAGGCGCGGGCGGCCATCGATGCGTTTTTTACCCAGACCAATCTCACCGCATTGCGCGAGCTGGCGATGCAGACCGCGGCGGCGCAGGTGGACGAAGATCTGGCGCAAGGCTATCGGCAACTGGGCCAGTCGGCGCCGGCGGTGCGCGGTCGGTTGCTGGTGGGCGTGGACGGCGACTTGCAGGCCGAACGGCTGGTGCGCCACGCCAGCCGCGTTGCCCAGCGCCGGCATCTGCCCTGGAGCGTGGTGCATGTGGATAACGGCGGGGCACGGGATGAGTCGTCGCGCCAGCGTTTGCAGAGTGCCCAGCAGTTGGCCGAGCGGCTGGGTGGGGAGGTGGTGTCACTGCGCGCCGGGGAGGTTGCCAGGACCTTGATCCAGCACGCCCAGCAACGCCGCGCCACGTTGCTGTTGGTGGGCCAGTCCCGGCGGCGTCTGCGTCGACGATTGTTTGGCGGCGGCCTGGCTTCGCGACTGTTGCGCAATGCCCGTGGCCTGGAAATCAACGTGTTGGACCGCGATGAATCGCCACCGCCCACGCGCCTGAGCCCGAGTACCCTCGCGACCGGTTTCGACTATGCCCTGGCGCTCGCGGCAACGGTGGCTGCCAGCGCCTTGGCCTGGGGCGTCTCAGGGCTGCTGGCGCTGCCGAACATTTCCCTGGTGTTTCTGATGGCGGTGTTGCTGGTGGCGGTTCGCAGCAGCCTTGGGCCGGCGCTGGCGTGTGCCGCGTTGTCATTCCTGGCCTACGATTTTCTGTTTATCCCGCCGAATTTTTCCCTGACGATCCAGCGTGAAGAAGACGTGCTGACGCTGGTGTTTTTCCTGCTGATGGCAGCCCTGACGGGCAATCTCGCGGCTCGCCAGCGTCGTCAGTTGCAAGCACTGCGCGACACCCAGCAGGAAACTGGCGAACTGCTCGATCTGTCACGTAAGCTCACCGCCGCCACGGATCGCCAGGCCGTGATCAGTGCCGCCGTGCAGCACCTCGACAGCGAGGATGACTTGCAACTGTGCCTGCTCAACCGCGACGGCGCCCAGGGTTGGAAGGTCGAGACCGCCGAGCCGTTGACGTTCACCGAGGCCGAGCGCGCCGCCGCGGACTGGTCCTGGCAACACGACCAACCGGCCGGTGCCGGTACCGCGACGTTACCGTCCGGGCGCTGGTGGTGGTGGCCCTTGTCGAGCGAGGGCGGCCCGCTGGGGCTGTTGGGCGTGTGCCCGAAGGATGGCAAACCCTTGAGCGGCCAGCGCCGTCGCTTGCTGGCGGCCCTCAGCCAACCGCTGGCCCAGGCGCTGGCGCGGGCGCAACTGGCGCAGGATCTGGAAGCGGCGCGCCTGCACGGCGAAACCGAACAGCTGCGCAGTGCCTTGCTCGCGTCTGTCTCCCATGATTTGCGCACGCCGCTGACGTCCATGCGCGGCAGCATCGACAGCCTGCTGGCACTGGGCGAGGCGATCCCGCTGGACGACCGCCGCGAACTGCTCGAAGGCACTCGCGACGAGGCCGAGCGCCTGGATCGTTATATCCAGAACCTGCTGGACATGACCCGTCTCGGCCATGGCGCGCTGAAGCTGGCGCGCGATTGGGTGTCGCCCGCCGACATCGTCGCCAGTGCGTTGAACCGCCTGCGGGCGGTGCTGGCACCGCTGGCGGTCAGGGTCGAGGTGCCGGTCGGCTTGCCGTTGCTGTATGTCCACGCCGCGCTGATCGAACAGGCCCTGGTCAACGTGCTGGAGAACGCCGCGCGATTTTCCCCGGCCCACGGGCGATTGCTGCTCAGCGCCGAGGCGACGGCGGAAGAAATCCTGTTCGCCGTGGCGGATGAAGGGCCGGGTATCCCCGAGCAAGAGCGGGAAAAGATTTTCGACATGTTCTACACCGCTGCGCGCGGCGATCGAGGCGGGCAGGGCACCGGACTGGGATTGGCGATCTGCCAGGGCATGGTCGGGGCCCATGGCGGGCGGATCAGTGTTGATGACGGCCTCGACGGTCGCGGCACCTGCATCACGCTGCACCTGCCCTTGCAGGCACAACCGGGGATGGACGATGAAGCCTGACCGGCGCTGCGTTATGCTCGCGCCACTTGATTACGATGAACGGACCTCATGAGCCAGAGCGCGACCCTTTTGGTCATTGACGATGAACCGCAGATCCGCAAATTTTTGCGCATCAGCCTGGCCTCTCAAGGCTACAAGGTGCTCGAGGCCGAGACGGGGGCCGAGGGCTTGGCCCAGGCGGCGTTGAACAAGCCGGATCTGTTGGTACTCGACCTGGGCCTGCCGGACATGGACGGCCAGCAGGTATTGCGCGAATTTCGCGAGTGGTCGACGGTGCCGGTGCTGGTTCTCTCGGTGCGCGCCAGCGAAGCGCAGAAAGTCGAGGCGCTGGACAACGGCGCCAATGACTACGTGACCAAGCCTTTTGGCATCCAGGAGTTCCTGGCCCGCGTGCGTGCGTTGCTGCGCCAGGCGCCGACAGGCGAGGCGGCGCCGGCGGCGCTGACCTTCGGTCCGTTGACGGTGGACCTGGCTTATCGCCGGGTCCTGCTGGACGGCACCGAAGTGGCCCTGACCCGCAAGGAGTACGCGGTGCTGGCGCAACTGGCGCGGCATCCGGGACGCGTCATCACCCAGCAGCAATTGCTCAAGGACATCTGGGGCCCGACCCACGTCGAAGACAGCCATTACCTGCGCATCGTCGTCGGTCACCTGCGCCAGAAACTCGCCGACGATCCGACCCGGCCTCGGTTTATCGTGACTGAAGCGGGGGTGGGGTATCGGTTGTTGGAAGAGGGTGGCGCTTGATTTGACGCTGTTGTGGCGAGGGGATAAATCCCCTCGCCACAGGAAATCCAAGCGACTTCAATTCTGCTCACTCTCATACCGATCCAACGTATCCCGGGCAATCTCCCGTCCCAGCGCGATCAGTTCCGGCGCCTTGTAGAACTCGAAGAACCGGCACACCCGTTTTGGCACGTTGATCAGCACGTCCGGTGGATAACCGGCAATCTTGTACTGGGCGAGCGAGGTCTGCATCACCTCGAAGCTCTGGTTGATCAGATCCAGCAGCGACGCGGGCCCGACGTTATCGATGATGAACGAGCCGGTGGCGGATTTCGGCGCCCCATCGCTCTCTGGCGCGGCGGCGGGTTGTTGGCCTTCCGGCTCAGCGGATTCGATCCAGGGGTTGATATCCGCGGCTTCGGCTTTCAGCGCTTCCTGTTCCAGCAACAATAATTGCTCGGCCTGTTTGCGGCGAAATGGCAACCGTGACCCGAGGGAACTGACCAAGGTGTCGAAGCGACGCCGGAACGCGGCGGGGCGCTGGATGACAGGCAACCGGTATTGCTTCTGGTTGGTGGCGTTGAGGTTGACCGCAATGATCAGGTCGCAATGGCTCGACACCACCGGCACGATCGGCAGAGGGTTGAGCAGGCCGCCATCTACCAGCATGCGGTTGCCTTGCATCACCGGGGTGAACAGGCTGGGAATGGCCGCCGAGGCGCGCATTGCCTGGTGCAGGCAACCTTCCTGGAACCAGATTTCCTGTTGGTTGGTCAGGTCGGTGGCGACCGCCGTATAGGGAATGCGCAGTTCTTCGATGTTGAGCTCGCCGACAATCTTGCGGATCTGCCCGAATACCTTCTCGCCACGAATCGCCCCGAGACGAAAACTGACGTCCACCAGCCGCAACACGTCCAGGTAATCGAGGCTTTCGATCCAGTTGCGGTAATCCTCGAGCTTGCCGGCGGCGTAGATGCCGCCCACGACGGCGCCCATGGAGCAACCGGCGATACAGGCAATGTCGTAGCCGCGCCGTTCGATCTCCTCGATCACTCCGATATGGGCATAGCCCCGGGCGCCGCCCGAGCCCAATACCAATGCGACACGTTTTGTCATGAGGTGGCCTCTCGTCGAACAGACGTCAACAATGCACTGATCGACGGCCCGGCTCAAATCGTTGTGGCGTGAACGTCGTTTTTTGACACGCCACGACGGCATTTGCGTATTCTCGTCCACACTTGAATATACCGGTGGCGCCGAGGCACTTTTTCCCGGCGAAACCGTCTTACCAGCACGACTGTTGACCTGACTTGAGGTGTTATCGATGAAAGCCCGGATCTGCCTGCCCTTGGTGGCATCCCTGATGGTTCTGGCCCTGGCCGGTTGTGCCGGCAAGACCGCGTACCGCGACAGTTGTGGCAGCCAACTCGACAGCGCATGGCGCGAACTGGACTTGGCCAAGGCCGAAGGTTTCGCCGGTACCGTGAGTTATTCCAAGGCCCTGTCGTTGCTGACCGGCGCCAAGACCCAACAGCAATTCGAAGCGTTCGAGGGCTGCACCAAGAAAGCCGAAAAGGCGCGCTTCTACATTCGCGAATCCCGCGCAGGACGATAAACACAGCGGCGCGCTTCGAGTTGCAAGCGGCAAGAGGACGGTACGCATCGCCCCCACTTGCGGCTCGCGACTCGAAACTTGATGCTGCGTATGGAGTACGCCCCCATGATCGATCGGCTGGTGGCCCGGATACTGGGCCTGGAAGTCCGCCTGTTGGCCTGCCAGGCCCGCTTGAATGCCCAAACCGACAGCGAAGCGCTGCATGACCTGCGGACCACGGTTCGCCGTTTGCGCAGCCTGCTTCGTCCGCTGCGTGGATTGCCCGGTGTCGAGCAGCTGGAAACAGCCGCGTCGGCAGTGGGCACCCTGACCACGCCCTTGCGCGACCGCGAAGTGCTGGCGGCTTATCTGGAAAAACACGGCAAGACCGAGGCGGCGCAACGGCGCCAGGTGCAAATGGCCGAGGCTTATCCCGCCGTGGCCAGCAGCCCCGAGCTGGCGCACTTGCTGATGATCCTCGACGCGTTCCCACGCTTCATCCGTGCTGCCCAGCGCCAAGGCCTGCTGGCCGGGCTGCGCAAACGCATCGAAAAACGCCTCGACAAACAATGGAAAAAACTCGGCGAGGCCCTGCGCGATCCCGCCCATGACCGTCACCGATTACGTCTGCTGATCAAGCGCGTGCGCTATGCCATCGAAGCCTATCCGGAACTCGATCGCCTGCCGGAAGCGGCCATGCCACGGCTCAAGTCTGCCCAGGGCGTCCTGGGGGATTGGCATGATTGCTGGCAATGGCTGGCGCGTGCCGAGCAGGAATCCGACCTGCAGCCCTGTGTACCGGTCTGGCGAATCACCATGGAAAAAGCCGAGGCCAAGTCCGACCGCGTGCTGGATAAACTGATCGCCAGTTGTTTCGATAAATCCTGAATCTAGCCATAACCCCGGTGGGATATTCAGAACCACGGCTTTTCTGTCAGTCTCTTTGGCCGGAATGAGCGCTGTGTCGCTTGTCCTGGCTGGGTAAGATCCCTTCATCTTTTTCCGCTGCTTCTAGAGGTCGACATGCGCTTCTCCGATTTGATCGATGCCGTGCGCCATCAGCCAGACGCCGTTGTGATCCCGCCGGAATGGGGGCAGGGGCGTGCCAGTTTTGGCGGCCTGGTGGCGGCGCTGCAATACGAAGCGATGCGGGCGCAGGTCCCGGCGGATCGTCCGGTGCGCTCGCTGGCGATCACCTTTGTCGGCCCGGTCGCGCCCGACATTCCCGTCAGTTTTCAAGTCGATGTATTGCGTGAAGGCAAGGCCGTCAGCCAGGTTCTGGGGCGTGCGATGCAGAACGGTGAGGTCGTGACCGTGGTGCAAGGCAGCTTTGGCGCGTCACGATCTTCGGTCGTGTCGGTGCCCGCTGACCCCGCCCCCGAGTTCACGGATGTCGAGCAATGCCAGGAGTTGCCCTACGTCAAGGGCGCAACGCCGGAATTCATGCGGCACCTGGCGATGCGCTGGAGCGTCGGCGGGCTGCCGTTCACCGGCAACAAATCCCGCAGCATGGGCGGCTGGGTGCGCTTGCGCGGCGATGTGAAGGAACAACCGCTGGACGAGGGGCATATCCTGGCGCTGGTGGACGCCTGGCCCCCGGCACTGTTACCGCACCTCACCCAAATGGCGCCGGGCAGCACGCTGACCTGGACCATCGAATTCGTCCAGCCGTTGCTGGCGCTCACGACGTTGGATTGGTGCCAGTACCTGGCCGAGATCGAGCATGCCCAGGACGGCTACGGTCATGTCGCGGCGAAATTCTGGAGCGCCGATGGGCGCCTGATCGCCATGAGTCGGCAAACCGTGACGATTTTCGGCTGAGGTGTCACGGTCATTCAGTGGCGGTGGCGATCCCGCCAGGCGCGCCACCAGCCACCGCTGAGAAAAAAACGCGGAAACGTCAGGAATTGCTCCACCAGCAGGCGCGACATGGCGTCCTTGCGATCACTGAACGGCTCGGAGGCTTGTGCTTCCAGGCTGTGGCCATGGCGTTGCAGCCCGAGTGCGGCGAGCAGGCCGATGACGCCGATGGCGACGTCGCCCAGGCTCAGGCTGAACACGCCGGAGATGATCAGCAGGAAGGCCACGATGAACAACGGCACCGCGATCAGATGCAGCACCAGGTTGGTCGGGTGGCGATGATTGTCGGGGTAGGCGCGCCATTGCCAGGCCGGAAGGTTGGGGTGACGTTTGCCCATGATGCTATTCCTTGAGTTCATTGAAACCGAATAACCGAAGGATAGGTCGGGACGGGCAGGGCGGCGAATCGCGGTTGGCTATCGTGGCGATAGCTGGTCATAGCTATAAGGCTTTTGTGGCGAGAGAGCTTGCTCCCTCGCTACGGATTTCCATTTGTTCAGGGGGTTAAAGCTTCAACTGCCCAATCGCCTTGTTCAACTCACCCGCCAGCGTCGCCAATTCATCACTCGTGGTGGCCGAATCCACGGTCTGGCGCACGGTGTTTTCGGTCACGTCGCGAATACTCACCACCGCCCGGTTCATCTCTTCCGCGACATGGCTTTGCTGCTCGGCCGCGACGGCGATCTGGGTGTTGCTTTCGCGCATCTGCGCCACCGCCTCGGTGATCTGCGCCAATGCTTCGCCGGCCGCGCACGCCTGCTGCACGCAGTCGTCGGCCTTGTGCGAACTTTCCTGCATGAAATCCACCGCGTCGCGGGTTCCCGCCTGCAACGCCGAGACCATGGTGGTGATTTCATCCGTCGAGGTCTGGACCCGTTTGGCGAGGTTGCGGACCTCATCGGCCACCACGGCAAAACCGCGGCCCATTTCACCGGCGCGTGCCGCTTCGATGGCGGCATTCAGGGCCAGCAGATTGGTTTGCTCGGCGATGCTGTGGATCACGCTGACGACGCCGTTGATTTTCTGACTGTCTTCGGCCAGGCGCTGGATCATCTCGGCGGTCTGCTGCACACCCGTGGACAGCCCGGTAATCGATTGCTGGACGCGGCCGACCACCTCGCGGCCGTTACCGGCCAGGGCGTCGGTGGTTTTCGACAGGTCACGGGTGGCACCGGCATGCTGGGCGATGTGATAGACCGTGGCGGACATCTCATTGATCGCCGTGGCGGCCTGATCGGTCTCGCTCTGCTGGCCGAGCATGCCGTGGCGCACTTCGTTCATGCTCGACGCGAGGCGAGCGGCGCCGCTGTCCAGTTGTCGTGCGGTGCTGGCGACGGTATCCACCACGCGTTGGTAACCGGCTTGCATTGCGTTGAACGCGGCAGCCATCTGGCCCACCTCGTCCCGGCAGGCCAGGGGCACGCGGGCGGACAGGTCACCGGTTTTTTCCACATGCAGCATCACGTCTTTCAAGGTGTTGAGCTGGCTGAGCAGAAAGCGGATCAACAGTTGCGATGCACCCAGCATCGCCAGCATCAACACAAACACCGCCACGGCATATTGACTGAAGCGGTCAGCGAAGACTTGGCCCAGGCTTACCCCTCGGACCTGCTGTTCCAGGTGCATGGCATAGAGCACCAACAGCAGCGTTGTGGCAAAGGCGACCGCGTTGACCGCCCAGAATTTGTACTTCAGCGAGATATTGCTAAGCCAGGCACCCATGGTAGGTCTTCTCTGATAGCGGAAACAGTTTCGGCAAGGTGCCAGTATTCTGCTGCTATTCAGGGGCGGGGGGTTTTGATGTGCATCAACAGATATCGATAACCCTTTGTGGGAGAGCCTGTTGTGGGAGAGCCTGCTCGCGAAAGCGGTCGACCTGTCGCACATAGTCCGACTGACAGCGCGCCTTCGCGGGCAGGCTCGCTCCACAGGGGGCTCATCCAGTCAGGAGATAACGGGCAACCCAAAAAACGCCCGCGCGCAGGCGGTGCTGTGGGTCGCCAGGTCTTCCTGGGTTTCGCCCCGGTGCAGGGCAACCTCGCGCAAGACGTCAGTCAGGTACGCCGGCTCGTTGCGACCGTTCTTGGGTTTGGGGCGTAGGGTGCGCGGCAGCAGGTATGGCGCATCGCTTTCGAGCATGAGTCGACCACGGGGAATTTCCCGTACCAACGGATGCAAGTGAGTGCCTCGACGCTCATCGCAAATCCACCCGGTGATACCGATGTGCAGATCCAGGTCGAGATAGCTGTACAGCGCTTTTTTCTCGCCGGTGAAGCAATGCACGACCGCGGCGGGCAGTCGATCACGAAAGTCGCGAAGAATCTCCAGCAGACGCTCGTCGGCGTCGCGCTCGTGAAGAAACACCGGCAATTGCAACTCCACCGCAAGGGCCAGGTGTTCTTCCAGGACTTTCTCCTGTTGTGGGCGCGGCGAGAAATCACGATTGAAATCCAGCCCGCATTCCCCCACCGCGCGGACGCGCTCTTGCTTGAGCAAATCCTTGAGGTGCCGGGCGCTGTCGGCGGTCCAATCGCTGGCGCTGTGGGGATGGATGCCGGCGGTGGAAAACAGCTGTTGCCCAGCTTCGTCAAGTTGTCGGCACAGTTCGAGGGCCTGTTCGCTGCCCTCGATGCTGGTGCCAGTCAACACCAGTTGGCAGACTCCTGCTGCGTAGGCGCGCTCGAGCACCGCTTGGTGTTTGTCGGCAAAACTGGGGTTGGTCAGGTTGACGCCGATATCGATGAGTTGCATGGTGCTACCTCGGCCAAAGGCCGGAAAGCATATCAGAGCTGTAGATTTATAAGAAAAGCCAAGAACTACAAGGAGTTGCGGCTGTCTGTTGAGGCCACGAGACAGGTCGGGGTGGTATCACGGCCATCGTTGTGCCAGTCTTTCGCACTTTTCAGCGCCTCAGGTGCTCTGTTTTGTCGGCCCGATTCCGCTCTACGTGGGATGGCCCGGCAATGTCCTTCCGGAGAGTGGATGACACGTCCCCAGGTGTTGCTACTGCTGTGTTGTTCGCTGCTTTTGCCGATGCCGGCCGAAGCGCGGCTGCCCGGGCCGGTGCAGGCCGTGGCGCCGGGAACGGTTCGTGACCTGGCGCAAATCCGCAGCAGCCGGGTATTGAAGGTCTTGGTCAATCAGAGCCGCAACAGTTCCGGCGAGGTGCAGGGGCAACCCATTGGCGTCGAATATCATCGGTTGCGGGCGTTTGAGCAATACCTGAACGGTCATGCCCGGGACGGCCAGGAAATTACCCTCAAGATCATTCCCAAGGCCAAGGACCAGCTGCTTGGCGCCTTGCAACGTGGCGAAGGTGACCTGGTCGCGCCAGGCGAATTGCTCGAGCCGCAAGCCGGCCAGGCGGTCAGCGCCAGTAACCCGATCCGCACCGACGTACCGTTGTTGCTGGTGGGGATCAAGGGCGAGAAGCGTTATACCCGCGTCGAACAATTGTCGGGCAAGACCCTGGCCTTGCCCAATGGCAGTGCGGCAGGGGACGCCGTCAGCCAGATCAATCAGAAGCTGGCGTTGCACAAATTGCCGCCGGTGAAGATCGAGTGGGTCGACCCCACCTTGGCTGTGGAGGATGTCCTGGAGATGGTCCAAGGGGGGATTTTCCACCTGACGATCGTCGAGCAGCCGATTGCCGAACGCTGGGGCAAGATCCTGCCCAAGCTGCGCTTCGACCGCCAATTGCTCATCGGCGAGCCGAGTGACGAGTTCTGGTTCGTCCGCCGCGACGCCGCGATGCTACGGGCGAGCATCGATCGATTTTTAGCCACCTACAAGGCGCCGTCCAACGAAGACGCTGCGTTCCTGCGGATCTACCGTCGCTTGTATCAAGTCCACTATCCGCTGGCCCGCGCCAATCGCCAGCGCCTGGAGAAGCTGCGTCCGGTGTTGCAAAAGCACGCCCAGGCCCAGGGCATGGACTGGCTCAACCTGGCTGCCCTGGCGTTCAAGGAGTCGGCCCTGCAACCCAACGCGCGCAGCGGTAGCGGCCCCACCGGCCTGATGCAGATCACCCCGTCCGCAGCCCAGCGGGTCGGGGTCAACGACATCCGCAACCTCGACGGTAATGTGCTGGCCGGTGCCAAGTACCTGGCCATGATCCGCCGCAAGTTTTTCGCCAGCCCCAAGCTCAACGAGCGCGAACGCATGGCGTTTGTCCTGGCGGCCTACAACATGGGCCCCGAACGGGTGCAAGGCATGCGCGCAGAGGCCCGGCGACGCGGGTTGAACCCGAACCAGTGGTTTTTCCAGGTGGAGCGCATCGCCATGGAGCAGGTGGGAATGGGCGCCGTCAGCTACGTTAACAGTGTGAACAAATACTATCTGGCGTTTGATCGGGAGCGAGAGTCGCTGGAGCCCCAGGAACGAGAGGTGGTTTCACGCAAGTAATCAAATAATTTGATGGTTATGGCGGAGTTTTTGCGCTATTCAGATAAAGTTATTCGATTAATATGGCCTCCAACCACACACATCCAAGGAATTGCATCCATGAGCACCGTTATCAACAAAGTACTGTTCTCCCGTGCTGGCTACGGCCTGACTGTCTTGCGCATCGTCGTCGGCATCATCTTCGCGGCCCATGGCTCGCAAAAACTGTTTGGGCTGTTTGGCGGCTACGGTTTGGCAGGGACCGCGCAATGGATGGAAAGCATCGGCCTGGCTCCCGGCTACCTGATGGCGACATTGGCTGGCGGCACCGAGTTCTTCGCCGGGCTGGCGCTGATCATCGGTCTGTTGGCGCGCCCTGCGGCGCTGGGCCTGGCGATCCTGTCGCTGGTGGCGATCTTCTCGGTGCACATCGGTAACGGTCTGTTCATGGCCAATAATGGTTATGAGTTCGGCCTGGCCCTGCTGGCAGGTAGCATCGCCGTGCTGATCGAAGGTGCGGGCAAGCTTTCCGCCGACAACGCCATCGCCCGCTAAGCGCTTGCCGCAATCCCGAGGCCCGTCCAGTACGGGCCTTTTTTGTAGGTGTCGATTCTTGACACTGGCCGGTCAGCTTCTCTAGGATGCCGCTCATGCGCCGATTTAAACAGCTACTTGCGGGGCGCCAGGTGACTCATTCAGTTGCCGATAGAAGCCAGGAAACAGGGCTTCGAAATACCGCTAAAGCGCTGGTTCGGTGTTGCCTCTCACCTGCCATGCAGACTTTTGAGGCAGAGACACGACACGATGAACGCACCCAGCCCCCTTGTACGTCTTGCGCCGATCACGGCGAACCTTATCCAACGCAATCCGAAAATTCTCCTGGGTGGTACCCACCAGCCAACGCTGCTGCGTTACCTTGACGGCTGGCCGCGTCGCAGCCACGGACCGGCAGCCTTCCTGATCCAGTTTGTCGAAGACGGTGAATCCCTGGCGCGCTTCGCCAATGACAGTTTCGACCTGGCGGTGATCCAGTCGCCGAATGCCGCCGACGCACCCGAAATGATCCGGCAACTGACTCGCGTGGCCCGGCAAGGGCTGATCACACGCCGTTGAGCGCGATCAGCCTTTGGTCATGGCGCGAAACTGGTTGGCGTGCATGCAATTAAGCACGATGTTGCTGCGGGTCGACCAGTCGGTATTGATGATGTGAAAGCCTTGGATGTAGCTGTCGCCGTCTCGGGACTCGAACCAGAGATTCACTTTGTCACTGAAATCGTCAGGGACGAAAAGGCCGGTATATTTGGCACACTGGATGGAGCGAAGAGTGTATTGAGATTTGGGACGGCTGCTGGCTTCGTCCATGAATATCTTCAATTCCGAAGTGCTTATATAGTTCTTGCCAGTCCATTGTTGTTCCACTCCGGGCCAGTACCCATCGCCGGCACGCCTGTTGTATGAGATAACGACGTTTCTTCCCGGGTAGTATTGCCTTAACTCTAGAAGAGTCAGGTGGCGTTGTGAGTAGGGAATAAGTCGATGGCCGATCATTTCATCGATTAAATCGTGGAGTTCTTGGTGTGATTCGTCGGTGAAATCCTTGAACTGGTGAAAGTTCAGGATTATTACTTCGTTCTCTCGGCCCGATACTGCATAAAATTCATTGAGCACGCCAAGGACATCACCCGCAACGGTGCGCCCTGAAGACGTAAGGTGGTAGAGCTGAAAGCGGCGTGGGTGACCGACGGGCTGGCTCGAAAATAGTTCGACACGCAAGTCGAGTACCCGGAACCCTTGATTGATCTGGTCGCGGATAGGTACGTCCTGGGTAATTTCGTTTGGCATCATCATTTTTGGGGCTTCTCTATCGGCGCCCGAATCATGCGTGCCAGGCAAGATCAATTCATCGATGCGAAGTTTGTATATGCCAGGTGTATTGTTCATCCAACGGTCGCGAAAGTTTCCGTTCATGTTATTCGTCCTTGAATAGATAATTTTTAAAAGTTTGCGCTAGGCGCACTTTTAATTTCCTTCAAGGGTCGGCGGAGGTCAAGTCAAGAGCTCGTTGAACTTGTGCGGCGATGTTTCGTTGTGCCTAAGTAATAGGGGGGCTTAATTATAAGTAATCTATGCGGGTTATATAAATAAGCTGCTCTCCAGCAGGTGTTTGGACGCGCGCTTCGGCATCCAGCGCCTTGCCAATCAATGCCCGTGCAAGCGGTGAATCGATACTGATCAGGTGCTGCTTCAAATCCAGCTCATCGGGCCCAACGATGCGATAGCGGGATTCTCTGCCATCTTCATCTTCCACAGTTACCCAAGCACCAAAATAGACCTTGTTCGGGTCGCTGGGTTTTTCACTGACGACCTTTAGCGCTTCGAGGCGCTTGGTGAGGAAGCGCACGCGGCTGTCGATTTCCCGCAGCATTTTTTTGCCGTAGGTGTATTCGGCATTCTCCGAACGATCGCCTTGGGCCGCCGCCTCGCTGACCGATTGCGTCACCTGCGGGCGGCGCACATGCCAAAGTTCATGAAGCTCGGCGCGCATCCGCGCCTCACCTTCAGGGGTGATCAGCGCGGTGCCGGCGGTGCGGGGAGGGCGATAGCGACTCATGGCAACTTCTTGTGATAGCGAAGCCGGCAGTCTATCAACCCTCGCGCAACACTGTCAGCGGGCTGGCATTGAGCGCTCGGCGGGTGCCGAATACGCCCGCTGCACCGATCAGCAACGCGCCGACCAATGGCAGAACCAACAGCCACGGATGCGGGTGCCAGGGCAGGTCGAAGGCGTACCGATAAAGCACCAGGCTCACCAGTTCCGAGCCCAGGGCGGCCAGCAAGCCGCTGACCGCACCCAGCAACCCGAACTCGATGCGCCGGGCCTTGGTCAGCAGGGGGCGCCCGGCGCCGAGGGCACGTAGCAATGCGCCTTGGCGAATCCTTTCGTCGAGGGTGGCCTGCAAGCCTGAGAACAGCACGGCCATGCCCGCCGCGAGTACGAACAGCAATACATATTCCACGGCCAGCGTGACTTGGGCGAGGATGCTGCGCAGTTGTTCGAGCAACGCCTCCACCTGCAGGATAGTCACGGCGGGAAATGCCCGGGACAGGTCGACAATCTGTCGGTCGTGACCGGGTGCCAGATAGAAGCTGGTGAGGTACGTGGCCGGAAGATCCTTCAAGGTGCCGGGTTGGAAAATCATGAAGAAGTTTGGCTGGAAATTGTCCCAGTTGATTTCCCGCAGGCTGGTGACTTTAGCCTCCCGGTTGAGACCCCCGACATTGAACACCAGGCGGTCGCCGAGCTTGATCTGGAGATTTTCGGCAACCTTGCCTTCCACCGACACCCCCGGGATGTCGTCCGGTGGCTGTTGCGGCCACCAGTTCCCGGCGGTGACCACATTGCCCGCAGGCAGGTCCGCCGCCCAGGTCAGACTCAAGTCACGCTGCAGCGCGCGGTCGCCCGCCGAGTCCTTGGTGACGAATTCCTTGGCCGGTTCGCCGTTGATGCTGATAAGCCGCCCCGGTACCACGGGGTACAACGGGGCCGACTGCGCCGAGAGCTCCATCAGTTTGTCGGCAAATGCCTGCCGGTCGTTTGGCAGGATATTCAGGGCGAAATAGTTCGGGGCGTTTTTTGGCAACTGGTTCTGCCACGTGTCCAATAACTCGCCGCGCAGCAACGCGATCAACGCCATGGACAACAGGATCAAGCCGAATGCCAGGGCTTGGCCGGCAGCTGCCAGGGGATGGCGCAGCAATTGGCCGAGCCCCAGGCGCCAGGGCAACGAGGCGCGGGCCAGCATCCGGCGCAGGCTCTGCAACACCAATAGCAGCAGGCCGCCGAGCACCAGCGCGGCAATCACGCCGCCACCCAGCAGGGCAAACGTAAGCACCAGGTCCAGGCTCAGGCGCCACATGATCAGCCCGAGCGCACCCAATGCGGCGCCGTAGACCACCCAGGTACTGGAGGGGATCGGCAGCATGTCCCGGCGCAGCACGCGCAACGGCGGAACCCGGCCCAGCGCGGCCAGCGGCGGCAGGGCGAACCCCGCCAGTGCCACCAGCCCGGTGCCGATCCCGGCGATGGCCGGCAGCAGGCCGCCCGGCGGTACGGTGGTCGGCAACAGGTCATGCAACAAGGCGAACAGGCCCAACTGGGCAATCCAGCCGAGCAGGGCGCCGCTGATACTGGCGAGCAGGCCCAGCACCGTCAGTTGCAGGCTGAACAACACCATGGCTTCGCGGCGGGACAAGCCAAGGCAACGCAACAGCGCGCTGGCGTCGAAGCGCCGGGTGGCGAAGCGATTGGCGGAGAGGGCGACGGCGACGCCGGACAGCAACACCGCCACCAGGCTGGCCATGTTCAGGTAGCGCTCGGCCTTGCCCAGGGCGCCGCCGATCTGCCGGTTGCCGTCGCGGGCATCCTGCAGGCGCTGGTTGGGTTCCAGGCCAGGCTTGACCAGGTCGCGGTAGGTTTGCAGTGCGGGGGCCGGGCCTCGCCATAGATCTCGATAGCTGACCCGGCTGCCCGGTTGCACCACGCCAGTGGCGTCCAGGTCCTTGAGATTGATCATGACCCGCGGGGTGAGGCTGTAGAAGTTGCCGGCGCGATCCGGTTCGTAGGTCAGCACCCGGCTCATGCGAAGGGTCTTGTTGCCGACATCGATGCTGTCGCCGATCTTCAGGTCCAGGGCGGTCAACAACCTAGCCTCAACCCAGGCCTCCCCCGGAGCGGGATGTCCGCCCGTTTCTTCCTGTGCAAAGGGCGCGGGGGCGCTTTTCAGTTCGCCACGCAAGGGGTAGATGTCATCGGCCGCCTTGACGCTGGACAACTGGATACCGTTGTCGGTGGCCACGACACTGGAAAACTCCACCACCCGGGCATGTTCCAGGCCCAGTTCGGTGCCGCTGCGAATCTGTTCCGGGCGGGCAGGGGAGCTGCCTTCAAGCAGCAGGTCGGCGCCAAGGAACTCGGTGGCACGCATCATCATCGCGCCGTTGAGCCGGGCACCGAAGTAACCGATGGCGGTACTTGCCGCCACGGCCACCAGCAAGGCGAAGAACAGCACGCGCAGCTCGCCAGCGCGGGCGTCGCGCAGCAGCTGGCGGATGGCAAGACTGAACAGGCGCAGCAAGGGCAAGCGTGCCATCAAGGCTCCAGGGGCGCGACCATCTGGCCGGCTTCAAGTCGGATCAGGCGCCGGCAGCGATGGGCCAGGCGTTCGTCATGGGTGACCAGTACCAGGGTCGTGCCGCGTTCCTTGTTCAGTTCGAACAGGAGATCGCTGATGCGCTCGCCGGTGTGGCTGTCGAGGTTGCCGGTCGGCTCGTCGGCAAACAGCACGTCGGGTTCGGCCGCGAAGGCGCGGGCGATGGCGACGCGCTGTTGTTCGCCGCCGGAGAGCTGGCGTGGCGAGTGGGTCAGCCGCTGGCCGAGTCCGACCCGTTGCAGCAGTTGCGTGGCGCGCTCCCGGGCGTCCTTGCGACCGTCCAGTTCCAGGGGCAGCATGACGTTCTCCAGTGCATTGAGGCTGTCGAGCAGTTGGAAGGACTGGAAGACGAAGCCGACATGCTCGGCGCGGACCCGCGCGCGCTGGTCCTCGTCCAGTGCGCTGAGGGCCTGGTCGGCGAGGGTCACTTCGCCCTTGCTGGGCAGGTCGAGGCCGGCCAGCAGGCCGAGCAGAGTCGACTTGCCGGAGCCGGACGCGCCGACGATAGCCAGGCTGTCGCCCTTGTTCAGTTCCAGGCTGAGTTCGTGCAGGATGGTCAGTTCACCTTCCGCGCTGGGAACCACTTTGCTAAGGTCCGTCGCGGTGAGAATGCTTGAGCCCATGGAGAATCCGATGCGTGTGTGGTTTTTGAGTGCCGGCCTGGCCTTGATGTGCATGGTCCAGAACGCAGCGGCGGGTACAGTCCTGATCGTTGGCGATAGTATCAGCGCGGCTTTCGGCCTGGATACCCGGCAAGGGTGGGTGTCGTTGCTCGAACAACGGCTCAAGGCCGAGGGTTTCGACGATAAAGTGATCAATGCCTCGATCAGTGGTGACACCAGTGCAGGTGGCCTGGCGCGCCTGCCGACGCTGCTTGCGGCCCATAAGCCGGAGTTGGTGATCCTGGAGTTGGGAGGCAACGATGGCCTGCGTGGACAGCCGCCAACACAATTGCAACAAAACCTTGCAGCGATGATCGACAGCTCCCGGGCCAGTGGTGCGAAAGTGCTTTTGCTGGGCATGCAGCTGCCGCCCAATTATGGACGGCGCTACACCGAGGCCTTCGCAAAGGTCTACAGCACCCTGGCCGATGAGAAACAGGTGCCGCTGGTGCCGTTTTTTCTCAAGGATGTCGGGGGTGTTCCGGGGATGATGCAGGGCGACGGATTGCACCCGTCCGTCGCGGCCCAGGGCAAGTTGCTGGAAAATGTCTGGCCGACGCTGAAACCGCTGCTTTGACGCTTTTCTACAGGCGGTGTTTCGGCTAATGTGGCGCCCCCGATTTGGAGCCCCCGATGCCGCGTCCCGCCTGGTCCCTGTTTGCCTACCAACTGATCGAGCCTGACGAGCAGTTGGATCTGTTCGCCTGCCAGGAAGTACGCGTGCACTTGGTGACCCGGCAGTTGGAGCTGGGCGGTTCGGCCGACCGGACCTTGTGCGGCAGCCTGTTGCCGGCCCAGCCACGTTGGTCCGGGGTCGATCGCAAGATTTTCCAGGATCATCGCCTGTGTTCGTTGTGCCGGGCGATCCTGGAGTCCCAGAAGCGTGGCACCTCGCCGATCTGGCCGGAGTTGCGGTTCGAGTTGTGATGCCTCGAATCGCGGCATGACCCTGTGCGGGCTTCATTTCAATTCCCGGCATGCTGCGCATCGGACACTCCGGCGCCGCTCTCCCCGAAGTAACGGGCGGCAGTGTACAATCGCCGTTTCAATAGCCCTTTTGTTCGATCTGCGAAGGATTTCCCGGATGTTGCCGCGCTTGCCTGCCGTCGCCCGCTGCCTGTCTCTTGCCGCCCTGTGTATGGCTGGTCCCGTTGCTGCACTGCAATTGCCCCTGCCGCCGCCAGGTGAAGACATAGTTGGCCAGGTGCAGGTCATCAAGGCCAAGTACGAAGATACCTTCGCTGACCTGGGCACCACCTATGACCTGGGTTATACCGAAATGGTCGCGGCCAACCCCGGGGTGGATCCGTGGTTGCCGGGGGCGGGCACCGAGATCGTCCTGCCGACCCGCTTCATCCTGCCACCGGGTCCGCGCGAAGGCATAGTGATCAACCTCGCTGAATACCGGCTCTATTACTTCCCCAAGGGCCGGAACGTGGTTTATACGTTCCCGCTGGGGATTGGCCGTGAAGGATGGGGTTCGCCCATCGCCCATACCAGCATTATCGCCAAGACACCGAACCCGACCTGGACGCCGCCGGCTTCGATCAAGGCCGAACACGCCGCTGATGGGGACCCGCTGCCGAATGTCGTGCCGGCCGGTCCCGACAATCCGTTGGGTCCGTTCAAGTTCACCCTCGGTACGCCCGGCTACTTGATTCATGGTTCGAACAAGAAGTTCGGCATTGGCATGCGCACCAGTCATGGTTGCTTCCGGATGTTCAACAACAACGTACTGGAAATGGCCGGCATGGTCCCGGTGGGCACTTCGGTGCGGATCATCAACGATCCGTACAAGTTGGGCCTCAGTGGCGGCAAGGTTTATCTGGAAGCCCATACGCCCCTGGACGACAAGGGCAACCCGTCCGTGGTGGACAAGCACACCTCGGTCATCAACGCGATGCTCAAGCGCGAAGACATCACCAGCAACCTGCGCATGAACTGGGATGTGGTGCGTGACGTGGTGGCTGCAGAAGACGGCTTGCCAGTGGAAATCGCCGTTCCTGGTGCCTCGGCGTCGATGGTCTCGAGCGCGCCGGTCGACATGCCCCAGTAAGAATCTGCTGAAGCGACCCGCCGATGTCTTGTGATGCCGGCGGGTTTTTTTTGTCCTGCAAAAACCAAGGGCAATAAAAAAGCCGACCCAGTAATGGGTCGGCTCGATAACAATCCCGAAGGACTATTACTTGCGGCTAGCTTTTTCCAGCATGCGCAGAGCACGCTCGTTAGCTTCGTCAGCAGTCTGTTGTGCTTTTTGAGCAGCAGCCAGAGCTTCATCAGCTTTACGGTAGGCTTCGTCTGCACGAGCTTGGGCGCGAGCTGCTGCGTCTTCGGTAGCAGTCAGACGTGCTTCGGTTTCTTTCGATGCGCTGCTGCAACCGGTAGCCAGAACTGCGGCCAGGGCCAGAGCAGAGAATTTCAGAACGTTGTTCATCGTGTTCCCCTTCAAGGACTTTCTATTTAATGACTGTCTCCCCAGAGTGAGGAGTTAGCCGGCGTACATACTACTCATTACTTGTAGTAAGTAAACTGACGTAGCGCAAGAAGCAAAAAAATTGTAGGCGGTGATTCTTTTTCAAGCAACTTTTCCAGGGGTTGTTTAAAAAATACACAGCCTCAGCCTCCCGAATGGAGCGCGCCGGTGAAAAAAAGTTCCGCGGGCGAGCGCAACTCAGGCGCCGACACTAAAGTTGCTGTTTATTGATTCTCTTAGACTTTTGCTCATTTTTTGCGCAACCGCAGGCATCTTTTTATTGGCCATGGCGGTGACTTTAACATCCGGCGCTCGTCTCAAGACTCAACAACTGGCGATGTTCAGCTATTGCGCCTTGACCGACTACAGCCTGAAAGTCACGCTCAATCGATAAACCCGTCGGGGTTTATCCCTTCAGTGACCGGCGTGCCTTGAGCATTTGCCTCATTGGTGCCTACTATTCAGGACGTGCTCGGGTTTGAGCGACTGGTTTTTTGCGCTCGGTGACCAGGTAGGCACGGGGTGGCGTAGATGTTCCTTCGCCGGAAAAACATCGGTAAGGTAGGGGTCGGCATTCAGACCCGCGAGGAGTAGTGATGAGCGAGGCGGTTACCATCCACCATGACCAGGCTGGTCATCAGTTCGAGACCACTGTGGACGGTCATCGTGCCTATCTGACCTATATGGACCTGGGCAAGCAGACCCTGGACATCTATCGCACCTTCGTGCCCAACGCGCTGCGGGGCAGGGGAATTGCGGCGAAGTTGACCGAAGAAGCGCTGCGGTTTGCTGAAGAAATGGGCTATACGGTGATCCCGTCCTGCTCCTATGTGGAGCGCTACATGGAGCGTCACCAGCGGCACGCGGCGAAGCTCTGACCTCCAACGATTGCCAAAAAAAACGCCGGACTGAAAAGCCCGGCGTTTTTTATTGCCGATTTTTTATCGGTTCAAGCACCCGATCAGCTGCGCTGACGCTTGGGCAGCACGTCCTTGAGCTTGGCATGCATGCCGCGCAAGGTCTTCTCGGTCGTGCCCCAGTCGATGCAGGCGTCAGTGATGGAGACGCCGTACTGCAAGTCGGCGAGGTCTTTCGGGATCGCCTGGCAGCCCCAGTTCAAATGACTTTCCACCATCAGGCCAATGATCGACTGGTTGCCTTCCAGGATCTGGTTGGCGACGTTTTCCATCACCAGCGGCTGCAGCGCCGGGTCCTTGTTGGAATTGGCGTGGCTGCAATCGACCATGATGTTCGGCTTGACCTTGGCCTTGTCCAGCGCCTGTTCGCACAGTGCGACGCTGACCGAATCGTAGTTCGGCTTGCCATTGCCACCGCGCAGCACGACGTGACCGTAGGCGTTGCCCTTGGTAGTGACGATCGACACGCCGCCTTCCTGGTTGATACCGAGGAAACGGTGAGGGCTGGAAACCGACTGCAAGGCGTTGATCGCCACGGTCAGTCCGCCGTCGGTGCCGTTCTTGAAGCCGACCGCCGAGGACAGGCCGGAAGCCATTTCCCGGTGGGTCTGGGATTCGGTGGTGCGCGCGCCGATGGCTGACCAGCTGATCAGGTCCTGCAAATATTGCGGAGAGATCGGGTCCAGGGCTTCGGTCGCGGTGGGCAAGCCCATTTCAGCCAGGTCCAGCAGCAACTGGCGTCCGATGTGCAGGCCGTCCTGGATCTTGAAGGAGTCGTCCAGGTATGGGTCGTTGATCAGGCCTTTCCAGCCAACGGTCGTCCGGGGTTTTTCGAAGTACACCCGCATCACCAGGTACAAGGTGTCGGAAACTTCCGCGGCGAGTACCTTCAGGCGCTCGGCATATTCGTGGGCAGCCTTGATGTCATGGATCGAGCAGGGGCCAATCACCACGAACAGGCGGTGGTCGGTGCCGTCGAGAATGTTGCGGATGACTTCCCGGCCCTTGGTCACGGTGCGCAGGGCAGCGTCGCTCAGGGGAATATCGCGCTTGAGCTGGTCAGGCGTGATAAGGGTCTCGTTGGAGGCGACGTTTAGGTCATTGATCGGTAAATCAGCCATCGTGTTACTCGTCAGGTCACGGGTGCCGGCCGCCAGCGATCCCCGCGCGGCGGTGCACAGCGAAGTTAAGCGCGTCGGGGAGCCGAACCTTAGCGCGTTCGGAGGTGGCTCGACAATGGGCAGGCGCCCCTTTAATTGCCGCAGGCAAGGTCGCTCGCCACGGACGGTAGGTCCTGTGTAATGATGCGCGGGGATAGTCAGACAGGGGAGTTGCATGATGCAGGCAGGCGCTAGAGCCGGGAAAGGCAGGATCGGCATGATCGGCACCGGGGCGATCGGCGGGTTTTACGGGGTGATGCTGGCCCGCGCCGGTCATGATGTGCACTTCTTGTTACGCAGCGAATTCGCCGCCGTCGCCGAGGACGGCCTGCGTATCGCCAGCGATGTCCATGGCGCGCTGAGCCTTGATCCGGTCCAGGCATACCGCTCGGCGGAGCAAATGCCGCCTTGCGAATGGTTGCTGGTCGGCGCCAAGACCACCAGCAATGCCGACCTGGCACCGGCGATCATCCAGGCCGCCGCCGATGGTGCAAAAGTCCTCTTGTTGCAGAATGGCCTCGATGTCGAGGCAGACCTGCGGCCGCTGCTGCCCGAGTCGCTGCACCTGTTGGGTGGCTTGTGCCTGATCTGTGTGAATCGTGTCGGCCCGGGCATCATCGCCCACCAGGCGCTCGGTGCGGTCAACATTGGCTATCACAGTGGCCCCTGCCAGGGGCAGGCTGAACGCATGGCGGTTGTCGAGGCGGCGGCGGATCTGTTCCGTAGCGCCGGCATCGATTCCCAGGCGATGCCCGACTTGCAGCAGGCCCGTTGGCAGAAGCTGGTGTGGAACGTGCCGTACAACGGTCTGTCGGTTCTGCTGGCGGCCAGCACCTCGCCGTTGATGGCAAGCGATCAGAGCCGTGGGCTGATCCAGGCGCTCATGGGCGAGGTGGTGCGCGGTGCTCAGGCCTGCGGCTATGAAATCGCGGCTGGCTACGCAGACTATCTGTTCACGATGACCGAAAAGATGCCCGACTATTGGCCGAGCATGTATCACGACTATGCCCATAAGCGACCGTTGGAGCTGGACGCGATCTACGCCCGGCCATTGGCAGCGGCCAGGGCGGCGGGCTGCGAGCTGCCGAAGATCGAAGCGCTGTACCAGGCGCTGGCGTTCCTGGATCGTCGCAACCGTTGATAGGCGAAGGGGGGCAACATGGCCAATAACATCGATGACAAACTGGTACTGGCGATTTCGTCGCGGGCTTTGTTCGACTTGAGGGAAAGTCACAAGGTCTATCTGTCGAGCGGCGTCGAGGCCTATCGGCAATACCAGATCGAGCATGAGGACGAAGTCCTCGAGCCAGGGGATGCCTTCGCCCTGGTGCAGAAGCTGCTCAACCTCAACGAACACCTTGGGCGTGCCCGTGTCGAGGTGATCCTGGTTTCGCGAAACAGCGCTGATACAGGCCTTCGGGTATTCAACTCGATCCACCATTACGGCTTGGCGATTTCCCGGGCCGCATTCGTTGGTGGTCGCAGCCCGTATCCTTATTTGAAGGCGTTCGGCTGCGACCTGTTCCTTTCCACCCATGCCGAAGACGTGCGCAGCGCACTGGATGCCGGGTTTGCAGCGGCGACAATCCTGTCGGGCGGCGCCAGCCGCGCCGCCAGCGAGGAGTTGCGCATTGCCTTCGACGGCGATGCGGTGCTGTTTTCCGACGAGTCGGAACGCATCTATCAGAGCGGCGGCCTGGAAGCCTTCCAGGCCAGTGAGCGCCAGGCCGCGCGTGAACCGCTGCGTGGCGGACCGTTCAAGGGGTTCCTGGCGGCGCTCAATGCACTGCAGCGAGAATTCCCCGAGGATGCCTGCCCGATCCGCACGGCATTGGTGACGGCCCGTTCGGCACCGGCCCACGAACGGGTCATCCGCACGTTGCGCGAATGGGACATCCGCCTCGACGAGTCATTGTTCCTGGGCGGCTTGACCAAGTCGGCGTTTCTCGAAGCCTTTGCCGCCGATGTATTTTTCGACGACCAGACCGGCCACTGCGAGCTCGCCCGCGAAGTGGTCGCCACCGGGCACGTGCCCCACGGCATCAGTAACGAAGTGAAGCTCTGACCGCCGGTTGCGCGGGGCGTCATGCCGCACGTCGCAGTCTTCGGGGCGCTGCTAAGCTGAATCAATCTCCGCCATTCTGGCACTTGAGGAGGTCACATGATTCGTTCGATGCTGTACGCCACAGACCTGGGCCTCTATGCCCCTTATGTGATGCAGCATGCCTTGGCGTTGGCACGGACGTTCGAAGCCGAGTTGTATGTAGTGCACGCGGTTGAGCCGATGGGGCTGTTCGCCGAGTCGGTGTTGCAGAGTTATCTCGATGAGCACGCGTTGAACGAATTTCATCGCCAGGGTCTGAATACGGTGATGGCCAACATCGAGCAGCGGGTCCTCGACAATTTTCGCGAGGAGCTGGGGGAAGGGCAGCAAGACTTGCAGTTGATCAAGTCGGTGAGGGTATTCCAGGGTGACCCGTCCCAGGTCATTCTGGAGCAGGCGGCGAAACTCTCCGTCGATCTGCTGATCGTTGGCAGTCATTGCCAGGGAGCGAACGGCGACACCCCTTTGGGCAGGACCGCCGCTCGGGTATTGCAGTTATCCCGGGTGCCGGTCTACCTGGTGCCGCTGGTGCAGCGCCGGCGTCACGGAGAGACCTGAGGCTAAATGATGGCTTTTTATAAAAAGTTCTAGATTTCTTAATACAACCATTCATATAGTTATATGCCGTCGCTGATGCCCGTCGCATCCAACTGCTTTGAGGGATACATATGAAGCTTCAACAATTGCGCTACATCTGGGAAGTGGCGCACCACGACCTCAACGTTTCCGCTACCGCCCAAAGCCTCTACACGTCGCAACCTGGCATCAGCAAGCAGATCCGCCTGTTGGAAGACGAACTGGGCGTCGAAGTCTTCGCCCGCAGCGGCAAGCACCTGACCCGTGTCACCCCGGCCGGTGAACGCATCATCACCACGGCTGGCGAGATCCTGCGCAAGGTCGAGAGCATCAAGCAGATCGCCCAGGAGTTTTCCAACGAGAAGAAAGGCACCCTGTCCATCGCGACCACCCACACCCAGGCCCGTTATGCACTGCCGCCGGTGATCAGCAATTTCATCAAGCAATACCCGGACGTGGCGCTGCATATGCACCAGGGCTCGCCGATGCAGATCGCCGAGATGGCCGCCGACGGTACGGTGGATTTCGCCATTGCCACCGAAGCCCTGGAGTTGTTCGGCGACCTGGTGATGATGCCGTGCTATCGCTGGAACCGCTGCGTGGTGGTGCCCCAGGGACATCCGCTGACCAAGCTGCCTAAGTTGACCCTGGAAGCCTTGGCCGAATACCCGATCGTGACCTACGTGTTCGGTTTCACCGGTCGTTCAAAACTCGACGAAGCCTTCAGCCACCGCGGCCTGACGCCGAAAGTGGTGTTCACCGCCGCCGACGCCGACGTGATCAAGACCTACGTTCGCCTCGGCCTGGGCGTGGGCATCGTGGCGAAAATGGCCGTCGATACCAAGCTCGACAATGACCTGGTGGTGTTGGATGCCAGTGAGTTGTTCGAGTCCAGCGTGACCAAGATCGGCTTCCGTCGCGGCACCTTCCTGCGTGGCTTCATGTGCGATTTCATCGAAAAATTCGCGCCGCACCTGACGCGGGAAGTGATGGCCAAGGCCATCCAGTGCCACAACAAGCAGGAACTCGAAGAGCTGTTCGACGGCGTCGAATTGCCGGTGCACTAAGCAGAAACCTAGATTACCTCGGTGACAGCGAACTGTTGCCGGGCGCCCGCCACGACGATCTCCACTTCATCCCCTTCGAACTTGCCCAGCAGGCCTCTGCCCAGTGGCGAGCGAGGGGTGATGACGGTGATGGGCTGCCCCACCAGCGATACCTTCAGTCCTGCCGCATCCGGCCCCAGGAATAGCCACTGTTGGCGGCCATCTCCATCCTCCAGTCCGATCAAAGTGCCGATCTGAATGCCGCGCTGGTCATCGTAAGGCCTGAGCGCCAGGTTTTGGCAAAGGGCAAGGGCCTGGCGGATTTCCTCTACGCGCCTGGCCTGTCCCGCAGCAAGATAGGACGCTTCAAGGCCAAGGGTGTCGTACTTGTTCTCGGCGATGTTTTCTTCGTGGGTCGCGGTTTCGTAGGCGGTCTGCGCGGCGCGCTCGGCGATGTCGAGGTCGACCTTGAGCTTGTCGAGGATCAACTGGTGGACGGTCTGTTTATTCATGATCACTCGCAGAACTGCAGGACATTGGCGCGGCTTTTTTCGCTGGGTGCGTTCTGGTCCTGTTGCAGCCAGAACTGGCATTTGGGGTTGGACAGGTTGCGAGGATTGCTGCGCACCTGATCCAGCGCCTGGCGTTGCTCGTTCTTCTGTAGGTTCTGCTGGTACTGCTCGAACATCGGCGTGGGCGGCTCGGGTGCCGGTTGCACCGCGGGTGGTTGCGCCAGTTGATGGACCGCTTCGGCCACCGGAGCCAGTTGTTCTTCGAACATGAACCTGGACAGCAGCCAGCCCGTCAGAACGATGGCGATGAACCCCAGCCACAGTCCCAGGGCAATACTGACGGTCAATCGCAAGGCTGTGAGGCGCGGGGCTGGGGGATGGTCAGGCATGGCTGCTTCCTGGCAGGGGCATGGATAAGCGCTGATTGTCGCATGAAGATTAATCGCCGTCGGCCCTTCTGCAACACCGGTTCAATGCGGGACAATCAGGTTTTGCCACAGGGAGTCGGGAATGACCGTGCGTTGGGATATTTTTTGCACCGTCGTGGATAACTTCGGCGACATCGGCGTTACCTGGCGCCTGGCCCGGCAATTGGTGGCCGAGCATCAGTGCGCGGTGCGGCTTTGGGTCGACGACCTGCGTGCTTTCGAGCGGCTGTGCCCGGACATCGATGTCAGCCTTCGCGAACAATGGCAGCAGGGCGTGCAAGTGTGCCAGTGGCCAAAGGATTGGCCCGCTACCGAGGCAGCAGACGTCGTCATCGCAGCATTTGCCTGCCAATTGCCCAGCGCCTACATGGACGCGATGGCCGAACGCGAGGTGACGCCGTTATGGATGAACCTCGACTACCTGAGCGCCGAGGACTGGGTCATCGGTTGCCACGGTCTGCCGTCGGTCAAATACAAGCATGTGCAAAAATATTTCTTTTTTCCCGGCTTCCAGGCGGGAACGGGAGGCTTGTTGCGTGAGGCCGACCTGCTGGAGCGCCGGCGGCAGTTTCAACACGATGACGCAGCGCAGAAAAGTTTCCTGCACGGATTGGGTGTTGTGCGAGAACCCGGTGCGCGCCTGATCTCGCTGTTTGCGTACGAAAATGCAGGGCTGGCGAGCTGGTTCGAGGCGATGGCGACCGATGTGTGCCCGTCTCACGTATTGGTCCCGGAAGGTCGAGTCCTGGGCGATGTGGCGCGTTGGCTGGGCGTGGACGGCTTGGCGCCCGGCGCGTTGCATCGCCGTGGCGGCCTGACGGTGCAGGTGTTGCCATTTGTCCGTCAGGATGAATATGACCGATTGCTATGGTGCTGCGATTTCAACGCGGTGCGCGGCGAAGACTCGTTCGTGCGTGCGCAATGGGCGGGGCGGCCCCTGCTCTGGCACATTTATCAACAGGAAGAAGACGTCCACCTGGAAAAACTCGAGGCATTTCTCAGGCTGTATACCCAGGGACTTTCTGAGTCGGCGGAAAAAGCGATCAGCGGTCTTTGGCGGGATTGGAACGCCGGCCAGGACATGGCCGAACACTGGAAAGCAGTCTGCGCTGAGCATCTGGAACTGGCCGAGCACGCCCAGGCATGGTGCCTGGAACAAGGCTCGCGAGCCGATCTCGCCACGGCGCTGGTGAAGTTTTACCGAAATTGGCTATGATACGCGGCCTAGATTTTTGTAAATCCCATCCAAATTCGGATATTCGCAATGAAAACTGGTAAAGAACTTAAACCCGGTACCGTGATTCGTATCGACAACGATCCTTGGCTGGTTCAGAAAGCTGAATTCACCAAGTCGGGTCGTAACAGCGCGATCATGAAGACCAAGCTGAAAAACCTGCTGACCGGCTACAAGACCGAAACCGTGTACGGTGCGGACGACAAGCTGGACGACGTGATCCTGGACCGCAAGGAAGCGACCCTGTCCTTCATCAGCGGCGACACCTACACGTTCATGGACACCACTGACTACACCATGTACGAGCTGAACGCCGAAGACATCGAAAGCGTTCTGCCGTTCGTTGAAGAAGGCATGACCGACGTTTGCGAAGCCGTATTCTTCGAAGAGCGTCTGGTTTCCGTAGAACTGCCGACCACCATCGTGCGTCAGGTTGACTACACCGAAGGCTCCGCTCGCGGCGACACTTCCGGCAAGGTGATGAAGCCTGCCAAACTGAAGAACGGTACCGAGCTGTCGGTTGCTGACTTCATCGAAATCGGCGACATGATCGAGATCGATACCCGCGAAGGCGGTTCCTACAAAGGCCGCGCTAAATAAGCGAAGTCTCTCGTACGAAAAAGCCCGACCATTGAGTCGGGCTTTTTCATTCTTGCTGCCAGGGATCCTGTTATTTCAGGTGTTCCTTGAGCTCTTGCGACGCTTGCAACATCGCCGAACGCACCGCTGGCACCTGGCTCACGACGTTGAGCAAGCCATAGTCGTGGATCATGCCGTTGTAACGGACCGCTGTGACCGGGACGCCCGCCGCGTCCAGTTTGCGAGCGTAGGCTTCGCCTTCGTCGCGCAGCACGTCGGCCTCGGCGGTCTGCACCAGCGCGGGCGGCAAGCCCTTGAGTTGCGCGGTGGTTGCCCGCAATGGCGAGGCATAGATCTCGTTGCGCTGCCCTGCATCGGTGGTGTAGTTGTCCCAGAACCACTTCATCATGTTCTTGCTGAGGAAGTGCCCTTCAGCGAATTGGTTGTAGGACGCCGTCTCGAAGTTGGCGTCGGTCACCGGCCACAACAGCGCCTGGAAGCGGATCGCCGGGGTGCCCTTGTCCTTGGCCATCAGGGCCACGACGGCGGCCATGTTACCGCCAACACTGTTGCCCGCTACCGCCAGGCGCTTGCCATCGACGTTGATTTCCTTGCCGTGCTCGGCGACCCATTTCGTTGCGGCGTAAGCCTGGTTGATCGCCACCGGGTAATGCGCTTCGGGTGACGGCGTGTAGTTGACGAACACCGCAGCGGCGCCCGAACCCGCCACCAGGTCGCGGACCAGTCGTTCGTGGGTCGGAAAGTCTCCCAGCACCCAACCACCGCCATGGAAGAACATGAACACCGGCAACTCACCCTTGGCCCCGGCCGGACGAACGATCGTCAGGCTGATCGATTGACCGTCGACCTTGATGGTCTTCTCGCTGACATCGGCCTTGGGCAGTGCCAACTTCACGCCTGCCTGGGCGCCGACCAGTACCGCGCGGGCGTCCTTGGGCGACAACTGCTCCAGCGGCTTGCCGGTGCCGGCATTCAGTGCGTCGAGGAACGCCTGGGTGTTGTGTTCGACGATACCGTTGGCGAAAGCGTTGCTGACGCTCAGGGCGAGAAGGGCACCGGTCAGGGTTTTGTTAATGGTGTTCATGTCTGTCTCCTTGAAATTCAGTCGGTTGGGGGCGAGGGTCAAACGGTCACGTGCAGGCGCACATCGACGTTGCCGCGGGTGGCGTTGGAGTAAGGGCAAACCTGGTGCGCTGCATCAACGAGGCTCTGGGCGTCGGCTTGATCGAGGCCCGGCAGGCTGATGTGCAGGTCGATGTCGAGACCGAAACCACCAGGAATCTGGCCGATGCCGACGTGGGCGGTGATCGAGGCGTCGTCGGGGATCTTGCGTTTGGTCTGGCTGGCGACGAATTTCAGCGCGCCGATGAAGCAGGCCGAGTACCCGGCGGCGAACAGTTGTTCAGGGTTGGTCGCCGCACCGCCTGCGCCACCAAGTTCTTTTGGCGTGGCGAGTTTGACGTCGAGGATGTTGTCGCTGGAGATAGCACGACCGTCACGGCCGCCGGTGGAGGTTGCGATTGCGGTGTAAAGAGTTTTCATGGTGGACGCCTCGTTTCAGGTTGGGTTCTATGCGCTAAATGTTTGCGCGCTAAGTAGGTGTGTAGAGAATGTAATGCGCTAATAGTTTGCGCGCAAGATAAATTTTCGTGGCGAATGCGAATTGGTAAGCCGAAAATGGCTGGAATGACTGCTCTAGAGCGGTTTGATGGGGTTAAAAATTTTTTCGACGCGTGGGGTTTGGCGAGGAGAACGGAGGGTCAAGCGGTGGGGGTGGTGGACTCGCCGGCGCCTTTGCGAGCAGCCTCGCTCCCATAAGGGCCGGCGGTATTCCTGTGGTTATAGGCTGTCCTGCAAATGCCCGCGCAGTTCCTGGAGATCAAGCTGCAGTTTCTTCAATTGCTCTAGCGTCTGGCCGCTGGCGGCGAGGATGCATTGTGGGATGTCGAGCGCTTTTTTCTGCAAGGCACGGCCCTGTTCAGTGAGCTCGACGATCACCACGCGCTCGTCTTCACGGCTGCGGGTGCGGCTCAGCAAGCCTTCGGCCTCCAGGCGTTTGAGCAGTGGCGTCAGCGAGCCTGGGTCGGTGAGTAGACGTGTGCTGATTTCACCGACGGTCAGGCCGTCTTTTTCCCACAACACCATCATCGCCAGATACTGCGGATACGTCAGGCCCAATGCCTGGAGCAGTGGTTTGTAGACCTTGGTCATCAGCAGCGACGTGGAATGCAGGGCAAAGCAGACCTGGTTATCCAGCAGCAGCGCTTCGCAGGGGTCGGGAGTGTCGCGTTGGGTACTCATGGCAAAACCTTTCATCGATGATCGTATGAATCTAGCGGACGAATCTTTAATGCACCAGATAATTCTGACGTGTAACTGGATGTTGCGTTCCATGAATGACGCCAACTGCGTAGGATAGGCGCCCTGAATAAGGGGAGAGTCGTCTGTGATCGAGGTCGTGCTGTATTTACTGTTGGGCGCCGCATTGGGCACCCTGGGAGGGTTGTTCGGCATTGGTGGCGGGCTGATCGCGATACCGGTGCTGGGCGTATGGTTCGGCCTGGATCAGCAAATCGCGCAGGGCACGGCCCTGGTGATGGTGGTTCCCAACGTCATGCTGGCCCTGTGGCGTTATCACCAGCGCAATCGTATCGAGCTGCGTCACGTCCTGCCGTTGGCCTCCATGGGATTCTGCTTCGCCTGGCTCGGCTCCATCTGGGCCGTAGGCATCGACGCGGAAAGCATGCGCATTGGTTTCGTGGTGTTCCTGGTTGTCCTGGCGGCCTACAACCTCATCCGCATGTTCGCCCCCACGGCACCGGCTTCGGCGCAGATGCGCCACGGCTGGCCATGGCTCGGCGTGCTGGGGGCGGCGTCAGGGACGATGGGCGGCCTGTTTGGTGTGGGTGGGGCGGTTGTCGCCACGCCGATCCTCACTAGCGTGTTCGGCACGACTCAGGTGGTTGCCCAGGGATTGTCGCTGTCGCTGGCCTTGCCCAGCACGGGCGTGACCCTTGCCACGTACGCCTTTCACAATGAAGTGGACTGGTGGATCGGTGTGCCGCTGGCAATCGGTGGGTTGATGAGCATCAGTTGGGGCGTGAAGGTCGCCCACGCGTTGCCGGAGCGACTGCTGCGTGGGTTGTTCTGCGGTTTCCTGGTGCTGTGCGCGGTGCTGCTCATCTTTAAAGCTTGAAGCCTTCGACGATGTGTTCAGCCAGGCACTCGGTGATCGGCGACGGATTGTGCAGGTTGCGGATCAGCATGATGCTCGCTTCGGGCAGCTCCGGCAGGTCTTCGGCCTCGCCCAGCACACGCATGTCCGGGGTCAGCAGGCTTTCCAGTTGCGCCGTGATCGCCAGGCCGGCGCCCACCACTGCCATGAGCGCCGACAGGCTCGAGCTGTTGTAGGCCACGCGATAATCGCGGCCCATGGCATCCAACGCATTACACGCCCATTGCCGGCAGAAACAGTCGCTGTTGAACATTGCCAGCGGCAGCGGCGTCTGTTCGTGGACGTTGAAGCAGGCGGCTTCGGCCCAGACAAAACGCTCCTTGCGCAGCAACTGGCCGATCTCATCCCCCGGCTTTCGGGTGACGATGGACAGGTCCAGGTCCTGGCGCAGCAGCAATTGCTTGGACGATTCGCAGTGAACCTCAATTTCGATCAGCGGATAGAACTGGGCGAAGCGCTGCAGGATGCCCGGCAGGAAGCGCATCACATAATCGTCCGGCGTGCCGATGCGCACCGTGCCGACCATATGGGGTTCGCGCAGGGTATTGAACACTTCACTGTGCAGCTTGAGGATCCGCCGGGCGTAACCCAGCAACACTTGCCCCTCGGCGGTGAGCTTGACCTGTCGTCCATCGCGCTCGAACAGCCGGCGCTGCAAGACGTCTTCTTCGAGCCGCTTCATCTGCATGCTGACCGCGGACTGCGTACGGTTGACCAATTCGCCGGCGCGGGTAAAGCCACCTTGATCGGCGATGGCGACAAAGGTGCGCAGCACTTCCGTATCGATACTCGGGTAACTCGACAATTGATCAATCTCCGAGATGTGTTGCATAAGAAACATTCGTTGGATTGATCTTACCGTTGGCGCGAGACTTGAGCCATCCCCAACGGAGGACATCACGATGAAAGGTCAGAAAGGTTATCTGCTGATAGACAAACTCTCCCACGGCTTCTCGGTCAGTGCCCTGCTGCATAAGGTTAGTCGCTGGTACGAATTACACCACGAACGTGAGTTGCTGGCCGGCATGAGCGACGAGGCGCTCAAGGACATCGGCGTGAGTCGCGCCGACGTGGAGCAGGAAGTGGTTCGGCCATTTTGGGATGACCCCATGCACAAATGAGCCATCCTTCCCTACACAAGCCCCTTATTGGTGAGGTAGGTTGCGAGCAGACAAGGAGATTCCCATGCCCGCGACGCTGTCCTTTACCCTCAAACAGGCCCGGCGTCTGGCGTTGGCCGCCCAAGGATTCGATGGGCGGCTGCCGTCAGCGTCGGTGCAACCCTCGCGCCTCAACCGCTTGATCGAACGCCTCGGCGTCCTTCAGATTGACTCCGTCAACGCGCTGGTGCGCTCGCATTACCTCCCGCTGTTTTCCCGACTCGGTCACTACGATCGCGATCTCCTCGACCAGGCTGCCTGGAGCCAGGGCCGACGTCGCACGCTGTTCGAATATTGGGGGCATGAGGCTTCGCTGCTGCCGGTGGCGATGTATCCGTTGATGCGCTGGCGCATGGTGCGGGCGGCGCGCGGCGAAGGTATCTATCAACAATTGGCGCGTTTTGGGCGGGAGCGGCAGGATGTCATTCGTCGTGTGCTGCAAGCGGTCCGGGACCAGGGCGCGATTGGCGCCGGCAGCTTGTCCACTCGCCAGGAAAAGGCCGGGCCGTGGTGGGACTGGAGCGCGGAAAAGCATGCGCTGGAATGGCTGTTCGCGGCGGGTGAGGTGACAGTGGCGGGGCGCCGGGGCTTCGAGCGCCTCTACGATTTGCCGGAGCGGGTCTTGCCGGCCTCGGTCCTGCAGCAACCGCTGCCCGACGAAGCCCAGGCCCAACGTGCCTTGCTGGTGCATGCCGCCGACGCGTTGGGTATCGCCACCGAAAAAGACCTGCGCGACTACTTTCGCCTCGACCCGGCCGACAGTCGCGGGCGCCTGGCCGAGCTGGAGGAGGCGGGGGAACTGCAGCGTTGCCAGGTGCAGGGTTGGAAACAACCGGCCTGGTGCCGACCCGCAGTGAAAATCCCTCGCAAGGTCGCCGCGAGTGCGTTGCTGTCGCCGTTCGATTCACTGGTCTGGGAGCGCGGTCGTACCGAGCGGTTGTTCGACTTTCGCTATCGGCTGGAGATCTACACCCCCGTGCACAAGCGGGTGTACGGCTATTACGTGTTGCCGTTCCTGCACCACGAACGTATTGCGGCGCGGGTGGACCTGCGAGCGGAGCGGGCGTTGGGGCAATTGGCGGTGCATGCCGTGCATGAGGAGGAGCCGGGGCTGGATGAGGAAGGCATGCAAGCCTTGGCGCTGAACCTATGGCGCATGGCCCGGTGGCTGGGGCTGGAGCGGGTCCAACTCAATTGCCAGCGGGAGAGTGGGGTGCGGTTGGCAGTGGCATTTGCGCAGATCGAGGGTGACTGAGCTGGCGCCATCGCGAGCAAGCTCCCACAGTGGCCTTCGGTGAGCACGGATTTTGTGTCCACTGCAGATCCAATGTGAGAGCGAGCCTGCTCGCGAAGCGATTGAACAGGCGAAGAAGAACCTAACGCCGAACCTGCTTCAACGTCTCTGCAATCAAGAACGCCAGTTCCAGCGACTGATCGGCATTCATCCGCGGATCGCAGTGGGTGTGGTAGCGGTCCGACAGCCCATCCTCGGTAATCGGTCGTGCGCCGCCGATGCATTCGGTGACGTTCTGCCCGGTCATCTCGATGTGGATACCGCCGGCATAGGTGCCTTCCGCTTCATGGACCTGGAAGAACTGCTTCACTTCGCCCAGGATCTGCGCGAAATCCCGGGTCTTGTAGCCGCTGCTGGCCTTGATGGTGTTGCCGTGCATCGGATCGGAGCTCCACAGCACCTGCTTGCCTTCGCGTTGCACGGCCCTCAGCAGCTGCGGCAGGTGATCGCCGACCTTGTTGGCGCCCATGCGCGCGATCAGGTTCAGGCGGCCCGGGTCGTTGTCCGGGTTGAGCACGTCGATCAGGCGGATCAGGTCGTCAGGGTTCATGCTCGGGCCGACCTTGACCCCGATCGGGTTGTTCACCCCGCGCAGGAATTCGACATGGGCGCCGTCCAGCTGACGGGTGCGGTCGCCGATCCATAGCATGTGGGCCGAGCAGTCGTAATAGTCGTTGGTCAGGCTGTCGCGGCGCACAAAGGCTTCTTCGTAATTGAGCAGCAGCGCTTCATGGGCGGTGAAGAAACTGGTTTCGCGCAGCTGCGGCGAGCTGTCCATGCCGCAGGCGCGCATGAACGCCAGGGTTTCATCGATGCGGTCGGCCAGGTGGCTGTATTTTTCCGCCAGGGCCGAATTGGCAATGAAATCCAGGTTCCACTTGTGCACTTGGTGCAAATCGGCAAAGCCGCCCTGGGCGAACGCCCGCAGCAGGTTCAGGGTCGCGGTGGACTGATGATAGGACTGTAGCAATCGCTCCGGATCCGGTACGCGGCTTTTCTCGTCGAAGCCGATGCCGTTGACGATGTCGCCCCGATAGGCCGGCAGGGTTACGCCGTCGATGGTTTCATCGTTGGCCGAGCGTGGCTTGGCGAACTGGCCGGCCATGCGCCCGACCTTGACCACCGGGCAACCAGCCGCAAAGGTCATGACGATCGCCATCTGCAATAGCACCTTGAAGGTGTCGCGGATCTTGGCTGCCGAGAACTCGGCGAAGCTCTCGGCACAGTCGCCGCCCTGTAGCAGGAAGGCCCGGCCCTGGGTAACTTCGGCGAACTGACGGCGCAACTCCCGGGCTTCACCGGCAAACACCAATGGCGGATAACTGGCCAGGGTCTGCTCAACCTGCAACAGGTGCGCGGCGTCGGGGTAGCGGGGTTGTTGCTGGATCGGCAGGGCGCGCCAGCTGTCAGGGCTCCAGGGTTGGCTCATCATGATCTCTAGGTGATTTACGCTCGGGCGCTCATGTTATCAGCAAATTAGTACGTGACCTGTTCCGCTTGCTTCGCGGACAATCGCGCCTTTGCCCCGTATGCGCAGGCCCATGCCCGCCCGGCAACATCAGGAGATGAAATGACAGAGGAGCGCGTCGAGCATTTGCTCGCCGAGGTGCACGACGAGTTCGGGATGATTCGCGTGTTCGAAGTGGCCGATTACCGGTTTCTCGAATTCGGCGATGCCATCGAGCAGAGCTGCGTGTTCACAGCCGATCCGAGCTGGCTCGAATATGACTACACCCGCGCCATGCTCATTGGCGCGTTGTGTCACCAGCAGCCGGAAAGCGCGCTGTTCCTGGGGCTAGGCGCCGGCACCTTGACCCAGGCGTGCCTCAAGTTCCTGCCGCTGGAAGACGTCGAGGCGATCGAACTGCGCCCCGATGTACCGCGCCTGGCTATTGAATATCTGGGGCTGGATGATGATCCGCGCTTGTACATCCGCGTCGGCGATGCCCTGCAATTGCTCGAAACGGCAGAGCCGGCGGACCTCATTTTTGTCGATCTTTATACGGACGTCGGTCCTGGTGTAGGCCACCTGGCGTGGGGATTCCTGGAGAACTGCCAGAAGCGCCTCAACCCCGGTGGTTGGCTGGTGATCAACCAATGGGCCACCGACGACGGCAAGCCGTTGGGCGCGGCGCTGTTGCGAGGCCTTTATCACCGGCATTATTGGGAGCTGCCGGTGAAGGAGGGCAACGTGATCCTGATCGTGCCTGCGGACCTGGACCAGGAGCTGGACATGGAAGGCTTGGTTGCCCGTGCCGAGGGACTGGCGCCGCGATTGGGCTATTCGTTGCAGTCGTTGATCAAGGCGATTCGCCCGGCGACGTGATCAGACTCGCAAGGGCTTTTGTGGGAGGGGAGCTTGCTCCCGCTCGGCTGCGAAGCAGACGCCTGGGTTGATCTGAAATCGATGGGGGCCGCTTCGCGACCCAGCGGGAGCAAGCTCCCTCGCCACGGGGGGCGCTCGTTTGGAGGTGAACCGTTTTAGCCAGCCGCCGCAAGGTTTTTGGCGGCGAGCCCTAAAACCGTGTTTTCAGGAAAAAAATCTCCCTTTTTGGGCGAATTCCGGTATAGTGCGCGCCGGCCTTTAGCCGGGCCGCGTCAAGGTAGCGCAATTCCCCGAAGCCAGCTTCGGTTGCATGTCCGCACAACGGATGCTTCCACGACGTTCTTTTTCATTCATTCGTTTTCGCAAATCCCCGCCGACAAAGCTGCCAGGGCGACTCTTGAGTCTCAACACGGCATGCGCAGCTTTGGAGCATGGGTCTTTGCGGATGCACTTAGAGGCAGACCCATGACCCAGGAAATCGGCGGCTTCGCCGCTCTTGAACTTCATCCCAATATTGTCGCTGCAGTAGTCGCTACCGGCTATGAAGAGCCTTCGGCCATTCAGCAGCAGTCGATCCCGATCATTCTCGCCGGTCACGATATGATTGGTCAGGCGCAAACCGGTACGGGTAAGACCGCCGCGTTCGCACTGCCGATCCTGCACCGCATTGATCCGTCCAAGCGCGAGCCGCAAGCTCTGATCCTGGCCCCAACCCGTGAGTTGGCGCTACAAGTTGCAACCGCTTTCGAAACCTACGCCAAGCAAATGCCAGGCGTGACTGTCGTGGCTGTCTACGGCGGCGCGCCGATGGGCCCACAACTGAAAGCAATCCGTAATGGCGCACAAATCGTTGTCGCCACCCCGGGCCGTCTGTGCGACCACCTGCGTCGCGACGAAAAAGTCCTCGCCACCGTGAACCACCTGGTTCTCGACGAAGCGGACGAAATGCTCAAGCTGGGCTTCATGGACGACTTGGAAGTCATCTTCAAGGCCATGCCTGAGACTCGCCAGACCGTCCTGTTCTCGGCTACCTTGCCTCAGTCGATCCGTGCCATCGCCGAACGCCATCTGCGCGATCCGAAGCACGTGAAGATCCAGAGCAAGACCCAGACCGTCACCGCGATCGAGCAGGCTCACCTGCTGGTTCACGCCGACCAGAAGACCTCTGCCGTCCTGAGCCTGCTGGAAGTCGAGGATTTCGACGCCCTGATCATGTTCGTGCGCACCAAGCAAGCGACCCTGGACCTGGCCAGCGCCCTGGAAGCCAAAGGCTACAAGGCTGCTGCGCTGAACGGCGACATCGCCCAGAACCAGCGTGAACGCGTGATCGATTCCCTCAAGGATGGCCGCCTGGACATCGTTGTGGCGACCGACGTCGCTGCCCGTGGCCTGGACGTGCCGCGCATCACCCACGTGTTCAACGTGGACATGCCGTACGATCCGGAGTCCTACGTTCACCGTATCGGCCGTACCGGCCGTGCCGGTCGCGAAGGTCGCGCGCTGCTGCTGGTGACCCCGCGCGAGCGCCGTATGCTGCAAGTCATCGAGCGTGTGACGGGCCAGAAGGTGGCTGAAGTTCGCCTGCCGGACGCCCAGGCCGTTCTCGATGCGCGCATCAAGAAGCTGACCAACAGCCTGTCGCCGCTGGTGGCTGACGCCGAGTCGACCCACGGTGATCTGCTTGATCGCCTGACCGCCGACATCGGTTGCACCCCGCGTGCCCTGGCCGCTGCCCTGCTGCGCAAGGCCACCAACGGCCAAGCACTGAACCTGGCTGCAATCGAGAAGGAACGTCCACTGGTGCCGAACAGCGCACCGCGTGGCGACCGTCCTGAGCGCAGCGGTGATCGTCCGGACCGTGGTGATCGCGAGCGTCGTGCACCGATCCCGCTGGCCGAAGGCCGTGCCCGTTGCCGTACCGCGCTGGGCGCTCGTGACGGCATTGCCGCCAAGAACCTGCTTGGCGCGATCCTCAACGAAGGCGGCCTGGCCCGCGAAGCCATCGGTCGTATCCAGGTGCGTGACAGCTTCAGCCTGGTGGAACTGCCGGAAGATGGCCTGGAGAAGTTGCTGACCAAGCTCAAGGACACCCGCGTGGCCGGCAAGCAGCTCAAGCTGCGTCGCTACCGCGAGGATTGATCGACTTGCGGGTTGATTGATCGAGCATGAAAAAATCCCCGACTGGTTCGGGGATTTTTTTGCCTGTCGTTTGGTGCGCCTCAGATGGATCGGCCCGGCCCATCAGTCGAACCGATAGATATCCATCCCCAGTGTTCCCATGGTGAAACCTGCATGGGCAACGCTGAATTTTCCACCGGCGCTGCGAGCAAAAAACAGCGGCAACAAATGCTCATCGCTGGGATGGCTGCGCACGGCATTGGGCGCCTGTCGGCGGTAATCGTGCAGCGCGGGCTCGTTGTTGGCCGCCAGTTGCTCGACTATCCAATCACGAAACGCCTTGGCCCACGGCTCGATGCTGTCGGGGCCGGCGTTCCAATCCAGGTCGCGCAGGTTGTGCGTAATGCTTCCGGAACCGATCACCAGCACGTCTTGTTCGCGCAGGTTCGCCAACGCGTGACCGACTCGCGTTTGCAGCGTCGGCCCCTGGCGGCTAGGCAAAGAGACCTGTACCACGGGAATATCCGCCTCGGGATACATCAACAATAACGGCACCCAGACGCCATGGTCGGATGGCCGCTGAGGGTCGAGGCGTGCCGGCAGATGCGCGGCGTTGAGCATGTCTGCCACCTGTCTTGCCAGTCGAGGATCGCCAGGCGCTGGGTATTGCACTTCATACAATGCAGGTGGAAAGCCGCCGAAGTCGTGCCAGGTGCGTGGCTGCGGATTGGCGCTGACCAGCAGCTCATCGCTCTCCCAATGAGCCGAGACTACGACAATGGCCTTGGGCCTGGGCAGTTGTGCGGCCAGGCGAGCCAGGGCCGGGCCGCTTTCGCCGGGTTCCAGGGCAAGCATGGGTGAGCCATGGGAAATAAACAGGCTGGGCAGCATGAGCGGGCTCCTGAGCGTTAAGACGTGTCATCTTCTGCCAGGTCAATGATCAAAATCTAATATAAGTTTTGAGCTGTTTTGATCGAATTTATGGAGCGAACCCCATGGATCCCGAGTTTTGGCATAAGCGCTGGTCCGCCAACCAGATCGGCTTTCATCTGCCGCAAGTGAACCCTTACCTTCAGCGTTTCTGGCCCCAGTTGGGATTGCCTGAAGAGACACGAGTGTTGGTGCCCCTGTGCGGTAAGACCCTGGATATGCTGTGGTTGGCCGAGCAGGGTTGCTCAGTGCTCGGCGTGGAACTGTCGGAAAAAGCTGTCACTGATTTTTTCCGGGAGCACCAGCTTGAGCCGAACGTGAGTGAGGAGGGCGCCTTCAAGGTATTTCGTGCCGGTGCCATCGAAATTCGCTGCGGCGATTTCTTTGCTTTGACGCCATTGGATGTCGTTGATTGCGCGACGTTGTATGACCGCGCGGCATTGATCGCCTTGCCGGCGCCGATGCGCGAGCGGTACGTGGCCCACTTGCAGCGGATATTGCCAGACTGTGTCGGACTGTTGATTACGCTCGATTACAATCAGGACGAAATGCCTGGACCGCCGTTTTCCGTTGGGCATGACGAGGTGCAGCGGTTACTGGGTGGGGGCTGGCAGCTGGAGGTCTTGCTGGAGCAGGATGTGTTGGGAGAGAGCTGGAAATTCTTGCAGGCGGGTGTGAAGCGGTTGGATGAGCGGGTGTATCTCCTTTCCAGGCTTTGATGTGTGGTGCTTATGACAGGCCAGGCACCGCATGAAACGGTAGCCACAAAAAAGCCCGCATCGCTGCGGGCTTTCCTTTTGAGGCTCTAGCGATCAACCACGGCGACGCAGTGCGTCGATTCGCTCTTCCAGCGGCGGGTGGCTCATGAACATGCGGGCCAGGCCCTGCTTGATGCCGCCGTTGATGCCAAAGGCATTCAAGGTGTCGGGCATGTGCACCGGCAGACCCTGCTCGGCCCGCAGGCGTTGCAGGGCGCCGATCATGGCGCTGGTGCCGGCCAGGCGGGCACCGGCGTCATCGGCGCGGAATTCGCGTTTACGCGAGAACCACATGACGATGGCGCTGGCGAGGATGCCCAGTACCAGCTCGGCGAAAATGGTTGCCACGTAATAGGCGATGCCTTGGCCTTCTTCGTTCTTGAAGATCACCTTGTCGACAAAGTTGCCAATGATGCGGGCGAAGAACATCACGAAGGTGTTCACCACGCCCTGGATCAACGCCAAGGTCACCATGTCGCCGTTGGCCACGTGACCGATCTCGTGCGCCAGTACGGCCTTGACTTCGTCCGGCGAAAACCGTTCGAGCAGGCCCTGGCTAACCGCGACCAGGGCGTCGTTCTTGTTCCAGCCGGTGGCAAAGGCGTTGGCCTCGTAGGCCGGGAAAATCCCGACTTCGGGCATCTTGATTCCGGCTTCACGGGACAGCTGCTCTACAGTCTGCAGCAGCCATTGTTCGTGGCGAGTGCGCGGCTGGCTGATGATCTGGGTGCCGGTGCTCATCTTCGCCATCCACTTGGAGATGAACAGCGAGAACAGGGAACCGGCGAAACCGAACACCGCACAGAAGATCAGCAGCTGATTGAGGTTGAGATCAACCCCGTTGGCCGCCATGAACCCGTTGAAGCCGAAAAGGCTCAGGGTGATGCTGGCAATCAGCACGACCGCCAGGTTAGTGGCCAAAAACAGCAGGATGCGCATCATGGTGGTAGCAATCTCCTCATGCTAAAGATGTAGCGTTATGCGGGGTATATAAGGTGCTGCCGCGGGCTATTCAACTCGCCTACTATTTCAAACTGTGTCCTACACGCATCCTAAATGTTTGAAAGACTTTTCTGAAAGTCGTCGCGGAATTGAGATTTGACGTCCATGCCCCCTGAACGTTGAGTCTCCTTTCATACCGGATGCTCGATTCCCAGTGTAGAAGGCCAGCCGCCGCGCAAAGAACGGATGTGTTGCTGAATCAGACAGCGTGCGAGGCGAGGGCCCTCGCACGCTGGCCGGACTACTGGCGGTAGGACTTGAGGAAGTTGCCGATGCGGCCGATGGCCTGGTCGAGGTCGTCGACCCGTGGCAGGGTCACGACGCGGAAATGATCCGGCCATGGCCAGTTGAACGCCGTGCCCTGGACGACCAGCAGCTTCTCGGACAGCAGCAGGTCGAGGACGAATTTTTCGTCGTTGTGGATTGGGCAGACTTTCGGGTCGATCCGTGGGAAGGCATACAAGGCCCCCATTGGCTTGACGCAGCTGACGCCAGGGATGTCGTTGAGCAATTCCCACGTACGGTTGCGTTGCTCCAGCAGCCGGCCCTGGGGCAGGACCAGGTCGTTGATGCTCTGGTAGCCACCCAGCGCCGTCTGGATCGCGTGCTGGCTCGGCACGTTGGCGCACAGGCGCATGTTGGCCAGCATGTCGATGCCTTCGATGTAGCTCTGGGCGTGATGCTTGGGCCCGGAAATGGCGATCCAGCCGGAGCGGAAGCCGGCGACGCGATAGGACTTGGACAAACCGTTGAAGGTCAGGCAAAGAAGGTCGGGCGCAAGGGAGGCGGTGCAGACGTGCACGGCGTCGTCGTACAGGATCTTGTCGTAGATCTCGTCGGAAAACACCACCAGGTTGTGCTGGCGGGCCAGTTCCAGCATGCCCAGCAACACTTCCCGGGAATAGACGGCGCCGGTCGGGTTGTTCGGATTGATGATCACCAGGGCCTTGGTGTTGGGCGTGATCTTGGCCTTGATGTCCGCCAGGTCGGGAAACCAATCGGCTTGTTCATCGCACAAGTAATGCACCGGATTGCCGCCGGACAGGCTCACGGCAGCCGTCCACAGCGGATAGTCCGGTGCCGGTACCAGCACTTCATCGCCGTTGTTGAGCAGGGCCTGCATGGACATCACGATCAGCTCGGACACGCCGTTGCCCAGGTAGATGTCCTCGATACCGATGCCCTCGACCTGCTTCTGCTGGTAATACTGCATCACGGCCTTGCGCGCACTGAACAGGCCTTTGGAGTCGCTGTAGCCCTGGGCGGTCGGCAGGTTGCGGATGACGTCCTGGAGGATCTCATCGGGCGCTTCGAAACCAAAGGGCGCCGGGTTGCCGATGTTCAGCTTGAGGATGCGGTGGCCTTCCTCTTCCAGGCGTTTGGCGTGCTTGAGCACCGGGCCGCGAATGTCGTAGCAGACGTTGGCGAGCTTGTTCGATTTGCTGACCTGCATGGCGATGTGTTCCCGAAAATGAACGATCCAGGGGGCAGATGAACTACCGTACTGGGGATCCTGCGTCTGTGCCCGGGCCGGACGCGGTAGATGCGCCACAATCCATTTGAATGCGCATGGCGTGACTGCCAGACTGGCGCCTGACGAGGCGCAATCATACGTGCCGCCCGATCTGTGGAAAAGCGTCGGATCGGGCTTTTTCAATTGCCGAGGTAGGACGATGGAAAAGTTGGAGAAAACCCTTGAAGAATGGCGTGAGATGCTCGATCCGGAGCAATACAACGTCTGCAGGCTCAAAGGCACCGAGCGACCGTTCTCCGGCAAATACAACGAGACCAAGATCGACGGCGTTTACCACTGCATTTGCTGCAACGAACCGCTGTTTGATTCGACGACCAAGTTCGATTCGGGCTGTGGCTGGCCGAGTTTCTACGCGCCGATCGAAGGCCGCGCGGTGGTGGAAATACGGGATGTGAGCCATGGCATGATTCGCACCGAGGTGGTCTGCGCCAAATGCGACGCGCACCTGGGCCACGTCTTCCCCGACGGCCCGCCGCCTACCGGCTTGCGTTATTGCATCAACTCGGTGTGCCTGGATCTGGTGCCGCGCGAGTAAGACTCGGCGCGGCCTTCGTGGCGAGGGGGCAAGCTCCCTCGCCACAAGAGCCGTTTGGTTTTATCGAGGTGTCCGGATAATTAAATTGCACACAATTTAATTGCTCGCTATCTTCGTCTCCCCAACCTTTCCAGGAGCCGCCGTCATGACTGACAATTTGCTGAGCATTCCCTGCACCACCATCAAGGGTGAAGAAAAGACCCTCGCGGATTTCGCCGGCAAGGCCGTTTTGGTGGTCAATACTGCCAGCCAATGTGGCTTTACCCCGCAGTACAAGGGGCTTGAGGCATTGTGGCAGTCCTACAAGGACCAGGGGCTGGTGGTACTGGGTTTTCCCTGCAATCAGTTCGGCAAGCAGGAGCCAGGCAACGAAGGCGCCATTTCCGAGTTTTGCGAGCTCAATTTCGGCGTGAGCTTTCCACTGTTCAAGAAAGTCGAAGTCAACGGCGCCAATGCCCATCCATTGTTCGTCCAGCTCAAGCAGCGGGCGCCTGGCGTGCTGGGGTCCAAGGGCATCAAATGGAATTTCACCAAGTTCCTGATCGGCAAGGACGGCCAAGTGGTCAGGCGCTTTGCCCCGACCACCAAGCCCCAGGACCTCACCGCCGAGATCGAAGCCCTGCTCAAATGAATGATCTGCCAGTCGATTCGCTGAAGCTCGACAGCCAGCTGTGCTTCAAGTTGTACGCCGCATCGCGGGCGGTGATCCGTGGCTACAAGCCGATGCTGGAACAGCTTGGCCTGACCTACCCGCAATACCTGGCGATGCTCGTACTGTGGGAATGGCAGGACAACACGCCGGAGCAGCCGACTGTAAAAGCCCTGGGCGAACGCTTGCTGCTCGATTCAGGCACGCTGACGCCGCTGCTCAAGCGTTTGGAACAGCTGGAGCTGGTCCAGCGCCAGCGTTCGGCCCGGGATGAACGCGAGGTGCACCTGAGCCTGTCGGAAAGCGGAAAGGCGTTGCGTGAGCAAGTCGGCCCGCTCAAGGCTCGCTTGTTGTGCGACAGCGGCGTCGATCTGGATCGCTTGGGCGACCTGCGCGATGGCCTGGACCACCTGTTGGCCCAGATCAAAGCGCTGACGTAGTGGGCACCCATTGATCCAGCAGTGCGGCCAGTTCTTCGCGACGGAACGGCTTGGACAGATAGTCGCTCATGCCAGCGGCCCGGCAGCGCTCCCGTTCCTCGGGCATGGCGTTGGCCGTCAGCGCGACAATCGGCAGGTCCGGCCAGCGCCCGCTGCGGCGGATCTGCCGGCTGGCTTCGTAACCGTCCATGACCGGCATGTTGCAGTCCATCAAGACGAGGTCGAATTCCCGTTGTTCGAGCTGGTCCAGGCCCTCGGCGCCATGGGCCGCGACAACCACTTCACACCCCAGTTTGATCAGCATCCCCTTGGCCACCAGTTGGTTGACGGGGTTGTCTTCCACCAGCAGCACGCGAGCACGCAAGGCGGGGGCCGAGGCTTCTATCTGCGCTTCATTGATCGTGGTCGCCTCGCTTTGCAAGGCACGACGCAAAATCTGGTAAAGCGCATGGCGCGCCAACGGCCGGGCCTGTTGCAGCAAGGGGGCGAGGGCGCTCGCTTCTTCGCTGGGCATGAAACTGCCGTAGGCGGTGACCAACAGGATGGGGGCGTCGAAGGTCGGTCGCAGGTTGAACAGGCATTCCGGGCAATCGGTCACCAGGACGTCGGGCTTGAGCCCCAGCAGCCCGTCATCGACGGAACGCTGGATATAATCCACTCCCCAGGCGGGTAGCAACATGCCCAGCAGTTCGCTCAGCCCGCTGTTGGAGGTGGTAATGGCCACGACGTTTCCATGCAAGGGCTCGATGGGCGCAGCGGGGGTGTGGCAAGGCAGCGGCAGGTCTGCGCAGAACTGGCTGCCGAAGCCGGCTTCGGAGCTGATCGTCAGCCGGCCCTGCATGGCTTCGCAGAGGTTGTAGGTCAATGCCAGCCCCAACCCGGTGCCGCCGAACTGGCGAGTAATGCCGGCGCCGGCCTGGGTGAACGGCTGGAGAATCCGCGCCTGGGCCTCCTGGGGGATGCCGATGCCGGTGTCGCAGACTTCGATCCGCACGCCGCCTTCGTACTGGCTCAAGCGCACATCGACCCGGCCGAAGCGGGTGAACTTCAAGGCGTTGGACAGCAGGTTGCTGACGATCTGGCGGACGCGGGTCGGGTCGCCAAGCACCTGCGCGGGAAACTGCGGATCGATCAGGCACGCCAGCTCGACGCTCGGGGCGGCATTCTGGGAGAGCAGGTTGGCGGTGTCTTCAATCAGCGAACCCAGGTCGAATGGAATGCGTTCGAGTTCCAATTGACCGGCGTCGAATTTGGACAGGTCGAGGATATCGTTCAGCAGCTCGACCAGTACCTTGCCCGAGTCGTGGGCAATCGACAGTTGTTGCTGTTGTTCGGCGGTCAGCGGGCCGTCCAGCGACAGCGCGATCATCCCGAGCAGGCCGTTGAGTGGCGTGCGGATCTCATGGCTCATGTTGGCAAGGAATGCGGAGCGTGCGTCGGCCATGTCCAGGGCGGTACGCCGGGCCACTTCCAGCTCTTCGTTGGACTGGCTGAGGCGGGCGTTGATGGCCTTGAGTTCGGCGGTGCGCGCCGAAACGATGTTTTCCAGTTGCGCCAGGTAATCGGTGAGGCGATTTTCAGCCGTGCGCCGCTGCTGGATCTCGGTGGAGATATTTTCGAACTGCTGGTTGGCGACCGATACCAGCACGCCGATTTCATCGTATTGATGGCCGGAAGGGCATTCCAGCGGGCTCTGTTCGAGGGTGCCGGGATCGCGGCTGCTCAGCTCGCGGATGACCCTCACCAACGGCTTTGTGAGCATGACGTAGAACAGCGCCAGCAGCAGGCCGGTCAGGATCAGGCTGCGGGCGAAACCGTTGAGCAAGGTGATTTCGGCCCGACGCAGGAAGCGACTGCCAAACGAATACGTGTCGACATCCAACCGCAACACACCCAGGGATTCTCCGGGCAGATGGCTCAGGTAGAGCCGGTCTTCGAACTGGCGTTGGGCGCCAAAGAGAAAGTCACTGATGAACCGGTAGCTGCTCTGTAATTCGGGGCGCTTGACGCTGGCCAGGACCGTATTGTTGTTGTCGATCAGTTCGGCGCCGATGATGGCCGGTGAGCGCAACAGGCCCAGGGCCAGTTCCTGGGCGAGTTCGGCGTCGATGTTGTAGGCGATGCGCGAGGCCGGGTTGTGGCTGATTTCCAGCAACGAGAGGATTTCACGGTTGATCGACGCGTCTTCGCTGGCATAATCGATGCCGATCTGCACCAGGCTTAGCAACGTGCCCAGCACGAAACCCACCAGGACGGTCAGTCGGGCCTGTTTGTACGACAGACGTTGGGTGAACCTGATGTCCATGGAATGGTGAACCACTTACGTTTCCCTTCGCCGGTCAAGCATAGCTGATCATCTCTGAATACCGGTGCGACCGGTGTGTAGTGTGTGAAACAGACCCGCCATCGGCTTCGTCGTTTCGTCGTTGTAGCGTCATCATTACTGTGAACTTGTCCGAGGAGAAGACGTGGACGCCCGATTGATTGCTTTTCTTGAGCGCGCCAATGCGATGCTGGCCCGTATCGAGCCCCTGTTGCCCGCGCCACGGCCTGCCATCGACTGGAACCAGACCCTGGCCGCCCGTTGGCAACGCGACGGGCGCGGCGGTTTCCTGCTGCCGCTGCAGGTCAGCCTCGACATGCGCCTGTCGGACCTGATCGGTGTGGATCGCCAGGTCGAACAGTTGGGGCGCAACACCCGGCAATTCATCGATGGCATGCCGGCCAACCATGCGTTGCTCTGGGGCTCGCGCGGCACTGGCAAGTCGTCGCTGGTGCGGGCCTTGCTGGCCGAACATGCCGGCCAGGGGCTGCGCTTGATCGAGATCGAGCGCGATCATTTGGCCGATCTGCCTCGGGTGGTCGAGCAGGTAGCGAAATTGCCCCAGCGCTTCGTGGTCTTCTGCGACGACTTGTCGTTCGAATCCGGCGAAGGTGACTACCGCGTGCTCAAGAGCGTGCTTGACGGTTCCCTTGAACAAGCCCCGGACAACGTGTTGCTGTATGCCACCTCGAACCGCCGCCACCTGGTGCCGGAGAAGGAAAGCGACAACGAGAACTGGAAGCGGGTCGACGGCGAGCTTCATCCCAGTGAAGCCGTGGAGGACAAGATCGCCTTGTCTGACCGCTTCGGTCTCTGGCTGTCGTTCTACCCCTTTACCCAGGAGCATTTCCTCGACGTGGTGGAGCATTGGATCGGCGAGCTCGCGGCGAAGGCCGGACTGGCCTGGCAACGTGACGAAGCGTTGGAAATACAGGCGGTTCGCTGGGCGACCGGACGCGGCAATCGCAACGGGCGCTGCGCCTATCAATTCGCCCGTTATTGGGTGGGTCTCAAACTCCTGGAGCACAACGCATGATCGATTTGAAGAGCACTGGCGAAGGCCTCGAAGGCTATGGCTTGTTATCGGCACAGCTGCAATCGCTGCTGGCGGATGAGCGCGATTTCATTGCCAACGCGGCACAGTTCTCGGCCTTCCTGTTCAGTCAACTGGACGACCTCAACTGGGCTGGTTTTTACCTCAATCGCAACGATGAACTGGTGCTGGGTCCGTTCCAGGGGCAGATCGCCTGTGTACGGATTCCCTTTGGCCGCGGCGTGTGTGGAGTCGCTGCGGCAAGCCGCCAGACCCAGCGCGTCGAGGATGTCCATGCCTTTGCCGGGCACATCGCCTGCGACAGTGCCTCGAACAGCGAGTTGGTGGTGCCGTTGGTCAAGGACGGACGTCTGATCGGCGTGCTGGACCTGGACAGTCCGAAACTGGCGCGCTTTACCGAGCATGACCAGGCCGGCATCGAACAATTGGCCGCGATATTCCTGCGCCTGACCGATTGCTGATCATGCTGTCAATCCTGCCTTGGCCAGCAGGCTGTCCGGGTCGATTTCGTCTATCTGGCGTGGGTCAAGAAACGCCTCGGCATAGCGCAGGTAGATCCTTTCTTCGATAAACAACCCGAACAGCTCGGGATCGATATGGGCGTCGCGGCACATGGTGGCCATGATGCCCAGGGCTTCGCTCAGCTTCTTGGCTTTTTTATACGGGCGATCAGCCGCTGTCAGGGCTTCGAAAATATCCGCGATCGCCATCATTCGAGCCGGCAGGCTCATCTGCTCGCGCTTCAATCGCTTGGGATAACCGGTGCCGTCCATTTTCTCGTGATGGCCGCCGGCAATTTCCGCAACGTTTTCCAAGTGGCTGGGGAAGGGCAACTGGCTGAGCATCAGGATCGTCTGGACCATGTGATGGTTGATCACGTAGCGCTCTTCGCGAGTGAGCGTGCCGCGCGTGATGCTGAGGTTGTAGAGTTCGCCGCGGTTGTATTTCCAGGTCGGCACATCGAGCTGGAAGCCCCATCGATTGTCCGCCGGAATCAGCTCGGCTTCATGCCGCTCGAGCAGATGCTCGGGCTTGTCCGCCAGCAAAGGTTCAACGACGGGCAGCGTCGGCTTGGGCGTGCGCGCCTGGCGACGGTTCTCTTCCCAGGAAACCCCCAGGCGATCGTCCAGGGTCCGGGTCCATGTGCGCCGGGCGATATGTTGCAGGCGTAGCAGGTCGGCATCGGCCATGGCTTCTGAACCGAGGTTGCAACGTGCGACGAAGGCGAAGTCATCGTCGAGGACGGCCAGTGTCGCGTCGCGTTGCGCGGCCAGGGGTGAGGCGTCGCCTTCAGTTGCCAGTCCCTGCCAGTAGTCGATCCAGGCGTCGCGCTTGAGGACTTCGAAACGGGTTCGGATCTCGTGGATGCGATCATTCAGGGTTTCCAGCTTGGTGGCTTTGTCCACCACGTATTCGGGTGTGGTGACCTTGCCACAATCGTGCAGCCAGGCAGCGATGTGCAGCGCCTCCCATTCGTCTTCGGTCGGCTGGTAGCCTTCGAACGCTGGTGCCGGGCTGGCGGCGGCGGCCTGGGCAAGCATCAGCGTCAGGGCCGGTACTCGCTGGCAATGGCCGCCGGTGTAGGGGCTTTTGGCATCGATCGCGCCGGCAAGCAACTGTATGAATGAGTCGAGCAGTTGCTTTTGCCTGGCTTGCAGGCGCTGGCTTTCGATGCTCACCGTCGCGGTGCCGGACACGGCCTGCAGGAATGCGATGCGGTCCGGCTGGAGTTTTTCCAGGTCCGCTTCGGTGCCTGTGTCAGTGATCAACAAGACCAGCGCGCCGACGGTTTCCTGATGACGGTTGCACAAGCGAATGCCGATCAGGTGGACCCGTGGCGCGTCCAGCGCAAGCAGGACACTGCGCAAGTCGGCCGCCTGCTCGAAGCCCAGGGATGAAACCAGGGTTTGCGCGGTGGCCAGTTCACGAAGCCACTGGGGATTGTCCGCGGCGCCCAATCCATAGCCTCGCAGCGCGAAGGTTTGCGGATCCCGAGGCGATCCGTCGATGACCAGTCCGTAGGGCTTGATATGCTCGCCATCGCTCTCGCGCAGATAGATCAGGCCGGCTTGGGCCTGGGCGATTTTCACGGTCTCGAACAGCACGCGTTCCAGTAGCGGGGCGAAGCGGGTTTCGGCGCGCAGGCTGGCGGTGATCTCGAAGAAACTTGCCAGGGTTTCTTTCATGCGGCCCATCGAAACGCCTAATTGATCGACTTCCAGCACAGGGGAGCGACGGGACACCGGGTAGTTGAAATTGAAACTGCGGATGGCATCGGCTTCTTGCACCAGGGCACGCAATGGCTTGACCAGTATCCTGGAGGTCAGCCAGCCCAAGGGCAGGCACAGCAGCAAGGTGGCGAGGGTGATCAGCGCGCCTTGCCAACGCATGCGATAGGCACCGGCCAGCAACTCGTCTTCCGGAACCAGCAACGCCAGTTCCAGACCCTTCGGCCCGCCTTCCTGCATGTGACTGCGAGAAACGATCCACTCACGGCCCAACGCCTCCAGGCGCGGTGTGTCAGCGTCGTTGTCGAGCGCGGTGGCAATGGCGGGGTGCAGGTCACGTGCCTTGATCAGGCGTGCCGACTGGCTGTCGGTGATCAACCGCTCGCTGTCGGGGTATCCCACTGCGTTGCCTTGGAGATCGATCAGGACAATTTCGGTGCCGGCGGTCACCTTGTGCTTGGCCAGCGTCTGGGAGAGGGCGGCCAGGGTCAGGTCCGCACCGATGACCGCCTGGTCGCCACTTCGACGGGCCAGGGTCGTGCCGATGTTGCGGCTGGAAAAAAACACATAGGGCTCGGTGGTGATCTGTTCGTTGCTGTCCATTGCGCTGCGAAACCAGCTGCGGCTGCGCGGATCGAACGTCTCGCCGGGGTTGTCGCGACGGCCGATGAGCGTCAGGGCCTGGTCGTAGAACAGCGACTGAGAGATTACCCGGCCTTCGTTGTCCGGACGCTCGACGGTCCAGACCTCGTAGTGTGCAGCGGCCGGCGCCTTGAGCGCGGTTTTTGCGGCTTCTGTACGCAACGGCCGGACCATCAGGAAATTGCCATCGCGATCGCCCAGGTACAGCGATGCCAGGTTCGGATTGTCCCGCAGTGCCTGGGTGAATGGACCGAGCAAGGCCAGTCGCTGAGCCATCCGGGGCTCTCGGGTCGCCGGGTAGTGGGCCAGCAGGCCCAGCAGATGGCGGATCGGTTCATAGGTGTCGTAAAGGTCCAGGCGCACGTCCTGTTCGATTCGATTGAACAGCTGTTCGCTGCTGGACAGGATGATCTGGGTGGTTTGCCGGTAGTTGAAGACGCCCAGCACCACACCGGTCAGCAGCAGGAGCAGCGTGAACATCACGCTGATATGAACGTGCAGGGGAAACCGGCGTTTTTGCGGACGCGGTGCGCTGGGCATTTCCGTCACTCCAAGTGTTGGGGGAGATCGCCCCCGGCTACGCACTGCTGAGCGAACAGCATAGTAAACACTGGATTAATTTGCCTTGGCGATCTCCGTTTCCAGGGCCTGCTCCAGTTCGGCCATGGCCCGGCACAGCGCGTGCGTGCCTTCATCGATGCGCTCCGGTGAAGCACCTTGCTGGCAGGCCTGTTCCAGTGCCTCGCACAATTGGATCAGCGAGTTCGCCTGCACGATGCGGGCGACACCTTTTATCTTGTGGGCTGCCTCGGTGATCGCCTGTCGGTTTGCCCCTCGGGCGACATCGAGCAGTTCTTGGCGGTCGGCACGGTTGCTCCTGAGCAGTTCAGCCAGCAAGCGCTGGATGGACACAGAGTCGCCACCCGTCAGCATGTGCAGGCTCTGGACGTTGAAAGCGGGGGGGCGGTTGTTGGGCTTGATGGCGCTCATCCATTGATTCAGGGCGTTCAGGCTGATCGGTTTGAACAGGCAGTCGTCCATCCCGGCATCCTTGCAGCGTTGTTTTTCTTCGGGTTGTGCATTGGCCGTGAATCCCAGGATGGTGCAGGGCGATCGTTGTTGCTCGGCCTCGTGCCGACGGATCGCCCCGGCGAGTTCGTAGCCGCTCATGACCGGCATGTTGCAGTCGGCGATGACCAGGTCGAAGTTCCCTTCCTGCCAGGCCTTGAAGCCTTGTTCGCCGTCATGGCTGACATGGTGATGATGACCGAGATAATCCAGTTGCTGCGACATCAGCAAGCGATTGGCCGGATGATCGTCCACGACCAGGACATTCAGTGGGCACGCGGCTGTTTCAACGACAGGCGCGACGGGAGCGCGAACCTTTGCGTCAGGCAGGATGGCCAAGGGCAGGCAAACCTGGACCTGGGTCCCGGCGCCCGGTTGACTGTTCATGTGAATTTCACCGCCCATGACCTGGCACAAGTGGCGGCTGATCACCAGGCCCAGCCCGGCACCCTTGCGGGCCATCCGGTTACTGTTGTCGACCTGGGCAAACGGCTCGAACAAGCGTTGCAGGTCGGCGGGGCTGATACCGATGCCGCTGTCGCGGATGTCCAATTGCATTCGAAGGGTGTCTTCCCCGATCGTGCGGGACAGTTTCACGCTGACACTCACTTCGCCTCGCTCGGTGAACTTCAGGGCGTTGCTGATCAGGTTCGAAATTACCTGTTTGAATCGCAGCGGGTCCATCAACACGTCCGGGTTGCCCTCGGCGGGTTCGAATCGCAACGACAGTGCCAGGTTTTTCTGCCGGGCCAGTCCTTCGAAAACCCGCATCACCGATTGCACCAGGGCCTTGAGGTCGACCCGTTCGGGCGCAAGCCCCAAGTGGCCGGATTCGATACGGGCGATGTCGAGGATATCGCCGATCAGGTCGAGCATGCCGGAGGCCGACTCGTATGCGACCTCTATTGCCGCGCGGTCCATCTGGCCTTTGTCGGCATGCTTGAGGGCCAGCTCGAGCATGCCGATCACGGCGTTCATCGGCGTGCGGATTTCATGGCTCATGGTCGCAAGGAAGGTGCTCTTGGCCCGATTGGCGTTCTCGGCCTGCTCTTTGGCGGCCCGCAGTTCTTCGACAAGCTGCCTTCGTTCGCTGATATCGATCCAGCCGCCGATGATGCCCTGCACCTGCGCCGCCGAATTGCGGTAGGGAAGGATCCAGTGGTAGATCGTCAGTTTCCTGTTACCGATGTGCAGCGGCCGATCAACGATCATGGGCGAGCCTTCAGCCATGACGCGCTGATAATCCGCCTGGTACTCCTGTGCTTCGAACGCGTTGCTCATCGAGCCGGGCATGACGTTCTTTCCGACGACGTCTTCGCGTTTCACGTCGAACGTTTCAAGGTAGCTGTCGTTGCAGCTTTGCAGGAATCCGTTGCGATCTCTCACATAGATGGGGTGGGGCGTGCCGTTGAGCAGGGCATGCATGAACTCCAATTGGTCATTGAGGGCCAGTTCCGCCTGCTGGCGTTGCCTGATCTGTCGTTGCATGTAGGCGTTCCATGCCAGCGAGAGCAGGAGCAACAGGCCCGCGCCGGCGGCAACTTGCAGGAACAAGCGGTTATAGGTGCGCCAGGCCATCTCCGATGCCGGGATGAAGCCCCGCCAATGGTTGTTGATAATCCCCAGTTCGTCCGGGTCGATGCTCGACAAGGCCTTGTCGAGAATGGAATTGAGCTCCGTGGCGTCTTTTGCGGCGGCTAATGAGAACATCGCCTGACGTGTGCCGACGGTACTGCTGATTTGCAGTGTGTCGCGCAATGCATGGGACGTCATGAAGTAACTGGCCATGACCAGCGAAGTCACGCTCCCATCCGCCTGCCCCTGGGCGACCAACTGGACTGCATTCAACGAGTCGGTGGTTTCGATTATCTGCAGGCTTGGATATTGGGTGCGTAGCCAATCGATGACGGGGTTGCTTTTGGCCACCGCCAGGCGCTTGCCAGCGAATTGGTCCAGCGTCGTGGGGGCGTCGGACTGTTTGCGTATCAACAGGACGAAAGAGCTGTCCAGGTAGGGGCGACTGAATTTGAGCACGTCCTGCCGCTCGCGGCTGGGCAGGAGCGCGGCAATGACGTCGGCCTGGTCGTTGAGGACCGCGGCGATCATGTCGTTGTCCGTCCGATGGCGTTGGATATCCAGGCGCAGGCCGGTACGCAGCCTGACCAGTTCAAGCAAGTCGGCGCTGATCCCACGAAAGTCGCCGTCAGGATCGAAAAAAGTAAAGGGGGCAAACGTTTCGTTCACCGCCACCCGTACCGTGGGGTGCTCAGCCAGCCAGCGTTGTTCGCGCTCGGTCAGTTGTATCTTGTAATTGGTGAGGTAAAGATCGCTACCCGCACTCCAACGCTTGGCAATCGCTGCTTGTTCGGCAATGGGAATCTGGTTCAGCGTGGCGTTGACGATGTCCAGCAATCGGGTGTTGTCCTGCCGCAGCGCGAAGCCGAATCCGTGCGACTCGTGCTTTGCGAAGCTGGCCATGCGGATGTTGCTCAGGTAACCCTTGCTGATCATGTAATGGGTGGAAATGGTGTCGCCGAGGAAGACATCGGACTGCCCGAATGCGACCGCATTGATGGCGTTCTGGTAGGAGGGGTACGCGGTAATCAGTGCCTTGGGGTAGAGCTTTTCGATCTCGTGCAGCGGCAGGTAGTGATAAACCATGCTGAGCCGCAGCCCTTCGAGATCGTCGGTCAGGGGGCGGTTTTCGTTCGTGCGGGTAACCAGGACCGGTTGATCGACGGCGTAGGGCGTTGACAGGACGACACCCCTGGTTCGGGCTTCGAAGCCGTTGGCACTGCCGAGCAGGTCGATTTGTCCAGTCTTGAGCGCGTCGAGGGCCGCCTCACGGGAAGTGAACCGCAGGACTTTCATCGGCAGGCCGGTCGCCTTGGCGATGAGGCCCGCGTAGTCGGCGGTCATGCCTTCATAGTCGCGCCCGCTGGTGGAAAGATCGAAGGGCGGATAGTCAGGTGCAGAGGTGCCCAGGATCAGTTCCCGACGACCGTTCAGCCAGGTGCGATGGGCATCATCGAGCCGGACCTCGATGGAGTCTGAAGTCGAGCGACTCAGCAACGTATAACGTTCGGGCACACTCGCCGCCGCCACGAGGATTCCCGCGTATAACCATGCGCTTAATAATAAAAGGCATCTGCTTATGCGATTGAACATCCGGTTTTTTCTCACACCAAGGCGTTTCGCTTTGCCATTTCAATCAGGTCTACCAAAGACTTGACTTTAAGTTTCTGCATGAGTCGTTTTTTATAAGTGCTGACAGTTTTATTGCTCAGAAACATGCCTTTGGCTATTTCCTTGTTGGTACGTCCCTGGGCAAAGAGTTGCAATACCATCAGTTCACGGTCATTGACGCTTTTGAAAAGATCCAGCTCGATACTGCGAGGATCGTCTTGGGAAACCGGTGTAAGTGCCTGGCTCGGGAAGTAGTTGTACCCGGACAACACCGCTTTGATTGCGCTGACAAGTTCGCTGAGGTCCTCTTGTTTGCAAACGTAGCCGGAAGCACCGGATTGCATGCAGCGGATACCGAACAGCGTCGGGGATTGCGCAGTCAGTACCAAGGTCTTGAGCGGAGTGGTCATGGCATTGAAGCGCGAAAGGATTTCCAGCCCGTCGAGTTTTGGAATGCTGATGTCCAGGATCACCAGGTCCGGCATGCATTCACGCACCATTTGCATCGCATCGACGCCGTTGTCAGTTTCCCCTACGACTTTATAGCCTTCATGCTCCAACAGCATTCGAACGGCGAGGCGGATGACCGGATGATCGTCGACAATGAAAACGGAGTTCATGAATAAAGTCCCCTACAAGCTTAAATAAAGCGCGCACCTTAGCCCAGTTAAGGTCAGGTCGTACGAGGAGACAGGCGGACATGGCGAATTTCAGAACTTTCCTACAAAAAAAGAGGCGAGGTACCACGACGTATTTCGGCTTTAGGTAGGCGGAGGGGTAAGAAATGTATGTTTTAGTGTTTAGTACTGTAAGTATTTTCGTTATTGCGTAATAAACAGGAAAAGTAATTTCCGACCACGCGCCAGCGCTTTCCACGCGGTTGGAGCGTTTAACCGCAAGTTCGCGTGAGCATCAATAGAGGGATGCCCCCTATCGCACGCGGGGGCGGTGACGTGGCCGGTCATTTCATTGACGCGTACGACCGGTCATTTCCTGGGCCATTTCGCTGGCATAGCTGTCGGTCATGCCGGCGATAAAGTCGATCATCCGCAGGAAGGCACTGTGGAGCGAGCCTTCAGGATCGGGTGCGTTATTGCCCAGCAAGTCGAGGATCCGGCGATTCTTGAACGACGGCGTACGTCCACCGTGTTGTTCAAGGGCTGCGCCGCAGAAGCCGTTGAGCAGGATCTCCAGCGTGGTGTAGGCGCCGATTTCGTTCAGGGTCTTGCGTTTATCCTGGAATATCTTCTTGCGTGCCATGTCCTTGGCGTTCAACACGCAGCGCTTGGCCGGACCGTGCATGTGTTCCACCAGGTCACCGTGTAGCGTGCCCGCGAGCAACGCCTCCTGCTGCTCGACGAATGCCCGGGCGGCCGCGTTGGTGAGGTGTTCGATGGCCTTGCCCCGCAGGATGGCCAGTTTTCGCCGTCGCGAATCCTGTGGCCCGAGTTGACGGTAGGTCTCTGGCAGATCGTCACCGACCAGGTCCAGGAGCAGCGATTCCACCTGGGGATACTCCAGCAGGTCCATCTCCACGCCATCCTCCAGGTCGATGAGGGCGTAGCAGATGTCATCGGCGGCTTCCATCAGGTAGACCAGCGGATGTCTCGCCCATCGCTGGTCCTCGATTTGCGGAAGGCCGAGTTTATGGGCGATTTGTTCCAGTAAGGGCAATTCGCTCTGATAACAGCCGAACTTGTGCTTCTTGTAGCCCAGGGAATCGGCGTGGCGAGCGGTCCAAGGGTATTTCAGGTAGGTGCCGAGGGTGGCGTAGGTCAGCCGGGTGCCGCCGTCGAACTGATGGTATTCGAGCTGTGTTAGAACCCGGAATCCTTGGGCATTGCCTTCGAAGTTCAGAAAGTCGTTGCGCTCGGCCTCGCTCATCGCGTCAAGCCAGCCGCGTCCCGCCGCCTGTTGGAACCAGTAGCGGATGGCATCCTCCCCCGAGTGGCCGAACGGCGGGTTACCGATGTCGTGGGCCAGGCAGGCCGATTGCACCACCATGCCCAGGTCACTGGGTTCGCACCAGTCGGGCAGGGCGCTGCGTATGGTTTCTCCTACGCGCATACCCAGGGAGCGGCCAACGCAACTGACCTCCAGCGAGTGGGTCAGGCGCGTGTGGATATGGTCGTTGCTGGAAACCGGATGCACCTGCGTCTTGCGCCCGAGGCGGCGGAAGGCACCGGAAAAGATGATGCGGTCATGATCCTTGTGGAACGGACTGCGGCCCAGTTCTTCCGGACTGTGCAGCGGTTTTCCCAGGCGTTCGCGAGTCAGCAGGGTGTGCCAATCCAAGGCCGATTGCTCCGTTTGATGAGTCGAAGCCTTAGCTTCCCGGTTCGAGCGATGTCCTGCAAGGCCTGTGGGGCTCGATCAGTGTGCCCAGGTGTTGCGTTGACAATCGAATCGGGCCCTTCGATGGAAAGGCCCGGTCAATGGCACTCAAGGTTTGCGTGCACTCTTGGCAAGCTTGATCAGCGGAATCACCGCCGTTGCCAGCCGGATCAGGCGCGACAAGCCACCGGAGCGGCCGCTGCGGGTTCGCTTGCCACCGAGGAAGCCGAGCAGGCTCACAGCCGCGACGCCCCAAAGCGAGGCGTGCTTGAGGCCGAACCCTTCATGCCAGCTTTGCGTGAACCCGCGTACCCGTTGCAAAGGGTGCAGCAATTGGCGTGTTTCCTGGCGGATTTCCTGGCGATGCATTTCCATGCGCAGACGCACCAGCGCCTTGCGCATTTCCTGCCGCGTACGGGCTTGAGGAACATTAGGGCGGCTCATGGCAACAGGCGCTCCCGGTCGTTGGCCAGTTCTTCGAGGGTGGCGTGGAACGGCGAGGACTCATCATAAATCGCTGCCTTGAGTCGAAGCCCGCAGAACAGCGCCGCCAGCAGATAGAACAGACACAGGCCGATAATTCCCGCCAGGCGGTAGGTATCCCATACCAGTATCAGCACCAGCGCCGACAGTCCAACCAGCAGCAGCAAGCCGAAAACCAGCGCCAAGCCGGCGAATAACAACAGGCTGACGGTGCGAGCCTTCTGCTCCTGCAGCTCAATGCCGAACAACTCGACGTGACTGTGCAGCAACCCAAGGAATGCCGCGCCCAGGCGACGCGCTGTCGGTTTTGCACCCGTTTCGGGCGATCCGGATTCGTCGATACCCATGATCAGCGCCGTGTCGCCAGCAGTCCGATCAAGAAGCCCACGCCCGCCGCGATGCCGACCGATTGCCAGGGATTGGCCTGCACGTATTCCTCAGTGGCGATCACGGCCGCCTGGCCGCGCTCGCGCACCGAATCTTCCGTCAGCTTGAGGGTTTCGCGGGCGCGCAGCAGGGTTTCGTGGATCTGGCTGCGCAATTCGTCCGCTTGGTCGCCGGCCAGCGTCGCGGTGTGGTCGAGCAATCGTTCGGTGTCTCTGACCAGCGTCTGAAAATCTTCCATCAGGGTTTCTTGAGCAGTCTTTGCCTGGGTTCTGGCCATGGGGGTGGATCTCCGTAAGTGACGTCTGAAGCGTTCGAGTATGAGCCCAGCCGGAAGGTTCAGTACAACTGGCTGGTACAACTTTTGCTCGGGTCTCTGCCATGTACTGGTGCGTTGGCCCGTGACAGTGCGCTGAAGCTGGGCGAAAGCCCGAAAACCTTAACCCAAATAATCAAAACCCGCGAAGCACCTCCAAGCGGGGCGCCATGTTGCCGGCTTTCATGCACCAAAGCGGTTCGTCTGCCCGACAATGGTCGGAAGATCGTTTCAACTTGGTGCAATGGCAACTGGAATGAACCGTCACGGTGCTCTTTTCCACTTCATCAGGTCTGCCAATACCATGGAAAATCTGCAAAGCGCTGTGGACAGTCTCGTCCATAGCTCCAATACGCTGTTCATCCTGCTCGGCGCGGTCATGGTCCTGGCCATGCATGCCGGGTTTGCGTTTCTGGAAGTAGGCACTGTCCGGCAGAAAAACCAGGTTAACGCCCTGTCGAAAATCCTCAGTGATTTTGCGGTCTCGACGCTGGCGTATTTCTTCATCGGCTATTGGATTTCCTATGGCGTGACCTTCCTGCAACCGGCGGCCGTTCTCAGCGCTGACCATGGCTACAGTTTGGTGAAGTTTTTCTTCTTGCTGACGTTCGCCGCCGCGATTCCGGCCATTATCTCTGGCGGTATAGCCGAGCGTGCCAGGTTTGTCCCGCAGCTATGCGCCACCGTGCTGATCGTCGCGTTCATCTATCCATTTTTCGAAGGTCTGGTCTGGAACGGCAATTTTGGCCTGCAGGCTTGGCTGCAAGCACGCTTCGGCGCCGGTTTCCATGATTTTGCCGGCTCCGTGGTGGTGCATGCCATGGGCGGCTGGCTGGCGCTGGCCGCGGTACTCCTGCTCGGACCGCGAAACGGGCGTTACCGGGACGGTCGGCTGGTGGCCTTCGCGCCGTCGAGCATTCCATTCCTGGCGCTGGGTTCCTGGATCCTTATTGTAGGTTGGTTCGGCTTCAACGTGATGAGCGCCCAGACCTTGCCCGGCGTGAGCGGGTTGGTGGCGGTCAACTCATTGATGGCGATGGTCGGCGGGACCGTGACGGCATTGATTGTCGGGCGCAACGACCCCGGTTTCCTGCATAACGGCCCGTTGGCGGGACTGGTCGCGGTCTGCGCCGGCTCCGATCTGATGCATCCGGTTGGCGCCCTGGCGACCGGCGCGATTGCCGGCGGTTTGTTTGTCTGGTGTTTCACCGCGGCCCAGGGCAAGTGGAAAATCGACGATGTGCTTGGTGTCTGGCCCCTGCATGGATTGTGCGGCGTCTGGGGCGGTATCGCCTGCGGAATTTTTGGCCAGGCCGCCCTGGGTGGCTTGGGTGGGGTGAGCCTTGCGAGCCAACTGGTCGGCACTGTCCTCGGCGTGGTGATCGCCCTGCTGGGCGGATTCGCGGTCTACGGTGTGATCAAGGTTTTGCTGGGCTTGCGGCTGACTCAGGAAGAAGAGTACTACGGTGCCGACCTGTCGATTCACAAGATCGGCGCGGTCAACCAGGACTGAGCCATCACTACGGCTCCTTGTCCTGATTGCCGGGATAGAACCCATGCAGCAAGCCATAGCGCTCGTGACGGACTTGATCCACATGGTGCCGTACCCGCTGTTCGGGCAGTCCCAGCATGATCAGCGCGTGGGAGGCCAGCATCAGGCTCGACTCCAGCAGTTCCGGAACCACCTCGGTGGCTCCGGCGGCCTGCAACTCAGCCAGTTGGCTGTCGTCCCGGGTACGCACCAGGATGGGCACTTGCGCGTTGACCCGCCGGGCTTCCTTGAGCACGCTCATCGCAATGTCCGTCTTGTCCACCGCGATGACCAGTAGCCTTGCGCGACCCAGGCCTACGGCTTCCAGCAGATCCGCGCGGCGAGAGTCTCCGTAATGCACGCATCGTTCGCCGACGGACGCTTCACGGATGATGACCGGATCATCATCCAGGGCCACGAACGCCAGGCCCTCCCGGCGCAGAAAGCGTCCGATCGACTGTCCCACGCGCCCGTACCCGCAAATCACCACGTGACTCGACAAGCCCGCATTGAGCGCGCTGATCTGGTCCAGCTGCGCCTCTTCGTTGGGTTTGCGGTGCAGCCGCGCGGCCAGGCCCGGTGCAGCGCGCAACAGCAGCGGCGTCAACAGCATCGAGCAAAAAGTGGCGGCCAAGAGCAGGCCGCCGATGTCGCCTGGCATGAGTCGGTTCTGCTGCATCAGCGCCATCAGCGCGAAACAGAATTCACCGCCTTGGGCCAGGGCGAGGCCGCTGCGCCAGGCGGTTTCGCCGTCGCTGCCGCGCCATTTCACCAGGACGGCGACTACGCAGCCCTTGATGAGCATCAACCCGAGTGTCAGCCCGAGGATCAACAGCCCATCGTCGACGAACAGTTGCAGGTCGATCAGCATGCCGATGCTGACAAAGAAAAGCCCCAGCAGGATGTCGCGGAAGGGGCGTATATCGGCCTCGATCTGATGCCGGTAATGGCTTTCCCCAAGCAGCATGCCGGCGAGGAACGCGCCCAGGGCGGGGGAAAGGCCAAGTAGGTGCGTAAGCCACGCCGTGAGCAAAACGATCACCAGGGCCAGCAGTACGAACAGTTCTGCCGACCGCGACGCTGCCACCTCATGGAACAGCCGCGGCAGCAACAAACGGCTGGCCAGCAACAGGCCGCCAAACAGCACCAAGGTCTTGCCCAGCGTCAATGGCAATGCCCAATACCAAGGCTGTTCACTGCTGCCGGCAAACACCGGCACCAGGGTCAGGAGCAACACCGCGACTACATCCTGGAACAGCAACACACCGATGGCATTCTGGCCGTGGCTGGTGAAGATTTCCCCCAGGCTGGTCAGCTCTTTGCTGACGATGGCCGTGGAAGACAAGGCTAGCCCGGCGCCAAGCAGCACCGCCGCCGCCATCGGGACATCAATGCTCGCCAGCAGCACCGCCAACAAAACTCCTGAACCCAATACCTGAAGGCTGCCAAGGCCAAACACTACGCGACGCAGTTCCAACATCTTCGATAACGAGAATTCCAGGCCCAACGAGAACAACAGGAAAACCACGCCAAGCTCGGCCAGGTCCGGCAGCTCTTCGCTGTCGTTGACCCAATCCAGCGCGGTGGGCCCGACGGCCAATCCGACACACAGGTAGCCGAGTACCGGCGGCAGGCGCAGGCGCCTGAACAGGGCAATGACCACCAGGGACGAGGCAAGGATGATCAGCAGGTTGGCGTACAAGAGGCACTCCGTTTCAAGGTTCCGAGGTCCAGCGTAGAACAGAAGAAAAAAATGAGCATCACTGGAAAGTCATGTTGGCTCAATGATTTGCGTCAGCGTTTTACCAAGGCATTCTGCGACATGGTACGCGGCTCGACGGTTGCGTGGGGCGGGCCTAGAATGACGGTCTGTCTTTTTTGGGTACCTGCCATGACACCTGAATGCCAGCTTTTCGGCACCCTGGGTTGCCATCTGTGTGAAGTTGCCGAGGGGGAGCTGATGCCCTTCGTCGAACATGGACTGTTGGTGGAGCTGGTGGATATTGCCGAAAACCAGGCCTTGTTCGAAGCCTATGGCCTGCGCATTCCCGTGTTGCGCAGGATCGATTCGGGCGCGGAATTGAACTGGCCCTTCGATTCAGATCAGGTTGCCGCGTTTCTACGTTGATACCTTCCATCGGTTGGGTCGGTATTGCGCGATTGGCGAAAAGACGATCTTCGGTTACTGTATGCCCATACAGCTATCTGGAGTGCATGCCTTGGTCAATGTCGAACAACTGAAAAACAGCGTGAACCGGATGCCCGTGGAGGTTGTGCACGAGGCTGTGCTGGAGTTGCGTCTGGACGGGCTGGTCACCGAAGGCAAGACCCCCTTCAACAAGCTGCACTTCAATACCTGCTTTGCCGAGATAGAAGCGCTGTTCCAGCGCGCCGGCTACCACAAGCAGCTGGATGTGGTGGGGTATCAGGGGATTTTGTATGCGCTGTACGATCCCGGGCGCTGGGAGGCGGTCGAAGTGCTGCGCTGGTTGAAGGAATTCACCGAAGCCGCGGCGCGACCGACGCCGATCACCGCCTGAGTCAATCATCGCTGGGCTGGTCCGCGTGACTGTCGGATAATGCCGAACCCGCAACAGGCTCAAGGGTTATCAATGTCCGATTCATCGTTTTGTGCAGCTCGGCATCAGGCCAGCACGCTGTATTTGCCGCCCGGTGCCTGGCAGACGGTGTTGGATTGTCTCTGCGAGCATTTCAGTGCAATCAGCCGCGAGCAGTGGCAGGACCGCATCGCCCGTGGCCGGGTACTGGACGCAGAGGGCAAGGCCATTCCAGCCGACCTGCCTTACCGTGAGGGCCTGCGCATTCATTACTTTCGGGAAGTGCCCGACGAAAAGCCGATTCCGGTGGTGGAGTCGATTCTCCATGTCGACGAGCATCTGATCGTGGCGGACAAGCCGCATTTCCTGCCCGTCACCCCTGCGGGCGAGTATGTTGAGCAAACGTTGTTGCGGCGGTTGATTCGTCGCCTGGACAATCCTCACCTGGTGCCCTTGCACCGAATCGATCGGCATACGGCAGGGCTGGTGTTGTTTTCAGCCAACCCGGACACCCGCTCGCGTTTTCAATCCTTGTTTCCGACGCGACGGATTGAAAAGTACTACCAGGCCATCGCTCCCGCGTTGCCTGGGGTGACCTTTCCCCGCGTGCACAAAAGCCGGATGGTCGATGGGGAGCCATTCTTCCGGATGAAGGAAGGGGTGGGTGAGCCCAACACCGAAACGGCCATGGAAGTGCTTGAAAGGAACGGGGACCTGTGGCGCTACGGCTTGTACCCAGTCACGGGTAAAAAGCATCAGCTACGGGTTCACATGAACGCCTTGGGCGCGGCTATCTGTAATGATCCGTTCTATCCGGATGTGGTGCGGGACGCCGAGGACGATTATGCCAATCCGCTCAAGCTGCTGGCCCAGGGTGTGCGTTTCGTCGATCCGCTTACGGGGCAGGAGCGGTTTTTTGAAAGTAGGATTTCGTTGGGGTGGTAGCCGCCATTTCGAGCAGGCAACAAAAAGCCCGCAATAAGTATTGCGGGCTTTTCTTTATCTGGCGGTGACGCTGGGGATTACAGGTCTTTAACGGTACGAACCTGATCCTTGTTCACGCGGGTCTGCTTGCCATCCAGCTGTTCAAATTCATAGAAGCCGCTGTCTTCATCATAGTGCGGCGTGTCGACGGCCTGGATTTCGCGACCGTCATTCAAGGTAATCACTGTTGGCGATGCGCACCCGGCAAGAGTGGCGAGGCCCAGCGCGAGCATGAAAGTAGCGAGGGTCCGTTGAGTCATGGTGTTTCTCCAAAAGGGATTCTTCAAGTTACTGACCTTCAGACGTATACATCGCGCGCAAGTTCCTGGCTAGTGTCAATCTGACACGCCTTTGTGTTGAACAAGCAGTTCCGGCGTATTCAGATTGGCCAGCCGGGGATCATCGGGCGGACATTGCAGTGCGACCGCGTGCAGCGCGCGCATGATGCGGCCGGGGCTGCGTTCGCCTTCGCTCCACGCCTGTTCGAAAGCCCCGGCCAAGGCGCTTGGGATGACGCATAGCAGCGGTTCCCAATGTTCGCCATGACGCACCATCAGCGGCTTGTCGGGGTTTCGGCTTGCTGTTTCGCGCATGCTTTGGAGCAGGCTCGTGTCGATTTGCGGCACGTCGCATGGCAAGACCAACAGGTACGGATGGCGTGCCGCCCTCAGGCCCGCCCGGATGCCCGCCAGCGGGCCGGGAAAATCGCTCTCTTCGTCATGAACCAGTTGGTCGGCATACATGGCGTAACGTTCCCGGTTGCGGTTGCAGGAGATGATCAAGTCATCGCTCAGGGCTCGGGTCTTGCGGTGCAGATGAGCAATCAGCGGTCGGCCTTGCCACTCCAGCAGACCTTTATCCTGGCCGCCCATGCGTTGTCCTCGCCCCCCCGCCAGGAGCAGGATGGAACAGGATGGCAGGGGATCGATCATGATCATGGCGTGTCTCCGCACGGACGAAAAGAACGGGGGCTGTGATATAACACCAGGCTGTTTCCCCTACAACTGGACGAGCCTATGAAACCCAAGGCTGATGTACCTTTCGTACCGCTCAATATCGCGGTGCTGACTGTCAGCGACACCCGTACCCTGGAAACCGACACGTCGGGGCAGGTCTTCGTCGACCGGCTTTCGGCAGCTGGGCACAACCTCGCTGCGCGGGTATTGCTCAAAGATGATCTGTACAAGATCCGCGCGCAAGTCGCCGCCTGGATCGCCGACGAGGTGGTGCAGGTGGTGCTGATCACTGGAGGCACCGGCTTTACCGGCCGCGACAGTACGCCCGAGGCCGTTGCGTGCCTGTTGGACAAACAGGTCGATGGTTTTGGTGAGTTGTTCCGGCAGATATCCGTAGCCGACATTGGCACCTCCACTGTGCAGTCCCGGGCTCTGGCGGGACTGGCCAACGGGACGTTGGTGTGCTGCCTGCCGGGCTCGACCAATGCAGTGCGCACCGGATGGGACGGCATCCTGGCCGAGCAGCTTGATGCGCGGCACCGGCCATGTAACTTCGTAGCCCATTTGAAACAGGCGGCTCCTTGTGAATCCCGTGGGTAAACCGGGCAAGGCCGGCGCCTTGATGGCCGTCGAGGTCGCGTTGGAGCGCTTGCTTGAGCGTGCGGCAGCTTCGCCTATTGTCCAGCGCGAGCGGGTGTCCTTGGCACAAGCGCAGGGTCGGGTGCTTGCCGAAGACCTCGTGGCGACGCTCGACTTGCCCCCGTGGCCCAACAGCGCGATGGACGGCTACGCCTTGCGCCTGGCCGACTCGCGCGGCGAGGCGCTTGCGGTCAGCCAGCGGATCTTCGCGGGGCAGGCCCCGGAACCTTTGGCAGCGGGAACCTGCGCGCGGATCTTTACCGGCGCGCCGATTCCGGTCGGCGCCGATTGCGTCGAGATGCAGGAAAATGTCGTCGTTGAAGATGATGGGCGGGTAAGGTTCACCCAGCCCCTGGCGATTGGACAAAATATTCGCCCCCAAGGACAGGAAACGACTGTCGGGGAGCAGGTGCTCTGCGCGGGCACCCGCTTGGGTCCGATCGAACTGGGGCTGGCGGCATCCCTGGGCTGTGCATCGCTGGCGGTCGTGCGAAAAGTGCGCGTGGCGGTCTTGTCCACAGGCGATGAACTTGTGGAGCCTGGCCAGCCCCTGGGGGCGGGCCAGATCTACAATAGCAATCGCGTGTTGCTCTGTGGCTGGCTGCAACGCCTGGGGTGCGAGGTCGTCGATGCGGGAATCCTGCCCGATGACCTGCCTGCCACGCGCCATTGCCTGGCCCAGTTGTCGGACGTCGACCTGATCCTGTCTACGGGTGGTGTGTCGGTAGGTGAAGCCGACTTCCTGGGGGTCGCGCTTCGTGAAGAGGGTGAGCTGACACTCTGGAAACTCGCTATCAAGCCAGGAAAGCCCCTGACGTTCGGGCATTTTCGTGGTGTGCCGGTAATAGGCCTGCCAGGAAACCCCGCTTCGACGCTGGTGACTTTCGCTCTGTTGGCGCGGCCTTATTTATTGCGACGCCAAGGCGTTCATTCAGTGGCACCGCTCACGTTCAAGGTGCCAGCCGGTTTTGCCTGGCCGAAGGCGGGCAGTCGGCGGGAATACTTGCGAGGCCGCATCGAGAACGGCCGGGCCATTATCTACCGCAACCAGAGTTCGGGAGTCCTGCGCAGCGCGGCTTGGGCCGATGGACTGGTCGAAGTCCTCGAAGGGCGGACACTGGTCGAGGGCGATGAAGTGGGCTTCATCCCTTTGAGTGAAGTGCTGGGTTAAACCTGATCGCAACTCATCGGTTACGGCCCGAGTTGGAGTCGGGCCTTCGCGGTGTTCCCTTATCGCGACAGCAGCGTCACCAACTGATCGAAACGGCTGTTGGCGACCCAGCCCAGCAGGCCGACCACTACCGCCGCCGCGCCAGCCAGATAGGCTAGCCGGTGGCGAACCGCTTTTACGTCGGTACGGATTTCATCCATGTCCCTGCGGATGTATTTGAGGTGGGTTTCCAGTTCAACGACACGCGGTTCCAAATCAATTCCTCCAGCGGGTTTATTGCAACTTTTACCTTCGTTTTTTTTGTCGGTTCGCTCGCTCGCGTACGGTCCGAACTGGGGCGGCACCTTGCGTTCATGGCTACGCATAGGACGCTCCTTCCCTGTTGCCATGATTTATCAAGCGATTCAACGGGCCTCTGGGGGCCATTACATATCCATCCATGGGTGACTCTTCCTTGTTTAAATGATCGTTTGCCAGTTCAAAGCGACAGAAACCAAGGTGTCTCAATACGGCCAGGGGGTCAATTGAGCTGATTCGCCACGCCTCGTAAGAAAATTCCTTGAATAAATAAATACCCTGGGGAGGCCCGTCCGGGCCCAGTAGGATTGGCTGGTCGAGACCGTGTCTTTTATTTGAATGGGGCCCTGGCTTTTTCCAGTGAATGTGCGGTCCCATTTCCTGAACCATCCTTCCAATGACGGAGACGACGATGAGCAAAGGCAAGGCGCTATTGATCCTGCATGGCAAGCAAGCGCTCAACGAAGAGGTTCGCGCCGCAGTGATGCTCAAGCGCAAGCACGGGTGGGACCTGGCGGTTCGATTGACCTGGGAAGCCGGTGATGCCCGGCGGTGCGTCGAGGAAGCAATGGCCGCCGGATATACACGGTTGATTGCCGGTGGCGGCGATGGGACCTTGCGAGATATTGCCGAGGCCATTGTCCAGCAGTCTGGCGATGCCAGCCTGGTGTTGCTGCCACTGGGCACCGCCAACGATTTTTCCCGGGCGGCCGGTGTCCCGCTGGAGCCGGAGCAGGCCCTGGATCTGCTGGATGTCGAGCCCAGGGCGGTCGATGTGGGGGAGGTGGGCGGGAGGATTTTCCTTAACATGGCGACGGGTGGCTTTGGTAGCCAGGTGACGGCGAACACGTCCGAAGACCTGAAAAAAGTGCTCGGCGGCGCCGCCTATCTGTTTACCGGTCTTTCTCGATTCAGCGAGCTGAGCGCAGCCTATGGCGAACTGCAAGGGCCTGGTTTCCACTGGCGCGGTGATCTGTTGGCATTGGGCATAGGCAATGGCCGGCAGGCCGGTGGGGGCCATATGCTGTGCCCTGAGGCGTTGGCGGACGATGGACTACTCGACATCAGCATCCTGCCGGCGCCCCAAGAGGTTGTCAGCACGCTGAAGGATCTGCTGGCCGGCGGCCTGGGAATTGACAACATGTTCGTGCGGGCACGCTTGCCCTGGGTGGAAATCAAGGTAGCCCAAGGGCTGGATATCAATCTGGATGGCGAGCCCCTACAGGTCGACAAGCTGCGTTTTACCTTGCGGCCCAAGGCTCTGCGGGTGCATTTGCCGGCGGATTCGCCGCTGTTGGGATCGCCCGGACTGCTCAATCGTCCAGGCTGATAATCTGCTCACGCACTGCAAACAACACCAGGCCTGCCACATCATGGATCTGCAGGCGCTTCATGATCTGGGCGCGATGGGTCTCTACCGTCTTGATGCTCAGGCTGAGGCCGTTGGCAATTTCCCGCGTGGACTTGCCGCGCACGATCAGCCGCAGGATTTCCAGCTGGCGCGCCGTCAAGTTGTGGGTCTGGGCAGGATTGGGCTGCTGTTTCTGGGTCCGGGTCAGCGCCTGGTTGATCACGGTATGGGCGATGGCCGGGCTCAGGTAGCGCTCGTTGTTGCGTAGCGCTTCCAGGGCGTGCTCCAGTTCGGTGGGGGTGGCGTCCTTGAGCAGATACCCATGGGCGCCGGATTCCAGTGCCTGCATGATCACCTCTGGATCGGTGTGCATGGACAGGATCAACACTTTGCTGTGGGGGCGGACCTGCTTGAGTTGTTGCAAGGCTTGCAGGCCGCTGGTGTCTTTCATGGAAATATCCAGCAGCACGATATCGGGGTTGAGTCGCTCCACCAGCCCCAACAATTGTGCGCCGTCGTTGGCTTCGCCGACCACGGCGTAGCCAGGCAGGTCGAGGACCAGGGCGCGTACACCGGCCCTGATCAGCGAATGGTCATCTACCAAAAGCAAATTACAAGTCAATGGAGAACCTTATTCTTGCTGGCCCGTTCCAGGGTGCGAGGCGCCCACGGAAAACGAGCTTCGATATGCGTGCCTTTGCCGGTCTCGCTGGTTACCTTGAGCGTGCCGCCCAGTTGTTCGACTCGCTCCGACATGCCGGCCATGCCGCGTTGCCCTTCACGAGCGGGATGGGGAGCGGGGACAAACCCCTGGCCGTCATCACTGATCAGCAATGTCAGCCCTTCGGGCAGTCGTTGCAGGCGCACCAGCAGGTTCTTTGCCTGGGCGTGGCGCAGGATGTTGGTGACCGCTTCCTGGGTAATCCGAAAAGCCGCTACGGTCATTTCTTCCGGTATACCGGTCATGCGCTGCTGGCAATCCAGGCTCCAGTTGACCGGCGTATTTGCCAGGGTCTTGAGCAGATGGGCGCGTAGGCTGGCTTCGAGTCCCAGGCTGGTCAGTTGTCTTGGATTGAGGATCGCCGACACGTCGCGCACTTTGTTCAGCGTTTCGTCGAGCGTCTCGCTGAGAACCGAGCACTGGCTCCGCAGCTCTTCCGGCATGCGGCGCTTGAGCCATTCGCTTTGCAGCTTTGCCGCTGTCAATAATTGACCGATATCGTCGTGCAATTCCCGGCTGAGCCGATGACGCTCATTTTCCTGAACCTCAAGCAGCCGGTCAGCGAGTTCCTGCGGCTGGAACTTGATGGACTTTCGTGACAACCGGTAGTGGATCCAGACACAGGCAAGGGCCGCAACATTCAACGCCAGCAAGCTCAACGGCACCGTGAGGGCCGACAAGTAAGCCAGCAGGCAACCGAGGGTCGAGCAGATGCACAGGAACAGTGTGAACCGGCGGGCGTTTTCTCGGGAGGGTGGCCAGGAAATGAATGACTTGAAGCTGGCGTACATAGCGGATGGAGCCAATGGATGTTCGCTGCGGGCAAGCCGGTCAGCGCATCTGACGGGCCGGGTCGGGTAAACGTTTCAGGTCGGGGACGGCTTCAGTTGGCGGCGGCTGGTTGAAGCGACTGACGCGAGACATAGTACCACTTCAAATATCGTTGGTCGCGCTCGGCTTGGCGACCGGAAAGCTCGAGGAACCAGGCACAGGGACGCGGGGTGCTACAAGCACGCTCATGCTTGTTTCTGGACGAAGGGCACCAATGCCAGCGGGCGCGGTGGTTGCAACGCCTGGCAGGGGTTCTGGCCCACCTGGAAGGCGAAGGCTTCGATGAGTGAGGTCTGTTCGCTGCTGTCCAAGCCCAGTTTGCCGGTGGTGTGGTCGACCAGCTCCAATTGCCAGGCCATGAGCGTGAAGCAATCCTTCAGCGCGCCCAGTGCCTGTTCGTGCAGTTCCATGTCTTGCGCATGGCTGAGCAAGCCGTGGATGTGCAACGAGAACTCCGAAACGGCCTCCAGCGCCAGCGCATCGGCCTTGTTCGCCAGCTTCAACAGCGTACTGAGCATGCAATCAATGGCGTCTTTGTCATTGCTGATCAATTGCAGGTGGCTCAGGCACTCTTCCGACTTGGCCAAGAGGGTCTCGGCTTCGATCAGGAACTCAGGAAGGCGCTGGCTCCAATTCTTGCGATCGTTCGGCATGCTTATCTCCACAACATCATGTCAGGCGAAAAGTAACTCGCGCGTGGCGAACGGTTGGATCTCATGGCTGTTGACGAACGAAGACGCCCGGCGAGCCCATGCCGTTCGGCAAAGGCCTGCTGATCGCGAACGATTGCACGGGCGGGATCGGCCGGAAGGCTTGAGGTCCGATGTCCTGCAGTGGCGCACAAAAGCCTGACTCCGTTCAGCAATGAGAATGGCGTCACATTAATGGCTATTGGATAGCGGGAATATCAGGTTGGACCTGATTGTGCCTAGGGGAATCCCTTAGGCAGGGGAACTTTGTGCGCAGAATGGAGTCGCGCAGCGAAATAATAACGGGGGAAAACGGAACGCCAGTAAAGCATGATGTTAATGTGACATCAATCCCCCGCGACGGTATTTCATATCGGGGTCAAGAACCGGCTCTGGCAGCCGATAGAGCCTTTATAAGATTCATCCGAACAAGCCCAGGAGTCATCGATGGCCGGCATTCTCGACACAGTAGATCAACGAACCCAACTGGTGGGTGAGAATCGCCTGGAAATTCTCATGTTCCGCCTGGCAGGACGGCAATTGTTCGCCATTAACGTGTTCAAGGTCCAGGAAGTGTTGCAACTGCCGAAGCTGACCTTGATGCCCCAGCGCCATCCATTCGTCTGCGGCGTGGTCAACCTGCGGGGCCAGACGTTGCCGGTCATCGATCTGTCCCAGGCCATCGGCATGCGTCCGCTGGTGCCAGGGCCGAACAGCACCATCATCGTCACGGAGTACAACCGCTCGGTCCAGGCGTTCCTGGTGGGCGGCGTCGATCGCATCGTCAACATGAACTGGGAAGCGATCCTGCCGCCCCCGACCAGCGCCGGTCGCGAGCATTACCTGACGGCCATCAGCAAAGTGGACGACCAGTTGGTGGAAATCATCGACGTGGAAAAAGTCCTGGCGGAGATCGTTCCGTACAACGCCAAGGTTTCCCGGGACAAACTCGAGGATCCGGTGCTGGAGCGCGCCCGTGGCCGCGAGGTCTTGCTGGTGGACGACTCCAATGTCGCGCTTTCTCAGTTGCGCGACACCCTGGGCCAGTTGGGCGTGAAGATGCACATCGCCAGCGACGGCTTGAAGGCGCTGAACATGCTCAAGGCCTGGGCTGATTCCGGCGAGGTGATGACCGACAAGCTGCTGATGATCTTCACCGACGCGGAAATGCCCGAAATGGACGGTTATCGCCTGACCACCGAAATCCGCAACGACCCACGCCTGCGTGGGCTCTACGTGGTATTGCATACCTCGTTGTCCGGAAGCTTCAACGACTCGATGGTCAAGAAGGTCGGCTGTGACAATTTCCTCTCCAAGTTCCAGCCGGACAAGCTCGTCGATGTGGTGCGCCAGCGGTTGATGCTCGACTGAGGCCAATCGAGGTTTGCTTCGTCGACCGGCTCGTATAAGGTTGCGTTTTTTCGCCTCCCAGGGAAGTCGACCATGTTGCGGCTGAGCGCGCTGTACCGTTATCCATTGAAGTCCGGCAAGGGCCAGCCATTGCAAGGGATTGGCCTGGACAAGCTCGGGCTCGACGGTGATCGGCGCTGGATGCTGGTGGACGAGGCCAGCGGCCGGTTCCTGACCCAGCGGGCCGTGGCGAAGATGAGCCAGCTCTCGGCGCTGTGGAACGAGGCGGGTGGCCTGACGCTCAGCGCGCCGGGCCATGGCGCCATCGAAGTGCCGCTGCCGCCTTTCCTCGAAGAACAACGGCGGGGCGTGATTATCTGGCGTGACACGCTGCGCGTACCGGATGCCGGTGACGAGGCGGCGGCATGGGTCAGCGCATTTATCGGCAGTCCTACCCGGCTGGTCCACGTGCCGGTGGAATTGGCCCGCACGACGGCCGCCGGTTATGGCAAGGACGATGACAAGGTTGCCTTCGCCGACGGTTTCCCCTTGCTGTTGATTGGCCAGGCTTCATTGCAGGATCTGTCTGGCAGGGTCGGTCGCCCGCTGGAAATGCTGCGCTTTCGTCCGAACCTGGTGGTCGAGGGCAGCGAGGCGTTCGCGGAGGATGGTTGGAAGCGGATTCGCATCGGCGATGTGGAGTTCCGGGTGGTCAAGCCGTGCTCGCGCTGCATCATGACCACGATCGATCCGCAGACCGGTGAGCGCGATCCGCAGCGCGAGCCTTTCGCAACGCTGCAGCAGTATCGGTCTACTCCGGACGGCGCGATGTTCGGCCAGAACCTGGTGAACGACGGTCATGGCAGCCTCGAAGTAGGCATGCCGGTAGAAGTGCTGGAATAAAAAATGCCCGTGTCGTTGGACACGGGCATTTTTGTTTATCACCAATCGCTTTTGCGCGAGGGGAGTAAACCTCCCCGCTACCGCTCGACTCAGCCGCGATATTCGCACAGGTAAGCCGTGTCGACCGCGACCTTGAGCTGGAACTTGCTGTTGGCCGGGACATTGAACTGGCTGCCGGCCGCGAAGGTTTCCCAGTCGGTGCTGTCAGGCAGTTTCACGGTCAGGGCGCCCGAAACGACATGCATGATCTCCCGCTGGGCGGTACCGAATTCGTATTCGCCCGGTGCCATGACGCCGATGGTCGCGGGGCCTTCGGCAGTGCCGAACGCGATCGACTTGACGGTGCCGTCGAAGTACTCGTTGACTTTGAACATGGGCGATTCCTCGAGAAAGGGCTGAAAAAGGCCGGCCAGTATGCACAAGGCCACACGGGCCGTCATCTGCTGCGCCGGCTCAGCCCGTCAGAACCAAGGGCAATAATCGTGCTGTATTGCGGGCGTCCTCCAGCGCGCGGTGCTGTTGCCCGCAAAATTGCAGCCCGGCCAGTTGCAGCGCGCCATTGAGCCCCAACGGCCGCTCCAACCGACGGGCCTTGGCAAAACGCTGCTTGAGATTCATGTGCGGCACGTGGCCGAGGACGCTGTGCAGTTGCTGTTGCTGCCATTCCTGAAGCAGTTGCTTGCGATCGTAATCACCCCAGCTGACCCAGCCTTCGAGCTTGGCGTGGTAGGGCGCGAGCCAATGCTCGAACGCCGGCCAGACCTCGGTCAGGGGGGCGGCACTGTCGATGTTGGCCTGGCTGATATGGGTCAGCGAGCGACAGAAAGAGGTGAGCAACGGTCGTCTCAGTGGCCGAACGAACCGCTGGAAATGATCAATTTCCCGGCCGTCTCGATTCACCAGGGTCGCGCCGATTTCGATAATTTCCATTTCGGTTACCGGCCAGCCACCTTCATCGGTGGTGGCCTCCAGATCAATCACCAGCCAGTGAGGCATTGCAGAGTTCCCGGTATCGGCGTGCTGATGGCTTTGAGCGTAGTCAAACCCGGCGCATCCGCCTAGTCCTGTCTTGACGCGCCGACCCACGGAGCCGAGCGCAGGTTCTTGCGCCCGAGCGCTTGCTTGGTTGCCCCGGCCAGCTTAAATTGCCGTGTCGCTGGCGTTTTGATAGTGGCCGCGCATTGATCGTTCGATTGAGGAGCAAAGTCGGTGGACGAGCAAAAAGCCCTGGACGTGATGCGTGAGCTGGTCGACGGCGGGCAGCTGACCGATCCGGACAGCGCTCGCGGCAAACTGCTCCAGGCCGCCGCCCACCTGTTTCGCCATAAAGGCTTCGAGCGCACCACGGTTCGCGATCTGGCGAGTGCCGTGGGCATTCAGTCGGGCAGCATTTTTCATCACTTCAAAAGCAAGGAGGAGATCCTGCGTGCGGTGATGGAAGAAACCGTCCGCTACAACACCGCGTTGATGCACGCGGCCTTGGCCGAGGGTTCAAGCGTTCGCGAACGGGTGCTGGCGTTGATCCGCTGCGAATTGCAATCGATCATGGGCGGAAACGGCGAGGCGATGGCGGTGCTGGTCTACGAGTGGCGCTCCTTGTCGGAGCAAGGGCAGCGGCAGGTGCTGGCCCTGCGTGATATCTACGAACGTGTGTGGCTTGAAGTCCTGGGAGAGGCCAAGGAGGCCGGGTATATTCGCGGAGACGTAGCCGTTACCCGGCGTTTCCTGACAGGCGCGTTGTCCTGGACCACCACGTGGTTTCGCGCCGAAGGCAGCCTGAGCCTTGATCAACTGGCTGAACAGGCATTGATTCTGGTACTGAAAGAAAAACAATAAGCGAGCGGCTGGCTAAGCGCCTCAAACCGCCTAGCGTGAACATATTGAAGAATACTTCTGGGGAGTGGTTATCTTGACGTTTTCGCCGATGGGGATGACCTCGCGAGTTCTGGCTGCTCTGGTCTTTTTATGGATGGTGCCCGTCGAGGCGGCGCAACTGGTCCGGATCGGCGCAGCACATTTCCCGCCCTATACCGTTCGCCCCGAAAATGGTGCCGACACCGGTCTGCTACCGCAACTGGTCGAGGCGTTGAATCGCTCCCAGACCGACTACCAGTTCGTACTCGTACCCACTTCGATTCCGCGGCGTTTCAACGATTTCAAGCAAGGCCGGGTCGACATGGCAATCTTCGAAAACCCGGAGTGGGGCTGGAAGGATGTGCCGCACACAACGGTAGACATGGGGCTGGAAGACGCGGAAATCTTTGTGGCCCAGCGTTTGCCTGAACGCCAGCAGAGCTATTTCGCCGACCTTAGGGCCAAGCGGTTGGCGCTGTTCAGCGGTTATCACTACGCTTTCGCCGAATTCAATGCCGATCCCAAATTCCTCATTGGCCAGTTCAACGCCACGTTGACTTACTCCCACGACAGCAATCTGCAAATGGTCTTGCGCGGGCGCGCGGACGTTGCGTTGGTGACCCGCTCGTACCTCAGCGACTATCTGTTGCGCAATCCTCAATTCGCTCCGCAACTGCTCGTATCCGAGCGTGTCGACCAGGTCTATCACCACTACGCCTTGATCCGGCCACAGGCGCCAATTTCCAGCGAGGCGTTCGGGCAATTGCTGGGCAAGTTGCGAGACAACGGCCAGTTGCTGGAAATTTTCAACCCTTACCAGATCGAGCTGGTGTCGACCCATCACCACTGAAGCGACACTAAATTTCCCCTACCGGCTCACGTCACTCGTTGATTACCGACGAATACGCGAGCCTTCAATGCCTGACCTCAATCCTCCAGCAACGCTGCCCTTGCCCGGTGGTCGTTGCCTCGGCGCCGATGAAACCGAACGTCACCTGAGCCTGATGCTCGAAGGCGCGCCATTGATCCAGCTGCGCCTGGAACGTGGCTCGCCGTTGCATGTGCGTTTGCAGGAAACCAACGATCGCCCAGTGGGGCCGGCACTCTGGGCGGCCTGCTATTGGCTGTTCACCCGGGATCCAGGTTGCCAGTGCCTGGTCTGGCACCTCGACGAACATCCCGGCGAAGCATTGCTCAGCGGCCTGCTGGTCGCCACCGCGCACCCCAACGAATACGCATGCGAGCGCACGCTGTTCTGGCAATTGCCGCAGCCCTGGCTAGGGGTGTCGTTCAGCGGCAGTTATCCGCAACAGATGATCATCACCGATGGCAAGCGACATCCCCGCAGGCCGATCAAGCCGCGTGGCGAGGTGTACCGCCGCTTCGATGCGCGGCTGGGTGCCTGGGTGTCCTTGCGAACCCTTGAAATCGAGCAGGACCTGGCGCGTTTCAACCGTTGGCAAAACAGCCCTCGGGTCGCCAGCTTCTGGCAGGAGGAGGGCAGCCTGGAGCAGCATCGCGAGTACTTGAGCCAATTGCAGCACGACCCTCGGGTCCTGACATTGATCGGCTGTTTCGACGACCAGCCATTCGCGTATTTCGAAGCGTATTGGGCCAAGGAAGATCGAATCGCGCCGTTCTACCCGGCTGACGATTATGACCGTGGCATCCATATGCTGGTGGGTGAAGGACAACACCGCGGCCCGCATAAGGTCGCCAGCTGGTTATCGGCACTGGTGCATTATCTGTTTCTGGACGACCCGCGTACCCAACGCGTGGTAGCCGAGCCCAGGGCTGACAATGCTCGAATGATCGGGCATTTGCACAACCAGTGCTTTCACTGCGAAAAGGAGTTCGATTTTCCGCACAAGCGAGCGGCGTTGATGATCCTGGGGCGGGAGCGGTTTTTTGATCGGTGTTCGTTGATGTGAGATGGGGCAGGTCACTGTGGGAGCGGACCCGCTCCCACATGGGCATCGGCAAATCAATGGATCACCGCCGTGCAAACGTATCCCCACGCACCCCAGACACCTTGCGGCAATGCACCAGCGCGTCGCGAATCATGAAGTTCACCAAGGTCGGCGAGACCCCCAATTCCTTGGCGATGTCCTTCTGCGGTACGCCATGCAGGCGATACATCTCGAAGGCGTAACGGGTGCGGCTGGGCAACTCGGTCAATGCTTCGGCAATGTGCTCAAGGGTGGAAAAGTTGATGTGAGACGTCTCCGGCGACGCACCCTGGATCACCACGTTCAGCCCTTCCTCTTCCGGCCCCGAGTATTTCTGTTCCAGCGCTTGCTTGCGGTAATGATCGATGGCCAGGTTGCGCACGATCTGGAACAGGTAACTGAGCTGGGCCTTGAAGGATGAGGTGATCTGGGGCGCCGATTGCAACCGGAAAAAGGCATCCTGGACGACATCTTCGGCGCGAGATCGGCAGCCAGTGATACGCGCTGCGATCTTGACCAGGATGGTTCGGTTATCGACGAATGCCTGGAGTAGCGGTGAGTCGCACCTGCTTGTGGATACTTGTTCCGTCATGGAATTCACCTTGCTGCAAATAGTTAGCAGGACGACCGGTCTGGCGGACATGTCCTACGCATCGACGGCCAAATTAGGCTTAATGATAATTATTGTCAATTGAGAAGAAGAATTATTGATGGGCGGAAGTCCAGCTCCCCAGGCTGCGACTCATTGCCGCGGTGCGCGGTGGTCCGCAGGTCTGGTACCTGCGTGGGAACAGGGTTCGGCGACTAATTATTTGCCGGTATCATCCGTCCCCATGGGTGACCACTTGCAAGCCGAATTTCAGGCAGGAGCCCCTCATGACCGACGCGTTCGAACTTCCCAGCACCCTGGCTCATGCCCTCCAGCGCCGCGCCACGTTGACCCCGGACCGGGTAGCCTTGCGCTTCCTTGCCGACACCCCGGAGCAGGGCGTGGTCTTGAGTTATCGCGACCTGGATCTGCGCGCCCGGACCATTGCCGCCGCCTTGCAGGCCGAAGCAGAATCCGGCGACCGGGCGGTGCTGCTGTTTCCCAGCGGCCCGGATTATGTCGCGGCGTTTTTCGGTTGCCTGTACGCCGGCGTGATCGCCGTGCCGGCCTACCCGCCGGAGTCCACCCGTCGGCACCATCAGGAGCGCTTGCTGTCGATCATCGCCGACGCCGAACCGCGGCTGTTGCTGAGCACCGCTGACTTGCGCGACACCTTGCAAGCCATCGAATCGGCTCCCCCGGTGCTGTGCGTCGATACGCTCGATCCGACCCGCGCCGAGCAATGGCGAATGCCGGACCTGCAAGACGATGACATCGCCTTCCTGCAATACACTTCCGGTTCCACCGCATCGCCAAAGGGCGTACAGGTCAGCCACGGCAACCTCGTCGCCAATGAGCTGTTGATTCGCCATGGCTTCGGCATCGATGTGAATCCCGACGATGTCATTGTCAGTTGGCTGCCGCTGTATCACGACATGGGGCTGATCGGTGGGTTGTTGCAGCCGATTTTCAGTGGCGTGCTTTGCGTGCTGATGTCGCCGGCCTATTTCCTCGCGCGGCCGTTGCGCTGGCTCGAAGCGATCAGCGAATACGGCGGCACCATCAGCGGCGGCCCGGACTTCGCCTATCGCCTGTGCAGCGAACGGGTCAGTGAATCCGCCCTGGCCCGCCTCGACCTGAGCGGCTGGCGCGTCGCTTATTCCGGCTCCGAACCGATCCGCCTCGACAGCCTGGAACGCTTCGCCGAAAAATTCGCGGCGTGCGGCTTCACGGCCGACAGTTTCATGGCGTCCTACGGGCTGGCCGAAGCGACATTGTTCGTGGCTGGCACGCCACGTGGCCGGGGCATCCCCTCGATGTGCATGGATGACGCGGCCTTGACGCAAAACCGTGCCGAGCCCGGGCAGGGCAGTGCGGTGATGAGCTGTGGTGTCAGCCAGCCGGGCCATGCGGTGCTGATCGTCGAGCCCAACACCCTGCAACCGCTCAGCGACAGCCAGGTTGGCGAAGTCTGGGCCGCCGGGCCGAGCATCGCCCGCGGTTACTGGCGCAACCCCGAGGCCAGCGCCAAGACCTTCGTCGAGCATGACGGCCGCACGTGGCTGCGCACCGGCGACCTGGGTTTTGTCCGCGAAGGTGAGCTGTTCATCACCGGACGCTTGAAGGACATGTTGATCGTGCGCGGGCAAAACCTTTACCCGCAGGACATCGAGCAAACCATCGAGCGGGAAGTGGAGGTGGTGCGTAAAGGGCGGGTTGCCGCCTTCGCCGTCAACGAGGCGGGTGAGGAAGGCATCGGCATTGCCGCTGAGATCAGCCGCAGCGTGCAGAAGATCCTGCCTCCCGAAGCCCTGATCAACGCGATTCGCCAAGCCGTGGCCGACGCCTGCCAGCAAGCGCCTAGCGTGGTGGTGCTGCTCAATCCTGGGGCGCTGCCGAAGACGTCCAGCGGCAAACTGCAGCGTTCGGCGTGCCGCGCCCGATTGGCGGATGGCAGCCTCGACCGCTATGCACTGTTTCCTTCGCCCAAGACTGAGACGGTCGACGAATCCGCGCCGTCATCCGAGCTGCAAGACCTGATCGGCCGTCTCTGGTGCGAGCAGTTGCAGATCGATCGGGTGCAGGGCAATGACCATTTTTTCCTGCTGGGTGGCAATTCCATCGCAGCCACCCAAGTCATTGCACGGCTGCGTGAAGTGCTGGGTATGGAGCTCAACCTGCGCCTGCTTTTTGAAGCGCCGACCCTGGGTGCTTTCGCGATGGCGGTGGCGAACCTGCAACAGGACGGCGGCCAGGCCCAGGGGGTTATCAATTCAATGGCCCGCGATGAAGCCCTGCCGCAATCCCTGGCCCAGAACCGTTTGTGGCTGACTTGGCAGCTGGATCCTGCCAGTCGCGCCTACAACATCCCCGGCGCCCTGCGCCTGCGTGGCGAGCTGGACGAAGCAGCGTTGCGCGTCAGCTTCCAGCAATTGGTCGAGCGCCACGAATCCTTGCGCACGCGCTTCCTGGAACGCGATGGCGTGGCCCTGCAACAGATCGATCCGGCCGGTGAGTTCAATCTCCAGGTGATCGACCTCGGCGATGTGCCCGCCGACCAGCGCGAGGCGCGGGCGCGGCAGATCCGCGAAGACGAGGCGGCCACTCGATTCGATCTGGAAAACGGGCCGCTGCTGCGGGTCACTTTGTTGCGCCTGGCTGAAGACGATCACCAGCTGTTGGTGACGATGCATCACATCATCGCCGATGGCTGGTCGATGAATGTCTTGATCGATGAGTTTTCGCGGCTGTACGCCGCAGCGTCCCAAGGGCAGGTCGCCGAACTGCCGCCGTTGCCGCTGCAATACGCGGACTACGGCAGTTGGCAGCGGCAATGGCTCGCCCAGGGCGAAGCCGAGCGCCAATTGGCGTATTGGAAAAAGCAATTGGGCGACGAGCACCCGCCCCTGGCGTTGTTTACCGACCATCCGCGCAGCGCCCAGCAGCATCGCAGCGCGGCGCGCCATACCCTGCGCCTGGACAAGCCGCTAGGCGATGCCCTGCGCCAGGTCGCCCACGCCCATGACGCCACGGTGTTCATGCTGTTGCTGGCGGCGTTCCAGGCCTTGTTGCAGCGCTACACTGGCCAATCCGACCTGCGCATCGGCGTGCCCAACGCCAACCGCCCGCGCCTGGAAACCCAAGGGCTGATCGGCTTTTTCATCAACACCCAGGTACTGCGCGCACAAGTCGATTCGCGCCAGCCATTCGTCGCGTTGCTGGCCCAGGCCCGGGAGGCGACGCTCGGCGCCCAGGCCCATCAGGACCTGCCCTTCGAACAGCTGCTGGAAGTCTTCCCCCAGGCCCGCGAACAAGGTCTGTTCCAGGTGATGTTCAACCACCAGCAGCGCGACCTCGGCGCGTTGCGGCGCCTGCCCGGGCTGTTGGCCGATGAATTGCCATGGCACAGCCGCGAAGCCAAGTTCGACCTGCAATTGCACAGCGAGGAAGACCGTAACGGCCAGCTGACACTGTCGTTCGACTACGCGGACGAGCTGTTCGAGGCGGCAACCGTCGCACGCCTGGCCGAACATTTCTGCAGCGTGCTGCGAGCGGTCTGCGCTGATCCCCGACAGGCCCTCGGCGACCTGCCGTTGTTGAGTGCCGAAGAACTCGTCCAGCAGCAGCGCTGGGCGACGGCACCCTGCGCGCCCGCCACACAATGGCTACCGGAACTGCTCAACGAACAGGCCCGCCGCACTCCGCAACGCACTGCATTGCAGTGGGACGGTGGTTCACTGGACTACGCCGAACTGCACGCCCAGGCCAATCGGCTGGCCCATTATCTTCGAGACAAAGGCGTCGGCCCCGACGTCTGCGTGGCGATTGCCGCCGAGCGGTCGGCGCAATTGCTCGTCGGCGTGCTGGCGATCATCAAGGCCGGCGGCGCCTACGTGCCGCTGGATGTCGATTACCCGAGCGAGCGCCTGGCCTACATGCTCCACGACAGCGGCGTCGATCTGCTCCTGACCCAAACCGCGCTGCTCGAACGCTTGCCGACCTGCGAGGGCGTCAGCGTCATCGCCATGGACGCGCTGCACCTGGAGCAGTGGCCGAGCAATCCGCCGGGGCTGCACTTGCATGGCGATCATCTGGCCTACGTGATCTACACCTCCGGCTCGACCGGCCAACCCAAGGGCGTTGGCAATACTCACGCGGCCCTGGCTGAGCGCCTGCAATGGATGCAGGCCACCTATGGGCTGGATGAAACCGACGTGTTGATGCAAAAGGCGCCGATCAGTTTCGACGTGTCGGTGTGGGAATGCTTCTGGCCGTTGATCACTGGCAGCCGCTTGGTCCTGGCCGGCCCGGGCGAACACCGGGATCCGCACCGCATTGCCCAATTGGTCGAGCAGTTTGGCGTGACCACGCTGCACTTCGTCCCGCCGCTGCTCAGCCTGTTTATCGACGAGCCCTTGAGCGCCCGTTGCACGAGCCTGCGACGGATTTTCTCCGGGGGCGAAGCCCTGCCGGCCGAGTTGCGCAACCGGGTGCTCGCGCAGCTGCCGACAGCGCAGTTGCACAATCGCTACGGCCCGACCGAAACCGCCATCAACGTCACCCATTGGCATTGCACCGCAGGCGATGACGAGCGCTCGCCCATCGGTCGTCCCTTGGCGAATGTGCTGTGCCGGATCCTCGACAATGAACTCAATCCCGTGCCCGTCGGCGTCCCGGGGGAACTGTGCATCGGTGGCCTTGGCCTGGCCCGGGGTTACCTCGGGCGCCCGGCGCTGACGGCGGAACGTTTTGTCGCCGATCCCCAGGGACCGGCTGGCGCCCGGCTGTACCGCACTGGCGATTTGGCGCGTTGGGATGCCGACGGGGTGATCGAATATCTCGGCCGCCTCGATCAACAAGTCAAACTGCGCGGTTTCCGCGTCGAGCCACAGGAAATCGAGGCGCGCTTGTTGGCCCAGGACGGTGTCGCCCAGGCGGCGGTGCTGGTGCGCGACACGGCGGCCGGTCCGCAGTTGATCGGCTATTACACCGCCGCAGCGCCTGACGAAGACGCCGCCGCCCAGGCCGCTCGCCTGAAAAATGCCCTCGCCAGCGAGCTGCCTGACTACATGGTGCCCGCGCAATTGTTGCGCCTGGACGCCATGCCCTTGAGCCCGAGCGGCAAGCTCGACCGTCGTGCGTTGCCCGAGCCGCAATGGCAGGTGCGCGAACACGTCGAGCCGGTCAGTGTCATCGAGCAGCAGATCGCCGGAATCTGGCGCGAGGTGCTGGGCCTTGCCCGCATCGGCCTGCGGGACGATTTCTTTGCCTTGGGTGGCCATTCATTGCTGGCGACCCAGATCATTTCCCGCACGCGCCAGGCCTGCGACGTCGAGCTGCCGTTGCGCGCGTTGTTCGAAGCCAGCGAGCTGGGCGCCTTCGCCGAACAGGTGCGGTTGATCCAGGCCAGCGGCCGGACCAACCGCCAGCCGCCGATCGAGAAAGTCGACCGCAGCCAACCGGTGCCACTGTCCTATTCCCAGCAACGCATGTGGTTCCTCTGGCAAATGGAGCCGGACAGCCCGGCCTATAACGTCGGCGGCATGGCGCGCCTGCGCGGGGTACTGGATGTCGGGCGCTTCGAAGCGGCGTTGCAGGCCTTGATCGTGCGCCATGAAACCCTGCGCACCACGTTCCCCAGCGTCGACGGCGTGCCGTGCCAACAGGTACACGACGAGACGGGCCTGCGCATGGACTGGAAAGATTTTTCCATGCTCGACGCCGACATTCGCCAACAGCGCGTGCAGCAACTGGCGGACAGCGAGGCCCACGAGCCCTTCGACCTGGAAACCGGGCCGCTGCTGCGGGCGTGCCTGGTCAAGACCGCCGAGCGCGAACACTACCTGGTGCTGACGCTGCATCACATCGTCACCGAAGGCTGGGCGATGGACATTTTTGCCCGCGAACTGAGCGCGCTGTACGAAGCCTTCATCGATGACCGCGAGTCGCCGCTGGAACCGTTGCCGGTGCAATACCTGGACTACAGCGCCTGGCAGCGCCAATGGCTGGAGTCCGGCGAGCGCCAGCGCCAGCTCGATTACTGGACCACGCAGTTGGGCCGCGAACATCCCTTGCTGGAATTGCCGGCGGACCGCCCGCGTCCGCCGGTGCAAAGTCATCGCGGCGAACTGTTGCGTTTCGACCTCAGCGACGACTTGGCCGCACGGGTCCGAGCGTTCAACGCCGAGCATGGCCTGACCCTGTTCATGACCATGACCGCTGCGCTGGCGGTGCTGCTCTATCGCTACAGCGGCCAGACCGATCTGCGCATCGGCGCGCCGGTGGCCAACCGGATCCGGCCGGAAAGCGAAGGGCTGATCGGCGCGTTCCTCAATACCCAAGTGCTGCGTTGCCAACTCGACGGGCAGATGTCCGTGGGCGAGCTGTTCGAGCAGGTGCGCCACACGGTGATCGAGGGCCAGTCCCACCAGGACCTGCCGTTCGATCATCTGGTGGAAGCTTTGCAGCCACCGCGCAGCGCGGCGTACAACCCGCTGTTCCAAGTGATGTGCAACGTACAGCGCTGGGAATTCCAGCAGAGCCGCACGCTGGCCGGCATGAGTGTCGACTATTTGGTCAACGACGCCCGCGCGACCAAGTTCGACCTCAACCTGGAAGTCACGGACCTTGATCAGCGCCTGGGTTGCTGCCTGACCTACAGCACCGATTTGTTCGACGAACCGCGCATTGCCCGCATGGCCGGGCACTGGCGCAACCTGTTGGAAGCGCTGCTGGTGGACCCGGCTCGGCGCTTGAGCGAACTGCCGCTGCTGGACGCCAGTGAGCAGCGGCAGTTGCTCGACAGCCTCGGCGAAGAGCCGGGCGAGCATCGCCTGGATCGATGCATCCATGCATTGTTCGAAGAACAGGCCCACCTGCGCGCGGACGCGCCGGCGCTGACGTTCGCCGGGCAGACCCTGACCTATGGGGAACTCGAACGCCGGGCCAATCGCCTGGCCTGGATGTTGCGAGACCGCGGCGTCGGGCCGCAGGTCCGGGTAGGGCTGGCCCTGGAGCGCTCGCTGGAAATGGTCGTCGGCCTGCTGGCGATCCTCAAGGCGGGCGGCGCCTACGTGCCGCTGGATCCGGAATATCCGCTGGACCGCTTGCTCTACATGATCGAGGACAGCGGCGTCGGCTTGCTGCTCAGCGATCGGGCCATGTTCCAGGCCCTCGGCGAACTGCCCGAAGGCGTGCAGCGCTGGTGCCTGGAAGATGATCGCGAGGCCCTGGCGGATTATCCCGAGCAGTCGCCGCCGCTGATCAACCTGCCGCAGCACCAGGCCTATCTGATCTACACCTCCGGCTCCACCGGCAAACCCAAGGGGGTGGTGGTGTCCCACGGTGAGATCGCCATGCATTGCCAGGCGGTGATCCAGCGCTTCGGCATGCGCTTTGATGACTGCGAATTGCATTTCTACTCGATCAATTTCGACGCCGCTACCGAGCGCTTGCTGGTGCCGCTGCTCAGTGGCGCCCATGTGGTGCTGCGTGCCCAGGGCCAATGGGATGCCGAGCAAATCTGCGGCCTGATCCGCCAACACCGCATCAACGTCCTGGGTTTCACGCCCAGCTATGGCAGCCAATTGGCGCAATGGTTGGCAACCCAGGGCCAAACGCTGCCGGTGCGCATGTGCATCACGGGTGGCGAAGCCCTGACGGGCGAGCATTTGCAGCGCATCCGCGCCGCGTTCAGCCCGAAGCTGTTCTTCAACGCCTACGGCCCGACCGAAACCGTGGTCATGCCGCTGGCGAGCCTTGCCCCGGAACAACTGGAAGAGGGCGCCGGCAGCGTACCGATCGGCAGCGTGATCGGCGCTCGCGTGGCCTACATTCTCGACGCCGACCTGGCATTGGTGCCACAAGGTGCGACGGGTGAGTTGTATGTCGGCGGCGCCGGGTTGGCCCAGGGTTATCACCAGCGCCCGGGCATGACCGCCGAACGTTTTGTCGCCGACCCATTTGCTGCCGATGGCGGACGGCTGTATCGCACCGGGGACTTGGTGCGCCAGCGCGGCGATGGGCAGGTGGAGTACCTGGGACGAGTCGATCATCAGGTGAAGATTCGCGGTTTCCGTATCGAACTGGGGGAAATCGAAAACCGTCTGCTGGAACACGACGCCGTGCGCGAGGCCGTGGTCTTGGCCTTGGATATGCCGGGTGGCAAGCAGTTGGCCGGTTACCTGGTCAGCGACATCACCGAACAGGATACCGCCGGGCAAGCGGCCCTGCGAGAAGCGCTGAAAAACCAACTCAAGGCGCAACTGCCGGACTATATGGTGCCCGCGCATTTGATCCTGCTGCCGAGCATGCCGCTGACCGCCAACGGCAAGCTCGACCGCCGCGCCTTGCCGATGCCGGATCCGGAGCTCAATCGCCAGCAGTACGTGGCGCCGAGCAATGCGGTGGAGCAAGCGTTGGCGGCGATCTGGTGCGACGTGCTGAACGTCAGGCAAGTCGGCCTCAACGACAACTTCTTCGAACTGGGCGGCGATTCGATCCTGTCGATCCAGGTTGTCAGCCGGGCCCGGCAACAAGGCCTGCATTTCACGCCGCGGGATTTGTTCCAGCACCAGACCGTGCAGGCCCTGGCGGCCGTCGCCACTCACAGCGAACAAGTAAGCGCCGAGCAAGGCTTGTTGAGCGGTGAATCGGGGCTGACGCCGATCCAGCATTGGTTCTTTGCCCGCGAGATACCCAACCGTCATCACTGGAACCAGGCGTTGTTGCTGGAGCCGACCACGTGCTTGCAGCCCGGTCTCCTGGAGCAAGCGTTGCGCGCGGTGTTCGAGCAGCACGATGCCTTGCGCCTGGGCTTCGTCAACAGCGCCGGGCACTGGCGCGCCGAGCATCAGCCAATGTTCGAGGGGGCGCTGTTGGAGGCTGTGTCGGTGGATTCGCCGCACGCTTGCGAAGCCGTATTTGCCCAGGCGCAGCGTGGCTTCGAGCTGTCGAGCGGGCCGCTGCTGCGGGCCGTACTGGCGCAGCTGCCGGACAGTCGGCAGCGCTTGCTGATCGCTGTCCATCACTTGGTGGTGGATGGTGTGTCATGGCGAGTGTTGATGGACGACCTGCAAACCGCCTATCGCCAATGCATCGACAAACACACACTGCAATTGCCGGCAAAGACCAGTCCGTTCCGTGACTGGGCCGCGCGTTTGCAGGCTTACGCCGGCAGTGAGTCCCTGCGCGAAGAGTTGAGCTGGTGGCAAGGCCAGTTGAGTGGCCCGGACGTAACGCTGCCTTGTGCGCGTCCCGATGGCGGACGGCAGGAGCGGCATGCCGGCATCGTCAACCTGCGCCTCGACGCCGAGCGCACCCGACAACTTCTGCAACAAGCGCCAAGCGCCTATCGCACCCAGGTCAACGATCTGTTGCTCACCGCGCTGGCCCGGGTGTTGTGCCGTTGGAGCAATCACGAATCGGCCTTGGTCCAGCTCGAAGGGCATGGCCGCGAGGCGCTGTTCGATGATCTCGACCTGACCCGCACCGTGGGTTGGTTCACCAGCGTCTATCCGCTGCGCCTGAGCCCGTCGGCCGCTGATATCGGCAGTTCGATCAAAGCCATCAAGGAGCAGCTGCGCGCGGTGCCGCACAAGGGCCTCGGCTATGGCGTGCTGCGTTACCTGGCAGATACCGGCACCCGTGAGGCGATGGCCGGCCTGCCGCAAGCGACCGTCACGTTCAACTACCTCGGCCAGCTCGACCATACCCTCGGCCAGGACGCGTTGTTCCGCCCGCTGGACGAAGCGCTTGGCGCGATCCATGACCCCGACGCACCGCTGCCCAACGAACTGAGCCTCGACTGCCAGGTCAGTGGCGGCGAGCTGGCGCTGCGCTGGACCTTCAGCGCCGAGCGTCACGACCGCCAGGCCATCGCCGCGCTCGCCGACGACTACCTTGAGCAATTGCAGCACCTGATCGAGCATTGCCTCACGGACGAGGCGGGCGGCCTGACGCCATCGGACTTCCCGCTGGCGAAACTGACCCAGGCACAGTTGGACAACCTGCCGGTGCCGGCCGCAGAGATCGAAGATGTCTACCCGCTGACCCCGATGCAGGAAGGCATGCTGTTGCATACGCTGCTGGAGCCGGGCACGGGCCTGTATTACATGCAGGACCGCTACCGCATCAACAGCGAACTCGACCCCCAGCGTTTCGCCCAGGCCTGGCAAGCGGTGATCGCCCGTCACGAAGCCTTGCGCGCCTCGTTCTGCTGGAACGTCGGCGAAGACATGCTGCAGGTCATCCACAAGCCCGGCCGCACGCCGGTGGAATACCTCGACTGGACGCAAGTACCCGAGCAAGCCCAGGAGCCCAAGCTCCAGGCGCTGCTCAAGCGCGAACGCGAGGCCGGTTTCGATCTGTTGAACGAGCCGCCATTCCACTTGCGTTTGATCCGGGTCGGCGCGGCGCGCTACTGGTTCATGATGAGCAACCACCACATTCTCATCGATGCGTGGTGCCGTTCGTTGCTGATGGACGATTTCTTTGAGATCTACACCGCCCTCGGTGAACAGCGCGAGCCCCGCCTGGCTGTACCGCCGCGCTATCGCGACTACATCGGCTGGCTGCAGCGCCGGGGCCTGGCCGACGCCAGGCAGTGGTGGAAGCAGAACCTGCAAGGCTTCGAGCGGACCACGCCGATCCCTGGCGACCGGCCGTTCCTGCGCGAGCATGCCGGTGACAGCGGCGGCATGGTTGTCGGCGATTGCTACACCCGCCTCGATGCCCGGGACGGTGCGCGCCTGCGGGAGCTGGCCCAAGCCCATCAATTGACCGTCAACACCTTCGCCCAGGCGGCCTGGGCCCTGGTGTTGCGCCGTATCAGCGGTGATCGCGACGTATTGTTCGGCGTCACCGTGGCCGGGCGGCCGGTGGAGCTGCCGCACATGCAACGCACGGTGGGGCTGTTCATCAACAGCGTTGCCCTGCGGGTACAAATGCCGGCGGATGACCAGTGCTGCAGCGTGCGCCAATGGCTCAGCGGCTTGCTGGACAACAACATGCAACTGCGCGAGTACGAATACCTGCCGCTGGTGAGCATCCAGGACGTCAGCGAGCTGCCCAAGGGCCAGCCGTTGTTCGACAGTTTGTTCGTGTTCGAGAACGCGCCGGTGGAAGTTTCGGTGCTGGACCGCGCCCAGAGTCTCAACGCCACATCGGATTCAGGTCGCACCCACACCAACTTCCCGCTGACGGCGGTGTGCTATCCGGGCGACGACCTGGGGCTCCATCTGTCCTACGACCAGCGCTACTTCGATGAGTCGACCGTCCAAGGGCTGCTGGGCGAGTTCAAGCGATTGCTGCTGGCGTTGATGGAAGGGTTCCACGGCGACATGGCCGAGCTGCCGCTGATCGGCCCTGAGGAACAGGATTTCCTCATCGAAGGTTGCAACCAGAGCGCGCGGGCCTATCCGCTGGAACAGAGCTACGCTCAGCTGTTCGAGGCCCGGGTGAGGGCTCATCCGCAACGCATTGCCGCCAGTTGCCAGGACGATACCTGGACGTACGCTGTGTTGAACGAACGCAGCAATCGCCTCGGCCATGCCCTGATCGAGGCGGGCGTTGGTCTCGACCAGCCGGTGGCGCTGCTGGCCGCGCGCGACCTGGATTTGCTCGGCATGATCATCGGCAGCTTCAAGGCCGGCGGCGGTTACCTGCCGCTGGACCCGGGCCTGCCGAGCCAGCGCCTGAGCCGCATCATCGAGCTGAGCCGCACGCCGTTGCTGGTTTGCACGCAAGCCTGTCGTGAGCAGGCGCTGGCCTTGCTGGAAGAGTTTGCTTGTGCCGGACGGCCGAAGCTGCTGGTCTGGGAGGACGTCCAGGCCAGCGCAGTGTCGACGGACAATCCAGGCATTTACAGCGGGCCGGACAACCTCGCATACGTGATCTATACCTCAGGCTCCACCGGATTGCCCAAAGGCGTAATGGTCCAGCAGCGCGGCATGCTCAATAACCAGCTCAGCAAGGTGCCGTACCTGGCGCTGGATGAAACGGATGTGATTGCCCAGACCGCGTCACAAAGCTTCGATATTTCGGTGTGGCAGTTCCTGGCCGCGCCGTTGTTCGGCGCTCGGGTGGACATCGTGCCCAACGCCATCGCCCACGATCCTCAAGGATTGTTGGACCACGTGGGTCGCCAGGGCATTACCGTGTTGGAGAGCGTGCCGTCGCTGATCCAAGGCATGCTGGCCCAGGAGCGTATCGGCCTGGATGGCTTGCGCTGGATGCTGCCCACGGGCGAAGCGATGCCGCCGGAATTGGCCCATCAGTGGCTGGCGCGTTACCCGGCCATCGGCCTGGTGAACGCCTACGGCCCGGCGGAATGTTCCGATGACGTAGCGTTCTTCCGAGTCGACCTGGCCTCGACCCGTGGCACCTACCTGCCCATCGGCACGCCGACCGACAACAACCGCTTGTACCTGCTCGACGGCACGCTGGAACTGGTGCCATTGGGCGCGGTGGGCGAGCTGTGCGTGGCCGGCACCGGGGTGGGGCGTGGCTACGTCAGCGATCCGCTGCGTACGGCGCCGGTGTTCGTGCCCAACCCGTTCGGCGCACCGGGCGAGCGGCTGTACCGCACCGGCGACCTGGCGCGTCGTCGCAGCGATGGCGTGTTGGAATATGTCGGGCGCATCGACCATCAGGTAAAGATTCGCGGCTATCGCATCGAACTGGGAGAAATCGAAGCCCGCTTGCACGAGCGACCGGAAGTCCGCGACGCGGCGGTCGCAGTGCAGGAAGGCGCCAATGGCAAGCATCTGGTGGGCTATCTGGTCGCGGCCGACTCGACGCTCAGCCCGAGCGAACGCCTGGATCGGATCAAACAGCGCCTGCGCAGCGAACTGCCGGAATACATGGTGCCGCTGCACTGGCTATGGCTCGACCGCCTGCCTCTCAATGCCAATGGAAAACTCGATCGCAAGGCGCTGCCGGCGCTGGACATCGGCCAGTTGCACAGCCAGGACTACCACGCGCCCTCCAATGAACTGGAGCAGACCCTGGCCGATATCTGGGCCGAAGTGTTGAAGGTCGAGCGGGTGGGGGTACGGGACAACTTCTTCGAACTCGGCGGGCACTCGCTGCTGGCGACACAGATCGCTTCCCGCGTGCAAAAAGCCCTGCAGCGCAATGTGCCGCTCAGGGCCATGTTCGAGTGCAGCACGGTGCAGGAGTTGGCTGGATACATTGGCGGATTGGCTGCCAGTGAAATCACCGAGGAGAAGGTGGATCGGTTGAATGATTTGATGGCGGAGCTGGAAGGACTTTAGGTCTGCGGCGCCTGTAGCGGCCCAATCGCGAGCTTGCTCGCGATTGGGCCAGAACTACTTGCGACATGAGCCCGGATCGTTGAAAAAGGTCACCCCGGATTCAAAGGCGCCGATTTTTTGGAATGTATCGTTCACCGCGTCCAGCTGGCCGAATTGCTCAGGGGTCACGGTATTGTCATACGCCGCCACAAGTGCTTCAAAAAACTGAAGCTTTCCCTTGGCTCGCTGTCCAGAGGCTTTTCCCTGATCCAAGGCCTTCGGTTGCAAAAGGGCTACCTGTTCCCGGGCGAACGCTTCAAGTTCGGATTTTGTCATGATGATCGCTCCATACTCTGTCTGCCAAGTCTTCAAGCTATCGCCAACGGTCTATCGGATCTACTGTCCAGACCTGACAGGTCACCGCGACGCCGACGGTTGACGCTGCATGCCCGCCACGTCAGTCTCCCCAAGCTTTCCAAACGATCAACAAGGAGGTCACCCGATGCCCTTTGCAACGATTGACGGACAACCGCTCCATTACCTCGACCAAGGCCATGGCCCGGTGGTGGTGCTGGGCAGCAGTTATTTGTGGGACCACGGCATGTGGGCACCACAGATCGACGCGTTGTCGAAACACTATCGGGTCATTGTCCCGGAGCTGTGGGGGCACGGGCAGTCCGGGCGGTTGCCTGAGGGCATGAGCTCGCTGGACGATTTGTCTCGCCAGACGTTGGCGTTGATGGATTACTTGGGTATCGACTGCTTCAACCTGGTCGGGTTGTCGGTCGGGGGAATGTGGGGCGCACGGTTGGCGCTGGCGGCACCTGAGCGTGTGCAGTCGCTGGTGCTGATGGACACCTACGTCGGCGTCGAGCCGGAGCCGACCCGGCTGTATTACTTTTCGCTGTTCGACAAGATCGATGCCAGCGGCGCGATTCCCGAGCCTTTGCTGGACATCATCGTGCCGATTTTCTTCCGGCCGGGCATCGACCCGCTGTCGGCGCTCTACCAGCAGTTTCGCGCTACCTTGGCCGCGATGCCGACCGACCGCCTGAAGGACAGCATCGTGCCGTTGGGGCGGATCATTTTTGGCCGGGACGATATCTTGGCGCAGCTGCCTGGACTGGATGCCAGGCGCACGCTGGTGATGTGTGGCGACCAGGACAAGCCTCGGCCACCGTCCGAGGCTTTGGAAATGGCCAAGCTGATCGGGTGTGACCACGTGCTGATTCCGCAGGCTGGGCATATTTCCAACCTGGAAAATCCGGAGTTCGTGACGCAGGCGTTGTCAGCGTTCCTGAAACAATGGCACTGAAAACCTGTGGCGAGGGGTTAAATTCCCTCGCCACAGGTCGGTGCCCGGATCACTTCGGCCCGAGAATCTTCACCAGTTTGTCCGGCGACGGCGCGCCTTGCTGCTGTTGCAGGTCGCCCTGGTCATCCAGGTAGAAAATGGCCGGGGTGGCGGACAGTTCCAGCTCATCCATCAGTTGCTGGTTGGCGTCCAGTTTTGCCTGGATGGCCGGAGGGATCTCCTTGAGCGGCTTGAGTGCGCTGCCCTTGCCGGCCTTCTCATGGTCCGCCAGGGCTTTTTCCGGCTCCTTGGCGGCCAGCAGCGCGGCTGATTTGCCCGGGCTGTCTTCACGGATGATGCCCACCATGATGTGGCGCAACTGCACCTTGCCGGCCTTGACCCAGGGGCGGGCTTGCTCCCAGAACATGTTGCAATACGGGCAGTTCGGGTCGCTGAACAGGTACACCGTGCGAGGGGCGTCCCGGTTGCCGTCGGCGATCCAGTTGCTGGTCTCCATTTTCGCCCAGATTGCCTTGGCCATCGGCGCGTAGACCAGCTTTTGCAGCGGTTCGGCGCTCAGGTCCTTGCCGCCGGCGTCATACAGGTTGCCCAGCAACACATGCTTGCCATCCGGCGTCAGGTACAGCGCCATGCCACGGTTCTGGTATTGCGCCGCGTAACCGCGCAAGCCGTCCGGTGCTTCGAAGGTGCCGACAATCTTGGCGCCCTTGGCTTCGATTTTCTTGATGGCCGCGGGCAACTCCTCGGCCTGGAGCAGCGGTGCTTGCAACAGCGCGCCGGCGAAGGCCAGGGTCAGCAGGTGGTGGAGGCGGGGCATGGCAGTTTCCTTGTCGCGGGGTGGACCGCCGTAGTGGTACCCGGCGTATCGAAATTTTCCAGGGCCCGGGCCAGGCTCGCTTCAGATAATTCGCCCAGATGACTGCCCAGCAGACGGCCATCGGCGCTGTAGAACAGCGTCGTTGGCAGCGCCATCGAGCCGACGGCTTGGCCAAGGCGGCCGCTGCCGTCGAACAGCACGTTGGTAAGGCTCAAGCCCTGCGTGGCGAGGTAGGTGCTGACGCTTTGCATGCTTTCGGCTTGATTGACGAACAGGAAGGTAAGGTCCGGGCGCTGTTTTTGAGCTTCCTCCAGCACCGGCATTTCACGTCGGCAGGGGGGGCACCAGGTGGCCCATAGATTGATCACCAACGGGCCGCCCTGGTAATCGACAAGGTTCACGGTTTCGCCGTCGGCGTTGCGCAGGTCGATCTCCGGCAGACGGGTGCCTTGTTCATAGATCGTCAACGACATCGTCGCCACCAGCCAGAACAGCAGACCGCCGGTGACGCTGAACGCCAATGGCCGGCGCAGGCTCGGGCGGCGACGCGCCCAGAGCAGGGCGCCGACCAACAGTGCGAGGATGCCCGGCCAGGCCAGGAACCCGCCGTCGCGCAGGTCGACGATCTGCCACGGGTCGTCCCGGTAGTGGCTCCAGTAAGCGACGACAAAGCCGATCCTTGCGGCCAGGAGCCCCAGCAGGAACAGTGCGAACAGCACCGATTCGGGATTCTCGCCGCCGCGCCTTGCCACCCGCCAGCCGACGAAAGTCGCCAAGGCCAATGCGCTGATCAACAGCAAGTGATTGAGGGCAATGGCAAAGGTGCCCAAGGTCAACGTCAGCATCAGGGCGCGTTCCGGGTCATGTTCCAGCGTTCCAGGAAACCCTTGGCGTCGATTTCGCCGGTAATGCGCTGGCTTCGACGCTCCTCGCCATCGGCGCCGAGCCATAACAGGCTCGGTGGTCCAGGCACCTGATAGCGGCTGAGCAGCTCACGGCTGGCGGCGTTGTCGGCGGTGACATCCAGGCGCAGCAGGCGTACGTCCTTGAGCGCATCAAGGACTTCGGCACGGCCGAACACCTGCTTCTCCATGATTTTGCAGGACACGCACCAGTCGGCGTAGTAATCGAGCAAGACCCATTGGCCCCGGGCCTTGGCGGCGTCCAGTTCGCGTTGCAGCGCAGCGGGTTCGCTGATGGTGGTGAAGGCGTCCCGGGCCTCGGCGGTCGCCGTGGCGCGGGCACCGCTGTACACCTCCAGCGGCTTGAACAGATCATCGCTGCCTCCCGCAGCCCCAACCATCAACAGGCTGCCCCACAACCCGAACAGCAGCGAGACGCTGCCCCACAGATAGGCGGCGCGGCCGAACCCTTCTGTCTGGCGCCAGGCGCAGTAGGCGGCGATTACCAGCAGCGCACCCCACAGACCGATCCATAGCGAGCCGTCGATGACCGGGCGGATCATCAGCAACGCGGTACCCAGGAACAGGAAGCCGAATACACCTTTGAGCAGGTTCATCCAGGTGCCGGGCTTGGGTAGGAAACGATTGCCGACCGTCACCAGCAACAACAGCGGCAGGCCCATGCCGACGCCCATGGTGAACAGGATCAGGCCGCCGTGCAGCGCATTGCCGCTCTGGGCGATGTACAGCAGCGCGCCGGCCAGCGGCGCGGTCATGCACGGGCCGACCAACAGGCCAGACAGCGCCCCCAGGATGCCAGCGCCTGCCAGGTTGCCGCCGCGGCGCTGGCGGCCGGCGTTTTCCAAGCGATCACGCAGGCCGACTGGCAATTGCAATTCGAAAAAGCCGAACATCGGCAGGGCCAGTACGACGAAGATCGCCGCGAACGTGCCCAGCAACCAGGGTTGTTGCAACAATGCTTGCAGATTGGCCCCCAGCAGCGCGGCGAGCACGCCCATGGCGGCATACACCAGGGCCATGCTGATCACGTAGCTGCCGGCCAGTGCCAGGCCGCGCCGAGGGCTGGCGCCGCTGCCCACCACCAATCCCGCGAGGATCGGCAACATCGGCAACGAGCAGGGGGTGAAGGCCAACAACAGCCCCAGGCCAAAGAACACCAGCAGGCTCCAGCCCAGCGCGCGTTGTTGCAAGCCGCTGGCCAAGGCTTGGTCCTGGGCTTCGCCAGTGGCTGCCAGCGCAGTCGTACCGCCCAGGTCGACCACTTGGGTCTGGGGTGGATAGCACAGGCCCGCGTCGGCGCAGCCCTGGAAACCGACCTTGATCTTGCCGGTCGCTCCGGCGGGAATCTTCAGTTCCAGGGCCTGGCGATACACTTGTTGGTCGCCGAAGAATTCGTCGCTGTGGGCTTCGCCCTCGGGCAACTTCGGTTTTTGCGCTTCGGCCAGGCCATCGAACTTGAGCCGCTGCTGGTACAGGTAATACCCGTCGGCGATTTGCCAGAACAGCTGGGTTTCACCGGAATCCAGGCGTTCGGAGGTGAAGACGAACGCCTTTTCCACCGGCAGGAAGTCGGGTTTGGTTTCGAAGGGATTGGCGGCCTGGGCCAGGCCCGAGATCAGGAACAGCCACAGCAAAAACAATCGACGCATGGACAAAGCCTTAGAACGAAGCAAGTGAAGGGCACAGTGGCGACTGGCGATTAACCGTCGATTAACCCAGCAATAATGACAAGGGCCAATGATCGCCCATATTTGCCCGACTCGTCGCATAATGTCGGCTTAATCGGGCGCCCGCCTAATTTACTTTTTTCCTTGGGGCTTACCATGCACGTACTGGTCTGCGAAGACGATGAGTTGATTGCCAGCGGCATCGTTGCCGGGCTCACGGCTCAAGGCCTGACCGTCGAGCACGTCGCCACGGCATCGGCGGCGCGGGCGATGGTCGGCGTGGCGACGTTCGACGTCATGGTGCTGGACCTCGGCTTGCCCGATGAAGACGGCCTCAAGCTGCTCAAGCAATTGCGCCAGCAAGGCCTGGAAATCCCGGTGCTGATCCTGACCGCACGGGACTCGGTGACCGACCGTGTCGACGGCTTGCAGGCGGGCGCCGACGATTACCTGCTCAAGCCTTTCGACCTGCGCGAGCTGGCGGCGCGCCTGCACACGCTGCTGCGGCGGGTGGCGGGGCGCAGCGTCAACCTGATCGAACATGGCCGCCTGACGTACGACCCGAGCAGCCGGGAAACGATCCTGGACGGTCAGCCGGTGGACCTCTCCCGCCGCGAGCAGGCGCTGTTGCAGGCGCTGCTGCACAGCCGCGGCCGGGTGCTCTCCACCGAACAACTCAAAGACAGCGTCTACGGCTTCAGCGATGAACTGGAAAGCAACGCCCTGAACGTCCATATCCACCACCTGCGGCGCAAACTGGGCAACGGGATCGTCGAAACGGTGCGCGGGCTGGGTTACCGCCTGGGGCCGGCCGATGGCGGGGAATCCACCAAGTGATGAGCCTGCGACTGCGCTTGAGCCTGACCCTCGGGGCTGCCTTCGCCCTGATCTGGGCATTGGCCGCGGCGTGGATGCTCAGCGACCTGCGCAACCAGATGATGTTTTCCCTCGACCAGCGCCTGGTGGCCTCGGCGCGGATGGTCGCCGGGTTGCTGGAGCAGTTGCCGCCGGTTCCGAGCAAAGGTGAAGGCACGCACTTCAGTGCTGAACAATTGAGCGTTCCTGGCGGCATGGCCTGCCAGGTCAGCTCACTGCGCGGGGAGATTCTGGCGCGCAGCCATGACACCCCGGGGCAACCCCTGGAAGCCGAGAAAATGGGCTTTCATGACCAGATGATCGACGGTGCGCCGTGGCGCAGCTTTACCTTGGCCCGAGGTGACTTGCGCATCACCACCGCCGATCGCCAGATCGAACGCGAAGCCTTGAACCTGTCGGTGCTGCTGGCGGCATCGGTGCCGGTCGGCGTGGCGTTGCTCGGTTGCCTGTGCCTGCTGTGGCTGGGCATCGGCCAGGGCCTGGCGCCGCTCAACCGCATGCGCGATGCCCTGACGCGGCGCAACGCGGACTCGCTGGAACCGCTGCAGATTCATCCGCTGCCCAGCGAGTTGCGGCCCTTGCTGGAGACCCAGAATCAGTTGCTCCAGCGCATCGGCAAGACCATCGAGCGCGAACGACGGCTGACCGGCGATGCCGCCCATGAACTGCGTAGCCCGTTGACGGCCATCAAGACGCACCTGCAGGTGGCGCGGATGACCGAGGGGGCTGCGCGTGACCAGGCCCTCGCCCGGGCGGAGGAGGGGGCCGACCGGATGCATCGCACGCTGGAGCAACTGTTGCTGCTGGCCCGGGTGGAAGGCAGCCTGTCGTTCGATGATGGGGTGCAATGCAACGCCGAGCAGGTCGCGCGGCTGGCCATCCAGGACGCCACCGGCGGCGCACCCCAGCGGATCAGGATGCGGGTATCGCCTCAACTGACCGATGCGCCGGTGCAGATGCCGGCGGTGCTGTCCATTGCCGCGCTGCGCAATCTGCTGGAAAACGCCTTGCGCCATACGCCGGACGAGACTGACGTCGAGTTGAACCTGGAAATGGTGGGCCAGCGCGTGCGTTTCCAGGTGCGTGATCATGGGCCGGGCATCGCCGCCGACGATATCCAGCACCTGACCCAGCGCTTCTGGCGCAACGGCCAGAGCAATGGCTGCGGGCTGGGGCTGGCGATTGTCCAGGCCATCGTCCAGCGTTGCGGCTGTGGCCTGCAGTTCGACAGCCGCGCGGACGGTTTGCGGGTTGAGCTGACCGTGCCGGTGCAACTGTCGCCCGTTCTGTAGATAACTCGCCACGGGTCTTCAATCGGCAGTAAATCCTTGCCCTGCTGATGCGTTTCCACAACAGGAAACCTGCATGTGCGCTACCGAATGCGCACCTGCCCGGTGCGCCGTTGGGTCACTCATTGCGGGGTCGAGAACATGTCAGTCACAAGTCCTATCGAAGCGTCGCCAGTACGAAGCAGTTCCACGCCGGTCGAGACGCTTTACCAGTTCAACGAATCGCCATTGCTGGCTCGTCAGAATCGCCAGGAATCCAATGCCCGCAGCTATCCACGGCGAATCCCCTTGGCACTCAAGCGCGCCAAGGGCCTGTACGTCGAGGATGTCGAGGGTCGCACTTTCATTGATTGCCTGGCCGGCGCCGGCACGCTGGCGCTCGGGCACAACCACCCGGTGGTGATCGAGGCGATCCAGCAAGTGCTCGCCGATGAATTGCCGCTGCATACCCTGGACCTGACCACGCCGGTCAAGGACCGCTTTGTCCAGGACCTGTTTGGCCTGTTGCCGGCAGCCCTCGCCGCCGAAGCGAAAATCCAGTTCTGCGGGCCCACCGGCACCGATGCGGTGGAAGCGGCGCTCAAGCTGGTCCGCACTGCGACGGGGCGAAGCACGGTCCTGTCGTTCCAGGGCGGCTATCACGGGATGAGCCAGGGCGCGTTGAGCCTGATGGGCAGCCTGGGGCCGAAGAAACCCTTGGGTGCCTTGCTCAGCAACGGCGTGCAGTTCATGCCGTATCCCTACGATTACCGCTGCCCGTTCGGACTGGGCGGTGTGGCGGGCGTCAGGGCCAATCTGCATTACCTGGAAAACCTGCTGAACGATCCGGAGGCCGGCGTGCAGTTGCCGGCGGCCGTCATCGTCGAAGTGGTGCAGGGCGAGGGCGGCGTCATACCGGCCGACCTCGACTGGCTGCGCGGTTTGCGACGGATCACCGAGCAGGCCGGCGTGGCGCTGATCGTCGATGAGATCCAGAGCGGTTTTGGTCGCACCGGCAAGATGTTTGCCTTCGAGCACGCCGGAATCGTCCCGGACGTGGTCGTGCTGTCCAAGGCCATCGGCGGCAGCCTGCCGCTGGCGGTCGTGGTGTATCGCGACTGGCTGGACACTTGGCTGCCGGGCGCCCATGCCGGTACTTTCCGAGGCAACCAGATGGCCATGGCCGCCGGTTCCGCCGTGATGCGTTATCTGGTGGAGCACAACCTGTCGGCCCACGCGGCCGCCATGGGCGAGCGCTTGAGGGAACATTTGCATATCCTGCAACGGGATTTCCCGCAGTTGGGCGATATCCGCGGTCGCGGGCTGATGCTCGGCGTCGAGCTGGTAGACCCGGCGGGCCAACCGGACACCCAGGGTCATCCACCGGTGCACGCACGCCTGGCGCCACGGTTGCAGCGTGAATGCCTCAAGCGTGGGTTGATCCTGGAGTTGGGCGGAAGACAAGGAGGCGTGGTGCGGTTCCTGCCGCCCTTGATCATCACGGCGGCGGAAATCGACCGGGTCGCGGAGATTTTCCGGCACGCCCTTGAAGCCGCCGTGGCCGACGCCTAATTTTCATCCGGCCCGGTACGTTCCTTTTCATACCTTGGCTGCGCCCGTGGCGCGGCGAACCTTGAGCAACGACGGAGAAACACCATGACTTCAGTATTCGACCGCGAGGACATCCTCTTCCAGGTCGTGGTCAACCACGAAGAGCAATATTCGATCTGGCCGGACTACAAGGCTGTCCCGGAAGGCTGGCGTACGGTCGGCAAAAGCGGCTTCAAGAAAGAATGCCTGGCGTATATCGAAGAGGTCTGGACCGACATGAGGCCGTTGAGCTTGCGCAAGAAGATGGAAGAGCAAGCGGCTGCGGCTCACTAACGCCGGTATGGGCAGCTTTTTGTGGGAGCGGCGATACGTCGCTCCCACAGGTTGGCGTACTCATGAGTGCTCCGCCAGAAAATCAATCAATGCCCGTGCCGCCGCCGGCAATTGCCGATGGGGTGGATAGATGATTGAAAACGCTCTGCTGCGCCCGCCAAAGTCCTCCAGCAATTGCACCAATTCCCCCCGCTCGATCCGCTCCCGGACGATGAATTCATAGGTCTGGCAAATCCCCATTCCAGCCTGCGCCAGGGAAACGATGCCCAGCACGTCGTCGGACACTTGCACATTGCCTGTCGGCAACCATTCCCGGTCTTGCTGGTGTTCGCGGAACAGCCACGGGGCGATGCGTCCGCTGCTGGGCATCACGAAGGGCAGGCAGGCGTGGGCGGCCAGTTCATCGAAGTGCCTGGGCGTTCCGGCGCGCCCAAGATATTGCGGCGCAGCCACCAGGCAGAGGCGGGCGTCTTCCAGCTTGCGGCCGACCAAGCCGCTGTCGGGCAGCGGCCCGAGGCGGATCGCCAGGTCATATCCCTCGGCCACCAGGTCGACATTGCGGTTGGTGATGCTCAGCTCGACCCGCACCTGCGGGCAAGCCTGGGCGAAACGCGACAGCAGCGCCGGCAGGCGGTAATGGCCATAGGTGGTCGGCACGCTGAGACGCACACGACCGGTCAAGACGCCGTCCTGACCCTGGATACGTCGCTCGGCGTCGTCGATCAAGGCAAAGGCCGAGCGCGACTGTTCCAGGTACAACGTCCCGGCATCTGTCAGGTTCAATCGGCGAGTCGTGCGCCGCAACAGTTGCACTCCAAGGCGGGCTTCGAGGCGCGAGATTGCGCGGCTCAGCACAGAAGGCGTGGTGCCCAGCGCCACGGCACCGGCGCTGAGGGTGCCTTTTTCCACAACTGTGACGAAGGCTTCCACGTCGGCCAGATGATCGAATCGACGGGCCATTATTGCCTCCAGAGGCCAAGTGATGTTCCGGGTGGCCAGTTTATCGCCGGAAGGGGCATCAATACAGTGAGCGCATCTTTTATCGAAACGGAGTCATCATGAAAAAGCTCACTACCTTGGCAACGTCTGTCGTCCTGGCAGGCATCAGCGCCGCGGCCCATGCCGATAATGTGCTCGTGGTCCTGTCGGACTCCGATCATCTGGATCTGAAAAATGGCCAGGTCTTTTCCACCGGGTTCTACCTCAACGAATTGCTACAGCCGGTGAAACTGTTGCTGGACGCCGGTCACCACGTGACCTTTGCCACGCCCGAGGGCAAGGCGCCAACCCTGGACCGCTCTTCGGTGGACAAGATGTACTTCAATAACGACGCGGCGGAACTTGAGCGCTACCAGGCGTTGCTGGCCCAACTGAACATCACCTCGCCCGAGGATTCACCGGTGATCAGCTTGAGCCGTGTCGAACAGCTGGGGCTGGATCGGTTCGACGCGCTGTACGTCCCCGGCGGCCATGCACCGATGCAGGATTTACTCACGAGCGCATCGCTGGGGCGGGTGCTGACGCACTTCCATGAAAAGGGCAAGACCACCGCGCTCGTTTGCCATGGGCCGATCGCCCTGTTGGCGACCCTGCCCGATGCCAACGACTTTGTCGGCCAGTTGAGCGCCAAGGGCCAGGCTTCGGCCCAGTCCGGCTGGATCTACTCCGGCTACAAGATGACGGTCATCAGCAATCAGGAAGAGGAATTGGCCAAAGGGCTGCTGGGAGGAGGCGCTATGAAATTCTATCCGCAGACTGCATTGCAGCAGGCGGGTGGCCAATACAGCAGCAATACCTCGCCGTGGACGTCCCATGTGGTCATGGACCGGGAGTTGATCACCGGCCAGAATCCGGCGTCGGCGCTGGAAGTGGGGCAGGCGCTGGTCAAGCGGTTGGAACGTTGATTCAGAAACACCGCAACCCCTGCGGGAGCGGGCTTGCTCCCCCAGGTTTCAGGGTGTGCTTGAGGTTTACTTGAACCGCCGCTCCACCCCTTTCTCCACCAGGATCTTCGCCGATATCTCCTCCACGGAAAAATGCGTGGAGTTGATGTGGGGAATGTTCTCCCGCCGGAACAGGTTTTCCACCTCGCGCACTTCGAACTCGCACTGGGCGTAGCTCGAGTAACGGCTGTTGGGCTTGCGCTCGTTGCGGATCGCGGTAAGGCGGTCCGGGTCGATGGTCAGGCCGAACAGCTTGTGCTGGTGGGCGCGCAGGGCGCTGGGCAGTTGCAGGCGCTCCATGTCGTCTTCGGTCAACGGATAGTTGGCCGCGCGGATGCCAAACTGCATCGCCATGTACAGGCACGTCGGCGTCTTACCACACCGCGACACACCCACTAGGATCAAGTCGGCCTTGTCGTAATAATGCGTGCGGGCGCCGTCGTCGTTGTCCAGCGCGAAGTTCACCGCCTCGATCCGCTCCATGTAGTTGGAGTTGTGGCCAATGGAATGGGACTTGCCCACGGAGTAGGAGGAGTGTTCGCTCAGTTCCTGTTCGAGCGGCGCCAGGAACGTGGAAAAAATGTCGATCATGAAACCATTGGACGTTGCGAGAATCTCACGGATGTCCTGATTGACGATGGTATCGAAGATGATCGGACGAAATCCGTCGTTTTCGGCGGCTTTATTGATTTGCTGTACCATGGCCCGCGCCTTGTCGACGCTGTCTATGTACGGGCGTGTCAGCTTGGTGAAGGTAATGTTTTCGAACTGCGCCAACAGGCTCTGGCCTAGCGTTTCGGCCGTGATGCCGGTGCCGTCGGAGATAAAGAAAGCAGATCGTTTCATTTGCGCCTTGGGCCTTAAGCTAGTGAGCTAGTGACGATTCTTGGATATGATAGGCGCGATTTGCCGGCCGCCCGTGGCCCGCATTCTCACTTATTTTCCAGGTCCAGGCCATATCGCCGGTGAGCGCTCCCCTGGAGCCGCCGGTACCTTGAGCTTTTCCAACACAGTTAGTGGAGAGATCACCTTGGTAGAGTACGTAGTTTCCCTCGATAAGCTCGGCGTCCATGATGTAGAGCATGTGGGGGGCAAGAACGCATCCCTGGGCGAGATGATCAGTAACCTCGCCGGCGCCGGTGTATCGGTGCCAGGTGGCTTCGCCACGACCGCCCAGGCTTATCGTGATTTCCTGGAACTGAGCGGCCTGAACCAGCAGATCCACGATGCGCTCGACGCCCTGGACGTCGATGACGTCAATGCCCTGGCCAAGACCGGTGCCCAGATCCGCCAGTGGATCATGGAAGCCGAATTCCCCGAGAAACTGAACGCCGAGATCCGCACGGCCTTTGCCAAGCTCTCCGAAGGCAACCCCGATGTTGCCGTCGCCGTGCGCTCCTCGGCCACCGCCGAAGACTTGCCGGATGCCTCGTTCGCCGGCCAGCAGGAGACCTTCCTGAACATCCGTGGCGTGGAAAACGTCATCCGGGCCGCCAAGGAAGTCTTCGCCTCCCTTTTCAACGACCGTGCCATTTCCTACCGCGTGCACCAGGGCTTCGACCACAAGCTGGTCGCCCTGTCCGCTGGTGTACAGCGCATGGTCCGCTCCGAAACCGGCACCGCCGGCGTGATGTTCACCCTCGACACCGAGTCGGGCTTTCGCGACGTCGTGTTCATCACCGGTGCCTATGGCCTGGGTGAAACCGTCGTGCAAGGCGCGGTGAACCCCGACGAATTCTATGTCCACAAGGGCACCCTGGAAGCCGGTCGCCCGGCTATCCTGCGCCGCAACCTGGGCAGCAAGGCCATCAAGATGGTCTACGGTGACGAAGCCAAGGCCGGTCGTTCGGTCAAGACTGTCGATGTCGACAAGGCCGATCGCGCACGCTTCTGCCTGACCGACGCTGAAGTCAGCGAACTGGCCAAGCAGGCGATGATCATCGAGAAGCACTACGGCTGCCCGATGGACATCGAGTGGGCCAAGGACGGTGACGACGGCAAGCTGTACATCGTGCAGGCCCGTCCGGAAACCGTGAAGAGCCGCACCCAGGCCAACGTCATGGAGCGCTACCTGCTCAAGGAAACCGGCACCGTGCTGGTGGAAGGCCGCGCAATCGGCCAGCGTATCGGCGCCGGCAAGGTGCGGATCATCAAGGACGTCTCGGAGATGGACAAGGTCCAGGCCGGCGACGTACTGGTCTCCGACATGACCGACCCGGACTGGGAGCCGGTCATGAAGCGCGCCAGTGCCATCGTCACCAACCGCGGTGGCCGTACCTGCCACGCGGCAATCATCGCCCGCGAGCTGGGTATCCCGGCCGTGGTCGGTTGCGGCAACGCCACCGAGCTGCTCAAGGACGGCCAGGGCGTGACCGTTTCCTGCGCCGAGGGCGACACCGGCTACATCTTCGAAGGCGAACTGGGCTTCGACATCAAGAAGAACTCCGTGGACGCGATGCCGGAGCTGCCGTTCAAGATCATGATGAACGTCGGCAACCCGGACCGCGCCTTTGACTTCGCGCAGTTGCCGAACGCCGGCGTGGGCCTGGCCCGCCTGGAATTCATCATCAACCGCATGATCGGCGTGCACCCCAAGGCACTGCTGAACTACGACGGCTTGCCGCAGGAAATCAAGGACAGCGTCGACAAGCGCATCGCCGGCTATGACGATCCGGTCGGTTTCTACGTCGAGAAGCTGGTGGAAGGCATCAGCACCCTGGCGGCGGCCTTCTGGCCGAAAAAAGTCATCGTGCGCCTGTCGGACTTCAAGTCCAACGAATACGCCAACCTGATCGGCGGCAAGCTCTACGAGCCGGAAGAAGAAAACCCGATGCTGGGCTTCCGCGGTGCTTCGCGCTACATCAGCGAGTCGTTCCGTGACTGCTTCGAGCTCGAATGCCGTGCCCTCAAGCGCGTGCGCAACGAGATGGGCCTGACCAACGTCGAAATCATGGTGCCGTTCGTGCGGACCCTCGGTGAAGCGAGCCAGGTGGTCGACCTGCTGGCGGAAAACGGCTTGGCCCGTGGCGAGAACGGCCTGCGCGTGATCATGATGTGCGAGCTGCCGTCCAACGCCATCCTGGCCGACGAGTTCCTCGAATTCTTCGACGGTTTCTCCATCGGTTCCAATGACCTGACCCAGCTGACCCTGGGCCTGGACCGCGACTCCGGGATCATCGCCCACCTGTTCGACGAGCGGAACCCAGCGGTCAAGAAACTGCTGGCCAACGCCATTGCCGCCTGCAACAAGGCCGGCAAATACATCGGCATCTGCGGCCAGGGCCCTTCGGATCACCCGGACCTGGCCAAGTGGCTGATGGAGCAGGGTATCGAAAGCGTTTCGTTGAACCCGGATTCCGTGCTGGAGACTTGGTTCTTCCTGGCTGAGGGTCAGGCTGCGGTCTGATCGAGTGAAGGGGCATCACCGGCCCCTTTTGATTTGAAGTAGGGCGGGCTCCATCTGGAAGCCGCCCTTTTTTGTGCAAGAAGATCATGCAAAGCAGCAGCAACCTATTTCCTGTCGCCCTGATCAGCGCCGAACGGCGCGGCGATCTGAGCGAAGATGTCTATCGCTTGAAACCGGGCAACAGCCCTGACTACAGCGTCGAACTGGCGGTCACCCGCCTGGGCATGGCCGATGCCTGCGAGGTCCGTGGGGTCCCGGTGATCCTGCTGCACGGCAGTTTTTCCAACCGTCGTTTCTGGTATTCGCCCAAGGGCCTCGGCCTGGGGGCGTTTCTGGCGCGGTTGGGGTTCGATGTCTGGATTCCCGAAATGCGCGGCCATGGCTTGTCCCAACGAAATCAGGGCTACCGCAACAACCGCGTGGCCGACTACGCCCGTTATGACTTGCCGGCCATTGGCGCCTTTGTGCGTGAACAAAGCGGGCAAGTGCCACACTGGATTGGCCATTCCCTGGGCGGCATTACCCTGGCGGCTGCCTTGGGCGGTCACTACCTCGGCGCGCCTGCCGTGGCGTCGGCGGCGTTCTTCGGCGCCCAGGTCAGTCGTACTTACTGGCCGCTGAAAATCCCGCCGGTGGAATGGAGCGGACGTTTCATCCTCAAGCGATTTGCGCAATTGTCCGGTTCCAGGCTCAAGCGTGGTCCGGAAGATGAGCCCATCGGCCTGGCACTGGAGAGCATGCGCTGGTATGGCCTGTTCGGGCGTTTCGGTGATGCCGAGAAAAATTGGTGGGCGGGTCTCGCCGATGTGCAGGTGCCGGTATTGGCGGTGAGCGCCGCCGGTGATCAGCAGGATCCGACCTGGGCCTGCCGCAAACTGTTCGACCAGATCGGTTCCGAGCACAAGCAGTTTGTCTGCCTTGGGCGCGAGCAAGGCTTCGGCGATGATTTCGGTCACGTCGAAATGCTCGTCAGCAAGGCCGCGCAAGCCGAGGTCTGGCCGCTGGTGGCGCGATGGCTGGACGATCAAGGTGCGCCGTTGTTGGCCGACCAGCCGCGCCTGGCCCAGGCAGTTTGAGGCGAAGGCTCTGACAGGGGCATTTCGCTCTTGTCAGCTTGCGGCTAAGATATGACGCGTTCCGCTGTTTTGGTCACAAACGGCGGTTCACTTCAGCCCGACGTTCCAGCCCATACAGGAGTTGTTCGATGAACCATTACCTCACGCCTGACCTGTGCGATGCCTATCCGGACATCGTGCAAGTGGTGGAACCGATGTTCAGCAATTTCGGCGGTCGCGATTCCTTCGGCGGCGAGATCGTGACCATCAAGTGTTTCGAAGACAATTCGCTGGTCAAGGAGCAGGTTGAACTCGATGGCAAGGGCAAGGTGTTGGTCGTCGACGGCGGCGGCTCCCTGCGTCGGGCGCTGCTGGGCGACATGCTGGCCGAAAAGGCCGCGAAAAATGGCTGGGAAGGGCTGGTGATATACGGTTGCATCCGCGACGTCGACGTCATTGCCCAGACCGACCTCGGCGTCCAGGCCCTGGCCAGCCATCCGATGAAGACCGACAAGCGCGGCATTGGCGATCTCAACGTCGTCGTGACCTTTGCGGGTGTGACGTTTCGTCCGGGCGAATATGTCTACGCGGACAACAACGGCGTGATCGTCTCGCCAAGCCCGCTGAAGATGCCTGAATAAAGCACCAAGGCCATAAGGGATGAGGATGTTCGAGGAAGAAAACGCGCAATGGGGGCTGGTGCATGCCCTGGTGCTGGATGGTAAAGGTGGCGCGCGTTCGATAGCCCGGACCGAACTTGACGATCTGCAGTTGCAGGCCCATGAAAGCCTGTGGCTGCACTGGGATCGCAGTCATCCGCAAACCCATACGTGGTTGCGCAAATCCAGTGGCTTGAGTGAATTCAACTGCGACCTGCTGCTTGAAGAAAACACCCGGCCGCGACTGCTGCCCCTGCCCAACGCCGAACTGCTGCTTTTTTTGCGCGGGATCAACCTCAACCCAGGGGCCGAGCCGGAAGACATGGTATCGGTGCGCATCTTCGCCGCGGCGCAGCGGGTGATATCCCTGCGGCTGCGCCCATTGCGCGCCACCGATGAGCTGCTGGCCGAGCTGTCCGAGGGCAAGGGCCCCAGGACCGCTTCGGAACTCATCCTTTATATGGCGCAATACCTGACCAATAAAGTGCAGGACCTGGTGACATGCCTGTCTGAAATCGTCGACACCGAGGAAGAAAAACTCGATACCGACGAACGGTATACCCCTGAGCACGACGCCATTCTTCACATCCGTCGAAGGGCGGCCGGGCTCAAGCGATTCCTGGCGCCGCAGCGGGATATTTTCGGACAGATGTCGCGGATCAAGTTGCCCTGGTTCGTCGAGGACGACGGCGATTACTGGAATGAATTGAACAACAGCCTGACCCGCTACCTCGAGGAGCTGGAACTGACCCGGGAGCGCGTAGGGCTGGTGCTGGAGGCCGAGGACCGGCGTCTCTCGGTGCGCATGAACCGCACCATGTACCGCTTCGGCATCATCACCGGGATCTTCTTGCCGATGAGTTTTCTCACCGGGCTGCTCGGCATCAATGTCGGCGGGATTCCGTTTTCCGAAAGCTCCTATGGGTTCCTGGTCGCCTGCCTGCTGATGGTCTGCGTGGCCATGGGGCAATGGTGGCTGTTCCGCCGCTTGCGGTGGGTGTGATGGGGTTTCATGTGACCCGACGAAAACTGATCGCGTCTTCCACAGACATCACGAGAGGTGCGTATGCACGATCCGTTTGAACAGTCTCTGCGCGACATGCTCAAGGCCTCGCCGTCCAGTCGGGACGACGATGCTTGCCTGGGCCGTGTACTCAAAACCGCCAACCGCCAGGTCGGCGCCGGCGACTTGTTCAGCCTGCTGGGCCGTTGGTTGCCCGCGCTGATGATCGCCCTTAACAACGGGTCGGCCCACGTCTCGCCGGTTTCCCGTCGCAAACCCGTTACTCGCACCGCTGATAAGGCTGACTGAATATGGAACTTGATCTCTGGACCCAGAGCCTCGTCACGGCAATGACTGCGTTGTGGACCAAGATAGCTAACTTCATCCCCAATCTCTTTGGCGCCCTGGTGGTGCTGTTGTTGGGTTTCGTCGTGGCCAAGTTGCTGGACACGCTGCTGTCCAAGCTGCTCGCCAAGCTGGGCCTCGATCGCCTGATGGGTGGTACTGGCCTGACCAAGCTCTTGTCCCGCGGCGGCATCCAGGTCCCGATCTCGACGCTGGTGGGCAAGATCGTCTATTGGTTCGTGCTGCTTATATTCCTGGTTTCCGCGGCTGAATCCCTGGGCCTGGAGCGCGTTTCAGCGACCCTGGACATGCTTGCGCTGTATTTGCCGAAGGTCTTCGGCGCGGCCCTGGTGTTGCTGGTGGGCGTTCTCCTGGCGCAACTGGCCAACGGCCTGGTACGCGGCGCTGCGGAAGGTGTGGGGCTGGACTACGCTTCGGGACTGGGAAGAATCGCCCAGGGCCTGGTCATTATCATCAGTATTTCCGTCGCGATCAGCCAGTTGGAGGTCAAGACCGACCTTCTAAACCATGTGATCGTGATTGTCTTGATTACCGTTGGTCTGGCGGTTGCGCTGGCCATGGGGTTGGGAAGCCGGGAAATCGCCGGCCAGATTCTCGCGGGAATCTATGTGCGTGAGCTGTATGAGGTGGGGCAACAAGTGCGTGTTGGAGAGGTCGAAGGCCAGATCGAAGAGATTGGCACGGTGAAGACCACATTGCTGACCGAGGAGGGCGAGCTGGTGTCGCTTTCCAATCGGATTCTGCTGGAACAGCATGTGAGTAGCCGCTAACCCGGCAAACCCTGCTAATGTATGCCGCCGCAAAATGCCTGCTATCGCTGGCTGCGGCGCACATTGACCTAGACTGTCGGCCCGACTTGTTTTGAACAAACCCCAATCGCTATCCACGCGCTACGACCCCCGTGATCTCTCCGATGAGGAGTTGGTCGCGCGCGCGCATACGGAGCTGTTTCACGTAACACGCGCTTACGAAGAGCTGATGCGCCGTTACCAACGAACATTATTTAATGTTTGTGCACGGTATCTTGGGAACGATCGCGATGCTGATGATGTCTGTCAGGAGGTGATGTTGAAGGTGCTGTACGGCTTGAAGAACTTCGAGGGGAAATCGAAGTTCAAGACGTGGCTATATAGCATCACTTACAACGAATGCATCACGCAGTATCGCAAGGAACGGCGAAAGCGTCGGTTAATGGACGCGTTGAGCCTTGACCCCCTTGAGGAAGCGTCTGAAGAAAAGGCGCCCAAGCCCGAGGAAAAGGGTGGGCTCGATCGCTGGCTGGTTTATGTGAACCCGATCGATCGGGAGATTCTGGTGCTACGATTTGTCGCAGAACTGGAATTCCAGGAGATCGCAGACATAATGCATATGGGTTTGAGCGCGACAAAAATGCGTTACAAGCGCGCGCTCGATAAGCTGCGTGAGAAATTTGCAGGCATTGCCGAAACTTAGTTCGGCGCAAATATCTCTTACGTGTAGGCAAGTTCTGATAGACTTGCCGCCGAGTTGTCCCCCGGTTTGCGGGACTGCTTCACAATCACCAGATGGGGATTTAACGGATGAAACTGAAAAACACCTTGGGCTTTGCCATTGGTTCTTTGATTGCTGCCACTTCGTTCGGCGCTCTGGCACAAGGCCAAGGCGCAGTTGAAATCGAAGGCTTCGCAAAGAAGGAAATGTTCGACAGCGCTCGTGATTTCAAGAATAACGGCAATCTGTTCGGCGGTTCGATTGGTTACTTCCTGACCGACGACGTTGAACTGCGTCTGGCCTACGACGAAGTGCACAACGCACGCACCGAAGACGGCACTAACGTCAAGGGCGCCAACACCGCTCTGGACGCTCTGTACCACTTCAACAACCCAGGCGACATGCTGCGTCCTTACGTCTCTGCCGGTTTCTCCGACCAGAGCATCGACCAGAACGGTAGCAACAGTCGTAACCGTTCTACCTTCGCCAACGTTGGTGGCGGCGCCAAGCTGTATTTCACCGACAACTTCTACGCCCGTGCCGGCGTTGAAGCTCAGTACAACATCGACCAGGGCGACACCGAGTGGGCTCCTAGCGTTGGTATCGGTGTGAACTTCGGTGGCGGCTCCAAGCCTGCTGCTGCTCCAGTTCCAGCTCCGGCTGAAGTCTGCTCCGACAGCGACAACGATGGCGTGTGCGACAACGTCGATAAGTGCCCTGACACCCCAGCCAACGTAACCGTTGACGCTGATGGCTGCCCAGCTGTTGCTGAAGTCGTACGTGTTGAGCTGGACGTCAAGTTCGACTTCGACAAGTCGGTCGTTAAAGAAAACAGCTACGGCGACATCAAGAACCTGGCTGATTTCATGAAGCAGTACCCAGCCACCAGCACCACTGTTGAAGGTCACACTGACTCCGTCGGTCCTGACGCTTACAACCAGAAGCTGTCTGAGCGTCGTGCAAACGCCGTCAAGCAAGTTCTGACCAACCAGTACGGTGTTGAATCGTCCCGCGTTCAGTCTGTTGGCTACGGCGAATCCCGCCCAGTTGCTGACAACGCCACTGAAGCTGGTCGTGCAGTAAACCGTCGCGTAGAAGCGCAGGTTGAAGCCCAAGCTAAGTAATTAGCCCAAAGCTTTGGAAAAACCCGGCCTAGGCCGGGTTTTTCTTTGCGTGCGATTTAGAGGTGGGAGACAGAAACCTGTGGTAGCGAGCCTGCTCGCTACCACAACGGGCTCGCTGTTGTCTGTCAGAGCGCTGAAGCCTGCGCGAAGACCGGCGGGGAGGCGGCCAGTTCGGCTGCGCCCGCCACCGCGCCAATCACCAGGATCGCCGGGCTCTTGAGTTGAAAGGCGCCGGCATCGGTTTCCATCGAGGCCAAGTCGCTGCGGCAGTCGCGTTGATGGGGCAGGGAGGCGTTTTCGATCATGGCCACCGGCGTATCCGCCGCGAGGCCACCGGCCAGCAATTGCTCGCGGATCTCGCTGAGTTTTGCCACGCCCATGTACACCACCAGGGTGGTTCCGCCTTGTGCCAGGGCTTGCCAGTTCAAGCTACTGCCATCCTGGGTGTGGGCGGTGACCAGCGTCACGCCCCGCGCAACGCCGCGCAAGGTCAGGGGAATGTCGCACTGAGTCGCCCCCGCGAGGCCGGCGGTGATGCCGTTGACCAGTTCCACCTCAACGCCATGCTCGCGCAGCCACTGCGCTTCTTCACCGCCCCGGCCGAAAATGCACGGATCGCCGCCCTTGAGGCGCACCACGCATTTGCCTTGGCGGGCATAACGCAGCATCAACCGATGAATGAACGCCTGTGGCGTGGAACGGCAACCGCCGCGCTTGCCCACGGCGATGATGCGTGCACCGGGGCAGTGCTCCAGCACCGCGTCGTTGACCAGGTCATCGATCAACACCACGTCGGCTTCGCCCAAGGCGCGCACGGCTTTGAGGGTCAGCAATTCAGGGTCGCCGGGACCTGCACCGACCAGCCAGACTTTTGCGTTCATAGTGTTTTCCTCACGAGATAGCCGCCACCGGTTGCGCGGTGGCAACCAGCAAACGCTTGATTTCCGGTACGCAGGAACCGCACTGCGTGCCGCAGCCCAGTTCCTTTTTCAGGCCCTGCAAATCCAGGCCGCGCTCGATACCCGCGCAAACCGCGCGCTGGCTGACATTCATGCAGTTGCACAGGGTTTTCCCGCCACCCACGGTGGCACCGGTGTTGCCTGGCGGCGCGCTCAGGGGAGCTAGCAGCCAGCGCCGTAGTTGCTCGTCGGCGCGACCTTCCAGCCAGAGGTTCTGCAGCCAGTGCCGGGCCAGGGTTTCACCCGCCAGGCGAATGGCAGTGATGCGTCCGTTTTCGATCCGCACCCGCTTGCCGATGGCGCGGCGTGGGTCGTCATAGGCCAAGACTGGCCCTTCGATAAGGCCGAGTTGCTCGTCAATCGCTTGTAGCAGTTGCGGTTCGGGGGCGACGGCACTGGCGGCGCGAATCAGCAACGCGGGACGTTCGCGACCGGTCAGGCTAAGGCTGACGTAGGAAAACGCCTCACACAGCGGACGCAACGTCTCTAAATGCTGTTGAACATCGCCTTCGATCAGGGCGAAAAGCTGCCAGGGCAGGTTCACCGGTTCCAGGCGCACGCCGCTGTGTTTGAGTTCCGGCTGTTTGGACAGTGGGTCGAAAGCCGGCTGGGTCAGGGTGTTCACCCCTCCCTTGAGAAACCGATCGCCCCAGTGCATGGGCAGGAACGCCTGGCCGGGGCGCACGCTTTCGTCGCTGTCGACGGCGACGATCAGGCTGCCGCGACGGCTCTTGAGACTGACCAGGTCACCGGTTTGCAGGCGATGGCGGACCAAATCGTCGGGATGCAGGCTGAGCACCGCTTCGTTCACATGGCCAAACAACTGCGCAGCGGTTCCCGTGCGGCTCATGCCGTGCCATTGATCTCGCAGGCGACCCGTATTCAGTGTCAAGGGATAGCGCGCGTCACGCAGTTCCTTGGCGGCGCGATAAGGGTCGGCGACAAATCGGGCACGGCCGCTTTCGGTAGGAAAAATCCCATCCACGTACAAACGGGCGGTGCCGACCGTGGCGCCTTCGCGAAAAGGCCATTGCTGGGGGCCAAGCTGATCGATCAGCGCATGGCTGATACCGGACAGATCCAAGTCACGACCACGGGTCAATTGCTTGTATTCATCGAACAACTGGGCCGGCGTGTCGAAGGCGAACAAGCTCGATTGCCCCGGGCGCAAGCGTTTCTCCAGGCGTTGTGCGAAATCCACTGTGATGGCCCAGTCCGGTCGTGCCTCACCCGGTGCGTTGATTGCCCGGCGCACGTGGGAAATGCGCCGCTCGGAGTTGGTTACCGAGCCTTCTTTTTCGCCCCAACTGGCCGCGGGCAGCAGCAGGTCGGCAAAGGCGGCGGTCTCGGTGGTGCGAAAGGCTTCCTGCAACACCACGAACGGGCAGGCTTGCAGGGCCTCGCGCACGGCGGCCTGGTCCGGCATCGATTGGGCGGGGTTGGTGCAGGCGATCCACACTGCCTTGATCTTGCCGCTGCGCACCTGTTCGAACAGTTCAATGGCGCTGAGGCCAGGGGCTGCCGGTAACGCATCGACGCCCCAGTAATCGGCCACTTCAGCGCGATGTTCCGGGTTGGCGGCTTCGCGATGGCCCGGCAGCAGGTTCGACAGGCTGCCGGTTTCGCGCCCGCCCATGGCGTTGGGCTGGCCGGTCAATGAGAACGGTCCAGCGCCCGGCCGGCCGATTTGGCCGGTGGCCAGGTGCAGATTGATCAGCGCGCTGTTTTTCGCGCTGCCGGCGGTGGACTGGTTCAGGCCCATGCACCACAACGACAGGAAACTGGGCGATGTGCCGACCCATTCGGCGCATTGGTGCAGCTGCTCGACGCTGATGCCGCAAAGCTGGGCAACCATGGCGGGCGTGTAGTCGCGCACCAGATTCTTCAGATCCGCAAGCCCTTCGGTGTGGGTCTTGATGAAACTGCGATCGATCCAGTCTTCCCACAGCAGTAAGTGCAAAATCCCATGGAGCAGCGCGACATCGGTGCCCGGCAGGATCGCCAGGTGCAGGTCCGCCAGGTCGCAGGTGTCGGTGCGCCGGGGGTCGATGACGATGATTTTCATCTCGGGCCGGCGGGATTTTGCTTCTTCGAGGCGACGAAACAGGATCGGATGGGCGTAGGCCATGTTGCTGCCGACGATCATCACACAATCGCTCAGCTCCAGGTCTTCATAGCTGCAAGGCGGGGCGTCGGCGCCGAGGCTGCGCTTGTAGCCCACCACGGCGGAGGACATGCACAGCCGCGAGTTACTGTCGATGTTGTTGGTGCCCACCAGGGCCCGGGCGAGTTTATTGAAGGCGTAGTAGTCCTCGGTCAGCAGTTGGCCGGAGATGTAGAACGCCACGCTGTCGGGGCCATGTTCGGCAATCGTCTCGGCGAAAATAGTGGCGGCATGGTCCAGGGCGCTGTCCCAGTCGGTGCGGGCCCGAGCCAGGCCTTTGCCCAGGCGCAGCTCGGGGTAAAGCACGCGTGCGGCGAGGTCGCCGGTCAGGTGCAGGGTCGAGCCCTTGCTGCACAATTTGCCGAAGTTGGCCGGGTGGCTGGAATCGCCGCTGACGCCGAAGATGCGCTCGCCGTCATGCTCGATCAACACGCCGCAACCGACCCCGCAGTAGCAGCAGGTCGTGGCTGTGGTCTGGCGGCTCATGAGCTTGCTTCCCGCAGGGCCAGCATCACGCGACCGTTCTCGACTCGGGCCGAGTGGTGATGGGCGCAACCCACGTCCGGGGCTTGGGCCAGGCCGGTTTCCAGATCGATCTGCCAGTTATGCAGTGGGCAGGCCACGCGCTTGCCGTAGATCAGGCCCTGGGACAATGGACCGCCCTTGTGCGGGCAGCGGTCGTCGAGTGCGAAAACTTCATCGTCGCTGGTACGAAAAATCGCGATATCGCCCTTCGGTCCCTGGATGATTCGAGAACCCAGGGCGTTGATCTCTTCCAGTGCGCAGATATCCAGCCAGTTCATGCCGGCACCTCCAGGTGCTTCACGGGAATGACTTCAAATTCTTTCTTCAGCTGGGGTTGCTCCAGGCGCTGTTTCCAAGGGTCTTGTTCCAGCGACAGGGAAAACTTCAGCCGCTCATGGAGCGCTTTGCGCCGCTCCGGGTCTTCCAGCACGGCTTTCTTGATGTGCTCCATGCCGACCCGCTGCATGTAGTGCACGGTGCGTTCGAGGTAGAAGGCTTCTTCCCGGTACAACTGCAGGAAGGCGCCGTTGTATTCGCGCACTTCTTCGGCGGTCTTGAGCTTGACGAAGAACTCGGCGACTTCGGTCTTGATCCCGCCGTTGCCGCCGATGTACATCTCCCAGCCGGAATCGACGCCGATGATGCCAACGTCCTTGATGCCCGCTTCCGAGCAGTTGCGGGGGCAACCGGAGACGGCCAGCTTCACTTTGTGCGGGGACCACATGTTGAACAGGTCGTGCTCCAGCTCGATCCCCAACTGAGTGGAGTTCTGCGTGCCGAAGCGACAGAACTCGCTGCCCACGCAGGTCTTCACGGTGCGGATGGATTTGCCGTAGGCGTGGCCGGAGGGCATGTCGAGGTCTTTCCAGACGCCGGGCAGGTCTTGCTTCTTGATCCCCAACAGGTCGATGCGCTGGCCGCCGGTGACCTTGACCATCGGCACGTTGTACTTGTCCGCCACGTCGGCAATGCGCCGCAGCTCGGAAGGGTTGGTCACGCCGCCCCACATCCGCGGGACCACCGAGTAAGTGCCGTCTTTCTGGATGTTGGCATGGGCGCGTTCGTTGATCAGGCGCGACTGCGGATCATCCTGGGCTTCACCGGGCCAGGTGGAAATCAGGTAGTAGTTCAGGGCGGGGCGGCAGGTAGCGCAGCCGTTCGGGGTGCGCCAGTTCAGGTAGCTCATGGCCCCGGCGATGGTCAGCAGATGCTGGTCGCGGATCGCCTGGCGGATCTGGCCGTGGTTGAGGTCGCTGCAGCCGCAGATGGCTTTTTCGCTTTTCGGCTTGACGTCTGCTGCGCCGCCCACGGTGTTGATCAGGATCTGCTCCACCAGGCCGGCGCAGGAGCCGCAGGAACTGGCGGCCTTGGTGTGTTTTTTCACGTCATCGACGCTGAACAGCCCGTGTTCCTGGATCGCCTTGACGATGGTGCCCTTGCACACGCCGTTGCAGCCGCAGACTTCTGCGGTGTCGGCCATGCTCATGGCTTTGTCCTGGCCCTGGTGTCCTACATCACCCAGTGCGTTTTCCCCGAACATGAGGTGATCGCGGATCTCGCTGATGGCGTGATTCTCACGAATCTGGCGGAAATACCAACCGCCGTCCGCCGTATCGCCGTACAGACAGGCCCCGACCAGCACGTCATCCTTGATCACCAGTTTTTTATAGACGCCGCCAATCGGGTCGGAAAGGGTGATGGTCTCGGTGCCTTCGCCGCCCATGAAGTCGCCGGCGGAGAACAGGTCGATGCCGGTGACTTTCAATTTGGTCGAAGTAACCGAGCCTTTGTAGGTGGCGAAGCCCAGTTGCGCGAGGTGGTTGGCGCAGACCTTGGCCTGTTCGAACAACGGCGCCACCAGGCCGTAGGCGGTGCCGCGATGGCTGGCGCATTCGCCGATGGCATAGATGCGTGGGTCGTAGGTTTGCATGGTGTCGTTGACCAGGATCCCGCGATTGCACGGGATGCCGGATTTTTCCGCCAGTTCGGTATTGGGGCGGATACCGGCGGCCATCACCACCAGGTCGGCAGGGATGATGTCGCCGTTCTTGAACTGGACCGAGCCGACCCGGCCATTGCCGGCGTCGTGCAGGGCCTGGGTCTGTTCGCAGAGGCGGAATTTCAGGCCACGGCTTTCCAGCGCGGTTTGCAGCAGTTGACCGCTGGTCTTGTCCAGCTGCCGTTCCAAAAGCCATTCGCCGATGTGTACGACGGTCACGTCCATGCCGCGAAGCTTCAAGCCGTTGGCGGCTTCCAGGCCCAACAGGCCGCCACCGATGACCACCGCGTGTTTATGGGTTTTCGCGGTGTCGATCATCGCCTGGGTGTCGGCGATGTCGCGGTAGCCGATCACGCCATCGAGGGTGTTGCCGGGGATCGGCAAGATGAACGGCGTGGAGCCGGTGGCGATGAGCAGGCGGTCGTATTCGGCTTCGCTGCCGTCCTCGGCGATGACCCGGCGCTTGACCCGGTCGATTTCCACCACCTTGCGGTTGAGCAACAGCTTGATGTTGTTGTCCAGGTACCAGCTCAGGTCGTTGAGCACGATTTCTTCGAAGGTCTGCTCGCCGGCCAGCACCGGCGAGAGCAGGATGCGGTTGTAGTTGGTGTGGGGCTCGGCGCCGAACACCGTGATGTCGTACAGCTCGTTGCTCAGCTTGAGCAGTTCTTCGAGGGTTCGAACCCCGGCCATGCCGTTGCCGATCATTACCAGTTTGAGTTTTTTCATCAGGGTTCTCCGCAAGCTCAGGCCTGTTCATCACGGCGGTCAGGCTGGCTCGGCAATTTTTTCGAAAACAAAAAAGGCGTCCCGCTAGCAAGCTAGCGAGGACGCCTTTGTCCTGGTCCCGTTCTCTCGGGAAGCACCGCCTTCATCGTTGGAGGCGTTGCTATATGTATGGTGAGAGAGGTTATGCAGTGGTTGTGCCAAGTGCTCTTGGGGCGCGGATTTATTGGCTGAGCTGCAGGTTGGAGGCGTTGAAGGGGGATTTATTGCACCGAATGAAAGCGTGTTGCCCGGTAATGGAGCGTCAGGCTGGGGATAGGTATAGGCAGGCACGCCGTCTTCGCGAGCAACTGGGTCTAGCTATGAAAGACTAGAAACAGCATCACCAGATTTATCACCAACGACACCAATGCCAATGTCCGCCAGACCTTCAGCGGCTCGCGTTCCAGCAACGGCCGGGGCCTTACGCTCAGGCTACGGCGCTCGCCTTGTTCCAGCAGCAACAGCCATTCCTCGGCGGTTTCAAAACGCTGGTCCGGATCCGCCGCGATCGCGCGTTCCAGGCTTTGCCCGAGCCATTCGGCCAGGTCCGGTCGATAGCGGCTGGCATTGACCGGCACGCCGAAGCGCGGTCGTTGGAAGGCTTCGATCTCGCCGTAGGGATAATGTCCGGTCAGCAAGAAATACAAGGTTACGCCGACGGCATACAAATCCTGTTGTGCCGTGGGGGCGGTGCCGCCGAAGGCTTCCGGGGCAATGTAGCTGGGCGTGCCGGGCAACACGTTGGCCTGGTCCTCGGACAAGCCCGGGCAATACGCCAGGCCGAAATCCAGCAAGCGCAATTCGCCATCGTCGCCCAGGTGCAGGTTTTCCGGCTTGATGTCGCGGTGGTAGATCTGCCGTCGATGCAGCAGGCCCACCGCTCGCACCAGGCGTTGGGCCAGGTCCTGCCATTGGGCCAGGGGCAGCGGCCCGCCCTGGTTGAACAGCTCGGCCAGGGTCGCCCCCGGGTATTCGCGCATCACGTAGTACAAATGCTGGCGCTGGGGAACACCATGCACTTCGGGAAATTGCCTGCCCGCGACCCGCTTGAGAAACCATTCCTCCGAGAGTAGCGCTTGCCCGGCGCGGGTGTCGTCCCGTAGCTGCACGGGCAGGGTTTTCAGTAGCCAGGGTTGGCCTTGGCCGTCACGTACTCGATAGAGCAACGATTGCTGGCTTTGGCCCAGTGGACCTTCGATCTGCCAGCCTTCGAACGTCTGGCCCGCCTTCAGCGCAGGGGGCAAAGGCCACTGCTGCAATTGGATCAGTGCGTCGCCGATGCTGGCTTCGCCCACCGCATCGACCCGCACCAGCAGCGCGCTGGCGTTGTCCTGGCTACCGGCCAGGTGCGCGGCGTTGACCAGCGTCTGCGCGGCGAGGTCCAGGTCCGGTTGGTCGCGAAGGATGCCGGCGATGGCTGTGTCCCCCAGGACCGCCCAGACACCGTCACTGAGCAACACGAAGGTTTCGTCTTCGCGCAGTTCGCCGTCGAGGAAGTCGAGCACCAGATGCTGATCCAGCCCCAGGGCGCGCTTGAGCACATGTTGCATGCCTTGCTGCTCCCAGACGTGATCCTCACTGACGCGTTGCAGGTGATCGGCGTGCCAGCGGTAGACCCGGCAATCGCCGACGTGGGCCAGCGTAAAACGCCGGCCCCGCAGTACAAGGGCGCTGACGGTGGTAAGCAGCGGTTGCCCGCCACCGTTGGCTTGCAGCCAGCGGTTCTGCGCGGACAATAGTCGGTCGAGCGCCTGGGCCACGCCCCAGGTTTGCGGCGTGGCGTAGTAGTCCAGCGCCAATGCCTGCAAAGTCGAACGGGCGGCCAGCCCGCCATCGGCGCATTGGCTCACGCCGTCGGCGATGGCGAACAGGTAACCCTTGCTGGCGGCCAGGGCCGGGGCGGGGGTGACCAGGCGCAGGGCGTCCTGGTTTTCCTCCCGTGGGCCGATGGCGCTGGCTTCGGCGAAACTCAATTGCAGGCTCATGGTTGCTGTTATACCCGGGCGGCGGTGACAGCGGCCGAACCCCAAGTGGTCCTCCAGCGACGCTTGACGCCGTGCAGGCCGAACCAGGCCAGCACACCGAGGCTGGCGAACAACCACAGCGCCAGTTGATAGCTGCCGGTGCTCTGCTTGATCGCGCCCATGCCCGCCGCAAGGGCGAAACCGCCAATGCCGCCGGCCATGCCGATCAGCCCGGTCATCACACCGATTTCGCGACGGAAGCGTTGTGGCACCAGTTGGAACACCGCGCCGTTGCCCGCCCCCAAACCGAGCATGGTGCAGACAAACAATGCCAGTGCCGCGTAGGAGCTCGGCAGGTTGAAGCCCACTGCGGCGATGCAGACGGCCGCCACGGTGTACATGCCGAGCAAGGTGCGGATACCGCCGAAACGGTCCGCCAGGGCGCCGCCCAGTGGGCGCATCAGGCTGCCACCGAAGACGCAGGCGGCGGTGTAGTAGCCGGCGGTGACCGGGCTCAGGCCATATTGGTCGTTGAAGTAGCCGGGCAGGGCACTGGCCAGGCCAATGAAACCGCCGAAGGTCACGCTGTAGAAGAACATGAACCACCAGCTGTCACGGTCGCCCAGGGCCTTGAGGTAGTCGGCCATGGATTTGGCCTTGGGGCGCTCGGGGGCGTTCTTGGCCAACCAGGCGAAGAGCACCAGGGTCAGCACCAGCGGGATCAGCGCGAAGCCGAACACGTTGCTCCAGCCGAAGGCCACGGCCATCACCGGGGCGATCAACGCCGCGAGCACGGTGCCCGAGTTGCCGGCGCCAGCGATGCCCATGGCCTTGCCCTGGTGTTGCGGCGGATACCACTGGGAGGCCAGCGGCAGGGCCACGGCGAATGAAGCGCCGGCTACGCCGAGGAACAGGCCCAGCAGCAGCGCTTGTTCATAGCTGTGGATGCCCAGTTTCCAGGCGCAGAACAGCGCACCGATGACGATCACCTGGCCCACCATGCCGGCGGTCTTTGGCGAGATCCGGTCGGCCAGCAGGCCCATGAACAAACGCAGCACGGCGCCGGCCAGGATCGGCGTCGCCACCATCAGGCCGCGTTGCTGGGTGGTCAGGTGCAGGTCGGCGGAGATCTGCACCGCCAGGGGGCCGAGCAGGTACCAGACCATGAAACTCAGGTCGAAGTAGAGGAAGGCCGCGAACAGTGTCGGGGTGTGGCCGGATTTCCAGAAGCTTGAATTCATCGCGCACCTCAGCTGTAAAAGTCTCGAGAAATGAGTCAGTGCTTTGAGCAGTGCGCCGCCTGTGGTCGCACCACCGGTCCCGCAGGACCAAAACAAAAAAACGCCGCAACCCGGATCGCCAGAGAGGCGAGGAGGGTGTGCGACGTCTTTGTCGTAGGTGGGGCAACCGCCGTTGGTTACCTGTGGGATTGCTTAAGCGAGATCTGTGCCAACCTGCGAGATCGGGGGAGGCCATTCGCAAGCAGGCCCGGTGCTACAAGCTTTCAGCCGAGCAGCTCATTCATCGCGATGATCTGCTCCGCCACCTGGATCAGCTTCTGCTGGCGGCTCATCGCCTGGCGGCGCATCAGGGTGTAGGCCTGTTCCTCGTTGCATTCCTTCATCTTCATCAGCATGCCCTTGGCCAGTTCGATGCGCTTGCGTTCGGCCAGTTGCTGGTCCCGGGCCAGGAGCTGGGCACGCAACGCCTGGTCGCTCTCGAAACGGGCCATGGCCACGTCGAGGATCGGCTGCAGGCGCGCGGCGTGGATGCCTTCGACGATATAGGCGCTGACCCCCGACTTGATGGCCTGGCGCATCACATCCGGGTCGTGCTCGTCGGTAAACATGACGATCGGTCGTGGCTGGTCGCGACTGACCAGCACTACTTGCTCCATCACATCGCGTCCGGGTGACTCGGTATCGATCAGGATCACGTCCGGACGCACTGTTTCGACGCGCGCCGGCAGGTCGATGGTCAGGCCGGATTCGTCGATTACTTCGAAGCCGGCTTCAATCAGGGCGGCCTTCAGGCGGCCGACTTTTTTCGCGGTGTCGTTGATCAGCAGGATACGCAGCATGGTCGTGGCTCCTGTCAGCGGCTGGCGAGAAGGGGAGCCGCATCGCTCAAGGCGTGCAGTTTGAAGCTGCGGGCGTACCCGGCCGGATCCGAGCCGTCCCAAATGGTGCCGTCGATCAGCTGGCTGCTGCGCATGTCCTGGCTTGGGGATGCTATGCCCAGCGCCGTGGCGGCTTCCCGGTACAGGTCGAGCTGCTGGACCTGGCGGGCGACGGCCGGGTAGTCCGGGTCTTCGCGCAACAGGCCCCAGCGGCGGAACTGCGTCATGAACCACATGCCGTCGGACAAGTATGGCAGGTTCACCTCGCCGCCCCCGTGGAAACGCATGGCATGGGGATCCTGCCAACTGTTGCCCAAGCCGTCGGCATAGATGCCCAGCAGGCGCGGCTCGATGCAGTCCAGCGGGGCGTCGAGGTATTCGGGCGCACTCAGCAGTTGTGCGGTGCTGCGACGGTTCTCCTCGCTTTGTTCGATGAAGCGGCTGGCTTCGAGGATCGCCATCACCAGGGCCCGGGCGGTGTTGGGGTATTGCTCGACGAACGCCCGGGTACACCCGAGGACTTTTTCCGGATGATCGGGCCAGATGGTCTGGGTGGTCGCCAGGGTAAAGCCGAGGTTCTGTTTCACCGCGCTGGCGCACCACGGCTCGCCCACGCAGAAGCCGTCGATGCGCCCGGCTTGCAGGTGCGCGACCATTTGCGGCGGCGGCACCACGACGCTGTCGACATCCGAGAGAGGATGGATGCCCTGGGCGGCGAGCCAGTAATAGAGCCACATGGCATGGGTGCCGGTGGGAAAAGTCTGGGCAAAGGTCAGTTTCGGGCGAGTTTGGTGCACGTGCCGTTCCAGTGCCTCAGGACTGGTCACGCCTTGGGCCTGGAGGCCGTGGGAAAGGTTGATGCTCTGGCCGTTCTGATTCAGCCCCATCAGCACTGCCATGTCGGTGGCTGCAACGCCACCGATGCCCAGGTGCACGGCATAGACCAGGCCGTACAGGCTGTGGGCTGCGTCGATTTCGCCGCTGACCAGCTTGTCCCGCAGGTTGGCCCAGGACGCCTGGCGCTTGAGGTTCAACGTCAGGCCGTAAGGTTGCGCGAAGCCCTGGGTGGCGGCCACCACCACCGGGGCGCAGTCGCTCAAGGCCATGAAGCCAAGGTTGATCGCGCTTTTTTCCGGGGCATCGCTGCCATTGACCCAGGCCAGGGGCGTGGCTGGAATTTCATTCATCGCTATCACCTTCCACATGAAAAAGCGCCGTGTCCTGGCCAGGGAGGCCGGACGCCGACGCCGTTGTCCTTTGAAACAGTGCGCCACACATTCCGTCGTTGGCATGGGGCGCTGATGACCAAAAAGGTGCAAGGCATATGCCAGCGCTGCGCTTTTGTGCGAGCGCCTCGCTTGCGACGCCGTTGCGCGGCTATAATCGCCGCCTCATTTCCTCGCCCGAGTCAAAGCCGCCCATGTACACCCTGGCCCGTGAACTGCTGTTCAAACTCTCCCCGGAAACCTCCCACGACCTGTCACTGGACTTGATCGGCGCGGGCGGGCGCTTGGGCCTCAACGGTCTGCTGTGCAAGGCTCCGGCGAAACTGCCGGTGACGGTCATGGGCCTGGAGTTTCCCAACCCGGTCGGGCTGGCGGCGGGCCTGGACAAGAACGGCGCGGCCATCGACGGCTTTGCGCAGTTGGGTTTCGGCTTCGTGGAGATCGGCACCGTCACACCGCGTCCGCAGCCGGGCAACCCCAAGCCACGACTGTTCCGCCTGCCCCAGGCCGAGGCGATCATCAATCGCATGGGCTTCAACAACCTGGGCGTCGATCACTTGCTGACCCGTGTCGCGGCGGCCAAGTACAAGGGCGTGCTGGGCATTAACATCGGCAAGAATTTCGACACCCCTGTGGAGCGCGCCGTCGACGATTACCTGATCTGCCTGGACAAGGTCTATGCCCACGCCAGCTACGTCACCGTCAACGTCAGCTCGCCCAACACCCCGGGACTGCGAAGCCTGCAGTTCGGTGACTCGCTCAAGCAATTGCTGGCCGACCTGGCCCGGCGCCGTGCGGAACTGGCGGTCATCCATGGCAGGCATGTGCCGCTGGCGATCAAGATCGCCCCGGACATGAGCGATGAGGAGACCGTCCAGGTGGCCCAGGCCCTGATCGAGACCGGCATGGACGCGGTGATCGCCACCAACACCACGCTGGGTCGCCAAGGTGTCGAAGGGCTGGAGCATGGTGACGAGGCGGGCGGGTTGTCCGGCGCGCCGGTGCGTGAAAAGAGCACCCACACCGTGAAAGTCCTGGCGGGTGAACTGGCGGGACGCTTGCCGATCATTGCGGCGGGCGGGATTACCGAAGGCCGGCACGCCGCCGAGAAGATTACCGCCGGGGCGAGCCTGGTGCAGGTTTACTCGGGTTTCATCTACAAGGGGCCGGCTCTGATTCGTGAGTCGGTGGATGCGATTGCGGCGTTGGGCTGAGCTCGGAAGACTAGCGGGTCGCCACGACGATATTTGCAGGTCAAATCCAGGAAACCCAGGTATTAAAAAGGGCTCCTGAAGGAGCCCCCTGGGCCGTAGCCCGCCGTCCGGATGGGACGTGCGTGGTTAAATCGATGCAAGTGTCAGATTGTCGAGTTCTCGAGTAGTAAGCCCTGTGTCAGCCGACGGCGTGAAGTTCGTTGAGTCTATGGATACCCGCAGTGCCGGTCATACCGTCCCAATTGTCGCCGCGTCCTTCCCGCCAGCCATTGATCCAGGCTTGGCGTACCGACGGTAGAGTAAAGGGGCAAAGCTCACGGGATTTACCACCAACGCCATATTGGTAACCGCGTAAAAATGCTCTTTCCAACGGATCACGCTTAAGTCTTCTCATAGGGTGTTGCCCTCACTTGTTGACTGTTGCTTAGCGTCGACCTCAATCGAGGTCGGGGCAGAATCATTCTGCCGTTGGCGGCTCGTTGCCGGCGTGACGAGCCAAGGTGTTGACGCCGTTGCGACGTCAACCTGTGGTGAGTTCTAACCAAAGCGTCACAGGGATGGAATGATCGTTTTGTCATAAGCACGTAACAATAAAGATGTTAGTGCGATAAGTAACCAGGTGTTCGGCACCCGCTTTCGGGCAAGACCCCTGTATGATCAGCCCTGCGCTGAAAGGCGGTTGCCCGTATCGAACGAGAATGTCCCCCCTTTGCACTCGGGTATTATTCGACGAAAGGGACGACTTTTCACAATTTGTTGCACAGAATTTTTTATCTGTACACGCATCTAAGCTCTTTGAACCTGAGCGGCGAGTACGGAACGGCACACTTTCGTGCCACGCGGGTGCTCTTGAGAAAAGCACCTGATTGAACCCGGCCCGGCAATGCGTTGCCCGGTCCACTTAGCCAAAGGCTCTGGAAATCCCATGTCCGACCGTTTCGAACTCTTCCTCACCTGCCCCAAAGGCCTCGAAGGCCTGCTTCTCGAGGAAGCCGTAGGGCTTGGCCTTGAAGAGGCGCGCGAGCACACCTCGGCGGTGCGCGGTAGCGCCGACATGGAGACGGCCTACCGGCTCTGCCTGTGGTCGCGCCTGGCGAACCGCGTGCTGCTGGTGCTCAAGCGCTTCCCGATGAAGGACGCTGAAGATCTTTATCACGGCGTATTGGATGTCGATTGGCAAGACCACATGCTCGCCGATGGCACCCTGGCGGTTGAGTTCAGTGGCCACGGCTCGGGCATCGACAACACGCATTTCGGCGCCCTGAAGGTCAAGGACGCCATCGTCGACAAATTGCGCACGCCGTCGGGTGAGCGTCCTTCCATCGATAAGCTCAACCCGGACCTGCGCATCCACCTGCGCCTGGACCGTGGCGAAGCGATCCTCTCCCTGGACCTCTCGGGCCACAGCTTGCACCAGCGTGGCTATCGCCTGCAGCAAGGCGCGGCACCGCTGAAGGAAAACCTCGCTGCCGCGATCCTGATCCGCGCCGGCTGGCCGCGCATTGCCGCCGAAGGCGGGGCGCTGGCTGACCCGATGTGCGGTGTCGGCACGTTCCTGGTGGAAGCCGGGATGATTGCCGCCGACATGGCGCCGAACCTGCGTCGCCAGCAATGGGGCTTTACCGCGTGGCTCGGCCATGTGCCGGCGTTGTGGAAGAAACTCCACGAAGAGGCCAGTGAACGCGCCGCCGCCGGGCTGGCCAAGCCGCCGTTGTGGATTCGTGGCTACGAGGCCGACCCGCGGCTGATCCAGCCGGGTCGCAACAACGTCGAGCGCGCCGGGCTGAGCGAGTGGATCAAGATCTATCAGGGCGAAGTCGCAACCTTCGAGCCGCGCCCGGACCAGAACCAGAAGGGCCTGGTGATCTGCAACCCGCCGTACGGCGAGCGCCTGGGCGATGAGGCCAGCCTGCTGTATCTCTACCAGAACCTTGGCGAGCGCCTGCGCCAGGCCTGCTTGAACTGGGAGGCGGCGGTGTTCACCGGCGCGCCAGACCTGGGCAAGCGCATGGGCATTCGCAGCCACAAGCAATATTCGTTCTGGAACGGCGCCTTGCCTTGCAAGCTGCTGTTGATCAAAGTGCTGCCGGATCAGTTTGTTACCGGCGAGCGCCGCACTGCGGAGCAACGCCAGGCCGAGCGTGAGCAATCGGCCTACGAGCAGGCCCCGGATGTCCCGCAAGAACGCCAGTACAACAAGAACGGCAACCCCATCAAGCCAGCGCCGGCGCCGGCTCCCGTGGTCGAGCAGGCGCGCCTGAGCGAAGGTGGGCAGATGTTTGCCAACCGCCTGCAGAAAAACCTCAAGCAATTGAGCAAATGGGCCAAGCGTGAGGGCGTGGAGTGCTATCGCGTCTACGATGCCGACATGCCGGAATACTCGATGGCCATCGACCTGTATCACGACTGGGTCCATGTCCAGGAATACGCCGCGCCCAAATCCATCGATCCGGAAAAGGCCTCGGCCCGGTTGTTCGACGCCCTGGCGGCGATTCCCCAGGCCTTGAATATCGACAAGAGCCGCGTTGTCATCAAGCGTCGCGAGCGCCAGAGCGGCACCAAGCAATACGAGCGCCAGAGCGCCCAGGGCAAGTTCACCGAGGTCAACGAAGGCGGCGTGAAGCTGCTGGTCAACCTCACGGATTACCTTGACACCGGCTTGTTCCTCGACCACCGGCCGATGCGCTTGCGGATCCAGAAGGAGGCGGCCGGCAAGCGTTTCCTCAACCTGTTCTGCTACACCGCGACCGCCAGCGTCCACGCTGCCAAGGGCGGTGCCCGCAGCACCACCAGCGTCGACCTGTCGAAAACCTACCTGGACTGGGCACGGCGCAACCTGTCGCTCAATGGTTTTTCCGACAAGAACCGCCTGGAGCAAGGCGACGTCATGGCCTGGCTTGAAGCCAGTCGCGACGAGTACGACTTGATCTTCATCGACCCGCCGACCTTCTCCAACTCCAAGCGCATGGAAGGGGTGTTCGACGTGCAGCGCGACCACGTGCAATTACTCGACCTGGCCATGGCGCGCCTGGCGCCGGGCGGCGTGCTGTATTTCTCCAACAACTTCCGCAAGTTCCAGCTCGAAGAGAACCTGGCCGAGCGCTACGCGGTGGAGGAAATCACCGCCAAGACCATCGACCCGGATTTCGCCCGCAACGGCAAGATCCACCGCGCCTGGAAAATCATGGCGCGCTGAGCAGGCATTGGATCCATGTGAGCCTTGAAATTCAAGGCTCCTGGCATTCCTGGGGCTGGCTAAAGTGATGGCAGATAGCTATAACTTAGGCTGTGGCCGGGGCTTTACCTACGCCTGGTCCTTTTCTGAGTTATGTGTATGGCATTACATCAGGTGCGCCCCAGGATCCTGGGCTTTATCAGCGAAGATGTTTCGGCATGGCTAGTGGCGTGGTTGGTTCTGGTGGCGGGCCTGCTGCTGACCGGTTTGTTAGCCTGGGGCACGTTGAAACAATTCAACCAGCAATTGCGTCAGCGCTTTGAATTGTTGGCCGAAGAACGCTATACCCGCCTCGAAGAGCGTTTCCAGGACCAAGAGCAACGTCTTGACAGTCTGAGGCGCTTTTTCGCCAACTCCGCTGGGGTTTCCAGCTACGAATTCCATGGCTACACCGAAGCGTTGCTGCGGCGTACCTGGGCTTTCGCTTGGGCGCCTCGGGTGCTGAAAGGGGAGCGCCAGGCATTTGAAGAACGGGCACGGGCCGAAGTGTCCGGCACCTTTACCGTGCGTGAACCGGACGAGGCTGGGAACCTGCGCGTGGCCGAGGAACGGGACGAATATGTTCCGGTGCTGTACGTCCAGAGCCAGCCATCCTTTAGCGCGCCGCTGGGCCTGGATTTGCTTTCGCACCCTATGCGCCGCGCCACACTTGAACGGGCCCGTCAGCATAGCGCCTTGGTGGTTTCCGAGCCCATAGACCTGATTGGAGGCGATCCGGCCCTTTCCCGTGGAGTCATGCTGGCAGCGCCTGTTTTCAAGCAATCAGCCGGCGAGCCGTTCGGTTACGTGGTGGCGGCGATCAGCATGCGCCAGTTGGTCGCCGATGGCCTGCCGGAGGTTGACGATGACAACCTGTCGATGCGCGTGCTTGATTCCGCCCACGAGCTCCCTTGGGAACTCCTGTTCGAAACCTCGAACCGGCCGGGCGAAAGCGACTTGTCGGCGGTACGGATGGTGCGCCTCGCCGATCATGACTTCCGCATAGAGTTGCGGCCCAGTCTTGCATTCCTGTCGAGCAGTCATTCCAGCGTGATCAGCCTCACGGTGCTGGGAGGCTTGATCAGCCTGTTGCTCAGCGCCTTGCTTTATATGCTGGTCAGTCAACGGCAACGTGCCTTGGCATTGGTGGAGCAGCGAACCCGGGAACTGCGCGCCAGGGAATCGGAACTGCGCGGCACCCATGGCCAATTGAAAGGCGTGCTGGACGCCGCGACACAGGTTGCGATCATCGCCACCGACCTGCGCGGTGTGATAACCACCTTCAATGCCGGCGCCGAACAGATGCTCGGCTACCGCAGCTGCGATGTCCTGCAAAGCATGACCCTGGAGAGCCTCCATGTTCCCCGCGAATTGCAGTACCGTGCCGCACAGCTGGCGGCCCGCTTTGGCAAACCGATCCCCACGTGCCATGCGATGTTGCTCGAGGGTGGCGAACAGGGTGGACAGCAGGCCCGCGAGTGGACCCTGGTGCGCCGCGACGGCAGCCACCTGACGGTCAACATGTTGGCCGCGCCGGTACTCGATGACCAGGGCTTATGGGTCGGGCACCTGGCGATCTGCATCGACATCACCGAGCGCAAGCGCGTCCACGAGGCGCTGGCGGCAAGGGATCTTTTGTTGAAGAAACTCAGCGCCCATGTGCCTGGTGGCATCTACCAGTTCAAGATGGATTTCAATGGCGGCTTCAGTGTGATCTACGCCAGCGATGGCATCCGCGACATCTATGAACTGGAGCCGGATGTGCTGGTGCGGCACGCTGAAGCGATTTTCTCGCGTATCCATCCATTGGACAGTGCACGCGTGCGCGCCTCGATTCGCACGTCGGCCGATACCTTGAGCCCTTGGCGAGAAGAATATCGCGTGCAACTGCCGCATCGCGGCCTGCGTTGGGTGCGAGGCGAGGCGACACCTGAACAGTTGCCGGGCGGCGGTGTGTTGTGGCACGGCTATATTTCGGATATTTCCGACCTCAAGCGCGTCGAGGAAGAGTTGCGGGCGCTGTCGGTCACCGACGCCTTGACCGGAATTCGCAACCGGCGCTACTTCCAGGAACGCCTTACGTCGGAAATGACCCGGGTCGAGCGCGGCTCCGGGGACCTGACGGTGATCATGCTCGATATTGATCATTTCAAGCGCATCAACGACCAGCACGGCCATGCGGTGGGGGATCGGGTATTGCAGGCGGTCTGCCAGCGGATCACCCAGCGATTGCGCCGCACCGATGTGTTCTGCCGGTTGGGTGGGGAGGAGTTCGTGGTGCTGTGTCCGAATACGGATAGCGAAAGTGCCTACACGCTGGCGTTGGGGTTGTGGGACGGCCTTCGAAGCGCGCCGATCGATGACGTCGGCGTCATCACCGCGAGTTTCGGCGTCGCCAGTTGGCGCGCCGGCGAAGGTGCCGATGCGTTGTTGCTGCGGGCTGACGCCGGGGTGTATGCGGCGAAGCAGGCTGGAAGGGATCGGGTGGAGGTGCAGGCGGGGTAGCAAGCAGCCTGGGATATGCAACCTGGCTGTGGGAGCGAGCAAGCCCGCTCCCACACCAGCCTCTGCGATCAGAGCAGCGAAGCCGCCTGCGGCAGTTTCGGCTGGCGATACAGATCCAGCAGCACTTGGTCCAGCACAGAGGAAGCGCCCCATGGCTTCGGATCGTTGAGGATCGCCACCACCGCCCAGGTATTGCCGTTGATGTCGCGGCTGTAGCCGGCGATGGCGCGCACGGTATTCAACGTGCCGGTCTTTATGTGGGCTTCGCCGGCCATGGCGGTGGTCTTCAGGCGTTTGCGCATGGTGCCGTCGGTGCCGGCGATGGGCATCGAACTGACAAACTCCGCCGCGTACGGGCTGCGCCATGCCGCTTGCAGCATCGCTGCCATTTCCCGGGCGCTGACCCGTTCCGCGCGGGACAGGCCCGAGCCATTCTCCATCACCAGGTGCGGCGCCGTGATGCCTTTCTTGGCCAGCCATTGGCGCACAACACGTTGCGCAGCCTTGGCGTCGTCACCGTCTGCCTCGTTGCGAAATTCCGCGCCCAGGCTCAGGAACAGTTGCTGGGCCATGGTGTTGTTACTGTATTTGTTGATGTCGCGGATGATCTCCGCCAGGTCCGGCGAGAATGCCCGGGCCAGCAGCTTGGCGCTCTTTGGCGTCGCGGCCAGGCGGTCGTTGCCCTGGATGCTGCCGCCCAGCTCCTTCCAGATCGCCCGCACGGCACCCGCGGTGTAAGTGGCGTGATCGAGCAGCGACAGGTAGGTCTGGGAGCTGCAACCTTCACCCAGTTGGCCGCTGACGGTGACGGTCATGCTGCCATCGGCCTGGGCTACGGGGTTGTAGCGAACGCCGCCGGCACATTGCTTGCCATTGACGGCCTTGACCACGTTTTCGATGCGAATGCTGGCAATCGGCGGTTCCACCGACACCAGCACCCGGCCGCCGTCATTGCGGGCCACGAAGCGCAAGGCCTTGAGGTTGACCAGCAGCGAGTCCGGCTTGACCAGGAAGGGTTTGTTCTCGTCATTGCCGTCATCGTTGAACTCGGGCAATTGCGGCTGGATGAAAAAGCTGCGATCGAGCACCAGGTCGCCCGTCACCTGTTGCACACCGTTGGCCCGCAAGTCGCGCATCAACAGCCAGAGCTTTTCCATGTTCAGCTTGGGATCGCCGCCGCCCTTGAGGTACAGGTTGCCATTGAGGATCCCGCCATTGAGGGTTCCGTCGGTGTAGAACTCGGTTTTCCACTGATGGTTCGGCCCGAGCATTTCCAGGGCTGCATAGGTTGTTACCAGTTTCATGGTGGACGCTGGGTTCACCGAGACATCGGCGTTGTACAGCGTCGGCATGCCCGGGCCGTTGAGCGGAACCATTACCAGGGAGAGAGCGTTGTCTTGCAGTTTGCTGTTCTTCAGCGCTTTTTGCACATTGGGCGACAGGGCGGTGTTGATGGTGGCGGCGCTGGTGGAAGCAGGAAGGGCCAAGGGAAGAAGAAGGCTGGCCAGGAGCAGTGGACGCAAAGATTTGATCATGTGAAGTAAAACCCTGCAGGCGAGGGGGAAAAAGACGAGGACATGAAAATGAACGTCCTCAACGGTCATGAATGTTCGGCATTATGCCCCAAGGCGCAACGGCTTGTGCCGTGCCCAAGCCCGCCGAAGCGGTATTTTTTTACCGGCGGTAGGGGTAGATGCCCGATCAGTCGGGCAATCGACGCACCAAACTGGTAAAGTGCCGGCCGTTATTACTTATGAGGATTGTTTCAATGGCGACTAACCGTTCCCAGCGTCTGCGCAAAAAGCTGTGCGTGGATGAATTTCAAGAGCTGGGTTTCGAACTGAACCTGGATTTCAAAGAAGATCTGGCCGATGAGGCTATTGACGCTTTCCTCGACGCTTTCCTGAAAGAAGCCATGGAAGCCAACGGCCTGGGTTATGTCGGCGGTGACGACTACGGTCTGGTTTGCCTGCAGAAGCGTGGCTCGGTCACCGAAGAGCAGCGCGCTGCCGTAGAAGCCTGGCTCAAAGCCCGTCCTGAGCTGACCAGCGTTGAAGTCAGCCCGCTGCTGGACGTGTGGTATCCGGAAAAGCCGATCAATCCGAAGGCTTGATGGTGTAGAAAAAAACCGGCGACCTTTACGGGTGCCGGTTTTTTTGTGCCTGCCATTTATGGGGACATGCCAGGCCGCGAAGCTTTATAAGTTGTCAGGCGCTACGCCAGTTCAGGATCAGCAGCGTCAATACCCCCGCGACAATTCCCCAGAATGCCGAACCAATGGAAAACAGCGTCAGCCCCGACGCCGTGACCATGAAGGTGATCAGCGCCGCTTCCCGTTCCTTCACTTCGTTCATGGCGATGCTCAGGCCATTGATGATCGACCCGAACAGTGCCAGCGCCGCAATCGACAGCACCAGTTCCTTCGGCAATGCCGCGAACAACGCCGCCAGCGTCGCGCCGAACACCCCGGCGACCCCGTAGAAAATCCCGCACCAGACCGCCGCCGTGTAGCGCTTGTTGCGATCTTCGTGGGCGTGGGGCCCGGTGCAGATGGCCGCGCTGATGGCCGCCAGATTAATGCCATGCGAGCCGAACGGCGCCAGCAACAACGAAGCGATGCCGGTGCTGGTGATCAACGGCGAGGCCGGCACGTTGTAGCCATCGGCGCGCAATACCGCGATGCCGGGCATGTTTTGCGAGGTCATTGCCACCACGAACAGCGGGACGCCGATGCTGATGGTGGCTGCCAGGGAAAAGTGCGGCGTGGTCCAGACCGGCGTCGCGACTTCCAGGGCGAAACCGCTGAAATCCAGGAGCCCAAGCAGGCCCGACAGCGCCGTGCCGACCAGCAGCGCCGCCAGCACGGCATAACGCGGCGACAGGCGCTTGATGATCAGGTAGGTAAAAAACATCCCCAGCACCAGGCCGGTGCGATGCTGGGCGGCGACGAAGATCTCGCTGCCGATCTTGAACAGGATACCCGCCAGCAGCGCCGCCGCGAGCGAGGCTGGAATACGCTTGACCAAGCGCTCGAAGCTACCGGTCAGGCCGCAGATCGTGACCAGGATGGCGCATGTGATATACGCACCGATCGCCTCGCCATAACTCACGCCGCCGAGGCTGGTAATCAGCAACGCCGCGCCGGGTGTCGACCAGGCGATGGTGATGGGCGTGCGGTAGCGCAGCGACAGGCCGATGGAGCACACCGCCATGCCGATGGAAATGGCCCAGATCCATGAGGAAATCTGGCCGCTGGTCAGGCCCGCCGCTTGCCCGGCCTGGAACATCAGCACCAGGGAGCTGGTGTAGCCGGTCATCATGGCGATGAAGCCGGCGACAATGGCCGAGGGCGATGTATCGGCCAATGGACGAAGTGGCGCGGTCGTGACTTCGGTCATGGTGGGCGGTGATCCTTGTTGTAGATTGTCTGGACTTGGGCGAGCCGTTGCTTGTGCGGGGGGATTGCTGCGCAATCCTGCGGTAGCAAGCTCCTTCGCCACAAAACCGAGGTTCAAGCCTAAACTCAACCTCATCATCGGTTGCAATACAGCCGTGTCCGCAAATAGCCGTACAGTCGTGTTGCCATCAGAGGTTGTGTACAATCGACGTGTTTTTTACGCGATACTTGCCAGCGACCCGCTGTGCCGTATTACAGTCACGGTTAAATCGCCGCAGTTCTCCCGACTCGAGTGCCCATGAACGAACAGTTGCAGCCCCTCAAGAAACAACCGCGAGCAGGCAAAGCCGGCCGCAGCGGAACCCAGGACGACATTGTCTATGCGCACATTTTCGAGGCCATCCTCGAACAGCGCCTGGCGCCCGGTACCAAATTGAGCGAAGAGGCACTTGGGGAGATTTTCGGGGTCAGCCGCACCATCATTCGCCGTGCACTGTCACGCCTGGCCCATGAAGGCGTGGTGCTGCTGCGGCCCAATCGTGGTGCAGTGGTGGCAAGCCCTAGCGTCGAGGAAGCTCGCCAGGTGTTCTTCGCCCGGCGCTTGGTGGAGAAGGCGATCACGGAGTTGGCGGTCCAGCACGCCACTGCCGAGCAGCTCGCCGAGTTGAGGCAGATGGTCAGCGACGAGCGCGACAGTTTTTCCCGTGGCGACCGTGGCGCCGGCATCCGGTTGTCGGGCGAATTCCACCTCAAGCTGGCCGAAGCGGCGAAAAATGCCCCGCTGATCAGTTTCCAGCGCAGCCTGGTGTCCCAGACCTCATTGATCATTGCGCAGTACGAAAGCGGCAACCGCTCGCACTGCTCCTATGACGAACACACCCAATTGATCGACGCCATCGAGGCCCGCGACGCGGCCTTGGCAGTGAACCTGATGATGCACCACATGGACCACATCGACAGCAAGCTCAACCTCGACGAAGAAAGCGCGTCGGATGACTTGCATGCGGTGTTCTCGCATTTGTTGCAGAGCAAGAAGCCGGGGCGTACGCCTGCCAAGCTCTGATCGAGTTGATTCAGTCGTACCGAGCTGCGCCCTTCGCGAGCAGGCTCGCTAGCCTGTTCGCGAATACTATTCCACTGGCGCTGATATCTAGCGCTGGTGCACCAGCCTTCCAGCCGCATACGTCTGCGCCACCGCCCGGTCATCCCCCAGCGTCATCAACACGAACAGCCGCTCGGCAATGTCCTTGGCCTGCTTGAGGCGATAGCTCAACAGCGGCGTTGCGTTGTAGTCCAGCACCAGGAAATCCGCGTCCGTCCCCGGCTGCAACGTCCCGATCTTGTCCTCCAGGCGCAGAGCGCGGGCGCCGCCGAGGGTGGCCAGGTACAGCGATTTGAACGGGCTCAGCCGCGCCCCCTGCAATTGCATCACCTTGTAGGCTTCGTTCAGGGTGTGCAGCAGCGAAAAACTGGTGCCGCCACCGACATCGGTGCCCAATCCCACATTCACCTTGTGCTTCTCGGCCATCGGCAGGTTGAACAGGCCGCTGCCGAGGAAAAAGTTCGAGGTCGGGCAGAAGGCGATGGCCGAACCGGTTTGTGCCAGGCGTGCGCATTCGTCGTCACACAGGTGCACGCCGTGGGCGAACACCGAGCGCTCGCCGAGCAGTTGGTAGTGATCGTAGACGTCCAGGTAACCCTTGCGCTCGGGAAACAGCTCCTTGACCCACTGCACTTCCTGCAGGTTTTCACTGATGTGGGTCTGCATGTACAAGTCCGGGTATTCACCCAGTAATTGGCCGGCCAGGGTCAGTTGTTCCGGGGTGCTGGTGGGGGCGAAGCGCGGCGTCACGGCGTAGTGCAGGCGACCCTTGCCGTGCCAGCGTTCGATCAGCGCCTTGCTTTCGGTGTAGCTGGATTCGGCGGTGTCGACGAGGTAGTCGGGGGCGTTGCGATCCATCATCACTTTGCCGGCGATCATGCGCAGGTCGAGCTTCTCGGCCACTTCAAAAAACGCGTTCACCGATTGCGGGTGCACGCTGCCGAACACCAGGGCTGTGGTCGTGCCATTGCGCAGTAGTTCCTTGACGAAAATATCCGCCACCGCCTTGGCGTGGTCTTCATCGGCGAACTGACTTTCGCAGGGAAAGGTGTAGGTGTTGAGCCAATCCAGCAGTTGTTCGCCATAGGCGCCCACCATCCCGGTTTGTGGCAGGTGGATGTGCGTGTCGATCAGGCCGGGAGTGATCAGTGCGTTCGGGTAATGGGCGACTTCGATGTCCGCCGCCAAGGTCGGCAGCAGGTCGCTGGCGTAGCCGATGGCGCTGATCCGGCCGTTTTCCACCACCAGCAGGCCGTCCTCGAAATACTCATGGGACGCCTCGATACCGACCTCGGCCGGGTCGGCGAGACTGTGGAGCAGGGCGGCGCGGTAGGCTTTGCGTGTCAGGGGCATGGTCTGTCTCGATAAAAGATTTAACGCTGGCTGCGGCGTGAAGCCGGCAGCAACTTGGCGATGGGTTCGGCGCGCGAGGTGTGCTGGCCGAAATCCGCGTTATAGGTGGCGATGATTTCGCCGGCGATGGAGATGGCGATTTCCACAGGCAGCTTGCCTTTGACTTCGCCGATGCCCATCGGGCAACGCATGCGTTGCAGGGTGCCGCTGTCGAAACCGCGATCACGCAGGCGGTGTTCGAACTTGACCCGCTTGGTCTTCGAGCCGATGAGGCCGAAGTAGGCAAAGTCGTTGCGCTTGAGAATTGCAGCGCTCAGCTCCAGGTCGAGCTGATGGTTATGGGTCATGACGATGCAGTAGCTGCCGGCGGGCAAATCGTCGACTTCATCCAGCGGCTCTTCGGTGACGATCTTACGCACGCCGTGGGGCAGCTGTTCGGGGAATTCGGCTTCCCGCGAGTCGATCCAGCGCACCTTGCAGGGCAGGCTCGCCAGCAACGGCACCAGGGCGCGACCGACATGGCCGGCGCCGAACACGGCGATCTGCGCCTGGACCTGGCCCATGGGTTCGAACAGCAACACGGTGACGCCACCGCAGCACTGGCCCAGGCTGGCGCCGAGGCTGAAGCGCTCCAGATGCGTGTCCTGCCGGCCACAGGCAAGCATGTTCCGGGCGATTTCCATCGCCTTGTATTCCAGGTGCCCGCCACCGATGGTGTCGAATGTCTGGCTGGCGCTGATGACCATTTTCGAGCCGGCGTTGCGCGGCGTAGAGCCGAGCTCTTCGATGATCGTCACCAGCACGCAGGGTTCACCGCGGGTTTGCAGGTCGGCGAGGGCGCTGATCCAGTTGTACATGTTCACCTCGACATCTCTGTTGTCTGTTCGGCCGCCTTGCTCGCGAAGGCCGCGCCGCGGTCTAGAGCGAAGCCACTTCGGCTTCAGCTTCCTCAACCTTGACTGTCTTCAACCCACGCATCTGCTCACACCCCCACAACACCCGCTCTGGCGTCGCCGGGGCGTCGATTCTCGGTTGATGCCGGTAATCGCCCAGGCTCGCCACGGCGTCCTTGATCGCGCACCACGCCGCGATGCCGAGCATGAAGGGCGGCTCGCCCACGGCCTTGGAGTGGAACACGGTGTCTTCAGGATTCTTGCGGTTCTCCACCAGCCTGACCCGTAGGTCCAGAGGCATGTCGGCCACTGCGGGGATCTTGTAGCTGGCCGGGCCATTGGTCATCAGCTTGCCTTTGTCGTTCCATACCAATTCTTCCATGGTCAGCCAGCCCATCCCCTGGATGAAACCACCCTCGACCTGGCCGATGTCGATGGCCGGGTTCAGCGAGGCGCCGACGTCGTGGAGGATGTCGGTGCGCAGCATCTTGTATTCGCCGGTCAGCGTGTCGACGATCACTTCGGCACACGCCGCGCCGTAGGCGTAGTAGTAGAAGGGGCGGCCACGGGCCTGGCTGCGGTCGTAGTAGATTTTCGGGGTTTTGTAGAAACCGGTGCTCGACAGCGAGACCTGGGCGAAATAGGCCTGCTGCACCAGCGCCTCGAACGTCAGGATGTGATCGCGCACCCGCACATGGCCGTTGTGGAACTCCACGTCTTCCTCGCTGACCTTGTACTGGCGCGCGGCGAATTCCACCAGGCGCCGCTTGATGGTTTCGGCGGCATTCTGCGCCGCCTTGCCGTTCAGGTCGGCGCCACTGGAGGCTGCGGTCGGCGAGGTGTTCGGTACCTTGTCGGTGTTGGTCGCGGTGATCTGCACGCGGTCCATTTCCACTTGGAACACCTCGGCCACCACCTGGGCGACCTTGGTGTTCAGGCCCTGGCCCATTTCCGTGCCGCCATGGTTCAGGTGGATGCTGCCGTCGGTGTAGACGTGGATCAGCGCCCCGGCCTGGTTGAGGAAGCTGGCGGTGAACGAAATGCCGAACTTGACCGGCGTCAGCGCCAGGCCTTTCTTCAGGATCGGGCTGCCTGCGTTGTAGCGGCGGATCGCTTCGCGACGCTCGGCGTATTGGCTGCTTTCTTCAAGCTCGGCGGTCATTTCCTCGAGCATGTTGTGCTCGACGGTCTGGTAGTAGTGCGTAACGTTGCGTTCGGTCTTGCCGTAGTAGTTGGCCTTGCGCACGGCCAGGGGATCGAGCCCCAGGTGCCGGGCGATGGCATCCATCACTTCTTCGATGGCGACCATGCCTTGGGGCCCGCCGAAACCCCGATAAGCGGTGTTCGACGCAGTGTTGGTCTTGCAGCGGTGGCCGTTGATGGTTGCATCGCCCAGGTAGTAGGCGTTGTCGGCATGGAACATCGCCCGGTCGACGATCGAGGCCGACAAATCCGGCGAGCAGCCACAGTTACCTGCCAGTTCCAGGGCGATGCCATGCAGGCGGCCGGTGCTGTCGAAGCCGACGTCGTATTCGATATAGAAGGGATGGCGCTTGCCGGTCATCAGCATGTCCTCGACCCGGGGCAGGCGCATCTTCGTTGGTTGGCCGGTGAGATGTGCGATGACGGCACACAGGCACGCCGGGCTGGCGGCCTGGGTTTCCTTGCCGCCAAAGCCGCCGCCCATGCGGCGCATGTCCACCACGACCTTGTTCATCGACACGCCGAGCACTTCGGCCACCAGTTTCTGCACTTCGGTGGGGTTCTGGGTCGAGCAGTAGACGATCATGCCGCCGTCTTCGGTCGGCATCACCGAGGAAATCTGGGTTTCCAGATAAAAGTGTTCCTGGCCGCCGATGTGCAGCGAGCCCTGGATGCGATGTTCGGCGCTTGCCAGTGCCGTGGCTGAATCGCCGCGCTGGTGGGTGTGGCTGTCGAGCACGAAGTGCCGCTTGCGCAGTGCTTCGACCACGTCCAGCACCGGTTCCAGGTCTTCGTATTCGATGATTGCGGCCATGGCGGCCTTGCGTGCGGTCTCAAGGTCTTTGGCAGCAACGGCCAGCACCGGCTGGCCGACGAATTGCACGTCGTCGATCGCCAGCAGCGGGTCACCGGGCAGCAGCGGGCCGATGTCCTTCAGGCCCGGAATATCCTGGTGGGTAATGGCGATGCGCACGCCTTCGAAGGCGTAGCACGGCGTGGTATCGATGCTCAGGATCCGGGCGTGGGCGCGGTCCGACAGCCGGGCGTAGACGTGCAACTGATTCGGAAATTCCAGGCGGTCATCGATGTACTGCGCTTCGCCGGACACGTGCTTGGCGGCGCTGTCGTGCTTGACGCTGCGACCCACGCCCGTGGTGAGGTCGCGGGCGAACAGCTCCGCCAGTTCTGTTTGGGTCTTCTCTACGGCGTGATGGTTAGACATAAGCGGTCACCCGAGTCTCGATGTGCGGCGTTTGCAGTTCGATGAAGTATTTGCGCAGCAGGTTGCGGGCGCTGAGCAGGCGGTACTCCTTGCTGGCGCGGAAGTCCGAGAGCGGCGTGAAGTCCTCGGCCAAGGCGATGCAGGCGCGTTCGATGGTGCTGTTTTTCCATGGCGCACCGATCAGGACGGCTTCGCAATGCTTGGCGCGCTTGGGCGTGGCGGCCATGCCGCCGAAGGCGACGCGAGCGTCCTGGACCACACCGTTTTCGATGCGCAGGTTGAACGCCGCGCAGACGGCGGAAATGTCATCGTCCAGGCGCTTGGAAACCTTGTAGGCGCGGAACGCCTGTTCGGCGTTGGCCCGGGGCACGATGATCTTTTCGATGAATTCGCTTTCCTGCCGTGCGGTGACCCGGTAATCGAGGAAGTAGTCTTCCAGGGCCAGGGTGCGACGGACCTGGCCTTTGCACAGGACAATCTGCGCGCCGAGGGCGATCAGCAGGGGTGGCGAGTCGCCAATCGGCGAGGCGTTGCCGATGTTACCGCCTAGGGTGCCCTGATTGCGGATTTGCAACGAGGCGAAGCGCTGCAGCAGCTCGCCGAAATCCGGGTATTCGGCTTGCAAGGCTTCGTAGCAATCGGAAAGAGGGGTGGCTGCGCCGATTTCCAGGCGATCGTCGAAACGCTCGACGCGCTTGAGTTCGGCGACGTTGCCGACGTAGATCATCACCGGCAGGGCGCGATGAAATTGCGTGACTTCCAGGGCCAGGTCCGTACCGCCGGCCAACAGTCGCGCCTGCGGATAGGCGTCGTAGAGATCGGCCAGGTCGGCCACGGTCAGCGGCACCAGGCAACGCTTGTCGCCGCTGTTGAGTTCGCCGGTCTCGGTGGGGGCGATGGCTTTGAGGCGGGCGATGGTCTCGGCCTCGCGGGTATCGAACTGATCCGGCTGCTTGCCGCAACACGCCTGGGCGGCGGCGTCCAGGATCGGCCGATAGCCGGTGCAGCGGCACAGATTGCCGGCCAGGGCTTCGTGGGCCTTGTGAGCGTCGGGCTGCTCGCTGTTTTTCTGCAAGGCGAACAGCGACATGACGAAGCCCGGCGTGCAGAAACCGCATTGCGAGCCGTGGCAATCGACCATTGCCTGCTGGACACTGTGCAGTTGGCCCTGGTGCTTGAGGTCTTCGACGCTGATCAGTTGCTTGCCGTGCAGCGAGGAGACGAATGTCAGGCACGAATTGAGGCTGCGGTAGCGAATGCGTTCGCGGCCATCTGCGTCCGTTTCCAGTTCGCCAGCCACGACAGTGCACGCGCCGCAGTCGCCGCTGGCGCAGCCTTCCTTGGTGCCGGGTTTACCAACGTGTTCGCGCAGATAGTCAAGCACGGTCAGGTTCGGGTCCAGGGCGTGCTCGCTACGGAGTTCCTGGTTGAGTAAAAACTGGATCACGGAAGGCCTCGCAGATTCATTATTGTTGTATCGACGTGGGCTGAATTTAGCAGTTCTGACTTTTCGGTCAATGAGTTTCTGACTTAAGGGTCAAGAAAAATCCGCTTTGTCGATTGACAACCTATTCATTGAGTATGGTCACTCTGTAGGAGCAAGCTTCGTTCCACTGGATTTTTGCTTATATCGTGCCAAAACCCGGTGCAGGCCCTGCGCCATGACGTATCGAGTGCGCTACACTGCGCCGCTTGTGCAGATCTAAGAGTTTGAAGGACAACCATGACGTTCAAGGCCCCGGACAGCCTCGCCGAGCAAATCGCCCATCATCTCGCCGAGCGCATCATTCGCGGCGAAATGAAACCGGGAGAGCGCATCCAGGAGCAGAAGGTCACGCTGGCGCTCAACGTCAGCCGCGGCTCGGTCCGCGAGGCCTTGCTGATCCTGGAGCGACGCCACTTGATCGCGATCCTGCCGCGCCGGGGTGCGCACGTCACCGAGCTGACCGAACACAAGGTGCGCAGCCTTTGTGCATTGATGAGCGAGCTGTACATCCTGCTGGGCAACGCCGTGGCCCATGGTTGGAAAGAACAGGCCGACATGGCGCCGTTCGTCGCGATCCAGCAGCGCCTCAACGACGCCTATGAGCGCCAAGACATCCGTACCTTCGTCGACGAAAGTTTCAGCGTGATGCGCGCCGCCTATCCCTTTGCCAACAACCCTTACTTGCAGGAAACCGTCGAGAACCTGCAGCCGGCCATGAGCCGCGCCTATTTCCTGGCCCTCGAACAGCGCAAGGCGGAAATGAGCGAGTTCCTAGAGTTGTTCCAGCGCCTGCTCGCCGCCGTGCTGGCCCGTGATTTGCCACAGATCCGCATCGTGCTCACGGCATACGCCCAGCGCAGTTGCGATCTTGTGGTCTCGGCGCTGACGGCGGCCTGACGTGCGGCTCAAATGCATCAAGCTGGCGGGGTTCAAATCCTTCGTCGACCCGACGACGGTGAACTTCCCCAGCAACATGGCGGCGGTGGTAGGGCCCAATGGCTGCGGCAAATCGAACATCATCGACGCCGTGCGCTGGGTGATGGGCGAAAGCTCGGCGAAAAACCTCCGTGGCGAGTCGATGACCGACGTCATCTTCAACGGCTCCACCAGTCGCAAGCCAGTGAGCCAGGCGAGCATCGAGCTGGTCTTCGACAACTCCGACGGCACGCTGGTTGGCGAGTACGCAGCCTACGCGGAAATATCCATTCGCCGCAAAGTGACCCGCGACAGCCAGAACAGCTATTTCCTCAACGGCACCAAGTGCCGTCGGCGGGATATTACCGACATCTTCCTCGGTACTGGCCTGGGGCCGCGCAGCTACTCGATCATCGAACAGGGCATGATTTCCAAGCTGATCGAGGCCAAGCCTGAAGACTTGCGCAACTTTATCGAAGAAGCCGCCGGCATTTCCAAATACAAGGAGCGCCGGCGCGAGACCGAGAACCGTATCCGCCGTACCCATGAAAACCTCGCGCGCCTGACCGACCTTCGCGAAGAACTCGAACGCCAGCTCGAACGCTTGCACCGTCAGGCCGAGGCGGCAAAGAAATATCAGGAATACAAGGGCGAGGAGCGCCAGCTCAAGGCCCAGCTGTCGGCCCTGCGCTGGCAGGCGCTGAACGAACAGGTCGGCCAGCGCGAGGCGATCATCGGCAACCAGGAAGTCAGCTTCGAAGCGCTGGTGGCCGAGCAGCGCAACGCCGATGCCGCCATCGAGCGCCTGCGCGATGGGCACCATGACCTGTCCGAGCGCTTTAATCTGGTGCAGGGGCGCTTTTACTCCGTGGGTGGCGACATCGCCCGGGTCGAGCAGAGCATCCAGCATGGCCAGCAACGCTTGCGCCAGTTGCAGGACGACTTGAAGGAGGCCGAGCGCGCACGCCTGGAAACCGAATCGCACCTGGGCCACGACCGCACGTTGCTGCTAACGCTTGGCGAAGAACTGGAACGGCTCACGCCGGAGCAGGAACTCACCAGTGCCGCCGCCGAAGAGGCTGCTGCGGCCCTGGAAGAAGCCGAGCTGAGCATGCATGGCTGGCAGGAGCAGTGGGACAATTTCAACCTGACCTCGGCCGAACCGCGGCGTCAGGCTGAAGTCCAGCAATCGCGCATCCAGCAATTGGAAACCAGCATGGAGCGCCTCGCCGAGCGCCAGCGTCGCTTGTCCGAAGAGCGGGCGTTGCTTGCGGCGGACCCGGAAGACGCCGCGATCCTGGAACTGAGCGAGCAGCTCGCCACCAGCGAAGCCACGCTCGAAGATTTGCAGGCCAGTGAAGACGCTCAGGTCGAACGCCTTGAGCAACTGCGCCAGGCCTTGCAACTGGCCTTGCAGAACCAGCAGCAGGCCCAGGGCGAATTACAGCGGCTCAACGGGCGCCTGGCCTCGCTGGAAGCCTTGCAACAGGCCGCGTTGGACCCAGGCACCGGCACCGCCGAATGGTTGCGCGATCAGCACCTTGCCGAGCGTCCGCGCCTGGCCGAAGGCCTGAAGGTCGATGCCGGTTGGGAGCTGGCGGTAGAAACCGTGCTGGGCGCCGACTTGCAAGCGGTGCTGGTCGATGATTTCGCCGGCTTCGACCTGTCGGGCTTCAGCCAGGGCGATCTGCGCCTGCTCAGCCCGGCCGGCGATGGCGTGCGGGTGCCGGGCAGTCTGTTGGACAAAGTCGAAGCCCGGGTTGACCTGTCGCCCTGGCTGGGACAGGTCAAGCCGGTGGACAGCCTTGAGCAAGCCTTGGCCTTGCGCGGGCAATTGGCGTCCGGCGAAAGCCTGATCAGCCGTGATGGGTATTGGGTGGGACGGCATTTCCTGCGGGTGCGCCGGGCTGGCGAAGCCGAGAGCGGCATGCTCGCGCGCGGCCAGGAAATCCAGCGCCTGGGCGCCGAGCGCGAGGAACGTGAGGCCAGCGTCGAAGCCTTGGAAACCGAATTGCAGAACCTGCGGGCTCAACAGCGTCAACAGGAAAACGGCCGTGAGCATCTGCGTCGGCTGTTGCAAGATGAAGCGCGCCAGCAGGGCGAACTCAAGGCGCAGCTGTCGGCCGGCAAGGCCAAGGTTGAACAATTGGCCCTGCGTCGGACCCGTCTCGACGAAGAAATCGCCGAGTTGGGCGAGCAGCGGGCGTTGGAGCACGAACAGATCGGCGAGGCGCGCCTGCAACTGCAGGAAGCCCTCGACGCAATGGCGCTGGATACCGAGCAACGTGAATTGCTGCTGGCCCAACGCGACAGCCTTCGAGAGCGCCTGGACCGGGTGCGCCAGGAAGCGCGCCAGCACAAGGATCATGCCCATCAGTTGGCGGTACGCCTGGGCTCGCTCAAGGCCCAGCACGATTCCACGCGCCAGGCCTTGGAACGGCTGGAAATGCAGTCCGAGCGCCTCACCGAAAAGCGCGAACAATTGAGCCTCAATCTGGAGGAGGGCGAGGCACCGCTGGAAGAGCTGCGCCTCAAGCTCGAAGAGTTGCTCGACAAGCGTATGAGCGTCGATGAAGAACTCAAGACCGCGCAGATCGCGTTGGAGGACGCTGACCGTGAACTGCGCGACGCCGAAAAACGTCGTAGCCAGGCCGAGCAGCAATCGCAACTGATCCGCGGCCAGATGGAACAACAGCGCATGGAATGGCAAGCCCTGACGGTGCGCCGCAAGGCCTTGCAGGACCAATTGCTGGAGGATGGCTACGACCTCGATGGTGTTCTCGCCACCCTGGTGGCGGGCGCCAACGAGAAAGACGCCGAGGAAGAACTCGAGCGCATTGCCCAGCGCATCCAGCGCCTGGGAGCGATCAACCTGGCGGCCATCGATGAGTACCAGCAACAGTCCGAGCGCAAGCGTTACCTGGACGCCCAAAACGATGATCTGGTGGAAGCGCTGGAGACCCTGGAAAATGTCATTCGCAAGATCGACAAGGAAACCCGCAACCGTTTCAAGGATACCTTTGATCAGATCAACGGTGGTTTGCAGGCCCTTTTTCCAAAAGTTTTCGGTGGCGGCAGCGCCTACTTGGAACTGACGGGCGAAGATCTACTCGATACAGGGGTGACAATCATGGCGCGTCCTCCTGGCAAGAAGAACAGCACCATCCATTTGCTCTCCGGTGGCGAAAAAGCCTTGACCGCGCTGGCTTTGGTCTTTGCGATTTTCAAATTGAACCCGGCGCCGTTCTGCATGCTCGACGAAGTCGATGCACCATTGGACGACGCCAACGTAGGCCGTTACGCACGGCTGGTGAAGGAGATGTCCGAAACGGTGCAGTTCATCTATATCACCCACAACAAGATCGCCATGGAAATGGCCGATCAGTTGATGGGCGTGACGATGCATGAGCCGGGCTGTTCGCGACTGGTGGCAGTGGATGTGGAAGAGGCCATGGCGATGGTGGATGCTTAAAACGCCAGCAGTAGGAGTTTGCGCGAGGCGCTGTAGGACTTTTTTACCCTCTGCGCTTGCCGGACATTTCACAGATTGGCACAAGCCTATGCGACAGACGGTGTAAAGTTATCTTTGGTCGTGCTAGTTTAATGTCAATTTTTCGTATGCGTGGGCAAAACGCCATTCAGAACATAGAGTTGGCGCCACGTTTTAAAGCGGTTTGCAAATAGCTAAGCCCCTTATTTTTCAGCATTTTTATAGAGGCACGGGATTACATGGAAATCGGTCTGCGCGAGTGGCTGATCGTCATCGGCATCATTGTCATTGCCGGTATTCTTTTCGACGGCTGGCGTCGCATGCGCGGCGGCAAGGGCAAACTCAAGTTTCGCCTGGATCGCAGCCTGTCGAACCTGCCCGATGAGGACGATAACGCCGAGCTGTTGGGTCCGCCCCGGGTGCTGGACACCCACAAGGAGCCGCAGCTGGACGAACACGATTTGCCGTCCATGAGCGCGCCTGCCCGCGAGCCACGGGAGTCGGGCTCCAAGCGAGGCAAGCGCAACAGCGAGCCGTCCCAGGGGGATTTGAACCTGAACCTCGACCTGGATGGCGGCCCGAGCTTCAACAGTCGTGACGACGACTTCCCGGACGAGAGCAAGCCGTCCGGCGGCGACAAGGACCAGGCCCAGGCCGAAGAAGTGCTGGTGATCAGCGTGATCTGCCGCGACCCGTCCGGCTTCAAGGGCCCTGCGTTGCTGCAGAACATCCTGGAAAGCGGCCTGCGTTTTGGCGAGATGGACATTTTCCACCGTCACGAGAGCATGGCCGGCAACGGCGAGGTGCTGTTCTCCATGGCCAATGCCGTCAAGCCTGGCGTGTTCGATCTCGACGACATCGATCATTTCAGCACGCCGGCGGTGAGTTTCTTCCTCGGGCTGCCGGGCCCGCGCCATCCCAAGCAGGCTTTCGACGTGATGGTGGCCGCGGCTCGCAAGTTGTCCCAGGAGCTCAACGGCGAGCTGAAGGACGACCAGCGCAGCGTGCTGACCGCCCAGACCATCGAGCACTACCGCCAGCGCATCGTCGAGTTCGAGCGCCGTGCGCTGACCCAGAAGCGCTGAAGCCGGGCTGTGGGCTAGGGAGCTTTTGTGGCGCGGGGATAAATCCCTCGCCACAGGTTCTGCAGTCGGTCGGTCCAGCCAGGACTTGCCGATGGTTTAAAAAATGAGCAGCCCAGGCTGCTCTTTTGCTTTATGAGAGAACACCATGAACGCCGTCGAAACCCGCATCCTAGAGCTGCGCACCGAGCTGGATCAGCATAACTATCGCTACCACGTCCTCGACGAACCAAGCATCCCGGACGCCGAGTACGACCGGCTGTTCCACGAACTCAAGGCCCTCGAAGAGCAGCACCCGGAATTGGTCACCAGCGACTCGCCGACCCAGCGGGTTGGCAGCGTGGCTCTTTCGGCGTTCAGCCAGGTGCGTCACGAAATCCCGATGCTCAGCCTCGGCAACGCCTTCGACGAAACCACCATGCGCGAGTTCGACCGGCGTGTGACCGAAGGCCTCGACTTGCCCATGGGCGACTTGCTGGGTGGTGGTGCGGCGGTGGAATACAGCTGCGAGCCGAAGCTCGATGGCCTGGCGGTCAGCCTGTTGTATCAGGACGGCATGCTGGTGCGCGGTGCCACGCGGGGTGACGGCACCACGGGGGAGGACATCAGCGTCAACGTGCGAACCGTACGCAATATCCCCCTCAAGCTGCAGGGCAGCGGCTGGCCCCCGTTGCTGGAAGTGCGCGGCGAGGTGTACATGTCCAAGGCCGGTTTCGAACGCTTGAATGCCACCCAGCTGGAAGCGGGCGGCAAGACCTTCGCCAACCCGCGCAACGCCGCCGCGGGCAGCCTGCGCCAGTTGGACTCGCGGATCACCGCCAACCGCCCCCTGGAGTTCTGCTGCTATGGCATCGGCCAGGTGACCTCGGACATCGCCGATACTCACATCGGCAATCTCAAGCAACTCAAGGCCTGGGGCATGCCCATCAGCCGGGAGCTGAAGCTGGCCCACGGCATCGACGAATGCCTGGATTACTACCGTGACATCGGCGAGCGGCGCGATTCGCTGCCCTATGAAATCGACGGCGTGGTGTTCAAGGTCAACAGCATTGCGTCACAGCGTGAACTGGGTTTCCGCGCACGGGAGCCGCGCTGGGCTATCGCCCACAAATTCCCCGCCAGTGAAGAACTCACCGAGTTGCTGGACGTCGAGTTCCAGGTCGGCCGTACCGGCGCTGTCACGCCCGTGGCGCGGCTCAAGCCGGTGAAGGTAGCTGGCGTGACCGTGGCCAACGCTACGCTGCACAATATGGACGAGGTGGCGCGCCTGGGCCTGATGATCGGCGACACGGTGATCATTCGCCGCGCCGGCGATGTGATTCCGCAGGTGGTGCAGGTCGTTACCGAGCGGCGTCCGGACAATGCTCGTCCGGTGGAGGTGCCACAGCAGTGTCCGGTGTGCGGTTCTCACGTTGAACGCACGCAGCTGATCAAGCGCAGCAAGGGCCGCGAAACCGTCAGCGAAGGTGCGGTGTACCGCTGCGTCGGCCGCCTGGCCTGTGGCGCGCAACTCAAGCAGGCGATCATTCATTTTGTCTCGCGCCGGGCCATGGATATCGAAGGCCTCGGCGAGAAGAGCGTCGAGCAATTGGTGGATGAGGGCCTGGTGGGTTCTCCGGCGGACCTGTATGCGCTGACGTTCGAGCAGGTGGTCGACCTGGAAGGCTTCGCCGAGCTGTCGAGCAGGAATCTGCTGGCAGCGATTGTCGACAGCAAGAAGCCGAGCCTGGCGCGCTTTATCTATGCGTTGGGCATTCCAGATGTAGGCGAGGAAACCGCCAAGGTCCTGGCCCGTTCCCTCGGTTCGCTGGAGCGTGTGCAGGCGGCGTTGCCGCACGTGCTGACGTACCTTCCGGATGTCGGCCTCGAAGTCGCCCATGAGATCCACAGCTTCTTCGAAGACCCGCACAATCGCCAGGTGATCAAGGATTTGCTGCGCCATGGCCTGCAGATTCAGGATCAGGGCGAGCTGAGCGCGGAATTCTCCGCCAGCACCACCCTGGGCGGCTTCCTCGACAAGCTGCACATTCCGTCGGTCGGGCCGGGCGGTGCGCAAAAGCTGGCGGACAAGTTCGGCTCACTCGAAGCGGTCATGGATGCCGATTGGCTGGACATGCGCCAAGCGCTGCCGGAAAAACAGGCCAACGCTGTGCGCGAGTTCTTCGCCATCGCCGCCAATCGCGAGCAGGCCTTGGCCGCTGAGCAGCAACTGCGGGATTTCGGCATGCACTGGCAGAGCGAGAAAAAAGTCGTCGAGGGATTGCCTGAAGCGGGGCACACCTGGGTCCTGACCGGTTCGCTGGAGCTGATGAGTCGCGATGTCGCCAAGGACAAGCTGGAAAGCCTGGGAGCCAAGGTCGCCGGTTCCGTGTCGGCGAAGACCCACTGCGTGGTCGCTGGGCCGGGTGCCGGTTCGAAATTGACCAAGGCCAACGAGCTGGGGCTCAAGGTGCTCGATGAACAAGCCTTTGTCGAATTCCTGACAGGGCATGGCGTCGCGCTCTGAGGGTCCTCGGCTTATTTGTGGCGAGGGAGCTTGTACCCTCGCCACGGTTTATCGGCGTCATGACCCAGTGATTTGGAACGATCATGAACGTAAGGCGATCTAGTCTTGCAGGCTCCAGGGAGAGATCGCCATGTACCGCTTCTTCGAACAACTGAGCTCACGCATCGCCGCGCCGTTTCTGGGCGATCGATCACGTAACAGTAAGATCTGGCCGTGTCGTTGCGGTCAGTCGCTGTTCTTTCGCAACAGCCAATGCCTGGCCTGCCTGGCGGCGCTGGGCTATCAGCCGGAGCAGAGTCGCCTGTCGTCCCTGCAACCCGGCGAGCAGCCTGGTACCTGGACCTTGGATGTCGACCCGCAGGCCGGACTGTTCCGTCGCTGCGCCAATCTCGATACCCCCGCGGCCTGCAACTGGCTGCTGCCAGCCAGCGGGCAAGACACGCTGTGCATCGCCTGCAGCCTGAACCGCACGATTCCCGACCTGTCGATCCCGGAAAACCCTGAACGCTGGTGCAAGGTCGAAACCGCCAAGCGTCGTCTCGTGGCACAACTTATTACCCTCGGCCTGCCGGTCATCCCGAAGACCGCCGACGACAACATCGGCCTGGCCTTCGACTTCATCGGCGTCGATCCCGACGGAAAACCGCCGACGACCGGGCACGCCAGCGGCCTTGTCACCCTCGACATCAAGGAAGCCGACGATGCTCATCGCGAGCACGTGCGCCAGCAGATGCACGAGCCGTATCGCACGTTGCTCGGGCATTTTCGTCACGAGGTCGGCCATTATTATTGGGATCGGTTGATTGCCGACAGCCATTGGCTGGAGCCGTTTCGCACGCTGTTCGGCGATGAGCGTGCCAGTTATTCCGAGGCTTTGGAGCGGCATTACCAACAAGGCGCGCCGCTGGATTGGCAAAGCCGCTACGTGAGCGCCTACGCCACCATGCATCCCTGGGAAGACTGGGCCGAAACCTGGGCCCATTACCTGCACATGATGGACGCCGTCGACACCGCGTTGGGCTTCGGCATGAGTGCGCGGGAAATGGATTTCGACTACCAGCCGTTCCCCCCCGAGACCTTGTACGATGCCGAACACGCAGGCGGCGCGGCCTTCCTTTCGTTCGTCAATGCGTGGATCGAGCTGGCCGGCATGCTCAACGAATTGTCCCGCAGCATGGGTCAGCCGGATTTCTACCCGTTCGTCGTACCGGCGGCGGTGATCACCAAATTGCATTTCATCCATCTGGTGATCCAGGAGGAGGGCGGTCGGGCGGATGAGGTGTTGTTGTAGGTCCTATGGATGGAAGCCGGCATCCTATCGAATGTGCCGACGCCTTTGCGAGCAGGCTTTGCTCCCACAGCAAGTGCTTGAACATCTTCGGTTTTTTCAATATGACACGAACGGTTGTAACTTCTTGTCAGATAGGTACAATGGCGCGGCTCGCCGTCAGGCGGGCGTCGTTATGGTGACCCCATCGGTCCCCCCGCAACGATTACCCGTGAACCTGGTCAGATCCGGAAGGAAGCAGCCACAGCGGGAACATTGTGTGCCGGGGTGTGGCTGGTGGGGTTGCCTCCATAACGCTCCAGGCCTTCGTTCGCAAGGTCTGCCAAAATTCTCCATGATTTCTTTTTTTGCGCCGGGTTCGGTCAATGTTCCCTGCTGTCCAAGTGTCGTGCGCTCACGCGTTTTCCTACCGTTGATCGGGACTGTCAGATCTGACAGTAGAGCCGGATGCCCCTTTTTCCTACGTTCGTGTGCGTCAGGCACCTGTTGATCGAGTACCCAATCCATGGGGCTTTGCAGTCGCAGGGGCGCGCAGCCAGGGGCAAGCTCATGAGCGAAGACAGAGTATCAACGCAAGGCGCAAGCGGCATCGCGGTCAAGTTCGCTGCGGCGCTCGGAAGGTTGGCATTGTTTCTCCAGCTTTATCTGATCCTGGCTTCGCGCTGGCAGGATGGGAGGAGTTTGCTGGGGGGAGTGGATGTCTTTTTCAGTTATTTCACGGTGCTGACCAATATTTTGGTAGCGGTGGTGCTGACGTTCGCTGCTACCTCAGGCGATTCGCCGTTGCGGCGCTTCTTCCTTCGGCCGTCCGTACAGGGCGGGGTGGTTGCCGCCATCGTATTGGTCTGCCTGGCCTACAACCTGCTGCTGCGTCACACCTGGAATCCCCAGGGTTTGCAATGGGTGGCCGATGAGTTGCTGCACGACGTGATGCCTATCCTGTTTGTCATCTATTGGTGGTTCTGCGTGCCAAAGGGAATCTTGCGCTGGAGCAGTGTGTGGCCGTGGCTGATCTACCCCTTGGTCTATTTCATTTACATCCTGATACGCGGCCGCTGGGTCGGCTCCTATCCTTATCCCTTCATCGAAGTGGATCGATTGGGTTATCCGCAGACCCTGACTAATGCGTTGATGGTGCTGGTGGGTTTTTTGCTGGTGTCTTGGGTGGTCGTGGCCGTGGATCGGGCGAGAGGCAAGGGTTGATCGGTTTGGACTGCCAGCCCGGCAACGCTTGCGATCTGCCAGGCATCGCCCGTTTCACATCGCATCAAGGCTTGGCCAGCGCCTGGTCGACCGCCGCAATCAGCTTCCCGAGGTCTTTCGGGGTGGCTTTGTGGATGACGCTGAACAGGTACGCCCGTTGCTCGTCTTCGTCGCCCATGTCTGCGAAAAAAACCTTGGGCTGGACGTCCAGTACGTTGGCAAGCAGGAGCAATGCTTCGACGCTGGGAGTGTAGGTACCGGTTTCGAAGCGGCTGATGGTTTTCGGGTCAAAACCGGTCTTTTCGCCAAGTTCAGCCTGAGTCAGCCCCGCTACTTTGCGGTAGCGTCTGATGGCTGGACCCAGACTTGAAATTTGCATCGCTTAATTCCCATTCAGAATCAAGAACTTAACGATAGATTTTCGCATTAGGCAACCGCGCGTTCCATCACCTTGCTTTGCAAAATGTGATGTGTTTCGTAGAATCGGCCTTTGGTACGGGAGTTTGGTGTTCTGCTTTGGAAGCCGGGCGTGTGGGTAGGCCGGGGCTCGTGCTTCTTTTCGCAGTGACACAAGGCGGGGCTAGGAGGGTTCAGGCCGCACCGCCAGCGTCCGTACTCCAGCTTTCTCAAGGTATTTGAGCCTAGTTGATTTTCGCCCGTCCGGGGGGCGGTGCAACCGCGCGCGACAAACGAGCCTGACTCATGGATGACTGCTTCGATGGATAAGAAGTACCGCAGGGCTGTCGACGCCGCCGCCATTTTTTCCGAAACCGACTTGAACGGGCGTATCACGTACGTCAACGATCAGTTTTGCGAGCTGTTTGGCTACCCGCGCGATGAGCTGCTGGGGGAGAGCCACCGGCTCCTCAATTCCGGCCAGCATCCCGGTGAGTTCTTCAGTGCCATGTGGCGGACTATCGCCGTGGGAAAAGTCTGGAAGGGTGAAATCTGCAATCGGGCCAAGGACGGTACGCTGCATTGGGTCGATACCACGCTGGTGCCGGTAGCCGACGAAACCACGGGGCGCGTCGAGCGTTATCTGGCGATCCGTTTCGATGTCAGCGAAAAACGTCGCCTGCTGCATTCACTGCAATGGCGTGTCGGTCATGACGTGCTCACGGGGTTGCCCAATCGCACCTACTTGTCCGACCTGCTGGACCAGGCGCTTGAATTTTCCCAGGTGGAAAACCTGCCCCTCGCCGTGTGCATGCTCGACCTGGACGGTTTCAAGGCAGTCAACGATGGTTATGGCCACGCCAGCGGTGATCGATTGCTGATAGAGGTCGCCAGGCGGTTGCGCAGCATTGTGCGCGGCGAGGACGTTGTCGCTCGACTGGCCGGGGATGAGTTTGTGCTGGTGTTGCGTCATGTGCATGGCATGGACGAGCTGCACGCGGCATTGAACCGGGTGCTGGTCGCGGTCTCCATGCCTTACGTCATCGACGGCAAGAGCATCAATGTTTTCGCCAGCGTCGGTGTCACCCTGTTTCCCTGGGATAACGAGGACGCCGATACGTTGCTGCGCCACGCCGACCAGGCGATGTATGTGGCCAAGCAGAGCGGTCGCAATCGTTTCCATCTGTTCGATGTGTCCAGGGACAAAGAGGTGCGGGCCACCTACCAGACCGTTGAGCGGGTCCGCCAAGCCCTGGCTGACAATGAGCTGCGGCTGCATTTCCAGCCCAAGGTCAACATGCGCAATGGTGCAGTGGTAGGTCTCGAGGCGTTGTTGCGTTGGAAACACCCGCAGCGTGGGCTGGTGCCGCCGCGTGAGTTCCTGCCGTTGGTGGAAGAGACCGACCTGATTGTCGAGGTGGGCGAATGGGTCATGGAGCAGGTGCTGACCCAGCTACAGCAATGGCAACGTGTGGGGCAGGGGTGGCCGGTGAGCATCAACATATCGGCGCGGCACTTCCAGCGGGCGGATTTCGTCGAGCGGTTGCAGGCAATGTTGGAACGGCATCCGGCGGTGTCCCCGCGCATGCTCGACCTGCAGATTGTCGAGTCGGTCGCGGTGGAAAATCTCGCCCAGGTCAGCGCCTGCCTCCAGGCCTGCCAAGCCTTGGGGGTAGCGTTCTCCCTGGGTGGATTCGGCACGGGCCATTGTTCGCTCAACGACCTCAAGCACTTGCGTACGCAAACCATCAAAATCGACAAGACATTCGTGCGCGATATTCTTCAAGACCGGGATGACCTGGCGTTGACCAAGGCGGTGATCGGCTTGGCCCGGGCATTTGGTCGCCAGGTGGTCGCGGAGGGCCTGGACAGCCTCGAGCACGGTCAGTTGCTGCTGCGCCTGGGCTGCGAGGTGGCCCAAGGGTATTTCATCGCCCGGCCCATGCCGGCCGGCCAGGTGCCCGGCTGGGCGAAGAGCTTTGTCCCGCCACCGCAATGGCAGGCCCTGCCTGGAAGTCACGGAGACGCGACGTCGGCCTGCGACCCTTCGGAGCGGCCGGTATAGAGCTGGATGATCGCGTCGATTTCCCCGGACATTTTCATGTTCAACAAGGTGCGCAGGATGCGCTGTGCCGGAATCTTCGGATCATTGCGCACATAGCAGCTCAGTCGCTGTTCCTGGAGGACGGCGACTTCATGTAGCTGTCGGTCAGCGCTGTGACGCTGGTTGAACCAGTCCAGCGCCCATTGATTACTGACCGCATAGCGATAGCGCCCGGCCAACAGTTTTGCCAACACTTGATCCTGGCTACGCGCATCGTCACGCCGCAGGTGGCCGCTGTCGAACAATGGCTGCAGGGTGGGATAGCTGTAGCTGAGCACGGTACCAATGGACTGTTGCGTGAGCGCCCGTGGCGTTATGCGGGCGGGAGCGCTGGCCGAACCGACGAGCACATCGCGCTGGAAGAATAGCGGGACACTCCATAGATAATCCCCGCCTTTATCCTTTACCCAATCAGGCGAGACGTAACAGCGCAGGTCTATTTCGCCATGCTCCATGGCGCTGTCCAGCCTTGCGCGGGCCAGGATATGGAATTGCGCCGGCATGCCCACCTGCGTCGCCAGGCTGGTCATGATGTCCGGCAGGATGCCCTGGGTCGGGCGGTCTCTATCGATCTGCACCATGGGCATGGCCCAGCCATCGGCGATGGCGAAACGCAAGGGGGCCTCATCAGCGAAACATCCCGTTCCCAATAACAGCAAAGCCCCCATGGCCAAGCGCATAAACTCTCCTGACTGAACAAAAGCGTGTCGACAACCGAGCTTTCCAACAAAGCTTAGTCAGATTAGACGAGTACACCGGATGCAATTTCGCCCCTGCTCCGCTAGCATTAGCCGCTTATGTTCCTTCGTTGCGACGGTTTTCGATGAGTTATCAGGTTCTTGCACGTAAATGGCGTCCGCGCTCGTTCCGCGAAATGGTCGGCCAGACCCATGTGCTCAAGGCTCTGATCAATGCCTTGGACAGCCAGCGGCTGCACCATGCCTATCTGTTCACCGGCACCCGCGGCGTGGGCAAGACCACCATCGCGCGGATCATTGCCAAGTGCGTGAACTGTGAAACCGGTATCACTTCGACGCCTTGCGGCGAATGTTCGGTCTGTCGGGAAATCGACGAAGGTCGTTTTGTCGACCTGATCGAAATCGACGCCGCGAGCCGCACCAAGGTCGAGGACACCCGCGAGCTGCTCGACAACGTGCAGTACGCCCCGAGCCGTGGGCGCTTCAAGGTCTACCTGATCGACGAAGTGCACATGCTCTCCAGCCATTCCTTCAATGCACTGCTCAAGACGCTTGAAGAGCCGCCGCCCTACGTCAAGTTCATCCTGGCGACCACCGACCCGCAGAAACTCCCTGCAACGATTCTGTCGCGCTGCTTGCAGTTCTCCCTGAAGAACATGACGCCGGAACGCGTTGTGGAGCACCTGACGCATGTGCTGGGTGTCGAGAACGTGCCGTTCGAGGACGATGCGCTGTGGCTGCTGGGACGCGCCGCCGACGGTTCGATGCGTGACGCCATGAGCCTGACCGACCAGGCCATCGCCTTCGGTGAAGGCAAGGTCATGGCTGCCGAAGTGCGCGCCATGCTCGGCACCCTCGATCACGGCCAGGTCTACGACGTTTTGCATGCGCTGATCGAAGGGGACGCAAAAGCGTTGCTGGAAGCGGTGCGCCACTTGGCTGAGCAGGGGCCGGACTGGAACGGCGTGCTTTCGGAGATTCTCAACGTGCTGCACCGGGTCGCCATCGCCCAGGCCTTGCCCGAGGGGGTCGACAACGGCCATGGTGACCGGGACCGCGTGCTGGCTCTGGCCCAGGCGCTGCCTGCCGAAGACGTGCAATTCTATTATCAGATGGGCCTGATCGGTCGTCGCGACCTGCCCTTGGCACCGGATCCGCGTGGCGGCTTCGAGATGGTGCTGCTGCGAATGCTTGCGTTCCGACCGGCCGATACGGCGGACGCGCCGAGACAAGCGCTAAAGCCAGTAGGGATCAGCCAGGCCACAGCTGATTCCGCCAAACCAGTGGCTGCCACGCCCGTTGTCGCGTCGGCAGTGGCTTGTGCTCCGGTAGCGGCGCCCGAAGCCCAACCGGCGCCTGTCGTTACCACGCCGGAGCCGGTCGTCGAGTCGGCACCTGAGCCAGTCGTCGAGGCGCTCCCCGGGCCCGTCGCCGAAGAAGTCATCGACCTGCCTTGGAACGACCCGGTCGAGCCGGAAGTTGTCCAGCAACCCGCCGTGGAGCCCGTACTGGAAACCATCGCCGAGCAGCCCGAGCTGCCGCCGATGCCCATGCCGACCCCTGACAGCGTTGTGCCCGACGCACCCGAGTGGGTGGCTGCGCCGATGCCGGAGCCAACAGTGGCCGACGTCGATGTCGCGACGCCGGGCATCGACCTGGACGACGAGCCGCCGCTGGATGAGGATTACATCGAGCCGGACATGGATTCGGCCTACAGCTACCTGGATGACCTGGCCAGTGAGCATGCCGCCGAGCCGGCCCCGGAGCCCGAGCCGGAACCAGCGGCGATGCCGGCCACCGGGCTGGCCCTGCAATGGCTGGAGCTGTTCCCCAAGCTGCAGATCAGCGGCATGACCGGTAGCATCGCCGCCAACTGTACGTTGATCTCGATCGAGGGCGACCATTGGTTGCTGCATCTGGATCCGGCCCACAGCGCGCTGTTCAACGCGACCCAGCAGCGTCGCCTCAACGATGCGCTGAACCAGTACCACCAGCGCACTCTCACGTTGACCATCGAGCTGATCAAGCCCGAGCAGGAAACCCCGGCCCAGGCCGCGTCCCGGCGCCGTGCCGACCGACAGCGCGAAGCCGAGGAGTCCATCCACAACGATCCGTTCATCCAGCAGATGATGCAACAGTTCGGCGCCGTGGTCCGTCACGATACTATCGAACCTGTCGAGGCCCCGGTCACCCAGGGCTCATAACTGAAGGCGCCGGGCCGGGCAGGCCGGGCGCGTTGTTTATCCAAGTACTTTCGAGGTGATTACCATGATGAAAGGTGGCATGGCCGGCCTGATGAAGCAGGCGCAGCAGATGCAGGAAAAAATGGCCAAGATGCAGGAAGAACTGGCCAACGCTGAAGTCACCGGCAAGTCCGGCGGCGACATGGTGACCGTGGTCATGACCGGTCGTCACGACATCAAGCGCGTCAGCATCGACCCGAGCGTGGTCGAAGGCCTGAGCGAAGACGACAAGGAAATGCTTGAAGCCCTGTTCGCTGCTGCCGTCAACGACGCAGTGCGCAAGATCGAAGCCAACAGCCAGGACAAGATGTCCGGCATGACCGCTGGCATGCAACTGCCGCCGGGCATGAAACTGCCGTTCTGATTCGCCATCCCGCTTGGGATGGGCTACACACAATGCCAGGCATCGCGCCTGGCATTTTTGTTTCTGGCCGAGGCAAGTGGCGTCTGTCCGATCGCTTTTGCGAGCAAGCCTGCACAGACACTGGATTGAAGTGGTTTCGATTGTGATATTCGCCGCAGGTCCTGTGTAGCTGGATAAAACATCGAACGCCGCCCCCTCGGTAATGGTCTGCTCCCTATACGTGTCCGCTCAACGAACAAGGAGACGCCTGCATGTCATCGATTTCCAGCCAACGCATCGTCCTGGCCTCACGCCCCCAGGGTGCGCCAACCTCCGAAAACTTTCGTCTTGAACACGTGACGCTGCCGGACCTGGCCGAAGGGCAAATCCTGCTCAAGACGCAGTTCCTGTCCTTGGACCCCTACATGCGCGGACGTATGAGTGACGCGCCTTCCTACGCTGCGCCGGTGCAAATCGACGAGGTGATGACCGGTGGCGCTGTCAGCCGGGTGGAGCGCTCGATGCATCCGAAATTCCATGAGGGTGATCTGGTGGTGGGCGCCACGGGTTGGCAAAGCCACTGCATCAGCGATGGCCGTAACGTGATTCCCATCCCTTCCGGCTTGCCCAGTCCCTCGATGGCCCTTGGTGTGCTGGGGATGCCAGGCATGACGGCCTACATGGGGCTGATGGACATTGGCCAGCCCAAGGCCGGCGAAACCCTGGTCGTGGCCGCGGCATCGGGCGCCGTGGGCTCGGTGGTGGGGCAAGTGGCAAAGATCAAGGGTCTGCGGGTGGTGGGTGTGGCGGGAGGCAGCGAGAAGTGCAAATACGTGGTCGATGAGCTGGGTTTCGATGCTTGCGTCGACCATAAAGGCGCGAATTTCGCCGAAGAACTGGCCCAGGCTTGCGCCCAAGGCATTGACATCTATTACGAAAACGTCGGCGGCAAGGTCTTCGATGCGGTGGTGCCGCTGCTGAATGCCAAGGCGCGCATTCCGCTTTGCGGCTTGATCGCGTCCTACAACGATCATCAGCCGCCAAGCGGTCCGGATCGCCTGCCGCAGTTACAGCGCACGCTGCTGACCAAGCGCGTGCGGATCCAGGGTTTCATCGTGTTCGACGACTACGGTGATCGCCAGCCGGAGTTCATCAGTGCCATGGCGCCCTGGGTGCGCGATGGCAAGGTCAAGTTCCGCGAAGACGTGGTCGACGGTCTCGAAAATGCGCCCCAGGCCTTTATCGGCATGTTGGAGGGGCGAAACTTCGGCAAGTTGGTGGTGCGAGTGGGGCGCGATTGAGTATTTGACGCTAATCGGAGGCGCGGGTATAAACCGCGTCTCGTTGTTATGTCGGACGTTTCCTCCATGAGTTTCAGCCCTTTGATTCGCCAACTGATCGATGCCCTGCGAACTTTGCCGGGCGTGGGTCAGAAAACTGCCCAGCGCATGGCGTTGCAACTGCTGGAGCGTGACCGCAGCGGCGGGTCGCGCCTGGCCCTGGCCTTGAGCCAGGCCATGGAAGGTGTCGGGCACTGCCGCCAATGTCGTACCTTGACTGAAGACGACCTTTGCCCGCAATGTGCCGATCCGCGCCGGGACGACAGCCTGCTCTGCGTGGTCGAGGGGCCGATGGATGTGTATGCGGTGGAGCAGACCGGCTTCCGCGGGCGATATTTCGTGCTCAAGGGCCATTTGTCCCCGCTCGACGGCTTGGGGCCTGAAGCCATCGGCATCCCGCAACTGATCGCGCGGATCGAAGAGGCGGGTACGTTCAAGGAAGTCATCCTCGCCACCAACCCGACGGTCGAAGGCGAAGCCACCGCCCATTACATCGCCCAATTGCTGAGCAACAAAGGCCTGGTCGCCTCCCGCATCGCCCACGGCGTGCCCCTGGGAGGGGAGCTGGAATTGGTTGATGGCGGGACACTGGCGCATTCGTTTGCGGGGCGCAAGCCGATCGCTCTATAACTGCAACACGAATTCCCGTGGGAGTGAGCAAGCTCGCTCCCACGGGGTGACTCACTTGACCATTATTTTTCGCTGAGCGAGAACTGCGTCAGGCAGAACGTCGGGATGCCGATGTCTTCCAGGCGCTGGGAGCCGAGCAGCTCCGGCAGATCGATGATCGCGGCGGCTTCATGGACCTTCGCGCCCATGCGGCGGATCAGGTTGGCAGCGGCAATCAGCGTCCCGCCAGTGGCGATCAGGTCATCGAACATCACCACCGAATCACCCTCGCACAGGCTGTCGGCGTGCACTTCCAGGAAAGCCTCGCCGTACTCGGTCTGGTAACCCTCGGCCAGTACGTCGGCCGGCAGCTTGCCTTGCTTGCGGAACAACACCAGCGGCTTGTTCAACTGATAGGCCAGGATCGAGCCGATCAGGAAGCCCCGCGCATCCATCGCACCGATGTGCGTGAACTCGGCCTCGACATAACGGTGGGCGAAACTGTCCATGACCAGCCGCAGGGCGGTGGGTGACTGGAACAACGGGGTGATGTCGCGAAAGATCACGCCTGGCTTGGGGAAATCGATCACGGGGCGGATCAGGGATTTGATGTCGAAGGAATCAAAGACCATCGTCGAGGTGTCCTGGCTGGCTGCAAACGCGGCAGTATAGCGCGGCGGGACAAAAGCCTCAGCCGCGCGAGCGCATCAGCCTTCGACCGAACCGCCGGCCAGGGCGCAAAGCTGGATGGGATCGAGGATATGGATCTCCTTGCCTTCGGCTGCGATCAATTCGCTCTGTTGGAAGCGGGTGAAGACCCGGGACACGGTTTCCACGGCCAGGCCCAGGTAGTTACCGATTTCGTTGCGCGACATGCTCAAGCGGAACTGGTTGGCCGAAAACCCACGGGCACGAAAACGCGCCGAGAGGTTGACCAGGAACGTGGCGATGCGCTCATCGGCGGTCTTCTTCGAGAGCAACAGCATCATCTGCTGGTCGTCACGGATCTCCCGGCTCATCACCCGCATCAATTGCCGGCGCAGTTGCGGCAGTTGCAAGGCCAGTTCGTCGAGACGATCAAAAGGAATTTCACACACCGAGGTGGTTTCCAGCGCCTGGGCCGAAACCGGATGGGTCTCGGTGTCCATGCCCGACAGGCCCACGAGTTCGCTGGGCAGATGGAAGCCGGTGAGCTGCTCTTCGCCACCGTCGCTCAGGTTGAAGGTCTTCAAGGCGCCCGAGCGCACGGCGTAGACCGAGTCAAAGGCGTCACCCTGGCGAAACAGGAATTCACCTTTTTTCAGGGGCCGTCCCCGTTTAACGATGTCGTCCAGCGCGTCCATGTCCTCCAGATTCAACGAAAGTGGCAGGCACAGCGGGGCCAGGCTGCAGTCCTTGCAATGGGCCTGGTTGTGAGCGCGGGATTTGACTGGCTCGGACATTTCTTAAATCCTTGTGAGAAAAACACACATAAGCCGTAAGGGTAACCCACCCTACAAACTCCGGCCAGTGCAGTATCACCGTCAAATTGTCGCGCTCAGATGACTCGGGAAAATCGTTGCCGGTTTTGCTGCTCCAAATACGCGTCAAACACCATGCAGACAGAACGCACCAACAGGCGCCCGGCGGGCAGTACCTTGATATGCGTTTGGGTCAATTCCAGCAGCCCGTCGGCTGCCATTGTCTGTAATTGCGGCCATAAAGACGCGAAATAACCCCGAAAATCGACATTGAAGTCTTGCTCTATCTCGGCGAACGCCAGCGAGAAATGGCACATCAGTTGCTGGATCACTGCGCGTCGCAACCGGTCGTCGGCATTGCACACCAGTCCACGGCTGGTTGCCAACTGCCCGTCGGCAAGGGCGTTCTGGTATTGGGCCAGGTCGCTGCTGTTCTGGCAGTACAAATCACCCACCTGGCTGATGGCCGACACGCCGAGGCCGATCAGGTCGCAATGCCCGTGGGTGGTATAGCCTTGGAAGTTGCGTTGCAGGGTCGCTTCCTCTTGGGCAATCGCCAGTTCGTCGTCAGGCAGGGCGAAGTGGTCCATGCCGATGTAGCGATAACCGGCGGCGGTCAGTTGCTCGATGGTGCCTTGCAGCATCGCCAGTTTCTGGACCGGGTTCGGCAGGTCCTGGCTATTGATCCGCCGTTGCGGCATGAAGCGTTCCGGCAGGTGAGCGTAATTGAAGACCGAAAGGCGGTCGGGTTGCAGGTTGATGACTTCCTCGACGGTGCGGGCGAAGTTCTCTGGCGTTTGCTTGGGCAAGCCGTAGATCAGGTCGATGTTGATCGAGCGAAACTGCAACGTGCGCGCGGCTTCGATCACGGCGCGGGTTTCTTCCAGGCTTTGCAGGCGGTTGACGGCTCGCTGGACGGCCGGGTCGAGGTCTTGCAGGCCGATGCTGACGCGGTTGAAGCCCAGTTCCCGCAGCAGGCCCATCGTCGACCAGTCGGCTTCCCGGGGATCGATCTCGATGCCGTAGTCGCCGGAATCGTCGTCCATCAGGCTCAGGTGCTGGCGCAGCTTGGCCATCAATTGGCGCAACTCGTCGTGACTGAGGAACGTCGGCGTGCCTCCGCCCAAGTGCAGTTGTTCAACGCGCTGGGCAGGGTCGAGATGGCAGCCGATCAGCTGGATTTCCTGCTCCAGGCGTTGCAGGTAGGCATGGGCGCGACCGCGATCCTTGGTGATGACTTTGTTGCAGGCGCAGTAGTAGCAGATATTGGCGCAGAACGGCACGTGCACATACAACGACAGCGGCTTGAGCGCCTTGCGACTGTCACGAAGCGCGTGGAGCAAGTCGAAGGAGCCCACCTGGCCGGCGAACTGCGCCGCAGTCGGGTAAGAGGTGTAGCGTGGTCCCGCCAGGTCGTAGCGGCGGATCAGGTCTGAGTCCCAACGAATGGCGTCGAGCATGCGGGCGTTCCCCGGATAGGCTGGCATGGTCGAAAGTCTATGGGCGAGGCGAAAGGGGCGTGTTGATTTGCGTCAACGGCGGCGACTCGGTCAGTGCCCCATGAGCCAATGCTGGTGCGGCCCCGGCAGCGTCCAGATGCCGAAGACAATCACCAGCAATCCGCCGGCCATCCGCACGCTGCGTTTACGCAACAGGGCGGTGACACGCTCCGCCGCCAGGCCGGTGGCGAGCAGCACGGGCCAGGTGCCGAGGCCGAAGGCGAGCATCAACAGCGCGCTGTCCAGGGCATTACCCTGGCTGGCGGACCACAGCAGGGTGCTGTAGACCAACCCGCAGGGCAACCAGCCCCACAGTGCGCCGAGCAGCAGCGCCCGTGGCAGGCTCGATACCGGCAGCAGGCGGTTGGCGACGGGCTGGATGTGTCGCCACAAGCCACGGCCGATGCTTTCGATGCGGGTCAAGCCGCTCCACCATCCGGCGAGATACAGGCCCATCGCAATCAGCAGCAGACCGGCCAGCACCCGCATGATCATCGCCGCCGGGCTGTTGGCAACGGCCCAGCCGGCCAGGCCGATCAGCAAGCCGGCCGTGGCGTAACTCAGGATCCGTCCCACGTTGTAGGCCAACAACAGCCGAAAGCGCCGGCTGCGCTGTTCCTTGGGAATCGCCAGGGTAAGGGCGCCCATCAGGCCCCCGCACATGCCCAGGCAATGGCCGCCGCCCAGCAGGCCGAGGATGACGGCCGAGACCAGTAGCGGCGCCAGATCAAGCATGGGGCGGTGCCTTGTCGTCGGTTTTTTGGGGCTCGCCGCTGGCTTCGTCCACCGCCGCCTTGTGGTTCGGGTCCTGGTCGTCGAACAGAATGCTATGGGCCGGGCCGTCAAGGTCGTCGTATTGGCCGCTGTCGACGGCCCAGAAGAATATATAGACGGCGATGGCGACGATCAGGAGCGCGGCGGGGATCATCACGTAAAGAGCTGGCATGTCGGATCTCCATGCCCGCGCGGCTCAGGCCGGCTGCGGACGGGTATCGGGCGTGGCGTCAAGAACCTGCGCCTTGGGTTGGCGGGTCAGCCTCAGCGCATTCAGCACCACGGTCAACGAACTGATGGACATGCCGACCGCGGCCCACACCGGCGTGATCCAGCCGAGGGCGGCGAACGGCAACATGAGGCCATTGTACAGCCCCGCCCAGACCAGGTTCTCGATGATCACCCGACGGGTGCGCCGGGCGAGGCTGAAGGCGTGGACCAGGGCCTCGAGGCGGTTGGACAGCAGGACGGCGTCGGCGCTGGTCTTGGCCAGGTCGGTGGCCGAGCCCATGGCGACGCTGATATCCGCCGCCGCCAGCACCGGGACGTCGTTGACGCCGTCGCCGAGCATCAGCACTTTGCGACCTTGCTGATGCAACTGTTGGAGCACGGCCAGCTTGTCGTCAGGGCGCAAGCCGCCGCGAGCTTCATCGATGCCCAGTTCGGCGGCAACGCTGGCAACCATCGGCGAGCTGTCACCCGACAGCAGGAGGGTGCGCCAGCCCCGCGCTTTGCAGGCCGCGACCAGGGCCGAGGCATCCGTACGCAGGCGGTCATCGAGGACAAACCAGGCCAGCGGTCCGATGTCGTCGCCCAGCAACAGCCACTGTCCGGGTTCGTTCGGCATCTGCGGGACGGGCGCGCCACTCGTTTCGCAGACAAAGCCGGGATGGCCGATGCGCAGTCGTTGTTCGCCCACTGTGCCTTCAAGCCCCAGTCCCGGGAAACTCTGCACATGCTCGGCGGCCAGCGGCGCACGGCCGAAGGCGCGGGCAATCGGGTGTTCGGAGCGATTTTCCAGGGCGGCGGCCAAGGCCAGGCATTGGTCGCTGTCGAGTGCCGCCAGCGGTCGAATGGCACGCAACGCCAAGCGTCCTTCGGTCAGGGTGCCGGTTTTGTCGAAGATCACCGTGTCGATCTGGTTCAGGCCTTCCAGTACATGACCCCGGGTCAGCAGCAGGCCGAGTTTATGCAGGGTGCCGGTAGCGGCAGTCAGGGCGGTCGGCGTCGCCAGGGACAGCGCGCAAGGGCAGGTCGCAACCAGCATCGCCAGGACGATCCAGAAGGCGCGCGAAGCATCCATATACCACCAAAACAAGCCGATGGCCGTCGCCGCAACCAGGGAGAACAGCAGGAACCATTGGGCGGCGCGGTCGGCGATTTCCGCCAGCCGTGGTTTCTCGCCCTGAGCGCGTTCCAACAGGCGCACGATGGCGGACAAGCGCGTGTCCTGTCCCAACGCCAGCACCTGGACGGTCAGCGCGCCCTCGACGTTAAGCGTGCCCGCCGTGACTGCATCACCGGCCTGGCGGGGTTGCGGCAGGTATTCACCGGTCAGCAGCGATTCGTCGACGCTGGACTGGCCTTCGAGAATCCTGCCGTCGGCGGGCAGGATCGCGCCGGGTTGGACCAGCACTCGGTCGCCAGTGTGCAACTCGCTGAGCAGGATGCGCTCGCTCTGGCCGTCTTCATCCAGGCGCAGGCACGAGGCTGGCAGCAGGTTGACCAGTTGAGCGGTGGCGGCAGCGGTGCGCTCCCGGGCCCGACGTTCCAGGTAGCGGCCCGCCAGCAGGAACAGCGCAAACATGCCGACGGCATCGAAGTACAACTCGCCGGCACCGGTAATGGACGTCCAGATCCCCGCGATGTAAGCGCCACCGATGGCCAGCGACACTGAAACGTCCATGGTCAGGTGGCGAGTACGCAGGTCACGCATGGCACCTTTGAAGAAAGGCGCGCAACTGTAGAACACGATAGGCGTCGTCAAAAACAGCGCGACCCAGCGCAGGATGGTGTGCATCTCCGGGCTCAGGTCGATGTTGAATTCCGGCCAGGTGGCCATGGTCGCCATCATCGCCTGGAACCACAGCAAGCCGGCCACGCCCAGCTGGCGCAGGGCCAGGCGGTTTTGCGCGGCAAGCTGTTCGCTGGCCTGATCGGCCTGGTACGGGTGCGCGGCGTAGCCGATCTGGCGCAATTCGGCGAGCAGGGTGCTCAGCGGCAATTGAGCATCGGCCCAGCGGACGTGCAGGCGATGGTTGGACAGGTTCAGTCGCGCCTCGGCCACCGCCGGCAAAGTGCGCAAGTGTTTTTCGATCAGCCAGCCACAGGCGGCGCAGCTGATGCCTTCCATCAGCAGGGTGGTTTCGCACAGCTCGCCTTCATGGCGAACGAACGACTGCTGCACGTCAGGGCGATCATACAGCGCCAGTTCATCGGTCAACTGGACGGGCAAGGTCCCGGGATTGGCCGACGCTTCACTGCGATGCTGGTAATAGCTTTCCAGGCCGCCGGCGACAATCGCTTCGGCCACTGCCTGGCAACCCGGGCAGCACAGCTCGCGGGTCTCACCGAGGACAACGGCGGTGAAGCGACTGCCGGGAGGAACGGGCAGGGCGCAGTGATAGCAGGGCTGTGGCGTGGTCATGGTTGTCGGGTGAAGGCCTTTTGTGGCGAGGGAGCTTGCTCCCGCTCGGCTGCGCAGCAGTGGTGTTTCAATACGCAATATGCCTGAGGACTGTCGGATCAAAAACAGGGCCGCTTCGCGACCCCGCGGGAGCAAGCTCCCTCGCCACAAAAGCAGCTTATTTCAGGTCTTCAGCGCCTTGCAGCGGCTCGTCGCCGAGCAGGATGGCCTGGTCGTGGTTGATCTGCTCTTCCTCGAACAAGCGCCAGGTCTTGTCGTTCTCCACGCCCAGCAACTCGACGAACCGGCGTCCTTCGACCTTGTCCGCCAACTGGCCGACGTAGCGCCCAGGTTCGCTGTCGTTGCGGGTCAGGACAATCCTGCGGTCCTTCTCCGGCTGGGTCGGCGAGATCAGGCTCAGTTCCAGGGTCTGGGGGCGGCTGTTGCCGTCCAGGCGCAGGTTCACTTCGCCGGTGAGGTCGTCCAACTGCACGTTGGCATGCAATTGCAGGGTCTGGGCCAGCAGCTCGCGCTCCAGGGAGCGGTTGATACCCTTGCCGGCTTCGTAATAGTTGTCGTTGACCAGGTTATCCGGGTTGTTTACCGCGATGGTCACCATGGTCAGGCTCAGCGTTACCGAGCAGGCAAGGATCCCGATAATGATCCACGGCCAGAGGTGCTTGTACCAAGGGCTGGTGGCGGTTGCTGCAGGCATGTTTATTTCTCTCAACGAGTCTGTGGGCCGATGAACCGGCTCTTGGCTTCAACGTGAACGCTTTCGTCATCGGCATCCTTGAGGATGAAGATCACCTCGTTGGTGCTCGATGGCAGTTGCTCCGGTGCGCTGGACAGCTCGACCGGCTGGCTGTAGATCTCACCCGCGGCGACCTTGATTTCCCGTCGGCCTTGCAGCTTGAGATCAGGCAGGCCGGCGGCTTCGAGGACGTACGTATGGTCGCGCTGGTCCTTGTTCATGATCTTCAGGCTGTAGACGTTCTCGATCCGGCCTTCGGCGTTTTCGCGATACAGCACGCGGTCCTTGCTGACGTCGAAACCCACCAGCGAACGCATGAAGAACGCCGTGACCAGCAAGCTGACCATCGCCAGCAGCACCAGGGCATAACCGATCAGGCGCGGGCGCAGTTTATGGGTTTTCTGCCCCGAAAGGTTGTGTTCGGTGGTGTAGCTGATCAGGCCGCGCGGATAATCCATCTTGTCCATGATGTTGTCGCAGGCATCGATGCAGGCCGCGCAGCCGATGCATTCGATCTGCAAACCGTCGCGGATGTCGATTCCGGTGGGGCAGACCTGGACGCACATGGTGCAGTCGATGCAATCGCCGAGGCCGAGCGCCTTGTAGTCGATGCCTTTCTTGCGCGGGCCACGGCTTTCACCGCGACGCGGATCATAGGAAACGATCAGGGTGTCCTTGTCGAACATCACGCTCTGGAATCGGGCGTAAGGGCACATGTAGATACACACTTGTTCACGCAGCCAGCCGGCATTGCCGTAGGTGGCGAGGGTGAAGAAGCCGACCCAGAAATAAGACCAGCCATCGGCCTGGCCGGTGAAGAACTCGAAGACCAGCTCGCGGATCGGCGTGAAGTAACCGACGAAGGTCATACCGGTAACGAAGCCGATCAGCAGCCAGAGGCTGTGCTTGGCGAATTTGCGCAGGAACTTGTTGGCGCTCATGGGCGCCTTGTCGAGCTTGATGCGCTGGTTGCGGTCGCCTTCGGTGACCTTTTCGCACCACATGTAGATCCAGGTCCAGACGCTTTGCGGGCAGGTGTAGCCGCACCAGACCCGACCGGCATACACCGTGATGAAAAACAGGCCGAAGGCGGCGATGATCAACATCCCCGACAGCAGGATGAAATCCTGGGGCCAGAAAGTCGCGCCAAAAATAAAGAATTTGCGTTCCGGCAGGTTCCACCAGACAGCCTGGTGACCGCCCCAATTCAGCCAGACCGTGCCGAAATACAGCAGGAACAGGAACGCCCCACCGACCATTCGCAGGTTGCGGAACAGGCCAGTGAAGGCACGGGTGTAGATTTTTTCCCGAGAGGCATACAGGTCGACGCTTTTGTTGGCGTCCTTGGCAGGCGGGGTAACGTCATGTACCGGAATCTGGTTGCTCATCAATTGCATCCCACGGCAGTGGAAAAATGCCGAGGCCAGTACGTGCCGACCACGGTCAAAAAGGGTGTTGCGGTGGCGCAATGATACGCCTGTCGCTCTGGTCCAAGGGTGCGACCTTTGGTCGCGTTGGGTGTCTGGGCCGAATGGTGTAGCGGATGTAACAAGTCTTGACCTGGATCAATTGACTATAGACACCGCATGGCGTTGGCGGGGTGCTGGATGGCTGGGGCGGCTTTGCCGCCCAGCGGGAGCAAGCTCCCTCGCCATGACATTGACGATGAGCGCGCCGCTGGAATTTACACAGGGCTCATTGACGGCTTGGCGGGTGCCGACAAAGCAGATCTTCTTGAAATTCGGCGTTTCGAATTTTTCTGCACCCCGGTGGCGCTCGAGAAAATTGCAGATCGATCGACTTTGGTCGCGAAACGGATGAATAATTTCGTCGCTGAATTCGCCCAAGTCGGGGTACAGGTAGATTTCTTTTAAGATCATGGTCTTGAATGCCTTAAAGCCCGCTCACGCCGCCGGTCTATCTAAGCGGCACAGGTAAGCGGCAGGTTAACGGCCTTAGGCTCTCACGATCCGGCCAAAGCCCTGGGAAGACTTCAAACTTCAGATCGTCGCGGTTAATGCCCGTATCGAAATAGCGGCACAGCCTGTCGCTCAAGTCTTCATCCCCCACATATTGGTGAGCTCGTATTTCTCAATGACGTCGCGGTTTTTCGAAAGCTTCAGATCTTCTTTCAGTGCGGGCACGAGGCTGTAATCGGTAGCGCAATCTGTGCCGCATGGCTCTATTGGCCCGTGAGTTCAGCAAGGAACTCCTCAAATGATTCGCATACGAACGCCAGATCCTCTTCATCCATCAAGTACAGGTAAATATTTCCGAAGTCAGCTTCCTTAACGGACAAGAGGAAGGAGTTACCACCCTGATCGTATGCAAAGGGGATCATTTGCTTTAACGACGGAACGTCGTCCGTCAAGTCGCGATAGACCGTTTCGATAGGGGCTTGTCCGTATTTGATCGGCGTGAATCCACCCAGCAAGAAATCATTCTCGCTACTGCTCTCAGACAAATCGCCGCCGTTGTGCTTTAGATAAAATTGCCTAAAGGCTGTCGGTAATTCCACATTGAATTTTTCTTGGAACTCATTCAACTCTTGCACAGAGAGGGCGCGTTCGGATTCTTCGAGGGTCAGCCGCATTTGGATACTCCTTTTGTTCTGCTCTTGAAACGAGCTGGGTGGGTATAGGCCTTGCCTCTAGCTGCTTTGTATTGAGCTACGCCGCCGTTATGGCTTATGCCATTGTGGGCGTTTTGCTTGATGAGATGCATCGTGCCTGTGTTGGTCTTGGGATCGTAATCTTCCAGGTGGTGCCATACATGACCGGACGGCGTAGTTTTTTGACTCAAGTTGGCCGCCTTGTTTGCGGCCTCGAAGTCTTTCCCGTAGTCCCCGGTGTATTCAATTCTAACGATTGGGTTCACGCCGGGTTTTTTGTTGTATAGCGCGTTACTTTCAGAATAGTCGAGACCTCCACCGGGTGTCTTCGTGACGCCTGTGTACCCACGGTCTTTCAGTTTTATCAGCGGGTCGACTGCTAGGCCTAGAGGGTCTGCATAGCCGATAGGGTTGGGCGCATAGGCATAAAAATTAACGCCCCCGGCCAAGCCTATTGGGTCGGGCGTAGTGAAGCGACCCACGTCGGGATCGTAAAACCTGAGAACGTTGTAGTGCAGCCCAATTTCTCGATCGAGGTACTGTCCTTGGAACCTCAGGTTTTGCTCTTCGATGAAGTAGGGTTCACGAATTTCCTGAAGGGGATTACCCCACAGCTCAAAGCGAGCTTGCCAGACGCTACGCCCGTCGGCTTCTGTGAGTTGTTCTGGCAGGCCGTTCAGGTCGTTGTGGTAATAACGGACTTTTTGATGCGCGCCGTATCCATCGATCCGCGCAAGGGGTTCGTAGGTGTTATCCGTATAAAGATAAAGGCTGGTCTGGTTGTACCGACTTTCCTGCAATAAGCGCAGGCCGTCCCAGGTGAAACGGGTTTCGCCCAGCGGGTAACCATTGCTGTCGTGTTCGGTTTTTTCGATGCGCCGGCCCAGCGGGTCGTAGGCCATTTTCACCACGCTGCCGTTGTCGTTGCGCACTTCAATCAAGCGGCTTTCGGCGTCATAGGTAAAGTGTTGCACGCCGCGTTTGGCGCTGCGCTTTTCGATCATCCGGCCGAAGGCGTCGTAGCGGTAGCGCTTGTCCTGGTAGGTCAGCAGTTTGTTGTGCACCACCAGCCCGGCGCCGGGCGCTGGGCCGTCCAGCAGGTTGGCGGCGGCGTCGTAGGTGAAGGTTTCGCGCTGGCCGTGCAGGCTGTCCTGGCTGGCGATGATGCGGCCGGTGGCGTCGTAGTGCAGAAGCTGGCGCTGTTGTGCGGCGGGTTGTTGGTCGAGTTTGCCGATGAGGTTGTCGGCGGGGTCGTACTCGAAATGTTTTTGCACGGCCGCTGGCAGCAGCGAAGGTTGGCTGCTGTGGCGGCGTTGTCGCGTGCGCAGGCGGCCGCTGCGGTCGTATTCGCTGCGGGTGCTGATCTGGCCTTGGGTGCGTAGCACTTCGCGGTGCAGGCGGCCGCGTTCGAAGTCGCTGATGACTTGGCCGTCGAGGTTGATCTGGTGCAGGTGGCCGCTGCCGTAGTACAGGCGGTTGACCCAGCGGCCATCGGGCAGTTGGGTCTGGATCAGGTTGCCGAGTTCGTCGTAGTGGTGTTGCAGGCTGCCGACGGCGCTGTTTTCGGCGAGCAACTGGCCGAGGGCATCGTAGGCGAAGCTCAGGGTTTGCGCGCTGCCTTGCAGGTTGGTGAAGGCGGGTTACACGCCTGCTTTTGAGGTGTAGACGATCCGTGGCGAGGGAGCTTGCTCCCGCTCGGCGGCGCAGCCGTCGTAAACCGGCTGATGCGATTTTTCTGGAGAATGCGTCAGCCTGTTTTGGGGCGGCTTCGCCACCCAGCGGGAGCAAGCTCCCTCGCCACGGGATTTGCGTTTCGGATCACACCCTGTGGCGTTCGCTGATTTATTCCTCGTCCAAATCTTCCTCATCGATCAGCCCTTGAACGAAGCGGAGGAAATTCGAGCAGACCAGCTTTTCGGATTGAGCCTGATTCTCTTCAGGGCTGAGGTCGCTATCGAAGCTATCAGTCGTGAAATAGCTAACGGCTTCGGTATCAAGGTTCAGGCAAAAGAAGTTGCCACCCCAGTCATTTGCGAAAGGTAAGAGGTGTGCAGGAAGTACCTGTTTCTTCAGCATCAACTGGTAGGTGGATAGCACCGTGGAGTCAGCGCCAGCAATTGGCTTGAAGGCAGCCACTTCCAGTGGCTCGTCGAAATCATCGCCGACCCAGTAGGTGCGCTCCGGTACGCCGCCGTTGTACTTGAGGTAATGGTTTCTAAAGGGTGTGGGTAGCTTCTTGCCAATAGCGGACTCTAAAAGATCCAAGTCCGCTGGCGTGATGGCTGCTTCGTCATCTGAGAATGTATTTTCAAGCATCGTTAATCTCCGTTTATGAGCAGCGCCCAGCTTTGGCTTTAGGGATCTTGTTGGCCAGCCAACCTTTTTTGGAGGCCGCAAGGACTGACTCAGTGCTCTCGTACTTAACCTTGAAGTGTTTTTCATATTGCGCGACTGAACCACCATGCGGAAACGTAGCCTCATGTGCGGTCGTTTTAACGAGCTGCATCGTGGTTGTACCGGTTTTGGGGTTGAAGTCATCAACGTGGTGCCAGGTGTAGTCCTTCGCTGCTTTCTTCGAGATACCGGCCTCTTTGAAGGCCTGCGTGAAGTCGCGTCCCCTTGCGCCTTGCATCTTGATGGTCACGATATTCTTTTGTGAGCCCGTTGTTGGGAACAGGTCACTGCTTCCCGTGAAGTCCACCCCTGCAAACGCCCAGCCCCATGGATCCGCCCAACCGGTAGGGTTCGGAGCGTATTGGTAAAGATTGAGCCCACCTTTCAACCCAATCGGATCCGGCGTAGTAAACCGCCCCACATCCGGATCATAAAACCTGAACGTATTGAAATGCAGCCCTGTTTCGCGATCCAGGTATTGCCCCTGAAACCGCAGGTTCTGCTCCTCAATGTAATAAGCCTCGCGCACCTCTTCCAGCGTGTTGCCCCAGACCCGATACGTGGCTTGCCAAACGTTGTGTCCGTCGGCTTCGGTGAGTTGTTCCGGCAGGCCGTTGAGGTCGTTGTGGTAGTAGCGGATTTTTTGCAGCGGGCCGCTGCCGTCGACGCGGGCGAGGGGTTCGTAGCCGTCGTCTTCGTAGAGGTACAGGCTGGTTTGCTGGTGGCGATGTTCCTGCAACAGGCGCAGGCCATCCCAGGTGAAACGGGTTTCGCCCAGCGGGTAACCATTGCTGTCGTGTTCGGTTTTTTCGATGCGCCGGCCCAGCGGGTCGTAGGTCATTTTCACCACGCTGCCGTTGTCGTTGCGCACTTCAATCAAGCGGCTTTCGGCGTCATAGGCAAAGTGTTGCACGCCGCGTTTGGCGCTGCGCTTTTCGATCATCCGGCCGAAGGCGTCGTAGCGGTAGCGCTTGTCCTGGTAGGTCAGCAGTTTGTTGTGCACCACCAGCCCGGCGCCGGGCGCTGGGCCGTCCAGCAGGTTGGCGGCGGCGTCGTAGGTGAAGGTTTCGCGCTGGCCGTGCAGGCTGTCCTGGCTGGCGATGATGCGGCCGGTGGCGTCGTAGTGCAGGAGCTGGCGCTGTTGTACGGCGGGTTGCTGGTCGAGTTTGCCGATGACGTTATCGGCGGGGTCGTACTCGAAATGTTTTTGCACCGCCGCTGGCAGCAGCGAAGGTTGGCTGCTGTGGCGGCGTTGTCGCGTGCGCAGGCGGCCGCTGCGGTCGTATTCGCTGCGGGTGCTGATCTGGCCTTGGGTGCGTAGCACTTCGCGGTGCAGGCGGTCGCGTTCGAAGTCGCTGATGACTTGGCCGTCGAGGTTGATCTGGTGCAGGTGGCCGCTGCCGTAGTACAGGCGGTTGACCCAGCGGCCATCGGGCAGTTGGGTCTGGATCAGGTTGCCGAGTTCGTCGTAGTGGTGTTGCAGGCTGCAGGCGGCGCCGTTTTCGGCGAGCAGCTGGCCGAGGGCGTCGTAGGTAAAGCTCAGGGTTTGCGCGTTGCCTTGCAGGTCGGTGAAGGTGACGGCGGTGAGTTGGTCCCGCGGGTCGTAGCGGTATTCGGTGCGGCCATCGTCGGTGTTTTTGGCGATCAGCCGGCCCACGGCGTCGCGCTCCAAGCGATGGACGATGGACGCCGGCGGTGTTTCGGGAATGAGCGCCAGGCCCGTGCCGTACGGCGCAGGCATCGCCGTCACCGCTGCGACGTTGTCGAGGCGGTCGTAGTCGTAGCGCTTGGCGCTGCCATCCAGGTCTTGTTGCTCGCTCAACCGATCCCCTGCATCCCAGGCAAACCGGTAGCTCTCGCCATTCTCGTTGGTCAGCGCTTGCAGCCGGCCGAAGCTATCGTAGGCGAACTGCACCTGCCGGCCTTGGGCGTCGGTGCGTTGGCGGACCTGGCCGCGGCGGTTGTGTTGGTAGCGCGTGGTGTGCCCGGCCGGGTCGGTGTATCCGGTGAGTTGGCCGGCGGTGTCGCGCTGGTAGTGCTCGGTGCGGCCGTCCGGCAATTGGCTGCTGAGCAAGCGCCCTTGGGCGTCGTAGCTGAATTGGGTGCGCTCGCCGAGGGCGTCGGTGATGGTGTGCAAGTAGCCCCGCTGGTCATAACTGAAGCGCGTCGGGTAACCCGAGCAATCGACGTGTTCCACCAATTGGCCGAACGGGTTCCAGCGCAGCTTTTTGCTTTTGCCGGTGGCGTCGATGATCTCCACGACCTGACCGTGGGCGTCATAGCGATAGCGGGTGATGTGGCCCAGCGGGTCGGTTTGCGCGGTGCAATTGCCGCGTTGATCGTAGCGGTATTTCCAGCTGTGGCCGGCGGCGTTGGTGTCCACCAGCGGCAGGGCCCAGTGTTCGAGCCAGAGGGTGGATTCGCTGCGGCCCAACGGGTCGGTTTCGCTGATCAGGTTGCCGGCGTCGTCGTAGCTGAATTGATACTGGCCGCCCTGGGGATCGGTGGCGCTGAGCAACTGGCGCTCATCGTTCCATTCGAACAACCAGGTCTGGCCGAGGTTGTCGCTGTATCGAGTGATCTGGTGCTGACTGTTCCAGTGCCGAATGCTCACGCGTTGTAGGCTGTCGCTGATGCGGGTTACGCCGGCCTTGAGGTCGTAGTCGAACTGGTAGGCGTCGCCTTCGTCGGTCCAGTGCCGGACCACGCGCCATTCCTGGTCGTCGATCAGGGCCCATTCGTAGAAGCAGTGCAGGCCGGTGGGCAATTGGTGCTCGACCATCCGTTGCCCGGCGTCGTAGCGGAAGCGCCGTTGCACCTGGCCGCTGGCGTCGCGTACTTCGGCGAGGGTGTTGGCCGCGTCGTAGGCGTAGCTGACCAGCACTTCCCGCGAGTGGTCGGGGTAGAGGCGTTCGATGTGGGTGACGCGTTCGCCTGCGCGGATCAGCTCGACGTGCACCAAGTCGAAGGTGTCGCGCAGTCGCACCAGGTGTCCGGCATCGTCGTAGTCGAGGTGGATGCGGTTGTCGTTGCGGTCACCCAGTTGGCTCAGGCGCAGGTGCGAAGGGTTCGCTGGCGAAGGTTCGAACAAGCGGTACAGGCCGTCTTCGCTTTCGATCAGCAATTGCCCGTTCGCATGGCGGCGCACGGCCAGGCCTTCGCCAGCGCTGAACACAGCGCCGCCCACGGGAATGGAGCCCATGTCGATGGGCCGGCCCTGTTCGTCGGTGTAGATCAGGGTTTCGCCGCCGTCGGGGTGGGGCTGGATTTGCACCTGGACTTCATAGGCGACGCTCCAGCCGGCCCCGAACAGACTGTCGCGGCGTTCGTCGCGGCTGTTGTACACGCGTTGCCAGTCGATGGGCAGGATGCCGGGCAGGACGAAATCCAGGTCTTCGTCACCGCCCAGCACCTTGGCACCCGTGGCGGCGTGCACCGGGTTCGATGAACCCATGGCGGCGTTGGCGGCCGCGTTCGCCGCGCTGCTGGCGGCCATGGACACCGCGCCGCCCACCAGCATGCACGGCAACTTGCTGAAGAACTTGCCCTTGCCGCCCTTGAGCATCAGCAACGCGGTAACCGCCAGGCCTACGCCCGGGGTCTTGCCGCTGCGGATCTCGCGCACCACCACTGATCCGCCGCCGATGGTCACGTTGGGCGAAATCAGCCCGGCCGACACCACTGTCGCATCGCAGGTGCTGCGGTCGCCACTGCGCACGGCGGGCTGGCCGTTGATGGTGACCTTCTCCGAACCTTCGGCCATGAACTGTGGCGGCATCGGCGGGTGTTTCATGCAGATGACTAGGTCTTGCGGCTTGGGTACCGCGCCGGGTGCCGGAGTGGCGACGGTAGGACGCCACATCTGCGAGAAGAACTCCCCGGCCATGTCCAGGTAGCTGGGCTCTTCTTCAGGTTCCGGGGCCTCCAGCTCGGTGCCGGCCGGGGCGACATGGGATTCGATGGCCCCGGCGGCGCGAGCAGATGGGATGTTATTGGTAAAGGTGTCGGCGGAGCCGGTGAGAATATTCGCCTGCACCGTAGGCGGAAAGAGGGCGTTGCCGATGCCCTCGCATATATTGCTCAGCCCCTTGTCTGCCCCGGTCTTGCTCATGGCCAGGCCGACCACTGTTCCCACCACCAGTCCAAGCACGAAGCAGCCCAGGCCGCCGGTGACTACCGTAATACCCGTGGCCGCGACTACCGCGGCGGTGGCCACTGCCGTGATCGCGATGTTCGCCGCCACCTCCAGCACGCCCCCAAGGATGTCGGCCATCATCGAGGTGTGATTCAACGCGTCGCCCAGGCGGGCCGCCCAGAGCGCATCAGACATCGGTGATGCTCAGGCTGGTGCCTGTGTGCTTGAGTGGATCGATGCGTTTCATTGCGCCTGTCTCCCTGGCGGTGAAGTGTCGGTCCGCTGTGATATCAGCTTGACCAGGGGTTGAGCAATGCCACGCCGCTGCTTTTAAAATCCGTCACGTTGCCAGTTACCACGGTCAGTCCGTGGACCAATGCGGCGAAGGCCTATGAAAAAGGCCCCGCCAATCGGATTGGCGGGGCCTTTCGTGTAGCAGGGACTGGCCTTACTGAGCGTCAGCGGCCGGAGCCTTTTCGCCGTGGGACAGGCTGTAGACGTAGGCGGCCAACAGGTGCACCTTGTCGTTGCCTTGCAGATCGGCCTGGGCCGGCATCTGGCCTTGGCGACCGTAGCGGATGGTCTGCTGCAGTTGCGCGAAGCTCGAACCGTAGATGAAACCGGCCGGGTGCGTCAGGTCGGGAGCGCCCATGGCAGGCGTGCCTTTGCCGGCTGGACCGTGGCAAGCCACGCAGTTGGCTGCGAACAGCTTCTGGCCGTTGGCCGGATCGGCCTTGGCGCCTTCCGGCAGTTTGCGACCGTGTAGGCTGGTCACCACATAGGCGGCCACGTCGGCGACGCCTTGTTCGCCAACCACGGCAGCCCAGCCCGGCATGACGGCATGCCGACCGCCCATGATGGTGGTCTTGATGGTTTCCGGCTCGCCACCCCAGCGCCAGTCGGCGTCGGTCAGGTTCGGGAAGCCGTAGGCACCCTTGGCGTCGGAACCGTGGCAGACCGAGCAGTTGGAGGCGAACAGGCGGCCACCCATTTTCAGGGCTTGCGGATCCTTGGCGACTTCTTCGATCGGCATGGAAGCGAACTTGGCGAAGATCGGGCCGAACTTGGCATCCGAACGGGCCATTTCCTTTTCCCACTCGTGCACACCGGTCCAGCCGGTCTGGCCGTTGGCGAAGGCGGTCTGCTTTTCGGTGTCCAGGTAGTTATAGCCTGGCAGCAGGCCTTTCCAGTTGCCCAGGCCAGGGTAGAGCACCAAGTAGCCGAGGGCGAAAATGATGGTGCCCACGAACAGCATGAACCACCATTTCGGCAGGGGGTTGTCGTACTCCTCGATCCCGTCGAAGGAGTGGCCAACCGTTTCCTCGGTGGCTTCGCTGCGCTGGCCCTTGCGGGTCGACAGCAGCAGCCAGGTCAGGGCGAAGATCGTTCCCAGGCTGAGGACTGTGACGTACAGACTCCAGAACGTAGTCATTCTTTGTTACTCCTAGAAGCTTGCTCGACGTGCTTGATGGCTTCGGGATCATCCGCGAACGGCAGCAAGGTCGCGTCGTCAAACTCCGACTTGCGCTTGGGGCTGAACACCCAAAGGGCCAGGCCAATAAAGGCCACCATCACGACGACGGTGCCCAAGCCACGAATCATCCCGATATCCATCCAGATCACCGTTTGCTTTTGATGATGGTGCCCAGGCCTTGCAGATAGGCCACCAGCGCGTCCATTTCAGTCTTGCCCTTGACGGCATCCCGGGCACCGGCGATGTCTTCGTCGGTGTAGGGAACGCCCAGGGAGCGCAGGACTTCCATTTTCTTGGCGGTGTCTTTGCCGTCGAGCTTGTTTTCTACGAGGAACGGGTAGGCCGGCATTTTCGACTCAGGCACGACGTTGCGCGGGTTGTACAAGTGCGCACGCTGCCAGTCGTCGGAGTAGCGGCCGCCAACACGGGCCAGGTCCGGACCGGTACGCTTGGAACCCCACAGGAACGGATGGTCCCAGACGCTTTCGCCGGCGACCGAGTAGTGGCCGTAGCGTTCGGTCTCGGCGCGGAACGGACGGATCATCTGCGAGTGGCAGCCGACACAACCGTTGGCGATGTAGACGTCGCGCCCTTCCAGTTCAAGGGCGGTGCGTGGCTTCATGCCTTCGACCGGCTTGTTGGTCACGTCCTGGAAGAACAGCGGAACGATCTGGGTCAGGCCGCCGATGCTCACGGCGATGACCATGAAGAAGGCCAGCAGGCCGATATTCTTCTCTACTGCTTCGTGCTTCATCAGTGAGCTCCAACTACGGCGATCTTGGCGGCGGCTTCAGCTTCAGCCGGGTCAGAGGCACGAACGGTGCGATACACGTTGTAGGCCATGAGCAGCATGCCGCTGGCGAAGAACGCGCCGCCCAGGGCACGGACAATGAAGCCCGGGTGGCTGGCTTGCAGCGCTTCGACGAACGAGTAGGTGAGGGTGCCGTCGTCGTTGATGGCGCGCCACATCAGGCCCTGGGTGATGCCGTTGACCCACATCGAGGCGATGTAGAGCACGGTGCCGATGGTCGCGAGCCAGAAGTGCGCGTTGATCAGGCCGGTGCTGTGCATCTGCGTGCGGCCGAACAGTTTCGGGATCATGTGGTAGATGGCGCCGATGGAAATCATCGCGACCCAGCCGAGTGCACCGGCGTGTACGTGGCCGATGGTCCAGTCGGTGTAGTGGCTCAGGGAGTTGACGGTCTTGATGGCCATCATCGGGCCTTCGAAGGTCGACATGCCATAGAACGCCAGCGATACCACAAGGAAGCGCAGGATCGGGTCGGTGCGCAGCTTATGCCAGGCGCCCGACAGGGTCATCATGCCGTTGATCATGCCGCCCCAGCTTGGCGCCAGCAGGATGATCGACATCGCCATGCCCAGCGACTGTGCCCAGTCCGGCAACGCGGTGTAGTGCAGGTGGTGCGGACCGGCCCAGATGTACAGGGTGATCAACGCCCAGAAGTGCACGATGGACAGGCGATAGGAGTAGATCGGACGCTCGGCCTGTTTCGGCACGAAGTAGTACATCATCCCCAAAAAGCCGGTAGTCAGGAAGAAGCCCACGGCGTTGTGGCCGTACCACCACTGGATCATCGCGTCGGTCGCGCCCGAATAGGCGGAATACGACTTGAAGAAGCTGACCGGCAGGGATGCGTGGTTGACGATGTGAAGCATGGCCGTCACGACGATGAAGGCACCGTAGAACCAGTTGCCGACATAGATGTGCTTGGTCTTGCGCTTGACGATCGTGCCAAAGAACACCAAACCGTAGGTCACCCAGACGATCGCCAGCAGGATAGCCAGGGGCCATTCCAGTTCCGCGTATTCCTTGGTGGTGGTGAAACCCATTGGCAAGGTCACGATCGCGCCGACGATCACCGCTTGCCAACCCCAGAAGGTGAAGGCGGCGAGGCTGTCGGAAATCAGTCGCGTCTGGCAGGTTCGCTGCACGACATAGTAAGAAGTGGCAAACAACGCACAACCACCGAAGGCGAAGATCACCAGGTTGGTGTGCAGCGGGCGCAGGCGTCCAAATGTCGTCCATGGCAGATCGAAGTTCAACTCCGGCCAGACCAGTTGCGAGGCGATGAAGACACCGAGCCCCATGCCAAGGATCCCCCAGACCACCGTCATGATGGCGAACTGGCGGACTACCTTATAGTTATAAGCAGTCGGACTGATTGCTGTGCTCATTCTAAGGTTCCACGGTTTGGGTGTTTTATTAGGATAAAAATCGGTCGCAAGTATGGAGAAAGCGGGGGGTCATTGCAACGCGCCATGACCTGGGTCAATGCTTTCCAAAGCTGATTCTGCGGCCTTTCCATGTTCTGTGTAGGGACAAAATTGGCCCACGGCAAAATGTCGCGACAAAGGAAGGAGGCGAGGGGGTCAGGTCGGTTGTAACGGGGTGTGTTCAAACACGACGTTCGGGGGATGCCAGGCAACTGTCGCAATAGCCGGTATTCACCTGCGTTTGCGGCCTTTTGAACGAACGATTGTCGAACGCATCGGGTCGGATCGACCTGAAACCGGCAGTCGCCAGTGCACGCAAAGGCAAGCTTAGACCCGATTCCAGAGAACCGAAAGGAAGACTATGGGAGGGGTGCGACAATGCGTCGCGCAGGGGTACGAAACAGCCGCTTGCGGATGAAAGCGGCTGTTCGTGTGGTCAGGATTTATTCGCTTTTGTTTTCGGCTTGCAGGCGCTCGGTACCGGCGCCGTGGGACAGGCTGTAGACGTAAGCGGCGAGCAGTTGCACCTTGTCATTGCCGAGCAGTTCATTCTGCGCAGGCATATGGCCCTGGCGGCCATGGCGAATGGTCTGTTGCAGTTGGGCCAGGCTGGTGCCATAGATGAAGCCGGCCGGTTGCGTCAGGTTTGGCGCGCCCATGGCTTCGGTGCCCTGGCCGTTGGCACCGTGGCAGGCGACGCAAGTGGCGTTGAACGCTTGCTGGCCGGCTTGCAGGTCGGCACCGCTGTCGGCAGGCAAGGGCAGGCCGGCCAGATCGTGACGTACATAGGCCGCAACGTTCTTGACCCCGGCGTCTCCCAGCACTTCGCCCCAGGCCGGCATCGCCGCCATGCGACCCCCCATGATGGTCGCCTTGATGGTCTCGGCATTACCGCCCCAGCGCCAGGTACTGTCAGCCAGGTTCGGGAAGCCGAAGGCGCCCTTGGCGTCCGAGCCATGGCAGACCGAGCAGTTGGATGCGAACAAGCGGCTGCCCATTTTCAAGGCCTGCGGATCCTTGGCGACTTCTTCCACCGGCATCGCCGAGAACTTGGCGAAGATCGGCCCGAACCTGGCGTCGGCCTTGGCCATTTCCTTTTCCCATTCGTGGGCGCCGGTCCAACCATTTTCATAGCCGGGCAGGATCCCTTTCCAGTTGCCCAGGCCTGGGTAGAGGACCAGGTAGCCGACAGAAAATACCAGGGTGCCGGCAAACAGCAGGAACCACCATTGTGGCAGCGGGTTGTCGTATTCCTCGATGCCATCGAAGCTGTGGCCCATGGTCTGGTCGACGCTACCCTTGGTCTCGCCCTTGCGGGTGCCGATCAGCAGCCAGGTCAGGCCGATGAGGCTGCCAATGGTCAGTACGCAGATCCACGTACTCCAGAAAGTGGTCATGGCCGGGTACTCCTTGGTGCAGGGTCTTGGGGGGTCATGTCAGCAGGCGGTTCGTCGGCGAACGGCAGCAGGCGTGCCTGGGCGAATTCCGGGCCGCGCTTGCTGCTGAACACCCACAGGACCAGGCCGATGAAGGCGATGAACACCACGACGGTGCCCAGGCCGCGGATCATTCCAGTACTCATTTCAAACACCATGGCTCACCTCTTGCTCTTGATGGCAGTGCCGAGCACTTGCAGGTAGGCCACCAGCGCGTCCATTTCGGTCTTGCCCTTGAGCGAGGCCACGCTGCCCGCGATATCGTCATCGGTGTACGGCACGCCGAGGGTGCGCATGGCGCGCAGCTTGCCTTCGGTGTGGCTGCTGTCGACCGCTTGGGTGACCAACCATGGGTAGGCCGGCATTTTCGACTCGGGCACGACGTTGCGCGGGTTGTACAAGTGGGCGCGATGCCAGTCATCGGAGTAGCGCGCGCCGACGCGGGCCAGGTCCGGGCCGGTGCGCTTGGAGCCCCACAGGAACGGGTGATCCCAGACGCTTTCACCGGCCACCGAGTAGTGGCCATAACGTTCGGTCTCGGCGCGAAACGGACGGATCATCTGCGAGTGGCAGCCGACGCAGCCTTCACGGATGTAGATGTCGCGGCCTTCCAATTGCAGGGCGGTGTAGGGCTTCATGCCATCCACCGGCTTGTTGGTCACGTCCTGGAAGAACAGCGGCACGATCTGGGTCAGGCCGCCGATGCTCACGGCCAGGACCATCAACAGCATCAGCAGGCCGACGTTTTTTTCGATTGTTTCGTGTTTCATGGCGGACTCCTCAGGCCATCTGCGCGGCAGCGGCGGCTTCGGCAGGCTGGTAGGCCCGCACGGTGCGCCAGGTGTTGTAGGCCATCAGCAGCATGCCGAGGAGGAAAATCGCCCCACCCGCCAGCCGCACGATGAAGCCAGGGTGGCTGGCCACCAGGGTTTCGACGAAGGAGTAAGTGAGCGTGCCGTCCTCGTTCACTGCACGCCACATCAGGCCCTGGGCGATGCCGTTGACCCACATCGAGGCGATGTAGAGCACGGTGCCGATGGTCGCGAGCCAGAAATGCGCGTTGATCAGGCCGATGCTGTGCATCTGCGTGCGACCGAAGACCTTCGGAATCATGTGGTACAGCGCACCGATGGAAATCATCGCCACCCAGCCGAGCGCGCCGGCGTGTACGTGGCCGATGGTCCAGTCGGTGTAGTGGGAGAGGGCGTTGACGGTCTTGATCGCCATCATCGGACCTTCGAAGGTCGACATGCCGTAGAACGCCAGGGACACCACCAGGAACCGCAGGATCGGGTCGCTGCGCAACTTATGCCAGGCGCCCGAGAGGGTCATCATGCCGTTGATCATGCCGCCCCAGCTCGGCGCCAGCAGGATCAGCGACATCACCATGCCCAACGACTGCGCCCAATCCGGCAGCGCGGTGTAGTGCAGGTGGTGCGGGCCGGCCCAGATGTACAGGGTGATCAGTGCCCAGAAGTGCACGATGGACAGGCGATAGGAATACACCGGACGTTCGGCCTGTTTCGGCACGAAGTAATACATCATCCCCAGGAAGCCTGCGGTGAGGAAGAAGCCCACGGCGTTATGACCGTACCACCATTGCACCATCGCATCCGTAGCCCCGGCGTACACCGAGTAGGATTTGGTGAAGCTCACCGGCAGTTCCAGGTTGTTGACGATGTGCAGGATCGCCACAGTCAGGATGAACCCGCCGAAGAACCAGTTACCGACGTAGATGTGCTTGGTGTTGCGCTTGGCCACGGTGCCGAAGAACACGATGGCGTAGGCCACCCAGACGATGGTGATCAGGATGTCGATCGGCCATTCCAGTTCGGCGTACTCCTTGGAACTGGTGTAGCCCAGCGGCAGGCTGATGGCCGCCAGCAGGATCACCAGTTGCCAGCCCCAGAAGCAGAACGCGGCGAGTTTCGGCGCAAACAGCTGGGTCTGGCAGGTGCGTTGCACCGAGTAGAACGAACTGGCGAACAGGGCGCAGCCACCGAAGGCGAAGATCACCGCGTTGGTGTGCAGCGGACGCAGGCGGCCGAAGCTGGTCCAGGGCAAATCGAAATTGAGCTGTGGCCAGACCAATTGGGCGGCGAGAAAAACCCCGAGCCCCATGCCGACGATGCCCCACACCACCGTCATAATGGCGAATTGGCGGACCACCTTGTAGTTGTAGGCGGTACTGATAGAAGTGTTCATGGTTCCCCATCCACGGTTCAGCCGAAGTAGCGCCTGCGCAAGGCAGTGCGGCGTTCTTCGCCTGGAGTTATAGGCAGACTAAAAGCGAGGCAAGCATGGACAAACAGCACAAGGCCAGTATTGACGGGGATCAATGGGCGCGATGTGTGGCCGATCACGGCTGGTTATGGACAGCCGCGAAACCGGACGCCGGCGCCGAGCCGCCGACCTTGATCCTGGCCCATGGTGCCGGTGCGCCGATGGACAGCGGATTCATGGAAGAAATGGCCGCGCGCCTTGCCGCGCATGGCGTCAATGTGTTGCGTTTCGAGTTTCCCTACATGGCCCAGCGGCGCCTGGACGGGGGTAGACGTCCACCCAATCCCGCACCGAAATTGTTGGAATGTTGGCGAGAGGTGTACGCCACGGTGCGGCCTTATGTCGCTGGGCGGCTGGCCATTGGCGGCAAATCCATGGGCGGGCGCATGGCGAGCCTGCTGGCCGATGAGCTGGGCACCGATGCGCTGGTGTGCCTGGGCTATCCGTTCTACGCGGTGGGCAAGCCGGAGAAACCGCGGGTCGAGCACCTGGCCGGATTGAAGACTCGAACCTTGATCGTTCAGGGTGAGCGGGATGCGTTGGGTAATCGGGAGGCGGTCGGAGCCTATGGGCTATCGCCAAGTATCGAGGTGTCATGGCTGGAGGCAGGGGATCATGACCTGAAGCCATTGAAGGCTTCAGGGTTCAGTCATGAGGCGCATCTGGAGACGGCGGCGCGGCGAGTGGCCGGGTTTCTGGTTCAAGATTGATAGCGGCCTGTCCGCCAATAAAAAACCCGGAAGCTCTCGCTGTCCGGGTTTTTTGTTTGCAGGCTGCAGTCAGCGGTTAAACCGCTCCACCAACGAATATTGCGTGTTGGCCGTGCGGGTCAGTTCCTCGCTGAGCAGCGCCGAGCTGTGGGCCTGGCCCGAGGTCTGGTCGGCCAGTTCCGAAATGTTGCTGATGTTGCGGCTGATTTCTTCCGCCACCGAACTCTGCTCCTCGGTCGCCGCGGCGATCTGGGTGGTCATGTCGGTGATGTGGGCAACCGCTTCGCTGATGCCCACCAGTGCCTGGTCCGCTTCCATGACCCGCGCCACGCCTTCTTCGGCCTGGCGATGACCGGCATCCATGGTCTGCACGGCATTGTTGGCGGTCTGTTGCAGCTTGGCGATCAGGGCATGGATCTGCCCGGTGGATTCACTGGTGCGTTGCGCCAGTTGCCGAACTTCGTCAGCCACCACGGCAAAGCCGCGGCCCATCTCGCCGGCGCGGGCCGCTTCGATGGCGGCGTTGAGGGCCAGCAGGTTGGTCTGGTCGGCGATGCCCTTGATCACATCGACTACGCCACCGATCTCATCGCTGTCCTTGGCCAACTGAGTCACGGTCTGCCCGGTTTCCCCCACGACGACCGACAGGCGCTCGATGGCCTCGCGGGTTTCTCCGGCGATGTCGCGACCACGGCCGGTCAGGCGATTGGCCTCCTGGGTGGCATCGGCGGTGCGTTGCACGTGGCTGGCGACCTCCTGCGTGGTGGCAGCCATCTGGTTGACGGCAGTGGCGACTTGTTCGGTCTCCACCCGCTGGCGTTCCAGGCCGCTGGAGCTGTCGTGCGCCAGGGAGTTGGACTGCCGGGCTTGCGCGTTGAGGTGCTCGGCAGTGTCCTGCAGGCGGGTCAGGCAGGTTTTCAGGCGAGCTTCCTGGCTGAGGATCGACATCTCCAGGCGCGCCTGGACGCCACGGCTGTCGGTGTACATCCGCGCGATCAACGGGTCCGAGGTGGTTTGCTCGGCCAAGCGCAGCAGGCGCTTGATTCCGCGTTGCTGCCACTGCAGGCCCATCAGCCCCAACGGCACCGAGAGCAGGGCTGCGAGGGCAAAGCCCCAGGAAGAGTTGAGGAACGCACCGACAACGAAACTCAACTGGCTGACCAGGATGAACGGCAGCCAATCCTGCAGGATCGGCACCCACTTATCGCTGCTCGGCACCGCCGCCTTGCCGTCATTGATGCGCTTGTAGAGGGCTTCGGCCCGGGTAATCTGCTCGGCGGTGGGTTTGACCCGTACCGACTCATAGCCAACGACCTGATTGCCTTCGAATACCGGCGTGACGTAGGCGTTGACCCAGTAATGATCGCCATTCTTGCTGCGATTCTTGACGATGCCCATCCATGGCAAGCCTTGTTTCAAGGTATTCCACATGTGGGCGAACACCGCTGACGGGACATCCGGATGGCGTACCAGGTTGTGTGGCGAATGGATCAGCTCTTCCTTGGAAAACCCGCTGATTTCAACGAATGCATCGTTGCAGTAGGTAATCACACCCTTGGTATTGGTGGTGGAAATCAATCGTTGCTGGGCCGGGAAGGTCCTTTCGCGTTGTGTAATCGGTTGGTTGTTACGCATGGTGTTGTAGTCCGCAAGGCTTTGAAAGGTTGTCGGCACCGTCAGCTTTTTGTTGAAATAATTCTTCCCGGCGGTATCACGCGAGCATCGGATAGGTAAATAGGGCGAAATGAAGCAGGTTCAGCCCAAAATGCGTGGCAATCGCCGCGCCCAGGCCGCCAAATCGGTAGGCCAGGCCGTAACCGATACCGGCCAGTCCCGACAGCAGCATCCATTCCCAACCGGCGCCGGCATGCACCAGGCCGAACACCAGCGAGGCCATTAGCAACGCGAGGTTGTCGCCATGGCGCAAATGTTTGAAGCGTCGGCTCAGGCCACCCTGAATGTAGCCACGAAACAGCGCTTCCTCCACCAACGTCACCAATAAAAGATTATTCAGTAGCCACAGCCAGGCTTGGTCCGGCCATTTCGGTGCCCAATGGATCATGCCCAGCAGCAGGGCCCCGCCTAGTGCCATGACCGTGCTCAGGCACAAGCCGAGGGCCGTGGCGTAGGCGGACAAGCGAAACGGGCGCCGACCGACGATCCAGGGGCAGAACAGCAGGAGCCAGAAGCCGATCAGCGGTTTGTCCTGGTTCAGGTACATGGCGAACCGCACGGCATCTTCGGTAAAGCGTTGCGTCGCGATAGCCCTGCCATTGAAGAAGCCCGGCATCCAGTGCAGCGCCAGCGCGACCGCGAGCACGGCAAACAGGCAATGCCCGAGGAATTGTCCGACCGGGGTCTGCCGCTGCCGAACGGCGTACCCGGCGAATAACAATAGCGCGATCGAAATGACGGCTGTCCAGGCTAGGTGGCCATAGGCCAGGGCGAGGCCGTAACCGATCGATAGAAGGGCCAGGTATGGCCACGGTAGGGCGGGCATGTCGAATCCTTTGGGCTGGAAAACTGGCGAAGCTCGCAGAGCCGGCGGGGATTATAGGCAGGCGCCCAAAAAAACACCGCCCCATCTGAGGCGGTGTTTTCGTAGGACGCTTCTTTTTATCCTGCAATCAGTTGCCGTAGGACAAAGTGAAGGATCCCACCGGCCTTGAAATATTCCACTTCATTCAAGGTGTCGATGCGGCACAGCACTTCAATCCGCTCCTGGCTTCCGTCTTCCCGGGTAATCACCACGGGCAGGTTCATGCGCGGCGTCAGTTCGGTGTCGCTCAAGCCGAGGATGTCCAGGGTTTCCTTGCCGGTAAGGTTCAGGCTCTTGCGATTCTGATCGAGCTTGAATTGCAGCGGCAGCACGCCCATGCCCACCAGGTTGGAACGGTGGATACGCTCGAAACTCTCGGCGATCACCGCCTTGACCCCGAGCAGGTTCGTACCCTTGGCCGCCCAGTCCCGGCTCGAACCTGTGCCGTACTCCTGGCCCGCGATGACCACCAGGGGCGTGCCGCTAGCCTGATACAACATCGCGGCGTCATAGATCGACATGCGTTCGCCATTGGGGATGTATAGGGTATTGCCACCTTCCTCGCCGCCGAGCATTTCGTTGCGGATGCGGATATTGGCAAAGGTGCCCCGCATCATTACCTGGTGGTTGCCCCGCCGCGAGCCGTAGGAGTTGAAGTCCCGTGGCTCCACGCCCTGTTCGCGCAGGTAGCGGCCGGCCGGGCTGTCGGCCTTGATATTCCCGGCCGGGGAGATATGGTCGGTGGTCACCGAGTCTCCCAGCAGCGCGAGGACCCGCGCACCTTCGACATTCTTGACGACCGGTGGTGGCCCGCCAATGTCGTCGAAGAACGGTGGGTGCTGGATGTAGGTCGAGTCCGATTGCCAGACGTAGGTGGCGGCTTGTGGCACTTCGATCGCTTGCCATTGCTCGTCTCCGGCAAACACGGCGGCATATTCCTTATGGAACATGCTGGTGTCGACCTGGGCCACGGCGTCGGCCACTTCCTTGCTGCTCGGCCAGATGTCCCGGAGGTAGACCGGGTTGCCGTCGTGATCGTTACCCAGCGGTTCGCTGCTGATGTCGATGCGCACGGTACCGGCCAGGGCATAGGCGACGACCAGGGGCGGTGAGGCCAGCCAGTTGGTTTTCACCAAGGGATGCACCCGGCCCTCGAAGTTGCGGTTGCCCGACAGTACCGACGCCACGGTCAGGTCGGCTTTCTGGATGGCTTTCTCAATCGGGTCTGGCAGCGGACCTGAGTTGCCGATACAGGTCGTGCAACCGTAGCCCACCAGGTCGAAACCGAGCTTGTCGAGGTATTCGGTCAGGCCGGCGGCATTATAGTAGTCGGTCACCACTTTCGAGCCCGGCGCCAGGGAACTCTTCACCCAGGGTTTGCGAGCCAGGCCTTTTTCCACGGCTTTCTTGGCCAGCAATCCGGCGGCCATCATCACACTGGGGTTAGAGGTGTTGGTGCAGGACGTAATTGCCGCGATGACCACGGCGCCGTTTTTCAGGCGATGGGTATGGCCTTCGAATTCATATTCCGCTTCGCCCACCTGGTCGGCATTGCCCACTGCGACACCGCCGCCGCCTTCGCTTTCCAGGCGACCTTCTTCTTTGCTGGTGGGCTTGATTTGCAGGCCGAGGAAGTCACTGAAGGCCTGGCCGACATTCGGCAGCGAGACCCGGTCCTGAGGACGCTTGGGGCCGGCGAGGCTGGCTTCGACGCTGCCCATGTCCAATTCCAGCGTGTCAGTAAATACCGGTTCCTGACCGGGCAGGCGCCACAGCCCTTGGGCCTTGCAGTAGGCTTCCACCAGTTTTACGGTTTCCGTCGGCCGGCCGGACAGGCGCAGGTAGCCCAACGTCACATCGTCTACGGGGAAAAAGCCACAAGTGGCGCCGTATTCCGGGGCCATGTTGGCAATGGTGGCACGGTCGGCCAGCGGCAGGTCGGCAAGGCCGTCGCCATAGAACTCGACGAATTTGCCCACCACGCCCTTCTTGCGCAGCATCTGCGTGACGGTCAGCACCAGGTCGGTGGCGGTGATGCCTTCGCGCAGCTTGCCGACGAGTTTGAAGCCAATGACTTCGGGGATCAGCATCGACACCGGTTGGCCGAGCATCGCCGCTTCCGCCTCGATCCCGCCGACGCCCCAGCCGAGCACGCCCAGGCCGTTGATCATGGTGGTGTGGGAGTCGGTGCCCACCAGGGTGTCGGGGAAGGCGTAGGTGCGGCCGTCTTCCTCTTTGGTCCAGACGGTGCGGCCCAGGTATTCGAGGTTGACCTGGTGGCAGATGCCGGTGCCTGGCGGCACTACGCTGAAATTGTCGAAGGCGCTCTGGCCCCAGCGCAGGAAAGCGTAGCGCTCGCCGTTGCGCTGCATTTCGATGTCGACGTTCTGTTCGAATGCCTGTCGGCTGGCGAACTTGTCCACCATCACCGAGTGGTCGATCACCAGGTCTACCGGTGACAACGGGTTGATCCGCTGGGGATCGCCACCGGCTTTTTCCACGGCTGCGCGCATGGCGGCCAGGTCGACCACGGCAGGGACGCCAGTGAAGTCTTGCATCAACACCCGTGCCGGGCGGTATTGAATCTCGCGGTCGGAGCGGCGCTCCTTGAGCCAACCGGCCACAGCCTTGAGGTCGGCACCGGTGACGGTTTTTTCATCTTCCCAGCGCAGCAGGTTTTCCAGCAGCACCTTCAACGACATCGGCAGCTTGTCCAGGTCACCGAGGCTTCGGGCGGCATCCGGCAAGCTGAAGTAGTGGTAGGTCCTGGCGTCGACTTGCAGTGTTTTAAGGGTTTTCAGGCTATCGAGGGACGGCATTGAAATCACTCCTTTGAGTCCGCACGGCTACGGACTGACGGAACGGACAGAGCCTTTAACCTAGCCCTGTTTTGAGCGTATGACTAATCACTGGACTCTATGGGCAGGTTCGCGGTTCCGAACTCCGCTATCATGCGCCGGTTTTCGTGACAGGCTTTGCTACGGAGTTTCAATGAACACGCTTTTTATGCACTGCCGGCCGGGCTTCGAAGGCGAGGTCTGTTCCGAGATCGCCGAACACGCGGCTCGGCTCAACGTGGCCGGCTATGCCAAGGCCAAGCCGGCCAGCGCTTGCGCCGAATTTGTCTGTACTGAAGAGGACGGCGCCGAGCGGCTGATGCGTGGGCAGCGTTTTGCCGAGCTGATCTTCCCGCGCCAGTGGGCCCGCGGCACGTTCATCGAGTTGCCGGAAACCGACCGGATCAGCGTGATCCTGGCTCAGATGGCCGCCTTCCCGACGTGCGGCAGCCTGTGGCTGGAAGTGGTCGATACGAATGACGGCAAGGAACTGTCGAATTTCTGCAAGAAATTCGAAGGCCCGCTGCGCAAGGCCTTGAGTGGGGCCGGCAAGCTGGTGGACGACCCGCGCAAGCCACGGCTGTTGCTGACCTTCAAGAGTGGCCGCGAAGTGTTCCTGGGCCTGGCGGAGGCGGATAACTCGGCGATGTGGCCGATGGGCATCCCACGCCTGAAGTTCCCCCGGGAAGCACCGAGCCGCTCGACACTGAAGCTCGAAGAAGCCTGGCACCATTTCATCCCTCGGGACCAGTGGGACGAACGCCTGCACAGCGACATGACCGGTGTGGACCTCGGTGCCGCGCCGGGTGGTTGGACCTGGCAACTGGTCAACCGTGGCATGTTGGTGACGGCCATCGACAACGGCCCGATGGCCGAAAGCCTGATGGACACCGGCCTGGTGCAGCACTTGATGGCGGACGGCTTCACGTTCAAGCCCAAGCAGCCTGTGGACTGGATGGTTTGTGACATCGTCGAGAAACCGGCGCGCAACGCAGCGATGCTGGAAGAATGGATTGGCGAAGGTCATTGCCGCGAGGCCGTGGTCAACCTCAAGTTACCGATGAAGCAGCGTTACGCCGAGGTGAAACGCCTGCTCGAGCGCATCGCCGACGGGTTCAAGGCGCGTGGCATCCAGGTCGAGATCGGTTGCAAGCAGCTGTACCACGACCGTGAAGAAGTGACCTGTCATTTGCGGCGGTTGGACGCTAAAAAGCCGAAGTCCCGCTGAAACCGCGCCGGGGCTTTTGTGGCAAGGGACCAAGCTCCCTCGCCGCAGGGCTGATGTACATTTGTTAAGCGCGCCGACATTGCGCGACAATGCCGGCCGGTTCCAGGAGTAGAACATGAGTGAAATGAACGACACGCCGGTGGACGGCACGCTGGACGCAACGGGCCTCAATTGCCCGGAGCCGGTGATGATGCTGCACCAGCACATTCGCGACCTGGCCCCCGGTGGCCTGCTGAAAGTCATCGCCACCGATCCCTCGACGCGCCGCGACATTCCCAAGTTTTGCGTGTTCCTGGACCACGAACTCGTGGCCCAGCAAGAAGAGGCGGGCACTTACCTCTACTGGATCCGCAAAAAACTCGCCTAACCCGGCGAGCGACTCATGCGGATCTGCCCGCGCGCGCTGCGTGCCAGGCGAATCGACAGCATCAGCGCGGCGCAGCTCAAGCCCACGATCAAGCCTTGCCACAACCCGCTCGGGCCGCTGGCGGTGCCGAGCCAGTCGGTCAAGCCCAGGGCGTAACCCACGGGCAAGCCGATGCCCCAATACGCGAACAGTGTCAGGATCATCGTCACCCGGGTGTCCTGGTAGCCGCGCAATGCGCCCGCCGCCGTGACCTGGATCGCGTCGGAGAACTGGAACAGCGCCGCGTAGACGATCAGCATCGATGCCACTTCGATCACCCGCGGATCGGCGGTGTAGATCGCTGCGATAGGCCCGCGCAACGCGAACATCAGGCTCGCCGACAGGCAGGCGTACGCCAGCGCGGTGCCCATGCCGACTCCGGCGGCGAAGCGCGCCTCCCGAGGCTGGCCGCGTCCAAGCGCCTGGCCCACTCGTACCGTCACGGCCATGCCCAGGGAGTAGGGGATCATGAATACCAGCGAGCTGAAGTTCAGCGCGATTTGATGCCCGGCCACCACCGTGGCGCCGAGGCTGCCGATCAGCAGGGCGATCACCGCGAAGATGCTCGATTCGGCAAACACCGCGATGCCGATCGGCAGGCCGATGCCCAGCAGGCGCTTGATCATCGACCATTGCGGCCAGTCGAAACGAGTGAACAAGCGGCTCGATTGATAGATCGGGGCCCGGTATGTCCAGACCGCCATGCCCGCCGCCATGAACCACATCACGATGGCCGTTGCCCAGCCGCAGCCGACCCCGCCCATGGCCGGGACGCCCAGATGTCCATAGATGAAGATGTAGTTGAGCGGAATGTTCAGCGCCAGTCCGCACAGCCCCAGCACCATCGCCGGTCGCGTACGCCCCAAGCCGTCGCTGAAGCAGCGCAGCACATAATAGAGCGCCACCGCTGGCAGGCCTGTGCCGATGCCCCGCAGGTATTCCATGCACGGGCCGATCAGCTCAGGATCGACCTTCATGATGTGCAGGATCGGCTCGGCGCTGAACAGCGCCAGGGTCGCGATCAGTCCCACCGCGAGGGCGAGCCACAATGCCTGGCGCACCAAGGGGCCGATCTGTTCAAACGTGCCGGCGCCGAAACGCTGGGCAACTTTTGGTGTGGTGGCGAGCAGTGTGCCGGTCATCAGCAGGAACACCGGCACCCAGATGGAGTTGCCCAGCGCCACTGCAGCGAGGTCCCGCGGGCCGACCCGGCCGGCCATCACCGCATCGACAAAGCCCATGGCAGTGGTCGCCAATTGCGCCACCATGATCGGCAAGGCGAGGGCGAGCAACGTCTTGAGCTCCAGGCGAACCCGGGCCGGGCGGGAGAGGGCGGAGGGGGTGTCAATCACGGGATTCACAGGGCAAGCATCCGAAAAGATAAACGCAAGGCGGCGAATTCTACGCCTTGACGCAGTGGTCAGGAAAAAACCTGTGTTGTGGATTTGTAATCGCGCCAGGTGATGCGCAGGCCCAGCGGAACGCCTACACTGCCCATCCCGCCAAAGGAGCTTCGCCATGCTGATCGTCGCCGACGAAAACATCCCCCTGCTCGATGCATTTTTCCAAGGTTTCGGTGAAATCCGCCGGGTGCCGGGGCGTGGCATCGACCGGGCATTGGTCGAGCAGGCCGATGTGTTGCTGGTGCGTTCGGTCAGCCAGGTCAATCGAGCGCTGCTGGAAGGCAGCAAGGTGCGCTTCGTCGGCACCTGCACCATCGGCACCGATCACCTGGACCTGGACTATTTTGCCGAGGCCGGCATTCGCTGGGCCAGCGCGCCCGGCTGCAATGCCCGCGGCGTGGTGGATTACGTACTGGGCAGCCTCATGACCCTGGCGGAGATCGAAGGCGCGGATCTTGCTCAGCGCACGTTTGGCGTGGTTGGCGCGGGACAGGTGGGTGGGCGATTGATCGAGGTCCTCAAGGGCCTTGGCTGGACGGTAAAAGTCTGCGATCCGCCTCGCCAGGCTGCTGAAGGCGGCGACTACGTGGGCCTGGAGCAGATCATCGAGCAGTGCGACGTCATCAGCCTGCACACGCCATTGACCCGCGAAGGCGAGCAACCGACCTGGCACCTTTTTGATGAGCAACGTCTGAACAACCTCAAGCCTGGCACTTGGTTGATCAACGCCGCGCGCGGCCCGGTCATCGACAATTCGGCGCTGCGCGAGGTGCTGTTGGAGCGCGAAGACCTGCAGGCGGTCCTGGATGTCTGGGAACAGGAACCGACGGTGGACGTGGACCTGGCTGACCTGTGCGTCATCGCCACCCCGCACATCGCCGGCTACAGCCTGGACGGCCGCCAGCGCGGTACGGCGCAGATCTACCAGGCGTTGTGCGACTTCCTTGGGCGGCCCGCCGACGTCAGCCTGGCGGACCTGCTGCCCCGGCCCTGGCTCGCAGGCATCACCCTGGACGCCGATACCGACCCGGCCTGGGCGCTGGCGGCATTGTGCCGGAGCGTGTATGACCCACGCCGTGACGATGCGGATTTTCGCCGCAGCCTGATCGGCACGGTGAGCGAACAGCGCAGTGCTTTCGATGCGTTGCGCAAGCATTACCCGCCACGCCGGGAAATCGACAGTTTGAAGGTGCGTATCGAAGGACAATCGCCAGTCTTGCAAGGGATCGTGGCTGCCCTGGGTGCCACTGCCGTTTAAGCGGACAGGCTGAACAGGCATAAAAAACCCGACATCAAGGTCGGGTTCAATTGAAGACGGGCTGTATCACTTTTGTTCGGCAGGCTTGACCAGTCGTTTCTCCAGTTCACTGCAGGCCTTCTGGATCATGTCTTCGGTGATCGGGACTTCGCGGCCCTGAGCATCGATGAATGAACAGCCCAGGGACTGGTCCGGTTGGGTGCGGATCACTTGAATCTTGTCGTCGCTGCTGTGTTGCAAGGACATGGCCTGTCTCCTCATCAGGTTGCGTGCCTATCGTAATGTCGTCAGGTGACCGAGCCATGACACTCCTTGAAGGTTCATGACGACAACTCCACTCAACCAGAAACACACTCGCGTTTCCAGCCAGACGTTAGACCGATAACATCTAGGCGCTAGTCTGGGTGGTCATATTTAACCTGACTCATTCTGATTCCATTTTGTTCCGCTGCGTTTCGGTGCTGACGGCCGACCCATTTCCTGTTGCATTATCGGACACTCTCAATGCTTTCATCCCGACATCGCCGCGCCATACGCCTGGCCAGCGGCTTCATCGCTCCTTATCGCAAGCAGGTTGCCGGTGCGTTGCTGGCCCTGATCGTCACGGCGGGTATCACGTTGTCCATGGGTCAGGGGATCCGGCTGCTGGTGGACCAGGGCTTCATGACTCGCTCGCCGCACCTGCTCAACCAGTCCATTGGCTTGTTCATGATGCTGGTGGTGGGCTTGGCGATCGGTACGTTCGCGCGGTTCTACCTGGTGTCATGGATTGGCGAGCGGGTGGTGGCCGATATCCGGCGACAGGTGTTCAATCACTTGGTGTATCTGCATCCTGGCTTCTATGAAAACAACCGCAGTTCGGAAATCCAGTCGCGCCTGACCGCCGATACGACCTTGTTGCAATCGGTGATCGGCTCGTCGCTGTCGTTGTTCTTGCGCAACGCCTTGATGGTAGTTGGCGGGATTGTGCTGCTATTTATCACCAATCCCAAGCTGACCAGCATCGTGGTTGTTGCCCTGCCATTGGTGCTGGCGCCGATCCTGGTGTTTGGTCGCCGCGTGCGCAGCTTGTCGCGCCAGAGCCAGGATCGTATTGCCGACGTCGGCAGCTACGTTTCCGAAACCCTGGGCCAGATCAAGACCGTGCAGGCCTACAACCACCAGGTCCAGGATGAACAACGTTTTGCCATAACGGTGGAGCAGGCCTTCGACACTGCCCGCAAGCGCATCGCCCAGCGTGCCTGGTTGATCACGTTAGTGATCGTGCTGGTGCTGGGGGCGGTGGGGGTGATGCTCTGGGTCGGCGGCATGGATGTGATCGCCGGACGGATTTCCGGTGGTGAGCTGGCGGCGTTCGTGTTCTACAGCCTGATCGTCGGCAGCGCCTTCGGTACCCTCAGCGAGGTGATCGGCGAGCTGCAACGGGCTGCGGGCGCCGCAGAACGCATTGCCGAATTGCTGCGCTCGGAGAACATCATCCAACCGCCGGCTACGGGCCTGGTGAAGTTGCCAGAGCGGGTACGAGGTGACTTGCGCCTTGAAGGCGTGCGATTTGCCTATCCATCCCGGCCGGACAGCTATGCGGTCGATGGCCTCGACCTGAGTATCAAGGCCGGCGAGACCCTCGCCTTGGTCGGGCCCTCCGGTGCGGGCAAGTCAACGGTGTACGACTTGCTGTTGCGTTTCTACGATCCGCTGCAAGGACGGATCCTGATTGATGACGTGCCGTTGACCTCGGTCGATCCCTTGGACCTGCGTCGCCATTTCGCCCTGGTTTCACAAAACCCGGCGCTGTTTTTCGGCACGGTCGAAGAAAACCTCCGCTACGGCAATCCCGGCGCAACGTTCGAGCAAGTGCGCGAGGCCGCGCAAATTGCCCACGCCCATGACTTCATCGAGAAAATGCCTGACGGTTACCAGACCCACTTGGGCGATGGCGGCCTCGGATTGTCCGGCGGCCAGCGCCAACGCCTGGCGATCGCCCGGGCGCTGTTGGTGGACGCGCCGATCCTGCTGCTGGACGAAGCCACCAGCGCCCTCGATGCCCAAAGCGAACACTTGATCCAGCAAGCCTTGCCCAACCTAATGAAAAACCGCACCACCCTGGTCATTGCCCATCGCCTGGCCACGGTGAAGAACGCCGACCGGATCGCGGTGATGGACCAGGGCAAGGTGGTTGCGGTGGGTAGCCATCAGGCGTTGGTTGCGAGCAATGCGTTGTATGCGCGGTTGGCGGCGTTGCAGTTCAGTCAGCATGGCGAGGACGTTCATTGAGCCGGACGTGCTGAAATCCTGACGAGCCGAAACCCAATGCGGGAGCGACCGACCAAGTAGCCGACCAAAAAAATGCCCGCGTCGAAAGGCGCGGGCATTTTCTCTTGTCCGGTACAGCTTCCGCTAACACTCACTGATCATCAAAATACCGCTCATGCCAGTCCACCAGCGGTTGCGGCGAGTTGAGTTTCTGGCCGTAGATCACCGAATAGGACAACACGTTCTGCACGTATTGGCGGGTTTCGTCGAAGGGGATGCTTTCGACCCAAACGTCGAAGCTCAGGTGATCAGCGCCGCGCAGCCATTGGCGAACGCGGCCGGGGCCGGCGTTGTAGGCGGCGGAGGCAAGGACGCGGTTGCCGTTGAACTGGCTGTGGACCTGGCTCAGGTAGGCCGCGCCCAGCTGGATATTCTTGTCCGGGTTGAACACTTGCTGTGGCGATGCCAGGGGAATGCTGAACTTGCGTGCGGTTTCCTTGGCAGTGGCTGGCATCAGTTGCATGAGGCCGCTGGCGCCGACACCGGAGCGGGCGTCGTCCATGAAAGCACTTTCCTGCCGGGTAATGGCAAACGCCCAGCTTGGATGCAAGCCGCGGACCTTGGCTTCGCGCACCAAGGTGTCGCGGTGGGCCATCGGGAAGCGGATGTCCAGGTCATCCCAGTACTTGGCCTGGCTGATGGTGCGAATGGCCGGGAAATACCATTTCAGGTCGTAGGCCAGTTTCGCCTGGGCAACCATTTCGTCCCGGTTGAAATGGCGGCTGACGTGATACCACTCGCGTCGCCCATCGACGATTTGACCGCGGGCATGGAACTCCAGCGCCCGGCGTATGCCCGGGGTGTTGCGTACTTTGTTGATCAGCGCCTGGCTCATGGGCAGCGGCTTGTTGATCAGCGAATAGGGTGACTGGGAACGGTCGGCAGCCAGGAAGCCGTAAAAATCACGCTCGCGAGCCAGATGCTTGTACAGCGTCAGTGCTTCAGGGTTCTGCGGCTGCGCAAGTTCCAGGCTGCGGGCCTGCCAGTAGCGCCAGCGATTGGTGCTGGCCAGCGATTCCGGCAAGCGCCGGGTCAGTTGGTAGGCGTCGTCCCAGCGGGCCAGGCGCAAAAGTAGCCGCAAGCGCCATTCCGATACGGTGTCGTCCCGCAGTTCAGGGTCATACTTGGTCATGACATCCAGGGCGCGGCTGTCGAAGCGCTTGGCCAAGGTCAGGCCGATTTCCCGGGCAATGGCGACTTTTTCGTCCCGGGAAAAATGCATGGTGCTGGCATAGCCGTCCAGCAATGCCATGGCTTTCTCCGGATCCTGGCGGGCCAGGCGGCGCAGGCCGAGGCTGACGATGTCGGACATCGGCTCGTCGGCGGGGGTGAAGCGTGAAGGCTGGTTGAGCAGTTCGGGCTTTTGCGCGACATCGACCAACAACTTGCCCCGGGCGGCGAGGGTGGTCAGGCCGCTGACCAAGCTGTTGGCCAGTGGATAATTGCGTGCCTGGGCCCCCAGTTTGGCGCGCTCCCAGCGTTTCTGCTCAGTCAACTGCCCCTGCGTCGCCCACATGCCAAACAACGCGTCGCAGGCCGCCGGCTGGGATTTGCCGGTGAGCCAGAGCTTTTCGGCATTGGCGTAGCCTTCGGCCTTCAGGCCGTGGCTGAGCTGATATTGAGCGTTGAGGCAATCCAGTTCGGTGAAGTTGAGCTTGGGATCGTAGTACTTGACGAAGGTCGCCCAGTCACCACGCTCGGCCAGCCAGCGCAACCAGCGCAGCTTCATCCAGTTGGCCTGGGGCAGGTCGCCATGCTCGGCGAGGAATTTTTCGATCTCGGCGTTGCTCGCGCTTTTGAGTCGCGCGGTCAGTTCATCATAGGCCAGGTACGGTTCCAGCGGATAATCACGCAGGGCCTGGCTGTAGCGAAAGTAGGGGCCGGAATCGCCTTTCGCCAGGGCGCGCTTGGCCTCGTCGTAATATTGGCGCTGGGTGGAAATGTCCACCGCCTGGGCGGTTTGAACGGCAGTGGCACACACAAACAAACAAGATAGAACACTGAAAAGGCGACTGCGCATGATACGTCCGGGCAGAAAAAACATGACAAGCCCAAGGAATAACCCAGGGTAACTTGCTTGTAGCTTAGCCTTTTGCCAGCAACCGGCGAAAGCTTTGCAGGGCCGTTGGCACAACTTCGCAACATTTGTTGTGCAGAGTGCTTCGACGACGAAATTGGCGGACCCTTGAGGGCTCTTCTCAGGTAGAATGCGCGCCCGGTTTTTGGAGAAGCTCATGACCCTGCTCAAATTCAGCGATGTGTCCCTTGCTTTCGGCGCGATGCCGTTGTTGGACAAGGTGTCCTGGCAGATCGCCCGTGGAGAGCGGGTGTGCATCATCGGCCGCAACGGCACTGGCAAGTCCAGCATGATGAAGCTGGTCAAGGGCGACCAGAAGCCTGACGACGGCTCGGTCTGGCGTGCGCCAGGCCTGAAGATCGGCGAATTGCCCCAGGAATTGCCGGTGGCCGACGAGCGGACCGTGTTCGACGTGGTTGCCGAAGGCCTGGACGGTGTCGGCGCGCTGTTGGCCGAATACCACCACCTGAGCCAGAACATCGTCACCGATGCCGACCTCGACAAACTGATGCATGTGCAGCACGACCTCGAGGCCCGCGACGGCTGGCGCTTGCAGCAGTTGGTCGACAGCACCTTGAGCCGCCTGCAGCTCCCGGCCGACAAGACCTTGGCCGAACTGTCCGGCGGTTGGCGTCGCCGTGTCCTGCTGGCCCAGGCCCTGGTGTCCGAGCCTGACCTCCTGCTGCTCGACGAACCCACCAACCACCTGGATATCGGCGCCATTGCATGGCTTGAGGAAGCGCTGAAGGATTTCCAAGGGGCAGTGCTGTTCATCACCCACGACCGTTCCTTCCTGCAGAACCTGGCAACCCGCATCCTCGAACTGGATCGCGGCGGCTTGATCGACTGGAACGGCGACTACGCCAGCTTCCTGGTGCACAAGGAAGCGGTGCTGGCGGCGGAAGAAACCGCGAACGCCTTGTTCGACAAGCGCCTGGCCCAGGAAGAAGTCTGGATCCGCCAGGGCATCAAGGCCCGACGTACCCGTAACGAAGGCCGCGTGCGCGCCCTCAAGGCCCTGCGCGTCGAGCGCAGCGAACGCCGCGAGCGCACCGGCAAGGCCAATATTCAGTTGGAAACGGCAGATAAATCCGGTAAGCAGGTCATGGTGCTGGAAAACGTCAGCTTCGCTCACCCGGGCGGGCCGTTTCTGATCAAGGATTTCTCCATGGTCCTGCAGCGCGGCGACCGGATCGGCCTGCTCGGCGCGAACGGTACCGGCAAGACGACCTTGCTCAAGCTGATGCTTGGCGGGCTGGTGCCGACCAGCGGCAAGGTGGAAGAGGGGACGAAGATCGATGTCGCCTACTTCGACCAGTTGCGCCATCAGCTGGACTTGGAAAAGACCGTGATCGACAACGTGGCCGAAGGTCGCGACTTCATCGAGATCGATGGCCAGAGCCGCCACGTATTGAGCTACCTCGGCGATTTCCTGTTCAGCCCGCAGCGCGCCCGTACACCGGTGAAGGCGCTGTCGGGTGGTGAGCGCGCACGCCTGCTGCTGGCCAAGCTGTTCAGCAAGCCGGCGAACCTGCTGGTGCTCGACGAACCGACCAACGACCTGGACGTGGAGACCCTCGAGCTGCTGGAAGAAGTGTTATTGACGTTCAATGGCACCGTGCTGATGGTCAGCCACGACCGGGCATTTCTCGACAACGTGGTCACCAGCACCTTGGTATTCGAAGGCGAAGGCTTGGTGCGCGAATACGTCGGTGGGTACCAGGATTGGCTGCGCCAGGGCGGCTCGCCGCGCCTGTTGGGCGTGACCGAGAGCAAGTCTGGCAAGGCCGACCTCAATTCGGCGGTGGTCAAGGCCGAGCCCGCGCCGGTTGCCACCGCTGCTGCACCGGCCCCAGCGAAGAAAAAACTCAGCTACAAACTGCAGCGTGAGCTCGAAGCCCTGCCAGGCGATATCGAAGCGAAAGAGCAGCAGATCGCCGCGGTGGAAGCAGAGATGGCCGATCCCGGCTTCTACCAGCGTCCTGCGGCTGAAACCGCCAAGGTGATCGCGCATCTGGAGCAACTGCAGGCCGAGCTGGATGCACTGGTCGAGCGTTGGGCTGAGTTGGACGCTTGATCCGTTGAGCTAAAAAATCCCGGTGTTCAGCAATGAACGCCGGGATTTTCAGTTGAAAATGTCATCGCTTGTGGGAGCGAGCAAGTTCAGGGGTCAGGTGCGCTTGACCAGGTGCACCGCCAGCACATCGCAAGGCGCACCATGTAGCACGTCGTTGGCCGTGGAGCCCAGCAACAGCGCCAAACCATGACGGCCATGACTGCCGACCACGATCAGGTCGCAGCCTTGCTCCTTGGCCAGGTGATGGATTTCCTGGCGCGGCTGGCCGTAGGTCAGGTGGCTATTTTCCTTTTTCAGGGCGGGGTATTTCACTATCAGTCGGTCAAGGCGTTCCTTGGCCTGGTCGAACTGCTGCTGTTGGAGCTGGGAAAGATCCATCGGAACGTCACCGCCGAAGGCCATGGCCATCGGTTCGACGATGTGCACCAGCGACAGTTTGTTTTCCCGGCCTTCGCACAGGGCGAGGGCGCGCTTGACGACGGGATCGCATTCTTCAGTAAGGTCGACGGCGACCAGGATGTGTTCGTAGTACATGAAAAGCACTCCAGAGAATGGCGATACGGTAAGTATGGCTGGTTTCAAGCGCATTGATGGCGACGCAGCTCAATGGGCTCATCAGAATTCGGGAGTACAGATATGACGGTCTGGATAGTGGTGTCAATCCTGCTGGTGGTATTAAGCCCCCTGGCATGGTTGCGGCCGTCCCGTTCCCAGAGCGGGCGCATGGCCCTTCGCATGGAGGCGCGACGCCTCGGGCTGGCCATGCAGCTGACCCCACAGGACTGGCCGCACTGGCTTCTCCAGCAGCCTCCAAACCCATGTGCGCAATACCACCGAGCCCGGCGTGGCAGCCGGCCGGCCGTTTGGAGTTATTGGCAAAAGGCGCCTGGCGTGTGGGTGAATCAATGGCAGGAAACCTGCCGGGATGAATCGTTGCTCAATCATTTCCGGACGTTGCCGGATAATGTCTACAAGGTCGAGGCCGACCGGCAGATGATCGCGTTGTACTGGGGGGAAAAAGGCGAAGCCAGTGTCTTGCAGGACATTTCTGCTGTGCTCAAGGCGCTGGCCTGACGCGTAAAAAAGCCCGACAGATACATCGGGCTGGGTGGCCAGGCAGGCCGGTAAGCGTTTTCTTCTGGTCGTTCATTCGAAACGACCTTCGCGTATAGAACTCAAATGTGTTGTCACCAGCGTAGTCGGTTGAATCCGTTGCGGTTGGAATTAGGGCGACTTTTCTAATTATTGATTCTATGAATGGTTGCTCATCCGGCTCCGTGTTGCTGATCCATGCGGTACGGAAATGACTGCGGAGTCCCGTTCAAACGCTTGTTTAGGGCGATTGACAATTGTCGGAAATTCCGTGAAGGTGACGTACCCAAATCAAACGGGCGTATGAATTGAGCGTTTGTATTTTCAGAACGTTCCTACAGAACCCGACTATCGCGTTGACGGGTGTGTCTGGCGGATTGGCGTAGCATCGGCGGTAATGTCCGTGCCGAGCCAGGGGCCAGCGTCCAACGTGTACTGTTCAGCTTCCATATCGTGGAGATCAGTTGATGATTTACGAAGGTAAAGCCATCACGGTTAAGGCTCTTGAAAGTGGCATCGTCGAACTGAAATTCGACCTCAAGGGTGAGTCCGTCAACAAGTTCAACCGTCTTACCCTGAATGAATTGCGTCAGGCTGTGGACACTATCAAGGCAGATGCTTCGATCAAGGGTGTGATCGTCAGCAGTGGCAAGGACGTGTTCATCGTCGGCGCCGACATCACCGAATTCGTCGACAACTTCAAGCTGCCCGATGCCGAACTGATCGCTGGCAACCTCGAAGCGAACCGTATCTTCAGCGACTTCGAAGACCTCAACGTACCCACCGTCGCAGCCATCAACGGCATCGCCCTGGGTGGTGGCCTGGAAATGTGCCTGGCGGCGGATTACCGCGTCATGTCCACCGCGGCCAAGATCGGCCTGCCGGAAGTCAAGCTGGGCATCTACCCGGGCTTCGGTGGTACCGTGCGCCTGCCACGCCTGATCGGTGCCGACAATGCCATCGAGTGGATTGCCGCCGGCAAGGAAAACCGCGCCGAAGACGCGCTGAAAGTGGGCGCCGTGGACGCGGTGGTCGAACCTGGCAAGCTCCAGGAAGCGGCCCTTGAAACCGTCAAGCGCGCAATCAGCGGTGAGTTCGACTACAAGGCAAAGCGTCAGCCGAAGCTGGAAAAACTCAAGCTCAATGCCATCGAACAAATGATGGCGTTCGAAACCGCCAAGGGTTTCGTGGCCGGCCAGGCGGGCCCGAACTACCCGGCGCCGGTCGAAGCGATCAAGACGATCCAGAAGGCTGCGAACTTCGGTCGCGACAAGGCCCTGGAAGTCGAAGCCGCCGGTTTCGTCAAGCTGGCCAAGACTTCGGCTGCGCAGAGCCTGATCGGTCTGTTCCTCAACGACCAGGAGCTGAAGAAGAAGGCCAAGGCTTATGACGAAATCGCCCGTGACGTGAAGCAGGCCGCTGTACTCGGCGCCGGCATCATGGGTGGCGGTATCGCCTATCAGTCGGCGTCCAAGGGCACGCCGATCCTGATGAAAGACATCAACGAGCACGGGATCGAGCAGGGCCTGGCCGAAGCCGCCAAGCTGCTGGTCGGTCGCGTCGACAAAGGTCGCATGACCGCCGCGAAGATGGCTGAAGTGCTCAACGGCATTCGTCCGACCCTGTCCTACGGCGATTTCGGCCATGTCGACCTGGTGGTCGAAGCGGTCGTCGAGAACCCGAAGGTCAAGCAGGCGGTACTGGCTGAAGTCGAAGACAAGGTCAAAGAGGACACCATCCTCGCCTCGAACACCTCGACCATTTCCATTTCACTGTTGGCCAAGGCTCTCAAGCGTCCGGAAAACTTCGTCGGCATGCACTTCTTCAACCCGGTGCACATGATGCCGCTGGTGGAAGTCATCCGTGGCGAGAAGTCCAGCGAACAGGCCATCGCCACCACCGTGGCCTATGCCAAGAAAATGGGCAAGAACCCGATTGTCGTCAACGACTGCCCGGGTTTCCTGGTCAACCGCGTGCTGTTCCCGTATTTCGGCGGTTTCGCCAAGCTGGTCAGCGCCGGTGTGGACTTCGTGCGCATCGACAAGATCATGGAGAAATTCGGCTGGCCGATGGGCCCGGCGTACCTGATGGACGTGGTCGGCATCGACACCGGCCACCACGGTCGCGACGTCATGGCTGAAGGCTTCCCGGACCGCATGAAGGACGACCGCCGTTCGGCCGTCGACGTGCTCTACGAAGCCAAGCGCCTGGGCCAGAAGAACGGCAAGGGCTTCTATGCCTATGAGACCGACAAGCGCGGCAAGCAGAAGAAAGTCGCCGATTCGTCGGTGCTGGAAGTGCTCAAGCCGATCGTCTACGAGCAGCGCGAAGTCACCGACGAGGACATCATCAACTGGATGATGATCCCGCTGTGCCTGGAAACCGTGCGTTGCCTGGAAGACGGCATCGTCGAAACCGCCGCCGAAGCCGACATGGGTCTGGTCTATGGCATCGGTTTCCCTCCATTCCGTGGCGGTGCGCTGCGCTACATCGATTCGATCGGTGTGGCCGAGTTCGTTGCCCTGGCTGACCAGTACGCTGATCTGGGCGCGCTGTACCACCCGACCGCGAAGCTGCGTGAGATGGCCAAGAACGGCCAGAGCTTCTTCGGTTAAGCGCCCAACGACTAGAGCGAGAGAACATTTATGAGCTTGAATCCTAGAGACGTCGTGATTGTCGACTTCGGTCGTACGCCGATGGGCCGCTCCAAGGGCGGCATGCACCGCAACACCCGCGCTGAAGACATGTCGGCGCACCTGATCAGCAAACTGCTGGAACGCAACGTCAAGGTCGACCCCAACGAAGTTGAAGACGTGATCTGGGGCTGTGTGAACCAGACCCTGGAGCAGGGCTGGAACATCGCCCGCATGGCGTCGTTGATGACCCAGATCCCCCACACTGCCGCTGGCCAGACTGTCAGCCGCCTGTGCGGTTCGTCCATGAGCGCGCTGCACACTGCCGCCCAGGCGATCATGACCGGCAACGGCGACGTGTTCGTGGTCGGTGGTGTCGAGCACATGGGCCACGTGAGCATGATGCACGGTGTCGACCCGAACCCGCACATGTCTCTGTACGCGGCAAAAGCCTCGGGCATGATGGGCCTGACCGCGGAAATGCTCGGCAAGATGCATGGCATCACCCGCGAACAGCAGGACGCCTTTGGCGTGCGCTCCCACCAGCTCGCCCACAAGGCGACCGTGGAAGGCAAGTTCAAGGATGAAATCATCCCGATGCAGGGCTACGACGAGAATGGCTTCCTGAAGCTGTTCGACTACGACGAAACCATTCGTCCGGAAACCACCCTGGAGAGCCTGGCAGCCTTGAAGCCCGCCTTCAATCCAAAGGGCGGCACCGTGACGGCGGGTACTTCGTCGCAGATCACTGACGGCGCGTCGTGCATGATCGTGATGTCGGCCCAGCGTGCCCAGGATTTGGGCATCCAGCCGATGGCAGTGATTCGGTCGATGGCCGTCGCGGGTGTGGATCCGGCGATCATGGGCTATGGTCCAGTACCGGCCACGCAGAAAGCCTTGAAGCGTGCAGGCCTGAGCATTTCCGACATCGACTTCTTCGAGCTCAACGAAGCTTTCGCCGCGCAGGCCCTGCCTGTGCTGAAAGATCTGAAAATACTCGACAAGATGAACGAGAAGGTTAACCTGCACGGCGGCGCGATCGCCCTGGGTCACCCGTTCGGTTGCTCTGGTGCGCGTATCTCTGGCACGCTGCTCAACGTAATGAAGCAGAACGGCGGCACCTTTGGGGTGTCCACCATGTGCATTGGCCTCGGCCAGGGCATCGCCACTGTCTTCGAACGCGTCTAAGCGTTGCGTTGATGGAAGCCGGGGCCAAGTGCCCCGGTTTTTGTTTTTCGGGTTTGGCAAAAAAGATTTTGTTTTTATTTTGATAAAATTTGAGTGAGGGCCAATGCATGCCGATACAACCTGGGCTCTACCAACATTACAAAGGTCCGCAGTACCGCGTATTCAGTGTTGCGCGGCATTCGGAAACCGAGGAAGAAGTAGTCTTCTACCAAGCCCTGTATGGCGATTACGGCTTTTGGGTGCGTCCATTGAGCATGTTCCAGGAGTCTGTCGAAGTTGACGGTGAACAAGTGCCGCGCTTTGCTTTGGTGCAGGTCGAGGAGAGCGTTTTTTCCAAGCCTTGAGGCCAGTGCGAGGGCGACCCCGCCCTTGACCTCACCTTGCAGCCACTATATATAGCGGTGCCGCGTCAGGCGCCAACCGCCTTTCACTTTTTAGAACTCAGGAATTTTCTGATCCATGGGCAAATCGCTGGTCATTGTGGAATCCCCGGCTAAGGCCAAGACCATCAACAAGTATCTGGGCAACCAATACGTGGTGAAGTCGAGTATCGGCCATATCCGAGACCTGCCCACCAGCGGTTCGGCTAGCGCCAGCAAGGAGCCAGCCGCCAAGCGCGGCAAGGCGGCCGCTGGTGAAGCGCCGGCGCTGTCGCCGAAGGACAAGGCGCGCAAGCAGCTGGTCTCACGCATGGGGGTCGATCCGGAACACGGCTGGAAAGCCAAGTACGAGATCCTCCCAGGCAAGGAAAAGGTCATCGAAGAACTGCGTCGGCTCGCCAAGGACGCCGACACCATCTATCTCGCGACGGACTTGGACCGCGAAGGGGAAGCCATTGCCTGGCACCTGCGCGAAGCCATTGGTGGGGATGACAGCCGCTACAAGCGCGTGGTGTTCAACGAGATCACCAAGAAGGCCATCCAGGAAGCCTTCTCCCAACCGGGGGAGCTGGACATCGATCGGGTCAACGCTCAACAGGCCCGTCGTTTCCTTGACCGCGTCGTGGGCTACATGGTCTCGCCCTTGTTGTGGGCCAAGATCGCTCGCGGCCTGTCGGCTGGTCGTGTGCAATCGGTCGCGGTGAAGCTGGTGGTGGAGCGCGAGCGGGAAATCCGCGCGTTCATTCCCGAGGAGTATTGGGAAGTCCACGCTGATCTCGGCACCGCCAAGGGCGCAACCGTGCGCTTCGAAGTGGCCCGCGAAAAAGGCGAAGCCTTCAAGCCGCTCAACGAAGCCCAGGCCATGGCGGCGCTGGAGAAGCTCAAGGCTTCGAGCTACAGCATCGTCAAGCGCGAAGACAAACCGACCAGCAGCAAGCCGTCGGCGCCATTCATAACTTCCACCTTGCAGCAGGCCGCGAGCAACCGCCTGGGCTTCGGTGTGAAGAAAACCATGATGATGGCCCAGCGTCTGTACGAAGCGGGCTACATCACCTACATGCGTACCGACTCGACCAACCTCTCGGCCGATGCCGTGGCGATGGCGCGGACTTATATAGAAAATGAGTTCGGCAAGAAATACCTGCCGGATACGCCGAACGTCTACAGCAGCAAGGAAGGCGCACAAGAAGCTCACGAAGCGATTCGCCCATCCGATGCCAATACCGAGCCAAGCAAGCTGTCGGGCATGGAGCGCGATGCCGAGCGTCTCTACGAGCTGATCTGGCGCCAATTCCTGGCCTGCCAGATGCTGCCGGCGCAATACCTGTCGACCACGGTCAGCGTCGGTGCTGGCGACTTCGAGCTGCGCGCCAAGGGCCGTATCCTGAAATTCGACGGCTACACCCGCGTCATGCCGCAAATCACCAAGCCAGGCGATGACGATGTCCTGCCGGACATGGCCCAGGGCGACGTGATGAAGTTGATCAAGCTGGATCCGACCCAGCACTTCACCAAGCCGCCGGCACGGTACTCCGAGGCCAGCCTGGTCAAGGAAATGGAAAAACGCGGCATCGGCCGTCCGTCGACTTATGCGGCGATCATCTCCACGATCCAGGATCGCGGCTACGTTACGCTGCACAACCGTCGCTTCTATTCGGAAAAGATGGGGGACATCGTTACCGAGCGTCTCTCCGAGAGCTTCTCGAACCTGATGGACTACGGTTTTACCGCCGGCATGGAAGAAAACCTGGACGATGTGGCCCAGGGTGAGCGGGACTGGAAGAATGTGCTCGACGAGTTCTACGGCGATTTCAAGAAAAAACTCGAGGTAGCCGAGAGCCCTGAAGATGGCATGCGCGCCAACCAGCCGGTCATGACTGACATCCCATGCCAGACCTGCGGCCGCCCGATGCAGATCCGTACCGCCTCGACTGGCGTATTCCTAGGGTGCTCAGGCTACAGCCTGCCGCCCAAGGAACGCTGCAAGGCGACGGTAAATCTGGTGCCGGGCGACGAAATCGCTGCGGACGATGAGGGTGAGTCGGAATCGCTGGTACTGCGCGGCAAGCACCGTTGCCCGATCTGCAGCACGGCGATGGATGCCTACTTGTTGGACGAAAAGCGCAAGCTGCACATCTGCGGCAACAATCCTGATTGTGCCGGCTACGAGATCGAAGAAGGCACCTATCGCATCAAGGGCTACGAAGGTCCGAGCCTGGAGTGCGACAAGTGTGGCAGCGAAATGCAGCTCAAGACCGGCCGTTTCGGCAAGTTCTTCGGTTGCACCAACCCGGCCTGCAAGAACACCCGCAAGCTGCTCAAGAGCGGTGACGCGGCGCCGCCGAAGATGGATCCGGTGAAGATGCCTGAGCTCAAGTGCGAAAAGGTCAATGACACCTATATCTTGCGCGACGGCGCCTCCGGCCTGTTCCTGGCAGCCAGCCAGTTCCCGAAAAACCGCGAGACCCGGGCACCGTTGGTGATTGAAATCTTGCCGCACAAGGACGAGATCGATCCGAAGTACCATTTCCTCTGCGATGCGCCGCAGAAGGATCCGGACGGACGCCCAGCGGTGATTCGCTACAGCCGCAAGACCAAGGAGCAATACGTGCAGACCGAGGTCGATGGCAAGCCGACCGGTTGGAAGGCGTTCTACGACGGTGGCAAGTGGACCGTTGAAGACAAGCGCTGATATGACTCTGCTCGATCCCCGTGGCGAGGGAGCTTGCTCGCGCTGTACTACACAGTCGTCCTTATAAAGGCCAGGTAAACAAAAGGCCGCATGACAACCCTCAGGTTTTCATGCGGCCTTTTCGTTTTTGGCTTGCAGTGGCTTCGGTTGATCCACGACACTGTCGCACTGCGTGACGCTTTTATTTCGTTGGGGAGAATGCCGCCATGGCCCACGAACTCTACACCCGCACCAACCAGAAGATTTACTTCGCCGGCCTGTCGCTTGAAGCGCTTGCAAAGGCAGAAGATGGGCGCGCGATGAATGCTCCGGCGCTGGTCCAGGCTGGGCGTGAATCAGTGCTGTTTCATCTGTACGGTGCCTTGTTGGGCCTCTGCCATGAAATCGCCGGGTTCTATCGCTTGCCCCAGGCGAATGCCTCACGGGCTGAGCTGATATTGACGCCCGAGGTGTTGGAGAGCCTTGCGATTCCCGAGCTGGCGGAAATGGTCGAGCTGGCCCAAAACCGGGAAACCTGGCTGGCCAAACTACTGGAGGCGCATGCTGCTCTATTCCAGCCGCCACGGGCCCCGCGCAAACCGAAAGGTGACGTCACCCAGCCACTGATCGTGGCAGTCAATCTTGACGAGCAGGAACCAGAGCCGGAGCTGAGTCGGGAAGAATTGGAGAGCTGGCGCCAGAACCTAAAAAGCTTGGCTATTCGCTTCCGTGAAGGACTGAACGAGTGCTGATTTTCATTCGCCTCGTGATGACCGCCCATAACGCTTGGTCAAGATCCTGAGCGAAGCCTGGCCGATGACTATATAATCCCCGCCTTTCGTGGAGAACAGACCTTTATGCCTACGTCCTTTCTAGAAATTGTCGAACTTCCTGATGGTCGCATTGAGCTGCGCAGGGCTGAAGATGAGGGTTCTCTGGTTACCCTGAACTTCTCCGAGGATGCCAAGGTGTTCCTTCAGGGCCAGCATGTCGAGGTCGCCAAGGCGATGCTCAGCGTGGGCGTCCAGATGGCAGGTCGCCTGGTTGAAGGCGAATTCAACAAGGAAGAGGGGCCGCGGGTTCTTCATTGATCCCCGCCTGTCGGTTTTTGAAATAATGTGACGGGTCTGGCTTCTCTGTCCTGGAGAAGCCCTGCGTTTATCCTAGCCCAATCGAATATTCAGGCTTTGCGCATCCCCAGTCCGCGCAGCGCTGATCAACTGTTGGCGTGCGGTAGCGGTCAAGGGATTGAGCCAGCTGACCACCGTATGACTGCGTCCCAGGCGCAACGCTTCGCAGGTCAATTGCTGGGCGCTTTGGCTGCCGCGTGGTTGCAGAAGCAGGATTCGCTCGCGATTGAGACCGGCATCTCGCAGCCAGGCCTGCGTAACGCTGGCGGGTGGCGCGATCAGCGTGAGCCAGCGAGCATCCTGGTCCTGGCTCAGTTCTCTCAGGATCGGCGCCAGCAGGTTCAGGCAATTTCCCGCTGCACCACGCAATGACAGCTCGCTGAAGGCTTCAGGTTCAACGTCCCAAGGCGACTCGATGACCTCTTTCAGGACTGGAACCAGCGGTTGGGCCATGAATGCCTCGAACAGCGGTAGTTGTGTGTGCTGTGGTGTGTGAGGAAATTGCATAAAGCCTCCTTTAGCGGCGTATGACGCCAACGCTCAAGCCTTCGATGACCAGGTCCTGGTCTTTCAAGTCCACTTCGATAGGGGCAAATTCCGGGTTCTCGGCGATCAGCCAGACTTTGCTGCCCTCGCGTTTGAAGCGCTTGACGGTGACTTCGTCGCCGATCCGCGCTACCACAACTTGGCCGTTACGAGCTTCACGTGTGGTGTGGACTGCCAGCAGGTCCCCGTCGAAAATGCCGATGTCCTTCATGCTCATGCCATGGACGCGAAGAAGATAGTCGGCCCTTGGGTGGAAGAAAGAAGGATTGATGTTGCAAGACTCCTCGACGTGTTGCTGGGCGAGGATAGGGGCGCCAGCCGCCACGCGGCCAATGATCGGCAGGGTGGTTTCGTCGGCCTTGGCTTCGAAGCCTGGGATGCGAATGCCTCGTGACGCCCCGGGCGTCATTTCTATCGCACCCTTGCGGGCCAGCGCCTTGAGGTGCTCTTCGGCCGCATTGGGGGACTTGAAACCCAATTCCTGGGCGATTTCCGCACGAGTCGGCGGATAACCGTTGTCTTCTAGGCAGCGTTTGATGAAGGCCAGAATCTCTGCTTGGCGTGGCGTCAGCTTTAGCATATCGATCGCTCTGTCTTTTTATACAGTGACTGGGATTATATACAGTGCGAGCCGCTTGGCAATCCTCCTTTTTTGGCTGGGCTGCCGAACGGTTGAATGGGCCGCTTCAAGGGGTGGCGCTACAGCTTGTCGAAGGTGTGGTTAAATAGCTGACCGAGCGTTCGCAAAATGCCCCGGCAGGCTTGACAATCCCCAGGCTGAAACGTATGTTTCAAACAAGTGTTTGTCAGGCGGAGTAGCCATGGCCCAGTCGGAAACCGTAGAACGCATTCTCGATGCTGCCGAGCAATTGTTCGCGGAAAAAGGTTTCGCTGAAACCTCTTTGCGTCTGATTACCAGCAAGGCCGGGGTGAACCTGGCTGCGGTGAATTACCATTTTGGCTCGAAAAAAGCCCTGATCCAGGCGGTTTTCTCGCGGTTTCTCGGGCCGTTCTGTATCAGTCTCGATCGCGAGCTGGAGCGTCGCCAGGCCAAGCCTGACGTCAAGCCCTCGCTGGAGGAACTCCTTGAGATCCTGGTCGAGCAAGCCCTCGTGGTCCAGCCACGCAGCGGTAACGACCTTTCCATCTTCATGCGCCTGCTGGGCCTGGCCTTCAGCCAGAGCCAAGGGCACTTGCGGCGCTATCTTGAAGACATGTACGGCAAGGTGTTTCGTCGCTACATGCTGCTGGTCAACGAAGCGGCGCCACGCATACCACCGATCGAATTGTTCTGGCGCGTGCATTTCATGCTCGGTGCCGCGGCATTCAGCATGTCCGGCATCAAGGCGTTGCGGGCTATTGCCGAGACCGACTTCGGTGTGAATACCTCTATCGAGCAGGTGATGCGCCTGATGGTGCCGTTCCTGGCAGCAGGCATGCGCGCCGAAAGCGGTGTCACCGACGAAGCAATGGCTGCAGCGCAGTTGCGTCCGCGTAGCAAATCGACGCCGGTACTCGCCAAGGCCTGAGCACACGGGTGGGCGCGGCTGGCTACATCCGCTAAGCTAGCCGCCCATGCCGATCCGCCTTTTGAATTCCTATCCAATCCCATCGCCTATGCGCGACCTGTCGGGCCGTCAGCCTGGCGGCGCCATCGTGCATGCGTCGCCACACGCATCCACCGCTACTGAAAAGGAACTGTTATGACTGCTGCCCTTCAAGGCTCGTTGATGGTGGACGTCGCCGGAACCTGGCTGACGGCTGAAGATCGCCATCTGTTGCGTCAGCCCGAAGTAGGTGGGCTGATCATTTTTGCCCGCAATATCGAGCATCCTCGCCAAGTGCGCGAGCTGAGTGCCTCGATCCGGGCCATTCGTCCCGATCTTCTGTTGGCGGTCGACCAGGAAGGCGGCCGGGTTCAGCGCCTGCGCCAAGGCTTCGTGCGTCTGCCGGCGATGCGGGCCATCGCTGATAACCCGAACGCCGAATACTTGGCCGAGCAGTGCGGCTGGATCATGGCCACCGAAGTACTGGCGGTCGGCCTCGATTTAAGCTTCGCCCCCGTGCTGGACCTCGACTACCAACGCAGTGCGGTGGTGGGAAGCCGTTCCTTCGAGGGCGATCCCGAGCGCGCCGCGCTGCTGGCCGGTGCCTTCATTCGTGGCATGAACGCTGCCGGAATGGCGGCCACCGGCAAGCATTTCCCCGGGCACGGCTGGGCCGAGGCAGACTCCCATGTTGCCATTCCTACCGATGAGCGCAGTCTCGAACAGATCCGTGCCCATGACTTGGTGCCGTTTGCCAGGTTGAGCAAGCAACTGGCGGCCGTCATGCCGGCCCACGTCATTTATCCCAAGGTGGATGCCGGTCCTGCGGGGTTTTCCCGCCGTTGGCTGCAAGACATCCTGCGCGGTGAGCTGCAGTTCGATGGCGTTATCTTCAGCGACGATCTCTCCATGGCCGGTGCCCATGTGGTCGGTGATGCCGCCAGCCGGATCGAGGCGGCGTTGGCGGCAGGTTGCGACATGGGACTGGTGTGCAACGACCGCGCGGCCGCCGAATTGGCCTTGAGCGCAGCCCAGCGCTTGAAGGTCGGGCCTTCGGCGCGGATCGCCCGCATGCGCGGCCAGGCCTTTGCCAGCACCGAGTACCGTCAGGATCCACGCTGGTTGACCGCCATCGGCGCGTTGAAAGCCGCCCAACTGATTGATTGAGGATGTTTTGATGACCGTTTATGCAATTATCGGCGGCACCGGCCTGACCCAGCTGGAAGGCTTGACGCTGCGCCAATCCCTGGCGGTAGAGACGCCCTACGGCGCGCCATCGGCCGACGTGCAGATCGGCGAATACGCCGGGCGCGAGGTGCTGTTCCTGGCGCGCCATGGCCATCCCCACCGTTTTCCGCCTCACCAGGTCAACTATCGCGCCAATCTCTGGGCGCTCAAGCAGGCGGGAGCCGAGGCCATCCTGGCGGTCAACGCCGTGGGTGGGATCCACGCCGCGATGGGGACCGGGCATTTTTGCGTGCCCCATCAATTGATCGATTACACCAGTGGTCGCCAACACACTTACTTCGCCGATGACCTGGACGCAGTGACCCATATCGATTTCAGCTATCCCTATACGGAGTCGCTGCGCCAGCAATTGATTGCGGCTTTGGCGGCCGAAGGCTGTGGCTATAGCAGTCACGGTGTCTACGCCTGCACCCAAGGACCGCGCCTGGAAACCGTGGCAGAAATCGCCCGCCTGGAGCGCGATGGCTGCGATATCGTCGGCATGACCGGCATGCCTGAGGCGGCATTGGCTCGGGAGCTGGAGTTGGATTACGCCTGTCTGGCGCTGGTGGTGAACCCGGCGGCGGGCAAGTCCACTGCTGTGATCACCATGGCTGAGATCGAGCAGGCTTTGCATGACGGAATGGGTAAGGTGAAGTCAACCTTGGCACGGGTGTTGATGGCGGGCTAGGGAGGCCGTTTTATCGGGATAGGCTGTGGGAGCGAACCTGTTCGCGAAGGCGGCGGCGATGCGTGCGAAAATGTTGAAGCTGATGGCCTTCTCACGAGCAGGCTCGCTTCCACACGAAAAGGTTTAGCGCTTCTCCAGCTTGTCCGGTAGCGGCGCGAATAGCGCCTCGATGTCTTCGTTCTGCAGTTTCCAATCCCCCGCAACACGCCCATCCAGCACGCCGGCCGCCAGGTCGGATTTCTCTTTTTGCAGCAGCTGGATCTTTTCTTCCACCGTGCCGCGGGCAATCAGTTTGTATACGAACACCGGTTTTTCCTGGCCAATGCGATAGGCGCGGTCGGTGGCCTGGTTTTCGGTGGCGGGGTTCCACCAGGGGTCGTAGTGAATCACGGTGTCGGCTTCTGTCAGGTTCAAGCCTACGCCACCGGCCTTCAGGCTGATCAGAAAGATCTGACGCTTTCCGCTTTGGAATTCCTTCACTGGCGTGCGTCGGTCCCTGGTCTGGCCGGTCAGGATGGCGTACGCCACCCCGCGCTTTTTCAGCTCATCTTCAATCAGCGCCAGCATGGAAGTGAACTGTGAAAACAGCAGCACCCGTCGACCTTCTTCGAACAACTCTTCGAGCATTTCCATGAGGCTGTCGAGCTTGCCCGAGGTGCTGCCACGGGTGGGCAGGGTGGCGTCGCTGATCAGGCGCAGGTCGCAGCACACCTGGCGCAGCTTCAGCAGTGCCTCGAGGATGATGATCTGGCTGCGTGCCACGCCTTTGCGGGTGATCTCGTCGCGTACCTTCTTGTCCATGGCCAGGCGCATGGTCTCGTAGACGTCCCGCTGGGCGTCGCTGAGTTCGACCCAATGGATGATCTCGGTCTTGGGCGGCAGTTCGGTCGCCACTTGCTCCTTGGTTCGGCGCAGCAGGAAGGGCTTTATCCGACCGTTGAGGTGTTGCAGTCGTACGTCGCTGCCGCGTTTTTCGATGGGTACGCGGTAGTCGCGATTGAAGCTCTTGACGTCGCCGAGCCAGCCCGGCAGCAGGAAATGAAACAGCGACCAGAGTTCACCCAGGTGGTTTTCCAGTGGCGTACCGGACAGGCACAGCCGTTGCCGGGCATCCAGTTCCCGGGCGGCTTGGGCGGCTTTGCTGGTGGGATTCTTGATGTACTGGGCTTCGTCGAGGATCAATACGTGCAGCGGCTGCGTCTTGAGGCGTTCGACATCCTTGGGCAGTAACGCATAGGTGGTCAGGATCAAGTCGTAATCGACCAGGCGCTCGAAGTGTTTCTTGCGTCCTGCACCGTACAGGGCCAGTACCTTGAGCTGCGGAGTGAAATGTGAGGCTTCGTCGAGCCAGTTGGGAATCAGGCTCGTCGGCATCACCACCATGCACGGCCGATCGAGGCGCCCGGCGTTTTTTTCGCTGAGAATGTGCGCCAGGGTCTGTAGGGTTTTGCCAAGCCCCATGTCATCCGCAAGAATGCCGCCGACTTCCAACTGCCGTAGCGACTGCATCCAGCTCAAGCCTTCGAGCTGGTAGGGCCGCAGCGTTGCGTTCAAGCCGTCCGGCGCGGTGGCGGTGTAATCCTTGATGTCGCGCAAGCGTTGGGCGAGGCTGCGTATGTGTTCGCCACCTTCCCAGCGCAGCGGCATGTCTTGCAACGGGTTCAGGCGCAGGGCGTCGGCGCTGTTGAGGCGTAGCTTGGTGGTGCCGGGCTCTTGCAGGTAGAACTCGCCCAGGGTCGCCAACACCGGCTTCAACCGCCCGTAGGGCAGGGCCACTTGCTGCGGGCCGAACTCCGAGTTGGGACGGTGCGGCAAGTTGACCAGGATAAGTTCGTCATCGCGGCGCCTGGCCAGGCGCTCCGGATTGAACAGCTCGATGTGCGAGCGCATCAGGTTCAACAGGATCGGTAGCAGGCTCAATCGCTCGCCGTTGACGATAATGCCCAGCTCCAGATCGAACCAGTCCCGCTCCGGGGTTTCCTCGACCGAGGCGTACCATTCGTCCACCGCCGTCAGGTCGAAGCCAAAATCTTCGTCGATCTGCAATTCCCAGCCTTGGTTGCGCAGCTTCGGCAGGTCGTTGAGGGTAAAGGTCAGCCAAGCGCTGTCGTTGACCATTTCGTACAGTTCGCCGGCGCTCTCCGGCAAGGCCTTGCTTTGTCGGGTCGCGATTTTGAAACCGAGGATTCGTAGCTGTTCGCGGTAGGACTGTTCTACGTCAGTTTGGCGTTTGATCCGCAGCGTCTGGGTTTCCTGGCGGATCAGTACGTCGGTGTTGCGCTGGCCGCTGACGTACTCGTCCAGATAACTGAAGGACAGGGCGGCGCGGTGCTGGATATAGCGCTGCATCTTGCCGTTGCGCGGTTCGAAGGCGCTGAACTCGACACTCGCCAGCCATAATCGTGGCACCGGCTGCACGTTTTCCACCAAGACTTGCGGCGGGGCCTTGGGGCTGCGGTTGTCCAGCACTGCCTGGAGTTTTTCCAACATCTGGGCGTCTTTTTCGGCAGCAGGGTAGGCCAGGGTTTCCTGGACTTGCAGCAGCACCGCCGCGCAATGCTTGCAGTTGATGCGCACCGGGCAGGAGCAGGCGGCATCAAGCAGGATCAACGTGCCTTTGGCTGACTCTTTGAGGCGAATGGTCTGACGGTAGACGCTGCCGCCCGATCCTTCGCAACTGGCGATGATCGTGCTGTCGCCGGCCTCGACGATCCTGACGCGGTTTTCCAGCGCGTATCGGCGCCCACGCTCCAGGCTTTGTTCCTTGAATCGATTGACCCAGGAAGGTGCCAGCGGTTTGCTCAGGGGCGAGGGCATGGGCGCGCCGATCAGTCTGGAATGACGTCAGGGGCCTGCCGTGGCGCAGGCGCGGTCAACGACGTGATCTTGATCAGCAAGCCGAGATGGCCATTATCGAGGAAATTCAGCTGGCCATTCTTGGTATGGCTCTGCTGTTTCAGGCGCTCGCTGGCCGTGACCAGGCCATTGGCGTCGATCTGGTTGATCCAGAAGTCGGCGTCCACGTCGGTGAAACGGCCGAGTTTGAGTTCCAGGGTGCCTTCGATGGGAAACTGGCCGAACTGCTCGGCGCCGTCGCTGACGGCGATCTTGCGGCCCTGTTCGCCCAGGTTCTGTTGCCAGGCTTTGTGCATCAACACGGTGTACTGGCCGCTGGCGTTGAGTTTTTCGACGATGTTGCCCAACGCTGGCGTGCGCTGGCTGTCCGCGCCCAGGCGTTGCGCGCCGGCGTCCCAGTCTTCCGGTGCGGCGCGGCTGATAATGGCCGGCTCGGCATTCTGGCGGACCAGGATCATTTCGACCTGATACAAGTCGTCGGCAACCGCCAGTGGAGCGATCAGCGTCATCAACAACATCAAGGAGTGAAACAGGCGCATTGGGCGTCCTTCAAGCAGTGGTCGGATTGAGGCGTTCGAACAGCGCCTCTACGGTATTGAAGCGCTCTTCCGGGCGCTCCATGGGCACCATGAACTTGAACATCGTGGCGCCTTCGAATTTGTAGCGTTTGGGTTGGCCCTGGATCAGCTTGATCAGCACCAGCGGATCGACCGGGGTCTGGGCCTCGAATTCGATCCGGCCGCCGTTGGGCCCGCCGTCGACTTTCTTGATGCCCAGTTGTTCGGCCTTGAGCTTGAGCAGCGTGGTACGCACCAGGTTCTTGGTCGGTTCCGGCAGCAGGCCGAAGCGGTCGATCATCTCCACTTGCAGGTCCTTCAGGCCTTCCTCGTCGGTGGCCGAGGCAATGCGTTTGTAGAGAATCAGGCGTGCGTGGACATCCGGCAGATAATCCTCGGGGATCAACGCCGGCACCCGCAGGTTGATTTCCGGTCCGCCGCCCAGGGGTTGGTCGAGGTTCGGCTGCTCGCCCTTGCGGATCGATTTGACCGCGCGTTCGAGCATCTCCATATATAGCGTGAAGCCCACGGCCTGGATCTGCCCGCTCTGGCCATCGCCGAGCAATTCGCCGGCACCACGGATTTCCAGGTCGTTGGTGGCCAGCACGAAGCCTGCCCCCAGATCTTGAGTGTTGGCGATGGCTTCCAGGCGCTTCTCCGCGTCCGGGGTGATCTGCTGGCGCGGAGGCGTCAACAGGTAGGCATAGGCCTGGTGGTGACTGCGTCCGACCCGGCCGCGCAACTGATGCAACTGGGCCAGGCCGAACTTGTCGGCGCGTTCGATGATGATGGTGTTGGCGCTCGGTACGTCGATGCCGGTCTCGATGATGGTCGAGGCGATCAGCACATTGAAGCGCTTGTGGTAGAAGTCGCTCATCACCTGTTCGAGCTCGCGCTCGCGCATTTGTCCGTGGCCGATGCCGATACGCGCTTCTGGCACCAGCTCGGCGAGGTCGGCGGCGCATTTCTCGATGGTCTTCACGTCGTTGTGCAGGTAATAGACCTGGCCGCCGCGCAGCAACTCACGCAGCAGCGCCTCCTTGACCGTGCTCTTGTTCTGCTCCATCACGAAGGTGCGCACCGACAGGCGCCGGGCCGGCGGCGTGGCGATGATCGACAGGTCGCGCATGCCCGACACCGCCATGTTCAAGGTGCGCGGAATCGGCGTGGCGGTCAGGGTCAGGATGTCGACTTCGCTACGCAGGGCCTTGAGCTGTTCTTTCTGGCGCACGCCAAAGCGGTGCTCTTCATCGATGATCACCAAACCCAGGTTCTTGATCTTCACATCGTCCTGCAGCAGTTTGTGCGTGCCGATGACGATGTCGATCTTGCCTTCGGCCAGGTCCGCGACGGCGGCGTTCACCTCCTTGGCGGACTTGAAGCGGCTCATCACTTCCACGGTCACTGGCCAGTCGGCAAAGCGGTCGCGGAAACTGTTGTAGTGCTGTTGGGCGAGCAGGGTGGTCGGCACCAGGATCGCCACTTGCTTTCCACCGTGCACGGCAATGAACGCGGCGCGCATTGCCACTTCGGTCTTGCCGAAGCCCACGTCGCCGCAGACCAATCGGTCCATGGGCTTGGGCGCGAGCATGTCGGCGCGCACGGCTTCGATGGTGGTCTGCTGGTCGACGGTTTCTTCGAACGGGAAACCGGCGCTGAAGGTTTCGTAGTCGGCTTTCGGGTCGGCGAATGCATAACCCTCGCGCGCCGCCCGGCGTGCATAGATGTCCAGCAATTCCGCCGCCACGTCGCGCACTTGTTCGGCGGCCTTGCGCTTGGCTTTCTGCCAGGTTTCCGAGCCGAGGCGATGCAGCGGGGCCAGGGCGTCGTCGCTGCCGGTGTAGCGGGCGATCAGGTGCAGGTTTGCCACAGGCACGTAGAGTTTCGCGCCTTCGGCGTATTCGAGGGTCAGGAATTCGGCGGCCTGGTTTTCGATTTCCAGGGTCGCCAGGCCCAGGTAGCGGCCCACGCCGTGATCGATATGCACCACCGGCGCGCCTTCACGCAATTCGGTGAGGTTCTTGATGACCGCATCGTTGGCGGCGTCGGCGCGCTTCTCGCGGCGGCGACGCTGCATGACGCGCTGGCCGAACAACGGACTTTCGGCCACCAGGGCCAGGGCGGGATCGTCAAGAACCAGGCCGTCGTTGAGCGGCGCGATTGTAATCGCCAGCCGATCCTTGCCCGAAACAAAATCAGGCCAGCTGTCGACGGTCTTCGGGCGCAGCTTCAGGCGTTCGAGCAGTTCCAGCAACACTTCGCGGCGGCCCGCGGACTCGGCGGTGAACAGCACGCGGCCAGGGAATCCATCGAGGAAACCGGCCAGGGCTGCCAGCGGTTGCGTGGCCTTGGCTTCGATTGCCAGGTCGGGCAAGGGCTTGGCGGGGAAGCGTTCACGGCCGACGCCGGTTTCCACGTCCTGCTGGCTCGCCACCACGCGCGGCCAACTCTTGAGGCGGGCGAAGCAATCTTCCACGGGCAAGAACAGCTCGGCGGGCGGCAACAAAGGACGGGAAGGGTCGACACGACGCTCTTCGTAGCGATTGCGCACGTCGTTCCAGAAGTTTTCCGCCGCCTGCTCGATGCCCGGCAGGGAAAAGACCTGGGTGTCCTGAGGCAGGTAATCGAACAACGTGGAGGTTTCTTCGAAGAACAACGGCAAATAATACTCGATGCCCGCGGGGGTGATTCCGCTGCTCAGGTCCTGGAAGATCGGGCAACGACGGAAATCCACGTCGAAACGTTCGCGAAACCGCGCTTTGAAGCGGGTGACCGCATCTTTTTGCAGCGGGAATTCCTTCGCCGGCAGCAGGCGGATCGACTGGACCTTGTCGATGGAACGCTGGTTTTCCGGGTCGAAGGTGCGCAGGGTCTCGATCTCGTCATCGAACAGGTCGATGCGATACGGCAGTTTGCTGCCCATCGGGAACAGATCGATCAAAGCCCCGCGCACCGTGAATTCGCCGTGCTCGTACACGGTATCGACGTAGCGGTAGCCACTGGCCTCGAGCCGAGTGCGCATTTGTTCGACGTCGAGCTTCTGGCCGATGTCCAGCACCAGGCTGCTGCCCAGCAGAAACTGGGTCGGTGCCAGGCGATGTAGGGCTGTGGTGATCGGCACTACCAAAACGCCATGACTGAGCTCCGGCAGCCGATAAAGGCTGGCGATTCGCTGGGAAATGATGTCCTGGTGTGGCGAAAAAAGGTCGTAGGGCAGAGTTTCCCAGTCCGGGAAATGCAGCACTGGCAAATCCGGGGCGAAGAAGCCCAGCTCCTGTTCCAGCCGCTCGGCGCTCTGGCTGTCGGCAGTCAACAACAGGGTGAAGCGCTTTGCAGCGCTGGCGGCCTCGGCGATAGCCAGGCTCAGGGCGGCACCGGGCAGGTTGCCCCAGTGCTGTTTACCTGCCGCGGCAGGGAGAAGCGGAAGACGCAGAACGGGCACGGAAGGTTGAGCTCCAGCGTTGCGACAAAGTCGACAATTGTAGCGGGGGAAGTGCCCGGCTGTCAGTCGCGGACTACGCTGTCAGAACGCAAAACCACGGCGCGACGGGCGCGCATTGCTCCGCAGAGGACTCGGCGGCATAATGTAGCCCCTTTTTTCAGCCCCTACATGTGGAAGGTTACCGTGACTCAGAAGCCCGACCAGTGTCTTGGTGAATGGATTGATCGTGAAGCACTCGCAGAAGCGATGATCCCTCTCATCGGTCAGCTCTACCGCAATAACAACGTGGTGAGCTCGATCTATGGCCGCAGCCTGATCAACCAGTCTGTCATCGCGATCCTCAAGGCCCACCGCTTTGCTCGCCACCGTTCTTCCGACGACAGCGAACTCTCCGTCCACGAAACATTCCCCCTGCTCAAGGCCATGAGCGAGCTCAAGCTCGGCGCGGCTTCGGTAGACCTGGGCAAGTTGGCGTTCAAATTCCGTAACGAAGCCAATGGTCGTAGTGCCGAGCAGTTCGTTCGTGAAGAAATGGCTGACGTGGTTGGCCAGCAAAACGCTTCGCCCCGCAAGGGCACCGACGTGGTCCTGTACGGCTTCGGTCGCATCGGCCGCCTGCTGGCGCGCATCCTGATCGAGAAAACCGGTGGTGGCGACGGCCTGCGCCTGCGCGCCATCGTCGTGCGCAAAGGCGCCGAGAATGACCTGACCAAGCGCGCCAGCCTGCTGCGTCGCGATTCGGTCCATGGTTCGTTCAATGGCACCATTACCATCGACGAAGAAAACAACACCATTACCGCCAACGGCAACCTGATCCAGGTGATCTACGCGAAGAACCCGACCGAGGTGGATTACACCCAGTACGGTATCAAGGACGCACTGCTGGTGGACAACACCGGCGTATGGCGTGACGCCGATGGCCTGGGCCAGCACCTGGCCTGCCCGGGTATCGACCGCGTTGTCCTGACCGCGCCTGGCAAGGGCAAGCTGAAGAACATCGTCCACGGTATCAACCACAACGAAATCACCGCTGACGACAAGATCGTGTCCGCCGCCTCCTGCACCACCAACGCCATCGTGCCGGTGCTCAAGGCCGTGAACGACAAGTTCGGCATCATCAACGGTCACGTCGAAACCGTTCACTCGTATACCAACGACCAAAACCTGATCGACAACTTCCACAAGGGCGATCGCCGTGGCCGTAGCGCCGCGCTGAACATGGTCATCACCGAGACCGGTGCCGCCACTGCTGCCGCCAAGGCCCTGCCTGAGCTGGCCGGCAAGCTGACCGGCAACGCGATCCGCGTACCGACGCCAAACGTGTCGATGGCCATTCTCAACCTGAACCTCGAGAAAGCCGCGACTCGCGAAGAGATGAACGAATACCTGCGCTACATGGCGCTGCACTCCGATCTGCATAAGCAAATCGACTTCGTCAACTCGCAGGAAGTGGTGTCCACCGACTTCGTGGGCTCGCGCCACGCTGGTGTCGTCGACGCTGAAGCGACCATCGTCCAGGATAACCGCGTTGTCCTTTACGTCTGGTACGACAACGAGTTCGGCTATAGCTGCCAAGTGGTTCGCGTGATGGAAGACATGGCTGATGTGAATCCGCCTGCGTTCCCGCGCTAAGCCTTAGCTGCAAATGAAAGCGCCCCGACTTGTCGGGGCGTTTTTTTATCTGGGGGTTTGTGTTGCTTGGGCCGGTCTCATCGCGATCTATCAGGTGCCGCTCACAACGCAAGCCTGCGCCGTGCGCAGTTCATGCCGATTACCCCTGAACAGCACCAGCGTCGCAATCAACCCCAGCACCGCCGCACCGCTTAGCCATATCCCCGGTGCAGCCTTGTTATCCAGCACATGGATCAAATAGGTGCAGGCCGCCGGGGTAAACCCGCCGAAGGTGGCGGTGGCAAGGCTATAGGCCAGGGAAAAGCCGGTGGTGCGCACCTCGACCGGCATGATTTCCGTCAAGGCGACCACCATGGCCCCGTTGTAGGATCCGTACAGGAACGACAGCCACAACTCGACGATCAGCAAATGGCTGAAACTGGGGTTCGCCACCAACCAGGACAGTGCCGGATAGGCGGTCAGGATCGCCAGGACAGTGGCACCGAGCAGCAGCGGTTTGCGTCCGATCTTGTCGGAAAAGGCGCCCATCACCGGTAGCCAGAAGAAGTTCGACAAGCCAATGCACACCGTTACCAACAGCGCGTCCAGGTCCGAAAGGTTCAATTCGGCCTTGCCGAACGTCGGCGTATAGGCCGTGATCAGGTAGAACGACACAGTGGTCATCACCACCAGCGCCATGCCGGCCAGGACGATGCCGAAGTTCTGACCGATGGAGCGGACAATTTCCGACAGGGTCGGGCGATGTTTTCTGGCCTTGAACTCAGGCGTTTCCTCCAATGAGCGGCGAATTACAAAGATGACCGGCACGATCATGCAGCCGACCAGGAACGGTACGCGCCAGCCCCATTCGCCCATGTCCTGCGGGCTCAGCCAGTGATTGAGACCGACGCCCAGCAGGCCGGCGAATACCACTGCGGCCTGTTGGCTGGCCGACTGCCAACTGACAAAAAAGCCCTTGCGCCCCGGCGTGGAGATTTCCGCCAGGTACACCGAGACTCCGCCCAGTTCCACGCCAGCGGAAAAACCTTGCAGCAATCGTCCCAGCAGTACCAGCAATGGTGCCGCTACGCCCAGTGTGGCGTAACCCGGCACGCAGGCAATCAACACCGTGCCGGCGGCCATCATGGCCAGGGTGATGATCAGGCCTTTGCGGCGACCGTGGCGGTCGATGTAGGCACCGAGGAAAATCGCGCCCAGTGGGCGCATCAGGAACCCGGCGCCGAACGTGGCCAGCGATAGCATCAGCGAGGCGAAGGCGCTGTCGGTCGGGAAGAACGTCTTGGCGATGGCAGTGGCGTAGAAGCCGTAGACCATGAAGTCGAACATTTCGAGGAAGTTGCCGCTGACGACGCGGAAAATCGCCTTGCCGTTGCTCGTGTTGGAAGACATGGGGGTACTCACTTTCGTATTTTGTTGGAAGCGCAGAACCTGAGGGAGCGCTGTAGCCCATAATGGCCGGCGTGGTTTTGAGGGGGGATGAAGATTTGTTAACTGGACGACGCATAGGGCTTGTGATGCTGGCCGGCGTGTTATCCGCTTGCGGCAACGGCGACACCCTGGAGCGCTTCGACGGCCCGACCATGGGCAGCCGCTATTCCATCCAGTACGTCAGCCATGTCGCCACGCCCGGTCCGAAAGTGGTGCAGGGCGAAGTGGAAAAGATCCTCTCGGAAGTGGATCGGCAGTTGTCCACCTATCGCAGCGACTCGGACATCGAGCGTTTCAATACGCTGCCTGCCGACAGTTGCCAGGTAATGCCGGGCCCGGTTCTCGAACTGATCCGCGCGGGCGAGCAATTATCTTCGCAAAGCAACGGTGTCTTCGATCTGACCGTTGAGCCTCTCCTGAACCTTTGGGGGTTCGGTCCTCAGTCCCGAGAAGAAAAGGTGCCGAGCGCCGAGGCCCTGGCCGAGGCTCGTCAGCGCGTTGGGCATGAACATCTGCGCATTCAGGGCGACCGGCTGTGCAAGGACGCCGCGGTGGAAGTCGATTTCAACAGCATCGCGGCCGGTTACGCGGTCGATCGCATCGCCGCCAGGCTCCAGGCCCTGGGCATCGACAGTTACCTGGCCGAGGCCACCGGCGAACTCAAGGCCGTCGGGCACAAGCCGGATGGTTCGCCGTGGCGCATCGCCCTGGAAGAGCCACGAGACGATCGGCAGGTGGCCGAGCGTGTTATCGAGGTCAACGGCTACGGGATTTCAACGTCAGGCGACTATCGGAAATATTTCGAGCAGGGCGGCAAGCGTTATTCCCATACCTTCGATGCGCACACGGGGGCGCCCGTCCTACACAACCTTGCGTCAGTCACGGTCATTCATCCTTCAGCCATGTTGGCCGATGGACTATCGACGCTGTTGCTGATTCTCGGTCCTGAACGGGGTTGGGACTATGCCCAGGAACACGGTATCGGGGTATTTTTTGTATTGCGGGACAATGACCGTTTTGTCGTTCGCACCAACGATGCGTTTGAACGGATGGCGGGCGGAAAAACCCAATAGATTGTCCAACAAAGAACTCGTGGCGAGGGAGCTTGCTCCCGCTTGAGTGCGAAGCGCTCACAAAAGGGGCTGCTGCGCAGCCCGGCGGGAGCAAGCCCCCTCGCCACGATGATTCCGGCTGATTTTCAATATGTAAGGACAGCGCCCCGAAAGCTTCCCTGTGGCCTGCGCCTTGCCTGGCCCGCCTTAAGGCACAACGCGGCGGGGAAACTAATTGAGAACGCCCCCTAGCCTACGACGCGACCAAGGGGTAATGTGCGCGGCGTTGACGCTTCTATAGACTGTGGCCGGGCGCGTGAACCGGCCTAAAATTGTTCCTTCATGCCGCCGGCCGGCATGATTTAGCCGTGGATGCCAGGCATGGCATCGCGGCCTGTTCCGAGGAGTACGCATGGCTGTCTACAACTACGACGTGGTGGTACTGGGTTCCGGCCCGGCGGGGGAAGGCGCGGCAATGAACGCGGCCAAGGCAGGGCGCAAGGTGGCGATGGTCGACAGCCGTCGGCAGGTCGGCGGCAACTGCACCCACTTGGGTACCATCCCGTCCAAGGCCTTGCGTCACTCGGTCCGGCAGATCATGCAGTTCAACACCAACCCAATGTTCCGTGCCATCGGCGAGCCGCGCTGGTTCTCCTTCCCGGACGTGCTCAAGAGCGCCGAGAAGGTGATCTCCAAGCAGGTGGCCTCGCGTACCGGCTACTACGCTCGCAACCGCGTCGACGTGTTCTTCGGCACTGGCAGCTTTGCCGACGAGCAGACGGTCGAAGTGGTCTGTGGCAACGGCGTGGTCGAGAAACTTGTGGCCAAGCACATCATCATTGCCACCGGTTCGCGCCCCTATCGCCCGGCTGACATCGATTTCAACCACGCACGTATCTACGATAGCGACACCATCCTGAGCCTGGGCCACACTCCGCGTAAGCTCATCGTCTACGGTGCCGGCGTGATCGGTTGCGAATACGCTTCGATCTTCAGCGGCCTGGGTGTACTGGTGGAGCTGGTGGATAACCGCGGCCAGTTGCTGAGCTTCCTGGACTCGGAAATTTCCCAGGCCTTGAGCTATCACTTCAGCAACAACAACATCACCGTGCGCCACAACGAAGACTACGACCGCGTCGAAGGCGTCGACAATGGCGTGATCCTGCATCTCAAGTCCGGCAAGAAGATCAAGGCCGACGCCTTGCTCTGGTGCAACGGTCGTACCGGCAATACCGACACCCTGGGCCTGGAAAACATCGGCGTGAAGGTCAACAGCCGTGGCCAGATCGAAGTCGACGAGAACTACCGCACCTGCGTACCGAACATCTATGGTGCCGGTGATGTGATCGGCTGGCCAAGCCTGGCCAGTGCCGCCCACGACCAGGGCCGTTCGGCTGCCGGCAGCATTGTCGACAATGGTAGCTGGCGCTTCGTCAATGACGTGCCGACCGGCATCTACACCATCCCGGAGATCAGCTCGATCGGCAAGAACGAGCAAGAGTTGACCCAGGCCAAGGTGCCTTATGAAGTGGGCAAGGCCTTCTTCAAGAGCATGGCGCGGGCACAGATCGCTGGCGAGCCGCAAGGCATGCTGAAAATCCTTTTCCACCGCGAAACGCTGGAAGTGCTCGGCGTACACTGCTTCGGCTACCAGGCTTCGGAGATCGTGCACATCGGCCAGGCAATCATGAACCAGCCGGGCGAACTCAACACGCTGAAGTACTTCGTGAACACCACGTTCAACTACCCGACCATGGCCGAAGCCTATCGGGTCGCGGCGTACGACGGGCTCAACCGGCTTTTTTGAGCGGCTCCGGCCGGTGGCCTGAGCCGGCCGGGGAGACCGATTTCAGCAATTCTCGAGGGTGGCAGTGGCCAAACCGGGAAAGTCTGTAATCAGGCTGTCAGCGCCAAAATCGGCGAGCCTGCGCATGAGCGCGGGCTCGTTGACCGTCCACACCGACACATGCAACCCCTGGCGCTGTGCCTTGATCAGGCGTTCCGGCGTGCACAGGGTCCAGTTCAACGCCAGAATCTCGCAGCCGTAGCTCTGGGCGACCTTCAACGGGTCGAGCCAGGCGTATTCAGCCACCAGTCCACGGGAGATGTCCGGGGTCAGGTCCAGGGCCGCCTTGAGCACTTCCCGGGAACTGGAGGTGATGGTGATCTTGTCCAGCAGGCCGAAGCGTTGGGCCATCTCGCGGATGCCCAGTACCGTCGCGGCGGCGCGGGTACGTGACGCGCTTTTCACCTCGAGCTGCCAATGCTCGAAGTCGCATTTCTCGAACAACTCTTCCAGTCGCGGAATCGGGCATGGCTTGATCCAGCCCGGGCCACCCTTGCGCGCATCGTAGGTCACCAGTTCGGCGGCGGTATGTTCGACCACTTTGCCCCGGCGATCGGTGGTGCGCTTGAGGGTCGGGTCGTGGATGACCATCAACTCGCCGTCCATGGACAGGTGCAAGTCCAGCTCGCAACGGCGCACGCCGTGCTTGAGACATTCCTGGAAACCGGTGAGGGTATTTTCCGGTGCTTCGCCCTTGGCGCCGCGGTGGCCATAAATGAGGGTCACGGTTCTTCCTTATTGGTGCCAGATTCGTTCAGTTCACGGGCCAGGCGCCGTTCTTGCGCCTGTTTCTGCAAGATGTAGCGGGCCAACAATTGACGCTGGGCGTCGGTCGGGTGTTCAAACTCGGTGCCGATGTCGTAGCCGTCACCCTTCGGATCGCAATGGGTGACCCGCGCCCGCAGCAACAGACCGAGGGCCTGGGGCATCAGCACCAGCTTGATCGACAGATGCGCGCCGACGGCGACGGGGGTGGGGTACTGGAAGTCGATGCCGCCTTCGGAAATGATCACCGGCTGCGGTTCGCCGATTTCGCCGAGCACTGTCACGGCGATGACCTGGCTGAGCAGGTCGATGCGTTTGTTCATGGCCTTGAGGTACGCCGCGATGCTGCGCTCGCGCTCGCTGATCTGGCGCAACAGGTGCTGAGACTCGAATTCGCTCAGGTGCAGTTCGCTGAGCAGATTGAACAATGGGGACTCATCCTGCAACACTTCCTGGCTGGCAGCTTCAGGAATGGACAGGGGCCGAATTTCCAGTGCGATCGTGTCCTCGATACGGTAGTATTCGCGGCGATCTTCTTCATCTAATGTCGACATGGCGAACCCATGGTAGCGGCGGTGGTCTGAGTGTAAAGCTGGTTTGTGACCCCCGCCACAAGGACGTTCCTTTTCCCTCCGAACAAGCCCCGACATGTTCAGACCTCTCTTCGTATTCATCGGCACGCGTTATACCCGTGCAAAGCGTCGCAATCATTTCGTATCGTTCATATCCCTGACGTCCATCATCGGACTGGCCCTTGGCGTGGTCGTGATGATCGTCGTGCTGTCGGTGATGAACGGCTTCGACCATGAAATGCGCACCCGCGTGCTGGGCATGGTGCCCCACGCGACACTCGAAACCGGCGAAGCCATCAGCGATTGGCCGAGCCTGGCCGCCAAGGTCAAGCAGAACCCGCAGGTGCTGGCCGTGGCGCCCTTCACCCAGATGCAGGGGCTGCTGACCAACGACGGCAAGGTTTCCAAGGTCTTGCTCAATGGCATCGACCCTGGCCTGGAGCGGCAGGTGTCGATCATCGACAACTTCATGAAGCAGGGCAAACTCGACGATCTGGCGCCGGGCAGCTTCGGCATCGTGATCGGTGACAAGGCTGCGGCGAAGCTCGGCGTGGCCATCGGCGACAAGCTGACGTTCGTCGCGCCGGAAGTCACCGTCACGCCGGGCGGCATGTTTCCACGCATGAAACGCTTTACCGTGGTCGGCATCTTTCATGTCGGCGCCGGCGAGCTCGATGGCTACCTGGGCGTGACCAATCTTCAGGATCTCGCCCGCCTGCATCGTTGGAAGCCGGACCAGGTCCAGGGCCTGCGGTTGAAGTTCGATGACCTGTTCCAGGCGCCGCGTGTTGCCTGGAACATTGCCCAGCAGCTCGGTGAAGACCGTTATTACGCCCGCGACTGGACCCGCACCCACGGTAACCTGTACCAGGCGATCCGCATGGAAAAAGCCATGATCGGCCTGCTGTTGTTGCTGATCGTTGCCGTTGCGGCGTTCAACATCATTTCCACGCTGGTGATGGTGGTAAACGACAAGAAGGGCGACATCGCCATCCTGCGCACGCTTGGCGCCACGCCGGGGCAAATCATGCGCATCTTCATGGTCCAGGGCACGGTCATCGGCGTCATCGGTACGTTCGTCGGGGCCTTGGTCGGGATGTTCGCCGCGCTGAACGTGAGTGCCGCGATTGCCGGTCTCGAAACCCTGATCGGGCACAAGTTTCTCAACGCCGACGTGTACTTCATCGACTACCTGCCATCGCAGTTGCAGGCCGACGATGTGTTGATGGTCTGCGGCGCCGCGTTGGTCCTGAGTTTCCTCGCCACCCTGTATCCTGCCTGGCGTGCCGCGCGCACCCAGCCTGCGGAGGCGTTACGTTATGAGTGAGTCGGGCATGAGTGAAAAAGCGATCTTGAGCTGCCGCAACCTGGGCAAATCCTACGAGGAAGGTCCGGAGTCGGTGGTGGTGTTGTCGGGCCTGCAACTGGAGCTGCACCCTGGCGAGCGCGTGGCGATTGTCGGCACCTCCGGGTCGGGCAAAAGTACCTTGCTCAACCTGCTGGGCGGCCTGGATACGCCGACCGCCGGCAGTGTCTGGCTGGCCGGCGAAGAACTGTCGGCGCTGAACGAGAAGGCCCGTGGCCTGCTGCGTAACCGTTCCCTGGGTTTCGTCTACCAGTTCCATCATCTGCTGCCCGAATTCACGGCGCTGGAGAACGTCTGCATGCCGCTGTTGATCGGCCGCACGGCGATTCCCGAGGCTCGTCAGCGCGCCACTGCACTGTTGGAGCGGGTAGGGCTGGGCCATCGCCTGGAACACAAGCCAGCCGAGCTGTCCGGTGGCGAGCGCCAGCGCGTGGCGATTGCCCGCGCCCTGGTCAACAAGCCCGGCCTGGTGATGCTCGACGAGCCGACCGGCAACCTCGATTCCCATACCGCCCAAGGTATCCAGGACTTGATGCTGGAGCTCAGCACCTCGATGCGCACGGCGTTCCTGGTGGTGACCCACGATATGAACCTGGCCCGCCAGATGGACCGTGTCCTGCATTTGCAGGAAGGTTGCCTGACGCCTATCTGATCGACCGAAACCCGGTGCTTGCCGCAAGTGCCGGGTCTTTTATTTTCATACGGTGCCCAGCGAATGTTCAGACCGTTATCGATTTTCATCGGCACGCGCTATACCCGCGCCAAGCGTCGCAATCGCTTCGTGTCGTTCATTTCCATGACCTCGATGATCGGCCTCGCCCTTGGCGTATTGGCGATGATCGTCGTGCTGTCGGTGATGAACGGCTTTCAGCGCGAAATGAGCTCGCGCATCCTTGGCATGGTTCCGCATGCCACGATCGTTGGCGTAAACCCGATCGACGATTGGCAACCAGTGGCCGCCGCCGCGCTGAAGAACCCCGAAGTCATTGCGGCCGTGCCGTTTACCGAGATGGAGGGGATGCTGAGCCATAAAGGTTCGATGCAGCCGATCCAGATCAGCGGTGTCGACCCGGCCCAGGAAGGCAAGGTGTCCATCGTTGCCCAGCACATTGTCCAGGGGCGCCTCGATGCCCTGAAGCCGGGTGAATTTGGCGTGGTGATCGGTGAAATCACGGCCCGGCGGTTCCGCCTGAATGTCGGCGACAAGCTCACCTTGATCGTGCCGGAAGTCAGCACCGCCCCCGGTGGCATCACGCCACGGATGCAGCGTTTGAACGTGGTTGGTGTGTTCAAGGTCGGTGCGGAGCTGGACGGTTCCATGGCGCTGATTCACTTGGCCGACGCCGCGCAGATGCAGCACTGGCAGCCGAACCAGGTGCAAAGCGTGCGCCTGGCGGTGAAGGATCTGTACGCGGCGCCGAAAGTCTCCAGCGACATCGCCACCGGTCTTGGCGCAAGCTTCAAGGCGGACGACTGGACTCACACCCAGGGCAGCCTGTTCAGCGCCATGAAAATGGAAAAGACCATGATTGGCTTGCTGCTGCTGATGATTGTCGCGGTGGCGGCGTTCAACATCATCGCGACGCTGATCATGGTAGTGAACGATAAAGGCGCGGACATCGCGATCCTGCGCACCATCGGCGCCACGCCGCGGCAGATCATGGCGATCTTCATGGTCCAAGGCACCGTGATCGGCGTTGTCGGCACGTTGATCGGTGGTGTGCTGGGAGTGATCGCGGCGCTGAACGTCAGTGAGTTGGTGGGCTGGCTGGAAAGGGTCAGCGGCCAGCATATCTTCAGTTCCGACGTGTATTTCGTCAGCAACCTGCCGTCCGAGCTTCAGCGTGGCGACGTGGTGCTGATCTGTTCTGCCGGGTTCATCCTCAGCTTTCTTGCCACCGTATACCCGGCCTGGCGCGCGGCGAAGATCGAACCGGCGCAGGCGTTGCGGTATTCCTGATACCTGGGGACGACTTCAAGACTCTTGTGGCGAGGGATAAATCCCTTGCCACGGGGGGAGGGCGCCGGGCTCAATCCCCCTTTGGCAATTCGATCAGAAACCGCGTCCAGCCATCGGCCGATTCGCAGCGGATTTCCCCACCGTGGGCACGGACGATCGAGCGAGTAATGGCGAGCCCCAATCCAGCATGTTCGCTGCTGCCTTCCTGGCGGGCCGGGTCGGTGCGGTAGAAGCGGTCGAACAGGCGCGGCAGCAGGTCAGCCGGAATCCCCTCGCCACTGTTTTCCACAATCACACTCACTCTTTGAGCCGCATCGACAATTCGTACGCGCACTTCGCCGTCAGCCGGGGTGAAGCGCAGGGCATTGTCCAGCAGGTTGGAAAGGGCCCGGCGCAACATGTTGCGGTCACCCTCGATCAGGCTCTCCCCGTCGCGACCCAGGCGTACGTTGGCGTCCTCGGCCAGGGGCCCGAAGAAGTCCAGCAACAGGTCCACTTCCTCGGCCAGTTGCAGCGGTTCGCGGTGCAGCGCCAACAATCCATGGTCGGCCTTGGCCAGGTAGAGCATGTCGTTGACCAGTTGCGCCATCCATTGCAGCTCTTCCAGATTGCTGTGCAGGGCTTCGCGATAGTCCTCCAGCGAGCGCTCGCGGGTGAGGGTGACTTGGGTGTGGGTCAGCAGGTTCGACAGTGGCGTGCGCAACTCATGGGCGATGTCGGCGGAAAACGCCGAGAGACGCTGAAACGCATCGTCGAGGCGTCCGAGCATGTCATTGATGCTGTGGGCCAATTCCGCCAGTTCGGCGGGCATATGCTCTTCCGGCAGACGGGAATTGAGGGAGCGGGCCGAGACGCTACCGGCGATGGCGCCCATGCGCCGCAAGGGACGCAAGCCCCGCCGGGCTGCCCAAGCGCCGAGCAGGGCGGTGGCCAGTGCCGAGAGGCCGACGGTCAGCCAGATCAGGCGTTGCATGCGCTGCAGGAAATGCTGGTGATGGGTGATGTCCAGCAACAGCGTCAGTTGGGCCGAATCCGGACGGCCGGGGTACAGCGGTGCGCTCAGTGTCCGGTAGTTGTTATCGGCATCGTCGAGCGTAGACAATCCGGTGCGTTCAGGCACTTGGGGCGGGATCCGAATCGAACCATGCCAGCGCTCGCCATCGGCGTCCTTGATGCGCAAGGCAAGGTCCGCCCGTCGACTCAGCTCTTCCTCGAGGCGAACTTGCGGATCATGGCCGTGAGCGTCTTGCAGGGCGCGACGTACGCCGAGCAATTGTGTTTCGAGCAGTTGCTGGTCCAGTTCGACGAAGTGTGCCTCGCTGCCTCGGCTGAACAGCACCCCGGCGAACAACGACACAATGGCGGTGCAGGCGGCGAACAGCAGCGCCAAGCGGTTGCTCAACGACCACCGACGGCTCACAGGCTGCGCTCTTCGAGCACATAGCCCATGCCGCGCACGGTGTGGATCAGCTTGTTGGGAAAGTCATCATCGATCTTGATCCGCAGGCGCCGGATCGCGACTTCGATGACATTGGTGTCGCTGTCGAAATTCATGTCCCAGACTTGCGAGGCAATCAGCGACTTTGGCAGCACCTCGCCCTGGCGCCGCAGTAGCATTTCCAGCAAGGCGAACTCCTTTGCTGTCAAATCGATGCGCCGGCCGCTGCGTTCCACGCGACGGCGGATCAGGTCCAGGCGCAGGTCCGCCAGTTGCAGGCTGGTTTCCTGGGTCGCCGAGCTGCCTCGGCGCAACAGGCTGCGCACCCGGGCCAGCAACTCGGAAAAGGCGAAGGGCTTGACCAGGTAATCATCGGCGCCCAGTTCCAGGCCATGGACGCGATCCTGTACGGCATCGCGCGCCGTCAGGAACAGTACGGGCGTGTCCAGGCCGGCCCCGCGTACGGCTTGCAGAATCTGCCAGCCATCGCGACCCGGCAACATCACATCGAGAATCAGCAGCGCGTATTCGCCGCCCAGGGCCAGTTGCTGGCCAGTGATGCCGTCCGCCACCAGGTCGGCGTTGAACCCGGCCTCGCTCAAGCCTTGGCGCAGATATTGGCCGGTTTTCAGTTGGTCTTCGACGATCAGCAGTTTCATGGGCGGCTCAATGCAGGATTGGAACGAGGGCGTTATACCGTGGCGGGCGGGTTCGCGGCACAACCTGACAAAGTTGTAATCAAGCGGTAAGCCGATTGGCAGGCCTGTGACGATAGAGTTTCCCGCACGCTGAATCTGACTGGAGTATGGACATGTTGATGGGAAAACGCTTGATCCTGACCGTTTGCGCACTGGCCCTCAGTACCCCGTCGTGGGCATCGCCGGGCCATTTCGATTTCGGCCAGCCTGCGCCAGCGGCCAAGGCCGGTCGCAGCATTGATGTGGTGATGGGCGACATGACGTTCGATCCCGGTGCGCTGGATCTCAAGGCCGGCGAGACGGTTCGGTTCGTGCTGGTCAATAAAGGCCACCTGCTTCACGAGTTCAACCTGGGCAACGCTGCAATGCATGTTGAACACCAACAGCAAATGCTCAAGATGCAGCAAAGCGGCCAGTTGACGCCGACCGCGATGAAGCCGGGAATGGACCATGCCGCCATGGGCCACGGCAACGCCAGCATGCGCCACGATGACCCCAACAGCGTGCTGGTGGAACCGGGCAAGACCGCCGAACTGACCTGGACCTTCAGCAAGGCCACTCGCCTGGAGTTCGCCTGCAATGTTCCGGGACATTACCAGGCCGGCATGAAGGGCGACCTGACAGTCAGTCAGTAAGCACTCAAAGACTGCGGCAAAGGCTGATAGAATCCGCTGATTCTTCAGTCAGGTTTCCGTCATGCATCCCGCAGCCGAACATTCGCCGCTGGGCAAATCCAGCGAATACATCGCCACGTACACGCCGTCACTGCTGTTCCCGATTCCGCGCACTGCGAAATGGGCGGAACTGGGCCTGACAGCCGAGACCCTGCCGTACACAGGCGTGGATTTCTGGAACTGTTTCGAATTGTCCTGGCTCTTGCCCTCGGGTAAGCCAGTGGTGGCCATCGGTGAGTTCGCCATACCGGCGGATTCGCCGAATATCATCGAGTCCAAATCCTTCAAGCTGTACCTGAACTCGTTGAACCAGACACCGTTCGCCGATACCGCGAGCCTGGAAGCGACCTTGCGCGAGGATCTTTCGGCGGCGGCCGGCAAGCCTGTGGGCGTACGGATCCGCAGTCTCAAGGACGTGGAAAACGAAGGCATCGTGGCGTTGCCCGGTGCATGCATCGACGAGTTGGATGTCAGCGTCGATTCCTACGAGCATCCGCGCCCGGAACTGCTGCGTTGCGATGATTCGCGCATCGTCGAGGAAAGCCTGCACAGCCATTTGCTCAAATCCAACTGCCCGGTGACGAGCCAGCCGGATTGGGGCAGCGTGGCGGTGGAGTACCGTGGCGCGGCGCTGGATCACGCCAGCCTGCTGGCTTACATCGTCAGCTTCCGCCAGCATTCGGATTTCCATGAGCAGTGCGTCGAGCGGATCTTCTTGGACCTGCAGCGCTTGCTCAAGCCGCAGAAGCTGACGGTTTATGCGCGGTATGTGCGGCGGGGTGGGCTGGATATCAATCCGTATCGCAGCACTGAAGAGGTGCAGTTGCCGAACCATCGACTCGTCCGCCAATAAAACCTTTGCTGGAGGCATAGGCTAAAAAGCCCTGCTGGCGATAGCAGGGCTTTTGGCGTTTAAAGGGCTTAGATCCCCATGCTGCCCAAGGTATTGACGATATTGCGCAGCGTTCCGGCGATGGTTGGATGGTCCACTTCAAAACGCTCTACGGCCCGGTTCACGCCGTCGACCAGGTTGTTGTCCTGAAGCCGGTTTTCCAGTTGGATTTTTGCGTCGATCTGCTCCATCAATTGCTTCAGATTTTCGCGCTCTGGTTCAGACAGCGGCGGGTTCTGTTCCAATTGCTCGCGCAAGGTATCGAGTTGGGCTTGCAATTCTTCGCGGCGGGCAGGCATTGGCGTACTCCCTTTATTGATAGGCACTGCCATGGACCGCGACGCTGCGTCAAAAGTCCATGGCCTGCCTTAAGAGTAATCCACACTTGCGCGCCCTGCATGATCCCGGTCAGGGCTTCTCGCCTTTTTGCCTGCGCAGGCTGATGTCGGCCAGGCAGGTGTCCAGTTCGCCCAAGTGATCGATCACCGAATGCACGCCTAGGCTGAACAACTGAACGGTGGCCTTGGCCCGTTTGACCTCCCGTTCCTGTTGGCTCAGGGCCTGCCAATCGGCAGGGGACAGGCCGCACAACGAGCCGCAGGACGCCAGGCCGATGGTCCACAATCCGGCGTTGAGCCCCGACTGCAACAGCTTGGGTTCGCCACTCACCAACACGCAACCTTCCAGTTGTTGGACGTTCAGCGCCATGAGCGCTTGCCAACAGGCATGCGGGGCGGGCCACGGTTGATTTGTTGCAGGAAGTTGCGGTGCCTTGATGGACGCCGGCAACGAAACCGCCAAGCCATGGCTGACGGCGGGAGGCAACTCATCGAGCCAGGCGCAGGGGATGTCCAGGTGCTGCAAACGTTGCAGGCTTTCCAGTGCGCCGGGTGTCGGATGGGCGTGATCCGCAGGCTTTGCCCCTGGCTGGCGTACACGCGCGCCGAAATCCACCAGGCATCCGCTCAGGCCAAACAGAACTGCGGTAAGGCTGGGAGCGGGGAGGGGCAGGGCTTCGGCGCGCGGCATGGGAACGTCCTTGAAATACCCAGCAGCGTAGCGAGCCCCGATGACAGTCCGGTGACAGTGAAATGAAGCCGGCGATCTGTGGAATGTTCCTACGGCGAGCTTCTCTTTCAATGCTGCCTAACGATGTTTTACGACTTATACTAGCGGCCTTACCGCCTGGGCTCGGCGCCCTTGCCTGAATAATCCAAGGAGTTTTTCCGTATGCGCTGGAGCCATCTTCTCGCTCAGCTGTGTCTATCTGCCAGCGTCCTGCTGGTACCGTTTGCTGCCCAGGCCGCCACGGAAGATGATCCATGGGAAAGCATCAACCGTCCGATCTTCACCTTCAACGACACCATCGATACCTATGCGCTCAAGCCGCTGGCCCAGGGCTACCAGTACGTGACGCCGCAGTTCCTCGAGGACGGCATCCACAATATGTTCCGCAACATCGGCGATGTCGGCAACCTGGCCAACGACGTGCTGCAAGCCAAGCCGGCCGCTGCCGGAGTCGACACGGCCCGATTGATTTTCAACACCACGTTCGGTCTCCTCGGGTTCTTCGACGTGGGCACCAAGATGGGGCTGCAGCGTAACGACGAGGACTTCGGCCAGACACTCGGGTACTGGGGACTGGGCAGCGGGCCGTACTTGATGCTGCCGTTGCTGGGGCCGAGCACCCTGCGTGATGCACCGGCCAAGCTGGTCGACAGCTATGCCACGCCTTACCCTTATATCGACAATGTCTCGGTCCGCAATTCGATCTGGGGCCTTAACATCGTCGACACCCGTGCCAGCCTGCTCTCGGCCGAGAAGCTGGTCAGCGGCGACAAATATGTGTTTATCCGCAATGCCTTCCTGCAAAACCGTGAGTTCAAGGTCAAGGATGGTCAGGTCGAAGACGATTTTTGATTTCGATTCGTCAGTTTAAGAAGGCGGCCCGAAAGGCCGCCTTCTTTGCTTTGGCTTGCGTTTAAAGGCGGATTGATCCTTCCATTGAGTTACGCTTCGCTCGGTTCTTATAACTCTCTGTGCTTTGACAAATAAAGAGCGCGAGCGGCGATTCGCATGAGCTTGAAACGCCCCGCGGATGGGAGTACCGTCTGCGCCTTAGAAGGGCACCTCTGGTGTAATCGTGTGTAGGGCAAAGGCCTGAAGCCGGTACGACAGAGAGGCTAGAAAGCGAATCCAGTAGTGCGCGCCAAGCCCAATGCCGTGCCCGCTACGCCAACCTAATTCTGGCGCCGTTTGCCCACATGCCAAAAACCAGTGCCACGCTGCTGATAATCGATGATGACGAAGTGGTGCGAGCCAGTCTCGCCGCCTACTTGGAAGACAGTGGTTTCAGCGTCTTGCAGGCCAGTAACGGCCAACAGGGTCTTCAGGTATTCGAGCAGGAGAAGCCCGACCTGGTCATCTGCGACCTGCGCATGCCGCAGATGGGCGGACTCGAGCTCATTCGCCAGGTCACCGAGCTGTCGTCGCAGACCCCGGTCATCGTCGTTTCCGGCGCGGGCGTGATGAACGACGCGGTCGAGGCGTTGCGCCTGGGCGCGGCGGATTACCTGATCAAGCCCCTCGAAGACCTTGCCGTGCTTGAACACTCGGTGCGCCGGGCTCTGGACCGCTCGCGACTGCTGGTGGAAAACCAGCGCTACCGCGAGAAGCTGGAGACCGCCAATCGCGAACTGGAAGCCAGCCTGAACCTGCTGCAGGAAGATCAGAACGCCGGGCGCCAGGTCCAGATGAACATGCTGCCGGTCAGCCCCTGGACGGTCGATGGTTTCCGCTTTGCCCACCAGATCATCCCGTCGTTGTACCTGTCGGGGGATTTTGTCGATTATTTCCGTGTCGATGAACGTCGAGTGGCGTTCTACCTGGCGGATGTTTCCGGGCACGGGGCTTCGTCGGCGTTCGTGACGGTGCTGTTGAAATTCATGACCACGCGCCTGCTGTTCGAGTCCAAGCGCAACGGCACGTTGCCGGAGTTCAAGCCTTCGGAAGTCCTTGGGCATATCAACCGGGGCCTGATCAGTTGTAAGCTGGGCAAACACGTCACGATGGTCGGTGGAGTCATCGACGAGGAGACTGGTTTGTTGACGTATAGCATCGGCGGTCACCTGCCGTTGCCCGTGTTGTATACACCAGACAGTGTGCGTTATCTGGAAGGGCGTGGTTTGCCGGTAGGCCTGTTCAACGAGGCGACCTATGAAGACCACGTATTGGAGCTGCCGCCGACATTCAGCCTGACGCTGATGTCTGATGGCATTCTGGACCTTTTGTCAGAACCTACACTCAAAGAGAAAGAAGCAGCCTTGCCCGAGCGGGTAAGTGCAGCGGGCGGCAGCCTGGAAGGCCTGCGCCAAGTGTTTGGATTAGCCACGCTAGGGGAGATGCCGGATGATATCGCCCTGTTAGTGTTGAGCAGGAACCTTTGATGAGTACTGGTAGAATCCAGTTCGCCGAGCAGGACGGCACCTTTGTCCTGAAGTTTGTCGGTGAAGTGCGCCTGACCTTGTGTTCGGCGCTGGATGCGACAATCGAGAAGATCTTCACCGCGCTGAACTTCAACGCTATCGTGATCGACCTGACCGAAACCCGCAGCATCGACAGCACAACGCTCGGCCTGCTGGCCAAGCTGTCGATCCTGTCGCGGCAAAAAGTCGGCTTGCTGCCGACTGTCGTCACCACCCACAACGACATTACCCGTCTTCTGCAATCGATGGGTTTCGACCAGGTGTTCAACATCGTCGGCGATCCTGTGCCGTGCCCCGAATGCCTGGATGACCTGCCTGATCAGGACCAGTCCGAGGAAGAAGTGCGGATCAAGGTGCTTGAAGCCCACAAGATACTCATGGGGCTGAACGACTCCAATCGCGAAGCGTTCCATGATTTGGTGAGCGCGCTGGAGCGGCCTTGAGCTCTAGGCGTGTGTAGATCGGATTGACGCTTTCGCGAGCAGGCGCGAGGTTCTCAGGCTAAGCCGCATAAAAAAGGGCGAACCCATCAAGGTTCGCCCTTTTGCATGCCTTGCGAATCAGCTTACAGCTTGGCTTGCAGCAACGCCTCCAGCTTCTCCTGGTCCCGGGCGAACTGACGAATACCCTCCGCCAGTTTCTCGGTCGCCATGGCGTCCTCGTTGGACAACCAGCGGAATTGAGCTTCATTGAGGCTCAAGCGCGCTTCCCCGGCTTGGCCAGGCGCCAGTTTGCGCTCCAGCTTGCCTTCGTCGGCGGCGAGTTTTTCCAGCAGCTCAGGGCTGACGGTCAAACGGTCGCAACCGGCCAACTGCTCGATCTGATTGAGGTTGCGGAAGCTTGCACCCATGACCACGGTCTTGTAGTCATTGGCCTTGTAGTAGTTGTAGATGCGCGTCACGGACTGCACGCCCGGATCATCGGCGCCGGTGTAATCGTTGCCGTTGGCCTTTTTGTACCAGTCGTAGATCCGGCCCACGAACGGCGAAATCAGGAACACCCCTGCATCGGCACAGGCCGCGGCCTGGGCGAAGGAGAACAGCAGCGTCAGGTTGCACTGGATGCCTTCGCGTTCCAGTTTCTCGGCGGCGCGGATGCCTTCCCACGTGGAAGCGATCTTGATCAGCACACGCTCCCGGCCAATGCCGGCTTTTTCGTACAGCTCGACCAGACGATGGGCGCGCTTGAGCATGGCTTCGGTATCGAATGACAGGCGTGCATCCACTTCGGTGGAAATGCGCCCCGGAATCACTTTCAGGATCTCTTGGCCCACCGCGACGCCAAAACGGTCGCTGGCCAGGCCCACGTCGCCCTTGCAGTCTGCCACGCAGGCGTTCAGCAACTCGGCATAACCATGCATCGCCGAAGCCTTGAGCAGCAGGGAAGGGTTGGTGGTGGCGTCGACGGGCTTGATGCGGGCGATGGCTTCGAAGTCGCCAGTATCGGCCACGACGGTGGTGAACTGCTTGAGTTGTTCCAGCTTGGAAGTCATGAGCGTGCTCTGTCCTATGGGTCCGTTGACATTACCCGAGGGCCGGCAGCCACTCAAGGGCGTGAAGAGGTATCGATGGCCCCAGCGGCAACAACCTGAAAACGGCTGTTTGAAAGGCCGGGGCAACTACCGGTAGATACGATGCCAAAACAGCGCGCAGGTTCAAAGCAAGTGATGGTTAACGACCTTCCAGCAACTGCCCCGCCTGATCCAGCAGCGCCAGTGGATCCTTGGCCTTGTGGATATCCACTGACAACAACTGCCGGAACCGCCGCGCGCCCGGGAATCCGGTGCCCAGGCCCAAGACGTGACGGGTGATGTGGTGCATGGCACCGCCATTCGCCAAGTGATCGGCAATATACGGCCGCAGCTTTGCCAAGGCCTCGGCCCGAGTGATGATTGGTGCGGTGCTGCCAAACAACTGCTGATCCACTTCGGCCAGCAGGTATGGATTGTGATAGGCCTCGCGCCCCAGCATGACACCGTCGAAGGTCTGCAAGTGTGCGTGGCACGCCTCCAGCGTCTTGATCCCACCGTTGAGCACGATTTCCAGCTCAGGGAAATCCGCTTTCAACTGCGCAACCACGTCATAACGCAGCGGCGGAATGTCGCGGTTTTCCTTCGGCGACAACCCCTCGAGAATCGCAATCCGCGCATGCACGGTAAAACTGTTGCAACCGGCGTCACGCACGGTCCCGACGAACTCGCACAACTGCTCGTAACTGTCGCGGCCATTGATCCCGATCCGATGTTTCACCGTGACCGGAATCGACACCGCATCCCGCATCGCCTTCACGCAATCGGCAACCAATCCTGGATGCCCCATCAGGCAAGCGCCGATCATGTTGTTCTGCACCCGATCGCTAGGGCAGCCGACATTGAGATTGACCTCGTCGTAGCCATGTTCCTGGGCCATCCGGGCGCAAGCGGCCAAGTCACTGGGAACGCTTCCGCCTAGTTGCAGGGCCAGCGGATGTTCGGTTTCGTGGTGGCGCAGGAAGCGTTCGTGATCACCGTTGAGCAACGCGCCGGTGGTGACCATTTCGGTGTAGAGCAGGGCGTGTTTGGAAAGGATGCGTAGGAAGTAGCGACAGTGAGCGTCAGTCCAATCCATCATCGGCGCTACGCTGAAGCGGCGGGACGGCTCTTGGCGGGGTAATCCAGTGTTTACGGGCGCTTCAGGTTTTTCTAAATTCATTGATACTGATCTTTTATACAGCGGTTGTTACCCATTTTTCCTTGTTTTTGCAAGGCGCTTGCTACATTGTAGCAAGCGGTCTCGGCAATGTAGCAACTGGATATGGGCACGATCACATCACGCAAGCGCAAGGACAATTCGACGGCCTACACGGCGCAGATACGGATTAATCGGGACGGGAAGACAGTTTATCAGGAAAGCCAAACCTTCGACCGGAAGCAGGTGGCTCAGGCATGGATCAAGCGGCGGGAGACGGAGCTGGCCGCGCCTGGTGCTATCGAACGTGCGAACCGGAAGGGGGTGACGATCAAGAAAATAATCGATCAGTACCTTGACGAGTACGAGAAGATCCGGCCGTTGGGGAAGACTAAGCGAGCAACCCTGACGGCGATCAAGGAGACGTGGCTGGGTGAGGTTGATGATTCAGCGCTGAATAGCCAGAAGCTGGTGGAGTTTGCTCAGTGGCGGATGAGCAAAGAGGGAGGCGGTGTCCAGGCGCAGACGGTCGGGAATGATCTGTCGCACCTAGGAGCGGTCCTCTCGGTTGCTAGACCGGCCTGGGGGTATGAGATAGATCCGCTTGCCATGACTGACGCTCGAAAGGTGTTGCGTAAGCTCGGAATGGTCACCAAGAGCAAAGAGCGTAATCGCCGGCCTACTCTCGATGAGTTGGACCAACTGATGAAGCATTTCTTCGACATGCAGGCTCGGGGTAATAACTCGATTCCCATGCCGAAAATAATCGCTTTTGCTATCTTTTCGACACGTCGGCAGGAAGAAATCACGCGGATACGCTGGGAGGACATCGACGAATCCAGGCAGGCGGTGCTGGTTCGAGACATGAAGAACCCTGGTCAGAAAATAGGTAATGACGTCTGGTGTCACTTGCCGGACGAGGCATGGGCGATCCTGAATTCAATGCCCAAAGTGGAGCGGGAGATTTTCCCTTTCAACGGTAAATCGGTATCAGCCTCTTTCACCAGGGCTTGTCCGTTGCTGGGGATAGTTGACCTTCATTTTCATGACCTCCGGCATGAAGGGGTGAGTCGGTTGTTCGAGATGGACTGGGATATTCCAAGGGTGTCGAGTGTTTCAGGTCATCGTGATTGGAACTCCTTGCGACGGTATACTCACTTAAGGGGGCGCGGGGATCGATATGCCTCGTGGAAGTGGCTAGAAAATCTGTGCGGTTAAACTTTATGGTGGGTGAGCTTCAATATGAGTTTCAAAGGAATGATGGACATCGTTAAGCAGCACTTTGTAGTGGTGATAGTCCTGTTGATGATGTATGCCGGTGGGCTTGGATTCCTCTGGAATGGTTATGAGGATTTGAATGCTAAAAAAATAAAATTCTTAGAGGAAAAAGCCTCGTCCCTCGAAGCTCAAAGTAAGCGTGAAATGGACTTGCAGAAGCGTGAGTACAACGTGCAAAAAGCTGAAGATGAAATTGCCAAAACTGTATCTGAGGTAAAGTCAGAGAAAAGTGCGAATGCAAAATCTTTGGCACTGCTACAAATTCAGCAAGGTGCTCTGAGTGAGGCTCAAACGCGTAAAGACGCTGAGACAAAGCTGCAGTTGTTGATGTCTGAATTCTCTGCTCTAGGAGTGAATTTGAATTCGAACCCTCATTGTGGGACGGCTGAGGATCTTAAACGTTACAATACTGCAAGGTCTAAGTATTATGAAATTTATTCGTTGGCTAAGACTTATTCGCTTGACAAGAAATACAGTGACTTTTTATTTCATAATGCACAGAACGTAACTAGCTTTGGATGTTCTTCGAAGCAAAAAAGGGGCTGACGCCCCTTTTTTTACATTAAGCAGCACGGCCCATGAGTTGGTTTTGTTCCTTTGTTGCTTTCTCGCGTTGCTTGTCAATATATTCTGCTAAGTCACGAAGATGAATGCCTAATGCCGCTTTTTGACTATTAGCTCCAAGCCTCACAACGGGGATATCGATTTCTCCACTGAGTCTTTTACTTTTGAATTTTTCCACAGTCAGGTTCATATAGTCAGTACAAACGCGATCAATAGGAATGACTGCTTGTCCGTTGTACTGAGCCATCAAAAGGAAAAGAGTATTCATGCCGCCTCCATCATCGCGTTTTCGTCCTGAGTCAAGTTTGCTTTTAGTAGAGCCATCATCGGCCAAGGAGAGACTGAGTTCCCCACCATCAGTACCTGATCTTTCTTGCTGAACTTCCTGCCGTCGTGGCCATGGTCGATAACATAGTTATCCGGGAAGCCCTGGGCTCGATAAAGCTCCCGGGGCGTCAGCATGCGCATGCCAATGTCGACGATGACGTACGGCGTGCCCTTGATCACCACGGTAACCAGTGCCAGCCGATCCCGTGTGGTGATCGTGGCAGCCGGGTCGCGCAGGTCGTAGATGTTGTCGGTGCCGTAGTACCCCATCAGGAAAGCGGCAACGCGCAGAGCGCCTTCCTCCACGTCTGGTGCAAGTGTGTACTCGAGCAGCGCGTGATGTTCTGCGCCGGCACAGATAGTTGAGACCGGCTTATCCATTGCGCTGCCCACACAGTTCTTGCGCAGGGTCAGCAGATTGGCGGTCACCAGCTGTTGCTGGCTGCCTGTGGTGGTTATTGCTGTAAGTGGCTGATCTGGTTGCCGGCCCAACGTTTCGTTGAAGCCGCCGTTGTGTTGTGCAATGTAGGCCACTGCGAGTGCGAAGTGTCCGCCCTTGACCTGTGCGCAGATGGTTCCCAGCGGTGCATCAGCAGGCATGGTTCGCTGGGATGTTGCATTGGCGTGCTCTGTGAGGAAAGGCGCGACTTGTGGCGTCACCAGGGCGAAGCCATGCGCTCCGGTGATGGTCTTGGTTGGATCTTGCACGGACTGGCATCGCGCAGTGTCATCGCCTGAATGGTTGACGCTTACGATGAACGGATCGGCATGATCAACCACATAGCGGCGAGCACCTTTGCGCACGCGCTCCATGGTCTTGTCTGCCAATGGCCGTCGAACACCAGCGGCACGGCCTTCTTCTTTCGTCAGGAAGATGCTCGGGCAGGGGATAGACCAGTCGATGATGCTGGCTGCGTTGCGCCAAGCCTTTCGGCCCTTTGTGGGCGCTTTGAAGTGTGTCGGCTCCGGCCAATACAGCGGCTTGCCATCGCATCGAGCGACGAGGTAGAGCCGCTCGCGGGTGGTGGCGGCGCCATAATCACAGGCTTTGAGCTTTCCATGCAGAATGTCATAACCCATGTTCTTGAGGATCTGCAGGAAGCGGTGCCATGTCTTGCCCTTACGTTTCGGATCAGGCACTAGGTATTGATCCTGAACTGGAATGCGCTCACCTGGTGCAGCCACGCTGCCATCGCGGCGAACCACTCGGCCGGTGGTTTTGCATCGCTTGGCTATCAGGGGGCCCCATTGCAGGATCTGCCAGACGTTTTCCATCGTGATGAGGTCGGGTTTGACCTGTCCGGCCCACTTGACTGTGACCCACGATAGAGAGCGGCTGGCACTGCTGCGTGGTTGACCTCCGGCGGCAAGGCTGTGATGGGTACATTCGGGACTTGCGTGTAGGTGGGCGACGGTTCGGCCTCGTGTCGCCTTTCGAGGGCACACTTCATAGACGTCCGAGATGTAATGCTCTGCGCCTGGGTGGTTGCGCTTGTGCATGCTGATGGCTTTGGGGTTGTGGTTGATCGCGATATCGACGGCTTTGCCCGTGGCCATTTCCTGGCCCATGGTTGCGCCGCCACCACCGGCAAACAGATCGACGCGGATCTTGCCCATGAGGTCGAGGCCAAATTGGGTGATGACGGCAGAGCTTATTGGGGTTTGGGAAAAGACGGTCATACCTGGCCTCCATGCGTATACCCCACGACAGGCTGCGCGAGCGGGCGATTCTTAGCGATCAGCGTGGCTTCAGTTGCTGCTGCCCGGCGCAGCCTTTCGTGGGGTGTAAGTGCCTCTGCAGTGGCATTGGAAGAAGCAGTAATGCCTGCTGCTGCGCAGCAGAGACTGTTTTCTACAGGCGCGTCGACCCAGCTGGATCTGCGGAGCAAAGCGGACTGGGTTTGGGTGCTGTTCTGTTCGTGTTTCATGCCGCTTTCCTCCGGTGTTCGATAGCGAGTTGGTCCATCAGGCGCTGGTGGTAGGTGAGCCGGGCTTCGGTGGGTGACCACGGCCGGATACGTTCGTGCGCGGGTTCGATGCCGACTAGGCAATCCCAGGTGGCCGGGTCGGATGGCATCAGGTCGCGGCGTTCGGTGGCCAGGGCGATCAGGTCGGCTTGGGTGACGGATGCCGGCAGATCCTGATCGAGGCCGAAGCGGGTGCAAATGCGATCCCAGATCCAAGTCTCGACGTCCTGGTAGGCGTGCATCCACTGTTTGAGCGACCGCACCATGTCGCCGATGTAGGCTTCGGTGGCGTCGTGGAGCAAGGCGGCGAGCTTGTGCTCGGCCGGCACTAGATCCGCAACCAAGCAACTATGCTGGGCCACGCTATAGAACTCGCGGGTGTGGCCATTGAAGCGGCACAAATGAGCGAGCGAGTGCGCAATGTCTCGTGGGTCGATCATGTCGACGTCCGGCTCGAACAGGTCAAAGTGTTTGCCGGTATGCGTGAGGATCCAGTTCATGCTGGCTCCTTGACCATGTCGGCGAGCAACAGGGCGTTCTGGGTGTCCTTGTGCAACTTGCGCAGGGCGTTGTAGCCGATCAGCAGAGACAGTTGCCGGTCGAACTCTTTACGGAATCGAGTCATTTCGCGTAGTTCGGCGGTGGCTTTGGCGTGTTGCTGGTGCAGCACGCCGGCATCTTGAGGTGAGAGGCGTAGCATTGGGCTGTGGCGGCTCATGCTGCGTCCTCCACTTTGACCTGATCCAGCAGCGCGGCCATGCCCAGTGCTTTGTCGCGCAGGTCGAGCGCCTGCTGTGCCTGGGCCTTAGAACTCATGGCGCGGAAGGTGTCTGATGCCAACCTCAATTTCTCGGCGATCTGCATAAGTGTTTGGCGCTCTTGAGGACCGAAGGCTTGGCTTTCTCTTAGCCGCTTCGCATGGGCAGCGAGGTGCTTGTGATCAGCGCGGATGAAGTTGAGCGATGCCTTTAGTTCGCGAATGGTTTTGGCGTTTGCCGCACGCTCGTCGTTCGTGCCTTCTTCGATGCCAGCCTCGTGACCTTGAATGCGCCCATCGATAAGACCGCCTCGATAGCCGGTCCAGTAGATGAGGGCAGCACCGACGATCAGGGCGATCAACGCGCATATTTGAATTGCAGTCATGTGGTGTGCTCCTAGTGGTTTGGTGGCTGGTGGTGGCAGCCGTTACGGTTGGGTTTCTTCGGTTGCGCCGGCCTGGGCCTTCGCGTGGACTTCGTCGGCCTTGTAGGCCTGGATGTCGATCAATGCCGCGACGTGGCGGATGTGCGCGTACTTCGGTGCCTTGCGGCTGCTGTCCAGCGTGGTCACGGGCAGTTGAATGCGGCCGCTGGTGATTTCGGCTGCAAATGACTGCTCGTTGAGGTTGCGGAAGTACTGCACGCGCAGCTTTTCGAGGGGGATAAGCACGTCGCCGAAGGTGCGATACAGCAGCTCGACGGTGGCCGTCTCCGGTGCTGGCATCAGGCGCAGCGGGTTTTGAGGCTGGCTAGTCATGAGGCTTTGGGCTCTCCATGCGTTTATTTCGAGCCGGGTGATTCCAGGCATTCAGGCAATGGCGTTTGGTCAGCTCGCGCAGATGCTCCGGCACCTCAAGGAGCGCAGCGTTGCGCTCCTCTCGGGTGCCTAGGGCGATGATCTGGCGGGCGTATTCCCTAGGCCACGTCACGGTTGTCTGCCGGGATGGCAGGAAGGTCGAGGCCCAGTTGCTCCGCTAGCCAGGGGATGCCAGCCTGCCGAACGCGTGTCGATTGGCTGTACTGCATGCCCAGCGTGTCGTGATACCAGTTGCTGTCCTTGACCCGAAGGTATTCACGGTCGCGGACGGGGAACGCCGGCAGGTTGCGCTCGGTGAGCAGACCCTTCTCACGCATGAGCTTGATCAGGGCGGGGCGGGTCAGGCCGAAGTGCTTGGCGGTCTTTTCGAGATTGCGCTCCATGGCATACCTCCTAAGCTGCGTGCGCGGCGGGTGTCGCCAGCGCAGCCAGGTGGTTGATGGATTCGCAAACCTGCTCGTACATCTCGGCGTCGGTGCCGTACACTGTGAAGCACTTGGTACGCGGGCTTTTAACGCCGATGCTCATGACTACGGTGATGCCCGAGCGTGTACGTGTTCGGTGCACGGCGAGCCGGATCGGCAGTTCAAAGCCCAGGTCCAGGTCGATAAACCCGCCTGTGGAAACCAGTCTGTAAACCTGTTCCCGCTGCTGGCTACTGAAAGCGCCGTACTCGCGTTCAGCATGTCGTTTCGACTGGGGTTCGCCTGTCAGGTCAGAGGGGCCATTGACCACCTCCTCAATGAAGTCGGCGAGCTTCAGGTGAGTTTTTTTGGTGTTGGGCACGGTCAGCGTGTGGCGCTCTGAGCCCAGCTCAACGGTGAAGGTGCTGTCGGTCTTGTTGCGTTCAACTTTCAGTCGAAACGCCAACGCATCGCGTCGATACAGTCGCCGAAGGGTGTGATTGAAAGTTCCGCTGAGGTTTACCTGTGCGCTGAGCAAAGTCAGCGTGCGGTTGTCGATCTTGTATGTGCTCATGCCGCCCGTCCTCCGTCGTTTGGGTCGAAAGAGATCGGTGCGGTACGAGCCTGTGGTTTGGGTTTAGACGGAATGAAGATGCAGCCGTGACTGCGTGCCAGGCGCCTTACTTCGAAGATTCGGGAAAGGTCGGCTACGGCCGGATGGATGTGCAGGGATGCAGTGGTGTGCATGGTTTTGCCTCGCTCTGTGGTGGTGAGTAAGGCAAAAATTAACCCAAAAGGTTAACAAGTCAAGATTTTTTTACCTTTAAGGTGTGCATATGGTTATGACTACTCATCCGAGCGCACTGATGCCATCATGATCTCAGCAGATAGGGCTCATCTGGGAACCTGAGAGGTGAAAATGTCGGATAAGAACACAAGGATAAGTGAGGCTCGCTCCCTCGCCGCATCGTTGCTTGATGATTTGGAAAACTCTTCTTCAGCAGTAGACAGAATACTGATGAAAGCGAAACGTTTAGCTAGATTAATGCGGGACGCTGATGCGCAGCTTTGGTTAGATTATGAGACCAAGGGTTATCCAAAAGACTTTAGCTTTAAAACAATAGGTAGCTGTGAGAAATATGCAATTTCATCCGGGCGCTATAATTTGGCTGCTGGGAACTATTACACGCAAAGTCTCTCGGAGTATGAAGCTATAGTCGAAGGTGCTCGAGTAAGTTTGTCTAGTTTTTCACCTGCGGCAGTAGGTGCTGTTAAGGATTTCGTAGAAAAAAATGCAACTGAAGTCTTGCTAAATAGTCAGCTAAAAATTCATAGAACCTATAAGGATAATTATTCAACTTCCAAAGCTACCTTCATATCTTTCATGGCTGGTTTACATAATTATGCGACAGATATGTACTTGGCTCTTGAGCTGGGCGATGCTGCGCAAGATATTTTTGAAACGGCAAGAAATGAGATTGATAGTTTCGTTCGAGCGCACTGCCCGAAAGCAGCAGAAAAAATCGTGGCTATTAATGAGCGTATTGCCGATGGCTCTACCGAATCGAGAACGGCTGCCCTGACGTCTTGCAGGCGATTGTTGATGACAGTGGCTGATTCCCTGTTCCCGGCGACAGATGTCGACTGGATTGATCAAAAAGGTAAGGCTAGAAAGGTAGGCGAGGAACAGTATAAGAACAGAATACTCGCCTATATGTCTGATAGGGTTGGTAGTGGCAGTAATGAGGCAATTCTGAGTTCGGAATTAGAGTTTCTTGCTGCTAGGTTGGATGCAATCTATGAAAAGACATGTAAGGGCGTGCATGTAGATGTAACTACGCAGGAGGCTAGGCTGGCGGTGATACATACCTATTTATTCATAGGGGAAATAGCGTTGCTGCCCCGAGATTCGATTAAATAACTTAGGTTGGCTGGAAATATTGCGTTACCTTTAGAGGTCTGAGATTTTCCAGCGAGCCCTACCGCATATACTCCATTCTTCCGTCATTCTGATAATGCGCTCTGGCCAATCTGGATTTAAAGCATACAAAAAAAGCTCGCCTCCCTCTTGTTTCAGTTGCTTAAGAGTTGCAGCTTGATCTCGACTTCTCTTAGCCGCTACGAAATGACCAGGAAGAGCTTCTATAGATGGGTCGATAACGATTTTGTCCCCCTCTACAAACTTGGGCTCCATGCTAATTCCTTCTACGCGAAGTATAAATGCACGAGGACCCACCGGGCCCGGAGCATCAATCCATTCTTCGGCATCCCTTGGATCAAAACTTCCGTGTGCCTCGCACCATGCACCTGCGGCAATCGACCCTATCACGGGTAGTTTCCGGCCCGTATGGCTAAGGATCGTTGCGTTATTGAACTCACCTATGCCGTATGGCATGTCGAGATATCCTTGATGCAAATGCAGCGCCTTTTCAATTTCCCGAGCTATTTGGTCACCGATCCCCTTAGTAGGATTTCTTCCAGCAAACGCGCTCACCTGAGCGGGAGCCTTACCTAAAAGGTCGGCAACTTGGCTCAAGCGAAGCTTTTTTTCCACCAAAATTCTGCGGAAATTTTGCAATCTCGTATCTGAAATTTTCATGAGCAGATTTTGGCCTGGTTAACCTCCTAGGTGAATGTCCTTATGGGTATTGAAAAAAATAACCTTTGAGGTTAAATTTCACTTCAGGAGGTATCCCAATGAGGCTTCGTGACTACATCAACTGTCTGGATGCTGAAGGCATCAAGGCTTACGCAGAGCGTTGCCGGATTGCGCCGAGTTACCTGCGCCTTCACGTCAAGTATGCGAGTAAGGACCCCAGCGTTTCTTTAATCAAGGCTTTGACCTGGGAAAGCGAAGGGTGTGTTTCGTTGGCTGAAGTGCTCGAGCATTTCGGGATTACGGAAAACAACTCAACGTCCAAGGTTGCTTAGCAGAAAAAAGGCGACCCAAAGGTCGCCCAGTTCCTCCCGGCACGCACCACCACAGCGCAGCCGGGTCGCGATAAAGGTAGGCGGGCACACCACATGCAAACCACCTCTCTTTATCGCGCTTTCCCAAGGCTGGGAAGCCTTGGTGTTGCTGCCTTTTCCACCACAGATTGGGCAGCTGTTGCGCCAGGGGTGAGCAATGGATTGTTCGCCCCGGCACGGTGCCGGTGTCGATCCCTAAGATCTAGCCGGCGTTTGGGCCCTTTCAAGCCACGCGGCAAATGTATCACCACTGCATGTCGCGCGGCACTGGCAACTTTCAAGGATTAATGCCATGAGCCGAATCGCTCTGAGTTGCGTCGAACGAGCACAGCGGGAAGTCCTGCCGCTCGATCTGGCGCTTTACCATGCCGCACGGGACTATCCGGGCGGCGCCGCTGCAATCGCCGCCACCACCGGCCGTAACTCCACCACGCTGCAGCACAAGCTATCTCCTACACACCCTAGCCACTCGGTGAACATCCAAGAGTTTGGCGAGATCCTCGAACTGACTAAGGACCGGCGCATTCTGGATGCGGTGCATGCATTGGTCGGCGATACGATCTGGCACGAACTGTCTGAGGTGTACACCACTGACATGCCGGAAACCCTGACCGTTGGCCTCGCCGAGTATTTCCGGCAGGTGGCCGATCTGGCCGATACCTGGGCCAAGAGCATTGGCGATGGGGTGGTCAGCGATCACGAGCTGGCCGCAATCCGGCTGCAGGTGTTTCGAGGTATTCAGGGGCTGTTGGGATTGTTCAACCGCGCCACGTACGTCAACCACACAACGCGGGGTGACGGCCGTGGCTGACATTGCTGATTTCGCCAATGACTTGGTGCAAGAGCGCATCGATCAGGCGCTTGCTGCTCGCAGTGCGTTCAAGCCGGCGTTACCTGGGCATTCGTTGTTGTTCTGTGAGAGCTGCGACGATCCGATCCCCGAGGCGCGGCGACAGGCCCAGCAGGGCTGCACGCAGTGTGTGAACTGTCAGTCCATCGATGAGATGCGGGAGGCTCGTCATGCTCGATGACGTGCTGAATCAATTTGCAGATTTTGGTCTGGAGCCCGCGCAGCCATTGCTTTACGGCAAGCTGACTCGATGCAAGACCGCCCTGGATAAGGGCAAAGAGAAAAACGGCTGGTACGTTCTACACGAGCACCACACCGAGAAGGGCGAAACCTTGATCTTCGGTGCGTTCGGCGATTGGCGTACAGGGAACACGCACAAAATCAAGGTGAAACCCGGCCGAATGACGCCGGAAGAGCGTGAAGTCATGCGCGCTCGTCAGGAGGAGGCGAAGCGCAAGGCCGCAGAGAAGGCTGCCAACGCTGCCCGTCGAGCGGCCAACCGTGCTGCTGGTTTATTCAAGCGAATGCCCGAGAAGGGCCGTAGCGCCTATCTGGATCGAAAGCAGATAGTGGGCCTCGGCGTTCGTTATGCCCCGCGCTCCGGCGCGGTTTTGGTGCCCATGCAAAACGCTCGGGACCAGATCGTAGGGTTACAAGTAATATTCCCCGAGAAGCAAGAGGACACCGGCCGCGACAAGTCTTACTGGCCCTATGGGATGGCGAAGGAAGGCGCCTTCCACCTTATTGGTCCGCACCCTGAGCCGGGTGAGCCAGTGCTGGTGTGTGAGGGCTACGCCACCGGTACAAGCCTGCACATGGCGACCTCGTTGACGGTCGCCATTGCCTTTGATGCGGGCAACCTCATGACGGTCTCCAAGGCAATGCGCGAGCGGTTCCCGGGGCGTCCACTAATCATCTGCCGGGATGATGACTGGAAAACCAAGCGCCCAAATGGCGAGCCCTGGAACTCAGGTGAAGAGAAAGCCAACAACGCGGCAACGGTTGTAGGTGGTCAGGTAGTCGGCCCTATCTTTTCGGGGGAGCGAGAGGACAAGTGGACTGACTTCAACGACCTGCACTGTGCTGAAGGATTGGAGGCGGTGCGTCGCCAGGTTCTGGCGGTGGTCAAGCCACCTGCAGCGGGTGGCTGGAAAGACCAGTTGGCCCGCACGGAAAACGGCATGTTGATCGCGCACATGCAAAACGTAGAGCTGATCCTGGGCAACGACGAACGTTGGGCCGGTGTGATTGGCTTCAGTGCGTTCAGCTCCAAGATCGTCAAGCTGCGTGCTGCCCCGTATGGCGGCGGTGTCGGCGATTGGGCTGACATTGATGACATGCTGGTCATGAAGTGGCTCGCGCAACAGTACAACCTGCGGGTCAAGGCGAGCAGCGTTATCGAGGCTGTAAGTGTTGTTGCACATGACCATGCCTTTCACCCTGTTCGTGATTACCTCAATGGCCTGGAGTGGGATCGGGTACCCCGGCTCGACACCTGGTTGACAGACATCATGGGCGTGGCCCCGACGGATTACAGTTCCAAGGTGGGTAAGCGCTGGATGGTCTCGGCGGTCGGCCGGGTGATGCAGCCGGGCTGCAAGGCTGACTCCGTGATGATCCTCGAAGGCGCGCAGGGTGCCGGTAAGTCCACGGCCATGTCGGTGCTGGGAGGTGCCTGGTTTATGGATACCCCCTTCGCCTTGGGCGACAAGGACGGGTTCCAGGCGATTCGCGGCAAGTGGATCGTTGAGCTGGGTGAGCTGGACAGTTTCAACAAGGCCGAGTCCACCAAGGCGAAGCAGTTCTTCTCGGCTTCGACGGATACCTACCGCGAGAGCTATGGCCGCAGAACGATGGACGTGCCACGCCAGTGTGTTTTCGTGGGGACAACGAACCAGGATGAGTACCTGAAGGATGCCACTGGCAACCGGCGTTATTGGCCGGTCGCCTGTACCAAGGTGGACTTGGACCAATTGCGCGAGATCCGCGACCAGCTATGGGCTGAGGCGATGTTTTGCTATCAGTCCGGCGATATCTGGTGGGTCAATCGGGAGGAGGCGCCGCTGTTCGCCGAGGCGCAGGAAGAGCGCTTTGTGGTGGATGAATGGGAAGGCCCGATCCTGTCTTGGCTCGAAGAGTCTCAGATTGGCGAGACGGCGACCGGCACCGACATTCTGCTGGGCGCTTTGAAGCTGGACTATGGACACTGGGGCAAACCTGAACAGATGCGGGTCGGGGCGATCATGCATCGGTTGGGTTGGCGCAAGGTCCGGCTACCCGCGTTGCCTAAGAGCGGCGTCCGGCCATGGGGATACAAGAAGCCCCAAGACTGGGGCAGGGCATCGAACCTGAAAGTTCAGCCGGTCGAGGAGCCATGTTTCGATGATTAAGGAGATCGATGCGCGGCTGCGCAAATGGGCTGAAGAGCTGCACAGCGACCTCAGTGCCGGCGGGCTCGCCGGTGGGAACATGGTCGCCATGATGATGGAGAGCAATGGGCAGCTGATTCGTGGCCGGCGGGCATTTCGTGCGCCCTTGGAAGGTTCGCTTGATATTGAGCTGATCGTGACCAAACACCTCGATCCTCTGCATGTGCAAATCGTGCGAGAGCACTACTGCAACCAGGACAGCGACATGCGCTTGAAGTATGCCCACTGCGGCTGCGGTCGCGACACCTACTACCAGCGTCTGCATGACGCGCACCTGTGCATCTATTGGCTGCTTATGGGAGTTGCTGCTTGACCCCGTTTGCGTCCGTGGCTGTCCTACCGGCTCGCCTTGTCCCACTGCTGTTTGATGCAGTTGGACAAGCGCGGGCCGCGCTGTTGTTGAGCTGTCCTACTGTCCAACCTTCCAGCACGTCCCGCCCATGTGTGAGCGTAGCGGGAGCGCATACGCGCCCATGGCGCGCACGCGTGCTCTTAGCTTTTTCTCTTTACGGGAGAGAAGAGAAAATAAAGTAGGACAGTGGGGCAGGCCCCGATTCTAGGCGCCTGTAGCTGTCCTACTTCGACCCAAGATAGTGGGACAGGAAGGACAGCGCCCCAGGCGCTGGAAGCCGAAATAAAGATATTCGCCGACATTGCCTAGGCGTTCACCAGACATTCACCGGGTGGCATTAAAACAGGGTTGCTGCCACCGGAATCGACCTGTAAAAAGTACTCATCTTCGATAGGTGCGACCGCATAAAGCGGCAGGCACCACACACCAAACCCGGCCCTTGCGCCGGGTTTTTGCGTTTAAGGGGCGGGGCAATGACGAACGAGCAGCAAGCACTGGCAGAAATGCCGATCTGGTTAGTAATTCTTCTGGCCCTGGTCGGCGGCGTATCGGGGGAGATGTGGCGGGCCGACAAGGACGGGGCGCGGGGCTGGGCGTTGTTGAGGCGCCTGGCACTTCGATCCGGTGCCTGCGTTGTCTGCGGGGTGTCGGCGATGATGTTGATGATCGCCGCCGGCATGTCGCTCTGGACAGCGGGCAGCCTGGGCAGCATCACCGCGATGGCCGGCGCCGATGTCGCGATTGGCCTCTACGAACGATGGGTGGCCAAGCGACTGGGTGTCACCGAGGCATCTGAGAGTGCCGGGTAGGGGGCGGGGAAGGGAGTTTTCTGGGTCCTCCCCTTGGCCCGCCCCCTACACGGGTTACCGAACTCGCGGATTCCCTGCAGCTGAGTTTTTTGCAGGGATGTCCGTCTTTTCAAGGGGTTAGCGATGGGAAGAACAGTCAGCAAAGCCGAGTTGAGCGAGATCGTCGGCCGCGATGAACGCACGCTGACCCGTTGGCAGAACGACGGCATGCCGGTAATTGAGTTCGGCCTGGGCCGGGGCAACGAAAACCAATACGACACCGAGGCCGTGATCCAGTGGCTGATGCAACAGGCCGCCCTCAACGGCAAAAAAGAATCCTCCCGTGACCGGCTCGACCGGGTCAGAGCCAATCGTGAAGAGCTGGCGCTGGCCAAGGATTTGGGCGAGGTCGTAATCGCGGCGGATCTGATCGGACGCTTTGAGGCAATGATCACGGCAGCCAAAGTCGAGCTGCTCAATTCATTTCCGGATGAGTTGGCGGAACAACTGTCGGCGCGCTACGGCGTTGAAGTTGACGAGCGCCTGATCGCCGACCCCATCGAAACCATCCTGAGGAGGCTGTCAGACTATGACAAGGATGATGCCCAGTCAGATGGAGATTCTGACGAACCGGACGATCCGGAGGGCCTTGAAAAAGACGGCGATTAACGCGCTGCGCGGCGCCTGCAGGAAGTGGGCACCGCCGCCGCGCATGAGCATTATCGAATGGGCGGAAAAATACCGCTGGCTGGCGCCAGAAGAGTCAGCCCGCCCCGGCAAATATCGCTTCAACGTCACGCCTCACCTGACCTGGCCCGGCGGGCCTCTGGAGGCGCTGGACGATCCGACGGTCACCGAGATCGTCGGCCGCAAATCGGCTCAGGTAGCCTGGACGTCGGGCGTTCTCGGTAACGCCCTGGGCAAGTGGATCGACATCGATCCGTCGCCGATACTGGTGCTGTTTCCCAAGGCCGAAGCCGCCAAGCAGTACGTGGGTGAGAAGCTCGAACCCATGATTGATGCGACACCACGGCTTCGCAAGAAGGTCGATTTGCGCAGCCGCAAGTTGCAGCAGCGCCAAGACTTTAAGCGCTTCCCTGGCGGATTCCTCAAGATGGTGGGCTCCAACAGCCCGGCCAGCGTGAAATCTACACCGGTACCGCGTGTTGCCATTGAAGAGCCCGATGATTGCAACCTCAACCTGCGCGGGCAGGGCGATAGCATCAAGCTCGCCAAGGAGCGTCTGAAAACCTTTCGCCGTTCCAAGATCATCATCGGCGGCACACCAACGATCAAAGGGCTGTCGGCGATTGATGCGGAGCTGGAGCTGTCGGACAAGCGCATCGGCTTGGTGACGTGTCACGAATGCGGCCAGGAACATGCGCTGAGCTTTGACAACCTTCACTGCGATGAAGACCCCGAGTATCACCACGAGGTCTACGGCAAAAAACGGCCGGAGAAGGCGTTCTATTCGTGTCCACATTGCGGCGCGATTTGGGACGACAACCAGAAGAACGCGAACCTCAAGCATGGGCGCTGGCAGGCCACGGCTGAGTTTCGCGGGATTGCCGGCTACATCCTCAATGAGCTGTACGCTACCTTTTGGGGGTCACGCTTTCAGGCATTGATGGAGAAAAAGCTCCAGGCCGAACATGCAGCGGCGCAAGGAAACATCGGCCCGATGATTGCCTTTGTGAACAGCTCCAAGGGCGAAAGCTACGAGTACCAAAGCGACGCGCCCAAGACAGACGAACTGGAGAAGCGGGCCGAGCCATACGCCGAACTGACAGCGCCCAGGGGCGTGTTGTTGGTGACCGTGGGTGTGGACGTGCAAGGTGATCGTCTGGCGCTGATCATCATCGGATGGGGGCGCGGCGAAGAGTCCTGGCGGCTCTATTGGGGGGAACTACACGGCAACCCAATTGATCCCCACGACAGTGTCTGGCAGGAACTGGATCGGGTCATCGCCCAGCCAATCCCCACCGAGGGCGGCGCGCACCTGGCTGTGTCAGCGGTCAGCGTCGATAGCTCGGACGGTAATACCAGCGATGCAGTTTACAGCTATGTCCGGGATCGGCAGCGCTTCAACATCATGGCAATCAAGGGCGCTTCGATTGACAGCCGCGACAAAGAAATCTTCACCAAGCCACCGCAGTCCGTGGACACCTCGCAGGACAACACCAAAGCGGCGAAATATGGCCTGCGGGTACACATCGTTGGCACGCACAAGGCCAAGACGCTGATTGATGGTCGTCTCCGTTTGAAGGGTGTCGGGCCGGGGCGCATGCACTGGTACAGCGAGATCCGTTCGGATTACTACGAACAGCTCACCAACGAAGTGCTGGCGCCGCATGCGCGTAACCCCAGCAAGATGGTCTGGCAGAAAAAAGCCGGGCGCCGCAACGAAGCCCTGGACTGCGAGGTGTATGCCCTGCATGCCGCACGTAGCCTTAAAACGCATCTGCTACGTGACCACGAGTGGGACCAGTTGGAACAGCAACTGATGCAGCCAACGCTGTTCAACACTGAACAACCGGTCGCACCGGTACCGCGCCGAGTAGTCGCTCGTGGGCGGGGCACCCGCAGTCGAGCGGGCTATTAAGGAAATCAACCATGACTGACGCACAACTGCGCCTAGCTGAAGTTAGGGCGGCAATTTCTGACGTCCTGAAAAAAGGTCAGCGCCTGCGCCGGGCTGAGCGTGAAGTACAGCTGGCAGAGCTCAACAGCTTGCGCCTGCTGGAGAAACAATATGCCCAGGAAGTCGCCAACGAACAGGCGGCGCTGCGCGGTCGAGGCCGCAATCGCGTCTCGTACTTGGGGATCTGATCATGTGGCCATTCAGTAAGCGTGAAGGCCCGACCGATCTGCTGATGCGCGAGGCCATTAAGGTGGCCAGGGCTTCGGTGGGCGGCCAGCAGATTGTTGCTCAGGGCGGTGGCGGCGGTGTTGAAACTCGCTGGCGAGGCGCTTCGCGCATGCTGCGCAGCATGGCCAGCTGGATACCTGGCCTCGGTAGTCCGCGACGAGACTTCAATCAGAGCGAGCGGCGAATGCTGGTGGCCCGGTCAAGGGACGCCATGCGTAACCACCTGATAGCCCGCGCAGCCATTACCCGGTTGCGCACCAACGTCGTGGGCACCGGGCTGGTATGCCGCGCCCAGGTTGATCACGAGGCGCTGGGTCTCACTGAGGAGCAGGCAAACGAACTGAATGGCCGGTTGGACCGGCTTTGGTCGTTGTATGCCGATGATCCGAGGGAGTGTGACGCCGAAGCGACCCTCAATCATTACCAGTTGCAAGCTCTGGTTTTAGTGTCGTCGCTGGTCGCTGGTGATGTGTTGGTCGCCAGCCCGGATCAGGAACGTCCGGGCTGTGTATTCAGCACGCGACTGCAACTGATCGAGTCGGATCGGGTCGGCAATCCGAACGGCGGTATGGACCGGGTCAATCTGGTTGATGGCGTTGAATTCGATTCGCTGGGCGCTCCCGTGGCCTATCACGTCTGCACCGGCTATCCCGGCGAGCATCTGGCCGGCAAGCCACTAAGTTGGGAGCGACTTACCGCGTTCGGTGAGGAGACAGGCCGACGGCGTGTGTTGCACGTCCTGGCGGATAAGGAACGTCCCGGTCAGAAGCGCGGGGCTCCCTACCTGGCGCCTGTACTGGAGCCGCTGCAAAAGCTGGAGCGCTACAGCAGCGCGGAGCTTATGGCCGCCGTGATCTCCGCAATGTTCACGGTGTTCATCAAAAAGAGCTCTGATTTCCCAACCGGCAACCTGCCGATGACTGCTTTGGCGGACGAGCGCCCTGAAGGCGATGACACCACCGATGGCGAGCTGGCCCTAGGCGAGGGGGCCGTGATTGACCTCGGCGTTGGTGAAGAGCCAGTCGTAGCGAACCCAGGTCGACCCAATGCCCAGTTTGATCCCTTCTTCACCGCCGTGGTGAAAGAGATCGGCGCTGCCCTGGAGCTGCCACTTGAAGAGCTCTTGCTCCATTACAGCAGCAGCTACAGCGCGGCCCGCGCCGCCATGCTTCAGGCTTGGCGTTTCTACAGTTTGCGTCGTTGGTGGCTTACCTGTGATTTCTGCCAGCCAAGCCGTGAGCTGATTATCGACGAAGCCGTGGCTAGGGGCTTGATTGACCTTCCGGGCTACGGCGACCCAGCTAAGCGCAAGGCCTACTGTCAGGCCATTTGGATCGGTCCGGCCCGTGGGGCGATTGATGAGCTGAAGGAAGCCAACGCGGCCGGTAAGCGCATCGAAATTGGCGTGAGCAACGAAACCCTCGAAACAGCGGCCATGACCGGCGAGCCCTGGCAGCAGGTGTTCCGTCAGCGTGTACGGGAAGTGGAGCAACGCCGCGCCAAAAACCTGCAGGCCCTGCCCAAGGGCGGGCTGGAGAACCCGCCCGACCCTAAATCCGAAGAGGACTGAATATGCCTCGAGCACTTGAGCTGGCTGCGTCGCAGCCCTGGCTAATGCTGCCTGACGCCCTGGATAACTTGCTGACCATCGCCGACCGCATGGGCGATCCGATGGCCCTGGCAACCCGGCGCGGCGAGCGGCTTGAAGATACCCGTAAAGTCACGATGCGAAACGGCGTGGCGGTGATTCCCATCACTGGGCCAATCTTTCGCTACGCAAACATGTTCACTGAAATCAGTGGCGCTACCAGCACCCAGGTCCTGGGCACGGACATCCAGCGAGCGCTGGACGATCCCAAGGTCCGTTCGATTGTGCTCAACATCGACAGCCCAGGCGGTGTTGCCTCCGGCATCAATGAACTGGCCGAGATGATATTCGCGGGTCGAGAGCGCAAACGGATCGTCGCGTACATCAGTGGCATAGGGGCGAGCGCTGCGTACTGGATCGCCTCGGCAGCGCACGAGATCGTCATCGATGAAGCCAGTTTGGCCGGGAGCATTGGCGTTGTCGTTGAGGCTGTTGTTGAAAGTGATGCTGCGAACGGCCGCAAGCGCTATCAGATCGTTAGCAGTAACGCTCCGAACAAGCGGCCCGATCTCGGAACCGAAGAAGGGCGCGCCAAGATCGGTGAAACCGTGAATGCTCTCGGTGAAGTCTTCGTCGGCAAAGTGGCGCGAAACCTAAGTACTGACGCCGCCAAGGTACCTGCAATGGGTGACTTCGGAGGACTACGCGTCGGAGCTGCCGCTGTTGAGTCGGGTCTGGCCCATCGGCTGGGCTCGCTTGAATCCCTCATCACCGAACTGGCCAGACCGGCCATCACTGTCCCAAGGAAAACCACCATGACCACCGTACATACCACGGCGGAGCTGCGTACTGCGCTGGCCGCCGGCACCGATCCGAACTCCATCGAAATCGCCCAGGCCCAGCAGCCTGACCTCGGCGCCATTCGAGCCGAAGGCGCCGCTGCAGAGCGTGATCGCATCAAGGGCATTAACGCCCTGGCCAGCAAAGGCTTCGAGAAGGAAATCGAAGCGGCTATCGATGCTGGCACCTCGGTCGAGGCCACAGCCTTGCAATTGTTCAAAGCCGCCCAGGATCGCGGGATCTCCCTGTCTGCGATCAAGAGCGATGCGCAGGGCGTGACGGCTACAACCCCAAGCGGTGATGGCAAGCAGGGCGAACGCCAAGCAGCCGTCAGCGCAATCGTTGCGGGCGCTTCGCGCCGCTGACAGGAGACATTCATGAGCAACCCGGAACGTAAAACCTACCAGCCGAGCCACCTTTCTGCCGGTGACTTTCCCATTGCAATGGACACCGGTTTGATCGCCGCAGGCCAGACGCTCGTGCGGGGATCTGTCCTGGGGCAGGTAACCAGTTCGAAAGAGTTCGTGCTGTGTAAAACCGCTGCTGAGGACGGCTCCCAGGTGCCTACGGCCATCCTCGACGAGGACGTAGACACCACGGGCGGGGCCAAGAACGCACCCGTTCGTTTGACGGGTCAAGTGCTGGGCACCCAGCTCCACCTCGGTGAGGGCCTGACCTTGGCTGCGGCCAAAGCCGCCCTTCGACCTTTCTGCATTTTCATCCGCTGACCGGAGCATCTGATGACTGATATTTTTGACACCCTCACCATGCTCGAAGCCGTTGAGCAGATGAATACGCCTCGTCGCTTTTTGATGAACACTTTCTTCAACGGCGGCAACCCCGTTACCTTCGGCACCGAGGCGGTGACCATCGACATCATCAAGGGCCAGCGCAAGATGGCGCCTTTCGTACACCCGTCGTTGCCCGGCAGTGTCTCGCTGCGCAACGGTTTCAGTTCCGAAACGTACAAGCCACCCTACATCCAGCCCAAGCGGGAGACGCGGGCAGAACAAATCCTCAAGCGTGCTGCCGGCGATAACCCATTCTCCTCGCGGACTCCCCTGGAGCGAGCGGGCGAGCAGTTGGGGCGCGACCTGATCGACCTGGACGACGAGATCACTCGTCGTGAAGAGTGGATGTGCGCTCAGGCGCTGAGCACTGGACGCGTTCGGGTGCTGGGTGATGGCGTCGATGACACCATCGATTTTCTGATGGAGGACAGCCACAAAATCGTGCTGGGGGCCGGGCGTTGGAACACGGCGGACTCCGACCCTATTGCCAACTTGCGGCAGTGGAAGCGCCAGATTGCCAAGGATTCCGGGCGCACCGGCAACGTCGCTGTGCTCAGTGGCGAAGCCCAGGATGCTTTCCAGCGCAACGAGACAGTGTTGAAGCAGCTCAACTCTCGCCGGGTGGACATGGGCGTGATCAAGCCTGAAGAGCTGCCAGATGGCGTGACCTATCTTGGCTATCTGAACGACCCCGGCATCGACCTGTATGTCTACGACGAGTGGTACCTGGACGATGACGGTGACGAACAGCAGATGGTGCCAAGCGGCGGCTTGATGCTGGGCTCGACCTCGACTCGAAACGCGATGCTGTATGGCGCGATCAAGGACATCGAAGCCATTGAAAGTGGCCTGGTCGAAGCGGCCCGTTTCCCCAAAAGCTGGGTCACCCAGGATCCGAGCGCCCGGTGGTTGAAACTGCAAAGCGCTGCTCTGGCCGGGATGCTGGAGCCTAACGCTTTCGTCTTTGCAAAGGTGGTGTGATATGGCTGCCAAAGTTGAGTACGTAGTGATCGAAGGCTGTGTGCAGGACGGTGCCAAGCTGGTGCGAAAAGGTGAAGTGTACGTTCCGCCCAGCACTGAGATCCGGGACCTGTTGCTCGAAGAAGGCGTCATTGCCAAGCGCGGCAAGCTGGAGTCCGGATCCACCGCATCGGATGACGGAGATAGCTGATGGCCTTCCGTGACCAGGTGGCAGCGATGGATGTGCAGTTGCTGAATGTCCTGGGCGACGAGGCTCTGGTCGACGGTCGCGACTTACCGGTGCCGGGATTCTTCTCGGCGCCCTGGTTGCAACCAAAGGTGGGAAGGATCAACACCGGTATACGCGAGCCAGTGTTCGCCGTCCGTATTGTTGATGCCCACCTCATTTCGGATGGCCAGTTAATCACTGTCCAGCTGATGCCAGAAGACGGCGGCGGGCGTTATGTCATCGTCAAACGTGAGCCGGATGGCACTGGTTGGGTCAACTTGATTCTTCGGGAGGTGCGATGAGCGTCGGCAGTCATGTCAAATCCTCGGCCACCTCCGGCCTGTTCACGCTGCAACTGGCTCAAGCCGATAAGGATGCGTTCTCCGACTTTGCCGCTCTTGTTCCACTAGCCGCCCGTGCAGCTCAACGGCGAGCCCTGAATAAGACGCTGCGTTGGTTGCGCACTCACATTGCACGAGCAGTAGGCCGGCAAGCCCGAATCGCCATCGCCGCTGTGCGTCAGCGACTAAAGGCTTACCCAGTCAACTCCAATGAGCAAGCCAAGTTGTGGTTTGGCGTCAATCCCATTGAGGCCAGTCGTGCAGGTCGGGTACGACAGGGCCGCTCTGGCGTCTCTGTCGCGGGTCGCAAGTATCAGGGGGCGTTCTACAAAGCCGTTTATGGCAGCGAGCCAGACATCTGGATTCGTACCGCCAGTAAGCACTTCAGAGCAAGCGACTATCCCGACAGTGACGTGTCTGGCGGCGGTGGGCCAAGTTCGGGCTGGATTGCCGAAAACGGTAGCCGCTATCCACTGGCCAAGGCCAAGATATCGCTCGACGACGTGCGGCCTCACTTTGAGGAATGGTCGCGTCGTGCGCATCAGCGACTGCTTGAGATCCTGGAGCAGGAAATGAACTTCGAGCTTCAAAAATATCTGAGGAAATCAGCCCATGTCTGATCCTCTCATTCCTCTCGACCAGATTTACACCGCCATAGAAGAACAGATCGCCCAGGCCATCCCCGGCTTGGCATACATCTGCACCATGCCCGACATGCTGCAGCACGTACCCATCCCCGCAGTTGTGCTTGAACTGGTCGAGCTGGAGCCCGGTCGGGACCCCGGCACTGGCGAAGTCGGAGTCGAGGCGCGTTTCGAAGCACGCATCATCGTCGGCAGCGATCACGAGCACTGCCAGCAGGTAGCGGCTTTCATCGCGGCTCAGCTGATTATTTTGCTGCGCATGCAGACATGGGGATTGGCGGTCGAGCCGGCAGAGTTCGTCCAGGCCTCGCAGGATTGGACACGCCCTGAGCTCGACAGCTATGCGGTATGGGTAGTCGAATGGACCCAAGGCATCTACTTGGGGCAGGAAGAATGGCCCTGGCCCAACCAGCCACCTGGTTCCTTGCTCTGGGGGTTCGGCTCCGACACCGGGCCTGGAAACGAAGGCAGCTACCTGCCCCCGGAGGAGATGGCATGACCTACGCGAGCGCGCAGCATGACCGCATGCTGGCCGGTCTGGTCAAGGATTGCTATGTGGTGGCAGTTGACTTGGCCGCTTCGCCGCCAGTATGTCGAGTGTCGGACGGGGAATGGGTCAGTGCCTGGGTACGTTGGCACAGCATCGCTGCTGGCAAAGCTCGTCATTGGCGAGCGCCTAGCATGGGAGAGCAGGGAACACTGGTAAGTGCGAGCGGGGAAGTGGCGCAGGGCACCTTTATTCCCGGTCTGTATGGCAGCGCTGGTGCGCCGCCTGACAACCGCGATCACGTTGAGGTATGGCGCTTCGATGACGGTGGCTCGCTGGTCTACGACTGGCAGGCCAGCACTTACAGCATCACCGTGCCGAGCGGCACCGTGACCATCAAGGTGGGAGGCACCGAAGTGGTCGTCGCGGACGGCGCAATCAACGCCTCGGCGGCCGACATCACCCTGGCCGGTAACGTGCTGATCAACGGCCCGTTACGCGTCACGGGTGACATCAATGGCGGCGGCAAAATCATCGACACCGCCGGCAACACACCGAACCACAAACACTGAGCCTGACATCTACTTACAGCCCGCCGCGTGCGGGCTTTTCCGTTCATGGAGCGTCGATATGAGCAAAGCAAGAACAGAGACGGAGCGGCCGACCGCCGATGCGGTGCTGCCTGAGCCCGCCCAATCTGAGCCGCAGGCCACCATCGGACCTGCGCGCGTATTTCGCGACAAGCGGTTCACCTCGCGCACGCTGATCATGCCCAACGGCCAGCCCGTGCCGGTGATAGCCGGTCAGGTGACAGCCTGCGGCGATGAGCAATACGCCTTCCTGAAAGCCCACCCGGATCTGCAACCGCTGACAGAGTAAACACCATGATCGGAATGGACCGTCGTACGGGGCAGCCGCTGTCAGGTTCGGCGCATCTGCGGCAGTCCGTGGAAGACATTCTCAGCACGCCGGTCGGCAGCCGGCGCATGCGGCCGGAATACGGCAGCCATCTGCGCCGTTATGTCGACCTGCCGGTGAATGAGGGCTGGAAAAGCGCGGTGCAGGCTGAAGTCGCCCGCGCCCTGGGGCGTTGGGAGCCCCGCTTGAAGTTGGAACGCGTGCGGGTCACCGCTGTGGTGGATGGGCAGATCACCCTGCAGCTGACGGGCTCCTATATTAGCAACGGCGTAGTGCTGGAGGTGAACGTATGAGCACTATCGACCTTTCGGCGCTACCGGCGCCGCAAGTGTTGGAAAGCCTGGACTTTGAGGAAATGTATCAGGGGCAGCTGTCGACTTTTCGAGACTACATGGGCGACAACTGGACCGCCTTATTGGAGAGCGATCCGGTGACCAAGCTGTTGGAACTGGGCGCCTATCGACGTATGCAAAACCGAGCCAGGGTCAACGACGCGGCCAAGGCGCTGTTTCTGGCTCATGCTACGGGTGCGGACCTGGAGCAGTTGGCCGCCAACGTAAACCTGCAGCGTTTGGTCATCCAGGCTGAAGACTCAACCGCCGTGCCCCCGGTCCCGGCGGTGCTGGAAGGTTACGACGCACTGCGCGAGCGTGTGCAACTGAGGTACGAGGGGCTGACCACTGCCGGGCCTCGAAACAGCTACATCCTGCATGCCCGTAACGCCTCGGGTCTGGTGGCAGATGCAACGGCCGAGAGCCCGGCCCCCGCCGAGGTGGTGGTGACTGTGTTGTCGCTTGAAGGCGATGGCACGGCTAGCCCTGAGTTGTTGGTCGAGGTCGACACTTACCTCAACGATGATGACCGGCGCCCGGTTGCTGATCGGCTGACGGTTCAGGGCGCCGAGATCCTGCCTTATCGAATCGACGCCATCGTGCATATGGCCGGTAGCGGCCCCGAAACCGAAGCGGCGCTTGCCGAATGCAGGGCGCGATTGCAAGCCTGGATCAATCCACGGCGTCGTTTGGGGGTAGAGGTAGCCCGTTCGGCCATTGATGCGCAAGTCCATGTCAGCGGCGTGGCTCGCGTCGAGATCCCAGGGTGGGAAGACATCCGGCCAACCAAGGCGCAAGCGGCATGGTGCTCAGGCTTTACCGTCACGCAGGGTGGCTGATGAAAAGTTTGCTTCCCCTCAACAGCACCCAGCTTGAACGGGCTATCGAAGCGACCATCGACGAAACCACCGACGTGCCGCTCAGAGCTTTATACAACCCGGACACTTGCCCGGCGCACCTGCTTTATCAGTTGGCTTGGGCATGGTCGGTGGATCGTTGGGACGAGGCGTGGCCCGAAGAGGTCAAGCGCTCGGTGATCCGCTCTTCGTTCTACGTCCATGCGCATAAGGGCACCATCGGCGCCCTGCGGCGGGTGGTGGAGCCGTTCGGCTACCTAATTGAGGTGGTCGAGTGGTTCAAGACCGAACCCATGGGCGTGCCAGGGACGTTCGCTTTGAAGATCGGCGTTTCCGACGAAGGTATCAGCGAGGAAACCTATCAAGAACTGACCTGGCTGATCGACGACGCCCGGCCAGTCAGTCGACACCTATCCGGCCTGGACATCGTTTTAGAGGCTCGCCTCGACGCCTTCGTGGGGTTCGCCGTTTATGACGGGGATGAAATCGATGTTTATCCCTGGAGCAATCCCGATATCGATGTCGAGGTGCAGGGTTACGGCGGCGTCGGCCATTACATAATCGATGAATTGGATACCTACCCTTATGGTTGATAAGAACACCATTTTTGGCGGCATGCTGACCACGTTGGGTGCCAACAAAAAAACCAACTGCGATGCCCTGGGTATTCCCTGGGAGCCCAAATACATGCTGATCGGAGATGCGAACGGCACCGACCCGGTGCCAAGCCCCTCGCAAACCAGGCTGATCAATCAGGTCTATAAAGCCCAGCTCAATCAGCTCCGAGTATCGGAGCAGGACGCCAATGTTCTGATCGCCGAGTTAGTGTTGCCGCCCGATGTGGGTGGCTGGTGGATTCGTGAGCTAGCGCTGGAAGACAAAGACGGCGTCTTCTGCGCCGTCTCTAACGTGGCACCCAGTTACAAGCCGCTGCTCGAGCAGAACTCTGGTCGCAATCAGGTGGTGCGGATGCACATCATCACCAACGGGACTTCGAATATTCAATTGAAGATCGATCCGTCGGTGGTGCTGGCGACCCGGCAGTACGTTGATGACTCGATAAAAAACGTGCTGCCCGTGGACAAAGCACCTGGTGAATTCACAAGGGTCAAGGTGAACAGTCGAGGCGTCGTAACTTCTGGCGACAACCCGGACACGCTGGCTGGACTCGGGATCAAAGACAGTTATACCAAGGCAGAAATCGAGGCGATTATCGCGCAGGCCTCGGCCTTACCGGTGGGTGCCACGGTCGCGTTCCCGCTGGATAAGGTGGCGCCCGGGTTTCTGGAGCTGGACGGCAGTGTGAAGAGCATTGCGGCCTATCCCGATCTGGCGGCGTTCCTCGGCACGGCCTTCAACAAAGGCGATGAGGGCGCCGGTAACTTCCGTCTTCCGGAATCGCGTGGAGAATTCCTGCGGGGCTGGGACCATGGGCGCGGTGTTGATGCGGGTCGTTTGGTCGGTAGCTGGCAGGCAGACGAATTTAAATCTCACGTCCACCAGCTTGACTCGCCTGCTAATCCGACTGGGTTTGGTCAGGATAAAGTGGCCCGAGGAAACCGTTCCGACAGCAATGGAACGCCGTTGACCACTGCGACCGGCGGCACAGAAACCCGTCCCCGCAACTTGGCGGTAATCTGGTGCATCAAGGCATGGAACGCGCCGATCAATCAGGGAAACATTGATATCGCCGCACTGACAACCATCGTCGAACAACTCTCGATTCGGGGGGCAATGGTGGGGGCATCGAAGGCACGTATGAATGTGTCAGTGGCTTCGGCCAATGCCACATTTACTGCTGACGAGGTAATCCTCCAAGACGCGGGCGGCAAGTCCTATCGGATCAAGGCGTTTAGTCAGACGGTCAATCTTGCCTCGGCGCTAAAAGGCTTGGGGGCAATGGATGTTGGCGGGGCGCCAGCGAGCGGCTATGTCGCGCTGTATGCACTGTATAACCCCGCCACAAATGCGCGCAGCCTAATGGCCGTAAATGCGACGGCAACGGTTGCCCCTGAGCTTTACAGTGGAGCCAATGCACCGGCCGGATTCTCGGCATCCGCGCTACTGACAGTCGTGCCCACCGACAGTGGCGGAAACCTCGTTGTTTGTTCTGTCGAAGATCGGATGGTCACTATCGGTGCCAAGCTGATCTTTACCGGGGCGGCGTCAGTCACCAATGGGCCTATTCCGTTAGCTAGTACGGTCCCGCCTAACGCCGTGAGGGCGAACGGTCTGATGGGTCTGGGTAGTTCAGGCGTTGGCACCGTCTCGATGGATATTTATTCCCTCCTTGGTGGGGTGGGGCTTGTGCGAAATACGGCAACGGTTAGCACGGCTGGCGGCTTGTACACGCACTCCTTTTCCAACCTCGCAATTATTGCCCAGCAGTCCTGGTGGGTGTCGGCAAGTAACGCGGCCTCGGGCACGCCTGTATTTAACGCCTTCATCACGAGTTATTTCATATGAAACACCTTCAAGTTATTGATGGGGTCGTTCGCTTTGCCTTCGACGCTGAGCCGGATAAAAGTTTTTGGACGGACATTGTCGAGGTTGCTGATGATGATGCGCGATACCTGAGCTTCCTGGCCTCCCAGTCGATGCCATCGGTCGACCCTGACTCCGTCGAGCGGGCCTGGCGCGATGCGGAAATTGTCCGGGTGGCTTGGGTGCGGGATCGTCACCGCGATGAGGTTGAGTTGGCCATGCCGACCACAATCACGGCCGAGCAATACGCTGAATTGCTGGCCTATATTCGAGCCTTGCGTGATTGGCCGGCCGGGGCTGAGTTTCCGGCCGCCGATCACCGACCACCAGCGCCGGAGTGGATCGCCAGCCAGACCCTATAAACGCCCCGCATTGTCGGGGCGTTTTCTTTTCCGCTTCACCACAAACTTGGCCCCGCACTGCGGGGCCTTTTCCTATCTGGAGAATCTATGAGCTTCTTTCATGGCGTGACCGTCACGAACGTTGATACCGGCGCTCGTGTCATTGCGTTGCCGTCGTCCTCGATCATCGGCCTGGTCGATACCTTCGTGCCGGCGCCGGCCTACAGCGCACAGCCGAATGACTTGGTGATGATCACCAATGAGCGCGAAGCGGTGGCCGCCTTCGGTCCTGATTCGGCAATGACCAAAGCCTGCCAAGCCATCTACACGCGAGCTAAGGCCGTGATTGTGGCCTGCGGTGTGGCCAAGCTGGAGAATCCAGCCGAACAAACCTCGGCGATCATCGGCGGCGTACAGGCCAACGGAAAGCGCACCGGCCTGCAGGCGCTGCTGGACGGCAAAAGCCGGTTCAACGCGCAGCCGCGGCTGTTGGTGACTCCCAAGCACAGCGCGACACAGGCTGTCGGTACCGCGCTGGTCGCGCTGGCCGACAAGTTGCGAGGGCTCGCCATCCTCGACGGCCCGAACACCACCGATGAGGCGGTGATGGCCTACGCCGAGAACTTCGGCGCCAAGCGGGCGTACCTGGTTGATCCGGGCGTGCAGTATTGGGACACCACGGCGGACGCCACGGTTGACGCGCCGGGCTCTGCCTGGGTGGCAGGCTTGTTTGCCTGGACCGACAGCGAGTACGGCTTTTGGGCTTCGCCTTCGAACAAAGAGTTTGTCGGTATCACCGGCACCTCCCGCCCGATTGAGTTTTTGGACGGTGACGAAACCTGCCGGGCTAACCTGCTCAATAACGCCAACATCACCACAATTATCCGTGATGACGGTTTCCGCCTGTGGGGTAACCGCACGTTGTCGAGCGATCCGAAGTGGGCGTTCGTCACCCGTGTGCGGACGATGGATATCGTCATGGACGCGATCCTCTACGGCCACAAATGGGCGGTCGACCGTTCCATCACCGCGACTTACATCAAGGACGTGACCGAGGGCCTGCAGGCGTTTATGCGCGACCTGAAAGCCCAAGGCGCAATCATCAACTTCGAGGTGTTCGCCGACCCTGAGCTGAACACGGCCAGCCAGCTCGAGCAGGGCAAGGTGTACTGGAACATCCGCTTCACCGACGTCCCGCCTGCTGAGAACCCCAACTTCCGCGTAGAGGTCACCAACCAATGGCTGACCGAAGTCCTCGACACCGCCGCTTAAGGAGCGACCTCAATGGCAATGATTCCCGAAACCCTGGCGAACCTGAACTTGTTCGTCGATGGCGTCAGCTTCCAGGGCGACGTGCCGAGCCTGACGCTGCCCAAGCTCACGCTCAAGATGGAAGAGCATCGCGGCGGTGGCATGGATGCCCCGATCGAGCTGGACATGGGCATGGAAAAACAAGAGGCGAACTTCACCACCACGGGCGTGCGCCGTGAGTCGTTGAAGTTCTTCGGCTTGGCCGACGGTACGGCGTTCAACGGTACGTTCCGGGGCGCTTACAAAGGGCTGAAAGGCAAAGTCACACCGGTCATCGTCACCCTGCGCGGCACCTTGAAAGAAGTCGATATGGGCGACTGGAAAGCCGGTGACAAGGCCGAGATCAAGCATGCGGTCGGGCTGACCTATTACAAGCTCGAAGTGGACGGCCGAACCGTTTACGAGATCGACCCCCTCGGCATGCGCCGAGTCATCAACGGCGTCGACCAACTCGCCGCTCAGCGTTCCGCCCTGGGCGTCTGAACCCTCCTTTCTTGCTTCAAGGAAATATCACTATGAGCAATACCGAAATTCCAAGCTGGATGACACTGGCCGCTGACTGCGTCACTGTGAAACTGACCGTCCCGGTCGAGGCCAACGGCGTGCGCGTCGATACGCTGAGTCTGCGAGCGCCGACCGTTCGTGACCTTCGTATAGCCCGGCAAACCGCGCCCAACGATGAGGAGCAACAGGACTTGAACCTGTTCGCCTCGTTGGCCGAGGTCAATCCCAAGGAGCTGGACGGCATGTTCCTCAAGGACTACGCCCGTTTGCAGGCCGGTTATTTTCGTCTGGTGCGAGAGGATGAACTTCACCCAGGCAGTGCAGAAGCAACTCGCTAAGCGCTTAGCCGCCGAGCTGAATTTTTCCTCCGAAGAAATTCAGACCATGCCGTTCTCCGACATGGTCTGGTGGCTCTCAGACTGAACAAGGGGTAGACGATGGCAAGCAAACTGGCGTTATCGCTGGTGATTGGCGGTGCCGTCAGTTCGACGGTGGGGTCTGCCTTTCGCACAGTTGAAGGGCATATCAAAAAGCTGGAGGACAAAGGCAACAAGGCCAAGGTGCTCAAGAGCACCATTGGCGAAACCATCCGCCTGCGGGATGAATGGAAGCGGGCACACGAGACGGGCGCTGCATCGGCGGACGGTCTGTTGCGCAAGCTCAACGGCAACCTCGACGCCCTGCGCAAACAAGGCGTCCAGGTGGGCCGGCTGGGCCAGGAATACCAGCGGCTTGGCCAAGCGGCCAAGGCCGCCGATCTGCAGCTCAAGGGTCACCAGCAACTCGATGCCGGCAAGAAGGGGCTCACGTCGAGCATCGGCCAGGGCGTTGTCGCCACTGGACTTGCGGCGATTCCCACCAAGGTCAGCGCGAATTACCAGGCGATCATCCGCGACATCGCGATCAAGGCAGATGTGGTCAACAAGCCACAGGAGGCACAGCTCAACCAGACGGTGATCCAGACCTCACGCGATACGGGCATGGCCCGGAACGATGTCGCGGATCTGGTGAACCAGCTGGTCGGTGCCGGTATGGACCTTAAGCAAGCCATGGCCTACGCGCCGACGGCCGCCAAGTTCGCCATTGGCCAGGGCGCGTCGGGCGTCGACACGGCCAGCATGATCATGGCGCTGCAGCAGAACGCCAAGATCAATGACCCCATGGTGATGCAGCAAGCCCTGGAGGCCATCGCCCTTCAAGGGCAAGCGGGTAGCTTCGAAGCCAGCGACATGGCCCGGTGGTTTCCGCAACTGCTGGCCACCATGGAAAAGAATGGCAGCACCGGCATGGACGCGGTCAGCTCCCTGGGCGCGATGCTTCAAGTCCAGATGAAGACTGCCGGCGGTTCGGATGAGGCGGCCAACAACCTCAAGAACTGGATGGAGAAAATCGGTTCGAGCGATGTGGTGAAGGCGTACAAGGACGCTGGCATTGATTATCAAGCCTCGCTGAATACCGGCATTCAAAAGGGCATGTCTACGCTGGAATCCAGCTTTGCCCTGGCCATGAAATACATTCAGGCCACCGACCCAGCCAAAGCCGCGAAGATGGCCGAAGCCCAGGCCAAGATCAGTAAGGAAGCGGATCCGGAGACAGCCAAGGCAGCGCTCGATGCGCTGGAGAAATCCTTGCGTACCGGTGACCTGTTCGCCGACATGCAGGTTAAGGCAGCACTCACGGCCTATTCGCAAAATAAGCAGCTGTACGAGCAGCTGAAAAAGGATTCGCAATCTTCCGGCGGGATCCTCGACAAGAACCTGGCCGAGCGGCGCGAGACATCGAAACAGATGTGGGACGAGCTGGGTCAGGCGGTCAGCGATGGCATGCGCAGCATTGGCGATGCCATCCGGCCTGCGACTGATGCGGTTGCCCAGGGGCTTACCTCCGTTGTGCGTTGGCTGACAAAACTGTCCGACGGCTCGCAACCGGTGGTGCTCGGTATTGCCGGCATCACTGCCGGATTGATAGCGCTCAAGTCGGCGGCCAGTGCGGTCAAGATTGGTAGGGGGCTGTACAACATCACTCGCGGCCGGGCGATGGAACGAGGCGTGGGCTCGCTGGGTGACGCTGTAACCAAGGCACCGAAAACCGGTATCAAGACGGTCGATAAGGGCCTGGGTGCTCTCGGCAAGCTGATGGGGGCAGGCAACGATTCTGGCGCAGGGCTGAGCGCTGAGCCGCAACGTGTATTTGTCGTCAACGCTGATGCGATAGGGCGGGCAAGCTCTGGCCCTGGTGCGGATCCCGGCGGTGGTACACGTAGGCGTCAACGTGGCCGGCGTGGTCGCCGTAGCGGCATTGGAACCCTCCCGCGTCGGCGATTACCCGGCCGGGTGCCCAGTCCTCCGGTCGTGTCAGCCCCTGCCGCCGTGTCTGTCATGCCAAAGGTGGGTCTGTTGGCTGCTGCGCCTATGGCTGCTGCTGCGGAGGCAGCGTCCGGTGGCTCGCTCGGCCGTGCGGTTCAGTCCATCAGGGGAGTCACCCGAGCCACCAAACGCATCCCCGGCGGTAACGTACTGGATGCAGGGGTGGGAGTCCTAGACACAGCACTCAACGCCACGACCCAAGACGAAAAAGCCGAGGGTTATGGTGGGGCTGCGGGTGGTTTCGCGGGCGCCCTGGCCGGCGGTGCGGCAGGGGCCGCCATCGGTTCAGTGGTACCCATCATCGGTACCGCCATTGGCGGCGCAATCGGTGCCGCTTTGGGCGGCCTGGGTGGGGAGAGCATCGGCAGCTTCTTGGGCAAGTCCTGGTTTGGTAGTGAGGCTCAGGCCGAAGAGGCCAAGCCTGCCGAGGTCGTCAAGCCAGCGGAACCTACGCCGCCAGTGCCGCCGAAGGTCGAACAGGCTTTCAGCTTTGCGCCGAATGTCTCCATCACCGTTCAAGGCGATGTGAAGGATCCCGCGCAGTTGGCTCGAGAACTGGAGCCGCACCTACGTCAGCTCATGGAGGCTTTCTCTCGGGAGACGCTCGCTCGACAGTCGTCGAGCCAGTTGTTCGATGCCCCTCACGTTTAAGGAGGTGCCATGGCCTACATGGAGCAAATGCAATCGGCGCTGAAATCGCTGCTGGCAGCGGGGGAGTCTGGCCGCACCAGTCTCGACGGCATGCTGGGACCGCTTAACGGCGCCATCAGCGACATGACGGGCGCCGCCTCGGAACTGGAGGGCGTGCCCTTCATCGGGCCGGCCATCGGTGCCAAGGTCCAGCGGACCATGAGAGCCATCAACGCGGCGCAGTCCGCCGTGGGGCAAGTGGCGGCCAGATACAATCAGGCCGTCAACGCTGCCAGTCAGGTGCAGGAACGCCTGGGCTCGCTCAAGGAGCAGGCGGGGAAAGCGGGCGCGGCGATCAATCGCATCGCCGGGCAGGTGAGCCCCTCGCTGAGCAACATCCTGCCCACGGGGGCACTCACTCCACAGCTGACCCCGGCGGCCGAGGCGGTGAAACCTTTTCCGCACCTGCTGATCATGCAGCCCCTGGAATCAAACGCCCAGCCGTACTACTTCAACTTGGACACGGCGGCTTTCGATGAACTGCGTAGGCAGACATCGTTCCGCTGGGCCGGCCAGGAACGCCTGACGCGCAGCATTGCCCAGCAGGCGGTAGGGCAGGGAGAGGACAAAATCACCCTCAAGGGCGCGATTTTTCCTGGTTTCAGAGGAGGGCTAAAACAGCTGGATACCTTGCGCACCATCGGCGGTCGTCTGCAGCCGCTCAGCTTGACCACCGGTTACGGGGAGGTGCTGGGCACCTGGTGCCTGCTCAACATTGAGGAAGAACAAAGCCACCTGCTAGCAGGTGGCATTCCTCGTAAACAATCCTTCTCGATGGAGTTCGTGAGCTATGGCAACGACCTGCAGAACGTCTGACGGGGATCTGTTGGACACCGTCTGTCATCACTATTACGGCCATCTGAACGGCACGGTGGAAGCCGTGCTTGCCGCCAATCAAGGCCTCGCCGATGAGCCTCAACCGTTTCGTGCTGGCGTGATCATCCTGCTGTCGGATCTGCCGGCGCAGACCTTGGAGGAGGTTCAGTTATGGGACTAATCCATGCCGTCGCGTTTCATGAACCCCGCCCTGTGCGGGGTTTCCTTTTTCTGGAGTGTCACCCATGAAGCCTACCTTTCGCATCGTCGCGGACGGCAAGGACATCACCGCGCTGATCAACGATCGTCTGCTGGAGTTGCGCACCTCGGACAAGCCCGGCATGGAGTCGGACGACTTCGAGCTGCGCATTGATGACCGTGATCAAGCGGTCACGTTACCGACGCGTGGCGCACGTATTGAGGTGTACCTGGGCTACGCCGGAAAGGCTCTGACCCGTTTGGGTCAGTACACCGTGGATGAGGTGGAGGTATCCGGTCCTCCGGACACACTGCGCATTCGGGGCAAAGCGAGCGACATGCGGGGTAGCGGAAAGACTGTGCGCAGCGGGTCTTGGGAAAACGTACCGTTGCAGCAGATCGTCCGAGATGTGGCCGCCCGCAATGGTTGGCAGCCGGTATGCCCGGTCCAGACCAAAGTGCCCCGCGCCGACCAGCTCAACGAATCGGATTTCAACTTTATCACCCGGCTGGCCAAGCAATACGACTGCACCGCCAAGCTGGCTGACGGCAAGCTGCTGGTGATGCCTCGCCAGGGTAACCAAACCGCTAGCGGCAAGAATCTGAGCCCCGTAGTGCTTCGTCGCGCCGACTTGAGCCGTTATCAATTCCGCTTTGGTGATCGCAACACGCAAAAGGCCGTGCGCACCAAACACCAGAACAAGAAAACGGGCGCCCTGCAGGTGGTCGAGCTGGGGAATGATGAGCTGCCCGACGGCCTTCCTGCGGTCCACACCGACCGGCATATCTACCCGAACAAGTCCGCCGCCGAGCAGGCCGCCAAGGCGCGCTTGGCCGCGTTCAACCGCAGCACTGCCGGGGTGCGCTTGGAGATGGCTGGGCGAACTGACGTCTTCGCCGAACGACTGATTGTGGTCCAGGGCATCAAGCCGGGCCTCGACGGGGAGTATCTGGCGGACGCGGTAGAGCAGTTATTCACACCCGCCGGCTGGACCACCGTTGTCGAATGCAACGGCGGCAAGAAGGGCAAGGCCAATGCCAAAGGTAAGAAAAAGAAGAAGGAAGCCAAGCCGGTCAAGGTCGTCCAGCTTTAAGCGCACTCAGCACCACCTCAAACACAACCGCAACCCGCCATCGAGCGGGCTTTTTTTGGAGCCTCCATGCCACTCACCGAGCAGCAACTACTGCGCATCATGCCCAACGCCCGCCGCCAAGCGGGCGTTTTCGTATCGGCCCTGAACGCCGCCATGGCACACCGACAGATCGATACGCCCAAGCGGCAGGCGGCATTCCTGGCCCAGGTTGGGCATGAGTCCGGCCAACTGCAGTACGTGCGGGAGCTGGGCGGCGATCAGTACCTCAGCAAATACGACACCGGTTCGCTGGCTTCGAAACTCGGCAACTCCCCCGAGCCCGACGGAGATGGCCAGCGCTATCGCGGTCGCGGCTTGATCCAAGTGACGGGGCGCAACAACTACCTGCGCTGCAGCTTGGCGCTGTTCGGCGACGAGCGCCTGTTGCGCACGCCCGAACTGTTGGAACTGCCCCAATGGGCGGCCGAGTCGGCTGCGTGGTTCTGGTGGGTCAGGGAGCTGAACGTGCTGGCTGATCGGGATGAGTTCGAAATGATCACCCGGAAAATCAACGGCGGGCTCAACGGCTTGGCAGATCGCCTGCAACTGTGGGAGCGGGCGAGGGCGGTGTTATGCGTCTCGTCGACCTGATCCCGCTGCAATACCGCGTGCTGGCCGCCGGGTTTCTACTGTTCGCTCTGGTCGCCACTTCGGCGGTCATCGCCTGGACGGTCCAGGGCTGGCGATACGGGCAGCAGCTCGAAAAACAAGCCCGGCTCCACACCGAAACCCTCAACCAAATCACCCTGGCCTCGACCGCGCTGCAGCGCGCCGAGCAGGACAAGCGCCTGGCCCTGGAACAGCGGCTGGTCGCCAATGACCAAACCCACTATCGAGCCCTAACCGATGCCCAACGTGATCAGGATCGCCTACGTGATCGCCTCGCTACTGCTGATGTCCGGCTGTCAGTCCTACTCGATGCCACCGATACCGCCAACGGTTGTGCAGTGCCAGCCACCACCAGCTCCGGCGGCGTGGTTCATGGAGCCACACGCGCCCGACTTGACCCGGCGCATGCTCAACGAATTATCGGAATCACCGATGCCGGCGACCGGGGGCTGATAGCCCTGGCGGCCTGCCAAGCCTACGCCAAAGAAGTTTCAACACCGAAGTGAAAAGGAGCGACCGGGCCGGATGCGCCAACATCCGGCCCGGTCGCCGTCCCTGCAGATGTCCCTGCAAGTCCAGCCAAGGCTCCTGCTCCGTGCACAAAGCGCGGCGAGTCTAGCACCTGTTTATCCATACAGTAAGGTCTTGCAAAAAATGTCTTCACCCATCATTCCTTGGATGGGCGGCAAACGTCGCCTAGCCGACCGCCTCATTCCGCTTTTTCCGCCTCACGAATGCTATGTCGAAGTCTTTGCCGGCGGTGCCGCGCTTTACTTCATGCGACCCCAGGCCGCTCCCGTTGAAGTCCTGAACGATATCAACGGCGACTTGGTGACGCTCTATCGTGTCGTGCAGAACCATCTGGAAGAATTCGTGCGCCAGTTCAAATGGGCGCTCAGCTCGCGCCAGGTATTCGAGTGGCAGAAATTGACTCGTCCTGAAACCCTCACCGACATCCAGCGCGCCGCCCGGTTCTTCTATCTGCAGCACCATGCCTTCGCCGGCAAAGTCACCGGGCAGACGTTCGGAACCGCGACCACTGGCCCGGCCATCAACCTGCTGCGGATCGAGGAGAACCTCTCGGCCGCGTGGCAGCGACTGTCCGGCACCTACGTCGAAAACCTCCCCTGGCTCGATTGTGCTGAGCGCTACGACCGCGCTCACACGTTCCACTACATGGACCCACCGTACTGGCAGACCGCTGGATATGGCGTGGATTTCCCGTTCGAGAATTACGAGCGGATGGCTGACTTTATGCGCCGCTGCAAGGGCAAGGTAATGGTCAGCATCAACGATCACCCGGACATCCGGCGTGTGTTCCAGGGCTTTCACTTCGAGACGTTGGACATTCGGTATAGCAACACGAACCAGCGTCAGGGCAAGGCGGAGGTCAGCGGTGAACTGGTGATCATGAACTGGGAGCCGGCGGCGTTGGGAGGGCTGTTCTAATGGTTGTCGCGCTCGATCAGATCCGCTTGCTATGTGATTACGCTGGAGCGTTACTGTGGTCACACAAACGAAGGACAAAGGCCATGGAAACCGAAACCGCTGACAAATACTTGAATATCTTTCCCTCCGCTCTGCTTGCAGCGGTAGCACGCGGAGAGGTAGATCTCAACCACTGGGCAGGGGTGGTTCTGGCTGGGCGGGGGTTGGACCAGGATGCACGCTGGGTGGGATTCCCAGAGGCGGCCCGCCTCCAGGATCAACGCAGTCAGGCTTAATTTTCTTCCGAACTCCAGGGGAGCAACAACTGTGCTCCCTGGTTTTTGACGTTCCCCACCTCTTTGCCCACGGCATACCATTCGAAATCCGTTTCCGGCCGGGAGCGGTTTTTAGCTATTTCCTCTGCCTGCGCTGGACTGAGATCTGGATCCAGCCATTGCCTGGCTTCTTCAGGTGATAACACCAGCGGCCTGCGATCATGGATATCCACCATGCCCTGTTCGCAGGACGCGGTAATAATCACAAAGCCGTCGCCGTCGCGCTCGTTCAGCCCTGGACGGGCCTGTGCGAGCGCCCCGTAGAACATCGGCTTTTGATCTTTCAAGCGAATAAAATACGGCTGCTTTTTCTTTGGATCACTTGGGTCTTTAACCCACTCATACCAGCCCTCGCTGGGCACCAGTGCGCGCCCGGCCGGCCAAAGCTGTTTGAAAAACTTTCCCGTTGTAACGGTCTCGATCCTTGCATTAATCGGATCCGGACGTTTCCCCTTCGCCCAAAAGGGCGCCCATCCCCATCTCACTGGCGTGATATGAACGCCTGCCTCTGTGCTGTGCAGGATCTGTACGCGGGTCGTCGGAGCCACGTTGTACCGGCTGATCGGCTCCGCGTCGTACCCGCCGAACAATGGCAGTTGAGGGCCTAGCTCCTCCATAAACACGGCCATCCCGTCGTACTGCACGAATCTCCCGCACATGAGCTGTCCCGCCTGTCAGATTTTTCCTATACAAAATTGACCGCGCACCTTGTACAAAGTTAACTGTATGTTCGTACAGCATTTCGGATCGTGCGTCATGAGCTATTCAATTCTAGGCCCTATTGCCGAGGGTGGCTTGAAGCTGCCCTTGTGTTCGTTTCGAGTGCCTGCCGGGTTTCCGTCCCCGGCGGCGGACCACATCGAAGCGCACATCTCATTGGATGAGGTTCTGAACATTCGCGCCCCGCATGTCTACCTGGTTTCCATCGCAGGGGAGAGCATGCAAGGCGCTGGGATTTTTGAAGGGGACCTAGCCGTTGTGGATCGTGCGATGGAACCTGCGCATGGCCACATCGTCGTGGCGCTGCTGAACAACGAACCCGTATGCAAACGCCTCTGCATCCGTGGGAAGGAGGTGATTCTCCTGTCGGAGAACCCAAAGTATCCACCGAGGTACGTGCTCGAGGGCGACGAGTTGGTCATCTGGGGCGTCATCACCTGCAGCGTGCGCAGCCATGTCTAAAGCCCAGCCCGTTTTCGCCCTGATCGACTGCAACAGCTTTTACGCCAGTTGCGAAAGAGTGTTCCGTCCGGACCTGGCCCGCGTGCCCATTGTAGTGCTGAGCAACAACGACGGCTGTGTGATCGCTCGCAGCTACGATGCCAAGCCCTACGTGAAGATGGGCGAGCCGTATTTCCAGATTAAGCACAAGCTGCAGAAACACGGCATCGTCCCGTTCTCGTCCAATTACGCGCTCTATGGGGATATGAGCGAGCGCGTCATGTCCCTCATTGAATCGATGGTGCCCGCAGTTGAGGTCTATAGCATCGACGAAGCCTTCGCGGATCTGACCGGCATTGATGGCCGGGATGCCCTTGGCCGAAAGATCCGCGGCCACGTGCTGCGCTGCACTGGCATCCCTGTTGGGGTGGGAATCGCTCACACGAAAACCCTGGCAAAGCTGGCGAATCACACGGCCAAGCGACTCCAGGTGCAAACGGGCGGCGTGGTCGATATCTGCGACCCGTTCAAGCGCGATTGGGTGCTGCGCAACACCGACGTGTCCGAAGTCTGGGGAGTCGGTCGCAAGATGAAATTGCATCTGGATACCATGGGCATCAAGACAGCGATGGACCTGGCGAAGGCCGACCCGTGGACACTGCGCAAGAAGTTCAGCGTACTGATCGAGAAGACCGCCCGCGAGCTGGGCGGCACGCCGTGCCTGGAGCTGGACGAGCCGGACCCGCCGAAGCAGGAGATCTGTTGTAGCCGGATGTTTGGGAAGCGGCTCACGGAATTGGCTTCCATCAAGGAGGCGGTAGCCACTTACATGATGCGGGCTTCGGAGAAGCTCAGAGCGCAGAAGTCACTTTGCAAGAAGATTCGCGTCAGTATCCGCACCGGTATGTTCAACCCGGAGGAGGCGAAATATTCCAAGGGCGTGCTAATTGATCTGCCGTATCCGACTGATGATGTGCGTTTGCTGACGAAAGCTGCGGTGGATGCGCTTGATCGAGTGTTTAGGCCGGGGTTCAAGTACAGCAAGGCAGAGGTACTGCTGGTGAACCTTTGCCAGCCAGGAGAGTATACAGACGATCTGTTCGCAAATACCCAGCCTACTGACGCCACGAGACTGATGGCAGTGTTGGACCAGATCAACGAGCGATGGGGCAGAGGGACGTTGCGTTCGGCCAGTGTGCCGGTTGATCCTCTCTGGGGGATGCGGCGCGAGATGATGAGTCAGAGCTTTACAACTAAGCTAAATCAACTTTGGAAAGTTAGTTGTAATTGACAAGGAGGCGTTTCACTATGCCTCCAGTTCTAGATAATCATTCAACACCAAAAAGCTTTTGCCTAAATCATTTAAGAATAAACGGACTCGATATGAGGCAACCTCGCCAGCGGAGTCACTGTATGGGTAGATATCGCTTGGGTTAGGAACGTAGGGCTCAAAACCATTGTCAATATCCGTTGCTCGCATCATTCTTTCATGATCGGATTCTTCATACTCATCGTTTTCTTCATAAAATTCTATATCCACTTTGGCTGTGGCCCAGGGGAAAATTAATTTCATTAGTTCTTTTGGGTTAGAGCAGACATAGTATTGGAACCACTCTCTAGCAAGCGTTTCATTTCCATCTTTGTCGTACGCAAAAATCTCTATATCTGAACGTCCTAGACTTTTGTTGTACCAGTGGTCAAAGCCGACCGAGACCTTGTATCCCGATTTTATGAGTTTCATCACTTCTAAGTCTAATGTGAGTCGTCGTAGTTTTTGTTCGTGTGGTGGGCCATCGATGATTTCCGATAGACGGGGTAAGGAGTTGCGATTAAATATATTGTTTTTTGGTATTTTGATAGACCAAGCTTTCGGGGTTTTTCGAATGTTTTTTTTGCATACATGCTGCCAGAGTGTAACGTTAGTATCTGGGAGATGAGCCACTATGATTACAGGTAGAGAGTGGTTTGTCCAATAGTTGAGGTGGACTAAATCACCGTAATAGGTTAGCGAGTCCTTAGATTCTGAAAAATTTCCCCTCCCTGATTTAATTTGGATTGCGATTAATTTTCCAGATGGGGTGCCATCCTGAACTGACTCTATTTGTGCATCAATCCCCATGTCGACAATGGGCTGCTCCCTAAATATCCAGTTGAGCTCACTGGTGACGGTGGTTGAGACTGCGTTAATTCCTACGCGCTCAGTGTTGATATATTTGCTCATAGGTGGTTGTTCCCCTTAGGAGAAGCATAGGCGATACAGTAACATTCAGGAATGCCCTCCGCGCGACGGTAAGACTCAAGCAGTCTTGGAACTTTCGGATCTGGCGTATTAGTAAGGGATCTCATTTTTAATCCAATAGCCCATAGAAGTCATTGTTTTTAGCAAGAGCAAAGGGGCACGGCCGTTCGATTTCTTTGATACCGCCGTCCGACGTATTTTTTTAAGGGCTGAATGGCGCTCTCGGTATCACCTATGATGTGCGCCAGAGATTGGGACGCAACTTTGGTATTGAGTTCCAGGACGGTGGCTTCATCAACCTCATTTTTTCCCGGCGTGAACCGCTCGGAATCACAGATTATGTAAGCAACCTGCGGAGAAATAGGGTAGTAAAAGTCGGAGTGCTCAGGTGCTGCGAATTCCGTTTCTGATACACAAGAATGCACATTGACAATAGGCTGGTCGGAGGTAATGAAAGGTAGCGCTGTATGATTTATCAGTAATGCATGTATATCTTTGTAACGGCCTGCGAAAAAGCTGAGGCCGAGACTCATTCCGAACATGTAGCTTAGAAACCACCACGAGTGCACCATCGCATCGGCTACCTCAATCTCAAGGGCGTTTCGCCGGGGCAAAACATGGATAATGCTATCTCGGAAAGTTTTAGTGCGAGAGATCTGGTGGCCGAAGAAGATCATGAAGTCAATCATTTGCTGCTCGTCTCGCAATACATCAAGGTTCTGTTCAGCGAGTGCAGCTAATAAAGGTAAGGCTGTCTCTTCATGAGATGCGTGGAGGTCCTCCAGCAGGTTGCACCTCATCGCATGGAGGTGTAGTTCGACTTTCTGATTATGAACATTGGAGCTACGATAAATGGCCTCAAGTTTTTGCATTTTGAGGAACCCATTGAGGTAGGACATGTGCTGTTGGTGGAGTCGCTTGGGGCTTTGGCGGGAAAAACCTTTGATTATCTCAATATGTTTGTTGTTAAGTATGGTGGTCTTGTAGAAGTAGTTGTCAACAGCTATGGCTCGCACGCTGTCATGGCCAATTTTTCCAGTCTTCGTAGTGTAAAAAACGTTGTTCGTGCCGCTACCCCAGCGAGCAAGATAATTAGCCCAAACGTGATGGTGCCGTTTCTTAGCTTGAAGGTCTTTAGGTGGCATGGGCAATCAGCTTCGTTGGTAGTTGACTCGCAAGCTCTCAGCCTGGGGGCCTTATGTCAAGCAGACATAAAATCTGTTATGAGCTATCTGCAACCGAAGAGCCCCATCTTACCTAAGCTGGCTGTCAGCCAAGATTGTTGTCTGGCGCGTGGCATCAGTCCGTTGGGGCAAACCTAACGCCAAACCATGCCATTCAATGCCCAATATGCATTTACGCAAGCAGGTGATTACGGACTTTAGAGCCAGTAAAGACGGGCCTTTGGTGCCATAGCCGCCGCATACCCAAGCACAATCGGCGTTTGCATTGGTTATGAACCTAAGTGCTTTAGCTTTGCTACGCCTTGACGAATGTAGCCCGCGTTCTCTCCAATGGTCTGCAAGGCCCCCCTGACGTTTTCGCTCGTATCTAGAGCTCCTTGTTTCTCGACGTACAAGGTCAGCTCCATCAAAGCGGCCTCTAGCGCCAACTGGTTGCTGTAAATCCTCTCAATCACTTCAGGCAAGGAGTAACCATCTGTCATTGCGCCAGCTCCTTCCAGAAAATAAAGAGCATAGTCTATGCGTTGTACTTCGCCAGGTGCCGGTGGCCAGCTTGCTCGGAACTAGACGCGACTTAAGCCGCATTCTGTCATAGGCGGACGCTAGTGACAGCCAGAAATCGGGCACCATCAGCCAAAAATTTATGAGCCAGCGTAGCTATTGATAGGGCGGGCGCCATGGCAGCGCCCGCTCATTAGCGCTAATCTATCTTTTTAGGTTTCTAATCTGACGGAGCAAGCTTCTCATCCACCGATCACCAGGGCGATTCCTTAGCTCTGCGTCCAACCATGTCTCGCCTTTCGCTAAATATATCGGGACCTTTTTTGAGTATGGGAATTTCTTTGAATATTTAATGGCCTGCTCGGCAAAGATCTTGGCGTGATAAACTTTTCGATAATCATCATCGTAACATTTTTGAAGTATTTCCATACTTTCATCTAACGTGGCCAACACCTCAGATGTTGCCATCTTGTCATAATTCGCCGCGAAAAGAATTACTGCATATGAATTCCTAATCGTTGGGTTGTTATGGCCGGTCATGCCTCGAGCCTCGTCTATCCAAGAAAAAGCGAGTTCATAATTCTTTTTCTGAGAAAGATAAAGCGCTCCTTGCTGTTTTAAAGAGTGCGTAGGGTCGCGGCGAAAGGCAGATTTATAAAACTCTAATCCTTCTTCCCATTTTGGGAATGCTTTCCCAATGGTGCGAGCATCATATGCTGCCCTTCGGAATATGTCATACCTCCCTATTTTTGTCGGTGAAACCTCAGAATGAAATAGTTCTAATATTCTTCGCAAATCTATTGCCGGGACTTTATTCATCACCACTTCTGCTACAGCGCGCGACCTAGGTACATAAAACGCTTGTTCACTATCGGCCAGATTGCCCTCATATGGTGAAAGCAAAGACCCCATGGACTCAAGGATGTTAAATGCGTCGATCGCGGAGAGATTATAATTACGAACAAACGCAGATGCTATGTCAATCGAGGTGGGCACGCGGCATGCATGTAGATAACACGACATTAAGAGCACGTCATGCTCAGTTGGAAGGGTTTCTCTCATGCTTTTTATCGCACTAATAAATCTATCGGCTAACGAGTTCTCGGTTATCGTCGAAGTAATTACATCAAAAAACGTAGGCTCTGCGCCCGATGCTAATTGATCTTCAGTCTGGCTGAATAATCTTCGCTTAACGTCGTTAGGGATACTGTTTTGAACTGCTTGAGTATCAAGCTCTGACAAGCCCGAGACATCCAATAGCTTAAAGGTCCGAGCCGGAAAGCGATGTGAGACACTGTCAAAGATATAGTCTCGCTCTGCAGCGATTACTTTGATATTCTTGCTTTTTAATAGAACCTGAATGGCTTCTGAGGCGTCGGCAGCATTATCGATCAATGCCAGAACCTTAGAATCTCGACTGTCTGTATCGCGAACAAATAGCTCTGCCTTTTCAGGGGTCATCTCATTTATATAAAATGGAAGTCCGATTCCATTCAAGCCAATCGCCAACTGCTTCAGTAAAGTTGACTTGCCTGTGACAGGTCCGCCAATTAGCACGACGTGCTTAGCCCCGATTATGGCGTTCTTTGCTGCGGTGAAGTGAGCAGTTTCATGAAGTTTTCCAGAATAGATATCATACCAAGTTGGTTCTGCCCCAAGAAAAAATTCAGTTAACGAGCGGACTGGGACGGTGGCTAGCGGGGGGATGTGATATTCTTTAAAGGTACTATTTGCATATGAATCGCCTCTGGCGGGGGAGCTGGATAGAGTGTTGTTGCCTATATATTTCAGCAGCTCTTTGGTGTCCGCAATTATGATCTGAAAGCCTAGAGATGAATAATATTCAATTGCTTCCTCATCGCTCTTTCTCAGAACTATCCAAGCATCAGCTTTCTTTCTGCCACCATTGGACTCCTTCGAAAGTGCCTGCAAGACCCCTGCATCCTCAACTCGGTAGCCCCAATATAATGTGGGGGTAGTTTGAATTCTGCCTATGTATCCAAACCATTTATCTTTATCACGCTCAAAACTTGCAGCAATTTCAAGTGGGGAGAATGCGAAATCAGAATCTGGATATGCTACTGAGCCATGCAGCGCCACATAATCTATTGCGCTTGAGCCTGCAATAACAGGTCCTCTCAGCTGAATGTCATTGATGTAGTACTTGTTACTGTCCTTGAATAATTTGAATATCAAATCGTCTATGTTAGTAGTAAATATTGCCTTTATATTTGCCTTGTCCAGCTCGCTGTATATAGGGTCGAACTCTCCTACGGTAAATCTGTTCTTGAAGAAGTTAACAAGCTCATCCCGATGTGTGCTCGATATTATCTGGCATAGTTGCGCTAGATTTAAGGATGATGGTTTTTTACGTTGGAAATGATCTAGAAGCTCATCTTTTAGATCCCCACCGACTGGGAGTGGTTTGCTGTCGCCTTTTGCTAGTACCGAGAATCCAGCACCAAGAAATAAATTTATCCCTTCAGACAGACTGTGACGAAAAAGCGCCTCGTTTTGGATCTGCATATTTATCCCTATATTTTCCCGGCTGATGCCCTTAGTGGCCCGATGCTAGCTGGAGACAACGAGTGATGGCAAGCCATGCGCGCTTTCGTAGGGTGCGGTGTGGGTTGCGCTGCAGCCCGAGTAACGACGCTGAATAATTTAGGGGCTGATTACGGCGATTGCTAGCTTCTGGTTGAGAGCCGGCAGTGAGCGCTCGAAAAGGACGGTTATTGATAGAAGTGCCCGCGTCATGGGTACTGAATCGGAGCACTCGGGCTGCGGTTGCTAGATATTTGCTACGGTATCGACGAAAAAACGGCGCTAAGCAAGCAGAGCAATGGGTTCGGCGATCAATCCTTCCAATCCATCATCGGCGCAACGCTGAAGCGGCGGGACACGGACTGCTGCGAAGTTTCTTGAAGAGGCATGGGAATCTGGAGGCGAATGCGAAGGGCGCACAGTTTATCAGGTATAGGACGGCAGCGAATGCCGTCGGCCCTGGACCGATGAGCGAGGCAGCTCGTTGCCTTACTGCGTCACGCCTATGTTGAAAACGGCCCGACTGCTGATTTCCACCAGGCTCAGCGCTCCGTCGGAGAAGGAGCAGCCAGTGTCCACATAGACAACATTACCGAGGCGCGTGACGGTAGGGACTGTTGAATGTCCGACATAAAGCTCGTGGATGCCTGTGATTGGAGTCCGATCCTGCTGTTCGATCTTGTTCCGGGCATACAAGGCTTGCGCCAAGGCTTGTTGTTGGACCTGCTTCCCGAGTTTGCCGGTAATTGCGTCTTTCGCACCTTGCCAATCATTGTTAGGCCCGATCATCGGCGCTTGGGCATGTACGATCCCAATCGTTTTATTTGCCGATAAATCAATCTCGATAATGAGTGGAAGTGCTTGAAGAGCGTTTAGAAGTTGATCTTGGATGGCCAGGTTCAACTCATAGAGCCAGGCTCCGCCGGTGCGGATGTGCCTGGGTTTGTCTCCGCAGCCGCAGATGCCGTCGATCACCATTTGTTCATGGTTGCCGCGCACGGCATGAAACCAGGGCTTTGCGAGCCAATGCAATACGTTCTCGGAGTCGGGACCACGGTCGATGAGGTCGCCCACGGAAAAAACCCGGTCTATTTCGGTATTGAAATCGAGTTTGTCCAGGGCTGTGGCCAGAAGCTCGAAATGTCCATGGACATCGCCCACGACAAAGTCTCGGCCTTGCTCGTTCGGGGGAAAGGAGGCAGTCCGGTGCATGTTGGGTCTTTCGGCAGGTTTGGCTGGCAAGGAATGTACTTCGGGCGCAGATAACTTATGGTCGAGATTGTATCGGCTGTCCAATGCACTTCTTGAAAACCGTTTCCATGGGGGCGAGCATGCAGTTATAAGCCGCGATGTTTGCGCTGATCCATTCGTCTTTTTCGATACCCCACCAACTGATTTCGAACCCGGCGTTCATGATGAGGTGCTCGAACAGGATGCGCTGGGCGCGGCCGTTGCCTTCGCGGAACGGGTGTATGACGTTGATATCGGAATACGCGTCTGCCACGGCGACAATGAGTTCATCCCGGCTCATTTCCTCGAACCAGTTTGCCGCCGCCATCCGAGCAAATATTTTGTTGGCTTCCTTTTCCATGTATTCGGGTTGGCAAAAGCGAGTGTCTTGCTTGGCCATGCCTACGGTCCGTAATTCTCCCGCCCAGTCGAACAAGTCCGCGAACAATGCGTGATGGATATCCTGGAGGTAAGCCAGGCTGTAAGGGGGAAGGCTGAATTCGACATTACTCGCCGCGATGGCCGAGAGCTGTTGTTCGGCTTCGCCCAGGGTGGACTCATCACGGATGTTGAGTTTATTGCGCAGGACCGTGGAGCCGGGATAACAGTAGGCGTCCTCGCCGACGCCATATTTGTCGGGCATCAGGCTCGGGTCTTGGTGAAGGTTTTCAAGACGTCTTCACGGGAAGGCAGCTTGCGTTCGCCGTCCTCGATAGACACTTTGAAACCTTCCAGGCGCAGGCTGGCTGTGTAGTTCGACCTGCGCGTCCTGGCCGCGTAGGCCTTCTTTGTTTCAAGGCTGACAGTGCCCATGGTATGGGACCTCGAATCGTGTGAATGAGCGGATTATAGCCCATCGCGTTGCCGATAAACCCATCAGTGACCATCCGTTCGTGGGCTGGATTGATCAACGGCGCTTGCATCGCGGCCAATCTCCAAATACTGTCTATGCATCCAGTATTCGAGAATCTTCCATGGAGTTGATCGCCAAGCTCGGCATTCTTGCCGACGCCGCCAAATATGACGCGTCCTGCGCCAGCAGTGGTGCCCCAAAGCGTAGTTCGCGTGGTCGGGACGGGCTTGGAGCCACGGATGGCATGGGTATCTGCCACAGCTACACGCCGGATGGGCGTTGTGTATCGCTGCTGAAGGTGTTGTTGACCAATTTCTGCCTGTATGACTGCCAGTACTGCGTCAACCGCCGATCGAGCAATGTGCCGAGGGCGCGTTTCACACCGGAAGAAGTGGTGCGATTGACCTTGGATTTCTACCGTCGTAACTGCATCAGCGGCCTGTTCCTGAGCTCCGGCATTATTCGCTCCGCCGACTACACCATGGAACAACTGATTCGGGTGGCGCGGTTGCTGCGCGAGGAGCATCACTTTCGAGGCTACATCCACCTCAAGACCATTCCCGACGCGGATCCGCTATTGATCGAAGAGGCCGGGCGGCTGGCCGATCGCCTGAGCGTGAATATCGAGTTGTCTTCCGAGGTCAGCCTCAAGCGCTTGGCGCCGGAAAAACAATTGACGACGATTCGCCAGGCCATGGGCACCATCCACGATGGCCAACAGGCGGTGGCCGGCGAGCCACGGGCGCCTCGCTTTGCGCCAGCAGGGCAGAGCACCCAGGTGATCGTCGGGGCCGATGCCACTGACGACCATGCCATCCTCAGCAATGCCGAGTCGCTCTATCAGGGCTACGGCTTGCGTCGAGTCTATTATTCCGCCTTCAGCCCGATCCCCGAGAGTCCCGCCAGTGTGCCGCTCGCCGCGCCACCGTTGCTGCGCGAGCACCGGCTGTATCAGGCCGACTTCCTCATGCGTGGCTACGGTTACAAGGCGGGCGAGCTGTTGAGCACATCCGCCAACCTGGACCTGGACATCGACCCCAAGCTGGCCTTGGCATTGGCCAATCGCGATGTGTTTCCGCTGGATCTCAACCGCGCCGAGCCGGCCTTGCTTGCGCGCATTCCCGGCATCGGCCTGCGCAGTGTCCAGCGCCTGGTGACATTGCGCAGGGAGCGGCGGATTCGCTACGACGACCTGGTGCAGTTGCGTTGCGTGTTGGAAAAGGCCCGCCCGTTCATCGTGACCAGCGATTACCGACCCGCTGACGGCCAGGTGCGCAGCGGCTTGCTCCGAGCGCGTTTGCGCGATCCGCAACGGCCGGTGCAAATGGGGTTGTGGGCATGATTGCGCTCGATTGTGACGACTGTTTCAGCACCTGGCGCAACCAGGCCCGAACACTGCTGGGCCACGGAGTCGATCCCAGCGACGTGACCTGGGTCCAGGGCCCCATGGCCGACCTGCTGGCAGTGCCGGCGCCATTACCGCAAGGCCCGGGACCGTTCCAGACGCGCGTCCCGGCGGGGTTGTCGGATCAATTGGAACAGGCCGGTCGCTACCAGGGCGAACAACGCTGGAACCTGTTGTACGAAGTGCTCTGGCGCGTCGCCCATGGTGATCGCACCGCGATGCTCGCCGGTGATCGATTGGGCAGCGAGTTGCAACGGCGCATCAAGCAGGTCAGCCGCGAAGCCCATCACCTTCACGCGTTCGTGCGTTTCATACCCTTGCCGCCAGCGATCGCCGAACAACTGCAACTGGATCTGGTGGCTTTCCACCAGCCGGCCCACGACATCCTTGAAAGCGCGAGCGGGCATTTTGCCGAGCGGCTGGGCCGGCAGCGCTGGCTGATCGCAACGCCCCGCGACGGCATTCGTTTCGATGGGCATTCGCTGGACTACCGACGCCGTTGTCCCGAGCAATGGCAGCAGTGGGCCCGCCACGCCGAAGACCCCGGCGCGGAATTGTGGCGCACCTATTATCGACACATCTTCAACCCGGCGAGGCTCAACCCCACCGCGTTGCGCCAGCACATGCCGGGGCGGTTCTGGAAGCATTTGCCGGAAGGGGATTTGATACCGCAGTTGGTAGGGCAGGCGCGTCAGGGGAAGCAGAGGGATGGGCAGGCGTTGGAAGTTGGGGAGCGGGTGGGGAAGCGGATAATCGTGGGCAGCGGGGTAGAGGCGTCGGGGTGAAACAGTGCTTCTAGACGGATCCCAAATTTGAGGTCATACCGATGCCTTGGCTTTGCCGGGCTTAGGTGCATCCATCATCTCATGCAACTCTTCAGTGATGGCGGCTAACCGTTGCTCCAAGTCCTTCACATCAGATCGGGTAATACCGTTTGCGTAGGGTTTGATTGTTCGCGCCCTTTAGCGAGCGGTAACGCCCCCTGATCACGCCTCACCTGTGCAAATTCCAAACAAGTCCTGTGCCGCCCACGCTGTGTTCGGGTGCGGGCCATACCCCTAGCATTCCCTTCATTCTCTCCACGAAAGAAGGAACTGCCCATGCAGCGTTTTACCCGTCGTTTCCTTACCGCCTGTGTATTTTCCGGCGTTCTCGCCAGTGCCGGCGCCTCGGCCGAGACTCATCCCACCATCCGCGCAATGTCCGGGGCGGTGCCGGTCAGCCAGTTGCCAGCCGGTAAAACCGCGTTACTGGTGATCGATTTCCAGAACGAATACTTCACCGGTAAGATGCCGATCCCCGACGGCCCGGCAGCGTTGGCCAACGCTCGGAAGCTGATCGAGTTCGCTGATGAAAACAAGATGCCGGTCTACCATGTCCAGCACATTGCGCCCGCCGGTTCGCCAGTGTTTGCCATCGACGGTGAAACGGTGAAGTTTCATCCCGACATACAGCCCAGGGCCAAGGATCCGGTGTTGCAGAAAACCACCGTCAGCGTGTTCGGCAGTACCGATCTGGACAAGCGCCTGAAGGCCGCGGGCATCCAGAATGTGATCGTTTCCGGTCTCATGACGCACGCGTGCGTGGCGGGCGCTGCCCGAGATGCAGCGCCATTGAGCTATAACGTACTGGTGGCGGCCGATGCATCAGCCACCCGTGCGATCACCCGGGTCAACGGAGAGTCGATCGACAAGGACGCCTTGCACAAGGCAGCTCTTGCTGAAATCGAGGATACGTTCGGCGATGTGATGAACACCGCTGAAATCATCAAGCTACCGGTGCGCTAAGCCCCTATGAATCAGATGCTCGCCATGCGCGTGTTTCGCTGCATCGCTGAAGCCCAAGGTTTTTCAGCCGCGGCCGAGCGGCTCGACACCACGCATTCGTCAGTGTCCCGGCACTTGCAACAGTTGGAGTCCGCGCTGGGCGTGCGCCTGATTAATCGCAATACCCGCCGAATGAGCCTTACGGCAGCGGGGGAAAGGTACTACGCAGCGTGCGTGGATATTCTTGACCGAGTCGATGCCGCGTCCCAAGCCGTCGCCTTGGAACACGAACGTCCCTCCGGGCTGCTTCGGATCAGTGCGCCGTTAGTGGTCGGCACGTTGGAGTTGGGGCATTGGTTGCCCGCCTTCCAGGCCCGGTATCCGGACATCCAGATTGATTTGTCTTGCTCCGATCCGTTGGTCGATCTGGTGGCCGAGGGGTTCGATGTAGCGCTACGCATCTGTGGGCCCTTGGCCGACAGCAGCCTGGTCGCCCGGTTGCTCAGTGTTTCGCCGCTGGTACTGGTCGCGGCGCCGGCCTACGTGTTCAAGCGCGGTTTGCCTCGCAGCGTTGGCGAGCTCAACGACCATCGTTTATTGACCTATGGTTCGGCTGACCAATGGACGCCCGCCAGTGCGGAGGGGGAATCGATCACCCTGGACTGTCACGGCACGTTTCATACAGACACCATCACTGCCTTGCACGCTTATGCCCTGGCAGGCGGCGGTATTGCTGCGTTTACCTTGGCGACGGTGCAGGATGACCTGCTGGCGGGGAGGTTGGTGCGGATCCTGCCTGAGCACACCCTTGGGGAACGGCACTACTACGCGCTTTATCCTCACGCCCGACACCTGCCGGCCAAGATTCGAGTGTTTGTAGATTACATGGCGCAATACTACCAAGCGGTTTCAGGCGGGCGAGCTCAATGACGCGCCCTGCAGCGGGTCCCGTCCTTCTCGCCACAGTGGGCCCGCGCGCCGCAGATCAGTCAGTTTTCATGATATCTGCCGGCCTGCGCGCCGCTGCAATGTCCCGCTTGGGGGACGCGCCGAACAGTCGGCTGTATTCACGGCTGAACTGCGAGGGGCTTTCATAGCCCACCTGGTAGGCGGCGCTCGCCACGTCCAGGTGCTCGTTGAGCATCAGGCGCTTTGCTTCGTTCAACCGCAGCCATTTCTGATATTGCAGTGGGCTCATCGCCGTGAGCTGGCGGAAGTGATGATGGAAGGTTGGGGCGCTCATCTGCACGCGCGCCGCGAGATCGTCCACGCGAACCGGCCCGGTGTAGTTCAGTTTCAACCAGTCGATGGCTTTGGCGATCCGGTAACCCTGGCTGTCGACGGAGGCAATCTGCCTGAGCCGCCCGGCCTGGTCGCCCATCAACAACCGATAATGGATCTCACGCTGGATCAGGGGCGCCAGCACCGGGATCGCTTCGGGTTCATCGAGCAGGGCCAGCAGGCGCCCGAACGGCTCGAGAAACTCCTGGGACGCGGTGCCGATTCCCGCACCAATTCCGACGGGACGCTCGACCCGTGGCGCCACGCAACCTTGGGCGACCAGATCCGCCACCATGCGCAAATCGAGGCGCATGACCAGGCCTAGGCAGGGCCGTTCCGGGCTGGCCGCCAGCACCTCGGAGTTCGCGGGCATGTCCAGTGAGGTCATGAGAAAGCGCGTGGTGTCGTACCCGTACGCCTGGCCGCCAATCCACACCTGTTTCACCCCTTGGGCGACGAGGACGATGCTTGGCTCGATCATGCAGATCATGGGCGGGGCAGGGGCGTCGCGGCGGAACAGACAAAGGCCTGCCATTGACGTTCCAAAGTCGCCCGGGCCCGGTGTTCGGTGACCGATGAGGTTGGCGAGCCTCTGTTGGGCCGATCTGTCTTGGGTGGTCATGTCGATATCTGTTGGGTTGAGAGCTATCGGCAGAACCTTACCTTGCCAAGCGAAGCGTTGCCTATGGGCAACAGGCGGGCTCACAGGATCGGGCAAGAACTCCAGCGAAATGTTCTACCGGCCGTCGAAGCCGGTTCGTGAAAATACCCGTGGGATTCAGTTCATGGCGTCATCGTCGCCATCGCGAGCAAGCGTGCTCCCACAAGGGTTTCCGAGCCCTCCAGAAGTTTCAGGATTGTTATGACCTCTACCTCATCACCAGAACCACAGGGCAAGCCTGCGTGGGGCGCTGTGCTTGCCATGTCGTTGGCAGCCTTCGCGCTCGTTGCGTCGGAATTCATGCCCGTCAGCCTGCTGACACCGGTGGCTGCCGATCTCCAGATCACTGAAGGACAGGCCGGCCAGGGCATCGCCGTCTCCGGTGCCTTTGCGTTGGTCACCAGTCTGTTCATCGCATCGATTGCGGCGCGAATCGAGCGCAAGTGGCTGCTTTCGGCGCTGACGTTGTTGATGATCATCTCCGGAACAGTGGCGGCGCTCGCGCCCTGTTACCTGGTTTTCATGGTCGGGCGCGCATTGATCGGCGTTGCGATTGGCGGCTTCTGGTCGCTGTCGGCGGCGACGGCCATGCGGTTGGTGCCGGAGGACAAAGTCCCTCGCGCGCTGGCCATCGTCAACGGCGGCAATGCCTTGGCCACGGTGGTGGCCGCCCCGTTGGGCAGCTTCCTCGGCGCGATAATCGGCTGGCGTGGTGCGTTTTGCTGCATCGTGCCTGTCGCTGTGCTCGCCCTGGCATGGCTGCTGTTCAGCCTGCCTTCGATGCCCAGCCAGGCAAAGCGGGGCGCGGGCAATCCGTTCAAGCTGATGACCCGGGCACCGGTTGCCTTGGGCATGTTGGCAGTCAGCACCTTCTTCATGGGCCAGTTCATGTTATTCACTTACCTGCGGCCGTTCCTGGAGAGCGTGACCCAAGTGGACGTCTCGCTGCTTTCGCTGATGTTGCTGACGATTGGTCTGGCAGGATTGCTTGGCACCTTCCTGATCGGCGCGTTCCTGAAAAAAGGCCTGTATCCCACTCTTATCGTCATCCCGCTGTTGATGGCGGCGATCGCCCTCGGGTTGGTGGGGTTCGGCAGTTCCGCTCCCGTCACGGCCCTCCTGCTTGGTCTCTGGGGCCTGGTGGCCACGGCAGCGCCGGTGGGCTGGTGGACCTGGCTGGCCAGGACGTTGCCGGAAAATGCCGAGGCAGGGGGTGGTTTGATGGTCGCGATCGTTCAATTGGCCATCGCTTCAGGTGCTACGGTGGGCGGCGTTCTGTTTGACGTGAGCGGCTATCGTGCGACCTTTGAAACCAGCGCGGCGGTGCTGGTTGTGGCCGCTGTCCTGACGGTCCTGGCGGCGCGCGCGACGGACCGGCAATCGGCACAAACATCGGCCCCCACGTCATATGGCACCACGGGTTGAGTGAGGAACCGTTGGGCGCCTGCGGTTGGTGGCATATTGATATCTTGGTAAGCTTCAGGCTGGTTATCCACCGAGTTGGTCAGTTGTGTCTACCGAAAGAATTCAACCCTTGGAGCAAGCGCTCCTGGCCGTGATTGCTGCAGCGGGAAAAATGGGCATCAGTTGCGACGCGTTATGCGCCCAAGCAGTGGGTGGGCTGGTGTCTGAACAATACTGGGCCTGGGCGGATGCCCGACACGCAGAGCGGGCCGCCGATGAGATCGACAATGCCCTGGCGATCCTCGTTGGCAAGCCCGCAGGGACGCCGACCAAACGCGGGCCCGATGCGGCATTTGAAACGGCTGCACTCTAAGGCTGGGCGACGCGTTGAATCGCCCGTTTTCGCTTAGAGGCCCAAGCCTTCCTCGATGAGCGACAGGAAAGTGTCTTCATCCAGCGTCACGGGTTCAGGCCTCTGTTGACCGGTTGGGCGCAGATGCCAACGCGACTCGCCATGTTCGCCCACCGTGCGCAGGATGCCGCGTTCCGATCCCTTCATATGGACTTCGATGCATCCCTCGGCACCGGGGGAGAAACGGGCGATCGGGTCGAGGGAGATGCGGCGATGATTGCCCTCGATCAACAGTTGGTCGATGGCGTAGTTGTACGTTGAACCGCTGGAATGGCATTCAAAGACATGGGTGGGGTTGCGCCGGATGACCAGGCCCGCCTCACAAACCGGTGCCAGCCAGCTTTCAACCTGGCGGTACAGCTCGTACACCTGGCCAGGCCAATGTTCGATCGCCAGATCGGCGCAATTGTCGGTGTCGGCCGGCGTGCGTTGGGCCTGCCTCAGCTTTGCCGCGAGTTCGTCTGCCTTGCTCATGTCGATTCCCTGTCTTGGTGATGGGTTGAGCTTAGCTGAAGGGGCTGGGGAGGCTTTTGCGCTGGGTCATGTCGGTTGCAGTGGCGGAGTTGAAACGTCTTCCGAGCGGGAGACAATTGCTCGCATGGCGTTCTAAAAATCATAGCTAATGTACGCCATTGGCTTACCGGCGGAGAATGCTATCGGACGTGACGTCTTGCTTCACCCCAGGACTTGTAACGTGATCCTCCAATGCGGGTCCGGCAGATCAATGTTGGGCCCGAAATGACGGAGCCGTTTGCCCAGAGGCTGCGTCATGTCCTCTGGTCATTCGCTCCGGCATCTCGGGCAACGAAGCCACATGCACGGCGCGGGACGGCATGGCGAAGCGCACGCCAATCCTGGCGAATTCGTCCATCATCCCCAGGTTGATTGCCTGCTGGATATCCATGTAGACGTTGTAGCTGGGGTCCAGCACGATGTAGACCGTTTCGAATTCCAGCGTGCTTTCGCCGAAACCGCGAAAATGCGCGCGGTCGAAGCGGGTTTTTTCCTGGGCCTTGATGATGTTCTCGACGATGGTAGGCACTTGCCGAAGTTGTTCGGTCGAGCATTCCTGGGGCAGGGCGAATTCGAAGACGATTCGGCGCTCCTGCAGGCGCTTGTAGTTCTGGATGGTGGTGCTGATCATCCCGGCATTGGCCATGACGATCTGTTCGCCCCCCAGGCTGCGGATGCGTGTGGTCTTCAGGCCGACATGTTCCACGGTACCGGCCAGCGAACCGACCACGATGAAGTCGCCCACTTCGAAGGGTTTGTCCACGGCAATGGACAGCGAGGCGAACAGGTCGCCGAGAATGTTCTGCACGGCGAGCGCTACGGCGATGCCGCCGACGCCGAGGCTGGCAATGAACGCCGTGATGTTCACGCCAAGGTTGGAGAGCATCGCCAGCAATACCACCGCCCACAGGAACACTTTCGCGCCCCATAGGCTCAAGGTGGCCAAGGCGCTTTTCTGATGGATATCGCTGTGGCTGTGGCGCGCAAAATAATGCATCAGCGCCAGGGCGATCGCTCGGTTTGCCCACAGTCCCACTTGTAGGGCGGCCACCACGAACCACAGGCTGCTGACCCGGCCCAACCAACGTTCCGGCAGGTCCAGAGCGCCGATGCCGATGAGGATCGAGGCCAGCAACAGCAGGGTGTTGCTGGTGCTGGACAGCACCTCCACCGCGATATGACTGATGTAGGCGTCGGGCTTCTGTGCCCGGGCCCGTACGTTCTTGAGCAGGAAACCGATGCCGGCCCTGGCGACGATGAAACTCACCGTCATCACGCTGAGTGCCAGCAACCAGTTGGCGATGGAAATGCCGAGGAGTTGGGTGTCGGTAAAAATTTCGAGGGAGCTTGAATCCATGGGTCGGTTCACCTGTGCCATTGCTGTTCAGGTTGTGCCCTGGCCGATTCAGTGCAAAGGCACGGGCCGGGCCATGAACTTTGTTAGTTCATGCGTGGCTTTGGCCGTTCAACTTTATTGCCGGCCCTGTGGCAGCGTGTGATGGGTGCAGGGGTCTCCGGCAAACGTCGCGCCAGGTCTGTTTCCAACGTCATATTGGCCAGAAGATGCGAGTGTTTTTGGATCCACTCAGCCATCCATCGACTTAGTCCTAAAGGCAAATTGCCGCCCCCCAAACGGTGCGCTAAGCTCCCGATTATTGGGGGCTTTTGAGCGATTCGCTCATGCTTTGCCCTCCCCAGGATTTCGCTTGCCTATCCCCATCCATGATCCGAACCATGCGCCCGGCGGTGCCTTGAAACGCTTGCCGTTGCTCAAGGCCGCGGTGGCGTTCATTGCAGCCGTATGCCTGTGTCTCTGTGGTTTGCTCTTCCTGCAACTGGAGCAATCGCGTCGCCATGACGTGGAGTCGGCGCGCATCGCCTCGGCCAACCTCACCCGCGCCATGGCCCAGCAGGCCCAGGACACGTTCCTGCAAGCCGACCTGGTACTTGCCAGCCTTGCGGACTGGATTCAGGACGATGGGTTCGGTCCGTCGACGCGTCCACGCTTGCACCAGATCTTTGCCCGACGCGTGCAGTCCCTCGAGCAACTGCACGGCCTGTTCCTGTTCGACAAGAACGGCCACTGGGTCGTGACGTCTTTCGAACGCCTGCACAGGGGGCCAGGGGTCGCAGACCGCGATTATTTCAAGTTCCACCAGCAGAACGCCTCGTTGATAGCCCACGTTGGCCCAGCGGTTCCCAGTCGACAGAACGGCGAATGGATCATTCCGGTTTCCCGTCGATTGAATGACCCGAAGGGCAACTTCCAGGGCGTGCTGCTGGCGGGCATCAAGATGTCCTATTTCGATCAGTTCTTTAAGAGCTTCAATATCGACGACCAGGGCGAAATGGCCTTGGCGTTATCCGACGGTACGTTGCTGGCGCGCCGGCCTTTCGATGAAGCACAGATCGGTCGTCCGCTTGCCGATGAGTACGTATACGAGCACCAGCACGCCAGCATGGGTGCCGGCGATACGGATCTTCGCCCATCTTCCGACGGTATCGTCAGGCTACATGGGCACCGGCATTTGCAGGCTTATCCGTTGGTGGTGACCGCCGCGATGTCCGAGCAGGCGATCCTGGCGGGCTGGTACGACAGGGCTTTCCAGTCCAGCCTTATCGTGGCCCTGGTGGTGTTGGGTGTTTGTCTGTTCGGCTGGGTCTTCGTGCGCCAGGTGCGCAACAGCGAGCGGATCGAGGCGGATTTGCGCAAGGCCCAGGAAGCATTGGAGCTGATCGCTACCCACGACAGCCTGACCGGCCTGGCGAATAGGCGGTTGTTCGAACGCGCCCTGGACATCGAATTCGGTCGAGGCGCCCGCCAGCGCAGCTCCCTGAGCCTGATCATGCTCGACATCGATTTCTTCAAACGCTACAACGATACCTACGGGCATGTTGCGGGGGATCACTGCCTGGCGGAGGTGGCCAAGGTGCTCAAGGCCTGCTGCCATCGCAAGGCTGACCTGGCCGTGCGTTACGGCGGGGAGGAATTCGCCGTCTTGCTGCCCGACACCAACCTGCACGGCGCCATGGCATTGGCCGAGCAGATCCGCCGCAGCGTCATCGACAAGCATATAACCCACTCGGCTTCGCCCTCCGGCTACCTGACGGTCAGCCTGGGCTGCTATGCCTTCGTGCCCAGCAGCCTGGACAGTACCGAAGTGTTTATCCAGCGCACCGATGCGGCGCTTTATCAGGCCAAGCACAGCGGTCGCAACTGTGTCGCGGCCTTGTCCCGGGAAGGCGCGTTCGATGCGCTGGAACGTTCCGATCGTTGAGATCCGTTGGAATCATCGGCGACAGCTGACTGTCCATTGCTCATCATGCAGGCGAGGCGTAGGCCCTTTCGTCAAATTTTGTGGGCCCGTCATTTGGCGCGACGGTGGCTGCTAAGGTTAGGAAAACGCAACGGTCGAATGCACTCGACGCGGTGATGCTTGCACGACGAAGCCCGCGGGCCGAAAGGATAGGAGCAGGTCAATGGATACCACTGCCGATACCCCCCCTGATGTCTCCCGTCATACGCCAATCACCCGTCGCCTGGTGGCGGCCCTCGGCGGGCTGTTCGTCCTGGGTGTGCTGGTAGCCGTCGCCGCGCTGTTCAATATTGCGCAAAAGCTGGATGCGCAAGACGTGGACGAGACTCGCTTCTACATCGAGCGTGCCCTCGATAATCGCATCACCGCCTCGAAAAACTACATCACCAGCTACGCGTTCTGGACCACTGCCTACGAGCACCTCAACGCCGAGGTCAATGTGCAGTGGGCCTATGCCGACCAGAACATGGGCAAGACCCTGTTCACCAATGATGAATACGAGGGTGTGTTTGTCATCGACCGGGAACGCACCAAATATGCCGTCGTGCGGGGGCAGCATGTGCAGGCAGAGGCGGCGGCCTATATGGACGCGCCGCTGAAGAAACTCGTGGACGAGCTCCAGGCGCAACCCGACCTGACGAGGCCGATGATCCGCTACACCTTGTTCGAGGGCTGGCCGGCTGTCGTCACGGCTTCGGTGATCGTGCCCAACGACGAACGTCCCCAGGTCGACGCAGAGGGGACATCGATCCTGCTGTTCGTCGACCAACTGACACCGGTGAAGCTGCGCAAGCTGGGCAAGGGCTACGGCCTGACCGACTTGAACCTCGTGGAAGACGCCACATTGGCGCCCGACCAGCCGGCGGTGCCGCTGGACAATACCGGCTACAGCCTGGTCTCGCGACTGGAGCGGCCGGGCCAGCAACTGCTGTGGTCGCTCGCGCCACCGTTGGGAGGCGCGCTGCTGATCCTGGCGTTGCTCACCGTTTATTTCTTTCGCTATGCCATGCGCACGGCTCGACAGGTGGATGCCAGCTACGACAGCCTGGAAAGGTCGAAACAGGCGCTTGAGGCCAGTGAAGAGCGCTTTCGCGCCGTGGCGGAGGCGGCGTCCGACTGGATATGGGAAATCGACAGCCAGCAACGCATCACCTACCTTTCGGGTCGCTTCAACACCGTTACCGGGTTCTCCGACCAGCAGTGGCTGGGTCAGGAGATCGAACAGTTGCTGTATTGCGATACGTTGCCGATTGCCTCCTGGCTGGGCAACCTGGTCGAAGAACAGAACGCCAGCAACCTGCGTTGCTCTTACCGAGATCATTCCGGGCAATTGCGATTCTGTCGGGTGTCGGCACGGCCGATCCACGACAAGGCGACCGTGACGGGCTATCGTGGCACGGCCAGCGACATCACCGATGAGGTAGCTGCCCACGCTCAGGTCCAGCATTTGTCGCTGCATGATGCGTTGACCGGACTGCCGAATCGCAACAAGTTGGCGCGCCATCTGGACGACGCGTTGATTGCCAAGGAGCATTCCGCGCCATTGGCCCTGCTGATGGTGGACCTGGACAATTTCAAGCCGATCAACGATTCGCTGGGCCATCCGGCGGGCGATGCGGTGTTGCTGGAAGTGGCCCAGCGCCTGCGCGACAGTACCCGCGAACAGGACCTGGTGGCGCGCCTGGGAGGGGATGAGTTCGTGGTGGTGCTCAGCGGCGTGGAGCACACCTCGGAAATCGACCGATTCTGTACGCGGCTGATCGACAGCCTGCAGCAACCGATCCACTACGAGTCTCATTCCTTGCACATTGGCGCGAGCATCGGCATCGCCGTGAGCCGACGCCAAGGCTACCTGCCGGGCGAGTTGATCCGCTGCGCCGACATCGCGCTGTACCAGGCCAAGTCCGAGGGCAAGAAGACCTGGTGCTATTTCGCCTCGCACATGAACGATCAGATCCAGCATCGTCGCCAGCTGGAAAGCGACCTGCGCCAAGCGGTGAAAAACAACGAATTCATCCTGCATTTCCAGCCACGCTACACCGTCGACGGTCGGGAGATCGTCGCGGTCGAGTCGCTGGTACGCTGGCAACATCCAACCCAGGGACTGTTGGGCCCCGATGCCTTTATCCCGCTGGCCGAGCAAACCGACCTGATCGTCCCGCTCTCGCGCTGGGTGCTGCGCGAGGCATGTGAAACCGCGCTGACCTGGCCGGGAACGCTGATGGTTTCGGTCAATCTGTCACCGGCGCAATTCGAGCGCAGTGATGTCGTCGAGGATGTGCGCCAGGTATTGATCGAAACCCACTTCCCGGCGAGTCGCCTCGAACTGGAGATTACCGAAAACGTCATGCTGAACGACGTCGATGGCGCACTCCAGGTGATGAATGCGCTAAAGGAGTTGGGGGTGCGCTTGAACATGGACGACTTTGGTACCGGTTACTCGTCCCTCGGTTATCTGCGCACGTACCCGTTCGATGGCATCAAGATCGACAAGCGCTTCATTGCCTCGATGAGCAACAGCAGTAACGACCGGGCGGTGGTCCAGGCGATCATCAACCTGGGCAAGGCAATGGGCTTGACCGTCACGGCGGAGGGCGTGGAAACCCTGGCGCAGTTGGGTTCACTGGGCACGGATGAGTGCCACGAAGTCCAGGGCTATTTCCTCAGCCGGCCCATCGACAAGCAGGCATTCGCCGACCTGCTCGAAAGCGGCCAGTCATTCTCGCGAACCGGTTCCTGAGCGATGGTTGCAACCCGTGGGGCCTGTCGCCGGTCACAACTAAGTCTTGGCATTCAGGAAATTTTCGCCCATGAAGAACCTGCGGATTGCGACTTTCAACATCAACGGCATTCGGGCACGGCTACCTAACCTGCTGGAATGGCTGGAGCGGGAAAAACCCGACATTGCCTGTCTGCAGGAGCTCAAGGCGGCGGACAAGGATTTCCCGGCCGCGGAGCTGGAGTCGGTGGGATACGGATCGATCTGGCATGGCCAGGCGTCGTGGAACGGTGTGGCGATCCTGGCCCGCGATGCGCAACCTTTGGAGAGCCGACGCGGCCTGCCAGGAGGAGAGGATGACAGTCACAGCCGTTATCTGGAAGCAGCGGTGCATGGCGTCCTGGTGGGCTGCCTCTACCTGCCCAATGGCAATCCCCAGCCAGGTCCGAAGTTCGACTACAAGCTGGCCTGGTTCGAACGCCTGATCGAGTATGCGCAGGCACTCCAGGCGAGCGACCATCCGGTGGTATTGGCCGGGGACTACAATGTGGTGCCCACCGACATGGATATCTATAACCCGCGCTCCTGGCTCAAGGACGCGCTGCTGCAGCCTGAAAGCCGTGAGTGTTATCAGCGGTTGCTGGACCAGGGGTGGACCGACTCCTTGCGTCATCTCTATCCGCAAGAGCGGATCTACACGTTCTGGGATTACTTCCGCCAGCACTGGCAAAAAAACTCTGGGCTGCGCATCGACCACCTGCTGCTCAACCCGGTGGCCAGCGCCTACCTGAGCGATGCGGGCGTGGATGCCTGGGTCAGGAACCAGGAGCATCCCAGCGACCACGCGCCGACCTGGATCCGGTTGTCTTCGCGAAAGCGGCGTTGAGGGTTCGAGCGGGCCAACCCTCGTCAGATTTGTCCGTAGCAGGGAAATGCCTTATACCTGCCCAATTGCAGCGAGCTAACCGAAAGCCCTGCCTCCTGACAGGAAAGGATATCCCCCATGAGCCAATCTCGACTGAGCGATACCGGTCGCTACCTGCGACGCCTGGGTTTCGACACGGCGCCGCCTCCCACGCTGGATACGCTGCGCCAGCTTCAATGGCGCCATACCGCCGAGTTTCCCTTCGAGACCCTCTCGACGCTGCTGCGCCAGCCTGTGCCCATCGATCTGGAGACGGTCGAGCGAAAGGTCTTTGAACAAGGTCGTGGCGGTTATTGCTATGAACTCAATCAGTTGTTCCTGGCATTGTTGCAGGCGCTGGGCTTCGATGCCCGAGGCATCACCGGACGCGTCGTGATGAACGCACCGGAGGGCGCCTGGCCCGCGCGTACCCATCGCTTGAGCGTGGTGACGCTGGATGGGGTGCGCTATGTCACCGACGTCGGCTTTGGCGGCATGGTGCCCACCGCGCCGCTCTTGCTGGACAACCGCGATGTCCAGCCCACGCCTCACGAACCGTATCGCATCGACATCAGCCAGGACGGCTACATGTTGCGCGCCGAGGTCGGCGATGAATGGCGCCCGATGTACCTCTTCGACCTGCAACGCCAGGAGGAAATCGACTACATCGTTGGCAATTGGTATGTCTGCTCCCACCCTGAATCGCCATTCATGGGCAGGCTGATGGTCGCCCGCACAGGTGAGGGAATTCGCAAGACGCTCAATGGCAACAGCTATGCCGTGCACCGGATTGGACACGAAAGCGAACGACGCACCATCAGCGACGCCGATGAGCTGATCGCGCTGCTGGAAACGGAGTTCGGCCTCACCGTACCGCCCCGGGAATTACTGCGGCCCGCGATTAAAGAACTTTTGGCATGATGTTCTGACCGTTTTGGTTTAGGAATTGCAATCCCTGTTCGTCACGCTTGCGCAACAAGTTGTATACAACTCTATGGACATTTGTCCTGAGTTTTGAATACAGTGTGCGCATAACAAAAAACAGGGAATCCCCGAACCATGAAAACGCCCCATGTTTCACTCCCACGGCCCGAGGACGAAAACCTCGGCGTCGGCGCGAATATGGCTTACGGCCTGCAACATGTGTTGACCATGTACGGTGGCATCGTCGCGGTGCCCTTGATCATCGGCCAGGCGGCCGGGTTGTCCGCTGCCGACATCGGTCTGCTGATCGCTGCTTCGCTGTTCGCAGGAGGGCTGGCGACGTTGTTGCAAACCCTCGGCCTGCCATTTTTTGGTTGCCAACTGCCACTGGTCCAGGGCGTTTCGTTTTCTGGTGTCGCGACCATGGTTGCGATTGTCGGCACCGGTGGAGAAGGGGGTTTCCAGGCCATCCTCGGCGCGGTAATCGCCGCTTCCTTGATCGGCCTGCTGATTACCCCGGTGTTTTCCCGCATCACGCGTTTTTTCCCACCCTTGGTTACCGGCATCGTGATCACCACCATCGGCCTGACATTGATGCCCGTGGCGGCACGCTGGGCAATGGGCGGGAACAGCCATGCACCGGATTTCGGCAGCATGGCCAACATTGGCTTGGCCGCCGTGACCCTGGTACTGGTGCTGGTGCTGAGCAAGATGGGCAGCGCGACGATTTCCCGGCTATCGATCCTGTTGGCGATGGTCATCGGTACGGTCATCGCGGTGTTTCTTGGCATGGCGGATTTTTCATCGGTGGGTGAGGGCCCGATGTTCGGCTTCCCGACACCGTTTCACTTTGGCATGCCGACCTTTCATATCGCCGCAATCCTGTCGATGTGCATCGTGATCATGGTGACGCTGGTGGAAACTTCGGCCGACATCCTCGCGGTGGGGGAGATCATCGACACCAAGGTCGACTCCCGGCGCCTGGGCAACGGCTTGCGGGCCGACATGCTGTCGAGCATGATCGCGCCGATTTTCGGGTCGTTCACCCAGAGCGCCTTTGCCCAGAACGTTGGACTGGTGGCCGTGACCGGGATCAAGAGTCGTTTCGTGGTGGCAACGGGCGGCGTGTTCCTGGTGGTGCTCGGGCTGTTGCCGTTCATGGGGCGGGTGATCGCCGCCGTGCCGACTTCAGTGCTCGGCGGCGCCGGTATCGTGCTGTTCGGTACCGTCGCCGCCAGCGGTATCCGCACGCTGTCGAAGGTCGATTATCGCAACAACGTCAACCTGATCATCGTCGCTACCTCCATCGGCTTCGGCATGATCCCGATCGCCGCGCCGAACTTCTACGACCATTTCCCGAGCTGGTTCGCGACGATCTTCCATTCCGGCATCAGTTCGTCGGCCATCATGGCCATCGTGCTGAACCTGGCCTTCAACCACTTCACCGCCGGCAACTCCGATCAGCAATCGGTATTCGCCGCCGGCACCGAACGGGTGCTGCGTTATCAGGATCTGGCGGCGCTGCGCGAGGGGGATTATTTCAGCGACGGCAAATTGCACGACTGCGACGGCAATGAGATTCCCGTGGTCGCCGCGCCTGACCATCCGACCGCAGAACATGGCCCGGTGCGATTGAAAAGCAGCGAGCACGTCTAGACCCTGCAACGGGCATTTTGACCCAATAAAAAGCAGCCTGTGATCATCGATCACAGGCTGCTTTTTTGTTCAGCTCAAGGGGCACTGTTTACCATCGGCCGTAGTGCCCACGTGGCGGACCGTAGTAATAGCCCCTCGGAGGGCCGTAATACACCGGGGCCGGGCGATAGTAGATCGGTTGCTCGATATACACCGGCTGCGGTTGGTAGTAGACCGGTGGAGGCTGCTGCACATAGACCGGCTGTGGCTGCACGTAGACCGGTTGCTGGACGTACACCGGCCGGTCACGGTTGATGAGCGCGGAGCCGACAATGGCAGAGCCGACGATGGCACCGAACACTGCGGGCCCCTCCCAACCACCGCGGCCATGGGCGGATGCCTGGCCGGTGACCGCGAGTGCCCCCACGAGCAGGGCGATGATGGGGAGTTTGCGTTTCATGGCGTTTCCTCGTTCCGGCCCCGGCGCCTGTGGCCTGTAGCAGACCCGAGTAGGGGCGCGGGGATACTTGCTCTGACAGCGATTTTCCCAGGATTTTCGACGCCGTTGGGTAAATATTGTGTAAGGTCTGTGGCGGTTTTTTTTACCGGACGCCGAGTCGGCTCGCTGCACCCGGTGTCAGATCATCGAATGAACCGGTCGGGACAGCGCGCCCGCCCATCCGAAATTGGTTTGAAGGAGACGAACATGCAGATGACCCCCAACAAAGACACCCAGCTATGCATGTCGCTATCGGGACGCCCGGGCAATTTCGGCCTGCGTTTTCACAATCACCTGTATGAGCAGTTGGGTCTGAATTTCTATTACAAGGCATTCACCAGCCAGGATCTGCCCGGGGCCGTGGGCGGTATCCGCGCCCTGGGCATCCGCGGTTGCGGTGTGTCGATGCCATTCAAGGAGGCCTGCATTGCCTTGGTCGATGAGCTGGACCCTTCCGCCGCGGCCATCCAGTCGATCAACACCATCGTCAATACCAACGGTCATCTGAAGGCGTACAACACGGACTACATCGCCATCGCGCAACTGTTGCAGCACCATGCCGTGCCCAAGGAATCCACGTTTGCCCTGCGTGGCAGCGGTGGCATGGCCAAGGCAGTTGCCAGCGCCTTGCGCGACGGTGGCTACAAAAATGGCTTGATCGTGGCTCGCAACGAAACCACTGGCCGGGCCCTCGCCGATTCCTTGGGTTACGAATGGCAAGCCGAACTGGGTGATCGGCGCCCACAGATGCTGATCAACGTCACACCGATCGGCATGACCGGCGGTGCGGAAGCAGACCAACTGGCATTCGAGCCCGCCGCCATCGCTGCGGCCGAGACCGTGTTCGATGTCGTGGCGATTCCTTCGGAAACACCATTGATCGTGCGCGCCCAGGCGCAAGGCAAGCGCGTGATCACAGGGCTGGAGGTCATCGCGATCCAAGCCCTGGAGCAGTTCGTCCTGTACACCGGGGTCCGGCCCAACCACGACCAGTTCGACAAAGCCGTGGCATTTGCCCGGGCCGGGTAAGCGCCGTTATTCCAGCCGTGCCAGCCGTTCTTCCAGCGCCGCGATTCGCGCTTCGAGTTCTTCGATACGTTCCAGCGATACGCCGCCCGCGGTGCTGCGTTCGGCCGGCTGTTGACGCGCGGCGAGGATCGCCTCGATGTCCGCCGGGTCGCCCATGGCATGCACATAACGATCTTCGCGTTGGCCGGCCTGGCGTGGCACCAACAGCGCCAAGCCACGAGCGATCAGGCGCTCCAGCTGGTGCACCACCTGTTCGGTGTCCTCGAAATCATGCATGCGACCGCTGCGGGTCAGCAGTTCGTTGACGGTTTGCGGCCCGCGCAAGAACAGCAACCCCATCAGGATCACTTGGGCTGGCACCAATTCCAGCGCCTTGTCGACCCGGTGCTCCCAGCGGTCGGCGCGGCTGCCCATCACCAATCGGGTAAAACCCCGGCCCTCCAAGGCCCGCAGGCTTTGGCCGACTTGTCCCGGATTGAGGTTCATCACAGGTTCGCGACTGGTTTTCTGGTTGCAGGCCAGCACCAGTGCATTCAGGGTGAGAGGGTAGGACTCGGGATTGGTGGCCTGCTTTTCGACCAGGGCGCCGAGAATGCGGATTTCCGTGCTGTTGAGCCGCGGTTCTTCGGCCGGGCCTTGTTCTTCGATGCTCATCGCGCGTTCCCTATGCTGTGGAAGGCGCCTAGCGTAATCCTTGCGCAATAAAAGACAAGGTGCGCAACAAGCCGTGGCTATAATCGCCCACGTTTGATTCATCTTCTTCTACCATTCCATGAGATCGCCATGACTATTTCCCTGTACGCCGCCTCCGTCCCGGTTTTCAAGCAGATGCTCAACGCCCTGAGCGATGTCTTGAACAAGGCCGAAGCCCACGCCACCTCGAAAAACATCGATCCGAATGCGCTCCTGCAAGCGCGCCTGTTCCCGGACATGTTCCCGTTGGTACGCCAGGTGCAGATCGCCGTGGACTTCGCCAAGGGCGTGTCCGCGCGCCTGGCCGAGATTGAAGTGCCGAAGTACGACGACAACGAGACCACCTTCGCTGAGCTGCAAGCCCTGATCGCCAAGGTGCTGGCTTTCATTGACGGTATCAGTGCCGAGCAGATCGATGGCAAGGAAGGCATCGAGATCGTGACCCGTCCGGGCACACCGAAGGAAAAACGCTTCACGGGCCAGAATTACCTGCTGACGTACGGCTTGCCGCAGTTTTTCTTCCACGTGACCACTGCGTACGCCTTGCTGCGTCACAACGGTGTGGAAGTGGGCAAGCGCGATTACATGGGCGCGTTCTAATCCCGCGGGCATGAAAAAGCCCGGAACGGTGTGAGCCGTCCCGGGCTTTTTTGTGGCTGTCCGCAGCCAGCGCATTGCTTAGGCTGTGCGACGCGCCCGCTCTTCTTCGCCCAGGCAAGCCGCTGCCGTGAACAAGACATCGGTAGACGAATTCAACGCGGTTTCAGCCGAATCCTGCAGCACCCCGATGATGAAGCCCACCGCGACCACTTGCATGGCGATTTCGCTAGGAATGCCAAACAGGCTGCACGCCAGCGGAATCAGCAACAGCGACCCGCCCGCCACCCCGGAAGCACCGCAGGCGCAGACGGCGGCAACGACACTCAGCAGCACGGCCGTGGGAACGTCCACCACGATGCCCAGGGTGTGCACGGCGGCCAGCGTCAGGACCGTGATGGTGATAGCCGCGCCGGCCATGTTGATGGTCGCGCCCAGCGGGATCGAAACCGAGTAAGTATCCTCATGCAGGCCGAGGCGCTTGCTCAATTCCAGGTTTACCGGGATGTTCGCCGCGGAGCTGCGGGTGAAGAACGCGGTAATCCCGCTCTCGCGCAGGCAGGTAAACACCAGCGGGTACGGGTTGCGACGCAGCTTCCAGAACACGATGAGCGGGTTGATCACCAGTGCCACGAACAACATGCAGCCGATCAATACGATCAGCAGGTGCAGATAGCCGAGCAGGGCGCTGAAGCCGGAAGTGGCGAGAGTCGAAGCCACCAGCCCGAAAATCCCCAGCGGGGCGAAGCGGATCACCAGGCGCACGATCACGGTCACGCCATTGGACAAGTCCTCAAGGACGGTGCGCGTGGTTTGGCCGGCGTGGCGAATAGCGATGCCCATGCCGATGGCCCAGGCCAGGATGCCGATGAAGTTACCGTTCATCAATGCACGGACGGGGTTGTCGACGACGCTCAGTGCCAGGCTTTGCAGCACTTCGCTGATGCCACCTGGCGCGGTGACCGCGACGTCCTGAGTGCTCAGCACCAGGCTGGAGGGGAACAACGTGCTGGCAATGACCGCAACCACGGCGGCCGCGAAGGTGCCCAGCAGGTAAAGGAACAGGATCGGCCGGATGTGGGTTTCCTGGCCGTGCTTATGGTTGGCGATCGAGGCCATGACCAGCACGAACACCAGGATTGGTGCCACCGCCTTCAGCGCGGATACGAAAACCTTGCCGATGAACTCAGTGGATTTCGCCAGGTCCGGCGCCAGCAATGCCAGGACGATACCGGCGATCAGGCCAATAATGATCTGCGTGACCAAGCCAGTGCTTTTGAGGCGGTGCAATAGAGAAGGGGAGACAGCTGTCATAACGGTATCTCTGATTTTTTTATGTGTAACGGTCAGCCGAACGGGGCAACGAGCCGGCAGGCCACTTGGACGGGACCGAAAGAAGGTAGAGCGTTTGCAGGCCGCGGACTTTATCACAGCCCGACGAAAAATCTGACGGACCTGTGACGATCCGTCACCTGCATGTTTGAACACGTTTTGCTGACGGGGGCATTCTGGTAGGCTTTGTCCTATTCACTTTTTCATACTCTCCAGCGGGCCTTTGGCTATCGCTGGTGTCGTCGTTTTCTCGGAGTCTCCCATGCTGTTGCCCATTTTCCTGTTGTCCGCCGCTGGTTTCACGGTGTTGACCACGGAATTCATCATCGTTGGCCTGCTGCCTTCCATCGCCCGCGACCTGCACGTCACCATCCCCCAGGCGGGGCTGCTGGTGACGTTGTTCGCGTTTACCGTCGCTGCGTTCGGGCCGTTCCTGACGGCCTGGTTCGCCCGGGTTGAACGTCGCAAATTGTTTATCAGCGTGCTGGTAATGTTCGGCCTGGCCAACACCCTGGCAGCATTGGCGCCCAACATCTGGGTCATGGCCGTCGCCCGGCTGATTCCCGCACTGGGCCTGCCGGTGTTCTGGGCGTTGGCCAGTGAAACAGCGGTGGACATCGTCGGGCCGCAATTCGCCGGGCGAGCGATCGCCCGGATCGGCTTCGGCATCGTCTGCGCCACTGTGTTCGGTATTCCGGTGGGTACGCTGATCAGCGATGCATTCGGCTGGCGAAGCGCTTTTGCAATCCTGGCGGTCATCGCATTCGCCAAGGCACTGCTGTTGTTTATCTACCTGCCGAAGACAGACCTGCACCAGCACCAGGTGAGCTTGCGCTCGCAATTCAAGATATTGCATAGCCCATTGATGCAAGGGCATGTGCTGTTGTCGATCCTGGTGTTCAGCGGCATGTTCACCGCCTACACCTACCTCGCCGATATCCTTGAGCGCCTGGCCGGTTTCGACGGCACGCTTGTAGGCTGGTGCCTGATGGGCTTCGGCGCCGTGGGCTTGCTGGGCAATTCCCTGGGCGGTCGAGCGGTGGACCGGCACCCGTTGATCGCGTCGATGGTGTTCTGCCTGTTCATGATCGGCGGCATGGTCGCGCTGGTGCCGAGCATCCATTCGACCCTGGGGCTGGCTGCCGCGCTGGGCATTTGGGGGGTGACCCAGGCTGCACTGTTTTTGGTCAGCCATGTCCGGTTGATGAAGGCCGCGCCGCAAGCTCCGGCGTTTGCCGCGTCGCTGAATATCGCCGGTGCGAACCTGGGAATCGGCCTGGGCGCGATGGTAGGTGGGCGGGTCATCGACACCCTCGGGTTGGGCAAGGTCGGTTTCGCCGCGGCGGGGTTCATTCTGGTATCGATCCTGCTGGCGCTATTGCTGATGGCCTTCAAGCCACCTGCCGCCTGCATGCAGCGCTAGACGCTGAACAGTTCGCGCCGCGCCCCTTCGGCGATCGCGACGATGCCCGGATGGCTGACCTTGCGCTCGACCGAAATAGCGTAGAACGACTCGCTCACGGCATCGGTCTGGCCGATCACCTGCACGCCGTATTGCTGCTTGACCTCCTCGGCGATCACGCTGGGACCGATGAAGATCCCGCTGCCTGATTGGCCAAATGCCTGCATCAGCGCGCTGTCATCGAATTCACCGACGATGCGTGGCTGGATTTGTTGTTCGGCGAACCAGCGTTGCAGTCGGCTGCGCACGACCGTCTCCGGTCCGGGGATCAGGAGCGGGGCGTCATGCAGGCCGTGGGGGAAATCCTGTCCATGACGGTCGGCCAGTGCCGGGGTGGCAAAAAAACTGATCCCGCATTCCCCCAATTTCTGACTGTAGCCCTTGATGTCCAAATGGCTTGGCATCGGGCTGTCGGATATCACCAGGTCCAGGCGCTGGATAGCCAGGTCCGCCAACAGGCGTTCGAGCTTGTCTTCGCGACAGGTGATGCGCAGCGGCTCGCTCAATTCCATGGTCGGCGCCAGCAGTCGATAAACGATGGACTTGGGGACGACATCCGCCACCCCAACCCGGAACAGCGTTTGCTGCTCGTTGGGCTGTGCCCGCAGCATCAGCTCCAACTCACCGCCCAGTTGGAACATGTGCTCGGCGTAAGGCAACGTCTGGCGGCCGGCCTCGGTCAGTTCCAATTGGCGTCCGACTCGGCGGAACAGCTTGATGTTGTAGGTTTGTTCGAACAGTGAAATCTGTCCGCTGATGGTTTGCGGGGTCAGGTTCAGTTGCTCGCAGGCCCGTACGATGCTGCCGGTTTTCGCCACCACCCAGAAATAATGCAGCTGTCGATAATTGAGCATGGCGTGCGCCGCTTCGTAAAAACCGAAGTATAGCCGCTGAAAATACGAATTTTCCTGAAGTATTTACGCCTCTAGAATCCCGGGCCATCGGTGAGCCATCTTCGGGCTCCGTCTATTCCCTGAGAGGCATTGCGCATGAAGTACAAATACGTGGGGCTTGCAGCCTTGCTCGCGTTTTCCACGACAGCCCTGGTGGGCTGCGAACAAGCGGAAAAAAGTGCTCAGCAACTGGCCGAGCAGTTAAAGGAGCAAGCGGTCGAAACGGCCAAGCAAGCCATCGATGATACGCACAAGGCGGCCGAACAAGCCCTCAGCGAGGCCACGGGTGGACTGATCAGTCCCAAGAAAGAGCCTGAGAAAGACACAGAAGAATCCCAATCCCCCACCAAGACCATTTAACCCCGTCATATCGAGTCAGGACTGACCCATGGATTACTTGTTACAGCTCGCCGCCAGCCCCACCGCCTGGATTGCCTTGGCAACCCTGGTCGTCATGGAAATCGTGCTTGGCATCGATAACCTGATCTTTATTTCGATCTTGACCAACAAGTTGCCCGAGCAACACCGTGCCAAGGCGCGGCGGATCGGTATCGGCATGGCGTTGATCCTGCGCCTGGGCCTGCTGAGCACCATCGCCTTCATCGTCCAATTGACGGAGCCTGTCATCGAAATTCTCGGCCAGGCGTTTTCCTGGAAGGACATGATCCTGATCGCCGGTGGCCTGTTCCTGTTGTGGAAGGCGACCACCGAGATCCATCACAGCATGGACCCGGCGCCCGATGATCCGAAGTCGGCCACTTCTGGCGTCACCCTGGGGTTTGCCGCCGCGATCGGTCAGATCCTCATGCTTGACCTGGTGTTTTCCATCGACAGCATCATCACGGCGGTGGGCATGACCGAGCACTTGCCGATCATGATTATTGCGGTAGTGGTTTCGGTACTGGTGATGCTGCTAGCCGCCGAGCCGCTGGCGAAATTCATCAACGACAACCCCACCGTGGTCATGTTGGCCCTGGGCTTCCTGATCATGATCGGCATGACGCTGATCGCCGAAGGTTTTGGTGCCCATGTGCCGAAGGGCTATATCTACGCGGCCATGGCCTTCTCGGCGGCTATCGAAGTGCTGAACATGCTGTCCCGTCGCGCCAAGCAGAAGGCCTTGGTCGACGAAGCCTGATCCAAGGCAGACAAAAGCCGCCCGGGTTGAACGCCCGGGCGGCTTTTTCATGGCATTGGAAACCTAGTGCGCGGTGGCGGGGCGCCTGGAAGATTTCGAGGTGTGCTGCGCTTCCGGCCTTGGGGCGGGATGGTGACGGCGGGCGATCCGCAGCACGCCCCACAACATGGCCGCCGCTACGCTCAGCCAGCCGAATACCAGCATCACAATAGTCGTCATCAGGCTCATCTGTGCCTCCTTCTGCCCGGAACCGGGCTATGCACTCACTACAATGGACAGTCTAGTCGCTCAAGTGTTACCGGCAGTCGATCCCTGGCGTTAGCAACGGATCGGTTGGTTCTATCGCGGTGCCGAAACTGTCGCTTATGGCTATACCCAGGCCGGCGCGCGACTTATGATCGTCGGCCCAAGCCCGGCCTTGACGCCGGGGCTGTCTGAATAAGAGAGTCATCATGTCGTCGGTAATTTCATCTTTTCGATCACTGGTAGTGGCAATGGTGTGTCTCGCCGCCCTGGCGGGTTGCGCGGGAAGCGTGTCGCCGCAGATCAAGCGTCTGCCTGAACGGGTCGAGCTCAACAGCGTGCCGTTCTTCCGTGGCGAAATGTTCCAGGGCGCGCCGCAATCCCTGGCGGCCTTGTTGACGCTGCAAGGCACCGTGATTACCCCAGGGCTGTTGGAAAAACCATTGCACCTGCCCGGCGGCGAGGCCCGTTTGCAGCAGAATCTGCAAACTCTGGCGCGTGAATATGGGCTGGTGGTGTATCCCCTCGACGGAGAGCTAGGTGCATTGCTCGAACAGGTGGCCGCCGGTTACCCGGTGTTGCTGCGCTATACCGAGGGCTCGGCGTTCTGGACTGAGCCGCGCTACGCGATCCTTGCCGGTTATAACCGACAGAAGCGCACGGTGCTGCTGCGCTCGGGCATGAATCGCCGTTCCTTGATGAGTTTCAGTGCATTCGAGTCGGCTTTCAAAGGCGCTGGCGGTTGGGCGGTATTGATCCAGCAGCCTGGGCAACTGCCGGCCAATGTCGATTCGCAGCGCTGGTTGAAAGCCGCCGATGAATTGGCCGGGGCAGGGCAGGAACAGGCGGCAGCGCGTGCCACCAAGGCGTTGGGTGCCGCCCGCTGAGTGCCGGCCCCGTTCGTCACCTGCCGGGCACGACTCGGCATGCCTCGCGTTCTTACCGTCAGGGCCCGGAGTCTCCGGGCCATGATTCGAGGAGGCAGCTATGGCACAGTCGAAAACACCTTCGGGACCGCATTCTTCCGAACATTCATCCGGCGACGATGATCTGGGATTCGATCCCGACTCCCCGGACCTCGACGACCCTCAAGTCGACCCGATAGGGCCGGCCAAGGCGCCCCGGGACGAGAAGGACCAGGATCCGCCTTCTTCCAGGCCTTATGACCCGCTGGGTGATTTGAAGCCCTGAATGCAAATAGCCCCGACGAGTCGGGGCTATTTCATTTGCTGGCCTGTCCCGTCCTATTTGGACGCTTCCACCACACCGCTCTGGCGACTCTTGAGATTCTTCGCGGCCTTGTACTGCAAGGCCACGGCCGGGACGCTGGCGCTTTTGCCTGTCTCGACCCAGCTACGGATGCGGCTTGCATCGGCGAAGTGAGTGTATTTGCCAAACGCGTCGAGAATGACCAGTGCCATCGGACGATTGCCCATCTTGGTCACCAATACGAGGCAGTGACCCGCCTGGTTGGTGAAACCGGTCTTGGTCAATTGAATATCCCAGTTGGCCTTGTGAACCAGATGATCGGTGTTGCGAAAGCCCAGGCTATAGACCGGTTTGCGGAACGTTACGGTCTTTTCCTTGGTGGTGCTCAGTTCACTTAGCAAAGGGTATTTGCGGGCGGCGATCAGCAGTTTCGTCAGGTCCCGGGCGGTCGACACGTTGTGGATGGACAGGCCGGTGGGTTCGACATAATGGGTGCTGGTCATGCCCAGGGCCTTGGCCTTGGCGTTCATCGCTGCAATGAATGCCGCGTAACCACCCGGGTAATGGTGGGCAAGGCTTGCAGCGGCGCGGTTTTCCGAAGACATCAGTGCAATCAGCAGCGTATCCCGGCGCGACAGTTCGCTGTTGAGCTTGACCCGGGAATACACGCCTTTCATTTCTGGCGTGTTGGCGATGGTCATGGAGATGTATTCATCCAGGTTCTGCTTGGCATCCAACACGATCAGGCCAGTCATCAACTTGGTCACCGACGCGATCGGCACCACGACGTCGGGATTGCTCGAATACACCACTTTGTCGCTCTGCAGGTCCAACAGGATGGCGCTGCCGGAAGCGACTTGCAGTTTCGACGTGTCCCTTGGGGCCGCAATGGTTTCCTGCGCGATGACGTTTTGCGTGATGAAAGGACCTGTGAAAGCAAAAAACAGGCTGATGATCGAAAGACGGATTTTCACGCGAGTAGACTCGATAGAGTTAAGAGTGCTCGTTGAGCAGTGGCTTGTTGAAAAACCGCCGCATTTTATGAGTATGGGTGAAGATGGCGCTATATGCCGGTGCCACCAGGACACTTGAATAAATAAAGTTTAATGGAAGGCTGATTCTGGGGAATTGAATCTGAAAAAAATGTAGTTCGAGCGCGCGAGTCTGATCAAAGCGCCGGCCCCTGAACTACCTGTGGGAGCGAGCGCGCACGCGATAGGGGCGTGTCAGTCAACGGATATGTTGGCTGGTGTCCGCTATCGCGAGCACGCTCGCTCCCACAGGTTGGGTTGGGGCTGCTGTCAGCTATGCAGCGTCTCGGCCGCGTACAGCGTGTTCTCCAGCAGGCAGGCGCGAGTCATCGGGCCAACGCCGCCAGGCACCGGAGTGATCCAGCCGGCGCGGGGCAGGGCGGTCTCATACACCACGTCGCCGACCAGCTTGCCGTCGTCCTGGCGGTTGATGCCCACGTCGATGACGATGGCGCCTTCCTTGATCCATTCGCCCTTGACCAGGCCAGGCTTGCCGGCGGCAACCACCACCAGGTCGGCCCGGCCGACGTGGCCAGCCAGGTCCTTGGTGAAACGGTGGGTTACGGTGACGGTGCAGCCGGCCAACAGAAGTTCCATGGCCATTGGACGCCCAACGATATTGGAGGCGCCAACTACCACGGCGTCGAGCCCGTAAAGGTCCACACCGGTGCTTTCCAGCAAGGTCATGATGCCCTTGGGTGTGCACGGGCGCAGCAGTGGAATGCGCTGGGCGAGGCGGCCGACGTTATAAGGGTGGAAACCATCGACGTCTTTGTCGGGGCGGATGCGCTCCAACAGCTTCGAAGCATCCAGGTGTTCAGGGAGGGGCAGCTGGAGAAGGACGCCATCGATGTTTGGATCATCGTTGAGGCGGTCGATCAGATCGGCCAGCGCTTGCTGAGTGGTTTCGGAAGGCAGGTCGTAGGCCTGGGAAAGGAAGCCGACCTCTTCACAGTCTTTACGCTTGTGCGAGACATAAACCTGAGAGGCAGGATCGCTGCCGACCAGGATCACCGCAAGGCCGGGCGTACGCAGGCCTTGCTGGCGGCGCTCGGTGACTCGTTGGGCGATCTGCTGGCGCAGGCTGGCGGCGATCGATTTGCCGTCGATAAGTTGTGCAGTCATTGCGCGTGGTTAACCATCGAGAGGGGAAAAAAAGAGAGCGCATTCTCGCATGCCGAGGCGTGAGGGCAAAGGCGCTTGGTCTGTAAATTCCCCTAACCCCTTTAATTAAATGAATTTTTTTTAAAAAAGAGTTGACGACCTATCGGGCCGTCTATAACATTCGTCGCACTTGTCGGGCACAGCCTAGCACTGGTTAAGAAGGTGGAGCAGAGTTGGTTGTTTAAACTCGGTGAAGCTGAAAGCACTTAGTTTGTAATCGTCCAAGAATACAGATTAAAAAGGCGCCCGTAGCTCAGCTGGATAGAGCATCCGCCTTCTAAGCGGATGGTCGCAGGTTCGAGTCCTGCCGGGTGCGCCATTAGGCAGCTTTGGCACAAGTAAGGCAACAAGGCAATATGGTGGGCGTAGCTCAGTTGGTAGAGCACGGGATTGTGACTCCCGTTGTCGTGGGTTCGATCCCCATCGTCCACCCCATATTCTAGAAAGGCGCCAGATTTAACGGTCTGGCGCCTTTGCTTTAAAAGCTTGATACGCGGATGTGGTGGAATTGGTAGACACACTGGATTTAGGTTCCAGCGCCGCAAGGTGTGAGAGTTCGAGTCTCTCCGTCCGCACCATACAAGTCGCTATTTAATTAGCAGAGAACGGCGCAGAACCTGAAAAGGGCTGCGCCGTTTTCGTTTCCAGCGGTTTTGGCTTTGCTGTTCGGCGCCATTTCGGAATGAGGTGCAGTGGTTGATTCGTCGCGAATTTGTTTCGTGATGATGCGTGATGCGTCCGTTGGTCTCTTGTGGGACCGGAAAATGTGTGACCGGACAAATCGCTTCTATATATAGAAGCATTGGCGCAGAGCCCTGGACTGAATCGGCTGTATTTGCAATCCGGGCGGGGCATGACCGTTTGTCCCGTCCTAAATCCGGAGCCTGTTTCCAGCGCGTTTTCAGTAGGGTGACTTCTTGAGTTTGACCTACTAGAATGCATGCCCTTGATTCTGGGGTCGGAAACGCCCGGCCAACGTCTGTGCAACGAGGAATATCCATGCAAGTTTCTGTTGAAAATACATCTGCTCTTGAGCGCCGCATGAGCATCACCGTGCCAGCTGAGCGTATCGAGACTCAGGTCAACAAGCGTCTGCAGCAGACTGCCCAAAAGGCCAAAATCCCAGGTTTCCGCCCAGGCAAGGTGCCAATGAGCGTGATTCGTCAGCGTTACGAAGCTGACGCGCGCCAGGAAGCCGTGGGCGACGTGATCCAGTCTTCGTTCTACGAAGCAGTGGTCGAGCAGAAGCTGAACCCGGCTGGCGCTCCTTCCGTCGAGCCTAAAGTGCTGGAAAAAGGCAAGGACCTCGAGTTCGTTGCCACGTTCGAAGTGTTCCCTGAGTTCACTGTTGCCGGTTTCGAATCCATTGCTGTCGAGCGCCTGAGCGCCGACGTTTCGGATGCCGACCTGGACAAGATGCTCGACATCCTGCGCAAGCAGAACACTCGCTTCGAAACGACTGATCGTGCTGCCCAGAACGAAGACCAGTTGAACATCGATTTCGTCGGCAAGGTCGACGGTGAAGTGTTCGCCGGCGGTTCCGCCAAGGCCACCCAGCTGGTGCTGGGCTCCGGTCGCATGATCCCTGGTTTCGAAGATGGCCTGGTCGGCGCCAAGGCCGGTGAAGAACGCGTCCTGAACGTGACCTTCCCTGAGGACTACCAGAACCTGGACCTGGCGGGTAAGGCCGCCGAGTTCACCGTGACCGTCAACAGCGTTTCGGAGCCGAAGCTGCCTGAGCTGAACGAAGAATTCTTCGCCCAGTTCGGCATCAAGGAAACCGGCCTGGAAGGTTTCCGCGCCGAAGTTCGCAAGAACATGGAGCGTGAGTTGCGCCAGGCCATCAAGTCCAAGGTCAAGAACCAGGTCATGGACGGTCTGCTGGCTTCAAACCCGATCGAAGTGCCGAAGGCCCTGCTGGACAACGAAGTGAACCGTCTGCGCGTCCAGGCCGTTCAACAGTTCGGCGGCAACATCAAGCCGGACCAACTGCCGGCCGAGCTGTTCGAAGAGCAGGCCAAGCGCCGCGTCGTACTGGGCCTGATCGTCGCTGAAGTGGTCAAGCAGTTCGAACTCAAGCCTGACGAAGCCCGCGTTCGCGAGCTGATCCAGGAAATGGCTTCGGCTTATCAAGAGCCTGAGCAAGTGGTGTCCTGGTACTACAAGAACGACCAGCAGCTGAACGAAGTCCGTTCGGTTGTGCTGGAAGAACAAGTTGTGGATACTGTTCTGCAGAAAGCTAGCGTGACCGACAAAGCGGTCTCTTACGAAGAAGCGGTCAAGCCGGTGGAAGCTCCACAAGCCGATTGATGGTTCTGCGGTAAGAAATACACACCATAAGCCAGCCTTCGCGCTGGCTTATGCGTATTCAAGACATAACTATTTGGGAGTGACTGCGAGACATGTCCCGCAATTCTTTTTATCAGCAGAGCTCTGACATCCAGGCCGCAGGCGGTCTGGTCCCTATGGTTATCGAGCAGTCCGCCCGTGGCGAACGTGCCTATGACATCTATTCGCGTCTGCTCAAGGAACGCGTGATCTTCCTGGTGGGGCCGGTAGAGGACTACATGGCCAACCTGATCTGTGCGCAACTGTTGTTCCTTGAAGCCGAAAACCCGGACAAGGATATCCATCTCTATATCAACTCCCCTGGCGGTTCGGTAACCGCAGGCATGTCGATCTACGACACCATGCAGTTCATCAAGCCCAACGTTTCGACGACCTGTATCGGTCAGGCTTGCAGCATGGGTGCGTTTTTGCTGACTGCCGGTGCCCAGGGCAAGCGTTACTGCCTGCCGAATTCGCGCGTGATGATTCACCAGCCACTGGGTGGTTTCCAGGGCCAGGCATCGGACATCGAAATCCATGCCAAGGAAATTCTCTTCATCCGCGAGCGCCTCAATACCTTGATGGCCAAGCACAGCGGGCGCACGCTTGAAGAAATCGAGCGCGATACCAATCGCGACAATTTCATGAGCGCTGAAGCTGCACGTGAGTATGGCCTGATCGATGAAGTGATCAGCCAGCGCCCCGCTTAAAATAAGCAGCTCAAAATGAGGTTGGTCGGCAGGTCCGATCATCTGCGGGCTTGAAAAAGCCCGCAATTGCCTTCATCTTGTGTTGCAAGCCTATCGGATTTGGATCGATCGAATGACTGACACCCGCAACGGCGAGGACAACGGCAAACTGCTCTATTGCTCCTTCTGTGGCAAAAGCCAGCATGAAGTACGCAAATTGATTGCCGGCCCCTCGGTCTTCATTTGCGACGAGTGCGTCGACCTGTGCAATGACATCATCCGCGAGGAGGTGCAGGAAGCCCAGGCCGAAAGCAGCGCGCATAAGTTGCCTTCGCCTAAAGAAATCAGCGGCATCCTCGACCAGTATGTTATTGGTCAGGAACGCGCGAAAAAGGTACTGGCCGTAGCGGTGTACAACCACTACAAGCGCCTGAACCAGCGTGACAAAAAGAATGACGAGGTCGAACTCGGCAAGAGCAACATCCTGCTGATCGGCCCGACAGGTTCGGGTAAGACCCTGCTGGCCGAAACCCTGGCTCGCTTGCTGAACGTTCCGTTCACCATCGCCGATGCAACCACCCTCACCGAGGCGGGTTATGTGGGCGAGGACGTCGAGAACATCATTCAGAAGTTGTTGCAGAAGTGCGACTACGACGTGGAAAAGGCCCAGATGGGCATTGTCTACATCGATGAAATCGACAAGATTTCCCGCAAGTCCGACAACCCGTCCATTACCCGGGATGTTTCCGGTGAGGGCGTGCAGCAGGCCTTGCTCAAGTTGATCGAAGGCACGGTCGCTTCCGTACCGCCCCAGGGTGGTCGCAAGCATCCGCAGCAGGAGTTCCTGCAGGTCGATACCCGTAACATCCTGTTCATTTGCGGCGGTGCGTTCTCCGGCCTCGAAAAGGTCATCCAGAACCGCTCCACCCGTGGCGGCATCGGTTTCAACGCCGAAGTCCGCAGCAAGGAAGAGGGCAAGAAGGTCGGTGAATCCCTGCGTGAAGTCGAACCTGACGATCTGGTCAAGTTCGGCCTGATCCCTGAGTTCGTTGGCCGTCTGCCGGTCCTGGCGACATTGGATGAGTTGGATGAAGCGGCGTTGATGCAGATTCTGACCGAGCCGAAAAACGCCCTGACCAAGCAGTATGCCAAGTTGTTCGAAATGGAAGATGTCGATCTCGAGTTCCGTTCCGACGCGTTGAAAGCGGTTGCCAAGCGAGCCCTGGAGCGTAAGACCGGTGCCCGTGGGTTGCGCTCGATTCTCGAAGGCGTGCTGCTCGATACGATGTATGAAATCCCCTCGCAGTCCGAGGTGAGTAAAGTCGTGATCGACGAAAGCGTCATTGAAGGCAAGTCCAAGCCGCTGTATATCTACGAAAACAGTGAGCCGGCTGCCAAGGCTGCACCGGACGCTTGAGCGTCCTGCAGTTGAAATAAAAGAAGGGGCCTTCGGGCCCCTTTGCTATTAGCGCGTTTTAGAGGTGTCTTAGCGCTTGTTTTTTTTGAAGGCTGCCCCCATCTTGGTTTCAAGCTCACTTCCATCTGTTTACGGCCTTACGGCCGCCGTAGAGGCGAAATCATGAAGACAACCATCGAATTGCCTCTCCTGCCATTGCGCGATGTCGTGGTATATCCGCACATGGTTATCCCGCTGTTCGTGGGGCGCGAGAAGTCCATCGAAGCCCTGGAGGCCGCGATGACGGGTGATAAGCAGATTCTTCTGATCGCTCAGAGAAATCCTGCCGACGATGATCCCGGTGAAGACGCACTTTATCGCGTAGGTACGATTGCAACGGTCTTGCAACTGCTCAAGCTTCCCGATGGCACGGTGAAAGTGCTGGTCGAGGGCGAGCAGCGCGGGGCGGTCGAGCGTTTCAGCGAAGTCGACGGCCACTGCCGTGCCGAAGTCTCGCTGATCGACGAGGTCGATGCGCCCGAGCGTGAATCCGAGGTGTTTGTGCGCAGCCTGCTGTCGCAGTTCGAACAGTACGTGCAGTTGGGCAAGAAGGTGCCTGCCGAGGTGCTGTCGTCGCTTAACAGCATCGATGAGCCCGGACGCCTGGTCGACACGATGGCGGCCCACATGGCCCTCAAGATCGAGCAGAAACAGGAAATCCTCGAAATCATCGACCTCTCGGCCCGTGTCGAGCACGTATTGGCGTTGCTCGATGGCGAAATCGACCTGCTGCAGGTTGAGAAGCGCATTCGTGGCCGGGTCAAGAAACAGATGGAACGCAGCCAGCGCGAGTACTACCTGAACGAGCAGATGAAGGCCATTCAGAAAGAGCTCGGCGATGGCGATGAAGGTCACAACGAAATCGAAGAGCTGAAAAAGCGCATCGATGCCGCCGGCCTGCCGAAGGATGCCCTGGCCAAGGCCCAGGCAGAGCTGAACAAGCTCAAGCAAATGTCGCCGATGTCGGCCGAAGCCACCGTGGTGCGCTCCTACATCGACTGGCTGGTCCAGGTGCCGTGGAAAGCCCAGAGCAAGGTACGCCTGGACCTGGCGCGTGCCGAGGACATCCTTGATGCCGACCACTACGGTCTCGAAGAGGTCAAGGAACGTATCCTTGAATACCTCGCTGTACAAAAGCGCGTGAAAAAGATTCGTGGCCCGGTGCTGTGCCTGGTAGGTCCTCCCGGGGTTGGTAAAACTTCCCTGGCGGAGTCGATCGCCCATGCCACCAACCGTAAATTCGTGCGCATGGCCCTTGGCGGCGTGCGCGACGAAGCGGAAATCCGTGGTCATCGTCGTACCTACATCGGTTCGATGCCGGGAAGATTGATTCAAAAAATGACAAAGGTCGGCGTGCGCAATCCGCTGTTCCTTCTGGATGAAATCGACAAGATGGGCAGCGATATGCGCGGCGATCCCGCGTCGGCGTTGCTGGAAGTCCTCGATCCCGAGCAGAACCACAACTTCAACGACCACTACCTTGAAGTCGACTACGACCTGTCGGATGTGATGTTCCTCTGCACCTCCAACTCCATGAACATCCCGCCAGCGTTGCTGGACCGGATGGAGGTGATTCGTCTACCGGGCTACACCGAAGACGAGAAGATCAACATTGCCGTCAAATACCTTTCGCCCAAGCAGATCCAGGCCAATGGCCTGAAGAAAGGCGAGTTGGAATTCGACGAGGAAGCGATCCGCGACATCATTCGCTACTACACCCGCGAAGCCGGTGTACGTGGCCTGGAGCGCCAGATCGCCAAGGTTTGCCGCAAGGCGGTGAAAGAGCATGCGCTGGAGAAACGCTTTGCGGTCAAGGTCACTTCAGACCTGCTGGAGCATTTCCTGGGCGTGCGTAAATTCCGCTACGGCCTTGCCGAACAGCAGGACCAGATCGGCCAGGTGACCGGCCTTGCGTGGACGCAGGTCGGTGGCGAGTTGCTGACGATCGAAGCCGCCGTGGTGCCGGGCAAGGGCCAGTTGATCAAGACCGGCTCCCTGGGCGATGTCATGGTGGAATCGATCACGGCGGCGCTGACGGTTGTCCGCAGCCGTGCACGCAGCCTGGGCATTCCCCTGGATTTCCATGAGAAGCGCGACACCCACATCCACATGCCGGAAGGGGCAACACCCAAGGATGGGCCGAGTGCCGGCGTGGGCATGTGCACCGCCCTGGTTTCCGCACTGACCGGTATTCCGGTGCGTGCCGATGTGGCGATGACAGGTGAAATCACCCTGCGCGGCCAGGTCCTGGCAATTGGCGGCTTGAAGGAAAAACTGCTGGCGGCTCACCGCGGTGGGATCAAGATTGTGATCATTCCCGAAGAGAACGTCCGTGATCTGAAGGAAATTCCTGACAACATTAAGCAGGATCTTCAGATCAAACCCGTTAAATGGATTGACGAAGTCCTGCAAATTGCGCTGCAATACGCGCCGGAGCCCTTGCCGGATGTGGCTCCGGAGATTGTCGCGAAGGAAGAAAAGCGAGAGTCTGACTCTAAGGAAAGAATTAGCACGCATTAATACGCATTTGCCTGGGGGGCCTTCCTTGACAGTTTTTTAGAGCCCTTGTTATAAAGCGGCTCTTAAGTGTCTGCAGGCCATTCAGCACTCGTTTTTGCTTTCACCAAAAAAACTTAGAATCATCTCAAATAGATATAAGGGGACTTAGAGTGAACAAGTCGGAACTGATTGATGCTATCGCTGCATCCGCTGATATCCCGAAAGCTGCTGCTGGCCGTGCGCTGGACGCTGTAATCGAATCCGTCACTGGCGCTCTCAAGGCCGGCGACTCCGTTGTTCTGGTTGGTTTCGGTACCTTCTCCGTGACTGATCGTCCAGCACGTGTTGGCCGCAACCCGCAGACTGGCAAGACGCTGCAAATCGCTGCTGCCAAAAAGCCAGGCTTCAAGGCTGGCAAAGCGCTGAAAGAAGCCGTTAACTAAGGTTTCACTGAGTTTATCCGGGTCGGGGTCATGCCTGGCTTGGCAGCGGAGCGGTAATGCGTCCGGTAACATCCGGGCTGTCACGCCGAGGCTCGCGGGTTCGAGCCCGGTCCGCTCCGCCAGTTACGAGAAGGCGCATCCTCGGATGCGCCTTTCTTCTATCCGGATTCTACCCACGCTCCACGGTTGCCTAAATTTGAAGTTCAACCGTTTCTGGGGGACGCATGCTGCAGAATATCAGGGACAATTCACAAGGCTGGATTGCCAAGACCATCATCGGGATCATCGTCGCATTGATGGCGTTGACCGGTTTCGAAGCCATTTTTCAAGCCACCTCGAATAGCAATGAAGCGGCCAAGGTCAACGGCGAAGAAATCAGCCAGAACGAGCTGAGCCAAGCGGTCGACATGCAACGCCGCCAGCTCATGCAACAGTTGGGCAAGGATTTCGACGCTTCCTTGCTGGACGAGAAGATGCTGCGCGACTCGGCGCTAAAGGGCCTGATCGACCGCAAGCTGTTGCTGCAAGGCGCCCATGACGCGAAGTTCGCTTTTTCCGAAGCGGCGCTGGATCAGGTGATCCTGCAGACGCCTGAATTCCAGGTCGACGGCAAGTTCAGTCCCGAGCGTTTCGACCAGGTCATCCGTCAGTTGGGTTACGGTCGTCTGCAATTCCGCCAGATGCTGGCGCAGGAAATGCTGATCGGCCAACTGCGTGCAGGTCTCGCTGGCAGCGGTTTTGTCACCGATGCCCAGGTGCTGGCGTTTGCCCGCCTGGAAAAGCAGACCCGCGACTTCGCCACGCTCACCCTCAAGGCCGACCCATCGGCGGTGAAGCTGACCGATGACGAGGTCAAGGCTTACTACGATCAGCACGCCAAGGAATTCATGACGCCTGATCAGGTGGTCATCGATTACCTCGAGCTGAAGAAAGCCTCTTTCTTCGATCAGGTCAGCGTCAAGGATGAAGACTTGCAAGCGGCGTATCAGAAAGAAATCGCCAACTTGTCCGAGCAGCGCCGTGCGGCGCATATCCTGGTCGAAGTGAACGATAAGGTCACTGAAGCCCAGGCAAAGGCGAAGATCGAGGAAATCCAGGCCCGCCTGGCCAAAGGCGAATCGTTCGAAGCCCTGGCGAAAGAGTATTCCCAGGATCCGGGCTCGGCGAACAATGGTGGTGACCTGGGCTTTGCCGGTCCTGGCGTCTACGATCCTGAATTTGAAAAGGCGCTGTATGCCTTGGGCAAGGATCAGGTTTCAGCACCGGTGCGCACTGATTTCGGCCTGCATCTGATCAAGCTGCTGGGTGTCGAAGCGCCTGAAGTCCCGACCTTTGCCAGCCTAAAGGACAAGCTGACGCGCGATCTGAAGGCCCAGCAGGTCGAGCAGCGTTTCGTCGAGGCGACCAAGCAATTGGAAGACGCTTCGTTCGAGGCCTCGGACCTGGCGCAACCTGCCCAGGACCTCAAGCTGACCGTGCACACATCGGCACCGTTCGGTCGGGAGGGCGGTGAAGGGATTGCGGCCAACCGCGCCGTTATCACTGCTGCGTTCAGCCCGGAAGTGCTGGAAGAGGGAGCCAATAGCACGGCCATCGAGCTGGACCCGGAAACGGTCGTGGTGCTGCGTGCCAAAGAGCACCGCAAGCCTGCGCAAATGCCATTGGAAAGCGTCGCCGGACCCATACGCGCCCAGCTGGCCAAGGAACACGCCAGCGCCGATGCCAAGACCCAGGCCGACGAGCTGATCGCCAGCCTGCGTGATGGCAAGGTTGCCCTGGACAAGCCTGTCAATGGCCAGTCATGGAAAGCTGTCGAAGCGGCAACCCGCAGCCAGGAAGGCATCGATCCTGCTGTGCTGCAGGCGCTGTTCCGCATGTCCAAGCCGGAGTCCAAGGACAAACCGACGTTCGCGAGCGTGACCCTGCCTGACGGCAGCGTGACGGTCTTGCGCTTGAACGGCGTCAACGAAGGCGCGGCACCGACCGAGGAAGAAAAGGCCGAGTACCGCCGCTACCTGGCGTCCCGTGTTGGTCAGCAGGACTTCGCGGCGTTCCGCAAGCAGTTGGAAAGCGAGGCGGACATCAAGCGCTTCTGAGCAACCTGATGCGTCTGCGACGAGACCCCGGCCGAAATGCCGGGGTCTTTTTGTATCTGTGTATTGCCGCAAGCGGGGATGTGCGCCGATTCGTCCTCCGTGTGTCTTTTTCCCGTGGGAAAGCCCCCGTAGACTTGTAACCCCTTTGAGACACGATTACCCAAGCTGCCCGGCGGCGTTCTGTTGCACAATACGCGCCGGACTGTTTTCTCCAGGATGTTCAATGTTCAGATCATTTCACATGCGCACCGTTGGGCTGGCATTGCTGCTGACTGTCGCAGCTGGCTGTTCTTCAAAGAAAACGGCCATTTACGAGCACGAGAACTTTGATGATTCCGGCACGTTCTCGCGAACCTATCCGGTGACTGACGTGGCGACCTGTGAAGCAGGGCGTCGGGCATTGCTCAGCCAGGGCTACATCATCACCAGCAGCGACCCCAAGCTGGTCAGCGGCCACAAGAGTTTCCAGCAGACTGGCGATACCCACATGGAGATCAGCTTCAACCTGGTCTGCGCCGAGGATGGTGGCCCGGGCCATCGCGCCACTATGTTCGCCAACGCCCTGCAGGACCGTTACGCCCTGAAGAAAATCAACAACTCCGCCAGCCTGGGCGTGGGCGTGTTGGGATCGGTCTCGATGCCGATCGGTTCATCGGACGATTCCATGGTCAAGGTGGCCAGCGAGACCGTTTCGGCGGCCAAGTTCTATGAGCGCTTCTTTGCGCTGGTGGAGCTGTTCCTGCCACCGGAAGCCAAGAAAGCCGTCGAAAACGTCGACAAGCCGAAAACCGAGCTTGGCGTGCCGGAACCCAAGACCGAACCGGCTGCCTTGGCTCCGGTCCCAGCCCAAGCCCCTGCGGCATTGCAAGCACCGGAGCCTGCGCCAGCCCCCGCGCCCGCCGCGCCGGTCGAGCAGGCTGCCCCGGCGCCGGCCGAACCTGCGCCCGCCGCATCGGAGCCGGTTGCGCCGCCCGTCGAGCCCGCGCCGATCGCACCGAGCGAGCCCGAGTCCTACGCGCCGTCTTCAACGGAAACCATCACTGCGCCGCCGGCCAGCACTTTGCCTGCGCCGACAGAACCGATCCAACCGCTTCCGGCCTCCTGAGTCGCTGTAGCAAGGGTGGTAATCCCTTGCTACATGTCCTGGCTTTAAATCCCAGATGCTGTGCTACGTTTAATTCATGAGGCCTTGGCTTCATGTTTTATTCACATGGCAGCTTTATGCTGATTCCAGGCCATCAGGCTTTGGTTCAACGATTGGGAAGGACATGCAATGGACGACTATCAGGAAGAGCTGCTGGAATACCAGGCCTATGAGCTGGACCCACTGGAACCCGCCGAAGACGCGACTGAGCTGTAAGGGCGGGCCGGTATTGGCTTGGAACAACGAGGCATGAAGACGGCTGGCGCTGGGAGTTGACGCTCATGTTCCCTTGCGGCTGCGGCGAAAATCCCCCGGCGTCTGGTTGTTCCAGCGCTTGAACGCGCGTTGGAAGGCTTCCGCCGAGGCGAACCCCAGCAAGTAGGCGATTTCGCCGAATGCCAGTTCCGTGTCGCGAATGTACGTCATGGCCAAGTCTCGACGGGTGTCGTTGAGGATCGCCCTGAATTGCGTACCTTCTTGCGCAAGTTTGCGGCGTAACGTCCAGGTTGGCAGCTTCAGGCGCGTCGCCACTTCTTCAAGGCCTGGTTCCCGACCACCGCTGAGCAGAGGCCCCAGCAATTGAATGATGCGTTCACGCAAGGTGCGCGTGCGAGTCAGTTGTTCCAGTTCCCTTTCGCATAATTGAACCAAGTGCCGCCAGGTACTGGGGCAGTGTTGCGGGTTGCGCTGGGCGAGGCTTTCCAGGCCCAGGCGCAGCTGGTTTTGCCCGGCACCGAATTGTATTGGGCAGTTGCCCAGTATCTGGTAGGCCTGCCCATAGGCAGGCTCCTCGAATTCGATGTCGATGCGTTCGGCGTGCAGCACCCTTTCGCTCACGCTGGACAACTGCGTAAGCCAGCCAGCAAGAATCGAATCCACGACGAAGCGGTTATAGGCGTTATAGGGACTGATGGAGTAGAACCGCAGCCACGCGCCTCGGGCGTCCTCATGGAAGCTCGATTGCCCACGATAATTGGAACCATACAGGGGCTCGAAGCGGATCATGCACCGCGCGGCTTCTCGTACGGTCGGCGCCTGCGCGGCGGTAACACCTGCGAGCCCGGCCTGGCTCAAGCGGCTGAGCTGCCCCATGCGCAGTCCCAGGGCCGGGTCTTGTGTCAATTGGATCGCGGCATGCCCCAGGCGCATGTAGCGGGGAATCGAAAGGCGCGCCCCGGGTTCGGCCAGGCGCGCCGTGTCGAGGCCGTATTGTTCGAGCAATGGCTGCGGATCCTTCCCATGGCTGGCCACTGCGTCGGCAAGGCTGTGGACGAAACCCACGGACAGGTCGCCCAGGCGCATCGGCTGGGGCTTGATGCTCACAGCCAGAGGTTCAACAGGCGGGCGCCACGCGCTTCGCCATCGGGGAACTGCTGGCCGCTATGGCTGATAAAGCTTTGGCCGGTACTGCCGTTGTCCCAGAACTGGCCACGCAAGAACACACTGACGCCACCCTTGGCCTGGCTGACCGGCACCTGGCTGGTCAACGTCAGGCGACGCCAAGCCTGGCCTTCGGTTATCTCGCCGGGCTTGAGGCTCACTTCGCTTGGCGTGGACAGGCCTTTGTAGCCTGCCCAGGGCTTGTCCCAAGTATCGCGGCCAATGACAAAGGCAGGCACGGCGATCAATTGCACGTGCTGCTCATCAAGTTGCCGATAATGAAGCGGATACCAACTGTCGCTGCCGATCAGCACGCCCAGGCGACCGGCGGGTGTGTCTATGGCCACGAAAGCCTGGGTTTCTTCCGCCTCGAGCACGTCCCGCTGGTCGAATACTGGATGGCGTTGACGCACGGGTTGGCCGATCGGACGGCCATCGCGGCCGAATACCAGGCTGCTGTTGTAGAGCGCGCCGCGACCGATCGTCAGCTCACCTTCGCTGACGCTCGGCTCGGGCAGCACGATGGAGCCGGCCACCAGGGTCACGCCGAACTCCTTCGCCAGGCCACCGAACAGCGCCTGGTAATCCTGGGCCATGGCGTCTGCTTTCATCCGCAGATAAGCATCGTCCAGGCGGCTATTGCCCTTGGCGCCCGCCAAGGCACGAAGAAAGGCCAACGGATTGCTGACGGCGAGCCAATGCATGGCTTGTTTCAACGTGGCGGCTTGATACACCTCGTCTTTTTCGCCGCTGACCATCAGCCAGGTCCCGATGTGCTCAGGCAGGACCACGATGGTTTTGTCGTTGAGAAGCCCTTGGTCGCGCGCCGCCTGCAGATAGGCGGCCAACTTGCGCCGCAGGCGTCCAGGACTTTGGTAGTCGGTGGGAAAGAGCTCAGGCTGGATACCGAGCAAGTTGCCCCGATCGGCGGGCGTACCCTGGTCGACCGCCACGTTGATGCGCAGGTCTGACAGGTAATGGCCGACTGGACGATCCGCCGTCCACAGCGCGTAAGTGATAACGGCAGCCATCAAGGCCAGTGAGAGGAGCAGGTACAGAAATTTGCGCATGGGGACAGTCAACGGCCGCTTACAGGTTCGTGATTTTTCATCAGGACACCGGGCAGGGTACGGTAAAACAAAGGATTAGCGAAAGGGCGGGCAGCCGTCTGTCGAGCAGTAGCGAATGATTGGCGTGCCGATTGTGTTGCACATTTTGATCATTAACTTGTCCGTTTCGGTCATTGAGCGCTCCGGTTCCGACTCTTACGCTGTCACCCATGACTGATGGAGGCCACAGAGCTTCCACATTTTTCCGTGATCGCCCATTGTGGAGTTACCGATGACCGCCCCTCATTACCCGCATTTGCTGGCCCCGCTGGACCTGGGCTTTACCACGCTGCGCAACCGTACCCTGATGGGGTCGATGCACACCGGCCTGGAAGAAAAGCCCGGTGGCTTCGAGCGCATGGCGGCCTATTTTGCCGAGCGCGCCCGGGGCGGCGTGGGCTTGATGGTAACCGGCGGGATCGGCCCTAACGACGAGGGTGGCGTTTATTCCGGTGCGGCCAAGCTGACCACGGAGGAAGAAGCGCTCAAGCACCAGATCGTGACGCGCGCGGTGCATGAGGCGGGCGGCAAGATCTGCATGCAGATTCTCCATGCCGGCCGCTATGCCTACAGCCCCAAGCAGGTGGCGCCGAGCGCGATCCAGGCGCCGATCAACCCGTTCAAGCCAAAAGAGCTTGACGAAGAGGGCATCGAAAAGCAGATCAGTGATTTTGTCACCTGTTCGGTACTGGCCCGGAAGGCTGAGTACGACGGTGTCGAGATCATGGGCTCGGAAGGCTATTTCATTAACCAGTTCCTGGCGGCCCACACCAACCACCGTACCGACCGCTGGGGCGGCAGCTACGAAAACCGCATGCGCCTGCCAGTGGAAATCGTGCGTCGCGTACGCGAGGCGGTCGGCCCGAATTTCATCATTATTTTCCGTCTGTCGATGCTCGATCTCGTGGAAGGGGGCAGCACCTGGGAAGAGATCGTCCAGTTGGCCAAGGCCATCGAGCAGGCCGGCGCGACAATCATCAACACGGGCATCGGTTGGCATGAAGCGCGTATTCCCACCATCGCCACCAAGGTGCCGAGGGCGGCGTTCAGTAAAGTCACCGCCAAGCTGCGTGGTTCGGTGAGCATTCCGCTGATCACCACCAACCGCATCAATACGCCCGAGGTCGCCGAGCAAATCCTGGCCGAGGGCGACGCCGACATGGTATCCATGGCACGGCCCTTCCTCGCGGACCCGGATTTCGTCAACAAGGCTGCCGCTGGCCGGGCGGACGAAATCAATACGTGCATCGGCTGCAACCAGGCCTGCCTGGACCATACGTTCGGCGGCAAGCTCACCAGTTGCCTGGTGAACCCGCGGGCGTGCCATGAGACTGAACTCAACTACCTGCCCGTGACCCACGTGAAAAAAATCGCCGTGGTCGGCGCCGGCCCAGCCGGGTTGTCTGCCGCCACCGTAGCGGCCGAGCGCGGCCATCAGGTGACGCTGTTCGATTCGGCCAGTGAAATTGGCGGGCAGTTCAACATTGCCAAGCGTGTGCCCGGCAAGGAAGAGTTCTTCGAAACACTGCGTTATTTCAAGCGCAAGTTGCAGACCACCCACGTCGAGTTGTGTCTCGACACCCGGGTCGACGTGGCGCAACTGGTGGCTGGCGGTTTCGACGAGATCATCCTGGCCACCGGCATCGCGCCGCGTGTCCCGGCGATTCCAGGTGTGGAGCACCCGAAGGTGTTGAGCTACCTGGACGTGATTCTCGAGCGTAAACCGGTTGGCCGTAGCGTTGCGGTGATTGGGGCCGGCGGGATCGGCTTTGACGTGTCGGAGTTCCTCGTGCATCAGGGCGTTGCCACCAGCCAGGACCGCGAAGCGTTCTGGAAGGAGTGGGGTATCGATACGCACCTCCAGGCCCGCGGCGGCGTGGCCGGGATCAAGGCTCAACCCCATGCGCCGGCGCGGCAGGTGTTCCTGTTGCAGCGCAAGAAGTCCAAGGTCGGCGACGGCCTGGGCAAGACCACCGGTTGGATTCACCGCACGGGCCTGAAAAACAAGCAGGTGCAGATGCTCAACAGCGTCGAGTACCTGAAGATCGACGATCAGGGCCTGCACATTCGCATCGGCGAAACGGGCGAGCCGCAAGTGTTGGCGGTGGACAATGTGGTCATCTGCGCCGGCCAGGATCCGCTGCGCGAGTTGCAGGATGGCTTGGAAGCGGCTGGGCAAACGGTCCACCTCATCGGCGGTGCCGACGTGGCGGCGGAGCTGGATGCCAAGCGTGCGATCAACCAGGGTTCGCGGTTGGCGGCGCAGTTGTAAGGCGCAATTGTGTAGACTCCCGGGATCCTCGGTGGGAGCGAGCCTGCTCGCGCCCACCGTTTCTTCGGATGCCAGGGAGTCCGCGACCAGCTGTTAACATATTGGCCTGTTTTCCACCCGGCCCGCAGCCATGCTTCTTCCCGCCCTAGACTGGCATCCCCAACCTCGCCTCGAACGCCTTCACTTGGACTGGCTCGCCCACGCCAGCGTCGAAGTGGCGGTCTTGCGCCTGGACCGGATCGATCCGCTGATCAGCGGCAACAAATGGTTCAAGCTGCTTCACCACCTGCTCGCTGCCCATCAGGCCGGTGCGGCAGGTGTGATGAGCCTGGGCGGCGCTTATTCCAATCATTTGCACGCGCTGGCCGCTGCGGGCAAGCGCTTCGGTTTTCCAACGGTGGGGTTGTTGCGGGGCCATCCTCGGGAAACGCCGACGGTACTGGACCTGAAAGCGTTCGGCATGACGCTGCACTGGTTGGGTTACGAAGGATACCGCAGGCGTCATGACGCAAACTTCTGGACGCCTTGGCAGTCGCAATACCCTGGCTTCTGGCCCGTGCCGGAAGGCGGTGCGGGACTTCCGGGTGCACAAGGCTGCATGACCTGGGCGAGCTGTGCACGTGACCAACTGGCGGCGTTGGGCTGGGAGGACTATCACGGCTGGTGGCTGGCCTGCGGCACCGGAACGTCGCTCGCGGGCCTGGTGCTGGCTGAAGCAGGCAAACGCCCGGTGCATGGCGTCCTGGCGGTGCCCGAAGGCCATGGCGTCAGGCAGAACGTCGAAAGCATCGTAAGTGCAGCGGGCCTTGCCGATCCGCATTATGAGCTGTTTGATGGCAGCCGTGGTGGCTTCGGCCGGGTTGACAGTGATCTCGCCGCGTTCATCGAAACCACCCAGGCCATCGAACTGGAGCCGCTCTACACCGGCAAGGCGCTGATGTTGCTCAAGGCTCGCGTCGAGGCCGGTGCGATCGAGCCGGGCACTCGCTTGATCTTCGTTCACACCGGCGGTTTGCAGGGCCGCCGGGGACTTGAGTAAGCGGTGCTCAACCGCGCTTGGGCAGCATCCGCAGCAACGTGTTATCGCGCACCACATAATGGTGATACAGCCCGGCCAACGCATGCAGGCCAATCAACCAATAGCCGACGGTGCCGCCAAGCACATGCCAGCCTTCCAGTTGCTCGGCAAACGCCTTGTCCGGCTCGACAAGCAACGGTAAGTCAAAACCGTAGAACATCACCTGATGCCCTTCGGCGCTGGTGATCAGCCAACCCAGCAGTGGCATGGCAACCATGAACAGGTACAACGCCCAGTGCATCAGGCGCGCCAGGAAGGTTTGCCAGGCGGGAGATGCCGGAAAGATTGCGGGTGCCTTGCCCATGCTTCGGGCGAACAGGCGCAGCCAGACCAGCACGAACACGGTCAGGCCAAGCATGAAGTGCGCTTCCTTGATCAACGTTCGACCGTCGCTGCCCTTGGGGAAAATCCCCCGGAACTCAATGCAGGCATAAACCACGGCCAGCAGCACCAGCATCAACCAGTGCAAGGTGACCGTGACGGTACTGTAGCGGTTTGTGGAATTTTTCCAGGGCATGCGGGTATCTCCAGTCGTCAGGGTAAAGCGCTGTCTGGGCAGCGTTGTGCTTGGACTGTATGCCCGTTTCGTTGGGTTCGCATGAGGCAGATCAAGTTGACCCGATGAATTTATGATTCGCTCGCCGAATGGTCTTGCCATCAGCCTCGGGGAGCCCGTTCTCGACCAGGCCACGGGATTTCCTCAAGGCGTCATGTCCGGTGGATTCAAGAGCCAGTCGAATAGAAGGTTCACATCGTTGTTGCCCGTCGTCGAGGGGGACGTTGATACGGGGCCGCCGTTGTCCGGGACGGGTTGGAGCGATCTGGCGCACAACACCGGCCGGTCGGGATCACCGTCAAGGAAGCTCACCAGTACCTCGCTGCCGCCCACCCAGGAAGGTGGGTTGTCGGTCGCAAGGCGCGACACGGGCAGCACAATGCCTTCATCATCGCGACGCCAGAGGCTGACCATGATCCGACCTTGGTCGTCGGGCGTCGCAGCCTGACCTGTCGGGCCGAGCACATAGGCGAGGTGATAACCGGGTATGCATGGCTTGGGATGCTTGATGGGCGGTCGGTACACGGAAGACCAGGGAATCGCGCAGAACCGGTTGCGGTAATGCTTGGCCGATGGTGTGTCCGGCAGGTTCCTCTGCAGGATGGAGAATTGCCGTCCACGGTGCCGGACCTCTGTAATCAGCCATTGATCATTGAACGTCGATACCGGATGCCCATCGATCTGTGCGATATGACCGCTGCGCATGGCCGAGGAGGTGGTATGCCCGTGGATCTCCCGTTTTCGATAGCGCAACCGTTCGAGACGCCGCCGGCCCGCCTGGAAACGGTGGGTTTTCGCGGGGTCGTCACGCATTCTTTCGTGCGTTGAATCCTGGGGGACCGGTAACGTGGGGTTGGTTTCCTCGGCCACTGCCCGATCACGAAACCCTTCGGGCGGCCCAGGGGGGACCGAGTGATGGCGTTGATACAACCGCGTGATAGTGCCGCGCTTATCCGCCTCTGCGTGCGAGAGCAGTCCAGCCGACTGTAAAGGAAAGCTCTTTGGGTCCTCCGCAAACACCAGGACATGGCCCTGGGGCGTATGTTCGAAATGGTAGTGAATGCCTTCCTCTTCGCATAAGCGCTGCAGCAGCGTCAGGTCGCTTTCTTCGTACTGGATGCAAAACGGGCGACGCGGATATTGCCCATTTGGCAGTTCGAAGCGATAGCTATGGGCAGGCAGTGCGTTGTCCTCCAGCAGGTTCTGCAAGATCTCTACGACACTGAGCCGATGAAAGATCTGCCGCCGCGGACCTTGTTCCAACTGCTGGAGGTAAGGAACCAGCGTCACGCGATAACCAACGCGATGCGCAGCACCCGCGGTCAGGCTGATGCTGTGCACGACGCCATGTATGCCCGCCTGACCTTCCAGGCGTAGGAAGGCTGCTTGCCCGAGCAAAACGTCAGGGCTGATCGGCGGCATCAGGCCAATCAGGTCGAGGTCGAAGCGGTACGGTTGATTGAGCGCTTCCTGGCCGTTGAGCCTCAGGACCTGCAAGCGCATATCGCTTTGGATGATCGTCAAGCTGAAAGGGTGTTCCGTGTCGTTGCGCATCGCGGCCCATCCTGGCTGAGGGAGAGAGTACAAAGGGTACGAAACCCCGGCGCGTGACGCTGTCCCCAAATCGCTATTTCAGAAACCCCCTACAGCATGTTGTGAAAATGTCGATTGGGCCGCCGCGATTTTTTGGTCGATCAGCCGGTTTAGGCCGTATAAACTTGCGCCACAGCGCCGGCCGGCAGATGTCTCGGCGCGTCAGACAAGAGAGTGAGTAATGGGCGCACAGTGGAAGGTTAAACACAAAGAAGCGGCTGCCAACGCCAAGGGCAAGATCTTCGGCAAGCTGGTGAAGGAAATCACCATTGCGGCGCGAAACGGTGCCGATGTCGCCACCAACGCACACCTGCGGCTGGTGGTCGAGCAGGCTAAAAAGGCTTCGATGCCCCGCGAGACCCTGGAGCGTGCGATCAAGAAGGGTTCCGGCCAGCTTGGCGAAACCGTGCAATACCATCGTGTGACCTACGAAGGGTTCGCGCCCCATCAGGTGCCGCTGATCGTTGAGTGCGTGACCGACAACATCAACCGTACCGTGGCCGAGATTCGCGTTGCGTTCCGCAAGGGCCAACTCGGCGCGTCGGGTTCGGTAGCCTGGGACTTCAACCACGTGGGCATGATCGAAGCCGCCCCGGACAGCCCCGATGCTGATCCGGAAATGGCCGCCATCGAGGCCGGTGCCCAGGATTTCGAACCGGGCGAGGACGGCGCGACGTTGTTCATCACTGATCCTGCCGACCTTGATGCCGTGCAAAAGGCGTTGCCGGAACAGGGCTTTACCGTGTTGTCCGCCAAACTGGGCTATCAGCCGAAGAATCCGGTCAGCGGCCTGACCGACGAGCAGATGGCCGAAGTCGAGGCGTTCCTCGAAGGTCTCGACAACCACGACGACGTGCAGGACATGTTTGTCGGCCTGGCGGGTTAAGCCGAAGCCGCAGCGGTGAGGGAGCAAGCTCCCTCGCCACGCTAGTGCAGTAGACCTTCTATCTCGTCAAACCCCGGCCGCGCCAGTACATCCGGCTGGCAGCAGCGCGCCTCCAGATCCTTCAATCGTGAAAGATCCTCGATACTGGACGCCGGTTCGATCCGCGCCAGCAACTCCCCCAGCAAAATCCCGAAGGCGCGCACTTCAATGCGTTGCAACGCGCGGGTCTGCCGGTCATCAACCGGGGCATGGAAAGACGCCGCGCCAAAATCCCCCAGTAAACAATCGCCCTGGTCGTTGCAGAGGATATTGTGGCCATACAGATCCCCATGGGTCAGGCCTCGCCGATGCAGGTGACCCGCCACACGGGCAATGCCTTGGGCGATGCGCACGGCCACATCGGCGCGCAGGCGCAGTTCGTCGGGATAGACGTCACGCGTACAGGATTCCAGGCTCGGCAGCCCGGCCAGGTTGCGGTAATCGGGGCCGATCAGGGCCATCACCAACCCTTCCTGGTGCTCGGGGTGACCGTTGACCTGACCCAACACCTCGATCAGGTTCGGATGCTTGCCAGCGGTGATGCACGCATGCATTTCATGCAGCGGCGAGCCATCGCTGGTCATTTGGCCTTTGTAGAGCTTCACCGCGACGTCGCGCCCGGCCTGGCCTGGCGTTTGCCATAGCGCTTGGTGGATCACGCCCGATGCCCCTTCGCCCAACGACTGTTGCAAGCTCAGTTGGGACCAGTCGATCGGTGTGGCGACATGCAGCGCCTGGGCATTGGCTTCAGCTTCCAACGGGTTACCCGCGTAGGCCAGCCAACTGAGACTCGGCATTTCCAACAACCACGACGGCAGCTCGGCCAGTTGATTGGCGGAAACACGCAGCAATTCGAGGCGATGACACTGTGCGAGGCTTTGCGGCAACTGCCGCAGGCGGTTGCCTGCCAGCATCAATTTTTGCAGGTGGGGACGCCGGCCCAGCTCCTCCGGCAACTGGCTGATGCAGTTATCGGTCAGGATCAGCCAGCGCAACAGGGGTGGCAAGGCTGCGCCGGTCACGCGCTCGATGCGGTTGGCCTTGAAGCCGACCATGGTCAATGCGCTGCAACGGCCCAGGCACTCAGGCAGTTCGACGAAGCGATTATCCGAACAGAACAACACTCGCAGGCGAGTCAGGCGATTGAGATCCGCTGGCAGCGTGTCGAGCAGGTTGCCGCTCAGGTCGAGGATTTCCAGCGAGTCCGCGAGATCGAAAATTTCCTGGGGAAACTCCGTCAGGCCGCATGACAGCTTTAGTCGGGTAATGCCCGACAGTTGGCCGGTTTGGAGTTGGGTGAGGGTGTGCATGGTGGCGATCGCTGTTATCAAGGGGCCGAGCGCAGGTGAAACCCGCGCAGGCCCGCATGATAAACAAAAAAGGCAGCGCCAGCGGCCCTAGCGCTCGATGCTGCGGTTCCACCGTGCGTTCCAGGCCGGGCGTTGTTCGTTGACCTGATCCCAATCCACCGCGATCGCGGTTTCCAGGTACTGCTTCATTGCTTCTACCTGGCCACGCGTCTTGTCGGTGGTCGGTGTGTTGGGGTTGGACGGAATCTGATCGCCTTCTTCCAGGGCGATCGCCTGGGCTTCGGGCGTCAGCAGGAACGCCGCAAGTTTTTGCGCGAGTTCAGGTTCGCTGTTCTGGGCGACGGCGCATTCGGCGACGTTCAGGACCACCGCACCTTCCTTCGGTTGTGCGTATTCGACCGGCATGCCCTTGAGTTTCAGCGCGGTCACCTGGGTCGGCGTCAGTGGGAACAGCGCCGCTTCGTCGGTCTGCAACATCTCGGAGATTTTCGCCGAGCTGGGAATGTACTCCAGCACGTTGCGCCCTACCGTATTCGGCCAGGCCTTGAAGCCTGGCTCGACATCGGTTTCGCTGCCGCCCTGGATCCGGTTGAACATCAGGAAACCGTGCAGGCCGAAGGTGGATGAGGCCACGGATTGAAACACTACTTTGTCCTTGAACCGTGGGTCCGCCAGGTCCATCCACGAGGTCGGCGTGCTCCAGCCTTTTTCCTTGAACAGCCGCGTGTTGTAGGCGAGGCCGGTGACGCCGAGGCTGACGGCGACGGCCTGGTCCTTGATGCGGCCCTTGGCCGGGATCTGCGCCAGGGGCGCGCTGTCCTGCAGCTTGTCGCACAGCCCCATGGCGATGGCGCGGTACATGATGCCGTCGTCCAGGAACATCACGTGCATCTGCGGGTTGCCCTTGCTGGCCTGGACCTTGGCCAGGATGTCGGCCGAAGTGCCCGGCACGATCACCACCTTGACGTTGTTGGCTTTCTCGAAGGCCGGCAAGACTTTGTCGGCGTACAGGCGCTCCATGGTGCCGCCGTTCATGCCCAGGTAAAGCGTCGGCTCGGCCAAGGCCTGGGTGACCGGGAGCAGGGCGCCCAGGCAAGCGGAACCCAGCGAGCAGAAACCGAACAGTGCACTGCGTTTGACGTTATTCATTGGCGCGACCTTCCTCTATCAAGCAACGGAGATGGAGTGAAACCGGGTGATTGAAAACGCATCCAGCGGCGTGGACGAGGCCCCGCTGCAGATGATTTCGGTGAGCGCCTGGCCCACCGCCGGGCCGATCTGGAAGCCCGCGCCGGCAAAGCCGAACGCGTGCAAGAGACCGGGTTGGGTGCTGCTGGGGCCGATCACCGGTTGGCGATCGGGCAGGTAGCCTTCGGTGCCGCTCCAGGTACGGATCGCCTGGGCGCCCTCGAGGAACGGATAGAGTTCGACGGCTTGGCGCAGAATCTCGATAACTGCGCTCTGGCCGGGACGGGCGCGGGCATCGTCCAGCGCAAAACCCTGGCCGCCGCCCAGTACGCAATTGCCCCGGGCGACTTGTCGGGCATAGATGCCGCCGCCCTCGACGCCGGTGCTGGCGTCCATTACCACAGGCAGCGGCTCGGTCACCAGCATCGCCGGGTGCCCGGCGTGCATGGGCACTGCTTCGCCAAACTGCGCGGCGAAGCGGCTCGCCCAGGCCCCGGCGCAGTTCAGCAGCCAAGGTGCGCGGAATTCGACAGCGGTTTCGGTGCGCACGGCAAAGCGCTGGCCGTCGTGCGTTACCTGGCTGACCGGGCACTGTTCATGCACCTGCGCGCCATGCCTGCGGGCCGCCTGGGCAAATGCTGGCGAGACCAGGCGCGGATTCGCGTGACCGTCATCCGGACACAGCGAGGCGCCGACCGCCACGGTGCCGACCCACGGAAACCGCCTGCGCAATTCGTCGCGATCCAGCAGTTGCAAATCGAGGCCAAAGCCCTGGCTGCTGGCGGCGTAGTCATGCAACGCACGCAAGTCATCGAGACTGCGAGCCAATTTCAGATGGCCGCTGCGCTGATACTCGCCGTCAATGCCGATCAACTGCGGCAATTGCCCCCAGATCTCATGCGCCCGTTGCGACAGCGGCAGTTGCGACAACGGACGGCCCTGGCGCCGCACGCCGCCGTAGTTCACGCCGCTGGAATGCGAGCCGCAGAAGTCCCGCTCCAACAGCGCCACGCGACGGCCGGCCTTGCTCAGGAACAACGCCGCCGAGGCGCCGACGATGCCGCCACCAATGATCACCGCATCGACCTCGATCATGGCTCCACCTCCAGGCCAAACGGCACGGGTTTGACGGGCGCCTGTGCCCGCAGTCGACCGATGTCCCGAACGGCGCGGCCACTTTCACGGGCGATGATTTCTGCTGCCGCGGCACCGCACATCCGCCCTTGACAGCGCCCCATGCCGACCCGGCAATGGGCCTTGACCCGGTTGATCTCCCAGTGACCTTCGCCCACCACCTGGCGGATATCTGCGACGCTGACCTCTTCGCAGCGGCAGATCATCAAGTCGTCGGTCGCGCGGCTCGCCCAATCCTCGGGAAAGACAAAGGCCCGCTCCAGGCCCTGGCGGAAATGGCCGATGCGTTCGAGGGACTGTTCCAGCTGGGCGCAACGTTGCGGGTCGACTCGGTACCCCAGGTCTTCGAGCAGCGCCAGGGCCGCCCGCTCTCCGGCCATTTCGGCGGCGTCGGCGCCCATGATCCCGGCGCCGTCGCCGGCCAGGTAGACCCCGGCCGAGCTGCTGCGTCCGGCGCTGTCGCGTTGCGGCAGCCAGGCACGGTTGAGCGGGCTCCAGGCAAATTCACAGCCCAGCAGATCGGCCAGTTGCGTTTCGCTGCGCAAGCCATGGGCGAAGGCGACTGCATCACAATCGAGGGTGCGCTCGGTTGTTTTTCTGCGCCAGTTCAACGATTGCACTCGGCGCTCACCCTCGATGAGCGTGAGGCTGGCGCCTTGATGTACCGGGATACCATGAGTCGTCAGCCAGGCGCGGTAATAGAGTCCTTTGGCGAGCGTCGCCGGTTGCGCGAGCAGGCCGGGGAGGGCGCGCGCCTGGGCGCTCAGCGGCGAGCTGTCGAGAACCGCGACAACGTTCGCGCCGGCCTTGGCGTATTGGTACGCCACCAGGTACAGCAACGGCCCGCTGCCCGCGAACACCACTCGCTCGCCGATGGCGCAACCCTGGAACTTCAGGGCGATCTGCGCCGCGCCCAGGCTGTAGACCCCCGGCAGTGTCCAGCCAGGCACCGGCAGGATCCTGTCGGTGGCACCCGTTGCGACGATCACGCTGGCGTAGTCCAGGCGAGCGGCGCGGCCCTCGTGCAAGGTGTCCAGCTGACCGGCTTCGGCGTTCCATACCAGCGTGTCGGGACGGTAATCGAGCTGCTGGCGCAACTCCTCCAGCGTCTGGTGGATAGCGTTGGCCTTTGCTGCTTCGAAGCCATACAGCTTGTCCGATGAACGGGTGAAGTTCGCGGGCTGACGCCGGTAGATCTGCCCGCCACCGCGCGCGGCTTCATCCAACAGGACCGGGTAGATGCCATGGGCGGCCAGGGTTTGCGCAGCGCGGATACCGGCGGGGCCGGCGCCGATGATGACGATGGGTTTCATACCTGGCGCCCCGGTTCGCGGCTGATCTGCTGGCCGGCTTCGAGCATTGTGGAGCAAGCGCGCACGCGGCGGCCGTCGCCCAGGCGGACCCAGCAATCCTGGCACGCGCCCATCAGGCAGAAGCCGGCACGGGGCTCTGCGCTGAAATCGCTGCCGCGCACGTGTTCGCTGCAGGTCAGCACGGCGGTCAGCACGGTATCGCCCAGCAAGCCGCTGGCCGGTTCGCCGTCGAGCATGAACTTCAGGGCCGGGCGATCGCTTTCGGCCAGTCGTTTCAGCAGAGCCATGGCGCCCTCATTGTTTGCCTACCAGGACCCGATCCAGGCCATAGACCCGATCGAGCAGAATCATCGTCAGCGCTGTCAGCGCGATCACCAGCGCCGACACCGCCGCCATCATCGGATCGATGGATTCGGTGGCATAGACGTACATGCGTACTGGCAAAGTCTGCGTGGCCGGCGAGGTGACGAAGATCGACAGCGTGACTTCATCGAAGCTGTTGATGAACGCCAGCAGCCAGCCTCCGGCGACGCCTGGCAAAATCATGGGCAGGGTGATCTGCCGGAACAGGGTGAAACGACCGGCCCCCAATGACTGCGCAGCTTGTTCGGCGCTGCGATCCAGGCCGATGGCCGAGGCCAATACCAGGCGCAGCACATAGGGCGTGATCACCAGCACATGGGCGAAGATCAGCCAGCTGAAATTGCCATTCACACCCATCAGTGCAAACAGCCGCAGCAGCGCGACGCCCAGCACAAGGTGCGGAATGATGATCGGTGACAGGAACAGGCCGTTGAAGAAGTCTCGGCCTGGGAACTCCAGCCGGGTGATCGCCAACGCCGCCGGCACGGCGATCAATGTCGCCAGCGAGGCCGCGCTGAACGCCAGTATCAGGCTGTTGTAGAACGCATCGACAAAATCCGCGCGCTCGAACACGGCGCGAAACCAGCGCAGGGAAAACACCGTAGTGGGCAGGCTCAAGGTGTTTTCCGGCGTGAAGGCGACAAGGCAGACCACCACCAGCGGCGCCAGCATGAACACCACCACCAAGGCATGAAACAACAGGGCGAAAGGACCGTTCCTGGACATGAAGAGTTACCCCAATGACTTCTTGTAGCGGCCTTCGATCATGCGGTTCCAGGACAGCATGATCAGCAGGTTGAGCAGCAACAGCGCGACGGCGATGGCGGCACCCATCGGCCAATTCAGTTCCGACAGGTATTGGTCGTAGATCAGCGTGGCGACCATTTTCAAGCGACGCCCGCCGAGCAGGCCGGGGATGGCGAACGAACTGGCGGCGAGGCCGAACACGATCAACGTGCCGGACAACACGCCAGGCATGATCTGTGGCAGCACCACCTTGCGGATCACCGTGAATTGGCTCGCGCCCAGGGAAAGAGCGGCCTGTTCGGCGGCTGGATCGAGTTTTTGCAATGAGGTCCACACCGGAATGATCATGAACGGCAGCATCACGTGCACCAGGGCGATGACCACCGCGAACGGCGTGTAGAGCAGTTTCATCGGCGAGCCGCCAAGGGCTTGCAGCGTCTGGTTGACCAGCCCATCGGCGCCGAGGAGCAAGCTCCAGCCGAACGCTCGCACCACCACCGAAATCAGCAACGGCGTGAGGATCAGGATCAGGAAGATCGAACGCCACGGCGCGCCCATGCGGCTGAGGATGTAGGCCTCGGGTACACCGATCACCACGCACAGCAGCGTGGTCAGGGCACTGATCCAGAAGGTGCGCAGGAAGATTTCGTAGAAGTACGGGTCGCCCAGCAGACTGGTGTAGTGCTCGAAGGTGTACGCCTCGCTGTTGATGCCCGAGCCGTAGTCGAAGACGTTGAATGACAGCACCAGCGTCAGGCCAAGGGGAATCACCAAAAGGCCCAGGTACAAGGCCAGCGCCGGCGCCGACATCCAGTAGCCTTGGCGACCGCGCTTCATGGCGTCGAGCAGCTTCATGCCAGCACCTCGTCGGCGCTCAACACCCGCAGCAACGTGGGATCCCAGTCCAGGCCGACGGCGGTGCCTTCGGCCAGGGGCGCCGAGCCGTCGTTGCGCCGCACTACGCTGAGTTCACCCAGGCTGGTGGCAACGCCATAAAGCCATTGGCTGCCGAGAAAGAAACGGTTGGTGACGGTGCCTTGCAGCCGCCCGGACCCGGGAGCGCACAGGTCGATTTTTTCCGGACGCAGGCTCAGGGTCAGCGCGCCTTGACCAGCGCTGCAGGCTTGCACGACGCCGGCGCTGTCACGCTCGCCGGGCAGCAGGTTGGCCTTGCCGACGAAGCCGGAGATGAACTCGGTGCGCGGGTGTTCATAAAGAGTGTAGGGCGCGTCAATCTGGGTAATACGGCCGGCCTGCATGACCACGACCCGATCGCTGATCGACAGCGCCTCGGATTGATCGTGCGTGACCATCAGCGTGGTGATACCGACTTCGCGCTGGATACGGCGGATTTCGAACTGCATCTCTTCGCGCAGGTTGGCGTCGAGGTTGGACAGCGGCTCGTCGAGCAGCAGCACCGGAGGCTCGATCACTAGCGCGCGGGCCAGTGCCACGCGCTGGCGCTGGCCGCCTGAAAGCTCTCGTGGGTAACGCTCGGCATGCCGGTCCAGGCGCACCAGCTTGAGTACGCGATCAACCCGCGATTGCAATTCGGCGCTGGGCACTTTGCGCATGCGCAAGCCGAAGGCGACGTTGTCCTTGACGGACATGTGCGGAAACAGCGCGTAACTCTGGAACACCACGCCCAGGCCGCGGCTGGCAGGCTTGGCGTGGGTGATGTCGCGCCCATCCAGCAGGATGCGGCCGCTGCTGGCTTCGACGAAGCCGGCAATCATTTGCAGGGTGGTGGTCTTGCCGCAACCCGACGGCCCCAGCAGGGAGACGAATTCGCCTTTCTCAACCGAGAGGTTGGTGGCGACCACGGCGTCCAGGTCGCCATACCGTTTGCTCAAGTCTTGAAGTTGCACGAAAGCCATGACTGCGCTCCACCTGAGATTGTTATGCGTCGCCGCAAGGCGCGCTTTTTTGTATGGGCAGATACGAAAGGATGTCGCGGGGTGCGTTGGCGCTCGATTTCAAGTCGGCTGCCGCTGTTGTTCGAATCGCCCCTGTCTGGACGCAGAGTAGGACGAAGAATAGGATGGGCTCAACTGACTATTTCACTGAAGCGATGACTATTTTCAGTTTCATTCGGTGAGTAAATTTATTGAAGAGAAACCATATGCCAGATTCCACTGGACGGAATATTGATAAGGGTGAAGTGGGGGTCGGCTCGGTCTCCCGGTTGTTTGCCGTCCTGCGGAGCCTGGGCGAGACGGCCGAGGGGGGCGAGCGAGTCACGCAACTTGCCCAACGCATCGGTCTTTCCCAGCCCACCACGCACCGCTTGCTGCGCAACCTGATGGATGAGGGCATGGTCGAGCAGGATGCGCGCAGCAAACGCTACCGCTTGAGCCTGGATTTCTTTGCCCTGGCCGCCCGCGCCGGCAACACCGGCAACCTGCGGGAATTGGCCAGGCCCGCGATGTTGCGGTTGTCGGCGTCGCTGGGGGATTCGCTCTTTCTGCTGGCACGTTGTGGTTTCGACGCGATCTGCCTGGATCGCAGCGAGGGGCCGTTTCCGATCCGTACATTCACCGGCGACATCGGCGGCCGGGTGGCCTTGGGCGTGGGGCAGGGCAGCCTGGCGATCCTGGCGTTCTTGCCGGAGGAAGAGCGCGACACGGTGATTCAATACAACTTGCCGCGGCTCAAGGATTTTCATCTGTACGATGAGGTCTTCCTGCGCACGGAAGTGGAAAACGTCCGCACGCTGGGTTATGCCGGGCGCAACACCGGTGTGCTGCAAGGCATGGCCGGTGTGGCCGTGCCTATTCTCGATCGCGAAGGTCGGGCCGTGGCGGCGTTGAGCGTGGCGACGATCAGCGACCGGCTCGGGCCGGATCGCCTGCCGACGGTAGTGGAAATGCTCAAGCGCGAAGCCGCCCTGATCGGACCGCGGATCAACCCGTTCGACCCCCTGCTGCGCAGGCCTTCGCAGGTGTTCAGGCAGGGGTGAATGAAGTCTTGCGCATCGTTGCAGACTTTGGGAGCGGACTTGCTCGCTCCCACAAGGTGATAGGTGTTGTCAGAAATCCAGGGTCTGCTTGAGCGTCTGCGCCGCCGACGTATCGCTCGGGATGACCATCGCATAGTTGTACCCAGGTCCGGACCAGTATTCGGCCTGGAGTTCACCGTCACGCCGGCTGCCACGGGGCAGCAGGAAATTTCTCGGGCCTGGTGGGCGGATATAGAAGCTGATCTTCTGGCCGCCGGCATCCTGATAGACCACCATCGCTGCCGCGCCTTGATCGGTGCTGAGCAATCGCCCGCTGACCGGTTTGAAACCCGCTCCCGTGAGGTCCGGCAAGCGGTCGGCCTGGGCGAAATAGCGATCCAGCCAACCTTGCATACCCTGCTTGTCGCCTGACTGGTAGTCGGCGGGCAAGATGCCTTGCTGGGCAATCAATCGATACGCCTGCAGCGCGTCAGCCATGGGGGCTGCGGCACTGAGGAGGGTCATTTGCCGGGCGTGCCAGCCACCGAATCCACCGACTCCGATTGCCACCATCAATACCGCCGCGTTGGCCAATTGGCGGTGGGTTCGATGCTTGAGGCGTTGACGGATGGTCGCCGGGTCCAGGTTCGGATTGGCGGATTGGTGCAACGCTGCGCTCAGGGTCGTGCGCAGGTGCTGCGCGTCCTGTTGCCAGGCTCGCACGCGCTTGGCCGCGGCAGGGTGGTTGGCCAGGTAAATCTCCACTTGTTGCCGGTCGGCTTCGCTCAGTTGATGATCGACGTAGGCGTGCAAGTCGTTGTCGCTGGGGGGCATGCTGATCATTTGAGTATTCGCAGGGCAGGGCGGGCGATTTCGCCGTCGCTGAGTTGACGCAAGGCCTGGCGGGCGCGTGACAGGCGCGACATCACGGTGCCGGTCGGCACGTCCAGGATGTCGGCGACTTGCTGGTAGCTCAAGCCTTCCACCGATACCCACAGCAGTAGCGCGCGCTGTTCGGCAGGTAGCTGATCGAAAGCCTGGAGTGACGATTGGGCAATGACGCTGCGCTCCGCGGACGGATGAGCATCGTCGCGCCCGGTGAAGAACTCCAGCATGCGCGCGTACCGTCTTGAACGACGATGGGCATCGAGGAACTGGCGGTAGAGAATCGAGAACAGCCAGGCCCGCAAATCACCGTCCGCACGCTTGTCGTTCCATTTCGACAGGGCCCGTTCCAGGCAGGCCTGGACCAGGTCATCGGCATTGCTGGGATTGCGTGTCAGCGACACGGCAAAACGTCGTAGCCGTGGGATGAGCAGGCGCAGCTGGTCGTCGATTTCGTTCATGAGCCGGTGGCTTCGCTGGGCAGTGACTGCGTTGCATGGAAAGACGATCCGGGAGCCAGATTATTCCAGCGAAGTAAAAATAAATATGGAGCGTGGGAATAAACCCGTTGGGCTTTCGTCTGACGGGTCCTTTCCACAAATGGCCTTGTGCCTTGGAGTCTCCCAATGGTTGACCCTTCTTCTGAACGCCGGCCGTCGTTGAGCGCCGCCAGCCTGACATTGCGCCTGACGGCCATTGCCGTGGTCGTTGCTGCGTTGGCCGGGGCGTTTGCCTACGTCAATGGCACACTCGACCCACAACGCCTGACGCCTAAGGCTCTGGTCAATGTCTTGGAAACAAACAACGGGATCCATGCGGGTTTCCGACGCAATCACTCCAAAGGCGTCTGCGTTGCCGGTTATTTTGAAAGCAGTGGCGAGGCCCGTGCCTACTCCAGCGCACAGGTGTTCAATGAACCGCGCACGCCGGTGGTTGGCCGCTTTGCGCTGCCGAGCGGTAACCCCTACGCACCGGACGGCAGTGTGCCGATCCGAAGCCTGGCGTTGCGTTTCACCCAGTCCGACGGACAGCAATGGCGCACGGGTATGAACAGCATGCCGGTGTTCCCTGTGGCTACGCCAGAGGCCTTCTATCAGCTTCAACAGGCCCAATCGCCGGACCCGGCCACGGGCAAGCCAAACCCCGCGGCAGTGCCGGCATTCTTTGCCGCGCATCCCGAGGCAGCGCCTTTCCTGCAATGGATCAAGACGGCCAAGCCTTCGGCCAGCTATGCCACTGAAACCTATAACGGCATCAATGCGTTCTACCTGGTTGGCCCAGGCGGACAACGCCAGGCAGTGCGTTGGGGCGTGGCACCCATGAGTCAGGACGCGGCGGATGCGACCCCACCCCAAGGCGCCGACTTTCTCGAACAGGACCTGACCAAACGCTTGGCTGCCGGGCCACTGCGCTGGCAGCTGAACATCACCTTGGCCAACCCGGGCGATCCGGTCAACGACGCCAGCAAGGCCTGGCCCGCCGATCGCAAGGTGCTCAACGCCGGTACCCTGGTGTTGGAGCGCGCCCAGGCGCAGGACAACGGCGATTGCCGTGACATCAACTATGACCCGCTGATCCTGCCCAGCGGAATCGAAGGCTCCGATGATCCGCTGTTGGCCGCGCGTTCGGCTGCCTACGCCAGTTCCTATCTGCGCCGTACCAGCGAAGTCAGCCAGTTGCCCGCCACTCAGGAGTCCCGTCCATGAATGCCCCTCGACATTTTGCGCCGCTGGCTCGGCTGCTGCATTGGCTGATGGCCCTGATGGTCATTGCCATGTTGTTCATCGGCGCTGGCATGGTCGCCTCGGTGTCTGAGCGCCATGCGTGGTTGCTCCAACTGCACAAGCCCCTGGGCATCGCTATCTTGCTATTGGTGATTGTGCGCCTGCTGGTGCGCTTCACCACGCAGGTACCACCGCTGCCGGCCGACCTTCCGGGCTGGCAGGCATTGGCGGCCAAGGCTTCGCATGTCTTGTTGTACGCCTTGATGGTGGTGCTGCCGCTGTTGGGCTGGGCCATGATATCGGCAGCGGGAGACCCGGTGATGCTCAGCGAATCGCTTCGGTTGCCTTCCATCCTGCCCGCGAATGCCCAGGCCTTTGCACTGTTGCGCAAGGCTCATGGCTACCTGGCTTACCTGTTGTTCCTGACGGTGCTGGTGCATCTGGCGGCGGCGCTGTTCCACGGGTGGGTGCGCCGGGATGAGGTGTTGGGCAGCATGTTGCGGGGCAGGGACTAACCGTACGACCCGTGGCGAAAGAACAAGCGCTATCGCCACGAGTACCGGGGGTGGCTCGTCAACGCAACTCGTCGACCATGGATTCGAGGGTGCTCAACACGTCCTTGCCCAGTTGCATCGAACGTTTGCCTGACCAGCCGGTGCGTGGGTTCGGATGGTCGTCGTGGTCCTTGAACGGCATTTCCAGCGTCAGGGACAGGCAGTCGTATTTCTGGCCGACGGCATTGCAGGCCAAGGTCATGTTGGCCTGGCCTGGTTCGTCGCGGATGTAGCCATGCGCGGTCTGGAAATCTTTGGTCTGGCGTTTGAGGTGGCTGCGAAAACGTTCTTCGAGTTCGGCGATGCGCGGCGTGTAGCCGGGGTTTCCTTCGCAACCCGCCGTGAACACGTGGGGGATTTCTTCGTCGCCATGAGCGTCCAGGAACGCATCGACGCCATACTTTTCCATTTGCTGCTGTACAAAAAAGACTTCAGGGCTGATTTCGGGGCTGGCGTTCTGCCAAGCCCGATTCAGGTCCTGGCCCATCGCGTTGGTGCGCAGGTGGCCGTGGAAAGCGCCGTCGGGATTCATATTCGGCACCAAGTACAGATCGGCCTTGGCCAGCAACCGGTTCAGTTGGGCATCGTCCTGGTGCTGGAGGCGTTCGATGATGCCTTCCATGAACCATTCGGCCATGTGTTCACCAGGGTGTTGCTGCGCGATGATCCAGATTTTCCGCCGTCCTTCTAAACCACTGCCCTTGCGCAGTAATTGAATGTCACGGCCTTCGACACTCTTGCCAGTCGCCAGCAGTTCGGTACCGGCCTTGTGCTGCGCTTGTTCGATCAGCCAGTCGTGGCGGCCGCGGCTGTAAGGTTCGAAATAGGCAAACCAGGCGTGAGGTTGTTCGGCTTCCAGGTGAAAGCGCAGGGCATCGCCTTCAAATTGCGTAGGAATACGGAACCAGTTGACGTGGTCATAGGAAGCGACAGCCTGGTAGCCGGTCCATGCCTTGTTGTAGGAGGACTGGCTGGCATTGAGCAGGCGGAAGGAATATTCCTGGCCGACGTGCAAACCGCTGGCCTTGAAGTGGAACCACTGGAAATGGGCACTGCGGGTGTCGGGTCTGATCTTCAGCAACGATTGCAAGGGGTTGCTGACGTCCACCACCTCAATGTTGCCGCTGTCGAAACTGGCGCTGATATCAAAGGAAGATTTAGCCACGGTCACAATTCCTGCCTGGGATTCTTATGGCCGTTACTTTACACGCAAGGAAGGGGAAACCGGGACGATTTGCTGTCGAGGGGGAGGGGGCGTCCTCCCTGGACGCATTAGCAGGTTAGAGAGTCGTTGAATGATTCTCAAGTACTGCCTGTCGATCATTTCATATCGACGCAATACAGGGCGTTTTTAAACGAATGTGCGTTTGCTATCATCGCCGGCACCGAATTCTGCGACACCCAAAGACTTCATTAGCCTGAAGCCATAAGCCGAAAATCGGCAAAAAAAGACCCGGCAAAAAGCCGGGTCAAAAACCGTGATTAGCCTGATGAGGAGATATTCCAGAAGTCCGACCAAGGTCTTCTGGTCTATCGACTGATCTCGCGATCAGTTGATGCAATAATAATCATTATCATTTGCAAGTCAAATGTTTTTATTGCACCTATTGGAAATTATTTCCCGTGGCTCGCATGCGGGCCATCTCCAGGCGTTACGCCGAGCGAGTGGGGTAACCGTCCAGCGATCGATCGAGCATGACCTTGACCAGGTCGATCATGTGCACCACCGAAAATGCCAGGTCGCGGCTCGGGCCGCTGAGGCGGCTGGCTGATTCCTGGGCGGTAGCGGCTGCGCAGCGCAGCAGGTCGCAGGCATGGACGAGGGCGTCCTCTGCGCTGATGTTGCGGTTCACGTCGAAAAAACGATGTTCCGCCTCGGCGTCCGCAATACCCGGTTTCAAGTAATAGTCCAAGGCGCGTTTGGCCGCAGGGCAATCCTGAAGCGAGGGGAAATGGCCGTCTGGAAGGAGGGCGGGCTCGTCTTTGTTGGGCTTGTCCATGGTGTCGAGTTTCTCCGTGTTGGTATGAATTCCTGGATCCAGCTTAGTACGTTTCGTAATTGTGACGACGATTTAAATACTACAATTTGTGTTTTGATGGGCGTGGTCATCCACGTATCGTGCCGTTCATGGATAAATGGATAGAGTTGGTCAAGGCCAAGATGAAGGAGCTGCACATCACGCAAGTGGTGCTTGCAGAACGTTTGGGGATGTCCCAGGGCGGTGTCGGCCATTGGCTGACCAAGCGTCGGCAACCCAGTCTTGAAGACATGAACAGGGTGCTTCAGGAGCTCGGACTCGAGTTCCTTGAAGTGGCAATGGTGATCCGCGAACCGGACACCTCCACTGACGAAGGCATGGCGCTGGCGCAGAAGTACAACCCGTACTTCCGCTATCCGGTCAACGACTGGCATGACATCGGCGCCGTCCGCGAGGGCGACCTGGTCGAATACCAGCCGCCGCGCTACGAGCTGACGGACTACCATGCCCAGGGAGACGCTTTCTGGCTGGTCGTGGTGGGTGACGCGATGACCGCGCCGAGCGGGCTGAGCATCCCCGAAGGCATGTCGATCCTGGTTGATCCTGCCATCGAGGCGGTGCCCGGCAAACTGGTGATCGCGCAACTGCCCGGCAGCAGCGATGCAACTTTTCGCAAACTGATCGAAGAGAGCGGCCAGCGTTATCTGGTCCCGCTCAATCCTACTTACCCGAAAACCCTGTACACCGAGCAATGCCGCATTATCGGCGTGGTTGTGCAGGCAACCATCAGGTTCTGAAACGTATCGGCCCGGGATGGGCCGATACCTATTCTTCCAGTGCCACCAGCGCGCTGCCCTCGCTGACCATCTCACCTTCCTGGCAATACAGCGCCTTGATCACGCCTGCCTTGGGCGCGCGAATGCTGTGCTCCATCTTCATGGCTTCAAGCACCACCAACTGCGTGCCGGCTTCCACTGTTTGACCGGCTGTCACCAGCACCCGGACGATGCTGCCGTTCATGGGGGCGAGCAGGCCGCCCTGGTGGCTGTGGCTGGCTTCGGCGGCGGCTGACGGGTCGTAGGAATCGATGCGATGCAGATCGCCTCCCCATTGCAAATAAAGGCTGTCGCCCTGGCGAATGGCCCGATGGCTGCGACGCAGACCGTTGCGTTCGATGACCAGATGCTCGCCCTTGAGCTCGGCCCAACGGTCGGTCACGTCGAAGGTCACCGCCCGGTCCCGGCCGTCACAGCTCAGATGCAGGGTGGTTTCCCTTGGCATTCCCAAGCGCAGGCCGGTGTTATCGGCCCAAGGGGAATTGACGTCATCAGCGCGAACGCGTGATGTCATGCCCGAGGCAAAGGCATGGGCTGCCGAGTACCAGAAATCATCATCCAATTCGCCAGGTTCAGGCAGTAATTGCGCTTGGTGGCGTGGGATAAATCCGGTATCGAGTTGCGCCGCTGCAAAGGCCGGATGGCCGACGATGCGCCGCAGAAAGCCGATATTGGTCCTCAGGCCACCGATGGCGAACTCGTCCAGCATGGCCAGCAACCGTAGACGGGCCTGTTCACGGTTTTCACCCCAGGCGATCAGCTTGCCCAGCATAGGGTCGTAGAAGGACGAAATCTCGTCACCTTCTTCGACACCGCTGTCGACCCGCCGACCTTCGCCCCCAGCGGATTCGCGGTACAACGCCAGGCGACCGGTGGCGGGGAGGAAATCGTGGGTCGGATCCTCGGCGTAGAGCCGCACCTCGATGGCATGGCCCAGTAACGGAACTTGCTCTTGCGTGATGGGCAGCGGCTCGCCCTGGGCCACGCGGATTTGCCAGGCCACCAGGTCGAGACCTGTGATCGCTTCGGTGACTGGATGCTCGACCTGCAGCCGGGTGTTCATCTCCATGAAGAAGAACTCGCCCCGCGAATCCAGCAGGAACTCCACCGTGCCCGCGCCGACATAACCGATGGCCTGGGCGGCGCGCACGGCGGCCTCGCCCATTGCCTGGCGCTGCGCCGGACTGAGGCCGGGAGCGGGCGCCTCCTCGACGACTTTCTGATGCCGACGCTGGATCGAGCAATCGCGTTCGTTGAGGTACAGGCAGTGGCCGTGTTGATCGGCGAACACCTGGATTTCCACGTGGCGCGGCTTGAGCAAGTATTTTTCCACCAGCATGCGCGCGTCGCCAAACGACGATAGCGCTTCGCGCTGCGCCGATGCCAGTGCTTCGGCCAATTGGCTGACGTCTTCAACGACCTTCATGCCCTTGCCGCCGCCGCCCGCGGTCGCCTTGAGCAGCACCGGATAACCGATGCGTTCGGCAGCGGCGCGGAAGGTTTCCAGATCCTGGGCTTCACCGTGGTAGCCGGGCACCAGCGGCACGCCGGCGGTTTCCATCAAGGCCTTGGCGGCGGATTTGCTGCCCATGGCGTCGATGGCCGAGGCGGGAGGGCCAAGGAAGATCAGCCCGGCTTTTTCGATAGCCCGGGCAAACCCGGCATTCTCGGAAAGAAAACCGTAGCCGGGGTGGATGGCCTGTGCACCGCTGGCCTGGGCTGCGGCGATCACTTTGTCGATTTGCAGGTAGCTGTCGGCGGCCTTGCTACCACCCAGGTCGACACGGATATCGGCTTCACGGCAATGGCGCGCGTCACGGTCCGTGGCACTGTGCACGGCAACGGTGGTCAGGCCCATGGCCTTGGCTGTGCGCATGACGCGGCAGGCGATTTCGCCCCGGTTGGCGACCAGTAACGTAGTGAGGGCAGGGGCGCTCATTGACGCGGCTCCTTGTTGTTCGACTCGGTTTGCCAGCCAGGTGGGCGTTTTTGCAGGAAAGCCCGCAGGCCCTCCTGGCCTTCAGGGCTGACACGTATCCGAGCGATGGCGTTTTCGGTGTAGCGGCGTAGCGCAGGCGTGAGAGCACCGTTGCCGACTTCACGCAGCAGCTCCTTGCTGGCGCGCATGGCCGCTGGACTGTTGAGCAACAGATTGTCGATCCATTGCCCGAGCTGATCGTTCAACACCTCGGCCGGGTAACTTTCCGACAGCAAGCCGATTTCTTTCGCACGTTGCCCGCCGAAGCGTTCGGCCGTCAGGGCGTAACGTCGCGCCGCGCGCTCACCGATGGCCTGCACCACGAACGGACTGATCACCGCCGGGGCCAGGCCGATGCGCACTTCCGACAGACAGAATTGTGCCTCGTCGGCACCGATGGCCATGTCGCAGGCACTGATCAGGCCCAGCGCTCCACCAAACGCGGCACCCTGGACGACCGCCAGGGTTGGAATCTTCAACTTGGCGAGGTTGTACATCAGCTCCGCCAGTTCCCGGGCGTCGTCCAGGTTGGTGTGGTAATCGAGCTCGGCGGACTGTTGCATCCAGGCCAGGTCGGCGCCGGCGCTGAAATGTTTGCCACGACCGCGGAGTAACAGAAAACGCAAGGTTGGATCGCTGCCGACCTCGTCCAAGGCGAGAATCAACTCGCGGATCATCTCGGCATTGAATGCGTTGTTTTTCGACTCGCGGCTGAGCCACAGGGTGGCAAAGCCGCGAGGGTCGGTGAGCAGTTCGAGCGTGTTGTAATGGTTCATGGGCATTTTCCAGGTCACATCCTGAACACGCCGAAGCGGCTCGGTTCGATGGGCGCGTTCAGCGACGCGGACAGGGCCAGCCCCAGCACGTCGCGGGTCTGCGCCGGGTCGATGACGCCGTCGTCCCACAGTCGTGCGCTGGAGTAATAGGGGTGTCCCTGTTCTTCGTATTGATCGAGAATCGGCTGCCTGATTTCGGCTTCCTGGCTGGCGCTGAAGGGCTGGCCGCTGCGTTCGGCCTGTTCGCGCTTGACCTGCACGAGTACGCCGGCAGCTTGCTCGGCACCCATCACGCCGATCCGCGCATTCGGCCACATCCACAGCAAGCGCGGGTCATAGGCGCGACCGCACATGCCGTAGTTCCCTGCGCCGAAACTGCCGCCGATGATCACTGTGAATTTCGGCACCCGGGCGCAGGCCACTGCGGTCACCAGTTTTGCGCCGTGCTTGGCGATGCCACCGGCTTCGTATTTCTGGCCGACCATAAACCCCGTGATGTTTTGCAGGAACAGCAGGGGAATCCCCCGCTGGCAGGCCAGTTCGATGAAGTGCGCGCCTTTCTGCGCGGCCTCGGCGAACAGGATGCCGTTGTTGGCGAGGATGGCGATCGGATAACCGTGCAAATGGGCGAAGCCGCACACGAGGGTCGTTCCGAACAGCGCCTTGAATTCATCGAACACCGAGCCGTCCACCAGCCGCGCGATCACCTCCCGCACATCGAACGGCTGTTTGGCATCGGCCGACACCACACCGTAGAGCTCGTCACTGGCATACAGCGGAGCGATGGGCTGGCGTTGCTGCAGCTGACCGAGTTTGTGCCAGTTGAGGTTGGCCACGCTGCGACGGGCCAATGCCAGGGCATGCTCATCGCTGTCGGCATAATGGTCGGCTACCCCGGAAATCTTGCAGTGCACATCGGCGCCACCCAAGTCTTCCGCGCTGACCACTTCGCCGGTCGCGGCTTTCACCAACGGCGGGCCGGCGAGGAAAATCGTCGCCTGCTGGCGGACCATGATCGCCTCGTCCGCCATCGCCGGCACGTAGGCGCCGCCTGCAGTGCAGGAACCCATGACCACGGCAATCTGGGGGATGCCTTGGGCACTCATGTTGGCCTGGTTGAAGAAGATTCGGCCGAAATGCTCACGGTCGGGAAACACTTCGTCCTGGCGCGGCAGGTTCGCGCCGCCGGAGTCAACCAGGTAAATGCACGGCAGGCGGTTCTGTTGGGCGATGGCCTGGGCCCGCAGGTGTTTTTTCACGGTCAGGGGATAATACGAACCGCCTTTGACCGTCGCGTCGTTGGCGACGATCATGCATTCGACGCCTTCCACGCGACCGATGCCGGCGATCACCCCGGCCGCCGGCACGTCTTCGCCATACACTTCGTAGGCCGCCAGTGGGCTGATTTCGAGAAAGGGCGAACCCGGGTCCAGCAAGCGATTGATGCGCTCGCGTGGGAGCAATTTGCCCCGGGAGGTATGCCGCTCCTGTGCCTTGGGGCCGCCGCCTTGCTGGATGTGGGCGAGCAGGGTGCGCAAGGCCTCGACCTGCCCAAGCATTGCGTCGCGGTTGGCGATGAATTCGGGCGAACGTGGGTTGAGCTGAGTATGCAGCGTGGCCATGGTCAGCTCCGTTAGCGGGTTTCGTTGAACAGTTCGCGGCCGATCAACATCCGACGGATCTCACTGGTGCCGGCGCCGATTTCGTACAGCTTGGCGTCCCGTAGAAGACGGCCAGCCGGGAATTCATTGATGTAGCCATTGCCGCCCAATATCTGGATGGCATCCAGCGCCATTTGCGTGGCGCGCTCGGCGCTGTAGAGGATGACTCCGGCGGCGTCCTTGCGGGTGGTTTCGCCGCGCTCGCATGCCTGGGCCACTGCGTACAGATAGGCGCGGCTGGCGTTGAGCTGGGTGTACATGTCGGCGACCTTGCCCTGGATGAGCTGGAACTCGCCGATGCTCTGGCCGAACTGCTTGCGGTCGTGGATGTACGGCACGATCAGGTCCATGCAGGCCTGCATGATGCCGGTCGGGCCGCCGGACAGAACCACACGCTCGTAGTCGAGGCCGCTCATCAACACTTTCACGCCGCCATTGAGTACGCCGAGGATGTTTTCCTCCGGCACTTCGACGTCATCGAAGAACAGCTCGCAGGTGTTCGAACCGCGCATGCCGAGCTTGTCGAACTTGTTGCTGCGGCTGAAACCTTTCCAGTCGCGCTCGACGATGAAAGCGGTGATGCCATGCGGGCCTTTTTCGAGGTCGGTCTTGGCATAGATGACATAAGTATTGGCGTCCGGACCGTTGGTGATCCAGGTCTTGCTGCCGTTGAGCACGTAGCGGTCGCCACGCTTGTCGGCTCGAAGCTTCATCGAAACAACGTCGGAGCCAGCGTTCGGTTCGCTCATGGCGAGGGCGCCGACATGTTCGCCGCTGATCAACTTGGGCAAGTATTTGCTTTTTTGTTCGTGGGTGCCGTTGCGGTTGATCTGGTTGACGCACAAATTGGAGTGAGCGCCGTAGGAGAGGGCGACCGAGGCCGAGCCGCGACTGATTTCTTCCATGGCGACGACATGGGCCAGATAACCCAGGCCGGCGCCGCCGTATTCTTCCGGTACGGTGATGCCCAGCAGGCCCATGTCGCCGAATTTGCGCCACATGTCGGCAGGGAACAGATTGTCGATGTCGATCTGGGCCGCCCGAGGCGCCAGCTCTGCCTTGACGAAGGACTGGACCTGGTCACGCAACATATCGATGGTTTCGCCGAGGGCAAAATTCAGGGATGGGTAGCTCATGGGACACCTTTTGGCTTTTTTGTCGGGTGCGGAAAGTAGCAGGGCTGCTCTCACCTTTACGTTAACGTAAGCTCGTGACGAACGGCTGTCAATTGCTCTTTACGTTAACGTCAACTTGGGCGAGAGTAGGGCCGCTTTTGCATGAGATTCACCGATACCCCCGCTAAAAAAGATAAGAGGGCGCGTCATGGATCAACCCGGTTCTCAACCGCAACCCAGCTATACCCGCGGCTCCCAGGCCAAGGCCTTGCTCGCGCAGACCATCGGCCAGGCGTTCGACCAGACCGCGGCCCAATTCCCCGACGGCGAGGCGCTGGTGGTTCGTCACCAGTCCCTGCGCTACAACTGGCGAGAACTGGCCGAAGCTGTCGATCTGCATGCCCGGGCCTTCCTGGCGCTGGGCTTGCAGGCCGGCGACCGCTTGGGCATCTGGGCGCCCAACTGCGCGCAGTGGTGCATCAGTCAGTTTGCCACTGCGAAAATCGGCGTGATTCTGGTCAACATCAATCCGGCGTATCGCGCCGCCGAGCTGGAATACGTGCTCCAGCAATCCGGTTGCCAATGGCTGGTATGCGCGGGAGCGTTCAAGACCTCGGATTACCACGCCATGTTGCAAGCATTGGTGCCGGAATTGGCGGAGCAGTCGATCGGGCAATTGCGAAGCGAGCGCCTGCCGGACCTGCGCGGTGTGATCAGCCTCGATTCGCAGCCGCCCTCGGGCTTTCTTCCTTGGTCGCAGATGGCTGCCCTCGGCGCTGCGGTGTCGCCACGGCAGTTGGCCGAGCGCCAGGAGAGTCTGCATTTCGACCAGCCGGTGAATATTCAGTACACCTCCGGCACCACCGGGTTTCCCAAGGGCGCGACCCTCAGTCACCTCAATATTCTCAATAATGGCTACATGGTCGGCGAAAGCCTGGGCCTGACCGCTGGCGACCGACTGGTGATCCCGGTGCCTCTGTATCACTGCTTCGGCATGGTCATGGGCAACCTGGGATGCGTGACCCACGGCAGCACCATGATTTACCCAAGCGATGCCTTCGACCCATTGCTGACCCTGCGCACCGTTGCCGAGGAAAAGGCCACTGCGTTGTATGGCGTTCCCACTATGTTTATCGCCATGCTCGACCAGCCCCAGCGAGGGGATTTCGACCTGTCCAGCCTGCGCACCGGGATCATGGCTGGCGCCACATGCCCCATCGAGGTGATGCGGCGCGTCATCAGCGAGATGCACATGGCTGAGGTGCAGATTGCCTACGGCATGACGGAAACCAGTCCGGTGTCGTTGCAGACCGGTCCTACGGATGAGTTGGAATTACGCGTGACCACAGTGGGACGTACCCAGCCGCAACTTGAAAGCAAGATCATCGACACCGCGGGCGATATCGTCCCTCGCGGGACCATCGGTGAGCTGTGCACTCGGGGCTACAGCGTGATGCTCGGCTATTGGAACAACCCCAAGGGCAGCGCCGAGGCCATCGATTCGCAGGGCTGGATGCACACCGGCGACCTCGCGACCATGGACGAGCAGGGTTACGTGCGCATTGTCGGGCGGAACAAGGACATGATCATCCGCGGCGGAGAGAACGTTTATCCCCGTGAGCTGGAGGAGTTCTTCTTCACCCATCCCGCAGTGGCCGACGTGCAGGTAATCGGCATTCCTTGCTCGCGCTATGGCGAGGAAATCGTGGCGTGGATCAAGTTCCATCCCGGCCACAGCGCCTCCGAGCAGGAACTGCAGGCGTGGTGCAAGGAGCGCATTGCCCACTTCAAGACGCCGCGTCATTTCAAATTTGTCGAAGAATTTCCGATGACAGTCACCGGCAAGATCCAGAAATTCCGCATGCGGGAAATCAGCATGGAGGAGCTGCGCGATCATGACGGCTGAGTAATATCTGCGGGGGCGAGCTTGCTTGCGATGCGGTGTGTCTTGCAAAACGTCGACAACTGACACGCCGCATTCAAGGATTGATCGAAAAATCCGGAAAGCACAAAGGGGAGCCGAAGCTCCCCTTTAATTTTGTCGTCGCGTGCTCTTTTTTTATTATTGAGGGGCGGCCTGTTGTTGTTTTTGGCAGCCGTGGCCCTTTACCGCTGTTTTTGGCGATCCCCATCCGGGATCAAGAGCAAACGTATTTTTTTGAGCGCTGATCTGCTTTTTCGCCTGGCGATCCAACCGATTCGGGAGCTACCTGAAGGTAGTTTTATTGTTCTCTGCCCGGTTGCGGGTTGCTCCTGGAAGCACCTTGAAAAGCACACCTTCTCCAAAAAAATCTGTTAGCTGCGTCTCTGCCGTGTTGTTTTTGTTATGCCAGAGTCGTTTCGTCTTGTTTTTATTAGGTTTGCTGCGTTTTTTTATTCTTGTTGTGCCAGAGATATAGCAGGTGCCGTGCCAACTTTTAAAAATCCATACAAATCAAAGAGTTGAGTATTTTCGCTAAAAATATCGTCGGACCAAACCTGACAAATTGTTTCCGTGTTACTCGTTTCGCTGCTGTTACAAAGCCAGCGGTAACACCTCATTGTGCATTGAGGGCCTTGGCGACGCGCGAACCGGACGGGCGGCCGAGCACGTCACAGATCTGCCGGCCCGCAGCGATCAAGGCGTCCAGGTCTACACCGGTTTCAATACCCAAGCCCTTAAGAAGGTACAGCACGTCTTCAGTCGCAACGTTACCGCTGGCACCCTTGGCATAGGGGCAGCCACCGAGGCCGGCGATGGAGCTGTCGAACACCGCGATGCCTTCCAGCAGGCTGGCATAGACGTTGGCCATTGCCTGGCCGTAGGTGTCATGGAAATGTCCCGCCAGTTTTTCCCGAGGAATGTTGGCCGAAACCACTTCGAACAGCTTGCGCGTGGCGCCGGCGGTGCCGGTGCCGATGGTGTCGCCCAGGGAAACCTCGTAACAGCCCATGTCATACAGTTCCCTGGCGACCCAGGCGACTTGCTCGGGAGAGACCGCGCCTTCATAAGGACAGCCCAGCACACAAGAGACGTAACCGCGCACGCTGACACCGTGCTGTTTGGCGGCGTTCATGATCGGTGCGAAGCGTTCCAGGCTTTCCTTGATGGAGCAGTTGATGTTGCGCTGGGAAAAAGCTTCGGACGCCGCCGCGAACACCGCAACCTCCTTGACGCCTGCCGCCAGTGCGTCCTCGAACCCCCGCAGATTCGGTGCCAGGGCGCCGTAGGTAACACCGGGCTTGCGCTGGATCTGCGCGAACACTTCAGCCGAACCGGCCATCTGCGGCACCCATTTGGGTGAGACAAAACTGCCGACCTCGATGTAACCCAGGCCGGCGGCGCTCAGGGCATCCACCAGGCGGACCTTGTCGGCGACGCTGATCGGTTGCGATTCATTCTGCAGGCCGTCGCGGGGACCAACTTCGATCAGGCGTACAAAAGAGGGAAGGGACATGAGGATTGACCTGTAGTAATAAAGGTGGGCTCGGTGTGGGACGATGTCCTTACTGGACGATTTCTTCGCTTTTGATCGTCTGTTCCAATGCCTGGATGCAACGTTCCTCGGCGGTGTCGAGTTCCAGTTTCATCTGCTCGATATCCAGCAGTTGCTGTTCGAGTTGCTCGCGACGCTCGGCAATTTTTGCCAGCATGCTGTGCAGCTGTTTCTGATTGCCGCTGGTGGGGTCGTACAGCTCGATCAGCTCACGGCATTCGGCGAGGGAAAAACCAATGCGCTTGCCCCGCAGGATCAGTTTCAGGCTGACCTTGTCCCGTGGCGAGTAGACTCGTTCCTGGCCTCGACGCTCCGGACGCAAAAGGCCCTGTTCTTCATAGAAGCGGATGGCTCGGGTGGTGATATCCAGTTCGCGGGCGAGGTCGGAGATGCTGTAGGTCTGGCTGCTCATGGAAGCGCTCGAAACGATAGGAGTTGGCGCTAAGCTAATGGCAGGTTGACGTGCGCGTCAAGCAATCGGGGCCTGTGGGAGCAAGCAAACTCGTTCCCACCATCTGCCGACCGCCCTAAACCTTCTCTAGCTTCTTTTCATGGGCCGTCACCTGTTGGCACAGCTCGATCATCTGTTCACGCATCCACCGGTTGGCCGGATCCTGATCGGTGCTTTCATGCCAATAGAGATGGGTTTCCACCGGCGGCACGTCATTGACGGGCAGCAGGAACGCGTGCAAGTCATGGCGGCGCGAGAAGCGCTCGGGAACGGTCATGACCATGTCGGTTTGTTGAAGCACCTGGGAAGCCATCAGGTAATGCTGGGAGCGCAGGGCGATCTTGCGCTGGATGCCCATTTTGCCGAGGGCCAGGTCCACGTAACCCAGCCCGTTGCGGCGACTGGATATATGCACGTGGGTCTGGGCCAGGTAATCGTCGAGGCTGAGTTTTTCCTTGTTTGCCAACGGATGGCCCTTGCGCATGGCGCAGACGTAACGGTCCTCCATCAGCTTGACGTGGCGCACTTGTGGATCGGTGTTGAGCGGGGCGTCGACCGCGAAATCCAGGCGCCCGGCGGCCAGTTCCTTGGTGGTTTCCCGGCGTTTGGACAGGAAGCTCTCGATGGCCACGGTCGGCGCCAGCCGACGCAGGCGCTGGAACAATGGCGGCAGGATCACGCCCTCGGTGAGGTCGGTCATGCTGATGCGATAAGTCTTGACCGCTTGCAGCGGGTTGAAGATCCGACTTTCCTGCACCGACACCCGCAGCAGCGACAGGGCGTTGCGCACCGGCCCGATAATGTTCTGGGCCATCGGCGTGGGCACCATGCCCTGGGCGGTGCGCACGAACAGCGGGTCGTTGAAGGTCTCGCGCAAACGCGCCAGGGCATTGGACACGGCCGGCTGAGTGATGCCGACGATCTGCCCGGCGCGGGTCAGGTTGGCTTCGGTGTAGATCGCATCGAAGACAATGAAAAGGTTGAGGTCGACCTTGCTCAGATTCATGGCGCTGCACTCTTATTCTTGGGCTTGTATGAGGTGCCGGGTGGCGATGCAAATCAGTGAACCATATATCGGTGATGAATGTTAATACACGCCGAGAATAGGTTAGGTAAATTTTCGTAGCTCAACTAGCATCGATTCCATGACCTAAAACAACCTCTGCCAAGAAGGTGCTTTCCCATGGATTTTGCCTATTCCCCCAAGGTGCAGGAACTGCGTGAGCGTGTCACGGCGTTCATGGATGCCTATGTCTACCCGGCCGAAGCGGTTTTCGAACGACAAGTGGCCGAAGGCGACCGTTGGCAGCCGACGGCGATCATGGAGGAGCTCAAGGCCAAGGCCCGGGCCGAGGGGCTGTGGAATCTGTTCCTGCCCGAATCCGAACTGGGCGCCGGACTGACCAATCTGGAATACGCGCCGCTGGCGGAAATCATGGGGCGCTCGCTGCTGGGGCCGGAGCCGTTCAACTGCTCGGCGCCGGACACCGGCAACATGGAAGTGCTGGTGCGCTACGCCAATGAAGAACAGAAGCAACGCTGGCTCGAGCCGTTGCTGCGGGGCGAAATTCGCTCGGCCTTCGCCATGACCGAACCGGACGTCGCGTCCTCCGACGCCACCAACATGGCTGCCCGTGCCGAGCGCGACGGGGACGAGTGGGTGATCAACGGCAAGAAGTGGTGGACCTCAGGCGCCTGCGACCCGCGCTGCAAAATCCTGATTTTCATGGGCCTTAGCAATCCCGACGCACCCCGTCACGCCCAGCACTCGATGATCCTGGTGCCGGTGGGCACGCCCGGGGTGAAGATCGTCCGGCCATTGCCTGTGTTTGGTTATGACGATGCGCCCCACGGCCACGCCGAGGTGCTGTTCGACAATGTGCGGGTGCCTTACGAAAACGTCCTGTTGGGCGAGGGCCGCGGTTTCGAGATTGCCCAAGGCCGCCTCGGCCCAGGTCGGATTCACCACTGCATGCGCTCGATCGGCATGGCTGAGCGCGCATTGGAGTTGATGTGCCAGCGCGCCATCAGTCGCACCGCATTCGGCAAGCCGTTGGCGCGCCTGGGCGGCAACATCGACAAGATCGCCGACTCGCGTATGGAAATCGACATGGCTCGCCTGCTGACGTTGAAGGCGGCGTACATGATGGACACCGTCGGCAACAAAGTGGCCAAGAGCGAAATTGCCCAGATCAAGGTCGTTGCGCCGAACGTGGCTTTGAAAGTCATCGACCGGGCGATCCAGATTCACGGCGGGGCTGGGGTTTCCAACGATTTTCCACTGGCCTACATGTATGCCATGCAGCGCACGCTACGCCTGGCCGACGGCCCGGATGAAGTCCACCGCGCCGCTATCGGCAAGTTCGAGATCGGCAAATACGTGCCCAAGGAGATGTTGCGTAGCGAGCGCTGAAGGTGTGAGCTCTCCCACCGGTAAACCCTGTGGGAGCGAGCTTGTTCGCGATGATGGCCGCTTCGACACTGAGCCAGTTACTCCTTGACGCTCATGTATTCCTCTGCCCAACGGATGTATTCCTCGGGTTGAGTGTAGGTATGGGTCAGCTCGGTGGCGCTCAGGTCTGATGCCTGGGTGAAGATCTGACGCTGCTCCCGCAGGCTGTCGTAAGTCGCTTTGATCGCGGCGAAATAGGCGCCGTGGCCATCGATGGTGATCCGAACACCCAGCTCGGCCAGGCGCTTGTCGTCTCGCAGCAACGGGTTGCCGTAAGTCACCAGCATCAACGGCACGTTCAGGTTCTCGCTGATCTTTTCCAGGTGCTCGAAATCCTGGACGCCCACCATGCAGATACCGTCGGCGCCGGCACGTTCGTATTGCTGGGTGCGGCTGATGATCTCCTGGACCGGCAGTATCCCGGCGTTGGTCCGGGCAATGATGGCCATCTCCGGATCGACGCGCGCTTCCAGGGCGGCGCGGATCTTGCCGACGCCTTCGGCCACGCTGATCAGGTCGGTGGACTTGCGGCCAAACTGGGCCGGCAGCAAGGTGTCTTCGATGGTCAGCGCAGCCACGCCGGCGCGTTCGAGTTCGATGATGGTACGCATCACGTTAAGCGCATTGCCGTAGCCATGGTCAGCGTCGGCAATGAACGGCAATTGTGCCACGCGGCCAATCCGAGTCGCCTGTTCGGCAAATTCGCTGAGGGTGATCAAGGCAAAGTCCGGTGCGCCCAACACTTGCAATGACGCCACCGAGCCGCCGAGGATCCCCACCTCAAAACCCAGGTCGGCGGCAATGCGCGCCGACATCGGGTCGAACACGGAGGCGGTGTGGTAGCACGTCTTGGAGGCCAGCAATTGCCGGAAGTTGCGACGCAAATCTTGATGGGAAAGCCTGGACATATGAGATCCACCAATGGAATGGAAAGGCTTGAGCAAAAGTGTCAACGCCAAAGAGCCAAAGGCTATCACGCTGTGGGGATAAAAGATTATGTCGAACGCGCATGGGCCATGCTTTGCAGTGCACCAAAAAAGGGCCGCAGACCGGGAAGGTCTGCAGCCATGAAAAAACACCTATAACTTATTTGTCATCCTCCTGAGCTGTTGCCCGCCATATATTTTTTATTTCATGGATGTTTGCGACGTTGTAGCGAAGCGTGTATTCGCCGCAGGGCATGTCGCCTTCCTGTTTCAATTGGACGGCTGTATCCAGCGCTTTGGCCGCTGCACGTAGCAAGGGAGCTTCATCCCAGTTTTTCATCGAATGATTCATGGTTGGTTCACATCTCCGATTATTGAGCGGCCCAGGGCAGCTCGGTTTTTAGCAACGACAGCGTGTCTGTAAACAGCGCCGTCTCCTGCGAAGTAATGCCAGGGTAAAGCGGGACATGGTTTCTATCGAAGCACCATGCTTCGTCGGTCCTTATCAACCCTTCAGGGTGAATGAGTAAGCTCAGGGATGCGGACATTGCCTGTGGCGCGCTTTGTTTATGGACTTCTCGTAATGCAGGCATGTAAAGGACTTCACCCGGTGCAAGTTTTATTTTGCGTTCTACTCCCAGCCGGGGAGATTTACCCGCTTTCAATGGCAAGTCGTCGAGTATTTCCCGGATGACGGTTATGTAACCATCACCGCTGTAGCCGGCAGCATACATTTCAAAGTCATGACTATGATTTAAATCATAGATAAATGTTTCGCTCTCATCGGTGCTGTTGACGGGTGACCAGAAGCCCAGGCGAAGGGTGAATTCCTCATTGCTATGCAGAACAAATACATAAGCATTGTAAATACTGTTGTGCGTGCTAAAACCGTCCTGCTGGATCGTTGCATAAATATGATCGCTCAATAAAGAACGGTTTCTGGCTAGTTGCCGTAGGTCTTCGATAATCCTCGTATTGTCTCGCTGCCTATCATAAGTTTCCAAGCGCGTGATAAATGTCTTTAGGTTCATGCTGCCTCCAGAGGCCGGAGTAAGTCGTCCAGTCGGGCGTTCTGGTGTTTTTTCAGCAGTTGGACGTAGTTCAAAGCGTTTAATCGGTCGGTCCGATAGAGGATCTGAAAGGCCTTCCATGCCACGGCGGGGTGATAGTGGTAGATCAGTTCCCCCGCGACCCTGTGCATTTCAGGGTCCTGAATTGTGTCGAGCAGTTCCAGGCTCACCAGATAACGGGCAGCACTTTCATCGTGAGGTAACCAGGCGATCTTACGCAGCGAGACACGATCAAATACGCTGATATCCATGGCTCTGTTTGGAAAATTAATTCTCCCTGTCAGTTTGGCTGGCTCCCGACGTGTTTGGATATAGTCAAACAACGTATGATGACCATCGATGATCAACGGATTTTTCTTGTCGATCATTGCAATGTCCGCCTTTTCGATACGACCCTCCTTGACAGTGTATCGCTGGATCTCGAATGGTTGGTCGAGCGCGAATAAAATGCTTTGGCCGGGCACTGAATACAGCGGGGCGGGGGTAGGGTCGAACTTGGATAATTTGATACTTATGTTGACCTTGTTGGTCTTGTGCAGTACCAGGGTTCTCGTGTGTGTGTTTGTGATGTTCATTATTGTTGCCCGCCGGGATTGCGCCGTGGCGAAGGCTGGTTCGGCCATCAGTTGAGAAATCAGTTGTCGTGCTTCCGATGTCATGTCCAATTCTTTAATTGTTTTCGCTATGTCTGTAGGCGAATTTTTCTTCGAGATTAGATTTTTTATCATGATCATTTTCATTGCGGCGGGGCGATGTCGCAAAGTATGGGGTTGGCCCGGGGATGGAGCAACTTTGCATTTGTTGATAAGTATTGCTAGTTGTACTTCGTCGCTATGTCGGCTGACGGGGAAGTTGTTGTCCGTTGCTTGTGTTGCCTTGCCCTCACGTTGCATGAGGGCAAGTAATTACAAAGAAATACAGCGGGTCGTTATGCCGCCTTCGCCTGCCGGCCTTGTTTATGCAGCGGTACGGCCCGTACCGTGTCCCCCGGTTGCACTTGCAAGCGTTTGGCGGTGATGCGGTCGACAAGCAGGTTGTGGCCATGCAAGTGGGCGCGGGCGCTGGTGACGCGGCAGTTTTCCAAGCGTCGGTTGTGAATCAGCCAGACCGGCGCCTGTTCGTCCGGTATGCCGACTGCCAACGTCAGCGGTTGGCTGTCGCGCACGCTACGGATCTTCGACACCGTTGCCTCGACCACCGGGCCAGCATCGAAAATATCGACGTATCCCTTGTGGGCGAAACCTTCTGCACTGAGGATCCTCAAGGCCGGTTCGGTATTGGGATGAGCCTTGCCGATCACGGCCTGGGCTTGTTCGGTGAGCAGGCACGTATAGAGCGGCTGGCGCGGCATCAGCTCGGCGATGAATGACTTGTTACCCATGCCGGACAGCTGATCGGCGTAGCTGAAATCCTTCTGGAAGAAGTGCCTTCCCAGGCTGTCCCAGAAGGGCGAGCAGCCCTGCTCATCGGCATGGCCGCGCAGTTCGGCAATGAGTTTTTCACCAAAGAGGGTCGGGAACTCGGCGACGAACAGCAAGCGCGCCAAGGACAGCAAACGACCGTTATGGCCCCGGCGCTGCTCGGGACGCAGGAACAACGAGCAGATTTCCGATTGTCCGGTCATTTCGTTGTTGAGAAACAGCGTCGGGATCTGTCGCTGGATGCCCAATTCAGGCGCCGAGCTGACCGTCACACCCACGCGATAGTTGTACCAGGGCTCGCGTACCCCAACCGCACCGGTCAGCGCACTGATCCCCACCACCTGCCGGTCATCATCCTCCAGCACGAACAGGTAGTCGGCATCGGCCCGTTCAACCTGCCCGGCGAACGTTCGCTGGGCCCAGCGCACCCGGTGCGCCAAGCGTTCTTCATTCGCCGGCAGGCTGGTAAACCCAGGGCCGGCACAGCGCGCCAGGTCCATCAATGCAGGCAGGTCGGTCAGGACGACCGGGCGGACAATCATGGTGTCGCTCCTTGATCATGCCGGGCATTCATAAGCTGGCCACCCGGATCCAGTCACCCTCTGCGATGTCCAGTGCGGCCAGCATGTCGGGAGCTAGAAAAACAGAGCTTTCGCCGTTGACTTCCAGGTCGGCGACGATGGCGCGGAAATTACCCAGGCGATCATTGCTGACCAGGTAACGACCCGTGGCGTCGATCTGTCGGCGCTGGCGCGCGATAGCCAAGCGGCTCTGGGCGATCGAGCGGATGTTCGCGATTCGGGCGTGCAGGGTGGGGCCACCGTCAAAGATGTCCACGTAGTTGTTGGTTTCGAAACCCTCGCGCTCGAGGATATCGAAGGCTTCCTGGCCCTCGGGATGGACTCGCCCGATACAGGCCTGGGCCGCGGCCGGCAACATGGGGACGTAGATCGGGTATTGAGGCATCAGCTCAGCCAGGAAGGTCCGGCTGCGCAGGCCACAAAGACGTTCGGCCTCGATGTAGGGCAGGTCGAAAAAATGCTGCCCCACGGCGTCCCAGAAGGGTGACTGGCCATCCTCGCTGCTGAAACCGACGATTTCGGTAATCACCGAGTCGGCAAAGCGCCGGGGATGGGCACCGATGAACATCAGCCGTGCCCGGGAGAGCAACTCCGACTGCGGCGTGCGAACACGTGAAGCGTCGATGTGGAACCCCCGCAGCAGCGTTTGGCCGCTCAGATCCTGGCAGAGCGACAGCGCGGGTACGCCGTGCTGGATGTTCAGCTCCCGGGATTCACTGGAGAACGGTCGGTTACGCAAGCTGTAGAACGGTTCGCCGCACCCCGTGGTGGCGACGATTTCGGAACAGCCCGCGAGGTGGCCCGATTCAAGGTCCTGCAAGACAAAAAAATAATTTTCCCCACCTGGGGTCTGCACTTCGGCTTCGAACGAAGCACACGACGCGAGGATTTTTTCCCGCAGGTGGTCGATGTCGTCAGGAAGCGAAGTGACGCCTACGAGGCTATCGCGGGCCAGCTGTTGCAGTTGCGGCAAATCGGTCAATTGAACTGGACGTAAAGCCAGCATGGATTGCACTCCTGTTCCAAAGAGCCCGCTGATGGATACCGGGCTTGACGATCACTGTCGTTGTCCACGCATTGCTAGCCTTGCGGCTGAAAATCCCGAACCGTCGTGTTTATAGCAGGGGGGCGAGGTAGGCGCTCCAGGTCCGCACCGACTCGGGACAGCGCAACTGGTCGTTACGTACTTCGATCAACACCGAATCCAGGCCGCGACCGTCGCCATGGACAGGAACCGTCATGTCACTCAACGGGCTGACCTTGTAGGGCTGGTTGCCGGCCACCCGCAGCGAATGCCTGGCCAGCCCCTCGACGATGCGCTGGGCGTATTCCCTGGCTTCGCCGAACAGCACGCCGGCCTCGAGTGCGCGCGGCTGACCGTAGAACACCGGGGTGAAGCTGTGTATACCCACCACGCGCACGACCCGGTTGTCGGCCAGGCGCCGATCGATCAGGGCTCGCAGTTGATCGTGGAATGGATGGAACAGGCACTGCTGGCGGTATAGGCGCGTGGCGTCGTCCAGCGAGTGGTTACCGGGGATCTGGTAGATCTCGCTTTGCGCCGGAATGCTGTCGGGGACGTGTAACGGGCGGTTCAAGTCGATCAACAACCGCGAGTAGTTGGCCGACAGCAGCGTCGCGCCGAGGGTCTCGGACAATCGCTCGGCCAAGGCCAGGGCGCCGATGTCCCAGGCGACATGATCCTGGGAAGCCGTCTCATCCAGGCCCAGGTCGTTCAACGCGCCTGGGATGAATCGACTGGCGTGTTCACAAACCAGCAGCAGCGGGTGCTCAGACGCTTCCCGCAGCAATCGAAAAGCAGGCTTGGTGTATAGACCTGATTCGGCGCATTCAATGGATTCACGCATAGTGTTCACAAAGTTCGGCAGGTGGCGGCGCCTTGGGCGAGGCCGGCTCCCGGGCCCCCAAGGCAGGACTGGTTTGAACCGGCGCGTTGGACGCAGCTTCGAACAGCATCCACTTGCGCAGGGCGCCTACGGCCCGGCGTCCCGATGGCGGTAAAAACAGGCACGGATCGCTGGTCTGGTCTCTGGAGAGAGGCATCCGTGCTCCTTGCCTGGATGGGTGTCGGGGTTGTTTTTCCTTAAGTCGAAAATAGTATTTGGGTAGCAGGTGCTACGTGTCCAGAGGTTTTTACGTTCCGTTTAAAAAGTCTGGAATTATGTGTAGCCCTTGTAGGGCAAGGGTTTGGTTGAGGTGGCCGCATATGTCAGGTATTGCTTCAGTTGGTGTCGGACTTAACGCCTTTTTGTCCAAGTTTATTTAACTTCATATAAGGTGATGTACAAGAAATGACGGGATTTTCCTGTCACGAACGCCATCCATTCGCCCGAGTACCCAGCGTGCAAACCACCCGATTGACCTTGATTTGCCATGGCCGCACCGTCGCTCAGAAAGCCGCTCGCTTCGGCCTGGACGAACCGCTGGATGCCGGCTGGCTGGCGAAGCGCCCCGAGGTCGGTCGTCAATACCGTGATGTCCGGCATCTGCTCTGCGGGCCCGAGCTGCGCACGCGCCAGACGGCGGCCTTGTTGGGTGACACACAGAGGGTGGTCCCGGCGCTGGCCGATTGCGATTTCGGACGATGGCGCGGGATGTCCGTCGACGAGTTGCTCGCCAGCGAGCCGGAACACCTGCGGACCTGGCGTGACGATCCGGATGCCGCGCCGCACGGCGGTGAATCCGTCAGTCACTTGTGTCGGCGTGTCGGTGACTGGCTGACGACCCTGGAAACGACCCCTGGCCATTGCTTGGCCGTCACCCATCCATTCGTGATCCGCGCCGCCGTGGTGAATGTGCTGGGCTGTTCACCTGCCATGTTCAACCGTATCGATATCGAGCCCCTTGGCGTCGTTGACCTGCGATTCAACGAGGTCTGGCGCTTGCGAGCCTTGGAGGCACCATGATGAAAAAGCTTCTAGTGATTGGCATTGGAGCAGGCGATCCGGACTACTTGACGATGCAGGCGGTGAAAGCCTTGAATCAGGTGGACGTGTTCTTCCTGATGGACAAAGGCCCTGCCAAGGACGCGTTGCTGGACCTGCGCCGCGACATCTGTCGACGCTACATCGTTGATCATCCGTACCGTTTTGTCGAAGCCTGCTGCCCCGAGCGCCAGCGTGGCGACCCAGACTATGCAAGCACAGTCGCCGAGCTGAACAGCGCGAAGCAGGCCATTTTTGAAAGGCTGATCGAAGAGGAACTTTCAGACGGGCAATGCGGCGGTTTCCTGGTGTGGGGCGATCCATCGTTGTACGACAGCACGCTGCGAATCCTGCAGGCGATCCTCGATGCGGGACGCTGCGTCTTCGAGTTCGAGGTGATCCCAGGCATTACCAGCATCCAGGCCCTCGCGGCGCGACATAAAGTACCGTTGAACAGCATTGGCGGTTCGCTGGAGATTACCACTGGCCGACGGTTGGCGGCGGGGCAGGTCGGCGACGCCGCGAGCGTGGTGGTGATGCTCGATGCAGAGGATGCGTATCGCCAGGTGAACGATCCTGACCTGCAGATCTACTGGGGGGCCTATGTGGGAACGGCAGGCGAAATCCTCGTCGCAGGTCGGCTGGGGGACGTGGCTGATGACATCGAACGCACCCGCAAGGCAGCGCGTCAGGCCAATGGCTGGATCATGGATACATACCTGTTGCGCAAGTGATGGCGCCTTTATCCCCGGCCAAACCGCTCCCGGTACACCGAGGGCGCCACCCCCACTACGCTACGAAACGCCACGCGAAAACTTTCCACCGAGCGGTAACCGCAGAGCTGGGCAATGATGTCGGTGTTGTCCTTGGTGCTCTCCAGCAATTCCCGCGCCCGCGCCAGGCGCTCATGTTGCAGCCAGGCCTTGGGTGAGAGGCCAGATGCCTGGGTGAAGCGGCGCAGCAATGTTCGTTCGCTCATGGCGGCGTGACTCGCCAGTTCGCGCACCCCCAGCGGCTCGTGGAGACGCTCCCGGGCCCATTGCATGACGCCGGACAGATCGCTGCGCGGCGTGCGGCTGACCGGTGACGGAATGAACTGTGCCTGGCCACCGGTGCGTTGCGTCGGCATGACCAGCCGACGTGCCACGGCGTTGGCGACTTGTGCTCCGCAATCGCGCGCGACCAGATGCAGGCACGCATCGATGCCGGCCGCGCTGCCAGCCGACGTGATCACTTGGCCGGAATCGACATACAGCACGTCGGGGTCTACATCGATTGCCGGGTATCGCGCGGCGAGTTCATCGGTGTAGCGCCAATGAGTCGTGGCGCCCAGGCCATCGAGCAGTCCGGTCGCGGCGAGGACAAACGCGCCTGAACAGATCGACAGCAAGCGGGCGCCGCGATCATGGGCTCGCCGCAGGGCCTGGAGCAGTGCCTCGGAAGGCGGGCCGCTGTGAATGCGCCAGCCCGGCACGATAATCGTCCGGGCGCAGTCGAGCAGTTCCATACCACCATCGGCCAGCACCTGGAAGCCGCCCATGGCGCGCATCGGGCCGTCGTCGACGGCGACGATGCGGTGCTCATACCAGGGAAACTCGAACTCGGGCCGGGCCAGGCCGAATATCTCGACGGCTACGCCGAATTCGAACGTGCATAGACCGTCGTAGGCAAGGATTGCGACGAGGCCGGGAGCAGGCTGCATTTGACGGAAAATTCCCACAGAGTGTCGTATCCGCCACTGTAGCGGTACGCACCAGCTCGATAAAGTCTCTTCGAGCCCTTTTTGTTCCAGGAGTAGAACCTATGACCAGCCCCGTTAGAGCAGTGCCTGCCGCGCCATCCGACCTGGCATTGCAACACTTCAGCCAGCGCCTGATGTTCGAAACCGATTGTTCCGACGTACATGCCAGCCAGGAAACGGGCGACGTCGATTTTGTCCTGGTGGATGTGCGCGGACCGCTGGCCTACGAACGCGGGCACGTACCGGGCGCAATCAACCTTCCAACCCGTACGCTAACGGCGCAGGCGCTGGCGGCCTATCCCCCGACGACCTTGTTCGTGGTTTATTGCGCCGGGCCACACTGCAACGGCGCCAATAAGGCTGCGGTGCGCCTGGCGACCCTCGGGTACCCGGTCAAGGAAATGATCGGCGGTGTCATGGGCTGGCTCGACGAGGGCTTTCGCCTGACCGGTTCCGTAGAGCGCGTGGCGGAGCAGGCAATCGGCTGCGATTGCTGAACTGCACGCCTGAAGTGGAAGCGATCCAGGTCGCTTCCACTGTAATGCGGTGTTACAACGCAGCAGCATATTTTTATAACTATCCGTCGCCTTGACGCAATTTCCCTCCCGAGTGCCCCTCTAGACTCCCGCCCACTTCGGTTTTTCCAGACCGAACGCTGTTTCCGAATCTGCCAATAACGATCAAAAGAACCTGCGCACTCAGGAGCAAAAATGAAGAAGCTTGTCATGTTCGGTGCCCTGGCACTGTCCGTATTATCCTTCTCAGCCGTGGCCGAAGACGCCAAGCCGATCCGTCTCGGAATCGAGGCCGGCTATCCTCCCTTTTCGATGAAAACCCCCGACGGCAAGCTGGCCGGCTTCGATGTGGACATCGGCGACGCGCTGTGCGCGCAGATGAAGGTCAAGTGTGTCTGGGTCGAGCAGGAATTCGATGGCCTTATCCCGGCGCTGAAGGTCAAGAAAATCGACGCGGTCCTGTCGTCCATGACCATTACCGATGATCGCAAGAAAAACGTCGACTTCACCATCAAGTACTACCACACCCCGGCGCGTTTCGTGATGAAGCAGGGCACCGACGTCGAGGACCCGCTGACCGAGCTCAAGGGCAAGAAAGTCGGCGTGTTGCGCGCCAGCACCCATGACCGCTTCGCCACCGAAGTGCTGGTGCCAGCGGGGATCAACCTGGTGCGCTACAGCTCCCAGCAGGAAGTCAACCTGGACATGGTTGCCGGTCGCCTCGACGCGACGCTGGCCGACTCCGTCACCCTCGACGAAGGCTTCCTGAAGACCGACGCCGGCAAAGGCTTTGCCTTCGTGGGGCCGACCTACGAGGACGCCAAGTACTTCGGCGGCGGGGCAGGTATTGCGGTGCGCAAGGGTGATAAGGCGCTTGCCGATAAATTCAACGCGGCCATCACTGAAATCCGCGCCAACGGCACGTACAAAAAAGTGCAAGACAAGTACTTCGCCTTTGATGTCTACGGGCATTAATCGCTGAAGCCTGCAGGTGGCCCGCCGCTGACCCGGCCGGCCACCTTTTTCATGGGCAATTGTTTTACCCTGCGCCTGTCGAGAAACCGATATCTGGAGAGCCTATGCAACGCATCGACCATACCTTGCCCTGGAGCCACCTGGGCACGGAGCGTTCGCTCAGCGTGTTTCGTTACGGCCATGGGCCGCGCAAGGCGTATATCCAGGCGAGCCTGCATGCGGATGAATTACCGGGCATGCGCACGGCATGGGAATTGAAGAAACGACTCAACGATCTCGAGGCCCGAGGCCTGCTCAAAGGAGTGATCGAGCTCGTTCCCGTGGCCAATCCCATCGGCCTGGATCAGCATCTGCAAAGCGCTCATATGGGGCGTTTCGAGCTCGGTAGTGGCAAGAATTTCAACCGTTCCTTCGTCGAACTCAGCGCCCCGGTGGCGCAACGCATCGGTGAGCGCCTCGGGGATGACCCGGCTGCCAATATCACCTTGATCCGCCAGACGATGGTCGAGGTGCTGGATGATCTGCCGCCACCTCCTTCTCAACTCGAAGCGCTGCACCGGCTATTGCTCCGCCACGCCTGCGATGCCGATGTGACCTTGGACTTGCACTGTGATTTCGAGGCCGCGATCCACTTGTATGCCTTGCCGCAACAGTGGCCGCAGTGGCGCTCATTGGCCGCGCGCTTGGGAGCCGGCGTGGCGTTGTTGTGTGAAGACTCCGGCGGCAGTTCGTTCGATGAGTCTTGCTCGACGCCGTGGTTGCGCCTGGGGAAAATTTTCCCGCAGGCGGCCATTCCGCCCGCCAACCTGGCGACGACGCTGGAGTTGGGCAGCATGGGCGACACCCGGGTCGAGCAGGCCCAGGCCAATTGCGAAGCCATCCTGGGATTCCTTGCGGAGCAGGGTTTGATCGATGGTGACTGGCCGGCCGCGCCGCAGGCGTGCTGCGAGGGGTTGCCATTCGAAGGCACGCAATACCTGTTCGCGCCGCACCATGGCGTGGTGAGTTTCCTGCGTGAAGCCGGGGAGTGGGTGGAGCGGGGCGATCCGCTGTTCGAGGTGGTCGATCCGTTGAATGACCGGGTCACCGTTGTCCGAGCGGGCACCAGCGGGGTACTGTTTGCCCTGGACCGTGGGCGCTACACCCAGCCGGGCATCTGGCAGGCGAAAGTCGCCGGGCGCGAGCCGATCCGGGCGGGGAAATTGATCAACGACTGATAAGTGCTGTCTACCTCACCGCACGGTCGTTGCCGTGCGGCTATCAAATGATGGAGGAAGACTGATGCTCAAAGCGTTCGCCCTGTTCCTGCTGCTGGTATCCGCCGGCGTGCAGGCCCAACCGTCGTTGCACACGGACCTGCCGCTCAATTACCTGGCCCGCGCCGACGAGCAGGCCAGGAACCGGCCGCTGGTGATTTTCCTGCACGGTTCGGGCAGCAACGAAGCAGACCTGCTCAGGCTCGCGGATGAACTGCCCAGGCACTACAACTACCTCTCGGTGCGCGCACCCAAGGTCATGGAACCGGGTCACTACCAGTGGTTCGCCAAAAAGGGCGAAGGCGCGTATGACGGTGAAGCTTCGGACCTGAAGGACAGCGGCCAGATGCTCATGGAGTTTATCGACAAGGCTCGGGCCAAGTACCCGACCGATGCGAGCAGCGTCTACCTGGTGGGGTTCAGCCAGGGCGCGATGATGAGCTACGAAATCGCTTTGCGACACCCTGAAGCCGTCGGTGGCATTGCCGCGATGGGCGGGCGAATCCTGCCGGTGCTGCGGGCCGAGCTGACGCCCGACGAAAAGCGCAGGGCGCTGGCGGTGTTCATTGGCCACGGTACGATGGATCCGATCATTCCCTACGATGACGGCACCAGCGCCGATACTTTCCTCAAAACGCTGGCCTTGGAGCCGGAGTTCCACGGCTATCCAGGTCTTGGTCATAGCATCAGTGCGCAGGAAGTGAAAGACTTGCGGGCCTGGCTGGAACGACTCAATCCCTGATGCACACACCGGCCCACAGGTCAGGCACATCGCAGGCGGTCATCACTTCCCGCTGGCGATCTGCTTCACCAACGCCTCATGGCCCACCTGGTCGCTGGCCCGGGAAATGATCTGCACCACGGCCATGCGTGTGCCGGACGCAGCGATCAACGTGGTGTCCAACGTTGGTCCGCCACCCTGCGTGGCCTTGGTATCGAGCCGGCGCAGGCCCAGGCCGGTCGCTTTCTGGGTCAGGCTCTGTTCGCCAAGAATCTTGGCATCCGGCAGGGCCTTGGTTTTCTGAACAGCGAAATCAGCGAACGTGGCGTCGAGAAAGGCTGCGTCGTTGTCTTTTACGTTCGCGCCGCCAACCAGAGTGTTCTCCGCCGCGATCACTACTGTCCTGGTGGTGGCATTGCTGTACATCGTACCGCTCGCCCCAGCGGTCCCTTGATCTACCTCACCCGCCGACAAAGGCGTCGCCGTGAATCCATTGGGCAGGGTGAAGCTGAACTTGCCGCCCAGCATCGAAACCTTCTGTGCGGGTGCCTGCGCTACGGCTTTGGGCTGGGCCGCCAAGGCAGGCAATGCGACCAGGCTGGCGAAAGCCATCAGCAGCAGGGCGGTGGCTGGTTTACTCAGCGATGACATTGAAACGCTCCATGGACGCTCGATCTGGAATTCGATCATCCCACGTGCCGGGCCCTTGACTCCAGCGCCCGGCCATCAAGGACGATCCCAGTAGGGCACCTCTCCGAAACGCTCGAGAAAGAAGTCGATCACCGTGCGCACTTTCACCGACAGGCGTCGGCTGCCCGGCCAGAGAATCGCGATTTGCTGGGGTTCGAGGCTATTGGATGCTTCGTAGTCGCTCAGCACCGGCACCAGCGTGCCGCTGCGCACGGCTTCGCCGATCAGCCACGACGGGAACATCACCAGGCCCAGGCCTTGCACCGCGGCCTGGGTCAGGGTATCGGCGTGGTTTCCGGTGATTGGGCCCCTGACGCTGTAGGGCGTCCAGGCTTGACCGGGGCGTCGGAAAAACCAGCGCTGTTGGCCCGTCACACCTTTGTAGGCCAGGCACTGATGGGCAGCCAGGTCCTGGGGCTTGCGTGGCGTGCCATGGCGTGCCAGGTAGGCGGGGCTCGCCGCGATCAGGAAACGGTGCGGCGCGACGATTCGTGCCTGCATGCTGGAATCGTGCAACGGGCCGATGCGAAACAGCAGGTCGGCACCTTGCTGCAGCGGGTCGACATAACTGTCGGTCTGCTGGATATCCAGTTGCAGCTTGGGATAGCGCTCGCACAACGGGCCCAGCCAGGGCGTCAGGTGTCGCTGTCCGAATACCACGGGGGCGTTGATCCGTACCAGACCGGCCGGCTCGCTGTGCTGTTCCTGCAAGGCTTGTTCGGCTTCTTCCAACTGCACCAGCAACAACCGTGCATGGTGCCCGAGCAGGCGGCCGGCTTCGGTGGGTGATACGGCGCGTGTGTGGCGATAGAGCAATTGCTGGTTCAGCGCCTGCTCCATCAATTGGATCTGGCGGGAGATCGATGACGGCGCCAGCCCCTCGCGCCGGGCCACTTCCGAGAAGCTGCCCTGGTCGAGCACCGCAACAAACAATCGGAGCGCCTTGAAACCCAGTTCATCAAGACCTTGCATGGGAAGAGTCCGCTGTGCGTGTTACGCAAAAGTGTTGTTGGGATGCTCCCATTTATCGCACAACAGTGCCAGCCGATAATGCCCATCGTTTCTTTTCCAGACAGGTTTACCCGATGCAATCGACATCAACCAACACGGCCGCGCCGGTCACTGCTGCGGCATCACCTCGAACATTCTTGCGGTGGCTGCTGCTGCCCCTTGTCATCCTCGCGGGCATGGGGCTGTCGGTGGAGGCGGGTCTGCTGGGGCCGCTTGGCGTCCAGGTCGGCCACCTTTGGGCGACGTTGAGCATCTTTGGCGTGGGTTCGGCGCTGTTGTTCCTTCTGCTGTTGCTCAGCGGGCCGCAGCGAGGCCCATCTTTGGACAAGCTGCCGCGCTGGCAATTGATCGGCGGCTTCCTGGGGCCGATCTACGTGGTGGTGCTGACGCTCGCCACCCCCCACATCGGCGTTGCCATGACAATGATCGCGATCCTCTCCGGTCAAGTCGGCAAAAGCGTGTTGATCGACCATTTCGGTTGGTTCGGCGCCACTCGCAAGCGCGTCAACGGCGAGCGCTGGCTGGCGTTGGCGTTGATTGTCGTGGCCCTTGTCCTGATTGCCCGAGGTTGAGATGAGCATCATCCTGTTATTGCTGGTGGTGGTCGCCGCCGGCGCAGTACTGAGCGTGCAAGCCGCCATCAACGGGCGCCTGGGCGAGACGGTCGGCGTGCTGCGCAGCAGCCTGTTGACCTTTGTGGTGGGCACGGTGGTCACCGGGCTGTTGATCGTGTTTTTCGAGCCGGCCCATACGGTAAGTCTGTTGGAGGTGCCCAAGTGGCAGCTCTGCGGCGCGCTGTTTGGCGTGGTGTACATGATGGTGATGGTCGGCGCGGTGCCGCGAGTCGGCACGGCCGTAGCAACCGTGGCGGTCATTGTCGGGCAACTGGGCATGGGCATGCTGATCGACAACTTCGGCTGGCTGGGCAACCCGGCTATCGAGCTGTCCAGCAGCCGCCTGCTGGCCATGGCCTGCCTGGCATTGGCGCTGGTGTTCATGTACCGCAGCAGTACGCCGCGCGCCTGAACGGCTCAGTCCGGCTCGACGTCCAATTGCAGGCTGTCATCAGCCAAGCGCTCGGTACGTCGGACGATGCCACTCATTCGCCGACCCTCGGCGCTGAACACCACGATCTGGGCTTTGGTCAGGTCTTCTGGCAACGGCGGGAATACATGCAGGGCAAACCACGGCGGCTCGCCATCATCGAGGCGCTTGACTTCGAACTGGCAATCGACGCTTTTGGTCTCGCGACCGAACAGCGTGTCGAGACCGTAATCAAGATGAGTGTCTGCGGCTGGGTTTGGGTCCATCGGCAATCTCCCGGTGAAGGCTCGGCTATTGTTCAAGTGAGTCGTGCGACATCGGAAAAATTCCGTCGGATGCGCGGCGAATGATCGCCACTGGCGGTGGACGGCGGGCGTTGCTGGTAGAATCGCCGACCTTGACTTACGAGAGGTATGCCCATGAGCGAGCCGATTCGCCTGACCCAGTACAGCCACGGTGCCGGTTGCGGCTGCAAGATTTCGCCCCAGGTGCTGGAGGTGATCCTGGCCGGCAGCGGTGCGCAGAACCTTGACCCCAAGCTGTGGGTAGGTAACGCCTCCCGGGACGATGCGGCCGTGTATGCCATCGACGACGAGCGCGGGGTGGTCTCGACCACCGACTTCTTCATGCCGATCGTCGACGATCCGTTTGACTTCGGACGCATCGCCGCCACCAATGCCATCAGTGATATCTATGCCATGGGCGGCGACCCGCTGATGGCGATTGCGATCCTCGGCTGGCCGGTCAACGTACTGGCGCCGGAAATCGCCCGGGAAGTGATTCGCGGTGGCCGCTCGGTGTGTGACGAGGCGGGTATCGCGTTGGCGGGCGGGCATTCGATCGATGCGCCAGAGCCGATTTTTGGCCTGGCGGTCACCGGCCTCGTGCAAAAACGCCACATGAAGCGCAACGACACCGCCATCGCGGGTTGCCGCTTGTACCTGACCAAACCCCTGGGCATCGGCATCCTCACGACTGCGGAAAAGAAAGGTAAATTGCGCGCTGCCGACGTCGGCCTGGCCCGGGATTGGATGTGCACGCTCAACAAGCCGGGTAGCCGTTTCGGCAAACTCGACGGGGTGACCGCAATGACCGATGTCACCGGTTTCGGCTTGCTCGGACATTTGGTGGAAATGGCCGATGGCAGCCAGCTCACCGCACGCATCCGCTACGACGCGGTACCGCGCTTGCCGGGCGTCGAGTACTACCTCGACCAGGGCTGCGTGCCGGGCGGCACGCTGCGCAACTATGACAGTTACGCCAGCAAGGTCGGCCGTGTCCAGGAACTGCACAAGCGCGTGCTGTGCGACCCGCAGACCAGCGGCGGCCTGCTGATTGCCGTCACGCCAGAAGGCGAGGAGGAGTTCCTGCGGGTCGCCGTCGAGCTGGGCCTTGCGCTGGAGCCGATTGGCGAACTGGTCGAGCGACAGAGCCACGCGGTCGAGGTGTCTTGATGCCCCATGACATTACCGATTACCGCGACATCTTCCTCAACGATCGTCCGATGATGGACACCCGCGCGCCCATTGAATTTCACAAGGGTGCGTTTCCCGGCGTGGTCAACCTGCCCTTGATGACCGACATCGAACGGCAGCGCGTCGGCACCTGCTACAAACAGCAGGGGCAGCAAGCCGCCATCGTCCTGGGGCATCAGTTGGTTAGCGGCGACACCAAGGCCCGACGCATCCAGGCCTGGGCCGAATTCGCCCGTTCCCATCCCGACGGGGTGCTTTATTGCTTCCGTGGCGGCTTGCGCTCGCAAATTGTCCAGCAGTGGCTCAAGGATGAAGCCGGCATCGATTATCCCCGGGTCGGTGGTGGCTACAAGGCCATGCGGACCTTCCTGCTCGATACCGTCGAGCAGGCCGCCGCCCAGTGCGACCTGGTCTTGTTGGGCGGCATGACCGGCACGGGCAAGACCGAAGTGCTGGCGCAACTGTCCAACGCCCTGGACCTGGAAGGCTATGCCAACCATCGCGGTTCAAGCTTCGGCAAGCGCGCCACCGGGCAGCCCTCCAACATCGATTTCGAAAACCTGCTGGCGGTGGATGTGCTGAAGAAGCGCGCTGCCGGCATCGAGCACTTCGTGTTGGAAGACGAAAGCCGGATGGTGGGCAGCTGTGCCGTCCCGCTGCCGTTGTACCAACGCATGCAGCAGGTGCCGATGGTCTGGCTGGAAGACAGCCTGGAGCGGCGAGTCGAGCGAATCCTGCGCGATTATGTGATCAACCTCTGCGCCGAATTCATCGATGTGCATGGCGACGAAGGCTTCTCGCTGTTTTCCGAACGACTGCTGTCGAGCCTCGACAACATTCACAGGCGCCTGGGTGGCGACCGTCATCGGCGATTGATGGACATCATGGAAGCGGCCCTGGCCGAGCAAGCCAATACCGGAGCCGTCGATTTGCATCGCGACTGGATCGAAGGCTTGCTGCGCGAATATTACGACCCGATGTATGTATTCCAGCGGGAAAAGAAGGGCGGGCGCATCGAGTTCGCCGGGGAGCAGGCGGCGGTGTTGCAATACCTGCGCGAGCGTGCAGGTCGGGGCGGGTAGGGCGCCATCCTGAACCGAGCCCCTGCTCGCGAGGAGGTCAGTGCGGGCACCACTTCAATGACCGAAAAACCGCTTTCGCGAGCGGGCTCGCACAAGTTCAGTCGATAGAAGTGGCCTGTTGCTTACGTCGGGCACGTCTCCTGCCCGTTATCCAACCCTTGCTTATAGCTCTGGCTGGTGAGGCTGGCCTTGCCGTTGTGCCAGGTCAGGGTCAGTACGTACAGTGAATCGAAATCGCTCGACGCCCAGTCGTCGGTAATCGTATGCCGCTTGCCCAGCGCTTCACCTGCGACCTCGTTGATCAGGTCAGGCAGGTAGCCATGGGACCAGGCAGTGTAGATGGTGGAGTTGTGGTATTTGTCGTCCATCAGTTCGTCGGCCAGGTCACGGGTGTCATTGGCGGAATATTCGATGTTTACCGGCAAACCCAGCTTGATGGCGCTGGGACTGATGGTCATCAACGGGCGGATATAGCTGTAGGAGTTGTCCAGCTCACCTTCCTCCACATTTCGGGTCGGGTTGGCGGCGAATACATAGTCGGCCTTGCCGAATTTTTCCGGCAATAGGGTCGCCAGGTCGATGGCGCGGTTGAGGCCCTGGCAGTTGAGTTGCCCCAAGCCTGCGGCAGGTTTCTCGGCGTGACGCAGGAACACCAGTGTCTGGACTCCGTCGACTGGCTGGGCGCGGCTGACACTCGACTCCAGCGACAACACCAATCCGCAGATCACAAGCAGCGTCGGCAGTACCAGCCACGAACGGCGTTTGAAGTACGGGGTGAATCTCTGTGGGTTCATCATGGGATAGACGTCTTCGATGGTCTCGATTCAGGCTGACAAACCTCGGCACCGCGAAGCCTGTGGGCTTGGGTGTTTTTCCTTGTCGTTACGCCGCTTCGATTCCTCGGGGCAGTTCTCTGAGTCCGTTTCCGCCCGTTGGTTCGATCCTGGCCTTACAGCATCCCTCCAGGTAATGACGCGAATGTTAGCTACGCGATATTGCGGATTTAAGAAAAGGCGATGGCCCAAAGCTGGATCAGCTGATTTATGCTTCTGCTTTCTGGCTGATACTTGGAATCCAGCTCATGCCCAACCTGACCTCATTCCCCATCACCCAAAAATGGCCTGCCCAGTACCCGGAGTGGATCCAGCTCTATTCCTTGCCAACCCCCAACGGCGTGAAGGTCTCGATCATGCTCGAAGAGATCGGCCTGCCGTACGAGCCTCACAAGGTCGATTTCGGCAGCAACGATCAGCTATCGCCCGAGTTTCTGTCGCTCAATCCCAACAACAAGATTCCGGCGATTCTCGATCCTCATGGTCCTGGGGATCAGCCGCTGGCGTTGTTCGAGTCGGGGGCGATCCTGATCTACCTGGCGGACAAGAGCGGTCAATTGCTCGCCCAGGAATCGGCGGCGCGCTACGAGACGATCCAGTGGCTGATGTTCCAGATGGGTGGGATCGGGCCGATGTTCGGACAGCTGGGGTTCTTCAACAAATTTGCCGGCAAGGATTACGAGGACAAGCGACCGCGCGACCGTTATGTCGAGGAAAGCAAACGCCTGCTCAACGTCCTCGATGGCCGTCTGCAAGACCGGGACTGGATCATGGGCGAGCGCTACACCATCGCCGATATCGCGACGTTTCCATGGGTGCGCAACCTGCTTGGGTTCTATGAGGCGGGTGACCTGGTGGGTATCGAGAATTTTCCCAATGTCACACGGGTGTTGGAGCGTTTCCTGGCGCGGCCGGCGGTGGCTCGCGGCTTGAAGATTCCACAATGACAATGCCCCGTCGGTTCGATTTCAAGCAGTTGGATGTGTTCAGCGAAGCGTCACTCAAGGGCAATCCGCTGGCGGTAGTGCTGGGGGCCGATGGCTTGGGTGATGAACGCATGGCTGCGTTTGCCAATTGGACCAACCTCAGCGAGACCACGTTTGTACTGGCGCCCCAGCACCCGGAAGCCGATTACCGGGTGCGTATCTTCACCACATCGACCGAACTGCCGTTCGCCGGGCACCCGACCCTGGGCAGTTGCCATGCATGGTTGGAAGCCGGGGGCGTGCCGAAAGGGCAGGAAATCGTGCAGGAATGTGGCGTTGGGCTGGTCAGGGTTCGCCGCAGCGAATACGGGCTGGCCTTTCTCGCGCCGCCCTTGCTCAAGTCCGGCCCGCTGGAGTTTGAAGTACGCGAGCGGGTGCGCAAGGGGCTGGGTCTCGCGGCCGAGGCGATTGTCCAAGCGCAGTGGGTCGACAACGGCGCCGGTTGGTTGGCCTTGATGCTCAAGGACCGCCAGCAGGTCTTGACCCTCAAGCCTGATTATCAGCAATTGCAAGATCTGGCCGTGGGCGTTGTCGCGCCTTGGAACCCAGCGGTGGACGGCACCGACGCGCAATTCGAAGTGCGCGGTTTTATCGCGGGCGATGGCATGCCGGAGGACCCTGCCACGGGCAGCCTGAACGCCGGGCTCGCCCAGTGGATGCTGGGCAAGCAGTTGGCGCCATCCTCTTACGTGGTCAGCCAAGGGGTCACGATGGGGCGTGCCGGGCGGATTCATGTCGAGCAGATTGGCGATGAGGTCTGGATTGGCGGCGCAGTGGTGACTTGCATCAATGGCTCGCTGACCTTGTGAGTGGATTATTGCCCAGGCGGTAATACTCTGTTTTTCCACCGACGTTTGTGCCCTGGCCGGCCAGGGCATAAGCTTTTCCTCGTGATCCAAACCTGCCCCCGGAGTCCCATGTCCAGCCAGTTCCCCGAAGCACGTCCACGCCGTCTGCGCCGCAACGCGAGCTTGCGCAGCCTGTTCCAGGAAACCGAGTTCACCCTTAATGATCTGGTCCTGCCGATTTTCGTTGAGGAAGAAATCGACGATTTTGTGCCGATCAAGAGCATGCCGGGCGTGATGCGCATCCCCGAATCGAAACTGGCCGGCGAGATCGAGCGTTACGCCCGTGCGGGTATCAAGTCCGTAATGACCTTTGGCGTGTCTCATCATCTGGACAGCGACGGCAGCGACACGTGGAGCGAGCGGGGGCTGGTGTCGCGCATGGCCGGGATCTGCAAGGATGCCGTGCCGGAAATGGTGGTGATGTCCGATACCTGCTTCTGCGAATACACCGATCACGGCCATTGCGGCGTGCTGCACGGCCATGAAGTGGATAACGACCGCACCCTGGTCAACCTGGGCAAGCAAGCCGTGGCGGCAGCGCGTGCCGGGGCCGATGTCATTGCGCCGTCGGCGGCCATGGACGGGCAAGTCCAGGCCATTCGCAAGGCCCTGGACAACGCGGGCTTCACCCAGACGGCCATCATGGCCTATTCCACCAAATTCGCCTCGGCGCTCTATGGCCCGTTCCGCGAAGCCGGCGGCAGCGCGTTGAAGGGCGACCGCAAGAGCTACCAGATGAATCCGATGAACCGTCGCGAAGCCTTGCGCGAGTCCTTGCTCGACGAGCAGGAAGGCGCCGATGCGCTGATGGTCAAGCCCGCCGGAGCCTACCTGGACATCATTCGCGACATTCGCCAGGCCTCGAACCTGCCTTTGTCGGCGTACCAGGTCAGCGGCGAATACGCGATGATCAAGTTCGCCGCCCAGGCCGGCGCCATCGACGAAGCCCGCGTGGTGCGTGAAAGCCTTGGCGCGATCAAGCGGGCCGGGGCGGATTTGATCTTCACCTACTTTGCGATGGACCTGGCGTTGAGTGGGATCTGACCGGGCACGGTCCGTTGCTGGTGCGGGCAAGCTCGCTGCGACATTGGATTTCTGCCGGCTTTTGGTCGTATGGTTGCTCCCGAACAATGGATTTGATGGAGCACCATGCAACTCAATCATTTGACGACCAGCCTGGTCGCCTTGCTGGCCCTGGCCGGCTGCGGCACTCGCCAGGCCCAGGAACCTGAGCGCCAGCCTGGCGAAGTCAAGGCGCAGATCGTTCGGTTGATGCCAGCCAAGACTGCTGATCGGGCAGGCTGGGCCACGGACATCTACGTGGCCTTTTCCGCGCAGCAGATCCCAACGACGACGCAGAACATCTGTTCGGTGCTGGCGGTGACCGAACAGGAGTCGACTTTCCAGGCCGATCCCGCCGTGCCGGGACTGGGCAAGATCGCCCGGCAGGAAATCGATCGTCGCGCGGCCAAGGTGCACATTCCCGGATTCCTCGTCAGCGGTGCGCTCCAGGTACGATCGCCCAATGGCAAAAGCTACAGCGACCGCCTCGACGCGGCGCGAAGCGAGAAAGAACTCAGTGCGATCTTCGATGACTTCATCAGCATGGTGCCGCTGGGCAAGACGCTGTTCGACGGCTTCAACCCGGTGCACACGGGTGGCCCGATGCAGGTCAGTATCGCGTTCGCCCAAGCCAATGCGCGCAATTATCCCTACACGGTTGATGGTTCGATTCGGCGGGAAGTGTTCAGCCGTCGGGGCGGCATGTATTTCGGCATTGCCCATTTGCTGGGCTATCCGGTGAGCTACACCGAACCGCTGTACCGATTCGCCGACTTCAACGCGGGGTGGTACGCCAGTCGCAACGCGGCGTTCCAGCATGCAGTGAGTCGCGCTTCGGGCATTTCCCTGGCGCTGGATGGCGATTTGATCCTGCATGATTCGATCATGCCGGGCAGCACGGAACTGGCGGTGCGCACCTTGGGCAAGTCGCTGGGAATGCGCAACCCGACCATCCGCGATCAGCTGGAGTTGGGTGACAGCCTCGCGTTCGAAGACAGCAAGCTCTACAAGCGGGTATTCGAACTGGCTGAGAAGGCCGAGGGCAAGCCGCTGCCTCGGGCGGTGCTGCCGGGCATCGTGCTCAAGAGTCCGAAGATCACTCGAAAACTGACCACCGCATGGTTCGCCAAGCGCGTGGATGAGCGCTATCAGCGGTGCATGGCGCGGGCTTCTGGGCGCTAAAACCGTTGGCCATGAAAAAGCCCGGCGGTTGAGGCCGGGCTTTCAGGGGGATGACTTGCAAGTGGGTTGGACCGTCATGGCGAGGGGGTGTCCTCGCCATGACTCATATTGAAGGTCATTTAGAAGCGCGTCAGGCATCGCGGTAACGCCACTCATGCACGGTTCTGAGCCAGGCGGTCGGAGCCATTTTCGGCGACGCGGCGTTCCAGCAGGCGGTCGGAGCCACCTTCGGCGACGCGGCGTTCCAACAGGCGATCGGAGCCACCTTCGGCGACGCGGCGTTCCAACAGGCGATCGGAGCCACCTTCGGCGACGCGGCGTTCCAGCAGGCGATCGGAGCCACCTTCGGCGACGCGGCGCTCCAGCAGGCGATCGGAGCCACCTTCGGCGACGCGGCGTTCCAGCAGGCGATCAGCACCGCCTTCGGCGACGCGGTTTTCGATCAGGCGGTCGGAACCACCTTCGGCAATGACTGGTTGGGAAGAGGCGGCGAATACGTTGGCTGCCAGTACCGAGAAAGCGAAGCTGAGGATGATTTGGCGTTTCATGATGGTGTGCTCCGGGGGGTGTTGTTTGTGTGGGGCCATTGTTGCGCCGGGCAGGGAGCATGAGAACTTCATTGACGTGATGGTGAACATCGACGGCGGTGATACCTCGTCGGGGGGAGGGGCAGTCAGATTGATGGAACACTCATGGGACGGCGAGCTCTACCGGCAGAGTCCCTTTTCAGGAGGCAAGTCCATGTATCAATTATTCGGCCACAGCCAGTCCGGCTCCGCGGCGGTCGAGGTCGCCCTGAACATCTGCGGCGTGCCTTATCGTCGTGTGGATACCTATTCGACCGAGGACAACGACGCGGCGAAAGAACTCGAGGCGTTGAATCCGCAAAAACAGGTACCGACCCTGCTGTTGCCAGACGGCTCGGTCCTGACCGAGGCGGCAGCGATCCTGATTCACCTGGGGTTATCGTTCCCTGAATCGAAACTGCTGCCGCAGGACCCGGCCCAGCGCGCGCAGGGCATACGCGGCCTGGTCTATATCGCCGCCAATTGCTACACGCCCATTGGCATTATCGATTTTCCCCGGCGCTGGCTGCCTGACGCGGATGAGGTCGCACGGGAACGATTGGTGGCCGGCACGAAACAGCGCCTGTATCGCAACTGGGCGTTGTTTGCCGACCAGTTTCCAGCCACGCCGTTCCTCGGCGGGGCCGAGCCCGGGGCGCTGGATATCCTGGCGGCGGTGATCACGAAATGGGTCGAAACCCGGGAAGCGATGCTCAGCGCCCGCCCGCAATTCTTTGCCTTGCTGGAGCGCATCGATCGTCACCCGCGAGTTGCGCCCGTGCTTTCACTGCATTGGCCCGATTGAATCAAGGGCAGGTGTTGCGCGATGCCGCTTGCCCGACTAGGTCGACGAATCGGCGGACGTTGTTCTGATGGCCCTTTACCAAGTCATCGATACTGCCCGTGGCCGGTGTTTGCAGGCTGCTGCGACAGGTAAGGGCCTGGGCATCGCTGCCAAGGGTGCGCAGCCGCCACTGCACGTCCATGCGGGCATACCGACCGGGAATCGAGTCGAAGCGCTGCACCTCCACCCGCAGTAATCGCTTTGGCGTGCCGGGGTTGCTCAGTTGCTCGTCCAGGCTGCTGCGCAGTTCATCGGCCAGGCTTGAGCCCCACCATTCGGTTTCGAGGATGGCCAGCCCACTCTCGCCCTGGCGCACCACCATCTGGGTGCGATCCACTTGCGGCGGGACACTGAGTTGCTCGATCTGGATATCCGCACCCACGCGTGCCTGGCCCGCCGGGTTGACCGGGCTCAGGGTGTGATAGTGAATGGGATCGCTGCGACAGGCACCAAGCAACAGCGCCAGGGCGATCAATGAAGACTTCAGCGTCAGCGGCATCAAGCGTGCTCCTGTCATCATTCTTTCACCGGAAAAGTCAGGTTCTGCGCCGGCGCGTCCTTCGGACGGCCGCGAAGCAGCGATTCAGGGTGCCGGCCAAGGTAGTCGGACAGCTCGCGCAGCGATCGCGACATGCGGCCCAGGTCGTCCAGGGTCTGGGTCAGTTGTTCACGCTGGGGCGAATCTTCGGCCAACGTCGAGTTCGCCGACTGCAAGGTCTTGCTCACGTCCTGCAGGGTGCTTTGTACGCCCGGCAGGGTCTTGCTGTTGAACTGCGACAGGCCTTTGCGCAGTTCCACGAGGTTGCCGTCCAGATTGCTGGCGATGCTTTCCAGCGGCAGCTTGTTGATGCGCTCGACCACCGTTTGCAGTTGTTCCTGCAGCTGCTGCAGGCTGCCCGGAATCGTCGGGATCCGCAGGGGGCGTGCTGCCGGATCGAAGGCGACCTTTTCCGCCTTGGGGTAGAAATCCAGGGAAATGTATAACTGCCCTGTCAGCAGATTGCCGCTGCGCGCCTGGGCGCGCAGCCCCCGCTCGACGAAACTGCCGACCAGCCGGGCGGCCGCGGCTTCGTCTTCCGGATTGTGATTGAGCGTCTTGAGCAGCTTTTCATGAGCCTTGCCCAGCAATTGAGGGTAGATCACGATGCCGACATTGACGGGAAACGAGCGCTGCTTCTCGTCGAAGTCCAGATTCATGGAGACCACCCGGCCGATCTCGATGCCGAGGAATTCCACCGGGGCACCGACGCGCAAGCCGCGCAAAGCCTGGTCGAAGCGTAAAGCCAGGTATTGCGCCTTGCCGCTGGGCGGGGCGAGGGCGCTCTGTTGGTCGGCGAACAGTTCGTAATTCTTGTTTTCAGCGGCGGGAGTGTCGTTGGGGCTGTACTCCGGGGCCCGGAAGGCAATGCCGCCGACCAGCAGGGCAGAGAGGGATTCGGTCTTGACCGCGAAACCGTTGGCACCGACGTTTACGTCGACACCGCTGACGTTCCAGAAACGGGTGTTCTCGGTGACATAGGCATCGTTCGGCGCATTGATGAACACTTCGATATTGACGCCCTTGCCATCGGCGTCCAATGCATAGGAAACCACCTGGCCCACCGGGATCTTGCGCAAGTACACCGGCGAGCCGATGTCCAGCGAACCGAGGTCCTGGGAGTGCAGGGTAAAGCGCTTGCCCGGTTCGCCGTAAGTGATGGGAGGCGGGGCCTCCAGCCCGGTGAAGGACTTGGCGCGCACCGTCGAATGGCCGGCGTCGGCGCCGATGAAATCCCCGGACAGCAAGGTATCGATCCCGGAGATACCGCCCGCGCCGATGCGCGGCCGGACTACCCAGAACACCGAGTCTTCATGGGTGAACGTGTCCGCGGTCTTGGCGAGCTTGACGGTGGCGGTCACGTTTTTCTGGTCGGCGCTCAGTTGCACGTCGGTCACCTGGCCAATCACTACGTTGCGGTACTTGACCGGGGTCTTGTTCGCGGTCAGGCCCTCGCCTGTCTTGAAGGTGATGGTGATGGTCGGGCCTTCCTGGAGCCAGTTATGGACCACCAGGGACACCCCGATCAGCACGGCGATGATCGGCACGATCCACACCAGCGACACCGACCAGCGACGGCGGGTGACGTGGGCCCGGCCCGGTGCGGGCTGTCCATCAGTGGCTTGTGGCTTCATCCATGACCTCCTCGGATGGTTGGGTATCCCAGATCAGCCGTGGATCGAAACTCATGGCCGACAGCATGGTAAACAGCACCACGAGGCCGAAGAACAAGATTCCCGGTCGCGGTTCGATGTCGCTCAAGGCCTGGAATTTCACCAGTGCCGCCACCAGTGCGACGACCAGCACATCGAGCATCGACCAGTAGCCGATGACCTCGACCAACCGATACAGCTTCGCTCGCTGGACCTGGGCCCAGGTGCTGCGCCGCTGCACGGTCACCAGCAGCAGCGTCAGGACGACGAACTTTATCCCTGGCACGGCGATGCTGGCGATGAAGATGATCAGGGCTATGTCCCAGGCGCCACTGTGCCAGAACTCGACGACGCCGCTGATGATCGTGCTGTCCGCGCCATCGCCGAGCATCTGGGTATTCATGACCGGCAACAGGTTGGCCGGGATGTAGAACACCAGCGCCGCCAGCATATAGGCCCACGTGCGGGCCAGGGTGTCGGGCTTGCGCCGGTGCAGCGGCGCATCGCATCGCGGGCAGGTCTCGGGCTCGTCGCTCATGTCGCAAGCCAGGCCGCAGCTGTGGCACAGGCACAGGTTAAGGTCACTGGCCTGGGGCGGGTTGCCCGGCGGTGGGCCGTTCACAGGGTGTCCCAAAGATCGCGGACATCGCGGCCGGCAATACGGATCATCAGCAGGCTCAAGGCTGCCAGGGCGAACAGGCCGATGCCGGGCAGTACATCCAGCAACCCGGCAAGCTTGATCACTGCGACCAACGCCCCCAGCAGGCATACCTCCAGCATGCTCCACGGACGCAGGGTTTCCAGGCTGCGCATGCACAGGTTGAAAGCCGGTGCCCGCCGATTGGAGTAGGCGTAGCCCAGCACCCAAAGCAAAAGGGCCAGTTGAAAGGCTGGGGCAATGATGATCGCGACCGCGGCGACCAGGGCGATGAAGGTGATGGGCCCTTGGCTAAGGGCAACGACGGAATCCCACAAGGTCGCGCTGTTGCTAAGGCCCTGGAGGCGGATGCTCATCACCGGATAGACGTTGGCGAAGGCCCACAGCACGGCAGCGGTAATGGTCAGGGCCAGGCGCTGTTCGATGGTCAGGCCGTTGTAGCGCTGGATCACGGCATGGCATTGCACGCACGAAGCTTTTTGATGCGGGACGAGCTCGACAGGCTCGTACACCGCATCGCAATGTTCACAAATGATCAGTCGTTCGGTAGCGGCCATGGGGATGCTCGGAAGGGCAACTCTTTCAATATAGAAGTGAGTCGCAAATGAGCAACCCGCCCGAGCGATCATTCGCCGCGAATGTATTGCTCCAGTTGTCTGATCAGGTCCGCCTGCTCGGCGATGGCCTCTTTTACCAGGTCGCCGATGGACAACAGGCCGACGAGCTTGCCGTCCTCCACCACTGGTAAATGCCGCAGGTGTTTTTCGGTCATGATGCTCAGGCAGGTCTCGACGTTCTGGTGTGGATCGATGGTAACGACAGGGGAGACCATGATATCGCTCACTTTCGTGCCCACCGAGGAGCGCCCGTGCAAGACCATTTTGCGCGCATAGTCACGCTCGCTGATGATGCCCAGCACTTCGTCGTTCTTGACCACGAGCAAGGCACCGACGTTTTTCTCGGCCATGCGCATCAGGGCCTGCAAAACCATGTCGTCCGGTGAAATGGTGTGCACTTGCTGGTTCTTCTCGTCTTTTATCCGGAGCAACTGCGCGACGGTTTTCATGGGAGGCCTCAGATGTCGTTTTTTGCGGGTGGTTAAAGAATCGTAGACCCAACGGCGAAGGGCAAGCGATAAAGCGGCAGTCAGTCGTCCAAAAGCGTCATCGCGCGTGAAACAGATCTCGGTGGGATGAGCGCGCGCGCCACGGGTAGAATGCGTGACATCCAGGTTTCGAGGTTTTAGCGGTGGATCTACAGCAGGGCTTCGTCCTCACCCGGCATTGGCGCGACACCCCGGCGGGCACCGAAGTCGAGTTCTGGCTGGCGACCGATGCCGGCCCCCGGCGCGTGCGCCTGCCGTTGCAGCCGTCGGTGGCGTTTGTGCCGCAGGTCCAGCGTGGCCAGGCCGAAGCGCTGTTGCAGGGCGAAAAAGAGGTCGAACTGCGTCCCCTGGACCTGCTGGATTTCGAGCACCGCCCGGTGCTGGGCCTGTATTGCCGACAACATGCCCAGCTGATGCGCCTGGACGCTACGCTGCGGCGCGCCGGCGTGGAGGTGTTCGAAGCCGACATCCGGCCACCGGAGCGCTACCTGATGGAGCGCTTCATCACCGCCCCGGTCTGGTTCGGCGGCACGCCAACGGCCGATGGCCTGCTGCTCGACGCCCAGATGAAACCGGCCCACGAATACCGGCCGCCGCTACGACTGGTGTCCCTGGACATCGAAACCACCGCCCAAGGCGAGTTGTATTCCATCGCCCTGGAAGGCTGTGGCGAACGCCAGGTCTACATGCTCGGGCCGCCGAATGGTGATGATAGCAACGTAGATTTCCGGCTTGAGTACTGCGAGTCCCGAACGCTGCTGTTGAAGAAACTCAACGAGTGGTTCGCCCGCTTCGACCCCGACGCAATCATCGGCTGGAACCTGGTGCAGTTCGATTTGCGCGTGCTGCACGAGCATGCCCGCCGGCTGGCCGTACCGTTGCGGCTGGGGCGTGGCGGTGAGGAAATGCAATGGCGTGAACATGGCGCTCGCAACAATCACTTCTTCGCCTCGGCGGCCGGCCGATTGATCATCGACGGGATCGAGTCCTTGCGTTCGGCGACCTGGAGCTTCCCGTCTTTCAGCCTGGAAAACGTCGCGCAAACCCTGCTGGGCGAAGGCAAGTCCATCGACAACCCGTACCAACGCATGGACGAGATCAATCGCATGTTTGCAGAGGACAAGCCGGCCCTTGCCCGTTACAACCTCAAGGACTGCGAATTGGTCACGCGGATCTTCGCCAAGACCGATCTGCTGGAATTCTTGCTGGAGCGCGCCAGTGTCACCGGCCTGCCGGCGGATCGCAGCGGAGGCTCGGTGGCGGCGTTCACGCACCTGTACATGCCGCTGATGCACCGCCAGGGCTTTGTCGCGCCGAACCTCGGCCAGCGTCCGCCCGAGGCCAGCCCTGGCGGGTTTGTCATGGATTCGCAACCGGGGCTCTACGAGTCGGTGCTGGTGCTCGACTACAAGAGCCTGTATCCCTCGATTATCCGCACCTTCCTGATTGACCCGGTGGGCTTGATCGAAGGGCTTCGTCATCCAGGCGATCATGAATCGGTCCCGGGCTTTCGCGGGGCGCGGTTCTCTCGTACCCGACATTGCCTGCCGTCAATCGTGGCGCGGGTTGCCGAAGGCCGGGAAACTGCCAAGCGTGAACACAATGCACCGTTGTCCCAGGCGCTGAAAATCATCATGAACGCGTTTTATGGCGTACTCGGCTCCAGTGGCTGTCGCTTCTTCGACCCGCGCCTCGCGTCGTCCATCACACTGCGCGGTCATCAAATCATGCAGCGCACCCGGCAGTTGATCGAGGCCCGGGGGCACGTGGTGATCTACGGCGACACCGATTCAACCTTCGTCTGGTTGCGCCGCCCCCACGGCCAGGAAGAGGCCGCGGTGATCGGCCGCGAACTGGTGGCTTACGTCAACCATTGGTGGCGCGAGCAGGTACGTGAAGAGTTCGGGCTCGAGAGCGCGTTGGAGCTGCAATTCGAAACTCATTTCAAGCGATTCCTGATGCCGACCATCCGCGGTGCGGAGGAGGGCAGCAAGAAGCGCTACGCCGGCCTGGTGACCCGTGCCGACGGCAGCGATGAAATCATCTACAAAGGCCTGGAGACCGTGCGCACCGACTGGTCGCCGCTGGCCCGCCAGTTCCAGCAGGAGCTGTACGGACGGATCTTCCATCGACAGCCCTATCAGGATTACGTGCGCGATTATGTGCGGCAGACGCTGGCCGGTGCGTTCGATGAACGCCTGGTCTACCGCAAGCGCCTGCGCCGGCCCCTGGATGACTACGAACGCAACGTGCCGCCCCACGTACGGGCGGCGCGGCTCGCCGACGCGTTCAATGAACGCCAGGGGCGGCCCCGGCAGTATCAGAACGGAGGCTGGATCAGCTACGTGATCACCGTCGCCGGTCCCGAGCCGCTGGAAACCCGTAGTGCGCCGATCGATTACGACCATTACGTGACCAAGCAGCTACAGCCAGTGGCGGATGCGATCCTGCCGTTTGTCGACGATGATTTCTCGACGTTGATTGGCGGGCAGATGGGGTTGTTCTAGTTCCCTGTTATAGCCACCAGGCAAGAGCCGTGGGTGGTGCCCAACCCTCGTAGGGAAACTAAACCATCGCCAACCGCTGCTTCCCATCAGGCTTCGGGAACACCAGGTCCAGCGCCGCCAGATCCTGGGACTCAAGTTGCAGATTCGCCGCCTCGGCATTCAGGCGTACATGTTCAGGCTGTGTGGCCTTGGGAATGGCGATGACGTTGTCCTGGCGCACCAGCCAGGCCAGGGCGATCTGTGCCGGCGTTGCACGGTGGCGCTCGGCGATTTGCTGCACGGTGTGATCCTTTAGCAAATGTCCGCCCTGGCCAACCGGGCAGTAAGCCATGATCGGCATGTGTTGCCGTTGGCTCCAGGGCAGCAGGTCGAATTCGATGCCGCGTTCTTGCAAGTTGTACAGCACCTGGTTGGTGGCGCAGGCCGGCGATGCCAGTTCCTCCATATCGTCGACGTCAAAGTTCGACACGCCCCAGCGCCCGATCTTGCCTTCTTCGCGCAGGCGCTCGAACGCTTCGACGGTTTCTTCCAAAGGATACTGGCCGCGCCAGTGCAGCAGGTAGAGGTCGATGTAATCGGTGTCGAGCCGCCGCAGGCTGCGTTCGCAAGCCAACGGGACGCCTTTGCGGCTGGCGTTGTGGGGGTAGACCTTGCTCACCAGGAACACTTGGTCGCGCAGCCCGGTGATCGCTTCGCCAACGATTTTTTCGGCGCCACCCTCGGCGTACATTTCGGCGGTGTCGATCAGGGTCATGCCCAGCTCGATACCCAAGCGCAGGGCAGCCACTTCCTTCTTGTGATGGGACGGTTCTTCACCCAGGCGCCAAGTGCCCTGGCCGATTACCGGAACGGATACGCCGGCCAATTCCAGAGTTTTCATTCACGTCTCCTGTCGTGCTGATCGAGAAAGCTGTGGCAGCAGGATAGACCAGGCGTTCAGGTTTGATCGCTCCCGCGCGAAAGGCGGGAACGATCGGTTGCAGGAGATTATTCGGCCGAAAACTTCAGCACCATGGTCTGGGTGTAGGTCTGGCCCGGATCAAGTCGCGTGGTCGGGAAATCCGGCTGGTTGGGCGAGTCGGGGAAATGCTGGGTCTCCAGGGTGAATGCGCCCCAGTGCGGGTACACCTTGCCTTGCTTGCCCTTGATCGTGCCGTCTAGGAAGTTGCTGGTGTAGAACTGCACGCCCGGCTCGGTGGTGTACAGCTGCAGGCGCCGTCCCGACTGCGGATCCTGGACATCGGCAGCGAGTTTGCCCACGTCACCCTTGGCATCGAGCACCCAGTTGAAATCGAAGCCACCCTGTTTCGGTTCAGCGAATTTCAACTGCGGATGATCCGCCTTGATGTGCGTGCCGATGGCGGTGGGCTTGGTGAAATCCATCGGTGTGCCGGCGACTGGCGCCAGTTCGCCGGTGGGAATCAGCTTGGCGGTCACCGGTGTGTAGCGGGACGCGTGCAGGGTCGCGACTTGCTTGAGGATGTCGCCGTTGCCTGCGCCTGCCAGGTTGAAGTAGCTGTGGTTGGTCAGGTTCAGCACGGTCGGTTTGTCAGTGGTGGCCTTGTAGTCGATGCGCAGTTCGTTTTTGTCATTGAGGCTGTAGGTAACGTCAGTCTTCAGGTTACCCGGGAAACCCATCTCGCCATCTTTGGACAGGTAGGTCAGGGTCACGCCGACCGAGTCCTTGTCGTTGCTCGCCTCGGCTTTCCAGACGCGCTTGTCGAACCCTTGCGGCCCGCCGTGCAGCGAATTGTCCTTGTCGTTCTGCGGCACCTGATAGCGCTTGCCGTCCAGCTCGAACGCGCCACCAGCCAGGCGATTGCCGAAGCGGCCGATGGTCGCGCCGAAATACACGTTGCCGTTCTTCTGGTAGCCCTGGACGTCGTCGAAGCCGAGGACGATGTCGGTGGTCATGCCATTTTTGTCCGGCACGATCAGCGACTGGAGGATGCCGCCGTAGGTGATCACCGTCGCCTCGATTCCGTGGCTGTTGCGCAGTATGTATTTTTCAACCGCCGTGCCGTCGTCAGTCTTGCCGAAGGCGACGCGTTCATTGGTCAGGCCGGCGGCCTGGGAAGAGGTGGCAATCATCAGAGAAACTCCGAGGGCCGTGAGCAGATGTCTGGATTCAAGCATGAGTGTGACCTTCCTTCCTGTTGTTTTGTTGTTGTTTTAACGCGGGTCGAGTCCGTCACTTGGTCGGACAGCGATGAAGGTTTTTCTGTTCAGTAGTCTTTCTATTTGTGGGTGGAGAAGGGATTTATAGCCATAAATTGGGATTTATCAATTAAAAAGTAAGACTAATTCATCGAGGCGAACCTTAGCCAGGCGTGAGCTTTTGCGCCAAGGCACTGCACTTTCAAGGTTTTTCCCGCTCTATCCATGGCCAGGAAGCGGCGAGCCCCACTGCTTCCCCCTGTCCAGACGAGATTCGATGGGTGTTTTACTTTCCATGATGGTGTCGCCACGACGCTGCGGCTTGCTGTTGGCGGGCCTGTTGCTGTTGCTTAGCGGCTGCAGCCACCAGCAAGGCCAGGACATCGTCACGCAGTTCAGCAACGCCAGGCCCCAGGAATTCTTGCAGACCAGCGTCGACCGCATGGCCACGCTCTCGATGCACGACAATTTGCAGAGCCTGTATCTGCTGATGCACAAGCTTTATCTGCGCAACCCGGAAGAGTTGCGCAAATCAGGCTTCCTGGATGCCCGCATCGCCGTCAAGCAAGTGCGCCAAGCCATCGAGCAACAGCAGCCGTTGCCGGCCCTGGGCAATAGAAAAGACCTGGCGGCCTTGAGTTACGCCATGAGTCCGGAATTTCTCGGTGATCGCGTCGGTGCGTTCATCTACGCCATCGGCAGCATGTTGGTAACGGCCCACGGCAACCGCCTCGAGTTCTACATGACCGACACTATCGATCCGCGCTTTGTCAGCAACGCCGCGCGCAATATCGAGAAGGCAACGTGGCTGCTCGGCCAACGGCAGAACAAGGACGGCACGCCGGTGCTGTTTTCCAATGAAATTTCGGAGGAGGGCAGCAACCTGAGCTTTGCCGTCGAGTTCGGGAAAATCGTCGCACGCCTGGACCTGTTGACGCAGATGCTTGACGAGCGCTACCGACGGATAGGGTTGAACTACGCGCAGAGCCTGCTGTTCCTGAATTTCCTGCCGGTACAGTAGCGAATAATGGAATAAAGATAGATCACATCGATATAGGGGGGTTATAAGAAAAATCGCTATGCTCGCGGCCAGATTTTTCACGCGGTCGTGCTGAGACGGGTTTGATGGATTTCGGTAATGTCGGTTTAGTCGTAGCGGGCCTGGTGGTCGGTTTCATCGTCGGGATGACTGGCGTGGGTGGCGGATCGCTCATGACCCCCATTCTGTTGTGGTTCGGCATCAACCCGGCAACGGCGGTGGGCACGGACCTGCTGTACGCGGCCATCACCAAGTCCGGCGGCGTGTTGGTTCACGCCAAGAACCGCAATATCGACTGGGCCATCACCGGTTGGCTGACCTTGGGCAGCGTGCCGGCAGTCGGGCTGACCCTGTGGTTTCTCAGCAGCCTGAACAGCTCGCCGGACGCGATGAACGCGGTGATCAAGCAAGCCTTGGGCTTTGTACTGTTTGCCACCGCCCTGGCGATCTTGTTCAAGAAGCGCCTGTTGCAATTCGCCCACGACCGCGCCGGCGGCCACTACAATCCCAGCGGCTCGCGACTCAACCTCCTTACCGTGATCACCGGGTTGGTGCTGGGCACGATGGTCGCGTTGACCTCCATCGGCGCCGGCGCCCTGGGCACTGTCGCGCTGTTCATCCTCTATCCGTTCCTGGTTACCAAGCGCTTGGTGGGCACCGAAATCGCCCATGCCGTACCGCTGACCCTGGTGGCCGGCCTGGGCCACGCAAGCATGGGCAACATGGACTGGCACATCCTCGGCTTCTTGCTGATCGGTTCATTGCCGGGCATCTATCTGGGCAGCCACTTGTCGGGGCGTATTTCCGACGAGCTCCTGCGCCCTTGCCTGGCGGTGATGTTGGCGATGATCGGCTTCAAACTGGCGTTCTGATTTGCTCGGAGTCATGGGGCGCTAGGGATAGTCATACCTGTAAACCAGGTACTGATGAGGCCTCGATCCATGAATAGCCCAGCCAGAGATCTGCTGCAACGCCTGCGCCGTCGTCGCGCCGAACCTCGCACCGACATTGCCGATATCCTGCGTCATCACGCCGAACCGTTGCCCGCCGAGGACAGCCCGGCCTTTGGCGAGATGTTTGATCGCTTCGCCGATGCCAAGGTGGTGCTGATCGGCGAAGCCAGCCATGGCACCCATGATTTCTACCGCACCCGCGCCGCCATCACCCGCCATCTGGTCGAGCATCATGGCTTCGGGATTGTGGCCGTCGAAGCCGACTGGCCCGATGCTGGTCAAGTCGACCGCTGCGTGCGCAATCTCGGCCCCTCGGCCTGGAAACAGCAGGCTTTCGCTCGGTTTCCAAGCTGGATGTGGCGCAATACGGACGTCCAGTCCTTCGTCCGCTGGCTGCGCGACTACAACCTCGGGCAGCCGGACGCTCGGCGCGTGGAGTTTCGTGGGCTGGACGTCTACAGCCTGCGGCACTCCATCGACGAGGTGCTCAACTACCTCGACAAGGCACATCCCCATCTGGCCCGTGATGCCCGGCATCGTTATGGCTGCCTGACGCCGTGGCACGACGAACCGGCGCTCTACGGCCATTTTACCGAGCGCGGCAACCTGGCGACCTGCGAGGACGCGGTGGTCGAGCAGCTCAACACGTTGCTCGCCGAACGCCTCGATCCATTGATCAAGGATGACGAAGGCTTCTTCAGCGCCATCCAGAATGCCCGGGTGGTGCGTGCTGCCGAGCAGTACTACCGAGCGATGTATCGCGGCGGCAAGTCTTCCTGGAACCTGCGGGACCGGCATATGTTCGACACCCTGCAAAGCCTGTTGGAACACCGCGGGCCCGATGCGAAAGCGATTGTCTGGGCGCACAACTCCCACATCGGCAATGCCGCGGCGACGCGCATGGGTTGGGAAGGCGAATTCAATATTGGCCAGTTGTGCCGCATGGCTTACGGCCGCGACGCGGTGCTGCTGGGCATGGGGACCGACCATGGCAGCGTGGCGGCGGCCGATGACTGGGACTCGCCGATGAAAATCAAGCAGGTGCAGCCGGCATTGGCCGGCAGTTGGGAGCGGGAATTTCTCCAGGCGGGTGTCCGCGCATCACTGACAGATTGGCGGGCAAGTCCTGACGAGGCACTGTTGGACGCGTTGTCCGAGCCGCTGCTCGAACGCGCCATTGGCGTAATCTACCGCCCTGAAACCGAACGCCAGAGCCATTATTTCGAAGCGGTCCTGGCCGAGCAGTTCGACGCCTGGCTCTGGTTCGAACAGACCGAAGCGGTCACGCCGCTGCCCACGCCTCACACCCTGGAGCATGAAGAGGATACCTTCCCGTTCGGCCTTTGAACCCGGTGTGACGCGGTTGCGCTATGGGGCCGGTGGCCTAAGCTTCAGGGCAGGCAACTGCGGTATCGGGCGACTCTCGCGGAACAATCGCCGCCATGTGCAATCAGTACAGCGTAAATATCAAAAGGAGAGGCGCATGCTTATTCGGTCGTTGACCTTCGCAACCTTGCTGGCCTTCGTCGGCCCCTTGTTCGCCGCTGACGGCGACTCACCCCTGGTGGCGGAGGTGGGCAAGACCCGCCCCTTGATCATTATCGCGCCCAGCTCCGTCGATCCTGCGTGGTCCAAGTTGAAAGCAGAGCTTGAAAAGCCAGAGGGCAAGCAGGGATTTTCCCAACGAAACATGATGCTCTACACCGTGTTCAACACCATCGGGCAACGGGATGGCAAGGATCTGGACCCGCAAAGCACCATGGCGCTGATCCGTTCCCTCAAGCTGGGCGCCGGTGCGCTGCCCAAGATCATCCTGGTGGGCAAGGATGGGGAAAAGAAGCTTGAGCATTCCGGCGAGATCAAACTGAGCGAGCTGTTCGATACCGTCGACAAATTGCCCTCTGCTGAAAAGGAAGCCGTGGTGCCAGCCCCGCCACCAGCGCCGGAACCCGAACCCGCTAAAGACGCAAAAGGTGCCAAACCGGGTAAAGCGGCGAAACCTGCGCCCGCGCCGAAGGCGCTCGAGGACTAGCGACAAGGGCTTGCGTGGCGAGGGAGCAGGCTCCCGCGCCACCAAAAGCGGACCTCATTGCTGTTCCAAGGCCGCCAGGATTTTGTGCGCGGCCTTTATTCTTTCTTCGATCGGGTAGTTCTTGTTCGCCAGGATCACGATCCCCAAATCCTTTCCAGACACAAACGCGGCATAGGCGCCAAAGCCGTTGGTTGAGCCTGTCTTGTTGATCCAGCTGCCGTCCGGCGCCGGGCGGGGCGGGCTGAGCGCTTCGACTTTTTGTGGGGCCAGGGCCATCTGCGGTGTATTGCCGGCGAGCAAATCCTCCAGGGTGAACGGGGCGGGGTAGAACTCCCAGCCCAGGCCCTGGTTCATCTGGCCAACCCGATAGAAACCCGTATGGGTCGTGGCGATGGCTTGTCTCAAGGGCTCGTCCAGCGTTTGCGGTCGCAGGTTGGCCTCGACGAAACGAATCAGGTCCGCTGAGCTGGTCTTTACCCCGTACGCCTCGGAATCCAGGGCACCAGGTCCGACGCGCACGGGCTTGCCATCCTTCGCGTAACCCTGGGCGTATCGACCCAGTTGATCTTGCGGAACCCGTACGTAGCTGCGCTTGAGACCTAGCCCAGGCATCAATGTCTGCTGCATGACATCATCGAAAGGCTGTCCCAGGCTTCGGGCCGCCAGATAGCCGAACAGGCCGATGCTCGGGTTCGAATAAAGCCGCTGGGTGCTGGCCGGGTAGAGGGGCTTCCAGGCCTGGTAATAGCTGAACATCCGGTCGGGATGGTCGGCATCATCGGGAAACTGCAGAGGCAGGCCGCCGGCGCTGTAGGTGGCTAGGTCCAGCAGGCGCACGTTTTCAAGGGCACTGCCGCGCAATTCGGGGGCATGGCCGCCGACGGAGTCCGACAGTTGCAACTTGCCTTGGGCCTGGGCATAGGCGCCGAGCGTTGCGGTAAAGGTCTTGCTGACTGAACCGACTTCGAACAGGGTCTGGTCGGTCACGGTCTTGCGGGTGTCCTTGGAGGCAACGCCATAATTGAAAAACTGCCGCTGGCCGTTGTGGATGATCGCCACCGCCATGCCCGCGATGTCCTGCTGTTTCATCAGGGGCTGGATAACTGCATTGACCGTTTCTTCAATGCGCTCCTGGGCAAAGCCCACGGACGTCCCACAGAACAGGAAAAAAATCCCGGCAAGTGTCGTTTTGGCGATGTGCATGATGGACAGCTCTCGTTGGCCTTCCTTGAGGGATGGTCAATCTAGGGCGTTTTTGGTTGCCCGGCAATCCGAAGCCATGGGCAGCAGGCTTGCTTCGGAGTGCTCCCACAGGGCTGTGGGAGCGTTCCCACAAAATGGCTCGGTTTCCCGAGGCCTCAAGCCAAACGACACAAAGCGGCGGCCGCCGGGTAAACTCGCGGCTCTTTCTGAAGGAGTTCCCATGAGTTACTACCAGCCCGGCATTCTCGCCACCCCTGTTCCGCCTCAGGCTCGTCATCTGTTTTTTGCCCTGGAATCGGTCGAGGCACTGCCGGCTGCGATCGATAAGTTGTTGCTGCAGTTGGATGGCCGTGCGGTTGTCGGCTTCGGTGAGTCGCTGGTGCAGGCCTTGGGGGCTCAGGTTGAAGGCTTGCGGGCGTTTCCTGCGTTGGCCGGGGTCGGCGTGGATAACCCGTCGACCCAGCACGCGCTCTGGTGCTGGTTGCATGGCGAGGACCGGGGCGAGTTGATGCACCGCAGTCGCGCCCTTGAAGCGGCGCTGGCACCGGCCCTGCGCCTGGTGCAGATGAACGAAACCTTCCGCCATATGACCGGCCATGACCTGACCGGCTACGAAGATGGCACCGAAAACCCCCACGATGAAGCGGCGATCGCTGCCGCCCTGGCCCAGGGTGTCGATGGATTGCGCGGTGGCAGCTTCGCCGCGATCCAGCAATGGCAGCACGACCTGGACGGATTTGCCGCGATGCAACCCCATGAGCGCGACAACATCATGGGCCGGCGCCTGAGCGACAACGAAGAAATCGAAGAGGCGCCGGAGTCGGCCCACGTCAAGCGTACTGCCCAGGAGAGCTTTGCCCCGGAGGCCTTCGTCGTACGCCGTTCCATGCCGTGGATCGAAGGTGATCGTGCTGGCCTGATGTTCCTGGCGTTCGGTTTCTCCCTGGACGCATTCGAGGCGCAACTGCGCCGCATGAGCGGCCTCGAAGACGGCATCACAGATGGCTTGTACCGCATGAGCCGGCCGATTACCGGCGGCTATTACTGGTGCCCACCGCTGCTGGACGGGCGCTTGGACCTGCGCGCACTGGCCCGCTAGGGCGTGCCACCGCCCCGGTAAGCGAGCCGCGTTGTGCAAAACGTCGGGTCAACGCTATTCTTGGGCCCGACGTGTTTGCGTGGAACGGGAGAGCAAGCGTGGATAAAGTCATCGTCATCACCGGTGGCGGACGCGGGATCGGGGCGGCCACGGCGCTGTTGGCGGCCGACCTGGGCTATCGGATCTGCATCAATTACCAGTCCGATGAAAACGCGGCCCAGGACGTGCTCGAACAGGTCCGGGCCAAAGGCGCGCAAGCCATTGCGGTGCGGGCCGACGTGAGCATCGAAGATGAGGTGGTCGGCCTGTTCAACCGCGTTGACGCCGAACTGGGCCGCGTCACCGCCCTGGTGAATAACGCCGGTACGGTCGCCCACAAGTCCCGGCTCGATGAAATGTCCGAGTTCCGCATCCTCAAGATCATGAAGACCAATGTGTTGGGGCCGATCCTGTGCGCCAAGCATGCGGTGCTGCGCATGTCGCCCCGGCATGGCGGGCAGGGTGGCAGCATCGTCAATGTCTCGTCGGTTGCCGCCCGCTTGGGCGCACCGTCGGAATATGTCGACTACGCGGCCTCCAAGGGAGCGCTGGACACCTTCACCGTCGGCCTATCAAAGGAGGTCGCCGGCGAGGGCATTCGCGTCAACGCGGTCCGTCCGGGCTATATCTACACCGATTTCCACGCCCTGAGCGGCGATCCGGACCGGGTCAGCAAACTCGAATCGGCGATTCCCATGGCCCGGGGCGGGCGTCCGGACGAAGTGGCCGAAGCGATCATCTGGTTGCTGTCGGACAAGGCTTCGTATGCGACCGGGACGTTTGTGGACCTTGGTGGTGGGCGCTGATTTTCAGCCATTCGTAGTCAGTGCCGCCTATTCGAGAGCAGGCTCGCCCACATGTTGAACGCGGTCCCTGTGTGCGAGCCTGCTCGCAAAGACAACCTCAAGGACGACATCGCGCTCAGAACGAGCGAACAATCCGCCCCAACGTCTCCATGGCTTTTTCCGAGACTTCGGTCCAAGGCCCGCCATAGTTCAGCCGAATGCAATTCCTGAAGCGCCGGGTCGGTGAGAAGATCGGCCCGGGCGCGATGCTGATGCCTTGCGCCAATGCCATCTGGAACAGCTTCAGCGAGTCGATCTGTTCCGGCAGTTCCAGCCAGAGGAAGTAACCGCCCGCCGGCTGGCTGACGCGGGTCTGGTCCGGGAAATAACGGCCGATGGCGGCAAGCATCGCACTCTGCTGTTCTTCCAGGGCATAGCGCAACTTGCGCAGGTGCCGGTCGTAGCCGCCATGTTGCAGGTAGTCGGCGATCGCGGCCTGGGCTGGCATCGAGGCGCACAGCGAGGTCATCAGCTTGAGCCGTTCGATCTTCTGCGCGTAGCGCCCGGCGGCGACCCAGCCGATGCGATAACCCGGGGCCAGGCTCTTGGCGAACGAGCCGCAATGCATCACCAACCCTTCGGTGTCGAAGGCCTTGGCCGGTTTGGGGGCCTGCTGGCCGTAATAGAGTTCGGCATAGACGTCGTCCTCGATCAGCGGAACCTGATGTCGGCGCAACAGTTCCACCAACGCCTGTTTGCGCGCTTCGGGCATGGTCGCGCCCATGGGATTCTGGAAGCTGGTCATGCACCAGCAGGCCTTGATTGGATGGCGCGCGAGGGTCTGTTCCAGTACCTCCAGGTCAATGCCGTCACGCGGATGAACCGGAATTTCCACGGCCTTGAGCTTCAGCCGTTCCAGTATTTGGAGGCTGGCGTAGAACGCGGGAGCTTCGATCGCCACCAGGTCGCCCGGCTCGGTCACGGCCTGCAGGCACAGGTTCAAGGCTTCCAGGGCACCGTTGGTAATCAACAGTTCCTCCATGGGCAACATCAGCCCGCCGATCATGTAGCGCAAGGCGATCTGGCGGCGCAGTTGCGGATTGCCCGGGGACATGTCGGTGACCACCACGCGCGGGTCCATGTCCCGGGTGGCGCTGGACAACGAGCGGGACAGTCGCTGTAGCGGAAACAGCGTGGGACTGGGGAACGCCGAGCCGAATGGCACGGTGGCGGGATCCTTGATCGAATCGAGCACCGAAAACACCAGTTCGCTGACGTCGACTGCCGTGGATTCGTGCACCTGGTTGCTGATGACAGGTTCGCAGAACGGGCGCGGCGCATGATTGTTGACGAAGTAGCCGGAGCGCGGCCGGGCCCGGATGAGTCCGCGTCGCTCCAGCAGATAATAGGCCTGGAACACAGTGGATGGACTGACACCATAAGTCTGGCTGGCGTAGCGCACCGACGGCACCCGCTGGCCCGGCCCGAGCATGCCGGAGCGGATCAGTTCAGCGATGTCATCGGCAAATTTTTCGTAGCGTTTCATGGCGGGTCCGGTCATGAGGGACGTTGCACCTGTGCAACCAGGCATGGTCTCACAGGTGCTCGGCATCTTACGGGTTCAGCGGTTCATCGGTGCGACAAAACGGCTCTTGGCCACGCTATAGACTTGCGGCTGGTCACTGTCGGCGACCTTGAAGGTCATCTCCTGGGAACCGCTCCGGGGCCGTTCGCTGAGCATCGCCACCGATACCGGTACGTCGACGATTTCCCCCGGCGCCAGGCTCAGGTGTGTCTTGCCCTGCAGGACGAAGCCGTCGCCGTCTACCAAGGACAACTCGTACGCCTGGTGTTGCTGGGTCTTGTTGATGACTTTCAGGCTGTAGATGTTCTCGATCTGGCCCTGGCTGTTTTCACGGAACAGCCCACGGTCCTTGCTGACGTCCAGCGACACCATCGGGCGCTCCGCCAGCGCCACCGCCAGGGCACCGATCATCACCAGCAATACCGCCGTGTAGCCCACCAGCCGTGGCCGCAGCAGATGAGTCTTGCCCCCTTGCAGTTGGTGCTCGGAGGTGTATTTGATCAGGCCGCGTGCGTAGCCCATCTTGTCCATGATCGAGTCGCAGGCGTCGATGCACGCCGCGCAACCGATGCATTCCATTTGCAAGCCATCGCGGATATCGATGCCGGTGGGGCAGACCTGCACACACATCTGACAGTCTATGCAATCGCCCAACCCGACATTGGCGGGATTCACCTCGCGCTTGCGCGGGCCGCGAATTTCGCCACGGGCTACGTCATAGGAAATGGTCAACGTGTCCTTGTCGAACATCACGCTCTGGAATCGCGCATAGGGGCACATGTGCATGCACACCGCTTCGCGCAGCCAGCCGGCGTTGAGGTAAGTGGCCCCGGTGAAGAACAGCACCCAGAACAGGCTGGCACCGCCGATTTGCAAGGTCAGCAGTTCCTCGGCCAGGGGACGTATCGGGGTGAAGTAACCCACGAATGTCAGGCCGGTGAGCAGGCTGATGGCGAGCCACAACGTGTGCTTGGCCGAGCGCCGCGCCAACTTGTTCAAGCCCCACGGCGCAGCCTGCAACTTGATGCGCTGGTTGCGTTCACCTTCGGTGACTTTCTCGACCCACATGAATATCCAGGTCCATGAGCTCTGCGGGCAGGTATAGCCGCACCACACGCGCCCGGCGAAAACGGTGATCGCAAACAGGCCGAACGCGGCGATGATCAGCAGGGCGGACAGGAGGATGAAATCCTGGGGCCAGAAGGTCGCGCCGAAGATGTGGAACTTGCTTTCGCTAAGGTCCCAGAGCACCGCCTGGCGACCGCCCCAGTTCAGCCATACCGTGCCGAAGAACAGCAAAAACAGCACACCGGCACCGCTGATGCGCAAGGTGCGGAACACGCCGGTGAAGCTGCGGGTATGGATCAGGTTGTCGGTGGTCCTGGCCTTGATCTTGTTGGGCGCGGGGTCGAATGTTTGTATCAGTTGGGCGGGGATTCTTTCGCTCATGGTCGGTCGCTCATCAGCCGCTATCTGGCCGGGGCACTATGACCATCGAACTGTTTGCATAACAGACTCAGGTGGATTGATAAAAACCGGATCAGATGTCGTGGAGGCCTTGGTCTGCGACAGTTTGAAGCACCTTCTGGATTGGTGTGTAGATCCGTTCCTGCGGCAACGGATCTACACACCAATCCCAGGATGAATCTAGAAACAATCAGATAACCGATCCCCCATCCGTCGCCTTCAGATTCTGCCGCCCATCAACCGCCCCGGCCACGGTCAGGGCATTCACCTCCGCTTCAGTCAGGTAGACCCGCCCGCCATTGAGCTCCACGGCCGACATGGCCTTGTCCGGGTCGGTGATGATGGTCAGCTCGCTGGCCGGGCGTTGTTCCGAACCGTTGGGGGTGTCGAAATGACAGGTCCGGTTATCGTCGATACGTACAGTCATGGTACTGCTCCTTCCTGTATGTCTGAACGTTAGGCGTCAGCCGACCGGCAGGGTTCTTCGTGGCTGATCAGCGGTCGCACGTCTCGCATCGCTTGCGGTCAATCGTTTATCGAGCGAAGAGAGGATGGTCCATGGAATCGTGGTGGGATGAAGTCTGGATAACCCTGCAAGCGGAGTTCGCCGACATCACCGATGCCCAGCAAATGACGCGGGTCACGGTGCGCCTGGTGATGGCTGCACTGTTGGGGGGCATCCTGGGGTTCGAGCGTGAGCACAAGGGCAAGGCCGCCGGGGTGCGCACCCATATGCTGGTGGCGCTGGGCGCTGCGTTGTTCGTGCTGGTGCCGCAGATGTCCGGGTCCCAGGCTGACGCGATGAGCCGGGTGATCCAGGGCGTCGTCGCCGGGATCGGTTTCCTCGGCGCAGGCACCATCCTGAAAAATACCGACGGCGACGAAAGTCATGTCAAGGGACTGACCACCGCCGCAGGCCTGTGGATGACCGCCGCCATCGGCGTCGCCGCCGGGCTCGGCCGGGAGGCGACGGCGGTGCTCAGCACCGTGCTGGCGTTGGCGATTTTCAGTGTGATGCCGGTGATAGTGCGGGCGTTGGAGAAGGACGAGAAGTTGTAGCCCGTCCACGAGCCAGGCTACGTATCCAAGCGAGCTAGCTCGCGATGGCGGCGAGCATTCCAGCATCTATGCTGAATGACGCGCCTCATTCGCGAGCAGGCTCGCTCCCACAAATGATCCACCGGTCTGTCTATCAAACCCGCTCCGGCGGCGCCTCGCTCGGTGGGTCGCCCAGGGGCGGCTGCGGATCCAGCCGTGGGTCTTTTTTGGGAATCGGCTCCGGATCGGGTCCGGGTGGCGGCAGGTTGGGGTCGTCGATGTTCGGGTCGGGTGTTTCGGCCGGGATAGGAATGGTCATCGGGTCGGGCCTCCGGGACGCAAGTGGCTTGAGTCGTGCTTGTACGGTTGACCACCGTTCGACGGGTTTGATTCCCCGTAGCCGGCCGGTACATCCCGCTGAACTTTTGGCTGCCGGTCCGGTTCGGAGCTTAAGTGAGTTTAATCAGGGACCCGTTGGGCCTTTACCGCCACAAGCGCGTCCATGGGGCGTAAAAGGAGCGATGCTCGATGACTGCCGAACAGCCGACCGACTTGGATTACAACCCGCATTTGCCGTTGTCCCAGGCCTTGTTGTTGCCGCGTATTGCAATAGAAGACACCATGCCGGTGATCGATGGCGGGCAGTTTGCCGCCAAGGCACTCGCCGGGCAGGACGTGACGGTGACCAGCAAGGTGTTCGCCGATGGCCATGACAAATTGGCCGTGCGAATCCGCTGGCGGGCGCTGGAGGACGAAATCTGGAACAGCGAGGTCATGACCGAGCTGGGCAACAATGGCTGGCGCGGTCAGTTCACGGTACCGGCTGTCGGCCGCTACGTGTTCTGTATCGAGGCGTGGTTCGACCAGTTCGCCAGCTTCCGCTACGAGTTGGAAAAGAAATACGCCGCCGGGGTGCCCATCAGCCTGGAGTTGCAGGAAGGCCGCAACCACGTGCAACACGCCGCCGAGCGTAGCGACGGCGAGTTGAGCGAACAACTGGCGGCGTTGCATCACGAACTCTCAGGCTTGTTGCCGGAGGAGCAAGTGGCGTTGTTCCTCACGCCGCGCAGCGCCGACTTGATGTCCTTGGCCGACCATCGGCCCTACCTGAGCATCAGCCCAGAGTATCCGTTGGACGTCGAGCGCGAGCGGGCCGAGTTCGCCAGCTGGTACGAACTGTTCCCCCGCTCGATCACCGATGATCCCAATCGCCATGGCACCTTCAACGACGTGCACTCGCGCCTGCCGGTGATTCAGGACATGGGTTTCGACGTGCTGTACTTTCCGCCGATCCATCCGATTGGCCGCAGCTTCCGCAAAGGCCCGAACAATTCCCTGACCGCCGGTCCAGACGATCCGGGCAGCCCTTATGCCATCGGCAGCGAGGAGGGCGGCCACGAGGCGATCCATCCTCAATTGGGCACTCGGGATGATTTCCGTCGCCTGGTGGCCGCTGCCGCCGACCACGGCCTGGAGATCGCCCTCGATTTCGCCATCCAATGTTCCCAGGACCACCCTTGGCTCAAGCAGCATCCGGGTTGGTTCAGTTGGCGGCCGGACGGTACGATCAAATACGCGGAGAACCCGCCGAAGAAATACCAGGACATCGTCAACGTCGATTTCTACGCCGCCGATGCGATCCCCAGCCTGTGGCTGGAACTGCGCGACGTCGTTGTCGGCTGGGTCAACGAGGGGGTGAAGATCTTCCGGGTCGACAACCCCCACACCAAGCCGTTGCCGTTCTGGCAGTGGTTGATTGCCGATGTTCGTGCGCAGCACCCTGAGGTGATCTTCCTCGCAGAGGCCTTCACCACGCCGGCGATGATGGCGCGCCTGGGCAAGGTCGGTTATTCCCAGAGCTACACGTATTTCACCTGGCGCAACACCAAGGCCGAGCTGGCGGCGTACATCACCGAACTCAACGAATCGCCCTGGCGCGAATGCTACCGGCCGAATTTTTTCGTCAACACGCCGGACATCAACCCGGCGTTCCTCCATCACTCGGGACGCCCGGGCTTCCTCATTCGTGCGGCGCTGGCGACCATGGGCTCGGGCCTGTGGGGCATGTATTCCGGCTTCGAGTTGTGTGAATCGGCGCCAGTGCCGGGGAAGGAGGAATACCTCGATTCGGAGAAATACGAAATCCGCCCTCGGGACTTCACTGCGCCGGGCAACATCATCGCCGAGATCGCCCAGCTCAACCGTATCCGCCGCCAGAACCCGGCGCTGCATACGCATCTGGGCCTGAAGATCTACAACGCCTGGAACGACAACATCCTGTACTTCGGCAAGCGCACGCCGGACGGCAGCAATTTCATCCTGGTGGCGGTGAGCCTCGATCCGCATAACCCACAGGAAGCCAATTTCGAATTGCCGCTGTGGGAGATGGGCCTGCCGGACGACGCCCAGACCCAAGGCGAGGATTTGATGAACGGCCACCGCTGGACCTGGTATGGCAAGTACCAGTTCATGCGCATCGACCCGGCGTACCAGCCGTTCGGGATCTGGCGGATCAGCGTGACATAAGGCGCAGGACCGGCCCTTGTGGCGAGGGAGCTTGCTCCCGCTCGGCTGCGCAGCAGTCGTGATTTCAGGGGGCTGCTTCGCAGCCCAGCGGGGATTAAATCCCCTCGCCACAAAACACTGCGTAATACCAAAGAACAAGCCTGTAACCCGCGGCTTTATAGAATCAGCAGGAGTTGCAAATGGCCAAGAAACCCCGGTCTGCCACGTTCATCAATGACCCGCTCTGGTACAAGGACGCAGTCATTTATCAGGTCCATGTCAAATCCTATTTCGACTCCAACAACGACGGGATCGGCGATTTTCCTGGGCTGATCGACAAGCTTGATTACATCGCCGACCTGGGCGTCAACACGATCTGGTTGCTGCCGTTCTACCCCTCGCCCCGGCGTGACGACGGCTATGACATCGCTGAGTACCGGGGGGTCAGCCCCGACTACGGCACCATGGCCGACGCGCGGCGTTTCATCGCCGAGGCCCATAAGCGCAACCTGCGGGTGATCACCGAGCTGGTCATCAACCACACCTCCGACCAGCACCCGTGGTTCCAGCGCGCGCGCAAGGCCAAGAAAGGTTCCAAGGCCCGGGATTTCTACGTCTGGTCCGATGACGATCACAAATACGACGGCACGCGGATCATTTTCCTCGACACCGAGAAGTCCAACTGGACCTGGGACCCGGTGGCCGGCCAATACTTCTGGCACCGCTTCTATTCGCATCAGCCAGACCTCAATTTCGACAATCCGCAGGTCATCAAGGCCGTGCTGTCGGTGATGCGCTATTGGCTCGACATGGGCATCGATGGCCTGCGCCTGGACGCAATCCCGTACCTGATCGAGCGCGACGGCACCAACAACGAGAACCTGCCCGAGACCCACGACGTCCTCAAGCTGATCCGCGCCGAAATCGACGCCAATTACCCCGACCGCATGTTGCTGGCCGAGGCCAACCAGTGGCCGGAAGATACCCAGCTTTACTTTGGCGACGGCGATGCCCAAGGCCTCAATGGCGATGAGTGCCACATGGCGTTCCACTTCCCCTTGATGCCGCGCATGTACATGGCGCTGGCCCAGGAAGACCGTTTCCCCATCACCGATATTTTGCGCCAGACGCCGGAGATCCCGGCCAACTGCCAATGGGCGATTTTCCTGCGCAACCATGATGAGCTGACCCTGGAAATGGTCACCGACAAGGAACGCGACTATTTGTGGAACTACTACGCCGCCGACCGTCGAGCGCGCATCAACCTCGGCATTCGTCGACGCCTGGCGCCGCTGATGGAGCGTGACCGCCGCCGTGTGGAGTTGCTCAACAGCCTGTTGCTGTCGATGCCCGGCACGCCGACCTTGTATTACGGCGATGAGATCGGCATGGGCGACAACATCTACCTGGGCGACCGCGATGGCGTGCGCACGCCGATGCAGTGGTCCATCGACCGCAACGGCGGTTTTTCCCGCGCCGACCCGGCCAGCCTGGTGTTGCCACCGATCATGGACCCGCTGTATGGCTATCTGTCGGTGAACGTCGAGACCCAGTCCGGTGACCCTCATTCATTGCTCAACTGGACCCGACGGATGCTGGCCGTGCGCAAGCAATCCAAGGCCTTTGGCCGGGGGACGTTGAAGATGCTGTCGCCGAGCAACCGGCGGATCCTGGCCTACACCCGCGAGTACACCGGCCCGGACGGCAAGCACGAAATCATTTTGTGCGTGGCCAACGTGTCGCGCAGCGCCCAGGCTGCCGAGCTGGATCTGTCGGCCTACGCTGGCATGGTCCCGGTGGAAATGCTCGGCGGCAATGCGTTCCCGCCCATCGGCCAGTTGAATTTCCTCCTGACCCTGGCGCCATACGGCTTCTATTGGTTCGCCCTGGCAGCGGAAAACCAGATGCCGAGCTGGCACGTCGAGCCCGCCCAGAGCCTGCCGGACTTCACTACGCTGGTGCTGAAGAAACGCCTGGAAGAATTGCTTGAAGCGCCGTCGCGCGCCACGTTGGAGCAGGGCATCCTGCCGAACTGGCTGCAGAACCGCCGCTGGTTTGCCGGCAAGGACAGCGCCATCGAGAAAGTCGACATCGTCTATGGCGTGCGTTTTGGTGATCCGCAACACCCTGTGTTGTTGAGCGAAATCGACGTCACCAGTGCTGGCCAAACCTTGCGTTATCAACTGCCGTTCGGTCTGCTGGCCGAGGATCAGGTCGGCGCCGCGCTGCCTCAGCAATTGGCTTTGTCGCGGGTGCGCCGGGGTCGCCAGGTCGGCTTGATCACCGATGCGTTCACTTTGGAAAACTTCATTCGGGCCGTGCTCCAAGGCATCCAGGCCGGCACGGTGGTGCCGTGCGCCGACGGCGAGTTGCGCTTTGAACCTACCGAGGGCCTGGCGGCGCTGAACCTGGGGGCCGAGCCGGAAGTTCGCTACCTGTCCGCCGAGCAGTCCAACAGTTCGGTGGTGGTGGGCGGCAGCCTGGTGCTCAAGTTGATCCGCAAGGTTGCGTCCGGCGTGCACCCGGAACTGGAGATGAGCGCTTACCTGACTGCGGCGGGCTTCAGCAACATCTCGCCGCTGCTGGGTTCGGTGATTCGCCGCGACGCCCAGGGCGAAGATGCCTTGCTGATGATCGCCCAGGGTTACCTGAGCAATCAGGGCGATGCCTGGGAGTGGACCCAGAACAACCTCGAACGGGCGTTGCGCGACGAGCTGGCGGATGCCGTGTCGGAGCAGGAACAGCATTACAACGCCTTGGGCGAACTGAAGGATTTCGCCGGCATGCTCGGCCAGCGTCTCGGGGAAATGCACCAGGTGCTCGCCCAGCCAACCGACAACCCGGACTTTGCGCCGCAGCCTACCAGTGCCAAGGAAGCCCAGGCCATCGGCAAGGATGTCGCCGCCCAGGTGGAAAACGCCTTGCGTCTGCTCAAGCAGAACCAGGACCAATTGAACCCTGCGGACCAGGCGATGGTCGCACGCTTGCTGGAACACAGGAAAACCGTGCTGGCCCACGTCCAGGAACTGGCCGGCAAGGCCGCCGGCGGCTTGCGCATTCGGGTACATGGCGATTTGCACTTGGGGCAGGTGTTGGTGATCAAGGGTGATGCCTACCTGATCGACTTCGAAGGCGAGCCGGCGCGACCGCTACACGAACGACGTGGCAAGCACAGCCCGTACAAGGACGTCAGCGGTGTGCTGCGCTCCTTCGACTACGCGGCGGCGATGGCGGTCCAGCTGCACACCGTCGACAGCACGGCCGATGCCGACGCGGCGCGCAAACGTGTCGCCGACCGTTATCTGGTCGAGGCTCGCCAGGCATTTGTCCAGGCATATCGGCTGGCGGCAGCTAGTCTTGCCCATGAGTGGAAGGATGCTGAAGGCGAGGACGCCGCATTGGCGTTGTTCGGCCTGGAGAAGGCGGCCTACGAAGTGGCTTATGAAGCCGAGAATCGCCCTGCCTGGCTGCCCGTGCCGCTGCACGGCCTGTACGGGTTATTGAGTGGGCTCAAACCCTTTTCCGATTTAGCCGGACCGATTTAGTGGAGAGAATCATGAGCGTCTCGAACAAGGAATCACAGGGGCAGGCCAAAGAGTCATTGCTGCCGGCCCCCCACGACATCGACGCGCTGGTGCGCGCCGAACACCACGACCCGTTTTCGATCCTGGGCCCTCATGGCGATGGGGCCGGTGGGCAATTCATCCGGGCCTACCTGCCCGGTGCGTTGAGCGTGCATGTGCTCGCCCGTGACGGCGGGGAAGAGCTGGGCGAGTTGCAGATCACCGAGACCCCGGGTTTGTTCGTCGGCCATTTCGACCGTGCCCAGCTATACCTGTTGCGCACCCGTTGGGCCGGCGGCGAGCAGGTCGCAGAGGATCCGTACAGCTTCGGCCCGCTGCTGGGGGAAATGGATCTCTACCTGTTTGCCGAAGGTAACCATCGCGACCTCAGTGCCTGCCTCGGTGCGCAACTGAAAACGGTGGACGGCGTCGATGGCGTGCGCTTCGCCGTCTGGGCGCCGAACGCACGCCGGGTTTCGGTGGTAGGTGACTTCAACGTCTGGGACGGACGCCGGCATCCGATGCGCATCCGTTATCCGTCCGGCGTGTGGGAAATATTCATCCCCAGGCTCGGGCCGGGCGAAGGGTACAAGTATGAGATCCTCGGTGCCCACGGCATCCTGCCGCTCAAGGCCGACCCGGTGGCCTTGGCCACGCAGTTGCCGCCTGACACGGCGTCCAAGGTCGCTTCGCCACTGAACATCGAATGGCATGACGACGAGTGGATGCAGAGCCGCCGTGAACGCCAGCTACCGGGCGCGCCGCTGTCGATCTACGAGCTGCACGCCGGATCCTGGCAGTGCGAGATCGACGAGGCGGGCGAAGTCTCCCGCCAATACAACTGGCATGAACTGGCTGAGCGGTTGATTCCCTACGTCAAGGATCTTGGCTTTACGCACATCGAGCTGATGCCGATCATGGAACACCCGTTCGGTGGTTCGTGGGGCTATCAACCGTTGTCGCAATTTGCCCCGACGGCGCGGTTCGGTTCGCCCGATGATTTCGCCGCCTTCGTCAACGCCTGCCATAAGGCCGACATCGGCGTGATCCTGGACTGGGTGCCCGCGCACTTTCCGACCGACACCCATGGCCTGGCCCAGTTCGACGGCACCGCGCTGTACGAATACGGTAACCCGCTGGAAGGTTTCCACCAGGATTGGGACACGCTGATCTATAACCTCGGACGCACCGAGGTCCACGGTTTCATGCTGGCGTCGGCGTTGCACTGGCTCAAGCATTTTCACGTCGACGGCCTGCGGGTGGATGCCGTGGCCTCGATGCTGTATCGCGACTATTCGCGCAAGGCCGGTGAATGGGTGCCAAACCGCCACGGCGGACGGGAGAACCTGGAAGCCATCGATTTCCTCCGACACCTCAACGATGTGGTCGCGCTGGAAACCCCGGGCGCGCTGGTCATTGCCGAAGAGTCCACCGCCTGGCCCGGCGTCAGCCAGAGCACGCAACAGGGCGGCCTGGGTTTCGCCTACAAGTGGAACATGGGCTGGATGCACGACTCGCTGCATTACATTCAGCAGGATCCGGTGTACCGCGCCCACCACCATAACGAGTTGAGCTTTGGCCTGGTGTACGCCTGGTCCGAGCGTTTCGTGCTGCCGATTTCCCACGACGAAGTGGTCCACGGCAAGCGCTCGCTGATCGACAAGATGCCTGGAGATCGCTGGCAGAAATTCGCCAACCTGCGGGCCTATCTCAGTTTCATGTGGGGCCACCCGGGCAAGAAGCTGCTGTTCATGGGCTGCGAATTCGGCCAATGGCGCGAGTGGAACCATGACCAGCAACTGGACTGGTACCTGCTGCAATATCCCGAGCACCGGGGGGTGCAGAAACTGGTCAGCGACCTGAACCGTCTATATCGGGAAGAGCCGGCGCTGCACGACCAGGACGATGCGCCCCAAGGCTTCCAATGGCTGATTGGCGACGATGCGCTCAACAGCGTCTATGCGTGGTTGCGATGGAGCAAGGACGGTCGGCCGGTGTTGGTGGTCGCCAACTTCACACCGGTACCGCGCGAGGCGTATCGGGTCGGCGTGCCGTTTGGCGGTCGTTGGGTGGAACTGCTCAACAGCGATGCCGACACCTACGCCGGCTCCAACTATGGCAACGGCGGCGGCGCCTCCACCGAGGCGATCCCCAGCCATGGCCAGGCACTGTCGTTGGAACTGAACCTGCCGCCGCTGGCGGTGCTGATTTTGCGGCCGGAGGGTTAATAGCGAAACAGCAGCAGATGACTGTGGCGAGGGGATAAATCCCCTCGCCACAGAAGAATCGAGTTGCTGAATACTAGCGAACCAGGCAAGGCTGCTTGTTGTTGAACGTCCAGCCCGGGATCAGATACTGCATCGCCACCGAATCGTCCCGCGCCCCGAGCCCCATGCCTTTGTACAGCTCGTGAGCCTTGGCCAACTGGTCCATGTCCAGCTCGATCCCCAGCCCCGGTTTCTTCGGCACCTGCACGCAGCCTCCCTTGATTTGCAACGGCGCCTTGGTCAGCCGTTGGCCGTCCTGCCAGATCCAATGGGTGTCGATGGCGGTGATGTCCCCCGGTGCGGCGGCCGCGACGTGGGTGAACATCGCCAGGGAAATGTCGAAGTGGTTGTTGGAATGCGAGCCCCAGGTCAGGCCCCATTCATTGCACATCTGCGCCACGCGCACCGAACCTTGCATGGTCCAGAAATGTGGGTCGGCCAGGGGAATGTCCACGGATTGCAGCGTGATGGCGTGGCCCATCTCGCGCCAATCGGTGGCAATCATGTTGGTGGCGGTCTTGAGGCCGGTGGCGCGGCGGAACTCGGCCATCACTTCACGGCCCGAATAGCCATTCTCTGCGCCGCAAGGGTCCTCGGCGTACGCCAGCACTTTGTGCTGGTCGCGGCACAGGCGAATCGCTTCCTTGAGTGACCAGGCGCCGTTGGGGTCCAGGGTGATTCGCGCCTGGGGAAAGCGCTCGGCCAGCGCCGTCACGGCTTCGATTTCCTCGTCGCCCTTGAGCACGCCACCCTTGAGCTTGAAGTCCTGGAAACCGTAATGCGCGTGGGCCGCTTCGGCCAGGCGCACCACGGCGTCGGCATCCAGGGCTTTTTCATGACGGACGCGGAACCAGTCATTATCGGCGTCCGGTTCGCTGCGGTAGGGCAGGTCGGTCTGCTGGCGATCACCAACATAGAACAGATAGCCGAGCATCTTCACTTCGTCGCGCTGCTGGCCTTCGCCGAGCAGGGCCGCGACCGGGACATCCAGGTGCTGCCCGAGCAGATCCAGCAACGCAGCTTCGAGGCCGGTGACGGCGTGGATGGTGATGCGCAAGTCGAAGGTCTGCAGACCTCGGCCGCCGGCATCCCGGTCGGCGAAAGCCTGGCGCACGCTGTTGAGGATTTTCTGGTAGGTGCCGATGGGGCTGCCGACCACCAGCGAGCGAGCGTCTTCCAGGGTCTGGCGAATACGCTCGCCGCCGGGCACTTCGCCGACGCCGGTGTGCCCAGCGTTGTCCTTGAGGATAACGATGTTGCGGGTGAAGAACGGACCATGGGCACCGCTGAGGTTCAGCAGCATGCCGTCGTGGCCGGCCACCGGGACGACTTGCATGCTGGTGATGATCGGGGCTTTGCTGGTTTCTGGCGTAGTCATCGTGTATGGAATCCTTGAGTTATTGTTTTTATGCGCGGTATTGGGCAGGTGTCGATGTTGATAGACATCATACAAGTCGATTTTTTTGTCTGACAAGCTGTTTTTGAGTTCGATTGGATTGGTTGTTGAAGCTTTTTATGCCCTATTTATAGCGCTGTTCGCCGTTATCGAAGGGTTTTTACAGGGCTTCTGAGTTTGGGAAGACCTGCCATATTTGCCCAGGCTCAGCGTTAGATAAAGGTCAATCTTGCGTGTTGTCATACAAGTTGAGAGTGTTCCGAGGAGTACTTGCAACGCCGCCAGTGATAGGATCGACAAGCCTGTCTTCAAGGAAGCCCGCCCGATGCAGCAAGACACAGAAGCGCCCCTGCGCAAGCGCACCCACAACCTGGCCCATGACCTGGTGGCGAAGTTGAGCCAGAGCATTTTGCTGGGGCAGTTGAAGCCGGGGCAGAAACTGCCGTCCGAAGGCGCCATCGTGCGCGAGCACGGGGTCAGCCGCACGGTGGTGCGCGAGGCGATTTCCAAATTGCAGGCTTCGGGGCTGGTTGAGACCCGTCATGGCATTGGCACTTTTGTGCTGGAGCAGACCGGGGAGCCGGGGTTGCGGCTCAACGTTGATACCGCGGCGGGCGTCCGGGCAATCCTGGAGTTGCGCCTTGGCCTGGAGGCCCAGGCGGCGGCACTGGCCGCCCAGCGTCGCAGCGAGCGACAGTTGCAACAGATGCGCGAGGCCCTGGATGACTATCAGCAGTTGCTCAGCAGCAATGACAGTTGCGTCGAGGCTGACCGGCGTTTCCACCTGTTGATCGCCGAAGCCACGGATAACACCTGTTTTGTCGAAATCATGCAGCACCTGGGCAGCGCGATGATTCCACGTACGCGGGTGAACTTGGCCGAACGTGGCCAGGCGGACCTGGGCAGGCTCGCCCAGTTTGCCAACCTGGAACACGAAGCGATTTTCAACGCCATCAAGCGCCAGGACCCCGACGCCGCCCGCGCGGCGATGTGGCTGCATCTGACCAACAGCCGTGACCGCTTTGGTGCGGGGGGCTGAAGAACTATCCAATGCCCTTGGCATTAAAAAAAACTCTGGCCAGGGGATCTGGCTGTTCAGGCTGACGGAGCAAACTCAAGGCATAAAAAAACCGGCGCAACCAAAGCCGCGCCGGTGGTGGTGCCGATGGTTGCGCGAATATCGTGGGTCCGCGCCGCCACCGTCGTGCCTGTTGTCGGTTACGCCCGTTCCAATGCGAGGGCCACGCCTTGGCCGCCGCCGATGCACAGGGTCGCGAGGCCCTTCTTGGCGTCGCGCTTGATCATTTCATGCAGCAGCGTCACCAGCACCCGGCAGCCCGAAGCACCGATCGGGTGGCCCAGGGCGATGGCGCCACCGTTGACGTTGACCTTGTCCATGTCCCATTCCAGTTCCTTGGCCACGGCCAGGGACTGGGCGGCAAACGCTTCGTTGGCTTCGATCAGGTCCAATTGGTCCAGCGACCAGCCGGCCTTGTCCAGGCAGCGGCGAGTGGCCGAGACCGGGCCGATGCCCATGATCGCCGGGTCGACGCCAGCATTGGCGTAGGCACTGATTTTCGCCAGAACCGGCAACCCCAGCGCCTTGGCTTTTTGCGCACTCATCAGGATCACGGCGGCGGCGCCATCGTTCAGCGACGAGGCGTTACCCGCCGTGACGCTGCCGTCTTTCTTGAACGCCGGCTTGAGCTTGCCCAGGGATTCGGCGGTGGTGCCGGCGCGTGGCTGTTCGTCGGTGGCGAAGGCCACCGGGTCGCCCTTGCGCTGGGGAATCAGGATCGGCGTGATTTCATCGGCGAAGCGGCCGCCCTCGATGGCGGCGACGGCTTTCTGCTGGGACGCGGCGGCAAAGGCGTCTTGCGCCTCGCGGCTGATACCGTACTTGTCCACCAGGTTCTCGGCGGTAATGCCCATGTGGTAATCGTTGAATGCATCCCACAAGCCATCGGTGATCATGCTGTCGATCATTTTTGCGTGGCCCATGCGCAGGCCGGTACGGGCGGCCGGCAAGACGTAGGGGGCCAGGCTCATGTTTTCCATGCCGCCGGCAATGATCACGTCGGCATCGCCGCAGCGGATCGCCTGGGCGCCCAGGTGCAACGCCTTGAGGCCCGAGCCGCAGACCTTGTTCAAGGTCAGCGCCGGCACCGCGTGGGGCAGGCCGGCGAGGATCGACGCCTGGCGCGCCGGGTTCTGCCCGGAGCCTGCGGTCAGCACCTGGCCGAGAATCACCTCATCGACTTGCTCGCCCGACAGGCCGGTCTGTTCCAGCAGCCGACGAATCACCGCGGCACCGAGCTCCGGCGCGGGAATGGAAGCCAGCGAACCCTGGAAACTGCCGATGGCGGTGCGGGTTGCGGCGACAATCACGACTTCTTGCATCGAATTTCTCCTCACTGGGCAGCGAACTGCATTTCAGGGACGTGGTCCGGCACGATCAGTTTGCCGGCGGTCTTGGCGACGATTTCCTCGACGCTGACGCCGGGGGCACGTTCCTTGAGAATAAAGGCGCCGTCCTGGATTTCCAGGTAGGCCAGGTCCGTCAGCACGCGCTTGATGCAGCCGGCGCCTGTCAGCGGCAGGCTGCAACGGGGCAGCAGTTTCGATTCGCCGTCCTTGGACGCATGGGTCATGGTGACGATGATGTTCTCGGCACCCGCCACCAGGTCCATCGCGCCGCCCATGCCCTTGACGAGCTTGCCGGGGATCATCCACGAGGCGATGTTGCCTTCGACGTCCACTTCGAACGCGCCGAGCACCGTCAGGTCGATATGGCCGCCACGGATCATGGCGAAGGATTCGGCCGAGGAAAAGATCGAAGCGCCGATGCGCGCGGTGACCGTCTGCTTGCCGGCATTGATCATGTCGGCGTCGACTTCCGCTTCGGTGGGAAACGCGCCCATGCCGAGCAGGCCGTTTTCCGATTGCAGCATGACTTCCATGCCTTCGGGGATGTAGTTGGCAACCAGGGTCGGAATGCCGATACCGAGGTTCACGTAGTAGCCGTCTTGCATTTCGCGGGCGACGCGCTGAGCCATTTGTTCGCGGGAAAGTGCCATGGTGTCATTCCTTCATTCGGGCCGGGGGCAGGGGATCACTTACGGACGGTGCGCTGTTCGATGCGCTTTTCGAACGTGCCGCAAATGACCCGGTCGACGTAGATGCCGGGGGTATGGATCTGTGCCGGGTCCAGCTCGCCGGGTTCGACGATTTCTTCGACTTCCACCACGGTGATCTTGCCCGCGGTGGCCGCCAGCGGGTTGAAGTTCTGGGCAGTGTGACGATAGATCACGTTGCCGAAATGGTCGGCTTTCCAGCCTTTGACGATGGCGAAGTCACCGGTAATGGATTCTTCCATCAGGTACTGGCGGCCATGGAATTCGCGCACCTCCTTGCCTTCGGCCACGGGGGTACCGACGCCGGTAGCGGTGAAAAAGGCCGGGATGCCTGCGCCGCCCGCGCGCATCTTTTCCGCGAGGGTGCCTTGGGGCGTGAGCACGACTTCGATTTCGCCGCTCAGCAGTTGCTGTTCGAAGAGGGCGTTTTCACCCACGTAGGAAGCCACCACCTTGCGGATCTGGCGGTCCACCAGCAGCACGCCGAGGCCGAAGCCGTCTACGCCGCAGTTGTTGGAGACCACGGTCAGGTCACGGGTGCCCTTGCGCTTGATCTCGGCGATCAGGTTTTCCGGAATGCCGCACAGACCGAAGCCGCCGGCGATGATGGTCATGCCGTCCTTCAAGCCGTCCAGCGCTTCTTCGTAAGAATTCACGCGTTTGTCGAAACCTGCCATAGACACCTCTTTTATTCTTGAATGGGGTCGCAATGAAATGCAGTGTTGCGCCAAGTCATATATTTGTTAAGTTGATTTTTAGATTTGATTGATTGATAAAACTCAACAATTGCCCTTGGAGCGCAGCGACCATGACCCTCAAGCAAATCCGTGCGTTCCTGGCCGTGGCCCAGAGCCTTAGCTTCGCCGTGGCCTGCGAGCGGCTGCATCTCTCCCAGTCGGCCCTGAGCTTGACGATCAAAGCCCTGGAAGAAGGGCTCGGTGGTCGCCTGTTCAGCCGCAACACGCGCAACGTGGCGTTGACGCCCGAAGGCGAATCATTACTTCCACTGGCCCGTCGGCTGGTGGCCGACTGGGACAACGCCGAAGACGAAATGCGCCAGCGCTTCACCTTGCAGCGTGGCCGCGTGACGCTGGCCGCGATGCCATCTTTCGCCGGCAACCTGTTGCCGCCGATCCTCAAGACCTTCCGCGCGCGCTTCCCGAATGTCAACGTCACGGTCAACGATGTGATCAACGAGCAGGTGCTGGAAATGGTCCGCGATCGTCATGTGGAACTGGGCGTGGCGTTCGAGCCCATGCAGGGCTCGTCATTGGTGTTCACGCCGTTGTACCTCGATCGTTTTGTGGCGGTGGTGCCCCTGGATTCGCCACTGGCCCAGCGCGACGAAGTCCAATGGCAGACCCTGCTGGAACAGCCGTTCATCACCCTGCAACGGCCCTCTACCGTGCGGGTGATGCTCGAGGAACATCTGCAAGCGCGAGGCATGAAATTGCCGGTGGAATTCGAGAGTCATCAACTGGCGACCGTCGGGCGAATGGTTGCCAGCGGCCTCGGCGTGAGCGCCGTACCGGCCTTGTGTGTCGGCCAGATGCACGAACTGGGCGCCCGCTGCATCACCCTCGGCGATCCGGTGATCGAACGGGCCATCGGCGTGCTGACCAAGCCGGGCTACGAGTTGTCGGCGGCGGCCCAGGCGTTGTTCGATACGTTCAGGGATCAGGATATCGGGACCCAGTTGATCGTGGGGTGACCACCGGGCCCGCAGATCAAAAGCTGGACGGGGCGGCCTGGAAGCCGACCTGTTTCCTTGGTGATCGCGTTCCCATCGGGGATGGATGTGCGCTTCAGATCAGCAGCGGTAGCAATTCTTCACACGGCACTTGCACCTTCAAATCCAGCAACTCATCAGCCCGGGTCGTGCCCCGGTTGATCGCCAGCAGCGGCTTGCCCTGATCCTTGATTGCCCGACAGAGGCGAAAGGCCGAATACGCCATCAACGAAGAACCCACCACCAACAGCCCATCCGCTTGTTCTACGGCTTGCGTGGCGCGGGACGCTGTGGCGGCGGCGACGTTTTCTCCGAAAAAAACCACATCGGGTTTCAGCCGCTCGCCATTGCAATGAGGGCAACGGGGGATCTGGAAGCGCGCCTCGAATGCCGGATCCAGCAACGTATCGCCGTCCGGGGCTTGTACCGCGTCGACGCCGGCCAGGTAAGGATTCTGCGTTTCCATCATGAGTTGGATTTGCTGGCGGTCGCTCCGCTGGCTGCAATCCAGGCACAGCACTCGATGCAGGCTGCCATGTAGCTCGATGACCTGGCGGCTTCCGGCCTGGTCATGCAAGGCATCGACATTCTGGGTGATCAGCCCGCTGATGCGCTCCGCCACTTGCAATGCCGCGAGGGCCTCATGAGCCAGGTTCGGGCGGGCCTGGCGCAGGCGTGGCCAGCCGAGCATGGCTCGCGCCCAGTAGCGCCTCCGGGCCTCGGGCTTGGCGAGGAATTCCTGGTACATCATCGGTTGCCGGCCCCGTCGAACGCCGTCGCTATCACGGTAATCGGGGATACCGGATGGCGTACTGATGCCCGCGCCGGTCAGCACCAGGAAACGGCGCCCGGCCAGGTATTCCTGCAGTTGTTCGATCGGTTCACGGTGAAGATCGTCGGGCATTGCTGTGCTCCGCTGGCTAGGAGTCGTTGAGGTTAGCATCGTCCTCTCGGTACGCCTTTCGTCGCTCTGCGGCGCTGTTTATTCAAACTTTCCCGGTGCGGGGAACATCCACCTTATGTGCGGTATTTCAGAGCTCTCGCACGACAGTGCGTCAATGAACACTGAACAAGGAGAACGCAATGGCAACCCCTAAAGAAAACCTGCTGGATTGGCTCAACGATGCTCATGCCATGGAACAGCAAGCGGAGAAAATGCTCAAGGCCCAGGCTGAGCGCCTGGAGCATTATCCGGTGCTCAAGGCCCGGATCGAACAGCACATCGAAGAGACGCTGGGGCAGCAGAAGCTGGTGGAACAATGCATCCAGCGCCTGGGCGGCAGCCCGTCAATGCTCAAGGACATGGCCGGCAAGCTGATGGCGTTCGGTCAGGCCATGGGCGGCATGGCGATGAGTGACGAAGTGGTCAAGGGCGCCATGAGTGGCTACGTATTCGAGAACCTCGAGATCGCTTCCTACACGGTGCTGATCGAAGCGGCAAAAGTGGCCGGGGACGTGGAAACCCAGCGGGCTTGCGAACAGATCCTGCCCCAGGAGATCGCCATGGCCGATTGGCTGCGCGATCACTTGCCGGAAATCACCCAGGCGTTCCTGGAGCGTTCGGCCAACCCGCATACCGAAGCCAAGCGCTGAGGTTGGAGCCGCATGAAAAGGCGCGGCCGGACACGTTCCGGCCACGCCCGAACCTGCCGTCAAACGCAAAGGGGACAGGTATGAAGCAGACCACCGGTGAGGTAAGAGCCATCAATCGACAGAGCGCCAGGGTGGGCGTCTACGTGACGGAAGAGGACGGCCACACGGTGCTCGAACTGGGTCCCGCCAACGACGTTGATATTGGCGATGTCATTGAATGGGACAGCGGCACGGCCGTGGGCACCCAGACCTATCGCAACCTGACCAAAGGTTGGGCAGATGAGGTGTATGTGGCCAAGCATGGCGTTGCGGCAGCGAACCTTGAGGTGCAATTGCTGGTGGGATCCTGATAGCCGCAAGTGCAGGAGGAGAACATGAGTGAATTGAAATGTGGCTGCCCTGGCTGCCATTGCGACGTCGATCCCGAGCGGGTGTTCAATCATGACGGCGAGGCGTATTGCAGCCAGGCCTGCGCAGAACAACATCCAAACGGCGAGCCATGCCCGGCGCAGGACTGCCATTGCGAACGCAGCGGCAAGGTCGGCGAGCGGGACATTACCAACAATCAGCTGGATGAAGCGCTGGAGGAGACGTTCCCGGCCAGCGACCCTATCTCGCCCTGAATAACGCTTTATCCGGGTATCGGCGACAGGGTACCCGGACGCCGCAAGCCGGTCAGTGCGGTGGTGCAAGACAACACCGGCAGCCCGCGAGTTTTGGCTTCCTGGAACGGCGCGAGGCCAGGGTGGCGAGACCGGTGCAGAGGGGTGCCGGCGCCATCCGGCCCTTGGCGGACAGCGTGGAAAGACACGCACTGTTTCGAATCTTCGGCGTGGGCCAATGTGGGACCGAGCTTGCTCGGGAAAGCACTTGAAAGTTAAACAGTCAGGTCGACTGGTAAATTGCATTCGCGAGCAAGCTCGCCCTCACATAGTTACGCATGGCGATTGTGTTAATTGAGCGTCGCTTGCTTGATAGCGGATTTCAATTGGTTGCAAGCGCAGCGGTATATAAATAAGTCATTGACCGTTCGTCGCCCTTTGAAGAACTTTCTTCAAACCTTGGATGCGTCATGTTTTCCGAATAAGTACGAGCCAACGGGGTTCGCAAATAGCAACTAACGAGGTGAATGAAATGGCAAATACAGGTAATAACAACCCTGGCAATTTCGCTAACGATCGTGAGAAAGCATCGGAAGCCGGCAAGAAAGGCGGCCAGGCATCGGGTGGCAACTTCGCCAACGATCCGGAACGCGCAGCCGAGGCCGGCCGTAAGGGTGGCCATATGTCGGGTGGCAATTTTGCCAACGATCCGGAACGTGCCGCAGAGGCGGGCCGCAAAGGTGGACAAGCCTCGGGTGGCAATTTTGCCAACGACCCTGAACGGGCATCGGAAGCCGGCCGCAAAGGGGGCCAAGCCTCTGGCGGCAACTTCGCCAATGACCGGGAAAAAGCTTCCGAAGCCGGCAAGAAAGGTGGTGAAAACAGCCACGGCGGCGGTCGTAAATCGTAATGTTCCGTGGTCTACAAGCCTCATGCCACTGGCATGAGGCTTGTACCGGTTATTGATAGAAGTGTTTTTTATAGTCGGGCATGTCATGCCCGGCTTCGCTTAACTTATTCATTATCAAGGCGTGGATGGTTTTGTATGGCTTGCCACTACCATTCGTCTTTTGTTGTGAATAAAAAATAAATTTTATACGTTCAACTTCTTCTGACTTTCATGGGCCTGTCGTCGGCAGGGTTCCCATGAACTGTGTCCTGACCGAGGAGTTCAATCATGTTCATTCATAACAAACGATTGCAATATACCGTGCGTGTCGCCGAGCCCAATCCAGGACTCGCCAACCTGTTGCTAGAGCAATTTGGCGGCGCCCAGGGCGAACTGGCGGCGGCGTCGCGTTATTTCACCCAGGCCTTGTCGGAGGATGATCCGGGCCGCAAGGATCTGCTGATGGACATCGCCACCGAGGAGCTCAGCCATTTGGAGGTGATCGGCTCGATCATCGTGATGCTGAACAAGGGCGCCAAGGGCAAGATGGCCGAAGGTGTCGAGCAGGAGGGCCAGCTGTACCGCGACATCAATGGCGCCGGCAATGACTCCCACATCACCAGCGTGCTGTATGGCGCCGGTTCGCCGTTGACCAACTCGGCCGGTGTGCCTTGGACCGCTGCGTATATCGACACCATCGGCGAACCCACGGCGGACATGCGTTCGAATATCGCCGCCGAAGCCCGGGCGAAAATCGTGTACGAGCGGTTGATGAACGTGACTGACGACCCTGGGGTAAAAGAAGCCCTGGGCTTCCTGATGACCCGTGAAATTGCCCACCAGTTGTCCTTCGAAAAAGCCCTTCATTCCATCCAGCCCAACTTCCCGCAAGGTAAGCTGCCTGGCATGCCGGAGTTCACCAACGTGTACTTCAACATGTCCCAGGGCGAACCTTCGGTGCGCGGTCCTTGGAACCAGGGGGACGATTGGGAATTCGTCGAGAACCCAACGCCGGCGGTCGATGGTGGAGATGGCTTGGCCAGCGTGCAGTTGAGTGAGAAAGACGAAGCGCTATTGATGGACATGAAGGCGCGGACGATGTCTAACCCGGAGAGCAATCCCACGACAGGTGCTGACCTGGGCGCAGGGATGCAAAACGAGAAGCTGTAAGGCGTTGGCGAGGGGGCCTGGCTCCCTCGCCTGAACATTTGACTTGATCGTCCCTGTGGTTGCGGGTGACGATCAAGCACCGTGTGGTTAAACCAACAAGGACACTCGATGGACCAGCCCACCTCCCGGATCCGATCGCCCTGGCGTACATGGCTTGATCCCGTGCAAAACAATCTGCTGCTGGGGTTGACCTTCTGGCTCGGGTTGGCCCTGGTCGCCGTGCTGTTGCTCTATAGCGGCTACAACGCGCTGGTGGGGGCCGATCGCCAGAACCTGGGCTATGCGGCACTGGGCGGGGCCTCCGGCTTTGCCGCTACGGCGCTGGGCGCGATGACGGCGGTGGTGCTGCGCGATATTTCATCGCGTACCCAGGACATCATGTTGGGCTTCGCGGCCGGCATGATGCTCGCGGCCAGTTCGTTTTCGCTGATCCTGCCGGGCATCGAAGCCGCGCAGGTCATCTGCGGCAACCAATTGCTCGCCGCCCTGGTCGTCGTCATTGGCCTGGGGCTGGGCGTGGCACTGATGATCGGCCTTGACCGCTTCGTACCCCATGAACACGAGTTGAGTGGACGGCGTGGCCCCGAGGCCAAGCGCATCAACCGGGTCTGGTTGTTCGTCCTGGCAATCACCTTGCACAACCTGCCGGAGGGCATGGCCATTGGCGTGAGCTTTGCCAACGGCGACTTCAAGGTCGGCCTGCCCCTGACCACCGCCATCGCGATCCAGGACATTCCCGAAGGTCTCGCCATCGCCATGGCGCTGCGAGTGACCGGAATCAGCACGCTGCGCGCCGCGCTGATTGCGGTCGGCTCAGGCTTGATGGAGCCCCTGGGGGCGGTAATCGGGCTGGGCATGTCTTCCGGCGTGGCGGTGGCTTATCCCATCAGCCTGGGCCTGGCGGCCGGGGCGATGATCTTCGTGGTGTCACACGAAGTGATTCCGGAAACCCACCGCAATGGCCACGAAACGCCGGCGACCCTGGGCTTGATGATGGGGTTCGCAGTGATGATGTTCCTGGACACAGCGCTGGGTTGACGCTGCGCCTCGCAACCCTCCGTCCAGCCGTTCGCAGATTTCTTGAACATCCACAAAAACCTTCGAGTCAGTGTTGAACAGGTGAAGCGTGGCTTCACCATTCACCGATCGGAGGATCTCCAGATGGCCAGAAAAACAGTGACGGACCTGTTCATTCACGAGCTGTCCGACGTCTATAGCGCTGAAAAGCAGATTACCCGCGCATTGCCGCGGATGGCCCGTGCCACCACCAATCCGTTATTGGCTCAGGCTTTCAACGATCACCTTGAAGAAACCCAAGGGCAGATCGAACGCATCGACACCTTGGTCGAAGTGGCGGGCATCAAGCTCAAGCGCATGAAGTGCATCGCCATGGAAGGGCTGGTGGAAGAGTCCAAGGAGTTGATCGAGGAAATCGACAAAGGTGCGGTGCTCGACGCGGGGCTGATCGGCGCTGCGCAGAAAGTCGAGCACTACGAAATCGCCAGCTACGGCACCTTGATCGCCATGGCCAAGCATTTGAACCTGGGCGATGAAGTGCTCGGCCTGCTGCTGGCGACGCTCAAGGAAGAAAAAGCGACCGACGAGAAGCTGTCCAAGATAGCCGAGCAGGGTGGCAACCAAGCGGCGACGATGGAGTCTTGATGTCGATATAACCGCTTTTTGTGGCGAGGGAGCAAGCTCCCTCGCCATCGGTCCTGTACCAGAAAGGGCATTGGTGTTCTCACCAATGCCCTTTTTCTAGCGAAACCCAACCCAGCGGCCCCTGCGACCACACGGCGTCAAACCGTGAAACTCGTTGGAACTCGGCTCCCGCGCGTCCCGTCACTTGTTCTGAGAGGCACTGGTCCAGGCATCGCCCAGGCAGTGCCTGATGTTGAGTTTTTCATCACGGAGGCGATGGACAGACATGACTATCCCGGACAACAACCCCGAGCGACAAAGCGGCACCGCAAGCCAGGGGCGAGCTGGAGAACCCCTGAACCACATCAAGGATGACGTGAACGAAGCCATCGGCAGCGCTCGCGAGCAGGCCGATGCGCATTTCGGTCAGTACCGCGATACCGCGGCGGACCAGATCGATGCATTGGCGCGTGGCGCCAAGTCAGCCATGTCGGAACTCGAAGCCAATGACACGCTGGGCTTGTCGCATTACCTGGCAGACATGGCCGACAGCATGAGTGGCCTGGCCAGCAAGTTGCGCAACAAGAGCGCCGAGCAACTGTTGCATGACGGCTCGCGTTTGGCGCGGGATAACCCGGGCTTGTTCCTCGCCGGCAGTATCGCAGTGGGCTTCGGGCTGTCGCGGTTCCTCAAAGCCGGCACTTCTGCGATGGCCACAGAGGTCGACCACGCTGGCGCCGAACGGGCGGAGCCACCGGCCGAAGGCTTCGGCGCCCAGCCCTTCGATCCGATGCCCGACCCTATTGGTCCGGGTGCGGCGACCAGCAGCGGACTCGCCACGGGCGTCACCCCGACTTCACCCAGCGTGCAGGACCATCCCAGTGATTCAGCTACCGGCTCGCTGCCGGGCTCGGCCAATACCAGAGGAGAATTGTGATGAATCGACCAGACCCGGATATCCAGCGTTCCGCAGGGGCCTCGGTGCCCGAAAACGATGCCTCGGTCATGGGCCTGCTCAGGCAGTTGACCCACGAAGTGCCCTCACTGTTTACCAAGGAACTGGCATTGGCCAAGGCGGAATTCCAAGCCAGCCTCAACACCTTGAAGGCGGGTATCGCGGGGGTGGCGGGCGGCGCGATGGTGCTGCTGGCCGGCTTCATCATTCTGCTGATGGCGGTGGTGTATGGCCTGAGCACGATGATGGCGCCCTGGCTGGCCGCGCTGATCGTGGGCGTGGTGGCGATGATCATCGGTTTCGTCATGGTGCAGTCCGGCAAGAAGCAATTCGAACCGTCCCATTTCAAGCCTGACCGAACGCTCGACGCCTTGAACAAAGATCAGGAAGCCCTGCGGAGGAAAGCCTCATGAAGGATGAATTCAAAACCGAATCGCAGAAAAGCCCGGAGACCATCGAGCGCGAGATCGATGAGCAGCGCGCCCATATCAGCCACATCGTCGATGCCTTGGGCAGCAAATTCACCCCAGGGCAAATGCTCGATCAGGCCTTGGGCCTGGTGAAGGGAAATGGCGCGGAATTTTTTGGCAACCTGGGCACTACGGTGCGCAACAACCCGGTGCCGACCGTGCTGACTACGGTTGGCCTGTGCTGGTTGATGCTCGGCCAGAACCACCCATCACGGGTTGGCTATCGTGTCGGTCCTGACCAGGATTCCAGCGGCTGGACCGATGGGGTGGCCAGTGGGTTGGGCAGTGCCAGGAACCATTTGCATGACACCACCGACTCCTTGCGCGAAGGCTTTCACCACCTCAAGGACAAGGCCTCTCACATGGCCGATGATTTGAGCGCCAGTGCTCGTCATGCCCGCAATCGTGCACATGAAACGGGTGATCGAATGACCCAGGGTTCGCACGACCTGGGCGATCAGTTCAGCCGCCTGCTCAAGGAGCAACCGTTGATGATGGCGGCCGCGGGTATCGCCTTGGGCGCCATGTTGGGCGCAGCCTTGCCGAGCACTTCCACCGAACAGCGGGTGATGGGCAAGACCAGCGCCGGCCTGGCCGACAAGGCCAAGCAAAAGGCTCGCGAGGGCTACGAAACGGTGCGTGATACGGTGAGCAAGACCACCGAGCATCGTGATGAGCCTAGCGTCACGCCGGCCAACGGACGGGTGCATTCCGGCGCGGATCTTTCCGGCGGGCTGGGGACTTCGTAGGCGCAAGCAGGTGCGGCGCGGCTGGATCCGCGCCGCACCTGTCAACCTTGACAGTAGCTTCGGTCGTCGTTCGGTTATTTCATGGGAAATACACCGTTCTCAAGGAAGCAACACATGAAACATCACGTCCCGTTCACCGGCCATCTGGTCTTCATCGGCTTCGGCTCCATTGCCCGGGCCACCTTGCCCTTGCTGCTGGGACAAGATGACATCGAGGTCCAGCAGATCACCGTCATCGCCCCAGTAATCGAGCAGAACATCTGGTTCAAGGAGCGAGGTATTCAGTTTGTCTGTGAGGCGTTGACCGAGCAGAACTTCGCGCAAACCCTGGATCGCTTCGTCCAACCGGGGGATTTCATTGTCAACCTGTCGGTGGAGGTCAGCTCCCTGGCGGTCATTGCCTATGCTTCCGTCAAGGGCGCGCTGTACCTGGACACCTGCGTCGAGCCCTGGGCCGGCGGCTACAACGATCCACAGTTGGACCTTTCCCACCGCACCAATTATGCATTGCGCTACCAGGTGCTGGATTTGCGCAAGCGATTGGGCAGGGGGCCGACGGCAGTGGTTGCCCACGGCGCCAACCCTGGCTTGATCACGCATTTGCTCAAGGCTGGGCTGATGGAATTGGCCGTGCAGTTGGGCCATCCGCTACCCGAGGCCGGTGAGGGGATCGACTGGGCCAGGTTGTGCATGGGACTGGGCATCAAGGTCATTCATTTTGCCGAACGCGATACCCAGTGCTCCCAGCGTCTCAAAGAGGATGATGAGTTCGTCAACACCTGGTCGGTGCACGGATTTATCAGTGAGGGTAGCCAGCCGGCGGAGCTGGGTTGGGGCAGTCACGAGCGCACGTGGCCGTCTTTTGCGCGGCGACACCGCTTCGGCAGCCGTAACGCGATCTATCTGGAACGGCCGAGCGCCAGTGTGTTGGTAAAGACTTGGACACCCTTGGGCGGTCCATGCCTGGGCATGATGATCACCCATCACGAGACCGCTTCGACGGCCGACCTGCTGACCGTCAAGGATCAACGCAAATTGATCTATCGGCCAACGCTGCATTACGCCTATCACCCTTGCAATGACGCGTTGCTGTCGGTTCATGAGCTGATCGGCCGAGGCTGGCAGACCCAAACCCGGCAACGCATCCTCAACGGTGAAATCGACAGCGGCGGGGTCGATGCCCTGGGCGTGTTGCTCATGGGGCACGACTGGAATGCCTACTGGTTCGGCTCGCTGTTGAGCATCGACGAAGCCCGGGCGCTGGTCCCATTCAACAACGCCACCAGCCTGCAAGTGGCGGCGGGGGTCCTGTCGGGGATCGTCTGGGCGGTCGAGCATCCGGATCGCGGTATCGTCGAACCCGAACAGATGGATTACGAACGCGTGCTGGAAATCGCCAGGCCCTACCTGGGCACGCTGGTGGGCCAGCGCACCGACTGGACACCCAGTGGCGCCAGCCCCAAGCCTACCGCGCAGGAATCGGCGCAGGACTGGCAGTTCGCGCACTTCACCCGGTTCTGACTGCTGCGACCCTCGTCACAGGGACCGACACGATTGCAACGCCTATACTCAAGTCCATGGATCCCTTGATGCCCAGGTGGCGCAATCGTGCTGCGTTCGCTGATGCTGGTCGTGATGCTCGTCCTGGCGGGGTGCGCCACGTCACAGCGCGGCCAGCAGGTCGCCACGGTAGCGATTGCCCAGGACACTTGGCGACAGGTTGACCGGCAGATCATCGCCGCGTCGAAAAGCGCCCTCGAACAGGCTCAGCTGTACGCGCGCGGCTCGATGGAGCATTGGCGGGTGTTGGTCTACGAGCGCACGGAGGCCGAGTTCATCCCGTGGTTCAGCAGTTATTGGACCCAGGAATGGTTGGCGTTGAAAGTCAGTTGGTATTCAGCCAGCGCCGAGGGCGAGGCGGACTCGGCGGCCAAGCGCCTGGCGGCATACTTGCAGGAGCAGTATCGCGAGCAGGTGCTGGCGCCCGTCGCGGTGGAAATCGATCCCGAGGCGATCAGGGCCAACGCGACCGGGTACTACGTGCGCTTGCTCAATCAGCAGATCCCGGTGATTGCCCAGCGACATCGCATCCCGCCTGAAGTGATGAACCGGCGCTTGCACGGCATTACCGCCATCAACCTGGGCCCACCAGCGGCCCGCAACGCGTCGTTGTACGAGATGGTCCACACCGAACCGCTCAATACGCTACCGGCCTACGCGGCGTTGATCGATCATGTCGACAGGGCGGCGGACACCGGTTCAGGGCCGTCGGACGCGGTAATAGCGACAGTGGCGCAACGCACCAGTGAAAAAATCGAAGCGCAATTCGCCACGCGAGGGGCGGCCGGGGCGGCAGCGGCGGTGGCCGGAAAAGCCGCAGGGGCGTTGATTTCAGTCGGCGTGGCGGGCATCCGCGCGATGATCCACGAGGGTGAACGGGAGGACATGGAAGCACAGATCCGCAAGAGCCTGAGCGCGGCTTTCGACGAAGCCTGGTTCAAGTCCCTCAAGCATCCCCTCAGCGGGGTGATGGCTCCGGTGTATTACCTGGCCGGGGAAATCGACGACAACCTGATGCAAGCCGATCTTTCCGGTCGGCCGGTGGAATTGCCTGCCGTCGTGCCTTGACCAGAGGCCCTTTTCCTAGTCCGACCCCAGCGTGACGCGACAACCCTTGCGATGGCGGATCTGTTCGTCCGTGGGGCGTTCCTTGATGAATTCGAAGCGCGGCTCGCCTTCGCTGTAGATCACCAGCCATCCCCACTCCAATTCAGTTTCATCCTGCCCGGGCTGGGGCGGTGCGGCCCACCAGGGTTCTTTTTGCATGATTTGGCGCATCGTTTACCTCCTGCCGGTTGATCCTTGACTATAGACCGCTGGATTTCGTGACTAGCGCCCGCGCAGCTTTTTGAAAGTCATGGTCGGACGCCGCTTTTGTGGCGAGGGGGCAAGCTCCCTCGCCACGTTTTTTAGCCGACCCAGTGTGCTCTGAACCTGCCCATCGGCGTCTAGCGTCTGTATCCCCGCACTCGAACGGGGAATGATTGGACCCTGCGCATATGCAAGCACTGTTGAACGAGATCCTCGATGCGGTTCGCCCCCTGATCGGTCAGGGCAAGGTGGCCAACTACATTCCCGCCCTTGGCACTGTGGCGGCCAATCAGTTGGGTATTGCCGTCTATAGCAATGACGGCGAGATGTATTGCGCGGGCGACGCCGAGACCGCGTTTTCGGTGCAGAGTATTTCCAAGGTATTCAGCCTGGTGCAGGCCATCGGGCATTCCGGCGAGGCCATCTGGGAGCGCTTGGGCCATGAGCCCTCCGGCCAGCCTTTCAACTCCCTGGTGCAACTGGAGTTCGAACGGGGCCGTCCGCGCAACCCATTCATCAATGCCGGAGCCTTGGTGATCTGTGATATCAACCAGTCACGCTTTGCCGCTCCGGCGCTGTCGATGCGTGATTTCGTACGGCGTCTGTCCGGTAATCCCCAGGTGATGGTCGACGGCAAGGTCGCCGAGTCGGAGTATCAGCACCGTGCCCGCAACGCGGCGATGGCCTACCTGATGCAGTCCTTCGGCAATTTCCATAACGATGTGGAAGCGGTGTTGCGCAGTTATTTCAGCCATTGCGCGCTGCGAATGAACTGCATCGACCTGGCCCGGGCGTTCTGCTTTCTCGCCAATGACGGTTTCTGCAAGCACAGCGGCGAGCAGATCCTCAGCGCTCGCCAGACTCAGCAAGTCAATTCCATCATGGCCACCAGCGGCCTGTACGACGAGGCGGGCAACTTTGCCTACCGTGTCGGCTTGCCGGGCAAGAGCGGTGTGGGCGGCGGGATCGTCGCCGTGGTGCCAGGGCAGTTCACGGTCTGCGTCTGGTCGCCGGAGCTCAATGCGGCCGGCAACTCCCTGGCCGGCATGGCGGCGCTGGAATTGCTCAGCCAACGGATTGGCTGGTCGGTGTTCTAGTTTCCCGTTGCACAAAAAAGGGCCCGCTCCTGAATCAGGAGCGGGCCCTTTTTGTTTGTGGGCTATCAGCAGAGGCGGTCGATGACCCGGACCTCAGACGAATGCTGCACCGATTGCCAGGCCTGGGTCAGCGTCTGCAGGACGCGGCCCATGAAGTCTTTGTCGGCCGCGGCTTTCTTGCCGACGTAGCCTTGCCCGCGGCGGTACATCTTCAGTCGAGCGCAGAGATCCTGCTGGTGCTTGTCGAATTCCTCTTCCTGGGTGAAAGGCGAGAGGCAGTCCATATGGACTTGGCCGGTCTTGCTGATCCACAGGATATGACTATCCAGGCTGTCCTTGTGTGCTGCGAACATGCGAGCCAGTTCATCAATAGATGGTTGATTATTCAGATTCATGTGTAAGCCCCTTGACCATTTGGTTGATCTGTCTGGTGGTTCGCAAAACTTCGCCGTTCGGTAAGTGCCTGCCTGATACCGAAATCAGGCCGTCAGCATTCATCCGCAGGACTTCTGCGGGGTCGTGCAATCGGTTATGTAGTGTTAATCGAAGGGCTGCTACGCAAATGCGCTACAACGAAGAGAAACAGCGAAGAATCTTCAGGCCAGTGTCGACTTCAAAGGTCGAGCCCATGCGTCATGAGGATTGATTCGCCAGCGTTTCTCGTCCTTGTTACCGGACGGTCATGCCAGGTCAGCACCTTCAATCTGCCTTGTGGGCAGTCCCTTATCCAAAAAACAGCTCGGCGGTCAGACGAGCTTGCTCAAACATTTGCCTGTACTCCCGATCGGGGAGACGTCTGCATCATGCAAGGCGAAATCGGAGGCGTCAACGGTTTTGTAGTGATTATTTTTGGTCACTACATATTGTCGGACAAAATGGTTTGGGTATGAAAAACCACCTGAGTTGGGTGACCTAATCCTTGGTGAGGTATTCATCTGTGGCGAGGGGATTCATCCCCTCGCCACAGGACCTCCTTTGAGTTCAAGTGGCCTTGCTCGCCTTGCGCGGCGCACCGCCAGCCTTGCGCTTGGACGGCTTGCGTTTGTTCTTCCACGGCGCGGCGCCTCGTCCGGCGGGGCTGGCCGGGCCGTTGATGGTCAGGCTCATGCCTTGGCAGCGGGCCACATGCTTGCTCATCCAGGCGGTTTGCCGGGTGACGAATTCCTCCAAACTCATCTCACCGCTTTGCACCATGTCCAGTGCTTGTTCCCAGATGGCGGTGGTGCCGGGGTCGGCAATCGCCCGGGGCACCGCGTCGATCAGGCTGAAGGCCGCCGGGGTGGCGGATAGGGCCTTGCCGTTCTTCAGCAGGTAGCCACGGTCGAGCAAGCCCTGGATGATCGAGGCCCGGGTCGCTTCGGTGCCGATGCCTGTGGTGTCCTTGAGTTTCTGCTTGAGCAGTGGATCTTCCACCAGCTTGGCGACGTTTTTCATCGCCTTGATCAGGTCGCCTTCGGTGAACGGCTTGGGCGGTTGGGTCCACAAATCCTTTGGTGTCACCGCGTCGACGTTGCAGTCGCGGCCCTCGGCCAGCGGCGGCAGGGTTTGCGGCGTGGGGGCTTCCCGCCCTCGCGCGGGCGCCAATGCTTCGGGCAGGGCGCGTTTCCAACCGGGCTCGACGATCTGCTTGCCCACCGCACGCAGGTCCTGCCCGGCACAATCGAAGTCGGCCTGGGTCCGGTCGTATTCATGGTGGGGCAGGAACTGCGCCAGGTAACGTGCGCGAATCAGTGTATAGACGGCGCGTTGCTTGCCGGCGAGCTTGTCGAGGCTCTTCGCCGCCGCCGTGGGAATGATGCCGTGGTGCGCGCTGACCTTGGCGTCGTTCCAGGCCCGGGACTTGCGCTGTGGCTGCAGGTGATCGCGCAGCGGGGCAAGGCCCGGATCGGCCTGGGCGAGGGCGGCCAGGATGGCGGGTGCTTCGCTGTGCTGGCTCAAGGGCAGGAAACCGCAATCGCTGCGCGGGTAGGTGATGAGCTTGTAGGTCTCGTAGAGCGACTGGGCAATGTCCAAGGTCTCCTGGGCGCCGAGTCCAAGTTTCTTCGAGCAGACTTCCTGCAAGGTGCCCAGGTCGAACGGCAGCGGCGGCGCCTCGCGCAGGCGCTCGGTGCGAACCCTGGTCACTCGCGCCGTCGTGGCGTTGCCCATGGCCTGGGCGGCCTCCCGGGCCATGGCCTGGTTCAGGCAGCGCTCCTGGTCGTCGCAGGCATCCGGGTCGGCGCGCCACTGGGCGGTGAACGCCGTTCCGGCGTGGCTCAGTTGCACGTCGATGGCCCAATAGGCGACCGGTACGAAATCGGCAATGCTGCGGTCGCGATCCACCACCAGACGCAGGGTTGGTGTCTGCACGCGGCCCACCGGCAGGACGCCTTGATAACCGGACTGGCGCCCCAGCAGCGTGAACAGGCGGCTCATGTTCATGCCGATCAGCCAGTCGGCCCGGGAGCGACCGAGGGCCGAGTGATACAGGTTGAAGGTTTCCGCCCCCGGCTTGAGGGCGGCGAGGGCCTTGCGGATCGAGGCTTCGTCGAGGGCTGACAGCCAGAGTCGCTGGATCGGCCCGCGATAGCGGCAATGTTCGACGAGTTCCCGGGCGATCATTTCGCCCTCGCGGTCGGCATCGGTAGCGATGACCAATTCCTTTGCCTCTGCCAGCAGCCGCTTGACCGCTTTGTACTGGCTCGCGGTCTTCGGCTTGACCGTCATCTTCCATTGGGCCGGCACGATGGGCAGGTCGGCCAGCACCCAGCGCTTGTAGCGGGCATCGTAGGCGTCCGGCGGGGCAGTCTCCAGCAAATGGCCGATGCACCAGGTCACCGTGACGTTCGCGCCCAGCCAGCAACCGTCGCCGCGACGGGTGGCACCCAACACCGCGGCGATGTCCTTGGCCTGGGACGGTTTCTCACACAGGTACAACCGCATAACGCCTCTTCCTGAGCAGGTTTCATGGGGCGCTAGCATGGTCAGGGATTGGCGCCGGGGCAAGCTTTATCTGTATGGATATACAGATAAAACGTTGCGCTGCGTTGCAACCGCCGTTAGACGAGGCAGCCCGGCGCCTGCATGGGCAAGCAGAATGAATTAATCGCAAGGGCATCGCTCATAACTTGCAGAGCGGTTCAAACCGCGACGCACGTTAATGGAATCAAGGAGAGTCACTTTCATGAATTCGATGCCGAAGGGCAACGGACAGGCGACCACACGTTTGATTCTCGTTGTTGAGGATGATCCGACCATCCTGGAGTTTCTCTGTGAGATCCTGGAGGAAGAAGGGTTTGTCGTCGAGCCAAGGGAAAGCGCCGATTCGGCGCTGACATTCCTGGAAGAGAGCGCCGATTACGTGGACCTGCTACTGACCGACATCACCATGCCCGGTGAAATGGACGGCGCCGACCTGGCCAATCTGACCGGGGATCGTTGGCCGCAGATACCGCTGCTGATCATGTCGGGGTTCGAGACCCCGGAAAGCGCCGGGATCAAACACCAGGCCTCGTTCATCGCCAAGCCATGGGCGCTGGGGCAGATGCTGGACCTGGTGGAAAGCACCGTGAAAAGCCATTCAGTGCACTGACCCCGGAGCGACAGGGCAGGGACCGTCCGCGCATGTTTGGGTTGCAAAGCGGCGGTTGCTGCGATGACAATGCGATTCATTATCAGTCGCGAATTATTCCATTGTCATGTCCGCCAACGATCTGTACCTACGCAGTGCCGTCAACGATCTGTATTGCGACCATCACGGCTGGCTTCAAGGCTGGCTGCGCAAGCGCCTGGGTAACACGTTTGATGCGGCAGACCTGGCCCAGGATACCTTCGTTCGCGTGATCAAGGCGCGCTCGGCCCTGGATATACGCGAGCCGCGGCCCTATCTGTCGATGATCGCCAAAGGCTTGCTGGTTGACCTTTTTCGCCGCCGCTCCCTTGAGCAATCGTACCTGGATGCGCTGGCCGCCATGCCTGAACGGCAGCAGCCGTCGCTGGAAGAGCAGGCGATCCTGTTCCAGGCCCTCATGGAAATCGATCGGCTGCTTCAAGGGCTGGGACCGCGGGTCAAGCAAGTGTTCATCCTGTCGCAATTCAACGGTCTGACGTACCCGCAGATCGCCGAGCGCCTGGACGTCAGCGTGCGCACGGTCAATAACCATATGGCCAAGGCCATGGAACACTGCTGCCTGATGCAGATCCAGTTGCAGCTTGCATGAGCCTGTCACCCGAGCAACTGCAAGCCATTCGTGCCGCGGCGCAATGGTACGCCCGGCTTCACTCCGGTACCGCGGCTGACGCGGATAGGGCCGGATGGCGCGCCTGGTTGGCCGCGGATCCGTTGCATGATCAGGCGTGGCAACGCATGGCGGCGGTGTCTGAACAAATGGCCAGCGTGCCGGGCGCATTGGCCGCCCCCACCTTGAGCGAACCTCCTGGCCGTTCGCGACGGCAAGTGTTGCGAAGCGCCTTGTTGCTCACGACCACCGGTTGCCTGGGGTGGTTGGGCTGGCGAAGCGAGACCGCGCAGAACTTGCGTTGCGATTACCGGACCGGCATCGGCGAGCGGCGAGCGTTCCAATTGGCGGACGGCAGCACCGTACTGCTCAACACTGACACATCGATCGACGTTCGTTTCGATGGCAAACAACGCGTTGTTCGTCTGTTGTGGGGTGAGATTATCGTTACGACTGCAGTCGATCCTGCGCAGCGCCCCTTCAAGGTCATTACTGAACAAGTCGAAGTGTTGGCCTTGGGAACCCGTTTTATCGTCCGCGCCCAGGCCCAGCGTGGCGAGGTGGCGGTGCTTGAGAAGGCCGTCGAGGTCAGTTTGCGCAGTGGCGGCCCCGCGACGCGGGTCGATGCCGGTAGCCAGCTGGATTTCAGCGACCGGTCGCTGGGCAGGCCAAGGGCCAACGACGTGTCGGTCGGCGCCTGGCAACGAGGCAGCATCATTGCCATCGACCGTCGATTGGATGCGTTGCTGGCAGAGCTGTCGCGCTATCGCATGGGAGTACTGCGTTGCGACCCGGCGATTGGCGATTTGAAAGTTTCCGGGGTTTTCCCCATCGACAATACCGACCTTGCCCTTGCGGCGCTCGAGAGCGGTTTCCCATTGCGGGTGACTCGATACAGCCGGTTCTGGGTTCAGGTGTCCCATAGCAGATAACCCTTGCCCCCCGTGCAATTAAAAATGTTTTGCACTTTTTGTCGGCATCGTTCGGCTCATCCCTCAGTGAATTTCTTGACTGTGGGGAGGGGACGCATGTCTCGCGTGAACGCGCCAGGTCGTCTGGCGATTGCAATGAAAATCGGGTTGTTGGCTGCTACGTCGTCCAGTGCCTGGATGGTACAGGCGAGCACGATGTCAGGCGCTTCGAGCCAGCAACGTTCGGTGCAGGCTTACGATATTGGCGCAGGTACCCTCATGGATGTGCTGACGCGCTTCGCCAGCCAGGCGGGTGTTGCACTCTCGTTCGATGCCGCACAACTCCAAGGATTGCAGTCGCCAGGCTTGAACGGTTCCTTTGGCGTGGCCGACGGCTTCGCTCGCATCCTGGGCGATAGCGGCCTGCAAGCCGAGCCCCAGGCCAGCGGGACCTATCGGCTTCGGGCCGTGCCGTCTCGCGGTTCGGCGATGGAATTGGGCACGACCACCATTGACGGGCAACTGCTCACGGCGACCACCGAACATAGCGGCTCCTACACCACCGGAGCGGTCACCATCGGCAAAGGCGAACACGCGCTGCGCGAGACGCCGCAATCGGTCACGGTGATCACCCGCAAGATGCTCGACGACCAGAACCTGAACACCATCGATCAGGTCATGGAAAAAACGCCCGGCATCACCGTCTACGATTCGACCATGGGCGGCAAGTATTTCTATTCCCGCGGGTTCCGAATGTCGGGTCAATACCAGTACGACGGTGTTCCGCTGGACATGGGCAACAGCTATGTCCAGGCGGACAGCTTCAGCAGTGACATGGCCTATTACGATCGAGTCGAAGTCCTGCGCGGCGCCGCCGGGATGATGAAAGGTTCCGGCGGTACTTCAGGTGGCGTCAATTTCGTTCGCAAGCGCGGCCAGGCCACGCCCCAGACTGAACTCAGCCTCTCGGGTGGCACTTGGGACAACTACCGCGGGCAAGTCGATACAGGCGGCCCCCTGAACGACGCCGGCACTGTACGGGGCAGGGCAGTGATCGCCGAGCAGAGCCGGCATTATTTTTACGACGATGCCCGGCGCAAGGACCAGGTCTTTTACGGCGCCCTGGACGTCGACCTGACCCCCGACACGACGCTTGGCCTGGGCGTGGCCTATGAGGACGTCGATGCGAGCCCGTGCTGGGGTGGGCTTCCACGCTACCGCAATGGCAGCGATTTGAAGCTCAGTCGTTCCACTTGCCTGGACCCGTCGTGGAATACCTGGCGCAGCCAGCGGACCACAGTGTTCGGCGACCTGCGGCACCAGCTCAACGACGACTGGGCCGTGAAGCTCGCGGGGGTCTATACGAAAAATACCCAGGACATCAAATACGCCTTTGCATCGGGCTCGGTGGCACCCGGTTCCTCGACCACTAATTTGCTCGGCAGCATGTACGACTATGATCAGGTCGATTACGGTCTCGACGCCTACCTGGACGGCAAGTTCGACGCCTTCGGCCAGCGCCATGAGTTGATCTTCGGCGTCAATGCCAGTCGTTCGGACAAAGACGATTTCTACTCGGTCGCCTTGTTGCCGCAGAAGCAGAATGTATTCGATCCGGACCGGCACATTCCCGAACCGGACGACAGCTACTTCATCGAAAACTCGACGCGAGGGGGGCCGGTCAAGACTGTAACCGAGCAGCACGGCGTATATTCGACGCTTCGCCTGAAGTTGGCGGACCCGTTGACCTTCGTAGTGGGTAGCCGGGTGAGCTGGTACAGCTCCAAGAGTGACTCGGTATTTCTCACGGGCGGTACGGAACACGCCAGGAGCACCGAGACCGGCCAGGTCACGCCGTTTGCCGGTGTGTTGCTGGACCTCAACCAACACCTGACCGCCTACGCCAGCTATTCGGACATCTTTACGCCCCAAGGCAATTACCGCTCGCAAAGTGGTTCGGCGCTCAAGCCGTTAATGGGCGAGAGTTACGAACTGGGGATCAAGGGCGAATGGTTCGAGGGCCGCTTGAACACCGCTTTCAACCTGTTCCGCACTGTGCAGAAAGACCAGGCCCAGACCGACTACAACTCAAGCTGTGCGTCGTCGGATGGCTATTGCTACGAAAACGCCGGCAAGGTTCGCGCCCAGGGTTTCGAAGCCGAGATCAGCGGCGAGGTCATCGAGCGGCTGCAGTTGCTGGCCGGATACACCTACACCCAGACCAAGACCCTCGACGACATAGACACCAGCCTCAACGGTGGCTCGTTCAACAGCTACGTGCCACGCCATATGCTGCGTCTGTGGGGCGACTACGCCCTCGGCGGGGCATTGGAACGCTTCAGCGTTGGCGCCGGGGTCAATGCCCAAAGCGATAACTTCCGCGTATCGCCGGCCAGCGGCGAGAAGATCACCCAGGCCGGTTATGCCGTATGGAACGGCCGCGTTGGCTACCGCATCGATGACACCTGGTCAGTGGCGCTCAATGGCAACAATCTGTTCGATAAGCGTTACTACTCCACCATCGGGACGGAGAGCTTCGGTAACTATTACGGTGAACCCCGCAACTTCACCGCGACGGTGAAGGCACGTTTCTGAAATCTGTGGCGAAGGAGGTTCATTCCTTCGCCACACTCGGGTTCAGTTAGTGTCCAGGTCCACGTTGCGGGTTTCCCGCAGGCAGATCATCCCGACCACCAGGCTCACGCCGGTGATCACCACCGGGTACCACAGCCCGTAGAAGATGTCACCGGTGTAGACTACCAGGGCAAACGACACCGTAGGCAGGAAACCGCCGAACCAGCCATTGCCGATGTGATACGGCAATGACATCGACGTGTAGCGGATCCTGGTTGGAAACAGCTCGACCATCAGCGCCGCGAGCGGGCCGTAGCACATCGCCGAGATGATGATCAGCGCGACGATCAAGGCCACGATCATCGGCCGGTTGATCTGCTGGGCGTCGGCTTGTTGCGGATAGCCGGCCAACGTTACCGCGCCGCGCAGGGCGGCTTCGTCGTAGCCTTCGAGCTTCACGTCACCGATGCTGACCTGCACGGTGCTGCCGGCCGGTGCCGCGACGCTACTGTAGGGCAGGCCTTGCTTGACCAGGAAGGTCTTGACCTTGTCGCAGGGGCTGTCGAAGCGCGCCTTGCCCACCGGGTCGAACTGGAAGGTGCAGGTGGCCGGGTCGGCGATCACGCTGATCGGCGCCTGGCGGCTTGCCAGGTCGATGGCCGGGTTGGCGTAGTGGGCGAGGGTCTTGAAGATCGGAAAATACAACGCCGTCGCCAATAACAGGCCGATCATCAGCACCGGTTTGCGCCCGACCTTGTCCGACAGCCAGCCGAAGAAAATGAAGAATGGCGCACCGATCACCACGCTCACGATCAGCAGGCTATTGGCGAGGGCCGGGTCCATCTTGAGGAACTGGGTGAGGAAAAACAGCACGTAGAATTGCGCGGCATAGAAGGTCACCGCTTGCCCGGCGTTGATGCTGAACAGCGCGATCAGCACCACTTTCAGGTTTTCCCATTTGCCGAACGATTCACGGATCGGCGCCTTGCAGCACTTGCCTTCCTCTTTCATTTTCAGGAAGGCGGGCGACTCATGCAGGCTCAGGCGAATCCAGGTGGAAATGCCCAGCAGCAGGATCGACAGCAGGAACGGAATGCGCCAGCCCCAGACCTCGAATTGATCGCCGGTGAAATAGCGGCAACCGAGCACCACCAGCAGCGACAGCAACAGCCCGAGGGTGGCGGTGGACTGAATCCAACTGGTATGGAAGCCGCGCTTGCCCATCGGCGCGTGCTCGGCCACATAGGTCGCCGCGCCGCCGTATTCACCGCCCAGGGCCAGGCCCTGGAGCATGCGCAACACCACCAGGATGATCGGCGCGGCAATGCCGATGCTGGCGTAGTTGGGCAGCAGGCCGACGCAGAACGTCGCCAGGCCCATGAGCACGATGGTGGCCAGGAACGTGTACTTGCGCCCGATCATGTCCCCCAACCGACCGAACACCAGCGCACCGAACGGCCGCACGATGAAACCGGCGGCGAAGGCCATCAGGGCGAAAATGAACGCGGTGGTGTCGTTGACCCCGGCAAAGAACTGTTTGCTGATCACCGCCGCCAGGGCGCCATAGAGAAAAAAGTCGTACCACTCGAACACCGTCCCCAGGGACGAGGCGAATATGACTTTCTGGGTTTCCTGGCTGGTGCCGGCGCTGCGCGTGGCTTCCAGGGTCTGAACATGCTCGGACATAGCGGTATCCCTCACAGTGATTGTTTTTGTTGTTCCACTGCGACGCCGGGTGGGCGTCTCCTGATATGACACACTTTCCTTGAATCGACTCATGCGCCTGTGGGAGCAGGCTCGCTACCACCAGGGTTCTTTCTGTCTTTTCAGACCGTGGCGGGCTCCTTTTGCAGCGTGATGCTCGTCATGGCGGGCTCGAGGATCATTCGCGCCGCCTTCTCGGCAATCATCAACGTTGGCGAGCAGGTGTTGCCCGAGGTGATGCGCGGCATGATCGAGGCATCGGCGATGCGCAGGCCCTTGATGCCGTGCACGCGCAGTTGCGCATCCACCACCGCATCGCCGTCCTGGCCCATGCGGCAGGTGCCCACCGGGTGGAAAATCGTCGTGCCGATGCGGGCGGCGGCCTGGTGCAGTTCTTCTTCGGTTTGCAGGCTCGGGCCGGGCAGGTATTCCACCGGTTTGAAGGCACTGAGGGCCGGGGAGGCGACGATCCGTCGGGTCAGGCGAATGGCATCGGCGGCGACCCGCAAGTCTTCCGGGTGGCTCAGGTAATTGGGCTGGATCAACGGCGCTTCAGCCGGATCGGCCGAACGAATGTCAACGCGACCGCGGCTCATCGGACGTAAATCGCACACCGAGGCGGTGAACGCCGGGAAGCTGTGCAGCGGTTCGCCGAAACGCTCCAGGGACAATGGCTGCACGTGATACTCGAGGTTGGCCGAGGTCTGTTCCGGTCCCGAGCGGGCGAACGCGCCGAGTTGGCTGGGGGCCATGGACAGCGGGCCACTGCGGTCATACAGATAGCGCAGGCCCATGCCCATCTTGCCCAGCAGCGTGCCGGCGATCTGGTTCAGGGTGCGGGCGTTTTCCAGTTGATAGATCAGCCGCAGTTGCAGGTGATCCTGCAGGTTGCCGCCCACGCCCGGCAATTCGTGTACCACGCCGATACCCAAGCGTTGCAGCAGGCTGCGCGGGCCGATCCCGGAGCGCTGCAATATGCCGGGAGAACCGATGGCACCGGCGCACAGGACGATTTCCTTGCGGGCCTTGAAGCGCATTGTCTGACCTTGCCAGCGAGCGCTGACGGCGTCGGCGCGGTCATCGCGCAACAGCAGGCGGTCCACTTCGACGTCGGTCATTACCGTCAGGTTGGAGCGATTGCGAATCGGCTTGAGGAAGGCCTTTGCCGCGTTCCAGCGCACCCCGGCCTTCTGGTTGACCTGGAAATAGCCGCAGCCTTCGTTGTCGCCACCGTTGAAGTCGTCGATGCTGGGGATGCCGCTCTGCTCGGCGGCGGTGCGAAAGGCATCAAGGATCGGCCATGACAGGCGCTGGCGTTCGACTCGCCATTCGCCGGCCGCGCCGTGGAGTTCGGAGTCCCCCGCGAAGTGGTTTTCGCTCTGCCTGAACAGTGGCAGCACGTCGTCCCAGGCCCAGCCACAATTGCCTTCCGCGGCCCAGCCGTCATAGTCCGCAGCTTGGCCGCGCATGTAGATCATGCCGTTGATCGACGAGCAGCCGCCCAATACCTTGCCGCGCGGATAGCTCAGGGCACGCCCTTGCAGGCCCGGTTGTGCCTCGGTCTTGAAGCACCAGTCGGTGCGCGGGTTGCCGATGCAGAACAGGTAGCCGACCGGAATGTGAATCCACGGGTAGTTGTCGCGCCCGCCGGCTTCGAGCAGCAGCACCCGGTGTTGCGGGTCGGCCGAAAGCCGATTGGCCAGCAAGCACCCGGCAGGGCCGGCGCCCACGATCACGTAATCGTATTCATCGACGACAGGTTGCATTCGCGACCTCATTTCTTGTTTTTGTGAGATCCATCCTAGTTGTTAGTTTTCGTCAAAAGAATGTTAGTTTTTGCGCAGCTGCTGTGCGTTTATAAACACCACTGCCGTCAGGCGCGTTCAAGGATCGCCCCATGTTCGATTGGAATGACCTGCGCTATTTCCTGGAATTGCAACGCAGCGGGCGTCTATTGACGGCTGCAAGGCGCCTGAACACCACACATGCCACGGTGGCCCGGCACATCGAGGCCATCGAGAAAAGCCTCGGCACCGCGCTGTTTGTCCAGCATGCCCAGGGCTATGAGCTGACCCCAGCCGGCGAGACGCTGCTCAAGCATGCCGAGGCCATGGAAAACGTCGCGCTGCTGGCCCAGGAGGACATCACCCAATCCAGCGCACCCTTGGGGAAGATCCGACTGGGGGTGACGGAAGGGCTGGGCATCATGTTCCTGGCCAGTCGCATGGACGGGTTGTTCCAGCGCTATCCAGGGCTGGAGGTGGAGTTGGTGGCGGTGCCGCGATTCGTCAGCATCCTCAACCGCGAAGCGGAAATCAGCATTCACCTCGAACGTCCCGCGGCCGACCTGCTGGTGACGCGCAAGCTCACCGACTACAGCCTGGCGCTCTATGCGAGCCAGGCCTACCTGGATCGCTCACCCCCCTTGCGCAGCCGCGAGGACCTGGCCCGTCATGCCTGGATCGGCTACGTCGATGACCTGTTGTTCAGCCAGGAGCTGATGTTCCTGAACAGTTTTTGCCGAAAGCCCCGCGTCGTGTTCCACAGCACCAGCGTCATCGCCCAGCAACAGGCCGCGCGCTCGGGCCTGGGGATCGCCGTGCTGCCGTGCTACATGGCCAGCGGCGACCCGACGCTGGTGCCGCTGTTGCCGGACGAAACCATCTGCCGCAGCTACTGGATCAGCACCCGCCGCGAACTGCATAAATCAGTGCGGCTGCGCGTGCTGTGGGATTACGTTGTGCAGTTGTGCGAGCGCGAGCAGGGATTGTTGCTGCCCTGATCACGCCACGGCTCCCAAAGAAACCAGCATTGAGCGCGCAAGGGCGAAACCATAAGCGGTTGTGAACTGACTGGCGGCGCTTGTCAGAAAAAACCGACAGGAGTACAAATGTACTCCATGACGACTCTCACTCCCCGCCGTACCGCCATCCTGACCTTTATTCGCGAACGCATCGCCGAGCAGGGCCAGCCTCCCAGCCTTGCAGAAATCAGCGAGGCGTTTGGTTTCGCCTCTCGCAGCGTGGCGCGCAAGCATGTGCTGGCGCTCACCGAGGCCGGTTTCATCGAGGTCAATCCGCACCAGGCCCGAGGCATTCGGCTGTTGAACCAGCCGCCGCGCCCCGAGCTGCTGGACGTACCGGTACTGGGGCGGGTGGCCGCCGGCCGGCCGATTGGCGCCGATGCGGAGGTCCACAGCCGCCTCTTGCTGGACCCTGCGATTTTCACCAAGGCGCCGGATTACCTGTTGCGCGTCCAAGGCGACTCGATGATCGAGGACGGTATCCTCGACGGCGACCTGGTGGGCGTGCAACGTACGCCCCAGGCCGCCAACGGGCAGATCGTCGTGGCGCGCCTGGACGGTGAGGTGACCATCAAGCGTTTCGAGCGCGTCGGCGAGCGCGTACGCCTGCTGCCCCGCAACCCGGCCTATCAGCCGATCATCGTCGAAGCCGACCAGGACCTGGCGATAGAAGGCGTGTTCTGTGGCCTGGTGAGGCAAGGCTGATGGGGGCCGTCGTTGCGCTGGACACGCTGTTCAATGGCGGCCAGGTCTGGAAGGGCCGGCCTGCGCCACCGGCCGCCAGTCCACAACCCACCGGTCATGCGGCGCTGGACGCGGCATTGCCCAGTGGTGGCTGGCCGGAAGCGGCGCTGACGGAAATCCTCATAGGCGCGCCGGGCGTGGGTGAGTTGCAACTGGTGTGGCCGACCCTGGCGCGGTTGTCGGCGGCGGGGGAGCGGATCGTGCTGGTGGCGCCCCCGTTCGTGCCCTATCCCCAGGCCTGGCGAAATGCCGGGGTGGACTTGCGCCAGTTGTCGATCATCCAGGCCGATCCACGGCAAGCCTTGTGGGCCACCGAGCAATGCCTGCGTTCGGGCAGTTGCGGCGCGGTGTTGTGCTGGCCGCGCCAGGCGGATGACCGAGCCTTGCGCCGTTTGCAGGTCGCCGCGGAAACCGGCCAGACCCTGGCGTTCGCCTGGCGCTCGCTCCAGGAAGCCATCAACCCGTCCCCGGCGGCCTTGCGCATCGCGATCGATGCCCGGCCCGCGCAATTGCGGGTGCTCAAGTCCCGGGGCGGGCTGGCGCGTTCGGCGCCGATTGCGTTTCCCGCGTACGCAGGGCATTGAGGTTGCGATGCGCTGGGTCTGTATCCTTTTCCCGCAATTGGCGCTGGACGCCGCGCTGCGCCAGCGCCCCGATCCCGACGCGCCCCTGGCGCTGCTGACCGGTCCGGCCCAGCGCCGGGTGCTGCAAGCGGTCAACGAACCGGCCCGCGCCCTGGGCCTGCGCCCCGGCCAGAGCATGACCGCCGCCCAGGCCTTGAGCAAAGGGTTCGCCACCGCCGAGTACGACGCGACGCAAATCCAATACTGGCAACAATTCCTCGCGGCCTGGGCCTACCGCTTCAGCTCCCAGGTCAGCGTGCATTACCCGCGCACAGTGCTGTTTGAAATCGAATCGAGCCTGGGGCTGTTCGGGCCGTGGCCGGTATTCGAGGCGCGTTTGCGGGCCGAACTGACTGAACTGGGCTTTCGCCATCGCATCGTCGCCGCCCCCAATCCCGTAGCAGCGCGGATGCTGGCCAATGCCTACGACGCCCTGGTGGTACCCGATAACGAGACCTTGCAAGCGTACCTTGGGCAAATGCCAGTGGACCGGGTCGGCCTGGCACCCGAGGTTGCCACGGCCTTGTCGCGCATGGGCCTTCGCCAGCTCAGCCAAGTCCAGGCCTTGCCCCGGCACACCTTGGCGCGGCGTTTCGAAGCCGGCATGCTCAAGCACCTCGACGCGCTGGTGGGCAGCCGTACCCTGGCGCTGTCGTTCTACCTGCCCCCGGACCGTTTCGATGTGCGCATCGAACTCAACTATGACGTGCAGTCCCACCAGGCATTGCTGTTTCCGCTGCGCCGGTTGACCGGCGATCTGTCGACCTACCTGTGCGGACGCGACAGCGGCGTGCAGCGTTTCGACTTGCACCTGGAGCATGCCGGTTTGCCGGACACGATCATCAAGGTCGGCCTGCTCAGCGCCGAGCGGGATGCTTCGATGTTGTTCGAGCTGGCCCGTGGCCGTCTCGAACAGGTGCAGGTCGAGGCTCCGGTGCGCGGTTTCCGCTTGTGTGCCGAAGACCTGCCGAGCTTCGTGCCCCAGCGCCTGGAATTGTTCGATGAACGTCCCCAGCAGTCCTTGCCGTGGGAGCAACTGCGCGAACGGCTGCGGGCGCGCCTGGGGGATGAAGCCGTGCAAGGGCTGGGGTTTGGCGATGATCATCGACCCGAATGCGCTTGGCAGATGAAACCCCAGCCGCAACAACAGGCGTGCCCGCTGCGCGATGATATCCAGCGTCCCGGCTGGCTGCTCGGCGAGCCCCAGGCGCTGCCCGAGGGCCAAGTGCGAATTCTCATGGGCCCGGAGCGCATCGAATCCGGCTGGTGGGACGGGGCTGATGTACGGCGTGATTACTACCTGGTCGAAACCCGCGCCGGCCAACGCGGCTGGGCCTATCGGCCGGTGGGCGAGGGCGGGCCGTTGTGGCTGCAAGGCTGGTTCGCATGAATGTCGAATATGCCGAGCTGCATTGCCTGTCGAACTTCAGTTTCCAGCGCGGCGCCTCCAGTGCGTTGGAACTGTGCCGTCGCGCCAGGCAGCAGGGTTATCGGGCCCTGGCGATCACCGATGAATGCACCCTGGCCGGCATCGTCCGGGCCTGGCAGGCGGCCAGGGAACTGGAGCTGCAGTTGATCGTCGGCAGCGAGATCCAGGTCGAGGACGGTCCGAAGCTGGTGTTGTTGGTGGAGAACCTTGAGGGCTACCAAGCCTTGTGTCGACTGATCACCCGCGCCCGGCGCCGCAGCGAGAAAGGCCGTTATCGCATCGTCCGGGAAGACTTCGACGAGCCGCTGCCAGGGCTGCTCGCGTTGTGGGTGCCCGATGGCAAGGAGCCCGAGGCGCAAGGGCGCTGGCTCCGACAGGTGTTCAACGCAAGACTCTGGTTGTCCGTGCAGCTGCATTGCGGGCAAGACGACCGACGGCGGCTGGCGGACTTGCTCGCATTGGCCGAACGCTTGGGCCTGCCGGCCGTCGCCACGGGCGATGTGCACATGCATGTGCGGGGCCGCCGCGCCTTGCAGGACACCATGACCGCCATCCGCCACCACGTCACCGTCGCCGAGGCCGGCCAGCGCCTGCACCCCAACGGCGAGCGCCACTTGCGTAGCCTTGAGGCACTGGCCGGTCTCTATCCCCGCACCTTGCTCGATGAAACCCTGAAGATCGCCCGGCGCTGCACGTTCGACCTCGGTCAGTTGCGCTATGAATACCCCCGCGAGCTGGTGCCCGAGGGCCATGATCCTGCGTCCTGGCTGCGGGAACTGACCGAGCGCGGTTTGCGTGAACGCTGGAAGGAGGGCGTGACAGAAAAGGTGCGCGCGCAGATCGACAAGGAACTGGAGCTGATTGCCGAACTGGGCTACGACAGTTATTTCCTCACCGTGCAGGACATCGTCAGTTTTGCCCGCAGTCGCCACATTCTTTGCCAGGGCCGGGGCTCGGCAGCCAACTCGGCGGTGTGCTACGCCTTGGGCATCACCGAAATCGACCCGGCCCAGACGGACATGCTGTTTGAACGCTTCCTGTCCCGCGAGCGCAATGAACCGCCGGACATCGACGTCGATTTCGAACACGAGCGTCGTGAAGAAGTCCTCCAGTACGTGTTCCAGCGCTACGGTCGGCATCGCGCGGCGTTGACGGCGGTGGTCAGCAGCTACCACGGTGCCGGGGCGGTGCGCGACGTCGCCAAGGCCCTGGGCCTGCCGCCGGACCAGGTCAATGCGCTGGCCGATTGCTGCGGGCGCTGGAGCGATGAAGCGCCGCCGGTGGAGCGTTTGCGCGAGGGCGGCTTCGACCCGCAGAGCCCGGTGTTGCGCCGGGTGCTGAGCCTGACCCAGCAACTGATCGGCTTTCCCCGGCACCTGTCCCAGCACCCCGGCGGCTTCGTGATTTCCCAGCAACCGCTCGACACCCTGGTGCCGGTGGAAAACGCCGCGATGGCCGAGCGCACCATCATCCAGTGGGACAAGGACGACCTCGATGCGGTCGGGCTGCTTAAGGTGGACATCCTCGCCCTGGGCATGCTCAGCGCGATCCGCCGTTGCTTCGACCTGATCGCGCATTACCGGGGCGTGCGCCATACCCTGGCGTCGTTGCCCAAGGATGATCGGGCCACCTTCGAGATGATCAGCCGCGCCGATACCATCGGTGTGTTCCAGATCGAATCCCGGGCGCAGATGGCGATGTTGCCTCGGCTCAAGCCCAAGGAATATTACGACCTGGTGATCGAGGTGGCGATCGTGCGGCCGGGACCGATCCAGGGCGGGATGGTGCACCCTTACCTGCGGCGACGGAATGGGGAAGAGAAGATCACTTATCCGTCGCCGGAATTGAAAGAAGTACTGGGCCGTACCTTGGGCATTCCGCTGTTCCAGGAACAGGTCATGCAGATCGCCATCGTCGCCGCCGGCTACAGCCCGGGCGAAGCGGACCAGTTGCGCCGATCCATGGCCGCCTGGAAGCGCCACGGCGGGCTTGAACCGCACAAGAAAAGATTGGCCGATGGCATGGAGGCCAAAGGGTACAAACCTGAATATGCCGCGCAGCTCTTCGAACAGATCAAGGGCTTTGGCAACTACGGTTTTCCTGAGTCCCACGCCGCCAGTTTTGCCTTGCTGACCTACGCCAGCAGTTGGCTCAAATGCCACGAGCCGGCGGCGTTCGCCTGCGCGCTGATCAATAGCTGGCCCATGGGTTTCTACAGCCCGGACCAGATCCTCCAGGATGCCCGCCGGCATCAGTTGCAGATCCGTCCGGTGGACGTGCGAGCCAGTGATTGGGAATGCAGCCTGGAACCGATGGAAGGCCGGCAACCGGCGATTCGCATGGGCTTGCGCCTGATCAAGGGTTTTCGCGAGGACGATGCCCGGCGTATCGAGGCGGCACGCAGGCAGCGGCTTTTCATCGATGTAGCCGACCTGGGTGAGCGCGCGCGACTCGATGCCCGTGCCCTGGAACAACTGGCGGACGCCGACGCTTTGCGCGGCCTGGCCGGCGACCGCCATCGCGCCCGCTGGGAAATCGCCGGGGTGGAAAAACAGCTGGGCCTGTTCGCAGGGCTGCCCAGCCAGGAGGAACCGCCCGTGGCCTTGCCGACGCCCACAGTCGGGGAAAACCTGTTCGCCGACTACGCCACCGTGGGCACGACGTTGGGGCCTCATCCGTTGGCGCTGCTGCGTTCCGAATTGCGTGCCCGGCGCTGCCGCAGCTCGCGGGAACTGCAGGCTGTCGAACATGGCCGCAACGTCAGCGTCGCCGGGCTGGTCACCGGTCGCCAACGCCCGGGCACGGCCAGTGGCGTGACCTTTGTCACTTTGGAAGACGAATTCGGCAATCTCAACGTGGTGGTCTGGCGTGATTTGGCCGAACGCCAGCGCAAGGTCCTGGTAGGGTCGCAATTGCTCAGGGTGGATGGGCGCTGGGAGAGTGTCGGCGAGGTCCGCCACCTGATCGCCGGACGTCTGAGCGACCTGAGCGAGTTGCTGGCGGGCATCCATGTGCGCAGTCGGGATTTCCGCTAGACACCCCGAACCCTGTGGTGAGGGAGCTTGCTCCCTCACCACAGGAATCGGCGCAAGGATTTCAACATGAAACCAATTGCCAACCCCGCGCTCGAAGCACTAGCACAAGGGACTTGTGGTATGCCGCTTCCCTGCTGGTAGCTTGAGGTGAGAGACGTTCCATGAAGTTCTTATCCCAGAGTAACGGGTGTCCCGGTTGGGACGGAGAAATGGCCCGGCGAATCCGGGCCTACGACTGGAGTCGCACAGAGTTGGGTGCGATCGAGCACTGGTCCGCCAGCCTGCGCAGCGCAGTCCAGCTGATGCTCGCTTCGCCATTGCCGATGGTCATGTTGTGGGGCCGCCAAGGCTTCATGATTTATAACGACGCCTATGCCGAATTCGCTGGCGGTCGCCATCCCTACCTGCTGGGGAGCGCGGTGGAGCTGGGATGGCCGGAAGTCGCCGAATTCAACCGCCACGTGCTGGACGTGTGCCTGGCTGGCGGCACCTTGTCCTACCGCAACAAGGAGCTGGTGCTGCTGCGCGACGGCAAGCCTGAAGACGTCTGGATGGACCTCTATTACAGCCCGGTGCCCGACGATGACCAATCGCCCGCGGGCGTTCTGGCGATCGTGGTAGAAACCACCGAGCTGGTGCTGAGCGAGCGGGCCCGGCAAGAGGCCGAGCGCAGCTATCGAGCGGTCAACGAGCGTATCCAGCTGGCGCTTTCGGCCGGGCCGTTGCTAGGGTCGTTCGTCTGGGATATCGCCACCGACACACTGTCGGGCGACGATCGTTTCGCCCGTACGTTTGGTTATCCGCCCGAATGCCCGCTGGACGCACTGCCCATCGACATCGCTCGGCAGCGAATTCATCCCGATGACATCGACGACGTCGAACAACGGGTCGACTTGACCGTGCGCACGGGTGCTCCCTACACCGCCGAATATCGTTTGCGCCGCGGCGAAAGCGATTACCTTTGGGTGTTGGCCAGTGGTCGATGCGAGTTCGATGCATTGGGCAAGCCCCTGCGTTTTCCGGGTGTGCTGATCGACATCAACGAGCGCAAGACCGCCGAAGCGTCGCTGCTCAAATTCACCCGCGACCTGGAACAACGCGTTGCCAATGAGGTACAGGCACGGTTGGCGGCAGAGGAGCAGTTGCGCCAATCGCAGAAGCTCGAAGCCATCGGCGGTCTCACCGGAGGCGTCGCCCATGACTTCAACAACCTGCTCCAAGTGATCGCCGGCCACCTGCATTTGCTGGCTCGCCATGAGCCTGACAATCCCAACGTGCAACGGCGGGTCGGCGCATCCATTGAAGCCGTGGAGCGGGGCGCCAAGCTGTCGTCGCAGTTACTGGCTTTTGCTCGTCGCCAGCCGTTGTCCCCGGCGGTCTACAATCCCCGGCGCATCTATGATGGCCTGGGTGAATTGTTGCAGCGGGCGCTGGGCGAAACCATCCGCATCGAGGTGTCGTTGCCCGCTGAGCCGTGGTGCATCCACGTCGATCGCAACCAGTTGGAAAATGCCTTGCTGAACCTGGCGATCAATGCGCGCGACGCCATGGGGGGCGAAGGGGTCATCAGCATGCTGGGGGAAAACATTGCCTTGGACGAATCGTCCTGCGCCGGCAAAGGGGTTGCGGCGGGGGATTACGTGCGACTTTCGGTGGTCGATCGTGGCGTTGGAATGGCTCCCGAAGTCCTGAACCAAGTATTCGAGCCGTTTTTCACCACCAAGACCGACGGCCAAGGCACGGGGCTTGGATTGAGCATGGTGTTCGGGTTCGTCAAGCAGAGTGGCGGGCATATCGAAATTTCCAGCCTCCCGGGTGAAGGCACTCAAGTGCATATGTATTTTCCCCGCAGCCACAAGCCCGAAGCTCCGGAACAGACGCACCCCCGCGAGCTTCAGCCAGGCCTCGAGGAAACCATCCTGGTGGTCGAGGATAACGATGAGGTGCGCGGCGCCTCGGTGGAGTTGCTGGAGCAGTTCGGCTATCGGACGCTAACCGCCGCCAACGGCGACGAGGCCATGAAACTGCTGCTCGACGGCGTTTCGGTGGACCTGATCTTTACCGACGTGGTCATGCCCGGCCTGATCAAGAGTTCCGACCTGGCGGCCTGGGCCAAGGTGCAGACCCCGCCGGTGCCGGTATTGTTCACGTCGGGGCACACCCGCGACATCATTTCGCGCAACCATCAGTTGAGCCCCGATACGCACCTGCTGAGCAAACCCTACAGCCCGGATGCCTTGGTGCGAATGATCAGTTCGGTGCTGGGCAATTGAGTCCGGGGTTGTAAAAAATGGAACCCAAGCCGCTGTCCTGCCTTCGAATGACCAGGGCCGATCACTCTCCGGCCTTGTCATGAATGAGGTGTCCAATGAGCGATCCTGCAAATACCCAGCAACAAGGCCAGACGCAAAACCCGTCCTCGCGTAACGATCCGGCCGTCGACCCTCAAGTGTCGGGTAGCCAGCCCGCCGGCCCGGCTGGAGCGCACGAGGCTCATAGTGCTGCCCATGAGGTCGATCAGAAGAATCACCATCAGGATAATGACAATACCTATAGCCCGGGTTTCAAGCCGGAGCCGGATCGGGCCGGGCCCGGTGACAAGACTGATGCTGATATTGATACGGCTGATAGCTGATCAACAAAAAGCCCGACTCGATAGTCGGGCTTTCTTATTTGATATGGCGTTATTTACTTGGGTGGGCCGCTTGAAGTTTCTTGGCCATCTCCAAGTGATGCTGTAAATCCGGCAGCATTTTCTGGGCAAAGGCTTTCAGCTCAGTACTGCCAGGTTTTTTGTCGTCCGTGACGGTCTCTGCTTCTTTCTTGAACAGGGCGATGGTTTCTTCGTGGGCCATCACCTGGTTGTTGGCGTAGGCCGGATCGAAGGACTCGTCCCGCACGTCGAGAATCTTGGCCTTGGCTTTTTTCATCAACGTGGTGTCGTCAGGCACTTCGATGTCATGTTTTTGCGCCAGCGCCTTCAACTCTTCGTTGGCTTTGGTGTGATCGGCAATCATCTTGTTGGCGAACTCCTTGATGTCCGCCGATTGGCTTTTTTGCAGCGCCATCTTGCTGGTTTCGATTTCCGCAATGCCGCCGGCCGCCGCGTTGTCGACAAAGTCGTTGGACGTCGCGGCCCATGCCATGCCCATGCTGCTACTCAGGGCAACAGCCAGGCCGAGTTGACGCAGGGTAAATCTGTCCATAGGTCAGTCTCCACACAGGTTATACAGGTGATTCTCGTGGTACTGATCAATGGAGGGGAAAGCGCGGCGGAAGGTTTGATCGGAGCGCGTCGTGGCACGACGAACGGTCACCGCTGGTCGGATTGGCGGTCGACAGAACCCGACCGGCAAGGCCATGCTGCTGACAGGCAGCGCCCCGAAAAGCGCGTGCCGTCGAACTCACTAAGGAGGTGCTCCATGCCGGTGTCCCATGATCTCTGCCAGGATCTGAAGTGCACAGAAGAAGACATCCTGAAAAAACGCCGCGAGGACGAGAGTCTCGACGCGCTGATCAAAAAATACGCCAAGCTTGATGCCGAGGTGGTAAAGGCCGAGAAACCACCCGCTGTGCTGTCCGACGCCGCTCTGGAGACGCTCAAGAAGGAACGGCTGCAGGTCAAGGACCAGATCGCCGCGCTGATGCAGAATTAGCCGTAACGGCCATCTGCCAAGCGTTTTTGGGGTGAGGGAGCTTGCTCCCGTTGGGCCGCGAGGCGGCCCCACCCGAACTCATCAGCCCAGCGGATCCCAGCGCTGGGACCAGTCGCTGCCGGTCTTGACGATGTCCCGCAGGACTTCGAATGCCTGCTGCAATGCTGCCGAATCCCGGTCCCTGGAATACACCAGATAAGTGGGGTAATTGAATTCCGGCGCCTTGGGCACTCGCTCCAGGATGCCGCTGTCCAGGTAGCTCTGCACGACCCGGGTGCGGAAATAACCGCTGCCGCCGTTTTCCAGGATGTACTGCAACGCCAGGGGGCCAAGATTGAACGTCACGGCGGCCTTGGCCTTGTCCGGCAGTGCCGTGTCGTGCTGCCGTCGGAAGTCGGCGCTCCAGTCGATGTAGACATAGGGCTCGGGGCGAGCGGCCAGGCGCACCAGGATCAGCTTTTCTTCCAGCAATTGCTCGACTTGCAGCCTCGGCCAATACTCGGGCTGATACACCACCGCGGCATCCAGCAGCCCCAATTCCAATTGCTGCAACAGTTTCTCGCCGTCGCGGATGTCCATGCGCAGGGCATGGCCGGGGATCTTCTGGCGCAGCTCCCCGGCCCAGGCAAGCATCAACGGATTGCACAAGCTGACCTCGCCACCAAGATGCAAGACGTTGCGATAGCCCTCGGGCAATGGCAGGTCGCGACGGGCGGCCTCCCAGGTCTGCACGAGCTGGTTGGCATAGACCACGAAGGCTTCGCCATCGGTGGTCAGTCGTGCGCCGGCGCGGTTGCGCACGAACAACGCGCAGCCGAGTTGACTTTCGAGCTTCTGTACCCGGGCGGTGATCGCCGTCTGGGTGACATGCAGTTTTTCCGCCGCAGCGGCAAGGCTGCCATGGCGAACGATTTCCAGAAAGGTACGGGCGAGGTCGATGTCCATGTTCAGGCCGAGGCGGATGGAACGTGCATTGTAAGAGTTTCAGGCGAGAAACAAAAAATCCCGCCACGAGGGCGGGATTTGGGTACAGCCAGGATTCGGACCCGATCTCAGGCTGGGAACAGCTCGGACAGTTTCATCGACAGCATCATGTCGCCTTCAACCCGCAGCTTGCCGCCCATGAACGCCTGCATGCCGTCGGTTTCGCCGCTGACGATGCCCTTGAGGGTCTCGCTGTCCAGGACCAGCGTGCAGTTGGCGTCTGGATTCTCGCCTTCTTGAATGTCGCAAGTGCCGTCCTTGACGATCAGGGCATACTGCTTGTCTTCGTCGGTGATGTTGAAACCGAATACCAGGTCCAGGCCGGCAGCGGCGGCTGGGTTGAACTTGGCTTGCATGGCTTTTACGGCGTCGGCTACGGAGGTCATGGTTTCGATCCTTATTCGGGGTGATACAGCAAGGGTCTACAGCGAACCGGACTCAGCGGAAGGTGATGAGGTCCGGGGTCTTCAACAGCTGCAGGTGGGCATGACTGTTGAAGGAAGCCAGGGCCACCTCGCGCCCCCTGAATTTCAGTTGGTTGAGCGAGGTGTTGACGATCTGCCAGTTCAGCTCGAAGGCCTGTCTGGCGGGCATCTGGGTAATCAAGTGGAGCAGGGCGGTGATGGTCCCGCCGGACGTGAACACGGCGATCTTGTGGGTCTTGTCGGCATTGTCGAGGATGCGGTGCAGGCCAGCCTGGACTCGCTCGACGAAACCCAGCCAGCTTTCGAGGCCCGGTGGGTCGTATCGACCGCTGAGCCAGCGCTCGACGATCAGGGCGAAGATGCGTTGGAATTCGGCGCGGTTCTGCGCGGCGTTGCGCAAGATGTCGAGAGCTTCGGGCTCCTGGGACAGCATGTCCGGCAGCAGGGCGCGGATCACCGCGTCGGCATCGAATTCGTTGAAGGCAGCGTCGATTTCCAGTTCGGGAACCGGCAGGCCGGCGGTAGTCATCTGGCCCAGCGCGCCGGTGGCGGTGTCTTGCTGGCGACGCAGGTCACCCGAGAGGCAGCGATCGAACACGACACCCAGTTCCGCCAGGTGACTGCCCAGCACTTGCGCCTGGCGAATGCCATTGGGCGAAAGGACATCGTAGTCATCCGCACCAAAGGAGGCCTGGCCATGTCGAATCAGATAAATGCTGCCCACGTCCGCGTCATCCCGGTACGTTGAAGGTTTGGCGAGGTTATGAGGATGGCGGTGGCCTGTCAATGAAAAAACATACGCTTGTTTGAAATGCTCGTTACAGCCTTATCGTGGCGTGTCCAAGCGAACGTAACCACAGATTTCATGGCTGGCAGCAGGGCAGGCGCATGGGTATGCTGGCAGCGTTACGCGCCTGCGTTCAGTGGCGCATTGCATTTAAGGAGTCGCTGTGGAGTTTTTTGTCGAATACGCCGGTTTCCTGGCCAAGACGGTGACATTGGTGATTGCCATCATGGTGGTCATGGCCAGTTTCGCTGCGCTGCGCAGCAAGGGGCGGCGCAAGTCGGTGGGGCAGTTGCAAGTCAGCAAGCTCAACGACTTCTATAAAGGATTGCGTGAGCGCCTGGAGCAGACCCTGCTGGACAAGGACCAGCTCAAGGCCCTGCGCAAGAGCCAAGGCAAGGCGGAAAAAGCCGAGAAAAAACAAAAGGACAAACCGGCGGCCAAGTCCCGGGTCTTCGTGCTGGATTTCGACGGTGACATCAAGGCATCCGCCACCGAAAGCCTGCGCCACGAAATCACGGCGCTGCTGACCCTGGCGACCCCGAAGGACGAAGTGGTCCTGCGCCTGGAAAGCGGTGGCGGCATGGTCCACAGCTACGGCCTGGCCTCGTCGCAACTGGCGCGGATCCGCCAGGCTGGCGTGCCGTTGACGGTGTGCATCGACAAGGTGGCGGCCAGCGGCGGCTACATGATGGCGTGCATCGGCGAGAAGATCATCAGCGCCCCGTTCGCCATTCTCGGCTCCATCGGCGTCGTGGCCCAGTTGCCCAACGTCAACCGCCTGCTGAAGAAACACGACATCGATTTCGAAGTGCTGACCGCTGGCGAGTACAAACGCACCTTGACGGTGTTTGGCGAGAATACCGAGAAGGGCCGGGAGAAATTCCAGGAAGACCTGGACATCACCCATGAGCTGTTCAAGAACTTCGTCGCCACTTACCGTCCGCAACTGGCAATCGACGAAGTGGCCACCGGCGAAGTCTGGCTCGGTGTTGCCGCGCTGGAAAAGCGCCTGGTAGACGAGCTCAAGACCAGCGATGAATACCTGGCCGAACGAGCCAAGGGCGCCGAGCTTTATCACCTGCACTATGCCGAGCGCAAAAGCCTGCAGGAGCGCATCGGCATGGCAGCGAGCGGTTCGGTGGATCGGGTGTTGCTCAGTTGGTGGAGCCGTTTGACCCAGCAACGGTTCTGGTAACTAGCCAGAAAGTGCTGGCGCCCACAATGGATTCGAGGTGGGCTTGCTCACAAAAAAAGCCCTGGACCGGTCACCCGGTCCAGGGCTTTTTCATGCATCAGGTTTCAGCGACGACGAAACAGCGGCAGCGGCTCGTCAGTGGCGGCCTGATAAGTCACCGAGAAATCCTTGAGGCTTTCAAGGGCTTCGTACGGGTCCTTGTCGGCACGCAGGGCAAAGGCGTCGAACCCGCAACGGCGCATGTAGAACAACTGGTCGCGCAGCACGTCGCCAATGGCGCGCAATTCACCCTTGAAACCATAGCGTTCACGCAACAGGCGGGCATTGGAGTAGCTGCGCCCATCGGTGAAGGCCGGGAAGTTCAGGGCGATGACTTGGAGCTGGTTGGCGTCATCACCGATTTCTTCCGCTTCCTCGTCGGCGTCCAGCCACACACCCAGGCCGCCGTCGCGGGCCTTGAGGGCGTGGGCGTGATCGCGCCAGAGGGCCAGGGGCACGATCAGATCGTCGCAGTTGGAAATGCCATCGAGAGTCGCGTCCTTGGGCAGCAGGTGCCAGGTCTCGTCGATGACTTCGTTGTTCTTAATGATTCGCTGCATAGACGCGTTCCTTGAAGAGGTCGATGCCGATACGTTGATAAGTGTCGATGAAACGCTCGTCTTCGGTACGTTGTTCGATGTACACGTCGATCAGCTTCTCGATCACGTCCGGCATGTCATCCTGGGCAAACGATGGGCCGAGGATCTTGCCCAGGCTGGCGTCGCGGCTGCCGCTGCCGCCGAGGGAGACCTGGTAGAACTCTTCGCCTTTCTTGTCCACGCCGAGGATGCCGATGTGGCCGACGTGGTGGTGGCCACAGGCGTTCATGCACCCGGAAATGTTCAGGTCCAGTTCGCCGATGTCGAACAGGTAGTCCAAGTCGTCGAAACGGCGCTGGATCGATTCGGCGATCGGGATCGACTTGGCGTTCGCCAGGGAGCAGAAGTCGCCACCCGGGCAGCAGATCATGTCGGTCAGCAGGCCGATGTTCGGCGTGGCAAAGCCTTGTTCGCGCAGCTCGCCCCACAGGGTGAACAACTGGCTCTGTTCAACGTCCGCCAGGATGATGTTCTGCTCGTGGGAAGTGCGCAGTTGGCCGAAGCTGTAGCGCTCGGCCAGGTCGGCCACGGCGTCCAGTTGCTTGTCGGTGATGTCGCCAGGCGCAACGCCGGTTGGTTTCAGCGACAGGGTCACCGCAACGTAGCCCGGCTTCTTGTGCTTGAGGGTGTTGCGAGTACGCCAGCGGGCGAAACCCGGGTGTTCCTTGTCGAGGGCAGCCAGTTCGCCGTCCTGGTTGTCCAGGGCCTTATAGGCTGGATCGACGAAGTGCTTGGCGACACGATGCACTTCGGCTTCGGTCAGGGTGGTCTGGCCGCCACGCAGGTGGACCATCTCGGCCTCGACCTTCTCGGCGAACACTTCAGGCGTCAGGGCCTTGACCAGAATCTTGATCCGCGCCTTGTACTTGTTGTCGCGACGGCCATAACGGTTGTACACCCGCAGGATGGCGTCGAGGTAACTGAGCAAGTCCTGCCACGGCAGGAATTCGTTGATGAACGCGCCGACCACCGGTGTACGGCCCAGGCCGCCGCCCACCAGCACACGGAAGCCCAGCTCGCCGGCGGCGTTGTAGACCGTCTCCAGGCCGATGTCATGGACTTCGATGGCCGCGCGGTCCGAGCTCGATCCGTTGATGGCGATCTTGAACTTGCGCGGCAGATAGGCAAATTCGGGGTGGAACGTCGTCCATTGACGAACGATTTCGCACCATGGACGTGGATCGATCAGCTCGTCGGCCGCGACGCCGGCAAACTGGTCGGTGGTGACGTTGCGCAGGCAGTTGCCGCTGGTCTGAATCGCGTGCATCTGCACGGTGGCCAGTTCGGCCAGGATCTCAGGGACATCTTCCAGGGCCGGCCAGTTGTACTGGACGTTCTGCCGGGTACTGATGTGGGCGTAGCCCTTGTCATAGTCGCGGGCAATCTGGGCCAGCTTGCGCACCTGGCGCGAGGTCAGTTGGCCATAAGGCACGGCCACGCGCAGCATCGGCGCGAAGCGCTGGATATACAGGCCATTCTGCAAGCGCAGAGGGCGGAACTCTTCTTCGCTCAGCTCGCCTGCCAGATAGCGTCGGGTCTGATCACGGAACTGCTTGACGCGGTCCTCGATGATCCGCTGATCGTACTCGTCATATACGTACATATAAGTCTCGGTCTCAGGCTTGGGCCGATCAGAAACAGCTGCATGTTGGCTCGCTGGAATCGGGTTCTGCCTCGGCAATTCTGCGCGCACGGCCGCGCACTCCTAGGGGAGCCGGTGCAAGATACCTGTTTTGGGTTATGCGCAAAAGTGATGTTTGAGTATATGTAAAGAACCAAATCGACTAATGAGATTGATTATTGCCTAACCCACATTTGTCGTGCGGGCAATCATCGTCTTAACTGTGGACGAGTCCCTATGCAATCACCTACAAAACCGACAAGAGGCGATGCAATGAGCAATCCGACCAAAGCAAGGAAAAGCGACAGCACTGTTGATGCCTGGGCCATTTTGTTCCTGATTATCCTGGTGGTGGGCACGGCGGTGTTCTGGGTCAGTCACCAATAATTTGTCGTCAACGCAATACCCGATGTGGGGGCGGGCTAGCTCGCTCCCACAAGGTTGTGTCGCAGGTAAAAAGCGTTACAACCCCGCCAAGTGCACCACCAGCTTGACGATGCCAAACAGCGTCAAGGCGAAGATCACCGTGAAGGCGATGCCCAATATCACGAAGTGACTCGGCTTGCCGTGGGTAAAGTCCCGGGCGCGGTTCTTGCCGCTCTGCACGCCAAAGGCGGCGGCCAGCACGCTGTGCATCATCTGCAACAGCGTTGGCGGTTTGTTGTCGACTGGATCGTCCATAAATCCCTCACTGAAAGTCATGCCCCCCAAGCATAGTCAAACTGCGCATTCGTGGATGAGTTTGATCGCTCTTGCCTTTCGTTTTAAACATTTTCCAACAGCCTATAACTAAGTACCGCCCATGCGGTTCGTCGAACGGGTCTGCTGTCGCTTCATTCAAAGGAGCGATGTATGCCACCGAATTCCACACAGCGCGGAAAAAAAATACAGCCAATGCCACGGGCCACGGAAAGTCTGCACGCGGACTTTCTGGAAGCTGCCATGCCTGCATGGCTCATCGACGCGTCGACACAACGCAGGCAGGCGCTCAAGCACGTCGCAACGCAGATGCCGACCTGGTACGCGGACGCTTCGCCAGAGCAGCGAAAGGTCCTGGATGACTGTTTCAAAAACAGTGCCGGGGCTCAAAACCAACTGGACAAAACCCTGTCGTCGTTTCTGGACATCGACACGTTTGCCAGGCCGCTGTTGATCCGCGCATTGAAAGATCAGTTCAAGCTGGAGGTGGATGTCGACAAGACGCTGCTACGGCTTATCCGGCCACTTGAAATAACCGTGGTCAAGGTAGAAATTTCTTCGTTCGAACTGTTTAAGTTACCCCTGCTGCAGGTGGCGTTGCACAACTTCGAAAGCTGGGAGTGCGAGCAGGGTGCCTATCATGAAACGTCAGGATTCATGGTAACGACGGACGCACCTGGCATTGACGTGCCCGTGGCGTTGGACTTGTCGGTCGGTCAGTTCCTCAGCTTGTGCCGCACCCTGGATATCGGTGCGAAGTACCAAGCCTATCTCAAGTCTTTTTTCTACCCGGCGGACGCCACGGCCGAAACAATCCTTCGTCAGCACTTCATTGCCAGCCAGAAAGCCGCGTTGAGGGCCGCAGCCGAACAAGCGCTGTTGGCAGGGGATATCGAGCCAGGAGACCACGCGATGATTGTCTCGGTCATCCAGGGTGAAAATAGCCCTCTGCTGGGCGGCAAGCCGGTCTGGTTCGAAGACATGTCCCTGATGAAGCAAAGACTGGTGGGTTGTGTCGCGTTCTCGATCTGTGAAATGCATCGCTACAGCGATGAAATGATTCTCTATATTCCCCATGACCCGAAGCATCCGCTGAAGCGTTACAACGGCGACCAGCTGGAAACGCGCTTCAGGCAATTGCTCACCACGCCTGATACCGAGCAATCGCAGGGCAGCGGTCCGACCCCTTATCAGCGCTTTTTCAGTCAATTCATGGCCTATGACAAGCGGCCTTATTATTTCAGCCGATTTGTCCAGCAAGAGGCCGGCATATCCAGCATTCAATTGCCTGCGCCGTGGCTGGGCGTAATCGAACCTATCGTTCCTCCTTCACTGATGATCCATTTTCCAGGACTGCCGCCCGACCCTACAAAGGCGAGGCGCGAACCTGATCCTTACATCGCCGCTTCGACACTTCCCCAAAAAGGCCGGTCGTTATGGGCCGATAACCTGGATCCGTGGCAGTACCTCTACGATCGGCACCGTGAAAAAATCCTCGCCGATGCGCGCAGTCATGCGGTCCCTACGGCGGACATCGACGCCAAGGCAAGGCAGGAAAAACTGGCCAACCTGCTGCAGATAGGCCTGTCTGCGGTGAACATGTTGTCCATGTTCGTTCCAGTGCTAGGCGAGGCCATGATGGTGATCATGGCGGGCCAGTTGTTGTACGAAACCCTTGAAGGAGCAGTCGAGTGGGGGGAGGGTGACAAACGGGCAGCCAGGGGGCACTTGATCGATATCGCGGAAAACCTCGCAGTGATGGGCGTGATGGCCGGTGTGGGGGCCGGGCTCGGCAAGATGGCTGCGGTCAAGCCTGAACCCCTGATCGAGCGCCTGGAGCCGGTGACCTTGCCTGATGGCAAAACTCGCCTGTGGCGGCCGGATCTGAGTCGCTATGAAAGCAGCGTAACCCTCACCGATGCGAGCACTCCAAACGCGCTGGGGCAATACGAGGTGGATGCAAAGACCTACATCCGCCTGGGGGGAAAACTCTATGAGCAGTCTTTCGATGCGTCGATACACAAATGGCGCATCAAACATCCGACGGACAAGTCGGCTTATCAGCCCATCCTCCTGCATAACGGCAGCGGAGCCTGGCGGCATTCGCTGGAGCGGCCGATGGCCTGGGATCGCCTGACGCTGCTGCGGCGCATGGGTCATGAAACCGCAGCGTTTTCCGATGAGGTGCTGCTCAGCCTCGCCGATATCAGCGGTGTCAGCGACGACACGCTACGCAAAACGCACATGGACCGTACGACGCCGCCTCCTGAGCTGAGGGATGCGATGCGCCTGTTCAAGGCGGATGCGCAAGCAGGCCGGATGATTGACCAGTGGCAAGGCGCAGCAAGACCGGGAGAGGTTACCCGGCAGCAGATCTTTGAAAGCCTTTATAAGGGCGCGGACCCCGTGGACGCTCGGATCAGGATTCTGCAACGTGAGTGTCCTGGCCTTAGCGAGGCGGCGGCCGAGGAGGTCATCGCCCACGGTAGCGCTGCAGATCTGGCCCGTCTTGGCGCGAGGCGCCGCGCGCCGTTGAACATGCTCGAAGAGGCTCGCTGGTATGCACGCCAAGGGCGCCAGGTTCGGGCGTATGCGGGATTACGCAGCACCAACATGGCTTCGGCTGACAGCCGGCGCCTGGCATTGCATGCCCTGGAAAGATTGCCGGGATGGCCGGACACGCTGCGTCTGGAAGTGCGCGAGGGAAGCGACGCGGGGGCACTGCTGGACAGCATCGGCGACACGCGTGCGCCACAAAAAAAATACTTGATCAAGAACGGCCCCGACTATCAGGCACTCGATGCGCGTGGGGAAGCCCTCAATAGCGGGGTTCGGCAGGGCGGCGATTTCTACGATTCGATCCTGCATGCGTTGCCCGATGATGTGCGTTCTGGGCTGGGGCTGTCGGAAGGGCAAGGCGCCCAGTTGCAGCGCATGATCATCGATTACGCCGATCTGCACCACAGGGATATGACACCGCTGCTTGAACCCCGCGCCAAACGCTTCAACCCCCCGGTTCGAGTGAGCGCCACGCTCAAGGGGTATTACGCCAGCGGCCGGGGCAGGGGAATGCATCCTTCCATCGAAGCGCGGGTGGAGGCTCTTTATCCCGGCGAACAGCAAGCCGAGGCGTTTATCAGGCAACAACGGGGCAGGACAGAACAGCAAATCTATATGGAGTTGCAAACGCGCCAGCGTGAATGGGAGGCGCTCGATAGCACGCTCGAACAATGGGTGGGAGCGGCGGCGAGCCCGGCTGACGTTCACAAACATCGATTTGCGCAGGCACTCAGGGAGGCTTGGCGCGATCGCCCGTTCGCGGAAACATCTCCCGAGGGCGCGCGGCTAATGCTTTGCTCCGAGGTGCCATTGCCGCCAATTACGGCAAATTTTGCCCACGTGCGTGAGCTTTCGGTGATTGGCAGCGGCCTGACAGACGCCAATGCGGATGCCTTCCTGACGCTTTTTCCCGGAGTCAGGAAATTATCGATTGGCGTTCAGGAATCCGGATTCATCGATCTGTCCCTCGGGCAACAACCGTTGACTACCTTGCCGCACGCGGTGAGCCAGATGCCAGGACTGACCGACTTGCGGTTTTGCACCGCAGCCCACTCACTGGCAGAGAGTTTTGCGCAAAGGCTTATTGCGCTGACGTCGCTGGAGGCGTTGCACATCGATTACTCGGGTTTCGATCCGGCCGTCCTGCATCATCTTGACCTGACGCCGCTGCACCGCTTGCGAACCTTGAAAATCGAGGCGCCTCGGGCACTGTTGCTGTGGCCGGATTACCTACAACGTCTTCCCCGGTTGGAACGCCTGGACCTGACGCGCACATCAATACGCACGCTGCCTGACGCGATATTCCAAGGGCACGAAAGATTGTGGGCTGGCATGTCGCTGAATTGGTCAGCGCTAGCGCCCGAGGTGTTTGGGCGCGCCTACCGTTACGTCAGCGGCTATAGTGGTGAGCTCGGCCATTTGGTTGATCTGAACCACATGCTCGACGAGTACTGTCGCGGGCAATTGCGCTTGTTGGTCGGGGAGCCCGAGTCCTTCGCGCGCCTGCCCGGTCGATTCGACAGCGCTTCAAATACCCCTCAGGAACGGTTTGCCGCGGTGGAAGCAATCCGGGCGGAACACGATGGAATTTTCGCGCAGTTCTTCGAGCCGATGGTACCGGGACGACTTCCAGAGGCCACGCTTTCATCACCGCGCTGGGAGGGGGGCGGTGCCTTGCTTCGAGCATTGCTGGACAACTGGCGTGGCGCTGTTCGACAGCGTCTTGGCTTGCCGACGACTGACATCTCCCGGTTTGAACTGCCTTCCCCCGGTTCGAGTCTTGTCGGTCAGACATTCACAAAACTCCCGGTGTTACCGGCAGCCAGTTTTGCCCATGTACGGACGATGCGCCTGGGATCGCTGGATGTTTCCCCCGAGCAAGCGCGCAGTTTTTTCAGGGCATTCAGCGGCGCACGAACATTGGACGTCAGCGGTAATGGCTTCGCCGAATTGCCTTTTGCCGCTGAAGATTTACCGGCCTTGACGCAACTGGACCTGAGCAACAACAGGCTCATCGTCAATCCCGATGTCCAGGCGCAATTCAATGGCTTGACGCAGCTCGAACAGTTGAATCTGGCGAACAACCCGCTCGAGACCCTTGATGTCAGTGCCCTGACCCGGCTCAAGGCGCTGAACCTCAACGCCACCCGGTTGCAGGTGTGGCCAACCGGCGCCGAGCACCTGCCGCAACTGTCCTGGCTGGATTTGCGGGACAATCAGATACAGTCGCTTGCGCCAACAGTACTGTCCAATGATGACGTCCTGTTGAAGACAAATTTGGCCGGCAACCGCTTCACCCCTGAGGGCGAGGCAGCCTTGCGTGCGGCACATCAGCGAGTCGAAGAGGCAAGAGGGCTTCCCCATGGCGCATTGGCTCGATTTGCCAGGGAGCCTGTGCCGGATCAATTTCCGCCGACAGAAACCAGCGGGTCGATCGCTCAGTTTCTGCTACCGCTCCCCGACCGATCGGCAGTGCCGGACGGCGACGCCGGGCGCGAGCTTCGCCTGCAGCGGCTGGATCCGATCCTGACGCAGGAAGCCGCAGCGCAGAAGCTCGGACAATGGCGCGAAAACGGTATGACCGAGGCGCAAATCGACGACCAGATCAGTCAATGGCATCAATCGTGTGTCTCGCTGACTCGGCGCTTGAATGACTGGCTTTTTACCCGCGAAGTACGAACACCCAGGGGCCTCGTGTCGGCGCAAAGCCGCGCCCTTGCGGCCAAGAGCATTCGCGAGGTTTGGCAGGAAGGGCTGGTACGCGACGACGGAACCGGGCAAACCCTCAATCTGCATGGCTTGCAATTGGGCGACCTGCCTGAGCTCGGTGTGCCGTTTGCCGGCGTGACGACGCTGGAGCTATCGGGGATCTTGTTAACCGAACAAGGTTCTAACGGTTTCTTAGCGTCTTTCCACCATTTGAACCGATTGGACCTGGGCGGCAATGAGTTGAGCGGCATACCCCGCGCGGTCTTGCGCATGGAGCAATTGGAGCACCTGGGATTCGGTTATAACCGCTTGCCGCCTGCGGCTGTTTACCCGCTGTTGACCAATGGGCGTCTGCGTTCGCTTAACCTTTGCATCAATAGACTGGTCACCTTCGATCCTCCGGATTTTGGTCAGATCGAGGCTTTGGATCTTAGCTATAACGAGTTGGAACACTGGCCTAGCCGTCTAATGGAGGCGCGAGAGCTGGGGGTGCTGAACTTGAGTGGCAACGAGCTCACGGATCTCCCGCCGGGGCTGCTGGATGGCAATCACGAGATGCTCGTGGAGGGAATCGACCTGAGTGACAACGAGAACCTGTCGCTCGAGGCGTTTCATGAACTCAGGGACTACCTTGAGCTGAATGACCACGAAGAGGTCATGGGTTTTTCACGAGACGATATCGATAGCTTGATTGCCATGTTTGACGCGCCGCAAGGCGATCTTTCGGACTTTGATGATGGCTCCGATGAGGGGATAGGGGGCAACGTGCATGACGATCCTCATGGCGCTGTCGCTCCGGTCGAGCCTCTTCTCGATCCTTCGGGCGACACATCGGCCGAGGCGTTGGAGCCATGGCTGATCGGTTCAAGCAGTGAACAGATTGCAGCCCGGAGCAGGATCTGGTCGCTATTGGCCGAAGAAAACGATCACGAACGGTTCTTTCAACTGATAGCGTTGTTACGCGACTCGTTCGATTACAGGTATGCCCGCGTGGAGCTGACGCAGCGGGTCTGGAACGTCATGGAGGCGGCCAGCGAAAACAGCGAGTTGCGGCAGTTGTTGTTTCGTGAAGCCGAAACCCACGGTACGTGCATCGATGGCCGCATCCTGACGTTCAGCGAGCTGGAAGTGCGTGTGTTTGTCTTTCAGGCCTTGCGTGACATTCCGCTGGATCGCCCGATCCTCCGGGGCCAGGCGTTGCTGCGCTTGTCGCGGCAATTGTTCCGGCTGGAAAGGGTCGAGACGGTGGCCGAAGCGGCTGGCCAGGGCAGGGATCGGGCAGAGATACGCCTGCGCTATCGCATAGGGCTGACGAGCGGATGGGGCGATGGCATCGACTTGCCGGGGCAGCCTACGCACATGGCATTCGGCGCCCCGATCAGTGGAGAGCGAGCAGTGCGCACGCGCGCCTCGATTCTCGAGGCAGAGCGCACTGATGCGCTGTTGGTGAGCATGGCATCCCGTGATTATTGGACGACCTACCTTCAGGAGCGATATCCAGAACAGATGAGCCACATCAACGAAGCCGTTGCCAATAGGCGCCATGAGCTTTTGGATGAATTGGAGGACCGCAGGGCCGAGGGCACGGTCGATACGGAGCAATACAACCTGCAACTCACTGCGCAGGGCAGAGCGATCGATGCCTTGCGCACTCAGAAACTGGTGGAACTGACGCGAACAGAGATCAGTGACTTGCAGAACGTCGCCGCTGGGACGGAGCCATCCGGTAATCAGTCGCCTCAACCAGGGCCGTCACGCCGTAACTGATCCGCAGTTGCAGATCTGAAGGCCGATCTGTCGATACCGGTGCCGTCGATGGGTCGGTTTGCTGATGTTAGTAGCGTAGGTTTGTCCGCTGCTCTAGCTACTGTCATATCTGACAGTAGTCGTCCCGCTTTAATGGGATCAGTCTCATGGTTCCTGTCTTTGCTAGGAAATACGCCATGAATACTGAAAATCCATCCTCTACGGCTGGGTGCGCCCGTCTGGCAGCGCTGACGTTGTTGCTTGCGCTGCCCGCAGTGGTCAGTGCTGCAACCGATAGCCCCGAAGATTCGCCCCAAGCGACGTCTACCAGCGTATATGCCGATGCGATCGGCAGCGCGCGCTTTGAGCGTTCGGCAATCAAGGTTGAGCAGGGTCATACGGTAGAAAGCGGGAATTTGTATACCCGTGACGGTGAGACAGGTTCGCTGGTGGTGGTGAGGTCGCCGGATGGTGCGGTCATCGCAAGGATTGATGAACCCGGTAAGCGCGGTTTGCTCCGTGTAGACGCGCAAGGTCTCGCTTCATTCACGCCGGCCTCGACGAATGACTCCAGGGAATCGGACGCCGTCGAAACTCAAGAGCCGATGGGCCGTGATGTGACGATCTCAGGAGAGCATCGCTACATCGATTTGTTGATGGCTTTTTCTGACTATGCCCTGAGCAAAATGTCGGTGGACCCTCTCGCATTTGCGTTCCTGCAGGTAGAGGAACTTAATCTCAGATTGCGAAATTCGCTTGTTACTAATGTTTCCCTGCGACTTGCCGCCGTTAATATATTTGATGTGCCTTACGATACTTCAATCCAGGGATTGGCAAGTTGGCAGGGGTTGTTGAGTCCCTATAGAAGCCTGTACAAAACCGATCTTAACGCTGCCTATGGCGGATGGGAGGGAGGCACTGCTGGCCGCGGATACCAGCCTGGTTATTCGAGCGTATTGGGTTGGACCACATCAGGATCTGACACATTTGGCCACGAACTTGCACATAACGCTGGCGGGAAACATTGCTGGGACCAAGATGGGCGTGATTACAATTTTGGTCATGACAACGGCAAGACCAAAACGAGTTTGTGCTATGGAAATCGCGCGCCGTATTTTTCAAACCCGGCGGTTAGGGATGCTCATGGGTTGCCATTGGGCAATGCTCAAACCGCCGACATGACTCGGGTGTGGCGAGAAAATACGGCACGCTTGACGGGCTATAACCCAGAACTGGCAGGGCTGCGCATGTTGGTGCTCAGTGGAAATGAAGATCAAGTGGCGACTTATATTCGAGTTCCTGGGATTGAGCGGCTTTACAGAGGGGGAGTCGTCGCCCTGTCCCAAAGTGTGGGGCCTATTGAGCTGGCGCCAGGTACAGATGAAAAGTTCACGATGTTGAATGCGAAGTTGCTCAATGCAGCGGGTAGCGAGGTGTTGGTCAAGTTACGGGGTACTCGCGTCGAAGAGGCACAACTCGGCTGGAGGGAACATATGAACAGTAATCGTTATCTCGGTCTGCTCAGCTCTCCACTCGGGCTTGAGATACAGTACGATGCTCGAGATAACGAGGCGCTTCCGGTGGGGTATTACAATGGTTTATTGAAGTTGGAGGCTCGCAGAATAGATTCTGACTGGACGCAACCTATCAATGTTATTGTTTCTGTGCGCAAGAAATAGTCGGCAGGGTTTTCAAGGTTCGAAAGGCTTTTAATGATATAAAAGCCTTTAAAGAGAATTGCGATCTTCGGCAGCTCTATAGGACGGTAAATCCAAGACGCCGCCGAAGGCCGCAATCAATTTAGTCTGAAAAGACCTTACATCAGTTGTCATAGCCCAGGTTAGGCGCCAACCAACGTTCAGTCACGCTCAAGTCCTGACCCTTGCGCGCGGTGTAGCTCTGCACCTGATCCTTGTCGATCTTGCCCACGGCGAAGTACTGCGCCTGGGGATGGGCGAAGTACCAGCCGCTGACCGCCGCCGCCGGGAACATCGCGTAGTGTTCGGTAAGGAACACGCCGCTGCGCCCGGCTTTCAGTTCGCTGGCCTCTGGATCGAGCAGGCGGAACAGGGTGGCTTTCTCGGTGTGATCCGGGCAGGCCGGGTAGCCGGGGGCAGGGCGGATGCCCGTGTATTGCTCCTTGATCAGCGCCTCGTTGTCCAGGCTTTCGTCCTTGGCGTAACCCCAATGCTCCTTGCGCACCTGCTGGTGCAGCCATTCGGCGCAGGCTTCGGCCAGACGGTCGGCGAGGGCCTTGACCATGATCGAGTTGTAGTCGTCGCCGGCCTCCTGATAGGCCTTGGCAACTTCTTCGGCGCCGATGCCGGCGGTGGTGATAAAGCCGCCAACGTAATCGGTGACGCCGCTGTCCTTCGGCGCGACGAAATCGGCCAGGGAGAAGTTCGGCTTGCCGTCGGTCTTGATGATCTGCTGGCGCAGGTGATGCAGGCGCGCCAGTGGCTTGCCGTCGTCGCCGTAGACTTCCAGGTCGTCGTCATGCACCTGGTTGGCCGGCCAGAAGCCGAACACGGCGCGGGCGCGGATGAGCTTTTCGTCGATCAGCTTGCGCAGCATCGCCCGGGCATCGGCGTACAGCGCGGTGGCCGCTTCGCCAACCACTTCGTCGGTGAGGATGCGTGGGTACTTGCCGGCCAGGTCCCAGGAAATGAAGAACGGCGTCCAGTCGATGTACTCGGCCAGCACGTTCAAGTCGATGTCGTCCAGCACCCGTGCGCCGGTGAAAGTCGGCTTGACCGGCTGGTAGCTGCTCCAGTCGAACTGCGGCTTCTTGGCCACGGCGGCGGGGTAGCTCAGGCGCTCGGTGCGGGCGCTGCGGTTGGAGGTGCGCTCGCGCACGTCGATGTAGTCCTGGCGGGTTTTCTCGACGAACGCCGGCTTGAGTTCCTTGGACAGTAACTGGGTCGCCACGCCGACGGCGCGGGAAGCGTCGGTGACGTAGATCACCGCGTCGTTACTGTACTTGGGCTCGATCTTCACCGCCGTGTGGGCCTTGGAGGTGGTGGCGCCGCCGATCATCAGTGGCAAATGGAAATCCTGGCGCTGCATCTCCCGCGCCACGTGCACCATCTCGTCCAGGGACGGGGTGATCAGGCCGGACAGGCCGATGATGTCGCACTTCTCTTCCTTGGCCACCTGCAGGATTTTCTCCGCCGGTACCATCACGCCCAAATCGACGATGTCATAGCCGTTGCACCCCAGCACCACGCCGACGATGTTCTTGCCGATGTCATGCACGTCGCCCTTGACCGTCGCCATGAGGATCTTGCCCTTGGCTTCAGGCTTGTCGCCTTTTTCCGCCTCGATGAACGGGATCAGGTGCGCCACCGCTTGCTTCATCACGCGGGCGGACTTGACCACTTGGGGCAGGAACATCTTGCCGGCGCCAAACAGGTCGCCGACGATGTTCATGCCGGCCATCAGCGGGCCTTCGATGACTTCGATCGGCCGGGCGAACGACAGCCGCGACTCCTCGGTGTCTTCGACGATGTGAGTGGTGATGCCCTTGACCAGCGCGTGCTCCAGGCGCTTGTTCACTTCCCAGCCGCGCCATTCCTCGGTTTCCGCTTCCTTGACGCTGCCGTCGCCCTTGTACTTGTCGGCGATGGCGAGCAGGGCATCAGTGCCCTCGGGGGTGCGGTTGAGGATCACGTCTTCCACGGCGTCGCGCAGCTCTACCGGGATCTGGTCGTAGATCTCCAGTTGGCCGGCGTTGACGATGCCCATGGTCAGGCCCGCGCGGATCGCATACAGCAGGAACACCGAGTGGATCGCTTCGCGCACCGGGTTGTTGCCGCGGAACGAGAACGACACGTTGGACACGCCGCCGGAGGTCAGCGCATACGGCAGTTCGTCGCGGATATAGGCGCAGGCGTTGATGAAATCCACGGCATAGTTGTTGTGCTCTTCGATGCCGGTGGCGACAGCGAAGATGTTCGGGTCGAAGATGATGTCTTCCGGCGGGAAACCGACTTCATTGACCAGGATGTCGTAGGAGCGCTTGCAGATTTCCTTCTTGCGCGCCTCGGTGTCGGCCTGGCCGGCTTCGTCGAAGGCCATCACCACCACGGCGGCGCCGTAGCGCTTGCACAGCTTGGCGTGGTGGATGAACTGCTCGACGCCTTCCTTCATGCTGATGGAGTTGACGATGCCCTTGCCCTGGATGCACTTGAGGCCCGCTTCGATCACTTCCCATTTGGACGAGTCGATCATGATCGGCACCCGGGAAATGTCCGGTTCGCCGGCAATCAGATTGAGGAAGGTCACCATGGCCTTCTTCGAATCGAGCATGCCCTCGTCCATGTTGATGTCGATCACCTGGGCGCCGGCCTCGACCTGTTGCAGGGCCACTTCCAATGCTTCGGTGTAGTTGTCCTCGCGGATCAGCCGGGCGAACTTGGCGGAGCCGGTGATGTTGGTCCGCTCGCCGACGTTGACGAACAACGAGTTGCGGTCGATGGTGAACGGTTCCAGGCCTGACAGGCGGCACGCCCGTGGAATCTCCGGAATCTGCCGCGGGGCATAGCCGGCCACGGCCTTGGCGATGGCTTCGATGTGCGCCGGGGTGGTGCCGCAGCAGCCGCCGACGATGTTCAGGAAACCGCTCTGGGCGAACTCTTCGATGACCTTGGCGGTGTCCACCGGCAGTTCATCGTACTCACCGAATTCGTTGGGCAGGCCGGCGTTGGGGTGGGCCGATACGTGGGTGCTGGCCTTGTTCGACAGCTCTTCCAGGTACGGGCGCAGTTCGCTGGCACCGAGGGCGCAGTTCAGGCCGACGGAAATGGGCTTGGCGTGGGCCACCGAGTTCCAGAAGGCTTCGGTGGTCTGGCCGGAGAGGGTGCGGCCGGAGGCGTCGGTGATGGTGCCGGAAATCATGATTGGCAACTCGACGCCCAATTCTTCATAGACGCCTTGCACGGCGAAGATGGCGGCCTTGGCGTTGAGTGTGTCGAAGATGGTTTCGATGAGGATCAGGTCGGCGCCGCCTTCGATCAGCCCCTTGGTGGCCTCGGTGTAGTTCTCCACCAGTTCGTCGAAGGTCACGTTGCGGTAGCCTGGGTTGTTCACGTCAGGTGACAGCGAGCAGGTGCGGCTGGTCGGGCCGAGCACACCGGCAACGAAGCGCGGCTTGTCCGGCGTTTCGAGGGTCTTGGCATCGGCGACCTTGCGGGCCAGGCGTGCGCCTTCCAGGTTCAGCTCAAAGGCCAGGCCCTGCATGCCGTAGTCGGCCTGCGACACTTGGGTGGCGTTGAAGGTGTTGGTTTCCAGGATGTCGGCGCCGGCATCCAGGTAGGCTTTTTCAATGGCGCCGATCACGTCGGGGCGAGTCAGCACCAGCAGATCGTTGTTGCCCTTGACGTCGCTTGGCCAATCGGCAAAACGCTTGCCACGGTAGTCCTGTTCTTCCAGCTTGTAGCTCTGGATCATCGTGCCCATGCCGCCATCGAGGATCAGGATGCGTTCCTTGAGGGCTTGCTGGAGAAGATAAAGGCGAGCGCTGCGATCAGACATAGGACTACCCGGAAAAAAAGACCATTACGAAGGCCGGGATAATAGCAAACCTGCGCAGGATTTGATCATGTGAGGCTTTTGCATGAAAGCTGCTCATGTTTGCAAGGCGATGCTGGCCCGGTAGAATCGCCGAATTATCTCTTAGGGACCGAGACATGCCGTACCGCGTCTTATTCGGCAGTCTGTTGCTGCTGTTGTCTTTTACCGCAGCCGCCGGGAATCCCACTCCCGCGATTTCCTATGCCCGCGACATCCAGCCGATCTTCACAGAGAAATGCGTGGCCTGTCATGCCTGCTACGACTCTCCCTGCCAGTTGAACCTGGGCAGCGGCGAAGGTGCGGCACGAGGGGCGAGCAAGCTGTCGGTGTACGACGGCGAACGACGCCAGGCCGCCGATCCGACTCGGTTGTTCTATGATGCGTCCGGCCAGCGGGCCTGGCAGCGCAAGGGTTTCTATTCGGTCATCGATGCCCAGGGCAGCCAGGCTGCGTTGATGGCCCGCATGCTGGAGCTAGGGCACAGCACGCCATTGCAGCCGAACGCCAAGTTGCCCGAAGACATCGTGCTTGGGCTCAATCGCAACAACAGTTGCCCGATGCCAGACCAATTTGAAGCCTACGCGGCTATCCATCCAAAGGAAGGCATGCCTCTGGCGGTCACTGGCCTGACCGATCAGCAATACCAGACGCTGCAGCGCTGGCTGGCCGCCGGCGCGCCTATCGACCAGCAGGCCTTGGCACCGAGTGCCGCCGAAGCCCTGCAGGTGGTGCAATGGGAAAACCTGCTCAACGCCCCCGGCGCACGGGAAAGCCTGGTGGGCCGCTGGTTGTTCGAACATTGGTTTTTAGCGCACATCTATTTCAAGGGCGGCGAGCCGGGGCATTTCTTCCAGTGGGTGCGTTCGCGCACGCCCACCGGCCAGCCGATCGACCTGATCAACACCCGTCGCCCCAACGATGACCCCGGCACCCGCATCTATTACCGGCTGTGGCCGGTGCAGGGGGTGATTGTGCACAAGACCCACATCACCTACGGCTTGAGCGCGGCGAAAATGGCGCGGATCAAGAGCCTGTTCTATAGCGGCAACTGGCAGGTCAGCGCGTTGCCGGGCTACGGGCCGGAGCGCCGGGCCAATCCGTTTTCCACGTTCGAGGCGATCCCGGCCCAGGCCCGCTACCAATTCATGCTCGATAACGCCGAGTATTTCGTGCGTACCTTCATCCGCGGTCCGGTGTGTCGGGGCCAGATCGCCACGGACGTTATTCGCGATAACTTCTGGGCGCTGTTCCAGGCCCCTGAACATGACCTGTACATCACCGACCCGAACTACCGCGGCCAGGCCACACCGCTGCTGGCGATGCCGGGGCAGAACGATGACGTGGGGAGTGTCCTCGGCCTCTGGCTCGACTACCGCGACAAGCGCAACGAATACGAAGCCCTGCGCCGCGACAGTTACGCCGAGCTGCCGGCGCCGAGCTGGTCGACGCTGTGGGCCGGCAATGACAATGCGCTGCTGAGCATCTTCCGGCATTTCGACAGTGCCTCGGTGACCAAGGGCTTGATTGGCGACGTGCCGCAGACGATGTGGCTGTTCGACTTCCCGCTGCTGGAGCGCACCTATTATCAACTGGCGGTGAATTTCGACGTGTTCGGCAACGTCTCCCACCAGGCCCAGACCCGGCTGTATTTCGACTTGATCCGCAATGGCGCGGAACAAAATTTCCTGCGCCTGATGCCAGCCGATTCCCGCGAGGGCTATCTGGACGACTGGTATCAGGCTGGAGGGAAGTTCAAGATGTGGCTCGATTACGAGGCGATCGACGACGATAAACCGACCGCCCTCAAGCTCAGCGAGGCGGACCCCAAGCGCGATTTCGCCCATCAGTTGCTGGCCCGTTATGGCGAACTGAACGCTCGTCCCGATCCGATCAATCGCTGCGACGGCGCCTATTGCTCGCGCCCGAACATCGATCCAACGCTGCAGAACGCCGAGCAGGCGTTAAATCGCTTGGTGTCACGCCCGGCGGCGGGCTTGAAGGTGATCGACCAATTGCCGGAGGCGACGATGCTGCGCGTCGAAACCGCGAGCGGTCGCCGTGAGGTCTACAGCCTGCTGCGCAACCGCGCCCACAGCAACGTGGCGTTCCTGCTGGGCGAAGAAAGCCGCTACCAGCCAGGGTTGGACACGCTGACCATCTACCCGGGTGTGCTCAGCAGCTATCCGAACTTCATCTTCAACATCCCCGCCGGGCAGGTGCCGGCGTTCGTCGATGCAATGGAACGCGCGCCGGACGCAGCGGCATTCGAGCGCATCGTCGAGCGCTGGGGGATCCGGCGCAGTCACCCGCAGTTCTGGCAGTATTTCCATGACTTGAGCCGATACATCCAGGAAACCGACCCCGTGGAAGCGGGTGTACTGGACATGAATCGCTACCAGAACCTCTGAACAAGCAGCCGACGGCGGGCCCTTGCGCCGTCGGACGCTTTCCTGACAAAAATACTGGGACTTTGTCCGGCGCGATGATTGGCGTAAACTGCCGGCAAGCCTGCGAGGAGTTTCCATGACCGCCATTACCATTACCGATGCCGCCCACGATTACCTGGCCGACCTGCTGTCCAAGCAGAACACCCCGGGTATCGGGATCCGCATTTTCATTACCCAGCCCGGCACCCAGTATGCTGAAACCTGCATTGCCTACTGCAAGCCGGGGGAAGAAAAATCCGAGGACACCGCGCTGGGGCTCAAGAGCTTCACCGCATACATCGACTCGTTCAGCGAAGCTTTCCTGGACGATGCGGTGGTCGACTATGCCACCGACCGCATGGGCGGCCAACTGACCATCAAGGCGCCGAACGCGAAAGTGCCGATGGTCAACGCCGACAGCCCGGTCAACGAGCGCATCAACTATTACCTGCAAACCGAAATCAACCCGGGGCTGGCCAGCCACGGCGGCCAGGTATCGCTGATCGACGTGGTGGAAGACGGCATCGCCGTGCTCCAGTTCGGCGGCGGCTGCCAAGGCTGCGGCCAGGCCGACGTCACCTTGAAGGAAGGCATCGAGCGCACCTTGCTCGAGCGCATCCCGGAACTCAAGGGCGTGCGCGACGTGACCGACCACACGCAGAAAGAAAACGCCTACTACTGATTGTCGCGATGGGATCTCTGTGCCGAGGGGATCTCCGTGGCGACGGGATTTAGCCGTGGCGAGGGGATTTATCCCCGTTGGGGCGCGTAGCGCCCCCTCATCCAGCCGCAAAATTCAGGATTATGGGGCTGCTGGGCGGCCCAGCGGGGATAGATCCCCTCGCCACAAAAACTCCCACATAAAATCGGTTGAGCCGACAAGTCACGGCCTATAGAGATGCGCATGCCCGGCGCGGTACAGCGACGACTCGCTGAATACATCATTGCCCAACACCCGTCCCACCAGAATCAACGCCGTACGCCTGAAGCCCTTGGCCTGCACCTTCCCGGCGATGTCCTCAAGCGTCCCCATAACCCAATCCTGATCCGGCCACGTCGCCCGGTGTATCACCGCTATCGGACAATCCGCGCCATAGTGCGGAAGCAGCTCATCAACGATTTTTTCCAGATGATTAACTCCCAAGTGGATCGCCATGGTCGCTCGGTGTTGCGCCAGGCTGACCAGTTCTTCTCCCATGGGCATGGCGGTTTTGTCCGCGTAACGGGTCAGGATCACGCTCTGGGAGACGTCCGGTAACGTCAGCTCGGCACCCAGCAGGGCGGCGCAGGCTGAGGTGGCGGTCACGCCGGGAATGATTTCGAAAGGAATGCCCAGTTCCCTCAGGCAACGGATCTGCTCGCCGATCGCCCCATAAAGGCTTGGGTCGCCGGAATGCACACGGGCCACATCCTGGCCCTTGAGGTGGGCGGTCTTGATCAAATCGATAATCTGTTCCAGGTGCAGCTCGGCGCTGTTGACCACCTTTTCGGCGCAATGGCCTTCCAGGACCGCTGCCGGCACCAGGGAACCGGCGTAGATGATCACGGCGCAACTGCGAATCAGCCGCTGGCCCTTTACAGTGATCAGTTCGGGGTCGCCGGGGCCGGCGCCGATGAAGTAAACGGTCATGACCGATTCCTGTAGAAAGATGGGAGCTTGCATGAGCAGCGCTCATGATTCGGCGGGCGATTATCGAGCGTTACGAAGTCACCGCCAATGCCAACGTGGCCTGCGGGTCTTTTTGACGCGTGACCCGCAATGTCGCGGGCGGATTGCCCAATCGATCGGCCAGTGCCAGAGCGGCGCTTTCGGCGACGCCATGGCAGCCCGTACGTGCGAAGGCGATTTCGGATAGATGGCTGAGCCGCGCTTGATAGCTGGCCAGTTCCGCGGCGCTGAAATACGTCAGCGGCAACGACAACTGCCCTGCCAGCTCCAACAGGCCCGGTTCGTCGCGCTTGAGATCGATGCTGGCCAACGCCCGTACCTGATCGAGCGTAATGCCGTGGACCTGCAAAGTCTGGTCAAGCAGTGCCCGCAGTACACTGGCCGGGCAACCACGCTGGCAGCCGAGGCCGACCACCAGGATCGGCTTGCCGTTCATGCGTCGTGGTGGGCCTGGGCGCCGCGGCGGAACAGCCAGGCGCTGATCAGGCCCAAGGCCAACCAGAACGCAATGTTGGTCAATTGCGAGGCGAGCTTGAACTCAGTTTCCAGCGCCTCGGGAGCCAGCATCGAATGCACTTCGGGCTGGGGCGCGCCGATCACATGAGGCGTCACCAGGATGGCGAGGCCCAGCACCTTCAACAGCCAATGCCGACCGAACGCAATCAGCGCGATGCCCACCGCCGTGGACGCTGCCGTGCCGATCCACCACATCTGCCGTTGGGCCAGATCCGCCGCTGCCGTGCCGGGCAATTCCGGTGGCAGGCCGAGGGTCGGCGCCAGGACGAAGGTGGCGTAGCCGGCCAGGCCCCAAAGCAAGCCTTGGGACGTACGGGTCGGCGCGCGCAGGGTGTACAGGCCCGCCAGCATCAGCGCGAAACCTACCGCGACCACCAAGTTACCGCCTGTCGTGGACAGCACGCGCTGCCAGCCGTCTTCCGGTTCCCAGGCTTCGGCGTCATGGGTGTGTGCGGCCCCTGCGGCGTGTTCATGGAGTTCGGTCGTCGGCGCCTTCTCGAAGGTTTCCGCCTGGAGGATCAACGGCGATACCCAGAAACTTTGCAGCAGGGTCAGCAGCAGGGCGGCCAGTAGCCCGCTGAACCCAGCGGTTTGCGCGATACGCTTGATCATGTCGTTGGGTCTCAGTGGCACGGGAACGCGGCGCTGTGCCGTGTGTCGTGGGCCGCGTTGTGCACCGCTTCGATGTGGGAGAAACCGGCGAAATAAACCAGGCCCGCGCCGAGGATCGAGGCGAGGACCGCCGCGCCCAGGCGCTGGCTCAGGGTGACGGTGCTGCTGATGGTGCGGGCGGTGCTGCTGATGGTCGACATGGCGCTTCCCTCTGGTCTGTCAGCGGGCGGAACGAGCGCAATGAGAACCCGGGCGAAGGCTCGCCGGGATTCGAACAGCGCCCGCCCACCGCGGGTTTGTTGTCAATGAGTCATGGGCCGGTCTCCGGGCTCACGAGGGACAGGGCCTTGGCCGTGCCAGCAAACGTCACCTTCCCATGCGCATGCACAGTGGATTCGACGCTTCGCTCGTTTACCGTTGCGGGGGCAGCACCGGACTGACGTGGGCTTGAAGTAAAGCACACGATTCACCGGTTTCCCGTTTCACCCTGTGAAGGGCACCCAAACTGGCGCACAGGAGAGCATGGTCGAGGGCGGGGCGTCAATGCGCAGGCCCGGTCATGCGGGTAGTCCACCGTCCCGGGGCTTGTTTGCCGAGCCGGTACCGGCATGCCCGACGCGGATGAAAACTCCCATGGAGTTAGTCGTCTGTAGCCCGGCGCGGTTGGCGATCCGGTAGAACAGCATGTGTACCCCGTTGGCGAGAGAGTGAAAGACATAGTCGGCAATCATCACGACCGTCGGCAATGCCTGCCCTCCCGGCACATTGAGCGGGTCCGGGGTGCGAACCACGGCCACGGCCACCGGCGGAGCGTCGGGACCTCCGCAGAAGACGGTAATCTGCTGTCCGGTGGTCTGACCTTCGTAGACCGGGATGACTACCGGGACCATGTAGCAGTGCGCTTTCAGGTACGCATTGGTCACGCCCTCATCGGTCAATTCGTTATCAATCACGGCTTCGACCGGTCTCTGACCGTTCAAGGGAACCCGTTTGTCGACGGTGAACGTCACTGCTTCGGACTCATGAAACTCACCCGCTTGGGTTATCACCTCAAATTTCACTTTGCTGACGCCTTCTTCCAAATGCTCTTTGCCCAGCGTTATGAAGCGCGGAAAGGTAATCAGGCCTTCCAGAACGAAGGTTTCAACCTGTTCATAAACCTGGCGGCCTGGCTTGAGCATCCATAGTTGCAACGTGTCCTTCTGGTTTTCTACGGCCGAGCCAGGCCAGGGGTGCTGGATTTGCAGAAGCAGATCGAATTGGGTTGCCCAATCGGGCAAGAGATTCTCTTCGCTGTAATACGGGCCGTCCTCGTCCTTGTGGCTGCTCAGGGCGTGAAAGACCTTTAGCGGCGTCAGCATTTCCATTCCTACCTCCCGACATCCGCTGTGCGGTTTGTCATTGACGGTGCGCAGATATTGCCCCTCGATTAAATGGCACGGCGGTGCGCTGGTGCTACTGTCAGACCTGACAGGTCGTACCCATTTGCAGCCGTTGACTGGCATCTGTGATTGATTGAGATAGGGTTGAGACCGGACACCGCGCCCACAGGAGAAACACATGCGCTTCTCAGCCTTGACCCAACGCATCACCGGTGACGGCGCCGCCGCCTGGGAAATTCATGACCGGGCGCTGGCCATGCGCGAGGAGGGCAGGGAAGTCCTGTTGCTCTCGGTGGGCGATCCGGATTTCGACACGCCGCCGGCCATTGTCGAAGCCGCCGTCACCAGCTTGCGGGCGGGTGACACCCATTATTCGGATACCCGAGGCCTGCACTCGCTGCGCGCCAGCATCGCCCGGCGACACCAACAGCGCTGCGGCCAACCGGTGGGCGCCGAGCACGTTACGGTGTTGCCCGGCGCGCAATGTGCCGTCTATGCCGTCGCGCAATGCCTGCTCGACCCCGGCGATGAAGTGATTGTCGCCGAGCCGATGTACGTCACCTACGAAGCTGTCTTTGGTGCCTGCGGGGCGAAAGTGGTGCCGGTGGCGGTGACGCCGGAAAATGGCTTCCGCGTCCAGCCGAACGATGTCGCCCGGCTGATCACCCCGCGCACCCGCGCCATGCTCATCAACAGCCCCAACAACCCCTCCGGCGCCAGCCTGCCGCTGTCCACCTGGCAAGCCTTGACGCAATTGTGCATCGACCATGACCTGTGGTTGATCAGTGACGAGGTCTACAGCGATCTGCTCTACGAAGGCCAACACATCAGCCCGGCCGGCCTGCCGGGCATGGCCGAGCGCACCGCGACGATCAACAGCCTGTCCAAATCCCACGCCATGACCGGCTGGCGCATCGGCTGGGCCATCGGCCCCGAATCCCTTGCCGAACATCTGTCCAACCTGTCGCTGTGCATGCTGTTCGGCCTGCCCGACTTCGTTCAGCGCGCCGCCCAGGTTGCGTTGGAGCAGGACCTGCCTGAAGTGGCGCGGATGCGTGAGGAATATCGCCAGCGTCGGGATTTGGTGTGCGCAGCGCTTGGAAACTGCCCCGGCCTCAAACCCGTGCGGCCCGACGGCGGCATGTTCGTGATGGTCGATGTACGCGAGACCGGTTTGGCAGCTCAGGCATTTGCAGAGCGGCTGCTGGACGGTTATGGCGTGTCGGTGCTGGCGGGGGAGGCGTTCGGGCAGAGTGCGGCGGGGCATATTCGGATTGGGTTGGTGGTTGACAAGAGGCAACTGGCCGTTGCTTGTGGACGGATTGCAGATTGCGCCACGCGGCTAGTAGATGCTTCTGTCTAACCATTAAGTTAGCGCTGATCCCATTCTGATCCATTGGTAACGGAGAGGGGCTCGTCCGCTATCAAGGGGCCTTCCCCCCTCGTAATTTGTTTGATTCCTTCCTCCGTTTAATCAAGCCTCGGTTCTCTTGTTTATCGGATGAACGGCGCTGTTACCTGTCAGATCTGACAGTAGGAAATAATTATCGCCGGGCGCTAAATAGCCTTACGGGTTTCGAAGACTTCGATTCAAGTCATTGACAAGGTGATCATGATGGCTTCGTTAGAAGAAAATCACGTGCAAAGCGCTGGTGGCGGAGTTCTGGCGAAGCCCCTCACGGTGGAAGGCGTAGATGATAATGATCTGGAAGGTCATGTGTCTCGCGACATTTTACAGCTAGGGACTAAAATTGTTATTCCGTATTGGCCGGCCCCGGAGCCCAAAGATGAGCTCTGGATTATTTGGGTTCAAAATGGACAAGAGACAAATCTGTATGAAAAGCTTTATCCAGTACCGTTGAGTGACGTTTTTTTATACTTCGATTTGACACCTCAGCATTTGAAAAATGATGGCGTGGCACATCTTTACTATAAGATATGGAAGGCTTCAGGCGGCATTGATGATCCCTCTCCCAAGAGACAACTCACCATAGATCATACGCCACTCATCATATTGGACGAACCAAGCTTCCCTCAGGCAAATGACTGGGGCTATTTGAATAATCGGAGCGATCCGCCGATGACCAGTGGCGCTACGATCAGAGTGCCGAGTTTGACCAATATTGCGCTGCCAGGGGATCAGGCAAAGGTTCAATGGCAAGGTTATTCAAGCCTGAATGGCAGCGGTCCGCCAGTGCCTGGAACCTTCGGTGTTTGGGAACGGACGCTTCAAGTACAAGACATAGCAAATGGATTTGATTTGGTTGTTCCGTTTGAATCATACATTAGTCGTTTATTTAATAATGACTCTGCCGTGGTTGTTTATCAGATATTCCAAGGGGGGCGGCTCGTGGCGGAGTCAAGTGAAGGGGTGGTAAAAATAGACAGGGCTACATCTGGTGGAAGTGGTCCTTCAAATATTAATGCAACTGGAGACACTGAAATGGCTATGAAATTACTTCCTCCGAAACCGCGCCCCATCTCGACGCATTCGGGTATTGCTTCAATAGATATCGCTGTCGATACATTGGCGGATGAGTCAATTCCGATTGTTGTTTTGGAGTCCGGTAAACTTATTGTGAAATTAACGCGGCCATTGGACGAAGACAATCTCGATAACGTAGATTTGTATTATGCCAAGGCAGGAGGAGATATTGGGGATCCTAAATACACGGTAGAACTTGGGGATATCGCTGATCGGCCTTCGGGCACCATACCTATTGAGTTTCCAGCGGATGATTTTACCGAGGATGCCCAGCCCCCGGAGCCTACCCGTTGGCAGGTTAAGTTGATTATGTATAAAGGGAGCGGAGGCGTCGATGATCCGTCAAATGTCGTGGAGTTCAACATAGACCGAACGGCACCGTTCGAAGTCAAGTTCCCAACGCGAAGAAAAGGCCCGCCTGCACCTACACCGACCTTGACCAATGGGCCCTCGGATGCATTGAGAACCATCAACGAAGCGTGGCTGGCTGCTAACGCAAATTTGGAGTTTACGGTCAATGTCGCCTATCCGCTGCGTCGTTTGGACGATGTGCTAGAGGTCCATCTTACTGCAGGCGGTGTGGATCTTGAGGTCTTTAACGCAGCAGTCGGTGCTACTGGCGCTTTTACGGTAGCGAGCAGCGAATTACGAGGGCTGCCGAACGGGCGCGTCAACATCCATTATTTCTGGACGGACCTCCCTGGAAACAGAAGTGCGAGCTCAACGTCCGCCGCCGTGCTGACGTTGGCGCTTGCGCTGGATCCTGTCTTGAATAAGCGTCCTTTAGTCCCGGTCACTGATCCGGACGGGGCGACAGCCATATACCTCGATGATTTTGCCGGCAGCGGAGTGTTGGGTATCGTCGAGCGGTTACCCATCGATAATGCGGAACCCGGTGACCAAATTAAGTTTTACATTGATGAGCCAGGTAACCAGACCAATTATATAGTGTTTGGCCCCCAACCCCTTGCCGATGTCGATTTGAATTTCCCAATTCCTTATGATAATGGGCTGGCCGATATTTTTGGTGCCTCAACCGATCCCATGGAAGTCAGAGCCTATGTTGAATTGGAAAGGGGGACGCCAATAACGGCATTTGCTTCTCCTATTCTGAATTTCTGGTTGGATCTTTATCCTCCAGGTGGGCTATATCCGGAATTGCCTGACCTGACCAACCCAGCATTTCAGTTGCCTGTAGTAACGGGGCAATCCCAGACGCCCAACGTGCTTGAACCAGGAGATCGCGACAAAGCCGGTAAGTTTAAAGTGGTGCTCGCCCTGACGGATCCGCCTATCGCGCCATCGGAAACGGTCAAGTGTTATGTGAATAATCAGCTCGTGGGCGACTTTTCACCTTTTAATAACGCGGACGAATTTGAAGTGCCTATTTTGGCGACTGTCATAGCCGCGCTTCCCACCCCTTCCGTGCTCGCTCACTGGACGCGGCAGAAAACAGGGATCGACAAAAATGTAATTAGATCGCCTTCCCAAACAGTCACTGTTCAAGGGCGGAGGATTGATCTACAGCCCCCAATTATCAGGGTTCGCAATCCTGCCGTCAGGGACTTTATAGAGTGTTTTGCGATGCTTCAGCCTGTTACGACTGCCACTTGGACTTTATCAATGACGATTCCTAAAGATCCAACCAACCTTCCAACGGGCACGATCATTACGGTACATTTTGCCGCTTATACGGATGCCGCTGGAACTAATCTCATCACGGGGACGGATGTTTCAAACTCGCATACTATTCTGGACGCCGCTACACCCGATGTCGCTACCGTTGCCGATGCTGCAGTATTTAAACTTGCGCAGCCATTCCGCAATACAGTTGCATATGGCAAGTACTGGTACACCGCCAATATTAGTGGTACGCAAAGCTCGATCCCCATCATCAAGCAGATGGATAACATCTCGAACAGTTTCGAGTATTGCGACAGGACAGCGGCTGTTGCTGCTCCCTAAAACATCATGAGGTATGTGTCGCGGGAGAGACAGGCTCTCTCGCGATACTGTTGGCCCGGCGAGCTGTTATGACAGTCCTTATAAGCGGATTAATCCTACTTCTCATGAAGGAAATTCCGACATCTATCGTTCTGGTTGCTGTTTAGTCTAGCGAACGTTTTTTAATGACTTTTTGTCTTTGCGAAAGGTTTCCTGAAGCTTGTCGTCCGGAGTGCTTATGTCTGATTTACCATTGTTTATAACACCTAAGAAGGCGGGATGCCTGCTCGCCATATTACTTGTCGGTACCCCTGCAGTTCATGCCAGAGTTCTTGTTCCCGGCGAAAGTGCAACGGTCACCAATCCTCCGGCGCCAGAAGCCTGGGCTGTGTCCCAGGGCGGAACATTAACGATAAATAGTGCCAACGCGCTCACGATCCGTTCGGAAAATGCCAATGTCGTATTCAATGGTGGGCAGAGTGAGCGGATTGAAGCCCGCGAGGGCTCCAACGTCGCGATGTCTGGTGCGACTGTGACGAGCTCGACGGGAAGGGGGGGGCTCGCCCTTAGCGACAGCGCTGCCACTATCGATGCCAGCACCATTACCAGCACTAACAGCATGGGCCTGTTGTTGGGGCGCAACGTCAATACTCCGACCGCCTCCAGTGCCACGGTTACTGGCGGAAGCACCATTAGCGGTGTTATCGGCGGTGCAGATGCCGTGGGCTTCAGCGTCCTGACAGTCAACGACTCGACCTTGCGTGGCACCGGCGCCACCAGTTATGGCGTTCGGCTGGAAGGGGCCACGCTTTCGGCGACCGGAAGTACCATTACCGGTGGGCAGGACGGCCTACAAGTCGGCGTGGACATTACGGGCGTCAATTCCAGTACGGTGACATTGAACAGTACACTCGTAACGGGGGGCACGGGCTCGGCAATCGTCGTCGGCTCCTTCGGTGCGCCAGGTGCTGTTGCGAATATCAACGTGCTCAATGGCTCGCAGTTGAACGGTGGTAACGGGACGCTGTTGCAGGCCGCCAATAGCTCCACCGTCAATGTCAATGTCGATGCAAGCGCGTTACGCGGCAACATCATTGCCGACACCGGCAGCACCGTGTCGTGGCTGATGCAGAATGGCTCTTCCCTTGAAGGCAATCTGCAAAATGTTACCAACACCAACCTCAACAGCAACAGTACGCTGAACGGCAACGTACTGGCCGTTGCGGGTACGGGAGCGGTCGTTAATTTGAATAACGGCTCGGTGATCAACGGTAACGTGGAAAACGTATTCGACCTGAAGCTGGACAACAACAGCCAGATGACCGGCGACGTCCTCTCGGATGCCAACGGTAGCGTATTGCTCAATAACGGATCTGTGCTGACCGGCCAGATCACCAACTCCAGTAACTTGAATATCAACAATGCGGCGCAATGGGTGATGACGGGTGACAGTACCGTGCAGCGCCTCGGTCTGAGCAGTGGTGTGGTCCGCATGGGCACCAATGAGCAATTCCAACAATTGAATATCGGCGAGCTGTCCGGTAACGGCACCTTTGTCATGGGCACCGACCTGGGGAACGGCACCACGGACTTCCTCAATGTGACCGGTACCGCCAGTGGCCAACATCAATTACTTGTCTCCGCAACGGGAACTACCCCAACCAGTGCCGAAGCCGTCAAGATCGGTAACATCGCTGCTGGCGACGCGAGTTTCTCGCTGGGTGGTCGTGAGACAGTCGATGCCGGCACGTTCGTCTATCGGTTGAAGAAGGACGGGGAAGGTTTGTACCTCAATCCCGACCGAGACACCGTCAGCCCGTCCACCAATACTGCCTTGGCCTTGGCCGGCAGTGCTCGCAGCGTGTTGAACGCCGAGATGAACATGCTCAATGACCAGATCGGTGACCGAGGGCTCAGCGCACGGCCCGATGCGTCGATGCGTTCGGCCACCGATAACGACAGCAAATTGAGTAACAGTGTCTGGATACGCACCTACGGCAATCAGTACAGCGTCGATAATGCCTATGGTGATGGCTATTCGCAGAACCAGAACGGAATCACCGGCGGCGCCGATACCCTGGTGGATATCGGTGATCGCGCATGGGTCCTGGGTGGGTTCGTGGGTACCAGCCACACCAACATGGACCTGCGTTATGGGTCCAGCGCAACGGTCGACAGCGTGAACTTCGGGGTTTACGGCAGCACCTTCGACGTCCAGAGCGGTGTATTTGTCAATGCCATGGCAAAGATCAACCAGTTCAACAACAAGGCCAGGGTGACCATGAGCGACGGGACGCGCTCCAAGGGTGATTACAAGGCGCTGGGTGCCAGCGGTTCGGTGGCTGTGGGCAAGCACATTCGCTTGCAAGATGATTACTTCATCGAGCCACAGGTGCGGGTCTCGATGGGCGTGACCCAGAGCGACAGCTATCGACTCGACAACGGCCTTGAGGTCAAGGCCGACACCATGCGCTCCGTGCAGGGAAATGTCGGCGTAAGGGGCGGGCGCGTAATCAGTCTCGACAACGGCAGCCTGTTGGAGCCTAGCCTGTCGGCCGGCGTCAACCATGAGTTCGTGAAGACCAACGAAGTCCGGATCAACGATGACAGCTTCGATGACGACCGTGCCAGTACCGCGTTTGAATACGGCGCGGGCTTGAAGTGGACGCCAGCTCAGCGTAACTGGCAGGTGTCGGGTCAGGTCGGCGGCAGCAAGGGGACAACGGTCAGCCAGGATTGGAGCGGGAGCCTGCGGGTGAGCTATTTCTTCTAAGTAATGGTTCCTGCTTTGGGTTGAATTGAAATGCCTCGACAAATGTCGGGGCATTTCTTTATTTGCGATATAACGCCGTGGGCGTGTGTGAAATTGTGTAAGGGTTTTGCTCATGGGTGGACGAGGGCGTATATCCTTGGCGGCTTGAGATTTCCTGCGCCGGATATGTCGCCATCGCGAGCAAGCTCGCTCCCACAGTGCTTTTGCGCCGTACCGAAGACCTGTGTGGAGGCGAGCTTGCTCGCAATGAGGCCCTGCCAGGCGCCACAGCACTTAGCGGACCCACCTATGCCCAACATCCTCCTCGTCGAAGACGACGCCGCCCTCTGCGAACTGATCGCCAGCTATCTGGAGCGCAACGGCTATCACGTCAGCGTGCTTAACCGGGGCGATCACGTACGTGAGCGGGCGCGGGCCAATCCGCCGGACCTGGTGATTCTCGACCTGATGCTGCCGGGGCTGGACGGCTTGCAGGTCTGCCGCCTGCTACGGGCCGATTCGGCGACGTTGCCAATCCTGATGCTCACCGCCCGGGACGACAGCCACGACCAGGTGCTGGGCCTGGAGATGGGCGCCGACGACTATGTCACCAAACCCTGCGAGCCGCGGGTGCTTCTCGCTCGGGTGCGCACGTTGCTGCGGCGCAGCAGCCTGACCGAACCGCAGACCGTTAACGACCGCATCGTCATGGGCAACCTGTGCATCGACCTGTCCGAGCGCACGGTGACCTGGCGCGGCCAACCGGTGGAGCTGTCCAGTGGCGAGTACAACCTGCTGGTGGTGTTGGCCCGGCATTCAGGCGAAGTGCTGAGCCGCGATCAGATCCTGCAACGCCTGCGCGGCATCGAGTTCAATGGCACCGATCGCTCGGTGGACGTGGCCATTTCCAAGCTACGGCGCAAGTTCGACGACAACGCCGGCGAGGCGCGCAAGATCAAGACCGTTTGGGGAAAGGGCTACCTGTTCAGCCGCTCCGAGTGGGAATGCTGATCGATGTGGAAGCTGCTGATTCGTCTCTATCTCGTCACCATCGTTTCCTACAGCGCGGCGATCTACCTGATGCCGGAATTGGTGATCCGCCTGTTTCATGAGCGTTTCCAGGCGTACAACCTCGATTATTCCCGTGGGCTGCAAACCTTGATCGTCAAGCAGTTCCGCGCCGTGCCCAGCGAGCAATGGCCGGCGCTGGCGGCGCAGATGGACAAGGAGTTCGAGCCGTTGCGCATCGAGCTGGCGACCACCGAGGACACGGGTTTCACCGACACCGAGCAGGCGCGCCTCAAGCGTGGCGAGAACGTGGTGCGCATCGGCGACTGGGGTTGGCGCACCCTCGCGGCGGCGCCGTTGGACGAGCGCACGGCGGTAAAGATGATCGTCCCGCCCGACCCGGCGGACGTGAGTTGGCTCTACTGGAGCATCAATGTGCTGATCGGCGCCACGATGCTGGCCTGCCTGCTGCTCTGGCTACGCCCGCACTGGCGTGATCTGGAGCGCCTCAAGTTCACCGCCGAGCGTTTCGGCAAGGGACATTTAAGTGAGCGTACGAAGATCGCGCCGAGTTCCAACATCGGCAGCCTGGCCCATGTGTTCGACACCATGGCCGGCGACATCGAGAACCTGCTCAACCAGCAGCGGGACCTGCTCAATGCCGTATCCCATGAACTGCGCACGCCGCTGACCCGGCTCGATTTCGGCTTGGCCCTGGCGTTGTCGGAGGACATGCCAGCGGCCAGCCGCGAGCGCCTGCAAGGGTTGGTGGCGCACATTCGTGAGCTGGACGAGTTGGTACTGGAGTTGTTGTCCTACAGTCGTCTGCAAAACCCGGAGTGTTTGCCGGAGCGGGTCGAAGTGCCGCTGGACGAGTTCATCGACAGCATCCTCGGCAGCCTCGATGAAGACCTGGCCGCGCCGGAGGTGGTGATCGACGTGCTGCTGCACGGGGCGCTGGAGCGTTTTGTGCTGGACCCGCGCCTCACCGCCCGCGCCTTGCAGAACCTGCTGCGCAATGCCATGCGCTACTGTGAAAAGCGCATACAGGTCGGTGTGCTGGTCAGCGAACAGGGGTGTGAAATCTGGGTCGACGATGACGGCATCGGCATTCCGGACAGCGAGCGCGAGCGCGTGTTCGAGCCGTTCTATCGCCTGGACCGCAGCCGCGACCGCGCCACCGGCGGCTTCGGCCTCGGCCTGGCGATCAGCCGCCGCGCCCTGCAAGCCCAGGGCGGCACGCTGACGGTCGAGAATTCGCCGCTAGGAGGGGCACGCTTCAGGCTGTGGCTGCCGACACCTGAAGCCTGACACCGTGGAAGTTTGCTCCCGCTGGGCCACAACGTGGCCCCAAAACAAGTCACCCAAACAACCCCGCCGCAATATTGATCGAAAACCCCAATATCGCCGTGTTGAACACAAACCCGATCAACGACTGCGCCAGCACAATCTTGCGCAACTGCCGCGTGGCAACCCCCACGTCCGAGGTCTGCACCGCCACGCCGATGGTGAACGAGAAGTACAGGAAGTCCCAATAGTTGGGTGTCGTCAGTCCCTCGGCAAAACGCAGGGCCGGCTCCTTGCCGTTCCAGGTGTAAAACAAGCGGGCGTAATGAACGCTGAAGATCACCCCGATCAACAACCATGAGCCGATCACGGTCAACGCGGTCACGCCGTAATGCAGCAACTTGTCGGCGGTTTGCAGCTCGCGGCTGCCGGCCAGTTCAAAGGTAATGGTCGCCAGGCTCGCCAGTGCCGCGATGCAGACCATCAGCAGCACCAACCCGGCATTCTCGTCTTCCATTTCGGCGATGCGCTTCACATCTGGCGCCTTGGCCCGCACCGTCAGCCAGAACATCAGCAGCAGATAGCTCCAGACCCCGGTGTTCCAGCCGATAAGGATATTGCTGATGATCGAATCCGTCGGGATCAACAGGCCTGCTGCCAGGCCGATGACGGTGGCCAGGGAGAGTCGCGGATGGGTGCGGGTAAGACGTGGCATGGGGCTTCACTGTCGCGTGGCGAGGCTCGAAGTATGAATCATCCGCGACAGTTGCTCCCACAAACCACCGGTCGTTAAGAACCCAGTGTCTTTCGTCGCAATTTTTCCAAGGATGATGGCTTTTTGATGTGCGGTCCGTGCACGGCCGTACCGATTGTGTACAATCGCCGACTTTTCAACCGGGCATGGACGCAGTACGGCCTTCTGGTCACGAGAAAAACCCATGCTAATCGGTAGCTATTCACCTGCTCTCGTTTCGATTTCTTTGTTTGTTGCCATCCTGGCGTCCTATACCGCCCTGGACCTGACTGGGCGTATCGCCACGGCCCAGGGCCGCGCCAAGCATTTCTGGATGGCCGGTGGCGCGCTGGCGATGGGCGTGGGCATCTGGTCGATGCATTTTATCGGCATGCTCGCCTTCACGTTGCCGGTGGAGCTTGGCTACGACGTGGCGATCACCGCACTGTCGCTGTTGATCGCCATTCTTTCCAGCGGCTTTGCCTTGTGGTTGGTCAGCCAGCCCCAACTGCGGGCCTGGCAGTTGGCGTTCGGCGCGCTGGTGATGGGCACCGGCATCAGTGCCATGCATTACACCGGCATGGCCGCGTTGCGGATGCAGCCGGGCATCGATTATGACCCGACGTTGTTCGGCGCCTCCTTGTTGATCGCCGTGGTGGCCTGCGCGGCAGCGTTGTGGATTGCCTTTCATCTTCGCCAGAACACGCCCCATGTACGCCTGGCCCGCGCCGGTGCCGCGGTGGTGATGGGTGTTGCCATCGTCGGCATGCACTACACCGGGATGGCGGCGGCGCAATTCAGCGAGGGCAGTTTTTGCGGCTCCCTCGATGGCTTGAGCGGCAAGGGCCTGGACAATCTGGTACTGATCACCACCCTGGCCGTGCTGGCGATTGCCTTGCTGACCTCAATCCTCGACGCACGCCTGGAAGCCCGTACTGCTGAGTTGGCCAGGTCCCTGACGCAGGCCAATCGCGAGCTGACCCAACTGGCCTTGCACGACCCGCTGACGGGATTGCCCAACCGCGTGTTGCTGGCGGACCGCATCGGCCAGGCCATGCACCGGGTGCAGGAGCAGGGCGGGTGCTTCGCCTTGATGTTCATTGACCTGGACGGCTTCAAACCGGTCAACGACGCCTTTGGCCACCACATGGGCGACCTGCTGCTGAGGGACGTCGCCTTGCGCCTGCGTGAAGACTTGCGCAGCCAGGACACTTTGGCGCGGATCGGCGGCGATGAGTTCGTGCTGCTGGTGCAACTGGCCGAGCCTGACGACGCCTTGCGCCTGGCAGCACGTCAGGTCGGGCTGATCGGTCGTACGTTCCGGGTCGCCGACCACGACTTGCAGATTTCCGCCAGCGTCGGCATCGCGCTCTACCCCGGTAACGGCCAGAGCGCCGACGAGTTGCTGATGAACGCCGACGCGGCGATGTATCACGCCAAGGGCGCCGGCAAGAACGGCTACAGCTTTTTCGACGCCTCGATGAACAGTAACGCCCGCAAGCAACTGCAATTGCTGCAGGATTTGCGCATCGCCGTCGAACAGAAGCAGTTCAGCCTGCACTACCAGCCCAAGTTCGACGCCGCGAAGGGGCGTCCGGTGGGCGCCGAGGCATTGCTGCGCTGGACCCACCCGACCCAGGGCCTGTTGATGCCCGACACCTTTATCGACCTGGCGGAGAAGACCGGGTTGATCATTCCGATCGGCGAATGGGTGCTCAACGAAGCCTGCCGGCAGATGCGCGAATGGTACGTGCTGGGCTACACCGACTGGCGCATCGCAGTGAATCTCTCGGCGTTGCAGTTCTGTCACGCAGGCTTGGTGCAGAGCGTCGCCAAGGCGCTGGAGACGCACCACCTGCCGCCCAACAGCCTGACCCTGGAAATCACCGAGACCACCGCCATGAGCGACGCGGACGCGAGCATGACGGTGTTGCAGCAGTTGTCGGACATGGGCGTGGACCTGTCCATCGATGATTTCGGCACTGGCTATTCGAGCCTGATGTACCTCAAGCGCTTGCCGGCCAACGAATTGAAGATCGATCGCGGTTTCGTCCGTGACCTGGAGCACGACAGCGACGACGCGGCCATCGTCTCGGCCATCGTCGCCCTCGGCCAGGCCCTGGGCCTGCGGATTGTCGCCGAAGGGGTGGAAACCGACGTGCAGCAGGACTTCCTGACCCAGTTGGGCTGCGATTCATTGCAAGGCTATCTGCTGGGGCATCCGCAGCCCGCCGAGCATTTCCTCAACAGCATCCGCCAGTTCCCGCGCATGGCAATCGCCTGAGGCGGCTGCTCAGGGGACGATGTCGAACGCGGTGCTGCCCAGCCGCTCGCCGTTGATCAGCACATGCACCGCATGCCGGCCCTCATAGTGCCGGCGCGTGGTCAGCTCGCGAATGTGCTGGGAGCGGCTGAGATTGGCGCACGCCAGGGCTGGCAGGTCGAAAGTCTTGAGCTTGAATACCTTGGCCGACGTACCGCCGGATGCCTTCACGTAGTCGATGGCGTAATCGATCACCAAACGCTGGTTCTCGGGAAGCGTCGACTGCACCTTGAACGACAGCGTGACTTGCTCGCCCAGGCGAATCACTGCCGGCAGCACTTGCAGGTCCGAGACCTCGACCTGCGCCTTGCCACCTGCTCCGATCACCGCCAGCGCCCGAGGATTGCCTTGCTTGATCAGGCTGCGCAGGGCATGCCGGGCGATCCATGCGGTGTGGCGGTCCTGGAGCGGCCAACTTTCGATGCGGTCGAGGACCCAGCCGGGATGCTGTTTGGTCACATCGTTCAGGTGGTTGGCGACGGATTTTCGCACGTACAGGCTGTCGTCAGCCTTGAGCGTTTCGAGGATCGCGGCGGTGAGTTCCGGGTTGGCCTGGATCGGTTCCAGGTGGAACGACCATGGCAAACGCGGGCGGCTGCCTTCGCTGGCGAGACGGCGCACATGCTCGTTGGCGTCCCGTGCCCAGTCATGCATGACCGCGAGGGTGCGCGCCAGGTCATCGCGCAGGAAATGCCGCACGGCAAACTCCGCAGAACCGAACCGGGTGAAGTACTTGAGCGCGTCCATGGAGGATTCGAAGGCATGTCGACCGTAAGACGCCACGTAGTGCGGCAGGAACATGCTGACGAACATGCTGTTCAGCCGGGGCGCCAGGGCACGCAGGACTTGCAGCGAAGCTTCGTAATCGAGGGGCAGGACCGCATGCAGGCATTCGCTGACTCGCGCCATGCGCTGCATCACCGACAACTGCGCGAGCCCATCGTTGGCCATGTCCAGGAACGCCTTGGCATCGAAGGCTGGGTACACCGCGCGCGTTTCGGTGGCGATATGTTCGAGACGGGCGCTGTTGAAGATTTCCTTGAGGGCAGGGGAAGAGGGGGTGGTGCTCATGGTGGGTCCGTCCGGCAGGTGTTGGGCCAAGGCTCATCACTATGCCATGCCAGGCACAATCCGTGGCGAGGGTGCAAGCTCCCTCGCCACGGATTGTGCCAGTCCTATTGAAAAAGGAATGATTCGCCGCCGCCGAAGTCCCAGATTCAGTACCTTGGACTAATTGGAGTTTTTTATGCGCAAACCAACCCTCATCGCCAGCCTTGTCCTGGTCGCCGGCCTCGGAGCCTTTGGGCCAGTCGCGCAAGCCGTCGAGAAAACCGGAGACGCCCTGGAGCATTCGCCGAGCAATGGCCGCCGGTTGGTGGAAAACGACCGCGTTCCGGCGGACTATCAGCGTGCCGACAGGGCAATGAAGGACTGGAAGCAGAAAAAACTCGAGCAGCCGACCAAAGAACAGCAATGGGTGCACATCGATGATAAATACCTGCTGATCGAAACCGTGTCCGGCGCTATCGTCAAGATCGTTCCGGCAACACGCTAAAGCACTTCGCCTTTATCCCACAAATGAACCAATTCGCCAGGTGCCTGGTCCTCGGGCACCTGCAGCACCATCTCGTCGTCGTGGTCGTTGGACCGGTAGCGCACCTCGATCTGGAAATAACGCTGGTCGCCCCGGCCGGGCGTGGAGGAGGTGAGTGGCAAGCACCCCTCCAGCACCGAGCAGATGCGCGTGCGTTGGTCGAGGTCGCATTGGGCGAACTCGATTTCCCGGGGCCTGGTCAAGGCGTGGATCGCCGCGACGCCGCCCTGGCGCGACAGCTTCACGACTGCTTTGTCGCCTAGGTCTGGAAGGTTTTTCATCCGTTCTCCTCGTTCAGGTCGACGCCCACCTGTGCCCAGCCTTCCTGTACCGCCCTGACTTCGCGCTCGCCGAAGCGCTGGCGGGCATGCTCGACGGTCAGGCGGGCAAAGGCACTGAAGGACGCATCGTTGGCCAGTTTCCGGTCGCACAGCGTGTCATACCAGATTCGCCCGGCTTTTTCCCAGGCGAATCCGCCCAGCGCGGTTGCCACCAGATAAAAGGCCCGGTTGGGAATGCCCGAGTTGATGTGCACGCCGCCGTTGTCTTCGCGAGTGATGACGAACTCGCGCATGTGCGCCGGCTGGGGATCCTTGCCCAGCAGCGGGTCATCGTAGGCCGTGCCGGGGTTGGACATGCTGCGCAGGCCGTCACCGTTGATCTTGTCAGTGAGCAGGTCGGCGCCGATCAGCCAGTCGGCCTGCTCGACGGTCTGGCCCAGTACGAATTGCTTGACCAGCACGCCGAACACATCGGAAATCGACTCGTTCAACGCACCGGACTGGTTGGCGTAGATCAAGCCGGCTTCGCTCTCGGTGACGCCATGGGCCAATTCGTGAGCCACCACGTCGAGGGAGCGGGTGAAGCGCTGGAAGATCTCGCCGTCGCCGTCGCCGAATACCATCTGCGCGCCATTCCAGAAGGCGTTTTCGTAGTCCTTGCCGTAGTGCACGCTGCCGACCAGGGCAAACCCCTTGTTGTCGATGGAGTCACGCTCCAGCACTCGCCAGAAAAAATCATAGGTCGCGCCGAGGGCGTCGTACGCTTCGTCCACCGCCGGGTCGCCAGTGGCCGGTTGGCCCTCCAGGCGCACTGGCTGGCCCGGCAGTTCCATGCCGTTCTGGGCGTCGTGGATGCTGCGCGTTGGTTGGCCGGCCTCGCCGGGCTTGGGGAGCCTGGCCGTAGCGGGTAGGTTGCTGGGCGGGCCTGGGTTGTGGCGAAGGTTCTTGACATGAGTGAGGGTGCCGAGGGCGCTGGAACGTTGCTGTTCGGAGCCATGGGCGATGATGCGATTGAGAATGTAAGGCGGAATGAAGCCGTGGAGCGGGCGAGAGTCGATCATCAGAACATCCTTATCTGAAATGCAGGGTCGATACCCATGTGAACCGAAGTGGTCGTTGCGGTTCCCTTTGCCGCAAAAGGTTGCCTGTCGCGCAAATTTCTGCGAAAACCCCGCGCCTTGATCTCACGGGAATAACACCATGATTGAAGCGCTGCAAATCATCGACCTGGAAGAGGGCGATGGCAAAAGCGTAGTCAAGGGCGCGCTGATTACCACCCAGTATCGCGGCACCCTCGAAGACGGTACGGAGTTTGATTCCTCCTACAGCCGCGGCAAGCCGTTCCAATGCGTGATCGGCACGGGCCGGGTCATCAAGGGCTGGGACATGGGGCTGATGGGCATGAGGGTGGGCGGCAAGCGCAAGCTGCTGGTGCCGGCCCACCTGGCTTATGGTGAACGGTCCATGGGCGCCCACATCAAGCCCAACGCCGACCTCATCTTTGAAATCGAGTTGCTGGAAGTCCTGACGCGGGATGATTGAGGGTGCTTTCGTTTATGGTCGGTCGCTGAACAATGGGATGCGTCCATTGACGGAGGGGCGGTGGTGCCAGGCCAACTGATCCAGGCGCGGCTCGGCTTCCAGGATTGCACTTAAGGTCGCGCGGGCGATCTCCATTGCCAGGGCCTGGCCTGGACATTCGTGGCGGCCGCTGCCGAAACTGAAACTGCGCCGATTCGGGCGATCCAACAGCAGGGTGTCGGGCTGTGGATTGAGTTGTGGGTCGCGGTTGGCCGAGGCCAGCAGCACCAGCACAGCGTCGCCCTGCTTCAGCGCAGCGCCGAGAATCTCGCACGGGGCGGCAATGAAGCGTCGGGTGTTCTGCACCGCAGGGTCGAAACGCTGGACTTCAGCCAGTAACAGGCTGATCTGCGAGGGATCATCCCGAAGGGCGTGGTGCAAGGTGGGATCACGGATCAACGCCAGCAACGCATTACCGATCAGGCCGGCCGTGGCGTCATAGGTTTGCGAAAGGAGGCCGATCAGGTTGGCGATCCGGCTGTCTGGATCCACGTCTTCCAAGCCTTGGCATATCCCGTTCAACAACCGACTGTCCTGCGCGACGATCCGCTCCTGGAAAAGCCTGGTCAGTTGTTCGCTGGCCCGGTGCGCGGCTTCCAGTTGCCTCGCCTGGCTCAGCGGCGACAGGCAGGCGACGAAATCCCCCGTCAGCTCGCTGACCAGATGACTGTCCGTCGGGTTGAAACCCAGCAATTGCGCCACCACGCTGACGGGGCCGATGAACTGCGCCTGGTGTACACCCTCGGCGCCGTTCCTGAGCAAACGCGCCTGGACCAATGCCTCGACCTCGCGGGGATCGATATCCTGCAACCTCGGCGCAATCGCCGCCCTTGGGCAGCGTTGTCGTTCACCCTCGTTCATGCGCATCAATTGCCCGAATACCTTGCCCGCTGGACCCTCGGCAATCGCCTTCGGCACCGGCTCGTTCGCGGGGCGCACATGGCAGTCGGGATGATGCAAGACGGCACACACCGCTTCGGCGCTGCTGGCGATCCACAGGTTCGATCCTGGGTGCAAGCTCAGCCCGCCGCTGGCGCGAAGGGTCGCGTAGTAAGGGTAGGGATCGGTATGTGTCGCGGCGGTGATCGGATCCATGACGGAGGCCTCGTTTGAGTGGAAAGTGCTGCTACTCTCTCCAGTCCACGCATGGCTTGATTCGTCCGGGAGCGAAATATGAGCGCAGAGCAACACGATGTTGGAGTGTCCCAGGTGGCCGCGGCGATTGCCGAACCGGCCCGTACCCGAATGCTCTGCGCCCTGATGGACGGCCACGCCCGCACCAGTACGGAGCTGGCGAGCATCGCCGAGGTCAGCACCTCCACCGCCAGCGCCCACCTGGCGAAGCTCAAGGAGTTGGCCCTGGTGCGCTTGCACGTGCAAGGTCGTCATCGTTACTACAGCCTCGCCGATAAACACGTCGCCGAAGCTCTCGAAGCATTGATGGTGATAGGCCAGAACGCCGCGCCGAGGTTCACGCCGCGCACGCCGGATCGCCTGCAGTTTGCCCGCACCTGCTACGACCACATGGCCGGCACCCTGGCGGTGCGGCTGCACGACCGCTTGCTCGAAGCCGGGTGGTTGCTCGATGGAGAAGGGCAGGGTTATCGGCTGAGTGAATCGGGTGAGGTGCTGTTTGAAAGCTTGGGCATTGATGCGCAGGCATTGACGGCCCAACGACGCCGGTTCGCCTGCCCATGCCTGGACTGGAGCATGCGCCGGCCGCACTTGGGCGGTGCCTTGGGGGCGGCGTTGCTGCAAGTGGCGATCAAGCGCAAATGGGTAATCCAGGACCTGGACAGCCGGGCGCTGGGGTTGACCGTCACTGGGCAGCGGGAGATGGCGGCGCGGTTTGGGATCAGTCCCGAGACGGAGGTTGAGTCCACTGGCGCTTTCGCGGGCAGGCTCGCGCCCGCAATGGACCTGCGCTGAACAAAAAACGAGGGATCTTGCGGCGGAACCAGGTAACGGTGCCAGGCGATCTCGATTTCCATCACGCCGCTGTAGGCGTAGACGAACTCACCCCAGGCATGCCGGTGCGGGAGGACGAGCCGCTGGAGCCGAACTTTATCGTTGGCGCGGCGTTGGTATCGAGCGAAATACTGCTGGTCAGCGGTTACGGCTGGTTTCGCCAGCGTTGGGGGCGATGGCCGGTTTGCCTCGGGAGTAACTGAAAGAAGATGTAAAAAAGCCCACCCCTGCAAGGACAGCGGTGGGCTTTTTACTCAGGTGAGCAACCCTGTGGCGAGAGGATTCAGCGAAACGTAGCACCGCCCCGCTCGAGTGCGAAGCGCTCGCATGGTTTTTGTGGCTCATCCAAGTACATGGGGGTTGCTTCGCAACCCCGCGGGGATAAATCCCCTCGCCACGAAAAAGCCCTCAAGTGCCCAGGGGGCTTTGATCAAACCTTGACGATCCAACCCGCCGGCGCTTCCACGTCGCCGGTCTGTACGCCGGTCAGCTCTTTGTAGAGCTTCTGGGTGATCGGGCCGACTTCGGTTTCGCTGTGGAACACGTGCAGCTTGTCCTTATAGCTGATGCCGCCGATCGGCGTGATCACCGCTGCGGTACCGCAGGCGCCGGCTTCCTTGAAATCCGACAGCTTGTCGATGAACACGTCGCCTTCGATCACTTCCAGGCCCAGGCGCGATTTCGCCAGTTCGATCAGCGACAGGCGGGTGATGCCCGGCAGGACCGATGGGGAGTTGGGGGTGATGAATTTGTTGTCGTGGGTAATGCCGAAGAAGTTGGCCGAGCCGACTTCCTCGATTTTCGAATGGGTCAGCGGATCCAGGTAGATGCAGTCGGCGAAACTGGCCTTCTTGGCCTGGGAGCCGGGCATCAGGCTGGCGGCGTAGTTGCCACCGACCTTGGCGGCGCCGGTGCCTTGCGGGGCGGCGCGGTCGAAGCTGGAGATCAGGAAGTTGTGCGGGGTCAGGCCGCCCTTGAAGTAGGCGCCGACCGGAATGCAGAAAATCGAGAAGATGAACTCCGGTGCGGTGCGCACGCCGATGTTGTCACCCACGCCGATCACGAACGGACGCAGGTACAGCGCGCCGCCAGTGCCATACGGGGGGATGAAGCGCTCGTTGGCGCGGACCACTTGCTTGCAGGCCTCGATGAACTGCTCGGTGTCGACGTGCGGCATCAGCAGGCGGGCGCAGCTGCGTTGCATGCGGGCGGCGTTCTGGTCCGGGCGGAACAGGTTGATCGAACCGTCCTTGCAGCGATAGGCCTTCAGGCCTTCGAAGCATTGCTGACCGTAGTGCAGGGCGGTGGAGCCCTCGCTGATGTGCAGCACGTTGTCGTCGGTCAGGGTGCCCGCGTCCCAGGCGCCATCGCGCCAGTGCGACAGGTAGCGCTTGTCGGTCTTGATGTAGTCAAAGCCCAGTTTGTCCCAATTGATGCTCTCGTTACCCATGACACCCTCTATTTCCTGACAACCGTCGAAACGGTTCAAGGCTTCTGACGTTTTGAATGGGGACAACAATACTTCATTCCGGGGGTGTTTCGCAGCCTGTTACATGAATCCTGCAGCTGAAAACAGCCCTGCGGTCGTTGTGAGGGATTGTGGAAGCAAGGCTTGCTCCCACAAGTTATTCACCCACGGCTATTACAAGTGCAACGCATGCCCCAACGCCCGCAAGGCTGCTTCCTGCACCGCCTCGCCCAGCGTAGGGTGGGCGTGGATGGTGCCGGCGATGTCTTCCAGGCGCGCGCCCATTTCAAGGGATTGGCCGAACGCTGTGGACAGCTCCGACACCCCCACGCCAACCGCTTGCCAACCAACGATCAAGTGATTGTCCCGGCGCGCCACGACCCGGACGAAACCGCTTTTCGATTCCAGCGTCATGGCCCGGCCGTTGGCGGCGAACGGGAAGCTCGAAACGATGCAGTCCAGTCCGGCAGCGTTGGCCTCGTCCGGCGTCTTGCCGACCACGACCACTTCCGGATCGGTGAAGCACACCGCCGCGATGGCGGTCGGGTTGAACTCGCGATGTAGGCCAGCGATCAGCTCGGCGACCATCTCGCCCTGGGCCATGGCCCGGTGGGCGAGCATCGGTTCGCCGCTCAGGTCGCCGATGGCCCAGACGTTGCGCATGCTGGTCTGGCAGCGATTGTCGATCTTCACTGCCGAGCCGTTCATCGCCAGGTCCAGCGCTTCGAGGTTCCAGCCCTGGGTGTTGGGTTTGCGACCGACGGCCACCAGCACCCGGTCAGTCTCCAGGCTCAGGGTGTCGCCATTGGGATCACGCACCTTCAAGGTATTGGCCTGGGCATCGAAACCTTCGACGCTGTGCTTGAGGTACAGCTTCACGCCCAATTGCTTGAGCGCTTCGTGCACCGGCTGCGTCAGCTCACCGTCGTAGGCCGGCAGGATCCGCTCCTGGGCTTCCACCACACTGACCTCGGCGCCAAGCTTGCGATACGCAATGCCCAGCTCCAGGCCAATGTAGCCACCGCCGACCACCACCAGATGCTTGGGCACCGAAGACGGGGCGAGGGCTTCGGTGGAAGAAATGATCGGTCCACCCACCGGCAGCATCGGCAGGTCGACGCTTTTCGAGCCGGTAGCCAACAGCAGGTGTTCACACTGGATGCGGGTGTCGCCAACCTCGACCGTCTTGCCATCGACCACCTTGGCCCAGCCGTGAATGACCTGGACCTTGTGCTTCTTGAGCAACGCGGCGACGCCAGTGGTCAGGCGATCGACGATGCCATCCTTCCACTCCACGCTTTTGCCGATGTCCAGGGTGGGCGCCGCAACGGTGATGCCCAAGGCCGAGCCCTGGCTGTGGTGGCGGGTCTGGTGGAACTGCTCGGCCACATGGATCAACGCCTTGGACGGGATGCAGCCAACGTTCAGGCACGTACCGCCCAGCGCCTGGCCTTCCACCAGGATGGTCGAGATGCCCAGTTGCCCGGCACGGATCGCCGCCACATAGCCGCCAGGGCCGCCGCCGATGATCAGCAGGGTGGTATTCAAAGTCTGCATCACTTACTCCACAAACAAGGTGGCGGGTTGTTCGAGCAAACCGCGCAAGGCCTGGATGAATTGCGCCGCATCCATGCCGTCGACCACCCGGTGATCGAAGGAACTGGAGAGGTTCATCATCTTGCGGATCACGATCTGGCCCTTGATGACCACGGGCCGCTCGACGATCTTGTTCACACCGACGATCGCCACTTCTGGCAGGTTCAGCACCGGTGTGCTGACGATGCCGCCCAACGCGCCAAGGCTGGTCAGAGTGATGGTCGAACCGGACAGCTCATCGCGACTGGCCTTGCCATTGCGTGCGGCCGTGGCCAGGCGCGAGATTTCCGCCGCGCTGTCCCACAGGCCGCGAGCCTCGGCGTGACGCACCACCGGCACCATCAGGCCGACATCGCTCTGGGTGGCAACACCCACATGCACCGCGCCGGAGCGGTGGATGACTTGGGCTTCGTCGTCATAGCGGGCGTTCATCTGCGGGAAGTCGCGCAGGGCCACGACCAGGGCGCGGACCAGGAACGGCAGCAAGGTCAGCTTGCCGCGATTGGCGCCGTGTTTTTCATTCAGGTGAACCCGCAGCTCTTCCAGGGCGGTGACGTCGATTTCCTCGACGTAGCTGAAATGGGCGGCGCGTTGGGTGGCTTCCTGCATGCGCTGGGCGATCTTGCGGCGCATGCCGATCACCGGGATCTGCTGCTCGTCGTGGCGTTCGGCATAACCCGAACCGCCCTTGGCCTGGGGTGACGACCCCTGGGCCAGGTAGGCTTCCAAGTCCTCATGCAGGATTCGCCCGGCAGGGCCGCTGCCCTGGACCAGGCGCAGTTGGATACCCAGGTCCAGCGCATGTTTGCGCACGGCCGGCGAGGCCAATGGGCGCTCTTCAGGCGCGCGGGCCACAGGCGCTTGCGGGGCGCAGCGTGGCGCGGCGGTTTTTTCCCCCACCGGTTCAGGCGTGGCCACTGGCGCAGGCTTTGGCGCCTGTACAGCCGCCGCAACGGGAGCCGGTTGGGCCGATTCCTTCAAGTTGCCCGCGCCTTCGACTTCGATGCGGATCAGTTCGCTGCCCACCGCCATGACTTCACCCGGCTCGCCACCCAGGGCGATGACCCGGCCATGCACTGGTGAAGGAATATCCACCATCGCCTTGTCAGTCATGACATCGGCCAGCACTTGGTCCTCGACGACCATGTCGCCGACCTTGACGTGCCACACCGACAATTCTACTTCCGCGATGCCTTCGCCGATGTCCGGCATCTTGATAACGTGCGTGCCCATTCAGACCTCCATGACCCGTTTCAACGCCGCGCCCACACGGGACGGCCCAGGGAAATACGCCCATTCCTGCGCGTGCGGGTAGGGAGTATCCCAGCCGGTGACACGCTCGATGGGCGCTTCCAGGTGGTGGAAGCAATGTTCTTGTACCAACGACACCAGCTCGGCGCCGAAACCGCAGGTGCGGGTGGCTTCGTGGACGACCACGCAGCGGCCGGTCTTCTTCACGGATTTGACGATGGTCTCAAGGTCCAGCGGCCAGAGGCTGCGCAGGTCGATGACTTCGGCATCGATGCCGGTTTCTTCGGCTGCCACTTGGGAAACGTAGACCGTGGTGCCGTAGGTGAGCACCGTCACGTCCTTGCCCGGACGGGTGATGGCGGCGACGTCCAGCGGCACGGTGTAGTAACCGTCCGGCACCTGCGCCGAGGGGTGTTTCGACCACGGCGTTACCGGACGATCGTGGTGGCCGTCGAACGGGCCGTTATACAGGCGCTTGGGTTCGAGGAAGATCACCGGGTCATCGTTTTCGATGGAAGCGATCAGCAAGCCCTTGGCGTCGTAGGGGTTGGATGGCATGACGGTGCGCAGGCCGCAGACCTGGGTGAACATCGCCTCGATGCTCTGGCTGTGGGTCTGGCCGCCATAGATGCCGCCGCCGCAAGGCATGCGCAGGGTCATCGGCGCGGTGAACTCGCCGGCCGAGCGATAGCGCAGGCGCGCGGCTTCGGAAATGATCTGGTCCGACGCCGGGTAGACGTAGTCGGCGAACTGGATCTCGGCCACCGGCCGCAACCCGTAGGCGCCCATGCCCACCGCCACGCCGACGATGCCGCTTTCGGAAATCGGTGCGTCGAACACCCGCGAGGTGCCGTACTTGTTCTGCAGGCCCTCGGTGCAGCGGAACACGCCGCCGAAGTAACCGACGTCCTGGCCGAACACCACGACGTCGTCGTCGCGCTCGAGCATCACGTCCATGGCCGAGCGCAGGGCCTGGATCATGGTCATGGTGGTAGTGGTCATGGCGGTGTCCAACGCAATATTGTTGTTGTGATCGTTCATGTCAGATCCCCAACTGCTGACGCTGGCGCTTCAAGTGCTCCGGCATCTCTTTGTAGACGTCTTCGAACATGGTCGCGGCGCTTGGAATCTGCCCACCGGCGAGGGTGCCGTACTGCTCGGCTTCCTTCTGCGCGGCGATCACCTCGGCTTCGAGTTCGGCGGTGACGGCGGCATGTTCCTCTTCGGACCACTGGCCGATCTTCACCATGTGCTGCTTGAGGCGGGCAATCGGATCGCCCAGCGGGAAGTGGCTCCAGTCGTCGGCGGGGCGGTACTTCGAAGGATCGTCCGAGGTGGAGTGCGGGCCGGCGCGGTAGGTGACCCATTCGATCAGCGCCGGGCCAAGGTTGCGGCGGGCGCGTTCGGCGGCCCAGCGCGAGGCGGCGTAGACGGCCATGAAATCGTTGCCATCCACCCGCAGGGAGGCGATGCCGCAACCGACGCCGCGTCCGGCGAAGGTGGTGGCTTCACCGCCGGCGATGGCTTGGAAGGTGGAGATCGCCCACTGGTTGTTGACCACGTTGAGGATCACCGGCGCCCGGTAGACGTGGGCGAAGGTGAGGGCGGTGTGGAAGTCCGATTCGGCAGTGGCGCCGTCACCGATCCAGGCCGAGGCGATCTTGGTGTCGCCCTTGATCGCCGAGGCCATGCCCCAGCCCACGCCCTGGATGAACTGGGTGGCGAGGTTGCCGGAAATAGTGAAGAACCCGGCGTCCTTGACCGAGTACATGATCGGCAATTGCCGGCCCTTGAGCGGATCGCGCTCGTTGGACAGCAGTTGGCAGATCAAGTCCACCAGCGGCACTTCCCGGGCCATCAGGATGCTTTGCTGGCGGTAGGTGGGGAAGCACATGTCGTCGATATTCAGGGCCAAGGCCTGGGCGCTGCCGATGGCTTCTTCGCCAAGGCTTTGCATGTAGAACGACATTTTTTTCTGACGCTGGGCGACGACCATGCGGTTGTCGTAGATGCGCGTCTTGAGCATGGCACGCATGCCCTTGCGCAGGATCTCGACGGGAATGTCCGCGGCCCAGTCGCCCAAGGCGTTGCCCTGGTCATCGAGTACGCGGATCAGGCTGCGGGCCAGGTCGGCGGTGTCGGCGGGTTCGACGTCGATGGGAGGTTTGCGCACCGTGCCGGCATCGGACAGATGCAGGTAGGAAAAGTCGGTCTTGCAGCCGGGACGGCCCGAAGGTTCGGGAACGTGCAGGCGTAGCGGTTCGTACGCTGGGTTCATGGCTTTCTACGCTCGATCTTGTGAATTTCTTGTAGTGGGCGCGCTAGCTGACGAATTTCCCTGGGTAGGTGGGAAATTGTCCTACAACAATCATAGGCTCGACGAAGAAGAATATTTTTCTCTGTTGGCTTGCTGTTCAGATCATTTGCAGATAAAAAATCTGCACAACGATAAAAAACAGGATTATTTGTCTCATGCGTAAATTGGATCGCACCGACATCGGCATTCTGAACAGCCTTCAGGAAAACGCCCGCATCACCAACGCCGATCTCGCCCGTTCCGTCAACCTGTCGCCGACGCCATGCTTCAATCGCGTCCGGGCGATGGAGGAGCTAGGGGTCATCCGTGAGCAGGTCACGCTGCTGGACGCCGACCTGCTGGGTTTGCACGTCAACGTGTTTATCCATGTCAGCCTGGAGAAGCAGGTGGAAGAGGCGCTGCAGCATTTCGAAGAGGCGATCTCCGACCGGCCGGAGGTGATGGAGTGCTACCTGATGGCGGGCGATCCGGATTACCTGATCCGCGTGCTGGTGCCGACGATCCAGTCGCTGGAGCGGTTCATGATGGACTTTTTGACCAAGGTCCCGGGCGTGGCGAACATCCGCTCCAGCTTCGCCCTCAAGCAGGTGCGCTACAAGACCGCGCTGCCGTTGCCGGCCAATGGGTTGACGTTGGGCACTTGAGCATTAGAGGGCTTTGGGACCGCTTCGCGCTGCAGTCCCGAATGCCTAGAGCTGGTTGATCGGAATCTTCAGGTAGGTCACACCATTACCCTCGGCCGGCGGCAGGTGTCCGGCGCGCACATTCACCTGGATCGCCGGCAACAATAGCGTCGGCATCCCCAGGGTCTTGTCGCGCTGGGTGCGCATGGCCACGAACGACGTCTCGTCGATGCCATCGCGCACATGGATGTTGTACTGGCGCTGCTCACCCACCGTACTCATGCACTGAGGCTCGCGTCCCTGCGGCGGGTAGTCGTGGCACACGAATAACCGTACGCCAGCAGGGAAGGCCAGCAGCTTGCGGATCGAGGTGTAGAGCTGGTGGGCATCGCCGCCCGGGAAGTCGCAGCGAGCGGTGCCCACGTCGGGCATGAACAGCGTATCGCCCACCAGGATCATATCGCCGTCGATCAGGTAGGCCATGTCCGCCGGGGTGTGGCCGGGCACATGCAGTGCAGTGGCCTTGAGATTGCCGATGAGGAAGGACTCGTCCGGTGCGAACTGATGATCGAATTGCGAACCGTCGACGGCGAATTGAGGCTCCAGGTTGAACAGGGCCTTGAACACGTTCTGCACCTGGCCGATGGACTCGCCGATGGCGATCTTGCCGCCCAATTCCCGGCGCAGATAAGGCGCGGCGGACAGGTGGTCGGCGTGGGCGTGGGTTTCCAGCAGCCATTGCACCGTCAATCGATGTTCGCGCACAAAAGCGATCACCCGATCAGCCTGCGCGGTACCGCTGCGGCCCGAGGCCGGGTCGTAGTCGAGCACCGGGTCGACCACTGCGCACTGCCCGCCATCCTGTTCGTAAACGACATAGGTGTAGGTCTTCGAAGCAGCATCAAGGAAGCTTTGGATCTGCGCGGGCATGACAGCGGACCTGTGCGGGAAGAAGCGGTTGCAATTCTGGAGATTCACAACATAGGGTCCGCAGCTTAAGTGAGGCACAGGGCGCCTGCAAATGCGTTCACACCTGACAACAGGCGTGCGCGGCTTGAGAGATTCTTATCGTCGAGCAAGGGATCGTGTGCCGCCTAGAGCTCTCGGCACTGCATCGAAAACCCCAGCGCCACCGACTGCCCTTGCTCCAGCAATCGCAGCCCCGGCCGTCCTGGCAGGTGATGGGCATTGACCGGATGACTCACCGGTTCGATGCAGAAAAAGTCCAGACCCACAGGGCAGTACAACAGGAAATAATCGCTGCCGCTGGCACGGCATTCCAGTTCGTAACCCAGGTCCGGCTGTTGGATCAGGCATCGTCCGTCCCAGCCACCGAAACCGTTGTCGACGAGGGTCTTCGGCAGCGACCGTGCTTGTTGGAAATCCCAGTCAGAAGGAACGTCCGTCAGTTCCGTCGGCAGTTTCGCGGCGTCGCACATCCAGACTTCACTGGCGCGGGTTTGCAGGCGCGTACCGGCAGTGCGCGGGAAATATGGGTGCAAACCCAACCCGTGCCAGGCAGCCTGTTCCGCCATGTGCGTGACGTGCAGGGCGATTTGCAGCTGGCCGCCGCTCAAGCGGATCCGCAGGCTGGCGCAATAGGCGAACGGTGTTTGGCTGTCGAGTTGCAGCAAGACTTCCTGTGCGCTCTGTTCGGCCACCTGCCAAGGTTGCTGCCAGGCGCTGCCGTGAATGGGAAACGGATCGTTGGGGCTGTTGGCGTCCAGGGCGAGCCAGCCACCGGGGCAATCGAAACCACTTTGGGCGATTCGGTTGGACCAGGGAATCAATGGGAAGCAGCCGAGCTTGCCCGGCAGACCATTTTCCACCGCTTGTGGCGCAGGAGGGCGCAGCAGGGGGGCTCCGGTGCTGCGCAAGGTCCATTCAACGAAGCTGGCGCCCAGGTGCGGGGCCAGGGTAAGGCGGGTGAGTTCGTCTTGGAGGTGGAGGAGAGGGGGCGTCATGATGGCAGGGTCTTTTTCAAAGGGGCAGAAAGCTCTTGTGGCGAGGGAGTTTGCCCCCGCTCGGCTGCGAAGCAGGCGCCCCGATTGACACGGAGGGGCCTGCTGCGCAGTCCAGCGGGAGCAAGCTCCCTCGCCACAAGGGGGGCTTGCTCACTGTTGGGTTACAGCACCAGATTCGGCAGCCACAGCGAGATGGCAGGCACGTAGGTCACCAGCAGCAGGACCAGGAACAGCATGCCGTAGAACGGCAGCAGGGCCTTGACGGTGCTTTCGATGCTGACCTTGCCGATGGCGGAGCCGACGAACAACACCGCGCCCACCGGCGGGGTGATCAGGCCGATACCCAGGTTCACCAGCATGATCATGCCGAACTGCACCGGGTCCACGCCGATGCCGACGATGACTGGCATCAGGATCGGCGTCAGGATCAGGATCAGCGGCGCCATGTCCATCACAGTGCCCAGGGCCAGCAGCATCACGTTGATGCACATCAGGATCACGTAGCGGTTGTCCGACAGCGTCAGGAACGCGGTGGTGATCTTCGCCGGGATTTCCATCAGGGTCATGATGTAGCCGAAGCTGGCGGCGAAGCCGATCAGGATCATCACGATGGAGATGGTGCGCACCGTGCGGTGCATCAGTTTCGGCAACTCGCTCCACTTGTAGTCGCGATAGATGCACATGGTCACGAAGAACGCCCACACCACGGCGATGGCGGCGGATTCGGTGGCGGTGAATACGCCGGACAGAATGCCGCCAAGGATGATGAACAAGGTCATCATGCCCCACATGGCTTCCTTGCAGATCTTCAACGCTTGCTTGAGCGGAATCACTTCGCCCTTGGGGTAATTGCGCTTTTTCGCGAAAACCAGGCACAGCGCCATCAGGCAGAGGTTCATCATGATGCCGGGGACGATGCCGGCCATGAACAGCGAACCGATGGAGACGGTGCCGCCGGCAGCAAGCGAGTACAACACGGCGTTATGGCTTGGCGGTGTCAGCAGCGCCTGTACCGAACCACTGACGGTGACGGCGGTGGCGAATTCACGCGGGTAACCACGGCGTTCCATTTCCGGGATCAGCACCGAACCAACCGACGCGGTGTCCGCCACCGAGGAACCGGAGATCGCGCCAAAGAAACTCGAGGCCACGAGGTTGACCAGGGACAGGCCACCACGGACGAAACCGACCAGCACGCTGGCGAAGGCCACCAAGCGGCGGGACATGCCGCCCTCGGCCATGATCGCACCGGCCAGGACGAAGAAGGGGATGGCCAGCAGCGAGAATTTATTCACCCCGCCGGTTATCTGGATCATGATGGCCTGGAACGGAATATCGATCCACCAAGCCCCGATCAGGGCGGCGGCGCCCAATGCGTAGGCGACCGGCATGCCGATCAGGATCAACAGCAAAAAACTGCCCAGCAGAATCAGAGCGTCCATTAAGCGGCACCTTCGTTTTCTTCAACCAGGTCGAACTGCACGACCCGACGCTTGCTTTGGTCACCCAGCAAGAGTTTTTCCAGGACAAAAATAAGGGTCAGGAACCCACCGATCGGGATCGGCATGTAAGTGATGCCAACGCGCAGGGTAGGGATGGCGCTCATGAACTGGTTCCAGGTGGTCATGCACAGCTTGGTGCCCCAGACAGTCATGAAAATGCACACCGCCGCCATCAATAGCTGGGTGAACACCGAAGCCAGGGTTTGCAAGTGCGGGGGCATGCGGCTGGTGACCATGTCCACGGCCATGTGCGAGCCGGAGCGGTAGCTGGCAGCAGCACCAATGAAGGTAAATACGATCATCAGCAAGATCGCGGTGGGCTCCGGCCAGCTTGAGCCGGTGCCGAGGACGTAGCGGGCGAACACGCCCCAAGGGATCATCAGCGCAACGGCGAGGACAGACAGGCCGGCGACCCAGATGCAAGTCATGTAGATCGTGTCGTTGATACGCAGCAGCAAATTCTTCATCGGGTTCCACCGTAACCGGGCGCGCCTTTTAACCGCAGGCGCGCCCAGCCGTTTCATGAGTACAGATTGAGAGGCCTTACTGGACAGCTTCGATGCGCTTGATCAGGTCGGCATACGGAGCACCGTATTTGGCCCGGATCGGTGCGGTGGCGTCGTAGAAGGGCTTTGTGTCGACCTTGATGAACTCGACGCCGGCAGCCTTGAGTTTTTCTTCACTTTTGGCGGATTTTTCATCCCACAGTTGGCGCTCTTCAGCCTGGGCAGCCTTGGCGGCCTTTTTCACCATCTCCTGCTGCTCTGGCGTGAGCTTGTTCCAAGTGATTTTCGACATCACGATCGGCTCGGGCAGGATCAGGTGATTGGTCAAGCTGTAGAACTTGGCGTTCTGGTAGTGGTTGTGCTCAAGCATGGTCGGCGGGTTGTTTTCCGCGCCGTCAATCACGCCGGTCTGCAAGGCACTGAAGATCTCGCCAGTGTCCATGGCGATACCGTTGGCGCCCATGGCGTTGAAGGTTTCGATGAACATCGGATTGCCCATTACCCGAATCTTCATGCCTTTGAGGTCTTCGATCTTGCGCACCGGTTTCTTGGTGTAAAGGTTGCGCGTGCCGCCATCCATCCAGGCCAGGGCCACCAGGCCGAATTCAGAGTTGGTGATCTTGTCGAGGATCGCATCGCCCACTTCACCGTCAATGACGGCGCGCATGTGCGCCTGGTCGCGGAAGATGAACGGCATGTTGAAGACGTTCACGTCCGGCACCACAGGCCCGACGATGCCCAGGCTGACGCGAGACATCTGGATCGCGCCGGCTTGCATCTGCTCGATGACTTCTTTCTCAGAACCCAGTACGCCACCTGGGAAGTACTTGAACTTCAGTTCGCCCTTGCTCTCCTTTTCCAGGGTTTTACCCATGGACTCCTCAGCGACCACGGTCGGGTAGCCCTTGGGGTGGATGTCGGCGATTTTCAGGGTGAGTTCAGCGTGTGCCGCCTGGGCCAGGAAGGCCAGGGGCAAGGCCGCGATCAGAAGTGTGCGTTTGAAATTCATGGTCAATCTCCAGTGTTGTTGTTTTTATGTCTATCGATGTGAAGCGGCAAAGCAGATCAGTTGGCGGAGTGTTTCCATCCTCCGAACGCAGGTTCAGCCAGGCCCTTGACGCCAGGCTTGAGGGCGAACACGCCACCGGCCAGGGATTGCGGATCGTTGTCGTCACCCGGTCGAATCGAGGTCACGAAAAGGGTGTCCAGTTGGCTGCCGCCAAAGGCGCACATGGTCGGTTTTTTCACCGGCACTTCAAGTGAACGGTCGAGACGTCCGTCCGGGGTGAAGCGGTGAATCAGCCCGGCGTCGTTGGCGCAGATCCAATAGCAACCATCGGCGTCCACCGCCGCGCCATCCGGGCGCCCGGCCAACGGCATCATGTCGACGAACAAGCGCCGATTGGACGGCGTGCCGCTATCGATGTCGTAGTCGAAGGCCCAGATCTGCTGGATCAGCGGGTGCGAATCGGAGAGGTACATCGTCCGGCCGTCGGGGCTGAAACCCAGCCCGTTGGGCACGATGAAACTGCTCAGTTGCGCCTCGACCGGGCTGCGTTGCCCGGCGTCATAACGGTACATCCGGCCTTCGTCGGCGTTGGCGCCCATGTTCAGCACCATGCTGCCGGCCCAGAAACGGCCCTGGCGATCGCAACGGCCGTCGTTGAGGCGCATGTCGGTGCGAGTGTGCTCGACGTTTGCGCACAATTCGCTGTCGAGGCTGCCGTCGTCATTGGGATGCAGGCGGAAGAAACCGCTTTCCATACCCGCGATCCAGCCGCCGTCCTGGTGGCGGGCGATGCAGGCGAGCATTTCGGGAGCTTCCCAGCCTTGGACCTTTCCGCTGCTGGCGTTCCAGCGCTGCAGGCCACCGCTGGGGATGTTCACCCAATACAGGGCATTTTCCTCGGGGACCCACACTGGGCTTTCCCCGACGGCATTGCGTGCGTCGACGATCAATTCGGCTTGCATGGTGATTCCTTGGTTCGTGTGTATCCCATGTACAACAGGCGAATCAGTTGTCGAACGGGCCGGCAGCCACGAAGGCACCGCCCTGGTAAACCATGGCCGGGTCATCGGCGGCCGGCATTGGCTGCGCTTCGACCTTGGCGCGGAAGATTTCCGACGTGTCCTTGGGCTTGTAGCCCAGGTGCGCGGCGTGGCTGTTGTCCCACCAGACGTCACGGTTGGCGGAGACGCCGTAGACGATGGTGTGGTCGACTTTCGGCGTGTAGAGCGAGCATTCGATCAGTTGGGTGAGGTCGTCGAAACTCAGCCAGGTGCTCATCATCCGACGGTTCTGTGGTTCCGGGAACGACGAGCCGATGCGGATGCTCACGGTCTCGATGCCGTAGCGATCGAAGTAGAAATTGGCGACGTCTTCACCGTAGGACTTGGACAGGCCGTAGTAGCCATCCGGACGACGAAGGCAATGGGCGTCAAGCGTCTGGTCCTGCTTGTAGAAACCGATGACGTGGTTGGAGCTGGCGAAGATCACGCGTTTGACACCGTGCTTGCGCGCGGCTTCATAGATGTGGAACACGCCGCTGATGTTGGCGCCGAGGATTTCCTCGAACGGGCGTTCAACCGATACCCCACCGAAATGCAGGATGGCATCGACGCCTTCCACCAGTTGGTGCACGGCCTGCTTATCAGACAGGTCGCACGGCACCACTTCCTCGCTTTCGTCGATGGCCGGAGCCATGTTGGCGATGTCCGACAGGCGAATGTGGCGGGCATAAGGCTTGAGGCGTTCGCGCAAGACTTTGCCAAGGCCGCCGGCGGCGCCGGTCAGCAGCAGGCGATTGAAGGGGTGGCGGATCTGTGTGGTGGTCATGGCATTACCTGAGCAAACAGTGAGAGGTACAGTTGTTATAAGTTGTCGTACGACCGAGAGGGAATATCCTTATCCTTCCGCTACCTTGTCAACGTTTGATCGACGAACCGCTCTAGGTCGGCATCCTTGCCGGGGCATGCCATGGCGCTGGCAGGCGCTCGTGGCACGGGTTCCATGGGTGTTACAGGAGCGAAATCGGGTAGTTGAAGATCAGACGGTTTTCGTCGAACTCGTTGGTGCTGAAGTCACGACGAAGCGACGAGTTACGCCATTTTACGTTGAGGCTCTTGAAGACGCCGCTCTGCACGGTGTAGGCCAGCTCACTCTCGCGACCCCATTCCTTGCCATCATCGACGGTGGCGGTGTGCACGTTGTCACCGCTGATGTAGCGGTTCATCAGGGTCAGGCCCGGCACGCCGACAGCCGCGAAGTTGAAGTCGTGGCGCACTTGCCAGGATTTTTCCTTGGCGTTGTCGTAGCTGGAGTTGTAGCTGTCGTTCGCCAGGGTGCCGCCGCTGGTGCCGTTGACGCGCATCCAGGCATCGTCGCCGCCGACTTTCTGCAGGCCGACGTAGAAGGTGTTGCCACCGTATTTGGCGGAGAGCATGGCGAAGGCGGTTTTGTTGTCGAGGTCGCCGGCCAGGGCGCTGCCGTTTTCCTTGCCGACGAAGTAGCCAAGGTTGGCGCCCAGGGTCCAGTCGCCCATGGGTTGGCTGTGGGTCAGGTTGAAATACTGCTGCTGGTAGATGTCGGACAGTTCCGCGTACCAGACACCGACCTGGGTGCGTTTTTCGTTGAAGGCGTATTCGCCGCCGCCGAAGTTGAAACGGTCGGAGGTGAACGCACCGCGGCCGTTCATCGACATGTCTTCCATGCTCGCGTCGTTACGCGGGCTGTTGCCACGGAACTGGCCGCCGTAGAGGCTCAGGCCGTTGATTTCGGTGGAGGTCACCTGGCCGCCACGGAAGGTCTGGGGCAGGGAACGACCATCGTCGGAGCGCAGGATCGGCAGCACCGGCATCCACTCGCCGACCTTCAGTTCGGTCTTGGAGACCTTGGCCTTCAGGGCCACGCCCAGGCGACCGAAGTCATCGGCCGGACGGCCGTCGTCATGGATCGGCAGCAAGGAAGTGTTTGCAGTGCCACGGCCACCGTCGAGCTTGACCGAGTACATGCCCAGTACGTCCACGCCGAAACCGACGGTGCCTTGGGTGAAACCGGACTTGGCGTCGAGGATGAAACTCTGGGTCCACTCTTCGGCTTTGCCCTGGGCATTGTCCGGATTGGTGAAGTTGCGGTTGATGTAGAAGTTGCGCACGTTCAGGGTGGCTTTGGCGTCATCGACAAAGCCTGCTGCACCAGCGGTCATAGGCATGAACAGCGCAAGACCGGTGCAACCTAGCAATGACAGGGCGGGGGTGGAATTGAGAAGGGTACGGCGGCTGGAACGGTGACTCGACGAAAAACGGGCACGTGTGCTCACTCTGGCGCTCCTACTTTTTGTTGTTTTTATTTGTCATACGTCGTCGTACAACATGGCGTGGATTATTTGGGGAGCGTTCCTCGTTGTCAACTGGCCATTACCGCGTTTTTTCATCGTGAAGGGTCCGATCGTGGGCTAAATCAATGCTTTTGCTCCTTAAAATTCGTCAAGCAGCCCACTGTGGCGCGGTAAACCGGTGCCATCAGGATAGCCGTGAGCGGGCAAGGTCATGCGATGACCGGCGTAAGACATTAGTCGAATGGCCTCGCTTCGATGCGGGCACCAGGACTCTGGGGCTCGCACAAGAGCGCAGGGGCACTTCTTGCACCTTCCGATCGTCGAACAGGCATTCATCCGCACTAAACGAGTCGCCATGCCCTTGCAAGGTTTCTGAATGGATCATTACACCCCTCGCGCCTGGCAGCCCCACGAACGGCCGACGCTGCCAGGTTCGCCTTCGACGCCGCTGCATCCCACGCCCAAGCGGCTAGCATTCGCGCTGGTCGGCGTGCTGGTGGCGGTGACCGGGGGCTTGGGCAATTCGCTGGTGATTGCCAACCTGCCTTATTTGCAAGGCGCCCTCGGCGCTACCACCGCTGAAATGGCCTGGTTGCCCGCCGCCTACGTCATGACCAATGTCTCGATGAACCTGCTGCTGGTGAAATTTCGTCAGCAGTTCGGCTTGCGCGCGTTCACCGAGGTGTTCCTGGCGCTGTACGCCCTGGTGACGTTCGGCCATTTGTTCGTCAACGACCTGAGCTCGGCGATTGCCGTGCGGGCGGCCCACGGCATGGTCGGCGCCGCCCTCAGTTCCCTGGGGCTTTATTACATGGTCCAGGCGTTTCCGGCGAAGTGGCGGCTCAAGGCGCTGGTGCTGGGCCTGGGCACTTCGCAGCTGGCCTTGCCGATGGCCCGGCTGTTTTCCGAAGACCTGCTGCAAATCGCCGAATGGCGCGGGTTGTACCTGTTCGAGCTGGGAATGGCGCTGCTCTCGCTGGGGTGCGTGCTGCTGCTTAAGTTACCGCCAGGCGACCGCTTCAAGACCTTCGAAAAACTCGATTTCCTGACCTTCACCGTGCTCGCCAGCGGTGTGGCATTGCTGTGCGCGGTGTTGTCGCTGGGGCGCATCGACTGGTGGCTGGAGGCGCCGTGGATCGGCGTCGCCTCGGCGCTGTCCATCGTGTTGATCCTGGCGGGCCTGGCGATCGAGCATAACCGCAGCAACCCGATGCTGATGACGCGCTGGCTCGGCAGCGGGGTGATGATCCGCCTGGCCCTGGCGGTCGTCCTGATTCGCATGGTCACTTCGGAACAATCCACCGGGGCGGTGGGGTTCCTGCAAGCGCTGAACATGAGCAGCGAACAGATGCACAGCCTCTACGTGGTGATGCTGATCGGCAGCATCGCCGGGCTGGTGACCAGCGCCCTGACGATCAACCCGGCGCACCTGTTCATGCCCTTGATCATTTCCCTGGCGCTGATGGCGACGGGGTCGGTCATGGACAGCTATTCGAACAACCTGAGCCGCCCGCAGAACATGTATTTCAGTCAGTTCCTGCTGGCGTTTGGCAGTACTTTTTTCCTCGGGCCGACGATGATTCTTGGTGTACGCAATGTGTTGACCAACCCGCGGAACCTGGTGAGTTTTTCCGTGTTGTTCGGGATCTGCCAGAACCTCGGCGGCTTGGTGGGCGCGGCGGTGCTCGGTACCTTCCAGGTGGTACGGGAGAAGTTTCATTCCAGCCACCTGGTGGAAAACCTCCAGCTGTTCGACCCTCGCGTGGCCGCGCGGGTGGACAGCGGTGGTTCGGCGGTGGGTTCGCTGATCAGCGATCCGGGCCTGCGGCACTTGCAAGGCATTCGCAGCCTCGCCGCGGCCGCCACTCGCGAAGCCAACGTCCTGGCTTATAACGATGTGTTCATGTTGATCGCGGTGATCGCCGTGTTGACCATGATCTGGATCTCCATTCGTGCCCTGTGGCTGATGAGCACCACCCAGCCCGTCGCCACAGCGCCTGGCCCTTCGACACAACCCAGCGGTGCCACTTCTTCATGAGCGAACCGACCAGCACGACCACCAACGCCATCGCCGACACGCCTGAGGACCAGGCGCCTCCCGCCGGTCCGGCGACGAAGCCGCGTTCCCTGCGCGTGCGGATTCTTTCGTCCATGGGGTTCGCGGCCGTGGCGATTGTCGGCGTGCTGGTGGTGCTTTATGCCTGGCAACTGCCGCCGTTCAGCAGCGCCGTGGAAACCACCGAGAATGCCTTGGTGCGCGGGCAGGTTACGATTATCGGGCCGCAGCTGAGCGGTTACGTGCACGAGGTGCCGGTGCAGGATTTCCAGTTCGTAAAGGCCGGCGATCTGTTGGTGCGCCTCGACGATCGCATCTATCGGCAACGGCTCGACCAGGCGCTGGCGCAACTGGCCGTGCAGCAAGCGGCCCTCGCCAACGTCGTGCAGCAGCGCAACAGCGCCGAGGCCACCATCACGCTGCGCCAGGCCGCGCTGGCCGACAGCCAGGCCCAGGCCCGCAAAAGCGCCGCCGACCTGCGCCGCAACGAAGCGCTGATCAAGGACGGTTCGGTGTCCCAGCGTGAACTGGACCTGAGCCGTGCGGCCAGCGCGCAAACCAACGCGGCCGTGGCGCAGGCTCGGGCCAGCCTGGAGATTGCCCGCCAGGATCTGCAAACGGTGGTGGTCAATCGCGGCTCGCTCGAAGCCGCCGTCGCCAATGCCGAGGCGGCGGTGCAACTGGCGCGTATCGACTTGTCCAACACCCGCGTCGTGGCGCCACGGGACGGTCAGTTGGGGCAGATCGGCGTGCGCCTCGGGGCCTACGTCAACTCCGGTGCGCAGTTGATGGCGCTGGTTCCGGACCAGAAATGGGTGATCGCCAACCTCAAGGAAACCCAGATGGACAAGGTGCGTGTCGGCCAGCCGGCGAGCTTCACCGTGGATGCCCTCGGCCATCGCCGGTTCCTGGGACATGTCGAGCGGATTTCCCCGGCCACCGGTTCCGAGTTCAGCCTGTTGCAGGCCGACAACGCCACGGGCAACTTCGTCAAGATCGCCCAGCGCGTGCCGGTTCGCATCACGGTCGATCCCGGCCAACCGGAGAGCGAACGCCTGCGGCCGGGGATGTCGGTGGTGGTGAGTATCGATACGGCGGGTGAGCACGGGCAATCGCAGTGACTGAGAGAACGGAGGGACTGGACATGGATTTGGCTGAGCAATATCGCAATTACATCGCCTGCCTGAATGATCGCCGCTGGCAGGACTTGGGCAGGTTCGTCGACGACAACGTGCACTACAACGGCAAGCCGGTGGGCCTGGCGGGTTATCGGGCAATGTTGGAAGACGACGTGAGCACCATCGCCGACTTGCGTTTCAACATCGATCTGCTGGTGGTCGAGCCGCCGAATGTCGCGAGTCGGTTGCTGTTCGATTGCTCGCCGCGAGGACGTTTTCTCGGGCTGGCGACCCACGGCCGACGGATTCGATTTTCCGAGAACGTGTTTTATGCCTTCGAGCAAGGCAAGATCGTTCGGGTGTGGTCGGTGATCGATAAGGCGGCGGTGGAATCTGCGCTGCAACGCGAAAGCCCTTCCGACGAAGGGCCTTGAGCGAAAAGCCTGTGGTTATTCCTTGAGGAACATCAGCAGGTCCTGGTTGAGACGATCCTTGTGGGTCTCGGTCAGCCCGTGCGGCGCGCCGGGGTAGACGATCAGCCGAGCGCCCTTGATCAGCGCTGCCGAGGCGCGGCCTGCGGCATCGATCGGCACGATCTGGTCGTCGTCACCGTGGATCACCAGCGTCGGCACGTCGAATTTCTTCAGATCGCCGCGGAAGTCGGTTGCCGAGAACGCTGCGATCGAGTCGTAGGTGTTCTTGCTGCCGCCCTGCATGCCTTGCACCCAGAACGATTGGATCAGGCCTTGGGATGGCTTGGCGCCTTTGCGGTTGTAGCCATAGAACGGGCCGGATGCGATGTCCAGGTACAGCTGCGAACGGTTTTCCAGGGACGCCTTGCGCAAGCCGTCGAACACTTCCAGCGGCAGGCCGCCGGGGTTGCTGTCGGTCTTGAGCATCAACGGTGGAACCGAGGACACCAGCACGGCTTTCTTCACCCGGGCGGTGCCATGGCGACCGATATATCGAGCCACTTCGCCGCCTCCCGTCGAGAAGCCGACCAGGGTCACGTCCTTCAGGTTCAGTGCTTCGATGACTGCCGCCAGGTCATCGGCGTAGTGATCCATGTCGTTGCCTTCCCACGGTTGGCTGGAGCGGCCATGACCGCGACGGTCGTGGGCGATCACGCGGTAGCCCTTGGAGGCGAGGAACATCATCTGGCCTTCCCAGCTGTCGGAGTCCAGCGGCCAGCCGTGGCTGAACGTGACGACCTGGCCGTTGCGCGGGCCCCAGTCCTTGTAATACAGCTGGACGCCATCCTTGGTGGTGATGTAGCTGGCGGACTGCACCACGCTACCGACTGCCGAGACACTGGCGCCGGCCTGGACAGGCGTCGCCGCCTGGGCGCCGAGGGTTGCCAGGGCCAAGGTTGCCACAGCGAGGGTGCGGTTGAATGTGTTCATCGTTTCTCTCTCCATAAGGGGCGGTTTGATCTGCCGAGATCGTCGTCGATCGCGTTGGTGGGCAGATTAGAGAGAGCGAAGCGCAACGAGAACGGCGCTGGTGTCGATAGCAACTATAGGGATTTCAGATACCTGCAAGCTCGACGACATTGCGCCGCACCAGAGGCTTAGTATTTATGGACGATGCCCAGCCTGCCCATGATTTCCAGCGCATTGGCCAGGCCCAGCCCGTTCATGGGCAGGCAGGCAAACGCTTGGTACTCGTCGAAATGCGTGCCGATGGCCAACAGCTTCAGATCGTGGGCCTCGAGCCGCCCATTGAAATACTGGAGCAGCGCCCGTTCCCAATCGTTGGCGTGATTGACTGCATCGACGGTTGCACTGTCGGGCGTGGGGATTTCAATGCCCCGCTCCTGTAGTGGCGCAAGGGCGTTGATAGCGTAGACGCCTGACAACGACCATTCCTTCCACTCGAACTCAGCCAGCCGATTGGTCCCGGCAAGGGCCGATTGCAGCTGTGTCCACGCCCAGTCCCATTGACCGGTAGGGGACGGCATGTTCTCGATCAGCGCTTGCGCATGGGCCTCGTCGAACAGGCAATCGAACAGGTCCGCCAGCGTATCGGCCATGTCCGGTCCCGGGCCTTGGCCAGCCGTGTCCAGGTCACGGCTCAAGCGTTGCCAGTGGCTGGCCAATTCGACCCAATCGTCTTCATCCATGTCGTCATCGATCACCTGGGCATTGTGGCCGCGGTGGTAATTATCCAGCCGCGTCTTGCGCACCCGCACTGCGCCTTCGGCCAGATCGACTGCGTAGCTGGTGTAGTCCAGATAGTTGGTCTGGAACACGATGCGGTCGGGAAATATGTCGTGGACAAGGCTTTCCTCGGCATCGAAATACGCCGCGCCTTCGAGCGTGCCGTGGGTGTTGATGATGCGTTGGAGCGATAGCGGATCGATGGCGTCCAGGGTCATTTATTTCACGCTCTGTACATGCATGTCGATGGAAATCCCGTCGTGCTTGTCGGTACTGGCGTGGTAGAAGAAACCGTAGTCGACCAAATAGTAATAATGATTGGCGGGAAGGAGTCTCTTGCTCGGAAGCTGTTCCTGGCAACTCATGGCCTTGGCCTGGCCGCTCAGGGCCGGGTTCAGTTGCTTGGCCGGCAATTCGCGGTCGATGCGACAGTCGAAGACTCTCGGCTCCGTGCCCAAGGTACCGATGAGGTTGCTGGTGTTACTGCCTTGCCGGGTGTAACCCAATTGGCTGCCGACCGGCATGTGTCGCCAATCGCCACGAAAGCTCAAGCTGTCGATGACCACGGTATTTCTCGACATCGTGGCCTGTTCCACTCCAGAAAGCATCAACAGGCCACGCCAGGTGATCTTGCGACCGTTGAGGTGTTCGCTTTTGTGAATGAAGCGCAACTGGCGGGTGTCCGGGTCGGTAGACAGAAAATACTCGGTACGTTCCGGCCTGCTTTCCTTGGGGTAGTTGACGGTGCCGGCCAGTTCCACGTAGGTCAGCGTCTTGATTGGCGCGGGCATGTCGAGTTGCTCGATCGCTTTCAAGACGTCCGGGTTGATGACCGGGTTTCCATCGGCCCTCATCGGTACGGTGCGGAACTTGAACGTCGGCGTATTGACAGGTTTTGTCTGCGTTTGCTGGGTGGCGCAAGCGGCCAGCGCCAGGAAGGCGATGCAAAGGAAAAGACGTTGCACGGGTATCTCCGGTAAGTCCATTTGATGGAGGCCTTGCTGGTCGCTGTTGGCCTGCGAAGGTAGCGATCAGTTTTCAGGGGCAGCGATGATGTCTGGATCGGCTTCAGCCGCCAGTTTCAACCGGTCGGCTTTGCTGATGTACCTGTCCTTGCTCTTCGGTGCCAGTTTGGCACTGGCTTTCTTGGCGTTGGCCTTGAGTAGCTGGTTTATTTTCTTACGGCGGTTCATGGTTTTTCTACTCGGCTTGAACGGTTTCGAAGCGCGGCTGCGGTGGACGTATCGTAAGGGCGAAAGGGGGCGGTGGCTAGGGTGGGATCAGCGCACCCGATCGCGACTCTGCACCGACAGATCCAACGCCTTTTGCATGTCCAGCCGTGCCGAGCGGCCCACATCCTTGTCGCTGAGCTGGTAGTTGCGCTCCGACGGCAGGATGGGCGCGGTGAGGTCTTCGCCGTCCATTTGTTCGAAGTCGTGATTGTCGCCGATGGTCATGGCGCTGCGGCGCAGGAGCATGCGCAGTTGCTCGGGGTGAAGTTGCGGATTGATCGACAGCATCGCCGCCAGCAGGCCGGTGACCATGGGCGTGGCATAGGACGTGCCGCAATGCACCGCGCCATCCTGGCCGGCATTGACCGTGGAGGCGTGGGTGCACGCGGCGGCGGTGATGTCGACGCGCATGTCGATGTTCGAGGAGTTGCGCTTGACCGCATAGCCCGGGTCGTCGACGGCAGCGCCGGCGCGTTCGCTGCGCTGGTGCCCGCCGACCACCAGCAGTTGTTCGGTGACGAACGAGGAGGGCAGGCGATATTCATCGGTGCCCGAGAATGACGACCCGTTACCGGCTGAGTTCACTACCACCACGTCGGGGTGCTCCTTGCGCAGCCACAGGAAAAACTCCTCCAACAATTCTTCGTAGCCACTCATGGCGATGCCCGAACGCAGCAGCGAATCCACGTCGTCGCCTTTGACATCCTTCGCCCCCACACGGTGAATGCCCCAGCTCCAGTTGAGCACGCGCACGCCATCCTCGACGAGGTTGACCGAGGCCGCGATGTTGGCGGTGATCCCGGCATCGGAGTTGCGTTCGACGATCACTTCGAAGCCGCCGCTGGCCTTGTCCAGGCCACGGAGCAAACCGGTGTTGCCACCGTCGTTCCAGCGAGCGGCGAGGATGCCCGCGACGGTCGTGCCGTGGTTGTCCGGTTTATCCGCGTCGCGGGCGTAAACGCAGGTGCGCGGCACCGAGCAGGGGCCCAGGTAGTCGGCGAAGTCCGCCGTGTCGAAATCGACGTCACGCTCGATGAGGCCGATGCGCACGGGGTGCGGTCGGATCGGCGCCTGTTGTCCGGGGATGCGCCGCTGGTAGTAATGCACCGCGTCGAGAAAGCGATTCGCGGCCCATTCATCCGAGTCCTGGGCCGGTTTCTTCGGCTCTTCCGGCTGGGTGGGCGCTTGCTCGGTTTCTTCAGCCCCGGATTCTTCGATCACTACGGCATCGACGCTGGTCTCGCCGCCCAGGCGCAGCACCAATGCGTCGCGCTGCACCAGGTCCTTGGCCGGCAGGCGCAGCTGATACACATTGAGCGGCGCAATGCTGCCGACTACCTTGGCGCCGTACTTGCCGGCGAGCCGCTCGGCCTCCTGGCGGCCATCGTGGCTTTCCTCGATCAACACGCTGACCAGATCCACATACGTGGTCAGGCCGTCCATGTTCTTCGCCACCTCATTCGGCCCGGCCGCGACAACGTGACTGCTGCGCAGGGTCAACCAGACGGCATTGCTGGCACGCGGGCCGTCCTCCAACCAGAGCGGACCGCTTTGGTAATCGGCCCTGTCCAGGCGCAGACGCAGCTGTTGCCCGTCACGCTCGACCCTGTCAGCGGGAATCGCTTGTTCACCCAGCGTCAGTTGCGGCGTTGCCTCGCCCAGCCCTCGCACGGTCAGGCACCACTGCTGATGCTCGATTTCGAGCAGGTCACCGCAGCGCTTCAGGCTTTCGAGGCGCAACGGCTCTTGGGCCATTGCCATCGTGCAGGCAGACAACGCGAACAGGGTGACGAGGGCAGCGGATCGTGAGGGCATGGGTGAGGGTTCTTTGCCGTGGTTTGCAGTTCCGACCGCTGCGTCGATGGCTTCGTTCAGGTAACGCCCACGGTCCGTCATCAAATTTGAACAACCGGACCCGCGCCGCAATCCGATCCATAAGCATGTGAGCTACCGGGGAACCCTATGTCTCGTCCACCCATGATCGGAATCATCGCCTGCTCAGGCAAAATCGGTCCGCACACTGTCCAGCTCAGCAACGACAAATACGCCCAGGCCGTCGCCACCGCCGCCGAGGCGCTACCGGTGATCGTGCCGGTATTCCCGGCGCTGATGGATCCGGCCCGGATCATCGCCGGCCTCGACGGCCTGCTGTTCACTGGATCGCCGTCCAATATCGAGCCCCATCACTACGGTGGCCCACCCAGCCCGCCGGGCACCGAGCACGACCCGGCCCGGGACAACCTGGCGCTGGCGCTCTGGCGCACCGCGGTCGAGGCCGGCCTTCCGGTGTTGGGCATCTGTCGCGGCTTCCAGGAAATGAACGTCGCCTTCGGCGGCACGCTCCATCAACAACTCGACGGCCCCGGCGCCGAACACGAACCGCCGAGCAACGAGCCGGTGCAGGAGCAATACGCCCGTAACCACGCCCTGACAGTGAGCCCGGGCGGTGTGCTGGCACGGCTGGGCCTCAAGGATGTCATCGAAGTCAATTCCGTCCACGGCCAGGGCATCGCGCGGGTGGGGCAGGGCCTGCGAGTCGAAGCCGTGGCGGAAGATGGCTTGGTGGAGGGGCTTTCGGTGGAGGGCAGCCGAGCGTTTGCGTTGGGCGTGCAATGGCATCCGGAATGGGAAGTGATGGAGCACCCGGATTACCGGGCGATTTTCCGCGCGTTTGGGGAGGCGTGCCGGGCGCGGGCGGGTTACTCCGGATCGTGATAACAGACGCAGAGCTTGTTGCCTTCAGGGTCCCGAAAGTAGGCCCCGTAATAATCCGGATGATATTCGGGGCGCAGGCCCGGGGGGCCTTCGCAGCGGCCATCGAGGGTCAACGCCAGGGCATGGATGTCGCGCACGGCCTGCCGATCGGGGGCCAGCAGGGCAATCATCTGTCCGTTTCCTGATGTCGCCGATTCGCCATCGAACGGTTTGCCAATCACAAAAAGCGGGCGCGCATTGTCAGGATGTTTCCAGCCCGCCCATGGGCGTTCAAGGTCTTTGAATTTGAGTTCAAGGCCGAGCGCTTGCGTGATTTCTTGATAGAAGAGATAGGCTCGTTCGAAGTCGTTCACGCCGATGCAGATATGTGAAATCATCTTTTGGTCCTGGGAGCGGGAGAGCCTGTTCCTACCATAGCAGTGATCTCCGAATGGTGGCCATCCTATGCGCATATCGCCTCGTTTCATCGTCCATGAAGCTGAGCATTGGATCATCAACCACCGCATTAACAGTGCACTGCCCGGCTATCTGATGCTCAGCGCAAAGCGGATGACGAACTCCTTGGCATCGCTACCCATCGAAGCGTTGGCCGAACTGGGTGTGTTGCAGGCGCGAATCCAGCACGCCATCGAAACGCACCTGCAACCCAAGCGGACTTCGGCTCGAGGGAAACCGATTCGCCGCAGACCGATGGCGCAGAACTGACGCTTTTTGCATGGCGGGAGTTCTGTGAACGGCCTGACCCACCGCCGATACAGGGGCCGTCCGTTGACGAGGCCGTGGCGTTGCTGCGGGGTGAGTTCGGCTGCCCCTCGTTGATTGAATAGCGCGGACCGTTAGCTCCAGGTTTCCTTCAACACGGAACGAAACAGCTCCGATAGCAGTGGTTCCACCTCCTTGCGTTCGCTACGTGAGGGCTTGATGGCCTCAAGGCGGCTCAGCTCACGTTCAATGAAAAGTTGAATGGGAGCGATCTGAGGCGATAGCCCCATTTCAGGAGCCGCGCGCTTGATCACGAGCAAGTCATCAATGGCTTGCTGGAGTTCGGTCTCTCCATCAAGTACACCGCGCAGCTTGTCGAATTCAATAGGGGCTGGCGTGTTGAACTGTTCCAGCCAACGCACGGATAACAACGGGCGCAGGACATAGAAATATTTTTTCAGTGGCACCTGTGGGGCCTGCAAATACCCCCGGTAGTTGGTTTTCGCCATGCTGCGGTAGTGATAAATACCGCTTTCCACCGAATACACCTGTGGCAACAACGCCTTGGCCTGCTCATGGAAGGAACCGGAGTGCTCGTAAATGATGGTCGACTGTACCCATTCCACAAAGCCCGGATTGGACTTCCAGAATAGTCTCAGCGCCTTGCGCAGATCCCAACCATTGATATCCATCTCATCGACGATTGGATATTCGATAACGTCGCGTTGCTCCTCCAGGCCAACAGAGAGGTACCACTCAGGTCTGTTCACATAAATAAACCTTGCATCATAGTCGCTGTTGGGTGAAGCAAAACCCCAAGCCCGACTGCCTGACTCCACGGCTAAAACTACTTGGACATCGTGCTCGTGTTCTGCGCCGCGCAGGCGACTTCTAACTTCTTCCTGAACAGCTAGGGAAACCATCATTACCTCAAATCGAAACGGAGTTTAGTTTGTACGCTATCCATCCGTGGGCAGCCCGTCCAGCATCACGGGAATGCCTCGGTGATACTCAACGCTGCACTTGCGCTTTCTGCACCGCTTTTTCTTGCCGAACCGTGGTGGAATCAATCGTCCTCAAGGATTGGACTTCATCCGCCCTTCGATCGCCACGCGCAAACAACCCCAGGCGATGACGCCAATGATCAGCAATTCCACTACACCGATAAGCATGTGAAATGAAAAGATCATCGGCTGCTCCGCCCAATAGAAGGTTGTCGGGCGACTAATGCCAATGCGCAGCCGTCCGGTAAACAGCGAAGTGACCAAGGCAATAACGCGGGTCAGCTCTAACACCGCCAGGAAGGCGCCAATCAGGGCGAGCAAGGCCCATGCGGGTGCGCCTAGTTGCTCAGTCGTTTGCGCCGAAGGCGTCGGTTCCATTGTTTTGCGTTGCCTGGCGATCTTCGCCGGGGTTGGAGCAGGCCGGTAGGCGGCCTTCGCAATGGGTGCCGAGCCGACCGTTACCTCGGTGGGCATTGATATCTGCAGGTATTCGCTTATCTCACGCAGCCACAGGTCGGTGCGTTTGCTTCCCGGTACGACCGGAACGTTGCTGCTCGTCAGACGGTGGGTGGTGCCGTCGCGCATCACCAGCCACAGTTGGGTGGCGGCTGGCTTGGCCTCCGGGTGGCGGCGAAGTTCGAAGTGTTTGGCGGCGTCGAGCCTGAACACCGAGTGCACCCGCTCACGGCGGCCAAAAAAGTTCTGGGTGCGGCGTTTGCCTTCGCCGTCGAGGCGCGATAGCACCAAGGTTTCGCGGGTGCCGGTGTAAACCAGCAGCGACAGGCCCAGGGCGGGAATCAGCAGCAGACCGAGCACGATCAGCAGCAAGCTCAATGGGTCCATGCCCGCTGGCGACGAGTCTGCAATCGCCAGCACGGCCCCCACGGGAAAGATCAACGCCAGCGCACTGGTCAGCAGCACGACTACGCTCTGTACCCGGTTGACCGAGTGGATGTGCAGGTCATCCCGCGCGGTGCGCTCGAATCGATATCCGATCAATGTAAAGCTCCTGATAAGCCGTCGGCCCCACGTGGCGGTGGATGTGTGACGGGTGGTTCAACCGCTGATTCAGAGTCGATCGGCCGGCTGATTTTTTCGGCCCTACATCGCGCGACGAAAACGGAGCGATCATTTCAAGAAACATCTTACATCGCCACTCCCATCCCCTGCGTTAGCGCCCCTCCTGGATTTTCAGGATGAGATTCGCGACTCGTGACACGCCCAAAAGACCTGCCCAAGGTTCGTAATCCACGTCCAGGCCGACGGCAGTATCAAGGGGTATGGCTTCTACACCGGGCAGAACCGCGACTGGGGAATGGTTGACGTCGTTCACCTGACGCCGCGTGCTGACCAATATATCGCAGACCTTGGCGACGGCATCGAACTGATCTGGACCCCAGCCACCGACCCCTCCGACACCCTCGGCATCCCCGCACTGGAAGCCGCGCCCCAAACCCCGCACATTTGGATCTACCCACCGACGCCGGTGGCGGACAGCATCATCGTCAACCCGATCTATCCGCCGGAGTACCTTTTATCCCGACGACAAAAATGACGATTCATTGCAGTTTGAAATGTACATAAAAAACTCTGAGCAGAATGAAGTGCTAGCCCAAATAACCGAAGGGAAATCCTTCAGTGAAATCGGCCCTGGAGAGCTGGAAATAACAGGCGAGCAGCTAAGAGAAATAGGGCGGGTGCTGGGTATGGAGTTCCCAGCGGGACTGGAGTATTACATCGGAACATGTGTCGATGCCTGATAAGAACACCAGTAAGGAATCGTATCGCCAGCCCGCCCCAAAGCGTAGTCCTGAAACATAATCGAACTGTTTCAGGGCCAGAAAAAAGTTCGGCCTTAACTAGAAGCTGTACTTAGCCGTCAACATCATATTCCGCGGATTACCATACGCATCCCCGCCATAACTCGCAGAGTTAGCGATAGTGGAATAGTAACGACGGTCAAAGATGTTATTGGCGTTGACCTGCAGATCCAGGTTCTCGTTGACCCGATACCCGGCCATCAAATCCGTGACGGCATAGCTACCCTGTTCGAGGCGGTATCGACTGCCATTGGCGAGCTCGATGTCGTTGTACATCCGGCTTTGCCAGGAGACGTTGCCGCCGACGCGCAGTTTTTCCAGTGGGCCCTGGAATTGGTAGCTGGTGGTCAGTTTGAACAGGTGCTCCGGCGTGTCAGTGTCGAACTGCTTGTTGATGTTCTGAGGGTTGGCAGCATCCTTGATAGTGTGGGTTCGCGCATAGGTATAGCCACCGCCGACCTGCCAGTTTTCGGTCAAGGCGCCTTGCAATTCCAAGTCGATACCTTGGCTGCGAATTTCGCCGGAGGCTTCGTAGCAGGTCGCCTGCGGACAGTTTGCGGTGGACAGCTGTACGGCGCGGTTTTCCTGGTCGACGCGGAACAGCGCCAGGCTCGCGTTCAGCGCGCCATCAAAGTACTCGCCCTTGATACCGACCTCGTAGTTCTTGCCAATGATCGGCTTGACCGGGCTGCCAGAGGTATCCTTTTCGGTCTGCGGCGTGAAAATGTCGCTGTAGCTGACATAGACCGAATATTGGTCGTTCAGGTCGTAGATCAAGCCGGCATAACGGGTGACGTTGCGGGTGACCTTGTAGTCGCTGTCGCCATCACGGTTATCGTAGTCGTACCAGTCCAGGCGGCCGCCGAGGATCAACTTCAGCGGGTCGGCCAGGCTCAGGCGAGTGGTGAGGTAGACGCCATCCTGAGTGGTCACGTCGCGCTGGTTGTTGGTACGAACGAAGTTCGGTTTACCCGCGCTGATCGGCCAATTCATGTCGTATGGGCTGTAGTTGTGGGTGGTCTTGTCCTGGATGCGCTTGCTGGCGCCCACCACCAATTCATGGGTTCGGCCGAACGCCTCGAAGGGGCCACTGGCGAAGGCATCCACGCCGGCCTGGTTGTCATCGTAGGCGGCCTGGTAAACCGTGCGTGCCAAGGTGTTATTGACCCAGCGCGATTGGTAAGAGCCGGAAAACAATCCGTTCTGTTCGGAATAGTTGGCGTTGACCTGGAGGTTCCAGTCATTGGTCAAGCGATGACGGACTTCGGCGAATACCGTATTGATCTCCTGGTCCTTGTTCTCCCAATCCGTGCCCGGATTGTAAGAGCGCGGCAGGTCCAGGTGATGGCCGTCCTGGCCGATCATCGAGGAACCCCAGAAGTAATTGGTCTTGTCCTTCTGATGGGAAAAGCCCAGTGTCAACGTGGTGTCTTCACTCAGGTCCGCTTCGGTGACCGCATAGAACAGCCCGTGATTCTCTTCGACATCATCGATGAAACTGTTGGCGTCGCGGTATGAGGTCACGACCCGACCGCGCAGCGTGCCGCTGTCGTTGAGTGGGCTGGACGCATCGACCTCGCCACGGTAATCGTCCCAACTGCCGGCGGCACCGGTCAGGGTGACTTTCTGCTCGTTCAGCGGCCGCTTGCGTACCAGATTGATCGCGGCCGAAGGGTTGCCCGCACCTGTCACCAAACCGGTGGCACCGCGCACGATTTCGACCCGATCAAACATCGCCAGGTTAGGCTGGGAACCGACGTCGTTACCGTTGTAGGCCGACGGGATGCCGTCGTACATGAGGTTGTCGATGTTGAACCCGCGGGCCTTGTAACTCTGCCGGCCAGGCCCGTTGGAAAAATCCAGGAACAACCCCGGGGTCGCCTTGACCACATCGTTGATATTGCTCATCCCCTGGTCATCCATGCGCTGGCGCGTGATGACCGTCACGGCTTGCGGTGTTTCACGCATCGTCAGCGGAAGTTTGGTTGCCGTCGACATCGAACCGGTGGTGTAGGACTCGGTGCCTTCCGTGGTGCTCCATAGCGGGTTGCTGGTGACCTCGGTCGCGCCCAGTTCCAGCGTGACTGGCTGGGTGTCCTGCACGGTAGCGCTGTTGTCAGCGGCATAGGCGGGGGCCAGGGCCGCCATGCAGATAGCCATGGCCAGGAGATCGCGAGCAGGGGTGAAATGGAGCGGTGGGGGGGTGCGAGTCGACATGGATGGGTCCTGAGATGCTAATGGTGTTGAGAACTATTAGCGTTCAAGTGTCTCAGGATTTTTCACAAGGTTAAAGCTTTGAGTGGGCCGGAAGGGTTGATGCAGAGCGGTTACTGCTTCAAGGGAAGGCGTTTTCGGTACGGCGATTTATCGGGGATCTCCTGGCATCGAGCCATGCCCTTGTCGGGCGCTCACAGCAGCCGACAGACCAATGGGTGCAGTTTGTCGGCTGGTTTCCAGAAGTTTTGGAACGGCATCGGAACCGGTTTTCTCCAACGTCCACAGGGCCAAGCGAGAGGGGAGTCTCCAGGTCCTGTTCGCCAGGCGGCCAGTGCCAGATTCCGGTGGGCCCAGCATCGATCCCCAGAAAAGGAACGTCAGATGAGTCAACAAGAACAATTTCACCTCAAGCACAACGCCGCGTCGGCCACGAACCTGCGGCCCACATTGTTGTGCCTGTCTCATTTGCGCTGGGGCTTCGTCCATCAACGGCCCCAGCACGTGATGTCCCGATTGGCCAGTGACTACGACGTGCTGTTTTTCGAGGAACCTATCTTCGAAGGCAGGCAGACCGCGCACTTGGAACGCTATGCGGTGGCCGACGGCGTGACGGTGCTGGTGCCCAGGCTTCCCGAAGGACTGAGTGAAACCCAGGTGATCGATGCCCAGCACGAGTTGCTGGATGCCTGGCTGGCGGAACATTGGCCGAGTGAATTGATGCTCTGGTACCTCACGCCCATGAGCCAGGCCTTCACTGAACACCTGGAGGCCAACGTGGTGATATACGATTGCGTGGACGAGCTCTCGGCTTTCAAATTTGCGTCGCCCGCATTGATGGAAATGGAACGGCGCTTGATGGCCAAGGCCGACGTGGTGTTTACCGGCGGCTACAGCCTGTGGGAGGCGAAGCGGCAGCTTCACCGCAACGTCCACGCCATGCCGAGCAGCGTCGATGTCGCACACTTTGCCGCGGCCCGGCAGCCGATTCCCGATCCGGCGGACCAGGCCGATATCGCTCACCCGCGGCTGGGTTTCTTCGGTGTCATCGACGAGCGTTTCAACATCGATCTGGTGGGAGAGCTCGCTGCCCTGCGGCCGGACTGGCAGATCGTGCTGGTCGGGCCGGTGGTCAATATCGACCCGGCCACCTTGCCTCGCCGTCCGAATATTAATTACCTGGGTGCCAAGCAATATGAAGAGTTGCCCGCGTATCTGGCCGGCTGGGACGTGGCGTTGATGCCGTTCGCGCTGGACGAATCCACCCGCTTCATCTGTCCCACCACGACCCCCGAATACCTGGCGGGCGGTTGCCCGGTGGTGTCCACGCCGATCGGTGATGTGGTCAATGGCTACGGTGGCAGTGGCGTCGTTGCCATTGCCGATTCACCCCAGGCATTCATCGAGGCGATCCAGGCTGCGCTGGACTTGCGCACGCAGCCGGGCGTGGTCGTGCAATACGCCGATAAAGCCCTGGAGGGCATGTCCTGGGACAGGACCTGCGCCCAGATGAAGGAGCAGATCGAATGCCAACGATAACCCTCGAGACCCTCGACGCGTGCGCCCGAGGCGAGCAGCAGGCGCTGAGGGATTTGTATGAGCAGCAGATGCTGGCCGAGCTTGACGCCCTGGCCTAGACGGGCTGGAAAACCAAGGTCTCGCCATCTTCTGGGATCCACATCCGGTCCGCGACCCCCGCTATCTCGGCGGCATCGCGCAGCGCCTCTCGTGTCGTCGGGCAGTGGCTGATGGCCTCCAGGTGATTGGCCACCACGGTTCCACGAGACAGGCGAGTGAATTGCAGGGCTTCCTCGATGCCCATGATGATGTCGCCGCCGATATCGAAACGCGCCCCGCCGGCCGGGACGACGCTGACCTGCGGTTGATGGCGCAACACAAAGTCGCACACGGCAGGGGTGAGCACGGTGTCGCCGGTGAGGTAGACGCTCGGTTCGCCGTGCAACTCGATCAAGTAGCCGACGCCGTGCTCCATCAGTTTGCCCACCAGGCCCCGTCCATGGGTGCATTTGACGGAGCGAATGCTGCCACCCAGGAACGCGCCGGGTTGCTCGTGATCGTTGGCCAGTGGTTGGACGTTCAAGCCACGGCTGGCGAGGTATCCGGCGTCGTGGGGCGTGCAGATGACCGGGATTTGCCTGTCCCGCAGCCAGCGTTTCGCTGCGCGATCCAAATGATCGAAGTGGCCTTTCTGGCAGTGTGTGATCAGGCAATGAGTCACGGTGTCCAGATCGTTTGCCGTCGACGCCGGTAGCTCCACCAGCGGATTGCGCTGGGTCGCGCCGAACAGGCGAAGCGGCGGCAACGTGCCTTTGCCGGCCAGCATGGGATCGACGAGCACGCGATACGGGCCGAACTCAAGGATGATCGTTGCGTTGCGGATTTGCTGGATTCTCATGAAGCGTTCCTCTTTGAGCGAGCGCTTCATGGTGCCGATCCGGGGCGATGGGCATAATGGCAGGATCTGACATCCCTGATTCCTTTTTAGCCATGCCGAAAAAATTCCGTGTTGGTCTGCTGCTGTTTCCCGGTTGCATGCCTGCTGGCCTGTTCGCCTTCGCCGATCTGCTGCACGCGGCCAACCGCCGCGGCGGACGAACGTTGTTCGAGGCGACGTATGTCGCGCTGCAAGCCGGCCCGGTGACCTGCGCCCGTGGCATCGGCCTGCACGCTGAAAAGGCGCTGGGCGACGCCGACCTGGATGCCGTCCTGGTGCCTGGTTTCTGGGCAGAATCCGCCGGGCAGGTGGACACTCTGCTTGCCGGCCAGGCACCGCTTTTGAGAGAACTGTCGAAGCGCCCCCGGCGCCAACTCTGGGCGTATTGCACTGGGGTATGCCTGCTGGCCGCCTGCGGCCGATTGGACGGGCAGGGCGCGACGATTACCTGGTGGCTGGCGCAGGCCATGCAAGAGCAGTACGGCAAAGTCCGCTGGCAGAGCGAACAGAACTGCGTGTTCAACGAGCGAAACGCCACCGCGTCGGGGGTGAACGGTTATCTGCCCATCGCCGAGCAGTTGATTGAGCGCAACGTCAGTCGCGATGTGCTGCGCGACATTACCCGGCTGATGGTGTTGCCGCGTCCCGCCGTGCCCCATGCTGCGTTCCAGGGCATTGCGCTGATCCAGCAGCCCGACGGGTTGTTGCGCCGGTTGCACGGCTTGGTCGAGCAGATGCCGGCGGAGCGGATCACCGTCAAGGTGCTGGCCGGTCGGCTCGCCATGTCCGAGCGGACGCTGGCGCGCAGAGTCGGTGACGAAACCGGTCAGACCGTCGCTGCGTATGCCCGGTGCATCAAACTGAATCAAGTGGCCGAGCGACTGACACTGACGTCGCTACCGCTTGCCAGCATCGGCGCCGAACTGGGCTTCAGCAGCAGCTCCAACTTGCAGCGGATGTTCAAGGCGCTGACCGGGCTGACGCCAGTGCAGTACCGGCGCCAGTTCGGGCGGGTGTGACGCTGGGGCGCGTCAGCTGCGTGCCTGCTCCTTCTCGTTTCGGTGATGGTCCGGCCAGCTATCGACCGGGTGCGCGCGGTCCTCGTTGAACATTTCCGTGAGCAACGCATTGGCGCGCCGGTAGGCGTCGTGCCTGAACTTGAGGTCGTCTTCCGGCTGGGCAACGATTTCCTCGAGCATCTGCAGGTTGAGGCGACGGAACTGATCGGCGCGTTCACGCGCCTCGTACGCACCGACGCCCATCTGCACCAAGGCGCTGCGTCCCATCGCCAGCGCGCTTTCGAATGTTTCCCGCTCGGCGCTTTCCACGCCCAGTTGCCGCAGGGTGATCAGGTGCGCCATGTCTCGCGCCCGCACGATCAGTTTCAACGCGGGGAAATGCTCCTGGGCCATTCGGGTCAGCGTCAGGTTGTCCTGCTGATCGTCTATCGCATTGATCAGCACCACCGCCTGGGCCGCGCCGGCTGCATGGAGCAGATCCAGGCGCGTGGCATCACCGTAGAACACTTTCACGCCGAACTTGCGCAGCGTCTCGATGTTGTCGGGGTCATGATCAAGTACCACCACGTCGACGCCGCAGGACATCAGCAGACGGCCGGCGATCTGCCCGAAACGACCGAAGCCGGCAATGATTACCCGTGGGTTCTGCTGGTCGACGAGGTCGGATTCCTGGCGGTTTTTCTTGGTGGTCGACTCCACCCGGTCCAGCAGCAGGATCAGCAGCGGCGTCAGGCACATGGAGAGTGCGACCGCCAGCGTCAGGCTCTTGCCCCACTGGTCGGTGAGGATGCCGGCCAGCGTTGCGGCGCCGAACACCACGAAAGCGAATTCGCTGCCCTGGCCGAGCAGCACCGCTTGCCAGGAGCGTTGGCCGGCGGGGACGTTCAAGAAACGGCTGACGGTCTTGATCACCAGCAGTTTGATCAGGATGAAACCCAGGGTCAGGGTGATGACTTTCAGCGGTGCATTGATCAGCGTGCCGAAATCGATCGACATGCCGACGCCAATGAAGAACAGTCCCAGCAACAGGCCCTTGAATGGCTCGATGTCGCTTTCCAGGGCATGGCGATATTCCGAGCTTGCCAGCAGCACGCCGGCGAGGAATGCGCCCATGGCCATCGACAGCCCGGCTTCTTCGAGGAGAAAGCCGAAGCCGAACACCAGGAACAGCGCCACGGCACTGAAGATTTCCCGCAGGCCTGAGCGCGCGGCGAAGCGCAGTAGCGGCCGCGTCACGTAGCGCCCCAGCAGCACGACGACGCTGATGGCGGCGACGATCTTCACGATCGACAGCGCCAGGGCCATGCCCGACGGGGTTTGGCCGTGGGCCGCCAACAAGGGGATCATGGCAACCAGGGGAATGGCCGCGATGTCCTGGAATAACAGCACCGCGAAACTGCTGCGTCCGACGGCGGTGGCGGTCAGGTTGCGTTCGCTCATTGCCTGCATGGCGATGGCCGTGGAGGACAGGCTCAAGGTCAGCCCGACCAGCAGCGCCGCCGTCCAGTTCAAGCCCAATGCCGCACAGAAAGCGGCGATGGCACCGCCGCAGGCCAACATTTGCAAGGCACCACCGCCGAACACCATCCGGCGTAGCGCCCACAGGCGTTTGGGATCGAGCTCAAGGCCGATGATGAACAGCATCAGGACGACGCCGATTTCGGCGAACTCCAGGATGGCCTTCACATCGGTGATGAGCTTCAGTCCCCACGGGCCGATCACGCACCCGGCCAGCAGGTAGCCGAGCACCGGGCCCAGGCCGAAGCGCACGGCAATCGGTACGATCAGCGTCGCCGAGGCCAGGTAGATGAGCATCTCGATCAGGCTGTGCGTCTGCATCTCAATCTTCCTTCCAGGCGGCCAGGCGAGCGCCGTAATGTTCGATTTGTGCCCGTTGAGCCTCAGACTCGGCGGCATACGCGCCATGCACGGCGACGGGTTCGAGCCAGCGCATGTGGCAATAGAGCGCCGTGGCGTGGAGCGGCTGGGCCAGCGCTGAAAAGTCCGGGTACGCGCCGATCTGGAAATGCTCCCGTTCGCCACCGGTGGACACGGCCCACAACAGGCCCTTGCCGTTGAGGGCCGTGGCGCCTTTGCCATAAGCCCAGCCGTGGGTGAAGACTTTGTCGATCCACAGCTTCAGCAGGGGCGGCATGCCGTACCAGTACATCGGGTGCTGCAGGACGATCAGGTCAGCCTTTTCGGCAGCACGCTGTTCCGCCTCCACGTCGATGTTGAAGTCCGGGTAGAGATCGTAGAGCGACCGTATGACCACGTCTGGATGGGCCGACGCCCGCTGGAGCATCTGCTGGTTGACCCGCGACTGGTCGGGGTAGGGATGGGCGTAAACGATCAGGATCATCGGGGCGGTTCCGCGCGACAGGGCCAGGTCAAAAGGCTGGACATCCTACCGAGGAAGGCGCGTGTTGTTTAGGGCATTGTTGCCGTCGCGTCTCGTCCGGCTCAATTGAGCGGCAGCGAGACCCTGACTTCCAACCCGCCGCCCCGGCGATTCCTGAGGACCAGCGTCCCGCCATGCTCCAGCACCGTCGCCCGCGCCGCCGACAGGCCCAGGCCGACGCCACCGGTGTTCTTGTTGCGTGAACCTTCAATGCGAAAGAAGGGCGCGAATACCTGCTCCTGATAGTGGGGCGCTATGCCCGGCCCACGATCGACGATGCGGATCTCGACGCAATCGGCATAGGTTTTCAGCCGGACACCCGGTTCGCTGCCGTATTTGGCCGCGTTGTCGATGAGGTTGGTCAGCGCGCGCTTGATCCCGATGGGCCGGCCGACATACACGAACCGCTGGGCGCCTCCGAAGGACACCGCTGTGCCCGCGTCCCTGAAGTCGTCGACGACGGTGTGCAACAGTTCCGCCAGGTCGAACGCCGTGGCGTGTTCGAGGCGCGCTTCATCGCGGAAGAACTCCAGCGCGGCGTTGACCATCGCCTGCATCTCGTCGACGTCCCGAAATAGCCTCGATTGCTGTTCGGCGTCCTCGATGAACTCGCCGCGCAGGCGCATGCGGGTCAGGGGGGCTCGCAAGTCATGGGAGATGGCCGCGAGCATCTGCGTGCGGTCCTGGACGAAGTGCTTGAGCTGGGCCTGCATGGCGTTGAACGCCAGGATTGCCTGGCGGATCTCGAAGGGACCGACGACCGGGATGGGCGGTGCCCGGAAATCCACGCCGAAGCGCCGGGCCCCCTCGGCAAAGCGTTCCAGAGGCGTCGCGAGGTGCCGCGTGGCGATCAGGGCGACGATCAGCGTCGACAGCAGGATCAACCCGATGATGATCAGGTTGCGGGCCCATTCCCCCAGGCCCCAACTGCGCGAGGTGACGGAGAAGATCACCCAGGAGTGATCGGTCAGCTCGATGATCACCACGTAGCGCCTGGCGGGGTCGTCGGCGGGCCAGTCCCCCGGTTCGTAGGCTTCGATCCGGGCGTCGGGCCTGCCCAGTTGCTCCTGCAGGAAAGCCGAGCCTTCGCTGAACTCGGGATCGTCGATGACGGGTAGCCGCGCCTCCTCATGGCTCAGCAGCCATTGCACGCTGAACCCCGTATCACTGGCTGCCCGGGCAATTTCGTGCCGTTGCCCCGCAGGGACCGAGTCGATAATGCGCGTGACGGCCGCGGCCTTGTCCATCAGGCCGGTCTCCATGAGGGGAGGGCGCGCCCAGGCGCCGGCCAGCACGCTGAACAGTTCGTTGAGGGCCAGTAACGTCAGCATCGACACCATCGTGGTCAGGGCGATCCAGCGTGCGACGGTGTCCCGTGACCGGGGCACGCTCGCCCGCCCGCGGGTCATCGCTTCACCACGTGGGGACTGAACAGGTAGCCGCTGTTGCGTACAGTGCGGATCATCGACGGGCCGGTCACGTCGCTCTCCAGTTTGCGCCGCAAACGGCTGACCTGGACATCGATGCTGCGGTCAAACGCATCGAAAGTCTCGCCACGGGCCATATCCAGCAACTGCTGGCGGGTAAGCACCCGGCGTGGATGTTCGGCGAAGACCAGCAGCAATTCGAATTCACCGGCGGACAGCGGAATCATGACCTCGTCGGGCGAACGCAACTCGCGGCGGGTGACGTCCAATTGCCAACCTTCGAATTCCAGGGTCGGCCGGGCGAGGTCGCCCAGGGTGCCCCTGGCTTCGCCGGTGCGCCGCAGGACGGCGCGCACCCGGGCCAGTAGCTCGCGGGCGTCGAAAGGCTTGGTCAGGTAGTCGTCGGCGCCCATCTCGAGGCCGACGACACGGTCGCTCAATTCGCCCATGGCGGTGAGCATGATGATCCCGACCCGGTGCTCGGAGCGCAGGCGCTGGCAGAGCACCAGCCCGTTGTCGCCCGGCAGCATCACGTCAAGGATGATCAGGTCCGGTTGCCGGCGCGCCACCGCTTGCCACAGGGCGTTACCGTCGGCGGCGACTTCGACGCTATAGCCATGTTGCTCGAGGAACTTGCGCAGCAGGGCGAGGACTTCCAGGTCATCGTCCACCAGTAGTAGATGGCTCACGGGGGTCACGTCGGGCAATGAATACGGGGTGCAATACTAGGGTCAATCCGGGGCTGCGTCATATATTTCAGTCCGGAAACAAAGCGACTGGCGGGCAATATTCTGGAAATCTACGGGCAAGAAAGCGGCGGCAGGATGGGGCGATTCCAGTTGGTTGGACGATGGCGAACGGAACCTGTGGCGAGGGGATGAATCGCCTCGCCACAGGAACCGCGTCGTTGGCCGATTGGTATCGCCCCATCCCTCCCCGAGATAGCCCTGTATGCCGATCACCAAACCCGCGCCGCTGCTTGTTCGTTCCACCGTCGTTGTTGCGCTGGTCGCACTTGCCAGCGGTTGCACCAGTACGCCCACTGCCAAGCCGGGCAGTTGCGAAAGTGTTCCCTATGCCGTGCATGATCCGGCCGAGCCGGTGAACCGCGGCATCTTCGCCTTCAACCGGACCGTGGACGATTACGCCCTGGCCCCCATCGCCCGTGGCTATCGCAAACTGCCGGACATGTTCCAGGCCGGCGTACACAACTTCGTCGCCAACTTCGGCGAGCCCAAGGTGTTCATCAACGATTTGCTGCAAGGCAATGGGCAGCGTTCGGTCACGACCCTGGGGCGCTTCGTCATCAATAGCACCGTGGGCATCGTCGGGCTGATCGACGTGTCGGGCAAAATAGGCATTGCACGCCACGAGTCGGATTTCGGCCAGACGTTCGGTGTCTGGGACATTGCCCCCGGACCGATCGTCGAACTGCCGCTGCTGGGCACCGCCAACCTGAGGGACGCGACCGGCAAAGTGGTGAGCTTCGTGGTAGACCCCTTCGGCGACAACAGCGATACCGTCCAGACCCTGAGCACGATCAAGACCGTGGGAGGCGTCGTCGATGGTCGCGCCGAGGCGTTGCCGCTCACCGATCAGTTGCGCAAGCAACCGGACTATTACGTGGCGCTGCGCGACGCCATTGCGCAACGACGCGCCGATTTTGTCGCCGATGGCAAACTGGGTGCCGTCCAGGACGAACCGCAATGCCCGGAGCGCGGTGGCGCCAATGAATAGCCAGGCGCTGGTCCTGCATCGACGGTTGAAAACCATCGACCAGGGCACGCTGCATTGCCGTGAGCTCGAGTTGCGGCTCGCCGAGGACGGCCAGCACGTGTTGCTCAGCCGCTACGTCGAATGGTACGACCCACAACAACCGAGCCTGTGCGCAACCCAGCACTATCGCGTGCCGTTGGCGAGCATGATTCGTTGGATGATCAACAACGGCGAGCAGGGCAGCGCGCCGTGACGAAGGGAGATCTACCCGGCGTATAAACAACGCCGGGAGTTGAAATATTTTTACATACTTCTAACCTAATTATGGTTGTACGATGTCGTACGAAATATGGTCGACTGTTTCCGTTCCTCACAAAAAAAATAACGGAGACTCCATTCATGTCGAGCATTCCTTCGGCCGAGGGCCAAGCTGTGGCCCCTGCGCAGAGCCGCTTCGTACGTCTCTTGAAGCTTCTTGGCCCCGGTATCATCGCGGTACTGTCCTGGCTGGGCGCCGGAGACCTCATCACTTCTTCCGTGGCCGGTGCGAACTATGGCTACGCGATGATGTGGGTGCTGGCGGTGTCCCTGTTGCTGCGATACCTGATCGTCAACATCATCGCGCGCTTCCAGCTCTGCAATAACCAGGGCATGACCATCCTCCAGGGCTACGCCCAGCTCAATCCGTTCTTCGCCTGGTTCCTGCTGGTGTATGCGCTGCTCATGGGGCATCTGATGAACGCCTACATGATCAAGGGCGCAGGCGAGGCCTTGGCGATGTTGCTCAAGACCGACTACCCACTGCTCTGTTCGGTGGCGGTGGTGTTGGCGGTGTGGATGCTCGTCGGGCGCAATATCTATTCGATGATCGAAGGCGTGATGAAGGCGCTGCTGGCGATCATGACCTTGGCGTTCCTGGCCCTGGCGGTCATGTCCGGCCCGGATGTCGCCGGGATCGTCAAAGGCACCATCGGCTTCAGCATTCCACCCGATGAAGGCGTGCACGGTGCGCTGCTGGTGGCGGTCTCGGTGATCGGCGCGGTAGCGGGCTCCATTGCCAACTTCGTCCACCCGTATGTCATGCGCCAGAAAGGCTGGGTTGGCCCTGAGCACAAGCGCATCCAGCGCAACGACCTGTTGTTTGCGGTGTTCGTCGGGATCGTCATCAACCTCGCGATCTGGATCGTCGGCGCGCAGATCCTGCGGCCAAACGGTATCGAGGTGAAAACCCTGGGCGACCTGGGCAAGGCCCTGGAGATGTTCTTCGGCTCGATCGGTTGGTACGTGTTTTTCATCGGCGTGTTCGCCACGCTGTTCGCCAGTATTTCTGGCAAGACCACGGCGTTCCCGATGTTGATCACCGACGCCTTCCAGCACGTGCGGCCTGAGCGTCGCGAGCGCTATGGCAAGGAGTTCCACCGCGACCCGATGCACAAGTGGTTCATGCTCTTTATCCTCGTCACACCATTGATCTGGTCACTGCCGGGCATGCCGGATTTCGTGACCCTGACCATCGGTGTCAACGCGCTGAACATTGTCGGACTGCCGGTGATATCCCTGGGCCTGCTGATCATGTCGAACCAGAAATCCCTGCTGGGCAAGGAGTACCGCAACAACCTGTTCGAGAACATTGCGCTGGTGTTCGCGACCGGCCTGGCATTGTGGGTGGCGTTCCAACTGGGTGTCGATCTGTTCACCTGAGTCTGGGTCATTGACCTCCGGAGGGGCTGCTAGACTTGACGGTCCAGTCCCTTTCGGAGAATCCGGATGAACAATAAGAACAGGATTTGCCTCTGGTACGACGGCGACGCCCAGGACGCTGCGCAGTTCTACGCCAAGACCTTTCCCGACAGCGCAGTGACCGCCATCCATCATGCACCGGGCGATTACCCGTCAGGCAACCAGGGCGATGTGATCACCGTGGATTTCACGGTGATCGGCATCCCTTGCATCGGCTTGAACGGCGGGGCGATGTTCAAGCACAGCGAAGCTTTTTCCTTCCAGATCACAACCGATGACCAGGCCGAGACGGATCGCCTGTGGAACGCGATCATCGACAACGGCGGCCAGGCGAGCGCGTGCGGTTGGTGCAAGGATAAATGGGGCGTGTCGTGGCAGATCAGCCCTCGGGTGTTGATCGAGGCGATCACAAGCCCCGACAAAGCCGCCGCCAAGCGCGCCTTCGAGGCCATGATGACCATGACCAGGATCGACATTGCGGCGATCGAGGCGGCGGTGAAGGGGTAGTCAGCTTCCGGTGCCAGGCAACCTGGCAATCACCTTGATCTCGAACTGAAAACCATACAACCACGTCACGCCCACTGCCGTCAGCGTTGGGTGTGGCGCGTTGCCCCAGAATTCCGGCACCACGCTCCAGACCCGTTCGAATATCTGCTCGGGATCAACCATGAAGACGGTCACGTCAATCACATCGTCGAAGCTGCAATCAGCGGCGGCGAGTATGGCTTGCAGGTTGGTGAAGGCGCGGCGCACCTGGTCTTCCAGCACGGGCTCGGGCGAGCCGTCCTCGCGGCTGCCGACCTGTCCGGATACGAACAGCAAGCCGTTGGAACGAATCGCCGGCGAATAGCGGTTGCGCTCATAAAGCGCCTGGCGGCCGGGTGGGAAAACGACGTCACGCTGTGTCATGGGGTGTCTCCATCGATGTGGCCGCAAGCGGCCGGAAATCTGCGATGGAAGAACTCTAGGGGCTTGTGCTTGGGCGATAAACGGGCAAGCTTGGCGTTCACTGTTTGTCAAACCCAAACAATCCGAGGCGCAAATGGACCGTTTCGACGCGATGCAAGCGTTCGTGCGTGTCGTCGAGGCCGGCAGTTTCACCAAGGCCGCCGAGACGCTGCACATGAGCAAGACCACCGTGACCCAGTTGGTGCAACAGCTCGAAGCGCGGCTGCGGGTCAAGCTGCTCAACCGCACGACGCGCAAGGTCAATGTCACGGCGGACGGCGCAGCCTTTTACGAGCGGGCGATTCGCCTGCTGGCTGATTTGGACGATGCCGAGACCAGCCTGTCCGGCGCCCAGGCGCTACCGCGCGGGCGGCTGCGGGTCGACGTGCCGAGCCCACTGGCGGCGCTGATCCTGATCCCGGCGTTGCCGGCCTTCTACGAGCGTTATCCGGACATCCAGATCGACATGGGCGTCAGCGACCGCATCGTCGACATGATTGATGAAAACGTCGATTGCGTGGTTCGCGGCGGCGAGCTGACGGACCAATCGCTGATCGCCCGGCGCGTCGGTGACCTGGCCCTTGGCGTCTTCGCCGCGCCGAGCTACCTGGCGCGCTTGGGCACCCCGGCTCATCCCCGCGAGTTGGAGGATTCCCAGCATCGCGTCGTCGGTTTCCTCTGGGCACGCACCGGCAAAGCCTTGCCCTATGCCATGCACAGACAGGACGAGCACCTGCACATCAAGGGGCGCTATGCGCTGGCGATCGACGATGGCAATGCCTACCTGGCCGCAGGCCTGGCGGGGCTCGGGGTACTCTGGTTGCCCACCTACATGTCGCGGATCCACCAGGCCCAGGGTGCGCTGGTACCGTTATTCGAAGACTGGCGCCTGGAGTCGATGCCGATGTACGTGGCGTACCCGCCGAACCGGCACATCAGTGCCAAGCTGCGGGTGTTCATCGACTGGGTGGTGGAGCTGATGGCGCAACATGCACCTATCCTTGATCGGCACGCGTGATGACATTTTTCTCGATTGCAGAGGAGAGCAACGATGGACCGATTCACCGGCGGTTGCCTGTGCGGCAACGTTCGCCTTGAAGCGTCCGGCCGCCCTTACCGGGTCGGCCTTTGCCACTGCCTGGATTGCCGCAAGCACCATGGCGCGTTGTTTTTCGCGGCGGCTGTGTTCCCCCGGGACGCGGTGACCGTCACGGGCGTAACCCGGGACTACGCCGGACGCTTTTTCTGTCCCGACTGTGGCTCGTCGCTGTTCGCCCGCAGTGGCGACGAGATCGAAGTGCACCTCGGCGCGCTCGACGCCCCCGACCAACTGAAGCCCACCTATGAATGCTGGACCGTACGCCGCGAGTCCTGGTTGCCGGCGTTTGCGTTGGTGCGGCGGTATGAGCGTGATCGCGAGGGCAGTGGGCGGGCAGAGGAGTAGGGCACGAGGCACTTCAAGATTTGAGCCCCGAGCGAGCCAACGCTTCGATTTCAACCAGGTAGCCATGGTGCAGGGCCGGCACCGGCACCACGGCGCGCGCGGGTCGATGTTCGCCCAGGTAGCGTGCGTAGATCCGGTCGAACGCTGGCCAGTGCTCGATGCCGGCGATGTACACCGTCACCTTCAACAGATCGTGTGGTCCTCGACCCGCCGCGTCGAGAATCGCCATCAGGTTGTCCAGGGCGACGGCGACCTGGACCTCGAACGGTTCGCCAATGTTGTGGCGGCCATCGGCGCGTACCGGCAGTTGCCCGGAGAGGTACAGGATTCCCTGGTGCGCGACTGCTTGAGCGTAATGTCCGCCCGGCGTCGCAGCGTGGGTCGTGTGGATCGATTCGATTTCACCAGCCATGCAGGCGACTCCAAATGTGCACTTCGCCCGTGGCTTCACAGGCGTGATAGTGAGGAAACTGCGCGCCGGTCGCGCAGGCGTGATTGGGCAGGATGCGCAGGCGGCTGCCGACCGGAAAACGCACGACGATATCCAGGCTTGCAGGGTTCTGCAGGGTAATGATGCCGTGCTCCTGATTCGCGGCGCCGAACCGCAGGTCTTCGAGCCAGTCGCCGTGTTCGGTGCAAACCTGCCCGTAGCCATAGTCGCGATGCTGACGCTGCGTCCCGCGGTCCCGGCTCATCGCCATCCATCCTGCATCGGTGATGATCCAGCCCTTGTCAGGCTGATGGCCGATGATGGTGGTCAGTACGCTCAACGCGAGTTCATCGCGCCGACAAACGCCGACGTTGTGCATCACTAGGTCGAAGAACACATAGACACCGGCGCGCACCTCGGTGACGCCGTCCAGGTTCTGTGCCGACAGCGCTGTCGGGGTCGAGCCGATGCTGACTTGCGGGCAGACCAGCCCGGCTTCGCGGATGCGTTGGGCGGCGCTGACGCAAACACGACGCTCCTGCTCGGCCAAGGCTTGCAGCGCGGGTTGATTGTCAAGTTCGTAGCTGGAGCCGGCGTGGGTCATCACGCCGCAAAGTGATGAGCCGCCACGGGTGAGCAATCGGGCGATCTGGACAAGTGCCTTGTCATCTTCCTTCAGGCCCGATCGATGGCCGTCGCAATCGATCTCGACCCACACATCGAAATTGGTATCGTGCTGTTGGCCAAAGTCGACGATGGCCTGCGCGCCGGCCAAGCTGTCGGTGAGGATGCTCAATTGGCAGCCCTCGCGCAGCAGCGCCAGTGCCTGGGGCAGTTTGCCGGGAGCCATGGCGACGGCATAAAAAATGTCCCGGATGCCTGCTGCGAAACAATGTTCCGCCTCCTTCAAGGTGGACACGGTAACGCCCTGGGCGCCCGCGTCGATCTGCGCCCGGACCGTTGGCAGGCATTTGCTGGTCTTGATGTGTGGGCGCAAGCGCACGCCCAGGTTGTCCATGCGCTGCTGCATGCGCTGGATGTTGCGCTGCATGCGCGGTACATCGATCAGCGCGGCGGGCGTGTCGAGGTGGGTCAGAGAAACTATCATCGGCAGGACTCGTTGGCGTGGGAGTTGAGGCGACTCTACTCAGTCCGCGTTAACCCATGGTTCAATGTGTCGTTATCAATCATTAAGTTGAACTGAATGATTAGTCTTGAAGACCTGCGCATGTCCGTCACCTTGGCGCGTTCCGAATCCTTGAGCGCCGCTGCCAGGCACTTGAATGTCTCGCCGCCTGCGCTGTCCATGCGCCTGCGCAAGCTGGAAGCGGTGCTTGGCCTGACCCTGGCCAGCCGTGATGCGCGGCGCCTGAGCCTGACCGCCGATGGCGAGCGCTTTGCCCGCCAGAGCGCGCTGCTGCTGGAGCAACTCGAAGCGCTCCCGGAATCGTTCAAGCAGCAAAATGATCAATTGGTCGGCACGCTCCGGCTCGCCGCGCCGTTCGGTTATGGGCGGCAACGCATCGCGCCGTTATTGGCCCGTTTTGCCCGATTGCACCCCCAGTTGTGCTTGCAACTGGACCTGCGGGAAACGCCTTGGCCTGACCGGCACGACAGTGACGCGGTGATCCACATCGGCAACCTCAACGACAGCTCGTGGGTCGCCCGGCCTTTGACCCCGAATGATCGATGGCTCTGCGCAAGCCCCGCCTACCTTCAACAGCACGGCGCGCCTGCGTCACCCGAGCAACTTGCCGGGCATCGCTGCATTTGCATCCGGGAAAACGACGAGGATGTGACGCTGTGGCACCTCCGCCAAGGGCAGGAGCGCAAGACGCTGCGCATCAAACCGGCGATGTTGAGCAATGATGGAAGCGTGGCCCGGCGGTGGGCGGAAGAGGGGCTCGGACTGGTGTTGCGTTCGCAATGGGACGTCAGCCAATCCTTGGCCGAGGGGCGTTTGGTCCGAGTGCTTGCAGACTGGCGCTTCGACAGCGCGCCTATCAACGTGCTGGTGCCCTCGAAAAAACTGCGCAGTGCGCGCGTGCAGGCACTACTGAGCTTTTTGGAAACAGCGCTCAAAACCTGACGCTACCGAGGCGTCGCCCTTAGCCGCAAAAGCGCCGGCGCCCGGCGGACGGTGCATAAGGTTCTGAGTCGCTGGCGCAGCCAGCACACATCGTGACGGCGCGGTGTCGGCAAGCGCCTGGGCTTGGTCCGGCCAACCAGCTCGGTGAAGGTCTGGACGAACGAAGCCGGGTCACCGATGCCCTTGAGCTTGCGGCGCAGTTTCCCGTCTTTGTAGAACAACACGGTTGGCGTGCCGGTGACTTCCGGGTGCTGGGGCGATTGATCGGTGCTGAGTTTGTAGATCACGGCCCGAGTCTCGAAGGCCTCGGCGACCTTGCAGAACAGCGGATCGGCCATCCCGCAGGCGTAGCAATGCGGATGGCCGAAATAGAAGACCACCGGACGCCAGGTCTTGAGTGCCTTGCGGTAGTCCTTTTGAGTACTGACGTGGGTGATGAGCGAGCTCATGGCGGCTTCCCTGTTTCGAGACGTGCCCTAGACCATAAGCAACCCGGCCGGGCGTCGCTACTGTCAGGGTTGACAGGTTGGCGGCGCCATTTTGGTGCGCTGGGGTGTATGGCGCACTCGATGTGCTTTGCGCTGGGGCCTTGCTACCCGGTAGCCGTAGCCAACGGTAGCAACCGCAAACGCACGGTGATCCGCACCCGCATCGGCAGTTTCACTATCTACCTGATTTCGTTGACGTTCCATTTTCCCCTCCACCGCATCGAAAGGCTGTGGCACACTTTCTGCTGTCTATTCCGTTGTTACATACCATGTTCCGGTATAGCGGAATAAACTCACCCTGGAGTGCTTGCCATGCAATGCCGACCTTCCTTGTTCAAAGCGTGTGTTTTTCTCTTCGCGGCCACGACGGCTGCCATGGGTGTCGCCCAAGCGGCCGACAGCAAGCTGGACAGCGTGCTGCAACGCGGAAAATTGATCGTGGGCACGGGCAGTACCAATGCGCCGTGGCACTTCCAGGGAGCGGATGGCAAGTTGCAGGGCTTTGATATCGATATCGCGCGGATGGTCGCCAAGGGCCTGTTCAACGACCCGGAGAAAGTCGAGTTCGTGGTGCAGTCGTCCGATGCGCGGATTCCCAACCTGCTGACCGACAAGGTCGACATGAGCTGCCAGTTCATCACCGTCACTGCCAGTCGCGCCCAGCAGGTGGCGTTTACCTTGCCGTACTACCGCGAAGGCGTGGGCCTGCTGTTGCCGGCCAACAGCAAGTACAAGGAAATCGAAGACCTCAAGGCCGCAGATGATGACGTCACCGTGGCCGTGCTGCAGAACGTCTACGCCGAAGAACTCGTGCACCAGGCGCTGCCCAAGGCCAAGGTCGATCAGTACGACAGCGTCGACCTGATGTACCAGGCCGTGAACTCCGGCCGCGCCGATGCCGCCGCCACCGACCAGTCCTCGGTCAAATACCTGATGGTGCAGAATCCGGGACGCTACCGCAGCCCGGCCTACGCCTGGAGCCCGCAAACCTACGCCTGTGCGGTCAAGCGCGGCGACCAGGACTGGCTGAACTTCGTCAACACCACCCTGCATGAAGCCATGACCGGCGTGGAATTCCCGACCTATGCGGCGTCGTTCAAGCAGTGGTTCGGCGTCGACCTGCCGTCGCCGGCGATTGGTTTCCCTGTTGAGTTCAAATGACCCCGTGAGCCCGGGGCGCCCATTGTGGGCGCTCCGTCGAAGGTGCTGCCGACCATGAATTATCAGTTGAACTTTGCCGCCGTCTGGCGCGATTTCGACACGCTGCTGGCGGGGCTGGGCCTGGGGCTTTCCCTGGCGCTGGTATCGATCGCCATCGGGTGCGTGATCGGCCTGGCGATGGCGTTCGCGCTGCTCAGCAAACATCGCATGCTGCGGGTGCTGGCGTCGGTGTATGTCACGGTGATCCGCAATACGCCGATCCTGGTGCTGATCCTGTTGATCTACTTCGCCTTGCCAAGCCTGGGCATTCGCCTGGACAAGCTGCCGTCGTTCGTCATTACGCTGTCGCTGTACGCCGGGGCCTACCTGACCGAAGTGTTTCGCGGCGGACTGTTGAGCATCCACAAGGGGCAGCGGGAAGCAGGGTTGGCCATCGGCCTGGGCGAGTGGCAGGTGAAGGCGTACGTCACCGTGCCGGTGATGCTGCGCAACGTGTTGCCGGCCTTGTCGAACAACTTCATCTCGCTGTTCAAGGACACCTCCTTGGCGGCGGCCATTGCCGTGCCGGAGCTGACCTACTACGCCCGCAAGATCAACGTGGAGAGCTACCGGGTGATCGAAACCTGGCTGGTGACCACGGCCCTGTATGTCGCGGCCTGTTACCTCATTGCCATGCTGCTGCGGTATTTCGAGCAGCGCCTGGCGATCCGCCGTTAGGAGTTTCCCATGTACGAATCCCCCAGTTGGCTACATGAGTTATGGGTCGCCCGGGACACCTTGTGGAACGGCTTCCTGACCAGCGTGCAATGTTCGGTGCTGGCGATTGTGCTGGGCACCTTGATCGGTGTTGTCGCCGGATTGGCCCTGACATACGGGCGAGTCTGGATGCGCGCGCCGTTTCGTTTCTATGTCGACCTGATTCGCGGAACACCGGTGTTCGTGCTGGTGCTGGCCTGCTTCTACATGGCCCCGGCCCTGGGCTGGAAGATCGGTGCGTTCCAGGCCGGGGTGCTGGGCCTTACGCTGTTCTGCGGCTCCCACGTGGCCGAGATCGTGCGCGGTGCCTTGCAGGCGTTGCCCCGTGGGCAGATGGAGGCGAGCCAGGCCATCGGCCTGACGTTCTACCAGGCGCTGGGCTACGTGCTGTTGCCCCAGGCGCTGCGGCAGATCCTGCCAACCTGGGTCAATTCCTCCACCGAAATCGTCAAGGCCTCGACCTTGCTGTCGGTGATCGGCGTCGCCGAGCTGCTGCTCAGCACACAGCAGATCATCGCCCGGAATTTCATGACCCTGGAGTTCTACCTGTTCGCCGGGTTTCTCTTTTTCATCATCAACTACGCCATCGAGTTGCTCGGGCGGCGCATTGAAAAGCGGGTGGCCTTGCCATGACTGACGTTCCCCTCAACAACGCCCAACCGCTGCTGGACATTCGCGGCCTGCGCAAACAATACGGTCCGCTGGAAGTGCTCAAGGGCGTGGACCTGAGCATGCAGCGCGGCAATGTGGTCACGCTGATCGGTTCCAGTGGCTCGGGCAAGACCACGCTGCTGCGTTGCGTGAACATGCTGGAAGAATTCCAGGGCGGCCAGATCGTGCTCGACGGCGAGTCCATCGGTTATGACGAGGTGGACGGCAAGCGTGTGCGTCACCCCGAGAAAGTCATCGCCCGGCACCGGGCAATGACCGGCATGGCGTTCCAGCAATTCAATCTGTTCCCGCACCTGAGCGCGTTGCAGAACGTCACCTTGGGCCTGCTCAAGGTGAAAAAACTGCCGAAGGACGAAGCCGTCGCCCTGGCCGAAAAATGGCTGGAGCGGGTTGGCCTGCTGGAACGGCGCAATCACTTTCCCGGTCAGTTGTCCGGCGGTCAGCAGCAGCGCGTGGCGATTGCCCGGGCGATTGCGATGAACCCGAGCCTGATGCTGTTTGACGAAGTGACGTCTGCGCTCGATCCGGAGCTGGTCGGCGAGGTTTTGAATGTGATCAAGGGCCTGGCCGAAGATGGCATGACCATGCTGCTGGTGACCCATGAGATGCGCTTCGCCTTCGAGGTCTCGGACAAGATTGTCTTTATGAACCAAGGCCGTATCGAAGAGCAGGGACCGCCGAAGGAACTGTTCGAGCGACCGCAGTCGCCGCGCCTGGCGGAATTCCTCAAGAACACCCGTTTTTAATTTTATATTCAACAAGGAGAGACCCATGAGCATTACGCGCTACGGCACCGGCAGCACCGCAGGTGGCGGGCAGCCACGACCCTTCGCCCGCGCCGTGGAGGCCGATGGCTGGCTGCACGTGTCCGGCCAGGTGCCGGCAGTGAACGGCGAAATCATCGTTGGTGGCATCGTCGAACAGACCCACCAGACCATGAAGAACCTGATCGCCATTCTCGAAGAAGCCGGTTATGGCCTGGAAGACGTCGTGCGCTGCGGTGTCTGGCTGGAAGACCCTCGGGACTTCTGGAGTTTCAACAAGGTCTTCGGCGAATATTTCAGCCCGGAACACGCCCCGGCCCGGGCGTGTGTGCAGGCGAGCATGATGGTCGATTGCAAGGTCGAGATCGATTGTGTGGCCTACAAGAAGAAGTGATCCCCCGCCACAAGGAGCTGTGACCAGTTTGCAGTCTGGGTACACTCGCGGCCAATTGAATGGGAACCAAAGACATGACCGAAGACACCATCAAACGCCGGGCCCGGGGATTGGATCGGGCGTTCGATATTCTCGATTTCCTCAAGGAAATCGGCCAGCCGCTGCGCCCGAACGATATCGCCAGCGGCATCGGCAGCCCCAAGTCCACGGTCTATGAACTGGTGGCGTCGCTGCTGGAGCGGCGCATCCTGGAGCCGGTGGGCAAGGACGGCCACGTGTACCTGGGTCGCCAGTTGTATTTCCTCGGCCAGGCGCACTTGCGGCATTTCGACCTGAGTCGCGAGGCTGACCAGGCCTTGCAGGACATCGTGCGCCAGACCCGGGAAACGGCGCAGATGTGCCTGCTCAACGGGCGCAAATACACGGTCGCGCTGATGAAGGAAGGCGAGCGGCACTTCCGCATTTCCTCGGACATCGGTGAAAACGCGCCGATTCCCTGGACCGCGTCCGGGCGCCTGCTGCTGGCGCATTTGAGCGACCAGCAAATCGTCGACCTGATAGACCCTGACGACTTCATCCTGCCGGACGGCGAGCGCCTGCCCCTGGAGCAATTTCTCAAGGAAATCCGCCAGGCCGGTCTCGACGGGTTTTTCTCGTTCGACAGCGTCGCCGACACCTTCACCCACTGCTTTGCGGCACCGGTCAAAGACCCCAGCGGCGTAGCCATCGCGACGCTGTGCATCGTCGCCCCCAGAGCGGACGCCAAGAACAATTACGCCGACTACCGCCGGGTGCTGATCGAAAGCGCCAACAACCTGGCCCGGCGCATCAACGAATAGAACAGCCGCGGCTGTTTGAGGAGTTCGAACATGTCTTCTGCCATTGAAAACACGGGCGTCGAGAAGGGCGCCGCTGCCGTGGGCGCTCATTTGCTGCGGGACGTCAGCCTGCCTGCGTTGGTGCTGCATCGCGAGGCGCTGGAACACAACATCCGCTGGATGCAGAAATTCGTCAGTGACAGCGGTGCCGAGCTGGCGCCCCACGGCAAGACCAGCATGACCCCGGCGCTGTTCCGTCGCCAGGTCGACGCCGGCGCCTGGGGCCTGACCCTCGCCACGGCGGTACAGACCCGTGCCGCGTACGCCCATGGCGTGCGGCGGGTGCTGATGGCCAACCAACTGGTCGGCACACCCAACATGGCGCTGATCGCCGATCTGCTGGCCGACCCGGCGTTTGAGTTCCATTGCATGGTCGATCATCCGGACAATGTCGCTGACCTGGGCGCCTATTTCGCCTCTCGTGGCGTGCGGCTCAACGTGATGATCGAGTACGGCGTCGCCGGCGGTCGTTGCGGTTGCCGGACCGAAGCCGAGGTATTGGCGCTGGCCGAGGCCATCGGCGCACAACCGGCGCTCGCCTTGACCGGCATCGAGGGCTACGAAGGGGTGATTCACGGCGACCACGCCATCAGTGGAATTCGTCAATTCGCCGCATCCCTGGTGGGGCTGGCGATGCAGTTGCAGGACAGCGGCGCGTTTGCGATCGCCAAGCCAATCATCACTGCCTCGGGTTCGGCCTGGTACGACCTGATCGCCGAATCCTTCGAAGCTCGCAATGCCCAGGGACGTTTCCTCAGCGTGCTGCGCCCCGGCAGTTACGTGGCCCATGACCATGGCATCTACAAGGACGCCCAGTGCTGCGTGCTGGAACGCCGTAGCGACCTGCACGAAGGCCTGCGCCCGGCCCTGGAAGTCTGGGCCCACGTGCAATCGCTGCCGGAGCCGGGCTTCGCGGTGATCGCCCTGGGCAAGCGCGACGTCGCCTACGACGCCGGGTTGCCGGTGCCACTCAAGCGCTACAAGCCGGGATCGGATTCGGTGGCGGGCGATGACGTCAGCAGTTGCAAGGTGACGGCGGTGATGGACCAGCATGCGTTCATGACCGTGGCGCCGGGGGTTGAGTTGCGGGTGGGCGACATCATTGCGTTTGGGACTTCCCACCCGTGCCTGACGTTCGACAAGTGGCGGGTGGGGTGTCTGGTGGATGAGCAGTTGCGGGTGGTTGAAAGCATGGAAACCTGTTTCTAAGGCTTGGGACCGGGTTGAGCCCTTCGCGAACACTGCTGAATATCAGGATTACCCATGAGCAACACTAAACCCCGCATCGCCCTGATCGGCGAATGCATGATCGAATTGCAACACCGCGCCGACGGCAGCCTGCTGCAAAGCTTCGGCGGAGATACCCTGAACACGGCGGTGTACCTGTCCCGCGCCTTGGGCGACAAGGGCATGGTGGATTACGTCACCGCCCTGGGCGACGACTCTTTCAGCGATGCCATGTGCCGCAGTTGGGCTGAAGAAAACATAGGCCTGGACAGGGTCCAGCGTTTGCCTGGGCGCCTGCCGGGTCTGTATTGCATCCAGACCGATGCGGCCGGTGAGCGGCGCTTCCTGTACTGGCGCAACGAGGCTGCGGTACGCGAGTGCTTCACCACGCCGGCCGCCGCGCCGATCCTCGCCGCGTTGCCGGATTACGAAGTGCTGTATTTCAGCGGCATCACCCTGGCGGTGATTGGCGAGCAGGGTCGGCGCAGACTCATCGAGACCTTGATCGAGGCGCGGCGACGGGGTGCCCAAGTGGTGTTCGACAACAACTACCGGCCACGGCTCTGGGCTTCGGTCGAGGCGGCCCGGACGGCCTATCGCAGCGTGTTGCCCTACGTCGAGCTGGCGTTGCTGACGGTAGATGACGAACAGGCGCTGTTCGGCCATGCCGACAGTGACGCCGTGTTCGCGGCCTATGGGCAACTCGGTACGCCGGAGGTGGTGCTCAAGCGCGGTGCCGAGGCCTGCCTGATTCGTTGTGATGGGCAGTTCTATGAGGTGCCGGCCCAACGGGTCGAGCGCGTGGTGGATACGACTGCGGCGGGGGACTCGTTCAGCGCCGCCTACCTGGCGAGCCGCTTGTTGGGCGGTAGCCCGGCGGAGGCGGCCGAGGCCGGGCATTGGCTGGCGAGTCAGGTGATCCAGGTGCCGGGGGCGTTGATACCCAGGTAATCATCGGATGGCTGTGCGAGAGGGCAAGCTCCCTCGCACAGGGGCCATCATCGCTTCAATCCCGGTAAAACACCTGCACCAGGTGATACCCGAACTTGCTCTTGATCGGCCCGTGCACCACCCGCAGCGGTTTCTTGAAAATCACCGCGTCGATGGCGCCAACCATTTGCCCTGGCCGCACTTCGCCCAGGTCGCCGCCGCGCTTGCCGGAGGGGCAGGTGGAGTATTTCTTTGCCAATACGTCGAATGCTTCGCCCTTGGCGATGCGTTGCTTGAGCTGTTCGGCTTCTTCGGCGGTTTTCACCAGGATATGGCGGGCTTGGGCTTTCATTGCGGCACAGACCTGAACGGGGCGAAAGGGCGGCGATTATGCCTCAAGTCAGTGGTCATGGTTGATCATCGTCCGAATCTTGTTCGCCAGCAGGTCCAGGGTGAAAGGCTTCGCGACCATGTCCATGCCCCGGTCCAGGAATCCTTGGCGTTCGGTGGCTTTCTGCGCATAGCCGGTCATGAACAGCACCTTCAAATCGGGCCGGTGCTGACGGGCGATTTCCGCCAATTGCCGGCCATTCATGCCCGGCAGGCCGACATCAGTCACCAGCAGGTCGATGCGTCGCTCGGACTCCAGTAGAACCAGGGCCTGCTTGGCGTCCTCGGCTTCGAGGGCGGTGTAGCCCAAGGTGGCGAGCAGGTCCAGTACCAGCATGCGCACAGCCGGTTCGTCTTCCACCAGCAACACGGTTTCCCCGGCGATGGCTGCCGGTGCATCGGTGACCGAGGGTTCCGTGTCCTGTTCAGCCGGCGCGACATGCAGGCGCGGCAGGTACAGCTGCACCCGCGTGCCTTGGCCCGGGACGCTGTCCAGGCTCAGGTGACCGCCGGATTGCTGCGCGAAGCCGTAGATCATCGACAACCCGAGGCCGGTGCCCTGGCCGATGGGCTTGGTGGTGAAGAACGGGTCGAAGGCTTTTGCCAACACGGCAGGGGTCATGCCGCTGCCGTTGTCGCGCACCGCGATCATCACGTAGTCGCCAGCCTTGACTGGCTCCAGCGTGCTGATGTCGCTGCCGTCGAGGTAGACGTTGGCGGTTTCGATGGTCAAATCGCCGCCGTCGGGCATCGCGTCCCGGGCATTGATGACCAGATTGAGCAGGGCGTTTTCCAATTGGCTGGCATCGGTACTGACCGGCCACAACTCGCCGGCCAGTTGCAGTCGCAACACAATGTGATCGCCAGTGGTGCGGCTCAGCAGGTCTTCGAGCGAATGCACCAGTGTGTTGGCGTCCAACGGCTTGCGGTCCAGCGACTGGCGTCGGGAGAAAGCCAGCAGGCGGTGGGTCAGGGCGGCGGCGCGATTGGCCGAGGAAATGGCAGCCTCGGTAAAGCGGCCGATTTCGGCGGCGCGACCCGAGGCGATGTAGCGCTGCATCAGGTCCAGGCTGCCGAGGATGCCGGTGAGCATGTTGTTGAAGTCGTGGGCGATACCGCCGGTGAGCTGGCCCACGGCTTCCATTTTTTGCGCATGGCGCAGCGCCTCTTCGGCGCGTTCGCGTTCGAACATTTCGCTTTGCAGGCGGTGGTTGGCTTCGGCGAGCTGTTGGGTGCGGGCGATCACCCGTTCTTCCAGGGTTTCGTTGAGGTGGCGCAGGGCTTCCTCGGTTTTCTTGCGTTCGGTCTCGTCGATCACAAAAATGTAGAAGCCGTTCACCGACCCGTCACCGCTACGACGTGGCAGGTAGTTGATCAACGCATGGCGCGGCCGGCCGTCGCGGTGGGCGGACTCCACGGTGAAGCTGCACGGTTTGCCCGCCAGGGCGCCGGCGATCTGTTCGGCTCGGGCGGCGTAGGCCTCGTCGCCGATGACTTCGCGGATGGTCTTGCCATAGAGCTCTTGCGGGGTCAGCCCGTACCAAGCCAGGTAGGCACTGTTGTTCAGCCGGAAGCGTTCCTCGCGATCAACGTAGCTGATCAGCACCGGCATGGCATTGATGATCAACTGCAGCTCGGTCTGGCTCTGGCGCAGGGCCTGTTCGGTGCGTTTGCGTTCGGTCAGGTCCAACGCCGCCCCGAGAAAGCGTTTGGGCCGGCCATGGCGATCCTTGTAGCAGCGCCCGCGCACGAACACCCAGCGCAACTCGCCGTTGGGCTGCAGCAGCCGGTACTCCTCTGCGTATTCGGTGCCATGGGTGATGCAATGCTTGATGCTGCGCGCGACCATCGCCCGATCTTCCGGATGGACGCCTTCGAGATAGGCGCTGATGGGCAACTGGCGCGACAGGTTCGGGTCGACGCCATGGAGCAAGGCAAAATGCGCGTCGGCGATGAAGCGATCCTCGCTGATGTCCCAATCCCAGGTGCCCAGCGCATCGGTGGCCGCCAGGGCCAGTTGCAGGCGTTCTTCGCTTTCCTGCTGGGCCTTGAGGCTGGCCTCGGAGCGCCGTTCGAATTCCTGGGCCAGGCGTCGCCGCTCGCCGGTCTCGATGGCCGTGACCAGGACACCGGCCACGCTGCCGCTTTCGTCGTGCACCGGGCTGTAGGTCAGGTCCAGCCAGACATCACAGAGGCGGCCCCCAAAGGGCATGCGCCATTGTTGGTCGCGGCAGGTGCGCGTCCGACCTTGCAACACGCTGCGATAGATCCCTTCGGTTTCGCCGCGAAGTTCGGGCCAGGCGGCGTGGGTGGGCTGGCCAAACACCCTGGGGTGCTTGTCGCCGACCAACCGGGCATAAGCGTCGTTGTACAAGTGGACCAGCTGTGGCCCCCACAGCACGGCCATCGGCATCGGCGAATGGACCACGATGTCCACGGCGGTGCGCAGGCTCTGGGGCCATGTCTCTTTGATGCCCAGCGGGCTGGAGGTCCAGTCCAGACGGGCGATCAACTGCTGTGTGTCGCTGCTGGCAGGTACTGCATTCATCACGGGAATCCCTGGATGTCATGTCGATGCTGCGGCTTCAACTATCCTTTGAAGAAGGTAAGCGCGGGTTGATCTGAAGTTTTCTGGCTCGGGTCAGCGTGTCCATTGAAGTTTTCGGAAGTTTTTATGGCCATGGAAATTGATCCTTTATTACGAATCCTGGCAAGCCAGGACGGCTCCGACCTCTACATGTCCACCGGCGCACCGCCCTGCGCGCGTTTCGAAGGTGTGCTCAAGCCGCTGAGCAACCAGGCGTTCAAGGTCGGCGATATCGCCGGGCTTGCCGAGTCATTGATGGACGCCGAACAGCGCCTTGAGTTCGATCGGGAACTGGAAATGAACCTGGCGATTTCCTTGGCGGGGGTCGGACGGTTCCGCGTCAACATCTTCAAGCAGCGCAATGACGTGTCGATGGTCATACGCAACGTCAAGCTGGATATTCCACGCTTCGAAGACCTGAAGTTACCGAAGGTGCTGCTGGAAACCATCATGCACAAGCAAGGGCTGATGCTGTTCGTCGGCGCCACGGGCTCGGGCAAATCGACGTCCCTGGCGGCGCTGATCGATTACCGAAACCGCAACAGCAGCGGCCACATCATCACCATCGAAGACCCGGTGGAATATATTCACCGGCACAAGAAATCCATCGTCAACCAGCGAGAGGTCGGCGTGGATACCCGCAGTTTCCATGCTGCCCTCAAGAACACTTTGCGCCAGGCGCCTGACGTGGTGCTGATCGGTGAAATCCGCGACCGCGAGACCATGGAACACGCGTTGGCCTTCGCTGACACCGGCCACTTGGTGATTTCCACCTTGCATGCCCACAACGCCAACCAGGCCCTGGACCGGGTGATCAATTTTTTCCCGGAAGAACGCCGGCCGCAACTGCTGCAGGATCTGGGCAACAACCTCAAGGCGTTCGTCTCCCAGCGCCTGGTGCGCACCCGCGCCGGCCAGCGGCGGGCGGCGGTGGAAGTGATGCTTGGCTCGCCCACGGTGGCCGACCTGATCCGGCGCAACGAGCTGGGCGAGCTCAAGGGCATTATGGAAAAGTCCGAAGAACTGGGGATGCAGACGTTCGACCAGGCATTGTTCAATCTGGTGGTGGAAGGTGCGATCGACGAAGAAGAAGCGCTGAAAAACGCGGACTCGGCGAACAATTTACGCTTGCGGCTGAAGTTGCATGCGGAGTCGGGCGCGGCGCCACCGGCTGAGCCGGCGGCGGGGGAGTGGGGGCTTATGGATTGATCGTCGGGCGCCCCTCGCCACAAAGTTGCAAGGTGCGCTCAGCTCGCAAGCTCTACCCGTCCGCGAAACTGTTCCAACGCCTCGGGGTTAGCCAGCGCATCGGTGTTCTTCACCGGCTCGCCGTGCACCACGTTGCGTACAGCCAGCTCCACGACCTTGCCGCTGATGGTCCGCGGAATATCGCTCACCGCGAGGATCTTCGCCGGCACGTGGCGTGGCGTCGTGTTGGCACGGATGACCTGGCGGATCTTCTGTTCCAAGGCGTCGTCCAGCGCCACGCCTTCACGCAGGCGCACGAACAGCACCACCCTCACGTCATTCAGCCATTGCTGGCCGATGGCGACGCTGTCCAGGACCTCTTCGACTTTTTCCACCTGTCGATAGATTTCTGCCGTGCCGATGCGCACGCCACCGGGGTTGAGCACCGCGTCGGAGCGTCCGTGAATCAGGAAGCCGCCGTGGGGCAGCTCTTCGGCATAGTCGCCCTGGGCCCAGACGCCCGGGAACTGGCTGAAGTAGGAGGCGCGAAGTTTTTCCTGGTGCGGATCATTCCACAGTCCGATGGGCATCGCTGGAAAATGCCGGGTGCAGACCAGCTCGCCCTTTTCACCCACCACCGCTTCGCCGGCAGGGTTCCAGACCTGCACCGCCATGCCCAGGCTCTTGCCCTGCATTTCGCCGCGACGCACGGGAGCCAGCGGATTGCCGTTGACGAAGCACGACACGATGTCGGTGCCGCCGGACATCGAGGCCAGGCACACGTCGGCCTTGAAGTCGCGGTAGACATAATCGTAACTGTGGGGTGCCAGGGCTGAGCCGGTGGACAGGATGGTCCTCAGGCTGCCCAGGTCGTGGGTCTGGCGTGGCTTGATGCCTTGGCTTTCCAGGGCGGCTAGGTATTTGGGGCTGGTGCCGAACACGCTGATGCCTTGTCGGTCGATCAGGTCGAGCAGGCGCTCCGGGCCGGGGTGGAACGGCGAGCCGTCATACAGCACCACCGCGCTGCCCACGGCCAGCGCCGACACCAGCCAATTCCACATCATCCAGCCGCAGGTGGTGTAGTAGAACAGCCGGTCTTCGGGGCCCAGGTCCACGTGCAAACCGTGTTCCTTGGCGTGTTGCAGCAGCACGCCACCGGTGCCGTGGACGATGCACTTCGGCACGCCGGTGGTGCCGCTGGAATACAGGATGTACAGCGGATGATCGAACGGAACGGGGCTGAACACCGGCTCGCCGCCGCGTTGGTAAAAACCGTCCCACAGCGCTACGCGGGCCGGGGTCTTGAAATCCTCGGCGCGCGCATCGGGTTGGGCGTAGGGCAGCACGATCAACTGCTGCAATGATGGAAGCCGTTCGAGGATTTCGTTGACCTTGGGCCGCTGGTCGATGGTTTTCCCGGCATAGCGATAACCGGCGCAGGTGATCAAGACCTTGGGCTCGATCTGGCCGAACCGGTCGATCACCCCTTGAGTGCCGAAGTCCGGCGACGAGCATGACCAGATGGCGCCCAGGCTGGTGGTGGCGAGCATGCCCACCAGCGTTTGCCAGGTGTTTGGCATGCAGGCGGCGACCCGATCGCCCCGGGTCACGCCGGCGGCTTGCAGGCTCTTTTGCAGGCCGGCGACATGGGCGGCGAGATCCGCCCAGGTGAGCTTTTCTTCAGCGCCAATCTCGTCGACTGCAACCACCGCCACGGCGTTATCGCGGCGGCGCAACAAGTGTTCGGCAAAATTCAGCGTTGCCCCTGGAAACCAGCGGGCACTGGGCATTTGCGTGCCCTCTGCCAGCACCTCGGTGGGCGCCTGGTGAAAGTGGATTCCAGAGAAGTCGACGATGGCCTGCCAGAAGGCTTCGCGCTGCTCGATGCTCCAGGCGTGCAGGGCGGGGTAACCGTTCAGGCGCAGTGAATGCCGTTGGTTGATGAATCGGCGGAAGGCGTCCATTCGCGACTGGGCGATGCGTTCAGGGCTGGGTTGCCAGAGAATGTCGGACATGGTTTGCCTCTTGTTTTGGGGCTTACAAATAGTTCAGCACAAGGCGCTGGATGTGGCGAGGGAGCAAGCTCCCTCTCCACAAAAGCTCGGGATCGCGGCGTTATTGAGCCAACCACCCCCCATCAATATTCCACGCCGCGCCCCGCACCTGGCTCCCGGCTTCGCTGCACAGGAACAGCACCAGTTCCCCCAGTTGCGGCGGGGTGACGAAATCCAGGGAGGGTTGTTTCTCGGCCAGCAAATCATGTTGGGCCTGTTGCGGGTCCACGCCGGTGGCGATGCGGTCGTCGATCTGCTTCTGCACCAGCGGCGTCAGCACCCAGCCCGGGCAGATGGCGTTGCAGGTCACGTTGCTGGTGGCGGTTTCCAGGCCGACCACCTTGGTCAGGCCAATGACTCCATGCTTGGCCGCGACGTACGCCGCCTTGCCCACCGAACCGACCTGGCCATGCACCGAAGCGATATTGACGATCCGCCCCCAGCCTTTGGCGCGCATGCCCGGCAGGCTCAGGCGAGTGGCGTGGAACACCGAGGACAGGTTGATGGCGATGATCGAATCCCAGCGCTCCACCGGAAAATCCTCCACGGCGGCTACGTGCTGGATCCCGGCGTTGTTCACCAGGATATCGACCCCGCCGAATTCGCGCTCGGCGTAGGCGAGCATGTCGGCGATCTGCGCCGGGTCGCTGACATCGGCCGGATGATGGCCGACTTTGATGCCGTGTTGCGCGACTTCGGCGACCACCGCCGACGCATCGCCAAAGCCGTTGAGGATCAGGTTGGCGCCGGCCTTGGCCAGGCTCAGGGCGATGCCCAGGCCGATGCCGCTGGTGGAGCCGGTGACCAGGGCAGTCTTGCCCGAAAGAGTGGTTGTCATGGGAACCTCACACAATGCCAGTGGCGTAGAACACACCGATCACGAAGAACACCGCGAGGGTCTTGATCAGCGTAATGCAGAAAATGTCTTTGTAGGCTTCGCGGTGGGTCAGCCCGGTCACCGCCAGCAAAGTGATGACCGCGCCGTTGTGGGGCAGGGTGTCCATGCCGCCGCTGGCCATGGCCGCTACCCGGTGCAGCACTTCCAGCGGGATATTGGCGGCGTTGGCGGCGCTGATGAAAGTTTGCGACATCGCCGCCAGGGCGATGCTCATGCCGCCCGACGCGGAGCCGGTGATGCCCGCCAGCAGCGTCACGGTCACGGCTTCATTGACCAGTGGATTGGGGATGTTCTTGAGCCAGTCGGCCAGCACCAGGAAGCCCGGCAAAGAGGCGATCACTGCCCCGAAACCGTATTCCGAAGCGGTGTTCATGGCCGCGAGCAACGCACCGCCCACCGCGCTCTTGCTGCCTTCGGCCAGCTTGCTGCGAATGGCCCGGAAACCGAACAGCAGCACCATGACGATGCCCACCAGCAATGCCGCTTGCACGGCCCAGATCGCGGTGAGCTTGGCGATGTCACTGGTCACCGGTGCCGCCATGCCTGGCAGTGCCAGGCTATGGGTCTTGCCATACCACTGGGGGATCCACTGGGTGAACAGCAGGTTCATGACGCCCACGGCCAGCAGCGGGGAAACGGCGATCCAGGGGTTGGGCAGCTTGATGTCTTCAGCGGTTTCCGGCTCGTTGCGCAGCTCCGTGCCGTAGCCTTCACCCGTGCGCTGGGCCTTGTTGCGTTGGCGCTGCAAGAACAGCATGCCGAAGCAGAACACAAAGATCGTACCGATCACGCCCAGCCACGGCGCCGCCCAGGCAGTGGTGTTGAAGAAAGTGCTGGGGATGATGTTCTGGATCTGCGGCGTGCCGGGCAGGGCGTCCATGGTGAATGAGAACGCACCGAGGGCGATGGTGGCCGGGATCAACCGCTTGGGAATGTTGCTCTGGCGGAACATCTCGGCCGCGAATGGATAGACCGCGAAGACCACCACGAACAGCGACACGCCGCCATACGTCAATACCGCGCAGACCAGCACGATCACCAGCATGGCCTGGCGCGTGCCCAGCAGGCGAATCGCCGCCGCGACGATGGAGCGGGAAAACCCCGACAGCTCGATCAGCTTGCCAAACACGGCGCCGAGCAGGAACACCGGGAAATACAGTTTGATGAAGCCGACCATTTTGTCCATGAACACCCCGGTGAACGCAGGGGCGACGGCGGACGGGTCCGTGAGCAGGACCGCGCCGAGGGCGGCGATGGGGGCGAAGAGGATAACGCTATAGCCACGGTAGGCGGCAACCATCAGCAGCGTGAGGGCTGCCAAGGCAATGATCACACTCATGGTGTGTCTCCTGGATTGTTATTTTTGTGGGTGATGCGGTGGAGAGGGCTATAGCGAGTTTTGTGCCAGATAGGTAACTGATTGAAATATAAGGGGATTATCTTGCGTTGTAAGACGAGTTCGATAGTTTCGTCTCTCTTTTGAGATTTATATCGAGTCTGCTGGCCTCATCGCGAGCAGGCTTGCTTACGCATGTAATCTCAGCGTCAGGAAAAATGCCAATGCCTGTGGGCACGAGCTTGCTCGCGACAGGCGCGACAGCGCTTCAAAAAGCATGTCCCTGTTCGGAGATATCGAGTCTCTTTATTGAGACTCCACAATCCCCAACGCCACCATCTTCTTGTACAGCGTCGACCTTCCCAGTCCCAACCGCTGCGCCGCCTCGATCACCCGCCCACCGCATTGCGCGAGGGTGGTTTCGATCAGATGCCGGTCAAATCGGGCCCGGGCCTGGCTGAATGTTTCCTGGGGCAACGGCTCCAGGCTGGGGCTCGCCGCGCGCGCAACGGGCATAAAAGTGCCAATGGCGGCACGCATATCGGCGGCGGTGAGCACCAAATCGTCACTGAGCAACGCGGCCCGTTCCAGCACGTTGCGCAACTCCCTGATGTTGCCCGGCCAGGCGTGCTGGCCCAGCAGGTCGAGGGCGTCGTGGTTCAGTTCGTGCTGGCTGCGCAGTTCTTCCAGAATCGCCTCGCTCAAGGCCGGCAGGTCGTCCAGACGTTCGCGCAGCGGCGGGACCTGGATCGGCAAGACGTTGAGGCGGTAGTACAAATCCGCGCGGAACTCGCCGCGCTGGATTGCCGCCTCGAGGTTGGTGGAGGTCGCGGCGATGACCCGGACATCGCTTTGCAGCACTTCGTTGGAGCCTACAGGTTCGTATTCCTTTTCTTGCAGCACGCGCAGCAGCTTGCTTTGCAACGGCAGTGGCATGTCGCCGATTTCGTCGAGGAACAACGTGCCGCCCTGGGCGATTTGCAGTTTGCCGGCGCGGCCCTTGCGGTCGGCTCCGGTAAAGGCGCCGGGTGCGGTGCCGAAGAACTCGGCTTCCAGCAAGGACTCGGGAATGGCGGCGCTGTTGATACTGACAAACGCCTTGTGGGCACGTGGCGAAGCACCATGGATCGCCTGGGCCAGCAGCTCCTTGCCGGTGCCGGTTTCGCCGAGCAGCAACACGGGGGAATCGGTGCTGGCGCTGCGTCGGGCACGGCGCTTGACTTCGAGCCCCGCAGCGCTGGTGCCAATGAAATGGGCAAAGTTGTACTTGGTCTGCCGTGCCCGCAACAGTGAGCGGGTAGAAGCCAGTTCTTCCTGCATGCTCAGGTAGCGCTTGAGCATCGGCGACAGGCTGCGCAGCTCATCGAACAGGGCAAAACCGATGGCGCCGATCACCGCGCCGGCGCTGTCGTGGATCGGCAGGCGCATCACCACCAGCGGTTCCTTGGGCGTGTCCTGCATGTCCAGCAGGATCGGCCGCCCGGTGCGCACCACTTCACGCAAAAGGCTGCCCGGGATGACACTTTCACAGGCCCGGCCGATGGCCTCTTGCGCCGAATTGAGGCCGAAGCGACGTGCGTAGCGTTCGTTCATCCAGACGATGTTTGCATCGCGGTCGACGATCACCGTGCCTTCGCTGGACTGCTCGATAATCTCGAACAACGAGCGGATCGCCAGCGTGCGCACGCGCTTGTAATCCTTGAGGCTTTCGGTGGGGTTCATCGGCCATTTCCAGGAAAGGATGGCTTGCAGTAGGCAGCCGGTCGTTCGGCCGCATTATGCCGGGGCAGGCAGGCTGATCAACACTCCCTTCTGACGCGACGTGGTTTGACCGGCAATAAACTTGTACAGTTGCATGAATATGTACATGAAATCGCGAGCGCTCCATGAACAAGTTTAATCCTCGAAAGCTCAAGCTTTCCAAATGGACGGCGTGTGAGCCGGTCAACCGAGAGAAGCATTTCCTGGTCATCCAGTTGCTTTGCGATGAGTTGGGGGCGCCGGTCCAGGTCGAGTTGCAGGCCGTTCACAGCGCGCGTACCGAGCTTTTGGACTGGCAGGCGCTGCGGGACAGCAGGCGTTGGAAGATGGGTTGGAAATGATTCCGACAACCGTGGACAAAGCATGATCTGCGACTTGTACAAAAACAAAAAACTGTACAAGTTTTGAAAAGTGATGGCTTAATAGTGTCCAGCCAAGGTCGCGGCCTTCAGGCGGACCATCGTCATGCAGTCAACGTCTCCGGGAGCGGTACCCATGTTCATTCGCACTCGCAAGCACCAGGACGCTTTGCACCAGATTCAGGCCAGGCAGGCGATCCTTGAAGCAGAGCGTGCGGCACTCCACGGCGCCATGGCAGTCGTTGAGTTCACGGTAACGGGACAGGTGCTCGGCGCCAGCCCGATTTTTCTCGAGATGACCGGGTATTCCCTCGATGAGGTCGTGGGTAAGCATCACTCGATGTTCTGCGAACCCGCCTATGGGAGCAGTCGGGAAAACGCGGCGTTGTGGCAGCAGTTGGCACGCGGCGAAAGCGCCGAGGCCCAGTTTCTGCACCTGCGGCGCGCGGGCGAAGGGATCTGGGTGGAGGCAAGCTACGCCCCGGTGCGCGACCAGGGCTCAGGCGTGCAGCGCGTTGTCCAGATCCTGCGCAACAGCCATGAGCGCGTGCTTCGCGCCCAGGCCGAATCCAGTGTCATGCAGGCGATAGACCGCTCGATGGCGATCATCGAGTTTGACCTGAGTGGAACCGTAGTGCGGGCCAATGAGAATTTCCTCAAGGTCATGGGGTATCGGCGCGAAGAAGTGCTCGGTCAACACCACCGCCTGTTTTGCAACCCCCGAGAAGTGCAGGACGAAGCCTATCGCGGTTTTTGGGCCGCGCTGAACCGTGGCCAATACATGAGCGGGCAGTTCCAGCGCGTCGACAAACGAGGCGCGACGGTCTGGCTGCAAGCGACGTACAACCCGCTCTATGACGCCAATGGCCGCTTGTATGGCGTGGTCAAGTTCGCCACCGACATCACTCGCGAAGTCGAGCAGCGCCAAACTGAATCCAAGGCGGCGAGACTGGCTTTCGAAACGTCCCGCAGAACCGACGAACACACACAGCTGGGAACCTCGGTCGTCCAGCAGACGGTGACGGTGGTGCAGAGCATTGCCGATGAACTGCAGCAGGTCGCCATGGGCATCGGCGCCCTGAGCGCTCAGTCCGAAGAGATCGGCAGCATCGTCGACGCCATCCGGGGGATCGCAGAGCAAACCAACCTGCTGGCACTCAATGCGGCCATCGAAGCGGCCCGGGCCGGGGAGCAGGGCCGCGGTTTCGCGGTGGTCGCCGATGAGGTGCGCAACCTTGCGCGCCGCACCAGCCAGGCCACCGTGGCCATCTCCGACGTGGTCGGCAAGAACCGCGAGCTGGCCAGGCAGGCAGTGACCAGCATGCAGTCAAGCACGCTCAAGGCAGAGCAAGGCGTGAAGCTGGCGAACCAGGCGGGCACGGTCATCCTGGATATCCATCGTGGCGCGCAACAGGTGGTCGAGGTGATTGGCGAGTTTGCCCACGCCATGGACCAGCGCGGCGACGCCTGATCGCGTCACGCCGATCCTGGATGCGCCGCTGCCAGCAGCTCCCTGGTGTAGGGATGTTGGGGCGCGTCGAAGACGTCCTGGCTGGGGCCTTGCTCGACTACCTTGCCATCCTTGATCACGATCATGTCATGGGCCAGGGCGCGCACCACTGCCAGGTCGTGACTGATGAACAGGTACGTCAAACCGTGCTTTTCCTGGAGCTGGCGGAGCAGGGTGACTACTTGTTTTTGCACGGTGCGGTCCAGGGCCGACGTCGGTTCGTCCAACAGGATCAGTGCCGGCTTGAGCACCAATGCCCGGGCAATGGCGATGCGCTGGCGCTGGCCGCCGGAAAACTCATGGGGGTAGCGGTGGCGGCTCTGCGGGTCGAGGCCGACTTCCTTGAGGGCCTGGATCACCTGCGCCTCGCATGCCTCGGCGCTGGACGGGCTGTGGACTTCGAGACCTTCGCTGATGATCTGCTGCACCGACATCCGCGGGCTGAGGCTGCCGAACGGGTCTTGGAAGACGATCTGCATCTGCTTGCGCCATGGTCGCAGCTCCTTGTGCGACAGGTGATCCAACGCCTGGCCCTGGAAACGAATGCTGCCTTCGGACTCGATCAGCCGCAGGATCGCCTGGCCGAGGGTGGATTTGCCGGAACCGGACTCGCCGACGATGCCCAGGGTCTTGCCGCGCTGGATGCTCAGGCTGATGCCATCCACGGCGCGCAAGTATTCCTTGCGTCGGAACAGCCCACCGCCCAAGGCAAAACTCACCCGCAGGTCCCGCACTTGCAATACGTCTTCGCGTTCATCCCGGGGCAGGGCTTCGCCTTCCGGCTCGGCGTGCAGCAATTCGCAGCTATAGGGATGTTTCGGTGTGCTGAACAGGGTCTCGCAAGGCGCCTGCTCGACGATCTCCCCGGCCTTCATCACGCATACCCGTTGGGCGATGCTGCGGACCAGGTTGAGATCGTGGCTGATCAACAGCAAGGACATGCCGAGGCGCTGCTGCAGCGACTTTAGCAGCAGCAGTATCTTGCGCTGCACCGTCACGTCCAAGGCGGTGGTTGGTTCGTCGGCGATCAACAGTTCCGGCTCGCAAGCCAGGGCCATGGCGATCATGACGCGCTGGCGCTGGCCGCCGGAGAGCTGATGCGGATAGGCCTTGAGTCGTTCGGCGGGTTTCTGGATGCCGACCAGGGCCAGTAGTTCCAGGATGCGCGCTCGCGCGGCCTTGCCACCCAGGCCGCGATGCAGCATCAGGGTTTCGCCGATCTGTTTTTCGACGCTGTGCAGTGGGTTCAGCGAAGTCATCGGCTCCTGGAAGATCATGGCGATCCGGTTGCCGCGCAGCTCCCGTAGCGTCTTCGCCTCGGCACCCACCAGTTCTTCACCGCGATAGCGAATGCTGCCGGTTGTGCGCGTGCCGGTTTCCGGCAACAGTTGCAGGATCGAATGGGCTGTCACTGACTTGCCGGAGCCCGACTCGCCCACCAGCGCCAGGCATTCGCCGGGGCGGATATCCAGGCAGAGGTTGCGCACCACCGCCTGGCCGTTGAAGGCCACGCTCAGGTCGCGGATTTCGATCAGGTTGTCGCTCATCTCAAGGTTCCGTTCATGGATCGTGGTCAAGACCGCGGGTCAAGACCGCGGGTCAAAGGCGTCGCGCAACGCCTCGCCGATGAATACCAGCAGGGAAAGGATCAACGCCAACGTGAAAAAAGCCGTCAGTCCCAACCAGGGCGCTTGCAGGTTCTGTTTGCCCTGGGCGATCAGCTCGCCCAGGGACGCGCTGCCGGCCGGCATGCCGAATCCCAGGAAATCCAGGGCCGTCAGGGTGGAAATCGCCCCGGTGAGAATGAACGGCAGGTAACTCAAGGTGGCATTCATGGCGTTAGGCAGGATGTGCCGCACGATCACCTTGCGGTCGGACAGGCCCAAAGCCCTGGCGGCCTTGACGTATTCAAGGTTGCGCCCGCGCAGGAACTCGGCGCGTACCACGTCCACCAGGGCTAGCCAGGAAAACAGCGCCATGATCCCCAGCAACCACCAGAAGTTGGGCTCGACGAAACCCGACAGGATGATCAGCAGGTAGAGCACCGGCAGCCCGGACCAAACCTCCAGCAGGCGTTGTCCCAGCAGATCCACCCAGCCGCCGTAATAACCCTGCAAGGCCCCGGCGGCAATGCCGATCAGCGCGCTGATGGCGGTCAGCGCCAGGGCGAACAGGATCGACACCCGCGCACCGAAGATGACCCGCGCCATGACGTCCCGGGCCTGGTCGTCGGTGCCCAGCCAATTGACGCTCGATGGCGGGCTTGGGGCCGGTTGATCGAGGTCATAGTTGGGCGTGTCGGCGCTGAACGCAATGGGTGGGAACAGCAGCCAGCCGTTGCCCTTGTGGATCAGGTTCTGCACATAGTTGCTGCGGTAATCGGCCTGGAACGGCAACTGGCCACCGAATTCCTGTTCGGTGTAGCGCTTGAACACCGGGAAATACAGCGAACCCTCGTAGCTCATCACCAGCGGCTTGTCATTGGCGATCAGTTCACCGCCGAGTGACAGGACGAAAAGCCCGATGAATAGCCACAGCGACCACCAGCCACGACGGTTTTTCTTGAAGCGCTCGAAACGCCGCCGCCCCAAGGGCGATAACTTGAACATCAGGCGTTCCTCGCGGCGAAGTCGATACGCGGGTCCACCAGCGTGTAGCAGAGGTCGCCGATGAGTTTGATCAGCAGGCCGAACAGCGTGAAGATGAACAGCGAACCGAACACCACCGGATAGTCCCGGGACACGGCGGCTTCATAGCTCATGCGCCCCAGGCCGTCGAGGGAGAAGATCACCTCGATCAGCAACGATCCGGCGAAGAATACGCTGATGAACGCCTGGGGAATGCCCGACACCACCAGCAGCATCGCATTGCGGAACACGTGCCCGTACAGCACGCGGCGTTCGCTCATTCCCTTGGCCCGCGCGGTGACCACGTATTGCCGGGTGATCTCGTTGAGGAACGAGTTCTTGGTCAGGATGGTCAGGGTGGCGAAGCCGCCGATTACCAGCGACGTGACCGGTAGCACCAGGTGCCAGAAGTAGTCGGCGATCTTGCCCAGCGTCGACAGGGATTCGAAGTTGTCCGAGACCAGCCCGCGCACCGGAAACCAGTTGAGCGAGGTGCCGCCAGCGAAAACCACGATCAGGAACATCGCGAACAGGAATGCCGGCATGGCGTAGCCGATGATGATCGCGGTGCTGCTCCACACGTCGAATGCCGAACCGTGGCGCACCGCCTTGCGAATGCCCAGGGGAATCGACACCAGGTAGGTGATCAGCGTCGCCCAGAGCCCGAGGGAAATCGTCACCGGCATTTTTTCCAGGATCAGGTCGGTCACCGTGGCGCCGCGGAAGAAGCTCTTGCCGAAATCCAGGCGGGCGTAACTGGTGAGCATCAGCCACAGGCGCTCGTGGGCGGGCTTGTCGAAGCCGTACTGTTTCTCGATGTCCTTGATCAGTTGCGGGTCCAGGCCCCGGCTGGCGCGGGAGCTGCCGGTCATGGCATTGCCCGAGCTGCCGACGCCGGTGCTGCCGACACCCTGCAACTGGGCGATGGCCTGTTCCACCGGCCCGCCCGGCGCGGCCTGGACGATGACGAAGTTCACCAGGAGGATGATCACCAGCGTCGGAATAATCAGCAGCAGGCGCCGCGCAATATAGGCCCACATCAGTGATGCCCTCCCGGTGAGCCACGCTTGATGCGTTCGGCGGTCATCTGTTCGTTGGTCAGGGGCGTGGTGCTGACTTCCCACCAGCTCTCGATGGCTTCGTCATTGCTCGCCTGTACTTTCGGCATGCCGAAGCGGTTCCACCAGACGGTCGAACTGCCTGGCGGGTAATAGTTGGGAATCCAGTAGTAGTTCCACTGCAGCACCCGGTCCAGCGCATGGGCGTGGCGGAGCATGTCGTCCTGGGTGGTGGCCTTGACCAGGCCATCGATAAGGGCGTCCACGGCAGGATTCTGCAAGGCCATGTAGTTGTTCGCCCCCGGGTCGTTGGCCGCCGCCGAGCCGAAATAGTTGTAGAGCTCCATGCCCGGCGAGGTGCTGACCGGATAGCCAGTGATGATCATGTCGTAGTCGCGACTCATGAGCCGATTGACGTACTGGGACGAGTCGATGCGCCGAATGCTCATGTCGATGCCGATTTGTGCCAGGGTGCGCTTGTAGGGCAACAGCAGGCGGTCGATACCGTTCTGGGTATTCAGGAACGTGAAGCTCAGCGGCTCGCCTTCGGCATTCACCAACCGGTCGCCGCGAGGCTTCCAGCCGGCCTGCTCCAGTAGCGCCAGCGCTTGCAGTTGTTTGTCACGTATGACACCGCTGCCGTCGGTTTTCGGCGCCTGGAATACCTGGCTGAACACCTCGTCCGGCACTTTGCCGCGCAGCGGTTCGAGGATCGCCAGTTCCCCCGCATCGGGCAACTGCCGGGCGGCGAGATCAGTGTTGGAGAAAAAGCTTTGCTGGCGCACGTAGGCGTTGCGCATCATCTGGCGATTGCTCCATTCGAAATCCCAGAGCATGGCCAGCGCCTGCCGCACGCGGCGGTCCTGAAACTGGGGGCGTTGCAGGTTGAACACGAAACCCTGGGCCGGCTGGGGCGCCTCGGTGGCGAGGTGGGCTTTTTGCAGCCGGCCGTCGCGCAGGGCCGGGCTGTCGTAGCCGATGGCAAACCCCGTGGCGGAGAACTCGCGGTTGTAGTCGTAGGCGCCGCCGCGCAGGACTTGCCGCGCCACATCGGTGTCGCCGAAATACTCAATGCTGAAATGGTCGAAGTTATAGAGGCCGCGGCTGGCCGGCAGGTCCTTGCCCCACCAGTTGGCGTTGCGCTCGAAGGTGATGCTGCGGCCCGAATCGACCTTGCTCACCCGGTATGGGCCACTGCCCAGCGGCGGCTCGTAGCCGCCTCCGTTGGCGAAGTCGCGTGTCTTCCACCAGTGCTCGGGAAAAACCGGCAGGGTAGCGACGTCCAGCGGCAGGGTGCGGTTTTCATTGTTCTTGAAGTCGAAACGAACGGTGCGTTCCGATTCCACCTCGACGCCTTTGACGGCAGCGAATTGCGTGCGATAACGCAGGCTGCCTTGGGTCATCAGCAGGTCGAAGCTGTAGCGCACGTCTTGCGCGGTGATGGGCTTGCCATCGGCAAAACGCGCCTTGGGATTGAGGTAGAAGCGCAGGGAAAGGCCATCCTCGGCGCGCTCCATCTTCTCGGCAACGAGGCCATAGACGGTATAGGGTTCGTCCAGGGAGCGCTGGGCCAGCGGAGAATAGAGCATGCCGTCGACCTGGCTGACGCCGATGCCTTTGTCGATGTAGGGCAGCACATGGTCAAAATGGCCGATCTCCACGGCCGAACGGCGCATCGTCCCGCCTTTGGGAGCCTGGGGATTGGCGTAGGCAAAGTGGGCGAAGCCTTCGGCGTACTTGGCCGGTTCGCCATAAACGGTCAGGGCATGTTGTGGTGCGGCATCCACGCCTGCGGCGCCAGTCAGCAGGACCACGGCAGTGAACAGCCACGAGGGAAAAGCCAGTCGCATTGTCAGCCTTAGAGCCGGGTTATCGATGACTACGATTTGTACGCGAGTCACGTGTGAATCGCCAGCCTTGAGGCGAAGGGAGGGCCCCTCGCCACAATGATTCAGACAGCCATCGAGTAAACAGCCTGGGCCGGGATCAGTCCTGGCGGCTGGTCACTTCCAGCAAGTGATAGCCAAACTGGGTCTTGACCGGGCCCTGGACCACATTGATCGGGGCGCTGAACACCACGGTGTCGAATTCCTTGACCATCTGGCCTGGGCCGAACGAACCGAGGTCGCCGCCCTGGCGGCTGGACGGGCATGAAGAGTTCGCCTTGGCGATTTCTGCGAAATCGGCGCCCCCTTCAATCTGGGCCTTGAGTTCGTTGCACTTTTCTTCGCTGGAAACCAGGATGTGGCGGGCAGTGGCTTTGGCCATGGGGTATTTCCTTTCAGTGTTGTAAAAAAACGCCCAGCCTACCGGAATCATTCCGGGTTTGTTGCCAAATTGCGTCAGAGTCCGACGAGCCGCAAGCGTTCTGCGTGCCTGACATAGAGCTCTGTCGCATTGCTCCCCTTGCGCAAGCCTTCTCCAGTGTGCGGGTTGATCGTGTCCAGGTGACTCATTGGGTAGTTGGAACGGATCACTTTTCCCAGATGTGAGCTGAAGCGTCCGACGATGCCATCGTTCTGCCCGGCCTCGGTGGTGAAGTATTTGGAAAAAGCCCGGCAGAAATCATTCAACGAATCGGCCATTTGATCGCCATTCTGACTCGGCGTGTCCTGCACCGTGCCGCTCCAGGAGTAATAACGTACGCCATTGACCAGTTGCGGCCCATGGCCTCCCCAGTTCTGGGGCAGGCCTTGTGGATACTTGTCATTGAATGCACCCACGCCCTCGGTGGTCAGCGCCGCCAGTGCTGCAATTGCATTTTGTGGCAGTTGTGCCTGGCCGCTGAGCAGCGTGATGAAATCGGCGAAAAGTGTGGCGACTCGATTCGCCACGTGCTCCGGCAAGCGGCCCGGCGTCAGGGCCTTGCGCAGGAAGTCAGCGAGTTCCGACCCCTGGTTGGGGCCGCTGACCGAAGTGACGGAGGCGACAGTGTCGGGCGCCAGTGCGGCGGCATAACGGGCGGCCAACACACCTTGCCCGTGGCCGATGAGGTTGACCTTGGCGGCTCCGGTTCCTTCAAGAACCCGTTCCATCTGGGCTAGCAACTGTTCGCCGCGCGCTTCGTTGGAGTGTGTCGCGGATACATACGGGATGAACACTCGGGCACCTGCGGTGCGCAATGCCTGTTTGACATGATGGAAAAGTTCGAGCGGGCCGACCCTGTCGAACCCGAACAAACCATGTACCAAAAGGATGGGAAAACGGGTGGTTGCATTCCGTTGCATGTTCGTACCTTTTTCGAAGAGGTTCATGTGATGTTTGCGGCACCACTTTAATCCAGGCCGGTAGTGAGCGGTGTAGGACGAAACCGCAGGTGGCTGCGGAAATAGGAATAAAAAGCGCGAGAAACTTTCCACAGACGTCAGGCGGCATTTTGGATTCGGACACTTCCGATAGCCCGATGCCTATGAAACTCACACCGGCAGGCGCAAGAGACCACTCTGTGTGTCGTGTTGTCTGGCTGTATGACTCGGGCGTCGGCGTTCTAATGGTTTCGTCTGGCGCCGTTACGGGAAACGGTGCCTTTTCCCAAAGGATTGGAGCCTGGAAATGACCCTTGAATCATCTGCTGGCAGAAGCCGGCTTTCACTGCGAAAACTAGCGCCCCCCTCGCTGGCCAGGGCCCGCGAGGGCGTCATTGATCCGGCCTGGAGCAGGGCTGTCGTCTCCATCAAGCCGTACCCGATGATGGCGTGTGGAGATGAGCTGCTGCTTTATTGGCACGGACTCAATAATGAGGGCGAGCATTACCGCCACGAAATACGCCGGTTCGTCACGCAGCGTCAGGTCGGCCGCAGCATGGTTTTTGTCGTGCGTGAGCCTCATATCGCTGAGCTAGATGGTGGCTCGCTGGAAATCTCGTACCGAGTTACCGGTAAGCAGTTGCCCGCCGTGTTGGTCTCTCAAGCGCTTCAATTGCAGATCGGCGATAGCGCTCCGCAATTGTTGCCACTGATCGCCAATGACGCGGTGGGCGGCAGCCTTGATCCGGGGCGGCTGGCCGAAGGCACGACGGTGACTGTGCGGCCTTATTCGAACATGGCGGCAGGCGATCGATTGATTCTCCTCGCCGCTTTGGATTCCAAGCCGTTGTGGCGCGACGTACTGGATATCGAGGCTCACGCGGTCGGAAACAGATTGTCACTCTGGATCGATCATGCGGACATCGCACCCTATTCGGGGCATTCGTTGACCTTGAGCTATGTCGTCAGGCGAGGGCACTCAGTGCGTCGCGCCGAGCCGTTATCCGTCTGGCTAGGCCCATTGGTACGCCCGCCGCTGGAAGCGCCGAGGATACCGGAGCTGATAGAGGACTGGCTGGATGTCGAGGGGCTGCAGGGAGCCGCGACCGTGGTCATCGATGGTGTTGGGTTGGAAGCGGGCGAGTTGGTCTGGTTGCAATGCAACGGAAGCTACCCGTACGTCCTGGAGCGTGAGATCACTGAAGCCACGGCCGGCCAGCCGGTCGTCTTCACGGTACCGGCTACCTATTGGCAAGCACAGCGAGAACAATCGGTGCGTGTCTTCTATCAGGTCGAGCGTCTGGATGAAGTGCACCAGCGCTCGGCGGATATTACCGTTCAGGTTCGGGCCAGGGCCTGAGGCAAGCCCAAACGACAACCCTTGTGGCGAGGAAAGCTTGCTCCCGCGCCACAAGGCAGAGAAACGTCGAGCCGTTCAGGCCCCCAGTCGCAACCTGCGGTGAGCCTGGCGCAGCAGATGCTCGGTCGACGCCCAGCCAAGGCATCCATCGGTGACCGATACACCGTAGCGCATCGTCGCGCCCAACGGCTGGCAGCCCTCGAACAGGTGACTTTCGAGCATCATGCCGACGAGCGCACGGTTGCCTTGCACTCGCTGTTCCAGCACGTCTTCGAATACCTGGGGCTGGCGCAACGGGTCCTTGCCGCTGTTGGCGTGGCTGCAATCGACCAGGATGCGGGCCGGGATTTTCAGGCGCGTGAGGTCGCCGTGGATTTGCGCCACGCTTTGGCGATCATAATTCGGTCCGCGATGGCCACCGCGCAATACCAGGTGGGTATCGGGGTTGCCCTGGGTCTGTATGACGGCCGGGTGCCCCTGGCTGTCGATGCCGAAATGGCGATGGGGATGCGCCGCTGAGCGCATGGCGTCGCAGGCGATGCCGACCCCACCGTCGGTGCCGTTCTTGAAGCCCACTGGCATGCCCAGTCCGCTGGCCATTTCCCGGTGAATCTGTGATTCGGTGGTCCGAGCACCAATGGCGACCCAACTCAGCAGGTCATCGAAGTAGCTGGCTGCCATGGGCTGCAACAGTTCGGTGGCCACGGGTAGGCCGAGTCGCAGCATCTCACGCATCAACTCCCGCGACAGCTCGAGGCCGGTGGCCATGTCATCGCTGCCATCAAGATGGGGATCGTAGGCCAGACCCTTCCAGCCCACAGTGGTGCGAGGCTTTTCCACGTAGGCGCGCATCACCAACAGCATGCTGTCGCTCACTTCCCGGGCAAGGCGAGCGAGGTTGGCGGCGTATTCGAGAGCGGATTCTGGATCGTGGATCGAGCAAGGGCCGACGATGACCAGCAGGCGGGAGTCCTCGCCGTCAAGGATCGCGCGGATGGCTTGGCGATGGGCGTTGACCTGTTGGCTCAATGCATTATCAAGCGGCAATTGTTGCTTGAGCTGTAATGCACTCGGCAAGCGCAGGGTCAGGGCTTCATTGGCAGGGTTGAGTGTGGACAGCGGCAAAGCGGAGACGGACGAATTCATGATCTGGCTTCCTGGGCGGGGCTGCGGGTTCATTCCCGCGCGCCGGCCCTATTTGGGTGTTCGACAATTGGCCGTAATGGCCCGCAACGTAGGCATGCCACCGGTAGGTGACCGATCGGAGGCGGCAAGCTGTCCCGAGCGGTGGCTGGTAAATCGCCAGGCGGAAAAACTGTCGTAACGGTAATAAGTGGCGTAGTTCATGGCTCAATCCTCAAGTTGTTTGATGCTGCAAATGTCTGGGGCCTGAAAAAACAAAACCCCCGGTCGGGAGGCCGACCGGGGGTTTGGAAAACTCTGGAAGGCGACCCGTTGAAAATGGGGCGCCGGTTGGGTATCAGGCGCGCCAGTGGCTAAACCAATACCCAAAATAAAAGCTGACCGGAGTCTGTACGCTGTTCGCCCGGGCAGCCGCAACCGAGCGCGAGGCGCTGACAGGTTGAAGCGGTGAGCGGGCGTTGAACATGATCTGTCTCCGATGAATGGTCCGAGCTTACAAGAGCGCGAGGCAGCCGTTCAATAAGAAAATGCTATCGGGCATTTAAAAACAGTCGCCTCGCTTGAGTCCGATGGGCTTTATGACAAACTTCTGAGTTGTGCTGACTCTTTTGGAAGATCCATGAACGCTTCAGTCTTTGCCGCCGCACAAGCCATTTCCGTCGCCGGAGATGTTCACGCCAATGTCATGGCGCATCTGCGTTTCATGCAGGCCGCCGCCGAGCAAGACGTGAAGCTGTTGGTTTTCCCTGAGTTGTCGCTTACTGGCTATGAGCTGGGCCTGGCGGCAAAACTCGCGATCCTCCCCAATGACAGCCTCTTGCAGCCGCTGCGCGACTTGGCGCAAGAGCTGTGCTTGACGACCGTCGTCGGCATGCCGATCCGCCTGTCGACAAGCGAGCCAGTACTGATCGGCGCACTTATCCTCGGTGCCGATGGCTCCCTCGGGGTCTATAGCAAGCAACACTTGCATACGGGAGAAGAGGTCGTTTTTGCGCCCGGCCATGGCGGCCCAATGTTGCCAATGGATTTGGATCAGGTCGCCTTGGCGGTCTGCGCCGACTTCACCCACGCCTGTCATGCCGCCTCGGCCGCGGGGCAGGGCACCACGGTGTACGCGGCAGGCGTCTTGATCAGCAAGGGTGGCTACGAGCCGGACACCACGCTGCTGCAAAGCTATGCCCGGCAACATGCCATGGCCGTGTTGATGGCCAATCATGGTGGTGCTACCGGAGGGTGGGAGTCGGCCGGTCGCAGCGCAATCTGGGGTCCGGATGGTTCGCTGCTGGCTGCGGCTCAAGGCGTGGGGGAGGCATTGGTCATCGCTCGACGCGGCGACAGCGGGTGGGCGGGTCAGGCCATGGCGCTGTGACGAGGTTTCGATGAGTCTTGAATGGCGCCCGGCTGAAGTCGGTGACATTGAGTTTGCACGTCAGCTGACTTGCAGCAACATGCTTCCCTATTACCTGCGCCATGATTTGCTGTGGCAGGACGAAGCGTTCGATCTGGCCTGGGTCATCCGCCAGAACTGGATAATCTGTCGCGATGAACAGACGCTGGGTTTTGTCAGTCTCAGTCGTGATGCGCGCGCTTTGTATATTCGAGAGTTACAGATCGACAAGGCGTTTCGTCGACAGGGCGCCGGAACCTGGGCGATAGGACAGGTCTGGGCGATGGTGGCAGTTGAACATCGCCCGGCGTTGCGGCTTACCGTTTTCAAAGACAATCCGGCCCGGGAACTCTACGAGCGCATGGGGCTGAGGGTGGTCGGGGAAGATGAGTGTTTCTTTAGAATGCAGCGAGACGCCCATGCTTGAGGCTTCGAATATCGAGTTCGAAGATTTGTTGTAACTTTTATCTGCCCGTTTGCCCTAGGTCTGCCGAGTGCTTTTTGCTAAGGTGTTGGCAACCCATACAAGACCAAATCGTGAGGTGTCTGCTTGATTAGGGTGTTAGTGGTCGACGACCATGATCTCGTCCGTACGGGCATTACACGAATGCTGGCTGACATTGATGGCCTGCAAGTAGTTGGCCAAGCCGAATCCGGGGAGGAATCCCTGATCAAGGCGCGTGAATTGAAACCCGACGTGGTGCTCATGGACGTCAAGATGCCGGGCATCGGCGGCCTTGAAGCCACGCGTAAGCTGCTGCGCAGTCATCCGGACATCAAGGTCGTCGCGGTGACTGTCTGTGAGGAAGATCCGTTTCCCACCCGGTTGTTGCAGGCGGGCGCGGCGGGCTACCTCACCAAGGGCGCCGGCTTGAACGAGATGGTCCAGGCAATCCGCCTGGTATTTGCCGGGCAGCGCTATATCAGCCCGCAAATCGCCCAGCAATTGGCAATCAAGTCGTTCCAGCCGACCAACGATTCGCCCTTCGATGCGCTGTCCGAACGAGAAATCCAGATTGCGCTGATGATCGTCGGCTGCCAGAAGGTCCAGATCATTTCCGATAAGCTGTGCCTGTCGCCCAAGACCGTCAATACCTACCGTTACCGTATCTTCGAAAAGCTTTCGATCAGCAGTGACGTCGAGTTGACGCTGCTGGCGGTGCGTCATGGCATGGTCGATGCCAGCGCCTGATAATGACTGAACAGTTTGATCCAAGTGCTTTCCTGTCCACCTGCAGCGGCCGTCCCGGCGTGTACCGCATGTTCGACAGCGATGCGCGCCTGCTTTACGTCGGCAAGGCCAAGAACCTCAAGAAGCGCCTGGCCAGCTACTTCCGCAAGACGGGCCTCGCACCAAAAACCGCCGCGCTGGTGGGGCGCATCGCGCAAATCGAAACCACCATCACCGCCAATGAAACCGAGGCGCTGCTGCTTGAGCAGACGCTGATCAAGGAATGGCGGCCGCCGTACAACATCCTGTTGCGGGACGACAAATCATACCCGTACGTGTTCCTGTCCGACGGGACCTTTCCACGCCTGAGCATTCATCGTGGGGCCAAGAAGGCCAAGGGCCGGTATTTCGGCCCATACCCCAGCGCCGGGGCAATCCGTGAAAGCCTGAGCCTGCTGCAAAAAACCTTTTTCGTGCGCCAATGCGAAGACAGCTATTACAAGAATCGGACCCGGCCCTGCCTGCAACACCAGATCAAACGCTGCAAGGCGCCGTGTGTCGGGCTCGTCGAGCCCGAGGTCTATGCCGAGGACGTGCGTCACTCGGTCATGTTCCTGGAGGGGCGCAGCAATGCGCTGACCGATGAACTGTCGGCCGCCATGGAAGAGGCTTCGATCAACCTTGAATTCGAACGCGCCGCGGAGTTGCGCGACCAGATCGGGTTGCTGCGTCGTGTACAGGACCAGCAGAGCATGGAGGGCGGCAGCGGCGACGTCGATGTCGTCGCCGCGTTCGTCAACCCCGGTGGCGCCTGCGTGCATCTCATCAGTGTGCGGGGCGGTCGGGTGCTGGGCAGCAAGAATTTCTTCCCTCAGGTAGGGATAGAGGAAGACGTGGCGGAAGTCATGGCCGCTTTCCTGGGCCAGTACTACATCAGCAGCCCGGAACGCGACTTGCCCAGCGAGTTGATCGTCAACGTGGTCCACGAAGACTTCCCGGCCCTGATCGAAGCCATCGACAAGCTTCGCGGTCGAGAACTGACCATCAGTCACCGAGTGCGTGGAACGCGCGCGCGCTGGCAGCAATTGGCCGTGACCAACGCCGAACAGGCCCTTGGCGCGCGCCTGGCCAACCGCCAGCACGTCGCGGCACGGTTCGATGCCTTGGCCGATGTCCTGCATCTGGATGAGCCGCCGCAGCGGCTCGAGTGCTACGACATCAGCCACTCCAGCGGCGAGGCGACCGTTGCCTCCTGCGTGGTGTTCGGTCCTGAAGGCCCGATCAAATCCGATTACCGGCGCTATAACATCGAAGGCGTTACCCCGGGCGATGACTATGCCGCCATGCACCAGGCACTGATGCGGCGCTTCGGCAAGATCAAGGACGGCGAGGGCAAGTTGCCGGACATCCTGTTGGTGGACGGTGGCAAAGGCCAGTTATCCATGGCCCGCGACGTACTCAACGAGCTGGCGGTCCCGGACCTGATCCTGCTCGGCGTAGCCAAGGGCGCGACGCGCAAGGCGGGTTTCGAAACCTTGTACCTGAACGACGCGGCCCACGAATTCACCCTCAAGGGCGATTCGCCGGCATTGCACTTGATCCAGCAGATCCGCGACGAAGCCCACCGCTTCGCCATCACGGGGCACCGCGCCCGCCGTGGCAAGACCCGCCGTACCTCTACGCTGGAAGGCGTGGCAGGGGTCGGGCCGACGCGCCGGCGTGATCTGTTGAAACATTTTGGTGGATTGCAGGAACTGTCTCGTGCCAGCATCGAGGAGATAGCCAAAGCACCCGGTATCAGTAAAAAGCTCGCAGAGTCGATTTATGCGAACCTGCATAGCGAGTAGAATGCCCGTCAACCTCGTAGCCAGTTGTGCCGATGAATATCCCAAACCTGATTACCGTTCTACGCGTCCTGCTCATCCCGATCTTCATATTGTTGTTCTACTTGCCGTACCACTGGAGCTACGTGGCCTCAGCCTCGGTCTTTGCCTTCGCCGCCGCGACGGACTGGCTCGACGGCTACCTCGCCCGACGCCTGGAGCAAAGCACGCCGTTCGGCGCGTTCCTCGACCCGGTGGCCGACAAACTGATGGTCGCGGTGGCCCTGGTGCTGCTGGTGCAAGAACACGGCAACCTCTGGCTGACCCTGCCGGCGGCAGTGATCATCGGCCGCGAAATCGTCGTCTCGGCGTTGCGTGAATGGATGGCCGAGTTGGGTGCCCGCGCCCAGGTCGCCGTGTCGAACCTCGGTAAATGGAAAACCGCCGCGCAGATGCTCGCGCTGGTGATCCTGCTGGCGAATCCTTCGGACTTCACCTTCTGGGTCCTGTTGGGTTACGGCTTGCTGCTGGTGTCCGCTGGTTTGACGCTGTGGTCGATGGTTCAATACCTGCGCGCCGCCTGGCCGCACCTGCGGACTGATGTCGATCCGAAATAAAACTTTTTTGAATCAAAGGGTTGACGGCGTGTTTGGAATCTATAGAATGCGCCACACCAAGACGCGGGAATAGCTCAGTTGGTAGAGCACGACCTTGCCAAGGTCGGGGTCGCGAGTTCGAGTCTCGTTTCCCGCTCCAAGATTCAAAAAAAGCCACTCAGATGAGTGGCTTTTTTTGTGCCTAAAAAATGTTTGCACTCATGTCGACAGGCTACTTCGGGCCCAGCCTGTGTGAAAACACCGCCGAGCAGTTCAAGACCTGCGGTTTGAAGCAGTATGAGTCGATAGTGGATTTTCACGACCGGCAGCCTTTGTTCGGTCGTAGTCCTTCGAACCGCAATGGCTGGGCTCACTCATAAAATTTACCAGCCAGCAGAATGGCCGCACAGCGTTGCCATACGTTTGATCTACTGGCACTCACAGGGGAACTGCGTGAGCTGGCAGTCGCCCCCGCTGCGGCAGCATCAAGAAAGGTATCAATAGAGCCGTTTTCCCATCCCAACGCCCCCGGTCCATAGGGAGACGACGGAGAGGTCTCTTCCAGCAAACGCTCATCGGCGAAATCCATACCTAGAGCTTCAATGAAGCCGAAGAGTGGCTGTTCGTCGTCTACGGTTTTACTCCGTCTGCCTTGCACCTCGTTAACGTCAAAAATCTAAAGGTTGGTTAAAGCAGTACCCAAAATCACGGGTACACAATGCGGACGACACCCTCGTTAAAAGCTGCTTCCGATCGAATATGCGCAACCATCGAAGCACTTTTGACGGCGGGGCGATGGGCACGCATTCATGCCCATCGCGCGGTCGCACCGGACGTTCAGGCCCCGGCCGCATGCCGGAGCATGAATTTCATACCTGTCATGCAGTGCGACCACCGAGCACTTCAGCCACCCAGTCGGCGATGTACTGGCCGGCATTGATACTGTTATCGAAGCTCGAGTGCTGTACGCCACCCTCGCGCTCGGTGAAGACTTTCAGTTCGCGTTTTGGGCTGTTGACCAATTGTTCGTAAGTGCGGTGTGCCCACTTCAATGGAATCTGCGAATCCTTTTCACCGTGGGTGACCAGGAAGGGAACCTTGATGCGATCCAGGATGCCATCCAGATGCACATTTTCGGCGATGGCCATGAATTCGTCGGTGTCCTTGGCGCCCCATACCCACGAGACGTGCGACCAGTAATGCGGGACCGGGAAGCTGCCTTCCTTTTCCAAGCGGCGTTTCTGCACGTCGCGCCAGTCATGATTGGCCCCCCAGACGACACCGCAAGCGAAGCGCGGCTCGAAGGCCACGGCACGCGGGCAGTAATAACCTCCGAGTGATACGCCCTCCAACCCAATGCGTTTGGCGTCGACATCGTCGCGGGTTTCCAACCAATCCACCACGCGACTGGCCCAATGTTCGCTGTCGAAACGCGCTGTCAGGTTATGTAGCCGGAGCGCTTCGCCTGTCCCGGGTTGGTCGATGATCAGCGACGACACGCCACGTTTGGCCAGCCAGGCGGGCAGGCCGACGCGGTATTTCATTTCTTTGGTGGAGTCGAGTCCATTGACCTGCACCAAAATCGGCGCTGGGCCGCTGACACCTTCGGCACGGACCAGCAGACCGGAAATATGTTTGCCTTCGTAAGGGATTTCAACGCGCTCGCAGTTTTCGCGTGCCAGGTCGATACCGCGTTGGAACGTGTGCAGAAAGCGCTGGTACAGCTCCGTCCGGCCAGGGGCACCGTGGGCCTGTAGGCGTTCGCAGCTCAGGTAGTAGGTCGCGGCGCGGTTGTATTTTTCACCGGCAGACAACATTCGACCCTTGCCTTCGTCTTCTTCAGCCAGGCCGCACAGCTTGTCGGCCATGTTCGCCCAGGTCTCCCGGAAGGCCTTGCTGCCAGCGGCGTCCGGTTGCTTGGCGGCCTCCTGCAGCGGCGCGCACATTTCTTCGATTTCGCCAATGCGGGCGCCCATTTCAATGGCCAGATCGACGGAAAGATTCCACACGTAGTTGGTCGGGAAGTAGCGAAACATGATTGTTATTGTCCTTGTGCAAGCAAAGCGGGCGACCAGGTCCGGAGCGGGAATAGCCAGACCTGACGGTTCGAAGCAGGCTAAGGGCAGGCCCCTTGTTTGGCCAATCGCGAGTCGGGATGGGAGGTATTGCGAACGGAGATAGAGCCGTGTGCACCGTTGGTCCAAGGGGGCTACGCACCGCTCAAGCCGCAAATCCGGATACCTACCATCGTGCTTTGCGATGGCTCATAACGCAGGATGTGATTGGTGTCGTTGAGGTCCGACTCACTAGAGTTGGCGCTGAACCGCGCCGTCGGTTGGCGTTTGGGGCACACAACAACAAGAATAAGGTATCGGCAGATGAGTGAGTCCAGATCCGGCACAGCGATCAGCCTGTGCGCCAAGGGCAGGCTGTTTTTCCACGACCGTGCGAGGGACTGGACATGCTCATATTGAATCGCGTTCTCGGAAATCTGTCGGTGGGGGCCAAGCTATTGCTGGGCTTTGGCTTGGTGCTGCTGGTTACTTTGGGAGTAGCGCTCACGGCTTTTCGTTCCCTGGGTGTGCTGCAGCAACGTGGGGAGCAGTCGCGTCAGGCGTCAGCGGTTCAGGCCCTGATCCTGCGTGCGCGTATCGACGAGAAAGCATTCGCCCTGGATCTCGCCCCGCAGCGCCTGGAGCAAGTCCGCGAGACGATTGGAAAACTAAATCGGCAACTCGATGATCACCCGACCAACAGCGCAACGCACACCGCGGTTCGCACAGCCGTCAGCGCTTACCTGGAGCAGTTCCTCGGCTATGCCGATTCGTTGCGTCGGGCTCGCGAAACGCGCCTGCGCATGCAGGCACGGGCGCAGACGGCTGGCGACAGTTTTACCCTACTGTTTCTCGACCAACTGGATGCGCTTAATGCTCGGTTAGGGCAGGGGACGCCGCCGAGCAGCGATCAGATGGTTTTGCTTGAGCAGACGACCGCGCTGCGGGACAAGCTCGCCAAGCTGCGTGACAGCGAGCTGTACTACTCGCTCGATGGCGAGGAGCGTTACCGCAGCGACTGGGAAATGAGCATGAGTGACCTGCTGGCCGCCATGCAGGCGCTCGATCTTGACGAGCAGCAAGGTGCGTCGCTGCAGGAGGCGAACACTGCCTTGGGCGACTACCGCAAAGCCTTTCTCGAGTTCGTCGACAGCCGTGAGCAAAGTGCGCAAAGCAGTGCGGCGATGAGTGCGCAAATTGAGCAGGTCAGCCAGCTGCTGGCCCAGGCCGATGAGCAGCAAAGGCAGGCGGTCCTGGACGATAATCGCGATGCCGATCGCCAATTGGGGTTGATCACCGTTCTGGCGCTCGCCTTGGGCATTGGCGCTAGTCTGCTGATCCGTCACTTGATTGTGCAGCCGTTGCGCCAGGCTGTGCAGTTGGTCCAACGCGTGGCGGCGGGGGACCTGAGTGATCCGCCGGCAGGCAGTGGTCGTCGTGATGAGTTGGGTCAACTGTTGGGCACCGTGGGCAACATGCTGGGCAGCCTGCGCGGTTTGGTCGGACGCATCGACCGCGGTGTCGGTTCGCTCAACGGCATGGCCGGCAGCCTGGCCGAAGTGACCCTGAGTAACAGCCGTGGTGTCGAACACCAACGCCAGGAAACCGAGCTGGCCGCCACCGCCATGCAACAGATGGCCGCCACAGCGCAGGAAGTCGCGCGCAACTCGGGTCAAGCCAGCGAAGCGGTGGCGCATGCCGACCAACAGGCGCGTGAGGGCGATGAGTTGGTGCGTCAGGCGAGTGACAAGATTGACCATTTGGCTGTGGAAATGGGCGGTTGCGCTGAAGCCATGCGGTCGCTATTGGTGGAGAGCGCGGCGATTGGAGGTGTGCTCGATGTGATCAAGGCGGTGGCCGAGCAGACCAACCTGCTGGCGCTCAATGCCGCCATCGAGGCCGCGCGGGCGGGCGAGCAGGGACGTGGCTTCGCCGTGGTCGCCGATGAGGTGCGTGGCCTGGCACGGCGTACCCAGCGATCAACCACGGAAATCGAAGGGTTGATCGTTCGTCTGAGCGCTGTAGCCCAACACGCCGCCGAGCGCTTGCAAGGCAGCCATGTGCTGAGCGATGAAACGGTGGTGCTTGCGGCGCAAGCCTCCCAGGCGCTGGCGCGGATCACCCGGGCGGTGTCCAGCATCGAGCAGATGAACCAGCAGATCGCCGCGGCCGCCGAACAGCAGAGCGTGGTGGCCGAGCAAGTCAGCCAGAGCATGACGCGGGTGCGGGAAGTGGCCGAAGGAAGCGCCAGGGAAAGCCTGAAATTGCAAGGCTCAACGGCCGACTTGCAACGGGTTGGCGGCGAGCTCAAAGCGGCCGTCGGGCACTTTCGAACGTGACTCGCCTTTGGCTAGCGCAGTAACTACTGCTCCAGTTCGTTGATGATCTGGCTGATTTTCGCCCGCAGCCAGCGGTGCATCGGATCCCCCTCCATGGTCCGATGCCAGAGCATGAACTCACGCATCACCGGGATTTTTACTGGTGGCTGCACGATGCGTAGCGGCAGGTAGTTGGCGTAGAGCTTGGCCATGCGTTGGAGCATGGTGGCGACGCGTTGGGTGCCGACGATCAGCTGCGGCAGAGTATTGAAGTCATGGGTCACCACTTCCATGCGGCGGGTGAAACCATACTGGCTCATCAACCATTCTTCGACGCTCAGTTGTCGGTTGCGGCCAAAAATCACCGAGACATGGCCCATCTCGATGTACTGGTCGAGGCTGATGCTGTCGCCCACCAACGTGTTGCCGTCCCACACTACACAGACGTGTTCTTCTTCAAACAGTAGCTGCGAGGGGTGGCCTTCGATCAGGTAGTGTTCAGGCACGATCATCATGTCGGCCTCACCGCGCATCAGCATCTCGGTGGACGTGTCGCCAGGGCCGAGCAGTTCAAAGGTGATATGCGGTGCTTCCAGGGAGATCTTCTGGATCACCCGGGCAAACAGGACGCTGATCAGATAGTCCGAGGTGATCAGGCGAAAATGACGCTTGCTGGTGGCGGGGTCGAACACCGGTTTGGCGGTGATCGAGGACTGGATCGTCAGCAGCACCTGGCGCACCGGCGCCGCCAGTTCGCGGGCATAAGGCGTGGGCTGCATCTTGCGTCCGACCTGCGCCAGCAGCTCATCTTCGAAGTAGAGGCGCAGCCTGCCCAGTACGCCGCTGGTGGCGGATTGTGTCATGTGCAGGCGTTCGGCGGCGCGGGTGATGTTCTGCTCTTCCAGCAACACATCCAGCGCCACCAGGAGGTTGAGATCCAAGTGGTTAAAACGCATGGCGGTCTCGATTTTTGTATTTATTTTGTAAATACCTTCCGACCTTCCTATCGCGGCGTCAAGTGCCGTGAGTGGGCGAATCGTGCGATGCCTGTTCGATTTTCCAGAGCGCTTGTGCTGCGCAGCCAGGTATCGCGTTTACCGATAGGTCGCATCCCGACAAGCGATTAGTCAGTGAGTTTTTACCCCTTCACTATCAACCCACAGTCGGTTGGCCGTGACGCTTTATCGACTCCAAGACCCGCCTCGGCAGCGTACCGCCTGGCACTGCTCCCGTAAGCGGGGTGCTGGCCTGCGCTGAATAATTACAATGGAGTGGTAACTCAATGAACATCATTGGCCTTGACGCCCTTATTTTCGGTGTCGACGACATTCAAGCCTGTACTCATTGCCTGCGTGACTACGGCCTGCTGCCTGTCGATGTCGACAGCGAGGGCGGTCGTTTTGAAGCCCTCGACGGCACCGCCGTGATTATCCGTCGGGCAGACGATGCCAGTCTGCCGGCGGCCATCGGGCCTGCGCCCTCGATTCGTGAAACCGTCTATGGCGTGGCAAGCATGGCTGATCTTGAGGCCATCGCCGATGAACTGGGGCGCGACCGCCCGGTGACCCGCGGTGCCGATGGCTCCGTGCACAGCGTGGACGATATGGGCTTTGCCATTGGTTTCCAGATCAGTGTGCGGCGCGCGTACAGCGCACCAGCCGATCTGACCAATGCGCCGGGCCACGCGCCTCAACGCCCGGTCAACCAACCTGGCATCAATCCCGACATGCAGGCCTTGCCACGGACCCTGTCCCACGTAGTGTATTTCGTGCCGGACGCAGCCAAGGCCGAAGTTTTCTACAAGCGCCTGGGCTTCGTGACCACTGACACCTTTGTCGGTGCGGGCCCGTTCATGCGTCCGGCCGGTTCCGATGACCATCATTGCCTGTTCATGATCCAGACGCCACCGCACATGAAGGGTTGCGAGCACTTCACCTTCCACATGGGCAGCGGCACGGAAGTGCTGTTGGCGGGCCGGCGCTTCGAACAGCAAGGCTGGACCAGTTTCTGGGGGCCGGGCCGTCACCTCTTCGGTTCCAACTGGTTCTGGTATTTCAACAGCCCGCTGGGATGCCACATCGAATACGACGCCGACATGGACAAGCACGATGACGCCTGGCAAGCGCGCCAGGCGCCGTTGTCGGCGGATAACTCGCAGTTGTTCCTGTTCACTTCCCGGGAAAAGTGGTTCCCGAGCGGCCCGCCGCCCAAGCAGGCCTGAGCGCGGAGGTCGTCCATGAGTCACGAGGCCCTGGTGCTCTGTCGCCTGGATGAACTGGTGGAAGGGCAGGCTCGGGGGTTCGATCCCCTGGGCACGGGGAAGGACAGTGTGTTTGCCATGCGCCATGACGGCGAGGTGCGCGTCTATCGCAACAGCTGCCCGCATCTAGCGGTGCGCCTTGAGTACCGCAAGGATCGTTTCCTCAGCGTCGATGGCCGCCAGATCGTCTGTTATGCCCATGGTGCGCGGTTTCTTCCTGGCACGGGTCTGTGCGTCTACGGGCCGTGCCTGGGGGAAAGCCTGAGTGCGCTGGGATGGCGAGCCGATGCCGATTGGCTGGTGCTCGAAGCGGGTCAGCTAGAGGCGAATGGATCGTGATTAACGTATCGCGGTTGCTGATACATCGTATCCCTACATGCGATTAGTCAAACGCCTGCTTTGCCGAGAAAGTGAACACAAAGCGGTACCGAATGCGTGCAAACACAACCGGTGGTAAAGGCTGGGATCGCTCCGGCGGAACACTGGCGTGAATAACAAGAATAAGAGTGAGACGAGCATGAACGCAGTGAAAAAGGTGCTTATCGTCGGCGGTGGTATCGGTGGTCTATGCGCTGCAATCGCTTTGCGTCGCCAGGACATCGAAGTCGATCTTGTCGAGCTCAAGACGCAGTGGACCGTCTACGGTGTTGGCATCATCCAGCAGAGTAACGTTGTCCGTGAGATGGCCAAGTTGGGTGTGTTGGATGGCTACCTGGATGCTGCCTACGCGTTTGAGGATGTGACCATCAATACCACCGCCGGTGAACAGCTGGCGCGGATCCCTGGTCAGCGCCTGGCCGGCCCCGACTACCCAGCCAATGTCGGCATCTCGCGCCTGGCCCTGCATCAAGTTCTCAGCGAAACCACTATTGCCCTGGGGGCCTCGATTCGTCTGGGCCTGAGCGTCGAAACGCTGGAGCAGATGGGCGAGGGCGTTGATGTGTTGTTCACCGATGGCAGTCGCGGCCATTTCGATCTGGTCGTGGGCGCCGATGGCCTGTACTCCCACTTGCGAGGCTTGCTGTTCGGTGAGCAGTACCTGCCGCGCTTCACCGGCCAAGCGGTGTGGCGCTATAACTTTCCACGCGCCGCCGGGATCGATCATCTGGCTACCTTCCAGGGGCCCGCCGGCAATGCCGGACTGGTGCCGCTGGGTCAGGACCAGATGTACCTGTTCATGACCTCCCACGAACCCGCCAATCCAAGAGTGGAGCCTGCCACGCTGGCGTCCCGAATGCGCCAGCGCCTGAGTGGTTTCACCGGGCTGATCGGCGAGCTGCGCGAGCAAATTACTGACAGCGAACGGGTGGTCTACAAGCCGCTGGAGGTGGTGTTCGTCAGCGAGCCCTGGTACCGCGGCCGTGTCGTGCTGATTGGCGATGCAGTGCACGCCACGACGCCGCACTTGGGCCAGGGCGCCGGTATGGCCATCGAAGATGCCGTCGTGCTTGGCGAGGAGTTGGCCGGCGGCGGCAGCGTCGAACAGCAGCTCGAGCGCTTTATGGCGCGCCGTTATGAACGCTGCAAATTCATCAGCGAAAGCTCGGTGCTGGCCGGTGACAAGGAAATGGCCCACGACAGCAGCTTCGACCGGATCAGCCTGGTCAGACGGATGCTTGAGGTCACGGCAGAGCCTATCTGAGACGCCGGCAAAACCAAATTCGCTCCCCAAGGATGTTTCATGCCTGTGCAGGCTTGGCCCGGTTGGACTGCGGGCGCGGTTTCACCAGAAGAGCTGACATACAACAACAATAAAGAGGGTTACTTCGATGGCTACTCGCAAGTTCGCTGCGTCGCGGCGCGTCCCCTTCACCCTGACCCTTGCGGCCAGCCTGGGGCTTGGCGCTTCGGCAGCCCAGGCGTTTCAGATCGACACCGGCAATCCCGATCTCAGCTTGCGCTGGGACAACACGCTGAAGTACAGCGCGGCCTGGCGCCTGAAGGAGCCCAGCAGCAAGCTCAGCGAAGGGCAGACGGCGTTGAACCAGAATGACGGCGATCACAACTTCGGCAAGGGGCTGATCTCCAATCGCCTGGATATTCTTTCCGAGCTGGACATCGGTTTTCACAACTTTGGTGCGCGTCTGAGCGGTGCCGCCTGGTACGACACCGTCTACCAGGACCGCAACGATAACAACGACGCGGCCAGTGCCAACCAACGTTCGGTGGGGTTCAACGAGTTCACCAGTGATACCCGTCAACTGCACGGTGGTGACGGTGAACTGTTGGATGCCTTCGTCTACTGGAACGGTGAGCTGGCCGACCGTACCTTGTCGGTTCGCGCCGGGCGCCACGGCCTGATCTGGGGCGAGAGCCTGTTCTTCGGCGGCAACGGCATTGCCGGTGCCATGGCGCCAGTGGACGTGGTCAAGGCGCAATCGGTACCCAACACCCAATTCAAGGAAATCACCCGGCCGGTCAATCAACTCTCGACCGCCTACCAACTGACCGATGACCTGTCATTGGGCGCTTTCTACCAGTTGGAGTGGGAAGAGACACGCTTGCCTGGCGCCGGCAGCTACTTCTCCACCAGCGATACGATCGGCGATGGCAATGAAAGGCTGATCACCGGCGGGCCATTCCCGGATTTCCTGGGCGGGAATGCCAATAGCCCGGCGGCGTTTTTCCATGGCAAGGACAAGAAAGCCAGGAGTTCCGGCCAAGGCGGCCTGCAGCTCAAGTACAACACCGGGACGACGGATTACGGCCTGTATGCGCTGCAGTACCACGAGAAAACCCCAACGCTGTATTTGAAACCGAATGCCACCGGGCCGAACTTCAGTACCGGGCAAGTCGGCGAATATTCCTGGGTTTACCCGGAAGACATCCGTGTCCTGGGCGCCAGCTTCGCGACCTCCGTGGACGAGTACAGCTTTGCCGGCGAAGCATCGATGCGCTGGAACATGCCGCTGGTGTCCAACGCCCAGACCGTCCTGCCGGGCGTCGACGCGGACAACAATGACGACGCCCTGTACGCCGTTGGCCGTACGGCTCACATCAACCTCAACGTCCTGGCATCGCTGGGCCCTTCCTTCGTCGCCAATGAAGCCAGCCTGGTAGGTGAGATCGCCTGGAACCGCCTGCTGGCCGTGACCAGGAACCGCGCAGCCCTGGACCCTAACGCCACCGATGACGGCCTGGGCCTGAAACTGGTGTACACGCCGACCTATCGCCAGTTTTTCCCAGGCGTCGATATCAGCGTGCCGCTGGGCATCAGCTATTTCCCCATGGGCAAGTCGGCCGTGATCAGCGGGTTCGGCCCCGATAGAGGAGGGGACATGAACATCGGCGTATCCGCCACCTACCTGGACCAAGTGACCGTGGGGCTGACCTATACCCACTTCTACGGCCCCGAGGACACCAGCCTCAACGCCGCCAACCAGTTCAATTACAAGCAGTCGTTGAAGGACCGGGACTACCTGGCTTTCTCCGTCAAGACCACGTTCTAAGAGGATTTGCGCATGACCATTCAGTTCACTCTAAAGGCCTTGTGCTTAACCCTGCTGGCCGCCGCCGCGCCGATGGCCTTGGCCGCCAGCGCCGAACAAGCGGCCGCGCTGGGCAAGACCCTGACGCCCTTCGGTGCCGAGAAAGCCGGCAATGCCGATGGCAGCATTCCGGCCTGGGACGGTGGCTACACCAAGGTTGATCCAGGCTACGTCCCGGGCGGCAAACGCAGCGATCCGTTTGCCGCAGACAAACCCTTGTACAGCATCACTGCCCAGAACCTGGCCAAGTACGCCGACAAGCTCAGCGACGGCACCAAGGAGCTGTTCAAGCGTTTCCCGGACACCTATCGCATCGATGTCTATCCGACCCGGCGCACGGCGGCCGCGCCGCAGTGGGTCTATGACAACACGTTCAAGAATGCGACCCGCGCCAAACTGGTCGACAGCAGCGCCGGCCTGATCCCCGATGGTGCCTACGGCGGGATCCCGTTTCCGATTCCACAGAACGGCACCGAAGCGATCTGGAACCATTTGCTGAACTGGCGCGGCACCTCGGTGGCGGGGCATTTCCGCCACTATCTGATGACTGCCGACGGCAACCAGGTGATGACCAGCGACGGCCTGTTGACCCAGGAAATGCCCTACTACTTCCAGGAGGGCGGCCCTGAAAATTACTCGGGCGACTACTGGCTGGTGCACTTCGTCAATCTTGGCCCGGCGATTCGTGCCGGCGAGCAGATCCTTGGGCGTGAAAACATCAACGGCGACAAATCCCAGGCTCATGTCTACCTGAGCGGCCAGCGCCGGGTGCGCACGCTCCCCAACGCTTGCTGTGATACGCCGACGCCTTCCACCGCCGGGGTCATGTCCTTCGATGAGCTGAGCGTGTGGGGCGGGCGCACGGACCGCTTCGACTGGAAGCTGGTTGGCAAGCAGGAGATCTATGTCCCCTACAACACCAACAAGGTGCAGAACGCTGCCCAGCCGCAGGACCTGTTGGGCAAGCATCATCTGAACCCCGATTACGTGCGCTGGGAGTTGCACCGCGTCTGGGTGGTCGAGTCGACGGTGGCCGCCGGCAAGCGCCATCAGTTGCCCAAGGGCCGCTACTACCTCGACGAGGACACTTGGCAAGCCCTGCTCGCCGATCGCTGGGACGCCAGCGGTCAACTGGCCAAGACCCTCTGGTCGCTGCCTTCCGTGCTGCCCGACCTGCCAGGCCTGGTGCAACTGTCCTCCGGTTTCTACGACCTGACCTCCGGTGCGTGGTTTATCCAGAATCTCTATGCGGGGTTGCCGGACCAGTATCGCGCGGTTGATCGCTACAAGGTCTCGGAGTTCTCGCCGGCGGCAATGGCTGGGCGCGGCGTGCGTTAGACCTGAGCCGAGAGTGAAGGGCAGGCCTGTCGGGCTGCCCTTGGGATACGAGTGTTTGTCCGAGGTAGGTTATGAACAGAATCAGTCAGGCGAGCGCGTTGCTCCTGGCCCTGCATTTGCCCTTCGCCACGAGTGAGTGCCTGGCCGGCACGGCTGTCGTGGACGTGCCGCTGAATACCCCTGCCATGCAGGTACCGGCTGCGCAGAACGGCGTTTTGATCGGCCTGGCGCGTGCAGGTACACGTCTCGTTGCGGTGGGCGAGCGCGGCCTGGTGCTACTCTCCGACGACAACGGGCAAAGCTGGCGCCAGGCTTCGGTGCCAGTGTCGGTGAGCCTGACGGCGGTGCAGTTTGTCGATGCGCGACAGGGCTGGGCGGTCGGCCACACAGGCGTTGTGCTGACGACGCGTGATGGCGGCGAGCACTGGACGCTGCAGCTCGACGGCGTGCGCGTGGCACGGCTCGAACTGGATGCCGCCAAGGCTGAGCAGGCCACGGCAGCCAACCCGGACGACGCCCTGGCACGGGTACAAAATGCCGAGCGTCTTGTTGCCGATGGGGCGGACAAACCGTTCCTGGCGCTCCAGTTCATCGATGCGCATCGTGGGGTGATTGTTGGGGCCTACGGCTTGGCGCTGCAGACCACCGATGGCGGTGCGACCTGGCAGTCATTGATGGGGAGCATCGCCAACCCGAGCGGCTTGCACTTGTACGCCATCAGTGTTCAGGGACCGCGTTGGTTCCTGGCGGGTGAGCAGGGCTACCTGGCGCGCTCGGACGACGACGCGATGTCGTTCAGCCAGTTGGACAGCCCTTACGAAGGCAGTTTCTTCACGCTGCAGAGTCGTGCCGACGGCGCGCTGGTGGTCGCCGGCCTGAAGGGCAATGCCTTTATCTCCCAGGACGCTGGTGCAAGTTTCCAGCGCCTGTCAGTTCCCGTACCCATCTCCTTCAACGACTCCATCCGCCTGGCCGACGGCCAACTGCTGCTGGTCAACCAGGGCGGCATGCTGTTTCGCAACAGCGAGCAGACCGGAGCAGCGCTGCTGCCACTGGGCAAACCCTTGGGCAAACCTGTTTCAAGTGTGATCGAGGCCGCCGATGGCAGTCTGATCGTTGCCGGTTTCACCGGGCTGCAGCGTCTCGCGCAGCCAGCCACTGCCGCTTCGGAGTGAGGTTATGACGTCCCCTGGTAAGTTTTTCCAGTCCCCAGCGAATGCGCTCGATGACTTTGATCCGCGTTCCGGCTCGGTGCTCGAACGAGCATTGTTCAACCATCGTCTGTGGGTGTTGCTGCTGTGCCTTGCGACCACGCTGGTGCTGGGTTGGCAGTCCAGCCGTGTCGAGCTCAATGCCAGTTTCGAAAAAATGATTCCCACCCATCACCCCTATATCGCCAACTACCTTGAGCACCAGAAGGAGTTGAGCGGGCTGGGCAATGCGGTGCGCATCGCCGTGGTCAACAAGCGGGGCGAGATCTATGACGCTGACTACCTCAAGACCTTGCAGGCATTGAGCGACAAGATCTACCTGCTGCCCGGTGTCGATCGCGCCTACATGAAGTCGTTATGGACGCCCGCCACACGCTGGGTCGCGGTGACAGAAGCGGGTCTGGAGGGTGGGCCGGTCATTCCGGACAACTACGATGGCGGCGCAGCAAGCCTTTCGGCATTGCGGCGCAACGTGCAGTTGTCCAACGAAATCGGCCAACTGGTGGCGTTCGACCAGGCATCGAGCATCATCCAAGTACCGCTGCTGCAGCGGACTCCCGATGGTCAACCATTGGACTACACCCGGCTGTCGCAACAGTTGGAGTCGTTGCGCAGCCAATACCAGAGCGACAGCATCGACATCCGCATCACCGGTTTCGCCAAGAAAGTCGGCGATCTCATCGCCGGCCTGCGGCAGATCCTGATCTTCTTCGCCGTGGCGATCCTGATCACCACGGTGGTGCTTTATTGGTACACCCGCTGCATTCGCAGCACCCTGTTGGTGGTGTTCTGCTCGTTGGTGGCGGTGGTCTGGCAGCTCGGCTTGCTGCCGCTGCTGGATTATCAACTGGATCCCTACTCAGTGCTGGTGCCGTTCCTGGTGTTTGCCATTGGCATGAGCCATGGCGCACAGAAGATGAACGGCATCATGCAGGATATCGGGCGCGGCATGCACCGGGTCGTCGCCGCGCGCTTTACCTTCCGCCGTCTGTTCCTTGCCGGTCTTACCGCGCTGCTGTGTGATGCGGTGGGTTTCGCGGTGCTGATGATCATCAAGATCCAGGTGATCCAGGACCTGGCGATGATCGCCAGCATCGGCGTCGCGGTGCTGATCTTCACCAACTTGATCCTGCTGCCGATACTGCTTTCCTATGTCGGGGTCAGCGGCCGCGCGGCGCAACTGAGCCTGAAAAGCGAGCACGCTGAACAAGCGGGCCAGCATCGCCACGGGTTTTGGCGTTTCCTCGACCTGTTCACCCAGCGCCGCTGGGCAGCGTTGTGCATCGCCCTGAGCCTGGCGTTGGCGACGCTCGGCTTCATCGTCAGCCTGCAGTTGAAAGTCGGTGATCTGGATGCGGGCGCGCCGGAGCTACGGGCCGACTCACGCTACAACCAGGATGATGCATTCCTGACCCGGCATTACGGCGCCAGCAGCGATCTGTTCGCGGTGATGATCAAGACCCCCGCCGGCGCCTGTTCGCGCTATGACATCTTGAACAAAGTCGATGCCCTCGACTGGCAGTTGCGCACCTTGCCAGGGGTGGATTCGACCAACTCCCTGGCGTTGCTCAACCGCCGCATGCTGGTGGGCCTGAGCGAAGGCAGCCCGAAGTGGTACGAACTGCAGAACAACCAGGCGATGCTCAATATGGTCACCGCCGGGGCGCCACGCGGGTTGTACAACGAAGACTGCAGCCTGCTGACCTTGTACGCCTACCTTTCCGACCACAAGGCGCAAACCCTCAGCGGCCTGGTGGATCACGTCGAACAATTTGCCGCCGCTAACAATACCGACGACGTCCAGTTCCTCCTGGCTGCCGGTAATGCCGGGATCGAGGCCGCGACCAATATTGTAGTCAAGCAGGCCAATCGGGAAATGCTGTTCTGGGTCTACGGTGCGGTGATCCTGCTCTGTCTGATCACCTTCCGCTCCTGGCGCGCCACGGTGTGTGCGGTGATTCCGCTGATGCTCACCTCGATCCTCTGTGAAGCGCTGATGGTCTGGCTGAACATCGGCGTCAAGGTCGCGACCCTGCCGGTGATCGCCCTCGGCGTGGGCATCGGCGTCGACTATGCGCTGTACGTGATGAGCATCCTGCTCGGCCATATGCGCCAGGGCACCAGCCTGTCGGAGGCGTATTACCGGGCGCTGCTGTCCACCGGCAAGGTGGTGATGCTGACCGGTGTGACCCTGGCGATCGGCGTGGCCACCTGGATGTTTTCGCCGATCAAGTTCCAGGCCGACATGGGCGTGCTGCTGGCGTTCATGTTCGTCTGGAACATGGTCGGTGCGCTGGTCCTGTTGCCGGCCCTGGCGCACTTCCTGTTGCCGAGCGAGCGGATCAGCCGGGAACAGACGTCGGCGGAACCCAGCCTGACGACAAGCGTGCCGCTCACGCCTGCCTTGGTCGAGGAGGGCGATTGCGTGCAGCGGGCCCTTGGTTCGCAGACCCCGGACCACGACCAACGCGCAACGCCCGCCGCCCAACCCATTGCGTCATGACAATAAGAAAGGACGTTCCCATGCCTCGCATGTATCAATTCCAGCAGCATCTCTGGCTAGCGCTTCGAACCGGTCTGATCGCTTACGGGGTGGCGTTCTGCGCGACCCAACCACCGGAGGTGCGTGATGAACGTTGAACGCCAGGCGCGGTTGCCGCAGTCCTTGTTGCTGTTGCTCGGCAGTTGCTTGCCGGTCCTGGGGGCTGTGCTGCTGGCCCCCGTCCTGCCGCAAATGCAGGAACACTTCGCTGACACCCAGGGCGTCGCGGTGCTGGTTCCCATCGCCCTGACGCTACCGGCGCTAATGATTGCCCTGTTTGCACCCTTCGCCGGAATCATCGCCGACCGACTCGGGCGCAAGCCGTTGCTGATCGGTGCGATGTGCCTCTACACCATCTGTGGCGTGCTGCCGCTCTGGCTGGATTCGTTGCAGGCGATCGTAGTCAGTCGCGCCGGCATCGGCCTGGCCGAGGCAGCGATCATGACCTGCTGCACCACGATGATGGGCGACTACTACAGCGGCGCGCGGCGCGAACGCATGTTCGCCCTGCAAATGGTGGCGACCTCCTTGTCGGCGGCGATTTTCATTGCCGTCGGGGGAGTGCTCGGCGAACACGGCTGGCGTACACCGTTTGCGTTGTATGGGTTGGGGCTGGTGTTGCTGCCGCTGATGGCCTGGTTGCTGTGGGAGCCGCGTGGGCATGCGGTCATCGAGAAGAAGGCGATAAGCAGGGCATTTCCCTGGCGCACCTTGGCGCCGTTGTATGTCCTGGCATTCCTGGCGGGCTTGAGCCTGTTCATCGTGCCGGTACAAGTCGGTTATTTGCTCAACCTGCTGCATGTCGAAGGGTCGCAGCGGATCGGCTTGACCATGGGCGCCAATCAGCTCGGTGTATTGATTGGCGCGTTGAGTTTCCGTCTGTTCAGTGGCGTGCCGGCACACCGGCAGATGCTCCTGGCTTTCGTCGCCGCTGGTATGGGCGGCGGGTTGTTGGCGGTGGCCGACAGCCATGGCTGGGTGGTGATCGCCGTACTGATCAACGGCCTGGGTATTGGCCTGATGATGCCGACCCTGCTCACCTGGATCATGGCCCAAGTCGATTTCCAGCAGCGCGGCCGCGCCGCCGGCGGCTTCACGGCGATGTTCTTCGCCGGTGAGTTCGCCAGCCCGCTGGTGGTGCTGGCGATCACCGGTGGGTTGAGCAGCGCCTTGCCCGCCGCGTTGGGAATCGTTGCGGGTGTTCAGTTTGTGGTGGCTGTGGCCTGTATGCGGTTGCGCGGCAGCGGGTCGGCTTTTCCCGCTGCGGCAGCCGCAGAGCTTGATCGCTGATCTCACGTCTCAAGAAAACAAGAACAAGAGGAGAGCAACATGAGTTATTTGCTCAACACCTGGTACATCGCCGGGTGGGCGGACGAGCTGGCGCCAGGGTCGATGCTTGGCAGGACCATCGTCGAACAACCCATGGTCTTCTTTCGCGACAGCCAGGGGCGGATCCAAGCGCTGGCTGATCGTTGCCCGCACCGTTTTGCCCCGCTGCACATGGGAAAGATTGTCGGTGACAGCGTTCAGTGCCCGTACCACGGCTTGCGTTTCGATGGCAGCGGCCAATGTACGCACAATCCCCATGGCGAAGGAAACATCCCCAAGGCCGCCTGTGTTAGCGGCTTCGCGGTGGTTGAGCGCCACGGGGCTATCTGGGTCTGGCCAGGCGATCGTCACCTGGCCAGCGGCACCTTGATTCCTGATTTCTCTTTCCTCGACCAGGCGCCAACCCACGCCAAGGGGCATGGGTATCTGCCGACGCGCGCGCACTACGAACTGCTGTCCGACAACATCATGGACCTGAGCCACGTTGATTTCCTGCACCCGGACACGCTCGGTGGCGGAGCCTTGTCACGCACGCGCGCCGACATCGAGGAATTGCCCAACGATCGCGTGCGCATCAGTTGGTGGGCGCCGGACGATGTGCCGCCGCCGGCGTTCGGCGCTCACCTTGAAGACCCGACCCGGGCAGACGTCTGGGCTGAAGTCATCTGGCACGCACCCGGTCTGATGTTGCTGGGCAGTGGCGCCACGCCTCCAGGGCGCCCCAGGGAAGAGGGACCCGTGACCTGGAACCTGCATCTGATGACGCCGCAGGACGCGGCCAACACCCATTATTTCTTCGCCAACACGCGCAGTTTCGAGCAGGACAATGCGCAGTTGAATGCCTTCGTCCAGGACATGTTGATCGGTATTTTTGCCGGTGAGGACAAACCCATGGTCGAGGCTCAACAGCGCCAGCTTGGCGAGGTTGAACTGCTTGGCCTTAACCCGGTGCTGTTGCCAGTCGATGCAGGGGCCGTGCGCTGTCGACGTGTCCTGCGTCGGCTGATTGAAACCGAGCGTGCGACGACGCACGCCAGCCCGTCATCAAGCTTTGAAAAAGAGGAATCGCGATGAGCTTTTTACGCAACACCTGGTACGCAGCCGCCTGGGGCACCGAGGTCAAGGCCGGGGAGCTGTTCCAACGAACCCTGCTCAATGAACCCGTGGTGTTTTTCCGCGATACCCAAGGTAGTGCCCAAGCCATTTCCGATCGCTGCCCTCACCGTTTCGCGCCCCTGGGCATGGGAATCCTCAAAGGCGATGCGGTGCGTTGTCCGTACCACGGCCTGGAATTCGATGGCAGTGGCGCCTGTGTGCATAACCCCCACGGCGATGGTGCAATTCCCAAGGCGGCAAAGGTCAAGGCCTACCCGCTGGTCGAACGCTACAGCCTGCTGTGGATCTGGATGGGTGATCCACACTTGGCCGATGCGACGCTGATTCCGGATTTCAATTGCATGGATGAAGACCATTGGTATGTCGGCAAACGCTACCTGCACGCGAAAGCCAACTACGTGCTGGAAACCGACAACATCATGGACCTGAGTCATATCGAGTTCTTGCATCCGTCTACGTTGGGTGGCGATGGCGTCAAGGGTGCATTGACCAGCGTGCAAGAGGAGGGCAACACCGTTTGGTCCAATCGCCAGACGGTTGCGGAAATCATGCCGGAGTTCCTCTACACCGCCTGGAACATTCCTCAGGGCACACCAGTGGACCGTTGGATCGATGTGCGTTGGGATGCGCCTGCGAACATGTTGCTGTTTTCCGGCGCAGTGGCGACCGGTCTCCCCAGGGATAAGGGCGTTTCCACACCGATTCCGCACCTCTTCACCCCGGAGACCGAGACCACGACTCACTATTGGTTCTCAGTCTGTTTTCCCAAGGCAATGGGCGAATTCGCCGAGCGATTCGCTGACGAACAAGCGGCCGCGATCAACCGGCCCTTTACCGATGAAGACTTGCCAATGCTCGAGGCCCAGCAGCGCATGATGGGCGATGCTTCGTTCTGGGACTTGAAACCGGTCCTGCTGATCGGTGATGCAGGCGCCATCCGCGCGCGGCGTGTACTCGATCGGATGATTGCTGCCGAGCAGCCTGCGGGTGCCAAGTGATGATTGAAGTCGTCGTCACCCGCAAGCGTCGCGAAGCCGAAGGCATCTACAGTTTCGAACTGGCCCCGGTCGACGATTCCATGCTGCCTGCCTTCAGCGCCGGCTCGCATATCGACGTGTATCTGCCCAATGGCCTGGTGCGCCAGTACTCGCTGTGCAATCACCCCGAAGAACGCCACCGCTACCTGTTGGGCGTGTTACTCGACCCGGCGTCTCGCGGCGGTTCGCAGGCCATGCACGAGCAGGTGCATGAAGGTAGTCGCCTGCGCATCAGCGAGCCATGCAACCTGTTCCCTCTGGAACATGGGGCAGGGTACAGCGTGCTGTTCGCGGGCGGCATCGGCATCACGCCGATCCTCTGCATGGCCGAACGCCTTGCGCGGATCGGCGCGCCTTTCGAGCTGCACTATTGCGGTCGCTCGGCCGGGCGCATGGCCTTTATCGAGTACATCCGCCATTCGGCGTTTGCCAATTGCGTGCACGTTCATGTGGACGACGGCGAGGATGCCCAGCGCCTCGACAGTGCTCGGGTTCTGTCCGTGCAGGCCAGTGATCGTCACCTGTACGTCTGTGGCCCCAACGGCTTCATGGAGCATGTGCTCGGCACGGCGCGCGCGCAGGGCTGGGCCGAGGCGCAACTGCACCGCGAGTACTTTACCGCCGCCGCTGCGCCGGTCAGCGAGGCGGGCGGTTTCGAGGTGCAACTGGCTAGCACCGGACAGTGTTTCCAAGTGCCGGCCACGCTCAGCGTTGCCCAGGTGTTGCTGGAGGCCGGCATCGACATCCCGTTGTCTTGCGAACAGGGCATCTGTGGCACCTGCCTCACGCGCGTACTGGAGGGCGAGCCGGACCATCGTGACATGTTCCTGACCGATGCCGAGCGGGCCCGCAACGACCAGTTCACGCCTTGCTGCTCCCGTGCGAAGAGCGCGCGGCTGGTGCTGGATCTTTAAGGTTTTTACATGGATTCATCGTTACCCGCTGGCGCGTTTCGCCAACTGATTGAGGACTCGAACATGCAACAGCTTCCTGGTTTCAAACGCGTGGTCACCGGGCACGATGCCCAAGGCTTGGCGGTGGTCGCGCTCAGCGGACCAACGCCCAACAGCTTTCCGCTCAAGGCCGTGCCCGGCACGGTCTTCCATGAGATTTGGAACAGCGGCGCGAGCCCGGCCATGCTGGATAACGGCAACGACCCCACCAACAAGCCGCTTCAACTGAGCCCCGCACCATTGGGCAGTGTGATCCGGGTGGTGGATATTCCGCCCGACAGCGTGCAGAACCAGGTCAGCGCCGAGGATGCTGCGGCGGCATTCGCCGAAATTGGCCAGGCCCATGCCGGTACGGGACAGGCAGATTCCAAACACAAGCTGATGCACCGCACCGAAACGCTTGATTACGGCGTTGTCACGGAGGGCGAGGTGTGGCTGGTGCTCGATGGCGAGGAAGTGCATCTCAAGCGCGGTGACATCGTCGTGCAGCGCGGCACCAACCACGCCTGGAGCAATCGCACCGAGCAGATGGCGCGCATGCTGTTTGTGCTGCTCGATGGTCGCTTCGCCCCCGAGCTGCAAGGAGAACTGGCATGAAGCTCAGCACCCTGAAAGATCACAGCCGTGACGGTCGCCTACTGGTGGTGTCGCGCGACCTGGCCTGGGCGGTGGAGGCCAGTGACATCGCCGGGACACTGCAGGAGGCCATCGAGCATTGGCCGAGCGTTGAAGCCGCTTTGCGCGCTCGCTATGACGCCCTGAACGAAGGCTCGCTGGCCGGGGCCTTTGCCTTTGATCCGCAACAAGCCGCCGCACCCTTGCCACGTGCCTGGCAGTGGCTGGACGCCTCGTCTTTTCTCAGTCATGGCGAGCGGATGCAGAAGGCTTTTGGGCTGGATCCGATCGAAGGTGTTGAACACACGCCGCTGATGTATCAGGGCTGTGGCGATGACTTTCTGGGGGCTCACGACGATATCGTGCTGCCCAGTGAAACCCATGGCATCGACTTCGAAGGTGAATTCGCCGTGGTGGTCGATGAGGTTCCCATGGGTTGCTCGGCGCAAGAGGCCGCCGGCCATATCCGGCTCATCGTGCAAGTCAACGACGTCAGCTTGCGCGCACTTGCCCCCCGAGAGATGAAGACGGGCTTCGGGTTTATCCAGGCCAAATCCTCGTCAAGTTTTGCCCCGGTGGCAATCACCCCCGACGAGTTGGGTGAGGCCTGGCGCGACGGGCGTGTGCACTTGCCGTTGAAGGTTGAATGGAACGGCCAGTGGTTTGGTCATGCCCAGGGCGGTGCCATGCATTTCGGCTTTCATCAGTTGATCGCCCATGCAGCACTGACCCGGCGCCTCAGGGCCGGCTGCGTGATCGGTTCCGGCACGGTTTCCAATGCTGAGCCCACTGTGGGCGCTGCCTGCATCGCCGAACGTCGTGCCGTTGAGATGATCGAGCACGGTGCGCCACGGACGTCCTTCATGCGCTTTGGCGACCGCGTGCGCATGGAGGTCTTCGATCTGCAAGGGCAGTCGGTGTTCGGGGCGATAGACCAGTGCATCGTGCGCGGAGGCCTCTCATGCGCGTGATGATTACCGGGGCCAATGGTTTTGTTGGCCGGGCGCTGGTGAAACGATTGCTCGAAACCAATGAGTTACAAGGCCGGTCGATCAGCGCGTTGATCCTGTTGGATAAAGAGTTGGTGGGGTTTGCTGAGGATAAGCGCATGCGCCGGCATTGCGGCAGTGTGACCGACGCCGCTTTATTGCGCCGAGCGCTGGCAGATGGCATCGATGTGGTCTTTCACTTGGTCAGCATCCCGGGTGGCGCGGCCGAGCAGCATTATTCCCTGGGTTATCAGGTCAACCTGCTGGCAAGCCTGGAATTGCTCGACCAACTGCGCGAACAGCCTGGTCGGCCGGTGCTGGTGTACGCCAGCAGCGTGGCGGTATACGGCGGCGATCTGCCGGCCCGCATGGATGAACGTGCCGTGCCGCGCCCGCAGTTGAGCTACGGTACGCACAAGACGATGGTGGAAATGGCACTCAACGACCTTGCCCGACGGGGCGAGGTGGACGGCCGTGCCGTGCGCCTGCCCGGCATCGTCGCCCGTCCAAGTGAACCCAATGGGCTGCGTTCGGCGTTCATGAGCGATCTGCTGCATGCCTTTGCCGAAGGCGAGCCGTATTGCTGCCCGGTGTCGCCGCAGGCGCAGGCGTGGTGGATGTCCGTGCGGTGTTGCGTGGATAACCTGCTGCGGGCCGCCGAACTGCCCGCCGTTGAGCTTGGCGAGTCACGTGTCTGGCAATTACCGCTGTTGCACCTGTCCATTGCTCAGGTCATCGATGCCCTGGCCGCCGCCTACGGGCAGGAACGCCGCGGGCTGATCAGCTTCGCACCGGACGCTGGACTGCAAGCGTTGTTCGGCAGCTTCCCAGCAATGAAAACCCCTCAGGCCCGTGCCCTTGGCTTTCGCCATGACGGCTCGGCTGCCGCCTTGATACGAAACAGTTTGAAAGCTGCTGCCCCGGCGCGCCGTGTGCGTGGGCGGGTGGGGCTTGGAGTGAGCGAAAATGCAATCAACTAAACGCCGCCTCGTGGACCTGTCCGTCACCCTGGACAACAATCCCTACACCGATCCGCCGCCATTGCTGCCGAAAATCGACTACATGGACCATCAGCAAGGCTGGCCGGAAATGGCCGCGATGTTTCCTGGCCTGTCCAAGGCGCAACTGCCTGGCGATGAGTCCTGGGCGGCTGAGCGCCTGCAGATCACCACGCACAGCGGTACGCACATGGACGCCCCTTGGCACTACGCCTCGACCACGGACGGCGGCAAGCCGGCTTTCGGCATCGATGAGCTGCCGCTGGATTGGTGCTTGCAACCGGGCGTGAAGCTGGACTTTCGTCATTTACCGGATGGCCATGTGGTCAACGCCGCCCAAGTGCAAGCCGAGCTGGAACGTATTGGCCATGTTCTACGGCCGCTGGACATTGTCCTGGTCAACACCCGTGCCGGCGCGCTGTTCGGCCAGCCAGGGTACCTGGACGCCGGGGTCGGCATCGGCCGTGAGGCCACGTTGTACTTGTTGGAGCGCGGCGTGCGCGTGGTCGGCACCGATGCCTGGAGCTGGGATGCGCCGTTCAAGTACACACGCGAACGCTTCGCCGCCACGGGCGATGCCTCGATCATCTGGGAAGGGCACAAGGCCGGACGCGACATCGGCTACGGCCAGATGGAGAAACTGGCCAACCTGGAATGCTTGCCGGCCCATGGTTTCCAGGTGTCCTGCTTTCCCTACAAGATCAGGCACGCTTCGGCCGGCTTCGTCCGCGCCGTCGCGATTTTCGAGGAATGAGCGTGTCGGCGGCCGGCGGGAAAAAGCGTGGCAGCCTGTCCCAGGGGCTTGAGGCGCTACTGTCGGAGCACATTATCGAGGGACGGCTGCGTGGCGGTGAACAGTTGCCCACCGAGTCGGCCCTCATGCTGGCGCATGGGGTCAGCAGGACCGTGGTGCGCGAGGCCATGTCGCGTCTACAGGCCGCTGGTATGGTTGAGACACGCCACGGCATCGGCACGTTTGTGCGCGGTAGCACCCTGTCGCTGGGGGCCTTCATCGACCCGGCTACCCTCGGCATCATCACTGACTCGCTGGCGATCATGGAGTTTCGGATCGGTCTTGAGGTGGAAGCCGCCGGGCTCGCCGCCCAGCGATGTAGCCCGGATCAGTTGGCGGGGTTGCGGGTGCTGCTCGATCAGCTCGGCCTGCCTGCAGTCAGCGTCAATGATCGGGCCGCACTGGATTTCCAGTTCCATTTGGGCATTGCCCAGGCGACCGGCAATCACTACATCCCCGACACGCTGCTCAACCTGGGGGAGGTCATCATCCCCCGCAGCCGACTGGATTCCGCGCGTCTGTTTCACGATGAGCCGCAGCACTACGAACAGCGCATGCAAAGCGAGCACGAACAGATTTACCAGGCGATATTCAATCAGGACGCTGAGTGTGCGCGTGCCGCGATGCGCCTGCACCTTCAGGACAGTCGCGAGTACCTGGACCAGGCCCGCCTAGAGTTGATGACATGACGGATAACCAGAGCTACCCGGTGCCGGACACGGCCACGCAGCCGCCTGCCACGGCGCTCACCATCATCGATCCTCGCTGGACCTTGTTCGTCCGTGTCGTGGCGGCTGGCAGTCTCAGCAAAGCAGCCGTGCTGCTGGACATGCCGCAGTCCATGGTGAGTCGCAATATTGCCCTGCTCGAATCGCAATGTGGCGAGCGCCTGTTCCATCGCACCGGGCGCGGGGTGGTGCTGACCGAATTTGGCGAGCAGTTGCTGCCCTGTATATCGGATCTTCTGGCGAACGCTGAAAGCCTTGCCGATGACATTCGCAACCTGCGTGGAAAGCCGGTGGGGGAGGTAGTCGTGGGCATGTTGCCTTCCGCGGTGCGCCGGTTTGCGGGGACGCTCTTTTCTGCAGTGCGCGCGCAGATGCCCGGGGTGAGATTGCACCTGATCGAGGGCGCGAGCGCTCAACTCGAAGAGCAGTTGCACGATGGTCGTCTGGATATGGCGCTGGTGCTGCGCGAGAGCGAGGCAAGCATCGGCCAAGCCCATCTGTTGGCCAGGCTACCGCTGCATCTGGTAGGACCCGCCGCCGATCCTCTGTTCGAAAATCGAGACATTGCGCTGGAAAATCTATCGGGGCTGCCATTGGTCGTGCCTGGGCGGCCGCATCTGCTGAGGGCCAGGCTCGATCATTTGGCTGCCGAGCAAGGCGTGGAGCTGTGCGTGGCCGTGGAAGCCGACTCGGTCCAGCTCCAGTACGAAGTCGTCGCGGCAGGCGGAGGCTATGCGATTGCCTCTGTGCTGCCCGGCTCGCTGGATCAACGACTGATTTCATCGCGCATTATCGAGCCCGTGTTGGAGCGCTTTGTCGTGCTGGTCGAGTCGCCCCGTCGCCCTTTGACCCGTGCTTCCCGTGAAGTGCGACGGCTGATCTGCAATCTGTCCATGCCATCGATTTAAGCGATAGCTGCTTTGCATCCCCAGCAGTATTCGACGGGGGGCGCGCCTCGTAGGGTGTCAGTCAATCAACGACTGATCCCCGATTGCGAGGTTAGCGCTATGCATCACGCCCAAAAGTCCCAAGTCATTGCCCCGACGCTTTTTCTCAGCGACGCCGATGTGGCCTCGCTCGCCGACTGGAGCACCGCCGTTGCCGCGCTCGCCGAGGCGTACGCGCACCCTGCATCGGATGCCATGGTGCCGCCTCGCTCCATGGCCCGGGGCGACGGTATCTGGCTGCGCAGTTTGACCGCTGTACCTCCAACTGGCGGCCATATGGGCTGCAAGTTGATCGCGGCTTCCATGCGGGCGCGCTGCGCCAGCTACCTGATCGCATTGTTCAACCAGCAAACCATGGCGCTCAGTGCCCTGATCGACGGCAACCGGGTGACGGGTTTGCGCACCGCGGCAACCGCTGCGCTGGCAGTCGATTTACTGGCGCCCAAGCGTGCGCTGCGGGTGGGGGTGATTGGCTCGGGGTTTGAGGCCCGTGGTGCACTGGATTGCCTCAAGTCCGTGCGCGATGTGGCGCATGTCCGGGTATTCAGCCCAACGCCCGCCAGCCGCGAGCGTTTTGCCGAGAGCTTCAGGCCAGGGCTGGATATCCAAGCGGTGAACAGCGCGCAAGAAGCTGTGCAGGATTGCGACGTGGTGATTTGTGCCGCCCGCAGTCGTGACGAATCTCCGGTACTGCAAGGCGCCTGGCTTTGCCCGGGAGCCACGGTTGTGTCGTTGGGTTCCACCTTGCCTGAGCAACGGGAGGTTGACCCGGTCACGATGGAGCGAGCCGTCTGCATCGTCGCGGATATGCCGCAAGAGGTACTTCACGATACCGGCGACGCCATTGCTGCGATCAGCGCCGGTGTTTATGTCGCCGACAAACTGGTCGCGCTGTCGGATTTGGTCGCGGGTCGTGTCAATCCGCGCCAGAAAGAAAGCGACATCGTTCTCTACAAGTCTGTTGGCTCGGCGCTGCAGGACGTAGTCATCGCCCAAGCGCTGTACGAGCGCGCCCGGCAACAAGGCCTCGGCATCGAGTTGCCCGCCAGCATTGTCCCTGTCTCGAAATAACCCCTCACTCTTCAAAGGAAATCACCATGGCCACATACAAGAAAGCAGATGCCCGTGCCTGGGCGCGGGAAAACCTGGTGGGCTGCTCGGCGGTCACCATCCCAAGTTTCAGTGCTGATCTGAAGCGTCTCAATGAGCGTGGCATACGCCACGACATCGAGCATACGGTTGGACTGGGTTACAGCAGCACGTTGCTGTGCAGCGAACTGGCGATCTCTGCCCAGGAAAACGCTCAATTCACCGCCTGGGCGCGTGAGTCGGGGAAAGACCTGATCCTGTTCTTCCACGCGGCTTTTGGCACGCTTGCCGAGAATATCGAGGCGGTGAAGCTTGCCGAGAATGCCGGCGCAGATATCGTCCTGCTCTCCTATCCACCGCAGTTCTGGCCGACCAACGAGCAGGAAATCTACGACTACACCAAGTCGTTCTGCGATGCCACGGACCTGGCCGTCATGCTCTTCCCGATTCCGCTCTGGGGCTTCGAACGCGTGCATCCGGCGGGTATGTCGCTGGAGTTGGTCCGTCGGCTGTTGGCCGATTGCCCGAATATCGCGGCCATCAAGTCCGAGCAAGGATTTCCGTTGCCAGCGGGCATTTGTGAGATGTATCACCACTTCCGCGATCAGGTGGTGATCAGTTGCCCGATCGAAGGCGACGCAATCCCCTTGATGAGCCTGATGAAGTTGCAGTTTTCCGGCACCAGCAACACCGCCTGGATGAGCGACTACTACCCGAAAGCGTTCGAGCTGGCACGCACGGGGCGCTTTGAAGAGGCGATGGAACTGTACTGGAAGGTCAACCCGGCACGCAGCGCCAACGGCGCCGCCGCGCAGAGCTACGCCGGCGGCACCGGGGTGCTCAATCGCACGATGTGGAAATACCAGGACTGGCTCGCCGGCTTCAACGGCGGCCCACTGCGTGCCCCGGCGATGCGTGTGCCGGATCGCTTCATGAAGTCGCTGCGTCAAGGGTTGGTCGCGTCGGGGCTGCCAGTGACTTCGGACCCTGACAGCGCCTTCATGATCGGGCGTCATCCGTGCTGATCGGGAGGGTTGCACAGTGAAGCATTTACTCAAGGATCCTACGCTGTGGCGTGACGGTGCCTATATCGCTGGAGAATGGCTGACCGAGACGCCGCACGGTCGCTACACGTTGCGCAACCCGGTGGATCAGACGGTGCTGGCCGAGTTGCCGCGCTGTCGCGAAGCTGAAGTCCGGCACGCCATCGACGCGGCGCACGAGGCCTATGGCCCATGGCGGCGCCTGACGGCCAAACGCCGTGGCGAGGTGTTGCGTCGTTGGTACGAGCTGATGGTTGAGCATCGCGAGGACATTGCCACGCTGATTACCCTGGAGGAGGGCAAGCCACTGGAGGAGGCGCGGGGTGAAGTCGATTACGCGGCGTCTTTTGTGCGCTGGTTTGGCGAGGAAGCCACACGGGTGCGCGGTGATCTGATTCCGGGCGTAAAGGACACTCAGCGCATCGTGGTCCTGCGCGAACCCATCGGCGTCTGCGCGGCGATCACGCCCTGGAATTTCCCCGCTGCGATGATTACACGCAAGGCCGCTCCGGCCCTCGCGGCCGGTTGCACCATGGTCGTGAAGCCGGCCAGCCAGACGCCCCTGACCGCCCTGGCGCTCGCCGAACTCGCTCAGCGGGCGGGTGTGCCGGCCGGTGTGTTCAGTGTGATCACGGGTAATGACACGCGCGACATTGCCGGTGAACTCACGGCCAACCCGTTGGTGCGCAAGCTCACATTCACGGGCTCCACCGAAGTGGGTCGGCTGCTGCTGGCGCAAGCGGCGCAGACGGTCAAGAAATGCTCCATGGAACTGGGAGGCAACGCTCCGTTCATTGTCTTTGACGATGCTGATCTGGACGCGGCGGCTGACGGGGTGATGTTGGCCAAGTTTCGCAATGGTGGGCAGTCCTGTATCGGCGCGAACCGGGTGTTGGTGCAGTCAGGGGTTTATGACGCATTGGCGGAGCGCATCGTCGAGCGCATGGCACGCTTGAAGGTCGGCAATGGCCTGGAGCCGGGTGTCCAGGTCGGGCCGTTGATTGATGACGCAGCGGTACGAAAATCCCAGGCGCTGGTGGATGATGCTTTGGCGCAAGGGGCCCGGCTGCTGTCCGGCGGCAAACCCCATGCGCTGGGCGGGTGTTTCTTCGAGCCCACCTTGTTGGCTGATGTGACCCATGGAATGAGGGTCGCTCGCGAAGAGATCTTCGGCCCGGTCATGCCGCTGGTGCGTTTCGACACGGATGACCAAGCCATTGCCATGGCCAACGACAGCGAGTTTGGCCTGGCCGCGTATCTGTTCAGCCGTGACGCGGCGCGTATCTGGCGCAACGCCGCGCGCATCGAGTCGGGCATGGTGGGCATCAACTGTGGCTTGATTTCAAATGAGGTCGCACCTTTCGGTGGCGTGAAGCAGAGCGGTCTTGGGCGAGAGGGATCTCACCTGGGAATCGACGAGTTCCTAGAGGTTAAATACCTCTGCTGGGATGGCTTGGAAAACGTGTGAACAACCGTCGTTAAAGGCCGGTGGACGGCGGTTCGTGTGAGCCGTCGTTCATCGGCTTTTGTATTTGTTCTGCCGCAAAGGCAGGCACTCCGAGCAATGCCCTCGGCTTACCTGCGAGACCCATCGCCGCCAGCGATACCTCGGATTGTGCAAAGCGATTTCAGCGCTGGAATCCGATTCGATAGTCTCGTGGCTGATCCGGCATTTTACGTCGGCATTTCCCTATTTCTGCGGCGTTGATGCGATGACGCCGCAGAGCTCGTCGGTGCGCCATGCAATGTCTGCCCGAGTGAATAAGAATAATTAGGAGAGCGTGATGATTGCAGCAGTCAGTAAGGTCCTGGTGATCGGAGGCGGATTCTCCGGTATGACCGCGGCTATCCAGCTCGCCCGCCAGGGCGTCGAAGTGGACCTCGTCGAAATCGATCCGTTGTGGTGTCCTTTGGGGGCGGGGATTACGCTCAGTGGGCCCACGCTGCGAGCGCTTGATACGGTTGGGATTCTGGAAAGGGTCGCCGGGGAAGGGTACCTGTCGACCAATTTCGATGTGTTTTCACCGGTGGGCGACCTGATCGTGCAATTGGCGCTTCGCCCGCCGGTCAGCGATAAACCGATTCCCTGTGGTGGCGGCATCCTGCGCCCGGTACTGGCTCGAATATTTGCCGACAGGACGCGGGAAGTGGGGACCCGTGTGCGCCTGGGCATCACCTACGACAGCGTCATCGAGCATGACGATGGCATTGACGTGTCTTTCACCGACGGGACCACTGAACGCTATGACCTCGTCGTTGCCGCTGATGGCGTGCATTCGCGAACGCGAAAGGACTTTTTCCCGCAAGCACCCTCGCCAAAACCCATTCATCAGAGCGTCTGGCGCGCGGTGCTGAAGCGTCCGCCGGAAATCGTGCGTCCCAGTCATTGGCTGGGACGCACCAAGGTTGGCGTCAATCCGATCTCCGAAACGCACATGTACATGTTCCTCATGGAGAACCGCGAGTTTTCCGAGTGGATCGATCCGGCCAGTTGGCCGGGTGAAATGGCGCGCCTGCTAAGTGAGTTTCCAGCCCCGATCCTGCAAACGCTGGTGCCGCAACTGTACGAGACGGGCGCCAATATCGACTATCGTCCGCTGGCCAATCTGTTGGTGCCGCTGCCCTGGCACAAGGGTCGTATCGTGCTGATCGGCGACACAGTGCATGCCACCACGCCGCACCTGGCCTCCGGAGCTGGCATCGGTATCGAGAGCGCCATCGTGCTTGCCGAAGAATTGCTCGGCAATAGCAATCTACAGACGGCCCTGAGCCGGTTCGAAACGCGGCGCTGGGAGCGTTGCCAACTCGTGGTCGAGAACTCCGCACGGCTGTGCGAGATAGAGAAAAGTGGTGGGGACAAGGAAGAGCATGCGCAGATCATGCGGGAGTCTACTGCGACGTTGGCTGAGCCTATCTGAGTGATCGCGACCCTTCTGAATGGGAAGGGTCGCGCTGCTGGTCTTCAGGAGCAGTGATCGAAAATAACGACCTCTTTGACGTAGGCAAAAAAAGACGCCGATGTCAGCGCGACGCCGTCCTCGGCAAGTTTTTGAAACAGCGCTCGCTGATACTGCCTAAAGAAAGAAAAGTCCGCTTCATTTTCAAACCACAGGCTGGAGGCACCTTCGTATACGTTGATGTTCGGCCCGAAATAGGCCGTCACCTTGTCACCCTCGGGTAAGTACCGGGAGCGAACATACCGGCGTAAGGCGTTCTGGAAGCCAGGTTGTTCCCGGGTAATGCTCTCGTGAGCTGCGTCCCAAGCGTCGAAAAAACGATCGAGCGCCATGGCTGGATTCTTCTTCAGCAGGATCATCACCTTCCATGGGAGAGGCGCTGTAGCGGTGCTAGCCGTCTCCAATTCATCCATCAATTGAGCGAGCTGCTCGGAAAGGTCAGCGAAGTTCCTTGCATCGGGGCCTACGGTTTGCTGCGTATAGGGATCGCTGAAGGTGCGAATCAAACCTGGCGCGTCTTCAAAAAACAGCTCCGTAATGGAATCTTTGTGGAAGGACTGTGCGTAGGCATTGTCGGCGTCAACCCCGAAAGCCGCGTCGATGACATGGTTCTGCACGTACCTTTTAACGCCTAACGGCTTGGCTTTAGCGATCGCTCCGTGTGTGTGCTCCACATAGTTTAAAAACTCGGCATGGGTCATTCCGGGTTTTCTGCGTACAGCGGCTAGGATTTTTATCATGAGCGTGTTCTCGCTTTTGGCAGGGGCAACGGGTCTTGAACCTGATAGGCACTTGGTGCGGTTGTTATTCATCTGATTGTTTTTCAACACCAAAATATAAGGCCAGGTTTGTCCCGCAAACCAATCGGTATTCGTGCTGGTAGGTATCGCGCACTGACATGCTTAACGAGCGTTGAGCACGTTTCGTTATCGCCCATTGCCTTGGGCCATCTGCGATGTGCCGTCGAGCGAAGGACAACGCCGGGTATCGCACCCGGCGTCGGGGCTATCAGGACAATTCGCTGACTTCCAGGGTTCGCTTGTCCCGTTTCATCAACCCGTAATAGCTCAGGGCCGGCACCAGCAGCCCGACGATCCAGGCCAGGTCTACGCCATCCAGGGCATTGGCTACCGGACCGACATACAACGTTGTGTTCATGAAGGGGATTTCCAGAACGATCGCCAGCACGAAACTGCCGCAAGCGATCCAGTTGATGCGCCCGTAGATCCCGTCTTTGTCGAAGATGTCATCGATCCGGTACCGGCCTTTGCGCAAGCAGTAGTAATCCACCAGGTTGATCGCCGTCCAGGGGATAAGGAAGTAACTCATGAAGAAAATGAAGTTGAGGAAAAAGTTGATGAAGTCGTCCTGGCTGATGGTGCACAAGGCCGTTGCCACCAGACTGATCACTAGCATGAACACACCACGCACTCGAGGCGTCACCTTGAGCCGCGCGAAGGGTTCGATCACGGTGATGGTCGACATGAAGGCGCCGTACAGGTTGAAGACGTTGATCGACACCTGGCCATAGATAATGAAGGCGAATAACAGCAGCGCACCGCTACCAAACAACCCCGCGACATGGCTGCTGACGTTGCTGGAAAAATCCGTGATGCCAACGCTGAGAATCGCCCCGAGAATCATCATCCAGGTCCCACCGCTGACCGTGCCCGCGTAGCTGTACCAGAACACTTTGACGGCTGACGTACTGCTCGGCAGGTAACGCGAGTAGTCGGCGACATAAGGCGCATAGGACAGTTGCCAGGTCACGGCTATGCTCACCGCCACCAGAAATTTCGACAACGAGAAACCCGTCGGCAGCCATTGTTCGGCCGGGACCGGCAACTGCAAGGCGAGCACCGTAGCGGCGATAAACACCAACAGCGATAGAAGCGACAGTACTTTCTGCAGGCGATGAATCAGGCGATAGCCATAGAGCGCGACGACAAAGCACAATGCTCCGATCAGGTAGATATTGCCTGTGGCCGGCAACGGACTGACGGACTCCAATGCCTGCGCGGCGAGCAAGGTGTTGCTGACGAAAAAGCCCAAGTAAATGAGCATCACGAACAGCAGCGGCAGCACGGCGCCCAGCACGCCGAACTGCGCCCGGCTCTGGATCATTTGCGGGATGCCGAGCTTCGGTCCCTGGGCAGAATGGGAGGCCATGAAAATCGCCCCCACCAGTGAGCCGACGATGATCGCCAGTGCGCTCCAGAACAGATTCAACCCCATCGCTACCGGCAGCACGCCGGACGCGATGGTCGTGACGTTCATGTTCGCGCCAAACCAGATGAAGAACAGAGAGCCGGGCTGGCCATGGCGTTCTTGCTCAGGGATGAAATCGATGCTTCTTTTTTCGACTTGCATGGCGATTACTCCTGAGTCCGGACGAGATGGGTTTGCAAACGGGCGATGGTGCTTTCCAGCTCATGGGGCTGGTGGGCGAACAAGTCCGGACGCTCAGGGATCAGGCTTAGGTACTTGCGGTTTTCCAGGGCTCGCAGGCATTCGGCGCAAGTCAGGATTTCCAGCGCGTAGACCCAGTTGGCCATGATCAACAGCGCCGAGTAGTGTCCCGCTGGCGTGGTCGTCGTGCAGGCATCGCTAACCAGCTGGATATGAAAACCCAGGGCGAAAGCATCGAATGCCGTGCTGAGCACGCATACATCGGTCTGCACGCCGCAGATGATCAGGGTATCGACCCCGAGCGCCTTGAGGCGGGCATCCAGATCGGTGCGATGGAAGGCGCTGTAACGGCTCTTGTCGATAACGATTTCTTCAGGCTGCGGCGCCAGGCGTTCGATGATTTCCACTTGGCGGGTGCTGGCACGGTAACTGCTGGGACCGCCATCGGCCGCTAGCGGTTCGCCATGCGGCAAGTCACTGCCGTCGGCCTGATTGATGTGGCGGGTATAGATGACAGGCACCCGCAGGCGGCGGGCGGTCTCGAGCAGGGCGGCGGTGTTGGTTTGCACCGTGTCGAAGTGGTCCAGGACGAAACCGTCCTCCTGCTGCATGTCGATGATCAACAGCGCGTTTTTATTGTTCATTGAGCAAACCTGATCATGGCGAAGCATAAAGCACCGGGCGCGCCTCGTGATGACGAGACGCGGGTGCATGTATTCCAGTTCGGTTGTGCTCAGTGAACGGGTTGCCAGAAACCGTTCTGCTTGGCGGTAACGCTGGCGCGCAGGCGCTTGAAATGGAGATGCGAAGCGGTCCATTCGCCGCGCATGTAAACCTGCTCGGCGCCGGAGGGAAGGGCAAGTGATGGGCGCAGATCATTGATCATTGAAATCGACCCTACACGTCAGTCAGCCCCCGGCTTCGCGTCCGAGGGGCAGGTTGGTGGACTCAGCGAAACGCCGGGACTACATGCTTGATAAACAGCTCCAGGGATTTTTTCTTCTCCGCGTGGGGCAGGCTGTTATCGCACCAGAAGCTGAATTCATCAACACCCAGTTCCTGGTAATACTTGATGCGCGGAATGATTTCCTCGGGGGTGCCGATCATGGCGGTCTTGTGCAGGCTTTCCAGTTGGAACTCCGGACGCTCGGCGAACTTTTCTTCAGGGCTCGGTTCCAGGAAGCCGTTGACCGGTGTCGTCTTATTACCGAACCAGGCATCGAAGGTGCGATAGAACTTCGAAATCGCCCGGGCCCCGATCTTCCAGCCTTCGGGATCGTCGACGGCATGCACGTGGGTGTGGCGCAGCACCATCAATTGCGGACGCGCCACGTCGGGATTGTTGTCCAGGGCCGCCTGGAACTTGTTCTTCAGGTCCAGCACTTCTTCGTCGCCTTTCATCAACGGCGTGACCATGACGTTGCAACCGTTGGCGACGGCGAAATTATGCGAGTCCGGGTCGCGGGCGGCGATCCACATCGGCGGGTTGGGCTTTTGGATCGGCTTGGGCACGCTGGTGGAGGTGGGGAATTTCCAGATATCACCGTCGTGGGCGTAGTCGCCTTGCCACAGGGCGCGCACCACCGGAACCATTTCCCGCAGGGCTTGGCCGCCGGAGGAAGCTGGCATGCCGCCGGCCATGCGGTCGAATTCCACTTGGTAGGCACCACGGGCCAGGCCGACTTCCATGCGCCCGTTACTGATCACATCCAGCAGTGCGCATTCGCCCGCTACCCGCAGCGGATGCCAGAACGGCGCGATGATGGTGCCGGCGCCAAGATGGATAGTGGTGGTCCTGGCGGCCAGGTAGGCGAGCAATGGCATCGGGCTTGGCGAGATGGTGTATTCCATGGCGTGGTGTTCGCCGATCCAGACGGTGCTGAAGCCACCAGCCTCGGCCATCAGGGTCAGTTCGGTCAGGTCTTCGAACAACTGGCGGTGGCTGACACTTTCGTCCCAACGCTCCATGTGCACGAACAGGGAAAACTTCATGACGCTTACCTCGGATCTTTATTATTGACTGTCGATTCAGGCGAGGACGGGCAGGGCGCCCATCTTGCCGTGGCAGTACACCAGCGGACCGGCGGTGTGCTGCGGCACTATCAGGTTCTTCACGGCGCCGACCATGATCGCGTGGTCGCCACCTTCATATTCGCGCCATAGCTCACATTCAATGATAGCCGTGGCGTTGGCCAGGATCGGATTGCCCAGTTCGCTCAACGTCCATTCGATCCCTTGCGCCTTGTCCTTGCCTTTGCGGGCGAAAGCGTAGGCTTCACTTTGCTGACTGCCGGAAAGCACGTGGATGGCAAAGCGTTTGTTCTTGATCAGTACCGGATAGGAGTCGGAGCTGTAGTTGGGGCAGAACAGCACCAAGGCCGGCTCCATGGACAGCGAGCTGAACGCGCTGGCCGTGAGGCCGACGATCTGCCCGTCGTCATCCAGCGTGGTGATCACCGTTACCCCGGACGGGAACGAGCCCATGACTTGTTTGTAGACGGCGGCATCGATCATTGGAAGGGTCCTCGGGTGCTGGAGCATGGTTCTTATAGGTTTGTAGGTCTTATGGTATACCGTAATACGTCGTTTGCAAGGGCTTTTTATTTCCGCCGATAAACGCATTTATATGGGACAAAGCCCAATGTTTACGGGGGCTATCGTGCAAGGTTGGGTGTGTTGAACCCTCATAAAAGCGGATCAGCTTGCCCTTCAACGATCGGATCAGTCTTGTGAAATGTTGGAATACCATAATATGGTTCGCATCTGAGGAGCCGCCGAAAAGCGCCTCTGGTTTGGCTTCATACAAATACAAGATCAGACAAACTCGAGTTCATGCACATGTCCCAGATGTCCCGGCAAGACCCGTTAATCGAGAATCACACGGTCGATTACGTCCCACTCGCGGAACGCCATGGCAGGGCCCGCGACCTGTTTACCCTTTGGTTCAGCACCAACATCGCGCCACTGCCCATCGTTACCGGCGCCATGGTCGTCCAAGTGTTCCATCTCGATCTGCTCTGGGGGCTGCTGGCGATTGCGCTGGGGCACCTGATCGGCGGTGTGGTGATTGCGCTGGCATCGGCCCAAGGGCCGCGCATGGGCATTCCGCAAATGGTCCAGAGCCGTGGCCAGTTCGGCCGTTACGGCGCGCTGCTGATCGTGTTCTTCGCGGCGATCATCTACGTCGGCTTTTTCATTTCCAACATCGTGCTGGCCGGCAAATCCATCGTCGGCATCGCGCCGTCGGTGCCGGCGCCGCTGAGTATTCTGATCGGCGCACTGGCCGCCACCGCGATCGGGGTGATCGGCTACAACTTCATCCACACGCTCAACCGCATTGGTACCTGGGTGATGGGCGGCGCGTTGCTGGCCGGATTCATCTACATCTTCGCCCATGACTTGCCGGCGGACTTCCTGACTCGCGGCAATTTCAACCTGTCCGGCTGGCTGGCCACGGTGTCGCTGGGGATCATCTGGCAGATCAGTTTCTCGCCTTATGTGTCGGACTACTCTCGTTACCTGCCGGCGGATATCGGCATCGCCAAACCGTTTTGGGCCACTTACCTGGGCGCGACGCTGGGCACAATCCTGTCGTTCAGCTTCGGCGCCGTGGCTGTGCTGGCGACGCCGGAAGGCACTGAAGCGATGGATGCGGTAAAACAATCAACCGGGTGGCTGGGGCCGATTCTGATGGTGCTTTTCCTGCTCAACATCATCAGCCACAACGCGCTGAATCTGTACGGTGCGGTGCTGTCGATCATCACCTCGATACAGACATTCGCCAGCCAGTGGACGCCGAGCATCAAGGTGCGCGTGGTGTTGTCGAGCGTAATATTGGCCGGTTGCTGCCTGGTCGCCCTCGGTGCGTCGGCGGATTTCATTTCTGAATTCATCGGGCTGATCCTGGCGCTGTTGCTGGTATTGGTGCCGTGGGCTTCGATCAATCTGATCGACTTCTACCTGATCAAGCGTGGCGAGTACGACATCACTTCGATCTTCCGCGCGGACGGCGGGATCTACGGGCGCTTCAATCTCCACGCGATCATTGCTTATTTCATTGGCATCATCGTGCAATTGCCGTTTGGCAACACGTCGTTGTACGTCGGCCCATACGCCAATCTGGTCGAGGGTGCGGATCTGTCTTGGCTGGTGGGCTTGGTGGTGACGTGCCCGTTGTACTACTGCCTGGCAACACGCGGGCAAACCCGGCATAGCAAAGCGGCGCGGTTGAGCTACACGGACTGACCAAGCGTCAGCGATTATTCGACCTGCAGTTGAAACCATCGCATCCGCATCACCTTGGCAGCAAAAAAAAAGGTCACCACAGCCCGACGCTGTGGTGACCCGAGGGTGACAATGAAAAAACGGGCCCACCTTGGTGGGCCTTTGTCTTAGTGAGCGCCAGCAGCCTTGTTGAGGTCGCTTTCGGCCCATTCGGTATATACGCATGCATCGGCGGTGGCCCAGCGCACTCGCACCGGGTCGCCAGCCTTGAGCGGCATGCCTGCGGCGGACAGCGCCTTGACGGTCATGGCCGTTCCACCGGACGTCACTACACTGCAAGTCTGGCTTTCGCCGAGGAACAGCACTTCCACGACCTTGGCCGAGACTTCGTTCCAGCCGGCCGGCAGCAGGTCCTGGGTGGCTTGTTCGACGCTCAGGGCCAACGCTTTTTCCGGACGCACCATCAGCAACACATCCTGCTCGGATTGCAGGCCGGCGGTCAGGCGGATCGACAGCGATTGGCCTTCGAACGTCGCCGCAGCATTGCCCTGGGCCTTGAGCTTGAGGAAGTTGGAGTTGCCCAGGAACGAGGCGACAAAGGCGTTCGGCGGGTTCTGGTAGAGGTCATAGCCGCTGCCCAGGCCGACGATCTTGCCATGGCTGAAAATGGCGATGCGCTGGGACAGGCGCATGGCTTCTTCCTGGTCATGGGTGACGTAGACGATGGTGATGCCCAGGCGCCGATGCAGCTGGCGCAGTTCATCCTGCAAGTCTTCCCGCAATTTCTTGTCCAGGGCGCCGAGGGGCTCGTCCATCAGCAGGATGCGTGGCTCATAGACCAGCGCCCGGGCAATCGCCACGCGCTGCTGCTGGCCGCCGGACAGTTGCGAAGGGCGGCGATGGGCGAATTCTCCCAGTTGCACCAGTTTGAGCATAGCGTCGACCCGCCGTTCGCGCTCGGCACTGGCCAGTTTGCGAATCGCCAGGGGAAAGGCAATGTTGTCGCGCACCGACAGATGGGGGAACAACGAGTAGCGCTGGAACACCATGCCGATGTCGCGCTTGTGTGGCGGCACGTTGACCAGGGATTTGCCGTCCACCAGGATCTCGCCGCTGCTGGGAGTTTCGAACCCGGCCAGCATCGACAGCGTGGTGCTCTTGCCCGAGCCGCTGGAGCCGAGGAAGGTCAAGAACTCGCCGTCCTGGATCTCCAGGGAAATATCGTCCACGGCGGCAAAGTCGCCGTAATGCTTGTTCAAGTTGCGCAGGCTGACCAGGGTCTTGTTGTTCTGTTGTGCGGGGTCTTTGACAGCACTCATTGTGTTCTCCTAGGCGCTCAAGCGCTGATTTCATTGCGCCGGCGCAGGGCGGCGGCGATCACCATCACCAATACCGAGAGGCCGATCAGCAGCGTCGAAGCGACGGCGATCACAGGCGTCAGGTCCTGGCGCAGGGTGGTCCACATCTTTACGGGCAGCGTCTGCAGGGTCGGGCTGGCCATCATCACGCTCAGCACCACCTCGTCCCATGACACCAGGAACGCGAACAGCGCACCGGCGACCATGCCCGGGCGAATCGCCGGGAACGTCACCTTGAACACCGCTTGCAGGCGCGAGGCACCGCAAATCACCGCCGCATCCTCGATGGATTGGTCGAACAGCTTGAGCGAGTTGATGATGGAGATAATGGTGAAGGGCAGCGCGACGATCACATGGCTGACCACGAAGGCGAACATCGTCCCGGTGTAGCCGAGCTTGAGGAACAGCGCGTACACCGCCACAGCGATGATCACCAGCGGCACGATCATTGGCAGGGTGAACAGGCCATAGAGCATTTCCCGGCCCGGAAAGCGCCCGCGTACCAGGGCAAACGCGGTGGGCAAGCCCAGGGCTACGGCGCAGACGGTGGTCAACACCGCGACCTTGAGGCTGGTCAGGGCCGCGCTCATCCAGTCAGGATTGGAAAAGAACTGGCCGTACCATTTGAATGTCCAGCCCGGTGGCGGAAACACCAGCCACTGGGACGAGCCGAACGACAACAGCACGATGAACACGATCGGCAGCAGCAGGAACAACGCGATCACGCCAGTGGTGAAATACAAGCCGAACCGCATGCGCCGGCTCATGGCATTGGGTGTCAGGAGCATGACGGCTTACCTCGCGTTGCTGGCGCCCACCGGGGATTCCGGCTGGAGCTTCAGATAGAAGTAGAACAACACCAGGGTGATCGCCACCAACAAGGCCGCGCCGGCACTGGCCAGGCCCCAATTGAGGAACGATTGCACCTGCTGGATGATGAATTCCGGCAGCATCATGTTTTGCGCGCCGCCCAGCAGTGCCGGCGTCACGTAGTAACCGAGGGACATCACGAAGACCATCAACCCGCCCGAGAACAGCCCCGGCCGGCAAAGCGGCAGGAATACCCGGAAGAAATTGGTCCAGGGACTGGCGCCGCAGATGGAGCCGGCCTGCAGGATCATCGGGTCGATGGCCTGCATGGTCGCCTGCAACGGCAGGACGATGAACGGGATCATGATGTAGCTCATGCCGATCACCACGCCGGTGAGGTTGTGCACCATCTCCAGCGGCTGGTCGATGATGCCCAGGGCCATCAATGCCTTGTTCACCACTCCCGATGCTTGCAGCAGTACCAGCCAGGAGTAGGTGCGGGCCAGCAGGCTGGTCCACATCGACAGCAGCACGATGTTCAACATCCAGCGGCCCCAGCCACGGGGCACCAGGGTGATTGCCCAGGCCAAGGGGAAACCCAACAGCAGGCTGAACAGCGTCACCAGGCCGGCCACCGAGAACGTATTGAACAACACCCGGGCATAGGCCGAGTTGGCGAAAAGTTGCTCGTAGTTGCCCAGCCCGGGCACCGGTTCCAGCACACCACGCAGCAGCAGGCCGATCAGCGGCGCCAGGAAGAACAAGCCAAGGAAGAGCAGGGCAGGCAAAAGGTTGCCGGCCCCGCGCCAGCGTTGCAGCCGCGACGGCGTTTGCGGCTTAACGGCCTGGACGGTTGTCGCACCGGCAGCGCCAGCGGCGCCCCCGGTGTGACGAGGTGCCGTTGCCGATATTTTCATTTGACCAGCCATTCGTTCCACCGTGTCGCGATGTCCTGACCGTTCTTGGCCCAGTACGCAAAATCAAGCGTGATCTGATCCTTGGCGTAGGCGGTCGGCAGGTTGGGAGCGAGCACCGAATCCAGGCGTGCGACGCTGTCGACGTTGACCGGGGCGTAGGCGGTCAGGTTGGAAAAGTCAGCCTGGCCCTTGGCGCTGCTGGCGTTGGCCAGGAACTTCATGGCGGCGGCCTTGTTTTTCGAGCCCTTTGGAATGACCAGGATATCGGCCATGACCAGGTTCTGCTTCCAGCTTACGCCGACCGGGGCGCCGTCCTGTTGCAGGGCGTAGATGCGGCCGTTCCAGAACTGGCCGATGCTGGCTTCGCCGGACGCGAGCAGTTGTTGGGATTGGGCGCCGCCGCCCCACCAGACGATGTCTTTCTTGATGGTGTCGAGTTTCTTGAAGGCGCGGTCCAGGTCCAGCGGGTAGAGCTTGTCCTGCGCCACGCCATCAGCCAGCAGGGCCAACTCGAGCACGCCGGGGCTTGGCCATTTGTAGAGAGCGCGTTTGCCGGGGTAGGTCTTGGTGTCGAACAGCGCCGACCAATCCGTTGGCTTGCCCGCGCCGAGCTTGCCTTCGTTGTAGCCGAGCACGAACGAGAAGTAAAACGAGCCGACACCGTGGTCGGAGACGAAACGCGGGTCGATCTTGTCGCGCTGCACCACCGAGAAATCGAGAGGTTCGAGCAGGCCTTCAGCGGCGGCACGCAAGGCAAAGTCGGCTTCGACATCGACCACGTCCCACTGCACGTTACCGCTTTCGACCATGGCCTTGAGCTTGCCGTAGTCGGTGGGACCGTCCTGGACCACGGTGATGCCGCTGGCCTTGCTGAACGGGTCGGCCCAGGCCTGTTTCTGCGCGTCCTGGGTGCTGCCACCCCAACTGACGAAATTGACGCTTTCAGCGGCCATCGATGCTTGGCTGGTGACACTCAGCAGGCCGGCAAAAAGAACTGCGGCTGCACTTTTCTTCAACACCATTTTCACGCCCTCATTGTTGTGTTTATTGAATGGGCTTCTGTTTGCCCACCTATCGGGAGCTTTGGGTCAATCGGTCTTGCAACTGACCGCGCCAAGGGAGGTTGGAGCGCTCGGTCTATGGAATATCATATTATGGTATTCCAAACTTTCTGCAAGCACTTTGCCGTACCGGTTATCCGTCTGGCTGGTTTTCTTGCGCACCCACAGGGGGAGTGTGTGTTGCTTCGGGTTATCCGGTGAAAGGAATACTCTCCACCACCTCCAGGTCATACCCGGTCAACCCTGCGTACTTGAGCGGCGGCCCCAGGTGTCGCAACTTCCCAACGCCCAGGTCCTGCAGAATCTGCGCCCCGGTGCCTACTTCAGAATAGATGCGCGATTGGGAACGGCTGAATTGTCGTGGTGGCTGGGTCAGTTGCGGTACGCGTTCGAGCAGCGCTTGGGAGGATTCGTGGTTGGCGAGTACGACCACCACGCCACGGCCTTCTTCGGCGACTCGTTGCAATGCCGCCCACAACGTCCAATTGGACGGGCCGTTGTATTCGGCACCGACCAGGTCCCGCAGTGGGTCGATCACATGCACGCGCACCAATGCCGGCTCTTCCCGGCGGATGTCGCCCATGACCATCGCCATGTGCACGCCGCCTTCGATGCGGTCTTCAAAGGTGAACAGGCGGAAGGTGCCGTGCACCGTGGGCAGTTCCCGTTCGCCGATGCGCACGACGGTGTGCTCGGTGCTCAGGCGGTAGTGGATCAGGTCGGCGATGGTGCCGATCTTGATGCCGTGCTTGCGAGCGAAAATCTCCAGGTCCGGGCGGCGGGCCATGGTGCCGTCATCGTTCATCACCTCGACGATCACCGATGCAGGTGTGAAACCCGCCAGGCGTGCCAGGTCGCAACCGGCTTCGGTGTGCCCGGCCCGGGTCAGCACACCGCCTTCCTTGGCCCGCAGCGGGAATATATGCCCTGGCTGCACAATATCGTTGGGCCCCGCGTCGGCGGCTACGGCAGCGGCGACAGTGCGTGCCCGGTCGGCGGCGGAAATACCGGTGGTCACGCCAGTGGCGGCTTCGATGGACACGGTGAACGCCGTGCTGAACACGCTGCCATTGCTCGGCACCATCTGCTCGAGGCCCAGGCGCTGGCAGTGTTCGTCCGTCAAGGTCAGGCAGATCAGCCCTCGCGCTTCACGGGCCATGAAGCTGATGGCCTGGGCGTTGCAGCAATCGGCTGCCAGCAGCAGATCCCCTTCGTTTTCCCGGTCCTCGTCGTCCACCAGCAACACCATCTTGCCGAGGCGGTAGTCTTCGATGATTTCCTGAATGCTGTTAAAGGCCATGTTGGGCTCTCTATATTGAGATGGGTGCAGAATGGATAGGACACGTGGTATACCATAATACAAAATAAACCGAGAGGTCACTATGAAGGCGTACTGGATTGCTCACGTGGATGTCACCTACCCCGATCAATACAGCCATTACACCCAACGCGCGCCGGCGGCTTTCGCCTTGTATGGCGGTCGAATGCTGGCCCGGGGCGGGCGCAGTGAAGCGATGGAGGGCAGGGCCACGCCGCAGCGCAGCGTGGTGATCGAATTCGATTCTTATGAGCAAGCGGTAGCTTGCTACCACTCGGAGCAATATCAGGAGGCGAAGAAGCACCGCGAAGGCGTGGCCCGGGCCGAGGTGATCATTGTCGAGGGCGTCGCGCCCTGAGGTGTATCAGCGGATGAAGTGGATCTTGCCGCTGTCGTCGTTGCCCATGTAGATGCCGTAGACCCCGGCCTGGCGTTCCTCGATATAACGTTCGAGGATCTGCCGGATGGCCGGGTAGTAGATGCTGTCCCACGGAATTTCATCCGGGGCGAAGAACTGGTAGGCAAGGGTTTCCGGGCCGAACTGCCCGGTGATCTCCAGCGCGGTGGCGCGGAAGATGATGTACACCTCGCTGATCTTCGGCACGCTGAAGATGGAGTAGGGCGAGACGATTTCGGCGCGCACACCGGTTTCTTCCCAGACTTCCCGCAGCGCGGCCTGTTCGGTGGTCTCGTTACCCTCCATGAAACCGGCCGGCAGCGTCCAGGTGCCGGGGCGCGGCGGGATGGCGCGTTGGCACAGCAGGTACTTGCCGTCCTGCTCGATGATGCAGCCGGCAATGATCTTCGGGTTGACGTAGTGAATATAGCCGCAACCGCCACACATCAATCGCTCATGGGTATCGCCCGCTGGCAGGCGGTGATCGAGGTCACTGCCGCCGCACTTTGGACAAAAGCTCGGGCTGAACATGGCTAGCGGCCTATGCGAGGTTCTTTGAGGGCGATGGGCGGGATGATTTCGGGGATTTCACCGGTCTCTTCCTGTTTGCGCTTGAGGTATTCCAGGGCGACCTTGGCTGCGGCGCGCACGTGGTCGACGCAGGCCTGGTGGGCGGCCAGGGGATCGCCGCTCTTGATCGCCTCGACCATGCGTTCCATTTCCTGGTTACTGCTGCCGCGACGGTTTTCCTGGGACACCGAAGTCGCCCGCAGATAGCTGATGCGCGCCTGCAACTGGCGCAACTGGGTGGCGGCGACGTGGTTGCCGGAGCCTTCGAGCAGCACGTCGTAGAAGCCTTGCACCGAATCGATGACTTGTTGCAACTCGCCTTCCTTGAGGGCCTTGCGGTTTTCCTCCAGGGCTTTTTCCAGGGCCTTGATGTCCTTGGCCTTGGCCCGCAGGGTGAACAACTGGACGATCAGGCCTTCGAGCACGCAACGCAGTTCATAGATGTCAACGGCGTCGGCCAAGGTGATGATCGCGACCCGTGGGCCCTTGGCATCGGCGAATTCGACGAGCCCTTCGGACTCAAGGTGACGCAAGGCTTCGCGTACGGAGGTGCGGCTCACGCCCAGGCGATCGCACAGATCGCGTTCGACCAGGCGATCACCCGGCAGGAGCTGGAAGTTCATGATGGCGCTTCGCAGTTTATCCAGCACGATTTCGCGCAGCGTAACGGGATTGCGATTGACCTTGAAGCTGTCGTCGAGTGGCAGGCGTTTCATGGGGTCCGCTCTGATTGTGGCTGTCCTTGCAAAAAGAGCACTCCGATCCAGGATCATCGTGCTCAGGTCATCAAACAGCCAAGGGTTAACTGGAGGCCTCGGCATCAGCTTCGGCAAATGCTTCACGGGCGAGCCGGAAACTGTCTACGGCAGCGGGAACACCGCAATAAATACCGACCTGAAGCAGAATTTCGCGTATTTGTTCACGGCTCAGCCCGTTACGCAAGGCGCCGCGTACATGCAGCTTGAGTTCATGGGGCCGATTGAGGGCCGAAATCATCGCCAAGTTTATCATGCTGCGCTCTTTAAGCGACAAACCCTCACGCCCCCAGACGTGACCCCAACAGTACTCGGTGACCATCTCCTGAAGCGGACGGGTGAAGTCATCGGCGTTTTTGATCGAGCGGTTCACGTAGGCTTCGCCGAGCACCTGGGTGCGGATTTTCAGGCCTTGTTCATATTTTTCGTTGCTCATCGTTGTGCGCTCCCATCGTCGTCCAGGCCACCCATCAGGGTGTATTTGAGCTCCAGGTAATCCTCGATTCCGTACTTCGACCCTTCACGGCCCAGCCCAGAGGATTTGATCCCGCCAAAGGGCGCGACTTCGGTGGAAATCAGCCCTTCGTTGATCCCGACCATGCCGTACTCCAATGCTTCACTCATGCGCCAGGCCCGGCCCAGGTTGCGGGTGTAGCAGTAAGCCGCGAGGCCGAATTCGGTGTCATTGGCCAAGTACACAGCCTCGGCTTCGGTGTCAAAGCGGAACACGGCGGCCAACGGGCCGAACGTTTCCTCCCGGGCGACTTTCATCTGCGTGGTGACGCCGGCCAGGACGGTCGGCTGGAAAAAACCGTGGCCCAAGGCATGTCGTCCACCACCGCAGAGCAATCGGGCACCCTGGGTGAGGGCGTCGCGTACATGGTCCTCGACCTTTGCCACGGCGCGTTCGTTGATCAGTGGACCCTGGTTGACGCCTTGCTCAAACCCGCTGCCGACACTCAACTGCGCGACTCGCTCGGCGAGGCGCGCGACGAAGGCGTCGTGGATACCGGCCTGGACGAGAAAACGGTTGACGCAAACGCAGGTCTGCCCGGCATTGCGGAACTTGGCGACCAGCGCGCCTTCCACGGCTCGCTCCAGGTCAGCGTCGTCGAAGACGATGAACGGCGCGTTGCCGCCGAGTTCCAGCGAGACTTTTTTCAACGTCGGCGCACATTGCGCCATCAACAGTTTGCCAATGGCCGTGGAGCCGGTGAACGACAGCTTGCGCACCAGAGGGCTGGCGGTCAGCTCACCACCGATGGCGACGGCGTCGCCGGTGATGACGTTGAATATGCCCGGTGGAATCCCCGCCTGTTCCGCCAACGCGGCCATGGCCAGCGCCGAAAACGGCGTTTCCGGCGCCGGTTTGACGATGCACGGGCAGCCGGCCGCCAGCGCCGGGCCGGCCTTGCGGGTGATCATCGCCGCAGGGAAGTTCCACGGGGTGATGGCCGCGACCACGCCGATCGGTTCCTTGCTGACCACAATGCGCGCATCGCCTTTGTGGCTGGGAATGGTGTCGCCATAGATGCGTTTGGCTTCTTCGGCGAACCACTCGATGAAACTCGCAGCGTAGAGGATTTCACCCTTGGCTTCGGCAAGGGGCTTGCCCTGTTCCAGAGTGAGGATTTCTGCCAGGGCGTCGGCGTGCTCCAGCATCAGCCCATGCCAGCGTTTGAGCGTCTGGCTGCGTTCTTTGGCGGTCAGTGCGCGCCATGCCGGCCAGGCTTTGTTTGCGGCCTCAATGGCTTGGCGAGCATGTTCGGCGCCGAGGTTCGGCACCTGGCCAATCTTTTCGCCGGTGGCCGGGTTGTAAATGTCCTGATGGGCGCCGTCGGGCGCCTCCAGCCATTGGCCGTCGATGTAGGCTTGCTGGCGGAACAGTTGCGAGGCTGCTGGGTTCATGCCGGCTCCTGGAAAATGTGACGAACCCCTGTGGCAGCTTGCTCCCACAGGGTTTTGTGTAGATGTCAGGCCAAGGTGGGCAGTGGGCCCAACTTGCCTTTGTGATAAATCATCGGTGTGACCGGTTGCTCGGGCAGAATCAGGTTTTTCACCGCGCCGACGATGATCGCGTGATCGCCACCGTCGTATTCACGCCACAGCTCGCACTCGATGATCGCCGTGGCCTTGCCCAACAGTGGGTTGCCCAGTTCGCTGAGGTGCCACTCGATGCCCTTGGCCTTGTCCTTGCCTTTGCCAGCAAACGCATAGGCTTCGGCAGTCTGCTCGGCCGATAGGAGATGAATCGCAAACTGCTTGCTGTTACGCAGGATCGGGTAAGTGTCCGAGGCATAGTTCGGGCAGAAAAGCACCAGGGCGGGATCGATCGACAGCGCACTGAAGGCGCTGGCCGTGATGCCGACGATGCCACCGTCCGGGTCCAGGGTGGTGACCACCGTGACCCCGGAAGGGAACGAGCTCATGACGTCTTTGTAAATGCCGGGTTCGATCATGTCGGCGGTCTCCTAGCGCATCACGAAGGGATCAGGCATGGGGGCCTGAGAGAGGTTGATCCACACCGTTTTCAGCTCGGTGTAGGCCAGCACCGAATCGATGCCGCTCTCGCGTCCATAGCCGCTGTTCTTGAAACCGCCGATCGGCGCCATGGCCGAGACAGCACGGTAGGTGTTGACCCAGATAATCCCCGAGCGAACGTCCCGGGCCAGGCGATGGGCTCGCCCCAGGTCGCGGGTCCAGATGCCGGCGGCGAGGCCGAACTGCGAGTCGTTGGCAATCGCCAGCGCTTCGGCTTCATCTTTGAAACGGATGACCGAGGCCACCGGACCGAACACCTCTTCCTGCATAATCTTCATCGAGTTGCGGTCGCATTCGAACAGGGTTGGCTCATAGAACCAGCCATCCCCCAGATTCTCTGGACGCTTGCCGCCCAGACGCAGACGCGCACCCTCGGCCACGGCATCGGCTACCAAGCCTTCGACCACGGCCAGTTGTTGCGCAGTGGCCATCGGGCCCATTTCGCTACTGTCTTCCTGCGGGTTGCCGATGCGGATGCGCTTGGCGCGTTCGACCAGACGATCGACGAACTCATCATAGATTTCGTCCTGCACCAGCAGCCGTGAGCCAGAGACGCAGCTTTGACCTGAGGCCGCATAAATCCCCGCAATCGCGCCGTTGATCGCACTGTCCAGGTCGGCATCGGCGAAAATGATATTCGGTGATTTGCCGCCCAGCTCCAGCGACAGCTTGGCGAAGTTCTCCGCGCTGCTGCGCACCACATGCCGGGCCGTGGCCGCGCCGCCGGTGAAGGCGATCTTGCGCACCAGCGGATGGCGGGTGAGGGCGGCGCCCGTGCTTGGGCCATAACCGGTGACCACGTTGACCACGCCCGGCGGGATGCCGGCTTCCAGCGCCAGGCGAGCCAGTTCAAGAATGGTTGCCGAGGCGTGCTCGGACGGTTTGATCACAATGGTATTGCCTGCCGCAAGGGCCGGCGCCAGTTTGATTGCAGTGAGGTACAGCGGGCTGTTCCAGGGAATGATCGCCGCCACCACGCCCATGGCTTCATGCACCGTATAGGCAAACATGTCCGGCTTATCGAGGGGCAGGGTGCCGCCTTCGAGCTTGTCGGCCAGGCCTGCGGTGTAGTGGAAGAACTCCGGCAGGTAGCTGACCTGGCCGCGGGTTTCGCGGATCAGTTTGCCGTTGTCGCGGCTTTCCAACTGGGCCAATTGTTCTTTGTTTTCGGCAATCAGGTCACCAAGACGACGCAGCAATTTGCCACGAGCGGTAGCGCTCAGGCCGCGCCAGGCCGGGCTGTCGAAAGCCGACTGCGCAGCCTGCACGGCGCGCTCGACATCGGCTTCGTCGGCATCGGGTAATTCGGCCCAGGCTTGAGCCAGGGCCGGGTTCAGGCTTTCAAAGGTCTTGCCGGAGAGGGCATCGACCCATTCACCGCCGATGCACATCTGGAAGCGTGCGAGTGTCATGCAACGATCCCCTTTATTTGGTTTTGTCGGGCGTTAACCGTGTCGAGAAATTCCAGCAACAGCTGGTTGACCAGGCGCGGCGATTCCACGGGCATCATATGCCGCTGCTCGGCGAGCACCGCAACGGTCGCACCGGGAATTCGCTCGGCCAGTTGCTCGGCCATTTCCGGCGTAGAGCCAGGATCCAGTTCGCCCGTGGCGACCAATGTCGGCACCTGAATACTCGCCAGATCTTCCGCGCGGTACATATCTTGAGTGGCGAACAGTTCATAAGTGGTCAGGTAACCCTGCGGATCGTTCCCTGCCAAGGTCTGGCGCAGCGCGGCGATCTGCGCCGGATTGGCCGCCTGATATTCACGGCTGAACCAGCGCGACAGGGCGGCTTCGGCGTTGGCGTCCGGCCCGTGCTCGGCGGCCTGCGCGGTGCGCGCAATGACGCCGGCGCGCTGTTCGGCGCTGCGATTGAACACGCTGTTGAGCACCACCAATCCTTGCAGGCGCTGCGGGTAATGCAGGGCAAACGCCCGCGCCACCAGCCCACCCATGGAAAAGCCGATCACCGTTGCCTGGGGCAGTTGCAAATGATCGAGCAACTCCAGCAGTTGGTCGGCATAGCCCAGCAGGGGCGTGCCGCTTTCCGGGCGTGGGCTGGCGCCGTGGCCCAGCATGTCGTAGGCAATCACACGGTACTTCGTGGCCAGGCCAACCACCTGGCCGCCCCACATTTCTTTGTTCAGGCCCACGCCGTGGATCAAAACCACGGGCTGGCCTTGGCCGGTCGCCAGGTAACTGGTGCCCGCCGGGGTGAGTTCAGCGGTGAGCCGAATCATGGAGCGCTCCTGCATGCCTTCTTGTTGTTCTGATCAACCTTGATTACTGGGCGTTTTCGGCAGCCAGTTCTTCCAGGTCGATGTAGCGGTTGCCGATGCGCGGGTGCAAGCGACCGCCGTCGGCGCAGCCCAGCACCACGACGATCTCGTCGGCGCGGGGGGCGTCTTCAATTTGCATTTCCAGGGTGATGTAGTGTGACCGCAGGCCTTCGTCGTCCTTGTGCATCATCGGAATCTGAATCGAGGTGCCAGGGCCGCCGCGCTTGTTGGTGAAACTCAGATAACTCTTGGCCTTGACCGCTTCGCGGTAGTGGTTGCCGAAGCGCAAGGTGTGGATGACGGCCGAGGCGTGCTCGATTTCACCGTCGGCGCCTACTACAGCGGCCTTGCCGTAGGCTTCGATCTTCTCGGCGCCGCCGATGATGCCGACCAGGCGTTCGACCATCAGCGCGCCGAGGTCGGAGCAGTTGGCGCGGATTTCAGGCTTCAGGTCTTCGACAAAGCCGCGACCCAGCCAAGGGTTTTTCATCACGACGGCCAGCCCGACCATGGTCACAGGCTTGTCAGTAGCCTTGCCGCCTTCGATAAAGGTTTCTTCGACATAGCTGACGATCTTGCGGATTTCGAAACTCATGAGCTGCTCCGGTTGGAATGAAAAAGCTTGTGCGTCTGATGGTATACCATAATACCAGCAGTGCAAGCCCCTGAGATGAGTTTGTGATTGGAAGACGATAGAAGGAGGGTAGGGGTCTTGAGCGCGATTGCTCGAAGCACACCGATGACTCAGGACCGATTATAGAATTGCAGGGGGCGAAGGTTGTTGGGCGATGACGCGCCTGATAGGGGAAGCACCTGCCTCGGCGCTGAGGTTAATAAAGGTGAGCGGGTTCAGACCGAGACATGTGTATCGGTTGAACACCCCTCGCCCAGGCGCTATGGTCGGGCTTGGTGCTTACGTCGATCACGGCTTGGCGCTGCCAAGCTCAGGAACGCGATCCGAAGCGGCGATCAGCCCAGTATGTTGTTCATTGTGGCGTTAGGAATATTTTAATGGCGAGCTCCAATTCAGCCCGGTCGATGCAAGACTTCAGTGAAAACTTGCGCCTTCTCTGCGGGTACTACAAGTCGGTGGCGATGGTGTGCCGCTCCCTCGATATCAACCGCCAACAGTTCAACAAATACCTGGGGGCGCAGGCGACTCCCTCGCTCTTCACCCTTCGCAAGATATGCGCTTTTTTCGGGGTGGATGAGGATGAAATATTCTCCGAGCACGAGTCGTTCCGCGCTCTGCTCAACAGGCAGCGCACGGCGCGAGAGCCGGACAGTGCTGTACCAACCGATTTTTTTCCAAGCTCCGCGCAGGAGCTGTCGAAGTACCAGGGTTACTACTTCGTCTATTTGATGTCGCCCTCCGGATCAGGGGAGGTGATCAAGTCGATAACCCGCCTGACCCGTTCCGGCAACAAGATATTGAGTAAAACCTACGAGCGAGTGAGGTTGGGTGATGACCAACTGAAGAGTTTCGGCATCAATAAATATCGGGGGTTCTGCTTTGCCTCATCCGATCTGATTTACATCGTCGAGCACGAATACCTATCGTCTCGGGGCTATATCTGGTCGGCGCTTTACCCCTCCTACCGCAGTCGTTTCCGCTTTCTCAATGGCTTGGTGCTTGGCGTCTCCGGTGACAATTTTCGACGTCCTTTTGGTGCTCAGATTGTGTTTGAGTACTTGGGCGAGTCGATCGATCTGCGCAACGCGCTTTCCAGTTGCAGCTGCTTTCCGGTCGATGCCCCTGAGATCCCCAGCGAGGTCAGGGCGCGGCTGCTGATCCGCCCGTCCGAGGGTGAGTTCAACCTTGTTCCGCCGTTGTTCTAACCCTGCCTTGAAAACAGACGCTAGGTGACGCTTTCAAGCGTCATCGGGCGTTTTTTTCTTAGTGTTCGCGAAATTGAGCTGGCCGTACGGCAGATCAATAATGGGCCACAACGCTCAGGCAGGTTCACGACCGACCAATCACGTCGTCCATCCAAGTTGGATTAAGGCCTGCTCGTGCAAGTGATTCGCTGCGCCCATCATAAAAATAAGAGGAACACCAATGAACTTCAAAAGAACCTTGATGGCAGGGTTGATGGCGCTTTCCGTTACCGCGCCGTTGACCAGTGGCTTGGTGTGTGCGGCCAACAATACCTTGGTTGTCGCTGACCGAGCCTCTTTCAAGGATTGGGATCCAGCCTCGGCGTTTTCGGAAGAGGTGAGGGTGCTGGGTAATATCTACGAGACGCTTCTTGTCTATAACGCTCCGGGCAGTGCCGAGGAGTTTTCCCCTGGGCTGGCCACGTCCTGGGAAAGCAGCGACAACGGCAAGACCTGGACCTTCAAGCTGCGACACGGCGTTAAGTTTCATGACGGTTCGGCGTTCAATGCCGCAGCGGTCAAAAAATCCATTGAATACGTGAAGGCGCTGAAACAAGGCGCTGCGTATGTATGGAAAGCGTTGGATTCCGTCGAGGTCGTCGCTGACGATACGGTGGTGCTCAAGTTTCAAAATCCCACGCCGGCCAATCTGATCGCGGCAGGTCAGTACGCTGCTTACATCATTGCACCAGCGGCAGTGGAAAAAGGGCACGACTGGATGATGGCTCCCAACGCGATCGGAACCGGCCCTTATAAGCTTGGGCAGGTCGAACAGGGCCAGCAAGTGGTGCTCGAACGTTTCGATGGCTACTGGGGCGGCTGGAAAGAAGGGCAATTCGATCGGGTCATCGTAAAAGTCGTGTCCGAAGCCTCTACCCGTACCCAGATGATCAAGAATGGCGAGGCCGGTGTCGCCTGGGATATTCCTCTTGACCAGCTCAAGGTGTTGGGAGAGAACCCTTCGATCAAAGTGAGCACCGCGCCTTCGTGGAAGAACTTCCAGTTTCTGATCAATACCCAGAAGTACCCTACGGACAACCTGGCATTTCGTCAGGCGCTGCAGTATCTCTGGGATTACGACAGTGTCACCAAAGATATTCTGCATGGCTACGGCAGCGTTCCCAAGGGCCCGTTGCCCAGCAGTATCTGGGGGCATGCCAGCGTGCCCATGGCTTCTTACGATCTGGATAAAGCCCGACAATTGTTGGAAGCCTCCGGTGTACCCAAGCAGGACTGGAAGGTCTCGATGCAGTACATCAGCGGTGTCTATGCAAACGCTGCTGAACTGTTCCAGGCGACGGCGTCTCAGGTTGGCTTGGAAGTGGAGTTACGCCCCGGCGAGTGGGGGGTGATCTGGGATAAGGCCAAGAAGCTGGACACCGCTCCCAACCTGCAATCCATGGCTTGGTGGCCGACGTATCCGACACCCAGCGATTGGCTTTTCAGTGAGTTTCATACCGAGAAGACAACGCTGTTCAATCTGTCTCATTACAGCAACCCACGCTGAAGCGCATGTCCCCCGGTGCGTGATTTTGTCGTGAAAAATTCTTGGCGCCCATGGCAGCATCGCATGACCCGCAACACTTCCCACCCTACTCTGATAACCACTTGGTTATTTCTCCTATCGCTGCACCCAATGCTTGCTGGTTGTGCAAGAGCAATGTTAAAGCGTCCGCCGTTACGATCTTATAGTTCTAGGTTTTGGCAGCGATCAATGACGTCCAGGCTGACCTGATTTTGAGCTCCTGAAAGAAATGCAGGGCGAAGGGCGAGAGGAAAGCATGGTGGTGCGTGAGGGAATTGGCCGTCGTAGTCTTGTTGAACGCTCCCTCGCACTAACAGAGTTTGGCCTGGGGCGCATTTAGTTCGGCTCGGACTGGCCCGTCTGCACCACCGCAGCGACTTACGCACAAGTCAAGGCTATTGCTGAACGACTCGTCAAAACGCAGTCTGAGATAGCTGCGCGTTTTATGAACTCAACGCCATCGACGCCTATCACTTGCGTTAACATTTGGACAAAGGGATAAAACTATGAGCATCGACATGCGTACCGGAACGTGGCTGAACCCACCCGCAGATTGGGTGGCGGATGGAACCGGCCTCACGATCACCACCGATGAGCAAACCGACTTCTGGCGTAAAACTCATTACGGCTTCATGCGAGATACCGGTCATTTCCTGGGTTTCCCAACGGCTAGCGAATTCACTGCGCAGATTCGTATCCAAGGTGAATTTCGTACCCTTTACGATCAAGCCGGCCTGATGGTGCGAATTGACGAAACGCGCTGGATAAAAACGGGGGTGGAGTTCACCGACGGTGAATTATTTCTGAGTACCGTCGTCACGGACGATAAATCGGACTGGTCAGTCTCCCAACCTTTCAAAGAACTTGAAGACTTCTATCTGCGGGTCACTGTCTCAAAAGGCTCCCTGCGGATCCAGGCCTCCTGTGACGGCATTTTCTGGCCTCTGCTGCGTCTGGCCCCGTTCCCGGAAGCAGACAGTTATGAGGTGGGGCCGACAGCTTGTACGCCTGAGCGCAGCGGTCTCCAAGCGCGCTTTTCCGAGTTCACCATCGGCCCGGCGACCACCAAAGAACTTCACGACTTGAGCTAAAGAACTTCCCATGCTGAGACGCCGCCGGGCATCTCGTAGGCCGTCGTTGATCTCTGAACACCTTGAGCGGCGATAAATTGCCGCCGATCTGGTCGCTGGTGAGACGCAAGAAATCGCCGCGTGCCGCCGCTGGATTTATAGGCACACATTGAATTCTATGACTACGGCTGCACTAGGTTAAGCTAGTTTTTCTCTCCATTGCTGGAAACGTCTAATGCTCCATAAACAGCTCATCCGGCGCCTGGACCTAGTAACCCTGCAGTTGTTCGTGGCTGTCCATGAGGAAGGCACATTGACGCGCGCTGCATCGAGAGAAGCCATCGCAGTTTCGGCTGCCAGCAAGCGGTTGGTGGAGCTTGAAGTGGTGCTGGGCATACCCTTGTTTTCGCGCACTGCAAAAGGAATGACGCTGACGGCGGCGGGTGAAACGCTCTTACACCATGCCCGTCGTATGCTGACCGAGGTCGAGAAGGTTGGTATTGAGGTTGGGGAGCACTTGCAGGGGCTGCGTGGCTACGTTCGCATGCTTGCCAATCTGTCGGCGATCATCCAGTTCTTACCGGAGGATCTGCACGATTTCGTATTAAATCATTCTCAAGTGAAGGTTGATTTGGAAGAGCGCCCTAGTGATGGGGTAGTTCAAGGCATCATCGACGGTGTGGCCGACGTTGGTATCTGTTCAATGGATAGCGATTCGCAAGGTCTCTTCAGCGTGCCATATCGCAGTGACCGCCTTATCGTAGCCATGCGCAATGACCATCCGCTAGCAAGCTTTGACGAAGTCGCATTTCTACAGACATTGAAATACGACCAAATAGGCCTGCACTCCGCCAGCTCCATCAATAACCGTATCCATGCAGCGGCGAAAGCGCTGGGCGAACCCTTGCGTCTGCGTATTCATGTTCCAGGTTTCGACGCAGTGTGCCGTATGGTTCAAGCCAATATGGGCATCGGCATTCTGCCGCTGAAAGCGTTTGAGCTATTCGGAAGGGGGTTGGGCCTGACAGCGGTACACCTCAGTGATGAGTGGTCCAACCGTACGCTAATGTTGCTGGTGCGTGAGCGCGAGTCCCTGTCGCCGGTTAGCCGGTTGTTATTTGATCATCTCCAACAATCCCAGCCTTGAAACATTCGTTCGCGAAACGCGAACACCCCTTTCCAAATCACCGTTGGATTATGCGGGGATCTGTCCTCTAGTCTTGGCTCAAATTCCAAGAAATACAGAGGACAACCCATGACTGCTCTTAGCGGTATCCGCGTAATTGAAATCGGTACCCTTATTGCTGCCCCTTTTGCTGCGCGCATCATGGCGGAGTTTGGCGCTGAGGTTATCAAGATCGAGACGCTGGGGCAGGGGGATCCCCTTCGAAAATGGCGAAAGTTGCATGAGGGCACCTCCCTTTGGTGGTACCTGCAATCGCGGAACAAGAAGTCTTTGGCACTGAATCTCAAGTCCCCCGAAGGCATCGCTATCGTCAAGCAGCTGGCGCAAAGCGCCGATGTTCTGATTGAAAACCTGCGGCCTGGTGCACTTGAAAAATTAGGCATTGGCTGGGATGTCCTGCGTGAGCTGAACCCCAAGCTGACCTTGGTGCGGATCTCCGGCTATGGCCAATCGGGCCCGTATCGTGACCGTCCTGGTTTTGGTGCTATTGGCGAGGCGATGGGCGGAATTCGGTACACCACCGGCACTCCCGGGATTCCGCCGGCACGCGTCGGCGTGAGCCTTGGAGATTCCCTGGCTTCGATGCATGCGGTCATCGGCGCACTGATGTCGCTCCTGCGGGTCAAGACGGGGCAGGGTGAGGGGCAAGTGGTGGACGTATCACTGGCAGAAAGCGTCTTCAACGTCATGGAAAGTCTCGTGCCGGAGTACGACATGCTTGGCCATGTCCGTGAGCGCAGCGGCGGCGCGCTACCGGGTATCGCGCCATCGAACACCTACCCTACCTGCGATGGTGCGTACGTAGTGATTGCAGGCAACAGCGACCCCATTTTCAAACGTCTTATGGCTGCAATTGGCCGGTCTGATTTAGGCGAGAATCCTGCTTTTGCGCACAATGATGGTCGGGCTATCCAGTGCAACCTGCTTGACGAGGCCATCAGCCAATGGAGCTCCAGGCATCCCATCGATTACGTCCTCGACACGTTAGAAAAGGCCGAAGTGCCTGCCGGGCGCATCTACTCTGTAGCGGACATCGTTGCCGACCCACACTATCTGGCTCGCGGCATGATTTTAGATGCAGATCTTCCGGGTGGAGCCTCCGTCAAGATGCCAGGCATCGTTCCTAAAATGTCCGACACACCAGGCAATGTGAATTGGCAAGGACCGAGCCTGGGCCAGCACACCCAAGCGGTGCTGGGCGATCTAGGTCTGAGTGAAGAGATGATTCAGCGCTTGAAGGATGGGGGGGTGGTGCAATGATTACTGACTACTCGCAGCGCCTCATCATCCAGGAAGTCTCCCCGCGCGATGGGCTGCAAATTGAACCTGTCTGGGTTGAAACGGCGGACAAGATCAACCTGATCAATGAGCTGTCGTCGTGCGGTTTCAGCCGCATCGAAGCGGGCTCTTTTGTCTCCCCCAAGGCCATTCCAGCCTTGCGCGACGGGGAGCAAGTGTTCCAGGGCATCAAGCGTCATGCTGGTGTTATCTACGTTGCCCTCATACCGAATTTGAAAGGCGCTCAGCGCGCTATTCAGGCCAATGCAGACGAACTGAACCTGGTGCTGTCGGCAAGTCAAAGCCATAACCAGGCGAATATGCGAATGACCCGCGAACAATCGCTGGCCGCATTTGATGAAGTGGTGTCGCTTGCCCGCGACAGCACTGTCCGCCTGAACGGCACGGTCGCGACAACGTTCGGCTGCCCGTTCGAAGGCCACATTGACGAGGACGTCGTCATGCGGTTGGTGGAAGCCTATCTGGAACTCGGAGTACAGGGCATTACGTTGGCAGATACAACTGGGATGGCAAATCCCCGTCAGGTTTATCGACTTGTGCAACGCCTGTTAGGTCGATTGCCAGCATCCGCGATAACCCTTCACTTTCATAACACCCGTGGCTTGGGACTGAGCAACGTATTGGCTGCTTATGAAGCTGGCGCTCGTCGTTTTGACGCTTCGCTGGGTGGGCTGGGTGGATGTCCTTTTGCGCCGGGCGCGTCCGGGAACATATGCACCGAAGACTTGGTGAATCTCTGCGATGAAATGGGTATTACGACAGGCATCGACCTCCAGAAGTTGCTGACGCTATCGCGCACCTTGCCGTCATTGCTGGGGCATGACCTGCCTGGACAAGTGGTGAAGGCAGGACGCAACTGTGACCTGCATCCGCTACCCCGTCACTGAATCTGATTTTTATAAGACGGCCAGTGCCGTCAACCAGACAACAAAAACAAAGTAGCCCCTTAAAGGGAGCTCGCCTGGAGAAAGTACCATGTCCATTTCTGTTTCTACCGCTGATGTAGGCACCTCTGCTGCATCCATAGATGAGAAAAAGCTGATTTCAAAAGTGGCGTGGCGTCTCATGCCATTGATTATGGTCTGTTATTTGTTCGCGTTCTTTGACCGAATAAATATAAGTTTCGCGAAGTTTCAGTTACAGACTGATCTTGGCTTAAGTAACACTGCATATGGACTAGGCGCGGGGCTGTTTGTCGTCGGTTATGTGTTGTTCGAAGTCCCCAGCAACATGATGCTTTACAAGGTGGGCGCACGTCGCTGGATTGCACGCATCATGATGTCCTGGGGTGTAGCAACGGCGTTGATGATTTTCGTGACGACCGAATGGCAGTTCTATGTCCTTCGATTTCTTATCGGCGCCATGGAAGCGGGCTTCGCACCGGGTGTGCTCTACTACTTAACGTTATGGTTTCCGCAAAACTATCGCGGTCGTATTACCTCAACGTTGTTCCTGGCCTCTGCGTTCGCTGGGTTGATAGGCGCGCCCGTGTCCGGTCTGGTTCTGGGGCATATGGACGGTTTATTCGACGTGCGTGGCTGGCATTGGCTATTCCTGCTGGGGGGCATTCCCTGCGTAGGTCTAGGTCTGGTGGTTTTTTTCACGCTAAAAGATCGCATTGCCGATGCCCATTGGCTAAGCGCAGATGAACAAACCTACCTGGCCTCTCGTATTGCAAGCCATGAGCCTAATCAGAAACATGGTTCTTTGCTGGCAGCCCTGAAGTTGCCAGGCTTCGCAATGCTGGCGTTCATTTATTTCCTTATTCAAGTGGCGTCCTATGGGCTTAACTTCTGGGCTCCACAGCTGATCCGAAGTGCAGGGACTGAAAGCCCGACTATTATCGGTCTGTTGACCGCCGTACCCTACGTATGCGGTGCGATCAGCATGCTGGTGATTGGCCGTTTGTCGGATGCAACAGGCGAGCGACGTAAGTTTGTCTGCGGTTTGATAGTTGTGGGTGCAATCGGGTTCGTCAGTGCCGGGATATTCGCCAATCACACGGTGTTTCTGATCGTGTCACTGGCGCTGATGGGCACCGGTATCATCGCCTCGATTCCGGCGTTCTGGGCCCTGCCGCCGAAGTTGCTTGCGGGCGCCGGGGCCGGGGCAGCTGGCGGCATAGCGTTAATCAACACGGTTGGTCAAATGGGCGGCATCGTCAGTCCCGTGATGGTTGGGTACATAAAAGACTTTACCGGCAGCACAACGCCGGCTCTTTACATCATCGGGGCGACAAGCCTGATCGCCGCAGCACTTCTGATTTGGGGCTTGCCTGAAAGTCTCAGAACTCGCGATAAAAGTTAATCTTCAAGATAAAATTAATTCGTGCTCCCCCGATCCATTCACTGATTATTGCGGCGTGTCGGTCAGTCTATCTATTGACCGACACACCGCAACGGCGAGCAGCAGGCTTTAGCTGCATTGCCAGGTCAGCGGGTGCTGCCCAGGATTGGCGCAGAGGCCTCGTTAGGGTAGCTCAACCGAACTGACTTGCCGATTCAACCGCGGCTTTAGGCTTCCAGCTACGTGTCAGCTGATAAGCAATGGCCAGCCATATGAACCACCCCGGCATGACCATCAAGGCAACGCGGGTGTCAGGCCTCAAGGCCAGCAGGCACAGAACGAAGCCCATGAACGCCAGTGAGAACCATGCCATTGGCACGCCGCCGGGCATCTTGTAGGCCGATTTTGCGTGAAGCTCAGGACGCTTTTTGCGATAGGCAATGTAGGACGCGAGGATGGTCGACCACGTGAAGATCACCAGAATCGCTGACACGGTGGAAACGATGGTGAATGCCGTCATGACTTCCGGAACGATGAACAGCACGAGCACACCCAGCAGCATCAACACTGTCGTGAAGGCCAGGCTCAGCAGGGGTACGCTGTTGCCCGACAGTCGCCGAAAAATACCCGGAGCGTTGTCCTGGTTCGCCAGCCCGAACAGCATGCGGCTGGATGAGAATACGCCACTGTTGGCCGATGAAGCGGCGGATGTAAGGACCACGAAGTTAACGATGCCGGCTGCTGCGGGAAAGCCTGCGACGAGGAAAAGTTCGACAAAAGGGCTTTTAACCGGCGACACCTGTTGCCAGGACGTCACGGCAATAATGCAGCCCAATGCCAACACGTAGAACAGGATGATTCGCAGCGGAATCGAGTTGATCGCTTTGGGTAGGGTCCGCTCCGGAGACCGGGTTTCTGCCGCCGCGGTGCCGATCAGCTCAGTGCCGGCAAATGAGAATATGGCCATCTGAAAACCGGCGAAGAAACCAAGCAGGCCATTAGGGAATGCAGCCTGCTTATCGACCAGATGGCCCAGGGACGCGGTAACGCCACTGGGAGAAACGAACGAGCTGGCAATCAGCACGATGCTGACGCCAATAAGCGTCACGACGGCGATGATCTTGATGATCGCGAACCAGAATTCGACTTCACCGAAAAGCCTTACCGTCAGCACGTTCAGGGCGAACAGTGTCGCCAGCATCCCGATGGCCGGTATCCAGGCAGGCAGATGGGGGAACCAGTACTGGAAAAACCCTCCGACGACGACGGCATCGCCGATCACTGCAACGCTCCAGCTCAGCCAATACGACCAGCCGAGGAAAAATGCGGCGCGAGGCCCCAGGTAGGCGCCAGCAAAATCCGCAAAGGTCTTGAAATTCAAATTGGAAAGCAGCATTTCGCCCATGGCACGCATGACGAAGTAAACGAACAGGCCAATGATCATGTAGATGAGGATGATCGAGGTGCCGGAGAGGGCGATGATCTTTCCGGAGCCCATGAACAAACCCGTGCCAATGGCGCCTCCCATTGCCATTAATTGGATGTGACGATTGCTGAGCGTGCGCTGCAGCGCAGGCTGCTCAACCTGCTCTGATAAATTCGATTTCATTTCAAAACCTCTTGATCTTATGTTTTTGAGTTTTGGCAGAAAAGTGGTTGTCCAGCGCCATAGTCAGGATGCAATGGCGGGTCACGGTGTTGTTTTATTTGGACAGTGACGGCCCGCTGCATATGCCTTGGGGCGTCACCGCGAGGTCAACTGGCCGTGCGCAGATGGGCGGCTTTGGTCGGTTGCTGATCAAGCATCTGGAACAGGTTTTTTATATTTTCAGGCGTTGGCACCAGGTGGATGTGCCGGCCGACCTGGTGTTCTTGCGCCATCGCCTGCAGGTAGCGAAGCGACGAGAAATCCTCCAGGGCAAAGCCCACGGAATCGAACACCGTCACCTGTTCATCGCTCTCGCGTCCCTGGACGTCGCCTTGCACAATCCGGAAAAACTCGACGACGGGCGAGTCAGCCTCCAGTTGCTGGATGTCACCTTCAATCCGTGTTTGTGGTTCAAACTCCACGATGACCCGGGCGTTGCGCAGGATGTCGGCGTGTAGTTCGGTCTTGCCCGGACAGTCGCCGCCGACGGCATTGATATGCATGCCGGGCTCGATCATCTCGGGCGTCAGGATCGTTGCGTAGGCCTTGTCGGCCGTAACGGTGGTGACAATGTGCGCGCCCTTGACCGCTTCGTGTACGGAGTTGGCGTGAATCACCTTTATAGTCGGGAAAGCCGCCAGGTTGCGCAGCAGCTTGAGCGAGGCATCGCGATCGATATCGAAGATGCGGATTTCGTTGATGCCCAGCATTTCATGGAAGGCAAGCGCCTGAAACTCGCTCTGAGCGCCGTTGCCAATCAGAGCCATCGAGGTGGCCCCTGGACGGGCAAGCGCACGCGCCACCAATGCCGAGGTTGCCGCTGTGCGAACGGCGGTGGTCAGTGTCAGCTCGCTAAGCAAAGTTGGATAGCCACTGCGGACATCGGCCAGCAGACCGAATGCCATCACCGTCAGCAGGTTCTGCTGACCATTGTCCGGATGGCCGTTCACGTACTTGAAGGAATACTGCTCGCCATCATCGGTCGGCATCAACTCGATCACACCGTCCGGGGAGTGATTTGCCGTGCGCGGCGACTTGTCAAACTGCGCCCAGCGTAAATAGTCTGCTTCGATGTAGGTGGCCATCTCACGGATTGCCCGGCGGATGCCGACCTTGGCGAACAGGCATGCGGCATCATCGACATCTAGGAAGAGCGTCATTTTTTTATTCTCCAATCCATCCAGTTAAACGTTATAGAGCTGAGGTGTTCAGGCGCGTTTGCTTTCGAAGCCATGCAGTACGTTCACCGCATTGATTCCGATTTCATCAACCATGTAGCCGCCTTCCATCACGAAGAGGGTGGGGCAGCCAACACTCGCTATCAGCTCGCCGATCCCGATGAAATCCTCGCTTTCCAGCAGGAAGTGGCTGATCGGGTCGTCCTTGAACGTGTCGACGCCCAGTGAGATCACTAATACTTCTGGCGCGAATTGCTGAAGTTTCCTGCAGGCATGAAGCAGGGCGTCGCGGTAGGTTTCCCACGCGGTGTTTTTCGGTAACGGGTAGTTGAGGTTGAACCCTTCGCCATGGCCGGCGCCGACTTCACCGCTGAACCCCGAATAGTAGGGATAGGACACGGCCGGCTCGCCGTGCAGCGAGACGAACATGACGTCATTGCGCTGGTAAAAAATGTTCTGGGTGCCGTTGCCGTGATGAAAATCGACGTCGAGTACCGCGACACGTTTGGCGCCCTGGGTGATCGCCTGCTGTGCGGCAATGGCCGCATTGTTGAGATAGCAGTAACCGCCCATGTATTCCCGCGCCGCGTGATGGCCCGGCGGACGGCAAAGGGCAAAGGCACTGTCGTGGCCTTCATCGATAAGTGCCAGGCCTGTCAGGGCGATATCGGCACTGGTCTTGACCGCCTGCCAGGTGGTGGCGGTGATGGGTGAACCGGCATCCATTGCATAGAAGCCGAGTTTGCCGTCAATAAACGTTGGCACCTGTTCGTTGGCCAAATCGCGTACAGGCCATACCAGTGGCAAGGCATCATGAGTGCGTCCTGTTGCGCACCATTCTGACCAGGCGCTTTCCAGGAAGCTCACGTAGCGCTCGCTGTGCGCATTGACATAGCACGAGCGGTCAAACACGCGCGGTTCGACTATCTGGCCAAGGCCTACTTGCTTGACGCGGTTGTGAACGGTGTCGGCCCGACTGGGCTGCTCGAATGACGGCTTGAGTACGCCATCCTTCAACTCGGTGCCATGGTGCAGACGGTGGGAATCACTGAAAACTGTAAACATTCTGCGCATCCGTTAATGTGAGCCAGTGCAAATATTCTGTTCTGGTCAGGACGCGATTTCTTTGCTTTGTTTGCGTGTATCTCTATATTTATCGGACGATTTAACTCAGGAATGGCGAAATGAAGAAAAATATATCCAGACGTATCAGTCTCGACGAGACCGATCTGGCCATTCTTGAGTTATTGCAGGACGATGCGAGCATTTCCAACGCCGAACTCAGTGAGCGGCTTTCGTTGAGCCTCACGCCTTGCTGGCGAAGGCGCAAGAGAATGGAAGAGGCGGGGGTGATCAAGGGTTATCAGGCGACACTTGATCGAAGAATGCTGGGGCTGGATATCATGGCATTCGTGCACATTCGCTTTTCTACCCATGCCGATCACGCTCCGGACGCCTTCGAGGCAGTGATTGCGCAATTGCCACAGGTATTGGCCTGCCACAAGATCACCGGCGACGCCGACTATGTGCTTCAAGTGCTGGCAGAGGATCTTGATAGCTATAGCGATTTTATCGAGCAAGTGCTGAGGCGCCAGGTCGGTATCGCGTCTATTCAGTCAAGTCTGGCTTTGCGCGAAATCAAAGCAGGTAGCCGTATTGCCATACCCAAATTGAGCAAGGATTGAACGTTAGACTTTTTGCGCTGGATGAAGGCCCTAAAACCTTCCCGCCACGTCCGTCGTCATAAGCATCTGCTCGAAACGCTCCAGAAAGACCGACTCGGCGCGCGTCATCTTTTGTTCGCGATTCCAAAGCAGATAGACATTCAGGCCCGCATGCAGGAACTGGCCAGCGCCGGTCCACCGGTCAGCCGCCGCGAACTGTCGCGCGACGCTGCCATCATCCATTTCGAAGCCCAAGGCGAACACTACAAGGCCGAGCTGATACCGGGATCCTGATTGAGCAGTACAGCAGCCTGTTCCCGCTGTGGCTGGCCCCGCAGCAAGTCGCCGTGCTGGCCGGCGAGCCCTTTATCAATCTATCGATCTAGGTCAGGTGCGCCAAACCCAACGATCGCCTTGGTCTCCAAATATTCCTCGAGGCCGAAGACGCCGTACTCACGGCCATTACCCGAGTGCTTGTAGCCACCGAAGGGTGCCATGGGATTCCACGCTGGGTAGTTCAGGAGCACTTGCCCTGCGCGGATACGAGAAGCCACGGTGCGCGCTAGATCAAGGTCCTGTGATTGAACATGAGCGCCGAGGCCATAGATCGTATCGTTCGCGATAGCGACCGCCTCATCGATGGTTGCGTAGGCGATGATACACAGCACCGGTCCGAAAATTTCTTCCTGGGCGATCCGCATAGCGTTATCCACTTCGGAAAAAATCGTCGGACGGGTGTAGAAGCCCTTATCAAAACACGGCACACGTCCCAGTCCGCCGCACAGCAGTTTGGCCCCCTCATGCAGGCCGGCCTCGATCATGGCTTGCACGCGATTGAACTGGGCCTCATTGGCGATAGGGCCGAGTACCGTTTCCGGTGATTGCGGATCGCCAACGATGATTGCATTGGCGGTGGCGGCCGCCAGCGCTTCGACCTCCGCCAGCCGGGCCTTGGGCACGATCATTCGAGTGGGGGCGCTGCACGATTGCCCGACATTGCGAAACGCCGCCATGACGCCCAGTGGGACGGCTTTTTCAAAGTCGGCATCGGGCAGCAGAATGTTCGGGGATTTGCCGCCCAGTTCCTGCCCGATCCGCTTCGCCGTCGGGGCGGCCGCCTGTGCCACCAGTGCGCCTGCGCGGTTTGAGCCGGTAATCGAAATCATGTCGACATCAGAATGTGCGGCCATCGCCGCGCCAACCAAATGACCGCTGCCGTTCACGAGGTTGAAGACGCCCGGTGGAAGGCCCGCGTCATGGACCACTTGCGCAAACAGAAGGGCGCTAAGGGGCGACAACTCACTGGGCTTAAGGACCACCGTACAGCCGGCTGCCAGCGCCGCGGCGACTTTTGCAGTGATCTGATAAAGCGGCCAGTTCCAGGGAGTGATGAGGCCGCAGACGCCGATAGGTTCACGTTGGATCGCGGTCCCGTTCTCGACTGTCTGGAAACGGTAAGTGGACAGCAGGTCGCGGGCGACCCGAACGTGTTCGGCCGCCAGGGGCACTTGCATCGCCCGTGCAGAACCGATGGCTGCGCCCATTTCCACGGAAATCGCCTGGGCAAACGCTTCTTTCCGTTCAAGGATCAGCTCATGGATCTTGCCCAGCACCCGCGCACGCTGCGCTGTAGAAGTGGCAGACCAATCGGCAAACGCGGCACGCGCCGCCGCGACCGCCTGATCGACATCCTCAGCAGACCCGCTGGCGACCTGTGCAACGACTTCCTCCGTCGCCGGATTGACAACCGGCAAACTGGCCGGGCTGACCGGCGCAGACCAACCGCCATTGACGTAGAACAGGTGGGCGGTTTGCAGATCAACGCTGTAGCGATTCGAAGATTGGGTAGTCATCCAAGTGGTCCTTTAGAGCAGCATGTCGAGTCTGCTCAATAAGCTAACAAAGCAGCCCAGAGAAAATATGCCGTTCTTCAAGGGCGCAAAGGAGAATCTGCCGTATCTGCCGGACTAACTTGGCATTCACTCGCTGCGTGCCAATGCTTCACATGAATGTTGGGTTTTCCGGCGTCATCGCGAGCAGGCGCCGTCACCCAAATATCGGATACACACAAAACTGCGTCTCTCGCACCAGGTACCGAAGCATCCCGCACAGTCTGCTGAACACATCCTGAAAAACGGTGGTTTGTACCAGCCGACCTATACTTTTAACCGTTTATGCACGGTTTCTTGGTGTTGTAATAACACCAAGATTCAGCACGGCACTGATGCTTCCAGAACGGAGCAGCGGCTTGCCCTGGTCGCAATCCTCGGTGTAGGCCAATGCACCTGCGACTGGCTGAACAAGACGCTTTTTAAACGCCCCAGGCCTTCAATGGACATCCCTAAAATGCCAGCACCGTTAATTTCCGTAGAGACGAATTCTGAACTTCCGACACACGCTGACGTTGTCGTGATCGGCGGCGGCATCATCGGAACCTTCACGGCTTACTACCTGGCCAAGCGCGGCATGAAGGTCGCGCTGGTAGAAAAGGGGCGCGTGGGGGCAGAGCAGTCGAGTCGAAACTGGGGCTGGTGCCGCCAGCAGAATCGAGACGCCCGCGAGTTGCCGTTGTCGACCAAAAGCCTGGATCTGTGGGAGCAATTCGCGGCAGAGACTGGGGAAGACACCGGCTTCAGAAGATGCGGCCTGCTCTATCTGACCAACAACGAAAAAGAGCTGGCTGGTTGGGCAAAATGGGGTGAGTTTGCCCGCACCGTCAATGTAAAAACCCACATGCTGACGGCGCAGCAGGCCGCCGAACGTGGTCGGGTGACCGGCAAGCCATGGAAAGGCGGGGTCTTTTCGCCTACCGACGGTACGGCAGATCCATCCCGTGCCGCGCCGGCGGTTGCCCGGGCGATCATCAAGCTGGGCGGCACGGTGCACCAGGGCTGCGCCGCACGCGGCGTCGAGACCGAGGGTGGCCGCCTGTCCGCTGTCGTCACCGAAAAGGGCACCATACGCACCAAGCTCGCAGTGCTGGCCGGGGGCGCATGGGCATCCTCTTTCTGCCGTCAGTACGGCATCCGGTTTCCCCAGGCTTCCATTCGCCAGACGATACTGGCGGTTTCCAAGAGCGCCGCAGAGATCCCGGATGCGATCCACACGGATGAAGTCTCCATGACCCGTCGCGCTGATGGAGGCTTCACGCTGGCCATCAGTGGCAGAGGGCGCGTTGACCCGACCCCGCAACTGCTGCGTTTCGCACCGCAATTCCTGCCGATGTTCCAGCGCAGGTGGCGCAAGCTTGCACCCGGCGGCCTGCAAGGCGTCCTGTCGGGGCACGAAGGTTGGGGCCGCTGGCGGTTGGACCAGCCAACGCCGATGGAGCGCATGCGCATTCTGGATCCGAAAGCCGACGCCTCGACGGTTGAATTGACTTACAAGCGCGCGGTAGACCTGATCCCGATGCTGAAGGCGTCGTCGGTCACCGCGGCTTGGGCAGGCTATGTGGACAGCACGCCTGACGGCGTCCCGGGCATCGGCGAGATGGCGAGCCTCCCTGGCCTGGTCCTGGCGGCGGGGTTCAGTGGTCATGGATTCGGCATTGGTCCTGGTGCGGGACACTTGATCGCCGACATTGTCTGTGACATGACCCCACTGGTTGATCCGCGCCCCTATCACCCGGACCGCTTTCAATCTTCTGCCTGGGGCAAGGTCGCGGAGTTCTGAGGGCACAGGAAATCCAACCCACCCAACAATGAACGGGCGCATCCTCCGGGGATGCGCCCGTTCTTGTTATTGCAGGTGTCACGCAGGCGTAGATTCTGCCGCACGCAGCGTTTCGACTGGTTTTTGCGCACCATAAACGTCCGCAAAACCCTTGGAAACGGCGTAAATGCCCACGCTTGGCGCATCCCGCACAGTCTGCTGAGCAGGCCCCGAAAAACGGTGGTTTGTGCCAAGCGACCTATACTTTTAACCGTTTATGCACGGTCTCATGATGCTGTAATAAATCCGTGATGCAGCGTTGCACCCAGCCTTGCGAAACGGCGCAATTGCTTGCCCCTCATGACCTCAACCATCACTCAGGACTGCACTCATGAGCTTCCTTCGCCCCAAGTTCATTACCTTTGACTGCTACGGCACGTTGACCAACTTTCAGATGGGAACCATGACGCGCGAGCTGTTCGCCGATCGAGTCCCTGCCGAGCAGATGGACCAGTTCGTCAAGGATTTCTCGGCCTATCGCCTGGACCAGGTCATGGGTGACTGGCGGCCGTATGATGAAATCCTCAAGACTGCCTTGGCCCGGGTCTGCAAGCGCTGGGGTGTCGAGTACAAAGGCGAAGGCCAGCTCTACTACGATGCCGTACCAACTTGGGGTCCCCATGCCGACGTACCGGCCGGCCTGTCGAAAATCGCCGACAAGATTCCCCTGGTGATTTTCTCCAACGCGATGGACGAGCAGATCATGTCCAACGTCGACAAGCTCGGCGCGCCTTTCCATAAAGTCTTCACGGCTCAACAAGCCCAAGCCTACAAGCCGCGCCTGGCCGCCTTCGAGTTCATGCTCGATAACCTCGGCTGCGGGCCGGAGGATGTCCTGCACGTGTCCTCGAGCTTCCGTTATGACCTGATGCCGGCCGACGACATGAAAATCAAAAACAAAGCTTTCGTTGCCCGCGGTCATGAACTGCCTGGAAACGCCGGCTACAGCTACCACCAGATCCCGGACATCGGCGGTTTGGCCGGTCTGGTCGGTCTCTGAGTCTCTGGGCACTCTTCAAGGCATAAGGGGTTAGACATGGGCAGTGAGTCTTACTGGCTCGACACCGCACCGCAGTTTACCGGTGCCCAGCTCGGTGCGTTGCCCGGGCAGGTCGATGTGGCGATCGTCGGGGGTGGTTTCACGGGCCTGGCTGCGGCCCGGGCGCTGGCCTTGAAGGGCGCCAATGTGGCGGTGCTGGAAGGCGGGCGGGTGATTGGCGAAGCGTCGGGGCGCAATGGCGGCCAATGCAATACCGGCGTTGCCCAGGATTACGCGGCACTGAGTGCCAGCCTCGGCGCCGATAAAGCACGCGCCTATTACCAGGCCTATGAAAGCGCCGTGCAGAGCGTCGTCTCGCTGGTGGAGCAGGAGCAGATTGCCTGCGACTTCACGCGCAATGGCAAGCTCAAGCTGGCGGCCAAGCCCATGCATTACGAAGGTTTGGCGCGCACCTGCGAATTGATTCGGCGGGAGGTCGATGCCGAAGTCGAGTTGCTATCGGCGCAAGAGACTCGCGCTGAAGTCAATTCGGCCCAGTTCCATGGCGGCTTGCTGCAGCGCAACGGCGTGCAGATGCACGTCGGGCGCTTCGGGATCGGGTTGGCCGAGGCCGCAGCCCGTCATGGTGCGTTGATCTTCCAAGGCGTGTCCGTCACGGACTGGAAAGCCAGCGCTGGCGGCTATCGGATCAATACCACCAAGGGTTCGCTCCAGGCTACGCAGGTCCTGCTGGCCACTGGCACCTCTCAGCAGGGTGGGTTGGGCTGGTATCGGCGGCGGATCGTGCCGGTGGGCAGTTTCGTGATCGCCACCGAAGTGCTGCCCCAGGCACTGGTCGACAGTTTGCTGCCGGCACACCGGTCCTATGTGACCAGCCGCATGATCGGTAGTTACTTTCGCCTGACGCCGGACAACCGCCTGCTGTTTGGCGGGCGTGCGCGGTTTGCCATGTCTGACAGCGTGTCTGATGCCAAGAGCGGCAAGGTCCTGCACGCGGCGATGGTGCAGATGTTCCCGCAGTTGGCTCACGTGAAGGTCGATTATTGCTGGGGTGGACTGGTAGACATGACCTCCGATCGCTTGCCCCGGGCCGGCCAGCACGGCGGCATTTATCACTCCATGGGCTACAGCGGCCATGGCGTGCAGATGTCGGTGCACATGGGGCAAGTCATGGCCGACGTCATGGCTGGCAAGGTCGAGGCCAACCCTTGGCGCGAACTCGATTGGCCGGCCATCCCCGGACATTTTGGCAAACCCTGGTTCTTGCCTCTGGTCGGTGCGTATTACCGCCTTCAAGACTATTTGCATTGAGTTGCGGGGGACGCTTCAGGTTTCAACACATTGCATTAATCGCGAGCCATCGAGCCTTATCACTTCCGAAAGGTAGAACTGACATGACTGACAAAAAAAACAGTATCGACACCCAGCTGATAACAGGTACGGAAAGTCTGCGCATCTTCGAAGGGCTCAATCGCGGCATGTCACGCCGCAATGCATTGCAAATGCTCGGATTGGCCGGGGTGGCGGTGGCAGGCGCGGGTAGCCTGTTCGGTACCGCCGGCAAGTTGTTCGCCGATGAAGAGGTCGCCAGCGCAGGCAAAGGCAAGCCTGGCGGTCGCATTCGTGTCGCGGGCTCGACCAGTTCCACCGCCGACACCCTGGACCCGGCCAAAGGTTCGTCGTCCACCGACTATGTGCGCCACTACATGTTCTATAACGGGCTGACCCGTTTTGACAGCCACATGGTGCCGCAACTGGAACTGGCCGAGCGTATCGAAACCACCGACGCCACGCTCTGGGTGATCAGCCTGCGCAAGGAAGTGACCTTTCACAATGGCAAGGCACTGACCGCCGCCGACGTGGTGTTTTCGTTGTTGCGGCACAAGGACCCGATCACCGGCTCCAAGGTCTTGCCGCTGGCGTCGCAGTTCGCCGACGTCAAAGCCGTCGGCACCCACGAAGTGCAGATACAGTTGAGCGGCCCCAACGCTGAATTGCCGTCGGTGCTTGCCGTCTCGCACATGCTGATCGTTCCCGAAGGCACCAGCGATTTCAGCCAGGGCATCGGTACCGGGCCGTTCAAGGTCAAGGAGTTCAAGCCTGGGGTGCGTTCCATTGGCGTGCGCAATACCAATTACTGGAAGCCCGGCTTGCCGTACCTGGACGAAATCGAATTCATCGGCATCGCCGACGAATCGTCACGGATCAACGCCCTGTTATCGGGGGACGTGCACATCGTCAACGAGGTCAACCCGCGTTCGACGAACCGTATCAAGGCCAGCGCCAAGCACCGGGTCATTGACTCGCCGTCGGGCAACTACACTGACTTGATCATTCGTCAGGACCAGATGCCCGGCAAAAGCCCGGAATTCACCCAGGCCATGAAGCTGCTGCTGGATCGCGAACAGATCAAGTCGGCGATCTTCCGGGGTTACGCCAGGGTCGGCAACGATCATCCGATCGCACCCGGGGCGCGCTTCCACAACGCTGAATTGCCACAACGGGCCTATGATCCGGAACAGGCCAAGTTCCTGCTCAAGAAAGCCGGCATGGCAGACATCAGCATGCCGATGATGTGCTCGCCGGCGGCGACCGGTTCGGTGGACATCGCGGTGTTGCTGCAGCAGTCCGCCAAAGAGGCCGGGCTCAAGCTCAACGTCAACCGCCTGCCGAGCGATGGCTATTGGTCCAACCACTGGGCCAAGCACCCGCTGAGCTTTGGCAACATCAACCCCCGACCGAATGCCGACATGCTGTTCTCGCAGTTCTTCCAGTCGAGTGCGCCGTGGAATGAATCCGGCTGGAAAAACGAACAGTTCGACCAACTGTTGGTACAGGCCCGCGGTGAAACCGATGAGGCCAAGCGCGGCAAGATGTACGGCGACATGCAAGTGCTGGTGCATGAGCACTGCGGTATTGGCGTACCGGTGTTCATCAGCAACATCGATGGTGCCGATCAGCGGGTCAAGGGTTATGGCGCCAACCCCCTGGGCGGTTTCATGGGCTACATGTTTGCCGAGCAAGTCTGGCTGGACGCCTGATGAACGTCGGGTTTGGGCCATATTGCGTGAGGGTCGGATGATGAATAGCAACACACTCTGGTTGATTGGCCGCCGCCTGGGGGCGGCGGTCGTGACCTTGTTGATTGTCTCCATGGTGGTCTTCGCCATCACGGCGGTGCTGCCGGGAGACGCGGCGCAACAGGCGCTGGGGCAGTTCGCCACGCCAGAACAAGTGGCGGCCCTGCGGACGAAAATGGGTTTGGACCAACCCGGTGTGTTGCGATACCTGCACTGGCTGACCAGCCTGCTCAGCGGTGACCTGGGCATGTCGATGTCCAACGCCATGCCGGTCATCGATCTGATGGCTGGCCGGGTCCCCAACACGTTGATGCTCGCGGCCGCCACGGCGTTGGTGTCGGTGCCCGTGGCGTTGGCGCTGGGGATCGGCTCGGCCATGGGCCGGGGCGGGCGCATCGACAGCTTCCTGAGCTTTTTCACCTTGACCATGGTGGCGGTGCCGGAATTCCTGGTCGCCACCTTGGCGGTGCTGATTTTCGCGGTAAACCTGGGCTGGTTGTCGGCGCTGTCCTATGCCAGTGAAATCACCTCACCCTGGCAGTTCATGCGCACCTACGCATTGCCGGTGATGACGCTGTGTTGTGTGATTGTCGCGCAAATGTCGCGCATGACCCGGGCGGCGGTGATCGATCAGCTCGACAGCCCTTACGTGGAGATGGCTCGGCTCAAGGGTGTGAGCAATATCCGCATCGTGCTTCGGCATGCCTTGCCCAATGCCATCGGCCCTATCGCCAATGCCATCGCCCTGAGCCTGTCCTACTTGTTGGGTGGGGTGGTGATCGTCGAAACGATCTTCAACTATCCCGGCATCGCCAGCCTCATGGTCGATGCCGTGACCAACCGCGACATGGCCCTGGTCCAGGCCTGCACCATGTTGTTCTGCACGGCGTACCTGGCGTTGGTATTGATCTCCGACCTGTGCGCGATACTTTCCAATCCGAGGCTGAGAAACCAATGAACAACCTCATTGTGAAGTCCCCGACGGCGGCCGTTGCGCTAGGGTTGGGTAAAGACGCCCACGCCAAGTCCTGGCTTGGCCTGTTCGGCGCCGTGATGTGTGCCATGTGGTTGCTGGTGGCCATGTTCGGCCCGTGGCTGGCGCCGCACCCGGTGGGGGAGGTGGTCTCCGACAACGTCTTCGACAGCCTCAGCGCGACGTACCCGTTCGGCACCGATTACCTGGGCCGCGACATGCTCAGCCGGATCCTCGTCGGCGCGCGTTTCACCGTTGGCCTGGCGTTGGTGGCCGCGGTGTTGTCCAGCACCTTGGGAACCAGTCTTGCGCTTTTGTCAGTGGTGTCGCCCAAGTGGCTGGATGAGTTGATCAGTCGCCTGATGGACGCGTTCATTTCGATCCCCAGCAAAATGCTGGCGCTGATCATGGTCTCGGCCTTCGGCTCCTCGGTCACCTTGCTGATCTGCACGGCGGTGTTGAGCTACACCCCCGGCGCCTTCCGCATCGCCCGCAGCATGGCGGTGAATATCGAAGCCCTGGAGTACGTGCAAGTGGCCCGTACCCGGGGCGAGCGCCGGCTGTACATCGCCTGCGTGGAAATCCTGCCGAACATACTCAACCCGGTGCTGGCGGACCTGGGCCTGCGCTTTGGTTTCATCGTGCTGTTGCTCAGTGGCATGAGTTTCCTCGGGTTGGGCGTGCAACCGCCGGATGCCGACCTGGGTTCGCTGGTGCGCGAGAACATCGGAGGCCTCAATCAAGGGGCGCCAGCCATCGTGATTCCTGCCCTGGCCATCGGCACACTGACCATCGGCGTGAATCTGTTCATCGACCGGTTGTCGTCGCGACGTAGCCGACGTTCGGGGGGGCATTGAAATGAGTGAATTGATTCGAGTACAGGACCTGCGCGTGGTGGCCTGTGGCGAGCGTGGTGAGGTGGACATCGTCAAAGGCGTCAGTTTTTCCCTGCAAAAGGGTGAAGTGTTGGCGTTGATCGGCGAGTCCGGTTCCGGCAAGACCACCATCGCCCTGGCGCTGCTCGGTTATGCCCGGCGCGGTTGTCGGCTGGCGGGCGGGGTCGTACAGATCGGCGAGCACGACATGCTGGCGTTGGGCGAAAGCCAGTTGCAGAAAGTGCGGGGAAACCGGGTGTCCTATATCGCCCAGAGCGCCGCAGCGGCGTTCAACCCGGCGAAAAAACTGATCGACCAAGTGGTGGAGGGCGCCCTGATTCATGACCTGGGCAGCCGAGCCGTGCTTGAGGCCAAGGCCATCGAGTTGTTCCGCGACCTGGCCCTGCCAGACCCTGAGCGCATCGGCCAGCGCTATCCCCACCAGGTCTCCGGCGGGCAACTGCAACGGGTGATGGCGGCGATGGCGCTGATCAGCGATCCGTTGCTGGTGGTGCTCGACGAGCCGACCACGGCCCTGGACGTGACGACCCAGATCGATGTGTTGCGGGCCTTTAAGCGGGTGGTACGTGAACGGGGTGCCACGGCGGTCTATGTCTCCCACGACCTCGCGGTCGTGGCGCAGATGGCTGATCAGATCGTGGTGCTCAATGGCGGCGAAATCTTCGAACATAGCGCCACCGCACCGTTGCTCAAGGGCCCGGCCCACGAATACACCCGCAGCCTGTTGGCTGCGGCGCGCCCGGACACGACGATCCGTCCGCCGAGCGACATCGCCCAAGACACACCCCTGCTGACCATCCAGGGGCTGACCGCCGGCTACGGCAACAAGAATGCCCAAGGCATGCCAGCGATTCGGGTGTTGGAAGACATCGACCTGACGGTTCGCCGAGGCCAGGCCATTGGCGTCATTGGTGAGTCGGGCTCTGGCAAATCGACCTTGGCACGGGTCGTGGCCGGGTTGTTGGTGCCGGCCCTCGGCGGGCTGACCTTCGATGGCCAACCCCTGGGCGGCAGTCTGTCGTCGCGCACCCAGGAGCAGTTCCGACGTATTCAAATGGTTTTCCAGAATGCCGACACCGCCCTCAATCCGATGCACAGCGTCAGCACCATCCTGAGTCGTCCGCTGAAGATGTATTTCGGCCTCAAGGGCGCGGCGTTGCGCGAGCGTATCGGCGAATTGCTCGACCTGGTGCGTTTGCCGCGCACGATGGCCGACCGGCGACCGAACGAACTGTCCGGCGGCCAGAAGCAACGGGTCAACCTGGCCCGGGCCTTGGCGGCGAAGCCGGACCTGATCCTCTGCGACGAGGTGACTTCGGCGCTGGATACCGTGGTCGGCGCGGCGATTCTCGAACTGCTGCGCGATCTGCGCCAGCAACTGGGGGTGTCTTATCTGTTCATCAGCCACGATATCTCCACCGTGCGCGCCTTGTGTGACGACATCGTGGTGATGTACAGCGGCCACAAGGTCCAGGCCGGTAGCCGCCAATCCTTTGCCGAGGCGCCGTTCCATCCGTATACCGACCTGTTGATCCATTCCGTACCGGAACTGCGCCAGGGCTGGCTGGAAACCTGCGGGGCAACGACTTGCCAGACGCTGCCACCCGTTGGCCCGAAAGCCAACGTGCCCGGGCTGTGCACCTTCCTCGGTCGTTGCCCGGTGCGGGTCGACGGCTTGTGCAACTGCGTCGCGCCGCAGCGGCGGATGATCGTCGGCGGCAGCGAGATCCTTTGCCATCACGACAGTGCCGAGTTGATGAAAACCCAGCAGTCCAACAACGTGACCGTGGCGGCATATGCATGAACGGGTGTTTCGTCAGGCTGTTCGACATCAACCGCGTCTTCTCTTCAGTCGAGCAACGGAGCAAGGCCTCATGAAACCCCGGGTATTGGAGATTCTCAAACGGCTGATGGCCTTCGATACCGTCTCCTCGGAATCGAACATGGCCTTGATCGAGTACGTGCGCGATCTGCTGCTGACCAAGGGCATCGAGTCGCTGATCGTCCAGGATGAAAGCGGCCAGAAAGCCAATCTGTTTGCCAGCACCGGACCACGGGACGTGCCGGGGATTCTCCTGTCCGGACATACCGACGTGGTGCCGGCGGCGGGGCAGGCCTGGACGGTCCCGCCGTTTGAGGCCACGGTGCGGGACGGGCGGATCTATGGCCGGGGCAGTTGCGACATGAAGGGTTTTATCGCACTGGCCATCGACGCCATGCTTGATGCCAGCGAGCAGCCATTGAGCCGACCATTGCAACTGGCGCTGTCCCATGACGAAGAGATCGGGTGCGTGGGGGTGCGTCGGTTGCTCGATGTGCTGCACCTGGCACCGGTTCGGCCGTTTCTGTGCGTCATTGGCGAGCCGACCAATATGCAGTTCGTGCTCGGGCACAAGGGCAAGGGTTCCTACCGCACCTACTGTCGCGGCCTGGAAGCGCATTCCTCCCTCGCACCGCGTTCGGTCAATGCGATTCACGTGGCCTGCGATTTCATCGCCGCGCTGCGCCTGAGCCAGCAGCAACTGCAAGAGCAGGGCGCGCAGGACAGCGATTACGACGTGCCCTACAGCACCGTGCATGTCGGCCAGATTGTCGGCGGCAAGGCGCTGAACATCGTGCCCAACCTGTGCACCCTGGACTTCGAAGTGCGCAACTTGCCAGCGGACGACCTGGACGGGTTCCTGGAGCAGATGCGCGAGCGGGCCGAACTGATCGTGAGCGAAGCCAAGAAGCTCTCCAGCGTGGCCGCCATCGAAATCGAGACCTTGAACGTCTATCCGGGCCTCGACACCCACCCGAGCGTCGAAGCGGTGCGTTTCCTGAAAAACTTTGCCGCCCCGGACACCGGCACCGCAAAAGTTTCGTTCGGCACCGAGGGCGGGTTGTTCAAGCAACGCCTGAACGTGCCGGTGGTGGTCTGCGGTCCAGGCTCGATAGAACAGGCGCACAAGCCTGACGAGTTCATCGAGATCAGCCAGATGGACGCTGGCGAGCGTTTTCTACAGGGTCTGCTGGGCTCGATGCACGTTTAGTCATGCCGCGGTAAAGCCTGCCGTCGAAGGCTGATTTTCAGCATTCACGGCTGTAGGGCCGGCGTTTTCAGCATCCTCATCCATGGCGACTCAATAGACTGGAGACTGTCTCAAAACAGGACTCCACGCCATGCTCAAGAATCGCCTGAAAGACCCCAGCCTGCTGGTGGAACTCGCTTACATCGACGGTCAGTGGGTCGGCGCCGACAACGCCGCGACCCTGGACGTCATCAACCCGGCCACCGGCGAAGTGCTCGCCCGGGTACCGGCAATACAAGGCAGCGAAACCCGGCGCGCCGTCGAAGCCGCCGACCGTGCGTGGCCGGCCTGGCGCGCACGTCCGGCGGCAGAACGAGCGGCGCTGCTGGATCGCTGGTATCAGGCCATGATCGACAACCTCGATGACCTGGCGTTGATCCTGACCTGCGAACAGGGCAAGCCGCTGACGGAAGCCCAGGGTGAGATTCGCTACGGTGCCAGCTTCGTCAAATGGTTCGCCGAAGAAGCCCGACGGGTCTACGGCGAAACCATCCAGGCCCCCAGCGGCGACCGCCGTTTGCTGACCCTCAAGCAACCGGTCGGCGTTTGCGCCGCGATCACCCCGTGGAACTTCCCCAACGCGATGATTACCCGCAAGTGCGCGCCAGCCCTGGCCGCCGGCTGCACGATCGTGGTCAAGCCGTCGGACCTGACCCCGCTGTCGGCCCTGGCCCTGGCCGTGCTGGCCGAGCGGGTCGGCATTCCGGTCGGGGTGTTCAACGTCGTCACCGGCATGCCTGTCGGCATTGGTGAAGAGCTGACCGGCAACCCAACGGTACGCAAGCTTTCCTTCACCGGTTCCACCGCGGTCGGTCGGCTGCTGATGCGCCAGAGTGCCGAACACATCAAGCGCTTGAGCCTGGAGCTGGGCGGTAACGCGCCGTTCATCGTGTTCGACGACGCCGACCTGGAGCAGGCGGTGACCGGCATCATGCTCAGCAAATTCCGCAACGCCGGGCAGACCTGCGTCTGCGCCAACCGGATTCTGGTGCAGGACGGGATCTACGAGCGCTTCGCCCAGCGCCTGGTGGAGGAGGTGGGCAAGCTCAAGGTCGGCGATGGCCTGAAGGATGGCGTAAACATAGGCCCGCTGATCAATGCGGCGGCGGTCAGCAAGGTTGCTCGACACATCGACGAGGCCTTGAGCCAAGGCGCGCGTCTACTCTGTGGTGAGATTCCCCAGGGCGACAGCCAGTTCGTCCAGCCGACCGTACTCGGCGAAACCCACGCTGGGATGCTGCTGGCCAACGAAGAAACCTTCGGTCCGGTGGCGCCACTGATGCGCTTTAGCACTGAAGAAGAGGCGCTGGTCTTGGCTAACGCAACGCCTTATGGCTTGGCCGCGTATTTCTTCACCCAGGACCTGCGCCGCTCATGGCGGTTCGGCGAGGCGTTGGAGTTCGGCATGATCGGCCTCAATACCGGGCTTATTTCCATGGACGTCGCGCCCTTTGGCGGTATCAAGCAATCGGGCCTGGGGCGCGAAGGTAGCAAGTACGGCCTGGATGAATTCCTTGAAGTCAAAGCCTTCCACATGGGTGGGTTGTGATCCGGTCAACGTTTGAACAGAGGAGGCACGGTTGATGAGCAAACCATTCAGAATCGCCGCGATTGCCGGCGACGGTATTGGCAAGGAAGTCTTGCCGCAAGGGCTGCGGGTATTGGAGCAGGCCGCGCAGAAGTGGCAATTGGATTTGAGCATCGAAGTGCTCGACTGGGCCAACTGCGATTACTACCTGGAGCATGGGCAGATGATGCCCAGCGACTGGTTTGAACAACTCAAGGGCTTCGACGCCATCTACTTTGGCGCCGTGGGTTGGCCGGACAAGGTGCCGGACCACATTTCTCTTTGGGGGTCGCTACTGAAGTTTCGCCGGGACTTCGACCAGTACGTGAACATTCGCCCGGTACGGCTGTTTCCCGGTGTGCCGTGCCCGTTGGCCGGGCGCGAAGCCGGGGACATCGACTTCGTGGTGATCCGCGAGAACACCGAGGGCGAATACTCCTCGATTGGCGGAAAGATGTTCGAAGGCACCGAGCATGAGTTCGTGCTGCAGGAATCGGTGTTCACTCGCCGCGGCGTGGACCGGATCCTCAAGTTCGCCTTCGACCTGGCCCAGACCCGGCCGCGCAAGCGCCTGACCGCAGCGACCAAGTCCAACGGCATTTCCATCAGCATGCCGTACTGGGACGAACGCACCGCGCTCATGGCGCAGCAATACCCGGACGTCACTTGGGACAAGCAACACATCGATATCCTGTGCGCGCGTTTTGTGCTTCAGCCTGATCGTTTCGATGTGGTCGTGGCGTCGAATCTGTTCGGCGATATCCTGTCTGACCTCGGGCCGGCCTGCGCTGGCACCATCGGCATCGCTCCTTCGGCCAATCTCGACCCGGAGCGACGTTTTCCTTCGCTGTTTGAACCGGTTCATGGTTCGGCGCCGGATATCTACGGGCGGAACATCGCTAATCCGATTGCGATGATCTGGTCCGGTGCCTTGATGCTGGACTTCCTCGGCAATGGCGATGAGCGCTACCGCGCGGCCCATGACGGTATTCTCAGGGCCATCGAGCAGGTGATTGCCGAGGGGCCGATTACGCCTGATCTGGGGGGGCAGGGGTCGACTCAAGATGTGGGGCAGGCTATTGCCATGGCGCTTTTGTGAGCTTTTTACGGTGTGTATATCGGTTATTTGAGTAACGCCGGCTTAGGGTTCCGCCGTCAGGGCGGAACCTTAAGCAGCCGTTACCGCAACAACGGATATTCACACCCAAAAAAGCCCCACGACACGATCACTTACAGACATAAAACTTGCGCACGTAGACGCTGCTCTTCCAAGCGCAAGGAGCCCCCTTAGCCACAAACACCGTATCGCCAGTATTCACCACCAGCCCCGTCCCATTCGCGAGGTGCAGCACGACACTGCCCTCGAGCAAGTGCATCAACTCATGCATTGTGTGTGGCCGCGCCTTACGGATATAAGGTGTCGAATCCCAGATCCCGATACGCAGATTGGTCGCGTCTTCGACAAACAAATTGTTGGAGCGACATTGCGGTGTCGGGCTCAGCAAAAATTCCTCAGGCGGAGGCGTCGAAGGAGAGAGCAGGGTCTGCGGGGGGAGAGGCGTCAGCCCCATGCTGCCCACTTCAACAGGCTGGATATCGGCACAGAACGCCCAGAACGAACCCGGTTGCGCCTCGATCCGGACGGATGTACCGCGGGCAATCACAGCGCTGTCACCCGGGTTGAGTTCGAGCGAGTGATCCTGGCTCTGCAAGGTGACGCAGCCCGCGTGGACCACAATCGTTTCACTGTAGGGGTAGGCATCGACGCTGAATCGTCCGCTCGCCTGGACGATGCCGGCAGCCATGTCATCGGTCCCGATATAAGCAATCTGCCTGTCGAACGGATCGTTGGCTCCAAGTGAGCCGCGGGTGAACACTGTGGATGCGGGAGTGCCGTTGGCATGGGCCAACAGCACGACAGTGGGTTCGAGCATGAGGATGTTTCTCCGAGAGGGGATGGTGTAGGGAAGTCAGCCGATGGCCTGGGTCACTAGCGCAAATTGATGTACGCCGCCGCTGGCTTGGGGCGGGGTCCCGCGAACCATTTGTGCAACGGTGTCGACCTGCTTCAGCCCGGCGGCTTCCAGCCAGGGACCCAGGCCGCAGTCGGACGGTACATCCATGCGCACAAAAGTCTCCGGCACTTGTGCCAGCAACACGGCGATCAAGTGCTTGGCCTGCTCTGGATTTTCTGCCACGACCGGGCCGATGTAACGACCACGACCGAATGGACGCAGCAGGGCAAACCCGCGCAGTTGCCCATCGCGCTCGATGCCCATGACCTCGTCGACACTGTCGAACAGATCGTTGAGCACGGCATGCCGATCCAGGCCGCTGCCAGCATTGGCGAGTGCGATCACGCCGCTTCGATCCGCGTCGGTCAGGCGGCGCAGGCGCTCGCCGGATGGCAGGTCTGTGGGGACGGGGGGCAATACGTTGCCCTGATGCTGCTGGATATGGCCAAAGTCAACGAATCCCTGGCTGGCATAAAGGGGGGCGCCGGCCAACGTCGCATTGAGCATGGCGGTCTGCGAGCCGCACGCTTGGAGCGCCAGCTCCATCAATCTGCGACCGATGCCCTGGCCCTGGTACTCATCGCTGACGATCACCAGGCCAATCGTGGCGTAATCACCCTGCGGGCAAGTGAATGCCGTACCAATCAGACGTCCCTCGTCCTCCGCGACAAATCCCTGGGAAACACGCTGCAGCATGGCCCAGTCTGCCAAACGGTGAGGCCATTTCAACTGCACCGATAAGGCATGGGCCGCCGCCACATCGGCAGCGGTCATGGGGCGATAGACGTAGGCTGGGCGTTGCGTGTTGGACATGACAAATCTCCATGGACAGGGCGCGTGACCGGGCGGATTTCTCCGCTGAAAGTGTTGGTATCTCACCTGCCGCCAGGCCTGACAAGGGGCACACCTGGATTCGGTAGATTGCATAAGTTGCGGCTCCAGGCGCCGCAGTTATTGCTCAAATCGGCAGCAGGCTCAGCAGCAAATATCAGTGGATTTTTCCTCGGTGCTTTTCATCGACGCAGGGGCGGCGCGGGTCAATAACGTCGCTGGCGATCGATCTGGCCGAGCATCGATTCGCCGCGTTGATGCCGACGGATATTGTCCAGCAGCACGCCAAAGGCACTTTCAGGTTGGGTCATCGCCGCGATATGCGGCGTCAGCACTATCTGCGGATGCTGCCAGAACGGGTGATCCGGTGCGGCCGGCTCCTGTTGCAAGACGTCGAGCACCGCGGCACTGAGCTGGCCGCTGGCCAGGGCCTCGAGCAGATCCTCTTCGATCAGGTGTCCACCGCGCCCCATGTTGACCAGGGCCGCGCCCTTGGGCAGGTGTTGGAACAACCTGCGGTTGAGAATCCCTTGGGTCTGCTCGGTCAATGGCAGGACACAAATCACGATGTCGCATTGGCCAAGGAACGCCGGGAGTTGTTCATCACCGGCGAAGCAATCCACGCCAACAATAGTGTGTTCACTGCGTGCCCAGCCGGATAAGGCGAAACCAAAGGTCTTTAGGGTGGCCAGGATCTGCTGGGCCTGCATGCCAAGCCCCATGACACCGACCCGACGCTGGGCCGCTGGTTGCAGCAGGTGCGCCTGCCAGCACCGGGCGAGCTGTTGCTGGCGATAACGGAGCATATCCCGGTGCAGGCTGAGCACGGCGAAACTGGCGTACTCGCACATGCCCTGGGTGATGCCAGGATCGAGTAGACGGACTACCGGCAGGGAGGCGGGCAGGCGGTCAAGGTCAAGCTGGTCGACCCCGGCCGACAATGCGAACAGCACGTCGAGGTTCGGCAACAGTGCTTCGACGTCATCCGGCGCCTGCCAAGCGGCGAGGTAGCGAATGTCCTTCGGATCGCCGATGTCCGGCCAGGCACGCCATTCGATATCCGGCGCGTGCTCGGCGAATAGACGCTTCCATAGTTCACCGCGTACCGGGTCGGCTTTATAAAGCAGGGCCATGGGTCACTTCTCGTACTGGATAGGGAACATTCAGCATGCCCGAGTGGCAAAGCAGGATGTATCGAAAGAGCCTGTGTAATCGCATGACACTGCGTTGTATGGAGCGTTTGCCGGCAGATTCCATGGGACTGGAGCCGGCTGAAGGAATCTGCTGTTTGCCGGGGTGAAAACAGTCGATCCGAATTTCCCAGAGGCCAAGTTCGGCTTAGACAATTGCGTCGAACGCTTAACCTGTGGAACACATCGCAACCGTTCCCCGGTTGCCTGGTTCACTGTGGGAGATGCCATGAACAGTAAAGTCGAAGAAACCCCAAGCTTGCTCCGTCAACGCGATCAATTCGTGCCACGGGGTTTGGTCACCGCACATCCGCTGGTCATCGACCGGGCCCAGGGGTCCGAAGTGTGGGACGTGGACGGGACGCGCTATCTGGACTTCGTCGGCGGCATTGGCGTCTTGAATATCGGGCACAATCATCCGAAGGTGGTCGCGGCGGTGCAGGCCCAACTGCAAAAGGTCAGCCACGCTTGCTTCCAGGTGGTGGCCTACAAGCCCTATCTCGACCTGGTCAAGCGTTTGTGCGAACTCGTGGGTGGCGAGCAAGCCTATAAGGCGGCGCTGTTCACGTCCGGCGCGGAGGCAGTGGAGAACGCGGTGAAGATCGCCCGCGCCCACACCAATCGTCCCGCCATCATTTCCTTCCGTGGCGGTTTCCATGGGCGTACCTTGCTGGGTACGACGCTGACGGGCATGAGCCAGCCCTACAAGCAGAATTTCGGTCCCCTCGCGCCTGAGGTCTTCCATACTCCCTACCCGAATGCCTATCGCGGTTTCAGCAGCGAGATGGCGTTGCAGGCGCTGAACGAATTGCTGGCGACCCAAGTCGCTCCGGATCGCGTCGCGGCGATCATCATCGAGCCGGTGCAGGGCGACGGCGGCTTCTTGTCCGCGCCACCGGAATTTCTCCAGGCGCTGCGGGCCTTGACCGAGCAACACGGCATCGTGCTCATTCTCGATGAGATCCAGACCGGGTTCGGCCGTACCGGCAAATGGTTCGGTTTCCAGCACGCCGGAATCCAGCCAGACCTGGTCACCGTCGCCAAGAGCCTGGCCGGTGGTTTGCCCATTTCCGGCGTAGTGGGACGTGCGCACATCATGGACGCGCCCTTGCCCGGTGGCCTCGGCGGCACCTATGGCGGTAACGCCTTGGCCTGTGCAGCCGCGTTGGCGGTGATCGAAGCTTACGAACAGGAACAGCTACTCGAGCGCGGCAGGGCATTGGGCGAGCGGCTGCGTCAGGGCCTGCTGCGCTTGCAAGCACGTCACCCACGTATCGGTGACGTACGCGGCACCGGCTTCATGCTCGCCATCGAATTGATCAAGGACGATGAGGCCCGCAGCCCCGACGCCGAACTCACCCAACGACTGATCGACCAGGCCCGGGTAGGCGGGCTGTTGGTGATCAAATGCGGGGTGTACCGAAATGTCCTGCGTTTCTTGGCGCCCCTGGTTACCGAAGAAAGCCAGATCGACGAAGCACTGACCATTCTTGAAGCAGCTTTGCTACGCGTGTTGGATTAATCTCAGGTCTCGGTCGGCACCTGTAACGATGTGCCGACCGAGGGCATTTAGCGCATACGGATTGATGAATGCATCATGGGAGGCGACACACATGCACCTGACTGATTATCGTGCGCTGCTGATCGATTGCGACGAAGTTTTGGTGGATCGGGACTCCGGTGTCTGGACGGCCCTGCAACCCTTGCTCGACAACCATCCGGGCCTGCCAGGCAGGGACGCGGTGTTGGCGGAATTCGACGCGGCGGTGCGCGGGCTTTATCCGCGTTTTTCCGAACTGGGCTTCAGTGGTTTATTGTGCTTTGCCCATCGTCAACTGGCAGAGCGTTTGGGCCTCAAGGTCAGTTGGGAGGAGGGCATGAGCTTTGCCCGCTCGGCCTGCAATTGGTCGCTGTTCGAGGACGCGCCCGGTGCCATGCTGTACCTGCGCAAGTTCTACCGGTTGCTGGTGTACTGCGACCGCGATGCCGAGGATCGCGACCAGCTCTGCGAGCGTTTGGGGATCCCTCCCGAGGACCTGCATTCGCGCGCCAACAATCCATTGGAGGATGGAGCATGGCTACAGGCGAACAAGCTCAAGCCTGAGAACATCATGCAAGTATCCCGGCCGCCGGCACAACCGCCAAAGTCAGCGGGTCTTTGCCTGATCCGCCGTGGCCATGAGCCTGATAATCAAGAATATTTTGCCGATTTCTACATCACCAGCATGGCCGACCTCGTCGCTCAGCATCAGCTATCTTTGCGCCGTTGAATTTGCTAAAACCGCTGTCAACCTGAAGACAACCGAGGGGTACCCGATGGAAGGTTTAATAAAACTAGACCGAATTGATATCAGTATCCTTGTTGAACTTCAAAAGGACGGTCGAATGACCAACGTCAGTCTGGCCGATGCCGTGGGGCTGTCATCCAGCCCATGCCTGCAGCGAGTCAAGCGGCTTGAGTCGGCGGGTTATATTTCCGGCTACAGGGCTCATCTCAATCTTGCCAAGATCACTGACTCGGTCACGGTCTTCACTGAAATCACGCTTAGCGACCACAAGCGGGAAGACTTCGCCAAGTTCGAATCCAATATTCGCTTGGTCGATGAAGTACTGGAGTGCCATTTGATCAGCGGGGGTTACGATTACCTGGTGCGCTTCATGACATGCAGCATCCAGCATTACCAGGAAGTGATCGAAGGGTTGCTGGACAAGAATATCGGCATTTCCAAGTACTTCAGTTACATTGTCATCAAATCCCCTGTGCTCAAGGATGGGGTTCCGTTGCGTAGGTTGTTGCGCCACTGACGTCGCTTTCGATGCCAGGCTCGAATTCCGGTTGATGCAGCCCAGGCCCAGGATCGGGACTGGCAGGCGGCTAGTTTTATTTGATTTTGAACATAAGCTCTAGCCGCTTGAGGAACTGTTCAAGCGCAATCCGGAGCAGCGCGCTTGACCCCGGATGCGAACGGCATGCCGCTAAAGGTGGTAGCGCGATTGCACCCATAGTTTGATTTGCTCCAATGCTTTGTTGGGGGGCAGGGTGCTGTCCGTTTCAATGAGGCGTGTCTTGTTGGCAAGCACATCGTCTCGGATCACATGGCGGAACCAGCTGGAAAAATCGCCGGCCTTCATATGTTCGCCAAGAGCGACATCGGACAGTTGCATCGAGAGGGACAGGAACTCCGTCAGGTTCGCGGCACTTTTGCCCAGGGTTGGAAAGTGAAACGCATGCCATGCGCCTACATTTCCCGAAACGTACTTGCCGCTGTGACGATGGTGCTTCTGGTCTGGTTGGACCTGGTCGAGCAGCAGCACTTGTTCGCCTTTTCGTACGTTCCACAGACAGGCATGTTCCAGGCCTGATGGACGCTCTGGGAAGGCGGGCCAGCTATGCGATATGCGTTTGGCGAACTGTTCGACCAGTTGCCGGGCAGTGCTGCCGAACGTGACCAGCACGTCGACCTCCTCAAGGAGCGCCGGGCATATTTGATCGAAGTTCAGGGCAACGATGATGGCCCCCATGTTGCCGAGAAAGCCGGGAGGCCAATTGGCACAGTGGGGAAGCATGTAGTGTGCTTCGTCCACGATCAGCCAATAGGGGCGGCCCGAAACGTTGCGAAGATGCTGAATTGCGGGCAATAGCTCGCCAAACAGTTGCACACGCGCCGCCGGATCCAGGGCCAGGGCGTTGACCACAACGTTAAGCCGCGCCTGTAGCAGCAGTTGCACCGACTCCTCGGTCGTCGGGGGCACGGTCAGGCCACCCACCGTTACCGCGTCATCAAGGGTCAGATAGTCGCCCTCTGGATCAATGATGCAGAAATCCTGTCGAGCCTGGACCATTCGCTCTGTCAGCCAGGTAATGAAACTGGATTTGCCGGAGCCCGAATTGCCAACGACCAGCAGCACCGACTCCGCAGGCAGCCAGGCCTTGTTCGCATCAGCGGTCTGGCCCAGCGGGATCCCGGTGCGCTCGATGGGCACCAACGCGGCGTCTTTATCCAGCAGCATTTCCACCAGTTCGCAGACCCCGTCGCCATGGTCCTGGCTGAGGCACACGTCCGCGCTGGACTTTATCGAGGCAATGGCATTGTTCACGGCCGCGGCACAGCCACAGATCGATAAAAAAGCGTGGTCGTTTTCCGCATCACCCACGCCCACTACGTTCAACTCACAGATGTCCAGTCTTCGCAGAGCAGCGCTCAGCCCTGACGCTTTGTTCACGCAAGGAGGCAAGATCATGATCGCGTCCTTGTTGAACGTCATCTGCCACTCCAGGCCGAGTTCGCGGATGCTGCTGATCACCGTGTTTTCAAATGGACGCCACGTGGCGATGACTGATCGGCCGACCGACAACGGCGAGACCCCTTTATCACGTAGGCTGGCCACCAGTTCAGTCGACGCTCGATCAGCGATGAGCTCTTCGGTGTCCGTGACGGGGTCGTACAAGAGCGCGCCGTTTTCGACGATCACCAGGTCAAACAGGTCAAGGTGTGGAAACTGGTGCTTGAGCGCTTGCAGTTCCCGGCCGGTCACCAGAAGCAACTTGCGTCCGCTCTCTTTCAGGCGCGTGAGCGCTGCACAGACCTGCGGTGGGACATTGCCGTTTTCGGCAATGGTCCCGTCAAAGTCCATTGCCAAGGCTAAGAAGTGCATGCTGTTTCCCGGCTTGGTTTAATCGGGTTTCGTCTATTCGTCGCGTGTCCAGCGGATGCTCACCCCATATTTATCGCCGCTGTATCGAGTCGCGGCCTTGTGCGCCATAGCCTGCAGCACGTCATCCAGCTCTTTGCTGTCATACAGGCGCACCCGCTGACTGGCCAATAGGATCGTCATCGCCTTTCTCCTGTCCGTAGACCATGGGTTATGTACCCAAGGTAATCCGGTTGCCACTGACGAGATTGACATTGATCAATCGCGGTCCAAACAAAGGCCGGTGATTGACGAGGGCGAACCGCCAACCCGTCCTGACACGCATGCGCCGTTGAAGGCCTGGTCGACGAAAGTCATTGATATATATCAACGCCACGATTGCCCTGACAGAGGATGGTGAACCTACAACGAAGGTGCCCGTTGCAGCGGCAGATACGACAATGGCCCGCGGTGATAGGTAGTGAACAAACGTGCCAGTTCCATGGAGTCCGACCATGAGCCAGTATCAACGGTTATTGCTGATCATCAACCCGGCCCTGCGCCACTCCCATGCCCTGGGACACGCTGGGGCCCTGGCCAAGGCCAGTGGTGCGAGCTTGCACATCGCCGCGTTGATCCCTTCCTGGAAACTGTTGTCACTGCTCGAAGAAGGTGACCGGGAGCAGGCGCGCGAAGGCTACCTGCAAGACCATCGCGATTGGCTCAAGAACCAGGCGAATCACCTGCGCGACCGAGGCATCGAGGTGACCACGGAGGTGACCTGGGCCGATGACATGCAGCAAGACATTCTCGATCACGTCACCGAGATGCAGCCCGACTTGCTGATCAAGCAAGTGCAGCACGAGTCAGCGTTCAAGCGGGCTTTTTTCACCCCCCTGGACTGGCGCTTGCTGCGCCATTGCCCGGTACCGGTGTACCTGCTGGGTGAAAGCGACCATCCTTTGCCCCGCAAGGTCGTGGCTGCGGTCGATGCGTCCAGTACCCTGGCGCAGGACAACGAACTCAATGAGCGGATCATCCAACAGGCATGCGGACTCGCCATCCAATGCGATGCCGAGTTGCACTTGCTGTACGCCTGCGACATCTCGATGGTGTACATGGGCGATATGGGCGGCGGCGGTCTAGCGCTACCGGACCTTGGCGAGCAGTTGCGCAAAGAACAAGAAAAGTCCTTTTTCGATCTGGCTGACCGACATGGCGTGGCCGCTGACCGCCGTCACTTCATTGAAGGGCACCCTGTCGCGGTGCTGAGTGCATTTGCCGATGAACAGCATATGGACGTGATTGTGATGGGCAGGGTCCAGTCCCATGGCCTGGAGAAACTTTTGGGCAGCACGACCGAACATACCCTGTACCGGGTAACTTGCAGCGTCCTGGCCATCTAGCGGTCAGGATCGTCCATAGCGAACCGACAGGCACCATCGTCTCAGGAGGTTCCCATGATTCAGAGCCCCTCATTGCAAACCACTTTGCCGAACCGTGTCGAGGCCGGTCGGCGACTGGTCGAGCCCTTGTTCAAATATGCCAATAGACCTGACGTCATCATCCTGGCCTTGCCCCGTGGTGGCGTCCCGGTGGCCTATGAAGTCGCGACGGCCCTGAATGTACGGCTGGACCTGATGCTGGTGCGCAAACTTGGCGTCCCGTCGCACCCTGAATTTGCCATGGGGGCCATTGCCAGTGGTGGCATACAAATTCTCAACGACGACACGCTGCGGGTGCACCCGATCGACCGCGCCAGTTTCGATGCCGTGGTCGCCCGGGAAACGCAGGAATTGTCGCGTCGCGAACAGCTGTATCGGGGTAATCGCCCGGCCTTGCAGCTCAAGGACCAAGTCGTGATCCTGATCGACGACGGCCTGGCAACCGGTTCCTCCATGATGGCCGCGGTTCATGCGGTACGCGTGCAGTCCCCGGCGCGCATCGTTGTCGCGGTGCCGGTTGCTCCGCTGGAAACGGTCGAGGCGTTGCGCAGCGAAGTGAATGAAGTGATTTGCCCGCTCATTCCCGAGTGGATGATGTCGATCGGTTATTGGTATTTGGATTTCGCCCAGACGTCGGACGAAGAAGTCATCGATCTCATGCACCAGGCCTGGCAGCGGGAAGCGGCGAGCGGTTGCACGACGGAGCCTCCTGATGCTTGAACCTCAATCTCGATCCATCGACCTGCCAGGCGTCGAGTTGTCGGCCGATCTGCGTTTGCCGGCGAGGACCCAGGCCCTGGTGATCTTCGTCCATGGCAGTGGCAGCGGCCGTACCAGCCCACGTAATCAATACGTGGCCGATTTCCTCGCCCGTCGTGGCTTGGGTTCACTGTTGTTCGACCTGCTCACGGAGTCGGAGCAGCGCATGGACAATCTGACCGGGGAGTTGCGTTTCGATATTCCCTTGTTGGCCAGGCGCCTGATCCAGGTGATCGACTGGGCCGGCCGCGACCCTGGACTGCGCGCGCTGCGGATCGGTCTGTTTGGCGCCAGCACCGGTGCCGCCCCAGCCGCGGCAACCTTACGTGGCGGATGCCCATGGTGGAACTCGGGAGCGTCACATATGAATCAGGCGCTGCCAAAGAAACGGTGGGATCGGCTTGGACTGGTCTCGATACTGGATACGATCAACGGTTTATCCGCATAACCTGAACCGCCGTATACGGAACCGTACGTACGGTGGTGTGAGAGGACGGCGGCTGAGAGGCCGCCTCCTACTCGAATCCCGGAAAATTGCCGCGGCGTTTGATGCGCTGGCGGCTTGAGCGCTTTCTCATCACCCGACTTGATAGCTCCTCACTCCAAGTGCTCAGGTTTGACTGGATCGCCTGATTTCATGTTCAACTGCCTGCGGACATCTTCGAACATGGCGTCGTAATCCTTGTGCATCGAGCCGATGCTACTCATTGTCTTAGGGATGCCGTATTTCTCGGCAACTTGCGTTACGTTCCTGGCGAAGTTGTAGGCTTGATCTTTGGGCAGGTAAAATGTTTCGCTGAATTCCTTTCCCTGAATGCTGCCGTGCATTGTGAAGTGCATCCCTTTGCCTTCCTTGGGGTGCTGCATGACTTCATAATCGATACACACGTCGTAGCTGACATCGTCAGTGTTTAACGCATGACGCTCGATGTGCAGATGACCGGGCTCGAACTTAGCCATTTCGTCTCTCCTATGGAAAGAAAACTCTGAACAGGGGTAAGGAAGCTGCCCCTGCGTGTCGTTTGCTGATAACGGATCCCCGTCGCAGCGATACTCACACGCGTGCCGGCGTTACCCTGCACGATTGCTTCAATGTCCGACAACGACCCGATCACCGCGACCTTGCCGGTATGGTGTGGTCCTTGGCGGTGGCGAACATGAGCTCCGCGCACAGCATGACTCCAGAGCGGAGAAGTGTGAATGCAGGTTAGCTTCGCTTGCTGCTCACTCAACTGACATGGATCAAAGTCTGGTAATGCGCTGATTAATCACTTGCGACCTCAATAGGGTCGGGCCGCCCAATTACATATTGAAAAGCCCCGCCCGGAGACGCGGGTTGACGCGAAAATAAACCCAATGCTTTCGAACAAAAAACCCGAGAAACGCCACGCCCGTTCGACAATCAGTGGCGGCAAAGTTATTTGAATCTACACTGAGGTAGACCCGTATAGCCCGGTTCTACAAGCCAGTCATGCCTCGGGATGATACGAGTTGCCGAATCAATTCATCAAAAGTCAGGCCCTTGAATCCCAGAGGTTTGGTATGGCGAAAGGCAAGAGAGTTTCCCGTTTAGACGATACCGCCGCGAAAACGAAACTGGCGAATAAAGACTACTTCGCTGAACTTCGCCGCTTGCATGTCAAGCTGGTGGAGTTACAGGAATGGGTGAAGCAGGAGGGCATCAAGATATGTATCGTCTTTGAGGGGCGTGATGGTGCAGGGAAGGGTGGGACAATCAAGGCACTCATCGAACGCGTCAGCCCACGTGTCTTTCGTGTGGTGGCGTTACCGGCACCAACCGATCGAGAAAAAAGCCAGATGTATGTGCAACGTTATTTGCCGCACTTGCCCGCAGCGGGTGAGGTGGTGATCTTCGATCGAAGTTGGTACAACCGCGCAGGCGTCGAGCGGGTAATGGGATTTTGCACCAAGGAGCAGGTTGCAAATTTCTTAAAAACAACGCCGAACGTCGAGCGTGCAATCGTCGATTCAGGTGTCATCCTGCTCAAGTATTGGCTGGAAGTCAGTGAACAAGAGCAGACACGCCGGCTCAAGGCCAGGATCAAGGATGGACGTAAAATCTGGAAGCTGACCGGCATGGACCTCAAGTCGTACAGCCGCTGGTACGACTACTCTCGTGCTCGTGACGAAATGTTCAAGGCGACTGACACAGAACACGCCCCCTGGCGGGTGGCTGATTCGAACGATAAGCGCCGGGCGCGCCTCAACATCTTGACCGACTTGCTCAGTCGAATCCCCTACAAGAAAGTGCCGAGGGGAAAAGTATCCTTGCCCAAGCGGCAGAAACCAGGCGGCTATGAAGAATCGGATTATCCGATCAAGCGAATTCCTGAAATATTCTGACAGGTACCCTCGCGAATCAAGTTCAACCTACAGCCGCCCTGGGTAATAACGGTCCCGCTAACTTTTCGTTGGAGAGACTGGTTTGTCAGCGTTGTCCCTGCACATCGGCAGCTGTCAGCTTATCCGCCTCGGTCACCCAGCCGCCGCCGGTGGCCTTGTAGATATCAATCATGGATGTAAAGACCGAGCTCCGGGTGCGTGTGTAATTTAGCTCGGCGTCAAACAGACTGCGTTCTGCGTCCAGCACCTCGATGTAGCTGGTGTAGCCGTTGTCGTAACGCAGCCGTGCATAGTGGGCGTAAGTGCGCAGTGCCTCCACCTGGCCCGCCTGGAACGCCATCTGTTCGCGAGACTTGCTCGACACTACCAAGGCGTTCTCGACATCGCCGAAGGCTGATTGAATGGCTTTCTGGTACGTCAGCAGGGCTTGTTGCTGGAAGGCTTCGGCTTGTTGGACCTGCCCTGCGATGCCACCGCCAGTGAAGATGGGCAGGCTCGCCGCGACGCCATAAGACCAAGTGGCCGCGGGCCCGGTAAACAGGTTCGAAAGTTGGTTGCTGACCGAGCCCAGCAACCCGGTCAGGGAGATGTTCGGGAAATATTGGGCCTTGGCCGCCCCGATCTGTGCGTTCGCGGAAATCAGGTTCAGCTCGGCCTGACGCAAATCCGGACGGCGTTCCAGCAGGCTTGAGGGTAAACCGGCAGGCACTGACGGCACGGTCAGTTGCGCCAGGTCGCGTCCGCGCAAGATCGGGCCTGGATTGCGCCCTATGAGCACGGCGAGCAAATTTTCCTGCTGCGCGACGAGAGGTTCAAATTGCGCCACCGAAGCCAGCGTCCGCTGGTATTCGGACTGGTTTTGCGCCAACTCCATTTCGGAGATCGTGCCGGCGCCATAGCGCAGTTTGAAGATCTCGTAGGAATCACCACGCGCCTTAGCTGTCGTGCGGGCAATTTCCAGTTCCCGGTCCAGCCCACGTAGCGTCACGTAACTCGTCGCCACGGACGACACCAGGCTGAGTATGACGCTACGGCGCCCTTCTTCGGATGCAAGCAAATCGGCACGTGCGGACTCATTGAGGCGCCGCAATCGTCCCCATACGTCGAGTTCCCAGTTCATGCTGAGAAGGGCTTGATAATTGTTGAACACCGGGTCGACCGACGAGTCCAGGGGCACTGGGCCATTGTCGCGTGGTGATCGGCTGCGCTGACCTTGCGCACCCAACCCGACCTGGGGAAAGTACAAGGACCTGGCCTCACCGTAGCGCCCTTGAAATTGCTCGACGCGCGCGGCAGCGATCTTGATGTCCTTATTCTCAAGCAAGGCGCTTCGGACCAGCTCATCCAACACCGGGTCCTGGAACTGTTCCCACCACAGCGCGTTGGACAGGTTTTTCGCTTCCTTGTCCGCATAACGGTAGGCCATCGGGGTGTCGATGTCGGGACGTTCATAATCCGGGCCTACCAGGCAGCCCGCCAGGCCCAGGCACAGCAGTATCGAGAGAGAGGGCTTGTGCATGTCAATCGCGCTCCTGCCCGTGGCTTGCTGAACTGCCCGAGACCTGTGCGGGTGGTGCCGATAGCGCCGGTTGAGCGGCCGTTTGGGCACTGTCTTTCTTCCCGAACATCCGCTCCGCCAGGTAGTAGAACAGCGGGATGAAAAAGATTGCGACCACCGTCGCTGCCAACATCCCGCCGATGACACCCGTACCGATTGAGTGACGGCTATTTTCAGATGCGCCGACGGCAATTGCCAGCGGCACGCAGCCGAGAATGAACGCCAGCGACGTCATGACGATAGGGCGTAGACGTTCCTTGGCGGCGGTCATCGCGGCGTCATAGGCCGACATGCCATTTTCCCGGTTGAGGACCGCGAACTCGAAGATCAGGATGGCGTTCTTGGCGGCGAGTGCCACCAACATGGTCAAGCCGATCTGGAAGTACACGTCATTGCTCAGGCCTCGGATCAGTACGGCGAGGAGGGCACCGAACAGGGCAAAGGGCACAGCGAGCAGCACCCCGATGGGCAAGGACCATTTTTCGTACTGGGCGGCCAGTATCAGGAACACCATCACCATGCCGAAAATAAAGACCTGTGACGAGGCACCGCCGCTCTTTTTCTCTTCGAACGCCTCGCCACTCAAGGCCAGCGAATAATCATTGGTCATGATCTCTGCGCTGATTTCTTCCAGCGCCTTGAGCGCCTGGCCGGAGCTGTAGCCAGGGGCGGCATTGGCGGTCAGCTTGACCGCCGGGAAGTTATTGAAACGGGTCAGCAGGTCGGGGCCCGTGACGTAGCGGGTAGTCAGCACCGCCTTGAGTGGCACCATTTCCCCGTTTCTGTTGCGCACGTAAATCTCTTGCAGGTCTTCGGCCTTGAGGCGATAGGACGGTTCGGCCTGCAGGATGACCTGCCACAGCCGGCTGAACTTGTTGAATTGTGAGACATAGAGCGAGCCGAACATGGTTTGCATGGCGCTATAGACATCTTCCACTGGCACGCCGAGGCTCTCGGCTTTTTCGCGGTTGACATCGACCATCAACTGGCGCGAATGAACGTTGAAGGTCGAGGTGATGGGACCGAGCTCCGGGCGCTCCTTAGCCTTCGTCATGAGCGCGCCGACCACTTCGGACAACTGGTCGAGGCTCGCGTCGCCCTTGCTCTGAATCCACACCTCCATGCCGCCGGTGGTGCCCAAGCCAGGAATCGACGGAGGGTTGACCGGCAGGATGATGCCTTCCTGAACGGTGGAAAAACCATGAGCGGCTTTTTGAAGGACCGCCGGGGCGCTTTGCTGCGCAATGGTGTCCGAGTCCTTGTAGCGTCCTTCGAAATCCTTGAAGCCGACGAAGAACGCGGCGGCATTGTTCTTGTTCTGCCCATCCAGCAGGCTGTAGCCGTTGACGATGGCGACGCCTTCCACGGCCTCATCGTTCATGAAAAAATCACTGGCCACTTTGCCGACTTCGCCGGTTCGGTCGAGGCTGGCAGCGTCAGGCATGATGATCGCGCCCAGCAGATACCCCTGGTCCTCGGGGGGCAGGAACGCGCTGGGTATGCGCTGCGCCATCAACAGGATCAACACGATCATGCCCGCAAAGAGCAACAGGGCCAGTAAGAAGCGTTTGATCATGAACGCAACAGCGCGTGAGTAACCCTCGGTCATGCGCTCGAAACTGCGTTCGAACCAACGAAAGAACGCATTTTTTTTACCGTGCTGCGGCTTGAGCAGCACGGCAGCGAGCGCTGGAGACAGGGTCAGGGCAACCAGGCCGGAAATCACCACGGAAATGGCGATGGTGATTGCGAACTGCTTGTAGAGTTGGCCGGTTATGCCACCCATGAACGCTACCGGGATAAACACCGCGCACAGTACCAGTACGATGGCCACCACCGGACCGGCGACTTCGTCCATCGCCCGCTTGGCAGCGTCCTTGGGCGTCATCTTGTGGACGTGCATGTTGCGCTCGACGTTTTCCACCACCACGATTGCGTCGTCCACCACGATACCGATGGCCAGTACCATGCCGAACAGCGTCAGCATGTTCACGGAGAAACCCAGGGCTGACATGCCGATAAAGGTACCGACGATTGACACCGGCACCGCAATCACCGGAATCAAGGTGGCGCGCAAGCTCTGCAGGAAGATGTAGACCACCACGACCACCAGCACCAGTGCTTCGAAGAAGGTATGGATCACCTCGGAGATCGACGCGCGTGTGAACGCCGTAGTGTCCATCACAATTTTGTATTCGATGCCCTCGGGGAAGGTTGCCTTCATGTCTGCGAGGGTTTTGGTGACTGCTGCCGAGACGTCCAGCGCGTTGGCCCCGGGTTGTTGATACACCGCAATCAATGTCGCCGGCTTGCCTTGGTAGGTGCTGCGCAGCGAGTAGTCCTTCTGGCCGAGTTCCGCGCGGCCAATGTCTTTGAGACGCACGAGGGCAGCCCCTTCACTGCTCGCGCGCAGAATGATGTTTTCGAACTCCGCAGGCTCGGTCAGGCGTCCCTTGGTGGTCACGGCAAACGATTGCTCCACGGCAGAGCCCGTTGGCGACTGACCGACGCGTCCTACGGCAAATTGCTGGTTCTGGTTGGCCACGGCGCTCTGCACATCGGCGGCGGTGATGCCCAACTGGGCCATGCGATCGGGTTTGAGCCAGATCCGCATGGCGTAGTCTGGCGTGCCGAAGATGCTGGCCTGGTTCGCGCCAGGGATACGCTTGATCGCATCGAGGATATAAAGATTGGCGTAGTTGGCGACGTAGGTGCTGTCATAGCGGTCGCCCGCCGAGTACACCGCCAGCACCATCATGAACGCCGATGATTTCTTCTGCACTTGGATGCCCTGGCTCTGCACGGCGGAGGGCAGTTGAGGCAAGGCCAGGTTGACCCGGTTCTGTACGTCCACCTGCGCCAGGGAAGGATCGGTCCCGATCTCGAAAAATACGTTGAGGGTCATGTTGCCCGTCGCTGAGCTCGACGAGTTCATGTAGATCATGTTGTCCGCGCCGTTGACCTGCTGCTCGATGGGCGCTGCCACGTTGTTGGCCACGACCTGGGCATCCGCACCGGGATAGGTCGCCGCCACTGTTATCTGCGGCGGGGTGATATCTGGATACTGGGCGACGGGGAGCTGGAGCATGGCCACGGTGCCGGCCAGGGTGATGATGATCGAGATGACTGAGGCGAAAATCGGCCGCTCAATGCAATAGTGGGAAATGCTCATGGGCTGTTACCACTGGTTGCACCGGCTTCTATCGAATTGGCGCCGGCAGCAGGCGGTTCGACGATTTTCAGTGCCCCCCCCGACGTCACCCTCAGCGCACCATCGACCACGATGCGCTCGCCGGCGCGCAGGCCCTTGCTGATAATCCAGTCTTCACCTTGCCACTCGCCGACTTCGACGACCCGTTGCTCGGGTTTATTCTCGGTATTGACGACCCAGACGAAGTGGCTCTTCGCGCCCTCCAGCACGGCCTTCTGGGGCACCAGGATAGCGTTTGGCCGGGTTGCGCCTTTGGCCAATGCGCGCACGAACTGGCCAGGGCGGAGCAGGCCCTTCGGGTTCGCGAGCACCGCCCGGACGAGAAAGGTACCGGTTTCCTGGCTGTATGAAGGCGCCAGGAAACTCACCTTGCCGCGTTCGGGAACCACGGTGCCGTCAGCCAACACTATTTCCACGATAAAATCGCTGCGAGGTGGAAATATCAGGCGTCCGGCAGCAATTTCATTGCGGTATTTCAGGGTTTCGTTTTCCGAAAGACTGAAGTTGACGTACATCGGGTCCATTTGTGATACGGACGTCAGCAGTCCTGATTCGCCGGGTGTGACGTAGCTGCCTTCCTGTTTCCTGGCATCGCTCGAAAGACCGTTGAGAGGCGAGGTGATGGTGGTGTAACTCAGATTCAGTTGCGCCGTGCGCACTAAACCTTCGGTGGCGAGTACGGCTGCCTTGCTCTCACGCTCCGCGCCGACGGCGTTGTCCAGGTCCATCTTGCTGACCGCGTTCTGCGCGGCCAGCGGCCGGACGCGGGCGAGGGTGGCCTTGGCCACTTCCCAGCGTGCTTGTTGCTGGGCCATTTGCCCCTGAGCCGATGCCAACGCTGCCTCAAACGGTTTTCGGTCCATCTGAAACAGGATTTGCCCGGCTTTCACCACATCGCCTTCGGTGTACAGCCGCCTATCGAGGAACCCCGCGACGCGCGCGCGTATCTCCACTTCGCGAGAACTCTGGGTTTGCGCAACGAACTCCAGGGTCACAGGCGTATCACGCGCGGTCACCGTCATGACGGTGACGTTAGGTGCTTGGCGAGCCGGGGAAACAGGCTCTTTACCGCAGCCACCCATTAGGCTCGAAAGCCCCACGAGAAGCGCAACCGGGACACCAACACGCTGCCTGACAACAAATGCTCTGATGCCCATGTCGACGCTCCGTCGCGCTATCCTCGAACACAGCGTAGTCACGATATCTGGGCAGCGCGAACCCGCAAGCAAAGACGGCTTCGATCGCCATGCCGACCGCACGACCGAACGCTCTCACGGACTGTTAAGTTATTGATAAAACCGTGAGGACGGGCGCAGTAAACGCGTCGCAGTCTCGCGTATGGGAAACGTGGCTGCGTCTCTCCCACCGACCTACGGGAGGCGCAGCCGAGGAAGATTTTGATCGATGAGTGTCTGTGCGACTTCCACCGAGCCATTGATAGCAAACTGTGCGCCCATGCATACAAGCAAGAAGCCCATCAAGCGTGAAATCGCATCGATGCCCGAGGCGCCAGTGACCCGCATGATGATTCCTGACCCTCTCAAACATAACCAGAGGATAAGGGCGGTGAAGAGAAAAATCAGTGGAGGCGCTGTTACCAATACCCAGGCCGGAAAAGACGTGCTGTGCTTAATCGTCGCTGAAGCGCTTATGATCATCGCGATTGTCCCAGGGCCGGCAGTGCTGGGCATGGCTAGCGGGATGAAGGCAAAGTTGGCTGTCTCCGGCGTGCCGTTGCTGGAGGTCGGGGTCGAAGGTTGCGAAGGCGGCGGAAAAAGCATCTTCAAGCCCATCACAATAAGTATCCCGCCACCGGCCATCCGCAAGCCGGGTATGGAGATACTGAAAATTTTCATGATGAACTCACCGATGTAGTAGGTGAGCGCCATGATGAGAAATACATAAAATGATGTCAGGAACGCCTGTTTGTTCTTTTCACGCTGGTTGAGTCCTTTGCTTAAAGCGAGGAACAGCGCCACGGTGGTCGGCGGGTTGATCAGTGGCAGAAGAGCCAGCAGCCCAAGTGCAACGGCGTTAACTAGATCTGCCATGTCGAAACCTCTCTGGGCGCGAATCCCTGATAAAGCAGCGATGAGCCTGGAAGATGAGGGTAGACCAGTCTCAGAAGGATTGTTCGACGCCCAATAGCGTCGTCCCATGTGCGCCTCGGTTGGCGCGGCAGTACCACGCAAGCCAGCCAAGCGGTTCCCTATCGTGGTGCGTGTAAATCCCACGGACCGTAACCATGACGCTTCACTTCGCCTCGCGCGCTAAGCACCACTCCCGGGGATAGCGACGCGCAGACTGCCTGCCGGGTATTCCATCTTCAGACTTCATTAAGAAACGGGTTCGATACTTCTCCCCAACAACCCAGGGGAGAACGTCGGTCCATGCCCGATTTCGATTGGAACATTCAATTGCCACTGGCCTTCGGCGACGTTGGCCAACCGCTCCGCCATTTGCACCGGGGACTGCCGGCGCACCCCCGGCGTGCCGAGCTTGAAGCGTTTATCCAGCAACGTTTCCGCCAGGTCCACGGTGCTGATATCCGGCATTTCATGCCCGAGCTATTCGGACTCGATGATGCGCATGGCATGCTCTGCGCTGTGGCTGGGGTGCGCCGCGCCGCCCAAGGAAGGCTGTTTCTGGAGCGTTATCTGGACGAGCCCATCGAACCCTTGATCAGCGCCGCGGCCGACCGCCCGGTGGACCGCGCTGGCATCGTCGAGGTGGGCAACCTGGCCGCCAGCGACACCGGCAGCGCTCGGTTGAGCATCATCGCGATCACGTATCTGCTGGCCATGGGCGGCCTGGAGTGGGTCGCGTTCACCGGCAATATCGGCCTGGTCAACAGCTTTCATCGCCTGGGCCTCAAACCCGTCACCTTGTGTCCCGCCGATCCGCAGCGCCTCGGTGAGGAGCGCCACCTCTGGGGCCGCTATTACGAAAGCCGGCCGTGGGTCCACGTCGGAAACATTCGCGCCGGTTTCATCCATCTGCGCAATACCGGTCTGTTCAGTCGGCTGGGGTTGCCAACGAACCTCGGAGAAACCTGCGATGTCGCCTGAAATGCAGCGGTTCAAGGATACGTTGCGCGGGCATGCGCAGCGGCGAGGACACGCCATCGCGTTGTGGGGCGATGGTTCGCAGCTCGACTACGCAACGCTGTATTCGGAAGTGGTGTACCGCCAGCACCGTCTGCGGGAGGAAAACGTCCAGGTCGTCGCCCTGGCCCTGGACAATGGCATCGACGCCGTCCTCTGGGACCTGGCGGCGCTGTTCGAAGGACTGACCTGCGTCTACCTGCCGGGTTTTTTCAGCCAGGCTCAACGTCGCCATTGCCTGGAGCAGAGCCAGGCTGAGCGAGTGATCGCCGAACCGGCGTTCGACGCCGAACTGCAAGCCGCCGGATACCAGCACAGCGGCGAGTTCTGGCGGCGGCATTTCGACGGCCCGAGTCGTTTGCCGGCGGGCACGGCCAAGCTGACGTTCACCTCCGGCACTACCGGGACGCCGAAAGGGGTCTGCCTGGGCGCCGAGAGTCTCCTGCGGGTGGCCCGTGAACTGGAGCAGGCCAGCCGCCCAGTCGAGACCAGGCATCACCTGGCCTTGCTACCACTGGCCGTTCTGCTGGAGAACCTTGGCTGCTATGCGGCGTTGTATGCCGGGGCAATGCTGAGCGTGCCCAGCCAGGAACGCCTGGGCATCCAGGGCGCCAGCGGAGTCGACCCTACACGGCTGCTGGGATGCCTGGCCGAGCGCCGGGCGCATAGCCTGATCCTTGTGCCGCAACTGCTGTTGGTGCTGGTTACGGCCGCTGAACGGAAGATGTTCAACCCGCACACCGTCCGCTTCGCCGCCGTTGGCGGCGCACGGGTGTCCCACGATTTGTTGCAACGGGCCCAGCGCCTGGGCCTGCCAGTATTCGAAGGCTACGGATTGTCGGAATGCGCCTCGGTGGTGTGTCTCAACCGGCCGCAGGGCCATCGGGCCGGCAGTGTCGGCCAGCCGCTGCCCCATGTGGAGGTGCGTCTGGCCGAGGATGGTGAAGTCCTGATCAAGGGCTCGAACCTGCTGGGTTATCTGGGTGAACCCATGCACACCGGCGAATGGTGGCCCAGCGGCGACCTGGGTGATTTCGATGAAGACGGTTTCCTTTACCTGCGTGGTCGCAAGAAGCACCAGTTCGTGACCAGTTTCGGGCGCAACGTGAACCCCGAATGGGTTGAAGCCGAACTCACCCAGGGCGGTGCCATCGCCCAGGCCTTCGTCTATGGCGAAGCCATGCCTCACAACCATGCGCTGCTTTGGCCCACCCGCGCCGATTGCACGGATCAAGCGCTGGAGCTGGCCGTCGCCAAGGCCAACGACTTGCTGCCCGATTACGCACGTGTCCACCGCTGGACACGTCTGGATCAACCTTTCACTACGGCCAACGGCCTGCTCACCGCCAACGGCCGTCCGCGCCGCGAGGCCATTGTCGAGCAGTACCGGACGCTGCTCACCGATCCCGTTCTGTCCGAGGAATCCCCATCATGAGTTTTTTCGACACCTTGCAAGAAGCGACACATCACGAACGCCAGACGCTTTTCAACCTGCCGATCATCCGTGACGCCCTCGAAGGCCGGGTCAGCCTGGAAAGCTACCGCAGCTTTCTGATCCAGGCTTACTACCATGTGCGCCACACCGTACCGTTGATGATGGCGTGCGGGGCGCGCCTGCCGACGCGCCTGGAATGGCTGCGCAAGGCCGTGTGCGAATACATCGACGAAGAATACGGTCATGAGCAATGGGTGCTGGATGACATCGCCGCCTGCGGCGGTGACAAGGACACGGTGCGCAACGGCCAACCGTCGTTGCCCATCGAGCTGATGGTCAGTTACCTCTACGATCTGATCGCCCGAGGCAACCCCGTCGGCCTGTTTGGCATGGTCAATGTGCTCGAAGGCACCAGCATTGCGTTGGCGACCCACGCTGCCGACAGTATTCGCCGGCACCTGGAACTGCCGGCCAGTGCGTTCAGCTACCTCAGCTCCCACGGTTCCCTGGATATCGAGCACATGCAGACTTATCGCGCCCTGATGAACAGGCTGGACGATGCGGCGGACCAGGCGGCGGTGATCCACGCCTCCAAGGTGGTGTACCGGTTGTACACCGACATGTTCCGGGGCCTGCCTCGCAATGGGGAGCCGGACCATGCGCCTGTGTGACGCGCGTGTCGTGCTGACCGGGGCCAGCGGTGGGATCGGCCTGGCCATCGCTACCGCGCTGTGCGCCAGCGGGGCACGGGTGCTGGCCGTGGCGAGGCATCGCGAAGCCTTGCAGCCGCTGATCGAACGCTACCCGCAGCACGTGTGCTGGGTGGATGCCGACCTGACTTTTCTGGCTGATCGACGCAAGGTGCTGGCCGCCGCCGAAGCCATTGGCGGCATCAACTTGCTGGTCAATGCCGCCGGTGTGAATCACTTCGCCATGCTCGAACAACTCGACGACAGCGAGATCAACGCCATGCTGGCGCTGAACATCAGCGCGCCGATCTGCCTGACCAAACTGCTCCTGCCACTGCTCAAGCAAGCTGATAACGCCATGGTGGTCAACGTCGGTTCGACTTACGGATCGATCGGCTACCCGGGATATGCCAGCTACTGCGCCAGCAAGTTTGCCTTGCGCGGTTTTTCCGAAGCCTTGCGCCGGGAGTTGGCCGATACCCGCGTCGGCGTGCTCTACGTGGCGCCACGCGCCACCCGCACCTCCATGAACAGCCCGGCCGCCGACGCACTCAATCGTGCACTCAAGGCCAACGTCGACGACCCGCAAACCGTCGCGGCCGCGGTGATCCACGCGATCATCGGCGACCGTCGAGAGTTGTATCTGGGCTGGCCTGAACGCTTTTTCGTCGGCCTCAACAGCCTGTTGCCCAACCTGGTGGACCGTGGCCTGCGCAAGCAACTGCCGCTGGTCCGTCGTTTCAGTCACAAACCCGAGAACGAGCACCTCAAGCCATGAAAAAAATCCTCGCTTGCCTGTTGATCGGCGCCTTGAGCCAAAGTGTCTGGGCCCTGGAAGCGGCTGACCAGCAACGCCTCAGTGACATCCAGCAGCGCTGGGCGCACATTCAATACGAATTGCCCGAAGGCCAACGCGCCGATGCCTTCGAAAAGCTCGCCGCCCAGGCTTCGGCATTCAAGCAAGAGCGCCAATCGGTGGCCGAAGCGTGGATCTGGTCCGGCATCGTCAACAGCAGCTGGGCCGGGGCCGAAGGTGGGATCGGTGCGCTGGGCAAGGTCAAGGATGCCAGGAACGACCTGGAAAAAGCCCTGGCCCTGGACCCCAAGGCCCTGCAAGGTTCGGCCTACACCAGCCTCGGCGCACTTTATGACCGGGTGCCGGGCTGGCCCCTGGGTTTCGGTGATTCAGACAAGGCCGAGCAAATGCTCGCACAAGCCTTGCAACTCAACCCCGATGGCATCGACAGCCTGTACTTTTGGGGGGATCACCTCTACCGTCAGAAACGTTACAACGAAGCCAAGGCAGCGCTGCAAAAAGCCTTGCAGGCTGCCCCGCGGGCGGGCCGGGAGACGGCCGATGCCGGTCGTCGCAAGGAGATCGAGGCTTTACTGGTGCAAGTGAACAAGCAACTGAACTGACCGGAGCGCGCGTGCGTTTATTACTGATCGAAGATGATGTGGCCTTGGGCGAAGGCATCCGTCAGGCGCTGACCCGCGAAGGCTATACCGTCGACTGGGTCCAGGACGGCAGCAGCGCGCTGCATTCGCTGCTCAGTGAAGCGTTCGACCTGGCGGTGCTGGACCTCGGCCTGCCCCGTATGGACGGATTGCAGGTTCTGCGTCGCTTGCGCGACAGCGGCTCCAACCTGCCAGTATTGATCCTCACCGCGCGGGACGCGACTGAGGATCGCATTGCCGGGTTGGACGCCGGTGGCGATGACTACCTGATCAAACCCTTCGACCTGGCGGAGCTCAAGGCCCGGCTACGGGCCTTGTTGCGCCGCAGTGCCGGTCGCGCTCAGGCGTTGATCGAGCATGCCGGCATCAGCCTGAACCCTGGCACCCAGCAAGTCAGTTACCAGGGCAGGCCGGTTGCCTTGACCCCCAAGGAGTATCAGTTGCTCCATGAGCTGCTCTCGCCGCCGGGCCGGGTCATGACCCGCGATCATCTGATGCAGTTGCTCTACGGCTGGAGCGAAGAGGCCGAGAGCAATACGCTGGAAGTACACATCCATCACTTGCGCAAGAAATTCTCCAGCGACCTGATCCGTACCATTCGTGGTGTCGGTTACCTGGTGGAGGAGCGCCGATGAGTTCGATCCGGCGGCGGACCCTCACGTTGATTCTCGGCCTGCTGTTCCTTGGCCTGTTGATCATCACCGTGTTCAACCTGCATGACAGCAACCACGAGATTGCCGAGGTCTACGACGCCCAGTTGGCGCAAAATGCCCGGCTGCTGCAGGGCGTCATGCGCATGCCGATGGCGAGCAAGGAGCACGCCGAGCTGTACCAGGCGTTCAATTCGACGCTGGGTCAAGCAGAGCCTAAAGTCGACGGTCATCCGTACGAAAGCAAGATTGCGTTCCAGGTCTGGAGTTCTCAGGGAGCGGTGTTGGTTCATACGGCCAGCGCTCCGTCGTTCACCGCGCCGCCAGTGGTGCCCGGTTTCAGTGACGTCGTGGACCAGAAGGGCCGCAAGTGGCGGGCATTCGTCCTCGACGATGAGCAATACGGCTTGAAGATCTGGGTCGGTGAGCGCGACGACGTGCGCGCCGACCTGGTGGATCGTATCGTCCGTCATACCGTCGTGCCCAACCTGATCGGCAGCGTGATATTGGCCGTGGTGATCTGGCTGGCCATCGGCTGGGGCCTCAAGCCGCTGGTCGATATGGCGGCGAAATTGCGCGCCAGGCATCCCGGCTCCCTGGAACCCTTGCAGCTGATGCCGCTCCCTACGGAGCTTGAGCCCATGCAGGCAGCGCTCAATCGTGTGTTGGCGCAGATCCAGGAGGTCATGGGACGTGAGCGGCGTTTCATTGCCGACGCTGCCCACGAAATGCGTACGCCGTTGGCGGTGCTGCGGGTGCATGCGCAGAACTTGATGGAGGCGGGGAGTGAGCAAAATCGTCGCGAGTCCCTGGAGCATCTGCTCGCCGGGGTTGATCGCACCACCCGCCTGGTCAATCAGTTGCTGACCATGGCACGGCTTGAACCGCAGGGAACTGCCGAGGCGCCTGCACTTAACGACCTGGCCGCCACGGTTCGCGCGAGCCTGGTACAGATGACGCCTTGGTTGTTGAGCAAAGGACTCGAGCCGGTGCTCGACGTCAGCGATGATATCGGGCTGGTTCGAGTCGATCCCGTGGCCATCGATATTGCCTTGAACAACCTGGTGACCAACGCGGCGAATTTTTCCCCTGCCAATGGCACGATCACCATAAGGCTGCGTCGCAAAGGCGACCAATGCGAACTCTGCGTCGAAGACCAGGGGCCAGGCATCGACGAGGCCGAGCGTGAGCGGCTCTTCGAACGCTTCTACAGCCGCGGCAATGACCAGGGCGCGGGGTTGGGCCTGACCATCGTACGCACCATCGCCGATCGCCTGGGCGGACAGATTCGTTTGGAGAATCGCCCCGAAGGCGGGTTATGCGCGACCTTGGAAATGGGCGATGTCCAGGCTTGCCAAGCCTCTGCCGAGGCAGCTTCAAACAGAGGATGAACTGCCGAGAAACGCGGCGATTTCGCTGGCCGTGCTGCGTGCCGTGCGTGTCACGCCGATCAGCGTGGCAGAGGCCGAACCTGTCCACTCGCCGTAACCCACCAGCCACAGCCTGGGCTCTCGTACCGAACGGGTGCCTTGCACATCGACGCGGCCTTCGTCATTGATCACGCCCAGGGTGTCCAAGTGGCCCAGCGCGGGCTTGAAGCCGGTGCACCAGATCACCACATCCACCGCTGATTCATGGCCGTCGGGCCAGACCACTCCGTTGCGCGTGAAGCATGTGAATGGTCGGACAGCCCTTAGGACGTCGCGCTCGCGTGCTTCGACAACCGGCGGGACCATGACAATGTCTCCCAACCCACCCACCGGTTGCTCGATGGTCCGGCCCTCTTGTTGGGCTTTCAGGCGTTCGGTGGCGCGTTCGAACAACACCCGTCCGTCGACGTCATCAGGCAGGAACAGCGGTTCGGTGGGCGTCACCCAGGTGGCCTCGGCAACTTTGGATACCTCTGCCAGAATCTGCGCGCCCGAATTGCCGCCGCCCACCACCAGGACTTTCTTGCCGGCGAAAGGGGTAGCCTCGACATAGTCCGCCGAATGCACTTGCTGGGCGGTAAACATCGCCGCACCGGGGTAATCAGGGATGTAGGGGTTGCTCCAGGTGCCCGTTGCACTGACCACGACCCTTGCATTCCATTGCCTGTCCGGAGCATGGACGCGCAGGCCTGTTTCTGTCCGCTCCACACGAGTGACCTGCACTGGTCGCACCACGGGAAACTGGTAGCGTTGTTCATACCGCTTCAGGTAATCCACAACATGGTCACGCGAAGGATAGCCCTCCTGTGCGGGGGGCATCATCCAGCCGGGAATCGAGCTCCAGGTCGCCGGAGAAAAGAGCCGCAGCGAATTCCAGCCATGGCGCCAGGCACCTCCGGGTTCTTCCTGGGCGTCGAGAATGACGAACGAGAGCGGCGTGCGCCGCAGGAAATAGGCCACCGCCAGACCGGCCTGGCCCCCACCGATGATGACAACATCATACGTATCGGGCTGTGGGCAGGGCATGGCAGTGTCTCCTTGGGGCGAGGGTGTCTGTTGCAAGACTCCGAGGGCGGCTTGCAGGGTCAACGGCCGTTCCAGGAGAAGGGCCGTAGCACGCCTCAGCAACGTTTGCAGGTCTTGATACCCAACAGCGAATAGATCGGACAGAAACGCATGAAACCGGTGGCCAATGGCACCAGGCCAATCCAGCCCCACGCGCCGATCAAACCCGTCAGGCTCAGGATGATGAGGGCAAGCCCCGCGGCGATACGTGCGCCCCGGTCAATGGTTCCAATGTTGGCTTTCATGGCAATCTCCCGATCAATGGACGCGCCGGGTTTCCAGCGCGGTGAACAACAACATGCCCGCCAACATGGCCAGCATGAATACAAAGGCTTGCCAGTGTCCGGTCAGCAGGATGGCCACGGCGGGGCCAGGGCAGATGCCGGCGATGCCCCAGCCGATACCAAACACCAGGCTGCCGCCAATCAGGCGTGGGTCCAATTCACGCTTGACCGGCAACTGCATGGGACTGCCCAGCAGCGCATGAGTCTGTTGGCGCGCCCAGGCCAGGGGGACGATGGCGGTGCCAATCGCCCCGATCATCACCAGCGCCAGGGACGGATCCCAAGTGCCGGCCAGGTCCAGGAAGCCCAGTACTTTTTTCGGATTGGCCATGCCTGCCAGGAGCAGCCCGAAGCCAAAGAGCAGGCCGGCGACGAATGCCGTCAGTTTGCGCATGTTCAAACCCCCATCACGTGACGCAGGACAAATACCGTGACGAAACCGCTGAGCATGAAACACCCCGTGGCGACCATCGAACGCGGTGAAAGGCGCGATAGGCCGCACACGCCATGACCACTGGTGCAGCCCGAACCGTAACGAGTGCCAACCCCCACCAACAGGCCTGCGACAGTGAGGCCGAACCAGCCGTTCTGGAACTCGATCGACGGCAAGGTGGCAAACACGCCCCATAACAGCGGCGCGACCAGCAGACCCAGGAGAAACAGGGCTTTCTCGCCCAGGCCTTCGCTGCCACGCTGCAACAGGCTGCCGATCAGCCCACTGATGCCGGCGATCCGGCCGTTGGCGACCACGAACAGACTGGCCGCCAAGCCGATCAACATGCCGCCGGCCAGGGATGACCACGGCGTAAAGTTGAGCCAGTCAATATTCATCAGCGTTCTCCGCTACACATCGTTGATATTGCACTACGCGATTCAACCCAGGGCTTTTACCAGCAGCGCGGCCGCGACGAGCGTGGACACAAAGGCGAAGCCTCTTTGCAGATAGGGTTCCGGCAACCTGGCAGCAACCAGGCGCCCGCCGAGCATGCCGATGATCGCACCTATGGAAAAGGGCAACGCTATTGACCATTGCAGGTGGCCCATCGCTGAACTCGCCAGCACCCCTGACATGGAAACCAAAGCGATGACGGTCAGCGACGTGGCGAGCACCGACTGCGTGGTCAAATTGGTGTAGCGCTGGAGCGCTGGAACCATGACGAATCCACCGCCCACCCCGAGCAGCCCGGAAAGCACCCCGGCGACCATGCCTGAAGCCGTGAGCGCCCACGCACATGGGCCGGTCCAGTTCAGCTTGCCGCGATGTTCGTCCAGGACACAGGGCGGCGGCTTGCGCGCGACGGATGCCTTGGCCCCGACGCGGGCGGGCAGTGTTTTTTGCAAGGCCCGGAACGCCACGTACATCAGCAACAAGGCAAACAGGATCGTCAACGGACGATTGGGGGTGCGCTGCGCCAACCAAAGGCCCAGCGGCGAGCAGATGACCCCCGCACTGGCCGTCAGCAGTGCGGCCTTGTAGCGCACGATGCCGTTGCGCAGGCCCATCACGGCGCCCAAGGTGGCGGCCAGGCCCACCGCCAGCAAACCAATGGGGCCGGCTTCGGCCATGCTCAAGCCCACGCCAAAAACCAGGAACGGGACGGCGAGTATGCCGCCGCCGGCCCCGGTCAGCGCCAGGATCACGCCCACCGCAAAGCCCAGTACCAGGACGGTAATCATCTCGGTCTCCTGGGGCAGAGATTCGATTTCATAGGTCCGCCAGTTCAGGTTTCGCCAGCCATTCACGACCCTTGAGCATGGCTTTCCAGTACAGCGGTGGAAGAATGCGCTCTTTGAGTAGCCAGGCGAGTCTCGAAGGCCGGGTACCGTCGATCAGCCAGGACGGGAAGCTGGGGGCGAGCTTGCCGCCATAGGTGAATTCAGCGAGCACGACCTTGCCCCGTTCCACGGTCAGCGGACAGGAACCGTAGCCGTCGTAATGGGCGCTGCCCTTGGCCTTGCCCATGGCCGCCAGCAGATTATGGGCGACCACGGGCGCCTGCTTGCGCGCCGCCGCTGCGGTTTTGGCGTTGCCGGTGTTGGTCGCATCGCCCAGTGCGTGAATATTCTCCCAGGTCTTATGCCGCAAGCTGTCGGGGTCGACATCGATCCAGCCCGCCCCGTCGGCCAAAGGGCTTACGCGGATAAAATCCGGCGCTATCTGAGGGGGCACCACATGCAGCAGGTCGAAGTCGTGCGTCACCAGGTGAGTACTGCCGTCCGCCTTGACGCACTTGAAGGTCGCCGTTTGTGCCGGTCCATCGACCGACGTCAGCGTACTGCTGAAATTCAGGTCGATCCCATAGGCGCGCACATATTCCATCAGGGCCGGGACGTAGTCGGGGACGCCGAACAAGACTGCCCCGGCGCTGCAGAAGTCGATCTCGATATCGCCGAGCACGCCTTGGCGTCGCCAGTGGTCGGCGCTCAGGTACATGGCTTTTTGAGGGGCCCCGGCGCATTTGATCGGCATGGGGGGCTGCGTGAAGATGGCCCGGCCGCTGCGCAGTTGCTGCACCTGTTCCCAGGTGTAGGGGGCCAGGTGGTACAGATAGTTCGAGGTGACGCCGTTGCGCCCCAGCGTCTGCGGCAAGCCATCAATGGCATGCCAATCCAGTTTGAGCCCCGGGCATACGATCAACTGCTCGTAGCGGACCACCCGGCATCCATCGAGAATGACGGCGTCGTTTTCAGGCTCGAAAGCCGCGACAGCCGCTTTTATCCAGTGCACGCCCCGGGGAATGGTCGTGCCCATCGTGTGGGCGGTTTGCTGCGCCTCGAACACGCCGCCGCCGACGAGGGTCCAGCCGGGCTGGTAATAATGCACATCCGCCGGATCGATGATGGCAATGTCCAGCCCAGGCTCGCGTGCCAATAGACTCGAAGCTGTGGCGATGCCCGCCGCGCCGCCGCCGACAATGACCACGGCATGTCGGGCCTCGGCCACGGCAACAGGGGTGCGTCCGTCGTTGGCAATTCTGCGAATGACGCCTTTCATGTCGAAACCGGCTTTGCTGGCGGCTTCGACAATCTGCGGCAAGGGCTGCTGGCCGGCCTGGGACAGTGCCCACATCGTCGTCGAGCGCATGCCGGAGCGGCAATACGCCAACACGGGCTTGGGCAAGGAATCGAGTAATTTACCGAAGGCAACGCCCTGCTCATCGGTCACCTTGCCGGACTCCGCGGCAAGGTAGTGCGCCTCGATGCCCATCGCTTGCGCCGCACGCTGGATGTCGGCAAACAAAGGTTGATCGCTGCCTTCACCATCGGGGCGGTTGCAGATGATGGCGCGAAAGCCGCTGGTTCTGATCTCACTCATTTGCTCGGGGTAAATCTGCCCTGAGATCGAGAGGCCGGACGCAAGGTGGCGGATGTCCATGACTGTCTCCGTGATGACGGTTTTTCTTATAGCGGCGGGTGCTATCAGAGCCGATTGAGCGGAATCTTCAGGTAGCACGTGCCGTTCGATTCCGGCTCCGGGAAATGCCCGGCCCGCATGTTGACCTGGACCGACGGCAGGATTAGCGTCGGCATGTCCAGCGAGGCATCGCGTTGGGTGCGCATTGCCACGAATGCTTGTTCACTGATGCCGTTACGGACATGAACATTGTCAGCGCGTTGCTCGGCGACGGTGGCGGAAAATTGCACCTCGCGGCCACCGGGTTGGTAATCGTGACAGGTGTAGAGAAGGGCGTTGGCCGGCAGGCTCAAGACCTTGTTGATGGATCGGAACAAGGTATGCGCGTCGCCACCGGGAAAATCACACCGTGCGGTGCCGTAGTCGGGCATGAACAAGGTGTCGCCCACGAACGCCGCTGTTTCCTCGCCGTCGCTGATGACGTACGTCATGCAGGCAAGGGTGTGGCCCGGTGTATGGAGCGCACGGCATTGCAATGTACCGAGGGTAAACGTCTCGTCATTGACGAACAGATGATCGAACTGACTGCCATCGCGGGGCATCTCGCCACCGACGTTGAACAGCGAGCCAAAGACTTCCTGTACCGTCGCAATCTGGCTGCCGATCCCTATCTTGCCGCCGAGTTTTTCCTTCAGGTACGGCGCGGCGGTGAGGTGGTCGGCGTGGACGTGGGTTTCAAGAATCCATTCGACCTTCGCCTCCAGTTCGATCACCCTGGCGATCAGCTTGTCGGCCGAGGTGGTTGTGGTACGGCCGGATTTGGGGTCGTAATCCAGGACGCTGTCGATCAACGCGCACTGGCGGGTCGCCTCGTCCAGCACCAGGTAGCTGACGGTATGGGTCTCAGGATCGAAAAATCCTTCGACGTGCGGTTTGATGGTCATGAACGGTCTCCTTCGGGGCTCTCTGCCGCTTGAAGGACAGACACAGCAAGAAGGTTGCCATGTTGATTCTGGAAGCGATGAAGATCTTTAACTCCCTGATTTTATTCATTTAAGTTCATAGGTGTCGGCAAGGCGCCTCACAATCTCTAGGCAATTCCACTGCCAATGGCAGCGTTTGTTGGCATAGTGGCAGTGCCACCCTTGCTGGACGCATTCACTGGAGCCGCGATGACCCACAGCCTGCCTCCCACCCAAGACCCGCTTCCACATCCAGACCAGGTGCAGTCCCTGGTCTCGTTCCTGGAGCACGAGCCCCAGCCGATGATCGTCCTCGATCCGGATTACAACATCCTGGCAGCGAACACCGCTTACCTGCGTCAGTTCGGCAGCGCCGACAAACCGTTCATTGGTCATAAGTGTTATCGCATTTCCCACCACTACGATGTGCCTTGCGACCAGGCCGGTGAGAACTGCCCGATGAAAAAGGCCAGGGAAATGCGCAGTCCCGATCGTGTCTTGCACATCCACCACACCCCGCGCGGGCCGGAACACGTCGACGTGGAACTGCGCCCGATCCTCAATGAGCATGGCGCCATCACCGCTTATGTGGAGCGTCTGACCCTGGTGCGTAGCGCATCGGCCCGGCCCAGTAATGAGGGGCTGGTGGGCAGCTCGCCAGCCTTTAACCAGGCACTGGCGGAACTGCAGCGGGTAGCGCCCTCGATGTTGCCGGTCCTGCTGCTGGGAGAATCCGGCACCGGCAAGGAACTGTTTGCCCGCGCCGTCCATGAAACCAGTGAGCGGGCAGCCGGGCCTTTTGTCGTGGTGGATTGTTCCGGGTTGACCGAAACCTTGTTCGAAAGCGAACTGTTCGGCCACGAGAAAGGGGCCTTTACGGGCGCCTCCGTGCGCAAGGCAGGCCTGGTGGAGACGGCCCAGGGCGGTACGCTGTTTCTCGATGAGATAGGCGACGTTCCCCTGGCCATGCAGGTGAAGCTGTTGCGATTGATCGAGTCGGGCACCTATCGCCGTGTCGGCAGTGTGGAAACCCTGCACGCCGATTTCCGGCTGGTGGCCGCGACCCATAAGCCTTTGGAAAAGATGGTGGAGAAGGGCGAGTTCAGGCAGGACTTGTACTACCGCATCAGCGTTTTTCCCATCCATTTACCGCCCTTGCGTCATCGCCTTGAAGACATCGGCTTGCTGGTGGATTCATTCCTGCAACGCTCCGGCGTAGGTAAGCGTCGGCTGACCATCGATCCCGCGGCGCTGATGCAATTGCAGCGGTTTTCCTGGCCGGGCAATATCCGCGAGCTGCGAAATGTCCTGGAAAGAGCCGCGCTGTTTGCCGACGACGGCGTCATCCATTCCTTGCACCTGCCGTCGAACCCCGTGACGTTGTCCGCCCCAGCCTTGACGCCTGCGCCCGATAGCAGGGACCTGGAACAGCTCGTGGCCACTTTCAAGGGCACCCGCAGCGAACTGGCCAAACACCTGGGGGTGAGTGAACGCACTTTATATCGGCGATTGAAAGAGCAGGGCCTGGCCTGACCTGACCTGACCCCCACCGACCCTGACTGCCATTGACTGCCAGCCCCTGGCAGTTTGGCAGTGGTTCTTCCCTCAAAGCCCAACGGCGGTTTTCGATGAGGTTTTCTAACTCATTGTTTTTTCTGAATAAATAATCAAGCGAAGCATTGGCATGAGCCGTGCTAATGCTTGCCCCATGACTATTTCCGATAAACGACTGCGTCGCCATCTGCTCACAGCAGTACTGATCAAACTGGTCGTGCTGACCGTGCTGTGGTGGCTGTTCATCAAGGATTCGCGCGTCAGCGTCGACTCGAACACCATCAGTGACAGGTTCGGCGTACCCACCTCGGCTCAAGGGGCAAGCAAGTGATCTCAGAACAACTGGTGGATTTGTCACGGCTGCAATTCGCAGCCACTGCGCTGTACCACTTTCTATTTGTACCGCTCACCGTGGGGATGGTGTGGCTGCTGGTCATCATGGAAAGCGTCTATGTGATGACCGGCAATGTCATCTGGAAAGACATGACTCGTTTCTGGGGAAAATTGTTCGGTATCAACTTCGCCTTGGGCGTGACCACTGGCATCACCCTGGAGTTTCAGTTCGGCACCAACTGGGCGTACTACTCGCACTACGTCGGGGACATCTTCGGTGCCCCGCTGGCCATCGAGGGCCTGATGGCGTTTTTTCTTGAATCGACCATGATCGGCTTGTTCTTCTTCGGATGGGATCGCCTGAAGAAAGAACATCATCTGCTGGTCACGCTGCTGATGGCCATTGGCACAAACCTCTCGGCGCTGTGGATCCTGATTGCCAATGGCTGGATGCAGAACCCGGTGGGTTCTGAATTCAGTTACATCACCATGCGCATGGAGATGGTGGATTTCTGGGCCGTGGTTTTCAACCCGGTGGCCCAGGCCAAGTTTGTCCACACGGTGTCTGCCGGTTATGTCACCGGCTCGATGTTTGTACTGTCGATTTCCAGTTGGTACTTGCTCAAGGGACGTGATGTCGAGTTTGCCAAGCGTAGTTTTCGGGTGGCGGCCGCCTTCGGCCTGGCCTCGGTGCTGAGTGTCATCGTGCTGGGGGATGAGTCGGGTTACACGGTGGGCGAGGCGCAGCAAACCAAGCTGGCGGCCATGGAAGCCATGTGGGAAACCAAACCGGCGCCGGCGGGCTTGACCCTGATTGCCAGCATCAATGAAGCCGAGTCCAGGAATAACTGGGAACTCGATGTGCCGTGGGTGATGGGCTTGATCGGCACGCGCTCGGTCAGCAAGCAGATTCCCGGCATCCATGACATCAAGGCGAAAAACCGCGCACGTATTCTGCGGGGCATTACTGCCGTCAATGCGCTTGAAGCGCTGCGCGCCGATCGCACCGATAAGGCCGCGTTCGATACTTTCGAAGCGTACAAGGCCGACCTGGGCTTTGGCCTGCTGCTTAAAAAGTACGTCGAGGATGTCAACCAGGCCACGCCGGCCATCATCGACAAGGCAGTGAACGATACCGTACCGCGCGTGACCCCGATGTTCTGGGGGTTCCGGATCATGGTTGGCCTGGGCTTTGCGATGCTCGTGCTTTTCGGGCTGGCCTTCTGGAGCACCTTGAGGTCGAGCGGCGCACATCCTCGCGGGTTGTTGCGCTGCGCACTGTTGATGCTGCCTGCGCCATGGCTCGCCTGTGAGCTGGGCTGGTTCGTGGCCGAGTACGGCCGCCAACCCTGGACCATCTACGGTGTGCTGCCGACTCACATGAGCGTTTCCACCCTCAGCGTCAATAACCTGTACGGCTCCCTGGCTGGGTTCGTGGTTTTCTACACGGTCCTGCTGGCGGTGGAAATGTTCCTGATGGTCAAGTTCGCCCGCCAGGGGCCTGGCAGCCTCGGTACCGGTCGTTATGTCCATGACGCCAAGTTGAAGGAGCTTCAGCATGCTTGATTATTTCACGCTCAAGATCATCTGGTGGGCGCTGGTCGGCGTCCTGCTCATAGGCTTCGCCATCATGGACGGCCACGACATGGGCGTCGGCACGCTGCTGCCGTTCGTAGGGCGCAATGACATGGAACGGCGCGTCGTGATCAACACCGTGGGGCCGCATTGGGATGGCAATCAGGTCTGGTTCATTACCGCCGGCGGCGCTTTGTTCGCCGCATGGCCGGTGGTCTATGCCACGGCGTTCAGCGGATTCTATTGGGCGATGATCCTGGTGCTCTGGGCGTTGTTCTTCCGCCCGGTGGGTTTCGACTACCGCAGCAAGATCCACCATCCGGTATGGCGCAGCACCTGGGACTGGGGGCTGTTCGTGGGTGGGGCCGTGCCGCCGCTGGTGTTCGGCATCGCGTTTGGCAACTTGTTGCAGGGCGTACCGTTTCACTTCAATGAATACCTGGTGTCCACGTACACCGGCAGCTTCTGGCAATTGCTCAACCCTTTCGCGCTGCTGACCGGTGTGGTCAGCAGCGCCATGATTACGCTGCAAGGGGGCGCGTACCTGGCCCATCGCACGGAGGGTGGCATTCAGTCCCGGGCGATAAAAGGCGCGATAGGCGCTGCCATCGTGCTGGTGTGTTCGTTTGTCGTAGCGGGCATCTGGCTGCAATGGATCGAGGGCTATCGCATCACCTCGCTCGTCGATACCGGCGGGTTGCCAGACATTCTCGGCAAGTCGGTCGTGAGGGAGGCGGGGGCCTGGATGGCCAACTATGGTCGCTATCCTTGGCTGTGGCTGCTACCGGCGCTTGGCCTGGCCGGCGCAGCCGGTGCGGCGCTGTTGCTGATGGGGCGGCGTACCCTTTGCGCGTTCGCTTCGTCATCGCTTGCGGTGGTCGGTGTCATCGGTACGGCGGGGGTATCGATGTTCCCCTTTGTCATGCCGTCGTCATCGATGCCAGCGGCCAGCCTGACCGTGTGGGACAGCGTTGCCAGTCACCTGAGCCTGGCCATCATGTTCTGGGCCACGTTGTTCTTCATGCCATTGATCGTGATCTATACCGGTTGGGCGTATCGCGTCATGCGCGGCAAGGTCACGGCCACCCAGATCCACGCCAACGAACATTCGGCCTACTAGTGTCGACAGAGGAGTAAAGCACTATGTGGTATTTCGCCTGGATGCTGGGAGTCGGTTTTGCACTATTGCTGGCGATACTCAATGCAATGTGGGGTGAGAACGAGGCCGGTCGAGCCATGAGCGACCGTGACGAGGCGCAGCCATGACGTTGAATGTCGCCGAGGTCCAGCCTTCGTCACGGCTGCATCGGCTGAGCCTGGCCGTCGCGGTGACGATCATGTTGGCCTGTACGCTTTACCCGCCACTGATGACGGCGCCGGACGGAAAAGCCGACCATGCGCTGGCAACGGCATTGTTCATCGCCATGAGCGTGGCCTTCGTCAGAGGGGTGGGGTTCATTCCGCGCAGGCTTGTCTGGCGAAGGATGTTCTCGGGCTGGACCTGCCTGGCGGCGCTTGCGCTTGCCGGCGGGTTGAAGTTCTTGCACTGAGGCTGATGACACGCCCGTGATGACTGCACGGTTGTCCAAAACCCCACCTGCCGACGCGGCAGGTGGGGTGGGCAGCACTTGGAGTCCAGCCGCGGCCCTGGGAGACAGGTCTAGGGAGCTGGCGTACCCATGTTCTGCTGATGCTGCATCATCTGTTCCATCATCATCTGTTGCATGCCCATGTACCGGTCCATCATGTACTGGTGTTGCTTCATCTGCTCGGGCGTCATCCGGGAATAGTGGTTGCCCATCTGTTTCCAACCCATCATCGGGCCGTTTCCCTTCATGTGGCCGCCCCCGCAGCAGCCCATCATCCCGTTCATTCCCTGCATGCCTTGCTGCATCATGGCCTGGTGTTCTTGCATGAGTTTCTGGCGTTGCGCCGGGTCGGTGGTTTTCTGGATCAGGCTCATTTGCTCCTGCATCTTCTTCAGGTTTTCCTGGGCCTTGGCCATATCCTGGTCAATTGCTCAACGCTCATCGACTGCGGCGCCGGCTTGGTGGCGTCGACGTCTTGCTGGGCAAAGGTCAGCGTGGGGAAAAGCACCGCCGTCAAAGCGAGGGCGGCGAATCTGGATGCGTTCATGGTTGGTAATCCTTGCAGCGTGGGTGGGCGGGGGAGTCGTCATGGTTGACGATCGGACTCGGTTAAACGCAGTCGAAGTTGTTTCTCGATTTCGATGATGGCGAACAGCGCAATGCCCACCCCGATGATCAGCAGGCCGTCGATGAAGGGGACGGCTTGTGTGGCAAACACGGCTTGCAGCGGTGGCGCGTAGGTGATGGCGAACTGGGCGACGGTCACCACCGCGACGGTCGCCCATACCACCTTGGTCCCGCGAATGGCTTTCCAGGTCAGGGACGTGCCGTAGAGGTTGCGGATGAAGAACAGATGGAAAATCTCCATCACGACCAAGGTATTCACTGCCAGGGTACGGGCCAGTTCCACGGGATAGCCCCGGTCCAGGGCATAGGAAAAAATGCCGTACACCCCGCAGAGAAAAAGCAGTGAGACAAGCACCATGTGCCAGACCAGCGCGCCGCTTATCAGCGGCTCCTGCCTGGAACGCGGCGGCCTGCGCATGGTGTTGTCTTCGGTCGGTTCAAACGCCAGCGCGATACCCAGCGTTATGGCGGTAATCAAGTTGATCCACAGGATCTGTATGGCCGTGACCGGCAACGTCAAGCCAAACAGCAGCGCAACGATGAGTGTCATCGTCTCGCCGGCGTTGGTTGGCAATGTCCAACTCAGTACTTTCTTGATGTTGTCGTAGACCGTCCGTCCTTCACGCACCGCGGCCACGATGGAGGCGAAGTTGTCATCCGCCAGTACCACGTCCGCCGCTTCCTTGGCGGCCTCGCTGCCTTTGCCACCCATGGCGATGCCGGCGTCTGCGCGTTTGAGCGCGGGAGCGTCGTTGACGCCGTCGCCGGTCATTGCCACGGTCATGCCGTTCGATTGCAGCAGGGTCACCAACCTGAGTTTATGTTCAGGGCTGGTTCGAGCGAAGATGTTCACGCGTTTGAGCGACTCCTTGAGCGTCGCATCGTCCAGGGTGTCGAGGTCCGCGCCGGTCAACACTTCGTCCGGGTTGTGCAGGCCGATCTGGCGCCCGATGGCGGAGGCGGTGCCGGCGTGGTCTCCGGTAATCATTTTCACTGCGATGCCTGCCGTCTGGCATTGCTTGATCGCCTGGATCGTCTCCGGGCGGGGCGGATCGATCATTCCGACCAGGCCAAGCAGGGTCAATGACCCTTGCACGTCGGCAAACTCCAGAATGACCTGTTCCGGCGGGACTGACCTGACGGCGAGCGCCAGCACTCGCTGGCCTTTGCTGGCGATGAGATTGGCCTGCGTGTGCCAATAATCCGCATCGAGCGGGGCGGTTGTCCCGTCGTTGCCCCGCTGTTGCTTGCACATGGCCAGGACCTGCTCCGGCGCGCCTTTGACATAAACAACCGCTTGCCGGTCATGGTTGTGGTGCAGCGTCGCCATGAAGCGGTGTTTGGCGTCAAACGGAATGGCATCGGTGCGGGCCCAGGTGCCTCGCTCTTCGTCGCCGTCGATACCAGCCTTGGCACCAAACACCTGCAATGCGCCCTCCATGGGATCGCCTTCGACCTTCCAGGTCTCTTCGTGCAGCCTCAATCTCGCGTCATTGCACAGGCTGGCCGCACGTCCCAGTTCGACCAGTGTCGGGTGATGGGCGGTGTCGATCAATTGGTCGGCAAGGTTCATGTTGCCCGAAGGCTGATAGCCTGCGCCGTCGACCGTGAAGGTCAGGTCATGGGTGACGACCGACACCACCATCATCTCGTTGCGCGTGAGCGTGCCGGTCTTGTCCGTGCAGATGACCGATACCGAGCCCAGTGTTTCGATGGCTGGCAGGCGACGAATGATGGCATTGCGGCGGGCCATCGCCCGGACGCCCACCGCCAATGTAATGGTGAGTACCGCAGGCAGCCCTTCAGGGATGGCGGCGACCGCCATACCCACCACGACCATGAATATGTCGGCGAAGACGTAGTGCCCGACAAAATGACCATAGACGAGTAACAGGCCAGCGATCAGCAGGATCAATAGGGTCAGCCAGCGTGCGAAAGCGTCCATTTGCTGGATCAGCGGTGTCGTCAGTGATTCCACGTCTGCCAACAGGTTGCTGATACGCCCGATTTCGGCGGATGTCGCGGTGGCGACGACGATCCCCGTGGCTTGTCCGCACGTAACGAGCGTACCGCTGAAGGCCATGCAGGCGCGATCACCCAGGGGCGCTTGCGGGTGTACCGGTTCGGTGTGTTTTTCCACCGGGGCGGACTCTCCGGTCAGGATGGCTTCCTGGACCTGGAGCCGGTTGGCATGCAGCAGGCGCAGGTCTGCGGGCACCTTGTCGCCGGCCTCCAGCAAAACGATGTCGCCAGGTACCAGTTCGTCGCCGGCAATGCCCAGGCGTTCGCCGGCACGAATCACCGTTGCCCGGGGGGCCAGCATTTCGCGGATGGCGTCCATGGCTTTTTCGGCCTTGCCTTCCTGGATATAACCAATGATGGCGTTGGCAACCACCACGGCGAGAATGACTGCCGTATCCCACACGTGTTGCAGGATCGCGGTGATCACAGCCGACCCGAGCAGTACATAAATCAGGATGTTGTGGAACTGCAGGAGGAATCGCCGCCAAGCCGGCCTTCGGGAAGATTCCGGCAGGCGATTGAAGCCGCTACGGGCAAGTCGGGCCTGGACTTGCGCAGCGTCCAGCCCTGCTTGCTCGTTGACACCCAGCCGTTCGAGTACCTGCTCGGCAGACAGCGCGTGCCAGGCCTCCACGTCCGTGGCGATGAGCTGTTGCTGCGCTGGCGTCTCGATGGGTCGGTTCATCAGCCGGGTTTCCTGGAACGCTGAGCGGTTCTACGGGCCATCGGCGACGGCCTTCCTAGTCAAATTGCTGTGGTGCAATCACCCACAAGCTGCACGGCATCTTGTACAGCAGGCTTTCCACGGTGCTGCCGATCAGCTTGTCGATGCCGCCATAACGCACGCGGCCCATGACGATGACATCGATGTCATGGGCCCCGGCGTAGCTGACCAGCACCTTGGCCGGATCGCCCATGATCATGCGTCGTTGTTCCGGGGCGATGCCGTTGCGTTCGGCCAGGGCTTCGAATGCTGCGCCTTGGGATTCGTAGAGCTGTCGGGCCAGGGCCGAGGAAAAGAAGGTCGAGCCGTTGCCAAAGCCGTATTCGGCCGCGGTGATGGAGGACAGGTCGTAGGCATAGATGACTTCCAGCTCCGCATCGCAGCTGGCGGCCAGTTTGTTGGCTTCGCCCAAGACCCGGTCGTTGAGGCCTTTGTAGCGCCCGTCGCGGTGAAAAGGATCGATGGCAGCGAGGATCTTGCGCGGGCGCGCATGGGCGACTTTGTTGACGAAGTGCAACGGCACCTCGCATTCGCGCAGCAGGTGAACGTCCAGGGGCGTGAACATCAGGCGTGAGATCCAGGATTCGGGATCCACCGTCTTGATCAGCGCGGCCATCGGCGTTTCCTTGAGGTGGATCAGGATTTCCTGCAAGGGACGTTCGACCCAGGTCACTTCGGTGGTGACTTCGATGCCGAGCTTGCGCAGGGGCCTGGCCTGTTCTTCCAGCCAATCCCGATGGCGTTCGATGTAGCCCAGGCGCATCTGTTCCAGTGCTTGTTCATTGACCAGCCCGGCCGTGGCCAGGCCTTCCAGATAATCAAAGGCGACGATGTGCAGTGCGGCGCCTTCGGCCTTGGCGAGTGCGGCGGCGCGGTCGAACGCCGGACTGTGTTCCATCAGTGGCGAAACGACCAGCATCAAGCGTGATTGCGTAGACATGACAAACCTCCTGGACAAGGACCTGTAGGCGCCGTGCGACTGTCGCGCGGGCTGTGTCTGGTATCGATCATGAGCGCGGTGGCGCTTGGTGACTTGATTTGCATCAAACCCACGTCAAAGCCCTGCGCGAGCGATGATGGCGCGACAGCACAATGTTTGATCCCGATCAAGCTGCCCCGCGCGATGGGCGCGCAGGCTAAGACTTGATCCTGGCATGCAGGCCCACCCGTCACCGGAGGTTGGTCATGATTATTCGAATTGAAGAGCGGCAGCCAGGGACGTCCTGGGTGGTGCGCTTGGATGCGTTGTGTGTGGGTTTTAAAAGCCTTGAGCAAGCGCAGGCGTTCACCAGAACGCTGCAGGCGCGGATCGACGCCCCCCATGCCTGGCCGCAAGGTGCGTTCGCTCGACCCGGCGCGGCGCGGGAGGTGCCAGCGCCATCGCAACGTACGTCCGCGCATTTGGCATAGTCTGTGGCCACGATCGAAGCCCTGGGTTTTGCCAACGCCGGCGCGGCGCTGGGCATCGGCCTGCTCGTGGGGCTGGAGCGCGAGCGACGCAAGGGCGAGGACGGCAGGCGTGATTTCGCCGGCCTGCGCACGTTTGCCGTGACCTCGTTGTTGGGGTACGTCACCGCCTGGATCGGCGGTCCTCCCTTGCTAGGGTTTTTCGCGCTTGCGCTGGGGGCATTGGTCACCGTGGCGTACTGGAAGAACCTCGACAAGGACCCTGGCATCACGAGCGAGGTGGCCTTGTTTGCCGTGTTGGCGCTGGGCGCGCTCTGCGTCACTGCACCGGCCCTGGCGACGGCGGTAGGCGTGGTGATGGCGGGGCTGCTGGCCAGCCGCCAGGCGCTGCACCATTTCGCCCGTAGCCAACTGACGGCTGTCGAGTTGCGCGATGGCCTGATGCTGTTGATTGCCGCTTTGGTCATACTCCCGCTCGCTCCGGATCGTTACCTGGGACCATACAACGCCATCAACCTTCGCACCCTCTGTGCCCTGACCGTCATGCTGATGGCGGTCGGGGCATTGGGGCACGTCGCGGTCCGGACCCTTGGCACTCGTTATGGTTATGCCCTCGGCGCAATCGCATCGGGGTTTGCCTCCGCTACGATGACCGTCGCGACCATGGGGCACATCGCCGCGAAGGAACCGATCAATGTGAAGATATTGAGCGCGGCCGCCATGCTGGCCAATCTGGCGACACTGGCGCAGATGGCGCTGATTATCGGCGCGGTGGAGCCGGCGCTATTGGGCTGGATGTGGGGACCGTTGCTGTGCGGGTTGCTGACGGTCCTGCTCTACACCGGCGTGTTGATGTTTCCCCGGCCCAGGGTGCGCGCCGACGAAGAGATCAAGCACGGCGGGGCCTTCAGCCTGAAACTGGCGTTGACGGTAGTCGTGGCGATGACTGTCATCACGGTTGTGTCGTCGGCCATGCTTGCAGAGTTCGGGCAGGCCGGGGTGACCGTCACGGCGATTTTCAGCGGCTTGGTCGACGCCCATGCATCGACCGCCTCCATTGCCTCCCTGGCGAAGGGCGGGTTGCTGCCCTTCGATGACGTCGCCGTGCCCGTCCTGATGGCCCTGACCAGCAACTCCCTGAGCAAATGCGTGGTGGCCTGGGTCAGCGGTGGACGCCGGTTCGCCGGGCTCGTCATTCCCGGCCAGGTACTGATGACGCTGGCGATGTGGGGCGGGCTGTTTCTCCCGAGTCTGTGAGACTGGATGAGGTAGTTTGATGGAGATCAAGTCCTGCATTTGCCCTGCATTCATTCTGGGATCTTCCACCCACTCAGTGGTTAAGGCCACGCGTCGAGGTTTTCCATGTCCCTGACTCCCCGTTTGCTGCTGTTGGCGCCTGACGCCATGATCCGTACGCCGGCATTCGACCGCGCCACCGAGCTGGCGCTGGCCTTGGACCTGCCGCTGCACATTGTCGCCATCGATTATCTGGAGCTGCTGTCGGTGGCCGGTCTGTTTGCGCCGGACCAGGTCAAGCAGGCCCGCGAGGGCTACCTGGAAACCCATCGGCATTGGCTTTGGCAACAGGCCGAGCTGGCGCGCCGGCACGGCGTCGAGGTGACGTGCGAAGTGGTCTGGGCCAAGGACGCCTTTCAAGCCCTGCAGCAGTACATCAAGGAGTTGCCGCTGGCGCTGATCATCAAGGATGCACAGCCGGAGCCGGCGATGAAGCGGGTCTTCTTCACCCCGCTGGACTGGCGCTTGCTGCGTGATTGTCCCGTGCCGGTGCACTTGGTCACCGATTCGCGCAACCCGCGGCCGCGGCGGGTCCTGGCGATCGTCGACGTGCTGCGCAGTGAGGAACAGGACCTGGTGTTCAACGACCAGATCGTCGACGCAGCCGTCAAGCTGGCCGAGCAATGCAACGCCGAAGTCGAACTGCTGCATGCCTTTGACTGGACCGCTGTCTATGCGTCGGACATGGGCTTTGGGGCACTGCCCCTGGCAACCGGTATCTATGAGGCGTTGGGCGAGGCGCAGCATGAAGTCTTCGAATCCTTGGCCGAACGCCACGGTGTCATGCCCCAGCAACGACATTTCATCGAGGGGGCACCGTTGAACAGCATTTGCAGGTTCGCCGCTGATCATCAGACGGATGTCATCGTCATGGGGACCACGGCCCATCACGGGCTGGAAAAGCGCCTGGGGACGACCGCCGAGCTCTTGTTGCAACGGGCGCCTTGCAGCGTCTGGGCGATAAAGCCGCAGGCATGAGGGGAACCACCTGCGCGGGGCCATGGAAGAGACACCCGCGCAGTGTCATGGCTAGAGATAGAGGCGGTGGATGACCTGCCGGGTGTCGTCGGGGTCGGTACGGGTCTCGAACCCCAGGCTGTGGGCCAGATCCCGCATGGCGGCGTTGCTGGCGGCATCGACGGAGTACATCTGCCGGTAGCCGTTTTTACGTGCCGCATCGATCAGATGTTCCATCAACAACGTCCCCAGGCCCAGGTGCTGCCACTGATCGGCGACGGTCACTGCGCACTCGCATTCGTGTTCGGACGTGGCGCAGTAGCGACTGACACCGATCTCGATCAACTGACCGTTGTCGTGGACCAGGGCGATATAGGCCAGGCGCGTCTTGCAGTCGACATCCATCAACTGATCGAGCATGACCGCTCCGGGTTCATTGATTTGCGATAGGAAGCGCATGTGCCGCGACTCGGGAGACAGGCGCTTGATGAAGTCATATTCACGCTGGCGATCCTCCTCCCGCAGCGGTCGGATCAGCACATGCCGGCCGTCTTTGAGCGCCTGGATCCAGTGCTTGCCACTGATGCTGGCATACAGCGCAGCGGCGCGTTCGTTGTGGTCTTTGACTGTGATCATGGGTCGATCCTCCATTCGGGTATAGGCATGCGGTGCGCTAAAAAGCTTCGCGTTCCAGGTTGTTCTACGCCCGTGGTGGACGTCGGTTCTGATCTGGATCAGCCCCGGCGCACCCAATCATCGAATGCGTTGCATTTGATTCAGATCAAACCGCATGGACTGTGGAAGGGCGCACGCTGCAAACAGTGCCGAAGCGGGGCCGGTGCCTTTGGCACCGACCGTGAAGATAACCACTCGATGGAGGTGTGCGATGGGGCAGTACCAACGTTTGCTATTGATCGTCGAACCCGACTTGCACCCCTCCGCAGCGATGCGCAGGGCCTGCGCCCTGGCCCGGGCGAGCGGTGCGGCGCTGCATCTATGCGTGTTCGTCCAGCCTCCGGCACGCACTCACCTGTGGGGTGAGAAAACAGACGAAACGGAGGTGCAGCGTCATTTGCATCGCTATCGTCGGTGGATGGCGGAGGAGGCGGCGCTGCTCAAGGAGGAGGGCTTGAACGTAGAGACGCATGTCGTCTGGACCACTCATCCGCTGCTGGACATCCTTCGTTACGTCGAACAGTTCCAACCCGACCTGCTGATCAAGGACGTCACGCTCGAACCCATGCTCAAGCGCGTGTTTGCGACGCCGCTCGATTGTCATCTGCTACGCGAATGTCCGGTGCCGGTGCACTTGGTCAACCAGGCGGTGCACGGCTCGCCGCGCCGGGTCGTGGCCGCAGTGGATCCCTCCGATCCCCAGGCCAATGCCTTGAACCAACGCATTGTCGAGGTCGCGGCGCAAATGGCCCGGCAATGCGACGCTGCTTTGCACCTGCTCTATGCCTGCGATCTGTCGGTCGCGTTCAACGGCGAAGCGTCGCTATTGGCAGGAGCCTGGGATGATGATTATGTCGATGCCCTGCGTGAATCATTACACATGGCATTTATCAACCTGGCCGAGCAGTGTGGCGTGCCGGCCGATCGTCGACATTTCACCCTCGGCCTGCCGGTGCCGGTTATCCGTGATTTCGTCGATGGGTACGAGGCCGATGTGGTGGTGATGGGAACCGCCCACCGTGGCGGTCTGGAGCGGTTGATCGGCAGTACGACGGAGCGGGCCTTGTATTCGGTACCGGGCAGCCTGTTGGCGGTCAGGGGATGAGCACGATGGCGCCGTTGACCTGTCCGCTTCGTAGTCGTTCCAAGGCTTGATTGGCTTCGATCAGGGGGTAGCAGGTCACGTTGCAATGCACGGGGGTGCATTGGATCTGTTCGAAAAATGCCACGCCATCGGCGCGAGTCAGGTTGGCCACTGAGCGCACGCTGCGCTCCTCCCACAGCAGGCGATAAGGAAAGCGCGGAATGTCGCTCATGTGAATGCCGGCGCACACGACGCAGCCGCCCTTGGCGGTGGCTTGCAAGGCCAGTGGTACCAGCGCGCCGACGGGTGCGAAGATCAGGCTCGCGTCCAGTAGGTGCGGAGGAAGTTTGTCCGACGGCCCGGCCCAGGTCGCGCCGAGTGATCGGGCATACGCCTGGCCTGCATCGTCGCCGGGACGGGTGAAGGCGTAAACCTGCTGGCCTCGGCCTACGGCGACCTGGATTGCCAGGTGGGCAGCGGCACCGAACCCATAGAGGCCCAAATGAGTAGCGTCTTGCGCCATCTGCAAGGCGCGAAAACCAATCAGCCCCGCACACAGCAAAGGTGCCGCTTCAGCGGCGTCAAGGGCATCGGGGAGCGGGAAGCAGAAGCGCGCATCGGCAATGGTGTAGTCGGCATAGCCGCCGTCCAGCTGGCAGCCGGTGAACAATGCCTGGTCACAGAGGTTTTCCCGTCCTGAGCGGCAGAATTCGCAAATCCCGCATGTCCAACCCAGCCAGGGCACGCCCACTCGCCGACCGATCCAGCCGGTAGCCACGTCCGCGCCGACAGCCATGACATTCCCGACAATTTCATGGCCCGGCACCCTGGGTAGACTGGCCTGGGGCAACTCCCCGTCAAATAGATGCAGGTCGGTGCGGCATACACCGCAGGCAAGGACTTTGATCAGCAGTTGCCCGCGTGCCGGTGCGGGCATGGGCCGTTCTTCCCGTTGCAGGGGCTGGCCGGGTGCATGCAGGACCATGGCGCGCATGAGGATTCTCCTGTCTGGGCAAGCGGTGACGGTTTCCCCGCACCTTCCTGCACCTTGGCATCCGTGGTTCTGATGTAAATCAAGTCCAGATCATTGCTGCGCTTCAGAATCAACGCATGGAACGCCGTTCGGCGACGGCTCCGACGATCGACAGGAGGCGCCGTCAGTCAGCAGGAGGATGCGATGAGTGATTTTCTAAGCCCCGACCAGTTGGAAGGTCTCGATGCTTATTGGCGTGCTTCCAATTACCTGGCCGTGGGGCAGATCTACCTCAAGGACAACCCCTTGCTGCGTGAGCCGTTACAAGCCGGCCATGTGAAGCCGCGTCTGCTCGGCCATTGGGGAACCACGCCTGGATTGAACCTGATTTATGTGCACCTCAACCATCTGATCAAGACCCACGATCTGGATATGATCCTTGTCACGGGTCCCGGCCATGGCGGCCCGGCCATCGTTGCGCAGAGCTATCTGGAGGGCAGCTTCACCCAGTGCTACCCCGCGATCGAACGAAATGAAAACGGCATGCTGCGCCTGTTTCGGCAATTTTCCTGGCCGTACGGGTTGTCCAGCCATGTGTCTGCACAGATCCCCGGTTCCATTCATGAGGGGGGCGAATTGGGTTACTCGTTGGCCCATGCCTATGGGGCAGCGTTTGATAATCCTGAGTTGATCGTGACCTGTGTCATCGGCGACGGTGAGGCCGAAACCGGTACGCTGGCGGCGAGCTGGCATTCCAACAAATTCCTGAACCCCGCGCGCGATGGCGCCGTCTTGCCGATCCTTCATCTCAACGGTTTCAAGATCGCCAATCCCACGCTGCTGTCGCGGATCAGCGAGGATGAGCTTTCAGCCCTGATGTATGGCTACGGCTATGACCCTTATTTTGTCGAAGGCTATGACCCGCAAATCGTTCATCAACAGTTGGCCAGGACCCTGGACGACATGCTGCTCAAAATTCGCGAAATCCAGCGCAAGGCCCGCATGGACCCGACGGAACGTGCCGTGGAGCGTCAGCTCTGGCCAATGCTGGTGTTGCGCACACCCAAGGGCTGGACGGGCCCAAAATTGGTCGATGGCCTGCAAGTGGAGGGTACTTGTCGCGCCCACCAGGTGCCGCTGAGTCACTTGGAACAGCCGCAGCATTTGATGCAACTGCAACAGTGGCTCGAGAGCTACCGGCCACAAGAGTTATTCGATTCCAACGGCGCGTTGCAGCCTGACATTGCGGCGTTGGCGCCCACGGGCCACCGGCGCCTGGGCGCCAACCCCCATGCCAATGGCGGCTTGCTGCTCCAGCCGCTGGAGGTGCCCAGGTTCAGTGATCATGCCGTGCAGCTTCACGCACCTGGCGCGGTCGAGGCCGAAGCAACCCGGGTGCTGGGCGGCTACCTGCGCGATGTGATGAAGCACAGCCTCGAGGCGCAGAACTTCCGTCTGTTGGGGCCGGACGAAACCGCCTCCAATCGCCTTGATGCGGTGTACGAGGTCAGTAACAAGACCTGGATGGCGGCGCTGGAGGCGGGCGATACGAACCTGGCGTGCGACGGCCGGGTGATGGAAATCCTCAGCGAGCAAGTGTGCGAAGGCTGGCTGGAGGGATATTTGCTGACCGGCCGGCATGGATTGTTTTCCTGCTATGAGGCGTTCATCCATATCGTCGACTCGATGTTCAACCAGCACGCCAAATGGCTAAAGACCGCTGCCCAAATACCGTGGCGGGCACCGATCGCATCGCTCAATTACCTGCTCACTTCCCATGTCTGGCGTCAGGATCACAACGGTTTTTCCCATCAGGATCCAGGGTTCATCGATCTGGTGGCGAACAAAAGTGCCGACGTGGTGCGCATCTATTTGCCCCCCGATGCCAATTGCCTGTTGTCGGTGACCGACCATTGTCTCAAGAGCCGCAACTACATCAACGTGATCGTGGCCGGCAAGCAGCCGCAGTGGCAGTGGCTGGACATCGACTCGGCCATCCGCCATTGCATGGCCGGCATTGGCCGTTGGGCCTTCGCCTGCAAGGACGATGAAGACCCGGACGTGGTCATGGCCTGCGCCGGTGATGTGCCGACCCTCGAAACCCTGGCCGCTGTCACGCTACTGCGCCAATACGTGCCAGACCTGCGCGTACGCGTCATCAATGTGGTGGACCTGATGGTGCTGCAGCCGCCGCAACAACACGCCCATGGATTGTCGGACGCAGCGTTCGACGAGTTGTTCACCGTGGACAAGCCGGTGATCTTTGCCTTCCATGGCTATCCGTCGCTGATCCACCGGCTGGTCTACAAACGCCATAACCATGACAACTTTCATGTCCACGGTTTCATGGAGCAGGGCGCCACCACCACGCCATTCGACATGGTGGTGATCAATCAGCTCGATCGTTATCGGTTGGCCCTGGACGTCATCCAGCGAGTGCCACGGCTGCGACCGTTGGTGGACGGTGCCCGTGATCGATACTGGGAAACCATGGAAAAGCATCAGCTTTACGTCATCGAACATGGGCAGGACTTGCCCGAGGTGCAGGATTGGCGCTGGACGCCTACGCCGCCATGAGAGCCGGTAGCTACCACGGCCTTGGCGCTGCATCGTGGCGTACGGGCCTTACCCTGGGAGATCCATCATGAGCCAGTATCAACGCCTGCTGTTGATCCTCAACCCGGCACAACGGCATTCGCCCGCCCTCCATCACGCCGCCGCCCTGGCGGCTGCCAGCAAGGCGCATCTGCATGTCACGGCGCTGATCCCTTCGCTGGATATCTTGTCGGTGCTGGAGGAGGAGCCTCGTGAAGAAGCGCGGCAGACCTATTTCCAGGACCAGCGCGATTGGCTGGAAGAGGAGGCCGACAAGATGCGGCGCCGGGGCCTGCGGGTCACCACCGAAATGGCGTGGGTGGACGGCATGCGCGAGCGCATCCTGGAGCACGTCGCGCAGATCAAACCCGACTTGCTGATCAAGCAGGTCCAGCATGAGTCGCTGCTCAAGCGCGCGTTTTTCACGCCGCTGGATTGGCAGTTGCTGCGTAAATGCCCCGTCCCGTTGTATCTGGTGGGCGCTGCCGGACACGCCTTGCCGCGCAAGGTCGTCGCGGCCGTGGACCCTTCCAGTGCGTTTGCTCAGAACAACGGGCTTAACGACAGGATTATCCGTCAGGCGCTTGAACTCGCGTTGCAATGCGACGCCGAGTTGCATCTGGTGCATGCCTTTGAAGTGCCGTCGCTTTACTTGGGCGATGCGGGAGGCGGCGGCTTTTCACTGTCGCAGCTCAGCAAGGAACTGCGCAGGACTCAGGAAAAATCCTTTGCGCAATTGGCCAATCTGTTCGGCGTGCCGGCCGAGCGCAGGCAGTTTTTACTGGGACATCCAGTATCCGCGCTGAGTGAGTTTGCCCTGGAGCATGAGGTGGATGTAATCGTCATGGGCCGATCCCAGCACAGCGATCCGTTTGGGCTGCTGGGCAGCACGACAGAGCACATCCTGTATCAGGTGCAGTGCAGCGTCCTGGCGGTGTGACGTAATGGGTCCTGGCGGCGAAATGATTGACGGGAAATCAACGTCCACCTGGGCAAACAACAGCGATCCCATCGATTGTCCAGGAGCACCGCCATGCGCATGACATTTCTCGGGGCCGCGGGCACCGTTACCGGCAGCAAATACCTGCTGGAGCACGACGAACAGCGCATCCTGATCGATTGCGGGTTGTTCCAGGGCTACAAGCAGTTGCGCCTGCATAACTGGGATCCCTTCGAACTGCCGATGCGTGACCTGGATGCGATCGTGTTGACCCACGCCCATCTGGACCACAGCGGCTACTTGCCGGTCATGGTGCGCAATGGTTATCGCGGGCCTGTCTACGCCACGCCAGCGACCTGCGAGTTGGTGAAAATCCTGCTGCGCGACAGCGCCCGCTTGCAGGAAGAAGAGGCGGAATACGCCAACCGCAAGGGCTTTTCCAAGCACTCGCCGGCCTTCCCGCTGTACACCCGCGAACACGCTGAACGAGCCCTGAAACTGTTGCGCCCGATCGCCTTCGAGCATCCGGTGGAGATTGCCCGGGACGTCACGATTTTGCTGCGGCGCGCCGGGCACATCCTGGGTGCCGCTACCGTTCAAGTACAAGCCGGTGGCATGACGCTGGTGTGTTCCGGTGACCTGGGCCGGCCCGAGGATCCGGTGATGTTCGCCCCGAAGGTCATCGAGCAGGCGGATGTCCTGCTGGTGGAGTCCACTTATGGCGACCGTCGCCATCCGCACGAATCCCCCGAAGACCAATTGGCCGAGGTGATCACCCGCACCGCGTTGCGCCGTGGCATCACGCTGGTGCCCTCGTTCACCGTCGGTCGCGCTCAGTTGTTGATGTACCACCTGTATCGCCTGAAACAACGCCGGGCAATCCCGGATATCCCGATCTACCTCAACAGCCCCATGGCCATCGACGTGACCCGGTTATACCAACGCTTCGGTGACGAGCATCGGTTGTCGAAGGAGGAGTGCGAAGGCATGTGCCACATCGCCCATCCGGTGCGCTCGGTCAAGGATGCCATGGCCCTGGATCTGCAACGCACCCCGGCGGTGATCATCGCCGCCAGTGGCATGGCTACCGGAGGACGGGTACTGCATCACCTCAAGAGCCTGGCGCCCAACCCCATCAACACCTTGCTGATGCCTGGTTTCCAGGCCGGCGGAACGCGAGGCGCGAGGATCGTGGCGGGTGAGCCTTCGGTGCGTATCCATGGCAAGGATGTGCCGATCAATGCTGAAGTGGTGCCGATGCAAACGCTGTCGGCCCATGCCGATGCCGACGAGATCATGCAATGGCTGCGGGGTTTCACGACACCGCCACGGCACACCTATGTCGTGCATGGCGAGCCCAATGCGTCGGATGTCTTGCGCCACCGCATCTGCGACGAATTGGGGTGGTCGGTGTCGGTGCCGGAGTATCGCGACAGCGTGGAGCTCTGAACGACTGCCTTCGCGAGCAGGCTCGCTCCCGCGGCGGATTTTTCTAGGGGCGCCGGGGCTCGAACGTTGCCCCTTGATATCGACCTGTGCGTTTTGGGGAAATTGATAGAAACCGGAGGTCATGCAGCGCAGGCACTAAAGCTCGGCATGACGATGGCAACCGGCGACTTTGTGCTTGAGACCAGGCAAGTCCATGATTGTGACATTGCGCCCATGCACGTCCACCAGCTCTTCCTGGCGCAGGTGGGCGATGCACCGACAGATGGTTTCCAGGCGCAGGCCCAGGTAGGAGCCGATGGCTTCGCGGCTCATGCGCAGGACAAATTCCCGGGAGGAATAGCCGCGTGTGTTGAGCCGTTGCGACAGGTTCAGCAGGAACGCCGCCAGCCGCTCATCGGCGTTCATGTTGCCAAGCATCAACAGCATGCTGTGATCGCGCACGATTTCCTGGCTCAAGAGCTTGTTCAGGTTGTGCTGCAACGAGGGTAGATCGTGGGCGAGTTTTTCCAGGAGATTGAAATGCAGCGGGCAGACTTCGCTGTCCTCCAGCGCGATCGCGTTGCAGGCATAGTGATCGGTGCTGATAGCGTCGAGGCCGAGCATTTCGCCTTGCATCTGGAAACCGGTAACTTGTTCGCGGCCGTCCACTGAAAGGACGCTGGTCTTGAAGAAACCCAATCTCACGGCATACAACGAGCGCAGTGGGTCGCCGGTGCGATACAGCGCGGCGCCTTTCTTGACCTTCACCCGCTGGGCGATCAGGGTGTCGAGGCGTTCGACTTCGCCGCCGGTCAGGCCGATGGGCAGGCACAGCTCAAGCACGCTGCAGTTCGAGCAAGCGGTCTTGAGGGCATGCACCTGCAGAAGTCGCGGTTCAAGCTCGGCCATGGGGCAAATTCCTTTATTTGAAGCAAGCATAGAAGAACAACTCAGCTATGCCTGTTTTTTGTCGCCTAAAGCCATACCGGCTATCGATAGACGCAGATTGAGGCTCAGATGATGGGTTGCAAACCTGGAGTATGCTGCTTGCTAGATGACGCTTTTGCATCGTAGGTGGGCTTATAAAGGCGCTGTGACAGGTCGATAACGGCCAGAGGCGTCAAACCCGTCGCAAAGCCAGTACGGCGCGTTTAATCGGTAGGAGCGGGGCAAACTCTTCGGGCGTCAGGGTTTCCTTTTCCACCAGCAGACGGGCCCCGGCGTCGAGGTCTTCCCGATGGCGTTCCAGCAGTGTCCTGGCGCGTTGATAGGCTTCAGCGAGCAAGGCGCGAATGCCCAGGTCGACTTCCCTGGCGGTTTGTTCCGAATAGTCCTTGTCTCCGATGTCCATGCGTTCACCCAGGTAGCTCGCATTCCTGCGTTCCAGCACCGCCAGGCCAAGCTCTTCGCTCATGCCAAAGCGGGTGATCAACTGGCGGGCGATATCCGTGGCATGGGCCAGGTCATCGGCCGCCCCGGTCGAGACCTGGCCATAGGCCAGGCATTCGGCGGCACGTCCCGCCATCAGGACGACCATGCGGTCCTTGAGCATCTGGCAACTGACGAGAAAATGATCTTCTGTGGGTCGCTGCAGGGTATAGCCCAGCGAGCCAATGGCACGCGGCACGATCGAGACCTTATGGACCGGGTCCATGTCCGGCAGGTTGCTGGCCGCCAACGCATGCCCCATTTCGTGATAGGCCACCACTTGGCGTTCATCGGGGTGCAGCAGGCTACTCTTGCGTTCGATCCCGGCCACGATGCGTTCCACCGCCGCCGTGAAGTCGTCGAGGCTGACCGTTTCGGCACCGCGTCGAGTGGCGATGATGGCGGCCTCGTTGACCAGGTTGGCCAGGTCAGCGCCAGTAAAACCCGTGGTGATGTCGGCGATACGCTCGCTATCGAGGTCCTGGCCGGTGACGATTTTCTGCAGATGAACCTTGAGGATCGCTTGCCGGCCTTTACGGTCGGGGCGATCGATCAGGATCTGTCGATCGATTCGGCCGGCTCGCAATAGTGCGGGATCCAATACCTCGGGGCGGTTGGTCGCCGCGAGCAGCACGACCCCTTCACGCGGGTCGAACCCATCCAGTTCTGCCAGCAGCTGGTTGAGGGTTTGCTCTTTTTCGTCATTGCCGCCCAGGACGCCAACGCCGCGCATTTTGCCCAGCGCATCGAGCTCATCGATAAAAATGATGCAAGGCGCGGCTTGTCGGGCCTGTTCGAACAAGTCATGCACGCGAGCGGCGCCGACACCGACGAACATCTCGACGAATTCCGACCCCGATATGGAGAAGAAGGGCACGCCGGCCTCGCCAGCGATAGCTTTGGCGACCAGGGTCTTGCCGGTGCCAGGCGGACCGACCAGCAATGTACCTTTGGGAATGTGCGCCCCCAAGCGTGCGTATTTCGCCTTGTCCTTGAGGAAAGATACGATCTCCACCAGCTCGACCTTGGCTTCGTCGATGCCGGCGACGTCGGCAAAGGTCACGCCGGTATCGCGCTCGACGAACACTTTGGCGCGGGACTTGCCGATATTCATCAGCCCACCCATGCCCTGTTTCTCCGCCAGCCCGCGAAACAGGAAGTGCCAGATCACCATGATCAGCACGAAGGGCAGCAACCAGCCCAGCAGACCGCTTAGAAAGGTGTTCTCGTTGACGCCTGTAAACGCAACGCCGGAAGAGGCGAGATCTGCCGCCAGCGTGGGATCGACCCGCACGGTCGAGAACAATTCATGCCCTTCGATGGGGGCCTGTAATCTGCCGCTGATCCGGTCTTTTTCTACGTGCAAATCGCTGACCTTGCGTTCGTTTAGTAGCTGCAAAAACTGGCTGTACCCAATGACCTGCACAGGGCGCTCCAAAAACAGATGTTGCATCACGCCGAACACGACCAGTGCGACCAGGAAGTAAGACAGGTTCCATTGATGGCTTTTTCTCATGAGCTAGACTCAGTGACGCTTCGCAGGTGCCGGCAGAGACAGCGATTGCCGCGAAGCACAGGGCTGCCCGGGGGGCTCGGTTCAGGCCAGTAATAAATGATCGTTCACCTCCCGAACTCCAGGCACAGACCAGGCGGCGCGTTCGGCCAATCGACGCTGGCTCCATAAATGGACCTTCCCGTCGAGCCTTACCACATCGCCGTCGACCTTGACGTGAATCTGTTTTGCATCCAGTTCGGCACTGCGCTTGAGCGCTTCCTCGATACGACGCTGGATATCGCCGACGTCTGCCCGAGGACGGAGGGTGAGCCTGTTCTTCACGCCGACCACGCCTGATAACTTGAATACTGCCCGTTCAGCGGCCTCCCTCTGATACTGCCAATCCACTTCGCCCTCCAGAGCGACCCAACCGTTTTCCACGACCACCTTGATATCGCCCTCGGGGAGGTCGGAACTCCAGTTGAGAATGTTCAATACACGATTGGCAATGACGTCATCTGCCGTGCCGGCCCCTTTGTCCAGCCGGACTTGGATTTCCTCTGCCACGGCGCGTACCCCTTTGACGCTCTTGACGATCTTTTCAGCGCTGATTTTCTGAGCAAAGCTGCTGACATGTCCGGAAAGGGTCACAACGCCGTTGTCCACGGCCACGCCAATATTTGCAGCGTTGATATCAGGCTGGAATTCAAGTGCTTCAAGAACGGTATTTCGCAGGCTCAAATCACTCATTTCAGGATCCTCCATGAGGTGGCGAAAATGCGGGCCGCGACTGCCCGGTGTGGTTTTTTCTACGCTTGAGCGCCGCAACGACATTGAGCTAAATCAGAAAGACCGAAGTGAGCCTCGGGAACGGTGACTTTTCTGGCCCTTGGTTTGATAAGGATCAGGGTCAGCGAGCGATGGCGCTCGATAGTGGGGCAACGGGAGAACTTTCTGCTTCCGACGACCGAGGACAGCAGCATGAACAAATATTTGCCCATCGCTTTGTTGGGAATAGTCCTGGCGCTGAGCGCCGGTTGCAGCCACAGGCTCGCTCAGGAACTCGATGCGCGATTGGAGTCGGCAGAGAATAACGCCGCAAGCGCTCGGCTCAGGGCCGACGAGGCCTATATCAAGGCAGACAAGGCTGAAGCAATTGCCAACCAGACCCAACGTACCGCCGAAGAGGCGACGATCCGCATCGGCGGGATGAACGAAAAAATGCCTCGTAAATGATTGGACTGCTTGATTTTGGGTGCCACAGACCGGCGTCGATGGCATCCAATATCTTGTCCCCGGGGACTAGCACTTAGTGTTGCGCTGCGGGTTACCGTTTGACCTTGAACCTGCCCAATTCACGCTGCATGAGCGCGGCCCGTTCCGAAAGATCCTTGGCCGCCACCGCGCATTCCAGCGAGTTGGATTGGTTCTTTTGGGTGACTTCATCGATTTGCTCAAGCCCGATGCTCGCTTGCTGCAATCCGGAGGCCTGTTCGCTGGAGGCCTGGTAGATCAGCGACACCAGGCTGGAAACCGCGCCGGTTCCATTGACGATATTTTTCAACGATTCGGCGGTGCGGCTCGCGATGACCATGCCGCGTTGCGTCTTGCTTGAAGAGTCGGCAATCAGCGCGGCCGTTTGTTGGGCGGCCTCGGCGCTGCGCGCTGCCAGGCTGCGGACTTCGTCGGCCACGACGGCAAACCCCCGTCCCAGCTCACCCGCCCGAGCGGCCTCGATGGCTGCGTTCAAGGCCAGCAAATTAGTTTGCGCGGCGATGTTGTCGATGGTCGTGATGATCGCCGTGATGTCTTTACCTGAGTCGTCGATTTCCGCCATGGCGGCGATCAATTCACCCATCAATTGATCGCTTTCTCCCGCGTCGGCCCGTGATGCCTGGGATTGCTCATCCGCTTTCTTGGCGTTGGCGGCGTTGTCCCGAGTCTGGGCGGCCATCTGGGTCATGACTGCGCTGATTTCGGTAATGGACGATGCGGAGTTAGCAGCGCCCTCGGACAACGACTGGCTCAGATCGGTGACCTGTCCTGAACTGCCGGTGATCTGGGTCGCGCTGGACTGAACCTGTGAAATCAATTGATTGAGATTGCTGACCATCTTCTCCAGCGATTTGCCCAAGGTGTCGTGAGGCGAGGACAAGCGAACCTCCAGGTCCAGGTCGCCTTCGGAAATGCGCTCGGCGACCCGCACTTGCCTTTGCAGGCTCTCGGACATGTCGTTCAACGCTGCGGACAACTGCCCGACTTCATCTTCGGTTTTCTGCACCAGGCGCCGGGAGAAGTCCCCAAGGCTGATGTTGGCGGCCAAGGCAGCGGCTTCGCGGATGGGGCCGACGATTTTCGCAGCGGCAAACCACAATGCGACCAAGGCCAGCAGCGAGATCCCCAAGCCGACAGAGACCTGCCAGATGCTGTTGTTGATGCTGCGTGTCTGCAGTTCTTGCTCCAGGGCAATGGCCTGGCTCATGACCACCGCCTTGGGCAGGCGGATCAGGACCGCCCACGGTTTACCGGTGCGGCCCAGTTCAATGGGCATCAACACCTCGATCTGCTGGGTGTGCGCGTTCAGCAGGCCATTACCGCGACCGCTCTGGATGGCGCTCAACACCGTTTCCCAAGACTCAGGCAACAACGCCTTGATGGGTTGGCCAATCAAGTCGGTGCGTTGACTGTCTGCCACCACCAGACCCTGGTTACTGAGGATCGATACCGAACCCTTGCCGCCATAAAGCTCAGCGGACATTTGCTCGCTGAGTTTCTGGATAAAGGCGATGTCGAAGTCGGCCCCGACCACGCCGTGGAATTTGCCGTTTGAAACAATCGGCACCGACAGGGTGGTCAGCCAGACATTTTTTCCCTGGACCACGTACGGAATGGGGTCAAGCACGCTTTCTTTCAGGGTGTCGCGGGGACCGCTGTACCAACCGCCCTTAGGCACGCCGTTGGGATGGCGGTCCAAGGAGTCATATTCAACCAGCGGCTGCACCGCGATGTGGCCGCCTGCGCTGCGCGTCCAATAAGGTGTAAACCGGCCGGTCTCCGGATTGCTCCCATCCTGGGCCGTGCGAAACGCAAGGTCCTGGCCGTCCAATGCGTCCGGTTCCCAGCAGGAATAGGTGCCATTGAAGTCAGGGTTATCCTTGAGCACCCCGAGCAATACGGCGTTGATCTGCTCCCGGCCCATCACTAGAGGGCTTTGTGAGGTTTTGCTCGCGGCAAACGCGTTGGCCATGGTCCGCGCCGCATCCAGGGCATTCTGCAATTTGGCCTGGATGGCGTTGGCCCGGGATTCCGCCAGGTTCTGGATCTCCCGGATAGTCGAACGCTCGACCAAGGCCGAGACCTCGGTCGCGACGTATTGCTCGTTAGACCTGGCGGAGAATAGCCCGTAGAGCACCAGGCTCAGTGATGAAACAAACAGGCAGATGCCCGCCGTCATGCAGATTCTGATTTGCAGCGATTTGAGTTTCATAAAGCCTCCCAGCCCAATCGTTGGGTGTGCCGAGATCGCGGCAACAACCCTTATGTTTTGCACGGTCCGGCCAATAACGTTGGCTTGGTTGGCAACCGACATGTCCAGGTAGATGGCTCAACTGGCGCATGTAGCGACGTTACTTCTTGGCTCTGGCGGGAGGTCCTTTCCACAGTTTTTTGATGTTGATTCGAGCGTGCAGGAGCGACCCGGTGAGTGTCGGGGCCTCTTATGAATAGGTGGATCAGGCACGTTGGGCGGGATTATTGATGGCACAAAGGCATCAATAAATTGTACTTTGGTACATTTTTTGTACAGGTTCTAGCGGCACTGGCCGCTGCCGCTGTAGGCCGAGGCTGGAAGAAGGGCTCTGGCCGAGCTCAGGCCATTTGCGTTATCGCACGGCGAAACCGAAATAGCGCCGCGAAGAAAAACAGTGCACCGATAGCTGCAATTGCCAGGAACTGCGGCCAGACAATTGCCAAGCCCGCGCCGCGATACAGAATGCCCTGGGCGAAGCTCACAAAGTGCGTGGTTGGAGCGGCCAGCATCAGGTTTTGCACCAGCTCCGGCATGCTTTCACGAGGGGTCGCCCCTCCGGAAAGCAATTGCAGTGGAATCAGGATCAGGATGCTCAGCAGCCCGAGTTGCGGCATTGAGCGCGCCACCGTGCCCAAGTAGATGCCGATGGAGGTGGTCGCGAACAGATGCAATGCGGTTCCCAGCAGGAACAACCCGATCGAGCCATTGATGGGTACTTCCAGCCAGCCTTGAACGACCACCCACACGGCGAAGGCAGTGGCCACCAGCACCACCAGTCCCATGGACCAGACCTTGGCGGTCATGATTTCAAACGCGCGCAGCGGCATCACCAGCAGATGTTCAATGGTGCCGTGTTCACGCTCTCGAATCAGTGCGGCGCCGGTGAGGATGATCGACACCATGGTGACGTAATCGATCAGTTCCATCACGGAGGTAAACCAGGCCTGGGTCAGGTTGGGATTGAACTGCATGCGCATGGCCAAGCCCACCGGGGTGGCCGGCGTATTGCGCGCACCACGGACAAATTCGGCCACTTCAGTGGCAACGATGGCCTGGATATAACCTGCGCCGGTAAACGCCTGGCCGATCTGGGTGGCGTCGACATTGAGCTGCAGGCTGGGGCGTCTTCCAGCGAGGACGTCGCGCTGGAAGTCGGGCGCAATGTTGAGGGCGAAGGTGTAGCGACCGCTGTCCATGCCGGCATCGACTTGCCGGTTGCTGATTTTCGCGGCAGGCAAGAAGTAGGGCGGCTGAAAAGCCGTATTCAACCGTTCGGACAGTTGCGAATGATCTTCATCGACGATGGCCAGCGGTGCATGGTGCAAGGTCTCCGGTATCCCGGAGGCTGCGGAGTAGATACCGAACGAGAACGCCCATATGATCAGGATCAGCATCGCTCGGTCATGGTACAGGCTGCGAAATTCCTTGATGCCCAGGCGCAGGATGTTCATGAGACTGTGCATGGCTAACGCTCCTGTTTACGTAGGCAGAGCACGCTCAGGCCAATCAGGATTGGCACCGTCACCAGCAGTTGCAAGAAATAGGGTGCCAGCGCCTGCAAATCCAAGGCCTTGGAGAAGATCCCTCGGCTGATGGTGAGGAACTGTGCGGTGGGGTAGACCATGCCGACCATCGCGCCGAAGCCTTCGAGCGACGACACCGGGTTGATCAAGCCGGAAAACTGTATAGCCGGCAGCAAAGTTGCGATGGCGGTGCCGAACACGGCCGCTATCTGGCTGTTCATGAACGTCGACATCCACAGGCCCAACCCCGTGGAGGTGCCGATGTACAGCAACGCGCCCAGGCTCAACACCCACAGACTCCCCTTGAGTGGCACGGCGAACACCCAGACGGCCAAAGCGCACATCAGGAAAAAGTTGAACATGCCCATGGCCACGTAGGGCAGCTGTTTGCCCAGCAGGAATTCCAGGCGTGTCACCGGCGTGACATACAGATTGATGATCGAGCCCATCTCTTTTTCCCGCACGACACCCAACGCGGTGAGCATCGCCGGAATCATCATCAACAGCAGCGGAATAATGGCTGGGACCATCGCCTGCAAGCTTTCCACGTCCGGGTTGTAGCGGTAACGCACCTCTACGTTGGCCAGCGCGGTCCCGCCATACCCGAGCTCCGCCAGATAGCCGTTGTGCAGGCCATTCACGTAACCCTCTATGGTGCGCGCGCGCATGGGCATCGCGCCGTCCACCCAGGCGGCCACTGTCGGCTGGGCCCCCCGCTTGAGGTCACGCCCGAAGTTGGGGGGGATTTCCAGCGCCAGGGCGATCGCCCCGCTTTTCAAGCGGGTCTCCAGATCGGCGTAATCCTGCAGCCCAGGCTGTTCGATGAAGTAGCGCGAACCGGAGAAACTGCGGATGTAGGCCTGGCTGGTGGTGGTCTGGTCGCGGTCCAGCACCGCGTAAGACAGGTCTTCGACGTCCAGGCTGATGCCGTAACCCATGATGAACATCAGCAATACCGTGCCCAGCGCGGCCAATGTGAGACGAATCGGGTCACGGCGAATTTCCATGGTTTCGCGCCGGGCGTAGCTGAACATGCGTAGGCTGCTGAACCCGCTGCGGCGGCGCGTGGAGACAATGGCCGAGGGAGCGTCGACGCTGGGCACGTCGCCCGTTTGCCCGCGTGGCGCCGCGGTCGCCGTGCTGCTGGCGGCTTGTTCCAGATAAGCGACAAAGGTTTGCTCCAAGCTACTTAACCCGCGATCGATGACCAACTGTTCGGGCGCGCCGCTGACCAGCACTCGCCCGGCATGCATGAAGGAGATCCGGTCGCAGCGCTGCGCTTCGTTCATGAAATGCGTGGAAATGAAGATGGTCACGCCGTCATTGCGCGACAGGTCGAGCAAGTGTTGCCAGAAAGCGTCCCGCGCAATCGGGTCTACGCCAGAGGTGGGTTCATCGAGAATCAGCACATCGGGTTTGTGGATCAGCGCGACGGCGAGCGACAGGCGCTGGCGGATACCCAGCGGCAGACGATCGGGCAGGGCGTCAAGGTCTTGCTTGAGACCAAAACGCTCGACGGCCTCGGCGACGCGGCTGCCAACTTCGTCCGCAGGCACATGAAACAACTGCGCATGCAGCACCAGGTTCTGCCGAACCGTCAACTCAGAGTAGAGCGAAAAGCCCTGGGACATGTAGCCGACACGCTGGCGAGTCTTGAGGTCTTTCGGGTCGATCGGCTTGCCAAACAGCCACGCCTGTCCCGAAGTGGCCGCAAGCAAACCGGTCAGCATTTTCATGGTGGTGGATTTGCCGCAACCATTGGAGCCCAGGAAACCAAAGATCTCCCCACGCTCAATGCGGAAACTGGCACTGTCCACGGCGGTGAAAGCGCCGAAGCGACAGGTCAATTCGCGGGCTTCGATGGCGATCACCGACTCTCCAGCGGGTTGGACGCGGGGCGCGATCACCAGCGGTTTATGGCCACGTCGACGACTGTGCGGCAGCAGGGCGATAAAAGCCGCTTCCAGATTCTGGCATTCAGTTTGTTGGCGGATCTGTGCGGGTGAACCGCTGGCCAGAACCTTGCCCGCGTCCATCATCAGCAAATGCTCGAAGCGCTCAGCCTCTTCCATGTAGGCCGTGGCCACCAAGACACGCATTTGGGGGCGGTGTGCGCGCAGCCCGGCGATCAGTTCCCAGAACTGGTTCCGGGCCAGGGGGTCGACGCCAGTGGTGGGCTCGTCAAGGATCAGCAGGTCGGGATCGTGGATCAGCGCGCAGCAGAGCCCCAGTTTCTGTTTCATCCCACCGGATAATTTACCTGCGGGGCGGTCGGCGAAGGGCGTCAGCCCGGTACTGGCCAACAAGGCATCGATGCGTTGCCGACGCTCACGCCGGCCTTGTCCGAACAGGCGGGCGAAAAAATCCAGGTTCTCGAATACCGAGAGTGTCGGGTAAAGGTTCTTGCCCAGGCCTTGGGGCATGTAGGCGATGCGTGGACACAAGGTTTGTCGATGACGAACGTTGGCCATATCACCGTCCAGTACGGTGAGGTGCCCCTGCTGCAGGGCTCGCGCGCCCGCGATCAGCCCCAATAGGCTGGATTTTCCGACGCCGTCCGGACCGATAAGCCCGACGATGCCGGTGGCGGGAATGTCCAGGGTAATGCTGTCCAGGGCGAGGGTGCTGCCGTACCGCAAGCTTATATCCTGCAGGCGTGCCACCCAAGCGACCTCGCCCATCATTGCGGCACCTTGAGTTCAAGTTCGGCTGGCCATTGGGCTTGAGGGTTGAGCCGAACATGGGCTACGCCCGGCACGCCGGTTTTCACCTGGCTGAGGTGCTTGCGCAGCAGTCCAGGGTCTATTCGCGCCTTGATACGGAACATCAGCTTTTCCCGTTCATTGGCCGTCTCAACCGTTTTGGGCGTGAACTGCGCGACGCTGGCCACGTAGCTGATATTGGCGGGAATCACATATTGCGGGGCGGCATCGATGATCACACGCGCCTCGCTGCCGATGGCGACTCGGCCGGCCTGGTCGGTGGGCAGGAAGAACGTCAGGTACACATCGCTCAGGTCCACCAGGTTCAAGACTTTGCCCCCGGCGGGAATCACCTCGCCTTCTTCGGCGATGCGGTACTGCACGCGTCCATCCCGAGGCGCCTTGAGCTCGGTGTCGGCCAAGTCGGCCTGCAAGCGTTGCTCGGTCGCTGCTGCCGCCTCGATGCTGGCCTGGGCCTCTTCCACTTGTGACTTGGCGGCCTCGATACCGGCCTGGGCGGTCAATACCTGCGAATTGGCAGCGGCCAGCGCCGCATGGCCGCTGTCCAGCAGCGCGCGATCGTCGTCCAGTTGTTGCCTGGCCAGGGCGTTGCGTCCCACCAGAATCTCGGTGCGGGCAAAGCGTTTCTGCGTGGCAATCAGTTCAGCCTGGCGCTGGGCAACCACTGCCCGTGCGGTGATCTTTTCGCTTTCCCGTTGAGCCACGAGCGCCGCCGCCGTTAATTTCGCGGTACGGGCCCGCTGCAACTGGGCCTGGGCCTGGCGTATTTCGGCCCGCAGCGCCTGGGTATCCATGCGCGCCAGCACCTGGCCGGCGCTGACCTGCTCGCCTTCGGCCACCAGAATGGTATCGATGCGTCCGGCCAGTTTGCTCGCCACATCCACTTCAGTGGCCTCGATCCGTCCATTGCCGCTGGCGAAGTCAGGATTCACGGGGGCAGGTTTCAACACATACCAGGCGCCAAGCACACCCAGCACAACCAAGCTCCCCAGAGCCCCTCGCTTGAGCCATCTACCGGTTACGTCGTTCATCCCTGCCTCTCAGCTTTCAGCGAAGGTTTGGCGCTGGGGGATGATAGGGCTGGAACCAGGGGCGCTTTGTTGATCTGCGTTAAAGATTTGCCTGTTAAATGCCGAAATCAAAGTAGCGGGAGAAGGGAAAAAGCGAGTCTCATCTCCCGCTGTGACCTTGCAGGCGTCCAGTCGGCCGAAATCGTCCATGGCGCGCGCGAAGCGGACATGCCGAGACTATGCTCACTGCGATTGCAGGCGATGTATGGACTTCAAGTATTGGCTACCAAGGGAAGGAGCGCTATGTGTCTGGTTCTTCATGCCCGGTTCTATTGATGGATGAGGCGGTATGTCCCGCTGAAGATGCGGTGTGCGTCAACGCCGCAGCGGCTGCACAGTCAAGCTGTCGGCAGGTGCAGGTGGTTGATGCCCACGCACGAAGGAGAGCGGCATGAACGCTAAACCGATTCACACATCCTTGTGTCGCTTCGCCGGTTGCATGACAGGGCTGGCGATGCTTGCCGCCCAAGCGGCTGACGGCGGCATCGCCAGCGGCTCTACCGCAAGCCATAGCATTGCGTTCAGCAACTCCTACGCGGGCAGCGACTTTCGCAAGGTGATGGTGAGCAACTGGCAGGAGATCGCGGTCCAGGCGCAAAAGGATGGCTTGGTCCGGGAGGCTCCGGTGGTCAGCGCCAACAACTCGGCGTCGGAACAGGCGGCCCATATCCAGGACATGATCGTCAATGGTGTCAACGCCATCGTCATCCTCGCCGCCTCCGACACGGCCCTCGACGGGGTGATTCGCGATGCATGCAATGCGGGCATCGTTGTAGTGGTCATGGCCAGCCTGGTCACCGAACGTTGCGTCTATACCGTGGACTACAACTGGTCCGCCATGGGCCGCGTGGAGATTGACTATATCGCCGAGCGCCTCAAGGGGAACGGAACGCTGCTGGAGATTCGCGGCATTGCTGGCGATGCCACCGATAAAAACATCAGTGACGGCATTCGCAAGGCCGCCAGCGACTATCCCGGCCTGAAGTTCGTCAAGACTGTCTACGGGAATTGGACCGCTTCCGTCGCACGCAAGGAAGTGGCGTTGGCGCTGCCGTCGTTGCCCAACATCGATGCCGTGGCGACTCAAGGAGGTGACGGTTATGGCGCGGCCATGGCGTTCAAGGCGGCAGGTCGCCCTTTGCCGATCATTGTGATGGGGAACCGCCAGGACGAACTCGCCCTGTGGAAACAGGAACGCGATGCCAATGGCTACGAGACCGTCTCGGTTTCGGCTTCCCCAAGCGTTTCCCAGGTGGGCTTCTGGGTGGCCCAGCAGATTCTGGCGGGCAAGCAGGTGCCGAAGTTCGTCGAAGTGCCTCTGGTGCGTATCGATGCGAAGGACCTGGACGCTTGGCTCGCTACCATGCCCGTGGGCGGTGCCGCCAATCCCGTCTACAGCCAGGCCTCCGTTGCGGCGATGATCGACGCGGCGATCCACAATGCGGCGCCGCCGACGCCTTTACCGGAGATCACGAAGCAGTAGTGGCAGGCCGGGGAGGCGAGGCACCATGGTGACATTCAAGCTCGCCACCGACAGGCCTATTGCCGTCACGATCGGGTTGGCGGTCGCGGCCCTGGTATTGCTGATGCTGGCGGTATCGCTCGTGAACCTCTACGGCCTGCGAGGCATGGTGCGTGCGGTGGATTCCGCCAGCCATTCCGCGGAAATCCTGGCCTCGGTCAACGGGGCCACCGGCCGGGTGGAAAACTTCATCGCCACCCGCGACCAGGAGAGCTTGTCCCAGGCTGAAGGCATGGTGTCGACGGCGATCGCCGGCCTCACGGCCATTCCGGTGGCAGAGGCGCAATCGCTCAAGGGGAGCCTGGAAAGGCTCGCCGCGGCCATCACCGCCTTGCGGGCGGCGACCCTGACCATGGATGGCGAAACGGAGAACATGACAGCCCACTACGGCCGGATGCGTGAGGCAAGGACCCTCGTCGAGCAGGGCATTGCCGAGGGTTTGAAGGGCGTTGCTTCCCGCGCCGCCGAGCATGCGACGCGGGCGAGCAACGTCGAAAGTGCCCACCGCATCCTGGACGTCCTGCGCAACAGTGAACGGATCATCACCGCCAATGTGGCCACGCTGCTCGTGACCGGGGAGGGGCAGGCCACTACTGCGGCGCGCAACGCTTGCGTCGCACTTTTGCCGGTGGTCGAGCAATTGCGCGAGGTGATGCAAGCGCCGCAGGAGAGAGACGCCCAGGACCAGTTGGCGGCGGCGGTCGCTGCTTCCTGCAAGGCGGTAGGACACCTAGGCGAGGCGCCCAAGCTGCGGGGAGACGAGGCTTTGCGGCAGCTCGCCAACGTCGGCGAGGTGGCCGGGCGCCTTGAGGCAATGCTGGGTGAAAGGGAGGGGCACGTCGCCCATGACGCAAGCGACATTCAGGCCGCCACCGGGTTGCTGAACAATGCCGCCGCGTTGTCCAAGCGTTTCGCCGAGCGCGTGGCCACCCTGGAGGCGCAGACCTTGTCGTTTCGCCTGTCACCGTCGCCCGAGATCGCCAGCGCTGTCGGCGCCATCTTGGACGAGCTCTCCCGTCTCTCTCGGGTGCTCCCTTCGTCCGTCGAGCTGCAAGCCAAGGCGACGCCCCCGACTGTCGGCGATCAGATCGCCGGCTACCGGGCGGCGTTCGCCAGGTTCCATCAGGCGAGCAACGCCTTGAGCGACGCTCGGGATCAGGTTCGCAACGAGGCACGGAGCGCCGGCCTGTTGGTTGCGCGCTTTGCGGGTGAAGCGCGCTCCGACGCCGTGGCCCACAACGATCTCGGCATGCTCGCCACGATTATCGCAGGGACCGTCGCCATCTTGCTCGCCGGCGCCATCGCCTGGAGCACCTCGCGATTTGTCGCGCAGCCCATCGTGGCCCTCGCCTCGGTCATGCGCCGACTTGCTGCCGGTGACCTGAACGCCGAAATCGCCAGCGCCGGGCGCGGCGACGAGATTGGAATCATGACCCGCGCCGTACGGGTATTTCAAGAAACTGCACTGCGCATCCGGGTACTTGAGGCCGAAGCCGAAGCCGAACGACAGCAAGTCCAGGCCTCTTTGGAAAGGATGGTCGCCGAGCGAACCGACACGCTACACCAACAGACCGAGGTGTTGGAGGCCCAGGCCGTCGAACTTATCCAGGCGCGCAACCAGGCCGAGACGGCTAACCAGGCCAAGAGCGATTTCGTTGCCACGGTCAGTCACGAACTGCGCACCCCCCTGACGCTCATTCTCGCCCCTTTGGAGCAACTCTCGGCGGCAAGCACCCCGCCGCAGGACTGGCGTGCTCAAATAGACCGCGCCCAACGCAACGCGTTGCGCTTGATGAACCGGGTGAACGACATCCTCGATTTCTCCAAGGCTGAAGCCGGCAAGTTCGACGTGTGCCCTGCGCCAATCGACTTGAGCCACGCGGTTGGCGTGCTGGCCGAGGATGCCGCCATGGTGGCCGAAGGCAAAGGCTGCACCCTGACTTGCAGCGTCGATCCGGCGCTTGGCACGGTATTGCTGGACCCCCGGCACTTCGAGAAAATCCTGTTGAATCTGGTGAGCAATGCCATCAAGTTCACGCCCACTGGCGGCACCGTTCACTTGGCAGTGAGTGAGATTGAAGGCGAGCGATTTGAGCTCGCGGTGCAAGACTCCGGGATCGGCATTGCGCCTGACAAGCTGCCGTTGCTGTTCCAGCGTTTTTCCCAGATCGACAATTCCGCCACCCGCCATTACAGCGGCACGGGCATCGGTCTCGCCCTGGTCAAGGATCTGGTCGAATTGATGGGCGGCGAAGTCGGCGTCAACAGCGAGCCCGGAAAGGGTTCATGTTTCTTTGTCCGGCTGCCGCTGGGGGCTGAGCTGGACACGCTGCCGATCGAAGCCGACAACCTGCACGAGCGTTCGTCACCGAGCCCGACAAGCTCCCTTGAGCAGCGCCACCTGCGTTTCGACGACGGTCGCCAGGTCGGTCGCGACGACCCAGCTTCGACGCCCGGCGCCGACGACGAGCCGCCCCCGGAACATGCCCTGCGCTCCAAAGTGCTGGTGGTAGACGACAGCCCGGAAATGCTCAGCTATCTCAGTGAACTGCTGCGCTGCGATTACACCGTCGCCACCGCAACGGATGGCGAGCAGGCCTGGGCACTGTTGCAGCGCCAACCCATCGACGTCGTCGTCTCGGATGTGATGATGCCGGAGCTCGACGGCTTCGGCCTGACAGCCCGAATCAAGGCCAGTCCCGGCTTTGCGCATCTGCCCGTGATCCTGGTGACAGCCCGCGGCGGCAGCGAGGCCTGCGTTTCAGGGCTGGAGAGTGGCGCCGATGACTATCTCGCCAAACCTTTCTCGCCGCTGGAACTCAAGGCCCGCGTACGTGCGGCGCTACGCATGAGCCAGGTGCAAAGCGAACTGCATGCGAAGTCCCGCCAGGCAGGCATGGCCGAAATCGCCACGACGGTGCTGCACAATGTCGGCAACGTCCTCAACAGCGTGAACGTATCGGCAGAACTGGTCAGCAACCAAATGCGCAGCTCCAAAGCCCAAGGGCTGGGCAAGGTGGCTCAACTGATGAAAGAACACATCGATGACCTCGGCGATTTCCTCACCACAGACCCCAAGGGAAAGATGCTCCCTGACTATCTGGCCAGGCTGGCGGAGGTGGTGACGGTAGAGCAGCAAGGCATCATCGATGAACTCGGGCAACTCACCAAGGGCATCGACCACATCAAGACTATCGTGACTGCCCAGCAGTCCTATGCCGTTGCAGTCAGCATCGTCGAGACCGTGCCGGTCGCGGAATTGATCGACGATGCCTTGCGCATGAGTACCGGGTCATCGGCGAGCCAGCAGATGACGGTGGTCAAGGAAATTGCCGACTTGCCCCTGCTGTCGCTCGACCGGCACCGGGTGCTGCTGATCCTGGTGAACCTGATCCGCAATGCCAGGCAGGCGTTCGAAGGCGTGGTCGATCGTAATCCCTGCGTCACGTTTGGCGCGTCTCTCACTGACGGGCCAACCTTACGTATCACGGTGGCCGACAACGGCAAGGGAATCGCGCCCGAGCTTATGGGGCGCCTCTTTTCCCATGGCTTCACGACTCGCAAGGACGGCCACGGTTTCGGCCTTCATAGCTGCGCGCTCGCCGCGCAGGAAATGGGCGGCAGCTTGACCGTGCGCAGCGATGGGGTTGGGCAGGGGGCAAGCTTCATCCTGGATATTCCCGTTGATGCTTCGTTGGGGCAGTGATGGTGACCTTGGATAACGCCTAAGACCGCCCAGGAAGCGGCCCAAGGCAAGGGATGACCACGCACGTGTTTCAACCCACGGAGTCGACCACTCCGAGCAATTGAAAGACCTCCTCTTCCGGGGGCTCGGCGAAGATGATGTCCAGGTTACGATAACCGGAATGATCCCCTGCCAGGCTCAACTCGAATCGAGCCCCCGATGTGTCGGCTTCGTAGCTCTTCAAGTAAGTCAGGTTCTTGGCTTGATTGAAAATCACATCCAGTGTGCCGTCGTAGCCATTTCCCAGTCGGGTAAAGCCCAAGGCGGACACATCGATCGTGTCTTCGCCTGCGGTATAGTCGATCAGGCGATCAGTGTGGTTTTCGGTGGCGGTACGGTAGCTGTCGCTGAGCAAGTCGAAGCGGAACACATCGTTGTTGCCGCCGCCCATCAACAGGTCCCGACCTTCGCCGCCAACCAGTACATCATTCCCCAGCGCCCCATAAAGCCGATCATCGCCCGCGAGCCCTTCGAAGATTTCGCCTCGGGCGTTGCCTTGTAGATGGTCGGCTCCTTCGGTGCCTGTCAGCCTGGCTTGCTGGAAGAGGATGTTGGTTTCATTCAGTGTCTGGCCCAGGTTGCCGTCGAAGACCACTTCGAAGCGTTCCCCGTCCGCGTTGGCCTCGAAGCTTTTGAGGTAGGTCCGCGTTCCGCTTTCATTGACGCGTATCGCCAGCGTTCCGTCATGTCCATTGCCCAGCCCGAGAAAGCCCAGGGAGGAGAGGTCGAGCGTATCGGTGCCGGGGTCGAAGTCGGTGATTCGGTCGCTATGGGCCGTGGTTGCGGTTCGGTAGCTGTCTGCAACTGACTCATAGCGGAACGTATCGGCCCCGGCACCGCCCGTCAGCAGGTCACGCCCTTGCTGGCCATCGAGCAGATCGTTACCGGCCCCGCCGAAGATCGCATCGTCGAACGAGGCGGTACCTTGCAAAAAGTCATCAACGCCGCCACCGTCGATGTGGTGATAGCCGTCGTCGGGGTTGCCAAAGCTGTGGTCCAGGCTTCCGTCGGGGTTCAACTGCACCAAGGCGGCCAGGTAACCGTCCGCGCTCGTGCCCTGGCTTCCACCAATCAATAGCTTGCCGTCGGCCAGCACGATCATGTCGGCGACTGCGAAAGGCGCGCTTTCCGAGCCCCAACGTATCTGGCCCTGATCACCGAAACCGGTGTCGAGCGAACCGTCGGCGTTGAGTCGGATGACGGTCGCCACGCCGCCCGAGGCGCCGGCGAGCAGGATTTTGCCGTCATCCTGGATGACGAGGGCGTCTGCGTGAACTTCCAGGGCCAGGCTGCCGCCGTTTGCAAAGCGGCTATCGAGGGTGCCGTCCGGGTTGAGGCGGGTCAGGGTATGTTGCCCCGTGACCAGCACCTTGCCGTCTCCCTGCAACGAAACGTCGATCATGCCGCCGGGGTGAATGCCAACGGACGCTGGCAGGTGCAGGACTCCCGCGTCTGCGAAAGACGAGACCAAGGTTCCCGTCGCGTCGAAGCGAGCGATATGGATCTCCCCGGAGGGATACCCGGCGCTGGCGAAAAAGCTGCCGTCGCGTTGCACAGAGAACGACGCTTGCTGGCCAAGATTGTCATTCCAGTAGAAGGGTACTGTCGCGGTGCCGCCGCTCCCGAAACTCGTATCGAGGCTGCCGTCAGCCAAAGTACGACTTACGCCCGACACCCAGGCGTCGCCGACTTTCACGTACTGCGCCACCAGGTAGCCCCCTCCCGGCTGGACGGCGCCATTACCGCCGTCCTCGATATCGAGCGACACAGGGAGGAGGGACTTACCGTCTGCGCTGAAGTTGCGGTCCAGGCTGCCGTCGGCATTGAACCGGACCACGCTGGCGGTGAAACCGGAATCCTCTTCGCCGCCTAGTCCCAGGCGACTGTAAGCGCCCAGCCAGATATTCCCGTCCGGATCCACCGCGATGCCGGCGACGGTATCCGAACCCCATAAGGTCGTGGCGACCATGCCTGTGTTCCGCGCAGATGAAGCGGCGGGCGAGATGTTCTGACCCATGTCGATGCCTCCGATAGTTTTGCGTCGCCCAAAACAATAGACACAGCTGGGTCTGCTTGCCACCTTGCGCAACGAAGAGAACGTCTTGGAGGAGTTGCCGCACTGCCACGTATTTGCCTAAGACCTACCGCGTGAGTAGAATGCGATTAATTATCAATCATGTATTGCCGGGATTCCGATGAGCAGCGATGAAACACTAGGTACTGCAGATCTAGGGCTGCTTTATCGAACCCATCACTCGTGGTTACAAGGCTGGCTGATCCGGCGCATTGGATGTCGCGATAACGCAGCAGATTTGGCGCAGGACACCTTCGTACGTCTGCTTAAATCCCGTCAGTCCAGCCCCTTGCGTGAACCACGCGCCTATTTGAGCAGTATCGCCCGCGGACTGATGATTGATCAGTATCGTCGTCGCGAACTCGAACGTGCCTACTTGGAAAGCGTCGCGTTGCTGCCGCAACACGAGGTTCCCTCGGAAGAAAGCCGGCTGATGATCCTTGATGCGCTCGAACGCATAGACCGCATGCTCGATATGCTTAAACCAAGAGTTCGCCAGGCATTTTTGTTTGCCCGACTCGACGGTCTGACCTGCGCGCAGATAGCCGAAAAGCTGGGTGTTTCCCGCGCGACGGTGGAACGCGACCTGGCCACGGCCCTGCAGCACTGCTATCGCTTGCGTTATGTCGAGGCGTGAGCCGCAGGCGCTTAATCCGGCCATTGTCGAGCAGGCGATCCAATGGCTGGTGCGCCTTCGCTTCAATCAAGCCGATGAACAGGCACAGCGCACTTTTGAGCACTGGCTGCAGCAGTGCCCGGAGCATGTGTTGGCGTGGCAGCGTGTGGAAACGCTTGGGGATGAGTTCGCAGGCGTGCCAGCTCAACTGGCCCGACAAACCCTTGATGGCACCCATCATGGAATGCGGCGGCGCGAGAGCCTGAAGCTACTGGGCATATTGGCTACGGTTGGCACTGCTGCCTGGCTCGGCCGGGACTATACGCCCGTACCCGCCATGCTTGCGCAGCAGCGCAGCAGTACCGGCGAGCAACGACGCTTCCAGCTCGATGATGGCAGCCTCATCCAGCTCAATAGCGATAGCGCCGTCGACAGCGAGTTCGACGCCCAGCGGCGCCTGTTAATCCTTCGACGTGGTGAAATCATCGTGAATGTCGGCGCGGATCAACATTCGCCTCGAGCGAGACCGCTCTGGGTGCAATCACGTGACGGGATCATGCGCGCCCAGAGTTCCCGCTTTCTGGCACGCGAGCTGGACGATGGCACTCTGGTCGCGGCTCAGGAAGGGTCAGTCACGGTTTTCCCCGGCGCCAGTCAAACGCCTGCGAGCCGCAGCGTCCAGGCAGGAAATCAGTTGCTGTTCACATCAAGTGGCGCCCGAATGTTCAGGGACAACGGTCTGGATCTATGGAGCTGGGGTGACGGGGTGATCAGTGCGCGCAATATGCGCCTCAATGATTTCATCGTGGAGTTGTCGCGTTATCGCCCCGGGGTACTGCGCTGCGCCGAAGAGGTCGCGGATCGTCGCGTTTCCGGCACCTTCCAGCTCGCCGACAACGATCAGGTCCTGGCATTGATCGCGCAGTCACTGCATTTGCACATTGATTACCGGACCCGTTATTGGGTAACCGTGACCGCTGCCACCTGAACCCATCAAAACTGTCTGCCATCTGAAATATAATGAGGTGGCTTCTCATTCTCGTTCGACCTCTAAGGAAGGCCGGAATACAGGCCAGTCTGCCGATGTCCTTTCTTGGAGCGAGAAAATGAGTTCGTCCCCGGTTTCACAGCGCCATCCATTAAATCGTGCCTTGCAGGGTGCGATTTTGGGTTTGATCGTTAGCAGCTACGCATTGCCATCGCTGGCACAAACGCCGAGCGCTGACCACAGCAATCAAGCCAAACCGTGGAACATCGCTGCCGGCCCACTGGCGCCGGCGCTTGACCGCTTCGCGCGCGAGGCTGGCATCAGTCTTTCTTTCGACGCGTCGAGTGTAGCGAACCGCACCACTGCTGGCGTGAATGGCACGCTCGATACGTCGGCAGCGCTGTCATCGTTGCTGCAGGGGAGCGAGTTGCAAATTGAACAGCAAGGCCCGAATGCCTATCTGCTGGTCCCTCGACCAAAGCCGGCCGGCCCGCTGGAGCTCGACGCAACGGACGGCGAGGAGTACCGCCTTGCACCCCTCATCATCAATGCCAAGGTCAGGGTCAGTGCCGACGACGACGCCAACTCGGTGGTCGCCAAGGAGCTCTGGGTTGGCGGCAAGGTGGCAACCAGCATTCTCAATACACCCGCATCGGTGTCGGTTGTCACCAACAAGGAAATGGAGCAACGCAGCGTCAGCACCACGGAAGAAGCGCTGCAATACACGCCGGGCGTGGTGAGTGACTTCTATGGTACGGATGACCGCAACGACTATTTCCAGATCCGGGGTTTCCAGGCCACCACCTACCGTGACGGCTTGACCCTGAGTTCGATGCGCGGGGTACGCGAAGATCCGTTCGCTTATGAACGCATAGAGATCCTGCGTGGCGCCAACTCCACGCTGTTTGGCCCAGCGGACCCGGGCGGTTCGGTGAACTTCGTGACCAAACAGCCGCGCTTCGAGCAGTTTGGCCAAGGCTATGTGACCTACGGTTCGTTTGACCATGTCGAGACAGGCATCGATGTGGGGGATGCGCTGAACGACGAGAAAACCCTGGCTGGCCGCTTTACTGCCAAAGGCCAAAACAGCGACCGCGAGTACGATCACTCACAGGACGACAACCGGTTGGTAATGGGAGGCCTCACCTGGGCACCCACGGATTACACGTCAGCCACCATGATTCTGGACTATCTGAAAACTGACAGTTCGCCCAACAGTGGCGGCTATCCGCTGGACAAGGAATACGACCGCAGCAAATTTTATGGGGAGCCCAGCTACAACTTTCACGATGTCGAGCGCACCAGCCTCAGCGGTAACGTCACCCATGATTTCGACAACGGCTTCGTACTGCGCAGCAATCTGCGTTACAGCAAATTGACCGATGATTTTGGCTACGTTTACCTCAGCGACAGCGCCGCACGTGTCGGTACTACCGTAGACCGGTATCTGTTTGGAACGGACACTGAGGCCGACCAGTTCAACGGCAATCTGATGCTGCAATACGATGCTCGCTTCGAGAACATCGACAGCAGCAGCCTGGTGGGCGTGGAGTACCTCGATTCGACCACCAAGGAAAGCTCGGTCTACGCCCTGACGACCCCGATTGACATTGCAAACCCCGTGTTTACGGGCGTTTCACGCTCAATCACCCCGTATGCCGTCAACAAGCGAGACGCGACCACTAAGGCTGTGTTCCTTCAGCAGAACCTATCGTTCTACGAGCGTTTCATCGTCACCGCGGGTATGCGCAACGACTCGATGGACCTTACCAGCAAAGGCTTGTCGACCACTGAGAAAGACACTTTCTCGGAAACCTCCTATCGAGGTGCGTTGACCTATATCGTCAACGATGAGGTGTCCACCTATGTGAGTATGGTGGAATCCGTCTCGCCGCCTCAGGTTGGGGTAACACCGCAGACGGGCAGGCAGTACGAAGTGGGCGTGAAGTATGCGCCGATGGGGATGGACGCACTGTTCTCCGCAGCCGTTTACGACTTGACCCAGGAAAACGTCACCATCGCCGTGGTGCTGCCGAGCGGCATCATCGAGCAACAGACGGTGGGCGAATCGCGGGCGCGTGGCCTCGACCTGGAGGCCAAGGCGCAGGTGACGCAAAACCTCAGCCTGATTGGTGGCTACTCCTATATGGAGTCCGAGGTACTACGCGGTTCGTTGTACGACGGCAGCTCCCTGAAGGGTAATGAGTTCTCCACGGCACCCAAGCATTCCGCTTCGCTCTGGAGTTATTACGACGTGCCTGGCACTGATGTCAGCGTTGGCTTGGGGGCGCGCTACGTCGGCTCTTATTACTTCGATGCAGCCAACTCCGGCAAAAGCGATGGCACCACGCTGTTCGACGCCGCCTTCAACTACGAGATCGCCAAGGGCACCGACCTTGCGGTGAACGTCAGCAACTTGCTGGATGAGCAGCACGTGGTTGGTTCCGGCACGGCGAACTTCTACAACCCGGGTCGCGAGATTACCGCCAAAGTGAGCTACAGCTGGTAAGCAGGCGTGTAAGCCTTTTTCCCATCCAGGAAGCGGTGCCCGCTATATGGCGGGCACCGTTGTGAAAGGCAAGCGCGCACGGTTAGCAGAAGATAAAACGACGAGTAATCCAGTAGTGCGCTTGGTTCTACCTGAAATACCTCGCGCAACACTCACAACCGATGATGCTCCAGCAGAAAGTCCACGAACACCCGCACCCGCGCCGGCATTGCCGGTCCCCCGACAAATACCGCATGGATCGGCTCCCGGTCGCCGGGATTCCAGGCGCCGAGCAGCGGTACCAGATCGCCGCGTTGCAGATCCTCGGCGACGGTGAACTCGCCGATACGGGCGATGCCAGCACCTAGCCGTGCGAGTTGCGCCAGCGCTTCGCCGCTGCTGCATTCGATGTTGCCACTGACCTTCAGAAAAAACTCCCTGTCGTCGCGGATGAACGGCCAGTTGGGTTCGGCTCGACGAAAGTTGAAGCGCAGGCAGTTGTGCCGCAGCAGGTCTTCTGGTTGCTGGGGTGTGCCATGGCGCTCCAGATAGGCGGGCGAGGCCACCACTACCTGGCCGGTGTCGCCGATCTTGCGGGCAGTCAGCGGGCTATCGGGCAGATGGCCAAAGCGCACCGCCACGTCGGCCTGGCCGCCGAGAATGTCGACCACTTCGTCGCCAAGGGTGAGGTCGACAACGATGTTCGGGTAGCGGGCGCTGAAGGCTGCCACCAGGGGAACGATGGTTTGTCGGCCATGGCCGAGGGCGGCACTGACTCGCAAGCGGCCTTTGGGCACGCCTTGGTCTGCGACGGCTTCTTCGACTTCGGCCATGTCGGCCAGGATCCGCCGGGCGCCGCGCAGATACGCCTCACCCTCGGCGGTGAAGGTGATTGCTCGCGTGGTGCGCAACAGCAGGCGAGTGCCAAGGCGTTGTTCGGTACGGGCGATGATCCGACTGACCGCCGAAGGTGTCAGGCCCAACGAGCGCGCGGCGGCCGACAAGTTGCCTTCCTGCGCCACCGTGGCGAACACAGCCATTTCACCTGACCTGCCGTTGAAGTCCATTTGTGCTTCCCGCGCAAAGGTGTTTGGAAAAAATGCGGTCTACCGCCTTTGAGGGTTGAATCGTAGCATCTGCGGCATAGATGAGGAGCCTTCCATGCGTATCAATCCACCCCTTGTTGCACTCGCCATGGGTGCCTTTGGCATCGGCGTGACCGAGTTCGCCCCCATGGGCATGTTGCCCGGCATCGCTGCGGATCTCGGCGTTTCCATTCCCGCCGCTGGCCTGTTGGTCAGTGCCTACGCCTTGGGCGTACTGCTCGGCGCGCCGCTGATGACACTGACCACCGGCAGGATTCCCCGGCGTTATTTGCTGATCGGACTCATGGCGATTTTCACCCTGGGCAACCTGATGTCAGCGCTGGCGACCGATTACTACAGCCTCCTGGTCGCCAGGGTCGTGACCTCGCTGAACCACGGTGCGTTCTTTGGCGTTGGCTCCATCGTCGCCGCCAGCGTGGTCGCTCCGGAAAAACGTGCCGGGGCGGTCGCGGCCATGTTCATGGGCCTGACCCTGGCGACTATCGGCGGCGTGCCGCTGGCGGCCTGGTTTGGCGAGCTGTTCGGTTGGCGCAGCGCGTTCTGGGGCATTACCGGCCTGGGCGTGGTGGCCATGGCCGCGCTGTGGTTCGCCTTGCCCAACGTGCCGGCACCGAAAAGCATCGGTGTGCTGGCCGAAATCCAAGTGTTGGGCCGCGGCCCGGTGCTGGGCGCGCTGGCACTCACCGTCGTTGGCTCAGGTGCGATGTTCACGGTGTTCACCTATATCGCCCCGATCCTGAGCAGCGAGACCCATGCCTCCACCACGTTCATCACCGCCATGCTGGTGCTGTTCGGCGTGGGGTTGACGCTGGGCAATATGTGGGGCGGCAAGGCGGCGGATCGTTCGATAGACCGCACCTTGATCGTTTCGCTGAGCGTGCTGATTCTCGTCCTGCTGGCCTTCACCGTACTGATGCGCTGGCCGCTGCCGGCGGCGGTTGCCATCCTGATCTGGGGTATCGCCAGTTTTGCCCTGGTACCACCACTGCAAATGCGCGTGATGGAAGCCGCCAAGGATGCGCCTAACCTGGCTTCGGCGGTAAATATCGGCGCCTTCAACTTAGGCAACGCGATTGGCGCGGCGCTGGGCGGCGCGGTGATCAACGCGGGGTTGGGTTACCCGGCGATTTCCCTGGCCGGAGCGGCAATGGCGGGTCTGGGGCTGCTGATGGTGCTGGCTTTTGCCTGGCGGTCCAGGGTGGTTGCGGCTGCTGCGGTGTAACGCTAGAAGACTTGATCAAGATGAGTGCCAAGAGCTCGATTTGCCGGTCGCGTTGATTTCCGTTGTGTTACCCAGGCATGGATCAAGGCAACGCCGCTTCGACCAGTTCGATCCAATGCCGGACCGGGGTTCGGCCGGCGCCGTCAAGGTGGGCCTGGCAGCCGATATTGGCGGTGGCGATGACTTCGGGGTGTCCGCTTTCCAAGGCATTGAGCTTGTTGTCACGCAATTGCCTGGACAGGTCGGGTTGGGTCAGCGAATAGGTGCCCGCCGAGCCGCAGCACAGGTGGCTGTCGGGCACTGGCGTGAGGTTGAATCCAAGCTTTTGCAGGAGCGCTTCAACCGCACCTCCGAGCCTTTGCGCGTGTTGCAACGTGCAGGGGCAGTGAAAGGCCAGGCGCTGGTCGCTGTGTACGCCGAGCTTGTCCAGCGGTTCGTCGCGCAGCACTTCCACCAGGTCCTTGGCCAGGGCACTGACCCTGGCAGCCTTGTCGGCATACGCCGGATCGGTGCTGAGCAGGTGCCCGTAATCCTTGATAAAGGCGCCGCAGCCGCTGGCGGTTTGCACGATGGCCTCGGCACCGCTTTCGATGGCGGGCCACCATGCGTCGATGTTGCGTCGGGCGCGATCGAGGCCGGCGGCCTGGGCGTCCAGGTGATAGTCCAGCGCACCGCAGCAACCGTCCTTGCGAATCGCAGCGACGCTGATTCCCAGCCGATCCAGCACCCGCGCGGCGGCCGCATTGGTATTGGGCGACAGGCTCGGCTGTACGCAGCCTTCGAGCATGAGCACTTGCCGGTCATGGTGGGTGGTCGGTCGTGACTTCGCAGGATGCGTGTTGCGCGGCAACTTGGCTTGCAGCGTGTTGGGCAGCAACGCACGCAATACCTGGCTACTGCTCACCAGCCCTTTGAACAACGCCGGATTGGGCAGCACGCCACGCAACCCCTCGCGCAACAGGCGTTGGCCGTATGGGCGCGGGACTGCCGCATCGACCACCGCACGACCGATGTCCAGCAAATTGTGATAGTCGACACCTGAAGGACAGGTGGTTTCGCAGTTGCGGCACGACAGGCAACGATCCAGGTGCTCCTGGGTCTTGCGGGTCGCTTCGTTGCCTTCGAGCACCTGCTTGATCAGGTAGATGCGCCCCCTCGGGCCATCCAGTTCGTCACCCAGCAACTGATAGGTCGGGCAGGTGGCATTGCAGAAACCGCAGTGCACGCAACTGCGCAGGATGCGTTCGGCTTCTTCGGCGCGAGGCAACTGGCGGGCGTTTTCGCTCAAGGTGGTCTGCATGGTTCAGAGCTCCGCGTACAAGCGACCGGGGTTGAAGATGCCCCGTGGATCGAGTTGGCGCTTCAAGTTCCGGTGATAGCGCATCAGCGCGCCGGCCAGCGGTTGGAAGGGGCTGTCGGTCTGGCCAGGGGTGTAGCAGATCGCGTGCCCACCGACTTGTTCGACGAGCGAGCGAATGAAGGTCGCTTCGGCGCCAGACTTGAGCCAACGCTGGGCGCCACCCCAATCGATCAACTGGACGCCCGGCAGCGGCAGTCGGGGCGTAGCAGGTGGCAAGGCGAGGCGCCAGAGGGGCCGCTCCTCCTCGAAGAAATGCAAGCGGTGTTCATTCAAGTCCTGCCAGTACGAAGCGTTGAGCAACTCGCCGCCCAAACGGTCGCGGGCCGCCGCCACCGAGCCTTCTCCGCCCTCAAGCCTCAGGTGCAGGCGCTGGCCATCGTGGCATGCGGCGCTGATCGGCAGGGGTTGCTGGCCCCATTCGGCGAGGCGCGACAAAGCCCGGGCGGCGTCCATTTCCAGGCTGATGCTCAAGGTCTGTTGCGGTTTTGGCAGGACCTTGAGGGACACTTCGGTCACCACGCCCAGCGAACCGTAGCTGCCCGCCATCAAGCGTGACAGATCATAGCCGGCAACGTTTTTCATGACTTCGCCACCGAAGCGCAGGTGCTTGCCCTGGCCGGTGATGACCCGCGTGCCAAGGATGAAGTCGCGCACCGACCCCGACCAGGGGCGTCGCGGCCCGGAGAGTCCGCAGCCGATCATGCCGCCCACGGTGGCGCTGTCACCGAAGGCGGGCGGTTCGCAAGGCAACATCTGGTGCGACGCGTCGAGTATTTCGGACAACTCTGCCAATGGCATACCACAGCGAGCGGTGATCACCAATTCAGTCGGGTCGTAGCTGACAACGCCCCGGTGGGCGCGGGTGTCGAGGACTTCGCCTGCCACGCTGCGTCCGAGGAAAGCCTTGCTGTTGGACCCCTGGATACGCAACGGGGTGGCGTCTTCCAGCGCCTGGTTGACGTGCTCCAGCAGCGCGGCGCTGTTGTCGAAATCCTGTTCGCTGCCCATCAGAAACGCTCCAGTTCGGGGAAGGGCATCTGCCCCAGGTGGACATGCATGGCGCCAAACTCGGCGCAGCGATGCAGCGTCGGAATGTTCTTGCCAGGGTTGAGCAACCCGCTCGGATCGAACGCTGCCTTGATGGCATGGAACACGGTCAGTTCATCGCTGTTGAACTGTGCGCACATCTGGTTGATCTTCTCGCGGCCCACGCCGTGTTCCCCGGTGATGCTGCCGCCGACCTTCACGCACAATTCAAGGATCTTGCCGCCCAGCGCTTCGGCGCGATCGAGCTCGCCCGGTTGATTGGCATCGAACAGGATCAGCGGGTGCATGTTGCCGTCGCCGGCATGGAAAACATTAGCGACCCGCAAGCCGTATTCAGCCGATAACGCCGCGATAGCCCGTAGCACACCCGGTAGTTCCCGGCGCGGGATGGTCCCGTCCATGCAGTAATAATCGGGCGAGAGGCGGCCCACCGCCGGGAACGCATTTTTGCGCCCGGCCCAGAAGCGCACGCGCTCGGCCTCGTCGCGAGCCTGGCGCACTTCGGTGGCACCGGCCTGTTCCAATACCTTGCGTACCCGGTCGCAGTCAGCGTGGACGTCGGCTTCCACACCGTCGAGCTCGCACAGCAGGATAGCTTCGGCGTCCACCGGGTAGCCGGCGTGGATGAAGTCTTCGGCGGCGCGAATGGCCAGGTTGTCCATCATCTCCAGGCCGCCCGGAATGATGCCGGCTGCAATAATGTCGCCCACGGCGTGGCCGGCCTTTTCAACGGAATCGAAAGCCGCCAGCAGCACTTTGGCCGTTTGCGGTTTGGGCAACAGCTTGACCGTGACCTCGGTAATCACCCCGAGCATGCCTTCGGAACCGGTGAACAATGCCAGCAGATCGAACCCGGGCGAGTCGAGGGCCTGGGAACCCAGGGTCAGGTGCTCGCCGTCTACGGTGAGAATGTCGACCTTGAGCAGGTTGTGCACGGTCAGCCCGTATTTGAGGCAATGCACGCCACCGGCGTTTTCTGCGACGTTGCCGCCGATTGAACAGGCGATCTGCGAGGAGGGGTCCGGCGCGTAGTACAAGCCGAACGGTGCGGCCGCCTGGGAAATCGCCAGGTTACGCACCCCCGGTTGAACCCGTGCGGTACGGGCGGCTGGGTCGATGTGCAAAATGTTGTTGAAGCGCGCCATCACCAGCAACACGCCTTTTTCCAACGGCAAGGCACCGCCGGACAAACCGGTGCCCGCGCCCCGGGCCACGACAGGCACCTTGCGCGCATGGCAGAGCCGAAGTACGCCCTGGACCTCCTCGATACGTCGGGGCAAGACCACCAGCATGGGCGTGGTGCGGTAAGCGGAGAGTCCGTCACACTCGTACGGCTTGAGCTCTTCGGACTGATGCAGGATTTCCAGGTCGGGCAGCTGGGTTTGCAGGGCCAGTAGCAGCGCGTTTTTGTCGACGTCAGGCAGGGCGCCGTCGACGCGTTCGTCGTAGAGAATGTTCATCGTTCGCAGGCGACACTCGCTTGTTTTTATCAGAGGTCTGTTCCGATACGGCTGACTTGCATCATTGGCCCGGGGCGTTCTACTGTCTATGGGGTGCCACGCTGGTCGAACCAGTTCTTTAAGGTCGCCCTCTACAATGATTGAATAAAATCACGTCATAACAGCGGTTTACGCAAGCCTCTGAACGAACTTGAGCATTGTTTCGAAGCTGGTCATACCAGTAGGAGGGTTGATGGATAGCGAAGAGACGCGCCGTAATCTCCAAGTCGCCGACGTGGTCTGCGAGCGCATCGAGCGCCTGATCGTCGATGGCGTACTCAAGACTGGGCAACTATTGCCTTCGGAGCGGCGGTTGACGGAAAAACTCGGCGTCTCCCGCACTGCGCTTCGCGAGGGACTGAAGCTGCTGCGCGCTCGCGGGATTATCAAGACCGAGCAGGGCAAAGGGTCGTTCGTGGCCGACCTGTCCGGGCATGGCTTGGTGTCGCCGCTGATGCACCTGTTCAGTTCGCAGCCACGTACGCTCTATGACTTATTTGAAGTGCGCAGCCTGCTGGAAGGCGAGTCCGCGCGCCTGGCGGCCTTGCGCGGGACCGAGGCTGATTTCGTACTGATCACCCGCAGCTACGAGGCCATGCTCGATGCCCATGGCCGTCCCTTGGAGGCCAGCGTCCACGCCCGGCTCGACCATGCGTTTCACCTGGCAATCTGCGAGGCGTCGCACAATCCGGTACTGGTGCAAACCTTGCGCTCGCTGACGGATTTGTTGCTCAGTTCGGTATTCGCCTCGGTCAACAACCTCTATCACCGCGAGCCGCAAAAGCGCCAGATCGACCGCCAACACGCCCGGCTCTACAACGCCGTGACCGGCCGCCTGCCGGAGCAGGCACGCAAGGCGGCCATCGCCCACATCCAGAGCATCTGCGAAAACCTCAAGGAAATCGAAAACGAAGAGCAACGCCTGGTGCGTGCCACGTTGCGGCTTGAGGGGTGGGCGTAGCGGCAGCGGCTGGATCAGTTAACCGATATCACTCTCCACCCCCTGACCGAGCAAGCGCTTCCAGAACCTCAATCGCCCGCTGTGCATCTTCCCGCCCCACGAAAATATGGTCATGGTAGTAAGCCGCGATGACGTTGCAGCTGATACCGGCGTTTCCCAAGGCCGTTGCGAAGGCAGCGGTCAAGCCGACGGCGTCCAGGGCGGAATGCACGGTCAAGGTAATCCAGGCGGCGACGTATTCGAAGTCCAGGCCCAGGGCCTTGGCCCTGTTGCGCTCGATGATCACCGTCAGCCCTTCTTTTTCGCGGAAGCTGCCCAGGATCTCCTCGTCTTTGACGAGGTCTGGGTCAGTGACGCAGCAGAAGACGTAATCCCCGTCATTGAGCGTCGGGCTCATTCCGCTGAGTAGTTTCGCGATCGATTTCTCGCCTGACATGTCGGTTCACCGTTCGATGGAATAAGTGAGCCATTTTGCAGGAGTTTGCTGGCGGGTGTCGTTGAAGCTGATACCGCCTGTAACTACCTGCCTCCAGGGATCGAAGGGAGCAGGAATCCTAGCACCTCATCGATCAAATGCTCTGGCGCTTCTTCGGCAATGTAATGCCCCGACGGCAACGCTTTCCCTCGCACGTCGATCGCGACTTTTTGCCATTCTCCAAGCGGATCGAAGCAGCGGCCCACGACGCCGTCCGCCCCCCACAACGCGAGCAACGGGATTGAAAGTTTTCTGCCGGCTTGCCGGTCGCTTCGGTCGTGCTCCAGGTCGATGCTGGCGCTTGCCCGGTAATCTTCACACAGACCATGAGCTGCGCCAGGGAGTGCCAGGCAGCGCAAGTACTCGGCAAAGGCGGCGTCGGTGAACGGCGCCATGCCAGCGCTGCGAGTGCCCATGACGCTGCGCAGGTAAAGCTCCGGATCAGCCTCGATCAGCGTTTCGGGAAACGGAGCGGGGCGGATCAAGAAGAACCAGTGCCAGTAGGCGCGGGCGAACGCTTCGTTGGTCTGCTCATACATCGCCAGGGTCGGAGCGATATCCAACGTGATCAAATGCTTCACTGCGTCCGGGTGGTCCATCGCCATGCGACAGGCCACGCGCGCGCCCCTGTCATGTGCCAACACGTCAAATTTCACGAATCCCAGCGCGTGCATTAGCTCGATCCCGTCCAGCGCCATTTGCCGCTTGGAGTAGGCGAGGTGCTCGGTGTCGCCTGCCGGTTTGTCGCTGTCACCGTAGCCACGAAGGTCCGCCGCGACCACGGTGAAATGCTTCGCCAGGGGTTCGGCGATCTTGTGCCACATGACGTGGGTCTGGGGATGCCCGTGGAGCAGGAGCAGGCCTTGGCCGCTTCCGCCTTTGCGGTAGTTGACGGTGATGCCATTGACTTGGCACCGGCCCGATTCAAATGAGGCGAACATCGCGTGGCTCTCCTGCTGATGGTTGCGCCTATTGTAGAGCGCACGGGGTCGAGTACTAAGGCACTGCGTGTGACAGCTTTCTTCACGAATCGTGTGCAACTTGGCGCACCTCTGGCACAACTGTCGCGGGGAATGCGACAACTGTCGCACGGCTTCGCGACCCGCTACACGAGCCGAAAGCCCCATGGAACGGGGCTTGCGAAGCGTTTTCAAACGCTGGCATGGGGGTTGCTCCTCTCTTGGTGCGCAGCGCAATGGCTTCGCTACTAATAAGAACCAGGAGTCCCCCCATGACACAGATTGGCCTCGCCGTGCCTACTGCTTCTCGGAACGCGGCCCTTCGCATTCCCCTCAAGGCGCTATTTGTCGTGCTGGCGCTTACCTTCCATACGGTCCCGGCCTGGGCGCAGGACATGCCAGCGAATGTCGACGGCAGGCGCATCATCGCCGCCGACCAGGAACCCGGTAACTGGATGAGCACCGGTCGCACCTACGACGAACAGCGCTACAGCCCGTTGAACAAGATCAGTGACCAGAACGTCGGCCAGCTGGGGCTCGCGTGGAGCTATAAGCTGGACCTGGATCGCGGTGTCGAGGCCACGCCTATCGTGGTCGACGGCGTAATGTATACGACCGGCCCATTCTCGGTGGTCTATGCCCTGGACGCGCGCGACGGTAAGTTGATCTGGAAGTACGACCCCAAGTCTGACCGCAATCGTGCCGGCGAGGCCTGTTGCGACGCGGTCAACCGAGGCGTCGCGGTGTGGAAGGGCAAGGTTTACGTGGGCGTGCTCGATGGTCGCCTGGAGGCCATCGACGCCAAGACCGGCCAGCGCGCCTGGTCGGTGGACACCCGGGCCGATCACTCGCGCAGCTACACCATCACCGGAGCCCCGCGAGTGGTCAACGGCAAAGTCGTGATCGGCAACGGTGGCGCCGAGTTCGGCGTACGCGGTTATGTCACCGCCTACGACGCCGAGACCGGTAAGCAGGCCTGGCGCTTCTTCACGGTGCCGGGCGATCCCAAATTGCCGCCCGAAGACAAGGCCATGGCTATTGCCGCCAAGACCTGGCACGGCGACGCCTATGTGGCCCAGGGCGGTGGTGGCACGGCATGGGATTCCTTTGCGTTCGACCCGGACTTGAACCTGCTGTACATCGGTGTGGGCAATGGTTCGTTGTGGGACCCGAAATGGCGGAGCCAGGCCAAGGGCGACAATCTGTTCCTGTCATCGATCGTCGCGGTCAATGCCGATACGGGCGAGTACGCCTGGCACTACCAGACTACGCCGGGGGACGCCTGGGACTACACCGCCACCCAGCACATGATCCTGGCGGAGCTGCCGATCGATGGAAAGCCGCGCAAGGTGCTGATGCAAGCGCCGAAGAACGGTTTCTTCTACGTGATCGACCGCGCCACGGGCGAGCTGCTGTCGGCCAAGGGCATCGTGCCGCAGAGCTGGACCAAGGGCATGGACATGAAGACGGGCCGGCCGATCGTCGATGACGAGAACGCCGCGTACTGGAAGGATGGCAAGCGCAAACTGGTCACGCCTGCGTTCTGGGGCGCCCATGATTGGCAGCCGATGTCCTACAACCCGAACACCGGTCTTGTGTATATCCCGGCGCACATCATGTCCGCCTATTACGAGCACATCCCCGAGGCGCCGAAGCGCAACCCGTTCAAGAGCATGTACCAACTTGGCCTGCGCACCGGGATGATGCCGGAGGACGCCGATGGGCTGTTGGAAATGGCCAAGGGCTGGTCGGGCAAGCTGATCGCCTGGGACCCGGTCAAGCAGCAACCGGCGTGGGAAGTGCCCTACGTGACGATCTTCAACGGCGGCACCTTGAGCACCGCCGGCAATCTGGTGTTCGAGGGCAGCGCCGACGGCCGGGTGATCGCCTACGCCGCCGACAGTGGCAAGAAACTCTGGGAGCAGCCGGCGGCCAGCGGTGTGATGGCGGCGCCGATTACCTACAGCGTGGACGGTGAGCAGTACGTGACGTTCATGGCCGGGTGGGGCGGCGCCTTCTCGACTTTTGCCGGTGCCTTGTCCTTGCGCGCCGGGGTCCGGCCGTTTTCCCAAGTGTTGACCTACAAGCTGGGCGGCACTGCGAAGCTCAACGAGCCAGCGCCGCTCGCCGACACGCCGGAACCGCCGCCCCTGACCGGCGACCTGGCCGCAGTGGACGCCGGCGGCAAGCTCTACGACGGCTACTGCTCCCAATGCCACGGCATTCATGCGGTCAGCGGCGGTGTGCTGCCGGACCTGCGCAAGCTGACGGCGGAAAAACATCAGATGTTCCTCGGCATTCTCTACGGCGGCCGCGTGCCGGACGGCATGCCGTCCTTTGCCGACGCCTTCACGCCGGAACAGGTGGAGCAAATCCACCAATACCTGATCAAGCGTGCCCACGACCTGCAGCAGGAAGGCGGCGTCTGGAAAACCTTCACCGCCAAATGAATGCCCCTGCATCGTTCTGAAACTGACCGCGAGAGCAAGCACATGACCGAGATCACCGATTACCAGAACTTCATTGCCAACGCCTTCATTCCCAGCGATCCAAGCATCGATGTGCGCAACCCGGCCAACGGCCGGTTGCTGGCACGGGTGCCCGAAGCCAGCGGCGAGCAGGTCGACGCGGCCATTGCCGCGGCGCGCAAGGCGCAAAAAAGTTGGGCCGCCCGCCCGGCCATCGAGCGTGCCGGCTACCTGCGAAAAATCGCTACCAAAGTGCGCGACAACGCCGAACGACTCGCCCATATCGTCACCGCCGAGCAGGGCAAAGTGTTGGGGTTGGCGCGGGTGGAAGTCAATTTCACCGCCGATTATCTGGACTACATGGCCGAGTGGGCACGACGCCTTGAGGGAGAGGTGCTGACCAGCGACCGCGCCGGCGAAAGCATTTTCCTGCTGCGCAAGCCACTGGGTGTGGTGGCCGGCATTTTGCCGTGGAACTTCCCGTTCTTCCTGATCGCTCGCAAGATGGCGCCGGCTCTGGTGACCGGTAACACCATCGTGATCAAGCCCAGCGAAGAAACGCCCATCAACTGCTTCGAATTTGCGCGCCTGGTGGCCGAGACCGACTTGCCGGCCGGGGTGTTCAATGTCGTCAGCGGCACAGGAGCGACGGTAGGGCATGACCTGACCCGTCATGCAGGCATCGACCTGATCAGCTTCACCGGCAGCGTCGGCACCGGCTCGCGGATCATGGCCGCGGCGGCGCCGAACATTACCAAGCTCAACCTGGAACTCGGTGGCAAGGCGCCGGCCATCGTGCTGGCGGATGCGGACCTGGACCTCGCGGTCAAGGCCATCACCGCTTCGAGGGTGATCAACACCGGGCAAGTCTGTAACTGCGCCGAGCGGGTGTATGTCGAGCGCAAAGTCGCCGACCCGTTCATCGAGCAAATGGCCGCCGCGATGGCCGCAACCCGTTACGGCGACCCGTTGGCCGAGGACAATCTGGACATGGGGCCGTTGATCAACCAGGCGGCGCTGGACAAGGTGGCGCGGATGGTCACGGTCGCAAAGGGGGAGGGGGCCGAAGTGGTCACGGGCGGCGCGGTGGCCGACAAAGGCCAGGGCTTCCATTACCAGCCGACGGTGCTGGCCGGATGCGGTGGCGAGATGGCGATCATGCGCCAGGAGATCTTCGGCCCGGTGCTGCCGATCCAGATTGTCGAAGACCTGGACGAAGCCATTGCCCTGGCCAATGACAGCGATTACGGCCTGACGTCATCGATCTACACCAGCAGCCTGAGTGCTGCCATGCGCGCGAGCAACGAGCTGGATTTCGGCGAAACCTACATCAATCGAGAGAACTTCGAAGCGATGCAGGGCTTCCATGCGGGGGCGCGCAAATCCGGTATTGGCGGCGCGGACGGCAAGCACGGCTTGTATGAATACACTCATACCCATGTGGTTTACATCCAAGTCTGATCTGGCGAGAAAAATGCCGGCACCGCAAGGTCGCCGGCATTTTCATGGGCGTATCAGAACAGGTCATTGGGCGCGACGACGCCGTGCTTTTTCATCTTGCGGTACAGCGTGGAGCGGGAGATGCCCAGGTCGGCAGCGGCGGCACTGACGTTCCAGCGATGCTGGCGCAAGGTCGTCAGCAGGCGGCGGGACTCCTCATCGCCCAACTGTTCGCCCAGATTGCCGGCCAATGGTTTGGTATTGGCGGGCAATGACAGCCGCTGTGGCGCCAACACTTCGCTGGGCAAGCAGTCCAGGTCGATGACGCCGTCTTCAGCCAGGGCCACCGCATAACGAAGGCTGTTGAGTAGCTGGCGGATGTTGCCAGGCCAGTGGTAATCGAGCAGGCACCGGCGGGCATCCGTTTCCAGTCGTAGCGAGCGGGTTTCGTCCTGTGCCGCGAGCAGCCGCTCGATCAGCGCGGCGCGGTCACTGCGTTCGCGCAAGGCGGGCAGTGCCAGGTTCATGCCGGCGAGGCGATAGAACAGATCTTCGCGAAAGCGCTTCTCGCCTATCATGGTCGGTAAGTCCTGGTGAGTCGCCGAGATCACCTGGACGTCCAGCGCCACCGGCACTTCAGCCCCCAGCGGCGCGATTTCCCGCTCCGCCAGCACCCTCAGCAAGCGGGTTTGCAAATGGGCGGGCATGTCGCCGATCTCATCGAGGAACAGTGTGCCGCCATTGGCCAGTTCCAACTTGCCCTTCATGCCTTTTCGGTTCGCGCCGGTAAAGCTGCCGGCGCGATAACCGAATAGCTCGCTCTCGATCAGAGTCTCCGGGATGGCTGCGCAGTTGAGTGCGACAAAAGGCCCTGTGCGACGATGGCTGGCCTGATGGATCGCGCGGGCAAAGGCTTCCTTGCCGGTTCCCGTTTCGCCGGTGATCAGGATCGGGATCCCTTTGTCGATCACCTTGCGCACCCGGCGGACGCTCTGTTGCAGTTGAGGGTCGAGGCCGGCGAGTTGTTGCAGGTCCGGGTGAGCGTCAGGGGCAGGACGGGCGATGGGGCGCGAGCGGTGTTGTCGAGAGGGGATTCGCAGTCCGACCTCCAGCAACGCCTCATCCCGAAGACCACGTAGACGAACCCCCAGGGCGCCGCCGTTGCTGAGTTTGAGCAAATCGTCCATTGTGGTGGGTAGCACGCGATCGATGGCTGTGCCCAGCAATGCCGGCCCCTCAGCCAGGTCCAGGGCTACAAAGGCTGCACGATTGGCGCCGATGATGTGGCCGCTCTCATCAAGGGCCAGCAATTGTTCGTTGGCCAGGTCGGCGATTTCATCGAGGGGCTTGAGGGACAAGGTCAAGCGGTCGCGGTAGCTCTGGCGGAAATGTGCATTTTCGATCAGGCGCGCGTACATGATCACCAGTTGCAGCGTCAGGTACTGGCTTTCCCGGGGACCTTTGCTGTTCATGCAAGTTGCGTTCAGGCAGCCGCGCAGCAGGCCTTGGGCATCGAATATGGGCGCTACCGAACAGCTCAGGCTGAAATTGGACGCCAGGAAATGCTCCTCCCGATGAATGATCAACGGCTGCGCGGCGGCCAGGGTTGTGCCAATGCCATTGGTGCCCACCACCGATTCCTCCCACTGCGCACCCACCACCAGCCCTGATTGTGTATAGATGTCGGGCTGGTCGGGCAGCCGGGAGTCCAGGGTGATGCCACGTTCGTCGCTCAGCAGTACGGCGAAGCCGGCGGGCACCACGCGCCGGGCCAGACCGCTGACCCCCTGGCTGGCAATGGAAAGATATTGCTGGTGCTGTTCCTGATGCCGACGGATGTCCTCGGCACTGAGTATGTTCTTGCGGCTTGCCGCGCCAGGGTCGAGCCGATGCTCCACGACGCTGCGGTACCAGGACTGTGCAATTACGCCATCGGGCTTGAGGCCGCGTCCGGAAAAATGATCGTTGACGAAGGCCGCCAGTTCGCTGGGGATCGGCTGCGCGCTATGCAGGGTCATGAAAGGCTCCCATCGGGCGTGACGCCCGCGCAGGGCTCTCACGGCAATCTTGTTATTAGGGGATGGTCTGCGTTGCAAGTATCAACCATAGACGCTGGCGCGCGATTTTTCAGCCATCATTCTCCCTTCAAAAGATCCACCGTAGAAAAACGACCCGCCCAACGATGTGCCTCGCGAAACTGTTCGACAGCAGAACGATCAGTTCGGCTGGCAAGCGCTTCAACGATGGTCTTACGCAGATCAGTGTCTTCATCCACGATCCAGACGCCAGGTTCCTTGTCCCGCGAGGCCATTTCACCGAAGCGGGTGCAGAGCACGGGCAGGCCGAGGGCACGGTATTCGTAGTATTTGATCGGGTCGACCGAAGCGGTCAGGCGGTTGAGCTTGAACGGGATCAAGCCCACTGAAAACGTCGCCATCGCCGCGATTGCGCTGGCGTGGGAGCACTCGGGGAGCAGCTCGATGTTGGCGGGTAATACGCGACGTGGTGGGGTGAAGAGCGGGCCGATCAGTCGGACCCGGTGTGCTGGATTGGCCTGCGCCAGCGCGATGACCAGATCCCAATCGAACCAACGACCCAACGTGCCGACATAGCCGAGCACTTGTTGTTTGGCGCCCAGGTCGAGGCTTTCAACCGGTGCCAGTTGCTGCATGTCGCAGGCGTTGAGGGCCAGTTCTATCTGGTCGGTCATGCCCCGGAGCTTGTCGTGAAGCGGGCTGGAGGAGGCCAGTACTTTATCCACCCGTTGGATGACCTGCGCCTGGCGACGCGCCATGGACCTGCGTGACAGGCCTTGGTAAAACGCCGGGAAATCATCCATGGCATCGTAGACGGCATGGCTGTCAGGGATGAGCGCCAGCAGTTGCAAGGCCAGTTCGGAAGGTTTTCCGACGCAGATCCTGCAAGGCGCTTTTGCGGAAAATGCCGCAGCCTCCCTGAGCAGGTTTTGCCACAGCCGCTTGAGCAGCATTGCCGATCCCGGCAGGGGCTCGATGGGTAGACTGCGGGGTTTGCGGACCTGCAACCAGGGAGGAACGCTGGCGTTTTGTTGGCCGGCGACCGGCGGCTTGCGCCTGAAATCGCTCAGCGTTGGCAAGCGCGTGGGATACGGATCGATCCAGAGCACTGGCGCTCCAGTCTGGTGGTGATACCAATTGACGAAGTGATGAGGCCGCTGGCTGAAGCTGGCCCATGGCACCGGCGACAAATAGATCATGCGCATGATTGGAAATACTGCTTCAGGACTTTGACGATACGGGCTGCGGCCTTGCCGTCGCCATAGGGGGAAACCCCATGTGCCATGCTTCGATAAGCCTGCGGGTCATCGAGCAGACGCTGTGCCTGTTCGACGATAGTGTCCCGGTGGGCGCCTACCAACTTGACCACGCCAAGGTCGACCGCCTCCGGGCGTTCGGTTTCCTCTCGCAGTACCAGCACCGGTTTGCCCAGGGCCGGTGCTTCTTCCTGGACTCCTCCGGAGTCGCTGATGATCAGGTACGAGCGTTTCATTGCCGCGATGAACGGCGCGTAATCCAGCGGTGCGCAGAGAAGGATATTCGGGGACTGGCCGAGCAGGCGATGCGCGACATCCTTGACGTTCGGATTGGGGTGGACGGGATAGAGTATCTGGATGTCCGGGTTTCGTTCGGCCAGGCACTTGAGTGCCTGGCAAATATTCTGGAACGGTTCGCCGAAGTTCTCCCGGCGATGGGCGGTGACCAGTACCAGGCGCTTGCTGGAATCCAGTGGAACAGCCAAGGCTGATTCCTGTGCTGCGGTCATCAGCAACGCGTCTATCACGGTGTTCCCGGTCAGGGTGATGGCACTGGCCGCGACGCCTTCGCCCCGCAAGTTTTCCACGGCGCGCTGGGTGGGCGCGAAATGCCAGCGGGTCAGCTTGCTGGCGATCACCCGGTTGGCTTCCTCGGGGAATGGGTTGTCGAGGTCCCCGGTACGCAGGCCGGCCTCGATATGGCCAAAGGGAATCCGCAGGTAGAAACATGCCAGCGCAGCAGACATGACCGTGGTCGTATCGCCTTGAGCCAGCACGACATCCGGTTTCTCGCCTTGCAGCACGCCGTCGAGCTCAAGCAGCAAGCGTGAGGTCAGTGTCGCCAATGACTGGTTGGGCCGCATGATGTCCAAGTCCAGGTCGGCGGTGATTGCGAAACCGTTCAGGATCTGGTCCAACAGGCCTCGGTGCTGGGCGGTGGCGAGCACTTGGCAATCGATGTGTCTTTCGGCTTGGAGCGCCTTGATCACCGGGGCCATCTTGATGGCTTCCGGGCGTGTACCGACGATGCAAAGTACCTTGCGAATCATGCCTTTTGATTTCCTATCGTTGTGGCAAGAGAGCGGGCTATCCGGTCCGCGTTGGCCATGAGTGTCAGCGTGTGGGACTTTTCGGTCAGACTGGGCAGACAGGCACCGTCGACAATGTGCACGCCGCCAAGGCCCGCGACTTCGCCCAGGCTATCGGTCTGTCCGAGCTGTGGCATCGAGTGCATGGGCAGGGTTCCCGCATAATGGATATCCGCTCCCGGCCTGCCGAGGGTGAAGCTCATGGGGATCAACAGCGCGCCCATTCTCCAATAGATCCGGCGTAGCCTGGCCTCGGCAGTCTTCATGAGTGTTGGCAGGTCGGGATGCACTTGGCCGGTAATGCTCAACGAACCATCGGGCGACAAGCGTGCCGTGTTGTGGGACAGGTGCCCGGGCAGGAAGATGTTTCCCACAAGGCAAGCGCTCAGCAGGTTCTTCAGCAGTTCGATGCTGTGGCGTTTGCTCATGGGGATCCGGTTGACAAACTCGCCCATCGGTAAACCAGTGGTACTGAACGTCGAACCAAAGGCCGTTGCAGTGGACGATAGCTCAAGGGCGAACGAAAGCTGCCCCAGGCCAAAGGTCGGCCCCCTTGGGGCGCCGAGCATCTTTGGCAGCCATAGCAGGAAGGCCGCGGTTGGCGAAGACAGCAAGGGTATCGGGGCGTAATGGTTCAGGCGCTTGAGGGCGAGCCGGGTCGAGGCCAGGGTGCCTGCTGCCAGCAGCAGGCGCGTCGCGCAAAACCGCCGGGCGGAGCGACGATCGTTGATCATCCATGAACCGTCCTGTTTCAACAGGTCGTCCACCAGAAAATCCTGGACGTGCTGGAAGCCGGGGTATTGCTTGAGCTTTTTCAGCTCTTGAGAGGCGCTGTACAAGGCTTGGTTGTGACAGCCCCACAAGCAGTTCCCAGACAAGTCACAGGCCTTGCGTTCTTCCAAGGGCTGGCTCAACACGGCGACCCTGGAGCGACCAAGACGGAAGCCCGGATCGGTAAACCCCGGCCGGCGCCGGGCGTACTGATCGAGCAGGCGCCGGTGCAGGGCATCCAGCGGCAGCGGTGGCTGCGACCACTCATCGAGGCCGAAGTAGCTCGACAGGTCATCGTCGACCCGGCCGCTGATACCGATGCGCCGAGCGACGGTTTCGTACGACCCCTGCATCTCGGAATAATCGATGGGCAGCCCGGCAAAATCGTCCGCACTGAGCGTTGCTACGCCGCAGCCCCAGGCATTGGACAGGCCTCCGGTTGCCAGTGAGCCGATGCCGATGAAATTATCGGTCTCGATGCGGTTGTCGGCGTTGAATCGTTCGAAGACATGGGCGTGGGTCGGTGTCTTCAACTTGGGCGATACCGCATCCAGCTGGTTCAAGGCGTGAAAGTTATCGCCGATCATCCATTTCCATTGATGCTCATCGTTCGCCCTGGCGTCGAGGAATGGGCGGCTTGGCGGCTTTGAAGGGCGCGTATCGGCCTGGGCATCGACCATGAGGACTTTCAGGCCTGCCTTGACCAGCGGATAGGCGGCTGAAGTCCCGGCCGGGCCGCTGCCGACGATGATTACATCGAATTCAGGCGCCACGATGGGCTTCACTTCCGAGCAAAAGCTGACGGGCGAAAGGGCGGCACGCCAGCGCCGCCACTTTCCACGCCAGTGCGCTGGCCAGGGTAAGTCCCAGCGCCGCCACGGTCACCGGCAGGCTGCGCGGGGGCAGCGCGCCAAGGAACACCTGCGCCCCTTGTGGGCTGGCTTCGGCGATACCGAGTGCAACTTGCAGGCGCCAGGCCAGCTCCTGGCCGTCGGGCTTGCCCAGGATGCCGGCGTCATCCAGGAGCACCATGAGCATCGGCCAGCGCATCAGCCAGCGAGAGTGAAGAATGGGGCAGGTCCTGCCCGCATGCTCCAGTGCCCTGGTGTAGCGAATGACCAGGTTTATTTGCGGCGGACGTTTGAGCAAATACCCCAACAGCGCCGCCGCTTCCCGGAGGAGACCGCGACGTCGGCCATGGCCGGAGCGATGCATGCCGTAGGCAAGGGGGCGCAACCGGAGGCCGAGTCTTTGCAGGGAACGTTCGGTGTCCATGGGCGGCAGCAGGATGAGGGAGAAAATCCGCTCCAGGCCCAGTTTCGTACTCAGCGATTGCCCGAGTGACCGGCGCAATAGCCTGAGCAGTGCCACCGGTACCGGGATTGGCAGCCGAACGGCACGGACCCGATGCGTTGCAATCGACATCAGGAACCGACCAAAGGCAATCGGTTGCACGGCGCCCACGTTGAGGATTTCGGCACGAATGTCATCCCGCTCGGCAACGGCCAGTATCGCGGCCGCGAGGTCGTCGACATGAATGGGCTGCACACAGGGTGCCGGGATGAGGATCGGTATGAGCGGGCTTCGCCGAACCAACCCCGACAACAAGCCAAAGAGCCCATGTTCGGGGCCACCATAGACCTGGCCGGGGCGGATCACCGTGCCGCCAGCCGCCAGCACAGGTTGTTCGATACGCCACTTGGTCCGGCCATAAACGCTCGGGGTGGTGGCCTCGGCGGTCTGGCTGGAGATGAAAATGAACTTGGCCGAGCCTTGCCGGGCGCATTCGATCAGCGCCTGGGCTGCCCTGACTTCGCCGTCCGCGTCGTTATGGACAGCGTTCGACGTGTGGGCTGCCAGATGAATCAGCGCTTGGGCGTCGGCCGGACAGTTGGGCGCCGGGTCGCGTAGATCGTAGGGAAGCCAGGCATAAGCCGCGGGGCACGGCTCGCGCGTGGCGCAAATGACTTCGTGTCCGCGTGCCGCTGCGAGGGCTGACAAGCGTTGACCGATGTAGCCGGTCGCGCCGGTAATCACCAATTTCATCAAGCACCCTCCGCGCGGTCAGCCGGAACGGGCGGGCGCGTGCCGGAATGAAACACGAACAGTTTGCTGATCCAGTAGGTCAGGGCCACACAGAGCACATCGCAGATCAATTTAACCGGGCCGGGGCTGTCGACGAAATACAGGCCCACGCTGAACAGCGTCGAAGCGACCGGGATGTTGATGGCGAGCAGCGAGAAGTAGCGCACCGCCTGGGCTTTGCCGCTGCCGTGGGTCGACTGGAACGTGAAGTGCCGATGCACAAAGAACGCGAACACACCGGCGATGGCCTTGCCGGCAATGTTGGCCAGGACGGGATGGCCCTCGAAAAACGCGATCAACAACAGAAAAGCACCCATGTCCAACGCATAGGCCATGAGTTGGATGGCGCCGTACCGGATAAAGGTCAAGACGCCCTCCTGAGCACCACGATGTGATGCAGCGCCAAGACCCGTCGCAACGGATGCAGCAGTTTTTCGATGACCTTGAGTGCGGGGATCAGCGCGTCAGGCAGCAACTGGCGAAAATTCAGGCCGCCGGAAATCAAGTAGCGCAGATAGTTGCCGCCGATCTCCTGATGGACAATTTCCAGGCCAGGGTACTTGCGTTCGAACGCCTGCCTGTCGCGCACGAAGACGATGTAGCTGAGGGCCTGGTTGGCGCCGTTCATGGGACCGGTCGATGGCGTTTCCCAGGAAGGGTAGTGCATGTCGAACCCTTCGGATTTGAACAGACGCTTGTAGAGGAACGCGGCAAAGGGGCCATGGAAGGGTTCGATCAAAATAGCGCCGCCGCCGATCTTGAGGGTCCTTTCCAGTTCGGTGAAAAACCGCTCGGGATGAGGAAAGTGGTGAAAACAATTTTGGCAAAAGAAAGCCCGGACCGACTGATCATCAAGACTCATCGCCTCGGCATCGAGTGCCATGTCCAACTGATCGGTGCAGACAATGTCGGTGGCCAGCACTTGCGGGTATGAGTTACGCATGGGCGAGACGCCGGCCCCCAACTCCACCTCAAGGCCCCCGACGGTGAAATAGCGCTCTGCCAGGCGACGGAGCACGTGGTGGAACTCTACGAAGACTTCCCGCAGCATCCGTTTGCGCCCGAGCACTTTGGCGTGAAGTTCGAGGCGCTCGATGCCATCGACGTCCAAGGCCTTGAGCGAGGGGTCCGATAAAAAATCCCTTAGTGCTTTGATGAGCTTTCTTCCCGTAACGACGTTGCTTTACTGCGCCTGGAGTGCCGTGGCCTGCTGGGCACCGAGGCGATGTCATAACCAAGGAAGGCCATGATCAGTTGCAACCCCATGAGCATGGGCAATGCGCTGAGCATCACGGTTCCGGCTGGTGTCGCGACGCCGTTCTGCGCCGATTCGAACCAGTGGAAACTGCCGAAAAGGATGCCGAACAAGAACATCAGGATCCCGATCGGCAGCTCGATCGAAGCCAGGGACATGTCGCGCAAGTAGTAGTTATAGAGCACGCGCTTGGTGAAATTGCGCAGGTGTTTGAACAGAAACTCGCCAATGATTTTCGAGATCTTGAGGTGGCTGACTTCGTCGCCGTATCGGGCTTCCATCGGGACATCCACGACCACGGCACGCACGGTGTTCAGGCGGAACAGAATGTCGGTCTCGAAAAAGTAGCGTTGGCTGACCTTGTCCAGGGGCAGCAGCCGGGCGACGTCGCGGTGGATCGCCGTGTAGCCGTTGGTGGGGTCGAACAGATCCCAGTAACCCGTCGACAGTTTGGCCATCAGCGACAATACGGCGTTGCCGAACAGGCGCAGCCGCGGCATGGACTGGACTTCTTCCAGATTGAAAAATCGATTGCCCTTGGTGTAGTCGGCTTCACCGGCCAGGATCGGCTCGATGAACAGCGGAATCAGGGTCGGGTCCATTTGGCCGTCCCCGTCGACCTTGACGATGATACTCGCACCGTCGGCCAGGGCTGTCTGGTAGCCGGTCATGACTGCACCACCCACGCCTTTGTTGACATCGTGGGGCAGCACCTTGACCCGAGGATCGTTACAGGAGGCCAGCACATGCTCGCCCGAGCCATCCGGGCAGGCATCGTCGATGACGTAGATGCGCCAGACCTCGGGCCCTATGGCGTCTATGACCTCGACGATATGTGCGGTGACCCGATAGCTGGGGATGACCACGGCGACTCGCTGTTCATCGGTGAAAAGCTCGGTTTTAGAGTTCATCGATATCGCCCGCTATTGCCTGAATGAAAGTGACCTGAACTCCAGCGGAGTGTCGGTGTGGCCGGAGGCATAAATGATCACGGAGGTGGCATTTGCAGGGGCGATGACGTTCATTTCATGAGTCTCCCACTGCGTGGTGCAGTCAAACGTTGCGATGCTGGCGGCAATGAAGTCGCCCTGGGCGTCCATCCAATTGGCCTGGATTCTTCCCGTGGTGGCTGTCGTTGCGCAGCGTGCGGATACGCTGTTGGTGTAGGTCGCCCCCGGTGTCACTTCGACCCGCTGTGTAGCCGGTGTCTTGACGTTGACGGTGAGGATTTTGCGCGATGGGTCGTAGCTCGAAGGTAACGTCAGACTCCAGCCCTCGAGACTGGACAGCTCGGGGTTGAGCAGGTGCTCGTCATGCGTGACGTTGAGTTTGCGCAGGTCCAGGTCACCCAGCCTGGCGTACGACGTGGACACGTTCAGCAGCAGATCAAGTCGCGCCTGGGGGAGGGACTTGAGGTCGATTACCAGCCAATTCACTTGGCGCTGACGTAAGCGACGGGCAAGCTCAGAGGGTGACGTCGCCGTGTCGAATTCGTTCTTCCACTTCAGGTTGTACCAAGAGGCATAAAGGGCATCGCCGCCCAAGCCCGCCATCAAGGGCGATGCGAAGACCGCCACGGGCTGATGTCCGGTGTTCAAGACGTTGACGGTGTCGACCATTTTCCGAAGGGGCAGGCGCTCCGACAGATACATCTGCCGACCGGCCTGGCTCAACAATGCCGAGGGTTTGATATCGCCATAGTAAGTCGCGGCCTGTATGAAGCGGATGTTAGTCATGATCAACAAGGCGCAGGCCACCATGGCGAGGCTGCGCGGGAAGAGCCTGCCGTTGGAAAACGGCAGGGCCAGGATTACCGAGAAAAGCGCGAAGGAGGGGAAGACATAACGCAGGTAAGCCGTTGAGTGGAACGTCACGAACATCGCGCCGGCGCCGACCAGGAAAATCAACAGGGCTTTTCTGTTGCCGCTCAACAACAAGGCGACGACAGCCGTTGGCAGCAGCAGCCATTGGAAGCCTGCCGCGCCGATTCGCCCCTCGATGAATTCGGGCGACTTGAAGACCATTCGATAGAGCGTGTCCCAGCTCATCCCTCTGCCGAAAGTGGCCGGCGGTTCGAAGTTGATGTTCGGCCAGAGCGGTGAATGGAAAATGGCATTGAAAAACGGAAATACCGGATTGCCGGTCAAGTACCCGGCCGAGACGTAAGGGGTCGCACCGGCCAACATCAGGCCGGCGCTGCCGAGCAGGAGGGTCTTGCCGATCCCTTGGACGGCCCAGGCCTTGTATTGCAACAAGAGAACCACCAACAAGACTGGCAGAACGCTCAGGGTCACGGCTTTGGTCGCCAGGGCGAAGCCCAGCAGGAGGCCAGCCATAAGCAATTGCGACAGGCGCTCCGTGGTCTCCGGCGTGAAGCTGGAGACCTTCAGGACCGCCAGCGTCCCGGCCAGCATGAAGGCGGTCCACGCCGACTCGATGTGCAGGCTGCTGCTTTCAGCGAAGGCGAGGGGCGTCGAGAGAAAAATCAGGCATGCCCAGCGGGCGCTGGAGGCAGAGCCTCCGGCCCAGAGGGTCATGTTATGGATCTGCCACGCCACCAACAGCGTGAATGCGCTGTTGCTCAAGCGTGACGCCGTTTCGCCGGCCAGCATATAGACGATGCTGTAGATCCAGTCGGCCAACATGGGCATGACCGCCCAGACATAGGTGCTTGCATCGAACGACCACTGATGCCGCTGCGCCAGTTGTGACGGGACGAAGAGGTGCATGGCCAATGCGTCGTGCCCGACCTCGGGCATGAAGGCCACCAGGACGTAAAGGCAGGCGAAGCCGCAAATCAGCACGTCGAGCGCCGTTTGGATAGGTGTCTGTGCCGCGCGAACGGTTCGGATGAGGCTCAGCAGTTCGCGAGCTGTCGACATGACGTGTTTGCGCCCCAGCAAAAGGGGCAACGACAGCAGCACGCCATACAGCCAGGGATAATTGATTGGCAGGTACGCCGCCAAGCCCGTGAACGTACCAAGCGTGCCGGCTCCCACCAGCAGGTGGACGCTCCAGTCGGCCGTGATGTGTTGTTTGAGCATCCACCTGCCAAGCACAGTGGCGGACAGCCCGAAGACCGCGACGACCAGCGCCGGCCATACCTGTGCAAAGACGATGGACAAGCAGGCCAGCAAACCCAGGCAGAGGACGTACGGTGTTCGGCGAGTGAAGACGGCGAGGGCAGCCAGGCTCGCCACTGAGAGCAATATCGTCCGGGTTCCGCTGCTCATGGATGCCACTTCAAGCGTCGAAAAACCGTACCCGCCGACCGCCATGCTCGCCAGTAAAACCAACAGCACCACTGCGTACTTCAGGCTATCTCTTGGCAAAATATCGTCTCGGTTGTTCAGCACCTCGGTGCCATGCAAAGGGGCACTCATACGTCACGGTACGTGTGCGGAACCCAGGATCCCCACTTGCTCTCATAGATCGCCCGGTTCTTCTCGAAAAGCGCCTGTTTTTTCTTGGCGCCCAAGGCGTTGAACGAGGCGGACAGGTGATGGTGGACGAAGACATCCTCGGCACAGGCCGCGCGCATGCCTCGACGCTGCACGCGGCGGCAGTAATCGTCATCCTCGAAAAAACCCAGGCCATATTCTTCGCAGAGGCCGCCGACCTGCTCGTAGGTCGAGCGCGGGAACATCACACAGAAGAACGCCAGGGTATTGATCTCGAACCACTCGCCCATTCGGGAGCGGGTCATTTGCGCGGCTTCGGCCGGCATGTCATCTACCCGGCCATAGCGGGTGCTGACCTTGGCTTCATTGCCGATGTTGTTGGTGATCGGACCGATAATGCCGATTTCCTTGTTGTCCCGCAGGTGGCGAATCAAGCCCTTGACCCAGCCAGCGGTGACGATCGTGTCGTTGTTCAGGATAACCAGGTACTCGCCACTGGCTGCCGCGAGGCCCTGGTTGTTGCCCGCCGCGAATCCCTTGTTGTCCTGGTTGAAGATGACGATCCGCTCCGGGTGTCCGTCGGCCCAGGCGGTGAGGTAGGCCGGCGTCTGGTCGCTGGAATGATTGTCGACGACGATGATCTCGAGATTGGGGTACTGGCTTTGGGTCACCAGGCTGTCGAGGCAGGCCTTGGTCAGTTCCAGGTTGTTGTAGGTCAGCACCACCACGCTGACTTTAGGCATTGGCAACGTCGCGATGGCCTGGCGCAGGCTAGTGGCCCGATGTTGCCAGGTCTGGCCCCGGGCATACGATTGACGCGCCTGTCGCGTGGCGCGGGCCTCCGGCAGCGCGCCCAATACGTTGCGTATGGCCGATATGAACTCGTCCGGCCGCTCAACCGACCAGACCCGATTGCCGAACTGGCTCAACTCCGGCAGTTTCACCGAGACCACCGGTTTGCCCGCGCTCAGGTACTCATAGACCTTGACCGGATTGGTGGCGAGGGTCAGCGGCATGACTTTGAACGGAAGCAGGCACACGTCCATGGCATGCAGGTAGTAGGGCAGGGAGGCGTACGGGACTTCGCCCTCCAGGACCACGTTCGGGCAGCCCTTGAAATATCTCCGTGCCTGGACGGTGTCGCTGCCGATCAATAGGACCAACTGCTGCGGGAGAGCCTGGGCGACTTGCTTGACCAGATCCAGATCGAACCATTCGGCAATGACGCCGTAATAGCCGATGATCTTCCTGTTGGCTGGGTCCCGATAGACCTTGCCCGGGCGTTGGCTGAAGAAGCTGAACTCACAAGCGTTGCGGATCACTTCCACGTTGCGGTTTTCCCGCCTGCCGTGTTGTTCGATCCAGTCGGATGTCGCCACAAGCAGGTCCGCCCGACGCATCAAGGCGATTTCAAGGTCGAGCAATTCCTGGGCGACATTGCCGAAACCTTCATGATGGTCCATGCAGTCGTAGACCAATGTGGAGTTGGGAACGCGCCTCGCCAGCGGGAACCAGTAGGCGTGCTGGACGATGCAGTCCACGGCACCGACGTTCGCTGTTTCCAACAACATCGCCAACCCTTGGCACAACTGGCGGATCGCGGCGGCTGTCGGTGGGGCGTGATAAATGGCCGGTGCGCCGCGAACCTTGAAACGGATCTGGAACAGCCGGTGGGAACCTGCCAAGGGCTCTGCTTCGAAGCCCGGGGCATCATCGTCGATAAAGTTGTTGGAGATATAGAAAGTCGTCTGTCCGCCCCGGGCCAGTTCCTTGGCCAGGTTTTGTGGGCGCTGGATGCGGAAGTGCCAGTCAATCACGCCGAACATCAGGATCATGGGCTGTCCGGCGCTGGACGGCACGGCAAGGTCCGGCGACGGTGGCAGGGGGACGAGGCTTGCGGATGTCGCTGATTCGCCTGGCGTTGCCTTGCGGGGTTTCAACCAACCGCGAAGCCGGTGCGCCAGCTTGCCTTTCACCTGTGCGCTGAGGGGCAGCCACGCGTAGACCCAGCGTGAAAATCGATACGCCATCTTGCGCATCGAATAGCGCAGCGGTGCGCGTTCGATGGCGTTGCCCCAGTCGCAAAGCTTGAACAGCTCAGCCTGTTTCGCCGCAAGTTGGGCGCGCAGGTCCACCGCCCAATCGGACAGCGCGACAGCCTCGCGCTGTTTCATCTTGAGCAACGCCTCGGCGTTCTTGAGGCGCTGTTCAGCCAGCCGCAGCCGCTCGCGTAACCGCCGGGCTTCACATTCCTGAAGTGACAAGCGGGTGCCGAGCGCTTTGGAATCGAGGCCCAGCTGATTGATCAGGCGGTCCCGATTCTCGATCTCCTTGACCAACTGCAAGGCTTCAATGGATCTGGATTGTGTCGAGCGAGTCAGCTGGTCAATGCGATCAACAAGGAGGTTGATTGGGTCCATGCGTTCCTTCGGTCCTTTGGTCATTACGGCAACGCACCCCAGGTGTTCCAGGATCGTTGTCGACTTCAATCACCAGACAGGCACCGGCTCCAGCCGTGCCATGAATCATCATAGCGGCTGCTGGGCGGGGCGCCACGCCAGCAGGCTCATATGACATCGGCAAAGCCTTTGCGGGTCTTTTGGAACCAGGCAAACCCGGCGCAGGCGATCAGCACGGCGATCACCGAGTAGGTGGCCAACTGATCCCATTGCGGCGGTTTGCCCCAGAACAGCACATCGCGAACCATTTCCACTGGCAACGTCAGCGGGTTGGCCTGCAAGGCACCCTGATAATTTTGGGGAAGCGTCGAGCGTGGATAGAAAATCGGCGAGAGGAACAGCATCGCCGTGACGATGATGCCGATGAACTGGCCGATATCGCGCAGGTAGACACTTATCGAGGCGAGGAACCAGGAGAAACCCAGCGTCAGCAACACCATTGGAAACAGCACCAGCGGCAGTAGAAGGGCAGTGATTGGTGGAACTCCGAACAGGACGGCGTAGAAGACCAGCCAGGCCAGCACGCTGATAGCCATGTGGAACAGCGCTGCGCCGAGCGAGACCAGGGGGAGGGTTTCCAGTGGGAACACGATTTTCTTGACGTAATTGGTATTGGCCAGCACCAGGCCCGGCGCACGATTCATGCACTCGGAGAAAAGATTGAATACCAGCAGGCCCGCGAAGAGCACCAGGGCGAATTCGCTCTTGGACTCATTGCCGCCCGACCAGCGGGCCTTGAACACGACGCTGAAGACGAACGTGTAGACCGCCAGCATGAAGACCGGCGTGAAGAACGACCACAAGATACCGAGCATCGAACCTTTGTAGCGACCGGCGACTTCCCTGCGGATCAACACAAAGATCAGGATTCGATTGATCAGGACACTCTTGATCATGGCGGCGGGGGACGTGCTGAACGACTGCATTGTTGCCTGTTCCTTGAGCGCGTATTCGGATTGCTCCTTGGGTCGCATCGTCATGGAGGGTAGACCAAGTTGGCTTGCTTCCAAGTTTTTTATCCCGTTTGTGCTTAACTCTTGCGCAAGGCCCAACGAAGGATGGATTCAGTCGCGCCGCAGATTGTCGTGGTTCATGGAAGGGTTTTGCCGATGTCGTTTGAAGTGGCTATCAGTGCCGAGAACTTGAGCAAGTGTTATCAGATCTACGATGCGCCCAAGGACCGTCTGTTACAGATGCTGGTGCGCGGCAGGAAGCGTTTCTACCGTGAGTTCTGGGCCTTGGACGATGTTTCCCTGACCATCGCCAAGGGCGAGACCGTCGGTATCATCGGCCGTAACGGCAGTGGTAAATCGACCTTGTTGCAACTGATCTGCGGAACGTTGATGCCGACCCGGGGCAGCGTTCGCGGGCATGGTCGGATTGCGGCATTGCTGGAGCTGGGGTCCGGTTTCAATCCGGAGTTCACCGGGCGGGAGAACGTCTATGTGAATGCGGCGGTGCTGGGCTTGAGCCGTGCGGAAATCGACGCTCGCTTCGAAGACATCATTGCGTTCGCCAATATCGGCGACTTCATCGACCAACCCACCAAAATCTATTCCAGCGGGATGCTGGTGCGGTTGGCATTCGCTGTTTCGGTGTGTGTGGAGCCGCAAATCCTGATCGTCGATGAGGCCCTTTCCGTCGGCGATGCATCCTTTCAATTCAAATGCCTGAATCGGCTGGAGGAGTTGGCTGCCAAGGGCACGACGCTGCTGTTCGTTTCCCATGACATGAGCATGGTCAAGCGCTTTTGCCACCGAGTCATCTACCTGCGTGCGGGCCGGGTCGTGGCCAGCGGCTCGCCCGATGAAATGGCCGAGCTGCACTTGCTCGACATGCGTGATGAGCAACGTCGCTGGGCCAGTGGCGGTGTCACACCGGTGACGCGCAAGCCATTCATGGGTGGGCAGGAGGGGATTGCCTTCGGGACTGAAGAGGGGCACATCAGCGCTGCCTGCTTTACCAACACCCAGCAGCTTTGCTCCAGTTACCTGTATGGGGACGACATCGAGATTCGCGTCGAGGCGATGCTGCATGAATCGATCACTGAACCCAATATCAGCTTCACCCTCCAGGAAGCCAGGTTGCTGGTGATCGGTGGAGGCAACTTCGCGCTGCAACCGGGCCCCGTCGAAAACGGTTGGCGACGGGCGGTGATCACGGTGCGCTTCCGGGCCAACCTCGCCGAAGGCCGCTATCATGTCACCCTCAAGCTGTTGCACGGGGCGACGGAAGACACTTCGCAACTGATAGAGAAACAAGTCGCGCCCTTGGCGTTCGACATGTTGCCGAACCACAGGAACTTCCTGGGGATGGTGGACCTGGGGTTGCAGCGAATCGACCCACGTTCGGGTGAACCGCTTGCTTGTCGCACCCAAGGAGAGCGCGCGGTGATGGAGCATCAGGAGGTGCGCACTTGGCAGGTCGCCATATTTGGCACTTTCGACGTCCAAAACTATGGTGATCTGTTGTTTCCGATCATTGCCGAGGCGGAGCTGGGACGGCGCCTGGGTCCCGTCGAGCTGCATCGGTTTTCCTATCATGAAAAACGCCGACCTGAGTGGCCCTATGCGGTGACGTCGCTGACGGAGCTGCCCGGTATGGCGGCCAGCCTGGATGGCGTCTTGATCGGTGGTGGTTTCCTGATCCGCTTCGACAAAGTTGTCGCCCATGGCTATGGTCCGACAACGCCCGATATCCATCACCCGACCGGTTATTGGCTGACGCCTGCGCTGATCGCGCTGCAGCATGCAGTCCCGGTCATGTGGAATGCCCCCGGGATGCATTGCAACAGCATCCCCGACTGGGCCAGGCCGTTATTGACGATGGCCCTTGAGCAGAGCCAATACGTGCGAGTCCGTGATGCACCGACGCGCGACACCCTCGGCGCGCTCACCCAGCGCGCCGAGATCGAGGTGCTGCCCGATACCGCGTTCGGCTTGCCTCGCCTGATCGACGAGCAACAGCCCTGCGCCGAGTTCCTTCGCCTGCGCGAGCACGCCGGGCTGACGGCGCCCTACATCGTGATCCATGCCATCCACGTCGTGGAGTCCTTCGTAAAACTATTCGAAGACCACCCCGAGGCGTTCCAGGGTTATCAGTTTTTGGTGGTCCCGATAGGCCCGGTCCTGGGTGACGATCCGTCGGTCATCGCCGGGCGCCTGCCCGGGGCCATTACCTTATCGTTCTGGCCGGAACCGTTGCTGATGGCGCAGATCATCAGCCAGGCACAAGCGGTGATTGGTCATAGCTACCACCTGGCAGTCACCGCCCTGGCGTTTGGCGTCCCGGTATTTTGTTCGGCAGACCTGACCACCGGAAAGTACACGGCGCTGGCCGAGTTCGAATCGCTCCACGCGCTGCCGGACGCGACGACGATCGACCCGCACTGGTTCATCGCCCGCGCGGGCAAGACTCGCCCATCCCCGGCGGCGCAAGCGGCGGCGGATCAGTTGGTCGAGCACTGGGATCGGGTCGCGGCGATCATTCGCCAGGGCAGGACCGCGTCCCAGCCGATCTTGGGGGCGTTTCTACAGCACTTGCCCAATGTGCTCGAAGCCGCGGCCGAGGGGCGTGAGCCAGTGCCGACGGAGTCGTCACCGGTAAGCCATGTCGTACCGGAGCCGGACATCATCGAGCCGCCACCCAACCTTGCCCAGCAGCAACGGATTGCTCAGCTCAGCCAGCAGCTGGCGCTCAGTGATGCCAAGATGCTTGAGCTGCAGAACTCCAACTCGTTCCGAATGACCGCACCACTGCGTTCCATCGCCCGTGGTATCCGAAACCTGACAGCCAACAAGAACCGACAATGCTAGATCTATCTCGTCTCACACCCGCGGCAATGAAGACTCATCCATTCTCCTGGGCAGAAATCGGCAGCCTGTACTCGGTTGAAGATGCGGCCGCTTTGGCGGCGTCCTTTCCCCATGATCACTTCAAGACGGTGAGTGGTTATGGCGGCGAAAAAAATTATGACTACGAGGCCCGCGCCCTGGTTGCCATGGGAACCCATACCATTGCGTTCCCTGAAGAACTGAGCGAGGCGTGGTTGAGCCTGGCGCAGGATCTTGTCTCGGCTGGCTACCGGGAGGCCCTGTCGCAAATGACCGGGATCGATCTGCGTACCGTGCCGATGGAGGTCAACGTTTTTCATTACGGCCCCGGCGCAAGCCTGGGGGCCCATCCGGACCTGCCCGATAAACTGGTGACCCATATCCTGTACTTCAATGAGTCCTGGGATTGTAACGATGGCGGTTGCCTGAACATCCTGCACCGCAACGATCCCACCGCCGTGGCGGCCGAGGTCGAGCCGCTGGTGGGCAACTCGGCGGTCCTGGTGCGTTCGGATAATTCATGGCATGCCGTCACACCCGTGGTGAGCGGCTGCCATTCTTCGCGTCGAAGCCTGACGGCCACGTTCTATCGGCCGGGTTCCCCTAGTTCGATGTGGCCGACGGGCGACAGCACGCCGTTGCATGGGTACCCACGTGCCTGAGCTCGACCGTACCTTGATCGACCGCGATGCTGCCTTGGCCCAGAGGGACGCGGCGATCAACGAACGCGATGTCGCCTTGGCAAAAGTCGATTTCCTGCAGAACACCCGTTCGTGGCGTTTCACCCGGCCATTGCGCACGCTCTTCCGGGTGATGCGTTATGGTTTTGCCGCCACCCGGGAGTTACCCGAGCCAGCCGTCGCACAGGTCTACCCAGCGGCACCGGAGCCGTTGCCAAGCATTGAGGAGGCGCCCGATTTCGCCACGCAAGGGCGGCTGGATATTCTTTGCTTCGCCAACATCGATTGGGCCGCGCGCTTCCAGCGACCGCAGCAATTGATGAGCCAGTTTGCAAACCATGGTCATCGGGTTTTTTACATCGTCCCTTCCAGCGTGCCGGAACAGGGCGAGCTTTATCGGTTGACGTCGGTGGCGCCGAACGTCCTTGAAGTCGCACTGCAGCGCGGCGCCCAAGAGGCGTATTACGAAAAGACAGTGACGCCTGAGAATCACCAGGCCTTGTCATGTGCCTTGGCCGGGCTGATCACCGATATGAATATCAGGACCGCCCTCTCGGTGGTGCATATCGCCTATTGGAGTCCGGTGGCGCTCAGCCTGCGGGCCAGGCATGGCTGGCATATCCATTACGACTGCATGGATGACTGGGATGGTTTCCCGAACATTGGCGAACAGCTGCTGAGCGAGGAACGAAAACTGATCGGACAGGCGGACCTGGTGACCGTGTCCGCCGCGTTGCTCCAGCAGAAGTGGAGCGCCCTCGACCCGCGTTGCGTCCTGGTGCGAAACGCCGTGGATTTCGATTTTTTTCGGCAGCACTGTTTCACCAACGATGTGCTGGGCGGGCTTTGCGGCCCGGTGATCGGCTACTACGGCGCCTTGGCGCAATGGCTCGATTATCCATTGCTGGCGGCGTTGGCAGACAGGCGGCCAGAGTGGAACTTCATTCTGGTGGGAGACGTTTTCGTCGAGGATATGGCAGGCCTCGAGCACAAACCCAATGTGCAGTTGCTGGGCCGCAAGCCTTATTCGCAAATGCCGCTTTATCTGGATCATTTCGATGCTTGCCTGATTCCCTTCAGGCTCTATAACGTGACGCATGCAGTCGATCCGGTGAAGTTCTACGAGTACATCAGCGCAGGCAAACCGGTCATTTCCACGCCACTGGCGGAGTTGAGCCTCTATCAAGACGTGCTGTACTTCGCGACGGGGGTCGATGAGTTCATCGAGCAGATCGAACGTGCGTTGGCCGAGCGCGACCTTGCCATGATCAAACGGCGGGTAGAACTGGCGCGGGCCAACGATTGGAAGGATCGCTTCGATAGCATGCAACTGGCAATCGGCGGGCTGTATGAAAAAGTCTCCATCGTCCTCGTGACGTACAACAACCTCAACCTGACGATCCAATGTGTCAACAGCATCCTGCGTAATACCACTTGGCCCAACTACCAGCTCATTGTCGTCGACAACGGTTCGGAGGATGGCACGAAGGATTATTTGGAACGACTGCGCGATGAAGTGCCGGAGACAAAGATCATTCTCAACCCGGAGAACCGAGGCTTCGCCGCGGCCAACAACCAAGGCTTGCGCGACGCCGACGGTGACGTCCTGCTGCTGCTCAATAACGACACGGTTGTACCTGGCGGCTGGCTGGATCCGCTGGTCCTGCATTTGCGCGATTCAAGCATCGGCCTGATAGGACCGGTCACGAATACGGTGGGAAACGAAGCGAAAATTGAAGTTTCCTACACTGATATTCAACAGATGCAGGCGTTCGCGGACCGCTACACCGAAGCCCACAAGGGACAGTTTTTCGATATTCCGATGCTCGCGATGTTCTGTGTCGCCTTCCGCCGGGGCATTCTTGATGAGGTGGGGTATCTGGATGAGGCATTCGGGATCGGGATGTTCGAAGACGACGACTACAGCCGTCGCGTGCAAGCGGCGGGTTACCGGACTGTCTGCGCCGAAGATGCGTTTGTCCATCATTACGGGCAGGCATCGTTCAGGAAGTTGATCGCCAGTGGCGAATATCAGGCGCTCTGGGATACGAACCAGGCGTACTTTGAAAGCAAATGGGGCGCCTGGCAGCCCCATGTTTACCGCTCAGGCAAGTCTTCATCCATCAAATGAAACGCCCTGGGCGTAAAGCCAAGCCGATGATGGGCATCCGAATGGTCAAATACCAGGTCCTGATTCATCCGAGCCACCAGGGCGCTGGACAGATGTCGGTAGCGGGGCAGGCAGCTCAGGATCGAAACGCCCAATTTAAGGGCCCCGGCGGGAACGGGCAGCGTTCGCTCCGGGCGTCCCAGGGCATGGAATATTCGGTTCACCATCGTGTGATAAGGCAAGACTTCTCCCCCGGACAGGTTAAAAGCGCCACTGGCCAGGTCAGTTGTGCTCATCGCCGACAGGCACGCCTGGACGACATCATCGCCATGGACCGGCTGGCGCAATCCAGTCGCGCCGCCAATAAGCGGGAAAAATCCGAAGCGTTGGATGAAGCGGGCTATCTGCGAAATGTTCTTGTCGCGGCCAAAACCATAGATCAGGGTCGGGCGCAGGATCACCCATTGGATTTGCCGTTCGGTTGCCCACTGCTCGAGTTGTTCTTCCGCATTTATCAAGCGTTGCGCCACGTCCCGTTCCCGGGCATCAGGTGACGCTTGCTTGGCAAAGCGGCTCGTGGATGAAAGCACGACGACACGCTTGACGTCAGTGTCGGCAAGACGCTCTAGATAATCGGACAACACCCAAAGAGGGGCAAACGACAAGAAGGTATCAAGCGTCAGCCCCTGCCAGTCGTCAGCCCTTCGCCATACCACGCCGGGAACTGGCGCCCTGGACGGACTGCGGGTGAACGCGCTCGTCGAGTGGCCGTCCTGTGCCAGCAATGGCAGCATGCGCTCTCCCAGGAGACTGGAACCGCCTAGTACGGCTATTTGCATTGATCGCTCGTTATCGCTGGTTCCATGAATGTCCGAGCCGGGACGTCGCGTGGCGGAGAATCATCAGGCTGAATCGAAACCACACCCCGATGACCACGCTGATCCATAGAGCGGACGGATACTTGCGGCGGAAAAACTTGCGATAGAAACGCAGGAACCCCAGGTGCTTGTGCCATTCGACGAAATAGGGGCGGTGGCGGCTGCAGCCCCCGAATACATGCATCACCTGGGCATCCGGCACGAACAGGACGCGCCAACCGGCCTGATGAAAGCGCATGCACCAGTCCAGGTCCTCGCAATGGAGGAAATAATCTTCGTCCCACAACCCGACGCTTTCTATCGCTTCGCGCTTGACCAGCATGCAAGCCCCGGAGATGGCCTCGACGAAGATGGGAGCGCTGGGCAGCGGCTCCTTGTGCAGTAGAAAATCGGACAACACCGATGGAAAAAGAACCGCGAGCCGCGAGAGCCCGAAAGCCCGCATGAAGGCGCGCCTGGGCGTCGGAAACACGCGGCGCCCACCGGCTTGCTCGCTACCGTCCGGATTGCACAGGAACCCGCCGACCATGCCGATCTCGGGTGAGCTGCGCAATGCCTGGAGCATGCGGTCGATGGCATCGGCGGCCAGCTCGGTGTCCGGGTTCAGGAAGAGCAAGTTGGGGGCCGCTGACAGGCGGGCACCTTGATTGCACGCCACGGCAAAGCCCAGGTTGGCGGCATTACGGATGATCCGAAGCGAGTCGCCGGCAGCTTGGGTTTGTGCCAGTAGCGTCAGGCTGTCGTCGTGGGAGTCGTTATCGACCACGATCACCCTGGAGGCGCCGGCGGCAAATGCCGATCCGACGCTTGCCAACAAAAGATCACCGGCGTTGTAGTTGACGATGATTACGTCACACTCGCCCCGTGGCGATGGCTTGGCCCATCCATCTACAGCGAGCAGTTCCACTGCTTCCAACATCATCTCTCCATGCAACCTGGATACGTATGGGATCGCAACTACTCAGGTCTGCATTGAAGATAGCAGGTCGGTGGGCTTCGACCAGTTTCGTCTTGAACGCGGTAGTCCACCGCAAAAAGCTCCAGTCGCAACAACGAGCTTTTCAGCCCGCTGGAAAAAAAACGTCCCGACCTGTCGATCTTCCCCTACGTCATTCGACTAACCTGTGAAGCCGCACCCCGCCCGAGCTGCACGGGCAGGAAGAACGCCTGCGGACACAGCTGTCCGATCAATCATGAAATAGTGACAGGAGAAAAAAACCATGAAAATCATTCCCTACCTGACCTTCGACGGCCGCTGCAAGGAGGCCTTCGAGCTTTACAAGGACGTGCTTGGCGGCGAGCTGTTCTGCATGTCCTTTGCCGATGCACCCGAGGACGTCGGCATGCCCAAGGACAAGAACCTGATCATGCACGCTTGCCTGACCGTGGGTGACTTCAGCCTGATGGCGTCCGACTGCCCGCCAGGCCAGCCGTTCAGCAAGCCGCAAGGTGTGTCGGTTTCCCTTAACGTCGACAGTGCTCAGGATGCCGAGCGGCTGTTCAACGGGTTGAGCGCCGGTGGCAACGTGCAGATGCCCTTGGCGAAGACGTTCTGGGCGGAACGCTTCGGGATGTTCGAAGACCGTTTCGGGATCGCCTGGATGGTCAACTATGAGGGCAAGCAATAAGCCGGGGGCAACCCAGGTCGCCGGCCTTGAAGCCGTCGGCGACCTGAAAGGCGTCGATATGTGCAGAACCGGCTATCCTTTTGCAGAACTGTATTTTTGGCAAAAGGGACGCCATGCCAGACCATGATCGCGCCACCGGCTCCGGATTTGGTATCGCGGGTAGGGCTCGAACCTGCTTTGTCAGGCTGCAGCTACCCTGGGTGGCGTCAGCGACGATTGCCTGTCTTTGTGCGGCGACTTCCGGTCACGGCCAGAACCTGCCAGCGCAAGCGGGTCCGGGGGACGCCGCGGTTACGGTGAGTCAAGCCCAGGAAGTCGTTTCCAGGGCCACCCTCGGCGCTGTTCGTTGGAGCGGCCCTGACTCCGGCCCCAAAGCGCAGCGGGGCAAGAGTATTGCGCTTGTTGCCGAAGACTTGCGCAACGGAGGCATCGTCGGCGTCGCGCAGGGTGCCCGGGAGGCGGCCAGCGCGATGGGCTGGACGCTGAAGATTTTCGATGGCGCAGGCTCGGCGGCCGGGCGCGCGAAGGCGTTTTCCGATGCCTTGGCCGCGAAGCCCGACGGTCTCATCCTGTGCGGTTCCGATGCCCTTGAGAACAAAGCGGCGCTGACTCCTTTTGCCAAAAATAATATACCCGTGGTCGGCTGGCACGCCGGGGTACGCCCCGGGCCGATCGAGGGCACGCCGGTGGCCATGAACGTCACCAGCGACCCGCTTGAAGTGGCTCGCCTCACGGCCATGGCTGCAGTGGCGCAATCAAACGGACGCGCCGGCGTGGTCATCCTGACCGATTCCAGGTACGGCATCGCCATGACGAAGGCCAAGGCCATGGAGAACGTCATCCGGGCCTGTCGGGAATGTACGTTGCTGGAGGTACGCGATGTCGCGATCTCGGAAAGTGGCGAGAAGATGCCCGCAGTGACCAGGGAGTTGCTGGAGCGCCATGGCGAACGCTGGACCCATGCGCTGGCGATCAACGATATCTACTTCGATTACTCGATCGCTTCCTTGACCAGCGCGGCAATACCCAGTGACGGCATCAGCCTGTTGTCTGCCGGCGACGGCAGCGCTTCGGCTTTCCTGCGCATACAGGCAAAAACCTACCAGACCGTTACCGTGGCCGAGCCGCTGAACATGCATGGCTGGCAAGTCATGGATGAATTGAACCGCCTGTTTGCAGGCCGGCCAGTGAGCGGTTTTGTCGCGCCGGTCCACTTGGTCAACGCCGACAATATCGCCTTCGATGGCGGGAAGAAATCCCAGTACGATCCTGACAATGGCTATCGGGACATCTATCGCCGCCTATGGAATCCCTGACGTTGAACATGATCTCCCGGCTTGGACGCCAGCTGTTGCCGCAATCGCTGCGCGCACAGTTCACAGTGGCTTTCTTGACGCTGGCGCTGCTGATCCTGGCAGGGGGAGCCACCGCAGTCTACGCGTTGCGTACGTCGAACAACGCCACTCGCCAGCTGACGGATGAACGGCTGGTGCGCATGCAGAACGGGCAAGACATGGTCCAGCGCACATTACTGATCGAGCGCCAGACCGACCAGCTCCTGACCACCCGTTCTCCCGAGATCCTGCGCTCAAGCCATGCCGCGACAGTCGAGCAGCTCGAGGCCCTCGATCAACTGGTGCAGCAGCTGACGGCCGCGAACAGTGGCGTGGCGATCCTCGACATGCATCAGTCCAGCCAGATATTCCGCAACACGGCGAACATCGTTGCGCAACTGCGCGAGAGCCTGTTGCAGACCGAGGTCGCCTTCGAGCAAGCCCTGGAGGACCTTACCGGCCGGCTAACCGCAGTACAGACCCCGGCCAGCCTGGAACGGGCGATGTTGCTGTTCGATCTGCCGCAGGCGATCGACAGCGATGCCGTGCAACGCCTGCGGGTCCGATATGAGCAGCTGTCGCGCACCGCAGGCAAGTCGGAAGCCGATGCGCAGGCGCCCGATCTTTTTTCCCTGCGCCAGAGGATCATCAACCAGAACGTCGTCATCAAGCGTTTCAATGAGGAATTGAAAAACGAGGCCGGGACCTTGGTCGCCCTGGCCCGCGCGCAATCGAATGCCTACACGCAAGACTATCGTGCAGCCCTGGAGGGGTTGGTCGAGGATTCGAATCGCAGCCAGCAATGGGTGCTGATCATGTTGGGCACCAGCCTGGTGTTCGCCTGGTTTGTGACCCGCGTGTTCATGGGGCGTCATGTGTTGGTGCGGCTTAATCAAATAAGCCGGCAATTGCGCCAGGAACATACCCACAAGACGCATCTGATGATGGCCGACCACGGGAACGACGAGATTGGCAACATGGCGCGCGCGGTGAACCAGTTTCTCGAGGACCGGCTCCAGCTGGAAAAAAGAACGGCCCAACTGAGCATTGCCACGGAGCGGCTGGCCGTGCAGAACAGCCGATTGGAGCGAGAGGCGATCATCCGCGCCGGACAGGGTCACGTGCTGGAACTGATCGCCAGGAGCACTGAACTGACCGAAGTCCTGGACAGCCTCGCTCACTTGGTCGAGTCCCAACTGGAGGGCATGATGGTGTCCATCCTGGTGCTGGATGAGGAGGGCAAGCACCTGCTGCACGGTGCGGCTCCCAGTTTGCCGAAAGCTTATTGCGAGCTCATCGATGGGATTGAAATCGGCCCCAGCGTCGGTTCCTGTGGCACCTCGGCCTATCGCCGCGAACCGGTCGTCGTCACGGACATCCAGCAGGATCCGCTGTGGCAAGACTACCGTTCAATTGCCGCGCCCTATGGGTTTCGCGCCTGCTGGTCGACGCCAATCCTGTCCCATGAGCGAAAGGTATTGGGTACGTTTGCGTTGTATGCCAACACCGTACGCAGCCCTAGCCCGGCCGAGACGCAACTGATCGAGCTGGCGACACCGCTGGCAGGCATCGCGATAGTGCATCAACTGACCGAAAAACGCATTCGCTTCATGGGTGACCATGACGCATTGACCGGGCTGCCGAATCGCACGTTGCTCGAAGACCGTCTCAAGCAGGCGATGCTGTATGCGCAGCGCTACAACCGGCTGGTGACGGTGGTGTTTCTCGACCTGGACAAATTCAAGCTGGTGAACGACAGCCTTGGGCACAGCGCGGGGGATGAGCTGTTGAAAACCGTGGCCCAGCGCATGGTGGAGTGTGTGCGTCGCACCGACACTGTCGTACGACTGGGCGGCGACGAATTCGTGATCATCCTGTTCGACCAACCGTCGGACCTCGACGGCGTGACGCCCGTCCTGCACAAGATCCAGGAAGCCATCCTGCGGCCGATCCACCTCAGTGGGCATACGCTCCACGTCACCTGCAGCATGGGCTTGGCCACGTACCCGGCCGACGGCAGCGATACCGACACGTTGCTCAGCAATGCGGACGCCGCCATGTACCGAGCCAAGGAGCTGGGCCGCAACAGCTTCCAGTTCTACACGAGCGAGATGAACAACAAGGTCCAGGGCAAGCTTGCCATGCAGGATGGATTGCGCAACGCACTCATCAACGGCGAGTTCCTGCTGTTGTACCAGCCACAAGTGGATTTGCAGTCAGGCCAGATCATCGGCGTGGAAGCGTTGATTCGCTGGCAACATCCGGAGTTGGGCATGGTGTCCCCGATCAAGTTCATTCCCCAGGCCGAAGAGACCGGGTTGATCGTGCCCATTGGTGACTGGGTGTTCCACGCCGCGTGCAGGCAGAACAAGGCGTGGCAGGACGCCGGCTTGCCGCCGATCACCATGTCGGTGAACATTTCCGCCCGCCAGTTCATCGAACGAGACCTGATCGACCGGGTCAAGCATGCGTTGCAAGAAACCGGACTGGAGCCGCGGTACCTTGAATTGGAGCTGACTGAAAGCCTGATTATGCAAGATCTTCAACAAGCCATCAGCAAAATGAAGGCGCTGCAATCGATGGGCACCAGTCTCTCGATCGACGATTTCGGCACCGGCTACTCCAGTCTCGCCGCATTGAAGAGCTTCCCCATTGCGCGACTCAAGATCGACCAGTCTTTCGTGCGCGACCTGCCCGACAACGAAAACGACAAGGCCATCGCCACCGCCGTGATTTCACTGGGGCATAAACTGAACCTCAAGGTCATTGCCGAAGGTGTCGAAACCGAAGAGCAGCAGACCTTCCTGCGGGAAAACGGCTGCGATGAGATTCAAGGGCACGTTTTCAGCAAGGCTGTCAGCGCGGAGGAAATCAGCCTGTTATTGCAGATACCACGACTGCCCCAATCAAGTCGCATGCTGAACCCGGAGTCGGAAGAACAGCAACACGGTAGAAAGCGTCCAGGCCACCCGATGCCCGGGCGTTAGGCCCGCGTGTCATAGCGTTGATTCAGGCATAGTCGTCTGCCCGGCGAAAGCGTTACGATTTACCCGTCTGTACTGAGCGATACCCGAGCCAGCATATCCCGCCCGCACCCTCATCGAAGCCCATGAAAGCGCCCACAGCTCCGGTTGGTGAGGCTCTGTCGAGAGACCCTACAGCGTGAAAAAAATCATTCGAATCGATGATCTCCAGGTATTCGTGACCACGACGGACGCTGGCAGTCTTTCAGCGGCGGCAAGGCTGCTGGACATCTCTCCGGCGCTGGCCAGCGTCGCAGTGCAGCGGCTTGAGGCAAGCCTGGGGGTGCGGTTGTTCGTGCGGTCCACAAGGCGGCTGCGCTTGTCGGATGACGGCGAGCGATACCTGAGCCATGCGCGGCAGGCGCTGGAGGCGTTGGACAACGGGGAGCTTGTGCTGGCGCAGGGGCGCGACGAAATCTGCGGGACGCTGCGCTTGTCGATGCCCTCGGACATCGGCCGCAACCTGTTGCTGCCGTGGCTGGATGAGTTCCAGCAGTTGCATCCCAAGGTGCTGTTGCACCTGCGCGTCAGCGACCAGGTGGCTGACCTGTTCACCGAACACCTGGATGCGAGCATCCGCTATGGCCAGTTGGCTGACTCGAGCCTGGTGTCCCTGGCGCTGGCACCGTCCAACCGAAGGACGGTGTGCGCCTCGCCCGACTACATCGCACGCCATGGCCGACCAGAAACCCCCGCAGAGCTGGGCGGGCACAATTGCCTTCGTTACGTGATGGGCGAGCAGACCTTCGAACGCTGGAGTTTCCAGACGCCGCAAGGCGTGGAAACCGTTCAGGTCCTGGGAAACCGCACCAGCGATGACGCGGATATCGTCAGGCGTTGGGCGGTATCGGGGCTTGGTGTCGTCTACAAGTCCAAGCTCGATGTGATGGACGACATTCGCAGCGGTCGCCTGGTGGAAATCTTCCCGCCGGACTATGGCCAGCCAGCACCGCTGCAACTGGTGTGCGCCCATCGAACCTCGCTGACGCCAGCGGTCCAAGTATTGAGGGCGTTCCTGGCGGCGCGTTTCGAGCGTTATGTCAGCGAATGAGTGGCGTCAACGTGTCAGCGGCCCGGGTCCTCGACGCGTAACAACACCCTGGTTACCCGTCGCTCTTGCACCTCCACCACCGTCATGCGCCATTCCTGCCAGCGAACGGTATCGCCGATGATTGGCAAACGGTCCAACAAACTCATCACCAGACCGGCAAGCGTCTGGTAATCCTCCGTCGCTTTCGCCTGGAAACCGATATGTTCGCGGACCTGGCTGAGGTTCAGGGCGCCGCTGACGAGGAAACCGCCTTCGTGGGCGACGATGCTCGGCCCATCGACTTCACTGGCATCCGGCAGTTCTCCGGCAATGGATTCGAGAATGTCGGTCATGGTCAGGAGGCCGACGAAATCACCAAACTCGTTTACCACGAAGGCGATGTGGGTCGACTCCTTGCGCATTTGTTCCAGCGCGTTGAGGATCGTGAAACTGTCGAGCAGGTTGATGGCCTTGCGCGCCATGGCTTCCAGGTTCGGCTGATTGCCCGCCAGCATTTCCTTGAGCAGTTCTTTCTTATGGACAAAGCCTAGCGGCTCATCCACGCGTCCTTCCCGGATCAGCGGCAAGCGTGAGTAGCAAGAGTGCATCAGTGTTGTACGGATTTCTTCCGCTTCATTGTCCAAGTCGAGGTGGTCGATTTGCGCACGAGGCGTCATCACACTGCGAATCTGGCGCTCCGCCAGTTGCAGCACGCCGCTGATCATGACCCGTTCGCGCCGATGGAACACCTGCTCCGGCTCATCGCCTTCCAGCATGTCGGCGATTTCCTCACCTATTTCATCGGGCCCCAGTTTTTGACCGCCCAGCAGGCGCAATACCGCATGAGCGGTACGCTCGCGCATCGGTCGTAGACCTTGCAGGCTTTTCTTGCGACGCGAGCGCGCCAACTGGTTGAACAGTTCGATCAGGATCGAGAAACCAATCGCCGCGTACAAGTAGCCTTTCGGGATATGGAAACCCAGGCCTTCAGCCGTGAGGCTGAAGCCGATCATCATCAGGAAGCCCAGGCAGAGCATGATGACGGTCGGATGGCTGTTGACGAATTGGGTCAACGGCTTGCTCGCGATCATCATCAGGCCGATGGAGAAAATCACCGCGATCATCATGACCGACAGGTGCTCCACCATGCCCACGGCGGTAATCACCGCATCCAGGGAGAAGACCGCGTCCAGCACGACGATCTGCGCAACGATGGGCCAGAACAGCGCATAGCCGACATTGCCGGAACGTTGCGCCACGTGGCCTTCGAGCCGCTCATGCAGCTCCATGGTTGCCTTGAACAACAGGAACACGCCACCGAACAGCATGATCAGGTCGCGCCCGGAAAAGGTCTTGTCGAAAATCTCGAACAACGGGTTGGTCAGCGTCACCATCCACGAAATGCTCGCCAGCAGGCCAAGGCGCATCAGCAACGCCAGGGACAAGCCGATGACACGGGCACGGTCGCGCTGCTCGGGGGGAAGTTTGTCAGCCAGGATGGCGATAAATACAAGGTTATCGATGCCGAGCACCAGCTCCAGCACGATCAACGTCAGCAGGCCCAGCCAGGCCGTGGGGTCAGCGATCCATTCCATGGGTTATTCGTTCCCTCGGACAGTCAATGCAAGGGAAGCGGACTGCAACGAGTGTATGCAGGACGCAGCGACGGCAAGAAAACGGTTCTTCGAAAGGCGACTGGGAGGTTCCTGGAGGGTATTCATACAGACCTGGAAATAATCGGGGAAGAAATCCTACATCGATTTCCAGCACTTCCTACGAAACGATTTATTACAGGATCTGACAAACCACGCCACCGTGAGCGCGGCGCGTCGAATCCGCGATGGGCAAGAGGCCGCGTATGCGGCTCTTGCCCTGTGGCATTACCCGTGCGAGTGCCCATGACCAGCTTTCGGTTGCAGCGTGCTTTTCAGCACCACAGGCGGTCATCAGGCCGATAACCAGATCAGGAGCGCGGAGCGGAGCAGGGTGGTTGAGGTGTTCATTGAGGTTTGCGTAGGAGCTAGAGGACGTGTTTTGACTGGAATCAGCGTTTGACGCTCAGGTAATTGCCTGTCGTTTTCAGCGATATGGTCACGTCGTTATTCGTGCGATTACGCCAGAACCACCCATGAGTACCGTCGAACAGTGCCGTGAATTCGCCCTTGTCGCCTTTGACCTGCTTGGCGTTGGAGTAGCTATGGAAATAGCCCTTTTTTCCGTTGTAGGGTTCGCCATGGGTGTCATGGTTCACCGGCCCACCAGAGGCCGCCCATTCATAGCTGACGGTGGCGTTCTTGAGCATTTCCAGCTTGATTTCTGTCCCTTCGCCCGGCTTTAGCGTGACAGTCATTTCATCTGTCTTTAAATCCGGGGCGGGTTGGGCGGGGGGTGGAGGCGCAGGTTGCGCCGAAGGAGTTACCGCAGCAATCGGCTGAGCTGGAGCCTCTTGAACCGGTTGCGTCGCTGCATCCGCCAACGTCTCCTGGGCGAGCTTGATCTTCATTTCGCCCATTTGCGTCAGGCCCAGTACGCGGCCCATGCCCGTCGGGTCGATCGCATATTCCGAAGGCATGACGACGGTGACCAGCAAGCCGACCGCAGCCAGCAAGGCGATGGCAGTCGAGCGCACCAGTTGGCGGGTGCTGGGCAATTCATTGACAGTGGGAAGTGGCGTATTGAACATGATTGAAATTCCTTAGGCTGAGGCAAACAGGCCGGTGATCTGGTAACCCATCAAAAGGAAACCGGCACTCATCATGGCGACATTGGCGGTATAGGCATGGCGCCAGAAACTGCCGGTGCGCCGCCAATATCCCATCAGAATGAGAATGGCGCTGAGGGCCAGCAACTGGCCGATCTCGACGCCGACGTTGAAGGCGATCAGGTTGGGAATCAGCCCGTCGGGAGAGATTTCGTATTCCTGGATTTTCGTAGCCAGGCCAAACCCGTGGAGAAGGCCGAAGATCAGCGTCGCGACCTTTGTATTGGGTTGGAAACCGAACCAGCGCTGGAACGCGCCCAGGTTATCAAGCGCCTTGTACACCACCGAGAAACCGATGATGGCGTCGATAATGTAGGCGCTGATGCTGACTTCGGTCAGTACGCCGAACAGCAGCGTGACCGAGTGTCCGACGGCGAACAGGGTGACGTAGAGCCCTACGTCCTTCAGGCGATAGAGGAAGAAAATCACCCCGAACAGGAACAGCAGGTGATCGTAGCCCGTCATCATGTGCTTGGCGCCCATGTAGATAAAGGGCAGCAGCATGACGCCGGAGCTTTCCTGGATGAAACCTTTATCGCCTTCAGCGACGGCGTGGGCGAGGGCTTCGGGCATTGCGAGAAGTAATGACGCGAGCAATAGAAACAACAGCAGGAGTGGGCGAGGCGATGGCGCGGTGGACGCGCCGACGCCACTCATTGGGTGCGAATGCATGGATAAAATCCTTCGTTGCAGTGATCAAGGGCAGCAGGGCGACCATGTCAGGTGGCAAGCGAAGGACGAGGAGGACGCTCGATCAGGAAAATGGGCGCGCGAGGAACGGCGTAGCGAAGGGCCTCGGCTTGTGGAGAGAGCTGTGGCTGGACCGCCAGGATCAGCGTCGTGGCAAGTTGCGGCGTCTCGTGCTGATGATCGGGCGTCAGCGGCGAGTGATAGTGATCCGAGCAGCTTGAACACGACCCGTCGGCCTGCTCTCCATGGGAGTGATGATGAGCATCTTGCGCGACATCCCGGGCCGGTTGTTCCGACATCAAGGACAGCGTACGGGTATGCCCGGCCCAGGCCATGAACATGGCGAGAGCCAGCGCCAATACCACTGCCGTTGTCAGTGTTCTGCTCAGCATAGTGATTGTCTTTCGACTCGTTATTTTCGGTCGTGATAGGTTTGCCATATCCTCTGGGGGGGGATAGGATTGCCAGCGTAATTCATTGAAGCCCGAGACTCAAGTCATGAGCGACGAACACGAACACAGCCATCCTCATACCCACCAAAGCCACGAAGCGATCATCAAGCGCCTCAAGCGAGCCGACGGGCACCTGCGCAGCATCATTCTCATGATCGAAGAGGGGCGTGAGTGCGTGGACATTGCCCAGCAGTTGCATGCAGTAGAAAAAGCCGTGTGCCAGGCCAAGCGCACGCTGATCCAGGACCACATCGATCACTGCCTGGAAGACACCGTTTCGGCATTGGACAAGGGCGAGCGCGCGCCATTGGAAGCCTTCAAACAAATCACCAAGTACCTTTAGGCCCGACATGCCCAACTTTGCTGAACTGCTGCAACAAGGTGGCGCTCACGCCTGGCTGTATTTCCCCAGTGCGATTTTGCTGGGGGCCTTGCATGGGCTGGAGCCGGGACATTCGAAAACCATGATGGCGGCGTTTATCGTTGCCATCCGGGGCTCGGTCAAACAGGCAGTGTTGCTGGGCCTGGCAGCTACGCTTTCCCACACTGCCGTGGTGTGGCTGGTGGCGATCGGTGGCATGTACCTGGGCCAAGGGCTGGACGCTCAGACCACGGAACCGTACTTCCAACTCGCGTCTGCGGCGCTGATCATCGCAATCGCCCTATGGATGCTGTGGCGTACCTGGCGCGGCGAACAGATGTTCAAGTTCGAGCAGGGTGACGGTCATCATCACGGCGAGCACGACCATGAACATCATGATGAAACCCATCGCATCGATACCGGCCATGGGCGTGTCGAGCTGTCAATCTTCGAGCAGGGCATGCCACCCCGCTGGCGCTTGAAAACGTTGACCGGGCATGCCTGGGCCGCCGCGGATGTTCGCCTGACGACTACGCGCGCCGATGGACACGTGCAGGCGTTCTCGTTTACCGAGCGCGATGGGTTCCTGGAGTCGACAGTCGATATTCCCGAGCCTCATGAATTCAGCGCTCGCTTGAGCCTGGGGCATACGGGGCATTCCCACGATTACGACCTTGAGTATCGGGAGCATGATCATGGGCATGAACACGCCGGCCTGGAAGGCCTGGAGCTGTCACTGGAGGGTTACCAGGACGCCCACGAACGGGCGCATGCCAACGATATCCGCAAACGCTTCACCAACCGTGAAGTCACCACGGGCCAGATCATTGTCTTCGGTCTTACGGGGGGGCTGATTCCCTGCCCGGCGGCCATCACCGTTCTGTTGCTCTGCCTTCAAGTCAAGGAAGTCGCGCTGGGCGGCATGCTTGTCTTGTGCTTCAGCATTGGCTTGGCGATCACTCTGATGACTGTGGGGGCGGCGGCGGCCATTGGTGCACGACAAGCCTCCAACCGCTGGCCCTGGTTGGGCACCGTCGCGCGGCGGGCGCCTTATTTGTCCAGCGTGTTGATCATCGGCGTTGGGGTGTACGTGGGCATTCACGGCTGGACCGGTTTGAATGCGTAAGGCTTATGACCGAAACTCACCTGGATCTGATGACCAGTGCTATTCACGATAAGCCTTTTCCCGCTCTCTATGGAATTCAGCCCTGCGCTTGGCAGCTTTACGCTCCATTTCCTGGTAATGCTTGCGTTCTTCGCGATTCATTTCTTCATGGGCCTTGCGGCGTTCTCGCTCATTTTCCTGGTCTGCCTTTTCCATCTCCCGCTGGTGTTCCCAGTATTGCCGGTAGTGCTCGCGAATCTCTTTGTCAGGGTCATCAGCGTACGTTTGCCCCGTGGCTACGCACAGTACCGCGAAGACGTAAGTGGTGATTCTGTACATGGCGTATAGAGCTCCAATGGGCGAGCGAAACGGCGTATCTGGTAGACCTCTGTCCTGGAAAAAGTTGCTTTCGGATTCGAAGGCCGATGGGATAGGCAAAGCCCAGCTTCAAGCTGGGCTTCGTGACACGCGGGGGCTTCTCGCCAGCGCGGAGGCTAGCGCAGCAAATGCACGCCCAAGCCAGCCAGCGCACAGGCCATCAGGACCTGGATCACGCCACGCTTGAAGCGAAACAGCGCGATGGCCGCTGCGATCGCAATCAGCGCCGAAGGCCAGTCGAGGCTGCCACCAAAGCCATTTGGCCACAGCACGTGGTAGCCAAAGAAGCACGCCAGATTAAGAATCACGCCGACGACTGCGGCGGTGATTGCGGTGAGCGGGGCAGTGAACTTGAGCTCGTTGTGGGTCGACTCCACCAGCGGGCCGCCCGCCAGGATGAACAGGAAGGAGGGCAGGAAGGTGAACCAGGTCACCAGGGCTGCCGCAACGGCACCGGCGAGCAATACCTGATCGGCGCCAAACACCTGCGAAACATAGGCGCCGACAAAGCCCACGAAGGCCACCACCATGATCAGCGGTCCGGGCGTGGTTTCACCGAGCGCCAGGCCGTCGATCATCTGGGTTGGGGTCAACCAGCCGTAGTGACCCACCGCGCCTTGGTACACATAAGGGAGCACCGCGTAAGCACCGCCGAAGGTCAGCAGTGCGGCCTTGGTAAAGAACCAGCCCATTTGGGTCAACGTGCCTTCCCAGCCAAACAGCGCGGTGAGAGCGCCCATCGGCAGGGCCCACAGTGCTGCGCCAAGCAATGCCAGGAACACGAGCCTTGGCCAACTGAAGCGGGCATGTTCGGGCGCGGGTGTTTCATCATCGATCAGGGCCGGGCCGAATGTCTTCCTGGCGGTACCATGTCCGCCGACCTGGAATTTCTCCGGCGCCAAGCGTCCGCCCACGTATCCGATCAATGCCGCGCCCAGCACAATCATCGGGAAGGGGACGTTGAAGGCGAAGATCGCCGTGAACGAAGCGGCGGCGATGGCCCACAGCCAATTGTTCTTCAATGCTCGCGAGCCGATTCGATGCGCGGCCTGAACGACAATCGCCGTCACCGCCGGCTTGATCCCGTAGAACAGGCCGGCGACCACGGGGACTTCGCCAAAGGCGATATATACCCACGACAAGGCAATCAGGATGAAAAGGGAGGGCAGCACAAACAGCGCGCCGGCGATCACGCCACCCCAGGTCCTGTGCAATAACCACCCGATGTAGGTCGCCAACTGCTGGGCCTCTGGTCCGGGCAGCAACATGCAATAGTTGAGCGCGTGGAGAAAGCGTCGCTCGGAGATCCAGCGCCGCCGCTCGACCAGCTCCTGGTGCATGATGGAAATCTGCCCCGCAGGGCCGCCGAAGCTGATGAAACCCAGCTTCAGCCAGAACCAGAAAGCCACGCGCAAGCTGATCGGTTCAGGTCTGGGAAGATCGTTTTCAACGGCAGTTTCGGCGTGCTTGGGGGTCATGAGCGATAGCTTGGAAAAATGGGCTGTCGCTACAGTATCGACTCAATATGAAATTGGAAGCTTTTTGTCGAACGCAGTGAAAGACGATCCTTCTGCATCGCCGGACAGCGATCGCTGTTCGTTCAAGCGTTGTCGACAGCCTCACGAAACATCATGGCGAAGGCTGTTCCTTGACCTTGGTTGAAACGACCGCGTCGTAACTTCCCGGGTTCTTCACTTCATTGGAGACCCACAGCCGCTCGCTGCGGCATTTGTACTTCACGCCTTTGCGCGGTGCCATGTCTTTCGCCGTTTCAATGCACAGTTGCCTGGACGTATAAGTCGGTCCGGTTTTCCGCTCTTCCACACAGCCTTCCATGCCACTACAGATCGTCATGACAAGAAAATAGACAGTCATCATCCTAATGTTGCTCCAGCGAGCGATGCGGTTGGTTACGTCCTGTGTCAGCGCGGCTTTTAGCGCCTGAACGCACAGCGGTCTCCCGGCGGATGATGAGCCTGTGTCCGAACCTTCAGCAATGGGACGCCAGTGCCACCTGTCGGGAAACCGGCGCATTATTTAAAAGTTTTTATGGGAAGGGTTTTGGTGACGGATTGTTGACGTCACGAAGGGCGCCATGGTGCGCTTTTTGGTCCAGGGAGAGGCCGTTTTCCAACGTCTGAAATCAATGCTGCGAGCGCTTTGGAATAGATGTTCGTACCTGTGTTTTCCTTCGGTAGTTAAGACGGATAAAGATCGTAAGTTACTGCGATTTTAATCTTTTACTTGCGGTGGAAGAGCATCAACTTGCGAGGCTATATGGACAAAATCTGTCCACTTGTCAACGTAATTACAGCCCCTATTATTGGCGCACTGAGTCGCCAAGAAGAGGCTGTCATGAAGCAGTTATTTGAAGGTTGTGTAAAAGTAATTGTCCCCTGTGGTTCATTGGGAGCGGGTGTGCGCGAAGAGGAAATAGCCTATGGATTGGCGGCGGGGGCGCAAGTCATTGCCACTGACGCGGGTTCAACGGACAGCGGCGCGGCTTATCTTGCCCTGGGCAAGTCGAAGAATAACCGAGGCGCGGTCAAGCGCGACCTGACCATTCTAATGAAGGCCCAGGCGCAATCCGGCGTGCCGATTATCGTGGGGACGGCGGGGCAGGCGGGCGGCGACCTCAATCTCGATTGGACGCGAGATATTGCCTTGGAAATTGCCGGAGAGTTGGGCGTGTCGCCAAAGATTGCGCTCATTTATTGCGAGCAAGACAAGCAGACCATTAAAAAACTGAGCGCCGAAGGCCGTATCAAACCGCTGCCGCCCCATGGCGAGTTGGACGACGCAACAGTAGACGCGTGCGAGCACATTGTCGCTGCGCTTGGGGTGGAGCCGTTCCTCGCTGCGCTGGACGCGGGGGCCGATATCATCTTGGCCGGCCGCTCGACCGACACCGCCGTCATCGGCTGCTATCCCATCTGGAAAGGCGCCCCGTGGGGGCCTTCCTGGCACGCTGGCAAGACCGGTGAATGCGGCGTTCAGTGCGCCGTGAACCCGACGCTCGGGTCGGGGATCCTGCTGAGTGTCGACGCGAACGGCTTCGAAGTCGAGCCGTTGAGCCTGGACAACCAGTGCACGCCCCATAGCGTCTCGGCCCATATGCTGTACGAAAACAGCGACCCGTTCCGGTTGTTGGAGCCGGGTGGAATCTTGAATGTGGCCCAGGCGCGCTACACCGATTTGAACGGACGCGCCGTTCGGGTAGAAGGCTCGCAGTGGGAGCCGATGCCGTACACCATGAAGTTGGAAGGCGCCGCAGCCGGTCTCTATCAAACGATCATGTTGGTGGGCATTCAGGACCCCGACGTGCTCAAGGATGTCGATGGTTTCCATGATCGTTTGCTGGATGCGCTTTATAAGAGAACGCGCCAGTCCATTCCATCCGAAGAATTGGGCGAGTTTCATATTTCCCTGCGCATGTATGGTTGGAATGGCGTGACCGGTGTCAAACCCGCCGCCGGAACATTACCGCCACCGGAAATAGGCATGTTGTTTGTCGCAACTGCCGCCACTCAGGAAATGGCCAATACCATTGCCCAGGCATGTAACCCATACTTTTTCCATTACCCCAGCGTCATGGGCAAAGAGTTGCCTTCCTATGGTTTCGCCTTTACACCGGCGGATATACCGCGCGGACAGATATTCGAGTTCAAGTTGAATCATGTCGTGCAACTTGACGATCCCTTCGAGTTGGTCCGTTTGAAGTGGATTGATCTGTCGGACAAAACAATGGCTATAAAGGAGTTTGCACAATGACCCAGTTGCGTGATGTTTGCCGGCACGTTCGATCCAAGCAAGCGGGGCCGTTCTGGATTACGTTCGATATCTTTTTCAACGGGCGCGAGAATTTCGAGCGTTATTGCGATTGCGCAGCACTTTCCCCAGCGCAATTTGCAGCGCTCTACGGCACCGATCCGGAACGGGTCAAGCGCATTGCGGTGCCGGATCTGGAAATGGTCAAGATCTCCTATCCCCGTACGACGCCCCAGGGCGGAATGGTCGAGCGCGACATGCACGCCGGCCAGCAATACGTTCGTTTGCTTGACGTGATCGTCGACTGAGGCCGCGCGCCAGCGTGCATCTTGATTGTGCGCCTCACGGACGAGGGCCGACCTATCTGTTCAATCCGAGGTAACCATGACGGACTCGACCGTTGCGAGGCGCCTTGCGCAATATGCCCATGAATTGCGCAACCAACGTTTGCCCGAAGACATCATCAAGCTGGTTCGCCAGCGTTTCATCGACAGCCTGGCCTGCGTACTGGGCGCCTACGGGGCGGGCCCGGTCAAGGCAGCCCTGTGTTACGCCGCCGCGAACAAGGCGCAATCATCCAGTGTATTCGGCACGAACCTCAAGACGACGGCGCAAATCGCAGCCTTCGCCAACGGGCTGATGGTTCGTTTCCTGGACTACAACGATGGCTACATGGCCTTGGAGCCAGGTCATCCGAGTGACAACATCCCGGCCTGCCTGGCAGTGGCGCAAGCCGAGAACGCCACCGGGGCCGAGCTGGTCTCGGCGATCGTCCTGGCTTATGAGATCCAGATGCGCTTGCAGGACGCAGCAAGCCTGAACAAGCGTGGCTGGGACCACGTCAATTACATCAACGTCGCGATGGCCGCAGCGGCGTCCAACCTGATGAAGCTGGACGTGGCGCAGACCGAGCAAGCGATCAACATTGCCTTGAGCGGGCACATGGCTATGCGGCAAGTGCGCAGTGGATCGTTGTCCGACTGGAAGGGCTGTTCCGCAGCCAACGCCGCTCGCAATGCGATTTTCGCCGCTCAGGTGGCGCGTCATGGCATGACCGGGCCGTCGCCGATCTTCGAAGGCGAGATGGGCTTCTTCAAGCAGGTCAGCGGGCCATTCGACCTGGATATCGGTCGCTTCGGTACGCCCGACAACGGCGACTTCGCGATACGGCGCTCACTGACCAAGACGTTTCCCACCAATGGCGAGCTGCACACGGCCGTTTGGGCTGCGCTTGATATCCGCAAGCGGATTGACGGGGTGAACGACATTGCCGCCATTTCAATCGAAACGTCCGAGTTCAACCGTCGGGTTCTCGCCGATACCCCTGAGAAATGGCTGCCGAAAACTCGCGAAACGGCTGACCATAGCCTGCCGTACAACGTCGCGCGGGCATTGCTGGACGGTGACATCACGGTTGGCTCATACGCCGCTGAGAAGGTCGCCGACCCCGCGGCGATTGCCTTGATGGAGAAAACCAGTGTCGTCGAGGATCCGTCGCTGACGGCGCTGTTCCCACGGCACCTTGCCAACCGTGTCCGGGTGACGCTGGTCTCCGGCGAGCAAGTGGTGAGTGAGATGATCACTGGGCCCGGTTCGGTGGAAACGCCCATGACCGATAGCGACTTCGAACGCAAGTTCAGGCGCATGGCGATGCCGCACATCGATGCAGCGGCACAGGCGGCAGTGATTGGGTTCGTCGCGGGGCTCGAACATCAAGCCGGGTTCGAGTCGTTGTTTACCGCGATGGCTGTTTCCTGACAATACCTGCGCTCCAATGGCATCGCGCCAAAGGAGCGCCGGGCGGAGTCAGCGGCGGCCGGTATGGCTCGCCGTTGGCAACGTCCCGGTGTAGCGAGCGCGAGGCCGGCCCTCGTGGTGTTGGTTGTACTGCTCGCTGGCGTGGGCGATCCAGCCGATAGAGCGTCCTACACCTCCCAATGAAATTTCCTGCCCGTGCAAGCCCAGTTTCCTGCCGATGAAGCTCACCATCAGAATGAATTCCGGTGGGTACGCAACGAGTTCCGAAGCCACTGAGAAGGCCTTTTGCAGCTTGATGAACTCGCTGTCGCCATCGAAGGCAGCGGTCAGCGCCGCCAAGAGATTGCTGGCCCGTGGGTCGTTGATCGAATGGACATTGGGGCCGAATCCGACGATGTGTCCGTCCTGGTTGTAGCGCTGCAAGATCGGCCGCGTAGGGTCTGCGGCGGTACAAATCTCTTCGATCATCCGGCTGGCGGCTTCATTCCTGCCATAGGCGACCTTGTGGCCCCGTGCGGCGGCGAGCGCGGCGATGACCGCATAGTACGCAGTGGCGCCGGTCGTGGCGGCGACGCGCACGCTGTGGGTGGTGTGGTCCAGCTCATGGTCGATACTGAGGATCAGCAGGCGGCGAATCAGATCGGCATGGGCCGGCGGGGCCCCGCATGACTGGGTGATGAACTCGTGCAAGGGTTGTGTGCTCGGTTCGGTCGCCCCTACGACCAACGCGGCAAACCATCTCACGACGTCTGCGCCCGTACGTGCGTAACTGTCGGGGGAAAGGTCGAACGCCTTGGGGTTCTCTCGCTGCACCAAGGGAAAAAGCGCGATGGCTTTTTCCTGGGCGGACATGTGCTCATAGATCTTCAACAGCTTGGCGGCGTCCTTCGGGGCACGAGGCAGCGACTCGCCGAACGCCGAGGGTACCTGCCAGATCAATTCGGCCACCTCTTCGACGGTTGCACGATCCGCGAGCTCGACGACGTCATGGCCGCGATAAAACAGCCCATCATCGGTGATCAGCGTAATTGCACTGTCCGACGGCGGCGAGCGCTTCGCCACGGGTTTTTCTGCCGCCGGGATCTTTACCAGTCGCTGGATATCCTCGGCCCAATAGCGACGCTTGGGCGTCCCGGCGATTTTGATGGAACGAATATTCTTTCGGCTGACGTAGGCGTACAGCGTTGGCAGGCTGATCCGAAGCAGGGCGGCCGCCTCGTCTGCCGAGAGGTAAAGGCCTTCTTGTTCTGACATGACGGGCCCACTTGGGTTGATTGAAAGGCGTACATGTTTATTAGATTCACCGTCATGTCGTCAACGTGTATCGGTGGCTGGATTTCAGTCTGCCCTTGAGTAAAGACAAACGGCTGATGAGCCCGATTTAGCAGGGATGTTGACGAAAAAAATCAAGATTTACAGCGTTTCACCCCCTATGTAGATTTCGGCTGCGCAAGAGATGTTCACATTGATTCTCGATGGCATCGATAACAATAAAAACGAAAAGGTGAAACGCATGGCTTGGTTAGGTTTCGCAATGGTCGTCACGTTTATGGCCTTGATCATAAGCAAACGACTTTCTGCTGTGACGGCACTCATCCTCATTCCGGTTGCCTTCGGGCTGGCCAGTGGGGCGGGACCGGAACTGGGCGCGATGGTGATGAACGGCGTCAAGCAAGTTGCGCCCACCGCGTTGATGTTGATGTTTGCAATCCTGTATTTCGCGATCATGTTCGACGCCGGGCTTTTCGAGCCCGCCGTCAGGAAAATCCTGCGCCATGTAGGCAATGATCCCCTCAAAGTCGTGTTGGGCACGGCACTGCTGGCCACTGTCATCTCGTTCGACGGCGATGGTGCAACGACTGTCCTGATCGTCACGACTGCGTTCCTGCCGCTTTACCTGCGCCTGGGAATGAACCCGCTGATTCTGGCATTAATGCTTTTGCTGACGAACACCGTGGTCAACCTGATTCCTTGGGGAGGGCCGATCGCCCGGGCCGCCAGTGCCCTGCACCTTGATGTGGCGCAAATGTTCCTGGGCCTGGTGCCGGCGATGTTCGTGGGGCTTGTCTATGCGTTTGCCGTGGCGTTCTGGATAGGCCGCAAGGAGCGGCGCCGCTTGGGATGGACGCCCGGCACCCTGGACGCCGCACCGGAGGAGGTCGCTTTACCGACCGTGCATTGCGAAACCCATCGGCCGAAGCTGTTCTGGGTCAACTTGGCGTTGACCGCCGGGCTCATGTACGCCATGGCCACAGGACTGGCGCCCTTGCCGATGCTGATGATGGTGGGGTTTTCCCTGGCGCTGCTGATCAACTATCCGCGGCTGGCGGAGCAGAAGGCGAGAGTCGCGGCGCACTCGGAAAGTGTGCTGATGGTGATCGCGCTTATATTCGCCTCAGGAGCGTTTACCGGGATCTTGTCCGGCACCGGGATGGTCGATGCCATGTCAGGGAGAATCGTCCAGTTGATTCCCGACGGCGGAGGCCAATACTTCAGCATCATTACTGCACTGGTGGCCTTGCCGCTTAATTTCCTGCTGTCCAATGACGCGTTCTTCTTCGGTATCTTGCCGGTGCTGGGGGCGGCGGCTGCCGAATACGGCGTTGACCCGATGCACATCGCTCGTGCGTCGGTGCTGGGGCAACCGGTCCATGCATTAAGCCCATTGGTTGCGGCGGTTTATCTCATCAGTGGAATCATCAAGCGTGACATGGGCGATATGCAACGCTATTGCCTGCTCTGGGCCATAGGCAGCAGCCTTGTCCTGATTATAACGGCCGCTATGACGCGGGCAATTATCTGATCAACTAGTTCACTGCGCCGAAGTTTCAAGGACGCCAGTTCGCGTCTGCTCACGTCAAAATAAAAATAATAGATGAGGTGGTCGATGAAATCGATTAACGCCGTCGCTATGACGTTGCTGTCGACATTGTGTGTGTTTGATGTTTGTCTTTCAGCAAGCATCAGTAATCCAGACAGGTTCCAGCATGAAGGAAAGTTGAATGCTTATCTTCGTTCGGTCTATATCAATACGCGTATATCCAATGAACTGATCGAAGACCGTTTTGGCGGTTTTCCGGACGGTGCCGAACTGGGTGGCACAGGCGTCGGTGCGATCCTGGATTACAACTCCAGTTATTGGGCCGGCGTTGTCGGGTTCGATGCTTCGCTATACGGCGTGGCGATGATCGATTCAAAAGACAATGGCCGGGACCTTTTTGATGACACCGATGGCTCCAATGGTGGTTTCGCCAAGGTCGGACAGAGTTATTTCAAGCTGCGTCATGAAGGCGCCGGCTGGAATGCCGACTCTCAAGTAGGCCGGGGCCGCTTCGATGCGGGGACGCTGGTCACGCTCGACACCCGGATCGTTCCCGGCTCCTACCAGGGAGGCCGCGCCCACTTGAACTTCACCGAGACGGGGATCGGTCCGCTCCCCGGCACGTTGGGCTTTGAAACCGCCTATATCAACCGCACCTCGCCTCGGGACAGGGAAGAATTCGAACATTTGCTGAGCCAGACGGGCGAGGAAATCAAGGATCTGTACACCTACGGCATCAATTACGATTTGAAGGCCGTCGAGCTGGGTTACGCCCATGGGGTGGCGCGGGACTTCAATGAGAACACCCGCTATGGGCTGACACTCAAAGCGCCACTCGGCGATAAAGCCGGTGTGGTATTGGACACTCAATATTATGAGTTTCAAAAAGCCGGGCGAATCTGGGAACGTGATTGGGAAGCAGGTGAGGCGGCTTATGAAGACGACGCGACCTGGTTGAATATCAACCTGGGTTTACTGCTTGATAAAGTTCGCCTGGGCCTTTCTTTTTCCGAGACTCATGCCAAGTTGAACAATGGGCAACTGGGCTATGCCTATTTCGATCATGGCGACAATGTCGATGGCAGGATGGATGCCTGGACACGCTCCGGCAATGATTTCAATAACGACGGTGAGCGAACCTGGCAAATAGGCGCCGAATATGACTTGAGCGGACACTCTTTATTGGGCGCTTCGCTGGATGGTTTCAAAGTCATGACTATTTATAAGCAAGGCGAATTTGACGCGACTGATCCATTCAGCGGCCGGCGCACCGACGTGACGGAGCGGCAAAATGAATACCGTCTTTATTACCGTTTTGACGAAAAAGAATATGCCGGACTTTCCGTCGGCCTGATCTACATCGATTACCGAATTGACCAGGACTTCGTCGTATTGGTCTCCGCTCAACCGGATAACGTCGTCAGCGGATCGGAAGCGCGGGTATACCTGGACTACGCATTTTGAATATTCAACCGTTCTACCGAGAGAGCCGTGATGTCTACACTTCGCCATAAAATAGTGGTTACCCAACGATTCTTCGACGCCACGGCGACTGACTTCCTGAAGCGTCACGGCTGTGAGGTCATCGTCGCGAACCTGGCGCCAGGACAGGCGGATGGCGACCTGAGTGAACCGCAACTGATCGACATCTTGAAGGACGCCGACGGCTGGATTGTCGGGCACGCGAATATCACGTCCAGCCTGTTGGGCTCGCTCCCGCGCTTGCAGGTCATCGCCCGTCGCGGTGTGGGTTACGAACGGGTCGATACGGCGGCGGTGGAAGCGGCGGGGAAGGTCGCAACCATCGCGATCGGTGGCAATGACGCAAGCGTCGCCGACCATACCGTGGCCTTGATGCTCGCCGTGTGCCGCCAACTCAAGCGCTGCCAATCGGGGTTGTCCGCAGGTGACTGGTCGATCCCCCTGGGCGGCGATCTGTACCGCAAGACGGTGGGTATCGTCGGGCTGGGGAGGATCGGTCGGGGCGTTCTGCAGCGCTTGTCCGGATTTGAAGTCCAGCCGCTGATTTATTCGCCTGATCCGCAAAAAGCCCTGCTCGACGTTACTCCCCAGGCTGGCTTCGTCGACCTGGAAACGCTGCTCAAGGAAAGTGACTTCGTCACACTTCACGCGCCCCTCAACACCCAAACCCAGGGACTGATCGACGCGCACGCGCTGAAGCTGATGAAGCGTTCGGCGGTGCTGATCAACACCGCGAGGGGCGGTTTGGTGCGCGATGCGGATCTGCTCCGTGCGCTGCGGGAAAACCGGTTGGCCGGGGCGGGGCTCGATGTCTTTGAGAGTGAGTCGGATCGCGCGCTATCACCGGTGACCGAACAACTGATCCAGCTGCCGAACGTCGTCGTGACGCCTCATGTCGGGGCCTCTACGGTCGAAGGCCTGAATCGCACCAATCTGATTGCCGCCGAGTGTGTCGTGGCGGTGCTGGAAGGACGCAGCCCGCCGAGCCATTGCGTGATTGCGGACGGCCGTCGGCCTGTCGGCGCGGATGAAAAGCCATGAGCGATCACGAAAACCTGCCGGCGGATTCCCGTCCGCCGGTTCATCCTGACTTGCTGGCCGTGGCAACGTCGCTGCGCGAACAGGGCTTGCTGCCGATCGTCCAGGGCGACGTACAAGGCGTCCGGGGGCAGTTGGAGCGGATCAACGCCTGGGCCGCGCAACGCAGCGTTCCACTGAGCTACGAGCGCACGCTGGGCTTTTCCGTCGACGGCCGCACGGTCTCCTGCAAGCTCTATTGGCCGGAGGGCAATGAGACGCCTTGCTTGATGTTCTACTGCCACGGCGGCGGATTTCGCCATGGTTCGCTGGCCGGTTGGGACGCGCCGCTGCGCCAACTGGTTCGGGACAGTGGAATGGCGGTGCTCTCCATCGACTATGCGTTGTCGCCGGAATATCGCTTTCCCGTGGCGTTCAACGAGGTGGTGGCGATCATCAGCCGCGTCATCAAGCTGGGAGCGATCACCGAATGCCCGGTGCGCGGTTATGCCCTGGGCGGCGATTCGGCGGGTGCCAATCTCGCCCTTGGAGCGGCCATTGCGCTGCGTGACGCGGGGATCGATGCATTGCGGCAATTGTTGCTGTTCTACGGCAGCTACTCCCGTGACATGAGTTCCGACTCGTGGCAGCGGTTTGGCGGGTACGCAGGGCAGAACCTGTCGGTCGAAGCCATGAGCCGCTACTGGGCCAGCTATCTGGCCAATGACGAGGATGACTGGCGTGTACAGCCGATAACGGCCGAGCTGGCGGGCCTGCCACCGACGCGAATCATCGTTGGCGAGCTGGATCCGCTGCTGGATGAGAACCGAGCGTTGGCGCAGCGCTTGAAGGACGCAGGTGTGGTGACGAACCTGCAAGTCCTGGCGAACATGACTCACGGTTTCATCCGCTTCAACGAAGTGGCGCCCATCGCGCGCAACGTGCTGGCTGCGCAGGGCCGCGCGTTGCGCAAGGCGCTTTCCAATCAGGTGAGCCTCCCATGATTTTTTTCCGAATCGCGGCTTTTGCATGGGCCTGTGTCGCTACATCCATTGGTATGGCCGACGGTAAGCTGCCCGTCGGGCCCGCTGCCGGGGATATGCAACTGTCGACGTTTTATCGCTGGCCTGAAGCAATGCCCGAGCGCCCCGGTGCGCTGCTGCGAAGCGAGCACATGCCAGTGCAGGCGCAGATGCCAGCCGCCGGGCAGGCATTGCGTCTGCTCTACAGCTCAATGGACGAACGCTGGCGCTCCGGCCTCGTCCCGGTCAGTGGCGCGTTATACCTGCCGACTGGCAATCCCCCCGCCGAGGGCTGGCCGCTGCTCGCCTGGGCCCACGGCACGCTGGGGATCGCCGATGCGTGCGCGCCTTCCTGGACGGGGCTGCGCGACCGTGACGCGGCGTATATCAATCGTTGGCTGGCGCGTGGGTTCGCGGTGGTCATGACTGACTACCAAGGCTTGGGCGGTCCGGGGCCGCATCCTTATACGTACTGGCAGGCCGAGGGGCGTTCGGTCCTCGACTCGATTCGTGCTGCCCGTGCCATCAGTCCAGGTCTGATTGCCAATCGCATGTTCCTCGCAGGCCAGTCCCAGGGAGGCGGGGCGGCGCTGGGCGCGGCAATCCTTGCCACGACCTATGCCCCCGAACTGCCTATCCTGGGCGCGCTGGTGACGGCGCCGAACAGCACGTTTGCTCAAGGCCCCGTCAGGCTGCCGCCACGCCAGTCCAATACGGTGTTCCTGGCGCTGGCGTCCGGCGGCCTGCGCGAAGACGGCCCGCGGATTGAGGACATCCTGACCGCCAAGGGCCTGCAATTGCTGGACGTCGCCCGGCAGGGCTGTACCCGTGACATCGCGCTCGAATCCAAGGCGTTGCAGGTGGGGTCGTTCGCTGAACTATTGACGATCACTCCGCAGGCGTTGAACGCTGCGCGCATCCCGACCACCGACATGCCACAGGCCTCGATTGCCTTTGCGCTGTTCATTGCCACCGGCCAGGCGGATCAAACCATCACGCCAGAGCGGCAATATGCGGTCGCGGCGGCCTTGTGCGCCGCCGGCAACTCAGTCACTTGGCGCACCTATGAAGGCCTCGGGCATGACGGGGTGCTGCACGGTTCGCTGGAAGATGCCTTCGCCTTCGTCGGGGCTCGACTCGACGGCCAGGACTACGGCTCGAATTGCGCAACCCTGCAAAGACCCGGTCCGCCCGGTGAAAGGACCCCGGATGCGCTGTTCAACGACGACTGAAGCATCCAGGCCTGCGTGTCGATGTCTGCGCAGTAGGTTGCCAGCCGGAGTGGATTCATAGCAGGCCATCGGTGTCGTGCGATCCAGTCCGTCGGCGAAATGAGGGGCGGTGGGGCCAGGCTCGATGATCACAGACCTGAACGATGCGCCCCCGAAATACGGCCAGCGAAACCCACCGTCGCCCGTCTCAATGCAACGATTACCGGGCCACGGCCTCATATGAGTCATAAGCGGCACCTTCAATGCCAAGGGCCGGTCCGATCTTTTCCTTATGACAGGTGATTGTTTTCATGACGATGGCTGAGAAAAATCATGTCGACTGGCTGGTCGAACAATCGATGCTCAAGGCTGCGAGGCAGCGGGCCAAGCTTTATTCAGGGCAAGGGCGCCTGTGGCAGCAGCCCTTCGCGCACACCCGGCCTCGCGATGCCTCGGCGTTGTCCTCCGTGTGGTTCACCGCGTACCCGGCCTCCATCGTCACCCGGGAAGACGGCACGGTGCTGGAAGCGTTGGGGGATGAAACCCTGTGGCATGCGCTGTCGAAAATCGGCATCCAGGGTATCCACAATGGCCCCTTGAAAAGGTCCGGTGGCCTGCGCGGCACTGACTTTACGCCGACAATCGACGGCAACTTCGACCGCATCAGCTTCGACATCGACCCGGAACTGGGCACTGAGCCCCAGTTGCAGGCATTGACGCGAATGGCCGCCGCCCACAATGCGGTGGTCATTGACGACGTTATCCCGTCCCATACCGGCAAGGGCGCGGATTTCCGCCTGGCGGAGATGGCCTATGAAGACTATCCCGGGCTCTACCACATGGTGGAGATCCGCGAAGAAGACTGGCCGCTATTGCCCGAAGTCGAGGAGGGGCGCGACGCCAGGAACCTCACCGCTCAGCAGGTGGACGCCCTGCGGGACAAGCATTACATCGTCGGCCAGTTGCAGCGGGTGATTTTCTTCGAGCCCGGGGTCAAGGAAACCGACTGGAGCGCAACCCCCGTCGTCATGGGCGTGGACGGCAAGCCGCGGCGCTGGGTCTACCTGCATTACTTCAAGGAAGGCCAGCCGTCGCTGAACTGGCTTGATCCGACTTTCGCCGCGCAACAGATGATCATCGGCGATGCGCTGCACGCCATCGATTGCATGGGTGCGAAGATCCTGCGCCTGGACGCCAACGGTTTCCTCGGCGTGGAACGCAAGCTCGATGGGACTGCCTGGTCCGAGAGCCATCCGTTGTCGATTACGGGCAACCAGTTGCTCGGCGGTGCGATTCGCAAGGCCGGCGGTTTCAGTTTCCAGGAACTGAACCTGACCCTCGATGACATCGCCGCGATGTCCCACGGCGGGGCGGACCTGTCCTATGACTTCATCACGCGCCCGGCCTACCAACACGCATTGCTGATGGGCGACACTGAGTTCCTGCGGTTGATGCTGCGCCAGATGCACGCCTTTGGCATCGATCCGGGATCGCTGATCCATGCATTGCAAAACCACGACGAATTGACCCTGGAGCTGGTGCATTTCTGGACGCTGCACGCCCACGACACCTACCTGTACCAAGGCCAGACCTTTCCCGGCAGCATCTTGCGCGAACACATTCGCGAGCAGATGTACGAGCGCCTGTCCGGTGAACATGCGCCTTACAACTTGAGGTTCGTGACCAACGGCGTGTCCTGCACCACGGCCAGCATCATCACCGCCGCGTTGGGCATTCGTGATCTCGATGCGATCACTGCCGCCGATATCCGGCAGATTCGCCAGGTCCACCTGTTGCTGGTGATGTTCAACGCCATGCAGCCGGGCGTTTTCGCCTTGTCGGGATGGGACTTGGTGGGAGCGTTGCCGTTGCCGGCGGAACAGGTCGAGCATTTGATGCGCGATGGTGACACGCGCTGGATTCATCGTGGCGCCTATGACTTGGTGGATCTCAATCCAGAGGCACCGTTGTCGGCCGGGCAGATGCCCAGGGCAAGGACCTTGTATGGCAGCCTGCCGAGCCAGTTGAAGGATCCGGATTCGTTCGCCTCGCAATTGCGCAGGATCCTGGCTGCGCGTCGGGCCTACGACATCGCCGCGAGCCGGCAGATACTGGTTCCGGACGTCGAGCATCCGGGGTTGCTGATCATGGTCCATGAACTGCCGGCCGGCAAAGGCACGCAAATCACCGCGCTGAATTTCGGCTCGACACCCATCACTGAAACCCTGCATCTGCCGGATATTGCGCCGGGGCCTGTGGTGGACATCATCAATGAACGGGTCGAAGGCGATCTCACCCCCGAAGGCGAGTTCACCATCACGCTGGACGCGTTCGAGGGGTTGGCGCTGAGGGTGGTGAGCAGTTCGCCGATGATCTAGAAGGAACGAGGCGAAAAAGCGTATGAAAAACAAAAGAAATTGAAAAAAACAATATCATCATGCCACTATTGTTAATGCCGTCGCTGCCGATAAACGCAGCATCGATTAATCATAGGGACTTGATACATGTCTTTTCGTACGCTTCGCACCCTCGCAACCCTTACCGTTCTTGCCTGCCTGGCGCTCACCGGCTGCGCCCACGTCCAGCCTCCCGTACCCCTGGATCATCAGTTCTGGGACGCCAAGGAGCCAACCATCGGCGTGGCGATCAACGTGGTGCCAGAGCCAGTGCTGGCACTGACCGGTAACCAGGGGCTCCTGGACCTGGCCATCAATAAAGGCGTCAACAGCAAACTCAGCGATAACGTCGAAAAATGGGAAGTCCGCGACCTCAATACCCTACCGGATGCCATCGTCGCCAAGCTGCAGGCCAAGGGCTACAAGGCCAAGCGCATCGACGAGCCGGTGGACCTGACCAAATATAAGGAAGTCAGTTTCCGCGAAGGCTACACCACACGTGACCTGACGCCGATCAAGGCCACCTACGGTGTCGATCGCCTGCTGCTGGTGAACGTGATGGGAACCGGCGCTACCCGCAGCTATTACAGCATCGTACCGACCAGCGTCCCCATGGCGCAGGTGGGTGGGCAGGGCATGGTGGTCGATCTGGCCGACAACAGGCTCCTGTGGTTCAAACCTTTCTCCGTCTTGCAGGCCGCCCAGGGCGAGTGGGATGAACCGAACTATACGAACCTGACCAACGCTTTCTACCAGGCGATGGACACGAGCCGTCAGCAAATGATCACGCCGTTCGAACAATGAACCGTGTGTTGATGGTCGCCGGTTCGCTGGCTGCGCTGCTGGTGGGGTGCGCGCAGAAGCCGGCCCCGCCGACCGGTTTCAAGACGCCGGACGCGGTGTCCTATGTCCAGGCCCACGGGGTCAAGGTGGACCTGCAACTGCCCCAGACGTTTGTCGGGGCCAGTACGGTAGTGGATGCCGAGGCCGCGCAGAAGGCTGCGTCGTCGAGCCATAACCTGGTCGCCAGTTCCGGCAACAGCGCGGGGCTTGCCGGCTTGCTGGTTGCCAGCCTGATCAACACCCAGATGGGCAGCGGCAGCTTGCAGCGCGATGCGCAGAACACCGCTGCCAAGGAATCACGACCGTTGGCGGACCTGCTTGCCGGCGTACCATTGCAGGAGCGTCTCCAGCAGCGTTTCCAACAGGCATCGTTGGCGGCCGGCTTCAAGCAAGGCGCGGGCGATATCAGCGCCCGCCTGGTGATCGAGCCCAAACTGATGCTCACGCCTGACCGTGGCAGCTTTGTGCTGGTCAATCAGGTGCAGGTCCAGGACATCGCCGGTTCCGCGTTGTATCGCATGCGCATCGAGGTTTCCAGCCAGCCGATCAGGCGCTGTGGCAAACGCTGTATCGACGACGGCTCGCTGGACCTGGCGCAAGTGACGACGGCACTCGACGAGTGCATCGACGAGTCGATGCGCGTGCTGGCGACCGACCTGATGCTGCCGGCGCCACCGCAAGCGGCCCAGGAAACCCTGCGCTATGTGCTCGATGGTCAACGTGTGGTCGAGCGCGGCTACCAACTGGTGAGTAATGGATATTACTGGCGCTATCGCAACCTCTACGGTGCGGTGAAATCGGTACCGGTGCCGTTCGAAGATGCGTTGACCCAAGAGCAGTTGCGCAAGGTCTACGGTCGCTGATCATGGGCCGATTAGGTGCTCGGTCAATAATCAGCGCACCCCCGTCCAATACTGCCTGACCCCACCGCTTGCGCCCTGCACCGGATCCCGATCCGGAAACGGCAACGCCTCGATGTTCGCCAACTGCGCCTCGCTCGGCGCCTCCCGGCAGATATCGGCCTGCTGGCCGGGTGGATACGCTCCGACCACCAGGAAGTCATCGCTTGCGCCCAAGTTGCAATGCCCGGTGCCGGCGGGGAGCAGCAGTACATCGCCGGCCTTGACCTCGATGACTTGGCCGTCGGGGCCACCGATCATCAAGCGCGCCTCGCCACTGGCAACACCCAGCACTTCGTGGCCTTCGGTGTGGTAGTGGTGAAAGTCGTAGATCCCGTAGCGCCATTGCGGTGGCCAGCCGTTGGTGCGGAAAATCTCCTCCAGGCGGGCGGCCAGATCATCGGTCTGGGTCGCAACCGCGTCACGGTAGACGATCACCGGCAGGCGCGGGTTGTTGGGCACCCAGTCGTTGCGTTCCAGCAACACGGGCTGGATTGAATCCGGGACGGCGTCGCGCGTGTTCATCGAAGGTCCTCCACATCTGTGCACTTATGGCCTAGACGTTGCCTGCGACGGGAGAGTTCAACGCTGCGGACCACTGTCACCGATCAACGCTTTTGCTTCATGATCCGCTCCACTTCACCCGAAGCCTTGAGCTGTTCGAAAGCGCGTTGGGCCTTGGCGACGGTCTCGTCCGGCGTGCCCAGGCTGAAGGCCAGGTAGACCCGGTGGGGCTGCTCGTCCAGCGAGTAGACTTGCTCCAGCAGATTGAAGTCCATCTGGGCGTCCTGGCTCATCAGGCGTGCGGTGTTCTCCGGCATGGGCACCAGCTGGACCTGGCGGTTCAACAGTTTCTGGAAGTTGTCGTGATTGTTCGCCGACACGACCAGTCGGCTGAAGCCCCGGTCTTGCAAATAGACCTGCTTGGCGTCATTGCGTATCACCCCGATGCTGTACTGCTTGGCTTCTTCGAGGCTGGCGATGGAGATGGGCGCCGTTTCACGCAGCTTGTAGAGCCGGCTGGTGGAGCGATGGATTTCACCGACCCACTTGAACAGCTTTTCACGGGCCGGAGTGCGATCCAGGGGAAAGATCAGTACGTTGGGCTCGCGCAAGGCCATTTCATAGGCCCGCGCCCATGGGTACAACGCCATGTGGAAGTCGCCGAGGTCGGCCTGCTTCAAGATTTCGGCGGCGATATGGATACCGGGGCCGGCCAGCTTATCGTCGCGCAGATAGGCATACAGCGAGTCCTCGGTCACGACTTCGATGGTGTCCGCCTGGCTTTGGAAACTGATCAAGGCCAGGAACACCCAGGAGCAAAGCATCGGAAAGTGGCGCATACAGACCTCGACAGCGGCGATGGTTCAGAGAGAGACGCAGTTGCGTCCCTGGTGCTTGGCCCGGTACAGCGCCTGGTCGGCACGCTGCATCAGTTGGTCGAAATGATCCATGGTCTCGGGGTCCAGCTCGGCGACGCCGATGCTCAGCGTGACGAACGGGGAGACCGATGAGCCGCTGTGGGGCAGTTGGCGTTCAGCCAGGGCGTCACGCAAGCGTTGCGCCGCTTCGCAGGCCTGCCCAGCGTCGATGTTGGGCAGCACGACGACAAATTCCTCGCCCCCGACCCGTGCGGTCAATTCACCAGAGCGGCCGAATACGTCACGCAGGGTTTCGGCAATCTGTTGCAGGCACTGGTCGCCATTCATGTGGCCGTAGGTGTCGTTGTAGATCTTGAAAAAGTCGACGTCGCACATGAGCACGGCCAGTGGCGTCTTGTGGCGCATGGCGCGGCGAAACTCGACTTCTTTCAACTGATCGAAATGGCGACGGTTGGCCAGGCCCGTCAAGGCATCGTGGCGGGACAAGGCTTCAAGGGCCTGGTTGGCGGCCTTGAGTTCCGCCGTGCGCGCCTCGACCAGCTCGACCAACTGATCGCGGCTGGCGGCAATCGCCAGTTCATCCGAGCGCTGGCGTTCCAAGTGGGCGTGGAGATTGTCCTGCAGCTCGTTGACCTGGGATTCGAGCAGGCTCAGTTCATCCTGGCGGTCCACCGAGCGCTGCAACTTGAGGTGATGCTTGAGGGTTTGTGGCGCGAGTTCGCCCAGGTGCCGGGCGATGTGCACCACGTGGATGGTTACCAGGCGGTTGAACATGGTCATGACCAGCCCCGCCAGCAGCATCGACTGGATGATCTGGGTGATGACAATGCTGCGCGCTTCGCCCCACAAGCGTTGCCACAGCAGTTGGTTGTCGCCTTCGATGGTCAGCTCGCCCACTTTCTCCTGGGCGCCGAGATAGGGTTGCGCGATGAGTTCGCGTTGTAGCACCGGAGCCGCCCCTTCGTTGCCGGTGGTGTAGCGATTGAGTTCGATGATTTCCGGCGACCGGCCGGGCCGCAGGACATTCAGCACCACGCGTCCGACTGGCGCGGCCTTCGCGACGCTGGCGAGCTGTTTGTCCAGGGAATCGCGGTCCATTTCCCAAATGGCGTGGGCCAGGGTATCGCGGAAAACCTGGTCGATCAGCCCCAGCTCGGAGTTCATCTCCGCCAGGTTGCTCTCCCAGGCGAGCCAGGTGCGCCAGGTGACCATCGCCACGGTGAAGAACAGGCAGAACAGCAGGGTCGCCAGTACCAGTCGACGCCCCAGGGAACTGAGCGTCTTGGCCTGTACGCGTGGAGAGGGCGGGTTGACGTGGCCGTCCATCTCACAGCCACTTGCGCGCGATGGCATCGTAGACGCCGTTGCGACGAATGGCCTCCAGGCCGGCGCGGAATTTTTCAACGGTCTGCGGCGGCGTCTTGCGGCTGAACGCCATGTTCAGGCCGTCGGCACTGCTCAGTTCGGGCAACGCCAGCGACTGGATCAGTACTTTTTCCGGGTCCTCGCCGTTCTGGCGGGTCAGGTAGAGCGCGTTGAGTTCGTTGGAAATCCACAGCTCAACGTGATCGACCTTGAGCTTGCGGTAATTGTGTTCGTACTTGGTGCTGGACTGCAGTTCTTCGCCGATGCGAAAGCCCTTCGAGACCAGATATTGCTCGCCCACATCCTGGTTTACGGTCGCGATCTGGTGCCCATGGGCATCGGCCAGGGAGTTGAGCTTCACTGGCCGTTCGGCCAGGGAGTAGATATACCACTGTGTCGGGGCGATGGCACCGATCCACTGGAAAAGCGATTCACGCGCAGGGGTGCGCACGATGGAATAGATCAGGACGTTGCTTTCATTGAGCGCCAGTTCGTACGCCCGCGCCCAGGGCATCGGCTGGATCGACGCCTCGACGCCGATCTCCTTGAGCACGGCCTCGACCACCTCGGTGCTCATGCCGGTCACGCGTCCGCCCTGCGTCATGTTGTACGGCGGCAATTCCTCGGTGACGATGCGCAGCGGCGGCTCTGCCGCGATGGCCAACGCCGATCCCCCTGCAACCAGGAGCATCAGGACGCCGAACATCAGTAAGCGATTAAGCTGCCAAGCCATTGATCATTACCCTATGCAACCAGCAGAGCCGGGCGAGGCCTGAGGGCCTTCGTCACTCAGGTTATCGGCTGGGCGCGGGTGTGCTTGAGCATCGGTCCGCAATCTCGGGACGACCGCTCTATCACGCGCACGCCAGGACCGGGTGGTGAACCTTCCGTCGATACAAGGCTCACTTATTAGGTCGTCGCCTCGGGTGGACGCGCCGTTTTTGCCGATAAGGAATTCGCATGGATCAAACCTCGACCTTGCACGTGCACGCTGTAGAGCGCGAGTTCAGCCCACGCGCGGTGATCACCGGGATCGTGCTCGGTATTCTCCTGACGCCCTCCAATGTCTATGCGGGATTGAAGATCGGCTGGTCGTTCAACATGTCGATCATTGCCTTGCTGGTCGGCTACGGCATCTGGCAAGGCCTGGCCAAGCGTTCGTCTGCGCGGCTGCCCTGGACGCTGCACGAAAGCAACATCAACCAGACAGTGGCGTCGGCCGCGGCATCGATCATTTCCGGTGGGCTGGTGGCGCCGATCCCGGCGTACACCTTGCTGACCGGCCAGCAACTCGAGGCTGTGCCGATGGTCGCCTGGGTGTTTTCAGTGAGTTTCCTGGGCATCTGGATCGCCTGGTACCTGCGGCCCTCGTTGCTCAACGACAAGGCGCTGAGGTTTCCCGAGGGCATGGCGACCCTGGAAACCCTGTTGCACATCTACAACCATGGCCACGAAGCCGCGACGCGGCTGAAGGTGCTGCTGAGCGCGGCCGTCCTGTCCGGCCTGGCCAAGTGGGTCGATAGTTTCGTCTGGGCCATTCCACGCTGGTCACCAACGGCCCAGTTGGAGCGGCTGACATTCACGGCGGACCCTTCACTGTTGCTGGTGGGCTTTGGCGGCATCATCGGCATCCGTGTCGGCTTGACCCTGTTGCTCGGCGCGCTGCTGGCGTGGGGCGGGTTGGCACCTTGGTTGCTCGAACACGGCCTGGTGCAGTTGCCGCCCGGCAGCAGCGGCCCACAATTCGCCGTGCTGGTGGAATGGCTGCTGTGGCCGGGCGTGAGCCTGATGGTTTGCGCGACCCTGGCCTCGCTGGCGATCCGGTTGTGGTCGCTGCACACCTCTACCAAGGCCAGCGGTGGGGCGACATGGGCGATGCCAAAGGCCGGGCCTGCCCTCGGATTTCTGCTGGCAATCGTCTTGGTGGTCAGCCTGCAAGCGATGTTGTTTGGCATCAATCCGTGGATGGCGTTGCTGACCATTCCCTTGGCCATCTGCCTGGCGGCGGTGGCTGCGCGGGTGGTCGGCGCCACGGGCATTCCGCCCATTGGCGCTATCGGGCAGTTGTCCCAATTGAGTTTCGGCATCGTTGCCCCGGGGCAGGTGCCGATCAATCTGATGAGTGCCAATACCGCCGGTGGTTCAGCCGGACAATGCACGGATTTGATGAACGATTTCAAGGTCGGTCGAGCAATCGGCGCGACGCCGCGCAAGCAGCTTTTGGCCCAGACGCTGGGGATTTTCATCGGCAGTATCGTCGGCGTGCTCGCTTACCTGGCGCTGATCCCCGATCCGCAAACCATGCTGCTCACCGAAGAATGGCCGGCCCCGGCGGTCGCCACCTGGAAAGCCGTGGCGCAAACCCTGACCCATGGCCTGGACTCGTTGTCGGCGAGCATTCGCTGGGCGATCTTCATCGGTGGTTTCGCCGGGTTGCTGTTGGGCATTCTCGATAGCTTGCTGCCGGCCCATCGCGCTCGCTACTTGCCCAGCACGGCAGCCCTCGGCCTGGCATTTGTCTTGCCAGCCTCGGTGTCGCTGATGATGGCCCTCGGCGCCGTGCTCACCTGGCTGGTGAGCTGCCGCTGGCCGAGTCTGACCGAACGCTTCGCCATCACGGCGGCGGCGGGATTGATTGCCGGGGAAAGCATCACCGGGGTGGGCGCTTCGTTGTGGGAAATGCTCGGGAATCTGTGAGGTCCCTGTGGCGAGGGGATTTATCCCCGTTGGGCTGCGCAGCGGCCCCCAAACTAGCCGACCCGGTGTGCCAGTAAGATTGAGTTCATTGTTTTAGGGCTGCTACGCAGCCCAGCGGGGATAAATCCCCTCGCCACCGGGAGCGGTTCGGTGTGGAATCAAGTCAGTGAGAGTGCCGCGGCTCTCCGCTGCGGGCGATCACCCTCAGGTGCAACGTCGCCGGTTCCAGGCAACCTCCGGTGGAGAGCTGCCCGACCAGTTGCCGGTAGAGTTCCTGCCAGGGGGTTTGCGAAGGCGGGATGTTCGGCGTCCACGCGAGGCGGCGTCGCTCCATCTCAGCCTCGTCCACCAGCAAGTTCACGGTGCGGGTGTTCAGGTCGACTTTCAGCCGGTCGTTGGTTTGCAGCAGCGCCAGGCCACCGCCGACGGCTGCTTCCGGGGACATGTTGAGGATCGATGGGCTCGCCGAGGTGCCGCTCTGGCGACCGTCGCCCAGGCAGGGCAGGGAGTCGATGCCGCGCTTGATCAGCGCCGCCGGTGGGGCCATGTTCACCACTTCGGCGCTGCCGGGATAGCCGACGGTGCCAGCGCCGCGAATCACCAGGATGCAGCGCTCATCGATGTCCAGCGCCGGGTCGTCGATGCGCGCGTGGTAGTCCTCCGGCCCTTCGAACACGATGGCCCGCGCTTCGAAGCTGTTCTCGGCACCGGGTTCCGACAGGTAGGTCTTGCGGAACGCTTCGCCCACCACCGACATCTTCATGATGGCGCTGTCGAAAAAGTTGCCGCTGAGCACGATGAAGCCGGCACGGTGCTTGAGTGGGGCTTCGAAAGGGTGGATGACGTCGGCGTCGCAGGTCAGGCTGCCGGTGACGATCTCGCCGATGGTCTTGCCACTGACCGTCGCACAGTGTTCGTGCAGGCGGCCAGCCTTTTGCAGTTCATGCATGACTGCCGGTACGCCGCCCGCGCGGTGGAAGCCTTCGCCGAGGTATTTGCCCGCCGGCATGCAGTTGACTAACAGCGGCACGTCCTCGCCGATTTGTTGCCAGTCGTCCAGGCTTAACTCGACGCCCATGTGCCGGGCGATGGCGATCAGGTGCGGCGGGCAGTTGCTCGATGCGCCGAGTGCCGAGGCGACAGCGATGGCGTTCTCGAACGCTTCACGCGTCATGATCTGCGAAGGGCGCACGTCCTGGCGGACCAATTCGCAGATGCGCTTGCCGGTGGCGTAGGCCATCTGCCCGCGCTCGCGATAGGGCGCCGGAATGCTTGCGCAACCCGGCAATGACATGCCCAGGGCCTCGGCCAATGCGTTCATCGACAGGGCAGTGCCCATGGTGTTGCAGTGGCCGACGGAGGGCGAGGCCGCCGTGGTCATTTCCATGAAGCCTTCGTAGTTGATTTCGCCAGCGGCCATCAGGTTGCGTGCGTGCCAGAGCACTGTGCCGGAGCCGATCAGCTCGCCCTTGTGACGGCCGTCGAGCATCGGCCCGCCGGACAGCACGATCGACGGCAGGTCGGTGGTCGCTGCCGCCATCAGGCAGGCGGGGGTGGTCTTGTCGCAACCAGTGGTGAGCACCACGCCGTCCAAGGGATAACCGTGGAGGATTTCCACCAGGCCCAGATAAGCCAGGTTACGGTCCAGCGCCGCGGTGGGGCGACGCGACTGTTCGGCTATGGGGTGGACCGGGAATTCCATGGGGATGCCGCCGGCATCACGGATTCCGGCCTTGACCCGTTGCGCCAGCTCCAGGTGATGGCGGTTGCAGGGCGTCAGGTCGCTGCCGGTCTGGGCGATGCCGATGATCGGCCGTCCCGATTGCAACTCTTCGCGGGTCATCCCATAGTTCATGTAGCGTTCGACATACAGCGCGGTCATGTCCGCGTGGGCCGGGTCGTTGAACCATTGCTCGCTGCGCAGGCGGCGTTTTGGCGTGTCACTCATGATTCATTTCTCTCTTGTAATTGGATGAATCGACGATCAGTCGGGCTCAGCGATCGAGCAGTCCCCGTGCGGCAAGATTGCGCAACAGGGCGCCAACGCCGAAGGTCCACGGCGCGGCCTCGCAGCTGTGGGTCACCTGGTTATGCAGGCTGCCCAACAACGGGCTGCTGATGCTGACCCGGTCACCCAGTTTATGGGTGAAACCGCTGCCGGCATGATCACGGTCCTCGGTGGGGGCGAACAGCGTACCGAGAAACAACAGGAAACCATCCGGGTATTGGTGGTTGGCATTGAGTGTCTGGCCCGCCAGGTCAAGCGGGTCGCGGCTGATCTGGCTCATGGAGCTGCAACCGTGCAGGCGATAGCCGTCTTCGCCTTGTACGTGCAGGTCAACCTCGCAGGCGCGCACGTCGTCCAGGCTGAAATGTTCATCGAACAGGCGAATGAACGGCCCGATGGCGCACGAGGCGTTGTTGTCCTTGGCCTTGCTCAGCAAGAGTGCGCTGCGGCCTTCGATATCCCGCAGGTTGACGTCGTTGCCCAGCGTGGCGCCGTGGATCTGGCCGCGGCTGTCCACCGCCAGCACCACTTCCGGTTCCGGGTTGTTCCATTGCGAGGCCGGATGGATGCCGATCTGGCTGCCGCTGCCCACGGCGGCCAGGACCGGCGCCTTGGTGAAGATTTCCGCATCCGGGCCAATGCCGACTTCCAGGTATTGCGACCACATGCCTTGTTCGATGAGATACGCCTTGAGGCGCATGGCTTGCTCGGACCCCGGCACGATCGAGCGCAGATTGTCGCCGATCACACCGTGGACCGTGGCGCGCACGGCGTCCGCCCGGGCCGCGTCGCCGCCGGCCTGTTCCTCGATCACTCGCTCGATCATGCTCGCGGCGAAGGTCACGCCGGCGGCCTTGATCACTTGCAGATCCAGCGGCGGCAGCAGGAACGGCTTGGACGGGTCGGCGTGGGGGCCGGTGTTGGCCAGCAACTCGTCGATGCTGGCGATGAAGGTGCCGGGTGTCTCTCTTGCTGCCGCCAAGGGCGAGGGGGTTTCCAACAGGTCGCTCAGGGTCGCGAAACGCTCCGAAAGATCGAATACGCCGTCACTGCGCAGCACGATCGGCGAAGGCCCGGCGATCCGCCCCGGGACCCAGGCGCGACCAATCAGCGTGCCGGCCACGCCATCGACCGGCAGGGTATTTTCGGGGGTAAGCAATAGCGACATGGACAGGCTTCCTGGTTCGTAAAGCCTTCACGCTAGGGCGCGTTGTCGATGAACTCCAATGAGATATATTCAGTATCTGATAACGCCTGGTTATTGCGCTGCCGAGGAACGTCCATGTCCGATCTCTCCTTTTCCAGCTTTTGCGGCTGGCTCAAATTTCGCCATCTGTTGCTGATCGACACCCTGGGACGCACGTGCAACATGCATTTGGCGGCCGAGCAGATGAATCTCAGCCAGCCGGCCGTGAGCAAGATGCTCAAGGAAATCGAAAGCCTGCTCGGCTTCGCCCTGTTCGAGCGCCGCCCGCGCAGCATGCCGCCCACAGCCCTGGGCGAGCACGTGCTGCGCTACGCGCAAATCGCCCTGAATGACGCACGTTCGTTTGTCGAGCAGATCAGCAGCCTGCGAGAGGGCGGCCACGGCTACCTCAAGGTCGGCGGTATCTTCGCCGCGACGGCCGTTGCGTTGCCCGAGGCGATCCTGCAGATCAAGCAGCGCTGGCCGTTGCTGTCCATCGAGGTAGTGGAGCAGACCAGCAATCATTTGATGAAGATGCTTGAAGAAAAGAAGCTCGACCTGGCCGTGGCGCGTTTCACCGATCAAAGCCAGCAGCAGCGCTACGACTTCCAACCCCTGGCCCCCGAACCGTTCTGCATCGTGGTCAATGATCGCCATCCGCTGGCAAATGCCGGGCCGACGTCCTTGCAGCAGCTCGTGGACCTGCCGTGGATTTTGTATCCGGTCGGCACGCCGATTCGCGCGCGCATGGAACTGGCCTTCGCCGAGGCCGGGGTGGGCATGCCGCGCAACACCATCGACACGATTTCGATGCAGACCTTTCTCCAGGTCCTGCAACGCGGCCCCATGATCGGCATGTTGCCCAATGCGATGGTCGACCCGCTGCTCGAAAGCGGCCAGCTCAAGACCCTCGATACACCTCTGCACCTGGTACCGCAGGACTACGGCATCCTCACCCGCAAGGATGAACCGTTGGTGGGCGCGGCGCTGGAGTTTGCCGAGATCCTCAAGGACAACGCCCGCCAAATAACCTGAAGAAGCAACCGAACCTGTGGCGAGGGGATGAATCCCCTCGCCTCGATGACTCACCCAGCCTTAAGTACTTTGATAACGAACCGTTATCAACTAATCCAAAAATGCCATTGGGAAAGAATCGCTTCCCGACAGTAGAGTCCTCGTTCAATCGCCGAATGACTCGCTCATTCGACGTGACCCAATAAAAACAATCAGGGGTTACTTCATGCAAACCATCTCCGAGCATTTGCCCGCCCAGGCGCAAGCCGGCGAACTCGATTTCGAGGACCGGACCTATCGCAAGGTGATCTGGCGAATCCTGCCGGTCCTGTTGTTGTGCTACATGGCGGCGTACCTCGACAGGGTGAACATCGGTTTCGCCAAGCTCGACATGCTCAACGAGTTGCAATTCAGCAACACCGTATACGCCCTGGGCGCCAGTATGTTTTTCTGGGGCTATTTCCTTTTCGAAGTCCCCAGCAACCTGTTGCTGCATCGTTTTGGCGCGCGGTTCTGGATCGCCCGGATCATGCTCAGTTGGGCGGTGATTTCCATGGCGGTGGCCTACACCGTGCCGCTGGCGGCGTTCTTCCACATCGAATCGAGCACGATGTTCTACGTGCTGCGTTTCCTGCTGGGGATCTGCGAAGCGGGCTTTTTTCCTGGCGTGATTCTTTACCTCAACTACTGGTTTCCGACCCACCGGCAGAGTCGGGTGATGTCCGGATTCCTGTTGGCCTTGCCGGTCAGCCTGACCCTCGGCGGGATCCTGTCCGGCTGGCTGATGAACAGTATGCAAGGCGTACAAGGCCTGTCCGGCTGGCAATGGATGCTGATCATCGAAGGCATTCCTTCGATCATCATGGCCTTCGTGGTGATCGTCTGCCTGGCCGACAACATCGACAAGGCCAAGTGGCTTTCGGCGGCGGAAAAAGCCATGCTCAAGGCCAACCTGCAAACCGACAACCAGGGCAAGGCTTCGCGCTTGAGCGAGGTGTTCTTCAACCCACGGGTGTGGTTGCTGGTGTTGATCCTGTTGACCTTCAACACCGGTTTCTATGGCCTGGCCTTCTGGATGCCGTCGATCATCAAGAGCACCGGCATCACCAACAGCCTGCACATTGGTTTGCTCACCGCCATTCCTTATTCGGTGGCGGTGGTGGCGATGCTGCTCAACGCCCGGCATTCCAATCGCACTGGCGAGCGACGCCTGCACGCGGCCATACCGGCCTTCATCGGTGGCGCCGGGCTGATCCTCAGTGCGTTCTTCGCCGATAACCTGGTGCTGTCGGTGCTGTTCCTCAGCGTCTCGGCCTCGGGGATCCTGAGCCTGATGCCGATCTTCTGGACCTTGCCCGGCACTGTGCTGTCGGGCGTCGCGGCCGCTGCCGGGATCGGCATGATCAACGCCATCGGCAACCTGTCGGGCTTCACCGGATCGATGATCACCGCTGTGGCCGAGACGCTCACGGGCAATATCAATAACGGTACGTACGTCTTGGCGCTGTGCCTGTTGGTCAGCGGCGGGTTGATCCTGGCCATCCCGGCCTCGATGCTCGGCCGGACGCCAAAAAGTGCGGCCCCGGCGACGCAATTGGAAACGGCATGAGCCTGCACAACAAACGGGTGCTGGTGACGGCGGCGGGCCAGGGCATAGGCCTTGCCAGCGCGGTGGCCTTCGCCCAGGCCGGCGCCGAGGTGTTCGCCAGTGACATCGACACACGCGCACTGGCGGGTATCGAAGGGGTGACTGCCATTACGCTAGACGTCACCTCGGCCAACGCCATCGAGGCGGTTCGAGATCGGGTCGGCGGGCTGGACGTGTTGTTCAATTGCGCCGGCTACGTGCACAGCGGCACCATTGTCGACTGCGACGAAGCGGCCTGGGCGCGCTCGATGGACCTGAACGTCACCGCCATGTACCGGATGATCCGCGCCTTCCTGCCGGGGATGTTGGCCCGTGGCGGCGGATCGATCATCAACATGTCGTCGGTGGCGTCCAGTGTCAAAGGCGTGCCCAATCGTTTCGCCTATGCTGCCAGCAAGGCGGCGGTGGTGGGGCTGACCAAATCCGTCGCCATCGATTTCGTCAGCCAGGGTATTCGCTGCAACGCGATCTGCCCCGGCACCGTGGATTCTCCATCGCTGCGCCAGCGCATTTCCGATCAGGCCGCGCAGCAAGGTGTCGATGAGCAACAGGTCTACCGACAGTTTCTCGACCGCCAGCCGATGGGGCGCATTGGTAACACGCAAGAGATCGCGCAATTGGCGGTGTACTTGGGCAGCGACGCGTCCGCCTACACCACGGGGGCGGTGCACGTAATCGATGGCGGCATGAGCCTTTGAGTTTTCACTTGAACAGGAGCACTTCATGAAACTGTTGCGTTACGGCGAAAAAGGCTCGGAAAAACCCGGCCTGCTGGATGACGACAATCAGGTCCGCGACCTGTCGGGCCACGTGCCGGATATCGCCGCAAACGTCCTGGCCCCGGAAAGCCTGGCGAAACTCGCCACCATCGACCCGCGCAGCCTGCCGGTCGTGGCCGGCCAGCCGCGGATCGGCCCGTGTGTCGGGCAGGTCGGCAAGTTCATCTGCATCGGCTTGAACTACGCCGACCATGCGGCCGAGTCGAACATGGAGGTGCCGAAGGAACCCATCATCTTCAACAAATGGACCAGCGCCATCTGCGGGCCGAATGACGATATCCAGATTCCCCGCGGCTCGCTCAAGACCGATTGGGAAGTCGAGCTGGGCGTGGTCATCGGCAAAGGCGGGCGCTACATCGACGAAGCGAACGCCCTGGAGCACGTCGCTGGTTACTGCGTCATCAACGATGTATCTGAGCGCGAATGGCAGCTTGAACGCGGCGGCACTTGGGATAAAGGCAAGGGCTTCGACACCTTCGGCCCCCTCGGTCCGTGGCTAGTGACCAAGGATGAAATCCCCGACCCGCATGCGCTGCACCTGTGGCTGGAAGTCGACGGGCATCGCTATCAGGACGGTAACACCCGGACGCTGATCTTCAGCGTGCCGCAACTGATCGCCTACCTGAGCCGCTGCATGAGCCTGCAACCGGGCGACGTCATTTCCACCGGCACGCCACCGGGCGTTGGGCTGGGCATCAAGCCCGACCCGGTGTTCCTGCGCCCGGGGCAGACCATGCGCCTTGGCATCGAAGGCTTGGGGGAGCAGCGTCAGGTGACCGTGCAGGCGGACTGATCACTGGTTTCGCTGGAGCTATCGTCGGATCGCCGCCCGGAGCAAGCTCGCGATAGCGGTAGTCCAGCGAAGATATCTGCACTGTCCTCGCCACGAAAAATCCTCGAAGATGCACGCCTGATTCGAGAGAACGATTCGACCCATGAGCGACGACGCCCACGCGCAGTTCTTCCGCTTCCAGACGCCTGATCCAGGCATCGGCCCACGCGAGCGATCACCGATGCTCCCAGAGGAATTGGCCAGGGCGCGCGAGCGTGCATCGATGCACCGCTTCAGCTGGGTCATGGTGCTGGCGGCGCCGGTGAGCGTTGGCCTGATGCTGCCAAGCCTGGCGTTCGTGATTGGCCTGGGCCTCGTCGAGAAATGGTTCGCCCCGGGGCTGGATATCGACCGGATCATCGAAGGATCCTGGGGCTGGCAGGCGCTGGTGACGGTGCTTTTCATCGCCGGTTGGGCATCGTCCAATTACCGGCGCGACTCACGGGACCCGACCAAGCGCTACTGGCAATCGATGCCGGATCGAGGGTTGGTCGAGCTCGAGCGTCATACGCTGACCTCCGGCATCAGCCTGTGGGCCAGTGATAATCCAGAGCACGACAGCCTCATGCTGTGGCAAAACGACAAGCTGGTGCGCGTACAAAGTTCCGGCGTGTCGCAGTGGATCCTGGCCATGACCACGGCCGGCCATTGGCTGGTGCTCATGGAGGAATTTCCCGGTGTCTTGCGCCATGGACAGGTCAGCCTAATGCCTGCGCCCGAACAGCGGATGAAGCCCCAACAGCAATTGGCAATTGCCTTTGCCCCAGGGACTCACGTGACGCTGGGCGAGCGTTTTGATGGTGCGCCTGTGCCGCTGACGGAGTCCTCGTACTGGATGACCGCCGACGAGTCCAGTCGCCTCGCCGAAGCATCCCATCGTTGGGGCTTTTTCCCGTCGGACCGTTACGCTGTGATCAACGACCGGGACGCCGATTGGGTGCAACGCCTGGTGGATAAAGCGCTGGCGGACAAGGCGCGGGGCTGCACCGGGCGACAGCCTGAGCGACCGGCCGTCACGGCTGAGCATCCGCCAACGTGACGCGGGTCTCTCGGGGCGCGAGGGCGCTGATGGCGGTTGCCGACAGGGCGAGCAACGCACCGACGGCCGCAAGCCCGATCCAACCATTCCGGTGGACGCCGTAGTTGCCCAAGGCCGCGCCAAGTGCACCACCGAGGAAATACGAACCCATGAACACCGTGTTCAATCGGCCGCGGGCCTCGGCGCGCAGGGTTTGGACGCGCGCCTGATTGGCAACCAGGCCGGCCCTGTTGCCGAGGTCCAACAGCACCATGCCGACAATCAGCCAGCCCAGGTTCTCTGCGCTTGCCGCGATGAAGACGAAACCCACCACCAACACTGTCGCACCGGCGATGGCAAGCGTTCGGGCGCCGAGGCGGTCGACTAACGTGCCGATGCGGAGCGATGTGACGATGCCCGGCACTGTCGCCAGGCCGAACAGGCCAATGGTGGTGGAGCCGAACGCATAGGGGGGCTGCGTCAGCAGCGCAGCCAGCGTCGCCCACAAGGCACTGAACGCGGCGAATACCAGGAAGCCGCTCGCGGCGCAGAAACGCAGCACAGGCTCCTCGCGCAGCAGGCTACCGAGGGAACGCATCAACGCGCCATAGCGGATCGAAGAAAGACGGGGTATGGCGGGCAGGTACCTCGCCACGATCAACAGCAACAGTCCATCGATAAGCGAGGCCATCAGAAATACCGATCGCCAACCGGTGTGCTCGCCCAGCAAACCACCGAAGGTACGCGCCAGCAGCAACCCGGTGGACAGTCCGCCCAGCAACGTTCCCACCACCCGACCGCGTTCCGTGGGCGCGGCCAGAGCCGACAGCGCGGGAATGATCAACTGCGCGGTAATCGCCGTCACCCCTACCGCGAAGCTGCCAACGCACAGCAGCGCGAAACTCGGCGCGGCGGCGCAGGCGAGCAGGGCGATGGCATTTGCCCCGATAGCCAGCAATGCCAACCGGCGCGGTTGTCGGCAGTCGGCGAGCGGCACGATGAGCAACAGGCCTGCGCCGTAGCCCAGTTGCGTCAGCGTGGCGATCAGGCCGGCTTGGGTCGAGGTCAGGCCGAACGACGCAGCCATCATTGGCAGCAGCGGTTGATGGTAGTAAATGGTCGACGCGGCCAGGGCGCAACACACTGCCATGACGCCGACCAGGCGAGCGGGGATCAGGTTCGGCGCGGGCATGGCGCGGTCCTTCAGTGCTGTTGCAAGGTCGAGATCAGCGTGCCGGTATCGACGATGCTGTGGGCGAATGTCGGCCCGTTCAGTTCGTGCGCCGCGTGCATCATTTCCGGGCTGAACGCGGCGGTTGCGTCGCGCACCAGCGTCACGTGATAACCGAGCTCCATGGCGAACCGCGCGGTGGACTCGATGCAAGTATTCGCCAGCAAACCCATGACAATCACATGGGTGATGCCTTGTTGCTTGAGCTGGAAATCGAGGTCGGTATTGGCGAACCCGCTCTGGCCCCAATGCTCTTGGACGATGATGTCGCCGTCCTGCGGCACGAAGTCCGGATGCCATTCGCCGCCCCAGGTGCCCTTGGCGAATGTGTGGCGTTGCTGGATCAGGCGTTGGGTCGGATTAGGGTGGTCCCAGTTGTCGTAGTCGCCAGGTTGCCAGCGGCGATGGGGCACATAGAACACCTGGATATCCTGTTGCCGAGCGGCCGCCACGCCGGCGCGCAGGTTGTCGAGCAGGTGAACGTCCTGGGCGACGTCTTTCAGCAGGGCAAAGAGCTTGCCGCCCTCGGACAGGAAGTCGTTATAGGGGTCCACCAGCAACAGGCCGGTTCGCGACGGGGAGTACACAGGCTGGGTCATTTTTGAGGCTCCAGTTCATTGAAAGGTGTCCTCAATACTAACTATGAAAATCATATAGTCAATATTTACGCCGTTTCCGAGGCGATTTAAGTGTTGGGCTGTCGTGTTACTATGAAAAAGATAGTGATTTCGAGAAAAACACATATGCAAGATGAAACGAGCGAAACGGTCTGCCCGGTGGCGCGTTCGGTGGGTGTGGTCGGCGATAAATGGACGATTCTGGTGTTGCGTGAGTTGTACATGGGCATGACGCGCTTCGAGGAGATCCAGATCCAGACCAGCGCTACGCCGCAGATGCTCACCTCGCGCCTCAAGGCGCTGGAAGCCGACGGCCTGGTGGAACGCCGTCCCTACCAGGAGAAGCCGTTGCGCTACGAATACCAACTGACGGCCAAGGGATGGGATTTCTACCCGGTGATCTACGCGCTGCGCGCCTGGGGCGAGAAATGGTGCAAGGACGAGGATGAAGGGCTGGCGATGCACTTTGTGCATCGCGCCTGTGGACATGACGTCGGGGTGGCGAGTGTTTGCCCGAACTGCGGTGTGCCGGTTGAACGCAAGGACTTGCAGCCGTCGATCAGCGAACGCTTCCTCGCCGAGCGCACGGCCCGTCGGGAAGCGTTCAAGGGCAAGTAGCGCCGCCAATCCTCAGTCGGATTTGCGCCGCGTGACGTGCTTCATCACCACCACGAAGAACACCGGGACAAACACCACCGCCAGGGTGGCGCTGATCATCCCGCCGATCACGCCCGTGCCAATGGCCTGCTGGCTCGCCGAGCTGGCGCCCGTGGCAATCGCCAGCGGAACCACGCCCAGGATGAACGCCAACGAGGTCATGATGATCGGCCGCAGGCGCAGGCGCGAGGCCTGGAGCGTGGCGTCGATCAGGTCGTGGCCTTCGTCGTACAGGCTCTTGGCGAACTCGATGATCAGGATGGCGTTTTTCGCCGACAAACCAATGATGGTGATCAGTCCGATCTTGAAGAACACATCATTGGGCATGCCGCGCAACGACACGGCCAGTACCGCACCGAGCACACCCAGTGGTACCACCAGCAGCACCGAGGTCGGGATCGACCAACTCTCGTACAGCGCCGCCAGGCACAGGAACACCACCAGTAGAGACAGGCCCAGCAGGATCGGCGCCTGGCTGCCGGACAAACGTTCCTGCAGGGACAACCCGGTCCATTCCTGGCCCAGGCCCGTCGGCCCTTGGGCCACCAGCCGCTCGATTTCGGCCATGGCTTGCCCGGTGCTGTAGCCCGGGGCCGGTTCGCCGGAGATGCTCACCGCCGGGTAGCCGTTGTAGCGGGTCAGTTGTGCCGGCCCTTGGGTCCAGCGGGCCTGGACGAAGGCCGACAGCGGCACCATTTTTCCACTGCTGTTGCGCACGTGGATCTTCAGCAGATCCTCCACCTGGCTGCGCTGGTCGCCTTCGGCCTGGACCACCACGCGCTGCATTCGCCCCTGGTTCGGGAAGTCGTTGATGTAGGCCGAGCCCACCGCCGTGGACAGCACACCGCCGACATCGGCGAAGGAAATGCCCAAGGCATTGGCCTGTTTACGATCCACTTCCAATTGCACCTGCGGCGCTTCCGCCAGGGCACTTTCGCGCACATTCATCAGCATCGGGCTCTTTTCAGCGGCGGCGAGCAATTCGCTGCGGGCCTGCATCAACGTGGCGTGGCCGAGGCCGCCGCGGTCCTGCAAGCGAAACTCGAAACCGCTGGAAGTGCCCAGGCCATCCACTGGCGGCGGCAGCACCGAGAACACCATGGCATCCTTGATCGCACCGAACGCCTGGTTGGCGCGATCGGCAATCGACGCCGCCGAATCATCGCCACCGCGTTGCGACCAATCCTTCAGCGTGGTGAACGCCAGTGCGGCGTTCTGCCCGCTGCCGGAAAAACTGAAACCGAGGATGACCGTGCTGTCGCCGACCCCCGGCTCACCGGCATTGTGGGCTTCGATCTGCTCCACCACCTGCACCGTCCGGTTTTTGCTCGCGCCCGGTGGCAGCTGGATGTCGGTGATGGTGTAGCCCTGGTCTTCCACCGGCAGGAACGAGGAGGGCAGGCGACTGAACAGCAGGCCCATGCCCACCAGCAGCACGCCGTAGATCAGCAGATAACGGCCGCTGCGTTTCAGCGCATAGGCCACCCATCCTTGATAGCGATCGCCGAATCGGTCGAAGCCACGGTTGAACCAGCCGAAGAAACCGCTTTTGCCGTGCTGATCACCTTGGACGACCGGTTTGAGCAAGGTCGCGCAAAGCGCCGGGGTCAAGGTCAGGGCGAGGAAGGCCGAGAACAAAATCGATGTCGCCATCGACAGCGAGAACTGTTGGTAAATCACCCCCACCGAGCCCTGCATGAACGCCATTGGAAGGAACACCGCCACCAACACCAGGGTAATGCCGATGATTGCGCCGGTGATCTGCTCCATGGCCTTGCGCGTGGCTTCTTTGGGGGACAAGCCTTCCTGGGCCATGATCCGCTCGACGTTTTCCACCACGACGATGGCGTCGTCCACCAGGATGCCGATGGCCAATACCATGCCGAACATGGTCAATACGTTGATGGAGAATCCCAGTGCGAGCATCGTCGCGAAGGTTCCCATCAGCGCCACCGGCACCACCAGCGTGGGGATCAGGGTGTAGCGGATGTTCTGCAGGAACAGGAACATCACCGCGAACACCAGCAGCATCGCCTCGCCTAGGGTGTAGACCACTTTGGTGATCGAGACTTTGACGAACGGCGACGTGTCGTAGGGAATCTTGTACTGCACGCCGGTCGGGAAGTAGCGCGACAGCTCATCCATCTTCGCCCGCACCAGGGTGGCGGTGTTCAGCGCATTGGCGCCCGGCGACAGTTGCACCGCCACGGCGGTGGACGGCTTGCCGTTCAGGCGCGTGGAGAACTGATATTCCTGGCTGCCGATTTCCACCCGCGCGACATCGGCGATGCGCACCGTCGAACCGTCGGGGTTGGCCTTGAGCACGATGTCGGCGAATTCCTGCGGCGTCGAGAGCTGGCCCTTGACGACGATGGTCGCGGTGATCTCCTGGCTACTGCGGCTCGGCAGATCGCCCAGGCTGCCCGCCGAGACCTGGGCGTTCTGCGCGACGATGGCGGCATTGACGTCCGCCGGGGTCAGGTTGAAGCCCACCAGCTTGCGAGGATCGATCCAGATCCGCATGGCCCGTTCGGCGCCGTACAACTGGGCCTTGCCAACGCCGTCCAGGCGCTTGATCTCGTTCATCACGTTGCGCGCCAGGTAGTCGCTGAGTGCCACATCGTCGAGCTTGCCGTCGCTGGAGGTGAGGGTAATCAGCAGCAGGAAGCCGGCGGAAACCTTGTCCACCTGTAAGCCCTGCTGGGTTACCGCTTGCGGCAGGCGCGACTCCACGGCCTTGAGGCGATTCTGCACATCGACCTGGGCCAATTCCGGATTTGTGCCCGGTTGGAATGTCGCGGTAATCGTGGCGCTGCCGAGGCTGCTCTGGGATTCGAAGTACAGCAGGTTATCGGCGCCGTTGAGTTCCTCTTCGATCAGGCTGACCACGCTCTCGTCGATGGTTTGCGCCGAAGCGCCCGGGTACACCGCGTAGATCTCGATTTGTGGTGGGGCCACGACCGGGTATTGCGCCACCGGCAGCTGTGGGATGGCCAGGATCCCGGCCAGCAGGATGAACAAGGCGACGACCCAGGCAAACACCGGACGGTCGATGAAAAAGTGCGGCATGGTTTAGTGTCCTGCCTGTGGCCTGGGAGCCTGGGCGAGAGGAAGAGGGGAGTCGTCGATCCGCACTTGATCGCCCGGGCGCGCGTGTTGCAGGCCTTCGACGACGATGCGGTCGCCCGGCTTCAAGCCTTCGGTGACGATCCAGCGATCGTTCTGCGCAGCGCCCAATTGCACGGGTTGCTGGCTGACCTTCTGCTCGGCATCCAGCAGCAACACCTGCGCGATGCCGGCGCTGTCGCGCAGGATCGCCCGTTGCGGCACGGTGATCCCTTGGCTGTTAACCGCTTGTTCGAGACGCACGCGGATGAAACTGCCGGGCAGCAGGTCCAGGTCCGGGTTGGGGAACTCGCTGCGCAGGGTGATCTGGCCGGTGCTCGGGTCGACGCTGAGGTCGGTGAACAGCAACTTGCCGGGCAGCGGATAAGGGCTGCCGTCGTCCTGGATCAAGGTGGCCTTGGCCTGGCCCTGGCCGACCGCTTGCAGTTGCCCTGCGCGAAAGGCGCGGCGCAGGTCGTTGAGTTCGCGGGTCGACTGCGTGAGGTCGGCGTGGATCGGGTCCAGTTGCTGGATCAGCGCCAACGGCGTGGATTCGTTCTGCCCCACCAGCGCACCTTCAGTCACCAGGGCACGACCGATGCGCCCGGAAATCGGCGCGGTCACCGTGGCATAGCCGAGGTTCAGTTTCGCCCGTTCCACCGCGGCCTTGCTGGCGGCGACGTCGGCGGCCGTCTGGCGTACGTTGGCCCGCGCGTTGTCGTAATCCTGGCCACTGATCGCTTTGTCGTCGATCAACTGGGCGTAGCGCCGGGCCTGCAAACGGGCCTGGAACGCATTGACCTCGGCCTTGCGCAACGCCGCCTCGGCACTGTCCAGGTCAGCCTTGAACGGCGCCGGATCGATGCGAAACAGCACCTGGCCCTGCTTGACGTCGCTGCCTTCACGATAGACCCGCTGCAAGACCACGCCGGCGACCCGGGCGCGGACTTCGGCCACCCGCGGCGCGGCGATCCGGCCGCTCAGCTCGTTGCTGATCGACAGGGGGCGGGCCTGGACGGTTTCGATACGCACGCTGGCCGGCGGGACGGATTCTTCCACTGTCGAGCTGTGATCACAGCCGCTGAGCAACAGCGCCCCGATCAACAAGCCCAGTGTAGCGACAGGAGTCTTGGACATGGTGCTTCCCCAATAATGAGCCGCCCATGGTAGGGATGGGGGTCAATGGCAGGGGTGAAGCTTTGTAGGCACTCTGTGAAATTGTGTAACCAGACAGGCCGCTGGATTCGAAAGCAACCGACCAACGCCTGTTGATGGTTGCCATCAGAATCCAGAGGAGAGGGTTCGGCATTATAGATGGGCATATTTTTGTCGGATGTACCTGTAAGTTCTGACAGTAGCGCCCCTTTCTTTATGCTGGGGCTATGCGGTATCACCATCGAGGTGATTGAGTTTGAAAGAGCCAGACAGGGAGAACGCTATGAGTTACACAACGCGCGAATATAGGGGATTTGAGATTCGCGCCTATTCCGCCCATGGATGGAAAACGCGTCACCCTATTCCGCCGCCGGCCTGCTCGATGACCAGTCCAGCGAGAATCGCGACGGGGTCGGCCAGGCTCTGTCGCGACCGATGGACAAGGCCGATGTCCCGATGAAACGTATGCTGCCCAAGGTCAAGCGCTCGCACGCCCTTTGGCCAGGGCTGATGGGCTGAGGTCTGCGGCACCAGCGCGACACCTACGCCTTTTTCAACGAGCTTGATGATCGCGTCCAACTCGTCCAGCTCGCACACTTCGCGCAAGGTGAAGTGCATCTGCCGCAGGAAACGATCGACCTGCCTGCCACCGAAGGAAGAGCGGTCATAACGAATGAACGGCTGGCTGGACAGCAGCACCGACCAATCCTCACCGGGCATTCCACGGGGAACGATCAACCGGTAGGGCTCCAGCGCCAGAGTGGTCCAGCGCAGGTCGCTTTGCAGCGAGAACGGCGGGCGGATCATCACCGCCAGGTCGATTTCGCCAGCATCCACCAGGTTGATCAACTCAACCGACAGGCCCGGCACGATACGTGTTCGGCACTGCGGGCACTGTTGGTGGAACGTGGCGAGAGCGTCCGGGAGATAGGCGCGCTGGACGGAGGCGATTGCGCCGATGTTCACCAGTACGCCGGGAGGAAGCCCGGGCGTCGAGGAGCCGAGATTCTCGTAAAGGCGAATCAATTCTTGGGCTTGCAGGAGTATCTGGTGGCCCCGTTTGTTGAGGTGGGCCGAGCGTCCTTTGCGGTCGAATACTTCGAAGCCCAGCTCGGCTTCGAGGCGCTGGATCTGCGCACTGACCGCCGCCTGGGTGAGGCCTATCTTGTGCCCGGCGGCGGCGAAGGTGCCTTCGCGCGCGACGGCGATGAGGGTCTTGAGTTCTTTGATCATTCATCAACATTAGTTGTGTTTCTAAGAAATTTATATTGATTTTTTTGTTGTGCCTGCGCGGCTACGATGGGCTGCACGCGCCGTTGCGTTGCGACAAATAAAAAAACATCCCTGGAGTACCAATGAGCCTCTCACCTTTCCACCTTGCGATTCCTGTTTACGACCTGGCGGCAGCCCGCAGTTTCTATGGACAAGTCTTTGGGTTGGAGGAGGGGCGCTCCAGCGAGCAATGGGTCGACTTCAACTTCTACGGTCACCAACTGGTGATTCACGAACATCCCAAGACTGAATCCCAGGACAGCGTGCATAGCAATGCGGTGGACGGCCACGACGTGCCGGTGCCTCATTTTGGTGTGGTGTTGGGGTGGGCTGAATGGGAAGCGCTGGCCGAGCGATTGAAATCGTTTGGCATCGAGTTCGTGATCGAACCCTACGTGCGCTTCCAGGGCCAGGTGGGCGAGCAGGCGACGATGTTCCTATTCGATCCTTGCGGCAATGCGCTGGAGTTCAAGGCATTCAAGGACATGGGCCAGCTCTTTGCAAAATGACCAGGCGGCACAAAGGTCGCGCCGTTGCGGTCCTCGATCGGATTACAGCGACGCCCTGCGCACCAGTGGGCAATCCACGGGCTGGGTGCCTGAGATCTCGAGGGCCTCGATCAGGTGATTGGCCGCCTGGCGACCAATTTCGTAGTACGGCAGTTGAACGGTGGTCAGTGGCGGCATGAACAGTTCGGCGATGCCGATCATGTTGTCATAGCCGAGCACAGCCACATCGTCGGGAATTTTCAGGCCACGACCCAACAACAGTTGGTACGCGCAAAAGGCAATGCGGTCGTTGCCGCAGACCAGGATGTCGAATTGCGGGCGACCGTCGACGATGTGCCGATCGAGAATGGCGGCGGTTTCACCATAGGCATCGTGGTCGGAAAGGTCGTGTTGCAGGAGCGCGCCAGGCGCCAGCCCGAAAGCCTGGCAAGCGCGTTGCAAGCCTTGTTGGCGCAGGTGCCAAGCCACACTTTTCCTGGGTAGATTGATGCACAGCGGGCGCCGATAGCCTTGGCTCAGCGCATGATGCACGGCGCGATACTGTCCGGCTTCATCATCGGGTACATAGCTGACCAGTTGGCTGTCATCGGCCAGGCAATTGGCGAGTACCAAAGGCTTGCTCTTGAGTCGTTCGGGAATGCTCACCTGGCGCAACCCCATGGCACTGAAGATCAAGCCGTCGGGGCGGTGCGACAGCATCAGATTGATGTTCTGGTCGGTGGGCGGGTTGCTCAGCAGGTTGAGGATAAAGACGTTCCAGCCAGCCTGCTGCGCGGTCTGTTCGATAGACAGCAACAATTCGACGGCGAACGGCGTGGTCGCGGTGTCCAGTGCGAACACACCAATGGTGCGCGCCTGCAAGTTGTCGCCGCGCATCCTGCGCGCCGACAGGCTCGGTACGAACTGCAGTTCATCAATGGCGCGACGTACCCGCTCGAGGGTTTCGGGGCTCAGTTTATCCGGCGTGTTGAGCGCGCGCGAAACCGTCATCAGGGATACGCCGGCCAGCTGTGCAACGTCTTTCACGGAAGTCATGCGAAGTGCGGCCAGTCAGGTTGACGCCGAATCATGCCACAGCGCCCGCGCTTCTCGCGACTCGGATGACATGGCTCATAGCCAACCCGAGCCCAGCGGCCAGGCGTCGGCAATGGCCACGCGCCCGCCAGTGCCGTTGGCCAACAGTTTCACCCCGAGGCTGTCGGGCCGGGGATAGAGGCGACTGCTGAGGCTGAAGCGGCCGCTGTCCTCGAACACCTCGATGGACGAGCGATCGAGAAACACCCGCAGCTGCAGATGTGTTTGTGCCGGCCCTATCGGCACGCTGCGCTGACCGTTCACTTGCGCACCCGAGCGGCTGCGATCGAGCACCAAGCGTTGCAGTGCTGCGTCGTAGTAAAGCAGGGTCTGTTCCTGCCCATCGGCACTGCAGCGCAAGGCGATGCCCAGTTGGCCTTCGCTGCAACCGAGCAGATCCAGGTGAACATGGATTTCCAACCGGTCGCCCGTCACCTGCGGCACCCAGCGGCTGCCCGACTCCCCCCACGGCGCGATGCTCGGCAACGGCGCCTGGCGCAGCGCGACCAGTTCCCGCGCCGGAAACACGCCAAGGCGATCGCCCTGCAGTTCAAGCTCCCGGGGCAAGCCGAGCATGCCGCACCAGTGATGGGCCTGGCTCGGCATCGGGCTTTCCCACATGTCCAGCCAGGCCCATACCAGGCGCCGACCATCGGCGGCCACCAAGGTTTGCGCAGCATAAAAATCATGACCGTTATCCAGTTCGATAAACGGTCCACCCTCGAAGTGCCAATCGCTGTCGAGGCGGCCAATGCGATAACCGGTCTGGTACTTGTTGAGCCGTTCGTAACCCGACGGTCGCATGCCCTGGGGGGAATACAGCAGCACATCGCGCCCGTCCAAACGAAACAGGTCCGGGCATTCCCACATGTAGCCATCGCCTTCAGTGCCGCTGGACACGTAGTCGAGAAAATCCCAGGCATGCAGGTCGGTGGAGCGGTACAGCGGCAGCAGCGGTGTGTCGCCCAGGCGTGCGCCGACAATCAGGTACCAATAGCCACCTTCCTGCCAGACCTTGGGGTCGCGAAAGTGCATGATCGCGGCTTGGGGGGCGTTCTCGATGACCGCGCCATGCTTGACGAACCGGACGCCGTCGACACTGGTGGCCAGGCACTGGACCTGGCGGATGAAGCGTTCGTCACCCACGTCGCCCAACCAGGTGTGCCCGGTGTAGAGCAGTGCCAGGGTGTCACCACACACCACAGCGCTACCGGAAAAACAGCCGTCGCGGTCGAAATCGTCGCCCGGTGCCAGGGCAATGGGCAAGTGCTGCCAATGGACCAGGTCGGCACTCTTGGCATGGCCCCAGTACATCGGGCCCCATTTGGCGTCGAAGGGGTGGTGTTGGTAGAACACGTGGTACTCGCCACGAAAGAACACCACCCCGTTCGGGTCGTTCATCCAACCCGTCGGCGGGGCCAGGTGATAGTCGGGTCGATAGTCGTCGATGACGAGAGACTGACCTTCACGCAGCGCCTGCTGCGCACGTTCAAGGGAGGAGGGCATGGGGGCGTTCATGGCATCCACAGACACAGTCATAGGGCGCCTGCTTTTGGCGAGCGCTGCGGGACGTCCTCCGGGAGGACTTCAATAACGGCAGGAGGGCGTCTCAAGGCCGTGCCATCCACGTCGAACAGATGCACGTTGCCGAACGCCAGTTGCGGTTCAACCCGATCACCCACTCGCCATCCGGCGTTTACCTCACAGCGACAGATCAACGGTTCATCCTCGCCTGACTCCAGGTGCACGTAGGTTTCGCTGCCCAGGTATTCGACGCCGACCACGACGACCCCAGCGCTGCCTTGCGCCGCTTTGAGCGACACGTGTTCCGGGCGAATCCCCAGGGTCAGCGGACTGTTCGCCGCCAGGTGGGTGCTGTCGAAGGGAAGGGGCGTCATGCCTAATAATGGGCTGTCGATGTGGCTGGTCTCACCTGGGGTGTGCAGGCGCGCCGGCAGAAAGTTCATCTTGGGCGATCCCAGGAAACCGGCGACAAAGCGGCTGGCTGGACGCTCATAGAGTTCCCGTGGCGAGCCGACCTGCTCGATGCGACCGCCATTGAGCACGACAATCTTGTCGGCCAGGGTCATCGCTTCGACCTGGTCGTGGGTCACGTAGATCATGGTCGAGCCCAGGCGCCCATGCAGCCGGGCGATTTCGTTGCGCATCTGCACGCGCAGGGAGGCGTCAAGGTTGGACAGCGGCTCGTCGAACAACAGGATGTCCGGCTCCCGCGCCATGGCCCGGCCCATGGCCACACGCTGGCGCTGGCCGCCCGACAGTTCCCTTGGCTTGCGTTGCAGCAGCTTGTCCAACTGCAGGATCTGCGCGGTTTTCAGCACCCGCTCGCGCAGGCTGGTCTTTTCGGTCTTGGCCAACTTGAGGCCAAAACTGATGTTGTCGTAGACGCTCATGTGCGGGTACAGCGCATAGGACTGGAACACCATGCCGACGCCACGTTCGCGCGGCTCCAGGTCGTTGACCCGGCGTCCGTCGATCAGCAGATCGCCGCCACAGATCGAATCCAGCCCGGCGATCAGCCGCAGCAGGGTCGACTTGCCGCAGCCCGAAGGGCCGACGAAGACGACGAATTCGCCGGCCGAGATTTCCAGGCTGACGTCACGCAGAATGCGTGCGCCGCCCAATTGTTTGTTCACGTTATCCAACTTCAACTTGATCACGATGCTGTTCCTTTCTTGTCTGTGTTGGGCCTCAACCCTTTAACGCGCCGGCAGTAAGGCCGGAAACGATGCGGCGCTGGAAGATCAGCACCAGAATCACCAGTGGCACCGTGACCAGCACCGACGCCGCCATCAGCAGGCCCCAAGGCAGCTCATGGGGGCTGCCGCCGGAGATCAGCGCGATGGCGACCGGGACCGTACGTTGCGAGTCGGTCAGGGTGAAGGTCAGGGCGAACAGGAACTCGTTCCAGGCGGCGATAAAGGCCAGAAGCCCCGTGGTGACCAGTGCCGGCCAGAGCAGCGGCAGCAGCACGCGGGTCAGCGTGACCCAGGGTGAAGCACCGTCCATGATCGCGGCCTCTTCCAGCTCATGGGGCAGTTGGCCCATGAAGGTGGTGAGCACCCAGACGGTGAAGGGCAGGGTAAAAATCGTGTAGCTCAGGATCAACGCCCAAGAGGTGTTGTACAGGCCCAGGGCACGGATCACTTCGAACAGTCCCGACAGCACCGCAACCTGGGGAAACATCGAGACACCGAGGACCATCATCAGCACCGGGCCGCGCCCGCGAAACTTCACTCGGCCCAAGGCATAGGCGGCGGTCAGGCTGAGGAACAGCGCCAGCGTGACCACACACAGCGCCACCACCAGCGAGTTGCCGATCGCCCGCAGGAACGAAGCCTGGTTGAGCACGGCGGCATAGTTGGAAAAGTCCGGGTTGTCGATCCAGTAGCTGACCTGGAACAAGGCGCTGGACGGTTTCAGCGACGTCACGATGGCGTAGTAGAACGGGAAGACCGCATACACCAGCAAGATTCCGATCAGGCACCAGAAGCCGGCGCGCAACAGGGTTTTTTTCAGCAGGCGCGGGCTCATGAGCGCACCTCCAACTGACGGCGTCCGAGGTACAGGTAAGCCATGGCGATCACCGCCACGACCAGGAACAACAAGGTCGAGGCCGCGCTGCCGTAACCGACATCCTGGAATTCCACCAGGTGCTGACGGGCATAGACCGACATGCTCATGGTGCTCGACGAATTCGAAGTCAACACATAGATAACGTCGAAGACCCGCAGGGAGTCGAGGATGCGAAAGATCGCAGCCACCAACAACGCCGGCATCAGCAGCGGCAGGGTGACCCGCCAGAACACCCTGATCGGGTGAATGCCATCGACCCTGGCGGCTTCGTAGCAATCGCTGGGTAACATCTGCAAGGCCGCCAGCATCAGCAGGGTAACGAACGGCACGGTCTTCCAGACGTCGACGATGATCACGGCCCACATCGACAAGTCCGCGTCGGCGGTCCAGGCCAGGGGCGCATCGATCAGGCCAAGGCCCATCATCAAGTGATTGATGATGCCGAACTGATCGTTGAGCATCCACGACCAGATTTTCGCCGAGACGATGGTCGGGATCGCCCAGGGGATCAGGATCAACGCTCGCACCAGGGCGCGTCCGGTGAACTTAACGTTGAGCAGCAGCGCCACCAGCAGGCCCAGGACGATTTCCAGTCCCACAGACACCACTGTGAAATGCAAGGTGTTGCGCACCGCATTCCACCACTGTGGATCGACGAGCAGGCCTGACCAGCCGGCACTGCTGTGAAACAGGTAGTTGCTCAAGCCGACAAAGCTTGCATCGCCGGTGTCAGCCAGGCTGGCGTCGGTCAGGCTGAACCAGAAGGTGCGCAGCAGCGGCCAGGCCGCCACCAGCGCCAGGCACAGCAGCATCGGGGTCAGGAACAGCCAGGCGGCGCGAACGCGACGGCGTTGTACCGGCGTTTCCCGGGTGAGCAGGTACTCGTCGTCAGGGGCGAGCGTGGTGGAGACAGACATGGTGATTTCCTTCCTTGTGGCTTACCAGTTCCGGCGTTTGATCCGTGTGAGTTCGCTTTCCAGCTCGGCCAGGGCCTGATCCACCGGTCGCTCGCCGGCGAGCACGCCGTGCACTTGATCGAAGAACGCATTGGAGACCCGTGGATAGCGGTCGGCGGTGATCGAGGCGGGGCGCATGACGCCATCGTTGAGAATGCTGTGCAGTTGGCTGTAGTAAGGCATGGCCGCGAGCAATTCGGGGTCCTGGTAGAGCGACTCGATCACCGGGTTATAGGCGCCCACCAAGGCACGGTGTTTTTGCTGTTGGGCGCTGCTCAGGTAGCTCACCAGTTCGGCGGCGAGCTTGGGGTTGGCGCTGTAGCGCGACACCGCCAGGCCCCAGCCACCGAGGGTGGACGCGTGGGTGCCTGTCGCGCCGCCACGGGGCAGGGGAGCGACGCCGACCTTGTCCTTCACGGCGCTGTCCTGGCTTTGCACCAAGGCCCAGACATACGGCCAGTTGCGCATGAACAGCGCATTGCCCGACTGGAACACACCGCGTCCTTCTTCCTCGGTGTAATTGAGCACGCCACGGGGAGCGATGTCGCCGACCCAGCTTTTGGCCAAGGTCAACGCCGCCTTCGAGGCCTGGCTGTTGACCACAATGTCGCCTTGGGCGTTGACCAAACCACCTTGCGGTTGGCTGCTGATCCACTCCAGTGCATTGCACGTCAGACCTTCGTAGGCGCGCCCCTGGAACACATAACCCCAGGCATTGGCGTTGCCAGCATCGCGCTCGGCTTGCTGGATAGCCCTGGCGGTGGTGGTCATTTCTTCCCAGGTCTGGGGCACGGGCTTGTTGTACTTATCGAGCAAGTCCTTGCGGTAATACAGCAGCCCCGAGTCGGTAAACCACGGCATGGTCACCAAGCGCCCGTTCACCGTGGCGTTGTCCACCTGGGCCTGAAAGTAACCTTGGGTCGCGTTGGCAGGCAGCACTTCGCGCAGGTCCATCAGGTGCTTGGCCAGCATGCCCGGCCACACCATATCGATCTGGATGATGTCGATGTCGCTGGATTGCGCGCTGAGGATCTGCTGGTAGAACGACAGCCGTTCGGTCGCCGAGTTGGGCGTGGACACCACTTCGACGCTGTTACCGGTCTGCTTCGACCACGCCTCGACGGCTTCCTTGCACAGTTGCAGTTCTGCACCCACGGCGCCGCAGGAAATCGTCAGGTTGGCAGCTGTCGACAGGGACGGAAACCCGACGCAAAGGCCGATCAGCGCCGCCGGAAGCAGCGATTTGAGCTGTTTCATAAAGCCCTCTTTATTTTTGTTTTTGGGAAAGTTAACGTTAACATCGCCAAATGTAGCAGCGTATCAGCAATGAGGCATCCTTTTTTTCTTCAGGCTCGACAAGTCGGAACCTGGGCGAAAAGACCGGCTGCGGCAACAGAACAATAAAAACAAAACAGGGAAAATCCACATGCAGAAAGCATCAAGCTGGGTACTCGCAGGCGTGCTCGGCGCCTCGGCAGGCACCTCTCAAGCCGCCACTCTGGAAGAGCGCATGGCGGCGTTTGAAGCCCGTGCCAGCGCAGCGGAAAAACGCGCCGCCGCCGCCGAACAGCAGACACAGGCACTCGCCAGGGAATTGCAGCAACTCAAACTCGCCACACCACCGGTTGCTGCCGCTGTGGCGACGCCTACTGTCGATGCGCGGCTGGCAAAACTCGAAGCCAGTCAGCACCGCACGCAAAAGCCGGGCAGTGGCGCAAACCTCACCGACGGCTTCAGCTTCAAGGGCTACGCCCGCTCCGGTCTGCTGATCAACGATGGGTTGGGCGGTGGGCGTGGCGGTCCGTACACCACGCCGGCCGGGTCTGTCGGTGGCGCCGTCGGGCGACTCGGTAACGAGGATGACACCTACATGCGCATCGACCTGTCGAAGGAGCTATACGCGCAGAACGGCACTCGCTCCAAATTCACAGTGTCCATTGCCGATGGCGTGGAGAGTTCCAACGACTGGACCGCCGAGGAAAGCAACCTGAACGTGCGCCAGGTGTTCACCGAACTCGATCACCTTGCGGCCTTCAAGGGCAACGCGATGTTCGAAAACTCCACGTTGTGGGCCGGCAAGCGCTTCGACAGGGACAATTTCGACATCCACTGGCTGGACTCTGACGTGGTCTATCTGGCCGGCACCGGCGGCGGCATCTATGACATACAGATGACCAAGGACTGGCGCTCGAACTATTCGTTGATCGGTCGCAATTACGGGGATTTCAGCGAGGGCGGCGTCAATGCCGACGTGGAAAGCTACATCCTGACCTCCAACCAGTTTTTCGACGGCGGGCAGTGGCAGTGGATGTTCAACGCCATCGGTTCGAAGAAAAACGACGTTGGCACTCGCAACAATGAAGCGGGGCTGACGCCGGCAGATTCCGGCTTGCACAGCATGGTCGCCAATCACCAGAAGGATTTTTTCGGCCGTGAAGGTTTCTTCAAGTCGGCGCTACTTTATGGTCAAGGCTTGGGGGCTGAGGTCAAGAACGTCGGCGCTGATGGTGAACTGATCGACGACGCCCGTGCGCTGCGTCTGGCGCTGTACGGCGAAACGCCCCTGGCGCCCAACTGGCGCATCGGCCCGAGCCTACTGGCTGAGCAAAGCAAGGATCGCTACGTCAAGGATGACGATTATCGTTGGATGACTTTGAACGTGCGGTTGGCCAACGAAATCAACAGCAATTTCGAGATGGCCTACGAAATCAGTTGGCAAACCATGCAGCTCGATCCCAAGGGTTACCTGCAACGTAATGCGGTCGACGGCAACTTCTGGAAGTTCACGGTCGCCCCGACCTTCAAGCCTGACTTGGGCGATCTGCTCACGCGTCCTGAGCTGCGTCTGTTCGCCAGCGTCATGAACTGGTCCTCGGACCTGGACAGGTACAGCACCAGCGATTCCTTTGGCAGGACTGATTTCAACGCTGGCGGTGTGTGGCAGTACGGTATCCAGATGGAAACCTGGTTCTGATGCCTCCCCGTTGAAACCTGAGGGGGCTCGCTCGCAATAGCGGCATTTCAATCAACAAGGGTGATGACTGTGAGAGCCCTATCGCGAGCGAGCTCGTACCCTTGAATTTGCTGGATCAATGACCGTGGACCGTCACGCGATTGCGCCCGGTTTTCTTTGACGTGTACAACGCCTGGTCGGCCCTGGCGATGAGTTCGGCATGATCGTTCGCCGGCGCGCTCAGGTCGGCCACGCCCAGGCTGATGGTGAAACGGATGTCCTGGCCGTTGTACTGCACCCACAACTGCTCGACGGCCTGGCGCAGGCGCTCGGCGAAAATCCGTGCGCCGGCCTTGTCGGTGTCCGACAGCACCACGCCGAACTCCTCGCCGCCGTAACGCCCGGCCACGTCGGACTCGCGTACGTGCTCATGCAACAGCGCGGCGACCTGCTCGATCACCTTGTCGCCGGCCTGGTGGCCGTAGGTGTCGTTGACCTGCTTGAAATGATCGATGTCCAGCATCACCAGGCTCAGCGCATTGCCGTAGCGCTGGTGACGGGCGTAAGCCGCTTTCAGGCTGCCTTCCCAATGGCCGCGGTTGTACAGGCCCGTCAGGCGATCGGTGCTGGAGAGCAGTTGCAGTTGGGCATTGGCGGCCTGGATCTGATGACGATTGGTGGCGACGTCGGTGACGTCATAGATCACCAGACAGATGTGGTTGATCCGGTTGTCGGGCGAGCGCAGTGGCAGCAGCGTGGTGTTCTGGTACATGAACTCTTCCTGGCCGGTGATCGGCTGGTAGCTCTTGAAGCGCATCAAGTACGGGCGCTGCTCCCAGACCGTGAACGCGGGGGTGCCCAGGGTGGCGACGCTTTCCACCTTGCGGCTGAACCATTGGCGATCGATTTCCGGGAACAGGCTGAAGAAGTTCCGGTTCTGGGCATCCTTGGGCTGGACCCCGGAGCGGTTCTCCATGAAGGTGTTCCAGACCTGCACGCGATACTCGCGGTCGAGCACCACCACGCCGACGTCGATGCTCTGAACGATCGCCAGCAACCAGTGGAATTCGTTCAGATCAATGGTTTCGGTCATGGCTCAGCTCATCAGGTAGGCGAGTTTGTGGGTCAGCCGCTCGATGGAGTCCTCCGTGAACAGCAGCAACAGGTCGAAGCGGATATCCTGGCCTTCCAGGCCGTAGCTGATTTCCACCGCCAGGGTCTTTTTCCAGTGGACGCGGTTTGCCCGGATCAATTCCTCGATGGCTGCGTGCTGGCCGAGGATCTGCGGATGACCTTGGGAGAAGACCACGTCGATCTGCTCGGCGATGCTGCTCAGGCATGCGCCGATCAGGATGCTGGAAAGGTCGACGAGCATTTCCAGGTCGGAGTAGTCGGTGCTTTCGCGCTGCATCAGCTGAGCGATGTCAGCGATTTCCGAGTCGTGGAAGATCAGCAGGGCTTCGCCGGCAATGCCGCTGCCGATAAAACCCTGGCATATGGCGGTGAGTTGCTGGGAACTGCCGACGTCGTTCAAGGCCATGTGCAACTCGCCGACTTCGAGCACGTTGACGTTCGGCACCGGCAGTTGCACGAAGACCCCCAGCACCTTGGCAATCAACGCCGCAGCTTGGCCGATGGCAACGTTGACCGTTTCGCGAAACGCGTCCTGGAAGCTGATCGCCGCGTTCGATGCCGGTCGGTCCTGCAGCGGCGCCTTGCCGGGTTGGGTCAGCAGGCCCACCCGGTTGAGGGTCTGGCGCAGTTCGTTTTCGTCGAACGGTTTTTTCAGGAAGGCCAGGGCGCCCAGCTCATGGACGCGGCGCACGGCCTCATCCTGGACGTCCCCGGAAATCACGATGACTTGCGCCTTGAGGCCTTCGGCGCGCAAGGCGCTGAGCACTTGGTAACCGTCCATCTCCGGCATGGTCAGGTCGAGCAGCACCACCTGGCCCAGGCCCTGGCGTATGGCATCCATCGCCTGGCGGCCATTAACCGCCTCGGTGACTGAAACCGGCCAGTCTTGCGGCAGGGCACGCAACACTTGCTTGCGCGCCATGGTGGAGTCGTCGCACACAACCAGGGGAATCAACGGCACTGGCATGCCCAACGACGTTCAACTGCGGGGAAGGTCCTTCCTACATCACTCATAGGCGGCAGTGGCCCTCTGACTATCGAACGGAATGCAATCTGTAGCTTCTTTAAAAACTGGACCATTAAGTCAAAGGCGTCAAATGCACTTCGTCATTTAACGCAATCGTGCCGGGCTCACGCCGAGTCGCTGCTTGAACGTTGTCGTCATGTGCGCCTGTGAACTGAAACCGCAGGCGTGGGCAATCTGCGCCAGCGTCGCAGACGAGTCGCGTATCAGCGCCCGGGCTTTGGCCAGGCGCCGGTCGATCAGGTAGCCATGGGGACTTTTGCCCGTGGCGATCTTGAACGCCCGCATGAAATAACCTTCGGACAATCCCAGCAACTGCGCCATCGCCGACACGCCAAGGGGTTGATCCAGGCTGGCATCGATGAACTCATCGAGCAGGCGCATCCGGCTGTCGGTCATCGAGCCCTGGGTGCGCGTCGTCTGGGGTTTGCCCGGCGCCACGCGTTCGGCCAATCCCAGCGCCCAGGCTTCCCAGTCGTCTTCGAACGAGCCGTGCAGCAGCGCCCGGCGCATGCGTTGCGCAAGGGCGCTGGCGCGTGAGTCGAGGCGATTATTGAAGGCGTGGTCCCCCGCCAGCGCAACGCGGTCGGTACGTATCAAGCGCAGGTATTCGCCGCCCACGGGGGACTCCGAGTACACGTCGCACTGGGCCGGCACGAACGCCAGGCCGTTGGGCTTGGCGTAGAACGGCTGTACCCGGTCGCTGCCGATGGCGTGCAGGCCTCGCTGACTGTCGAACGCAAAACCGATGGCGGCCTGGGGTGCGACGTATCGGGCCGCATAGGCGCAGCCGGGGAGCAATTCGATCAGCCACGGGCCGGCCTCGATGCGACGGGTCGATTCAGGCGGGCGCGGCGGCTGCGGACGATTTCGATGGCTCATGAGCCCATAGTAGTGAAGCGACGGGATAAAAGTCAGGTCAGTTTTCTGAAAGCCAGGGTTCGGCGCCCCTGGCTAGACTGGTCGAAACTAAAGGAGGCCCATCATGTACCCATTGACGCTCGACGATATCGAACAAGCGGCTCGCCAGGTTTACCAAGTCATGCCTGCCACGGCCCAGTACGCCTGGCCGTTGCTGGCGAAACGCCTCGGTTGCACGGTCTGGGTCAAGCACGAAAACCACACCCCCACGGGCGCGTTCAAGGTGCGCGGCGGCATCACCTTCATGCATTGGCTCAAGCGCGAGCATCCGCAAGCGAAAGGGATTGTCACTGCGACCCGGGGCAATCATGGCCAGAGCCAGGCACTGGCGGCGAGCGCGGCGGGGCTGAGGGCATTGATCGTGGTGCCCGAGGGAAACTCGGTCGAGAAGAACGACGCCATGCGTGCCTTCGGTGGTGAAGTGATCGAGTACGGCCGCGATTTCGATGAGGCCCGGGAAGAGGCGGCTCGCCTGGCGCAGGCCCAGGGGCTCTATCTCGTTCCGCCGTTTCATACCGAATTGGTCAAGGGTGTCGCCACCTATGCCTTGGAACTGTTCACGGCCGTGCCGGATCTGGATACCGTCTACGTGCCCATTGGTTGCGGTTCCGGAATCTGCGCGGTCATCGCGGCCCGCGACGCCCTGGGCTTGCAAACCCAGGTCGTGGGCGTGGTGTCCACCGAGGCAACGGCGGCGAAGCGCTCATTCGAGACGGGTAAAATTTGCGAAACCGCCTCGGCCAACACCTTCGCCGACGGCCTGGCCGTGCGTAAGCCGATTCCAGAGGCCTTCGCCGTCTACGGCGCTGGAGCGGCGCGGATCGTGGCGGTCAGCGATCAAGAGATCGCCGAGGCCATGTGCGTCTATTACACCGACACCCATAATCTGGCCGAAGGTGCCGGCGCTGCGGCGTTGGCGGCGCTTATCCAGGAGCGCGGGAAAATGGAGGGGAAAAAGGTTGGGGTTATTCTGTCCGGCGGCAATGTCGACAGGTCAGTGTATGCCCGCGTGATCGGCTAGTGGCCATGGCTGGTTATCGAAGCGCTATTGACTATCTTGTGACTTAATCTTGGATTGGTCATAAGTTGTCAACCTTCCTTGGGGTGCGTAAGCTGCCCCCATGAACCAGCCATCCATTGCATCCCCCAGCGTCCGTGGACCCGTCGATCACGAAATTCGTGACCAGATCATCGCGGCTGCCCATGAACATTTCAGCCAGTACGGCTTTGGCAAGACCACGGTTTCCGACTTGGCCAAGGCCATCGGTTTCTCCAAGGCGTACATCTACAAGTTCTTCGATTCCAAGCAGGCCATCGGCGAAGCCATCTGCTCCAATTGCCTGTCGACGATCGTCCAGGCCGTGGAAGAGGCGATCAATGTGGAGGGGCTCTCGGCGACGGAGCGCTTGCGCAGGCTGGTCAAGACGCTGGTGGTCACGGGTGTGGACCTGTTCTTCAACGACCGCAAGCTCTACGACATCGCCGCATTTTCGGCGTCGGAGCGCTGGCCCAGTTCCCAGGTGTACAACGAACGGATCAAGGGTTTCGTGTTGCAGATCGTGCGCGAGGGGCGTGAGCTCGGCGAGTTTGAACGACGCACGCCGCTGGACGAAACGGTGGAGGCCATTCACCTGGCCTTGCGGCCGTTCGTCAACCCGTTGCTGCTGCAATACAACCTCGACTTCGTCGAGGAAGCCCCCACGCTCACGTCCAATCTCATTCTGCGTAGCCTGATGCCCTGAGCTCGGCTGGAGGGCACCTCCGGTCGTTGATTGGTGACTATTCTCTTAAACGTTCACCTTGTCGCTACAGGGCCATCTTCAGGTGCTTGCCACCCACCGCCAAGCGCCCGAAATGCCGCAACCGCTGCCCGGGCCGATTCGGTTCGCGCTTGCGCTCGGGCATCGGACGCTTGCAGCAATGTCTCGTCCGCATTGAGCACGTCGATCAGGCTGGCGGTGCCTTTCTGGTAGGCGATGAAGGAGGATCGGCGCGCTTGCGTCAGCGAGGTTTCGCCCTCGGCGAGGGTGGTCGCCTGGGCTTCTCGATTGACCAGGGCGCTAAACGCATTTTCGACGTCTTCGGTGGCGCGCAGCACGGACTGGCGATAAGCGGCCAGCGCTTCGGCTTCCTGGCCCTTGGCCTGGTCGATCTGGGCGTTGATGCGGCCGAAATCGAAGAGCCTCCAGCGCAGCCCCAGCACACCCGCCGATTGGCTCGCGCCGCCGCTCAAGAGATTGCCGCCGGATACCGCCGTGGCGCTGCCAAGCAAGGCGCTGAGGGAAAATTTCGGGTAGTACTCGGCGACGGCTTCGCCGATGCGCGCATTGGACGCCGCCAAGCGTCGTTCAGCGATGATCAGGTCTGGCCGGCGGCGTAGCAGGTCCGCCGGCGTTCCGGTTGTGGTTATTTGCGGAGCCAGGGGAATAGCGCGCTGCTCTGCCAGTTGTAACCGATGAGTGCCGGGCGGCGTGCCAAGCATGACATCCAGCGCATTCATCGCGGCGTCCAGGCCAGTCTGCAGCACCGGCACGGTGGCCTGCACCTGTGACAATTGCCCCTCGGTCTGGTGGACTTGGTAATTGGCGGCCAGGCCTTTGCTGTAGAGCAGCCGGACTTTTTCCAGCAAGTCCTGCTGCGTGGTGACCTGGCGCTTTGCGATATCCAGCCGCGCCTGCAGGCCGCGGGCGGCAATGTAGATATCCGCGACTTGAGCGGCGACGGCCAGTCGCGTGGCGACGACACCGGCTTCTGACGCCTGGTATTCGGCCATCGCCGCTTCGCGTCCGCGTCGTAGGCCGCCGAACGCGTCTATTTCCCAACTGGCGCCGAGGTTGAGTTCGTACAGGTTTCCGTAGCGGTCATAGCCGGGTGTCGAATCCAGCACCTGGCCGAGCGGGGTCTCGACCGATTGATAGGCGCGTGCCGCCTGGCCGTTGATGTTTCCCGAGGGCAGCAAAGCGGCATTCGCGGCACCCAGGCCCGCTCGGGCTTGGGTGACACGTGCCGATGCCTGCGCCAGGTCCAGGTTCTGCTCGAGGGCCTTGGTGATAAACGCGGTGAGGGTTGGATCACCAAATGCTTCCCACCAACGGACCAAGTCGGCTTGGGCGCTGGCGGAGCTTTGTTCGACCGAAGGCTGACCGACGTAACGACTCGAAAGCGGGGCGGAGGGACGATGGTAATCCGGACCGACTGCGCAACCTGCCATTAAGCTGGTGCCTAGGAGAAAAGCCAGGGGACGAAGGGGTGGCATGGAACAATTCCTTGGGGCTGTGCAGAGGGTGACCATATCACTATGCAGTCACATCCTGTCAATTCGCGTCCAGCCTTGAAGTGAAAGCTTTTTTCCAAGCCTGCCGGGATCGCAAGCGCCGACGAGAGTGTGACTGGGTTGTGACGATTGACAGAATTAGTCACTGGAATGAGAATGCGCTTTTCATCCTGTCCGCTCAAGAAAGGGACCTTATGCTCCGGCGTCGACCTGTCACCCTTGCCGCTTGCCTGTTGCCTCTCGTCCTGACGGCGTGTGGCGAGTCATCCACCGAGAAAGATCCGCGCACGCTTGCGCCCTTGGTGAGGGTTGCGCAGGTACTGGGTTCGCCCGACCAGTCGCGCTCGTTTACCGGCGTGGTCACGGCGAGGGTCCAGAGTGACCTGGGCTTCCGAGTGTCGGGCAAGATACTGGAACGACTGGTCGATACCGGCCAGACCGTCAAGCGGGGTCAGCCGCTGATGCGCCTGGACCCCGTCGACCTGGGCCTGCAAGCGCGAGCGCAACAGGAAGCGGTTGCCGCCGCTCGGGCCAGGGCGAAGCAGACCGCCGATGACGAGGTGCGTTACCGGGACCTCGTCGAAGCCGGCGCCATCTCAGCCTCGGGCTACGACCAGATCAAGGCTGCGGCCGATACCGCCAGGGCGCAGCTCAGCGCGGCCCAGGCGCAAGCGGACGTCGCCCGCAATGCCTCCGGGTATGCCGCACTGCTGGCCGACGCCGATGGCGTGGTAATGGAGACACTGGCCGAGCCTGGACAGGTCGTCGCCCCGGGACAGATCGTGGTGCGGCTGGCGCGGGCTGGCCAGCGCGAAGCCGTGGTGCAACTGCCCGAGACCCTGCGGCCGACGGCAGGCTCCGTTGCCCAGGCGACGCTCTACGGCAAGACCAGCGAGGCCGTCACTGCGAAGCTGCGGCTGCTGTCGGATTCCGCTGATCGTGTGACGCGCACCTTCGAGGCTCGGTATGTGTTGGAAGGCGCGCTCGCCAACGCGCCGCTGGGTTCTACGGTCACGCTTCGGATCGCCGCGGGGACTCGCTCGGAACAGGCGCTGCAAGTGCCGATCGCGGCCCTGTACGACGCGGGCAAGGGCAGCGGTGTCTGGTTGATCACCGGGGAACCGGCGACAGTCACCTGGCGTCCCGTCCAGGTGCTCGGCTTGAGCGATGATGCCGCGCAGGTCTCGGGTGAGCTGAAAAGAGGCGAGCAGATTGTTGCGCTGGGTGCCCCTCTGCTGCGCGAAGGGGAGGCGGTGAGGCTGGGTCAACCGATAGACACGAAGGTTGCGGGGAATCGCCCATGAGCTTCAACCTTTCGGCGCTCGCCGTCCGCGAGCGTTCCATCACGGTATTCCTGCTGTTGCTGATCGCCGTGGCGGGCGTCCTGGCGTTTTTCCAACTGGGCCGCGCGGAAGATCCGCCGTTCACGGTCAAGCAACTGACAGTCATCACGGCCTGGCCAGGCGCGACAGCCCAGGAAATGCAGGATCAAGTCGCCGAACCGCTGGAAAAACGCCTGCAGGAGCTGAAGTGGTACGACCGCACCGAAACCTATACCCGTCCCGGCCTTGCGTTCACGATGGTGTCGCTGGTCGATCGCACGCCGCCGTCGCAAGTGCAGGAAGAGTTCTACCAGGCACGCAAGAAACTCGCTGACGAGGCGACCAAGCTACCGGCCGGGGTTATCGGGCCGATGGTCAACGATGAGTTCTCCGATGTGACCTTTGCCTTGTTCGCCCTGAAAGCCAAGGGCGAGCCGCAACGACTGTTAGTCCGCGATGCCGAGGCGCTGCGCCAGCAACTGCTGCATGTGCCGGGCGTGAAGAAGGTCAATATCATCGGCGAGCAGGCCGAACGGATCTTCGTCTCGTTTTCCCATGAGCGCTTGGCGACCCTGGGCGTGTTGCCCCAGGATATTTTTGCCGCCCTCAACAGCCAGAACATGCTCACGCCCGCCGGCTCCATCGAAACCGTAGGGCCACAGGTGTTCCTGCGCCTGGATGGCGCCTTCGACAAACTGCAGAAGATTCGTGACACGCCGGTGGTCGTGCAGGGGCGTTCGTTGAAATTATCGGACGTGGCGACCGTCGAGCGCGGCTACGAAGATCCGGCCACGTTCAGGGTGCGCAACGGCGGTGAAGAGGCACTGTTGCTGGGCGTCATCATGCGCGAGGGCTGGAACGGCCTGGACCTGGGCAAGGCGCTGGACGCGCAGATTAGCAAGATCAACCAGGACATGCCCCTTGGCATGACGCTGACCAAAGTCACCGATCAATCGGTGAACATCGACTCGGCGGTCGGTGAGTTCATGGTCAAGTTCTTCGTCGCGCTGCTGGTGGTGATGGTTGTCTGTTTCCTCAGCATGGGTTGGCGCGTCGGCGTCGTTGTCGCGGCGGCCGTGCCATTGACGTTGGCCGTGGTGTTCGTGGTCATGGCCGCCACCGGCAAGAATTTCGACCGCATCACCCTCGGTTCGCTGATCCTCGCGCTCGGGTTGCTGGTAGACGACGCGATCATCGCCATCGAAATGATGGTCGTGAAAATGGAGGAGGGCTACGACCGCATCAAAGCCTCCGCGTATGCCTGGAGCCACACGGCCGCGCCGATGCTCTCCGGTACGCTGGTGACCGCCATCGGCTTCATGCCAAACGGTTTCGCGCAATCGACCGCTGGCGAGTACACCAGCAACATGTTCTGGATCGTCGGCATCGCCCTGATCGCTTCCTGGGTGGTCGCGGTGGCCTTCACACCGTACCTGGGCGTGAAACTGTTGCCCGATATCAAGCAGGTCGAAGGCGGCCACGCAGCCATCTACAACACCCGCCATTACAACCGCTTCCGCCAGGTGCTGACGCAGGTCATTGCGCGCAAATGGTGGGTGGCCGGTACAGTGATCGCGACATTCGTGGTGGCGATCCTTGGCATGAGCCTGGTCAAGAAACAGTTTTTCCCGACCTCGGACCGGCCCGAGGTGCTGGTGGAAGTGCAGATGCCGTACGGCACCTCCATCGAGCAGACCAGCGCCACCACCGCCAAGGTCGAAGCCTGGCTGCAACAGCAAGAGGAGGCGCGGATCGTCACCGCCTACATCGGCCAAGGCGCGCCGCGTTTCTACCTGGCAATGGCGCCGGAGCTGCCCGATCCGTCTTTTGCGAAAATTGTCGTGCTGACGGACAGCCAGCAAGCGCGCGAAGCCCTCAAGTTCCGCCTTCGCGAAGCGCTCGCCGAAGGGCTCGCCCCAGAGGCGCGGGTGCGGGTGACGCAACTGGTGTTTGGCCCGTATTCACCGTTCCCCGTGGCTTATCGGGTGATGGGGCCTGATGCGGCGAAACTGCGCGAGATCGCCAGTCAGGTCCAGGGCATCATGCAGGCGAGCCCGCTGATGCGGACCGTCAACATCGATTGGGGGCCGCTGGTGCCGACCCTGCACTTCAACCTCGACCAGGACCGCTTGCAGGCCGTGGGGCTGACGTCCAACGCGGTCGCCCAGCAGCTGCAATTCCTGCTCAGCGGTGTGCCGATCACGGCGGTCCGCGAGGACATCCGTTCGGTGCAGGTGGTGGGCCGCGCTGCCGGGGACATCCGTCTGGATCCGGCCAGGATCGAAGGCTTCACCCTGGTCGGCGCGACGGGCCAGCGTATACCACTGTCCCAGGTGGGCGAAGTCGATGTGCGCATGGAAGATCCGATCCTGCGGCGTCGTGATCGCACGCCGACCATGACCGTGCGCGGCGACATCGCGGAAGGCTTGCAACCACCGGACGTTTCGACCGCGATCATCAAGCAGTTGCAACCGGTCATCGACACGCTGCCCGCCGGCTACCGGATCGAGCAGGCCGGCGCCATCGAGGAATCGGGCAAGGCCGGCAAGGCCATCGTGCCGCTGGTGCCAATCATGGTCGCCATGACGTTGCTGATCATCATCCTTCAAGTCCGTTCGATCTCGGCGATGATCATGGTGTTCTTGACGGCACCGCTGGGCCTGATCGGAGTAGTGCCGACGCTGCTGATCTTCAACCAGCCATTCGGCATCAACGCGCTGGTCGGCCTGATCGCGCTGTCTGGGATCCTGATGCGCAATACGCTGATCCTGATCGGGCAAATCCATCACAACGCCAACGAAGGTCTCGACCCGTTCCACGCAGTGATCGAAGCCACGGTGCAACGGGCCCGCCCGGTGCTGCTCACGGCGCTGGCGGCGATCCTGGCATTCATTCCCCTGACGCACTCGGTGTTCTGGGGCACGCTGGCCTACACGCTGATCGGCGGCACGTTCGTCGGCACCATCATGACGCTGGTGTTCCTGCCGGCGATGTATTCCATCTGGTTCAAGATCCGTCCTGATACGAAGAGGGCTTCATGAAAAATCGCGAAGGTCAAAAACGAATCGTCGTCACCGGCGTTGGCATGGTAGGACCGTTGGGGTGCGCGGTGGAAGAGGTCTGGAAGCGCTTGTTGGCCGGGCACTCCGGCATTCGCAACCTGTCCGCCGACGTGACCGACGGCACTGGGGTTGCCGTGGGCGGGCAGGTGCCGACCCTGGAGGAGGATGGCATCGCCGGTTACGACCCGGAGCGCCTTATCGCGCCCAAGGATCGCAAGAAGATGGACCGCTTCATCGAGTTCGCCCTGGTGGCGGCCCACGAAGCGCTCGAGCAGGCTGGCTGGCATCCTGTCGAAGCCGTCGATCAGGAGCGGACCGCGACGATCATCTCCTCGGGCGTGGGTGGTTTTGCCACGATTGCCGATGCGGTGCGCACCACCGATGCACGCGGCCCGCGTCGATTGTCGCCGTTTACCGCGCCGGCTTTCCTGGCCAACATGGCGGCCGGGCAGGTCTCGATCCGGCATGGTTTCAAGGGACCGCTCGGTGCGCCTGTCACCGCGTGCGCCGCCGGCGTACAGGCCATTGGCGATGCGGCTCGGCTGATCAGGAGTGGCGAGGCGGACATTGCCCTCTGCGGTGGGACCGAGGCGGCGATCGACCGCGTGACCCTGGGTTGTTTCGCCGCGGCGCGGGCGCTGTCCACGGGATTCGCCGAGCGTCCACAGGAGGCCTCGCGGCCGTTCGACCAGGGTCGCGACGGCTTCGTCATGGCCGAAGGCGCCGGATTGCTGGTGATCGAGTCGCTGGAGCACGCCCTGGCCCGCGGCGCCAAGCCGTTGGCAGAGCTTGTGGGATATGGCACCAGCGCCGATGCCTATCACCTGACTGCAGGGCCGGAAGACGGCAATGGCGCCCGCCGTGCCATGGAGCAGGCTCTGCGCCAGGCGGGCATCAACCCCGCCGAGGTGCAACACATCAACGCCCATGCGACATCCACCCAGGTGGGCGATGCCGGTGAGTTGGCGGCGATTCGCGCGGTATTCGGTACGGATTCCGGCGTGGCGATCACCTCCACCAAATCCGCCACCGGGCACCTGCTGGGGGCGGCGGGCGGCATCGAAGCGATCTTTACGGTCCTGGCGCTGCGCGATCAGGTCGTGCCGCCGACGCTGAACCTCAATCATCCCGATGAGGCTGGCAACGGGCTCGATCTGGTCGGCCTGAAGGCGCGGCAGATGCCGATCACCCATGCGTTGTCGAATGGGTTCGGTTTTGGTGGCGTCAACGCCAGCGTGTTGTTCCGTCGTTGGCAAGACTGACGGCGGATCAGCGGCGCAGGAAGAACAGCACCAGCGCGACCAGGCAGGTCAACGCCTGGATCGCGCCCACGGTCAGGATGGGGGAAAAGCTCAAGACCGAGGCTAACCAGGTCGTCAAGGCTGCGGCACCCATCGAGAGAAAACCCAGCAGCGCCGAGGCCATCCCGGCCTCCCTGCCGAAAGGCCCCATGGTGATCGCCGTACCCAACGGGTTCGCCAGCCCCATGCCCCAGAGGAATGTCACCATCGAAACGGCATACCAGCCGAGGCCTGGATAGGCCGGCCCGACGATGAGCAGCCCCCCGCCAACCATGGCGCAGGCGATCCCCAGCAGGGCAACGTGCCGTGGGCCGAAGCGGTGGGCCAGGCGCGGTGCGGCCATGCCGGCGGCGAACACGACGAACACCGTGGATGCGAAATACAGGCCGGCCTGCACCGACGTCAGGCCGATGCCTTTCATGAGGATGGCCGGGGCGGCGGCGAAAGAGGCGAACAGGCCGCTGAGCAACAGGCTCATCGACAGGGCGGGGAAAATAAAGCGCTTGTCCACCGCCAGCCTGGCGTAGGCGCGCACGACGCTGCCGGTGGAGTGCGGCGCGCGGCGATCGGCGGGATGCGTTTCTCCAAGATCGCGGACATAGAAGAACGCCAGCACAACGGCGGCCAATCCCACCAGGATGAAGATGGCGCGCCATCCAAGCGTGACGGACAGCACGCTGCCCGCCAAGGGTGAGAAACCTGGCGCGGCGGCGGTGGCGACCATCGTCAACGACAGGGCGCGGGCCAATGTCTCGCCTTCGAACAGATCCCGTGCGATGGCGCGCGACAGCACCGAGGCCGCGCACACGCCCAATGCCTGGACGATGCGTCCGGCGATCATGACATCGAGCGTGGTGGCGAGCCCTGCGATGACGGTGCCGACGATGAACACCGAGAGTCCGCCCAGCACCAGTTTCTGGCGTCCATAACGATCAGCCAACGGCCCCACCACCAACTGGCCCAGGGCGAAGGTGACGAAATAACTGGAGAACGTCAGGCCCAGTTCGCGGGCGGTCACGCCGAGCTCATCGCCGATGACCGGGAACGCCGAAAGGATGATATTGGTGGAGAGCATGCCGATGGCCGCGAGGCCTGCGAGCAGCGCCACGACTCGGCCGGTCAGGGCGGGGCTCGATGCCTGTGGCTGCGCAGCTTCAATCACTGATGCATTTCCGGTTTCCATGAAACAACCCTCTTGGCCGGTTTTTGGCTGGCTTATGATGATCGTAATATGACGGTCGTCATCTGATGCGTCAAGGTCAAAAGAGGATTCAGGAGGATGGGTGATGAGGGGTTTCGAGCGGGGCGCCAGAAGCGTTGGCAGGGCGTGAAATGACTCGGTCGACGCTTGTCGGCGCCGACCGAGCCAGGCGGGTTACCAGCGGAAGTTGACGGAGGTCACCAGCTCACGCTCGTCGCCGTAGCGGCAGATGGCGGCTTCACAGTAGACGTATTTTTTATTTGTCACGTTGTTCGCGTTGAGGGAAACGTCCCAGTTCTTGTCGATCTGGTAGCTGGCCATGGCATCGAACAGGGTGTAGGCCGGCAATTGTGAATCGATGCCCGACGCCTGGGTGGTGCCCTTGTAGCGCGCGCCGCCGCCCACCTTCAGTTGTGGTACGCCGAACAGGGCGAAGTTGTAGTCAGCCCACAGCGCGGCTTGGTGGTAAGGCGTATCTTCGCTGCGCTGGCCCACTTCGCTCTGGATTACGCTCTTGGTGATGCGCGAATCGGTGTAGGCGTAGGTCGCGATGACCGTCAGTTGAGGCGTGACGTCGCTCTTGGCTTCCAGTTCCAGGCCTCGGGAGCGCTGTTCGCCGATCTGCTGGGGATTGTTGCCGGCCAGGTCGCGCTTGACGACGTTTTCCTGCGTCAGCTCGTACACCGCTGCGCTCAACAGCGTGTTGCTGCCTGGAGGCTGATAGCGGATACCGATTTCGTACTGCTTGCCTTCGGTCGGCTCGAACGTCTGGCCTGGCGCGTCGGCTACCGCCACCGGGAAGAACGATTCGCTGTAGCTGATGTACGGGGCCAGGCCGTTGTCCGCTTCGTACACCAGGCCGGCGCGCCAAGTGGTGGATTCGTCGTCCTGGCTCAGCTTCTGGCCGGTGGCGAAGCCTTCCTGGTCCTGGTCGGCCCAGTCATGGCGACCGCCCAGCAACAGAAGCCAGTGATCGTCGAACTTGATCTGGTCTTGCAGGTAGATGCCGGTCTGGAAGGTGTCGATCTGCGAACCGCGGTCACGGCTGCGATCCTTGTTCACGACCACCGGTTGGCCGTAGTTGTAGTCGCCGATATTGATTGAGGACGTGTTGGCGCGGAAGTTATGCGAATCATACGAGGCATCGTAGGTATCTGCGCCCACCAGGAAGGTGTTCTCGATGCCGCCGATGTTCCAACGCGTCTCGATGTTGGTGTCGCTGGCCAACGCCCGGGAGCGCTCGCGCCGGTCGCTGTACTGGCGACGAAGGACGCCGGTATTGGCTGCTCCGTTGATGGCAGCCGCGCTGGTCTGCGCCTGCAGATACTTCCACTTCACATCCGCTTCGTAGTAACGCAGCTTGTTGCTGATACGGGTGTGTTCATCAAAGCGGTGTTCGAACTCATAACCGATGGCGGACATCTCGCCATTCATGTCGTCGTAGTCGGGCTCGCCGATGAAATCGTGGCGGCCGATGGTGACCGGCCCGTTGCCCACGCCTTTGACCAATTGGTAGGGCAGCGGGGCGGAGAAGCGGGTGTCGCTCTTCTGGTAGAACGAAAGCAGGGTCAGCGAGGTGTCTTCATTAGGGCGCCAGGTCAGGGCCGGGGCGATGTAGAGCTTGTCGTCATTGATGTAGTCCTGCTGGGTGTCGCTGTCGCGCTTGAGCATGGTCAAGCGGTAGCTGAGGACCTCGCTGTCGCCGAGTGGGCCGCTGAAGTCGGCGGTCAGTTGCTTGCGGTCATGGTTGCCGTATTGCATCCCCAGCTCATGCTGCGCGGTTTCGGTCGGGCGTTTGCTCACGCCGTTGACGAAGCCACCGGGCGACAATTGACCGTACAGCACCGACGCGGCGCCGCGCACGACTTCCACGCGTTCCAGGCCATAGGGTTCCTGGACACCGTCGTAGGAGTTGTACTGTAGGCGCATGCCGTCGCGCAGCGAGCCGCCGGTGGCGGATTCGACGTCGAAGCCGCGCATGCGGAACCGGTCGGAGGTGCGGTTGAAGCTGCTTGGCTGGCTGGTGAAGCCAGGGGTGTAGCTCAGGGCGTCCGCCAGGGTGTCCGACTTGCGATCGCGCATTTCGTCGGCGGTGACCACGGACACCGACTGGGGCGTTTCGGTAATGGCTGCGTTGGATTTGGTGGCGCTGCCGTTGCGCAGGGCGACTTTGCCGGCCAACGGCGCCGTAGGGTTTTCCACGGCGGCGGCGTTGATGTTGATTTCGCCGAGTTGAAGAGGGGCGTTGGCGGCAGCGTCTTCCTGCGCGGCGATCGCCTGTGCTGAAAAGATGCTCCCCAAAGCCAGGGCCAGGGTGCTCAGGTGAAACGCTGGATGACGCGAGACGTAACGTTTATCGGTGCCAACTGTTGTTTTTCTTACGAGCATCGAGGAAGTCCTTGGGGGTCGTTATTGATCTTCGCAGGCCTGCCATCCCGGTCCGGCGGGATCAGGCACGCGAGCGAGGTTAGTGTCTACTGGCCATAATTTGACTGTGAATGATAAGGGTTTGCATTAATATTGTCAGTCTTGTAGGGAAATTATTTTAGTTTCGACATATTCTGTGGCCCACTTTTGGGCCCCCGATGGGTTTTGCGGCGTTATCACCGGGAAACGATTGCGCGGGATCGGTACGATGGACGATTCGATCAAGCCCTCTAGGGCGGTGGAGGGACGGTCATGCTGAAAGCCAGCAATGTGCGGCTGAGCTATGGCGAGCAACAGATTCTCAACGGTGTCAGCCTGGACATTCCCGAAGGCTGCTTCACGGCGTTGATCGGGGCCAACGGCTGCGGCAAGACCACGCTACTGAATGTGCTGGCGCATATGCTGCGCCCGAGCGCTGGCGAGGTGCACCTGTCCGGCAAGGCCCTGGGGCAGTATTCGCGCCGGGCGCTGGCGCAACGCATGGCGCTGTTGCCCCAGCGCACCACCTCGCCGGCCGGCATGAGTGTCCGGGAGCTGGTGATGCAGGGACGTTTTCCCTGGCAGAGCTGGTGGCGCCAGTGGTCCGAGCAGGACCAGCAGGCCATTGACCGCGCCATCGACCTGGCGGGCATCGCGCCGTTGCTCGATCGTTCACTGGCCACCCTGTCGGGCGGACAATTGCAGCGCTGCTGGATTGCCATGACCCTGGCCCAGGACACCCCGGTAATCCTGTTGGACGAGCCCACGACGTTTCTCGACATCGCGCACCAGATCACCTTGCTCGAACTGCTGGTGGATCTGCGCGAGCAAGGCAAGACGGTCGTGGCCGTGCTCCACGATCTGAACCAGGCCGCGCGTTATGCCGATCACCTGGTGATGATGCGCGAGGGACGTTTGCTGGCCCAGGGCGCGCCCGCCGAAGTCTTCACCCGCGAAAACCTCAAGGCAGTCTTTGACCTGGACGCGCACATCATCACCGACCCCTATTCGGGCGACCCGCTGTGTGTCCCGCAAACCAGCCGTAGCCAGCCGTCGGCTGTGCGGGAGGCGATGTGAGTCACGGATTGCGATTGCCGGTGTGGCTGGGCCTGTTGCTCGCCATCGGCTTGGCCGCGCTGCTGCATCTGGCGGTAGGCGCCAAGAGTATTCCCTGGAGCGAAGCCTGGCAGGCGCTGGTGGCTTATGCGCCGGACAACGCCGACCAGAGCGTTATCCGCGGCAGCCGCCTGCCGCGCCTGTTGGTCGCGATGCTGGTGGGGGCCAGCCTTGGCATGGCCGGGGTGATCATGCAGGCCGTGGGCGACAATCCATTGGCTGACCCGGGCATCCTCGGTATCAATAGCGGCGCGGCGTTGTTCGTGGTGTTCGGCTTGCTGGTGTTGCCGGGGCACGACCTGTCGATGATCCCGCTGTTCGCGTTCAGCGGTGCCCTGGTGGCGGCCATCGGTGTCCTGCTGCTGGCGGGCAGGGGCCATAACCCGATCCGCCTGACCTTGTCCGGGGCGATGATTGCGGCGTTGTTCAGCGCCATTACTTCGATCCTGTTGTTGCTCGACCAGCAAGGGCTCGACAGCCTGCGTCGCTGGCTCACCGGGTCGATCGGCGTGACCGGAGGCTCGATGCAGGCATGGGTCTGGCCCTATGTCGTGTTGGGCATGGGCTTGTGCCTGATCAATGTTCGGGCCCTGAATGCTCATCGACTGGGGCCGCAGGCCGCGGCCGGCATGGGCGTCAATCTGTTGAAAATGCGCCTGTTCGGCCTGGCCTCCGTGGTCCTGCTGTCAGGGTGCGCCGTGGCGCTGGCAGGGCCGATCGGTTTTGTCGGGCTGGTGGTGCCTCACACTGCGCGGCTGTTGTTTGGCGACGATTATCGGCGGCTATTGCTGGCCGCGCCCTTGCTCGGCGCGCTGCTGCTGATCCTGGCGGACATCGCCGCACGCACCGTGGTGCGGCCCTTCGAGCTCAACACCGGGATTGTCACGGCGCTGATCGGCGGGCCGATTTTTGTCGCGCTGGTGTTGAGGAAAGTCAAATGACGCGCCTGGGACTGACGTTGCCCAGGGCGCTGCCATTGCTGCCTTGGGTGGCCCGGCCCGTCGACGTGATCTCGGTACTGGTGCTGATTTTCGCATTGGTTGCCTTGTCGCTGTACGCGCTGACCGTCGGCAGTTATTCGTTGGGGGTTGCCCAGGCCTGGCAAGCGTTGTGGTTCCCCGGACAGGTCGACTCGACCATGCGCAATCTGCTTTGGGAGTTGCGGCTGCCGCGTGTCGCGCTGGCGATCCTTGCCGGCATGGCCATGTCACTGGCCGGCCTGTTGATGCAGTCGTTGACGCGCAACCCGCTGGCGGCGCCGGGCCTGGTGGGCGTGGAGTCGGGCGCCAGTGTGACGATGCTGCTGATCATCGTGCTCTGGCCCTCGCTGCTGCCCCTTGAACTCTATCCGCTGGCGGCATTGGCGGGCGGCTTGGCCGTGGCATTTTTCGTCGCGCTGTTGTCGTGGCGCCAGGGCATTTCGCCGCTGCGGCTGATCCTCGTCGGCGTCGGGCTTACCGCCATGCTCAGCGCGGTGGCTGACCTGCTGATCACTTACGGCAACATCGACCAGGTGGAGTCGGCCCTCATGTGGCTGGGTGGCAGCTTGCATCGCGCTGGCTGGGCACAGGTGCACAGCCTTGGCGTCTGGCTGTTGCTGGCAGGTGTTCCGTTGTTGTTTTTCCATCGCCAGTTGAACCTGTTGCAACTGGGCGAAAAAGTCGCGCTCAGCCGCGGCCTGAATGTCACCGGCGTGATGATTTTCCTGTTGCTGTGCAGCGTCATGTTGACCGCGGCGGCCGTGGCGAATGTCGGTACCATGACGTTTGTCGGGTTGGTGGCTCCGCATCTGGCGCGGCAATTGGCAGGCGATCGCCACGGTGCGCTGATGCCCTTGTCGGCGTTGGTGGGGGCGTTGCTGGTACTGGCGGGCGATACGCTGGGCAGGGGGCTTTTTCCGCCGTTGCAGTTACCGGCGGGGCTGGTGGTCGCAATCATTGGCGCGCCTTACCTGATCATATTGTTGGCGCGCCAACGCAGTCGCTGAGAAACACAGCGACGCTTATCTTGAAATTATTGGAGGCAAACGCGTGCGGGGAAGGGTGAAAGCAATATTCCAAGGGTTGGTGGGCATGCTGTGCGTGCCGTTGGCGTTGATGTCCATGCACGTCGGCGCGGCTGAAACCAAGGTGTTCGAGAACAGCTTCGGCCGGGTCGAAGTGCCGGTCTCACCTCGTTGCATCGTTTCCCTGCACGACTTCAGCCTGACCACTCAGTTGCTGGAGTTGGGGATCAAGCCCTGCGGCTCGACAGGGCGCAAGAAGCTGTTTTCGGACGTGCTGTTTCGCGGAGCCCAGGAGCGCTTCGATGTGACCGGCATCCAGTACATCGGCTCGCACCAGTCGCCTGACCTGGAGGCCATTGCCGCCCTGAAGCCTGACCTGATCGTCGGCCTGTCCTATCACGCCGACCTCAAGGAAAAGCTCAGCAAAATCGCACCGGTCGTGCTGTTGCCTTCGCGGGAAAGTGACATCAAGACCTACGCCAAGCAACTGGCCGAGCTGGTGGGCAAGCAGCAACGCTATGAAGAAATGCTCCGCGAGTACGAGTGGATCGTCAGCGAGTTCAAGAAGCGGGTCAAAGACCCTTCGCGCATCACTGTCACGACCCTTGAGGTCTATACCGACGGTTTCCAACTGATCGGCCGGGGCGGAATGGATGACGTCATCGCTGATTTCGGCCTCGGCCGTGTCGCCGCTTATCGTGAAGCGCGCCAGAACGTGCCGTACAGCCTGGAGCGAATCGGCGACTTCGACAGTGATTTCATTATCGATACCTACGAAGAACTGCTCGATTCGGAGGCCAGCACGGCGGCGTTTCGCCAGTCGCCTCAATGGCAGAACCTGTTTGCGGTGAAGAACCGCCAGTTTCTCTATCTGAACCGCAGCCGCTACGCCGATACGATGCAGGGGTTGCTGGGTTCCGCCTACCTGTTGATGTCCCATATCGCTGAACGGGAGAGCGTGCTCCAGGCCAAATGATTTGTGTCGATTGTCATACAAACGTCATTAATGACAATGATTCTCTATTGCGGTTGTTACTCGTTTGTATTAGTTTGTGCTCTCAAAAAAAACACGCTCATCGGAATGGCGAGGGATCACAAAATGGAAACTGGTTTGGCGCGTGCACAGGTTCAATCCATGGAAGGCTTGCCGGGCAACGAGCGGACCTTGCCGTTCATCTTCCAGGCGCCAACCAGTGGTGCCGCCTGGCAGGACAGCCGAGCGCAGATCCTGCAGGCGGTCGAGACCGAGTTGCCGCGTGTCGGCGGCATCCTGTTTCGTGGTTTTGCGTTCAATGGTGAGGCGGACTTCGAAGTATTCGCCCGCAGTTTCGGTCACGAATTGCTGACCTACGACTACGCCTCGACGCCGCGCACCAAGCTCAACAACCGGGTCTACACCTCCACCGAATACCCGGCCCACCAGGTGATCCCGCTGCACAACGAGCAGTCCTACTCGCTCAACTGGCCGATGAAGATCTGGTTCCACTGCGTACAGGCATCTGCGGTGGGCGGCGAAACCCCCATCGCCGACAGCCGCCAGGTCTACCAGCAACTCGATCCGGCGATCCGCCAACGGTTCGCCGAGAAGCGCCTGATGTACGTGCGCAACTACGGCAACGGTCTCGATTTGCCCTGGCAACAGGCGTTCAGCACCGAAGACCGTGCGCAAGTCGAACATTTCTGCCGCGCCAACCAGATCCAGTTCCAATGGAAGGATGACGGCGAGCTGTCCACGCGCCAGGTCTGCCAGGCCGTGGCCCAACACCCGGTGACCGGGGAGTGGGTGTGGTTCAACCAGGCGCATCTGTTCCATATCTCCAACCTTGCCGCGCCCGTGCGTGAGACGCTGATTTCCATCGTGGGCGAAGAGGGCGTGCCGCGTAACGTCTTCTATGGCGATGGCTCGCCTATCGAGCTGGATGCCCTGGAGCATGTTCGTGCGGTATTGCAGCGCTGCCAGGTGAGCTTCCCCTGGCAGGCGGGTGACGTGCTGATGCTCGACAACATGCTGGTGGCCCACGGCCGCTCGACATTCCAAGGCGCACGAAAGGTCGTGGTTGCCATGGCCGAGCCTGCTCCGGCGGGTTGAGCCCGACGCACTTGCATTAAGCCGCCGCATTGGGCGGCTTATTCCAAACAAGCAAAAATGAAGGACATCAAATGCTCGATCGCCTGATGCATCGCTGCTGGCTGCGTGGAATTCGCCTGTCGGAAGCCGAAGGCCAGTTGGTTATCACCCCCGGATCACCCAAGGCCCTGGACGATGAACTGGCGCGCGAACTGACGACGCATCGCGCCGATGTGCTGCAATGGCTGGCCTTGCACCCCGATTATTTTGCGGCACGCCCGCTGACCGATAACGAGCAGGCGCTCTGGTTCCTGCAGCGCCTGGAGCCGGACAGCTGCGCCTATAACATTGCCTACGCCGGACGCATCAAGGCGCAGTTCGTCACGGAGGATTTGCCCCAGCGCCTGCAAGGCGCCTGGGAAACGGTGCAGCGACGTTATCCGATGCTGTGCACCGCCTATGCCGAACGCAATGGCGACCTGTTGCAGTGGAGCCATCGCGAGCACGTCCGGCCGCTGGAGCGCGTGACGTTGCAGGCGGTCGACGCGCAGGCATTGCAGCAGCGCATCATTGAGTGGGCCGATAAACCATTCAACCTGGAAGCCGGCGACGTCAGTCGGGTCGTCCTGTTGAGCAACACCCAGGCCGGACGTGTCGAGCACAGCGTGCTGCTGGTGATTCATCACATCGCCGCCGACTTGGCCACCTTCTACATCGTGCTCAATGAACTCTTCGCGCTGATCAACGAGCAAGCATTGCCCGCTGTGAACCCGGATGCGTATCGCGATTATTGCAGCGACTTGCACGTGCGCAGCGAAGCCGCCGAACCGGCGGAGCTGGCATGGTGGCAAGCGCAATTGGACGGTGCCCCGGCCTTGGAATTGCCGACCGATTTCCACTACGGCAGCAACCAGACGTTCCAGGGAGGCGAGCTGTCGGTTCGTTTCGACCCGGCCACCACGGCGCGGATTCGTGCCGTGGCCCGTCAATGGGGCGTGACGCCTTACATCTGCTGGTTCTCGTTGTTCCAGCAGTTCCTCGGCGTGTTGTCCGGGCAGGATGACTTCGTCCTGGGCACGCCCAGCGGCTGGCGCCTGCGCCGCGAGCACGTCCATTTGCCGGGCTATCTGGTCAACCCGCTGCCGATCCGCTGCCGCTTGCAACCCGAGCTGTCCAGCGGCGATTGGGCCAGGCAAGTGGATGCCTCCGTCAAGCAAGCCCTGCAACACCGTCACTATCCGTTCTCGCGCCTGGTCAAGCAGTTGGAGCTGCCACGGCAAGTGGGTCGGGCGCCGCTGTTCCAGCACATGTTCACCCTCAACAAGGAGCGCATCGCGCCGTTCGAACAGTACGTTGACCGCCTGCTGTCGGAGCAGCGCGGCGCGGCCCATGAATTGAACATGGTGGTAATCGACGAGGAGGAGGGCTTCCTTTGCCGCTGGCGCTACAGCAAGGCCTTGTATCGCCGTGAAACGGTCGAGCGCTATCGCGATCAGTTCGTTGCCTTGGTCCACGCGGTCATCGAGCAGCCGGACGTGCCGTTCGCCGGGCTCGACTGGCTGCCGCCCGCGCAACAATCGATCCTCAGTGGCGAGGACCTGCCGGTCCCGGTCAACAACGCTTGGCAGGCCTTCGTCCAACAGTGCGTTCAAAAGCCCGAGTCGATTGCCCTGCAAGACGAGCAAGGCACGCTCAGCTATGCCGGACTCGGCCGGGCAGTGGTGGCCCGTGGCGAGCGCTTGCAGGCAGGCGCGAACCTGGAGGGCGCGCGCATCGCCTTGTGCCTGCCCCGCAGCCGCGAGCTGGTGATGCACATGCTTGCGGCCTGGCAGTGCGGCGCCACCTACCTGGCCCTCGATCCTCAGTGGCCGCAGTCGCGTTTGCAGGACATCTGCCAGGATGCGATGCCCAAGGTCTGGGTTGGTGAAGGGCTGCGTCCCGGTTGGTTGCCGGATTCGGTGCGCTGGCTATCGTTGCCAGGTGCCGAGTTATTGAGCGAATCGCCGTTGCGCGCGTCGTTGGCCGCGGACCTGCCAGCCTACGTCGTCTACACCTCCGGCTCCACCGGCCGGCCGAAAGGCGTGGCGGTCAGCCAGGGCAACCTGGTCCATTACGTGGCCGGCTGCCTGGAACGCCTGGACCTGCCGGCCGATGCCAGCCTGGCCAGCCTGGCCAGTTGCGCCACGGATTTGGGGCACACGGCCTTGTTCGGTGCCTTGCTCAGCGGCCGTCGCCTGCGGCTGTTGGCCGAGGAACTGGCCTTCGACGCCGAAGAGCTGGCGGCTGTGCTTGAACGCGAGCCCGTGGACCTGCTGAAAATCGTACCGTCACACCTCAACGCCTTGCTGGTCGCCAACGATCCGCAACGCTTATTGCCGCGCCAATGCCTGGTAACCGGTGGCGAAGCCTTGGGCCATGAACTGGTTTCGCGGTTGCGGGCATTGAAGCCGGACCTGCGCATCGTCAACCACTACGGTCCCAGTGAAACCACCGTCGGGGTGTTGACCCATGAGATCGATATCAAAGGCGCGGCACCGTTGGGTCGACCGCTGCCCAATGTCCAGGTCAGCGTCCGTTCCCCCGATGGCCGCCTGCTGCCAATCGGCGTGAGTGGCGAACTCTGCGTGCAGGGCAAGACGGTTGCGCTGGGTTATCTCAGCGCCAGCGACGCCGACCGCAGCCGCTTCGGAGCCCATGGCTATCGCACCGGCGACCGGGCGCGGCTCAATCATCAAGGGCAGGTGGAGTTTCTCGGTCGGCTCGATGAGCAGGTCAAGATCCGCGGTTATCGGGTCGAGCCGGCGGAAGTCGCGGCACGACTGCGGGCGATGCCGCAGGTCAGCGATGTGCAGGTATTGAATAACCCTTCGCCGTTGACGGGCAACCGCCTGGTGGCGTTCCTGGTCGCGCCGGCGAGCGCGCTGGCTGATATTCAAGCCGCCCTGCAAGCGCAACTGCCGGACTATATGCAACCGGCCCAGTGGCATTGCCTCGATGGGTTTGCCTTGTTGCCCAACGGCAAGGTCGACCGCAAGGCATTGCTGCAGTTGGCCGAGCAAGCGCCGGCGACAACGTCGGCGACGGCTCCTGTCGAGCAACCCTTGGACGCGGTCGAAAGCGCGTTGCTCGACATCTGGCGCGGGCTGCTCGGCAATCCCGACCTGGGGCCCGATGACAACTTCTTTGCCCTGGGCGGCGACTCGATTCTCGGCCTGCAGATCATTGCCCTGGCGCGCCAGCAAGATATCGGGATGACGCCCAAGCAGTTGTTCGCCGAACAGACCGTGCGCGCCTTGGCTCGAGTGGTACAAACGCCACAGCGCAGCCTTGAGCAGCGTCTGCTCGACATCGCTCGCGAGATTCTCAATAACCCCGGACTGCAGGTCGATGACAATTTCTTCAGTGTCGGTGGCGACTCGATCCTGAGTTTGCAGATCATCGCCCGGGCCAAGCAGCAGGGGCTGCAACTCAAGCCCAAGCAGATTTTCGAGTTCCCGACCGTGCGCGGTTGGGCCGGGCAGGTGGTCGATCTCGGCGCGGTGAAGGAGGGCGCTGCATCGGCCGTGCTTGAACCTGCCACAGCGTTTCCCCTGACACCGATCCAGCAATGGTTTTTCGCCCAGGAGCAAACCGAGCCCGGGTACTGGAACCAATCGTTGCTGCTGGCGTTGAACGCGCCGTTGGAACAGGCGCGATTTGCCCAGGCCGTCGGTGCGCTGCTGCAGCGTCATGCCAGCTTGCGCCTGGTCTTCGAAGCGTCGGCGCAAGGTTGGCAGCAGCGCTACCAGGCGTTTTCCCCAAGCCAGCTCGACGGGTTGTTTCAGGTCGAGGATGGAGCGTTGGATGACGCGCTGTTGAAACGCTGGCAACAAGGCTTCGATCTGGGCAAGGCGCCTTTGATTCGCTGGGTGTATTTCCCCCAGAGCCAGGCGTTGTTGTGCACGGCGCATCACTTGCTTGTCGACGCAGTGTCCTGGCAGGTTCTGCTGCAAGAGCTGGAAAGTCTCTACCTGCAACCGAACGTGGCGTTGCCTGCCGTTTCGGCGGGTTTCCATGCATGGAGCGAGGCCTTGCAGGAGCATCGTCGCGAGCCTGCCGTCCTGGCCCAGGTTGGCTACTGGCAGGAGCAGTTGGCCGCCGAACAGAGCGTTCCTCGACAGCCCAATCCGTACGGCGAAAGCCGCACACTGGACATGCAGCTGTCGGTCGAGCACACGCAATGGCTGCTGGGCGATTGTCACGCGGCCTACGGCACCCAGGTCCAGGATCTGCTGGTGGCCGCATTGGCCGGTGTCATCGGCCAATGGCAGGGCCGTGAGCGCGTCACCCTTGAGCTGGAAAGCCACGGGCGCAGCGGTTGGGAGCAGGGCCCCGAATTGTCGCGCTCGATCGGTTGGCACACCAGCCGCTACCCGCTCGCGGTTGACACTGCCCGGGACTCGGAAGCCTCGATCATCGCGGCCAAGGAAGCCCTGCGCCGCGTCCCTGAACAAGGCATCGGCTACGGCCTGTTGCGCCAGGATCCGGCCCATGGCCTGGGAGCAGCCTCACTGCTGACCTTCAACTACCTGGGGCGGGTCGACCAATGGATCGGCGCATCGAGCCTCTGGCGCCTGGCGCGGCCGGTGTGCCCCGCAATGCGTGCCGAAAGCACCCGCCGCACCCATTGGCTGGACGTGACGGCGCTGGTCAACGAAGGCCAGCTACACGTCGAATGGCGTTATGCGCCGAAGGTCCACGACCCGGTGTTGGTGGACGAACTGGCGCGCCAGTTCCAGCAGCGGATCACTGCGTTGCTGGACCACTGCCAGGCCCCGTCGGTGGGCCGCGCCACGGCTTCGGACTTCGCCGACTCCGGCCTGTCCGACGATGAATTCCTGGGGCTGCTCGAGCAACTAGAGCAATGAGCCCCCGCGTCCCAAACATTACAGGTTCGGATACCGTCAGCATGAACGACAAGGTCAAGGCTCTTTCGCGCAACATCGAAGCTATTTACCCGCTGGCTCCCATGCAGCAAGGATTGTTGTTCCACAGCCTGATGCACCCGGGCAAGGGCATGTATCTGCTGCAATATCGCCATGTCATGGTCATGCCGGACCTGGACCTCGCGGCATTCCGCCAGGCCTGGGCGCAGGTGGTGGAGCGCCATGAACTGCTGCGCACCTCGTTCGTATGGAAGCAGCAGAAGCGCCCGATGCAGGTGGTGCACAAGCAGGTCGAACTGCCGATCACCTTCGAGGATTGGTCGCACCTGAGCGAAGGCGAGCAACAGGATCGCCTCGAGCAGTTGCTCAGCGAAGAACGCGCCGAAGGGTTGGACTTCACCAAAGCGCCACTGATGCGAGTCAGGCTGTACAAACTGGCACCCGACACCTACCAGTTCGTGCGCAGCTACCACCACATCCTCATGGATGCCTGGTGCTTCTCGATCATCATGATGGACTTCCTCAACGGCTACCGCGCCGCCCGGGAAGGACGTCGACTGAACCTGCCGACACCGCGCCCTTATCGCGATTTCATCCGCTGGCTGGAGACCCAGAAACCGGAAGATCACCAAGCCTTCTGGCAACAGCGGCTGGCGGGCTTCGACACGCCGAACGAGTTTGGCTTCGGTCATGTTGGCCGCATCCAAGGCGCTGCCGAACCGGTCGAGGACTGTGTCGAGTTCCTGGAACCCGGGCAGACCCAGGCGTTGCAGAGCGTTGCGGCCCAACATGGCCTCACCCTCAACACCCTGGTGCAAGGCGCCTGGGCTTTGTTGCTGGCGCGCTATAGCGGCGATCGCGACTTGGTATTCGGCATCACCGTCGCCGGCCGTCCGGTGCACCTGCAAGGCATGGAAAGCATCGTCGGCCTGTTCATCAATAGCTTGCCGCTGCGCTGGCGCTATGGCCCGCAGGAAGGGCTCGGGCCGTGGCTGAAAGCCTTGCAGACCGAGAACCTCAGCCTGCGCGAGCATGAAAGTGTTTCCCTGGCGGACATCCAGCGTTGGAGCGATGTGCAGCGCCAGGATCTGTTCCAGAGCCTGTTCGTGTTCGAGAACGCGCCCATTGCCGCCGACTTGCGCCAGGGGCAGTTGGACTACCTGATCAGCGACATGGCCAACCGTACCCACACCAACTACCCGATCACCGTGGTGATCGTGCCAGGTGAGCGTCTGCACCTGCAGTTGACCTACCAAACCGATTGGTTCCTGCGTGAAGAAGTCGAGCAGATGCTGCGGCATTTCCGCACCTTGTTATTGAACATGGGCGAAGCCCTCGGCGCAAATGCCGGCACGCCGTTGCATCGACTGGCAATGCTCGATGAAAGTGAAATCGTCCACCAGCACGAGGTCTGGGCCGGTGGCGGACTGGAACCCGACGAACAACTGCTGCAACCGTTGTACATCGAACGTTTCCAGGAACAGGTTCGCCAGACCCCGGCACGCATCGCCATTGTCCACGGCGAGCAAACCCTGACGTTCGATCAGTTGAACCGCGCCGCCAACCGACTGGCCCGACATTTGCGCGCGCAAGGTGTGAACCGTGACGATCTGATCGCGGTGTTCGACGAACGGGGCCTGGACCTGGTGGTAATGATTGTCGCCACGCTCAAGGCCGGTGCCGGTTGGCTGCCGCTCGATCCGCGCAACCCGGCCCAGCGCCTGGCCCAGGTGCTGCGCCAGAGCCGCACGCCGTTGCTGATTCATAGCGCAGGGCAGGGCGAACTGGCGATGCAGGCCCTCGACCTGCTCGACCAGCGCCCCAAGGCCGTGCGCTACGACCCTTCGGTACTTTGCAGCTACGGCGACGATGACCTGAACGTCACCGTGCACGACACATCGTTGGCTTATTGCATCTTCACCTCTGGCTCCACCGGCACGCCGAAGGGTGCAATGGTTGCGCAGGCGGGCATGCTCAATAACATCCTCGGCAAACTGCCGGGGTTGGGGCTCGATGCAAACGACGTGATCGCCCAGACCGCGCCGCAGTGCTTCGACATTTCCGTCTGGCAAACCCTCGCCGGCCTGGTGTTGGGTGCGCGCACGGTGATCCTCGGCGACTGCGTGGTGCAGGACCCCGAGGCATTGGCCTCGGCCATCGGACGTCACGGCATCAGCATCCTCGAAGCGGTGCCGTCATTGATGCAAAGCCTGCTTGACGCCGGCTTGGAAACCTCGTCCCTGCGCTGGGTGCTCGCCACGGGCGAGGCCTTGCCGCCAGCCTTGGCGCGTCGCTGGTTCGAACGTTATCCGGCGATCCCGCTGATGAACGCCTACGGGCCGGCGGAATGCTCCGATGACGTGGCCTTTCATCCGCTGCTCGAACGCTTGCCGGAACAACGCATCAACGTACCGATCGGCCGCGCCACGCTGAACAATCGCTTGTACCTGCTCAACGCTGATTTGCAGCCGATGCCGGTGGGCGCGGTCGGGGAAATCTTCGTCGCCGGCGTCGGCGTCGGGCGCGGCTATATGGCCGATCCGGCACGCACGGCGGCAGTCTTCCTGCCGGATCCGATCGCCAACGACGGTTCGCGCCTTTACCGCACCGGTGACTTGGCGCGCTTCCTGCCCAACGGCGACCTGGAATACGTCGGACGCACCGACCACCAAGTCAAGATTCGTGGCCACCGCATCGAGCTGGACGAAATCGAGGCTTGCCTGACCCGATACCCCGGCGTGCGCGAAGCCGTGGTTGTGGCCCGTGACGACCAGCAACGCGCCAAGGTGCTGGTGGCTTACATCGTGGCCGATGGGGCCTGCGGCATCGAGACGTTGCGCGAGCATGTACTGGGCAATCTCCCGGCCTACATGATCCCGAGCGCATTCGTGTTCCTGGAACGTTTTCCACTCAACGGCAACGGCAAGATCGACCGTAAGTCGCTGCCCGCGCCGGACTTCGCCGCGCAAAGCCAGGCCCGCTATGTGGCGCCGAGCAGCGAGTTGCAAGGCCAGTTGGTGGAAGCCTGGCAGAGCGTGCTCGGCCTGGGCCAGGTGGGTGTCGAGGACAATTTCTTCGAGCTGGGCGGCCATTCGCTGCTGGCAACCCAACTGATCGGCTTGATCGGCAAGCTCAGCGGCAAGGACCTGCCGTTGCGGGTCGTGTTCGAACGTCCGACCATCACCGCCATGGCCGATTGGCTGGAGAACCAGGCGGGCGCGGTAAAACCGTCGCCGACCTTGCTGCCGCGCCCGGAAACGCTGCCGCTGTCGTTTGCCCAGCAACGGCTGTGGTTCTTGCAACAACTCGACCCCGACAGTCCGGCGTACAACCTGGCCGGCGCCGTGCGCCTGACGGGCGAGCTGCACGTCGCTGACCTGCGCGCTGCCTTGCAAGCGGTCCTCGACCAGCACGAGGTGCTGCGCACCGGGTTCATCGGTGCGGCTCAAGGGCCGAGCCAGGTTGTCCTGGCGCACAGCGAAGTTGATTTGCCGGTCATCGATGTGGCGAGCGAAGACGCGCTGCACGAACGACTGCGCCGGGACGCGATGACGCCGTTCGCCCTCGACGCGGCGCCGCTGCTGCGCGCCAGGCTGTATCGCCTGGCGCCGGAGGCGTTTGTCCTGTCGTTGAATTGCCACCACATCGTTGCCGATGGTTGGTCCCTGCAGCTGATCATCGACGGCTTTTGCGAACAGTACCGCAATCGGCGCCGGGGCCTGGCGACCCCGCGGCCCGCCCCGGCAATGCAATACGCCGACTACGCCGTGTGGCAGCGCCATTGGATGGGCAGCAAGGCGTGCGAGCAAGAGCTGGCCTACTGGCGCGAACAACTGGCCGGCGAGCTGCCGGTGCTCGACCTGGCCGCCGATTTTCCTCGTCCCGCCCAGGCCAGCCAGGCCGGTGGACGTGTCGAGTGTCGCTTGCCTGACGAGCTGGCGGCACGACTCAAGGCCTTCAGCGCCCGCCACGGCTGGAGCAACTTCATCCCGCTGCTGGCCGCTTTTCAGTTGCTGCTGCGCAGCCGCAGCGGCGAAGACGACATCCTAGTCGGCGTCCCGGCGGCCAATCGGCACCATGCGGTCTTGCAGCCGCTGGTGGGTTGCTTCGTCAATACCCTGGTGTATCGCAAGAAGCTCTCCGGCGAGCGCAGCCCGCTGCAACTGATGAACGAATTGCAGGCCTTGTCCGTGGCGGTCCAGTCCCACCAGGACTTGCCGTTCGACTACTTGATCGAACAGCTGGGCGTGGTCCGGCAGGTGAGCTACAACCCGCTGTTCCAAGTGATGTTCAACTACTTCCCGGGCAACGCCCTGGAGCGCTTCGAGCTCACCGACGTCATCGCCGAACCGCTGGACAACCGCCCGGACAGCGCCTTGTGCGACCTGCACCTGGACGTGCGCGACAGCGAGCATGGCATCAGCCTGAGCCTGCAATACAGCCGCGATCTGTTCCGCCAGCAGACTGCGCAAGGCATGGCCGAGCAATACCTGGCATTGCTCGATGCGTTGATCGAGCAAGCCGCCCAGCCTCTGGGTGAACTGGCATGGCAGAGCGCTGAACGGGCCCTGGCGCGGATCGATGGCCGCGCGGTGGCTGGTCAGCAGGACATGCTCGAAGCCTTCGCGCTCCAGGTTGCCCGCCAGCCCGAGGCGATTGCCGTCGTCGCAGGCAATCAGCACCTGACTTACGCCGAACTCGACCAGGCCGCCGAGGCGCTCGCGTCGACGTTGCAGGCCCATGGCGTCGGTGTCGAAGACCGCGTGGCGTTGAGCCTGCCCCGCGATGCACGCCTGCCCATGGCGATGCTGGCAGTGCTCAAGGCCGGGGCGGCGTACGTGCCGTTGGCCGAGGACACGCCGCCGGAGCGCGGCCGCTACATTCTCGAAGCGGCGCAGCCCACGTTATGCCTGGGTACCGCCGCGAGCCTTAACGTATTGGCGCAGTGGAACACCGGGCTGCCGTTGCTCGACATCGACGCCAGCGGCTCGACCGGCACGCGCAAGCCTGTGGCCTGCATCCCCGGCCAGCTCGCCTACGTGTTGTACACCTCCGGCTCCACCGGCCAGCCCAAAGGCGTGGCAATCAGCCGTGGCAACTTGATGAACCTGATGTTGGCTGTCGAACAGGTCTTGCCGATGACGGCCAGTGACCGGGTCCTGGCCTTGACCACCGCGACGTTCGATATTGCCATCGTCGAGTTGCTCCTGCCCCTGGCCCATGGCGCCAGCATCCTCCTGGCCGATCGGGAACAGGCGCGGGATCCGCAAGCGATCGATCAGTTGCTGATCACCGGACAACCCACCGTCATGCAGGCCACGCCGGCCACATGGCGCATGCTGGTGGCGCACACTTCGCGCAGTTGGCAGGGCGTGCGCGCCATCTCCGGTGGCGAAGCCTTGCCGTGCGCACTGGCTGAAGCCATCGAGGGCAGGGGGGCCAACGTCATCAACGGCTACGGCCCGACGGAAGCGACCGTCTACAGCACCTTCGAAGTACGCAGCGGCAACGAAAGCGCCGTCGAGGTGCCGATCGGGCAACCGGTGGCAAATACCGCCGCCTACGTGCTCGACGCCGACCTGCAACCGGTCGCCGCCGGTGTGCCCGGTGAGCTGTACCTGGCCGGGGCCAACCTGGGTCGAGGCTATTTCGCTGCCGCGCGCCTGACCGCCGCCGCGTTCCTGCCGGATCCTTTCGTCGCCGGCGCGCGCATGTACCGTACCGGTGACCGGGTGCGCCGCAATAGCAACGGCAGCCTGGATTACCTCGGACGCCTGGATTTCCAGGTCAAGCTGCGGGGGTTCCGTATCGAGCTGGGCGAAATCGAAGCGTTGCTGTCCCGCATCCCCGGGGTTCGCGAGGCGGCCGTGGTGCTGCTGGGCAACGGTGAATCGGCGCGGCTGGTGGGTTACTACGCTGGCGACGCACTGGACGAAACGGCGCTGCGCGCCAACCTTGGCGCGCAGTTGCCGGACTACATGCTGCCCAGCCAGTTCGTTCGCCTCGAGACCCTGCCGTTGAGCCCCAGCGGCAAGGTCGACCGCAAGGCCCTGCCGGCACCGCAGCAGCGTGACGGCCAGCAGGGCGCGCTGTCGAGCGAGTGGGAGCGGACCCTGGCCGGGCTCTGGGAGGAGTTGTTGGGATGCACCGACGTTGGCGCCGACGATAACTTCTTTGCCCTCGGCGGACATTCGTTGCTGGCGGCGCGGCTGGTGGCACGAATCGCCGAACAGCATGGCCGACGCTTGCCATTGCGCAACGTCTTCGAACAACCGGTGCTGCGCGACCTGGCCGCCACCTTGGCCCAGGCCAGCACCGAGGCCGACGGCATTCTGCGTGCGTTCGAAGAACCCTCGACGCCGTTGCATTTCACTCAGCAACGCTTGTGGTTCCTCGACCGTCTGCAGGGCGACACCCAGGCCTATCACCTGTCCTTGGCCTTGCGCCTGGACGGGCTCCTGCAGCCGGCTTTGCTGGAACAGGCGCTGGCGCAACTGGTGGTTCGCCAACACAGCCTGCGGACAGTGTTCAGCGACACCGCCGACGGCGCACGCCAGCACGTCGACGACCTCGGCACCCTGGCGCTGAGCTTCGAGTCGCTGGAAATAGACGAACATGCGAGTGGCTTCACCCAAAAGCTCAGCCAGGAGGCGCAGCGCCCATTCGACCTCACCGCGCCGCCGCTGTGGCGGGTGCGTGTGTATGTGGGCCAGGATCGCAGCGTGCTGCAAGTCACTTTGCACCACATCATCGCCGATGCGCGTTCGCTGGAGATTCTCTTCAATGAACTGCAAGTGATCTACCAGGCGTTGCTGGAAGAGCGCGAGGCGTGCCTGCCAGCCTTGCCGCTGCAGTTCACCGACATTGCGGCGAGTTGGCAAAGCCCGGTGGGGCAGGCGCGGATCGAGTCGCAGCTTGACTACTGGCGAGCCACGCTGGCGGGCGAACCGCCGGTGCTGAACCTGCCAACCGACATGCCGCGGCCCGCCGAGCAGGGCTACAAGGGCCAGCGCCTGCGCTTCAACCTGCCGGCGACGCTGGTCAAGCACCTGCGCGAGACGGCGCAGCGCCATGGCCTGACCGCTTTCGCACCGTTGCTGGCGGCCTGGAAAACCTTGTTGGCCAGACACTCGGGCCAACGGGAAATCTGGATCGGCCTGCCGGTCGCTCATCGTCATCAGGCCCACACCGACAATCTGATTGGCTATTTCGCCACCACCCAGGTCCTGCGCAGCCACCTCGATCCCCAGCAATCGGTCGAGCAGTTCTGGCAGCAGTTGCACGCCACGCACCTGGCGGCGCAACAGCATGCCGACGTGCCGTTCGAGCGCTTGGTGGAAGCCTTGCAGGTGCGCCGCGATCTCAGCCACACGCCGCTGTTCCAGGCGTTGTTCAACCTGATCCAGCGCGATGCCAACGCCACGCTCGAACAACGCTTCGCCGGCTTGCCGGCGCAACGGCTCAACGTCGAAAGCGACAGTGCCCTGGTGGACATCGGCCTGCACATCGAGCAGCAGGGCGAGGAGTGGCAATGCGTGCTGGAATACAACACCGATCTGTTCCTGGCACAGACCGCGCAACGGTATGCCGATGAGTTCCGCTATCTGCTCGAAGGCATGTTGCAAGAACCGGATGCGCGCCTCTGGGATATCGACCTGGCCAACGCCGACCATGCCTTGGCCCAGCGTCCATGGAATTGTCTGGCACAATCCTTGACGCCGGCAGTGGACGTCATCGTCCGCTTCGAAGCGCAGGCCGTCCTGACGCCCGATGCGCTGGCGGTGGATTGCCAGGACCAACAACTGACCTATGCGCAGCTCAATGCCATCAGCAATCGCCTGGCCCATTGGCTGCGGGCGCAAGGTGTCGGCACGGATGATCTGATTGCGGTCTGCCTGAGCCGTGGCCCATGGCTGCTGCCAACGCTGCTCGGGATCCACAAGGCCGGCGCGGCGTACCTGCCATTGGATCCGCAGTACCCGAGCGAGCGCCTGGCCTTCATCATCGAGCATGCGCGCCCGGCCCTGGTGCTCACTGAAAGCCTCTGCGCCGAGGCCTTGGGCGGCGTTGATCACATTCTGCTCGACCGGTTGCCGCTGGACACCCGCAGCGACGCCAATCTTGCATTGCCGATCGATGCGCAGCAGCGCGCCTACGTGATCTACACCTCGGGCTCGACTGGCACACCGAAAGGCGTGCAGGTCAACCGTGGCAACCTGAGCAACTTGCTGGCCGGCCTCGATCGCTTGCTGCCCCTTGGCGCCAAAGATGTCTGGCTCGCCAGCACCACGTACGCCTTCGATATGTGCAAGCCGGAGCTGTTCCTGCCGCTGGTCAACGGCGCGGCCATCCTGCTGGCGCGCCGCGAGCAGGTGGTCGATGGGCATCAGTTGTTCGCGCTGCTGCGCCGGGCCACGGTATTCCAGGCGACCCCCGCGGGTTGGCAGATCCTGCTGGAAACCGGCCAGGCCGATTGGCCGCCGCTGCGTGGCCTGATCGGTGGCGAGGCGGTGCCCGGTGAGCTGGTGAACGAACTGCGGGGCCGTGGCGTGGCGCTGATCAACGCCTACGGCCCGACGGAAACCACCGTCTGGTCGACCACCCAGGCATTGCAGGACGTGCCGTCCGGCGTCGCCGATATCGGCATGCCTCTGCTCAATACGCTCTGCTACGTGCTCGACGACATGCTCCGTCCGGTGCCACTGGGCGCCACGGGTGAGCTGTATATCGCCGGCTCCGGCGTCACCCGGGGTTACCAGCGCGCGCCGGCTACCACGGCGGCGGCATATTTGCCTGACCCATATGCCGGTGAGCCGGGTAGCCGCATGTATCGCACTGGCGACCTGGTGCGCCGCCGCCACGATGGGCGGCTGGCCTATGTCGGACGCGGTGACTTCCAAGTCAAGGTGCGCGGTTTCCGCATCGAACCCGGTGAAATCGAATCTCTGCTGCGCCGTTACCCCGGCGTGGAAGAAGCGGTGGTGATGATCGATGCCCGCAGCCAGAGCCTGTTTGCCTGGTTGCAGGCACCGAGCCCGGTCGATCAGGCGGCGCTGCGTCGGTATCTGGAAGGCGTACTGCCGGGATACATGATTCCGGCCGGTTTCATCGAACAGCCACGGTTTGCCCTCAATGCCAACGGCAAGATCGATCGCAAGGCCTTGCCGGCCCCGCAGCCGGTGGCGATCCAGGGTGTGGCGCCGCGCAACGAACTGGAGCGGCAATTGGCGGACATCTGGCAGGAGCTGCTGGCGTTGCCGCAGGTCGGGGTGTTCAACAGCTTCTTCGAGCTGGGCGGCCATTCTTTGTTGGCCATGCGTTTGATGACCCAGGTCGAGAGCCGTTTTGGCGTCAAGCTTGAGTTGCGCAGCCTATTCCAGAACCCGACGATCGCCGCGCTCGCCGAACAGATCGAAAAACCCCAGGGGCCGTCGACCGACGAAGCCCTGGACGAAATGCAGCGCCTGTTGGCCGAGATGGAACTGTAAGGATGAGTACGATGACGCAACAAGCTTTCCTGGAGATTGCGCAGCGGCTGGCATCCTTGCCCGCGGACAAGAAGAAGGTCTTTCGCCAACGCCTGGCCGAGAAGGGCATTGACAGCTGGCGCCTGCCGATCGTCCCCGCCGTGCTCGACGACGGCGAGCACAGGCCGTTGGCGCAGGCGCAAAGGCGTTTCCTGTCGGCTGAAGCCCTGAGCAGTCGCGCGCTCTACAACCTGTGCTCGGTGCTGCGTTTCGATGGGCGCCTGGACGGCGAGCGTTTGCAGCAGGCGATGCAGCAGGTGGTCGATCGCCACCAGATCCTGCGCACGCGCTACAGCCCTGACGCCAGCGGACAGTTACAGCCCCATTGCGAGCCACAACAGGTTCAGTTGCCTGGCGTCGAACGGTTGGCCATCCCAGCATCGGAACACGAGCAATGGTGCGCCGATGAATACGCCCGCCAATTGGCCGAACCCTTTGACCTGGCACAATCGATGCCTTGGCGCTGGCAAGCGTTCAGCGACGCCCAGGAGCATTCCACCTGGCTGTTTTTCACCATTCACCACGTCGCTTATGACGCCTGGTCGGCCCAGCAACTGACCCTCGAATTGGCCGAGGCTTATCGGGCGCTCGCCTCGAACCAGCCTGTCGCGCTACCCGAATTGCCCATCCAATACGCCGATTTCGCCGCGTGGGAGCGTGAATGGCTGGACAGCGACAGTTGCCAGCAGCACATCGGTTTCTGGCGCGACCAACTGGCCGATGCGCCTGCGCCAATGGCGTTGCCGCTGGACCGCCCGCGCCCCTTGGCCACACAACGCCGCCACAGTGGCGCGGTCCTGGCCCGGGAACTCCCGCCGCACCTCACAACGGCGATCGAGGCGGCCATCCGTAATCACGGGGTGACGCTGTACATCTACGGCCTGACAGCGTTCAGCTGCCTGCTGTCGCGCTACAGCGGCGAGACGGACCTGTGCATGGGCACCTCGGCGGCGCAACGTGACCGTCCGGAGCTGGCACCGTTGATCGGCCCGCTGCTCAATACCCTGGTGATTCGCCAACGCCTGCAAGACAACCCGGACTTCGGCAGCGCATTGCTGCGCACTCGCGACACCGTTGCGGCGGCGTTCGACCATCAGCAGTTGCCCTTCGAGAACATCCTCGAAAGTCTTGAGCGTCCGCGTTCGAGTCCGTTGTTCCAGGTCATGTTCGTCCAGGTCGATCTGCCCGAAAGCCGCACCCTGGCCTTGCCCGGCGTGGCGGTCGAAGTGCTCGACCCGCCGCAACGCCACGCACGTTTCGACCTGACGTTGCGCATGGTCCGCACCGCCGATGCACAGTTGCGCTGCGAACTGGAATACAGCGACGAATTGTTCGACGCGGCCACGGTCGAGCAAATGCTCGACGACTTGCTGGCGATTTTCCACGAGGGTTCGGCGCATCCGCAGCGGCGCCTGGCGGATCTGCAACTGGTGTCCCCGGCGAGTGAAGTGCGCGGCCCGGTCCTGGACTCGATGGCGTTGCCGTTGGACCAGCAAGTGCTGCACTGGGCCACGCACACGCCGAATGCCATGGCGTTGTGCAGCGTGGAGCAGCGCATTGATTACGCCACGCTCGGCGCGGCCAGTTGCTCGTTGGCCGCACGGCTGGCCGGGCAGGGCGTTGGGCCGGGGCAGGTGGTTGCCCTGTGCATGCCGCGTTGCCCTGAACAACTGCTGGCAACCCTGGCGTGCTGGCACCGTGGCGCGACTTGCCTGTTTCTCGACCCGGCACAACCGGCCGGGCGACTCGCGCAACTGCTGCAAGACAGCGGCGCGAGCCTGTGGCTGACATTGGCGCAAGCGCCGGAGACCGGCCTGGGTATTGCGCACGTGGCATTGGGTGTCGCCGACTGGTCGGTTAACGCGGACATCAGTCAGGACGAAAGCCTCAGCCAGCCACAATTACCTGCGTACCTGATCTACACCTCGGGTTCGACCGGCCAGCCAAAAGGCGTGCAGGTCACCCATGCCAACCTCGCGCACTATGCCAATGCCGTTGGTCAACGCTTGCAAGCCAAACCCGCAAGCCGTTGGGCGACCTTGGCAACGGTCGCCGCCGACCTTGGCTTGACCTCTGTCTTCGCCGCGCTCAATTCGGGCGACCCGCTGGTCTTGCCGCCGGCATCGCTGGCCTTCGATCCGCCCGGCTGGGCTGATTTTCTCGACCAGCATCCGGTGGACTGCCTGAAGATCGCCCCTTCGCACTTGCGTGGTTTGCTGGCACTGGACGACGCCGGTCGTGTCCTGCCCAAGGATTTGCTGATCCTTGGAGGCGAGGGCTTCGACCAGGCGTTGTTCGCCAAGCTGCGTGAACTGGCGCCGCAACTGCGGATCTTCAACCACTATGGCCCGTCGGAAACCACGGTCGGCGTGGCTTGCGGAGAAATCCTCGACGCCGATGCGTTCGAAGCGGGTCAGTATCTGCCGTTGGGCCAGCCGCTGTCCGGCTGTGAGTTGCGCATCGTCGATGGCCACGACCGGTCGGTGCCGCTCGGGGTCGCCGGTGAGCTGCTGATCGGTGGTCCGCAGGTCGCCCAAGGCTACCTCGGTCAGCCGGAATTGACCGCGCGCGCGTTCGGCTCCACCGCCCAGGGCCAGCGTTTTTATCGCAGCGGTGACCGGGTTCGCCTGGATCGCCAAGGGCGCCTGGTATTTCTCGGGCGTCAGGACGATCAGGTGAAAATTCGCGGTTTCCGCGTCGAACCGGGCGAGGTCAATGCCTGGCTCAACGCCCAGCCCCAGGTTCGCGAGGGCGCGGTGCTGGCCTGCGAGATAAAAGGGCGGACGCAACTGGTGGCGTATCTCAGCCCTGCGGTGTCGACCGAAGCCCTCGCGACGCTGCAAGCCGAGGCCAGGCGGCTGCTGCCGGAACACATGGTGCCGGCCCATTGGTTGGCACTGGACACGCTGCCATTGACGGCCAACGGCAAGTTGGATCGGCGTGCATTGCCGGAGCCAGCCGTCGATGAACCGGTCGCCGAAGCCGCCGAGCAACCCAACGGCGACACCGAACAACGCCTGGCGCAACTGTGGTGCCAGATCCTCGGGTGCGCGCAAGTTGGCCGTGAGGATGATTTCTTCGCCCTCGGCGGGGACTCGATCCTCAGTCTGCAATTGATTGGCCTGGCGTCCCGGGAAGGGCTCAAGCTGCAACCGCGGGACGTGCTGCAGCATCCGACATTGGCGGCCATGGCCCTGTGCATCGACTGCCGCGCCGAGCCAGCATTGCTTGCGGTGCTGACGGCTTTTCGCGAACTGCTCGGGCAACCTGCCCTCGGGCCGGACGCCGACTTCTTTGCCATGGGCGGCGACTCGATCCTCAGCTTGCAGTTGATCGCGCGCTTGCGTCAGGCCGACTTGCGCCTGATGCCCCGGCAACTGTTGGAAAACCCGACCCCTCGGCAACTGGCCAAGGTGCTCGCGCCGGTTGTCGCGCCGGTCGCTGAGGCCATGCCGCCGAGCGAGGACGCGGGGCAACCGCAACCGCTGTCCCATGCCCAGCAAAGGGTGTGGTTCATGCAGCAGTTCGATCCGGCTGAAACCGCCTACAACGTCACCCAGTTGTTGGCCTTGCGCGGTGAACTGGACGTGCCTCGCCTGCAACGCGCCTGTCAGGCGCTGGCGGCCCGTCATGACGCGTTGCGCTGTCGTTTCTTCGAAGAGCAGGGGCAAGTCTGGCAGCGTCTGGACGACACAGCTGCGCCGATCTTCAACGTCCATGACATCGGCGGCCTGAGTGACGCGGAACAGGATGCGGCCATTGCCAGCGCGGCCAGGCGGGTATTCGACCTCGCGCAGGGACCGCTGCTGGCCATCGATGTGTTTTGTGCTGCACCCGACGACTATCGCCTGTTGTTCAACGTGCACCACATCGCCGTGGACGGCTGGTCCATGGGCTTGCTGGTCCAGGACCTGGCAGCGCTTTATCAAGACCGGACCCTGCCGGCGGCAAGCGCTTTGCTGCCGCTGATCAAGGCGCAGCGGCAACACCTGGCCGGGGCGCCTGGCAAGGCATTGTTGGGCTATTGGCAACAACGCCTGGAAGGCCTGGGTAACGAGCCGCTGGAGTTCCCCGAGCAATCCATACGGCCGGCGTTGCAGACGTTCAGCGGAGCGCGGGACGAATATGTCCTGCCCAGTTCGCTGAGCACTGCGGTCGAGGCCCGGGCGAGGGCGCTTGGCGTCACGCCGTTCGTGTTGTATTTCGCCGCTTACCAGTTGTTGCTCTGGCGCCATGGCGGACGCAATGATTTCGCCGTCGGCTTGCCGGTGGCGGGGCGTGAGTCGGTGGAAAGCCAAGCGTTGGTCGGGTTGTTCGTCAACACATTGGCCCACCGCATACAGATTGATGGTCGCCAGAGCCTGCAAGCGTACGTCCAGGCCCTGAGCAGCCAGTTGACCGAGGACCTGGCCCATCAGGCGCTGCCGTTCGAGCAGTTGTTGGAAGTGCTGGATGTCGAGCGCAGCCTGGACCGCACACCATTGTTCCAGACGATGTTCAACTATCAAGTCGACCATCAGGACTCCCGCAGCCTGAACCTGCCCGGCATCTCTGCCCAGGCGTTGGCACTACCGGGTGGCGTGGTGAGCGCCAAGTTCGACCTGACGTTCAACCTGTTCACCCAAGGTCGCGGTGCCGAGGCGAGCACCAGTTTGATCGTCGAATATGCGACGGCATTGTTGCGTGCCGACATCACCCAGCGACTGGTGGAGGACTACCAGGCGTTGCTTGCCAGCCTGGCGGGCATGGATCTTGATGCTCGCTTGTTGGAGATTCCGCTGCGCTCGGTTGCGACGCTGGCGACTGCCGGGCAGTCGTTGCCATTGCACGGCGAAGCGGATTGGGTGACGCGTTTCGAAGTGCAGGCCGCGGTGCATTCCGAGCGTATTGCCGTGCATTGCGCGGATCGTCAACTGAGCTACGCCGCCCTGGACGCCCAAGCCAACCGCCTGGCCCATTGGTTGCTGGCCCAAGGCGTCGGGCCCGAATCGCTGGTTGCCTTCTGCCTGCCTCGGGACGAGCGGCTGCTGGTGTGCATGTTGGGCATCCAGAAGGCCGGTGCCGCCTATTTGCCCCTCGACCGCGCTCATCCGCCGGCTCGCCAGGCGCAGGTGCTCAACCGGGCGCAGCCGCGTTTGTTGCTCTGCGATTCGGCAACTTCGGATTGGCCTGCCGAGCTGCGCATGTGCCTGTGGGCAGACCTGCCGTTGGCGAAACTCCCCGCGCAGGCGCCGGGATTGCCTAGGCACCTCGGGCAATTGGCCTACACGCTCTACACCTCGGGATCGACCGGGCAACCCAAGGGCGTGCAGATCAGTCGTGGCAACTTCGCCAACTTCCTGCTGGCCATGGAGCAGGCGTTGCCACTGGACAATGTGCAGCGTTACCTGGCCTTGACCACCGTGACCTTCGACATTTGCGGCCTGGAACTGTGTCTGCCGCTGGTGCGTGGCGGCACGGTGGTCCTGGCGGAGGAGGACGAGCGCCAGGATCCGCTGTTGCTCGCACGCTTGATCAAGGAACAATCGGTCGACCTGATCCAGGCAACGCCCGCCACCTGGGCGATGCTGTTGCAAGGTGATCGCCAGGTGCTGGAAGGACGAGTGGCCCTGGCCGGCGGCGAGGCGGTGTCGGCGGAACTGGCCAGCGAACTCAAGCAGCACGTGGCTCGATTGATCAACGTCTACGGCCCGACCGAGACCACGGTGTGGTCGACCCAGACGCCCGTCGACACGCTGCAATTGCCCGTGGCCCCGATAGGCCGGCCGTTGCTCAACACCCGTTGCCATGTCCTCGATGAGCACCTGTGCGAAGTGCCTCCAGGCTGCGTCGGCGAACTCTATATCGCCGGGGACGGCCTGGCCCGGGGTTACGCCGGGCAGCCGGGGCTGACCGCCGAGCGCTTCATTGCCGACCCGTTCGGTCACGGCGGCCGTTTGTACCGCACTGGCGATCTGGCGCGGTGGCAGCCCGACGGCCAGCTGTACTACCTCGGACGCACCGACGACCAGATCAAGTTGCGTGGCTACCGCATCGAACTGGGGGAGATCGAGGCCGTCTTGCTGAGCCATCCGCAACTGCTGCAAGCCGTCGTGGCCGTGCAAGGCGAGCACCTGGTCGCGTTCTGGGTGGCAGAACCGGACGCTGCACCTGATGAAGCGGCTGTGCGCGAGTACTTGCAGGCGCGCTTGCCGATCTACATGGTGCCGACGCACCTGCAAGCGCTGGATCGGTTGCCGCTCAACAGCAACGGCAAGGTCGATCGCAAACAACTGCCGCGCTTGCAAACGGTTGTCGGCAGCACGCCGGCGACCGGGCGTACGCTGTCGGCCAGCGAGGCCTTGGTGGCGCAGATCTGGGCCTCGGTACTGGACGTGCAGGACGTCCCGGCCGATGGACATTTCTTCCAGCTGGGCGGGCATTCGCTGATGGCCGCCCAGGTCCGCGCTCGCCTGCGTGAGCAGGGCTTCGAGGTGCCCTTGCGCTGGTTGTTCGAAACACCTGTGCTGGCGCAACTGGCCGAGCGAATCGAGGGCCTTGCCGCCGAGCAGGACCTGGCTTCGCTGAGGATCCCAGCGGTGGACCAAAACATCGAGCAGCCACTGTCCTCGGCGCAACAACGGGTCTGGTTGATGCAACAACTTGATCTGGCCGACAGCAGCTTCAACATGGGCAGCAGCGTCCGTTTGCGTGGACGACTGGATATCCAGGCCCTGGAGCGTTCGTTGCAGCGGCTGGTGAGCCGACACGCCATCCTGCGCACCACCTATCACTCCCGCGGCGGCGAACTGCGCCAGCGCATTCACCCGCAGTCGGCGGTGGCTCTGCAAACCCTTGCCTCGACTGAAACACAGTGGACGGATGAAGCCCGGGACATGGCGCTGCGTCCGTTCGATCTCGGCAGCGAGGCGCCGCTGCGAGTGGTCCTGTATCGCCTCGGCGAAGAGGATCATGTGCTGCAGATGGTCATGCACCACATCGCTTCCGACGGTTGGTCCGGCGCCGTATTGGTCGACGAACTGATCGAAGGCTACGAGGCCTACAGCACCGGCGTACTGCCGACCCAGCAAGCGTTGCCGATCCAATACGTCGACTACGCCGTTTGGCAAAGCTCGGCGGCGGTCCGGTTGCGTCAGCGTGAAGGCCTGGATTTCTGGCGAAGGACCTTGGCGGGCATCCCCGCGCAGGTGCCACTGCCATTCGATTTTCCACGTCCGGAGCGTGACAGCGGCGCCGGGGCGGCGGTGGATTTCCAATTGCCGCCCGCCACGGTTGGCCGGCTCAAAACGTTCGCCCAGGACAGCGGCACCTCGCCGTTCATGCTCCTGCTGACATGCTACGCCGCCGTGCTGCAACGCGAGACGCAGGGCCGCGACCTGGTGATCGGCACGGACGTGGCGAACCGTGACCATCCGGCCACCGAATCGCTGATCGGCTTCTTCGTCAACCTGTTGGCCTTGCGTATCCGCGTGCAACCGGAACTGAGCTTGCGCGAGCAGGCCTTGCAAGTCCGCGAGGTTTGCCTGCAGGCGTTCGCCTGGCAGGACACGCCGTTCGAGCGGGTCGTCGAATGCCTGGAGCTGCCGCGCGTGGCCAATGTGCACCCGCTGTTGCAGACCCTGTTCGTGCTCGACAACACGCCGCGCCAGCAGCGCCGACTGGGCGACCTGCAGGTCGAGCCGCTGACGGGCGAGCAGCACCACTCCAAGTTCGACATGGCCCTGTTCGCCAGCGAAGACGGTGATGCCATCAGCCTGCGCTGGGTGTACCGCACCAGCCTGTTCCGCCCGGCCACTGTCGAACGCTTGCGCGGTGCCTTCGAGTCGCTGCTGGAGCAGGCCCTCGGCGCGCCGGACACCCCCATCGATACCTTGATTGCGACTGTAAAGGGAGCTGCTGCAATGTCCACGGACAATCCGCTGCAACGCAAAATGAACAAATTGGGCAAGATGCGCCAGAGCGGATCGGCGGCGACCCGCGAGCCCATCGAAGCCCGGCCGCTGCGAGAGGACTCGAAATTTCCGTTGCTGGTTTCCTTGCGGGACCGGGAGTTGGCCCCGGCCATCTGGGCCGAAGCCAACCGCGACAAGGTCGAGAACTGGCTGCGCGAGCATGGCGGCATCCTGTTCCGGGGCTTCGACTTGCCGACCCCGGCGGATTTCGAGGCGTTCTGCCAGGCCCTGTGTCCGCAGCTGTACGGGCAATACGGTGACCTGCCTAAGAAAGAGGGCGGCAAGAACATCTACAAGTCCACGCCATACCCCAAGGATCGGATGATCCTGTTCCACAACGAAAGCGCGCACCAGCATCGTTGGCCACGTCGACAGTGGTTCTACTGCGAGACGCCGGCGACTTCCGGTGGCGCGACGCCGATCGTTGACAGCCGCGAGGTCTACCGTGAACTGCCGGCCTGGCTGCAGGCGAACCTGCGGCGCAAACAACTGATGTATGTGCGCAATTTCAGCACCAGCCTGGACGTCAGTTGGCAGCACTTCTTCCAGACCGAGGATCGTGCCGAGGTCGAGCGGATCTGCCGTGAGAGCAACATCGAGTTCCAATGGCGCGGCGCCAACGACCTGCACACCCGCCAAGTGTGCCCGGCGGTGATCCTGCACCCGTTGACCGGCGAAGAGAGCTTCTTCAACCAGATCCAGCTGTACCACCCGGCGTTTCTCGATGCCGATATCCGCGAGCAGTTCCTGCGTGACGGCGAGTCGGCCATGCCGAGGCAAGTGTTCTACGGTGACGGCTCGGAACTCGAACCGGCAGCCATCGACGCCATCAATGCCGCCTACGACCGGTGTGCGGTGCGCTTCGACTGGCAACAGGGCGATGTGGTGATGCTCGATAACATGCTGGCGGCGCACGCCCGGGATCCGTTCGAGGGCGAGCGCAAAATCGTCGTGGCCATGGGCGAAATCTATGCCCGCCACCAAGTCATGGCCGCCCCGGCGCAGGCTGAAGAGACACTTGAAGAGTTGACCCCATGATGGACCTCGGACTCACGCTTTCACCCCAGCAGAAACAATTGGCCCAGGCCAATCCGCACGCCTGGCGCTGGGTGCGCATGTCATTGACGGGCGTTGCCGCAGGCACTGTGGAGCAACGCTTGCGCGACAGCCTGGCGCAGCACCAGGCGCTGTGCCTGCGCTACGAGCGTCCGCTGGGCGCCACCGGGTTGCGCCAGCGGGTGATCGAGCCCCAGGCATTGCGCCTGGACTGGCGCCAGGGGCGCACAGCCGACGGCCACGACGAGCCGGCATGGCTGGAGGAGGCCCAGCGTCATTGCCAGGCGGAACAGCCCGATGTGCTGGCCTGGCTGCTCGACGATCAGCTAATGCTGGCGGTCCCGGTGTATTCGCTGGACGCGCGCAGCCTGGTCCAGTTGCGCGAGCACTTGCTCGGCCGCGCCGCGCCGCTCGATGACGAGCCCATGCAGTACCCGGACTACGTCGAATGGATCAATGGCCTGCAACTGGATGAAGACGCCGAGCAGGGCATGCAGTTTTGGCGCAACCTGGCCTTGCAAGACGTCCCGGGCATGCGCCTCGTCGAGCGCTACGGCATCGCTGACGGCCGTCACGCGGTGGTCCGCCAGCCACTGGCGCCGACCCTGCCGGCGCTGCTCACGGCATTGGCCGATGGCGAAGGCGTGGCCGTCGAACAACTGGTGCTCGCCGCTTGGGGATCGCTGCTCGGCAGGCTTAATGGCCAACGCCAGGGTCAACTTGGTTTGCAGCACGACCCCCGGGACAACTACGAGGAGCTGACCGGCGCGCTTGGGGTGTTCGAACAGACGTTGCCGATGGTGGTGCAGATATCCGAGCACAGCACCCCGGTGAACCTGGCCCGGCAACTGGCCCGGCAACTGGAGAGCGCCGTCGACTGGCAAGAGTACGTTGGCCAGGCGCAGTTGTTGCCAGAGTGGCGTGCCAGTTTCCAGGCCGGATTGCAGGTACTGCGCGTGACGCAACCGGACGCGTTGCAATGGCTGTCGTTCGACACGCCGGTCGAGCTGCAACTGCAGTTGGTCCTCGACGCCCAAGGCAATTGCGAACTGGCGCTGGCTTATGATCGCGGGGTGTATCGCGGCGAGCAGATGCAGGCATTGCTCAAGCGTTTCGAACATTGGCTCGGCCAAGTGCTGCAATCGCCCAACGGGCTGATCGATGGCATCGATGCGCGCTTGCCCGAGGAGTCCCTGGCGTCGTCGCCGAGTCCTGACCTCGCAGCGGACCTGGACATCGTCGCGGCCCTGCGCCGGCATGCCCAGGCACAGCCGGATCGCCCGGCGCTGCGTTACGCCGACCAAGTGTTTTCATACGCTGAACTCGATGCGCTGAGTGACCGCGTCGCCGGCAGCCTGGATCACGCGGGCGTGGGCCGTGAAGACGTGGTGGGGCTGTACCTGCCGCGCGGCGCGCAGATGCTGGTGGCAATGCTTGCCTGCTTCAAGGTCGGTGCCGCGTATTTGCCACTGGATCCCCAGCAGCCGCCGCTGCGCCTGGCCGGGATACTCGACGATGCGCAACCGGCGTTGCTGCTGCACCTGGAGGGCCTGTTGCCGGACACGTCGGTGCGCACGCTCTGCTGGTCACAGGCGAGCAACGGGCCGCTGTTCGCTACACCGCGCTCCGGCACCGCGCAGGACCTCGCCTACGTGCTCTACACCTCGGGCACCAGCGGCAAGCCCAAGGGGGTGCAGATCGAGCAGGGGCAGTTGCGTCATTACGTCACCCAAGTCACCCGCGCGCTGCAACTGCCCGAGGGCGGGCACTACGGGCTGGTGTCGTCGCTGCTCGCCGATCTGGGCAACACCGTGCTGTTCCCGGCGTGGCTGCAGGGTGGTTGCGTGCACGTGCTCGCGCAGTCGGCCGTGACCGACGCACAGGCCTTTGCCGAAGAGCTTCGGCGTCATCCCCTCGACGTCCTGAAAATCGTCCCGTCGCACCTCGAAGCCTTGATGGGCGAGCAGGCCGCCGACGTACTGCCACGGCAAGTGCTGGTATTGGGTGGAGAACCGATTGGCGAGACGTTGCTGACCCGCTTGGCCCAGGCCGGACCAACCTGCCGGCTGTATAACCACTATGGCCCGACCGAGACCACCGTCGGCGTACTGTGGCGGGCCATCGATCTGGCGCAGGGCGTGAATGGTTGCGCCTTGAGCCAGGTGCTGGGGGACAACCGCGTTCACTTGCTCGACGAGCAGCAACGATCGGTACCATCCGGGCAGGCCGGCGAGTTGTGCATCAGTGGCGCCAGTGTCGGCAGGGGTTACGTCCGCAATGTCGGCGGCGGTGCCTTCGGTGTCGATCCCGCCAGCGGTCAACGCTTGTACCGCACCGGTGACTTGGCGTTGCGCCAGGCCGACGGAGCCCTGCGCATTCTGGGGCGCAACGACCAACAAGTGAAAATCCGCGGGTTTCGCCTTGAACTGGCGGAGGTCGAGCAAGCGATGCTGGCCCAGCCGGGCGTCTTGCAGGCGGCTGTGCTGATGGATGGCGAAGGCGATCACGCTCGGTTGTTGGCCTTTGTGGTGACGGACGAGATTCAGTTCCAAGGCGCGGATCCGTTGCGCGCCAGCCTGGCCCGGCAACTGCCGGACTACATGCTGCCCAGCGGTATCTTTGCGCTGAAGGCCATGCCGCTGAACAGCAACGGCAAGCTCGATCGCAAGCATCTGCTTGAACGCGCCCGGCAACGCTTGCAGAACACCCGCGTAGCGCCGGAGGGCGAACTGGAGACCGCCGTGCTCGCGATCTGGTGCGATGTGCTGGGTGTCGACGACCTCGGTGTGACCGACAACTTCTTCAGTGTCGGCGGGCATTCATTGGCGGCGATCAAAGTGGTGTCGCTGATCCGCGAACGGTTGGGCCTCAACCTGCCGACCAACCTGCTGTTCGAACGGCACACGGTGCGTGATCTCGTGCAGGGCCTGGGCGAGAAGGGCAACGGTCCATGGAAAGTTCTCAACGACGCCGATCCGCAGGCACCGGCCTTGCTGGTGGTGCATGGCGCGCAAGGGCACCTGCAGGCGTACCAGCCGTTGGTGGACAACCTGCGCGGCGCAGTCGCGGCCTTCGGTCTTGCCGCCCTGGAAAACGGCTGGGCCAACGACGATATGGACACGTTGTTGCGCCGATACGTGGCGAGCATCCCGGTGCAGCTCAAAGCGCGTCCGCTGGTGCTGTTGGGCTGGAGCCTCGCCGCGCGCCTGGCCTTGTTGCTGGTGCCGCATCTGCAAGCCAGCGGCTTCAGCGTCGAAGGCCTGGTGGTGCTCGATCACGATGCCCAGCGCAGCCTGGCCGGCGAGGGCGACGAAGCGGGCCAGCTGATTGCCGATTTCGCATTTTATTGCCGCAACCACGGCCAGCCGATCGGAGAATCGCTACGGGAGCGATTGACGGGGCTGTTGGCCGGCCTTGACTATGCCGAGGGTGTCGCTCGGTTGTTGGACGATGAGCAGGTACGCGGGCATCTGCAATGGGAAGCGGCGGATGCTGAACTGCTGGCGCTGATGGCGCAATATCGGGCGATCAAGACCCGTTTGTACGAGCAGGCCTTGCCCATCGTCGATGTGCCGGTCTGGCTGTGGCGCGGCAATGCCCACGGCGACTTGCGCGCGCAATGGCAAGCCCACGCGCGACAACCCGTCAGCCAGTGGACGCTGGATGCGGGGCATCATGAGATGCCCGGCGAGCCGCGCCTGGTCGAAAACCTGCTGCCTTTACTGTTGCAAACCTCTGCCAAGGTGGTGTCGGTCCCATGATGTTATTGAAAGAACTGCTGCACAACGCGCGGTGGCGCATCTTCCTCGCGGTGCTGAGCAGTGCCTTGAGCGCGGCCACCAGTATCGGCCTGATCGGCTACATCAACCGCTGCCTGGAACAAGGCCTGGACGACCTCGGCCAGGGCTTGCTGCTGTTCGGTGGCCTGCTGGTGCTGTTGTTCATCAGCGGGGTCACCTCGCAATGGTTGCTGGTGCAGATCGGCCATCGCCTGGTGTACCAGTTGCGCTTGCGGTTGGTGGGCAAGGTGCTGGGAACTGCCCTCGAACGCATCGAACGGTTGGGTAGCCCACGCATCTACAACGCCCTGACCAAGGACGTGACCACCGTCGCGACGGCGTTCAAGCAATTGCCGATTTCCTTGTACAACGGCTTGCTGTTGCTGGCAGGGCTGGCGTACATGGCCTGGCTGAGCCTGCCGTTCTTTGGCCTGACTCTGGCGGTGATCGCCGCCGGCGTCGGCCTCGATGTGTTGTTGGGACGCAAGGTCAAGCGCCTGATGCAGGCTGTCCGGCAACAGGACGATCAACTCACCGAGCAGTTCGAAGCCGCGATCCAGGGGCGTTGCGAACTGGGCCTGAGCCGGGAGCGCCGGCATCTGCTTTATCAACGCAAGCTCGAACCTATTGCCCGAGCGTCGCTGGACGCATCGGTGCGCGCCGACACCTTGTGGGCAGTGAACCTGAACTGGACGACGCTGCTGGTGTTCGTGCTGATCGGCACGCTGTTTTTCCTCGGCCAGGGGCTGGGGTTGCTGAGCCAGCAGGTGGTGGTTGGCTACGTCCTGGCGATCATGTTCCTGCGTACGCCGATCTCGATGATCCTCGATGCCATTCCCGCGGTCATTCGCGGCCATGTCGCCTTGCAGGCCATCGACGCCTTGGCACTGGGCGAGACGGTGGAGTTCAAGACGCCCGCGCAAGCGGCGCAGCCGTTTCGCGAGCTGCGCCTGTCGGATGTGCATTACCGGTATGCCGGCAAGAACGAGGAATTTGCCTTTGAGCTGGGGCCGATCGACCTGACGATCCGGCGCGGCGAGTTGATTTTCATCGTCGGTGGCAATGGCAGCGGCAAGTCGACCCTGGCCAAGCTGTTGACCGGGCTCTACGTGCCCGCCGCGGGCGAGGTGTCACTCAATGGGGTGGTGCTCGATGCCAGCACCAGCGAATGGCACCGCGAGCACTTCGCCGCGATCTTCGCCGACTTCTATCTGTTCGCCGATGTGCTGGGCGAGGCGGGCGACCATGAAGGATTGGAGGCTCGGGTGGACCACTATCTCGAGCGCCTGGGGCTCGCCCACAAGGTTGAATTCGCCGCCGGGCGCCTGTCCACCACTGCGTTGTCCCAAGGCCAGCGCAAACGCCTGGCCTTGCTGCTGCTGATGATGGAGGGCCGTGAAGTCTTCTTGCTGGACGAATGGGCGGCCGACCAGGATCCGGTGTTCCGCCATGTGTTCTACAACGAGTTGCTGCCTGAGCTGAAAGCGGCCGGCAAGACAGTCATTGCCATCACCCATGATGACCGTTATTTCGATGTGGCGGACCGGGTCTACCGTCTCGACTATGGCCACCTCGTCGATTACGACCGGGCGACGGAGAACCCCTTTCAATTGGCGAAATGATCAGCGCGCTCAGGCGTCCGCATCCTGCCGTTTGCATTCATCGAGGGGGCAACTGCTGCAATAGCCGACGCCGGGAAGGCGGTAGCGGATGCAGCAGATTCGCCGCAGGCGCTGCGGCTCGTCCTCGCCGATGTCGTGGTAGCGCACGGGGGCGAACAACGGGTTGCGCCGGCCATCGGGGCGCAGGCGGGCGGTGAGGATTTCCCGGGCGGGCAGGGTGCTGTCGGGGTTTGCCAGCGGATGCAGGTCGATCCGCGTGGAGACGAACTCGAAGGTGTTGCCGGCGTTGCTCCAGAACAAACGGGGCGAAGCGCGGCTGACGCTTGCCAGCGTGTCGATGACCGGTTCCAGATGCTGTTCGATCAGCGCCTGGAACCGTTCGAAGGCCGTGCATCGAGGCAGGGGTTGCCCGGCGTCGCGCAGATGCAAGGCCTGTGGCCGGGCGTCGTCGCCGAGTTTCAAGCCGACGTCGTTCAGGGCGAGCGGCAGGTCCCGTTGCAGCAGCAGGGTGGCGGCCATCACCGGCGCAAGGAAGGTACTGAAATACCACTTGGACCACAGTGACACCAGCGCCAGGCGTTCATCGGTCTGGTAGCGCGCCAGCAGCTCGTCGACGAAGTCATTGAACGTCTCGCGCTGGAAGAACAGCTCCGCCGGCAGATCGGTGCGGGGCTGGCTGCGCAGTTGCAGCTTTTCTTCGAAGGCCACGAGCGGCCCGGTGAACAGCGGAGCAAGGCTGGGAATCATTGACTCATCCGTGACCGCGAATTGAGAGGGGATATCGTCCAGAGGGGGCGAAGTATAAACAGCACACCAGCGTCTTGCGACTGTTCGCCGACGCTGAAACAGGCGAGCAACATAAGTTTTTTAAAATATTAATGAGAATCGCTACCATTAGTATTGTATCGTAGCGACCTTTCCCGTCATGCCAGTCAAGGAGCAAGCAATGAGTTTGGATAGCCCGGATACGCGGTTTCTGGTTGTCGTCAACGAAGAGGAGCAGTACTCGATCTGGCCGGACTACCGCAGCGTGCCCGCTGGCTGGCGCACCGTGGACATGCAGGGCAGCAAGGAAGAGTGCCTGGCCTACATCGAGAAAGTCTGGACCGACATGCGCCCGCTGAGCCTGCGCCAGGCCATGCAGGCACAAGGACAGGGCTGATCGCCCGCGACCTCGTACTCATTTCAGGGAGTCAAAATGGAAAGTGTCCAGCCCCGTTCATCCTCCAGCGCCACCTTCACGCTGGAGCAGTTCCGCCACCAGGCGCCTCGCGAACTCAATACCAACCCGTACCTGCAACGCCAGGCGGCCCGGGAATCGAATGCGCGTTCCTATCCGCGACGCATCCCGCTGGCCCTGCAGGAAGCCCATGGGCTTTATGTGCGCGACACCCAGGGCCAATTATTCATGGATTGCCTCGCCGGCGCGGGCACCTTGGCACTGGGCCATAACCACCCGGTGGCCATTGCCGCCATGCGCCAGACGCTCGATTCCGGTTTGCCCCTGCACACCCTGGACCTGACGACGCCGGTCAAGGATCGCTTCGTCGAAGACTTGTTCAATGCGTTGCCGGAAAACTTTGCCCGCCACGCGCGCATCCAGTTCTGCGGACCGACCGGTGCCGATGGCATCGAGGCGGCCCTGAAGCTGGCGCGGATCGCCACCGGGCGCAAGCCGATCCTCACGTTCTCCGGGGGCTACCATGGCATGACCCTGGGGACATTGAGCCTGATGGGCAACCTGGGGCCGAAACAGGCGCTGGGCTCGCTGATGGCGGACGTGCAGTTCCTGCCATACCCGTATGACTACCGCTGCCCGTTCGGCATCGGCGGTGAAGCCGGCATCGACGCCGGGCTGCACTTCATCGAACAGCTGCTGAGCGATCCGGAATCGGGCGTGTTGCCACCGGCGGCGGTGGTCGTGGAAGTGGTGCAGGGCGAGGGCGGGGTGATCCCGGCACCGGTACGCTGGCTCCAGGGCTTGCGTCAATTGACGCGCCAACATGGTGTGGCGCTGATCATCGATGAAGTGCAAACCGGCCTGGGTCGTACCGGCAAGCTGTTTGCGTTCCAGCGTGCCGACATCGAGCCGGACATCCTGGTGCTTTCCAAGGCCATCGGCGGCGGGCTGCCATTGGCCGTGATGGTCTACCGCGAGGAGCTGGACACCTGGAAGCCTGGCTCCCATGCCGGCACGTTCCGTGGCAACCAGATGGCGATGGCTGCGGGTGCTGCAACGTTGCGTCATATCATCAGCGAAAACCTGCCAGGGCACGCCGACATCATGGGGCAGCGCCTGATGGAGCAACTGCGCCAGTTGCAGGGTGATTACCCTTGCCTGGGCCAGGTGCGTGGCCGGGGATTGATGGTGGGCGTGGAAGTCGTCAGCGACATACCGAGCGACAGCCGGGTTCCCCCGGCGGATACGGCATTGGCCCAGGCCATCCAGCGCCAATGCCTGCGCCTGGGAGTCATCCTGGAGCTGGGCGGGCGTCACGGCGCCGTGGTGCGATTCCTGCCGCCGTTGATCATCCAGGCCGAAGAGATCGATGTGCTGGTCGAACTGTTCCGGGTGGCGTTGAACAATGCCCTCGCCGAGACCAAGGGCAGGGCGTTGCACATCGCTTGATCCAGCGCTGGCCCTTCAAACCGGCCAGCGCTGTCGCCGTGGTTGCTACTTGTAACGCTGCTCGAAGACCGCCAGTTGTTCAGGCTTGATCAACTGGAAGGGCACCCACACCTCAGCTTCCACCGGCTCGCCCTTGATCATCTTCAGGGCTGCCTGCACCGCGCTGGTCGCCTGGGCCTTGGGGTCCTGGAACACCGAGGCGACCAGCATCCCGCGCTTGATCGCCGCCAGGCCGTCAGGCAAGCCGTCGATGCCGACAATCGCGATTTCACCCTTGCCCTTGCCGGCCTGTTGCAACGCCATGGCCGCACCGATGGCCATCTCGTCATTGTTGGCGACGATGGCATCGAAACGGCTGCCGGCGAGCAGCCAGTTGCTGGTCAGGTCCATGCCTTTGTTGCGCTGCCACTCGGCACTCTGCTGCTCGACAACCTTGATGCCTGGAAAGTCCTTGAGCACCTGCTTGACCCCTTCGGTGCGGTCATGGGTGGCGTTTTGCGCAAGGTCGCCCATGATGATCGCGAGGTTGCCCTTGCCACCGAGTTTTTCGGCCAGGTAACGCATCTGCAATTGGCCGGCCTCGATGTCATTGGACGCCACCGTGACCACGCCTTTGGGCAGGGTGCGTTCGTCCGGGTGACGGTTGACGTAGACCAGCGGCGTCTTCGCCTCGACCGCCGCACGGGTGATATTGGCCGTGGCCGAGGTATCGACTGGCAGGACGATCACGGCATCCACTTTCTGATTGATGAAGCCCTGGACCTGGTTGAGCTGGCGAACCACATCGCCCTGGGCGTCCTCGAACTGGATCTGGACGCCATCTTTCTTGGCGGCCTCGTCCAGGCCGTTGCGCACATAGGTCATGAAGTTATCGTCGACCCTGGCGATGCTGACACCGATGCGATAGTCGGCGGCGGCCCATTGGCTGAAAAACAGGAGTAGCGTGGTGAACAGCAGTGTGCAACGACGCATGATGGGTTTCCTTTTGTTGTTATGAAGTGAACGTCATCGAGAAGTGCTGGCACGGGCCTCATCTATCCAGCGTGAAGGCCTGCCTGAAGCGCTCAAGCGCCGGCTCGCTGTCGCCGCTGGCCCAACCTTCGAGGCCGACGACACCGCGGTATCCCATGTTGGACAGGGCCCTGGCAATCGCCGGATAGTTGATTTCGCCGGTGCCGGGTTCCATACGACCAGGCACATCGGCGACCTGGATTTCACCGATGGCGTCGCCGGCGCGCTGGATCAGTTCGATCAGGTTTCCTTCGCCGATCTGCGCGTGATAGAGGTCCAGGTTCATTTTCAGGTGCGGGCTGCCCACGGCTTCGATCAGCGCCAGGGTGTCGTCGGCGCGGGCGAACGGTGTGCCCGGATGGTCGACTTCAGTGTTGAGATTTTCCAGCAGGAACACCCGGTCGGCGTCTTCACCCAGGCGGGCGATTTTTTCCAGGGTCTTGCAGGCGCTCAGCCACATGCGGCCGGTGGCCTGGCCAACGGGCTTGACCGGCAGACCCCGGTCACCCAGGCCGGTGCCGTGCAGGTTCAGGCTCGGGCAATTCAATTGCGTCGCTATGCCTAAGGATTCCCGGGCGCTGTCGAGCAGTTGCCGAATGTCTTCGGGGTCGGTCAGGTTGCCCGCGATGTAGCCGGTCATGGAGGTGAAGTCAGCGCCGGTTGCCGCAAGGGCCTGGATGTCCTTGGTCGTCCAGTTCCAGATCTCGACGCTGAAGCCCAGCGCATGGATGCGTTTGACGCGTTCGACAAAGGGCAGGTCGAGGAACACCATCTCGGCGCTGACCGCCAGCTTGAACGGTATGACACTCATGAAAGCGCTCCTTGCACACGCACCGCCTTGCCTTGTTGGAACGACTCGATGCAGGCGCGGGCGATCGCCAGCGCGGCCCGGGCGTCTTCACCGCTGGCGAGGGGCTTTTCACCGCTGCGCACGCAATCGACGAAGTGGTTGAGCTCGGCCACGTAGGCGTCACGCAGCAAGTCGGTGTCCATGCGCTGGGTGTCGGCCTGGACGCCATTGGCCAGGTAGCGCAGCAAATCGCCGTCGTTGACGCTGCCCATGGTCAGCATGCCGGCGCTGCCGAACACTTCGCCACGGACGTCGTAGCCGTACACCGCCTGGAAATTGGCCTCGGCGGTGGCGATGGCGCCGTTGTCGAATCGGATCGTGACCACTGCGGTGTCGAGGAAGCCTTTGTGTTTGAAATCCGGCGCGATCAACGCGTCGGCCATGACGAACACCTCGATCGCTTCGGCACCCGGATTGAGGTAGCGCAAGGTGTCGAAATCGTGAATCAGCGTCTCCAGGAAAATCACCCATTGCGGCGAGGCGGCGGGGTTGTTCAATGCCGGATCTCGGGTCAACGAGCGCAGGAGTTGTGGCGTACCGATTCGGCCGGCAACCACGTCCAGGTGTGCGGTGCGAAAGCTCTTGGCGAAGCGCCGGTTGAAGCCCACTTGCAGCGTCACCCTCGCATCGGCTGTGGCGGCAATGGCGCGGTCGGCCTCATCCAGGGTGATGGCCATGGGTTTTTCGCAGAACACGCTTTTTCCCGCCTGCGCCGCGCTGACCACCAGTTCGGCGTGGCTGCGGGCCGGCGCGGCGATCAGTACGGCGTCGATATCCGGGTCATCCAGCAAGTCTCTTGGATCGGTGTAGACCTTCTCGACAGCCAATTCCGTCGCCAGCTTCGCGGCCTGGCCAGGCGTGGGGTCGGCAATGGCGCCAAGGCATGCGCCGGGGATGTGGCGAGCGGCGGTCAGGCCGTGAAAGCTGCCCATGCGACCGGCACCGATAAGACCCAGGCGGATGGTTTTTGACATGCTCATGGAATGACTCCCTTTTATTGTTGTTCGCGACTCGTTGTCGGTACACCGATGGGAGCAAGGGCTGTGCCAGTTTATAACGTCTTGAAAACACTAGCGTTTATAGGCTTAGTGAACGTGGAGATGTTCATTTGGATGACATGTCTATACTGACATGTCGAAAATATGAACATAGAACCTGTCATGAATGCACAGCCGATGGCCTTGGACGTTGAAGACCGTGACTACCTGACCGCCCTAGGCCCCGCGTCGTTGAATGGCGGTTCAAGCCCGGCGCTGGATGAGGCTTGGCGAGCCTGCTTGAAGGGCGTCACCGAGCGTCCCCCCGGTGTCAGGCAAGTGATCTGGAATTCCTGGCGGCGCAGCGTCGAAGCCGGGCTCGACCCGCAAGACGGCGAGTACCGTTTTGTCGTGCCCGCTGAGTTGACCGCGACGTTGGCGGCGAATCGATTGTTGATTGCCGCTGCTGCGCAGGTCATGCGCGGCTTGCTGGCCTACAACCCCAACGGGCATATCAACCTGACCGATGCTGAAGGCACCACGTTGTATTTCTGTGGCTTGGACCTCACGCCGATCGGCAGTCGACTGCTGGAGTCGGTACAGGGCACCAATTGCACCGGGCTGGCGCTGGTTGAGGACCGCCTGGTGTACGTGCTGGCCGGGGAAAACTTCGGCGCCGGCCTGCGCCAACGGCATATGCATTGCGCCGCCGCGCCCATCCGCGATTCCCACGGACGAACGCTGGCGATGTTGACGTTGACCGCCGAACCCGGCTGGTTTCACTTCCACACCCTGGGCACCGTCCAGGCTGCGGCCGAAGCCGTCTCCCGGCAAATGACGCTACATGCGTTGCTCGAAGAGCAACAAACGGTCCTGGAAGTGCTCAACGAGGGCTTGGTGGTGCTGGACGAAAACGGTGACATCAAGGCCCTCAACCATTACGCCCGGCAGTTGTTTCGTGTCGACCCTGCCTGGCTGGGCAAGCCGTTCCAGAGCCTGGGGCAGACCGAACTGAGCGGTGAAATCCTGCGCAGCGCCGGGGAAGGGGTGAGGGACCTGGATTGCACGTTCGAGCTGCATGATCGCAGCCACCTGGCCTGCCTGGTGTCGGTCTGTCCCCTGGAGCAGGGCGGTCGTATTGTTTCGTTGCGTGAGAACCGGCGCATTCGCGAGATCACCCGGCGCATCATCGGCACCCAGGCCAGCTACACCTTCGAAACCATCCAGGGCCGCTCCCGCGCCATCCAGGACGCGTTGCACTTGGGCCGAATCGCCAGCCGCAGCGACTCGACCACCCTGATCCTTGGAGAAAGCGGCACAGGGAAGGAGCTGTTCGCCCAGGCCATCCACAATGCCAGCGAGCGTCGCGGTGGGCCTTTCGTGGCGGTCAACTGCGGGGCCATTCCCCGGGACCTGGTACAGAGCGAGCTGTTTGGCCACGTCGAAGGCGCATTCACCGGATCGACGCGCGGCGGCTCGGCGGGCAAGTTCGAGCTGGCCGATGGCGGGACGATATTCCTCGACGAAATCGGCGACATGTCCTTCGATGCCCAAGTCAGCTTGCTGCGCGTCCTGCAGGAAGGCGAAGTCACCCGCGTGGGGGCGAAAAAATCGTTGCGGGTCAACGTTCGCATCATTGCCGCGACTCACCGCAACCTGAGCCAGGCGGTGGCCGAAGGCGCCTTTCGCGAGGACCTCTACTATCGACTCAACGTGCTGGGCCTGACGGTGCCCCCGCTGCGGATGCGCCTTGAAGATGTGCCGATGCTGGCGCGGCACTTTCTGGCCCGTTGCGCCCGGTCGCTGCGAAAACCCATGCGCGACCTGTCACCCGAGGCGCTGGAGCTTTTGGGCGCCTACCACTGGCCGGGCAATGTCCGCGAGCTGGAAAATGTCATCGAGCGGGCGACCAACCTGGCTGCCACCGAGCTGATCCAGGCGAACGACCTTGCATTGGAAATCAGGCAGGGAGGGCAGCCATCGGCCCGGCACCCTGCTCCCGCGCCCCGAGCGGCCGTGGATCTTGGCACCCATGAAATGAATGCGATCATCGCAGCCCTCAGGGACACGCGAGGCAATATCCGCCTGGCCGCCCGGCAGCTGAACGTATCCCGTGGCGGTTTGTACAACAAGATGAGCCGATTCGGGCTCAAGGTCGAAGCGTTCCGTTCGGGCTTGGACTGATCCAACCCCAGACCCCATCAGCCTCGACCACGCTCACGCCCGAACGCAACCAGGCATCCGCCAATCAATAACGCGGCACCCGCCACCAGCAAGGGAGTGGGCCTCCGCGTCGGCTTGCGCCAACCGCCCTCCACGCGTCGCTGGCCGCTGGGTGGGGCGAACAGATTGCCTGCAGAGGTGGCCGATGCCGGGCTGCGGTTCAGGCCCCGGCGCGTCAGCCAGCCGGACAGTTGTGCGAATCCTGGCAACAGAAAGTGTGCCGCTCTCGCCAATACCGCCGCGCTGCCGACGGTGGTGGTGGGCTTGGGATTGAGGGCGCAACTGACCATTGCCTCGGCGACGCGATGCGGGTCGTAGACCGGAGGCGGTGGCTTGAGCGCGTGGCCGGTGTAGTTGGCGCCATCGCGAAAGCCCGGCGTATCGATGACGGCGGGATAGACGTCGCAGACGTGGATGTCCCGGTATTCTCCCAGTTCACCGCGCAAGGCTTCGGACAAACCACGCAACCCGTATTTACTCGCCGAATAAGCCGCCGCGTAGGGCTGGGCGACCCAACTGCCCAGCGACAGCGTATTGATCAGGATGCCGCGCTTTTGCTTCTTGAAATACGGCCAGGCCACGTACGCGCCACGCAGGTAACCGAGCAAATCGGTTTGCAAGACCTGCTCATGGACTTCCAGCGGCGTTTGCTCGAAATCGCCCACCGCACCCACGCCTGCATTGTTGATCCAGATGTCGATGCGACCGTCACCGAACGTCGCGGCTTCGGCGGCAAGCGCTTGCATCTGCTCGCTGCTGGTAACGTCGGTGCACACCGCCAGCGCGTTGGCTCCTTCTGCCTGGCATTGTGCGACGACCTCATCGAGTGCGGCACGGTCGCGTGCCGCCAGCACCAGGCGTGCGCGCTGCCGGGCGAACGCCTGCGCGGTGGCACGGCCGATCCCGCTGGAAGCGCCGGTGATGACAACGAGTTTTTCCGCCAAGGGATACGACTTGGTTTCACGGTTGGAGGCGGTTCCGCCTGCAGGCTGGTCGATCTCGGGCCGCATGGGCGTCAGCTTCAGGCGCACGCCGTCCGCCATGATCAGCGTCAGGTCTTTGATGGTGCCGGCGACCCTGTCGGGGTAAACCGGCTCGCCCTCGGGATCAAGCTGGTCATAGATAAACTTCTCGCCCTCCAGCCAGCCCACTGACGTGTTCAGTTCAGGGCCCAGGTAATACTTTCCATCGAGGAAGAAGCCGGGGAAATGCGGCGCTCGCTCGACGCTCTCGACGGCGTAGCGTTCGCCCGCCCTCATGCCGGTTGCCGGGGAAATCATGATCAACACCTCCGCTCTGTTGGTTCTGCGATAGAGAGCGGGGGTGAAACAGGGGTTCCATCGAAGTGAGGAAAGGAAGTCCGAGTGAACCGTGGCTCATTTCCGTCAGTCATTTCTGTAGGAAGTGTCCACATCAAGGAGTCTCAGATGCGTTCTGTTTATCTCGCTAGCCTATCCCTCACCGCGCTGCTCTGCGCCGCGTGTTCCAGCCAACCGTCCGCGACCTGGAGCTACGAGGACGCGCAGAGTCGCACCCCGTTACCGCCCGACCAGGCGTACCCCGAGTTGTTTGAAGCGGTGCAAGGCAAACAGCTGTTCACGGACCAGAAACATTTCGTCGACGCGCTGCCCAAGCGCGATCCCGCGCAGATTCGTGCCGATTACCTGGCACGTCGCGACAGCTCGGATTTCGATCTCGGCGCCTTCGTAAAGGACAACTTCATCGAATCCGGCCAGGCTGAAAGTCCGACGCCCAAACCCGGTGCGCCGATCAAGGAGCACATCGACAACCTCTGGCCAGTGCTCAGCCGAACCTACACCCAAGTCCCGCCATACAGCAGCCTGCTGCCATTACCGCAGCCGTATGTGGTGCCCGGCGGTCGTTTCCGGGAAATGTATTACTGGGATTCGTATTTCACCATGCTGGGTCTGGAGCAAAGCGGCGATCGGGCGCAGGTTCGCCAGATGACCGACAATTTCGCCTACATGATCGACACCTACGGCCACATTCCCAACGGCAATCGCACCTACTACTTGAGTCGGTCGCAGCCGCCTTTCTTCGCCTACATGGTCGAGCTCCAGGCGCACATCGAGGGTGAGCAGGCTTACGGACGCTACCTTGGGCAATTGCAAAAGGAATACGCCTACTGGATGGAAGGTGCGCAAACGCTAAAGCCGGGTGAGGCCGGGCGCCATGTCGTCAAGCTTGCCGACGGCAGCGTGCTCAACCGCTATTGGGATGCCAGCCCCACGCCTCGCCAGGAGTCGTGGTTGCAGGACGTCAAGACGGCTGAACAGGCAGCCGACAGACCCAAGGAAGACGTCTGGCGCGACTTGCGCGCAGGTGCCGAAAGCGGCTGGGATTTCAGCTCCCGTTGGTTGGGGGATCACAAGACCCTGGCGACCATCCGCACCACCTCCATCGCGCCGGTGGACTTGAACAGCCTGATGTATCACCTGGAGCGCACCATCGCCAAGGCTTGTGAAACGGTACGGAACACGCCGTGCACCCAGGCCTATGGGCAACGCGCCGAGCAACGCCAGCGAGCCATCGAGACGCATCTGTGGAATGCCGATGGCGGCTACTACGTGGACTACGATTGGCAGCAGGACCGCCAGCGCCCGGCGCTCACTGCCGCGACGCTGTTCCCGCTTTATACAGGCCTGGCTTCCAGCGAGCGTGCCGATCGTACCGCCGACGCGGTGCGCCAAGGCTTGTTGCGTCCCGGCGGCATCGCCACCACCCAGGTGAATAACGGCCAGCAATGGGACGAGCCCAATGGCTGGGCGCCGTTGCAGTGGGTCGCAGTCGAAGGCTTGGAGCGCTACGGGCAAACTGGCCTGGCCCGGGAGATTGGCAGCCGTTTCCTGCAACAGGTCCAGGACCTCTATAGCAAGGAAGACAAGCTGGTGGAGAAATACGACGTGTCCGGACAAGGCAGCGGCGGAGGAGGCGGCGAATATGAATTGCAGGACGGCTTCGGCTGGACCAACGGCGTGACGCTCAAATTGCTCGGCAAATACGGCAATTGAGCCGGGCTACTTCAGTGCTATTCTTCGCGAAATTGCGAAGAATAGGGCTGTGGTAGCGTCGATGAACACAAGTCGTGATCAATTACCGTTGCCGGAAGACCTCAAGGTGTTTCTGGCCGTTGTCCGGAAAAACGGCTTTGCCAGTGCCGCCGAGGCGTTGGGTTACTCGCCGGCTTATATCAGCAAGCGTATTTCGGTATTGGAGTCGACGCTGTCGACCCGGCTGCTGCACCGCACGACCCGACGCATCGCCTTGACCGACGATGGCGAGCGCGTGCGGGTCTGGGCGGAAAAATTGTTGGGTGATTTCGATGAATTTGTCGGCGAAATCGCTCGGGCTCGGCATCAGCCCACCGGCTCATTGCACATCTGCAGCAGCTTCGGGTTTGGCCGCAATCATGTCGCGCCGGCCATCGGCAAACTGTCCCAGACGTATCCAGGGCTCGACATCCGCCTGGACGTGTTTGACCGTGTTGTCGATATCGTCGGCGAAGGGTTCGACCTGGAGATCCGCGTAGGTGATGACCTGCCGGGCCAGCATCTGGGGCGCAAGCTGGTGAGCAACCGGCGAGTGCTCTGCGCATCCCCTGAATATTTGCGACGACGGGGCACGCCGCATTCGCTGGATGACCTCAAGGATCATGATTGCCTGGTGCTCAAGGAGCGCGATAACGCCTTCGGTATCTGGACCTTGAGCAAGGATGGGCAGCCGGAGACGGTGCGCGTCGGCGGCCCGTTGTCCTCCAACAGTGGTGAGATTGTCCTGGAGTGGGCGTTGAGTGGCGGCGGGATCCTGTTGCGCTCGATGTGGGACGCCGGGCCGCTGTTGGAGCAGGGGCGGCTGGTTCAGGTCCTGCCGGCTTATTCGCAGAGTGCCAATGTCTGGGCGGTCTATCCGACGCGGCTCAGTCAGTCGGCGAAGCTGCGGGTGTGCGTCGAGTTTCTTGAGGCGTGTTTTCAGGATCTGTCGGTTGGGCAGCTGGTGCAGGCATAAAAAAACCGCTTGGCCTTTGCAGGCCAAGCGGCGTTGGGTGCAGCGTGAAGATTTACTCTTCGATGTTGCCCATGGCGGTGGTGTTGAAGCCGCCGTCCACGTACATGATTTCACCGCTGATGCCCGACGCCAGGTCCGAGCACAGGAAGGCGCCGGCATTGCCGACTTCTTCGATGGTGACGTTGCGACGCAGCGGGGTTTGCGCTTCGTTGGCGGCCAGCATCTTGCGGAAGTTCTTGATGCCGGAGGCGGCGAGGGTGCGGATCGGGCCGGCCGATACGCAGTTCACGCGGGTGCCATCCGGGCCCAGGGAGCCGGCCAGGTAGCGAACGCCAGCTTCCAGGGAAGCCTTGGCCATGCCCATGACGTTGTAGTTAGGCATGGTGCGCTCGGCGCCCAGGTAAGACAGGGTCAGCAGGCTGCCGTTGCGGCCTTTCATCATTTCGCGACCGGCCTTGGCAAGGGCCACGAAGCTGTAGGCGCTGATGTCGTGGGCGATGCGGAAGCCTTCGCGGGTGGTGGCTTCGGTGAAGTCGCCGTCCAGCTGGTCGCCCGGGGCGAAGCCCACGGAGTGCACGATGCAGTCCAGGCCGTCCCACTTCTTGCTCAATTCTTCGAAGACCTTGGCGATTTCTTCGTCGCTGGCCACGTCGCATGGGAAGCACAGCTCAGGGCTCGAACCCCAGCCTTGCGCGAACTCTTCGACACGACCCTTGAGTTTGTCGTTCTGATAAGTGAACGCAAGCTCAGCGCCCTCGCGATGCATGGCGGCAGCGATGCCGGATGCGATGGACAGCTTGCTGGCGACACCGACGATCAGTACGCGCTTACCGGCGAGAAAACCCATGTGTTGCTCCTCTTTCAGGTTATTCGGCAGTTGTTGGGGCCAGGAAGGCGGCCTCCAGCAACTGCTGTGTATAGGGGTGTTGCGGCGCGGCGAATATGCTGCGGGCATCACCTTGTTCGACCACTTGGCCATGCTTGACCACCATCAGTTGGTGGCTCAGCGCTTTGACGACAGCCAGGTCATGGCTGATAAACAGGTACGTCAGGTTGTACTTGGTTTGCAGCGACCGCAACAGCTCCACCACTTGGCGTTGCACGGTACGGTCCAGGGCCGACGTCGGTTCATCCAGCAGAATCAACGCCGGCTTGAGCACCAGGGCCCGGGCAATGGCGATACGTTGCCGTTGCCCTCCGGAAAATTCATGGGGGTAGCGGTTCCGGGTCTCCGGGTCCAGGCCTACCTCCTTCAATGCCGCGATTATCGCTTGTTCCTGTTCGGCCGGGGTGCCGATCTTGTGGATCCGCAACCCTTCGCCGACGATCTGGCTGACACACATCCGCGGGCTCAGGCTGCCGAACGGGTCCTGAAACACCACTTGCATCTCCCGGCGCAGCGGCCTGACTTGCTGCTGCGTCAGGCTGTCCAGGGCGTTGCCTTCGAAGCGGATCCCGCCTTGGCTGCCGATCAACCGCAAGATCGCCAGCCCCAATGTCGACTTGCCGGAACCGCTCTCGCCAACGATGCCCAGGGTCTGGCCCTGGGGCAGGCTGAAGCGGATCCCGTCCACGGCCTTGATGTAATCCACCGTGCGCTTGAACAGGCCTTTCTTGATCGGAAACCAGACTTTCAAGTCCTCGACCTCCAGCAATGGCGGACCGACGACGTTGTTGGCCGGGTTGCCGCTGGGCTCGGCGGCCAGCAATTCCCGAGTGTACGGATGTTGCGGTGCGCGGAACAACTCTGCGCACGATGCCTGTTCGACGATGCAACCGCGCTGCATGACACATACGCGATGCGCAATTCTTCGCACCAGGTTCAAATCATGGCTGATCAGGAGCAGCGACATGCCCAGGCGCGCCTGCAAATCCTTGAGCAGATCGAGGATTTTCAGCTGCACGGTGACATCCAGCGCGGTCGTCGGTTCGTCGGCGATCAACAGTTCCGGCTCGTTGGCCAGGGCCATGGCGATCATGACCCGCTGGCGCTGGCCGCCGGACAACTCATGGGGCAAGGCCTTGAGGCGCTTGTGCGGTTCGGGGATGCCGACCAGCTCCAACAGTTCGAGGGAACGGCGGGTGGCGACTTTCCCGCTCAGGCCCTTGTGGATGCCGAGCACTTCATTGATCTGCTTTTCAATGGAGTGCAGCGGGTTCAGGGACGTCATCGGTTCCTGGAAGATCATCGCGATCCGGTTGCCGCGGATGTGGCGGATGGTTTTTTCCTTCAACTCCAGCAGATTCTGGCCGGAATACTGGATGGTCCCTGTGGGGTGGTGGGCCAGCGGGTAGGGCAGCAGGCGCAGGATCGAGTGGGCGGTGACTGATTTGCCCGAGCCGCTTTCGCCCACCAGGGCCAAGGTTTCGCCGCGCTTGATGTCGAAACTGACGCCCTCGACCACCCGCTGGCGGCGTTCGCCGACAATGAACTCCACCGCCAGGTCGCGTACTTCGATCAGGTTGTCCTGGTTCATATCACTTCCTCGGATCGAAGGCATCGCGAGCGGACTCGCCGATGAACACCAGCAGGCTCAGCATGATTGCCAGCACCGCGAAAGCGCTGATGCCCAGCCAGGGCGCCTGGAGGTTGGATTTGCCCTGGGCCACCAATTCGCCCAGGGACGGCGCGCCCGCCGGCAGGCCGAAGCCGAGGAAATCCAGGGCGGTGAGGGTGCCGATGGCGCCCGTGAGGATGAACGGCATGAACGTCATGGTCGAGACCATGGCATTGGGCAGGATGTGGCGGAACATGATTGCGCCGTCCTGCATGCCCAGCGCCCGTGCGGCGCGCACGTATTCCAGGTTGCGCCCGCGCAGGAACTCGGCACGCACGACGTCCACCAGGCTCATCCAGGAAAACAACAGCATGATGCCCAGCAGCCACCAGAAGTTCGGCTGGACGAAACTGGCGAGGATGATCAGCAGGTACAGCACCGGCAACCCGGACCAGATCTCCAGGAAGCGCTGGCCGGCGAGATCCACCCAGCCGCCATAGAAGCCCTGCAGGGCACCGGCGATCACGCCGATGATCGAGCTGAGTATCGTCAACGTCAGCGCGAACAGCACCGAGATGCGAAAGCCGTAGATGACCCGGGCCAGCACATCGCGGCCCTGATCGTCGGTGCCGAGCCAGTTCACCGAGGAGGGCGGTGCCGGGGCCGGGACTTTCAAGTCGTAGTTGATGCTCTGGTAGCTGAACGGAATAGGCGCCCACAACACCCAGGCGTCCTTGGCCGCCAGCAACTCGCGGATGTACGGGCTCTTGTAGTTGGCCTCCAGCGGGAACTCGCCGCCGAAGGTGGTTTCCGGGTAGCGCTTGAGGGCCGGGAAGTACCAACCGTCGTCGTAATGCACGACAAGCGGCTTATCGTTGGCAATCAGCTCGGCGCCCAGGCTCAGCACGAACAGCACCAGGAACAGCCACAGCGACCACCAGCCACGCTTGTTGGCCTTGAACAGTTCGAAACGACGGCGATTGAGAGGGGACAGGTTCATCTCAATGCTCCCGGCTTTCGAAATCGATGCGCGGATCGACGAAGGTGTAGGTCAGGTCGCCGATCAGTTTTACCACCAATCCCAGCAGGGTGAAGATGAACAGCGTGCCAAATACCACGGGGTAGTCGCGGTTGATGGCCGCTTCGAAACTCATCAGTCCCAGCCCGTCGAGGGAAAAGATCACTTCCACCAGCAGCGAGCCGGTGAAGAAGATCCCGATGAAGGCAGACGGGAAACCGGCGATCACCAGCAGCATGGCGTTGCGGAAGACATGGCCGTAGAGCACTCGATGGCGGGTCAGGCCCTTGGCCTTGGCGGTGACCACGTATTGCTTGTTGATTTCGTCGAGGAAACTGTTCTTGGTCAGCAGGGTCATGGTGGCGAAGTTGCCGATCACCAGGGCGGTCACCGGCAAGGCCAGGTGCCAGAAGTAATCGAGTATCTTGCCCCCCAGGGTCAGCTCGTCGAAATTGTTGGACGTCAGCCCCCGCAGTGGAAACCAATCGAAATAGCTGCCGCCTGCAAACACCACGATCAGCAGGATGGCGAACAGGAATGATGGGATCGCGTAGCCGACGATGATGGCCGAGCTGGTCCAGACATCGAAATGGCTGCCATGCCGCGTGGCCTTGGCGATCCCCAGGGGGATCGAGACCAGGTACATGATGAGGGTGCTCCACAGCCCCAACGAAATGGACACCGGCATCTTTTCCTTGATCAGGTCGATGACCTTGGCGTCACGGAAAAAGCTGTCGCCGAAGTCCAGGCGCGCATAATTCTTGATCATGATCCACAGGCGTTCGGGCGCCGACTTGTCGAAGCCGTACATGCGTTCGATTTCCTTGACCAGCGCCGGGTCCAGGCCCTGGGCACCGCGGTAGGAGGAACCGGCCACCGACACTTCGGCACCACCGCCGGCAATGCGGCTGGTAGCGCCTTCGAAGCCTTCGAGCTTGGCGATCATCTGCTCTACCGGCCCGCCGGGCGCGGCCTGGATGATGACGAAGTTGATCAGCAAGATGCCGAACAGGGTCGGGATGATCAGCAGCAACCGCCGAAAAATGTAGGCCAGCATCGGGTTACTCCACGCTCGCAGGGGCGGCGATATGCTGCTCGATGACCTGCTTCTCTACTTCATCGGCTGGCTTGATCTCCGGCTTGACCCACCAGGTGGTGGTGCCGATGTCGTAGGTTGGCGTGACTTTCGGATGGCCGATGTGGTTCCAATAGGCGACGCGCCAGGTCTTGATGTGCCAGTTGGGAATCACGTAGTAGCCCCACTGCAACACTCGGTCGAGCGCCCGGGCGTGTGCCACCAGGCTCTTGCGCGAATCGGCGTTGATCAACTGTTCTACCAACTGGTCGACGGCTGGGTCTTTCAGGCCCATGGTGTTGCGGCTGCCAGGCTTGTCGGCCGCGGCGGACATCCAGAACTCTCTCTGCTCGTTACCCGGCGAACTGGATTGCGGGAAGCTGCCCACTACCAGGTCGAAGTCCCGGGAACGCACGCGGTTGATGTATTGGGATACATCGACGCGGCGGATCACCAGTTCGATGCCCAGGTCACTCAGGTTGCGCTTGAACGGCAGCAGGACCCGCTCGAAGTCGGTTTGGGCCAGCAGGAATTCGAGCACTACCGGTTTGCCCTGGGCATCGACCATCCTGTCGTCGACGATGCGCCAGCCGGCTTCTTGCAGCAGTTGATAGGCCTTGCGCTGTTGGTCGCGGATCATCCCGCTGCCGTCGCACATCGGAGCCTGGAAGGCTTCGGTGAAGACCTGCTCGGGGATCTTGCCGCGCAGGGGGGCGAGAATCTCCAGTTCATCTTCGCCAGGCAGGCCAGTGGCGGCCATCTCCGAATTCTCGAAGTAGCTGCGGGTACGGGCGTAGGCCCCGTTGAAGAGTTGCTTGTTGGTCCATTCGAAATCGAACAGCAGGCTCAAGGCCTTGCGCACCCGCATATCCTGGAAGATCGGCCGGCGCAGGTTGTAGATAAAGCCTTGCATGCCGGTGGGATTGCCGTTGGGGATCTGTTCCTTGATCAGCCGGCCTTCGGTCACGGCGGGGACGTTGTAGGCGTTGGCCCAGTTTTTCGCAGTCATTTCGAGCCAGTAATCGAACTGTCCGGCTTTCAACGCCTCGACGGCCACGGTGTTGTCGCGGTAGTAGTCGGTGACCAGCACATCGAAATTGTAGAAGCCGCGATTGACCGGCAGATCCTTGCCCCAATAATCCTTCACCCGCTCGTAGCGGATCGAGCGACCGGCCTTCACTTCGGCGACCCTGTACGGGCCACTGCCCAAGGGGATTTCAAGGTTGCCCTTGCTGAAGTCCCGGCTGGCCCACCAGTGCTTGGGCAGGACGGGCAATTGTCCGAGGATCAATGGCAGCTCGCGATTGTTGGTGTGCTTGAACTTGAACAGGACCTTGAGCGGTTCTTCGGCGATGACTTCGGCGACGTCGTTGTAATAGCCGCGAAACATCGGGGCGCCGTCCTTGGTCAACGTCTGGAAGCTGAACACCACGTCCTCGGCGCGGACCGGGTGGCCATCGTTGAAGCGGGCTTCGGGGCGCAGATAGAAACGCACCCAGCCGTTGTCCGGGGCTTTCTCGATTTTTTCCGCGACCAGGCCATACTCGGTGAAGGGTTCGTCCAGGCCTTGCTTGGCCAGCGTGTCATAGATCAGGCCGATGTCGTCGGCCGGTACGCCTTTGCTGATGAACGGGTTGAGACTGTCGAAGCCGCCAAACCCGCCCTGGCGAAAAACCCCTCCCTTGGGGGCATCGGGGTTCACATAATCGAAATGCTTGAAATCGGCCGGGTATTTCGGCGGCTCGTTGTACAGGGTCACGGCATGCTGCGGCGCGGCGCAGGCCAGCCCGGCGAACAACAGGCTGCCGGCCTGCAGGAGCAGGGCGCGTATAGGCTTCATTGATCTTTCTCCGAAGATTTCAGCCACCAGGCGCTCAAGCCCAGGGTATAGGGCGGCGTAGTGACAAAGGCGAACCGGTTGCGGTACGCCAGGCGATGATAATTGATATACCAGTTGGGAATGCAGTAGTGCTGCCATAGCAACACACGGTCCAGGGCTTTGCCAGCGGCGACCTGCTCATCGCGGGTCTGGGCGGCGAGCAGTTTTTCCAGCAGATGGTCGACAACCGGGTTGGCGATCCCCGCATAGTTCTTGCTGCCCTTGATCCCGACCTGGCTGGAGTGGAAATACTGCCACTGCTCAAGACCTGGGCTGAGCGTCTGGCCCAGGGTCAGCAGGATCATGTCGAAGTCGAACTGGTCCAGGCGCTGTTTGTACTGGGCGCGGTCCACCGTGCGCAGGCGGGCCTGGACGCCGATGCTGGCGAGGTTCTCGACGTAGGGCTGCAGGATGCGCTCCAGGTTCGGGTTCACCAGCAGGATCTCGAAGCGCAACGGTTGGCTATCGGCGTTCAGCAGGTGCTGGCCGTGGAGCGTCCAGCCGGCTTCCTTCAGCAGGCCCAAGGCTCTGCGCAGGGTTTCCCGTGGGATGCCGCGACCGTCGGTTTCGGGCAGGCTGAAGGGCTCGGTCAGCAATCGGGGCGGCAGTTGCTCGCGATAAGGTTTGAGCAGCAGCCATTCGTGGCCGACAGGCAGGCCAGTGGCAGAGAATTCGCTGTTGGGGTAATAGCTGAGGGTTCGTTTGTAGGCACCGCTGAACAGTGTGCGGTTGGTCCACTGGAAATCGAACATCAACCCCAGGGCTTCACGGACCTTGATCTCGGCGAACGTGGCGCGCCGGGTATTCATGAACAGGCCCTGGGTTTGGGTCGGAATCCGATGGGGAATCTGCGCCTTGATCACATCGCCCCGGTTAACCGCCGGGAAGTTGTAGCCGTTGGCCCAGTTCTTGGCCTGATGCTCGATGTAGATATCGAACTCGCCGGCCTTGAAGGCTTCGAAGGCGACGTCGCTGTCGCGGTAGAACTCCACGTTCATTCGATCGACGTTGTACTTGCCGCGATTGACTGGCAGGTCCTTGCCCCAGTAGTCCTTGACTCGCTCGAACACCAATTGGCGGCCTGGCTGCACTTTGGTGATGCGGTAGGGGCCGCTGCCCAGTGGCGGTTCGAAGGTGGTGGCCTTGAAATCGCGGTCTTTCCAGTAATGCTGCGGCAACACCGGCAGTTCGCCCAGGCGCAGGATCAGCAGGGGGTTGCCCGAGCGCTTGAACACGAAACGGATCTTCAACGGATTGAGAACGTCGACCCGCAGCACTTCCTGCAGGTTGGTCCGATATTGTGGGTGGCCATCCTTGAGCAACGTCCGGTAGGAGAACGCGACGTCATAGGCCGTGATCGGCACGCCATCATGGAAGCGCGCTTCGGGCCGCAGGTTGAACACCACCCAGCTGCGGTCCTCGCTGTACTCAACCGACTGGGCGATCAGGCCGTAGCTTGAGGTGGGCTCATCACCGGACGGCGCGTATTGGCCCGTGCCGACCATCAGCGGCTCGTTCAGCTCATTGATGCCGTATTGCAGGAAATTCGCCGTGGAAACCGGGCTGCTGCCCTTGAAGGTGTAGGGGTTCAGTGTGTCGAACGTGCCGAATGCCATGACCCGCAAGGTACCGCCCTTGGGCGCTTGCGGGTTGACCCAGTCGAAGTGGGTGAATCGGGCCGGGTACTTGAGCGTGCCGAACTGGGCATAGCCATGGCTTTCGCTGATGGTGGCGTAGGCGGCAGGGCTCGATGCCAGGCTGATCAGGAGCAGGAGGAGGGGACGTATCAAGTCTGGGATCCGATCCAGGCGGCTTGGGCTTTTATGGCCTGTACAGTAACAGCTTGTATCGACGGGAAAAAGTCGGGAGCTTGTGTAGGCAGTGATACCTACTGGGTAGTAGGCTGTTGTGGCGAGGGGATTTATCCCCGCTGGGCTGCGAAGCAGCCCCCCTGGATCTATCTGATACACCGAGTTGTCAGGTTTTAGGGCCGCTTCGCGCCCCAGCGGGGATAAATCCCCTCGCCACAACAAGCCCCTAGCTACAGGAACCCCAGTGTCAATGTGGGGAATAGACCGTCAGCATCTGCCCAGGCTTGAGCGCCTTGCCCATGCGCGGATTCCAGCGCTTGAGGTGTTGCATTTCGACATTGAAGCGCTTGGCGACGACGTATAGCGAGTCGCCCTGCTTGACCTTGTATTGGGTCTGCTTCTTTTGCTCCTTGCCCTTTGCGGCCACGACGGTGTTGATTCGCTTGCCGCTCGCCTTGCTGGCCTTGGCGTCCTGCATCACCAGGGTCTGACCAACCTTGAGCTTGTTGCCGCTGAGTTTGTTCCAGCGTTGCAGGTCCTTGGTCTGGACATTGTTGGCCTTGGCTATCCGGGCCAGGTTGTCGCCGCGCTTGACACGGTAGGTGCGCCTGGCCCCTTCCACTTCGCTGTCGTCGGCGGTTTCGAAGACCGGCTTGAGCGAGCGGGGGCTGATCAGTTCTTCCGGGCGCATGGTCGAGAGGCTAGCGGTCAGCAATTGAGCCTTGGACGTCGGGACCAGCAAGTGTTGCGGGCCGTCGATGGTGGTGCGTTGCTTGAATGCCGGGTTGAGCTGGAACAGCTCGTCCTCGTCGATATTCGCTACCGCCGCGACCTTCGACAGGTCCATGCGCTGGTTGATCTCGACAACCTGGAAGTACGGTTCGTTGGCGATCGGGTTGAGGTTCACGCCATAGGCGTCGGGAGCCAGGACGACCTGGGACAGCGCCAGCAGTTTCGGCACATAGGCCTGGGTTTCGCTGGGCAGCGGCAGGTTCCAGTAGTCGGTGGGCAGGCCAAGCTTCTCGTTGCGTTCGATGGCGCGGCTGACCGTGCCTTCACCGGCATTATAGGCCGCCAGCGCCAGCAGCCAGTCGCCGTTGAACATGTCGTGCAGGCGTGTCAGGTAATCCATCGCGGCCGTTGTGGACGCGGTAATGTCACGACGGCCGTCGTAGAAACGGGTCTGGCGCAGGTTGAAATAGCGCCCGGTGGAGGGGATGAACTGCCACAGTCCCACCGCGTTGGCCCGGGAATAGGCCATCGGGTTGTAGGCGCTTTCGATCACCGGCAACAGCGCCAGCTCCAGCGGCATGTTGCGTTCTTCCAGGCGCTCGACGATGTAATGGATGTACAAGCTGCCGCGCTCGCCGGCGTTCTCCAGGAACGACGGGTTGCTGGCGAACCACAGGCGCTGCTGCTCGATGCGCGGGTTTACGCCGGCGGTTTCCTGGAGCTGGAAGCCCTGGCGCATGCGCTCCCACACGTCCTGGGGCACTTGGGGGGCGGGCTTTTCCGTGAGCCATACGGGTTTTTGCTTGGCCCGCGCGGCGACATTCGGCTTATGCGCAGCATCGTTCTGTGGCACCTGGCCGGTGCTCTGACAGCCCGCCAGCGTGGCGGACACAGCCACCGCGATGGCCTGGGCCAAGCGGGTCAGTGTGTCTGACTGGACGGACCTGCGAATAGATGACGACATTGGCTGGAAGTAAGTTCCGGGCAAAAATGTCGGCCGATTCTAGGAAGCGCACCCCAACAGGTCAACCATTCAGAATTTTTGTATCAATCGGTAGCTGCCTTAGAACTTATCTTTCCAGGCCCTCAAGGCCGCAAAAACCTCACTCGGCGTCTGGTTTCGCTGGCCGTTCCGTTCGTCTGCTTTTTGTTTAACGGATGTTTCAGTCGTGCGCAAAAACGGATTGGTGAGTTTTTCCAGCGCCAGGGTCGAAGGCAGGGTGATGATGCCCTGGCCGCGCTGCTGGTTGACTTTCTCCAGGCGGGCGACAACGTCCGGATTGGTCGGTTCGACGGCGGCGGCGAATTTCAGATTGCTCAAGGTATATTCATGGGTGCAGTAGACGAGCGTATCTTCGGGGAGCGCGGCGAGTCGGCTCAGGGAATGGTGCATCTGTTCGGGCGTGCCCTCGAAGAGCCGGCCGCAACCGGCAGCGAACAGCGTGTCACCGCAGAACAACAGGCCGCGGTGGTAGTAGGCGATATGCCCCAGCGTGTGGCCGGGGACGGCGTAGACATCGAAATCCAGGCCCAGCACGTTGACTTTCGCATTGTCGCCCAGGGCGATGTCACGCGCCGGGATGTTTTCGCTGGCCGGGCCGTAGACGGTGGCGTGGGTCGCATTTTTCAGCGCGGCGACACCGCCGACATGGTCATTGTGATGGTGAGTAACCAGGATGTCGCTCAAGATCCAGTCCGGATGGGCGTCGAGCCAGTGTTGCACTGGCGCGGCATCGCCTGGGTCGACCACGGCACAGCGCTGCGTCGAGTGATCCTGTAACAACCAGATGTAGTTATCGGTAAACGCGGGCAGGGCAGTGATCTGTATCATCGTGGAATTCGCCAAGCTCAAAACAAAGGCGCATCTTAGAACTTCCTGGCGCGTTGGAGAATGCAATGACCGATGAAGCGTTCGCTCAGGCCGATCCTGACTGGCTGGCGTTGATCAGCTCCGCCCGAGAGTGGCTGTCCTCCCCTGTCGGGCAATTTCTGCTGGAAGAAGAGCGGCGCATGCTCGAAGACGAGCTGGGCCGGTTCTTTGGCGGCTACCTGGTGCATTACGGTCCGTCGGCGCAAACACCGCCGTCGGCGCCCCAGGTCCAGCGCAATGTCCGCCTGGGGGCGCCATTGCCGGGCGTCGAAATCGTTTGCGAAGAGCAGGCCTGGCCGTTGAGCGAGCATGCCGCCGATGTGGTGGTGATGCAGCACGGGCTGGATTTCTGCCTGTCGCCTCATGGATTGCTCCGTGAGGCCGCCAGCAGCGTGCGGCCCGGGGGGCATCTGTTGATCATCGGCATCAATCCCTGGAGCAGTTGGGGGTTGCGTCATGTGTTCGCCAGCGACGCATTGCGCCAGGCCCGTTGCATTTCGGCTTCGCGGGTCGGCGACTGGCTCAACCTGCTGGGCTTCGCGCTGGAGAAACGCCGCTTCGGGTGCTATCGTCCGCCGCTTGCGTCGCCCAAGTGGCAGGCCCGATTGGCCGGCTGGGAGCGCAAGGCGGGTGCCTGGCAATTGTCCGGCGGCGGCTTCTATCTATTGGTGGCGCGCAAGATCGCTGTCGGGCTGCGTCCGGTGCGTCAGGCGCGACGTGAGCCGATGGGCAAGCTGATTCCCTTGCCGATGGCCAAGGTCAATCGGCGTCACATCGAGCCGTAAGCCTTTTTCTGATGGTTCTGGCCGTATCCGGCTCCGGGCATTGATCGGTCCCGGGCGGCGGCCTTTGTTTTTTTGGATTGATTGGCATGAGCGATAGCGTAGAACTTTTCACTGATGGCGCCTGCAAGGGCAACCCTGGCCCGGGTGGCTGGGGTGCGTTGCTGGTGTTCAAGGGCGTGGAAAAGGAGCTCTGGGGCGGCGAAGCCAATACCACCAACAACCGCATGGAACTGATGGGGGCCATTCGCGGCCTGGAAGAGCTCAAGCGCCCTTGCGATGTGCTGCTGGTGACCGACTCGCAGTATGTGATGAAAGGCATCAACGAGTGGATGGCGAACTGGAAGAAGCGCGGCTGGAAGACGGCGGCAAAGGAACCGGTCAAGAACGCCGACCTCTGGAAACTGCTGGACGAGCAGGTCAGCCGGCACAACGTCACGTGGAAATGGGTGCGTGGGCACGTCGGCCACCATGGCAACGAACGGGCCGACCAGTTGGCCAACCGGGGCGTGGATGAGGTGCGCGGATATAAGCAGGCTTGATCCCGACCTCGTCAGGATGCGGTATGGGCGTGTTACCATCCGCGCTTTTGCAAGACTGCCCGTTGAGAGCTGAACACTGATGGCCAACAGATCTGTAGTACTGGATACCGAAACCACCGGCATGCCGGTGACCGACGGTCACCGGATTATTGAAATCGGCTGTGTCGAACTGATCGGCCGGCGCCTGACCGGTCGTCATTTCCACGTTTACCTGCAACCGGACCGCGAAAGTGACGAGGGTGCCATCGGCGTGCACGGCATCACCAATGAATTCCTGGTGGGCAAGCCGCGTTTCGCCGAGGTGGCCGATGAGTTCTTCGAATTCATCCAGGGTGCGCAGTTGATTATTCATAACGCGGCGTTCGACGTCGGGTTCATCAACAATGAGTTCGCCCTGCTGGGCCAGCAGGATCGCGCCGATATCACCCGGCATTGCACCATTCTCGACACCTTGATGATGGCCCGGGAGCGGCATCCTGGGCAGCGCAACAGCCTCGACGCCTTGTGCAAGCGCTATGGTGTCGACAACTCCGGTCGTGAATTGCACGGCGCCTTGCTCGACTCCGAAATCCTCGCCGACGTCTACCTGACCATGACCGGCGGGCAAACCAGCCTGTCACTGGCCGGCAATGCCTCGGACGGCAACGGGACAGGTGAAGGCTCGGGCAACCAGGCCACGGAAATTCGTCGCTTGCCGGCGGACCGCAAGCCAGCCCGGATCATCCGCGCCAGCGAGAGCGACCTGGCCGAGCATGCCGCGCGTCTGGAAGCGATCGCCAAGTCCGCCGGTGCCCCGGCATTGTGGACGCAACTGGTTGAGGCGCAGGCTGCCGCGAACTGAAACATGACCCTGTGGGAGCGAGCATTTCTCGCGACAATCGCCAGTACCTTCTAACCTGAAGTAAGGCAGGCCATGGATACCCGCTTGATGTGTGAAGATTCGAGAGGCAAGGGCAATGGATGGCACTGTGCCGTTGATTGCCTCAAGGAATGAGGACCTTTCCCAGTATGCAACCGGTCACGAATCCCAAGCATCCCGGCCTGTCGGTACGCGTCGTCGACGACGGTTTCGCCGCGTACGTCTGGGGCAGCGATTTCAGTTTTGAAGTCAGCGCCTACGGTACGCCGCAGATTGGTCGACCGGTGAGCCAGTGGCCAGTCACGCCGATCGTTCCCTACCGCAAATGCTACGGCATCGATCCTGAAGAGTTCAGCAGTTTCCGCGATGCTCCCGACAGCGAAATCTTCATGGCCTACCTGGACGACGAGCCGGTGGGACATCTGGTGATCAGTACCAATTGGAATGGCTATGCCCATATCGACGAATTGGCGGTGCATGCCCCGGCTCGTCGTCACGGCGTGGCCAAGGCATTGCTCGATGTTGCGCAGTTCTGGAGTCGCAAGAAAAAACTGCCGGGCATCATGCTGGAGACCCAAAACAACAACCTGGGCGCGTGCCGGCTCTACGAGCGTTGCGGCTATGTGCTCGGCGGGGTCGACCATTTGCGCTACCGCGGCATCGATCGGCATACCGCCGAGGTAGCGCTGTTCTGGTACCGGTTGTTCGACGATCCGCTGGGCATGACGATCAGTGGTTCAGCAACGCCCCGGCTTGTTCCTTGATACGTTCCAGCAGCGCTTGGACCGTTGGCGAGGGCTCTGCACCGTTCAGGCTCAGCGCGTAGAGGCAGATGGGAACGGCCGGCGACACGGGGCAGATGTCCAGCCCGCTGCCCTTGGCGCCCGAGGCGGTGAATGGGTCGACAATGGCAAGGCCTTCGCCGGCTTCGACCATTGCGCGCATCATCTGGTGCGTCTGCACGCGGATCTGGATCACCGGCGCGGGGCGCAGCGCCGCGAGCTTGTGGTCGAATGCCGGGCTCAGCGGGTCGTGACCATCGAGCCCCACCAGCGACTGGCCTGCCAGGTCTTGAAGCGAAATGTATTTTTGCCGCGGTTGCAGCCAGCCATGGGGCGCCAGCAATTGCAGTTTGCCTTGGGCGATCGTCTGGCAATGGATGTCCGGGTGTTCCGGATTGTGCAGGCTCAGGCCCAGGTCGCTTTCACGCAGCAACAGGCTCTTGACGATATTGCGGGTCGGCTCGCTGAGCAGGGTGCAAGGCGCGTCCGGGTGGCGCCGACGCAGGGCGGCGATGCCCAGGGGCAACAGCTGTTGCGCCAGCGGTGGGGTGCAGATGATGCGCAGGGGCGGGGCTTGATGATGTTTCAGGCTGCCGGCCAGCCGCTGGATCGGTTCGAGGGTGTCGTAAAGCCGCGTGATGCCGTCGCGCAACGCCAGGGTCTCGCGGGTTGCCTGCAGCCGTCCACGCACGCTGGCGAACAGCATGAAGCCGAGCTGGGCCTCCGCATCCCGCAGGATCGACTCGACCTCGGCGACCGGTAATTGCAGCCATTCGGCCGCGGTGCCAAGGTGGCCGGTCTGCAGCAGCGCCTGGATCACTTCGATGTGGCGTAAACGCATGCAAGAAGTCCGTATTAGGCAGGTAAGCCATTGAGTGGCTGAATCCTAACCCAATTACGGGTACGACTTCTGCTCATGAAACCGGGTTACAGCGCTATTTGCGGTTCGGGTTCGCGGATCAGTTCGATGCCGGACTGCACCAACATGAATTTTTCCCCGCCCAGCTTGCTGACTCGGTCGCCAATGGCCAGCTTATAGGTGATGACATCCTTGCCACTGCCGTCCAGGGACGGGTCTGATTCTTGGAATTCATGCACGGAATAGACGCGACCTTCAGCGTCTCGTGCATGAAACTGTCCGACAAGTACTGCTGCCATTGCTTAGAACCTCTGGAAGTAGATCACTCGATTTGCGGTCCTGTAGACCTTGGCCGAGCGCGGTAAGTTTTCCTACAAGAAAAAAATAGTCCGGTTGGCCGGTTTTCGACATTCCATTGGTCCAATTGTCGTGCCGATCATCTATAACTACAGGCTTCCTTTGAGCCGACAGTCGAGACCCCCCCCCATGAGTGATGTGTATAACGTTGCGGTTTTAGTGGGCAGCCTTCGCAAGGCGTCGATCAACCGCAAGATCGCCCTCGCGCTGGCTGACCTGGCCGCGTCCAACCTGAAACTGGAAATTGTCGAAATCGGTGACTTGCCCCTTTACAACGAGGACATCGACGTCTCGCCACCGGCCGCCTACACGGCGTTTCGCCAGAAAGTAGGTGCCGCCGACGCGCTGCTGTTCGTGACCCCTGAATACAATCGCTCGGTGCCAGCACCCTTGAAAAACGCCATCGACGTCGGCTCGCGCCCCTACGGCCAAAGTTGCCTGAGCGGCAAACCGGGTGCGGTGATCAGCGCATCACCGGGGGCGATGGGTGGTTTCGGCGCCAACCATCATCTGCGCCAGTCACTGGTGTTCCTCGACGTGCCGTGCATGCAGCAACCGGAGGCTTATCTGAGCGGCGCCGGGACCGCGTTCGACGAGGCGGGCAACCTGGCGGATTCGGTCAGGCCTTTCTTGCAGAAATTCATCGATGCCTATGGCAAATGGGTGGAGCAGCACAAGAAAGCTTGATCTGAAGGTCCAGGCACACCCTGTGGCAAGGAAGCAAGTTTCCTTGCCATGGAGGTAAGCTGCAATCCTCGCTTTACCGAATATTCGAAATTCCATATCTTCGCAGTTCTTTTATCCAGGCTTCGCCCGCGCCATGTCCGATTTTCAAAACCCCGTCGATATCTTCAAGGCGCTCGCCGACGACACCCGCACGCGTATCGCATTGCTGGTTACCCATGAAGGCGAGCTGTGTGTCTGTGAGCTCACCGCTGCCCTTGGCCTTGGCCAGCCGAAGATTTCGCGGCACTTGGCCCAGCTGCGTCATGCCGGGTTGCTCAGCGACCGACGCCAGGGGCAATGGGTCTATTACCGCTTGCATCCGCAACTACCTGCCTGGGTTGGTTCCTTGCTCCAGCAAGCATTGGCAGCCAATACGCATTGGCTGGCGACGGATGTCCAGCGCTTGCACGCGATGGCGGATCGTCCTTCGGCACGTTGCTGCTAGTCGTTTTTCCTACTGTTTCCTTCCAAGGCTGTGGTCCATGCTCATCGCGTCATTGATTTTCCTGCTGACCATCATCCTGGTGATCTGGCAACCCAAAGGCTTGGGCGTCGGCTGGAGCGCCACGCTCGGCGCGGTGCTGGCGTTGCTGAGCGGGGCGGTGCACGTCAGTGACATCGCAGTGGTCTGGCAGATCATCTGGAATGCCACCGGCACGTTTGTCGCGCTGATCATCATCAGCCTGCTGCTGGACGAGGCCGGTTTCTTCGCCTGGGCGGCCCTGCATGTGGCCCGTTGGGGGCGGGGCAGCGGGCGCAAGCTGTTCGCCTTCATGGTGTTGCTTGGCGCCTTGGTGTCGGCGTTGTTCGCCAATGACGGGGCGGCGTTGATCCTGACGCCCATCGTGATTTCGATGCTGCTGGCCCTGCGGTTCTCGCCCGCGGCGACCCTGGCGTTCGTGATGGGCGCCGGTTTCATCGCCGATACCGCCAGCCTGCCGTTGGTGGTGTCGAACCTGGTAAACATCGTCTCGGCGGATTTCTTCGGCATTGGTTTCAACCGCTACGCGTCGGTCATGGTGCCGGTGAACCTGGTCAGCGTGGCGGCCAGCCTGGCGATATTGATGTGGGTGTTTCGTCGCGACATACCGCGGGACTACAACCCCGGGCAACTGGACGATCCGGCGACGGCGATCCATGACAAGGCAACGTTCTACGCCGGTTGGGTGGTGCTGGTGGTCCTGCTGCTGGGCTGCTTTGCCTTGGAGCCCTTGGGGATTCCCATCAGCGCGATTTCCGCAGTCTGCGCTGCGCTGCTGCTGGCCGTGGCGGCTCGCGGCCACAAGATTTCCACCCGCAAGGCGATGAAGGAAGCGCCCTGGCAGATCGTGATTTTTTCCCTCGGCATGTACCTGGTGGTCTATGGCCTGCGCAACGCCGGCCTGACAGGCTACCTGGCCCATTGGCTTGACGGTTTCGCCGGTTATGGTGTGTGGGGCGCAGCCATGGGCACGGGGCTGTTGACTGCGCTGCTGTCCTCATTGATGAACAACCTGCCGACGGTGTTGGTCGGCGCCTTGTCCATCGACGCCAGCCAGGCTACCGGGGTGGTGAAGGAGGCGATGATCTACGCCAACGTCATCGGCAGCGACCTGGGCCCTAAAATCACCCCGATCGGCAGCCTGGCAACCTTGCTCTGGTTGCATGTGCTGGCACGCAAGGATATTCGCATCGGCTGGGGCTATTACTTCAAGGTCGGGATCGTATTGACGGTGCCGGTGTTGCTGGTAACGCTGGCGGCGTTGGCTGTGCGGTTGTCCCTCTAGGCCCTAGCGACCCCTTCGCGAGCAGGCTCTCTCCCACCTGTGAAAGACAATGCACTGTGGGCCAGCTCGCGAAGACAATGAGCCAGACACGGCACGACTCAGCCATTGCCCGGTACATCCGGCCATAGATCCGCCACCAGGAACGCCCGCTCGGCTTCCTCCCATTCGCCCTCGGCATTCTCCGTCAGGCGCACCATCAGTTGCGCCGGCGCCATCGGGTCGAGGGCGGTTCGCCAGGCGTCCAGTTGCGCAGCAGCCCAGACCTGGTCCGGCGGATAATGGGCCGGGGCCAGCCACGCGGCGCGGGGCAGGGGCTGCCAGCGGCCCGGTGGACGCTGGGCGACGAATCCAGGCCAGTCCCGCTGGTGCAACCAGCGGCCGCGCAAATGCCTGGGGTGGGCGCCGCTCGGCGGTTCGGCCTCGCCCGGCCAGGGGTAGAGCAGGTAGCCGCCGAGCCACAGGTGTGAGCGAAACGATTCGATGCCCAGCGCCGCCAGGGCCTCGCGACTTTCCGGGCGTGCCGAAATAGGCAGTTGGTGTTCGCGCAGGTGCGCCAGCTTGCGATCGAGCCGGTCATGGCAGCCAGGGCCGAGCCATTGCGCGGTGTCGTGCCCATTGCCCTGTTGCGGGCCGAGGTACAGCTTGATCGCCAGTTCCAGGTGATGAACACCTTCACCATCGCGCAGCAGCAAGTCCAGTTCCCCCAGCGTATGGCCCTCACGACGGATCGGCAGGTTCGCCGCCATCAATTCGATGCCGGGTGCGTGTTGCACGGCAAACTGCCACAACCTTTCGTAATACAGGCCCAGGCGCCGTGTCCGTCCTTGGGACAGGCAGTGCAGCAGCGGATAGCTGTCATGGTCCAGCTGGCGCAGCCAGTGTTCCAGCCGATGGGGCTGCTGCACCCAGTCGCTGCCCGCCAGAGGATGACGCTGGGGCCAGGGCGTGTCGATGAGCATCGGCGGGGCGACGATCACCCACGCCAGGTCCCGCACTTCGGGATGGCGCAGGCGGCGGGGCAGGTCCAGCAATTCAGGGAACAAGATCATCTTGCGAGCATAGCCGTTGCGCTGGAGGCTTAAAGAATTTTGTCTACGGAGCGCTTTCGCCCATAATCGTGTTTTTCGCCCGTCGCAGACCCTCGCAGGAGCCTCATGGAGCAATTTCGCAATATCGGCATTATCGGTCGCCTCGGCAGTTCACAGGTGCTGGACACCGTTCGCCGCCTCAAACGCTTCCTCCTGGAGCGGCACCTGCATGTCATTCTCGAAGACACTATCGCCGAAGTGTTGCCGGGTCATGGGCTGCAGACGTCGTCGCGCAAGATGCTCGGCGAAGTCTGCGACATGGTCATCGTGGTCGGCGGTGACGGCAGCCTGCTGGGCGCCGCACGGGCCTTGGCGCGCCACAATATCCCGGTATTGGGGATCAACCGGGGCAGCCTCGGGTTTCTGACGGATATCCGCCCTGACGAGCTGGAGGTCAAGGTCGCCGAGGTGCTGGACGGCCACTACCTGGTGGAAAACCGCTTCCTGCTGCAAGCCGAGGTTCGCCGTCACGCCGAGGCCATCGGCCAGGGCGATGCCCTCAACGACGTAGTGCTGCACCCTGGCAAGTCCACGCGCATGATCGAGTTCGAGCTGTACATCGACGGCCAGTTTGTCTGCAGCCAGAAGGCCGACGGCCTGATCGTCGCCACGCCCACCGGTTCAACCGCCTATGCGCTGTCGGCCGGCGGACCGATCATGCATCCCAAGCTCGACGCTATTGTGATTGTGCCCATGTACCCCCATACCTTGTCTGGGCGACCCATCGTGGTCGATGGCAACAGCGAGTTGAAAATCGTCGTGTCCAAGGATATGCAGATCTACCCGCAAGTGTCGTGTGACGGCCAGAACCATTTCACCTGCGCGCCGGGCGACACCATCACCGTCAGCAAAAAAGCGCAAAAGCTGCGCCTGATCCACCCACTGGATCACAATTACTACGAAGTCTGCCGGACCAAGCTCGGCTGGGGCAGTCGTCTGGGGGGTGGAGGCGACTGATGCTCGATCCTGCGCGCAGTTACGACCTGATCGGCGACGTGCACGGATGCGCCTTGACCCTGGAACACCTGCTGGACCGACTGGGTTACCACAAGCAGGGCGGGGTCTGGCGGCATCCGTCGCGCATGGCCGTGTTCCTGGGGGATATCATCGACCGCGGCCCGCGAATTCGCGAGGCGCTGCACATCGTCCACGACATGGTGCAGGCCGGTCAGGCGCTGTGCATCATGGGGAACCATGAATTCAATGCCCTGGGTTGGAGCACGCCGGCATTGCCCGGCAGCGGCCAGCGCTACGTGCGCGAACACACGCCGCGCCATGCCCGCCTGCTTCACGAGACCCTGAGCCAGTTCGAGCAGCACCCTGGTGACTGGCATGATTTCCTCAACTGGTTCTATGAACTGCCGCTGTTTGTCGACGCCGGTCGCTTCCGGGTCGTGCATGCCTGCTGGGACGCCGGCCTGATCGAGCCGCTACGGGGCTTGTTCCCGAATGGCTGCGTCGATGAGCATTTTCTCCAGGCGTCGGCCGAATCCGGCAGTTTCGCCTGTACGGTGTTCGACCGCCTGCTGCGCGGCACGGACATGCGCTTGCCCCATGGCATGACGCTGACGGGCGGCGATGGCCTGACGCGAGCGTTCTTTCGTACCAAGTTCTGGGAAGACAACCCGCAGACCTACGGCGATATCGTCTTCCAGCCCGATGCGTTGCCGGAGCCGGTGGCACGCACGCCATTGACGCCGGATGAGAAAAACAACCTCCTGCGTTACGGCGTCGATGAACCGATGCTGTTCGTCGGTCACTATTGGCGCAGCGGCAAGCCCTCGCCGATTCGCTCGAACCTGGCGTGCCTGGACTACAGCGCGGTGCTCTATGGCAAGCTCGTTGCGTATCGCCTCGACCAGGAAACCCGCCTGGATCCGCACAAGTTCGTCTGGGTCGATGTCGAGCGTCCGGAGGTGGTGAAATGAGCGTCGTCGCGGTGCTGCGCTTGCCCCTGGCGGTGGACCTGAGCGGTTTCGTCAAGCTGCTGCAACGCATGCAGGTTCCCCATCGTGTCAGTGAAGAGGCGGGCGAGCAGGTGCTCTGGGTGCCGAATGACATCAGCGAGGATGTGCGCTCGCTGTATGCGCGGTTCCCCGCTGGCGATCCGGAACAGCAGCTGGAACTGCCGGCCATCGGCAACACCTCCCGTCGTCCGGGGTTTGTCCAGCAACTGACCCGCAGCCCTGTGACGGCGCTGGTGCTGTTGCTGAGCCTGGTCGTCAGCGCCGTGACCCTGCTCGGGGATAATCTTGGAACCCTGCGCTGGTTGACGTTCCTCGAATTTCGCGTGGTCGGCGACTACATCCAGTTCGCCCCGTTGGCCGATAGCCTGGCGGCGGGGCAGTGGTGGCGCCTGGTGACGCCGATGCTGATCCACTTCGGCTTCCTGCACATCGCCATGAATGGCATGTGGTATTGGGAGCTGGGGCGGCGGATCGAAGCGCGCCAGGGTGGCATCAATCTGTTGGGGCTGACGCTGCTGTTCAGCCTCGTTTCCAATTTTGCCCAGTATTTTTTCAGTGGCCCGACGCTGTTCGGCGGGTTGTCGGGGGTGTTGTACGGCCTGCTGGGCCATTGCTGGATCTACCAACTGCTCGCACCGAACCCGGCCTATCATTTGCCCCGAGGGGTACTGGTGATGATGCTGGTGTGGTTGCTGCTGTGCCTGTCCGGCCTGGTTTCGCTGATCGGTTTCGGAGAAATCGCCAACGCGGCCCACGTCGGCGGGTTGCTCGTCGGTTGCTTCACGGGATTGTTGGGCGGGCTGTTCGCTCGCCGTAAAATGGCCTCCTGACCGACGCCTGTGTCTTTTGAGAATGCGCGATTGCGCGGAGAACCCATGTCTTCCTTCAACGAAATGATCCAGAACATCACTCCCGACATCTACCGCAGCCTGAAGCTGGCTGTGGAAATCGGTAAATGGGCCGATGGCAACAAACTCACCGCCGAGCAGCGCGAGCTGTCCTTGCAGGCGATGATCGCCTGGGAAATCCAGAACCTGCCCGAAGAAGAGCGCACCGGTTACATGGGCCCGCAGGAGTGCCAGTCCAAAGCCACCGAAGTGCCGAATATCCTGTTCAAGTCGGACGCCATCCATTGATCGAGATTGGCCGCGGTGCAATCAGCAAGATGTCGGCACGCCTGGACGGGCCGACCGTTCAATACGCCTTTCGCCTGGGCGACGTCGAGGTGCCGGTCAACCCGTTGATTGGCAGCACGATACGCCTGCAATACCTGGGGGCGATCCACTGCACCCATTGCGGGCGCCGGACCAAGACCAGCTTCAGCCAGGGCTATTGCTACCCGTGCATGACCAAGCTGGCACAGTGCGACCTGTGCATCATGAGCCCCGAGCGTTGCCATTTCGACGCCGGCACCTGCCGTGATCCTGCCTGGGGCGAGCAGTTCTGCATGACCGATCACGTGGTCTACCTGGCCAATTCCTCCGGCGTGAAAGTCGGCATCACCCGTGCCACGCAACTGCCGACCCGCTGGCTGGACCAGGGCGCCAGCCAGGCGCTGCCGATCCTGCGCGTCGCGACCCGCCAGCAATCGGGCTTCGTCGAAGACCTGTTCCGCAGCCAGGTGGCCGACAAGACCAACTGGCGCGCCTTGCTCAAGGGCGAAGCCGCGGCGGTGGACTTGCCCGCCATCCGTGATTCGCTCTTCGAAAGCTGCGCCCAGGGCCTGCAGGGGCTTCAGGAACGATTCGGCCTGCAAGCGATCCAGACCATAGCGGACGTCGAACCCATCGAGATCCGTTATCCGGTGGAGCAATACCCGGCCAAGATCGTCAGTTTCAACCTGGACAAGAACCCGATCGCCGAAGGCACGCTGCTGGGAATCAAGGGCCAGTACCTGATTTTCGACACTGGCGTGATCAATATTCGTAAATACACGGCTTACCAGCTCGCCGTGCATCAGTAGAAGGATTCGACCCATGCGCACCGAACAACCGAAGATGATCTACCTGAAGGACTATCAGGCCCCCGAGTACCTGATCGACGAGACGCACCTGACCTTCGAGTTGTTCGAGGACCACAGCCTGGTCCATGCGCAACTGGTAATGCGCCGCAACCCCGAGCGCGGCGCCGGGTTGCCGCCGCTGGTGCTCGATGGCCAGCTGTTGGAGTTGTTGTCGATCAAGCTTGACGACGCCGACCTGGGGCAGGGCGAGTATCAATTGGATGACAGCCACCTGACCTTGCAACCCAAGGCCCAGGCGTTCACGGTCGATACCACGGTGCGTATCCACCCGGAAACCAACACCGCCCTGGAAGGCCTGTACAAATCCGGCAGCATGTTCTGCACCCAGTGCGAGGCCGAAGGGTTCCGCAAGATCACTTATTACCTCGACCGCCCGGACGTGATGAGCAAGTTCACCACCACCGTGGTGGCCGAGCAGCACAGCTATCCGGTGCTGTTGTCCAACGGCAACCCGATTGCCAGCGGCCCTGGCGAAGACGGGCGGCATTGGGCGACCTGGGAAGACCCGTTCAAGAAACCCGCCTACCTGTTTGCCCTGGTGGCCGGTGACTTGTGGTGCGTCGAAGACACTTTCACCACCATGACCGAGCGCACCGTGGCGCTGCGCATCTACGTCGAGCCGGAAAACATCGACAAGTGCCAGCACGCCATGACCAGCCTGAAGAAGTCGATGCGCTGGGACGAAGAAGTGTATGGCCGCGAATACGACCTCGACATCTTCATGATTGTCGCGGTCAACGACTTCAATATGGGCGCCATGGAGAACAAGGGCCTCAACATCTTCAACTCCAGCGCCGTGCTGGCCCGCGCCGAAACCGCCACCGACGCCGCGCACCAGCGAGTCGAGGCGATCGTTGCCCACGAATATTTCCACAACTGGTCGGGCAACCGCGTGACCTGCCGCGACTGGTTCCAATTGTCGCTCAAGGAAGGGTTCACGGTGTTCCGCGACGCCGGCTTCTCGGCCGACATGAACTCTGCCACCGTCAAGCGCATCCAGGACGTCGCGTACCTGCGTACCCACCAGTTTGCCGAAGACGCCGGCCCGATGGCCCACCCGGTTCGCCCGGACAGCTTCATCGAAATCTCCAACTTCTACACCCTGACCGTGTACGAAAAGGGCTCGGAAGTGGTTGGCATGATCCACACCCTGTTGGGTGCCGAAGGCTTCCGCAAGGGCAGCGACCTGTATTTCGAGCGCCACGACGGCCAGGCCGTGACCTGCGACGATTTCATCAAGGCCATGGAAGATGCCAACGGCGTCGACCTGGCCCAGTTCAAGCGCTGGTACAGCCAGGCCGGTACGCCACGGCTGGCGGTCAGTGAGTCCTACGATGCGGCGGCCAAGACCTACCGCTTGACGTTCCGCCAAAGCTGCCCGCCGACGCCGGACAAGGCGGAAAAACTGCCGTTCGTGATCCCCGTGGAACTGGGGCTGTTGAACAGTCAGGGCGGCGAGATTCCCCTGCGCCTGAGCGGCGAATCGGCGGCCAGCGGCACCACCCGGGTGATCTCGGTGACCGAAGCCGAACAGACTTTCACGTTCGTCGATGTCGCTGAAAAGCCCTTGCCTTCTTTGCTACGCGGTTTCTCGGCACCGGTGAAATTGAGCTTCCCCTACGACCGCGACCAACTGATGTTCCTGATGCAGCATGACAGCGACGGTTTCAACCGCTGGGATGCCGGCCAGCAGTTGTCGGTCCAGGTGTTGCAGGAACTGATCACCCAGCATCAGCAGGGCGCGACGCTGACGTTGGATCCGCGCCTGGTCAGTGCGCTGCGCAGCGTGCTCTCGGATGAGTCCCTGGACCAGGCCATGGTCGCCGAAATGCTCTCGCTGCCAAGCGAAGCCTACCTGACGGAAATCAGCGAAGTGGCCGACGTCGAGGCGATCCATACCGCCCGTGAGTTCGCCCGCCAGCAGTTGGCCGAGAACCTGTTCGAAGCCCTGTGGCTGCGTTATGAAGCCAACCGCGACCTGTCCAAGCGCACGCCATACGTGGCCGAGGCGGAGCATTTCGCCCGCCGCGCGCTGCAAAACATTGCGTTGTCGTACCTGATGCTTACCGGCAAGCCTGAAGTGCTGAGTGCGACCCTGGATCAATTCGACACCGCCGACAACATGACCGAACGCCTGACAGCGCTGGCGGTGCTGGTCAACTCGCCGTTCGAAACCGAGAAGGCCCACGCTCTCGAAGTGTTCGCGGAAAACTTCAAGGGCAACCCGCTGGTCATGGACCAATGGTTCAGCGTCCAGGCAGGCAGCCCGTTGCCGGGCGGCCTGGCGCGGGTCAAGGCATTGATGGAGCACCCAGCGTTCACCATCAAGAACCCGAACAAGGTACGGGCGTTGATCGGCGCCTTCGCCGGACAGAACCTGATCAACTTCCACGCCGCCGATGGTTCGGGCTACCGCTTCCTGGCGGACCTGGTGATCCAGCTCAACGGTTTCAACCCGCAGATCGCCTCGCGGCAACTGGCCCCGCTGACCCGCTGGCGCAAATACGACAGCGCCCGCCAGGCACTGATGAAAGCCGAACTGGAGCGCATCCTGGCGTCCGGCGGGCTGTCGGCCGATGTGTTCGAGGTGGTGAGCAAGAGCCTGGCATAATCAGGCATTGCCTAACTTTTGCGGCGAGGGGATTTATCCCCTCGCCGCATCCATCACCCTCGCGAATGTCTTCTGATTCACCCTTGGCCGATATCCTCCCCGGTTAACAAAAGATAACGTGGCGTCGATTGTCAGACCTTTCGAAAGCCCGATAGGATAGGTTCGCTTGCGAAGTAGCTCTAGATTGCAGGTTTCAGGGCTATGCTCCAAGACTGGCAACGTACCAAGCCATAACAATAATAAATGGGGGAAAGGTCTATGAATGAGCCTGTCATGGCAACGGGCCGCTGCCGGCCGCCGATGCTGCGCCGAGTTGCGTTGCTGGCTTCGGCGCTCTCGCTGCTGGGCTCTGTCGTGTTGTCGGCGCCGGTGCTGGCAGTCGCCGCATCGACGTCCGATGTCATCTATTCCGTCGAGTCGGCCAGGGCCAGCAAGACCCTGATGCTCGATGTGGTGCATGCCGGCCAGCGCCTGGTGGCGGTCGGTGACCGTGGGCATATCGTCTATTCCGATGACCAGGGCACGTCCTGGACCCAGGCCAAGGTACCGACACGCCAATTGCTCACCGCCGTCTTTTTCGTCGACGACAAGCACGGCTGGGCCGTGGGACACGACGCGCAGATCCTCGCCAGCGTGGACGGCGGCAGCACTTGGACCAAGCAATTTGAAGACCTGCCCCGTGAAGCGCCGTTGCTGGATATCTGGTTCCAGGACGCCAGCCATGGCTTCGCCGTGGGCGCCTACGGGGCGCTGTACGAAACCAACGATGGCGGCAAGCACTGGGAAGACGCCAGCGACCGCCTCGACAATGAAGATCAATACCACCTCAATGCCATCGCCGCCGTGAAGGATGCCGGGCTGTTCGTCGTGGGCGAGGCCGGCAGCATGTTCCGTTCCGCCGATTGGGGGCAGACCTGGGAAAAACTCCAGGGGCCGTACGAGGGTTCGCTGTTCGGCGTCATCGGCACCGCCCAGTCTTCGACGCTGTTGGCCTACGGTCTTCGTGGCAATCTTTATCGTTCCGCCGACTTTGGCACGACGTGGGAGCAGGTCGAACTCAACGCTGCCCGTGGCGCGCTGGAGTTCGGCTTGTCGGGCGCGACGCTGTTGCCGGACGGCGCCATCGTGATTGTCGGCAACGGTGGCAGCGTGATCCGCAGCACCGACGACGGCGTGACGTTCAGCGTGTTCAACCGCCCGGATCGCATCTCCGTGGCGGCCGTCACGGCGGCAGGCAACGGCAACCTGATCCTGGCGGGACAGGGCGGCGTTCGCGCCACCACGTCCACTGGCGCCGAACTGAGCAAATGAGCCGGACCTGTCAGACGGGCACAATAACAACAAGGCGGACCCCATGAGCAGTCATCACCAAGACAAGGCCACGTTCCTCGAGCGCCTGATTTTCAACAACCGCCCGGCAGTGATAGTCATTTGCCTGCTGGTCAGCATCTTCCTGTTCTGGCAGGCCACGCTGATCCGGCCGTCCACCAGTTTTGAAAAGATGATCCCCCTCGAGCACCCCTTCATCGAGAAGATGCTCGAGCACCGCAACGACCTGGCGAACCTGGGCAACACGGTGCGGATTTCCGTGGAGGCCACCGATGGCGACATTTTCTCCAAGGAATACATGGAGACCCTGCGCCAGATCCACGACGAAGTGTTTTACATTTCCGGTGTCGACCGTTCCGGGCTCAAGTCGCTGTGGAGCCCGAGTGTGCGCTGGACCGAAGTGACGGAAGAGGGCTTTGCCGGTGGTGAGGTGATTCCCCAGAGTTACGACGGCTCGGCCGACAGCCTCGACCTGTTGCGCAACAACGTGCTCAAGTCCGGTCAGGTCGGGCGGCTGGTGGCGAACGACTTCAAATCGAGCATCATCGATATTCCGTTGCTGGAGTCCTACCCGGACCCGCAGGACCAGGGCAAATTGCTCGCCCTGGACTACCGCAAGTTTTCCCATGAACTTGAAGACAAGATCCGCAACAAGTTCGAAGCCCAGAACCCCAATGTGCAGATCCACATCGTCGGTTTCGCCAAGAAAGTCGGCGACTTGATCGATGGCCTGGTCATGGTGGTGATGTTCTTTGGCGTGGCCTTCGTCATTACCCTGATCCTGTTGTACTGGTTCACGAACTGCATGCGCAGCACCATTGCAGTACTGAGCACCACCCTGGTGGCGGTGGTCTGGCAACTGGGACTGATGCACGCGGTGGGGTTTGGCCTGGACCCTTACTCAATGCTCGTGCCGTTTTTGATCTTTGCCATCGGTATTTCCCATGGCGTGCAGAAAATCAACGGTATCGCCCTGCAATCCAGCGAAGCGGACAACGCCCTGACCGCAGCGCGGCGCACCTTCCGGCAGTTGTTCCTGCCGGGCATGATCGCCATCCTGGCGGACGCCGTCGGCTTTATCACGCTGTTGATCATCGACATCGGCGTGATTCGCGAACTGGCCATCGGTGCCTCCATCGGCGTGGCGGTCATCGTATTCACCAACCTGATCCTGCTGCCGGTGGCGATCTCCTACGTCGGCATCAGCAAACGCGCCGTGGAACGCAGCAAAAAAGACGCGACCCGCGAACACCCGTTCTGGCGCACATTGTCGAACTTCGCCAGCGCCAAGGTGGCGCCGGTATCGATCGCCCTGGCCGTGATCGCGTTTGGCGGCGGCCTCTGGTACAGCCAGAACCTGAAGATCGGCGACCTGGACCAGGGCGCGCCGGAGCTGCGTCCGGATTCGCGCTACAACCAGGACAACAATTTCATCATCAGCAATTACTCCACCAGTTCCGATGTGCTGGTGGTGATGGTCAAGACCAAGTCCGAAGGTTGTTCGCGCTATGAAGCCATGGCGCCGATCGACGAGCTGATGTGGAAGATGCAGAACACCGAGGGCGTGCAGTCGGCAATTTCCCTGGTGACCGTGTCCAAGCAAATGATCAAGGGCATGAACGAGGGCAACCTGAAATGGGAAACGCTGTCGCGCAACCCTGATGTGCTCAACAGCTCCATTGCCCGGGCCGATGGCCTGTACAACAACAGTTGTTCACTTGCACCGGTGCTGGTGTTCCTCAACGACCACAAGGCCGAGACCCTGGATCGTGCGGTGAAGGCGGTGCAGGACTTTGCCAAGGACAACAACCGCGAGGGCCTGGAGTTCATCCTGGCGGCAGGTAACGCGGGCATCGAGGCGGCCACTAACGAGGTGATCAAGGAATCGGAACTGATCATCCTGATCCTGGTGTACATCTGCGTGGCGACCATGTGCATGATCACCTTCCGTTCCTGGGCGGCGACGCTGTGCATCGTCCTGCCGCTGGTGCTGACGTCGGTGCTGGGCAACGCCTTGATGGCGTTCATGGGCATCGGCGTGAAGGTCGCGACTCTGCCGGTGGTGGCGTTGGGCGTGGGGATTGGCGTGGACTACGGCATCTATATCTACAGCCGCCTGGAGAGTTTCCTGCGCGCCGGCTTGCCGTTGCAGGAGGCCTATTACCAGACGTTGAAGTCCACCGGCAAAGCGGTGTTGTTTACCGGCCTCTGCCTGGCGATCGGCGTGTGCACCTGGATCTTCTCGGCCATCAAGTTCCAGGCCGACATGGGCTTGATGCTGACATTCATGCTGCTGTGGAACATGTTCGGGGCGCTGTGGCTGCTGCCGGCGTTGGCGCGGTTCCTGATCAAGCCTGAGAAACTGGCGGGGCAGAAGGGCAATTCGTTGTTCGCCCATTGATGGCGCGAGCGATTGAAGGCAAAAGCCGCCGTCCCGGAACGGCGGCTTCTCGTCTTGATCAAGGCGCTAACGGTAAGAACTTGTCGCGCGCCAGGAATTTGCCAATCTGACCACGGTGCACATTCACCACGGCATAGGGGCTCTGAGCCTTGGCCAGCATTGAGTGATAGTGCTCCCGACGTTGCTCCTTGGTTTTCAGATGCGCGACGCTGTAGTCGGCTTTTGGCGTCTCGGCCGTTTCGTAGTGAAAATGCGCATACCAGAGGGGAAAGCCGTCAACGTCGTTGATGGCGTACTCCTGGAGGAAATCCTTGCGGGTTCCTTTCAAGGCCTTGCGCTCGCCAAGGCGCGCGACGTGTATCAGCTTTTTTTCAAACAGGTATCGGAGGTTGCCATCGGTGGGCGGCAATTTCAGGCTCAATTCGGTGCGCAGCGCGGCGCCCTTGGTGGTCAGGCTGGAAATGGCCCGGGACAATTGCTGGCTCAAGGCCTGATCCGCCGGCGAGGGTAACGTTCCTGAAACCGTGAAAGCCCTGTCGAGTTCCGCCGAGAGCGTGCGGTAGCGACTCGCCTCGTTGTCCAGGATCTCTTCGATTTCCTGAGGGTGACGACAGCGTGTTTTATAACTCTCAGCCCGGCGCAGGCGGTTATCCAACTGTTCGAGCAGTTTTTGCGCATCTCCCTTGATCGTCTTGATGGCTCGGGTTCTTGGCACGGGTGCCGGTCGCTCTACCTCGACGACGTCCCATACGTCGTCGTGGCGGGAGTAGGTCTCGAGGACTTCCCCGTTGATTTCGGAGTGGATCTCAACGACTTCAATGGGCAAGCTTGACCCGCCAGCAACGTCCACGTTTGTACCGGCCGGTTTGACATCGCCGATCAGAACGCCGGATTTGCGGGTCATGATCAGCCGCTTTCTCTTGCGATCAAGCGGCGGTTTCGCCGGGCGTTTTCGAGAGGTTGGCTCCGGCTTGACCTCTGCCGCCAGTTTCCCGGAGACATCGTCGTACAGACCCTTGAGCAGCGAAACCATCTTGTCGAAATAGGTTTCGTCGACGTCCTCGACATAGAGGGTCTTCACGACATCCAGGGCATCCAATGCCTTTGCGTACTGCTCGGTCAGGCTCTCCAGTACCGCCAGGTGCTCCGGCGGTGGCAAGGTGTAGTGCTTGATATTGGAATGGGAGCTGATCTGGCTGGACAACGACAGGATGATGCGAGTCAGCGTTTGCAACAGGTCGGAATCGATAGTCTTGACCGACAATATCGGCAGCGTAGCCAATTGCGCATCCTGGAGCGTTAGGGCTGTATCGTATTTCTTATCAAAAGTCAGCAGCAATTGGTCGAAATCGGTAGCGCTGGTTGCATCGAGATTCAGCAGGTTCTCTAGCTGCTGATCTCTCAAGTTCAGCCAGTGAATAACCCGCTCACGGTTCGAGAACGTTTTCTTCTGGAAGTCTAAGAAGCCCGGACCGTTGCTTCGAACGCGTTCAGGGGTCGGGTATACATCCAACCCAGGATGAGCATTGACGAGGTCGTCCTGGTCCATCTTGACCAGGGAAGACGCTGCGTCCGCATACAGGATGATGCTCTTGGTGATCATCACCACCACAGGTTGATCCAATTGCGCATGCAAGGTCTTGCGCTCGTCCTGGCTTGCGAGCATTCCCAAGTGATTGGCTATTTGCGTTTCCAGCAGCTCATAGAGTTCTTGACGGTCGAGTAGATGCTGCTCGGGCGTGATCACCTTACCCGTCTCGTCTTTGGGAGGCTTGCCATCTTGGCGGGGCACACCGTCGTGGACCTTCTGGTGGGCTTTTTGAATGCCATCGGCTCGGCTTGCCTGGCTGGCCAGGAAGTCGTCAAGGTCCTTGTTGAGCTTTTTCTTCCGGTCCTTGAGTTCTTGGATACGGCTCTTCGGCATGCCCCCGCGAAGGCGCAGGTCCAGGTCCATGGTCCAGTTGCCGCGGCCGTCGGATTTCAGCATCGGGCCGTCGCGGCTCGGGTCCTGAGGGTCGATGATCTTCACGTTGTCGTCCACATCCACGTCGATCTGGTATAGCGCTCGCTCAACCATGGCGTGCCATTTCGCACCGATGACGTACAAGCCCTTGAGCGGTCCGTACGTAATGGGTTCGGGTAGCTTGGCGGGCCGATTCACCTGCATCCCTTGCAGTTGGGTTCGTTGCTCGGGTGTCAGGCGATTGCGGGCGCTGGCGAAGCTGAAATCCAGGGCTTTGCCGGGCGCCTTGGACAGTTCGCCGGGCAAGGCGATGATGCTTTCCTTGAATGTCGGCGCGGTTGGGGCGGGCCACTGTTGCGCGGGGATGCGCGGCGCGGGAGGGCGCATCGCTTGCTCCATTGCTGTTTCAGACACAGGCACACGGGCAGGCGCGCGCGAAGAAGGAGTCTGTGTCGCCAGCAGGGCCAGGTTCAGCAGCAGGTCGACAGCAGCGAGTTCGCGGGTCACCGGGTCGTCGCTGCTCAGTGCCGGGATGTCGTTCTGGGCACTGAGCATCAAGTTGAACAGCCAGGCGCAGGTCATGGCGGGGCCACGTAACAGCGGGAACAGCAGGGTGTTGAACAGCAGGTTGCCGCCCTTGAGCAGCAATGCCCAGCGGCTCTCGCTGTTGGATACCGAGCTCCGGTCGGCTTGGGTGACCAGCGCGTGGGCATTGCAGCCATAAAGGTACTGCATCAATCGACCGTTCCCCAGGTACTGCAGCAGTTCCTTGCTGGCCTCGTCGAGGGCAAGCGTTGCCGGGGCGGGCTTATCGGGAATGTCGAACTCATCGCCCTGATGGAACTGCAGGACATGCGGTTCCTTGATCCCGCCGTTGGCATAGACCAGCCGAGCGGAGTCGGGCAACCAGGTCAGCACGCTGTCCTGCAGCGATCCGGCGGTGGCGATTGCGTCCAGCAGCGCCTGGCGAGAGGAAAACTGCTGCAAGGACGTTTCGTAGAGTGGTCGATACAGCAGGTGCGGGCCCTGGGTCGGATCCTGAGACTCGATCACGAACATGTTGAGCACGGTGTCCGGCGTCGCGTGAGGCTTTCGCTGCAAGGCCAGGTGGCGGATCACGACGGGGCGGCCATCGACTTGTCGTTCTTCGACGGAAGGCGCAAACAGGGCCTCGAGAAGGTCCAGCCCCTGGCGAGTCATGCCGTTTTCCTGGTTATGCAGCTGCTTGAGGGCTTCGAGCAACATCTGGGGTGGAATCTGTTCGGCGAACCGTCGCTCGCGATCATCCCTTTGGTCGAGATCAGCAAGCAGCTGTCGTTGCAGGTATCGAGGATAGGTCGTGCCGATGTCGACTTGTTCGATCAGGCCGTTCTTGCCCGTGATGAAATCGTTCGTCAGCCATTCAGGCAGCGCCAGGCCTTGGCGGTGGCTGAGCCTTACCCGCCCGCTGGGCCGGGCGACCAGGTTATCGATCGCCAGGGTGGTCAGGCTCATGTCCCTGGGTTCGCTGATGCCGACGGCGCCCGGGTATCCGGCGGCGACGGTGTAGGTCAGCGTCACATCGTCAGGGTGAAAGTGGCTGGCCGGGACCTTCGCCCGGCTGCTGTCGTTGGCCTGCTGCAGGCGGCGGGACAGGGCGTCTACGGCAAACGTCCGGATGTCCTTGATGTCGCTGAGGAAGGTCAGCCCATCGCTGCGTTGCTTGGCACCGGCCAGCGCCAGGCTGTAGTGCTGGAATGTTGTCTGGTCCCCGAGGGGCGCTGTCTTTAACCATTCGGGCAGCAAGGCAGCCATTTGCTGCGCGGCCTGTGGCGTGGGTTGTGGAATGTCGGTCAGGTATCGGGTGGGATCGCTCAGGTCGGCATACAGTTTTTTCAGGTCTGGCCAACCGATCTTGGAGGGCAACTTCACCGAGCGCAGGTCGGTCAGTTGTTGTTCCAATAGCATGCCGGCCTGGGTGTCGAAGGCATTACCGCCGATTTCGTAGCGCTGGCACCTGACGGTATCGACGACATAGCGGTCGGCGATGCGTCGGGTCCAGTACGCGTGGAATTCATCCATCGACGCGAAGGACCGCACAGCGTTGCCGGGACTGCAGAGCACGATGGCGAGGCCATGAATCGTGTAGTGCTCCAGCAGGATCGCCGAGGCGGGCAAGACGGTGCTGTTGCCTTCCCGGGTGATAGTGCTTTCCAGGCTATAGGCGTAGACCGGGGACTTGTTGTGGCTGAAGCGGTATTCGCGGTCCGGCCATCGAGCGACCTGGTCCAGGGCGTCGCGTTCCGGCTCGGAGAGCCCCGGTTGCCGGAGCCCACGGATATGCAGAATATGCTTGAGCGTATCGCCTAGCCATTGCCAGCGATTGGCATGGTCATGGGCATCAATCTCGGCGTTCCAGTAGCGGGTCAGCGCATCCTCCAGTGCGATCGGCAGGGTCCAGGGCAGTTCGAATAACAGTGCTTCGATCATCCTGGTGTCCGGGACCCTGCCGCCGGCGTCACGCAGGCGTTTGGGAAAGTCGATGCTCAGGTAACAGCCATACGAGCCGCTTGAACTGAAGTCAACGGGTGTGCCGCAGGCCAGATAATCAAGCACCAGGGCCGTGAACGGTCGGGCAACCCAGCCATTGCCGGCCTCATTTGGCACTGCCAACTGAAGGGTGGGAAGGTCAAAGGCCAGTGTGGGAAAGCGTGCCCTGATCGCTTTTTCGAGTTGCTGCTGCGCGATTGTTTCGAAGGTCGGGCGATCGGCAAACTGTTGGCTGATGGTTTGGGTAAACGTAGCGGCACTGTCAGCCGTAGCAGGCGAAGTCATGGGAAATCCTTTTCCTGGTTCAGGTCGCCGGGATTGACGACGCAACCAGTATCGATTGCCCTTTTTCGTGCGGGCGGTACATAGATACCACCTTGTCGAGGCTGAGGCTGAAGCGCAGGCTTAGGGCGCAGAGCTCAAGCAGATGATGAAGGCAAAAGCCGCCGTCCCGGAACGGCGGCTTCTCGTCTTGATCAAGGCGCTAACGGTAAGAACTTGTCGCGCGCCAGGAATTTGCCAATCTGACCACGGTGCACATTCACCACGGCATAGGGGCTCTGAGCCTTGGCCAGCATTGAGTGATAGTGCTCCCGACGTTGCTCCTTGGTTTTCAGATGCGCGACGCTGTAGTCGGCTTTTGGCGTCTCGGCCGTTTCGTAGTGAAAATGCGCATACCAGAGGGGAAAGCCGTCAACGTCGTTGATGGCGTACTCCTGGAGGAAATCCTTGCGGGTTCCTTTCAAGGCCTTGCGCTCGCCAAGGCGCGCAACGTGTATCAGCTTTTTTCCAAACAGGTATCGGAGGTTGCCATCGGTGGGCGGCAATTTCAGGCTCAATTCGGTGCGCAGCGCGGCGCCCTTTGTGGTCAGGCTGGAAATAGCCTGGGACAATTGCTGGCTCAAGGCTTGATCCGCCGGGGAGGGGGATGTTCCTGAAACCGTGAAAGCCCTGTCGAGTTCCGCTGAGAGCGTGCGGTAGCGACTCGCCTCGTTGTCCAGGATCTCTTCGATTTCCTTGGGATGACGGCAACGTGCTTTATAGCTTTCTGCCCGGCGTAGGCGGTTATCCAACTGTTCGAGCAGTTTTTGCGCATCACCCTTGATCGTCTTGATGGCCCGGGTTCTTGGCACGGGTGCCGGTCGCTCTACCTCCACGACGTCCCATACGTCGTCATGGCGTGAATAGGTCGCGATCACTTGGTCATCGACCTCGGAGCGCAGCTCGACGACCTCGATCGGCAATGTGCTGCCGGCCGGTTTCAGATCACCGATCAGCACACCGCTGTTTCGGGTATTGATCACTTCTTTGCGGGGGCGCCCCGCCGATACCTGCGGACGTCTCGGCTGCCGCTTGCTCGGCTTTGGCTGCGGTTTGATTTCTGCCGCAAGCTTCCCTGACACCTCTTCATAGAGGCCCTTGACCAGATCGACCAGCCTGTCGAAATAGGCTTCATGGATATCCTCGGCATATAAGGTTTTCATCCCTTGCAGTGCATCCAAGGCTTCGCCGTAGTGCTCGGTCAAACTCTCCAGTACTCGAAGCTGATCCGAAGGAGATAAATCGTACAGCCGTAGCTCCGAGTGGGTGCGAACATGCTTCCCCAGCGGGCGGACAATTCGGTACAGGCTGTCGGGCAGATCAGATTCGCCGTGTTTGATTGCCAGCACCGGAAGAGTCGCCAACTGCAAGGCCTTGGTGCCCGTTGCACTGGGTTCTTCCAGCGGGCGGTCTCGGGTCAGGCGTTCGAATACCTGCGCGCCTGCAGTGTCCAGGTTCAACAATTTATTGAGATATTCATCCTTGAGCTCCAGCCAATGGACCTTGCGGTCATTGATGTCGCTGATCGCGTCGAGAAACTTCACATAGCCTTGAAAATCTTGCCTGACGGCCTCTACCACCGCAGACGGTTGATCAAATTGAGGGTGGGCTGCATTAATGGCGACATATTCCGCTTCGTTAACGAGGAACGCTTTACGGGCGTTTTTAACGACGTTTTCCATCAGTACAGGAAGGCTACCTGAAGGTAATGCGATCCCCAGCCTGGCGCGCTCAGGTGCGCTGTCGAGCAGCTTCAAATAGGCGTCGGTCTGCTCGACAAGCAGGTCATAGAACACCTTGCGTTTCGGTGCGCGTTGCGCCTCGGTATAAGAACCTCCTTCGACTCTCGTCATGACCGCCTGGGCGATATCCAAAGCATCTTGTTGTTTGCTTTGTTGCGCCGTGAAGGCGGCCAGTTCATTGATCAGCTCGATTGTTCTTTGCGCATTGAGGCGACGCTGCTCGACCATGCGCTTGGGCGGCATCCCCCCTCGCAGGCGCAGGCGCAAATCCATGGACCAGGTACCTTGGCCATCCGATCGCAACGACGGTCCCCGGCGTGACGTGGTGGTCGGATCGATGACCGTTACGCTGCCGTCCGATTCGGTGTCGACTCGATACAGGTGACCTTCAACCAGCGCGTGCCAGGCGTTATCGATCACGTACAGGCCTGTGAATGGACCTTGGTCGATGGGTGCCGGCAGTACCGCGGGCCGCGGTATTCGCATGCGCCGCAGTTGCGTACGTTGTTCTGGCGTCAGTCGGTCACGGGCATTGGCGAAATCGAAATCGAGGAGGGCGCCTGGCATTTCAGCGCCTGGCAAGGCAACCGTGCCCTCCATAATCTTCGGCAGGGACAGACTGGGCCATTGCTCAACGGCAACGCGCCTGGCGGGGGCGCGCAACGCCTGGTTCTTGGTGGATTCGGACACGGGGACAAGCGAAGGCGCACGGACCGACGACAGCTGGCTCACCAGCATGGCCAGGTTGACCAGGAAGTCGACGGCGGCCAGCTCCCGTGTCGCCGGATCGTCGCTGATCAGCGCTGGGATGTCCTGGCTGGCGCTGGCCATCAGGCTCCACAGCCAGACGCTGGCCATGGCCGGGCCGCGCAGCAGCGGAAACAGCAGCGTGTTGAACAGCAGGCTGCCGCCTTTGAGCAGCACTGCCCAGCGGCTTTCACTGTTGGAGACTGAATTGCGGTCGGCCTGGGTGATCAGGGCTTGGGCATTGCAGCCGTAGAGGTACTCCAGCAACTTGCCATTGGCCAGGTACTGCAACAGTTCATCGTCGCCACCGTTGATGGCGAGCGTGGCCGGAGCGGGTTTCTCGGGCACGCTGAATTCGTCGCCCTGGAAGAACCGCACGATGTGCGGCTCGGCGAAGCCACCGTTGGCGTATATAGGGCGGGCGGTATCGGACAGCCAGGTCAGGACGCTGTGTTGCAGGTCCCCGGCGCTGGCGACCGCTTGCAACAGTGCCTGGCGTGTCGGGAACTCCAGCAGTGCAGGCGCATAGAGCGGGCGATACAACACGTGCGGACCGGCTGTGACGTCTTTCGCCTCGATGATGAACATATTACCGACGACATCGGGCCGGGCATGGGGCTCGCGCAGGAAGGCCAAGTGCCGGATGACCACGAGATGTCCGTCGACCTGCCGGTCCTCGGCGTTGGGTTGCAGGACCGCCTCTACGCGGCGCAGCCCTTGGCGGGTCATGCCGTTTTCGTGATTCAGTGTGTTTTGCAGCGCTTCGAGCGGCAGGTGCGCCGAGATCTGTTCGGCAAATATCCGCTGGTGTGCCTGCGCTTGCGACGAGTCGCCCAGCAATTCCTGTTGCAGGTAGCGAGGATAGGCCGTACCGATATCCACCTGCTCGATCAGTCCGCCGGTGCGGGTAATCAAGTCTGGCGTCAACCACGCCGGCAACGCCAGGCCCAGGCGATGGCTGAGCTTCAGATGGCCACTGGGGCGCGAGATCAGATTGTCGATGGCCAGCTGGGTCAGGTTCATGGTCCTTTTCTCGCTGATACCCACGGTCCCCGGGTACCCCGCCGAGACCGTGAACGTCAGTTCAATATCGTCGGGATGAAATGAGCGGGATGGGACCTTGGCAGGGCTGCTGTCGTTGGTTTGCTGCATCCGCGCCAGCAGGGCGTCAGCGGTGAAGGTCCGGATGTCGTTGAGATGGACTCGGCCTTGATCGCGTTTCTTCACGCTGGCCAATGCCAGGCTGTAGCGCTGGAAGCTCATCTGATCGGCAAGGGCTGCGTTCTTCAGCCATTGGGGAAGTAGCGGCCTGAGTTGTGTCGTGGTGTCTGCGGCAGAATCGAGGAAGTCGCGCAAGTACCGAGCTGGATCGCTCAGCTCCCAGTAGAGCGCCTTGAGGTCGTGCACGCCAATGCTGGAAGGTAACGTGACCGCCTTCAAGTCGACCAATTGCTGCTCCAATACCATGGCAGCCTGGGTATCGAAGGCGTTGCCGTCAATCTCGTAGCGATTGCAGGTAATGGTGTCGACGACATAACGGTCGGCGATCTGCGCACGCCAGTGATTGTCAAAGGATTCGATCGAGTCGAAGGGCTGCACGGCACCGCCGGCGCTGCACAGCAAGATGACCAGGCCGCTCTGGGTGTAGTGGAGCAGCAGGATGTCGCTGCTGGGCAGCACGGTATTGGACGTGCCCTCGGTGAGGGTGCTTGCCAGGCTGTAGGCATAGACCGGTGGAACATTGTGGCTGAAGCGTTGCCCACGGTCTGGCCAACGGACGATCTGGTCCAGGGCTTCGCGTGCCGGTTCAGACAATCCCGGCTGTTTCAGACCCTGGATATGCAACCTGTTCTTGAGTGAGTCGCTAAGCCATAGCCAGCGGCTGTTGTGAACACCGGCGTCAGGTTTGGGGCTGCTGGCGATGTCGGTATTCCAATAGCGAGCCAATGCGTCGCCAAACCCGATGGGCACTGTCCAAGGCAGCTCGAGCACCAGCTTTTCAATCACCTTGATGTCCAGGTTCCCGACATCGGGCCGGAGGCGGCGTGGAATCGTGTCGGAGAGATAACAGGCGAAATTGCCGTTGGAACTGAAGTCCAACGGGGTGCCGAGGGCCAGGTAGTCGAGCACCAAAGGCATGAACGGCTTGAAGCTCCAGCCTTGGGCGGCCGCATCCGGCATAGCCAGGTGGGTGCGGGCCAGATCGATGACCAGCGAGGGGTATCTTGCCTTGATGGCTTGTTCGAGCATCTGTTGCGTAAGCCGCTCGAAGGTCGGACGACCGGCAAACTGCTGACTGACGTTCTGTTCGAAGGTGGGGGCGCTTTCAGCTGCTGAGAGCGAGGTCATAAGAAATCCTTTTCCAAAACTCACGGCCGTCGGGATGACGACGAGAGTCAAGTGTCGGGATTCCCTTTCCCCGCGTGCGGTATATAAATACCACCGGTGGCGCGGGCGTTGTGTCAGGCCTGGGTGGTATCGCTGCCCAGCACCACGTTCAATGCGCTGCGTGCATCGTCCAGTTGCACCAGCGTGGCGTGGCGCGCACCGAGGGCGTCGCGGTTCTCGATGGCGGTGAGGATCGCCTTGTGCCGCGGCATCGCCAGTTCATGCAGGTTGGGCCGCTGGTTGGAGTGCTTCAGCGCTTCGGCGATCGCCACCGACAACATGTTGCAGAGGTTGGCGAGCAGATCGTTATGGGTTGCGTCGGCGATGCGGCTATGGAAATCCAGGTCCGGTTGCAGCAGCGCCTCGGGCGTCGGGGCGGCTTCCATGCGCTGGTAGGCTTCGTTGATGGCGGCGATGTCTTCGTCGGTGGCGAACTGGGCGGCGAGGGCCGCGGCGGCCGGCTCGATGATGCTGCGCACGCTGGTCAGCAGGCCGAAGAACTCATTCTGCGGGCTGCTTTGCATCAACCAGTGCAGCACGTCCGGGTCGAGCATGTGCCATTCCCGACGGGCCTTGACCACGGTGCCCACGCGAGGACGCGAATACACCAGGCCCTTGGCGACCAGCACGCGCGTGGCTTCGCGTAGCACCGGCCGGCTGACCGCATACTCTTCGCACAACAAGGCCTCGGCGGGCAATTTATCGTCCGGCTTGAAGCGCCCGGAAACGATCTGCATGCCCAGTTCCTGGACGATGCGCGAATGCATGCTTTTGCGGTCGGAGGGTTTGCGGTAATCCATGGGACGCGGCGCGATCCTGTCGGCGAGGGAAGTGCTGCGCATGATAGCAGGCGCGGCGGACATTCATCAGGTTGAACCCTTGGGTCTCAGTGACCTTGTGGCGAGGGAGCAAGCTCCCTCGCCATAGTCCATGCGACAGTCAACTTCGATGTTGAATGTTCAGCCGCTTCATGAGCAGGCTCGCACAAGGGGCGTTTTGTTGGGTCAGTGAGAGTGACGCGGCACCTCGGCGCCGCGGCAGCCCACCAGGAAGTCGAAATCGCAACCCTGGTCCGCTTGCAGCACATGGTCGATGTACAGCTGGCGGTAGCCGCCTACGAGCAATTGCTGCGGCGGCGCCAGGTCAGCCAGGCGCGCGGCGAGTTCGGCGTCCGGGATGTCCAGGTGCAGGCGGCCGCTGGCACAGTCGAGTTCGATCCAGTCGCCTTCTTTCACGGCAGCCAAAGGACCGCCGGCTGCCGCTTCCGGTGCTACGTGCAGGACCACGGTGCCGTAGGCGGTGCCGCTCATGCGTGCGTCGGAAATACGCACCATGTCCGTTACGCCTTGGGCCAACAGCTTGGCCGGCAAGCCCATGTTGCCCACTTCAGCCATGCCCGGATAACCCTTTGGCCCGCAATTCTTCATTACCAGGATCGAGTCGGCGTCGACGTCCAGTTCCGGGTCGTTGATCCGTGCCTTGTACTCGTCGAAGTTCTCGAACACCACCGCGCGGCCACGATGCTGCATCAACTCCGGCGTGGCGGCGGATGGCTTGAGCACTGCGCCCAACGGCGCCAGGTTGCCGCGCAGTACGCAGATGCCGCCATCGGCGCGGATCGGATTGTCCAGCGTGCGGATGACTTCGTCCTGGCCGTAGATCGGCGCGTCCTTGGTATTTTCACCGAGGCTCTTGCCGTTGACGGTCAATGCATTCGGGTGCGGAATGAGGTTGGCTTCGCCGAGACGCCGCAGCACCGCGGGCAGGCCGCCGGCGTAGTAGAACTCTTCCATCAGGAAGCGCCCGGACGGTTGCAGGTCGACGATGGTCGGCATGCCGCGACCGATGCGGGTCCAGTCGTCCAGGTCCAGCTGCACGCCAATGCGTCCGGCGATGGCCTTGAGGTGGATAACCGCGTTGGTCGAACCGCCGATGGCGGCGTTGACGCGGATGGCGTTTTCGAAGGCTTCCTTGGTCAGGATCTTCGACAGTTTCAGGTCTTCACGGACCATTTCCACCGCGCGCATGCCGGACATATGGGCCAGCACATAACGGCGTGCATCCACGGCGGGAATCGCCGCGTTGTGGGGCAGTGAAGTGCCAAGGGCTTCGGCCATGCAGGCCATGGTCGAGGCCGTGCCCATGGTGTTGCAGGTACCGGCCGAGCGGGACATGCCGCCCTCGGCCGCGAGGAAGTCGTCGATGGTGATGGTGCCGGCCTTGACCTGTTCACTCAACTGCCAGACCACGGTGCCCGAGCCGATATCCTGGCCTTTGTGCTTGCCGTTGAGCATCGGCCCACCGGTGACGACGATGGCTGGCACGTCGCAACTGGCGGCGCCCATCAGCAATGCTGGGGTGGTCTTGTCGCAACCGGTAAGCAAAACCACGCCGTCAATCGGGTTGCCGCGAATCGCCTCTTCCACGTCCATGCTCGCCAGGTTGCGGGTCAGCATGGCGGTGGGGCGCAGGTTCGATTCGCCGTTGGAGAACACCGGGAATTCCACCGGGAAGCCCCCGGCCTCGATCACGCCGCGCTTGACGTGCTCGGCGATCTGCCGGAAGTGCGCGTTGCACGGCGTCAGCTCCGACCAGGTGTTGCAAATGCCGATGATCGGCTTGCCATGGAACTGATGGTCGGCGATGCCCTGATTTTTCATCCAGCTGCGGTACATGAAGCCATTCTTGTCGGCAGTGCCAAACCATTGGGCCGAGCGCAGGGAGGGTTTCTTATCAGACATGATCGATTCTCTTATTGTATGACTATATTGTTCGAGCTGAAGCGTAACATAAGCGCAATTTGTGCAGTTTGGAAGTGTTGTTGGGTAAATAGTATTACTATATAGTCCGGTTCAACGGAGGGATTGTCCTGGCGTCATACGCGAGAGAAATCCCCCAAGGTTCTATAACAACAACAATCGGAGACCGGTCCCATGAGCCAGGAATTGCGGCTTATTCGTCGCATCACTCTCAAACTGATTCCCTTCCTGATCCTGCTGTACCTGATCGCCTACGTGGACCGCTCTGCGGTAGGCTTTGCCAAGCTGCACATGGGCGCCGACATCGGCATTGGCGACGCCGCCTATGGCTTGGGTGCAGGGCTGTTTTTCATCGGTTACTTCCTGCTGGAAATTCCCAGCAACCTGATGCTCGAACGCTTCGGTGCCCGGCGCTGGTTCGCCCGGATCATGATCACCTGGGGCGCGATCACCATCGGCATGGCCTTCGTGCAAGGGCCCTACAGCTTCTATGTGATGCGCTTTTTGCTGGGCGCAGCCGAAGCCGGGTTCTTCCCCGGCGTGCTGTACTACATCACCCAATGGTTCCCGGTGCGCCATCGCGGCAAGATCCTCGGGCTGTTCATTCTTTCCCAACCCATCGCGATGATGATCACCGGCCCGGTGTCCGGTGGCTTGCTGGGCATGGATGGCATCCTTGGCCTGCACGGTTGGCAATGGCTGTTCATCGTCATCGGCCTGCCGGCGGTGCTGTTGACCTGGCCGGTGCTGCGCTACCTGCCGGACGGCCCGCAACAGGTGAAATGGATGGACCAGGCCGAGAAGGACTGGCTGACCGGTGAGCTGCAAAAAGACCTGCAGGAATACGGCCAGACCCGCCACGGCAATCCGCTCCATGCGCTCAAAGACAAGCGTGTCCTGCTGCTGGCGCTGTTCTACTTGCCAGTCACCTTGAGCATCTATGGCCTGGGCTTGTGGTTGCCGACGCTGATCAAGCAGTTCGGTGGCAGTGATCTGGTCACCGGTTTCGTCTCTTCCGTGCCGTATATCTTCGGGATCGTCGGCCTGCTGATTATTCCACGCAGCTCCGACCGCTTGAATGACCGCTACGGTCACCTTGCCGTGCTGTACGTGCTCGGTGCCATCGGCCTGTTCCTGAGTGCCTGGCTGTCGGTGCCGGTGTTGCAACTGGCGGCATTATGCCTGGTGGCGTTCGCGCTGTTTTCCTGCACGGCAGTGTTCTGGACCTTGCCGGGACGGTTCTTTGCCGGCGCCAGTGCGGCGGCGGGCATTGCGTTGATCAACTCGGTGGGCAACCTCGGTGGCTACATCGGGCCGTTCGTGATCGGTGCGTTGAAGGAATACACCGGCAACCTGGCCTCGGGGCTGTATTTCCTGTCCTGTGTGATGGTGTTCGGCCTGGTGCTGACCGGCGTGGTCTACCGCCTGCTGGAGCGCAAGCATGTGTTGCCGGCGGACCAGTTTGCGGCGAGTGCCCGCGGGGCGACGCGTACCTGAACTGACGGCAATTGTGAAAGACAGCTTTAAAAAGCCTGCTACGCCTATTCAAGTTTTGTTTACAGGGAGAAAACCCATGCGTTTAGTTCAGTTCGAATTGAGTAACGGCGAACGCCGCGTCGGTGTCGTCGATGGCGAGCAGGTGCGCGAAGTGCAGGGCGCCAACACGGTTCGCGACCTGGCGCTGGCCGCCATCGAAGCAGGCGTGAAGCTCGAGCAGCAGGTCAACGGCCTGGGCCTTGGGGCGAGCCATGACTACGCGCAATTGCTGGGCGAACTGCGCATCCTGCCACCGCTGGATCACCCGGACCCGGCGCACCTGTTGGTCAGCGGCACCGGCCTGACTCACCTGGGCAGTGCTTCGGCCCGGGACAAAATGCACCAGCAAGCCGGCGACGAAGCGACCATGACCGACACCATGCGCATCTTCAAGTGGGGCGTGGAGGGCGGCAAGCCACAGGCGGGGCAGGCCGGCGTGCAGCCGGAATGGTTCTACAAGGGTGACGGCAGCATCGTGGTCCGTCCGGGCCATCCGTTTCCACTGCCACCGTTTGCCGAAGACGCTGGCGAAGAGCCGGAGATCAGCGGCCTGTACGTCATCGGCCACGACGGCAAGCCTTATCGCCTGGGCTTTGCGGTAGGCAACGAATTTTCCGATCACGTCATGGAACGCAAGAACTACCTTTACCTGGCCCATTCGAAACTGCGCAGTTGCAGCTTTGGCCCGGAACTTCGCGTCGGTGAATTGCCTCAACATCTGTCCGGGACCAGTCGTATCCTGCGCAACGGTGAAGTGCTGTGGCAGAACGAATTCCTCAGCGGCGAGGCGAACATGTGCCACAGCCTCGAAAACCTGGAGTTCCATCACTTCAAGTACAGCCAGTTCCTGCGTCCCGGCGACGTGCACGTTCATTTCTTCGGCACCGCGACGCTGTCCTTCGCCGACGGCATTCGCACCCAGCCGGGGGATGTGTTCGAGATCAGCCAGGCCGAATTCGGCGCGCCGCTGGTCAATGGCATTGCCCCGGTGGACGCGGTATTCAATCCGGGTACTATCGGCACACTTTGAAAGGAGACTTGCGATGAACCAGATCCTTGGCCACAACTACATCGGCGGCGCGCGTAGCGCAGCCGGCCAGACTCGCCTGCAGAGCGTCGACGCCAGCACCGGCGAGGCTTTGCCCCATGAATTTGTCCAGGCCACGGCAGAAGAGGTCGACGCCGCCGCCAAGGCCGCTGCGGCGGCGTATCCAGCCTATCGCAGCCTGAGCGCTGCGCGTCGGGCAGAGTTCCTCGACGCCATCGCCGATGAGCTGGATGCCTTGGGCGATGAATTCGTCGCCGTGGTCTGCCGCGAAACCGCACTGCCAGCGGCGCGCATCCAGGGCGAGCGCGGTCGCACCAGTGGCCAGATGCGTCTGTTCGCCAAGGTCCTGCGCCGTGGCGACTTCTACGGCGCCCGCATCGACCGGGCCTTGCCGGAACGCACGCCGCTGCCGCGCCCGGACCTGCGTCAATACCGCATCGGCCTGGGACCGGTGGCGGTGTTCGGCGCCAGCAACTTCCCGCTGGCATTTTCCACTGCCGGTGGTGATACCGCCGCCGCGCTGGCCGCCGGTTGCCCGGTCGTGTTCAAGGCCCACAGCGGCCACATGGCAACCGCCGAACACGTGGCCGATGCGATCATTCGCGCGGCGGAGAAAACCTCGATGCCGGCTGGCGTGTTCAACATGATCTACGGCGGTGGCGTCGGCGAATGGCTGGTCAAGCATCCGTCGATCCAGGCAGTCGGTTTCACCGGTTCCCTCAAGGGCGGACGTGCGCTGTGCGACATGGCGGCGGCGCGGCCCCAGCCGATCCCGGTGTTCGCCGAAATGTCGAGCATCAACCCGGTGATCGTGTTGCCACAGGCCTTGAAAAACCGTGCCGAGAGCGTTGCCCGCGACCTGACCGCTTCGGTGGTACAAGGGTGCGGCCAGTTCTGCACCAACCCCGGCCTGGTGATTGGTATCCGCTCGCCGCAATTCACCGCCTTCACCCAGCAAGTGGCTGCGCTGATCGGCGACCAGGCACCGCAGACCATGCTCAATGCCGGTACGCTGCAAAGCTACGGCAAGGGGCTGCAAAAACTCCTGGCTCACCCAGGTATCGAACACCTGGCCGGTCGCGATCAGCAAGGCAACCAGGCCCAGCCGCAGTTGTTCAAGGCTGACGCCAGCCTGTTGATCAACGGCGACGAGGCGCTGCAGGAAGAGGTCTTCGGCCCGACCACGGTGTTCGTCGAAGTCGCTGACCAGGCGCAACTGACCGCTGCGTTGAACGGCCTGCACGGCCAACTCACCGCCACGATGATTGGCGAGCCGGCGGATTTCGAACAGTTCGCCGAACTGACCCCGCTGCTGGAGCAGAAGGTCGGGCGCATCTTGCTCAACGGTTATCCGACCGGCGTCGAGGTGTGCGATTCGATGGTGCACGGTGGGCCTTACCCGGCGACGTCCGATGCCCGCGGCACCTCGGTGGGTACGCTGGCGATCGATCGGTTCCTGCGCCCGGTGTGCTTCCAGAACTACCCGGACAACCTGCTGCCCGAACCACTGAAAAACGCCAACCCGCTGGGGATCCTGCGGTTGGTGGATGGGGTGCCGGGGCGCGAGGCACTTTGACGACCAGGCGGTTTCATTGAGGTGAATGGGCTGCCGCCATCGCGAGCTTGCTTGCGATGGCGGTTTTTGCAAGCCACGACGCTTTCGAACCTTATGGCCCAAGGCCCACTCTGACATTGGGTTATCATGCCGCCTTTCCCAATGAACGACTGATCGACATGACTGCCTTGAACGACACCCTGCTGCACGCCCTCGAACACTGCGACATGCTGATTATCGACGGGCTGCATGCTTTCGATTTTTCCCTCGACGAGCAGGATCAGTTGCACGTCGAGTGCATGAACGGCCGCACCCTCGAGCATTGGCGTTTTACACCGACGCAGATGCAGGCCGCGACCTTCGACAAAGCCCTGAAGCACTGGATCATCACCAGCGACTCGGGCGATCACCACCTTGAATGCGTGGAAGCGACCAGCGGCCACGACGATGAGGACTCCGATCATGAAGATGCGTAGTTTCTGGCCCTTGTTGATGGCCGGCAGCGTCGGCGCCATGGGCGTCCAGGCGCAGACTACCGAGCATTATCAATTGCTGGTGGGGTCCTACACGGCGGGCCAGAGCCAGGGCATCTACCGGCTGCAGTTCGACAGCCGCACCGGCCAGCTCGATGCCAACCCGTTGCAAGTGATCAAGACCCACAACCCTTCCTGGCTGACCCTTTCCAAGGACATGACCCGGTTGTTCGTGGTCAACGAAAACGGGCCGGGCCAGAAAGACCCGGTGGGCAAGGTCAGCAGCTACGCCATCGACCCCAAGACCCATGAGCTGAGCCCGATCAACCAGGTGCAATCCCTGGGCAACGAGCCGACGCATTCCAGCTTGAGCCACGATGGCCAGCATTTGTTGGTCAGTAACTACTCGGTCCTGGAAAACCCGGGTGGCACCCTGGTGGTGCTGCCGGTGGGCGCGGACGGCAAGCTGGCGCCGGTGGTGCAGTCGGGCAGCCACCAGCCGAGTCGGGTCAATCCCGAGCGGCAGAAGTCCGGTCATGTGCATTCCGCGGTGCCGTCACCCGATGGCAAGTATGTGTTCGCCAATGACCTGGGGGCGGACAAGGTGTTCGTCTATCGCTACGACCCCAAGGCCAACCCCGAACTGCCGCTGACGCCTGCCGATCCGCCGTTCGTGCAGTTGCCACCGGGTAGCGGGCCGCGCCATCTGTTGTTCAGTGGCGACGGCAAGCACGCCTGGCTGACCATGGAGATGACCGCCCAGGTCGCGGTATTCGATTACCAGGACGGTCGCCTGGTTCAGCGTCAGCTGGTCGATCTGGCCGACGGAAAGCCCCAGCCCGGTAAAGCGGCAGCAGCGCTGCATGCTTCCAGGGACGGCAAGTTCCTGTACGTCAGCAACCGTGGCACCACCAACGAAATGTTGGTGTTCGCCGTCGACCCGGCCTCCGGCACCTTGAAGGAACTGCAGCGTCGCTCCGTCGAAGGTGATCATCCCCGGGAGTTCAGCCTCGATCCGAGCGAAAAATTCATCTTGGTCGCCAATCAGAAGAGTAATCAGATCGTCGTCATCGAGCGCGATCCCAAGACGGGCCTGCTGGGCAAAACTGTCCAGAAGCTGCCGATGGATGCACCGAGCGACGTGAAATTCATGGTTCGTCAATGAAGCGCAGGCCCCGATTTTCGGGGCCTGCGCCGTTGTATCAACGAGGCTGATAGTCGCTAGTATTACAAAGCATTTCAAGGCGAGACGCCTCGGCGCGTAAGTTTGCTTCACGGCCCCACCGGGCAAAGCAGCCAACTGAATCCGAGGACTACCGCCATGAACCTGAATCTTTTTTCCGTAATCGCCGCTTCCGCCATCTCCGCCACTGTGGCATTGCCCGCCAGTGCCAGTATCGAGATCAGCGACAAGAAAAACCGCACCCAGAGCTACACCGAGAAATACCTGCAGCAAAGCGCGAATTTCTACGCCGCGCTGGATCACAAGACTCAACACTGAAACACGCTGACCACTGAAGCCTGCGATCTTTTCGTTTTCCTGCTTGATGCCAGGGAGAGAAAAGATCGCAGGCTTCGTCGTTGCGGGAAGAAAAATCCCGTTGTGATATCACATGGCCATGTGTTTAAATTTGACGCTAGTTAATTGACTCCTTACTGATAAGGATCGACACCATGGCGATGCGTCTGGCAGTGATGCTGCTGTTTCTCTATTCCACCCCGATTGTCTCGGCTGCCCAGCCCGTTCCCGGTGAACTGGAAGTGGCTCGCGAGCGGTTGTTGAGTCTGGTTCACGACTGATAGGTTCAGCTTTTGTGGCGACGGAGCAAGCTGCCTCGCCACAAAAGCGTACGCACCGGCCCAGGACTTACTTGGCCATGATTGCCACGAACAGCTCTGAATCGAGCAGACCCTGCAACCATTCCTGCAGCCGAGGGTAGGGCGCCTGGGCGAACCACTGGCGGTCGACATGGGCGAATTGGCGCACGAACGGCATCAGCGCCACGTCCGCCAGGCTCAGGTGACCCGAGGCCAGGAATTTCCGGGTTTCGAGCAGTCCTTCCAGCTTGCACAGAAAGACTTCGCCCTCGCTCCTATAATGGGCTGCCGAGTGTTCGGGATGGCGCTCCGGGTATTTGTAGCGGTTCAGATGGAGCTTGAAGACCTGGTCGTTTTCTTCCACCAAGGTTGCCGTCAACGCACGCTTTTCGGGGTCGTTCGCCAGCCCCCAATCCTGCGGGTCATGTTGGTCCAAGGCCCAGCGCATGATCTCAAGGCTTTCATCGATGACTTGCCCGTCGGCATGCAACACCGGCACGGTGCCTTTGCTCGACAGTGCAAGCATTTCGGGTGGCTTGGCCTTGAGGCTGACTTCGACGATATCCAGCGCGATACCGCTGTAGCGCAGCGCCATGCGGGCGCGCATCGCGTAGGGGCAGCGGCGGAAGGAGTACAGCGTGGCGTGGCTCATTTCACCTCCACCGTGCTCAAACCGTTTCCTTGACGGCGAACCTGGATCTGCACCGGGATCCGCTCATGCATTTCCTGCACATGGGAGATGACCGCGACCTTGCGGCCCTGGGCCTGCAAACCGTCAAGAGCGTCCATTGCCAGTTGCAGCGACTCGGGATCGAGGCTGCCGAAGCCTTCGTCGATGAACAGCGATTCGATTCTCAGCGTGTTGGACGCCATCGAGGCCAGGCCCAGCGCCAGGGCAAGGGAGACAAGGAAGGTTTCCCCGCCGGACAACGAATGCACCGAGCGCAATTCATCGCCCATTTCCGTGTCCATCACCAGCAGGCCGAGCATGCTGCCGCCGCGCTTGAGTCGGTAGCGGCGAACCAATTGTCGCAACTGGGCGTTGGCGTGGTGGACCAGCAAGTCAAGGTTATACGCCTGGGCCAGTTTGCGGAAACGGTCGCCGGTGGCCGAGCCGATCAATGCGTCCAGGCGTGCCCAGCGTTGGTACTCGGCATAGGCCTGCTCGATCTGCTGGACCAGAGCCTGGTTGGCGTTTTGTCGGCGCTGGTCCTCGGCCTGTTCGGCACGCAGCTCAGCACAGCGTTGTTCGCTGGCGGCGAACTGCCCCTGAAGCGTGGCCAGGGCTTCGGCCAACTGGTCGGCCTGCAAGTTGCCGTTGTGTTGCGACTGGTGGTTTTGCAGCCGCTGCTCGCGCTCGGTGAGCAATACACGGGCCTGCTCGATCGCTTTATCGCTGTTGCTCAGGCGTTGTCGCAATTGGGCGACGTGCTGCTCATCAAGGCTGATCAGGGCATCGAGTGCGGCATCGTCCAGTTCAGGGTGGGCGCTGCGCCATTGGGCGATGCTCGCGGCCAAGGCCTGTTGTTCAGCCTCAAGGGCCTGGGCCTGTTCATACCGGGCCTTGAGCTCGGCAGCCAATTGCACAAGGCTGTTGCGCAGATCCTGCAACTGTTGATTGGCGGTTGCCTCGGCGTGGCGCGCCTGTTCCAGCGCCAGGTCGAGTCGTTGCTGCCACTGCTCGGCGCTGCTGTGGTCGCCGAGCAGTTGGCTTAGTTTTTCCTGGCAGGCCTGGTGTTGCTCGTTCAGGGCACTGGACTGGCGCTGCGCCAATTCCAATTGCTGCACGCGGACCTGCTGGCGGTCCTGTTCTTTCTCCACGACCTGCTGACGCTGAAGTTGCTCGGCGAGCTCTTCGCGTTGCTGTTCCAGGTGCGCGAGGCGCTGGCTGATACGCTGATCGAGCTGGATGAACGTGGTGGCCGGTTCACTGCGCAGGGCCTGTAATGTGTCGGCCGGCAAGAGCGCGCTGAAGTGCTCAAGCTCCTCGTCCAGGCGCTGGCGATCCCGGGCCAGTGCCTGGAGCTGATTGTTCAAGTGCTGTGAGGCTTGCTGGCTGGCTGTTTCTGCATCGCGCAGTTGCTGCGCCAGTCGCGCGGCGTCCTGTTGCAAGGTGAGCAAGGCGGCTTGGCGCTGTTCGTCCTGGCTGATGAGTTGGTTCAGCTGTCCGGTTTGCTGGGCCAGCCAGGCGTCGCGCTTGGGCGAATCCTGGGCCAGCAGCTGCGCCGACAATGGGTGCGCTTCAAGGCTTGGCGCCAGGCCACGCTGTTGGTCGGCGAGTTGTTCCTGCTGTTGCTTGAACTCCTTGAGCTGGGCGATGACGCCGCTGTATCGGGCCCGCAGGTCAATGACTTTTTCATTGAGCAGGTCCACGGCCTTGCGGGCGTTGGCCTGTTCGCTTTCATCGAAGCGCCCGAGGCTTTGCAGCAGCGCTTCGGGTTGGTGGTAGGGATGTTCAATGCTGCCGCACACCGGGCAAGGGTGGTTGTCCTGCAGCTGTTCGCGCAGTTGCTCGACGCTTTCGCTGCGGGCCAGGCGCTGGCGTTCCAGCAGTTCGCGGGTCACGGTCCAAGTCTGTTCGGCAATTGCCAGCTCGGCCTTGGCTTCGCCGCCTTCGCGCACCAGTCGGTCGCGTTCCTGCAAGGCGCGTTGCTGGCGTTGTTCCAGTTCGACGACACGTTTGTCCAGGTCCTGCTGGCTGATCCAAAGCCGAGCCAGGTCTTCGAACGCGCGCAACTGCTTGCGGTTGTCCTGCAGCAGATTGCCGAGCAATTGGATCTGTTCGGCCACCGCCTGCGGTTCGGCGCCGGCCTCCTTGTAGAGTACTTCGAGATTCTGCCGGCGGGCTGCCAGGTCTTCGGCGGCGCGAGCGGCGTTTTGCTCCAGCAGCGCGAGTTCGTCCTGGCCCTGGTTCAACCGATTGCCGATCTGCATCAGTTGCTGGAGGCGATCTCGATAAGCGCCCCAGGCGTCGCCCAGCGGCGCGAGGCCGGTGCTTTGTTCCAGTTCGGTCGCGATCTGCCCAAGGCGCTCGCCGACCTGTTTTTGTTGCTCCAGCAAGGTGTCGAGGGTGCGCTGGCCGTCGGTGCCAGCCTGTTGGGCCTGCCGCAACTGCTCGGCGCTTTGTTCGACCTCCTTGGTCAGGCGGGCGAGGCTGCTTTGTTCATCGAAGGCCTGGCGTAGCAGCGGCGTGCAGTCGATGCTTTGCTGGCGAGCGGCGGCCAGGGCCAGTTGCGCGACGCCCAGGCTTTTTTCCAGCTCGGCTTGCCGTTCATGCAGCTCGACCTGCTGCTGGGTCAACTGCTGGATCCTGGCCGCCAGCGGGTCGAGCTGTCGGGTCAGTTCCGCTTGGCGGATGAACTGATGCCGCTGGGGCGCGAGCTGTTCCAGGCGGATCAGCTTCAGGCGTCCGTCGGCCTGCGCGTCCCAATCGGCCTGGGCCTGTTGCAGTTGCTCGACGGCGCTGGCCTGTTCATCCTCCAGCTGGCGCAGGTCCTTGAGCCAGGCTTGTTGTTGCTCCAGTTGCTTGAGCTGCGCCTGTTGGGTCTTGAGTTGCTGCTGGGCTTCATTGAAACGCTGGTCCAGCTCGGCGCGGGCTTCGGGAGGCAGTGGCGTGACGCCGCTGGCTTGGTCCTGCAACTGCTTGTGGGTTTCCTTGGCCTGCTTGGCCTTGTCGAAGGCGCGGCGGCCGAGGCGCGTATACAGGGCGGTGTCGGTGAGCTTTTCCAGCAATTCGCTGCGGTCGTTGTCGTCGGCCTTGAGGAAGGCGCTGAATTCGCTCTGGGCCAGCAGCACGGCACGGGTGAACTGTTCGAAGTTCAGGCCGAGGACGGCTTCCAGTTGCGCTTTGTATTCGCCTTTCTGGCTGGCAAGCAGTTGGTCATTATCCAGGTCCCGCAGGCTCTGGCGGCTGGCTTGCAGCTTGCCGGCGGCTTTTTCCCGGGCCCGATTGGTCTCCCAGCGGGCTCGGTAGCGGCGACCGTCGATGCCGCGGAAATCCACTTCGGCATACCCATCGCCGGTACCCCGGCGCAGTAGCGTGCGCGGATCGCCCGTGGCGATTTCGCCGTCGGCATCGGGCACCTTGGCGTCACGACCGGTGTTGTTCAGGCGGGGTACCGCGCCAAACAACGCCAGGCACAAGGCATCGAGCAAAGTGCTCTTGCCTGCGCCCGTAGGGCCGGTGATGGCGAACAGGCCGGCGCTGGCCAAGGGTTCGGCGGTGAAATCGATTTCGAATGGCCCGGCCAAAGAGGCGAGGTTCTTGAGGCGGATGGCGAGGATTTTCATGGCTGTTCGCTCTCCATCTGCACATCTTGCAACAGCACGGCAAAATCCTTGAGGGTCTGGTCATCCACCGCGCTGCCGTAGGTGTCCTGCCAGGCGCGGCTGAACAGTTCCTGTGGGCTGAGCTGGTCCAGTTCGATCAGCCCCGCACGCTCGTCGGCATCGCTGGAGCTGCCGCTTCCGGCGTACTCGGCGGCGATCCGTACCAGTCGCACGGCTTTGCCTTGCAGCGCGGTTTCCACTTGATGTCGCAGGTCCGGCTGCGGTTCATCGAGGCGGACCCGGACTTCCAGCCAGGGCTGGCGATGAATGTCTGCCAGCAGGTCGATGTCCGGCAGATCGTTGAGTTGCACCAGGATATCGGTCAGCGGTGCCGGGCCCAGGCGTTGCAAGTTGACGGCGCGGGGAATCAGCCGTGGTTCGACGTTCACCAGGGTTTCGCCGTCCAGGGTGATGTCGAGGATCTGGTGTCGATAGCCGATCTCGGAAAACGACAATGGAATCGGCGATCCGCTGTAGCGAATGCGTTCCTCGCCGTTGACCTTCTGCGGCTTGTGCAAGTGGCCAAGGGCGACATAAGTGATGCTCGGGCCGAACAGGCTGGCCGGGAGGGCTTCGGCGTTGCCGATGATCAGGCTGCGCTCGGAATCTTCCGATACCGAGCCGCCGGCCATGTGCGCATGGCTGACGGCGATCAGCGCCTGGCCCTTCTTGCGCTTGGCGTTGGCGGCGGCAATCAGCCATTCATGTACCTGGCCGATGCCCCGCAAATAATCATCCCCCAATTGTGCGCCCGTGACCTCGGCCGGCCGCAGGAACGGCAAGGCCAGGCACCAGCCCCGGACTTTCCCCTTGGCATCAGGCAATGGCAGCAACAGGCGCTCGACGTCGAGTTGTCCATCGTCCAGCCACAGGACACGGCCCAGGGCATGGGTGCGCAAGCGGCGCATCAACGGCGCCGGCAATTCGATGCGTGACCCGGAGTCGTGGTTGCCGGCGATCATGACGATGGTCAGGTTGGCGTTCTGTTCGTGGGCGCTGACGATGAAATCGTAGAGGCGCTCCTGAGCTTTGACCGGTGGGTTGACGGTGTCGAAGATATCGCCGGCGATCAGCAGCGCGTCGGGCTTTTCGCTGGCCAACTGACGCAGCAGCCAATCAAGGAAGCAGGCGTGTTCGAAGTCGCGATCCTGGCCGTGGAGGTTTTGCCCCAGGTGCCAATCGGAGGTGTGAAACAGACGCAAGGCAGACTCCAGAAAACAGACAATGGCCGCAGGAAGAGAGGCAGCGGCGCAAAGATGCAGAGTTTACTGGGAAAAGCAGGGAGATGGGCTGCTCAACTTTGTCAAATGGAACGGCGCGGTGCGACGCCGGTTACTTGGGATAAAGCGGCGGCAAGCTCGAATCACTGGTGGCATCCGGCGATCCTTCAAGGGGCGGAATGGCGCGAATGGCGCGCCACAGGTCTTCGCCTTGCCAAAGCTGGCCGGTCTCGCTGTACAGGGCCCCGTTCAAGCCGTCGAGGGCGTCGGACAGTGGCACGAAGCGCGCTGCCAAGTCTGCCAGGGTTTCCGGTTGCTGCCGGGCCCAGGCGTCCAAGGCCTGGCGGGTGGCGTGCGGGTCGTTGGCCAGGCAGGCGCGCTTGAGGTCATCGAGCAGGGTGCGCGGGCTAGGTCCGGCCTGGGTCGAACGCAGGACGGCGGGTTGCCAGCGGGCGCGCCACCACAGGCCGAAACCGAGCAGCGTGGTACACGTCAGGATGAGCGTGCTCAACTGCCAGTACCAAAGCGTCTCGCTGTCGACGGTCGTGACGATTTGCGTCGTGCCCGCCGGCGTGTCGACCATCAGGCTTGGATTGTTCGCCACTTGCAGGGTCCGCGCGGGGAGGCTGGTGCGGTCCAGGTGATCTTCCAGGGTATTCCACCAGACCACTTCAACGGGTGGCAGCTCAATGGTGCCGCTGCGGTTGGGTACCAACGCCTCGCGGTCTTCGCGACTGCCCACCAGTCCCCGTTCGCTGCTGCGACTGCTGAGCACCGGCTGGTCGGGATAACGGCGCAGGCCGTTGATCTCGGTGGCAGGCAGCGGCGGCAATTGGGCGCTGGTCAAGCCTTCGGCTTCAAGGGTCAGGCTGCGGGTCAGTGAATCACCGACCTGGCTGTGGGTCGGTTCCGGGCTCCAGCTTTCGCTCAAGGAAAGGCTGCGGGCCGGTAGCCAGGGAAGGTCGGCCGGATAGCTGGCAGGTTTTGGCTTGACGGCCAGCTGCAGTTGCGTGGAGCTCACGCGCATCAGTTGGCCGGGCTTGGCGCCGGGCGTCGCGTTGCCCTGGGCCGCCGGCTCGACCAGCGTGGCGCTGAAGGTCTGGGCCGGGACCGCCAACTCGCCGCTACGCTGCGGATAGATGCCGTAGCGCAGTTCGATCACGCCGTGGCGCACGTCGTTGATGACTTTCTCGTAGGTGCGCGATTCCCCCAGTTGCTCGGTGCGTGCGTCTGGAATGTGCAAGGGGGTTAGGCTGCTGTCGTCGTAAAGCGACACTGAATGGTAGATGCGCAAGGTCAGGATAGCCTGGGCCTGTACATACACTTCGGCCTGGTCGAGGCTGGCTTCGATGAACACCGGCGCGAGGGTGCCGGAGGCGTTGCGGGTCTCGCTTTCGATCACCTGCAACGTAATCGGCTGGCTGGCCACTTCGCCCAATTGCAGCGCCGGAATCACCACAGTGCCGCTCTGGCGGGGAAGCAACGTGACGATCCAGCGGGTGGTAGCGCGGTTCTCGCCGTCGAGGGTGGTCAGTTGGTTGACCTGGCGGGTGCCTCGTACGTCGAACAACGCCTGGAGCGGGCTCAGGTCAGGCTTGCCGAACAGCGTGGCGTCGTTGGATTCCAGCGTCAGCTCCACGGTTTCCCCGGAATTCAGCCGGCTACGATCCACGCTGGCGGTCAACTGCGCAGCCTGGGACCCGGCAGCCCAGAACAGCAAGACGAGGAGGTAGGCGGTGAAGCGGGTCATTGGTTTTTTTCCTGGGCCTGGTGGCTTTGCTGTTCGTACCAGAATTTGCGCCTGAGCAGCTCACCTGGGTTATCCGGGATCTGGCGCAGCCATTGTTCCAGCGCCTGGCGTTGTTCTTCTTCGTTGCGTTGACCCGCCGCCGGGCGAAGCGGCGGGGTGGTGGTCTGCTCGTCGGGCAACTCGCTGCCTGGCACATCCTGGGCGCCGGGCGGTGGGGCCTCGGACGCCGGGGCGTCGTCCGGCGTGGCTGTCGCTTCGGAGGAGGGATGGCCCTGCTCGGATGACTGGCTCGGCCTGTCGGCCTCCTGCGGTTGCTCCGTGGCAGGCTGTTCCTGGTTTTCGGCAGGCTTGGGCTCGTCCGGGGGCGGAGTCTGTTCTTTCAGCAGGCTTTCGACCAGGGCTTTGTTGGTCTGCGCCGGGCGCAGGTCCGGTTGCAATTCCAAGGCCTGCTCATAGGCATCGATCGCCGCCTCCAGCTCACCGCTGCGGGCCAGGGCATTGCCGCGATTGTAGTGGGAACGGGCGTCGTTGCCTTCTGCAAATCGTCGGGCCGCTTCGCTGTACTCGCCGGCTTCGTACAGGGCGACGCCTTGCCATTGGCTGTCTTCGAAACGGGCAGCGGCCTCGGCCGGGCGTTTTTGCTTGAGCAGATGCTGGCCCTGCTGGTCGGGACGCAACCACAAATCCTGGAATTCGAAAGCGTGGCCGGTTTGCGGCAATACGAACAACAGCGGCAGGCAGAAAAGCCAACCGCGCCGCCCGGCGCACGCTGCCAGCAACAACAACGGCAAAAGCAGCCAATAACCCTGGTCGGCCCAGGTGTCGAGGCGCAATGTCTGGCCATCGCTGCGCAGTTGGCGCGGCCCGTCCAGCAGGCCCAGGCCGCGCAAGTCACTGTCGTCCAGACGCGCCGGGCGATAGCGGCCATCCAGCTCACTGACGAAGGACTTGAGGCCCGGACTGTCCAGGCGCGGCACCAGGATCGCGCCTTGGGCGTCCTTCAGGTAACTGCCATCGTCCTGGGCCACCGGCGCGCCTTCGCGGGTGCCAATGCCGAGCATCAGCAAGCGAGTGGCGGAGCCGTCCAGGACCTGGCGGATGCCTTGGCGTTCCTGCTCGTTCAGGGACGACGCGATCAGCAGGATCCGACCGTGGCCGAGCCCGGCCTGGTCCAGCAGGGCCATGGCCTTGTTCACGGCCAGGTCGGCGCGATGGCCGCCTTGGGGCATGATCGATGGCGCCAGCGCTTCGAGCAGGTTGGCGCTGGTGGCCAGGTCATCGGACAGCGGCACCAAGGTGTGGGCACTACCGGAATACACGATGATCGCGGTCTGGGCGTCACTGCGGTTGTGCAGCACGTCCAGCACTTTTCGCCGGGCTTGTTCCAAACGGGTGGGCGGGACGTCGGTGGCGAGCATCTCTGGCGTCAGTTCGAGGATGATCACCAACGGATCGGCGGGTTTCTGGCTGGTCTGTTCGACGCGTGTCCAGCTGGGACCAAGCAAGGCCAGCACCATCAAGAGCCAGCCCAGGCCCAGGGCGATCCAGGGCAGCTTGCTTTCGCGACCGCTGCCACCGCTGAGCAGCACTCCATGGAACGCCGCAGGCAGGATCATTTGCCAACGGCCCACGCGTTTTTGCCGATGCCAGAGCTGCCAGAGCAGCCAGCCCAGTAACGGCAGCAGCAGAATGAAACCGGGGCGCAGCCAATGCGGCCAGAGCGCGATCATCGGCGCCTCCGCAGTCGCAGGCGCTTGAGCCGCTGGCGCCATTCGGAGGGGTGCGAGGGTTGGAACAGCGGCTGGGTGAACAGGCGTTGCAACGGATTGTCCGGCCAACGTTCCCGGGCCACCAGCAACATGCTCAATACCAGCGCAACGGCCAGGGGCCAATGATACAAGGCATGGGCCGGGCGGGCCTGGGTTGGTTGCTGGGTCACCGGTTCGAGTTGGTCAAGGGTCGCCTTTATCGCCAACAGTTGCTCGCCATCCTCGGCCCGGAAATATTGGCCGCCGGTGACTTGGGCGATTTCCCTGAGTGTCGCTTCGTCGAGGTCCAGGCTCGGGTTGACGCCCAGGAAGCCGGCGCTGCCACTTTGCTCCGGGTCGGCGCCTACGCCGATCGGGTAGATCTTCACGCTTTCATCGGCAGCCAGCCGCGCGGCGGTCAGCGGATCGATCTGGCCGCCATTATTGGCGCCATCGGTCACCAGGATCAGCACGCGGCTCTGCGCCGGACGTTGACGCAGGCGCTTGAGGGCCAAGCCAATGGCGTCGCCGATGGCAGTGTTCTTGCCGGCGATGCCCACGCGCGCTTCGTCGAGCCAGCGCCGCACGGTGTGGCGATCGAATGTCAGGGGCGCCTGCAGATACGCCTGGGTACCAAACAGAATCAGGCCGACCCGATCACCTTCGCGGCTTTCGAGGAAGTCGCCGAGCATGCGCTGCACCAGCGCCAGACGGCTGATGTCTTCGTCCTGCCATTGCATGTCGGGAAAATCCATCGAGCCCGACACGTCCACCGCCACCAGGAGGTCGCGACCGCTCGCGGCGATCGGCAACGGCTCGCCCAGCCACTGCGGGCGGGCGGCGGCGATCAACAGCAAAAGCCAAAGCAGGATGAAGGGAGCCTGCTGGCGCCATGTCGGTAAATTGGCCCGGGCCCGCCGCCCCACCAATCCTTCGAGCTCATCCAGGAAGCTGACCTTGAGCGCCGGCTCGCCACTGTCCGCAGCCGGCAACACCAGGCGCATCAGCCAGGGCAACGGCAACAGGATGAAGACCCACGGCCAGGCGAACTCAAACATGTTTGCGAATCCATATCTCGACGGCTTGGGTCAGGCCGGCGATGGCTTTGTCATCGAGCTTGCATTCAGGCTTGTAGGCGCCCTCCACGAGGATCATCCACCGGGTCAGGCCGGCGGCCGGGCAGCGGTTATCCAGGAAGGCCAGCCATTTGCGCCCATTGAGGGTGTGGCTCTGGCTGTAGGGATAGTGGTTGCGGCACAACCGCTTGAGCAGCCCATTGAGCTGTTGCAACCAGGCGCCGGCCGGCGCGCCGTCGTAGGGCTTGGGCAGCAGGGCGAGCTCGGCCAGCGCGGCCAGGCGCACCGGATCCAGCGGTTGCTCGGCCCGGGCGTTGCTGCGCTTGACGGGAATGAATCGGCGCAATTGCCATACACCCACACCCAGCAGGGGCAGCAGCACCAGCAACAGCCACCAGCCCGGCGCGGGCGGCCAGAATCCGATGGGCGGCGGGGTCATGAGTGGCTGCAACTGGTCCAGGCTACTCATCGGGCTTTCCCCGGTCGCTTGGGGTTCAGGTACTCGCGCAATTGTTCGACCATGTCGCCCTGGGTGCTCAAGGGCAGCATCAGGATTCGCAGCTTCTGGGCCAACATCTCCCAGCGCATCAGCCGCGCTTCGGCCTGGGCACGATACGTCTGGCGCAACTCGAGATTCAGTGTGTCGAGCTCCAATTGCTCGCCACGCTGGGCAAAACGCAGCAATCCGGCGGCGGGCAGGGCGTGATCCAGCGGGTCGGACAGCGGCAAGAGCAGCAGGTCGCAATGACGCGACAGCAGGCTCAGTTGCTGCTCGGCGCTGTCGGACAAGGCGCGCTCGTCGCAGATCACGATCGCCAGGCTGCCTGGGCGCAGGACTTCCCGGGCCCGGCGCAAGGCAACGCCGAACGAGTCGCGGTCTGACTCGCCGTCGGTGTGCAGCGATTGATTGACTCGCACCAGGCGGTTGAGCAGTTGCAGCAGGCTCTGTTTGCTGCGCCGCGGCTTGACTTCGTAGTGGGTGTTGTTGCCGAACACCAGTCCGCCGACCCGGTCGTTGTGCCCCAGCGCGGCCCAGCCGATCAGGCTCGCGGCGCGGGCGGCCAGCACCGACTTGAAAATCAGTCCGGAACCGAAGAACAGGCGATGGCTCTGCTCGATCATGATGAAGATCGGCCGCTCGCGTTCTTCATGGAACAGTTTGGTGTGGGGCTCTTGGGTCCGCGCGGTGACTCGCCAGTCGATGGTGCGTACATCATCGCCGGCCTGGTAGACCCGCACCTGGTCGAAATCCACCCCGCGCCCGCGCAGCTTGGAGTGGTGCAGGCCGATCAGCGGGCTGCGCTGGCCGGGCGTGGAGAACAACTGCACTTCGCGCACGCGATGGCGCATCTCGATCAGCTCCGAAAGGCTGACGCGGATGCCCGGGACGGGCGCGAGTGGGTCATTCACGACGTCGATACTCAAGCGACGGCGACGACGTCGAGAATCCGCTGCACGACCCGGTCCTGGTCAATGCCGGCGGCCTCGGCTTCGAACGACAGGATGATGCGATGGCGCAGCACGTCGAACAGCACGGCCTGGATATCTTCCGGGCTGACGAAATCACGCCCGGCCAGCCAGGCGTGGGCGCGGGCGCAGCGATCCAGGGCAATCGAGCCGCGTGGGCTGGCGCCGTAGGCGATCCACTCGGCCATCTCGGGGTCGAACTTGGCCGGGTTGCGGGTAGCCATGATCAGTTGCACCAGGTACTCCTCCACGGCGTCGGCCATGTACAGCCCGAGGATTTCCTTGCGCGCCGAGAAGATCGCCTGTTGGCTGACGCGCCGCTCGGGCTTGGTCTCGCCGTTCAGTGCCTCCCCCCGGGCCTGTTGCAGGATGCGGCGCTCCACCGCAGCGTCGGGGAAACCTATCTTGACGTGCATCAGGAACCGGTCGAGCTGGGCCTCGGGCAGGGGGTAGGTGCCTTCCTGCTCGATCGGGTTCTGAGTCGCCATCACCAGGAACAGCGGGGACAGTTCATAGGTGCTACGTCCGACGCTGACTTGCCGCTCGGCCATCGCTTCGAGCAAGGCCGACTGAACCTTTGCCGGGGCCCGGTTGATTTCGTCCGCCAGTACCAGGTTGTGGAAGATCGGCCCCTGCTGGAACACGAAACTACCGGTTTCCGGACGATAGATCTCGGTACCGGTGATGTCGGCCGGCAACAGGTCGGGCGTGAACTGAATACGATGGAACTGCGCTTCGATCCCTTCGGCCAGCTCCTTGATCGCCTTGGTCTTGGCCAGCCCTGGCGCACCTTCGACCAACATGTGCCCATCGGCGAGCAGGGCGATGAGCAGGCGCTCGATGAGTTTTTCCTGGCCGAGAATCTGCGTAGAAAGAAAGGTTCGCAGCGCCAGCAGCGCTTCACGATGTTCCATCGATGACTGTTCCTGGAAAGGGTGGCCCAAGCGTTCGGATAACGCCGGGGCTGGGGGCGTTACTTTAATGCATGGCGGGGGGTGGCGACTAACGGGATTTTGATGGGTGTGTGGATTTGTGATCGGTTTGGACCTGGCGTGGGGGCGGCGGGGGACGCAGGAGCCGGGAACGCCACAGATCATGTGCGGGAGCCGAGCTTGCTCGCGATGACGGCGGGACTTTCAACTTCAATGCGCCCTGACCTGGCAAGAAAACGTGGTCTGCGCCGATGCGGGTTACCCTGGGCCGAGAAGCGCGAAGAACACGCTGGGCGCGAGCTCATTTGGCAGATTGCAGCCCGGCGCGGCATTTACAAAAAAGTACGGAAAACGCAGTGTTTTGTACAAGACGATCCACGAAACCGAGAAGGTAAAGGCATCCTGCTGTTGTCTATATTTGTTAGAGCTAGTGGGGGCAGCAACGTCAAGGCGCTTATTTCAAAGCCGTATAAACAGAGAGGTTTTTTCACTGCACCTGTTACTTCTGACAGTAGGCAAGGTTTGCTTCTGGTTTTAGCCTGAAGTTGCCAAGTGAATACTTAGCGCGAAATTTACTTTAATTAGCGAGAAGGATTGAATTGATGAGCTATCCAAAGGATACACCGTATAGAGGATACATTATTCGCGAGCATGATCCCGCCTATCAGGCGTATTCATTTCAAGGTTTCGATACGTCAGGAAATTCCATTACCATGTTGTGTGAAACTGCGCAGCACGTGAAAGAGTTGATTAATAAAATGCTTGATCAGCCTGACGATGGTCGATTTTAGTCTTGGGTGGAGGGTCCTGTCGTAAGAAATAAACTAAGCTCGTATCGCTTAGGGCTATCGATACGAGCTTTTCTGCCAGGGCTCAACGAACGTTATTTCGGTTGAATAATGAAAGTTCCGTAGCTTTCTTCCGCCTCACCCCCGCATTCACCAGATTCATCGGCCGTTCCCCCGCCAACGCCGCCAGCAGGTTCTCCTTCGCACAACGCGCCATCGCTTCGCGGGGCTCGTGGGTGGCCGAGCCGATGTGCGGCGTCGCCGCTACGTTATCCGTTTGGTAGCGAGGTGGTGGTTCCTCCTATCCCACATAAGGTTCTATATATGTTCAAAGCTACCCCCAATCCCCCGGACACCGATCCGACCTCACCGCGCCCAAAAAATAAGTCCCAAAACACGACGAAGTCACCGACCGAGTCCTCGACCATTACCTAAACCCCAAACCGGACAAGCCCGAAGCAGAACCTGCCCCCCGGCCAACTTTTCACCGTCAGCAAGGAGCGAGCCTGCTCCGGCGGCGATCCGACGATGACGGCAGCAGATCCAGCACCATATTTCGCTAGTTCTGCATCCGAATCTCATCCACCAGCAGCTTGATTGCTGGCCTGTCGATAAGATCCAGCCACGGACCGTCCTCCACGATTGCCCCGTCATGCATCACAATGACCCGGTCAAACCGATGCAGGTGGTCAACGTCATGAGTGACACATATCAACCCTTGCCCGGCAAAAACGTCGAATAACAGGTCCCATAGAGGCGTGGTCAGCCTGGGTTCGATGGATGCGCTTGGCTCGTCGAACATATTGAATTTTCGGGGTTTGTTGATAAGGCGCAGCAGTGATAGGCGTTTAGCTTCGCCTCCGGAGATATTCGATGCATTTTCGCTGACCTGCCGTGTTGCCACAATTTCATCCAGTTCCAATTGCCGTATGGCTCTAGACAACATCGGCGATGCGCTGCCTCCGAACAGAACCGATTGTTCAAAAGAACCTTCCAGAAATCGCGGTTGTTGGGGGCAGTATCTCAAGGCGTCCAAGTGGGCTTGGCCGGTCAAAAGTGAAACCGGTACCAAGTCGATGCTCAGTAGGTCTCGCCTTGATGCATCAAGCCCGGCGAGGACTTCCAGAAAAGTGGTTTTGCCTGCGCCGCTAGGGCCCGTAACGGCCACTGACTGCCCTTGAACAAATGCCAGGGAGCGTTTGATCGACAGGCGAAGCGGTCCCGTTCCCTCCACTTCGCAGGGTCCGAGTTCCAGAACTGAGGAGCGCCGGGAATCAACCAAGGCCAGCCGATTGCTGCGATCGAAGTCCGGAAGTGATAACAGCCCCTGAAATTGACGCTGGTCTGCCAGGAACTGATCAAGAGCACGATACCCTTCAGTCAAGGTTGAAATACTGAGCAGATAACTCCCCGCGATTGAAAAAATGGCCACCAGCTGTCCGACGCTGATGCTGGGCTGGCTCGACAATTGGTCCACGACGCCCCAGTAGAGCAACCCCCCAGTGGAAAGGCTTACGAACAATATCTTGGCGGTGCTCAGCAGGCCGCCAGAGGATGCCGTAGTCACAGCAGCGCCGGCATAACGTCTGAACGCCGCGTTCAAAGGATGCAGGGCAGTAGGTATGGCACCTTCCAGTTTTATGTTTTTCGCCGCGTTGAGGGTGTTGTAGAGAAGTGCGCTTAACTCATCTTCCTGTTCATTGACTGCATCGATGTGCTTTCTTCGCCATTTGATAATTTGGTGGGTGGTAGCCAGATAGATAACTCCGGCCGCCGTCATGCTCAAAAAAATTTCACCGCCCCCTATGTAAATAAAAGTCCCCCCAACAACTATGAACTCCAGGAGTACGGGAAGCGCAATGATTACAATGAAAATGAGCAGTTGTTCGTGAGCGGTAATTCCGCGCTCGACCGACTTTATAAAGTGGCCGATTCTCCAGGAACTGAATGACGAAAACTCTTTGCCTATAAGTTCGGTGATCCACTCAATGGAAGCGTTCATGATAATGCCCTGTACCAGCTTGGACAGCGCATGGAGTTGCAGAGGAGTGATGATGGCATGAATACATCCAGCGACAATTAGGCCTGTCGTCAGTGCGAGCAGGGTGCTGGATGCTGGATTTCTATTGCCTTGCAGGGTGTCGATGATGGTTCCGAGTAACAGTGGAGGGGCAAGTGTAATCAGTTTAAGTGCGATGATTGTGGTTATAGTTATTGCTAGAAGTTTGGTGTGTTTTCTATAGGCGTTTTTTATCATTGCCCGGATGCTGTGCATATACTCGCTCCTGGTTGTTTTGTTTTCGATAATTCAACCGCATAACACGTACTGAGGCACAACCAGGCGACCGTTTTATTTCAGGGCGTTTCCTGCCCATGTCGATTTACTCCAATGTAGTTAATGGGCCTCGCGACGCGCCCAACTTGCGTTTGTTCGCAAGTGATTAATTAATAGCATTGGGGTGATGTGAAGGCTATTGCGTGACTTCCTAGGCTGACGTAGGTTTGTTCTTGCCATTGAGTAGGAGGGAGATGTAGGAATGTAGCTGCTTTGCTGGAAGCGTGGTTTTTCTCTACTGTTTGCGCCGTTTGGGATGTTTATATTATTTTAAGAAAGGATCAAAAGGATAATCTGGCAGCGGCGTTCTAAGGTGGCTGTGCCCGGAAAGTTAGCGTTGCGTGCACATCTAAATGAATACAGTTGCCATCGCGATCTTGCTTGCGATGGCACATTTTGAAGGCGGCAATGTCAGAGCGTCCACGCCCCCGCGTTCACCAGATTCACCGGCCGTTCCCCCGCCAACGCCGCCAGCAGGTTCTCCACCGCACAACGCGCCATCGCTTCCCGAGTCTCATGCGTAGCCGAGCCCATGTGCGGCGTCGCCACTACGTTATCCATCTGCAACAGTGGTGAATCCGCGTTCAGAGGCTCGTGCTCGAAAACGTCCAGGCCGGCGCCACGGATCTGTCCGCTGCGCAGGGCCTCGATCAGCGCGGTTTCGTCGACGACCTTGCCCCGGGCGATGTTGATGAAGATGCTTCCGGGGCGCATCTGAGCAAACGCCCGTGCATCGATGAGACCTTCTGTCTCGGCGGTCAAGGGCAAGGTCAAGCAGATGAAATCCGCTTGTTGCAGCAGCGTGTCGAGGTCGCAGTACCGCGCGTTGAAACGTTGCTCGACAGCGGGTTTCGGAGAATGGCTGTGGTACAGCACCGGCATGCCGAAGCCGAAGTGGCCGCGTTGGGCCAAGGCTTCGCCGATGCGGCCCATGCCGACGATGCCCAGGGTCTTGCCGTGGACGTCGTTGCCGAAATGTTGGGGGCCGATGCTCTGTTGCCAAGCGCCTGCGCGGACCAGATTGGCCAGTTCCACCACGCGCCGGGCGGTTGCTAGGATCAGGGCGAAGCCGGTGTCGGCGGTGGTTTCGGTCAGTACATCGGGCGTGTTGGTGAGCATGATCCGCCGTTCGGTCAGGTAGTCGATATCGTAATTGTCGACGCCCACCGAAACGCTGGCGATCGCCTCGAGGTGGGGCGCCAGGTCCAGCAGCGACGCATCGAGCTTGAGGCCTGCGCCCAACAGCGCATGGGCGCTGGGCAGGGCATCGCGCAGTTGCACCAGGCCCCGGGCGTCGAGACGTTCGATGAGGGTGACCTGGGCCTTCGCTTGCAGGCGTTCCATCAGTTGCGCTGACAGTTTCTTGTACAACACCACGTGCTTTTTCATAGGATTTCCCGATTCGTTAACGGACAGGCGCCGGATGGGGTGTCGCAGTCTTGGGCACGACCCGGTCGCTGGCACCGGGATTGAGAGCGAGGGTCAGCACCACCGACAACAGCAGCGCACCGCTCATTAACAGGAAGGACATGCCGGTGGAGCCGGTAGAACCGTTGAGGTAACCCACCAGGTACGAGCCGCCGAACGATCCCAGTGCGCCCATGCTGTTGATCAGCGCCATCGCGCCGCCAGCCACGTTCGCCGGGAGGATCTCCGGGACGATGGCGAAAAACGGCCCGTAGGGCGCGTACATGCAAGCGCCCGCAATCACCAGCAAGGCATAGGACCACCAGAAATGCTCAGCGCCGAGCAGGTAGGAGGCATAGAACGCGATAGAGGCGATCAGCAGCGGCGGCCAGACGAAACGCTTGCGTTTCTGCACCTTGTCCGACGCCCAGGACACGATCAGCATGGCGATCACGGCCGCCAGGTACGGCAGCGATGACAGCCAGCCGGCTTCGACCATGTTCATCTTCAGGCCCGCCTTGAGGATCGACGGCAACCACAGCACAAAACCGTAGACGCCGATGCTCCAGCAAAAGAACTGCAACGCCAGGATGATCACCTTGGGCGAGCGGAAGGCCTCGGCATAGTTCTTCACCGCCTTGATGCCGACCTGCTCGGCTGCCAGCGCCGTTTCAAGGTCGTGTTTTTCCTGGTCGCTGAGCCACTTGGCCTGGGCTGGACGATCGTCCGCCAGGCGCCACCAGACAAACGCCCAGAGCACCGCCGGCAGGCCCTCGATGATGAACATCCAGCGCCAGTCGAATTGCTCGACGAGGTACCCCGAGACCACCGACATCCATAGCATCGTGACCGGGTTGCCAAGGATCAGGAACGTGTTGGCGCGTGAGCGTTCGGCCCGGGTGAACCAGTGGCAGAGGTAGACCAGCATCGCCGGCATCACGGCCGCTTCCACCACGCCGAGCATGAAGCGGATCACGATCAGCCAGTACGCGTTGGAGACCACGCCGGTGAGGGTAGCCAGCGAGCCCCAGAGGATCAGGCTGACGAAGATCAGCTTCTTCACGCTGTGCTTCTGCGCGTAGATCGCACCCGGCACCTGGAAGAAAAAGTAGCCGAGGAAAAAAAGCGCGCCGAGCAGCGACGACAGGCCTGGCGTGATCATCAAGTCTTCGGCCATGCCCGAGGCCGCGGCGAAGCCATAGTTGGCCCGGTCGAGGTAGGCGAGGCTGTAGGTGATGAAGACGATGGGCATGATGTACCACCAGCGGCGGGTGGCGAGGTTGAGCGTCTGCATGTCTGTGACTCCTGAGCTTGTTGTTTTTATGCAGCAGGTGTTTTCGGTTGCCTCATTCGCGAGCAAGCTCGCGCCCACACGGATTCGTGCCAGCCCTGTGGGCGAGAGCTTGCTCGCGATTGGCTTCATTGAATTCAGCCAGTAACTCATTGCGTGTCGGCAGTCCTTCCATGTCTCCCCGGTTTTGCACCGCGCGGCTGCCTATCCAGTTCGCGCGCCGTACGGCCTCGGTGACGTCGAGGCCTTCGAGCAACGCGCTGATCAGGCCGACGGCGAAGCCGTCGCCAGCGCCCACCGTGTCCACTACCTGGGCCACCGGCACGCCGGCGACGAATCCCTCGCCCAGCGCCGTGCGGTAATAAGCACCGTCCGGGCCGAGCTTGATCACCACCACCTCGGCACCCTGGTCCAGATAAAACGCCGCGATGTCGGCAGGGTCATCGAAGCCGGTCAGCAGCCGACCTTCGCCAAGCCCCGGCAAGACCCAGTGGGCGAGGGCCGCATGGCGGTTGATCTCGCGGATCATCAGTGCTTCGCTGGCCCACAGGCTCGGACGCAGGTTGGGGTCGAACGACAGGCTGCGTCCGGCCTCGCGCATGCGGGTCATCAATTCGAAGGACATTTGCCGTGCAGTCATCGACAGCGCTGGCACGATGCCGGTGGCGTGGAGATGACGAGCGGTGAGCAGCGTCGGGGTGATGGAGTCGATCGACAGATGGCTGGCGGCCGAACCACGACGGAAATATTCGACTTGCGGGTCGCTGCCATCGTCGGTGCGGGACTTGAGCTGAAAGCCGGTGGGGTGTGCCGGATCGACGGCCACATGACGGCAATCCAGGCCTTCCTTTTCCAGCGCCTGCACCACGAAGCGACCCAGGGAGTCGGCGCCGACCCGACTGAGCCACCCCACCTGGAAACCCAGCCGCGACAAGCCGATGGCCACGTTGCTGTCCGCGCCGGCGATGCGTTTGTGAAACCGGTTGACGCCAGCCAGGTCGCCAGTTTCGTCGGCGACCAGCATCGCCATGGTTTCGCCGAACGACAGTACATCGAACTCAGGCATGGGCAGTCTCCCGGTGCGATTGCCCGAGGCGGGACAGGAGGGCAACGTGTTCAGCGGTCAATTGCAGCAGGTCATCGCCTTGTAGCGGGTACTCGGCGGCGCGCATCACGCCGACCGGCATGTGCTTGAGCAATTGTTCCCACAGGTGCAGGTCGGTCGCGGCTGGCGGCACGGCGACCAGCTTGCCATCGGCGCGCCGGGCCACGGCCTTGCAATGCACATACGCCACATGCCGTCCGAGCTGTCGGGCGGCGGCGGTGGCTGATTGGTCCTGCCATTGCCAGTTGCCGATGTCGAAGGTCATGGCGATGGGTAAACCGTGTGCTTGGACCGCAGCGAAGAAGCGTTGCAGAGGTTCGATCCGTCCGCCTTGCAAGGTCTGATCGTTCTCCACCAGCAGTTGCACCGGGCTTGCCGCGAGGGCGTCTGCCAGGGGCGATACGTCGTGGGAGTCGGTGAAGTGGCCGAGGGAAACCTTCAACCACGCCGAGCCGAATGCCTCGCAACGTTGCAAGGTGGCCGCCAGGGCGGGATTGGGCCCGGGCTGGCCGGGGAGCCAGAGTTCGAGTGGTGAAGAGTAGACGCTTTCCAAGCCCTGGCCCCGTGCGCCAGCGGCCAGCTCGGCGGGTCGCTCGGTGGTCAGCAGCTCCTCGCGCCATTCGATACGCGAAGCGCCGGCGGCGGTCAGCAGGTCGATGAAACTGCCCTGACCGCGTTGGCGCACCAGGTCGGCGCCGTAGCTGGAGAGGCTGATGGAAACGGGTGGTTTGTTCATTGTTGTTGTACCTCTGAAACCGGTTTCAGTTTTGGTCAAAAAAATTTAGTCGGTGTGCTCGAGGCGCTGTTCGCGAGCAAGCCCGATCACCGCGCCCTCCCATGCGTCGACCCACGCTCGATCAAACGCGCGGCAAAATCCAGGGTCTGCACCGGCCCGTTGTCTCCCCGCAGGCGCTTGAGCAGGCATTCGAAGGCGCTGGCGCCGATTTCGGCGGTGGGCTGGGCGAGGGCAGTGATGCCGCTGCCCACCAAGGGGTACCAGTCCAGGTCGTCGAGGGCGATCAGGCCGATGTCATTGAACAAGTGACAACCCAAATCGCGGAGTACGCGGGTCGCCGCCAGGGCGGCGATGCCGTTGGCACAGAACAGCGCCTTGGGACCACGGTCCGGCTGGGCGAGAAAGGTCTTGATGCGCGGGAGCAGTTGCTCGCAAGTTTCCACCACGGCGCCGGCCAGGGCAGGGCGTCGCTCGATGCCGGCCTTGAAACTTTCGACCCGCTCGATCCGCGAACTGGTGCCATCGAATGGCTCGGTCACCAGCAGCAAATCGCGGTAGCCACGCTGTTCGAGGTGATCGAGGGCCATTTCGATGGCCGCCGGATTGTCCAATCCGACCAAGTCGGTTTCGAGCCGATCGACCTTGCGATCCACCAGCACCATCGGCATCTCGCTGCGCAGCTCGAACAGTTCGTCGCGGTGATGCCCCAGCGTGTTCACGATCAGCCCTTCGATGTTGTAGGCACGCAGCAGCGCCAGGTGCTGGCGTTCCTGCTCATCGTCGCGATCGGTGTTGCAGACCACCAGGCTGTAGCCATGGCGACGGCAGGCGGTTTCCACGCCATGCATCACGGCAATCGAATAAGGGTTGCGGATATCGGCCACCAGCATGCCGATCAGGCGCGTGCGCCCGCGCTTGAGGCCACGGGCCATCTGGTTTGGACGGTAGCCCAGCTCGCTGATCGCCTGCTCGATACGCCGAGCGATAGCCTCGGAGAGCAGGGCACGGTCTTCGCCGATGAAGCGCGAGACACTGGCCTTGGAGACCCCGGCGCGTTCGGCGACATCGAGCATGGTCACGCGGCTGCGCTGGGCGGCGGAGAAAGAATTCACGGATTGAAACCTGTTTATTGGATTTATTGAGGTTCTGAAACCGGTTTCAGGAAACACCAGAATTCGTCCGGCCGTCAAGGGTGATGTGCGACAGGAGCGACCGGCGGTGAAATAACAAGTATCACGCGAATTGTGGCGAGGGGATCAATCCCCTCGCCACAAAGAGTCCTGCCTTGGCGGGGATCAGAGCTCGCTGACGTATGTCCCGGTCCCGTCGAGGATGTTACGCAAGGTCCGCTCCACTTCGGCCACGTCCGTCACCTTGGGGTCGTAGGTAATCTCCAACACATCATCGCCATTGAGCGCGTCGGCATCCGCCGCGCCGATCTCGATCTTCAGCAGGGTCGGGCCGAGGGTGACCTTGACGTCGTCCAGTGTCGAGGGCTCGCCGTCCAGGGTGATCTCCAGCTCGTCTTCGTCCGGGTAGCGGGTCATCAGGAACATCTCGCCCTGCGCGCTGTGGCAACAGAGCATGGCCATGTTGTCTTCTTCTTCATCGCTTGGGTTGGCGATCAGCAGGGCGGTGGTCATTTTCATGTGAGGGGTCCTGGCTCCGGTGAGCCTTGCGGGTGGAAAAGCGGAATTTTGCCAGTCCCGGCGAATTCCTGCTGGATTACCACCGCGAGGTGCCGTTTGGCCCCAAGGCTGCTAGGGTTGTTCGGTGCATGAGGGCTATAACGCTAGCCGATGACCGAATATGTCGCAGCGCTGCAAGCAGTCACGTTGTCGCACTCGTTAAGCTGCGCAACGGATGTGCACCTGCAAAGGGCATCGCGGAGTGTTTTTTGCAGGTGGTCATCCGATTGAAATTACCTGGAAAAGGATGTGACCTGCGGGTCGCGTCCAGCTTCACCCACCTGTCATCCTGTTTCCTCTGCCCGAGAATCAGGAACGGGATGGCCGACGGCCCCGAAAGGGGCTGCACGCGACGCTTTCATCAATAACAAGCCCAAGCGGAGTACCACAGATGGCGTTCTTCACCGCAGCCAGCAAAGCCGACTTCCAGCATCAACTGCAAGCGGCACTGGCGCAGCACATCAGTGAACAGGCACTGCCACAAGTGGCGCTGTTCGCTGAACAATTCTTCGGCATCATTTCCCTCGATGAACTCACCCAGCGCCGGTTGTCCGACCTCGCCGGCTGCACGCTGTCCGCCTGGCGCCTGCTTGAGCGCTTTGACCACGCGCAACCGCAGGTGCGCGTCTACAACCCCGATTACGAACGCCACGGCTGGCAGTCGACCCACACCGCCGTCGAAGTGCTGCACCATGACTTGCCGTTCCTGGTGGATTCGGTCCGCACCGAGCTGAACCGTCGCGGCTACAGCATCCATACCCTGCAAACCACCGTCCTGAGCGTGCGTCGCGGCAGCAAGGGCGAGTTGCTGGAGATCCTGCCGAAGGGCACCCAGGGCGACGACGTGCTGCAAGAGTCGCTGATGTATCTGGAGATCGACCGCTGCGCCAACGCCGCCGAACTCAACGTCCTGAGCAAGGAACTTGAGCAGGTGTTGGGCGAAGTGCGCGTCGCCGTGGCCGATTTCGAGCCAATGAAGGCCAAGGTCCAGGAAATCCTCGCGAGCCTGGACAACAGTGCCTACGCCACCGACGCCGATGAAAAAGCCGAAATCAAGAGCTTCCTGGAATGGCTGGTGGGTAACCACTTTACGTTCCTGGGCTACGAAGAGTTCGTGGTCCGTGATGAAGCCGATGGCGGTCACATCGAGTACGACTCCGAGTCCTTCCTCGGCCTGACCAAATTGCTGCGCGCCGGCCTGACCGCCGAAGACCTGCGCATCGAAGACTACGCCGTCAATTACCTGCGCGAACCGACTGTGTTGTCGTTCGCCAAGGCCGCGCACCCGAGCCGTGTCCACCGCCCGGCCTATCCGGATTATGTCTCGATCCGTCAAATCGACGCCGACGGCAAGGTCATCAAGGAATGCCGTTTCATGGGCCTGTACACCTCTTCGGTGTATGGCGAGAGCGTGCGGGTCATCCCGTACATCCGTCGCAAGGTCGCGGAAATCGAACGTCGCTCCGGTTTCCAGGCCAAGGCGCACCTGGGCAAGGAACTGGCCCAGGTGGTTGAAGTGCTGCCTCGCGACGACTTGTTCCAGACCCCGGTGGACGAGCTGTTCAGCACCGTCATGTCCATCGTGCAGATCCAGGAACGCAACAAGATCCGCGTATTCCTGCGCAAAGACCCATACGGCCGTTTCTGCTACTGCCTGGCCTACGTGCCGCGCGATATCTATTCCACCGAAGTGCGCCAGAAGATCCAGCAGGTGCTGATGGAGCGCCTGAAAGCGTCGGATTGCGAGTTCTGGACCTTCTTCTCCGAATCCGTACTGGCCCGTGTGCAGTTGATCCTGCGGGTGGACCCGAAGAACCGCATCGACATCGACCCGTTGCTACTGGAAAAAGAAGTCGTACAGGCCTGCCGCAGCTGGAAGGACGACTATGCCAGCCTGGTCATCGAGAGCTTCGGCGAAGCCCAGGGCACCAACGTGCTGTCGGACTTCCCGAAAGGCTTCCCGGCCGGCTACCGCGAGCGCTTTGCCGCGCACTCGGCCGTGGTCGACATGCAGCACCTGTTGAGCCTGAACGAAAAGAACCCGCTGGTGATGAGCTTCTACCAGCCGCTGGGCCAGGTGTCCGGCCAGCGCGAGCTGCACTGCAAGCTGTATCACGCCGACACGCCGCTGGCGCTGTCCGACGTGCTGCCTATCCTGGAGAACCTCGGCCTGCGGGTGCTGGGTGAATTCCCGTACCGCCTGCGCCACACCAATGGCCGCGAATTCTGGATTCATGACTTTGCCTTCACCGCCGCCGAAGGCCTGGACCTCGATATCCAGCAACTCAACGACACCTTGCAGGACGCGTTCGTCCACATCGTGCGCGGCGATGCCGAGAACGACGCGTTCAACCGCCTGGTGCTGACCGCCGGCCTGCCGTGGCGCGACGTGGCGTTGCTGCGTGCCTACGCCCGTTACCTGAAGCAGATCCGCCTGGGCTTCGACCTCGGCTATATCGCCAGCACCCTGAACAACCACACCGACATCGCACGCGAGTTGACCCGGTTGTTCAAGACCCGCTTCTACCTGGCGCGCAAGTTGACCGGCGACGACCTGGAAGACAAACAGCTGCGTCTGGAGCAGGCGATCCTGTCGGCCCTGGATGACGTCCAGGTGCTCAACGAAGACCGCATCCTGCGTCGCTACCTTGACCTGATCAAGGCGACCCTGCGGACCAACTTCTACCAGACCGACGCCAACGGCCAGAACAAGTCCTACTTCAGCTTCAAGTTCAACCCGCACCTGATTCCGGAACTGCCGAAGCCGGTGCCGAAATTCGAAATCTTCGTCTACTCGCCACGGGTCGAAGGCGTGCACCTGCGCTTCGGCAACGTTGCCCGTGGCGGCCTGCGCTGGTCCGATCGTGAAGAAGACTACCGCACCGAAGTGCTGGGCCTGGTAAAAGCCCAGCAGGTGAAGAACTCGGTAATCGTGCCGGTGGGCGCCAAGGGCGGTTTCCTGCCACGTCGCCTGCCGTTGGGCGGCAGCCGGGACGAGATCGCGGCCGAGGGCATCGCCTGCTACCGCATCTTCATTTCGGGCCTGTTGGACATCACCGACAACCTGAAGGACGGCGCGCTGGTACCGCCGGCCAACGTCGTGCGTCATGACGACGATGACCCGTACCTGGTGGTCGCGGCGGACAAGGGCACTGCGACCTTCTCCGACATCGCCAACGGTATCGCCATCGACTACGGCTTCTGGCTGGGCGATGCGTTCGCCTCCGGCGGCTCGGCCGGCTACGACCACAAGAAAATGGGCATCACCGCCAAGGGCGCGTGGGTCGGCGTGCAGCGCCACTTCCGCGAGCGCGGCATCAACGTCCAGCAAGACAGCATCACCGTGGTGGGCGTTGGCGACATGGCAGGCGACGTGTTCGGCAACGGCTTGTTGATGTCCGACAAGCTGCAACTGGTCGCGGCCTTCAACCACTTGCACATCTTCGTCGACCCGAACCCGGAGCCGGCCAGCAGCTTCGCCGAGCGCAAGCGCCTGTTCGACCTGCCGCGTTCGGCCTGGACCGACTACGACGCCAGCATCATGTCCGAAGGCGGCGGTATCTTCTCGCGCAGCGCGAAGAGCATCGCGATTTCGCCGCAGATGAAAGAGCGCTTCGACATCAAGGCTGACAAGCTGACCCCGACCGAACTGCTGAACGCCTTGCTCAAGGCACCGGTAGACCTGTTGTGGAACGGCGGTATCGGTACCTACGTTAAGGCGAGCACCGAAAGCCACGCCGATGTCGGCGACAAGGCCAACGATGCGCTGCGCGTGAACGGCAACGAACTGCGCTGCAAAGTCGTGGGCGAGGGCGGTAACCTGGGCATGACCCAACTGGGTCGCGTCGAGTTCGGCCTGCATGGCGGCGCCACCAACACCGACTTCATCGACAACGCCGGTGGCGTGGACTGCTCCGACCATGAAGTGAACATCAAGATCCTGCTCAACGAAGTGGTGCAGGCCGGCGACATGACCGACAAGCAGCGCAACCAGTTGCTGGCGAGCATGACCGACGAAGTCGGTGGCCTGGTGTTGGGCAACAACTATAAGCAGACCCAGGCCTTGTCCCTGGCGGCCCGTCGCGCCTTCGTGCGGATCGCCGAATACAAGCGCCTGATGAACGACCTGGAAGCCCGTGGCAAGCTGGACCGCGCCATCGAGTTCCTGCCGACCGAAGAACAGCTGGCCGAACGTGTCGCGGCGGGCCACGGCCTGACCCGTGCCGAGCTGTCGGTGCTGATCTCCTACAGCAAGATCGACCTCAAGGAATCGCTGCTCAATTCCTTGGTGCCGGACGACGATTACCTGACCCGTGACATGGAGACCGCATTCCCACCGACCCTGGTGAGCAAGTTCTCCGAAGCCATGCGTCGCCATCGCCTGAAACGCGAGATCGTCAGCACCCAGATCGCCAACGACCTGGTCAACCACATGGGCATTACCTTCGTCCAACGGTTGAAAGAGTCGACAGGCATGAGCCCGGCGAACGTGGCCGGTGCCTATGTGATCGTTCGGGACATCTTCCATCTCCCGCATTGGTTCCGTCAGATCGAAGCCTTGGACCACCAGGTCTCGGCCGACGTGCAACTGGAGCTGATGGACGAGCTGATGCGCCTGGGCCGTCGCGCCACGCGCTGGTTCCTGCGCAGCCGCCGCAACGAGCAGAACGCTGCCCGTGACGTCGCTCACTTCGGTCCGCACCTGGCGGCGTTGGGTCTCAAGCTCGACGAATTGCTGGAAGGCCCGACCCGTGAAGGCTGGCAGACCCGCTACCAGGCCTACGTGGCCGCTGGCGTGCCGGAGTTGCTGGCACGCATGGTTGCCGGCACCTCGCATCTGTACACCTTGTTGCCAATCATCGAGGCTGCCGACGTTACCGGCCAGAACGCCGCCGATGTGGCCAAGGCTTACTTCGCCGTGGGCAGCGCCCTGGACATCACCTGGTACCTGCAACAGATCAGCGCACTGCCAGTGGAAAACAACTGGCAGGCCCTGGCCCGTGAAGCCTTCCGCGATGACATCGACTGGCAGCAACGGGCGATCACTATCTCGGTCCTGCAGGACGGCGACGCGACCCAGGACGTCGAAACCCGCCTGGCGCTGTGGCTTGAGCAGCATCACGAAATGGTCGAGCGCTGGCGCGCCATGCTGGTGGACATCCGTGCCGCCAGTGGCACTGACTACGCCATGTACGCGGTTGCCAACCGCGAGCTGCTGGACCTGGCACTGAGTGGTCAGGCGGTCGTCACGGCCAACTGATCCACCGTTGAAAGAAAAACCCCGCATTGAGAGATGCGGGTTTTTTTTATGGGCGATGTTTTCAGATCGGGCATCGAAGAGTGTGTTCTTGTGGCGAGAGGATAAATCCCCTCGCCACAAGCACCGCTATCACACAGTGCTGCGTTCGCGCAGCTCCTGTAACCGATCAGCTCCGCCTTCAGCCACGCGATTCTGGATCAGGCGATCGGAGCCGCCTTCAGCCACGCGATTCTGGATCAAGCGATCGGAGCCGCCTTCAGCCACACGATTCTGGATCAGGCGATCGGAGCCGCCTTCAGCCACGCGATTCTGGATCAGGCGATCGGAGCCGCCTTCAGCCACACGATTCTGGATCAGGCGATCGGAGCCGCCTTCAGCCACGCGATTCTGGATCAAGCGATCGGAGCCGCCTTCAGCCACGCGATTCTGGATCAGGCGATCGGAGCCACCTTCAGCCAGTTGATGTGCAGCCTGGTCATAAGACGACGATGCGCTGTCGGCCGCGGCGATGTTCGACAGCGTGGCGCCGCCAACCAAGGTGAGGGCGATTGCCAGGGACGAGAGTTTCGAGAAATTGAACATGGTGTTTCTCCTGCGCTTGATTGAGTGGGCCAGTGCAGCGGTGTGCTGCTGTCCGGTGTGTGCAGTTAAACGCGCAGGTGTATCGAGGGTGTGTGCCGCAAAGGCGCAAGATCAGCGGATTCGTATCAATGGGCTACTCATATACACAGCGATACAAAACGCCTTCAAATAACTTCCCATCGGGTCGGCAGGCCGCAGGTGTCACTGGGTTGTGGCCGATAATCGCACGCAAGTTCGATCGGTTCGGGGCATCCCGGCGCGTAAGGTTATTGACCGAATTAACTGGGTAGTACATTTTAGCGGTCACCCAGCCTTGCCATGCCCAGGCGAGGCCATAATAAAAACAGAGGATCCCCTCATGCGTGCCCGTCAACAGAACTCGTCCTCATTACCTACCTTCAGATCCGGGGCCCTCCGGGATATTCCAGCGACCCGATAGCGCCCGCCCTGTCGCGCCGGCAGCAGGCCTGCGCCTGGATCAATCTGTGAGGTGTTCAAGATGACAAAAGTCGTCGATCTGTATTTCAAGCTGCTCAAGCTGCTGATCGTGCTGTGCATGGTCGCGATGATCGTGCTGGTGTTCGGCAATGTGGTGCTGCGCTATGCCTTCAACTCGGGCATCAGCGTGTCGGAGGAGCTGTCGCGCTGGTTCTTCGTCTGGATGATCTTTCTCGGTGCACTGGTGGCACTCAAGGACCGCGCGCACCTGGGCATGAACAGCCTGGTCAAGCGCTTGCCGCCAGCAGGCAAGCGTGCCTGCCTGGTCATCGGGCATTTGCTGATGCTCTACATTTGCGGATTGATTGTCAGCGGCAGTTGGCAGCAGGCGGTGATCAACCTGAATGTGGTCGCGCCGGCGTCCGGCCTGTCGATGGCGTTGTTCTACGCCGCGGGGCTGGTGTTCGGAGTCAGCGCAACGGCCATCCTGCTGTACGAATTGTACCTGGCGTTGTTCGGCAAGCTGCGCGATGACGATCCTTTGTTGGTCGAGCAAAGCGACGCCGCCAGCTTCAACCCTGACACCCTCAAGAGTACGCGCCCATGACGCTGGCTATTTTCCTCGGCTCGCTGATGGGCAGCATGGCGCTGGGCATCCCGATTGCCTTTGCCTTGCTGGTGGTCAGCGTGGCGTTGATGGTCTACCTGGACCTGTTCGACGCACAGATCATCGCGCAAAACCTGCTTAATGGCGCCGACAGCTTTCCGCTGATGGCCGTGCCGTTCTTCATGCTGGCCGGCGAGGTCATGAACGTCGGTGGCCTGTCCAAGCGCATCGTCAACATTGCCATGGCGCTGGTGGGACACAAGCGCGGCGGCCTGGGTTACGTCGCGATCATCGCCTCGTGCCTGCTGGCGTCGTTGTCCGGTTCGGCCGTGGCCGATGCGGCGGCTTTGGCGGCGTTGCTCGTGCCGATGATGGTACTGGCCGGACACAACCGCGGGCGCTCGGCCGGGCTGATCGCCGCCGGCAGCACCATTGCACCAGTGATTCCGCCCAGCATCGGCTTCATCGTCTTCGGCGTGGCCTCCGGTGTGTCGATTTCCAAGCTGTTCCTGGCCGGTATCGTGCCTGGGGTGATGCTGGGTGTCGGGCTGGCCATCGCCTGGTGGCTGATCTCCCGGCGCGAGAACGTGGCGACGGCGCCCAAGCGTTCCCGTGCCGAAGTCATGCGCACACTGCTCGACGGCAGCTGGGCGATGGGCCTGCCCTTGATCATCATCCTGGGCCTGAAGTTTGGCATCTTCACCCCGACGGAAGCGGCGGTGGTCGCGGCGGTCTATTCGCTGTTCGTGTCCCTGGTGATCTACCGGGAAATGAAGATCAGTCAGTTGTACGAAGTGATCCTGTCCTCGGCCAGGACCACCTCGGTGGTGATGCTGCTGGTGGCGGCGGCCATGGTTTCATCGTGGCTGGTGACGATCGCCGACCTGCCGGGCCAACTGGCGGACCTGCTGGCGCCGTTCATGGATAACCAGACCCTCCTGTTGCTGGTGATGATGGCGTTGATCATCCTGGTGGGCACGGTCATGGACATGACCCCGACCATTCTCATCCTCACCCCGGTGCTGATGCCGGCCGTCATCCAGGCCGGTATCGATCCCGTGTACTTCGGCGTGTTGTTCCTGATCAACACGGCCATCGGCCTGATCACGCCCCCGGTGGGCACGGTGCTCAACGTCGTGTGCGGAGTGGCAAAGCTGGACTTCGAGGAAATCGTCCGCGGGGTCTGGCCGTTCATGATTGCGCAGTTTGTGGTGCTGTTGCTGTTGGTCCTGTTTCCGCAACTGGTCATGGGACCGTTGAAATTCTTCACCGGATGACAGCGGTGCTCGCTGGCTCGACCTTTAAAAACAATAACGATCGGAGAGTGACATGGGAAAACTGATGAAAACCTTGCTGGCCGGGGCGTGCGCGACGGGATTGCTGCTGACCGGCGTAGCCAGCCACGCGGATGAGATACGCGAGCGAACCTTGCGATTCGCATTCCAGAACGTCAAGGAACATCCCCAGGGCCAGGGCGCGCAGAAGTTCGCCGACCTGCTCAGCGAAAAGAGCGGCGGCAAGATCAAGGTCCGCCTGTTCCCCGGCGGAACCCTGGGCGGCGACGTGCAAACGGTGTCGGCATTGCAGGGCGGGACCTTGGACATCACCGTGCTCAACTCCGGCATCCTGGCCGCCCAGGCACCGGATTACGCCATGCTCGATTTCCCTTTCCTGTTCAACAACGTCGAGGAAGCGCACGCGGTCATCGATGGCCCGGTCGGGCAGAAACTGGCGGCGCAACTGGACAGCAAGGGGTTGGTAGGGCTGGGCTATTGGGACCTGGGGTTCCGTCACCTGACCAACAGCAAGCACCCGGTGACCAAGCTCGAAGACCTGCAGGGCTTGAAACTGCGCGTCATCCAATCGCCGATCTACCTGGAAACCTTCACTGCCCTGGGCGCCAACCCAGTGCCGATGGCGTTCCCCGAGGTCTACACAGGCCTTGAGCAGCACACCATCGACGGCCAGGAAAATCCTTTCACGGTGATTGAAGGCAACAAGTTCTACGAGGTACAGAAGTATCTTTCCGTCACCGGCCACATCTTCAATCCGCAGTCGTTGATCATCAGCCAGAAAACCTGGAACCGTCTCAACGATGATGAAAAGGTGATGATCCGCGCCGCCGCAGCCGAGGCGCAGGCGTTCCAGCGCGAAGTCACCGCGACAAGCATGGACAAGGCCAAGGCCACGCTGGCCGGTGCGATGACCATCAACGAAATCACCCCGGCCGAGAAAGACCGCTTTCGCGAGCGCGTGCAGCCGGTGATCGACAAGTTTGCCAAATCGTTGGATGGGGAACTGGTGAGGATGATGTACGACGAAATCAGCAAGGTGCGTGCACAGTGAATTGAAGCAACCCTGCGGACGGTCCATATGAAGGGCGCCCGGACACTGTCCCGGCGCCCTTCGTTTTGCCTGGCTATAGGCCAACCTGAGGCCGTTTGTGGAACAGTCATGGCCGGTCGATGTCACAGGCATGCCTCCAGACTTGTTAGGCTATGGCACTTACATCTCGTTTTCACTTTGAACAGCGGGGCTTTTCAGACCATCACGCGCGTGTGCGTGCTGCAAAATCAAAGGAGGTTCACGTGGGTAAAGATCCTGTAGACGATCTATCAGGAAAATCCCAGGCGCCCGGTACGGAGGGGATACCAGCCCCCAGCGGCGAGGCAAATCTCATCGAAACAGACTATGTCATCGGACAGGACAATTTCCGCGGGGAGTTTTCTTTCTCCCTGGATATCCATGGCAAAGTCTTTCTGATCTCCGCCGCCACCGTTCTGTTGTTCGTCATCGTGACGCTGGCTCTCCAAAATGAAGTCGAGCCGCTTTTCAGCGCTATGCGCGGTTGGTTGACCCGAAACCTGGCCTGGTTCTTCATGAGCGCAGGCAATGTTTTCGTGTTGTTGTGCCTGGCGTTGATTGTTTCACCGCTGGGAAAGGTGCGATTGGGCGGCCGCGACGCCACGCCGGATCATACCTATCTGGGTTGGTTCTCCATGTTGTTCGCTGCCGGGATGGGGATCGGGCTCATGTTCTACGGCGTGGCAGAGCCCATGTCGCATTACGCCGCTGCGATGGGGGGCGTGACGCTCGATCCTAGCGGGGTACGCACGGACTGGGCCCCCCTCGATGGCGCAGCGGGCGACATGAAAGGCGCTGCGGACCTGGCGATGGCTGCGACGATTTTTCACTGGGGACTGCATCCCTGGGCTATCTACGCGATCGTAGCGTTATCCTTGGCGCTGTTCTCGTTCAACAAAGGGTTGCCGCTGTCGATTCGCTCGATTTTCTATCCGTTGCTGGGGGAGCGTGTCTGGGGGTGGCCAGGGCACATCATCGACATCCTGGCGGTGTTCGCCACCCTGTTCGGGCTTGCGACCTCGCTGGGTATCGGTGCCGAGCAGGCTGCGGCGGGGATTGAACATCTGTTCGGCATCCCATCCTCCAACGTCAGCAAGGTGGTACTGATCATCGGTATCACGCTGATTGCCCTGTGGTCGGTACTGGCCGGGCTGGAGAAGGGCGTCAAGCTGCTCTCCGAAATCAACATGGGCCTGGCGCTCCTGTTGCTGCTCTTCATCATTGTCGTCGGTCCCACCCTGGCCATTCTTACCGGCTTCTTCGAGAACGTGGTGACGTACGTTGAATACCTGCCTGCATTGTCCAACCCTTTCGGTCGTACCGACGCCGAGTTCACCCAGGGCTGGACGGCGTTCTACTGGGCCTGGTGGATCAGCTGGTCGCCATTTGTAGGCATGTTCATTGCGCGGGTCAGCCGTGGCCGGACTGTCCGCGAGTTCCTGATTTCTGTCCTGTTGGTGCCCTCGCTGGTGTCGGTGCTCTGGATGACCACCTTTGGCGGGACGGCCATCGACCAGGCCACCTTGCAAGGATTGAGCGGGGTCAAGGATGCGGTGCTGGAACTCAAGCTGTTCGCGATGCTGGAAGCGCTGCCCCTCAAGGAAATCTCATCGTTGCTGGGCATCGTGCTGGTGATCGTCTTCTTCATCACTTCGTCGGACTCCGGATCGCTGGTGATCGATACCATCACTGCCGGCGGCAAGGTCGATGCGCCCGTTCCTCAACGGGTTTTCTGGGCAGTCATCGAGGGTGTGATCGCCATCGCGCTGTTGTTGGGCGGTGGGCTGATCGCCTTGCAGGCCATGGCGGTTTCTACCGGGCTGCCCTTTGCCATTGTGCTGCTGCTGGGCTGCATTTCCCTGGTGAAGGGACTGATGTCGGAACCGCGATCCTGATCGCCTGAAGTTGTCTGGGGCGAGGCACGCCCCAGCGTTCAATCCCAGAGCTGCCCGACCGCGACGCACGGGCTGTAATGAGTGGCCACCTGCGCTTGCAGCAGCTCGGCCGTGGCCAGTGCGTCGGTCAATGCATGGTGGGCGTGATAGGTCGGCAGTCGATAACGCTGGCGAGTATCGGCTAACCGGATGGAGGCAGGCGGGCGGCGCAACAGTCTGTCCAACCAACGGCGACGCCCCCTGACTCGCCATGCCTCCAGCTGCATCGTGTCGATGACTGGAAACTGTAGGCCCTCTCCAAGGTGGCGCCGAAACGCCTCGTCCAGAAAGTTGCGTTCGATGGCCCGGTAGTGCACCACCATGATTCTTCCCGCCATTGCTTGCAGCAGATTGTCCATGATGTCCGGCAGGCGCGGGGCATGACGTATGTCAGCGTGGGTAATGCGGTGAAATGCCACCGACTCATGGGTCAGCGTGGATGGCTTGATGACCCAGTACAGGGCTTCGCCGCACCGTATTCGCTTCAGGGTGAAAGGCATCAGGCCGATGCTGACGATGCTGTCGCTGCGGGCGTTCAAACCGGTGGTTTCCAGGTCCATTGCCAGCAACTCGACCTGTTCCAGCGCGGTCTGGCCGTTGATCACCCCGGCCTCGTAGAAACGCTGCAGAAGGGGATGCTGTGCTTGTCGCGCCAGTTGCTCGAAGCGCGTCGTCCAGTCCGGCATCGTCCGTTCAACGGGCACTCGTGGGGCGTTCATCGGGCGGGCCGGGCGTGACCGGGATAGCGGAAACGCAGGAATTTCTGGGCATTGCTCAACACCTGGAACGCTTCCTTGAGGTTGTGCCGCTCAGTGGTGGAGAAACGCTCGGGCTCGATGTAATTATTCGGTTTGCGCCCCTGTTCGATGGCATCGGCCTGGTGCCGAATGCGCACCATCGACAGGAACTCCAATGCGTAGCGCAGATGCTCGATGGCCTCGGGCTGTACCCACCGCGTATGGCCGATGGCATCCAGCCGATCAAAGGAGTTTTGCGCCGTAGTGCCACACGCCAGCGCGTGGATGCGGATCAGGTCGGTGAGGGGCGCCGTGCCCCGGCCCTTGAGGTTGATAATCTGTTTTTGTTCCCCGTCCGTTTCCATGACAAATGTGCGAAAGAAACCCAGCGGCGGCGTGCGATTCAATGCGTTGCGCGCCATCGCTGCCAGGAAAGCCGGAGTATCCCTGGACTTCTGCGCACACAGCGCCTTGAGTGATTCGACCATGTCCAGCGCGCCATAGACCCCGTCCAGGTCAAAAAAGATGCAGCTGTTGAGCAGGGTGGCGGCGTTAGGTTTCTCGATCCACTGGCTGAAATAGCCACGCCACACCCGCAATGGCTGACGCCACTGGACGTTGGTCGCCATGATCCCGCCCTTGCAGTAGCTGTAGCCGCATTGAGCGAGCCCGTCGCTGACGAACGCGGCCAGCTTGCGAAAGTAATCGTCATGCAGGGCTGGGTCGAACCGGTCATCCAGCACCAGCGCGTTGTCCTGGTCCGTCACGAGCAATTGTTCGTCACGGGCCATCGAGCCCAGCACCATGAAGCAATACGGAACCGGTGGTGGTCCCAGTTCGCGTTCGGCCAGTTCAAGCAGACGCTGTGTGAAGGCACGGCCGATGCCCGAGATCGCGCTGCCGATCATGTGCGCGGTGGCGCCGTCGCGGACCATGCGAATGTAGGTACCGCGCAAATCGCGCAGCAGTGAGCGAAGACCCTCGACGCTGGTCTGGTTGGAGATGCTGTTTACCAGGTACAGGCTGCTCTGGGACTCGTGCCGGATGATATCCGACAGATTGATCAAACCGAGCGTACGGCCCTTGTCCACTACTGGAAGGTGGTGGATGTTGCTCCTGAGCATGCACAGCATCGCCTCGAACAACGAGTCATCGGCCTGGATGGCTACCGGATCGATCGACATGACTTCGCCAATCGTGGTGTCGCCACTGCGGTTGGTGGCCACAACGCGAGTGCGCAGGTCCCGGTCGGTCACGATGCCGAGCATCTGCTCGGGGGTCTTCCCGGCCGGCTCAAGGACCACGACACAGGAGACGCTTCGTTCGGTCATCAACTGGGCGGCCTCACGGACACTGGTTTGCGGCGTTACCCAGACCAGGTCACGGGAAATCAATGCGCGGGATTTGAGTTGGATCAGCTCGCTTGCACGCCCTTGGGCCTCGACAGCTGACTTGAGCCTGGAATGTCCTTCGGCCTCGACAAAATCGGCAAAACTGTCGTGCCGCTCGCATAACCTTGCGAATACATCCGCCGGAATGAAATAGATCAGGCTGTCTTCCAGGGCCTTGGCCGGGAAGCGCACCCGGTTGCTGCGCAGCAGGCCCGCCTGACCGAAGATATCGCCCTCGACCAGCCGGTTATACAGTTCGCCGTTTCGCCGATAAATCTCGACGGCGCCGCTGCGTACATAGTGCAGATCATGGATGTCCGCCCCCGCTTCGAGGATCGGACTTCCGGCCTTGAAATAAGCGACCTCGACGCGCCGGGCAATATCCTCCAAGGTCTCCTGGGGAAGGGCATCGAATGGCGGAAAACGATGAAGATGCTCACTGATTTCCAGTAATTCGATCTGCATGGGGCCTCGTGACAGTTCTGTTGGAAGGCCCAACATGCCAGACCATGGCGCCGCACACAAACCCCGGAATGCGAGCGTGTACGGCCGCCGGTTCGTTATTGGGCTTCAGGCACCGCCAGCCATTGCCCAATCACCTTCTGGTAGCTGCCATTGGCCTTGCTCAGGTGCAGCCACTGGTCGACGAACATTTTCCAGGTATTGTCGTCACGGGGCAGCAGGTAGGCTTTCTCGCCGTATTGCAGGTAGCGGGTCGGATTGACGGCGCACAGGCCCGGCTTGAGTTTTTGCTGGTAGAGCGCTTCCGAGGCGTCGGTGATCATCACGTCGGCGCGGTTGTCCAGCAGCTCCTGGAAAATCGTCACGTTATCGTGGAAGGCCAACTGGCCCTTTGGCAGGAAAGCCCGCACGAAAGCTTCGTTGGTGCCGCCGGCCGGCTCGACGAGGCGCACCGAAGGCTGGTTGATCTGCTCGATGGTCTGGTAGCGCGACTGGTCTTCGCAGCGCACCAGCGGGATTTTGCCGTCGACGTCCAGGGTGCTGCTGAAATAGGCCTTCTTCTGCCGTTCCAGGGTGACGGAAATTCCGCCCATCCCGATGTCGCACTTACCGGCGAGCATGTCTGGCATCAACGTTTTCCAAGTCGTCTGGACCCATTGCACCTTGACGCCCAGGCTGGTGGCGAGTGAGCGCGCCATGTCGATGTCGATGCCTTCGTATTCCCCCGATTCGGCCTTGTAGGTGTAGGGCTTGTAGTCGCCGGTGGTGCACACCCGCAGTTCACCTTGCTGGATCACTTTGTCCAGGTGCGAAGGCGCTGGCTCGGCCAATGCACTGCCGCAGAGCACCAGCAGGCCACAGAACGTCATCGTGCTTGTTATGGTTTTCATAAGGATGGGACGTCTCGCAAGGGAAGGGGACAAGACGGGGGAGTGTAGTAAAACTGCCAACGGGCTGTCACTTGGACGTCGAGACGATCAGTCAGCCCGAAGTGCGATCGACCGCCCGCAGGTTTTCCAGGTAGGCGCAGAACATATCGGCCATCGCATCGGCATACGTCTGGACTTCTTGCCAAGTGCGAGGCGTTGCCGAAAACCGTTTACCCACGGAACTGAGGGTGGCGATGACCAGCTCACCGGCCAGGGCGCGGGTGTGCACGTCGGCATCCGGCAGCACTTGCTGCATGAACGCGTCCACTGATGCCTGCACCGACATGCGTGCCGCCTGATGCTCGGGAGCGTCCCGATAGAGCGGCGCGGCATCGTTGAGCGCGATGCGAATCTGCGCTTCGTCGCACTCGGACTGGATGAACGCCTGCACAAGGGTTCGTAACCGGGCGAGGGGCGGCTTGGCGGAATCCTCCAGAATGTCTCGCAACATATCGCTGGTCTGCCGCCACTCATCACTTTGCAGCCGGAACAGGATCGCAGCCTTGTTTGGAAAGTATTGATACACCGACCCGACGCTCACACCCGCACGCTCGGCAACGCGGGCAACGGTAAAGCGTTGGGCGCCGTGGCTCGCCAAAACCTGAACAGCCGCTTCCAGGACCGCTGCCACGAGCTCGGTGGAGCGGGCCTGTTTTGGCTGTTTGCGCGAGGAAATCTGCGGGCTCGGGCGCTCGGACATAAAGCCGTAGACCTCGGAAAAGGAATGCGAATAGGAAATACGACGGATTGTTCGTATCTTGAATGCGACGAATTGATCACATTCTAGTCGTCTCCACAAACAGCGTTCAACTTCACTTCGCGTCCCTTTCCATGGGTAGGGTTATGACTCAAGAAAATATTCATCTGGGCGCCTCTGTGGCGCCCCGGGCAACTGTCGAGGCCAATCCGGCGTTCAAGTTGTTGCCGCTCACGTTGACCGTGTTCATCGGGTTCCTCACCGTCGGCCTGCAACTGCCGGTCTTGCCGCTTCACCTGCATGACACGCTGGGGATGGGCACGCTGGTGATTGGCCTGGTGGTCGGCGCCCAGTTCGCCGCGGCACTGCTATCGCGGGCCTGGGCCGGCAATTTCGCTGACATGCGCGGGGGCAAGCGAGCGGTCATGGTCGGGCTGGTGACGGCGGCGGTCTCCGCGTTGCTGTATCTGCTGTCCCTGGCGTTACTGTCCACGCCGGTGTTGTCGGTCTGGCTATTGTTGGTGGGCCGCGTGTTGCTGGCGGTTGGCGAAAGCCTTGTCGTCACCGGCGCGTTGGGATGGGGCATCGGCCGGGTTGGGCCGCAGCATGCCGGCAAGGTCATGGCGTGGAATGGCATTGCCATGTACGGCGCATTCGCGTTGGGCGCTCCGCTTGGCGTGGCGCTCAATTCGGGCTGGGGATTCATGGGCGCCGTTGTGGCATCGGTGTTCATCCCGCTGTTGGCCTTGGCGGTGGTCGCCGGCGTCCGCGCAGTCGCTCCTACGGCGAACCAGCGTACGCCGTTCTACAAGATGCTCGGTGCCGTATGGGTTCCAGGCATGGGCCTGGCATTTTGCAGCGTCGGCTTTGGTGTCGTCACAGCGTTCATTGCCTTGTTATTTGCGGCGAGGGATTGGGGCAACGCTTCGTTGGCATTCACGGCGTTCGGCCTGGCCTTCATCGGCGCGCGGCTATTGTTCGGGCACCTTCCGGACAAGATCGGTGGCGCACGTGTCGCGTTGGTCTGCGTGGTGATCGAGGCCGTTGGGCTGCTGTTCATCTGGAGCGCCGATACGGCAATCCTCGCCTATCTCGGAGCGGCGTTAACTGGCTTCGGGTATTCCCTGGCATTCCCCGGCTTTGGCGTCGAAGCAGTGCGCCGTGCGCCGCCACAGGCTCGCGGCCTCGCCATGGGCGCCTATGTTGCGTTCCTGGATATTTCCCTGGGCATCACCAGCCCGCTGGCCGGTGTGTTGGCCAGTGGTTGGGGTATCGAGGCGGTTTACCTGGCCGGCGCCATCGCCGTTGCGTTGTCGTTCGGGGTGGCCTTGATGCTGCTCAGGGGCCGGGAAATACAAGTTCAATACAAATCCTGAGCCGTGTTCAGGTTATAGAAGACTTTCGATCTCGCTTTTTTCAGACAGGAGCGTTGTTCATGCACGTATTCGTTACGGGTGCCACTGGGTGGGTTGGGTCGGCCGTGGTTGGGGAGTTGCTCGGCGCCGGGCATCAGGTCACCGGCCTGGCCCGTTGCCAGGAAAAGGGCAGCGCGCTGGCGAGCATCGGCGCGAAAGTGGTTCGAGGAACGTTGGATGACTTGGATGTTTTGCATCAAGCGGCCTCGGCGGCGGATGCGGTGATCCACACCGCGTTCAATCATGATTTTTCAAGATTTGCCGAAAATGCCGAACAAGACCGCCGCGCGATTCTGGCATTGGGCGGCGCGTTGCAAGGCTCCGAGCGGCCTCTATTGGTGACCTCGGGCTTGTTCGGATTGTCGCCGGGCGCCAGTGAGCTGGAAGTGGTCAGCCCGGCGTCGCCCCGCAAGTCCGAAGCCACGGCGAGGGATCTGGCCGAGCGTGGCGTGCGGGTGGCAACTGTCCGGCTGGCGCCCTCGGTCCATGGTGCCGGCGACTATGGATTCGTACCGATCCTGATTCGTCTGGCCCGGGACAAGGGCATATCGGCGTACCCCGGTGACGGTAGCCATTGCTGGTCGGGCGTGCATCGGCTGGATGCGGCACGGGTCTATCGACTGGCGCTGGAACAGGGCGTGACTCAGTCCGTCTACCACGCCGTGGCGGACGAGGCGGTGCCGTTCAAGGACATCGCCCAGGCGATCGGGCATGGCCTGGGAATGCCGGTTGAATCAAGGGATCGCGAGCATTTCGGTTGGTTCGCTCATATGGCGAGCGCGAACATGGCGGTGTCCAGCGAGTACACCCGCGGTTTGTTGGGTTGGGTGCCGAGCGGGCCGGGGTTGTTGGCGGATCTTGAACATCCTGATTACTACGCTGGATGATCAACCGTGGGGAGGGGATAAATCCCCTCGCCACAAGGGTAAGTTGGGCCTAGCGCGGAATGATCCCGTGGTCGATCGCGTATTTCACCAGGGCCGCAGGTTTGTCGATGTTGAGCTTGCGGCGGATGCTGAGGCGGTGGGTTTCGACGGTGCGTACGCTGATATCCAGCTCGCGGGCCATTTCCTTGTTGTTGAGTCCCTGGACCATTTTTGCCAGGACTTGGCTCTCGCGTGGTGTCAGCTCGCTGTCGGTGTTTGGGTCGGTGGCCAGGCGCTGGGCTATCTCGGCGCTGTAGAAGGTGCCGCCGCCGATGATGGCTTCGATGGCGGCGATGATTTCCTTGGACGGCGAGTTCTTCAGGACATAGCCGCTGGCGCCGGCGCGCACGGATTCGCTGACGTACTCATGATTGTCGTACATGCTGAGGATCAGGATCTTCAGGCGGGGGTGTTGCTTGCCCAGCAGCCGGGTCAGTTCAAGGCCATTCATGTCCTTGAGGCCGATGTCCATCAGCAGCAAGTCCGGTTGGCAGTGCCCGACCATCTCAATCGCTTGGACACCGTTCTCCGCCTCGCCGACCACGTCCAGCCGGGGCATGACGGACAGCAGGGCGCGGATGCCGTCGCGGACCAAGGCGTGATCATCGACCAACGCGACGCGTATGGTGGTGGGGCGGTTCATCGGCAGGTGCTCTTATTGAAATGGGCGCGGATCAGCTTTCCCTGGCTGGCATGGTCATGGGCAGCAGGATATCCAGTTCGCTTCGTCCTGGCACCGATGTCATGTCCAGTCGCCCGCCGAAATGCTCGACCCGTTCGCGGATATTACGCAGGCCAATGCCGGTATGGCCACGTTCGACCTGCGGGACGTTGAAGCCCATCCCGTCATCTACCACAGTCAGGCGCAAGGACTGGCCGGAGCCGAACAGGGTGATGGCGACACGTTTCGCCCCGGCGTGACGCTCAATGTTGGTCAGCGCCTCCTGGGCGATGCGGAACAGCGAGACCGGTGCGCCGTTTTCCAGGCGACAGTCGAACTCGTTGCTTCGATAGGACACTTCCAGGCCACTGCGTTGCTCGAACTCGGCCGCAAGCTGGCCGATGGCGGCCGGCAGGCCCAGGGTGTCGAGCAGAGAGGAGCGCAGGTCGTGGGAGATGCTGCGGATTTCACCGATGGCTTCGCCCAGCCGGTCCGTGGCGTTCTTCAGGATGCCCAGGCCGTTTTCCTGGCCGTTCTCGATGACGTGGCTAGCCAGTTCGAACTGGAACTTGATCGACACCAACAGTTGGCTGATGCCGTCATGCAGCTCGCGCGATACTCGGGAGCGCTCTTCTTCCTGCAGGCTGACAATGCGCTGGTTGAGGCGCTGCAGCTTCTTGTCGGCCAGGCGATGCTCGCTGACATTGAGGGTGATGCCGCCGGCAAACACCAGCAGCACCGCGATCAGTGCGATGGCGGCGATCGCCTGCATCGTGGTGTGGATGCCTTGGGCCACTTCGTCGCGGGCCTGTTGGGTGGCGCGCTCGACGTCTTCCAGGTAGATCCCGGTGCCGAGCATCCAGCCCCAGCGATCGAGCATCACGACATAGGCCAGCTTGTCGGTTACCTGGCCGGAGGACGGCTTGTTCCAGGCATAACGTTGGAAGCCTTCACCCGATTCGGCGCTCTTGAGCAATGCCTGGATGACCGGCAAGCCTTGGGGATCCTTCATGTCCCAGAGGTATTGCCCTACCAGTTCCGACTGGCGGGCGTGCATCAGGCTGCGACCCTGGCGGTCGTACACAAAGAAGTACCCATTGATGCCGAAACTCAGCTTGCGCAGCTCTTCGAGCACTTGTTGTTGCGCCCGCGCGTCACCCTTGCCGTCGTCGTACAGCGGGGCGATCAGGCTCTGCGCCATCTCGACATAGTTTTTCAACTCGGCGCGCTTGCTCGCCAGGATGCTGTCTTCGATCAGTTGCGCCTGTTGATCGCCCAACTGGCGGTTGAGTGAGATCACCAAGGCGCCGATGACGGCAATCGCCAGGACCAGCGGCAGGATCCCGAGGGCGACGATCTTGTGTTTGAGCAGCATCTTTACTCCAGTCCTGGCTCGGCGGGGAGGTGGATGGCGGGCATCATATGCCAAACCCGTGGGCGCTCAACAATCCTACCGGATATGAGGCTCGAAACTGTGGAGGCCTGCTCGCAAAGGCGGTGCGTCAGGCAAATCATCATTGACGGATACTCCGTATTCACGAGCAAGCTCGCTCACACAGGGGGACGGGCGCATCTACGTAGTACTACGGATTTATTTATTGACGGCATGCAGGGATATTGGGCCGGCTCCGAATAGCCGGGGCACACTATAAAAACAATCGCCGCAATCCATTGGATATCGGCAGGAGACACGCAATGACAACCCGTCTGGTTAAACACCTCGCCTGGTTTGCCGTGGCTGTTCTGGGAGCATGTGCGCTAAGCGTCGTGGCCTTGCGCCGCGGAGAGCCGATCAACGCCCTCTGGATCGTCGTCGCAGCCGTGGCCATCTACCTGGTCGCCTACCGCTACTACAGCCTTTTCATCGCCAACAACGTGATGCAACTCGATGCGCGCCGGGCCACGCCTGCCGTGCTCAACAACGATGGCCTGGACTACGTCCCGACCAACAAACACATCCTTTTCGGCCACCACTTCGCGGCCATTGCCGGCGCGGGGCCGCTGGTCGGGCCGGTGCTGGCGGCGCAGATGGGCTACCTGCCCGGCACGCTCTGGCTGATCGCCGGCGTGGTGCTGGCCGGTGCGATGCAGGACTTCATGGTCCTGTTCCTCTCAACGCGCCGCAACGGTCGCTCCTTGGGCGACATGGTGCGCGAGGAAATGGGCCGCATCCCTGGCACCATCGCGCTGTTCGGTTGCTTCCTGATCATGATCATCATCCTCGCGGTGCTGGCGCTGATCGTGGTCAAGGCCCTGGCCGAGAGCCCGTGGGGCATCTTCACGGTGATGGCGACCATCCCGATCGCGATGTTCATGGGCATCTACATGCGCTACATCCGCCCGGGCCGCATCGGTGAGATCTCGATCATCGGCGTGCTGTTGCTGCTGGGTTCGATCTGGCTGGGCGGGCAGATCGCCGCCGATCCGGTCTGGGCCAAGGCCTTCACCTTCACCGGGATCCAGATCACCTGGATGTTGATCGGCTACGGTTTTGTCGCGGCGGTGCTGCCGGTGTGGCTGATCCTGGCGCCACGGGACTACCTGTCGACGTTCCTCAAGATCGGCACCATCGTCGCCCTGGCGATCGGCATCCTGGTCACCATGCCCGAACTGAAAATGCCGGCGCTGACCCAGTTCACCGACGGCACCGGGCCGGTATGGAAGGGCGGTTTGTTCCCGTTCCTGTTCATCACCATCGCCTGCGGCGCGGTCTCGGGTTTCCACGCACTGATCTCCTCGGGCACCACGCCCAAGCTGCTGGATAACGAAACCAACGCCCGCTACATCGGTTACGGCGGCATGCTGATGGAGTCCTTCGTGGCGATCATGGCCATGGTCGCCGCCTCGGTGATCGAGCCGGGCGTGTACTTCGCCATGAACAGCCCGGCGGCGATCGTCGGCACCGACGTGGTGGCCGTGGCCCAAACCGTCAGCAGCTGGGGCTTTGCAATCACCCCCGACGCGCTGCAAGCGGTGGCCAAGGACATCGGCGAGACCACCATCCTGGCCCGTGCCGGCGGTGCGCCGACCCTGGCGGTCGGTATCGCGCAGATCCTGCACTCGGTGCTGCCGGGTGAAAACACCATGGCGTTCTGGTACCACTTCGCGATCCTGTTCGAAGCGCTGTTCATCCTCACCGCGGTGGACGCCGGCACCCGTGCCGGGCGGTTCATGCTGCAGGACCTGCTCGGCTCGTTCGTGCCGGCCCTCAAGCGCACCGAATCCTGGACCGCCAACCTGATCGCCACCGCCGGCTGCGTCGCGCTGTGGGGCTACTTGCTGTACCAGGGCGTGATCGATCCGCTGGGCGGCATCAACACCTTGTGGCCGCTGTTCGGCATCTCCAACCAGATGCTGGCCGGTATCGCCCTGATGCTCGCCACCGTGGTGCTGATCAAGATGAAGCGCCAGCGCTACGTCTGGGTCACGCTGCTGCCGGCGAGCTGGCTGCTGATCTGCACCACCACCGCGGGCCTGATCAAGCTGTTCGACGCCAACCCGGCGATCGGCTTCCTGGCCCTGGCGCGCAAATACAACGATGCCCTGGCCGCCGGCCAGATCCTGGCCCCGGCCAAGAGCATCGAGCAGATGCAGCACGTGGTGTTCAACGCCTACACCAACGCAACGCTGACGGTGTTGTTCCTGTTCGTGGTCTTCAGCATCCTGTTCTACGCGCTCAAGGTCGGCATCGCCGCCTGGGGCACGAAAGAGCGCACGGACAAAGAAGCGCCATTCCAGGCCCTGCCGGACGCTTGATAGAGGATTGCAACGATGTTCAATGACTTGAGTCGCCTCGGTAAATACCTCGGTCAGGCCGCGCGCCTGATGGTCGGCATGCCCGACTACGACAATTATGTCGAGCACATGCAAACCAAGCACCCGGACAAGCCGCTGATGGACTACGAGGCGTTCTTCCGAGAGCGCCAGGAGGCCCGCTACGGCGGCAAGGGTGGGCCCAAGTGTTGTTGAATTGAGGTGATGACTGTGGGAGCGAATTCGCTCCCACAGTTGTTTTTGGAGTGGTTTCAGGATTTGCATGCGCCACAAATTGCTTGTGGCGAGCGAGCTTGCTTCCGCTGGCGTGCGAAGCAGGCCCAGCGGTACTTCAGGCCGACCGCATCAACCGGTCCTGCGACTGCTGCGCAGCCGAGCGGGAGCAAGCTCCCTCGCCACGGGCAGTTGCCTGGCTTTACTGCCTTGTGGATCAGTCGGCCAGCAACACCGCCGCATCGAAGCCCACCCGCAAGTTGCCCCAGTGACGGCCGCCGAAGAAGAACGGCACGTCGATCTCGGTCATGATTTCCCCGGTGTCGCGCAGGTAAGTCTGGAGCAGGAAGCGCTGGACGTTGCCAGCGGCGCGCAGGCCGATCGGGTCGTTGAAGATCCGCTTGTTGCGGCACACTGGCAGGTCGACCGCGCGGTCGCCGGTGGGTTGCTTGGAGACCCAGCTGTTGTTGACCGGGCAATAGCCCTTGGTGTCGACAATGAACGAGACCTTGCCGCCCGGCGTGCTGCGGGTCAGCTTGTCGCATTCCTCCTGGCAGACCCGGGCAAAACGTTCGGTATAACTGGTCATGTACTGCTTGGGATCGGTGCCCGGAATCAACTGGTAATTCTGGTCGAACAGGTTGATGCCTTCGTCTTGCAATGCCTGCAGATGAACCTGCAGCGTGTCGCGGCATTCGCTGGCGCGGGTGATGGCGGCGTCCAGCTTGCCGTGGCCAAGCACGAAGCGGCCCAACAGCGTCTGGACTTTCTCGGCCACGCCGGACAGGTCGCGGGTGGCGGTGGCCGATTGTTGCATACGCTGGTCGATCGACTGGCTGTCGGCGTGGATCTGGGTGACGCGTTCGTTGATGCCGGTATTGGCATCGGCGAACTGTTGGATATGGTCGGCGATGTCGGCCAGCTTGCCGTTGGTGGACTCGAAGTCGACGATCATGCTCTCGAAATGACCGGATGCGCGCTCCACCACCTTCTGGGTTTCCCGGGCGCTGTGGCTGATCTGGGTGGTCTGTTCGTGGGTCGAACTGACTTCCTGGAGCATGGCGTCGATGTTGCGCGAGATGTCGTCGGTGGCCCGGCTGACGTTCTGCGCCAGGGTGCGCACTTCATCGGCCACCACCGCAAAGCCACGGCCACTTTCCCCGGCACGCGCCGCTTCGATGGCGGCGTTGAGGGCCAGCAGGTTGGTCTGGGCGGAAATCTGCTGGATCAGCCCGACAATCGACTTGATGCTCGAGGATCGTTGGTTGAGGGCGTCCACCAGCGTGGCGAATTCGCCGAGGCTGCTGGAAATCTCGCTGATGTTGCCGGTCACTTCCAACAGTTCGGCGTAGGAGTCACGGGCCATGCTCAGGTTTTGCGCGGTGGTGCCGGAAATGCCCTGCGTCTGGCGCGACACCTCTTCGATACGGCCAACGGCGGTATTGCTCTGCTCCATCACTTCCTTGGCGAAGCGCGCCTGGTGGGTCGCGCTGTCGCTGGAGTCGCTGATGTTCTTCAGCGAACGGGCCGATTCGACGGCAATGTGCACGGTCAATGCCTGCACATTGCTGATGATCTCGCGCTGCTTGGCCAGGAAGCGGTTGCACGTAGCGGCCAGGGTGCGGATCTCGTCGTGGGTGACCAGCGGCAGGTCCTTGGACAAGTCACCTTCGCCGTTGGCGATCTCTTCCAGGGCCTTGGTCATGACGGTGACGGGGCGCACGATGAGGTGGCGGAAGTACCAGACCATGAAACTGACCATGCCCAGCGTCAGCAGCGCGCCGAAGAGCAGGGCGTGGGTGAGGCTGTCGAGGCGGCCTTCGATCTGTCCCAGCAACGCGCCATCGAGTTGGGCCGCCCGCAGTTGCAGGACGATGTCGGCGCGGGCGCTGAGCGCCACCCAATAAAGCAAGGCACTGACCGCAACCAACAGGAAAAGGCTTGAAAGCTTTTTTGTGAGGGTATCGAAAAATTGCATCTCGATAGACTCATACAAGGCCTTTAACGTCTGCATCACAGCTCCAGGGGAAAAAAAGATTCGATGGCATACATTCGACCGATAACGGCAAAGCTTTAGGCGGTTTGGGCGATTTGATATCACCCTTGAATTCCAGTGCGGGTTGGCCCCGTCTTTTCGGTGCGACAGCGATGTCAATACCCGCTGTTACGAATTAGACGAAAGTCGTACTAGCGCCTTGCCCGGCGACTGCTACGGTTTGAAGTGCAAAACAATAACAACAAACAAGAGGGCGGCTTCATGTCCACTGAAAAGCAACAGGCTGCGCGTGCCTACTGGACGGAAAACCTACGCTGGATGCTGGTGTTACTGGCCATCTGGTTCGTGGTGTCGTTCGGGTTCGGCATCTTGCTGGTCGACTCACTCAACACCATCAGCTTTTTCGGCACGCCCCTGGGGTTCTGGTTTGCCCAGCAAGGGTCCATCTACGTCTTTGTGCTCGAGATTTTCTTCTATGTCTGGAAGATGAATCAGCTCGACCGCAAATATGACGTCCACGAAGACTGAGGGCGGCGAGCATGGATACCCAAACGCTGATCTACTTGTTCGTCGGTGCCTCGTTTGCCCTGTACATTGGTATTGCCATATGGACTCGGGCCGGTTCCACCAGCGAATACTATATTGCCAGTAAGGGCGTACATCCCGTCCTCAACGGCATGGCCACCGGTGCCGACTGGATGTCGGCGGCGTCGTTCATTTCCATGGCGGGAATCATCGCCTTCGCGGGTTACGACGGCTCGGTCTACCTGATGGGCTGGACCGGCGGCTATGTGCTCCTGGCGATGTGCCTGGCGCCGTACCTGCGTAAGTTCGGCAAGTTCACCGTGCCCGAGTTCGTCGGGGCGCGTTATTACTCGCAGACGGCGCGGGTGGTGGCGGTGATCTGCGTGATCTTCATCTCCTTCACTTATGTCGCAGGGCAGATGCGCGGCGTCGGGATCGTCTTTTCCCGTTACCTGGAAGTGGATATCAACACCGGCGTCATGATCGGCATGGCCATCGTGTTCTTCTACTCGGTGCTGGGCGGCATGAAGGGCATCACCTACACCCAGGTGGCGCAGTACTGCGTGATGATCTTTGCCTACATGGTGCCGGCAATCTTCATCTCGATGATGATCACGGGCAATCCGATCCCGCAGTTGGGCTTCATCAGTGAAGCTGCCGGCTCGGGGCAGAGCGTGATCGAACGGCTCAACGGCCTGGGCGCCGAGTTGGGCTTTGCTGCCTATACCGATGGCACCAAATCGACCATGGACGTGTTTTTCATCACCATGGCGCTGATGGTCGGCACGGCGGGCTTGCCCCACGTGATCGTGCGGTTCTTCACCACGCCTACTGTGCGGGATGCGCGCAAGTCAGCCGGCTACGCATTGCTGTTCATCGCGATTCTCTATACCACCGCACCGGCCGTGGCCGCCTTCGCCCGGACCAACCTGCTGACCTCCATCCCCAACGTCAGTTATGCCACCGCGCCGGCCTGGTTCAAGGCCTGGGAAAATTCCGGGCTCATTGCCTGGGCGGACAAGAACAACGACGGCATCATCCAGTACAGCCCGGGCGCAGCGCTGGTCGGCGCGCCGAGCTTTACCGGCGAGCGCGGGACGCATGAGCAGCGGTTGCTCAAGAACCAGCTCTCGCCGGTGCCCAACGAGCTTTATGTCGACAACGACATCATGGTGTTGGCCAACCCCGAGATCGCCGGCCTGCCAGGATGGGTAATCGCCTTGATCGCCGCCGGTGGCTTGGCGGCCGCGCTTTCCACGGCTGCGGGGCTGCTGCTGGTGATCTCTACGTCGATCTCCCATGACCTGCTCAAAAGCAACATCATGCCCAGGATCAACGAGAAGCAGGAGCTGCTCGCGGCACGGATTGCGGCCGGCGTGGCGGTGTTGATTGCCGGCTTGTTCGGCATCTATCCACCCGCGTTCGTCGCCCAAGTGGTGGCGTTCGCCTTCGGGCTGGCGGCGTCGTCCTTCTTCCCGGTCATCGTCATGGGGATCTTCTCCAAGCGTATGAACCGCGAAGGCGCGATTGCCGGGATGATCGTCGGGCTGACCTTCACGTTCACCTACATCGTCTACTTCAAATTCATCAACCCGACGATGAACACGGCTGAACATTGGTGGCTCGGTGTATCCCCCGAAGGTATCGGCACATTGGGGATGGTCTTCAACTTCCTGGCAGCCTTGGTAGTGTCGCGCTTCACCGCGCCGCCCCCCGAGCACATCCAGCACCTGGTCGAGGACATCCGCGTACCGAGGGGGGCCGGCGCCGCCATCGATCACTGATCTTCAGACGGGAAGGGCAATCCTCAAGGGCGCCGGATTCATCATCCGGCGCCCTTGATCGCATTCAGAGTCAAGGGTGGAAATGTTAGAAAGATTTACTGGGAATCATTCTCAAAGTATATTCGCTCTCATTTCCAATCCTCTGTGAGTGCGCGTCTTGAATCGTTCCACCCCTTTCGCCTACCGCAATGCCCTCGTCAAATGCGTTTTACCTGCGCTGTCCTGCTGCTTCATGGCAAGCCCCGTGAAGGCACAGGACACTCTCGAACTGCCCACTACGGATGTGCAAGGCAGTCGGATCATTCAGGACGAAGGCTACACGGCGACGCAAGCCAGCACGGCGAGCAAGAGCGATGTACCGATCAAGGAAGAAGCGCAATCGATCAACGTGGTGACCCAGCAGACCCTGGCGGACTATCAGGTGCGCTCGCTGGGGGACGCGATGAAATTCGTCAGCGGCGTCAGCCAGGGCAACACCCTGGGCGGCTCGCGGGACTCGCTGGTCAAACGCGGTTTCGGCACCAACGACGACGGCTCGATCCTGCGCGACGGCGTACGTTCGAATCTGGGCCACAACTTCAGCGCCACCACCGAGCGGGTCGAAGTGCTCAAGGGCCCGGCCTCGATGCTGTACGGCGCGCTGGAGCCCGGCGGGTTGATCAACGTCATCAGCAAGAAACCCGAATACACCCAGAGCACCACGTTGAGCGGCTCCGCCTACAGCGAGGGTGGCGGCACCATGGCCCTGGACACCACTGGGCCTTTGGGCGACACCGGCCTGGCCTATCGCCTGATCGCCGAACGCGGCCACGAGGACTACTGGCGCAACTATGGGGTCAACGAAAGCACACTCGTGGCGCCGTCGCTGGCCTGGACCGGCGAGCGGGCTTCGTTGAATCTGAGTTATGAGTACAACGAATATTCCAATCCGTTTGACCGTGGCACGGTGTTCAAAAACGGGCATCCGGCCGATATCGACTATGACAAGCGCCTGGACGAGCCTTGGGCCAAGAGCGTAGGGATTCGCGAGACGGCCACCGCTCGGTTCGAATATGAGCTGAGCGATGCGTGGAAGACGCGGGTGACCTATGGCTGGAACAATGACCGGTACAGTCTGTCGATTGCGCAGCCCAACTCGCTGGTGGGCAACAACCTGCGTCGAGCCGCCAACGGCGCCCATTACGATGATGAAACCCGTTACGCCAGCTGGGATTTCATCGGCAGGCAGGAGCTGTTCGGCCAACGCCATGACGTGTTGGTCGGCGTCGATAACCAAGTGTCGGACCAATACCGTGGCAAGACTTACCGTGGGCCTGTAAGAGGAGGCTTCGATATCACTGCGCCGGTGTACGGCGGCCTGGGCGAGCCCAGCGTCATCAGCCCGACCCAAAGCAACCTGAGCAACCAGCTGACCTCCAGTTCGGTGTACCTGAAGGACAATTGGCACTTGGATGAGCGCTGGATCCTGGTCCTTGGTGGCCGCTACCAGCATTACGATCAGTTCGCCAAGCAAGGGTTGGTCACCAGCGTGCCGGTCCGCGACGACAACGGCGATGCCTTCGTCCCGTTCCTGGGCCTGGTCTACAAAGCCACCGAAGAATTGTCGCTGTACGGCAACTACAGTCGCTCGTTCAAACCCAACGATACCGTTGATGACAACCTCAGTACCTTCAAGCCGGAAGAGGGCCGAAGCTATGAAATCGGCGCCAAATACGATCCGCTGCCAGGCTTGAACATCAATCTCGCGCTGTTCGATATCGAGAAGAAAAATGTCGTGACGTCTTCGACAGTCAACGGCGTCACGCTGGCAGAAGCCGCCGGCAAAGTTGGCTCCCAAGGCCTCGAACTCGACATTACTGGTCGCCTCGCCGAACGCTGGGACCTGATCGGCACCTACGCCTACACCCACACCGAAATTCTCGACGACCCTCGAAACGAAGGCCACCGCCTGCCCGACGCTCCCAAGCACACCGCCAGCCTGTACCTGTCGCACCACCTGAACGTCCCGGCCGAGTTCGGCGCCTGGCATGCCGGTGCCGGTGCGCGTTATGTCGGCGAGCGCGCCGCCAACGCCGCCAACGATTTCTGGCTCAGCAGCTACACCGTCGCCGACGCTTTCCTGCGCTGGGAGTCGCCGGTGTTCGGACAAAAGACCTCGCTGCAGTTGAACGTCGACAACCTGTTCGACAAGCAGTATTACCCGTCGTCCACCGGCAGCCAGTTGCAAGTCAACGTCGGCGAGCCACGTACCGCCAGGTTGAGTGCCAGCGTGACGTTCTGATCACGGCGCTCCACCAGAAATGCCCGGACAGCAACGTCCGGGCATTTTTTTCGGCTGCACTTTCCCCCCAACGTGCCGTTCTTCCTGTGAAGTCTTCGCGCCTGAGCTATGGTTGAACCAAGCGAAGCGTTTGAGCGGTGAGTATTAATTTCCCCTTTTCGGGGCGTTCGTCCTCGACTTCCCGCCTGTCTGCACCGATTCGACCCGTTTGTGGAGCTGGCGCCCGAAACTGGGGTAAACGTTTCAGCCTGCAAATCTGTCTGCGTCGCATAATCGAAAAGAAATTTCGCTTTTTCAGCGTTTCGCGCCGGTTTTTCCAGCAATGGCCTGGTCCGCCGTAATTAGGCACAGCCCTTGCTTCGACTCCACGACAACCCAGTAGACAGGAACTTCGATACGTAAGACAAAAAAGGGGCGCACGTCATCCAGACGCAAAGGCCTGATCAGAGACCCATGCCTGACGAGGTACTCGAAGAACCAGGGCTCATAAACAAGGCAAGGCCGCATTGGTGGAATGACGACGTAATAAGAAATGCCGTGTACGACACGGCTGGGAGTAGGCTATGCCCCACGCTTTTTTCAATGAAATGTACGACGCGAAGGGTGACTGCCGCCCGCATTACCAAGCCTTCTCGCGCTGGTTGGCGGACACTCCGCTGGAGCTGCTGGAACAACGCCGCCGTGAAGCCGACCTGCTGTTTCACCGGGCGGGCATCACCTTCACGCTTTATGGGGACGAGCAGGGCACCGAGCGCTTGATCCCATTCGATATCATCCCCCGCAGCATCAAGGCCAGCGAATGGCAAATGGTCGAGCGTGGGTGCATCCAGCGGGTCCAGGCCCTGAACATGTTCCTGGCCGATATTTACCACGGCCAGCGCATTCTCAAGGAAGGCATCATCCCGGCCGAGCAAGTGCTCGCCAACGAGGGCTACCAGATTGCGATGCAGGGCCTGGACCTGCACCGGGGCATCTACGCCCACATTGCAGGCGTTGACCTGGTGCGTGATGGCGATGGCAGCTACTACGTGCTGGAAGACAACCTGCGCACCCCCAGCGGCGTGAGCTACATGCTCGAAGATCGCAAGATGATGATGCGGCTCTTCCCTGAGCTTTTTGCTGCCCAGCGCGTGGCGCCCATCGATCATTATCCGAACCTGTTGCTCGACACCCTCAAGAGCTCGAGCCCGTTGGACAACCCGACTGCCGTGGTCCTGACTCCCGGACGGTTCAACAGCGCGTATTTCGAGCATGCCTTCCTGGCTCGTGAGATGGGCGTGGAACTGGTGGAGGGCGCGGACCTGTTCGTGCGTGACGACCACGTCTATATGCGCACCACCGCGGGGCCCAAGCAGGTGGATGTGATCTACCGTCGCCTGGACGATGCCTACCTCGATCCGCTGTCTTTCAATCCAGATTCCATGCTCGGCGTTCCGGGGCTGATCGCGGTTTACCGTGCAGGCAATGTGGTGTTGGCAAACGCCGTCGGCACGGGCGTGGCGGATGATAAGTCGATCTACCCCTACGTCGACGACATGATCCGTTTCTACCTGACCGAGGAGCCGATCCTGAAGAATGTGCCCACCTGGCAGTGCCGCAAGCCCCAGGATCTGTCCCACGTGCTGGCGAACCTGCCAGACCTGGTGGTCAAGGAAACCCAGGGCTCCGGCGGCTACGGCATGCTGGTCGGGCCGGCGGCCACCGCAGCGGAGATCGAAGATTTCCGCGCTCGCCTCAAGGCCCGTCCGGAGGCCTATATCGCCCAGCCGACCTTGAGCCTTTCTACCTGTCCGACCTTTGTCGAAAGCGGCATCGCCCCTCGTCACATCGACTTGCGTCCCTTCGTGCTGTCCGGCAAGGAAACCCGCCTGGTGCCCGGCGGCCTGACCCGCGTGGCGCTGCGCGAAGGCTCGCTGGTGGTGAACTCGTCCCAGGGCGGCGGCACCAAAGACACTTGGGTAGTGGAGGACTAAGACATGCTTTCAAGAACCGCTTCGGACCTCTATTGGATGTCCCGCTACCTGGAGCGCGCCGAAAACCTGGCGCGCATGCTCGAAGTCAGTTATTCGCTGTCGCTGATGCCCCAGGCCGGACGCGGCGACGGCCAGGCCGAGCTGGCGATGTCGCTGCTGGCGGCCGGTACGCTGGATGATTACAACGCCCGTTATGACGCGCTCAACACCGAGCGCATGCTGCATTTTTTCGCCTTGGATGAAACAAATCCGGGCAGTATCTACAGCTGCCTTCGGGCGGCGCGGACCAATGCCCATGCGGTGCGCGGACGCATCACTGCGGACATGTGGGAGAACATCAACGCCACCTGGCTGGAAATGCGCAACATCGCCAGCAACGGCCTGGGTCGCTACGGCATCAGTCATTTCTGCGAGTGGGTGAAGGAGCGCTCGCACCTGTTCCGTGGCGCGACGTCGGGTACGATCATGCGCAACGATGCCTACTGTTTCATTCGCCTGGGGACGTTCATCGAGCGCGCCGACAACACCTTGCGGTTGCTGGACGCGCGCTACGAAATGTTCGGCGAAGAATCGGAGGAGGTCAGCGACAACTCGGCGCGCGGCTATTACCAATGGAGTGCGTTGCTGCGGGCATTGTCGTCGTTCGAAGCCTTCAACGAGATCTACCGCAACGCACCCAACGCCGAGCAGGTCTCGGAGATGTTGCTGCTGCGGGCCGACGTGCCACGCTCGCTGCATGCCTGCATCGAAGAACTGGACCATATCCTCGCCAGCCTGCCGGGCAACAACGGCCGACCTGCCCAGCGCCTGGCTGCGGAATTGAATGCGCGGCTGCGGTATTCCGGGATTGACGAGATCCTCGCCTCGGGCCTGCACCAGTGGCTGACCGAACTGATTGGCCAGATTCGCCATCTGGGCCAGACCGTCCATGAATCTTATCTGGAGGTCGTATGAAACTGTCCATACGCCACGATACGACCTATAGCTACGCCGACGAGGTTTGCACCAGCATCCAGTTCCTGCGCCTGACGCCCAAGGACACTCCGCGCCAGACCATCCTGCAATGGCACTTGGAATTGCCGCGCCTGGTGCGCAGCCAACTCGATCCGTACGGCAATATCCTGCACGTCATGACCATGGACGAACCCCACGGCGCACTGATATTGACGGCTTATGGCGAGGTGCAGATCCATCAATCGGTGGAGATGGAGCCCGATGATCAATCACCATTGCCATTCTTGCGTCACAGTCGCCTTACCCAGGCGGATGACAGCCTCAGCGCCTTTGCCGTGGCGCAATGCGGAACACGACGTGATCGCGCGGGTTTGAGCGACTTGATGAATGGCCTCGCCGATCGCATGCCCTACAGCCCCGGCGCGACCGCCGTCAGCAGCACGGCCGCCGAGGCGTTTGCCGGTGGCGCCGGCGTCTGCCAGGACCATGCCCATGCGTTTGTGGCCTGTGCCCGCAGCCTGGGCGTGCCGGCGCGTTATGTGTCCGGCTACCTGTGCACCGAGGACGAGAACCATCTGGCAAGCCACGCCTGGGCTGAGGCTTGGCTGGATGACGGCTGGTACAGCTTCGACGTGACCAATCGGCTGACCCGCCCCGACCGTCACCTGAAACTGGCGGTTGGCCTGGATTACCTCGACGCCTGCCCGGTTCGCGGCATGCGCCGGGGGGGCGGGGCGGAGCAGATGCAGGCGCGGGTGCAGGTGAGTTCGATGGTGCAGGTGCAGCATCAGTAATCGATCAGTCTTGAAGGTCTTCATCGCGAGCAAGCCCACACCCACAGGATTCGATCCACTTTGGGAGCGAGCTTGCTCGCGCTGAGAGCTTCATGTTCGACAGCCCATCCTTTGAGAATCTCGATCGCCAGTTCGCGTCATGGACGATCAGCCACTTATAGTAGCTAGTCATCCCAACGTCTCCAGGAAGGAGCCCGAATGTCCGAGTCCTCGATCACTCTTGCACGTTTCACTGAAGCTCATATCCCCGGCGTCACCGCGCTCTACAACGACCCTGCCGTCACCCGCCAGGTATTGCAGATGCCTTTTCAGTCCACGGAAGTCTGGCGTCAGCGTCTGGCAACAAACGACGAGCGCCAGTTGAAACTGGTGGCCCTGCATGAAGGCGACGTCATCGGCAATCTTGGCCTGGAGCAGTTTGCCCGTATCCGTCGCGCTCACTGCGCCAACCTGGGCATGGGCGTCGCGGTTGCCTGGCAGGGCAAGGGGGTGGGGTCGATGCTGTTGGCCGCCGCGCTGGACGTGGCGGACAATTGGATGAACCTGCGAAGGGTTGAATTGACGGTATATGCCGACAACGAAGCGGCCATTGGCCTATACCGCAAATTCGGCTTCGAAACGGAAGGTTTGTTGCGCGACTACGCCGTGCGTGACGGGCGCTGGGTCGACACCCTGGCGATGGCGCGGCTGCGTTGAGCAGGCTATACCTGTAGTTCCGCCCCCGTCGGGTGTGGTCCACAGGAGTAACAGCATGAAATTCGCCTCCATGATTGGCACTGTCTGCATCGCTTCGCTCGCGTTGATGGGTTGCTCCAGCAAAGTCACCCAGCCGGACGAGTACTCCGGCTTCCTGGGAGACTACAGCCGGCTCAAGGAAGAAAAGTCGCCGTCGGGGGCCGAGGTGATGCGATGGGTCGATCCGAAGATCGATCTGGCCAAATACTCCAGCGTGTATATCGAGCCGACGCAGCTTTTCCCCAAGCCCCAACCGACCGTGAAGATTCCCGCCGGCACCTTGGCCGGTATCACCAGCTACTACGACCAGGCGCTCAAGCGGGAGGCGGGCAAGTCCTTGCCTTTGGCGACCAGTCCCGGGCCGGGCGTATTGGTGGTGCGGGCGGCCATTACCGCCGTCAGCAGCAAGACCGAGGGGTTGAAGCCTTATGAGGTGATTCCGATTGCCTTGGTGGCTGCCGCGGTCAGTACGGCCAGCGGCATTCGTGATCAAGAAACCACGTTGGGCACCGAGGCGGTGTTTCTCGACGGCGGCAACAACGCGGTGATCGCCCAGGTGGTGCGCAAGGGGACGGGTAAGCCTTTATCCAACGAGTCGCAGGTCATGAAGGCCGATGATGTCAAAGGAGTTATCGATGGCTGGGCTGCGGATCTGCATCAGTCGTTTTTGCAGCTCAAGGCTAAATAACGGGCGCCGTCACTCGTGACTTTTTGTGTACAGGCATAGGTCGGAGCACCATTTCATGGTTAACTCCGGCCTCACTATTTTCAAACCTGTCAGAAGGAATCCGTTCATGGCTCAAGTCACCCTCAAAGGCAACCCTGTCCAAGTCAACGGCCAACTGCCACAAGCCGGTTCCAAGGCGCCAGCCTTTTCCCTGGTTGCCGGCAATCTGTCGGACGTTTCCCTGAAGGACTTCGCCGGCAAGCGCAAGGTGCTGAATATTTTCCCAAGCGTCGACACGCCGACCTGCGCCACTTCCGTACGCAAGTTCAACGCCCAGGCCAACGACCTGGATAACACCGTGGTGCTGTGCATTTCCGCCGACCTGCCGTTTGCCCAGGCCCGTTTCTGTGGTGCCGAAGGCCTTGAGAACGTACAGAACCTGTCCACCCTGCGCGGTGCCGAGTTCATCGAGAACTACGGTGTTGCGATTGCCGACGGCCCGCTCAAAGGCCTGACTGCCCGCGCCGTGGTGGTGCTGGACGAAAACGACACCGTACTGCACAGCGAGCTGGTCAAGGAAATCGCTGAAGAGCCGAACTACGATGCGGCGCTCGCGGTCCTGAAATAACTGTTCCGAAACAAAGTATTTATTACAATTGTTAACGGCCTGGCCTGACCAGGCCGTTTTCATTTGTGTTTCAAAGCCTTAGCCGAGTAGGCGAAAGGTAAGCGCAAGGTAAATTGCCGGTAAAGGCGCTTTGCTAAATATCCGCCAGTGCTTATCGTTCAGCCTCCTGTAGAAGAACCCCACGCGCCCAATGGTTGACCATTCAATGCAATCCTCCGTTTCCCGCAAATCACGTCGCTGGCTGTTCGGCCTGCTCATTGTGCTGGCCGTTGCCTTGCTGGCTTGGAAATTCTGGCCTGCCGGCACCGACTCGAAAAATGAAGCCGGGCAGAAGGGCGCGGCCGGACAGGCGGGGCGCTCGGGCGGCATGCGACCGGGCTTTGGTGGTGCGACGGGGCCGATTCCGGTTCGGGTGGCAACGGCGGTCACCGGGGATTTTCCGCTGTATTACAAGGCGCTGGGCACGGTCACGGCGCTCAATACCATCAACGTGCGCAGCCGCGTGGGCGGCGAGTTGGTGAAGATCGCGTTCGAAGAAGGGCAGATGGTCAAGGCCGGGGATCTGCTGGCCGAGATCGATCCGCGTCCGTACCAGAACGCTTTGCTCCAGGCCGAAGGCACCTTGCTGCAAAACCAGGCCCAGTTGAAGAACGCCCAGGTCGACCTCGAGCGTTATCGCGGCCTGTACGCTGAAGACAGCATCGCCAAGCAGACTCTCGACACCGCGGCTGCGCTGGTGGGCCAATACCAGGGCACGGTCAAGACCAACCAGGCGGCGGTCAACGACGCCAAGCTCAACCTGGAATTCACCAGGATCCGCGCGCCGATCAGCGGCCGCGTAGGTTTGCGTCAACTGGACGTCGGCAATCTGGTAGCGGCCAACGACACCACGGCCTTGGCCGTCATAACCCAGACCCAACCCATCAGCGTCGCCTTCACGCTGCCGGAAAACAACCTCGAAACCGTACTCGCCCGCTATCGCAGCGGGGCGAAACTGCCCGTCGAGGCCTGGGACCGTGGCGATGTGAAGCTCCAGGCCAGCGGCGTCTTGCAAAGCCTGGACAACCAGATCGATGTCACCACAGGCACCTTGAAATTCAAGGCCCGCTACGAGAACCGCGACCAGTCGCTGTTTCCCAATCAGTTTGTCAACGTGCGCCTGCTGGCGGACACGCTGAAAGGCGTGGTCCTCGCGCCGACCGCTGCGATTCAGTTCGGCACCAACGGCACGTTCGTCTATGCGTTGGATGGCGACAAGAAAGTCACCATCAAGAAGCTCAAGATCGGCGCCAGCGATGGCGACAAGACCGTCGTTACCGAAGGCCTCGCCGCCGGCGACCGGGTGGTGCTCGAAGGCACCGACCGCTTGAAAGAGGGCAGCGAGGTGGAGGTGGTCAACGACAGCCAGCAAGTGCCGACCACGCCGACCGAGCACTTGCAAGGCAAGACCGCCGCGGCCCCGACTGAGCCGGCCGTGGCCGACAAGGCGAAAAAGGGCGGCGCATGAATCTCTCGCGACTGTTCATCCTTCGCCCGGTCGCCACCACGCTGAGCATGCTGGCCATTGTCCTGGCAGGCCTGATTGCCTATCGGTTGCTGCCGGTGTCTGCATTACCCCAGGTCGACTACCCGACCATCCGAGTCATGACGCTGTACCCGGGCGCGAGCCCTGACGTGATGACCAGCGCCGTGACCGCGCCCCTGGAGCGCCAGTTCGGACAAATGCCCGGCCTGACACAGATGGCGTCCACCAGCTCCGGCGGCGCCTCGGTGATTACCCTGCGCTTCAACCTGGACATCAACATGGACGTTGCCGAGCAGCAGGTGCAGGCCGCGATCAACGCGGCGACCAATCTGCTGCCCGACGATTTGCCGGCGCCGCCGGTGTACAACAAGGTCAACCCGGCCGACACCCCGGTGCTGACCCTGGCAATTACTTCCAAGACCATGCTGTTGCCCAAGCTCAATGACCTGGTGGACACGCGCATGGCGCAGAAGATCGCCCAGATCAGCGGCGTCGGCATGGTGACCATCGCCGGTGGCCAGCGCCAGGCTGTGCGGATCAAGGTCAACCCGCAAGCCCTGGCATCCGCTGGCTTGAACCTGGCGGACGTGCGCAGCTTGATCGGCGCTTCCAACGTCAACCAGCCCAAGGGCAATTTCGACGGCCCGACCCGGGTCTCCATGCTCGATGCCAACGACCAGTTGACCTCGCCCAAGGACTACGCCGAGTTGATCCTGGCCTACGCCAACGGTGCGCCGCTGCGACTCAAGGACGTCGCAGAGATCGTCGATGGCGCAGAGAACGAGCGCCTCGCCGCCTGGGCCAATGAAAACCAGGCCGTGCTCCTGAATATCCAGCGCCAGCCCGGGGCCAACGTCATCGAAGTGGTGGACCGGATCAAGGCCATGTTGCCGAGCATCACCGACAACCTGCCGGCCGGCCTGGACGTTGCCGTGCTGACCGACCGCACCCAGACCATCCGTGCTTCCGTCACCGACGTTCAGCATGAATTGCTCATCGCCATCGCCCTTGTGGTCATGGTGACCTTCCTGTTCCTGCGTCGGGTCAGCGCCACGATCATTCCGTCGGTGGCCGTGCCGTTGTCGTTGATCGGTACGTTCGGCGTCATGTACCTGGCCGGCTTCTCCATCAACAACCTGACCCTGATGGCCCTGACCATCGCCACCGGTTTCGTGGTGGACGATGCCATCGTCATGCTGGAGAACATCGCCCGCTATATCGAAGAGGGCGAGAGCCCGATGCAGGCAGCGCTCAAGGGCGCGAGGCAGATTGGCTTCACCCTGATTTCCCTGACACTGTCGTTGATTGCGGTGCTGATCCCGCTGTTGTTCATGGCGGACGTGGTCGGTCGTCTGTTCCGCGAATTCGCCATCACCCTGGCGGTGGCGATCCTGATTTCGCTGCTGGTGTCCCTGACCCTGACGCCGATGATGTGCGCCCGGCTGCTCAAGCGTGAGCCGAAGGAAGAGGAGCAGGGCCGCTTCTACCGCGCCAGCGGCGCCTGGATCGACTGGTTGATCGCCGCCTACGGACGCAAGTTGCAATGGGTGCTCAAGCACCAGCCGCTGACGCTGTTGGTGGCGGTGGGCAGTCTCGTATTGACGGTGGTGTTGTACCTGGCCGTGCCCAAGGGCTTTTTCCCGGTGCAGGACACGGGCGTGATCCAGGGCATTTCCGAGGCGCCGCAATCGATTTCCTTCGCCGCCATGGGCGAGCGCCAGCAGCAATTGGCCAAGGTCATCCTCGCCGATCCAGCGGTGCAGAGTCTCTCTTCCTACATCGGCGTGGACGGCGACAACGCAACGCTCAACAGTGGACGGCTGCTGATCAACCTCAAGCCCCACAGCGAACGTGACGACAGCGCCAGCGAGATCATCGCCCGCCTGCAACCGCAGCTGGACCGGCTGGTGGGGATCCGGCTGTTCATGCAACCGGTGCAGGACCTGACCATCGAAGATCGGGTCAGCCGCACCCAGTATCAGTTCAGCCTGTCGTCGCCGGATGCCGAGTTGCTCAGCCTCTGGAGCGGACGGCTCGTCGAAGCCCTGGTCCGACAGCCGGAACTCACCGACGTCGCCAGTGATCTGCAGGACAAGGGCTTGCAGGTCTACTTGGTGATCGACCGTGACGCCGCATCGCGCCTGGGTGTGTCGGTGTCGAACATTACCGATGCGCTCTACGACGCCTTCGGCCAGCGGCAGATTTCCACCATCTACACCCAGGCCAGTCAGTACCGCGTGGTGCTTCAAGCCCAGGCCGGGGAAAAGATCGGCCCGCAGGCGCTGGACCAGATCCACGTCAAGACCACTGACGGCGGGCAAGTTCGCCTGTCGAGCCTGGCACGGGTGGAGGAGCGCCAGGCGCAATTGGCAATTGCCCACATCGGCCAGTTCCCAGCGGTGATGATGTCGTTCAACCTGGCGCCAGGCGTGGCCCTCGGGCACGCCGTCGATGTCATCGAGAAGGTCCAGAAGGACATCGGCATGCCAGTCGGCGTGCAGACCGAATTCCAGGGCGCGGCCCAGGCTTTCCAGGCTTCGCTGTCGAGCACCTTGTTGCTGATCCTGGCGGCGGTGGTGACGATGTACATCGTGCTGGGCGTGCTCTATGAGAGCTACATCCATCCAATCACGATTCTTTCCACCTTGCCCTCGGCCGCCATTGGCGCGTTGCTGGCGTTGATGCTGACCGGTAACGACCTGGGCATGATCGCGATCATTGGCATCATCCTGCTGATCGGCATCGTCAAGAAGAACGCGATCATGATGATCGACTTTGCCCTCGACGCCGAGCGCAACCAGGGCATGGACCCGCAGACCGCCATCTATCAGGCCGCGCTGTTGCGCTTCCGGCCAATCCTGATGACCACCCTGGCGGCGCTGTTCGGCGCTGTGCCGCTGATGCTTGCCACCGGCTCCGGCGCCGAATTGCGCCAGCCGTTGGGCCTGGTGATGGTGGGCGGGTTGCTGGTGAGCCAGGTGTTGACGCTGTTCACCACGCCGGTGATCTACCTGTACTTCGATCGCCTGGGGCGTCGGTTTGCCAGGCCTGAGGCGGACGAGGTGCGGGTATGACGGCTTTTTTGCCATGCCAAGGCTCTTCGTGGCGAGGGAGCTTGCTCCCGCTGGGTCGCTTAGCGGCCCCTTTTGTGAGCGCTGCGCACTCAAGCGCAAGCAAGCTCCCTCGCCACAAAAGCCTGTCCGTTGAAGCAAGGGGCTGTGGCCGATGAACCTCTCCGGCCCCTTCATCCGTCGTCCTGTAGCAACCATGCTGCTGAGCTTCGCCATCATGCTGCTCGGCGGCGTGTGCTTTGGCTTGCTACCGGTTTCGCCGTTGCCGCAAATGGATTTTCCGGTGATCGTGGTCCAGGCCAACCTACCGGGGGCAAGCCCCGAGGTGATGGCTTCCACGGTGGCGACGCCGCTGGAACGCTCATTCGGCGCCATCGCTGGGGTCAACACCATGAGCAGCCGCTCGAGCCAGGGCTCGACGCGGGTGATCCTGCAATTCGACTTGGACCGCGACATCAACGGCGCGGCCCGGGAGGTGCAAGCGGCCATCAACGCCTCGCGGAACTTGCTGCCCAGCGGCATGCGCAGCATGCCCACCTACAAGAAGGTCAACCCGTCCCAGGCGCCCATCATGGTGCTTTCGCTGACCTCCGATGTGTTGGAGAAAGGCCAGCTCTATGACCTGGCCTCGACGATCCTGTCCCAGAGCCTGTCCCAGGTGGCGGGTGTCGGTGAGGTGCAGATTGGCGGCAGCTCCTTGCCGGCGGTGCGCATCGAGCTGGAGCCGCAATTGCTCAACCAGTACGGCGTGGCGCTGGACGACGTACGCACTGCGATCGCCAATAGCAATGTGCGCCGACCCAAGGGGTCGGTCGAAGACGACAAGCGCATGTGGCAAGTGCAGGCCAACGACCAGTTGGAGAAAGCCAAGGACTACGAAACACTGGTCATCCGTTACCAGGATGGCTCGGTATTGCGGCTCAAGGACGTGGCAAAGGTCAGCGATGGCGTCGAGGACCGCTATAACAGCGGATTCTTCAACAATGACGCCGCCGTGCTATTGGTGATCAATCGCCAGGCCGGCGCCAACATCATCGAGACCGTCAACGAGATCAAGAACCAACTGCCCGCCCTGCAAGCGGTACTGCCCGCCAGCGTCAAGCTGGACCTGGCCATGGACCGCTCGCCGGTAATCAAGGCCACCCTGCACGAAGCGGAAATGACCCTGCTGATCGCCGTTGCCCTGGTGGTGCTGGTGGTGTTCCTGTTCCTCGGCAATTTCCGCGCTTCGCTGATCCCGACGCTGGCGGTGCCGGTGTCGCTGGTGGGCACGTTCGCGGTGATGTACGTCTATGGATTCTCGCTGAACAACCTGTCGCTGATGGCGTTGATCCTCGCCACGGGGCTGGTGGTGGATGATGCCATCGTGGTGCTGGAAAACATTTCCCGGCACATCGATGAAGGCGTGCCGCCGATGAAAGCGGCCTACCTCGGCGCCGAGGAAGTGGGCTTTACCTTGTTGTCAATGAACGCCTCGCTGGTGGCGGTGTTCCTGTCGATCCTGTTCATGGGCGGCATCGTCGAGAGTCTGTTCCGCGAATTTTCCATCACCCTGGCGGCTGCCATTGTCGTCTCGCTGGTGGTGTCCCTGACCCTCACGCCGATGCTCTGCGCGCGATGGCTCAAGCCTCATGTGCCGGGGCAGGAAAACCGCTTGCAGCGCTGGAGTCATGGCCTCAATGAGCGCATGGTCCGGGGTTACGCCCGTAGCCTGGACTGGGTGCTGCGCCATCGTCGCCTGACCTTGTTCAGCCTGTTGGTGACCATCGGAGTGAACATTGCGCTGTATGTGGTGGTGCCAAAAACCTTCATGCCGCAGCAGGACACCGGCCAGTTGATCGGTTTCGTGCGCGGCGACGACGGGCTGTCGTTCAACGTGATGCAGCCGAAGATGGAAATCTTCCGTCGCGCTGTGCTCAAGGACGAAGCGGTGCAGAGCGTGGCGGGGTTCATCGGCGGCAACAACGGCACCAATAACGCTTTCATGCTGGTGCGCCTCAAGCCGATCAAGGAACGCGGGATCTCCGCTCAGAAAGTCATCGAGCGCTTGCGCAAGGAAATGCCCAAGGTGCCCGGCGGCCAATTGATGCTGATGGCCGACCAGGATCTGCAGTTCGGTGGCGGGCGTGAGCAGACCACGTCGCAGTATTCCTACATCCTGCAAAGTGCGGACCTGGCGTCGCTGCGCACCTGGTACCCCAAGGTCGTCGCCGCTTTCCGCGCCTTGCCGGAGCTGACCGCGATCGACGCCCGCGACGGTGGCGGGGCGCAGCAGGTGACGCTGGTGGTGGACCGCGACCAGGCCAAGCGCCTGGGCATCGACATGGACATGGTCACTTCGGTGCTGAACAACGCGTACAGTCAGCGGCAGATCTCGACCATATACGACAGCCTCAACCAGTATCAGGTGGTGATGGAGGTCAATCCCAAATATGCCCAGGACCCCAATACGCTCGAGCAGGTCCAGGTGATCACCGCCGACGGCGCGCGAGTGCCGCTGTCGGCGATTGCCCATTATGAAAACAGCCTGGAAGACGACCGCGTCAGCCACGAAGGCCAGTTCGCGTCCGAAGGTATTTCGTTCGACATGGCCGAAGGCGTCACGGTGGAGCAGGGCACCGCGGCGATCGAGCGGGCGATTGCCAAGCTCGGGATGCCCGAGGATGTCATCGCAAAAATGGCCGGCACCGCCGATGCATTCGCCGCGACCCAGAAAAGCCAGCCCTTCATGATCCTCGGGGCGTTGCTGGCGGTGTACCTGGTGCTGGGCGTGCTCTACGAGAGCTACATACATCCGCTGACCATCCTGTCCACCTTGCCCTCTGCCGGGGTGGGCGCGTTGCTGTCGATCTACGTGCTGGGCAGCGAGTTCAGCCTGATCTCGCTGCTTGGGTTGTTCCTGTTGATCGGGGTGGTGAAGAAAAACGCCATCCTGATGATCGACCTCGCGCTGCAATTGGAGCGCGCCGGCCAAACGTCGTTGGAGTCGATCCGCAGTGCTTGCCTGTTGCGGCTGAGGCCGATCCTGATGACCACCCTGGCGGCGATCCTCGGTGCCTTGCCGCTGTTGCTCGGCGGTGCCGAAGGCTCGGAAATGCGCCAGCCACTGGGCCTGACGATCATCGGCGGGCTGGTGTTCAGCCAAGTCCTGACGCTTTACACCACCCCCGTGGTCTACCTCTATCTCGATAACCTGCGCCATCGTTTCAACCGCTGGCGTGGGGTGCGCACTGATGCTGCCCTGGAAACTCCGCTATGACCGATAGTACGCTGTTCAACCTTGTCGCACCGTTGGCGACCGCCCGTGGCTCGCGTGTCCTGAGCCTGGCGCTGTGCGTGGCACTGCTCAGTGCCTGCGCTATCGGTCCGGATTATCAGCGCCCGTCGGCCACCGCACCGGTGCAGTACAAGGAAGCCCAAGGCTGGCGCCAGGCCAACCCTAGCGACGCCCTGGCCCGTGGCGCCTGGTGGGAGCTGTACGCTGACACCCGTCTCAACGAGCTGGTGGAAAAACTCAACGCCTCCAACCAGACCGTGGCCCAGGCCGAAGCCCAGTACCGCCAGGCCCAGGCCTTGGCGCGCAGTGCGCGCGGGGCATTTTTTCCGACGGTCGATCTCACGGTTGGCAAGACCCGTTCCAGCCAGGGCACCGGCAGCAGCAGTTCGAGCCTGAGCAGTTCTTCCAGCGGCATTCGCGACACCTACAGCGCCCAGGCCGGCGTGAGCTGGGAAGCGGACGTGTGGGGCAAATTGCGCCGCACGCTTGAAGCCGACGAAGCCAGCGCGCAAGCCAGTTTTGCCGACCTGGCGGCGATGCGCCTGAGCCAGCAATCGGAGCTGGTGCAGAACTACCTGCAATTGCGGGTGATCGACCAGCAGAAGCGTTTGTTGCAGACCACGGTCGACAACTATCAACGCTCGCTGAAAATGACCGAAAACCAGTACCGCGCCGGCGTATCCGGCAAGGACGCGGTGGCCCAGGCGCAGAACCAGCTCAAGACCACCCAGGCCGACCTGATCGACCTGATCTGGCAGCGCGCGCAGTTCGAAAACGCCATCGCCGTGCTGATCGGCCTGCCGCCCGCCGAGTTCAGCCTGGCCGAGACCCAGGACATCCCGGCGCTGCCGCAGGTCCCGGTTGCAGTACCGTCGCAATTGCTCGAACGCCGCCCGGACATCGCGTCGGCGGAGCGCTCGGTCATGGCCGCCAACGCCAACATCGGGGTGGCGAAGGCGGCCTATTATCCGGACCTGACCTTGAGCCTGAGTGGAGGCTATAGCAGCAGCACCTACGATAATTGGGTGAGCGTGCCAAACCGCTTCTGGTCGGTCGGCCCGCAACTGGCGATGACCTTGTTCGACGGTGGCCAGCGCTCGGCGGAGGTCGACCGCAGCGTCGCCGCCTATGACCAGACCGTCGCCACCTATCGCCAGACCGTGCTCGACGGCTTCCGCGAAGTCGAAAACTACATGATCCAGCTCAAGGTGCTCGAGGACGAAGCCCGCGTCCGCCAGGAAGCCCTGGACGCGGCGCGCGAGTCTTTGCGCCTGACGCAGAACCAGTACAGGGCAGGGCTGATCGGCTACCTCGACGTGGTCACCGTCCAGGCCACTGCCCTGAGCAACGAGCGCAGCGTGCTGAGCCTGCAACAGAGCCGGTTGATTGCCAGTGCGCAGTTGATTGCCGCATTGGGCGGTGGTTGGGATGGGCAATTGGAGGTGGATGACAAGCGGTAATCGCATCAGGCTTTTGTGGCGATGGAGCTTGCTCCCGCTGGGCTGCGTAGCGGCCCCCTAATTTATGAGCGCTGCGCACTCAAGCGCAAGCAAGCTCCCTCGCCACAGGTTACTCGCAGGCCGCCAGTCCCGCTTTTGGCCGATGCACTGCCTACGTCCAGTCGCGATCGCTTGTTATAGTTCAGGCTTCTTACAACCGGTCAAAGGACACTGCCATGTCGCAATACCAAGCGTTCAACGTCGAACTTGCAGACAACATCGCCCATGTGCAAATCAATCGACCGGACAAGATCAACGCCATGAACGCGGCGTTCTGGAGCGAAATCGTCGACATTTTCCAATGGATCGACGAGACCGACGAAGTGCGAGTGGTGGTCTTGAGCGGTGCCGGCAAGCATTTCTCTTCAGGCATCGACCTGATGATGCTGGCCGGCGTGGCCAACGAGTTGGGCAAGGATGTGGGCCGTAACGCCCGGGTACTGCGGCGCAAGATCCTGCAGCTGCAAGCTTCGTTCAATGCCGTGGACAACTGTCGCAAACCGGTCCTCGCGGCGGTCCAGGGCTATTGCCTGGGTGGTGCCATCGACCTGATTTCCGCCTGCGACATGCGCTACGCCGCCGAGGACGCGCAGTTCTCGATCAAGGAAATCGACATCGGCATGGCGGCCGATGTTGGCACCTTGCAACGCTTGCCCCGGATCATCGGGGACGGCATGCTGCGTGAACTCGCTTATACGGGGCGCACCTTCGGTGCCGACGAAGCGCGCAGTATTGGCCTGGTCAATCGTGTCTACAGCGATACCGCCAGCTTGCTCGAAGGTGTGATGGGCATCGCCCGGGACATCGCCGCCAAGTCGCCGATCGCCGTTACCGGCACCAAGGAAATGATCAGCTACATGCGCGACCACCGCATCGACGACGGCTTGGAATACGTCGCCACGTGGAACGCCGCCATGCTGCAATCCAATGATCTGCGCTTGGCCATGGCCGCCCATATGAGCAAACAGAAACCCGAATTTCTGGATTGATCGATCATGATTTCACGCTGGACCACCGCAGTACTCGACACCGACCTTCCCGGCGGCTGGGCCGTGGCCCGCAGCCCGGAAGGTTTTTTGTACGATGACAACGGCGCGCTGTTTCCCCGCGACTGGCTCAAGCGCCAGGACCTGTCGATCCTTGCCGAGCACGGTATCGGCCATCTCGATGGCGAGCCGGTCTATCTGTTGGAACTGCACAGCGCCCTGGACATTCCCGGCTGTAATTGGAAAGGCTTGCGGGCGTTCATGCTCGAAGACGACCACACGCTGTTCAAGGTGTTGGGCTACGCGGCGCAGATCGGCACTTGGGCTCGCGAGCATCGTTTTTGCGGCAGTTGCGGCCAGCGCATGAGCCAGGTCCCGCGAGAGCGGGCGATGTATTGCGATGCCTGCGAGCTGCGGCATTATCCGCGGATCTCACCTAGCATGATCGTGCTGATCACTCGTGGCGATGAAGTCCTGTTGGCACGTTCGCCCCGTTTCGTCACGGGCGTCTACAGCACCTTGGCAGGGTTTGCCGAGCCGGGCGAGTCGGCCGAGGACTGCCTTGTTCGCGAGGTCCGCGAGGAAGTCAGTATCGAAGTGAAGAACATCCAATATGTGGGCAGCCAGTGTTGGCCGTTTCCGCACTCGATGATGCTGGGCTTCCACGCCGAATACGCCAGCGGTGACATTGTGCCCCAGGAAGACGAGATCGAAGACGCGCAATGGTTCAATGTCCGCGACCTGCCACCGCTTCCAGCCTCGCGCTCGATTGCCCGGTATTTGATCGACCTCTACGTGGCCCGTCGCTTAGGCCATGCTGAACCAGTGTTGCCAGGCTAGGCGTACGGTCAGGGCCAGCACCACGGTGATGAACACCGGGCGGATGAATTTCGCGCCGCCGCTGATGGCGGTGCGCGCGCCGAAGAACGCGCCGATCATCACCGACATGCCCATGCTCAAGCCGATGATCCAATCCACCTGGCCCGAGAAGATGAACACCGACAGCGCCGCGATGTTGCTGACGAAGTTCATGCTGCGGGCCACGCCACTGGCCTTGACCAGATCGATGGGGTAGAGCAGCAGGCTGCTGACGGTCCAGAACGCGCCAGTGCCCGGACCGGCGACGCCGTCATAGAAGCCAAGGGTAAAGCCCTGCGGCGACTGCCAGGTTTTCTTGATCGGCGCGTTGCTGTCCAGCGGTGCCTTGGGCGTGCCGCCGAACAGCAGGTACAGGCCGCAGGCAAAGACAATCACCGGCAACATCTTGTTCAGCCACTCGGCGGGCAGGTAATGGGCGACGACGGCACCGGCCAAGGCGCCGATCAGCGTGCCGACGAGCGCGTGGGTCCACTGTCGCGGGTGAAACAGTTTGCGCTTGTAGAAAGTAAAGCTGGCCGTGGCCGAGCCAAAGGTTGAACTGAGCTTGTTGGTGCCCAACACCAGATGCGGCGGCAGGCCGGCGGTCAACAGGGCCGGTGTGGTGAGCAGGCCGCCACCGCCGGCAATGGCGTCGATGAAGCCGGCGATGAACGCCACGACGGCCAGGATAGCGAGGGTGGAAAGGTCGACGCTGAGTTCAAAAGGCATGGAATGGGCTTATTTGGCAGGGCGCAGAAAGGCTGCGGGAAAGGCCGGTATGTTACCGATTATGACGGCGCACCGCGACTGTCCATAAGCCCGTCAAATCCGTGGCGAGGGAGCCTAAACCCTCGCCACGGGATCGCCCTTCACTCCGGCCGAAACACCGCCCGCAGGCAATCCTGGCGTTTCTCCTTGAACATCGCGTAGCCCTCAACCGATTGCTCCAGGCCCATGGGATGAGTCAGGAGATAGGAGGGGTCCAGTTCGCCTTTCTGGATGTGTTCGAACAGCCGCTTCACGTAGCGCTGTCCCGGTTGCTGGCCGGAACGCAGGGTCAGTGCCTTGTTGACAATCGCCCCCATCGGGAACTTGTCCAGCAAGCCGCCGTACACTCCGACCACCGACACGGTCCCACCTTTGCGACACGCGCGTATCGACTGGCGCAGCACGGTTCCGCGCTCGGTGTGCAAGCGCAGCATCTGCTTGGTCTTGTCATAGAAATAATCCACTTCGGTGCCGTGGGCTTCCATGCCGACGCAATCGATGCAGCGATCCGGTCCGCGGCCGCCAGTCAATTCCAGCAGGGCGGCGTGCACATCCGTGGTTTCGTAATTGAGGGCGATGGCGCCGGCCTTTTCCTCGGCCAGGCGCAGGCGATCGGCAAAGCGGTCAATGGCGATCACCCGCTCGGCGCCGAGCAGGTAGGCACTGGACATCGCCATCAGCCCGACCCCGCCGCACCCCCAGACCGCCACCGTATCGCCGGGCTGGATATCGGCGTTGTCGGCGGCAAAGAAACCAGTGGGCACCGCATCGGAGACGAACACAGCCTGTTCGTCTCTGACGCCTTCGGGAATGGTGAACAGGTTGACGTCGGCGAAAGGCACCCGGATATAGGTGGCATGGCTGCCGGCATAACCGCCGAACGCATGGCTGTAGCCAATGATGCCGCAGGCGGGTTGACCGTAGGCGATGTCGGTGGCGGTAGGGTTCGGATTGGAGTTGTCGCAGCAGGAAAAGTCCGAGCGCTGGCAATGCTCGCATTCGCCGCAGCCGACAATCGACACCGTGACGACCCGGTCGCCTTTCTTGATTTGCGTGACAGCCGAGCCGGTTTCAACCACTTCGCCCATGAACTCATGTCCAATGATGTCGCCGGCCTGCATCGTTGGCACGTAGCCGCCCAACAGGTGCAAATCCGAGCCGCACACCGAGGACAGGATCACCCGGACGATGGCATCGCGGGGGTTGAGGATGGACGGGTCGTCGACCGTCTCGACTTGCAGTTTATTGGGGCCTTGCCACGTCAATGCGCGCATCAGACGGTACCTCCATCAAGTTCGGTTTTGTCAGTGGATGAGTCATTGGCCGATGCTCGCGTCGCGCTGGACGCCGGGTGCACGAAGAGGAAATCCTTCGTCTGTGGATCGCGCATCTTGTTGGTGCTGATTTCGCCTGTTTCCAACTGCTGCTTGATGCTGCGCAGCACGTTCAAAAGGGCTTTGTCGGAGAACCGGGAGATGGCGGCGGCGAGGGCATAGCCGGCCGTGCCGAGGGGCGTTTCGCATGCCACGATGACTTTGATCTGCGTACCGCGACCGGCCGGCGCATCGCTGAAATGCATCTGGATATCGTGTTTGAAGCGCCTGTCAGGGCCGGCTATCCAGTGCAGCTTGCGGCCTTCCTTGGGTTCGCACTGTTCGATGTCGCAGTGCAGCGTCTTGTCCATCGGCCCATGGGCGACCCAGCGATAAGTTCGTTCGCCAATCTGCTCGATGGCGTCCACCCAGGGCATGAGAGCACCCAGGTTGGCCGGGTTGCTGCAAAACCCATAGACCTCATCCCTCGGCTTGCCCACCGTGATGCTGCGGGATATCACCTTGCTGCCGTCCCAATCGCGGTCCTGTTCGAACGTCTGCTCGAAGGGGCTATGCGTCAGCGCCTGCTTGACCCTGCATGTGCCGGAGTAGGCACGCCAGGCCGCGCATGCGCCAAACATCACTTGCGACCAACCCTTGAGCCCTCCCTGGCGCAGTCCGTTGGCAAGCAATAACGTTCCGGCCGCCAACGAGACCAGTCGCTCCGGCGTGCCGAGATTGGGGTGTGAAGAGGTGGGCACCGGAGCGCGGCTCGCCACCAAGTGTGGTCGTTCAGTCATGATGGTTCTCCTTGCTGATCCAGGGGACGACATAACGAATGAACCGAGGCGAAGGAGGTTGTTCCGTTGGGGGCACGGGTTTCCCGATGAGCCGGAGGCCGCTGGTTTCGGCTCGCCGTGTTGCGCTGGGAAAAACATCCCAGGGGTCGACCGCCTGGCAAATTTTTTTTGAAATCAAGGGGTTGTCAGCCTAGGCAAATGAGTACATAATTGCGCCCATCGAATGCATCGAGGCGTAAAAAACTTCAATGTTTTCAAGGAGATAGCTCGCTATTAGCGGCTTTATCCGGATAAGTTTTCATCCGCAGGGTGTGGTTGTATTGCATCAGGCGTATTGAGGCCGAATAGCAAAATGGTTATGCAGTGGATTGCAAATCCACCTACGCCGGTTCGATTCCGACTTCGGCCTCCACTTTTAAAAAGCTCTGTAGATTCATGATCTACAGAGCTTTTTTGTTTACGGGACAATGAAAGGTTTTGTCTTGAAAAGGGCAACGGCCGCCTTGCTTCACCCGGGAGGGATGTATATATTTCCCCCTCTGTTGCACCAGCCTCGATCCTGCCAGATGCCTATCTGCCAGTGTCGCACGGCTTGACCGCGCTACCGCCCGAATGGCGAAACTGGTAGACGCATGGGACTTAAAATCCCCCGCTCGTAAGGGCGTGCCGGTTCGATTCCGGCTTCGGGCACCATCCAAGATCAAGGGTTTGCGAGCGAAAGCTGATGCAAACCCTTTTTCGTTTCAGGCGGAGGCTGCTGGGGGGAGTGTGCTGTCAGTATTCCGACTGTAGGGATTTTCGGCCCGCCAAGAGCGCCAGCCATACAAACGCCGACATCCAGACGTAGAACCCATAGCTGTAGCCTGTGATGGTTATTCTTCTGGCACCATCATTCCATGCGCTTGTATACATGAGCGACGAGAGGCCGAAGACTATGGCGCACAAAGAGAACGAGAGACTGCGCCGTGCGCTCTTCTGTGTTTTTTGTCAGGCCGACGCTACAGTCCATGCTTACTCAAGCTCGACAGCGCTCACAATCTGCGCCGAAACGCCTCTAATATCTCTCGCATGCCTTTCTTCATCTGCAACTGGGCAATGGCATCCAACGGGTGCCACACACAGTCGCTGATCTCATTCTGTGGCCTGGCGGCCGTTGAATCATTGACCGCAGCCTCGAACACGTGGTGTTCGGTACCGCCTTCGCTGACGTGCATCAGGTAAAGCAGGTTCTCGGCACTCAGTCCGGTTTCTTCCGCCAATTCCCTGAGAGCGGCGTCGGCGTGGGTTTCGCCGCGCTCAACGGTTCCGCCTGGCAACGCCCAGCGGCTTTTTGGTTTTCGCACCAGCAGAATGTGGCGGTCTTCTTCGCAGATGACGGTCGCTCGAATCTTCATAACCTTGTCCAGCCTCGACTGTCATTAAAGTGCAATATAACTGCAATATTTGAGCCTTGCTCCTTTGGAGTGTTCAAACCAATAGTTTTCGCTCATGTCCATGGGACCGCCCTGAAAGGGGAAAGGCTTCGTTTATTTCACGAGCGGTTGGAAAACCTGGAGGTAGGGCCGCGCGAACGACCGATCATCGCCAAAAATGAATCAGCGCCGAAAAAACGTATCAATGTTGGGTGGACGAGCCGGCCCTGGTATGGGGAAGCGAGGAATGATGACTACCGTTGAAGATTTCAAAGTCAAATCCCATGAGCTTTTGGTTGAACTCGATACAGCCACATCAGAAATGATGGCGTTGATCTGTGTCCATCAAATGTCCGGGACGGCCTGGGACGAGGCTGTCCGGCGTCAACACGAGGCCTATGAACAATGGGTCGCCTACCTCAACGAGCGCGTGTAGCTGCACGATCGTCAACAGCAACAGCAAGACAGATTCTTTGAACGGACCTGGCGCGGTCATGCCTAATCCATAGACTGACAAGAGGATTGAGGCCATGTCTGAACTAGCCAGTTATTTCTGGATTGCCGTTGCCGTGTTGATATTGCTCGTGGACCTTTGGGCGATCGTCAGCGTCTTTCGCAGCGACAAATCGGCCGGTACCAAGGCGGGATGGGCGCTGCTGCTGATTATCTTGCCTGTGTTGGGCTTGATCGTCTGGGGAGTGGCCGGGCCGCGGGGCGTCAAGAATCCGCCTTCGTCCCCAGAGCACAGCAAGGGTTGACGCCCTGAAATGCGAACCACCCGGTCAGCGGTTTTTCCATTGGCCGCCGGTGGTTTCGCAGTCTTTTTGTGCCTGCTGGACCTGTTGCGCACTGTAGTAGTACCAAGTCACCTGCGCATTGTCCGGGATATTCGCCGAGCCGCCGCTTCGGTCCTTGCTGGTGGAGTGTGGGTTGGCCAGCGCTTCTTGGGTCAACCTCGCCTGGCATGTGGCCACGTAGCCCTCGGCACACCGTTCGACCGGTTTCTTTTCGGTGCTCAAGGTTCCTTTGCTTTCGTTGCTGCATGACCAGCCGATGGATTCGGAAGGGACGCCCTTGTATTCATAGCAACTGCGGGTTTCGATTTCCGCTACTGCCTGGCTTTGGGATCGGGTGATGACTTCACAACCTTGCGCCATCACAGTGGCGGGGCAGGCGCAGGCGATCAGCAGCAGGACTCTGGCATTCATGTTGGTTCTCCCTTATGACGGCTCTTGCATCGATACCTATCAATATCGAGGTGCAAAAGTACGCCGTCGTTCCATCGGTTTTACGGCCGGTGGAGTTCAGGGCAACCGGTGTGGCAGGTCGTTAACGAAACGTTTCATTCACTAAGCTTTTCCTCAACGAAACTTATCCTCAACGAAACTTGGGCAACGGACGGTCCACCGGTTTCAGTGACGACAGGGCGCTCTGGATCGATGGGGCATCCTTCTCGATGTCGTTGAGTCGATCGCGGATGCGAACTGCGGCGGGGTGTCCGCCCTGGTGGTCGACCCAGTCGGCGATTTCCTTGCAGGCGGCTGTCAGCCGCGCCTGGCGCGACTCCAATAAGGTGAGCAAGGTGGTGATGGACTCTTTTTCGGACATGTCACACCTCCATTTCAAGGTTGGATGAGCCAGCACGAAACCCGTCGACAAGGACGGGTAACGCTGCATTAAGCGTAGTTGGATTATTTCGACTCTGTTGAAATCCGGCGCACGACTGGACAGTCGGTGCACCGGAGCGCGTCATATCGTGTTCAGCCGGACTCCTTGACCCAGGATGGCGCGACGGAGGCTCGCCAGCGCACATCGGTAATGCCATATTTCTCTGCCATGGGTTTGGAAACCCGCTTGACCTTCTCCCTGCCGAATTTGGGTATGCGCCCAACACCCGCGTCGCAACTGGCCCAATGCCAAGCTTCGGAGTTATTCATCACTTCAGCGCGAATGATGAAAGACTTGGGCTCGCCATGGAGCATGTAGTCGATGATGTAAAGCGATGGACCGCCCATAAATCCTCCCTAATTGATCCTATACGGATGGATACGGAGCCGTTCGGAAAATTCCATCTGATTTCCAGACGGTCAAGATCGGGGGCCGGGGAGGGGACGCTGTCGGTGGCGAAACAACCGTGCTCACGGTGTGGAACCAAACCCGGGTAACCTTCTCCAAGGTGAGCTTGAAAGCACCGGTGCCAGGGATCAAAGGCGACGTAACGTGGCATTGAATAAAGGCAAGACATGAACAACTTCGCCAGGGCGCTGGTCATGGCGCTGCTCGCCGTACCGTTGTCGGGGTGCATTGGCCCGCCCATCGAATTGACCCCGCAAACCGAGCAGCATTTGCGCGTCCAGGCCCCCATTCGATTCCTGCTGACATTCGATGACGGCCCCAGCGCATCGTCGTTCTGGAATCCGAGCATGCAGGTGCTGGACGCCTTGGCGCGGAACCCGGTGCAGCCCGGGATAAAAGCGGTATTTTTCCTCCAGACGCGGGCGCCGCGAGCCGGTGGCAGCGAAATCGGCCGCTCGATCATGTATCGCGAGCATTCGCAGGGCCATGTGCTGGGCTTTCATACCGCGACCCATTGGCACACCAACCATCGCTTCCTGGATCCGGCAGAACTGGAGCAGTCCCTGGGCAACGGCGCCAACGATATCGCTGCGATCACAGGCGCGCCGCCAAGCCTGGTACGACCTCCATTCTGGAGTTTCGACAGGCGCACGTTTGCCGCTTATCAGCGACACGGTATGCACGTATTGCTGACGGACTTGAGCGCCAATGATGGCAAGGTCTGGGGTATTACGATGAGCCCGAGGCGGCGGATGAACCTGACCCGCCAGCTTTCCGAAGTGCGCGAGCGCATCGCCGGGGGACAACTGCCCACCGTGGACGGTGTGATACCCATCGTCGTGACGTTTCACGACCTCAATCGCTATACCGCTCGTCACGCCCGTGAGTACCTGCAAATCCTTCTCGACAGCGCGAGGGAGACCGGCCTCAGGACCGATGCGAAGCCTTTCTACGACGACCGCCGGGCCCTTGAGCGAGCGGCCTTGGCTCGCTCGGTTCGCGACACCTCCCAGCCCGTGCGCCTGCCGGGTTTGTGGGATTGGCTATGGGATTCGGACTCCCATTGAGCCTCACGAATGATCAGCGTGCCAGCGAATGACTCGACGCCCGGTAGGCACCGATCGCCGAACCGGGAGTAAGGTAGGCAGCGTAACCCGGTACTTTGCAGGAGGTGATGACCATGAGTACTGCGATGCTGACGAAACTGCATATCAATGGCTATGACGTACTCAGCGTAAACAGTGGACCTTGGCGAGTCTGTACCCAGGCTGATCGACTGGGCTCCTTCACTTCACGGGAGGAAGCGCTGGCCTATGCCGCTGCGCTGCCTGCCAGGAGACGCCGTAGCGCTCCGTCCGGGAACATCAAGTAGCCTGGCGGTTCCTTCAGGTGGACAGGGATGTCCGCCGTGCGGTCAACCAGCTCACGCGCCTGCGAGCTCCAGGGGGATTTCCAGAGTGAACAGGGCGCCTTGTCCTGGGCCCTCGCTGTACGCCTGGAGGCGGCCATTCATCTCGACGGCTGCCAGGGCGCAGCTGTGCAGGCCAAATCCATGGCCTTCCTTGCGGGTGGTGAATCCATGATTGAAGATCCTGGCCTGGTTTTCCCTGGAGATCCCTTCACCACGGTCCTGGACGCTGATGTGTAATGTCGTCTGGTCCACGATGCGGATCCCTAGCGTCATTTCCCGTGGATGCTCAACGTTGGACATGGCGAACTTGGCGTTGCTGATCAGGTTGATCAGGATCAGCAATAACCGGTGCTTGTCGCCCAGGATCACAGGGGTGTCCTGGTAATCCTTGATCACGGTGACGTGATGCCGGCTCAGGGATCCCGAATTCATGCGCAGCGCATCTTCGAACAGATCGGCGACGTTCAGCGGCTCGATCAGCCTCGCAGCCCCGGCATAGGTTTGTTGAGTGGTGACGATTTCCTTGATGTGATCGATGCTTTTGGTCAGTTGTGCAAGTTCGTCGATGAGCAACGCTTGTTCGGCGGCGACAGAGTCCACCAATTCATTGAAGTAGCGGGGCAGCAACTTGCCTTTTTCGTCCTCGGTGATGAACTGGCCCAGGTCCGTTGCATGTTCGTTCATCATCTTCACCGCCTTGCCCAGCCCTTGTGTCTTGCTGTTTTTCAACTTGCGGGTTACCAGGTCCGCCGAAATATTCACGCTGTTAAGAACGTTGCCGACGTTGTGCAACACGTTCGTGGCGATTTCGGCCATGCCTGCCATGCGAGCGGCATCCACCAATTCGCGTTCGGCGGCTTTCAGCTCGCGGGTGCGCTCCTGGACGCGTTCTTCCAAGTTGTCATTGGCGGTCTGCAGTTCACGGTTGATCTGGTTGATGACCGAATAACTGCGCACTAGCCGAACGGCGAGGTAAATCATCAAGAGCGCCATCAGGCCCGCGCATACCGCCAGGTACATATGGTATTTACGGTCCGTGGCGGCAGTCCTGCGTTGCGTTTCGTTCAGCAACTCGTTGATGCTGTCCAACTCCTGGGCGACCGGGATGACACTGATGCGATCCAGCAGATCGTTGACCCGCGGTTGTTCCTGGATGATGGTCTTGACGTGCTGTGTCAGTGAGACAAACGTGGGCTGGTAGGAGGAGGGCAGTTGCTCGATCTGATGTTCGAGTTCGTTTAACTGGTCCTGCACTTCCTGTGCTTTGTCGGACGTGACGTAAAGCGCGTATTCGAGGGTCGTCAGCGTCAGGTCGAGGATGTTGGAGGCAGCGGTCAAGCGCGCAATTTCTCCGTCGGCCTTCATGTCGTTCAACAACGTCTGGATCTTATCTTCTACCGTCGGCATTTCGTCCAGGGATGCCCGCAGCTTGGCGTTGTGTTGCTCGAATTGCTCGACCAGCAAGCGCTTGTTCTGGACTGCGTCCACATAACCTTGGCGTCTCGACGCCCAGAGGGTCGCCAGCGGGCCGGAATTGTTCAGGCGCTCCAATTGCTCCCAGCGAGCCTGTGCTTCAGGCGGCGGGGTGAGCGACAGGTTGTTGTTGACGCCGATCTTCTTCCTGAGGATTTTGACATTCCAGTTGGCGTCGGCTTGTTTGAGTTGGCGAATGAAGTCCCGTGATTCGAAATAGGTCGCGGAATCGTACGTGTAGGATTTGACTAAAAAGAAGATCAGCGCAGAGAAAACAACCAGGGCCGCGGCCAACAGCGCGGGCCACTTGTACTTCTTTATGAGGACCGTCACATGTTTCTCCTGTCCAGGACGAATGCCGAAGCAGGGTTTGGCGATGAAAAACGTTTATCGGGACGAGCGGCGGGGAAAGGAAGATAGCGAAACAATTGCGCTGGTATTTTGCCTGGATACACGTAGAGCTCCCTGCGAACGGTGAACATCGGGTCGTCAGTGACCCAAGTGTAGCGTCAACCGGGCGGGGCGACGTTGCTGTTCGCCGGCGCTGTGCAGGGTAAATAGAGGGCGCGGCCAGGATTGACCGCGCCGGGGGAGGTTACTTCAGATCGATGAATGGCAGCGCACTGTTGGGCAGCATAGTGGTAGGCAGCTGGCCGTTCCAGCGCTCGGCCTTGGTCAGCTCCACCAGGTTCTGGTTGCTGGACAATGCTTGGGCGCGGGCCTTGATCGCCTCTGCCTCCGCCTTGCCACGCAGTTCAGTGGCGAGGGCGTCCGCCTTGGCCTGGGCCACTTGCGAATCGGCTTCCGCCTGGGCCTGGGTGACGCGAATCTGCGCCTGGACCTGCTCGGTGGCGAGTTGCTGCTCGCGAGTCTTGACCTGCACTTCCGCAGCCATGCGCGCTTCGATGGCCTTTTCATAGGCGTCACTGAAGTCAATGTTTTCAACCTGGACGCTGTCGATGATCACCGGCCCGGTAATCGTCGATTTGATCGCAGCGGAAATATCGTTGACCAGTTGGACGCGATTCTGCACCGCGGCGACAGCGTTGAACTTGCCGAACACGTTCTCCACCTGGGTTGGCACCTGCCGGCTGATCATGCGGTCGCGAATGCCTTCCAGGTCCTTGAACTGGGTATAGACTTTCGCCACGTCGGAAGGCGCGATGTGCCAGGACACGGACACCTTCAGCTCGGCCGATTGCTGGTCCTTGCTGTAGGCTTGCAAGTCGTCGTAGGAAGTCACTTGGCTCTGCGTGCTGATCAGGCGCACCGATTCAATGAATGGCGTCTTGAACGACAGCCCCGGTTCAACCACTCCGACCAGCGCGCCGTTGCGCAGAAGCACGCCGCGTTCGGTTTCATCAACCGTGTACCAACTGCCGAAGAAAACAAACAACAGGGCCACGCCGATAATGGCTGCGCCGATCGAACCGATGGTTTTACTGGTCACTTTACTTTCCTTGAGCGGTTTAGGAGATGGCATGCACTGTTTCCTTTGTGAAGACCGTCACTGTTTTTTCAAACGCCAGACACGAAAAAGCCCTGACAAGTCAGGGCTTTAACTTAATAAGAAGGCGGATGCGATGGAGTTAGAACTCGTGGACCTGTTAGGGTCGACGCTTTTCAAGACCTTTGCCTTAAACCACTCGGCCACCTTCGTATTGCGTTGCGGCCGTCATGATACCCGAGTGAAACACACTGTCAAACTTTCTACGTAGCCCAATCCACGACCTGTTTATCAGTCTGTCGGCGTTTGGACTTTGGGCATCCGCATCAGTTATCTCCGTAGTTCCGTCGTGTGCTAGCCATGCCGAACATGATTAGTGTTTCAATCCGGTATCGCATAAACCTTGAACAATTTTTTGGCCGTGTCGCTGGCTCCGCCCAGGTGTTTGTCGAACGCCTGCTCGATCTCGCCGGAGCGATACATTTCACTTAGCGTCGTGTCGACCAGCAAACGGAAGTCCTCGTCGTCTCGGTCTACTGTCATTACCGTGGGGGCATACTCAAAAATACGTTCCAGCAGAATCAGGTTGGCGTCTGGATAACGCGTACTAAGGAGATTGTTGAGCATCAGGCGCTCAGCGAAGAAGGCATCGGCTTTTCCGTCGGCAACCAGTTTAAGGCCTGCGTCTGTGTTCTCGACGGTGACCAGATTGGCTACCACGCCCAATAATCGCAGCTGATGACGGATCCACGTGTCGGTGATTCCGCCTGCGATGGCGGCATAGGTTTGGTTCGACAGACCACGATTGATAGTCGCTCGCCACGTTGGCCCGGTATGGGCAACCTTGCCATTGAGCACGTTGAGCAACGCCGGTGATGCATCTTGGCGCACCACTACCGAGAGACCGGCTGTGTAGATCGGAACTGAGTAACTGACCGTCTTGCGCCGCTCAAGTGTGGGGGCGGTGGGTGTACAGAGAATGTCCACCTTTCCTGAACTGACGGCACTGACCTGTTCGACGCCCGAGACGGGCTGGTAGCGAATTTCCAGCTCGGGCAAACCCAACTCGGATTTGACCCTGTCGGCAATTTTCAGGCAGAGATCCATTGCATAACCGCTGGCTTTATCGGTGGCCTGAACGCTAAAAGGCGCGAAATCCGGCACATAGCCGAGGGTGAAGGCATTGCTCGCTCGCACTCGCTCAAGCGTATTGGCATCGGCCAGCACCGGTACCAGCGCCAGCAGACAAACGAGCAGCAGATTCTGGGTCTTGGTCGGTTTGACGTTCATATCCTGGTTCCCTGAATTCAGATGTGTTGAGTGCAGTCCTGAAGACAACGGTCAAGGCTGGCCAGCGGTTGGAGCGGCTCCGACGAAACGTTTGGCCAGGAAACCGTAGAGCAGGTAGCCGAAAACCAAGACGAGGCTGCCGCCGAATACGGCATCTGTGCCGCAGGCATACAGCGCGTATAAGGAATAGGCCACCGCGACCAGCAAAAGCGTTGTGTTGCGGAGGTGTATGCCGACACCAACCTTGGCTTTGTGCATCATTACCAGCAGGCCGGTCGCGGCCGTCACGTAGGGAATCAGATTGGTCACTGCCGCAAGGCTGACGAGTTTTCCGAATTGAGCGCTGGCATTGGGCGAAATGGTCGATAGCGCCAACAAGGTCTGCAACACGCCACAGACCAGCATTCCGACTATCGGGGCATTTCGTGCATTGACCTTGGCGAACAGCTTGAGGAACATTCCCTGGTCAGCCGTCATCTTGGCTGTTTGCGCCAGGGTAAACTGCCAGCCCAGTAGCGACCCCACACACGCCATTACCGCCAGCGCCATGACGATGTTGCCGACCGTGGGGTTGAACATGTGGGCGTAGACCAGCGCAAAAGGCGCCGATGAGTTGGCAAGCTCTGCGTTGGGTATGATCCCCTGAATAACGGTAGTCGACAGAACGTAAACCACTGCCGCACCCAACGTGCCGAACAGGCAAGCCAAGGGTACCGTGCGCTTGGGGTCTTCCACTGCATCGGAGGCCTGTGCTGCTGATTCCATGCCGAGAAAAGCCCATAAGGTCAGGGGAATTGCCTTGCTGATCGCTTCGGAAATTGGCAGGTCGTTAGGGTTCCACGCGGCAACCAGCAAATCGGGTTTGAACCAGAACCAGCCGATGATGCTCAAGCCTGCGACCGGGATGATTACACCCCACACGGTAATCGCACCGATCTTGCCGGTGATACCAGGGCCGCCGAAGTTGGCCACGGTAGTCAACCAGAGCAAGCCGACCGTTCCGGTGAAAAGCGGAATGGCGCCACTGCCCAACCAGGGCACGAATGAGGTCATGTACCCCACTGCGGAGATGGCAACCGCGACGTTGGCGATGGCCAGCGAAAGGAAGTACAGATAGGAGCAGAGAAAAAACCCGGATTTGGCGTGTGCCTCTTCGGTATAGGCAGATAAGCCGCCTGAGCGCGGACAATAGATGCCGCACTGGGAAAAGCAGTAGGCGATGGCCATGGAGCCGACGGCGGTGACGATCCATGACAAGAGTGAAACGGCACCGAGTTGAGCCATGCTCGTCGGCAGCATGATGATGCCTGAGCCCATCATGTTCACGGTCACCAATGTGGTGAGCCCCATAAGGCTCATTTTTTTGCTTGAGTCGGCCATCGGGAACTCCTTGATCTGCTCAACGCATTGACCCCGGTTCCGGCGCTTGAAAGGTCGTCGGACAGAGGGTTAGAACCCTAGTGTTTGATTACATGGACCTTGTAGATGAGTTGGCCTTGGCTATCGCGTTCGAGTTCCACGCCATGATTGTCATGCTCGAAGCCAGGGAAATGCCCATCGAACAGCTCCATCGCCAACAAGTAATCAATAATGGCCTTGTTATCAGTGCCGGCTTTTTCGCCGGGCATCATCAACGCAATGCCAGGCGGATAAGATACGATCTGTACGGGGTAGTGCTGTGCCAGGTCGATGGGTAACCGTGTTCGCGGGCAACTATCAAATACAGTAGTGCGCTTATTCGTTCGCACAACCCCAGCGTAAAAAATACTGCTTCATTAAAGCTGTGACACCTTGCAGGTGCCGACCCTCAGCAGTCCACTGCGTTGCCTCAACGTCAGCGTGTCCTCGGTTGACCGAAAGACTATTGATAAAAATCAACAATCCTTGTCTTTTTATCCATCGTTTAATTATCGACATCTGACAATTGATATTTTTGCTCGATGGCTGCTCTACAGGCACATCGCACCAATGGTTTAGTTGGCTTTGGCGTCGGTTTCGAGAATGTGTGCCAAGCTTAAGGTTGATAATCAAGGCTGCGGCATTCAGTTGCCGGCAAGGTAAACCTCAGGAAACCGTGACATGAACTTCGCCCATGCAAAGCACATCCGTCGTGAGTTCTACAAAACAGTGTGGTTCTATTTGCATGTGGTCTGGCCGATTCTGTCTCTCATCATCATTAGTATCGTGCTGATCGGCCTGATCATCAGCTATCTGGAAGCGTGGAGTCCTTTTGACGGCATCTATTTTGCCTTCGTGACGGGCTTGACCATCGGGTACGGGGACTTCGCACCAAAGCTGGCCATCACTCGTGTGCTTGCGATCCTGCTCGGTTTTAACGGCATCCTGATGACGGCGATATTTGCGTCGATCAGTATTCGGGCTATCGAGATTGCAGTACGGGCCGCAGAGCGGGACAAGCACTGACGTACCGGTTCCTCCTCTTGCGAACGGGCCGAGTATTGCCACGGGGCGGAGCTGGGCCCCAACCAGGTTTTCGGCTAGTCGTCGGGCGCGCTACGCACCCACTGCCAAAAGAGCTGGTAACCGACAGCCAGCACCACCGGGCCGATGAACAACCCGATGACGCCGCTGGTGACCATTCCCCCCAAGGCCCCGATTAACACCACCGGCATCGGTACATCGACACCGCGTCCCAACAATAGTGGCTTGAGTACGTTGTCTACCAGGCCGGCGACGAAGATATAGATGGCGAACACAATGGTCGCCGTGCTGGCGCCTTCGGTGGCGAAAACGAAGACGATCACCGGGAGGGTAATGAGTGTCGCCGGTAGCTGAATGATGCCGATCAGCAGAACCGCGAGGGCCAGTAGACCCGCGCCAGGGATACCCATGATCACGAAACCGACACCAATCAGCAGCATCTGGATGAAGGCGATTCCGACCACCCCAAGCGCCACCGCACGGATTGTGGCAGTACACAGTCCAGCGATCTGCGGCCCTCTGATCGGACCGCTTAAACGCGTAGCGATCTGTACCGCGCTGCGACTGCCGTTTTCTCCATGGGCCATGATTATGCCGGCGATGACCAGGGCGAAGATGAAGCTGATCAAGCCCATGCTGACCCCGGCGAGCTTGCTCAACAGTGCCAGGCTGATCCCTTTGATCTGCGGTACGAACTTGTACACCAGGTCCGGCAGGTCGGACGCTGCCTGTTGCCAGAGGTCATGCAGTGGTTTGCCCACGAGTGGCCAAGCGGCGATCGAATCGGGCGGCGGTGGAACATGCAGATTGCCGCTCTTGAGCAGACTTATGACACTGTTCACTGAGTCGGCGATGGAAGTGCCTAACAGATAGATCGGCACGGTGAGAATACCAATGGTGATCAGCACGATCAGCGTTGAAATGTACCCGTCCTTTTGCCCCAGCATGTCCTTCAGCCGACGCTGCAACGGATAAAGTGTGATCGCCAGGATCAATGACCAAAGCAACAGTTCCTTGAACGGACTGAAGATCTGGAAGCAGACAATCACCAGAACCGCAATCAGCCCGGCGCGAATCAGTACATTCAGCAGACTGTGAGAGAACGATCTCTCGGCGATCGGTGTGGGCTCCAATTGATTGCCTCCTGGTAGATGGCTGCAAAGGAACGAAGTTGATTAGCCCTCGCATGGATGCGCAACCGAGGGCGGAGGGCAACCTGTGCTTGGGCCGGGCGGTGCAACTGAGATTCAACTGTCCGGTTCGAACTGACCCCTTGGCGGCGAGCATGCCAGCCCTGGTTTGACGTTCCTCTCCGACGGCATTGTCCAGGGCCTTCTTCGCAACTGCCTGGCAAGATTCATGTGCCCGACCGTATGCTGCCCCGCAAAGGTTGCTTGAACGAACGCGTAGCGCTCTTTGATCACAACGCTAGCATTCGCGAGCGGGGTGATTCCTGACAAAAATCAATGATCGCGGCGAGCCAGCCGAGCAACCCATGGGTTGGCCGTCAAGCCATGGAGTAACACGCTCAGGAAAACGGTACAGACGGCAACAGCTACCAAGGTATGGCTGGCTTCAAGGGGGTACTCCAATATCATGACGGCGAAGACAATGCTTGCCAGGCCTCGCGGGCCGAACCAGCCGATGAACAGCCGGGTTTCGAGATCGAAGCGGCTTCCTGCAAGGCTGATCAGTACCGGCAGTACGCGGATCACGGTCAGGCTGAGCAGCGCGTATAGCCAGACCTCCACGGTAAGGCTGCTCCAGGCCCGAGGAACTACCAGCGCGCCAAATACGACCCAGGTAACGACCGATAACAGGCTGGCGAATTCTTCGCTGGCCTTTAGCAGGTGATGCTTTTGCTGGGTAAACAGATAGCTGGCGAACAACCCGCCGACAAATGCGGCGATAAACCCGCTCCCGCCTATTGCTTGAGCTGTGGCAAAGCAAAGAACGGCTAAGCCGGGCAGCATCAGTTGTGACCACACGGGCGTCTGCCATTGATGTTGTCCAGAGTAACGCTGCAACCTCCAGGCGATAAGCGTCAGGACGACACCGGTCACCGCGCCGATGCCAAGCTCCTCGATAAACAGCAGCCCGGCCATCGAGAGGGGAGAACGTGTCTGTTCTTCGATCAGCAGCGCCAGGAACATCAGCAACACCGGAACACAGATGCCATCATTCAATCCGCTCTCAACATTCAACCCTTCACGCACGGACGCGGGAACCTTGGGATTGCTCACAACGGCCTTGCCCAGCGCCGCGTCGGTGGGCGCCAGGAGGGTCGCCAGTATTGCCAGCTCCAATGACGGTACCTGTGGAAACAACCACATGCCCACCAGCCAGCCACTCAGCATGGTCAGTGGTAGCCCCAGCAGCAACAAGCGTAACGGTAGACCTTCGTATGCTTTTAGAGTCTTGAGGTTGGCGTTGGCGGCATCGCTGAAAAGAACAATTGCCAGTGTCAGCTCGGCCAGGATCCGTAGGCCGTCCTTGTCAATGCGAGGTTGCAGAATACCTAGAAACGCCGGGCCGAGAATCAGGCCGGCAAGCATGAACATCAGCGGACCATTGAGCAGGCGTGACTCGAAACGTCCTGCAAATATGCTGTAGGTCAGGAGGAACGCGGCAAGCAGGGCTAGGTTCTGATACATCGCTGACCTGCTCGTCCAGTGGATGTCGCTAGGGCAATGGCACGGCCATTGATGTGCGCAGCTCGAGAATCTGAAACGAGACCATTCGATATGCACGGGGCTCTTGAATCCCCGATTTCATACCTGGATCGCGGGGTAAATTCTCGGTATGCCGTACTTCTTGCAGTCGACGTGACGTTGCTACCGAAATTGTAGGATTGAATCCGTGAGCTAGAAGATTTTTTCTTTTATCTCTCCGTCTGGGATCAATGCATCCCTGGCCAGCATGGACGTTGTCACCTTAAGACGGGTGACTACGAGCAAGTGCGAGTCAGGCGCAACATCCAGCCGATCCGGCGGACCCATAGGGAAACGATTATGCAAGAGCTGAAGGGAATTTCCTGGGCCCGGAAACGACAAAGCCCTGAATAATCAGGGCTTTGTCGTTAAAAGATGGCGGAGGCGATGGGATTCGAACTCATGGACCTGTTACAGTCGACGGTTTTCAAGACCGTTGCCTTAAACCACTCGGCCACACCTCCGTATTGCGTTGCGGGCGCCATAATACCCGAATGAAACACACTGTCAAACTCTCTACGTAGCTTGTTACAGAGCGTCTGTTATGATCGTTGCCACTGAATGTTTCAGAACCGGAGGAGTGTCGCCATGCGCGAACAGGATTACGCAGTGAACAACAGCGTGCAGGCTGAGCAGCTAGAGGTTAGCCGCGTCCTGCGCAACACTTATGGCCTGCTGGCACTCACGCTCGCTTTCAGCGGCGTGATGGCCTTCGTCGCACAACAGATGCGTGTCGGTTATCCGAACATCTTTGTCGTGCTGATCGGTTTCTACGGCCTTTTCTTCCTCACCAACAAGCTCCGCGATTCGGCCTGGGGCCTGGTTTCCGCCTTCGCCCTGACCGGTTTCATGGGCTTCCTGCTCGGCCCGATCCTCAACCGTTACCTGGGGATGCAAGGCGGCGCCGAAGTGGTCAGCTCGGCCTTCGCCATGACCGCCCTGGTGTTTGGCGGCCTGTCGGCCTACGTGTTGATCTCCCGCAAGGACATGAGCTTCCTGAGCGGTTTCATCACCGCAGGGTTCTTCGTGTTGCTGGGTGCGGTCGTGGCAAGCTTCTTCTTCCAGATCAGCGGCCTGCAACTGGCGATCAGCGCCGGCTTCGTGCTGTTCTCGTCGGTCTGCATCCTTTATCAGACCAGCGCCATCATCCACGGCGGCGAGCGTAACTACATCATGGCGACCATCAGCCTGTATGTATCGATCTACAACCTGTTCGTCAGCTTGTTGCAGCTGTTCGGCTTGATGGGACGCGATGACTGATATCCCTGGATATCTGTTTCTGGCGTGAGCTGTCGAGTTGAAGACGGCGCCTTTTCCGGATAGGAAGGGCGCCGTTTTTTTTCGTCAGCACCAACGGTATACACAACACCACGTCAAGCCAGACGACCAAGCACCGAGTCAATACAAGCAATCAGTTCGGCGCAATTGAACGGCTTGGGAAAAACCGCTACCGGCCCCGTTCCTCCGGGCCTCGCTCGTGGCGGTACAGCGGGAAGACCGGTGATGAAAATAAGCGGAATCTCGATGCCGCGAAGACAAAGCTCATCGCTCAGTTGGGTGCCAGTCATTTCCGGCATCTGGATGTCCGACAGCAAGCACGCGGTGTTCTCAAATCCACCTGAAGATAGAAAATCGATGGCGCTGGCATACGTCCTGACGCGATAACCGTGGGAGCGCAGCAACCCATCCAATGCAACTCGAACCGATTCATCGTCATCGATGATTGAAATAATTGCGGTGTCGGACATTTCGAAACCTGGCAGTAATGTCAGGTCGCCATGAAGGCGCCCCCATCACTGCAAGATACGCGGTCCAAAGGCCGCGCCTAGTATACGTGGGTATGAACTTTCAATGACCGCGATCCAGGTCCAGTGCCTGGGCCATGCGCACCAGCTCGGCAAACGAGCGCGCGCCCATCTTGCGCATGGCCTGGCCACGATGGATCTTGACGGTGATCTCGCTCAAGCCGATTTGCCCGGCAATCTGCTTGTTCATCAGCCCTGACGCGGCCAATGCCATCACCTGGCGTTCCCGGGCGGTAAGACTGGCGTAGCGGTCGTGAAGCACCTGCCGGCTGCGTTCGGACTCTCGGCGCAGTCGGTCGCGCTGGTGGGCGGTGGACACCGCATCGATCAGGTCCTGTTCGCGAAAGGGCTTGGTCAAGAAGTCCACGGCGCCGGCCTTCATGGCGCGCACCGTCATGGCGATGTCGCCATGGCCGGTCATGAATACGATCGGCAGATGAACGTTGGCACTCGCCAGTTGTTGCTGGAAATCCAGGCCGCTGATGCCGCGAAGGCGCACGTCCAGCAACAGGCAACTGGGTGTGTCGGCGCGCGGATGGCCCATGAAATCCGCAACCGAGTCGAACAGTTCGACCCGCAGGCCGATGGAGCGTAGCAAGCTGCGAAGTGCTTCGCGCAGCGATGGATCGTCATCGACCACATAGACGATGGGCTCAGTGGTGAGAGCAGGGTTCATGGCGTGGCTTGGGTTCATCGACAGCGTCCTTGGCGGGGCATGCAGAGGGAAGTAGCGGCAACGAAAACGTGAAGGAGGTGCCTTGGCCCACTGCGCTGGCGGCCCAGATCCTGCCCTCATGGAAGTCCATGATGGAGCGACAGATGGAAAGCCCGATGCCCAGGCCGTTTTCCTTGGTGGTAAAAAACGGGACGAACAACGAGGGCAGGACCTCTTCATCGATGCCGACCCCCTGGTCCACGATCTCCAGCAGCACCTCATGCGCTTGTGTCCAGGTGCGTATGCGCAGGATTCGGTCGCGCACCTTTATCGCCTCCATGGCGTGGCACGCATTGATGATCAGGTTGATGATCACTTGCTGCAGCTGCACGCGGTCGGCGTTGACCCGGCTTGCCGTCGCTGCGAGGTCCGTCTTCACACTGACTCTGTGAAGGACCAATTGCTGGCGCACCAGGTCGAGGGATTCGTTGACAATCTCGTCCAGGTTTTCAGGCCGGCGCAGCGGATCGCATTTGCGCGCCATCGCTCGGGTACGATTGATCACTTCACTGGCGCGACACGCGTTGGTGGCGATCCGCTCCAGCGAGTCGAGGGCTTCCTTGAGGTCTGGGACCGGACGATCCAGCCAGCGACGACATGCCTCGCCGCTGCTGGTGATGGCCGTCAGTGGTTGGTTGACTTCATGGGCTATGGACGCGGCCATTTCTCCCAGGGAGGTCAACCGGGTGGCGTGGGCCAAATGAGCCTGGGCCTCGATCAGGTACGCCTGGTTGTGCCGCAGGCTGTCCGAGGCCTGCTTGCTGCGCAGCGCCAGGAACGCGATGGCAGACAGGGCCGTCAGGCAGCGGAAGAAGCCCGTGATCGATTCCCATCGGTGATAGCCGCCGTTGTACAAGAACGTCGTCGTCAGCAGGAACATGCACATCAGGGCAACGGTGATCACCAGGTTGATGGAAAACAGATTCGCCGCCATCAGCAGCAAGGTGATGTAGAGCAGCGTCGGCGCCAGGTCGGAATGGGTTTCGGAGTTGATAATGACGATCCCGCAGGCCACCACCAGGCCGACGGCCCAGCCCAACGCATTGACCAGCGGGTGAGTGCTGACTGCCATTGAAGGCCCCGACGCCTTTGGGCAAGGGGTATGCCGCAGGCTTTGGTAGACGTTCCTGAGCATTTTGGCGGGTGTGGGCACGCTGCAATCCTTCTATTTTTCTGGTCCACCCCCCCGGTGAAGGAAGAATCGGGGGGCATCGGTACCGGATCTTAAAAGTTGCCCTCGGCCCGGGGTAGGACATAAAACCCTGAAATCCTGCCAACGCTGGCAGTCATCCTCCATACCCAGGTTTCGATGACTCGACCCAAAGGGTGGGCCGAGCGTCCTCCGGTACAAGAGACTCCCACCGGTCCTTGGCTTAACCTTCAAACATTCCATCGCGTCGGCCCTGCAAGACGTTCCGGGTGCGACTTTCCTTGATTCAACGGCCCTGTGCCTGGAATGACTACCATGATGAACAGAAATGACCTGCGTCGTGCTGACATCAATCTACTGGTTGTCTTCGAAACCATGATGCATGAGCGAAACGTCACCCGCGTGAGCGAGAAGTTGTCACTCGGTCAACCGACTATCAGTGCCGCCCTGGCGCGTTTGCGCCTGATGTTCGACGACCCTTTGTTCATCCGCGGGGGCCGGGTCATGGAGCCGACCTCGCGCGCAGAGGAAATCTTTTCCAACCTGACTCCCGCGCTGGACGGAATCGCCGCCGCCTTGAGTCGCTGCCAGGCGTTCGACCCCGCCACCAGCGACGCCACATTTCATGTCGGCTTGTCCGATGATGTCGAATACGCCTTGCTCCCAGAACTGTTGCACCGCCTGCGCATCGAGGCGCCCGGCACGACGCTGGTGGTACGCCGCGCCGATCAATGGCAAATGTGCCAGTTGCTGTCGTGCGGCGAGATTACCGTGGGGATCAGTCACACCCTGGAGTTGCCCGCCAATGCCCGGCGCAAGACATTGCGACCGATCCGGCCCATGCTGTTGCGGGCGGATTCGCGTCCCGGCGAATTATCCTTGGATGAGTTCTGCCGCCGACCCCACGCCGTGGTTTCGTCCATGGGGCATGTAATCGATGACTCGGACCGGGCATTGAGCCAGGCGGGCCGGCATCGGCGGGTGGTGCTGACGGTGCCGCAGTTCAGCGCGTTGCCGAGGTTGCTGGCCGGCAGCGACATGATCGCTATCGTGCCCGACTATGTGGCGCAGGCCATGGCGATGGCGACGGACTTGCGTGCTGAGGCAGCGCCGATTCCGCTGCCAGAGCATGAACTGACGATGGTCTGGCGGGGGGCGTCCCATACTGATCCTGGGGAGCGCTGGTTGCGTTCCCGGTGCTGCGCGTTCCTTGCCGAGCTCTCCGATTCCCGGGCCCCAGCTCGCCGCGTGGCTTGAAGCAATAGCACCGTTCGCTTCAACGGGAGAAACGGCTGCGATACTCACGAGGTGAAATCGAGAGGTGGCGCTGGAAGGTGTTGCGCATTCGCTCTTCATCGCCAAAGCCGCATGTTCGGGCAATCTGGTCGATGTTGCGCTCGGAATCCTCCAGCAATCTGCGCGCGGCTTCGAGGCGGAACATTTCGACAGCCTTGGCCGGGGTTCGCCCGGTCTGGAGCTTGTAGACCCGGGCGAAATTGCGCGGGCTCATCCGTGCCTGCCGGGCCATTCGCTCAATGGTCAGGTCGGCCTCGTCCAGGTGCTCGGCCAGCCAGGCATGCAATTGATCGAACCCGGCGCTGTCCTGGGTCTGCGACAGCAACAATTGGCTGAACTGGGCTTGCCCGCCGGGGCGCTTGAGAAAGACCACCAATTCCCGGGCCACTTGCAACGCGACGTCGCGACCGCAGTCTGCCTCCACCAGCGCCAGGGCCATGTCGATGCCGGCGCTTACACCCGCCGAGGTCCAGACCTTGTCCTGTTGGACGAAGATGGCGTCGAGGTCCACTTCGACCAATGGGAAGCCGCTCTTGAGCATTTCGCACATGGCCCAATGCGTGGCGGCTCGGCGCCCATCGAGCAAGCCGGCCTGGGCCATCAGGAAGGTCCCACTGCACACCGACGCCGTGCGCCGGGCCCTGGCGGAGGCCGCGCGCAGCCAGTCCACCAGCTCGACACAATCAATCATCGCCTGACGGATATTCGGGGCGCCGGGCACGATCAGCGTGTCGATAATGGCGCCGTCGAACTGGCGCAGGGACGCCGTTTCCACGACCAGCCCTTCGGCGGTCTGCATCAGTCCTCCGGCCAGGCTCGCGGTGTGCATCTGATAACCCGGCCGGCCGCGCTCGGCCATGGCTTTGGTCGCCGCCCAGAACACGGTCTGGGCGCCGGTCAGGTCGAGCAAGCCCATCTGCGGGTAAGCGAGGAACACTAATGCGCGCGGTTGAGACATCGACTCGGTGGCGATGTGGATGTCATGGGTCATCTCGTTCATGGTCGCGTCGACTCGGTACGGGCGTCGTGAAGGGGAGGTTACTATCATCGCAGATCGAGACGGCCCACGCGGGCGCAGGCAACTGACGGGCCTGTCCGGCCTCGACACGCTCAGTTCTTGAGCGGAATCAGCACGGCTTCGTCCTCGCCCATCACCATGAACACCAGGAGTTTGGCCGGTTGGGTGGCGCTGGCGTTCTTCGACACCAGATGCTCGGAACCGGCTGCTTCGTACCAGAACTCGCCAGCCTTATAGGTGATGGCCGGTTCGCCCTTCACTTGCGAGGTTATCGCGCCTTCGAGCACATAGGCCATGGCCGTGCCTTCATGCATGTGGGCAATGGACGACTGGCCCGGTCCATAGTCGACGGTCAGCATCATGGCTTTCTTGCCGGGCAGGTTCTTCAACAGTTTTTCCTGGAGTACCTGTACGTTTTCCGACGGCGCGGTTTCGTGGGCATAAAGCGGGGCAATGGGAATCAGGCTCAGGGCAGCGATCAAATAGAGCGATTTCATCGGGCAGTACCTCTGGGGTGTCGAATGAGTTCCCGTTCACCCTAAGCCCCAAGGTACCGGGGACAAACGTCCAATTTTTTGAAAGATGCGTAGACCACCCATGGCGAGGGCGTAAGCGTAGGTCAGACCACCGGGAAACTGTTGAAATCCACGCTTCGAGCCAGGCGGCTTTCGATCAGGCTGATGAAACCCTGGACTTCGGGGCAGTTGAAATGTGCTTGCATGGCCGCTTCCGATTGCCAGCGGGCGCTGACGTTCCAGCGCTCGTTGTCTTGCGGGCAGCGGTCGACCATGTAGGCGTCGCAGCCTGGCAAGGCTCGCAGGGTTTCGACGATTTGCTGCAGCTGCCGGCCCAGTTCTTCCGAGCGCCCGGCAGCGGCCTGCACCTGAACGGTGTTGATTACTTGGCGAGACATTGTCCTGGCTCCTGAATCAAGTCGAACGGAATCTGATGACACCCAGGAAGGATAGGCTCGGCAGGACCAGGCTAAAACAGCCAATAGGCGGATAAATCCCCAGTCCAATCGATCAGGCAACCTGCTGCAGGATATCTCGCAAGCGGTCAAGGGCGATATCGATGTCGAGCAATTCGATGGCGCCAAAGCCCAGTATCAGGCCAGGACGCACCGGGGCCTCATTGAAGAAGCCGTCGAGGCTGTAGAGCCCGACCTCGGCTTTTTTCGCCAAATCGATCACCAACGGCAGGTCCATCGGCGCCTTGCACAGCACCGCCATATGGAAGCCCGCCGTGGTGGGTACGGCTTCGAACCAGGGCGACAGGTCATCGCCCATGCGCGACAGGATCCGTTCGCGCCGACCGGCATACAGGGCGTGGCACCGGCGGATGTGCTTGAGCAGGCAGCCCTCGGCGATGAATTTGGCCAGGGCCCATTGGGGCAGGGTGGAGGTGTGTTGGTCAGTAAGGCGCTTGGCGAGGATCACCGCCTCGAGAATCGCGGGTGGCAGGACGGTATAGCCGAGCCGCAGCTCCGGCAGCAAGGTCTTGGAAAACGTCCCGACGTACGCGACGATCCCGCGCTCGTCCATGCTCTGCAACGAGTCGGTGGGGCGGCCCTCGTAGCGGAATTCACTGTCATAGTCGTCTTCGATGATGATCGCCCCGAGTTCATAAGCCCGAGCCAGCAGGGCCTCGCGCCGGGGCTGGCTCATGGGCATGCCCAGCGGGAACTGGTGGGACGGCGTCACGTAGATCAGCCGCGTACCGTCGGGAATCAAGTCGACGCGCATGCCTTGCTCGTCCACCGGCACCCCAGCCACCGTCGCGCCATGGGAACCGAACAACAGGCGCGCCGGCGGATAGCCCGGGTCCTCCATGGCGACCAGGCTGCCGGGGCGAGTCAGTACCCGGGAAATCAGGTCGAGGGCCTGTTGCGCGCCGTTGCAAACCAGCACGTCCTCGTCCTGGCAATTAACCCCCCGGGAAAACGCGATGTGCCGGGCGATGGCGTTGCGCAGCGCCGGCAAGCCTTCGGGCTGGCTGTAGAAACCCTTGGCATTGGCGATCTGGCGCAGGGCATGGGCGGTGCAGCGACGCCAGTCGTCCAGGGGAAACTGGCCCTTGCCGGTGGCGCCACCGATGAAGTCATAGCGCAGCGCGCTTTCGGGCAGCGGATGGCGCAGCAAGTCCGGCATGTTGCGCCAGGTCTCGACCACGTCCGCCCCGGCAAGCTCACGGTGACTCTGTTTGCGCACAACGCTGGCCGGGCGCGCGTTGACATAGGTGCCCTTGCCGATGATGCCGGTGAGCAGATTCTCGTAGGTCAGTTGCGCGTAGGTGTCGGAAACGGTCTTGCGCGAAACGCCCAGTTGCTCGGCCAGCAGCCGGCTGGGCGGCAGTTGCGTGCCGGCGGCAAGACGACCGCTTTCGATGGCGCTGCGCAATTGTCGATACAACTGACCCGTCAGGTCCTTGCGGCCGTTGATGACGACATGAAGTTCCATACCCGCGGGCTCCTGGGTGATCGATTGCGGCAAGGGGCGAGACGTAAGATTACCCGCAATGCGCCGGACCGGAGAAGTTGCGTGGACGTTTATCGACGCATTGGACCTGTCGCGGACGGCCTCGGCGTCCTACCGTGGATCGATCAACCACTAAGGAACCCACCATGAGCCCGCGTCTTGATTACTACAGTGCATCCCCCGGGGCGATGAGGGCAATGATTGGCCTGGAAGCGCTGACCAGCCGCCTGAGCATCGAGCCGGCGTTGCTGCGGTTGATCAGGATTCGCGCTTCGCAACTCAACGGCTGCGCCTTCTGCACCGACATGCACTCGGTGGATGCACGGCGCCAAGGCGAGACGGAGCGGCGCCTCTATGCGGTGGCGGTGTGGCGCGACAGTGGCTTTTTCAGCGATCGCGAGCGGGCTGCCCTGGCATGGACTGAAGCGGTCACGCTGTTGGCTGAAAGCCGGGTGCCGGATGACGTCTATGCGTTGGCCCGTGGCAGTTTTAGCGAAGAGGAACTGGTGGACCTGACTATGGTGATCAGCACTATCAATAGCTGGAATCGGTTGGCGGTCAGTTTTCGGCAGAGTCCGGGGGGGTAGGCGGGGCTTACGAGGCTGCCTGTCAACGCTAGAGGCTAGAGCCACCGCGGCGTAGTAAAGAACGAAGCCATTTGCGACCGAGCCAACGCCGCGCCGAAATAAGGACCTTGCACATGATCACACGCCACACTGCGCAACTGATTGAACTGCCGGGCAGTCTCGATGCCCTCGGCGGTGACAATCAGCCCGACGCTGCGACTCAACCGAATCATCGCCAGCACACCTTCTTCATCCTGCTCCAGACCCAACTGCGCAAGAATATTGCGATCAAAGCGAATGCCGTCGAACGGCTGGTCGAGGACCTCCCGCAGAGATGCGATATTGGTGCCGAACTTATCGATATTGATCCGCACACCAAGGGCCTTGAGGGCATGCAAGGTATTGGCGAGCGTCTTGTGATCCGTCAGCAATACCCCTTCGGCCACTTCAAGCGTCAGGCGCTGGGCTGACAGCCCGCTGGTCTCCAGCGCCTTGTGCACCTGGTTGAACAGGAAACTGCTGCTGAACCACCGAGGCGAAACAGCCAGGGAAACGTTGAGCTCGTTGGGCCAGGCCGTCGCTTCTTCGCAGGCGTTGATCAACATCCAGGTGCCCAGTTCCTCCAGTTGGCCAGACGCTTCGGCAACCGGGATGAAGTCGCTTCCAGCCAGTTCGCCGCGTTCCGGATGGTGCCAGAACGCCTGGGCTTCGAATCCATGCAACTGCTCGGCACTGACGTCGAATCGGGGCAGGTAACGCAGTTCAAGCTGGCCCTGTTGCATCGCATCGCGTAGTTGCTGTTCGTAGCGGCGTTTGTCGCGGGCGATATTGCCCATGGCCTCTTCATAGATGCGCCAGGTATTGCGCCCGGCGGCCTTGGCCGCATACAGGGCGATGTCGGCCTGGCGCAACAGTTCTTCGGCTCGCGGGTCGAGGGGTTGCGACCAGGCCACGCCGATGCTTACGCCCAGGTACAGCGTATTGCCGTCCAGGTGCATGGGGCGTTGCATGCAGTCGATCAAGCGTTCGCAGAGCTGATCGAGGTCGCTGGCGCTGCCGGGGTTGGGCATGACGATGACGAATTCGTCGCCCCCCAGTCGTGCCACCAGGTCGGTGTCGCGCACGTTTTGCTGGAGGATGTGGGCCACTTCCTTGAGGACCTTGTCGCCTACGGCATGGCCCAGGGAGTCGTTGACCGGTTTGAACCGATCCATGTCCAGGTTCAATAGCGCCAATGGCGTGCTTTGCGCCTGGTCCAGGTGCTCGCTCAGGCAATCGAACAGGCGGTTGCGGTTGGCCAGCCCGGTGAGTGGGTCGTGCAAGGAAAGATGCTTGATCTGCGCCAGCGCCCGCAACTCGTCGGTGATGTCGGTGGCGGTGCCGCGAAAGCCTTGGCTGCCGGCGTCGATGGCTCGCACCGAGAGCTTGCAGGTGCGGACGCGTTGGTTGCGCGCGGTGTATTCGCACAGCAACGGGGCAGACGAAGCGCTGTTGGCGCCGCCGAGCAGCCAATGGGCGATGGAGATCGATCCGTTGTGGGGGTGCAGCAACCGGTGCAACGGTTTGCCGACCCATTCCGTGGGGCTGAAGCCCGTCACCTGTTCGAAGCGTTCCGACAGGTAGGTCAAGGTTCCGGTCGCGTCGACCTCCCACAACCAGTCGGACGACACTTCGGCGATGTCGCGAAAGCGTTCCTCGCTGCGTTCCAACGCCTTGCGATGGGCCGGGAGGCTGGCGTACTGGCGTTCCTGGGCGCGGAGCATGATCAAGGCATGACGCAACACCGCCATGGCCATGATCGCAAGAAACAACAATGCCAGCGCCAATAGCGGCAGCAGCACCTTGCGCAGGTCCTTGCCAGGCGTTGCGGGACGCCAGGCCAGGGCTTCGCGGGTCAGGTCGTCGAGCAGCAATTGCGCGGTGTCTTTCGGGCCTGGCGTATGGGCGATGTGTGCATTGGGCAGGGCAAAGTCCCGTGACAGGCTCTGCAACGCAGCGCTGTCGAGAACTTTGACGAACAAAAGCAGGCTGGGCGGGCCAGGAATCTCTTCAACGCTGTTGTCGGTACCGGTGGTGATCGCGGAGACGGCGACAAAGGCGGGCGCGTCTTCATGATGGAGCATTTCGACGATCACCTCATCGCGATTCTCCGCGGCGCTGGCCTTCCTGGCGAGCGCCCGCAGGTCGCCGGTCAGCCAGGTGTCGGCCGCCACTTCGCTCATCTGGCCATCGATGACCGAATAAACCGTCTTGCCGGTCGGCGAGATGACGAAAACTGCTTGGTAGCCATACAGCGAAAACACGCTACTGCCGACGTTTTCCTGGTCATAGGCCCAGTCTTTGTCGACCATTACGTGCAGGTGACGGTAGGCATCGCTCCATTTGGAATAGTCGCTCAAGTCACGACCGATGCCTGTACGAATACCGTCGATGGCTCGCTGGGCAAAGAACAGGCTCTGGTCGCGTGCCTGTTCGTCCTGGGTCCGGGTGATGTTGAGCAGCACCGCGATTGCCAGTGAAGACATGACAAAGAGCAACAGCATGATGGCCGGAAAGGTGCGGCGGGTGAAACTTCGGGTAGGCCGCTCGCCGGAAAGCACCGTGGAGCCGTTGCCAGCATCTTCAATCATAAAAACAAAGCCATCAGCTGAACGCGAGATACCCCGCACTAGGGTTGTATCGGCTGACCGCCTGATTAACTTAATAAAAGTAGGCGATTGTTGACCGGTTGCTCCATTTTCGCCGAGCAATCGCTTTCAGCTACTGGTTTTGCCGCGCAGCGCCCATTCCCGGGCGAGGTCCCGTTGTTGGAAATAATTGACAGTGGCCGCCACCATCAGCGTCAAGCAAGCAGCCAGTGCCGCCAGGGCCATGTCTTTTTGTGAATCCCACGGGTCCTGTTGCGCACCGACAAACGCCTTGGCTGTGTCGCCGCCCATGTACGCACCGCCAATCCATTCGATCAGCTCGTAGATCGCCGATGAGGACAGGATCAGGTTCCACGCCAGGAAGTAACCCGTGAAACCCCGGGCCGGGATGACCCGCAGCAGCGCCTCGCGCACCGGATAGGCCAGCAGCAATCCATAGCTGAAGTGCACCAGGCGATCGAACTGGTTGCGCTGGAAACCCAGGAGTTCGTCGAGCGGCTCGCCACCGGTCAGGGCTTGCCACCACTGGTTATAGGGGACTTTCGCATAGGTGTAGTGGGCGCCTACCTCGTGAATACAGAGAAACACGAATACCAGCGTGGCGGACAGGCGCGAAAAGCTGAACCGCCGGTGGACCGCCACCAGAGCCACCAGCAGGGCAACGACCAGCAGGTTTTCAGCCAGCCAGTCGCTGCGTTTGACCGGGGCGATGGCCAGCCATGTCCATAGGGCTACGAAGCTTCCCAGCAGGACCAGCTCATAACGGCTCGCTCGGGTCTGCATGTTTATTCTTTGTCCTTGCGATGTCCCGGCAGCAACGCACCGAGCACCTGTTTGGCCGTCTCGACCACGATGCCGCGTTCGTTCGGGTCGCCCTGGAGCAGGGTGGATGCGAATTTCTTCGCCTGCTCCAGCTTGATATGCGGCGGCAGCGGTGGAACGTCGGGGTCGGTGCGGAACTCGATCAGCACCGGGCGTTCGGCGGCGAATGCCTGTTCCCAGGCGCTGGCGACGTCGCTTTCCTGATCCACGAGGATGCCCTTGAGGCCGATGGACTCGGCGAACAGATGGTAGGGCACGTCGGGTATGTTCTGGGACGCCTCGAATTTCGGGTCGCCTTCCATGACCCGTTGCTCCCAGGTCACCTGGTTCAGGTCCTGGTTGTTGAACACCGCGCAGATCCAGGTGGTGTTGGTCCAGGTGCGCCAGTATTTGGCGACCGTGATCAACTCGGCCATGTTATTCATCTGCATCGCGCCGTCGCCCACCAGCGCGATGACCGGGCGGTCCGGGTGGCAGAACTTGGCGGCGATGGCGTAGGGCACGGCCGCGCCCATGGAGGCGAGGCCGCCGGAGAGTGAACACATCATGCCGCGACGGATCTGGACGTCCCGTGCGTACCAGTTGGCGCAGGAGCCGGAGTCGCAGGTGATGATGGCGCGGTCCGGCAGTCGTGGCGACAGTTCGAACGTGACGCGCTGCGGGTTGATCGGCTTGGCCGATACCAGGGCGCGTTTTTCCAGGGTCTTGTCCCAGTCCGCGCGCCAATGTTCGATCTTTTCGCGCCAGGCCCGATCGGTTTTTTCTTCGATCAACGGCAACAACGCCCGCAGGGTGTCGGCGCTGTCGCCTTGCAGGTTGACTTCCATGGGATAGCGCAGGCTGAGCATGTCTGGCTGAAGGTCGATCTGCACGCCACGCGCCTGGCCTTCGCCGGGCAGGAATTCGGCATAGGGGAAGCCGGATCCGATCATCAGCAAGGTGTCGCAACCGGCCATGAGATTGTCGCTAGGCTCGGTGCCCAGCAGCCCGATTGAGCCGGTCACCCATGGCAACTCGTCGGGCACCGCTGCTTTGCCGAGCAGGGCCTTGGCGACGCCGGCGCCGAGTTTGTCGGCGATGGCAATTACTTCGTCCGTGGCGTGCAGGGCTCCGGCGCCGACCAGGATAGCGACTTTCTTGCCGGCATTGAGCACGTCGGCGGCCCGGCGCAGATCTTCCTCGTAGGGCACGACCTTGGGTTTGCGGTAGCCGACACCTGAATGCAGCGTGCCATGCTTGTGGGGCGGTGGCGTGTATTCCAGGTCCTGCAGGTCGTTGGGCAGGATCAACGCAGTCACTCGACGTTCACCCACCGCCGTGCGTACCGCGCGGTCGAGCAGGTGGCGGACCTGGGCCGGGGCACTGGCTTGCTGGACGAACGCGCCGGCAACATCCTTGAACAGGCTGACAAGGTCAAGTTCTTGCTGATAATGCCCACCCAACGCGTTGCGCGCCTGCTGGCCGCTGATCGCCAGCACCGGCATGTGGTCCATGCGTGCGTCATACAGACCGGTAATCAGGTGCGACGCCCCAGGGCCAGACGTTGCGATACAGACCCCCAGCTCGCCGGTGAACTTGGCATGGGCGCAGGCCATGAACGCGGCCATTTCTTCATGCCGGGCCTGGATAAAGCGAATTTTTCCCTTGGCCCGGTTCAAGGCCCCGAACACGCCATTGATGCCATCGCCCGGATAGCCGTAGATGCGACGAACGCCCCATTCGTAAAGGCGTTCAACCAGAAAATCGCCGACGGTCATGCTCATGTCTGTTCCTCGTCCTGATGGGCTGTCTTGAGGGGGCTGCGACCGCTGTGGCAGCGGTACGCAGCGCCATGGCTCATACAGGACTGGACCGACGCAAGCCCTTCAAGGTTTCGATTTTTTTGTCCAGGGCAACGACCTGAGCAGCGCATCCACGCTCAACTTGCCGGCTCCCTGCAACAGCAACGGCAGCAGCGCAATCAGGTAGATCAACGGCAGCTTGAAGTTCCCGTAGCCCTTGTTGGTGATCGCGTACCCCTGGGCCAGCTCACTCAGGCTCGACCAGTCGGCGGGCCAATGCACGGCGGCAGTGGCAACCACGGTAACGACCATCAATACCAGCGCCGACGCCCGTGTGCCCAAGCCGATCAACAGGGCGAGGGCGCAGATCAGCTCCGCCCACATCGACAATTCCCAGTTCCAACTGGCCGGCACATGGTTGAACGGGAAGGGGAAGGCCGACTGAATCTCGGCGAACCAGTTCTGGCCGTTCCATTTCTCCAGGCCGGATTCGAAGAACTCCCAAGCGAGGAACAGGCGCAGCCCCAGCGGTGCGAGCCACGATCCGGCGTGATTGAGGTTGACGTGCAGGCCGTTCAACGCTTTCGAGACAGTTGCGTACATGATCGTTCTCCTTCGCTCAGGCCGCACGTGCCAAGGATTGGCGCTTGTTGGCCTGGGCCAGCTTGCCCACCAGGCGGATCGCCGTGGCGGCGCAGATCAGGCCGAACGGCAGCACGTACCAGTCACTCATGGGAATGCGCTTGAAGTTGGAGTAGGCAAAGATCGCCGCCACTACCCACATGCCGGTCGTGTGCAGGCGCTTCCAGGCGGTGGTGCCAATCAGTCGCTTAGTGCTTTTGAATGAGGTCAGGGCCAGCAGCAGGATGAACACGTAGCCTACGGTGCCGGGCACATTGCCAAGCGTGGTCCGGCCAGGCCAGAACTCGGTGTTGAGCTGGCCGTACCAGTAGATCAACAAGGCGTGGACCAGATGGGAAAAGGCAAAGGCCAGCCCGATGAAGCGCCGTTCGCGCACCAGGGATTTGCTCAGGGGCGAGGGCACCAGCACGGCAAACGCCGAGGCCGTGAAGGCCAGCAGGAAGAGGACGAAGGATGAGCGAGCGGTGGCGCGAATGGCACTGCGCACGCCTTCGGTCAGGTCCGGGTTGATGATCAGGATAAGCGCGGTCATCAGCAGCACCAGGGCGGCAATCATGTTGAACAGCGACCAACCCTGGTAGCGGAAAGCAGGCGGCGTTGCGGTGGCGGTAGGCATGGGAAAGCTCCTTGGAAGTCGGGGCCCGGCGCCGTGGTGGCCGGGGACATGAGGAGTCTTTCAAATGGGTGTAAGCGGGGTGTGTCCGGAAGGGGGCGGTGTGCAAGTTTGTGTATGCGCTGTGCTGGTTGACACACTGATATACAAACCTGACCGCTCCCACGGGGTCTTTATCAACTTCACGCCTGCGGATCGCACCCCAATCGCAACTCCGCGCACAAGCCACCGCCTTCGCGATTGCTCAAGGTCAGCGCGCCGCCCATGGCGTTCGCCAGTTGCTGGGCGATCGCCAGGCCCAGGCCCGTGCCGCCGGTTTCCCGGTTGCGCGAGCTTTCTACCCGGTAGAACGGCTTGAGCACTTCGGCCAGCTCCTGCTCGCTGATACCGGGTCCTCGGTCCAATACCTGGATCGCCAATTGTCCGTTGGCGGCAGGCTGGACCTGGATCTGCGCCGAGCCGCCGAACTTCAATGCGTTGTCCACCAGGTTGACCAGCACCCGACGCAACGCGTGCGGGCGTGTATCGATGATCGCGGCGTTCTTGCCGGACAGTTGTACGTCTTGCCCGGTGTCCTGGTAGTCGAACACCAGGCTGTCGAGAAACGCATCCAGGCTGATCCGGCAACTGGCTTCGGTGGCGCCATGGATGCTGCGGGCGTAGGCCACGCCTTCGCGCACCAGGTGCTCCATTTCGCCCAGGTCGCTGTAAAGCTTGTCCTTTTCGATGCCATCGTCCATGAATTCGGCCCGTAGCTTCATGCGGGTGATAGGGGTCTGCAAATCATGGGAGATCGCGGCCAAGAGGTGCATCCGCTCCTTTAGATAGACAGCGATGCGGTCCTGCATGGCGTTGAAGGCCTTGGCCGCGTGGACCACCTCGGTCGGGCCTTTTTCGTCCAGGCGTACACCGTGGGCGTTGGGATCCAGGGTCTCCACCGCCTGCGCCAGCCGGGTGAGGGGGCTGACGGCGATCCGCACGGCCAGCCAGGTACAGCCGATCAGCAGCGCCAGTTGCCCCAGCAAGACCATCGGCAACCAAGGCGAAAGCGGCGCCATGGCCGGGCGCACATCGATGGTCAGCGGGTTGCCGTCCTTGAGGCGCAGGTGCGCCTGGTAGTGCATTTTCGGGCCCGGGATCTGGTTGTAGGTCAGCGCGTAGGTTTCGCCGAGGGCTTGCTGGATCGAGCTGACCGATATCGGCGCGTTGTTGGGAAGCATCGGCGTGCCTGGCTGGCCTTCGTCGAGCACGTAGCCGTAGTTGCGTCGCGCAAGCTTGGGCAGCCACGCGGGGCGCTCCGCGGCAGGCAGGCGATCAAGTATCGCCACCGACGTCGAGACGTCGGTCTCCAGATTGCCGAGCATGGTGTTCTTCGCACTCTCGTAGCGTTCGTAGTACTGGACGCCGAATGACAAGCCTTGGGCCAGGATCAGGCCGATGAGGAAGATCAGCGACAAGCGCGAGGCGAGGGTGCGCGGCCAACGCAGCGGCAGTCTCATACCGGGGCCTCGAGGATCTCCACCGGCAGCGAAAACACATAGCCTTCGCTGCGAACGGTCTTGATGTACGCGGGTTCGCGGGCGTCGTCCAACAGGCGTTGGCGCAGGCGACTGACCAGCAAGTCGATGGAACGGTCGAACAGGTCGGCGTCACGGCCCTGGGTCAGGTTCAGCAGCTGGTCGCGGTTGAGCACCCGCTGCGGATGGTCGAGGAACACCCGTAGGAGGCGGTATTCGGCGCCGCTCAAGGCCACCATGGTGCCGTCGCTGTCCAGCAGGTGCCGAGCCGTGGTGTCCAGCCTCCAGCGGCCGAATGCCAGGAGGCGCCCGCTCTCGGTGACCACCAGGTTGGGTGGCAGCATGCGCGTGCGCCGCAGCACCGCGTTGATCCGCGCCAGCAGCTCCCGGGCGGCGAAAGGCTTGACCAGGTAATCGTCGGCGCCCATTTCCAGGCCGATGATGCGGTCGGTCTCGTCGTTGCGAGCGGTGAGCATCAAGACCGGCGTGGCCTTGTGCTTGCCGGCGCGCAGTTCCCGGCACAACACCAGGCCATCGTCGCCGGGCATCATGATGTCCAGCACGATCAGGTCGACCGGCGTGGTTTCCAGAAAAGCGCGCATTTGCCGGCCATCCGCGACCACCGTGGTGCGCAGGCCGTTCTTTTTCAGGTAGTTGCCTACCAGTTCCCTGATCTCGCGATCGTCATCCACGATCAACACATGATCGACATGATCCATGGTGTTCTGCCCCTTGGCGTTTTGATGTGGGTCAGTCTACAGCCACCAGCCGGCCTGGCTCGCGACGGTTTGTATTGCAGTGTATCTGGCGCTCGGCGGATACACGGCGATGCAAAAAGCCCCCCGGCTCGATACAGGCGCGATACCTGGGTGGCATTCAATGGCTTCCATCGAGGCAACCCAACCGGCCTCAGCGATAAACAACCATTGAATCGAGGAGCGCACCATGAACACCAAAGCCATCTACGCCGCCTGCCTGTTCGCCGCACTGAACATCTGCACCCTGTCGGCCCGGGCCGAAAGCAACGTCCAGGCGCAAACCTATACCTATGGCACTCACCTGGATGTGCGCAAGGTGCTGTCGCTGAGTGAAGACCCACAGCCGGCCTGCGGCGTGGTGAATGCGCACATGACCTACCTGGATTCGGCGGGTCATGAGCAGGCGCTGGATTACCGCAAGCTTTCCGATAACTGCACCAACCAGAGTTGAAAGCACCACGCCAGCCATGCATGCGCGGTTGTGGCGAGGGAATGATTTCCCTCGCCACAAAGGTGCCCGCACTTTTTCGTGCTTCATTCCATTTTGAGGTGTTGCCATGCTTCTGATCGCATTTCTCGGCGGGATCCTGACGATCCTCAGCCCTTGTATTCTTCCCGTGGTGCCGTTCCTGTTCGCCCGGGCCAATCAATCGCGCAGCTCGGTGTTATTGACGCTGGGAGGCATGGTGCTGACCTTTGCCCTGGTGTCGAGCCTGGCGGTCGCCAGCAGCGAGTGGGTCATACGGGCCAGCAGCGTCGGTCGGCAAGTCGCCCTGGTGGTGATGGTGCTGTTCGCCTTGTCGTTGATGTTCAGCCGGGTCGGTACCTGGCTCGCCCGGCCCCTGGTCAGCCTGGGCAATCGTCTTGATGCCGGTGCCGGGCGGATGGGCGGGCCTGTCGCGTCGGTGCTGATCGGCATTGCCACCGGGCTGCTCTGGGCACCGTGCGCCGGGCCGATCCTCGGCGTCATCCTGACCGGGGCGATGCTGCAGGGTGCTAGTGCGCAGACCAGCCTGTTGTTGCTCGCCTACGGCCTGGGCAGTGCCTTGTCGCTGGGGACGTTGATCCTTGCCGGTCGGGGCTTGATCGGTCGGCTGAAACCCTCGCTGCCGATCACGGCCTGGCTGCGTCGGGCCACCGGTACGCTGGTCTTGCTGGCGGCTGTGGCAATCGGCACTGGGGCGGATGACCGGTTATTGGCGGCGACGTCATCGCAACAGTCGGCCAGCCTGGAGAAAAGCCTGCTGGAGAATGTGCCCAAGGCCATCGACTACGTGGTGAGCAAGGCGGGCGCGAGCACCATGCCGACGCTCGATGCCCAAGGTGCCATGCCTGCGCTGGACGGCGCAGTGCAATGGCTCAACTCGCCGCCGCTGAGCAGCGAATCGTTGCGGGGCAAGGTGGTACTGGTGGATTTCTGGACCTACGACTGCATCAACTGCCAGCGCACGCTGCCGTATGTGAACGATTGGGCGAAGAAATACGAGAAGGACGGGCTGGTGGTCATTGGCGTGCACACCCCGGAGTACGGTTACGAGAAGATCATCAATAACGTGCGCGAGCAGGTGCGCAAGCTCGACATCCACTACCCGGTGGCCATCGACAACCAGTATGCAATCTGGCGCGCCTTCAACAACCAATACTGGCCGGCCCATTACTTCATCGATGCCAAGGGACAGGTACGCTACAGCCACTTTGGCGAAGGGCGCTATGGCGAGCAGGAGCAGGTGATCCAGCAATTGCTGCAGGAGGCGAAGGCCGGTAAGTAATCTGGTGGCGAGGGGATAATCCCCTCGCCACAAAAAATTGCCTGATCGTGCTGGCCCCTTGCTCATTAAGTTGAAGTCAAACTTCTTTCATTTCAGAAAGTTGGACGACAAACCTATGCGTGTTTCTATCTGGATCGCGGCGGCCATGCTCATGGCCGCCGTTTCGCTTGAAGCCCAGGCCCGGGCCCTGACGGCAAACCAGCAGTCGGTGTGTCGCTGGGGTTCGGACATCGCAGCGGGCGCCCAGGCGTCGAAGCTGTCCGGGGTCAGCCTGTATGGCGCACGCAAGAAGCTGCAGGTGCGCAAGTTTCCTCGCCCCTGGATGCGCATGACTGCCCTGGGCATCACCGAGCAGACCTACAACAGCGCGTCGCGGCTCAAGCCCGCCGCCGTCAAGCAGACTTACTACGAACAATGCGTGCGGCATGAGCTGGCGCGACGATAAGCGCTCACCCGGGGCGCCTGCCGGGCATTTCGATCCCATGCTGATGCACCCGGCGGTACAGCGTGGCCCGGGAAATACCCAGCGCCCGGGCCGTGGGGGTGGGTTTCCAGCGATGCCGCACCAAGGCATCCAGCAGCGCCTGGCGTTCCGGACTGGCGCTGGGTTCGTCGGCGTTCGCGGTGGTTTGTTCCCCGTGCAGTGATTCCGGTAAATGGTCGAGCTGGATTACGCTCGCTTCGCAGACTGCGCAGGCATAGCGCAGCACATGCCTCAGTTGCCGGACGTTGCCCGGCCAGTGATACCCCAGCAGGCATTCCAGCGCCGCGCCGCTCAGTTGCACCGGCCCCCCGCACAGCGCCACCTCTTCCTCCAGGATGCGATTGATCAACGCCAACCGGTCGGTACGCTCACGCAGCGGCGGCAGCTGGAAGCGCGCACCGCCAAGGCGGAAATACAAATCCTCGCGAAACTCGCCGGCCGCCACAAGGGCTTCCAGGTCGCGGTGGGTGGCGCAGATCACCTGGATGTCCACAGCCTTGCGCCGTGAGGCCCCCAACGGCGCCACTTCGCCTTCGGCCAGCACCCGCAACAAGCGCGTTTGCAAGGCCAGCGGCATGTCACCGATTTCATCGAGGAACAGCGTGCCACCGTCGGCCTGCTGCAACAGGCCTTGCATGCCCTTGGCCGAGGCGCCGGTAAAGGCGCCGGCGACATAGCCGAACAACTCACTCTCGATCAGGCTTTCCGGGATGGCCGCGCAGTTCAAGGCCACGAAAGGCCGGTCGCGGCGCTGGCTGGCCTGGTGCAGCTGGCGGGCGAAGACTTCCTTGCCGGAACCGGTCTCGCCCTGGATCAGCACCGGCAGGTTACGGTCCTTGACGCGCACCGCCAGGTTCAGGCTGTCGGCCAGGCGTGGGTCGAGTTCGGTCGGCGTCATTGCGGCGCGCTGGCGCGATGTGGCGCGGCGGCGTGGCGCGCTCAAGCGGCCATGCAAGTCCATTTCCAGGGGGTAGAGGCTTTCGTCCCGGGCGCGGTGCAGCAATTGTGGGTCGAAGACCTGGCTGATGTGGCGAGGCAGCTGGCCATAGCGTTGCATCAGGTACTGGCGCGCCGCCGGGTTCAGGGCTTGCAGGCAGCCGTCGTCATCCCAGGCAAAGAGGAAATCCGGCTGGCTGTCGACGTAGCCGGCGTTGCGATGGGCCCGCAGCACCCAATAGCCCTGGGCACTGCTCATGAAAAATGCCTGTTCGATTTCCCGGGCGCTCTGAACCACCATTTGCCGGATCAGGTGCTGGGAGCGTCGGTCATCCGGCGAGCGCACCGCCGAGACGTCCAGCACGCCGAGCAACTCGCCTTGGGGGTCGAAGACCGGCGCGGCGGAGCAAGTCAGGCCGATGAATGCCGCGCGGAAGTGGTCGCGCTTGTGCACCGTCACCGCCGTCTTGGCCGTGAGCACCGCCGCCACGCCGCAGGTGCCTTCTTCACCTTCCGACCAACATGTGCCCAGGTACAGCCCGGCCTTGCGGCAGTCGTTGCGAAGAGTGGTTTCCACCCGATAGTCGATGGTCTGGCCTTGGGCATCGGTCAACAGCACGCAATAGTCGGCATCGCGCACCCGGCCATGCAGGCGTGCCACTTCGTCGCTGGCGATATTGAGGAACAGTTCCGAGCGCTCGCGACATTGCTTGAGCACGTCGTTGGACAGGATTCGCGGCCCCTGCAGCGAGCCGGGGTCCAGGTGATGTTGCTCCATGGAGCGGCGCCAGGAGTCGAGGATCAGGTCCGGCACGGGCAATTGCGGCAGTTGGGTGGCGTTCTTCAGCACGCGGCTGACGCAATCCACATGCGCCCTGGAGTGAGCGGAAAGCATAGGGGCCTCCGGTTCAGCTTCTTGTCGTTGTCGGCACATTAAGCGCTGATCGCCGGGCTCAGACAAGCCCGACGGAGCGCGGGGGCCGACGTGAGACGCCACGTCTCAGCGTCTCGCGGCTTGGTCGTGCAGGCTGGCATGTGGCGTCTCACCGGACTTGGCGGCGACGTTTGCCACGGGACGCCGCGAGCCCTCTATCTCGGGCATTCTCGCCAGGTATCGAGCAATTGGCACCGGCCTTGCTCTAGGCCTTGGACCCACACCCGCTGGGCTTCCAATAATAAAAAGAGGTGCCTATGACTTGCACGCCAAGCCAGCTGATCGTTTCCGCCACGGTGGCGCCATGAGCCGCCAACCGCTCACTGTCGGCATCATCGCCAACCCCGCATCGGGCCGTGACGTGCGGCGCCTGACCGCCAATGCCGGGCTGTTTTCCAGTACCGACAAGGTTTCGGTGATCCAGCGCCTGCTGGCCGCGTTCGGCGCCACCGGCATCGAGCACGTGCTGATGCCCACCGACATGATCGGCATGGCCGCCGCCGTGCTGAAGAACAGCCACAGTCGCCAGGCCCGCAGCAGCCACTGGCCGGCCCTGGAATTCCTCGACCTGACCCTGCGCCAGACCGTCGAAGACACCCGCCGCGCCGCACGCCTGATGGCCGAGCGCGGGGTGGCGTTGATCGCCGTGCTGGGCGGCGACGGGACCCACAAAGCCGTGGCGGCCGAGGTTGGCGACATTCCTCTGCTGACCCTTTCCACCGGCACCAACAATGCTTTCCCCGAACTGCGCGAGGCCACCAGCGCCGGGCTGGCCGGCGGGCTGTACGCCAGCGGCAGGATCCCGGACGAAATCGGTTTGCGCCGCAACAAGCGTTTGCTGGTATGCGATGCCGCTCGCGGCTTGCGTGAAGTCGCCCTGGTGGACGTTGCCGTGTCGCCGCTGCGCTTCGTCGGCGCCCGGGCCATCAGCCGGGCACAGGATCTGGCCGAAGTGTTCGTGACCTTCGCCGAGCCGCAGTCCATCGGCTTGTCGGCGCTGTGCGGTTTGTGGTTTCCGGTGTCCCGCCAGGCGCCGGGCGGTGCCTGGATGCGCCTGGACCCGCAATCGCCCGAAGCGCTGCTGGTGCCGCTCGCGCCGGGCTTGTTGCAAGGCTGTGGGGTACTGGCCGCTGGCCCGCTGGCACCCGGCGTCGCCCATGGCTTGTCGCTTTCGGCCGGCACGTTGGCCCTGGATGGCGAGCGGGAAATCGAATTCAACGTGCAGGACCGGCCCACGGTCACCCTCGATGCCGGCGGCCCGCTGAGCATCGACGTCAACGCGGTGCTCACCTACGCCGCGCAACAACGCTTGTTGGCCATCGGCCGCGAGCACCCGCAACACCCCTTGAACCTTCAAGAAGACACCCCTGGAGAATAAAAATGTCGACATCGCTCACCCATGATCAATTGCTGCACGCCTATCAGGTCATGCGCACCATCCGCGCCTTCGAAGAGCGCCTGCACGTGGAGTTCGCCACTGGCGAGATCCCTGGTTTCGTCCACTTGTATGCCGGCGAAGAGGCCTCGGCCGCCGGCGTCATGGCCCACCTGGGCGATGACGACTGCATCGCCTCCAACCACCGTGGCCACGGCCATTGCATCGCCAAGGGCGTGGACGTCTACGGGATGATGGCCGAGATCTATGGCAAGAAAACCGGCGTCTGCCAAGGCAAGGGCGGCTCGATGCACATCGCCGATTTCGAGAAAGGCATGCTCGGCGCCAACGGCATCGTCGGCGCCGGTGCGCCATTGGTAGTCGGCGCGGCCCTCGCGGCGCGGCTCAAGGGCACCGACAGCGTCGCCGTGGTGTTTTTCGGCGACGGCGGCTCCAACGAAGGCGCTGTGTTCGAAGCCATGAACATGGCCTCGGTGTGGAACCTGCCGTGCCTGTTCATCGCGGAAAACAATGGCTACGCCGAAGCCACCGCGTCGAACTGGTCGGTCGCCTGCGACCACATCGCCGACCGCGCCGCCGGCTTCGGCATGCCCGGCGTGACCGTCGATGGCTTTGACTTCTTTGCCGTCCATGAAGCCGCCGGAGCTGCTGTGGAACGCGCCCGTGCCGGGGAGGGGCCGTCGTTGATCGAGGTCAAGCTGACCCGCTACTACGGCCACTTCGAGGGCGACGCCCAGACCTATCGCGCACCCGACGAGGTCAAGCATTTCCGCGATAACCAGGACTGCCTGATGCAGTTCCGCGACCGTACCACCCGGGCTGGGCTGCTCACCGTCGAGCAGTTGGACCAGATCGACAAGGAAGTCGAGATGCTGATCGAAAACGCCGTGTACAAGGCCAAGTCCGATCCCAAGCCTTGCGCGGCGGACCTGTTGACCGACGTCTACGTCAGCTATCCCTGAACGCCCTCCTAAAAACAACAAGAGAGAATCCCATCATGGCGAGAAAAATCAGCTATCAGCAGGCAATCAACGAAGCCTTGGCCCAGGAAATGCGCCGCGACTCCAGCGTGTTCATCATGGGTGAGGACGTGGCCGGTGGTGCCGGCGCACCCGGTGAGAACGATGCCTGGGGCGGCGTGCTCGGCGTCACCAAGGGGCTTTACGACCAGTTTCCCGGACGCGTGCTGGACACGCCGCTGTCGGAAATCGGTTATGTCGGCGCGGCGGTCGGCGCTGCCACCTGCGGCGTGCGCCCGGTGTGCGAACTGATGTTCGTCGACTTCGCCGGCTGCTGCCTGGACCAGATCCTCAACCAGGCGGCGAAATTCCGCTACATGTTCGGCGGCAAGGCCTCCACACCCCTGGTCATCCGCACCATGGTCGGGGCCGGCCTGCGTGCCGCGGCGCAACATTCACAGATGCTCACGTCTTTGTGGACGCATATTCCGGGGCTGAAAGTGGTGTGCCCATCATCGCCCTACGACGCCAAGGGCCTGCTGATCCAGGCCATTCGCGACAACGATCCGGTGATCTTCTGCGAGCACAAGTTGCTCTACAGCATGCAGGGCGAGGTGCCGGAAGAGCTCTACACCGTGCCGTTCGGCGAGGCCAACTTCCTGCGCGACGGCAAGGACGTGACCCTGGTGTCCTACGGGCGGCTGGTCAACACCGCCATGGACGCGGCGCGCAACCTGGCCGGCCGCGGCATCGACTGCGAAGTGATCGACCTGCGCACCACCAGCCCGCTGGACGAGGACAGCATCCTCGAAAGCGTCGAGAAGACCGGGCGCCTGGTGGTGATCGACGAGGCCAACCCGCGCTGCTCCATGGCGACCGACATCTCGGCGCTGGTGGCGCAAAAGGCCTTCGGCGCGCTCAAGGCTCCGATTGAAATGGTCACCGCGCCGCACACGCCGGTGCCGTTCTCCGATTCCCTGGAAGACTTGTACATCCCTGACGCGGCGAAGATCGAACAAGCCGTGCTCAACGTGATCGAGTGGAGCAAGCGCTGATGAGCCAGATTTTTACCCTGACCATGCCCAAGTGGGGCCTGTCGATGACCGAGGGCCGGGTCGATGCCTGGCTCAAGGAAGAGGGGCAGCCCATCACCAAGGGCGATGAAGTGATGGACGTCGAGACCGACAAGATCTCGAGCAGCGTCGAAGCGCCGTTCTCCGGGGTCCTGCGCCGCCAGGTCGCTCGTCAGGATGAAACCCTGCCGGTCGGCGCCTTGCTCGGCATCGTCGTCGAAGGCGAGGCCAGCGACGCCGAGATCGACGCGGTCATTGAACAATTCCAATCCAACTTCGTGCCCGGCGACGCGGCCGACGAAGACAGTGGCCCGAAACCGCAGAAAGTCGAGGTTGACGGCCGGGTGATCCGCTATTTCGAGCGCGGCGAGGGCGGTACGCCGCTGGTGTTGGTGCACGGTTTTGGCGGCGACCTGAACAACTGGCTGTTCAACCATGAAGCATTGGCAGCCGGGCGTCGAGTGATTGCCCTGGACCTGCCGGGCCATGGCGAGTCGGCAAAAAACCTGAAACGCGGCGACCTCGATGAGCTGAGCGGTGTGGTACTGGCGTTGCTCGATCACCTGGATATCAACACGGCCCATCTCGTCGGGCATTCCATGGGTGGGGCCGTCTCACTCAATACCGCGCGCCTGATGCCGCAACGCTTGCGCTCGCTGACCTTGATCGGCAGCGCCGGCCTGGGCGCGGAGATCAACGGCGGTTACCTGCAAGGCTTCGTCGACGCGGCCAATCGCAACGCCCTCAAGCCACAGCTCGTACAGCTGTTCTCGAATGCCGAGCTGGTCAACCGGCAGATGCTCGACGACATGCTCAAGTACAAGCGCCTGGAAGGCGTGGACATCGCATTGCGCCAACTGGCCGGGAATTTGTTCAAGGACGGCCGCCAGCAGGCGGACCTGCGCGACGTCGTGCAGGCCGGCCACGTCCCGACCCTGGTGATCTGGGGCAGCGACGACGCGATCATCCCGGCGTCTCACGCCGAAGGGTTATCGGCGCGGGTCGAAGTCCTGCCGGGCCAGGGGCACATGGTGCAGATGGAAGCAGCGGAACAGGTCAATCGATTGATTCTCGACTTCATCGGACAGCACTGACCAAGCGGGCGACGCTTGAGTCGTCGCCCCTATGAAAATTCTGGAGGCAACGCTATGAACGTTTCAATCAAACCGACCCGCAGCATGCGCGCCGCCGTATGGCATGGCCGCAACGACATCCGCGTCGAAGACGTGCCGCTGCCGGTTTCACCGCCCGCCGGTTGGGTGCAGATCCGCGTGCAATGGTGTGGCATCTGCGGTTCGGATCTGCACGAATACGTGGCCGGGCCGGTGTTCATCCCGGTGGAGGCGCCGCACCCGCTGACCGGAATCAAGGGGCAGTGCATCCTCGGCCATGAGTTTTGCGGGGAAATCGTCGAGCTGGGTGAGGGCGTCGAGGGCTTCAGCGTCGGCGAGCCAGTGGCGGCGGACGCCTGCCAACACTGCGGCACCTGCTATTACTGCACCCACGGGCTGTACAACATCTGCGAAAACCTGGCCTTCACCGGGCTGATGAACAACGGTGCGTTCGCGGAGCTGGTCAACGTCCCGGCGAATTTGCTATACAAACTGCCTGTCAACTTTCCCGCCGAGGCCGGTGCGTTGATCGAGCCGCTGGCGGTGGGCATGCATGCGGTGAAGAAGGCCGGCAGCCTGTTGGGCCAGAATGTCGTGGTGGTGGGTGCCGGGACCATCGGCCTCTGCACGATCATGTGCGCCAGGGCGGCCGGCGCGGCCCAGGTGATTGCCTTGGAAATGTCCGGTGCGCGCAAGGCCAAGGCCCTGGAAGTCGGGGCCAGCCATGTCATCGATCCGAATGAATGCGACGCCTTGACCGAAGTTCGGCGCCTGACCGGTGGGCTGGGCGCCGATGTGAGCTTCGAGTGCATCGGCAACAAGCACACCGCCAAGTTCGCCATCGACCTTATCCGCAAGGCCGGCAAATGTGTCCTGGTGGGGATTTTCGAAGAACCGAGCGAGTTCAACTTCTTCGAGCTGGTCTCCACCGAGAAGCAGGTGCTGGGCGCGCTTGCCTACAACGGCGAGTTCGTCGACGTGATTGCCTTCATCGCCGACGGGCGCCTGGACATCTCGCCGCTGGTGACCGGGCGCATCCAGCTGGAGGAGATCGTCGGGCAGGGCTTCGAGGAACTGGTGAACAACAAGGAACACAACGTGAAAATCATCGTGTCACCCGCACGGATCTGAGAGCGCCTGAGGTGGGCGATTTGGCGATGGCCCGCAGCGGCCATCGCTTTTTTTTGGGGGCGTGCCTCAGGTGTAGGCCAGCAGGCGACCGCAGCCAATCACCGCGATCCAGAGCACCACGGACAGCAGCGCCTGGATTCTGGCCAGGGCCGGCGCGGTGCGGCCGATATTCCATCGCTCGACGTTACGGTAGGGTCCCACGTGGAACAGCAGGGCATTGAGACCTGCCACCGCGATCAGGCACAGCTTGAGGATGAACACGTTGTTGCCGGCGAAATCGTGAGGGTGGGCGCTGAACATCATCAAGCCGGCAGGCACGATCAGCAGCAGTGCCCCGACGGCCCATCGCAGCAGATGGCGCGCCAGCGCGGTCACGGCGATGTTCCTGGACAGCCCGAGGACGCGCAGGTCGAATATCACCACCGCGCCGACCAGGACAGAAAACCCGACGATGTGCACCACTTCCACCAGCGGATAAAGCCAGAGGTCGCTGCGCATCGCCACGCCCAGGGACGAGTCGCCCAGTCTATCGATCCAGCTTTGCGCGACGGGGCCGGCGACCGGCATCAGCGCAGCTCGGTGGTCTTGTCGTCGATGGTGATGCGTTCGGCGCGTAGCTCGTCAGGCTTGTTTTTATTGGCGTAGCCGACCACGGTGGCCCGGTTGCCGGCCTTGAACATGTCTTTGGTCAGCCCCCGATTCTCCATGCGCGAAGGCGGAGCGAGCACGACGGTCCAGGTCTTTTCCGTGGTTTGCAGGCGCACGGTGCCGTGGGGATGGGAATATCCCGACTCCTTTATCGTGCCTTCGAGCGTCAGTGGCTTGCTCGCGTCGTATTCGCTCCAGCCATGGTGGGCAAGGGCCGCGGTGGCTACCAGCATCGAAGACACGCCGAAGCAGCGAAGAATCATGTTCATGGCAAACTCTCCTTGGGACAGTCGATTCAATCGGGTTGGTAATCGCGCCAGACCCGCTGCTCGTCCAGTTGCAGCAGCTGTTCCTCTGCGTCGCGGAACCTGCGGTCGCAATCGAGGAAGAACTCGTCGAGCTGTGGCGGATCCACATGGGTGGCGCTGAGCATGGTGTGGACCTGGCCGCGGTGATGGATCTGGTGCTCGAACAGGTGCAGCAGCAACCGGTCGATCCTTTCGCGCACCTTGCCGTCGGTACGCACCAGGTCGATGGCGCGGGACAGGTCGTCATGGGTAAGGTTTTCGCAGAATGCCGCCAGTTGCCGGTCGGTCCGGTCCTGGCTTTCCCTGAGTTGGGTGAACGCCAGCATCTCGGAGAAATCTCGTTCCTGGCCCGCTACGTCGCCTTCGAGGGCGGTCAGGTAATAACGGTCGACTTCGAGGATATGGCACAGCGTGGCTTGGATGGAGGGAAAAAAGCTGGTGCGGTAGGCTTCGTACTCCGCAGTATTGAGCTGCGCGCAGGCGTCCAGCAGCCTGTGGTTGGCCCATCGGTTGTTGAGGGCCTGAGCCAGGAAGTAATTCATCGGATGCCTCCCGTGCGTTATTGCGCCGGGAAAAGCGTAGCAAAGACTGGCGATGGCGCCGTGCTGCTGGTCGGTTGGTCCCGTTGCGGAGCGTGGATCCTTCGTGAGAGCGGGCTTGCGCGCGAAAGCGGCTTGCCCGATATGAACAGGTTGCCTGACACGCCGCCTTCGCGAGCAGGCCCGCTCCCACAGGCCTGTGATTCAATCATCAAGTTTCATGTCGGTATTTATAGCCCCACGTCCGGCAACTGCGGCCGATTGGCCATCGCCTTGGCCATGATCTGTTCCACATACGCCCGGTCGTCTTCCGGCAGGGCCAGGCGCGGTGGGCGAGTGAGGGCGCTGCCTCGCCCGGCGATGGCTTCGCATAGCTTGATGCATTGCACCAGGTCGGCGCGGGCGTCGAGGTGCAGGATCGGCATCAGCCATTCGTAGATCGGCATGGCTTCGGCGAAGCGTCCGGCGCGGGCCAGGCGGAAGATGGTTTCACCTTCCTTCGGGAACACGTTGGACATGCCAGATACCCAACCTTCGGCGCCCACGGCGAGACTTTCGAGCACCACATCGTCAAGACCGGCGAACAGCACGAAGCGATCGCCGACTTCGTTGCGCACATCGATGAAGCGCCGGGTGTCGCCGGATGAATCCTTGAAGCACACCACGTTGTCGCAATCGGCCAGCGAAATGAGGATGTCCGGGGTGACGTCGTTCTTGTAGATGGGCGGGTTGTTGTAGACCATCAGCGGCACGTCCGCATGCCGGGCGACGTAGCGAAAATGCTCTGCGGTCTCGAACGGCTTGGAGCCGTAGACCAGCGCCGGCATCAGCATTACCCCGTCGACACCGACCTTGCGCACTGCGTTGGCAACCTTGGCGGCCTGCACGCTGGTGAACTCGGCGACCCCGCAGATCACCGGCACGCGGCCGCGGGAAGCGTCCACTGCCACTTCGGTCACGGCGATTTTTTCCTCGGCGCTCAGGGAGGTGTTTTCCCCCACCGACCCGCAGACCACCAGACCGGAAACGCCGTCGCGAATGACGTTGGAAATCACTTGGTGGGTTTTTTCCAGGTTGATGGAAAAGTCGTCGTTGAATTGGGTGGTGACTGCGGGGAATACGCCGCTCCAGTTGATGCGTTTGCTCATGGGTTGTCTCCGTTTTTGAGAGTGCTTTTATGGCGAGGGAACTTGCTTTCTCGCCACAAGGGTTTTGGGTGAATCTCGAAATCATGCGCCCGGCCAGGTATCCGAGAGCCGGTAGCCCTGTGGCCACGGATCGGCCGGGTCGAGCAGCAATTGGTGGGTCCCGGTGATCCACGCACGTCCGGCGATGCACGGATAAATCGCCGGGCGTCCGGCCACCTCGGCCAGTGAGTCGATGCGGCAGTGGAACTCGGAGCCGATGATCGAGCGGCCAATAAACCGCTCGCCGACCTGCATCAAACCCTTGGCGTGCAGCACCGCCATGCGTGCCGAGCAGCCGGTGCCGGTGGGCGAGCGGTCGATCTTGCCGGGTTGGATGACGACGGCGTTGGCGCCGGTAGCGATGCCGTTTTCCCGGACGATGGGCGCTGCGACCTGGCAGAACGAGATGTGCGACCAGTCGGGATTCAATGGATGTACGAAGCCCAGTTGCTCGTTGGCGGCCGCGGTGATTTTCAGCCCCACGGCCACCAGCTCGGCCGCTTCGTCCGGGCGAATGGCGAAGCCCAGGCGCTCGGCATCAACGATGACGAAGCTGTCGCCACCGTAGGCAGTGTCCACTTGCAACGACCCCAGGCCTTGGACTTCGATCCACGCATCGAGGCGGTCAGCGAAGGAGGGGACGTTCTTGATTTCGACCCGCTGCACCTTGCCCTCCCGGCAGTCGGCCACCGCCTCGATCAATCCGCCCGGTGCCTCCAATATCAAGCGCGTCTGGGGTTCGGTCATCGGCAGGATGCCGCTGTCCAGTAGCACGGTGGCGACGCATAGCGAATTGGAACCGGACATGGGCGGCGTATCGGCCGGTTCCATGATGATCCAGGCCATCTGCGCCTGCGGGTCCTTGGCCGGCACCAGCAGGTTGACATGGCGGAACACCCCGCCACGGGGCTCGTTGAGGACGAAGTTGCGCAGGGTCTGGTCCTGGGCGATCCAGCGCGACTGTTCCCATACCGAGGCGCCGGGTGGCGGCGCGACGCCGCCGACGATGACATCGCCGACTTCGCCTTCGGCGTGGCAACTGACTATGTGGATGATTCTGGATGAGCGCATGGGTCAGATCCTTGTGTTTTCTGGTCGGGCCTAATCGCTATTTGACCGACTTGAGAAACGCCGCCGTCTCCGGCTGCACCGGGTTGCCGATCACCTGGTCCGGCGGCCCGATCTCATGGACCCGGCCATTGCAGAAGAACGCCACCCGGTCGGACACGTCCCGGGCGAAGCGGATCTCGTGGGTCACCAGCACCATGGTCATGCCGTCTTCGGCGAGCATGCGCATGGTGTCCAGCACCTCGCCGACCAGTTGCGGATCGAGGGCCGAGGTGGCTTCGTCGAACAGCATGTAGTCCGGCGACATCGCCAGGGCGCGGGCGATTGCCATGCGCTGCTGCTGGCCGCCGGAGAGCTTGCCCGGAAAGGCCTTGAGCTTGTCCCCCAGGCCCACGTGCTCAAGCTGCCTGACCGCCAGCGCCTCGGCATCCTGCTTGCTCTTGCCCAGCACCTTGCGCGGAGCGAGCATCACATTTTCCAGCACGGTCAGGTGGGGAAAGGCATTCCACTGCTGGAAGACGATGCCGATCTTTTGCCGCAGCCGGTTGAGGTCGGTGGCGCTGTCATGGACCTCGACGCCGTCCACGCGAATGCGGCCTTTCTGGATCGGCTCCAGGCCGTTGATGCACATCAGCAAGGTCGATTTGCCGGAGCCGGAGCCACCGATGATCGACACGACTTCGCCCTTGTCCACGGTGAGGCTGACGCCCTTGACCACTTCGAGGTGGCCGAAGGACTTGTGCACGTTTTCGATCTCAATCATTTTCCTGCCACCTTCTTTCCAGGCGAGCGCCGAGGCGGGCGACCACCAGGCTCATGACGTAATAGATGAGGCCCGCGATGCACAGCACCAGCAGGGGTTCCTGAATGCGCGTGACGATGGTTTGCGATGCCCGCAGCAGCTCGACAATGCCAATCCACATCACCAGCGCGGTGTCTTTCATCACCCCCAGCACCAGGTTCAGCCAACCCGGAAACGCCACCCGCGTGGCGATCGGCAGGACGATGAAGCGCAGGTCCTGCAAGTACGTCAGCCCCAGGGATCGGCTGGCTCGTCGGGTACTCAACGGCACTGCGAGGACGCCACCTCGGACGATTTCGGTGAAATACGCGGCGGCGTAGACCCCGAGCACGATGCAACCGACGGCAAAGGCGCTGAGTTGCAGGCCGACGATGCTCTTCAGGGAATTGAACAGCACGAACTGGATCAGCAGCGGTACGCTGCGAAACGCGTCGAGCACCCAGGCCAATGGCAGGCTAGCCCGGGGCAGCAGCGCCCGCAGCAGGCCGAAGAGCAAGCCGGCCAGCGTGCCCAGCAAAATCGACCAGGCGGTCAATTGCACGGTGACCCAGGCACCTTCGAGTAGATACAACACGTCGTTAACGGTAAGGCTTGTAGAAAACATGACCCGCCCTCAATAACGAAACAGCCGCCAGGACAACAGCCGGGCCAGCCCGACAATCAGCTTGGCGATCAGGTAATACAGCACCGCCGCGAGGGCGAAGTATTCGAAGGTGCGGAACGTCTTGACGTTGTATTCCTGGGTCACCCCGGTGAGGTCGTTGTTCAGGCCGACCACCACGCCCAGGGACGTCATCAGTACCGCCCAGACCATTTGGTTGGTCAATGGGTAGAAGACGATACGCAGCAGCTGCGGGACGATGATCATCCGGTAGGCCTGGAATGCGCTCATGCCCAGGGAGCGAGCGGCGCGCATCTGCGTGTCCGGCACCGCCTTGAGGCCGCCGCGAAAGTTCTCCGCCAGGTAGCCCGCATTGTTGAAGGTGATACCGGCCAACAGGGCAAACCAGGAACTGACGTGCAACCCGAGGGAGCCGAGGCCGAAGTAGAGGATGTAGATCTGGAACAACGACGGCGTGTTGCGGGCGATCGACACCCAGCCGTTGCCGACACCGCGCAGCAGCGGATGGCGGGCCTGGCGCATCACCGTCAGGACCAGGGCGATCAGCACGCCGAAAATCATCGACAGCGCCGCGGTTTCGAAGGTCACCCAGGCGCCGGCCAGCATGTCGGGCAGGGCGCGCAAGGCCGGGCGCCATTGGAAGCTGTAGTCAAACATCGCTCGGGATCTCCTCGGGTGCGCAGGGCCGCAACCATTGCGGAGGATGATCGCTGGCGGTGGCGGTGCAGGCGGCCTCGACGCAATCGGCAAGGCTGGCAAAATGCACGCCGCGACCCACCAGGCCCGGCGCGTAGTGCGCGTATTTGCCGGAGTTGGTCATCAGCGTCGTTGCGGCTGGCGGGATTACCGGCTCGCCCAGCATGCACCAGCAGGTGTCGGTGACCAGCGTTGCGCCGAAGGCCTGGATCGCGTCCAGGTAGCCGGCCTGGCGCGCCTGTTCCAGCACGGCCCGGCCGCAGGTGATTGCCAGCACCACTTCAGCGTGTTTGGTGCGCCCCGTGCACAGGCGTGACAAGGCGGCAAATTCGCTGAGGGAGAAATGCGGGTTGCCCAGGGAAACCACATCCACGTGACGGTGCCGGGCGCTGTTGAGCTCGCGCCAACTGGCGAGCAGCCCCGTCGTGTTGACGGTTTCCATGGGCAGCACGGCGTCGCGGTCCAGCACCTTGGCCGCATCCATGGCCTCCGGCGTCACGCCGGCGATGTGGAACAGCGGCGCGGCGCTGGTGGTCGCGAACGCGGCACCGAAAGCCTTCAGGTCATCCAAGGTCGGCGCGGCATTTTCCAGGCCGTGTATCAGTGGGACGCGTCGCCCGGTCAGGCTGCCGATGTGATAGCCCAACAGCGGATAGAAGCTGTCGTCCACCGAGCCGAGGCTGGGGACTTCGACGATCATCCCAGCCTTGCGCGGCCCATCGAGGTGACAACCGGCCAACGGTGCGCGACCGCACAGCGCGATGCAGATATCGAGGAAGTCCGGGTATTTCTGTGTGCGGGCGCCAAGCACGCTGTTGGCGTAGACCACCGCATTGGACTCCGCCCAGACGATTTGCTCGCCGGCCGTGGGCGCGGTGTCGAGCAGGTAGGGCGCACAGGAAAAGCTCAATTGCGCACCCATGGCCATGTACGCGTCGCCCAACGCGCTGGCCGGTTCGCCCAGTGCCGGGTCGACGCCCAACTCGCGCCAGCGGCGCTGGTCGACGGAAATCGAATTGAGCGTCGTGGGCACGCTCACCTTTGCCCCCCACTGCACCCATTGTTCGGCAAAACGCAGGCTGGCGGGGCCGGTGTAGATGCAACCGTCGATGTGCGCCTGGGTGATGTCCAGCAGTTCATCGGCGTCCTGGATCTCGGCCATGCGCAGGACTATTTGCATTGCCACTTGGGTTGCCTTGCCGTGCGTGCCGTCGAGCATCGCTCGATCGCGCTCGCTCAACTGGACGCTGGACGGCATGGACGGCTGCGGGGCCGTCCCCGTTCCGTGCCATTGATCGTTGGGCCGGCGGCCGGACAACGTCAGGCAGTTGCCCTCGACGCGCCCGAACCCTTGACCCCGTAAACCCTCGAACGCCTCGCGGCCAATGCACAACACCGGCAGCGAGCGCTGGAAGATCACCTCGGCCACGAGCACGCCCAGGGCCAGGATCTCATCCACTTCGGCCAGTATCAGGGCGGCCGGCGCATGGCCATTGCTGATGAGCTCCATCAACACGCTGCTGCCGGTGCAGGAGCCGCGCCCGCTGGGAATTGCCAGAACGCGGCCGGCCAGGTGTTCACCACTGAGGGGATGATGCCGGTCGATGACCTCACCGGTGACCGGATCGACCCCGCCCCAGAAACTCAAGCCGACATCGGCGAACAACAGGGTGCCCTGGGCGGCACCCTCCACCAGGCTGCGGCCGTACAGGCGAACAGGCGTGCTTGGCATGCCGCGATCCTCAGTAATAGACCTGGGGCACGGTCAGGTTGGCCGGCGGGATCTCCTTGCCGACCCATTTGACGAACAGCTCGTTGTAGCGGCCCGTGCGCACTTGCTGGTTGATGAACAGGTTGAGGTAGTTGAGCAAGCCGTACTCGCTGCGCTTGGCGCCGAGGGACACGTAGTCGATGACGTAAGGCGCATCACCGGCGATTTTCAGACCCTTGTACTTGCCCGACTTGATGGTCGCGGCGGCTACGGTGTTGGTTACCACGGTGGCGTCGATATGCCCCTGGGCGACGGCCAGCAGTGTGTCGTTCTGCGATTGGTAGGCGCGGAAACTGCCGCTGCCCCAATTCTTCTGGTCCTTTTCCAGGGCGATGGCTTCATAAGTGCTGCTGGTATTACCGAGTTTTTTGCCCTTGAGGTCGGTGTAGCTGTTGATACCGGTGTCTTCGCGGGTCAGCACCACCATTTGGAAGGCGAAGTAGGGCACGGTCAGGCCGACGGTCTTGGCTCGCTCCAGGGTGTCGGAAGTGGAGGCGACGATGACGTCGGCGCGACCTGATAGCAGTGCGGGGATGCGGTCGGAAAATGGCGTCTCCACGACTTCGGCGTCTACGCCAAGGACTTTTGCCAGATCGTTGCAATAATCCACGTCGAATCCCGCCGGTTCGTTGCTTTTATCGCGAAAGCCCATCGGTGGGAAATCCAGTGTCACGGCGCAACGCAGCTTGCCCGAGCCGATGATGTCGTCGAGCTTGTCGGCGTGGGCGGGAAGGGCAATCAGGGGAAGGAGGACAACGCTGAGGGCTGCGGCTAATGCACGGTTTTTCATAAAGGCCTCGCTGTCGAATGAGTGCGGTGAGATATCGTATTGAGGATTTCGTATACGATATTAGATAAGCAATCGACGTGCCTGTTTTGTATTGCAGGTTCAGCTTTTGGTAAGGCTTTGATTACTAGGCGATTGTTTTAACTGCGCCCCTGCTGCTTGCGGACAAGGGTCGAAGGCAGGTGTTACAGATGGGAGCAATGGGGTGGGGGCTGCCCTGTAAAGGAACAACGTCAGCGCTGGTTCTCTCGGTACTGGCTGGGAGAAAGGCTCGTCAGCGCACGGAATTGACGGCTGAACGCACTGTGATCGGTGTAGCCGCAGCGCAGGGCAATTTCGGTGATGGGCAAATCCTGCTCCAGTAACAATCGCGAGGCTTCCTCCAGGCGGGCCTTGTGAATCATCTGGCGGGGCGTGAGCTGGAAGATGCGCTTGCAGTGTCGCTCCAGCTGCGCAACCGACAGGCCGGCGATGGCGGTGAGTTCCGCCAGACTGATAGGGCGGGCGAAGTGCTGCTTGATATGCGCGTCCACCGCCGCCAGTTTCTGGAACGCCGGATGGCTCGATTGCGGCGATTGCAAATCACGGGAAATTCCGGCCAGGCCGACGATCCTGCCCTCGGCATCGCGCAACGCGAGCTTGTGCGTCAGGCACCACACCGGCTGATTGCCATAATACAAATGCAATTCGAGCTGGTCGGCCAGTACCCGCCCGCTGGCCAGCACGCGCCGATCCTGCTCGGTGTACAACGGCCCGAAACGCTCCGGGAACACGTGCTCGGCGGTAAGGCCCAACAGGTCGTCACCTTGCTTGAAGCCGCAACGTCGAGCCAGGGTCTGGTTGACGAATGCGTAGCGGGCGTGGTCGTCCTTGATGAAAAACACCGTGTCCAAGAGCGTATCGAGCAGCGGCGCAATGGGCTGCAGGCTCCGCAGCAGGGTGCCGAGTTCGCAGGGGGCGAAGGACGTCAGTGAGGGGTACGGAGTCATCGTTTTCGCGACCTTGCTGCTGGGATGGGTGGCAACGCGACCTTGGGACGTGGTGGCGCAGCGGTTTTAGGCCAGTATACGAACACCGGAAAAGCCGATGTTCATTTCCAGTCCGCGGAGGGTGTTCCGACGGACGTTTATGCAGGAAAGCCTGTGGGGCGCGGGATTGCTACGGCGGTGCCATCGTCGCAGTCTCACCGTTGATTTTTGTACCGGGTGAGGCATGGGCTGGGGTGCTATGCGGGTCTTCCTCGCGGTTTCCCGCAGCGGATCATTACAAAATGCCCACGCTGAGGCTGCATTCGATCCAAACAATCGAGACCAGGCGCCGGCGGTCGAAACGATTTCTGACAGGAGTGTCAGCAAGCGGTCAGCCTCCAGACACCTCCGCTGTCTAGACTCTCCACGTTGCCCCCGTTTCCACGAGGAGTCACTTGATGCGTCTGCTCATTGTCGAGGACGAAGAAAAGACGTCCCCCTACGCCCGGCACTTATCTGGACCAGGGCATGAAAGTTTTTATTCTTCATCGCGTCCTTACGGTTAATGGAAGGTGATACGGATGACTCTAAAAAACAAGGTACTGGGAGTAGGTGCGGTCATTGCCTTTTCGGTTTTCTCCACGGCCTTCGCGGGCGCGGAAAACTCGTTGGTCGGCACGTGGCGCGTGGTCAGCGCAACGGTTGAGCGAGAGGGCAACCGCTCAAATGCTTATGGCCCCAATCCTCATGGCTGGCTCGTTTTCACACCAGAATTGACATTTGTTGAAGTGCTCACTGATCCACGCGTGCCGGCGTTTCGCTCCAACGTGCGCGGCGAAGGCACCGATGAGGAAAATCGCGCGGCCATGGCGGGTAGCATAGGTTTCTTTGGACGATATACCGTTAACCAGAATGGCGAGTTCACGGGCAACACCGTCGAAGGGTCTACTTTTCCAAACTGGGTGGGCGCCGTGCGTACGCAGGATGACCTGCAACTGAAGGTCGATGGCGACCGGATGGTGGAAAACTTTCGGCGCCCCGATGGGACGAAGGTTCACATCGTCTTTGAGCGTGTCAGGTGATTTCGATTGATCGCCCATGACTGACGGCGGCGGACACATCGTTGCGGCGTTGAACATGCGCATCTCGTCGTTTACGGCCGGAGAAGGATCTGACGTCAGAGGGATCGGAGGCTGACAGGAACATGTAGTTATACCCCGTGAGCGCTGAAGAGGTAGTGGGCTGACTGCCGCTGTAGCCGCTTGTTATTGAGTTGTTTTGTGGCGTTTTGTGGATTTTCCGCTAAAGGCTATCGGGGTCACCAAAAAACATTTTGACCAGGCTCTAGAACAATATTTTCAGGCAGAAAAAGTTCAAATATGCCCCCAATTTTGCCCCCAGTTGCATCAGGTTTGCGAGCAATCGCGAGTGGCGATTTCTGACAGAGACCAAGATGGATTCGTATGGCTTTCAGTGTATTCCCTTAAATTAGTATTTTAGTTCTTCTGGCAGGCCTCGGTATCCCTCGGCGTCGCGTTGCAGTGTTTTTACGCTGCAATCCAACGCCTTGGCAGCAGCCTTCCAGCTCCCTTCAGTTGCTTTGGTTCGTAGTGCCAATTCAGCATGGAAATACTTGGTTTGCTCCTCGCGGCTGCCCATTCTTATAAGCTCGGCAGTTGATGAGTCATGGGCTGCACCGGACCACTGCTGAAGAGCCTTGTCCAGCCAATGGGCCTCGTTGCCGGGTTCGAACCAGGCCATGCACAGCGCCGCAAGACGCTGCAGGTCGCGCAGGTTGCCGGTCAGGGGGTGCTCTGCCAACCTTTTCGCTAGGGCATTTGACCAGGGGGCTGTTACGGGAAGGTCTGCATCTACACGGCAATCTCCCCAAACCCGTTGCCAGTCTTCATGCAAATCCTCGCGGCAATCGCGCAAGGCTGGTAGCGACACGCAAAGGTGGCTCAAGCGATCACAGAGGTCCTCGTCCAGGCGTTCGCGCAGTTGCCCCATGGGAAGGTTCGAGGCGCAGACCAGTTCGAAGTCGACACTAATCTCCTTGTCACTGCCGATGGGGCGGTAGCGCCGCTGGCGATCCTGGAACACCCGCACCAACTGGCGCTGTACTGGCCGTGGTAGATCCTGGATTTCATCAAGAAACAGAATGCCGCCATTCGCCTGCGCAAGAAGGCCCTTGCGCTCCTGTGCTGCACCCGTGAAGGCCCCCTTGACGTGGCCAAACAACAGGCTTTCGGCCAGCGTCGACTCCAGGCCGCCGCAAGCAAGGGTGACCACCTTGTTCGGTCGCTGCTTGAGCGTGGCCACCTGGGTCTCCACCAGACGGCTCTTGCCGGTACCGCGCTCTCCCAGTATCAGCAACGGAGCACCCGTAACCCGGGCGTAGCGAAACAGGCTGTTCATTGCCTCGCGGCGTGCTGCTGAGCGGGCTTCCGGATTGTAGGAAGGCACCTTCGGATCCAGCCGCTGTTGCCGACGAATCTCGGCGAGGTAGGTGCTGACCTCAAATTGCACGGGATCAAGCCGGTCGGGCTGGGATGACCACAGGCGGGTGCCAGGGGCAAACACCCCGCCGGCATGCAGGATCAGCCAGACGCTGTGCATGGCAGGAGTACCCGGCGAGAGGTTCAGGTGCAGGCGACCAGCGACGGTGTTCAGCCTGGGTAGTACCTGCTCCTGGATCGCTTCATAGATGAGCTGATGCCGAGTCGGATCGACCAGATCGATCCTGATCGGTTCCACTCGCGCATCGTTGATGCTGGGTGGGATGCGTGCATGGCTCTGCGCCTGGATCAGATACATCACTCGGCTGATCTGAATGCCGTGCTCGGCAAGTTTACCGAGCGCTCCTTCCAGTACGTCCAGGCCGGCTCTTTCCGCGTGCCAGCAAAGCAGCGTATCGCTCATGGGCGTTGCCCCCTGTCGATGACGATCGCGGCGGCGCCCATTTCACCGAGCAACTGTACTGCAGCGTTCAGCTCGCTCGGCTGGGTAATGGCTATCGTGAGGCGGCCGTCAGGTTCCCGAAGCACTTTGGGGGAGTAGGGTTGGGGTTTTTCGTTGCCTTGCGCAGGACGCATTTGAGGGCTCGCCTTTGGATGGCTGTATGGTGCTGTTGCTGTCCAGCAGCATTTCAACTGGTGGGCCGGATCATCGCTCTGCGAGGGGCTGGAGACTCCCGGACGGGGTGTCTCCAACTGGTGGGCGGACTGGGCAACCACCTCGCCTAGGTTGACTTCAGCTTCAGTCAGTACCTGCACCCGATTCAACTGGCCGTTGCGCCACAATTGCACCTCGCCACTCAGATCCCCCAGCGTCGGGGCTGGCAACAGGTGCCAGGGTGCAATATTTTGCCAGTGCTCCAGGCGTACCTTGAGTTCTTCAGCTTGCCGCACATCCAGCAACGCGCCCAGCTCGAAGCTATCGTCCAGACCGTGCGTCTCCAGATTCGCCGACATCACCATGGCGTCTCCGGCATCGGTCCACAGCGCCTTGGCATGCAACCACTTGAAGCCGTAAACCTGTGCACCACTCTCTGCCAGCGCCAACAGTGCCGGCATGGCCGCCGTGCGTACTCGAGCCAGCACCGTCACCTTGAGGCCCTCGCGGGCGCGTTGGCAGAGTTGCTGGACCACAGGATGCTGCACGTCCCAGCCAAAGCTGCTGACGATGATGTGGGATGACGCGTTCTTCAGGGCCTGCTGCAACTGTTTGGCGATGCCCCTATGCTTCATCGTGGTGGCGCAGATTTCACCCTGGGGCGTTGGGTGCTGCACGCTGCTGACGAGTTTGGCGGCCTTGAAGTCGTGACCATCAAGCAGTTCATGTTCCGCGGTTTGCCACATGGCCCAACGCAGGTAACCGGCGATGCCTTCGACTTGTGTCGGGCTCAGGCGGACAGCGAGCTCTTCGTTGCGCGTGAGGGCTTCCTGGGTGAGGTTGGCGGTGAGCAGGACGCCTGCTGGCCGGGTATATGGGTCGACCAGGACTACCTTGGCATGGAAATGTGCCGCCGTGCGGAAAAGGACGGACTTGCCTAATGTCTTGAGCATTGCCTTGTGTTGCGCGTGCGTCTTCTGGTCGAACTCGCCCTGATTCGGTTCACTGCCTAGACGGGCCTCCGAAGCCAGCATCACATACACCCGCACGCCACGCTCGGCAGTGACCTTCAGCGCTGCCTCAAAGGCCGGATCGGCAATCAGGAAACTGCAGACCACTACCATGTCCACTGCTTGGTTCAGCAGTGTAATCAGTTCGTCGCGCAAGGCTCCCTGATTGCCGGAGATGTGGATCGAACGGCCGACTTCCAGTGTTGGCAGGCGGTTCACTTGGGTCGCTTGCCAGGCAGCTGGCATGGGCAAGGCACGCTGGTCGAGCACCTCGGTGTGAGTGCGCACCCAGGGGTTGGTTGTGTTCGTAGTCATTACAGTCCCCAATCTTCAGCGGCAACTAGGTGCCAAGTGGTGGTGGCGCGGCTGTTTTCCCGCCGTTGCCAGGTCTGTTCGGCGAGCTCTTTGCGCTGTGGTGTGGTCAGCTTGAAGGTTTGGAAAGGGGCGTGGGCCTGCGTAGTCCAGGTTTCGAACTGTTCGGTGCTGGCATAGTGATTGATGTGTTCGAGCAGGCGCCATTGTGCCCAGCGTTGTGCATCGTCAGGCGAACACGGGGTCAGTGCCACACGACCGATGCTCAGATCATCGAAACGGCCCAACTTCGGAAGCTGCGGTGTGGACACATGCAGGTCGGCACGCAGGCTATTGCGCTCAGCAGCGTTGCTGGCGTCGAAGGACCTTTTTAATGCGAGTGTCTCAGTGTCCCAGTCCTCGTGCAGCCCCGCCGACTGCAACAACCCTTGCCAGACGGCCTGTGCCGTTACTTTTGGTGTGCAGGAGGGCGTGTCGATGAGCGTTTCATCGAGCTTACCGTGCAATTGCAAGCGGGTGTTGTCGACGTCCCAGGTGGCCATAAGCGTCGCCTGTACTTCCTGAGGCTGCAGGTTTTTCTCCAACTGCTCGATGCGCAACGCTTCCTTGTTGCCAGGGGGCGTGATGGTCTTGCGTAGGACCTGGTTCAGCCAGGAAGGGATTTTTTCCGGGACGGGTTGCTCTTTTTTATAGACTTCCTGCTTGGCACGAGGCTCCTTGATCGGTTCGATCAGCAGCACCGGGCACTCCAGCAAAGGATCATCGCTGGCCCACAGCCGCCAACAGGCGTATTCGGGCACGAACACCTCCTCGCGTTGCAAGGCTTCCCGGCCTAGTTCGGTCAGGCCGTAGGCTCCACGGTTGGCTCCCGATCCGCTGAACTCTGGCAGCAGTTGCAGTAGGCCCAACCCGCAGGCGATCTCCAGCAGGCGCCGGGCCGCAGTTTGGCGGGAGGGCTCGCAAAAAAGGTGAATGGCGATGTCTAGGGCGTCGATGGGGCTCTTCATGCCGGCACGTTGCAGAAGCGGCAGCAACTCCGGGCGTTGGGTAGCCCGGGCGACCTCACCTAGCACGTGCCAGCAGGAAATGGATATCTCGCGAGTCAGTACGATATCGCCGCGTTCGGTTTTAGTGCTTGTCATACAGCGATGTCTCCCAGTTCTTTTCATCCGCCAGCTTGCTGAGCAGGCTGTCCTTGTATTTGCCCAGGCGATGGCGATCGCCCACGATGATTCGGCAGTAGCGTGCCCTAGTCAGTGCAACGTTCAGGCGATTTGGACTCTGTAGAAATGCCGTCATGTGATTACGTACCAGCGATAGCAGCACCAGGTCGGCTTCGTGCCCTTGGAAGCGATCGACCGTACACAGATCCAGCGTGATGTAGGGGTTGCCTTTCGTGCCCTTGCTAAAGTGGCGCTGGGCATAGCCATTTCCGGACCAGCTACGCAGGGCTTTACGCAGTGCACGTTCCTGTCCGCGGTAGTAGGTGAGCACCGCGATCTCCCAGGGGTGACCGTCCATCCTGCGGTTTTTGCTGGCCCAACGCTCGAAGCGCTTGAGTTCTGCGATGACTTCATCGACTTCAGCCGTGTTGCTGTTCGACTGAGCATCGAAGCGTGCCTTGACATGGCGCCAGGAGGCCGCTTGCCTGTCGTAGCTCCAGGTGCGGTCTGTCGTCATCCGCTCAGGGGTGAACAGCGCTTGGCCTTTATAGATGTGATGGTGCGAGAAAGCAGCAATATCAGGGTGCATACGGTGCTGATGACTCAGCCGTATGTGTCGTGAAGCCATGACGTCGGAGGGCAGGCCATCACTCAGTGCGTTGCCGGCCTTTTCCCAAGCGTTACGGCCAAAGCCTTCCTGTAGGGATTCAAGGATAGAAGGCAGGGCAACCTTACGGACCCGTTCCACGTTCCTTTGAACGTGATCAAGCGTTGCTCCCGTTCCTTCGACCGGCATCAACTGTTCGATCTGCTGGGACTTGCGCGTCTGTTCGGAGCCGGCTTCGTTGCTACCCTGGCGTTGCTCGTAGTGGGCATTGATACGCCACGCCAACTCGGTGCTCCAATCGGGTAGGGGCTCCGCTGTCCTCAGTTGCCGGTTCCGCTGGCGGGCTGCTGCTGCACGACGCTCAAGTATTACAGGTGCTTCGCCCCGTACGGTGGTCGTGTCCAGAGGCAGTTCATCCAGGCGTGCGCTCAGGGTTTCGCTGGCTCCCAGTACGATCGAGGCATCCCACAGCGAAGTGCCGTCCTCAGCTTGTGCAAGGTTGACCCCCAGTGCCTCGGCTTGAGCCTTGTAGGCCTGCCGAGCATTCTTGTCGGGGCTGGCAATCACTGAGGTGCGTCGCCGGGTACGGGCCATGAACGTATCGACACAGGCGTTGCGCAGCCATGCCTGGGGCAGGCAAGCGTCAAGGTTTGCCGCCATGGCCTGTTCATCGACATAAGGTGATAGCTGCAACGGATCGCCGACGATGATCCAGCGTTTTGCTAGCACTGCGGGGACAAGAAATTCCTGGAACGTGGTCTTGGAGGCCTCGTCTAGAATCAGCATGTCGTACGGTGGGTGGTTGCTGCGCCGGTTTTTCAGATCCGGATGCTGCAGGATGCCTGTGGTTGTTCCGCAGGTTAGGTTGGCCGTACTGAGCACCAGTTGTGTTATGACGTGCTCGTCCTGACGCAAAGCGCTCAACAATGTTTGTTGAGCCCGGCTCAAGTCTCGCTGACGGCTTAATGCCGCTTGCAGGCGCTTGCGTTCGGTTGTACGAAAGCTCTCCAACTGCCATTCGCGGGCTTTTTCGGAGACGTTTCGTTTATCGCCAATACGTATGGGAATGATCTGGTCGCGATGCTCGTTACGGACGTCCATGAGTTTTTCCAGGACGTTGTCGACGGCCACGTGGGTCGAGGCACAAAGCAGTACCCGCTTGCCTTGTTCGGCCATTTGCAGGATCAGCTCGCAGATAGCGGTGGTTTTGCCGGAGCCCGGGGGGCCTTCCAACAACATGAAGTCCGTGGTGTGCAAGGCCTGCTCGACGAAGCGACGCTGTTCGTCGGTGCCGGGGCGCTCAAGGTCTAGCAACAGTTTCCAGGCGTCGACAGCCAGTGGTGGCGCGGCAAACGCTGGCCAGCATGCGTGGTCGTTGGCCTCCAGCAAGCGCAGCAAGGGCCGGTGCTCAGCTGAGGGGGTGTCTTGCAGGCAGGCGATGGCTTCCAACTGCCGTTTGAGCATGTTGGTGTTGGGGCGCAGCAACAGCTGGCTCTCGGTGGGTTGCCGTTCCAGCAGCAGGCGCTGGCCGGCGGGATCCCGATCAAGGATGCGGATTGAATGCTGGCGACCAAACCTGAATTCCACGCGGCGGCCTTCTGGTGCGCTTTGCTCGTATACCTCACGAGCGTCTTCGTCTAGAAATGCACGGAAGGTCGCTTCCGGCTCGCCTGGCCGATCTTCGGGAGCCTCCAGACTGATCCAAGCGCCCAATGCGTTGTCTTCATCGCCCTCAGGTCGAGAAGCGGCTGCCCAGGCCAGCCGCTTAACGGCGTGGTCGCTGTTGAGGTGCTTTTCGGTTTGCTGAAGAAAGTCGCTGAAGTCCTTGAGGCCATAAAAAGCCCGACTCATGAGAATGTCGGGACGGTGGCGCTCAAGGTTTTGATAGTAAAGCAATGCCATCGGTCAATTCCTGTGGGTGAATGTCAGCAAACTCCATTGCAAGCGATGTGCCTAAGCGTGATATTTATCTAATATGATGATTTATAAAGATATTCATATTTTTGTTAGGTTGATTAACTGGTCATATTTGACTTTATGAGACATATTTGTCGATGCGTTTCTTTATTTCTTTATTTCTTTGTAGCCTGCTGTCCCGTTTGGTGAGTGAGAGCAATGGCGCCGATGCGGATTTGATTGCCCATCAAAATGCCTTCTGAAGTACCAGGCTTCAGTGGGGTTCTTGAGCCTCTGAGCACCAGCGCTCTCCCTTCGCCCGATCAGTTGATCGACTGTTTGCAGGTTAAGTTGCGAGGCCTGGCTGGTTGCTGCACCGCTTGGCTTGGGTCGCTTGAGCTATCTCCAGCATGTTTGTAATGGCCCAACCTCTGACAGGTTTAGTCGTTTGATTGGATATGCTTGAGCATCTAGAAGCAACGACATGAGCAAGTAGAGCGGCTTTCCGGTGCGAAATGGAATCACTAGATGGGCGATGGCTCCGATGCCAGTAGCGTGCCGGAGTAACGGATATAGTCAACTATGGCGATATTGCGTCAGGCGTTAGCCGGTGCCTTGCGTCCGGTGCTCGACAGCTTCATCGGCCAACACTGACGGACCAAGGTCGAGCATATTAAGTCGATGAGGCCGGCGGTCAGGGTATCGAGCATCACTGCGATCACCAGGCTACCGATCAAGATGGGTGCGCTGATGAGGGCCATGTGCGGAGGTCCGATCCATGAGTGAAGACGAACGGCTCTTGGCCAGCAGGATGGCGCTCATCCGCGCTTTGCGCGGCCATTTCGAAAGCTTTTCGGGTTAGGGTGTGTGGCACTATGCCATTAATTCAGTTTCTATCGCTCCTGGACGAATTTGGCATCTTCGATTGGAAGGCCGTAGAACACATCACAAGGACAGTCATATGAACCAAGCCGTGAGCGAGCGGTCATTTGCCCCGCATCTGCCGCTCGATGTGGAGGGCATCGTCGTTGCGTCTACGAGTCTCGACGATGTGTTCAACGCCAGGAAGATTCCGTCCAACGACGGCAGTTGTATTTTCGGCAACCTGAATTTGCCTGAATATCAACGGCCCTATCGCTGGAGCGAAGAGCAACTGGCAAAGCTGCTCGATGATTTGCGAGATTTCTTCAGCGCGGCTTCGCCGCACCACGACTTCTACCTGGGCAGCATCATCCTGCACCAGCAAGGTGGTAACGGCCGTGAGCGGGGCACTCTGAATATTATCGATGGCCAGCAGCGCATTACCAGCCTGGCGTTGCTTCATTGCCTGCAGAAGGGCGACAAAGGCGCGCCTGAGTTGAAATTCAACTCTCCAGAAAGCTATCGGCGCATCCAGCTCAATCTTCGATGGCTGGAGCAGCAAAAGCTGCCGCAGATAGATTTCACCCGCGTAAACGTGACTCTGGTAGTCACGCGGCGAGAAGACGATGCCTATCGCTTCTTCGAAACTCAGAACACTTCTGGTGTTCGCTTGAGTGGCGTGGACATCATCAAGGCTTATCATCTACGCAGCGTGGTTCCTGCTGCGCAGAATGATTTCGCCCGGGCCTGGGAGCGCCTCGGCGATCTCAAGCCCCTGGTCGCAACGCTCATGAAATCCCGGCATTGGCAAAGCCTGCGTTGGCGAAACGTTGCCAGTGATCGTGACCCGATACTTGAGCGTAAGCAGATCGTCACGGAGCTCGCCGAGCGGACGCTGGCAAATACTGCCGATATTGCCTATCGGCCCTTGCAGGTGAATCGCGATGTCTGGGACAAGGACGCGCATATCGTCCAAGCGGGGTATGCAATGCGCCAGCCACTGGGCGCAGGGGTAAACGCCATGCGCTACGTCGAATACTTCCAAGGCCTTCGCCAGGCGTTGCTCGACGTTGGTAAAGCGCCGCTCAAGCACTCGTTCGGCTACTACTACAAACGGTTGTCTCAGGATGCGTGCGGCAGCGTGTTCCTGAGCCGGGCGTATGACTGCGCTTTGCTGATGTACGCCAGCCAGTTCGGTACTGCCCGACTGCTCGAAGCCAGCCTCTGGATGTTCCGGATGGTCTTTTCGCTGCGCCTGATCAAAGAAGTCAGCGTACGGGAAGACGGCGTCCAGGCGCACATAAGGGAAAATCCGCTGATGGACTGGATCGCCAGTAGCCATACCCATGAGGAGCTACTCGGGTACTTGCGGACCTACACCTACACCACCACCGAGGCAGGACTCGATAAGCACAGTATCAAGAAGCGCTTCGTAGAGTCGGTATCCATCACGCTTCACCTGGATCTGGCTTGGCCGGATACGACCCGGGTGGCTGCTGGGTACGATGCCGCGCTGTGTGACGCCATCGAACGAATCAGCCTCGCTGACATTGCCCGTCAAGGAGGCAAATGATGAACGCTCAGGTCCAGTCAAATGTGCAGACTGCCGCCACGCTATGCCAGCAAGGCATATCGCTGACCATTCCCTGTTACCAGCGGCCCTATGTATGGTCCAGTGACGATGTGGAGGCACTGCTGGAGCAGATCATCCTGGCGAGCGAGCCCGATGCGGACGGTCAACCCGCGCAATCGCATTACTTTATCGGCACGGTGCTGACCAGCGAAGTAGTTCCGGGCTCGACCTCTGATGCAGGCATGACCTACGAACTCATCGATGGCCAGCAACGAATGACGACATTGATGGTGCTGGCGCTTGCGTTCTGTGCGTTGAGGCCATCATCGCCGCTGCGGTCGCTTGTGATCTTGGGCAATGCGCCGAGACTCACATTCAATATTCGTGAAGAAGTTCAGTCACGGTTGAGCGCCTGGGCGGGTTTGACGGCGGACATCGAGCCGGACGAAAGGGAGATTTCGAACCCCTATCTCATACACTTGATTGCTGCCCGAAAAGTCGCATGCGATAGACTGAAGAGGTTGCAGGCAGTGGGAGGCGAGCGAGCCCTTGAACGCGTCGGGGACTATCTGTTCAACCAGGTGACCTGGGTCAACAATGTCATGCCCGCAGGCATGGACCTGAACAAACTGTTCGCGACGCTGAACACCAGCGGGGTCCAGCTTGAGCAGACCGATATCCTCAAGGCACGCTTGATGAATCGTATCAAGCAGCACCGTGCCACTTACGAAGGCATCTGGCAGGCGTGCGAAGATATGGGGAATTACTTCGAGAAAAACCTACGTGATGTCTTCGCTGGTGCCAGTTGGGGGGGGTTGAAATTCAACGATCTCACGGACCACTCCTTTGAGCACTTTTCCTTTGATCGCCCCGTAGCTGGTTATGCGAAAGGCCGCACGATCAGCGAAATACGTTCGATGAGAATGAATAACGATGCGTCGGTTGAAGAGCCGCGGGAGAAGGATGAGGCTCGCTATCAGTCGATCGTCAGCTTTGGTCTGTTGCTCATGCATGCGTTTCGAATCTACCGACGCACTCAGGATTGGAGTGACATCGGCTCACGGCTCAACGACAGCAACCTCAATGACTGTTTCTCCCGCTTCGTCAAAAAGGCCACTGCGGCGCAAGTCAAGGGGTTTATGGAATGCCTCTGGAACGTGCGGTTTCAGTTCGACCGCTGGGTCGTCAAGTGGGTGCGCCTGGGTGAGGAAGATGAACGAACCTTGCGCTTGAGTTCCATCAACAATCGAAGCAAAGGCAATGGCCCCGATTGGCGCTCCATCACTCAGGACACTTCCGACCTGAGTCAACTGCAGAGTATGCGTTACCTCACGGGTGAGCGCAGTGCTCAGTATTGGCTGACACCGTTCCTGGGAAGGCTGGTCGACTCGCCTGATATGAAGGAGCATCAAGTGCTGGCGTTGCTCGAACAGATCGATAACCAGCTCTCCCTCACCGAAATGACCCAGAAAGAAGCGAGCTATTGGCTGTTGTCCAGTGACACCGCCGAGCCGGTGTCCATCGCAACGACAGTGACTTATCTCAAGGAGGCCAACGGCACGAGTTTCGAGCACTACTGGTTCCAGAAACTGGAATACATTCTGTGGCGTGAACGCAGCACCTTCAACTGGCTTGATCTTGAAAAGCTGCACCTGTACCGGATTACGTCGAAGAACTCTGTCGAACATGTGCATCCGCAAAACGAAGAGTTCCGCAGGACATTACCTGACGAGTTGCTACACGGATTCGGCAATCTGGTGCTGCTCAGCCCCGGCGAAAACTCCTCATACAGCAATCTGGCGGTACTTAAGAAGCAAGCGGCATTCCGCGCCAAGCCCAAGTACGACTCCTTGAAACTGGCGCACATGTTCCACGTGCTGGGCAAAGGCGACGACTGGGGGCAGGATCAGATCAACGAGCATGCGCTAGCGATGCTCTCGCTCATTGAGACGCACTACGGCACGTGAACCTTTTGCCGTAGCCGGGTGCATCCGTCTCGCCTCGCTATCGACGCGAGATGGATCCTGTCATCTGCGGGCCGCGGACACATCAATCATTTTTTTAAAGGGAATTGGCAGACAGATGGATCGGACGGCCTTTCTCGCGCAGCCGGATGTGCGAAGTTTTATAGAGTGGCTTCAAGTGGAGCTTCCCCGGCTAGCTGTGCACCTGCAGTTCCCGAAAAGCAGGTTTGTCGACGATGGGTTGAACCACAAAGTCGTAGGCATCGAAAAAGTTCACGCACTGTACTGTTGGGGAAGTGTTTGGCACGACTACCAGACCGGGAAATGGGTGAAATCTGCGGACTGGGCCAGCACGAAGGTATCGCTCGATCTGCTTCGTATCCGGCTGACGAAGGCGCTGGCTTTGAAGTGTGACAACACTGCCTACAGTGCATGCCTGGCGGTATTGCAATGGGGCGGCGTTCGCGGAGCTATCCCTTTTCTTCACCAGCTCCGTCGTCATGGGAAGCTCGTACATTACCTCGATAGCTGTATTCCGCTTTTCGACCTGAATTCCATTCAAAAGCTCTCCCAATTGGATGCGAGCAGCATCCTGCGTTTCGATGCGGGGCTGACCAAGATTCACTCGTTGCTCGACAAGACTGGTTCGCCGATCTATGACAGCCGGGTTGGTGCAGCGATCGCCATGCTGTATGCACTTTACCGTCAAGGCAAGCAGACGCCAGCGCAACTCAGATTCCCTTCGGGTGCGGCGCGTGGAGCGCAGATCCGTGATCCTGGTGCATTCGGTTTCGCAAACTCGCCGCAGTTCTTTTCCAAGGCTGTACCGAGCTATTCATGGGCGCGCAGCCAGCTCGAGCTCGGTTGGATCATCCAAGTGACCCTTGCCGGGGCGCCGACAATGTTTGCTGGTTCGCTGCAGGAGCGCAGTCATTGCTTAGAGGCGGCGCTATTTATGATCGGCTATGACCTGCGCTGTCTTCTGTCGGCGCCCATGGTCAACCGTACAGTGCTCTCGCCCAGCCGTGGACGTGGAAGAGGCCGACACCGGGGTACTTGGGTGCCAACCAGTGTCAACTTTCCGCAGGTGCTTGGTGACTATTTGCAGTGCAGCCAGCCCGCCGGCCATGCCGTCGAGTTGACGGAGTTCAGGCAATGGCAAGTAAAGGTCAGGGGATATGCCGCAAGTACTGTGCGGTCGTATTGCACGCCACTTCGACCCGGCGAGTTTGACCTGGTCAGTTTCAGCCTTGAGGAGCTTAAGCGAATTGCTGACGGTGGAGCGCAAGGGTTAGTAACCCTCAGTGGTGGTAGCGAGCAGTTCATTGTGGGAGATGAGTATGAGCAGGTGTACCTCACTAGCGTGTACTTGTGCGCACGCGTGATCGAAATGGCTCGAGAGTATTCGGTTCAGCCCGTGCAAGTGCTGATTTGCGCTGGATTCGCTGGCAATACAAAGACTGCGAACCTGATTATTCGCACGGGAAAGACACTGGGAGGACATTTCGATTTACTGGACGATGTGCAGGCGACCGTACTTTTCAAGGTGTTTTTCGGTCAGGCTTTGATTGAATTGGACCAACAGCTGATGGCTGCGGTGAAAGTCATTCAATCCGGTATTCGTGGATGAAAGTTGGGGCTGAATCTGCGGAGAGCCGTAACGTATTATCCGCCGCAGGCAGACGGAATCTATGCGGATCGGCACTCTAGCAGATTAACCTTTAGCGTTTCGAGTCGCAGTGTATCAGTGAGTTTTAATGATGGCACGGTAGCTATAGCTCATAGGGAACAAGCCCAAATGATGATCCAATGGCATACCAGACGTTTTGCCACCGTACTTGCACCAGGTCGGTTCCAGCGAAATGAGTCTCCTGGTTTCCCAGGCGCAGGAGCTTTCCATTGGCAAAGTACTTATTGGTGAACAAACCCACCTTTTGATCTCTGAGCTGTTGAGGTAGGACCGCTCGGAACGGGGCCGTGTAGACCGGGTCATCCGCGACCAGGATGAACTCATCGAACAGGTGAGCATAGGCTTCCATATGCTCACCTAGATCAAGGGTGTACCAGTCGCTTGTCAGGGTATTGAACCTGACCTCCCCAGTGTCGTATTCCATCACCACGCTGTTCAGGTGATTGATTTCGTTTCGGTCTTCCGTTGGGCAAAAGACGAATACGGTGATGAACGACTTTTCGTGAAGCCAAGAAATCGCATGTGGAATGATGCTCTCGATCGATTGGGGTTCCAGAGTTTTGTCAGGATGAATGTCCCGATAAAAACTCAGCGCCAAGTGCATCTGCTTCATTACGAATGTGTAATCGACGTACATGACACGATATTTCGCTGGAGCCCGCTGCATGCGCTCAAGGTAGATTTGCCTAACATCCGCAACGCATTTCCGCACATCACGGTTGATCTCACGTCCAGTGAAGCGGATGACTGAGTAACCAGCACGGGTAAGGTACCGCTGCCGGATCGCATCCTTTTCGAGCTGTTCCTTTGTCGAGTGATATGCGTGCCCATCCAGTTCGACAATCAGACGTGCATCTTTGAGAATGAAGTCGACCCTGTATCGATGATGTTTTTCGGTGTCTCCGAACCAGTGTTCGCTCTCGATGGCACTCGCGAGATCCTCAATCGCGTTCTGGAACTCCTGCTCGATGTAGGACTGCCCCCGGTCGTGGTACCACGAAGGCGGAGTCTCATCAGTGGGGTGGCCTGGGTACTTCATTCGTCGTCTCCGCTGACATACTGTCCGGTTGCCGTTGACTGCGTACACATACCACCGAGCATGAATGGTCTCTACGACTGTAGCGGGCGTTAGGGTGCTGGTGAATGGCTGCAATACTCCCTGTTAGATTCCATCTACAGCCCACCTTACGATGCTTTTTTCGAAGTGTGTCAACGGTGTTTATTCGATTCTAGGCGCCCATGCACGTAACTTGTCGAGTAGTTGGGTAAGGTTTTCTGAAGGTAAGATCGCCCCTTTGAATTTCGAGGAGATCTGGGTCGGCACACCGTATTCATCCAACGTGGTGAGCAGCGGATCATGGAACAGATTTTCAAGCTGTTCTGCAAAAAAGCCAAAGTCCCCTGCCTCGATGCCCCTCCGGGTCAAAACGTCCACTTGGATCTTGCTCAGCGCCATGATGTCTCGGGGAAGGCGGTATGAAATGATGTTGCGTATAAGCTTGAGGCGTTGCCCTATCGACTCGCTGGGAGTCCGGTCGGAGCTATCCTCATTAATAGCCTGCTGGAGATAGGCTTGGAAGTTTTTCTGGGCTCTAAGGGCATTGATGTGCCCTCGACTATCCCCACTTGTTCTCGTACGGAGGTTCAGCCATTAACTGAGGTGATCGGACAGCGCTCGACGGCGGCTGGGAACAGCAAAGGGTGACTTTTTCGAGAAGGGGGCTGTTGGACCTCAGGCTGGGGGCATCCTTTTCAAACCATCCAAAGCATGCCCTCAGATGTGCCCCCAATGTAGCAATCCACTGGAAGTGCATGGAGCTCCATGGTTTGTGGAAAGGCAAAAATGATCAGATGAACAGCCTGCCCGACGACACCTAAAGACTCTCAGGATCGCCAAAAAACATCTGAATCCGCGACCGCAACCATCGCTCTCCAGGGTCGTTGTCCTGAGAGCCACGCCAGGCCATGTGCAGTTCGAAGCTGCGCACCGGTATGGGTGGGTCTTCGGCGCGTACGCCGCCGGCGGCGGTCAGGGCGTCGGCGGTGTAGTCGGGCACGATGGCGATGATATCGGTGCCGGCTAACAGCGTACTCAATCCGTTGAATTGTGGCACCGCCAGCACCACATGACGCTTGCGGTCGAGTTTTTCCAGCTCTTCGTCGATAAACCCACTCAGGTCCCCGGCAAAGGACACCAGGGCATGGGGACGCGCGCAGAATTCGTCCACGGTCAGTTTTCCCGGCGCGGTGTCGGCTCGCAGCACCTTGGGCATGCTTCGCCGCAAGACCTTGCGCTTGGCGTTGGCCGGTAGGTCTTCGGTGTAGCTGACGCCGATGGAGATTTCACCGGAGGCCAGCAAGCCCGGCATCAGGATGTAATTGACCCGGCGCACCACCAGCACGATGCCCGGCGCTTCGGCCCGCAGGCGCTTGAGCAGCATGGGCAGCAGGGCGAACTCGGCGTCGTCCGACAGGCCGATGCGAAACACCGAGGTGCTGGTGGCGGGGTCGAATTCTGCCGCCCGGCTGACTGCCGTGGAGATCGAATCCAGGGCCGGAGAGAGCAGGGCGAAGATTTCCACGGCGCGGGCCGTTGGCTCCATGCTGCGCCCGGTGCGGACGAACAAGGGGTCGTCGAACAGGCTGCGCAGGCGTGACAGCGCGGCACTGATGGCCGGCTGGCCGAGGAACAATTTCTCGGCGGCGCGGGTCACACTGCGTTCATGCATCAATGTTTCGAACACGATCAACAGGTTCAGGTCGACACGACGCAGGTCATTACGATTCATCTGGGGTCCTGGCAGATTCGGCAAGCTTGACGTGGACGGCCATATGAGAACAATGGCCGGCATGAATCTTACGGGGAAAGGCTGGTGCTCTGCATCGGATAAATGCATTTTCTTGGGGATGAGTCCTACAGGAGTGGTTCGGTATTCTTGCTGCGGAATCAATGACAGGCATGTCGACTATTAATAGCCACTGATGGTCTTGGGTACAAAGCCCGGATAGAGTTCATGGCATTAGAGGTTACTTTGACGAGGTTTGCGATGTCCCGCACGATCCGTTTTCACAAGTTTGGCGGTGCCGAGGTGCTCAAATGCGAAGAGCATGCGGCGGCTGTTCCTGCGCCGGGAGAGGTGCAGGTCCGCGTTGAAGCGATCGGCATCAGTTGGTATGACACCCTGTGGCGCCAGAACCTGGCGTCGTCCCAGGCGCGCCTGCCGTCAGGGCTTGGCCATGAAATGGCCGGCGTGGTCACCGCCGTCGGCGACGGGGTCGACGATCTGGCGGTGGGTGACAAGGTCGCCAGCTTCCCCGCAGAGAGCCCGAACGATTATCCGGTGTATGGCGAGGTCATCGTGCTGCCACGCACCGCGCTGACCCGCTATCCCGACGTGCTCAGCCCGATCGAGGCCGCCGTGCACTACACGCCGCTGTTGATCGCCTATTTCGCCTACATGGACCTGGCGCGGGTCAAGCCTGGGCAATTTGCCCTGGTCACCGACGCCAGCCATTGCGCCGGCCCGTCATTCGTGCAGTTGGGCAAGGCTTTGGGTGTCAGGGTGATCGCGGCGACCAAAACAGCTGATGAGCGTGAATACCTGGTGTCGCTCGGTGCTGAAAAGGTGATCGTCACCGAAGAACAGGACTTGCTGATGCAAATCAACAAGCTGACGGACAACCGTGGCGTCGACGTGGTGTTCGACGGTCTTGGCGGTCCACAGATGTCGCTGCTGGGTGATGTGCTGGCACCGCGGGGCAGCCTGGTGCTGTATGGCTTGCAAGGTGGCAACCAGACGCCATTTCCCGCATGCGCGGCCTTCCAGAAGAATATTCAGTTCTTTGTGCACTGCATCGGCAATTTCACCGGTAAGCCGGAGCTGGGGATTGTGCAGGACCAGGTGGCCTTGCAGCGCGCGTTGCGCGATATCAATCAGCTTACCGCCGATCGGGTGCTGCTACCGCTCAAGACCCGGGTTTTCCCGTTCTCCGAGTTCGTTGAGGCCCACCGTTACATGGGCGAGTGCCCTTGCCGTGAACGTGTTGCCCTTCAGGTAGTCGATCCTGCTTGATCCATCCCTTTGCGCAAGAGTCATTGTTAACGGCTCTTGCGCGGTCTGCGGCCAAACCGGCCATTCTTTGCTCCTGCCTGTCCTGTTCGCCGCTCGCGGTCGCCTGGCGAATGACGCCTTGGCCCGCAGCCTCAAGCCGGCCGCCCTCTGTTTCCTGACATAAGTGATCGGCAAAACCAACTGAACTGGTTTTTGCTGTCAATCTGTATCTTCTAATCATTATTTAAGTCTTGATAATTGAACGCTTGTTTCAGTCTCAAGGAAGAAGTCATGACGCGATACAGGCGTTCAGTCGGGTCACACCCCCAAGTGCAGTTTCAAGTCGTGCTTGCTTGCTCTAATTCTATTCGTGGGCATCAGAAGAGATCGGGCAGAGTCAACGACGAAATATGGATAGGGCCGTTCCTGATTTTCTGTATTAATTGTCTGTGGGACGCTGTAAGAAATCTCCTAGGACGCGCCGTTTATTCAGTTTTCCCCAATGAAATAAGGGCCTTGGGAGAGACTTGTTGGACAGGTAGGATGACTCTTGCATATGTATCAAATAATTACTAGAGGCAAGAACTAAACTTGCAGCTAATACTGTTTGCAATAACAAATTCATCCATCTCGGCAGGCCCGTCGTGCAATCACGCCGACAATCGATATTTCCAGGTAAATGGTTATGAGTGCAATTCATGAGCAGGCGATGACTTACGTATATCAACAGATATTGCAACGCTTGCTGGACTTCTATTCCCGCGCGGAACGCACCGCGTTGCAGCTTTTGATCCAGCGTTTGATCGTGGCCGCCGGCGGCATTGACCGAATTGGCGACTATCGCGTGCTGATGGTCCAGAACGGCAGCCGGGAAGGCTTCTATGTCCTCACGGCCCTTCGGGCGGCGCAGTTGAGCATCGCTGGGCGGCACCCGGCTACGTTCAACCTGCGCATTGTCACCCCGCGAATAGGGGAGACTTCGCAAGCTACCCTGGAAAACATCCATCGCTGCTACAGCGCGCTGTTCGTCTATGACGATTCCCGGGTCGAGCTGTTGATGGCGGACAATCGCGAGGTGCTGCCATTCAATCACAGGAAACCGCTATCGGCTGCAGGACGCGCGGCCAATCGAGTGGACCTGCTGATGTTCGGACACCTGCGCTCGGCTGACAGCCTCCTGGGGTTGGGCGACGACGGTTACCTGGCGATGGCGGAGTTCTACAGGAACATGGCGCGTTGGGAGGCGGGCGTCGACTCCTGGGTCACCAGCGATACGATACGCCAGCAAAGGCAGTTCATGACGGGGCTTCATCGCGTCGCCCGAAAGATCGGCCAGGTCGTTGATCCGAGCAGTGGTTTCGATGGGCTCCTCGCACAGCTCGATAATCTGGGCGGTGAGCTGTTCCGGCGCTTCTATGGGCAGGATTGCCTGGGGCCATGGCGGCCCGAAGGGCATTTCGAGGCTTGTCGGCGAATAGGGCACGTCAGCATCGACGACTTGATGGGCGAGCGGCTCGAAGAAAGCAACTGGGCTTTGTTCAGCGAGTTTCTAAGGGTGCGCCCCGATGCGCTCGTCGCGCCGACGCTCGAACACGAGTACCTCAGCCCATATCTGTCGGCCCATCTGTACGGCCTGCAGGCGTGTTACCTGCAAGGGCGTAGCTACGAGACCGGCTATGGCGACTATGTCCAGCGCACGGTCATGATCATGCATCGCAAGCAAATGCCGATGCATGTCTGCCAGCAGGTACAGGAGTTGTTCGGTTCACCTTCGGCCATACCCGAGCGTCGCGCCAAGGCCGCCGCCGAAGTGAGTGAAGTCCTGGGGATCAACGAAACGCAACTGGTGTGCATGTTGTACGCGCCCTTTGTTGATAGCGGCGTGGGCCTGGAGCACTACCTGCGCTGCTGTCATCCCGGCATGCTGGTGGGGATGCCCGAGCTGCACAAGGCGTTGCAGGGTGGCACCGGAGGTGACCAGGTGGAGCAATGGATGACGGAAGTGAGCGGGTTGTCGGTTCCCATGCTTCGCACGTTGTACCGGACCCCCATCGCCTGTACCGAGCAGGAAACTGTGTCGGCGGCCGTTCGCCATTCGACTGTCGGGATTTTCGATCAGGACGAGGACGGGCAGGACGTCGACGAGCTGTGCGAACGCTCGGCGCGACGCTGAGGAGCCAGGTTTGAGGGATTTCGTTTCCACCGTCCCGGCACGGCCGGTAAAGGCATGTTTCGCTGGTCTCGCATTATGAAGGGAAGTCGTGAAACCGATTTCGCCTACCAGGCGGTCTATCGATACCTGACAAACCTGATCAATGAGCTGGGCGCTGATCCCCGTGTACGTTTGCCGTCGTTGCGCCAGTTGGCTGAGCGACTGAACGTCTCCATTTCCACTATTCAGTACGCCTATTCCTTGCTGGAAAAGGAGGGCAGGGTCTATTCGGTTGCCAAATCCGGCTATTACGCCTTGCCAGTGCCTTGCGTGACCGCCCTGGGCGACGGAGACGACTTGCTCGAAACCTTGTACGTCAACGCGCGCCGGCCAGGCATGCTGGTGCTCAGCGCCGATGAGCCGGCATCGTTGCAGTCACTGGACAGTCCACTTCTATTGCTTGAGCGCGAGTTGCTGCGCCAGTATCCGCGCACGTCGCAAATGCCGTCGCAACCCTGGGGGGAACAGGAGTTGCGCATGGCGCTGGCGGCGCGCTATACCTCATCGCCGGCCCGGTGCTGGAATGCCGATGATGTCTACATTGGCGCTGATCTGCGCGGGGTCCTGGAAATTCTGATTGCGGTGTTGGCCCTCAAGGGGGATACGGTCCTTGTCGAATCGCCCTGTGACTGGACGGTGCTGCGTTTGCTGCAAGCGGCTGACATCAAGGTCATCGAGCTTCCGCTGCTGGTGGGCGGCGACGTCGATATCGACCAGTTGGAACGACTGCTGGCGACCGAAACCGTCCGACTGGTGGTGCTTTCTTCAGTCCTGAACATGCCCATGGGCACGTTGAAAAGCGAAGCCAACCGCCAGGCCATTGCCCATCTGCTTGACCTGCGCGGCTGCTGGGTATTGGAAAACGACAGTTATACCGATCTTGCATTCGAGCCAGGCAATACGCCCTTGCGGGAACTGCTCGACCCAGACCGGCTGATTGTCTATTCCACATTTGAAAAAACCATAGGCCCCGAGGCGCCCTACGGCTACGTGTTGTCACGGCAATTGACGTTGAAGCTACAGCGATATTTTCTGCTGCGAGCGTTTCGTCTGTCACCGATCCGCCAGAAAGCGATCGCTCGCTTGTATGGAAACGGTCGCATAGACCAACACCTGCTGGTGTTGCGGCGCCTGTTGCGCGAGAGCGCCGCCTCGACGACACAACTGATGCGCGATCGGCTGGGGGACTGTCTGCAATGGGTCGAGCCCGAGGGGGGCGCAACGGTGTGGGCGCGGTCATCGCGACAAGCGGATATGCGTGGGGTTTTCCAGCGATTGCTCGCCAGGCGCATCGTCATTGCCCCAGGGGAGCTGTTCAGCATCCAGGGGCTGTATGGGCAGAATCTGCGCTTGACCCATGCATTCAACGGGGTGAGCGACCCAGACGCTGCGTTTTGCGCATTGGCCGACGCTCTGAGGCTCGAACAGTCATGACCGCAGTGCGATGGATCGAACCCATCGCGTGGCGGTCGAACTGTCAGTAAACTGCATCCATTTTCGAGCCACTCCACTCCGAGGTTTTTTGCATGACAGTCAGTCCATTTGCGGGTAAGCCGGCACCGGCAGAATTGTTGATCGATATCCCGCGACTGGTGACAGCCTATTACACGGGTCGGCCTGATGCCTCGGTTGCCACCCAGCGCGTCGCTTTTGGCACATCGGGCCATCGGGGCAGTTCGTTCGACTTGGGCTTCAATGAATGGCACGTGTTGGCCATCAGCCAGGCGATCTGCCTGTACCGTGAGGCCCAGGGCATCAACGGGCCATTGTTCGTGGGTATCGATACCCATGCGTTGTCGACGCCGGCGGGTGCCAGCGCGTTGGAGGTGCTGGCTGCCAACGGCGTGACCGTGATGATCGCCGAGGGTGACGAATACACACCGACACCGGCGGTTTCCCATGCCATCCTCTGCTACAACCGTGGCCGTACCACGGGGCTGGCGGACGGCATCGTCATCACGCCATCCCACAACCCGCCGCAAAGCGGGGGCTATAAATACAACCCAACCAACGGTGGCCCGGCCGACACCCATATCACCAAGTGGATCGAAGCCAAGGCCAATGAGCTGCTCGCCAATCAACTGGCCGGCGTCAAGCGTGTCAGCCTCGAGCAGGCGCTCAAGGCTGACACGACCCACCGCCATGACTTCCTCAATACCTACGTGGCAGATCTGGTCAACGTCATCGATTTCGATGCCATCCGCAATGCCGGGTTGCGCCTGGGCGTCGACCCGCTGGGCGGTGCGGGCGTGCGCTACTGGCCGGCCATAGCCGAGCACTACCGCCTGGATCTGGAGGTGGTCAACACGCACGTGGACTCGACTTTCCGCTTCATGACGGTCGACTGGGACGGACAAATCCGCATGGACCCTTCTTCCAGCCACGCGATGCAAGGCCTGATCGGCCTGAAGGAACGTTTCGACGTGGCGTTCGCCTGCGATCCGGATCATGACCGCCACGGCATCGTGACCCCAAGCGGTGGGCTGTTGGCGCCGAACAACTACCTTGCGGTAGCCATCGATTATCTGTTCCAGAACCGCCCGCAATGGCGCGCCGACGCTGCCGTCGGCAAGACCGTTGTCAGCAGCGGCCTGATCGATCGCGTGGCCAAGCGCCTGGGGCGGCGCCTCTATGAAGTCCCGGTGGGCTTCAAGTGGTTTGCCGATGGGCTGTTTGACGGTTCCCTCGGTTTCGGCGGCGAAGAAAGCGCCGGCGCCTCGTTCCTGCGCAAGGACGGAGGCGTCTGGAGTACCGATAAGGACGGCCTGATCCCGGCACTGCTGGCTGCGGAAATGACCGCCCGCACTGGCCGTGATCCAAGCCAGGCCTATCGCGGCCTGACCGACGAGTTGGGCGAACCGTTCTCGGTGCGCGTCGACGCCAAGGCCAGTGCGCAGCAAAAAGCATTACTGAGCAAGCTGTCGCCGGATCAGGTCCAGTCCACCCAACTGGCCGGGGAAACGATCCAGAACATCCTCAGCCATGCGCCGGGCAACGACCAGGCGATCGGCGGCTTGAAAGTAATGACGGAGAACGGCTGGTTCGCTGCGCGTCCATCCGGCACCGAAGACATCTACAAGATCTACGCGGAAAGCTTCGTGAGCGACGAGCACCTGAAACAGTTGGTCGTCGAGGCGCAGGCGCTGGTGGATGGCGCCATTTCCGGGCAGTAACCAGACGATCTTTATCGCTTCCACCCGGCATTTGCAGCGATGCAGATCCGGGTGTGACGGCAAGCCCGCTCGCGAATCACCACCCCTGAACATCGCATGCCAACCTGCCATGCCACTTTCAATTCATCGTCCAAATCCATGAATTAAAAGCTTTTGGCTGGAATCCGCTGTTAAATCCAGACACCATAGTCGCCATGGTTCTGAGTAGCGGAGTCTTCAGCGTGTCGCAACACCGTCCTGATCTTCCCCCCGATCTTCTGCCGTTGGCCCAGATGCCTTGGTTCAAGCGCCTGGCTGCGCGTTTCTTTGGCCACGGCCTGACACGCTTGCGCGCCCAGCACCGGGCGTCCTGGCTGCACGGCCAGGCCGATGGCTTTCGCAGCGGCCACACTGCCGGGTTTGACTATGGTTTCAGCGAAGGCAAGGCCGAGGGGTTGGAAGAAGGTCGCCAAGTCTTGTTGATCCGCGATTCGCGAAGCACGGAGCATCCGGCGCCCAAGGTCGATGATCTCTTGTTCGACGATTGGCGCTTGCCATTGACGGCCGACCTGAAAAAACGCATGAAGGCCGACGTTGCCCGGTTGTTGCCGGCCCATGCACAGCCCAGCAATGCCCAGTGGAAAATGATTTTCAGCGATACGCCGACGACCTCGGTCATTGCCGGGGCGGGCGCGGGCAAGTCGACTACCCTGGTGCTGCGCATCGTGCTGCTCTCCCAGTACCTGGGGTTCGAGCTGGGCTCGATGACAGTGGTGACGTTTACCCGGGAGTCGCGCAAGGATTTCATCGAGAAGCTCATCTCGGTCTTTTCGCTTTGGGGGCGAGCGATCAGCGTAAAGGAGGCACGCGATCTGGTGCGAACCTTCCATTCTCGTATCCTGCCCATGGTTCGCAGCCTGCCGGGGTTCGAACGGCTCCAGGCCTTTGAAACACTGAGCCATCGTACGGGGACGGACGACGAGGATGCCCAGGCTAATCCGTTCGATCTACGCATCAACGATGCCCAGCGCCAGCAACTCAATGCCTGCTACCACGGGCTTTACCAGCGTGATGAGCGTTTCCGTGAGCTGATCAGATCGCTTTCCCGTCACGCCCTGCAACTCAAGGAGCTGGAGCGCGATCACCCTGACGTGCAGAAGCGTATGGCCGTCACCGAGCTGGCGGCCCAGCGCGACGAAGCGCTGAGCGACGCAATCGAAGACCTATGGTTTCGTGCGGGCGCCTGGCCTATCAAAGGCGTTGAGCCCAAGCGAGAAAGGTTTGAAATCAACGGATCTAGGTTTTTCTGCCATGGCTACATCCCGGCCCTCGACGCTTGGGTGATGCTGGGGTTCGATCCGCGGGAAAACGCTCAGTTGAGTCGACCCGGGGCCAAGCTGAGCCTGCGTGCCGAATGGGCAGTAAAGCGAACCCTGTTTCAAGCTTTCTGTCGTAAGCCATTGATATGGCTGGACAGTTATGAGGAGGCCAAGCGGGTCCTGGCCTCCTTGGCCGGTAATGCCACGGCTGGCCCCGGCTTTGATTACAAGATCCAGGGAGAGTTGGGCTCGGCCCCTTTGCTGGATTGTTTCGTGTCGGCGGCAGGTTTCATCGAGAACCTCGGACTGGATGTACCGGATGCCGTTGGCAGGCTGTGTTTCTCCCAGGACGATCCAGACCGGCATTTTTTCGAGGCGCTGAGCCGTTTCTGGCGAGGTTTTGAAGACCATCTGCTGGACCAGTCTCCGCCGGTGATGACCTATAACCGGATGTTCTCGCTGTTCAGTGAGCATTCTCCGGAAAACTTCAAGCTGCTCGATGACGCGTTGCTAAGGCCCATGTCGCACTTGATGATCGACGAGTTCCAGGACGTTTCGCCACAGATCGTCTCCTGGTTGCGGGCGACCTTGGGTGAGGTGCGCAAGCGCGGCCCCGCCATGCATGTGGGGCGGAGCGCCCAGCGGACATCGTTGCTGTGCGTCGGCGACGACTGGCAGTCGATCTACGGATGGCGTGGCAGCTCGCCGAGTTTTTTCATGGATTTCACCAAGCAATTTCGGTCGCCGGCCCATACACGGGTCATGCTCACCGACAACTACCGTAGCCACCAGTACATCATCGACGCGGCCGAACACATCGTGCGAGCGGCACCTTCCATTCCTGGCAAAAAAGCCAAGGCCAGCGGAGAGGCTCTGTCACCAAGCCCAGTCAACGTGATGGAGCGGGACGATGAAGGCTTGGCAAGGAGAATCGAGGAACATTACCGCAACGGTGATTCGATCTTGATTTTGTATCGAAGAAGCGGCGATAAGTCGTTGATTCAAAAGTATATAGAGCCAACAGTTAATGTTGATTCTAGCTTACCGTATGCCCAGCGACGTCTCCGGCAGATGACCTACCACAGCGCCAAGGGCCTCCAGGCGGATGCGGTGTTCCTGGTGGGCGACTGCCAACATTTGACGCGCTCGCCCTACAAGAACCAGATCTATCGCCTGGCTGGGCTGGGCCAGGAAGGCGATGCCGAGCCGTATGACTCGGCGCAGCGCGATGAGATCCTGCGTTTGGCGTACGTAGGCATTACCCGGGCCGTGCAGCATTGCTATTGGTATGTCGACGGCCAGGACAGCCAGGCGGCAAACGCACCGAAGGCTTCGGATCGAATCGGGGTGGGCAAGCCATTTTTCATTGATCATCGCCGTGCGCGGGGCTGACCTGCCAGCGAAACACAACACTGACAAAAAAGCCCACATGAACATGTGGGCTTTTCTTTGTCAGGAGGCGAATCGTCGCAAACCAACGGGTGGAACGAAGGCTTCAAGCTCGGCTTCCACCGCTTCGATAATTCGCTCGACGTCGGGGGCGTTCATCACGGTCGCGCAGGGGATACCTGCAATGGCGATCATGGTTTCGCCGCTCGCGCGATCAAATAGCCGGGCAACCATACTACCCGGCGCGTCCATGCTGGCTTCGAAGCCCATGGGATGGAAATGCCAGCGCATCAACTGGCAGGCATTGGGGAACGTTACCTTGCTGAAAGATCCTTTATTCATCTGTAGCCCGCCTTCTTCATCAAGCGCTTCCGTTTGCTCATGTCAGGAAGGAAGAGCCCTCTTGGCTCTACCAGTGAGAACTAAAAATAGCATCTGAAAATGAACGCCACGTGGATTTTTTCAGTCCGTTTGGCGATTGGTTCAGTTTTTTTGATCTGCATCATGACCTAACCATGAATTGTTCAGAATGCCATCATCGTTGGCCGGCGTTGTCCTTGTTCTGGCGCAACCGCTCTGGCACGCGCAATCCGGCGGCAATTAGCCACGCCAGCCCGGTCAATGAAAGGGCGACGGCAAAGGTGAGATGCAAGCCGTTCGTCACATCCTCTGGGCTCGCTGCCGCGATACCGTTCGTCGGCAATTGGGTAGCGAAAACCGCGCCGAGCACCGATGCGCCGGTAAAGAAGCCGAGGTTGCGCGATAGATTGAGCAAACCGGCAACGACGCCGCGGTTGTTATCAGCTATCGGCGCCATGACTGCGGCATTGTTTGCTGGCTGGAACAGCGCATAGCCGAGGGTGGTTATCGCGATGGTAAAAACATAGCCTGCGATGCCTAGGGCGGGGGAAACCAGCGACAAGAGCAGGGTACCGAGGATCATCGTCGCCAGCCCGGCAAGCCGCATCGGACGTACCCCGAACCGATCAGCCAGGCGTCCGGCGGGCACACCCGCGAGGGCGGCCACGCAGGGGCCGGCTGCCAGCGCCAGCCCCACGATTGCCGGGGGCAGTCCGAGGGTGATGGACAGGTAGAACGGACCGACCAGCAAAGTCGCCATCATGACCGCCGCGACCAGCGCGCTGGACGCCAGGCCCGACACCAAAAGGCGATCGCGCAACATTGCCAAGGGGATCAGTGGCGACTCCAGCCGACGTTGGACCTGGACGAACAGGCCGCCACAGATAATCGCCGCGAATAACAGCCCGATGTTCAACCCGCCGAAGCTTGCGCGTCCAAGCGTCATCGCCAGCGCATAGGTGCCCAGCGTTGCGGCCAGCAGCAGCGTGCCCAAGCCGTCGAAGCGCAAGCGCCCGACCGTCGGCGCCTGGTTTCCCGTGGGCAGGTAGCGCCAAGCCAGCACCAGTGTCAGCAGGCCCAGGGGCACATTGATCAGGAACAGCGCGTGCCAGCCAAAACCTGTAATCAACAGGCCTCCCAGGGACGGGCCCAGCGCGGTGCCCACCGCCGACAGCGTGGCGAGCAATCCCATTGCGCTACCGGTCCTGTTTTTTTCCACCGTCTCGCCGACCAGGGCCAACGTCAGCGTCATCATGATCGCCGCTCCCAGGCCCTGCACGGCCCTGGCCGCAATCAACCACCACAGCGACGGTGCCAGGCCGCACAGTCCTGACGCGAGGGTAAACAGCGCAATTGCTGCCAGCAACAGCTTGCGCCGGCCTACAAGGTCGCCGAGCCTGCCCAGGCTGACAATCAGTGTGGTGATTGCCAGCAGGTATGCCAGTACGACCCATTGCACTTGCGCGAAAGACGCAGAGAAAGCCTCGGCCAGTACTGGCAGGCCGACGGTGGCTACGCTGGCGCCCAATGACGCCAGGAGTGTCGACAGGGCGAGACTGGCCAACGCCCAGCGTACTGGAGCGCGTGGCTGGCGTACCGCGGTCGGTGGCAAGCGTTGTTCTGCATTGGCTGGCTTCATCATGTACCCGTTGTGTTTGACGTACTGTCACAACGTTACGTCCAGGCTTAATATGGCGGAAGACGCATGAGTTGCAGGTTATAGCTGCAACAGACGCCATCTATCAGCCAGGGGCCCGTCAATGTCCGCGATCGATCTGAATTTGCTCGTCACCCTCGATGCATTGCTGTCTGAAGGCAGCGTGGCCGGTGCGGCCCGGCGGCTGCGTCTCAGCGCCTCGGCCATGAGCCGGGCCCTGGCGCGGTTGCGCCAGGCTACGGGGGATCCATTGTTGGTGCGGGCTGGGCGCGGCCTGGTTCCCACGCCCCGGGCCATGGAGTTGCGCGAGCAGGTCAGCCAACTGGTCCAGGACGCCCAGGCGGCACTGCGCCCTGTGCGGGCCCCGGACCTGCAACGGATCAACCGAACGTTCACCTTGCGCACCCGGCAAGGCTTCGTGGAGAACTTCGCCGTCGACTTGATCAATCATATTGGCGAGCAGGCCCCGGGCGTGCGGCTGCGTTTTGTCGAGAAGACCGACCGCGATAGCACGGCGCTGCGCGAAGGCAGCGTTGATCTGGAGACTGCTGTCGTCGATGAGGACACGCGCCCCGAGTTGCGCACCCAGGCGTTGTTTGTCGATCGCATCGTTGGCGTGGTCCGGGCAGGGCATCCATTGAGCCGGATCGAGGTGGGCATTGACGATTACGCGGCCGGTCGGCACGTCGGTGTCTCCCTGCGCGGCCTTGAGCAAGGCCCGATCGATGAAGCCTTGAGGACTTTGGATCTATCCCGGGAAATCGTGACCTGCGTACCGGGTTTTTCGACTGCCCTGGGGCTCGCCCGGTCCAGCGACCTGATCGCCAGCGTGCCGGAACGCTACACCACGCGCTTGCGCCTTGGCATGCACAGTTTCCCGCTGCCGGTCGTGGTTCCTGAGTTCACTGTCGCGATGCTCTGGCATCCGCGAATGGACGCCGACCCCGTGCACCGTTGGCTCAGGGGTTGCTTGCGCAAAGTATGCGCGGGAGAAAAGGGAATATAGCGGGGGCTGCCACGCGACTTCCGGACATGGAGCGGCGTGCGGCCCTCTGGGACAGAGGGCTTGGCTTTCGATCAATCTTCCTTGCGAATCGTCGCGACTTCATCGGCACGAACCCGGACCTTGCGACCCGAAATGTCTTCGAACTCGTAGAAGCCATCCGCAGTGCGGGTATTGGGGGTGTCCTCGGTCAAATACTGGGTGCCGTTCTGCAAGGTCACGACGGTCGGTGATGCGCAGCCGGCCAGTGCGAGGAGTGCCACGGCGACCAAGGGCAGGCCCAGAAACCTGATGTTCATATCCATAACCTCTATGCAAAGGGATGATGCCCGGTTGATTCGACCGGGCCATCACTGAGTTAACCGCCATTTGTCCCGCTTGCTGTAGGAAAGTTCATCGCTGCCTGAAGGAAATCTCCTTTAAATATAGGAGACCGCTCATCTTTTGCAGTTGCTTGGACCGCGGCTAGCTGATATCTGTACGCATAACCAGTACTTCAAGCACCGTGGCGCTTTTCCCGTGACAACCAACCCCCTCGACGATCCTTTTTATTACCTGAACAATTTCCAGCGGGTGCTTGCCTGGTTGGCACAACGCTACGCCGATGTGCTCAGCATCGACGAGCAGCGCTTCATCGAGGCTTTTGCCGCGTTACCGCGTCCGTCCCAAGGCCTGCTGGTGAGGATGGTGATGCGCAAGGGGTTGCATTTTCGCCTCGGCAAACTGCGTTATCACGAAATCGGCGACATCGGCGCTGCGGTGCAACCGTTGATCGTATTGGGCTGGGTGCAGGAGCAGGCTGAGCTGAGCCTGGCGGAGCTGTTCGAGGTGTTGCTCAAGCCTGAAATCCTGCTCTGCCTGGGCCATGCGATCGAGCAGCCCAAGGCGAAGAAGGCTGACTGGCTGTTGGCGCTGGGCGAACGCTTCAGCCAACCCCAGCCCTTTGGTGCCTGGTGCCCTCAGTTGGAGGATCGGCTGTTCAGTCTTACAGTCATGGCGTTGTGCGACCGCTTGCGCTTGATGTTTTTCGGCAATCTCTACCAGGATTGGTCGGAGTTCGTGCTGGCGGACCTGGGTATTTTCACTTACGAAGCCGTTGAGTTCAGCGCCGAGTCCCGGGGACTGCGCAACCGCCAGGACATCGACGCCTGTCTTTTTTTGCATGAGTGCCAGCAATCTTTCGAGGCCGGCGAAACGCTCGAAACGATCGTTGCCCGGATCAATGCGCTGGACCTGGATAACCCATGGCTGGAGCGACGTCGGGGCAAGTTGTTGTTCCAGATCGGCCAGCACGCAGAGCGTATCGGTGAATTCGCCTCGGCGCTGTGCGTCTATCGCGATTGCAGTTATCCCGGCGCGCGGTTGCGGATGATCCGGGTGCTGGAGCGGATCGGTGAATATGCCTTGGCCCTGGAGCTGGGCGAAGCCGCCGCGCAATCGCCACAAAGCGCCGCTGAACGACAAGCGTTGGTGCGGATCGTGCCGCGGCTGCGGCGCAAACTCGGCGGGCCACCCGTGCCGCGTCCGATTGCGCGGGAAGTCGAGCGGCTGGACTTGCACTTGCCCCGGGTCGATCCGGCATTGCCGGTGGAATATTGTGTCCAGGCCCATTTGCATGACGACGCCGCCCCAGTGCATTACGTCGAGAACAGCCTGGTCAATTCGCTGTTCGGCCTGCTGTGCTGGCCGGCAATCTTTGCGCCTTTGCCGGGCTCGTTTTTCCACCCCTTCCAACGCGGTCCGGTGGACCTGCTCAACGAAGACTTTCATGAGCGTCGCGCCGAGCTGTTCGCGGCGTGTTTCGCGGAACTGGATGACGGTCGCTACCGCGGCACTATCCGCCGTCGGTACGTGGAAAAATACGGCGTGCAATCACCTTTCGTGTTTTGGGGGGCGCTGTCCGAAGCGCTCCTGGACCAGGCGCTCGACTGTTTGCCGGCGGAGCACCTCAAGCGCTGGTTCAGTCGCCTGCTATTGGACATCAAGGCCAACCGCGCCGGCATGCCGGACCTGATCCAGTTCTGGCCGCAGCACAAGACCTACCGCATGATCGAAGTCAAAGGTCCTGGCGATCGCCTGCAGGACAACCAACTGCGCTGGCTGGACTTCTGCCATGAACACCAGATGCCGGTCGCCGTCTGTTACGTGCAATGGGCGGAGCAGGGCGCATGACCGAGGTGCCGGGCTACAGCATTGCCGTGCGCGCGTTGTGTGAGTTCACCGCCAAGGCCGGCGACCTCGATTTGCGCTTTACGCCATCGCCCACGGCGCTGGAGGGGATTGTCGGCCACCGGACCGTGGCAGCGCGGCGCAGCGAGGGCTACCAGGCGGAGGTCAGCCTGCAAGGCGACTATCACAGCCTGAGGGTCAAGGGCCGGGCAGACGGCTACGACCCTGCGCGCAACCGTCTCGAAGAAGTGAAGACCTACCGTGGCGACCTGAACAAACAGCCGGACAACCATCGTCAGTTGCACTGGGCCCAGGCGAAGATCTACGGTTGGCTGATGTGCCAGAAATTGCAGCTGCCGCGCATTGACGTCGCCCTGGTCTATTTCGACATCGTCAGCGAGAGGGAAACCTGCCTTGACCAAACGTTCGAAGCGTCGCAACTCCAGGCGTTCTTCGAGCAGCAGTGCGCACGTTTCCTGGCCTGGGCGGAGCAGGAGATGCGCCACCGCCAGGCCCGCAACCAGGGCGCCCAGGCCCTGGCGTTTCCCCATGCGGGCTTCAGGCCCGGGCAGCGTCATTTGGCTGAGTCGGTGTTCAAGGCCGTCAGCACCGGTCGTTGCCTGATGGCGCAGGCGCCGACGGGTATCGGCAAGACCGTCGGCACGCTGTTCCCGATGCTCAAGGCCTTGGCGCCGCAGCGCCTGGACAAGGTTTTTTTCCTCACTGCGAAAACCCCGGGGCGCAAACTGGCGTTGGACGCCGCCCGGCTACTGACCGACAGCGCGCCCGCAATGCCGCTGCGGGTGCTGGAGATGATCGCGCGGGACAAGGCCTGCGAACATCCGGACAAAGCCTGCCATGGCGAATCCTGCCCGCTGGCCCGAGGTTTTTATGACCGCCTGCCGCAGGCCCGGGCGGCGGCGAGTCAGGTTACGCTGCTCGATCAAGCCGCGTTGCGTGGCATCGCGCTGGAGCATGACGTCTGTCCGTATTACCTGAGCCAGGAAATGGCCCGCTGGGCAGACATGGTGGTAGCGGACTACAACTATTATTTCGACTTCAGCGCCTTGCTCTTCGGCCTTGCCCAGGCCAACGGCTGGACGGTCGCGACCCTGGTGGACGAAGCCCACAACCTGGTGGAGCGGGGGCGGCAGATGTACAGCGCGACCCTGGACCAGGCCACCTTGGCGGCTGTGCTCAAGAGCGCACCCGAGGCGCTGAAAAAACCGCTGCAAAAGGTCAATCGCCAATGGAATGCCCTGCACGGGCCGCAAATTGCCGCTTACCAGGCTTATGACAAGCCCCCGGAAAAGCTGCTCCTGGCGCTGGGATCCTGCGCCACGGCGATGGGAGATTACCTCAACGACCATCCCCAGGGCCTGGACAGTGGCCTGCAGGCGTTCTATTTCGACATCTTGCAGTTCGGGCGCGTGGCGGAGTCATTCGACGAGCACTTCCTGTTCGATATCCATAAGCGCGACGTCGGTCGCCAGCGCAGCCTGTCTACGCTGTGCCTGCGCAATGTGGTCCCGGCCGGTTTCCTGCGCCCCCGGTTCACGGCGTCACGCAGCAGCGTGCTGTTCTCCGCGACCCTGAGCCCACGGCGGTACTACGCTGATCTGCTGGGAGCACCAACGGACACGGTGTGGATCGATGTCGAATCACCGTTCCAGGCCGAGCAATTGGACGTGCAGGTGGTCAGCCGGATTTCCACCCGATTCGCTCGCCGCCAGGCATCCCTCGACCCGATCGTGGCATTGATGGCCCGCCAGTTCGACGAGCGGCCCGGCAATTACCTGGCGTTTTTCAGCAGCTTCGATTATCTGCAACAGGTAGCTGGGCTGTTTGCAGAGCGGTATCCCCACGTTGCGACCTGGACGCAATCGCGCGGCATGGGCGAGGCCCCTCGACAGGCATTTCTCGACCGGTTCATGGAGCACAGCCAGGGTATCGGTTTCGCCGTGCTGGGCGGGGCGTTTGGCGAAGGCATCGATCTGCCCGGCTCGCGACTGATCGGCGCCTTCATTGCCACGCTCGGACTGGCGCAGTTCAACCCGGTCAACGAGCAGATCAAGCAGCGCATGGCGGCGATCTTTGGCGACGGCTACGACTACACCTATCTGTATCCGGGCCTGCAAAAGGTCGTGCAGGCAGCCGGACGTGTCATCCGCACTCAGCAGGATCGGGGGGTGGTGATGCTGATCGACGATCGTTTTGGCGAGGCCAAGGTGCAGCGACTGCTGCCGCGGTGGTGGTCGATCAAGCAAGAGGCGCTTGGATCCCCCTGCGGACCTGCTGGGTTCCACCAAGGTTCGCAAGGCGCCTTATAGCCCTACGAAAATCAGGTTTTTCCTGGCGCGGCAGTTGTTCCATACTCCACCCAAATTCCCATGGATGCCTCGGCCACATGCTTGAGAAGAACCCCAAGACCGCTCGTATCGATGAAGAACAGCGCTTTCGATTGTTGATCGACGCGGTGGTCGACTATGCCATCTACATGACCGATCCGTCGGGCATCATCACCAGTTGGAATTCGGGTGCGCGGCGCTTCAAGGGTTATGAGGAGTCGGAGATCCTGGGCCAGCATTTCTCCCGTTTCTACACCGACCAGGACCGTGCCGCCGGCCTGCCGCAACGGGCACTGGACACGGCTGTGCGCGAAGGACGCTTCGAAGGCGAAGGGTGGCGGGTGCGCAAGGACGGCACGTTGTTCTGGTCCCATGTGGTCATCGATCCAATCATCGACGCCCAGAATGGCGAGCTGCTCGGTTTCGCCAAGATCACCCGTGACCTGACCGATCGCAAGATGGCCGAGGAAACCCTCAAGCAAAGCGAACAGCAATTTCGGTTGCTGGTGCAGAGCGTCACCGACTATGCCATCTATATGCTCGATCCGGATGGACAGGTGACCAACTGGAACCAGGGCGCCCAGCGCATCAAGGGGTACCTGCCGGCACAAGCCATCGGCCAGCATTTTTCCATGTTCTATACCCCTGAGGACCGCGAAGCCGGCGAGCCACAGCGCGCCCTGCGCATAGCCGCCACTGAGGGGCGTTTCGAAAAGAAGGGCTGGCGCGTGCGCAGGGACGGCACGCGATTCATGGCCCACGTGGTAATCGACGCGATTCGCAGTGATACCGGTACGTTGCTAGGATTTGCCAAGATCACCCGGGACATTACCGATGCCACCCAGGCGCAACAGGCCCTTGAACAGGCGCGCGAGGCGCTTTTCCAATCCCAGAAACTGCAGGCCATCGGCCAACTCACCGGTGGCATCGCCCATGATTTCAACAACCTGCTGACGGTGATCCTCGGCAACCTGGAGATCGTGCGCAAGCGTATCCCCAGTGAACCCAAGCTGACCCAGCTCCTGGACAACGCTACCCAGGGCGCGCTGCGCGGCGTGTCGCTGACCCAGCGCATGCTGGCGTTTGCCCGTCGGCAGAAACTCAGCGCCGAGCCGGTGGAACTGTCGGTGCTGGTGGATGGCATCAGCGGCTTGCTGCAAAGCTCCATGGGCCCGTCGATCCACATCCAGGCCCAGTTCGCCGAGGCGTTGTCGCCGGTACTGGCCGACGTCAACCAGCTCGAACTGGCGATCCTCAACCTGGCGACGAATGCCCGGGACGCCATGCCCCAGGGCGGCCGGATATTGATCCAGGCGCAGGAACGGCAAGGCAGCGATGCGCCGGCGGCGAGCAAGCCACTGGCGACCGGGCGCTACATTTGCCTGACCATCACCGATGAAGGCGAGGGCATGGACGAGGCGACGCTGGCCTCGGCGGTGGACCCCTTTTTCACCACCAAGGGCGTTGGCAAGGGCACTGGCCTGGGGCTGTCCATGGTCCACGGCTTGGCCGAACAACTGGGTGGCCGCTTGATTCTGCGGAGTGAAAGAGGCGTTGGCACCACCGCCGAGCTGTGGTTGCCAGTGGCCGACGACTCGGTCATGGACAAGCCGGCCGTCACCGAGACTGCCGGGGAACATGTCCCTGAACTGACGGTGCTGGTGGTGGACGACGACAGCCTGGTGCTGACCAGTACGCGTCTATTGATCGAAGACTTGGGGCACCGGGTCCTTTGCGCGTTGTCGGGCGCCCAGGCGCTGGAATTGTTCGAGCGCAATGAAGGCATTGATCTGGTAATCACTGACATGGCCATGCCACAGATGGATGGCGCGCAACTGGCCAGATTGCTTCGCGATCGCCAGCCGACCCTGCCGATCATCCTCGCCACCGGGTACGCCGAGCGCCTGGAAGGTTTCGCCACGCAACTGCCACGGTTGACCAAGCCGTTCAAGCAGATCGACTTGGTGCAGGTCATTGGACAGACGATGAAATAAACCGCTGATCAGGACCCTTGAGTGTTCTTCTTGAAACCCCGCAGGTTCATTGCGCACAAGCAGAACTGCAAGACGATCAGTGCATAGGCATCGGTGTGCAAGCCCCAGATGACCCATAGGATGTTGCTGAGGATAAAACAACTGAAGCCCGCCACACGCCGGCGGGGTTGGCGCGAGCCGATCAGCCAGGCCGCCAGCACCGTGACGGCCATCGCCGGCCATTGCACCCATCCAAGATAATCCACGCGTTTTTCCCTCTTGCCATCGATCCCTTAAAGACCCCGGTGAGCGCGTAGCGTTTCGTTGACCTTTGGTCCATCGGCTTGAACTTGCCTCATGGTGATCCTTTCCAAATGCACCCAACCAAGCCGAGGGACTATTCACGCAATGCCCAGAATCCTGACCCGCCAGACCCCTGAAGAAGACCTGACCGAACACAACGCCAAGCTGTTCGGGTCGCCCAAGGAGCGGCTGGACTTCTATCGTCGGGAAATCCAGTACGAAACCAGCATCCTGGCCAATCGCACCGATGCCTACCTGACCGCCCAGTCCTTCCTGGTGATTGCTTTTGCCTCGTGCATGGCCAACCTGAATCCTGAGTGGGGCAAGCTCTTTACGCTGATCGTGCCGCCGTTCTTGGCGCTGCTTGGCTTCTTGAGTTCGCTCAATGCCTGGCCGGGCATTCGTGCCGCTTACGAGATCATCGACCACTGGCACTTCAAGCAAAGTGAATTGCTGCGCAGCGAGCCACTGATGGGCCTGGCCTACGACGAATCGCCGCTGTTCAGCGAGCAGGAGTCGACTCATAAGGGCTACCGTAAATCGCTACTGTTTTCGGTGCGCACACCTTGGATCTTCGCGGCGTTCTGGGTGCTGCTGGGGGTCTATTCGGTGTATATCCAGGTGAGCGATCCGGGCGGCTAGGTGCCGGGATCATTTTTTGCGGCGCTCGTACCACGCCAGGGCGGGTTGGGTCGTCACGCCGTGGACGAGGATGCTCAGCGCCACCACGGACAGCGAGATGTCGATGCACAGTTGCGCCATTGCAGGTTGCAAGCCATGGTTCAAGGCATAGAACAGATAAAACAGACTGCCGATCCCGCGGATGCCGAACCAGCCGATCAGCAGTCGTTGCGGGTTGTCCAGCAACCGCCCCCAAGGCATCGCCAGCACACTGAGTGGACGGATGACCGCAAATAGCAGGGCGCCAACGGCCAAGGCTCGCCAATCCCAATGGCTTGCAAGGACCACGCCCAGCAGTGTGACCAGGAAGACTTCCATGGCGCGCTCCACCAGGCTGCCGAACGCGAGCATGTCGCTCATCATCACACCTGCCGCCACTTGACCGTCGTCCAAGGCCTGGGTGTCGCCGTGCACCGCCTGGTGGGGCTCGACCGTCTCGTGGCCGACCACCGGTTGCACCAAGTGCTCGGCTGGGGGCGCGTGTTCGTCGGTGGACTCGACTTCCGCCTGGCGCAACCCCAGGCCAGCGGCGAACACCGACAGGAAACCGTAGCCCTGGACCGCTTCGGCCGCGACATAGGCCAAGGCAATCAGCGCCAGGGCCAGGTAGTCATTGGGAGACAACGTGCTGTCCGCATTCTTGATGCGCAGCGTCAAGGTAAGCCTGCCGATGCCGCGCCCCAGCCAATAGCCGACCAGTAAACCCGCCGGCACCGCCCAAAGGACATCGCGCAGTGCCCACTCTCCCAGGAAACCGCTGCCGTCTCCGTTGAGCATGAGCAAGCCAAGGATGACAAAGGGGAATGCCGTGCCGTCGTTCAGTCCGGCTTCACCGGACAGGCCGAACCGCACCCGGTCATCGTCGCGGGCATCGTTGACCTGGACCAGGGCAGCCAACACCGGGTCGGTTGGCGCCAGTATCGCGCCGATCAGCATCGACAGGCCCCAACCGAGACCAAACAGATAGTGCAGCACCAGGCAAAGCCCGGCGATCGTCAGGACCATCACCGGTCCGGCGAGCCCATACGCCACGCGCCAGCTACGGTTCTTTAGGGGCAGGCGCAGCTTGAGCCCGCTGACGAACAGCGAAAAGACCACGGCGACCTCGGTCAAGTGCTCCATCCACACGGAAGAATCATCCAACTCGAGCTTTAGCAGCCCCAGCCCCGCCGGCCCGATGGCGACGCCCAGCGCCAGGCACACCGCAGACGTGGTGACCGGCATCCAGCGCAGGTAGGAGGAGGTCAGGGCCAAAGTCAGCAAGACAGCGCCGAGCACGGCTACCCACGCGGTGAAGATCATGATTGCTCCTTGGGTAACGAAACGCCTCGTCTAACGTTCGAGACCCACAACGAAGCGAGGGTTCCACCGCGTATCAGCGCGATTCCGTTTATCCGGGCGCTGTTCGATCCAGGGGAATTTTTTGCCGTCCGCAAGGCTCTGCAAAGGAAGAGACGTGCCGATTCGAGCGTCCAGCCGAAAACCCAAGAGGCCTTTATGACTGCGCTGACACCCCTCCAATCCAGGCCTGCCACCGCGCAGCCATTCACGACCACTGGCAGCATTCGCCAATGTTATGAACGGCTCCTGCAGGGCGCCGACGATGCCGAAAAACAGGCGGCCGCCCAAGCCTTCCTGCAACCTTGCCTTGAACAAGCCAGCACATTGCCCCAGGAAATGCCGGATGATCCCAGCGCCTTGCTGGCCTGGGTAGAACAGCACAGCGCCGGCGTGGCCCGGCAATATGCCGATTATCTGGAGCGACGCAAAAACGGCGGCCGCCGGGAGTTTTTCCAGACCAAGGCCCATGCCCTGTATTTTATCCAGGCCGTGGCGCCGACCAAGCTCGTGGACGGCGCCTGGTTGTATGGGGTGCTCAAGCACTGGCATGACCATCGCTTCGAAGGGCTGCTGTGCACCTACCTGGAAGAACTTGGGGATGGCGTTCCCGCGCAGAACCACGTCGTGCTCTACCGCAAGCTGCTGGCCGAACATGGCTTGCAGGACATGCCTGACATCGATGATGAACGCTACCTGCAAGGCGCGGTTCAGTTGGCGTTGGGCTATGCCGGCGACGAATACCTGCCCGAGGTCATCGGCTACAACCTGGGCTATGAACAACTGCCCTTGCATTTGCTGATCAGCGCTTATGAGTTGAGCGAGCTCGACATTGATCCGTATTACTTCACGCTTCACGTGACGATCGACAACGCCAGCACCGGCCACGCCCACAAAGCCGTGCAAGCGTTGCAACAATTGATGCCGATGGAGGCCGACCGCGAAGCCTTCTGGCGCCGCGTCACCCTCGGCTATCGCCTGAATGACCTGGGGCAGGGCAGCCGGGCGATCATCGAGTCGTTCGACCTTGAGCGCGAAGTGCTGGACATGCTCGAGCGCAAGCGCCCGTTCGGCCAGCACATGCATTCCGATTACTGCAAATTCGAAGGCAAGACCGTCAACCAGTGGCTGGCAGAACCGGGGCAACTCGAAGGTTTCCTCAAGGCCATGCAAGGCAAAGGCTGGATCCGGCGCCATGAAGATCCGCAGAACAGCCGCTTCTGGACCCTGATCGAAGGCGCCGGCGCGGCCATGTTCGGGGTCTTCAGCCCCTATGAAAAACACCTGCTGCACGATTGGATTGCCGGCGATTGGCTGGATCAGCGCGGCCGTCCCGGTGCACGTCGCAACCATGGCGCGGCGCATGAATCGCCGGCACCTGTCCAAGACCCGGATGTGCAGAACCTGCAGCAAACGCTGCGGGGCAAGGCGCCCGACGAGCAGATGCAGATATTGATGCCCTGGCTCTCGGCCCGCTGCCACAGCCACCCGGCCGGGTTGTTGGCGACCCGCCGGTTCATCGAACTCAAATCCGCCCTTCGCTAGGAGCCTTGCATGAATCAGGAAGATCGCCTGTCCGAACCCGACCTGGCGCTGCTGCAACTGGGTCGCCGTCTGCACGCCGACGGCTACCGTTTCATCACCCCGACGCCACTGACCCACGAGCGGGTCAACCAGCGGCCTGGTAACGAACGCTCCAAGACCCTGCGGGATGTGTTCGGTTGGTCACGGCCTTTCGCGCCGGGGCTGATTTCCGCCGACGAGCAGCGCCAATTGCAGGAGGCTGAAGTATTGGAAGAGCGCGATGGCCTGCTGCGCAGCCGCGTGCGTTGGTCGAGCCTGGACGGGATGCTGTTCGCCCACTCGCAATTCCCGACGCAGGCCAATGACGCGGTGTTCTTCGGCCCCGATAGCTACCGTTTTGCCCATCTGATCCATACCCACCTGCAACAGAACTTCACAGCCGTGCATCGCGCCGTGGACATCGGCTGCGGCGCGGGTGTCGGGGCGATGGTGATTGCCCGTGCCCGACGCGAGGCCCAAGTACTGGCCGTCGACATCAATCCCTTGGCGTTGCGCCTGTGTGCCGTCAATGCGGCGCTGGCCGAGGTGGCCAATGTCGAGATCGCCCGCAGCGATGTGCTCCAGGACGTCGAGGGCGAATTCGACTTGATCGTCGCCAACCCACCGTACATGGCCGACCCCGCCGAGCGCGCCTATCGCCATGGCGGCGGAACGCTGGGCGCCGGGTTGTCGCTGCGTATCGTCGAACAGGCGTTGCCCCGGCTCACGCCTGGCGGCTCGCTGGTGCTCTATACCGGCGTGGCGATGGTCGATGGTCGGGATCCGTTCCTGGAGGCCTTGGGCGCGTGGCGCGATTCCCCTCAGTTCGCCTGGACCTACAGGGAATTGGACCCGGACGTGTTTGGCGAGGAACTGCTCACACCGGGTTATCAGGACGTGGAAAGGATCGCCGTGGTGGCGTTGGTTGTCACCCGCACGGGTGCGGGTATCGGAGGGAACATCGATGAACAGGCGTCTGAAGTTCGGCATTGAAGAGGAATATTTCATCACCGACCTGCAAACCCGCCACATGCCCGACCAGCCGCCCGCGGCTGCAGTGGCGGCATGCCGGGAGGAGTTGGGCAAGCATTTCGCCCATGAAATGTTCCAGAGCCAGGTGGAAATGGCTTCGCCCATTTTCCGCAGCCTGGCCGAAGCAGGCGATTACCTGGCCAAGGTGCGTACCGGCCTGACCCAGCGCCTGGCGCCCCATGGCCTCGGATTGCTGAGCGCCGGATCCCATCCGATGGCGACTGTCGGCTTGCAGCCCACCGACGAGCTGCACTTCCAGCAGTTGTTCGACGATTACCAGCGCGTGGCGCGCCGCAGCGTCCTGTCGGGCCTGCACGTTCACGTAGAAGTGCCGGGGGACCATGACCGGGTCAAAGTGATGAACGAAGTGTTGCCGTGGCTGCCGATGCTGTTGGCGCTGAGTGCGTCCTCACCGTTCTGGAATGGCGCCTACAGCGGCTTCAGCAGCTACCGGCAAGTGGCCTGCGATGAGTGGCCGCGCATGGGCGTGCCCGAATTCTTCGAGGACGAAGCGGCCTTCGACGGCTACGTCAACATGCTCATGCGTACCGGCTCCATTCGCCAGCCCAGCGATTGTTGGTGGGTGGTGCGGCCTTCGTCGCGTTACCCGACCCTGGAGCTGCGCATCTGCGATGCCTGCCCACGGATTGAAGATGTGCTGTGCCTCGTCTCGCTATTCCGGCTGATGATTGCCCACGCCGTCGCGCAGCCCAAGGCGGGCGCCAACTACAGCTTGATGTCCCACTGGATCCTCAAGGAAAACCGCTACCGTGCCAAACGCCACGGCATCCTCGCGGAGTTCATCGTCGAAGGGCAGGAGCAGCCGATGCTGATTGGCGAGTGGCTGAACCTGGCTGAACAGACCTTCGGCGACACCGCGGCCGCGCTGGGCGTGCAGGACGTGTTCAAACAAGCGCGCCGGATCATCCAGGAGGGCACCAGCGCCGATCGGCAAGTGGTGCTCTACGAACAGGGGCTGCTGCTGGGCGACACGACCGAAGAGGCATTGGGCCGGGTCGTCGACCAGCTGCTATCGGAAACCGCCGGTATGCCCGTCGCGGATCCGACCCTCGCGCAAGTGGCAGGTGGCCCATGACCAGCAAGACCCTCGACGACTACAACCGCATGCGCGACTTCGGCGCCACTCCCGAGCCGGCGGCGAAGCGTTCACGCAAATCGGCGAAAACCGCCCATGCGCTGCAGTACTGCATCCAGAAGCACGACGCCACGCGGCTGCATTACGATTTTCGCCTGGAACTGGATGGCGCACTGAAAAGCTGGGCGGTGCCCAAGGGGCCGTCCCTGGACCCGAAGGTCAAGCGCCTGGCGGTGCATGTTGAAGATCATCCGCTCGATTACGCCACCTTCGAGGGCAGTATTCCCGAGGGGCATTACGGTGCTGGCGACGTCATCGTCTGGGACCGGGGCGTGTGGATTCCCCAGGGTGACGTACACGAAGCCTACGAAAAGGGCCGGCTCAAATTCGAATTGCGCGGAGAAAAACTCGCGGGCCTGTGGAACCTGGTGCGCACCCATATGCCGGGCAAGCAGGAGCAATGGTTCCTGATCAAGCATCAGGACGACGCGGCCCGACCGGAAAGCGAGTACGACGTGGTGCAGGCCGAGCCCGACAGCGTGCTCAGTGACCGCACCATCGTGCCCAAGCGCCGGGGCAAGGCGGCTGCAGCCAAACCCGTCAAGCAGCCGGATGAACCTGCCAAACCGAAGTCGACGAAAAAAACCGGAAAGACAACCCTCAGCGGCGCCGTCGCCGGCCCGATGCCTGAAACCCTGAAGCCGGAACTGGCGACCCTGGTGGAAAGCGCACCCGATGGCGACTGGCTTTACGAAATCAAGTTCGACGGCTACCGGGTCATGGCACGTATCGACAATGGCGACGTGCGCTTGATCACCCGCAACGGCCATGACTGGACGCATAAACTGCCGAAACAGGCCGAGGCGCTGGCGGGGCTGGGGTTGGAATCAGCTTGGCTCGACGGCGAGATGGTCGTCGCCAACGAGCAAGGCGTGCCGGATTTCCAGGCCCTGCAAAACGCTTTCGACGCCGGCAGCAGCGGCAAGATCGCCTATTACCTGTTCGACCTGCCGTACCTCAACGGCATGGACCTGCGCAAAGTGCCGGTGCAAGAGCGCCGCGCCGCGTTGGCCGCGGTCCTGGAAGCCAATGAAGACCCACTGCTGCGTTTCTCCGATTCCTTCGAAGAAACCCCCGAAGCGCTGCTCAACAGCGCTTGCCAGATGCGCATGGAAGGGCTGATCGGCAAGCGCCAGGGCAGCGCCTATGTGTCCCGGCGCAGCAGCGATTGGATCAAGCTCAAGTGCAAGAATCGCCAGGAATTCGTCGTGGTCGGCTTCAGCGACCCGAAGGGCGCCCGCAGCGCGTTCGGCGCCTTGCTGCTGGGTTTGCACGATGTCGACAGCGGCGAGTTGCGCTATGCCGGCAAGGTCGGCACCGGTTTCAACGAAACCACGCTTAAAAGCATTTACCAGCAACTGTTGCCCCTGGAAACCAAAAAAGCCGCCGTGGTCAATCCGCCCACCGGCTACGACGCCAAGGGCGTGCATTGGCTCAAGCCGCAGTTGCTGGCGGAAGTGGCGTTTGCCGAAATGACCAAGGAAGGCTCGGTACGCCATGCCGTGTTCCATGGATTGCGCAACGACAAGCCCGCCAAGGCGATCACCCAGGAGCTGCCCAAAACCGTGAAAAAGACCGTGGCCAAGGACGATGCCGAGCCAGCACCGGCCAAGGCGAAAGCCAAAGCCAAAGCCAAAGCCAAGCCCAACACCACGCAGTCGCCAAACCTGGACGGCAAGGTCCGCATCACCCATCCGGATCGGATCATCGATGCCAGCAGCGGCACGACAAAAATGCAATTGGCCGAGTACTACGCCAGCGTCGCCGATTTCATTCTGCCGGAGCTGGCCGACCGTCCGGTGGCGCTGGTCCGGGCGCCGGACGGCATTGCAGGTGAGCTTTTCTTCCAGAAGAACCCCGAGCGCCTGGCCATTGCGGGCATCACCAGCCTGGACAAGGACCTGACCGGGCAACCGGTGATGATCATCAATAACGCCGAGGCGCTGATCGGCGCGGTGCAGATGAGCACCGTGGAGCTGCACACTTGGAATGGCACTTGCGTCGACCTGGACAAGCCCGATCGCTTCGTCCTCGACCTTGACCCGGACCCGGCGCTGCCGTGGAAGAGCATGGTGGAAGCCACCCAATTGACCCTGTCGGTGCTGGATGAGCTGGGCCTGAAGGCGTTTCTCAAGACCAGCGGCGGCAAGGGCATCCACATTGTCGTGCCGATCACCCGCAAGTTGGGCTGGGACGAGGTGAAAGGCTTCAGCCATGCCATCGTCAGCCACATGGCCAAACTGCTGCCGGATCGCTTCTCGGCGGTTTCAGGGCCAAAGAACCGGGTAGGGCGGATCTTCATCGATTACCTGCGCAATGGCCTCGGCGCCACCACCATCTGTGCCTACGCGGCACGCACCCGTGAAGGGTTGCCGGTTTCGGTGCCGATCTACCGCGAAGAAGTGGCCGAGCTCAAGGGCGCCAACCTGTGGAACGTGCACAACGTCCAGGAGCGGCTGGCAGAGGTGGGGCATGAGCCTTGGGCGGACTTGCGCAAGACCCGCCAAAGCATTACTGCCGAGATGCGGCGGCGGATCGGGATGAAGAAGGCCGCCAAATAGTATTTTCGCCGTACCGCTTTGGTGGACAGCAAATCATCTACTCGCTGAAGCGGACCCGCGTTTGTGGCGAAGGGGCTTGCTCCCTCGCCACGAGAGCAATTCTAGTCAGTCCAAGGCTAGTAAACCTGCGAACGCCGCAGCTGCTCGATCGTCTCAATCAACTCCTCATAGGACACCGGTTTGCCGATGTGCTGGTCGAAGCCTGATTGTTGCGATTTGTGCAGGTCGGTGGACGCGCCGTAGCCGGTCAGGGCGATGGCCGGGATGTGTTTGATGTGGGGCAGCTCGCGCAGCGCCTGCATCAGTTCATGGCCATTCATCACCGGCATCCCCAGGTCGGAAATCACCACGTCGAAACGACCATTCCTGGCGGCCTCCAGCGCCTCCAACGGTTGATCGAAGGCAACCACGATGGCGTCTTCCATCTCCAGCAGCAGCTTGAGGGTATCCAGTACGTCGGGCGAGTCATCCACCAACAGGATCGTCAAGCCGCTGAGGCGCCCGGACTGATCATCACAGGGTTGCGGCTTGGGCTCGATTGCGGCATTGCTCAAGGGCAGGCGGATGGTGAAGGTGCAGCCTTTGCCCAGCCCTTCGGACTTGACCTCGACGCTGCCGCCGTGGGCTTCGGTCAATTGCCGGACCAGTGACAGGCCGATCCCCAGGCCTTCGCGCTGGTGGGTGGCGTGCTGGGTCTCGGCCTGGCCGAACAGATCGAACACTTCGTTCAGATGCTCGGCCGCGATACCTACGCCAGAATCCTTTACGTCCAGGCGCGCCATATGGTCGTCATGGCTGGCGACCAGCTGCACGCGGCCGCCGTTAGGGGTGAACTTCAGCGCGTTGTTCACCAGGTTCCAGATGATCTGCTCCAGCCGGGTCGGGTCGGCGTTGACGATCAGCTTGCCACTGGAGCCTTCAGGCAGCTCCAGGGTGACCTTGTTCGGGTGATTGTCGTTGATCACTACGGTGTAGATATCTTGCAGCACCCGCGCCAGGTCCACCGCTTGGCGCTTGAGCTTGAGCTTGCCGGTGCGAACACGGGCCACGTCCAGCAGGTCGTCGATGATGCGCGCCTGGCTGGTGACCGCGTCGCAAATAGTGTTCACGGCCCGGGCCGCCGCTGTGACGGTCTTGGTCACCGGCAGGCGTCGCAGCAACTCGGCGTTGAGCTGGATCAGGTTCAACGGGTGCTTGAGTTCGTGGGACATGACGGCGAAGAACTCATCCTTCAAATGGCTGGAGTTCTGGGTTTCCATCAGCCGCTGGGTCTGCTCCTCGTGCAGGCGCTTGTGGCCGGTGAGGTCACGGGCGATCTTCACATAGCCCTGCAACGAGTCGCCGCTGAGCAGCGTGACTTCGCCGCTGCAGAAGAAGCGGCTGCCGTCCTTGCGCTGATGCCAGCGCTCGTCTTCGCAACGGCCCTTGGCCCGAGCGGTGCTCAGTTCTGTCTCGGGAACGCCGGTGGCACGGTCTTCCGGCGTGAACACGAAATCGTAATAACTGCCTTCGGCTTCGCCCTTGGTATGACCGAAGATCAGCTCCGCCCCGGTGTTCCAACTGGTGATCACACCATGTTCGTCGAGCAGGATAATCGCGTAGTCGCGGGTGCTTTCTGCCACCAGGCGCATGCGCTCCTCACCCAAACGCAGCTCTTCTTCGGCGGCCCGACGCTTGGTGATGTCGATGAAGGTCAGGACCGTGCCGTCGATATGGTCTTCGCTGGAGCGGTACGGCAACAGCCGGGCGATGTACCAGCGCGCATCGCTGCTGCTGACTTCGCGCTCGATCATGTTCAGGGATTCGAACACTTGGGTCGCGTCCGCCGCCATGTCCGGATAGTCCAGGCGATGGGTGATGTCCAGCAACGAGCGCCCGGTGTCCACCGGAAGCATGCTGAAAATGTCGGTGGCCCGAGGCGTGAACCATTTGATGCGCATGCTGCGGTCGATGAACACCGTGGCGATGTCGGTGGAGGCGATCAGGTTGGTCAGGTAATCGTTGATCTTGTCGGTTTCTTCAACCTTGGTCTTGAGCTCGTAGTTGACCGTCAGCAACTCTTCGTTGATCGATTGCAGCTCTTCCTTGCTGGTCTCCAGCTCCTCGGTGGCGGAGCGCAGTTCCTCGTTGATGGCCTGCATTTCCTCGTTGGAAGCCTTGAGTTCCTCGCTGGAGACTTCGGCCTGCTCAATGGTGTCTTGCAGGTGCGACTTGGTGCGCTGGAGTTCGCGTTCCAGGTTGGCCAGCACCTGGTTTTCAGTCTGGTTGGTGACAGCGGCAACCTGCTGGCCTGGGTCGATCTCTTCCTCTTCGAACACGACGAGCACAAAGTCACCATCGGATTGTTCGTCGCGATACGGCTGGACCAGCAGGTCCACCAGGAAACGCCGGCCATCGCGTTCCATGTTGACCTGGCGCGACTTGACCGGCTGGCCGTTCTGGTTGACCTGGAACAATGCGGTGCGGATTTCCAGGCGCAGTTGCGGGTTGATCAGGGTCAACAGGTTGCGCGACATCTCACCGCCGACATGGCGCAGGTAGCGTCCGGCGGTTTCGATCATATGCAGGATGTCGCCGTTGGTGTCGACGATGATGCTGGGAGGCGCGGCCTGCTCAATGGCGCGCAGGTGAATATCGGCGAACGAGACCTTGCGCGGCACGGCGATCTGCGGCGCGGCCAGCGTCGAGGTGCTGCGTACGTAGCCGCCGCGTGGCATGGTCGGGGTGCGGCGACTGCTGGCGGTGCCGTACTTGGCTCGGAAGATCCGGTTGCGCTTGTCCACCGGGCTGAACAGTTCATGGCAAGCATCCGCCGACTCCGAGGAACCGAGGAACAGATAGCCGCCCGGTCGGAGGGCAAAGTGGAACATCTGCAAAATTTCGCGCTGCACTTCGCGGTCGAGGTAGATCAGCAGGTTGCGGCAGACAATCAGGTCAATCTGCGAGAAAGGCGGGTCCGACAGCAGGCTGTGCTTGGCGAACAGCACCCGTTCGCGGATTTCCTTGCGCACCCGGAAGTTGGCGCCTTCCTTGACGAAATACTGACGCAGGCGGGTGGGCGGGACGTCGGTGATGATCGCTTCCGGATACGCTCCGCTGCGGCCCACGGTAATGGCCCGTTCATCGATATCGGTGGCGAATATCTGCAACTTGGCGTTGCTGGCGTCGTGTTGCAACTGGTCGCTGAGCAACATGGCCAGGGTGTAGGCTTCTTCGCCGGTCGAGCAGCCGGCCGACCAGACCCGGACCTCTTCCGGTGGCACGCTGCCCGGTTCTACCGGCTTGAGCAGGTTGGGCAGGACGTCGCGCTCCAGCGCTTCGAAGGCCTCGCGATCGCGGAAGAAGTTGGTCACGCCGATCAACAGGTCGCCGAGCAGTGCCTTGGTTTCTTCCGGGTGGTTTTGCAAGTAGCTGTAGTAGGCGCCCAGGTCCGGTTGGGCGGTGACTTGCATGCGCCGTTCGATGCGCCGCAGCACGGTGGCACGCTTGTAATGCTTGAAGTCATGGCCCGTGCCGGCCCGCAGTTGCACGAGGATGTCGTGCAACGATTGCTCGGCAGCTACGGCTTCGCGTTCCGACGCCGGTGGTTGAGCTTTTATCTCCGGATCATTGGCCGTCGGCAGTCGGATGGCCTGGGAGTTGCGCCACAGCTCCAGGAGCTTTTGCGGCATATCGACGACCGGGAGCACCAGGTCGACCATCTGGGTGTCGATGGCGGCTTGGGGCATGCCGTCGAACTCGGCGTCCTGTGGCGATTGGGCGATGGTCACGCCACCTTGTTCCTTGATGCGCGACAGGCCCACCGCGCCGTCGGAGCCGGTGCCGGACAGCACCAGGCAGAACGCGCGGTCCTTGTGCACATCGGCCAAGTCACGGAAAAACAGGTCGATCGCCACGTGTCCGCCCTGGCGCGGCTCGGCCGGAGAAACCTTCAGGTAACCGTCGTTCATCGACAGCTGATGGGCAGGGGAAATCACATAGACATGGTTCTTCTGGATCGGCACCGCCTCGGTCACCTGCAACACAGGCATCTTGGTGGCTTCCTGGATGATCCTGTCGGCGATGCTCTGATGATCCGGAGCCAGGTGGAGAACGATCACGAACGCCATGCCGTTGTCCTTGGGCATGTGCTCGAAAAACTGCTTGACGGCCTGTAGCCCACCCGCGGAAGCGCCGATTCCGACTACTGCGAAATCCAGGTTGCTGGGGCTCAGCTCTCGTCGCTGTGGCACGTTGGGAGAGCGTTTGCTTGAAGATGACATATAAATTAGGCCTTAAGGGGCGGCGGGGCGGTCCAGCGCTGCCGACTCGATTCGGGATGCAAAAAGTCGCAGGATAGTCGGGTTACGTGAAGATTGCGAAAACTCGCGCTTCGCTACGCCGCCGCCGCCGTCCACATTGTGTACCTTCAAAAGCCATTCAGCCTACCGGAACCCGCAGATATTCCGGCTGCAGATAGTTGAACCACAGCAGGATCATTTCCACCAGGATCGTGACCAGCACCAGCAAGCCGACGCCCCAGACGCTGGCCGAATACAGCAGGCCCTGTTCCTTCTTCAAGCCCATGAACTTGGGCAGGCCGACGAACAGCAGGAACGTCGAGTAGGCCGAAGCGGCCAGCAGGACCGCCACCGCCAGCCAGCGGCTCGGATACACGCCGAAGATCCCGGCCAGGAAGTACGGGGTAGCGGTGTAGGCGGCGAAGCCGATGCATTGGTTGACCGTGGGCCGGACTTCGAAGGTGCGCGACATCCAGCGGATGAACAGCCCCATCAGCGACACGCCAACCACAATGGTCGCGTACAGCAAGACGCACAGCTGTAGCGCACTGGCGTGGCTGAGTCGCACGGTTTCGTTCTCGGCCAGGCTCCAACCGGTCCAGGTGGTGCCGATGAACAGGCATACCGCCGGGATCAACGCGAGCAACAACAGATGCGCCAGGTAATGGTGGGGATGAGCCTGCTCTTGCTCGCGGATGTCCCCCCAGGCGAATTCAGGATGGGTGAACAGTTTGACGAAAAGCACGGACATGACGACCTCCTGATCAGGACAGCCTCTGCATGAGGCTCATACCGTTATGAGGTACAGGATTGGCCAGGGGTTTCATTTATTTGGCCGCTCAGCGGCGCGGTGCGATAAAGGGAATGATTCGAAACGGTGGGGGTCAACCCATCAGCATCCATGAAGGACTGTATGCCATGACCGTTGCCCATCCCTTGATCGAATACATGCGCGAACATGAGTTGCGCCTGACCACCGCCGAATCCTGCACCGCCGGGCTGATCGTCACGCTGTTGGCCGAAGTGCCGGGCAGCGGTGCGCTGATTGAAAGCGGCTATGTGGTTTATTCACCTGAAGCCAAGCAGCGGCTGCTGGGTGTCAAGCCACGAACCATCGAGACCTTCAACCTGACCAGCCGCGAAGTTGCCGAGGAAATGGCCCTCGGCGCCCTGCGCGATGCCAACGCCAACGTGGCGGTCGCCACCACCGGCCTGCTCGGGCCCGACGATAAGGACGGCATTCCCGCCGGCACGGTGTGCTTTGCCTGGGCGTTCGAAGTGGACGGGCAACGCGCGCTGTTCAGTCGCCGCGAACGGTTCTTTGGCGATCGTTCCCAGGTGCAACGGCTGTCCAGTGAGTACGCCTTGCAGCAGATACCGAGCTACCACCAACGCGCGTTGGCGGGCGACCGTCGATAGGGAGAGCCGTCATGACCGACAAATGGGAACAGGACGACCACCGCAGTCGTCAGTACCCGGTGCGCGAGGACATGGTGTTCCAGCACAAGGTCTGGCGTTTCGAACGGGTGGGTTGGTACGTGTTGGTGCTGCTGGTGATCCTGACCTTGCTCGGGCTGTTTTCCCGTGGCCCGTTGAGCAGCCGGCAAATGCACAGCGCCGACGGCAGCATTGGCGTGGAGTACGAGAGGTTCCACCGCAACGGCTCGACCAACCCACTGATCGTTCGCTTGAAAGGCGCACCCAATGCGGTGCTGGAAGTCGAGCTCGGCGGTGACTGGCTAGAAGGGTTCGACGTACAGAGCGTGCAACCGCAACCCATGCGCTCGTCCGCTGCGGGGCCGGGCATGAAACTCTGGCTCCAGGCCGATGGCCAGGGTGAGGCGAACCTGCACCTGTCATTGCTCGGCGAAGGCCTTGGCACCTACCACGGTCGCATCGCCACGCCCAATGGCGCCGTGGTCACGTTCAGTCAATTCATCTTTCCTTAGGTGACGTATGGATTCGGTATTGCGAGCCGCCGCGATGTACGCGGTGTTGATGGTGCTGTTCAAGATCGCCGGGCGACGTTCGCTGGCGGAGATCACCACCTTCGATTTTGTGTTGTTGATGATCATTGGCGAGGCGACCCAGCAGGCGCTGCTGGGGGATGACTTTTCGATGACCAACGCATTCATGGTCATCGTCACGCTGATAGCCATCGACATCGGTTTTTCGTTGCTCAAGCTGCGCTCCGATTGGGTGTCCCGGCTGATCGACGGTGGCCCGACCGTCATTGTCGAGGACGGACGCATCCTCCAGGGCCGCATGCGTCACGCGCGGCTCATAGAGGCGGACATCATGGAGGCGGCCCGATCGAGCCAGGGCATCGAGACCCTGGACCAGATCAAGTTTGCGATTATTGAGCGTAACGGGAAGATTACGGTGATTGCCAAGGAGTGATCCGAAGAACGCTCCTGTGGCGAGGGAGCTTGCTCCCTCGCCACAGGATGTGCGTATGTTTACAGAATCGGCTTGCCCCCCGTCACTGCATACCGCGAGCCGGAAATGTAGCTGGACTCATCCGACGCCAGCAGCACGAAGATTGGCGCCACCTCCACCGGCTGGCCGGGACGGCCCAGCGGTGTCTGGGAGCCGAAATTCTGTACTTCTTCCTCGGGCATGGTGGCGACGATCAACGGGGTCCAGATAGGCCCTGGCGCGACGCTGTTCACGCGGATGCCCTTGGGCCCGAGCATCTGCGCCAGACCGCCGGTGAAGTTGGCAATGGCGCCCTTGGTGGTGGCATAGGCCAGTAGCGTTGGCTTGGGCATGTCGGAGTTGACCGAGGTGGTGTTGATGATCGAGCCACCGGTCTTCATGTGCGGAACTGCGGCCTGGCAGATCCTGAACATCGCCGTGATGTTGATATCGAACGTGCGTACCCATTCCTCGTCGGGGATTTCCTCCAGGCTTTCATGGGTCATCTGGAACGCTGCATTGTTGACGAGGACGTCGATCCGCCCGAAGCGCGCGACGGTGTCGTCGACGATTTTGCGGCACTGGGCCTTATCGGCGAGGTCACCCGGTAGCAACAGGCATTGGCGCCCGGCCTCTTCGACCCAACGAGCGGTTTCCTGGGCGTCTTCATGCTCGTTCAGGTAAGAGATCGCCACGTCCGCCCCTTCACGGGCGAAGGCAATCGCCACGGCACGCCCGATGCCACTATCGGCACCGGTAATCAGCGCGATCTTGTTCGCCAGGCGTCCGGAACCTTTGTAGCTCTGTTCGCCGCAGTCGGGGTAAGGCTCCATTTTCTGCTGGCTGCCGGGTACGGGTTGGCTTTGTTTGGGGAAGGGCGGGGTTGGGTAATCGGCCATAATCGTTCTCCATGGCGAGTGGTTGCGATGGAGGGTGGACTCTGGGATTTCCAGCAGAGTTCGGTTGGATTTCTGCATGGGCCGATAAGCGTGGTTGGCAGCGGTTCATCGACTGTTCATCCGTTCGGATGAACATGGTTGAGGCCGGATATTCCAATGCAGTAAGGCTACAACAGGAGAAAAGCATGTTCAGTCACATACAGATTGGCGCGCGGGACCTGCCAAGAATGGTCGCATTCTATGATGCCGTGTTTGGCTGCCTGGGCCTGGTGCGCATGGAGAGCGAGGATGACTCTGGTCCACCGGGGGAGGGTTGGCATCAACCCGGCAAGCATTGGCCGCAGGTGTTCGTCCAGATGCCCATCAACGGGCTGCCGGCGACGTGGGGCAATGGCATGCAAGTCAGCTTTGCTGCCGAATCACAGGAGGCGGTGCGCAACGCTTGGAAGATGGCGCTCGACATGGGCGGTTTCGACGAAGGCGCGCCGGGCCTGAGGCCGCAATATTCGAAAGATTACTACGGCGCCTATTGCCGGGATCCGGAGGGGAATAAGTTGTGCTTCGTGCATACGCCGGATATGCATGACTGACACATCCGCTGATTGATTGCCCTTGTGGCGAGGGAGCTTGCTCCCGCCCGGCCGCGCAGCGACCGCAAAATCCTGGGGCCGCTTCGCAGCCCAGCGCGAGCAACCTCCCTCGCCACGGGGGTTCCGGTCAGGTTCGGGCTTTCAGGCTACGCTCCATCCGCGCAATCCCTTCCTCCAGCAAAGCCCGTGGACAGCCGAAGTTCATCCGCACGAATTGCCCAGCGTCGTCGCCGAAATCCAGCCCGGCGCTCAGGCCGACCTTGGCTTCCTTCAGGAAAAAACCCTGCGGATCGTCCAGCCCCAAGGCGGAGCAATCGAGCCACGCCAGGTACGTTCCCTGGGGCACGGTCATGGTGACGCCCGGCAGGCGGGTCTTGACCGCTTCGACCAGGTAATCGCGGTTGGCTTGCAGATAGCGCTTCAACGCCTCCAGCCACGGGCCCGCTTCGCTGTAGGCGGCACGGGTGGCCTCAAGGCCCAAGGCGTTCACGCTGTCGACCATGCCGGCCCTGGCGCTGTTGACCCGTTCGCGCAGCTTGGCGTTCTGGATGATGGCGAAGGAGGTTTTCAGGCCAGCGATGTTATAGGCCTTGCTGGCGGACATCAGCGTGATGGTGCGATCGGCGATCTCCGCGCCCAGGGTGGCGGTCGGGATGTGCTTGCGGCCATCGAAGCACAGCTCGGCATGGATTTCGTCGGAAATGATCCAGGCGTCCTGCTCGACGCAAATGTCTGCCACGGCCTTGAGTTCGTCGCGATCGAACACTTTGCCCAGCGGGTTATGCGGATTGCTCAGCAGCAGCGCACCACCACCGCGCAAGGCATCGCGCAGTGCAGGTAGCGGCGTATGGAATTGTCCATCGACCGCGTTGAAGGGCAATTCCACTTTGTTCAGGCCCCAGTTCCCCGGGGCATTGCGCAGCGGTGGGTAGTTGGGCACCTGCACCACGACGTTCTGCTGCGGTTCCACCAGTGCGTGCAAGGCCATGTTGAAGCCCGGCTCGACCCCTGGCAGGAAAAGGATCTGCTGGGGTTCGACGCGCCAGGCATATTTGGTCCAGAGATCGGCGACGATGGCGGCGCGCAGATTGTCCTGGGCCACGCTGTAACCGAGCATCGGGTGCTCCAGGCGCTTGCGCAGCGCATCGACCACCACCGGGGGCACGGCGAAATCCATGTCGGCTACCCACATCGGCAATACATCGGCCGGGTAGCGGCTCCACTTGGTGCTGCCGGTGCCGTGGCGCTCGAACACCAGGTCGAAATCGAAAGTCATGGTCGTTCCATCAGGTCAGGGGAAATGGGATCGCGCCCATGATAAAGCAAAGATCCCGGGGGAAAAGAGTTATGGCCGGCTGCCATCTGTGATAGCCATGGGCTATAGTCGGTGGCCGAATGATTGTTATTCCCTAGCCAGTCCGGTATCCACCCAACCATAAACGACAAGGACAGCCCCATGGACTCGCCCTCGCGCTTCAACGAGCATCACCGCAAAGCCGATCGGATCATGCTGGGGCTGCTCTGGCTCACGCTGCTGTATGCCGTGGGCCTGGCTTTCCTTCACTCGACGTTTACCCAGGCCTTGCTGGTCGGGGGAACGACCTGCCTGTTGACCACCGCGTTGTATCGCGGCCTGGGCGGGACCCGGGCCATGCGCTGCATCATCGCCATGGCGCTGATGGTGATGGCGGCGCTGCACATCAACCAGACCCATGGCGTGATCGAATTCCACTTCGGCATCTTCGTGCTGCTGGCGGTGTTGACGTTTTATCGCGACTGGCTGCCCATCGTCGTGGCCGCCGCCACCATTGCCGTCCATCATGTCGGTTTTCATTGGTTGCAGCACCAGGGCTTGCCGGTGTTCGTGATGGATGCCCATGGCGGCTGGGCAATGATCTTCGTCCATGCTTTCTACGTGGTGGTCGAGAGCGTCATCCTGGTCTACCTCGCCAACCAGAGCCTGAAAGACGCCTGGGAAAACCAGGAGGTGCTCGACAAAGTGCTCGCCGCTGCCGCGCAACTGAGCAGTGACACCAGCGCTCAACGCGGCCATGGCGCGAAAGTCTCGTCTGGCGAGCGTTTCGACCATTTCCTCCGGCAAGTTACCCATCTGGTGGACGGCGTGGTGCGCGACACCCGCAACCTGTCTGACCTTGGCCAGGATCTGTCCCAAGTCGGCCAGACCCTGGAAAACGGCGCGCGGCACCAACTCGATGAAGTGGCGCAGATGAGTGGCGCGATCGCTCATCTGGTCCAGGCCATGGAAAACATTTCCAGCCACGTCGGCCAGACGGTGCAACGGGCCGGGCAAGCCAACGAGCAGGTCAACCGGGGACGCAGCACCGTTGACCGGACTCGCGAAGAAATTGTCGAACTGGCAGGACGCATCAACCTGACCAACGACACCGTGCAGCTGTTGGCCGAGCAGGCCCAGCAGATCGGCCAAGTGCTGGACGTGATCAACAACATTGCCGAACAGACCAACCTGCTGGCCCTCAACGCCGCCATCGAGGCCGCCCGCGCCGGTGAGCAAGGCCGTGGGTTTGCGGTGGTGGCCGATGAAGTGCGCACGTTGTCGCAGAGAACCTCGACCTCCACGACGGAAATCCAGCAGATCATCGCCAAGCTGCAGCAAGGCAGCCGTCAAGCCGCCATCGCCATGCAAGACAGCCGCGAAGGGGTGGAGCGTTGCGTGTCCGCCAGCCAGCAAGCCTCGCAATTGCTGCACGCGGTGGTGGAAGACATCGCCGTGATCAACCACTTCAACGATTTGATTGCCAGTACGACCGAGGCGCAATCGAAGGCGTCGCTGGGCCTCAACGAGCGGCTGCAAACCGTGCAGGCCGTGGCCGAGCGCAACGCCGAGAACATCGGCGTGCTGACCCGCAGCAGCCAGTGCCTGCCGCCCTTGGCGGAGCGGCTGGCGGTGCTGGGGCAGGCGTTTCATGGGAAGGGGGCCGCGGTTTGAACACCACGCAACACAATTGCCACATAAGGAAATGCAGTGGAGAACTTCAGATATTTTGTGTTGATGTAGCTGAACGACTGGCACCTTTGGTTTAGCACCGATAACTGAAGCTCGGCCGGCTGATGGTCATCGCCATCCGAGCGATTTCGGTCACCGTCCGGCTTGCCTGACAAGCCGAGTCATCCTGATGCAAATGTATCGCTGTGTATCCAACCCCTTTTTCGATACGCACTGATTCCTTTCGGCCCTTCAGTGACACACCCGGGATACGTCACCGGCGTCAAATGAGCCCATCGAGACAGCACAAGCCGTCTCAGGTACTCACTCAAACGTCGGAGACATCGCCATGAACGTCAGGAACCTCAGCATCGCTTCCCTGTTTGCCATCCTCAGCCTCGGCGCCGTGGCAGCCAACGCCCAGGACGCCGTCAAGCCGCACACCTACATGTACGGCGACCACTTGGACATCGCCAAGGTGCTGTCGGTCAAGCAAGGGGCGGGGTCGGGCTGCGGCGTCGTCGAATCGCGCATGACCTACCTGGACTCCACTGGCGCGATCCAAGCGCTGGATTACAGCTCAGTCGGGCAGAACTGCGGCCAGGACAATTGAGGAAACGGGCGCCCATGGGGCGGTGGCGAGGGAGATAAACCCCTCGCCACAGGTTCGGCATCTACTCCGAATCAAGCCAGGCTGAACGGCAACTGCCGTAGCGGTTTGCCCGTCAGGCTGGCGATGGCATTGGCAAACGCAGGGGCCAAGGCGGGCAGGCCGGGTTCGCCCATGCCAGTCGGTGGTTCGGCGCTGGGGACGATATGAACCGCAATCTGCGGCATGTCGGTGATGCGCGGCACGCTGAAGTCGGCAAAGTTGCTTTGCTGCACGACGCCGTCCTTCAACGTCACGGCGCCGCCCGGCAGGCACATCGACAGGCCCATCAGGGCGGCGCCTTGGACCTGGGCTTCAACACTGCGCGGGTTGACCACCAGGTTGCAGTGCACGCCCGCCGTGACGTTGTGGAGCACCGGACGGCCATCCTGCACCGAGGCTTCGACCACGTAGGCCACCACCGAGCTGAACGATTCATGTACCGCCACGCCCCAGGCATGACCGGCGGGCAGCGCGCGCTTGCCGTACTCGCTCTTGTCCACCGCCAGTTGCAGTGCGTCGCGATGACGCGGGTTCTGGTCGCCAAACAGTTTCATGCGGTACGCCACCGGGTCTTGCTTGGTCGTGCGGGCGATCTCGTCGAGCAACGTTTCCATCACGAAAGCGGTGTGGGTCGAGCCGACGCTGCGCCACCAGAGCACGGGCACGTTGAGCTTGGGATGGTGCACGGTCAATCGCATCGGCAACGGATACGGATCGCGCAAACCTTCCGTGGCGGTGGGGTCGATGCCGTTTTTCATCTGCCCGGCGAACAGGGTGCCGGTGAGAATGGATTGGCCGACCAGGGCGTGGTCCCAGGCCAACACCTTGCCGCTGTCGTCGAAGCCGATGCGCGCGCGATGCAGGTGCATGGGGCGGTAGTAGCCGCCCTTGATGTCGTCTTCTCGGCTCCACAGGGTGCGGATCGGTGCATCGAGCCCCGCGGCGCGGGCGGCCTTGGCCACTTCGCAGGCCTGCACGACGAAGTCGTTAGTGGGCACGCCGCGCCGGCCGAAGCCACCGCCAGCGGTCTGCACATTCACCTGGACTTGCTCGGGCTTGAGATTCAGCACCTTGGCCGCCGCCGCGCCGTCGCCACCGGGGAATTGCGTGCCCACCCACAACTGCGCGCGGCCCTCGGACAGCTGGACGGTACAGTTCAGCGGCTCCATGGGCGCGTGGGCCAGATAAGGGAATACGAACTCCGCCTCCAACTGGTGCGGCGCGCTAGCCAGCGGCTTCATATCGGCATCGAAGTGCAGAGGGCCGGATTGGCTGGCGAGTTCGCGGTACTGGGCCAGTTGTTTTTCCGTGTCGACCTTTTCGACCTTGGCCACGTCCCATTCGACTTTCAGCGCATCCCGTGCCAGCTTCGCCTGCCAGTAGCCGTCGGCGATCACCGCGACGCCTTCGGCACCGCCATCGAGCGGCACACGCAACACGGCTTTCACGCCTTTGGTGGCGCGTGCGGCGCCGTCGTCCAGGGAGGCGATGCGGGCGCCGAACACCGGCGGTCGGGCGACCACTGCGGTCAGTTGCCCCGGCAGGTGCACATCGATGCCGAAATCCTGTTGGCCGCTGCTCTTGGCCTTGGCGTCGAGGCGGGTGGTGGCCTGGCCGATGATGCGGAATTCCTTGGGATCCTTGAGCATGACCTTCTCCGGCACGGGCATCGCCATGGCGGCTTCGGCCAGCTCGCCGTAGGTTGCCTTGCGGCCGCCTGGGCCAAGCACCGTGCCGTTTTGCGTGGTCAGGCTGGCGGGGTCGACATTCCAGCGCGCCGCCGCAGCGGCCAGCAGCATCGACCGGGCCCGGGCACCCAGTTCACGGTATTGGGTGTAGCTGTTCTTGATCGAATTGGAACCGCCGGTGAGGTGAATGCCAAAGGCTGGATCCATGTAGGCCGCGTCGTTGTTGCCGTTGCGCGTACGCACCAGGCTCCAGTCGGCGTCGAGCTCTTCGGCGAGGATCATCGGCAGGCCCGTCTGTACGCCTTGGCCGAACTCGAGGCGATTGATCGTCACCGTCACCTCGCCGTTGGGCGCGATCTGCACGAAGGCCGAAGGTTGTTGGGTCGGCTTGAGGGGGCCTTCGCCAGCCGCATTGGCTTGTTGCCCAAGGGCCAGGTGCGGAAATGCACCCAAGGCCAGGCCGCCGATGCCGACGATCTTGAGGAAGCTGCGGCGCGGCAGGGTCGCAGGACTGTCCGCGTCATCGCGTTCGAGCAGATGCTGCAAAGCACGGGGAAGTTCGGTTGGAAAAATCTCGTTCAGCATGGCGAACTCCCTGTCAGGCGAGGGCTTTGGCGGCATCGGCCACCGCGGCGCGGATTCGGGCATAAGTGCCGCAGCGGCAGATATTGCCGGCCATGGCCGAGTCGATCTCGGCCGGTGTCGGCTGCTTGCCCTTGGGCTGGGCCTTGAGAAACGCGGTCGCGCTCATGATCTGGCCGCTCTGGCAGTAGCCGCACTGCGCCACGTCATGCTTGACCCAAGCCTCGTGCACGGCACTGCCCACCGGGTCGCTGCCATCGGTGGCCGCTTCGATGGTGGTGATTTTCTTGCCAACCGCCGCGGCAACCGGCGTCACGCAGGAGCGAATGGCCTGGCCGTCCAGGTGAACGGTGCAGGCGCCGCACAAGGCTGCACCGCAGCCGAACTTGGTGCCGGTCATGCCCAGCGTGTCGCGCAGGGCCCACAGAATTGGGGTGCCGGGATCTACGTCGACCGTGTGCTCACGGCCATTGATATTGAGGGCGCTCATAGTCGGACCAGCTCCAGATGGTTGGGCACCGATTACTATAGAAAGCATTGGGCGCGATAGCTTGCACGATCCGGTCCGATGATTGCCCAATCTTGCAAATCGCCAGCCGTTCGTTTGGAACGAGCACGCCAAGAGGTAGGCGCGGCATACCCGCGTATGATATCGATCGCGCCGCACAGCGATGCACACTGGTTCTCCAGTTGATCCGTCAAAACGGATCCCCATTGAGCACCGGAGAGCGATCATGACGATGCATCTGCAAGACACGGCGAAAACCAACGCAGTCCAGGGAACATCCGCGACCGAGGAGCTGGTCCCGTCGCGCTACGCACTCAAGGTCGGCGACATTGACGTGCTGGTAATCAGCGATGGCGTGTTGCCGTTGCCGACCTCGACCATGTCCACCAATGTCGACCCCGCCGCCCGTGCCGCCTGGTTCAAGGATATGTTCCTGGGCCCGGACGCGTTCGATTGGGCGCTCAACGTGCTGGTGGTGCGCAGCGGCGAGCAAACCCTGCTCGTCGACGCCGGGCTGGGCGGGCAGTTCCCCGGCTTCCCGCGCGCCGGACTGTTTCCCAAGCGGTTGGAGGCGGCCGGGATCGAGCTGTCCTCGATCACCGATGTGGTCATCACCCATATGCACATGGACCACATTGGTGGGCTGCTGGTCGATGAGGTCCGGAATCGCCTGCGTCCGGATGTACGAATCCATGTGTGTAAGACCGAAGTCGACTTCTGGGCGGAACCGGACTTCTCGCGCACCGTCATGCCTGCGCCGATACCCGAAGTGCTGCACACCACCGCGCGGCAGTTCATGGAGGCGTACCACGACAAATTGCGCACCTTTGAACAGGAATATGAAGTGGCACCGGGTGTCCTGGTCAAACGCACCGGCGGGCATACCCCGGGGCACAGCGTGGTGCACGTGAGGTCTGGGCGCGAAAAACTCACGTTTGCCGGTGACGCCTTGTTCCCGGTGGCCTTCGACCACCCCGATTGGCAAAACGGCTTCGAACACGACCCTGAAGAAGCGGTGCGCGTTCGCGTACGCCTCATGCGTGAGGCCGCGGCGAGCGGGGAGCTGTTCGTGGCAACGCACCTGTCGTTTCCTTCCGTGGGCCGGGTGGCGGTGGATGGCGACGCGTTTCGTTGGGTGGCGGGGTCTTGGGATTATTGAGTATCGGCTGGGCTTGGAGGCCATCCGGGCCCACCGTAATGCCGGGACAAACAAAACGACAAGCCCGGCTCCTCCCTTTGCGCAACCAGCGTCCACCCATGTGCGCGAGCGATTTCCTGGCAAATCGTCAGTCCTAGTCCGGCGCCGTGATCGCGCCTATGGGCGCCGCGCCAGAAACGGGTGAATATCTGCGGCAGTTGGGCTTGCTCCACGCCAGGCCCCCAGTCGCGTACGGTCAGCCTGCTTGTGGTGAATTCCACTCGGACTTGCGTACCTGCGGGCGCATGCTGGATGGCGTTTTCCAGCAGGTTTTTCAGCAGCGTGAACAGCGCGCTGCGGTCGGCCTGCCAGGGTGTTTGCGTATCTGCGGGCCCAGCCACGACGATGCCCACGCACGCGACGTAGGCGAGCAGCACATCGAAATCGAGACCAACGGCCAGCCACTGGGCGAAATCGAACAGGCCGTGCTTGCCTTGCCGAGCTTGCAACAACTGCCGCCAGGCCTGGCGCGTACATCTGTGGGCGACGCCGAAGCCTTGGGCGAACTTGCCTCGGGATTCGGCGTGGCAATGCTGACCGGTGTGGCGTGTATCTATATGGTCCTGGTGCTGTTGCTGAAGGATTTCCTGCAACCGCCGCGCACCGAGGCGATCATCGACGCCTGCGGCAAGCGAGCGCGGCCCATCGTCATGACGACAATCGCCATGGGGGCAGGCATGATGCCCATCGCGCTCGGTTGGGGAACCGATCCGAGTTTCCGCGCGCCGATGGCCATCGTCTTGATTGGCGGGCTGATCACCTCGACTGTGCTGAGCCTGCTGGTCATTCCCGTGGTGTTTTCCTATGTGGACGATGGGGCGCAGTGGCTGTACAAACGTATGCGCCACAATTCGGATTCATCGGGTGATGGGCGTGATAGGGTCAGGTACCCAGCCGTGAAACAAGGGGATGATTGTCAATGATTTCAGCAACGATCAAGGTTGTGACACGGTTTCGGCGCTCATTCATGCCGGTTGCCGTTGCCAGCGTGGCGTGCCTGGCGTTGACGCTTGGCTGCGCGAGGCAGCCCAGCGCGGCCGATGCCACGGTGCAGCCGGAGAATTTCCAGGCTTACGCCCAGGCTTCCCGTGCCCTGATTGAAGAAAAACGGCTGTTCCAAACCGAACAGCGCAGCGACGAACTGGCTTGGAATGCGCCTTATGAAGTACGTCCCGATGCGCCCTCCGACAAAGCCATTCTGCTGCTGCATGGCCTGGGAGATTCCCCTTGGTCCTTCGTCGACATCGCGCGGGACCTCGCGGCGCAAGGCTACGTGGTGCGCGTCGCGTTGCTGCCAGGGCACGGCACCAAACCGGCCGACCTGATCGATGTGCAACTGGAGGAATGGCAGCAGTTGGTCGAGCAGCAGGTCGCCTTGCTGCGCAAGGAGTTTGCGCACGTTTACCTGGGCGGGTTCTCCACCGGCGCCAATCTGGCGCTGGCCTATGCGGTCAAGGATCCGGGCATCAGGGGGCTGGTGCTGTTTTCACCGGCCTTTCGGTCAAGCGAATCCTACGATTGGGCCGCGCCTTGGCTGGCGCATTTCAAGACTTGGATCCTCGCGCCGGACAACTCCCGGCCACAGCAGTCGCCCGTGCGTTACCACAATGTGCCCACCAACGGTTTCGCCCAGTTCTACCGCAGCAGCGTCGCGGTTCGCCGGCTTATCGAGAACGAAGACTTCGACAGGCCGGTTGCCATTGTCCTGACTGAACAGGATTCCGTGGTCGACGTGCGCTACGTGCGGGAGCTGTTCAAACGGCGCTTCACCCATGCTGCGAGCCGGCTGATCTGGTACGGCCAGGGTGACGGGGAGGTTGCGCAGCAACGCCGCATCCTGACGCGTACCGACCGCATCGTTGAAGAGCGCATCAGCCAGTTCTCCCACATGGGCATCCTTTTCTCGCCAGCCAACCCGCTCTACGGTCGCTCAGGCACCCTGCGGTTCTGCCGCAACAGCCGCAACGCCGATGAAGTGGCCCGGTGCGAGGCAGGGGAGGACGTCTGGTTCTCGGATTGGGGCTATAGCGAGCCGGGAAAAATCCATGCGCGGCTCACCTATAATCCGTATTTCGAATGGCAATCGGGGGTGATTCGCGGTGTTCTGGAACGAGCAGAGCGGGGCGGATGAGTAGACTCAACCCTTGAGCCTGCCCCAGAACTCTTCAGCCCCCGGGCTGATCGGCGCGGTTGGACGCGTGAGGTGGATCTCCAAGGGGATGTCCCAGCTTTCATCAAGGGCCCTGACCAGGCGTCCATCGGCCATTTCCTGTTCCGTCAGGCTTTTGGGCAGCCACGCGACGCCTTTGCTTTCCAGCGCCATGGACATCAGCACCGCGGCCAGGTGGCTGCTGAAAAGCGGCTTGAGGTGAAGGTAGTCTTCCTTGCCATGGAGCCGGTGGGCGACGATACGCCCGAGACCCGATTCGTCGGTATAGGCCAGATAGGGCAACGTCGCAGGTGACGTGCCGACGTTGGCCGAGGCACTCGCCAAGGGGATAAGGATGTCCTCTCCGACTTTCTTTGCGATGAACTGATTCGACTCCAGCAACGGCGGTACGTCGGGGTGCCGATGGCAGAGCAGGAATTGCACCTGGCCGTGGATCAGCATCTGTTCACACACCGCCATGCTGTCCGAATGCAGGCGCACGGCGTCTATCGGCGCACCATTCTCGGAGTTTCTCAACCATCTCGGGAAAAAGGTGAACGACAGCGAATGCGTCGCGGCAAATTGCAGCGTCTTGGCGGTCATGCCGGCGACTTCCTGCGCCTCGGTACGCATCCTGTACAGGCGCCTCGCAGCCTCCTGGGCGCTGGGCAGAATCTGCCGCCCGGCTTCGGTCAAGGTCGCGCCCTGGGGCGTGCGGACAAACAGATCCACACCCATCCAGTTTTCCAGCGAACGGACGCGGCGACTGAATGCTGGCTGGGTAACGTGGCGCGCTTGCGCGGCACGGACGAAGCTGCCGTACTCCGCAAGCGCTGAAAAATCTTCTAGCCAGACGAGTTCCAAGGGCAATGCCTCCTGTGCATAGGGCGCGGCATTAATAGCATTGGGCGGGTTTCGTCGCAAAGCATAACGTTGGGGCCAATCACAACAAGAGGAACCCCTCATGCGTATCGTCGACATCCGCGAAAAAACCGTATCCATCGCTTCTCCCATCGCCAACGCCTATATCGATTTCTCGAAAATGACCTGCTCGGTCGTGGCGGTTGTCACGGATGTGATTCGCGACGGTAAACCGGTGATCGGTTACGGTTTCAACTCCAACGGTCGCTACGGCCAGGGCGCCCTGATGCGTGATCGCTTCCTGGCACGCATTACGGAAGCAGACTCGGATACCCTCATCGACAAAGACAACGACAACCTGGACCCGTTCGCCATCTGGAAAACCCTGATGACCAACGAAAAACCGGGTGGCCACGGTGAGCGCTCGGTCGCCGTCGGTACGATCGACATGGCGGTATGGGACGCTGTCGCCAAGATCGAGGGCAAGCCGCTGTACCGCCTGCTGGCCGACCGTTACCGCGACGGCGTGGCGGATGACAAGGTCTGGGTCTATGCCGCGGGTGGTTATTACTATCCGGGCAAGGACCAGAGCAAGCTCAAGGCAGAAATGCAAAGCTACCTGGACCGTGGCTACGACGTCGTGAAGATGAAGATCGGCGCGGTGCCGCTGGATGAGGACATCCGTCGTATCGAGGCGGTGCTGGAAGTGGTCGGCGACGGACGTCGATTGGCGGTGGATGCCAACGGCCGCTTCGACCTGGAGACCGGTATCGCGTACGCCGAAGCCATCAAGAAATACAACCTGTTCTGGTACGAAGAAGTGGGCGATCCCTTGGACTACGCGCTTCAGGCGGAGCTTGCCAACCACTATGAGCTACCCATGGCCACCGGAGAAAACCTGTTTTCCCACCAAGACGCGCGCAACCTGCTGCGCCACGGCGGCATGCGCTCCGATCGGGATTATCTGCAGTTCGACTGCGCCTTGTCCTATGGACTCGTTGAGTACATGCGCACCTTGAAAGTGATGGAAGAGATGGGCTGGTCTTCGCGCCGTGTGGTTCCCCATGGCGGCCACCAAATGTCCTTGAACATCGCTGCGGGCTTGCACCTGGGTGGCAACGAATCGTACCCCGATGTATTCCAGCCTTTCGGTGGATTCGCTGACGGGATTCGCGTGGAAAACAGCTACGTCGGCCTGCCGGATATCCCCGGTGTCGGATTCGAAGCCAAATCTGCGTTGTACGCCGTCATGCGCGAATTGGGCGAGGGCTGATCTCTTCAAAAGCCGCAGCCTGCTTCAAGGCTGCGGCATCAGGCGTCGCAGTGACGCCCACCCACACGCCCATCACAACAATAAAATGAGGTGCTCTCGTGGAAATTTCCAAGTCTCGCTGGTACAGCCAGCTGTATGTGCAAGTGCTGATCGGCATCGTGATCGGTGCAGCGATCGGTTACTTCATTCCCAATGTCGGCGCCAAACTACAGCCTTTCGCGGACGGCTTCATCAAGCTTATCAAGATGCTCCTGGCGCCGATTATTTTCGGTACGGTGGTCGTGGGGATCGCCAAGATGGGCAATATCAAGGAAGTGGGGCGGATTGGCGTAAAAGCCTTGATCTACTTCGAGATCCTTTCCACCATCGCACTGGTCGTCGGCCTTGTCGTGGTCAACGTCGTGAAGCCTGGCGTCGGGATGAACATCAATGCCGACTCGCTCGATGGAAGTTCGATCAGCAAGTACAGCCAAGCAGCAAGTGAGCAAGGCGGTACGATCGAATTTTTTCTCAATATCATCCCGCAGACGTTCGTTGGCGCGTTTTCCAATGGCGTCATGCTGCAAGTGATTCTGCTGTCGGTCCTGATGGGTATTGCCCTGGTGCAAATGGGCGAGACCAGCAAGCCGTTGATCAATACCATCGATTTGTTCTTGCAAGGGCTGTTCAGGATTGTCGCAATGGTCATGCGTCTGGCGCCGATTGGCGCAGGTGCGGGCATGGCGTTCACGATCGGCAAGTACGGCATCGGCACGTTGCTATCGCTAGGTCAGTTGCTGGTTGCGCTTTATGTCACGACCCTGACTTTCATCGTGGTCGTCCTCGGCGTCGTTGCCCGTTGGTCAGGAATGCCGCTGATGCAGTTCCTACGCTACTTCAAGGACGAGATTCTCATCACGCTGGGGACCTGCTCGACCGAAGCCGTTCTTCCGCGAATGATGGTCAAGCTTGAAAAGCTTGGCTGCAAAAAGTCCGTCGTGGGCATGGTCTTGCCGACCGGGTACACCTTCAATGCGGATGGCACCTGCATTTACCTGACCATGGCAGCGATCTTTATTGCCCAGGCCACCAATACACCTCTAAGCGTCATGGACCAGATGATCCTGTTGGGTGTGTTCCTGCTGACATCCAAAGGCTCGGCTGGCGTCGCGGGCGCCGGATTCGTCACGCTGGCGGCGACGCTCACCACCATCCATTCCATCCCGCTGGTGGGCCTGGTATTGCTGCTGGGCATCGACCGTTTCCTCAATGAAGCTCGGGCCGTGACCAACCTGATTGGCAATGGGATCGGTACCATCGCCATTGCCAAGTGGGACAACTCATTCGACGTGCAAGCCTGCGAGCGTGAGCTCGCGGCAATGAAGCAGGAAAAGGCCGATAGAAAGGCGCTCCTCGCACACAAGTAGCGTGCGAGTCCAGCGCTATGGCGCCAGTTGAATCAACTGGCTGGCGCCTTGTTCTCGACCAGGCAGTTGCCGCCATCCACCACCATGACTTCACCGGTGATGTAGCTGCTTTCAGCAGAAGCCAGGAACGCCACGAGGGCGGCGACTTCTTCGGGGCGCCCTGCACGGCCCATCGGCGTGTGGTGCCCGGCGGTGGCCTCCTCGGTGGTGGTTGAACCGGTGGCGATCCAGCCGGGCGCGACGCAGTTCACCGTAATTCCCTGGCGAGCTACTTCAAGTGCCAGGCCCATGCTCATACCGACCATGGCCGCCTTCGCAGCGCTATAGGCGGCCTCGCCGGGATTACTGCAACGAGTGCCAGTGGTGGAGCTGATATTGACGATTCGCCCGTAACTGCGCGCCTGCATACCGGGCAGGACCGCGCGGGTGAGCAAGAAAGCCGTTGTCACATTGCGAGCCAGCGTCAGGTTCCACATACCCAGGTCCAGGGCTGCCACCTCGGCAAACGTCTCCGGGCTGCCTTGCATGGCCATGCCTGCGTTGTTGACCAGGATATCGATCCGGCCCCAGGCGGACTCGGCCCACAAACCAAACTCACGCACTTGGGTTTCATCCGTGAGATCGAGGGGGCGGCCCTCGACCTCGAAGCCTTCGGCTCGCAACTCTTCGACACGTTGAGCGATGCGGGCGCTGCTGGCGGTAATGATCAGCCTGGCGCCAGCGGCGCCCAACCTGCGGGCGATCGCCATGCCGATGCCTATATCGCTGCCTACGCCACTGATGAGCGCCACGGGGTGTTCTCGGTTTGCATTCGGCATGACTGTCTTCCAAGCCAGGAGGTGAGCGAGTATGGCACCGATTCGCCGACGAAGTGATCGGCCGCTACTGGGGCCATTGCTCAAGCAGGATCGAGACAAATTTTTCCGCAGCGGGAGACAGGGAGGCGCCTCGTCGATAGACCAGGCCCAGCGACCGGTTTACCACAGGCTCGATCAGCGGCACGCTGACCAGCGTCGGATGATCGACCGCCGGCATCGCCAGGCTGGGCATCGCCGAGACGCCGAGGCCAGCCTCGACCAGGCCCAACGAGGTCGAGAGGTGCTGCACCTCGTAGAACCACTGCGGGCGCCAGCTAAGGCCCGACAAGGCGTGGTCGAGCAGCATGCGGTTGCCGCTCAAACGACCGACCCCGATCAGCCGATAATCGCTGAGCTCCGACCAGGTGACGGCACTGCGTCCGGCGAGCTCATGGTCCCGTCGACAGGCCAGCACAAAGGGTTCGTTGACCAGGGGCACGAACTCGATGTCCGGGTGCTGGCCGCTCATCATGTTGATGCCGAAGTCGGCTTCGCCACGCAGCACAGCTTCCAACCCCTCGTTGGCACTGAGGTCGAGCAGGCGTATGCGGATCTTCGGGTAGCGCTCGTTATAGAGGCGGATCACCGAGGGCAGGAAATAAAACGCCGCCGTCGGGATACATGCCAACGTCACCCGACCGATCTGCCGCTCGGCCAGTTCGCGAATATTGAGAATGGAATCGTCGAAATCATCCAGCAGGCGTCGCGCCTTGGGTAGGAAATCACGCCCGACGCTGGTCAGGCTGACCTTTCGCGTCGTGCGGTCGAGCAAGGCCGTGCCCAATCCCTCTTCAAGTTTTTTCATCCGTCGGCTGAGGGCGGGCTGGGAAAGGTGCAACGCATCCGCTGCCTCATGGAAGCTGCCCAGTTCGGCGATTTTGACGAAAGATCGGATGTCCTGAAGTTCATATTCCATGATTGGTCTCGTTGCAAAGGGCCCCAGATGATCCTAGGGTAATTCTTTTGTGAAACGCAATAATAGCTCCGATCTTTGCATTGGAATCACTTTTTAATCCCTGCCACTCTTGTGTCCAGAACATCAATTATCCAGATTGATCAACAAGAGTTAGTGTTCATGCAACGAATTCCTTGTGTACTCATGCGCGGTGGCACGTCCAAAGGTCCGGTTTTCCTTGCCTGGGATTTGCCCGCTGCGATCCCCGAACGTGACGAGTTGCTGCTCAGCCTGATGGGGTCCGGCCATGAGCTGGAAATCGACGGGATCGGCGGCGGCAGCCCGCAGACCAGCAAAGTGGCGATTGTCAGCCCATCGCTGCACCCGGAAGCCGACGTGGATTACTTGTTTGTGCAAGTCATGGTGTCCCAGCGCCGGGTCGACACTGCCCCCAACTGCGGCAACATGCTCTGTGCGGTGGGCCCGTTCGCGATCGAGCAAGGGCTGGTCAAGGCAACAGGCGAGCTGACCCGCGTGCGGATCCGCAATCTCAATACCGGGACGTTCGTGAATGCCGAGGTACAGACGCCGCAGGGCAAGGTCAGCTACGAAGGCGACACCGCCATCGACGGTGTGCCGGGCACGGCGGCCCCAGTCCAGTTGACCTTTCTTGACGCAGCCGGCAGCAAGACCGGCAAACTTTTCCCCACCGGACAGCCCATCGACTGGATCGATGGCATCCCGGTAACTTGTATCGACATGGCCATGCCGATGCTGATTGTCGAGGCCGGCCAGCTCGGCAAGCGTGGCGACGAAAGCCCTGCCGAGCTCGACGCCGATCCAGTCTTCCTGCAGCGCCTGGAGTCCTTGCGCTTGAAGGCCGGGCTGGCGATGGGCCTGGGCGATGTCAGCGACAAAGTGATTCCCAAGCCGGTGCTGGTGTCGGCGCCCAAGTGTGGCGGGACTATCCAGGTGCGCTATTTCATGCCGCACAACTGTCATCGCGCCTTGGCGATCACCGGCTCCATCGGGTTGGCGACGGCCTGCGTGACCGACGGCAGCGTCGCGGCCAACCTGCTCGGTGGCGTCAGCGAACCACGCTTGCAGCGGGTACGCATCGAGCACCCCAGCGGCGGTATCGATGTCGTGTTGTCCTATACCGGCGAAAAGGGTGAGACCATCCGAGCCTCGGTAGTCCGTACCGCCCGCAGGCTCTTTTCAGGTTTCGTCTACGCCACGGTTCCCCAGCGCCTGGCCGGATGAGCCGGGCAAACCTTGTCATTGCATCAGCTACTCATAACAACAAGAGATCTGACATATGCTCGCTTTACTTGGCTTGGCCATGGTGGTGGTCTTCACCTTCCTGATAATGACAAAACGGCTGTCGCCGATCGTCGCCCTGACGATCGTGCCGATCGTCTTCGCAGTGATCGGCGGCTTCGGCGGTACCACCGGCAAGATGATGCTGGACGGGCTGAAGATGGTCGCACCGTCGGCGGCACTGCTGTTGTTCGCGATCCTGTTTTTCGGCCTGATGATCGACGCCGGCCTGTTCGACCCGCTGATCCGCAAGATCCTCAAGCGGGTCAATGGCGACCCGATGAAAATCGCCGTGGGCACCGCATTGCTGTCACTCCTCGTGGCCCTGGACGGTGACGGCACGACGACCTACATGATCACCTGCGCCGCGATGTTGCCGCTGTACAAGCGCATCGGAATGAACCCGATGATCCTGGCGACCGTCGCGATGCTGTCGCTGAGCATCATGAGCGGCATGACGCCTTGGGGCGGGCCGGCGACGCGGGCCATTGCGGCATTAGGCCTGGATGCCGGCGAATACTTCGTGCCGTTGCTGCCGACCATGATCGGTGGCGCGATGTGGGTGGTGTTCACCGCGTTCCTGCTGGGCCGCGCCGAACGCAAGCGTATCGGCAATATCCAGCTCCAGAGCGGTGGCGGTGATTGCTATATCAAGGCGATCCTCGAGGACACGCCGCACAAGCGTCCGAAACTGGCCTACGTCAATCTGTTGTTGGTGATCGCCGTGATGGCCGCGCTGGTGATGGGGCTCATGCACTCGGCGATCCTGTTCCTGATCGGTTTTGTCCTGGCGCTGGTGATCAACTATCCGCAACTGGACATCCAGAAGGAGCGCATCCTCGCCCATTCGGGCAACGCGATGACCGTGGTCTTGCTGGTATTCGCGGCGGGGATTTTCGCCGGGATATTCTCCGGTACGAAAATGGTCGATGCCCTGGCGCAAACCCTGGTCGACTGGATTCCGCCTTCCTGGGGCCATTTGTTCCCGCTGGTAGTAGCGATCACCAGCATGCCGCTGACGTTCGTATTGTCCAACGATGCCTACTACTTCGGGGTCGTGCCGATCCTTGCCAATGCCGCTGCCGCTTACGGGATTCATCCGGTCGAAATAGCCCGGGCGTCCATCCTCGGCCAGCCGGTGCACCTGATGAGCCCGCTGGTAGCCTCCACTTTGTTGCTGGTGGGCATGGTCGATCGCGACCTTGGTGACTTCCAGAAAGCCACCATTAAATGGGCCGTGCTCACCTCACTGGTGATTACCGCGCTGGCCTTGTTGACCGGGGCGCTGACCCTGTTTTCCTGATTCATCCGACCCCTTTATTGATTGCCTGACGCTCCCCGCAGGGGGAGTGCGCTGGCCTGCGCGCCCAATAACAACAACGAGACACTCGACATGAGCAGTTACCTGATCCGCGGGGCTTTGTTTCCGATCCTTGGTCTTTTGCCGCTGGCCAACGCTAACGCACAAGGGTTGGTCGACGATAGCAAGCTCAAATTGCAGTTGCGCAACGTCTACTTCAACGAAAACTTTCGCGATGAACATGGCATGAGCGCTCGTGGCGCGCGGACCGCCAAGAGCGAACGCACCGAATGGGCCCAAGGGTTCCTGTTGGATTACCAATCGGGTTTCACGCCCGGCACCGTCGGTTTTGGCGTCGATGCACTGGGCTTGCTCGGGGTCAGGCTCGACTCCGGGCGCGGTCGCAGCGGCACTGGGCTGCTCCCGGTGCACGGCGACGGTCGTGCCGCCGACGAGTTTGCCAGCGCCGGCATGACCGCCAAGGTCCGGGTGGCAAGTACCACGATCAAGTACGGCACGTTGCTGCCGAAAAACCCAGTGCTGATCTACAACGATGCGCGGCTGTTGCCCCAGACCTACCAGGGGGCCCAGGTCAGCAGCAACGATATCGACAACCTCACCCTGACGGGCGGGCGCCTGAAGCGTTTCAAGCTGCGGGACTCAAGCGACAGCATGCCGATCGTGCCCGATGGCTATAGCGGCGACCAGTCAGGCGACTTCAGCTACGCCGGCGCCGATTACAAGCTGGCAAAGAATCTGCGCTTGAGCTACTTCTACGGTGAACTGGACAACTTCTACCGGCAGAACTTCGCCGGTATCCAACATGACCTGCCGCTCGGTCCTGGCGTGCTCACCAGTGACCTGCGCTACTTCCACAGCGCCGACGCGGGCTCGGCGTACGGCGGTAAGGTCGACAACGACATGCTCAGCGGCTTGCTGTCGTACGCCGTCGTCGGCCACACCTTCAACGCCGGTTACCAGACGCTCAGCGGGGAAGGGGGCTTGCCCTACATCAGCGGCGCCACGGTCTATTCCTTCAGCAACGTCGGGATCGGCAAGTTCATCGAGGAAGACGAGAAGACCTGGATGCTCGGTTACGGCTACGACTTTGCTCGCCTCGGCGTGCCTGGCCTGACGTTTTCCACCCGCTACCTCAGTGGCAACGACGGCAAATCCAACAGCGCCGTGAAGGAATGGGAGCGCGATGCCGAAGTCGCTTATGTCGTGCAGCAAGGCACGTTCAAGGGTTTGGGCGTGAAACTGCGCAACTATGTCTATCGCTCGGATTTTTCACGGGGGCGCGATAGCAACCGTGTCTACGTGACTTACGACATCGCGCTTTGGTAACGCCTCGGTTCACGGGTGGTTTTCTGTCAGGAATGTCAGGAAGCTGTCAGGCTCCAGACACCTTCTGCGTCTAGACTCTTCTGGTTGCCCCGCTTTCGGAGAGGAGTTACCTGATGCGCTTGCTGATTGTCGAGGACGAAGAAAAAACCTCCTCCTATGTCCACCGTGGCTTGAGCGAGCTCGGCTACATTGTCGATGTCGCGACCAACGGCATCGATGGCTTGCACTATGCCCTGGAGCTGGATTACGACGTGGTGATCCTCGATGTCATGTTGCCAGGCAAGGACGGCTACGGTGTATTGCAGGGCCTGCGCCTGCACAAGAAGACCCCGGTGATCATGTTGTCGGCCAGGGGCACGGTGGATGATCGCGTCAGGGGCTTGCGCGAGGGCGCCGATGACTACCTGGGCAAACCCTTTTCCTTTGCCGAGCTGGTGGCGCGCGTCCAGGCCTTGATCCGTCGCCGCGCCGATGACGCGGCCGACCCCACGCATTTGCGCATCGATGACCTGGAGGTCGACCTGCAGGCCCGCAAGGTGACCCGGGGCGGGCTTCGGCTGGACCTGACGGCCAAGGAGTTCTGCCTGTTGAGCCTGCTGGCGCGACACCAAGGGGAAATCCTTTCCAAATTGATGATTGCCGAACAGGTCTGGGACATGAACTTCGACAGCGACGCCAACGTGGTGGAAGTTGCGATCAAGCGCGTGCGCGCCAAGGTGGACGCGCCGTATCCGCGCAAGTTGCTGCATACCGTGCGGGGCATGGGTTATGTCCTGGAAAGCCGTGAAGCGGACGATAGGCAAGTCGGGGCGCTGTGATGAAAGGATCGATCTCCAAGCGGCTCGCCCTGATGTTTGCCCTCGCGGTGATGCTCATCACTGCGGTCAGCGCAACGCTGTTGCGCTGTTCGTTGAAGCAATCGCTCGAAGACCAGATGCAAAACGAGCTGATCCTGCGGCATTCGGTTCTCGACCCGGTGCTCGCCAAATATGATTCGCCGGAATTCTGGGTCGGGCTGCGGCAGAAGCTCGACGGCCTGACGCCCGCCGACGAGCGCGTGCGCTACTGGGTCCTGGTCGACAACCCGGCCTACAGTTATGGCGGGGCGATGCCGGACGGCCAGGATTGGTCCAAGCGTCCGGATGGGTTTTCCACCGTGGCCATACCCGACCGGGATCGTCCCATGGTGCTGATGATCCAAACCATTGCCGCCATGGGCAGCCGGCCGGAGCTGCGTTTTATCGTGGGGCTCGATTCGACGCCGTTCATGAAGACTTTGGACAACTTCACCAAGACGCTGATCCTGACGTCTGCATTGGGGGTCGGGCTGGTCGCGCTGCTGGGCTATTGGATCGCGCGTTTCGGCCTGGGACCGGTGCGGCGCCTGAGCCGCCAGGCCAACAGCCTGCCGCCGGGAGATTCGAAGCGACGCCTGGACACCGAGGCGCTGCCTGGGGAGTTGCAGGAACTGGCCGTGTCGTTCAACGGCGCCCTGGCTCGCCAGGAAGCCGCCTGGAGCCAGCTCGAAGGGTTCAATGCCAATGTCGCCCACGAGTTGCGCACGCCCTTGACCAACCTTATCGGCCAGACCCAGGTCGCCTTGGCCCACGGTCGGGATGTGAATGAACTCCAGGACTTGCTGCAATCGAATCTTGAAGAACTGGAGCGAATGGGCGCAATCGTCAACGACATGCTATTCCTGGCGGGGGCCGAAAGCGGTCAGCGCGCAACCGAACTGAGTGATGTCTCGCTCTATGAAGAGGCGTCGAAGACCGTGGAATACCTGGAGCCGGTTCTGCACGACAAGCAGCTGAGCGTGGTGATCCAAGGCGACATGCGCGTGTGTATCGACCGGCGCCTGTTCCACCGTTCCCTGGCCAACCTGATCCAGAACGCGGCGCGATACGCGGTGCCGACCAGCACGATCACGGTGAGTCTGGTCAGGCACGGCATGCAGGCCGAGGTGAGCGTGTCCAATCCCGGCGAACCGATTGATAACGTGCACCTGCAACGCTTGTTCGAACGCTTCTACCGGGCAGACGCCGCCCGGGCGCGAAGTGACGCGCATCACGGCTTGGGGCTTTCCATCGTGCGGGCAGTGGCGAACATGCACGGCGGGCGGGTATTTGCCCACAGCAAGGATGGCCTCAATACCTTCGGGTTTTCCTTGACGAGCCAGGCAGCACGCTAGCGTCACGATGACATTCAGTCGCGAAACAGATCCCGCGAATCCAACAGCCGCCAAGCAACTTCAGGCCGCTTTTCCAACCCCCGGCGGATCGCCGCCGGGATCGACTGGCGGATCTTTCGGCACAGCCCAGGCTGCTCCTGGAATTCGATGGCAATACCGCGCATCGTCCGAACCTCGTTGTAACCGGGCTCGATGGTCAACCGTACACCGAGGTTGTCATACAGCCGCTGCTGCAGCCGTTCAAGCTCGTCCAGGCTCTGGATATTTTCCAATCGCTCAAGCAGGCGCTTTTCTTCCTGGCGATTCAGGCAAAGGATGCGCACGTCGCTGCCCGGCGTCTGCAGCAGCGCATCACGCCCGCAATCACAGACACCAGGCGGGCAGGGGGGACGGATCGGAATCGACGCGGTCATGGGCTCCACACGTTCTGCGACACAACAAAACCGCCTTCGGCGTAGGGGCGACCCGGGCAATGTGATGCCTGGCGGCGCGTCGGTCAACCCTTCGGGCGGGCCGCCTGTCCGCGTGTGGGCAAGGTCCGCTCGTCAGTTTCGCCAGGATCCGATCAAATTTTCCGGCATCAGGCGTGTTCAAGAAGACAGACACGTCGCGGCCCGTTCGTCACCCGGCCGCACCCGGAGAAAAGGAGACCCATCCGATGCAAACCAATCCGTCCACCTTGCCGCTGCTCGAAGAGTTGCTGATGGCCCGAGGGCCCGGCGGACAGGAGCAAGAAGTGCGCGACATTTGCCTGCGGGAACTGGAACCGCACTGCGACCAAACCTGGGTCGACCCGGCCGGCAATGTCATCGGCCTGATCAAGGGAACCCGGGCGGATACCAAGGCCAATCAACCCATCCGGATCATGGCGCACCTGGACGAGATCGCCATGCTGGTCAAACGCATCGAGCCTGACGGTACGTTGCGGGTGGTGGCCTTGGGAGGTGCCAATCCGATCAATTTTGGCGTGTGCCCGGTGGATATCCTTGGCGACCGGGATTTCATCCCTGGCGTGCTGTCGTTCGGGTCGATGCACAGCACCGGTGAAACCCACCAAGGCGCGGATGTCCTGTCGGGAATCGTCAATTGGGGCGACGTCCACATCATCACCCGCTATTCAAGCGAGCAATTGGAGGCCCATGGGGTACGCCCCGGCACGCGGGTGGTGTTGAGCCAACACTGGCGGCGACCGTTCCGGGTGGGCGATGCCATCGCCGCGCATTTCCTGGATGACCGCGCGCCCATGGTCGCCACGCTCCAGACCGCTACATTGTTGGGTCAACGCCGTAAAGAGCTGCTGGACGATGTGTATCTGGTCTTCACCACACAAGAAGAAGAGTCCAATGCCGGCGCGCTCTATGCCGCCAGTCACTTGCCCGGAGACGCCACGGTCGCAGTCGAGGTCGGCCCCGTGGTCGCGGAGTACGCCACCCGATTGGGCGTCGACCCGATCATCAACACGGGCGACAAGAACGGCTGTTACCACCGTCGGATCGTCGACCAGTTGTACCAGGCCGGTAGACGCAGCGGGCTGACGCCACAATTCGCCTTACTGGCGGATTTTGCCAGCGACGCCAGTGCAATCATGAGCAGCGGGGTATCGGCCCAGGGCGCATGCATTGCGATCCCGACGGAAAATACCCATGGTTATGAATTGATCGTGGAAGGAAGCATCGAGGCCTGCGCGGCAACGTTGCTGGAATTCTTGCTGAATCGAGCCAAAGGCTGACAAAAAACTGTGGGAGCCAGTGGCTCCCACAGCGTCGGCGTTACAGCCCCAGTTCGGAAAGCCCCGGGTGATCGTCCGGCCGGCGACCCAGCGGCCAGTGGAATTTACGCTCGCTTTCCTTGATCGGCATGTCGTTGATGCAGGCGTAGCGGTTGTACATCAGGCCATTTTCATCGAATTCCCAGTTCTCGTTACCGTAGGACCGGAACCAGTTGCCCGAGTCGTCGTGCCATTCATAGGCATAACGCACGGCAATGCGGTTGTCGGTGAAGGCCCAGAGTTCCTTGATCAGGCGATAATCCAGCTCTTTGGCCCATTTGCGCGTCAGGAACGCCTTGGCTTCTTCCCGGCTATGGGCGAACTCGGCGCGGTTACGCCATTGAGTATCGAGGGTGTAGGCCAGCGACACTTTTTGCGGATCACGAGAGTTCCAGCCGTCTTCGGCCAGGCGAACTTTCTCGATGGCTGATTCACGGGTGAACGGCGGCAGCGGTGGGCGAACTTCGGCAGAGGACGACATGGCCAATCTCCAGGTGATGAACGATGAGTGCATTTCGGTCTTACAGGCGGTCTTGCGGGTGCGGGTGTTGCTTATTCAATCGCTAGCAAAGTCTTCAGCACGTCCTGGGCCTGATCGGCGGCGTCGTGGTCGCCCATGACCAACGCGAGGGTGATGGCGCCGTCAATCAAGACGAGTAGCTGTTTGCCAAGTACCTCCGGTTGCTCGACGCCTTGTTCGGTACACAAGTGCGTCACATAGTCGAGCAACTTCTGTTTGTGCAGCTTTGCCACTTGGCGGACCGGATCCTGCGGGTCGCCGGTTTCGCCGCTGGTGTTAATAAATGCACAACCGCGAAAACCGTCGCTCTGGAACCAGCCCTTGAGCACGGGAAACAGGTTGAGCAGTCGTGCGAGCGGTGTTGGCGCCTTGTCCACCTCGCTGCTGAACCACTGCATCCAGCGCTCGTCACGGCGCTTGAGCGCAGCGACTACCAGATCCTCCTTGTTCGCGAAGTAGCGATAGATACTTTTCCTGGAGACGCCAGCGGTTTTCACCAGCAGATCCATTCCGGTGGCGGCGATGCCACTTTTGTAAATCAACTTTTCGGCGACATCGAGGATGATGTCTTGTGTGTCATTGCGAGTGATTTCGTTCATGTGAAGCACAGTAGAACGATCGTTCTCCTTGGTCAAATGTTTTTTCGTCACGCCGGGGAGGCCCCAAGCCGCGCATCATGGTGTAAGCTCTTCGGTTCTTCGGATTCGACCTTTTGCGAGCCCTATGCCGTCGCTTTTCAAACGATCCCTGCTGCCCAAGCTGCGCAGCTTTCCACTCACCGCCGAGGCCGTGACCATTCTCGACGGTGCCGCCGAATTTCGCCGTTGCCTGCTGGAGAAGATCGCCCAGGCGACCCAGCGCATCTACATCGTTGCCCTCTACCTGCAAGAGGACGAGGCCGGCCAGGAAATCCTCGATGCCTTGCATGCCGCCAAAGCCGCGCGCCCCGAACTGGACATCGCAGTGGTGGTGGACTGGTTGCGAGCCCAGCGCGGACTGATCGGCGCCAAGAAACAGCCGGGCAATTCGGCGTGGTACCAGCAACAGACCCGCACCCATGCCAGCGAAGTGCCGATCTATGGCGTGCCGGTGCAGACCCGCGAGCTCTTCGGCGTGCTGCATTTGAAAGGCTTCGTGATCGATGACTGTGTGCTGTACAGCGGCGCGAGCCTGAACAACGTCTACCTGCACAAATTCGACAAGTACCGCTACGACCGTTATCACCTCCTGCGGAACGCTGCGCTGGCCGATTCGATGCACCATCTGGTGCAGCACGGCCTGATCGCCTCCAGGGCCGTGCATCGCCTCGACCTGCCGAACCTGCCCAGCACTCGCAGCTTGCGCAAGGACATCGGCGACTTGCGCAGTCGCCTCAAGTACGCGGCCTATGACACGACGGCGGGCAGCCTCGATAAGAATGGCTTGTCGGTGAGCCCATTGCTGGGCGTCGGCAAGAACAACCCGCTGAGCAAGGTAATCGGCGAATTGATCGCCAGCAGCCGCAAGCAACTGACCATCTGCACGCCGTATTTCAACCTGCCGTTGGCCGTGACCCGGGAAATCAACCGCGCCCTGGCCCGCGGGGTGCGGATCGACATCATCGTGGGCGACAAGACCGCCAACGATTTTTATATCCCGCCGAGCGAGCCGTTCAAGATCATTGCGGCATTGCCCTATCTGTACGAAATCAGCCTGCGTCGCTTTGCCAAGCGGCATCAGCGCTACATAGACAGCGGCCAGTTGAACCTGCACCTTTGGCGTGACGGCGACAACACCTATCACCTCAAGGGCATGTGGGTCGACGAGCGCTACACCTTGCTCACCGGCAACAACCTCAATCCACGGGCGTTTCGCCTGGACCTGGAAAATGCCCTGTTGCTCGACGACCCCAAGGGCGAGTTGTCGGGGCCGCGCCAGGCCGAGCTCGAGCAGATTTATCGGCACACCCAGCGGATCGAACGCTACCTGGACCTGGAAACCTTGCCGGATTACCCGGCAGCCGTGGCCAAGTTCCTCAAGCGCGTCAGCCGGGTGCGAATAGAGCGTCTGCTTTACCGGATCCTGTGAAAGCCCAGGTCATGGCGGAAAAAGACACCATCTCGGTCCAGCTGGTGCGCGAAGCGCTGCTGCAGAGCTGTTCCCCGGGCGCGGCTAGCGACGAGGTGCTGCGCAAAGTCGGCATCGATCCGACGTTGCTCGACGACGCCCAGGCGCGGGTCCCGGCCCACGCCTATGCGCAGCTGTGGCGCCTGCTGGCGAGGCGCCGGGATGACGAGTTTTTCGGCATGGACCCGCGCAAGCTCAAGTCCGGCAGCCTGGCCTTTCTCTGTCGTTGCGCGATGGCTCAACCGACATTGGCGGCTGGGCTGACGGCGGGGCTGGGTTTCCTCTCGCTGATGCTTGAACATTTGCCGGCGCAATGGGTTCGCCAGCAAAGTCTGGCGGAAATCGTCCTGCTTGAAGATGACCAGGATCCACGCCGCGCTTTTACCTATTTCACCTATTGGATGATCGTGCATGGCGTGGCCTGCTGGCTGGCCGGACGGCGAATTCCCATCCTGTCCGTGGAATTGCGCTGCCCGCAGCCGGACTTCTGTGATGACTACCGCGTCATGTTCTCCCAGAACCTGCGCTTTGACCGGCCCCGTACGCGGATGATTTTTTCCGCTGACTGCCTGGACCTGCCTATCCGGCGCACGCCTGAGGAGCTCAAGCGTTTCCTGGCGCAGGCGCCTGCGAACATCCTGGTCAAATACCGCGACCCGCAAAGCCTCGCCAGTCGTATCCGGCACGATTTGCGCCAGTTGCCCGCCGAGCAATGGCCGGAAACCGAGGCCCTGGCCCAGCGGCTGTGCGTTTCCGCCTCGACCCTGCGCCGGCGCCTGGCGGAGGAGGGGCAGACCTACCAGGCGCTCAAGGACGGTGTGCGCAAGGAGCTGGCGATTGCCTGGCTGGCCGAACCGTCCATCAGTTTCGTGGAGATTGCCTCGCGCCTGGGGTTTTCCGACGCCAGTTCGTTCTACAAGGCGTTTCGCAAGTGGTCCGGGTCCAATCCCGGACACTATCGCAGTTTGATCCTCAACGAGCCTGGCTGACGCCCTCGCGAACAGCCAATACCTACTTTGGTCCATGGCCAAACCAGTCAAGCAACTTGAGGGCTTTGACCATTGCCGCGCGGGCACTTCGGCGCGAGTATTTGCCTGCTATTCACGGTTCCCCCACCAATAAAAAGTACAGAGGGATTCTGGTCATGCGCGATTACTCGTCCGCCACGTCGCAGTTCGATTACCTGCACACCGTCAATGCCGCGTTGCACGGCTCGCTCGAAGCGCTCAATGCCTGCGTCGAATGTTGCGACCGGCACGCCTTGCCGGGACGTATCGCCTTGTTCTGGGAGGGCCGTGACGGCAGCGATGCGACCTGGACTTACCGTGACCTGCAAGACAACGCGGCGCGCTTCGCCAATTTCCTGCGCGCCCAAGGTGTTGGCAAGGGCGACAAGGTTGCTGGCTTGTTGCCGCGTACTGCGGAGTTGCTGATCGTGGTGCTGGCCACGTGGCGCATCGGCGCGGTGTACCAGCCGCTTTTCACCGCGTTCGGTCCCAAGGCCATCGAACATCGCCTCGGCAGCTCCGGCGCCCGGGTAGTGGTCACCGACGCCACCAACCGCCCCAAACTCGACGAAGTGGCCGGTTGCCCCATCGTCGTGACGGTCGGCGGCGAAAAAGGGCAGGGCATCGTCCGCGGCGATTTCAGCTTCTGGGCCGAGGTCGCCAACCAATCCAACCACTGCGAGCCACTGATGCTGACCGGCGAGGATCCGTTCCTGCTGATGTTCACCTCTGGCACGACGGGACCGGCCAAGGCACTGTCGGTGCCGCTCAAGGCCATCGTCGCGTTCCAGAGCTACATGCGCGACGCCGTGGACCTGCGCCCTGAAGACGCCTTTTGGAACGTTGCCGATCCCGGCTGGGCCTACGGCATCTATTTCGGCGTGACCGGGCCGTTGGCGATGGGGCACCCCATCACGTTCTACGACGGCCCGTTCACCCTGGACAGCACCTGCCGGGTCATTAATAAATACGGCATCACCAACCTGGCGGGTTCGCCCACCGCGTATCGCTTGCTGATTGCCGGCGGCGACCAGTTCGCCCGGTCGATCAAGGGCAAGTTGCGCATCGTCAGCAGCGCCGGCGAGCCGCTGAACCCGGAAGTGATCCGCTGGTTTGCCGACAACCTGGACGTGGTGATCCACGACCATTACGGCCAAACTGAACTGGGCATGGTGCTGTGCAATCACCACGGTCTCGACCATCCGGTGCACCAGGGCGCGGCAGGTTTCGCTTCGCCGGGCCATCGCATCGTGGTGTTGGATGAAAACCATCAGGAACTCGGTGTAGGCCAGCCGGGTATTCTTGCCGTCGACCGCAGCCAGTCACCGATGTGCTGGTTCGCCGGTTACCAGGGCGGCCCGACCAAGGCCTTCGTCGGTGATTATTACCTGAGCGGTGACACCGTTGAATTCAATCCGGACGGCAGCATCAGCTTCGTCGGGCGCAGCGATGATGTGATTACCACGTCCGGCTATCGCGTTGGCCCGTTCGATGTGGAAAGCGCGCTGATCGAGCACCCGGCGGTGGTCGAGGCCGCCGTGGTCGGCAAGCCTGATCCGGAGCGTACCGAGCTGGTAAAAGCCTTCGTGGTGCTCAGCGCCCAGTACCGCGCCGCGCCAGAGCTGGCCGAAGAACTGCGCCAGCACGTGCGCAAGCGCCTGGCGGCCCATGCCTATCCCCGTGAAATCGAATTTGTCAGCGACTTGCCGAAAACCCCGAGCGGCAAGTTGCAGCGCTTTATCTTGCGCAACCAGGAAATCGCCAAAGTCCAAGAGACATTGGCGAAGAACGTTTCGGCTTGAATCCAAGGAAACCATGATGCAGATCGACAACAAGATTTTCCTCATCAGCGGCGGCGCTTCCGGCCTTGGCGCGGCCACCGGTGAAATGCTGGTCAAGGCTGGCGCCAAGGTGATGTTGGTGGACCTCAATGCCGACGCGGTGGCCGCCCAGGCACAAAAGCTTGGTTGCCAGAGCGTGGTCGCGGACATCAGCAACGAAGCGGCAGCCGAAGCCGCGGTCAAGGCTGCGGTCGATGCATTCGGTGGCCTCAATGGCTTGGTCAACTGCGCGGGCATCGTGCGCGGCGAGAAGATCCTCGGCAAGAACGGTCCTCACGCCCTCGCCAGTTTCAGCCAGGTGATCAACGTCAACCTGATCGGCAGTTTCAATCTGTTGCGCCTGGCCGCCGCGGCCATTGCCGAAACCGAGGCCAACGCCGATGGCGAGCGCGGTGTGATCATCAACACCGCATCGGTAGCGGCTTTCGACGGCCAGATCGGCCAGGCCGCCTACTCGGCGTCCAAGGGCGCGATCGCCAGCCTGACCCTGCCTGCCGCCCGTGAACTGGCGCGTTTCGGCATCCGCGTGATGACCATCGCGCCGGGTATCTTCGAAACCCCGATGATGGCCGGCATGACCCCTGAAGTGCGAGATTCCCTGGCCGCCGGCGTGCCGTTCCCGCCACGCCTGGGCAAACCCGCCGAGTACGCGGCGCTGGTCCGGCATATCATTGAAAACAGCATGCTCAACGGCGAGGTGATCCGTCTCGACGGCGCCTTGCGCATGGCCGCCAAATAGGAGGATTTGTCATGTCCAACGATCCGATTGTCATCGTCAGCGCCGTCCGCACCCCGATGGGCGGCTTCCAGGGCGAACTCAAAAGCCTGACCGCGCCGCAGCTGGGTTCCGCCGCCATCAAGGCCGCCGTTGAACGTGCCGGCATCGCGCCCGGCGCGGTCGAAGAAGTGCTGTTCGGTTGCGTGCTCGCCGCCGGGCAAGGCCAGGCGCCGGCACGGCAGGCAGCGCTGGGCGCCGGGCTCGACAAATCGACCCGTTGCACCACGCTGAACAAGATGTGTGGTTCGGGCATGGAAGCGGCGATCCTGGCCCATGACATGCTGATCGCCGGCAGCGCCGACGTCGTGGTCGCAGGTGGCATGGAAAGCATGTCCAACGCTCCGTATCTTCTGGATCGCGCCCGCAGTGGTTTGCGCATGGGCCATGGCAAGGTCCTGGACCACATGTTCCTCGACGGCCTCGAAGACGCCTACGACAAGGGGCGCCTGATGGGCACCTTTGCCGAGGATTGCGCCGAGGCCAACGGCTACAGCCGCGAGGCCCAGGATGCCTTCGCCATCGCGTCCACCACCCGCGCCCAACAGGCGATCAAGGACGGCAGTTTCGATGCCGAAATCGTGCCGCTGCAGGTCATGGTCGGCAAGGAACAGGTCACCGTTCGCCACGACGAGCAACCGCCCAAGGCACGCATCGACAAGATCCCCACGCTCAAGCCTGCCTTTCGCGACGGCGGCACGGTGACGGCGGCCAACGCCAGTTCGATTTCCGACGGCGCCGCGGCCCTGGTGATGATGCGCCAGAGCCAGGCGCAACAGCGCGGGTTGAAGCCCTTGGCGGTCATTCATGGCCATGCGGCCTATGCCGATGCCCCGGGGCTGTTCCCCACGGCACCGATCGGCGCGGTCAAGAAGCTGATGGGCAAGACCGGCTGGTCGCTTGGGGACGTTGATCTGTTCGAGGTCAACGAAGCCTTCGCCGTGGTAGGGCTGGTGACCATGGACAAGCTGGAAATCCCCCATGACAGGGTCAACGTCCATGGCGGTGCCTGCGCCCTAGGCCATCCGATAGGTGCGTCCGGCGCACGCATCCTGGTGACACTGCTCTCGGCCCTGCGCCAAAAAGGCCTCAAGCGCGGCGTCGCGGCCATCTGTATCGGCGGCGGCGAAGCCACGGCTATGGCCGTTGAATGCCTGTATTAAGGAATGCCCATGCTCCCGACTGAAGAACAGACCCAGATCCGCGACATGGCCCGACAGTTCGCCCAGGAGCGTTTGAAACCGTTCTCGGCCGAGTGGGACCGTGAGCACCGTTTTCCCAAGGAAGCCATCGGTGAAATGGCCGAGCTCGGCTTTTTCGGCATGCTGGTGCCTGAACAGTGGGGCGGTTGTGACACCGGTTATCTGGCCTACGCGATGACACTGGAGGAAATCGCCGCTGGCGATGGCGCATGCTCGACCATCATGAGCGTGCATAACTCGGTGGGTTGCGTGCCGATCCTCAAGTTCGGCAACGATGAACAGAAGGCCAAGTTCCTCACGCCACTGGCCAGCGGCACGATGCTCGGCGCCTTCGCCCTGACCGAGCCCCAGGCCGGCTCCGATGCCAGCAGCTTGAAGACGCGGGCGCGGCTCGAGGGCGATCATTATGTGCTCAACGGCAGCAAGCAGTTCATTACCTCCGGGCAGAACGCCGGGGTGGTCATTGTCTTTGCGGTCACCGATCCGAGCGCCGGCAAGCGCGGCATCAGCGCGTTTATCGTGCCCACCGATTCACCGGGCTACAGCGTGGCACGGGTTGAAGACAAACTCGGCCAGCATGCCTCCGATACCTGCCAGATCCTTTTCGAAGACGTAAAGGTCCCGGTGGCCAATCGGCTGGGAGAAGAGGGCGAGGGCTATAAGATCGCCCTGGCGAACCTGGAAGGTGGACGCGTCGGCATCGCGGCGCAATCGGTGGGCATGGCTCGCGCGGCGTTCGAAGCGGCTCGCGATTATGCCCGTGAGCGCCAGAGCTTCGGCAAGCCGATCATCGAGCATCAGGCCGTGGCGTTCCGTCTGGCCGACATGGCGACGCAGATTGCCGTGGCGCGGCAGATGGTCCACCACGCCGCCGCCCTGCGCGATGACGGCCAGCCAGCACTGGTGGAAGCGTCCATGGCCAAGCTGTTCGCCTCGGAAATGGCCGAGAAGGTATGCTCCATGGCGTTGCAGACCTTGGGCGGTTACGGTTATCTCAACGATTTCCCGCTGGAGCGCATCTACCGCGACGTGCGGGTCTGCCAGATCTACGAAGGCACCAGTGATATCCAGCGCATGGTTATTTCGCGCAATCTTTGAACAGGAGTCCTGCATGAATTACGAAACGATTTTATTGGAGATCAAGGACCACGTCGGCCTGATCACGCTGAACCGTCCCGAAGCGCTGAACGCCCTCAATGCACAGATCGTCAGCGAGCTTAACCAGGCGCTGGACAGCCTCGAAGCGGACCCGAAGATCGGTTGCATCGTGCTGACCGGCTCGAAAAAAGCCTTCGCCGCTGGCGCCGACATCAAGGAAATGGCCGAACTGACCTACCCGCAGATCTACCTTGATGACCTGTTCAGCGACAGCGACCGCGTTGCCAATCGCCGCAAGCCGATCATCGCGGCGGTGAACGGTTTTGCCTTGGGCGGCGGATGTGAATTGGCCTTGATGTGCGATTTCATCCTGGCCGGCGACAACGCCAGGTTCGGCCAGCCGGAAATCAACCTCGGCGTGTTGCCGGGCATGGGCGGCACCCAACGCCTGACACGCGCGGTAGGCAAGGCCAAGGCCATGGAAATGTGCCTGACCGGGCGCTTTATTGATGCGGTGGAAGCCGAGCGTTGCGGCATCGTCGCGCGCATCGTGCCGGCTGATGAGCTGCTGGACGAAGCACTGAAAACCGCAGCGCTGATTGCCTCCAAATCGGTGCCCATCAGCATGATGGTCAAGGAAACGGTCAACCGCGCCTTCGAAGTCAGCCTGTCCGAAGGCGTGCGTTTCGAACGCCGGGTGTTCCACGCCGCGTTTGCGACCCAGGACCAGAAGGAAGGCATGGCCGCATTCGTGGCCAAGCGTGCTGCGCAATTCCAAGACAAGTAAGGCGGCGCATTCGCGAGAAGGCTCCCACCGTGGACTTGAGGTGTACGAGATACTGTGTACACCACCAAACTCTGTGGGAGCCTGCTCGCGAAGCCTGGACCTCACACCAGGTAGTGCTTCAACTCCCGGGCAATCACCATCCGCTGTATCTCGCTCGACCCCTCATAGATCTGGGTAATGCGCGCATCCCGGTAGTAGCGCTCCACCGGATAATCCTCCAGATACCCATACCCCCCATGGATCTGTATCGCCGACGAGCAGACTTTTTCTGCCATTTCCGAAGCAAATAGCTTGGCTTGCGACGCCTCCGACAAGCATGGCTTGCCAGCGCTGCGCAGGCGTGCGGCATGGAGAATCAGCAGGCGGGCTGCGTTCAGGCGGGTGTGCATGTCGGCCAGCAGGTTGGCGATGCTCTGGTGCTCGATGATCGGCTTGTCGAACTGCACCCGATCGCGGGAGTAGACCAGGGCCGCTTCGAACGCCGCGCGGGCAATGCCTAGTGCCTGGGCGGCGATGCCGATGCGGCCACCTTCGAGGTTGGAGAGGGCGATGGCCAGGCCTTTGCCCCTGGCGCCCAACAGATTGGCCTCGGGGACGGTGCAGTTGCTCAATGTCACTGCACAGGTGTCCGAGGCGCGAATGCCCATTTTGTGTTCGGAGCGATCGACGTTGAAACCTTGGGTGTCCGTCGGCACCAGGAAAGCCGAGATGCCTTTCTTGCCGAGGTCCGGGTCGGTGACGGCGAAGACAATCGCCAGTTTCGCCCGTTTGCCATTGCTGACGAACTGCTTGGCGCCGTTGATCACCCACTGGCCGTCCCGCAGTTCGGCGCGGGTGCGCAGATTGTGCGCTTCGGAGCCGGCCTGGGGTTCGGTCAGGCAGAAGCAGCCAATCGCCTGGCCGCTGGCAAGGTCCGCCAGCCAGGTCTGTTTCTGTTCGTCGGTGCCGAAATTGAGCACCGGCCCGCAGCCCACCGAGTTGTGGATACTCATCAACGCGCCGGTGGCACCGTCGCCCGCGGAGATTTCTTCCACGGCAAGGGCGTAGGCCACGTAATCGACATAGGTGCCGCCCCATTCTTCGGGAACGACCATGCCCAGCAGGCCCAATTCGCCCATCTTCGCTACCAGGCCATCGTCGATCCAGCCGGCTTTCTCCCAGGCTTGAGCGTGGGGCGCGATTTCACCGCGGGCGAAATCACGGGCCATGTCGCGGATCATCACTTGTTCTTCGGTCAGCTCAAGGTCTTGCATGTTCAGTTCCCGTGGTAGTCGAGGCCGTCGAAGAAACTCGCCACGGCTGCGGCGTCCAGCGCCTCCAGGGTCGGCGGGTTCCAGCGCGGGCTCTTGTCTTTATCGATCAGCAAGGCGCGCACGCCTTCGATCAGGTCACCGCGCTCGAACCATTGGCGATCCAGGTGCAGTTCAAGGGCGAAGCAGTCTTCCAGGCTCAGGTGGCGACCGCGGCGCAACATCTCCAGGGTCACCGCCATGGCCAAAGGCGAGCGGGTTTCCAGCAGGTCGGCGGTCTCCAATGCCCATTCATGGCTGTTGGCAACCGTGACCTGGCGCAACTGCTCGACCATGCTTGGCACATCGGGCAGGGCGAAGAAATGATCGATGGCAGGGCGCAGATCGGCCAGGGGCGGGGCGGGGAGTTGTTGGACCGCCATCTTCGCCAGCAGGCTTTGCAGATCCTTGAGAGGCGTGTCGCGCCACTCCAGGCGATCGAGGCGTTCATCGAGCTGGGCGAGCTTGTGGCTATCGAGGTACCAATCGGCGAGCCCGCAGTACAACGCGTCCGCGGCGCGGATATGCACGCCACTCACGCCCAGGTAGATGCCCAGCTCGCCGGGAATGCGCGGGAGGAAATAACTGCCGCCCACGTCCGGGAAATAACCGATGGACACCTCGGGCATGCCCAGGCGGGTGCGTTCGGTCACCACGCGCAGGTCGGCGCCTTGCGCCAGGCCCATGCCACCGCCGAGCACGAAGCCGTCCATCAGGGCCAGAATCGGCTTGCGGTAGTGGTGGATAGTCAAGTCGAGGGCATATTCCTCGACGAAGAAGTCTTCATGCAGGGTGTCGCCCTGCTTGTGGCTGTCGTACAGCGAGCGGATATCACCGCCGGCGCAGAACGCCTTGCCCCCGGCACCGCGCAGGGCCACCGCACGAATCTGCGCGTCCTGCGCCCAGGCATCGAGTTGCTGCTGCAAGCTGCGCACCATGCCCAAGGTGAGGGCATTGAGGCCGGCGGGGCGGTTCAGGGTCAAGTGGCCAATATGGTTGCGGACGTCGACCAACACCTCGTATGGCGCGGTTTCGACGCTGCCCGCAGCTTGGGATGAAACCTGAGCTGTCATCGCTAACTCCCTGCTTTTGTTGTTATTTATGAATAACGTAGCGCGTACCCGGTCGGGATCGTAACAGTGCAAATTTGCATTGCACAACCGGGATACGTGCAGGTCCTGTCTGCATATTTATAGCAGCCACAGGCTCAGCCGCGACCCGACAGCACCTCCGTGATGCTGCGGCGCTTGGCATGACGCTCGCTGGCGTGGATTAATTGTTCGAGATCCTCAGGGGTTACGTCGAAGAATGCTTCCATTTCCTCAAGTGCCGATTTCAAGTCGGCGGCGGTAATGGCCTGGCGATCCACGGGCGGGTGGTCCGCCGGAATGACGGGGACCGGCTCGCTGGCGCGCTTGGGATAGCGCACGCGCGTCAGGTTGTTGTACGCCAACGCAAAGGCGAGCAGGCCGGAACCGGCGAGCATTGCGGCGCCAACCGCCTGCCAGTCCAGGGCGACAATTGACGCATCCGCCAGTACCAGCGTCGCCGCCAGGGCACCGGCCGGTGGATGCAGGCAACGCAGCCAGCACATCAACACCAGCGCCATGCCGGCCGCCAGGCAAGCGCTGCCCAGCGTGCGGCCCAATACATGGGCGACCAGCAACGCGACGACCGACGCACACAGGTATCCGCCGAAAATTGACCAGGGTTGGGCCAAGGCGCCCGACGACACGGCGAACAGCAAGACTGCCGAGGCCCCAAGCGGGCCGATTAGATGCTGGGCCACTTCAAGACCGAACACTTGGCCACAGAGCCAGACACTGAACATTGTTCCCAGGGCCATGCCAATCGCGGCACGGCTCCATTCGGTGGGACGGGTATTGATAGCAGCGGGGAACCAGCGTGAAAACATTAAGCGAGAATCCAAAAAACCAACAAAAAAAGGGGCTTACGGGAGAGTCCCAGAAAGCCCTTTAAGTGTTCCAACAGTTTGGGGGAGGAACGATGCACAGTGTGCCGGTCGCTTCCCTCGCTTACAAATTCATATTAATGCTGGTTGAGTGCATTTATTTTGAAGTAGAGGTCAGGCGATCCTGGCGCGCAACCAAGGTTGCTGCGCGATGGGCAAGCTGCAGGATTGGCCGCGGCCCATCGGGAAATAGGTAAAGCCTTTGTCCGCCATGCGGTCCGGATCATATAGGTTGCGGCCATCGAAAATCACAGGCGCCTTCAGGCGCTGCCGGATCAATTGGAAATCAGGCGCCTTGAACGACTGCCATTCGGTGCAGATGATCAACGCATCCGAGCCTGCCAGCACGGACTCAGGCGTGCCCATCAGCATCAGTTTCGACTCGTTGGGGTAGAGCAACTGAGTCTGTTGCATGGCTTCGGGATCGAACGCCCGTACGCTGGCCCCTGCCGCCCATAACGCTTCCAGCAGCGTGCGACTCGGAGCGTCGCGCATGTCGTCGGTGTTGGGCTTGAAGGCCAAGCCCCACAGCGCAAAGGTCTTGCCACGCAAATCGCCCTGGTAGAACGCCTTGATGCGTTCGAACAGCTTGTGTTTCTGCCGCAGATTGATGGTTTCCACCGCTTGCAGCAGGTCACTGGAGCAATGCGCCTGTTCTGCGGTGTGGATCAAGGCGCGCATGTCCTTGGGAAAGCACGAGCCGCCGTAGCCGCACCCCGGATAAATGAAGTGATAGCCGATGCGTGAATCGGCGCCGATGCCTTGGCGCACCGACTCGATGTCGGCACCGAGGTGTTCGGCCAGCTCGGCGATCTGGTTGATGAAGCTGATCTTGGTCGCCAGCATGCCGTTGGCGGCGTATTTGGTCAGCTCGGCGCTGCGCACATCCATGAACAGGATCCGGTCATGATTGCGGTTGAATGGCGCGTACAGGTCGCGCATGGTTTCGCGCACTTCTTCGCGCTCGCAGCCGATCACGATGCGATCAGGACGCCGGCAATCGGCTACGGCGGAGCCTTCCTTCAGAAATTCCGGGTTGGAGACAATATCGAACTGCAGCAGGCGGCCGGCCTTGAGCAGGCATTTGTCGATGTGCGCGCGCAAGATATCGCCCGTGCCCACCGGCACGGTGGATTTTTCCACGACCACCAGTGATTGCTCGCCGTAGCGTGCCACGGCCTCACCGACGGCGAGGACTTGGCGAAGATCTGCCGAGCCGTCTTCCCTGGATGGCGTACCTACGGCAATGAACAGGACCTGTCCATGCTTGACGGCAACCTGCTCGTCGCTGGTAAAACGCAAGCGCCCGGCATCGAGCCCCTCGCGCACCAGCGTCGCCAGGCCGGGTTCGAAAATGCTGACCTGGCCTTGACGCAGGTGCTCGATCTTTTTTTCATCGATGTCCATGCACACCACGTCATGGCCGACTTCGGCCAACACGACGGCTTGCACCAACCCAACGTAACCACTGCCGAACACGCTGATCTTCATGGCGAACTCCCTGGACCATCCCGAGCGGCCGCACCTGGCGGTACACCGTGGTGCGCTCGTTTCAGGATAGGGAGGCGATGTTGCAGTTCACTGACAGCCTGTAGCGCCCGCATCCGCCGCCAACCGGTACTGAGCGGGTAATTGCGCGACGAACTCGTCGACCACTTCCCGGGTCAGGCTGACGATATCCTCGACCCGTTCCATCCCGGCGCCGGTGCGCCAGCTCGCGACGATGTCCATCACCGAGGGCAGCGGCACGCCGTCCACCAGCCTCAATGTGCCCTGGGTCAGTTCGCCTTGGACCAGCGCTGCGGGCATGGCGCCGATGCCGAAGCCGTCGCGCACCAGGCGTGTGATGGCCGACGCCGAGTTCACGCAATTGATGCGTGGCGAGACGATATTGGCCGAGTGCAGGAGGTTGAGGATGTCCTGGTGCGGCCGGGAGTTGCGCGAAAAGGTCACGATGCGTTCCTGGGACAGGTCGTCCAGTGAAGCATAGTCACGGTCATAGGCTGAGCCGGTGCGCACCACCCAATGCATCGGATAACGGGTCAGGAGGGTATTGCGCACGCTGTCAAGGCGCAGGATATCGGTCTGGAAGATGATGTCCTGATAACCCTTTTCCAGCTGCGAGCACAGGTTGCTCGCGGTGTCGGCCGACAATTCGATTTCCAGCGCCGGGTAGCATTCCATCAGGCGTGTCACCAACGGGCTGAGCCAAGTGTGGATCACCGTGTCCATCGCGCCGATGCGAATTCGCCCACGTACTTGGCGCGGATCCTTGATCACCGCCTTCATGCTCTGCATGGTGTCCATGATGCGCTCGGCATATTCGAGCACCCGCTGGCCTTCGGATGTCAGCGACACGCCTTTGGGGTCGCGCACGAACAGGCGCACGCCCATTTCATCTTCCAGGGCCGCGATCCGGCTGGAAATGGACGCTTGGGTGGTGAAGAGCTTTTCCGCTGTGAGCCGGAAGCTTTTCAGCCGGGCAACCCAGACAAAGGTTTCCAGGAACTTGATGTTCATGTCGTGCCGCTCCTCGAAACTGATAGCCAGGGAAAGCGCAGGGAAATCAAACCTGTCGGCCCCATCTGGCTGACAGGTATTGGATCACGTCTTGAAGCTTGCTTGAATCCGGCACCGTGTCCACGGCGGCCTCGACGCTGCACCATGGATACGCCAAGCGCGACACCCAGGCCATGACCGCCGGCAGGTCGGTTGCCGGCAAGGTGCTCATGTGTTCGATAGTTATGGTGAGTCCCCCGGCCAACCACGACTGGGGGCTGAACCGCCAGTCATACCGGCCGCAACCCACCCGGACTTCACCGCTGTGCTTGTCAGACATGGCAACCAACCATCGGCACTGGAACGCCTCGGTGCTGGACTCGGTGCTGGCCTCGGGAGGAGCGTCCAGGCAAAACGTGTAGACGTTTTCGAAGGTCTGGTTAAACCGGCTGACCAGCACATCACCGATGGCGCCACGGCCTTCGACGTGATCCGGGAACGAAATGGACCCGGTGCGGACCACCATGTCCAGGGTGGCGTCATCGGTAAAGGCCTGGGCCAGCAGGTGAGGGCGATTGCCGTCCTTGGCGCGGATGTACTGCTCGATGGATCGTCGCGGGCTGCTCATCAAATCTCCTTATGTGTTTGAGGGGTCACAGTGCGCTGTTCCAGAGGTCCGTTACCAGCATGCAGCCCGGCGCGTGGGTGATGCACAGCGGCGGACGCGAAGCCTGGACCACCGATTGCGGCGTTACGCCACAGGCCCAGAACACCGGTATTTCATCGCTTTGGACCGGTACTGCATCGCCGTAGTCCGGCGCGTCCAGCGAGCGAATACCGATCAGTGCCGGGTCACCGATGTGCACCGGGGCGCCGTGGACGTTGGGCATGCGCCCGGTGATCTGGATCGCCTGGATCGCCGCTGCGGCCTTCATCGGGCGCATGGTCACGACCATTTTGCCAGACAGTCGCGCGGTGGGGCGTGTGTCGATGTTGGTGCGGAACATGGCGACGTTGCGACCCAGGTCGATGTGCCTCAAGCGTATGCCGGCCTCAAGCAACGGTTGCTCGAAAGAAAAAGAGCAGCCGAGGGCGAACGTCACCAGATCATCGCGCCAAAAGTGTTCGATGTCTGTGGGTTCTTCGTTCAACTCGCCGTGGTCGAAGATCCGGTAGCGCGGCACCTCGTGGCGGATATCGATGGGAGCGCCCAGGTTGCGCAGGAAAGGATCGCCCGGTTCTGTCACGTCCAGCAGCGGACAAGCTTGGCGGTTGAGTGTGCAGTAGCGCAGGAATTCGTCGGCCCAATCTCCTGGCAAGATGACGATGTTGGCTTGCACCCGACCCTGGCCCAGGCCGCTGGTGTGGCCGTGGTATCGACCGGCCGCAATGTTCTGGCGCAAGGCCTGCGGCGAACATTGCTGCAGCTGTTCGAATGTCAGGGCTGATGAGTTCATCGTGGGGGCTCCATTGGTTTTTTTTAGAGATCCCTTTGTAGAAAACCCGGGCGACGGCGTCCAACAAGGAAAGTTGCTACCCCCTGACAAGTAAAAGTTATTCGCCCTTCAATAACCCCGGCGCCGCCACCATGCGCAGCGGCCCGACGTCCGTGGCGTATTGGCAAACCACCTGTCGGCTCATCTGCACGATGCTCTCGATCAATTCCAGCCCCACGCCCGCGCGCCACGATGCAACGACATCGAGCTGGGGCAGAGGCGCACCGGGTTCCAGCTGAATCAACTCGCCACGGGCCAGCGGCTTGGCCACCAGCGCCGCCGGCAACGCGCCGATGCCGAAACCGTCGCGTATCAGTCGGGTCATGGCCGATACCGAATTGACGCAACTGACCCGTGGTGTACCGACGCCATGGGCATACAGCAGGTTGAGCACGTCCTGGTGCGGGCGCGATTGCTTGACGAAAGTGATGATGCGTTCGCTCGCCATTTCCGTCAGCGAGGCATAGGGCCGGGCGTAAATCGATTGGCTGGCGGCGATCCAGTGCATCGGGTAGTGGCCCAGTTCCAGATTGCGTACGCTTTCATGGCGGACCAGATCGGTCTGGAAGGCGATGTCCAGGTAACCTTTTTGCAGTTGATCGCAGAGGTTGCGCGCCGCGTCGGCGGTGATTTCGATCTCCACGGCGGGGAATGCCTGCATCAGCATCGACATCAATGGGCTGAGCCAGGTGTGGATCACCGTGTCCATCACGCCGATGCGCACCAGGCCCTGCTGCGGGGTGCTTTTGTCCAACGACTGCTTCAGGGCGCGCTGGACTTCGAGCATCTGCTCCGCGTACTCAAGCACCTTGATGCCTTCCGGCGTCAATGACACGCCCCGCGAATCACGCACGAACAGGCGCAGGCCCAGCTCGTCTTCCAGTGACGCGATCCGACTGGAAATCGCTGCCTGGGTGCTGAACATCTTTTCGGCGGTCAGGCTGAAGCTTTGCAGGCGAGCAACCCAGACGAAGGTTTCGAGAAACTTGAGGTTCATGGTGGTTCTCTTGGCGTTTATCGTTCTTATGGTTGCAATTGTTACTCCAGGTCGAGGCTCGACGCGCATCAAATTTTCTTATGCCCGCGCCTGCTTTTTTCCCGTTTGACGCTGTACCGCGCCAATGCGAAGAATCCGCCCCGTGGCGAGGGAGCTTGCTCCCTCGCCACACTACCCGCACTGCCCCAAACAATAAGCGAGGCGCGTACGCCGTCCCCGAAGGGATCGTTCGCGCCCATAAAAAGGAGCACGCCATGCCCCGTTTCATCGACACCCGTTGCAGCCGATCACCCCTCGGTCCATTGCTCGGCCTGGGCCTGATCGGCGCACCGATCGCCCACGCCGATTTCATTGGCGACAGCAAGGCCAGCCTGGAAGCCCGCAACTTTTATTTCAACCGCGATTTCAGGCAAGAGGGCGCTCGGGACAAAGCCGAGGAGTGGGCACAAGGGTTCCTGTTGCGCATGGAGTCGGGGTACACGGCCGGCACCTTGGGTTTTGGCCTGGACGCCTTGGCCATGGCCGGTTTCAAACTGGACTCGGGCGGTGGCACCGCCGGCACCAATCTTTTGCCAGCGGACCGGTCCGGCGGCTCCCAGGATCGCTACGGCGAAATCGGCCTGACGGCGAAGATGCGCTTGTCCAACAGCACGTTGAAAGCCGGTACGCTGCAAATCAAGGACCCGGTGGTCAATTCGAACGACACGCGCCTGCTGCCGGGCACCTTCAAGGGCGGGCTATTGAATGTGCAGGAAATCGATCGTCTGAAGCTCACCGCCGGGCAGCTTGCCCAGATCAATTTTGTCGATTCCACGGACTACCAGGACATGACCGCCAATCGCATCGGCGGCACCAGCGACAAGTTCCAGTTCGCCGGGGCGGACTACCAGTTCCTGCCCAACCTCACGGCGCAATACCGCTACGGCAAGCTTGAGGATATCTACCAGCAGAACTACCTCGGCTTCATCCATACCCTGGACCTGGGCAACGGCCAGTCATTGAAAAGTGACGTGCGCTATTCGCGAAGCACCGAGGACGGCAGTTTCCGTGCGATCGACAACCAGGCATTCGGCGCGCTGTTCACCTATAGCCTCGCCGGCCACGCGTTCGGCCTGGGCTATCAGCGCATGAGCGGTGACGATCCGTTTCCCTACATCTCACGCAGCGATCCGTACCTGGTCAACTTCGTGCAGATCGGCGATTTCGCTAACGTCGACGAACGCTCGTGGCAAGCCCGCTACGACTACAACTTCGCCGCAGTCGGTGTGCCGGGCCTGACCTTCATGACCCGCTACATCCGCGGCGACAACGTGCAACGCAGCGCGCCAGGGGAAGGCCAGGAATGGGAGCGCAACACCGACATTGCCTACGTGGTGCAGGACGGCACCTTGAAGGGGCTGGGCTTGAAGTGGCGCAACGCAACGGTGCGTTCGAATTTCGGCAATGACCTGGATGAAAACCGGCTGATCGTCAGCTATACGATGGCGTTGTGGTGACGGGACCTCAACCCGTCAAGCCTTGACCCAGCGCTGACGACTCCAACTGCTCAACGTATCGACGGTGAAGACCAGCAGCAGCATCGCCAGGATCACCGTGCTGCCTTGGGCCTCCTGGAACAGGCTGAGGCTGACGTAAAGCATCTGGCCCAGGCCGCCGGCGCCGACGAAACCCAGGACGCTGGCCATGCGGATATTATTTTCCCAGCGGTATAAGGTGTAGGCCAACAGTTGCGGCATCAGGTTGGGCAACGTGCCGTAGCAGAAGGCCAAGAGGGCGCTGCCGCCCTGGAGGCGGATGGCGTCGGCGGGTTGCGACGGGGTGTTTTCCAAGGCTTCGGCAAATAGCCGGCCGAGTACGCCAACGGTGTGCAGGGCCAGCGCCAGTGTACCGGCGTTGGGGCCAAGCCCGGCGGCAAGCACCATCAGCGCGGCCCAAACCAGCTCCGGAACCGCGCGCAGGGCGTTCAACAACAGGCGCGATGCGCTCTGCAACGGCCAGCCAAGGCGCCCGGCGGCAGGTAGCGCCAAGGCCAAGCCCAACACTGCCGCGAGCAGGGTGCCTAGGGCGGACATGGCGATGGTTTCCAGCGCGCCATGGCCGATCGCTTTCAGGTAGGCCGGGCTCAGGTCAGGTGTCAGGAAGCGCTGGGCATAAGCGGCCATCTGCTTGAGGTTCGAGTGCTCGCCGAGCGCGCCCAGGTCGATACCCAGATAGACGAACGAGGCCACCACCGCTGCACCGATGCACAGCAGCAACAAAGCGTTGAGCAGGCGATTCATGCCAACCTCCAGCGCAGCACGCGACTGAGCTGGTCGGCGAGCAGCACCAATATCAGGAAAGTCAGCAGCAAGCTCGCGACTTCGCCGCCGGCGAACATGCGCAACGACAGGTCCATCTGCTGGCCCAGCCCGCCAGCCCCGACGAACCCCATCACCACCGAGGCGCGGATGGCGCATTCCCAGCGGTACACGGTGTACGACAGCAGCTCGGCGGCGACATTGGGCAGGATGCCGTAGCAGAAGGCCGCGAGCCGACCGCTGCCGGCTTGCATCAGTGCGTGTGCCGGGCGCTGGTCGACGGACTCGAAGATTTCCGCGTAGACCTTGCCCAGCATGCCGCTGTAAGTGATCGCAATGGCGAGTACCCCGGCCGTCGGTCCGAGGCCGACGGCACGGACAAACAGCAAGGCCCAGACGATCTCCGGCACGCTGCGCAGGAAAATCAGCAGCGCACGGACCGGCCAACGCAACCATTGGCCCCAGTAGCCGGGCCTGCCAGCGCGATATGCGGCAGACAACGACAACGCCCGGCTGGCGAGCAGGCTGGCGGGAACGGCCAACAGCAGCGCCAAGGCCATGCCAGCGGTGGCAATGGCAAGCGTCTGCAGCGTGGCTTGCAGCAGCAGTTCGACAAACGTTTCGTCATGAGCCGGTGGCCAGAACGCGGCGACGAACCGGCCCATCTCGCTCTGGCTATCGCTGGCCAGCAGCACCCCCAGGTCCAACTCGCTGAAATGGATGCCCGGCCACAGCAGGGCAACGGCCAGCAGACCAAGGAACAGGCGAGGGCGGGCGGCGGGGTCCCGAGCGTCACGCTTCAGCATCGCGGAATCTGCACGCTCGAAGGTGGAGGCGGGCTCGACAGCGACTCCAGTTGCTCGTTGGCATAAAGCGTATCGAGCTGCCGGCGGTCGACCGCTTCCGTCGGCAAGTCGAAGAGTACCTGGCCGTCACGCAAACCGATGATCCGGGAAAAGTGCGCCAGCGCGAGATCCACCGCATGCAGGCTGGTCACCAGGGTAACCTGGTGTTCCCGGGCATGCTGGCAAAGCACTGACAGCGTGTGCTCGGCGAGCACCGGGTCCATCGCCGATACCGGTTCATCCGCCAGCAACACCTCCGGCGCCTGGTACAGCACGCGGGCGATGCCGACGCGTTGCAGCTGCCCACCGGACAATTGCTGGCATTGAACGAACAGCTTTTCGCCCAGGTCCAGGCGCGCCAAGGCCGCGCGTGCCCCGGGAATATCCAGCGGATGGAGCAGGTTCAGCAGGCTCTTGCCGATACCCCATTGCCCCAGTTTGCCCGCCAGCACCGCCGTGATCACGCGTTGGCGCGGGGGCAGGGGAGGCGCTTGGTGAATGAGACCAATGCGTGAGCGCAGGCGTTGACGCTGGCGCGCCGGCAGTTGCCAGACCCGCTCGCCCAGCACGTCGACTTCACCGTTACCAGGACGCAGCGCGGTGGCCAGGACGTTGAGCAGGCTGGACTTGCCGGCGCCGGACGGGCCGATGATCGCGACCTGTTCCCCTGCACGCAGGTGCAGGTCCACACCGCGCAGCGCCTGGGCGCCGTTGGCATGGACGACGCTGGCCTGGGTCAGGCGCAATGTCATTTGAGCAGTTCGGCGGCGCGTGCGGCTTCTTCGATGCCCTTGTAGTTTTCGGGCTTGGTTTCGATGAAGCGACTGGCGGCCTGCAGATCAAGGATCTCCTTGTCTTTCGGATTCGCCGGATCAAGCGCCAGGAACGCGGCCTTGATCTTGGCCGCCAGTGCCGGGTCGAGGGTGCCGCGCACCGTCCAGTTGTAGTCGAAGTACGCCGGGGTGGTGGCGAAGACCTTGACCTTGCTGGTGTCGACCTTGCCGGCGGCGACCAGTTTGTCCCAGACGCTGGCGTTGAGCACACCGGCATCGACCTTGCCGGCCTGGACCCAGGCCGCGGTCGCGTCATGGGCACCTGAATAGCCTACGCGGCTGAAGTAGGTTTCCGGCTTGATGCCGTCCTTGAGCATGAAGTAGCGCGGCATCAGGCTGCCCGAAGTGGACGAGATCGAGCCGAAGGCGAAGCTCTTGCCCTCCAGGTCGGCAAGGGATTTGACGGCTGGGTCGGCGCTGATGAATTTACTGGTGAACTGCGCGTCCTGTTCACGTTGCACCAGGGGATTGGCGTTGCCGGTCTTCAGGCGGGCCTGGACGAAGGTGAAGCCGCCCAGCCAGGCCAGGTCGATCCGGTCGGTGGCCAGCGCCTCGACCACGGCGGGGTAGTCGCTCACGGGCACGAATTCGACTTTCATGCCGATCTGCTGTTCCAGGTATGCACCCAGTGGCTTGAATTTGCGCAGCAGTTCGGTCGGCGCCTCGTCGGGAATTGCGCTGACTTTCAAGGTGTCGGCGGCCTGCGCCAGGACAGCGCTCACGGTCAGGGTGAAACCGACGGCCAGTGCCAGGGTACGCTTGAGCATGAAAATCTCCGGTGCATGGAAGCATGAATATTCAAGCGCCAGGCGTTCTTGCCGGGCGCGTTGTGAGGGTAGACGAGTGGGAGCGATTTTGATCGTTTCCGGTGATCAGGTAAATCTTTATAGTCGCTTGCCCCCATCCTATTTCTGGAGCCTCACCATCATGCTCAGCGCCGAGCTGAAGTCTTTCCACATGGTTGCTCGCCTGGCCAGCGTCACCCAGGCGGCCAAGAAACTGGGGCTCAGCCAGCCGACGGTGACCACGCAGATCCGCAATCTGGAAGCCCAGTACGGCGTCGAACTGTTCTTTCGCGGCGGCCGGCGCCTGACGCTCAGCGACGAAGGCGCGCAGTTGTTGCCGATGGTGCAGAAGCTGTTGCAGCAGGAAGCCGACATCGAGTTTTTCCTGCGCAACAGCGGCCAGGTGCAGGGCACGCTGCGAATTGGCGCCACGGCGCCGTACTACGTGCTCGATATCATCAAGGGCTTTCGCGATCAGTTTCCCCTGTGCGAAGTGACTCTGGAAATCGGCAACTCGCTGCAGGTCATCGAGGCGCTGGAGGAGTACCGCGTGGACCTGGCCGCGTCCTCGCAACTGGTCGAAGACGCTCGGTTGACCCGATTGGTATTGGGCCACGACCCGCTCGTCGTGGCGATGCACCGCAGCCACCCGTTGGCCAGCCACGATCGTGTGGCACCCGGTGCATTGGCCGGGCACTGCCTGCTGATGCGGGAAAAAGGCTCGACCACCCGCGCGCTCACCACAACCTTGCTACGAGAAGCCGGCGTGGCGACCGGGCCATTGTTGGAAATTGGCAGTCGCGAGTCGATTCGCGAAGCGGTCCTGCGCAACATCGGCATCAGCATCATCGCCCGTCATGAAGTGCCGGAGAACCCGCAGCTCAAAGTCGTCGAGCTGGAAGGCGCGCCGCTGATCGCCGAGTACCTCTATTGCCTCAAGGAGCGCCGCCAGGCTCGGCTGCCGTCGGCGTTCCTCGGCCTGGCGCGAGAGACGGCTGCGTCCTGAGCCCGCTACGCAAATCGGCGCCCGGCCTGGGCAGGGCGCCGGCCTGTCGCATCAGAGCCAGTAACGCAGGCCGAGCATCACCGATTGGGCTTCGTATTCGGTGCTCACGTCGCCCTGGGGCAGGCGCTCGATGTCACCGAAGTGTGCTTCGCTGGTTTTCAGGCACCGGTAATCCACCGACATGGACCAGTTCTCGGTGAACTCGTAACCGACTCCCGCGCCCAGTTGATAAGCCGACACCGTGTCGCGATGGGTTCCGCCGAATTCGACGCCCCCGGCCTCCAGGCCGCTGACGGTCAAGGTGGCATAGCCCAGGCCGCCGCCGATGTACGGGGTGAACCGGTTGAACGGTGCAGGAAGGTTCATGAAGTCGTACCAGAGGTTGGCCATCAGGCTCGTGGCTTCCTCTTCGCCTTTGCCGTCGATGCTCCCGCCGCCTTCATAGACGCGATTATTGAATTGGGTCAGGGTGTTCTTGCGGTAGCTCAGTTCGATTTCGGGTCTCAGCCCGACCGGGAATCGCCAGCCCAGGGCCAGCCCGGTGGCATAGCCGGAGTCGAGCGGCTGGTTGAATTCCATCTCGACGAAATCCAGGTCGTTCTGGTTCAGGTCTTGCGCCGATACCCAGTTCGCGCCGCCCATCAGGCTGGCGTAGGGGCCAAGCGTGTCGGCGCAGCTCAATGCCGGCACCACAGCGCTCATGCCAATGATGCCCATCGCCAGGTATTGAGTGTTTTTCAGTAGGTTCATGCTCGGTCCGAAGTGTTCCGTTATCAAAAAGATCAGCGGGCGCCAGCGCTCAAGTCGCAACGCCCGACGTTGCGTCATACAAGGTGCAAATGGCTTTCCGGTTTCTCGCTGGCGGGCGTGCCGCTGGTGTTGGCCCGCCGCTCAGCGAGCGTGGCCAGGTTGTCGAGAGCGGTAGTCATTGCCGCGGTCAACGCTTTGCGGATCAGCCGTCGGTAGAGGAAACTCAACGGGCCGGCGATCCTGGCGGTATGGATGACTTGGGTTTCACTGGGTGAAAGCCGGCGCAGCCGGTGGTCGAACTCCAAGTCCATCCACAGCAACCTGGCGCTGTTGCGGTAGCTTTCCTGGAACTCCACCGCTTCCAGTCTCAATGGCATTCGCAGGCCGTTCTTGAGAACGCACTTGCCAAGCGTCCCGGCCTGGAACGGGCCATCGAGTTCGCAATGGCGCACATCGGTGTCCCAAAGTGGCGCATGCGGGAAATCGCTCCAGATGTTCCAAATGACCGCAGGCGGCGACTTGACTATGATTTTTACGGTGACATCGTTCATGGGTTTACCTCGCCGGTCAGGCGCATGGTCGGGCTCGAAAAAGGACAGCTCGGGACGTCAGGCTGCCGGCGCGGTTCGACTCAGCACCTGGGCGGTGATGTTGGCCTGGCCGATCTTTTCGCCCCGGTTGAACAGGTCGATATGGATGCGGTTGGTCTTGAACGATTGCAGTTGCGCATCCAGGCCGGCTTGCGGCGCCAGCGACAGCGGGCTGTTCCGAGGGATGGGCCGGTCCAGGGTGAAACTCAAGGTCAACAGGTTCATGGGCGTATCGAGGGGGATCCGCAAATGGCAGTGGGCGATCTGCATGTAGCACTGGCGCGCGACTTCGAGGAAATACACCATCGAGTAATGCGCGGGGTCGCCTTCATGGAAAAAATGCCCATCCGGCAGTTTGATCGTATCGACACTCAACCCTTGGGCAACGCCGCTCATGTCGCTGACAATGACGTTTTCTGCCCTGGCCTTGTGCAACAGGGCCTTGTCGCCACAACGACGGGCCGTGAATTCGCCCGGCGGCGAGATTTCGAAGGCCGAGCTGTAGGCCAATCCCAGGGTGCAGGTGCACATCAGCTTGCCGCCCTGGACCACCTTGGCCTGGAAGAGGGCGTCCTGCTCTTGCTCCAGGTGCAGCTCGATGGTCCCTTCCTTTTGCACGTATTGCTGGAACCTGATGCTCAGCGTTTTGACGTAGGCAACCCGTCCGTTGAGTGAAGGCATGGCCAGCTCAGCCAATTGCATGACGCCTTCGAGCAAGAGGATGCCGGGGATGTGATCCAGCGGATGATCGAAGAAGTAGGGGTGCGTTTCGTCCACCACCAGCTCGGCGCGCAGCGAGTGGGCGTCGCGCTGGATGTGCTTGATTACGGTGTTTTGCGCACGCCGTTGCCAGTTGGTCGGCCGCTGGGATCCGGATCCCCGCTGCAAGGCGAAAAGCCCTTCCATGGCGCGAACGCGAACACGCAAACCGGCCAGGACGGTGCTGGTCAGCATATCGCTGAGTTGCAGCACGTCGACACCGTCGTGTTGCGGTTCGCGGACAACGTGGCCGGGACGTGTCGGCGCGATGACTTCCTGTGCCGAGTGAGGCACCGGATGGGCAAACCGCAACGTGAACGGATGCTTTATGGCAGGGGCCGGCTCTGCCTCGGGTGTCCATTCCCGAAGCCGTTCAGTGAACAGCCACATCAATGGCTTGCCGGCTTCGCGGACCTCGATCACCGAGTGAACCGATGAATTCAAGGTCACGGCCAGCAGGGTTTCGATACCGCTGGCCTCCGCCAGGAATCCTGTCTTTTCTCGAAGCGATCCGCTGGCTTGAACCCCATCGGCTGCCAGTTCGCAGACGTGCTGATGCGGGTACTCGCCGATCGCTTTCCCCACCAACCGGCAGGCTTGGTCAAGGGATTGCGCAGCATGGGCAAGGACCGCCGAGCGAATCACCAGCAGTGGTTTTTCGCCGGCCTCTGGATGGTAGGGACGCAGGGCGATCAGCCCAAGCCCTTCACCTTGCACCGCTCTGCTGCGCCGGGCTCGGTCGATTTCGATCTCGCTACTGATAAAGCGGCCGGCGCCGAGCAGGAGCGTCGAGATGCCTTGCCCGAACCATTGTGGCGAAGCCAGCAGCGTGTGCCAGAACAGCCCTGGCGTGCCGGCCAGCGTCTGGTGGAAGCCCTTGAAATCGAAAATCTGCGCCGGGTAGCCGGACAGCATGTTCGGCAGCATGGTCGCCACGTCGGTGACCTCAACACCTGGCGGCGTGCCCTGGCCGCGGGCGTAAAAATGCTCGGCGCTGCTGTACGCGTTGCTGAACCGTTCCCCACCCATGTTGCAGCACATCACCATGGCGGTGCCGACCGAGCCCGCCACGCCTGGCAAACGCCGCAGCAGATGGTTGACCCGATCGGTGATCAACAGCTTGAACGGATCGACATGGGCCAGGGGTTTGGGGCCCATGCCGAAACCGGCGATATCGATCATGTGGTCCCGGGCGAGGAATTTCCCCGACAACGGTGGAGTCACGTCGCCGCGGTAATCAACGAAACGTCCATAAGGGAACGTCACGGACGGGGCTCCAGATTGGTCGAGCTGTTGCTTGAATGATTGCAGCGAATCGCAGGCGCCGAACGCCGCTTCCGCCTCGACAATGGCCAGGTCCAGCGTCAACACGCCGGGCACGACACGGGCCGCGACGGGGCGCTCGGCGGCAACGTACTCGTCCACCACCAGGTGCGCGTTGGCACCGCCAAAGCCGAAACTGGAAATGCCGATACGGATCGCCGACTGACGTTCCGCCAAGGGTTGTACCTGCTGCGTGGCAAGGCGCAGGCAAGTCCCGTCGACTTTTGCGCTGGGCCGATAGTCAGGTTGGGGCGGGATGCCCTTGTGGCGCAGGATCATCAAGGCCTTGGCGAGTGAAGCGCCTCCTGCGGCGGCCAGCGGGTGACCGATCACCGACTTGATCGAGCCGATGGTCAATTTCTGGTCGGCCGGGCGATGGGGCGCGAAGAAGCTTTGCAGCGAAGCCAACTCCGTCGCGTCACCCAACGGGGTGCCGGTGCCATGGGTCTCGATATAGTCCACGCTGCCTGGATCGAGCTCGCGATAGGCACGTTGATAGGCTGAGAACTGGGCCTGCTTGCCGGGGGCGAACACCGAGCCTTCGGCACCGTCGGCAGACAAGCCCAAAGCGCGCAGGACACCCAGGGGCTGGCGCTTGGCGGCCAAGGCTGCGCAGACGGGCTCGATCAGGAACGCTGCCGCACATTCTCCCGGCACGATGCCGTCGGCGTCCTCGCCGAACGCCTGCATGCTGGCCCGCGCGGAGAAAGCCGTCAGTTGCGAGAAGCCCAGGAACAGCGCCGGTGGCAGGACGGTGTTGAGGGCCATCACGATTGCGTTGTCCGCCTGCCCGCTGTCGAGCAACGCCTTGGCCATATCGATTGCATAAGGGAAGGAACTGCAGGCGGTGTCCACCGATAACGCCGGCCCACCCAAGCCAAGCGCGCGGGCCAGTTCAGCCACTTGTTCGCCCGGTGTAAAACCGAGCGGCACGGCGGTGTTGGTCGTCGTTCCGGTCGCGAAATAGCTTTCATCGCTCCAAGAGGTTGCGACGATCAATGCCGTGCGCCCGGTATCCGGCACCGAGCCCTGGGCGGCCAGTTCGGTGAGCAACGCCTGGAGCACTTTCTTGCCGATGGCGACCTGCCGACCGTCATGGCGCGAAGGGATCGAAGCGTCGTCGGTCAGGCAAAACGCGCTGTCGAGGTAAGTACGGTCCTTCTCGCCAGTCTTTGCCGAGAATATCGCCTGCCTGTCCAGCTCCCAACGTGCCGACATCGCCTGGATCGGCGCGATCCGGCCCTGGGAAAGTAACTGCCAGAGGGCCTCCATCGAAGGCGCCCCCGGGAATTCGCCGGCCATTGCGCTGAAACACAACTCGGCGTCTGTTGTAACCGCGCCACTCATACCTGTCTCCTGACTACTCTAAGCGGGTGACCTGTCGACCATCCGGTTTCCATTCCATGTGCTGGCTGCGCTTGCCCTAAGGCGTCAGCCCATTCTCGCCAGGAGCGACAGCGCATCTTGTGGCGTGCGGCGCGACATCAAGGCTTCGCCGGCGAACTCACTGGCGGGGGTTGCCTGCGCCATTGACTGGCAAAGGGCTTCCCGGTCGAAACCGTTGAGCCCCAATTGTGCGAAGGGCGTCTGGATGTCCAATGATTGGGCAGCTTGTGGAACCAACGGCGCGAGGGCATCGAAAAGCGCATCGCTGATCGGCGTGTCGGAGCGGGTGGCGGCGGCTGCAGGCATGTCGGGAATAGCGCCGGGCACCTCGGCGTTGCCGAGCATGTCTTCAATCAAGGCAACGGTTTGCATGGCAGATTTGGCGTTGGCCAGCTCGCTGCTCCTGGCCTTGAGCTGTGGCCACTGAGCGACAACCGCTTCGAGGAAGTCCAACTGCACCAACGAGTCCATTCCCAGGCTTTCGTAACTTTGTTCGCTGTCAATCTGCTCAACAGTGAAACCGGTCATGACCGCCAACTGTGCGATCACCCAGGCCTCTATACCTTCGGCGGGCGCATGCGCATCGGCTTCGAGCCTGGCGAGCAATGCCGTTGGGGTCGGGGCGTCGAACAGCGCCGAGGTCAGGTCCTTCTTGTCCGGAAAGTGCTGGGCCAACGATTCGAAGATGTCTACCAGCCCCAGGGAGTCGATGCCCAGGCTTTCAAAGCTCTGGTCGAGATCGATTTGTTCGTTCCTGAACCCTGTGACTTTGCTTATTTCGGCGCGCAGCCATTGCGCGTAGTTGGGCGCCGCCGGTTGCTCGGCGACAGGCGCCGCTGGCAGGACTGGTGAATGCCCCTGTACCGGCTCGAGCGTCGCGACGCTTTTACCGACGGGTGCTTCAATGCCATGGGCATAGACGCCCTCGAGCACCTGCTGATGGGCATTGAAATAATGTGCCGTGACCGTTTCCGCCTGTTCCAGCAGGCGCATCAGGATCGATTCCTTGGCGATGTTGGATTCGCACAGCGAATCGATGATCTTTTCCGAAAGGGAGAAATAGCTATGGGCTATTTTTCCGTTGGACACGATGAATTCCTGCACGACGTCGTTAAGCTGCAAGCGCATGAGGTTCTCCTTAACCCTGAATAGGTAGGTGTTCTGAATCGATAGTCGAATGCCAGGGCCCGCGCCGGGGCCCTGTCATCAAGAGGCAAAGGCAGTCGCGACTTAAAGCTGCAGTTCCAGCGCATCCATCTCGCTAAACAGTGTTTTACCGACGCCCTTGCGCAGCCCGGACCTGACGATCAGGTACGTCATCAGCGTGACGGCGTCGGCGCCCTGGAAGGCGATGTAGCCATCGGGACGAACCAGCATCAGCGTGCCTTCCTTGGCGTGGTAGCGCTTGTGCAGACGCCAGTCAGGGTCGAGCAGGGTGGATTGCTCCGCCGGCAGCCCGATGCTGCTCAACGCGTCGACCACGCAGTAGGCCCTGATGGCCGGGTAGTCTCGCTCTACCGATGCGGCCAATGAATAAAGGCTCGGCAACACCGGAGAAAATTGGTCGGTCGCGCTGAAGATCAACAGGGTGAACGATCCCTGGAACAGATCGATCAAGCGCTTGGGCTGCTTGCCTTGCCGCTCCCACAGCTCGACGTCGGGTGCCAATTGTCCCGCGCGAGGCGCCGGTGGCTGGAACGGGTTTCGCCTGCCTTTCTTTTTCCAGCTCCAGCGCTGCTGCCGAGTCAACGATTCCTGGATGTATTCGCTTTTGCCGTAGTGGTATTGATGCCCGGAGATCATCGACGGCAGCTTGCGCTGGATCTTCTGCCGATTGCTCAACAGCGGCAGGACGTTATCGCGCAACCACACCAGGGCCGGATGCCTGACGGTGATCAGTCCCGTGAGTCGATGTGCGGTGTTTTCCACTTCAAGGGCCACCGGATAGCGTTCGGCGTTGTAGCTGTCCAGCAACGATGGATCGGCCAGGCCTTGATCGACATAGGCAAGTTTCCACGCCAGGTTGTATGCCTCGGAAATGCCCAGGTTCATCCATTGGCCGCCGATAGGGCTGCCGATGTGCGCGGAGTCACCCACCAGGAAGACCGAGCCCTGCTGCAATGACTCCACCCGACGGTGCTGGAACGAGGCAATGGTGGTCGATGAAATGTTTGACAGCGTCATCTTTTGCCCACGCCCCTCGCACAGCCGCTGGAAATTCTCCAGGGTGAGGGGAGGGCGCTCGCCTTCGGGTGGCAGGTCGTAAGGCATCTCGATGAAAAGGCGATAGCGGGACTGGTCGCTGATCGGCGCAACCGCGACATAACCGTCCTGGGCGCCAAGGAAAAACGCGCCCTCGTCCTTGCTGCCGGACCACTCGATGTCGGCGTCGGCCAGCATGAAAAAACGATCGTAGGAGGAGCCCTCGAAGGTCATGCCCAGGCGTTTGCGGATATTGCTGCGGGCTCCGTCGCACGCCACCGCCCAGCGGCTGGAGAAGGATTCGTCGCGGCCGTCGGCGTGCCGCAAGGTCATCGCCACGGACCCAGGCTGGTTTTCAAGATCGACCAGTTCAGTGTTCCATTCGACGTCCGCACCCAACTCATTCAACCGCTGCAACAGGAGCTTTTCCGTCTGCGGCTGCGGCAGGCTGAGTAGCAGGGGATAGGTAGCATCCAGGTAGGAAAAGTTATAGTTCAGCACGCGCTTGGCGTTTGACTGGACCGAGAACTGATTGATGGTGAACCCCTCGGCGATCGCCTGGTCGGCAATGCCCAGGTCACGAAAAATCTCCAGGGTCCTGGAATGGATGGCCATCGCCTTGGTCGCGGTGGAAGGACCCGCGTTCTTTTCAATGATGCGGAAAGAAACCCCCCATTGCTTCAACATGATCGCCAGCGACAGGCCGATAGGACCGGCACCGACGATCATCACCGTCGGAGCGCTGCCCGGCTGTTTGCAAGGCGTTTGGGCCAAGGTGCTCAGAGTGTTCATCGATCAGTACCAGTTTCTGTAGAAGGGAGAATTGGCGAGGCCCAGCAGCGCTGCGTCACCTGACGAATCGCCATAGGCGTAGATGTAGAAATCGTCGAGGTTGCTCATGCAGTCCCTGAGCCGAGCGACTTTCTCCCGGTCGACACAATTGGTACCGGATATCCCTCCCGTCAGCTTGTTCCCGGCGACCGCCAGGCGGGTGCCGCAGACATGATCGAAACCCACGGCCTGTCCCCAGGGAATCAGGTAGTTTTCTGGTGAGTTGCTGACGAGCGCGGTGACGTGCCCCATGGATTGGTGCCATTGCAGGCGCCGCATCGCTTCAGGTCTGAGCCAGAGCGGCAATTGCTCGGTGATGAAATACCTGGCGTGCTCGCGCTCTTGCTCGACCGTCAAACCGCCGAGGTAACAGGCAATGAACGCCAGACGTGCCTGCATCAACGGAGTGATCCCGAGAATGACGCTGAGCATTTTCGGCAACAGGGGAATGATCCTGAGCCAGAATGCCCGGGTGCCAACAATGAAGCGCATGTAGCGCCAGAAGGTGTGCCTGTCGGTCAATGTACCGTCGAAATCGAAAACGGCCAGTACCGGTTGCGTGCTGTCAGCGTGCATGAATCTCTTCCTTGAGAGGGACAATCTCGATGAATTTGGGCAGTTTGAAACCAGAGAGATATCGGGCTAGCAGGGTGGATACATCGTTCTGGCTCAGGCCGCCGTTGCCCTCCACGGACAAGTGCAATACGTTGACTTCTTTTTGGTCTGGGACGATGTAGGCCTTGGCGCGTACCGCGTCGGGATGCTGGAGCGCGATGGACTCGATCTCCGCCAGGTCGACCATCTGCGCCTTGATTTTTGAAATGCGCAGGCGTTGGCAGTAGAAAAACACGTGACCTTCGTCGTCGCGCCAGACCAGGTCACCGGTATGAAACCAACCGTCACGGAAAGAATAGGCATTGAGCTGCGGCTCATCCTCATAGCCTGGCGTGACCATCGGTCCACGGATCCACAGTTCACCAATGGCCCCAGCCGCGACGTCCCGTCCGTGCGCGTCGACAACCCTCAGTTCTACGCCGCTGATGGGTTGGCCCATGGCGCCACGATGAACCGCGCCAACGGAGCTTTGGACGATCACCGGCATGCTTTCGGTCAAGCCGTAGCCTTGCAGGACAGGAGCGCAACCCAGCAGTTTTCCAAGCTTCTCGGCTTCATCGGCGGGCAGATGGCTGCCGCCGGAATAGATCATCAGTCGAGGGTGCAGGGGCAACAGCGCGCCTTTGCGTTTTACCAGCCGGGCGTTGAAATACCGAATGACATCCGGCACCAGGCAGGCAAAGGTGACTTGGTGCTCAGACAAGACTTGCGCCAGGTCGCGGTTGAGCAGGGTGTTGGTCATCAGCAACGTGGCACCGATGCTCAACGGAAACACCATCATCACGGACAGGCCGAAAATGGCATACAGCGGCAGCGTCACCAAGTGGACCGAACCGATGCCCTGGGGATGAAACTGCTCGTGCAGGCCATCACTTGACTGCGTCAGATCAAGGTAGCGGTGAGTCACGGCCAGGGGTTTGCCGACGCCCCGATACGTGAACTGGACCGAGACGATTGCATCGTCTTCCGGCAACGACAAGGGCAATGCCTGGCGTGGTAGGCCGGACGCGATCACTGCGTTTTTTGGTAATGGCGCCGAAGGCTCATCGCCGGTACTCAGTATCAGGGACCGGAACGGCTGCAATGTTTCCAGGTGTTGTTCACACAACGTGTCGGTGGTGACGATCAGCACTGGCTGGGCAATCCTCAGCACGTTGCTAAGCTCGAATGCGGTCAATTTGTGATTCAAGATCACGGGAATAGCGCCACGTCCGATGATCGCCAGGTAATACGCGATGAAATCAACGCCGTTGGGCAAGACCAGTGCGACTTTTACGCCGGGTGATATGCCCAGGCCATCGAGGAGGCCGTTGCACTCTTCGGCGCGGATGCGCAACGCCCGATAAGTGACGGTTTCGTCCGCGTCCAGATTCCTGATCGCAACATTGTCCGGATGGCTCTCTGAAAAATCGACGAAACGATGCAGGAAACCTTGTTTACAGGTAAGGCTTTTCATTCACCAACCTCTCAATCCTTGAAGTTATGGCCAGATAAAAAAGTACTGCAGAGGCAGGCTATTTGGTTTAGTTGAGCTTTATATAGTTGTTATTGCGATACCAGTCCAAGGTATCGGTCAGTGTTTCACTGACAGGGCGGAACGCGCATTTAAGTTCGCTGGAACTCTTGCTGTGACTGAAGTGCGTTCGTCCTTGTTCTTGTTCAATGAGCTTGACCGTGGAAGTACTGATCAGCACCGGCTTCTTCGTGACCCGGTAATAGCACTCATAGGCAAACGCGATAACGCGCAACATGAACAATGGCACAGCTCGCTCAGGTGCCTTGATCCCACTGACGTTGGACAGTGCGCGGAAAATACTCTTCATATCCATATGATTGCCGGCTGCCAGATAACGCTCACCCGATCTACCGCGGGTAATCGCCGCGATTTGATGCTCCGCGACGTCCCGCGCATCTACGACTGAAAAGCTCCCTGGGAGAACGCCCGGCAGCTTTCGCCCAACGAAATCCAGCAGGAACTGACCGGAGGAGGTGGGACCAATGTCCCCGGGGCCGAACATCCAGCCGGGCAACACCATTGCAACAAACATGTCCGGATGCACAGCCAGGAACTCCCGAACCTTTTGCTCAGAGAGGATCTTGCTCAAATAGTAATCGTCGGCTTCCGACTCGTCCCGGGACATGGTTTCGTCGATGACCTGGTCTTTGGCGCCTTTCAACACTGCAATCGAAGAGGTATGGACTGCACGCCGAATACCCGCAGCATAGGCGGCCTGCAACAGGCGCTCGGTGCCCGTTACGTTAGTGTCATAGAGTTTCTGCCAGTGTTTCCCACCTTTATAGCTATCGCGAAAGTACGCGGCGGTGTGAAACAACGCATCGCAGCCTTCAAGTGCGTGGCTGAATGCCTTCACGTCAAGCATATCGCCCTCGACGAACTCGACCGGCAGGCCGCCAAATTGCTTCTTGGCTTTTTCCACGGAACGCACAAGCGCCTTGACCTTGATGTTGCGTTTCAACAGCGCGTGGACAACGTTGTTGCCAAGCAGGCCCGTAGCGCCTGTGACGAAGGCATATTCCATTAAAATCCTGCTCCCTGTGAGGTACCTGCTCGGGCAATGTCATCGTCCGGACAGGTGTTGGCTCATCCAACGGCGCAAGTAAAAACCATTCGGTATCTGAAAATCAAGCGGTATTTCATGAATAAAATAATAGCGAAGCGTCTAGCACGGGGCTGAGACGTGAGGTCTCAGCGAATTTGCGTCATACTGATGGCGCCATTTCTCAGTCACCGAGGCGGTTATGGAGATTTCGAGGGCAGAGTGGACATGGCAGAAGGGGGACGGGGCCTCGCTGAAATCGGCGTTTTTCTGCGGTCCGCCAGAGTAAAAGTACACGGTACTCACATGGCTCTTCTGAAACTTTAAATGCAAAAGAGCTTAGGTGGATGTTAAGGTGCAAACATCTGTTCGCAGGCTGAATCGTAGAGTGGTTTCATCTAGTTACAACTATAGATTTTCGGGCCAAAGGAGCCGAGGGCGTGATTAAGAAAAGATTAGGTCGAGAGGAAAGCCAGCAAATAACAAGAGACAAGTTATTCGATACCGCAACAGAACTGATGATCAAGAAAGGCTTTCACGCCGCCAGTGTAAACACGATCTCCGAAGAGGCCGGTTATTCAAAAGGCGCATTCTTTTCAAACTTCTCAAGCAAGTCGGAACTGCTCCTGCAACTGACCCAGCGCTTCAAACGGGTGGAGATCGATCGCTTGGGCAATACCTTGGCCGGCGGCTACTCGGCGGAACAGCTCACCCAAGGTTTGAATGCCTATATCGACACCCTTAAGAACAATACCAATTGCGCCGTTCTTGATGCGGAGATGCAGTTGATCGCTCTGCGTGATGAGGAGTTCGCGAAGCATTATTACGACCTGCATGAAGAAAACAGCGAGGCCTTGGGTAAGCTGATTACGATTATTTTCAATCATGCCGGAAAGAAACCTCCGTTGGCGTACGCAGCACTCGCCAAGACATTTACCGCGCTGTCGGAAGGCTTGATTCTGCAGGGACACAAGGATCCCGCGACGGAGATCAAACTGGTGCTTAATTCGCTGATAGAAACGGCCGAGCCGCTATAAGGTTTTGACCGGGTGTTCACGTAGGTGATGGGATTGCTGACTGTCAGCATCCCAGCCTCGGATCTTGAGGCCAGACCGGGATGTGTGTGCTGAAAGTGGCCTGTGATGGGCTGCGATATTAAACGCTATATGCGCATAATGTATATTATGTTAAACAGGATGTTTGTCTCTTATATCTCGCCATGAGGCCTCCACCCCCATCCAGGTCAATTCGTAAAAGCCGAACGCTTCAGCGTCGATAGCTAAACCGCCAGGCTTGGCTAGAATTTCTTCAGGATGGAGATTTTTCGCTCGGAGGAAGCGCTATGTGCAAACATTCACGCATCGTGATATGTCCCTTTTCTGCACAATCCAAGCAATGGGTCAATACCAGGGAAAACTGGCGGAAGGCCAGACGCTCAAAAATTGAAGCCAACACAGAAAGGACGGACCTGGCCGATTACGAATTCTTCACCTTCGATGGACCTTCGAAAAAACGTCTCGCAGTACGTTTGCAGAGCTGTATAGGCCCTGACGAGGTCATCTATATTTTTGGACATTGCGCTCCCGGAAGTACCATCATATCCAAGGAGGCCTCTGCCGACAGCGAGTCCATTTCTGCATTGGTTCTGGCCAGAACGTTGAAAAAAGACGTTTTATTGAACCGGTCTTTTGCCGGCAAGATAAAAATCTATGGTTGTAACTCCGCACTGCCAAGCGGCACCAAAAGATCTTTCGCCCACTCATTTGCCTGCATGATGAAGCTGTATCTTTATCATAATTGCGAAATACACGGTTACGCCGAAACGCTCGTGGATGGCTACGTAGGCGCGCACAAGATTGCCACCAGCGATAGCAGCGTCGTTGAAGCTTTAAATAAAATGATTCAGAGAGACGAAGCGTTCGGTACCGGGATAGACGCCAAGTACAATGAGGACCATGTCCTGCGCCCCAGTAAATTCCGGCAAGAAATTGAAGTTTCCGAGGACATGATGCGTGAGGTCGTCCAAGAACTCACACCAAACAAATAGAGGGGTGAGGCGCACCCTCCTCTAATATCGAGGATGACCGCCCCAATCCCGTTCACTCTGTCACAGCCCTGCCCTCCATTCGCTTGATCTCCGTCGCGGACTCATCATCGCCGATTGGCTTGGTGTTACCCATTCCCTTCAAATCCTTGGCAAACGTCCCATCCACCTCCCCCTTGAAAAAATTCTTGCCATAAATCAGCAGGCACAACACAACGCCAATGCCGAATGCCCAGCTCGCGCCTTTGATCGCCAGTACCGCGCCGATCACGCCGGCGATGCCCAGGTCGCGCTGGCTTCTGGCTTCAAGAATGCCAAGGCGCACGCTCACGTAACCCTGGATCAGCAGCGTCAGAGACAACGCGACACCGAGAATCGGCTGTACCAACGTCACGACCGGCAACAGCAACAGACCGCTGTTGGTCCCCCAACGGAACGACCCGACGCCGCCGATGATCGACTTCATCACCTTCGGCCCACCTTTGAAGCGCTCGATCACCACCACCAGCATCGCCGCCCACTTGGGCCCGCACATGGCGACATCCGGGCCGAAGATGCTCATGAACGCATTACGCGCGCCGAAGATCAGGTGCGCGCGATCGGGGTTGTAGTCGACAACTTCGTCGGAGCGGACAGTTTCTGCCTCATCGAGAAGCGATTTTGCGCTGAGCACGTCGCCGAACACGATGATGTAGGCCGCAAGCATGGTCGGCAGCGCGGAGATGAACATGGACAGTGGCGGCATGCCCAGTCCGAACACGGTGTAGTTGTTCCACAAGCCTGCAAAGTCCGGTTGGCTGATACCCCACTGAAGGGTTGGCCATGGTGCTTCACCAAACAACGGGGCAATCACCACTGCCAGCAGAATGATCGGCAGGATGCCGAGCTTGGCGAAGTTCCACCAGAAGCGGTTGCGCTGCTTGAGCTCATTGAAGTGCTGGGAAAAGATCAGATAAAAGGCGATGCCGACCGCAATGGAAATTGTCCAGGGCAGCACATTGAATTTTCCGCCTACTTGGAACACCGCGATTACCGCACTCAAGCCGGCCCCGACGATGATCCCGGACTTGATCGCCGAGGGCACGAATTCCACCACCTTTTTCGCCATTCCGGTCGCCCCCAAGGCGATCGAGAAAACCCCCAGCATCAACTGGAAGGCAATCAACGCGTGGACACGCTCCGGGCCCATCGGGAATTGCGCACAATAAGCCATCAACAGGGGCACCGCCGGGGTGATCCAGCCCGGTACGGTCGGGTCGCCGAGCAGATGGTGCGCGAGGTACAGCAAGCCGTTGAGCATCACGACAGCAAGCGCGACTTCAAATGGCATGCCGAGCAGTTCGGTCATCAGCGGAATGGCAGCCAGGTCCACGGCACACATCAGCAAGCCCTGGAGATAATCTGGAAGTTCGATTTTGTAATGCAGAAACGGCAGCCGGACCTTGAAGGGACCGAGCGGAATGTACGGGCTTTCGCTCCGCTGCGCAGGAGTGTCGGACATTGGGTTCACCTGAGTTATTGGTCTTGTCATGGCGAGCGCACGCTCCGGAAATAAACCGAGACGTGGCTTAAAAATCAGTAGGCCGCGCGGTAAATCTTCTCGATATCGGCTGCCGTCAGCTTGCGCGGATTGTTGCGCATCAATCGGTCGATCTTGCTGGCCTCCTCCGCCATTGCTGGAATGGCCTCCTCCGGCACGTTGAAGCTGCGCAGGCCCGTGGGGATATCCACTGCGGCACATAGATCCGCCATCGCCTTCACCGCCTGATCCGCCGCATCCTTGTCGTTGAGGTTTGCGACGCGCACGCCCATGGCTTCGGCGATACCACGGAAACGCTCGACGCAAGCCGTCTTGTTCCACTCCATTACGTACGGCAGCAGCAAGGCGTTGCTGACACCGTGGGCGATATTGAACCGTCCGCCCAATGGGTACGCCAGTGCATGCACCGCCCCTACCCCTGCATTGCCGAATGCCATGCCGGCCATCAGGCTGCCGGTGGCCATGTCTTCTCGTGCTTTCAAGTTGGTCGGGTTGGCATAAGCCTTCGGCAGTGCCTTGGTGATCAGCTTGATCGCACCCAGTGCGATAGCATCGGTGATTGGCGAAGCGTTGACTGAGAGATAGGACTCGACCGCATGTACCAGCGCGTCGACGCCACTGGCCGCCGTAACACTGCGTGGACAGGTCAACGTCATGGTCGGACTGACCAGCGCCACGTCGGGCAGCAGGTAATCACTGACGATGCCTTTCTTCAGCTGCGCTTGCTTGTCGGAGAAAATCGCGACGTTGGTCACTTCCGAACCTGTACCGGCGGTCGTCGGGATGGCAATCAAGGGCGGGCCCTTGCGTTTCACCAGATCGACACCGAACAGCTCCGTCAGCGCACCTGAATGACCGGCATAGGCCGCGACCCCCTTGGCGATATCGATGGCACTGCCGCCGCCCACCGCAATCAATCCGTCGTGGCCACCCTGGGTATAGGCGCGGGTGCACTCCTCGACGATGATCACTTCGGGCTCCGGTTTGACCTGGTCGAAAATGCCGTAGCGACGATCACCGAGCTGCGCCAGCGCCAGGTCAACGGTGCCGGAGTTCACCAGGACGGTGTCTGTGACGATCAGCGGATTGTTGACCTCCAGGCGCGTCAGCTCAGCGCAAAGCTGCTCGATTGCGCCGGGTCCAGTGATCAATTTGTTGGCGATTTTGAAAGAAGCGATATTCATCGGGCTCGTCCAGTTGATGTTGTTTTATGGAAGACGTGCCAAACGGAATAGCGAAAGCCGTGCCAATGCCCGCAAAGCCCCGTGATGGGGGGCTTTGCGCGATTTATATCAAGCCAGGGAGGCGTATCGCCGGTCAGCGGCGATCAGTTTTCTGATCGATTTCCACGGTGTTGATCAGAAAACTAATCAGACTGTTCCCAGCGTTTCATTTTCTGCACCACCGTCGCCTGGCTCACGCCCAGAGCCTTGGCCGCGAGGCGCGTGGTCTTGTGCTCGCGCAGCGCGGCGCGAATTGCAGTCCGCTCGGCGTTTTCCACTACCTTGCGCAACGGCAAGCCCGTGCCATTGGTATCAGGCGGGTTGAGGTCGAGGATCTCTTCAGGCATATCGAGCGCCTCGACAGTCCCGGTCTGATTGGTCACCACCAGCCGTTCAACCACGTTGATCAATTCGCGAATGTTGCCGGGCCAGGCGTATTCGCACATCAAATCGAGGGCTTCCAGACTCCATCGGACCTGGCGCTCATAACGGGTATTAAATCGATCAAGGTAGTAATGCAGCAGCGGCGCAATCTCCTCCCTGCGTTCGCGCAGTGCCGGAATGTGGATCGGCACCACGTTGAGCCGGTAATACAGATCAGCCCGAAAACTCCCCTGCGCCACGCGTTGCTTGAGATCATGGTGGGTGGCGCTGATGATGCGTACATCGACCTCCTTCAGCTCCAGGCCTCCGACGGGAATGAAGCGATTTTCTTCGATGACCTTGAGCAGCTTGACTTGCACCGGCAGCGGCAGATCACCGATCTCATCGAGAAACAACGTGCCGTGATGCGCCAGTTCCAGCAGGCCACGCTTGCCTTTGGGACCTGCGCCGGTGAACGCTCCCGGCGCGTAGCCAAACAGCTCGGCTTCGATCAGATTCTCGGGCAGCGCACCGCAGTTGAGCGCAAGGAATGGTTCGCTGGCACGCGGGCTGGCGTTATGGATGAATTGCGCGACGAGGGTCTTTCCGACGCCGGTTTCGCCTTGAAGCAGCACCTTTACCGAACTGCTGGCGACCTGCCGGGCCAATGAGAGGACTCGGCCGGAAACCTCCTGGTCGGCCATGAGCGGCGAACGCAGCAGATTGTCTTGTTGACCGGCATGGAGCTTGGCGGTGCTGTTGCGCAGTTGCTTGAGCTGTTGCAACTCATCGCGCTCGTGTTTCATGCGCAGCAGTTCAGTCATGTCGCGCACGGTACTGACCACGTATGAAATCCGCTTTCCAGCGTCGAGGATCGGCGTGGCGCTGACGAGCAATTTCTTGCCATGGCTCAGGCTCTGCATCACCGACACAGGCCGGCCACCGTGCAATACACGCAGCGTGGCCGATTGCGAGATAACGCCCTCCTTCACCAGCTCCTCCATGGATCGGCCGAGGAGATCCGCACCGCTGAGCCCGGTCAGGCGTTCGTAGGCTTGATTGACCTTCAACGTCTTGCCGTCGCCATCGGTGATATAGACGCCGTCGTGGAGAGCGTTGAGCAGTTCTTCGAAGCTGGCGTCGTTGAGGTTCACCGGGGGACGTTCCTTCCAAGGGGTGTGACCGTCAAGTGTAAACGTAGGGCCACGGTTTGAGGCGACACAAACGATTGGCGCTGACTCAGCGGGCTGACTGGAAACCGTCTAGCGAGGATGCAGCCCAACAGCAATACTGGCCTGATTGCTACCTTCCGTCAGCCGCACATCCAGATCGATGAACTGCTGGATAACAGCGGCATTCGTTCGGATGTGATTGCTCAGGCGCACCGTGGTGAGTTTGCCCGCACCGGCAATTGCCATCGGCAGCATCAGTTGATCCGCCAAGTGATTGCCTACCGCTGAATTCGATTGAGCCCACGCTGTGAATTCGTCGATCGCCTCGTCAGCGACCTGCTCCGCACGCATGCGTTCTTGCCCGATGCTGGAGAACACCTCGGTAATCCCGGCCTTCATGGCTGTGATCGATACGACATTGCCTGGTCCCGCCTGATCCCCCAGGTCGGTAACGGACAGATGGCGCCGCTCCAGCCCGAGACTTGCCGCGAGCCGATCAAGCTCCCGGTTGCCAATCGAGGCAGGAAGGGCCGAAACCAGCGCGCCAGCCGAGACAATGGTGATAGGTTCCATTTCCCCATCCAACGTCAGCGGCTTGAGGGCCGAAGGTCGTACGGTGGCCTCTACCAAGCCGCCTCCACCCGGTACGAATCCATGCCTGAGCAGCGCCAATTCCACCCGCGCTCCCATGCGCTGGATCAAGGGCAGCCACGCCTTCTGGATGAAATCGAAGGGCGGCGCGGCCGGGTTATGCGTCCCCCCGCTAATCCGGACGGTACTGGGTCCATCCGCTTGCAGGAGCGCAGGCAACAGGGTCTGCAACACCAACATCGTGCTGCCGGCAGTTCCGATTGCAAATGAATAGTCCCCTGCCCTTACGCTTGCAGGCCGGAATTCGATGGCCGTCGAGTTGAGTTCCACCCCGTGGATCCTTGCGCCACAAATCTCAGCCGCAGCTCGCACGGCAGTGAGGTGCTGGCGCAACAATCCGGGACGGGAGCGCTTACCGCGTATCTCCGTCATTCGAAACGGTCGACCGGTAATGATGGAAAGGCTGAGGGCGGTGCGCAGCACCTGCCCTCCTCCATGGGCGCCGTCGATCAGAATCAGATCCTGGCTCATTAATCAGCCCTTCACGCAGACGACTTGGCGCAAGGTATGGACCACTTCCACCAAGTCGCGCTGGGCGGCCATTACCGCGTCGATGTCCTTGTAGGCCATCGGGATCTCGTCGATGACGGCCTCATCCTTACGGCACTCGACATGGGCGGTCGCCCGGACTTGATCCTCGACAGTAAACACCGCCTTGGCCTTGGTACGGCTCATCACCCGACCTGCACCATGCGAGCAACTGCAGAACGCCTCCTCGTTCCCCAGCCCGCGCACGATGAAGCTCTTGGCGCCCATCGACCCAGGGATGATCCCCATCTGCCCCTTCTGCGCCGAGACGGCGCCTTTACGAGTAAGGAGGATGTCTTCTCCAAAGTAGGTGCCCTGCTCCACATAGTTATGGTGGCAGTCAACGGCGATCAGCCGGGATTCGAAAGGCTTGGTGATAATCGATCGTACGGCGTCGAGCACCGCAAGCATCATTACCGCGCGGTTCTGCTTGGCGAAGTCCTGGGCCCATTCAACCGCCTCGACGTAGTCATCGAAGCTGGACGTGCCTTCACGCAGGTAGGCCAGGTCCCGGTCAGGCAGGTTCACCATGTGCTCGCGCATTTCCTCGCGGGCCTTCTCGATGAAGTAGGTGCCGATCATGTTCCCTACGCCACGGGAACCGGTGTGGAGCATCACCCAGACATGGTCGGCTTCGTCCAGGCACACCTCGACGAAATGGTTGCCGGTACCCAACGTCCCGAGATGTTTGTGGTTGTTGGTTTTTTTCAGGCGCGGGTGCTTGTCGATGATGAGGTCGAACCGGCCTTCAAGCGCCGACCAGGCCTGATCGACAACCTCCGGAGTCGTTTCCCAGGCACCTTTGTCACGGCCGTTGCGCCCGGAGGTGCGTCCATGCGGAACAGCTTTCTCGATGGCCGTACGTAGGCCGAACAGGTTGTCGGGAAGGTCGGTGGCGTGAAGTGAAGTGCGCACTGCCGACATCCCGCACCCAAGGTCGACCCCGACGGCTGCAGGGATGACTGCACCCTTGGTCGGGATCACGCTGCCGATGGTCGAACCCTTTCCCAAGTGAACATCGGGCATGACAGCCATGTGCTTGAACACGAACGGCATCTGCGCAGTGTTCATCAGTTGTTGCTTAGCCTCCGGCTCAACCGGGACGCCTCGGGTCCACATTTTGATGGGCTTGCCGTTTTCGACCTCAAGCAACTGGTAGGTTTGAGTGGTCATTGTTTCGCTCCTTGGTATTTTGTGTGGGAGCTCCATAGCGAGCAGCATGCCAACTTCCTTCTTGGGCGGCCCATGAAACCATTAGATTATTGATTTTTAAGGCCTTATTCACCTTTGGCAGACACGCAACGCCGCATTGCTATCCAAATGAACTGTCAGGAAACTATACTTTTCTATCGGTGTATATCTTTCAGGATAGGTTGCATGATCGCAAAAAAGACAGTCGCCATCGGAATCCTAGGATCGAAGCTAGACCGTGTGGGAAAAGGTTCGCAGCGCTGGAGCAAATGGCGCCCAACCCTCTCGCTGTGCCAACAACCCGACCTGCTCATCGATCGCCTTGAACTGATTCATGGGGACGCGCCCTGGGATACCGATCTTGCCCTGAAAGTCGCGACAGATATCGCCCAGGTGTCGCCTGAGACCGAGGTTCGCCTGCATCCCATGGCGATGCAGAACGCCTGGGATTTCGAAGAGGTCTATGCCTCGCTGCATGACTTCGCGGCTGACTATCCGTTTGACACCGCTGGTGAGGATTACCTTGTCCACATTACGACAGGCACTCACGTCCAGCAGATCGTCTGGTTCCTGCTGGCCGAGTCTCGGCACATTCCCGCCAAACTGATACAGACGCAGCCTAATGGCGTACGGGCTGATGACTCGGCCCCGACAGGCAAGTATGTTGTCACCGACCTCGACCTGCAGCGCTACGACCAAATCGCGAAGCGATTCCAGGCTGAACGCCTGGAAGGCACGGAGCTGCTCAAGTCCGGCATTGCGACGCGCAACGCTGCATTCAACCGGACCATCGAACAGATCGAGCGGGTCGCCGCTCGATCTCGGGCTCCGATCTTGATCAGTGGCCCCACGGGGGCGGGCAAATCATTCCTTGCGCGCCAGATCTACGAGCTCAAACGTAGCCGCCACCAGATTGATGGCGCATTCGTCGAGGTCAACTGCGCCACCTTGCGCGGCGATAGCGCAATGTCGACGCTGTTCGGTCATACCAAAGGCGCATTCACGGGTGCTCAACAGGCGCGACATGGTTTGTTGCGCTCGGCTCACAAAGGCGTGTTGTTCCTCGATGAAATCGGCGAGCTTGCGCTCGATGAACAAGCGCTGCTCCTCAAGGCAATTGAAGAAAAAAGATTTTTGCCGATGGGCTCCGACAAAGAAGTCGAGTCGGACTTTACCTTGATCGCCGGTACCAATCAGGATCTGCAGGCGCGCGTCATCGACGGCCAGTTCCGCGAGGATTTGCTCGCCAGGATCAATATCTGGACTTTTGTGCTGCCGGGCCTCGCCAACCGGAGCGAGGACATCGAACCGAACATCGATTTCGAACTGCAGCGATATGCCAGGGACAACGGCCATATGGTTCGCTTCAATGCCGAAGCTCGGCGTCGGTATTTGTCTTTCGCGACCAGCCGGGGTGCCAGCTGGTCCGGAAACTTCAGGCAGCTCTGCGCGTCGATCACACGGATGGCGACCCTGGCGGACAGCGGTCGCATCGACGTTGCGCTTGTGGAGGGGGAGTTGGAGCGACTTCGCCAAGACTGGCGGCTGCCGGCAACCTCTGACCCATTGTCCGAGCACTTGGCTGACTCAGGGCTTGAGATTGACTTGTTCGATCGCCTTCAACTGGAGTCGGTCTTGACGGTATGCCGAACCTGCGCAAGCCAAGCGGATGCCGGGCGAAAGCTCTTCGCGTGCAGCCGGACAGCCAAGGCATCGCCCAATGACTCCGATCGAATCCGAAAATTCCTCGCTCGATTCAATATCGCCTGGAGCCAGGTGTACGAGCTTTCAGCGCCGCGTCACTGAGCGCCTGGAAGCTTGGGCCCATACCCCGCGTTGAATACACGAAGCAAGGTGCGCAGACCATCAGACCGTAACTTTCAAATCCACGCCCAGTGCCTGGGCAAATGCCTTGACCAAAGGACTGCGCACGATGTTATGCCGCAGTATCAGACTGAACGGCGTGACGATGTTGATCAGGTCCGGGCGCACCGCGCGAAACTCTCCCCGCGCCACCAATGGCGCCGCGTAATGCTGGGGAAGGAAGCCAAGAAAACGGCCGGTCTTGATCAGCAGCGCAACGGCCTCCACTTGGGTGGCCGAGGCGGAAAAGCTGTCGTAGCGGGCGAATTTCAGTTTGTCGCGATGCACCGCGTAGCGATGGTTGATGCACTCATGCTCCTTCAGCACATCTTCATCCATGTCTGCATCCGCCATCGAGAATAGTGGATGGCCAAGGGCGCAATATACCTCCGAGCGTTCTTCGTAAAGTGCGTAATAATCGAACTCTTCGCGTTTCTGATAAATCGGCACGATGCCCGCCACCAGCCGCCCCTCGACAACCCCTCTTTCAACCTCATCAAGTTGCGTGGCCTGGAGTTGAAACCTGACCTTGGGCGACTGTTCATTGATCCGTCTAAGCGCGGAAACTAACGGGGAATTTGTATCCGAGATTGTGTTGTCAATAACACCCACTCCAAGGTCACCGACAAGTTCATTTTGCGCTGAACTAAGGCGATCTCGAAAGTTGTCAACCGAAGCAAATAGATCGATTGACGCCTGATACACCAGACGCCCTTCTTCGGTCAGATGAAAACCCTCTCGCCCCCGCGTGCAAAGGCGCATGCCGATACGGATTTCCAGGTCGGAAATCTGTTTGCTGATCGCTGCCAACCCCACGTTCAACTCATTCTGCGCGGCACTGAAGCCGCCCGCCTCAACCACGGCCTTGAAAACTTTGAGCAATTTGAAGTCCAGCCCGCTGAGGGTCAGCGGCGCCCTGTGCGGCGCTTTAGGCGGCAGGTTTCCGGAATTGGAAAGTGGGGTTTCCATAATGCTTATTTACCTCTGGCGCCCTATTCAACAACCTGTGCCCAACAACAAAAACACGCTGGCCTAATAATAATGAACACAGAAAACCAGGCTTGGCAACCGCCAATAAATCCGGAACATCAGCGCCAAACAGCTGATCTCGAAACATTAAAAGCTGACACTTCGATCAGCTCTCGCACCGATGCAACTGCCCTCTTGATAACTGCTCTGGCCTGACTTCGTTCGCTGATTCTGTAGCGACGTCATCGCCCGGGGTACCCGTTCCAGTTCGCGTTACAGACGAGGAAAACAACAATGTCCCAAACCACCGATCGTCTCTGGGGTGCCCGCTTCCAAAGCGGTCCTTCCGAAGCCTTGGCGGCCCTGTCCCGTTGCCCTGAGCGTTACTTCCGGCTCACTCCGTACGACCTTGCCGGATCCAAGGCCCATGCCCGGGAGTTGCAGCGCGCCGGACTGCTAAGTGAGCAAGAAACCCTGGCGATGCTCGACGCGCTGGAGCGTATCGGCGCGGACTACCGCACCGGCAGCATTGCCCCGACGTTGGATGACGAAGACGTACACACCTTCATCGAGCGGCTGTTGACCGAACGCTTGGGTGCCCTGGGTGGCAAGCTGCGCGCCGGTCGCTCGCGAAATGACCAGACCGCCAACGACCTGCGGCTGTTCCTGCGTGACCATGTGCGCACCCTGGCCGTTGAGGTCCTGGGCCTGCAACAGGCGCTGGTGGACCAGGCCGAGCAGCACGTCGAGAGCATCTGCCCCGGTTTTACCCACCTGCAGCAGGCGCAGCCGATCGTGTTTGCTCATCACTTGCTCGCCCACGCCCAATCGATGCTGCGCGACGTGCAGCGCCTGGTGGACTGGGACGCACGCACGTCGCTGTCACCGCTGGGTGCCGCGGCCATGGCGGGCTCGGCCATCGCTCGTTTACCTCAGCAGTCGGCAAAGGAAATGGGTTACAGCGGGGTTTGCGAAAACTCGATCGATGCCGTGGCCAGTCGTGATCACGTCGCCGAATTCCTGTTCATCGCTAGCATGCTCGGCATCAATATCTCGCGCCTCGCCGAAGAGTTATGCCTGTGGTCGTCACGGCAGTTTCGCTGGGTCGAATTGGACGATGCCTACGCCACCGGCAGTTCGATCATGCCGCAGAAGAAGAATCCGGACATCGCCGAATTGGCGCGGGGCAAGGCGGGTCGGCTGATCGGTAACCTGACCGGCCTGTTGTCCACCCTCAAATCGCTGCCGCTGTCTTACAACCGTGACTTGAGCGAAGACAAGCACGGCGTACTCGACAGCGTCGACACCCTGCTGCTGGTGCTGCCGGCCATGGCCGGAATGGTTGCGACCATGCAGGTCAACGTCGAGGAGTTACGGCGCCAGGCACCGCTGGGCTTTACCCTCGCCACTGAAGTGGCCGACTGGCTGGCGGTGCGCGGCGTTCCGTTCAAGGAAGCGCATGAAATCACCGGGGCATTGGTCAAGGCGTGCGAGAAACACGACATTGAATTGTGGGAAGCCTCTTCAGCGCTGCTGGCTGAAATCGACCCGCGCCTCACCCCGGAAGTACGTGAAAGCCTGACCCTCGAAGCCGCCATCGCTGCGCGCAACGGCTGGGGTGGAACCGCTCCACAACGGGTGCGTGAACAGATCGGGCGCCTGAAAACCGCCCTCGCCGCCCAGCAGCAATGGACCGAGGACTATCAAGGATTTCGCCTTTAGGTCATGACGCAGAACCTGTGGGAGCGAGCTTGCTCGCGATTACGGTTTCACCATCAACATCAGCTTGGACTGATCCACCGCTATCGCGAGCAAGCTCGCTCCCACAGCGATAGCGCCGAAGCCAAGTACGGAGAACCAACATGAGCCAGACACAGGCAGAACGACTCCAGGCGGAGCGCAAGCTGGCGGAAAACCAGTTCGACATTACCCAATACGATCATGTGCCCCGGCGCTACTACGGACGGATCTTCTTCGCCACGGTGATCGTCATCGCACTCATCGGGCTGGTACGTGCGTTCGCCGAAGGCAAGATCGAATGGTCTTACATCGGCCAGTTCCTGACCTCCCAGGCGATCATGTGGGGCTTGCTCAACACCATCGTCATGGCGGTGCTGGCAATGGCGCTGGGCATCGTGTTCGGCGTGATCACCGCGATCATGCGCATGTCGGCCAACCCGATCCTGCGGTACGTGGCGTTGACCTATACCTGGCTGTTTCGCGGTACGCCGCTGATCCTGCAACTGCTGTTATGGTTCAACCTGGCGCTGATATTCCCCACCATCGGCATCCCCGGCCTGTTCGAGATGGACACCGTGAGCCTGATGACGCCGTTCGTGGCTGCACTGTTCGGCTTGAGCATCAACCAGGGCGCCTACACCGCCGAAGTGGTGCGCGCCGGGCTGCTATCGGTGGACACCGGGCAATATGAAGCCGCCAAGTCCATCGGCATGCCGCGCCTGCAAGCGCTGCGCCGGATCATCCTGCCCCAGGCCATGCGCATCATCATCCCGCCGGTGGGCAACGAGTTCATCAGCATGGTGAAGATGACATCGCTGGCGAGCGTTATCCAGTACTCGGAGTTGCTCTACAACGCCCAGAACATCTACTACGCCAACGCCCGCGTGATGGAGCTGCTGATCGTTGCCGGTATCTGGTACCTGGCCACCGTCACGGTCCTGTCCTTTGGCCAAAGCCGCCTGGAGCGTCGTTTCGCCCGCGGCGCCGGCAAGCGTTCTTGAGGAGCCCTACATGAGAAGCATCGTCAAGGCCGTGGGCCTGAACAAATATTTCGACCAATTCCACGCGCTGAAAGACATCGACATCGAAGTCGAACAAGGCGAAGTGTTGTGCATCATCGGCCCTTCCGGTTCGGGCAAGAGCACCTTGCTGCGCTGCGTCAACCAACTGGAAAAAATAGACAAGGGCGGCTTGTGGGTTGATGGCGAACTGGTGGGTTACCGGATCGTCGGCAACAAGCTGCACGAGCTAAACGAAACGCAGGTCGCTCGCCAGCGCCTGTCCACCGGCATGGTGTTCCAGCGTTTCAACCTGTTCCCGCACATGACCGTGCTGCAGAACATCATCGAAGGCCCGTGCCAGGTGCTCAAGCGCTCCCCGAAAGAGGCGAATGAAGAAGCGCTGGAGTTGCTCGCCCGCGTCGGGCTGGGCGACAAGCGCAACAGCTATCCGATCGAGCTTTCGGGCGGCCAGCAGCAACGCGTCGCCATCGCCCGCGCACTGGCCATGCGCCCCAAGCTGATGCTGTTCGATGAACCCACTTCGGCACTCGACCCGGAACTGGTCGGTGAGGTGCTGTCGGTAATGCGCGATCTTGCGCAGACCGGCATGACCATGATCGTCGTCACCCATGAACTGGGCTTCGCTCGCGAGGTTTCCAACCGCATGGTGTTCATGGACGACGGGCAGATCGTGGAGGCTGGAAGCCCCGAAGAAATACTAATAAGTCCGCAAAATCCCCGCACCCAGAGCTTCATTTCTGCCGTTCGAACCTAAGCGCCGGTTGGCGCTCACAACACTCATAAGAGAACGACCATGAAGAACTTCATTATTCCAGCAGTACTCGCAGGCGTCATGGCCTCCGGCTTCACTTTCGCGGCCCAATTGCCGGCCAGCATCAAGGCCAAGGGCGAAATCGTCGTAGCAATCATGCCGAACTACCCGCCAATGGATTTCAAGGATCCGGCCACCAACACCCTCACCGGCTTTGACTATGACTTGGGCAACGCCCTGGGTGAGCGTCTTGGGGTGAAGGTCAAATGGCAGGAAACCGGCTTCGAACAAATGATCAACGCCCTGACCACCGACCGCGTGGACATGGTGCTGTCGGGCATGACCGACACCGCCGAGCGTCAGGCCAGCGTGACCTTTGTCGACTATTTCACCAGTGGTCCGCAGTTCTACACCTTGCAGAAAAACAAGGACATCAACGAAATCATCGACCTGTGCGGCAAGAAAGTCGGCACCAGCCGCCGCACCAACTTTCCGGCGGAAATCGCCGACTGGAGCAAAGCCCACTGTGAAGCCGCCGGCAAGCCCGCGATCAATGTGATCGGCACCGAAGGCTCGGCCGATGCCCGTGCGCAACTGCGCCAGAGCCGCATCGATGCAGCCATGCAAGGCAGTGAAACCCTGCCGTACCTCAAGACTCAGGAAAAGGACATGTACAAGACCGTGGGTCTGCCGATCTCCGAGCAGTACAGCGGGATGGGCGTGAGCAAGAAGAAACCTGAGCTCAGCGAGGCGGTGAAGGTTGCGCTGCAAAGCATGATCGATGATGGCAGCTACCAGGCGATCCTCAAGAAGTGGGACCTGGAACTGGGAGCGATCAAGACCGTGACGATCAACGCTGGGAAATGAGCTGATTTCCCCAAGCCAATGCGAACGAGCCTACTCGTGAAAGCAGTATTCATTCAACATCAGTGTTGGCTGAACCGCCGCATTCGCGAGCAGGCTCGCTCCCATGGGGATTGTGGTTTATCTGTAGATTATTGGAGTGCTAGCGATGTCCTCCTTACCCACCTGGCCCACCCCGCACAAGGCCTGCCTCGCCCTGGCCTTCGACCTCGATGGCCCGACCGGTGATGCCATGCTCAACGGATCGATCTGGCGCAAGCCCGAGTACTTCGGGTTCGGCGGCTACGGTCCTTACCGGGCGCTGCCACGCCTGCTGGACCTACTGGATGAGTTCCGTATCCCAACGACGTTCTTCGTCCCGGCCTGGGTCGTGGAGAACTGGCCGAGACAATGCCAGGCGATTGTCGAGCGCGGCCATGAAGTGGCTTATCACGGTTACAAACACGAATCTTTTTACGCCCTGACGCTGGAACAGCAGAAGGACGTGATGAAGATCTCTCGCGAGGTGTTCTGGAAACACCTGAATATTCGCGCCGAAGGCTTTCGTACGCCGTCCGGCGACTGGCGCGCCGAAACCCCGGCCATGCTGGTGGAGGCGGGTGTTACCTACTCCAGCAGCATGCGCGGCGATGACCGGCCGTACCTGGTGAACGTGCCGGGGTTCGGTACGCCACTGGTGGAAATTCCTGGTCGCTGGGAAATGGACGATTACGCCTCCCTCGCCTACACCCGCGCACCGAACTTCCCTTCCGGGCTGGATCGCACCGCCAGTTACGCGCTGACCCTGGATAACTGGTGCCGCGAATACGACGGCGCCATGGATGAAGGGTTATGCCTGACCACCCTCTTCCACCCCAAGATTACCGGTAAGCCGGGCCGCATCCTGCTGCTGGAAAAACTCTTCGAATACATGCGCACCCGTGACGACGTGTGGTTCGCCACCTGCCGTGACGTCGCCCGGTGGTGGCTCAAGGAGCATCATCATGGTTGACATTCCAATCTGGCCGAACGGCTATCGCTGCGCCGTGGTACTGACCGTCGACTACAACGATATCCACGGTATTCTCACGCAGGCCTCGGAAGTCGCCGGGCGCGAAAAGACCCTGTCGGTATGGCGCTACGGTACCCAGCGCGGCGTGGAGCGTTTGCTCGGCCTGTTCAGGGAACTTGGCGTGCCCAGCAGTTGGTTTGTCCCCGGTATTGTTGCCGAGCAAAACCCTGGGCACATCCAGGCGATCCTGGCCGATGGTCATGAAGTTGCCTGCGCCGGCTACCGTCATCAGGACTACGACACGCTGGACCTGATGGCGCAAAGCGACGACATCGCCAAGGGCTGCGAAACCCTGGCCAGGCTGACCGGCCAGCGCCCGGTCGGTTTCCGAATCCCGGCGGGCAATGGCGCGCCGGGGTTCATAGAGGCCTTGAAAGACCAGGGTATTCGCTGGTCTTCATCGTGGCGCGGCGATGACTTGCCATTCGCTCACCCGACTGCTCCCAGCGTGATTGAAGTGCCGCTGCACTATGAACTGGAGGATGAGCCTTACTTCGCCTTCAACCTGAGCCCGGCGGTGCCACCCGCACAATCACGAATCGCCTCCTACAGCCACACCCTGGGCAACCTGCAAATGGACTTCGCAGGGTTTCACCGGTTTGGCCTTTGCTACGTGCTTCGCCTGCACCCGGAAATCATCGCCACGCCGGGACGGATAGGCGTGCTGCGTGAGTTGATCAAGGGCATCCAACAACACGATGACGTGTGGATCGCCACCGGCGCTAAGGTCGCGCAGTGGTGGGCCGCAACCGCAGGGCCGGTTGCTGAAGACCATCCGGCGTCGGTCTATGAGCGACATTATCGGGGCTCTGTTTCATGGGGCTCTGTTTCATGAGCGAACGCTTGCAACGCCTGGCGCGATGGTGTGTTGACCTGCGATTCGAAGATCTACCACATGCATTGGTGGCACAAGCCAAGCGGCACATCCTCGATACGTTCGGCGCAGCGCTGGCCGGCGCCGACAGCGGTGTCGCCGAGCAGGCACGCACGGTCTTCGCGGGGGAGGCAGGAAACGTACCGGTCTGGGGCACTGGCGCGAAGGTTTGCGCATCTCAGGCGGCGATGCTCAACGGCGTGGCCGCCCATGCCCTGGAGCTGGATGATACCGGTGGTTGCGATCATTCCGGCGCCGTCGTCCTGCCAGCAGTGATGGCGGCAATGACGTTGATCTCACAGCCAATAACCGGTCGCGAATTCGTCAACGCGGTCGTGATCGGCTACGAAGTGGGCCGTCGGGTGCTCGAATCCTGCGGCGGTTATTCCGCCCACAACGGCGCCGGCTGGCATTCCACCGCGACCTGTGGCGTGTTCGGAGCAGCCGCCGCCTGCGCACGTGTCCTCGGCCTGGATGCGCGCCAGACCCTTTCGGCCCTGGGCATCGCCGGCAGCTTCAGTGGCGGCTTATGGGCCTTTATTCACGACGGCTCGCAAAGCAAGAAACTGCACAGCGGACGCGCCGCGGAAGGTGGCCTGTCGGCGGCGCGATTTGCCCAGCAAGGCATCAGTGGCCCGACGCAGTTATTCGACGACGTCTGGGGTGGCTTCCTGAAAACCCTGGCTCCGGCAACTTCAACACCCGAAGCGCTGGATGCCGACCTCGGCATGGCCTGGAAGCTCGCCCGCTGCTCGATCAAACCCTACGCGTCCTGCCGAGGCACGCATTCGGCCATCGACGCCCTGGGCCTGCTGCTGGATCAATTGAACGTACGGCTCGACAAGGTCGAAGACGTACACGTTTCGCTAAGCGGGTTTCTCCACCGCATGTGTGGCGGTCGGGACGTCACCACCCTTGCCGGCGCACAAATGAGCCTGCCGTACGCCTTGGCGGCGCAACTGGTGCAGGGGCATTGTCGATTGCAGGCTTATGGCGATCTGCAGCGCAGCGATCCACGCATGGGCCAGTGGATGTCGCGCATCCATCTTGAAGTAGACCCACGCCTGTCCGAGGATGGCGAGCCGGTGGTGACGCTGCGGACCGTGGAGGGTCGGCAGGCGAGCCTGTGCGTAGACGTGCCATCGGGGGCGCCGGGTAATCCACTGACTGATGTGGCCCTGGAAGAGAAGTTTCTCGACTTGGCGACGCGGGTGATGCCACCCGAACAGGCGGCTGGACTGATGGAACAACTGCAGTGCATTGAAGAAATGGAATCCGTCCGCACACTGGAACGCTGGCTTGGGTCGTCGTGGCGAGAACCGATATCTGAATAAGGACATTTGCATCACCGTGGCCACTTACTCGCTCGTCATACGACGCTTGATGATCGTCTCACTGACCATCGTGGTCAGCCGCGCCATCACCAGCCCCTTGCTCACGCTGTTCCTGAGCAATAAGTTGGGCCTCGACCAACAGGACGTTGGCTTGCTGCTCGGCATCGCGGTGTTCACCGCCACCCTGTTGGCCCTGTACGGTGGCTACGTCATCGATCGCCTGGAAAAACGTCGGTTGCTGATCCTGGCGATGCTCTCCAGCGCCATCGGCTTCGTGCTGCTGACCTTTGCCGAAAACCTTTACCTGACCACCCTGACCGTCGTCATCACCGAGACCGCGTCCGCGTTGTTCCTGATCGGCTCCAAGGCGATCCTCAGCGAAAACCTGCCGATCGGCCAGCGGGCCAAGGCGTTTTCTCTGCGCTACACCCTGACCAACATTGGCTATGCCACAGGCCCCATGCTCGGCGTGGTGATTGCCGGCGTCTATCCGATCGCACCCTTCCTGATCGCCGGGAGCATCGCGTTTGCGAGCATTTTCCTGATGACCGGCATTCCTGCGGACCCCGCATCGAAACCGGCCACGTCGACGCCGCCCAGTTTCCTCACGACGCTGAATACCCTGAAAAATGACCGCACCCTGATCATGTTCACCTGCGGCTGTCTACTCAGCACGGTGGTACACGGCCGCTTTACTCTCTATCTGTCACAGTATCTGCTGGTGACCCACGACTCCGAGCGCGCGTTGCAAATCATGGCCGCCCTGCTCGCCTGCAACGCAATCACAGTCATTCTGTTGCAATACCAGATCGGCCGGTTCCTCGACCGCGAGAAGTTGCGCTATTGGATTGCCGTAGGCACCAGCCTGTTCATCCTGGGCCTGATCGGCTTCAGCCTGGCGGACGATATGCTGACCTGGTGCGCGGCCATGTTCATATTCACCCTCGGTGAAATGATCATCTACCCGGCCGAATTCCTTTTCGTCGATACCCTGGCCCCGGAAGAACTGCGCGGCAGCTACTACGGCGCACAAAACCTGGCAGCCCTCGGTGGCGCCCTGAGCCCGGTCATCTGCGGCTACCTGCTGCTACATACCCCGGCACCGACGATGTTCTATGCCTTGAGCGCACTGACCGCCATCGGCGGGCTGCTGTGTTACATGAGCGGAAGTCGGGTGGCGGTTGTGTAGAAGTGATGCGCTGGTTGTGCTCCAGTGAAGTGGGTTAGAGCTCTCGCCTACTCCACCGCCTCAACCACCCCCTGATCCTCACCCAGAAACCCGCCACTCTGGTGATGCCAGAGCCGCGCATAAGTCCCGTTCTTCCCGAGCAATTCGCTGTGGGTGCCTTGCTCGATAATTCGCCCTTCATCCATCACGATAAGCCGGTCCATAGCCGCGATCGTCGACAGCCGATGCGCAATGGCGATCACCGTCTTGCCCTTCATCATTTCGTCAAGGCTCTCCTGGATGGCGACCTCGACTTCGGAGTCCAGCGCGCTGGTGGCTTCGTCAAGCAGCAAAATCGGGGCATTCTTGAGCATTACCCGGGCGATGGCGATGCGTTGCCGCTGGCCGCCCGAAAGCTTGATGCCACGTTCGCCCACGAGGGTGTCATAGCCGGAGTGACCTTGCTTATCGCTCAGTTGGTTGATGAACCCATCGGCCTGGGCGCTGGCCGCTGCGCTGCGGATCTGTTCCTCCGTCGCGTCAGGGCGGCCATAGGCGATGTTGTCGCGGATGGACCGGTGCAGCAGCGACGTGTCCTGGGTGACCATGCCGATGGCGCTGCGCAAGCTGTCCTGGGTGACGTGCGCGATGTTCTGCCCATCGATTCGAATCTCGCCGCTGTCCACGTCATAGAAACGCAGCAGCAGGTTGATCAGCGTGGATTTCCCGGCACCGGAGCGGCCTACCAGACCAATCCTTTCCCCTGGGCGAATGCTCAGGCTCAGGCCATCGAGCACCTGGCGTTCACCGTTGTAATTGAAACTCACGTTGTCGAACGTTACCGCACCACCGGTGGTTACCAGCACGCCGGCATTCGGCGCATCCTGCACCTTGGGGCCACGGGTCAGGGTCTCCATGCCATCCTGCACGGTACCGATGCTCTCGAACAGCGAGGTCATTTGCCACATGATCCAGTGCGACATGCCATTGATGCGCAACGCCATGGCAGTGATCGCCGCGACGGCCCCGGTGCCGACTTCACCTTGATGCCAAAGCCACAGGGCATACCCGCCCGACCCCATGATCAACCCGACCACCAAGGCCTGGTTGACGATTTCGAACTGGCTGACCAGGCGCATCTGGCGAAAGCCGGTTTGCTTGAAATCCTCCATGGCAGCACGGGCAAAATGCGCTTCGCGCTTGGAGTGGGAGAACAGCTTTACCGTGGTGATGTTGGTGTAGGCGTCCGAAACACGCCCTGTCATCGACGATCGCGCATTGGCCTGTTCCTGCCCGACTTTCTCCAGGCGCGGCACGAAGTACCGCATGGCAATACCGAACAAGACCACCCAGGCAAGGAAAGGCAGCATCAGCTTCAGGTCAAATCCGCCGGCCAGGGCGATGATCGCAATGAAATACACGCCGATCCCGGGAACGATCTCGATGAGGGTGAACAGCACCTCGCGCACCGACAGCGCCGTTTGCATCACCTTGGTGGTGACCCGGCCGGAGAATTCATCCGAGAAGAACGACAGGCTTTGTCGCAGCATCAATCGATGGAAATCCCAGCGCAGGCGCAACGGCAAGTTGATCGCCAATATCTGGTGCTGCACCATCGTGCGCAACGCAACCAGCCCAATACTGGTCACCAGCATGATGCCGATCCCCCACAGCACTCGACTCTCCTGGGCTGCCGCATCGCCGCCTGACTGCCAGGTCGACAGCAAATCCACGACCTGGCCGAGAAATGAAAACAGCCAGGCTTCGTAAATCGACACACCGGCGCTGAGCAGCGCGAACGCCAGGACATAACCACGGGCGCCCCGCGTGCATGCCCACAGGAACCGAGCCAGGCCGTCGGGCGGTGGAGGGAGTTCGTCAGGCGGAAAAGGATCGAGTCGCTGTTCAAATACGCGAAGCATGGTGATTTCCAAAACGATTCAGTCAGGAGATTCTGGCATCTAAAGAATGCGTTGAGGAGTTTGGACGTAGACGCAAGGCTGATTGCTCAGAATTTTTTCCATGGCAATGTTGCGGGCCACGCTGCAAGACGCGTCCCGCAAGCAACTGCCGTATTGTCTGCACTCAGGTCCATCCGATGCTGACGGGACTGTTCGAACCATCAGATCCATCCGTAGCAAAAGATGTTTCCTGGATATGATAGACCCTCGGTTCTTCCGAAAAATATTCCTCCAAGCCCTTCATGAACATCCGATTGTCCTCGCTTTCTTCGAAACCCGGCGTGTGATCCTCCAGTGATTGCCATCGCACGATCAGGTTGAATTGCTGGGGCGTTTCAATCCCTTGCGCTAGCAAGTGGCCGCGGTACCCCTTTGCGCGGGTGAGCAACGGAGCGACCTCGGCGAATGCGCGCGGGAACATGCCAATGCGTTCTTTGTGAACCGGGAGCAGAGCGATTTCATAAATCATGATGTGCCTCGAAAAAATGGCTTGGATGGTTATCCAGGTTGTATCTACGAAATGAGCGATGGCTCGATCGCTATCGCGATTTTTCCTCGGATACCGTTGTTGGCGCTTTCCAGCCGGGCATGGGCGAGCGGGATATCGGCAAGCGAATAGACCGCGCCAACATGTGGTCGCAACTGGCCGCGCTCTACCAATGTGCTCAACTCGTCGAGCTTGCCGCGGTTCTGTCGGGTGAAAACGAAGTGATAGCTCGCGTTCTTGCCCCAGGCCTGGACAACGTTTTGTGGCTGGGCAATGTCGACGATCGTGACAACACGGCCAAGTTGTGCGAGCAGGTCCGGACTGCGTGACAGTGTGTTACCGCCGATGGTGTCGAATACGACATCGACCCCCCGGCCACCGGTTTCCCGAATAACGGCGTCGACGTAATCTTCTTTTTCATAATCGATAATCACATCGGCACCCAGGCTGCGTGCAAACTTGGCGTTTGTCTCGCGCACGGTCGTGTACACCCGCGCCCCCATGGCTTTTGCCACCTGGATCGCCACATGGCCGACACCCCCCGCCCCACCGTGTATGAGAATGCTCTCGCCCACCCTGAGCGCTGCGCGTACGACCAGGGCTTCCCATACCGTCCCGCCAACCAGCGTCAGGCTTGCCGCCTCAAGATGAGTCAGTGAGGAAGGCTTCTTCGCAATGATGTTTTCGGCCGCGACGTGGTATTCGGCGTAGCTTCCCGGACCGTCGAATATTTGCGGCGTGTACCAGACTTCGTCGCCCGGAGCGAAGCTCGTTACACCGGGTCCGACTTTTTCGACGACACCCGATACGTCGTGTCCGGTAATGGTCGGCAATTGCACCAGGTCGGGATAATCGCCACGTCGAACCTGGTAGTCCAAGGGGTTGATGGAGGTCGCATGTACCCGCACAAGAACCTGTCCTGCCTGAGGCACCGGCTTGGGCACGTCACGCAGTTCGAACGATTCCGGGCCGCCAAATGCTTTAAGTATCATTGCTTTCATGAGTAGATCCTCGTATCGATAAAAATGGATATCGGGATATCTCGATATCATACGGCAAAAAAATTACAGCTCTTTCCCTATGATGTCGCCAAGTGCTCTGATGTTCGCTTCATTGCGTTTGTAGTAGGTCCACTGACCGATGCGCCTGACTTCGACCAAGCCCACCCGTTGCAGCGTTGCAAGGTAACCAGACACCGTTGACTGCGACAGTCCGATGCCTTCTTGGATACTACTGACGCAGACGCCTACCGTGAGAACGTCTCCTTCATCCTGCGGAGGGAAGTTCTTTGCGGGATCCTTCAACCCCTTCAGAATTTGAAGGCGCGTAGGGTTTGAGAGCGCTTTGAATATTTCGATCAAGTCCATGGCGCGATCATATCGAGATTTAGCGATATGTCAATCTTCCAAGAAGCAATCGAACGCACGTTGCGTTGCTCGGCAGAGATGTAATGGGAGGCCGCCCCTCTCAAAGACGGCCCGGCGCTGAATGCTAAACGTCGTTTTTCTTCAGGCTTTCAGGGCTGCCGGCGCATAAGCCATCCATGACCAGGTCCATCAATCTGGCAAGACGCGGGCGCCATTCGCTTTGGCAATCCATTTGCCATATGCCACCAATGGCCAGGAAAAAGTCGTCATGGGTGACCCCGCTACGAATGGTCCCGGCCTTTTCATTCGCCCTCAAAAGCAACTCTGCGGCCTCCTGGACCGGTGCATACCCCGATTTTCCAGGAAACTCGTAGGCAGCGGACGCCTGGCGTATCGCCGTCGCAAGTCCCGCCTTCGTCATTGCGTATTCCGCCAGGCAGTCCATCCATTCTCGCAGGGCCTCCTTGGGTGTTCTTGTGGCAAGTAGCTGTTCCGCCAGCGAGGCCACCTGCTGCATTTCGAACTGATAAACCTCGAAGATCAACTTCTCCCGAGTGGCGAAGTGGCGATAGAACGTGCCCTGCCCTACGCCGGCCTTCTTGGCGATGGTGCTCAGCGGGACCGCCGGATCGTTTGTCAGCTCGACCACGGCTACTTCCAATATCCGTTCGCGATTTTTCTTGGCGTCAGAACGCATCACCGGTTCGTCGGTCATGAGCAAGAATTTTCCTTGATGCATTGCTAAGCGGACAACTGTCCGGTACGTTGCCTAAGTGGACATCTGTCCGCTTACGCACTCACACCGGAGTTTACTATGAACAGCACTGGCAACACGATTCTGGTTACTGGCGGCACCTCAGGCATAGGCCTTGGCCTGGCGCTCAAATTTCACGAGGCAGGCAACAACGTCATCATTGCGGGACGGCGAAAGGCGCTGCTCGACAAGATCGTGGCGGAACATCCCGGCATTGATTCCGTGTTGCTGGACGTGCGCGATCCACAATCCATCCTGGGCGCCAGCGAAGCGCTTGCCATCAGCCATCCGAACTTGAACGTTCTGATCAACAGCGCAGGCATCATGCACTGGGAGGATCTGACTGATCCGGATGACCTGATCACAGCCGAAAATATCGTGACAACGAACCTGCTTGGCACCATTCGCTTGGCGTATACATTTATTCCCCAACTGACCAAGCAGCCCAGTGCCACGATCGTAAATGTCAGTTCTGCCTTGGCATTCGTCCCGCTACCTTCCACACCGACCTACAGCGCAACCAAAGCGGCCGTCCATTCGTTTACCCAAAGCCTTCGGGTGCAGCTGGAGGCCTCGTCGGTCGAAGTGATCGAGCTTGCGCCGCCGGGTGTACGTACCACATTGCTTGGCCAGGAGAATGACGAAAACGCCATGCCCTTGGACGAGTTCCTGGAGGAGATTTTCGAACTGCTCGAAATCAATCCGACTCCAAAGGAACTTGTCGTCGAGCGCGCCAAGCCATTACGGTTTGCCGAAGCGAACGGCTCACACGATGAGATTCTCAAGATGCTGGCGGGCTACAAACCACCGCAAGAATGATGAAACTTGCAGATTTGTTCACAGGCGAGGTGACTGAAATGAAGATCGGAATTATCGGCGCAGGCAACATTGGGGCGACCCTTGCCCGCAAGCTCGCTGCCTGCGGCCATGACATCAAGCTGGCGAACTCGAAAGGGCCTCAAACCATCCAGAAACTTGCCAGCGAAATCGGCGTACAGGCGGTGACCAAGGACGATGCGGTGTCCGGCGCGGACGCCGTAATCCTGTCGATCCCCTTCGCCAGATACCCGGATCTCCGGCAGACGTTGAGCAATGCTTCTGAGAAGACCGTCGTCATCGATACATCCAATTACTATCCGGGACGCGACGGGGCAATCAAGGAAGTCGATGACGGCAAGCCCGAGAGCGTCTGGGTGAGCGAACAGCTTGGCCGCCCAGTCGTCAAGGCATGGAACGCCTTGCTCGCCGCCACGCTTGCCGACAAAGGCCAGCCAGCCGGGTCTTCAACCCGCATAGCGTTACCCGTGGCTGGGAATGATGCCAGCGCTGTGGCAGTGGCGCAGGATCTTGTCGAGCAGACAGGCTTCACTGCTTTTGCCGCCGGCAGCCTCGAAGACTCGTGGCGTCAGCAGCCAGGCACACCCGCTTACTGCACCGAGTTGACATTGCCAGAGCTGAAACCGGCACTGGACACGGCGGACAAGGCGCGGGCAGCGCAAAACCGTGACGCACTGATCGCCAGGTTCATGGCTCCCGGCGGTCAGTTTACCCATGAGCAGATTGTCGCCCTTAATCGCACGATGACAGCCTGACGACAGGCTCAGCTGGGCCTGGCTTATCGGCAAAACACCGATAATATGCATCGAAACGTTCACGAGACCAGCGATGATTCCAGACCCGGGCACCCCTACCCTCGATCAGTTACGCGTGTTTCTCACGGTGGTCGACGTCGGCAGTTTCGCCGGCGCCGCACGTAAACTGCATCGCGCCACCTCGGTGGTGAGTTATTCGATCGCCAACCTGGAAATGCAATTAGGCGTCAGCCTGTTCGATCGCAAGACCACTCGCAAACCGCAACTGACCGACGCCGGGCGCACGGTTCTGGCTGAGGCGCGCACCATTTACAACGGAATAGACGGTTTGCGGGCCAAGGTCCGTGGATTGTTGCACGGGCTGGAAGCCGAGGTGCATCTGGTGCTCGATGTGATGATGCCCGGCGAGCGTGTGGTCGACGCGCTGAAGGCGTTCCGGGAGGAATTTGCGACCGTATCGCTGCATCTCCATGTCGAAGCCCTGGGCGCCGTGGCGCAAAAGGTACTCGATCGAGGGGCGTCGTTGGGCGTCAGCGGGCCCCTGACCCACAGCCTTGATGGCATCGAGCGCATTGGCGTGGGCAGCGTGGCGCTGATACCGGTTGCCGCGCCCGACCACCCTTTGGCAGCGTCCGGGCCCAATGCCCCGGGTGCCGGTCGCGGCCACGTGCAGTTGGTGCTCACCGATCGCTCCAGACTCACCCAGGACCAGGAGTTCGCGGTCGTCGGTACGCGCACTTGGCGCCTGGCTGATCTCGGCGCCAAGCACATGTTACTGCGCGAAGGCATTGGCTGGGGCAACATGCCCATCGATAGAGTGAGCGAAGACCTGGCCAGCGGCCGCCTGGTGCGGCTTGAATTGCCGGACTGCATTGGCGGCGACTACGCCTTTGATGTCATCTACCGCACCGACACCCCACCGGGACCTGCCGCGAAGTGGCTTATCGAGCGCTTCAGGACGCAGGCTGCCGACGATGCCCGGGATGCACAAGACTGAACTGGAGGTCCCCCTGAACGACAATCAGCGCATCACGGCCGAATCGATGCTCGCTTACATGCCGGGCAAGCCGCAGGCTCTGCCATCACACCCGCCGATGCAGGACGTGGTGGTACAGCTATTCAGCCACCCCAGCCTCGTCGAGCCGATCCTGGTGCCTGCCGTGGCGGAACCACTCCTGGTCCTGGTGCTCGCGGGCGCCGCTCGGGTGGAGGAACGTTCCCAGGGAGGCGAATGGGAGGCCGCCGACGTTCGGGCCGGCGATTTCTTCCTCACCAATACCGACCAGCCCTACGAAATGCGTTGGCAAACCCAAGGCTGCGACACGTTCGAGGTGATGCACCTCTATCTCGGCCTGTCGTTGATCGATCAGGCTGCTCGCGACGTGCTGGGCGACCAGGGGGGCTCGGTCACCTTCCTCGACATTTCAGGCGCCCGGGATGATCGAGTGCGCTTGTTGATGGATCAACTGCGCAGCGAACTCATCGACGAACGTCAGCCCAGTCCATTGTTCACCCACGGTCTGGCGCAGGCGCTGGCGGTGCATCTGGTTCGCAACTACTTCGATGCGCCCAGCGGAGCCCGACGCAGCAGCGCGCTCCAGGCGTACAAGCTGCGCCGAGTCATCGATGCGATGAATCAACATCTGGACAGCGACTTCAGCCTCGCCCATCTGGCGCAGGTCGCCGAGCTGAGCGAGTACCACTTCAGCCGCATGTTCAAGCGCGCCACGGGCCTGTCGCCCTCGCAGTATTTTATCCGCCAGCGGATGAGCCGCGCCCGGCACTTGCTGCTCGAAACGGAGCGCAGCATCATCGACGTGGGCCTTGAAGTCGGCTATTCCAGCCCAAGCCATTTTTCCCAGGTGTTCCGGCGGGAAGTGGGCGTCACGCCAAGCGCTTACCGCCAAGGGTGACCGTTACCGACTCGCGTCGAGCACCAGCTTGCCCCGGGTGTGCCCCGACAAGCTTCTGCGCAGCGCCTCCTCGGCCTGGGACAACGGCAACACGTCCACGTCAATGACCAACTCGCCGGACTCGAACAGCGCCGCGATCTGCTCCAACTGCGCACCGTCGGAGCGCGTCGCGAAATGTTTGCCGGTAGCTGCGACCGCTTGGGCTTTCGTGGCATCGGGTGGGCTCACCGGTGAAACCAGCACGCCGCCTGGTTTCAGCACCGACCATGAGCGTGCCTGGGTGTCGCCACCAATCAGGTCGAGCACCACGTCGACCGGCTCGACAACCGCCTCGAACCGCACCTGGTTGTAGTCGACCACCTCAGTGGCGCCCAGCCCACGCAGATAATCATGATTGCCCGCCGAAGCCGTCGCGATGACTACCGCACCGGCGATCCGCGCCAGTTGCACCGCAAGGCTGCCCACCCCACCCGCTGCTCCGTGGATCAGCACGCGCTGGCCCGCCTTGATTTGCCCGTGTTCATGCAGCGCCTGCCAAGCGGTCAGTGCGACCGCCGAAACCCCAGCGGCCTGCAACGCCGGCAACCGGCTCGGCCGACGCGCCAGACGATCCACGCTGGCGACGGCCTCGGTTGCATAACCACCCACGATATTGATGAAACCGAACACCTCGTCGCCGACCGAGAACGCGGTGACGCCCTCTCCAATCGCCGCTACGCGCCCGGCCACTTCGACCCCTGGCGTGTAGGGCAACTGGAGCGGGATAAACGCTTTCATCGCCCCCGAAAGTACTTTCCAGTCGACCGGGTTGACGCCGCTGCCTGCGACTTCGATCAACACTTCATTTTTGCCGGGAACCGGCGATGGGATGTCCTCGAACACCAAGCCTTCTGGCTGACCGTATTGCGCTACGCGAATCGCTTTCATATTTCACCTCGGGAAAGTTGATGAGGAGAATTCTGCCTGCGCATCGCATATCTAAATAGACGGCTAATTTCGAAGGTTAGGTTCGATAAAATAGAATAGATACCCGCCGCCGGACTGGCTAGACAGGCGTAACCCGGCGCAACGAAGCGCGCTGGACCGGTCTCTGCTGCCAATCAAGCTGCACCTGGACCCTGGCCACCGCATCCAGAACCTTTTGCGCCCAGCCCTCATCCTCCGGATGCACCACCACGACGCGAAACCCGTGGTCGTTCCCTTCGATCTGCACGCCTTCGGAATCATCGACGTGCAAGTCGATATCGAACGCTGGCGGATACTTTGAGGGTGAGTCGCACATCCCATGCACCGTCAACGCACGGTTGTGCAGCACGCTATTGACGACACCGTCGACACGGATGCCGTACAGCAACAGCCAACGCCGGATGTAGGACGGCGTGCGACCGGACGATGTGTAGACCCAGATGCTGCAGCCCTGGCGACGCAGCTCGCGGATCAGCGAGCGCGTTCCCATGCGCAAAGGCTCCCCCAGCCAACGGTGGACGCAGGCCGGCAAGCGGCTGTGCTCGACGTCGCAGTGATGGAGTTGGCAAGCGAGTGTGTCATCGATATCAAACGAAATGCGTATACGCTGGCGCTTGAGCAGCCCCATCGGGTGGGCGCCGCGGATGGCCTGCCCAACCCGGCTGCCGAAGGATTTGCGCCTGGCTGACGCCGGATCCCTGCTCATCAGTGACCGCCTTGGGTGAGGGGCAACGATTTGCCCTTGAGGAAAAACTTCATCGGGTCCGGTGCCTGTTCTTCCAGGAAAGCTGCGTATTTCTTCTTGATCTTGGGCAATTCGTACAGTGCCTTGACGCCATGCTTGGCAGAGTTGCGTATGACCGAGGACGGGTTGAAGTAGCCCTCGGCGTTTTCCAGTGACAACACAAAAGGAGGAAGCCCCGCACGCATGAGCAGGTAGCTGACGATCAGCGACCCACTGCGGTTGTTGCCCTCGATAAACAACTGCGGCTTGCTGAGGATCCGCACGTAGACCCCGGCCGCACGCTTCCAGACGGATTCACTGCGATACGCGCAATACCAGTTGTACAAGTCCTTGATGCCTCCCTCAACATTGTTGAAGAAATGCGCCTCGGTCGCGGCCAGGTGTTGCGCGTATTCCAACCGGCGTGCCGGGTCCCGGCCACAGAGCACCGTGGCGTTGATCTCAAGCATCAGGTTCAGTTGCTGGAGATCGAACAGGTCGACGCCGCGGGCAACATAGTCGTCAATCAGCGCATAGCCTTCAAGCACATTTTGCAGCACTTCGTCCGTCAGCGGGTCGCGCGGCTCGGTGAAGTGCCGGCTCAGCGCGGCGAAGCGCTCCTGCACTTCGCGCAGTGCTCGTTCAATGGCAGGCAAATCAAGGCGATGCGTAGCAGGCATTGGTGCTCCTTGGAAACGCTTGGTAAATGTCTACCGGATGCCCGCCAAATCCATTTGGCTTCTGCAGGGATGCGGCCTTGATCGAAGGTGTCGCTTAGCTGAACTTGCCACTGATGTAATCGCCGGTCATCTGTTCCCGGGGGTTATCGAAAATCTGCGTCGTCGGGCCCATCTCCACCAGGTAACCGGTGCGCGTGCCCTGGGAAATATCCACCGAGAAGAACGCCGTGGTGTCAGCGACACGGATGGCTTGCTGCATGTTGTGGGTCACCAGCGCGATGGTGTAGTCCTTTTTCAACTCGACCATCAGTTCTTCGACCCGCCGGGTCGCGATCGGATCGAGCGCCGAACAGGGCTCATCCAGCAACAGGACCTCCGGCTCGGTGGCGATGGCGCGGGCAATGCACAGCCGTTGTTGCTGGCCACCGGAGAGCGACAGGCCGCTGACCTTGAGCTTGTCCTTGACCTCGTCCCACAACGCCGCGCCTTGCAGCGCATGCTTGACCCGGTCGCCGATGTCGCCCTTGTAGCGATTGAGGCGCAGGCCAAACGCGACGTTGTCGAAGATGCTCATCGAGAACGGGTTCGGCTGTTGGAACACCATGCCGATATAACGGCGCACCACCACCGGATCAACGCCCTTTCCATAGACGTCCTGTCCAAGGAAATGCACGTGGCCCTCGAAGCGGAAGCCCTTCACCAGATCGTTCATCCGGTTGAGGCTGCGCAGCACGGTACTCTTGCCGCAGCCGGAAGGACCGATGAAGCCGGTGATCTTGTTTTTCTCGATCGGCACGTGGCTGTCACGTACTGCCATGAAGTTGCCGTAGAAAATCTTGTCCAGTTTGCAGTCCATGACTACAGGCGCCTGGGTGACAAACGGAGCGGCTATTTGCGCAGTGGATACGTTCAAAATCAGATGCTCCCGTTCTTAATACTTGGGCTTGCCGAAAATACGGCTGATGATGTTCACGACCAGCACGATCATCACCAGCACCAACGAGGCCGCCCATGCGAGCTCGAGTTGGTTGTCGAAAGGCATGCCGGAGAAGTTGTAGATCAGCACTGCAAGCGATGCAGTCGGATTCATGACCTCCAGGTTGCCCTGGTGGTAGATCCAGTAGTTGCTGAACAGCGCAGTAAACAGCAATGGCGCGGTCTCGCCCGCCGCACGCGCCACCGCCAGCATCACGCCGGTGAGGATCGCCGGCATGCCGGTAGGCAAGATGATTTTCCAGATCACCTGGGAGCGGGTGCAGCCCATGCCATAGGCGGCGTCCTTCATGATCTTGGGCACCATCCGCATCGACTCTTCCGCCGTCAGCACGACGATAGGCAGCATCAGCACTGCCAATGCCACGCCCCCCGCCGGAGCCGAATACGTGCCGGTGGTCATCACCACCAGCGCGTAGGCAAACACCCCGGCCAGAATCGACGGCAGGCCGGTGAGCATCTTGGCGGCGAAGCGCGCGGCGTTCGCCAGCTTGCTGTCCGGCCCAAGCTCGGCGAGGAAGATCGCCGCCATGATGCCGACGGGCACCGCGATGGCCGCCGCGATACCCACCATCACGAAGGTGCCCGCCATCGCGTTGCCGAAGCCGCCGCCCATCTCGAAGCCGGTCGGCGGCAGCTCGGTGAAGACTTCCAGGTTCAGGCGAGCGCCACCGCGGGTGATCAGCATATAGAGCACGGAAATCAGCGGCACGCTGGCCAGCAATGCGCCCGCCCATACTAGAGTGGTCAAGATAAGGCTGCGCAGGGCCCGCCCCTCGAACCTGCGCTGCAGGCTAGGCATCGCGCCCGCTGGAGCCGTCAAGTCTGTTGCAGCAGTCAGATCAGTCATTACTTGTTACCCCGTTGGGCGTACATCATGATCATCGAACCGATGATGTTCACCAGCAGCGTGATGAACATCAGCACCAGCGCGGCATACATCAACACCTCGATCTCGTTCGGCCCGGCCTCGGGGAAGTTCAGCGCCAGCAGCGCGGCGAGTGTGTTGGCCGGTGCGAACAGCGAGAGCGAAAGGGTGTTGGCATTGCCCACCAGCATGGCCAGCGCCATCGTTTCACCCAGGGCGCGGCCCAAGCCAAGGACCAGGGAGCCGAAAATACCGGTCGCGGCAGACGGCACCATCACCTTGAGAATCGCTTCCCAGTGGGTCGTGCCCATGCCGTAGGCGGCCTGTTTGGTTTTCATCGGTACGGCCGTGAGCGCATCCTGGGAAACGGCGGCAATGGTCGGCAAGATCATTATGGCCAGCACCAGCGCCGCGGGGAGCAGCCCCGGCCCGCTCAAGGATGTGCCGAAGAACGGGATCCAGCCCAGTTCGCTGTTCAGCCACGTCGTCAACGGCCGGATCGCCGGGATCACCACGTAGATGCCCCATAGGCCATAGACAACGCTGGGGATGGCCGCGAGCAGTTCGACGATGGTGCGAAAAATGGCGGCGAGCTTGGGGGGCAGAAAATCCTGAGTCAGGAAAATCGCCATGCTGACGCCGAAGAAACCTGCGATGAGCAACGCGATCAAGGCGCTGTAGAGCGTGCCCCAGATAGCCGGCAGGATGCCGTACTTACCTTGGTTAACGTCCCAGACGGTGCCGAAAAGCACATCAGTGCCATGCTTTTCCATGCCCGGGAGCGCCTTGCGCCCCACCTCGAACACAAGCGCGAAAACCAGCGCCAGGATCAGAACCACCCCTATGCGCGCAATCGCACGGAAGGTGCGATCAACCATGAAGTCCTTCGCAGAAGGTGGTTGGCAGGCAGAGTCCGGATTAACCGGTACGACAAAAGGTTTGTTCATTGGCTAGGTCCGAACAAGGGAAAAACCCTCCCGGCATGGCGGATAGCGCACACCAGGAGGGGCCTCATGCATCACTTGATGTTGGCGGACGCTTTGCGAACCTGGTCGACAACCGATGCCGGCAGTGGGATGTAACCCATCGAGTCGGCAATCTTCTGGCCCTCGGTCAGGCTGTATTCGACCATTTCACGCATGGCCTTGGCCTTGGCCGGATTACCGTTGTCCTTGCGGAAGATCATCCAGGTGTACGACGTGATCGGGTAGGACTTGGCACCGTCCGGATCAGGCAACCACGACACCAGGTTTTCCGGCATCTTCACCGCCGCCAGGGCCTCGGCGCCGCTTTCGGCGTTTGGCACGACGTATTGGCCGGCCTTGTTCTGCAACTGGGCGAAGTCAACCTTGGCCAGTTTGGCGAAACCGTACTCGATGTAGCCAATCGCGCCCGGCGTCTGGCGTACGGTAGCCGTTACACCATCGTTCTTCGGCGACTTGATGAACTTGTCGCTGGCGGGCCAGTTGACGGTGTTGCCCTCGCCCAGCGCCTGCTTGAACTCAGGGTTGATGGTCGCCAAATGCTTGGTGAACACCGCAGTGGTACCGCTGGAGTCCGCGCGCACAACGACCGTGATCGGCGTATCGGACAGTTTCAGGTCCGGGTTGGCTGCGACAATCTTCGGGTCGTTCCAGCGGGTGATTTTGCCCAGGAAAATGTTCGAGTAGACGTCCCGAGGCAGCTTCAAGCCCTTGGGATTGCCCGGCAGGTTATAGGCGAGGACGATCTCACCCGCAGTCATTGGCAGCAACTGCACGCCTTCGGCGACCTTGGCGATGTCTTCGTCTTTCATGGCCGAGTCGCTGGCGGCGAAATCGACGGTTTTGTTCAGGAAGTCCTGGACACCCGCACCGCTGCCCTTGGATTGGTAATCCACGGTGACACCCTCGGACTTCTTGCTGAAATCCTTGAACCAGGTGAGGTAGATCGGCGCGGGAAAGCTCGCGCCAGAGCCCGTCAGGCGGACGCTCTCCGCAGCGAAGGATGCCGAGCTGGCACACAGGGAAACCGTAACGGCGAGCGCAGCAGACTTCATCAAACTTTTCATTAAAAGAAACTCCTTGTGATGACGGGCTGAGGAACTCTGCAACAGAGTTGTTACGTTTTTATGAAGATCGAATGGCAAATGACCGGCCGCCGCGTTTTTTTGTTTATCGACACCGTCGGTGTAATGGCTTCGTCATGAATGGCGACTAACACTTCGCCATCCTCCCCGACGCGAGCGCCTCCCATGTTCACGACCCAAGACCCCTTGATACAGCGCATCCACCGTGAACTGCTCGATCACAGCGACGAAGAGCTGGAGCTGGAATTGGCCGAAGATGGGCACGACCTGGATGCGCTGTTCGATGCGCACGCGCCCGCGGGCAGCGAACGTGACGCGCGAAGAACCTACTTCAGCGAACTGTTCCGCCTGCAAGGGGAACTGGTGAAGCTGCAAAGCTGGGTGGTCAAGACCGGCCACAAAGTGGTGATCCTGTTCGAAGGCCGCGATGCAGCGGGTAAAGGCGGCGTGATCAAGCGCATTACCCAGCGCCTCAACCCTCGGGTCTGCCGGGTCGCCGCCCTGCCCGCTCCCAACGACCGCGAACGGACCCAGTGGTATTTCCAACGCTACGTCTCACACCTGCCGGCCGCCGGCGAGATCGTTCTCTTCGACCGCAGCTGGTACAACCGCGCCGGCGTCGAACAGGTCATGGGCTTTTGCAACGACGATCAGTACGAAGAGTTCTTCCGCACCGTGCCGGAATTTGAACGCATGCTCGCCCGCTCCGGCATCCAGCTGATCAAATATTGGTTCTCCATTTCCGACCAGGAACAACACCTGCGTTTTCTCAGCCGCATCCACGATCCGCTGAAACAGTGGAAACTCAGCCCCATGGACCTGGAATCCCGTCGCCGCTGGGAAGCCTACACAAAGGCAAAGGAGATCATGCTCGAGCGCACCCACATTGCCGAAGCGCCCTGGTGGGTGGTCCAGGCTGACGATAAAAAGAAGGCCAGGCTCAACTGCATCCATCATCTGCTCGGGCAGATGCCATACGAAGAAGTCGAGCTGCCGACGATCGAACTGCCGGAACGCGTCAGGCAAGAAGACTATTTCCGCAGTCCGACGCCGCCAGAGATCATTGTTCCCCAGGTTTATTGAAGTAAGCCGACCGGTTTCGCATCGAGCATTGGGCCAGATTTTCCTGAGCGGTAAATCGGCCCAACGCTTTCAGCGTAACGCCTTGCTCATGTAGCACGCAGAGCCAGGACAGAGCCCCTTGAATTGCTCGGTCAGCGAAATGAGAGAAGGCGCAGCGCCCCGCGGTAGACTTTCGTAACCCATCTGTTCGAAAAAACTTGAAGCGCTTGTGGTGAGCAAATGCAACCGAATGATGCCCAGCTCCGCTGCTTTCACTTCAAGTACATTGAGCAGGGATGTCCCGACACCTTTCGATCTGTAGGCACGCTCAACGACTAAAGATCGAAGTAATGCGTCAGCTCCATATGTTTCAAAACCTCCCCAACCGACGATATTTCCGCCCAGCGTGAACTCGAAGAAAGTTCGATCCGGCAGCTCGATATCGGCTGTTGGTAGCTTTTCAGACTCCAAAGCGTTGCGAAGACGCTCCAGTTGCGCCCCGACGGCCAACGTTGCCTGGATAGTTGTCTGCCCTTCCATTCGCGCGCTCCCTGATCGATGCGGGTAATGCCTCTCAAAGAGGCGGGCCAGTACAGCCCGATCCTATTCACTTCACAAATAGATGCAAAGTGACATATCCGATCCGGCACTCTTTACACCCCTAGCCATCGCGCCAGCTCGCGTCTGACATGTTCTTGTCAGCGGTTGGTCACCCTGGCGTCAGCTCCTCCCGCTTAAAGTAACCCCATGGTCGCTTCTGACAGCACATGACGGGGCCAACGAATTTAAACGGACCTCTTGCCATCAACCGCAAGGAGATACGCAAATGAACCATCCTGGTAGGCACGATAGCGCGCTTGATCACTTCACCTTGCCGTTGACGCCTGGAGGCGTTCTGGACCGCAAAGACTTGTTGCTTCGCCTGCGCACCGACCAACGATTCATGGCCTCGGAGGTGCATGGGTGCACGCTTGATCAACCAGGCTTGCTGCTTTCCCTTCTCGATTCGGCATCAATGGTGAACGACGGCGTTGGGCATCGTTCAGGCTTCGATATCCAGCGGATGCGGAGCGTCATCATCGAAGCGGTCCGGAAAAGCCAATGGGGCAAGGCCTCGGGGTGTCGCCGGACACAGGGCATCGCCGCCCATTACGATGCGCAGGTCTACATGTCGGCGGTACTCGATGTCGAGTTGAGTGACGAGGGCCGCTTGATCGTCCATGACACGGTGTTCGTCGCGGATCTGGGCGCTGTGCAAAACCCCGGTCGCCTACGCGCCCAGCTTGAAGGCGCTTGCCTGATGGGGGTCGCATTCGTGGCATCTTCCGAGTTTGGCGCGACGGCGACTGAACTGTGCCCCTCAATCGCCCTGCGGCCCCGTTGGCCACTCGTCTCATGGCTGCCCGGGCACATCGCGGTCCACCTGATCAACCCAACGGGTGCGCGCCAAGCTTGCCCGCCCAGCCAGACGAGCTACGTACCTGTCGTCCGCGCTTTGTGCAATGCGATTTTCCTCGGTGATCGCCGCGAGTTTTACCAAAAAAATACCGGTCACAGCCTTATGGCCACTGGAGGCGATGTGTAACGCCGCCCCCTGCGCAGCAACCCAATCCATCTATCTCGGCACTTGGAACCACTCCCTGCGTTCATCCAGCGTATGGCGTATCAACTCGACGAGCATTTGCACCTGCGGCGTGTGCCGGGCCTCGGTGCCGACCGCCATCCACAGGTGGCGCTGCATCGGCTGGTCGAACAAGCCCGGCAAGGCGACCAGGCCACGGTCGAAACGGGCCATGTAATGCGGCAAGAGGCCGATACAGGCACAGCAGCGGATCATTTCGAGCATCAGCCCATAAGACTGCACTTGCGCCACCCCGGCACGGCGTTCCTCGACGAGGGTGTTCCAGGGCGCGAAGCTGTCTACATGGCGGTCAGGCTGCCATTGCACGAGCATGTAGTCGTCCAGGTCCGCCAGTTGCCCGGGACGCGCGGCCGGGCGTGAGTAACGCTTGGCGATGTGGGGCAGATAGTCCAGCCGTGCCAGTCGCTCCGGCGTCTGGGTCGCAAAGCTCGGCCCAGGCGGCGCATCTTGGCAATCACTGAGCCACAGCACGAGGTCGGCGCTGACGGCGTGCAACGCAAGGTCGCTGTCCAAGGTGACGATGTGCAGCCGCACGCTTGCGTTGCGGCGCAGCAACGCGATCAGGTCGCGGCCGAGAATGTCATGCAGGATCGACTCGGCCACTGCGAGACGGATCTGCGGTTGTTCGGCCAGTGGTGGCGGGTCTTCTTCGGCCAGGGCGAGCAGTCGCGCCTGCAACTGCCGACCTTCGCGGCTCAGGGCCAGGGCGTTGCCCTGGAAGTTGAACAGCGACCGTTGCAGGCGCGTTTCCAGTTGGGCCAATTGTTTGCGCAACCAGGTCGCCTTGACGTTCAGGCTGCGGGCCGCCTGCATGAAACAGCCACAGCGGGCGCTGACCAGGAAACACTGGGCCACCTGGGGCTCGATGCTGGCGGCCAGTGCCAGCCAGGATTCGGGGACGCGCGAGGGGGGGCGATATTCGGTGTCAGCCTGGCGTCCTGCGGGCTCTATGAAACTCATGGGGTGACTCCCTGTCATTTTGTTTTTGGTAAACCAGTCCCGTGGCGAGGGAGCAAGCTCCCTGCCAGAAAAAAACGGTGCTACCGGCTAAAGCGCGTCCTCCAGCACCTTGCTCAACTGCGCGCCGTCGATGCTCAAGGTGGCGGTGTCGAGCATGCCATCCAGGTAGGCCTTGGCAATCTGCTCCTGGCGCTGGGCGCGCAAGGCCTGGGTCAGGCGCTCGCGCACCTCGTCCAGGGTCGCTTCCCGGGGTGGTTGCTGCTCGGTGAGCTTGATCACATGAAACCCCGCCGCGCTCTGCACCGGCTCCGATACCGCGCCGACCTTGAGTCGCGCCACCGCTTCACGCACTGTCGGCACCAGTTGCTGCAACGGCTGCAGGCCGCTGTCGCCACCGCGCTCGGCACTGGCGCGGTCCTGGGAAAACCGGCTGGCCAGGGCGGCGAAATCTGCCGGTGCGGCCTGGGCCTTTTTGCTCAGTTCCGCCGCCTGGCGGCGCACCGCCTCGACCGTCTGTGGTTCGGTCGCCGCAAGGAAAATCTGGCTCACCCGGTACAACGCAGGCGTAACCCAGTTGGCTTTCCCCGCCTCGTAGGCTTGTTTGAGCTCCTCTTCGCCGGGGTACCCGGCCGGGACCTGGCTGACCGACTGCAAATAATCCCGGAAGACGATCTGCTCAGTGGCGGCCCGGGTCTGGCGCTCCACCTCCGGGCGTTGACGCCAGCCCTGGGCATCGGCCTGTTCCAGCACGGCTTTTTCCGCCAGCCGTGCGCGGATCCAACCTTCCAGGGCAGCCCGGTTGCCACGCATCTGCTGGCGAACTTCGGGGGCGAGCGTTGCCAGCAAGTCTTTCAACTCTTGAGGACTGACCTGCTGGCTGCCCAACCGCGCCAGGCTCGGCGAATCGGTTGTCGCGACGGTAACCGTTTGTACTGCCGCGACGGGATCGTTGCCGGGACGCAAGCCGAGGAAGACGGCCACGGCCACCAGGCCCAGCGCAGCGGCGCTGATGACAAAGGTTGGCTTTTTCACAATACGGCGGCCTCCTCCTGCGTGGCTTCGGCGGGCGCGTCGGCTGTGTGCAGACGGGCCGCGTTCTGGCTGAATTCCCGCAGGTAGACGATGAATTCCTGAAGCAGACGGTCCCACAATTCCAAGTTGCTGCGCAGGTGATCGGCGCTGACGCCAGCCGCCACCACCACATCCATCTCCATTACCAGGAATTCGCCCTGCACCGACAACCGGGCAAAACGCCGCGAGGCATTCCACAACTCGGCCAGGCCGGCCGGCAATTCACCTTGCACACGCAACGCGCAACTGAAGGTGAAGTCCAGGTATTGGCCCGGTGTCGGCGTCGGATTGCCGAAGCGCACCGCAAAGCCGATGCCCTGGCTGGCGCTGAGCAACTGCACGATGCCGTTCTGCTCGGTTTCGTTGACCCGATAACCGGCGGTTTGCAACACCTCGGTGAGGGACAGGGGCGTGACGTGTTCGATCAATGAAGTCATGGTCGGTCTTCCTTGCGTTATCAATGAGTGATCGAGGCCTGGGGCGCATCGAAACGATTTTTGTAGAGTTCGTCGCCAAAACCCTGGGCCAGCTCTTCGAAGCGAACCCGGACCTTGCCGGCGAACGGCTGGCGGATTTTCATGACGTCGGTCATGTCGATGGTTTCGTAGGCATGCAGCAGTTCCTTGGCGACCTGGTACATCTGCTGATTCTTGACCGAGCATTGCTGCACTTGTGTGTCACGCTCATTCAATTGAGCTTCGAGACGGGCCCGTTCGGTTTCCTTGCCCCGGGCCAGCACCAGCAGTTCGTCGTAGGCCTTCTTGAACTTGCCGATCTGCTCGTGGCTGGCCGCGACCTGGGCCTGGGCCTGGCTTTGCAGGCTTTCCTGGCGCCCGGCCAATTGCTCGACCACGCCTTGGGCCTTGCCCAGCTCGGCGGTCAGGCGCTTGACCTGCGCCTCGGCTTCCTTGGCACGGCTTTCCGCTGCCTGGCGGGCAACGCTGGCCTGGGCCTGTTCGCTTTGCAAGGCCTGCAATTGCGCCGTAGTGCTGCGCAGTTGCGCCCGCAAGCGTTCTTCCAGTCCCTCGCCATGGGCGCTGCCGCTCAACAACGGACTGAGCAGCAGGCCCAGCAACAACGCGACCGGACAAGGGTTGATGGCTCGCCTTTTCATGAGGCCTCCCGGCGCTTAGAAGCGCGTGTTGATTTCAAGCTGCAAGACATCGATGTCGTACGGCGCGCCGTACACCGCTTCGGAACTCAGCCAGCGACCGGTGGCAAAGACATTGCTCGCCAGGCCGTAGTTGCCGCCCAGGAAGTAGCCCTTGGCGTTGGTGCCACCCAAGTGGAACGAGGAATCGTTGAAGCCGTCCGGCAAGGCATCCGGTTGGATGTACTTGTAGCCGGCGAACAGGTTCCAGTCGCCTTCGCGCTTGAGTTCCAGCGAATTGCCGAGGGTGAACTGGAGCATCCAGGCATTGGCGCCGCTTTCAATCTCGCCGTTCTCATCGAGGTTGTTGGCGAATTGCCCTTCCGAGCGCTTGCGCATCTCGCCTTCGTCGTAGCCGAGGTTGTGCACGTAATGAGCCTGGCTGCGCAGCTTCAGGTCTTCTGGCAGGTCGGTGTCCCATGCCAGGTTCAGGTCCAGCAGGTTGAACTCCGAGGCAAGGCCGACGTACTGCGGTTGCGGCGTGGTAGCCGGGTTGAGCGGGTTGGGCGTGATGTCCCGCAGTTGGAACACCGTGTTGCCCTTTTGCATGAACGCCACCCGCGAGCCGTCACTGTCGCAGCCCGGATCACCCGACCAGGGCTCGCACGGCGAGGAGCGCTTGCCCTCGATGTCGTCGAAGCGGTAATAGGCCATGGCGCCCTTGATCCGATTGCTGTCGTTGATCGCCCAACTGGCGCCCAGTTGCGCACCGTACAGCCACTTGTTGTCACTCTCTTCCTTGTCGGTGCCGTTGCTGGAGCTGGTGTCGTTGGTGTACTCCACCGGGAACGCACCGACGGTGCCGAACAGGCCGAAGTCCTGGTTGAGCTTGCGATTGAAAATCGCCGCCACGCCGTCGAAGTTCAGATCGCCGGAGTACAGCAAGTCGGTGGTATAGAACGGGTTGGCGACACGCCCGCCGGTCAGGGTCAGCTCATCCGAAGGCTTCCAGGTCAGGTAACCCTGGTCGAGCCAGATGTCCTTCTTGCCGAAACCACCGCCCAGGGTTTGGGTGGTGGACACCGGGTTGTTGTCCGAGCCGGTGCCGATGCGAATGCCGGCCGTCCACTCTGGAGCGATGACAGCCTTCATGCCCAGGCGTGCCCGCAGGCGGAAGAGGTTTTCCCGGTCTTCACGGGTGTTGAGCAACGGCGGCAAGCTGGAACTGCTGTTGGGGTTGACGTCGTAGGGGCCGCGGTCGTTGAGCCGGGCGAAGTCGACGATCTGGTTACTGTTGGTGCCCGAGTAATAGCGCGACTCATCCCGCAGGCGGATGTCGCCATCGAAGCTGATGCGCGAGACCCAGTCCGGGAAAGTGTTGGGCTGGGCCCAGTTTTCCTTTTTGGCGGTGGCCATGACTTCGGCCTTGACCTGATCGCGGATCTGCTCGCGCACGATGTTCGGCACGTACTGCACCCGCACGTCTCCCGGGGCGCCGGTAGGTGTGGCGGCGACCGCAGTGGCAGCCTGGCGGGCCTGCACGGCTTCGCGTTCGGCCTGGGCAATCAGGCCATCGGCCTGGTCCTGCTTCAACACGCCCTGCTGCACCAGCAGGCGGATCAGATTGATCGTGGCGTTTTCCGAAGGCGCCGGGGCTGCCGACGCGTGCCCGGCCAGGCTCAACACAATCAGGCCGACCGCCCACGACAATCGATTCACATTGGCAATCATCTGCACACAACTCCTGTTGGCAAACTTTCAAAAATTCGGGTTAACCCGGACGCCGTCCTTGCAAGGACAGGCGCACGGGCAAAGTCAGGGAAGCCGGAGGCCGTTCACTCAAATGCGGCGCGGCACGCAGGGCGGCGATCACTTGCTGATCCACCTGCGGGTTGCCGCTGGACTTGACCAGCTCGACACGGGTGATCTCCCCCACGGCGCTGAGCCAGACATCGGCCTGTAGCGAAAACGCCAGGCTGCGCAAATCGGGGTTGTCCCGCAGCAAGCGCTGGAAGGTGAAGGCCAGGAATTGGCTGTAGGTGCCATTGCCGAGGCGTCCGCCCCCTGCCCCGGCCATGCCGCCGCCCTTGCCCGCACCGATGTTGAAAGCGTCGTTGCCGGCCTGGGCATCACCGTCCATTTGCATGGGATTGGCCAGGTCATCCACCGGGGATGGCGGCGCTTCTTCCTCGGGCTTGACCTCTTCGGGTTCCGGCGTTGGTTCGGGCTCGACCACTTTTTCCTCGACCTTGGGTTCCGGCTCCTTGGGTTTTTCCGGGGGCGGCGGCGGTGGTGGCGGCAGCGGGATGATGGTCGGCACTTTCGGCGCTTCACGCCGCACACCGCTCATGTCGTTGGCCCACTGCCATAGCAGCCAGGCAGCCAGGCCCGCCAGCACCAGGCCGGCGGCCCACTTGAGCAGGCGCAGCGGCGAGCGCTTCACGGGGGGCGGATCGATGGGAAGTCTGGCGGTCATGATCAGCCCTGGCTCGGTTTGCCGGTCACCAGACCGACCTGGGACAGTTCCAGGCGCCGCAGCAGGTCCAGCACTTCGATGACCTTCTGGTACTGCACCGTGGCGTCGCCGCGCACGATGACCGGAAAGTCCGGACTCTGGGCCTTCTCGATGCGCAAGCGCTCCTCCAGCTCGGCCAGGGTCACCGGGTAGGCATCGAGGAACACCTGCCCACCGTCATTCACCGAGATCGCCTTGGTCTTGGCTTCCGACAACGACACCGAGGCGCTGGCCTTGGGCAGGTTGATTTGGATGCCCGACACCTGGGCCGTGGCGGTGAGGATGAACATCACCAGCACCACCATGAGCACATCCACCAGCGGCGTGATGTTGATGCTGTCGACCGCTGCATCATCGTCGTCATCGTGTGACGCATTTACGCTAGCCATGACGATGCTCCTCAGGCCGGTACGGACGATTGAACGTGATGGTCACGGCGATGAGCCGCTTCACCGGATTGGCCTTCGCCATGCATCTCCGCCAGGCGCGTGATGAACTCATCGACGAACACCCGCATGTCGGCGCTGACTTCCTTGTTGCGCGTGATCAGCCGGTTGTAGCCAAACAGCGCCGGAATCGCGACGAACAGGCCCATGGCGGTGGCAAGCAAGGCGGCGGCCATGCCCGGGGCGATGGCGTTGATGTTCACGTCACCGGCCATCGCGGTGCCGAGGAACACCACCATGATCCCCAACACCGTGCCGAGCAGGCCGATATACGGGCCGCCGGCGATGGCGTTGGACAGGGTGGAAAGTTTCGAACTCAGTGCCTGGTTTTCGCGGGTGCGCACGCCGTCCATGGAGCAGCGGATCGCCTCAATCGTGGCGGCCGAGACCGACGAGGTATCGGCGCCCTGCTCGCGGCGGGTGCGGATTTCCTTGACCGCCACCAGGTACAGCCGCCACAAGGATGAATGCTGCAGGCGCTGGGCGAGTTCCTTATCGTCGGCGAACATTTCCAGGCGCGTGCCAACCCGGGCGAACTGCTCGCGGAAGGCTTCGTTGGCGGCGCTGAGACGACTGACCATGCGGTTCTTGCGGATCATGATGACCCACGACTGGACCATCATCAGCACCAGCACGGCGATGATCACCCAGGCGTCGAGCGGCACTGCGTTGAGGAGGAAACCGAGGCTGCCGAAACCGAAGCCGGACTGCTCTTCATCGACGCCATAGGCCACCAGTTTCGATTCGGCGCCCTGGGCATTGGCGTCGGCCAACAGCAGCGGTGCCGGCCGCGCGACCTTGGAGATACGCGCCTCGTCGATGGCCCCGCTGAATGGCGCGAAGGTACCTGCGGAAACATCTGCGCCCAAGGCAATCGGCGAATTGAACGCCGGCATCGCCACGGCGAGGCTCGCGGTTTCACGTCCATTGACGTACAGCACGACCCGGTCACCCGAGGCGGTCAACGCCAGGTGCTGCCATTGTCCGGGGTTCAGCGGTTGGGTCGAGACCGCGCGCTGGTCATTGATTGCTACGAACGGCACGCCCTGGTTGACGCCAACCAATAGGCTGGCAGCTTCGTCGCGACGGCTCAGGATGATTTGCTCGCCACTGGCGTCATCCTGGCGCAGCCAGCTGCTGAAGGTAAACGCAGCCCCGGCGGCGTGTTGCAACGAAGGACTGGCGGGTAGCAGCAGCGGCTGGCCATTGAATTGCAAGGCCCGCCCGATCACGCCGTCGATGCTCACGCCGACCGCGCCCTGGGCATTGTTGCCATAGGCCGTGGTGTCCTTGGACGGCACGCCGGTGGCAGTGTCGAAGTGGTACAGCGCGGTGTAATCCGGATCGAAGGTCAACTGGCCGCTGGCCGTGGCCGGGGCTTTCTTGTTGCCGTAGTACATCCACAGGTCCTGGCGCTGGCCGCCGTCAACGTTAGGCACGTCGACCCAGATCAGCGCCATGCCCATCAGCGGATCGAAGCTCTCGATCTGGTGATTGAGCACGGTCTTGTCGTCGGCACTGACGAAGCGCAGGTCCGAACCGTCTTCCTTGACGCCGTCGAAGGTGAAGTTGCCGGTGTGCAGGCGCACCAGCAGCGCGGTGCGGCCCAACGCTTGGGCGATGGCCGCGCCTTGGGGCGTGGTGTCTACGGAGATCTGTTTGCGGTAGTGCCAATCGTCCTGCCACCAGGCGTTGGCGGTGGCCGGAAGCAGCAGCCCCAGGCAGATCAACAGCGGTATCAATAAGCGTTGCATGGACATGACTCCTGGGTTCAAAACGTCGCTTGCAGGTTGAAGTGCAGGCGCGACTCCTGTTTCGTGGTGTTCGGCCCGTCGAGCAGCGGGAAGCCCCAGTCGAGGCTGCCCGACAGCCATTTGCTCAGGCTTGCGCGGGTACCGAGGCCGACGCTGGCGAGGCTGTAGTCGGGATCCTGGTCGGGCAGTTCGTCGCGCAGGTACAACTGCGCGCCTTCGGCAAAAGCGTAGAAACGCCATTCCTGGACATAGCTGCCGAGGAACTTGGCGAGGGACGGCGTGCGCAGCTCTTGGGACAAGAGGTAGCCGTCGTCACCGGTGCGCTCGGCGGCCAGGTAGCCGCGCACCGATGTGGCGCCACCGGCGGAGAATTGCTCGTTGGAAACCAGCGGCCCGGAAGCCAATTGGAAGGCTGCCTTGGAGGCGGTCTGCCAATCGTTGCCGAAGGTGAAGGTGTAATTGCCGTCGCCCTTGAGCACCGCGAAACTGGGGCTGGCGCGATAGCGCTTGTAGTCGAACTCTTCATCGGTACTGCCGTAGCCGAGCAGGCTGCGGGTGCCCGCCACCAGGCTCAGCCCGAGGCCCAACTGGCTGGCTTGGGTGTAGCGAAATCCGTTGTAGGCGAAGGTGAACGGTGCGTACTTGAGCGGTGCCTTGTCGCTGGCGCCGCCCAGGTTGAGTTCTTCGTCGAAGTCCTTGAAGTCCACCCCGACCGAGAAGCTGTTGGCCCATGCCCCGCTGGACGGCAGGCTGTAGATCGCCGATACGCCGTAGGAATGACCTTTGCCCAACACGTTGCTACCGCCGACGGTCGCCACGTTACTGTCGGACTGGTAGCCGGAAAATTGCAGGCTCCAGCGTTCGCTCAGCGGCGCGGTGTAGGAGCCCGACCAGACCTTGGCGTTGTCGGTGTCCTGGGGCGCGGTGAAGAACGTCAGCGAGACGCTGTGGCCCAGTTGCCAGAGGTTGTTGTAGCCCAGGCTGGCGACGGTGCGCAGCTTCTCGGTGTCGGCGCTGTAATCGTTGTTCAGGCCCAGGCTGGCTTGCCACGGGTCTTGGTCCTCGACCTGCAAGTCGACATCCATGGTGCCGGGGCGTTGGCCTTCGCGCACCAGCGGCATCACCTGGCGCCCCGGGGTCTTGTTCAATTTCGCCAGCTCGGTCTGGACCTGGGCAAAGTCCGGCACCTCGCCTTCCTTCAGCGCCGGCACGTCTTCGCGGATTTCCACCGGCGAATAGTGCTTGGCGCCGACGACCCGCACGCGGCCGATCTTGGTCTCGCTGACTTGCAGGTAGACGATGCCGTCTTCGACTTTCTGCTCGGGCAGTTCGACGAACACCGATTGGTAGCCGCGGGCCTGATAGATCTTTTGCAGGGCTTCGCGAGCGCCTTCGATGTCGTCCAAAGTCTTTTGCGGACCGAGGAACGGGTACACCGCTTCCTCGATCGCCCGGGCATCGAGCACGGTGTTTCCGCGCACGAAGTACTCGTTGACGTCCACCAGGCGAACCGGCGCCGCTTCGGCCTCCGGCCCTCCTTCTGCGGCGAATGCCGACGGCCCCCCGACCGTCAACAGCAGCCAGCCCCACAGCGCCGGCCGCGATTTGAAGAAATGCTCCACACCACCCCCTGAATTCAAAGTACGGCTCAATTGCTTGCGGTCGATGTCGTGGCGTGACGTGCCAGCCAGGTGTGCAGCAGCGCGAAGTTCAGCGAGAACTCCGGCATTTGCAGCAAGGCGCCACAGAACACTTCACCGATGATTTTCTGGATGAGCCTCACCGCCCGCGCATCGCCCAGCAGCGTGGCAAGGTCCTTGCTCAAGACGTTGAAGCTCCAGACCTTCTGGTTCAGGTCCAGGCCGACGAACCAGCGGAACAGCAGGTTGTAATTGAGTTGTTCGTAGAGTTGCTGCTCGCTGGGCACCGAATAGAGCAGTTGCAACAGCAGGATGTGCATCGCGGTTTGCGGTGCGATCAGCATGCCGGCCTCGGCGTTGAGGCCTTGCAGCACGTCGCGGTGTTCGGCCAGCAGGTCGTCGATCTGTGGCCGCAACAGCACCAGGGAATGGCCCTGGGGAATGTAGCTGGACACTTCCTTGAGCGCGCCCTGCCAGTCATCCTGGGAAACGATCCAGACCCACGGCGCGCCGTAGCGATACACCGAGACCGGCTGCTTGCGCGCCGCCTCGACGATCTTCGACAGCCGCTGGTCAAGCTCCTGCATGCCCACTTTCGAATAACGTTCCATAGTCCCCATCGCCTCACTCCCGGCTTCGCGCCCCGGCTCCAAACGACCTGAAAGGTCCCCTCGAACACGTCACACAGGCATGACGGGAATGGCGATGTGCTACCGAACTTTTGTCATGAAAGCTTCATTTACCTGAATGCTGGTGGGATCTTGGGCGCTGCCCGTGGCGAGGGAGCTTGCTCCCGCTGGGTCGGTCCGACGTCTCGGGCGAAGCAGCCCCAAAAAGACTGATGGAGAATCAGCCTGACACACTGTGGTGACTAGCTGGGGGCTGCTGCGCCCAAGACGTCGGACCGACCCAGCGGAGCAAGCTCCCTCGCCACAGGGGTATCCATTCCCCCTCTGGGAGCGAGCCTGCTCGCGAAGGCCGCGACTCGGTTTACAGGCTCAACCGCCCCCGCTCTTCATCGGTCAACCGCTGCCGCGCCTGCTCATCCAACGGCCCGGCGCCCAATACCTGGACCGGGCTGGCCGGGTCATAGGTGCGCGGTGCTTCACGGCTGGCGCCGTCGCGTGTGGGCGCCAGTTGCTCGGAGCCGAAACTCACCACCTGCACGGTGAACACCGATGCCTGGTTCTGCCGCGCCGTGTTCTGCTGCTGACGCGCCACATCTTCCGCCGCCTGTGTCGCCGAGGACGCCGCCGAACTCGCCGAGGTGATGGCCCCGGTGTTCACCGAAGCCGCCAGCGGCACGCCGGTGGACTTGCCCTGGGTCTGGATGTTGGCCGCGTTCACCACGGTCAACGCCGCGATGTTGACGTTGCCCGACACCCGGATCCCCGCCTCGCCCGCATCGATGGTGCCCAACGGCGCGATCAGGTCGATGTCCCCCGGCGCCACTTCCGGAATCGGGTTGAGGGTGGCGATACCCGCCCCCGTGCTCGGCACCGACGGCGACAGGGTCACGTTGCCCCAGGTGTCGTACAAGCGCTTGGGCGGCGTGTAGACCACGGTGGTCTTCGAACCGCGACCGGCGTTGATATCACCCTGGGCCGACCAGCCGAGAATCGAACCGCCAAAGGTGGTCATGATCCGGCTCTGCCCCAGCAGGATGCTGTTCTTCGCATACAACTGGATATCGCCCTCGCCCTGGGTGATGACCCCGGCGGTGGACGGCGGCGCGTTGCCTTCGATACCGAACGTCTGTCCGCCACCGGGAGTGAGCATCTGAATGCCGCCACCAAAATCGGTGTGCACCCCTGCCCCTCCAAACATCGTGATGTCGCCCTTGTAGGTGATCGCGTTACCCGCCACATCCTTGCTTGGGAACAACCAGTCGATGGCCTCCCGACCGCGCAGGTAACTGCCCTGGCGGACACCGTCGACTTCGTTGTACTCACGACCACCGGCCTTCAACTCGGCAAAGTACACGTCGCGGGCAAACACCCGCTGCTGCTCGGCCGGCAGCGCCGCGAAGAAGCTGCGAGCCTGTTCGGTGTCGCCGCTGAAGCCGAAGCGCGCCTTGAGCCATTTCACCAGCTCCGCCTCGTAGGTCTTGGCCACCTTGCCGTCCTGATCCGCCAGTGGGACGCCGGCCAGGGCCTGGTTCGCCGGGTCCAGGTAGGCCTTGACGAAGCGCTGGTAATCCGCGCCGTCGAGGCCCGCGCCGGCTTGCAGCACCAGGCTCGCCCCGGATCGCGAATCCCCCGGCACTACGGCGCCGATACTGGTGATGCTGACCTTGTCATCCATCAGGATATTGCGTCCGGCGGTGATCTCCAGCAGGCCGGGGCCGGCGACGTTGAAGCTGCTGTAGAGGATGTCGCGACCGGCTGAAACGATGGAGATATCGGTGGGGTTGTTGTGGATGAAGAGGTTGCCGTTGCTGGTGTAAGCCCCTGCCTGGGAGTTGTTGCTCACAGAGCCGCCCAGTGGAATCCCGCTACTGACGATGTCTCGTCCTGCCATCATTCGTACAGCTCCGGCGCCTTCGTATGCGATTCGCCCTGGCCACCTGCCAACGGATGCCGATGTCATCGACCGTCCGCTGGTGACAGCCAGCAAATCACCCTCCAGCGCATAGAAGCGCGCAGGGTCGTCATTGAGGGCCCATTCACCCGAGGTACTGCTGGTGTCGAAGGCAAACAGCGGCAATATGTTGGTATCAGGGCGAGCGAGGTTGCCATCGGCTGAGAGATTGCTGGTCTTTATGACGAAACCATCCATACCGACAAAGGCTGGCCGAAACGGTGTCGCCAGGGCCGCAGAGGATGCACCGGAACGACTGACCGACATGTCGCCGCCGTAGATGGAATCGCCGGCCATGAATTGCAACTCACTGTTGATGCCGGGAGCGAGCAACAGGGCTGGACGATCGTTGCCGTCATAACCTGTTCCATCCCATACCGAGGACTTGCCATAGTAAAGGCTGCCATTGGCCGCCACAGCCCTCACGATCGATGGGTAGACCACCGCCAGATCCGTCTCGACCTCTGGCACCACAGGCGTCAGATTCCCCCCCGATGACCACAGATCAACTGCCGTGTTGGCGGTCCACAACGTAAACCAACTTACCCCCGATCCATTGGTCGCATCAATTTTGAAGGGCGAAACGCTCATCATCGGCGCCCGGCCCGGGTCTGCCACGTCCATCACGACCAGGTCGCCCGAAGTGGTCAGGTTAAACGTCGCATCGCCCGGCATCAGGGTCAGCCCCCCTGTTGGGTTACTGCGCGTGGCTCTAAAGGAATCGTACGCACGCGTTTCCCCCGGAGACTGTGCCGAAGCAACGTTGCCATAGCGCAGGTCGATCCGACCGATGGCGCCGCTGTCGATCTGTGCATGACCCCGCAGGTTGATGACCGCACCATTGAGGTGCCCGCTGGTGAAGACGCTATCGGGATTCAAGGCACCGCCCACACGCAGATCCAAATCACCGCCGCCGGTCAGTTGCAAGCTGCCATCAGCGCCCACACGTCCGGTGCTGCCCACCGCCAACAGCAGCCCCTGGCTACGAGGGTTGATGTTTGAATTGAAGTCGCTACCGGCGAGTCGGTTCAACACCCCCGCGTCGCCCTTCACCTGCACCTCCAGATCTCCGCCGCCCAAGGTTCCGAACCCGCTGAAGGCGGCCATTTGATCAGCGCCCCCCGTTACCGTCGACGCGGTATAACTGCCGAAGTTGATCCACCAGGCGGTCGGCTGGTTGTTCACTGGATCACCATTGCCCTGGCGCCAGAGCCAATTGCCCACATTGGCCGAATCCTGGCCGATGTCGGCGGGATTCGGTCGGCCGACAGGGGTTGCAGCAGGCGCGGTCAGGTTGCCGCTGAGGTCACCGCCCACCTTGAGCAACAGATTACCGCCCGCGTCCGGATACCAGGCGCGATAGAGACTTTCGGCGCCGCCATCAACCAGTTTTTCGTTACTGCCATCCTCGTCGTTGAGCACCTTGCCGTTGGCGTCCGGGGTCTTGGGCTGGCCCAGGGCCTTGGGCTGGTTGTAGGGATCGCCCGGGAACGTTGGTGCTGATGAGGTGCCAGCGGTATAGATGCCGAACAACGAATCCATGCGCAGGCTGCCGCCGCTCAATAATTCCAGGTCCCCGGTGCCGGTGCGGATGACGCTCGGACGGCCACTGCCGGCAACTGGTTCATAATCCACCTCGGCTGGGGCACAGATATGCGCCGCCGCGTCGCAGAGCGACTGGACCGAATCAAAATTAAAAAACTGCGCAGCCGCCTGACTGATGACCTCGCCGGCCTTGACCTCAAAGCCAGAGCCTGCCAACTCCTCCTCCGCGGCCTTGGTCCATTTGTAAGAAGCCTGAAGTGCGCAGATACCGGCGAAATCCGCGCAGAAGGCGTCAACCGAGTCGTAACCAAAGTTGCTCACGACTTCCAGACCGACCGCTTGGCCAAGCTCCACCGTGAACCCCGCAGCCGCCAGCTCGTCCACGCCTTGTTGAGTCCACTGATAGGTGCCCTTGGCCGGCACCGGCTTGCCGAACATACCGTAATGGCTATCGGCAAGACGCAAGTCGCCTTGTACCGGGTCAGGCTGGACGACCCGGCTGTCCGCCGCCGTCGTATTTGCCCCAGCCACCAACCGCAGCGACCAGGACTGCGAACCCTCGGCGAGCATCGGGGCGATGGCCCACAGGCGACCATCGCTGCCGGCGACATCCGGACGCAACTGCACCGACTCAACGCCATTGGGCAACTTCACATCGGTGCCGGACGGGATCAGCGAACCGCGGTTCAGGACCAGGCTATTGTCGAGCTTGAGGATGTTGGTTTGCGCATTGCCGGCGTTTGCCACATTGGGCAGCGCCACACCCTTGGGCCAGGTGAAACCGCGCAGCGTCGCGGCACCGCTCAACACGCTGCCGGCGCCCAGGCGTGAGCCGGCTTCGAGCGTCTGGGCCTGACTCAACAGGGTGCCCGCCGCGAACAACAGGTTACCGGCCGCATCGTGAACCGCGGCCGCCAATACCGTGCCGGCCGGCAAGTTCAACGGTTGATCGAGGACCGCGGCCACCGGCAACCGGGTGCCGGCCGCCAGGGTCACATCTTTGATCGGCAGGTCATAGTTCAACGTGGCCCCTGCCGGGAACGCCGTACCGTCGGCCAGGGTTACACCGGCACCGGGGACAATGATGTCGCCACCCGTGAAGTCGATGCCGGGCAGCAACACCCAGCCTTTATCGTCCCGGGTAGGGGGCGGCGGCGCAAAACCGTCATTGATGCTGCCGTAGATGCTCAGGTCGCCACCGGCGCGCAGGGTCAGCGCTCCCACTTCGCCGGAACCGTACACGGCGGTTTTCTGCGTGTGCGGGTTCACACTGGCATATCGATAACCGGACAGGTCCAGGTCGCCCTGCACCACCAGGTCGCCGTCGGCCGTTGCACTGACAATCTCGACACCGGGCCGCAGGTGGAACGCATCGGCATAACGGGCGTTGTTCAGGCCGGCGAGCTTGCGCTGCATCAGGTCGCTGTTGCCATGTGCGGCTGTGATGAACTTCGTGCTGTCACCATGCTTGCGATCCAGGTAGGCCTTGTCGATGATCTGATAAGGACGCCCGCTGGCCGCCGGGTCGCTGCCATACTCGGCATCGCTGTACTGCCACATGCCGTTGACGGCAATCGAACGAGCGCCCTGGATATCCAGGTTTGCGCTGGCCTCGATGGCAATGTCGCCGTAGGTGGCGTCCGGTCCACTGCGGCGGGCGTTGAGTTCCAGCGTGCCCCGGGCGCGACCGTCATATTGTCCGGCCCGCGCCGCGGTGCCATGGCGCAGATCGATGCGCGCGCCGTCGGCCAAGGTCAACACACCGCCCCGCGAGGTCAGGTCGACCATGGCGCGGTTCGGTGAGTCGATGATCTTGCCGTAGCTGTCCACCCGCAGGCGATTGCCATGGGCGTCGAGCATCGCGTTACCGCCAAGGGTCAGCGATCCTCCGGCGGCGAGCCGGATGCTGCCGACCCGCTCACCGCTGGCGTCGACCTTGCCGGCGACCAGGAGATTGCCGTTATCCAGGGAAACACTGATGGTCGAAGCCTTGAGTTCGTTGCCGATCACCAGGTCGCCCTGCTTGAGCTGGAAGCTGCGGGAGCCGAACACTTGGCCGTCGTTCAAGCGTTGGTTCAACGCGGCGAACTGTTCGCTGAGGCTGCCATTGCCACCCAGGCGCTGGGCCTGGATTTCCACGCCACCGGCCAGGTACGGCATGAGCGTGCCACCGGCGTCGTATTCGCCGGTGCTGCTGGCGAGGATTCGTCCTTGCAGGTCAACGACCCCCGCCGCGCTGCCCAAGGCCACGGCGCTGAGCCGTCCGGCCTGGTTGTGGCGCGCCGAAAGGTCAATGCTGGAGCCACCCGCCTGGCGGATGTTGCCGTTCTGGCTTTTCAGGATGACTTCGCCACCGGCGCTGTAGCGGGTGACGTCGTTGAAGGTGACCGCGCGACCTGCCACGTCGATCAGCGACCCGTCGGCCAGGGTCAGCTCATCCGTTGCGCTCAGGGTCAGTTTGCCGCTGGGCAACACCACCGCGCTGGCCAGGTTGAGGCTCGCGCCTTTGAGCGACAGCTCACCGCCCAGCCCCGACACGGTGCCCGGCTTGGCGGTTGTGCCTGCCACGTTGAGTGCGCCGCCTGCGGTGATGCGGTTGATTGAACCGGCTTCACCGGTGAGCAACGGAGTGAGAATGTTCAGGTTGCCACCGCTGTAGGCGTAGCCCGTTTTAGCGTCATAGGCGCCCTGGCTCTGATACACCGCCAGGCTGCCCTTGTGATTGGCGGTCAGGCGTTCGCTGGCACTGAGGTTGACGTTGGCAAAGCCCAGCGCCAGCCGATCCAGGGTAGTGATCGAGCTCGGTTGGGCGAACTCGCTATAGCCGAACTCGATACGCTGGGCCTGGATGTCCAGGCGACCGGCGCCGGTGCCGGCCCCGCCGGCAATCACCGAACCCGGCGCGCCGACAGCACCGTTCCAGATCAGGTTGGCGGTGCGGATGCTCGCCACGTCGTTGGCGGTGCCGGCGCCATAAATGGCCGGCGTGCTGAGCATCAGGTTGGCCAACCGCGACTTGCCGGTTGTCGGGTCATAGGTGTCGAGGCTGACGGTGCCGTAGAAATTAAGCGCCTGACTGGCCGACAGTTCGAGGCTTTCCAGGGCCGGGGCACCGTATTCGGCGTCTCCGCGCAGCAGGCGATCGAGCACGGTCTGGCTCAGACTCAGGCCGGCCGGCAGGACCAGCCGCGTCGCCGCGTCGCCCAATGCCTGGGTGGTCCCGACGTTGATGTTGCTAAGGGCCAGGGTCAGGTGACGGGTGCCATAGCGCACTTGGTCGTCCAACTGCAGGCTGCTGCCCGAGGCGGCAACGATACTGCCTTCGGAGTGAATCCGTGTCACACCGCTGCATGGCGTGAGGCTGCACCCGCCGATATTGACCGTGCCGGTGGTGCCGGACGCCGGGGCCAATACGTTGAGCAAGCCATTGGAGGCAGCAAGCGAGCTGTAGTTCTGGCGCACCACATTGAAGTTATAGATAAAACCATCGCGCGCGTCGTAAGCGGCCTTGCCTCGTCCGATGGTATTGATGGCGGCGCCTTGCTCCACCAACAGCTCACCACCGTCTGCCAAGAGGAATACCTCCGGTGCCGCCAAGGTCGCACCTTCACGTAGCGCGACACTGCGGGACACCCGTTGCGGCGTGATGTAGTTACCGCCCTGGCCGTACCGCACAAAAAACTGGCCGCCGATCACTTGGCGTGAAGCATTCAACGCGTTCAGACTTTCAGCACTGAGCGTCACGCCCTCGAAGCCGGGCGTAACCCCGCGTCCTTCGGCGACCACCTCCAGCGGGGTGCGATTGCTGGCAACCACTGCGACAGTGCCACCGTACCCTCCGGTCTGCGGCGCGAACTTGCCGATGCCCTTGAAGGAAAAGGCCTGGTCTCCAGCGCCCTTTACCAGATTCAACTTCAACGTCTTGGCATCGACCGGCAACAGGGCCCTGGGAACGCCCAAGCGTGCGGCGTCGGCCACAGCGTACTGGGCGTAGCTGGTTTCGTTGTATTGCGAGTAGCGGCGCAGCACCTCACCCGAGGTCAGAATGACTTGGCTGGATAAACTGTTGCGCTGCCCGGTATTGGCCACCGACAGCGCGCCGACGGTGGTCCAGGAACCGTTGCGCATCCGTTGCGCGCCTGTAGCGGAGCCTTGTCCCGCCAGACCATTGACCTCGACCCGGAACGCGCCCGGCAGCAAGGCATAGGTAGAAGGCATCAGCGTATAGGTACCGGCGGCGAGCCCCGGCACGCCGGCGCCAATGGTGATCTGCTGGCCTACCCTTGGGTCCACCGCGCCGCCTTCGGGGGCAACCGGCGCGTATTGGCTCTGATTGCCCGGGACGATGGCATAGACCGGGTTAGTGGACAGCCCCGGCAAAGTGAAACCACCGTTGGCGCCGATTTGCACCAGCGGGTTGAAACGCGCATCGGTTGAACCTCCACGGCCTGAGATGAAACCGGCACCGAGCAGTTCACCTCCCCCCGATAGATCGAGCACCGAGCCTTCCTGGCCCTCCACCGACCTGCCGCCAAGAATCACGCCGACGTTGAGGTCGGCAGAGTCGGAAGGCACCGCGCCTTGTCCCAGCAGTACGACCTTCTTGCCAGCGTACGTATAGCTTTGGCCGTCAGCGGTGCCGCCATACGGCAAGACCAAACCCGCACCACTCACTGAGGTCAAGCTGCCCGGCAACAGGTTTATCCGGTCGGTGATGGCTTCCCCGGGACCACCACTGGTACCGATCTCAATCAACCCTAGCGGAGCCCGCACTACCCCGCCCTGCTCGATCCTGGCACTGCCCAATTGCAGGCGCCCGAATGCCGAGTGAGGTACTTGAGAGGTGGCTAGGCCAGTCCGCCCGATGACCAGGCTGCGTAGAGAATCGTATTGTGGATTACCCCCTTCGGCGATGCTCCAGCCCGCCAAGACGCGCGCCCCAACGCCAGTCGTGGGATATACCTGCGCCGCTTGCAGCAGCATGTCCGATGGAGTCACCAGTTGGGTGGTAAAGCCGGTAGGCAGTCCTTCGCTTGAGAACCCAGCCAGGAATCGCAAATCGCCCTGGCTGCTTAACTGAACACGGTCGAAACCGGCGCGATCCAGCGCGACGGTGCTTCCGTCAGCCTGGCGCACCGTGCCTTTGCTACTGAACATCACACTGCCCTGCACATCCAGCAGATCTGCGTCGATTGAAAACACTGCCTTGTTCGCCAGGCGCGAAACATCACCGTTGATTAGCGGCCGGGTGTACTGGTCCTTGTTCAGAAGAGCGGCCGCCGGACCCGATAACAACACATGGGAGGCATTGAGTTGGACCCGGGTGTCAGCTGGCGCGGAAGCACTCGTTACAAAGCCGCGAGCGTACAGGCTCAAACTTTGATCGAGAGACAGCGACACGTCACCCTCGATGCTCAACAGGCCATTGCTCAATAACGCCAGGTTATCGAAGCCGCCCGACTGGACCTGATCCACGCCCAATCGGCCATGACCGTAGACCAGTGAATCCGCCGAGGTCTCGGCCGTGTCGCCCAGCAGGGTCGCCTGGGCGTTTTGCCCCAGCATCAGCTCACGCACCTGCATGACCCGCTCACTGAGGGCATCGTTGCGGTAATACGGGGTTTCCAGGGCTACCGATAAACTGCCCCCTGCCGCACCCGCGCCACCCGAACGAGCGCTGAACTCACCGTCCAAGTACAAACCATTGGCCGACGCCAGGGAAATACTGCCACCGTTGCTCGTCACCGATGTGCGTCCCTGGCCAGGAACATCCAGCATCGCCTGGCTGCCATCAGCTTGCAGGCGTGACCCCTCGCGCATCACCACGAACAATTCCGGCGCCGAAGCCGATCCTTTCGCGACATCAATCTGACCACCAATGACAATCTGGCCGCCGTCGCGCACCAGGCCGTAGGTCCGGCCGCGCACGTCCTGGGCGGTCACGGCGCGACTGGAGACGTCGATCAGCGCCTGCTCGCCCAGCCAGATGGAACGACCATGGCCCTGGGCATTGACACGTTCACCATTCACATCATTGATGCTCAATCCGCTGAGGCTGACCCGCCCGCCCCAGGCGTTGAGCGTACCGTTGGCAGTCAGTTGACCGATGCTGCGCACATCGATGCCTTGGCCCGGATCGACGCTAATCACGCTGCCCTTGCCCAGGTTCAATACCGTGCTGGCCATGTCTGCCGCGCTGGAGTTCGCGGTGCCGGCATTGAGGCTCAGGCTCGCACCCCGGCGCTGGGTGAGAACGCCTTTGATCGCATCTTCCTGATACAGCTGCGGCGTCCAGCGCTGCAACGCATCAGCCGGTTCCGCATCGCTGCCGGTGCTCAACGCCTGCTCGCCGAAGCGGTACACCGGCATCGTCACATCGACCCGGGTCCCGTCGGCTACCGTCAAGCCATGGTTGCCGGTGATGTCATAGGCGGAGAAACCCTTGTCGAAGAAATCGCCGCCCAGTTGTAACGTTCCGGGCTTCAGTGGCGAACCGCTGTTGCCGATCAGCACTTTATTGGCCGCCAGCTTCAAGGTCCCGCCGCCCGTTACGCCGGTGCCGCGCAGCTCTCCGTCCAGGTTCAAGGCACCGTTGTCGAACAATGCGCTGAGGCCGGCGGTCAGGGTCAAGTCACCGCCCTTGCCGCCCCGCGTCTTGCCATCGGCCATGACGGCGGCACCGGAGCTGACGTCGATGAGGCTGCCCTGGCCCAAGTCGATATCGCCGCCGCTGCGGACGGACACCCTACCGCCGTTGATAAACGGCAGTCCTTGGCGATCGCCGCCATCCAGCAGCAGATTGCTCCACAGGCCGGCGGTGTTCAGCGTCACGCCATCGGCCAATGCGACTTTTGCCCGCTGACCGGCGACCGGCGAAAGTGTAACGTCCTCAATCTTGAAATTATCGGTCCTGACCTGTTCAAGCACGTTACCCAATGCAATACGACCACCACGGGCAGTCAGGTTGGCATCCACTTCAATCTGCGGCGCGAAAAGCGTGATATCGCCGCCGTCGGCCACCTTGAGCGCGCCGTCGACCTGGATGCTTTCACGGGCTGCCACCTTGAGCGCGCCGAGCTGGAAGTCGTTGAGCAACCCGTTATCCAGCACCAACTTGCCTTGCCGATCAGTTCCGATCACGGAGGTCAGGTCCAGGCCTGCGGCAATCTTGTCGGCCACCTTGCCCACCGTGACCTGATCGAAGGTGGGGTTCAGGCCACTATTGATCACGCCGCTGGCCTTGTCATAAATCGGCGTGTAACTGCCGACCCACAACTGCGCCCGCCGGGCCACGGCGTTTTGCGATTGTTGGTAGCCGTCGAGGTTGAGGTTTGGTGCCTGGGTCTGGCGTTCACCCTGGTAGACCTCGCCGACGATCTGACCTTCCAGCACCGCGTTGCGGGTCGACACCACCAGCTTGCCGGCGTCGCGGCCGACGGTGTAGCCGGCTTCGAACCGCTGGCGCGGAGCGATCAGCGGGTTGTAGTAATAATCGGTCTGGCCCCAGCGTTGGCTGTGGTCTTCGTAGCCCTTGTAGACGCCGGTGTAAAGAATGTCTCCCGGCGCCCTGGACACCTCATACAAACGGCCATTGGTGCCCTTGAGCCAGGATTGGCGCAGGTAGCCACTCTGCACATCCAGGGTGCCGCCGGACAGGTTCAATTGCGCCGCCTGCTGGGTCACGACGTCGTTGCCGGTGAACGTCAGCGTGCCGCCCTGAGCAGCCCATTCGCCGACACTGTGCCCCCGGGTGCCGAGATAACCGCCGACTTCGAGCAAGCCACCCGCCGTGTACCAACGGTCGGTGGCGTAGCCATTGGTGCCCGCCGGCACGTAGACCAGATCCCGCACGTCCACCCAGACGTCGTTGTTGGTCAGCTTGCCGCCTTCGCGGTTGACCGAGGCGTCGCGCTGTTCGTTGCCCTGCACGTTAACCTTGATGGAATTGGATTCCATCGCCACCTTGACGCCGATGGCGCCGGACACATCGATCACCGCGCCATCGCGCACCAGGCTGCGACCGGCCGCGCTGACCGCGACCTGGCCGCCGGTGGCCAGGGTGATGGAGCCGTTCTGGAAGTCGACGCTGCCGCCACTGACGATCTCGACCCGCGACTGATCGCTGCGGTCGACCACACTGCTGAGGTTGTTGAACCGACCGCTGATCAGGTTGTTCGGCGTGCCGTCCAGGCCGGCCGGTCCGGCATTGCGTTGGCTGTCCAGGGCGCTGCCGCCCGCCGCATCGAGCAGCACCGCCGTGGCGCTGCCCTGCCCCAGGGTGACGCTGCCGGTGCTGTCGCTGAAAGCGTTGAGCAGGTGCACGGTGCCGCGCGTATCCACCGAACTGCTGGCCACGGCCACGCCGTTCTGCTGCACGCGATGCCCGGTAAGGGTGATGTCGCCGGTGCTGGCCTGGATCAAGCCGCTGTTGATCACCGTGCCGGCGCTGCTGCCCGGTTTGAGGGAGGTCGCGACTTCGTTGCCACGGGTGGTGGAGCGCAGGTTGCCGCTGGTGCCCTGGCCCCGGCGGATGTAGAAGCTGTCGCCGGCCGCCAGGGTGGTCTGGCCCTTGGCGGTGATGATGGAACCGGCGTTTTCCACTTCCGAGCCCAGCAACAAGGCATACCCGCCCCCGGCGGTGGAAGTGGCGGCGCGGTGGGTTTCGATCAACGCGCCCTGCTGCACTTGGATTTTGCCGGCCGCGTCGGTGAAGGTCGGTTGGCTGCCGGTGGCATCGACGTACAAGCCGCGCTGGCTGAACTGCTCATCGCTGATGTTCGCCGCCACCGCCGCCAGGTTGCGCACGTTGACCTGGCTGCTGCCGCTGAACACGATGCCGTTGCGGTTGACCAGCATCACCGTGCCGTTGCCCTTGATCTGGCCCTGGATCTGGCTCGCTCGCGCCTGGGGGTCATTGACCCGGTTGAGCACGGCCCAGTCCGACTGCTGCTGGAAATCCACCGTGGTATTGCGCCCGACGTTGAAGGTTTCCCAGTTGAGAATCGCCTTGTCGGCGGTCTGCTCGATCTTCACCGTGGTCTTGCCGCCGGCCTGGGTCTGCTGCGGTCCCTTGGCGTTGAGCCAACCCTGGGTCAGGCTGTTATCGACCTTGAGCCCGCCCTCGCCCAAACCGTCGGGCACCACCTGCACCTGGCCGAGCGCGGCTTGCCTGCCAGCAGCCTGAGCCGCCTGCTGGGCGGCGATGGCGGCCACGGTGTTATTCAAATTGGTCAGCGATCGCTGCAACTGCGCATTGGCCCGTTGCTGCTGTGCCAAGGGCGGCGGCATGCCGGGCTGCGCCGTCGCGGGCCGCCCCGCGCCACCGGCCTGGGACGCGCCCTTGGCGGCAAACCAGGCCGAACTGAACGCCGTCGCCGCATGGGCATTGCCGGCCACCATCAGCAACGCAATGGCCTGGGCCAGCGGCTTGAGCCGCAACATCGACAATTCGCCATCGCGACGGGGTGCATTCAGGTTCGTCTGGGGTTTGCAGCGCAGCATCCTACTCATCCTTCCGGGTTCGCTTCTTAAGGGGTCGCAACGCGGTGCTGTCAGGCTGCCAGCGTTGGTTATAGGGGATAGGCGGTTACAACCGCTCGGGACCGAACGGATGTCATGAAAATTTCATGTGGCTGTGTTGGTACGGCTGTGATGCAAAAAATCAGCAACGGCTTGCGCCGTTGCTGATCGGGTATTGCGGGTCGTTCAAGCGTGGGCTTACAACGGACGACCGATGTTGTTGCAGACGCTGGTGTTGCCAATGCTCAGGCCATTGGAAGCGGTGACGAAGGATTCACGAATGGCGGTTTTCCAGGCCGAAGGCAGTGGCACGAAACGGTTGTTAGTGATGGCCGAATCGTTGTTGACCAACGAACCGTAGTGGCGGCTGAAGAAGTTGCGCACCTGAGTGGTCTGGGTTGAATCGGTGTAGCACTGGCTGAAGATCACGTTGGTGAAGCCCAGGATCGGGTAACCGGTGGTTGGGTAAACCACGACGCTTGGATCGTTAGGGTTGGTGGTTGCGGCGAACACTGGCACCCAGGCGTTCGGGTTGGCGCGGTTGGCGGCGGCTGGTACTGGAACAGCAGCGATAGCCGCCGATACGTTGGCAGGAGCTGGGGAAACACCGGCGACGCGGGCAACCTTGGTAGCGTCATCCAGACCGGCCAGGGTAGTAGCGGCGTAATCCGGGCTCATGTAGGTGATGCGACCTTCGCCTGCGTTCACCAGGTCCATCACAGCCTGACTGCCAGTGGCGGCCAAGGCACCGGCAGGGGCACTGCCGAGGCTGGAGGCGAAGTTTGTGGTAATCGCAAAAGTGCCTTTAGGCTCGCTGCACTTGGCGTTCAGGAAGCGCGTGAACAGCTCGGTGGTGCCGCTGCTCTCTGCACGATAAACCACGACGATCGGACCGGTACGGCCCGAACCGGTAATATCGCTCCAGTCGGTCAAGCGGCCAGAGAACACACCGCACAGTTCGTTGATGCTCAGGTCAACGTTGGCAGTGCCGGTCTTGTTGAACGGAATGGCAACCGAAGTGGCGACCGAAGGCACCTGGATCAGTGGACCCCAAGCGGCACCGTGGTTGGTAACGTAGCCATTCAGTTCAGCCTGGGAGAGCTTCGAATCGCTGCCCGCCCAGTGCACGTTCTTGCTGGTGTCACCAGGCACGAAACGGGTGTAATCGTTGTTCAGGAAAGCGGCCTTGCCGGCACCGCTGCCCACGCCGATGTAAGGGGCGAAACCGGCAGTCAGTACGCCGGAAGTCTGGTACAGAGGCTGAGGCAAGGTAGCACCACCGCCGTTGACATCAGCCATGGCGGCCTGAGCGGCGCAGAGGCCGGCGAGGGTCAGGGATACCGCGAGAACGTTGCGCTTAAACATGAAGAATCTCCTTTCATCGTGTTCGTACGTAGGTTGGGTTACGCGTGCTTGCCGTCATGGCGCTCGGTCCTGTGCCGGTGGCGGTGGGGTGAGGCCATGGGTTAGAAATTCGCAGTTTCCGGTGACAGATAAAGGAAAAAACCTCGGGAGCTGAGGGCTGTTTTCCAGGTTTTTTTCTCGGGTGTCCGAGGGCCCTGGCCTGTGGTTTCAGGCCGGTCTTGCGGGGATACGGCAAGGGTTGTCAACGAAGTCGGCGGCAGGCGGTCATGCGGCGAGCAAACATGACAGAACGAGGAACCCGAGTTTGCTGCGGGCGAGGCTCGGGAGGGTTGTGGCGCTGGAAAAATTATTCGCAGCTTTTGTGGCGCGCCTTGCTACTGCACCAACTGATTGATCTCGATGATCGGCAGCAGCACCGCCATGACGATCACCAACACCACCCCGCCCATGACCACGATCATCAGCGGCTCCAGCAGCGCGGTCATGCCCATGGCGCGACGTTCGATGTCGCGGGACAGGGTTTGCGCGGCGCGTTCGAGCATCGGCGGCAGGCAGCCTGTTTTTTCGCCGCTGGCGATCAGGTGGATCAGCACCGGCGGGAAGACTTTTTCCACCCGCAGCGCCGCCGCCAGGTTGACGCCTTCACGGACCTTGGCGGTGGCATCGCTGACGCTGAGGCTCAAGCGGTCGTTGGAGAGGGTTTGGCGTGCCGCTTCCAGCGCTCGCAACAAGGGCACTCCGGCGCCGCCGAGAATCGCCAGGGTCGAGGCGAAACGGGCGGTGTTGAGCCCCAGCACAAAACGCCCAATCAGCGGTAGACGCAACACCCGTGCATGCCAATTCAAGCGTGCCGCCGGCTTGCGCAGGTAGAGACGCCAACTCCAGAAGCCACCGGCCAGAACGGCAAAGCACAACCAGCCCCACGCCCGGATGAAGTCACTGGCGGTGAGCATCGCCAACGTCAAGCCAGGCAAGTCCTGACGGGCCTGGGAAAACGCGCTGACCACCTGCGGCACCACGTAGCTGAGCAAGAAAATCACGATGGCGACCGACACCAGCCCCACCACGCCGGGATAGATAAACGCCGTGAGGATCTTGCCCCGCAGGTTGTTGCGCTCCTCGATGTAGTCAGCCAGCCGCTCCATCACCTGGGCCAGGTCGCCGGATTCTTCACCGGCGGCAATCAGCGCCCGGTAGATCTCCGGAAAATCCCGGGGCCGCGCCGCCAGGGCTTCGGCCAGGCGCATACCGCTGCGCACATCGGCGCGTACCGCGCTCAGGGTGTGGGCGATGTGCTTGCGCTCGGCCTGTTCCACCGTCGCACTCAACGCTGCCTCCAGTGGCAGGCTCGCTCCGAGCAGGCTCGCCAGTTGCCGGGTGGCCCAGGCCAGGTCATTGTCCGAGAGCTTGGCGCTGAACAAGCCACCGCCCGTGGCTTGCTCGGTGTTGCGCTCGAGCTGGACCTGCAACGCCGTCAACCCACGACTGCGCAACTGGCTGAAAGCGGCGCCCTGGCTGTCGGCTTCCAAGTGTCCGGACTCGATCTTGCCCTGGGCGTCGGCGGCTTCGAAGCGATAGCGATTCATCAGGCGTCCCGTGTCACGCGCAGGATTTCTTCAGGGGCCGTGGCGCCACTGCGCACCCAGCGTTCGCCGTCCTCGCGCATGCTGAACATACCGGCCTGGCGGGCGGCGGCGCGCAAGGCCTGCTCCCCTGCCCCCTGGTGGATCAGCGTGCGGATGTCATCGTCGATGCAGAACAATTCATGAATACCGGTTCGGCCGCTGTAGCCGGTCTGGTTGCAGCTTGGGCAGCCCACAGGCCGCCAGGTGCCGGGCGTGGCCGGGTCGGGTTGTTTGCACTGCGGACACAAGCGGCGCACCAATCGCTGGGCCAGCACGCCGAGCATCGACGAGGCCAAGAGGAAGGGTTCGACGCCCATGTCGATCAGGCGGTTGATGGCCGATACCGCGTCGTTGGTGTGCAGCGTCGCCAGGACCAGGTGACCGGTGAGCGAAGCCTGAACCGCGATTTGCGCGGTCTCCAGGTCACGGATTTCACCGATCATGATGATGTCCGGGTCCTGGCGCAGGATTGCCCGCAATGCCAGGGCGAAGGTCATGTCGATCTTGGCGTTGACCTGGATCTGGCTGATGCCCGGCAGGTCGTATTCCACCGGGTCTTCCACCGTGAGGATGTTGTGCACGCTGGCATCCAGCCGGGCCAGGGCCGCGTAGAGGCTGGTGGTCTTGCCGCTGCCGGTGGGGCCGGTGACCAGGACGATGCCGTGGGGTTGGCGGATCAGGTGATCGAGCTTGCCCAGCACGCCGGGGTCCATGCCCAGGGTTTCCAATTGCAGGCGTCCGGCCTGTTTGTCCAGCAGGCGCATCACCACCCGCTCGCCATGGCCGGTCGGCACGGTAGAAACGCGGATGTCGATCGGTCGCCCGGCCACGCGCAAGGCAATCCGCCCATCCTGGGGCAGGCGTTTTTCGGCGATGTCGAGCTGGGCCATGATCTTGATCCGCGACACCAGCGCGCCGTGCAACGCCTTGCGCGGCGAGACCACGTCGCGCAACGTGCCGTCGACCCGGTAGCGCACCACTGAATGGCTTTCGTAGGGCTCGATGTGGATATCGCTGGCCTCGTCCCGCGCGGCCTGGGTCAGCAAGGCGTTGATCATGCGGATCACGGGCGCGCCGTCCTGGGTATCCAGCAGGTCGGTGATTTCCGGGATGTCCTGCATCAACCGGTCGAGGTCCACCTCGTTCTCTGCCGCGCCCACCACGGCGGCGGCACTGCCGGTGTCGGCGTAGGCCGTGTTGAGCAGGCCATCGAGCTCTTCATCACGCACCCGCTCCAGCCGCACCTCACCAAATTGCCGACGCACCTCGCTGATGGACCAGCCCGGCGTCGACGGGCACACCATCAGCACCGCGCCTTCTTCACACTGACGCAATACCAGGCGCTGGGCCTTGGCCCAGGCGTATGGGAGGGTTTTCATGAGCCTCCCCCTATCGCCACGGTTTTCATCGTCCGACCGGCTCCGTTGCAGGCACCGCCTTGATCACCGCCCGTGGCGCCTGCGGGCTGATCGGCGCGGCTCCCGGAATCGCCCGGGCCGACGCCGGCAGTTGCGGCGCCTGCACGTCCGGCAGCGCCCAGCTACGCTCCGGTTGCAACAGGCCTTGGGCGCGGCGCATGAAGTCGTAGCGGTTCAGCGTAATGCCGCGGCCCGCCGCCGTGTCGCGGATGATGTAAGGGCGCAGGAACACCATCAGGTTGGTCTTGGTGACCTGGCGCCGCTCGTTGCGAAACAGCGCACCGATGCCGGGTATGGTCGACAGCCACGGCACCGCGTCGTTGCTCTGGCTATAGCCGTCCTGCAGCAATCCGCCGAGGACCATGATCTGCCCGTCGTCCAACAGGATGCTGGTGTCGATGGCGCGTTTGTTGGTAACGATGCCCGTGGTGCTGGAGGCGCGGTTGTCGACACTGCTGACCTCCTGGTAAATGTCGAGCTTGACCGTTCCGCCTTCGGAAATCTGCGGCCGGACGTTGAGCTTCAGGCCGACTTCTTCGCGGGTCACGGTCTGGAACGGGTTGTTGCTGGTGCCGCCGCCACCGGTGACGTAGCTGCCACTGACGAACGGAATGGTCTGGCCGACAAAAATGCTCGCCGCTTCGTTGTCCAGGGTCAGCAGGTTCGGCGTCGACAGCACGTTGGTCCCGCCCTTGCTCTTCAACGCTCGTGCCAGGACCTTGAGGTCGAGGATCTTGCCGATACCGGGGATGTCGACGGTGCCGTTGACCAAGCCCAGGTTCAGGCCTTGGGGCAGTACGTCGATGCTGGTCTTGCCGTTGAGATTAAGGCCCGTGCCACCCAGGTTGACCCCGCCAATCACGCCGCTGCCGCCAAGGTTGCCGGTCTGCCATTGCACGCCGAACTCGCTGGCATCGTCCTCGCCAACTTCGACGATCAGGCTTTCGATGACCACTTGGGCGCGGCGCTGGTCCAGCAGGTCGATGACTTCCCGCAGGTTGCGGTACAACGGGTCCGGCGCGGAAATCAGCAAGGTGTTGGTGGTAGCGTCGGCCTGGATGGTCACGCCACCGGCGCTGAAAGCCGTGCTGTGTTCATTTTGTGTCGTGGCGGATGTTTGCCCGCTGCTGCCCTGGCCGTAGCCGCTGCCACTGCTCGAAGCAGTACCGCTCACGGGGCTGGTACCGCTTTCGTTGCCCTGGCTGCTCTGGCCGCTGGTGCTGGCGCCCATGCCGCTGAGCACCGAACGCGAATTGTCGCTTGCCTCGCTTTCGCTTTCCCCGGTGAGCAAGCCGCGCAGGGCCTGGGCCAACTTGCCGGCCTGGGCGTTACGCAGGTAGACCACGTGCAGGTTGCTTGGGTTGTTCTGGGCGTTGTCGAGCTTGTAGATCAGGTTGCGCGCCAGCTCGGTCCGCTCCGGGCTGCCGGCGCGGATGATGATCGAATTGGAGCGCGGGTCGCCGATCACGTTGATCTTCTGAGTCTGGTCGCCGCCCTGGGTCTCCAGCAAATCGGAAACCATCTGCGCGATGTCCACGGCGATGCCGTTCTGGATCGGCACCACGTCGGTGTCGATGGCGCTCGGGGTATCGATACCCTCGATGAGCTGGGCGACGCGGGACAGGTTTTCCGCGTAGTCGGTGACGACAATGGTGTTGTTGCCGGGATAGGCGTTGATCGGGTTGTTCGGCGAGACGATCGGCCGCAGCACCGGAATCAGGTTCACCGCGTTTTCGTATTGCAGGCGGAACGTGCGGGTGAGCATGCCGTTGCCGGCCGGTTTGTCGGCGCTGTAGATCGGCCCGCCAAGCAGCTTGGCATCGGCTTCCGGCACTACCTGGGCAACGCCGCCGACGTCCACCACGCTGAAACCTTGCATGCGCAACGCGGCGAGCAGCATGTCGTAGGCCTGGCGCGCCGGGACCTGGCCTTCGGAAACCAGGGTCAGGTTGCCTTTGACCCGCGGGTCGACCAGAAACTGTTGCCCGGTGGAACGGGACAAGGCACGCACCACGGCCTGGATATCGGCCTCGACGAAATTCAAGGTCACCGGTTGATCACCCAACGGATTGGGCGCCGGGCTGCTGCGCGGCTCGCGAGCGCGGCTCGTCAGGTCCACCTGGTGTCGCACCGGCGGTTTCTGCTCGCGGGACGCCTGGGCCCGCTGGCGGTCCAGCAGCACGTCGCCGCTGCGTTGGGTACTGCCCAGCGGCATGCCCAGTTCGCTGTCCACCAGCAAGGGTGGCTGAGATGCCGGCGGCGCGCTGTTGCACGCGCCCAATGCAAGCAACAGCAGCGGCGCGGCCTTGCGCCAATGACGCGGGTATCTGCACCCCTTCATGAAGCTTCCTTAGCGCTTGACGCCTGATTCATGCGAACGGTTCCGGACAGAGTGCCGGGGGTTGGGTCGGAGTTGACCGGGGCCGTGCGCTGCAGACGGGCCTCGATCACTTCCAGGGAAAACTGTCGTGGGCTGCCGAGCAACCAATCGATCACACCGTCGGCCGGTGCGTCGGTGAAGGTGAGCTGCCAAGTGCCCGGCGCATCGGCGCTGGGCGGCTGTAACAGGTAGCGTTCGCCCAGGCCGCCGGCATCCAGGGCCTGGCGCAGGCTGATTTCCAACGACTGGCCACGCGCCGGGCCGGCTACGTCCCGCAGCAGCATTTCGAGGGCTTCGGTCTGCGAGCGCAGCTTCGGGGTCTCGGCTTGCCAGTACGCGATGGTTTTCAGCGGCGGCTCGACCAGCGTCAGCCAGGTCAGCCCGCCGCCCAGCACCAACGCCGCCAGGGCAACGGCGCGGCGTTCCCGGGCAGCCAAGCCTTGCCAGCTTGTACGCCAGCGTGTGCGAAGGTCTTGCCAGCGCGCCTGGAGCCGTCCCGTCGAGAACTTATTCATCGTCCGCCCCCGAGGTTTCGCCGGAAGGTTCCGCCGCCAGTTGCCCGGCGGGCGCCACACGCAGCGTCCAGCCCTGATCGACGGCGGCCACCTCGATGCCGGCTTCGGCCAGGGGTATTTTCCAATCGCCTGCCGGGGTGTTTTTTTGTGATTCGGCCGCGACCTTCAAGCGCAACTCACCGTTCTCGAACAGCAGCTCCTGTACGTTGCCGCTCATGAACGGCATGGCGCTGCCCGCCTGCTGCACGAGGCTGGCGAAGCGCTGCGCCGGGTCCGTCACTGAACCGCTCTGGCGCGCGGCGATTTGCTGGCGCGCCTGCTGCAAGGGATTGAGCACCATCGGCAGCTCAGGAAACGCCTGCTTGACCCGCTGGCTCATCTGCGCCTTGAGCCGCTGGCCCTGGGCGGCTTCACGGGCTGCATAAAGATTGAGCCCGACCACCCACACCGCCACCGCCAGCGCGCAGATTCCCGCCGCGCGTCCCCAGCCGCCCTGTCCGGCCCTGCCCTGCGCCAGGCCGGTGTGCAGCCCCCAACCCGGCGCCGCACCGGTCCAGCGGTCCGTGACGGGCAAGCCCTCGATCGACGGGCGGGGCGGTTCGCCCAGCCAATGCAACCCCGCGCCCATTTCCAGCAACCACTCCTCCAGCGCATCGTCCAGCAGCGGTTGGACCACGGCGTGCTGCACACCCTGGCGCACCAGCAAGTGCCCGTCTTCAATGCAGGCCACCGGCCCGGCCAACACCGGCAAGGCGTAGGCGGCCGGGTACAGGCCGCGCAGTTTCAGGCCGGCCGAATGCAGGATCCGGCCCAGATGGCTCAGCGCGTCACGGTCCAGCCAGGCGACCGGCACCTGTCCGTCGGTACCGCGCGGGCCGTGGGCCACCTGCATGGACTCGCTGGCTCCGAGCATCAAGGCCTGGGCCGCACATGTCACCGCGGCGGTGATCTTGGCGGCGGACAGCGGCGGAATCTCCAGGCTGGTCAGCAAGCTGTCGCGCGGGTGCAGGTAACATTCGACGGCCTGGTTCTTCGCGCCCTGGCCGAGCGTCCCCAGGCTGCTGCGTCCGGCATCACGCACCTGGCCCTGGCGATCCAGCCAGGCAAACGCCAGCGGCGTGTCCGCGTCCAGGCCGTCCAGCGGCGCCAGGGCAATCCGTAAACGGTTCATGCGCCCACCCGTGTCCAGATCACCTGGGGCAATCGGTCTTGGGCGCATTGCAGCAAGGCAATCAATTCAACCCGCCGTTGGCCGCTGCGCGCCTGCCCTCGCAAGCGGAACCAGTCACTGGTGATGCCGACCTTGACCGCGCTGGTTTCCAGTTCCGGCATGCGCAGCCGATTGACGAAATCCCCACGGTTGATGAACCAGTGGCCGCCATCGCGTTCCTTGACCAGCGCCTGGGCCCGCTGCAAGGACAATCCCGGCACGTAGGCGGCCAGCACCGTAGCGCTGGCGGTGTTGCCATTGAGCCAGGTATTGGCCGGCAGGATCGTGACGTAGGGGGCCAATGTATCCAGCAGCGCCGGGGTCACGCCCTTGACGCTGCCCAGGTCTTGCAACGTGCGGAGCATGGGACGGGTCGGCGGCGACGCTGTGCCGGCTGCATCCGGTGAGGTGCTGCGGCCGCTGTCGAACGTGCTGCCCATCGAGGCTTGGTGCGCTGCTCCAGGATTTATCTGGCGCGGGTAAGCGGCCAGCACGCGCTCGACGATGCGCGCCCGTACCGTGGCGGCGACGCCGAGTTGTTCGCACAATCGCTCGAAGGCACGCAGCTGTTCCCGGTCCAGCTGGTCATGGGTCACCAGGTTGCGCAGGTTGAACTTGCCCTGCTCATCTTCCAGTTGCCCTTCGAATGGTGTGTCGGCACCGTTGGAGCCCGGCATCACGATCGGTTTTGCCCAGGGCTGGCCGAAGCGCGTCAGGGGATCTCGCTGGCGGGCGTCCCACAACAACTGACGGCTCACTTGCAGGCCGCCTTGCAATCGCGCCGTCCCCTGGATGCGCAGTTGCTCCGCTTCCAGGCTGCGGGTGAACAAGGTCTGGCGGGTCAGCATGCCGCCGGCGATGACGGCTACCACGGCAGCAATCAGCAAGGCACTGATGACCGCCATGCCGCGCTGCTTCGCCGCTGGGGGCGAATCCGTTCGCATCACGGTCCTTATAACTGCCAGGAGCCGATATCGGCATTCACACCGTCGCCGTCGGGCTGGCCGTCGGCGCCGAGGGAAAAGATATCGACTTCGCCGTTCGCGCCGGGGTTGAGGTAGTTGTAGGGACGGCCCCAAGGGTCGTTGGGCAGGCGCTCCAGGTAGGAACGCCAAGTGCTGTTCTTCGCATCGGCCGGCCGCTCGACCAACACCTTCAGGCCCTGGTTCATGCTCGGGTAGCTGCCGTGGTCCAGGCGATACAGCTTCAGGGCCTGCATCAAGCCGCCAATGTCTTGCTTGGCCGCCGTGGCCCGGGCCTGGTCAGGCCGATCGAGGACCTTGGGCACGACCATCGCAGCGAGGATGCCGAGGATGACCACCACGACCATGATCTCGATCAGCGTGAAACCCCGCTGCCCGCGAGGGCCTGGGGAACGGGGGTAGCAGAGGGCGAACGGCATCTCGACGGTCCTTCCTGGATTCGATTCGAGGCGCAGTGTTACAAGAAAATATGTCAGTGATATTGAAATTGCTCCGGAGCTTGCGTCGTCATTCTGTCAAGAACAGCGGTCAGGCTTGGAGGCTGCCCCCGCCGATCGAGCCGACCGATGCCACGCCCTGCCCCACAAGCCGGTTTCACCTTGATTGAAGTGCTGGTGGCCCTGGCGATCATTGCCGTGGCCATGTCGGCAGCGGTGCGCGTGGCCGCGGTGATGACCCAGGGCAACGGGTTGCTGCGGGACAAGTCCATCGCCCTGCTGGCAGCGCGCAGCCAACTGGCGCAATTGCGCCTTGAGGGTCGTTCGACGCCAGGCCTGAAAGTCTTCGAATGCGACCAGGGCCGGTTGCTGCTGCGCTGCGAACAGAACCTTCGCCCGGCGGAAAACGGCCGGCTGCTGCGAGTTGAACTGAGCGTCTCGGACCGCAGCCGCGAGGCACCGCCGTTGGCGCGGTTGGAGACGTTGATCAGCCGGGAACCCTAAAAGGACACGCGGTTTTATGTGGCGAGGGAGCTTGCTCCCGCTCGGCCGGGCTGGCGCTCCAGTGCGCAACGACCGCAGGATTTTGGGGCCGCTTCGCCCGAAGCGTCGGACCGACCCAGCGGGAGCAAGCGCCCTCGCCACAGGATTTTCAGCGAGTCAGGGAAGGCAAACTCACCGAATCCGGCAACCGCGCGATCGCCAACCGGGTCTGTTCGCTGCCCTGTTCGATCACCACGGCTTGCGCTTCGATCGAGACCAGCCGTACGCCTTGGGCCACCCGCTCGCCGACCAGGAAGCTGCGCGGCGGCCCGTCGTTGAGGCTCAGGATCGCCACGGCCCCACGGGCACCGGCCAGCACGCCAGTGACCTTGATGTCCACCGCCGCCGGCTGACTGGAAAACCATTGCAACGCCGGGTTATCGGAACGCTCGGCCATGCGCTGCGGCGTCACGTCCGGGGTACGCGACTCGGCAGAGGTCAGCAGCAAGGAAGACCAGGTCGCCACGCCAGCCAACGCCGCCGCCAACCCCAGCGCCTGAACGATTTGCGCCGGGGACACCCGTTCGGTGAATGCCATGGCCTGATCTCCTTTCGTTTGATTCCAGTGCCCAGCGTACCCGTCAATTCTCACCGTTTTATTTCACATGCTTATCATCTTCACCGTGCAGGATGATTGTCGACGCAAAGGAGCGCGCCCGGATGGTTGGCAAGCAACGCGGTTTTACCCTGATCGAATTGATGGTGGTGCTGGTGATCGTCGGCATCGCCAGTGCGGCCGTGAGCCTGAGCATCAAGCCGGATCCGCTGAAAATGCTGCGCGAGGATGGCGAGCGGCTGGTGCAGCTGTTGCAACTGGCCCAGGCCGAAGCGCGCAGCGACGGACGCCCCATCACTTGGCGCTGGGACGCCAAGGGCTTTGGTTTCACTCGCCGCGCCGATCAAGGCGCCGGGCTCGATCGCTTCGAAAACGACTCGCAGCTGCATCCACGTCGTTGGCAAAGCCCCTCGATGGCGGTTCGCGTGGAACCCAGGAAGCGGGTGGTGATGAACGCCGAATGGATCGGCGAGCCCGTGCAGATCCGCTTGTCGGACGGCCAGAACAGCCTCACCGTGCAACGCAGTGCCGCCGGCCGGGTGCAACTGCAATGAGCGCGCGGCAGGCTGGTTTCACCTTGCTTGAAGTGATGGTCGCGATCTTGCTGATGGCGGTGGTCAGCCTGATCGCCTGGCGCGGGCTGGACAGCGTGACACGGGCCGACAGCCACTTGCAGGCCAGCACCGAGCAGACCGAAGCCTTGTTGCGAGTGTTGAACCAACTGGATCGCGACGTGGCCTTGCGCGCCAGCATCCAATTGAGCGAACCAACAGGCGCCGCCGAGGATGACATACCCTCCACGGCACCACCCGCCCTCACCGTGCGCAGCACCGAAGGCCAGGGCTTTCGCCTGGACGTGATCCGCGAAGCGGCCGACCAGCCAGGCAGCTTGCAACGGGTGCGCTGGTGGCTCAAGGGCGACACGCTTTATCGCGCCCAAGGCCCGGCCCGTAGCCGTTATCCTTTGCCGGCGCCGGGAGCAGGCATTGCGGTGCTCGCTGAAGTCAGCGATGCGGGCTTGCGTTATTGGGACAAGGAAAAAGGCTGGCGCAAACTCAGTGGCAATCGCCAGGAAAACCCGGCCGGCATCGAGATCAGCCTGACCCGGCAGACGCGCCAAGGGGCCGAAAAATATCGCCAGGTGCTCGGCCCGCTGGAGTAACCCAGCCCACCGCGCCCTTGTCGGAGCCTGCTCGCGAAGGCGCCAGCCAAGGCGCCGCCGAACTCAGCTGAGCACCACCACCCCGCCCGGCAACTCGGTGCACTTGGCGCCATAGGCATCGCGAATCAGTAGCGCCACGCCGGCCAATTGGTCGAGACGAAAACGCGCCTGGACCTTGCGCAGGCCCAGCTCGCGGTTGAGCAACAGCAACATGCCGGGACGGTAGCGGTTGATCTCATCGATCACACTGGCCAAGGTCGCGTCGTTGAACACCAGCACCTGTTCGCGCCAGGCCACGGCGGCCGAGACATCGGCGGTACGTGGGCTGCCGACGTGACGGGTGTCGTAAGTCAATTGCATGCCCGGTTCGAGGCGAAACTGCCGGCCTTGCACCTGGACTTGCACGACACCCTCCAGGCAGGTCGCACAAACGCTCTGGTCAATGTAGCGAAGATTGAACCGGGCCTGGGCGGCGCTGATCCAGCCGGCACCGGCCTGGACGCTGATCGTCGCGCTGCTGTTGCCGGACACTTCAACCTCGCCGGCCAGCAATTCCAACGCCTGCCCACCCTCGGCCAGCGGGCGACGGCTAAGGCGGGTCTGGGTGTTGAGCTCCAGGCTCACGCCATCGCCCAGTTCGATCCGGCGCTGTTCGCCAACTTCGGTGATGTAATCCGCACCTAGCCCGGAAACACCGCCCGGCACCGTAGCGCGGATCAACAGGAACGCCGCCGACGCCGCGAGCGCCCCACCGAGCAAGGCGCGACGGCCAAGATGCCGGGGGGCCTGCAATGCCTCGGCCGCTGGCTGCAAACCGTGCCACAGCGCCTTGGCCTGCTCGAATGCCCGCGCGTGTTCGGGGCTTTGCCCACACCACTGGCGCAACGCGCGGGCATCGGCAACGGTGGCGCGTCCCGAGGTCAGCAGGATCAGCCAGTCACGGGCCTCGCTGGCCAATCGGGCCTCGGGCGTGGCGTCAGGGGAAGCGATGCTGAAGATATTCAAGCGTACACACACTCACGAATGGGTCGGGTCTCTACTCTCAAGACGGTTTTCCCGCGCCGGGACCGAACCGCTGAATGACTTTTCTTTCCAGGCGCAGCGCGCAGTGCCCCAAGGCTGCCTTGATTTCCTTCTCAACCATGCGCGTGGAAATGCCGAAACGCTGGGAAATTTCCAGGTGGGGCGCCTCTTCCAGGCGTGCGGCGATGAAAATCCTGCGCCGTCGCGCAGGCAGCTCGTACAGGGCCTTGAGCAGGACCTGCAGTTCTTTTTGTCCGCCCACGACGCGGGCCGGGTCCTGTGCTTCGTCCGAAACCTGCAGCAGTTCTTCGATTTCGCTGCCGGTGAGCAGCCGGGCATCGGATTGGCGACGGTCGGCGGCGATGTTCAGGGCCATGCGATAGAGGTAGGCGTTGGGCTGCGCGATGTCCTGCGTGTCGACCATGCGATCGACCCGCAGGTAGGTTTCGTGCAACACGTCGTTGGCCAGTTCCTCGGAGCCCAGTCGCCTGCGCAGGCGCACCTTGAAATCCTCGTAGGAAGTCAGGAACAGCTTGACCATCGGGCTGCGGCCAGTGTCTTTCATTGCCCGAGCACCTCTTCCCCTGCTGTGCATTCCATGCTTTTTCCTGATGAGTCGGGTAACAAAAGCAGGGTCACCGGCTGGCGCAGCGAACTGGGCGCAGGGCGGTGGATCCTGAGGTTTTGCAAACTGTTGACCAAGGCCCTGTCGCGCACCACGTCGCCCGTGGAACTGACCAGCCGGCCATGTTGCGCCACACCATCGCGCCCGATCCAGACTTGCAGCACAGCGCGATAACCGCCGGGCCGGGTCAGCGACGACTGGCACAGGTTGCGCTGGATGACTGCCTGGATCGCCGCGGCATAGTTGCTGTCGCTCAAGCCAGGGGCCGTGCCAGGCGGCAGCGGCACCTCGCGGACCTGCACCGGTTGCAACGTGAACGCATCCGCCCGGGCATAATGCGCCGCGAGCCCGGTGCCGCTGAGCAGCACGTTCAACCCCTGGGCGGGCGTGAACAGGCCCTGGACGCCCAACGTATGGCGCCGGCTCGACAGCGAGTGGTCCACCAGCACCGCCATGCCCGTCGCACGACTGAACTGCTCCAGCGCCGTGGCCAGTTCCTGGGGTGCTATGTCCAGGTCCACCAGGCCCGCGGCCTGTACCGGCCCGGCCAACAGGCACAACGCCGCCATCAGCCACCCCAAGGGCGCCCTGGCCAATCCACGCCTGCACCCGCCCCCGGTTATGCCCTGCTGCACGACTGACGTATCCGTTGAAAACCGTCATCCTGATGGGAGTTTATGAATGTCGTATGACAACTGATACAAATCCTTGGGGCCGCACTAGACTGATGTCCTGACGACAAAGCGCCCCCGTGGCGGACCAGGAGGTCGGTGATGAAACAGTGGATTGGCGTGACAGCCGCGATCGGCTTGATGTTGGCCGTGAACGGCGCCCGGGGCGACGAAGCCCCAGCCTGTATCGAAGTGACCGTCGGCGGCTACAAGACGCCCGACTACAAGTGCCTGAGCCGGCAAATGGGCAATGACCCCGAGGCGGCCGCCGCTGCACAACAGGCCCGGCAAGGGCTGGAGGTGCCGGTCAACGAACGCGCGCCGAACAGCATCGGCCTGGCAACCCCGGCGGCAACCGGCGTGCGCATGGGCAATACCTTCGGCACCTCCGTCAAGCCCCAGCGCCCGCCAGCCCCAGTGCCGAATTCGCCGTTGCCCAGGTAGGCGTTTCGTAACCGGTGTCGGTTGTACGGTACGCCTGGGACATCCGGCCTATATGCACTTTCCAGAAATGGCTGCTATAACCAACGCCAGACGCTATCTGCACGTAAATGGAATTTTGCGTGTTCGCTTTGACTGAATTGATTTCGAGGCCGATATGGAGATCACCCGTGCGGTGGATGTTCTTCGATCTAAGCAAAACGCCACATTCCTGAATGTTTCCCGCACGACTTCCGCGCCGCCGGGAGCGAGAGTGTTCCTCTACAGCTCGCTCTGCACCGTTTGGAAGTCGTGATGGCAATCACCCAAGACACCCGTTTGGTGCAAGTCGAGAGTCCCCTCGGCGCGAACGTCCTGTTGCTGCAAAGCATGGACGGCAGCGAAGAACTGGGCCGACTGTTCCACTACGAATTGGACCTCACCTCCGAAGACCGGGCGATCCAGTTCGATCAATTGCTCGGCAAGCCGATGGGCCTGGCCCTGGAGCTGTACGACGGCGGCAAACGCTACTTTCACGGCATCATCAGTAACTGCCGGCAACTGACGGGCCACGGGCAGTTCGCCGGCTACCGCGTCAGCCTGCGCCCGTGGTTCTGGCTGCTCACGCGCACCTCCGACTGCCGGATTTTCCAGAACAAGACCGTGCCGGACATCATCAAGCAAGTCTTCCGCGACCTTGGCTTCTCGGACTTCGAAGACAGCCTGAGCGGCAGCTACCGCGAGTGGGAATATTGCGTGCAGTACCGCGAGACCAGCTTCGACTTTGTCAGTCGGCTGATGGAGCAGGAAGGTATCTATTACTACTTTCGCCATGAAAAGGCCCGTCATGTCCTGGTGCTGGCCGACGCCTACGGCGCTCATTCCACGGTGGCGGACTATGCCTCGGTGCCCTTCTATCCGCCCGATCGACAGATGCGCGAGCGCGATCATTTCTACGATTGGCAAATGGCCCGTGAGGTGCAACCGGGCTCGCTGGCCCTGAACGACTACGACTTTTTGCGCCCCCGCGCCAGCCTCGAGGTGCGTTCCAGCGTGCCGCGCAACCACAGCAACGGCGAATACCCGCTCTACGACTATCCAGGTGAATACGTCCAGAGCAACGATGGCGATCACTACGCACGCACCCGCATCGAAGCCATTCACAGCCAGTTCGAGCGGGTACAGTTGCGCGGCCGAGCACGCGGATTGGGCTGCGGCCATTTGTTCACGTTGACGGGCTATGACCGTGCGGACCAGAACCGCGAATACCTGGTGGTCATCGCCCGCTATCAGATTCGTCAGGATGCCTATGAAAGCGGCCAGTCGGACGTAGCCGAACAGTTCGTCAGCGAGCTGGACTGCATGGATGCCAGCCAGACTTTCCGCCCTTTGCCGCTCACGCCGATGCCGATTGTCCGCGGTCCGCAGACGGCCGTGGTGGTGGGGCCCAGTGGCGAGGAGATCTGGACCGATCAATATGGCCGGGTCAAAGTGCATTTCCACTGGGACCGCCATGACCAGTCCAACGAAAACAGTTCCTGCTGGATCCGTGTGTCCCAGGCGTGGGCGGGCAAGAACTGGGGCTCCGTGCAGATTCCGCGGATTGGCCAGGAGGTCATCGTCAGCTTCCTCGAAGGTGACCCGGATCGACCGATCATTACCGGCCGTGTCTACAACGCCGAACAGACGGTGCCCTACAAGCTGCCGGCGAACGCCACCCAGAGCGGGGTGAAGAGCCGGTCGAGCAAGGACGGCACCCAGGCCAACTTCAACGAAATCCGCATGGAAGACAAGAAAGGCGCGGAACAGTTATTCATCCACGCCGAGAAGAACCAAGACATCGAGGTCGAGAACGACGAGACCCATTGGGTCGGCCATGATCGCAGCAAGACCATCGACAACGACGAGACCGTGCGCGTCAAACACGACCGCACGGAAAGGGTCGATAACAATGAAGCCATTTCCATCGGCGTCGACCGTACCGAGGATGTCGGCAATAACGAAAAGATCACCATAGGCGTCAATCGCACCGAGCGCGTGGGCAGCAACGAGACCATCAGCATCGGCGCGGACCGCACGGAGAAAGTCGGCGCCAATGAGAAAATCAGCATCGCCGGCAACCGCACGGAGGACGTCGGCGGCAACGAGACCATCGACATCAATGGCAACCGCAACGAGACGGTCCAGGGCAACGAAGGCATCCAGATCAATGGCAACCAGGGCACTCGGATCGGCCAGAACGAATCCCGCGACGTCGCCCAGAACCGCAGCACGGGCATCAAGCAGAACGACAGCCTGGACGTCGGCAAGCATTTCACCCTCAACGCCGGCGACTCGATCAGCCTGACCACGGGCGCGGCCAGCATCACGATGAAAAAGGACGGCAGCATTGTGATCAGTGGCAAGAACATCACCGTCGACGGCTCCGGCGCCATCAATATCAAGGCCAACAAGAATGTGGTCGTCAAAGGCCAGAAAATCCTTCAGAACTAGCCACGGAGTCGGCGTCATGACCGTTGAGTATCAGCTTCCAGAAGCCACCACCGCCACTTCGGCACGCGTGGATGGCGTCGTGATCGGCGTGTTGCTGGACGTGCCCACGGCGCAGGGCCCGGTGGTCGCCTTTCCTGGCTGCCCCGGCGATACGGGCCTTGCCGCCCGTACCACCACGCCGCTGACCCGCGAGGACATCGGCGTCCAGGTCGCGCTGATGTTCGAGGCCGGCGACCTCGCCAAGCCGCTGGTAATCGGTCGCATCCAACGCTTGCCGAATACCACAACGCCAGCCGTCGCCCACCTGGACGGCGAACGCCTGGAGTTTTGCGCGGAGCGGGAGCTTGTCCTGCGCTGCGGCAAAGCCAGCATCACCCTGACCCGCGCGGGCAAGGTGATCATTCGGGGCACCTACCTTTCCAGCCGCTCCAGCGGGGTCAACCGCATCAAGGGCGGTTCGGTGCAAATCAACTAGACAGGCAGTCGCACATGGAATTGCTCAACGCCAGCCAACTGCAAGTGGCCTATACCCTGGGCATGGCGCCCGATGGTCGCGAATCCCTGGTCGTTGTGGCCAAAGGCACGTTCGATCTGCCGCTGGATGGCCGCGTCGCAACCCTCGCCGATTCCCAGCAGCCGCTGCTGATGGCCGACGCCTTCCTCGGTGAGCCGGGCCTCAGCGCCCCCCAACAGGAAATGGACTTCGCCCCGTTCAAGCCATGCTGCGATGTGCTGCTCTGCGGCAAGGCCTATGCTCCCGGCGGCCGGCCCGTGACCCAATTGACCGCCGGCATTCGGGTCGGCCGGGTCAGCAAGGCCTTCTCGGTGCTGGGCCCTCGGCAATGGCAACCGGGGTTGATGGGCCTGACGCCCGGTTCACCCCAGCCGTTTACCGAGCAGGCCATTACCTACGCCCAGGCTTTCGGTGGCTCCCGCACCATGGCGAACGTACCCGAAATGCTTGATTGCCATCCGCAAAACCCGTGCGGTTGCGGCTGGTACCCAAGCAACACCGACGATATCGACATTGTCGGCAGGCCAATGCCCAACACCGAAGAGCTGGGCAAGCCCATCGACTCGCCGTCCGGCGACTTCCGCCCCATGGCCCTGGGTCCCATCGGCCGCAGCTGGCCGCAACGCGCCCGCTTTGCCGGGACTTATGACGATGCCTGGTTGGCTGACAGCTTTCCGTTCTTGCCCGCGGACTTCGACAACCGCTACTTCCAGGCCGCCCCTGAGGATCAGCAAACCGACTACTTGCGCGGCGGCGAAGAGGTGCTGTTGCTCAACCTCACCCCCCAGGAAAGAGCGGGCTTTCGTGTGCCCGAAATGGACGTGCCGGTGACCTTTTTCAAGAACAAAGGCGGCCATGAAACAGTCTCGGCGGTGATCGACACCTTGCTGATCGACACAGAGGAGCGCCAGGTACAGTTGACGTGGCGCATCGCCCGTCCGCTGCGACGCAACATCTTTGAAATCGCCCAGGTGCTCGTCGGCACGATGCCCACGGGCTGGTGGCGCGCCCGTGAGCTGGGCAAGGATTATTACCCCTCGCTGGGCGCCCTGGTGAAAGCCAAGCGAGCGCCCGAGGAAACCCACTGATGACAGCCCTGTGCATCATCGGGTCGGGGATGATCAGTGCTGTCGGCCTCAGCGCTCCGGCGGGCTGCGCGGCAATTCGCTGTGCCATCGACAACTTCCAGGAAACCCGTTTCATCGACCGCGCCGGCGAGTGGATCATCGGCGCCAGCGTGCCATTGGAACAACCCTGGCGCGGTCGCACGAAGCTGATCAAGATGGCCTCTCGCGCCATCGCCGAGGCGTTGCAAAGCGTCCCAGGGGTTGATCCGGAGAAGATTCCGCTGCTGCTGGGCGTGGCCGAGGCCGAGCGGCCCGGGCGATTGAATGGCCTCGACAGGGAATTGCTGCGTGATATCGAAACTGAGCTGGGCCGGCGCTTCCACCCCGACTCGAACATCATCCCGAGGGGCCGGGTCAGCGCCGCCGTAGCCTTGCTTGACGCACGCAGGCTGATCCACCAGGGCGGCCATTGCCATGTGCTGGTGGCCGGCGTCGATTCGTTGCTTTGCGGCCCCACCCTCGCCGCGTTCGAGCAACGCGAACGCTTGCTGACCAGCGAGAACTCCAACGGTTTCATTCCGGGCGAAGGTGCCGCAGCTGTGGTGCTGGCTGCGCCCGTCAGCGACGAAACACCGCAATTGACCTGCATTGGCCTGGGTTTCGGCCTGGAACCGGCCACGGTGCAATCCTTGGATCTGCCGCTGCGCGCCGAAGGCCTGACCCAAGCCGTGCGCGCGGCGCTGGGCGAGGCCGGTTGCGGGCTGGAACAGATGGATTATCGCCTGGCGGATATTTCCGGCGAACAGTATTACTTCAAGGAGGCCTCCCTGGCCCTGAGTCGCAGCCTGCGGGTGCGCAAGGAATTCTTCCATCTGTGGCACCCGGCCGATTGTATCGGCGAAGTCGGCGCGGCCATCGGTCCGGTGATGCTCGCCGTGGCACTGGCCGCGAGCCGCAAGGGCTACGGCGAAGGGCCGAATGTTTTCTGCCATCTGGGCAACGATGCCGGCGAACGCGCCGCCGCGCTGCTCAGCTACCGGACAGTGAGGGCTGCCTGATGGCCAACGAAGTCTTCGCCAACAACATGGAAGTCGCCTGCAAGGCGGCGGACGGCAAGTCGATCGCCTGCTTTCCGGACGTCTGCTTCACCCCGCCCCAGGCGCCGCCCACCCCGCTGGGCGTGCCCATCCCCTACCCCAACACGGGCATGGCCAAGGACACGACCAAAGGCACCCGAACGGTAAAAATCACCGGCAAGGAGGTAATGCTCAAGGACAAGAGCTACTTCAAGACCAGTTACGGCGACGAGGCCGGAAATGCGCCCAAGAAGGGCATTGTCACCAGCCAGAACAAGGGCAAGGTGTATTTCACCTCTTGGTCGATGGACGTGAAATATGAGGGCAAGAATGTCGTCCGGCACATGGACCTGACCACCCACAACCATGCTTCTCAACCCGGCAACACGGTGCCTTGGCCTTATTCGGATCGAATGGCACTGGCCGAAGGGCTGGCCCAGTGCGAGGGCGAAAAAAAACGGGTGAACGACGCGTGTGACACCAGCAAGAAAGTGGTTTGTCCCAATACCGACACGCTGAAGAAAGCCCTCCAATCGCGCAACACTGCAAAGAAAACGGCAGGCGACGGGTTCGCAGCTGATCCGGCCTACACCGCTGCACACACCGACGTCCTGAACGAATATTCATCGTTGGCCAAGACCATCAACGCCGACGCGTGCCAAAAGGCCTTGCGCTGCTTTCTCGCGCCATACAAACCCAACAGGTGTTGCCCGGGACAAACCGGAGATCACCTTATCGACTCCGCCTCTTTCACCGACGGCCCGGCCTTCGCCGGCCAGCCCAGGAACCAGCACCCGACCAAAGCCGGCTGGAGCAAATACCAGACCGACAAGGCCCCGGTCATGTGTGTGGAGGGCCCGAACCAGACCACAGCCACCCACGGTCAGATGCATACCCGACGTGGGGTGGTGGCTTTGCAGCAAGCCGATGCAAAAGGCGAATGGCCAAGAGCGAAAGCCACGGAGACAGGGGCCAAGGCGGCCAAAAAAACCTTTCCGGACTCCGACTGTTCCCAGGAGTGCCTGGAAGCCCAGTTGAACAAGTACCACGACAAAGCGAAGGACCCTGGCGAGGAGAAGCCGATCAATGCACGCGCCTCAATGACCAGTGATCCTCAACAACGCGCCAGGGCAGCGGCTGAAATGCTAGGTAACAGGCCAGGCCCGTAACCCCCCCTATATCAGGAGATCGAAATGGACCCCAGAAACCCCGCATTCAGCGGCCTCAGCCTCACCACTGGCGTCGTTCGCCACTCAGACCTGGGTTATTTGATTGCCACGCACGACGCTGCGACCAGCGAGGGTTACGTTGATTCGATCCTCTATACGTTTTACCAAGGCGTTTGGTATGCCGGGACAGTGCCATGGCTTGCCTGCTCCGGAACGGTCTGCCATGTACCTGCCGAGCGCTCGCTGACGCTGGGCGCCGATGGTTCGGTTGAGGCCAGTGGCGGCGGTGTTGTCAAGGAAGAAGCTTCCATCGCCAGCTGCGGTGTCGACCCAACAAGACGTGGCCCCCTTCGAGAAATCCGTGGCATCGCCAAAGGTCGTGCCTACGCCGTGGGCACCTGCCGCCAAGCCTACGTGCGCGACGGCGAAGACCAATGGCGATGCATCGACCAGAGCGCCCAGGTCGGCGATATACCCATCACCGACACCAGCTTCGAATCCATTGACGGCTTCACCGAGCAGGAAATCTACACCGTCGGCTGGGAAGGCGAAATCTGGAAATACGACGGAGCGGTCTTTACTCAGCAGAACAGCCCAACCAACCTGGCGCTGTACAAGGTTCGCTGCGCGGAGGACGGTTATGCCTATGCTTGCGGCCAACTCGGGACCCTGCTGCGCGGACGCGACGATCAATGGGAAGTGATCGAGCACGACAGCACCCGGGAGGATCTTTGGGGCATGGAGCATTTCGCCGGCCAGCTGTATGTATCGTCCACGCATTTCGTCTACCGGCTGGAGGGCGACACGCTCAAGCCTGTCGATTTCGGCGATGACGCTCCGCGCACCTGTTATCACCTGAGTGCGGCCGACGGGATCATGTGGTCCATCGGGCCCAAGGACGTCATGGAGTTCGATGGTTCGAGCTGGAAACGGTGCCTGCAAATTGATTGACGCGGCTAAACCCTTCATTCGGACTGACCAATGAATACGCTGCCCGTCATCCTTGACCTGCATGTAGAAGAAGCCGGGTTCCTTGCAGTCCTGCGCGACTATGCGCTACGCGCACCGCATTACGACCTCGATGAGCTCGACGCGTTGGAAGCGCGTATCGAAGCGCACCTCGATGGCCTGCGCGTCGCCGGGCCGGCCGGACTGGAAGCCCTCCTGGAGCAGCTCGGCCCGCATGCCATCGGCGAGATGTTCGCCAGCGTCGTGCTGGCCTTCGAGGCGGCCAATCCGAAAGTGCTGTCGCGCCTCAGTGAACATTTGCGAGGAGCGGTGGAAACGGAGCGCGGCTATCGGATGGCCTTGGGATGGCTTGACTGGGCGCGCATATCGCCCTGGATCGACCGCATGCTCGCCGCGCCCGAGCCACTGTTTCGTCGCCTGGGCCTGGCTGCCTGCGGCATGCATCGCCATGATCCCGGCCTCGCCATGCAAACCGCGCTCTGCGATGCCGACCCCCGTGTGCTGGCACGTGCCGCCCGCACCGCCGGCGAGCTGCGCCGGCAGGATTTGCTGCCGCTCATCCAAGTCCACCGGCAACATCACGATTGCGCCGCCCGTTTCTGGGCCAACTGGGCGGCGGCACAGATGGGCGACCAGCAAGCCCTCGAACCGCTGCGGTCATTCGCCGAGCAATCGGGCGAATTTCAATACCGCGCAGCCTGCGTGTTGCTCGCCTGGCAGCCGCGCGAGGCCAGCATCGCCTGGATACGCCAGCTAGTACAAAATCCCGGACAGCGGCGCATCGGCATCGAGGCCCTTGGGTTGTTGGGCGATCCGGTGAGCGTGCCTTGGTTGATCCAGCACATGGGCGATTTGCCCTACGCCAGGGTCGCTGGCGAAGCCTTCAGCTTGATTACCGGAGCCGACCTGGCCTTGCTCGACCTGGAGCTACACGTGCTGCCGGATTTCGATGGGGGCCCGAACGACAGCCCCGAAGACCCGCATGTACTCATGGACCCCGATGAGAACCTGCCCTGGCCAAACCCGCAGTCCGTCGATGCCTGGTGGCAGGCCAATGGCGGACATTTCCAGGCGGGGACTCGTTACATCCTGGGCTTGGCGCAGAACGAACACAGTTTTCGCCAGGCGCTGGTTCATGGCCAGCAGCGCCAACGCATCGCCGCCGCCTGCGGCCTCGCGCGGTTTCGGCCGCGCGAGGTGGTGTTCCCGACCAGTGCACCGGCTGCGCGGCAAAAGCGGCTGCTGTCCAAGCCATTCGGTTAACGCCTGGCCAGCACTCACTGGAATAGTGCTGGGTCTCGATGAATAAACTGCAAAGCAGGCTTATCCCCGAACGACGCGCTTAACCCACCTGCAACCGGCGCAACTCACCACCCTCTCCTTTCAAACGCTCAAGATACGCTTCAGCATCCAACAGCTGATAAGGAAAATAGAGCCCCGGCGGCGTCGCAGGCTGGCCGTCTAATCCGAGCAGGCGCTCAAGGTTCATGGCGACGCTGAGGCCGGTCAGCGGCGCGGTGCCTGCCGGGTGGACGACGGCATGACGGGTGCGCAGCGGGTTGCCGTCCAGGTCTTCACCAGCGAGTTCAATGATGATCTCGGTGGACATCGGTTGCCCTTGGCGCCGGCTGGAGCTCACACCGATGCCAATGTTGAACTGGACATTCGGTGCGCCCGTCGCAGCCGCCAGGCCGGCGACATCGATGGAGGAGAAACCGGAGGCTTCGATTTCCGTGCCATCCAGCGCCTGGAACCGCGTCTTGGAATCTTCCCCTTCGCGCCAGACAAATAGTCCGTCGCGTCTTGTCAGCGCGGCGGGGAGCATCTTGTTCAGGTGTTTGAAATCGCTGGCAACGGTCGGACCACCGGTGTCCTGCTCATCCACCAGCGCGTCGATCCGGATAGCACCGATCCGGCCAAATTCCCGGGCGATGCTCAACGTCGACACCGTTGTTGCGCCGACCATCCACTCGTAACCGAGGACAATGGCCGAGGCGCCTGGTGTGTGCATGTACATCGCTATCTCCGGGGCGATTTCGAAAACGCCGGAGGATATGCTCAGGTGCGGCACTCCGCGCTGCTGCGCAAAACGCAGTCCGGCGAGGGCGTGATCCATGTAGAAGACCACCACGGCGCTGACCGCGCGATCGCCGAGGCCCAGGTCTTCGGCGCTGGAATCGATCACCACGGCCTGCGCCCCGCCCAGTTGCTCGGCAGTGCGTTGGGCCTTCGCAAGATCGCGCCCACCGATCAGCAGCGGTACGTCGGGATAAGCGGCGCGTAGCGCCCGGGCGGTGTGGTGGCCGATAGCGCCAGAACCCCCCATGAACAGGATAGGATGAAGTGTCATCGTTTGTTCTCCTTGTTGCCGCATTGATACAGGGCGTCCTAGACCGATGATGGCGCCGCTTCATTTGCCGACCTGATGCTGTTTCACACTTGCCGGCGAAGCAGATCGAGCGTTACAGGATCCGGCTCCCCCGAATAAAACTGATCGAGCGCCTGTTGATACAGGGCAGATCCCGACTGGGCGCTGATAAACAGCGTCAAGCAGGAACGAAACTTCAAATCATCGGGCGAGCCGAATATCCGCTCGGCGCTGATACCGCTGTGTTGCAACACCGTTTTCACGGCTTCCTCCAGCCGGGGTCCGAGCACATCGTGTTGCAGGTATGCGCGGGCCTCGGCAAGGCCGGAAATCGCAAAGCGACGGGCCATTTCGGAATGGCCGAGCCCTTGTAATTGCGGACAGATGAACCACATCCAGTGACTCCTCTTCCGGCCGGCACGCAGTTCGTCCATGGCGCGACTGAATATCGGCCGCTGCGCCTCGACGAAACGAGCCAGATTGAAAGGGTCTTGCATGAATGATTCTCCTACACCGGGAGCGACCCAATGGGTCGCCCCCACGAAGGCCGACTCAAGCGCTCTGTTCCTGCTGCAGCCGCTTGATCAGTGCATTGGCGGCGGCTTCGGATGAAGCAGGATTCTGGCCGGTGATCAGGTGCCCATCCTCGACGATATAACTTCCCCAGTCCGCGCCCTTGGAATATTCGCCCCCTTTGGCCTTGAGCATGTCCTCGACCAGAAACGGCACCACCTGCGTCAGGCCCACCGCCTCTTCCTCGGTGTTGGTGAAGCCGGTCACCTTTTTACCCTTCACCACCGGTTGGCCGTCCGGCGCGTTGACGTTCTTGAACACGCCGGGCGCGTGGCAGACAGCGGCGATGGGTTTGTTCGAGGCATAAAAGGCTTCGATGAGGGTCTTGGAATCGGTGTCTTCGGCAAGGTCCCACAGCGGGCCGTGACCGCCGGGGTAAAACACCGCGTCGAAATCATACGGATCGACCTCGCCCAGCGGCACGGTGTTGGCCAACGCCGCCTGGGCCTGGGTATCTGTGGCGAAGCGCCGCGTTGCATCGGTCTGGGCCTGTTCTTCATCGCTCTTGGGGTCCAGGGGCGGCTGTCCGCCCTTCGGCGAAGCCAGCGTCACTGCGGCGTTGGCGTCGACGAATACGTAGTAAGGGGCGGCGAATTCCTCCAGCCAGAAACCGGTTTTCTTGCCGGTGTCGCCCAACTGATCGTGGGATGTAAGGACCATTAGAATGTTCATGTAAACCTATCCTCCGAGCGGAAATGGGCGAAGTGCATTCGCCCTGCATTACTGTCAGAGGGTGCATAGAGGCAGACGTTCAAGTCGCTGGCGCAACGCCGCGATGAAAATAAATACGCTTCATGCCCTGGCCGAAATGACCGCCAAGCGCAGCTCCCTGGAAGCGGCATCATCCGCCTGTCGCCCGAGTTGCCAACCCAGGTAACCCCAGAGCAACGCGCAGCACGCCCCGACTATCGCGGCCACGCCCGCACCTTGGCCCAGCTGGTCGAGCAGGCTCTTGGCCCAGCCGCTCATGGCGTCACCGGCGCGATAGACAACGGTGTCGATGAAGTTCTTGGCCTTGTATTTACTTTCAGCGTCCAGCGGCGCGAACAGCATCTCCCTGCCCGGCCGGACGAACGCGTACTCACCGATCCGTCGCACAATCATCAACGTCGCCAGCAGCGCAAAGCCAGGCGCCAGGGCGAGTCCCAAAAAGCCGATGCACATCAGCAACGGGACGACGGCCAGCAATGCCCGCACGCCGAGCCTGGGTGCGATCCGGCCGGTGATGAATAACTGGGACAGCAACGCGCCGGCCTGCACGATAATGTCGATGGTGCTGAAGATGCGCACTTGCGATGCGCGGTCCGGATAGTGCTCGGCCACCAGGCGCGCCTGCTCGAAATAGAGGAAGGTGCTGACCGTCGCCAACAACACCACGAAACCGGCGATCCCCAACAGGTACGGCGAGCGGAGCACCGCAAGCATCCCACTGAACGGGTTGCCGGCCAGGGGCTGCCGGGGGCTTTGCGTGGGCGCTGCGCCGGGGCGACCGGCCCCGCCTTGCCCGCGCCAACTCATCAAGGTCCGTTTCAATACCAGCGTGGCGCCGAGCAACACAGCCGCCAGCAGCATCAAGCCCGACGCGCCCAAGGTGTCGATCAACAGCGCGCTCAGCGCCGGCCCCAGCAGGCCGCCGACGCTGGCGCCGGCGGCGATGAACGCAAACAAGCGCTTGGCCTGCTCACTGTCGAACACGTCCGCCATCAAGCTCCAGGCCACCGACACGACGAACAGGTTGTACACCGATATCCAGACGTAAAACACCCGGGCCAGCCAGACACTGTCCGGCAAAAATTGGAAGACCTCGACGAACATCAGCAGATTGATGCCGAAGAAGCCATAGACCCAATCGATCAGGCGCAGCCGCGGGACCCGGGAACTGAGCCAGGCGAACAACGGAACAGCCGCCAGCATGACCAGGAAGGTCGCGGTGAACAGCCATTGCAGGTTTTCCACGCCCGCCGCGATGCCCATCGATTCGCGGATCGGACGCAGCATGAAGTAACCGGTAAACAGGCAAAGGAACAGCAGGAACCCGCACAGCGCCGGACGCAGCTCACCGTCGCGGGCGTTGAGGGCGAGGCTCAGCCGGTGCAAGTAGGAAATCGTACTCATGGAAACTCCAGGGAGACGGCGACAGGCCAGAGGATAGGCGCGGGACGAACGCCCGCGCCGGGGGTCGGATCAGCGATAGGTAACGCCGGTCAGGCGCTCGGAGGTGGCCCAGAGCCGTTCGGCATCCGCTTCGTTGGTCGCGGTCGGTGGCGTTTTGGCGAACCCCAGCGGACCGCGTTTTTCGTCATCGCCGGTCGGGCCGTAGTACGCACCGCCAACGGCCTGCTCGGCGGTGGCCGCGTATAGCGTGGGCAGCGCCCCTTGTGCCGCGGAATGGTAGGCCTCGCGATCCTTAGCCCAGCGCTGGCCAAACTCACTGTTGACCCCGGGCCCGCGGGCGACCAGTTCGGTGACGGCCACGCCAGGATGCGCGGCGATGCTGCGGATACCCCATTTCTGCGCGTCACTGCGCCGTTGCAGCGCGAACGACCACTGCAGGACGGCCAGTTTCGACTGCGCGTAGGCCGCATAAGGGTCGTACTTCTGCTCGGCTTGCAGGTCATCGAAATTCACCGCGCCGCGGGTGGCCGCGATGCTGGAAAGGCTCACCACGCGGGGATCGTCACTTTGCCGTAGCAGCGGAACCAGCAGGCCGGTCAGCGCGAAGTGCCCGAGGTAGTTGGTTGCCAACTGAAGCTCGAAGCCATCGGCGGATGTGCCCCGCTCGGGCGGCGCCATGATCGCTGCATTATTGATCAGCACGTCCAGGCGCGGCAGCCTCTGGTTGAGACGCTCGGCCAGGCCGCGCACCGATGACAGGTTGGCCAGGTCCACCGACTCGAACTGCAACTTGGCGTCAGGGACCGCCTCGCGGATACGCTTGATCGCCTCCGCGCCCCGCTCCGGATTGCGCGCAGCGATGATCACCTCGGCCCCCGCACGCGCCAAGGCCAGCGCATCCTCATAGCCCATGCCGCTGGTGCCGCCGGTCACCAGGACAATCCGGCCCTTCTGGGAGGGCATGTCGTTGGTCGACCAGTCGGGTTTCGGCGCGACACGACCCGATGCTTCGATACTCATCGCACTGAGCAGCGCGATACCGGCCGTCAATGTTCGGGTTCGCCGCATGAGCTGGCTCATGGTGTGCAAAAGGCCGCCTGCGGGAGTGATTGTTCTATTCCACATGATTGAGTTCCTTGGTTGGATTGCGAACCGGCGCGGCCGGGCTTACTGGACGGAGCAGGCGTCTGTCTGCTGGAGGAAGCTGACGTGACGAATCTCCCCCTGCGTGTCGACGTAGGTCATCGTTGCCTGCCCGACTTCGCATACGGTTGATTTCGGTTCCTCGATACGAATGGCCTGGGCGATGTCCAGTGGCATGCCGTATTCGTAGGCAGGGGCTTGGGTCTGTTCTTTGGCGAACAGGGGCGAACCGCTCAACGTGATCACTGCCAGCAGGCTGGCGACCGAGAAGGTTTGAATGTTCATGGTGGACTCCACTGTCCTGACCGGGATGGTGGTTGCACTCTAGGAGGGGGACGCTGACGTCAAGGTGACCGGTGACTGACAGGAACATGTCAAAATCCGGCATTGCGCGGTGGGCCCGCGGAGCAATGCCGGAGTGAGGGGAATACCAAGCCGGGGAGTATTTGAACCCTGCTCAGAAATCGACAGTGGCCGAAACCAGGTAGGTGCGAGGGGTCGCCAAGGTCAACCCCGGCTCGCTGTCATCCGAAGCCCCCGCCGAGCTCCAATAACGCTTGTCCGCAACGTTCTCGATATTGGCGCGCAACGTGATGTTCTTGTCATCCACCTTGAAGGCATACCGCGCGCCAACGTCGAAGCGCTCCCACGAATCGATCTTTTTGGTATTGGACGGATCCAGATACTGGGAGCTGGAATAGATGCCCCGGCTGGTCAGCGTCAGCCCCTGCACCGTCGGCACGTCCCATTCCGCGCCGAGGTTAATGTTGTACTCCGGCGTGGCCGGCGCCCGGTTGCCGTCGAAGGCGGGGTTGGTGGTATCGGTCAATTCGCTGTCGATGTACATCAAGCCCCCGAGCAGGCGCACGCCTTTGAGCGGTTCACCGAATACGCTCAATTCCACACCGGTATTTTCCCGTTTGCCGTTCGGGCCGAACAGGTTTGTCGTGGCATCGGTGGCATAGGCCGGCTGTTTGATCCGGAACACCGCGGCGGTTACCGCGAGCGCACCGGCATCATACTTGGCGCCGACTTCGACCTGGCGACTGATGAACGGCGGGAAGATTTCGTCACTGTTATCGGCAGATGTCGGCGCGATCTTGCCCTGGCTCAAGCCCTCCATGTAGTTGGCATAAAGGGACAGCCTGTCGGTCGCCTTGAACAGAATGCCGCCCGACGGCGAGACCTTTTCTTCGTCATAGGCCGTGGGGCCCTTGACGCCATCGGACCAATCGTCCACCTCCACGCGCTGCCAGCGGGCGCCGAGGGTCAACAGCAACCGGTCATCGAACAATCCCAGGGTGTCGGACAGGGCGACGCCGCTGAAGTGGTTCTCCGTGTAGACCTTCGGATCCGGGCGCGTGGGCACGTTCGGCGTGGGTGTCTGCACCGGGTCGTACAGGTTGCTGCGGCCGTTGGCGTATCGGGCGCCGCCGTTTTCGAAATCCATGTAGAAATAACTGGCGGCCAGGTTGACCTCGTGGCTCACCGGCCCGGTATGGAACCAGTGGCGCACGCCGGCGTTGGCGGTGCGGACATCTTCATCACGCGTGAAGTCCCGGGGCGACACGGTGAAGTCGCCCGCGGCGTTGCTGACCGAAACGTTGTGCCGCAGGAAATCGTGATGACTCTTGCGGGCTCCCGCCCCGCCATAAAGCATCACGGAATCGTTGACATCGTACTCGGCGTTCACCGCGCCGAAGGTGTCCTCGGTACGCGCCTTGCTCCAATGCTGCGCGTAGTTGCGACGCACGTCGCTGGCGTGGGGAATCGGCGCCGCGGCCGCCACCTGGACGCGCTCCTGGGGCGCATCGGTATCACGCTCGGTGTGGCCGATGTCGGTGGAAAGGCGCAGGCGCTCGCCACGAAAGTCCAGGCCCAGCACCGCCATCTCGCGGTCCACGCTTTGATGATCCCAATCCGTGTCGCCGGACTGTTTCACCCCGTTGAAACGGACACCGAACTGGTTGTCTTCGCCGAAACGGCGGCCCACATCCACGGCAGCGCCGGGTTGGCTGTCGGAGGCGTAGCTGCCCGTGATGGAGGTGATCGGCTGGTCGGTGGCGCGCTTGGGCACCACGTTGATCCCCCCGCCGACGCTGCCACGCGGCGAAATCCCGTTGATGAGCTGGGTCGGCCCCTTGAGGATGTCGACGCGATCGGCCATTTCCATATCGATCGTGTAGGTCGGCAAGAGGCCGTAGAGGCCGTTATAGGCAACGTCGCTGTTGAACAGGCTCAACCCTCGGATGGTGAATTGTTCATAGCGACCGCCCGCCGGGTTGGTGGCGCGCACCGAAGGGTCGCTGGCGATCAAGTCGCCCAAGGTCCGTGCCTGCAGGTTCTTTACCGTCTCGCCGGTGTAGGTCGTCATGCTGAACGGGGTGTCCATGAAGTCCCGCGAACCGAGCAACCCCTGGGAACCACGCCGGGCGACCTGGCCGCCCGCATAGGGTTCCCCACCCGCCGAACCGGTGGTGCCGAGGATCGAGGTAGGGGCCAATTGCAGGCTGCTGCCTTCGGGTGCCGGGACCAGGATGTACGCCTGCTCCCCGACGGCTTGCAATTGCAGGCCGGACCCTTGCAGCAACCGCGCAAAGCCGTCCTGCACACCGTACTCACCGGAGAGGCCGGCGCTGTCGCGACCGCTGACCAGGGCCGGGTCCACCGACAGATTGACCCCCGCCTGTCCAGCGAAGCGGGTCAGTGCCGACCCCAGGCTGCCGGCGGGCACTTGATAGCTGCGCCGGGCGCTTTCTTCTGCCTGGCTGGGCGTTACCAACAACGCACTGGCGCTCAGGCTCAGCAGCAAGCCCAGCTTCAACAAAGGGTGGCGCAACAGCGGACGCCAACCGGCGATGGCCGGGCGTAGGTGCAACGGTGTGACTGCGGACATTGGAGAACGCTCTCGTTTTTTGTTCAGTTGCCAGGAATGACAAGCGAGACAAAAAAAAGGGACAGGCTTCAGGCGATATTTTTGCGTGGCGTCAACGTGACCCAATAGCGAGTACGCATCTGCACCTCCAAGGGCAGGCTGGCCGAGAGCAGCGCAAGGATGCGATCGGTATTGTCCAGGCGGAAGCTACCGGTGACGCGAAGCGATTCCAGTGCCGGGTCCCAGCGCAACACGCCCGGGCGATAACGGTCCAGCTCACGCAGGAAGTCCCCCAGGCGTTGGTTCTGTGCCACGAGCACGCCGTCACGCCAGCCCAATTGTGCGACGTCGAAGCCGCTGACCGGCCCCGCGCCCGTGGCGTGCAGATCGATTTGCTGCCCGGCTTCCAAGGTCACCAACGGACCGCGCAACGGTGTTAGCTGCAGCTCGCCGCTGAGCACCGAAGCATGGCAGGTGCGTTCATCCAGGCGGATGCACGCTTCGCCTCGATTGATCGTGATGACGCCGTACGGGCCTTGCACTGTCAAAGGCACGGTACCAGCGGCCTTGAGGGATATCTCACCGCGCACCAGCACCAAGCGGCGGGCCTTGAGATCCAGGTCCACGGCGCTATCGGTGTTCAATTGCAGGGTGCTGCCATCGGCCAACGTCCAGCGGCGTTGCTCGCCGGTGGCGGTGTGCAGGTCGGCGCGCCAGACGTCCAGCGGCAATTCACGCCCGAGCAGCCAGGCCGTGGGCACGAGGGCGGCGACGCCCAACGCGCGCTTGAGCACGGCGCGACGGGACAGTGCCGGACGATCGAGCGTGGCCATGCCCAATGAAGGCGGCACCCCGGCAAATCGCTGGCGTAACAACAGGGCTTTCTGCCACGCGGCTTCGTGCTCGGCGTGGCTGTCACGCCAGCGTTGCAGCGCAGCGTGGTCGACCCCCTCCTCGCCGGACTCGATCATCGCCAGCCACCGGGCCGCTGCCCGGGCCACTTCGCGGGCCTCGGGCGTCAGCGCCTGGCGAGTCAAAAGTCCACCAACAGGCAATGCTCATAAGCCTGGGCCATGTAGCGCTTGACGGTGCGCTCGGCCACCTGCAAGCGCTCGGCGATCTCCCGGTAGCCCAGCCCTTCGAGCTGGCTCCACAAGAATGCCCTGCGCACCAGCGGCGGCAGGCCATCGAGCAACTCATCCAAGGCGTGGAGGGTTTCCAGCAGCAACCAGCGCTGCTCGGGAGACGGTACACAGGCTTCAGGCAGGTTCGCCAATGCGTCGAGATAGGCTTGTTCCAGGTTGCGGCGGGTATAGAAATTGCTCAACAGCCGCTTCCCTACCGTCAGCAGATAAGCGCGCGGTTCTTGCAGATCCGCCAACGGCTGGGCGCTGGACAACACCCGTAGAAACGTATCCTGGCGCAGGTCGGCGGCATCCCAGGCGTTGCCCATGCGACGCCTCAGCCAACCTTCCAGCCAACCGCCGTGGTCGCGGTATAACCCATGGAGGGCGTGCTCCGCCGGCTTTGCTGCATCAAGCATGTGAAGAAGCCCTGGGCAAGAATGTCGTTAATGAGACTGATTCTAATTAATATCCGCAGGCTATTCCAAGGCTTTAATACAAGGCAGTAGAAGATGGTCGATGAATCAGCGCCCTGGACCACAAGGGCGCCGTCCGTCTCAGTGGCTTGCGTGCAGGGTCTTGGGCACTTCGGGCATGGCCGACGAGTGATGGTTGATGATCTTCCACTGCCCGTCGAGTCGCTCGTAGAGGAAGGTGTAGCGCGCCTGCACCTCGCGTTTGGAACCGTCGGCCTGGGTCAGCGTGAAGGTGTAGACGCCACTGTCCATCGCCGCGTCGGCGCCCAGGTGACGGATCTCCCGGTAGTTGATCACGCCGACCGGCTTGCCTGCCAGGAAGTGCACAAAGTAGTCCTGGATCTGTTCTGGAGTGCTGCGCACCTTGTTGGAAACAGTCGGTTGCAATATCGCATCCGGGGCGTAGAGGGCGGTCACGGCGCTGGCGCTGCCGGTTTGCAGTGCCACGTTCCAACGGTCGAACAGCCCCGCAATTTCCCGGTCGGTTTGCTTTTGCGGTAGCTCGGCGACGGTGCGGTATACGAACGGCACGGTTTCCACGGCCTGGACAAATGGCGCGGCCAGCAGGAAAAAAGCGGCAATGGCACAGGTTTTCATTTTCATCGTTGCGTTCCTTTGGGTTTCAATGGCCCCACTTTGCCGGTCCACGCGGTGCCCGCCATCGGCCAACCGGTGCCGATCGCCTATGCCATTCGGCAGATAGGCTGGGTGCCGATCGCAAGGTCTAATGAAGCCAATCACTTACGGGCCGATGCCCTTCCACGCTGGAGTTCCCCCATTGCAAAGCCCACCCCATGACCCAGGCAGCGCCCTGGCGATGCGCAGCCAATATCGCCAGTCGCAAAGCCGGGCGGCACGCCTGGGTCTTTTGCTGGGTACCGGCCATGAGCTGACCCGGCTGCCGTTGGCGCAGATGCGCCAGCGTGCGGTGCAGCGAGCGTGCGCCTTCGTCGCCATGGACCATGGCCTGTTGCTGGAGTGGACGCCGGACACCACGCTGCAGACCGTTGCCAGCCACGGCAGCGGCGATGGACTCGACCTGCTGGCCAGTCTCGCGCAGCCTTCGGCGCCGGAACCGCAATGGTTGGACTGCCCGGGCAAAGCCCTGGCGCAGGTGTTGCGCATGCCGTTGCGAGGTGCGGACGGCATCGTGTTCGGCGCCCTGCTGCTGGGCAACAGCGTGCCCTTGGGCGCCCCCGACAACGAAGACATCGAGTCACTGCAATTGCTCGCGACGCTGCTGGCGGCGCACATGGAAAACAGCCGACTGCTCCAGGCGTTGCAAGCACGGGAGCGGACGATGTCCGAGCTGGTCCATCGACTGTTCACTGCCCAGGAAGACGAACGCAAGCGCGTGGCCTATGACCTGCATGATGGCCTGGCGCAGAACCTCGCGGGGCTGCACCAGCGCCTGCAAGGGTTTGCCGGACGCTGCTCGCCAATGGCGTCGACACTGGACAATGAACTCCAGGCCATCCTCGACCTGGCCCAGCGCTGCGTCGGCGAGAGTCGGCAATTGATTGGCGGCCTTCGCCCCCATGTGCTGGATGATTTTGGCTTGTACAGCGCCATCGACAAGGAAGCCGATCGCCTGCGCGAAGCCGGACTGGTGGTGGACTGGACCAGGCACAGTACCGCGCGGCTGTCGGCAAACGCCGAGATTGCCCTGTTCCGCATCGCCCAGGAAGGCATCAACAATATCCTCAAGCATGCCCAGGCCCGGCACGTGTGCCTGGGCTTGACGGTGGGTGACGGGCTGGCCACGTTGCGGGTCGAGGACGATGGCCGTGGATTTGCCCTCGAGCCACCCATTGAAAGCCATGGCTCCAGCCATCTGGGCCTGGCGGCCATGCAGGAACGCGCAAGCCTGCTCGGTGGCCACCTGGACTGTCGCAGCGAACCCGGTGGTGGCACCCGCTTGTTGGCCAGCGTGCCGCTGCCAATCCAAGGAGAACATCCATGAACCGTCCCGTGCGCCTACTGCTGGCCGACGATCACGAAGTCACCCGTACCGGTTTCATTTCCATGCTCGCCGGCATTGAAGGGTTCGAAGTGGTCGGCCAGGCGTGCGACGGCCAGGAGGCACTCGATCTGTGTGAGCGGTTGCAGCCCGACATCGCCATCCTCGATATCCGCATGCCGGTGCTCAACGGCCTTGGTGCGGCGCGCATCCTCAAGCAGCGCCAGCCACAGATCAAGGTGATGGTCTTCACCATGGACGATAGTCCCGACCACCTCGAAGCCGCCATTGGGGCAGGTGCCGTCGGCTATTTGCTCAAGGATGCCAGCCGTGCCGAGATGCTCGATGCGCTGAAACGGGTCGCCCAGGGCGAAGAAGCCCTCAACAGCGCGGTCAGCGCCCGCCTCTTGCGACGCATGGCCGAGCGCGGCGCAAGCGGTGCGCCGCAGGTCCAGGCGCTGACAACCCGCGAGCGCCAGGTGCTCGGTCTGGTGGCGAGCGGGTTCAGCAACCGTGAAATCGGCGAAAAGCTCGGCATCGCCCCCGGCACCGCGAAGGCCCACGTGGAACGGGTCATCGGCAAGCTTGGCGCCGCCGACCGAACCCAGGCCGCCGTGCGCGGTGTTGCCCTGGGGCTGGTCGCGCAACCTTCCGGACAATGGCCATGAGGTTTCTCGCCGCCCGACGTTGGGCCAACCTGCCCTTGCGCGGCAAGGCATTGGTGGTGATCTCCCTGCCATTGGTGGTCCTGTTGCTGTCCTTGGTGCTGATCTATATCACTGAGCGCCAGACCGCCCGCGCCGAGGAAGATGTCCGCCGTGTCCTGCTGGTGCAGGGCGACATCCAGGCGGTGCACACCTTGCTGGCCGAAGCGGCCGCCAGCGTGCGCGGATATCTGTTGACCCGTCGCGAAGATTTCCTGCCAGGCTATGAACAGGCCACACCGAAGATCCAGGCCGCATTGCAACGCCTGGATCACAACATCCGCGACGCCAGGATGCGCGAGCATCTCAAGACCATCACGCCGCTGATCGGCGAAAAACTCAAGGGGCTGGTCGCCCTGCGCACAGGCAAGGGCGATGACACCGCGACCATTACCGCCATCCTGATCGAAAACAAACAAGTACTGGATGTGTTGCGCGAACAGATCAGCGCCATGCGCATCCGCGAAGACGCCTTGCTCGCCGAGCGCAGCGCCGCCGCCTCGGCCACGCGCATGCGCCTGTTGTTCGCGACCCTGCTGGCGGCGGTGTGCGGGCTGTTTGGCGCCATCGTCGCGGTGCTGTTCCTGTCCAAGGGCATCGTTGCCAGGGTCCAGAAGGTACAAGGCAACGCCCAGCGCCTGGCGTTGGGCCAACCGCTGCTGCCACAACCACCGGAGCGGGATGAAATCGGCCAACTGGGCACGCGCCTGGTGGAGGCCGGGCAATTGCTGGCCGAGCGCGAGCGAGCCTTGCGCGATAACGAAGAACGCCTGCGACTGATCATCGACGGCGTGAAGGACTATGGGATTTTCGCCCTGGACGCCCAGGGCCATGTGATCACGTGGAATGTCGGCGCCGAGCGGATCAAGGGTTATACCGAACAGGAAGTGCTTGGCCGGCATTTCTCGCTGTTCTACCTCGCCGAAGAATGCCCGGCGCACCCGGACATGGCCCTGCTCGAGGCCACCCGCGACGGTCACTACATGGAAGAAGGCTGGCGATGCCGCAAGGACGGCAGTCGGTTCTGGGCCAGCGTGGTGATCACCGCCCAATACGACGGCACCGGCGCCCTGCGCGGCTTCTCCAAGATCACCCGCGACATTACCGACCGGCGTGCCGCCGAGATAGCCCTGCGCACGGCCCGCGAGGAAGCCGAAAGCGCCAGTCGCGCCAAGAGTGAGTTCCTGTCCCGCATGAGCCACGAACTGCGTACGCCGTTGAACTCCATCCTGGGCTTCGCGCAACTGCTGGACATGGATTCCATCGCTGGCCAGCGCCCGCAGGTCAGTCACATCCTCCGGGCGGGCCAGCACTTGCTGGCGTTGATCAACGAGGTGCTCGACATCGCCCGGATCGAAGCGGGTCGACTGCCGTTGAACATCGAACCGATCGGCCTGCCGGCGGTGCTGCACGAAGCCTTGACCCTGGTATCGCCAATGGCCGCCGACGCCGGTATCCATTTGGCCGAGCTTCCCTTGCTGCCCGACGGCAGCGGCGTGCTTGCCGACCGCCAACGCCTGGTCCAGGTGTTGTTGAACCTGCTGTCCAACGCCATCAAATACAACCGGCCGGGCGGCGAGGTGCGCATCGAGGTCATTGTCCAAGCCCCCCACGTCAGCATCGCCATCAGCGACACCGGTCATGGCATCGCCCCCGAGCTGTTGGGCCGCCTGTTCAAGCCATTCGAACGCCTTGGCGCCGATCCACAGGTCGAAGGCACCGGACTCGGACTTTCCCTGAGCAAGAGCCTGCTGGAGATGATGCAAGGCCACCTGCAAGTGCGCAGTGATCCGGGACAAGGTTGCTGCTTCACCCTGCAACTGCCCTGCGCCCACGTGTCCGGGTCTCATCTGCCGCCGATGGTTGCACTGGAAGTGGCGCGTCCGCGCACCGAGTTCGACGCCAAGGTGCTGTGCATCGAAGACAACCTGTCGAGCCTGGCCCTGATCGAAACCCTAATGCAACGCCGTCCGGGCATCCAGCTGTTGTCGAGCATGCAAGGCCAGATGGGCCTGGACCTGGCTCGCCAGCACACGCCACAGTTGATCTTGCTGGACGTGACCTTGCCTGACCTGGAAGGCCTGGAAGTTCTTCGCCGCCTGCGCCAATCCCCAGCCACGGCGTCGACGCCAGTGCTGATGATCACCGCCGATGCCAGCGACCTGGCCCACCGCGCCCTGCGCGACGCAGGCGCCACCGCGATCCTGACCAAACCCATTCATATCCAGGCCTTCCTTGGCCACCTGGAACGTTATTTACCGGAGTCCGCATGAATCGCGATTTGCGCATCCTGATCATTGACGATCAGCGCCCCAACCTCGACCTGATGGAACAACTGCTGGCCCGCGAAGGGTTGCACAATGTACTGAGCAGCACCGAACCGCTGCGCACCCTGGACCTGTTCAACAGTTTCGAGCCGGACCTGGTCATCCTGGACCTGCACATGCCTGTGTTCGACGGCTTCGCGGTGCTGGAGCAACTCAACCGGCGGATCCCGGCCAATGACTACCTGCCCATCCTGGTCTTGACCGCCGACGCCACCCGCGACACCCGCCTGCGGGCCCTGGCGTTGGGCGCGAGGGACTTCATCAGCAAGCCCCTCGATGCGCTGGAAACCATGTTGCGCGTCTGGAACCTGCTGGAGACCCGGGCGCTTTATAAATCGTTGCGCACCTTGATTCCCGCCCAACAGATCGAGCTGTTGCGCCAGCACCGGCCCACCGCCGATGTCCGCCAGACTATTTGATTCGGTAGTGAAAGGTATTCCTTACCGCCGGCACCGTGACCGCCCGGCCGTCGACGATCCGCGGCTGGTAGCGGAATGTCTGGGCGGCCGCCAGGGACGGTCGGATGAATAAGGGGTGGCAGCCATCGAGCACCTTCGGGTTCTCGATCCGTCCATCCGGCGTCACGCTGTACTCCACAGTGCAATCACCTTCCAGCCCTTTGTCCAACGCCCGTTGCGGATAGTCCGGTGCCTCTTTGCTCAGGGGCAGATAGCTGCGGCTGTCGGCGGCCAGGCGCGCCTGTTCGGCACGGCGTTGCTGGGCGAGCGCCTCGGCCTGTTGGGCCTGGCGCTGTTGTTCCGCAGCCTGCTGCTCCGCTTCGTGCCGACGACGTTCACTTTCCTGGCGCTGCCGTTGCTCATCGGCCTGTTGTTCGCGCTTGCGCTCCTCGACCCGTTTGCGAGCCAAGGCAGCCTGCTCCAGCTTCCTTGCTTGAAGCTGCGGATCAGGCGTTGCCTCGACCGGTTTGGGGCGGGGAGCCTCGACCTGCGGCGCAGGCGCTTCGACCGGTTGCGGTGTGACAGCCGCCACGGGCGCGGGCGCCTGGGGAGCCGGGGCTGGTGGCAGGATAACCAGTTGCGTACGCAGGACCCGAGGCGCCTCCACCGACGGTTTCTCCACCGTCCAACCGGCCACCAGCAGTACGACGACGGCGGCGTGCAACGCCACGGCACCGCCCGCCGCCAAGCCATTTTTCCAGAAGCCCTCGCGGCCCGGCACCGGCCACCCCATGGACGAACCGTGCATGATCATCGCCGTCATCGTTCAGCCTCGGTCACCAGGCCCAGGTTGCTCACCCCGCCCTGCTGCAAGGCCGCCATGGCGGCAACGACCCGGGCGTAATCGGCATGGCCATCAGCCCGGATGTAGACCTGGGTATCGCTGCGCTCGGCGACGACCTGCGCCACCTTCACGCGCAGCTGCTCCAGGTCCACCGCGCTGTCGGTCTGGTGCTGAGTGTCCAGTTCGCCGCCGAGGTTCCAGTAGTAGCCGCCTTCGGCTTTCACCGACAACGTCAGGATCCGCTGCCGGCCGTCGTTGGCCAAGGCTTCGCTGGCGACCTTGGGCAGCTCGATCTTCACGCCTTGGGTCAGCATCGGCGCGGTGACCATGAAGATCACCAACAACACCAGCATGACGTCGATGTAGGGGACCACATTCATTTCGGCCTTGGGCCCGTGCTTGCGTTGCGGCTTGACTAACATCTGCCCTCTCCCTTCAAGCGGCCGTCGCCAGGTTCACCGAGGCACCGTGCAACTTGCGATGCAAGCGGGCCTGCAATTCGTTGCCAAAGGCGTAGTAGCGGGTCAGCAGCGTCTGCCCGCGCGCAGCCAGGCGGTTATAGGCAACCACCGCCGGGATCGCGGCAAACAGGCCAATGGCCGTGGCGATCAACGCTTCGGCGATGCCCGGCGCCACGGTGGAAAGACTGGCCTGTTGCACCTGGGACAAGCCCAGGAAGGCGTTCATGATTCCCCATACGGTGCCGAACAGGCCGATGTAAGGGCTGACCGAGCCGACAGTGGCCAGAAACTGCAGGCCCTTTTCCAGCTGGATTTCTTGTTCGCTGATGGCCACGTAAAGCGAGCGTTCGACGCCTTCGAGCACCACCGCAGGGCTGCCCGAAGGCAGGTTCAGTTGGATGAACGCCTGGTAACCGGCATGGAAAACCGGCAGCACGCCGCCGTCCTCCGCGCGCGCCTGGGCGGTTTCGCGGTACAGCGGCAGCAGATCAGCGCTGCTGCGAAAGCGCTGGAGAAAACCGTTGAATTGGCGCTCGCTGCGCTGCAGCACGGTGCTGCGCTGGATGATCAGGTACCAGCTCAGCAACGAGGCCAATAACAGCGTGAGCATGACCGCCTTGACCAGCAGGCTCGCGTCGCTGATCAAGCCCCAGATCGTCATGTGTTCCAGTGTGGCTTGCATGGGTTGAACTCCTGTCGGACTGCTATTGCATGAAATGTTCGTGACCGGTTGATGACGGCGCCCTTCAAGGCAGGCCTAGCGCTTTCGCCACGTCGGTCCACGGCACGAACTTGAAATTCTGGGCTTGCTCGGGCATGCGCTTGCGCCCGTCCTGGACTACCAGCATGCCCCGGCTCCAAGGTCCCCCGAGGTTGGCCGAAACCACCTCCAGGCCGTCGGTTTCCGAAGCCCCGTCGATGTTCGCCGCCGCGTTCAGCCCGACCCTGAACGCTCCGCGCACGGCATAGGGTGGCTGGGCATCGAGCACCACATAGCTGTCGTTGCCCTGGCTGGAGATCACCAGGTAGTCGTGGCCGGCGCTTTGATACAAGGCGATGCCCTCGACATCGGCGTGCAGTTGCGCACCGACCTTGATCACGCTGCCCAGGGTGGCCGGTTGGTCGGCACGGGCATCGACGGTCCAGACGCCGACATCTTCCTCGCCGAGGAACAAGCGTTGGCGCTGATCGTCGGCCACGCAGCCTTCGGGTTGGCTGTCGACGCTGAACTGACGCACCAACTCGCCGTTGATCGAGCCGTCCGCAGCGTGCAAGCGGTACTGCAGGAATTGCCCATCCTTGCCATTGGCGAAGGCATACAACTCGCCGCTGTCGGGCTGGAACAGACAGATCCCGTAGATTTCCTTGAGCGGCGTCGCGATCTCGCCGGCTTCGCGCAACTCACCGCTGGCGCGATCTATGCTGAACAGGCTCAGGCTGTTGCGGTCACGGTTGCTGGCCACGGCCAGGTCGATGGTTTGCGAACCCAGCTTGAGGCCGCTGCGCACATCGACATTATTGAGGCGTCCCACCGGCAGCTCTTGCAGCAACTTGCCTTGCAGGTCGTAAGCCAGCAGGCCTTGCTTCTTGTTGGTGCCCAATACCCGACTCATGGCGGGCGTGGTCGGGTGGACCCAGATGGCCGGGTCATCCGCCGCATCACCTTGGCGGGCCACCGGCTCGCTCTGGGCGATGGCGGCGACATTGGGCAACCTCGGCGCCAACGGCACCGGCGTGGGCTGCCAATTGATGTCGCCTTGGTAGAGACGGCCGCTTTCATCGTCACGCAGCAGCAGCTGGGCGCCGTTTTTTGTCAGGCGCACGGCGAGGCTTTCCGGCTCCTTCAGCCCCGTTAGCGGCAGGCCGCCCTTGGCAACCCATGCCTGGCCTTGCTGCTGGTACACATTCAACTGCCCCGCTTGCGGGTCCAGCCCGAGCAAGCCCCCCGGCAGCACAGCCATGGCGCCGGCCAGGTGGCGGATGTCACCGAACGGTGCCCGCATCGCCACCGGCACTCGCACGGACTCGGCCTCGGACGAGGCCGGATACGCCCACCAACCCACCCGCTCTTCATTGACGAACAACTGGCTGGCGTCGTCCTGTACCTGGCACGTCGTGGCATCCGGCGGCAGCGGCAGGCCACGCACCCGCTGTGCGGTCTCGCTGAGTTGCTCGCCATGGCCTACCAGCCATTGCTCGCCCCGGCCTTCTTCACCGACCAGGAAGACGAACAGATTGCTCGCCTCGTCCCGGTACAGGCACAGGCCGTTCACCGGAAAATCCCGCGTCGGCAGATACAGCGGTGTGCCCCACTGGCGCTTCTGCGGATCGAGGCTGACCAGCAACGCTTGCTGACGACTGCTGTCGAGGCTGGTCACCAGCGCATTTGCGCCCAGGGCGCGGGTATCCAGGCCATCGAACGCGCCGTTGAAACGCGCCAGTTCGCGCCCTTGGTCATCGAGCAGCAGCAACCCATCACGCCCGGCCAGCAACCGCCCGGCCGCCTCGCCGGGCAGGAACGCCACGGCGTTCGCTGACAGGTCCTGTGTCCAGGGTTGCAGCTTCAGGCTCGGAGCGGCCTGTGCATGGCTGGCCAGCAGGCAGGCGATCATTGCCAACACGTAATGCTTGGGAAAAGACAACTTTGTGTTCAACGGAAAAATCCTTGTCATGGAACCAGAATCGAAGTGCTTGCCACGGGGAATCGGGGTCTATTCAGAAATGGGTAAACGTCAGCCCCAGCTTGTAGGTCGGGCCGTATTCCTCGAATTGGCCGTTGTAGGAACGGTGGCCGGTGTAGACGAAGTACGGCTCGTCAGTGAGGTTCTGGGCTTCCAGGCTGACTTGCAGGTTCTTGGTCAGCGAATAGCGGGCACTGAAGTCGACGAAAGTCTGGGCGTCGACATACAGGTCATGGTCGCGGTCGCTGATGGAGGCCAATTCGTACAGGTAGGCCGATTTGTAGTTGGCCGACAGGCGCAGGCTGAGCTTGTCGTTTTCCCAACCCAACATGAGGTTGCCGACCGTGTCCGACTGGTTTGGCAGGTCAATGCTGCGCTTGCGCTGGGTGCCACTGGCCTGGTCCAACCCTTCGATTTGCGCATCGGATCGACTGAACGTCGCGTTGCCACCCAGCAGCAGGCCGTTCCACGGCGCCGGCAGCCAATCGAATTTTTGCGAGTAAGCCAGTTCCAGGCCATAGAGCTTGGCACTGTCGCCATTGGCGAAACTGTGGGCTTCGGCGAAATCGGTCCAGGCGCCGGTGCCGGCCAGGTCGGTGTTGTAGACGAAGTTCTGTATGTCCTTGTAGAACACGAAAGCCGAGACGGTGCCGGCGCGGCCCATGAAGTGTTCGATGCCCAGGTCCAGATTGCTCGATTCCAGGGGCTTGAGGTCCGGGTTGCCGAAGGTGGCCTCGTCATCGTCGATGACAAAACCCGGAGCCAGTTGGCCGAAGGTTGGTCGCACCACGGACTTGGTCCAGGCCGCGCGCACCTGGGTGTTCTTGTCCAACTGATAACGTGCGTGCAGGCCGGGTAGCCAATGGTGGTATTGGCGTCGGGTATCGGTGTCGGTGAAGACACCGTCGGTGGCGCCGGTGCCCTTGGCCTCGAACTCGGTGCCTTCGTAGCGCATGCCGGCAATGAAGCGCCAATCGTCGATGTCGACGGTATTCATCAGGTACGCGGCGTTGATGTCTTCGCTCATCTTGAAGTCGTTGACCCGCGACTCCTGCTCGTCGAAAAACTCGTCGCGATCGAGGCCTCCCAGCAATTGCTTGATGGCACCGGCACTGATCCCAGGGCCGAACCGGCCCAGGCGGTAGTCGACGTTGCCCTTCTGGAACTGGCCAAGACCGAGTTGCTCGTCGGTGAACCCCAGGTCATCGAAATCCTCGTACACCCAGGCGTCGAGATCGTTGTCCTTGTCGCGCCGGCTGACCTTGCCACCGAATTTCACCTGGGATGCGTAGCCTTTCACGTCATAGTCACGGGCCAGGTCCAGGCGCAGGTTCTTCTCGGTGTCGGTGGTTTTCTGCCGTTCCCAGTCCACCTTGTCGAGGCTGAAGTTGGCGGGATCGTAGAAGCCTGGGCCAACGATCGGCCGCGGCTTGCCACTGTCGTAGAAACCACCGTCAATGCCATCGATGCCCTGGAACGTGGCGCCGGCGATGTGGCCGGGACTGTCCTCGCTGGACTCGCTGTAGCCAGCCTGGCCACTCAGCGTCCAGAGACCGAACAAGCGCTCGCCGCCCAGCACATAGGATTGGATTTGCTGGGTCTCTTCGCGCTGCTTGAGCTTGCGCTCACCCTCGGCAGGGCCGATCTCGCCCGGCGCCTGTGGGTCGTCGAAGGCAATACTGGCGGCGTTGCGGGTTTCGCTGTCCTTGTAGCGGCTGTACAGCGTGCGCAGGTAATAGCTACTGAAGTCATCAGGCTTGTAGTCGAAATTCAGCCCGCCGCCAGCACGCTCGCGACGGATGTCGTAGTCGCGCTGTTCGAATTCTTCGAGTCGTGAGCCTTGCTCGAAGTCCCAGGCGCCGCCGGTTTCGACGTTGTCCGAACCGAAGTCACGCTTCTGCCAGCTCAGCGCGGCGGCGACGCCGAAGTTGTCGATGCCGTCGCCCAGGCTGAAACGATCACTGATGGCGCCGGAAAATTTCGGGCTGGTCTGGGCAGTGTTCTTGTCATAGCTGGCTTCGCTGCTGCCGGTGTAGAACAGTCCCTTATGATCAAAAGCCGAGAGGCTCTTGACGTCCACCGTACCGCCCAGTGAGTTGGCGTCCATGTCCGGCGTCAGGGTCTTGATCACCGACAGCGACTGCACCAGTTCCGAGGGCAACACGTCGAGGGCGACCGCGCGGCGTTCGCTTTCCGGGGCGGGCACCAGCGTGCCGTTGATGGTCACGCTGTTGAGGTCCGGCCCCAGCCCGCGCACGCTGACGAAGCGGCCTTCGCCCTGGTCGCGTTCGACGCTGATGCCCGGCAGGCGCTGGACCGCTTCGGCGACGTTCTCATCCGGCAGCTGTGCCACGCCGTCGGCGTGCACCACACTCTTGATGCTGTCGGCGCTGCGTTGCTCCTTGAGGGCTTGGTCGATACTGGCGGCCTGGCCGACTACCTCGACGTGCTCGGTGGCCGATGTCTCGGCAGCGCTCAAGCGCTCGCTGGCCACGGCCATGGCCAAGGCAGTGAGCGTAAAACCGACGAGCCCGGCGGTGCTGGTACGGTGCTGCATGGTGGTCCTCCCCAGGAATCAGAAAATCCGCCAGGCAACGGCCCGGCAACTGGGAGGGCACGCTAGGGGTGGGGAATGACGGTTCTGTGACAGGGCTTGGCTGGAGGGGCTGCAATCAGCTGTTTAAGGGGGGCTGGCGAGCATGAATGAGCTGAAGTGACCTACTGGAACCGCGCTCGGAAACTCCGTGGCGAGGGAGCTTGCTCCCGCTGGGGTGCGCAGCGCCCCCGAAACCAAGCACCACGGTCCTGGCAGACCATCTGCGCCTGCTGCGCAGCCGAGCGGGAGCAAGCTCCCTCGCCACGGGGCGGTGTTGCCGAAAAAAATCCGAATAACCGATGAGCTAATTCGACCTCCCCCACCCCATCACCCACCGTCACAGCCCTGTCACATTCATCTGCTGTGCTGGGCCGCATTCCGCTTCTGGCAAAGGATTCCGGCCATGTTCTCCATGCTCCGCCCGCATCGCGTCAAACTCGCCCTGCTACTGCTGGCGGCCAACCTCGGGCTGATCCTGCACTTGGCCAACGGCTCGATCAAACCTGTGGCGCAATGGATCTGGCTGGACATTCTCGGCGAGGGCGGCTCGGCGCTGCTGGCCTTGGTATGGCTGGGCCTAGTCCTGAAAAGCCGCCCCGCCGGCCGAGTGACCAACTACCTCGTCCTGGGCCTGGGGTGCATTTTCTTTTCCTGGTGGATCGACAGCCTCGATGAGTTCATCCACCTGCCCGACACCATCACCTGGGATCATTGGCTCGAATCAGGACCGATGCCGGTGGGCATGATTCTGCTGACACTGGGCATTTACCACTGGCACCGCGAGCAACTGGCGATCAACGGGCAGATGGAAAAGCGCGAGCGACTGTTCCGCGAGCACCGCCTGTTCGACAAGCTCACGCCGTTGGGCGGCGCGGATTTTCTCAAGCACGAGCTGACCGCCAGCCTGGAGGACAGCCGGCGCCGCCAACAGCCCCTGTCGCTGCTGGCCTTGGACCTCGACAATTTCGCCGCCATCAACCAGCGTTTTGGTCACGGCGAAGGCGATGCCGTGCTGCAAGCGGTCAGTCAGTTGCTGGTGATGAATCTGCGCCGCCAGGACCTGGTATGCCGCCTCGCCGGTGACCGCTTCGTGGTGCTGCTGCCCGACACCGGTGAAAGCCAGGCCCTGCGCCAGGCCGAGGAGCTGGAACAGGCGGTGCGCAGCCTGGCCCACAAGACCCGGCAACACGGCGAGCGCTTGCAACTGGCGGCCAGCACGGCGGTGGTGATGGCGTTCGACGAATCCCCGGAAGCCTTGCTCAAACGCCTGAACCTGACGCTGGCCCGAACCCGGCACACGCTGGCGAAAAGCCCCTGAGGCCGGCCGATGACCTTGAAGACCCATTGGTGCGAATCCGATCACCGCTTCATTGCGGGGCACTATCAACCGGCGGCGCTGATCGACCTGGCCTTGTCGCGGGACATTGACAGTCATCGCCTGCTGCGCGGCACCGGCCTGTTCCACGACGATATCCTCGCGGGCCGAAGCCGCATCAGCCCGCAACAGTTTCTCGGCCTGATCGATAACAGCCGGCGCCTGCTGGATGCCAGCGACAGCAGTTTCCTGTTCGGCCAGCGCCTCTTGCCCGGCCACTACGGGCCGGCCAGCCATGCCTTGCGTCACGCCCAGAATCTGCATCAGGCGCTGGACACGCTGATCGACTATCAGCTGCTGCTCAGCCCGTTGGCCGCGCCTCGTTTGCTACTGGACGAGCATTACGCGTATATCCACTGGTTGGACAGCTGCGGCGCCAATGAGCAATGGCGTTTCGTGCTGGAAGCCAGCATGACGTCGATGGTGGCGATGAGTGCCTGGCTCAGCGGTGAACGCTTGCCCTGGCAATGCAGCTTTCGTCACGACGAACCGCGTTACGTCGAACAATATTGGGTACACCTGGGTGAACACAGCCAGTTCAACCGACCGCTGGATATGATGCGCCTCCCCCGCCATTGCCTGGCCCAACCCTGGCCCAACACCTCGGCAACCGCCGGCCAAGTCGCGCGGATCGAAGCCCGCGAACAGATCGACCAGTTGGGTTTCGCGTCGAGCTTCCTCGACTGCCTCTACGACTATTTGCATGCCCACGTGCAACAGACGCCGAGCCTGGAACAGACCGCACAGGCCTTCGCCATGAGCCCGGCCACGCTCAAGCGCAAGTTGCACAAGCACCACACCGGGTTCCAACAACAGGTGGACCGCGTGCACATGCACGTGGCGTTGTACTTGTATCAGGTCAAGGGCTTCAGCAACGAGGAAGTGGCGCAATACCTGAGCTTCAACGACACGGCGAACTTCCGCCGGTCATTCAAGCGCTGGACCGGCAGCACGCCGAAGCTGATCCGGCAGTTGCTGGCGTTGGGATAGGATTCGCGGGGCTCAATGCCCGCGAATGTAATGCTCCAATTGCCGGATCAGGTCCGCCTGCTCCACGAGTGATTCCTTGACCAGGTCGCCAATGGACAACAGGCCAATCAGTTCTCCGTTATCCAGCACAGGCAAGTGTCGCAGGTGGCTGTCGGTCATGACTTCCATGCAGCGGTCGATGCTCTGCTGGCTGTCGGCGGTGATCACTGGCGTGCTCATGATGGTGCGCACCGTAGTGCCCACCGATGAGCGGCCCTTGAGCACCATCTTGCGCGCATAGTCCCGTTCGCTGAAAACCCCGACCACCTGCCCGCCTTCGATGACCGGCAGCGCACCGACATTTTTCTCGGCCATGATCTGCAGCGCTTCGAGTACGGTCTGGTCCGGTGCGATGCTATGGACCTGCTGGTTCTGCACGCTCTTGAGTCTTACCAATTGGGCGGCGGTTTTCATTGCTAATCCCCATCTCAAACAAAAGTGACCGCTGTCGTGGCGAGGGAGCTTGCTCCCTCGCCACGAGGGCACCGAAAGACCACAATTGCGACGGTCAGTCCTCGCCAATCTCCACCACATCCCCATTCAAACGCACCGGCCAGACCCGCAGGCGCTGCTCCGGGTATTCCAGGCAATGGCCGTCCTCCAGGCGGAAATGCTGCTTGTACATGGGCGAGGCAATCACCAGTTCACCCTTGATATTGCCCAGCAAACCGCGGCCGATGACATTGGCGCCGGACTTCGGGTCGCGGTTGTCGACGGCGTACAAGGGCTTCTCCGCATGCTCCGGCAAGTACAGCAGCGCCACTTGGCTGCCGTCGTGCCAGGCGACCACGCCGGAGTTGGGCACCAGGTCTTCTCGGCTGCACAGGACGCGCCACTGCACGGGTTGCTGAGCGATACGAACGACGTTTGACTGGCTCATCAGAGCACCTCCTCGGTAACGGGAATCAGGTGAAGTTCATGGGCATGCACTGGTCGACGCTGGCCGCGCTCGCGGACGAAGTGGACGTCCGGATCGCCGCGCTTGTCGTTGACGAAGGTCCGGAAACGCTTGAGTTTCTCCGGATCCTTCAAGGCGTTGGCCCATTCGCATTCGTAGCGGTCGACCACCAGCTGCATCTGCGCTTCAAGCTCGGCGCCCAGGCCCAGGCTGTCGTGAATGATCACGTCCTTGAGGTAATCCAGGCCCCCTTCCAGGCTTTCGCGCCACACCGAGGTGCGCTGCAGTTTGTCGGCGGTGCGGATGTAGAACATCAGGAAGCGGTCGATGTAGCGGATCAGCGTCGCATCGTCCAGGTCGGTGGCGAACAGTTCGGCGTGACGCGGACGCATGCCGCCGTTACCGGCCACGTAGAGGTTCCAGCCCTTTTCGGTGGCGATAACGCCAACGTCCTTGCTCTGGGCCTCAGCGCACTCGCGGGTGCAACCCGATACCGCGAACTTGAGCTTGTGCGGCGAGCGCAGGCCTTTGTAGCGGTCCTCGATGGTCAGGGCCATTTGCACGCTGTCCTGCACGCCGTAGCGGCACCAGGTGCTGCCAACGCAGGATTTCACCGTGCGCGTGGATTTGCCGTAGGCGTGGCCGGTTTCGAACCCGGCTTCGATCAGTTCGGCCCAGATGTCCGGCAACTGGTGCAACTGCGCGCCGAACAAGTCGATGCGCTGCCCGCCGGTGATCTTGGTGTAGAGGTCGTATTTTTTCGCGACAACGCCGATGGCGATCAACTTGTCGGCGGTAATTTCCCCACCGGCGATGCGCGGCACCACCGAATAGGTACCGTTTTTCTGCATGTTCGCCATGAACGTGTCGTTGGTGTCCTGCAACGGCACCAGGTGCGGGTCCATGATCGGCTGGTTCCAGCACGACGCCAGGATCGACCCCACCGCGGGCTTGCACAAATCGCAACCGGTGTGGCCGCGACCGTGTTTGGCGAGCAATTCTTCGAAACTGATGATGCCTTCCACCCGCACCAGGGCATACAGCTCCTGGCGGGTGTAGGCGAAGTGTTCGCACAGGCTCTTGTCGACGCTGACGCCGCGGGCAATCAGTTCGTGCTCGAACACTTGCTTGACCAGCGCAGCGCAACCGCCACAACCGGTGCCGGCCTTGGTGTCGCACTTGAGCTGGCCGAGATCGGTGCAGCCGCCGTCGATGGCCGAGCATATCGAGCCCTTGGTGACGTTGTGGCATGAGCAAATGGTCGCCGCCTCGGGCAATGCCGCCGGGCCCAGTGTCGGGGCGCCTTCGGACGACGGCAGGATCAGGCTGGCGGCGTCCTTGGGCAAGGCGATGCCGTTCTGCATGTACTGCAGTAGGGTGTCGTAGTAACTGTTGTCGCCGACCAGGACAGCGCCAATCACGCGTTTTCCGTCCGCATCGATCACTAGGCGACGGTAGCTGGCGCTGGTTTCGTCGATGAACTGGAAGCTGCGCGAGCCCGGCGTGTTGCCGTGCGCGTCGCCGATGGAACCGACGTCCACGCCGAGCAATTTGAGCTTGGTGGACATGTCCGCGCCGGTGAAGGCCTCGCTGGCTTCGCCACACAGGCGCGCCGCGACGTTGCGGGCCATCTGGTAGCCCGGCGCGACCAGGCCGAAGATGCTGCCATTCCACGCCGCGCATTCGCCGATGGCGTAGATGTCCGGGTCGCTGCTCTGGCAATGATCGTCGATCACCACGCCGCCGCGCGGGCCGATCTGCAGCTCGCATTGACGAGCCAAGGCATCCTGGGCGCGGATACCGGCGGAAAACACGATCAGGTCGGTTTCGAGGAAATCATCATTGCCGAAGTTCATCCGATAACGGTAATGCTCGCCCGCGCCAATGGATTGGGTGCCCTTGGACAGATGCACGCCGACGCCCAGTTTTTCGATGCGCGCCTTGAGGGCCAGCCCGCCCTGCTCATCCAGTTGCACCGGCATCAGCCGTGGAGCGAATTCCACCACGTGGGCTTCCAGGCCCAGCGTCTTGAGGGCATTGGCCGCTTCCAGGCCCAGCAGGCCGCCACCGACGACCACGCCACGACGGGCATTGCTCGCCGCAGCGCGAATGGAATCAAGGTCTTCGAGGGTGCGGTAGACCAGGCACGAATCGCCCTCGGCACCCTGGATAGGCGGCACGAACGGGTAGGAACCGGTGGCGAGCACCAGCTTGTCGTAGTGGATGCGCTCCCGGGCGGTAACCACTTCGCGCGCCTGGCGGTCGATTTCCAGTACCGGTACGCCCAGATGCAGCGTGACACCAGGGGTCTGGTACAACGAGGCTTCGCCCAAGGCCAGCGATTCGGCATCCCGACCGGAGAAATACTCGGACAGATGCACGCGGTCGTAGGCCCGCATTGGCTCTTCGCTGAAGACATGCACACGGTAATGGTTGAGGGCACCGCGCTCGATCAGTTGCTCGACGCAGTGGTGGCCGACCATGCCATTGCCGATCACGATCAGCGTTTGCAGCTTGTTCAGGGAAGCAACGTTGGAATTCATAAAAGCACCCGACAAAAGCCCATCACGGTTTTTTGAAAGCAAAAAAAAGACGCCTGAAACCTTGCGGTTCCAGGCGTCTTTGCCTGTTCTGTGCGGTATCGACCCGGCGACTGCGCCCTGATCTACCGTTATCCCCCGGCCTGCTGGCGCTCGATCTTCGTTGACCGACGGGGCTGCCCACTCGATTGTGTTCACGGTGGGCCTGTGCAAGGTCTTGCAGCGAGCGTGCCAACACCTATCCGCAGCCGATCCACAACCCGATAGTCACCGCCAACCCCTGTGGGAGCGGGCTTGCCCGCGAAGAGGCCCACCCAGTCACCTCAAGCTGACCGGCGCCGGCCAAGCACTACCATCTGCCTTGCGATGGTGCGGCAGCCCACCTGCGGCTTCATAAAAGTGCACCTGAACAACCCCATCGGCAAAAATCCTGAACCATCGCCAAGCCCGATTTTCACAATAAGTGAGGAGCCCGTCAGGTGGCCGCACAAGCGAATCGCGACGCCAGGCAGTGGCTTGCTGTTCAACCCGAAACGAAGGAGATTCAACGATGAAAATCAATGAAATCATGAGTCGGGAAGTCCGCACGATCTCTCCCGACACCCCTCTGCGCGAGGTTGCGCAGATCATGCGCCAGGCCGATATCGGCGCGCTGGTGATCAATCAGAATGACCGCATGGCGGGGATGGTGACCGACCGCGACCTGGTGGTTCGAGCCATGGCCGAAGGTATGAACATGGATACCCCGGTCAGCCGGATCATGAGCGATGAGGTGCGCTATTGCTTCGATGACGAAGAAATCGACCACGTCGCCAAGAACATGGCCCAGATCGAAAAACGCCGCCTGCCCGTGGTCAACCGCGATAAACGACTGGTTGGCATGGTATCCCTGGCCAACGTTGCCAGCTGTAACGCCGACAAAGTCAGCGCCAACTTGCTGCGCGGTGTCGCGCAACCTCACTGATTCGCCAAAGGAGCTGCGGAGCGAGCGCAATGGATGAGCGAACCCCACCGGTTGTCGTGATCAGCGGTTCCAGCGCCGGCGTTGGGCGTGCGACCGCGCACCGATTTGCCGCCGCCGGCTATCGCGTCGGGTTGCTGGCCCGGAGCGAACGAGCCCTGGCGGACACGGCGCAAGAACTGGAGCAATTGGGTGCGACGTGCCTGGCGATCAGCGTCGACGTTGCCGACGCCGATGCGGTCTTCGAAGCGGCGCAGCGGATGGAACGCCAACTGGGACCTGTCGACGTGTGGATCAACTGTGCGATGGTCACGGTGTTTTCGCCGATCCGCCAGTTGACCGCCGAGGAAGTCCATCGCGTCACGAAGGTGACGTACCTGGGCACCGTACACGGCACGCTCGCCGCACTGGACCTGATGGGACGACGCAACCGTGGAGTGATCATCCAAGTCGGTTCGGCGCTGGCCTATCGCGCCATTCCGCTGCAGGCCGCCTATTGCGGGGCCAAGTTCGCGGTGCGCGGGTTCACCGATTCATTGCGCTGCGAGCTGCTCCACGAGCACAGCAACATCAAGGTGTGCATGGTGCAACTGCCGGCGATCAACACGCCGCAGTTCGATTGGGCGCGCAACAAGCTGGGCAAGCGCCCGCAACCGGTGCCGCCGATTCATGATCCGGACGTAGCCGCGCGGGCGATCCTCAGCGTGGTCAAGCGCACGCCCCGGGAATTATGGCTGGGTTCGGCCACGCTCAAGGCCATTGTCGGAACGTGCCTGATGCCTGGGCTGCTCGATCGGCTGTTGGCCCGTAACGCCTGGTCGGGGCAGATGACCAACGAGGACGACGACAGTCAGCGCCAGGACAATCTGTTCGAGTCGCAGGAGTCTGTGCACCGTACCCGCGGGCGATTCAACGGTCGCTCGCGGGACGCTGCGCTGGCGCTCAGCTCGACACAGGTGTCAGCCTTGCTGTTGGCCACCGGCGGGTTGCTGGCGGTCGTGCTGCTACTCTTCTGAGCCTGCGCGTCGGAACCATCGATAACCGTAACCGTTCAGCGTCAGCTTCGAAGGGGCCGTGGCTGGATACGGACTGTCCGAGAGCACTTGCTCGTATCCCTGCAAATCCAGTTCGCGCAACTGCACGCTGACCGTTTCCGTGCCAAGGTTCGCCAGCATCACCGAGGTGGCTTCGCACTCATGCGCGATGGCGAACACCGCCGGATGATCGACCGTCAACAGCCGTGCCTGGCCATCGCCGACTTCGTTCAACCGGGTCCGTGCCAACAACAATCGACGGGCCCGAGCCAACAGCGAATCGGGGTCATCCTGCTGCTCTTCCACATTCAATCGCGTGTAGGCAAAGGGCCCTTCATCGATTACCGGGGCGGCCAGGCGTTGGGCCGAGGAAAACCCGGCATTGGCTTCGTTGCTCCACTGCATGGGCGTGCGCACCGACAGGCGCTCGGGGCGGGACAGGTCGTCGCCCATGCCGATTTCTTCGCCGTAGCGCACGATCGGCGTCCCCGGCAGCGACAACAACACTGCCTGGGCCAGTGCCTGGCGCCGCACGTCGCCGTTGAGCATCGGCGCCAGGCGTCGACGGATGCCGCGGCCGTACAGGCGCATGTCTGGCTCCGGGGCGAACGCCTGCATCACTTCCTCTCGCTCCTGCTCACTCAAGCGCTCCAGGTCGAGCTCGTCGTGATTGCGCAGCCACACGGCATAGTTCGCGCCGTCCGGTGGCGCGGGCCGGCGGGTGATGGCCCGCTGCAACGGCTCGGCTTCGCCACGGGCCAACGCCAGGAACAGATGATTGTTCACCCAGAAATCCAGGACCAGGCCCAAGCGTTCGCCCGTACCGAAGTAATGGCTGTAGCGCTCGGGCTCGACGTCCACTTCGCCCATCAAGACGCCTTCGGGGTTGATGCCGGTCATGCATTGGTAGAACCGGTCGAGCACCCAGACGCCCTGCTCTTCATCGCCGCCTCCGGCCTGCTCGACCAAATGCGAGGCCGCATCGAGGCGAAAGCCGGCGATGCCCAGCTCCAGCCAATGGACCATGATGCGCTCGATCTCCTCGACCACGCGCGGGTTCGCCAGGTTGAGGTCCGGCTCATGCCGGTAGAACAGATGCCGATAGTACTGGCCGGCCTGTTCGTCCCAGCGCCAGATGCTGTCTTCCACTGATGGAAAAATCGGCTGGTTGCCGTCGTCCACCGGCGTATCGGACCACAGGTAGTAATCGCGATAGACGCTGTCCTTGTCCCGCCGCGCCCGGAGGAACCAGGGATGCTGGTCACTGGTGTGCTGCACGACCAGTTCAAGGATGACGCGAATGCCGCGCTGACCGGCCTGCACGATCAACTGGCGCAAGTCTTCTTCGCTGCCAAAGCGCGGGTCCAGCGCCATGAAATCGCTGACGTCGTAACCGGCGTCCTTGAACGGTGACCGATACAGCGGCATCAGCCATAGCGCACCGACGCCCAACGCTTGCAGGTAATCGAGTTGCTGGATGATGCCCTTCAAGTCGCCACGGCCATCGCCGTTGCTGTCGTAGAACAAGGAGGGATCGATCTGATAGATCAAGGTATTTCGGTGCCAGTTGGCGTTCATCAGTGACTCCTTATCGACACAGGATCACGGCCTGCTCGGCGGCCAGTCGACCGCTGAACGGCTGGCCTTCATCCGCCCCGTCGCTGGCGACTTCCACGCGCCAGGGGTCGGCCAGGGGGAAGGTGTGTTCGCTGTCGGCAAAGTTGATGCAAACCAGGCGCTCGTCCCCCTCGCAATGGCGACGATAAGCCAGCACTTGCGGGTGCGACGGCAGTTCTTCCCAGCCGCCCAGGCGCAGCGCCAGGCTGTTGCGACGGCAGGCCAGCAAGCGTCGGTAGAGCGCCAGTACCGAATCGTCGGCCCTCTCCTGGGCCTCCACCGACAGTACGTCGGCGTTCGCGGCGAACGGCAACCACGGCGCCTGTCCCGACCAACCGTGCGGCGCTTGTGCAGTCCATGGCAACGGTGCCCGGCTGCCATCCCGCCCGCCAGGATCGACGCGCGTCTGGGCGGTCACTTGGGTATCTTCCAACCCCAGTTCTTCGCCTTGATAGATGAAAGGCGTGCCGCGCAGCGTCAGCAACATCACCGCCGCAGCCCGGGCCCGGCGCAGCGAGCCGCCGTAGCGACTGCGGTGGCGGCTGTTGTCGTGGTTGGACAGCACCCAGGTCGGCCAGGCCTGCAAGGGGCCGAGGTCGTTTTCCACTTCGCGGATGCACATGCGAAACACCACCGGGTCCCAAGGGGCATCCAGCGGAGGGAAATTGAACGACATGTGCAGCTCGTCACTGGCGCCATAATAAGCCGCCACCTGCGCCGTGGAGCGAATGTTCACTTCGCCGATCAGCACCCGCTCGCCGGGATAGCTGTCAACGAGGCGGCGCAATCCGCGCAGCACTTCATGGCTGTAGGGCTGGTCATTGATCTTCACCATGGTTTCGCCGGCCATGCAGCGCGGGTCGTCGGCGAAACCCTGGTCTTTGCCGACACAATGCACCACGTCGACGCGAAACCCGTCCACGCCGCGTTCCAGCCAGAAATGCAGGACCTCATGCATGGCAGCCACCACTTCGGGGTTGTGCCAATTGAGATCCGGTTGTTGCGGCAGGAAAAAGTGCAGGTAGTACTGCTGGCTGTTCTCGTCCCAGGTCCAGGCGCTGCCGCCATCGATCGACGCCCGCCAATTGTTGGGCTGGTCGCGCCAGATGTACCAGTCGCGCTTGGGATTGTCGCGGCTGGAACGCGACTCGATGAACCAGGGGTGCTGGTCGGACGTGTGGTTCGGCACGAAGTCGAGCAGCACCTTCAACCCGCGCTCATGGGCCTTGGCAATCAAGGTGTCGAGGTCAGACAGGTTGCCGAACAGCGGATCGACGTCGGTGTAATCACAAATGTCATAGCCGGCGTCACACATCGGCGAGCGGTACACCGGCGACAGCCATAACGCGTCGACGCCCAGGCGTTGCAAATGGTCCAGGCGTGCGGTCAAACCGGGAAGATCGCCAATGCCATCGCCGTTGGCATCGGCAAAGGAGCGAGGATAAACCTGGTAGATCACAGCGTTCTTCCACCAGGGCGAATGGAAGGAGTTGGGCATGTCGCCTCCTCTGATCGCAGTGTTTGGTGGGCAAGACCGCGGCCCCGCCTGATGCCCCTGTTATCGAGGGACATCAGTTAAGAACCGGAAAAGGTGCCTGGGGTTCGTTTTTTCTTGTTGGGAAATCTGTTTGAGCGATGGCGGTGGTTCAGCTTGAAGCTTTCCCAGCAGCGCGCTCGACCATCGCAACGATGGTCACGAACAATTCGCGCTTGGCCTCCTGGGCGCTGATTTCCCCATTGGCCGCCGCGTCGGACAAGGCCTCCGCCGCCCCCAGCATCGCCCGCAGGCTCGCTTGGGAAAGCCGCCCGGTCCCGGCGAAGGGTTCAAGCACCGAGCGACATTTTTCCAGGAAACTGCGTTCACATTCCCTCTTCATGCGCTCAAGTTCGGGTGAACCGCTCAAGGCCGCGATGGCACCTGGGATCTCCCTTCCTTGGAGCAGGACGCACTCCACGAAGGAATCGGCTGTCACCTGCGCGCGGCTTTGCAGGTCCGGTTCACTGGCGTCAATCGCGGCCTCCATCAAGGCAGTCTGGCGGACATCGAAATCTTGATAAAGCGCGGCCAATAGCCCCGACCGGGTTATGAAGTGGTTGTAGACGATGGGTTTGGTCACGCCAGCCTGGTCCGCCAGGCGCGCCAGGGTCAGCGCTTCGCTACCTTCTTCGCGAACCATGCGCCAGGCGACCTCCAGTAATTGCCGATGCCGATCGAAGTGCGACAGACGCCGACGGGGCGCGGCATCGGGCCGCGTATTTTCTTCATGGGTTGACATGCTAACTTTACCAGTAGTAACTTACGTTCAGTAACTTAACCAAGCATACCCGCTTGACACTGTGCGACACCAGAAGGAATTTCAACATGCATGCCCTTATCGTCGTTGCTCACCATAACCCCGATTCTCTGACCCATTCGCTTGCCCAAGCCATTGGCAACGGGGTCGTTCAAGCCAATCCGGCGCATACCTTCGAGATAGCCGACCTCGCTGCCGAGGGGTTCGACCCGCGCTTTGATTTTGCCGACGCGGCGGTTCATCACCGCGAAGCAGCTCCGGCCGCCGATGTCCTGGCCGAGCAGGCCCGAATTGACCGTGCCGACGCGTTGGTCGTGGTCTACCCGATTTATTGGTGGTCGATGCCGGCACTGCTCAAAGGCTGGATCGACCGGGTATTTTCCAATGGCTGGGCGTTCGACTTCATACCCGATCAACCTTTTGTTCAGAAGCTCCAGCGCCTGCGGGTTCATCTGGTGGCCGTCGGTGGCGCCGATGCTGGCAGTTTTGAACGTCATGGCTACGACCAGGCGATGGTCACGCAAATTGAACATGGGATTTTTGAATACTGCGGCGCCCGCGTGGTGAGCTCCAACAGATTGCTTGAATCGGAGAGCCTCGATCCGAAACTCCACCTGGAAACGGCACATGCCCTCGGTCAGCGGTTGTTCTCGACAGCCGGCGAGCCAGCCCGCATGGAAGCCGAAGTCGAGTGCGCCTGAAAGACCCGGCAGTCAGAGCGCACGGCGGTCAGCGGCCGACAGGGCGACATCGCGTTGGTAGATATCCGGGATATACACCGCCCGACCCTGGCTGTCCGCTTGCACTGTCCAATAGCCCAGCAGGATCGGCACGGGCTTGGCCAGCCTGAACTCATGGGTCAGTTCGCTGGCCAGCAGCGTGTCGGTCCGCTTGCGTTCTGCCGAGGTTAGGAGCAGGTCCCGCATGTGCATGACCTGCTCGATGCGCACACAGCCAGAGCTGAAGGCCCGAGGACTTTTGCTGAACAACGCCTGGCTGGGCGTGTCATGCAGGTACACGGAAAATGGGTTGGGAAAGCGCACGACCAATTTACCCAAGGGATTCTTCGAACCAGGGTCCTGGCGCAGCATGAGATCACCGGGGTGTTCCCAGTCGATATTCTCCACTGCCAGCGGCAAGCCATCCCGATCGATGACCCGCAGGTTATGCCGCGCCAGGAACTCCGGGTCGCGGCGAATCTCGGGGAGTTTGTCCTCGCGCATGATGGTCGGCGGGATCGTCCACGAGGGGTTGAGTGTCAGGCGGGTGATGCGCGATTTGATCAACGGCGTCTGACGTTCGGCACGCCCCACCTGGGTGCGGGTTTGCCACACGGGGGCGCCGCCCTGGTAAACCGTCAGTTGCGCCGCCGCCACGTTGACCAGCACGCTATCGGGCTCCAGGTCCTGCGCCAGCCAGCGCATGCGTTCAAGGTTGATGCGCAACTGCTCGCGACGCATGGCTGGGCTAATGTTGAGCTCGGTGACGGTCCAGGGCCCCACTACCCCATCGGCTTGCAGCGAATGATGAAGTTGGAAACTCTTCATCGCCTCCACGAGGCTCGGGCTGTAGTGCTCGTCGGCGTCGAGTGGCGGCACGCTCAGGTAGCCTTCGTTGAACAAGCGCCGGGCGAGCGCCGGTACGCGGGCGTCGCGCTTGTCGGGTTGCAAGAGCGGGCCGCCGGGCACCGACTGCCAGTCCGCCAGGGGTTGCTGCCGTTGCCGGGCGTAGAGCTCGCGCAGGTTGCGATAGAGCGTCAGGCTCGGCCGGGCCAGTTCGAAAGCCTCGGCCGGGTCTTGCAGGCCCGCGATGGCGAAATGCAGCACCATGGCTTGACGGTCCGGCAACTGGGGATTGGCTTTCCAGATCGGCTCCAGGCGGTTCTGTGGCAGATAGCCGAAACGCAAGTCATGCAGGGCATGCAGGTAGCGTTGGCTGATAGCGATGTCGGTGCAGGCGGCATTGGCGTAGGCGCCTTCGCCCGGCAAGGGGTAGCGGTTCGGATCCAGCCCGTCATCCGCCAATTGTTGCAATTGGAGCAGCAAGGCCTGTAACCGCTCATCGTCCGCCCAGATCGCCTGGCCTGCGTTTTGCTGGTACAGCGACTGCAGGCTCATGACCGTCGGAAAATCGACGCTCGCAGCCAGTTCAGGGCAGTTGGCAGATAACTGCGCCAGCGTGGTTTGCGCCTGCCCCGGATCGCCGTCCTCGGCCGTAGCGACCAATGGCGCAACGAGCAATAAAAGGCTCAGGTAACATGCGGGCTTTTTAAACAACTGCTTTACTCCAATCCATGGCCGTCTCGTTGACGGTGAATTTTGCGACAGGTACGACCCGCCATCATGCAGACAAACAAAACCGGACGGGATGCCGCAAACGAACGCCATCGCAAGCGGCCTTCACCGGTATCGGCCTTCTTGCGTCGACTCTGCCTGGTCATGACGGGCTTTGGCACTCTGTGCAGCCCGGCGTTGGCCGAAAAACTCAAGCCCCAGCCTCTTTACAACAGCCTCGCCCACGCCGCGCCGGAACTCAATCCCCAAGCGCTGAAAAGTGCCCTGAGTGCGATGCAGTGCGCAGTTGCCAACGGCGCTCGACAAGCCCGCCACCTGGCCGTGATCGACTATTCGCAACCGTCCACGGCCCGTCGGCTGTGGATCTTCGATCTGCGTCAAAAGAAGCTGGTCTTGCGCGACCTGGTGGCCCATGGGCAGAAATCCGGGGAAAACTTCGCCACGCAATTCTCCAATCGCCTGGGCAGCTATCAGTCCAGCCTGGGCTTGTTCCGCACCCAGGAAAGCTACCAGGGCGCCCACGGCTATTCGCTGCGCATGGATGGCTTGGAACCTGGGTTCAACGACCTGGCCCGGGACCGGGCGATCGTGATCCACGCTGCCGATTACGTGAATCCGCTGTGGAGTGTGCGCCAGGGTCGCATCGGCCGCAGCCTGGGCTGTCCCGCCGTGCGTCCGCAAGTGGCGCGGCAAGTGATCGACAAGCTCAAGGGCGGGCAGTTCATGTTTTCCTGGTACCCCGACCCGGCGTGGCTCAAGCGCTCGGCCTATCTCAATTGCCAGCCGCAACAAGTGGCGAGCATCCTGGCGACAAGCGGCGGCTAGCAGCACCTTTGTGACGAGGGAGTCCCCGACGCTGCGCTATCAAGGGATTGCACCAGGTTCGCCGGTGGTTAAAATGCCGGCCTTTCGAGTCGCTGGCGTTTTTTTCCTGATGAACCCTCAAGCCCTTCAAACCTTGCACAGCCACTTGTTGACGGCGCTGGCATCGGCACCCGACGAAACCCGTCGCCTGTTCCACGGGCGCGGGCGCTGCTGGCCGGGCCTGGAACAGGTCACCGTCGACTGGCTGCAAGGTGTAGTGCTGGTCGCGTTGTTCAAGGAGCCGGAGGCGGCACACCTGGAGGATTTACTGTCGATGCTCCAAGCCCTGGCCGCCTCGCCCACTTGGCAACACAGCGGTGCACAAACCCTGGCCTTGCAGCATCGATACTTGCCCGACAGTCTCACCCAATGGCTGGTGGGCGAGCCGATCGATGAATGGACGCTGACCGAAGGTGGCCTGCGCTACCGGATCGACCTGGGCAAAAAGCAGAACAACGGCCTGTTCCTCGACATGCGCTACGGGCGCGACTGGGTGCGGGCCAATGCCGGTGGCAAGCGCGTGCTTAACCTGTTCGCCTACACCTGCGGCTTTTCCGTGGCGGCCATCGCCGGCGGTGCGCAGCACGTGGTCAACCTGGACATGTCTCGCGCGGCCTTGAGCCGTGGGCGCGACAATCATCGTTTGAATGGCCATGACTTGGGCCAAGTGACTTTCCTCGGCCACGACTTGTTCAAGTCCTGGGGCAAGGTCATCAACAGCGGCCCCTACGATCTTGTCATCATCGATCCGCCCACTTTCCAGAAAGGCAGCTTCCTGCTGACCAAGGATTACCAGCGCGTACTGCGCCGCCTGCCGGAGCTGCTGAGCGCCCACGGCACGGTCCTGGCCTGCAGCAACGACCCGGCCACCGGACCGGACTTCCTCATCGACGGCGTCATGCGTGAAGCGCCTGGGCTGACATTCGAAGCGCGGTTGGAAAATCCTCCGGAATTTCCAGACGCCGATCCGGCCTGTGGCCTCAAGGCCCTGGTGTTCAAACGCCAGGACCCGGCTCTTGGATAGCCTTGTGCGCGCTCCCTGAGAATTACAAATTTCCTCTACTTGGCGAATCGTCTCGCGACTAGACTGTCTCGCGGCGCCAGCAACGCGAACCGATTGGGTCGCGCTTGCGGCAGCCCCGAAACCGGACTGTTCAAGGATCGAAGAACCATGTCGCAATCACCTCCCCCTGACCCGCGCCAGCGCTGGCGTGCCTTGATCGTCTTGTGCCTGGGCGTGCTGATGATCGTGCTCGACGGAACGGTGGTCAACGTCGCCCTGCCGTCGATCAAGGACAGCCTGCAATTCGACGACGCCGACCTGGCGTGGGTCGTCAACGCCTATTTATTGACCTTTGGCGGCTTCCTGCTGCTGGGTGGCCGCCTGGGCGACCTGTATGGCCATCGGCGCCTGTTCACCCTTGGCTTGGCGGCGTTCACGCTCGCATCGCTGGCCTGCGGCATGGCGCCGTCGCAAGCCTGGCTCATCATCGCCCGGGCCATCCAGGGGCTTGGCGGAGCGGTGGTCACGGCGGTGGCCTTGTCGTTGATCATGGATCTGTTCACCGAGCCTGGCGAACGCGCGCGGGCAATGGGCGTTTACAGTTTCGTCTGCGCGGCGGGCGGCAGCATTGGCGTGTTGCTGGGTGGTTTGCTCACTGACCTGCTGAGCTGGCATTGGATCTTCCTGGTCAACCTGCCTGTAGGCCTGGTCGTCTTGGCCCTGTCCCTGAAATTGTTGCCGGCCGTGCACGCCGAAGGCAGTGGGCAGCTGGACGTTGCCGGCGCCGTGACTGCGACGGTTTCGCTGATGGTCGCGGTGTATGCCGTGGTCAATGGCAACGAACAAGGCTGGACGTCTCTCCACACGCTGGGCCTGCTGGCAGCCTCGGCCTTGTTGATGCTGGGCTTCATCGTCATCGAACGCCGGATTGTCCATCCCTTGATCCCGATGGGCCTGTTTCGCCTGCATAACCTGCGCACCGCCAACCTGCTCGCAGTGCTCTGGGCCGCGTCGATGTTCGCCTGGTTTTTCCTGTCGGCGCTCTACATGCAGTTAGTGCTGGGCTATACGCCGATGCAGGTAGGATTATCGTTCCTGCCGGCCAACGTGATCATGGCGATTTTCTCCCTGGGCCTGTCGGCGCGACTGGTGATGCGCTACGGCATCCGGACGCCGCTGGCGCTGGGCCTGTTACTCGCCGCCATCGGCCTGGCGTTGTTTGCACGGGCACCGCTGGACGGCCAATTCATCGGCGACATCCTGCCGGGCATGTTGCTACTGGGCTTGGGGGCGGGAATGGCGTTCAACCCGATGTTGCTGGCTGCGATGAGCGAAGTGGAACCCAAGGATTCCGGCTTGGCCTCAGGCGTGGTCAACACGTCGTTCATGATGGGCGGGTCGGTGGGCCTGGCGGTGCTGGCAAGCATAGCCGCGTACCGGACCAAGACGGCCGCGCCCGAGCTTGCGCCGCTGGTGGCACTCAATGATGGGTATCAGGTGGCGTTCCTGATCGGTGCGATGTTTGCGCTGGCTGCGGCGATACTGGCGCGATTTCTGCTGCGAAGCACCGCGATGGGACAGCAGGCGAAAGTCGACTCCGCCGCCCATCCGGCCCCTTGAAAGCCCAGGGCTTTAACGACAGGCATCAAACGATGCCTGTCGTTTAAGCCGGTCCAGTTCAATCTCAGGCAGCCATCCTTTCACACGCCTCGGCACAGGACCGGCATGCCTTGGCACAATCCTGGCAATGACCCGCTTCGTGCCCGGCACACTCCTCGCCACAGGCTCGGCAGATGCTCGCGCAGACAATACAAAGATCGGCGGCGACCCGACTGTCACGCTGCATCAATGTCGCCGCCAGGCGGCACAGGTCGGCGCAGTCGCGGTCCAGCTCGATGCAACGCGCCATTATCTGGACGTTTTCTTCTTGCAGGCAAGCGCTGGCGCAGGCCTCACAGGTCATGGCGCAGGCCAGGCATTCGTCGATGCAGGCTTGATAACGTTGGTTCATGGCACTCTCCTTTTTCGAAGGTCGAGAAAATGGCATACCGCCTTTTCAGGGCAGGTATAAGAGTGCGACTCGCCGCGCGCGCCTGGGGTTTCGAAAGAAAAATTACATTTTCGTCAGCCAGGAAATACCGCGGCTCCTGCTGCGGTGCATGGCTATACCAGCAACGTCAACCACGCCGACACCAGCAGCAACACCGCCATGACACGGTTGAAGCGCCCCATCGCCACGGCGGAACGGCAGAACCTTGCGGCGCCGCGCCCCAGGTAGGCCCAGGCGGTCATGCAAGGAATGGAAATCGCGAAAAATGCAAGGGACAGCCAGAGCACCTGCGCCGTACGGTCCGCCTCGGCACCGGCGAATACGCTGACCACCGCCAAGGCCATCATCCACGTCTTCGGGTTCACCAGTTGCAATCCGGCAGCTCCGGCCAGGCCAAGCCGCGGGCCTTCAACCGGTCGGTCCGGGTCGATGGCTTCGGCCGGTGCGCTGAAAATCTGCCAGGCCATCCAGCTCAGCCAGGCGATGCCGGCCCAGGACAATGCCGTTTGGATGGTCGCATGCCGGGCCAATACATCCCCCAGCCCAGTGCCCACCAACAGCACCAACAACGCAGCGGCCGCGCAAGCGCCGAGGATGATCGGCCAGGTGGTCGCCAGGCCGAAGCGCGAGCTGTGGCTCAGCACCAGGATATTGGTCGGCCCAGGGGTGATGGAGGCGACAAAGGCAAACAGGGCAAACGGCAGCAACTGGTCCATGGAGCAATTTCTCGGTGGGTGATCGTAGGACCGATCATCCCGATGCTGACATGCTCAGTCTGGAACAATTGAGCAGCGCTTGCGGTAGTCCGCGGGGCTCATGCGATAGGCACGCTGGAACCAGCGGCCCAGGTGACTCTGGTCGGCAAAACCAAGCATGGCGGCCACCGCCACGGCACTTTCGCCACGGGCCAGCAAGCGCCGCGCCCGGGCCAGGCGCAGTTGGATCAGGTAAGCATGGGGCGCCAGGCCGAAAGCGGCCTTGAATGCGCGGCTCAGGCGAAAGCGATCGACACCGGTAGCCCGCGCCAAATCGTCCAGGCCGATGTCTTCACTCAGGTGGCTGTGCAGGTAGTCGCGGGCCTGCTGTGCAACCAGCGGCAGCCGCGGGTCGGGATTGATCCGCGCACGCCAGTGCAGGTGTTGGGTGAGGTTGGACAGCAGCGTGTCAAGTGCGGTCTGGCGGACGATCAGGATGTCCTGCTCATGCAGGCTCTGGAAGGCCGTGGCGGTGGCGCGCGCCAGTTGTACGTCGTCATTCAGAGTGGCGGCGAAACCCAATTGGGCGTTGTCCGGTGCTTCTTCGAACAGCGAGCGCAGCTCGCGCTCCAGCCAGTGTGGTTCGAGGTACAAGGTGCGGTAGGTAAAGCCCTGTTCGTGAGGTGCGTTTCCGTCATGCAGCTCGCCGGGCTCGAGCAGGAACACTTTGCCCGGCGTGCTGTTATGTTGCTGGCGGCGGCAATGGAACTGCTGCACCCCCTGCTCCGTCACGCCCACCAGGTAGGCATCGTGCCAATGCGGATCGTAGGCATGGCCCTCGAAATGCGCGCGCACGGTCTCGATACCGGACGAGGCGTCCTGCTTGAGATCGATCCAATTGCGCGCTGTCATGCCTTACCCGTCTAGTCGATGTGCTCTGGCAGATTAACTGCTGCCCAAGCGCCTGTCTGGAAGATTTGTGCAGATTGAGGGGGCTCATCGGGTGCCCCGCATCACGCATCCGGCGTAATCACCGGCAGCACGGTCTCCACCGCCAACCGCGCCAGTTCCGCATCCTCTTCAGCCTTCACGCCGGAAACCCCGATGGCACCGATGCACTGGCCATCGTGGCGGATCGTCACGCCGCCCTCAAGCATGCCTTGCAGGTGCGGAGCGCTCAGGAAGGCCAGGCGACCGCCGTTGATCATGTCTTCAAAGGCCTTGCTGTCACGCCGCCCCATGGCCGCGGTGCGGGCTTTTTCGGTGGCGATGTAGGTCGACAACGGCGAGGCATCGTCCAGGCGCAACAGCCCCAGGGGATGCCCGCCATCGTCTACCACGCAGATCGATACCGCCCATTGACGCTGGTGAGCCAGTTCCTTGGCAGCGACCAGCAGCTGGGCAACGTCCTGCTCCGTGAGTACCGCTTTGGTTTTCATGAATCACTCCGTGTCATGGAACATGAGGCCAGGGGCGGCACCCGCTGGCCATGGAAAGTGCCTGATTATTCGCCGTAGATATCGAAATCGAAATACTTCTGGCGAATCCGGTCGTAGGTGCCATTGGCGCGAAGGGTTGCCAGGGCCTGGTTGAAGCGGCTCGCCAACGGGTCGTTCTTGCGCACGGCGATGCCAATGCCGGTGCCGAAGTATTGTTCTTCGACGAAATTCGGCCCGACAAATTCAAAATCCTTGCCTTCCGGACGCTTGAGCAAGCTTTCGTCGATTACCACGGAGCTGGCCATCGTCGCGTCCAGGCGACCGCCCAACAGGTCGAGAAAAATCTCATTCTGCGAACCATAGCGGATTACCTCGGCGCCGGCCGGGACAAATTTGTCAGTGACGTAGCGATCGAAGTTGGTGGCCCGCTGCACGCCGATCCGCTTGCCCTTGAGCTGTGCGGGGATTTCGTTGATGCCGCTGCCCTTGCGGAACACCAGGCGCGCCGGGATACGGTAGTAGCGGTCGGTAAAGTCGACCGATTTCATCCGCTCCGGGGTGATCGACATGGAGGAAATCACCGCGTCGACCTTCTTCACCTTGAGCGCCGGGATCAAACCGTCGAACTCCTGCTCTTTCCAGTCGCAGCGAACCTTCATCTCGGCGCACAGGGCCTGGCCGATATCGTAGTCAAATCCAACGATAGCGTTGTCCGGGGTTTTCGAGGCGAACGGCGGATACGCCGCTTCGATGCCGATGCGCAATGAGTTTTCCGCAGCGTGCAGGTTGGCGCCGAGCGCCAGCAACGAGACGAAACCCAGCTTGAGTGCGATGCGTTTGATGTTCATTCATTAGCTCCGGATGCGATGTTATTGAGTTCGGACGCTCGGCGAAAAGTCGTCCGTTATGGCAGCAGCAACGTGAACAAGCGCAGGCGACGGCTCTGGTGGTCGTCTTGCCCGGTAACGGCAGAACAGCGGTCCGGCGGTGCTATGCCGGTGCTATACCGCCGCGGTGACGATGAGCTCCAGCAGGATCTGCGGATCATCGAAAGCCACTTGTGCGGTGGCGCGCGCCGGGGTGTTCGCGACGTCGACCCACTCACTCCACAGCGCATTCATTTCGGCAAAGTCACGGCCCATGTCTTTCATCCAGATCTGCACGCTGAGCAGGCGACGCCTGTCTGTGCCCGACGCGGCGAGCAATTCGTCGACCCGTTGCAGCACTTGGCGCGTCTGGCCGCCGATGTCCTGGCTGCAGTCGGCGGCGACGATGCCGCTGAGCCAGGCCACGCCGTTGTGCACGACGCTGCGGCTCAAGCGTGGGTTGCTTTCGATACGTTGGATGTTCATGACAGTTCCTCCGGTGAGTGGCGTTCGCCGGCCAGTTGCGCCAGCGTGATGGGTTTGAGGGGCGGACGAATGCGGTAGTAGCCCACCTCGGCGGGCGGCACGCGACGATGGGCGGCGATGATCTGGGTAACACTCAAGCCGCACTGGCGGCCCTGGCACGGCCCCATGCCGCAGCGGCCGAAGGCCTTGGTCTGGTTGGGCCCCAGGCAGCCGAGGTCGACATAGCGGCGGATATCACCAGCGCTGACCTCTTCGCAGCGGCAGACCATGACGTCATCGGCGGGAACGCAGTGCTCTGCCGGAGGCCGATAAAGGGCATCGATCAACGGCCGCGCGGCGCGAGCGCGGCGCAGCGCCTTCCGGACGCCATGTGCCTGCCCGTGACGTCCGGCGATGGCCAGCGCCGCCAGTTGCCCTTCAAGCCGCGCAACCTTGGCGCCACCAATGGCCCCACCGTCACCGGCGATGAAGATCCCAGCGGCGCTGCTTTCACCAAAACCATTGCGGCGCGGGACCCAGCACAACTGCGACGCGCTCCAGTCATGTTCCAGGCGCAGCGAGCGGCTGATCTGTGTATGCGGGACCACGCCCTGGTGCAACAGAATCAACTCGGCGGGCACCCGGTGATGCTGCCCCTCGCTGTCGAAGCTCAAGGCCCTGGCCCGATCCGCGCCCTCGATGCGCAGGTGAGCGGCACCGCGAAAATGGCGGATGCCGGCACGCTTCAATTCAACCAAGAGCCTCGCGCCCTTGAGCAAGTCGCGCCAACCCTGCAACGCGCCAGGAATCGCACGCCAGGCCTTGAGCAAATCACGTCGGTGGCTGGTATCGACGAGCGCGTCGATGACGATACCCGCCCGCAGGTACTGCACCGCCAGCAAATAAAACAGCGGACCGCAGCCTGCCAGGACCACCGGACCCGCCGGCACCATCGCCGAGCTTTTGAGCAGGATTTGCCCCGCGCCGGCGGTCATGACGCCGGGCAAGGTCCAGCCGGGGATCGGCATCGGACGTTCAAGGGCGCCCGTGGCGATCAACAAATGTCGCCCCTGGAGAATGCGTGCCTGGCCTTCGACCAGGTAGTGGACCTCACGCTGCGGCGTTACCTGCCAGATCGCCGCGTTGGGTAGATAGCGTGCGCCACAGCCCATGAAATCCGCCGCCAGTTCAGCGCCCGCGTAGTAGTCCTCGCCCAGCACGGCACGGCTGCGACCATCGGCTTGAAGGACCTGGCGATAAATCTGCCCGCCGGGACTGGCCTGCTCATCCAGCACCACCACGGACAGCCCCTGGGAGCGGGCTTCGAGCGCCGCGCTCATGCCGGCCGGGCCGGCACCGATGATGATCAGGTCGATCGCAACGTTACTCATCATTCGCCTCCCCAATCGGCATCAGGGCCGCAGCGCCACACTGACGGCGCACGCGCATGCCCGCACGCACGGGCACCAGGCAGGATTGGACGCTTGCCTGGTCGTCGACCTGCACCAGGCATTCGAAGCACACGCCCATCATGCAATATGGCGCCGCGGGCCGGCCGCTGATCGCGCTTTCGCGGGTATGGCGCACGCCGCTGGCGAGCAACGCCGCTGCCAGGGACACGTGGGCCGGCACGCTCAACGGCTGGCCGTCGAATTCGATCAATACGTTGTGCTGCGCGGCGGCCAAAGGCCGGAAAAGGCGGTCAGCCGACATGGCGCATCTCCATGGAGGAATTGAAGCGGTGCAGGCCGAATGGCTTCACGGCGGGGTCGTCGAAGTCACCAGCGATCCAGGGGGCCAGGCGCAGGGCATGAACGGCGGCCAACGTCACACCGCTGTGGCAGCTCACAACCGACAGCCCCGGGCAGACCTGGGACATCTCGTAGATCGGAAACCCGTCGGCGCTCATCACCCGCAACGCCCCCCAGGCCCGCACCAGCCGTACGTCACCCAGCAGTGGGAAACACTGCACGGCCCGCCGGGCAATGGCGGCCATGACCCGGCTGCCGGTGCCATCGTCGAAACCGGCCGACTCGTGGGAATCGCCCAGTTGCACCGTGCCTTCATCGGTCTGGCGCACGTAAGTGGTGGGGTATTCCAGGAAGGGCTGGAGGCGTTCGGTCACCAGGATCTGCCCACGGTTCGGTTGCACCGGTACATCCAGGCCAACCTGTTCGCCCAAGCTCCGGTTGCCCAGGCCCGCGGCCAGGACCACCTGCCGGGCCGACCAGCGTTGATCGCCGGCCTGTAATCGAAACCCGCTGGCATCGGGTTCGATCGCCTCGACGCGGTGACCATTGATCACCTTCACACCACGGGCCTGGCATGCCGCGTAAAGGGAGCGCAGCAGCTTCAACGGGTTCACATGGCCGTCCATGGGCGAGAAGCAACCGCCCACGACATCGGGCCCGATGCCGGGCAGGCGATTGCGCAGTTGCACCGGATCCAGCAGCTCGTAGGGGTAATCACCGTCAAGGGCTTCGCGCAGCCAGCCCAGGCGCGCCGCCTCCTCGGCCATTTCCGCATCGCTCAGGCACAGTTGGAAACCACCCGCCTGGCGCAGATGGATATCGATCCCGGTATCGGCGTGCAGCGCGGCAGCAAACCGTGGCCACAGCGCCACCGAATCACGGGTCCATTGCGCATAGGGGCTCATCCCATAGCCCTTGCCCTGCACCCACAGCAAACCGAAGTTGCCCCGGGCGGCACGAATGGCGTCGTCTCCCTCGTCGAGCACGCTCACCTGGCGTCCGAGCAAGGCCAGGCCATAAGCGATGGACATACCCACCAGGCCACCGCCCACGATGATGACATCAGTTTTTTGCATGGCTGCTCTGTGCTCTGCATAGCCGTCATGTCTCGGTAGATGCCCCGACATCTCGGCTTGATGAGTTGATGGAGCAAATCCTAGGACGCTGACACGGCCATGAAAAATGCTTTATTTTGGACATCCCATGTCTTTTTGTTATGGATAGGTAAGCTTATGAACCTTCGCCAGCTGGAAGCCTTTCGCGCAGTGATCCTGGGCCAGACAGTGACCCGCGCCGCCGAAATGCTGCACATCTCCCAGCCCGCCGCGACCCGGCTGATCGCCAGCCTGGAAGAAGACATCGGTTTCAGCCTGTTCGACCGCATCAAGGGCCGGCTGCAACCCACCGCCGAAGCCATGACGCTGTATCAAGAGGTGCAGCGCTCGCTGTTAGGCGTTGAGCGCATCGCGCGTACCGCCCAGGACATCCGCAACCTCAAGCGCGGATCGCTGCACATCGCCTGTGCGCCGGCGATGGGCTTGTCGTTCCTGCCGCGAGCCATCGCTGCGTTCATGGCCGAGCATGACCAGGTGCAGATTTCCCTGGTGGTGCAATCTTCCCGGGAAGTCGTGGACCTGGTGGTGGGCCAACGCTGCGACTTGGGCTTGATCGTGCTGCCCAACACCTATCCGAGTCCCCGCGCCGAAAAACTGCTGGCGACGCGGATGCTCTGCGCCCTGCCCGCCGGCCATCGCCTGGTGGATCGCGCGACGGTCTTCCCGGAAGACCTGCAAGGCGAGCGGTTCATTTCCTATCCGCAGTCCATCGGCTCTCGCCAACACATCGACGCGATCTTCGCCGCTCATGGCGTGGAACGTGAGCTGCGGCTGGAGACGCAGCTCTCCCAGCCCATGTGCACCTTCGTCGAGCAGGGCCTTGGCGTTGCGCTGGTGGACGCCATCAGTGCGGTCGAATACCGGGGCGACGGCATCGTCTTTCGCGCCTTCGAGCCGGCGATCGAAATGGACTTCAGCATGCTGCTGCCGATCCAGGGCCCCTTGTCGAAATTGCAGGCCTGTTTCCTGGAGCACATGCAGCGGTTCATCGAGGTGCAGGTGCCGGCGGCTTATCGCTTTTAGCCCACCCAATGGATCCATTGGTTGTGGCCAGTCATCAGAAGATCCACCAAAACCGTTGACAAGCAAATTAGTTAAGAGAGTTAATGGATCCACAGATAAAAACAAAACCAGCCTGGAGATCCGCTCATGTACCCCAAGAACACCTGGTACGTTGCCTGCACGCCTGATGAAATCGCCGACAAGCCGCTGGGTCGACAGATCTGTGGCGAGAAAATGGTTTTCTACCGCGGGCATGGCGGCGAGGTCGCGGCGGTCGAGGATTTCTGCCCGCACCGTGGCGCCCCGCTCTCGCTGGGTTACGTCGACAATGGCAACCTGGTGTGTGGCTATCACGGCCTGGTGATGGGTGGCGATGGCAGGACCGTCGAAATGCCCGGCCAACGAGTGCGCGGGTTTCCCTGCAACAAGACCTTCGCCGTGCAGGAACGCCACGGCTTTATCTGGGTCTGGCCGGGTGAACAGGCGCAGGCCGACCCGGCGCTGATCCCGCATTTGGAATGGGCGCAAAGTGACGAATGGGCGTATGGCGGCGGCTTGTTCCACATCCACTGCGACTATCGCCTGATGATCGATAACCTGATGGACCTGACCCACGAAACCTATGTGCATGCGTCGAGCATCGGTCAGAAGGAAATTGACGAGGCGCCCCCGGTGACCACGGTCGAAGGCGACGAAGTCGTGACCGCCCGGCACATGGAGAACATCATGGCCCCACCGTTCTGGCGCATGGCGCTGCGGGGCAACAACCTGGCCGATGATGTGCCGGTGGATCGCTGGCAAATCTGCCGCTTCACCCCCCCCAGCCATGTGCTGATCGAAGTTGGCGTGGCCCATTGCGGCCACGGCGGTTATCACGCCGCGCCGCAGTACAAGGCGTCGAGCATCGTGGTGGATTTCATCACTCCGGAAACCGAGACGTCCATCTGGTACTTCTGGGGCATGGCCCGGCACTTCCAACCCCGGGACGAAGCACTCACCGCCAGCATCCGCGAAGGCCAGGGCAAGATTTTCAGTGAAGACCTGGAGATGCTCGAACGCCAGCAGCGCAACCTGCTGGACCATCCACAACGCAACCTGCTCAAGCTCAATATCGACGCCGGCGGCGTGCAATCGCGGCGGGTGCTGGAGCGTTGGATCGCCCGGGAACGCGAGCAAGAGGCGGCGTTGATTGCCAGCACGCGCCAGCCGCAACACGCGGAGCAACGGCCATGATCGAAGTCCACGTCACCGCGCGCAACAGCGAAGCCCTGGACATCTGCAGCTACGAGCTGGCGTCGGTCGATGGCCAACCACTCCCGGCCTTTACAGCCGGTGCCCATATCGATGTGCATTTGCCCGATGGGCTGGTTCGTCAATATTCATTGTGCAATCACCCCGAGGAGCGGCATCGCTACCTCATCGGCGTGCTCAGGGATCCCGCTTCACGGGGAGGCTCGCGCAGCCTGCATGAGCAGATCCAGCCAGGCATGCGCCTGCTCATCAGCGAACCACGCAACCTCTTTACGCTTGCCCCGCAGGCTAGCCGCAGCCTGCTGTTTGCGGGCGGTATCGGCATCACGCCGATCCTGTGCATGGCAGAACACCTGGCCCAGAGCGGCGCTGCGTTTGCCTTGCATTACTGCGCCCGGTCCAGGGATCGCGCGGCTTTTGTGGAGCGTTTGCAGCAATCGCCTTATGCCGACCGGGTGTTTTTGCACTTCGATGAAGAACCCGCCACGGCGCTGGATGCCGCGCGGGTATTGGCCTCGTCCGACCAGGATCAGCACTTATACGTGTGTGGACCCGGTGGTTTCATGCAACACATCCTCGACACCGCCAAGGCCCAAGGCTGGCAGGAATCCAACTTGCACCGCGAATACTTCGCCGCCGCCCCCGCCGACACCAGCGCCGATGGCCGCTTTTCGGTGAAGCTTGCCCGCAGTGGTCAGGTATTCGAAGTACCGGCGGACATGAGCGTGGTCCAAGTCTTGGAAAGTCACGGCGTCGAGGTTCCGATTTCGTGCGAACAAGGCATATGCGGCACGTGCCTGACCCGTGTGCTGGAAGGCGTGCCGGACCATCGGGACATGTTCCTGACCGAGGCCGAGCAAGCCTGCAACGACCAGTTCACGCCGTGCTGTTCGAGGTCCAGGACGCCGTTGTTGGTGTTGGATCTCTGAGCCCGGCAGCCTCCGACAGGATATGTACGCCTTAGTCAGATCGCAGGATCACCTTCATCCGCTCATCCGCCAATGTCGAGCCAAACACTTCGGCGTAGCGCAGGGTGGCGTTGGCATGCTCGCGCATGATCGCCTCGGCACGGGCGCCCTGGCGATTGACCAGTGCATCGAATACCGAGTGATGCTGCATGTGGGCGTAGTTGAAACGGCGGTACTCGCCGGCCATGTTCTGGCGATCGACCGCCAGGGCGGTGACAGAGGCGAATGGCAGATGATCGTTGCGCGCCAGGGCGTCGGCGATGGCCGGGTTGTGGCTGCCTTCGACGATCACGTGGTGAAAGCGCATGTTGAGGTCGTGGTAGACCTCCAGGTCTTCTTCGGTCACATAGCCCTTGGCGAACAGTTCGTCGCCTTGCACCAGGCACAGTTCGAGCGCGCGACGAGCCTCTTCGGACAACCCCCGTTCGGCCGTTTGCCGCGCCGCCAGCCCTTCGAGCACGCCACGGACTTCCACCGCACCGGCAATTTCATCGGCACTGACGGAGCGCACCTGGAAACCACGCCCGCCAAAACGCACCAGCAGCCCTTCCTGCTCCAGGGTGCGAAACGCCATGCGCACCGGCATGCGCGAGACGCCGAACAACTGCGCGGTGGGAATCTCCATCAGGCGCTCGCCGGCCGCCAGTTCGCCTGAAGCGATCATTCGACGCAACGCGACCAGCACCGTTTGGCCGGGCTTACTCATTCAGGGGATATCCAGGGAAGAGAGAGCCGCCATAGTAGTTGCAATCATATCCGGGAGCGAGCGTGCGCGCGAAAGCGGAGGGTTTCGCGAGCAAGCCCGTTGCCACAAAAAGCGCTATCAGCCGGCCGATCCAGCGCGCAGGACCGTTGGGTCTTCTCCCCGATACAGCGCCTCGACCTTGGCCGCGCGCCATTGCAATACCGCGCGCTGGTTGATCGAGCCTTTGTCGGTGATTTCACCACGGTCGATGGACGCGGGTTCGTCCAACAGCGCGATCCATTCCACACGACTGGCGTTGCCGTTCGCATCGCGGTTCAGCCGCCGCAACCAATCGGCGAACCATTGGCGCACCGGCGGGCTCGCCAGTACCTCGGCGTCGCTGGCGTCCGGACCCAGGCCCGAGAGTCGGCGGCAATCATGCAGGCGCGGGAACACCAGCGCGCCCAGGTGCGGACGATCCGGCGCGGTCACCACCAGATCCTGGACGTAAGGCGTGCCTTCGAGCACCGCGCGGTTGCGCAACGGCCCGACACTGACAAACACGCCTGAGGACAGCTTGAAGTCCTCGGCGATGCGCCCGTCGAACATCAACCCCAGTTGAGGGTTGGCGGGATCGGCGAGCTTGATGGCATCGCCCGAGCAATAGAAGCCCGCGTCGTCGAACACCTCGGCGGTCTGCTGCGGCGAGCGCCAGTAGCCGGGCATGATGTGCGGCCCGCGAAAACGTCCTTCGAACTTGCCGTCCACCGGCACCAGCCGCACTTCGCAGCCGGGCGCCGGCAAACCGATGTAGCCGGCCATGGACAGCGGTCCGGTGGTGAAGGTGCAGGATGGCGAAGCTTCAGTCATGCCCAGGCCGGCCATCATGCGGATCCGTTCGCCGCAATGTTGCTCGGCGACTTTGTCGAGCCGATCCCACGTGCTTTGGGAAAGGCCCGCCGCGGCGAAGAAAAACAGGCTGATGCGCTTGAAAAAGCGTTCGCGCAAGTCCGCATCCTGTTCCAGGGCGCTCACCAACTCCTCCCAACCCTTGGGCACGGTCAGGTAGGCCGTGGGAGAAACTTCCTTGAGATTGCGCAGGGTTTGCGCAAAACCCTGGACGGTGGGCTTGCCATCGTCCAGATAAAACGTGCCGCCGTTGTACAGCACGATGCCGACGTTGTGGCTGCCACCAAAGGTGTGGTTCCACGGCAGCCAATCCACCAGCACCGGAGGCTCTTCGCCGAACACCGGGAAGGTTTGCAACAGCATCTGCTGGTTGGCGCAGAGCATCCGCTGGGTGGTGATCACCGCCTTGGGCAACTTGGTGGAGCCGGAGGTGAAGAGAAACTTGGCAATGCTGTCGGGCCCGGTCGCAGCGAATGCGCGGTCGGCCTCGATACCAGCCGGCTGTGCGAGCAGGCTGGCGAAGCTTGTCCTGGCCCGACCCGGTATGTCTCCACGCACGGTGACCAAGGGAATATCCGCCGGCAACACGGCATTGACTGCCCGTTCGAACGGCGCGGCATCGCTGACGAACACCAGCCCTGGCCTCAACAGATCACAGACATGCCGCAGCTTGGCGAAGTCCTGGGACAGCAACGAATAGGCCGGCGACACCGGACAATAGGGAATCCCGGCGTACATCGCGCCCAGGGCCATCTGCAAATGCTCGATGTCGTTGCCCGAGAGCAGCGCCAAGGGTTTCTCCGCCGATAATCCATAGCTCAACAAACCCTGGGCGATGGCCCTTACGCTGGCGAGCATCTCGGCGTAACTGACATGACGCCAGTCGCCCTCGTTTTCCCGCGCAGCGACAAAGGTCTGGTTCGGCCGCACCTCGGCCCAGTGCACGAGGCGATCCAGCAGGCGTGACGGCAACGGGGCCAAGGGCTCCAGGGAGCGCATGTGCAGGATGCCCTGCTCTTCCTTCACTTCAACGGCGGGGTGACCGATCGACACCTGGCGATAACGCACAGGCTCGGGCCGGGAGGATGATCTGAACTCGGAACTCACGGTACATCTCCTCCATCAAGGCACGCTCGGGTCGCGCAGGGCGAGCGGAACGTGGCAGCACCTGGCTGCGGCCTTGTCATTGTTAGGTCTGGCCTGCATCGGGCGATGGCTTTCGCGGAACACCGCCCACAATGCGACGGTTTTTCAGATCGGGTAGTGCCGGGGGCCGTTCTGCATCGTCACCCAGCGCAACTGGGTGAAATGCTCGATGGACGCCTTGCCGCCAAAGCTGCCGTAACCGCTGGACTTGACGCCGCCGAAGGGCATTTGCGCTTCGTCGTGCACGGTCGGGCCGTTGATGTGGCAGATTCCGGACTCGACTCGCTGGGCCAGGGCCAGCGCACGGCCGGTGTCGCGACTGAAGATCGCCGCCGACAATCCGAACTCCGAATCATTGGCCAGGCGCAGCAATGCTTCGTCACCCTCGCCGCGCAGCAGCACCGCCACCGGCCCGAAGGATTCCTCGCGATATAGGCGCATGTCCGGCGTAACACCGTCGAGCAAGGTCGGCTGCAGGATGCTGCCATCCAACTGCCCGCCCGCGACCAACTTCGCGCCTTTGGCCAGGGCATCGTCGATCAGGCCCTTGATGCGCTGGCCGGCGCTGGCGTCCACCAACGAACCCAGCACCGAATCACTGGCCCCGGGATCACCGGCGCGCAAGGTGGCGATCTTCTTCGTGAGCCGCTCGATGAAGGCATCGGCGATGCTCGCGTCGACGATCAAGCGCTCGGTGGACATGCAGACCTGGCCCTGGTTGAAGTAAGCGCCGAATGCCGCCGCTTGCACCGCCGCATCCAGGTCGGCATCGTCCAGCACCAGTAACGGCGCCTTGCCGCCCAGCTCCAGCAATGCCGGCTTGAGGTGGCGGGCCGACAGTTCGCCGACAATCCGGCCAACATGGGTCGAGCCGGTGAAATTGACCCGCCGCACCGCCGGGTTGGCGATCAACCGCTCGACGATCGCGGGGGCATCCGCCGGGGCGTTGCAAATGACGTTGACGACGCCGTCACCCAGGCCCGCGTCCTGCAACACCTGGCCGATCAAACGGTGCGCCGCCGGGCTGATTTCCGACGCCTTGAGCACGACCGTGTTGCCGCAGGCCAGCGGCATGGCGATGGCGCGAGTGGCGAGGATCACCGGAGCATTCCACGGCGCGATTCCCAACACCACACCGCACGGCTGGCGCAAGGCCATGGCGAAACTACCCGGCACATCCGAAGGAATGACTTCGCCATTGATTTGAGTGGTCATGGACGCGGCTTCGCGCAGCATGTTCGCGGCCAGATGCACATTGAAACCGTACCAGTTGGCCATGGCGCCGGTTTCGCCGGCAGCGGCAATGAATTCGCCGCTGCGGGCCTGCAATTGCTCGGCGGCGCGCAGCAGGCGGGTGCGACGTTCGTTGGGCGCCAACGCGGCCCAGGCAGGGAAAGCGGCTTGTGCGGCCGCCACAGCGGCGTCGGCATCTTCCAACGTGGCGGCGGCCACGCGAGACACCGCTTCACCGGTCACCGGGTTGCAGCGCTCGAAGGTCCGACCGTCACGGGCCGGGCACGACTGGCCGCCGATCAACAGGGGCACGTCCAGCATGGTGATTCCTCTTTATTGTCTTTATCGGAATGCATTCACAGTAGCGCCGGGCGCCGTGGGCGAACAGCTCCCGGGCGCCCTGTTTTTTCAACGCTTGTAGGCTTGCAGGCCCGGCTTGATGCTCTTGTCGTCGAGGAACTGCTTCATCCCCTGCTCGCGGCCCCCTTCGGTGTCGAGCAGCCGCGACTGGTCCAGCTTGGCGTAGAGGTAATCCTCGTTCTGCTCCCAGGTCAGCTCGCGGCAGCGCTTGAAACCATGCTTGGCCGCACGCAACACCACCGGGTTCTTCTCGAGCAGGTTGCGCGCCAGCTCCACGGTGACTTCGCGCAGTTGCGCCAAGGGCACGCTTTCGTTGACCAGGCCCATCTCGGCGGCTTTCTGCCCGCCGAAGGTCTTGCCAGTCATGATGTAGTACAGCGATTGGCGGTGGCCCACGGTGTCGGCCATGGCTTTGCTGACCAGGTTGCCAGGTGGGATGCCCCAGTTGATTTCAGAGAGACCGAAGGTGGCTTCGTCGGCGCAGATCGCCAAGTCACACGCCACCAGCGGGCTGAAACCGCCACCGAAACACCAGCCGTTGACCATCGCGATGGTCGGCTTGGCGTACATGCGCAGCAGTTTCCATTGCCATTGGGAGGCTTCGCGGCGGATTTTCTCCTGGAGGATTTCCGGTCCGGCGTCCACTTCGCGGAAGTATTCCTTGAGGTCCATGCCGGCAGTCCAGGCTTCCCCGGCGCCGGTGAGCACCAGCACGCCAGCAGCAGGGTCTTGCTCAAGGGTTTCCAGCACATCAACCATCTCGCGGTTGAGGGTGGGACTCATGGCGTTGCGTTTTTCCGGGCGATTGAGGATGACCCAGGCGATGCCATCGTCGATCTCGACCTTGACCGTGGTCCAGCGACCTTCGTAATTGCTCATGGCGCGTGCTCTCTTGTTCTTGGCTGAAGATGATCAAAAACTAACCCTGAATATTAGTTATGTCAATTAACTATTAATCGATTTACCTAGTATTTTCAGAGCCTCGGTAAACGCTCCCAGACAACAAATGTGCGAAGGGACGTAGCCATCGCCTTGCAACCTCGGCAAACTGGATAGCCTTGTTAATCACTGACCTTGAGGATGCTCCTTTCGATGGCCAAGTCTTCCAAGCTTGCCGAAACCGCCGCCGGCGCACCTGCCGACGGTAACGACACGCAGGCACCGTTGGATTCCGCCCTGGATGACCTGATCGGTTACGCCTTGCGCCGCGCCCAGTTGAAACTGTTCCAGAACCTGATCGGCCGTCTCGCCGTTCACGACCTGCGGCCCGCCCAGTTCTCGGCCCTGGCGATCATTGACCAGAACCCTGGCCTGATGCAGGCCGACCTGGCCAAGGCGCTGGCCATCGAGCCTCCGCAAGTGGTGCCGTTGTTGAACAGACTGGAAAGCCGCGCCTTGGCCGTGCGGGTGCGCTGCAAGCCGGACAAACGCTCCTATGGGATTTTCCTGAGCAAGGCCGGCGAGACACTGCTCAAGGAACTCAAGCAGATCGCCAAAGAAAGTGATCTGGATTCCACCGCCGCGCTTTCCGCCGCCGAGCGCGAGGACCTGCTGCGGTTGTTGAAGAAGGTTTACCAGTAGCCAAGTTAGCGGCTGCTTTTGCGGCGAGGGGATAAATCCCCTCGCCGCAAAAGCTCTGCATCGCCCTTCACTACTTCACCAAATCGGCACGCTATACGTCACCAGGAACCGCGTCTGGTTCTCGTCGCGAAACGCCGCCGTGCCGGGGAAGTCATTGCGGTAGATCGATTTGCGCGCCAGCAGCCCAACGTTCTTCAGCGGACCGCTCTGGATCACATAGCCCAGCTCCATCTGGAACTCACGCTCCTTGCGGTCTTCGGCGTTGAGAGCCGCCAGCTCGATGTGATCGCCCCGCACGTAGCGCAACCGGGTTCGCAGGCCAGGCACGCCCACGGCCGCGAAGTCATAGTCGTGGATCGCTTGCCAGGTACGCTCCTTGGCATTGAGGAAGTCCGAACTCATGGTCATTTCGCTCAAGCCCATCAGCTCGGTGCCAGACACATAGGGGGTCGCGGTATCACCACTGGAATGCATGTAGCCCAGGCTCACGCGATGGCCGCCAAAGCGATAACCCACCAGTGCCGAGACGTTGCGATTGTCCACCTTGCCGGCCTTGGCGGCGCCGTCGTCGTCACTGAAGAAACTGCGCAGGTCGGTAGTCAGCACGCCACCGCCCAATGGCATGTTGTGCAGCAGTGCGAAGGTGTTCTGTTGGTACAGGTCAGCCACCTCGGCGTGGTAGACGCGCAAGCCGAGGTCTTTGTTGACCTGGTAATCGCCTCCCACGTACGCCATATGGGACGTGGTCGCCGCGCCGTTGAAACGGCGATTGGGCGAGGCGATGGCCATGGGTTGGTAATCGGTGGAATCGCGCCGGGCGATACGGTCGATATAACCGGTGTTGAGCGTCAAGCCTTCGATGTCCTTGGAACTGAGCGTCGTCCCGCGAAACGTCTGGGGCAGCAGGCGCGACGGGCTGGCGAAGGCAAACGGCAGGAAGATCGACACGTCGCCGGTTTTCACGGTGGTCTGGGCGATACGCAGTTTGCCGGTCAGGCCAAGACGCGAGTACTCGTCCGCCGCACGCTTGTCGCTACTGGACACCGGCAGCAGCTCGGTGCCGCTGCGGTCTGGCGATGAGTCGAGCTTGATGCCGAGCAACCCCCGTGCATCAAGCCCGAACCCGACCGTCCCCGGGGTGAACCCCGACTCCACGTTCATGAATATGCCCTGTGCCCACTCCCTGGCGGCGGTCTTGGCACCGCCGTCCTTGTAGTCACGATCCATATAGTAGTTGCGCAGGGTCAGCGTGCCGTGGCTGTCTTCGACGAAGCCTTCGGCCCATGACGCGGTGGAACATAAGCCCAGCCCGACCCAGGCGAACAGCTGGAGGATCGGCAAAGCAACGGGGGCATGGACGTCCCGGATAACGTTCGACATGTTCGATTTCCATTTTTTGTTGTTGTTTTCTATCGAGGCGGGTACCCGGATGACGGGCCGCGCGGACAGAGAATGGAAATGGCCAGGGGGCTTCGTCAATGCGAAGTGACCGATAATCGAACGTTAATATTTTTAACCAGTTTTCCTGTTATTCCGCTTTCGATAGGCAAGCATCTGATTTTTCAAGCGAACTGGCAGATTTTTTCTGCGGAAAAGCCGCGATTCATTTTTTAGTTAGCTTTGTTAATCTTAATCGCACCTGCCGGTTTTCATCTGAACCGCAGTCCTGACAAAAACAATAAGAGGATTCGCCATGAACCATCCGCCGCGTCGAGCGACGCTGACCATCGCCTTGTGTTTCATCGTCGCGCTGATCGAGGGATTTGATCTCCAATCCGCCGGGACTGCCGCTGCCGGCCTGCGGCAGACATTTGCCCTGGACCCGAAAATGATGGGTTGGGTATTCAGCGCAGGGATCATCGGCCTGCTGCCGGGTGCGTTCTTCGGCGGCTGGATCGCCGATCGCATCGGCCGCAAGAAAATCCTGATCGCCGCCGTCCTGCTGTTCGGCGTGTTTTCCCTCGGCACCGCTTATGTCGAACAATTCTCCAGCCTGCTGTTGGTGCGTTTCATGACCGGGCTCGGCCTGGGCGCCGCCCTGCCCAACCTCATCGCCCTGTGTGCCGAAGCGGTAGGCGAGCAACGCCGAGGCACGGCCATCAGCGTGATGTATGCCGGTGTTCCGCTGGGAGGCGCGTTGGCGGCGGTGGTTGCGATGGCCTTTGGCGAACATTGGCAAATGACGTTTCTCATCGGCGGCCTGGCGCCCTTGCTCGTAGTGCCGCTGATGTTGCTGTGGCTGCCGGAGTCCAGCGCTTTCAAGCAAGTCCAGCAGGTGGGTGGTGAAACCCGCGGTTCGACCGGCCAGGCGCTGTTCGGTGAAGGCCGGGGCCTGACTACGCTGGGCCTGTGGCTGAGCTATTTTTTCACCTTGACGGTGATGTACATGCTGCTCAACTGGCTGCCTTCGTTGCTGCTGGAGCAGGGCTTCAGCAAACCCCAGGCCGGCCTGGTGCAGATGCTGTTCAACATCGGCGGCGCCCTGGGTTCGTTGATTGGTGGCCTGCTGCTGGACCGCTACAACGCCATCAAGGTCGTACTGTTCGTCTATGCCGGGCTGTTGAGCGCGCTGGCCGGGGTCGGTTTGTCGGTGGGCATCGTACCGATGGGCCTTGCCGGGTTCGCCGCCGGGTTGTTTGTGATGGCCGCGCAGTTGGTGCTCTATGCCTCGGCGCCGCCCTCCTACCCTACGGCCGTGCGGGCAACCGGTGTCGGTGCCGCCGTGGCCATCGGACGCCTGGGCTCGGTGGCCGGCCCGTTGGCGGCCGGCCAGATCCTTGCGGCCGGAGGCGGTACCACAGCGGTACTGCTGGCGACATCCCCCGGATTGGTGGTTGCGACATTGGCCATCCTCAGCGTGATTCGCCGTTCTGACGGGGCCCGGATGAACACGGCAGGACCAGTTGCACAGAAATCCTGACCTACTGTCCACCCGCCCCCCCTGTGGGCGCGAGCAGGCTCGCACCCACGGGGTTTACCACTTCATCCCCTCACCCACCGCTCCCGCCGGCTCAGCCCAGGCTTTTTTGCGAAGACCTCCTGCGGCAGCAACCACCACGCCAGCGCCGGCAGCAGGATCAGCGCGCCGAGCATGTTCACCAGGAACATGAAGGCCAGCAGGATGCCCATGTCGGCTTGGAACTTGATCGGCGAGAAAGCCCAGGTCGACACCGCCACAGCCAGCGTCATACCCGTCAGCAACACCACTTTGCCGGTGAACAGCAGCGACTGGTAATACGCCTGGGCCAGTGTGTCGCCGGCGCGCATCCGGGCGAGGATCACGCTCAACACATACAGCGCGTAATCAACGCCAATGCCCACGCCCAGCGCAATGACCGGTAGCGTGGCAACTTTCACGCCCATGCCCAACCCCACCATCAGCGCCTCGCACAGGATCGAGGTGAGCATCAGCGGCAGCATCGCGCACAGCGTCGCGCGCCAGCTGCGGAAAGTCAGCAGGCACAACAGGCTGACCGCACCGTAGACCCAGAACAGCATCTCGCCCATGGATTTCTTCACGACGATGTTAGTCGCCGCCTCGATTCCCGCGCTGCCGGCCGCCAGCATGAACTTGACCTCCGGCAGTTGGTGCCCGGCGATAAACTGCTCGCTGGCCTCCACCACCCGGTTCAAGGTGTCAGCCTTGTGATCGGCCAGGTAGACGTACAGCGACAGCATCGAACACCCCTGGTTGAACAGCTCTCGCGGCGCGCGGGTTTGCACGGCCCCCAGCGCACCGTCATTGGGGATCAGTTCATACCATTTGAAGTTGCCCTCGTTATAACCGGCCGTGGCGATCTTGCTCAGCGCCGCCATCGAGTTGGTCGATTCCACACCGGGTAATTGCTCCAGTCGCCACGCCAGCGCATCCACCGCCGACAGGCTGGCGTAACGGGTGCATTGGTCTTCCGGGGTCTTGATCATGACCACGAAGATGTCCGAGCTCGCCGCATAGTTTTGCGTCATGAACAGCGCATCGCGGTTGTAGCGCGAGTCGGCACGCAGCTCCGGGGCGCCGGGGTCCAGGTCACCGATCTTCAGGTGCAGGCTCACGGCAAACCCAAACGCGGCCAGCAGCAAGCCCGTCAACATGGCACCAATGGCCCAGCGTCGTTGGGTGAAAAGATCGAGCGCACGCCATAGCGGATGCTTGATCTGCGCCTGCTGTTCGGTGGTTTCCGCACTCAGGCTGCGTTGCGCCGCCGCGGGGCTGACGCCGATGTAGCTGAGCAGGATCGGCAGCAGGATCAGGTTGGTGAAGATCAGCACGGCGACACCGAGACTGGCGGTGATCGCCAGGTCCTGGATCACCCGGATGTCGATCAGCAGCAGCACGGCGAAGCCCACCGCATCACACAGCAAGGCGGTGATGCCCGCGGCGAACAATCGGCGAAAGGTGTAGCGCGCAGCGACCACCCGATGTGTGCCGCGACCGATGTCCTGCATGATGCCGTTCATCTTTTGCGCACCATGGCTCATGCCAATGGCGAACACCAGAAACGGCACCAGCGCCGAATATGGGTCCAGCTCATAACCGAGCAAGGCCAGCAGGCCCAATTGCCAAAGCACCGCCGCCAGCGAACAAACCACCACCACCAGGGTGCTGCGTGCACAACGGGTGTAGGCGAAGAGCACCAATACCGTCACCAGTACCGCCACCACGAAGAACAGCAGGACCTGGGTCATCCCCTCGATCAGATCGCCGACGATCTTGGTGAAGCCGGTGATATGGATGCGCAAGTCTTCGGTCTGGTACTTGTCCCGCAACGCCTCCAATTGTCGGGAAAACTCGCCATAGTCCAGCGCCTTGCCCGTCTGCGGATTGATTTCCAGCAGCGGCACGAAGATCACGCTGGATTTGAAGTTGCCGGCAACCAATTGGCCGACCTCCCCGGAGCGGGCCACGTTGGTCCGCACCTGCTCGATACTGGCGGCCGAGCCATCGTAGTCGTCAGGGATCACCGTACCGCCGTCCAGACCTTCTTCGGTCACGGCGGTCCAGCGCGTGGTCGGCGTCCATAGCGACTTCATGTAAGGACGGTCGACACCTGGCAGCAAATAGAGCTCGTCATTGAGCTTGGCCAGGGTGTCGAGGTAATCCCTGGTGAAGACACTGCCCTGCCTGATCTCCACGGCGATGCGCAGCGAGTTGCCCAGGCCGCTCAACTCACTGCGGTTTTCCAGAAAGTTGGCGACGTAGGGATGGCCGGTGGGAATGGTTTTCTCGTAGCTGGCATTGATGCCGATGCGCGTGGCTTGCCAACCGAGCACCAAGGTCACCAGCAGGCACAGCAGGACCACCAGGGGTCGATGGTTGAAGATCGCCCGCTCGGCGAAGTTACCTGACGTCCGGTCGAAGTCTTCCTGGCGGCCGATCACGGTTTGGGTTTTGTCGTCTTTCAAGTTTGACTCCTGTTGCACGAGCCGCGGCCCGATAGCGCTACACCGTGAAGTTTCATGGTTTGCCCGAGGCGCGCGGATCCTGGTCAGCCGCCACGCCGCTCAAGCCGACACTGGCCAGGCTGCCGTCGACCGCCTGTTGCACGGCTGCGACAGTCCCGCCGCTGCGGCTCTGGCGTTTGTCGAAGCTGCGACCGTGGTCATGACTGAAGAGAAACTCGCCGCTCTGGCTGGCCAACAGCAGGCCGCCGTCGCGCAGTTCCAGGGCGCTCGCCAGCGTCGATTCGGTCCCGGTGTGTAGGCGGCGCCAACTGTCGCCACGATCGTCGGACCACCAGGCGTTTCCACGCAGCCCATAGGCAACCAAGGCCCCGTCGCGGGTGCCGAGCAGGCCAAAAAAGCTGCCTTCATAAGGTGACTCCAAGGCCTGGAACGACTGCCCGGCATCGGTCGAACGCAACAGCAGGCCGCGCTCCCCCACCAACAGCAGATCGTTGCCCACGGCGCGGATGCCATACAGGTTCAAGCCCTGGGGGTTGTCCAGGTGCTGCATCCACGGCTGCCAGCTCCGCCCGCCATCATCGGTGCGGTAGATCTGGCTGTAGGCGCCGACGACATAGCCGTGCAGGCGATCCCTGAAATACAGGTCGAGAAACGGTTTGTCCGGTCCATCAGCCAGCATGCGCCTTGCCTGCTCCAAGTGGGTGGCACCGCCAGGTAGCTGGGCATCACGCTCGGCGATCTGCACCGCCAGGGCAATGGCACGCTCGCCGTCGAGTTGCTTTTGCCAGGTTTCGCCGCCGTCCTGCGTATGCAGCACCACGCCCAGGTGACCGACCGCCCAGCCCTGCTCGGCGTCGACGAATTGCACCGCCGTCAGGCTGACGCTGACCGGCACCTTGGCCTGGCGCCAACTCGTTCCGGCGTCATCGGAAAGCAGCACGATCCCGCGCTCGCCAACCGCCACAAGGCGCTCGCCGGCCCGGGCCAGCCCAAGCAATACCGCACGCTGGGCCTTGGTGGTCGGCAGTGCCGGCAGTTGCAGCACCGCCAATGTCGTCGCCTGCACAGGCAAGGACGCGCTCGCCAACAGACACAGCACCAAGACGCAGATCGCCCTTGACGGAGCACGGCTCGCAAAGATTTTTTCAACGTTCATATCGTTATTCCGCCTGGAAAATCGCCGGCGACCGCGACGAAACCGCTCCTCGCCACGGTCGCCAAGGTTCAGCGCATGTTTTCGTTGGCCATGGCATCCGGCGTGAAATAGGACGCCGAAGGCTTCGCGACTTTCTGGTACTGGACCGTCAGGTCGTTGCTCGATGAGTTGAGGAAATAGGCGCCGGTATCGAGGTTGTAGCTGCCCCACATCACCTGCGCGGTGAGGGCCGGCAGATCCGGTGCCAGCAGCGTCAACGAATACATTTGCCGGCCGAGCTTGCCCTGGGCGTCATAACCGTCGGCCATCAGGATCTGCCAGGAATCCTCGTCTACGTAGTAAGTGCGACGCGGCACGACGTGGCGCTTGCCGGATTTGAGCGTGGCCTCGACCACCCAGACCCGATGTTTTTCCCAGCGCACCAGATCAGGATTGAGGAAGTTCGCCTTGACCAGGTCGTCGCTCTTGGCCAGGGCGGCGCGGTTGTTGTTGTAGGCGACGAGCAGCTCCTTCTTGCCCACCAGCTTGAGGTCATAACGATCGGTCGGGCCAAACAGCATGAACGCTTCGTCGAACAGACCGACGCCGGAGGTCACGAAGTCAGGCGTGTCATAGGCAATGTTGGGCGCGCGGCGAACCCGACGTTGGCCGACCAGGTACTGCCAGGCCGCCCGATTGCCCGGATCCAGGTCCCAATGGGTCATCAGGCCTTCGCCAGCCTTGGATGACGGCAACTCGGTGAACAGCTTGCCCAGCAGGTACTTGCCCGAATAATTTTCCAGGCTGCCGCCCTCGACGTAGTACGGAAACTGGTAGGTGTACTGGGCTCGGGTCGCCTGGACTTTCTTGCCGCCGGCGGTCATCAGCCAAGTGTCGAAAGGCGAGCTGATGGTGTCGCCGCCCTGCCAGGACAACCGATAGTTCCACAACACCTGCGCACCGTTTTCCGGAATCGGGAACGGGATGCCGCCATAAGCGTTGGAGACCTTCTCGCTGCCCACGTCCAGGGTGGCGCGTGTGGCGTTCTTGCTGGTGTTGTCATACACCCACTGGGGCGCGGCCGCCGAGCGATGGGTCGGGTACACGTCAAGGCGATAGTCCGGGTATTTCTTGAGCAACAGCTTGGTGCCTTCGGCCAGTTCGCCGGCGTACTGCTCCATGTTCGATGCCTTGATCGAATACAGCGGTTTCTCACCGGCGAAAGGATCGGGGCGTTTGTCGCCTGGTTTATAACCGGGCGCGACCTGAGTGTAGCCGCCCTGCCAGGCCGGAATGCTGCCATCGGCATTGCCGGCGCGCTCGCCACCCAGGGGGGTCAGGTCGGTTTTCAAGCGCGCGGCCTGTTCAGGCAATACCGCCGCTTGCGCCAGGCTCATGCCGGTCAGCGCAAGGGTTAGGAGGCAGGTGTTCAGGAAAGTTGTGTTCTGCATGGCGAATCCACCTTATTAGAATGAGGTTTTCACGTAGAGCGAGACGAAATCGCGGTCGGCCAGCGATTGTCCATAACTGAAATTGCCGTCCTCGCGCAGCCCGGCTTTCGGGGCGCCGAAGAAATTCACGTAGTTGAGGCCGACATCCCAGCGCTGTAGATAGGTGGCTTTGAGCCCGACGCTCCAGTCGCCGGAATGGGTATTGCCGAAACCGGATTTGTTGACCGCCGATGAGCGCCCATCGAGCACGATCCCCATCCCGATGGGCACGGTCAGGTCGATCCCGTCGATGATCTGGAAGTACGCGGGTTCCATCAGGACCCGCAGCGCCGTCGCATCGCGGGTGGTGTTTGAGTCCAGCGCGGCAGGGTTCTTGGTCACGCTCAGGGTGCGGTTCCAGGCCAGTTCGGCCAGGGCCGAGCCGCCATCCCAAAACGCGTTGGGCGACAGCAAGTAAATCGCCGACAGGTTGGCGTGGGCGGTCTTGCCCCTGGCGAACAACTCATTGTCGCCACCGTCGGCCACCATGCCGGGGGTCACCACTTGCAGGTTGCTCACCAGCGGCGCGTTCCAGCGCACCGACGTTTCACCGGCAAAGTTGAACGGACCGTAGGCGGTGGAGAAGCTGACGCCGGCGGTCTTGATGTCTTCGGCGTAGACCTGGCGATAGGAGCCCAGGATCGGCAACCCGCTGGCTGCGGCGGCCGGCCCGTCCAGATAGGCGTACAAGCCGATTGGGGCTTTGTCATGATACTGGGCCGCGTAGAACCCCAGTTCCAGCTCGGTGCCGCTTGGCTTGAAGCGGATCTGCATACCGCCCTGCCCCGAGTTTCGCGGTTTCAGGTCGCCGCCATTCACCGTGTCGTTGCCGAACACCTCGCGCAGCGGACCACTGCCGTACCCGATGGCATCGGCATCGCTCAAGTAGCTGCCGGCGCCGGGCAGGTTGGAACGCTCCCACTCGAACTGGTAGTAGGCGCCCACCGACAGCTGTGGGTTGATCTGCAATTGCCCGGAGATCTGATTGACCGGGCGCAGGATTTCCTTGAATTGAGTACCCGGCACGCTGAGCAGCTTGACCACATCGGTCGGGCCCTGGGCGTTGGCGATGCCGTTGCCGCCGTAGAACAGGCTTTCGCCATAGATCAGACTGTGCCGTCCCAGCCGCGCCACGCCTTGGGAGTCGTCACCGAGGTCTCCGCGCAAGAACACGAACGCGTCGAGAATCTCCGCGTCGCGACCATGGAGCTCGCGGGTTTTGCTGAGAAAGTGCGGTTGTTCGCTGCTGTCGGTGTCCTGGTTGTAGATATCGTCGTACCAGGCCGCGCCGCTGACCCGCAGCCCGTAGTTTTGCCGGCTGAGGTCCATTTCGGAGAACAGGTCCAGGCGATTGGAGACCAGGCCGCTGCTGAAGTTTTTATCGCCCTGGCCCTGGATCGAGGGGTACAGGCCGTTGGCGGTGGGCGCGTTGGTCAAGCGGCTGTCCTGGCCGTGTAGCCGCCAGGCCTGGCTGTACTTGATGGTGTTGTCCCAGCGCAGTTTCCAGTCGGAATCGCCCAGGTCCATTTGCATGGCCTCGACCGTCTCGACCATCGCACCGGTGCTGCATAACGCCAGGAACAGGGCGCACTGCTTGAAACCAAAGCAATCTTTGAGGTTATCCATGGAGGTTTCTCTTTATTGTTATTTTTCGGATAGCGGCTTGCGCCGCGTACTACGGATAAGCCCTTCAGACGTAGGTGGACGCCAATCCACCATCCACTGGCAGGTTGACGCCGTTGATCCAGCGCGACTCGTCGGCGCACAGGAAAGCGATCACCGCCGCCACCTCATCGGCATACGCCGGACGTTTCATGCGATGGGCATCGACCTGGGTCCGCGCCTCCCCGAGCATGCTCACGAAGTCGTCGAGGATGGGTGTGAAGACCGGGCCTGGCGCGACGCTGTTCATCCGCACCGAATGCTCCAGGAACCAGGGTTGGGCCTGGACGTAGGTCCAGACGATCAAGGCTTCCTTGAAGTATTGGTAGCAGGTCGGGGCCGGTACGGGGTGTTCGGCCAGCCAGGCTTGGCCGGCGGCAAAACCGTCGATGCCTGCCAGCGCCTTGTGCTGTTCCAGGCGCAACGGCCACTCGGCACCGAGGATCGAGGCGATGTTGACGATGCTGCCGCCCGCGTTGATGCGTGGCAGCAACGCCTGGCTCAAGTGGCGCAATCCAAAGTAGTTGACCCGCGCCAGCAGTTGCGGGTTTGCGGTGCCCGGCACCCCGGCAATGTTGCACAGGCTGTCCAACCGTGCGGGTAGCTGCGGCAGCAGCCGGTCGATGTTCTCGGCGCTGCTCAGATCGCCCTGGACAAAACCGTCCAGGGTCATGTGCGGCGCCTTGAGGTCCACACCAATCACCTTTGCGCCGTGGGCACGCAGCAGGCTCGCCGTGGCGGCGCCGATGCCCGACGAGACGCCGGTCACCAGCACAATCTTGTTGTCGAGTTTCATGTTGAGTCCTCTTATTGTTTTTGTCCGCTCGCAGGGGCCTCGGCTCATGGCCCCTGTAGAAAACCGCCTGTCAGAACGGGTAGATCGGCGCGGTAGCCTTGACCGTCACCCACTGCCACTGGGTGTATTCATCCCAATCCGCCGGACCGCCGACACTGCCGCCATTGCCCGAGGCGCCGCGCCCGCCGAACGGGTTGACGCACTCGTCGGCGACGGTCTGGTCATTGATGTGCAACATGCCGCACTCAAGCCGCTCCCCCATGGCCATGGCTCTTCCCACCGACGGCGAAATAATTGCCGCCGACAGGCCGTATTCGGTGCGATTGGCCAATTCGATGGCTTCCTCGTCGCTGGCGAAACTGACGACAGTCGCCACGGGCCCAAAGACTTCATCCTCGAAGGCACGCATGCCCGGCTTCACGCCGCTGAGTACAGTCGGTCGATAGAACAAACGATCGTATTCACCGCCCGCTTCAAGGGTCGCGCCGGCGCGTACGCTGTCGCTGACGATTTCGTGCACGCGTTGCAACTGCCGCTGATTGATCAGTGGCCCTAGCGCCGCCTCCTCGCGGGCGGCGTTGCCCACGCTCAAGGCGCGGGCCTTTTCCACCAATTTGCGGGTCAGCGCCGGGGCGATGGACTCATGGGCGAGAATCAATCCGGTGGCCATGCAAATCTGCCCTTGGTGCAGCCATGCGCCCCAGGCGGCGTTTCGCGCAGCGAGGTCCAGATCGGCGTCTTCAAGGATGATCAGCGGGTTCTTGCCGCCCAGTTCCAACGCGACCTTTTTCAGGTTTCGCCCCGCCACTTCAGCCACTTTGCGGCCGGCACCGGTCGATCCGGTGAAAGCAATCATCTTCACGTTGGGATCGCGGCACAGCGCTTCACCAGCGTCCGCCGCTCCAGGCAACACCTGCAGCAAGCCCTTGGGCAAGCCCGCCGCCTCGAACAGCCGGGCAATGAGAAAACCGCCACTGACCGGAGTCTGCGGGTCCGGCTTGAGCACTACCGCGTTACCCGCTGCCAGGGCCGGCGCCACGGAACGCATGGACAATACCAGGGGAAAATTGAAGGGCGAGATCACCCCGATCACGCCGTGGGGCAGGCGCCGCGCATAAGACAGGCGCCCCGCCGCGCTGGGCAGGACTGCCCCGTGGGCCTGGGACAGCATGCCCGCCGCTTGATGCAGCAGCACGATCGCTTCGCGCACCTCATGCTGGCCCTTGAACAGCGCCGCACCGGTTTCACGGGCGACATACAACGCCAGTTCCGCGAAGGAGCGCTCGGCGACATCGGCCGCCTTGCGAAAGATCGCGGCCCGTTCCCGTGGACCGAGGGCCGCCCAGGCGGGTTGCGCCAGGGCGGCATCGCGACTGGCCTTGGCGATATCGGCGGCGTCGGCCGTGGCACTGCGCATCAATAACTCGCCAGTGGCCGGCTCGATGATCGACCGCAATGGGCCCGAGGCAGGCACCCAATCCCCATTGAAGACACATTCGCACGCAGTCACCTGGGCTAGCAGGTGGTTTTCGGATGCAGACATTTAAAGCTCCCGGCTCGTTGTTGTTGTCATCGTTTGCCACGCCTTGCCGACGCTGGCGAAAACGCCGTACGAGTGGCTGAGCAAGCCGTGTGCCGGTTTCGCCCGTCAGCCCGCACAAACGTGGGCCAAGGCTCTGGGTCAATGTTCTTCGACTGACCAGGCGGCGGTGGTGTATCCGCCGGCCTGACCGCTGGCCGATCGCCACTTGTTCATTTGATAAAGTTATGCTTAATAACTATCTAGCCAGGTGCTCATTTCGACTACCGCCATCAGGGGCAATAACAATGAATAATCCCCACTGTCCGCTGCCAGAGCGGTCTACGACCGAGCCTTTTCGTCCGCGGGGCGACAGCAAGGAGCTGAGCGACAGCAGCTCGCCCACCCCGGCGGAACTGACGAATTGTCTGTTCTTCTCTCCTGACGACGGGCGTATCTGGCTAAACGACCAGCGCATGTTGCTGTTGCACAGCTCATCCTTCGGCGCGTTGCGCCGCGAGATCATCGAGCGCCAAGGGCTGGAGCAAGCCCGGGGCATGCTCACCCGCACCGGCTATTGCTCCGGCGCCCGGGACGCGCGGCTGATTCGTGAACGCTGGCCCCACGCCGACGCCGCGGCGGTATTTCGCGCAGGCACGCACCTGCATACCCTCGAAGGCATGACCAAGGTCGAGCCGCTTCACTTCAAGTTCGATGCGGAATCGGGGTTCTACGAAGGGGAATTTCTCTGGCATCACTCCTGCGAAGCGGATGAGCATGTCGCCGCCTATGGCACCGGGCAGGATCCGGTGTGCTGGACCGAGCTGGGCTATGCGATCGGCTTCGTCAGCGGGTTGTTCGGGCAACTGGTGGTCTTTCGCGAAGTGGAATGCCGGGGCATGGGGCATGAGCGCTGCCGTGTCGTCGGCAAGACCGCCGAGCAATGGGGCGACATCGAGCGTGACCTGAGCTACCTCAATGCCTCACAGCCGCCCGCGGCCCTGCCTTCTAGCCCTAGGCCCAACCCTATGGCAGCCAGCGATCCACTGCCTGACAGCGAACAACCGCTGATCGGTGCCAGCGCGGCATTCAACGCGGCGACGTTGGCCTTGCAGCGGGTTGCCCTGACACCGGCCACCGTACTGGTCACCGGCGAGTCTGGCGTGGGCAAGGAAATGTTCGCCCGTCAGTTACATCAGCTAAGCCGGCGCCGCGAAGGGCCTTTTATTGCACTCAATTGCGCAGCCATACCGGATAACCTGATCGAAGCCGAGCTGTTCGGCGTCGAGCGCGGCGCCTATACCGGCGCCACTCATTCACGTCCCGGCCGCTTCGAACGGGCTCATGGCGGCACCCTGTTCCTCGACGAAATCACCTGCCTCAGCCTGGCCGGCCAAGGCAAGCTGCTGCGCGCATTGCAGGAGCGGGAAATCGAGCGAGTCGGTGGCGGCCATGGCATCAAGGTCGATGTGCGAGTCGTCGCGGCCACAAACCTCGACCTGCGCAAAGCCGTGGCGCAAGGTGATTTTCGCGAAGACCTGTTCTACCGACTCAACGTCTACCCCATCGCCCTTCCGCCCCTGCGCGAGCGCCGCGATGACATACCGCTGCTGATCAACGCCTTCCTCAGGCGGTTTTGCCTGGAATATGGCCGCACGTCGGTGGGCCTTACCATGCGCGCCCTGAAAGTCCTGCTGCGCTACGACTTCCCCGGCAATGTCAGAGAACTGCAAAACATCATCGAACGGGGCTTGATCGCCAGCGAAGAAGGCCAGGCCATCGACTTGATGCACCTGTTTCGCGATGAACGACTGCCCGCCGATGCCTATTCCCTCGACGGCAATGGCGGACTCTCGCCGTCGGCCGTGGCACAAAGCGATGGGACGTCCAGCGCGCCGCTGCTGCTGTCCCTGAGCCAGGCCGATGCGGATTTCACCATCGATGGCCTGGAGTCCCGGCTGATCAACGAAGCGTTGCAGCTCACCAGCGGCAACCTCGCGGCGGCCGCCCGCTCCCTGGGGCTGAGCCGAGCACAGTTCGCGTATCGGTTGAAAAAGCACCGGCACGATGTGGCTGACTAGACACAAACCCGTTTGGGTGAGTCATACCCCCCAAGCCTATTCCGCCTATCACGGCGGCGTTTTCTCTTGCATGACAGGAACACTGTCCGTAGGCGAGTCGGCACTGAGGCTGCGGCGGTAGTCGCTGGGCGTCTGGTTCATTTCGACGCGAAAATGCCGATTGAAGTTAGACAGGTTGTTGTAGCCGACTTCAAAACAGATGTCAGTCACCGCCATTTCGCTTTGGGACAACAACCGGCAGGCACGCTGGACCCGGAGCTTGCGCATCAGGTCGATGAATCCATGCCCGGTGATGCGTTTGAAGAAGCGCGAGAACCCAGGTTCACTCATGCCCAGTTGCCGGGCGATCACCGACACGCGCAAGTCGCCGGTGAGTTCGGCATGCAGGTAGTCGAAGGCTTTCTGAATGCGCTCCGAGCTTCGCGCATCGAGGGCTGGCGCGTAGCAAGGGCTTGCCAGGCAAGAGGCCTCGCTGTCGCTGGCGCGGCCAAGCGTGTCGAGCAGTTGGAGAAACAGCGCCAGTCGCGCCAGGCCCCGGGCCGGCCCGATCGCTTCAAGCAATTGCGCGGCACGCCGCGCGGTGCCGCCGCTAAAAGCCAGGCCACGTCGGGCCCGCTCGAATAATCGCTGCAAATCCCCCAGTTCCGGCAGCGTCCGGCGCAACGACAACAGCACGGCACCATCGAACTGCAACACCACATCGCGCCCCGCCAGATATTCGCCGGGGGCAACATCGCCGATCCAGTCGTGGGGCAGGTCCGGTCCGATCATCGCTACATGACCGGGCCCGAACGGGCCCATGTAGTCACCGACCAGCAACCGCCCGCTGCCCTGTCGAATCAGGTGGATTTCAAACTCGGGATGATGGTTCCAACGCGCCAGCGAATAGGGATAGTCGTGCTCATACCAGCGAAAACTGTGCTCGGGCTCGGGCAGGATGACTTCCAGCTCGGCCGGCCGATGGTCGTACAGGAGCGTTCGGTGATCAGGCATGTCGCGCCTCTTTATCGTGACTGCTGGCACCATACGCCGAGCACGCGGCGGTTCGCCAGCCTCGGTGCCGGCCGCCCACCGGTACTTTTTTAACACCCGCCGGCCGTTCTGGACGGCGTTAAAAAAGTATCGGCGCGCAATCCTCCCTGCGTTTGTAAGCCTTCACGGGCGCTGCTGTAATCGATTTGGCCCTACAACAACAGGAATAGCCCCATGAAACGACTGGAAGGAAAAAGCGCGCTGGTGACCGGCGCTGCCCGCGGTATCGGCCGGACGTTCGCCGAGGCCTACATTCATGAAGGCGCGACGGTTGCCATTGCCGATATCGACCTCGAGCGTGCCCAAGCCACCGCCACTGAACTGGGCGACAGGGCCTACGCGATCAGGATGGACGTGACTGACCAGGCATCGATCGACAGCGCCATCGAGGCCGTCGTGGCCCGTGCGGGCAAGCTGGATATCCTGATCAATAACGCGGCCTTGTTCGACCTGGCGCCCATTGTCGAGATCACGCGACAGAGCTTCGAGCGGCTGTTTTCCATCAACGTCGCCGGCACGCTGTTCACCTTGCAGGCCGCCGCGCGGCAGATGATTGCCCAGGGCCATGGCGGCAAGATCATCAACATGGCGAGCCAGGCCGGCCGGCGTGGCGAGGCCTTGGTTGCGGTCTATTGTGCGTCCAAGGCCGCCGTAATCAGCCTGACCCAGTCCGCTGGGCTGGATTTGATCAAGCACCGGATCAACGTCAACGCCATCGCACCCGGCGTGGTGGATGGCGAACACTGGGACGGCGTCGACGCGCTGTTCGCCCGTCACGAGAACCTGCCATTGGGAGAAAAGAAACGTCTCGTCGGACAGCAGGTCCCGTATGGCCGGATGGGCACGGCGCAGGACCTGGTCGGCATGGCGATTTTCCTGGCCTCGGCGGAAAGCGAATACGTGGTGGCCCAGACCTATAACGTCGACGGAGGCAACTGGATGAGCTGATGCGCTCGAAGTTTTATGGCCTTGAGACGACGAAAATGGACCTATTCGCTTGAAAATTGATCCGACTACTTGAGGATCATCCCAAACGGTACCAAACGGTGCCGTTGCACGGGATTTCAAGAGAGCGTGAATACCGTTGCCCCAGCGGGGCAAAAATTGCGCATCATAGGCGCCGTCCGCTCAAGGGAGATTTACATGCGTGCCATTTTTTCCGTCATGCGCCTTGCCGCGCTGTCGCTGGGACTGGCTTTTGCCGCCAGCGCCGCAGCTACCGAAGAGACGCAACTGGTCGAGTCCATCAACCTCTACCGCAGCCAGTCCCAAAGCTGCGCCGGCCAGGCATCCCTGGAGTTGCCTCCGCTGGCGATGGATTCGCGGTTGATCCTGTCGGCCAATGGCATCGGCGATCTTCAACAGGCCTTGGCCCGGGCGGCCTATCCGATGGTCAATGTGCAAGCCATCAGCCTTTCCGGACCTCGCGACGCCCAGGCCGCGATGAAAGCCGTACAAGAAAGCTTCTGCCAAGTCGTGCTGGACCCGCAGTTTGTCGACATCGGCGTCAGCCGCCTGGACCGTGAATGGCGTATTGTGCTCGCCCGCCCACTGTTGTCCGCGCGCCTCGGTGACTGGCAGGCCGAAGGCCAGAAACTGCTCAAGCTGATCAACAGCGCCCGTGCGCAGCCGCGCCGTTGCGGGACCGAGGCCTTCACCGCCACGACGCCACTGGCCTGGAACGCCACCCTGGCCCTGGCCGCTGTCAATCACACCCGCGCCATGGCCAATAACAACTTCTTCGATCACAGGGACCGTGACGGGCGCATGCCGGGCGACCGCGCCGAGCTGGCGGGCTACCTCGCGCAGGCCATCGGCGAAAACATCGCCGCCGGGCAAGACACGGCGCTGAAGGTGGTGGACGGCTGGCTGGCGAGCCCGGGGCACTGCGCCAACCTGATGAATCCGCAATTTCGCGAACTGGGGGCTGGGTATGCGGTGGACCCGAAGAGCGATGCGGGGATTTATTGGACGGCGATGTTTGGCACTCAGTGACGGTGCTGGGCGGGCTCGCGAAGGCCGCGCATGGGCCTTCATTCCTGGCGCAATACCCGCCGCACATGCCCCATGAACTGGCTTAACGACGGCGACGGAGCCACCGGCTTGCGCTGCAGCAAGCCAATCGAGCGTTTCGCCGGTTGGTCGATGGCGGTGATCGCACACTGTTCACCGATGTTGAACACCGCCGTGCAACTGGCCGGCAGCAAGGAAAACCCCAGCCCCTCGCGGACCAGCGCCGTGGCCGTGCTCATGTGCGCCACTTCCCAGGCTGGCGCTGGGTCAACGTTTAAATAGCGCAATGCCGCATCGGCCAAAGGCCGGATGCTGGTGTCCGGCGTCAGGGCGATATAGGGCTGCTGTTTCCAGTCGCGGTGATGATCCTTGTGGCTGAGCAGGACCAGGTTGTCATCCAGCAGGCGCTCGAAGCTCAAGCCAGACAAGTCGTCCGGCAACGAACTGATGCCGGCGTCCACCTCGCCTCCCTGCACCCAACCCATGATTTCCCCGGCGCGACCATCCAGAAGATGCACCTTCACGCCTGGGTGCTCACGCTGGAACGAGGCGATAACCACTGGCAGGAATGACGCGGCAGCGGTAGGCAGCGCCGCCAGCCGGAGCGTGCCGCGGATCAGGCTGAGGGTGTCGCGGGCGTCGCGCACGGCGTCGTCCATGTCCCGCAGCATACGCCGGGCCTGGGGCAGGAAATGCTCACCGGCGGGCGTCAACTCGACGCTGCGGGTGTTACGCGCGAGCAACTGCAAACCCATGCTCTCCTCCAGTTTGCGGATGCTGTAGCTCAGCGCCGGCTGGGACAGGTGCAGTTGTTCAGCCGTGCGGGTAAAACTGGAGGTTTCAGCGATCAGGATGAAGGCGCGAAGCTGGCGGAAGGAGACGTTCATGGCCCGCTCATAAAATTAATGGATCAATTGATTCTACCTTTAAAATTCACAGAACAATCCAGCGTCTCCACTATAGGGCCACCCTTCAGTGGAAAACGGACATGACAAAAACAATTCTCGTCGGGTGTGGCGCCGGTTTCGCCAATGACCGGCCTGACGCCGCCCTGCGCCTGGCCCAGGACCTGGCACAACGCAGCGGCCAGCGCTACATCATGCTGGAGCTGTTGGCGGAACGGACCCTGGCCGAAGCGCAATTGCGCAAGCGTCTCGACCCACAGGCCGGTTATTCCGCCCGGCTGTTCGATTTTCTCGAGCCCATGCTGGACCTGTGCATCGAAGCCGGGATCCCGATCATCACCAATGGCGGCGCCGCCAATCCGAGGGCAGCCGCCCAGCGATTGCGCCACACCCTGGCGGGTCGTTTCCCTGGGCTGAAGATCGCTTGCGTGCTGGGTGACGACCTCTTGGACGAAACACCTGCGCGCTACGCACGATGGCTGTCGTCCGATCCGCAGGAACAGCCTGTATCCGTAAACGTCTACACCGGCGCCGACGGTATCGTCCAGGCGTTGACCGATGGTGCCGGCATCGTCCTGTGCGGCCGTGTCGCCGACCCCTCGCTGGCCGTCGGTGCGATCCGCCATGGGCTGGGTTGGAAAGCCGATGATTGGCAGAAAATCGCGGTGGCGACGGCGGCTGGACACTTGTTGGAGTGCTGCACACAGGTCACCGGTGGCTATTTTGCCCACCCCGGCATGAAAGACATTCCAGACCCGGCCAATCTCGGCTGTCCGATTGCCGAGATCCACGAGGACGGCCGCCTGATTATCGGCAAGACCCGCCACAGCGGAGGCCGGGTCAGCGAGCAAACCGTGAAGGAACAGCTTCTTTATGAAGTACACGATCCTCGACGCTACCTGACGCCCGACGTTGTACTGGATCTGGGCGAAGCGCGCGTGCAGGACTTGGGCGCAGACCGCGTCGAGATCAGCGGCCTGCTTGGCCATCCACACCCCGATACCCTCAAGGGCTTGGCGGGTGTACGCGGCCTCTGGTTTGGCGAAGCGGAAATATCCTATGCCGGCCCCGGCGCCTTGGCGCGTGCGGCACTGGCGCGAGAAATCCTGCTTGAACGTTTCGACCGATTGGCGCCAGGGGTGCAGCCCTGGATCGACCTTTCCGGCGTCGCCAGCCTGTTCAACGATCAGGGCGGCCTGTACCTGCAACAGCAATTGGCCCAGGCGCCGGCCCTGGAAGACGTGCGCGTGCGCATCGGCCTGACCCACACCGACCGGCCGCTGGTGGAAGCGCTGTTGGCCGAGGTGGAATCGCTCTACACCAACGGGCCGGCAGGTGGCGGTGGTGTGCGCCGCCACCTCGTCGAGGCCGTCACCACGCGAAGTTTCCTGTTGCCGCGCGATGAAATCCACACAACCCTGGAGTGGTACTGATGAACCTCGTCACCCTCGCCGATTTCGCTCACGCCCGTGCCGGCGACAAGGGCAACATTCTCAGCATTGCGGTATTTCCTCACGACGCGGCCCACTACGCCTGGATGCTGCAGGAGCTGACCTGCGACCGGGTCGCCGAGCAATTCGCCACGCGAAGCCCCTCCAAGGTGCACCGCTATGAACTGCCGAACCTGAACGCGCTGAATTTCGTCCTCGAGGATGCCCTGGAGGGCGGCGTGAACCGCAGTTGCGGCCTGGACCGCCACGGCAAGAGCCTGAGTTACCTGCTATTGGCCTTGCGCCTGCCAGGTCCGCAGGACTGACCGGTCCATCGCCCCAAACTCACCGACAACAATAAAAAGAGAGGCTGCAACATGATTACAACCCTGGGTTTCCTGATGATGTTGGCCATCATCGGATTGATATTGCTGCGCAGGATCAGCCCGGTGGTGGCGTTCACCACCCTCCCCGTGGTCGTTTGCCTGCTGGCCGGCTTCAATCTTGGCCAGATCGGCGAGTTCATCAAGGCGGGCCTGATCACGGTGGCCCCGACCGCCGCGCTGTTTCTGTTTGCCATCCTGTTCTTTGGCATCATGCGTGACCGGGGGCTGTTCGATCCCTTGGTCAACCTGCTGATCCGCAGCACGGGCGGCAAGCCACTGGCCGTGGCGGTGGTGACGGTACTGGTGACCTCGGTGGTGCACCTCGACGGTGTCGGCGCCGCCACGTTCTTGCTGACCATCCCGGCGTTGCTGCCCTTGTACAAACGCCTGAACATGAGCCCGGCGATGCTGCTGTGCCTGGTCGGCACCACGGCTGGCGTCATCAACATGGTGCCTTGGGGCGGCACGACCGCCCGCGCCGCCGCGGTGTCGGGCCTGGACGCCACGGAGCTGTGGCTGGGCTTGCTGCCAGTGCAGATGGTGGGCCTGGTGTGCATGCTCGGGGTGGCGACGATCCTGGGCCTGCGCGCCCAACGTCGCCAACCGATGTCGCTGGGCGCCGCCGCGACGTGCGACATGGACGATCTGCAAACGCAAAGCCGCGAATTCAGCCTCTCTCCCCGGGAGTTGCGCTACTGGCTGAACGTCGGGCTCACCGCGGCAATCCTGGTGTGCCTGTTCACCGGCATTTTCCCCTTGTACGCCTGTTTCATGGTGGGACTGGGCATCGCCCTGCCGCTCAATTTCCCGTCCCTGGACGCCCAGGCCGAACGCCTCAAGGCGCATGCGTCCGATGCGCTGCAAATGGTCCTGGTGATGATGGCCGCGGCCGTCCTGCTGGGCGTGCTCTCCGGCGCGAAGATGTCCGACGGCATGGCCTTGGCGTTGATCGATATCCTGCCTGCGGGTTCTGCCCAATACCTGCACGTGATCGTTGGTTTCTTCGGCGTGCCCCTGGGCATGATCTTTTCGCCGGACGCGTATTACTTCGCGCTCCTGCCGGTGATCAAGGACGTGGCCGCCGCAGCCGGCGTTCCCCTTGAAGCCGTCGCCCGGGCCATGTTGATCGGTGAAAACACCGGGTTCTCCATCAGCCCGGTAGTGCCCAGCGTTTACCTGGCGCTTGCGCTGTCCGGCGTGGAACTGCGCAAGCACATGGCCTATACGTTTTTCTGGGCCTGGGGCGTCAGCCTGGTGATGCTCGCTTTCGCCGTCGCAACCGGCGCGGTACAAGTCTGAACGTCAAGGGTGGGCCTGGAAGATCAACGACCGATGCACCCCCGAGCCCGCCCTCACCCCATCGCCAACGGCCAGCGCGACCGAGCCGAACGGCATCGCCGCGTCGCCGCAGGCGAATACCCCGGGAATGCTGGTTTCACGAGTCATCGGGTCGGCCTGAATGAACGCGCCGAGCGGACCCTCTTCAAAGTTGCAACCCAGGGCGCTGGCGAGTGAACTGGAAACGCGGGTATGCGGCAAGACAAACAGTCCGTCAACGGCGATCACCCGCCCGTCCACCAACACCACGTTGGCCCGTTCGCCTTCTAGACGTTGGACACGTTCCGGCACCAGGGTTACACCACGTTGCGCCAGGCTTTGCCGTTGCTCAAGGTCGGGCTCGAACACGCCATTGGTGAAAAAAGTGGTCGGGCCCCAGTCGGGCAGCATCAAGGCATGGTGCAGCGACATCGGTGACGTCGCCAGCACGCCAATCGGCCCTTGCTCCAATTCATAGCCGTGGCAGTACGGGCAATGAAAAACACTTTTCCCCCAGCGCTCCGTCAGCCCTGGCACATCGGGCAACTCATCGATCACGCCGGTGGCCAGCAGCAGGCGTTTGGCACGGTAGCGTTGTCCGTGGGCCGTCTCGACGACAAAGCCGTCCGCGTCGCGGGCGGCGTGGATCGCGCTATCCGACAACCATTCCACGGTTCGGTAAGCCATGAGTTGAGCGCGGGCGTCACTGGCAATGTCGCCTGGGGCGCGACCGTCCTGCCCGAGAAAACCATGGGAAGTAGCCGCAAACCGATTGCGACGCTGGCCTGCGTCGATCACCAGCACCTTCTGGCGGGCGCGGGCCAATTGCAGACCTGCGGACAAGCCGGCGTAGCTGCCGCCAGCAATGATGACGTCGTGTTCCATGGGCGATCTCCATGTTTGGAAGGCGTGGGCTTTCTCGAAACATCGTAAGTTTCTTGAAAAGCGCCTGTCAACAGTCTCGTAACTTTTGCAATTACAGGCGATACTCGGCGCAGATTCACCTTCGGACCCGCCCATGAGAAACGACACCCGCCTATCGCGCATGCTGCACGTCTTGATTCATATGGATCGCCACCAGCAATCGACCACCTCCGACACCCTCGCCCAAATGCTGGGCACCAACCCTGTGGTGGTGCGCCGAACCATGGCGTTGCTCAAGGAACAGGGTTACGTCACTTCGGAGAAAGGCCATCGCGGCGGCTGGAGCCTGGCTAAACCGTTGGCGGAGATGACGCTGTTGGACATTCATCAGGCGTTGGGCAGCACGTCGATCTTTGCCATCGGCCTGTCCACCGATCATCCGCAATGCCTGGTGGAACAGGCGGTGAATGCGGCGCTGACGGATGCGTTCGATGAAGCCCAGGCGTTGTTGCTCAAGCGTCTGGGCAGTATTACGTTGGCCCAGTTGGCCGAGGACTTTGATGTGCGGTTTCGCAGTGGGCCCAAGGTTGAACGTCACCTCTAATCCGCGGGAGCACACATAAAAAAACGCCGCTCATTTGAGCGGCGTTTTTTTACCAGGCCAGACAGCGTCCGGTTTACAGCGCCATGTCGGCCGCTGGATTGGCTTCCCGAGCAGCAGCCGGTTGTGCCGGCGCTACAGCGGTCCCAGCCTTGCCGATGGCCGGTGGCGGATCCAGTTGCAGCACTTCACTGGTATAGGCCCATTCCTGAGCAACACGCTCAGGGCTTTCGTTCAGCTTGGTGCCGTAGCTCGGTACGATCTGGCGCAGTTTTTCCTGCCAGACCGGGGTGGCTACCTTGTCCTTGAAGACTTTCTCAAGCACGGTCAGCATGATCGGCGCGGCAGTCGAAGCACCTGGCGAGGCGCCCAGCAGACCGGCAATGCTGCCGTCCTGGGAAGCGACGACTTCGGTGCCGAGTTTCAGCACGCCGCCCTTCTCTTCGTCACGCTTGATGATCTGCACACGCTGGCCGGCTTGCCACAGGCGCCAGTCTTCCTGCTTGGCGTCCGGGAAGTATTCCTTCAGAGCGTTGAAGCGGTCTTCGTCCGACAGCATCAGTTGACCGGCGAGGTATTCCACCAGCGGGTACTGTTCGATACCGACCTTGGTCATCGGCCACACGTTGTGGGTCGTGGTGCTGGTCAGCAGGTCAAAGTACGAGCCGTTCTTCAGGAACTTGGTGGAGAACGTGGCGAACGGGCCAAACAGGATCACGCGCTTGCCGTCGAGCACGCGAGTGTCCAGGTGTGGAACCGACATCGGCGGCGCGCCCACCGAAGCCTTGCCGTAGGCCTTGGCCAGGTGCAGTTGGGCGATGGTCGGGTTTTCGGTCACGAGGAACGAGCCACCCACCGGGAAACCGGCGTATTCACGGGCTTCCGGAATGTCGGACTTCTGCAGCAGGTGCAAGGCACCGCCACCGGCGCCGATGAACACGAACTTGGCGTCGGTCTCGGTTTCGGTACCGTCTTTGAGGTTCTTGTACGAAACGCGCCAGCTGCCGTCTTCGTTGCGGGTGATGTCTTGCACTTCGCTGGACAGCTTGAGGGAGAAGTTCGGCTTGGATTGCAGGTAAGCCGCGAACTGGCGAGTGATCTCGCCGAAGTTCACGTCGGTACCCAGCGGGCTCCAGGTCGCCGCGACTTTCTGGCTCAGGTCACGCCCTTGCATCATCAGCGGAACCCACTTGCTGATCTGCGCCGGATCTTCGGAGTACTGCATGCCGGCGAACAGCGGGCTGGCCTGGAGTGCGTCGTAGCGCTTCTTCAGGAACGCGATGTTGTCGTCGCCCCACAGGAAACTCATGTGCGGCGTGGAGTTGATGAACGAGCGCGGGTTCTTCAGCACGCCGTTCTTGACCTGCCAGGACCAGAACTGACGGGAAATCTGGAAGGCTTCGTTGATTTCGATTGCCTTGGAGATGTCGACCTTGCCGTTCTTGTCTTCCGGGGTGTAGTTCAACTCGGCCAACGCGGAGTGACCGGTACCGGCGTTGTTCCAGCCATTGGAGCTTTCTTCGGCAACACCGTCCAGGCGCTCGACCATTTCCATGGTCCAGCCCGGCTCCAGCTCATTGAGCCAGATACCGAGGGTCGAACTCATGATGCCGCCACCAATGAGCAAGACATCCACTTTTTTCGGCTCGGCGGCGTGCGTGGTCGCAAGACCCATCGCCATCGCCAGGCCCAAGAGCGCCGTGTGTGTTTTCTTCAACATGTGTGTATCCCTAGGATGGAACGCCATTCCGTCCTCCAATTCCGTTCAAGCATGAACCGCACCCCATTCCGGCTTTGCCGACGGGCGGGTATCGAGTGGACTGGAGGATGGACCTACAGGGCCGAGCGTATCGGCCTCACATTTATGTCTCTCCGGCGCTGACTTCTTGTAGGTCTTGGCTTCAGCTGGGTGAGGGACACTGCAAAACGGTCTGGAGCGGGCCCGGAGTGACCGTGCCCGATTGTCGCAGCGGGGGGAGTTTACCTAAGGAAATAAGCAGACCGAAGCGCATTTTTACATTCAAGGTAAAAACGCCGACAAATGAACCTTGTGGAGGCTGTGTGAAACTTGGCTAGCCGAGCAACTGGCTCAGTACCGCCCGCAACTTGCCTGGTTTCACCGGTTTGTTCAGCAGCGGCGCGTTCAGCTTGCGCAAGGCCCGGCGGCATTGGTCGCTGCGGTCGGCAGTGATGATCACGGCGGGGATCGCCTGTTGGAAATGCTCGCGCAGATGCTTGACCACTTCGCAGCCGACCACGCCATGGTCAAGGTGGAAGTCCGCCAGGACCAGTTCCGGGGCGCGGCCTTGAAGGACGTCGAGGGCAGCCGCTTCGTCGGTGGCGGTCAGCACCTCGCAGCCCCACTGCTCCAGCAGCGCCGCCATGCTCTGCAGGATGCTCACTTCGTTATCGATCACCAGCAGCCGTCGCCCCGGCAGCGGATTGCCGGCCACTGCCTGCACCGGAACCTGGGACATGGGCAGCGGCCGTTCGGCGGACAGCGGCACTTCGATGCTGAACACCGAGCCGCGTCCCGGTCGCGAGCGCACCTGCACCCGATAGCCGAGGATATGGGCGATGCGCTCAACGATTGCCAGCCCCAGGCCCACGCCCTTGCGATCCGCCGCACGGCCGACGTCCAGCTGGTTGAACTCCAGGAAAATCGACTCCAGGCTATCGGCAGCAATGCCGCGTCCCGTGTCCCAGACTTCCAGGCGCAATCGCCCTCCCCGTCGCCGGGCCGCCAGCAGGATGCCGCCCTGGTCAGTGTAGCGACAGGCATTGCTGAGCAGGTTGCGCAGGATCCGCGTGAGCAATCGCAAATCCGTCAGTACCGCGTCGTCGGCAAACCGCACGCGCAAGTCCAGGCCCGCGGCACCGGCCACCGACTGGAATTCGGACACCAGCGGCGCCAATAGCTCATCCACCCGATAAGGCGCCAGGTCCGGCCTGACAGCGGCTTGATCCAGGCGCGAGATGTCCAGGAGGTCGGTGAGCAGATCTTCAGCGCCTTCGAGCGCCTGATGAGTCCGCTCCACCAGCACATGCTCCGCACTGGGCAGTTGCCGCTCGCGTAAGGTCGCGATCAGCAGGCGTGCGGCGTTCAACGGTTGCAGCAGGTCATGGCTGGCGGCGGCCAGGTATTTGTCCTTGCTGCGGTTGGCGGCCTGGGCGGCGTCACGGGCATCGCGCAACTGTTGTTCGATCAACTCGCGCTGGGCGATCTGCTGTTGCAGGTTGTGGTTGGCCTCCAGCAGCGCATCGGTGCGTTCGGCCACCCGCTGCTCCAGTTGATCATTGAGCTGTTGCAAGCGTTGTCGGGCCTGCTCCAGCTCATCGAGGCGCGCCGCCAATTCCGGGTAATGGCTCTTGCGTGTCGAGTGATTGCCCAACCCCAGCAAGCCGGCCAGGGCTTTTTGTTGCTCCTCAGAGGGCTTCGCCATAGACGACCTCGACATCCCGCTGGCTCGACTCCCGAGGGTTGGTAAGGATGCACGGGTCATGCATCGCGTGTTGCGACAGGAACGGAATGTCCGAGGTGCTCACGCCATGCAGCCCAAGGGTTTCGTGGAAACCGATGGTGCGCTTGAGGGCGATCAGGTGTTCCACCAGCCGGGTGCGGATCTGCCGATGGTTGAGCCCACGGCAATCGATGCCCAGGGTCTCGGCGATGACTTTGAAGCGGTCCGGCGCCGAGGTGTAGTTGAACGCCACCACATGCTCCACCAACACCGCGTTGCACAAGCCATGGGGCAAGTCGAGGAAGCCGCCCAAGCTGTGGGACATCGCATGCACCGCGCCGAGGATCGCGTTGGAGAATGCCAACCCGGCCTGCATGCTGCCGAGCATGATCTTCTCCCGCAGCGCGACGTCCGCCGGGTTGGCGATCATCTGCACCAGGTTGTTGTTAATCAGGCGCATCGCCTCCAGAGCATGGGGATCGGTCAACGGCCCGTGGCCGGTGGAGACGAACGCCTCAATGGCATGCACCAGCGCGTCGATGCCGGTACAGGCGGACAGGAACGGGTCCATGCTCAGGGTCGTTTCCGGGTCGATCAACGACACGTCCGGCACCGCCGCTTTGCTGACGATGGAGAACTTCATGCGTTCTTGCTGGTTCGAGATGATGACGAACTGGGAGACGTCGGCCGACGTGCCGGCGGTAGTGGGAATCAGGATCAACGGCGGGCTGGGTACTTTCAGCGTATCCACGCCTTCGAACTCAAGAATGCTGCGGCCATGGGCGACCACGATCCCGATCGCCTTGCCGCAGTCCATGGGGCTGCCGCCACCGACCGCGACGATTACATCGCAATGGTTCTCGCGGTAGGTCTCGGCTCCGAGCATGACTTCCTCGACCCGTGGGTTGGGCGAGACGTCGCTATAGATGCAGTAATCGATGCCCTGGGCTTGAAGGCTGGCTTCGATATCGCCGACCCAACCGGCGGCGATGACCCCGGGATCGGTCACCACCAGCACCTTGCGGGCGCCGAAGGTCTTGGCGTAGTTGCCGACATTGTGCCGACAGCCGGCACCGAACATGATTTCAGGGGAGACGAACTTGCGCAGCGGACTGAGGCTCATTTTTCCAGGGGGGCTCATCGGTAAGCCTGTTGTTATTGTCGTGGGATACGTTGAGCCTAAAGCATCCCGCCGTGAATGCAATCCGACCAATGGGTAGCCCGGCCCGAATGCATCAGGCCGGGCCGGCACTCATCGGTTGGCGAAGTACATCGTCACTTCAAAGCCGATACGCAGGTCGGTGTACGCGGGTTTAGTCCACATGGGTCTTTCCTCTTCTTGTACCGGGCGATTCCGGCAGGTTCATTAATACACGGGGCGATCAGGGCCCGAATGCTACTTTCGAAGCGATGGCTAGGGTGCGTTGGTACTACAGGAGCCACTCGGTGAATGCCCAGGGGTCAGAAGAACCCCAACGGATTCACGTCATAGCTCACCAGCAAATTCTTGGTCTGCTGGTAATGGTCGAGCATCATCTTGTGGGTCTCGCGACCGACGCCGGACTTCTTGTACCCACCGAACGCAGCGTGGGCCGGGTACAGGTGGTAGCAGTTGGTCCACACGCGACCGGCCTTGATCGCCCGGCCCATGCGGTAGGCGCGGTTGATGTCCCGGGTCCAGAGGCCGGCACCGAGGCCGAACTCGGTGTCGTTGGCGATCGCCAGGGCTTCGGCTTCGTCCTTGAAGGTGGTCACGCCCACCACCGGGCCAAAGATTTCTTCCTGGAACACGCGCATCTTGTTGTGGCCCTTGAGCAGGGTTGGCTGGATGTAATAGCCGCTCGACAGATCCCCTTCAAGGCGCTCCGCCGCGCCACCGGTGAGCAACTCGGCGCCCTCTTCCCGGGCGATGTCCAGGTACGAAAGAATCTTGTCGTACTGCTGCTGGGACGCCTGGGCGCCAACCATGGTCTCGGTGTCCAGTGGGTTGCCGCGCTTGATCTTGGCGATCTTCTTCATGACTTCGGCCATGAACGGCGCGTAGATCGATTCCTGGACCAGGGCACGGGATGGGCAGGTGCAGACTTCGCCCTGGTTGAAAAACGCGAGCACCAGGCCCTCGGCGGCCTTCTCGATGAATGCCGGCTCGGCCTGCATGATGTCTTCGAAGAAGATGTTCGGCGACTTGCCGCCCAGTTCCACGGTGGACGGGATGATGTTCTCGGCGGCGCATTTCATGATGTGCGAGCCCACCGGGGTCGAGCCGGTGAAGGCGATCTTGGCGATGCGCTTGCTGGTGGCCAGCGCTTCACCGGCCTCGCGGCCAAAGCCGTGGACGATGTTCAACACGCCGGCTGGCAGCAGGTCGGCGATCAGCTCGATGAATACCGTGATCGACAGCGGCGTCTGTTCCGCCGGCTTGAGCACGATGCAGTTGCCGGCGGCCAGGGCCGGGGCGAGTTTCCAGGCGGCCATCAGCAGCGGGAAGTTCCAGGGGATGATCTGCCCGACCACGCCCAGCGGCTCATGGAAATGATAGGCCGTTGTCAACTCGTTGATCTCGGCAGCCCCGCCCTCTTGCGCGCGAATGCAGCCGGCAAAGTAACGGAAATGGTCGGCTGACAGCGGTACGTCGGCGTTCAGGGTTTCACGCACGGCCTTGCCGTTGTCCCAGGTCTCGCTGACCGCGAGGATTTCCAGGTTCTGCTCGATGCGGTCGGCGATTTTCAGCAACACCAGGGAACGGTCCTGCACCGAAGTCTTGCCCCACGCATCGGCGGCGGCATGGGCCGCGTCCAGGGCCTTGTCGATGTCGGCGGCGCTGGAGCGCGGGAATTCGCCGATGACTTCGCCATTGACCGGCGACGTGTTGGTGAAGTACTCGCCGTTGACCGGCGCGACGAACTCGCCGCCAATGAAATTGCCATAGCGCGGTTTAAAGGAAACGACGGCGCCTGGGGTTCCGGGTTGTGCGTAGATCATGATGGGCCTCTGCCTGGTCGATGCCTGTCGCGGGACAGGCGATAGGCCGATGGTAGAGAGCCCCGTGCGGTGGACGAATGCGTCATTGGCAGGGGCTCTCTCGTTATTTGGTCGTAGATTTCAAGCGACAGGAGCAAGTTCAAGGCCAGCGCAGGCCCTTGTGGCGAGGGAGCTTGCTCCCGCTGGAGTGCGCAGCACTCCCCGCTTTTGGCGACTGCTTCGCAGCCGAGCGGGAGCAAGCTCCCTCGCCACGGTTTTCGACAAGCTTTTAGCGCTTGGCCACCAGCTCTTTCGGCAACTTGAAGGTCCACAGCATGCCGCCCTGGTTGAAGTCCTTCACGCGCTTGGCCACCTCGCCGCCCCACAGCGGCACCGCGCCGCCCCAGCCGGAAACCACCGAGACGTACTGCTCGCCGTCCATTTCCCAGGTGATCGGCGAGCCGAGCACGCCGGAGCCTGTCTGGAATTCCCAGACCTTTTCCCCGGTCTTGGCGTTGAATGCCTGCAGGAACCCTTCAGGTGTACCGGTGAATACCAGGTTGCCCTTGGTGGTCAGGACCCCGCCCCACAGCGGCGCGAAGTTCTTGTGGCGCCAGACCTCCTTGCCGGTCTTGGGGTCGATGGCCCGCAGCACGCCGATGTAGTCCTCGTTCAGCGGCTTGATGGTGAACCCGGCCCCGAGGAATGCCGCGCCCTTCTTGTAGGCGATGCCTTCGTTCCAGATGTCCATGCCCCATTCGTTGGACGGCACGTAGAACAGGCCGGTGTCCTGGTTGTAGGCCATCGGCATCCAGTTTTTCGCACCGAGGAATGCCGGGGCGACGAATACCGAGCTGCCCTTGGCTTCGCTGCCCGGCGCACCCGGACGGCTGGAGTCGACGTAGATTGGCCGCCCGTCCTTGTCCAGGCCGCTGGCCCAAGTGATCTTGTCGACGAATGGGAAGCCGCGGATGAACTTGCCGTTGGTACGGTCGAGCACGTAGAAGAAGCCGTTACGGTCGGCGGTCGCTGCGGCCTTGATGTCCTTGCCGCCTTCCTTGTAGTTGAACGAGATCAGCTCGTTGACACCGTCATAGTCCCAGCCGTCGTGGGGTGTGCTCTGGAAGTGCCACTTGATCGTGCCGTCGTCCGGGTTCAGGGCCAGGCGCGAGGACGAATAGAGGTTGTCGCCAGGACGCAGGTGGGAGTTCCACGGGGCCGGGTTGCCGGTGCCGAACAGCAGCAGGTTGGTTTCCGGGTCGTAGTAGCCGCCCAGCCAAGGCGCCGCGCCGCCGGTTTTCCAGAGGTCACCCGGCCAGGTCTTGCCGGCTTCGCCGCCGGAAATGCCGTTCTCCACCGCCTTGCCGTCCTTGTAGACGTAGCCCATGTGGCCTTCCACGGTCGGCCGGGTCCACAGCAACGCGCCATTTTTTGGATCGAACGCGCTGATCTGGCCGACCACGCCGAACTCCCCCCCGGCCACCCCGGTAATGAGCTTGCCATTCACGACCATGGGCGCGGCACTGATGGAGTAGCCTTCCTTGTGGTCGGCGACTTTCTTGCTCCACACCACTTTGCCGGTGTCCTTGTTCAACGCCACCAGCTTGGCGTCGAGGGTGCCGAAGAACACCAGGTCGCCATACAAGGCCACGCCCCGGTTGATCACGTCGCAGCAAGGACGGATGTCATCGGGTAGTCGTGCATCGTACTGCCAGAGTTTCTTGCCGGTGCGTGCGTCCACCGCGAACACTCGCGAATAGGAACCTGTGAGGTACATCACCCCGTCCTTGATCATCGGCTGGGCCTGCTGGCCGCGCTGCTTCTCACCGCCGAAGGAAAACGCCCAGACCGGTCGCAGGTCCTTGACGTTATCGACATTGAGGGCATCGAGCGGGCTGTAGCGCTGGCCCTGGACACCCAAGCCGTTGGTGACGATCTGTTGCGGGTTCTTCGGGTCCTGGAGAATTTCCTGATCGGTCACGGCGGCCAAGGCCGAACCGGACAGCAGCATGGCACTGAGCAGCAGGTTCACGGCGAAGGGCTGGCGACGTGCGGGATGAATCATGGCGGCTACCTCTGCGGTTATTGTTATACCCGGGAAATTTTCCCGGTCTGCCACAGATTCTTGGGCCAGGGGCCGCCGCCAACAATTGCCCGCTGTGTTGAGTTTTCTAGTTCCTTGGTACATGTGGAAGTAAGCGAATCCCCCCGTGGCGAGGCAGATGTGTTCAGTCAGGATCGTGGGTGTCCACCCGCTTCATCCCCGCCCGCTCATAACGCGGATAGAGATGACTGACACTGCGAATCAACTCATACCGGCTCAAGCTGATCCCGGCGAAGCGCTCGGGGATGGGGCTGCGGATCATCTCGGCCATGTCGTCGCCGCGGGCGGCGCCGTCGCGCATCAGTTGGTCGAGCCAGCCAAGGTAGTCGTGCATTTGCGAAAACGGCCGGGCGTCGGTCGCCACCGGGCCGTGGCCGGGGACGATTTGCTTCCAGGGCAGCGCCTGGAGGGTGTCCAAGTCCTTGAGCCAGACCTCAAGGCCGGGGCTGTTCGGGGTCGTCAGGGCGCGCTCATAAAATACCAGGTCGCCGGCAAACAGCACGCCGGTGGTTTCGTCCAGGATCGCCAGGTCCGCCCCGGTATGGCCGGCCAACGCCAGCAGGCGCATCGAATGGTCGCCCACCTTCAGCGTCCCGGGGTTCAGCGCCTGGGTCGGCAGCACCACCTCGGTGCCGCGCATCCAATCGCCTACCAACCGGTACATGTTTTCCGCCAGCGCATCGCCCTGCTGTCGCAGCAGGTCGACGGTGCCGGGCAACGCCCCAATGGGCACGTCGCTGAAGGCCTGGTTGCCCAATACGTGATCGGGATGATGATGGGTCAGCAGCACCTGGATCACCGGTTTGTCGGTGGTCGCCGCGATGGCCTGGCGCAGCGCTTCGCCATAACGCTTCGACGGCCCGGTGTCGATGACTACCACACCGGCGTCGGTAACGATGAACGCCGTGTTGACGATATTGCCACCGTTGGCCTTGGCGAAATTTTCCGTGCTGCCTTCCAGCAACCAGGTGCCCTCGGCGATCTGCCGCGGCTTGAGGGAGTAATCGGTGGCGGACCACGCCGGCAGGCACAGCCCAAGACAGATCAGCAGCAACCAGCGCATGGCGCGCTCCTTGTGGTCAGGGTATGGCCGCGTCGAACTGGTTGCCGCTGTTGTCACGCAGCACCAGGCGGGTCTGGCCCGAGCCTCGGATGTCGAAGCCCAGGTTGGGGTTTTCGCTCACCGCCGGAAATAGCTCCAGGCGCGCCAGCAGCTTGCCGTCGGCGTCGAACAGTTGCGCCTGGTTGATGAAGAATTCAGGGATGCCGCTCACCAGGCCGTTGTCCATGGGATGGGCGATCTGCAAGCGCAGGCGATTCGAATCCCCACGCGGGTAACGCCCGCCCAACACCTCGCCCAGGTGCTCCTCCCAACCCGCTTGGGTACGCACCACGCTGGGCGCGGTGCAACCGCCACCTGCCGCGTCGATCACGGTCGAGCCAACGTGCCACAGGCCGTCGCGAGTCTGCACGGCGGCGCGCAACGGCGTGGCCTGTTCGATACGAATACGGATCGACAACCACGGCAGCACCCGCTCCGAAGGCTGGAAATCGACAATCCTGGGCAGCGGGTTGAGTTCGGCCCAGGCCAGTATCCGCACGACATCGCCGGCGAACGCCCGGGCATCGATTTCCAGCGGCACCTGGCGCGCGTCTTCGGCGAAGGGTGGCGCCAACAGACGCACCCGCTCGTCGAACACGAACGGCGCGTCCGCCAGCAACTGTTTGTGGTAAAAGGCCCACATTACCGACGGCACCGGGTCCTTTCCCGGCTCGACGGCACTCGCCATCAACGGCAGGCACCCCAACAGCAGGCCAAACGCTCGCCAGTTCATCCCGCGCTCCTATTGGTACATTTCGGGTACTTCGTAGCGCAGGCCATAGCGGGCATACAGCGCCTTGAGGCTGCCATCGCGTATCAAGCCCTCCAGCGCTTCTTCCACGGCATAGGCCAACTGACGGTTGCTCTCATGCACCGCCATGCCGATGTCCCAGCGTTGCTTGCCCATGTTCGGGTAGGCGTTCTCAGCGAGGGCCCATTGCGGATCCGCCGCTTCATGGACCTGCCAATCGACCTCCCCGCGCATCGCCATGACAGCGTCGACTGCCCCAGCCTGCATCGCCCCGAAGGCCTTGGCGACGGACGGGTAGTGGCGAGTCTTGGCACTGAGCATGCCGTTGAACACCGAGGTCAGGTAGAACGACGGCACGCTGTCGACTTCGACGCCGATCGGGTGTTGCTGGAACACCGCGACACTGCCCACCGAATCCAGTCGGCGGCGGTCATACGCCACCTGCCAGCACTCCTGCTGATACGGCCCGAACATCACGACCTGGGCATTTTCCAGCTCACCGATGTCGTTGCGCCGTTGCACATAGTCGTGGTCGTACGGAACGCGCATCATCAGGTCGGCCAGTTGCCGGTCGTGCAGCGGACTGCTGCGCCAGATGTAGTCGCGCAGGTCATCGTCGAGCTTTTCACCGGGTGGTGCCCACATCAATTTCAGCCGCACGCCCATGGCCTTGGCCAGCGCCTGCGCCAATTCCACATCGACGCCCCGGGGCTCGCCCTGGTCTTCGAAACTGTACGGGGCGAAATCCTTGTAGACCGCCACCTTCAATTCGCCGTCGGCGATCATCTGGTCGTAACTGCGGACCTGCGCCTGCGCCGCCTGGCCACAAAGCAGCAGGCTACACATCACCCACGCGAACAGGCGCATGGCAATCACTCCTCGACGTGTACGCTGTCCAGATAGGTCCGCACCGCCCAAAGCGCTTCCTGGCTCAGGTAATCGGCCATTTTCGGCATATACACGCGGCCGTCGCGCACCGCGCCGTGGCGCACGCGTTCAACGAACCATTCGTCACCGGCTTCGGCGGCGTCGAGCATGCGCAGGTCCGGGGCGATCCCGCCGGACTTGGCTTCCAGGCCATGGCAGGCCGCGCAGTTCTGGTTATAGGCCGAGGCGCCGATTTCCACGGCTTTGTCCCGCTCAGGAGAATTGCGATAGGGGTTCTGTGCGGCCCAGCCATCGGCATCCAATGGCAGGTTGGTGTCCTTGATCGGGGTCAGTCCCTTGGTTTCCACTGCCTGGGGCACCACGTTGCCATGGGCCCACGCGGAGCCTGCGCCGGTCAGCCCCATCAGCAATGCGGTAGCGATGATGGCGTTGCGTTTTGTTGTCATTGTTATGCCCTCGAAATTGCACGCAAGACCTCTTCGCAGAGGCCGTGCCGTCATCTTAGGAACCGCTTGCCACCAGCCGAATGCTGCTTTGGTGGCCGGGGTCTAGTTCCTTGGTAGCAGGCCATCCGACGCAAGTCGCAAAGACAGGCGGTTTGGGAAGTCTTCCCGGCAAGGGCGGGACTTTTTCCGTATCGGTCGTGGGTGATGAGACCGACCCTAGTCAGGCCAAAACCTCACTGGGAAATCCCACCATGACAATAAAAACGCTCCCTGCCCTCTCCTCCCTGACCGTTGCCTTGCTGCTGGCCGGCAGCCTGTCCCTGGGCCCGCAGGCCAACGCTGCCGTTAGCTGGGAAGACATTGCCAACGACCACCTGACCACCAAGGACGTGCTGCAATACGGCATGGGCACGAACGCCCAGCGCTGGAGCCCGCTGGCCCAGGTCAACGACAAAAACGTGTTCAAGCTGACCCCGGCCTGGTCCTATTCATTCGGCGACGAAAAACAGCGCGGCCAGGAGTCCCAGGCCATCGTCAGCGACGGCGTGGTCTACGTCACCGGCTCGTATTCGCGGGTATTCGCCCTCGACGCCAAGACCGGCAAGCGCTTGTGGACCTACAACCACCGGCTGCCGGACAACATTCGCCCGTGCTGCGACGTGGTCAATCGCGGCGCGGCCATCTACGGCGACAAGATCTATTTCGGCACGCTCGACGCCCGGGTTGTCGCCCTGGACAAGAACACCGGCAAAGTGGTGTGGAACAAGAAGTTCGGTGACCACGCCGGCGGCTACACCATGACCGGGGCCCCGGTGCTGATCAAGGACAAGACCAGCGGCAAAGTCCTGCTGATCCACGGCAGTTCCGGCGACGAGTTCGGTGTCGTCGGGCAGTTGTTCGCCCGTGACCCGGACACCGGCGAGGAAGTCTGGATGCGCCCGTTCGTCGAAGGCCACATGGGCCGTCTAAATGGCAAGGACAGCACGCCGACCGGCGACGTCAAGGCGCCCTCATGGCCTGACGACAAGACCACCGAGACCGGCAAGGTCGAGGCCTGGAGCCACGGCGGCGGCGCGCCTTGGCAGAGCGCCAGCTTCGACCCGGAGACCAACACCATCATCGTCGGCGCGGGTAACCCAGGCCCCTGGAACACCTGGGCGCGCACGGCCAAGGACGGCAATCCCCATGACTACGACAGCCTCTATACCTCGGGCCAGGTGGGCGTCGATCCAAGCACGGGTGAAGTGAAATGGTTCTACCAGCACACGCCCAACGATGCCTGGGACTTCTCCGGCAACAACGAACTGGTGCTGTTCGACTACAAGGACAAGGACGGCAAAGTCGTCAAGGCTACCGCCCACGCCGACCGCAACGGCTTCTTCTACGTGGTGGACCGCAACAACGGCAAGCTGCAGAACGCCTTTCCCTTCGTCGATAACATCACCTGGGCCAGCCACATCGACTTGAAGACCGGCCGCCCGGTGGAAAACCCGGGCCAGCGTCCGGCCAAGCCTCTGCCCGGTGAAACCAAGGGCAAACCGGTGGAAGTCTCGCCGCCGTTCCTCGGTGGCAAGAACTGGAACCCCATGGCCTACAGCCAGGACACCGGGCTTTTCTACGTACCGGGCAACCAGTGGAAAGAGGAATACTGGACCGAGGAAGTCAGTTACAAGAAAGGCTCGGCCTACCTGGGCATGGGCTTCCGCATCAAGCGTATGTATGACGATCACGTCGGCAGTTTGCGGGCGATGAACCCCACCACCGGCAAAGTGGTGTGGGAGCACAAGGAACCACTGCCATTGTGGGCCGGCGTGCTGGCAACCAAGGGCAACCTGGTGTTCACCGGCACCGGTGACGGCTTCTTCAAGGCCTTCGATGCGAAAACCGGCAAGGAGCTGTGGAAGTTCCAGACCGGCAGCGGCATCGTCTCCCCGCCGGTTACGTGGGAGCAGGACGGCGAGCAGTACATCGGCGTGACCGTCGGCTATGGCGGCGCCGTGCCGTTGTGGGGCGGCGACATGGCCGAACTGACCAAGCCGGTGGCCCAGGGCGGGTCGTTCTGGGTGTTCAAGATCCCGAGTTGGGATAAGGCGACGGCGCAGAAATAACCCCTGACTTGTACCCCATCCCCAGTTGGAGCGGGCTTGCTCGTGAAAGCGGTGGTTCAGTTGATAGGGATTCTGACTGTGCCGACGTCTTCGTCGGATCGCCGCCCGGAGCAAGCCCGCTCCAACACTTGCCTGAGTTCATGCCATGAAGTCACTGCCATTGCTATTTCTGTTCATCGGCGCCGTTGCCCATGCCGACGACACTGATATCCCGCTGACAATCAACGGCTGCACCATCGCCGAATCCAGCCAATGCCCCGGCGCCAACCTGCGCGGCGCACAACTGGCCAACCAGGACCTGCGCAAGATGAACCTCGCCGGCGCGGATCTGCGCGATGCCGACCTGCGCCACGCGCGACTGGACCTGGCCAATCTGGAAAAAGCCCAGCTACAGGGCGCCAACCTGAGTCGCGCAAGCCTGCAACAAAGCAACCTGCGCCTGGCGGACTTCAGCGGTGCCACGCTGAAGGCGATCCAGGGCTGGGGCCTGTTTGCCCAGGGTGCGCAATTTCAGCGCGCTGATTTGACAGCGGCCTATCTCCAGTTCGCCCGCTTGTCCGGCGCCCGTCTGCACGACGCCAACCTTCAAGCCGCCGACCTGGAAATGGCTTGGCTGAGCAAGGCCGACCTCAAGGGCGCCGATTTGCGCGATGCCAACCTACAAGAGGTCAAGCTCGGCGAAAGCAATCTGGAACAGGCCAACCTGACGGGTTCGCGCCAGCATTACGGGAATTTCCAGGATGCGAATATGAAGGGGTGTGTCGGGTGCCCAACGTCTTGGGAGCGCTGAACACATTACCCGTGGCGAGGGGATAAATCCCCCTCACCATAATTTATCTTCATCGCCTGGTTTCACCCCGCCACCCGCACCACCCCCATATCAATTCCCAAATGCACCAACTCGGCGTGGGAACTGACCTGCAATTTGCTCTTGAGCAACGTCAGGTGGTTGGACACGGTCTTGGCGCTGATGCACAGCTGTTCGGCAATGGTCCGCGCGGGGGTGCCCTTGGCGAGCATGACGAAGATTTCCAACTCCCGCTGGGTCATTGATTGCAGGCGCGGATCGCTGTCGTGGCGGTTGGTTGCGCAGGCCAACTGAGTGGCCAGAGCCTGCTCGATGTAGGCGTGGCCGGCCAGCACCCGCCGCACCGCCTCCACCAATACCTGCGGTGCCGAGTTCTTGGTCAGATAGCCCGCCGCGCCCGCCTCCAGCGCCTGGCGCACCAACGGCAATTCGTCGTGCATGCTGAAGAACAGCACCCGCAGTTGCGGCAAGCGTTGGCGCAGGCGCCGGGTGGTTTCCAGCCCGCTGATGCCCGGCAGGCCGAAGTCCATGATCACCAGGTTTGGCACTTGCTCCTGCACCTGGCTCAATGCCTCTTCGCCCGAAGCGGCTTCGCGAACCTGCAGCTCCGGCATCAGTGCCCGCAACAGGCTGGCGTAGCCTTGCCGGACCACGGCGTGGTCATCCACCAACAAAATGTTCATGACGCCTCCAGGGGAATGTTCAAGTCCAGCGCCCAACCCGCGCCGGGCCGGCTCATGACCCGCAGCTCACCGCCGAGGCTGCGGGCCCGTTCGGCCATCGAATGCAAGCCCACCCCGGCCCGGGCGGGCTGCTTGGCACCGCGTCCGTTATCGCGCACCCATAGCCGCAGGCGACCGGCGCGATGCTGCATGCGGATCCGCACCTGGCTGGCGTCGGCATGCCGGGCGATGTTGGTCAGCGCTTCCTGCAACAGGCGGTACAGGTGGGCTTTGTCCGACCCGGCCAATGGCGGTATCGCGCCATCGACCCGCAACTGGCAGGCGATGCCGTGGCTGTCCTGCCATTGCCGGGCCAACAACTCGATGGCTTCGCCCAACGGCAAATGCTGGAGCACGACGGGGTACAAGTCGTTGACCAAGGCGCGAAAGCCTTGCTGCAAATGGTCACAGTGTTCTTCCAACTCGCTGGCGGTCTGCTCCAGCGCCGGCGGCTGATGGATTACCAGCCGCAGCAGACAGGCCCGCGCTCGAATGCCCGCCACATATTGGCCCAGATCGTCGTGCAAGGTTTGCGCAAGGGATCTGCGTTCCTGCTCTTGTACCGCCAGCAACGCCTGGGTCAGCCGGGCATTGTCCGCCCGGGTCTGGGCCAGGGCGGCAGTCATCCGATTGAAATGCTCCGCCAGTTGCTGGGCTTCCGAAAGGCCTTCGGTCCGCAGGTTCACGTGCAGGTCGCCCGCGGACACCTGGTGCAGCGCCCGCAGCAAATCGTCCAGCAAGCGCATGCCCCGGCGCACCGCCCAACGGATTGCCAGCAGGCTGAGCAGCCAGGCCATCGCGCAAACACCGAGCAGTTGCACCAGGGAATCGAGGATTTCATCCACTTCATCCCCGGGGTCAACGGCGATCCAGGCTCGACGACCGTCCTGCAATTCAACGACCTGGGCGACAGGACCGTCGTGCAAGAGTCGACGCCCCAGCCAGGCGTTCAAGCCGGGCTCCTGGGCCGGCGAATGCTCTGCGGCGGCCAACCAACGCACCCGCACGTGACGCAGGCTGCCGGTGAGCCGCGATTGAAGGCTGGCCGGATCGCGCTGGGCGGTCTCGCGCAGGTAATGCACCACCGACTCGGCCGATTGCAGTTCGCGTGTCACATCGGCCGTGGCCTGGTGCAGCAGCAGCGTTGCACAGGCCAGGGTGACCAAGGCAAAGAACGCTGAGACCCAGAGGTTGATTCGCCAGAGGGCTGACATGGTCAGTGCTCCAACCTGCGAATCACGCCGGCCCCCTGTGGGAGCGCGCCTGCTCGCGAAAACGGCGGCACGTCCAACATCAAGGCCGGCTGAACCACTGCTTTCGCGAGCAGGCGCGTCCCCACAGGGGACACTTTGGGTCGATCCACTCCAATCAAGCTCAGGATCAGCAATAACGGCAACAGCAGCGTCTTGAAAACCCGCATGACCTGTTCGCTCCCTGATCAATGACGATTGGAAGCATCCTAAAACCCCGGCGCCCGGACCGAGCTACTACCTTGGTACTGCCCCGGCGGTACTTTCTGCATATTTCCCCAGGGCCGTGGCCTTCCTATGCTGGCGCTACCTGCAATGGAGGACGTCATGCGCCGGCTTGTCAGTTACGCCCTGGTTTACCTGTTGGCCGCGGCAACCGCCCAGGCAGGCGATACCGTGCCATTGCAAGTGCGCATCGGCTACCTCGGTTACCGTCCCGATCCAGGCCCGCTGTTGTCCAATGTCATCGCCGAGCCCACCGACGCCGGGCTACGCGGGGCCGAGCTGGCGATCATCGACAGCAACAGCACCGGACGCTTTCTCAAGCACGACTACCGCCTCGACAGCGCCACCGTCGACAGCCCCGAAGCGCTGCTCCAGGCCGCCCGCGCCCAGCATGAGCAAGGTCTGCGCCTGTTCGTGGTGAATGCGCCTGCCGCCAGCCTTCGCCAGCTCAGCGCCGCCCTCCCCGACAGCCTGTTGTTCAACGCCGGCAGCCCCGACGACAACCTGCGCACCAGCGACTGCCTGGGCAACGTGCTGCACACGCTGCCCGACCGCGCGACCCTCGCCGATGCCTTGGTCCAATTCAGTGTCGTTCGTAAATGGCAGCGGGCCTTGCTGATCGTCGGCCAGACACCGGAAGACCAGGCCTACGCCGCCGCGTTGCGCCGGGCGATGAAACGCTTCGGCATGAAGATCGTTGCCGAAAAACCCTGGCAGTTCGACAACGACCAGCGCCGCAGCGCCCAGGCCGACATGCCGCTCTTCACCCAGACCGCCGAATACGACGTGGTGCTGGTGGCCGATGAGCGCGGCGACTTCGGCGAATACGTGCCCTACCAGACCTGGTTTCCGCGCCCGGTCGCGGGCACCCAGGGGCTGACGCCCACCGGTTGGCACAAGACCGTCGAGACCTACGGTGCAGCGCAGTTGCAAAAGCGCTTCGAAGCCTTGGCTGGCCGCTGGATGAACGACCGCGACTTTGCCGCCTGGATCGCTGTGCGCAGCATCGCCGCCGCCGTCAGCAAACTGCGCCAGGACGACCCGTTCGCCATCCGCCAACTGGCCCTCGGCGACCAGTTGCCATTGGACGGATTCAAGGGTCGCAAGCTCAGCTATCGCCCCTGGAATGGCCAGTTGCGCCAGCCGATTCCCCTGGTCCAGCCGCGGGCACTGGTCAGCACCTCGCCCCAGGACGGCTTCCTGCACCCCTCCAACGAAATGGACAGCCTGGGCTTCGACCGACCCGAAGTGAGCTGTCGCTACCCCTGATCGATAACAACAATAAGGAAAACGCCATGCGCCGCCCCCTGCTAAACCCGGCTCTGCTGTGCCAAGCCCTCGCCCTGGGCGCCTCGCTGCTCCTTGCCGGTCCCGCTGCCGCCAGCATCGCCTGGGTCTCCAACGAAAAAGACAACAGCCTCAGCCTGATCGACCTGCAGAGCCTGGAAGTCATCGATACCTTGGCGGTAGGCCAACGTCCCCGGGGCCTGTTGCTGTCCCATGACAATCGGCTGCTGTACATCTGCGCCAGCGATTCGGACCGCGTCCAGGTGATGGACGTCGCCACCCGCAAGATCGTCAAGGAGCTGCCTTCCGGCAAGGACCCGGAGCAATTCGCCCTCCATCCCAATGATCGCTGGCTCTACGTGTCCAACGAGGACGATGCCTTGGTCACGGTAATCGACACCCAGACCTCCGAAGTACTCGGCCAGATCGGCGTCGGCGTCGAGCCCGAAGGCATGGCGGTCAGCCCCGATGGCAAGTGGGCGGTCAATACCAGTGAAACCACCAACATGCTGCACTGGATCGACACCAGTACCCAGACATTGGCGGACAACACCCTGGTGGACCAACGGCCACGCTTCGTCGAGTTCAATCGCGACGGCACGCAGCTCTGGGCCTCGGCGGAAATCGGCGGGACGTTGACGATTCTCGACGTCGCCACCCGCCAAGTCTTGAAGACGCTGACGTTTAAGATCAAGGGCGTGCACCCGGACAAAGTCCAACCAGTGGGGATCAAGCTCAGCGTCGACGGCAAGCTCGCGTTTGTTGCCCTGGGCCCGGCCAACCATGTAGCGGTCATCGATGCCAGGACCTTCGAAGTGCTGGATTACCTGCTGGTGGGCCGGCGCGTCTGGCAACTGGCGTTCACCCCGGACCAGAAACAATTGCTGGCGACCAATGGCGTGAGCGGCGATGTCTCGGTGATCGACGTGCAGAGCCGCAAGGTGCTGAAGTCAGTGAAGGTGGGACGTTATCCGTGGGGCGTGGTGGTGACGCCATGAACGCCTTGGAGGTCAGCGACCTGAGCTTCGCCTACGGTGCCCGGGAAGCTTTGCGCCAGATCAACTTCAGCGTACCCGCCGGACACTTCGCCGCACTCCTCGGACCGAACGGCGCTGGCAAGTCGACGCTGATCGCCCTGCTGACGCGCCTGTACGACGTGCAGCGCGGCGAGATCCACGTCGGCGGCCAGTCGCTGCGCGCGTCACCGCGCCAGGCCTTGCGCCAGTTGGGCGTGGTGTTCCAGCAAAGCACCCTCGACCTTGACCTCAGCATTGAGCAGAACCTGCGTTATCACCTTGCCCTGCATGGCATGTCACGGCGCCAGGGCAGCGCGCGGATCGACGCCGAGCTGGCCCGCCAGCAGTTGACGCAAAGGCGCCACGAGCCGGTGCGCAACCTCAATGGCGGGCACCGGCGCCGGGTCGAAATCGCCCGAGCGCTGCTCCATGAACCGCGCCTGTTGCTGCTGGACGAGCCGAGCGTCGGCCTCGATCCGGCCAGCCGCCAGGCCCTGGGACAGCACATCCGGCAGCTGTGCCGGGAACAGGGCATCAGCGTGTTCTGGACCACTCATCTGCTCGATGAAGTGCAGCCCAGCGATGACTTGCTGATCGTGCATCACGGCCGACTGGTCGCCAGCGGTCGCGCAGAAGACGTCAGCCTGGAGCACGGCGGCAACCTCGGCTCGGCCTTCCATCGTCTGACCGCCTCGGGAGCCGCCGCATGAGCGCGTATTGGCATTGTTTCAGCGGCATCGTGATGCGCGAATGGCTGCGCTTCATCTTGCAGCGCTCGCGGTTGCTCAGCGCCCTGGTCCGACCGCTCCTGTGGCTGCTGGTGTTCGCCGCCGGGTTCCGGGCGGCGCTGGGCATCGCCATCATCGCGCCCTACGACACCTACATCCCCTACGAGGTGTACATCGTGCCGGGGCTGGCCTGCATGATCCTGTTGTTCAACGGCATGCAGGGCTCGCTGTCGATGGTCTACGACCGGGAAATGGGCAGCATGCGCGTGCTCCTGACCAGCCCCCTGCCCCGTGCCTTCCTGCTGGCGAGCAAATTGCTTGCGACCTCGCTGATCTCGCTGTTGCAGGTCTACGCCTTTCTCGCCATCGCCTGGCTCTACGGCGTCCAGCCGCCGGCCATGGGCCTGCTGCTGGCATTGCCGGCCCTGCTGTTGGTGGCGTTGATGCTCAGCGCCCTGGGCCTGTTGTTGTCCAATGCGATCCGGCAGTTGGAAAATTTCGCCGGGGTGATGAATTTCGTCATCTTTCCGATGTTTTTCCTGTCTTCGGCACTGTACCCACTGTGGAAAATGCTCGAAGCCAGCCCCTGGTTGTATTGGCTGTGCGCGGTGAACCCGTTCACCCAAGGCGTGGAACTGGTGCGGTTCGCGCTGTATGGACAGTTCAACGCGCTGGCGATGGCCGTGTGCGTGGGGTTGACGCTGGTGTTCGCGCTGCTGGCAGTGTGGACGTTCAATCCACAGCATGCGGTGTTGCGCAAGGCCAATTGAGCAGCCCACACACACGGTCCCACAGGGGATCGGTGTGATCGCTGACGCAAATTACTACTTTAGTACCGGTTTTCCTGTCTATGGTCGCATTCACAAGACTTCCACCCTGGCATGTAATGGGCGCATAACAAAAAGGATAAATCCCATGCCCCGATTGCTGGCGATCGTCATGCTGGGCCTGTCGCTGAATGTCGCGCAGGCCGACACTACGCTGTTTTCTGCGCAGGGCTATCGCATTACCCAATACCGCAGCCCGACACCCGCCTGCGCCGAAGGCGCGCAAACCCTCGACACTGAAGCCCTGCAGCGCTTGCTCGGGCAGAAACCCGCCCCGGTGTTGATCGACGTCTACCGGCGCCCCTGGGTCCAGGGACGTTTCATCGACACCGAGCCCCACGCCAACCTTCCCGGCAGCCTGTGGCTGGCCAATACGGGCGATGGCGAGCTCGAACCGAGCTGGCAGGATTACTTCACCTTTCACCTGCGCAAAGCCACCGCCGGACGCCTGGATCAACCATTGGTCTTTTACTGCCGCTCCGATTGCTGGTTGAGCTGGAACGCGGTAAAACGCGCCGCGTCCATGGGCTATAAAGAGGTGTATTGGTACCGCGACGGCCTCGACGCCTGGGAGGCGGCCAACCTGCCCCTGCAAGCCGCCCGCCCCGAACCTTTTCCCTGATGCAGCGACTTGCGTGCAACTGCCCCAATACGACAATAACGAGGTGAATGGCCATGTATAAAATCCTGATAGCCGACGATCACCCACTGTTTCGCGAAGCCATCCACAACGTCATCAGCGACGGTTTCGCCGGTAGCGAAGTGATGGAGACCGCCGACCTGGACAGTGCCCTCGCACTGACCCGCGAACACGACGACCTGGACCTGATCTTGCTGGACCTGAACATGCCCGGCATGCACGGCCTCAATGGCTTGATCAACCTGCGCAACGAAGCGCCGACCATCCCGGTGGTGATCGTTTCCGCCGAACAGGACAAGCAAATCGTCCTGCAGGCCATCACCTATGGCGCGGTGGGCTTCATCACCAAGTCGTCGCCGCGCTCACAAATGACCGACGCCATCGAGCAGATCCTCAATGGCAACGTGTACCTGCCGCCGGACATCATCCGCACCCAGAAAAGCCCCACGGGCCGGCGCCTGAACGAAACCCCGGCGTTCCCGCCCGAACTGCTCCAGGCCCTGACCCGCAAGCAACTGCTGGTGCTCGAACGCATGACCAAGGGCGAATCGAACAAGCAGATCGCCTACACGCTGGACATCGCCGAAACCACGGTCAAGGCCCACGTCTCGGCAATCCTGCGCAAACTCAACGTGCACAACCGGGTGCAGGCGATTCTCAGTGCCGGAGATATCGATTTCGGGGCGTACTTGCGGCGTTGAACGGCTGGACGCTACGGGGACAGGGTGAACACCCCTGTGGCGAGGAAGCTTGCTCCCTCGCCACGAAAAGCGGCTCGATTCAACCGCTGGTTGCTTGGCCCAACAGATGACTCATCGCAATCTTGAGCTTCATCGGCCGCACCGGCTTGTGCATCAGCGTATGCCCACGTTCGCGGATCTGCTGCTTGAGCTCGTTGCTGTAGTTGGCGGTGATCATCAGGGCCGGGATCGGTGAAGGGCGGCAGGCGTTGATCCGCGCCACGGCATCCACACCGTTCTGGTCGTGATCCAGATGATAATCGGCGATCAGCAGATCGGCGTCGGCGCGGTAGCCGTCCACCTGCCGCGCCAGGTCCTGCTCCGACAGCGCCGTCACGACCCGGCAGCCCCAACCTTCCAGCAAAGTGCGCATGCCGGCGCAGATCGCCGCGTCGTTATCCAACACCCAGACCCTTGCCCCGCGCAGGCGTTCGAGCATCGGCTCGCTCATCTCCAGGCAAGGCAATGGCTTGGGCGCGGTGGCGCTGAGAGGGACTTCGACGGCGAACACCGAGCCCCTGCCCGGCCATGAACGAACCTGGATCCGGTGCCCAAGGATCCCGGCGATTTTCTCGACAATCGCCAAACCCAGGCCCAGGCCACGGTCCTGATCCGGGCGTTGCACGTCACCGCGCTTGAACTCCTGGAAAATCTCTTCCAGGCGATCCTGGGCGATGCCGATGCCGGAATCCCAGACTTCAATCGACACACGACTGCCGCGGCGACGGCATCCCAACACCACCCGGCCCTTCGGCGTATAGCGGATCGCGTTGCTCAGCAAGTTGCGCAGGATCCGCGCCAACAATTGGATATCGCTGCGCACCAGCACCGAGCAAGGCACAAATCGCAACTCGAGGCCTTCGCTGCGCGCCACTTGGCAATATTCGGCCGCCAGGTTATCGAGCAGCTCACTCAAGGCGAACGGCGCGACATCGGCCTTGATCACGCCGGCATCGAGCTTGGAAATGTCCACCAACGTGCCTAACAGATTTTCCACGTCCTGCAGCGAGTTGCTTACGTTGCGCACCAGTTGCGCGTTCGCCACCGGCTCGCGGCGTTCGAGCAAGGCACTGGTGAACAGCCGCGCCGCGTTCAACGGTTGCAGCAGGTCATGGCTGACCGCCGCGAGAAATTTGGTTTTCGACAGGTTAGCGCGTTCGGCCTCGCGCTTGGCTTCGCGCAAGCGCAACTCCACCCGGCTGCGCTCGTCGATCTCACGCAGCAACTGATCGTTGAGGGTGGTCAGTTCGGCGGTGCGCTCCTGCACCCGATGTTCCAGGTTCTGATAGGCCTGGTGGAGCGCCTCGGCGGTGCGACGGCGTTCGGTGATGTCGCGGATAAGCACGAAGATCCCCACCACTTCGCCGTTGGCCAAGCGGTTCGGCACATAGGAGCGCAACATGTAGCGCTCCTGGTTGTTGATGTTGGTCTCGGCGAACTCGAACGTCACGCTCTCGCCCGCCAACGCCCGTGCCACGTACGCTTCCAGGCGCTGATAATGCTGTTCGCTGTGGGCTTCGCGCAGGCTCTGGCCGAGCATCACGCCGCGTGGCCAGCAATACCACTGCTCGTAGACCTTGTTGGTGAACTCGTAGACCAGATCGGCATTGAGGTAGGCGATCAGCGCCGGCACATGGTCGGTGATCAGCCGAATCCAGCGCTCGCTCTCGCTCAACGCCTCGGCATGCTGGTAGCGCTCGGTGATGTCCGTGAAAGTGTTGACGTAGCCGCCGGTAGGCAGCGGATGGGTGCGGATCTCCAGGACCCGGCCATCGCTGAGGCGCTGCTCGCATTCCTGGATCAGCCGGCCATTGCCATCGCGACTGGCCGGCGTCAGCAGTTGCAACTCGCTGTCGGCGATCACCTCGTTGAACGGCCGATGGGCCGCCACCGGCGCCAGTCCGCTGAGTTCCAGGAAGCGCCGGTTCCACAGCTCGAGCACACCCTGGGCGTTGACCATCGCCACGCCCTGGGACAGGTTGTCCACGGCGCGCTGCAACAGATGGGATTTCTGCGCGACAGCTTGCTCGCGGCGCACGGTTTCACTGAGTTTGACGTCGGTGATGTCGGTGAACAGGATCACCCGCCCGCCTTCCTGGGTCGGCCGCTCGCTGACCTGCAGCCAACGCCCGTTCTGCAAGCGATACAGCACCGGCTCGTCAGGCTGGCCGCGGGTTTCTTCGCTGAACAAACCGTTGGCGGTCATCAGGCGCTTGACCTCGGCAAGACGCATCCCCGCGATGATCCGCACCCGACTGTGGGCCCAGAACGCCTTGAAACGGCTGTTGAACAAGACGATCCGTTGTTGTTCGTCAAACAGCACGAATGCATCGGAAATGCTCTCGATCGCATCGATCAAGTGCCGATGGGCCGTCTCCGCCCGCAGCCGCGCTTCCCCCAGCAAATGGTTGCCGGCCTTGAGTTCGGCCATGGCCTGGTTCAACGCATCGGTACGCTCACGCACCTGCTCGGCCAGCACCACCGAATGCTGGAAGGCTGCGTACGGGTCGTTGCCACGAGTCACGCCGGATTCCACCCGCTCGATCAGCGCGTCGTTGATGCGCCGCAGCTTGTGGTTTTCGTGTTGCAAGGCGGCGAGCTGCGCCTGCAGCTCAGCGATGGCCGGGGACGCGATGGCGGGCAATGGCAACTCCGGTGAACGTCTGGTTGATGTGCATGCCATTGAACTGTTCTCCATAGGTGTTGAACCCCATCACCCGATGCTCCCGCAGGAACTGGCCAATCTGTTCCAGGCCATCGCGATCCTCCAGCTCCAGGCGCCGCAGGAAACAGTCGCAGCCGAGGGTCAGCAGCAAATCCCCGAGGCGGGCCTGCAACCCGTCGAACAGGTCTTGCAGGTTGTGCAGCAACGGCCCCGGGCTCATGGCGGTGAGGACGATGCCGTTCTCGACCGCGCAATAGAAACTCAGGCTCAGGTCCGAGTGGACCTGCTGAATGGCGCGCACGTAGTACTGGTCGTTGATCCGCACCGCCAGTGGATGGGCGGCGAAGACCCGGTAATCCAGCGCGCTCACCGGCACGCCGATGTGTCGCGCGTATTCCTCGGCGGCAGGCTCGGCGTTGAGCTCGTAGACCCGCCGCGAGGCGCTGTCGGCGCCGGTGACCACCAGTTTTTCTTGCCGGGGCAAGATGTGATGGGTGGTGAACACCTCGAATTCCAACCAGGTGTTGATCAGCACCACCACGGCAGCGCCGCTGTGGAACTGGCCTTCGAAGTAGACGTGGGTATGGGTCAGGTAGTTGTCATCTCCGGCCGAGCCGCCGAAATGCGGGATGTCGCCCAGTGCCGCGCTCAACGCCGCCAGCACCATCTCCTCGCGGCTGGACAAGCCATCGAGCAGGGTCAAGGCAAAACTGTGGCCCTTGATCGGCGCCAAGGCGTTGCTGCGACAGCCGCTCGCCAGGCGCTCGACCATCTGCTGGGCATCGATCAAGCAGAAGTGCTCCATCTCGCCGATCAGCTCGGCAGCGATGGAAAAATGCCGGTGATCGAACCCCACCGCTGTCACGCAATTGCGGCCATAGCCTTGCGGGGTGATTTCCCCGGCGCTGGTGCAGCCCACCAGGCGAATCCCGCCGAAGCTCTGGGACAGCGCCTTGGCCAGGCCAGGCAAATCGTATTCGGCGGAGCAGAAAAACAGCACGAACCCCAGGTACGGGTGCAACAACTGTCGCGCCAGTTCCTGGGCCACTTGCTCGACATCTGTTGCCTGGGACATGGCGCTGACCACACCCTCGCTCTGGGCCTGCTGCATCTGCGCCTCCGACGGTGCGTGATAGAGGCTTGAGTGTACGAATCCGCGTCGGGCCCACGAATGCTACTTGGGTAGCGGGTGGACGCTTCCATGGGATGAGAACCGTGGCGCCCCCCGCCGCGATGCGCACGGTTGGGGCCGCCACGAAAACCCAGGATTTGCTCCGGACCGCCGTTGTGGCGGGGCCGCTGCGTCCTTACCAGGTCAACACCGCCCCCACCGCGAAGGTGTCGGTGTCTTCGTCCTGCGCGCTGGTGTCATGGCCGTTGATTTCGAACTGGTTGTACTCGGCCACGAGCTTGAGGTTGTCATTGATGTCGTGGAACAGCGCGACTCCACGCGTCTCATAGTCGGCGCCGCTGCCGACCACGCCGTTGCCGTCGTCCTCGGTCTTGCCGTAGGACAGCGCCAGGCGATTCTTGCCCAGTTTGTAGGAGCCCTGCAGCAGATAGCCCGTGCTGTCGACGTTGCGCAACGTGGCTTCGCCGGCATTGTTGGTGAAGAACGGGTTGATGCCCTTGGCCTGGAAACCGGAGCCGGTGAGCGACAGCCCGCCCATCTTCGCCTGGACCCCATAACCCAGCCCTTTGGAGGTGACGGACTCGACGCTGGAATCGGTGTTGTCGGAGGTCTGGTAGCTGCCGTTCAGCCAGCTGTAGATCTTCGCCCCACCCAGGTCGAACTGGTAGGTGACTTCGCTCTCGGTGCGCGGGTTTTCCTGGTAGGCCTTGCCGGTGGCGCTGCTGTCGTTGGTGTCCACCGGGTCCATGATGCCCACTGCCACGCGCAACCCGTCCATGATGGGGGTGCGATAAGTGATCTGCGACGTCGGGAACGGGTACGGATAACCGCTGCCGATATTGCCGAACGACACGCCGCCACCGTCCACCAGGCCCAGGGTGTCGCTGACCTGGCCATAACCGGCCAGCAACTCATCGAGCAGGATGTTGGAGCGGGCGAACAGGCCGAAGTCCTTGCCGATCAGCACCTCGCCCCACTCCGGGTTGGCAACGGTGCCGTAGAACTGCCGTACGTCGATCGCGGTGTCGGTGCCGTTGGTTTCACTGTCGTTGATGGTCACCCAGAACGAGGCCCGGGCGCCGAGCTTGAGGTCATCGACCTGCTTGCCCATGTTGAAGCCCAGGTAGTTGGGCAAGAACCCCATCTTGACGCGCGACTGGCGCCGGTCGAACTGTTCCCCGGCGCGGTCGACATCACTGTTGACGTAGAAAGCGTTGATATAGCCGTCGGTGGAAAAAGTCGTCTGGTCCTTGTCGTACAGCATGATTTCGGCTTGGGCCCAAGGCATCGAGCCGAGGGTCGAGAGGCCGGCGATGAACGCAGGCAAAAAACGCAGGCAGGTATTCTTATTGTTGTGCATGGCGCGCTCCGCAACAGGGGACGGGATGTCGGAGGCGATTATCGAAAGGCACTCGGGCGCGTCATACGCTGCCTTGGAGGTGATTGTCGGCTGCTTTGGCAGCGCCGGCCCGGCGCGGCAGTTTTGAAGTAAGACCCCAATGCCGCGGGGCGCGGTACTTTGGGTGTGGGCCGGTGGGTGGGTCAGGAGGATCAACCCATTGGGCAGTCAAACTGAGTTGCTGGTTTGGGCCTGCTGCGCAGGCCCCTCGCGGTCTCCTCAGAACCGCGGCTTGACGGTCTTCCAATCCGGCTTGTAGCGCCGCATCTGCCTCACGTCATCGCGCTGGCGAATGCCGCAGCTGAGGAACTGCTCATGCAGCTTGCCCAACTGATCGCGGTCCAGCTCCAGCCCCAGGCCCGGCGCCCGGGTGATCTTCACGCAGCCGTCGACAAACGGCAGCTTGCCACCCTTGATCACTTCTTCATCCGGCTCCTGCCAGGGGTAATGGGTGTCACAGGCGTAATCCAGGTTCGGCACCGACGCCGCCACGTGAGCCATGGCCATGAGGCTGATGCCCAAGTGCGAATTGGAATGCATCGACACGCCAAGGCCAAAGGTGTCGCACATTTTCGCCAACACCTGGGTATCGCGCAGCCCGCCCCAATAATGGTGATCAGCCAGGACAATCTGCACGCTGTCCTGGGCCACGCTGCGGCGCAACTCGTCGAAATCGGTGACCACCATATTGGTCGCCAGTGGCAGACCCGTGCGCCTGTGCAGCTCGGCCATGCCCTCCAGCCCAGGCGTCGGGTCTTCGTAATACTGCAGGTCATCCCCGAGCAGCTCGGCCATGCGGATCGAGGTTTCCAGCGACCAATTACCGTTGGGGTCGATACGCAATGGGAAGCCAGGGAAAGCCTTCTTCAGCGCCTTGATGCAGGCCACCTCATGCTCCGGTTCGAGGGTGCCGGCCTTGAGCTTGATGCTCTTGAACCCGTATTCCTCGATCATCCGCCGCGCCTGGGCGACGATCTGTTGTTCGTTCAGCGCTTCGCCCCAATTGTCCGCCGGGTACGGCGAATCGATGTGCTCGGCGTACTTGAAAAACAGGTAGGCGCTGAATGGCACTTCATCGCGAATCGCACCGCCCAGCAAATCCACCAGCGGTACGTTCAGGTAATGGGCCTGCAGGTCCAGGCAGGCCACCTCGAATGCCGAATAGGCATTGCTGACGGCTTTGCTCGCGTGTGAACCCGGCGCCAACTCGGCTCCGCCAACGCTGGCCGGCTTATGGGCCGCCACGGTGGCCTGGACAATGGTCCGCAGTTGGTTGAGGTTGAACGGATCCATGCCGACCAACTGATCCTTGACCTGCTGTTGGATCGCCAGGGCCGGCGCATCGCCGTAGCTCTCACCGAGGCCGATGTAGCCATTGTCGCTTTCGATCTCGATGATCGAGCGCAGCGCGAAGGGCTCATGGATGCCGCTGGCGTTCAGCAATGGAGGGTCGCGAAAAGCGATGGGGGTCACAGTGACGCGTTTGATCTTCATGCAAAGGCTCCGGAAGTTTTCCGCGCCGATGATGGACGCCGTCGATTGTTACCGTCTAATCTAACTTGGCACTTGATTGATACCTGGATTGAATCAATGTTTGAGCTGGCCCAACTGCGCTGCTTCACCACCGTGGCGACTGAACTCAACTTCCGTCGCGCCGCCGAACGCCTGAACATGACCCAACCGCCCTTGAGCCGACAGATCCAATTGCTGGAGCATCACCTGGGTGTCGAACTGTTCACCCGAAGCACCCGCAGCGTTGCCCTCACTGCCGCCGGCCGAGCGTTTTTCATCGAAGCGCAGAACCTGCTGCAACAAGCGCAGCAGGCCGCCGAGGCCGCCAAGCGTTTTGCCCAGGGCGACATCGGCTCGGTCACCATCAGCTTCGTCGGCAGCGCAGTGTATGAGTTCTTGCCCAAGGTCATCGCCGAGGCACGGCTCAAGCAACCACAAGTCAAAATCGTCCTGTCGGAAATGAACACCTACCAGCAACACGAAGCCCTGCGCGCCCGGCGTATCGACCTGGGCATCGTCCGCTCGCCCCTGCTGGAAACCGGCTACGTCACCGAATGCCTGGTGCGCGAACCGTTTGTCCTGGCGGTACCTGCGGACCATCCGCTGGCCAACGCCGAGACCGTCGGCGTGCAGGATCTCGACGGACAGCCGTTCCTGATGTACGCCCACTCCGCCTACCCGCCCTTCAACGAACTGCTCACCGGCATGCTGCGCTCGGCCCGGGTCGCCCCGCAGTTCGTGCAATGGCTAGGCTCCTCGCTGACCATCCTGGCGCTGGTCAACGCGGGCATGGGCCTGGCACTGGTGCCGCGTTGTGCGACCAGCGTGGCGTTCCGACAGGTGGTGTTTCGTGAGATCGACTTGGGCGAAGGGGTGCAGAGCGAACTGCATCTGGTATGGCGTCAGGACAACGACAACCCGGCGTTTTCGATGTTGCTGGAGGGGATTCGCGGGGCGGTTCGGGAGGGAATGTGAAAACGGAGCCAGAGGCTTGCGCTACCGACTGACTCCGCACTAGGCAAGGATTCGAAAAGCAATTCAGTCCTTGAGATGAAGCGCATCGGCGATGGTTTCAATCTCCTGTCGCATCCACAACTTCTGCAACCAATCGGAGGGAATAGCCTGTACTCCATAAAACGCCCCGGCCAACTGCCCGACAATGGCGGCGGTGGTATCGGCGTCGTCGCCCAGGTTCGTCGCGGCCAGCACTGCTTCAGCGAAACTGTCCGTATGGAAAAAACACCACAACGCCGCCTCCAGAGACTCGACCGAATAGCCGGTGCCCGACACCTCACTGCGGGCTTTTCCCTGATACTGGCCTTGGGCGAGCGCGATTACCTTGGCCTCGGTCAGTTGCTCGGACGACACACGCAACACGTCCATCTTTGAGTCACCGTTCAATGCGTTACCGATGACATCGGCCAACACCTGGCAACACTCCACCGCCTCCGTTGCCCCGTGAGTCGTGCGCGAACTCAGCGCGGCGAACTCACGGATACGGTTGCGATCCGGATAAAAGAACAGCACAACCGGTGCCAGTCGCATGAGCGAGCCATTGCCAGCCGTTTGAGGATGGGTGCTACCCGCGAATGGGTCTCGATGTGACTGATAGCGCTCCAGTGCGTCGCGAACGGTCATGCCGATGTCAAAGCAAGCGCCCGTGGAACTCAGGTAACCCCAATGCCACCAGTTGAGGTATCGGCCCATTTGGTCAGCCGCATCAAAGCCACGCTTTTGCAACAGACTCTCTGCCAGACACAACGCCATGGAGGTGTCATCGGTCCATTGGCCAGGCTGGAGGTTGAAAGGCCCGCCACCTACCATGTCGGTTACCGGTGGAAAGGAATTCCGTGGTTTGAATTCAACTGTCGTGCCAACGGCGTCGCCACATGCCAAGCCCAGCAGGCATCCGCGATAGCGGTCCAAAAGTGTCGAGGCCATTCTGATTCCTTCAGTTTCGATTTCGTCCGCGCCCAAACAGCGCACAGTCGGCGGAATGATAGCGGGTGGGCGCGTTTAGGAAACCTGACTGCAATCTTCTCTATCAAATTCATGGCCCACGTCCACTTGGCTATTCCCGCGCACCACGACAGGTTGTACGATGACCGATGAGCCTAGATGCTCGAACTCCAGATACCTACAAAAACAAGGAAAAAAACCCATGAAAAAAGCATCATTGCTGATCGGTTTCGTTTGCCTCTTCAGCGGCTACGTCGCAGCCGCCCCCGCACCGGCCGAGAAGGAAGTGGCCGAAGCAGTCGACCACCTGACCCAGGCCATGCTGCACAAAGACATTCCCCAGCTTCAGGCCTTGGCCGCCGAGAACCTGACCTACGGCCACTCCAGCGGCAATATCCAGGACAAGAAAGCTTTCATAGCCGACATCGAGACCGGTAAGAGCGCGTTCAAGACCCTGGAAATGAAGAACCAGAAAATCACCGTCTCAGGCGACGTAGCCATGGTGCGCAACCACTTCTCCGCCCAAGCGCTCAAGGGCACCGAAGTGGTCCCGACCGAAATCGAGAATTTCCAGATCTGGCAGAAACAGAACGGCAAATGGCTGTTGATCGGGCGTCAGGCGTTCCGGTTCTAACACTCGGACAGAACCTCATTGGCGAGGGAGCTTGCTCCCTCGCCACGGGAATCCAGTCGAGGCAGGTCTTTACTTCACTCCGCCGCCCACTGTTGCCGGTGTTCCAACAGGAAATCCACAAACGCCCGTACCCGCTGCGGCACGTACCGCCCATGGGGATACAGCAGCGTAAACGGACGCGAGCGCCCCGCGAACGGCGCCAGCACTTCCACCAATCGCCCGTCCGCCAATTCCTGTTCGACAATGAATCGGTAGGTCTGGAACAGCCCGGCGCCATGCTTGGCCAGCGTCACTCCGCCCAGCACATCGTCGGAGCAGCAATACCCGCCCTGCCCGAACACCTCTTTCTCCTTGCCCTCGACATTGAACAACCAAGAGATACGACGACCGCTGCTGGGCAGTTCGAATTGGATGCACTCATGCAGGTCGAGGTCTTCCAGGGTTTGCGGCGTGCCGACCCTTCGCAGGTAATCCGGGGAAGCGACCACCGCCAGTTTCGCGTCTTCGAGCAACCGGGCGATCATCGACGAATCCGGCTGGGCGCGCACTCGTATCGCCAGGTCATAGCCCTCGGCAACAAAGTCGATATTGCGGTTGCTCAGGTGAACATCAATGGTGACCTGCGGGTATTGCGCGCGAAATGTCGGCAGCAACGGCAGGATGCGGTGATGGCCGTAGGTGGTGGGCACGCTGATGCGCAATTGTCCGGACGGCACCGATTGCGCGCCCATGACTTCCTGTTGCGCCTCGACCAGTTGCGTCAGCGCCTGGCGACATTGCTCGAAAAAGGTCCTGCCGGCCTCGGTCAGGCGGATGCTGCGGGTGGTGCGCACAAACAGCCGCGAACCGAGGCGCTCTTCCAAACGAAAGATCGAACGGCTCACCGCCGCTGGGGTAACGCCCGCTACCTGCGCCGCCGCCGTGAAACTGCCCGCCTCGGCCGCCAGGCAGAACAGTTCGATACTGCCTAACTGCAAGTCTTCGAAGTGACGCTTCATGATTCATTACACCGCGTATCAACTGAAGATTCCCGATGCCTGTTTATCAGGCCGTGGCGTATAAATACAGTGGTCCTCGATTGCGCGGGCTTCTCCTGCGCAAATGTCACCCACCGGAGTGCAGCATGCCTTTCGTCAATGTGCGTATTACCCGCGACGGCGTTACCCGCGAGCAGAAAGCCCAGGTCATTAGCGAAATCACCGAAACCTTGCGACGCGTGTTGGGCAAGGACCCGCACCTGACCCATATCGTGATCGAGGAAGTCGACACCGATAACTGGGGTTATGCGGGCATGACGACAACCGAGTATCGAAGTAAACCCAAGGAATAAGGCTTCACCTTACCGAGCCCGGCCTCAATGACCGGGCTTTTTAATGCGCTTGATAAACCTGTGGGAGCGAGCAGGCTCCCACAGCAAACTGCGCGGGCTCCGATAATTGATTACACCGAGTATCAACTCAAGTACCAGAACCCCCATTTATCAAACCCAAGCGCATCAATACCCTGATCACAACCAACGCCCAGACAGGCGCAGCGGTTCCAACTCAACGTGATCAGGAGTCAACATCATGAGCAATCAGAAAACCGTCATCATCACCGGCGCTTCCAGCGGGATCGGCCTTGGCCTGGTCAAGGCGTTCCTGGCGCGCGGTTACAACGTGGTGGGCAATGCCCGCTCCCAATCCGGCCTGGACGATGCCGCCGGCCAATTGGGCCATCCAGCGAGCTTCATCGGCGTGGCCGGCGACATTGCCGATCCAGCGACATCTACCGCCCTTGTCGACAAAGCCATCGCGGCATTCGGCGCGGTGGATGGGTTGGTCAATAACGCCGGTTTCTTCCTGCCCAAACCCTTTGTCGAATACAGCCCGCAGGACCTGGAATCGCTGCTCGACACCAACCTCAAGGGTCTCGTCTATGCCAGCCAGGCAGCTGCCGCGCACATGATCAGCCGCCAGCAAGGTTTCATCATCAACATCTCCGCCTCGGTGGCCCTGCAACCGAACATCCAGGTGCCGGCGGCGCTGCCCGTGTTGATCAAGGGCGGCGTCAACCAGATGACCCGCGCCTTGGCACTGGAACTGTCGCCCCACAACATCAAGGTCAACGCCGTAGCACCCGGCATCATCGACACACCGATGCATGACCCGGCGCACCGCGACTTCCTCAACAATCTGGCCCCGGCCGGCCGGGTCGGCACCATCGATGAGATCGCCGACGCCGTGTTGTACCTGGCGGCAGCCGACTTCACCACCGGGGCGATCCTGCCGGTGGACGGCGGGATGAGCACCGGCAAGTGGTAAAAAAAAACCCCGAAGGCAAGACCTTCGGGGTTTTCATGCAGCCTTGAATCTACAGCGTGTAGGAGATGCCCGCCTGCACCGTCCGCGGTGCGCCCGGGTAAGCGTAGACGCCACCAAACGCGCCTTCTTCGTAATCGGCGTCAAACAGGTTCTTCAAGTCCAGATTGAGGCGGATGCGCTCGTTGACCTTGTAGTAGCCGAGCAAGTCGACCACCGTGTAGTCGTCCATGGTGAAGGTGGTGGCTGCGGTGTTGCCGGCCCGCTCATCCACGTACCTGGCGCCCAGGCCCAAGCCCAGCCCCTTGAGACCGCCGTCCTGGAACTCATAGACGTTCAGCAGGCTGACGGTGTTCTTCGGCACGTTGAGCAAGCGCGTCCCGGTGGGGATGCTGGCGTCCTTGGTCACTTCGGCATCCACATAGGCGTAGCCGCCGATCACGCGCCACTCCGGCGTCAGGTTGCCCGCCACGTTCAAGTCGAAACCACGGCTGCGCACTTCGCCAGCGGCAACGTTGAAGGTCGAGTCCAGTGGATCGGGGGTCAAGACGTTGCGTTTTTCGATCTGGTAGACCGCCGCATCGACGCTCAACTGGCGATCCAGCGCCTCCCACTTGACGCCCACCTCGTAGGATTTGCCTTCTTCGGGCTTGAATCCCCCGCCCTCGCGGCTGGCGCCGTTGTTCGGTTTGAACGAGCGGGCGGTGTTGGCGTAGACGGCCACGGTGTCGGTCAGGTCGTAGATCACGCCCAGGCGCGGGGTGACCGCATTATCGGTAACGTCCCAGTTCCGGCTGCCGGGGCGCGCCTGGGGGACGAAGGTCTCGTACTCATGCTCGAACCGCTCGAAACGCGCGCCCGCCAGCACCTTCAGCCGCTCGGTCAACGCCACCTGGTCCTGGATAAACACGCCGAAGGTCTTGAGGTTTTCCTCGTCATGGGTCGGCGTGCGGGTCAACGCCGGGCGTGGCTGGCCATACACCGGATCGAAGATGTCGATCGGATACGCGCCGGTGCCGGCGGCGGAACGCCGGATGATGGACTTGTAGTCGTAATCTTCGTACTCGATCCCGGTCAGCAGCGTGTGCTCGAACCCGCCCGTGGAGAAATGCCCGGTGAGGTTGAGCTGGGTATCACGGTCGGTCCATTCCAACTTGCGGTAGTTGAAGTTACGGCCCAGGGTGCGCCCATCGGCGGCGATGCCATTGCCTTCCACCGCGTTGCCCTGCAACGTGCCGTCGAGCCACTGGGTACCACCGGCCAGGGTCCAGTCGTCGTTGAGCATGTGCTCGAAACGCACCTGCAGCATGTTGTTGTCGTTGTGCAGTTTGCCGGCGTCCTTTTCGCCGAAGAACGTATCGCGCGACGCGGAGCCACGTTGGCCGGCGTAGTGCGTCAGGCCACGGTCCAGCGGCGCATTGTTGCGCATGAAATCGCCCTCGAACGTCAGGCGCGTGGTGTCGTTGACTTGCCAGGTGACCACAGGGGCGACGCCATAACGTTCGGTCTCGACATGATCACGAAACGTGTCGCCGCCCTCGCCCACCACATTCAAGCGATAAGCCAGGCGGCCTTCATCATCCAGCGGGCCGGACGCATCCAGGGTACCGCGACGCATCCCCTGGTCGCTGACCTGGCTGCCCAGGGTCACCGTGCGCTCGGCCAACGGTTGCTTGGACACCACGTTGAAGGTGCCGCCCGGGTCGCCACGGCCATAAAGCATGGTTGCCGGCCCACGCAAGACCTCCAGGCGCTCGATGGTGTTGGCATCAGGCATGTTCGGGTAGCCGCGGTTGATTGGAAACCCGTTGCGGTAGAACTCTCCGGTGGTGAAGCCGCGCACGGTAAACGTGGTCAGCCCCTGGCCGCCGAAATTGTTCCCCCTGCCGACGCCGCCAGCATAATCCAGGGCATCTTGCAGGCGCGTGGCGCTGAGGTCTTCGACGACGTCGCGGGACACGACCGAGATCGACTGCGGCGTTTCATGAATGGCGGTGTCGGTGCGCGTGGCGCTGGCGGAACGGGTGGCGTGGTAGCCCTTCACCGGACCCTGTGCCGTCTCGAAGTCCGAGGTGCCAACGATATCGGTGGCTTGCAACTCCAGCGGCGCCTTCGCCGTGGAACTGGGCTCTTCTGCCCAGGTGGAAATGGAATAAGCCTGGAGCACACACAGTGAAACGAGTATCCGACGCATCGACACACAATCCTAATGAAAGAACGCCGTTCCCAGGGAGGCCGGCAAGAATGTGTCGCGAAAGATACAGCAACTCATTCCTATTTGATATTTATTCCCATTAGCACTGCCGTTCCAATTTTGACGTTTGTTCGATTTGCCTGAAAAAAGCCTGGGCCCGAACGTCCTGGCTGTACGCCACGTTCAGCCGCAACCAGTCGCATGCCTCCCCCTCCGGCAAGAACGTCGAGCCCTGGGACAATTGGATTTGCAACTGCTCGGCGATCTGCCGGACCCGCTCGGACGCTACGTGCCGAGGCCGCGCCCACACGAACAAGCCTCCACTGGGCTCGGCAAACACTTCCCAGTGGTTGGGATCAAGCAGGCGCAACGTGCTCGCCATCTGCTTGTTCAGGCGCCCGCGCAGGCGTTGGATCAGCTTGCGATACGCGCCGTTCGCCAACAAGGTTGCCACGACATTTTCCGAAAGCAGTGAACAGCCGATGCCGGTGACCATTTTGATGTGCGCCAGGCGCTTGATGATTTCCGGTTGCGCGACGACGTAGCCGATGCGCAACGAACTGGACAAGGTCTTGGAGAAGCTCGCCAGGTAGATCACCCGATCCAACGCGTCGAGGGACGCCAGGCGCGATGTCGGGCCGTTCTGGAAATCGGCGTAGATATCGTCTTCGATGAGGCGAAAGTCGTGCAACGTCGCCAGTTGCAACAGGCGATAGGCAACGCTCGGCGCGAGGCTGGTGCCAGTGGGGTTCTGGTACATGCTGTTGATGAAGAAATACGCCGGCTTGTGCCCATCGAGCAGCCGTTCCAGATGGGCGATGTCAGGGCCTTGGGCAGTCCTCGGCACGGCCAGGGTCTTGACCCCGTGCAGCTCCAGCAGGTTGAACAGGTTGTAGTAGCCGGGGCTTTCCACCAAAACCAGGTCGCCCGGCTTGAGCAACGTGCGCACCAGCAGGTCCAAGCCATGGCTGGCGCCCTGAGTGGTGATGATCTGGCGCAGGTCGACATGAATGTCGATCAGGCCCAGGCGTTTCTGGATCTGCGAGCGCAGATCAGCCGAGCCCAACGGCGTGCTGTAGTTGAACAGCGCCTGATTGTCGCTGCGCACCACCTGGCGGATCGCCTGGCCCAGGTCGGTGTCGTCGCGCCACGCGTCTGGCAGCCAACCGCACCCCAGCTTGAGTTGGGTCGATGCGTTATCGAACAAGGGCCAGGCGGTTGCTTCATCCTCGGCCTGCGGTGCCGACGCCTGGGACATCTGCTGTGCCACGAAAAAGCCCGAGCCATGCCGGGACTCCAGGACGCCGCCGGCGACCAACTGGTCATACGCCTTGATCACGCTCGACAGGCTCAGGCCGTTTTCCGTCGCCAGTTGGCGGATCGAAGGCATGCGCGCGCCCGCACGAATGCCATGGCTGTGGATCCATTCGGTGACACTGGCGACCAGTTGCCGGACCACGGATCCCGTGGCGTTTCGATCGATGTTCAGGTCCATGGCGCGGGATCTCGGCTAAGTGTTCTCGAATTTCGAGCGAACAGTTAAGCATAAAAGACCCCGCTCTGTTCCTTGTTTGCCTGCGGTGCGGCATTGATAGTCCGTCCAGACTCTCACTTGCAAGGAACACTCTTGGACGCACAGCAGCGACATTCATGGGGACTGGCCTTTGGTCTTTGCCTGATCACCCTGGCGGTCAACCTCCAGGCGCCGCTTTACACCACCTATGCGCAGCTTTCCGGTTACGGCGCAGGCGCCACGGCGGTGGCGTTTTCCGGTTATGTCCTGGGCGTATTGCCGGTGTTGCTGGCGTTCGGCGGACTGGCCGACCGCGTGGGTCGCAAACCGTTGATCCTGGCGGCGCTTTGCCTGTCGATGCTGGCGACGGTGATCACTTCGATCTGGCCGAACCTGACGGCGCTGGGCGTGGCGCGCCTGATGATGGGCGTCGGCACCGGGTTGGCCTCGGCGACATCCACCGCCTACATGGTGGAACTGATGCCGACCGGCGACGCACGGGCGCCGGCCAACCGAGTCACGGCCAGCACCTCCCTGGGGTTTGGCCTGGGCGCGGCGCTGACCAGCCTTTTCCTGTTCGCCCATCACAGCGTTACGCCAGGCAGTTTCTGGTTGCAGCTGGGGTTGGCTGCCCTAGCGATGATCGTGGTGGCGCGGCTGCCGGACCCTGCCCCGAGATTCAGCCACGCGCCGCTGTTGCGCCTGCCGTTGTTTCCCGCTGGCAGCCTGCCCTACAGCTTCTCCATGTTGCTGGCCTGGGCGACGTCGGGGCTGGTCATCGCCATCCTGCCTTCGGTGCTTGCTGCCCATGGCTTGCAGCGCTGGTCCGGCCTGTCGACATTTACCGTCATCAGTTGCGGATTGATCTTCCAGCCCTGGGTGAAACGCATGCAGCCGGCCAGGGCCACGGGGTTGGGCCTGCTCGTCTTGCCTTTGAGCTATGCGTTGCTCGCCTGGGGCGCAAGCCGGGGTTCGCTGCCCGCCGTGCTGCTCGGGGCGCTGGGCGCCAGCAGTGCATGCTACGGCTTTCTGTACCTGGGCGGACTGTCAGCAATCACGGCCATGGCCGGTGCGCAAAAAGCCCGGGTCAGCGCCGGGTTCTTCCTGTTCGCCTATGTTGGATTCAGTATCCCGGTCGTCGTGACCGGGTGGTTGGCCGACCAATTCGGCGCTGACGTGGCGCTGACGGTGTTTGGCCTGGCACTGTTGGCAGGCGCAACGATTACCGGGGTGCGCATCGTCCGGACAGAGGCCTTTGTCGCCCAACCTTCCCCCAGCTGACGAATCCCCTCGCCACAACGGCAGACGTCACTCGACATCGCGATAGCCGGGTCGTATACCATATCTCCACCTCAGCCAAACGACCGCCGCCGTGACTTTATCCAAGTTCAACCTGCCCGACCTGGGCAACACCCCATCCACCTCGGAAATCATCACTCGGCACCTGCGCGACGCCATCGTGGCCGGGCACTTCGCCGAGGACGAGCCGATTCGCCAGGACGACATCGCCCGGCAATTCAACGTCAGCAAGATCCCCGTGCGTGAAGCGCTCAAGCGCCTGGAGGCCGAGGGCCTGGTGATGTTCCAGCGCAATCGCGGGGCGATGGTCACGCGGATCTCCGAGGCGGAGCTGGCGCAGATGTTCGAGGTGCGGATGCTGCTCGAGGACAAGGTGCTGCGCCTGGCAATTCCCAACATGACCGAAGCGACCTTCACCCGCGCCGACAGCATTTGCCGGGAATTCATCGGTGAGGACGACGTCGGTCGCTGGGCCGAGCTGAACTGGCAGTTGCATGCCTGCCTCTACGAACCCGCGCAGCGGCCCTTCATGGTGAGCCTGATCCGCTCGGTCCACGACAAACTCGAGCGTTACCTGCGCATGCAAATGAGCCTGTCGGCCGGCAAGGAGCGCGCCGATCATGAACACCGTGAAATCCTCGACGCCTGCCGCGCCGGGGATGTGGAGCGTGCGGTGAAACTGTTGGACGAGCATATCGCCGGGGTCTGCAAGACGCTGTTCGAGTTCCTGCCGACGAGCCGGTGACGCCATGGCGCTGTGCTGATTTCGTCACCGACAGCAGCTAAATCCATCAAGCCGACAGCCCCCGGCGCGCGCCACGCTTGTGTCCACTCATCTGAACGGACGTGGCGCCATGAAACGCATCACCGTGATCGACTCCCACACCGGCGGCGAACCGACCCGGCTGGTGACCGACGGTTTCCCCGACCTGGGCCAGGGCAGCATGGCCGAGCGCAGGCAGCGCCTGGCCGAACAACACGACGCCTGGCGCACCGCTAGCGTGTTGGAACCTCGCGGCAGCGATGTGCTGGTGGGCGCGTTGCTGTGCGAACCGGTGGACCCGGCCGCCTGTGCCGGGGTGATCTTTTTCAATAACAGCGGCTACCTGGGCATGTGCGGCCACGGCACCATCGGCCTGGTTGCATCATTGGCTCATCTGGGACGAATCGGTCCCGGCGTGCATGGTATCGAGACGCCGGTGGGCACGGTACAGGCGACGCTCCATGAAGATCGCTCGGTCAGTGTGCGCAACGTGCCGGCCTACCGATATCGCCAGGCCCTGCGCCTGGAGGTGCCGGGCATCGGCCCGGTGACCGGCGATGTGGCGTGGGGCGGCAATTGGTTCTTCCTGATCGCCGATCACGGCCAGCGTGTGGCGGGCGACAACCTCGACGCATTGACCGCTTATACCTTCGCTGTACAGCAGGCCCTGGAGCAGCAAGGCTTTCGCGGCGAGGACGGCGGGCTGATCGATCATATCGAGCTGTTCGCCGACGATCCCCAGGCCGACAGCCGAAATTTCGTGCTCTGCCCCGGCAAGGCCTATGACCGCTCTCCTTGCGGCACCGGGACCAGCGCCAAACTGGCGTGCCTGGCGGCCGATGGCAAGTTGCAACCTGGGGAGGTCTGGCGCCAGGCCAGTGTCATCGGCAGTGAATTCGAAGGATCGTATGAGCGATCGGGCGAGCGCATCGTGCCGACGATTCGCGGCCGGGCCTATATCAGCGCCGAGAGCACACTGATCATCGAGCCGGACGATCCTTTCGCCTGGGGCATTCGCCCGTGAACGAAGGCCATGCCGCAGACGTGATCGTCATCGGCGCTGGCATCATTGGCGCGGCCTGCGCCCAGGCCCTGGCACGGCGTGGTTTGCGGGTGCTGGTGCTGGACGCTGGATGGCACGGCGCCACGGCGGCCGGCATGGGGCATTTACTGGTGCTCGACGACAACCCGGCGGAGCTGGCCCTGAGTCAATATTCCTTGCGGCGCTGGAGGGAGTTGGCGCCTGCGCTGCCCGATGCTTGTGCCTGGCGCAACAACGGCACTTTATGGCTGGCGGCCAATGCCGAGGAAATGACTGTCGCCCATAGCAAATACCTGAACCTGATGGCCCATGATGAGCCCTGCGAACTGATTGGCCGCGCCACCTTGCAGCAGCGCGAGCCGGAATTGCGGGCGGGCCTGGAAGGTGGGCTGCTGATCAAGGGCGACGGTATTCTCTACGCGCCAGCGGCCGCCCGCTGGATGCTCGATCACACCAATATTCGTCAACAACACGCGCAAGTCAGCGAAGTGGACGGCGACCGCGTACGCCTCGCCGATGGCCGTTGGCTCAGCGCCGAAGCGGTGGTGCTCGCCAATGGCATCCAAGCCACCGAGCTGTGCCCGGAGCTGCCGATAGAACCCAAGAAGGGCCACCTGTTGATCACCGATCGCTACCCCGCCACTGTCGTCCACACCCTGGTTGAGCTGGGTTACGTCACCAGCGCTCATAACGCCAGCGGACCGTCGGTGGCGTGCAACATCCAACCGCGCCCGACCGGACAGCTGTTCATCGGCGCTTCGCGGCAGTTCGGCAACGTCGATCCGCAAGTGGAAGGTTGGATGCTGGCAAAAATGCTCAAGCGCGCCGTGGACTACATGCCAGGGCTGGCGGACCTCAACGGCATTCGCGCCTGGACCGGCTTTCGCGCGGCGAGTCCCGACGGCTTGCCGCTGGTGGGGCAACATCCGCAGCGCAAGGGTTTGTGGCTGGCGGTGGGTCATGAAGGGCTTGGCGTCACGACTGCGCCAGCGACGGCCGACCTGCTGGTCGCGCAACTGTTCAACGAAACCGCGCCGCTGGCCGCAAAACCCTATCTGCCGCAGCGTTTTTTGGGAGCACCGGTCCATGCCTGATTTGTTTGTCGATGGCCGCGCGCTGTCTGTCGTCAATGGCACCAGCGTAGCGGCGGCATTGGCCATGGGCGCCGATGGCTGCAGTCGCACCTCGGTGACCGGCCAGCGCCGCGCGCCTTTGTGCGGCATGGGCGTTTGCCAGGAATGTCGGGTGATGATCGATGGCCGACGGCGCCTGGCCTGCCAGACCTTGTGCCGCGACGGCATGCACGTGAACACCCGACCATGACCGAATTCGCCGACCTTCTCATCATCGGCGGTGGCCCCGCCGGCATGGCCGCCGCCCTGGCTGCAGCGAACAGCGGCGTGCGCATCGTGTTGCTCGATGACAACCCGACTCCCGGCGGACAGATCTGGCGCGACGGACCACAGGCCCACTTGCCTGTCGAGGCGCGACGAATGCGCGAGCGTTTGCTTGCCTGCGCCAACGTGCACTGTCACACGGCAACCCGGGTGATTGCCAGCGCTGCCGATAAGACCTTGCTGGTGGAAAACGCCGAGCAGGGTTGGCTGATCAGTTACGACCGCTTGATCCTGTGCACCGGCGCCCGGGAACTGCTGCTGCCCTTTCCCGGCTGGACGCTGCCCGGCGTCACCGGTGCCGGTGGCTTGCAAGCGCTGATCAAGGGCGGCCTGCCGGTGCGCGGCGAACGCCTGGTGATTGCCGGCAGCGGCCCCCTGCTGCTGGCCAGCGCTGCCACGGCGCGGCATCACGGAGCCCAAGTATTGCGCATCGCCGAGCAGGCCAGGCGCACCGCCGTCATGGGTTTTGCCATGCAACTGCCACGTTGGCCGGGTAAATCATGGCAGGCGCTCAGCCTGTTCGATGCCCGTTACCGCACCGGCACTCATGTGTTGGAGGCCCTGGGACGGGACACGCTCGAAGGCGTGCGCCTGCTGCAGCAAGGCCAGACGGTGGAATTGGCTTGCGACCGGTTGGCCTGCGGCTTCGGTCTCATTCCCAATACCCAGTTGGGCCAGGCGTTGGGTTGCGAACTCGCTGGCCAGGCCCTGGCAGTCGACGCCTGGCAGGCCACCACTCGCCGCGATCATTACGCCGCGGGTGAATGCACCGGTTTCGGCGGCAGCGAACTGGCCTTGGTGGAAGGCGCCATCGCCGGCCACGCCGCCGTCGGTGATACAGCGGCAGCCGAGCGCCTGTGGGCGCGTCGCGGGCGATGGCAGGGGTTTGCCCGGGCGCTGAACGACGCCTTCGCCCTCGACGCTCGTTTGAAAGGCCTGCCCCAGGGCGATACGGTCGTTTGTCGTTGCGAGGACGTGGCCTACGAGGCATTGAGTGGCCATGCCGACTGGCGCGAGGCGAAGCTCGCCAGCCGCTGCGGTATGGGCGCCTGCCAAGGCCGGGTCTGCGGCGCTGCGTTGGAACACTTGTTTGGCTGGACGCCGCCCATTCCTCGCCCACCCTTCAGTCCGGCGCGGATCGAAACGTTGCTGAGCCTGGGAGACATCTCATCTCCCTGATGGGCGGGCTCATGCGAGTTGCATCGCCTTGCGGATCCCCGTATCCAAGACACCCGCGGGCGCGAAGCGGCGCATGAACTGCAATTGGGCGGCGGCCTTTCCCGCGGTGTAACGCAACTTCGGACGGTCGGCGCGAGCGGCCTTGAGCACCACGTCAGCGACGACATCGGGGCCCTCGGCTGTCGCCATTGCTTGATTGACGACCTTGGTGACCTTCACACGAATCTCTTCGTACAGGTCCAGCTTGGCATCAGCCTCAAGGCTGTTGCTTTCGAAGGCTGTCTTGGTATACCCGGGTTCGATGACAACGACCCGGACGCCATGGGTCCGCAGCTCATGGTCCAAGGCCTGCGAATACCCGTCCACCGCGTGTTTGCTGGCCACATAGAGCGCCACATAGGGTACGGAGACGACACCCAGGATCGAACCGATATTGATGATGCGACCCACGCCCTGGCGCCGCATGTGAGGCACAACGGCGCGCGTCATTCGCACAATACCGAGGAAATTGGTATCGAAGATCGCCTTGGCCTGCTCGATCGAGCTCTCTTCCGCCGCGGCCGGAGCAAGCCCGAAACCGGCATTGTTGACCAGCAAGTCGATACGCCCTTCCAACCGCAACAATTGCGCGACGGCCGCCTCGACGGAGGCGTCATCGGTCACGTCAAGCGCCAGCATCGCATAGGTCTGGTGATCGGCCCGGGTCCCGCGCCGGCTGGTGCCGTATACCTGATAGCCGGCCGTCACGAGCGCCTTGGCGATCGCTTCGCCGATACCGGACGAAGCGCCGGTGACCAACGCTACGGGCTTGTGAGTTGTCATGAAATTTTCCTCGGCAGTTGGGTCGGACCCGGCATCGATGCGTGTCGGGGGACTCTATGATGATGACCGTAATCATTGCCGTCAACGGTTTTGATTTTGATCGACATCTAATTGAGGGGCATCGACAGATAATTCTGTTGCGCCAGATGACGCACCAGGACTTTGCCCTCCGGACCCAAGGTCGTGCCGAAAACCACCCGCCGCCCGCCTTTCAATCGTCCGTCCAGGGCACACTCCAGATGCCCCGGCATGGCCTGCGGCAGCAGCTCGATGGAAAGCTCCGCCAGCCGTGGTTCGTATTTGAGCAAGGTATTGGTCATCGTCCTCATCAAGGTGTGGGCCGTCGCAGGCAACCCTTGCAAAACCGTCCCCATGTCGGGCAGCCCGTAGTCAGGCAGATGACTGAGCGTTCCCGCCCTGCAATTGAGGATGCGTTGCAGATTGTCCAGGACCGACAGTGTGTGCCAGTCCTGTTCGCTGACCCGATGCAAATCCAGCTCACCGGCAAAATTTTGCAACAGCATTTCGTAAAGCGACGGGTTGGGCTCAGTCATGGCTCACTCCTTCGCCAAGGGACGCAAGGTCAGTTGGTTGTCACGCATCTCGATGAGCCGGGCCCGATCCGGGTCCAGGTCATCGCGCGTCAGCATCAAGCGCCAGGTGTCCAATTGGGCGTCAGGACTGCGAAACAAGGCCACTAGCGCAACCACCCGCGCCTGCGGGTCCATCGGTACGCTCAACTGCGCTCCTGCCCCGGGTTTCACCACCACGGCACGCTTGTCCAGCAATGCACCGCCGAGCAGCCCCTCGTCACCGCTCATCAAGCCCTCGTAGGTGGCCAAATCCAGCGCTTTGCTGTCGCGCAGCTGATACACCCGGACCAGGGTCGGCAGCGACAAGGCGCTCATGTCCGCAGTGTCGGTGTTCAGTGTCGCGCGCGCGTTGAAATCCAGATGCAGGGTTTTCACCTGCCTATGAAAAACACTCTCGGCGGCGGACGCGGTGCCTTGCGTGACGGTCTGGGTCAAGCCACACCCGCCCAGCGCCAAGGCCATCGCCATCAGTGTCAAAACATTAAAAAGAGTACGAGACATGCTGTGTTTCCCTGTTCCGAGAATGGGTCGAGAGGCCTTGGTACCGACCTAGATTGATGGTGATCGTGTCGTGTTCTTTCGCCTGCCAGCTGTCTGTTCCCAAACCCAGCACACCGGTCATGCCTAGACGTATTCTGGGGTTTCCCAGGACTGCCGGCGGCAGGCTGCTCACCGCGACCGTCAATTGGAGCGTCGCACTGCAACGCCACCCCAGGTATACGCGCAGCAGTACGAGCAAGTCGCGGTGCAGCGCTGCGCCGGGCAACCAATCGTTGGCCTCCCGAGCGTCATTGGTGGACAGCACCAGGCGCAACTGGCTGTTGACGTCTCTTCCGACACTGCCCAGCGGCGTACCCACCGACAAACCTACTGGGCGGGACGGGTGAAGACTCGCCGGCTGCGGCAAGGCAATCTTTTGCGGCCAGTGCGGGCTGACTCGCGCTTGGGTGTGGGTCGCCAGCAACTTGACCAGCGCCTCGATGCCTTCTGCGTTGCGGGTCGGCAGGCGCATGACGCTGAGCAACGCGAGGAAACGCGACATCGGCGTAGCCACGTGCCGCGCGGTTCCGGGAATACCCAATCCGATCAGGCCCAGCAGGCATTGCGACGTCGCATCGGTGCCGCCTGCCGCGAAAGTGGCTGGGTAGGAATACTTGCGCCAGATCCGGTAGAACTGGGTGAAGATCCGGTGATTGAAAATGGCCAGGAAAGCTTCCAGGGCTTCATGGCCTTCACGGCGTTGAGCGATGTCATCCACGAACGCCGTCGGCATCGGCGAGTCGACGCCGTACAACCCCAGCACGCGCGTGCGTACCGTCGCCGGACGCCGCGGGTTCTGCTGATCGAACTCGATCCCTTTCAGCTCGCCCGCTGGAAAGCCCATGCCGGGATCGGGTCGAAAACGCACCGGATCATCGGCCGGGCGCGCGGTGCTGCCCAGCAGCGGTTGGTTGGGCAACGCTTGTTCCAGCAACTGGCAAAAACGGTACACGCTGGCCTCGGCCACCCGCTCCTGCAACGTATCCAGCAAATCATCGGCGTTCAACCGGGAATACGCTGGCTGTGGTTCTCGCTCCATCGCAGGCACGCTCCAGTAGGTTGAAGAACCAGCGTGAGCTGGGTGTACAAGTGGATGTCCGCGTAGAGCGCAAAGAAGCGGTTGAGCATCTCACCGAACAGACTGATATCGCCCTCCCCTGAAAACCCGCTGGCATCCAGCGTGATCTCGATGTCCACGCCACGCATCAGGAAGCCCTTTTCGAAACGCTGGACCAGGTGATGCTTGACCTCGACGATCGCCGCCAGGCGGCGCCGGTTCAGCTCGCTGCCTGCCCAGTCGTACAACGCCAACGTCCCGCGCAGCACCTCGGCACTGTCGAGCATCGGCAAGAAATTGGAGCCCAGGTGGCTGAGAATGCGCCAATGAAAGCGGTCACGATTGGGCGGATAGCATGGCAACGTCGGGGCACATAGATTACGCACCCGCAGGCCGAGCTGGGTCGACTGCACCGTCGTATCGAGTACCGCGCCCTGCAACGCCTTGCGCGGCAGTTGGCCGTGGGTACCGGTGAGGCTCAATGACAGGCGTTCAAGGGTCTGCAGGCGATCCTCGTCGAAGCCTTCGCCGCCCAGGATCAGCCAGGTGTCATGCAAGCCATTGGCGGCCCGCTTCAAGCGAGTGTGGAAATAACGTTCCGGAGCTTCGTCGCGCAGCATGCCGCCCTTGTGGCGAAAGCTGGTGAATGGCACGTAGTCCAGGCGCTCGGTTTCCTTCGATGCGGTGACCTGGTCCACGGAATAGATCTCCAGATGGCCATCTTGCAAACGCATGGGACGTAGCAGGTAATCGGTTTGCAAAGGGTCGAGCTCCAGCGGGTCGGCCTCCAGCACAAACAGATTGATCACTGGCACGGCATGCAGGCGGATGTGTTCGACGCCCAAGTCGAAGGCATGAGGCCAGGGTTCGCGCAGCACCACTTCAAGATCGAACCAGGGTGCATTGGATTCAATCGTCAGTTGGTCCAATCCGCAAAGGGTGACGAACATGAATTTTTCACGGAACGTAAAATACTCCAGCAGCAGCTGATAACCGCTGAAGGCACTGTCGCCCTTGGGCCACAGCCGATCTTCGTCGGCAAACCCCTTGGCCGCGAAATGGCCGTCCACGTTCAGGCGGCCAGACTGCCCTGCCATGCGCACGTACATCGTCTGCTTGTTCAAGGTCAGGGCTTGATGCAAGGCGCTGGCCAGCGGTGCATCGGCATTCAAGTACAACGGCAGGCAACTCAGGTCGATCTGCGCCCAAGGGACGGATTCGCTACGGGCAAAGCGCAAGCGCAGCAGCGAGCGGCCATCGGGTTCATGGTCACGTTCCACGCAAGTCACCGCCAGCGGCTGCAACGTCACGTCTTGCGTAGTGGTATAGCGACACCGGGTGCGCTGGGGGCCGATGGGTTGCGACAGGATCTCGAACCCCTTGGCGATTCGTTCGCTGCGCTTTATCTGCGCAAGATCAGGCACCAGTTCGACGATCGACAGCGACGGGATGGTCCGCAGGTAATGCGGCCACAACAGACTCACGAGGCCTTCGGTCAGCTCCGGCAGATCATCGTCGAGCTTTTCCCGCAGGCGCCCCATCAGGAACGCAAAGCCCTCGAACAAGCGTTCCACGTAAGGATCCTGCGCGCCTGGCTTGTCCAGGTTGAGATGCGCCGCCCGGTCCGGGAACGCTTCGGCGAATTCTTTGCCAGCCTCGCGCAGGTAGCGCATCTCGGCGTCGAAATAGCGCAGTGTCAGATTGTCCATGTCCATAAAGAATCCTGTTCGATGATTGTCATCCGCAGAGCACTGCGGCACGTACCGGATCGATGGCCACCAGCGCCGCCAGCAAGGTTTCCATGCGTCGGGCAAGGGCCGGTTTATCGGTGTCATTGCGCTGGGCTTTCAGGCGCAGCAGCTTGAGCAGGCGAGCCTTTACCTCGAAATACAGATCGGGCTCCCACCCACGCAGGTCGTGGTGTTGGGCGGCGGCGTCCAGTGCCTCCAGCGAGTGAATGGCCAGGTCCGTCCTGCCGAACTGTTCGGCTACCCGCGCCATCAGCAAACGCAGCAGCCAACGTTGGCGCCCACCCTGGATGTCCGGCCGCGCCGCCAGCCAGGCCAACGCTTGCTCGACCCCTTCCCTGTCGGCCTGCGCCAGGGCTTCGCCTTCCCACGACAACATGTCGGCATCGCCGATGCCCGGCGCCGACGCTGGAGCGGGTGACCATTGCCCTGCTCGGTTGCCGCTGGCGTGCTGGGCGATCCATTCACGGGTGGTCTCATCGGCGAAGGGCGTACCGTCGTTCCAGCACAGCAGTTCCAGTCCAGGCAAGCGATCAAGGAACATGCCCAGGTCTCGCTGGGTCACGTCGGCCCAGTCGCTCTGGGGCGCAGGTTGCTGCCTCAAGGCCTGGTACACGTACCACTGCAAATCCAGCCAGAAATGATTTACGCCTTCGGCATAGATCCGTTCCACCTGGTCGAGCAACTGGCTCCAACCCTGCTGCAGATACAAACGCTTGAGCTGCGCCCGATAGTCAGGCCTCGGCGGCATCAGCCGGGTCTTGCCGGCGGCGTCCTGGGGTGGCGCCTGGTGCACCGTGTCCCAGCGCAGGCTTTTCATCAATCGATGGGCCGCCAGCCAGCCCTGGGGCTGATCGCGCAGATAACCGGCCAGGGCCCGTCCATGGTCCAACAGATCCCGACCGGACTTGATGGCGGGCACCGTCGACGCTCCCGCCAGGGCACTCGACTCCTGGCTCGCCGCGTTCTGCGGGACCACCGCTTCCACACCGCCGGATTGAGCCAGACGCGCGGACAGCGCGGCGTGCAAAGCCGCGAGACAAGGACGTTGATCTTCCGGCCACGCGTCCAGCCCTCGCTCCAGCCAGGCCAGCGCCGCCGCAGTTCGCTCAGCTTCAGCCTTGACCACCTCCGGATACAGCGACAGGGTGTCCAGCACCTTGCCACCGGCCAGCCATTGCAATGCCACCTTGCGACTGTTGGGGCGCACCGGCAGCACGCTATCGGCGAACCGCTCCACCAACGCCGCCAGCAGGCCCAGGCCATCGGCCAGCCCCGCCTCTCCGTCGCCGTGCAAACGCGCCCACACGTAATAGGTGGCCACGCGCAGATCCTTGCAGGTCCGGGTCAGCAGCTTCTCGGCCAACTGCGCCACTTGCTCGGCATCGGCACCGGACAACTTGTCGACTTCTTCACGCATGCGCTGGAAGTCATCGTCATAGCCGGGATCTTCCCCGACGGGTGAGGCCTCGCTGATGGGTTGCAACCAAGTTTGCCAGCGTGCGGCCTGTCCACGGGCAATCGCTACCGCGTCGCGTGGCCCCAGGCAACGAGTGATCAAGCTTTGCAGACTCATTCGAAAGCCTCGTTGTGCGTATAGGACGCCGCTGCCCCGTTCTCGGTGAGAAATATCCGCCCCGGCAACGTAAACCCGCGTAACTTGAGCAACGTCATCGGCCCGGCATCCAGTTCGGTGCGCAGGTGCCAGGTCAGGCCCAGGCCATCGGGGGCCTTGAGCACCATGCGATAGCGGCTGTCGCCATCGTCCAGCGGCGTGAACTTGGCCTGTTCCAGCAAGCGGATCAGCCCCCAGGTGCCGGCGTAGTCGGCGAACAGTCGCTCGCCGGTGTGGACGCTGGTCCAGGTCAGGCTGACCCCGGGATAATCGCTGCGCCCCGGCCAGCCGAAGCGCTGCCAGCGTTCCTTCTGGTTGAAGTACTCATGTTTTTCGCCATTGAGGATGAACGTGGTCTGCACCACATCGCGCACACCTTTGCCACTCAGTTCGAAGCTCAACCCCAGGCCGCCATCGGTGTAGAGCACGTCGGCCAGGTCGCTCAGTTGATTGACCGCCGCCAGGAACTGCGGGTTGACCCGCAAGCCACGGCCGTGGCGCGGGTCGGCCACCCAGCGGTTGCCCTCCTTGCGCAGCACGCCGCTCAACTGACTGTGCAGGAAGCGCTCGATGCGCCCCGTGTCGGCGCGGATCATCTGCCCCAACATCGGCAACGAAGCATCGCTGGCAGTCGCGGCAAACGGATAACGCCCGGCGAAGGCCGCGTTCCAATGCCCGACGATCGAGCGCTGCCACTGGCTGTTAAGGCCCGCCACCGACGGTTGCAGCACCCGCTGCCAGGCCTGTTCCAGCGGCTGCACGAACAGCATTTCGCCAACGCCGGCCCATTGCGCGCCCAGGCTCGCCGCCATCAACCGGCCATAGGACTGGGTATCGGTCAGGTCGATGTCACGGCCCTGGAACACGGTTTGCGCCAGCGCCTGGGTCATTTCCATGGGGTCGCTGGCGGTGCTGATCTGTTGCAGCTTCAGGCGCACGCGGGTCACTTGGGTGAGGTAGGCCTGCAGGTTCAAATTATCAGTGCCGCCCTTGAGCAGGGTCAGCAGCGGTCCGAAAGTGGCGTCCAGCGGTCCACCTGGAAAATCCACCCGTGGGTCGATCAGCGGCGCCATGTCCGGCCCGATCAGTTTGTGCGCGGACTTCATCAACGAGTCGCTCAGGGCCGGTGCGCGAGTGCCGGCTTGCCCTTGATAGGCCAGGGTGTTGAGCAGCGCGATCAGCGGCGATTGACGCACATCGCCCATCAGCGTCAGCTGGTCGATCACCGCGTCCAGGCTTTTCGGTTCACGGGTGCGCAGGCTGTTGAGGAACACCAGCCAGGCGCTGGCGTAGTCCTGGAAATAGCGCTCGGTCAGGCGCGTCTTGAGCTCGTGCGGCGTCAACCGGGCGTCGACCCCGCCGGGCCTGTCGCTGAGCACCCAGTCGATTTCCTCTCGCCGCGCCTGGGCGATCTCGTCGATGGCCCGGCGCACCTGGCCCTCCCAGGCCTGGCGTGTGAACACCCCCGGCACGCTGGCCTTGCTGGAAAACAGCCCGGCAGCCTCGGTGTCGCCGACCATTTGCGCCAGGCCCAGGGCCGGGTAATGCTGGGCCGCGTCGTCCAGCACCTGTTGATACAGGCTGGCCTCGGCGTTGCGCTGGCCCAACTGGTCGAGCAACGCCTGGCGCACCTGCGCCACCAACCGAGGGTCGGCCTCGATGCGCCAGTCGGGGTGCGCGGCCAGTTGCTCGGCGTAGAACTGCCAGACGTTGGCCGCCACCGTTCGCCAGAGCGCGGGGGACACGCCCTCCCAGGTGGGTTCGGCATGGGCAAGCGTCTTGACCAGAAGATCCGCCTCGGCTTTTTCCGGGCGCGCCATCATCAGGTACGCCTTGAGCTGATCATAGGCAACCGCCGAGCGCTCGACGCGCTGGGGACTGCCCGGCGCCAGCTTGACCAACGCCTCCAGCTGCTCGCGCAAGCGCGCCGCCGCCGGATCCCGCACCAGGCGCTTATTGGCCTCGACATAACGTGGCCAGAGCGTTTCGAGCAGCTGGGGGTTGCGGTTCAAGCCAAAGCGCTGATACCAAGGTGCACCGTATACGGCGCGGTGATCCAGGCGCGCCAGCACGTGGACCAGCTCATTGAGCGCCAGCAATTGTGCCTCCGGGGTCGATGCCTGTTGCAACGCCGTCGACACGGCCTGCACCTGGACGATCTGCGCCCAGTTGCTGACGAACGACAGCACCATTCCCGCGCCCCACATCACCGCCAACCCCAGGAACAGCCCGTAGGCGACTCGCGGTGCACGCCAGCCCAGGCGAGCGCCGACGGCCTTGTCGCGCTGCACGCCATGCCACGCCGGATCCGGCCACCAGAAATGCTCGATCTCGCCACTGTCAGTGGCGCGCAACGGCTGGCTGAACCACACCCCGCGCAGCAGCAACCCAGGGTTGAAACCACTCAACAACGGTGCCAACGCCTGCCGCCAACGGGCGATGCCATTGGCCTGCAAATCCCGGGACAAGCGCAGCAGGAAATCGTGGTGCATCTGCTTCTTGAGCTTCATCTGCGCAATGCCCTGGTGACGCAGCGGCTCGACCAGCTCCTCCAGACAATCCTCCAGCATCGCTGGCGTCACCTTGGCCGGCAACAGACAACCCACCGGCTGGCTTTCGCGACCCTCCTGGGACCATGCGTTCTCGCACACCTGCCACAGGTGCAACGGCAACTGCCGACGTGCCCGCCGCGCCAGCTCCTGCAAATGCCGCAACCCCTTGTCCAGCGCCACGGCATCGGCGCTTTGCTCCGGGGTCAGCGCCCAGACCACGCCATCCAATGCGCGCCCACGACGCAGGCCGAGCCACTGATCCAGCAGTGGGCATTCCAGCGTTTCCTGGAGGCTGCCGCCCCAAAGCAGCACAGTGCGCTGGCCTTCGAGCCATTTCTTCTTCGCCAGGTGCGGGGCGATGGCGGTGATCTCCGTGGGTTCGCCGACGATGAGCAGGAGGCGGGTTTTGTGGCGCCAGAGGGGGCCGTATAGGTGGCGGAGGTAATTACGCAGCTCCGAATGCTCAGAACCTGATTGAGGGGGCAGCGCCAAATACGCATCTTCATGAGGGCGCGCTTTATTCGCCAACTCGTGCTCACGGTGGAACTGCCGCTTGAGATAGATCAGTAAAAGAGGTGCCAGATACCCCAGCACAGCCATGGTCATGATCAATAACAAAGCCAACAGCTTGTGGGCATCGTCCACTAAGCCAACCCGTTCGCCGTAAACCCAGATAGCCCATCCCGAAAGCGCAGTCAGCGTGATGAGCCACACCGCTGCACCCGCTCGGCGCCATAAATTACTGAAGGTCCTCATGCGATCTCTCCGGACGTCACGGTGCCGATCCAATGCCCTGATGCATCTTTGGCCAAGAGCAACAAAGGACGTTGTTGGTGCCTGGCCATCTCCACGCCCAACGCTGCCGTCAGCCAATGACTGAACGGCCCCGTCACTCCGCACAGACGCTGCTGAATCCACTGCTGCCCTACTTCGAGCGAAGCGCCCAGCGCACCGCCGGCGGCGAAAACCTGGCCCATCAACGGCTGCCAGTCGGTACCATCAGCCAGCAGTCCAGTCGCTCGAAGAGCTCCGGTTTGGGATTGCAGAAATACCGGTAGTTCGTGGGGCAAGCGGTTGGTATCCAGCGACATGGGGCGCAATAAGCCACCGACTACCGGCAGCTCCCATGCGAGCGCCAACTTGTCAGGACACAACAGCAAGGCAGCCAAGCCGTCCGAGTACGCCGACTCGCCATGTAGCTGCAACACCAGGATCAACTCAATGGCGGTACTGCCGGTCCTCAGCGTCTCGTCGATCCACTGGTATGACAATTGAGCAGATACGATGACCGACTCTGGCGCCGGCAATCCCATGTCATTGACCCAGATCTGATGCCATGCCTCGCGCAACACTGCGTATTGCCCGGGCTCGATATCGCTCAGCAGAGTGACGCGCAACGGTTGTCTTACCGGCAAAACTCGCGCGGCCGGCTCCAGCGCCGACAATAGCAATGACAGTCCGGCGGGCGCCCGTTGGGGCTGCTGCTGGACCTCGGCAATGCGCCGTGCCTGTCCAGTTCGAGGCGGCACGTTAAGTCCATCTTGAACGACCACGCTGGCAGAGACGCGATCTGGCAACAGCACACAACTGGCCTGCACAGCCATATAACGATGCGCCCAGTCCTGCCAGGCGTGTTGCGCATCTTGCGCCTCCGCTTGCAGGAACTGGTGATGACTCAGCGCGCCACCATAGGCATAGGCGCGGGCACCGAACGCCAATGCCCAAGCCAGCAACGGCGAGCCGGAAAATGCCCAGATGCTCAATGTCTGCAATATCGGCAAATGTTCGGCGGCATGTAGGAGGAACAGCAAAACAGACGCCAACACCGCCGCGCCTGCCCCAAATACCCAGCGACCTAGCACGATAGGTGCCGGGGCCTTCACCACTTCGGATGCCTGACGATCCCAACCCATGGCTCAGCCCACCGCGCAATCGGGTGCGCTGGAAATCAACTGGCAACCGCACTCGCTGCGGCAACCGTTGACGACCATCTGGCGACCATTCTCGGCCCATTCCCCGCAGCCTTCGACGATGGAATTGATCCCATGCCCCGGTATCGGACAGCGGACCTTGTCGCCGACCAACGCTACGGGTTTGCCTTTGATACTCATCGTGGAAGAAGCTGAGATGACTTCTCCGTTGTGAGTGGTTTTATCACCCAGCAAAACAAATCCTTGTGACATATTTAGAACTCCTGTTCCTAAGGTTAGTTAATAACTAATTGAGCTTGCTTCAAGCAGAACGGGAACAAGCGGCTTCATTCTTTGTTCTCCGCTGCCAGGCGAATGGCTTGGAGTTTTTGGAACTTCGAGTCCAGGCGGCCATCAGCCCAAACACTTCCATCGGGGAAGGTGAATGCAATGTAGTTGCCCTTTTTTTTCTCCTTGGGCTCGGTTGAACGAAGCACGAAATCGGAGTGCAGGACGGGTTCGAAGTATATTTTCTGAGCTTGCAGCGCCTGATATTTAAGGTATGAACGCCCTTCACCTAATAGGCTGATGTGTTTTTTATATCCTCCTAAAAATGCCTCGCTCACCCATGGGTAATAATCTTTTTGTATCGTTAAGTCTCCATCTATTTTGAAGTCAGCTCCTCCTCGTGGAGAGTTGTTGTGGTCAAGGATCACCACAACTCCACCGCCTCCTCCAAGAATTACGTTTTCACCAAAGCGAGCGGGATCGGCATAAGCAACACCGAAGGTGACATTGGCCAGATGCCATTGGCATGCACCGCCCCCATCTTTCGGCAGCTCAATTTGGTAAAGATCGCTCTGTCCTTGGCGTTCGAACTCTTTATAAACGGAGTTGTGACCGTCCCGCTCGGTACGCTGACCACTGGCGCCATAGCTGATGCGCTTACAAGTGGCCGAGCGATACATCACCCACATGGTTTCGGTTTTCAGCTCCTTGGGCAGTTTTACCGTTACCGTCACTTTTTCGCTGTCCGCCGGTGGCGCCAGGCTGTAGTCCTTGGCGCAACCGCTGAGGCTCGCGAACGAAGTGACAAATACAACTGGGAGAACTGATTTCATTTTTTGTTCTCCGCAGCCAGGCGAATGGCTTGGAGCTTCTGAAACTTCGAGTCCAGGCGGCCATCAGCCCAAACACTTCCATCGGGGAAGGTGAATGCAATGTTGTTGCCCTCTTTTTTCTCCTTGACCCCTAAAGAGCGCAGCATGAAGTTGGTGTGCAAGATAGGTTCGAAATATATTTTCTGAGCTTGCAGTGCCTGATATTTAAGATATAAATGCCCTTCACCTAATAGACTGATGTGTTTTTTATACCCCCCTAAAAATGCCTCGCTCACCCATGGGTAATAATTTTTTTGTATTATTAAGTCTCCATCTACTTTGAAGTCAGCGCCTCCTCGTGGAGAGTTGTTGTGGTCAAAAATTACCACCACGCCACCGCCTCCTCCTGGGATTACGTTTTCACCAAAGCGAGCGGGATCGGCATAAGCAACACCGAAGGTGACATTGGCCAGGTGCCATTGGCATGCTCCGCCCCCATCCTTGGGTAGTTCGACTTGATAAATATCACTCTGCCCCTGGCGTTCGAACTCTTTATAAACGGAGTTATGGCCATCCCGTTCGGTACGTTGGCCGCTAGCGCCATAGCTGATGCGCTTACAAGCGGCCGAGCGATACATCACCCACATGGTTTCGGTTTTCAGCTCCTTGGGCAGTTTTACCGTTACCGTCACTTTTTCGCTGTCCGCCGGTGGCGCCAGGCTGTAGTCCTTGGCGCAGCCGCTGAGGCTCGCGAACGAAGTGATAAATATAACCGGGAGAACTGATTTCATTTTTTGTTCTCCGCAGCCAGGCGAATGGCTTGGAGCTTGCGCAGGTCGGGATTATGTGAACCATCGGCCACCACGGTGCCGTCGGGGTAGGTGAATTTAATGAAGCTTCCGACTTTATGTACTTTTGTTCCTTCAGAGGTGACCAGGTAATTGGAATGCAGTATGGGTTCGAAAAATACTTGCCGAGCCTGTAGGGCTTGATACTTGAGGTAGAGACTAGCTTCGCCTGCCAAACTGATGCGCTTTACATATCCGTCTAGGAAGTTTTCCTTTAACCATGGGTAGTAATCCTTCTTGATCATTAAGTCACCATCGATCTTGAAGTCTGCTCCTCCCCGTGGAGAGTTGTTGTGATCGAAGATGACCACAATGCCGCCGCCGCCACCAACAACCACGCTCTCGCCAAAACGAGTCGGGTCGGCATAAACGACGCCGAAGGTCACGTTGCTCAAGTGCCATTGGCAAGCGCCGCCACCGTCCATAGGTAGCTCGGCTCGATAGAGATCACTCTGTCCTTGACGCACTGGCCATATATCAGTTCGCTGATACTCGTCACGTTGGTAGGGTTTGCCCATTGCAGTGTGGTCGGTGAAGGTACAGATGGTGGAGCGGTAAACGACCTGCATGACTTCATTTGTCAGCTCCTTGGGCAGTTTTACCGTTACCGTCACTTTTTCGCTGTCCGCAGGTGGCGCCAGGCCGTAGTCCTTGGCGCAACCGCTGAGACTGATGAGCATTGCCACTATGACGATGGGTATTTTCTTGATCATGATCCACTCCTTGCTCGTGTCGACGGACTCAGCCCCAGGTCTTCGTAAAGTAGGTATTCGGGTCGGCCACGGCGTCAAAGCGCTGTAACGCCTCGATACCGCCCTCGACCTCCCGTGTGGTGCCCAAGGCCTGGGTCAGCAAACCCTGCAAACCCAGGAAGACCCGGTTACGGTCCCGTTCGTGTTCGTGGATGCGGCTGTAATGCTCGTGCATCTGCTGCTCGAAGCGTTGTCGCTCAAGCTGCTCCTTCATCAAGGGCTCCCGCTCGGGGTTGATCGACTCCAGCAGATGGTTATGCAGGTAGGGTTGATACTCGCTCATGAAATGGTTGCCGAGGCCACTCAGTCGGCCCTTCTTGGGGTTGCCGTGGGGCGGGAAATAACGGGCCCGATCACCCGGTCGCAGCGTGCCGATCAGGCCTTCTTGCGCCTGCTTGGCCTGTTGGTCGTCCTCAGGGCTCAGGCTGGGTACGAGGTAGAACTTGGCCTTTTCCTGCAGGGGACGAGCGATGGTGGTGTAGTAAGGCGCGCCGAGCCCATCCTTGTTGCGATAGGCCGGGTATTGCGAGCCACGTTCCTGCACGTGTTGTTCGGCCCTGAAGAACATGGCGATTTCGCCGTGGTGACAAAAAGGATCGCCATGTTTGAACACTGCGCTGGCCGTTAGCTGAAGCAACGACCAGGTAAATCCCAGGGTGGTGCCCAACGGGCCGTACAAGTCGTACAGGTAATTATCCAACGCCGCTTCGGGTGGCGCGCTGGGGATGGTGTCGGTGTCGTTGACGTGCCGGAAGTGCTGCAACTCGCCCAGGCCCTGAACAGCCTTGAGCGTGAAGGTGCGCGGCATGCCGTAGGTGTACAACAGTGGGTTGCGCGTTTGCAGTGAGGCGGCATGAATCAGACCGAGGGCACCGCCAAGGCTATGGCCGCAAATGAAGAGCTTCCTGTCGAAGCCCTCTCCAGGAATCGTCTTGCCCAAATCATCGGAAAAAATTCTTCTCGCCATTTCATAGGCATCACGAAAGCCCAAATGCACGCTGCCTTCCTGCGTCAGGTCGGCACAGGACACCTTGGGTTCGCAGTTGGCGACAATTTCTGGCTGGACCGGTCGAAAGGTCACGTCTGTCGCCAGGTCGGTAAAGGGGTAGGCCATCTCGGTGCCGCGCCAGGCCACCAGCACCTGGGTTGCATTGATGGCGTAGAACAGTTGCGTGTCTCCTTCCGGCGGTTCTGCTTTGCTGGTGTCCAAAGGTTCGGCCGTTGTATAGCGCTCATCAAAAGGCACATCACTGACCAGACAAGGCCAATTCTGGCCCCCGTCCCATATCCTCGGAGTACGTGACAGATCCACACATTGCTGGTCGAAAAATTCCTTGACGGAACCCCGGTCCTGCTCCGGCGATGTGCTGTACGACAAGATGCTCATCAGCCCCAGGTTGTAGGCATTGGCGAGGCTGTAATCCGGTTGGTGATGCAGCACCAGCGACCAGGCCCGGAGCGGACAAACCTCCAGCACATGGCGGCGGTCCAGTTGTCCATCATCGACAGTAAAGCCGCTGTACGTCCGGTCTGGAAAATGAAAGGCGGGCGGTTGATTGGCGTCGGTCAATGGCGGGGACAGATCGGGCAGCCGATCACACAACTGACCGATACGCAGGTAGTGATAGCCATGCCCAGCCTCAATGGTCTGTCGCTCGATTGGAGAAAAACCCGAACGCTGCGGACTGTGCAGCGGGGTGCGGTCGCCAATTACAGGCCTGGGCGGCTCAGGCCGTTCGGCGCGCAAGCGACGGGTTTGCAATTGCCCGGCCAGCGAATTGGCGTCCAGCAACAAGGTGATGGCCAGCGGGTGCAGACCCTCGATGCGGATCACCCCATCGGCATCGCTGATGCCAGCATATTCGGGTATATACGCCGTGCGCGTGGCTTCGTTCTGCGCACGGAAGGGCATGTTCGCCAAGGGTTCACCGTGTTCGTCCAGCAATTGGAATTCGATCCAGTGCTGTTTCTGTTTTCCGACGGTAATGACTTTGAACGGATTAAGCGTATCCGTACGGTGCCGGGTGTCGTTCATATCAATCGTTCCTTAATAATTATCTTTCCTTAAATCGCGAATGGGTTTCGCACCCAAACTAGACAAAGCCATGTCGCCTCACCTATTCGCACAAGCTAGTCAGAGCAGTTCACCTACTTCGAATTAACCATCAACACCACTAACTCACAAAAGCTATTCATCATTGTCGTTATGTCCAGCATCGCGGGACGGAATCAGTTCGCCATACTCGACGACTCGACTGTACTGAATATATTCCAGGGCTCCGCCCAAGGCCTCGTTAATTAAAAAAACAACCGCATACGTATCTCTTGGACGATAAGCGTCACTCATTCGAAAGATATAGACTCTATCAACCTCTAGCTTTAAGGGACGAGCATTTGTTTTTTGATCGTCACTCTCATAGCCATCTGGCACAGTACCAAAAACTATGCAATCACCAGGGTTCAAAATTTTCGGTTGAGCACCTTCCGTAAGTGCGATCCCCCAAGAAGCGGGGCTTCTTACATCTCCTTCGGATAAAGATAGCCACCCCAGCCTAAACACTTGCTTCTCTTTAGCTGGCAGACAGATAGCCGGTTTATCATCAATCGTCGCAACATCGGCGCTCGTTTTGCGCCCAAACGATGTCGCGGTAGCCTCAACCCCGAGCATTATCAAAATGCCAGCTGGAAAAAACATTCGGTAGTGCATGCCTTTACTCTACAATTGATAGGGCAAGCCCTAATACACACCCACAAATCATACAAAACAACGACCCAAACCACTTAATAAATTAGAAGACCTGAACCAAAAAAAACAGCAATGAAAAGCTAAACAGCATAATTTTCGCGGACCGCTTCACATACAACCTTAGAATGCTCAGATAGCAAAACACGCCTACATACGGTAGATCCATCCCACTCCAGAAAACATAATCACGTTTTATTTTCATAATCCTTATGCCCTCATTCTATACGTCTAGCCACAACCTCATTTTGAAGACCGTACACTACCGCTCACCCCCACTTTTGGTTCGCCCTCTCAATTTCCGCTTTTAACTCGGCCCAATCATCCGAACCAAGGAATCGCAGCACGCGCTCCCCTACAGCGGTAAAACACTTCCCTAGCGGGCCTTGCTTAGCTCTTTTCTCTATTAAAGAATCGATATCTGAAAATAATTGCTCCCTATCAAAGCAAAACCAAATTGGTGGCACTGACACAAAAAAATTAAAAATACAAACTGGTGCAACCATTTTAAACAAAGCATCTTCAACATCTACCATAGAGTACGATTTTGCCACCGCCGCTATTTGAACGTAATCGACTTCGTTATCCACAAACAAATAGGAGAGTGCCAGCCACAGTTCCCGCTGATCTAATTGACCTCCCATTTGGAGAACTCCTCTATCTCATCGTCATAAGCTTCAGCGAATGTCGAGGCAGCCCAACCAGATGCAATCCCAGCAGCTAACATCAAACCAACGGCGCAGAACGGTGCGCCAGGGCCACACACTGTAGATACAGCCAAGCTTGCCAACGCAGCGCCAGCCGCCCCGCCACCAACAATCACACCCTGTTTGATCGCCTCCTTTTGCTTATTCTCAGCGTTCGCTATCTCATACGCCGCATAAGCAACCGTAACGATGATTAATACTTTGCCTGAAACCCTCAACGCCTTATTAAGAGTGTTAAATCCCGCATTAGGCCTGGCAGAAGATTCTACGATTTCGTAGTACATCGAGTTTTTTTGCTCCGCGCCAAGCGCCATGAAACTCTTGCCAAACTTCTTGACGGCTCTTTCGTCAAGAAGCTTTTCGAGCGAAGGGGAAATAATTTTCTTTTTTTCAGCAATAGCCTTCCCGTGTACAGAGGTCTTATTCCTAACCTCAGCCATAATCTTGTTGCGCATTTCGTAACAAAACTCCGCCGCTTCTTTAACCGAAACCTTGCCGCTCCTAACCTGCAGCAAGACTTCCGCCCTCACCCGCTTGACGTTACGGTTGTAATTATCGCGCTGCTTGGCATCATCTATAAAATCCGAAGAAAATTTTAGTGCCGCCCCTTCAAAACTCTCAAGCGCCTTTTCCAATACCTCGTCGTCAAGTGGATGAGATTTTTCTGCCAGATACAACTTATAAAAAGAATCCATAGCTCTACTCCGAGAGCTCTTTGATTATTCTTTCCGCAGCGCCGGCCACCTCGCGCGAGCGGTCCAGGTCCTCTATTTCAAACTTGACACAAGCCTTTCCATAAAAAGAGTAAAAGCTCGCCTTGTTCTCATGATCGAATTCGCCTTGCAAGAGCTCTCCGTCATCCATGGTCGCGGTGCACTTTATGCCTTCGTAGTTCAATTCGGGCGGAGCAAAAAAACTAATCCATTTTTCCGAGCTCAATAATTCAACTTTCAAATCCCCCGGCACCAAGGTATTGACACTCATGGTCCGCCCATCCCTGTCCGTTACCCCATTGAACACATCCCCCTGTTGAGTCGTAACGCGATAGCGGGCAAACGGCATTGCTGCCTGGGCGTGGTCTTTCAGCGTATAGCCGGCGGCATAACCGGCCGGTAATGGGGAGGCAGGGGTATGCAGGCTGGCCCCTTGGGTTTTTTCCACATGGGAGGCCTTCAAATAGACGTTGCCCGGTGCACCCAGCTCGATATCACCGTCTTTCAGGCGGATGTAGGCGCCACCGCAGTTGAGCACCAGCTCCTGCGGTGCGCTGATTTCCACGCGCCCTTGAATACTTTCGATTTTCACATCGGTCTTCGCCAAGGCGTGAAGATCATTCCCTTGAGCATGTAGCTCGATCTTTCCTCCGGCAGATTTGAGTTGTATCCCAGCTTCCTTGGCCACTACGCTGATGCCGCCCTGCGCGGTGGCGGTGATGTCGTGGCCTGCGCTGATATCAGCGTTGTGCGCAGCGATGATGCCAACGCTTTCGGCGCCGGAGGCCAGGCATACGGCTTCAGGGCTGACCACGCCGATCCCGCTTGGCGCATGCAGCAGTACGCCAGGTTGTTCCAAGCCTTTGAGCGCCTGGTTCAGGCGTTGCTGGCTTTCGGTGTCGCCCGGCGTTGCTTGAGCGCTACGGGCCGCCTCGGCCAAGGAACGCGCCAGGGAGAGCGCGCTTTCCAGCTGTTCAATAGCGGCTGTCATGTCGAGTTGGTCACCCTTGGCCTTGGCCTGCTCATCCGCACTGATAAACACCCCCTTGCCACCGCGAATCGCCCCCCAGCCATCGGTGCGCAACTCAAACCCTTCGCCACGCTTGTTCCGCTCGGCATCCACCAGGTGCCCCAGGTTCAGCTGGCTCTTGCCGCTGTGTTCGGTGCTGAGCTTGATGTGTTCCTGCCCGCGGGTGTCGTCCAGGCGCAGTTTGTTGTTGGTCGGGTGCGCAGGACGTTGCGGCGTTCGTTGCGGGCGGTGACCGGGTCCGGGTGGCGGTCATCGTGCAGGGCGTGGGCGATGTACGGGCGGTCGGGGTCGCCGTGCTCGAAGGCGATCGCCACTTCGGTGCCGGCCTGCAGCGGGAAGTGCAGGCCGTGGGTGTCGCCGCCGTAGGGCCGGGCCAGGCGCAGCCAGGCGCTTTCGCGGCCGGCTTGCCAGGTGTCGCGGTCGAACAGGAAGCGCACTTTGTAGCGGCCTTCGAAGTCGAGGTCGGCGTACGGCGGGTTGACTTCCGGGTGGCTGACGCGGGCGGGGATGGTGCCGCTCATGCGCGGCTTGGGCAGCAGCGCCGGGCGAAAGCACACGGTTTCCGAATAGGGGATGGCTTGGAACGTGGCGATGAAGCTGCGGTCGCGGGCCGCTTCGGTACGCAGGCTGACGATCACCGCGCCGGGCTCGAACGCCTTCGGTGCGCCGCCGGTGATTTCGAGCCGCTGCGCCGTGGCCAGGGTGGCGCTGCTGGTGGTGCCGCTGAGGCGGGTCTGGTCGTTGAGGTAGCGTTCGTGGTGCAGGCGGGCGTAGAAGAAACCGCTTTCGCTTTGCAGGTCTTCGTCCAGGGCGTAGCGCTCGCCCAGCACCGTGTAGGGCTCGGCGTAGTGATAGGCCTCGCCGTAGGTGCCCTTGGCGCCCCGGGTGTGGTCGACTTCGCCGTCCAAAAAGGCATAGGCCTCGCGGTGATGGTAGGCGCGAAAGTTGATGTTTTGTTCCACCACCTGGTGGGCGGTCTGCAGGTTCCAGACCGCGTCCTGCCCATCGGCGGTCAAGCCGGATGGCGGGCGACACGGCAACTTGATGCCGCGCTGGTAGTGCCGCTGGTCGTCGTGAAATTCCACCACGTCGATGTGCAGGCGATCGTCGCTGGTGATGCGATACCAGATGCCGACCTCGGCCAGCAGGCGCTCGATGAAGGCCAGGTCGCTCTCGTCGTATTGCATGACCTGTTCACGCCGGGGGTACTGGCGCACCAGGTTGAAATAGAACTCCTCGCCCAGGTAAGCGTGGCGCTTGCGCATGATCTGCTCGACGATTTCCGGCACCGACTGGTACTGGTAGATCCGAAACTGCTTGCCGCGCCCGAGCAGCGCGAAACGTGGTTGCAGGGTGATTTCGTAGCGGGCTTCGTCGTTGGAGCCGGACAGTCGCTTGAAGTCTGTAACGATGCCGTGGAAGGAACGCAGCGGTTCGATCACCGGCGGCGTGAAGCCCTTGGGTGTCGGCGGTGGCGGCACGGGGTACAGGTCGAAATAACCCCAGCGGTTGAGCAGGTCGGTGGCCGCCAGGTCGCGCTCGGTGCAGGTGAATTCGATGCGGTAGTGGTAAGGACGACTCAGGTGTTCTTCGCCGACGAAGGCCAGGACGTCGAGATGGGCGTTGAGTTTGGACACTCGCAGGGTGTGGCGGCTGTGGTCGAAGAAGGTCGGCATGGGCATATTCATTGCGCAGCCTCCATGGCGACCGTCTCAGCGGCATCCGCGGCATCGACGAAACGCAGTGTGATCCCCTCCTCCTCGCAATACCCCAAGTGCACCCCGCGTGTGCGCAACTGTGCTGCCCGACGCTGCAGCAGCTGTTGGCTGAGCACCGGCAGGATCTGTTCGTTGAGCAGGCTGTCGATGTTGCGGGCCCCGGTGTCGGGCAGCAGGCAGGCGGCAACGATGGCCTCGTTCAGAGCGTCATCGATCTTGCAGTCCAAGCCATAGTGACGCTGCAAGCGACTGGCCACCTGGGCCAGCTTGATAGCGGCGATGCATTGCAGGGCATCGACTTGCAGCGGTCGATAGATAAGGGTCTGGAAGCGTGCCAACAGGGCCGGTTGGAAGTGTTCGCGCAGGATCGGCCGCATGAGCTCGTGCAGCGTGCTGTCAGCTGCGTCGGGTTGATCCAGCAGACAGGCCTGCAACGCGTCGCTGCCCAGGTTGGAGGTCATGAGAATGACGGTGTTGCGAAAGTCGATCTCGCGCCCTTCCCCATCGCGCATGAAGCCGCGGTCGAAAACCTGGTAGAACAGGTTGAGCACATCACGGTGGGCTTTTTCCACCTCGTCGAGCAGCACGACGCTATAGGGTCGCTGGCGCACGGCTTCGGTCAGCACCCCGCCCTGCCCGTAACCCACGTAACCGGGCGGCGAGCCCTTGAGCTGGCTGACGGTGTGGGCTTCTTGATATTCGGAAAGGTTGAGGGTGATGAGCGCTTTTTCTCCGCCGAACAGGCTGTCGGCCAGGGCCAAGGCGGTTTCGGTCTTGCCAACCCCGCTGGTGCCCACCAACAAAAAGACCCCCAGCGGCCCCTTGTCATCGCTGAGCCCTGTCTTGGCCGCCCGCAGGCGCTGGGCCAGGGCATCGAGTGCCGGGGCCTGGCCGATGACGCGCTCGGCCAATTGCTGTTCCAGATCCAGCAAGCTGGCTTGTTCGTCCTTGAGCAGGCTGCCAAGGGGGACGCCGGTCCAATCGGCGACGACTTCGGCCACGCTGCGGGCGTCGACGTCCAGCAGCAACAAGGGTTGGTCGCCCTGGATGGCATCCAGCTGTCGCTGCAACCGCGCACAATCAGCCCATCGCATCGGCTCTGCCTCGCGGGCGTCGAGCAATTGCTGGGACACATCGAGCGCGTGGCGGTATTGACGCTCCAGCTCGACCCGAGTGTGCTTTAACTCGGCGTGCTGCACGGCGATCTGCATCAGCCGTTCGGTGTCGACACTACCGCCCAGGACCTGGTCCGCTTCCAGCGCCTCGCGTTCCAGTTCCAGGGCGATTTGCCGCGCCTTGACGCGGACCAACGCGTGGGGCTCGCAATCGACACTCATGCGCACCCGGGCGCTGGCCGTATCCAGCAGGTCGACGGCTTTGTCCGGCAACTGACGGCCCGTAAGGTAACGCCGCGACAGGCTGACGGCGGCCTGCACCGCCGCATCCTGGATGTGCACGCCGTGGTGGCTGGCGTAACGGGCCTTGAGCCCGCGCAACATGAGGCAGGCGCGATCATCATCAGGCTCGTCGACCTTGACCTGTTGGAAGCGTCGCTCCAATGCCGCATCGCGCTCGAAGTATTGCTTGTACTCGCTCCAGGTGGTGGCGGCGATGGTGCGCAACTCGCCACGGGCCAGGGCGGGCTTGAGCAGGTTTGCCGCGTCGGCGCCCCCGGCCTGGTTGCCAGCGCCGATCAACGTGTGGGCTTCGTCGACGAACAGCAGGATCGGTGTTTCGGATTGCTGCACCGCGTCGATCACGCGCTTGAGGCGCTGCTCGAATTCGCCCTTGACCCCGGCGCCGGCCTGCAACAAGCCCAAGTCCAGCGCGCGCACGCTGACCGACTTGAGGCTGTCGGGCACGTCGCCCTGGGCAATGCGCAGCGCCAGCCCTTCGACCAGCGCGGTCTTGCCCACGCCGGGCTCGCCGACCAGGATCGGATTGTTCTTGCGTCGGCGACTCAAGATGTCGATGACCTGGCGTATTTCATCGTCGCGACCGAACACCGGATCGATCAGTCCTTCCCCTGCCCGGACAGTGAGATCCTGGGTGAACCGGTCCAGCAGCGCCTGCCGTGCATCAGGCCTGGCGCTACCGGCGGCAGGCTCGCTCGATGTCCCATCCGTCCTGCCCACGACAAGGAGCTCTTGTTCGCCGGGACGCTCATCGGAGAGTTGATCCAGCAACCCGGACAACCGCTGCAATTGCGACTCGCCAAGGCTGAGCAATGGCCAGGCCGCTTCGCAGGCCAGTAGCCTGGGCGTTTCCATCAGTGCTCCCAGCAGATGCGCGGAGCGCAGCCGGTCACCGTCATCGTCCAGAGAGGCGCGCAGCCAGGCATTCTTGATCAGTTGCTGCAACGGTTCCGACAGCTGTGGCTTGGCCTGGACGCAACGCGGCAAGGTGTCGAGGTGGTTGAGCAAGCCACACCAAAGCGCCTCCAGGTCCAATTCGTGACGACGTGCGATAACGGTCAGGTCGCCCTCGCCCTGCCCCAGCAACTTGAGCAACCAGTGCTCGATGGTGATCTGCGCATGGGCACGGCTCTGGCACAGCGACGCCGCGTCGCTCAGGGCTTGGGCGCAATAGGGATTCAGACGACGAAGCAGACGCGTGGGGCTCTGTACCATGGGTGGCATCCTTGTGCAGGTTTCGGTGGTGGCCGGGCAAGCGCCGGACAAAAAGCGGATGTGCTTGGCTGAGCGCCCGCGAACGGACGCTCGACCCAACACACCGGCAGTCGACAGGCCAGGCGGCCTGTCGATGCCCGCGCGTCAGGCGCTTTGGCGTTCGCTCCAGGAATCGGAATGGATGATGTTGCCGTCCTTGTAGGTCCACGTGATCTTTTCGTAGCGCAACTCAACCTGTTCCAGATGGTTGTACTTCTCCTTGGTCGGGTCCTTGATGTCGTGCATTTTTGGCGCGACCTTCACCACCTTGACGTTCTCCAGCTTGGTGATGAAATACTCGACTTCCTGCCCGGCATCATCGATGCGATACCACTTGAACTCGGCGCTCTTGAGGGTCTGGCCTTTGGTCACGGCCTTGTAGAGGTAGGGGCTGGAAGCGTCGATTTCCTTGGAAAACAGGAACGGCGTGTGGACCCGCGCACCCGTCAACTTGCCGGTGTTGTTATCGGTCGGGATGTACAGGCTGTGGTCCTGGGCGACGACTTCGATGCTGCCCTCGCGCTTTTGCACGTCCACTGACCCCTTGATCTCCGCGCCGCCGTCATCTTGCAGCCAGAGGTAAACGGGAATTGCCATGTGAAGCTCCTTTTCAAGATTGAATGTCGCGAGATTGCGACTGGGGTTGACTGTCCGCTCCTGTCGTGGGGAGTACACAAGCGCCCACTTCAGGTACCAGACGGATATCGACTCGACGGTTGGCTGCCCGCCCCGCCTCGGTGTCGTTGCTGGCAATCGGTTGGCTGGCGCCGAACCCCTGCACGGCAAAACAGCTGGCAGGAATACCGCCGATATGCAGAATCCATTCGTGTACGGCGGCGGCACGGGCGCGGGACAACCGCAGGTTCTGCGCGGTATCGCCCGTGGCATCGGTGTGCCCGGCGATGACGATCAGCCAGCCGGGTTGGGCCTTGATGCCGACCAGGGCATTGACCAATACCTTGGTTGAGTCCGGCTTGAGCCGCGCACTGCCTGGACTGAACAGCGAGAGGCTGTCCAACCTCACCGGTTCGGTTGCCTGCACCGGCATTGGCCCGAATGACACATGGGGATCGGAAAGCGCCTCCAGCAACGGCGCGCGCAGAGGGTCGCCGCGATACAGCCCAAGGCCCAGCGCAAGGGGCTCGCCGTGGCGGTGGTAGGCGTCCAGGCGCTGTGCGGTCTCATGCAGAGCAGCCTCGGTTTCCTGGCGCAAGCGAGATGTTTCCTGTGCTGGAAATCCCGCCGTCGAGAGGTGCGCATAACGACGCAGGTCGTCAGTGACCTGGCGCACCAACAACGTGTTCTGCCATGCGGAACTGCCCAGGGCGATCGAACCGGCGAGCCCGAACATCCACCCCGCGACGATGCATGCACGCTGCACCGACGTGCGCTGGGCACGCATTGGAATCAGGCTCAGCAAGGGATCTGGAAATGGCAACGCTGCCTTCATGACAGTCGGCCTGGTGTCGACCAGCGCCACCTTGTCACGTAGCCATTGTTCCCAAAGGTTCCCTTTCACCGCGTGAGGCACGGCTGGCACTGGCTTGATCGCCCAGCACACCGTCAAGCCTCGATCGGGGCCGTCAGCACGTGCATCGAAGTGCGGCAGCACCGCTTCTTGCAACCAGGCTGCTGCGTTGTTCAACTGCACACCGGTATGCACTCGCATCGCTCGCGATGATGAGTCGAGGGGCTGCCGCAGCCAGTCGGCGACACTGGAGCAGGCTCCGGCATCTCGAACCCGAGGGTCCGGTTGACCATCGGTCCAGCAGAACCACGGAGACTCGCCCCGCGCCGACCGGACATAACTCACCAGCATCAGCGGCAACGCCGCACCGTGACTGCCGGCCAGCGTCGCTTGGTGACGAAACGCTCGCATCCGCCCGGCCAGTTCAGCGCGATCGCCGTGTGCCGCAGGGTTGATGACAAACATCACGCTGAGTTGAGCGTCCCAGCCCGGACGCAAGGCCAGGATGCGCTCGGTCACGCTCGGCAATTGATCGAGAGCAGGCACTCGGACATAGCAGCCCTGATGGGTGGCCCGCACGGCCAACCGGTGATCGGGAATGGTGCCGAACAGACCATCCAAGCCATCTCCACAAACCAGCACCACCGGGTGGCGGAACGAGGCTGGGGGCATGGAAACATTGGCGGCGAGTTTCACCGACTGACGCAAACGGGCAGCTCGACGACCGGCCATGACCCAACCTGTCGCCGCAATGCCCAGGGCGCCCAGCGCCAGGACCACGCGTATCCATGTGGCGAGCGGGAGGATAAGCAGCAATGCCAGCACCAGCGTCCCGGCCCATAGCCAAAGGACTCGTTGCAATCGAAACGTCATAGGCCCCTCACGCCTGGCCGGGCATGAGGGAAGCAACCACGCCGGCCAGCCATTGATCCATTGCCCACCAGGCGCCGGTAAGCAGTAGCGCTACCGCTGTTACGTGGCTCCAGGTGGATGGGTACCGGGCCAGGCGACCGCCCTTTTGAGTGATAAGGTTCTGGCCGATTTTCAGGGGCGCAACCTGTGCATCGAGGGCAGCCAGCATTTGCTCGCGGGCAGGGTCGTCAGGGTCCGTGTAGCGACCTTTGAAACCGAGCATCAGGACCCGATGAAACACCGTCAGCACTCGCGGGTCCGGCGACGGTTCGCGCAACACCCGTTGCATTTCCTCGTAGAGAAACTCCCCGGCCTGATGCCGATTGAACAACCGGGCCTGGAGCGGCTCCCGGGTCCATTCATCCCGTACCGGGCCCTCGGTGCAGACGAGTATGGCTTCGTCGAGCAGCGCGCATTGGGCATGGCTGATGTGCTCGATGTTGCGCGGCTCCATTGCGATCTGTTCGAGTTGCTGTCGGACCTGCTCGACCTGGTCCAGGCAGAGCCGCTGCAGCGCTGCGGTGTCGTGCACCGAAGCACCCTGGCGTAACTCGACCACCAGCAAGTAACTGTCATGGAGCAAGGCATCGATATCCACTGCCAGCGCGCCTGGTTTTTTCAAGAAGTTCAGGTTCATGTGCGTAGCACCGCAAACAATTCAAGTTGGACTTGCTCCAACGTGCTGGGCACGTAGCAAGCGAAAGTTCCCTCAGCCAGCATGGCCTGGCCCTTGGGATGGCCAAGATCGAGGGCGAAGTATTGGTTTTCCAGGCGCAGCGGGATGGCCGCGGGTACTTGGCTGAGGGGTTTCAGCGGGACGCCATCGAGCGCGGCATTGATCAGTTCATCGACATCCGCCGGCGCCCCGACCTTGCACAGGCGCGGGAATTGATCCTGCAACTGCGCAGCCGGTAATCGGCAGCGTACCGACAGGTAGAAGTCCGCCCCTTCAGGCTCACGGAGCCGAGCATCGTTGAGTTTCACTTGCCAGCGATTGGCGCTGTTCTCCAGCGCCAGGGCAATGACGCGCGACGGCAGGCTCGCTTCCAGCAAGGTTGAGATACAGCGCATCAGCGGTGGGAATACCGTTTCCAATTGCTCATGCCGATACGCTGGAATCTTGTCGATATCGTGTTCCAGCGAGAACGTCAGCAGGCTGCCGGCCAGCTTGGCCAGCTCCAGGTAGACTTGCTCGGGGTGCCGTTGCGGATAGGCCTTGAGATCAGCCAGCACTGGCTGATAGGTGTTCAAGGCGTTGAGCAACCAGAACACCGACACATCGGCGACGGCGAAGTCCGCCATGCGCTGGTTGCTTTCCCGACGCATGCCCATCAGACGCTGGCGCTTGGCCGACAGTTGGGTCAGCAGGTTGTCCAGTTGGGCCAGCAATCCTGGGTGAGCAGAAAAACTGAGCAATGGCGGCACGTACTCTGGATCGAGGCTCCAATTGCCCTGCCCTTCGCGAACCAGGCGCGCAATGGGGCACGTCAGGTAATCGCCGTTGTCGTCGTTATCCAGGCGCAGCGTCAGCATGTGTTCCAGCACGGCGATCGACTGCACTTCGTCTGTATAGAGATCCTGTACGGGGCGCCAGTCCTGGCGATAGCGGGTCGGGCGGTCCGCCGGGCCTTCCTCCATCAGGCAGTTGTTGCCGTTGGCCTGCTCGAGGGGCAATGCCAGCAGGACGAGCATCTGACGCGCGTCTTCGCTCCTCAACCGCGACAACTCCAGCCCCGGCGGCAGCCGATCCACTCGTTGACTGTCGAGTGGGCTGCCGTCGGGCATGCGCACGCTCAAGCGGGTTGCCTTGAGCTTGCCCAGGCGCAATGCGTGCGCGTCGAACTCAACGGCCTTCACGCCCCAAGGATGGGCCAAGGCCAGGCCGGCGAGCTGTTCGTTGGCCCACGCTTCCCAGCGCGCCTGTTGTTGAAACTGTTGCGCAGACAATAGGGTGCCAGACGTCCACAAGGGACGATCGATTTTCATGGCGTCGTTTCCTTGGGATTGAGTCAGGCTTTCGCCTTGGGCATTTGCGAAACCAGGGACAGGTTGACGTCCACGCCCTCGACCTGAAAATGCGGCACGGCATACAACTTGACCCGGAAGAAACCCGGGTTGTCCTCGATGTCTTCCACCGTGACCTTGGCATCACGCAGCGGATGCGAGGCCTGCAAGGCATCGCCCGGATCGGTCATTTCGGTGACAAGCCCGCCGATCCATTTATTGAGCTCCAGCTCCAGCAAGCGACGATCCTTGGTCGTCCCGATGTTTTCGCGCTGGATCAACTTCAAGTAATGAGCAATGCGCGAAAGCAGGAAAATATAGGGCAGGCGCGCATTGATGCGGCTGTTGGCGGTGGCGTCCGGCGTGTCGTACAGCGCTGGTTTCTGGGCCGAACTGGCGGAGAAGAAGCAGGCGTAGTCGCGGTTCTTGTAATACGACAAGGGAATGAAGCCGAGATTGGCGAATTCGAACTCACGGGTTTCCGGAATCATCACTTCGGAAGGAATCTTGACTTGATTGCCGGTACCCAGGTCATACAAGTGGATTGGCAGGTCCGTGACCGCGCCTCCCGATTGAGGCCCGCGAATCTGCACGCACCAACCATTGGCGATAAAGCTCTTGACCATATTGGCAGCAAAGGCAAAGGACGCATTCGTCCACAAATACTTGTCGTGATCCGGCCCCTTGACGTTTTCGATGTAGTTGAAGCTGCGCACGGGGATCGTGTCCGGCCCGTAGGGCAAGCGCCCCAGGACCCGTGGCATGGTCAGGCCGATGTAACGCGCATCGTCACTGTCGCGGAACGCCTTCCACTTGATGTACTCGGCCCGATCGAAGTAGTTGCCGATGTCCTTGATGGCAGCCACTTCCTCCATGGTTTGTTTACCAAAGAATGCGGGGCCCACCGAGCCGATAAAGGGCATGTGGGCGGCCGCAGCCACTTTCGAGATATTGCGCAGCAACGCAATGTCCTGCGGGCTGCGGTCGAATTCATAGTTGGAGATGGTGGCTGCGATCGGCTCCCCGCCCGGCGTATCGTATTCGCGGGTATAGGTATGCAGGTACAAACCGCTCTGGGCGATTTCCGGGGCATCCTCGAAATCCCGTACCAGGTCAGCCTTGCTGATATCCAGCAATTCAATGCGCACGTTCTGGCGAAAATCCGTCTGGTCGACGAGGGACTTGACGCCGCGCCAGGTTGATTCGACTTGTTGAAATTCAGGATGGTGCATGACCGCATCAAGTTGACGGCTGATCTGCATGTCCAGCGAAGCGATATGCTCGTCAAGAAGTACTTTGTCCAATCGCTCTATTTTCTGCGGCGATTCCTTGAGCAATTTCAAGAACACGCTGACAGCGGCAGTCACTCGTTCATCAACCGAAGCCTCGGACAACGCCTCGGCATGTTGGAACGTTTCGATACTGCCCAGCTCAGCGACGGGACTCAGGTTGATCTTGTTGAACAGCGCAGCATAAACACTGTTTTCTTTAGCCAACACTGTGGCACCGCGCGATTGCACGTTTACATGTTCAGTAGACATGGATGGTTTACTCTTTTTGCCTGCCGGCGAAAATGAATTAGCGCACTTCTTTTGGCGTCAATGCTGCCAATTCAGCTCGGAGTTCATCACTGAGTGCATCATCCTGGAGGATGTGTTCCAACTCGTGACGGAAAGTCATGTTGTCCAGCAAGTTCGACTTCAGGTCGCGCAGCAAATTGCGCATGGCCAACAAGGCGCGCAGCTGGGGGATCTGGCGCGCCACTTGTTCCGGTTCGAAATCTTTCATGCGCTGAAACTTTAGCTCGACCGGAATATCGCTTTCACCGTCCATCAGCGTGTTGCGCGCAATGAATTTCAGACGCGGGCCAAATTCAACCAGGACGCTGTCGATGTTCTGCTTGTTGATATTGATCTTATGCCTTTCGGATAACGGACGCTGCTCTGCACCCTTGCTGTAGTCCCCGACCACCATCAACTTTAGGGGCAATTCAATATTCTTTCGTGCGCCACCAGTATGCAGATCGAGCTTTATATTGACCCTGCTCTTGGGTACTTCATTTTGAAAGCTATATGAAGCCATATTTTTTCCTCTCAACTTTGGAATTCATCGTCAGAATTGATCATCGTTGCCGCCATCCATCCGGCTTTCCCTGTGTTAGCAATAATGTAAGCGACGAAACCCAAGGCCGCACAGCGCTAAAACAGGCTCGCTGATACGGAAAAGAAGAGCCCCACAAGCGGTCAGCAGAATTCCTACAGTAGAGACTTACAACCGTAAGTTGGGGCTGCTGGACGGCACGATCGAAACGTGTATTTGCCGTGAAAACTACAAGTGAGGAAGGAGAAGGGGCTGGCTACTGCCTGTGTCAGCAGCCTGCGTTGTGAGAGCAGTTCGCACCGCGAGAGGTTCAGGCTTTTATCGATTAAATGATCTATACCTTCCAGTACACGCAGTCAGGCCAATGCAACGGACTGACGTGTTTGGCGCGAACGAGCAGTCGGTCTGCTGGGATGCGCTTCATTACATAAGAATTGGCCTGAAGGACGCTGTCTCCGGCGCCGCCCTCCCCCGTACAATGGCGCCCCCCTTTCAATGCCTGAAGTAACGATCATGAGCCGGATCACCCGCGTATTGAAGGACCGTACCAAAGCGTTGTGGCTGCTCTGCCTGTTGCTGGCTGTCGACAGCGCATGGGGCGAGCCCCAGGTCGTTGAACTGCACATCCTCGACGCCCCCCCGCTGACGTTCACCAACGACCCCAGGGGCCACGGCATCGTCGGTGATGTCGCTGTGAAGGCAATCACCCGGGCCGGATACACAGTGAAGATCCACCTGCTTCCCTGGGCCAGGGCACAGAAACACGTCAGCGAAGAACATGACTTTCTGATAGCGCCACTGTCGCGCATCCCGGGCCGAGAAACCCGCTTCACCTGGATCTCTTCGATCATGCCCATGGAACGCGCGTTCTTCAGCCTCGACCATAAGGTAGACAGCTTCACCCAAGCGAAAGAGCGCTTTCGCAAAGTAGGCGTCGGCTTAGGCAGCGCACAGGAGGAAATCCTGCGCACCGAGGGCTTCAGGGATGACCAGATCTATCCCCTGGCCATCGGCGACAACCCTGCCCAATTGCTGCTGATGGGACGTATCGACGCCTGGTTCAACGGCGTCCCCGAGAGCCGTTATATCTGGCCGAAAGTGTCCAAGCGCAAATTGCTCATGAGTTCTGTTGGCAGCACTGCCGACCTCTACCTGGCATGCTCCCGGCAATGCTCGGCGAAACTCGTCGAGGATTTGCGCGAAGCCGTGGAAGCGTTGCGCAAGGAGGGCGCGATCGAGCGTATCCATGACGTTTATCTGCCATGACGGCCTTGAACGGGCCATGGCACGCGGGCGACAGTCCCACCTGAAGGGATATCAAGGGGATTGATAGCCAACTAACGGAGCCCCCCGCGATAGAGGCCCCGTCGATGCCTTATATCATTCCGAATGATAGTTACCTTTGTTTCATTCGATTCGTTCCTCTGCGCCTCCACACGCATCATCCGCCCATCTCAATACACTTGGCGGATGCTATCCATGGAACATTCACTTTCTAAATTGCGCTTTCCCCTCGCACTGTTGGCAGTGCTGGTGATCAGCGCTTGCGGCAAGACCCCCGACACGGCAGCTTCCATGCCGGCGGCCAAAGTCAGCGTGGCCAAGGTACTGGAGCAACCCGTCAACGAATGGGATGAATTCACTGGGCGCCTGGAGGCGCCGGAAACCGTCGAGATCCGACCGCGGGTCTCGGGGCAGATCGATGAAGTCGCCTTCACCGAAGGTGCACTGGTCAAGAAAGGCGACCTGCTGTTCCAGATCGACCCCCGCCCCTTCCAGGCCGAAGTGCGTCGCCTCGAAGCGCAACTGGCCCAGGCCCGCGCCACCGCGACCCGCAGCGAGAACGAGGCCCAGCGTGGTGAACGCCTGCGCCTGAGCAACGCGATTTCCGCTGAATTGGCGGACTCGCGCACCACCGCTGCCCAGGAAGCCCGCGCCGCCGTGGCGGGCATCCAAGCGCAGTTGGACCTGGCCAAGTTGAACCTGAGCTTTACCCGAGTCACCTCGCCCATCAACGGTCGTGTCAGCCGGGCGGAAATCACCGCCGGCAACCTGGTGACCGCCGATGTCACGCCGTTGACCAGCGTGGTGTCCACCGACAAGGTCTACGCCTACTTCGATGCCGACGAACGCGTCTTCCTCAAGTACACCCAACTCGCCCGCCAGGGCCAGCGCGGCCAGGCCACGCCCGTGTACATGGGCCTGTCCAACGAAGACGGCAACCCCCACCTGGGCCAGATGAACTTCGTCGACAACCAGGTCAACCCGCAGACCGGCACCATCCGTGGTCGTGCGGTGTTCGACAACAAGGACGGCGCCTTCACGCCAGGTCTCTATGCCCGACTGAAGCTGGTGGGCAGCGGCACCTACTCCGCCGTGTTGATCAACGACGAAGCCGTGGGCACCGACCTGGGCAAGAAATTCGTCCTGGTGATGGACGCCGAGAACAAGCCTGCGTACCGCGCCGTCGAGCTGGGTCCGAAGATCGAAGGCCTGCGCATCGTGCGCAACGGCTTGAGCAAGGACGACACCATCATCGTCAAAGGGCTGCAACGGGCCCGTCCGGGTTCGCCGGTTACGCCTGAAACCGTGCCGATGGCCAGCGAGCAAACCCTCGCCGCCCTGGCACAACAACGTAAAGCGCTCGAAGCCAGCAACCTGCCCCAAGTCGCGCCCTCCAAGGCAGCGTCCGGATCGGCAGGCAAACTGGCCTCTGCGTCCCCACGCGGCTAAGGGACTGTACTCAAGATGAAATTCTCCCAGTTCTTCATTTCGCGACCGATCTTCGCAGCGGTGCTCTCGCTGTTGATCCTGATCGCCGGCGCCATCTCGCTGTTCCAGCTGCCGATCAGCGAATACCCGGAAGTCGTGCCTCCGACCGTGGTCGTGCGGGCCAACTTCCCGGGCGCCAACCCCAAGGTCATCGGCGAAACCGTGGCCGCGCCCCTGGAACAAGCCATCACCGGCGTCGAGAACATGCTGTACATGTCCTCGCAGTCCACCGCTGACGGCAAGATCACCCTGACCATCACCTTCGCCCTCGGCACCGACCTGGATAACGCCCAGGTGCAAGTGCAGAACCGCGTCACCCGGACCGAGCCCAAGCTGCCGGAAGAAGTGACCCGGATCGGCATCACGGTGGACAAGGCATCGCCCGACCTGACCATGGTCGTGCACTTGACCTCGCCGGACAAACGCTACGACATGCTCTACCTGTCCAACTACGCCTTGCTCAATATCAAGGACGAATTGGCACGCCTGGGTGGCGTGGGTGACGTACAACTGTTCGGCATGGGCGACTACTCCCTGCGGGTCTGGCTGGATCCGAACAAGACCGCCTCGCGCAACCTGACCGCCACCGACGTGGTCACGGCGATCCGTGAACAGAACCGCCAGGTCGCTGCCGGTGCCCTGGGTGCGCCACCGGCGCCGAATGCCCAGGCTTTCCAGCTGTCGATCAACACCCAGGGTCGCCTGGTCAATGAAGAAGAATTCGAGAACATCATCATTCGTTCCGGCGCCAACGGCGAGATCACTCGCCTGAAGGACATTGCCCGGGTCGAACTGGGCTCCAGCCAGTACGCCTTGCGTTCGCTGCTGGACAACCAGCCGGCGGTGGCGATCCCGATCTTCCAGCGTCCGGGTTCCAACGCCATCCAGATCTCCAACGACGTTCGCGAGAAGATGGAGGAGTTGAAGAAAGGCTTCCCGGCCGGGATGGACTACAGCATCGTCTATGACCCGACCATCTTCGTCCGCGGCTCCATCGAGGCGGTGGTGCACACCCTGTTCGAAGCGCTGATCCTCGTCGTGCTGGTAGTGATCCTGTTCCTGCAGACCTGGCGCGCCTCGATCATTCCGCTGGTGGCGGTGCCGGTGTCGCTGATCGGTACGTTCGCGGTCATGCACCTGTTCGGATTCTCCCTCAACGCACTGTCGCTGTTTGGGCTGGTACTGGCGATCGGTATCGTGGTGGACGACGCCATCGTGGTGGTGGAGAACGTCGAGCGAAACATCGAGCTTGGGCTCACCCCCGTGGAGGCGACCAAGCGTGCCATGGGCGAAGTAACCGGCCCGATCATCGCCACCGCCCTGGTGCTGTGCGCGGTCTTCGTTCCGGCAGCGTTCATCAGTGGCTTGACCGGCCAGTTCTATAAACAGTTCGCCCTGACCATTGCCATCTCCACGGTGATCTCGGCAATTAACTCCCTGACCCTGTCGCCGGCCCTGGCCGCCGTATTGCTCAAGGGACATGACGCGCCCAAGGACCGTTTCTCCAAGTTCCTGGACAAGATTTTCGGTGGCTGGCTGTTCCGTCCGTTCAACCGCTTCTTCGAACGTGCCAGCCACGGTTATGTGGGGACCGTCGCTCGGGTGATCCGCAGCAGCGGTATTGCCCTGGTTGTCTACGCAGGCTTGATGGTGTTGACTTTCTTCGGTTTCTCCAACACGCCGACCGGCTTCGTGCCCGGCCAGGACAAGCAGTACCTGGTGGCCTTTGCCCAATTGCCGGATGCCGCGAGCCTGGATCGCACCGAAGACGTGATCAAGCGCATGTCCGACCTGGCCCTCAAGCAGCCAGGCGTCGAAAGCGCCGTGGCCTTCCCGGGCCTGTCGATCAACGGTTTTACCAACAGCCCGAACGCCGGCATCGTGTTCGTGACGCTCAAGCCCTTTGACGAGCGCAAGGACCCGAGCATGTCGGCCGGCGCCATCGCCGGTGCCTTGAACGGCCAGTACTCGGAAATCCAGGAAGCCTACATGGCGATCTTCCCGCCGCCGCCGGTACAGGGCCTGGGCACGATCGGTGGTTTCCGCCTGCAAATCGAAGACCGGGGCAACCTGGGCTACGACGAGCTGTACAAAGAAACCATGAACATCATCACCAAGAGCCACAGCGTGCCGGAACTGGCCGGCCTGTTCACCAGCTACACCGTGAACGTGCCCCAGGTCGATGCCGCCATCGACCGTGAAAAAGCCAAGACCCACGGCGTGGCCGTCAGCGACATCTTCGACACCCTGCAGATCTACCTGGGTTCGCTGTATGCCAACGACTTCAACCGCTTTGGCCGCACCTACCAGGTCAACGTCCAGGCCGAGCAGCAGTTCCGCCTCGAATCGGACCAGATCGGCCAGCTCAAGGTGCGCAACAACCGTGGCGAGATGATCCCGCTGGCGACCTTCATCAAGGTCAGCGACACCTCGGGACCTGACCGCGTGATGCACTACAACGGCTTCATCACTGCCGAAATCAATGGTGCCGCCGCCCCGGGCTACAGCTCCGGCCAGGCCGAGAAAGCCATCGAGAAACTGCTCCAGGACGAATTGCCCAACGGCATGACCTACGAGTGGACCGACCTGACGTACCAGCAGATCCTCTCCGGCAACACCGCGCTGTTCGTGTTCCCGCTCTGCGTATTGCTGGCGTTCCTGGTGCTCGCCGCGCAATACGAAAGCTGGAGCCTGCCATTGGCGGTAATCCTGATCGTACCGATGACCCTGCTGTCGGCCATTACCGGGGTGATTCTGTCCGGTGGCGACAACAACATCTTTACCCAAATCGGCTTGATCGTACTTGTAGGACTTGCCTGTAAGAACGCGATCCTGATCGTCGAGTTCGCCAAGGACAAACAGCTCGAGGGCATGAATCCGCTGGCGGCGGTCCTGGAAGCGTGCCGCCTGCGTCTGCGGCCGATCCTGATGACCTCCTTCGCTTTCATCATGGGCGTGGTGCCCCTGGTGTTCTCCAGCGGCGCCGGTGCGGAAATGCGCCATGCCATGGGTGTGGCGGTGTTCTCGGGGATGCTTGGCGTAACCTTCTTCGGCCTGCTGCTCACTCCGGTGTTCTATGTACTGATCCGCAACTTCGTCGAGCGTAGCGAGGCCCGCAAGGCGGCCCGGGCGTTGAAACTGGAGGCGCAACAATGAGTTTGAAAGCGTTCGTACCGAGCCTGCTGGTCCTCGCGCTGAGCGCCTGCGCGGTAGGCCCGGACTACAAGGCACCGCAAACGGAGGCGGCGAACATTACCACCGCCACCGACGGCGCCGCCGGCCAGAAGAACTTTGACCGCGCCCGCTTCGAGGGCGTCTGGTGGCAGCAGTTCGACGATCCGACCCTCAACGCGCTGGTGACCCGCTCCCTGGAAGGCAACCGCGAGTTGCGCGTGGCCTTTGCCCGCCTGCGGGCCGCCCGGGCGATTCGCGACGATGCCAGCAATGACGCCATGCCGACCATTACCAGCCGCGCCAGCAGCGAACTGGGCAAAGGCCAGAATCCGATGGGGCAGACTGACGACCGGATCAATTCCGAGCGTTACGACCTGGGCCTGGACATGGCCTGGGAGCTGGACCTGTTCGGACGCATCCAGCGCAACCTGGAAGCGACCGATGCCGACCAGCAGGCCGCCGAGGCCGATCTCTACCAACTGCAGGTGACGATGATCGCCGAGCTGGTGGACGCCTATGGCCAACTGCGCGGCGCACAGCTGCGGGAGAAAATTGCGCTGGCGAACCTCGACAACCAGCAGGCGTCCCGCAAGATCACCGAAAGCCTGCGCGACGCCGGCGTAGGCGATCAGCTTGACGTGGTGCGTGCCGATGCCCGCCTGGCCGCGGTGGAGGCCAGCGTGCCGCAACTGCAGGCCGAACAGGCCCGCCAACGCAACCGCATCGCAACGTTGCTGGGCGAACGGCCGGACAAGCTGACCGTAGACTTGAGTCCTAAACAGTTGCCAGCCATTGCCAAGGCCCTGCCAATAGGCGATCCAGGGCAACTGCTGCAACGCCGTCCCGACATCCTCAGCGCCGAGCGTCAACTGGCCGCTGCCACGGCGCGCATCGGCGTGGCCAAGGCCGACCTTTTCCCTCGGGTCAGTCTCAGCGGTTTCCTCGGCTTCACTGCCGGGCGCGGCTCGCAGATCGGCTCTTCGGCGGCCAACGCCTGGGCGCTGGGCCCGAGCATTACCTGGGCCGCTTTTGACTTGGGCAGCGTGCGGGCTCGCTTGCGTGGCGCGAACGCCGAAGCGGATGGCGCCCTGGCCAACTATGAGCAACAAGTGCTGCTGGCCTTGGAAGAATCGGAAAACGCCTTCAGCGACTACGGCAAGCGCCAGCAACGCCTGATCTCGCTGATCCGCCAGAGCGAATCGAGCCGCGCGGCCGCCGACCTGGCCGAGATCCGCTACCGCGAAGGCACCGAGGATTTCCTTGTGCTGCTCGACGCCCAGCGTGAACGCCTGGCCGCCGAAGACAGCCAGGCCCAGGCCGAAGTCGACCTGTATCGCGGCATCGTCGCGATCTACAAGGCCCTGGGTGGCGGCTGGCAGCCGGAAACCGTCGCCAGCAACTGACCCCCTTCCCAACCGAGCTCCTTTGGTTGGCCGCAACCAACCAATTGTTTGCCCCGCGTCTCATTCGGACGCGGGGCTTTTTTATTTGTCGAGCGGGGTTCGTTGCGGGGTCGATCCATAATTCACAGGGTTTGACTCGGGCCGCCGCCTGACCGAAGCTTGCGACATTTCGCGCTACTGGTTATGGATTACCTGCATGTCTTCGTCTCGCCGCTACCTGCTTCTCAGTCTTGCCGTTGTGTTGGCGATCGGCATCGTCGCGATGTGGTTGCGCAACGCCACACCGCAGGTTCCCGAGGCCATCAAGCGCGGATACAGCGAAGCATTGGAGAACGCTCGCAACGGCCAGCCAGGCGCGGCGCGAATGCTTTACCAGCAACTGGCACGTCCGGACCTCTCTGCGAAGCGCCGCATATGGCTACACGCCGAACTGCCCAACTATCCCAGCCCCCAAGCCTTGAAACTGGCGCAGGCGGATCTGCACAGCGAATCGCCGGCCGTGCGTCGTGCCGCCATCGGTAGCATCGTCGGGCTGGTGCCGAACGCCCAGCGCAGCCTGCTGCTCGGCCCGCTCTTGGATGACAACGAGCCGGACGTCCGCTTCGCCGCCGTGAATGCACTGCTGGGTCTGTCGCCAGATGAACTGGGCCTGTATTTCGGCGCGATGCAGATTGCCGTCGATACTTGGAAGCAAGTGCTGAACGACGGCCCACCCACGCCCGAATCGCTCTATCAGCTCGCCCGCCTGCATGTGCATGACGCCGAGCTGAAAAAAGCCCAGCAGGCGCTGGAACAGACCCTGCAGCTGCAACCGGACAACCTGCCGGCACTGGTGATGCAGATCGATGTGCTGGACAAACAAGGCCAGGGAGAAGCCGCACGCCAATTGCTCGCCCGGCAGTTGCAAGCGCAGCCGGCATCGGCTTATCTGCAACATGCATTGGGCATGTGGCTGTTGCAGCACGGGCAAAGTGAATATGCGGTGCTAGGCTTGGCGAAAGCCGTGGAGCTGGAACCTGATAATCGCCAATACCGCTACGACCTGGCAACCACGCTGCATGCTGAGCAGGAGGTGGAAGCGGCGCAGAAACAGCTGCAGGAAATTGTCCAGCGCTATCCCGCCGACCGCAACGCTCGGGTCCTGCTGATCAACTATTGGAAGGAAACCGGTCAGTTGCAACATGTCCAGGTATTGTTGGCTCAACTGGAACAACTGAACCCCGACGACCCGGCGATACAGCAAGGTTTATAGACCGATCTGTGAGGGCAAGAAGTTGTGCAGCAGTACGCGTTTTGTCAAAGGAAGCGGAACCGCCATCACTGCCAAAGGTCAAGTATTCAGGCAGTTCATTTCTGGCACGAACCCGCCAGCTGCCCACTTCCCTAGTCATGAGAGGGTTATTTTTGACTACATCTAACGAGTTGATCAGCGCAAAAGCCGCCACCGGTATCGAAGGGCTGGACGACATCCTTTCCGGTGGTTTGTCCCGAGGCCATGTGTTCCTCCTGGAGGGAGAACCGGGCACTGGCAAAACCACGGTCGCGTTGCACTTCCTGCTAGCCGGTGCCGAGGCCGGCGAGCGCTCGTTGTACATCACGCTATCGGAGACCGAGCGTGAATTGCGCCAGGGCGCAGCGTCCCACGGGTGGACCATGGATGAAAACATCCACATCTTCGAGTTGACCCCGCCCGAGAGCCTGCTCAACGCCGAGCATCAGCAAAGCCTGCTGTATTCCTCGGACCTGGAGCTGGGCGAAGCGACCCGGCAGATCTTCGAAGTGGTCGAGCGATTCAAGCCGACCCGCGTCGTGCTGGACAGTCTTTCCGAGATCCGCCTCCTGGCGCAAAGCTCCCTGCGCTATCGCCGGCAGATCCTGGCGATCAAGCACTATTTCGTACGCTACGACGCCACGGTCCTGCTCCTGGATGACTTGACCACCGAATCCCTGGACAAGACGGTGCACAGCGTGGCCCACGGCGTGGTCCGCCTCGAAGAATTGACTCCGTCTTACGGTGCCGAGCGGCGACGGTTGCGCGTGGTCAAGTACCGCGGGCAGAAGTACCGTGGTGGCTACCACGATTTCACGATCATGGGCGACGGCGTGCATGTCTTCCCTCGCCTGGTGGCCGCCGAGCACCGTGGACAGTACGTGCGCCAGCAATTGTCCAGCGGCATCCAGGAAATGGACGCCCTGCTCGGCGGCGGTATCGAGACCGGCTCCAGCACGCTGATCCTTGGTCCGGCCGGTACCGGCAAGTCGTTGATCTCCCTTATCTTCGCGGCAGCAGCTGTACAGCGCGGCGAAAAAGCCGCCCTGTTCATTTTCGATGAAGAGCTGGGTTTGCTGTTCGAGCGCATGAAGCACATCGGCATCGATCTGCTGGAGCTGCAGAAGACCGGCAACCTGCTGATCGAACAGGTCGATGCCGCCGAGCTGTCCCCCGGCGAGTTCTCCCACCGGGTACGCCGTTGCGTCAACGAAGGCGACATCAAGACGGTGGTGATCGACAGCATCAACGGCTACCAGGCCGCCATGCCTGAGGAAAACGCCCTGGTCTTGCACATGCATGAGCTTTTGCTCTACCTCAATCGCAAAGGCGCAGCGACGTTCATGACTGTCGCGCAACACGGCCTCGTGGGTGATATGCAGGCGCCGGTGGACATCACCTACCTGGCCGATACCGTTATCCTGCTGCGTTATTTCGAGGCGCTGGGGAAGGTTCGCCGCGCGATTTCCATTATCAAGAAGCGCACCGGCAGCCATGAATCCACCATCCGCGAATACCGTATCAACAAGCGGGGCATGACCATCGGCGAGCCCCTGGAAGCGTTCCAAGGCGTATTGCGCGGAGTGCCAACGTATATGGGAGCGGGTCACCCGTTGCTTGAGGATGAAGCCCAGTGACGTCGGCCGAGCCACTGTCCGAGCGGGCGCTGATTCTCGCGCCGCTGGGACGGGATAGCCAGATTGCCCTGATGATTCTCAACGAAGCCGGCTTCCATGGCCTCGTATGCAGTCATCTGGGCCATTTGTGCGAAGAGTTGGTGCACGGGGCGGGCATGCTGGTGATTTCCTCGGAAGCCCTGGTAGGTCCGGAGCTGGAGAACCTGCTCCAGCACATAGAGCAGCAGCCGGCTTGGTCCGACCTGCCCATTGTCCTGCTGACGCATCACGGAGGACCGGAGCACAATCCAGTCGCGCGCATTGGCGCGCAACTGGGCAACGTGACCTTCCTTGAGCGGCCGTTCCATCCGGTCACGCTCGTCAGCCTGGTGACCACTGCACTGCGCGGACGCCGAAGGCAATACGAAGCCCGGGACCGCCTGATCGACCTCAGCAACAGCGAGCTGCGCCTGCAAAACACCCTCGAAACCCTTGAACAGCAGGTCGAGGAGCGTACCGCCCAGTTGCGCCACAATGAGGAGGCCCTGCGCCAATCGCAGAAAATGGAAGCGGTTGGACAGCTCACCGGTGGCATCGCCCATGATTTCAACAACATGCTCACCGGCATCATCGGCAGTCTTGAACTGCTACGTCGACGCCTGGCGCGGGGCCGCACCGAAGACCTCGATAGCCTGATCGACCTGGGCGTGACCTCGGCCAATCGCGCCGCGGGCCTGACCCACAGGCTCCTGGCGTTCTCCCGTCGCCAGTCCCTGGACTCGAAGGCCGTGCAGATGAACACCTTGGTGCTGTCGATGGGCGAATTGCTGCAACGTAGCCTCAACGAAAGCATCGCCCTGGAAATGCGCCTGGACGAACAGCTCTGGATCGCCGAAGCCGACCCCAACCAACTGGAAAGCGCCCTGCTCAACCTGGTCCTCAATGCCCGCGATGCCATGCCCGACGGCGGGAAGCTGGTGGTAAAGACTTTCAACAAGTACCTGGATACCGGTTTTACCGACGCCTACACGAATCTCGAACCCGGCGACTATGTGGTATTGAGCGTACAGGACACAGGGTACGGCATGCCGGAAGCGGTGATGAGTCGCGCATTCGATCCCTTCTTCACCACCAAGCCCATCGGCCAGGGCACCGGCCTGGGGCTTTCGATGATCTACGGATTCAGCAAGCAGTCGCGCGGACACGTGACCATCGACAGCGAGGTCGGCAAAGGCACCACCGTGAACCTTTACCTGCCGCGCTTCATTGGCGAAGAAATACACGAACCCCAGGTCGTCGTTCCACAAGCGCCTTATGCGCAAGATGGCGAAACCGTGCTCATCGTCGAAGATGATCCGGCGGTGCGTGTCCTGGTCAGCGCGGTGCTGGGCGAACTGGGCTACGCCTTCGTCGAAGCCGGCGACGCCAATGGCGCGATGCCGATCCTGCAATCAAGCCAACGTATCGACCTGTTGATCAGCGACGTAGGGCTACCTGGCATGAACGGCCGACAACTGGCTGAAATCGGCCGGCAAATCCGGCCCGACCTCAAGGTGCTCTTCATCACTGGTTACGCTGAACACGCGGCAGTGCGCGGTGGTTTCCTCGACCCGGGCATGCAGATGATTACCAAGCCGTTTACATTTGATTTGTTGACGGCGAAGGTGCGGGAGATGATCAAGGTCTGAGGCGTGGCACTGCTTTTGATCTTGATCTTGATCTTGATCTTGACCTTGACCTTGACCTTGACGCCCCGTTAACCACGATGGCTGAACGCAGGCCTTGCGCAGTGGGCACCTCGGCATGGATGCCGAGGTAGCCGCGCTGGGCCATGGATGGCCCTTCGCGGCGGCCCACTGAGCAAGGCCGGAGTGAGGGCACACCGAGCCTCGGCGAGGTGCCGAATGGTGGGGCAAAGCCTTTTTGGTTACTTTTTTGGCGCCTGAAAAAAGTGACCCGCTGTAAGAGCGGAACCATAAGCAGCCGTTACCGCAGAAACGGATATGTACTCAACCAGCCATTACAGCAGAGACTACGACAACATCCCCTGCATAATCCCCTGCAACACATCCAAATCAAACGGCTTATCCAAAATCGGCGCCTTGCGAGTAATGGGGCTATCCGTCTCACGCACTTCCTGGGCATAACCACTGATGAAAATAACCTTCAGATCCGGACGCAACCTCACCGCCGGCTCGGCGATCTGCACACCGGAGATGCCACCGGGCAGGCGGAAGTCGGTAATCATCATGTCCAGATGAGGCTTGCTCGCCAGGATCTCGAACGCCTGCTCACCGTTTTCGGCCTGCAAGACCCGATACCCCTCGCCTGACAGATAAGCCGACAGCACCATCAGGATCGAAGGATCATCCTCGACGATCAATACAACGTCTTGCGCATCTTCACTCATGAGAAGCCTTTGTTGGATCAATAGCTGCTGATACGACCTTGGGGTCGCTCAGAGGTTGCGTCCGTTCGCCAGTTTTCTGAAAAGGCAGACAAACGCGGAACAACGCCCCTTCGTTGAGGCGACTATTGACCGTGATGATACCGCCATGGGCAGTGACGATCTGCTCGGAGATGAACAATCCCAGACCCAGGCCGGCGGCGGCGGCCTTGGACGACACCCGTTCAAATTGCTGGAAGATGCGCTTCTGGTTCTCTTCGCTGATACCGATACCGTGGTCCTGGACTTCGACACAGGCATGCTCGGGCGTCTGGTAGACCCGCACCTCGATCGGACTCTTGCTGCCATAGCGCAACGCATTGGTCAGCAGGTTGGAAACCACCTGTTCGATGCGAAACTCATCCCAGTGCCCTTCCACCAAAGGCTCGGCGATGCACGTCACGGTGCATTCGGCGGCGGCGATCTGCGGCTGGAAGTTGTGCAGCAGATTTTGCACCAGTGCCGTCAGATTGAAACGGGTCGGACGGATCGACAACTTGCCGGTGCGGATCCGCGACACATCGAGCATGTCCTCGATCAAGCGGATCAGGCTTTTGATCTGGCGCTCGTCGCGCTCGACCATCGCCTTCACCTTGTCCAGGGTGAACGCCGCGGCGTTATCCCGTGCCAGGTGCATCTTGCGCAACTGCGTTTCCAGGATCAGGCCGTTGAGTGGCGTGCGGACCTCGTGGGCGACGATCGACATGAAGTCATCGCGCATGCGCACGGCCTGCTCCAGCTCCCCGCGAGTGGCTTGCAACTGCTGGAGCAACTGCTCCTGCTCCCGACGGCTCTGCTCAAGGGCATTGACTTGCTCCTTCATCGCCTTGCGCTGGCGATAAAGTTCGACGAACACATTGACCTTGCTTTTGACCGCATGGGTGTCCAACGGCTTGTGCAGGAAATCCACCGCGCCGTTTTCGTAGCCGGTGAAGGCGTAGTTGCGTTCGCGGCCGGCGGCGCTGACAAAAATGATCGGGATGCTGCGCGTCTTTTCCGTGCTGCGCATCAACTCGGCCAGTTCAAAACCGTTCATCCCCGGCATCTGCACATCGATGATCGCCAGGGCAAAGTCATGTTGCAGAAGCAGCGACAGCGCTTCGTCCGCCGACAAGGCCTTGAACACCTCGCGGTCGTCGCGCTGGATCAGCGCTTCCAGGGCCAATAGATTCTCAGGCAGATCGTCGACGATCAGCAGTTTGGCTTGAATATCTCTTGGCATTTAGTTCATTCCAGCCCGGCCAGCAATTGGCCGATGCCCTGCAAAGTTAGGATATGGTCGGGCTCGTGCAAGCCAAGCGCCGCTTCAGGCATGGTGGCAACCTGTGCCTCTGTCGGGTCCTGGACGACCGTGATGCCGCCCAGCGCCTTGACCCTGGCCAAGCCCTTGGCCCCGTCGCTGTTGGCACCCGTCAGCACCACCGCCAGCAAACGCGGGCCATAGACATCGGCGGCCGATTCGAACAGCACGTCAATCGACGGCCGAGAATGGTGAACCGGCTCTTCGAGGCTCAGCGACAGGCTACGGTCAGCCTCGACCGAGAGGTGATAACCAGGCGTCGCAACGTACAAGGTGCCCGGACAGATGTCTTGCTTGTCGCGCGCTTCTTCAACGGGTATCGCGAGACGGTGGCGCAACACCTGAGCCAACTGGCTGTTGCGCTCGTCGGGCAAATGCAACACCACCAGGACAGGCAGGCGAAAACCTTTGCGCAACGGCGTGAAAATCTTGAGCAATGCTTCGACGCCACCGGCGGACGCACCGACGACGACTGCCTCGATCAACTGGCTGGATCTGTCCGTCATTGGATTCATAACTTGCGATAGATCCGTTCCTGTTTGACCAAGGGTTCGAACTGCGCACTAAAGGCTGAAAAATCCAGGGTCTCCTTGCTCCCCAGCACCAGGAACCCGCGGTGGCAGAGGGACTCATGAAACAACCCGAAAGCGCGATCTTGCAGCTTTTTATTGAAATATATCAATACGTTACGACAGGAAATTAATTGAGTTTCTGAAAACACGCTGTCGGTTGCAAGGCTATGGTCGGCGAAGGTCACGTTCTTGCACAGCGTCTTGTCGAACATGGCGTAATCGTAGGCGGCCGTATAGTAGTCGGCAAACGAACGCTTACCTCCGGCAAGCTGGTAATTCTGGGTGTAGGCCCGGACGTTTTCCAGGGAAAAGATGCCCTGCTTGGCTTTTTCCAGGGACCGCGGATTGATGTCCGTGGCGTAGATGAACGTGCGATCCAGCAGTCCTTCTTCCCGCAGCAGGATCGCCATGGAGTAGACCTCTTCCCCGGTGCTGCAACCGGCGATCCAGATCTTGATCGACGGGTAGGTCTTGAGCAGCGGCACCACTTCCTCGCGAATGGCCAGGAAGTGCGCAGGGTCGCGAAACATCTCGCTGACCGGGATCGTCAGCAACTGCAACAACTGCATGAACGCGCCTGGGTCATGCAACACCCGTTCTTGCAGGGCCGATATGGTCTTGCACTCGAACTGGCTCAGCGCATGCAGCACCCGGCGCTTGATGGAAGCGCCGGAGTAATCGCGGAAGTCGTAGCTGTACTTCAGGTAGATCGCTTCGATCAACAAACGAAGTTCAATGTCTGTGTTTCGTTCCACTAAATTCTTTCCATATTTGGCAACCACACGCGAATCAGTGAAAACAGGCGATCCAGGTCAATCGGCTTGGCCAGGTAATCGTTGGAGCCCGCCGCCAGGCAACGCTCCTGATCATCCTTCATGGCCTTGGCGGTAACGGCGATGATTGGCAATTTGCGCCAGCGAGGATCCTTGCGGATCAGCGTGGTGGCTTCGAAGCCATCCATCTCGGGCATCATCACGTCCATCAGCACCAGGTCGATGTCTTCGACCTCGTTCAAGCGTTCAATCGCCTCATAACCATTGCGCCCGATAACGACGATCGCTCCTTTGGCCTCCAGGGCGCTGGTCAGGGCGAAGATATTGCGCACATCGTCGTCCACCACCAGTACCTTGCGGCCTTCGAAAACCTTGTCGCGACTTCGGGCAGTCTGAAGCATGCGCTGTCGTTCATGGGACAACCGCGATTCGACTTTGTGCAGAAAGAGTGTGACTTCATCCAACAAACGTTCCGGAGAGCGAGCCCCCTTGATGATGATCGAGCGTGAATACTTGCGCAGCTCGGCTTCTTCGTCGCGCGTCAGGTTTCGCCCGGTATAGACGATCACCGGCGGGAATGAACAGATCTCTTCGCTGGACATGCGCTTGAGCAAGTCATTGCCCAGCATGTCCGGTAGCTTGAGATCGATGATCATGCAGTCGTAGACGTTGTCGCGCAGCAGATCCAAGGCTTGCTGTGCCAGGCCGACGGCGGTGATCTCGATGTCGTCGTCGCCGATCAGGCGGGTAATGCTGTCGCGCTGCAAGTCATCGTCTTCAACCAACAGCACCCGCTTGACCTTTTGGGTCAGCTTGGCCTCCAGTCGCGCGAACACGTCCTTGAGTTCGTCCCGGGTGGTCGGCTTGACCGCGTAACCAATGGCGCCCATGTGCATGGCCGCTTCGACGCGGTCTTCGACGGAAATGACGTGCACCGGAATATGGCGGGTCTGGGCTTGTTCCTTGAGCCGTTGCAGGACGGTCAGCCCGGAGTGATCCGGCAGGCGCATGTCCAGCAGGATTGCATCAGGGCTCAGTTGCAAGGCCAGGTCAAAGCCTTCGTCGGCGCCGTGGGCCACCAGGCACTGGTAGCCCAGTTCATGGGCGAGGTCGAACAGGATACGGGCGAACTTGGGTTCGTCCTCGATGACGAGGATGCAACGGGAATCGAACGGCGCCTTGTCCCGGTCGTCAGGGAATTGCGGGAGTGGCGCGTCTACCTCGGCCACCAGCGGCGCCGGCGCGGGCGCACGGCTCGGTGCCGGGACGGTTGCGGTAGGAGTGAATGTCACCGGTTCAATGGGGTTCTCCCCTGGCTCGACGTAGCGCTCCGGCAAGACCAGCGTGAAGACACTGCCCTGTCCTGGCGCGCTGGATACCGAAATCGAACCCCCCAGCAACGTTGCCAGGTCCCGGGAAATCGACAGTCCCAGCCCAGTGCCGCCGTAACGGCGGTTGGTGGTGCCATCTGCCTGGCGGAACGCCTCGAAAATACTCTGTTGTTGATCGGCGGCGATGCCGATCCCCGAATCACGCACCATGAAGGCGATGCCCGAACCCGGCTGGCCGGTCACGGACAGCTCGACGGAGCCGTGTTCGGTGAACTTCACGGCATTGGACAACAGGTTCTTGAGTATCTGTTCCAGACGCTGGCGATCGGTGTACAACATCGCCGGCGCATCAGGCAGCAGCTGCACTTCAAACGCCAGGCCCTTTTCAGCCGTCAGCGGCCTGAACACGTCCTGGAGCCCATCCACCAGGCGCGCCACGCTGGTGTTTTCCGGACGCACTTCCAGCTTGCCGGCCTCGACCTTGGAAATGTCCAGGATGTCGTTGATCAGGTTCAGCAGATCATTGCCGGCAGAGTAGATCGACTCGGCAAACTTGACCTGTTCGTCGCTGAGGTTGTTATGCGGGTTCTCCGCCAGCAATTTCGACAGGATCAGCGAGCTGTTGAGCGGCGTGCGCAGTTCATGGGACATATTGGCGAGGAACTCGGACTTGTACTTGCTCGAGCGCTGCAATTCTTCGGCGCGTTCCTGCAGTTGGATCTGGGCCAGGTTCAGCTCGCTGTTCTTCTGGTCCATGGCGTCGCGCTGCTCGGCCAATTGCTCGTTGGTCTGCTCCAGTTCCTGTTGCTGGGCTTCCAGGTGCGCCTGGGACTCCTTGAGGATGCGCGACTGTTCCTCCAACTCTTCATTCGCGGTCTTGAGCTCTTCCTGCTGCACTTGCAGCTCTTCGTTCAATTGCTGGGTCTCGGCCAATACCTCTTGCAGGCGCTGGCGATAGCGAGCCGCCTCGATGGACGTACCGATGTTGCCGGCTACCAACTCCAACAGTTCGATGTCGCGCTCGGTCAATGGCCTCAGGAAGCCCAGCTCAACGACACCGTTGATGCGATCATCGTCACGGGTCGGCACCACCAGCACACAGTTGGGCAGCCCCTGGCCGAGCCCCGAGCTGACCTTGAGGTAATCGCCCGGCACATCGTCCAGCCGGATAAGACGCCCTTGCCGCACGGCTTGGCCGACGATGCCCTCGCCGTCGATGATGACCTGCTGGAGTTCGTCATCTTCCCTGGACATGCCATAGGTGGCGATGCGTCGCAGGGTGCCGTTTTCTTCTCGTGCGTAAAGGGCGGCGACCACAGTGCCCAGGTACTGCGCGCAGAACTGCAGGATGTTGCGCCCAAGGAGGTTCAGGGTCAGTTGGCCCAGGACCTGTTCGGCCAACTGGGTCTGGCCATTGCGCAACCAAGCCTGCTTCTCCAGGTGCAACGCGCTCTGCTGCTGGACTTTCAGGCTGGCGCTGTAGTTGCCGGACAGCGTCAGGAGGTCCCGACGGCCAACATAGGCCAGTAATCCACTGACAGCCGCAACGAACAGCAAATACAGGGCGATGCTCCAGATCGTGGTAGTGCGTACCTGCTCGTTGCGCTCGGCACGCAGTTGCTGTTCGGTCTCGACGACATCTTCGAAAGACTTGCGTATCTCGTCGGTCAGCCGCTTGCCGCGCCCGGCCTTGACTGCTCCGCGGTAATCGCCGCTGCTGCGTTGCAGATCGATCATGCCTTGGGCGTAGTTGGTCCATTCCACCTGCAGCGCCTGGATCCGGTGCAGACGGTCGGTCTGTACCGGATTGTCGGCTGTCAATTCCAACAATGTGTCGAGCGCGACTGCGATCCGCGGCTTGGCGACCTCATAGGGGTCGAGGAAGTGCTCGTCGCCGCTCAACAGGTAACCGCGCATGCCTGTTTCCAGGTCGACGCTCAGCTTCAGCGCTTCATTGGCGTTATTGATCACCCGATCGGTGTGCCCGACCCATTGGATCACCGAAAGCAAGTACGTGATCAGCGCGATGAAGAACACCGCGCTGAGAGCACCGATGCCAAGAGGAAGGCTGATGTTACGGCTTAGGAGCTTGCGAAAACTTTGTTCGTCAACCGAAGACGAAGGAGTCATGGAAGAAGGCCTTGGTGAGCAGTTGAAAATCATGGAGTTTGCCCAAAATCACGGGCTGGATCCACATTTCTGACGATTCAAGGACGCAAATCCCAAAGGGTGCTGTACCTCGGTTTTAAGGATGCGACTATCCTTGTCAGCTCTTGTACTATAGATCCTTTCTTGTACAGCTTCGGGAACTTGTGCCACCTCTCGACTTACTCATGCATTAAGGCCGTTTTTATCGCCCCTCCCGATTCCATCTTTCGAGAAGTCCATTATGTCCGTCCCCACACCTGTCACCTCCCCCACCATTCTGGTCGTCGAAGACGACACCATCGTGCGCATGTTGATCGTCGATGTGCTGGAGGAATTGGAGTACACGGTGTTGGAGGCGGACGGTTGTGGCCAGGCATTGGAGTTTTTGCGCAACGACAAGCTGCCCATTGCCCTGATGATGACGGACGTGGGCCTGCCGATCATGGACGGACGGGAACTGGCCAAGCAGGCTCGAATCGAGCGGCCGCAACTGCCGGTGCTGTTTGCCAGCGGTTATGCCGAAAGCATCGATGTACCTGAAGGCATGTCGGTGATCGGCAAGCCCTTCTCCATCGATCAGTTGCGGGACAAGGTCAAAAAGATTCTTTCTTGAGCCCAGGCGCATTCTTGGTCACTATCGGCGCCCCGCGCGCCGCCCGCGCCTGAAACGCTCCAAGGATCGCCCGCCATGCCCCATCCCGCCACCAAAGTCCTGGTTATCGGCTATGTCTGGCCCGAGCCACGTTCATCGGCGGCCGGCGGGCATGTCATGCAGCTCCTGGAGGCCTTTCTCGGACAAGGCTGGGACATCACCTTCAGCAGCCCCGCCAAGCCCGGCGAAAACCGCGCCGACCTGGTCGGCCTGGGCATCCGTGAAGTACCGATCGAACTCAATAACAGCAGTTTCGACGCATTCATAGCTGAACTGGCGCCAGATATCGTCCTGTTCGACCAATTCATGATGGAAGAACAGTTTGGCTGGCGCGTCGAGAAACATTGCCCCGATGCACTGCGCGTGCTGGAAACCTCGGACTTGCAAAGCCTGCGTCATGCGCGGCACCAGCGACTCAAAGATCGCTTGAAGGCCGATGAAGCCTCCCAGGACTTCAGTGACTTGTTCGCGCCGGCCCTGCGCGAGGAATTCGAGCTGATGGCCGACACTGACCTGGCCAGGCGGGAAATTGCCGCCCTGTTCCGTTGCGACCTGAACCTGATGGTGTCGGAATTCGAAATCGAGCTGTTGGTGGAACACTTCAAGGTGCCCCGCGAGCTGTTGCTCTGGTGTCCGTTGATGCTGGACCTGCCCATTGAACCGTTCGCCACCTACGAAGCCCGGGCGAATTTCCTCAGCATCGGCAACTTTCGTCACGCACCGAACTGGGACGCCGTGCTCTGGATGAAAAATGCGGTATGGCCGCTGATTCGCCAACGACTGCCCGGTGCGCAGTTGCACCTCTACGGCGCCTACACTCCGCCGAAGGCGGCGGCGCTGCACAATCCGAACCAAGGATTTCATATCATGAACTGGGCCGAGGACGCCTTGCAGGTCATGTCCGCGGCACGCATCTGCCTGGCGCCACTGCGTTTCGGTGCCGGCATCAAGGGCAAGCTGATCGAAGCCATGCTCTGCGGTACGCCCAGTATCACCACGCCCGTGGGCGCCGAAGCCATGCACGGCGGCATGCCCTGGCCCGGCGTGATCGCCCAGAGCGCCGAAGACATCGCCGCAGCCGCCGTGCAGTTGTATTGCGACCCGGCGCGCTGGACCCATGCCCAGCAGGCCGGATTGGCCTTGCTCAATGAACGTTTCCGCAGGCAGGTCCACGGTCCGGCCTTGATTGACAGTCTCAATGCGTGCCGTGCCGATCTGCCACGACGCCGCCGGGATAACTTCACCGGCAGCATGCTGCGCCACCACCAGCACAAGAGTACCCAGTACATGTCCCAATGGATCGAAGAAAAGAACCGCAACAGCTGAGTCCCTCATTGTTCCCGGGGCTGGAACGCGGGCGCCGAAGGGGGCATTATCCAGCGGCGATAACAACAAAAGCACCAAGCCCATGACCCGCACAGCCAGAGTCACCGACCCTTCGTACGAGTTGATGGACGACCACAACGGGCTGTCCATCATCTACCGCCAGCACGGCTTCCCCTGCCCGCTGGTGCGCTGGCATTTCCACAAGGAATACGAGCTGCACCTTATCGTCGCCAGCTCGGGCAAGGTCTTCATCGGCGACTACATCGGCAATTTTTCCCCCCAGTCGCTGTTCCTCACCGGCCCCAACCTGCCCCATAACTGGATCAGCCAGGTGGCCGAGGATGAGGTGGTACCCAAGCGCGACATGCTGGTGAACTTCACCGACGAGCTGTTTGAAAGCGGCAACCAAGTGTTCGCCGAACTCAAGACACTGGCACCGCTGCTCGAACGCGCCCAGCACGGCATCGAATTTCGCTGCAAACGCACCATTCGCCAGGCCATGACGTTGATGCAACGCATCGCCGACGCCCAAGGAATGAGCCGGCTGGGCTACTTTTTCATTCTGATGGAGCTCCTGGCGAGCTGCGACGACTACCAATTGCTGTCCGGCGCTACTACCCCACAAGCGGCGGATGAGCACAGCATCGACCGCACCAACCGCGCGGTGGACTACATTTTCGCGCACTACGCCCGGGAACTGCCCCTGGAAGAAGTCGCCGAGCACCTGGGCATGAAGCCCACTTACTTCAGCCGAGTGTTCAAGCAAGCCACCGGCCGTTGCTTCATCGAATTCGTCAATCGACTGCGCATCAGCAAATCCTGCGAACTGCTGGCCGATGGCGACAAACCGGTGACCGATGTGTGCTTTGAGTCGGGCTTCAACAATATTTCCAACTTCAACCGGCGCTTCCAGCAACTCAAGGGCATGACCCCGTCCCACTACCGGCGGCTGGCGGTGCAGCGGTTGACCGAGCAGAACCAGGGCTGACACACCCTCAGCCATACCCTTGTGGCGAGGGGATTTATCCCCGCGGGGCTGCGAAGCAGCCCTAAATGTATTGGCCACTGCCGGGTGTCAGGCAGGACGCAGGGGGCCGCTTCGCGCCCCAGCGGGGATAAATCCCCTCGCCACAAATGAATGCCATCAGCCCAGCAGTGCAAAAAAGTATCAGTCAAAGTGCGACGGATGATTTGTCACGCCGTCCATTGAGGGCTGTAATCAGCGCACATTCTTCCTCTCATCCGGAAGACACAAAAACAATAACTGTCCTTCTGCAGCCCGTGGGCGCGGAAAAGGAGTGCGCGATGAAACCTTCGGTAAAAGCTCTGCTTGTCTCCACCTGCATGACCCTCAGCAGCGTCAGTTTCGGCGCGCAAACCCTGACCATTGCCACCGTCAACAACAGCGACATGATCCGCATGCAAAAGCTCTCGAAAACCTTCGAGGCCGAGCACCCGGACATCAAGCTGAACTGGGTGGTGCTCGAAGAAAACGTCCTGCGCCAACGCCTGACCACCGACATCGCCACCCAGGGCGGGCAGTTCGACGTGCTGACCATTGGCATGTACGAAGCCGCACTCTGGGGTGCCAAGGGCTGGCTGGAACCGATGAAGGACCTGCCCGCCGCCTATGACCTGGAAGACATCTTTCCATCCGTGCGCGATGGCTTGTCGGTCAAGGGCTCGCTGTACGCCCTGCCGTTCTATGCCGAAAGCTCGATCACTTACTACCGCACAGATTTGTTCAAGGACGCCGGGCTGACCATGCCCGAACACCCGACTTGGACCCAGATCGGTGAGTTCGCTGAAAAGCTCACCGACAAGACCAAGGAACAATATGGCCTATGCCTGCGCGGCAAGGCCGGTTGGGGCGAGAACATGGCGCTGATCACGACCCTGGCCAACGGCTTTGGCGCGCGCTGGTTCGATGAGAAGTGGCAGCCGCAATTCAATGGACCCGAGTGGAAGGATGCCCTGAACTTCTACGTTGACAACATGAAGAAGTCCGGCCCGCCGGGCGCTTCCAGCAACGGTTTCAATGAAAACCTGGCCCTGTTCAACAGCGGCAAGTGCGCGGTCTGGGTCGATGCCAGCGTCGCCGGTTCGTTCGTCACCGACAAGACCCAGAGCAAAGTGGCCGATCACGTCGGTTTCACCTTCGCCCCCCACGAAAAAACCGAAAAAGGCACCTCCTGGATGTATTCCTGGTCGCTGGCGATCCCGACCAGTTCCAAAGCCAAGGACGCCGCCAAGGTGTTCACCACTTGGGCAACGTCCAAGGAGTACGGTCAGTTGGTCGCCAAGACCGACGGCATCGCCAACGTACCACCGGGCACCCGCACCTCCACCTACAGCGACGAGTACATGAAAGCCGCGCCGTTTGCCAAGGTGACGCTGGAGTCGTTGAAAGTCGCCGACCCGAAAGCCCCGACCCTCAAGCCCGTGCCCTACATTGGCATCCAGTTGGTGACCATCCCCGAGTTCCAGGCCATCGGTACCCAAGTGGGCAAGTTCTTCTCGGGTGCGCTGACCGGCCAGCAGACCGTGGACCAGGCGTTGACCGCCGCCCAATCCACCACCGAACGCGAGATGAAGCGCGCCGGGTACCCCAAGTAAAGACTTGTAAATATCCATTTGTGGCGAGGAAGCTTGCTTCCGCTGGCGGGCGAAGCCCGCCCTGGCGATCGGAACGATTGCCGATCGGCATGGGCCCGCTGCGCGGTCCAGCGGGAGCAAGTTCCCTCGCCACAGGGAATGTGTCGCATAAGAGTAAGCGCTCATGAATAGCTCAACGACAACAGTCAAAGCCCCCATCGAAATAGCCCCGCCAGCCCGCAAGATCCGACTGGCCAACCCCGGCTGGTTCCTGGTCAGCCCTTCGGTCGCCTTGTTGCTGCTGTGGATGATCGTGCCGCTGGGCATGACCGTGTACTTCTCGACGATCCGCTACAACCTGCTCTACCCCGGCGAGAACGAATTCGTCGGGCTGGAAAACTTCACCTATTTCCTGACCGACTCGGGCTTCATGCCTGGTGCCACCAATACGTTGCTGCTAGTGGGCAGCGTGCTGCTGATCAGCATCGTGCTCGGGGTATTGATCAGCGCCTTGCTGGAGGCCAGTGAGTTCTTCGGTCGCGGCATCGTGCGGGTATTGCTGATCTCGCCGTTCTTCATCATGCCCACCGTCGGTGCGCTGATCTGGAAGAACCTGATTTTCCATCCGGTCTCCGGGATCCTCGCCTCGGTGTGGAAGCTCTTCGGTGCCCAGCCAGTGGACTGGCTGGCTCATTACCCGTTGCTGTCGATCATTATCATCGTCAGCTGGCAATGGCTGCCCTTCGCGATCCTGATCCTGATGACCGCCATGCAGTCGCTGGATCAGGAACAGAAAGAAGCCGCGCGCCTGGACGGTGCCGGCCCCATCGCCATTTTCTGGCACCTGACCCTGCCGCACCTGGCCCGCCCGATTGCCGTGGTGGTGATGATCGAGACCATCTTCCTGCTGTCGGTGTTCGCCGAAATCTTCACCACTACCAACGGTGGCCCAGGCTATGCCTCCACCAACCTCGCCTACCTGATCTACAACCAGGCGCTGGTGCAGTTCGACGTCGGCATGGCGTCGGCCGGAGGCTTGATTGCCGTGGTCATCGCCAATATCGCCGCCATCATCCTGGTCCGGATGATCGGCAAAAACCTCACCGACAAGCATTGAGGCCGTCGCCATGACTCTTCAACAATCCCGTCGCCTGCAAAGCCTGCTGTTGGGCACGCTGGCCTGGGCCATCGCGATCCTGATCTTTTTCCCGATCTTCTGGATGGTGCTGACCAGCTTCAAGACCGAGATCGACGCCTTCGCCACGCCACCGCAGTTCATCTTCGCGCCAACGCTGGAGAACTACCTGCACATCAACGAGCGCAGCAACTACTTCAGCTTCGCCTGGAACTCGGTGGTGATTTCCTTCAGTGCCACCGCCCTTTGCCTGCTGATTGCAGTGCCGGCGGCGTACTCCATGGCGTTCTACGAAACCCAACGTACCAAGGGCACGTTGCTGTGGATGCTCTCCACCAAGATGCTGCCGCCGGTGGGCGTGCTGATGCCGATCTACTTGCTCGCCAAGCAATTTGGCCTGCTGGACACCCGTATCGCGTTGATCATCATCTATACGCTGATCAACCTGCCCATCGTGGTCTGGATGATCTACACCTACTTCAAGGACATTCCTCGCGACATCCTCGAAGCCGCGCGCCTGGACGGTGCCACGTTGTGGCAGGAAATGGTCCGCGTCCTGTTGCCGATCGCCAAGGGCGGCCTGGCCTCCACCGTGTTGCTGTCGCTGATCCTGTGCTGGAACGAGGCCTTCTGGTCGCTGAACCTCACCTCGTCCAAAGCCGCGCCACTGACCGCGTTGATCGCCTCTTACTCCAGCCCGGAAGGTTTGTTCTGGGCCAAGTTGTCCGCCGTCTCGACCCTCGCCTGCGCGCCGATCCTGATCTTTGGCTGGATCAGCCAGAAACAGCTGGTGCGCGGTTTGTCCTTCGGCGCGGTGAAGTAACGCGCCCTACACAGTTATCCGAAGTGGAGGCCCATCATCATGGCCAACCTGAAAATCAAGAATCTGCAAAAAGGTTTCGAAGGTTTCTCGATCATCAAGGGCATCGACCTTGAGGTGAACGACCGTGAATTCGTAGTCTTTGTCGGCCCATCGGGCTGCGGCAAGTCCACGTTGCTGCGGCTGATCGCCGGCCTGGAAGAGGTCAGCGACGGCACCATCGAACTCGATGGCCGGGACATTACCGAAGTCAGCCCGGCCAAGCGCGACCTGGCGATGGTGTTCCAGACCTACGCCCTGTACCCGCACATGAGCGTGCGCAAGAACATGTCCTTCGCCCTGGACCTGGCCGGCGTGCCCAAAGCCGACGTCGAGAAGAAGGTCAACGAAGCGGCGCGCATCCTCGAACTGGGACCGATGCTCGAGCGCAAGCCCAAGCAACTGTCCGGCGGCCAGCGCCAGCGCGTGGCAATCGGCCGGGCCATCGTACGCAATCCCAAGATTTTCCTGTTCGACGAACCGCTGTCCAACCTCGACGCCGCCCTGCGCGTGCAGATGCGCCTGGAACTGGCGCGCCTGCATAAAGAACTGCAAGCGACGATGATCTACGTGACCCACGACCAGGTCGAAGCCATGACTCTGGCCGATAAGGTCGTCGTACTCAACGGTGGGCGCATCGAACAGGTCGGCTCGCCGCTGGAGCTGTACCACCAACCGGCCAACCTGTTCGTGGCCGGATTTCTCGGCACGCCGAAGATGGGTTTCCTCAAGGGCAAGGTCACCGCTCTGGACGGCCAGGGTTGTGAAGTGCTGCTGGACGCCGGCACGCGTATCAACCTGCCGCGCAGTGGTGCCAACCTGAGCGTCGGCGGCGCGGTGACACTGGGGATTCGCCCGGAACACCTGAACCTGGCCCAACCGGGCGACTGCACGCTGCGGGTGACCGCCGATGTCAGCGAGCGCCTGGGCAGCGACACTTTCTGCCACGTCGTCACCGCTTCCGGCGAAGCCTTGACCATGCGGGTGCGCGGCGACCTGGCGAGCCGATTCGGCGAGCAACTGGACCTGCACCTGGACGCCGAACACTGCCATTTATTCGATGCCGAGGGCGTAGCGGTTTCCCGCGCGCTGCGCGCTGCCGCCTGATAGCCGAGATTTTGCGATGAAACTCAACCGACAGAACCTGCACAACCTCAACGCCGAGGTCGTCCTGCCCGCGTACAACCTGGACGACCGACGCCAAGGCATCGCCCACATCGGCGTCGGTGGCTTCCACCGTGCGCACCAGGCGTACTACACCGATGCGTTGATGAACACTGGCGAAGGCCTCGACTGGGCCATTTGCGGCGTAGGCCTTCGCCCGGACGATCGCCGCGCCCGGGATGACCTGGCCGGCCAGGATTACCTGTTCACCCTTTATGAACTGGGCGACACCGACGACACCGAAGTTCGCGTGATCGGCGCTATCACCGACATGCTGCTCGCCGAAGACAGCGCCCAGGCATTGATCGACAAACTGGCCGACCCGCAGATCCGCATCGTCTCCCTGACCATCACCGAAGGTGGCTACTGCATCGACGACAGCAACGGCGAGTTCATGGCCCATCTGCCGCAGATCCAGCACGACCTGGCCCATCCCGACGAGCCGAAGACCGTGTTCGGCTTCCTCTGCGCTGCCCTGGCCAAGCGCCGCGCCGAGGGCACGCCGGCGTTCACCCTGATGTCTTGCGACAACCTGCCCCACAACGGCGCCGTCACCCGCAAGGCGCTGCTGGCCTTCGCCGTGCTGCGCGATCCTGCGCTGGGCCAATGGATCGACCAGAACGTGAGCTTCCCCAACGCCATGGTCGACCGCATCACGCCGATGACCAGTAGCGCCCACCGCTTGCAACTGCATGACGAGCATGGCGTCGATGACGCATGGCCAGTGGTGTGCGAGCCGTTCGTGCAGTGGGTGCTCGAAGACAAGTTCGTCAATGGTCGCCCGGCCTGGGAAAACGTCGGCGTGCAATTCACCGACGACGTGTCGCCCTACGAAGAAATGAAGATCAAGCTGCTCAACGGCAGCCACCTTGCCCTGACCTACCTGGGTTTCCTCAAGGGTTATCGCTTCGTCCACGAAACCATGAACGACCCGTTGTTCGTGCGCTATATCCGCGCGTATATGGACTTGGACGTGACACCGCAGTTGGCGCCCGTGCCAGGCATCGACCTGACGCAATACAAGGACACCCTGGTGGAGCGCTTCTCCAACCAGGCCATCGCCGACCAACTGGAACGGGTGTGTTCGGATGGCTCGTCGAAATTCCCGAAATTCACCGTGCCGACCATCAATCGCCTGATTGCCGATGGGGGCGAGACCCGCCGCGCGGCATTGGTGGTGGCGGCCTGGGCGGTGTATCTGAAGGGCGTCGACGAAAATGGCACGACCTATTCGATCCCCGACCCTCGCGCGGCGTTCTGCCAGGCACTGGTGGCCGATGATGTCCTGGTGACCCAGCGGATGCTGGACGTGGAAGAAATTTTTGGCACGGCTATCCCCCGATCACCCGAATTCGTGGCAGCCTTCGAGTGGTGTTGCAACAGCCTGCGCGAGCATGGGGTAACGAGAACGCTTGAGCGGGTGCTGGCTGAAGCGGATTAATGCCTGGACGCATTTTTTGTGGCGAGGGGATTCATCCCCTCGCCACAAGTCATTCCATTGCCACAGGTTTTGTGTTTTGTTCTTTTGATCCGAGGATTTCCATGGCAAACCAACAATTGTTCCTGGGCATCGACTGCGGCACCCAAGGCACCAAGGCCCTGATCCTGGACTCGGTCAGTGGCCAGGTGCTCGGCCAGGGCGCCGCTGCCCATAGCATGATCAGCGGTGCCAACGGCCGCCGTGAACAAGACCCCCAGCAATGGCTCGATGCGTTCACCCAGGCCACTCGACAGGCATTGGCAGACGCGAACGTCGACGGCCGCGCCATCCTCGGTATCGGTGTCTCCGGCCAGCAACACGGCCTGGTGCTGCTCGATGACCAAGGTCAGGTGCTGCGCCCGGCAAAACTGTGGTGCGACACCGAGACCACGCCGGAAAACGACCGACTCCTGGCGCACCTGGGCGGTGAAGACGGCAGCCTTGAACGCCTCGGCGTGGTGATTGCGCCGGGCTACACGGTTTCCAAACTGCTCTGGACCCAGCAACAGCATCCCCTGGTCTTCGAGCGCATCGCCAGTGTCCTGCTGCCCCATGACTACCTCAACTACTGGCTCACCGGCCGCCATTGCAGCGAATACGGCGATGCCTCGGGCACCGGCTATTTCAACGTGCGCACCCGCCAATGGGACGTCGAGCTGCTGCGCCATATCGACCCCAGCGGCCGACTGCAATCGGCGTTGCCCGAACTGATCGAGGCTCACCAACCCGTCGGCCGGATCCTGCCGGAAATCGCCGCGCACCTGGGGCTCAATCCCGCGGCGATAGTATCCAGCGGTGGCGGTGACAACATGATGGGTGCCATCGGCACCGGTAATATCCAGCCCGGCGTAATCACCATGAGCCTCGGCTCCTCTGGCACCGTGTATGCCTTTGGAGCGGAGCCTACCGTCAGCCCGCAAGCGTCGGTGGCAACCTTTTGTTCTTCCAGCGGTGGTTGGCTGCCGCTGATCTGCACCATGAACCTGACCAACGCCACCGGGGCGATTCGCGAGCTGCTGGACCTGGACATCGACACCTTCAACACCCTGGTAACCCAGGCGCCGATCGGTGCGGAGGGCGTCTGCATGCTGCCGTTCCTCAACGGCGAACGCGTCCCCGCCCTGCCCCACGCCACCGGCAGCCTCCTCGGGCTGACGACCACCAACCTGACCCGGGCCAATCTGTGCCGCGCGGTCGTCGAAGGCACGACGTTCGGCCTGCGCTACGGCCTGGACCTGTTGCGCGCCAACGGCCTGAAGGCACAAAGCATCCGCTTGATCGGCGGCGGCTCGAAGAGCGCGGCCTGGCGGCAGATCGTCGCCGATATCATGGACACCACCGTCATCTGCACCGAGCAGAGCGAGGCGGCTGCGTTGGGTGCGGCGATCCAGGCGGCGTGGTGTCATTCAGGCGCGCAAGACGGCCTGGCCGAACTCTGCGAGCGCTGCGTCAAGCTCGACCCGGCCAGCGAAACCCGGCCAAACGCTGCGCGTGTCGAAGCGTCCCAGCAGGCTTATGAAATTTATCGGCAACACGTCGCGACCCTTTGAGAGCAGGCAATTATGTATTTGGTGTGTGGTGAAGCGCTGTTTGATTTCTTTAGCGCAAACGAAGCGGGAACTCCGGCTTCGCAAGTAAATTACAAGGCGATTGCCGGTGGCTCGCCCTTCAACGTGGCGGTGGGACTGCGTCGGCTAGGGGTTGAATCGGCGCTGCTTACCGGGCTTTCCACTGACTACCTGGGCCGTCGCCTGCATCAAGTGCTGGTCGATGAAGGCGTCAGCACTCGGTTTTCCCATGATTTCGACGCGCCAACAACCTTGGCGATGGTCGCCGTCGGGGCCAATGGCTCGCCGCACTACAGCTTCCGTGGCGAAGGCTGCGCGGACCGGCAACTGAACCTGGCACATCTGCCGGAGCTGGGTCCGGAGGTGCGCGGCTTGCACGTCGGCTCGTTTTCCCTGGTGGTGCAGCCCGTCGGCGACACGCTGCTTACGCTGGTTCAGCGCGAGAGCGGCAAACGCTTAATCAGCCTGGACCCGAACGTGCGGCTCAACCCGCAACCGGATATCGAGTTGTGGCGCTCGCGGATCGCGACACTGGTTGAGTATGCCGACCTGATCAAAGTCAGCGATGAAGACCTGAGCCTGCTGTATCCCGGCCAAGACCCGCAGGTGGTCATTGGTAGCTGGCTGGAGCATCGTTGCCAACTGGCATTCCTGACCCGTGGTGGCCAGGGCGCGACGGTGTTCAGCCGCCAGCATGGGGTATGGTCGCTCCCCGCTTGCCCGGTGCAAATTGCCGATACCGTGGGCGCAGGCGACACCTTCCAGGCAGCACTGATCGCCTGGCTGACCGAACAGCAATTGGATGATGTGGAGGGTTTGCATTCGCTGGACGCTGGGCAAATCGGCAAGATGCTCGACTTCGCCATGCGCGCTGCTGCGTTGACCTGCACTAAAACCGGGCCGGACCTGCCGTACCGCCAGCAACTGGACCAATAAACGTCTTCAGAGACTCGACGCCGGGCTCGAAGGGATCGGACCCGGGCGTCAAGTCAAGAAAGCCGGACTACGTTTAGCGCCCGCTCATTCGATGCTGCTGATGGAAATAATTCCCTGAACCCTGGCCGTGATCGAGTTCGGTCCGCAGTTCGGCAATCAGATCATTGATCGCACGGCAGCCCGTGAGCTTGGTGGCATCGATGTCGCTCTTGATCAGCGCCACACGATCGGTTTCATGATCGTCGTAGATCTTGACGGTCATCGACAAGTCCGGTGACAACGTGCACTGCGACCGCTTGGGCAGCAGGCTGCTTTCAATGATGTTTCGCATTTCGAGGGCAGATAAAAACATGGCAACTCTCTCCTGTTGAGCCAGCCAATTTATGTTCACGACGGCGGTATTTTCGTCCGATTCTTCCCTGCGGACTGGACTAGGAATGCCGTGCCGTTCGTTCATTTTTGGCGTTTCTGGTGTTGGGGCCCGTAGATCGGGCTCCTGTATCCAGCCGCAATAAATATGCCCATATCCTGATACATTCAGGTCGTGACAAATCAATGACTTAGCCAGCAAGGCCGACGTACGGGTCATGCAAAATGCATGGAGCCAGTCTTCCTTCCATGCAAACTGCAATCGCGCCGTTCGGCTTGCCAGGCTCAGAGTAGCCATTATTTCGACTTCATGGCCGGGCATCCGTCGGGTGACTCAAAAATATGTGCAGCGCCATTCAAAATCAGGCGATTGCCACCGCTGCGCGTTCAGCCACGTGGCGCAAACTGTCGAAGTTGATGTTGGCGCCGGAGTTGATGGCAACCAGCGTTTGGCCTTGCGCTGCGCTTTGCGCCACGTATTGCTTTATACCCGCCACCGCCAGCGCGCCGGAGGGCTCGGTGATCGAGCGGGTATCGTCATAGATATCCCTGATTGCTGCGCAGAGCTGATCATTGGCTACAGTCATCACTTCATCGACACAGAAACGACAGATATCGAAACCATGGGCACCGATTTGCGCCACTGCCACGCCATCGGCAAAGGTGCCCACCGCAGGGAGCGTCACCCGTGTGCCGGCCGCCAGTGCGGCTTGCAGGCATGCGGAGTGTTCCGATTCGACGCCGATGATGCGGATCTCCGGACGCAGGTATTTGACATATGCCGCCACCCCGGCGATCAGGCCCCCGCCGCCCACCGGAACGAAAATAGCGTCCAGCCGGCCCGGATGCTGGCGCAGGATTTCCATCGCAACGGTTCCCTGCCCGGCGATGACATCCGGATCGTCAAACGGCGAAACGAATTCCCGCCCTGTCCGGCGAGCCAGGTCCAGCGCGAACGCCAGGGCAAACGGGAAACTTTCGCCGTGCAACAGCGCCTCGGCGCCTCGGCTACGCACACCCGTCACTTTCAGCTCTGGGGTGGTCAGCGGCATGACTATGCAGGCCGAAACGCCCAGCTCCCGTGCCGCCAGCGCTACGCCTTGGGCATGATTGCCCGCCGAGGCCGTGATGACACCACGGCTGCGCTGCTCCTGGGTCAGTTGCACCAACTTGTTATAGGCACCGCGGATCTTGAAGGAAAAGGTCGGCTGAAGATCTTCACGCTTGAGCAGGATCCGGTTGCCCATGGCCTGGGACAACGCAGGAGCCGCCTGCAACGGCGTGGCCACCGCCAGCTCGTAGACCGGCGCGGCGAGAATTTTCTTCACGTAATGTTCCAGCAAATCCTGCTCGGCGCTGGTCGGGGTCATGGCGGTCTCCTGGTTCTGAGAGAGCCCCGGAGACAGAAAGAAAAAACCCGCCTCTAGGGCGGGTTCGGTGCAGCCGTCAGCTAGCCCGCCAATAAGGAATGGCGGTAATAATGCTTGGCTGGCTGCGCAATGGTGTGGAAGTCATGGTTGGAAACTAGCCGCGACCGCTTGGCAAGTCAATCAAAATCCCAACCTGCGCATTCCTGTGGCGAGGGAGCTTGCTCCCGCGCCACAAAGAGCTTGATCGCATCGCGGTTATTTCAGACCGACTTTGTACAGCGCACCGTCGTCTTCATCTGTCAGCACATAGAGGAAACCATCCGGGCCCTGGCGAACGTCCCGGATACGTTCCTTGAGTTCACCCAGCAAGCGCTCCTCATGAACGACCTTGTCGCCCTCGAATTCCAGGCGGATCAGGTCCTTGGACACCAACGCCCCGATAAACGCGTTGCGTTGCCAGGGCTTGAAGCGGTCATTGTCATAGAACGCCATGCCGCTGAGCCCTGGCGACACCTGCCAGACATGGTGCGGCCCGACGGTGCCTTCGACGGTCTTGCCCTGGGCCTCGGGGATCGGCGCGCCTGAATAGTTGTCGCCGTGGGTCGCCAGCGGCCAGCCATAGTTCTTGCCCCGCTCGACGATGTTCAACTCGTCACCGCCCTTGGGGCCGTGCTCGTTCTCCCACACCGTGCCGTTCCACGGGTTGAGCGCAGCGCCCTGGGGGTTGCGCAGGCCGTACGACCAGATCTCCGGGCGTACGTTCTTCTGACCGACAAAGGGGTTGTCGTCAGGCACCTTGCCGTCGGGGTAGATCCGCACGATCTTGCCCTGCAACTTGTCCAGGTCCTGGGCGGTCGGGCGATCGTTGTTTTCCCCCAGGGTGATGAACAGGTAGCCGTCCCGGTCGAACACCAGGCGGGAGCCGAAGTGATTGCCGGTGGAGAGCTTGGGCTGTTGTCGGAAAATCACGTCGAAACCGTCGAGGCTTTTCAAGTCCTTGGACAGTTGCCCCCGGCCCACGGCGGTACCGGCCTTGCCGTCCTTACCGGCCTCGGCGTAGGACAGGTAAATCGTACGGTCCTGCTTGAAGTCCGGCGACAGCACCACATCCAGCAAACCACCCTGCCCCTTGGCCCAGACCTCGGGAACACCGTTCAACGGTGCGGATAATTTGCCATCGGTGCCCACAAACCGCAGGTTGCCGGCGCGCTCCGTCACCAGCATGCCCTGCTGGTCGGGCAAGAACGCCACGGACCAGGGATGCTCGAGCCCCCTGACCACGGTTGTCACTTCGAGGGTGCCTTCCTCGCTCTTCAATGCCTGCACTTGCGCGGCGAAGACTGGCGTGGCGAAGACCACCATAGCGCTGGCACACAGGGTGGTCCGGATTGTTTTACGCAACATGCACACTTCCTTCTGTGGTGATGTGGATCAGGACGGCGCCTCAGCGATTGCCGTTATTCATGTTCCTGGGAGGTGTCGGGGATTCGATGGTGGGGCGTGGCGAGCCGGGAGCCGAGCCAGCCCGGGGGTAACCATTGCCGATGCCGCCGTTTTCCAAGGTCGGAGGGCGTGGCACCGGCACTGTCGGGTTGCTGCGAATCGTCGGCACGTTGGGCTGGGTGCCCTGCATGCTGTTGGGATTGGCCCGGCGGATCGGGCTGTTGTATGGGTTGTTGTTGCCCGGCAGGTTCTGGGCCAGCACTGGCCCCACGCCCGGCGTGACCGCTTGCGCGGCGGCGCTCATTGATAGCGCGGTTAGAACGAGTATCAGCCTGTTCATGGAACCTCCCAGCGACACGGTGATGACACCGGCATATCGAAAGCACGCTACGCCGCAGGTTCGTTGTTGTTAAGCGAAATATCCCCGCGAAGATGTAACTAGGCATCTCCGCTGCCAGGCTATTCCAAGCGGCCAACCGCAGCCAGCCGGCGGCCGGCGGAAACTTTTTCCAAGCCCTGGGGGTCACCAGAGAGACCATTCACCGGTAAGGAAAATTGCACCATGGCACGGGCAATCTGGAAAGGCGCAATCAGTTTCGGGCTGGTCCACATTCCGGTGGCACTGGTGTCGGCCACCGCGTCCCAAGGTGTGGATTTCGACTGGCTGGACAAACGCAGCATGGATCCGGTGGGCTACAAGCGCGTCAACAAGGTCACCGGCAAGGAAGTGACCAAGGATGACATCGTCAAAGGCGTGGAATACCAGAAGGGTCAATATGTGCTGATCAGCGAGGATGAAATTCGCGCAGCCCACCCCAAGTCCACCCAGACCATCGACATTTTCTCTTTCGTGGACAGCGAAAAGATCCCGCTCCAGAACATCGACAAGCCGTATTTCCTGGCGCCGGACAAACGCGGTGGCAAGGTCTATGCGTTGCTGCGCGAGACGCTGCTCAAGACCAACAAGGTCGCCCTGGCAAATGTCGTGCTGCATACCCGCCAACACCTGGCGGCGCTCATGCCGTTGCAAGAAGCCCTGGTGCTGGTGATGCTGCGCTGGCCCGCCGAGGTCCGCGAACTCGACGTCCTGGAGCTGGGCGACGAAGTGACCAACCCAACGCTGGCAAAGGGCGAACTGGACATGGCCAAGCGCCTGGTGGAAGACATGAGCGGCGACTGGGAACCCCAGGAGTACCGCGACAGTTTCCAGGAAAAAATCATGGAACTGGTGGAAAAAAAGGCCACCGAAGGCCGCCTCGAAGCGGTGGAAACCGACCCGGGCGAAGAACAACGCAAGACCGCCGACGTCATCGACCTTACCGAGCTGCTCAAGCGCAGCCTCGGTGGCAAGGGCAAGAGCCCGGAAAAATCGGCTGAAAAAACGGCAGCAAAATCGACCAAGACGCGTAAATCCGCTCCTGCTAAAAAAGCCACCAAGGCCTCCCGGGGCTAAACCCCGGGCGCCTGTAACACAAGGGAATCTGTCATGGCCAAGGCCGAGAGTGAATCTGCCCGTCTGTCTGCCGTGCAAGCGCACGCAACAACGACTCGCAGCCGTGCCCGACGGGGCGATCAGGTGGACAACGGCCGGCTGCCGGAACGTCTGTCACCGCAATTGGCCACGCCCGTGGAACAACCGCCGGCCGGGGAATGGCGCTATGAGATCCAATTCCACGGCTATCGCCTCATGGCGCGCATCGAGAATGGCGAGGTCCGGCTGTTTAACCGCCACCACACGGACTGGACCGAGCGGCTCAAGCTGCATGCCGACGCCTTGGCGAAGCTGGACCTGGGCAATTGTTGGCTCGACGGCGAACTTGTCCTGCTCGACGACGCCGGCCATTCGGACTTCCCTGCCCTGCGCCAGGCCTTCGAAATCGGACGCAGCGTCGACATGGTGTATTTCCTGTTCGACGCGCCGTTCCTCAATGGTGTCGACCTGCGCGAGAAACCGGTGGAAGAACGCCGCTCCGCGCTCAAGAACGCCCTGAAGAACAACGCCAGCAAGCGCCTGCGGTTTTCCGAGGCATTCTCCGCCAGCCAACACGACATTTTCGAAAGTGCCACCGCGCTGTCGTTGGACAGTGTGGTCGGCAAACGTCTGGGCAGCCCTTATGTCTCGGGCCGCAACCCCGATTGGGTCAAGCTCAGGTGTCGGCTGCGCCAATGCTTTGTCATCGTGGGATTCACGCGCCCACAAGGCAAACGCAACGGCTTCGGCGCCCTGTTGCTGGCGGTCAACGGGCCGTCGGGCCTGGTGTATGCCGGCCGCGTCGGTACGGGCTTCAGCCAGGCTCAACTCACGCAGTTGCACGAAAGACTCTGCGCCCAGGAGCGCGATACTTCCCCGCTGGACCAGCCACTGCGCGGTGCACAGGGACGCGGTGTGCATTGGGTCGAGCCGGCCCAAGTCTGCGAAGTCGAATTTGCCGAATGGACCGCCGAGGGCCTGGTTCGCCAAGCGGTATTCCTTGGCCTGCCGGGCGACGGGCACGCCAGCCGCGTGGTGCGCGAGCAGCCCATGCCGATAAAAGCCGCGCCTCCCAAGCCCAAGCGCCGCACCAAGGCAGACGCCGCCAAGGTCGACGGCGTGATGATCACCCACCCCGACCGCGTCGTTGACAGCGTCAGCGGCGTACAAAAAGCCGAACTGGCGCAGTATTACCTGGAGATCGCGCCATGGATCCTACCGCACCTGAAGTTGAGGCCTGTCGCACTTGTGCGGGCACCGGAGGGAATCGGCGAGCAACTGTTCTTCCAGAAACATCCAGATCGCCTTGAAATACCCCATATCAAGCAGCTGGATCCGAAGCTTGACCCGGGCCACGCGGCGCTGATGGAAATCGACAGTATCCATGCCCTGGTCGGCGCGGCGCAGATGGGCGCGGTGGAATTGCACACCTGGACGGCCACCCATGACCGAATCGAGACGCCCGATCTGTTCGTCCTGGACCTGGACCCCGACCCGTCATTGCCCTGGAGCGCCATGCTCGAAGCGACGCGCATGACCTTGTCCGTATTGGACGAGCTGGGCCTGCAGGGATTTCTCAAGACCAGCGGCGGCAAAGGCATGCACGTCATCGTGCCATTGGCTCGCAGCGAGGGATGGGAGGTCACCAAGGCTTTCGCCAAGGCCATCTCGCAATTCCTGACCCGCCAGATGCCGCAGCGGATCACCGCGACCATGGGACCCAAGAACCGCGTGGGCAAGGTATTTATCGATTATCTGCGCAACGCCCGCGGCGCCAGCACCGTGGCTGCCTACTCGGTGCGCGCAAGGCCGGGCCTGCCGGTTTCGGTCCCGATTGCCCGTGACGAACTGGACGGCCTGCGTAACGCCCAGCAGTGGGACATCCAGACTGCGTTGGAACGGGCCAAAGGCCTGGGCGCTGACCCGTGGGAAGGTTATAACCATCGCCAACGGATCACCGCCAGGATGTGGGAACAACTGGAGACAGAGAAGCCCTGAACCTTCAGATCCAGACGAAAATCGCCAGCAGAGCCCCAAAGAACGCCCACTTCTGCATGTAGTACAACGTGCGATTGCGTTTCTTCAGCGCCTTGCCTTGCAGACGGATCTTGTACAGTCGGGAAAACGCCCGGTTCAGGCCGCCGGTCTTGTCACCGGCATCGTTCGGCGCGCCAGCGGCGGCCATCACGGTACGGCTGAACCAGCGGTTGAACGCCGTGGCCCAACGGTACTTCATCGGCCGTTCCACATCGCAGAACAAGATGATGCGGTTCTGTGCCGTGGTGTTTTCGGCGTAATGGATGAACGTCTCGTCGAAGATGACCGCCTCGCCGTCGCGCCAATGATAGGGCTCGCCATCGACATCGATGTAGCAACCGGCATCGTTGGGGGTCTGCAGGCCCAGGTGATAGCGATAGGAGCCGGCATACGGATCGCGATGGCGCACCAGTTTCGAGCCGGGGGGCAATTCGGCGAACATGGCCGCCTTGATCGAGCCGATGCCCTGTACCAGTTCGGTGGTACGTGGGCAGAGCTTCATGGCCGACGGATGGCTGTCGCCGTACCACTTGAGGTAGAAACGCTTCCAGCCGGTCTTGAAGAATGAGTTGAAACCCACATCGTCGTATTGGTTGGAACGCTTGATCTCGCCTGCCTGCAACAGGTTCCGGCCTTCAGCGCGGATCTCTTCCCAATGGGCCTGCAACGGGCTCAGGTCCGGGAATTCCCTTGGGCTGAGGAACGGCTTGCTGGGCAGTTTCGAGCACAGGTAGAGCAGGCAATTGACCGGCGCGAGGAAGGACGAGTGATCGCTCAGTTGGCGGCCGATCTTATGCCGCACGCGTCCGCGCAGGTGCACATAGCCGATGGAGAGGATGTAGATCGCAACAATGATGAGCTTCACGGAGTTCGTCACAATGCAGGAGTTGACAGGCGGCGTCTCCTGGCCAGCCAAGCGGCGAGGTGGATGGCGTCGAGTGAGATGGCATTTTAGCCAGACTTTGTAACTGAAAGTTATCCTCAGTTGTGAAAAACTGTCTTGCCCAGGCAATACCCTATCGTTAAAGCGTCCAGACCAGTACAATCGCCGCCCAATATCATGCGCCCCCTTTTGGCCGATGCCGGAAAACCGGCTTCGGCGCATACCCACTCGGGCCAGGCGCTCCGTATGCAGCTGTCCTCTTATGCCGGATGGACCCTTGCGCTTGCGACCGCGAAGCCTCTAGCGCGGTGCGGATCGGCGCAAACAGGTACTGAACAGGTACTGCCGCACCCTTAGCTACTCTGAATGTTCCGCAGGATAAACCTTTGATCTCTACAGCTAACATCACGATGCAGTTCGGCGCCAAGCCACTGTTCGAAAACGTCTCTGTCAAGTTTGGCGCGGGCAACCGCTACGGCCTGATCGGCGCCAACGGTTGCGGCAAGTCGACCTTCATGAAAATCCTCGGCGGCGACCTCGAGCCGTCCGGCGGCCAGGTGATGCTGGAGCCGAACGTGCGCCTGGGTAAACTGCGCCAGGACCAGTTCGCCTACGAGCAATTCACCGTGATCGATACCGTGATCATGGGCCACGAAGAGCTGTGGAAGGTCAAGGCCGAGCGCGACCGCATCTACTCGCTGCCGGAAATGACCGAAGAAGACGGCATGGCCGTGGCCGAGCTGGAAACCGAATTTGCCGAGATGGACGGCTACACCGCCGAATCCCGCGCCGGTGAACTGCTGCTGGGCCTGGGCATTCCCCTGGAGCAGCATTTCGGCCCGATGACCGAAGTCGCCCCAGGCTGGAAACTGCGCGTATTGCTCGCCCAGGCATTGTTCTCCGATCCGGAAGTGCTGTTGCTCGACGAACCGACCAACCACCTGGACATCAACACCATCCGTTGGCTGGAAAACATCCTCACGGCGCGTAACAGCACCATGATCATCATTTCCCACGACCGGCACTTCCTCAACAGCGTCTGCACCCACATGGCCGACCTGGACTACGGTGAGCTGCGCCTGTTCCCGGGCAACTACGACGAGTACATGATCGCGGCCACGCAGTCCCGCGAGCAATTGCTGTCGGACAACGCCAAGAAGAAAGCCCAGATCGCCGAATTGCAGACGTTTGTCAGCCGCTTCTCGGCCAACGCCTCGAAAGCCAAGCAGGCCACCTCCCGTGCCAAGCAGATCGACAAGATCCAGCTGGCCGAGGTCAAGCCATCGAGCCGCGTCAGCCCGTTCATTCGCTTCGAACAGACCAAGAAGCTGCACCGCCAGGCCGTGACCATCGAGCGCATGTCCAAAGGCTTCGACGGCAAGACCCTGTTCAAGAACTTCAGCTTCACCGTCGAAGCCGGCGAGCGCGTGGCGATCATCGGCCCGAACGGCATCGGCAAGACCACCCTGCTGCGCACCTTGATGGGCGAGCTGACACCGGACGCCGGCTCGGTCAAATGGACCGAAAGCGCGGAACTGGGCTACTACGCCCAGGACCATGCCCATGACTTCGAAGACGACGTCAGCCTGTTCGACTGGATGGGCCAGTGGACCCAGGGCGAGCAGATGATCCGGGGTACCCTGGGCCGCATGCTGTTCTCCAACGACGAGATCCTCAAGTCGGTCAAGGTCATCTCCGGTGGTGAACAGGGCCGCATGCTGTTCGGCAAGCTGATCCTGCAAAAGCCGAACGTGCTGGTGATGGACGAACCGACCAACCACTTGGACATGGAATCCATCGAAGCGCTGAACCTGGCGCTGGAAAACTATCCGGGCACGTTGATCTTCGTCAGCCACGACCGCGAATTCGTATCGTCCCTGGCCACCCGCATCATCGAGCTGAGCGCCGACGGCGTGGTCGACTTCAGCGGCACTTATGACGACTACCTGCGCAGCCAGGGTGTGATCTTCTAAGAGCACCTGCGAGCGGTAAGCTTCGAGCTACAAGTGAAAGCCCTGTCCATGTGACAGGGCTTTTGCATTTCAACGGCACAGGATCCATGGGAACGAGAACACAGGTAAACCGTTAGTCAGCTTCCTTTTATCCTCGTCACGCGCCATGATGGGACACTCCTGCTGCTGCCCGCGAACGAGCCCCATGCCAACAGCCCAGCCCGCTCCCAGCTCCTTGTCGATCACCTTGCAGATCGTCTCCATCGTTTTCTACACGTTCATCGCGTTTCTCTGCATCGGCCTGCCGATCGCCGTGTTGCCTGGCTATGTCCATGACCAGTTGGGTTTCAGCGCCGTCATCGCCGGGCTGACCATCGGTTCCCAGTACCTGGCGACCCTGCTCAGCCGGCCCATGGCCGGGAGGTTGTCGGACAGTATCGGCACCAAGCGGGCCATCGTTTATGGCTTGCTGGGGATTGTACTCAGTGGTGTGCTGACACTGATCTCGACATTGTTGCAGGACTTTGCCTTGCCAAGCCTGTTGATCCTGATCGTTGGTCGCGTGCTCTTGGGCGTGGCCCAAGGCCTGATCGGCGTCGGGACGATCAGTTGGTGCATGGGCCAGGTCGGCGTGGAGCATACCGCCCGATCGATTTCCTGGAACGGCATCGCTTCCTACGGGGCCATCGCCATCGGCGCGCCGCTGGGGGTGGTGATGGTCGGTAGCCTCGGTTTCGCCAGCCTGGGCATCGCCTTGTCCTTGTTGGCCGGCATGGCGTTGTTGCTGATCCGCAATAAACCCTCGGTGCCGGTCGTGCGTGGCGAGCGCCTGCCCTTCTGGGCGGTGTTCGGGCGCATATCGCCGTTTGGCGCGAGCCTGTGCCTGGCCTCGATCGGCTACGGCACGCTCACCACGTTCATTACGCTGTTCTACGTGAGCCGCGGCTGGACCGGTGCGGCGTGGTGCCTGACGGTCTTCGGCATCTGTTTCATCCTGTCGCGGCTGCTGTTCATTTCCAGCATCGCCCGTTTCGGTGGCTTCAGCTCGGCCATTGTCTGCATGAGCATCGAGACCCTGGGGCTGGTGATGCTCTGGCTCGCCCCCTCCACCGCGTTTGCCCTGGTCGGCGCGGGCCTGGCCGGCTTCGGCTTGTCGTTGGTCTATCCGGCGCTGGGCGTGGAAGCGATCAAGCAGGTGCCCAACAGCAGCCGGGGCGCCGGGTTGAGTGCCTACGCGGTGTTTTTCGACCTGGCATTGGCGATTGCCGGCCCACTGATGGGCGCAGTGGCGTTGAACCTTGGCTATTCGTCGATTTTCTTCTTCGCGGCCTTGCTGTCGCTCATCGGCCTGGGCCTGGCGCTATTGCTGCGCCGGCGGGCCGGACGCAGCGATCACTGATCGGCGGTCCTGATGCCGGCGCGGGTCGGCTTGCCCAATGCCTGGCTGAAGAAGCGGCTGGCCTCGGAGACCATAGTGCGGTGGATGTCCTTGCGATCAACCCCGTCGGCATCGGTGCACAGCGCCGGCATCGCCGCAATCTGCTCGTCCGTGCAAGGCGCCATGAAGACAAAGTGGCCGGCCCCGGCCAACGTCTTGAAATCCGGCGCGGTAGGTAGTTTGCGGGCCAGGGCTGCTGCGTTCTTGTCGAACGCCACCAGTTTGTCGCCGTCGCCGCTGTAGAGCAGCACCGGCACATGGACGTCGGCCAACGTGTGACGACCGAATTTCAGGCTCAACGGCGCCATCAGCAGTAACGCGCGAACCCTGGGATCAGCCACTGGCGAGAGATCATCGCGGTCGGCAATCAACTCGCCCCGGGTATTACAGGCGTCACGGTCATCGGGCCGTTCCTGGCAGTAGCGTCGCAGGCGATTGAGGTCCGGCGTGGCGCCGCAAAGGATCAAGGCAGTTTCGCCGCCGGCCGAATAGCCAATCACGCCAACCTGCGCGGCATTGACGAATGGCGAGAGCATCGGATCATTCAGGGTTGCGCTGATGGCTTCGGATATCTGGATCGGCCGGCCGTACAGGTTGCTCAACGTGCCGAGCCGGCTGTGATCCTGGGCGTTGTCACCCGGATGAATCACCGCCACCACCACGAACCCCTTGCGTGCCAGCGAGGTGGCCAGGTCGTGCAGGGCCAGGGGCGTGCCGGTATTGCCGTGGGACAGCATCAGCAATGGAAAGCGGCCGATGGCGATCTGGGCGTCCGGCGCCGCGTCGATCTGGTAGCCGCCCAGGGAGCTGGACTGATCTTTCGCGGTGGACGGATAAAACGCGATGGCATGCATCGGCTGTTGGTCCAGCGGATCGAGGAAGTCCAGTTCGTGGAAACCGGCGCTCCAATGCGGATGCGGCGCCGGCGCGGCCTGCACCGGACCGAGGCTGGCTACCAGACAAAACAGCAATGCTGCACCAAGACGTGTCATCGACCTTTCCACCTTCGCACGCGCACGGGAGGGTCCCCGTCGTCGCCGTTCTGGCCGTGCATGACCTGCGCCATCAAGCCCGGCGCCGGGTACGAAAAAACCCCGTACCCCAGCCGTCCCATTGACGACGAGAATACAGGGTTTTGCGCAGGTTGCCCGAAGCGCCTGGCGCCTTTACGCAAGCCTTACGCGGCGGCGAACTGCTGGCGGATCTGCAGCTTGGCCTCGCTCATCGCTTTGGTGCGCATGTCGTCACCGTAGGCCAGGCCCTCGGCGCGGACGAATTCAATGTCAGTGATGCCCAGGAAACCGAACATCAGCTTCAGATATTCCTCGTGGCCCACGCCACTCGGTTGCCCGGCATGCACACCGCCGGAGGTGGAGACGATCACCAGTTTCTTGCCGCCGCACAGGCCTTGCGGGCCGGCTTCGGTGTAGCGGAACGTCTGGCCGGCGACAGCGATGCGGTCGATCCAGGCCTTGAGCTGGGTTGGAATACTGAAGTTGTACATCGGCGCTGCAATCACCACCGCATCTGCGGCGAGGAACTCGGCCATGGTCGACGCACTGAGGTCGGCCTCGTGCTTGAGGGCGGCGTCACGCAGCTCAGCGCTGGTGCCGGCGGCGACCAGCGTCTGGGCGGAAAAGTGGCTGATGGCGTCGGCAGCCAAATCTCGGTAAGTGACGGTGATGTCAGAGTCGGCGGCAGTCCACGCCTGGACCAGTTCACGGCTGAGTTGGCGCGAAGCCGAGTTGTCGCCGAGGATGCTCGAATCGATGTGCAACAGTTTCATGTGAGTGCTCTCCAAGTGAGGATCGCGACCAGGCGATCAATTGAGAACAATCCTATCGATGAAACCAATGGCCGATAAGTAAGCGAAAATGCGATAGTTCGTTCCACTGACAGGACAATCGAGTTCAACATGCAAGACCTCAACGATCTTTATTACTTCGCCAAGGTGGTCGAGGCCGGCGGCTTCGCTGCGGCCGGCCGCCTGCTCGGCATCCCGAAGTCGCGGCTGTCACGGCGTATCGCCGAGCTGGAAGAACGTCTCAATGCTCGCCTGCTGCAACGTACGACCCGCCAGTTGAAGCTGACCGCAGTGGGCGAACGCTACCTGCGCCACTGCCAGGCGATGCTGCTGGAGGCGGAGATGGCCGACGAGGCCGTGGCAAGCATGTCCAGCGAACCCCGTGGACGATTGCGGGTGTCGAGCCCGGTGGGACTGGCGCATCAGTTCCTGCCATCGATCATCGAAACCTTCCTGGCTAAGTATCCGCAGGTCCAACTGGAGATGACGCTGCTCAACCGCCGGGTGGATCTGGTCAGCGAAGGCATCGACGTCGCGCTGCGCGTGCGGGACCTGGGGGACGAAGACCCACTCTTGATGACTCGCCGCTTGCGCCAGGCCCGGTTGATCATGGTCGCCAGCCCGGCCTTCACCCAGGGACGACGAATCGAAACCCCGGAAGATCTTCGGCAATTGCCGGTGCTGGGGGCATTGGAAGCGGATCGGCTGGTTCACCTGCGCCTGCTTGACAGCGATGGTCAAAGTACCGAGCTGACCCTGGAAGCACGCCTGGGCATCGATGATTTCATCGTGCGCCGCGCCTGCGCCCTCGCCGGCCTGGGCTTTACGCTGTTGCCAAGCATGTATTGCGAAGAGGAATTGCGTGACGGCAGATTAGTGGAGCTGTTGCCGGGTTGGTCGTCCCCCGATGGCTGGCTCTTGGCGGTTTATCCCCACCGACGGGGTATGCTGCCGGCGGTGCGCGCCTGGATCGATCACCTGGTAGCGGCATTCGAACAATGTGGAGATAAAACGCTATGAGCTGGAGCGAAGAGGACGTCGCACGGTTTTGCCTGGGCTTGCCAGGGGCCAGGGAAGACTATAAATGGGGCGGCGTGCGGGTATTTTCCATCGCTGGAAACAAGATGTTCGCCTTGCAGGGACTGCGCGGCGACTCATTGGCGTTCAAGGTCGACAAGGACCTGTTTCTCGGCCATTGCGACCGGCCAGGCATTCACCCGGCACCCTATCTGGCGCGTGCACAGTGGATCATCATGAACGTGCCCTACCCGCTGGGCGACGACGAATTGCGAGGGTTGCTGCAGCGCTCCCATCAACTGGTGGTCAGCAAACTGCCGAAGCGTACACAGGTTGGGTTGTTGCTGTAGCGCCTAGAACAACGCCAACAGATGCCCACCCAGGAACAACTGGTCAACCCAGAATCCCTGGTGCAACAACACGACAAACCAGAACACCACCTGGAACGACACCTTGCGGGTCTTGTGGCGAAACACCTGTTGGGCCAGCAATGCTCCGGGCCAGCCACCGGCCAGCTCAACGGCGTGCAAGACATTTTCCGGCGTGCGCCAAGCGTCGGATTGCGCCTTTCGCTTGTCGCTCCAGTAGAGCAGGAACGCCACGACACTGACGACGCCGTAAGCTGTCATTGGCACCCAGGACTCGCCTTGCAGCCCGAGCAGCAGCGAACCGGACAACGGCAAGGCGCACAGCAGCGCGAACACCCCCAGCTTGAGCCGCAGGTTCTGCACGGCTCCGCCAGTGTGACGCGCGCCGCGCCGGCCTGAATCGTTCATGGCTTGGCCGCAGTCCAGTCCACCCAACCAAATTGCCAGGTCGCCAGGATCAGCAGGCCGAACGCAATCCGATACCAGGCGAACACCGCATAGCTGTGGCTGGCGATGAAGCGCAGCAGGCCCTTGACCGCGATCATGGCGAAGATGAACGCGGTGATGAAGCCTATGGCAAATACCGGGAAATCCGCCGGTACGAACAGCTCGCGGTATTTATAGCCGGAGTAAACCGCCGCGCCGACCATGGTCGGCATCGCCAGGAAAAACGAGAACTCCGTGGCGGTTTTGCGCGACAGGCCGAACAGCAGCCCGCCGATAATGGTTGCCCCGGAACGGGAGGTGCCAGGAATCATCGCGATGCACTGGGCCAGGCCGACTTTCAGGGCATCCTTCCAAGTCATGTCATCCACACTCTCGGCGTGCACCCTGTGTTGGCGCTTCTCGGCCCAAAGCATCACCAAACCACCCACCACCAGCGCCGTGGCGACGGTGATCGCGTTGAACAGGTAATGGTGGATCCAGTCGGCAAGCAGCACGCCCAGTATCACGGCGGGGAAGAAGGCAATCAGCAGGTTGGCGGTGAAACGACGTGCGCCGGGCTGGGTAGGCAGGCCCAGCACCACCTCGAAAATCTTGCGCCGGAACTCCCAGACCACCGCCAGGATCGCGCCTAGTTGGATAATGATGTTGAATGCCATCGCACGCTCACCACCAAACCCAAGCAAGTCTGCGACGACGATCTGATGCCCCGTGCTGGAAATCGGCAGGAATTCCGTCAAGCCCTCTACCACGCCAAGAATCAATGCCGAAAAGGCAGTCCACAAATCCATTCATCCCCCAAAAAAGGCCGGTCTATCCAGGCCTTATCTCTATTCGAACGTTACGCAGGTGCACGCAGCGGCTGCACGATAACCGCGACCTTGCAAAAAAAACCAATGAAAAAACGGAACAGGCTCAGGTTTTGCGCTGCGGGGCCGAAATCCTATCAGACAAGCCCTGATAACGCTGCCGCGTTATGACCCAGGTCAATCACGCGTACCTGCCGAGCGTTAAAGTGCCGGCCGTCGTTAATGACAAGAATAAGAAGCGGAGTGACAGCCTATGAATAGCTTGCGCAGTGTATCGATCAGCCGACGCTTGTGGCTCATCCTGGTCGTGGCCATCGTGATGTTGTTCACGTTGGGCGCGTTTATGCTCAAGCAGATCCACACGGATCTGTATCAGGCCAAGGTGCAGAAGACCCAGCATGTGGTCCAGACCGCCAGCGGTGTGTTGAACTACTACCATGGCCTGGAAACCGCCGGCACCCTGACCCGCGAGGCGGCGCAGAAGCAGGCCCTGAGCGCGGTGCGCGGGCTGCGCTATGACCAGAGCGACTACTTCTGGATCAATGACCTGACACCGGTCATGGTCATGCACCCGACCAACCCGAAACTCGAAGGCCAGAATCTCTCTGCCATTCGCGACCCCAACGGTTACGCGCTGTTCAACGAAATGGTCGCCATCGCCAAGGCCAAGGGCGCCGGCATGATCAATTATCTCTGGCCCAAGCCGGGCGCCGAAGCCCCGGTCGGCAAGACCTCGTACGTCAAGCTGTTCGAACCCTGGGGTTGGATCATCGGCTCCGGCGTGTACGTGGATGACGTCCAGGCAGAGTTCCAGTCCCAGTTGATCAAGGCTTCGCTGATTGGCTTGGCGATTACCCTGGTCATGGGCCTGCTCCTGACGCTGATCGTGCGCAGCATCGTTCGCCCGCTTCAGGAGACCGTCAACGCCATGGCCAATATCGCCAGTGGCGAAAGCGACCTGACCAGGACCCTGGATACCCACGGCCAGGACGAAGTCACGCAATTGGCGCGACACTTCAACGCATTCACCGCCAAGCTGCGGCAGGTGGTGAGCCAGTTGCAGGCCTCCGCCAGCGCCCTGGGACAATCGTCCAGCGAACTGGGCAACGACGCCGCCCAGGCCCAGCAACGCAGCCAGCAACAATCCCAACAAATGGAACTGGTGGCGACCGCGATCAACGAAGTCACCTATGGCGTGCAGGACGTGGCCAAGAATGCCGAGCATGCGGCCAGTGAAATGCGCGACGCCGAGTCCCAGGCCCAGCAAGGCCAGGTCAACATCGACGGCAGCTTGCAGCAGATCGACCGGCTCTCGCAGACCATCGACCAGGCGGTGGAAGTGATCCGCACCCTGGCCAGCGAAAGCACCCAGATCGGCAGCGTGCTGGAGGTGATTCGCTCCATCGCCGAGCAGACCAACCTGCTGGCACTCAACGCGGCGATCGAAGCTGCCCGCGCCGGCGAGCAGGGCCGTGGCTTTGCCGTGGTGGCCGACGAAGTGCGCCTGTTGGCCCAGCGCACCCAAAAATCCACCGCCGAAATCCAGGCCATGATCGAACGCCTGCAAAACCATTCCGAAGCCGCAGTGAAGGTCATCAGCGACAGCAGCCGCGCTTCCCAACTGACGATCGAGCAGGCCGGCCTTGCGGGCGCCAGTCTCAATGCCATCGGCCAGGCCTTGCGCAATCTCAACAGCCTGAACGCCTCTATCGCCAGTGCGACCCTGCAACAGGCACATGTGGTGGAGGACATCAACCAGAACGTCACCCAGGCCGCCGGCCTGTCCCACAGCACCGCCGTGGCCGCCGAGCAATCGAGCCTGGCCAGCGCGCGCCTCAAAGACCTGAGCGAACAGCTGAACGGGTTGCTCAAGCAGTTCCGGGTCTGAGAAGCACCCGGTGTGCGAGCCTGCTCGCGAAAACGGCGGGATATTCAGCACGGATGGACGCTGAAATCCCGCTTTCGCGAGCAGGCTCGCACACATTGATTCGGTGCTTACCTCAGGTACGTTGCCTACGTTGACCCTCCTTGCTCGCAATGGCTCAGAACCTCCAGCGCGGAAATTGGAGGTCTGCGCCCCTTAGCGTTTACAATCCCCGCCCTCTCCGACTTCCCCAAGGAACCGCCATGTCCGGGCTTGAACTGTTTGCCGCAGCCCTCGGCGTGATCGCTGTCTGGTTGACCGTCAAGCAGAACCCCTGGTGCTGGCCGATCGGCCTGGTCATGGTGCTGTTGTACAGCTGGATTTTCTTCGAGGTGAAGTTGTACTCCGACATGTTGTTGCAGGTGGTCTATGCCGTCCTGCAACTGTATGGCTGGTGGCAGTGGACCCGTGCCGGGCACGATCACGAGGGACGGCAGGTGACGCGCCTGGGCGCGCCGTCGGTGTGGCTCGGCCTGGCGATGGGTGCCGCGGGCAGCTTGATGCTGGGTGGGGCGATGGCCCACTGGACCGATGCCGCGCAACCCTGGCTTGACGCGGCGCTCACCGGGTTCAGCCTGGTTGCCCAGTGGTGGATGGCGCAGAAACGCGTGCAATGCTGGCCATTGTGGATCGTCCTCGACGTGATTTTTGTCGGTCTGTTCATCTATAAAGACCTGTACCTGACTGCAGCACTCTATGCCCTTTTTACCCTGCTGGCGGTGCAAGGCTGGCGAGAATGGCGCGCCGACCCGGCCCTGCGCGCATGAAAGTGGTGGTGCTGACCGGTCCGGAATCCAGCGGCAAGAGCTGGTTGGCGGCCCAGTTGCAGGCGCACTTCGGTGGCGTGCGGGTCGATGAATACGTGCGCCATTTCATGGAGCAGACCCAGCGCGATACCTCCCTGGCAGATATTTCCGATATCGCCGTCGGTCAATTGGCCTGGGAAGACGCCGCGCGGACACGGCAGCCGGACTTGCTGATCCTCGACACTCACTTGTTGAGCAATATCCTATGGAGCCAGACCTTGTTCGGCGACTGCCCGGCCTGGCTCGAACCAGCCTTGCTGGCGCGCCATTACGATTTGCACCTGCTGCTCAGTCCCGAGCGGGTCGAATGGGTCGGCGATGGCCTGCGTTGTCAGCCTGCGCTCGCCGAACGGGTGGTTTTTTTCGAAGCCATCGAAGACTGGCTGGTTCGCCACCGGCAGCCCTTGGTCAAAATCGAGGGTGATTGGGCGCAGCGTCGCGAGCTCGTTTTTACCGCAGTCGCCCGGCTGCTCCAGGCGTAATGTCTCAACCCTGAAACATCGCGCCCTCGCCAAACCCGGATCCAATAACGCTTCACCTCATTTGGCCCGCTGACTGTCAAGTCATTGAAACACCTTCCCCAGACCCTGGATCCAGAGGCATACAGCGGCGGATGGCCCGTCGCCACCCGCCAGGCTTGTCTCACTTATGAAACAGGTCATGCACCGTCGACCCGCTGCGTTTTGCAACCGCTTGAAACAAAAGGTTTTTTCAAATGCGGCACAACACCTGCTCTTCCCCTTCGCAACGCTGACTAGGGCCAGCGTCCAGTGAAGAAGGAAACAATGTCATGGGGACTTTCCACGCAAGCGTAACCTGCCTGTTGATCGGCTGCGCCGCCAGCGCGACGCTCAGCCTGCCGGCCCAGGCCGAGGGCAACGGTGTCATCGTACTCAACCGCGACGTGCAACCCGTCCACATCGGTCGCAACGGCGGTAAAGACCCCTACCCGACCACCGTCAATGCCAATCCATCCGATCGGATCAACCAGGCAACCGCGAGCACTGAGCTCAGCGACGGCGAGTTCGCCGGCGTTGCCAGCGGCTCGACGATCCGCAACACCGTCACGCCCAACACCACAGGCATGCAAGGCCTCAATGTCGTGACCAACCCCAACGGCATGCCGGGCATGCGCGCCGGGCATAGCGGCGGTAGCGGCGGCGCCATCTCCGGCACCATCAACCGCTCGCTGAGTTCCGGCCTCGCCCCATTGGGCCGGTTGGCGGGAGGACAGTGAGATGAATTCGACCTGGCTCATGATCGCCCTGCTCGGCTCATCCACCGTGCTCGCCGATCCAGGCGTGGCAGTGAGCAGCCATTCGGATCTGCAGAATTCCGGCAGTCGCTATAGCGGCAATCTCAACGTCAACCAGGCGGCCGGGGACCAGATCCAGCAGACCAACACCCGCGCCATCGCCATCGGCACCGACGCCCAGGCGACCACCGTGGTGCGGCAACGCCTCGACACGCCAGCCAACCCGTCCATGAACGCCAGCGCGCGCATCGGCGGCAGCTCATTCACCAACGGCAACGGCGTGCTGGGCGTCAACCAGTCCGCTGGCGCCAACAACCAGATGGCCAATGTCATGCGAGTGGGCATCAGTGCTCAACCGCAAAGCATGGATGACAGCGCCCTTTCCCAACAGAACGTGGCGCTGGTACCGAACTCCGGAGCAACTGACACCCCAACCGGCAGTCGCCAGGTCGCCACGAGCGACCAGGCCTTCACCGGCAGCCGTGGGGTAATCCAGGTGAACCAGAGTGCCGGGGTGGGGAACCGCATGGCTAACACCCTGAGCATCCGGGTCGCTGACTGACCCGGCGCAGTAGATAAACGCAGTACATAAGAAAGTACCGACACTTAACCAACGACACGCAAGGAGAAACACCATGAAACCAACAATGGCGCTCAAACCATTGGTTTTCGCTCTCGCCGCTGTCATGGCAATGGCTGCACAGGCTGACGGAAGAGGTAACGGTCATGGCAACGGCCATGGCAACCATGGTCCCAAAGGGCCGACGCTGGAACAACTGCTCTCCATCAGCGCCGGCGCTGGGGCTACGGTGCTGGATGTGCAGAACAGCGACGGCAACGTAGTGACCAACCAGGCGACCCGAAACACCGCCGAGGCCGCTGACTCCCTCAATGGCAGCAACGGCAACATGGGCGCCAACATCGCCGCCGGCGATGGCAACCAGCAGGACAATGCCGCCGCACTGGCCACCGCTAACGATGACATGAAATTCATCTTCGGCTCGGCTCTCTCCATGTCCAGCGCCACCCAAGTCAATAACAACAACTATGTGAAAAACAACTCCACGCAAAACAACGCCTCGCTCACCAACGCGGGCAACAACGGCTCCGGCAACATCGGCGTCAACGTGACCGCCGGCAACTTCAACCAACAGAAAAACAACCTGGCCATCGCGGTGTCGAGCGGCAGGGTCGCCCAGGCCGCAGCGGCGGCAGACCAGTCTTCCACCGGCCTGGTGGTCGACAACAAAGGCGTGAAGAAGGACGAGGTCGTTACCCTCACCAGTTCCTATGAGGCTTCCGGCTCCTTCAAGGCCAAAGGCAACGGCACCGTCGAAGACGACGGCGGCTGGGGCAACAGGGGCGGCTACGGTGGTGGTCACGACGATGACAAGTTCAAGTTCTCCGCTGTGGGGACCTTCGAACTGGCCGGCAGCAACACCCAGCAAGTGTTGACTCGCGACGGTTGGAAGAACCCTGTGTACAACAACGCCACCATGAGCAACTCCATGAACGGCTTCTCCGGCAACGGCGGCGCCAACGTGTCGGCGGGCGTGGGCAACCAGCAGAGCAACTCGCTGTCCATTGCTGCCGGTCGCAACGCCAGCATGTAAAAAAGCTTCCCTGTGGCAGCGGGCCCTGCTCGCTGCTGCAGCGGCTTTTTCCCGGGTTTCCACTAGGCGTACCGATCATGCGTGCGAAAGCGCTTTGCCTGTGCCTGTGTTTTGCCTGCGCGAGCGAAGCCGCGCAAATGCCCGTTGCTGCCCTGCCTGGCGGCATGCTTGTCTACAAACCGGTGCAGAGCGTGCGCGAACGCAAGTTCAGCGACATCGTCGAACAGAAGACCGATTTCAGTTGCGGTGCCGCCGCGCTGGCCACCGTGTTACGCCAAGCCTATTGGCTTGACGTCGATGAAGAGCACGTCATCAAGGGCATGCTGGTCAACGCCGACCAGGACCTGGTCCGCACCCAGGGTTTTTCCATGCTGGACATGAAGCGCTACGTGGAAACCATCGGCATGCGCGCCCGTGGTTATCGCATACCGCCGGAGAAACTCGCCGCAGTAACGATCCCCGTCGTGGTCCTGATGGATATACGCGGCTACAAGCATTTCGTCGTGCTGCAGCGATCGGACAAGCAATGGGTCTACATCGCCGACCCGGTGCTGGGACATAAACGCTACGCCCATGACGAATTCACCAAAGGCTGGAACGGGATCATCTTCGCCATCGTCGGCCCCGGCTATGACAAGGCCAACGCCTTGCGCAGCCCACCGCAGCCGCTGACGGCACGCAACCAGCTGGACGGCTTCAACCCGGTCAAGGATGCGGAACTGATGGATTTCGGCTTCATCCAGAGCGACTTTTTCTAAGCGCCGCACAACTGCCAAGAAAAATACAGAAGGAGCAGGATGCTCCGGGAGCAACACATGAAATGCTCATACTGGCTCACGCTGGCCTGCCTGGCCACAACGACGTCGGGCCTTGCCCACGCCGGTTTCAAACCCATCGAAGTCAAGGACCAGGAGCTCGCCGAGCTTCGGGGCCGTTACGTCATGCCCGGACGAGTCATCAGCTTTGGCATCGTCATGAGCAGCACCTGGCGCAACGCCAGTGGCGACCTGATCGGCGCGTCAAGCTCAATGCAGATCCAGGCCTCCACGGTCAAACCGGAGTTTTATGTCACAACCATCAAGCAGACCGGCAACGGCAACGCCCCGGAACACGGCAGCGGCACCGTCACCGGCGGCGCCGGCCTCGGCGCAGGCCAAGGCGTGACCCAGAGCGTGCGTGCCGCAGGCGACGGCAACATCGCGTACAACGATGTCAGCATCAACGTGAAGGAAAGCAGCCAGGCCCCGGCCCTGGTCCCCTCCCAAGGCCAATTGTTGACCCAAGGCCAGACCATCAGTGGCAGCAACGCCGCCGGCAGCGTCGCGGTCACCGCGACCGGCAGCGGCGTGCAGATGGCGATCCAGGCCAATCACAATCAAGGCAGCACACTGCAACAAGTGGCCCAGGGCGGCTTGCTGCAAAACACTCGCCTGCAGGGCAACAGCAACCTGGTCAACAACATGACCCAGCTCAACGTCGTATTGAACAATAACGGCCCCAGCGCCGGGGCATTGAACAGCAACCTGACGCAACTACGCGGCCTTCGTAACCTCGGATATTGATCTACGCTGATCTCCGACCATTGGGCATATAGGGACGGCATATTTCATGTATCGATCCGTATCGTTGCGCGCTGTGATGTGTTTAAGCACGATGTTCCCGGCAACCCTGCTGCAAGCTGCACCGGACCCGGACATCGAGGCACTGAAACAAGAACTTCTAGAGCTCAGGCAACGGTACGAGGTCCAGCAAAAAGCCCTGGCGGTACTCGAACAGCGCGTCCGCCAGGTGGAGGACCAACCCGCCGCCCCGCCTCCCAAGCGCCTGGCCAAGTCCCCGGCCGACATGAAAGGCAACCAGGGCGTGGCGGGCAGCGGCTCGGCGACCGCAGGAGGCAGCGGCTACGGGCAATCCCTGGCCGACGATTCGCAGCCGGCCCAGAGCGTCTCCAACCTCTACGACGAGGCCAGCGGCTTCTTCGGCGGCGGTAAATTCAGCTTCGAAACCGGCGTGACCTACTCGCGCTACGACTCGCGGCAACTGATCCTCAACGGTTTCCTGGCCCTGGATTCGATTTTCCTCGGCAATATCAACCTCGATCGGATCAAGGCTGATACCTGGACGCTGGACCTGACGGGCCGCTACAACTTCGACAATCGCTGGCAGTTCGACCTCAACGTGCCGGTGATCTACCGCGAGTCCACCTATCAGTCCGGCGGTGCCAATGATGGGGCCTCCGGGGTGACCAGTGAAGAAACCGTCACCCGCGACCCGAACATCGGCGACGTCAATTTCGGCATTGCCTACAAATTCATGGATGAATCGGTCAGCAGCCCGGATGCGGTGGTGACCCTGCGCGTCAAGGCGCCCACCGGCAAGGATCCGTTCGGCATCAAGCTGCGCCAGTCCCAGGCCAACACCAACCTCTTCGTTCCTGAAGACTTGCCAACTGGCAACGGTGTTTGGTCGATCACGCCCGGAATTTCCCTGGTCAAGACGTTCGATCCTGCGGTGCTGTTCGGCAGCCTGTCCTACACCCACAACTTCGAAGAGTCCTTTGACGACATCAGTTCCACCGTCAATCAGGAAGTGCCTGGCAAGGTGCGGATCGGCGACAGCTTCCAGATCGGCGCGGGCATCGCCTTTGCCCTGAACGAAAAGATGAGCATGTCGTTCTCGGTCTCTGACTTGATCCAAAAGAAAAGCAAGCTCAAGCAGGACGGCGGGGATTGGGAGTCGGTTACGTCCAGCGACGCCAATGCCGGCTATTTCAACATCGGCATGACAGTTGCCGCCAGCGACAACCTCACCATCGTGCCCAACCTGTCCATCGGACTGACCGACGATGCGCCGGATTTCACCTTCAGCCTGAAATTCCCTTACTACTTCTGAGGAAGGCTGCCCCCGCAATGTATCCACTGTGGGAGCGGGCCTGCTCGCTCCCCCTTGGTTATCGGGACGCTATTCAGCGAATCTGATGCTTGTGCAGCAGTCGATAGAAGGTAGGCCGCGACACGCCCAGCACACGGGCCGCCACGCTCAGGTTGTCGCTGTGGCGATTGAGCACATCGCTCAATGCCTGGCGCTCGGCGCGGGTTTTGTACTCTTCCAGGGTGGCCATCGGTGCGGCGACGCCCTGATGGCTGGCAAGACCCAGGTCCCGGGCTTCGATCTGCCGCCCTTCCGCCAACACCAGGCCACGACGAACGCGGTTGGCCAGCTCGCGCACGTTGCCGGGCCAGTCGTGCATGCCCATTGCCACCAGGGCGTCCTCGCTGAAGCTGCGCGGGCGCCGGCCGGTTTCGTGGCTGTAAAAGTGGGAAAAATGGCTCGCCAGCATCGACAAATCACCGTGGCGTTCGCGCAACGGCGCCATCACGACTTGCAGGACATTCAAGCGATAGTAGAGGTCTTCTCGGAAACGCCGTTGCTCGATGGCCGCCTCCAAATCCACATGAGTCGCCGCCAACACCCTGACATCGACGGCAATCGGCTGGCTCCCGCCGACCCGCTCGATGTGTTTTTCCTGGAGGAAACGCAGCAGGTTGGCCTGCAACTCCAGTGGCAAATCGCCAATTTCATCGAGGAACAGCGTGCCGCCGTGGGCGGCTTCGATCCGTCCGATCTTGCGTTGATGGGCACCGGTGAATGCGCCCTTCTCATGGCCGAACAATTCGGACTGGATCAGATGCTCCGGAATAGCGCCGCAATTGATAGCAATGAACGGCTTGTTGCTCCGATGCGACTGGCGATGCAGGGTGCGCGCCACCAATTCCTTGCCCGTACCGCTCTCGCCACGAATCAGCACGGGCGACTCGGCCGGCGCCAGCTTGCTCAGTAACTTGCGCAGCTCGCGAATCGGCTTGCTGTCGCCCAGCAATTCATGTTCCGGCTGATTGATGTGGACCGAACCCTGCCCCCGCAATCGCGCCATGCCGAACGCGCGACCCAACGTCACCTGGACCCGGGACACATCGAACGGCAGGGTATGGAAGTCAAAGAACCATTCGCAGACAAAGTCCCCGACGTTCTGCAGGCGCAGCACTTCCTGGCTGAGCACGGCGATCCACTCAGTCCCGCTGCGGCTGATCAGCTCCTTGACCGCTTCCGGCCGCTCCAGATGAAACGGCTGCAAACGCAGGAGACCCACATCGCAACTCCGATCGCCGGCATGTTCGAGGGAACAGCTGTCGACATCCCAGCCAATGGCGCGCAGCCCCGGCATGAGGCGATGGCAATCATCGCACGGGTCAACCACGAGAAGGCGACGCAACGCACTGGCTTCGATCATGACTGATCCTTGGCGCCAAAATAAGGAAATATGATTAGAAACAGGCGTTTGGCGAACCTGCATGTAACAGTAGCAAGAAGTTGACACTTGCTTGTATCGATTAGTTATTGGCGCAATCAGGAACTGGTTATAAGAGAGGCGTTTCGTTAGTTGGCGCTTATCGAATCTTTCAGCACCCTTTCAAACAAAAGCCGAAAAGGCGGGTCTGAAAGAAAATCGAAATTTATTCAAAGATTGTGTGACCCGGCCCCGGGTTCGGGACATCAGTACAAGTAACCAGCCGCACGGTATGCCCAACCGACGGCACATCATTTGATTGGGCACCCTTGAGAGATAACGCCATGAACGCCCCGCTCCGTATCAACGAAGCTCTTTTGATTGCCGACCGCGCATTCCGTCCTTTCCAATGCGTGGCCTGGGCCCCACAAGACGGTAACGGTGAACTGAGCCTGACCGTCATCGACCGCACCAACACCCATATCGGTCGCACCCAGATCCCAAGCAGTGCCTACACTGATCCCGCTCAATTGGCCGACCTGTTGAAACAGGCCCGTGCCGAACTGAGCCAGGAAGGCTACAAACTTCAATCCTGGTCGATGCCTGAATAAAACCCTGCGAACAAGATATTTGAATTGTTCGGTTGCAGTCCAAGCAAGAGGCCAATTTCAACGTACTGAAAGCTGACAGCAGTTCATGTCGGCTTAAGCGTTGAATATTGGCCTTTTGATTGTATCGATCTATCTGCGCCGCTGAATCACGCCAAATCGCAGGACGGCCATGCCCATCAGGGCCGACAGAATGGAGCCTGACAAGACACCGACCTTGACTTCATCCATGAGTCGCTGAGATTCGGGAAATGCCAGATTTCCAATGAACAGACTCATCGTGAAGCCGACTCCGCACAGTAACGACACCCCATAGATCTGACGCCACGTAGTTCCGGCTGGGGCTTGAGTCAGCCCTGTCTTGATCGCTATCAGCGCGAAAGTGAAAACGCCGGCCTGCTTTCCAAACAATAATCCCAAGGCGATTCCCAACGGTACCGGCCCCAACAGGTGATCTACTGTGACATCACTTAGGGATACACCCGAGTTGGCGAAGCCGAAGATCGGCAAGATGATGAAGGCCACCCAGGGGGACAAGCTGCGTTCAAGTCTTTGCAAAGGAGAGTCGTCCCCCTCTGCGTCCTTGTTCAAGGGAATGCAGAATGCAACCACGACCGCGGCGAGCGTCGCATGGATGCCGGACTTCAAGACCAACCCCCATAACAATGTTCCGAGTATCAGATAAGGCAGCAACCGCGTCACCCCGGCCTTATTCATGAGCACCAACAAGGCGATCACGGCGGCCGAAGCAAGCAGCATGGAGACATCCAGGCCGGCGGTATAGAAGAGCGCAATAATGGCTACCGCCCCGAGATCATCGATGATGGCCAAGGCGGATAAAAATATCTTCAGCGAGGTCGGCACTCTGCCGCTTAACAAGGACAGCACACCCAGTGCAAACGCGATGTCCGTGGCGGTCGGAATCGCCCACCCTACCAACGTCTCGGAAGAACCTCGATTAATGCAGACGAATAGGATCGCCGGTACGATCATTCCCCCAAGGGCCGCGAGGCCAGGCAGCGCCCTCTGGCTCCATCCACAAAGCTGCCCTATCAAGGCTTCGCGCTTGATTCCCAGGCCTACCATGAGAAAGAAGACTGACATCAGCGCATCGTTTACCCAATGCTCCATGGACATTCCAAGGAAAGAAGCCTCAAGCCCCCTCTCATAACTTGAATAGAGGGGACTATTGGCAACGATCAATGCTGCAAGTGCCGAGAGCATCAGCACGATGCCACCAGCAGGCTCCCAACTCATAAAGCGAATCAGCAGCGCAGGTGCGCGCAGGTTGGCATCCCGAGTTAACCCATTTCCCATCCACCCCTCCGAAGCTCTCTACCGATGCACAACGCTTCATGGAATCCATTTTCCCAACGGCGACGTGCCTGTGACCGGCCACCTTTAAGCGTCTGAGTCCCCCAAACAACAAACAGTTTCTCCACGCTTGGAAATGAATGCACGATAGCGCTGGACCTTGCGATACACAGGTTGTGTAGAATGGCAGCGAGGGTGTCACCGCAAAAACGCGGCAGGACAGGTTTAATCAAGCGAAGGTCGGGCCGCCAGCGCGGAGTAGTCGTGCCTATGAGTGCAGAACCGTCGCGCCTGAATAAAACCGACAAGAATCGTGAGTCAGCGTCCGCCCGGGCTTTTCTGTCCAGATTTTTCGCCGCAGAATCAGCAGGAGGCCTGGTGTTGATGGGCGCTGCTTTGGCTGCCCTCGTGGTTGCGAACTCGCCATTGTCAGCCGACTACTTTTCTTTGCTGAAAATCCATTTCCTGGGGCTTTCAGTCGAGCACTGGATCAATGACGGCCTCATGGCAGTGTTCTTTTTGCTGGTGGGCCTTGAGATCAAGCGTGAAATGCTGATGGGTCAGCTTTCAAGCTGGGGCCAGCGCTCCCTTCCCGGATTCGCCGCGCTTGGCGGGATGTTGTTCCCTGCCTTGATCTACCTCATGGTCAATTGGGGCAGTGCAGAAACGATGAGTGGATGGGCCATTCCGGCAGCCACCGACATCGCGTTTGCTTTAGGCGTGTTATCGCTGCTGGGCAAGCGTGCCCCTCTTTCCTTGAAGGTCTTCCTTTCGGCGCTCGCGATCCTCGATGACCTTGGAGCCGTCCTTATCATCGCGCTGTTTTATACCAGCGATCTATCCATCACCATGTTACTGGCTTCGCTGGGAGCAACTGTCTTGCTGGTTGCGCTCAATCGGTGCGGCGTCCGGAGACTGTTCCCCTATCTGCTTGTCGGTGCCCTGCTGTGGTTCTTCATGCTTAAGTCCGGCATCCATGCGACGCTGGCCGGCGTCATTCTTGCCTTCTTCATTCCGTTGGGTAACCCCGTGGAGGAACGCAAGTCACCGCTGCTCTATCTCGAAGAGAAAATGCACCGCTGGGTAGCTTTCGCAATCGTGCCCATCTTTGGTTTCGCCAATGCCGGCGTCTCGCTCGCCGGAATCACGCCGCACAACCTGATCGACCCGGTTCCGCTAGGTGTAGCGCTGGGGCTGCTGCTCGGCAAGCAACTCGGGGTGTTCGGCCTGGCAACGCTGGTCATCCGTTGTGGCTTGGCCAGGCTTCCTGAGGGGGCCAGCTGGATTCAGCTTTATGGGGTTGCGCTGCTATGCGGGATCGGATTTACCATGAGTCTGTTCATCGGTGCCCTAGCCTTCCCAGGCGCCCCCCACTTGGTGGACGAAGTTAAAGTGGGAGTGCTCTTGGGCTCCACTCTGGCAGCCATTCTGGGGATCATCGTCCTGATGGCAGCGAACGCTCGAAAGTCGCGGACCTGAACCGCAATAGCAGCACCTGGATGCGCCCTGCCAAGGGCGCATCCAATGCCATTGCGCAATACCAGGCCCGAGGGGAGCCGTCGGGGTTCATCGCGGCAGGATGTATCGCTCGATCGCCAACGCCGCGCCGTCCTCGGTGCTCGCTGCGGTGACAACATCGGCCTGGCGCTTGATCGCTTCTTCGGCCTGCCCCATCGCGATCGACAGCCCCGCGCGGTGAAACATCGCCGGATCGTTGCCTCCATCCCCCATGGCGGCGGTCTGCTCCAACGGCACGCCGAGGAATTCAGCCAAGGTCGACAGCGCCTCCCCTTTGTTGGCCTTCATTGCCGTCACGTCCAGGTAGATCGGCTGCGACCGCGACACTTGGGCCTGGCCCTTGAGCAGCGGGTGCAGGCGCGCCTCCAGTTCGACCAGCAGATCGGTATTGGCGCTGGTCGCAACGATTTTATCGATGCGCTCCAGATAGGGTTCGAAACTGTCCACTTCGACAGGCGGATAACCCAGGCCACGGGTTTCCACCGGCACCATCGGCCCGTTGGCGTCGCGTACCAGCCAATCACCGTCGGCAAATACCCAAACCTCGATGCCCGGCTGATCGGCGTACAGCGCAAGCGTCGTCAGCGCCGCCTCGGGTGGCAGGTAATGAACGGCCAAAAAACTGCCGTCCGGATGCACCAGCGTACCGCCATTAAATGCGGCGGTCGGCAGGTCGACGCCCAATGCCTCGATCTGCTGCAACATCGCCCGTGGCGGCCGCCCGGTGGCGAGGCTGAACAACACGCCGGCCTCACGCAACGAGCGGACGGCGGCGACAGTGCGCTGGTTGAGGCTGTGATCAGGCAGCAACAAAGTACCGTCCATGTCACTGAGCAAGAAGCGAATGGGAGGTTTCAGTTGATTGCTCATCCGAGGCCATGCCAGACGCGACCGTCGCGAGTCAGTAAAGCGTCGGCGGCCGCAGGGCCATCCTCACCGGCCTTGTACGGCTGCACCGTTGCGTCCTCTCGCCACGCGTCAAGGAATGGCTGCACCGCGCGCCAGCCGTTCTCTATATTGTCGGCGCGCTGGAACAACGTCTGGTCGCCCGTCAGGCAATCGTAGATCAAGGTCTCGTAACCCGTAGACGGCTGCATTTCGAAGAAATCCTTGTAGGCAAAACCCAGTTCGATATTCGCCATGTCGAGGGCCGGGCCGGGCCGCTTGGCCAGCAGGTCGAACCACATGCCTTCGTTGGGCTGAATCTGGATTCTGAGGTGCGTAGGTTGCAATTCGTCGACCTCAGTGTCGCGAAACTGCGCGTAGGGCGCTGGCTTGAAGCAGATGACGATTTCCGTGTCGCGCACGCTCATGCGCTTGCCGGTGCGCAAATAGAATGGCACGCCGACCCAGCGCCAGTTATCGATCATGACCTTCAGGGCGACATAGGTTTCAGTGTCGCTGTCGGCCGCGACGTTGGTCTCCTCGCGGTAACCCTTCACCGCGTTGCCGCCCACTTCCCCGGTCGTGTATTGGCCACGGACCGAATTGGCGCGCGCCTGCTCCACCGACCAGGGGCGGATCGCCCCCACCACCTTGGCCTTCTCGCCACGCACCGCGTCGGCACCAAAGGCGGCGGGCGGCTCCATGGCAACCATCGCCAATAGTTGGAAAAGGTGGTTGGGCACCATGTCCCGCAGGGCGCCGGTATGTTCATAGAAACTGCCACGGGTTTCGACGCCAACGGTCTCGGCGGCGGTGATCTGCACGTGGTCGATGTAGTGATTGTTCCAGAACGCCTCGAACAGGCTGTTGGAGAAACGGCTGACGAGAATGTTCTGGACCGTCTCCTTGCCCAGGTAATGGTCGATCCGATAGATCTGTTTCTCGCTCATGACCTTGAGCAGACAGGCGTTGAGTGCCTCGGCGGTTTGCAGGTCGGAGCCGAACGGCTTTTCGATCACCACACGCCGGAAAGCATCATCCTGTTCGTGAAGCAGCCCGGCTGCGCCGAGGCGGCGGACCACTTCACTGAAAAAACGTGGCGCGGTCGCCAGGTAGAAGACCGCGTTGCCAGTGCCGCTGGCGGCGATTTTCGCCGCCAGCGCTTCGTAGGTGCTGTCGTCGAGGAAGTCACCCTGGACGTAACTGATGCCTTGGGCCAGCCTGGCCCATAGCGCCGGATCGAGCGCCCGTTCGGGATCGCCGCCCTTGCTCGCCGCTTCGTTACGAATGAAATCCTCGAGCTTCTTCGCAAAATCCACATCGCTGATAGCGTTGTGGTCGACACCGATGATCTGCAGGCCATCCCCCAACAGCCCGTCACGACTGAGGTGGTAAAGCGCCGGCATGAGCAAGCGCTTGACCAGGTCTCCATGTGCACCGAACAGGAACAGCGTGGTCGGTGGCGCAGGTTCTGCCTTGGATTTCCTGCCGATCGAGGTCATTTTTTCGGTGTCTCCACGTGGCCGCCGAAGCCGAAGCGCATGGCCGAGAGCATCTTGTCGCCATAGGTGGCCTGCTGGCGGGAGCGGAAGCGGGCGAACAGCGAACTGGACAACACCGGTACCGGCACCGCTTGCTCGATGGCCGCCTCGATGGTCCAGCGCCCTTCCCCGCTATCGGCCACTTCGCCGGAGAAGCCATCGAGCTTCGGATCGCTGGCCAACGCATCGGCGGTCAAATCCAGCAACCAGGATGAAACCACGCTACCGCGGCGCCAGACTTCGGCGATATCGGCCAGGTTCAAGTCGAATCGCTGCTCAGGCGGCAGGCTTTCGCTGGATTTGGTCTTGAGGATATCGAAGCCCTCGGCGAAGGCCTGCATCATTCCGTATTCGATACCGTTGTGGATCATCTTGACGAAATGGCCGGACCCGGCCGGGCCCGCGTGGATGTAGCCACGTTCGGCACGATCGTCGTCGGACTTGCGATCACGGGTGCGTGGGATATCGCCCATGCCCGGCGCCAGGCTTTCGAACAGTGGGTCCAGGCGTCGGACTACATCGGCCTCGCCACCGATCATCATGCAGTACCCGCGCTCGAGCCCCCAGACGCCGCCGGAGGTGCCGACGTCGATGTAGCTCAGGCCTTTTTCCGACAGCGCCTGGGCACGTCGGATGTCGTCCTTGTAGTACGTGTTGCCGCCATCGATGATGACGTCCCCTGGCTCGAGCAATTCGCCGAGCACATTGATCGTGTCTTCCGTGGGTGCGCCGGCTGGCAGCATGACCCAGACCGCCCGAGGTTTCTGCAGCCCGGCGACCAGCGCCGGCAGGTCCGCGACGCCCGTTGCGCCTTCCTGGCTCAGGTTTTCGACAAAAGCGGCATTGCGGTCATATACGACGGTGGTGTGCCCATTGAGCATCAGGCGCCGCGCAATATTGCCGCCCATGCGGCCCAGTCCAATGATCCCGAGTTGCATGTGCTGATGCTCCCTACTACAAATAAAGGTGTGTCAAAGGTTTAGCTCAAGGTGACTTGTGGAGGTTAGTCCAGAGCATTGCTGCATAGTTTCCGGGTAAATCGCCCGATCACAAAGGATAACGTTCAAAAACCAGCCAAAGACACGGCGACCATGAAAAATAAAAAAGTTCCATTCACGAGCAAAAGTATTCAGAATCGGCGCCGATAAAGAGGTGTCGACCAAAAAAACTGGCGACATCTCTCTAGTTGATGTACGCCATTTGCGAGGTGAGCAATGGGCCCAGTCGTTACCGCACGTCCTCCCCAAACCCTTTACGTGACCATTCGTCGCGACGAATTACGCCTTCTGAAAGAAGAGCGTGATCTGCTGCTTGATGAAGTGACGCAGTTGCGCTTGCAGTTGCAACATGCACAGCTTCCTTACCAGAGCCAGGCCTTGGCTCGCTGATCCTGTCCTAGGACAGTGCCTCTGAAGTGACACTGGCGAAGCCGGTGTCACTCTCAATACACGCCCTTCTCATAAAGTCAGCCCGGCAGCCTGAAGCCCAGCGACTAACCAATTTGTAACCAAAAAACTCACGAAATTTTCAACCCCCCCTTCGCAATAATCCAGCCATCACAAATAGTTACGGCAAAGATCTGCGGGCACCAATCCGGTGCGGACAGTCTCGCCGGCGGAAGGCTGGAGCGCTTGATGAGTGTGTTCAAACGCAGCAAAACGACTGCACCGGGTTTCGACTGGGCCGGGCTCGGGTGGCTATTTCTTTTCTTCTGGTATTTTTCAGGGATCACTCAGCTACTGATTCTGGCGAGTGGCACCTCTGGCTTCACCGGATTCCGCCAAGCCTTCGTAATGAGCGCGCTATGGTTGGCCCCCCTTTTGCTGTTCCCTGCCCGTACCCGTCTCCTCGCCGCGAGCATCGGCGTCGTGCTCTGGGCTTGCTCCATCGCCAGCCTGGGGTACTTCTTCATTTACCATCAGGAATTCTCACAAAGCGTCATCTTCATCATGTTCGAGTCGAACGTAGCCGAAGCTAGCGAATACATGACTCAGTACTTTACATGGTGGATGGTGCCCGCCTTCGTGGCGCATACCTTGGCAGCCTATTTCCTTTGGACGCGCCTTCGGCCGCTACACCTGCCCCGCAGGCAGGCCTGGATGGCGGCGATGGCGATAGTGATCGCCGTGGTCGGCTATCCGTTGACCAAGCAGACCCTGCGCACCGAAAGCCTGGCGCTCGGCGTGGGGGAGTTTGAAAATCGCATCGAGCCCGCTGTGCCATGGCAAATGCTCGTGGCGTACCATCATTACAGCCAACAGCTGAAAAACATGCAGGGCATGCTCCACAAGACCAGCAAGATTGCTCCACTGCGCAACCTTGAAGACGCGCAGGCCGGTCAGCCTGCGACGTTGGTACTGGTCATCGGCGAATCGACCGACCGTCAGCGGATGAGCCTCTACGGTTATCCGAGGGAAACGACACCGGAACTGGACAAACTCAAGGGCCAACTCTCGGTTTTTGACAACGTCATCACCCCGCGCCCCTATACCATTGAAGCGCTGCAGCAAGTGTTGACGTTCGCAGACGAAGAAAACCCCGACCTGTACCTCAGCACACCGTCGCTCGTGAGCATGATGAAACAGGCCGGCTACAAAACGTTCTGGATCACCAACCAGCAGACCATGACCAAGCGCAACACCATGCTCACGACCTTCTCCCAACAGGCCGACGAGCAGGTCTACCTGAACAACAACCGCAACCAGAATGCCAAGCAGTACGATGGCGACGTGATCGAGCCGTTCAACAAGGCCTTGGCCGATACCGCGCCGCGCAAGCTGATCGTTGTGCACCTGCTCGGTACGCACATGAGTTATCAGTACCGCTATCCGCCGAGTTTCAACAAATTCACCGACCGCCAGGGCGTGCCCGCCGGAGTGCGCGACGATCAGGTACCCACCTACAACAGCTACGACAATGCGGTGCTGTACAACGACTTCGTGGTGTCCAGCCTGATCAAGGTCTACGCACGCACCGACCCCAACGGTTTCCTGCTGTACCTGTCGGACCACGGCGAAGACGTATTCGACTCACCGGGTCATGCAACCTTGGGCCGCAACGAGGCCAAGCCGACCGCACCGATGTACACCATCCCGTTCATGGCCTGGGCCTCGCCCAAATGGCGCGAAACCCATGATTGGAATTTCACCGGCGACCTTTCACGGCCCTACAGCAGCGCCCACCTGATCCATACCTGGGCGGACATGGCGGGCTTGAGCTTCGATGAACTGGACCGGAGCAAAAGCCTGGTCAGCGACTCATTCACGGTGCGACCACTGTTGATCGGCAACCCCTATCAAAACCAACGTAACGCGTTGATCGATTTCAGCCTCATGGAGCCCAAGGGCCCGGCGCGCCAGGTCGTGCAAAAGTAGCCGAAAGGACCTCGCCCGCCGCTACAGGGGCTTGGTCCAGAACAACATGCGGCCGTGGGCCGGGTCGAACATGCCGGCGGCAAAACCGAACTTGGCATAGCTGGCCTGGGCCACGGCATTGCCTTCCAGCACTTCCAGGGTGATCTTGCAGCACCCGCGCTGGCGGGCAATGTCTTCGACCTTCTGCAGCATTTTCTGGCTCAAGCCCAGACCGCGAAACGCCGGCATCACCGCAACGTCATGGACGTTTACCAACGGGCGGCAGGCAAAGGTCGAAAAACCCTCGAAGCAATTGATCAACCCCGCCGGTTCGCCGTTGACGAACGCCAGCACACTGAAGGCATGCGCACGCTTGGCCAGCTCTTCGGGCAGATGCGCGAGCACCTCGGCCGGTAGCGAATGACCGCCGCCCATTGGATCCTCGGCATAGCCATTGAGCACATGGCAGATCGCTTCGGCATGGATCGGGTTGCTGTAGCTGGCTTGCAGTACAAGGATTTCCTTGGCTTCTTCCATGATTTTCCATCTCATTTCAATAAGGCCAGCGGCTTGGCCACCGGCAGGGTCCGGTCAGGCAAGCTGGCCGAAACGTTGCATTTGCATTTCCTGGAGTCGACTGAGCGTACGGCGAAACGGGAACTGCAGATAGCCCTCCGTGTACAACTGGTCCATTGGCACTTGGGCTGAAAGATACAGCGGCACCTTGCGGTCATAACATTCATCGACCAGCGCAATGAACCGGCGAACGCCGTCGTCGTGTATCGACAGCTGCGGCAACTCTCGGTCGCCGGCCTCGACCCGCTCGACCCCGTCCTCGGTGCCGCGGGCAATCCGCCCTTCCCGTTGCTCGGCGCTCAGGCATGGGACATCGCTGAGGAGGATGGCGTTGAAACGGTCACACAACACCATGAAATCCACGGCCGAGAACGGTTGCTCGCAAAGGTCCGGGTAACGACTCCAGAGCACCTTGTCGCAAGCCTTGAGCGGAATGACCTGACGATGGCCGACTTCGATCGGTTGACTGCTGGGCGTCTGCCCGGTACTCAATCGCGCGAATACTTGCGCCAATGGATCCGGCTCGGCCGGGGCGCGCACCCAATAACGCTGCTGCACCGCTCCCGGGTGCTGTCGGTGATCCTGCCAGCCATTGACGGGTACAACCTGCATGTACTGCTTGATGGCCGTGATGGTCGGCACGAATCGGTCTCGGTTATGGCCGTTGGCATAGAGCTCATCCGGCGGCAGGTTGGAGGTGCTGACCACGACCATGCCCAACTCGAACATCACTTGGAAGAGGCGGCCAAGGATGATCGCATCGCCAATGTCAGTGACGAACAGCTCGTCGAAACACAGCACCCGCACTTCTCGACTCAATTCCCGGGCCAGCGCCTGCAACGGGTCCGGTGTACCGGTGAGCTGGAACGAGCGCTGGTGCACCCAGGCCATGAAGTGGTGGAAGTGTTGGCGACGAGCCGGAACCTCGAGGCTTTCGTAGAAGCGATCCATGAGCCAGGTCTTGCCGCGCCCAACCGGGCCCCAGAGATAGACGCCCTTGATCGACTTTCGACCCTCCTGCAATGCCTTGTGACATTGCTCCAGCGCCATGATTGCCAGTTCCTGGGCTTCGTCCTGGACAAAACCATGGTGCTCGATGGCATGCTGCCAAGCGCTCAAGGGGGATTTGAAAGTCATACGGCCCGGGTCCGGAAGGCGAAGGTGGGGAGTATGCCATGCAGCGCAATCGGATGCGTTTCACCGCGATCGGATTTCCACCTCGCCTCGTTGATCCCACGCCCTCTAGGCGGAAATATCCAAGCGACTGATCTTCCCCTGTTCATCGAGCCGGAAGGTGTAGCGCAACTCCAGCGGGCTGCCGGGGAAGGTGCCCGAGATCAGGTTATGCACCAACACCTTTCCGGTGCGCTGCTGCACGTTGAGCACTTGCACCCGGGGCTGGTAACGCTGCGCGGTGTCTTCCATCCATTGGGCAATGGCCTGGGTGCCGACCCGGTGATTGCCTTCATCGAACACATTGGCATCTTCGGCAAAGAAACGCGTCACCGCCGAGCTGTCGCGGGCGTTGGCAGCGGCAATGTAGCCGGCAATGGCCGGCGCCAGGGAAGAAACGGGATTGGACATGTCAGGGCTCCTTGTTGTATCGATCCGAAGCCATGCTAAAACAGCGTTGTGTCAGTTTTTGTCAGGAGTGAAACGCCCGGCTTCGTCGAGGTTCATCAGCGCAAACCAGGCGCGCAGCAAATCGCTGCGCCTGCCAGGATAGCGCTCACCCTGGACAGCGGCCGAGGCAATCCGATCCGTGCGGAACGTTCGATAGGCGCCACGCAACTCGCACCAGGCCACCACCACCCGAGCCTCATTGAAAAAGCCCAGGGCCAGCGGCCAGATCAGGCGCTGGCTCGGGGTCTTGTTCACGTCGGCATAGTCGATATGCAGCTTGGCCTGGGTGCGAATGGCCTGGCGATAGACGTTCAGGTCGACGATATTCTGTGGATAGCCATAGCCCGCCGGACCGGGCAGCACCGTGGGGTTGTGCAGCGCGTCGCGCAAACCGGGCGCCAGCACCGCCTCGACCTTGGCCAAGGCGTCGGCGGCGGCCTTGCCCAGCACCTCATCGCCGCGCTGATCGACGTAGCGCAAGCCCAGCACAATCGCTTCGATTTCGTCGGCGGTGAACATCAAGGGTGGCAGGAACAAGCCGCTGCGCAACACATAGCCAATGCCCGCCTCGCCCTGGATCGGCGCCCCGAGCGCCGTAAGTTCCGCGATGTCACGATAAAGCGTGCGCTCGGAGACCTGCAACTCGGCAGCCAATGTCGAGGCCGTGACCGGGCATCGCTTGCCCCGCAGGACTTGCAGCAAAGTGAGCAGCCGAGAGGTTCGCGACACGATGAAAAAGACCCAGGGGAAATTCGCAGCAGATTAGCAGAGGCTGATGTCAGAAACTGTCAGCAGGAATGTTATTGTCCTGCTCAGTAGCCCCAACGGGAGAACCTATCCATGCGCAGAATCCTCCGCGTGCCCTTCATCCTGATGCTGCTCAGCCTGAGCGCCTGCGCCCTCTTTCCGCAGCGTGACCCGCTGAACATCAACGTGGTCGGCATCGAGCCGTTGCCCAGCCAGGGCATGGAACTGCGCTTTGCCGTGAAACTGCGCTTGCAGAACCCCAACGAAACCACCATCGACTACAACGGCGTGGCGCTGGATCTGGAAGTCAATGGCCACACCCTGGCGACGGGCGTCAGCGACCAGAGCGGTTCGATCCCGCGTTTCTCCGAAGGCGTGTTGAGCGTGCCGGTGAGCATCTCGGCATTCTCGGTGTTGCGCCAGACACTGGGCCTGAGCCAGACCCAGCGCCTGGACAACCTGCCCTATGTACTCAAGGGCAAGCTCGCCGGCGGTTTATTCGGCACGATGCGCTTCGTCGATCGAGGGACCCTGGATCTGCCGGGGGCATCATCCACCTGGTAACTCATGCGGTGAAGCGCACGCCCGGCTTGGCCCGTTCATCCACCATCAGCTCGAAGACATCCGGCCTGGCGTAGTGGCCGACTACGTCATAGTCATAGCGCGCCCGCACCAGCTCGTCGGTATCGATCTCGGCGGTCAGCAACCCGACGGTGTCCTTCAACGGCCCTGCCAGCACGTCGCCCATGGGCCCGACGATTACGCTGCCGCCTGAGATCAACGGTCGCTGCGCCGGCCAGTTCGCCACGTCGATACCCAACGCCTGTGGCGATGCCTGGACCTGGCAGGCACTGACCACGAAGCACCGCCCTTCATGAGCGATATGTCGCATGGTCACCTGCCACATCTCCCGCTCATCCACCGTTGGCGCACACCAGACGTCCACACCTTTGGCGTACATGGCTGTGCGCAGCAACGGCATCATGTTTTCCCAGCACACCGCCGCGCCCACGCGACCGACCTGACTGTCGATCACCGGCAGGGTCGAACCGTCGCCCTTGCCCCAGATCAGTCGCTCGGTACCGGTGGGCATCAGCTTGCGGTGCTTGGCAACCAAGCCGGCGTCCGGCTCGAAGTACAGCGCCGTGCAATATAAGGTGTTGCCGGCACGCTCGATCACGCCCAGCACCAGGCTGGCCCCGGTGCGCGCCGACAGACCCGCCAACGCCTCCGTCTCCACGCCTGGCACGTCGATGGCGTTGGCGAAGTAGCGCGCGAACGCCTCGCGTCCTTCCGGTAACCGATAACCTAACTGGGTGCCAAAGCCTTCGCCCTTGGGATAACCCCCCAGCAGCGCTTCGGGCATCACCACCAAACGAGCACCCGCCTCGCGAATGTCTTGTTCATAAGACAGGATCTGCGCGAGGGTGTCGGCTTTGCCACCCGCAAGCGAGCCGATCTGCAAGGCGGCGACAATGGATTTGGGCATGGTCTGGAACTCCGTGATTTGAGGTGTTGCTGATTCTCCGGCGCCGACCGATCATGAATAAAGCCCAGTACGCTGCTAAAAGATATGAACCAAATGAATATCACTGACATCGATCTGAACCTGCTGAAAACCTTCGAAGCCCTGCATGACGAATCCAGCGCCAGCCGCGCCGCATTGCGCCTGGGCGTGACTCAGTCCGCCATCAGCGCAGCGCTGCGCAGGCTGCGAGGGCTATATGGCGATCAGTTGTTCGTGCGCACCGGGCGCGGCCTGGCTCCGACGCTACGGGCCAATCAGCTGAAACCGGTGATCAGTGAAGCACTGGACAGATGCCGGCAAAGCCTGGCGATGGTCGATCCGGGCGCGAGCCACTATGAGGGCCGTTCGGTGATCGTGGGGTTATCCGATGATTTCGAGATCGGCTATGGGCGGCGCCTGATCGAGGAAGTGGCACGGCGAGCGCCGGGCTTGCGCTTGATTTTCCGCCAGACCCATAGCCAGATCGTCGGCCGCGCCTTGATGGAACGCAGCCTGGACCTGGCGATCACCGCCGGCGGATTCACCGAACGGCTGCTGAGCCGCCAGGTGCTGGGTGAAGGCGGCTATGCCTGCCTGGTGGACCGGGCCAGCCTCCAGGAAGGTGAGCAGAGCCTGAGCCTGGAAGCCTTCGTGGCCCGGGAACACCTGTTGGTGTCGTCCGGCGGCTTCATCGGCATCACCGACGAGGGGCTGGCCGGGCTGGGTCTGCGTCGGCGAGTGTGCGCCTCGACCACTCACTTCGCGGCGCTTCCGTTCCTGCTCAAGGGCAGCCAGGCTGTAGCGACTATCCCAGGCCATGCGGCCAAGGCCATTGCGGCACTCGGCGGCCTGGCATTGCTGCCCTGCCCGCTCGCCTTGCCCCGCTACCCCATCGAACTGGGATGGCGAACCCACACGCCAATGGAGCCGGCGGCAAGCAAAGTACGCGAAGCGATCGTCGTCACGTTCGCTTGAGCGTTTTATTTATTGGCCGCCATCAGGCGATTGACCTCGCTGCGCACCATGTTCGCGTACTCCGGAGGCGACATCCCATCCAGTTCGGCGCGAACCCATTCGGCCCACTTGCCCTTGCGCTTGGAACGCTCGCCGAACAACCGGGCGGCGTCGCCCTTGGCCTTGCCCAGGTTGTTTTGCCACAGTTCGAAGAGCCGGGATTTCTCATCTTCCAGCGCGGCGCGCTCGGCCAGGGGCCTGTCAGCCAGATTGAAACTCATCGGGAATTTCCTGTTGCGTAAATAGGCGCCATCTTACACCGTGCGGGGAAACGGCTTAAGACTGAATTGGGCTGCGCTTTATGGACGCACCCTTGGCGCTGCAACTTTTACCGAGGCGTGACACTCCACTGTTCACTGCCATCCATACTCAAGGAGCATTTCAATGGCCCGTAAAAGCGCCACGCAACCGAACGGAGAGCAAATCAAGGATCAAGCCTTCAGCGAACTGAAAGCGTTGATCGAAGAATCGGAAAAATTGCTCAAGAGCAGCGCGTCCCTGGTGGGCGAGGACGCTGAAAATCTTCGCGGCCAGATCGCCCAGAAACTGCAACAGGCGTTGGATGCGGTTGCCAGCGCTCGGGAACGCACACGGCCAATGGTGGATGCCACGGAAGTTTACATCGGCGGGCATCCCTGGCAGACCGTGGCCATTTCCGCCGGTTTCGGGTTGGTGGTGGGGTTGTTGCTCGGGCGACGCTAAGCGCCGGTCCGTGGCGAGGGAGCGTGCTCCCTCGCCACGCATACAGGCGTTTTCGACCTACAGCCCAGCCAGTTCGCGCAACTGCGCCAGGGTCTGCTCGTCCAGCGTAATCCCCTGCTCATTGGACTTGCTGCGCTCACGGTGTCGACGGTCACCCGGCAACCGGCGCAATCCCACCCCATGCATCTGCCTGACCAGTTCCTCGCTGCGCTCGGCAAATCCTTGCCCGGCAGCTTTACTCGGGTCGATCACAATCAGCAATTGCCCAGTCCAGGGCGTCTTGGCGCCTGGGTGATCGTGCCAATCGAACTCGAAGGAAAAATTCCCGCCGGTCAACGCCGCCGCCAGCAACTCGACCATCATCGACAGCGCAGAGCCCTTGTGCCCGCCAAACGGCAAAAGCGCGCCTCCTTCCAGGATCGCCTTCGGATCACAGGTCGGCTGGCCGAGGCTGTCCACGCCCATGCCGGGTGGCAAGCGCTCGCCTTTGCGCGCGGCAATCTGCACATCACCATGGGCAATGGCGCTGGTGGCCAGGTCGAAAACGATTGGCTCGCCTCCGGCCCGCGGCGCGGCGAACGCGATGGGATTGGTACCGAACAGCGGACGGTCCGCGCCATGGGGCACCACGCACGTCATGCTGTTGACCACGCTCAGCGCTACGAGCCCCTCATAGGCAAACGGCTCGACATCCGGCCAAAGCGCCGCGAAGTGATGGGAGTTGCGTATCGCCAGCACCGCAATCCCGGCGCTGCGAGCCTTTTGCACCAACAACGGCCGGGCAGCCGCCAGGGCGGGTTGGGCAAAACCGTTGCAGGCGTCCACCCGGACGAAGCCGGAGGCGACGTCTTCGACCACTGGCACCGCTCGGCCATCCACCCAACCGCTGTTCAGCGTCGAGACATAGCCGGGTATACGGAACACCCCATGGCTGTGGGCCCCATCACGCTCGGCACAGGCACAGTTTTCAGCCAGGGTCCGGGCGACATCGGGTGACGTACCGTGGCGCAGGAAAACCTGTTCCAGCAAATTTGTCAGGGCGTTGAAGGACAGGGTGCAGGAAGCGGCGTGATCGGATAGCGCGGACATCTGAAGCTCCAGGATGATTATTTTGGAGGTAGCAACAGCGTAAGGGACCCACAGGGAGATTAAACACCGTTTGAGACGCGCTCTGTCAATTGTCGCCAGCGTTGCGCGGGTCGTTCCTGGCAACCAGGGAAGCCCTGAGGGTGCGGTAACTATGTACCACCCTTGCTGCCCCTCCGCGCCTTAACCTGCCGTTTTTCGAAGTTCGCGCCCTCAAGCGGCGCTCTCAATGAGAAACGACCATGACCACCCAACCAGCCCCCCTGCTGTTCTCGGAGGTATTAGGCGCAGAACGCCTGGATCAACTGACCGCCGCCCATGGACTGACACAACCGGATCTCGATTGGTTGCGCCACGCCGCCCTTCCCACCCACACGCAACGCGCCGCGAAAACACCACCGATGTTTGCCGAAACGATTATGTTGCAAGCCGGTAAAAAAACACCCATTGCGCTGGCCGGCTGCTTCGCCCTCAGCGCTTGCGTGGAAAACAGCGAGTCGGACACCCAGCCGGCGTTTATTTATACACCGATGGGGGGTATCAGGAAGTTCGACAACCGGGCCTCTCTCGATGTCGAAATCGAACGGATGTGGCAAGACAACGAACACAACGACCTGTACAGCTTCCTGTCGATTTCCCAGCGCAGCGAACTGAAAAGCACCGCTGACATTGCACAAACCAGGCAGATCATCGATGGCGATATTTTCCAGGCCCAACACGCCTCCATCGAATCTGCGCAGGATCTCAATGCCCTGACCATGGTGAAGGAGCTGATTCAATTGCCCTCCCTAAAGGTCATGCTCGATCGCATTCTGAAGGAAACGCATCCAACCATCGACTACAGGCAAGCCCGCGTCGCACTGGGCAAAGGGACACGTGCGCAAGGTGCCGAGGACATCGGCGTAACCGAGAGCCTCCCGCTTATAGAGGCGATCCTGATCTATTTTCACAATCAGGGCTGGCCGGCCGGGCATTACAGCTACATTACGTTCCCCGGTACACCCGACTCACCCTATTCAGTGCAGCAATGGCAGGACCTGATCCGCGGTACCGCCGCAAAGCTGGTCCCTTCGCTCACGGGTTGCATCGAAGAATTCTGGGCACAAACGGCAACTTCCTTATATCTGACGCGACGAGAACTTCTTTCCCGAATCATTCACGACGGGCTACAGGCCAGCATTGTGATCAATAGAGAAAAAGAGCTGCTCACTGCCTCGGAAAGTCGTGAACTTTTTCGAGTACTCAGACCCTCCAGCCAACACCACACGCCGCTGTACGTTGAAACGATTCGTTTCTGGGAATATGAACCAAGCTTCGTCGAGCTGGCGGGTTCCTTGATGATCAGCGGCAAAGGCCACTACCTGTACACGCCCCAGCACGGTTTGCAAAAGCTCGACGGATTCCGGGATTTCAAATATGCAATCCTGGACAAATCCAGCCAAGTCGTGGGAAAGGAAGCGATCTACAGCCTCCTTGATCTGGACGAGCGCAATCGTTTCCTGCGCTTTGACGATCCGCAGCTCTCCGGGAAAGCGGTGGACTTCCCTGTTCCCGAGTGCCTGGCTGATGCAGTCATCCAGAAACAAAAAAACAATCTACATTTCGCCCTTGAAATGTCACGCCAGGGCGATGTCGACGTCCATGCACTCGTCGATAAAGCCTTGGATATACGCGCTTTCATTGGCAAAAAACTATTGAATCAGCCCACCGATGGGCATTGGGGGACACATCCCGCCTTCTATGGATTGCTTCGCCTATCAAACTTGAAGGCTGACCAGCTGGAAAGAAAAGGCAAGAGCTACACCGATATCGAGAAGACCTTCGATACGTTATTAACCCAAATGCCGATCCCGGGTAAGGCATCGCTGCAGAACAGACCGAGACAACTGCTGAAGGAACTGACCAATATATTTTCGCTGGGCATACGTGCGGAGGCCGAGCTCAAGGAGCTCAACGGGACGCTGCCATTGCTCGTCAATGAGTTGATCAAGGCAGTGTTCACCTATGACTTGGAATACCCGGACCGGTCACAACGCTCAGGCGTCAGAGGTTTTCAGCCAGACGTCTACTCATTAAGGCTCGAATACAGCGATGAAACCACGACGATTCAAATGCCCCTTGCCAACTGTTTTCTCCTGACAGAACGCGGCGGACTGGACACGCCCTATTCCGGCTTGGCTGTTCTATGGACGCCCGCCCAAGGTCTGCGGATGTTTCCATCCGTTGAAGTAGCCACCCGGCAAGTCAATAGATACCTGCTCGACTCCGGGAGTCGATTTGGCTTTCTCGCCAATCTTCCTTCCGGTCAACGCAAGCCCCATGGCCGTTATCAACTCCAAGGCTTTGAATTGATCGAGGAGAACGTGCTCTTGAACCGTATGAAGTCATTCGTGTACCTCTACGAGGCTGAGCATGGTTATCTGAAAACGTTGAACGCCGGCAGTTGGCAACCGACTGAAAAGGCATTGATGCAGAGTCTTGTCGCGTTACTTGATAGAGGCGCACCCACCAACCTTGGTCACGCCACGAGAATCGCTCAGTCCGACAGACTACGACAGAAACTTCCCGCCTGGCTCGGCACCGCCGCCCTTGAAGAACAACGCCTTCATCTTGAATTGCTTGAGCAATATAAAAACAGCGTGGGCAATGGCGCGGACTATCTGGATGGGATCGAGCCTTTGCGGACCCATGTACTCAACAAACTGCAGACCTTGCTGGATAAGCGTTTTGCCCAAAGCAAAGTCAATCCGGAGACCGTTCAGATTACGCCAACGCTGGCAGTCGTTGGCCCGACGCTTTCCCTGACCGACTTTGTCTTGCGTCACGTTGATATCACCAGCAAAAGCTTCAAGGTTTCCTCAACGTCCACACAGCCCCTGCCGCACGGCTTGGACGAGACGGCTGTCAGGCAAATGTTGTCGTCACTGGACATCACCACCCTCTACAAACAAAACCTGACGCAGGCCCTGACGGGAACGACCGAGGCTGTCCAGACGCGAAGACGGCGTTTTCGTCAGCAATTGCCTTGGCAGCTGCTGCAATATGCCCATGCACGGTATCTGCAACAGCATCTTTCCTCGCCTGCGTTCGACCTGCTGCGCCAAGTGCTGGATATGCCAGACGCCGTTGCCCGTCAACTGGTCAAAAATGCCAAGGCCATCATCCGCCCGTTGGAACTGATCAAAACCGACGCCGCCGCCGCGGTCAAAGCATTGGGACTATACCTCTTCAGTTCAAGCGGTACTTCCGCAAGCACTCATGTCCTGTATGCGCCCTACCATGACGGCCCTCAATTAATGGAGTTCAAGGATGAAGCAAGCATTGTCGCCGCGTTCAATACACCCGGCACCCTTCAAGACCTGTTGATTCGTCGACTTCCGAATAACCAGCAAGCCACCTTCAGAAACCTGTTCGCTTCGACGCTTGGAAAATTGTCGGAAATGAGGCTGGCATCCAATCCTATCAACACCAACGCGTTCGATACGTTGTACGAGGACAACGCAACGTTACTGGCGAATATGCTCGACAGCCGAACCCAGGCAGGAGGTCATTTCGACTGGACGACCCTTGTACATGTGCTCAGCACCGGAGCCCGGTTCATCGGCAAAGAGTTGCCGGCAAAAGTGACGTTCGTAGAAACACTTTGGGAAAGCTACGAGGATTTCAAGGCCTCCAGCGAAGCCTTGCAGGAGCATGACTGGAAAGCGGGTCTGCACAACTTCATTGCTGGCGCCGCGGAAATGGTGTCGCTCGGCTTTCTGAACCGCGACGATACATTCGGCCTGCTTGATCCCATTGAACCGACCACCCCCGGCGTCGCGCCAGCACCCACGTGGAAGAATATCGCCAGCACTTCCGCGCCCCGTACCGATTTGCAAATATTCGAAACCATGGACGTCAGTCTTTCGAACCTGAAGAAGCTGCCCAATGGGATTTATCAAGCATTGGGAAGCAGCAGGTTCTATGCCCCCCTGGTCGGAAAAGTCTACGAGGTTGCGAGGTATGCGGACACGTGGCGCATCATTCACGGGGTCAATCAAGGCCCCCTGCTGCGACGCTCATCCGAGGGTCAGGCTTGGGAAATTGATCCCAAGCGCCATACCATTCGCTTTGGCAAGTCAGGGTCGAAACTGGCCATTGCCTATACCGACCTCAAGGCCCGGGGGTCGCTGAATATCGAAGCGCGGGGCATGGCTGAAATACGTCGAAAATATCCCCACCGCGCCAATGTCATCGTCCAGGCGCTGGAGACGGCCAGGTTCTATTCGTTCAACGCGTTGCATAATCTCGGTCAACTTAAACAAAGCGTCGTACCAGGGTCTCGGCTGGAAAAATTCCTCAGACTTTTTTTTGGTGTCAACCAGGTCGACAGCCGACTGCTCGCCAAGATCGAGGCGGCCATCTTACCGATATGCACGGAACTGGCCGACCCGTCGTGGATATTGAAGAATGCCGACCGTGTCGCCGTGGGCGATCTCAGATATATGGAAGACAGGGCAACCGCTTTTGTAATCGACCCTAACGCACGTGGGAGGATCTATCTCACGCAGTTCTTCTTCGATCCAGGCTTGGGCTGGTTTAAAACCGTCGTGCCGGATTCATTCAATGTCGATGCTCATGCCCAGGGAGCAACATTCATCCATGAGCTGTCCCATCAACATTTCAATACGCTCGACATCATCTACCTGAACGCGGCGTTTCCGTTCCTGGACATGATTTCAACGGTGACGCATTTAGGAAAACAGGAATACGACAGACTTGAGAAACTGCAATCCAATGGGCTGTCGCTCACGACCCCCAAGGCAAAACTCTTCACCCAGTGGGACAGCGCGGACAACACCTTCAAGAGCCTGGAATTCATACCCGTAGAGAAGGCGACCTACAGGGAAATCCTGAAGATAACCGGTGCACCGAGCATGAACGCAGCACGGGATGCATTTCTGGATCCGATTTCGCCGGACAAACGCATCGAGGTCATACTCCGCAACGCCGATTCCATTACGTTGTTGATTTGTGAAATGGGCCGGCAGTTGGAAGCACCACCGTCCCGTTGATCTTTTTTTCACGACGGTTATGCGACGGTACGGTACGGCAACACGCTCCGAACGTTTTCCAGTCGAGGAAACCGGGTCCTTTGCCGGGCAAATGCCATCATCGCTGTTCTCGGCAATGGCTGCCAAAGGTTAGAATGTGGCAAATCAGGAAGAGCCAATGACCGAACGTACCCTCTCGGAAGCCGAATACGACACCATCACCGATGCGGCCGCGCATTGGTGCATGCGTCTGCATGCCGATGACTGCACGGATACCGAGCGGCTCGCTTTCAAGCAATGGCACGACGCCGACCCCTTGCACGCGTTTGAATACGAAGCCATGTTGGAAATCTGGGGCGCTGCCGAACATTTGCCGCGTGTCGAGCCCATGCCTGCCGCACCCGCCCACCGCCCCCGGTCCCGCTGGAGCCGGATGGCTGTCGCGGCGACGGTGCTCGCGCTGGGCCTGCCCCTGGCCGCGTTCACCGGCTGGAACATGGGATGGCTGGCCAACGGCTACCAGCGATTCGAGGCCGGTACGAGCGTGCGTCACATCACCTTGGAGGACGGCAGTCAGGTAGAGCTCAACCTGGGCAGCGAACTGGTATTCGCCAATTACAAAAACGAACGCCGGGTCACGCTGAAAAAAGGCGAAGCATTCTTCGACGTCAGCCACGACAGCGGTCACCCCTTTGTCGTTCGGGCAGGCCAAGGCCAGGTGCGCGTCACCGGGACCCGTTTCAACGTCTGGATGTATCAGGATCAGGTGCGAGTCACGTTGCTGGAAGGCTCCGTGTGGGTGACCAGTCACCAGGCCTCCAACGCGGGTGGCTTGCAGCTGTCACCGGGCATGCAAGCGAGCTACAAGCCTGGCGATTTCCAGCCGCAGGTTCGTGATGTCGCGTTCGATGACAGTTCACTGGCATGGCGCAGCGGCAAGTTGGTGTTGGACAACCTGGCCCTGTCCGAGGCACTGCCACTGATCAATCGCTACCTTGAGCGTCCTGTAATGCTGGCCGACAACACCACCGGCACCCTGCGCATCGGCGGTATCTACAACCTCAACGAGGTAAAGAACCTGGTGCCTTCGCTGCCTAAGGTATTGCCGGTCTATCTGACGCAGAACAGCGATGGCAACCTTGTATTGAACGCCATCGCTCGTGCGCCCAGAAACTGAAAAGGCCACACCCCCCCCGGGACGTGGCCTTTTTTGACGCCTGCAATTATTGCGTCGCCACCCTTCCCGCCTGCTGCCCCTCACGAATCGTCATCGCCTGGTAATGTGGATCCGCCTTGATTTGCTGTTCGGTGAACGGCAGCACGCTCCACTGCCGCTTCGAAAACGCCTGGGTCTGATCCACCGAATAAGGCGATGCGGGATCGCTGGAAAGAGAGAACGCCAAGAGCCCTTGTGCCTTGGGTCCGTTGCCGTCAAACGTCACCACTTGCAGGTAACTGGTGCCGCTGACCACTTCGCGCTGGCCGTTCTTGCCTGGCACGCTCTGGATTGCGTTATAGATGCCCAACTCGGCGGGGCCGCCATGGATGGGTATCCGATGGTCACCGCTACTCGCGACCTGCACGTCCCGCCATTGGCTGTTCGCCGGTAACCCGGCAGCCATCACCTTTTCCATGGAAACGCGCATCGCCTGGCGCAGCGCCTCGGCCACAGGCGGATTCTCAATCGCCAGGCCGCGAGGGGTATGTTGAGGATCCTTCGGGTCGAACGCGACGCGCCAGATACCGGGCACGGTCTGCAGCGCCTGCATGATGTGCTGGAAATGGACGAACCCTACACCACTGTCCAGGCTTGCGGTGCGATCCCAGCGCTTGAGGCGGCTGCATATCTCGACCAGGTCCGAGGCATCGGGGCCCAACTGACCAGAACAAAAGGCCAGCAGGTCCGGCATGACCTGGTCCGCCAGATATACCCGGTCGTCCATCACCATGCTCTGCAAATCGGTCACGGTCACCGGCCCGGACTTGGCAAGCTGGCCCAGTCGATCCAAGGCAAAGCGCGCGCGCAGGCCCAGCGGCAAATCATGCTGGCTGACCACCGGTGAATAACCGGACAAGGGCTGCGACGGGTTGACCATCCACGCCGAATCATTGGAGTTCTGCACATAATCGCGGCGCAACAACTGCGGGAGCTTATCCGCGGCATAGATACCTTTTTGCACCGCCTTGGCGTCCAGGTTCCATTCACACTCACTGCGCGATCCATCCAGCACGATCATTCGCTGGCCAGCCTTCGGATCGCTGCATCGGGCAAGCTTGCCGACATCCACATTGGGCACCACCGACACGTTCATGTACAGGCTTTGCCCTTGGTCATCCACCGCCAAGGTATTGACCCAGGGAATCCCTTGGATGCGGTGCACGGCGTCCTGCAGATCCTTGAGCGTGACGGCGCGGTTCATTGCATACCACTGCGCCAGCACCCGGTCGTTTTCCAGGTTGGCATCGCGCAAGCTATAGGCGAACCGGCTATCCCAGTCCAATTTCCCCGGCCATTGCACGATCGGCCCGAACTGCGAACCGTAGACCACCCGGGATACCGGCCGGACCTGCCCATCCGCCTGCTTGACGTCCACCGTGACCGTTTGTTGGGTCATGGCAACCGACTTGCCGTCGACCACATAGCGGGTCGGGTCCTTGGGGTCCAGTTGCAGCCGATACAGCGTGAAATGCTTGGACGTATCGACGGTATGGGTCCAGGCCAGATGCTGGCTGAACCCGATGTTGATCATCGGCAAGCCCGGCAACGCCGCGCCCATTACGTCCAGCTTGCCGGGAATCGTCAGGTGCATTTGATAGAAACGCATGCCGCCCAGCCAGGGGAAATGCGGATTCGCCAGGAGCATGCCGCGCCCATTGAAAGACCGCTCGCTGCCGATAGCCAGCGCATTGCTTCCGCGCTCCAGGGCAAAGCGTTGCTGCCGGGCGGCCGCGATGGCGAAGCTGGACGCCGAGCCACTGGCATGCGCTGTCGCCTGGGGCGGTTGCGCGCCGGCCAAGGCCTCGGCGAACTGGCCGACGCCACCTTCCACCAGCAGGCGCCGAGTCAGCTTGACCAGATCCAGCGCGGTGATCGGCCGAACCCACTCACCCGCGCATTGTTCGGGCAGGCCTTTTTCCTTGCGCTCGGCCAGCGCACGGTTGTAACCGGCCACATAACCTTCCACCAGTTGCTGGACCTGCGGCGTTTGCGCCTGCCAGAAACCGGAGACCGCCTGGGGCGTATTGAGCCATGCAAAGAAAAGATCGCTGGCACGGTTCTCCCGCTGCTCGACCGTAACCTGCTGCGGGCCGAAAAAGCGCGAGCGTTGGCCGTTGACCGTCACGATCTCGTTGGCCAGCAGGCACAGGTTGTCCTGCGCGTACGCATAGCCAATGCCATACCCCAACCCCCGCTCATCCTGGGCGCGAATATGCGGCACGCCAAAACTGGTGCGACGAATTTCGGCAGTGGCCTGCCCGGCCTCGCCTCGTGCGCTGACAACGGTACTCAAGCCCAGGGTCATCCCCAGCAAGGCACCGGCGAGGCAAAACCTCGATAACTGCCCGGACATTCTCACACTCACTCCTGATCGATAGCTTCTGAAAACCAGGACAGTCGCCGGTACGCCCTTGGAGGCCCGGCGCGGCCTGGAAATTCACCAGCGGCGCCCTTCACCGCGGATGTGCCTACCTTGAGAACGAACCGGATGAAAAAAAATTAATCGCCCAGCGAGCCGCTGATACCGGGGCTTGACGGCGGCCGGGCATTTTTTTCACACACAACCCCTCATGATTTTCCGCTTTCGTTCGTCCTATACAGGAGAGCAGTGGTCATCTTTTCTGTCAGGCTGGTAAGGAGTCTTTACATGCACAACGCACAAACGCCCATGGAGGGCAAGCCAGGATCGGCCCGTGTCACGATGACAGCCAATGACCGTGCATTCCAGGGGGCCGCGGAACGCGGGGGCAACGACCAGATCAAGCGTCTGCTCAAGAGTTATGGGCTGCGGACGAGCCTGATTCGCCTGAAGGTCATCGACGCCTTGCTCAAGGCCGCCGATGAGAACCGTCGCCTGGGCGTACGCGGCGTCCATAGCCAATTGCTGGGACTGGACATTCCCTTGTCCTTCCTGAGCGTGCGCGAAGTGCTCAAGCGCCTGTGCAGCGAAGGCGTGGTCACGCTCAATCCGGATAAAAGCTACAGCTTGCACCACCAGGCCGTGGCCCTGCTCAACAGCGAGGAGTGAGCGGCGCTCAAGACTTGACCTTGCGTCGCATCACACCGTTGATCACCACGACGATGACCGCCACGGCAATGGCGATGTATTGAAACAGCTGCTCGCTGATCATGCCCTTGCCTTGCATCCAAGACAGTCCGAGCATGATCGCCAAGACCACGACAACCACCAGAATCGAGTATTTCAAACGTTGCGAATGTGTCATTTGCCAGCTTCCTGAAGGGATTCGTTCTGCCTTTCACCCGCTTTGTGGACTGCCTTGCCAGGGCCACTGCGCGATGCGGACAGCGCCCATGGTACAACCGCCCGAACATCGCGCGCGACTGGGGTTGCAGGTGACCAATCAAAAGGCGTTCCCCCGCCGTGAGATTATTTACCCTTCCCCCGCGTAATCCTCCTCCGAAGGAAGGGTCCTACAAACACCAATGTGTTTTCCCACTCCATTACAGGGGAAGACGCCTTTCGACCCTGGATAGCGCCAACGTACTCTCGAAAAAGAAGTGATTTCTTCTTTTGAAAACCAACGTTGGGTACCCATGCAAAATCAGCCCCCCCTTCTTACACCCATTCGCGTGGCAGGCTTCTGCCTGGCAATCGCCCTTTTCGAATTTCTCACCTATATGGCCAGCGACCTGGTCATGCCCGCCATGCTCATGGTGACCCAGGACCTCGATGCATCCGCCGACCAGATTCCCTACGCATTCAATTTGTATCTGCTGGGCGGCATCGTGTTGCCATGGCTGATCGGCCCACTGTCGGATCGCCATGGCAGACGCCCCTTCATGCTTGTCGGGTGTGCCGGGTTCGTGCTGGCTTGCTTGGCGATCACCCAAGTCAGCGACATGCAAAGCTTCAACGGGCTTCGTCTGATCCAGGGTATGGGGCTCGGCTTCGTGATCGCGGTCAGCTATCCCGCCATCCAGGAAATCTTCTGCGAAGCCGCCGCCGTAAAGGTCATGGCCTTGCTAGGCAATCTCGCCCTGCTCTCGCCCCTGCTAGGCCCTTTGGCCGGCGGGCTGCTACTGCAATGGCTGTCGTGGCGAGAGTTGTTCATGTTGCTGGCAGGCCTGGGGATGGTCAGCTGGTTGGCGTTGTGGGGGTTCATGCCGCGAACCATCGCTGGGGCTGACATTGGATTAGAAACGCCGAGGGTCGAGGCGTTGGACCTGCGCTCGCTCATCAAGCGATACGGCGCGTTGCTGGGCCACGGAGGATTCATGTCGGCCAGCGTCGCGCTGGGCTTGATGAGCCTGCCGCTGATTGCCTGGATCGGGCTGTCGCCCCTGCTGTTGATCCAAGGGCTGGGCCTGTCGCCATTGGCGTACGGGGTTTGGCAGGTTCCGGTTTTCGCGGCGGTCATTCTCGGCAATCTGATTCTCAACGCCCTGGTGGAACGGGTCGGCGTGCGCCGGGTGGTCCACTACAGCCTCTGGCCGTTCTGCACCGGCCTGATCGCCCTGGTCGTTGCCAGCCAATTCGCGCTTTCCCTCCCCGTTCTGGTCAGTGCCCTGTCGCTGTACGCCATCGGTCTCGGCATGGGCAATGCCGCGCTGTATCGACTGGCCCTGTTCGCCAGCGACGACAGCAAAGGACTGGTGTCGGCCATGGTCGGAATGATCTCCATCGCGGTCATGAGCGCGGCGGGCTCGCTGCTGGCGCTGCTGGGTGCCGGAGCAAGCCTGGAATCCTTCGCGCTGATGGTCGGCATCGCCGGCCTTGGCTGTCTCGTTGCCTTGCGCCTGTTTACCTCGTGGTCTGCGGCCCACTCTTGAATCCGCTGCTCCAAAGGAATACCTGATGATTCATTTCCCACACGCTGATGCCCTGTGTGCATTACCACATCCGTATGCCATCGATTCGGTGCCCGCCGAGCTGTTCGACAAAGCCATGGCTGAAATAAGCCTGTTCCATAGCCACCATACGCCCGGCTACGAACACTGGCTCAACGCGAACGGGCTCTCGGTCGATGACCTCGAACACCTGACCGACTGGTCGCGCCTGCCCCCGATCTATGCCAGCTATTTCAAACAGAGAATGTTGCTCAGCCCCTGCGCAAAGGACGCGTTGGAGCTGACTTCCTCGGGTACCAGTGGGCAGAAAAGTCGCATGCGCTATGACGAGCGCAGCATGGCGGCGGCCCAGGGCATGGTCGCAAACATATTCGAGCACTATGGCTGGTCGACGCCGGACACCCCATGCAACTACCTCCTGTTCAGCCATGAGCCCGAAGCGGCCAATCGGCTCGGCACCGCCTATACCGATCAGTTCCTGTGCCGCTTCGCGCCTGCCCATCGCGTCGCCTATGCCCTGCGACGCACCGGGCAGGGCCATGAGTTCGACGTGTTTGGCGTCATCAGCGCTTTGCAATCATTTGCCGAAGAAGGCTTGCCAGTTCGGATCTTCGGCTTCCCGGCGCTGCTCTGGCATGTGCTTGAACGTATGCGCGAAATCGGCATTCACGACCTCAAGCTCGCTCCTGGTTCGCTGGTCTTCCTGGGGGGTGGCTGGAAAAAACAGGCGGCGCAGGAAATGCCGCGTCACGAAGTCTACCAACGCATTACCCGGCAGCTTGGCATCGAGCCCCAACGATGCCGCGACGGCTACGGTGCGGTCGAGCACGCGGTGCCTTATATCGAATGCGCCCACCATCGATTCCACGTGCCGATCTATTCGAAAGTCTTCATTCGGCACCCTTGCGACTTCAGCGTCCAGCCGTTCGGCGAGCCAGGGTTGTTGTCGTTCGTCTCGCCGTACATCTCGTCAAGCCCGGCGCACGCCGTGGTGATGAGCGACCTGGCGACCCTGCACCCGGCCAACTGTGGTTGCGGCTTGAAAACCCAATGGTTCGAGCTTCATGGCCGGGCCGGCACCAGTGCCAGCCGAAGCTGCGCCATGGCCGCCGCCGAACTGATCAAGGAAAACTGATATGTACCTCATCAATGGTCAATTGACCGCCGAGCTGACGCTCGATGCCGCGCTTGAGCGCCTGAAACTACAACTTCCCGCCTTGTTGCAAGCCCCGCCTCGCAACGAAGAAGTGCTCGACTGCGCAGAGGCGTTCGTACACTGGCTGCATTCGGCAGACCCAAACCCTTTGCTGGACGAGGAACAGCGCCAGGCCCTGATTGCTTTCTGCGCGCGCCAGCCGTTGAGCCTCAAGCTGGAGCGGGAGTTGGGCGACGACCCGCGCTCGCTTCGGCGAATCGATTACTGCGACGGCCCTTTCGAAAGTTGGCAGCCCCTGGGCCTGGTGGTGCATGTGACGCCGGGCAACTCAGCGTTGCTGGGATTCTGCGCGGTGTTGGAAGGCCTGCTGGCGGGTAATGTGAACTGGTTGCGGCCCAGCAGTCGCGACGGCGACCTTTCGGCGCACCTGCTGGCCGCATTCCTGGATTGCGATCCGAGTGGTCGATTGCGCGGTTATGTCGCGGTACTGCCTGTCGCCACGCAAGAGACCGGCCGCCTCTTTGCATTGGCCCAGGGCGTCAGCGCCTGGGGCGGCGAAACCGCGTTGAAGGCGTTGCGCGAGCAAATTCCAAGCGGCTGCCGCTGGATTGACTGGGGCCATCGGATCAGCTTTGCCTACATCACGCCGTCAGCTGCAAGCGCACAGGCCCTCGATGCGTTGGTGGATGAAGTCTGCCGCCTCGATCAACAAGCCTGTTCCAGCCCGCAATGGCTGCTGGTGGACAGCGATGACCCGGTGCACATGCAAACAGTGGGTAGCGCCTTGGCCGCTGCGTTCGAGCGTCGCACCGGGCGTTGGCCCGCCCTGGAAACCACCGCGGCCGAAGCCTGCGAAATCACCACCCGAACGGCATTGGCCCGCCTGGATTACAGTTTCGCGGGCGAAACCGGCCAAGTCTGGACCGGGAATGGCTGGCGCATCCTTTGGGAACACCACCGCAACCTGCAGCCCTCACCGCTGTTTCGCACAGTACTGCTAAGGCCGGCGCCCGAAGCGGTGCTCGCTGAAACCCTGCTGCCATGGCGCAACGTGCTGCAAAGCTGCGCCCTCGTCTGTGAGCCGGAACGGGCGCCTGAGTTGGCCCGCCGCCTGCTAAGCGCCGGGGTGTCTCGCGTTTCCTCCACGGTCGAGATACAGCAGGGTTATGACGGCGAGCCCCACGATGGGGTCTATGGGTTGCAGCGATTGAGTCGCCGGGTATCGGTCGGCCTTGACGCTGACGCAGCGAGTCATCGTGTCACGCTGGATGCACCTGCGCCGGCCCTATCGCTTCCTGCCTCCGCGCCAATCATGGACAAGGCCGCATTCCTTGCCCTGCCCCCGGCCCCTCAAGCGCAACTGTTCTTCCGCTCAGGCGGCAGCAGCGGCGTGCCGGCGCTGTCTCCCTACAGTTATCGCGATTTCGATCGCCATATGCGCGCCGCCGCCGACGGGCTGCGCGCCGCGGGCCTGGATCCATCGCAGGATCGGGTCATGAACCTCTTCTACGGCGGCAGCCTGTACGGTGGATTCTCCAGTTTCAGCAAAATCCTGGAGCAGATGAATGTCGTGCATTACCCCATGAGCGCACCAGCAGACGACAACTTCGACGAAATCGCGCAGCTGATCGTTGCTCATCGAATCAACACGCTGGTCGGCATGCCCAGTACGCTGCAGCGCCTCTTCAGCTCCCAGCGCGCAACACTGCAAGGCTATGCCGGCGTTCAGAAAGTCATGTTTGGCGGCGAGCACTTGGGGCAAGACAGCAGGAGGTTGTTCCAGGAATGCGGCGTCACCTGCATCCGCTCGGCCATCTACGGCACCGTGGACGCAGGCCCGCTCGGCCATGCCTGCGTCGCCAGCGACGATGGCGTGTTCCACCTTATGGAAAGCATCCAACACTTGGAAATCGTCGATGGCGAACAGGACACCCCCGTCGGTCCAGGGGAAACCGGACGCCTGCTCTTCACCTCCCGCATACGCCAGGCGCGCCCCCTCCAACGATATGAAGTCGGCGACCTTGGACGCTGGCTTTCCGGCCCCTGCGCGTGCGGCCTGGAATCGCCCAGATTCGAGCTGCGCGAACGCCACGGCCGCCTGATACGCATTGCCACGGAGTTCATCAATACGGGCGAGCTGGCCGAGCGGGCGCAAGCGGCTGTCCAAATCGTCCTCGACCATGGAGACGGCGGTTGCGAGCGGTTGCTGATTCGTACCAGCGGCGACGCCGAAACGGTCAGGCGCAACGTGATGGAAATCGCGCCCCTTCGCGCATCCGTGAATGCAGCGATGCTCGTCCTGGATGTGCAGCACTGTCCAGCCGAACGTTTTGACCGTAATAAACACAGCGGCAAAGTCCCGCTGATCATTGACTGCAGGATGGTCGGCTAGTCGTTTCCGGCCGCTATCCGACATGCAGACCTTCAAGCCTTGAGATTAGTCCCTGATGAGCATTTTCTCCTCTTACGAGCAATGGGTTGAGCATATCCGCACGTACTCAACGTTCTATAAAAAACAATTTGGCCATTTACCCAGCCAAGGGTCGGACTTCGACCAATTACCGATCGTCGACGTCAATGAATACTGGAAGGGCAGTCACGATCTGGGGAGCTGGCATGTCCTGACCGCTGAGGTGAAGGATGCGCTTGTCCTGAAAACCGGCGGGACGACCAGCCAAGGCAAGCTGTCGGTGTACACCCATGCGGAATGGCAATCGATGCTTGATTGCTTCGGTCGCAGCCTGTCCGAACAGCTATGCGCTGGGGATCGAATCGCCAATCTGTTTTTTTCCGGAGACCTGTATGCGAGCTTCGTGTTTATCCATGGAGCGCTTTGCTGCGTAGATGTCGCGATTACCGAATTCCCCTTTACCGGGTCGGTGGACTTCGATGTATTGGCCGACGCCTCCACACAGCACAATATCAACGTGCTGGTGGGAGTACCCGCGCATCTGTTGGCATTTGCAAGTCATGTCAATGGCCAGGGGCGAGCGCTGACGCAGATCACCACCGTCCTGTTTGGCGGCGAGAACCTGTTCGAAAGCCAACTGCCGACACTCAAACGCGCCTTCCCGAATGCGCGCTTCGCTTCCATCGGATATGCCAGCGTCGACGCCGGCCTGGTCGGTGCCAGCACGCCGGACTGCGGCTTGGGTGAGCACCGCGTATTCGACGAGCAGACGCGGGTTGAAATCATTGACGAACTGAGCGGCCAGGTGATCGAGGCGTGTGGTCAGGCGGGGAACCTGGTCGTGACGAACTTCACACGAACCTTGATGCCAATCGTCCGATACCCGGTGGGAGATCGCGCCAGCTGGTGCGAACCTGCCGGCACCCCGCGACGCAAGTTCGCCCTCCAGGGACGCAGCTCGGAAAGCCGTCGCGTGCGGGTTGGCGTGTTATCGCTGTTCCCCGAAGAGATTGCTGAAATTACCCGGCGCGTAGGCGGTGGTTTGCAATGGCAACTGATCATCGAGCACACGCAAGGCGATGACCGTTTGCTACTCAATTGGGTACCCGACGTACAGGCGAACGCAGGCCAAACTCGATCGCATGCGCTGAAGGCCGCCCTGATCGAACAATATCCAGGCCTCGAACAACTCCATGTCGAAGTGCAAACCTGCAACGCACAGGAGCTGGAGCGCCACCCTCGCTCCGGCAAACACCTGGCGATCATCGATCGTCGGGTGTACGGCCCGAAGGCAACGGGGGGCGCCGGATGAGCAATGTAACCATCCGACCGTTCCAGCCAGCGGACAGTATCAGCACCTGTGAGCTGTTCCGCCGGGTATACGGCGATCACTACGTCTCGCCTGACGTCTATATGCCGCAGATGATCTGCCAGCACAATCTGCTGGGGCAATGGCATTCGTTGGTCGCCGTCATGGATGAGCGCGTGGTCGGTCATGCCGCACTGTGCCGCCAGGGACACGCCAGCCAAGACGCTGAGCTGGCGTTGGTTGCGGTGGATCCCGTCCTGCAGGGCAGACAGATCGCTACCCGACTGGGCCAGCACCTGGTGGACGGCAGTCCAGCGCTCGGGCTCGCCCGGCTATCGATCAAGCAGGTCACGAGCCATCCCTACAGCCAAAGGCTGGCGCAACGGTTGGGTTTTCATGACGTCGGCTTGCTGCCCGACTTCGTGCCCTCGCCGTTCGCAACGGACCAGGCCGAAACCATTGTGGTGGGCTGCCAAGTGGTCGGTGGCGACCTTCGACCGCTGCCGCAGCTCCATTGGCCTGCTTGCCACCAATGGTTGATCGCCCCGCTGGCGTTGCAGTTCGGGACCTGCCTCAACGACAACCCCGCCGCACTGCAACCGTTACGAATCAGTCATCTGCCCGGACGAATCGACATCGTGGCGGAGCGCATGGACGCCTGCCTAGTCCGGCAGTTGCAAGGTTTGCCGGTGCATTGGCCGCTGTCCGTGCGGCTCGGCCTCGGTCGGCACACAGCCACAGACCACCGTCTGCTGATGAGCGCCGGTTTTTTCTTTACCGGGATAATGCCAATCGACACCGCGCAAGGCTGGCAGGCGCTGTTCCACCGGGTCTCACACCCACAGGAGCTCGATCTTCAGTCAACCTCAATGCAACGACTCCATGATGAATGGCAGGCCAGCGACCAAGCCTGGAAAGCCACGCAGGCCTGCTCGGCCGCCTGACGAAAGGGGCCCTCTGCGCTCAAGCTCCCGGCAAGGAAGCCGACACAAATTGGAACGTTCATCCCATTTGTTTCCGAAAGACGCCTCCGTGCAAGGAACACCCACATGCCCTCATTGCGCACCATTCAGGCCCGCTACACGCTGTTTCTGGTTCTGTTCATCCTGGTGTTGTCCATCCTGACTGTGGTCGGCATCAGTTACCTGGTCGCGCCCAAGCTGCGCCACACCGAGGAACAGGTGGCACTGAACCGCATTGCCGAGGTCGCCGAGCAGATCCAAGGCGAACTGAACAAGGTCCAGGCCCAGCAACGCAGCATCACCCAGACCATTCCCTTGCTCGACAGCGATGCCATCGACAAGGTGTTGCCGGGCCTGGTGGATCAATACGGTGAGATGAAAGTGTTTGGCGGCGGGATCTGGCCACTGCCCAACCAGCGCGTGGAAGGCCGCAGCAAGTTCAGTACGTTCTGGCACCGCGATGGCTCCGGCATGCTGATCGTCAACACGTTCTGGAACAGCGATGCCGCACCGAACTACTTCGAGCAGCCCTGGCACAAGGGCGGCATGGCCACGCCACCCGGCAAATGCGCCTGGGCCGCAGCCTACAAAGATGATGCCAGCGCCGAGCCACGCACCAACTGCGCCATGGCGATCCAGAAAAACGGCGCGCCTTATGGCGTCTCCACCATTGACGTGACCCTGGGCTTCTTCAACGACCTGATCGCTCGCAAGGAGGCCGACCTGAGCGCCGAGATGCTGATCGTCGAGGGCGACGGCAAGATCATCAGCAACAGCTCGCGGATCAGCGGCCCGATCGTGCTCAAGAACATCAGCGAACTGGCTGCAGCGTCCCCGTTCGCCGCCCAGGTCAAGGCCGGCCTGGCCCACCGCGACCAACCGCAGCGCGTCGAATTCGACAACAACGGTGAAGCCAGCACGTTCTTCATGCGGCCCATCGAAGGCTCGCCCTGGTTCCTCGCCACTGCCCTGCCGACCCGCCTGATCACTGCCCAGCGTGATGACGTATTGAGCACGCTGAGCCTGCTACAGATTCCCATGGTGATCCTGCTGGTGCTGATGCAGCTTTATGCGATCCGCCAACTGACCCACCGCATGAAGGTTCTAAAGGGCAACATCGATGCGCTGTCCACCGGCGACGCCGACCTGACCCGACGTATCACCATCCGCGCCGAAGACGAACTGGGCGCCATCGGACATTCGGTCAACCGGTTCATCGCCTATCTGCAAGACATGATTGGCGAAGTCACCCAGGCCACCGGCGCCATGGCTTCGAGCCTGGACAACCTGCAGCGCACTTCGGCCCATACCAGCGAAATCCTCATGCGTCACGCCTCGGAAACCGACCAGACCGTGACGGCCATCACCGAGATGAGCTCCACGGCCGAAAGCGTCGCGCAAAACGCGGCGCAGACGGCAGCGTTCACCCAGCGAGCCAACGAGCATGCCGATCGTTCCCGAGTCGTGGTCGGTGAAGCTTCCAACAGTGTCGTAGCGCTGGTCGATGAAGTCGCCAGCGCCACGCGCAAAGTGGAAAACATGCAGCAAGACGCGCAACGCATCACCGAGATCCTCGGCGTCATTGGCGCCATTGCCGGGCAAACCAACTTGTTGGCCCTCAACGCCGCCATCGAAGCCGCCCGTGCTGGCGAACAGGGCCGTGGCTTTGCGGTGGTGGCCGACGAGGTCCGTGCCCTCGCCGCCCGCACCCAGGCCAGCACCTCGGAAATCAACGAAATGCTGACCCGCCTGACCCAAGGCGTAAGCTCGTCGGTGGCGGCCATGGAAAACACCCAGGCCAGTTGTCAATCCGCCGCCGATGCCACCTCTCGGGTGAACTCGGGCCTGGATGAAATGGCCGGTTCCGTCAGCCAGATCAACAGCCTCAGCACGCAGATCGCCACCGCCGCTGAACAGCAAAGCGCGGTGACCGAGGAGATCAACCGCAGCATGGTGCAGATTCGCCACATGGTGGAAGAACTGGTGGAAAGCGGCCTGGCGAGTGAGAACAACACCCGGCAGCTGTTGGAAGCCAACAGTCGGGTAAATGCGATCATGGGGCGGTTCAAGGTCGGCTGATTCTGTCGAATCTATCCTGCTCAATCGTAAAGATGCAAAGTAGCTTCCGGTGGGATTTTGTAATCGGTTAATGGCATATCGTCTTGGAGTAACTTACCGGCGTAGACCAACCTTCGATCTCTACGATACCCTAGTTTCTCGAGCTCATCTCTCAAGTCACGGATGTAGCAGGCGGGATCGACGTCCAAAGTGATGGTTGAGTTTTGAAGGTTTTTAATGAACAGAAGCATAACTTTTCTCCTAGTGAGTAATTAGTGAAGCTGAACGCCAGTCGGCCGTCCTTGTCTCTTTAACTCGATGGCCTATTTTTTCTGTCCTACGTCGAACATCTTTTCATCAAGGCGTCTTGGTCATTAACTTCTGTCTATAGCGCGCGTGTCTACTGTCAGAACTTACAGGGTAAGACCCGTTTTGGATGAGATGAATGGTCAATCCATTTTCCAACCTGACAATTCCGTAATCCGCCCCTCAGCCTCCCGTCAGGCCCGCGCCGCTACTCTGGTATCCTCCCTTCCAAACTCCGTTCGCCAAGAGACCGATCCCCATGGCCAATCCCCTGCACCTGCTCGCCCTGAGCGCTGTTTTCATCTCTTCCTTGGCCCAGGCCGCCGAGCCGGTCACCATCGATGTGCACCGCGATGCCAACTGCGGCTGCTGCAAAAAATGGATCTCCCATCTGCAAGACAACGGTTTCAAAGTGAACGACCATGTCGAGGCCGATATGAGTTCGGTCAAGCAGCGCCTGGGCGTGGCGCCGACCCTGCGCTCCTGCCACACCGCCGAAATCAACGGCAAGTTCGTCGAAGGCCATGTGCCGGCCGACCAGGTGCTGGCGTTGAGCAAGCGCGACGATCTGCTTGGCATCGCAGCGCCAGGCATGCCCATGGGCTCGCCGGGCATGGAAATGGACGGCATGAGTGACGCTTACCAAGTGATCGGCCAGAAGAAGGACGGCACGCAAACCGTCGTGGCGGACTATCCAGCCCACTGAGGCTTACATCGGGTTGTTCCTGGCGGCGTTTGGCGCAGCGACCCTGTTGCCGCTGCAATCGGAAGCGCTGCTGGTCGGCCTGGTGCTCAGCGAGCGCAACGCGGTCTGGGCGCTGCTGGGGGTCGCCACCCTTGGCAACGTGTTGGGTTCCCTGGTGAATTGGTGGCTGGGGACCCGCGTGGACCAGTTCAAGGATCGCCGCTGGTTCCCCGTCAGCCCGTCCCACCTGGAAAAGGCCCGCCAGCATTACCAGCGCTATGGCTATTGGTCGCTGTTGCTGAGCTGGCTGCCAATCATCGGTGATCCCCTGACGCTGGTGGCGGGCGTGATGGGTGAACCGTGGCGCCGCTTCCTGCTCATCGTCACCCTCGCCAAGGGCCTGCGTTATGGCGTGCTCGTGCTCGCGACCCTGGGCTGGATGGGTTGAACGTTCCGACGGTTCGGTTGCCTGTGATTAATGTCGCCATAATCCAGCCGTTCCAGGATCGGCCGATTGCCTCAAGGAGTTTGACAATGCCGCGTTTGACTACCCGCTGGAAACCCAGCCTGTTCTTGCTCGCTGCCCTGCCGCTGTTCGCCCAGGCCGAGAACCCGCCCGAAGGCCCAGCCTATGGCCCTCAGCTGGAAGGTTTCAAATACCCCTACACCCTCAAGCACTTCTCCTTGCAGTCCCAGGGCAAAGCACTGCAGATGGGCTATATGGACGTGCCCGCCCAAGGCAAGGCCAACGGTCGCAGCGTCGTGCTGATGCACGGCAAGAACTTCTGCGCCGCGACCTGGGGCGACTCGATCAAGACCCTCAGCGAGGCCGGCTACCGAGTGATCGCCCCGGATCAGATCGGTTTCTGCACCTCAAGCAAGCCGGACCACTACCAGTACAGCTTCCAGCAACTGGCGAACAACACCAATGCGTTGCTCAAAGCCCTCGGTGTGCAGAAAGCCGTCGTGCTGGGCCATTCCACCGGCGGCATGCTTGCCACCCGCTACGCGCTGCAGTTTCCCGATCAGGTCGAGCGCCTGGCGATGGTCAATCCCATTGGCCTTGAAGACTGGAAGGCCCTCGGCGTTCCCTACCGCAGCGTGGACCAATGGTATGAACGCGAGCTGAAACTCAGCGCCGACGGCATCCGCACCTACGAACGCAATACTTATTACGGCGGGCGCTGGAAACCGGAGTTCGAGCGTTGGGTGGACATGCTCGCCGGATTGAACAAGGGCCCGGGTCACCAGCAGGTGGCATGGAACTCGGCGCTGATCTACGACATGATCTTCACCCAACCGGTCTATTACGAGTTCAAGGACCTCAAGGCGCCGACGTTGCTGCTGATCGGCACGTCCGATACCACGGCCATCGGCAGCGACATTGCCCCGCCCGCCGTGAAAGCCAAGCTTGGCCGCTACGACGTGCTGGGCAAGCAGGTCGCGCAACTGATCCCGCGGTCGACGCTGGTGGAGTTCCCCAACTTGGGGCATGCGCCCCAGATGGAAGAGCCGGATCGGTTCCACAAGGCCCTGCTCGGCTGGCTGGACAAACCCATTCCCTGACGAGGTGTTCCATGGCGGTGCAAATAGCAGTCATCGATGATTGGCAAGGCGTGGCGCAAGATGTGGTGGATTGGTCGCCGCTGGAGAGCATCGGCCCGGTGACCTTTCTCCACGACTACCCTGCTGATCACGACACCCTCGTCTCGCGCCTGCAAGGCTTCGATGTCATCTGTGTGATGCGCGAGCGGACCCGTTTCGATGAAGCACTGCTGCGTCGCCTGCCCAACCTCAAGCTGTTGCTGACCGGTGGCATGCGCAATGCTGCGCTCGATCTAAAGGCTGCCGCGGCGCTGGGCATCCAGGTCTGTGGCACCGACAGCTACAAGCACGCCGCGCCAGAACTGACCTGGGCGCTGATCATGGCGCTGACGCGCAACCTGGTCCCGGAAGCCAACGCGTTGCGTGCCGGGCTGTGGCAGCAGGGCCTGGGCGGTGACTTGCATGGCAAGACCCTGGCGATCCTCGGCCTCGGCAGCATTGGCACGCGAGTGGCGCAGTTCGGCCAGGTATTCGGTATGCGAGTCATCGCCTGGAGCGAGAACCTGACCGTCGAACGAGCCGCCGCGGCCGGCGCGACCTACGTCGATAAACAAGCGCTGTTCAAGCAGGCCGACATTCTGTCCATACACCTGGTGCTCAGCGACCGCACCCATGGCCTGGTAGATGCGCAGGCGTTGGGCTGGATGAAACCGGGGGCGCTGCTGATCAACACCGCCCGTGGGCCGATTGTCGATGAAGCCGCGCTGATCGATGCCCTGGAGCACAAGCGCCTGGCCGGTGCCGCCCTGGATGTCTTCGCCGAGGAGCCGCTGCCAGCCGACCATCCATTTCGGACCCTGGATAACGTCCTGGCGACACCCCACGTGGGTTATGTCAGCCGCCAGAACTACCAGCAGTTCTATGGGCAGATGATCGAAGCCTTGCTGGCCTGGGTCGCAGGCAAGCCGATTCGACTGTTGACCCCCACTGCCTGAGTTTCCCTGCCCTGTTGGAGCGAGTCTGCTTGCTCCAACAGGGGGCACATGAAAGCCCCGCCGCAGAGCCATCAAAAAGCCTTCATTGCGCCCGCCTCTTAATGGTGCGCGGCGCCGCTGAACCGCGCACGCGATTGATCAGTCGCCCTTCCCATACACCCTGGACATTTCAAACAAGCTGCATTTCGTCGGCTCGTATTCCCCCACGTCGTGTAAGACATTGCCGACAGCAAGCGTGATTGTCCGACAATTCGACGAAGCGAACCGCACCGCTCTAGCTTCTGACCTAGACTGCCGATCCGGGGGGGAAACCGACCGGTCATCAGGACGAAAAAAAGTCGAAACTTTTCGCAACGGCGAAAGGTCAGGTTAGAGGAAGGGCAACAACGACTGGAGCATTCCTTGCAACGGTCCCCTCACCTGATTCGCTTCGCCGCATTGGGCAGCGCTTTGCTCTCCTTGCGTAGCGCTTGTGCGCCTGGCCGCAGGATTCGGCCAATGAAACAACAGCTCTGGCGCTTGCCGGAAACAGATCGAGAAATAGGAGTTATATATGATCAGTGCTGCCTTGGAACCACAGCAAATCCGTTCTCAACTACCGCTGGCGGCTGAATCGCCGACGGCGCCGGTGTTGGCCACCGGAGGCAAGGCACTGCTCCCTGTCGTTCGACAGAACCCCAATCGCAAGAAAGTCCTGTTCGTGACATCGGAAATCGCCGACCTGGTAAAAACCGGCGGCCTGGGCGACGTTTCTTCCGCGCTGCCTCGGGCCATGGCCGGGCTGCATGATGTCCGGATTCTGATCCCCGGCTACCCGCAAGTCATGAACAGCGGCAATCCTATCCACATCATCGGCGAACTGGGTGGCCATGCGGCGCTTCCTCCTTGCAAGATCGGTCGCATGGACATGGCCGACGGCTTGGTGATCTACGTACTGATCTGTCCCGAACTCTACGCTCGTGAAGGTTCTCCCTACGGCGCCAACAACGGCCGCGACTGGCCCGACAACCACATCCGCTTTGCCCGCCTGGGCCTTGCCGCGGCGGACATTGCCGCCAACCTGGCACAGATCCACTGGTGCCCCGACCTGGTCCACGCGCACGACTGGCCCGCCGGCCTGGCGCCGGCCTATATGCATTGGCGCGGCCAACGCACCCCGACCTTGTTCACCATCCACAACCTGGCGTACCAGGGCGTGGTTAGCTTGGCGTCCTGCCCCGAGCTGGGTATTCCCGAGCATGCGCTGCAACAGGAAGGCATGGAGTTCTACGGCAAGCTGTCGTTTCTGAAGGCAGGCATGGCCTATTCCAGCCACATCACCACCGTGAGCGCCACCTACGCCCAGGAAATCACCACGCCGGCGTTCGGTTGCGGCCTCGATGGGTTCCTTGCCGCCAAGACCCAGCAAGGCCTGCTCAGTGGCATCCCCAACGGCATCGACGAAAGCTGGGACTCGGCCACCGACGCCCACCTGCAACGCCAGTTTTCCATAGGCGATTGGGATGGCAAGGCCGCCAACGCCGCGCATGTACGCGACCTGTTCGGCCTGGACGATTCCACCGGCCCACTATTCGCCGTGGTGTCGCGCCTGGTCTACCAGAAAGGCCTGGACCTGACGGAGGCCGTTGCCGAATTCATCGTCGAGTCCGGCGGACAGATCGCAATCATCGGCCGTGGCGAGCCGGAAGAAGAACAAGCCATGCGCGAACTGGCCCTGCGTTTTCCGGGACGAATCGGCGTGCGCATCGGCTTCAACGAGACCGACGCCCGGCGGATGTTCGCCGGCAGCGATTTCCTGCTGATGCCTTCGCGCTACGAGCCGTGTGGCTTGAGCCAGATGTACGCGCAACGCTTTGGCTCGCTGCCCGTTGCCCGCAACACCGGCGGCCTTGCGGACACGATCGAGGACGGCATCACCGGGTTCTTGTTCAACGAATCCACCGTGGAAAGCTACAAGGAGGCCCTGGGCCGCGCGTTCAAGGTCTTCGAATTCCCCGAACTGCTCAATGCCATGCGTTGCCGGGCAATGTCGGCGCCCTTCAACTGGAGCAAGGCGGTGGAACCCTACGCAGAACTTTACGAACAACTGGTAGTTAAATCGTTGGGAAAATCGGCCAGACAATGAGGTAACCGATGCCGTCAAGGACGCCTGAACACCGGACCCACGGCGCGGTCCTGCTTGATCCCGAGCATACCCGTTTCGCCCTGTGGGCCCCTGATGCCTTTTACGTCAGTGTCGAACTCGACACTGGAGAATCCATACCGATGCTGCCCCAGGCCAATGGCTGGTTCATGATCCAGGCCCGTTGCCCCGCCGGCACTCGCTATCGCTACAACATCGACGGTGAACTGGAAGTGCCTGATCCGGCTTCCCGCTCCCAGGACGGTGATATTGACCGCCACAGCGTGGTGGTCGACCCCCACGCTTATCAATGGCGCCACACCAATTGGTGCGGTCGCCCCTGGTACGATGCGGTCATCTATGAACTGCACGTCGGCGCCCTCGGCGGTTTCGAAGGTGTCGAACAGCAACTGGCGCGCCTGGCCGGGCTTGGCGTCACCGCCATTGAACTGATGCCGCTGTCGCAGTTTCCGGGAGATCGCAACTGGGGTTACGACGGCGTACTGCCTTACGCCCCCCAGGCTTCCTACGGCACGCCGGACCAGCTCAAGCACCTGATCGACAGCGCCCATGGCCATGGCCTCGCAGTCATCGTGGACGTGGTCTACAACCACTTCGGCCCCGACGGCAACTACCTGCACCGCTACGCCAAGGGCTTCTTTCGCGAAGACAAACACACGCCCTGGGGCGCGGCGATAGATTTCCGTCGCCGCGAGGTACGTGATTTCTTCATCGACAATGCGCTGATGTGGCTGTTGGAATACCGTTTCGACGGCCTGCGCCTGGATGCCGTGCACGCCATCGAGGACCCGGACTTCCTCCAGGAGTTGGCCGCCAGGGTGCGTCAGCAAGTGGACCCGACGCGGTATGTCTGGCTGACCGTCGAGAACGAACACAACCAGGCCAGCCTCCTGGAACAGGGCTACGACGCCCAGTGGAACGATGACGGACACAACGCGCTGCACGTGCTGCTGACGGGCGAGACCGACGCCTATTACGCCGACTACGCCGAACAACCGACGGAACAACTCGCCCGCTGCCTCAGCCAGGGCTTCGTGTTCCAGGGCCATACCAACCGCCATGGCGAGTCCCGTGGCGAGCCCAGCGGCCATCTTCCACCGAGCGCGTTCGTGCTGTTCCTGCAGAATCACGACCAGGTAGGCAACCGCGCCCTCGGTGAGCGCTTGCATCAACTGGCGCCGCCACAAGCGTTGCAAGCCGCGACGGCCCTATTGCTGTTGTCGCCGATGATTCCGCTGATGTTCATGGGCGATGAAGTGGTCGCCGAACAACCGTTCCTGTTCTTCACCAGCCACCACGGCGAGCTGGCAGAGCTGGTTCGCGAAGGCCGACGCAACGAGTTCAAGGCGTTCAGCGCTTTTGCCGATCCCGAAAAGCGCAAGCGGATCCCTGATCCAAATGCGGCCAGCACTTTCGAGGCCTCACGGCCAAGCCTGGAAGCACACCAGCCGGAGCAACTGGCCAGCGAAGCGCTATATCGCCAGTTGCTGAAAATCCGCCGGGAGGAAATCGTCCCGCGCCTGCCCGCGGCCCATGCCTTGGGCGCCGAGGTGCTGGGCCATGGGGCGGTCAGCGCACGCTGGCAAATGGGGGATGGCAGTGTGTTGCGCATCGACCTGAACCTCAGCGACCAGCCGGTCGAACACAGCGCCCCGCAAGACGCGCAGATTCTTTTCGAACATCCACCGCAGGCCATGGGTCTGTTGCAACAGGGGGTTCTCACGCCCTACAGCGCGCTGGTCAGTCTGACGCAAGCGGCATCCTTGCCCACCCTTACTGGAGAGCGCCTATGAGCGATGCGCAATTGGAAATCCTCGCCGGCCAGGCAGGCCTGGCGGTGGACTGGATCGACGCCAACGGTCGTGCCCAGAAAGTATCGCCGGCGGTCCTGCGTTCGGTCCTCACCGGCCTGGGTCATCCCGCCGGTAGCGCCCAGGAAATCGACGCTAGCCTGCTGCAGTTGCAAAAAGATCAACAGAACCACCGCCTGCCGCCGCTGATCACGGCGGACGTCGGCGTGAATGTCGACCTGAGCCGTTATTTCGAACCCGGCACGCCTTGCGAGATCCAGCTCGAGGACGGCGCCACGATGAACTCGAAACTCGATGCCGACGCGTCCCTGCCGGGGATCGTCCCGGTGGGGTATCAGCACGTGAGCATCCAGGGCCAGCATTTCACCCTGGCCGTGGCACCGGCCCGCTGCTACAGCGTGGCGGATGCCGTGGACGACCCAACGCCTCGGGCCTGGGGCTTGAGCGCACAACTGTATTCGCTGCGCCGCCCGGGCGATGGCGGGTTCGGCGACACCCAGGCCCTCGAAGAGCTGGCGCGGGTCGCCGGCGAACGGGGCGCCGATGCCCTTGCGATCAGCCCGATGCATGCGATGTTCAGCAGCGACACCGGCCGCTACAGCCCATACTCGCCCTCCAGCCGGTTGTTTCTCAACAGCCTGTACGCGGCGCCGGGCACCATCCTCGGCGAACGTGCGCTGCGCACGGCGATCGACGCCAGCGGCTTGACCAACCAATTGCGCAGCCTCGAAGAGCAGCCGCTCATTGACTGGCCGGTCGCCGCGCAAGCCAAGCAGCGGGTGCTTCGGGCCCTGTATGACGGCTTCAGCCAGGGCGAGCATCCGCTGCACGAAGACTTCAGCAGCTTTCGCCACAGCAGCGGCGAGGCTTTGGAAAATCACTGCCGCTTCGAAGCCCTCCAGGCCGAACGCGCGGCGCGCGGCGAAAGCCTCGACTGGCGCCAGTGGCCTGAAGAATGGCGCGATCCGCGCAGTGCGGCCATTGCCCGTTTCGCCGAGGAAAACGCTGACGAAATCGGCTTCTACGCTTTCTGCCAATGGTTGATCGCCCGCTGCCTGGAGCGCGCCCAGAGCGCGGCCAAATCCAGCGGCATGGGCATCGGCCTGATCGCTGATCTCGCGGTGGGTGCCGACGGCGGCGGCAGCCAGGCCTGGAGCCGGCAGGATGAATTGCTCGCGTCCCTTACGGTTGGCGCACCACCCGACATCCTCAATCGCTCGGGCCAAGGCTGGGGCATCTCGGCGTTTTCCCCGGAGGGGCTGGTTCGCAACGGGTTCCGTGCGTTCATCGAGATGTTGCGGGCCAACTTCGCTCACGCGGGCGGCTTGCGCATCGATCACATCATGGGATTGCAACGGTTGTGGGTGATCCCCAACGACGCCCCGCCTACCGATGGTGCCTACCTCTATTACCCGATCGATGACTTGTTGCGGCTATTGGCCCTGGAGTCCCATCGTCATCAGGCCATCGTACTGGGCGAAGACCTCGGCACCGTGCCGGATGGCCTGCGGGACAAGCTCATTGCCCGCTCCATCCTGGGCATGCGCGTGCTGCTGTTCGAACAGGACAACACCCATTTCAAGCCCATTCTCGATTGGCCGGACAACGCCCTGGCGACCACCAGCACCCATGACCTGCCGACGCTCAATGGCTGGTGGCACGGCCATGACATCGATTGGAACGCCCGGCTGGAACTGATCGACTCCCACACCGAGATGGATTGGCGCAAACATCGCCAGCGTGAACGCGACGGGTTGCGCAACGCGCTGAACCAGGATCCGCAGAATTTTCGCGAGGAGCACCGCGAAACCGACCAGGTACTGGACGCCAGCGTGCGTTTCCTGGGCCATACCCGAGCGCCACTGGTGTTGCTGCCGCTGGAAGATGCCCTGGGCATCGATGAGCAGGCCAACCTCCCCGGCACCACCGACACCCACCCCAACTGGCGGCGGCGCCTGGCTCTGGAGAGCCGAGCGCTGCTGGACGACCCGGACGCCGCGCGGCGTCTGGAAATACTCGCCTGCGCGAGACTTCAGGCGAACGAGCGTGACCGATGAACCAGACCTTGATTCAACCGCTGCGGGCGACCTTGCGCCTGCAATTTCACAAAGGCTTCACCCTGGACGACGCCATCGCCCAGGTGCCGTACTTCGCCTCCCTGGGTATCAGCCACCTCTACGCGTCGCCGCTACTCAAGGCCAGGGCCGGCTCCATGCACGGCTACGACGTGGTCGACCCAACCCAGGTCAACCCGGAACTGGGCGGTGAGGCCGCGCTCAGGCGCCTGGTAGCAACCTTGCGCGAACACCGGATGGGCCTGATCCTCGACATCGTGTCCAACCACATGGCCGTTGGCGGCAACGACAATCCCTGGTGGCTCGACCTGCTGGAATGGGGGCGCCTGAGCCCCTATGGCGAATTCTTCGACATCCAGTGGCACTCACCCGATCCGCTGATGGAAGGCCAGTTGCTGTTGCCCTTCCTGGGGAGCGACTACGGCGTGGCGTTGCAGGAAGGCACGCTCAAACTGCGCTTCGACGCCGATCAAGGCAGCTTCTTTGTCGAGCACTATGAACACCATTTCCCCATTTGCCCGATGCAGTACGGTGAACTGCTCAAACCCTCGGACAACCTGCCGCAGGAACAGGTCGACGCGCTCAAGGCGCTGGCCGAGCGTTTCACCACCCTGAACTACCAGACCGACGCCCACTCCCTGTCCCGGCCACTGCAACAGGAGCTGCGAGAGCTGGCTTCCCAGCCCGGTATTCCTGGCGCGATCGAAGGCAATTTGCGCAGCTACGATTCGCTGGAAGCCGAAGGTTTCGAACGCCTGCATCAGCTACTGGAACGCCAGAGCTACCGCCTCGCCAGTTGGCGCACAGCGGCGGACGACATCAACTGGCGGCGCTTTTTCGATGTCAACGAATTGGGTGGCCTGCGGGTCGAACGCCCGGCGGTGTTCGAGGCAACCCACGCGAAAATTTTCGAGCTGATCGCCGAAGGCTTGGTCGACGGCCTGCGGATCGATCACATCGACGGCCTGGCCGACCCTCGCGGTTACTGTCGCAAACTGCGCCGTCGCGTCGACTCGCTTTCACCCTCGCGGCACCTGCCGATTTTCGTCGAGAAAATCCTGGGCGATGACGAAACGCTGCGCCGCGACTGGAACGTCGATGGCAGCACCGGTTATGAGTTCATGAACCAGATTTCGCTGCTGCAGCATGACCCGGCCAGTGCCGAGCGTCTCGCTGAATTCTGGAGCCGAAACAGCGAGCGGCCTGCGCATTTCATCGAAGAGGCTCGCCTGGCCCGCCAGCAGATTCTCAACGGTTCCCTGGCCGGGGATTTCGAAAGCGTGGCCCAGGCGTTGCTGCAGGTCGCCCGGGACGACGTGATGACCCGCGACTTGACCCTGGGCGCGATTCGCCGGGCCTTGCAGGAATTGATCGTGCACTTCCCGGTGTATCGCACCTACATCAGCCCTTTGGGTCGCTCCGCCGAGGACGAGGTGTTTTTCCAGAAAGCCCTTGATGGCGCCCGGCAAACCCTCAGCGAGGCCGACTGGCCGGTGCTCGATTGCCTGGCGGACTGGCTCGGCGGCATGCCTTGGCGCCAACGTCCGAGGGGAAGCCAGCGTAAACGCTTGCGGCATGCCTGCGTACGCTTCCAGCAACTGACCTCGCCGGCCGCCGCCAAAGCGGTCGAGGACACCGCGCTCTATCGTTCGGCGGTGCTGCTTTCACGCAACGACGTGGGCTACAACACCGAACGGTTCAGCGCGCCGGCACAAGAGTTCCACGACGCTTGCACCGAGCGGCTCAAGCATTTTCCCGACAACCTGATCACCACCGCCACCCATGACCACAAGCGCGGCGAAGACACCCGTGCCCGGCTGGCGGTGATCAGCGAGCGCCCGGACTGGTACACCACGTGCGTGGAGCAATGGCGGATCCTTTCGCCCTCGCTGCACAGCGACCCCGCGTCGCCATCGACCGGTGATGAGTTGATTCTCTACCAGGCCCTGCTCGGCAGTTGGCCCCTGGACCTCGACCTGCAGGACCAGAAGGCCTTGAGCGACTATGCTGAACGCCTGTGGCAATGGCAACGCAAGGCCCTGCGCGAAGCCAAGCTGCAAAGCAGTTGGGCCGCCGTCAACGAGGCCTATGAACACGCGACACAAATGTTCCTGGAGCGGCTGCTGCTGTGCGACGAGGGCTTGCCGTTGCGCAGCGCCATCGCCGAAGCGGTCCAGGCCATCGCTCCGGCGGGCGCTCTCAACAGCCTGGCGCAAACTTTGCTGCGCATGACCGTGCCCGGGGTACCGGACCTGTACCAGGGCAACGAGTTCTGGGACTTCAGCCTGGTGGATCCGGACAACCGCCGCCCGGTGGATTTCGCTGCCCGCCGCGAGGCGTTGCACGCCGAGAGCTCGCCCTCAACGCTGATCAGTGAGTGGCGTGACGGGCGCGTCAAGCAGGCCCTGATCGCGCGGACGCTGGCCTTGCGGTCCGATTACCCGCAATTGTTCCGCCAGGGCAGCTACCAGCCGTTGGCGGTACAGGGGCAGCACGCCGAGCGCGTATTGGCTTTCATGCGCGAGCACCAGCAACAGCGAGCAATCGTCGTGGTGCCGATTCACGCGGCGCGCTTGCTGGAAAACAGTGCCCTGCCCCAGGTCGCTGCATCGGACTGGGGCGACACGCGCATCTCGCTACCGTTTGCCGCCGAAGGCGTAAAACTGAAGGGACTTTTTGCAAGCGCAACAGTCACACCCCAAAGGGAGCTGATGGTCAGCGCCGCGCTGGGGGATTTCCCGGTCAATGTCTTTATTGAACCTTGAGTCAAGTCAGGAGCACTGCGATGAGTACCGACGATAAACGCATACGCGAATTTGCCTATCAGATCTGGGAATCGGAGGGTAAGCCTGCCGGGCAGGAAAAACGCCATTGGGAGATGGCGCGCAAGCTGGCCGAGGCCGAAGCCTTGGCGCCGAGCAAACCGCCGAAAGCGGCAAGCAAGTCTGCGGCAAGCAAGACCGACGGCACGAAGCCGGCGGCGGCCAAGAGCACTGCTGCCAAGCCCGCCACCAAGGGCACCACGCCCAAGGCCAAGCCCGCGGCCAAACCTTCGGCGGCCACCGCCGCAGTGGTCCCGCCCGCCGACAAGGCCAGCGCCAAAAAGCCACGCGCGCCGCGCAAGCCTCCGGCCGTCTGACCCCGCGGACTCATCGTTCTCAAGCCAGTGCTTCTTTTAGCGAAGAGGCCTGCTTGTGGCGTGGGGATTCTTCCTCTCGCCACAAGCGCAAGGCACGCAGTCCTGCGTGCAGCGCACCACCGTATCTGTCTTTTGCAGGAGCAACTATGACCCGTCCGAAAAAAACCACGCCGCCGCCCGTTGTCGAGGCATCGCGGATTCGTGAAGGGCTGCCGTTTCCGCTCGGCGCGACCTGGGATGGCCTGGGGGTCAATTTCGCGTTGTTCTCAGCCAACGCCACCAAGGTCGAACTGTGTATCTTCGACGACACAGGCGAAGTCGAACTCGAGCGCATCGAACTGCCCGAATACACTGATGAGATCTACCACGGCTATCTGCCGGACGCCCATCCGGGGCTGATCTACGGCTACCGCGTCTACGGCCCCTACGACCCGGAAAACGGGCACCGCTTCAACCCCAACAAATTACTGATCGATCCCTACGCCAAGCAGTTGGTGGGCGAGTTGAAATGGTCGGAGGCCTTGTTCGGCTACACCATTGGCCACCCCGATGGCGATCTCAGCTTCGATGAGCGCGACAGCGCGCCGTTCGTGCCCAAGTCCAAGGTCATCGACCCGGCTCACACCTGGGGCCGTGATCATCGGGTCAGCGTGCCATGGGACAAGACCATCCTGTATGAAACCCACGTGCGCGGCATCTCCATGCGCCATCCCTCGGTGCCCGAGAACCTGCGGGGCACGTTCGCCGGCCTGATGGTCGATGATGTCCTGGAACATATCCGCAAGCTGGGCGTGTCGTCGGTGGAATTGTTGCCCATCCACGCATTCGTCAACGACCAGCACCTGCTGCACAAAGGCATGACCAATTACTGGGGCTACAACAGCATCGCTTTCTTTGCCCCGGACCCGCGCTACCTGGCCAGCGGCAAGATCGCCGAATTCAAGGAAATGGTTGCGCACCTGCACGAGGCAAACCTGGAAGTCATCCTCGACGTGGTCTACAACCACACCGCCGAGGGCAACGAACAAGGCCCGACCCTGTCGATGCGTGGTATCGACAACGCCTCGTATTACCGGCTGATGCCCGACGACAAGCGTTACTACATCAACGATTCGGGCACCGGCAACACCTTGGACCTGAGTCACCCCTGCGTCTTGCAAATGGTCACCGATTCCTTGCGCTACTGGGCCACGGAAATGCACGTGGACGGTTTCCGTTTCGACCTGGCGACCATTCTGGGCCGTTATCACGACGGCTTCGATGAGCGCCACAGTTTCCTCGTTGCCTGTCGCCAGGACCCGGTGCTGCGCCAGGTAAAAATGATCGCCGAACCCTGGGACTGCGGTCCGGGTGGCTATCAGGTCGGACGCTTTCCACCCGGCTGGGTCGAATGGAACGACAAGTTTCGCGACACCGTGCGCGCCTTCTGGAAAGGCGACGATGGCCAACTGGCCGACTTCGCCAGCCGAATGACCGCGTCGGGCGAGATGTTCAACCAACGTGGCCGACGCCCGTACGCCTCGGTGAACTTCGTCACTGCCCACGACGGCTTCACCTTGCACGATCTGGTGTCTTACAACGACAAGCACAACGAGGCCAACGACGAGAACAACCAGGACGGCAGCAACAACAACCTGTCCTGGAACCACGGCGTCGAAGGCCCGACGGATGACCCCGAGATCAACGCATTGCGCCACCGGCAGATGCGCAACTTCTTCGCCACGCTGTTACTGGCCCAAGGCACACCGATGATCGTCGCCGGCGATGAGTTCGCCCGCACCCAGCACGGCAACAACAATGCCTATTGCCAGGACAGCGAGATCGGCTGGGTCAATTGGGACCTGAGCGCGGATGGCGAGGCGTTGCTCAAATTCGTCAGGCGCCTGATAAAGCTGCGCATGTCCTATCCGATCCTGCGACGCGGTCGGTTCCTGGTGGGCAATTACAACGAGGACATCGGCGTCAAGGACGTCACCTGGCTGGCCCCGGACGGCAGCGAGATGACCGTCGAGCAATGGGAGGACAGCCACGGTCGTTGCCTGGGCATGCTGATGGACGGTCGCGCCCAAGAGACCGGCATCCGTCGCAAGGGTGGCGACGCGACGCTGCTGTTGGTGGTCAACGCCCACCACGACATTGTCAACTTCCGCTTGCCGGAGGTGCCCGAAGGCAGCTTCTGGACGTGCATGGTCGACACCAACCAACCGGCTGTGCGCGGCCAGGAGCGTTTCGACTTCGATTCCGAATACTCCGTAACCGGGCGCTCGCTGCTGCTGTTCGAGCTTCAACGCGACGAAGAGGAATAAGGCACGTCCAGAACCGGGTAGCGCAAGGACGCGCGCCCTGCTCGCATCAACTCGAACAAAAAAAACCGGTCCAGATACATATTCTGCCGCGACGAATCCGCCGGCATGGTCAATACTTCGCCTGCGGTCGATTCCAGGACTCGGAACATCGCGAATCACAGTCAGGCCCCAAGGGGCGGCATTGGGCGGTTGGCCCGATGCGTGACTGAACGATTGGACAAGACAAGGACGTAGCTCATGAAACCCGCCTCTCGCCTGCAAGGCCGACATCATCCGCAAATCTGGAACAGCGCTCCGCAACTGGCCGACATTCCGATCATCAGCACCCAGACACTCATTCCCGCAGGCGCCCGCGCGGTCATCCTTGCCCCGCACCCTGGCGACGAGGTGGGCGCTTGTGGCGGGTTGCTCCAGCTCTTGAGCAACCTGGACCAACCGATGTTATTGATCTCGGTTACCGACGGCACCCTCAGCCACCCCGGCTCACCGTTGTGGTCCGATGAGCGACTGCGCACGTTCCGCCCGCATCCCCAGGAAAGCGTGGACGCCTTGCATCGCCTGGGCGTGCCTTCCCATGGCCTGCAATGGGTACGCGGGGGGTTTCCGGAAAAGAGCCTTGCCGAACATGAAGCCCAATTGACTGCATTCATTGGCCATTACCTCAAGCCTGGCGACGTGGTGTTCAGCACCTGGCGCCTGGACGGCGACAGCGACCACGATACGGTCGGCCGGGCCGGAGCCTTGGCTGCCGAAACCGTCGGCGCGGCGTTCAATGAACTGCCGGTGTGGGCCTGGCATTGGCCGGTTCGTGAACAAAACAGGCTCCCCTGGCATCGGGCGCGTAAATTGCGCCTGGACGTCTGGACCACCGCCCGTAAGCGCCACGCCATGCACGCCTATGCCAGCCAGCTCAGCAGCGAACCGACCACCGGCATCTCACCGCTGGTGCCGCGGGTCATCCTTGATCGCATGGGCATGCCGTACGAAATCGTGTTTATCTGATCGCCAGTTCCTGTGGGAGCTCGCTCCCACATAGTTACATGACGCCTTCGAGCGTCTTATGAACCAACAATTTCGGAACTGCCTCAGCCGCCGTCAGTCGCATGAACAGAGACGACTGATTCAGGAGTGAACGTGACTCGCGATTCCCACTGGCGGGCCGAAGAATCCGTGCCGCTGGACACACCCGCGGCGATTCATCGACTGCGTGTCCTCACGGTCAATACCCACAAGGGCTTCACCGCCCTCAACCGTCGTTTCATTTTGCCGGAGCTGCGCGAAGCGGTCCGCGCCACGGGTGCCGACCTGGTTTTTCTCCAGGAAGTGCTTGGTGAACATGATCGACATGCCATGCGCTACGACAACTGGCCCCAGACCTCCCAATATGAGTTCCTGGCCGACAGCATGTGGAGCGACTTCGCCTACGGCCGGAATGCGGTGTACCCCGACGGACATCATGGCAACGCGCTGCTTTCCAAATACCCGATCCGCCAATTTCGCAACCTCGACGTGTCGATCACAGGCCCTGAACGGCGCGGACTGCTGCATTGCGTGCTGGACGTACCGGGCCATGCCGAAGTCCATGGGATCTGCGTGCATCTGAGCCTGTTGGAGAGCCATCGCCAATTGCAGCTCAAGCTGCTCTGCAAATTGCTCGACTCGCTTCCCGAAGACGCGCCGGTGATCATCGCGGGAGACTTCAACGACTGGCAATTGCGCGGAAACGTCACGCTTGCCCGTCGCCAGTACCTGCACGAAGCCTTTGAACACCATCACGGGCGTCCTGCCCGGACCTACCCTGCCCGCTTCCCGCTGCTGCGCCTGGACCGAATCTACCTGCGCAATGCCACCAGCCATGCCCCGCAGATCCTCGGCAACAAGCCCTGGACACATTTGAGCGATCACTTGCCGCTGGCTGTGGAAGTGCATCTCTGACCTGATTCGGCGCGATCGGCGTTTCAATCGGCTGTTCAATGTCTTGTGGGTAACGGCTCCGTTCCTGCTTCCCGCCCCATCAACGATGGCGGCCTGCGTGTTGTCACCCACGGCAGGCGACGATACTTACGTGTGCGACAGCGGAACCAGCGCAACCGGGCTGACCGATCTGTCGGGCAACAACGGACTGACTGTCTCCGGCAGCGGCCTCATCCAGGGCAACGTCGTCTTCGATGCCGGTAACAACCGTATCGTGATCAACGCCGACGGTGTGGTCGACGGTGACGTCGAGCAAGGTTCGGAAGCCGACGAGTTTGAAATGAACGGTGGTCGGATCCTGTCCATCCGGCCGCTGCGCAACTGACCTCGATGGCCCTGGGCACCTTCCACGACCGCCAGGGTGACAGCGCCTGCTCTGGGCCAATATCTGGCATACCTTTTCCGGCACCGACGCGGTGACGTTCGACGACACCCAACGGATCGAGACCGAGCAACGCGCCTCGACAGCGGACCTGGGTGTGGGCGTCATCGTGAGCCTGGCGTCTACGGTCAGTGCCTATGCGGGCGTCGACTACAGCAATAACCTGGACAGCAGCCAGCAACGCAGCATGAAGGGGAATATTGGTGTGCGGATTCAGTGGTGAGTCGAAACGACGAGGATTTGACGCCGAAAATGGGTCGTTTTTATTTGCATTAAATCATTGGGTTAGAACTGGATGATTTCACTCTGCCATTTGTCGGCCAATTTCTTGACGTGACCGCTCCGGTCTTCTTGACTACACCGTACTACCCCCCGGAACACAGTCAGGGGCAGGCCGCTGGAACCCGCATCGCGGGCCGCCAGAGGTTTGCCTCATCCCATTCGGTCGCCCCTCATTCGGGGTAGGAGAGACGCCTTAAGCGAGAAATGCATGCGATTGCAAGGCAGACCCCCATGAAAACTTCCTCCCGCACCCAGGAACTCAAAACCACCTTCTGCACCGTCTCCACTTCCCTGTTGCTGTGTTCGTCGATGCCGGCGCTGGCAGAGCTGGACGATCCCTCGCCGCGCCTTGGTATGACCGGACACCCGCCGATAACCAAGCGAGCAACGACCCCACTTCTGGCAAAAGCCCCGCGCTTTTTACCCTGCGAAACACCAGCGGCCACACCCAACGCGTCGGATTGATCGGCGGCCAGAACCGGATCATCGCCAATGGCAGCGGGATGTTGATAACGCCGGCCCTCGCCGAGCCCGGCCAAGACGCCTGGAACCTGCAGGGTCCCAACCTGGGGGCCTACTGGAGCCTGACCGGCCCTGCGGGCTGGCACGTGGATCTGAGCGCAAGCGGCGGTCGGGTCAACGGTTTCAGCCTGGACGAACAGGGCCAGCGCCATGCCACCGAGGGCAGCGCCGTCACCCTGTCGGTCGAAGGCGGCTTTCCCATCGGCATCAGCGAAAACTGGGTGGTCGAGCCCCAGGCCCAATTGATCAACCAACGCATCACCCTTGATACGCCGAACGGGGAAAATGGCGACAGCAGCGAGCTGAGTACCTGGAGCGGTCGTGTCGGCGCCCGGCTCAAGGGGACCTACCAGGTCAACGGCCTGGGCGTCGAGCCCTACGTGCGCACGAACCTGTGGCACACGGTCCAGAGTGCCGACACCCTCACGCTGGACAAAGTCGACAAGATCAGCAGCAGCCGTAAATCGTCGACCGTTGAAGTGGGCCTGGGCCTGGTTGCCCGGGTTACCCCGGTAGTCAGCCTGTACGTCAGCGCCGATTACAGCAGTGACGTCGACGATAACGACCTCAACGGCGTCATCGCCAGCCTGGGCGTGCGGATGCGTTGGTAAACGCCGGCTACCGGCAGCAGGCACAGCCGTGGCAAGGGCGCAGGCAGGACAGCCGCACGCCCCTGCCACTTCGAAATCACCTCCATTAAGGCGTATAACGCTAAGTGCGCTGCAGACTGTCAGCCCATGGCTCATTTCATTGATGGAGTAACGATATGACCACAGCCAACCTGTTTTCCGATTTATTCCCCAGCGCCGCTGATATCCCGGACGCCTACCGTCTTGGTGACCCCGTCGAACAACGGGAATACTTGGTCGATGGCGTCCTGAGAACCTGGCAAGGCCCACTGGCCACCGTGCGCAGCCCGGTTTACCTGGCCGGCCCGAATGGTGATGAACAGGTGATTCTCGGCAGCACGCCGCTGCTGGACGCGGAGACGGCACTGACCGCGCTCGACGCTGCCGTCCGCGCCTACGATCGCGGCCAGGGCACCTGGCCGACGATGCGCGTCGCCGAACGCATCCGCCACGTCGAAGCCTTCCTGGCGCGCATGCGCGAACAGCGCGAAGCAGTGGTCAAGCTGCTGATGTGGGAAATCGGCAAGAACCTCAAGGACTCCCAGAAGGAATTCGACCGTACCTGCGACTACATCGTCGACACCATCAATGCCCTCAAGGAACTGGACCGCCGGTCCAGCCGCTTCGAGTTGGAACAGGACACCCTGGGCCAGATCCGCCGCGTCCCCCTTGGCGTCGCCCTCTGCATGGGCCCCTATAACTATCCGCTGAACGAAACCTTCACTACCCTGATTCCCGCGCTGATCATGGGCAACACCGTGGTCTTCAAGCCCGCCAAGCTCGGCGTGCTGCTGATACGGCCGTTGCTGGAAGCCTTTCGCGACAGCTTTCCGGCGGGCGTCATCAACGTGATCTACGGCAGCGGCCGGGAAACGGTCAGCGCACTGATGGCCAGCGGCAAGATCGATATATTCGCCTTCATTGGCACCAACAAGGCCGCCAGCGACCTGAAGAAACTCCATCCGCGTCCACATCGCCTGCGTGCCGCCCTGGGTCTGGATGCCAAGAACCCCGGCCTGGTACTGCGAGAGGTCGATTTGGATAATGCCGTCAGCGAAGCACTGACCGGTTCGCTGTCGTTCAATGGACAACGATGCACGGCGTTGAAGATCCTGTTTGTCCATGAGGACGTCGCGCCGGCGTTCATCGAGAAATTCAACGCCAAACTCGCCGCCCTTAAACCTGGCATGCCTTGGCAAGAGGGCGTGGCGCTGACGCCGTTGCCTGAAGCCGGCAAGGTCGATTACTTGCATTCCCTGGTGGCCGATGCCATCGCCAAGGGCGCAAGCGTCATGAACCAGCACGGCGGGGAATCCCGCGCGTCGTTCTTCTATCCGGCGGTGCTCTACCCGGTGAATACCGCCATGCGGGTCTACCATGAAGAACAATTCGGTCCGGTGGTGCCTATCGTGCCGTACCGCGACCTCAATACCGTGGTCGACTACGTGCTGGAATCCGACTTCGGCCAGCAACTGAGCATCTTCGGCACCAACCCGGCCGAAGTCGGCAAGCTGGTGGACACCTTCGCCAACCAGGTCGGGCGCATCAACATCAATGCCCAATGCCAGCGTGGCCCCGACACCTTCCCTTTCAATGGCCGGAAAAACTCCGCCGAAGGCACGCTGTCGGTCCACGATGCGCTGCGCACCTTTTCGATCCGCACGCTGGTGGCGACCAAGTTCCAGGAGAACAACAAAGCGCTGATCAGCGACATCATCCGGGAGCGGGATTCAAACTTCCTGACCACCGACTACATCTTCTGACAACGCTTGCCGGTCACGACAGGGCTGGGCGACGCCACTTGATGCCCCAGCCCTGCTGCATGCCGGCAGCGGCCAGCAGGATCGCCGCCACACCCAGCCATTGCAGCGGTTCGAGGCGATGGCCGAAGGCAAACCAGTCGACGAAGATCGCCGCGATCGGGTAGATAAAGGACAGCGCGCCGGTCAAGGCAGTCGGCAACCGTTGGATTGCGCTGTACAGCAGCACATACATGACACCGGTGTGGATCATGCCAAGGGTCAGCAGGCTGGCCCACGCCTCGGGTTGCTGGGGCAACGACGAGAGATTCGCCCATGGCGCCAACAACAATATCCCGGTGCTGACCTGGACCAGCGCGATCAAGTGGGGCGGCGTACCGCTCAGGCGCTTGATGATCAGCGCTGCGATGGCGTATAGGAAAGCCGCACCCAACGCCAAGGCGATGCCCGCCAGATAGTCTTCGCCGCCCTGCCCTTGCTCGCCATGGGCGCTGACGATTGCCAACATTCCCAGGAACGAAACCGCCAGCCAGAACAGCTTTTGCGCGGTGATCTTCTCCCCCAGGAACAACGCCCCCAGCCCCACCAGCATGAACGGCTGGACATTGTAGACCGCCGTGCCGATCGCGATCGAAGCGCGGGAGTAGGAAGCGAACAACAGTACCCAGTTACCCACGATCGCCACGCCGCTGAGTACCGCCAGCAGGAACGTCGTGCGGGTCAGCACACCTGGGCGCAGGAAACCGAGACCCGCGCAAATCAGCAGCAACGTGCCGGCGCCAAATACGCAACGCCAGAACACCACGTCCAATACGGGCAGGCCGGCCACCAGCACGAACCAGCCTATGGTTCCGGAAATCAGCATGGCGGCGGTCATCTCGAGCGAACCGCGGCGTAGGGTCTTGTCCATCTTCAGGCTCTCCTTCGGTAAGTGAGCACAGTATGCCGAGCCGCCCGGCCGCTTCTCCATGGCTTGAAAAAGGCTAGACTGGCTCCTGGCCTTTTTTATCAAGGCCATTTCAGGTAATTGCCTAACGGAGCGAAAAATGACCGATGCCATCGACCAGATCCTCATCAACGCCTTGATGGAAGATTCGCGACGCTCGCTCAAGGCCTTGGCGAACCTCAGCGGCCTGTCATCCCCCAGCGTTGCCGAACGCCTGCGCCGACTTGAAGAACGCGGCGTGCTCAAGGGTTATACCGTCGAGGTCGATCCGAAGTGTTTCGGTTACCAACTCCAGGCCATCGTGCGCATTCGTCCGTTGCCGGGACAATTGCAGGAGGTGGAGCGGCAGATCCAGGCCATCGGTGAATTCACCGAGTGCGACAAGGTAACGGGCGAGGATTGTTTCATCGCGCGGCTGCATGTGCGGTCGATGGAGCAGTTGGATGTTCTGCTGGATAAATTGAACGTGCTTGCCGAGACCAATACGGCCATCGTCAAGAAGACGCCGGTGAAGCGGCGATTGCCGCCGATGGAATGACCCGAACGCCACCGTTCATACCTTCGTATAGTTGCGTCACACCCAGGCATGCCGCCACTGACCCTATGTAGAAGTGTTGCAACCCGTACCGACGCCTACCATTCCCGCAGCGAGCCGAAGCTGAGTGCGCCTGATGCTTTCCTGCATCGGGCCGCGCATTTTTGGGTACTTCGCAACACGGTCACGCTGAAACAAACAATTCAACGTATCGATTTCGTCTTCGGGAGCACATCATGAAACAGCACATCTTGATCGTCGGCGCCGGTTTTGGCGGCGTATGGAGCGCACTCAGCGCGGCCCGCCTGCTCGACCAACATGATCGCAACGACATACAGATCAGCGTCCTCGCGCCCCAGGCCGAGTTGCGCATCCGCCCGCGATTCTACGAGCCTGACGTCCATACCATGATGGCGCCCTTGGCCGGGTTGTTCGACTCGGTCGGCGTGAACTTCGTCCAAGGCGTCGCCGAAAGCATCGACGTCAACCGCAGGCAAGTTGGCTACCGCGACGCGTTCGGCGGCCAAGCCATCCTGGGCTACGATCGGCTGGTATTGGCCGCAGGCAGCAAGCTGATGCGCCCCGACCTGGAAGGCATGCTCGAACACGCATTCGACGTGGATGAGATCGAGCAGGCTTCGCGCCTCGAAGCCCATTTGAAATCCCTTGCAGCCCTGCCTGACAGCCCCGCTCGCAACACCGTGGTGGTGGCTGGCGGCGGCTTTACCGGGATCGAGACTGCCACCGAAATGCCCGCCCGCTTGCGCGCGGTGCTCGGCAACGATGCCAAGATTCGCGTGATCGTGGTCGACCGCGGACCGACAATCGGGGCGGCGCTGGGCGAAGGAATCAGCCCGTCGATCATCGAAGCGTCCGATCACCTGGGTATCGAGTGGATCCTCAATGCCTCGGTCGCATCGGTGGATGCCGGCGGCGTGACCTTGTCGGACGGCAAGCGGATCGAGTCCAGGACCGTCATCTGGACCGTCGGTTTCCGCGCCAGCCCCCTGACCGGGCAAATACCCGGAACCCATGATCGCCAGGGCCGCCTGCACGTCGACGGCTACCTGAAGGTGCTCGGGCAGAACGACGTCTACGCCACCGGCGACGTGGCCTATGCCGCCACCGATGACCTGGGTAATTACGCGGCCATGTCCTGCCAGCACGCCATCGCCCTGGGCCGCTACGCAGGCAACAACGTGGCCGCCGACCTGCTTGGCGTCGCGCCGATGACCTACAGCCAGCCCAAATACGTGACGTGCCTTGACCTGGGCGCCTGGGGCGCGGTGTACACCGAAGGGTGGGATCGCCAAGTCAAGTTGGTCGGCCAGGAAGCCAAGGAGCTCAAGCACCAGATCAACTCGGTGTGGATCTATCCGCCCGCCGCCGACCGCACAGCCGCACTGGCGGCGGCTGACCCGTCCATCCCGGTAGCCTGATTACGCACCCAACCCCGGCCAGTCCCTCCTTCTGTGCCGGTCTTTCCCAGGCGCCTGCCAAGGTCTTTTCGGCGGGCGTTTTTTCTGCCCGCTCGACAAGCCAGCCTGGATATCGCCACTGCCGAGCAAAATCCGTTGCAAGGCCCGTCGCCCTGCACGAGTGGCTCACGGTAAGGTACGCAAAATCATCCGGATCGAGGTGTGCCGTGGCGTCCTACTCCCTGCGTCAGTTGAAGTATTTCGTCACCACCGTGGAATGTGGCAGCGTCGCCGAAGCCTCTCGCAAGCTGTACATCGCCCAGCCGTCGATTGCCACGGCGGTCAAGGGCCTGGAAGACAGTTTCGGCGTGCAGTTGTTGATCCGTCATCACGCCCAGGGCGTCTCGCTGACTCCGGCCGGTGCGCGGTTCTATCGCAAGGCCCAGGAGCTGTTGCGCATGGCCCGGGAATTCGAGCAGAACGCGTTGGCCGACAATGACGTGGTCAGTGGCCAGATCGACATCGGCTGCTTCGAGACAGTCGCCCCGCTCTACCTGCCACGGCTGATCGCGGGTTTTCGCGAGCGCTTTCCCGGCGTGGAAATCCGCGTTCAGGATGGCGAGCAACAGGAACTGGTCCAGGGACTGACCGGTGGGCGTTTCGACCTGGCGATTTTCTATGAGCACGATCTCGACAGCACGATCGAAACCGAAGCGCTGACAGCGCCGCAGCGACCTTATGCATTGCTGCCGGCGGGCCATCGCTTCGCCGATCAAGCGCAGGTATCGCTTCGGGACCTGGCGCTCGAGCCGATGATCCTGTTGGACGTACAACCCAGCCGGACGTATTTCGTGAGTATCTTCGAGGAGCTGGGCCTGGCGCCGAACATCGTCTTCAGCTCGCCCTCCATCGAGATGGTACGCGGCATGGTCGGCCAGGGTTTTGGCTTCGCCGTGCTGGTGACCCGTCCGCAATCGAGCTGCACCTACGACGGACAGCAGGTGGTGTGCGTCAGCATCGCCGAGGACGTGACCGGTTCGGCACTGGTGGCCGGTTGGCTCAAGCGCGCGCACCTGACCAAGCCGGCGCAGCTGTTCGTGGATTACTGCAAGGAGCAGTTCAAGGAGTGGTTGGCGTAGGCCGGCGAGCCTCATACCTTCGTGGCGAGGGAGCTTGCCCCCTCGCCACAAGAGCGGTTCGATATCAGGTTGGATACTAGCGAGCCGCCCAGGCATTGAAACGCTGTTCCAACTCCTCGCCGTGGTCGACCCAGAACTCAGCATCCACCGCTTGCGCCTGCGCCAGGTTGGCCTCCGCGGTGGGCAGTTGCTCACGGATGTCGGCAGGCAGCAACGCAAGCGTCTGGCGATGCACCGGTCCGTAGGGGATATTCTCCGAGAAGACTTTCTGAGTCTGCGGCTGGCTGGCAAAAGCGATGAATTTCTCCGCCAGGGCCTTGTTTGGCGTGCCTTTGACCACGGCCCAATATTCCGGGTCATACAGGCTCTGCGGCCAGACGATGCTCAGCTTCATGCCTTCCTTCTGCGCCGAGGCGATGCGACCGTTGTAGGCTGCGCTCATCGCCACGTCCCCGGCCACCAGCCATTGCGCCGGCTGGGCGCCTGCTTCCCACCACTGGATGTTCGGCTTGATCTGGTCCAGTTTGGCAAATGCCCGCGTCACGCCTTCCGGCGTGTTCAAGACCTTGTACAGATCCTCTGTCTTCACGCCATCCGCCAGCAAGGCGATCTCCAGGGTGTACTTGGCGCCCTTGCGCAAACCGCGCTTGCCCGGGTACTCGTTCACGTTCCAGAAGTCCGCCCAGGACGTGGGCGCCTTGGTCAGTTTGCTCTGGTCATAAGCCAGGACCATCGACCAGACGTACGTCGCCACGCCGCACTCAGTGAGCGCCCCTGGGACGAAATCCGCAGGTTTGCCTATCGCCGCCGGGTCGAGTCTTTCAAACAAACCTTCTTCGCAACCGCGCAGCAATTCGGGACTTTCCACTTCGACCACATCCCAACTGGTATGCCCGGCCGCAACCATCGCCTTGATCTTCGACAGTTCGCCATTGTATTCGCCGGCCACGATGTTTCCCGCACCGCTGGCGTTGAAGGGTTGGAAATAGGCCTTGTCCTGGGCCAACTTGGTGGCGCCGCCGAATGAGATCACGGTCAGGCTTTGTGGCGCGGCCAGGACGCTGGTGCTCAGCAACGCCAGGGCACACGCAATGTTGCAACGCAAGGATCTGGACATGAAACGGTTCCTCGAAAATGCCGGCTCGCCCGCACGAGTCGGCGACGGGACTCAAAAGTGACCGTAAACGCGGGCGGCGTGGTCTACAGCGATTGCAAAACTGTTCATCCCGGGTCCCTTCCATCGGGCTCGCCCAGGTGAATGGCGAGGCGCTCCATCAACCGGTCACAAGCGGCCATCTGCTCGAGGCTCACGTACTCGTCGGGCTTGTGCCCCTGGTCCATGCTGCCGGGGCCGCAAACCACCGTCGGGATGCCGGCCTGATGAAACAGCCCCCCTTCGGTGCCAAACGCCACGGTGCCAAAGGCATCGCTGCCGCAGAGGCGGGCCACCAGGCGCGCAGCGTCGCTGTCCGGCGAGGTCACCAGACCGGGGTAGGCAGACAACGGCTCGAAACGGATCGCGGTGTCCCTGTTGACTGCCCGCATCCTGGGCAGCAGCGCCTGCTCGGCGTAGTCCTGCAATTTTTCCACCACCCCCTGCGGGGCGAAGTCCGGCAAGGCGCGTATTTCAAAGTCGAAGCGGCAATCGGCGGGGACGATGTTCAGCGCCGTGCCGCCCTGGATCACGCCGACCTGCACCGTTGAGTACGCCGGGTCGAAGCGGGCGTCGTGTCGCGAAGGTTGGGCCAGCTCCTCGCCGATCTCTCCCAAACGGCCAATCAAGCGCGCCGCGTGCTCGATGGCATTGACCCCGTAGGGTGCGTAGGCGGAATGACAAGGCGCGCCTTTGACATGGCAGCGCATCGCCAACTTGCCCTTGTGGCCCAGCACCGGTTGCAGTTCGGTGGGCTCGCCGATCAGGCACAAAGCCGGTTGCGGAACCCGTTGTGGCAGGACGTCCAGCAGACTGCGCACGCCCAGGCAACCGACTTCTTCGTCATAGGAAAATGCCAGGTGCACCGGGCGCCGCAGCGGGCTGGCGAGGAATGTCGGCACCGCTGCCAGCACCGAAGCAAGGTAGCCTTTCATGTCCGCTGTACCGCGTCCGAACAACTTGCCGTCCATTTCAGTCAGGCGGAAAGGCTCGACCGTCCAGGCCTGCCCGTCCGCCGGCACGACGTCGGTGTGTCCCGACAGCACCACGCCGCCCGGCACCGACGGACCGATACTCGCCAGCAGGTTGGCCTTGGTGCGCTCGGCGTTATAAATGAGCTCGCTGCTCACGCCCAGGCCATGCAGGTAATCGCGAACGAACTCGATCAAGGCCAGGTTCGAATCGCGGCTGACCGTGGCAAAGCCCACCAGTTCGGCGAGCAGGGCGCGGCTGCGCAACTCACTCATCGCCCGGCACTCCGTAGCTGGGCGCCTGGGTCGGATCGAGGGCTCGCGTGAGGTAGTCCTGCAACTGCGGCTGATAGGCGAGCCAGAGTTTTTCCAGTTCGCCGATGGGGTTTTCCTCGGCCCAATCGATCCGCAGATCGACAATCGGCCAAGTCAGGTCATCCACCACCGACAATGCCGCCGAATGCACCGCCCCGGCTTCGCCCCCGGCGGCCTGTCCCGCCTGCAATGCGCCCAGCAGCCGGGACGCGAGACTGCCCTCACCCTGCTCGAACGCGGCGACCATGGCGGCGATGACGCCATCGCCCGCCAGCAGGTTACCGGCCGCCACACACTGCTCACCCATCACCACGCCGTGGATGCCCAAGGCGTGGCGACCACTGAAAACCGCCGTGCGTCCCTGGGCGTCCACCACGGCGACCTGGCGATACTCGCTGTAGCCGTTGCGCGCCAGGGCACGGTCCAGTGCCTCCTGCGCAACCGAGCCGGCGGCCAGTTCGTCGAGGATCTGCGGGCCCAGCGCAGGCAAGGTGATGTTCTGGCTCGACACCGCGCCAACCCCGGCCCGCAGCCAGGGGCAACGGGCGCCGACGGCAATGCTCGATGAACTGATGGCGATGCCCAACTGGCCGGTTTCGGCGCAGCGTCCGACGATTGAAAACGTCATGTCGTTGCTCCTTATTCGGGGATGACCGCGATCACATCGATTTCCATCAGCCACTGCGGCTGACCCAGGGCGCTGACCACCAGCCCGGTGGAAATCGGGAACACGCCCTTGAGCCATTTGCCGACCTCCTGGTACACCGGCTCGCGATAGCGCGGGTCGATCAGGTAGGTGGTGGTCTTGACGATGTGGCTCAGGTCGCTGCCGGCTTCTTCCAGCAGTTGCTTGACGTTGCGCATGGCCTGCTCGGCCTGGGCCCGCGGGTCGCCGAGACCAACCAATTGGCCGTCGAAATCAGTGCCGACCTGACCACGGACGTAAACGGTATTGCCCGCGCGCACGGCCTGGCACAGGTCGTTGTCCAGGGTCTGGTTCGGGTAGGTGTCCTTGGTATTGAACATGCGGATGCGAGTGTGGGTAGGCATCAACGGACTCCCGTCAGGCTGGTTTTCAAAGGTTGCGAAACGCGTTGGGATGCATCGCGGTAGTCGAGGTAGGTGCGCTGTTTGACGATGTGGTCGGTGATATGCCGGGCGTCGTGCCACACGCCCCAGATGAACGCCGAGCCGCGACGCGACAGCCACGGCAAGCCGACGAAATAGAGGCCGGGCTCGCTGCAGACGCCACGCTGGTGCCGCGGCTTGCCGTCGGCCTTGAACGCATCGACGTTCAGCCAGCTGTAGTCCACCGAATACCCGGTGGCCCAGATGATCGTCGTGACGCCCGCCTCGACCAGGTCCAGTTCGAGGATCGGATGGGTCATGCACTTGGGGTCGGGCAACAACCGACGCGCTTCGGGTTCGGGCGGCAGGTCCAAGCCATTGCGCTCGATATAGGCATCGGCGGCGTCGAGCAACGCCAGGTAGTTTTCATCGCCACGGGCAATGTTCTCGGCAAGGTTGGCTTCGAAACTCACCACGCTGCCCTTGAACGCCCGGGTCAGGCCCACCAGGGTGATGCCCTCGTGAGCCAGCCGACGAAAGTCCACCGTGTGGCCGCCCCGGGCGCCACTGACGGCGATGGTCACGTGCTCTTTGCCGGGCTTGACCGCTTCGGCGTCCCACTCGCCCAACACCCCCAGCCACCAGCAGAAATCCCGGTTTCGATAGGCTCGCGGCGGGCGATCATGGGCGCCGACAGAGAGGTAGACCTGCTTGCCGGCGCGCTGCAATTCATCGGCGATCTGCACCCCCGATGACCCCGCCCCCACCACCAGCACGGCGCCTTCGGCCAGCTGCTCGGGGTTGCGGTATTGCGCCGAATGAATCTGGGTGACCGTGGCCATCTCGGGCGCGATGGGCGGGATGACGGGGCGCTGGAAGGGGCCGGTGGCGACCACCACGTTAGTGGCTTCGATCAGGCCGTCCGATGTCTCGACGCAGAAGCCCGGGCGCCCGACATTGCGCTCGACTTTGCGCACCTCCACCCCGGTGCGGATCGGCGCATTGAATGTGCGGGCATAGGCTTCGAAGTACTCGGCCACCTGATCCTTGGAGGCGAAGGCATCGGGATCCAGGCCGGCAAACTCGAGCCCGGGAAAGCGGTCATGCCAGGCCGGGCCATTGGCGACCAGCGAGTCCCAGCGCGCCGTGCGCCAGGCCTCGGCGATGCGATTGCGCTCCACCACCAGATGCGGCACGCCTTGGCGGCTCAAATGTTCACTCATGGCGACACCGGCCTGGCCGGCGCCTATTACAAGCGTATCGATGCGTAGGGTTTCAACGGGCATGTCTGGGCACTTCCGGCAGTGGTTTTGGCTCAGGTCGGCGCGGTGCCGCCTCGGGTTTCGGTTTCTTGTTGTTTTGCGCTTTCAGCTATCGAGATGAGCTGTCGAGGCGATTGTGTTGGCAGGCGGGAATTTGCGAAACGAGGGTTTTTGTTGTGGCTGGGAAGGAAAAAACTGCTCGGCCAGGCGTTGCGCCAACCGAGGGCAATCCAAGGTCAAAACGTGTCGAAAAGGTGCATTCAGCTCGGCCGGGCCGGAAACGCCTTGAGCTCCAGTTTCTCCATCACCAGCGCGATGAACGCCGAAACCGCCCGCGGCAACTGCCGGCGGCTTGGGTAGAGCACGTTCAAGCCAAAGCCGTTGCGTCGGTACTGCGGCAATACCCGCACCAGCCGTCCGGCTTCCAGGTCCATGGCGCTCAACGCCGACGGCAGCACGGCAATGCCCAGTCCGGCCACCGCTGCCTTGCGCAACGCCTGGGCGGTGTTGGCGTTGAAGCGGCTGGGTATCTGCACCTCCACTGCCTGGCCGTCCGGACCGATGAGTTGCCAGTGGCTCAGTCCACTGGGGTGGGGAAAATTCACGCTGTGGTGCCGAGCCAGGTCATCCAGCGACTTCGGCATGCCCCGCGCAGCGATATAGGCCGGGCTGGCGACCATGCCGTCGCTGGCGTTGCTCAGCAGTTGCCGACCGACGTACCCCGAGTCCTGCAATACACCGCCTCGGAAGGCAACGTCGATGCGGTCGGTAATCAGGTCGACACGGGCGTCGCTGAGCACGAAATCGAGTTGCACACGCGGGTGCGCGGCGAGGAAGTCGGCAATCCATTCCATCGGGAAGAAGTCGAAGAAATCCGCCATCGCGGCGATCCGTACCAGGCCGGCCGGCTCGTCACTGCCGTGCATCAGCGCCTGGCCCGCGTCCATCAAGCCGTCCACCGCGCCCACACAACGCCCATAGAACCCCTCGCCCACATGGGTCAACGTGAGCTTGCGCGTCGACCGTTGCAGCAACCGCGTCCCCAACTGCGCTTCCAACTGCTGGACACGCCGGCTGACGGTATTCGAAGGCATGCCCAGCCGCCTGGCCGCTTCGGCAAAACTGCCGCTGCGTACAACCTGGACAAACAGCGCCACGTCGTTCAAGTCCAGCATAGCGTCGACTTTCCTGCGTTTTTTGGATGAGTTCAATCCGATTGTATCGGCTAATCAAACGATTGGAAGGCGCTTACGCTTCTTCCATCGAAGCCACCCGTGCTCCTGAACCCTCCTGAACCCAGAGCCCTTCCCATGAACAGCATTGTCGCGACACCACCGCGCGCCATCGTCCGCCGCACCACCGGCAGCAGCCATGGCCCCATCACCCGGCTGATGAGCCCCGGCGACCTCGGTCAACTGTGCAAACCCTTCGTATTCCTGGATCTGTTCGAATTCAACGCCAAGGGCATGCCCCGCGGCTTCGGCATGCACCCACATTCCGGGATCGCGACGCTGACCTACATGATCGAGGGCGAAGTGGTCTATGAAGACACCACCGGTAAATCCGGCACGCTGCCGAGTGGCGGCATGGAGTGGATGCAGGCTGGCAATGGCGTGTGGCATGACGCCCGGCCCGTCGGCGGCTCGCCGATTCGTGGATTCCAGCTCTGGGTGGCGTTGCCGCCCGACCAGGAAAACGCCCCGGCGCACAGTGAATACCTCGCGCCCGCAGAAATCCCGCGGCAAGGTCCGGCGCTGGTCATGCTCGGCGAATACGGCGCCGCGCGCAGCAGCATTGCCGCACCGCCCGGCATGAACTACCTGGCGGTGCAGCTCAAGGACAAGGAGCGCTGGCGCTACACGCCGCCGGCCGGACACGACGTTGCGTGGCTGGCCGTCAACAGCGGCAGCCTCGACGCAGGGGAAGACGTCAATGCCGGGGAGATGGTGATTTTCCAGGAATCGGCCGCGGCCATCGACATCGTTGCCCAGGGCGCGACCTCCTTCGTACTTGGTTCGGCGGTCAAGCATCCCCACGACCTGGTCACGGGTTACTACTCGGTGCACACCAGCGAGGCCGCGCTGGAACAGGGCGAAAGCGAAATCCGCCGCATCGGCGTCCAGTTGAAACAGCAAGGACGGCTGGCCTAGCCATCCCTCGATATCCCATTCCATCCCTGATTAATCAAAGGTGCCTCATGAGCCACATTGGTCTTGATCTTCTGCTGTCCAACGTCCAGGTCGGCAACCTGTCCCTGAAAAACCGCATGGTCATGGCGCCCATGACTCGCAGCCGCGCGGGGGACGGCGATGTCGCGACGCCCCTCATGGCCGAGTACTACAGCCAGCGGGCCAGCGCCGGCCTGATCGTCACCGAGGGCTCGCAGGTTTCGGCCCAGGGCAAGGGCTATCTGCGCACCCCTGGGATCTTCACTCCCCAGCAGGTCGCCGGCTGGCGACAGGTGACCGAAGCCGTTCACGCCCAGGGTGGGCAGATTTATTTGCAGCTCTGGCATGTGGGCCGGTTGTCCCACTCGCTGGTCCAGGCTGACGGTGCCCTGCCCGTGGCCCCTTCGGCAATCAAGGCCGACGGTGAAATCTATACCGCCGAGGGCCTCAAGCCCTATGAACTGCCGCGGGCGTTGGCGCTGGATGAAATCCCCGGGGTGATCGACGATTTCCGCCAGGCCGCCCTCAACGCCAAGCTCGCCGGTTTCGACGGTGTTGAAATCCATGGCGCCAACGGCTACCTGATCGACCAGTTCCTGCGTGACGGGACCAACCAGCGCACCGACGCCTACGGTGGCTCGATCGAGAACCGCGCACGCTTTCTAAAGGAGGTGGTCGAGTCGGTGATCGAGGTCTTTGGCGCCAGCCGCGTTGGCGTCCGCCTGTCGCCGATCTTCAGTTACTTCTCGATGAGCGACAGCCATCCCCAGGCGACTTTCGACTACACGGCCCGGATGCTCAGCCGTTATGGCTTGGCATACCTGCACATCGTGGAGCTGGGCGAAGGCTCGTTCGATTTCCTCGAACTCAAGCGACGCTTTGGCGGGCCCTACATCGCCAACGGCGGCTACAGCGCTGAACGGGCTGGCACGGCCATCAGCCAGCGCACGGCCGATCTGGTGGCATTCGGCACGCCGTTCCTGGCGAACCCGGACCTGGTGGAACGATTCCGATTGGGTGAAGCCTTGAACCCGGCCGATCCGGCCACGTTCTATCAGGGCGAGGAGCGCGGCTATACGGATTACCCAACCCTGTCAGCGCCCTAAGCCGGTACGCAGCGAGGCGCCGGCCCAGCTCGCCTCGCTGAATTGTACAAATTCGTAAAAAACTTATACAAACCTCTTTATCTCGTACAACTCATGTCGTACGCTCCGAAAACTTGTACATAAATCTAATTACGTACAATTTTTCGGAGCCCGACATGTCTGCCTTTCTCAAAGGTTTCGCTCACGCCTTCGCCGAGCTGGATGCCAGTCGCCTGGCTGAGCTCGACAGGCTCTACAGCGCCGACATCCTCTTCCAGGACCCGCTGCATCGGGTCGAAGGGCTGCCCGCCTTGCGCGAATATTTCGCCCAGCTCTACGCCAACGCCAGCGATCTGCACTACGACTTCCACGGCTACGATGAAACCGCCCCCGGCGAAGGCTACCTGCGCTGGACGCTGCGCTTTCGTCACCCGCGCCTGAATGGCGGTGAGCCGATCCAATTGCCGGGTTGCAGCTACTTGCGCTGGACCGATCGGGTCTACCTGCATCGGGACTTCTTCGACGCGGGCGCCCTGCTCTACGAGCACTTGCCGCTGCTCGGACCGCTCATTCGCTGGCTCAAGCGGAGGCTGGCATGAGCCGCATCTGGCTGACCGGTGCCAGCAGCGGCATCGGCGCCGAGCTGGCTGCGGTGCTGCTTGAGCAAGGTCATCGCCTGGCATTGAGCGCGCGCCAAGTCGGCCCACTGCAGGCATTGGCTGAACGCTATCGCGATCAAGTGCTGGTGCTGCCGGGGGACCTCAGCAATCGCGCACAAGTGGCGGGGATCACCCAGCGCATCGACGACGAATGGGGCGCCCTCGATCAGGTGATTCTCAATGCCGGCACTTGCGAATACCTGGAACCGGGGCACTTCGACACGCGCCTGGTGGAACGCGTCCTCAATACCAATCTGCTGGGCACGTGCCATTGCCTGGAAGCTGCCCTGCCCTTGCTGCGCCGAGGCCAAGCTCCGCATCTGGTGGCGGTATGCAGCGCCGTGACGTGGTTGGCCCTGCCCCGGGCCGGGGCCTACGGCGCGTCCAAGGCCGCGTTGCGTTACCTGTTCGAATCGTTGCGCATCGACCTGGCCGCCGAGGGCATCGACGTCACCCTGGTCAGCCCCGGCTTCGTCGATACACCGCTGACACGGCGCAATGACTTTCCCATGCCCCAGATCTGGCCGGCACAACGGGCGGCGCAGTTCATCGCTCGCCGTTTGCCGGCGCGGCCGCTGGACATCGCGTTCCCTGGTTTTTTCATCTTTGTCATGCGACTGCTCGGGCGCCTGCCCGCTCGCTGGCGCCTGGCGCTCGGTCAACGCCTGTCACGCGACTCCTCAGAGGCTTGAACCATGCATATCGCGATCATTGGCAGCGGCATCTCGGGACTGACCTGCGCCTACCTGTTGTCCCGCCAGCATCAGGTGACCCTGTTCGAAGCCGACGGCAGGATCGGCGGCCATACCCATACGGTGGATGTCGATTGGCAGGGCCGGCGCTACGGCGTGGACACCGGCTTCATCGTGTACAACGACTGGACCTACCCGAACTTCATTCGCTTGCTGGATCAGTTGGGCGTGGCCTCGCGCCCGACGGAAATGAGTTTTTCGGTGCACGACCCGGCGTCCGGGCAGGAATACAAAGGCCACACCCTGGGCAGCCTGTTCGCCCGCCGGCGCAACCTGCTGTCGCCAGGTTTCTGGGGGATGCTGCGGGACATTCTCAGGTTCAATCGCGAGGCAACCGCTGACTTTCAGGCGCAACGCATCGATACCACGACCCGGCTGGGTGATTACCTGCGCGACCGGCGCTACGGCCAACGCTTCATCGACCATTACATCGTGCCGATGGGCTCGGCGATCTGGTCGATGTCACCGGCCGGGATGCTGGAATTCCCCCTGCAGTTCTTCGTGCGGTTCTGCCATAACCATGGCCTGTTGTCGGTCAACCAGCGTCCGCAATGGCGAGTGCTCGAAGGCGGTTCTCGCGCCTACATCGAGCCGCTGTGCGCCCGTTTTCGCCAGCGCATTCATCTTGATTGCCCGGTGCAGCGGGTCAGCCGGGACACCGACGGAGTGACCGTGCACAGCCGTCGTGGCCCGGAGCGATTCGACAAGGTGATATTCGCCTGTCACAGCGACCAGGCCCTGGCCCTGCTCGACACTCCAAGCGTCGATGAAGTCGACGTGCTCGGCGCCTTGGCCTATGCCCACAACGAAGTGCTGCTGCACACCGACACCCGCTTGTTGCCGCAACGCCAAAAAGCCTGGGCGAGCTGGAACTATCGGCTTGGCGGCCCGCCGCAGGCACCTGCCGCGCTGACCTACAACATGAACATCCTCCAGGGGTTCGATGCTCCGGTGACGTTCTGCGTGAGCCTGAACCAAGGCGAGTCGGTGGACCCGGCCAAAGTCCTCGCCCGCTTCGACTACGCCCACCCGCAATACAGCCTCGCCGGGATTGCCGCCCAGGCTCGGCAAAATGATCTGCAAGGACAGCAGCACAGCTATTTCTGCGGCGCCTATTGGGCCAACGGTTTCCATGAAGATGGCGTGGTCAGCGCGCTCACCGTGGCGGAGCATTTCGGAGAAGCGCTTTGAACAGCAGCGTGTGCCATGGCTGGATCGATCATCGGCGCCATGGGCCACGCGTCCATGGGTTCCGCTATCCGATCGGCATGCTCTACCTGGACCTTGCCGAGCAGGCGCAGATGCTCGGCCTGTCACGCTTGCTGCGGCCATGGCGCCTGGCGCCGCTGTGCTGGCGTGAGCGTGACTACCTGCCGGCCCTCACCCACGGGGGCATGCCGCTGGTTCAAGCGGTGCGCGAAATCGTCGGGCAAGCACTGGGCTGCGCTCCTCAAGGCGCGATCCACCTGCTGACCCAGCCGCGCAGTTGGGGCCTGTCCTTCAATCCGGTGAGTTTCTATTTCTGCCACGAAACCGACGGGCGCCTGGCAGCGATTCTCTGCGAAGTGCGCAACACGCCCTGGCGTGAGCGCCACCATTACGTGCTGCCAGTAACCCCCGGCGAGCCGCACCTGTTCCAGGTCGCCAAGTCGTTCCATGTCTCGCCGTTCCTACCATTGGACATGGACTATCGCATGCGCTTTCTCATCCAGGATTCGCACATCCGTGTACGCATGGAGAACTGGCGCGCCGGCCACAAGGTGTTCGAGGCGGACCTTTCATTGGACCGTCGTCCACTCGACGCGCCAGCACTGCGTCGCCATGTGCTGGCATTTCCGTGGATGAGCTTGCGCACCGTGAGCGCCATCTATTGGCAGGCCCTGCGCCTGCTCTTCAAACGCACGCCCCTGCACGATCATCAGGCCAGCGATGGTGACCTGAGTGTCGGCGAAACCGCCCATAAGGATCCAGACCATGTCCGAACCCACCCTGAGCGTCACTAAGGCCACCACGGGCTGTCCGTTGAGCGGTGGCCTGTTCAAACAGATCGTGCTCGCACAACTGCGCCGCCTGCGTCACGGCCACCTGCGCCTGGTGCTCGATGGCGAGCCGTTGAGCTTTGGCGACGTGGCCAGCCCCCTGGTGGCCGAGGTCGAGATACTGGACGGCGCCGTCTGGGGCATGGTCGCCGGCAATGGTTCGATCGGTGCCGGCGAGGCTTACATCCACGGCTACTGGCGCAGCAATGACCTTACCGCGGTCACTCGCCTGTTCGTCGCCAACCTGACGGTGCTCGACGCAATGGACAGCGGCCTGGCTCGCCTGGGCCGGCCATTGCTGCGCGGGTTGCACTGGCTCAATCGCAACAGCCGCAAGGGCTCGCGGCGCAACATCATGGCCCATTACGACCTGGGCAATGAGCTGTTCGAACGCTTGCTCGACCCGACGATGATGTATTCGGCGGCCATGTTCGAACACGCCGAACAGAGTCTCGAACAGGCCCAGATCAACAAGCTCGAACGCATCTGCCAGAAGCTCGACTTGCGACCCGGCGACCACCTGCTGGAGATCGGCACCGGGTGGGGCAGCCTGGCCATCCATGCCGCTACCCATTACGGCTGCAAAGTCACCACCACGACCCTTTCCCAAGAGCAGTTTGCGCACACGTGCCGGCGTGTCGATGCACTGGGCCTGGGGCAACGCATCGAGGTGCTGTGCCAGGACTACCGCGACCTGCAGGGACGCTTCGATAAACTGGTGTCCATCGAGATGATCGAAGCGGTCGGTCATCGCTACCTGCCCGAGTATTTCCGCCGCTGCGCCGCCCTGCTCAAGGACGACGGCCTGATGCTGATCCAGGCCATCACCATCCGCGACCAGCGTTACGATCAGGCCCGGCGTTCGGTGGATTTCATCCAGCGCCACATCTTTCCCGGTGGGGCGCTGCCATCACTGTCGATGCTGCTCAGGACCGCCAGCGTCCAGACCCCACTCAACTTGCTGCACCTGGAAGATTTCGGCGCGCACTACGCCCGCACGCTGCGCCACTGGCACGACAACTTCCGGCAGTCGCGCCAGGCCCTGCTTGAGCTGGGTTATGACGAGACTTTCCAGCGCCTTTGGGAATTTTATCTGTGCTACTGCGAGGGCGGCTTCCAAGAGCGCGCCATTGGCGTCGCGCAACTGCTGTTCGCCGCACCCGGGGCCCGCCCCGCGCCCTTGCTGGAGCAGCGTCAAGCATGATCAGTCGCACCGCGCTGATCGCCAATGCGCTCTGGCTGCAATTGGGCTGGTGGGCGTGTGTGCTGGGCGCGCACCAGCCGGCATGGCTCGCTGCCGTGGTGGTCGGGTTGCTCGTTCACCTGCTGCGGTGCCCTGACCCGAAGGCCGAGCGCCTGGCAATGCTGCGTGTCGGTGTGAGCGGCATGTTGTTGGATTGGAGCCTGGGCGTCCTGGGCCTGTTCGACTTCGGTGACAGCCCGCTGCCGCTGTGGCTGGCGCTGCTTTGGCTGGTTTTCGCCAGCGGGCTGCGCCACAGCCTGGCATGGGCAGGAAAAAAACCTTGGCTTGGCGCGCTCGCGGGCGCGGTCGGCGGTCCGCTCGCCTATTGCGCTGGCGCCCCACTGGCAGGTGTTTCATTGCCGCTGGGGACGCTAGGCACCGCGCTGGTGCTGGCGCCGCTATGGGCGATAGGGCTGCCGCTGGCGGTGCGCCTGGCCGACGCCCACTGAATCAAGCATCGCCCTGTCTACCAAGGCTCATCGAGGAAAAGCGGCAGGCGCAACGGCTCGATCGGCCCTTCACGCTGACCGCACATCTCGTCGTGGACAACCCGTTGAACCAGTGTGCATGGCAAGCGCGGCACATCACGCAACAGCTCCCGAAGATGCGTGGTGGAGCGTACCCGAAACGAGCGTCCAGACTCGTCCAGCAATGTGCGCACCTCCCGGTCCAACCGGACTTGCAGCAGGTAGATGCCGCCTTCCAGCGACAGTAATTCCAACTCGACTATCCGCCCTTCGACCGCCAGCTCAAGCAACTCCTTCAACGTCATGGCAGGTCCCCTGCCTGGCGACGGAAGAACAGCGTCACTTGTCCCAATTCGATGCCGGCCTTGCTCATGCTGGAGCGGTTGATCAGCGTGTCCTCGTCCATCAGGTACATCCAGTCGTCAAACGTCACCTCGTAAGTGGAATCGTCCACTTGCAGGTTCAATCGATAGCGCCAGCGCAATGCATTGCCCGCCACCTCCCCCTGCGCCTCGCCAATCACATCGTCGGCGCGGCCGCTCCAAAGCCCCTCGCCGGTAGGCGTCAATGTCCAGACCCGACGCTGCCGGCTGCCGTCGCTGTAGAGAAAGCGCTCGTCGAGAATCAGCCGATCACCCTCGCGGCGACTGGAAATATCCACTTCAAAACGCTTGATGACTTCGCCCGAGCGCTTCTGATAGATGCCCCAGGCCTTGACGGGTTTGCTGAAGAAATGCGCAAGGTCGAGTCGCGGTTGCTGGTCGGCATAGCGGTCAACGTTCACGTTGCCGCAACTGGTCAGGCCGATCACCAACATCAAGATGGCCAGCAGACGGATCATGGCGTGCTCCTTTTTGCGTTTGACGTATCGAGCCCCAGCAATCGTTGGCGCAACTCGGGATGACGCGTGCGCGGATCGAGCCAGATCGAGAAAAAACATCGGGAGAACAGCGTGTCGGCAATCTCGCGGGAAAGGCGTCCATCGACATAAAAGCGACTGCCTTGGCCGGGCAGGTACACGCCGGTGATGCGAGTGCCGGGTTGCACATCGACAAAGGCACCGCGCATCTGCGCCGCCCAGGCTTCCAGGCGCCCGGCATCCTGCACCGTGCCGGTGACGCGTTGCATTTCCTCAAGGCTGGTTTCGACCAGGTCCTGCTTGCTGATGCGGCGCCGATAATCGAGTTCAAGGGCAAAAGGCGTGTCCAGGCTCGGCTTGGACACGGTGCTCCAGAGCCGCGCCCGGTAGACGGCGAACCCGTACCAGCGAAAATCTGCCTCGCCGATCAGATCCGCTCCGGGCAAGGCCTCGCGCCAATCCGCCAAGGCATCACTGGCGTACAGCGCCAGCGCAAGGCTCATGGCACTTATCAAGCGGTGGCGGGCGGCTAAGGATCTGGGCATGGGCAAGCAACCGGTTTGCGAAGGCAAACCGATATTTGTACAACATCATAGTTTTGTACAGCTTTTTTGTAGGCAAATACCTTGGGATTTTCCCTAGACGCTTTCCGGTACATCAACCTGCAGCGGCACCACCCGCCTCGCCACCGGCCCTGCCAACGTGGCCGTCGCAGCCTCGACCAAGGCATCGACGGCCTCTTCCGCCAAGGCGATCACCGGATGGGAAAGTACTGCCTGGACCAACCCGGTCTTCAACGCGTCGCGGGTCAGCGGCGTGAGGTCATGGCACACCACCACGGGCAGGCGAAGCTGTTGTTCCTGAAGGCTACGCAGGGCGCGCAACACCCCGGCGATGCCGCCGCCAGCCACATAGAGCCCCGCCAGGTCGGGTTCTGCCGTGAGCAGGTCGAGCGTATTGCCATAAGCGAATTCATCGTCTTCCAGGGTCAGGCGCGAGGCGAGCAGTTCCCATTCACCGGACTGCTCCGCCAGGTAGCTGCGAAAGCTCAGTTCGCACAATTCCTGGCACTGGAAACGCTGGCTGCTGAGCATGACCGCCGCTGGACCGGGCTGCCTGGCGAGGCGGCTGATGAACCAGCCAGCCGTACGGCCTGTGAGGCGGTTGTCGAGGCCGGCGTAGCCGGTGCCGGCGCTGCTCGACAATTCCGACAGCAACGCTACCACCGATATGCCTGTCTCACGCAATTGGGCCACCGCCTCGCGCACCCTGGGGTGATCGACCGCCACCACGCCGAGGCCGTCCACCTGGTCGCGCAGGGCCAGGATGCGTTGCGCCACGTTGACGGGGTCGAGGTCGTCCAGGTAACCGATGACCACCCGAATGCGCGCTCGCGCGCAGGTGGCGGCGGCGTTTGACAGGGCGTGGGCCAGCCCTTGGTAGAACGGCACCCCGCTTTTCTGCAACAGGAAGCCCAAGCGCAAGGTGGGACGGTCGTTGAGCACCCGTTGCTCGATCACGGCCTTGGCATGAAAACCCAAGCGCCCGGCCGCCGCGGCGATGCGCTGGGCGGTGTCGGCGCGGACATCGGCGCGCAGGTTCAGAACTCGGTCGACGGTCGACAGGCTCACGCCGGCTTCCCGGGCGACGTCGGCCATGGTCGGTCGTAGTTTTCGGCGGGGTTGCTTTGACATGTCTTGACACCTCTTTCCGGCATCATGAGGGGTTTTGCCACATTAAGCCATCACCCCATGGCCCGCTCCCCGCCGAGGCAATAGCATCAGGGCAAGACAAAAACAACAACACCGCCGGAGTGCTTCCATGGCGATTCACATCTGCACGGCGCCCTGCTGCTGGGGCGTCGATGACATCAAGAACCCGTTCCTGCCGCCGTGGCAACGGGTGTTGGGCGAAGCCGCCGAGGCCGGTTATCGCGGCATCGAGTTGGGGCCTTGCGGCTATCTGCCGCTGGAGGCCGAGACCCTCAGCCCAGCGCTGTCGGAGCACGGCCTTCACATCGTCGCGGGGACGATTTTCGATGACTTGGTAAGTCCGGCCAACCTGCCGGAGTTGCTGCGCCAGGCCCACGCCATTTGCGGATTGCTCAAACAGTTGCCGCCCATCGAACCACAACCCGGCCAACGCTTCGGTGGCCCCTACCTGGTGATCATCGACTGGGGCCACGAAGAACGCGACTACGCGGCCGGCCACTCGGACCGCGCGCCACGCCTGGACGACGCGCGCTGGAACGCCATGATGGCGCACATCCGCGCCGTCGCCGACATCGCCTGGCACGCCTACGGCATCCGTGCCGTCATCCATCCTCACGCGGGCGGCCACATCGAATTCGCCGATGAGCTGGCGCGGCTGGTGGATGATATTCCCCACGACGTCGCCGGATTGTGCCTGGACACCGGGCACCTCTATTACGCAGGCATGGACCCCCTCGCATCGCTGCGTACCTACGCTCATCGCGTGGATTACCTGCACTTCAAGGACATCGACCCGGCGGTCTTCGACCAGGTGTTGAACGAACGCATCCGCTTCTTCGCAGCCTGCGCCCGGGGCGTGATGTGCCCGATCGGGCGTGGCGTCATCGATTACCCGGCGTTGCATCGCCTCCTACATGAGCTCGGTTACCAAGGCTGCATCACCGTCGAACAGGAACGCGACCCGCGCAATGCCGCCAGCAGCCTGGAAGACGTGGCGGCCAGCCGCGCCTATCTATCCCGCATCGGTTTTTAAAGGAAAAGGAGTCCTCATGATCAATGGCAGCAACATCCTTGCACGCCCCCTCCGCTGGGCCATGGTCGGCGGCGGCGAACACAGCCAGATTGGCTACATCCACCGCTCGGCCGCCCTGCGCGACCGCAACTTCGAACTGGTTGCCGCCGCGCTGGACATCGACCCCGAGCGTGGCCGGGCCTTCGGCCAACGGCTGGGGATCGACCCGGCGCGCTGTTATCCGGACTACCTGAGCCTGTTCGAGCTGGAAGCGCAGCGGCCCGACGGCATCGAGGCGGTGTCGATCGCCACCCCCAACGGCACTCACTACGCCATTACTCGCGCGGCCCTTGAAGCCGGCTTGCATGTGGTCTGCGAAAAACCGCTGTGCTTCACCCTCGACGAGGCCGAGGCGCTGCGGGACCTGGCGAAAGCCAAGGGCCGCATCGTCGGCCTCACCTACGGCTATGCCGGGCACCAGTTGATCGAGCAGGCGCGGGCGATGATCGTCGCCCACGAGCTGGGGGAGATTCGCATGGTGCACATGCAGTTCGCCCACGGTTTCCATAGCGCACCGGTAGAGGCGCAGAACCAGGCGACGCAATGGCGCGTCGACCCGCGCCAGGCAGGGCCCAGCTATGTGTTGGGCGACGTGGGCACGCATCCGCTGTACCTGTCCAAAGTCATGCTGCCCGAGTTCCGAATCAAGCGCCTGATGTGCAGCCGGCAAAGCTTCGTCGCCAGCCGCGCCCCGCTGGAGGACAACGCCTACACCTTGATGGAATACGAAAGCGGCGCGATGGGCATGGTCTGGTCCAGCGCGGTGAACGCCGGCTCGATGCACGGCCAGAAGATCCGCGTGATCGGGTCCCGGGCGAGCCTGGAATGGTGGGACGAACGCCCGAACCAGCTGAGTTTCGAAATCCAGGGCCAACCCGCGCAAACCCTCGAGCGCGGCATGGGCTACTTGCATCCCGACGCGCTGCAAGACGATCGCATCGGTGGCGGCCACCCCGAAGGGCTGTTCGAAGGCTGGTCCAATCTTTATCGCCGCTTCGCCCTCGCCATGGACGCTGCCAACCGTGGCGACACCGAGACGCTGGCCGCGCTGCGTTATCCCGATATCGACGCCGGCGTGGACGGCGTGCGCTGGGTCGAGCGTTGCGTGGAATCGGCTAATAACGATTCAACCTGGATCGCCTACTAACCCGCTGCCAGAGAATTCCTGTGGCGAGGGAGCTTGCTCCCGCTGGGGCGCGAAGCGGCCCCTTTTTGGGACTGCTGCGCAGTCCAGCGGGAGCAAGCTCCCTCGCCACGGTCATGAACGTTCCCCAAGGAGAACAACAATGAAAATCGCCCTCGATCCCTACATGCACCGCCACCTGAGCCTGCCGGACCTCTGCCGCAAGACCGCCGAGCTCGGCTACGAATACCTCGAGCTGTCGCCACGGGAAGATTTCCTGCCGTGGTGGGTTCGCCCGCGGGCCCACAAGGAACGCATCGCCGAATTCAAGAAGGCCCTGAGCGACCACGATTTGCAACTGGCTTCGCTGCTACCCATGTACCGCTGGGCCAGCCCGCACGAGGACGAGCGCCGGGCTGCGGTGAACTATTGGAAGGAAGCGATCCAGGTCGCCGTGGAGATGGGCTGCACCACGATGAACTCGGAATTCGGCCGCGGACCGTCGCCGGATCGCGGGCATAAGGTCAGTTGCTGTGGCGGCGTGCACAGCCATGAGTCGAGCGAAGCGGCCTGGTGGCGTTCGATGGAGGAATTGGTGCCGATCCTCGAATCCGAAGGCGTCACGCTCAACGTCGAGCCCCATCCGGAGGACTGGTGCGAGACGCTGCACCCGGCCCTGGACATGCTCAAGACCATTGGCTCGGACAACGTCAAGTTCCTCTACTGCACGCCCCACACGTTCTACTTCGGCGATGACATGCAAGCCATGATTGCCGAAGCCGGGTCGATGATCGCCCATGTGCACATCGCCGACACCTACAACCACAAGGCGTCCTCCGGCCTGCGCTACATCGTCAACCCACCCGGAGCGAAAGTAACGGTGCACCAGCACATGGACATGCACCAGGGCGAGATCGACTGGGACCAATTCTTCGGCGCGCTGGCCAAGACCGGCTTCGACGGCATCGTCACCGCGTGCGTGTTCGGCTGGGAGGAACGGGCCGATGAATCCGGACGCTTCATGCGCCAGGAGATCCAGGCCTACGTCGACAAATACTTCAGGTAGCGCTTGCCCGTCACGGCAGCAACGGCACGATCCGCGGCTCGATTCGCTGTTCGCTGATCTCCAGCAATGCCAGCGTCACCGGCAGCTTGAACCGCCGCCGGCCGGCGCTGCCGGGGTTGAGGTAGAGCCGCTCGCCCCGCCACTCGATCAGCGGCTTGTGGGAATGGCCGGTGATCACCAATCTCACATCCGGATTGAGCTTCGCCGGCACATCGGCGATGTCATGGACCAGCAGCACCTGCCATCCAGCGAGGTCGAATTGCAGGCAATCGGCGAGCTGTCTCGCCCAATCATCAGCCAAATCATTGTTTCCCCGTACCACGTAAAGCTCGCCGATGGATGCCAGGGCTTCCAGGATCTGCGGGCTGCCAATATCACCGGCATGAATGATCCGCTCGCAGCCTTGCAGTGCATCCAATGCTTCGGGGCGCAGCAAGCCGTGGGTATCGGAAATGACGCCAACTTTCATGAACCTTCCCCCCTTGCGTCGTGTGTCGTCGGCTGTATACGCCTCGTCGCAGTTAGCTAACGTGCTGAAATCGAATAGGATAGGCTGCGTGCTGCAAGCGCACGGACCCGTCGCGTAGAAGGATATGCCAATGCTCGGACGCAAACAGCCAGAGCCCAGGATTGAAAGCCCCGATCAAGCCTTTTCCCCGCAAGCGGCGAGAGCCGGGGCGGCGTTTCGGCTGACTGTGAGCTTCATGCTGGTGGTGATTCTGGTGTTCCTGGCGGTCGAAGGCTGGCGAACCTGGCGTGACTATCGTGCAGCGTTCGCGTCCGCCCGCGATTCGGTGACCAACCTGGCACGGGCAACCGCCCAACACGCCGAAGACACCATTCGACAAGTCGACGTCGTCACCGCCGCCCTCGCCGAACGCGTCGAAGGCGATGGCTTGCAGAACATGGACATCCCGCGCATCCATAAACTGCTGGTCCAGCAGGCCGAGATCATGCCGCAGTTGCACGGGCTGTTCATCTACGGCCCCGACGGCCAATGGTTGGCGACCGACAAGGAAGTGATCCCGGAAATGGCCAACAATGCCGACCGCGATTACTTCCAGTACCACCGTACCCACGCGGATCGAGGCGTTCGCATCGGCGATGTCGTCAAGAGCCGATCCACCAACGACCTGATCATTCCCATCTCCCGTCGTTTGAACAATCCCGATGGCTCGTTCGCCGGGGTGATGCTCGGAACGGTCAAGGTCAGTTATTTCGTCGATTACTACGGCGACTTCAAGATTGACGGCAAAGGCGCACTGGTCCTGGCCAAGCGCAATGGAACGATCCTGGTGCGCCGCCCTTTCGTCGCTTCGGTGATCGGCAAGAGCCTGGTCAACAGCGTGATCTTCCGGGAGCATTTGCCCACCTCCAATCAGGGCGTCGCCGAAGCCAGGGCGGTTGTCGACGACACCGAGCGCCTGTATGGCTATCGGGCGCTGACGACTTACCCGCTGGTGGTGGAAACCGGGCTGTCCCGGGAATCGATCGTCGCCCCCTGGCGTCGCGACCTGCTCAAGACCAGCCTGGTGCTGGTGTTCCTGATCGCCATCCTGGTGGGTTTCGGGCTCATCGTCTTGAGCCAGTTGCGCCACCGCATGACCATGGAACAGCAAATCCGCAGCGCCCACCAGGCCATGCGGGACATGGCCCTGACCGACAGTCTGACCGGCCTGGGCAACCGTCGGCGGCTGGACATCGCCCTGGCCGATGAGCTGCGCCTGGCCAAGCGCCAGGGTTCTGCCCTGGCGTTGATCATGCTCGACGTCGATTACTTCAAGCGCTTCAACGACAAATACGGTCATGCCGCCGGTGACGACTGCCTGCGCGCGATTGCCGGGGCGATCGGACAGACGATCAAGCGCCCGGGAGACCTGGCGGTCCGCTACGGTGGCGAAGAGTTCACCGTGTTGCTGCCCAACACCGACGGCCCAGGCGCCGCCAAGGTCGCACAGCAGATCCTCGAAGCCGTCCGGGCCTTGAACATCGAACATGGCGACCATCCCCTGGGCATCGTCACCATCAGCGCGGGCATCACCACCTGCCAGCCGAGCAGCGAGGACGCGAGCCCCGCCATGCTGATCAAGGCTGCCGACGCGTTCCTGTACCTGGCGAAGAACACCGGGCGCAACCGCTGGTGCAGCGCCGGCGCCTCCCAGGGCTGACCGCGTATCGGTTCATTTCACCCGACCCAGGCTTGTACAGGTGCCGATCCGGCGCCTGGCGGCTACAATGCGCGCTTCGACCGTGACCAGCCTGACTAAAAAAACATGTCCTTGCCTAAACATCATCTGGAATTGCTCAGCCCCGCCCGCGACGTGACCATCGCCCGCGAGGCCATCCTGCATGGCGCCGACGCCGTGTACATCGGAGGCCCGAGTTTCGGCGCGCGTCACAACGCCTGCAACGAGGTGAGCGATATCGCCCAGTTGGTGGAGTTCGCCCATCGCTACCACGCCCGGGTGTTCACCACGATCAACACGATCCTGCACGACAACGAGCTGGAACCGGCCCGCCAGTTGATCCACCAGCTCTATGACGCCGGCGTCGATGCGCTGATCGTCCAGGACCTGGGCGTGATGGAGCTGGACATCCCGCCGATCGAGCTGCACGCCAGCACCCAGACCGACATTCGCACCCTCGCCCGAGCCAAATTCCTCGACCAGGCCGGTTTCTCCCAGCTGGTATTGGCCCGTGAGCTGAACTTGCAGGAAATTCGTGCCATCGCCGACGAGACCGACGCGGCCATTGAATTCTTCATCCACGGCGCGTTGTGCGTGGCGTTTTCCGGGCAGTGCAACATTTCCCACGCGCAAAACGGCCGCAGCGCCAACCGTGGCGACTGCTCCCAGGCCTGCCGCCTGCCCTACACCCTCAAGGATGACCAGGGCCGGGTGGTCGCCTACGAAAAGCACCTGTTGTCGATGAAGGACAACAACCAGAGCGCCAACATCCGCGCCTTGGTGGAAGCTGGCGTGCGCTCGTTCAAGATCGAGGGTCGCTACAAGGACGCGGCCTATGTGAAGAACATCACCGCCTACTACCGTCAGCGCCTGGACGATGTTCTCGAAGACCGCCCGGACCTGGCCCGCGCCTCCAGTGGCCGGATCGCGCATTTCTTCGTGCCGGACCCGGACAAGACCTTTCACCGTGGCAGCACTGACTATTTCGTCAGCGAGCGCAAGATCGACATCGGCGCCTTCGATTCGCCGACGTTCACCGGCGTACCGGTGGGCGTGGTGGAAAAAGTCGGCAAGCGCGACCTGCAAGTGGTGACCTCTGATCCACTGTCCAACGGCGACGGCCTCAACGTGCTGGTCAAGCGCGAAGTGGTGGGTTTCCGGGCCAATATCGCCGAACCCAAGGGCGAGTTCCTCGATGACGAAGGCCAGAAGCGCTACCGCTACCGCGTCGAGCCCAACGAAATGCCAGCCGGCATGTACCAGTTGCGCCCCAATCATCCGCTGAGCCGCAACCTCGATCACAACTGGCAACAAGCGCTGCTCAAGACCTCCGCCGAGCGCCGTGTGGGCCTGGCCTGGGTTGCACAGTTGCGCGAAGAGCGCCTGGCGCTGACCGCCACCAGCGAAGAAGGCATCAGCGCCAGCGTGGCCCTCGACGGTCCCTTCGGCCTGGCGAACAAGCCGGAGCAAGCCCTGGAACAATTGCAGGACCTGCTCGGCCAACTGGGCACCACCGAGTATCACGCCACGTCGATCAAGCTGGACGCGCCCCAGGCGTTCTTCATTCCCAACTCCCAGCTCAAGGCCCTGCGCCGCGAGGTGATCGAAGCCCTGACCACGGCACGCGTCGCGGCGCACCCACGGGGCGGACGCAAGGCCGAGACCACGCCACCGCCGGTTTACCCGGAATCGCACCTGTCATTCCTGGCCAATGTCTACAACCAGAAGGCCCGGGACTTCTACCACCGCCACGGCGTCAAGCTGATCGACGCGGCGTTCGAAGCCCACGAGGAAACCGGCGAAGTGCCGGTGATGATCACCAAGCACTGCCTGCGCTTCTCGTTCAACCTCTGCCCCAAGCAGGCCAAGGGCGTCACCGGCGTGCGCACCAAGGTTGCGCCGATGCAGTTGATTCACGGTGATGAAGTGCTGACGCTGAAGTTCGACTGCAAGCCCTGCGAGATGCACGTGGTCGGCAAGATCAAGGGGCACATCCTCGACCTGCCGTTGCCAGGCAGCACCGCGCAGCCGGTGGTGGGGCATATCAGCCCGGAAGATTTGCTCAAGACGATTCCGCGCGGTACGCATTGAGTCCAGTCACCACCGAACCCTGTGGGAGCGAGCTTGCTCGCGATGGCGGCGTCACATTCAGCACGGGTGCACGCCGACCTGACGCCATCGTCGGATCGCCGCCCGGAGCAAGCTCGCTCCCACAAGGGATTTTTCATTTCTGCGCCGTTTGCGCTTTTACGGGCGACATATTCCGTTCAAGGGGCTCCCCCAATCCGCGTTCATGATGCTAGGTTGTAAGTGATTGTTTCATCAAACGACACTTTTCCCTGCAAAGGAATGCCTGCCACCATGAACTTCCCGTTCAAGCGTCTTGCTATCGCCACCCTCGTCCTGTCCACCCTCTCCTCCCTGCCGTTATCGGCCAATGCCAACATCACTGCGCAACAAAGCGCGGACTTCGTCAAAGCATTCACCGATACCTCGGTCAGCGATTTCCGCCAGTTCCTGGCAAGCGTCGCCAAGAGTGACCTGGCCAAGTCCGCCAACCTCAGCCCCGCTATCAGCGCTTTCCAAGACAACAAAACCCTGTCCGCCGAGCAACAGAACGAGATCCATCGGCTGCTGGGTCTCTACGCCCGGGTGAAGTACGGCAAGGCCGCCACCGAGACCTTGCGCCAGTTGGTGGAAATCCCGACCTATCGCAAGGACGGCGTGGCCCAGCATGAAAACCCGGAATTCCTGAAGATCGCCGACAAGATCAAGAGCCTGGCCAACGACTTCAACCTGAACTTCCGCAACATCGACAACCGCGTCTATGAGATTTCCCTCGAAGGCAGCGGCGACGAAGTCGTGGGCATTCACGCCCATGCCGACGTGGTGCCGGTGACGCCGGAAAACTGGGTGCTCAAGGACGGCACCAAGCTTGATCCGTTCAAGGTCACCCTGGTGGGCGATCGCATGTACGGTCGCGGCACCGAGGACGACAAGAACGGCATCGTCGTGGCGCTCTACGCCATGAAGATCATCAAGGAAGAAAAACTGCCGCTGGCGCGTCACTTCAAGCTGCTGGTCGATACCACCGAAGAAACCACCGGCGATGCCATCCCCTATTATTTCGAGCGCAACCCGACGCCCAATTACAACCTGGCGCTGGATGGCAGCTACCCGGTGGTGATCGCCGAGAAAGGCTACGGCACGGTCATGGCCAATTTCCCACGTCGCGCGGGCCAGGGCAAAGGCGCCGAGATCACCGGGCTGACCGGCGGCATGGCGACCAACCAGATCCCATCGACTTCAGTCGCGACATTCGCCACCGACAAGCCCGCCGAGCTGGCCGCCAGCCTGCGCAAGGCCGGCACTGACTACGCCAAGGCCAATGGCGGCGACTTTGAGGTAAAAAGCGAGGTGGACGGCAAGACGGTCAAGCTGACCTTCACTGGCGTTTCCGCCCACTCCTCCGAGCCTGAGTCAGGTGTCAACCCGGTGGCCAGGATGCTGGTGTTCATCAACGGCCTCGACGGCAAGGTCGCGCTCAAGCACAACCACATCACCGACGCCGCCCGCTATGCCACTGACAATTGGGGCCTGGATTACCTGGGCAAGAAACTGGGCATCGGCTTCTCCGACGCATTCATGGGCCCGCTGACCGCCTCGCTGACCTACGTCGGGATGGATGACAAGACTTTCAAGCTGGCCGTGAACCTGCGGGTGCCCGTGGGCAAGCCGACCGAGACGCTGAAGACGGAGATCAACGACAAGCTTTCCGCCTGGGCCAAGAAGTCCAAGGTCGCGGTGGCCTTCGATAACTCTATCGACGAACCGATGTACCGCAACCCCGAAGGCGAATGGGTCAAGGCGCTGCTGGCCGTGGCCACCGAGAACCTGGGCATGGAGCATAAGTTCGGCACCTCCGCTGGCGCCACGTCGGTCCATGACTTGCCGAACGGCGTGCAATTCGGCCTGGCCATGCCCGATGTGAAGTACACCGGTCACAACGACAACGAGTTCAAGACCGTGGAGCAGTTCCTGCTGGACCTGCAGGTCGTGACCGAAATGATGGGGCGGATCGGGCAGTTGCCGAAGCTCTAAGAAACGGCGTGATCCCCGTGGCGAGGGAGCTTGCTCCCGCTCGGTTGCGTAGCGACCGCAAGATCTTCAGGTCTGCTTCGCCCGAAGCGTCGGACCGGCCCAGCGGGAGCAAGCTCCCTCGCCACAGGGTTATTTTCATCCCTTCAGAGGGACGGCGGTTTCTTCCCCGGTCTTGTCCGTCACATCCACCACGTCTATCCCCCAATCCCCATGCAGGTACCAATCCTCGCCGATCATCTCCGCCGGGTGCATCGTGCGGTCGGCGCCGTTGCCGCACGCCAGCGCGGTCGACGCGCAGTAACGGTCGCACCCCCAACAAATGCGCTCGGGATGTTTGGGACTGATGGGAAAGGGCTTTGCCATGACGACCCCGCATGCCGGATGGATGTACCCCACCCTACCCTGGCGCCGCGCGGCGTCCCTTGATTCCGGTCAAGAACAGCGATCCGGGGAAAATCACGCTGAAAATTGACAAGAATCATTATTATTCGCAGCGAAGCTTCCTAGACTCGGCGCCATCACTTAGCCAACCAGGAAGTCATCATGCGCACACTCGCTCCCCTGTCCCTCGCCCTGTTGTGTCTCGCACCGCTGGCCCAGGCCAAGGAATACCCCATCGGCGAACCGCAACTGTGCCCTGGGCTTGAAGTCGGCGCGGTGTACCTGCAACCGATCGAAATGGCCCCCGCCGGCATGATGCGCGCCACCGCCGATTCCGATGTGCACCTGGAGGCCGACATTCGCGCCACGGCGGACAACCAGCAGGGCTTCCAGGAAGGCAGCTTCGTGCCCTATCTCAACGTCTCGTTCCAGTTGAAGAAACAAGGCAACGACACCGAGCTCAAGGGCGATTTCCACGCCATGGTCGCCAACGACGGACCGCACTACGGCGATAACGTGAAGCTGCTCGGCCCCGGCAAATACCAACTGACCTTCACCGTACTGCCGCCGGCTGGCCACGCATCCCTCGGCCGTCACACCGACAAGGAAACCGGCGTCGCGCCGTGGTTCGAGCGCTGTGAGCTGCGTTACGAATTCGTCTACGCCGGGATCGGAAAAAAAGGCGGGTACTGAAGATGAGTTGCCGATTCATCTGGCTGATGCTGGCCGGCCTGTCGCTGCCATCGATCGCCGAGGCCGAACTGCTCACTTACGAGCTGAGCATGCGCGACGGGCAGTTCACCCCGCCGCAGCTTGAAGTGCCGGCCGGCCAGCGTTTCAAGATCGTGCTGAAGAACATCGGCCAAGGCCCGGCGGAATTCGAAAGCACGCCGCTACGGGTCGAGAAGGTCCTGTCCCCCGGCGTGACCAGCTTCGTGGTGATCCACCCGCTGCGCCCCGGCCGTTACCCGTTCTTCGATGAATTCAACCCGCAGTTACCCGAGGGCAGCATTCTCGCCCGCTAATCCTCAGGAGAGGTTCGAATGACGCAATCGATGTTCATTGTCTGGCGCGAAAGCGTCGAGGCCTTGCTGGTGATCGGCATTCTCCAGGCCTGGGTGAGCCGCCAGCAGCAGGCCGACCGACTGCTGCGCTACGTTTGGAGTGGCGCGGCCCTCGGCCTGTTGCTGTCGGGCGTGCTGGCCGGTTTGATCCTGTTGGCCGGCGAAGCCATGAGCGGCGGCGCCAACGAGTGGTTCCAGGCGTCGTTGGCGCTGGTCGCCAGTCTGCTGATCGTGCAAATGGTCGGCTGGATGCATCGCAACGCCGGCACGCTCAAGCATGACCTCACGCGTCAGGCCGACCAACGCCTGGGGCGCCAGGGTGGGATGGGGCTGCTGGTGCTGGCGTTGCTTGCCGTCAGCCGCGAAGGCAGCGAAACCGTGGTCTTTCTCTACGGCGCCGGCGCCCGGCTGGAAGGTCCTTCACTGGGGTTGTTCGCGGTCGGCGCGGTGGCCGGATTGGTCTTGTCGCTGCTGACCGTTTCCCTGCTCCACGGCAGCCGCCGATTCATCTCGTGGCCGCGCTTCTTCGCCATCAGCGAAGCGATCCTGCTGCTGTTGGGCTCGGCGCTTCTGGTCAGCTGTGTCGAGCGGATCGGCGGGCAACTGTTGGCGATGGATTGGCCGGAGGCGGTGTATCGCGCCATCGGCGATGCGCTGTGGGACAGCAGCGCCGTGCTGGACGACGGCCATGGCTTGGGCGCTTTTCTCGCCGACTTCACCGGTTATCGCGCCAGCCCCAGCCTGCTGACGTTGCTGGTGTGGCTCGGTTATTGGCTGGCCGTCGCCGGTTGGCTGCGGCCACGCAGCAAGGTGGAAAACCTGCCATGCCCGACCTGAACCCGGCGCTCCAGCGCCTCGGCGACGGCATGCGCCGCCATGGCGCGACCATCCGCACCGTGCAATGGGCGGTGGTGCTGTTCTACGCCGTGCTGTTGGTTCTCCCGGCGATGTTGCCGTTGCCGGACAGCCAGGCGCATCTCCTGGACAACTTGACGTTGTTGGCGCAGTTCCTGTTCTGGGGGATCTGGTGGCCGTTCGTGTTGCTGTCTATCGTCCTGTTCGGCCGGCTCTGGTGTGGCGTGCTGTGTCCCGAAGGCGCCTTGAGCGAATGGGCCAGCCGATACGGCCGTGGCCTCGGCGTGCCACGGGGATTGCGCTGGGCCGGTTGGCCGACCCTGGCGTTCTGCCTGACCACGCTCTACGGCCAGTTGATCAGCGTCTATGACTATGCCCAGGCGGCGCTGCTGATCCTCGGTGGCTCGACCGTCGCGGCGGTCGTCGTGGGATTGCTGTTCGCCCGTGGCAAACGGGTGTGGTGCCGTTACCTGTGCCCGGTCAGCGGCGTCTTTGCCCTGCTCGCCCGCCTCGCACCCGTGCACTTCCACGTGGATGAAAAACGCTGGCTGGAAAACCCGGCGCCGCGCCGCCCGCCGCCCAACTGCGCGCCTTTGCTCGACATCCGCCGGATGCGCGGCGCCGCCGATTGCCATGCCTGTGGCCGTTGCAGCGGCCAGCGCGACGCGGTGCGGCTGATCGCCCGCTCCAGCAATCAGGAAATCCTCCAGGCCACCCCAACCACGGTCTCGCCTTGGGATGTGCGCTTGCTGTTCTTCGGGGTCATTGGCCTGGCGATGGGCGCGTTCCAGTGGACCGTCAGCCCTTGGTTCATCGCCTTGAAACAGGGGTTGGCCCAATGGCTGGTGTCGCACGACGTGACCTGGCCGTTGATGGACAACGCGCCGTGGTGGTTGCTGACGCACTATCCGCGGCTCAACGACAGTTTCAGTTGGCTGGACGGTTTTTGCATCGTCGCCTATCTGGGCATGAGTGCGTTGCTGATGGGCACCGCGTTGATGCTCCTGATGCGCCTGGCAGCGAGATTCACGGGTGATGCTGCACACTATTGGCCCTTGGCCATCACCCTGCTGCCCCTCGGCGGTGCAGGGTTGTTCCTGGGCTTGTCGGCCACCACGGTCAAGCTGTTGCGCTACGAAGGGTTGTTGTTGGATTGGGTGCAGCCAGCCCGGGCGCTGCTGCTGGTCGCGGCCATTGGCTGGAGTTTGCTGCTGGGTTGGAAGGTGCTCGGCCGCGACGGCGCCGGGCCGATCCGGCGAATGCCCGCCATGACCTGCCTGGTCTTGGCGAGCGGCTTGGTGGGATACGGTTGGTGGTTGCAGTTTTGGGGCTGGTGACACTCAAGCTTCAAGCCGCCCCCAATTCCTCGTGGGAGCGGGCTTGCTCAAACTAGCAAGGCATCAAACCTTGAACCGCGCCACTGTCTCATGCAGCGACCCCGCCATCTGCGCCAGATCCTGGCCGGCGGTGTCGGTATGGCGGGCGCCGAGCAACACTTGTTCGGACAGGTTGCGGATGCCCACCAGGTTGCGGTCTACCTCGCGGGCCACCAGCGCCTGTTGCTCCGTGGCGCTGGCGATCATCAGGTTGCGTTCGTTGATCTGCGAGATCGAGCGGGCGATTTCATCCAGCGCGTCTCCCGAGCGCTGGGCCACTTGCAGCGTGGTTCGCACCCGTTCGCTGTTGCCTTGCATCGCGGTCAGGGCCTGCTCGCTGTCCTGGCGGATATTGCCGATCATGTCTTCGACTTCCCGGGTCGAATCCTGGGTGCGATGGGCCAGGGCCCGCACTTCATCGGCCACCACCGCAAACCCGCGGCCGGCATCCCCGGCGCGGGCCGCTTCGATGGCCGCGTTCAGCGCCAGCAGGTTGGTCTGTTCGGCAATGCTGCGGATGACGTCCAGCACCGAGCTGATGTCCTGGACGCGCCCCGCCAGTTGCTGGATGCGTCCCGACGTATCGGTCACGCCGTCGGCCAAGGCATGGATCGACGCGACGGTTTCCTGGACCTGTTCACGGCCGCGCTGGGCGGTTTGCTCCGAGAGCCGCGAGGCTTCGCTGGTGCTCACGGCGTTGCGCGCCACCTCATCCACCGCCGCGGTCATCTGGTTCACCGCCGCGGCGGCCTGTTCGATTTCCTGGCCTTGCAGCTGCAACGTACTGTTGGTCTGGCTGCTCACCGCACTCAACTCCTCCGAAGAACTCGCCACCCGATCCACCGACGCCGCAATCTGCCGGACCATGGCGTTCAGGCTCTGTTGCATGTCATGCATGCTGCCCATGACGCTGTCGTTCGCTCCGACGCCCACGGGTACCCGGATCGTCAGGTCACCCCGGGCGATGTGGCCCAGCACCCGCGCCGCATCAGTGGGTTCCCCGCCGAGGGGCCGGGTCACGCTGCGGGTCACCAGCATCGCGACGGTGCTCACCACGGCCAGGCACGCCAGCACCAACGCGAGCATGTTGCGTCGCGCTTCGCTGTAGCGCGCCTGGGCCAGTTGTTCGCGCTCGACGAAAATCCTGCCCTGCAAGGCCATCATCGCCTCCAGGCTTTTGTACACCTCAAGCTCCGCCGGGATCACGCCTTGCTTGAGCTGCGTCATCGCCTCGTCCGTCGCGCCCTGGCGGATCAGCGCCTGCACCTGGACAAACGCGGCCACGTAGGCCTCGCGGCGTTTCTTCAATTCGGCGTAGACGGCCTTGCCCTCGGGCTGGTCGAACAGCGGTTCGAGCGTCGCAAAAGCCTGGGTGATGCGCTGGCGGGTGGTGTCGATGGATTGCTGGACCTGCGCGTTGTTCTTGTCGATCAACAGGTCCCGGGTGTTCCTCGCGTTATCGCGCACGCCCGTGGCGATTACCATGATGGGGTCGATCTTCGGCCAATCGCGCTGGACGATCTGTACCGCCTGGTCGCGCAGCATCGCCAGGTCATTCAAGGCGTACAGCGCCAGGGCGATCAACGCAAAGGGCGCGATGGCGAAGCCGATCACGATACGTTGGGCAGTGGTGAATCTGGTCATGTCAAATGCTCCCTGTTCAACTACCTGCCAAATGGCAGCGCATTTGAAAACCATTGGAAAAAATCTCGCCCGGTACATCCCGGGCCGCTGTCGATGAGGGTTGCCGCGGTCGCTCAACTGCGTAATACGAACGAGGGGAACAACTCGCGCATCGCGGCCCACAGCTCAGGCTGCAAGGCGTGTGCCGAAACGCTGGAAAGGTGGGGGTCGAGCATCCGTGCGGTGCGCACCAGTTGCACGGCAAAACGACTGACGCCCCGCTCGCTCAAGCGGCGGGCCAGGGCCAACAGTCGGTCGGGGTCGAACAGATGCCAGTGCACGGTGGTGCGGCACTCGTAGTCCACGCCACTGTCGAGCAGATGGTCGAGGCTGCGCCAGTTCGCCGCGCCGCTGCCTTCGACCCGGGTCACGTCCAGGGCATCTTCGGGCAGGGCCTTGACGTCGAAGCCGACCCAATCGGCCAGCCCGACCACTTTGGCGAAGGCCGGCGGCTTGATGCCGGCGCTGTGCAGGCCGATGCGAAAGCCCATTTGCCGCACCTCCTCCATGGCCGCGGCCAGGCCGTCCTGCAAGGTCGGTTCGCCACCGCTGAACACCACGGCATCGAGCAAGTCCTGGCGGCGCTGGAGGAACGCCAGCACCCGACACCAGTCCACTTCTTCGCTGCCGCGCGGCGGGATCAGTTGCGGGTTATGGCAATAACGACAGCGCCAGGCGCAGCCCTGGCAGAACAGGACGCAGGCCAGTTGGCCCGGATAATCGAGGGTGGTCAGGGGCACCATGCCCCCGACCCGTAGCACTCGACTCATGGACGCCCGGCCGCGCGTTCGGTGAAGTGCACCCGCTCGCGATGCTCGGACTGCTTGCCAGGGTTGAAGGCCGCCACCGGGCGGTGATAACCCATCACCCGGGTCCAGACTTCGCAACGTTGACGCTGCGCCTGTGGAATCGTTTGTACTGCGCTCATGGATAAAGCTCCTTGCGGTCGATGGATCGGATCAGTGAACGCTGCCTTGGTGCTGCTGTTGCAGCAGCAAGGCTTCGTCGCATTTCGGGCAGAACTCATGTTCGCCGGCCAGGTAGCCGTGCACCGGGCAGATGGAAAACGTCGGCGTGATGGTCAGGTACGGCAGGCGGAAACGCCCCAAGGCCTTGCGTACCAGTTGCTTGCAGGCCTGCGTCGAGGAAATCTGCTCGGCCATGTACAGGTGCAGCACGGTGCCGCCGGTGTACTTGCATTGCAGTTCGTCTTGCAGCTCCAGGGCTTCGAACGGATCTTCGGTGAAGCCCACCGGCAGTTGCGAAGAGTTGGTGTAGTACGGTGCGACCGGGCTGCCGGCCTGGAGGATGTCGGGGTAGCGCTTGAGGTCTTCCTTGGCGAAGCGATACGTGGTGCCTTCGGCGGGTGTCGCTTCGAGGTTGTAGAGGTGGCCGGTTTCTTCCTGGAAACGCAGCAGCGTGGCCCGCACGTGGTCCAGCAACTTCAGGGCGAAGGCCCGGCCTGTTTCGGTGTGCAGGCCCTCCTGGTCATCGGTGAAATTGCGCAGCATTTCGTGCAGGCCGTTCACGCCGATGGTGGAAAAGTGATTGCGCAAGGTGCCGAGGTAGCGCTTGGTGTAGGGGTACAAGCCGGCATCCATGTGATGCTGGATCACCTTGCGCTTGACCTCCAGGCTCTCCTTCGCCAGTTCCATCAGGGTATCGATGCGTTGCAGCAGCCCGCTGGTGTTGCCTTTGTACAGGTAGCCCAGCCGCGCGCAGTTGATCGTCACCACGCCCAGGGAACCGGTCTGCTCCGCCGAACCGAACAGGCCACCGCCGCGCTTGAGCAGCTCGCGTACGTCCAGTTGCAAGCGGCAGCACATCGACCGCACCTGGTTGGGTTGCATGTCCGAATTCAGGAAGTTCTGGAAATACGGCAGGCCATAGCGGGCAGTCATCTCGAACAGGCGGTCGGCGTTTTCGCTGTCCCACGGAAAATCATGGGTGATGTTGTAGGTCGGTATCGGGAAGGTGAACACCCGGCCCTTCGCATCGCCGGCCTGCATCACTTCGATGTAGGCACGGTTGATCAACTCCATTTCCGCCTGCAGGTCACCGTAGGCGAACGGCATCTCTTCGCCGCCGATCACTGGGATCTGCTCGCGCAGATCCTGGGGGCAGACCCAGTCGAAGGTGAGGTTGGTGAACGGCGTTTGCGTGCCCCAGCGCGACGGCACGTTGAGGTTGTAGATGAACTCCTGCAGCGACTGACGGACGTCGTCGTAGCTGAGGTTGTCCTTGCGTACATAGGGCGCCAGGTAGGTGTCGAACGAACTGAAGGCCTGGGCGCCGGCCCATTCGTTTTGCAGGGTGCCGAGGAAATTCACCATCTGCCCCAGGGCGCTGCTCAAATGCTTGGGCGGGCCGGCCTCGACCCGTCCCGGCACGCCGTTGAGGCCTTCATGCAATAACGTGCGCAGGGACCAACCGGCGCAATAGCCGGCGAGCATGTCCAGGTCATGAATATGCAAATCCGCCTCGCGGTGCGCCTCGCCGATGGCCTGGCTGTAGACCTCGTCCAGCCAATAGTTGGCGGTGACCTTGCCCGAAACGTTGAGGATCAACCCGCCCAGGGAATAACCCTGGTTGGCGTTGGCCTGCACGCGCCAGTCCTCGCGGTCCAGGTATTCGTTCATCGACGTGGCGACTTCCACCAGCGTGCGGCGATCCCGACGCAGGCGTCCGTGTTGCTCGCGGTAGACGATGTAGGCGCGCATGGACAGGAAATAGCCGGCGTCCATCAATACGCGCTCGACCCGGTCCTGGATCTGCTCGACGTTCAGCCGCGCCTGCCCTTCCAACCGCGCCAACACCGCCTCGAGCAAGCCTTCGGCCTCGGCTTCGGCGTATTCGCCGGTGGCCCTGCCAGCGGCGATCAACGCCTGGCGGATCTTGTCCGCGTCAAAGGCCACGACGCTGCCATCGCGCTTGTGCAAGCGGTTGCAGCCTACTGAGATCAACGTGCTGTGCATTTTGGCTCCAGATACTACATATAGGTGTTATTTATCTTAAAGACACAATATGCAGTGGAGGATACGTCTCAATAGGTTGCCTGAAATTGACCGACATCAAGAAGGGACAATGATCTGCAAAGCTGTTTCACCAACGCTGAAATGCCGTGGCGAGGGAGCAAGAAGCTCCCTCGCCACAAAGCCGCCACTCTTACCCACCACTCATGTTCATGAACCGCACGATCTGCACTTCCCCAGCGGGGCTGAAGTCATGCTGCAAAGGTTTGCCTTTCAATGCCCGTTTGATCGACTGCATGATCGGCTCATCATCCAGCGGATAACGCCGCAACAACCCCCTGAGGTCCAGCGAATCTTCTTGGCCCAGGCACAACAGCAAGCGCCCTTCGACGGTCATGCGCACGCGGTTGCAACTGGCGCAGAAGTTGTGGGTGTTGGGCGAAATGAAACCGATCCGGGTATCTGGATGACGCTCCAGGCGCACATAACGCGCCGGTCCGCCGCTGCTCTCGGCACTGTCGAGCAAACGATGGTGCCGGGCAATTTCAGCTCGAACTTCATCACTGGAACAGAACGACTCACCACGGGAACGTCCCACCTCACCCAAGGGCATTTCCTCGATGAAACTGATGTCGATGCGCTGGTCGATGGCGTATTGCACCAGCGCCGGGACTTCATCGAAGTTGCGCCCTTTCATCACCACGCAGTTGAGTTTGATCCGCTCGAATCCCGCGCCGGTTGCCGCCTCGATACCGGCCAGCACCCGATCCAGATCGCCGTTGCGGGTGATGGCTCGGAAGCGTTCGCCGTCGAGGCTGTCGAGGCTGATGTTCATACGCTTGACGCCAGCATCCACCAGCGGCCGGGCCAAGCGGCCCAGTTGCGAGCCGTTGCTGGTCATCACCAGTTCCCGCAGGCCGGGCAACGCCGCGATGTCGCGACACAACCCGACGATGCCCGGGCGGATCAGCGGCTCGCCTCCGGTGAGGCGAATCTTCTTCACCCCCAGGCCGACGAACAACCGCGCCAGGCGCTGCAGTTCTTCCAGGGTCAATACTTGCTGGCGCGGCAGGAAGGTCATGTTTTTCGCCATGCAATACACACAACGAAAATCACAACGATCGGTCACCGACATCCGCAAATAATCGATCTGGCGCCCAAACCCATCCTGCAACACCCCGTTCATGCGTACCTCCCGGTTGAACCGCTGCTCACTGCACCAGCGGCGAGTCGGCGCCCTGAAGATGAATACCGCGAATATCCGCCGCACCGATCAGGGTTTGCAGGTACTGCACCAGCGCTTTTTGCCACACGCCCTGCTGCAACTGGGTTCGAATCGCCGTCGCCACCGCCTCGTACGGCAACGGCTGGCCGTCGATGCGCTGGTCGATGCTGATCACGTGCCAGCCATAACGACTTTCCAACGGCTTGCTCGCCAGGCCCGCCGGCAGCGTGAACAACTGGCGCTCCAGCTCCGGCACGGTCTGGCCCTTGCTGATCTGCCCCAGCGAGCCGCCCTGCTCCTTGGACGGGCACGCCGAATGCTTCAGCGCCAACTCGGCGAAACTGCCCGGGAATTGGTCCAGCCGTTCCAGCAGCAACTCGGCTTGTACATGAGCCAGGCTGCGGGCCTCGGCATCGTCCGGCGCGCATTCGAGCAGGATGTGCCGTACCGCCAGCAACGGTGCGCTGTGAAAGCGCCCGCGGTTGCTGTCGTAGTAACGCAGGCAGGTGGCCTCGTCGCACTGCGGCACCTGCACCTCGCGCTCGAGCAACAGCCGCGTCGCCGCTTCTTCTTCGTTTTCACCGGCACCGACCTGCAACGCCAGGCCCAGTTCGGCGATACGTTGCTGGAGCAGTTCACGTATCACCAAGGCGCGGGCGGCCTGGTAGACCGCCTCCTCACGACTTTGCGCCGGGTGATATTGCAGCTCTTGGGCCATCGCCTGCGGGGTGATCAACACCCCGTTGACGCTGATGATCGGCCATTCCTGCTCGCTGCTGGCGATCAACTGCGGCGCTTCATCCGCCACCGTCGGCTCGGCCTGGGCCGGCTCGAACGCCACCGCCCCTACCGGTTCGATATCGACTATCGGCGCGGCTTTAGCCGAGGAACCACAACCGCCGCCGCCATTACCGCCACCACATCCGCATCCACTCGCCATGATCTTCTCCTCAGAACTTCTGCCGAACGATTTGATAACGACGCCCCAGGTACCAGACCGGCGCGCTGACGATATGGACGAGACGGGTGAAAGGGAACAGCACGAACAGGGTCAGGCCGAGCAATACGTGGAGCTTGTAGACCAGACCCACCGGGGCCATGGCCGTGGCGGCCTCGACTGGCTTGAGTAGCACGGTGTTCTGCGCCCAGTCAGCCAGCATCACCATCACCGAACCGTCCATGTGGGCGGTGGATGCGACGATAGTCATCAGGCCGAGCACCAACTGCACCAGCAGTACTACCAGCACCAGGATGTCCGACACATTGGAGGTGGCGCGAACCCGTGGATCGGTCAGCCGGCGGTTGAGCAACATCAGCAAGCCGATCAGCCCAAGCACGCCGAAGAAACCGCCGGAAACCATCGCCAGCAACTGCTTGTTCTCGGTGCTCAGGAAGTGGTGATAAACCGCCGAAGGCGTCAGCAGCCCGACAAAATGCCCAGCCAACACGAACAGCACGCCGACGTGGAACAGGTTGCTGGCCACGCGCATGCCGCGCTTGTTGAGCATCTGGCTCGAACCGGCCTTCCAGGTGTACTGCGACAGGTCGAACCGCGCCCAGCTGCCGATCAGGCAGATCGCCAGGGCGACATAGGGATAGACCCCGAACAACAACAGATCCCATTTAGACATTGCCCACCTCCCCGGCGGGCGCTGCGGCCCGCCCTTCATGCTGAAAATCCACCCAGTGCAGCGGCACCGCACTTTCTTCCCGGACCCGACCCGGCGCGCTCGGCATCGAGCTGCAACGGTCTTGCTGCTCGGCCTTCATGAAATCCACCGCCTCTTCTTCCCAGACCTTGTCCAGGGCTTCGAGGGAGTCGTCCCGATGCTCGGCCTTCACCTGCTCAAGCATCTCGGCCACCGCCGCCTGGGGTTCGGCCCCGGCGATTTGCAGCAAGGCGCGGAAGCAACTGGCGTAGGCGCTTTCCCGTTCGTCCAGGCGCGCCGCGAGCAAGGCCAGCAGGTGCGCGACATCGGCCAGGCCCTCGCGGGCCTCAAGGTCTTCGCGGGTGGACAGGAATTCCAGGTACAACGGGATGTAATCCGGCAGTTCCTTGATGCCAATGGCAAAACCGGCTTCTTCGTACTGGGCCATCATGTCGACCATGGCCTGGCCCCGGTCGCGGGACTCGCCATGCACGTGTTCGAACAGCAGCAGCGACAGCGAACGGCCCCGGCCAAACAACGCACCGTAATGCTCCTGGCCGTCCATCAAGTCCTGGCCGCAGATCAACTCCAGCAGCTCGAACAACCCGGCACGCTGGGCGGGACTGATTTCCCGCGCCTGCACGATCGCCTGCTCCAGCTCGTCGCGACCGGCCACCAGGGTCTCGGTCGGGTAATCGAGCAGCAACGAAATCACCTTGAGAATGCGCATGCTCATTCCTCCCACAACTGCACGGTCTTGATCACGTCGCGGCGGTTGGCTTTCTTGCCACCGAACATGTTGGTGTCGGAGCTGCCGCTGCAACCACTGCCAAAGCTGAAACCACAACCGGAGCGTTCGGCGAACGCATCGCTCATGGCATCTTCGCGGTGGGCGCTCGGCACCACGAAACGGTCTTCGTAGTTGGCGATGGCCAGGTAGCGGTACATCTCTTCCACCTGGTTCACGCTCAAGCCGACATCGGCGAGCACTTGTAGGTCCTGCACGCCGTCGACCTGCTCGGCACGCTTGTAGGCGCGCATCGCCAGCAAGCGTTTCAGCGCATGCTTGACCGGTTTTTCATCGCCGGCGGTGAGCATGTTCGCCAGGTAACGCAGCGGGATGCGCAGGCTGTCGACATCCGGGATCACCCCGTTCATGCCCACGGTGCCGGCGGCGGCCGCGTTCTGGATCGGCGACAGTGGCGGCACGTACCAGACCATCGGCAAGGTGCGGTATTCCGGGTGCAGCGGCAGCGCGAGTTTCCAATCCACGGCCATTTTGTAGACCGGCGAACGTTGGGCCGAATCGATCACCGACTGCGGCACGCCATCGGCCAGGGCCTGGCGAATCACCGCCGGGTCGTTCGGGTCGAGGAAGATTTCCAGTTGCTTCTCGTACAGGTCTTGCTCGTTGGCGGTGCTCGCCACTTCACTGATGCGGTCGGCGTCATACAGCAGCACACCGAGATAGCGAATCCGGCCAACGCAGGTCTCAGCGCAAACGGTCGGCATCCCGGCTTCGATGCGCGGGTAGCAGAAGATGCACTTTTCCGACTTACCGCTCTTCCAGTTGAAGTAGATCTTCTTGTACGGGCAGCCGCTGATGCACATGCGCCAGCCGCGGCATTTCTCCTGGTCGATGAGGACGATGCCGTCTTCCTCGCGCTTGTAGATCGCACCGCTCGGGCAGGACGCTGCGCACGCCGGGTTCAGGCAGTGCTCGCACAGGCGCGGCAGGTACATCATGAAAGTGTTTTCGTACTCGCCGTAGATGTCCGCCTGGATCTTGTCGAAGTTCTTGTCCTTGCGTCGCTTGGCGAATTCAGTGCCGAGGATTTCCTCCCAGTTCGGGCCCCACTCGATCTTCTCCATGCGCTTGCCGGACACCACCGAACGCGGGCGCGCGGTGGGCTGGTGCTCGCCCAGCGGTGCGGTGTGCAGGTGCTGGTAGTCGAAGTCGAACGGTTCGTAGTAATCGTCCAGGCTCGGCAGGTCCGGGTTGGCGAAGATGTTCGCCAGCACGCGGAACTTGCCGCCGATGCGCGGGTTGATCGAGCCGTCGGCGTTGCGGACCCAGCCGCCCTTCCACTTGTCCTGGTTTTCCCATTCCTTGGGATAGCCGATGCCCGGCTTGGATTCGACGTTGTTGAACCAGGCGTATTCCATGCCTTCGCGGCTGGTCCAGACGTTCTTGCAGGTGATCGAGCAGGTGTGGCAGCCGATGCATTTGTCCAGGTTCAGGACCATGCCGATTTGTGAGCGAATCTTCATCTCAGTTCTCCTCGATATCAGTCGGCAGTGGACGCGGCAAATCGTCGCCACTGGAACCGTCGAGCCAATCGACCTTGACCATCTTGCGCACCACGACGAATTCGTCGCGGTTGCAACCGACCGTACCGTAATAGTTGAAGCCGTAGGCCTGTTGGGCGTAGCCGCCGATCATGTGGGTGGGCTTGAGCACCACGCGGGTCACCGAGTTGTGGTGGCCGCCACGGGTCTTGGTGGTTTCCGAACCCGGCACGTTCACGATCCGTTCCTGGGCGTGGTACATCATCACCATGCCTTCCTTGACCCGCTGGCTGACCACCGCCCGGGCGGTCAGCGCGCCGTTGGCGTTGAAGCATTCGATCCAGTCGTTGTCCTCGATCCCGGCGCGCTTGGCGTCGATTTCCGAGAGCCAGACAATCGGTCCGCCACGGCTCAAGGTGAGCATCAGCAGGTTGTCGCTGTAGGTGCTGTGGATGCCCCACTTCTGGTGCGGGGTGATCCAGTTCAGGACGATCTCGGGCTGACCATTGCTGCGTTTGCCCTTCACGCCTTCGATGGTGCGGGTGTTGACCGGCGGCCGATAACTCATCAGTTGCTCGCCGAACGCCTGCATCCACGGGTGATCCTGGTAGAACTGCTGGCGACCGGTGATGGTGCGCCATGGGATCGACTCATGGACGTTGGTGTAGCCGGCGTTGTAGCTGACGTGATCGTCTTCCAGGCCGGACCAGGTCGGGCTGGAAATGATCTTGCGCGGCTGGGCCTGGATATCACGGAAGCGAATCGCCTCGTGCTCTTTCGACACGGCCAGGTGGCTGTGGTCGATGCCGGTGAATTCCGACAGCGCCGCCCAGGCTTTCACCGCGACATGGCCGTTGGTTTCCGGCGCCAGGGACAGGATCACTTCGGCGGCGTCGATGGCGCTGTCGATTTTTGGCCGGCCTTGGCTGATGCCCGCGTCGACTTCCTTGTGGTTCAGCTCACCGAGGAACTTCACTTCGGTGTCGGTGTTCCAGTTGATGCCCTTGCCGCCGTTGCCGAGTTTTTCCAGCATCGGGCCCAGGGAGGTGAACTGCTTGTAGATGTTCGGGTAGTCACGCTCGACCACTTGCAGGTTTGGCGCGTTCTTGCCCGGGACCGGCGCCACACCGGCGCTTTTCCAGTCGGTGCCGCCGAATGGCTGGGCCAGTTCGCCGACGCTGTCGTGCATCAGCGGTACGGTGACCAAGTCCTTCTCGACGCCCAGGTGGCCGACCGACATGGCCGAAAATGCCTTGGCGATGCCCTTGTAGATTTCCCAGTCCGAACGCGACTCCCAGGCCGGATCGATGGCGGCCGACAGTGGGTGGATGAACGGGTGCATGTCCGAGGTGTTCATGTCGTCTTTTTCATACCAGGTCGCGGTCGGCAAGACGATGTCGGAATACACGCAGGTCGAGGACATGCGGAAGTCCAGGGTGGTCACCAGGTCGAGTTTGCCAATGGCGCCCTCGTCGACCCATTCGGCTTCGGTAGGCTTGCAGTCACCGACCTGGCCGATGTCTTCGTTCATCACGCCGTTCTTCGTACCGAGCAGGTATTTGAGCATGTACTCGTGGCCCTTGCCCGAAGACCCGAGCAGGTTGGAACGCCAGATGAACATGTTGCGCGGGAAGTTGACCGGGCTGTCCGGCTGTTCGCAGGCAAAGCGCAGGGAACCGTCCTGCAGTGACTTGACCACGTAGTCCTTCGGATCAAGGCCTGCGGCGGCGGCATCGCGGCAGATATTCAACGGGTTGGTGTTGAGCTGCGGCGCGCTGGGCAACCAACCGGCGCGTTCGGCGCGGATGTTGTAGTCCAGGGCGTGTTCGGGGAACTGCGACTTGTCCGCCAGGGGCGAGAGCACATCGTGCATGCTCATCTTCTCGTGGCGCCATTGCGAGCTGTGGCCATAGAAGAAGCTGGTGCCGTTCATCTGCCGTGGCGGACGGTTCCAGTCCAGGCCGAAGGCCAGGGGCAGCCAGCCGCATTGCGGACGGAGTTTTTCCTGGCCGACATAGTGGGCCCAGCCGCCGCCGGTCTGGCCGACGCAACCGCAGAGCATGAGCATGTTGATCAGCCCGCGGTAGTTCATGTCCATGTGGTACCAGTGGTTCATCGCCGCACCGACGATGATCATCGAGCGTCCCCGGGTCTTGTCGGCGTTGCCGGCGAACTCGCGGGCGATCTGGATCGCCTTCTCGCGGCTCACACCGGTGATCTGCTCCTGCCAGGCCGGAGTGCCGGGCACCGAGGCGTCGTCATAGTCCTTGGCAACGTTGGCACCACCGAGGCCACGGTCGATCGCCAGGTTGGCCGCCGACAGGTCGAACACCGTGGCGACTTTCGCCACGCTGCCATCGGCCAGCACCACGCTGTGCACCGGCACCCGGCGGAACTGCACCGCGTCACCGGCCACATGCTGGAAGTACTCCTGGGCTTCGCCGGCGAAGTACGGGAACGCCACCTCGGCGACGTCGCCGCCGATCAGGCTCAGCTTGAGGTCGATGTCACGGCCTTCGCCACCTTCGCGGGGCAGGATGTTCCACTTGCCTTTCTCGCCCCAGCGATAACCGATGGAGCCTTGGGGCGAAACCAGTTCGCCGTTGGCGTCCAGGGCGATGGTTTTCCATTCCGGGTTGTTGTCCTGGCCGAGGTTGTCGGTCAGGTCGCTGGCCCGCAGGAAACGGTCCGGCTGGTAACCCGAACCCGGCGCCGTGCCGAGCATTGGCTTGAGCATCACCAGCACCGGCAGGTCGGTGTAGCGCTTGGCGTATTCGGTGAAATAGGCGCTCGGCTTGTCCAGGTGGAATTCTTTGAAGATCACATGATTGAAGGCCTGGGCCAGCGCGGCGTCGGTGCCCTGCTTGGGGTTGAGCCACAGGTCGGTGAGCTTGGCGACTTCCGAATAGTCCGGGGTGATCGCCACGGTCTTGGTGCCCTTGTAGCGCACCTCGGTGAAGAAGTGGGCGTCAGGGGTACGGGTCTGCGGGACGTTGGAGCCCCAGGCAATGATGTAGTTGGAGTTGTACCAGTCGGCCGATTCCGGCACGTCGGTCTGCTCGCCCCAGACCATCGGCGAGGCTGGCGGCAAGTCGCAATACCAGTCGTAGAAGCTCAGGCACACGCCACCGATCAGCGACAGGTAACGCGAGCCGGCGGCGTAGCTGACCATCGACATCGCCGGGATCGGCGAGAAGCCCACCACCCGGTCCGGACCATGTTCCTTGACGGTGTAGACGTTGGCAGCGGCGATGATCTCGTTGACTTCTTCCCAGTTGGAACGGATGAAGCCACCCATGCCGCGCTTGCTTTTATAGGAGTCGGCCTTGGCCTTGTTCTCGACGATGCTGGCCCAGGCTTCCACCGGCGGCAGGGTCTGCCGGGCTTCGCGCCACAGCTTGAGCAACGGCTTGCGGATCTTCGGGTACTTGAGCCGGTTGGCGCTGTAGATGTACCAACTGTAGCTCGCACCGCGAGGGCAGCCGCGTGGTTCGTGGTTGGGCAGATCGTTGCGGGTGCGCGGGTAGTCGGTCTGCTGGGTTTCCCAAGTGATCAGGCCGTTCTTGACGTAGATTTTCCAGGAGCACGAACCGGTGCAGTTCACCCCATGGGTGGAACGCACGATCTTGTCGTACTGCCAGCGGGAACGGTAGACGTTTTCCCAGTCGCGGGACTCCTTGCGGGTCTCGCCGTGGCCGTCTGAAAACTCGCCTTGCTTGCGGTTGAAAAACCGCAGTTGATCCAGTAAATGACTCACAGTGTGTTCCTCTCAGGCTTGCTCCGCGGGGTCTGCGCCCCGCCCACGCAATAGTTGAATTCGTCTAGCAAGGTGTCGCCGCGCCTTTGCGCGCGTACCACCACCAGGTCACCACGATGCAGCTCAGGTAGAAGCCGACGAACATGTAGAAGGCCATCTCCGGGCCGCCGGTCAGGGCCATCGAAGTGCCGAATGACTTGGGAATGAAGAAGGCTCCGAAGGCGCCCATGGCCGAGCTGAAGCCCAGCACCGCCGCCGACTCCTTGCCGGCGTTCTTGAGCGCTTGCTCACGTACCTCGGGCTTTTTGCCCAGGGCGGCTTTCTCGTGCAGGGTGCGGAAGATCACCGGGATCATGCGGAAGGTCGAACCGTTGCCCACGCCGGTGGTGATAAACAGCAACATGAACATGCCCAGGAAGCCGTAGAAGCTGCCGCCCTCGCCGCCCTTAGGCAGAAAGTGCAAGACGCCGAACACCATCACGATCATCAACACGAAGTTCCACAGGGTGACTTTGGCGCCACCGAGCTTGTCCGCCAGCCAGCCACCCAGCGGCCGCACCAAGGCCCCCACCAGCGGGCCGAGGAAGGCGAATTTCAGGGCGATGACTTCCGGGAACGAGGTCTTGATCAGCAGCGGGAACGCGGCGGAGAAACCGATGAACGAACCGAAGGTGGCCAGGTACAGCCAGCACATCAACCAGTTGTGCTTGCGCTTGAAGATCACCGCCTGTTCGCTGAACGATGCCCGGGCGCTGGACAGGTCGTTCATGCCGAACCAGGCAATCAGGGTCACGGCGAGGATGAACGGCACCCAGATGAAACCGGCGTTCTGCAACCACAGCGAGCTGCCGTCGGCCAACACCTGCGGCTGGCCACCCATGAAGCCGAAGACCCCGAAGGAAATCACCAGCGGCACGCAGAACTGCATCACCGACACGCCGAGGTTGCCCAGCCCGGCGTTGAGGCCCAGGGCAGTGCCCTGCTGGGATTTCGGGTAGAAGAAGCTGATGTTGGACATGCTCGAGGCGAAGTTGCCGCCGCCGAAACCGCAGAGCAATGCGATCAGCACGAACACGCTGTAGGGCGTGGAAGGCTCCTGGACCGCGAAACCCATCCACAGCGCTGGTATCAACAGGGATGCGGTGCTCAGGGCTGTCCAGCGACGGCCACCGAAGATCGGCACCATGAACGAGTAGAAAATGCGCAAGGTCGCGCCGGACAATCCCGGCAACGCCGCCAGCCAGAACAGCTGGTCGGTGCTGAAGCTGAAGCCAATGGCATTCAGGCGCACGATCACCGTGCTCCAGACCATCCACACCGCGAAGGCCAACAGCAGCGCCGGGATGGAAATCCACAGGTTGCGCCGGGCCGTCAGTTTGCCGCTACTGCCCCAGAAAGCTGGGTCTTCCGGGCGCCAGTCATGAATGACCGGGCCTTTTTCAGGCGTTTGCAGAACGGACATGTTCTTCTCCTTGGGCAATGCTGGAAAACGGGGATTGGCTGGCCGGCGGTTGTTTGCCCAGCAACGGGCGCTTGCGCACCTCGCTGAGGTACATCCAGATCAACGAGACCCAGACCACGCCGTAGAGCAACATGAAGCAGGACGAGCGCACGCCGGTGAGGTCCACCAGGGCGCCAAACATGATCGGCAACACGAAACCACCCAGGCCACCGGCCAGGCCGACGATGCCGGACACCGCGCCCATGTTCTGCGGGTAGTCGTTGGCGATGTACTTGAAGACCGAGGCCTTGCCGAACGCGAAGGCGATGCCCATCACGAACAGCAGCACGGTGAAGAGCGTGGCGTTGAGACCGATGTGGAAATCGACGATGCCGTTGACGGTCTGCACTTGCAGTTGCGTCTGGGGATAGGACAGCAGGAACAGGCAGATCCAGCTCACCCACAACACCCACCAGGTCACGCTCTGGGCGCCCCAGCGGTCGGACATCCAGCCGCCGACGGCCCGCAGCACGCCGCCCGGCAGGGAAAAACACGCCGCCAGCAGCGCCGCGCTTTGCAGGCTGAAACCGTATTCCTGCACGTAGTACTTGGTCATCCACAAGGCCAAGGCTACGTAACCGCCGAACACGATGGAGTAGTACTGGCAGTAGCGCCATACGGCGGGGTCTTTCAGTGACTTGAGTTGCTCGCGCAGGGTGGCGCCGCCGGCACTGCGGTGTTCTTTCTTCTCGGCGGTGAGGAACCAGAACAGCAGCGCGGTGATGAACAGAATCGCGCTGAACACCTTTGGCACCAGGTGCCAGCTGCCCAGCGCAATCAAGGCCGGCGCGAGGAACTTGGTCACTGCGGCACCGGCGTTGCCCGCGCCAAACACGCCCATGGCAAAACCCTGGTTATGCTTGTCGAACCACTTGGCGACGTAGGCGATGCCCACCGAGAACGAGCCGCCGGCCAGGCCGACGAACAGGCCCAGCACCAGGAACTGCCAATAGGCCGTCGCCAAGGTGATCAGGTAGAGCGGCAACACGCAGGACAACATCAGCAGGAAAAACACGATGCGTCCGCCGAAGCGGTCGGTGAGCAGGCCCAGGGGCAGGCGCACCAGCGAACCGGTCAATACCGGCGTGGCGGCCAGCAGGCCAAACTGGGTTTCGTTGAGGGCCAGCAGTTCCTTGATCGGAACGCCGAGCACGGCAAACATCATCCAGACCATGAAGCACACGGTGAAGGCCAGGGTACTCATCCCCAGTACCAGCCCTTGTTGCACTTGCGCTCGCATCACGCTGCCCCCCAGTCAATTCGTTGAGCGCAGACTAGTGATGCCTACCCCGCGAAAACTTGACCTGGGTCAACGAGCGCCCCGGGGCCATTGGCCTATGCTTGGCCCGTCTACCTCCAAGGAGGTAGATCGAGACCTCGATAAAAGCCTTTGTTTATCAATGTCTTGAGCAAGTCGGCCAAAGCTTTTATGGAAACGGAACGGCCGACAACTCTTTAGAGGTAGTGCGCCCAGGATCGGCTGCAACACCCCACGACCCAGGGCGCGCTTGATGCTCGGTCTACCGTTTTTCGCCAAGAGCCAGCGCCCATGATGCGTTGGCTTCGCAGCTCCCTGCCCGCTCGCGCCGGCCTAGCGGTGATCCTCATCGCCATCCTCGCCCTGGCCAGCTCGTTGAGCGCCGGATTGATCGCCTGGTTCAGCCAGGGCGACGCGGCAGCCATCAATACCGCCGGCTCCGTGCGCATGGAGACCTATCACCTGAGCTGGAAGCTCGCGGCCGGCGACGTTGAAGACATCCCCACGATCGTCGACAGTCTGCAGCAACGTCTCGACAGCCCAGCCCTGCGCGCAGTGCTCGAAGACGGGCCGGAAACCGCACTGCACAAAAGCTATCGCGACCTGATGCAGCGCTGGAACCAGACCTTGCGCCCGGCCATCGAGCGCGGCGACTCGGCATTCTTCCAGGCCAGTGCTCGTTCGTTCGTGGAACAACTGGATCAGTTCGTCACGCTGTTGCAACGCCAGAGCGAGCACAAGCAAGGCTGGCAACAGGCAATCCAGGGCATTGCGTTGTTCAGCACCATGATCATCCTGCTGATCGGCCTGTATGAATTGCAGTACGGCGTGGTGATGCCGCTGCAAGAACTGGTTGACGCCACCCAGCGCTTTCGCCGTGGTGAGTTCCAGGTGCGAGTCAATCACCAGTCCGAGGATGAACTGGGCCAGTTGGCGACCAGCTTCAACACCATGGCCGAGACCATCGAGCAATCCCACCGCACCCTGGAAGCCCAGGTGCAACAAAAGACCCTGAATCTGCAACAGGCCAACGCCGCCCTTGAGTTGCTTTACCAGAGCAGCCGCAGCCTCGCGACGCGCCAGGCCAATGCTGAAGGCCTGGATGAACTGATCCGCCGCTTCCAGCAGCGCCTGCCGGGCCTGCGTCTCACGCTGTGCCTGCAAGGACAGCTGCAGTCGCCCGCACGGCATCTGCTGGCCTTGCATGGCGCCGCCAGCCGCCAGGTCTGCGCCAGCAGCGATTGCGCCAGTTGCCACAAACACAACGCCGCGCGCCCGCAAGCTTTCAGCATCAGCAACCAGGGCACTGAGCTGGGTGAACTCAAGGCGCATTTTGTCGACGGTCACGCCGCACAGCCATGGGAAATCGCGCTGATCCAGGCCTTGGCCAACTTGATCGGGACAACGTTGTCCCTCAAGCGCCAGCGCGAACAGGACCATCGCTTGTTGCTGCTCGACGAGCGCACCATCATTGCCCGGGAGCTGCACGACTCCCTCGCCCAGGCCTTGTCGTACATGAAACTGCAAGTCAGCCGCATGCAGACCCTGATGCGTCGCGGCGAACCGGTGCAGACCCTGGAAAACGTCACCGGCGAACTGCGCGAAGGCCTCAACAACGCTTATCGACAACTGCGTGAATTGCTCACCACGTTCCGTTTGCAGATCCGCGACGACGGTTTGGTACAGGAACTCAAGGACACGGCCGAGGAATTCTCCAACCGTGGTGATTTCCAGGTGCACCTGTTCATCGACACCCTGGCCTTCGAGCTGTCGGCCAGCGAGCAGATCCACATCCTGCAGATTACCCGCGAGGCCCTGTCCAACTGCTTGCGCCACGCCCATGCGCAAAACGCCTGGCTGCAATTGCGCCAGGAAGGCGAGACCGTGCGCCTTTGCATCGAGGACGATGGCCGGGGTTTCAGCGGCGAAGTGGACCAGCGCGAGCACCACGGTCTGAACATCATGAACGAACGCGCCCGCAGCCTGCGCGGCCAACTCGACATTCACTCCCGAACGCCCCAGGGCACCCGTATCCAGGTGCATTTCCAACCGGAGTTCCTGGGCCACCACACCGAAGGCATCGCAACATGAACGCCCCTTTGCGCCACACCCTGCTGCTGGTCGACGACCATCCGATGATGCGTCGCGGGATCCGCCAGATGCTCGAACTCGAAGACGATCTGCACATCGTCGGCGAAGCCAGCCACGGCGAAGAAGCCCTGGCGCTGATCGAACCGCTCAAGCCCGACCTGGTGCTGCTGGACAACAACATGCCGCAGATGAACGGCATCGAGACTCTGCGCCGGCTGCGCGCCATGCACTACACCGGCAAGGTGCTGCTGTTCACCGTGTCCGACGCCGAGGACGACATCCGCGATGCCCTGCGCCTGGACGCCAACGGTTACCTGCTCAAGGACATGGAGCCTGAGTTGCTGATCCAGTACATCCGCGACGCCCTCAACGGCGCCCTGGTGATCAGCCCCGGCCTGACCCGCGTCATGGCCCAGGCTTTGCGCTCGCCACCGCGCCAGGCCGATGTGGAACTGACCGAGCGCGAACGCCAGGTCCTCAAGACCATCGCCGGCGGTTTCAGCAACAAGGTCATCGGTCACAAGCTGGGCATCACCGAGGGCACGGTCAAGGTGCATGTGAAGAACCTGCTGCACAAGCTCGGCTTGCGTTCGCGGGTCGAAGCGGCGGTGTGGGCGATGGAGCATTTGCGCGGGGCGGGTTAGTCCCGGTTGAGTCATACAACACGCTACCGATCTGCGCCGGCAGTGAAAGATTGGATCGACCGCCTCTCCTCCCTCTTCCGAGGTAAGCCTGCCGAGGCATAGGCCGCCGACGACTTGGGCACTACCATGACGGCACGCGGAGGTACGCCATGCTGACCCACCCTTCCATCGTTTTACTGTTGCGTCGTCATCACCTGTTCAGCCAACTGCCTGAGCGGGTCTTTGAAGATGTCTGTAGCCTGGCTGTCCTCAAACGCCTGGAATGCAACAGCACGCTCATGCACCAGGGCGATCCGGCCAAGCGATTTTTCTTGCTGGTCAGTGGCCAGATCAAGCTCTTCCGGGTCACCGGCGAGGGCCAGGAAAACCTGGTGGAAATCATCCAGCCCGGGCAGACCTTCGCCGAAGCCCTGCTGTTCAGCCAGGCCCGTTGCTACCCGGTCAGCGCGTCGGCGATCAAGGACAGCGTGCTGGTGAGTATCGAGGGGACGCATTATCTCAAGGCGCTGGAGGACCAGCCCAAGGTCTGCCTGGCGATCCTGGCCAGCATGAGCATTCATCTGCACCAGCGACTCAAGGACATCGACAACCTGACCTTGGCCAGTGCCAGTCGGCGGGTGATCAATTTTCTGTTGCAGGAGCGCGATCCGCGGGATGGTCAGGTGGTGTTGCAGGTGTCCAAGCGGCTAGTGGCTTCGAAGCTGGGGATCCAGCCGGAGACGTTTTCGCGGATTCTTCATCGGTTGGTGGATGGGGGGTTGATTGCCATGGAGCGGCGCAACATTCGTATCCTGGCTGAAGAAGAGCTGACTGCTTACCAACAGTAGCCGAGCCAGTCTCAGATTTGACCATGGTCAAGGCGTGCTATTGCCGGCCTCGCACACTGGCAGCGTCTATCAGAGGAGAACCCTCATGTCCGATTTAAGCCTTCCCTTGGTCTACTCCTGCTCCGGCTGCTCTAATGTCGCGCAGTTGGCCAATACCCTGGCCCTGCGCCTGGATCGCAGCGGCCTGGCCGAGATGTCCTGCATCGTCGGGGTCGGCGGACATGTGGCTGCGCTGGTCAAAAAAGCGCGCTCGGGACGGCGAATCCTGGCGCTGGATGGCTGCCCGCTGCAATGCGTCGAAAGCTGCCTGAACCAGCACGACCTGCACGCCGATGTGCATCTGATCTTCAGCCACCATGGTTTGCGCAAACGCAACGGCGAGGATTGCACCGAGGAGCAGAGTGACGAGTTGTTTGAGGAGATCAAGCGGTTGCTTGAAGGCCGGATGATCGAAGCCACCGAGACGGCTTGAGAAGGCGAACAGGTTTAGTGACGAACACCTAACCGGTGGCGAGGGAGCTTGCTCCCGCTGGACCGCAAAGCGGTCCTAAAACCTTTAGCCGCGGCATGTCAGTTGGAACGCAGTTGCTTTTATTCAATTTTTTAAATCAGCTCAACCGATACCGCAAATCTAATCTTGTCTGAGACAACGGGCCAAGAAACTAAAAGATCTCGGAAATTACTTACAGTAAACTCCTAAGACCCATCCTAAGATAGCAACATACCTTTCCTAATAACCTGTAAGCCAATTCCCACAATCGGCACGATTAACATTTCAGAAAATTCGCACCCCCTTCGCGACGACACAAAGTCGCAACATCCTGATATTAGTTTTAGCTGGCATAATCTCAAATATCTGCAAATCTCATTGGTGTTGCGCAACTAAATTCCCTCAACACAATATTACCGACAGGATAAATAAAATGGACTCTCTAGTTAACGATGCAACCTTCGAGCTTGAACCGGACGCAGAAACCGCGGAGAAATTCTCCGTTATTCTGAACGATGAAAGCCTGATGCATGCCGGCTTTGTGGCACATCAGTCGAACAACAACGTATTGACGCTGGCTCTGGCTGACGACGTTAGAATCGCAGCCTGAAAAAACGGGAGGGATATAATTCCCTCCCGCTTTCTATTGTGTCGAACATGATACTTGCTTATACCTTTCATCAGTCAAAGGTGACCAATTATGCAAAGGCTTAGTTCGAGCCTCCGTCGCCGCAGTGCCGAAGAAACATTAAAAATCATCGTCAGCGATATAGCGCCGCGCTTGGGCATTACCCGAGTAACCGACACAACCTGGCTGGACCGTATTGGAATTCCGGTATTCGCCAGTATACGACCCGATGCATTGAAGGGTTCGCTGTGCGTAAATGCTGGCAAAGGCCTCAGATCAGCAGAAGCGAAGATAGGCGCGTACATGGAAGCCATTGAGTTCAGCCTTGCGCAATACAACACGGCGCAACTGAAGCTGTTAAAGACCACGCCGAGGCAACTCATTGAAAGCCACGAAGGACGAATAGCTTTCAATCAGTTCTGCATGTTGTATGGCTTCTCTGCCGATGCCGACTCGCTCATCATGGCCATCGAAGTTGAAGATGTATTGCGCAAGCAAACGGTGCTTGCACCCGCCGAACTGGTGTTCATCCCCTACCCCGAAAACCCCGGACAACAACTCTTCGGGGAAAGCTCCAGTGGCTTGGCTTCAGGCAATGACTTGGTGGAAGCCTCGGTACACGCTGTTTGCGAACTCATGGAGCGCGATGTTCAAGCCTTTAATCATCTGCATGACCGCTCCTGCCTCGTCAATCTAGACCGCTACAGCTCAGAAACCGACTCTCTGATCAATAAAATCAATGACGCGGGATTGAGCCTGTCGGTTCGTTACACCGAGAACTGTTTTGGCCTGGCCTACTTCCAGGCTTTTATCATGGAAGAGTCCTCCCACGCGCCCATCTCTGTGGCCACCGGTTCAGGGTTACATCCCATCAAGGATGTCGCCTTGATCCGGGCTATCTGCGAGGCGGCCCAAAGCCGTTTAAGCCACATCCACGGGGGCCGGGACGACATCATTGAGCGCGTCAAATACTTCGAGAAGAAGGGCCGTTCGGTCGAGCTTCAGGCCATCTCACGCTTGCGTACCGTGGCCACCTCTCGGAACCAGATGATCGATTACTCCTCCATCGACTGCCAGGAAGCCGCGATCCCCACGATCGAATCGGCCTGGGAGTTGCTCATTGAGCGGTTGCAAAGTGTCGGGCTCAGTACCGTGCTAAGGGTTTTGCTCAGTAAAGCGACGGACGACATCACTGTGATCAGGATCATTATTCCGGGGCTTGAAACCTTTGAACCCGGTTTGAAAAGGGTCGGCCCGAGGTTACTTACGTATGTCAAACAAAGCGCTTGAGGCATGCACGCTTTTTGCGGGCCCCTCCCTGCAAGCGATAGACAGTCAATTACTGCGCGGTGGTGGCTTGATGGTGCGCCCGCCTGTCAAGCGTGGCGATATCGAACGCCTGGTCGCGCAATCGCCCCCTTCGAACATCGCCATTGTCGATGGCGTGTTCCATGCTCACCCTGCCGTCGGCCATGCCGAGATACTTGACGCTCTGGGTGCGGGTTGGCGCATTTGGGGATTGTCGTCCATGGGGGCCATTCGCGCCTGTGAAATGGATACGCTGGGAATGACAGGCTTTGGTGAAGTGTATCGACAATTCGCTAGCGATCCGGACATGTCCGACGACGAAGTGACCCTGATACATCAAACACAGGAACCCTTTCTTTCACTCAGCGAACCACTTATTCATATCAGGCAGTTTTTAGGACAGTGGACGACTGAACGGATCATTACGCCGGCACAAGAGCAACACATACTTCACTACCTGAAAAACATGTGGTACGGACATCGAACACTAAATTGTTTGAAAGAAGCTTTGCTGGCACTCCCTGTCGCGACGAAACAAATAGACAACGCCCTGGCCAATTTTTCTGCCTACCGAATAAAGAGCCTGGACTTGATCGAATTTCTCAAACTACAACCATGGACGAGGACGGTGAAACAGAATGTCGCCATCAGAGATACTGTGTGAAATAAACGGCTTGCCCTTTGTGCACTCCTTGTTCAATAGCACAAAACTTTTAACACTCGTCGCCGTTGTACGTAGAAATATCGAGGGAGGCGAGTTACCTTTAACCACCTATTTGCAACCAGACTTCGCCACCGCCCTGTATGCTCGGCACGTCGAAGGTGCGCCCGTGTTTCCACCCTATAAAGCGCTCGGTAACGCCGAGCAGATCATGTTGGCTGAAGCGAAGAGTAACCTCAAAGCCTTGCTGCCGGAATGGACCAGATTATTGGACCTGCCGGTTAATATACATAAATTGCTGACTCAACAAGTCAGCCTAACCAACCCTGTGTTGCCGCAACAAATGTTTCTGGGCGAAGCCGCGTTTACCAGCATGACGGACCTTGAAGAGTTACTGGTGCACGAACTGTCCCATATCTGGTCCAGTTTGATCGCTGAGATTTACGACTTCCAGCTCAAGGACAGCTCAAACGACTACATACTGCCATCAGGAACCGGAGGCAAGAACCCTAGGGGTGTCTTGCTGGCTTGCCTGTTTGCGGTCAGCGCCGTGAACTACCACCAGCGGTTGCTGATCAGCGGTTCCGTGCGAGCTCGTCCCGAACGACTCGACTACTTGCATCAGTACTTTCTCAAAAGTCTGGCCACTCTCCAGGCCTCGGCCGAACTGTCCGAAATCGGAAAACTGATCACCTCCAAGCTGGATGCGTTTTCCAGCGACCTGACAACTGACACCTTTCAAGGATGACCCATGGCCGTCGTACACTTTCCCCGGCAGTTCATGCACTACACCGAACAGCATAAAACACACGTTACTGAAGGCTTGTGTGTCAGCGATGTGCTGAGCAATCTAACCGCACGATTTCCCGATCTGATTGGCCCGGTCTTCTCTGAGGATCTGTACCCGCTGCCGTTCGTGGGGTTGTTCGTCGACGGCATGCCCGTGACCAACGAGCATGACCGTCATTGCCCCCTGGACAGCAATGCGCAATTGATCCTGATCAACGCAGTGGCAGGTGGCTGACATGCATTGCAACCTCAAAACGGATACCTCCCGTTACGCCCGCCAAATCATCCTCAGCGAGGTCGGCGCTCAGGGGCAGCAACGTCTCAAAGACAGTAAAGTGCTGGTGGTCGGCGCCGGGGGGCTGGGCTGCCCGGTACTTCTATACTTGGCAGGTGCGGGCGTCGGGACGATCGGCATCGTTGATAACGATATTGTCGACGTGAACAATCTGCATCGACAAATTCTCTATGCGAATGCCGATGTAGGCGACCTGAAAGTCTCGGCAGCCAAACGTCGCATCAACCAGTTGAACCCCAACATCGTCGTCCACACCGCTGCCACGACGCTGAACTCGGACAACGTCCTGTCGCTGCTAGCCGAATACGACATCATCGTCGACGCTACTGATAACTTCGGCGCTAAATACCTCATCAGTGACGCCTGTATCGAGTGTGAGAAACCGATGGTCTATGCGTCGATCAGTCAATTCGAGGGGCAGGTGTCGGTATTCAATTATTACAATCAGCACACCCAACAACGGGGGCCGTGCTTCCGGGATCTGTTCGAAACACCGCCGCCACCGCACTTGACGCAAAATTGCTCGGAAGCGGGTGTTCTTGGCGTTATACCTGGCTTGCTCGGTTGCTTTCAGGCCAATGAGGTACTCAAGCTCATCCTCCGTGCCGGGGAGCCATTGAGCGGGCAATTGTTGTCTATCGACTGCCTGGACAACACCTTCCACCTATTGAACATCAACAAAAAAACACGGGACCGCCCCCCTGCGAGAACGCTTGGCGCTACAACCACGCCTGCGTGGCGCGATAGCGACTGGCTATCACCCGACACCCTGCATGACTGGATAGCGACACAAGCCCCATTTCAATTGGTTGATGTGCGCGATGTCAGCGAGCATCAGCAAGGTTCGCTAGGCGGCAGACCGATTCCGCTCAAAGACATCATCAAGCGCCAGGATGAACTCGATACCGCCCGCCGTATCGTTTTCTATTGCAAATCCGGCATCAGGAGCAAGGCGGCCCTCCTGGCAATTCGTACCGTCAGTCAGGAAGCAGAACTCTATAGCCTTGAGGGTGGCATCGAGCGGTATCTGGAGATTTACCCTAATGAACGTACCTCTTCTTTTTTTGAACACCCCTGATTGCGCAGCTACCTTATCCGGATCAAAGGTACGTCAATGAATGTAAATTTTTCAGGCATTACGTGGGGCTTTCCCGGCATCGACAGGCGTCTTCTGAAAGTGCAATTCAGCTTTTTGTTGATGGTTTTGGGCGGGCGGTGCAATCAACTGGCAGTGGCCTGGTGGGCCTTGCAGGAAACAGGCTCCGCGCTCTATTTCGCCAACATGATTGCCTGTTCCATCGCGGCGGAGGTGTTAGCCAAACCCCTGCTGGGATGGCTGGGGGACAAATACAACAAAATCCTGATCATCAAGCTGGCCTCATGGATCAGCCTGCTAGCAGCGCTGTTGATGGTGGTGCTGTCCGCCACGGGGTCGTTCAACCCCTGGACGGTTGGCGCGCTGATGATGATCAGCAGTGCGATTGTCGGCGTACGCGACCCTCTCCAGGCGTCGATCATTCCTTTGTTTGCAGACGACGATAAAGTCTCCCTGGCCTTTCGGACCAAAAGCGTGATGTCGTCCTTTTCCATTCTGCTGGGGCCGGTATTGGCCAGCGGGTTGATTTACGGGTTCGGTATCACGTTCGCCTTTGCCGCCGATTTTTTTGCGATTCTCATCGCCGTGGCGTTGATCGCGACCATCCCGAGCCCCATCGGTGCCACTGGCCAAGGCGAAAAAGCCCCGGGTGCCAGCGGCTTCAGCATGATCTATTCCGGCTTCAAAGTGGTTTATGGAGTGAAAGTTGAATTTTACCTGGCCATCATCGCAATGCTGATCAACTTTGCCCTGTTTCCGTTCTTCACCATCCTGATCCCACTGTATGTAAAAGACGTCATCCAGTACCCGGTCACTTACATCGGTCTTCTGGATTCGTGTTTCGGGCTGGGCATTCTGGCGGGCAGTTACAAGATCATCGGCTGGTTATCCGACCGGGTCCCCCGTGACATGTGCGTGTCCGCTGGTTTCGCATTACTGGGGGGCAACCTAGTGGTGGTCGGGACCGTTTCATCGTCGTTCATCGTGCCCGCAGCCTTTTTCTGCGGCGGCATTGGGCTGATGTTGATTAACATCCCCACCTCCGCTGTGAGGTTGCTGGCAACGCCAAAGCTGCATCGCAATCGGATTTTTGCCACAGTTTCATTTCTGTCTGCGGCGGCCAGCCCCTTGGGCAGTTTCGCGATGAACGCCCTGATCGCCTATCTGGGGGTTGCACTGACAATCACGCTGCTGGGCGTCATGGTGCTGCTGTTGTCTCTGCTGGTCTTTCTGGTACCTGACTTCAAAACTTTCATGCGTTCCCAGGATACGCAGCTCAATGATGCCTATCTGGACAAATACCCTAAAGCGTTTGCGCACTGACGTGCCTCGCCCTACCCCAGTCTCTTACAAACGGAGTTGCCTTTAACCATGCCGGACTTCAAGGATCGACCTGAATCTGCTCGACATGAATCGATCTTCTGCGGCCAATATTATGACGACATGGGCTGTACCGGTTTTCTGGGGGATCCGTCCAAGGATCGAGTCTCGGTTCTGATGCTGGGGCTATCGGACGGTGTGGCGTTGGCGCCGATCGCAGCCAGCACCAGAGTTGCGAGCCTGTTGGCCGTTGATTTGGACGAGACGGCCCTCGTACGCAGCCTCGACAACCGGAACCGACTTGCAGCGCATGTCGACTTCGACAGCGTGGTCGCCGATGCCGCGCACTTCCTGGTCGTCACTCCCGACCGGTACGACGTCATTATTGTCGACCTCTACACCGAGAGCGCGTATGCCCCGATCGTGTTTGATCACGGATTCCACCAACTATTGAAGAGCCGCCTCAATCCCCTCGGTCACGTGGTGTTCAACGGTTTTGGCGTTCCCATGAATCTGGACCCGTTCAACGGCCCTACGCCCCAGGCTTGGCTCGCCCACTGCCTGAACGATAGCTGGGGCGACATTCATCACCTGCCCCATCGACGCAATGCGACGTTCATTATCGGCCCACCGCCATCAACCGTAATGGGCGCCGCACCTGCCGTGGAATTTTTATGCGCCAGTGACCGGCTCTTTATGGACATCATGAGCCTTCGCCTGCGTTACCTGACGCCCACGGTTATCCGTCACGCGCCGCTTGTGCCCCCAGCGCTGGACTTCGTAGGGATTGATCTGGAGGTGCAAAAACGCTGGATGGACTCATTACCCGCGTTGTCTGCGCTACTTCCGGCCTCGCTGAAGCTGAGCAACCCCAACGATCTTCGTGTGTTACTGGATGCCCCCGACGCTTGCCAAGCGCTGCAAGAGAGATTATTGAAAGAAAAATCGTCGCTGCGTACCACGCTGGCGTTGCTGATCGCAGGCGAGGTCAATTTCTCGGACCGCGATATGTCATGGCTCCCCGACTGGGTTGTCGCGACACTGGAGAACAGCGTCGAGATTCACCCGCGAGACTGGCTGGAGGGTTTACTCCCTTACGCCTATGGCGTCATTACCCATAGAACCCGGGGAGACGTGTCCAAAGTGGAAGGTTTTCGACGAGCGCTAGTCCGATTGTCAACGAGCACTTCCCTTGGGCGTAGAGACTCAGACTTGATCTGACGATTACCACAGCAACTCAACCTCTCAGACCGCCGCCAACCCCTTCCCCGCCCTTTCCAGATTGCGCCAAAGCCACGGCGGCAACACCTCCGGATCAAGACTGTCGATCAAGTTCTTCAACGCCAGCCCCAACTCGGTGTCCCCCTCGATCACCAACCGACGACGAAAGAACAACGTATCCGGATCTTCCTGGCGACTGGCCAGCAACAGGAACTCACGCCAATTGCCGCTGATGGAAACCTGCGCCTCGGCCCGTTCGGCGATGCGCAGGCCATCGCGGCCGAGGGTCAGGTACCAGCACAGCTTAAGATCAAGCACCCGAAGACATAACCAGCGATCACGCAGCACCTCGAACCCGCCCTCGCGCAACGGCTCGGCCAAGCACCGGTTGAGCGCCTGCTGCAACGCCAGTCGCTGCACTACGAACGGCACCTTGCCCACCAGCGGCAGCAAGCGATCGGCACCTTTGAGCACCCACTTCTTCGGACTCAACACAGGCCCGCCTCCTCTACCTTCAACATGCCGGCATGGCCGTGCCAGTAACCATTGCATCCTTCCACGAACAACGGCGGTGCTTCGCCCTGGCGAACCTTGTCGAAAGCCGTGACCACCTCGGCCATGCCTTGGGCGCGCGGGCTCAGGCGCAGCATGTCGGCGCCGCAGGCGGCCAGCGCGGGGTAATCGGCCAGCAGGTTCGTGACCTCGCCGGACATCGTCTGGATGCCGTTGAGGGTGAACAGCTGTTGGCCTTCCTGACTGCTCAACGCCAGGCCATCGGGGTAGTTGATGCAACAGAATTGGCAGTCGTCCTTGGGCCGGTTTTCAGCCCGGGCGGTGAAACAGCGCGCCGAGTAAGCCAAGGGCAGATGACCATAGGCGAAGATCTCCACTTCGGGCAGATCGCGGTCCATGTCCCGCACTTGTTCCAGCACATCGGCAATCAGTGCCGCCGAGCATTCCACCGGCGGCACCCAACGAATCATGCCGCTGTCGAGCAGTTGCCCCAGGGCGTGGCCGTTGTACAGGTTCAGCGCCGGACCGCCCACAAAGGGCAATTTGCGTTCGGCCATGAACTGCACAGCGCCCATGTCGTTGGCCTCCACCAGCAACTCGCCGTTGTCACACAGACGGCGCAGCGAGGACAGCTCCGACGCCGCTTCGATCAGCGTCAGGCTCGACAACACAATCTGCGCCTGACTGCAGGCTTGCAGCTCGCGCCCCAGGCCCAGCCATTGATCCAGGGAAAACGCCCGGCGTTTCGAACAGACGGTTTCCCCCAGGTAAATCACGTCCAGTGGCAAGGCCGACATCTCGGCATAGAAATTTGCCAGTTGCACTTTGTCCCAATAGAACAGGACCGGTCCCAGGCTGAGTTTCATCAGGTCTCCCTCATTGCCATGATCGATGGTAGGCGCCCAAGGTGGTCTGGCTGCCTTCAGACAGACCGGCCAGGACCTGGCGCCATTCTTCCCTTACTCGGAAGCGTTGCGGCGCGGTGTGGTGGGCATCCAGCGCGGCGCGCCACACTCGCGTCACTTGCTCGACGTAGGCCGGGCTGCGCTGGCGCCCTTCGATTTTCACCGCTTCGACGCCGATGGCCGCCAGTTCCGGCAACAGGTCGAGGGTGTCGAGGCTGGTCGGTTCTTCCAGCGCATGGAAGCGCTTGCCGCCCACCAGGAAGCGACCTTTGCACAAGGTTGGATAGCCGGCCGGTTCATCGGGCGTGTAGCGGTCGATCAGCACTTCGCTCAAGCGTGCGCTCAAGCCTTGGGCGTCTTCGCTCCAGCGCACCGCCTTGGCTGGGGAGCAGACGCCGCAGAGGTTCGGCGATTCGCCGGTGATGTAGGAAGATAAATGACAACGGCCCTCAGCCATGATGCACAGGCTGCCGAAGCCGAAGACTTCGATCGGCACCGGGCTGCCCGCCGCCACCTGCCTGACCTGGGCCAAGGACAACACCCGCGGCAGTACGGCGCGACGAATGTCATAGCGCTGGGCGTAGAACGCCAGCGCCGCGGCGTGGGTCGCCGAGCCCTGTACCGAAAGGTGCAGCGCTAATCGAGGATGGCGCTGGCTCGCGTAGCCGAGCACGCCTGGGTCGGCGGCGATCAGCGCATCCACGCCAAAATCGGCGGCGCGATCCACAGCCCGCTGCCAGCGTTCCCAGCCCTTGGGTTGCGGGTAGGTATTGACCGCTACGTAAAGTTTGCGTTGATGCTGGCGGATATGCGCAACCGCGGCATCGAACTGCTTGTCATCCATGTTCAGTCCGGCGAAGTGCCGGGCATTGGTGTCATCGCGAAAGCCGACATAGACGGCATCAGCGCCTTGGCGCACCGCCGCTTTGAGGGCTGGCAGATTCCCTGCCGGGCAAACCAGTTGCATGGGGCATCCTCGTGGGAAAACTAAGGGCGCCGCCAGTCTAGCCAGCCAACCGGCGGCGACCTTGACGGCAGTCAATTGCCGTCAATGCATCAGGCTCGCGAACGGCAGATACATTACTCGGTCGTGCTTGTGCACCTGGGCGTCACGCTCGACCACCGCGAGGCCATCGGCCCAGCAGGCAGCCGTCAGCATCGCCGAGCTTTGCTGCGGGTGCAGTTCGACGCACAACTGCCCATCAATGCCCGAGACCAATCGGGCCCGCAGGTATTGCCGGCGGCGGTTGCGCTTCAACCAGTCGAATCCGGCGGGCACCTGTAGCGGCGCAGGCAGTACGTCGTGCATGCCTTGGGCGCGGAACAGGAATGGCCGCACGACGATCAACGCGGTAATCAGCGCCGCTGAGGGGTTGCCCGGCAGGCCGATCCACGGTTTGCCTTCCACGTCGCCGAACGCCAGCGGCTTGCCAGGCTGGATCGCAAGCCGCCACAGATCAATGCTGCCCATGGTTTCGATGGCGTGCTTGAGGTGATCCTCTTCACCTACCGAGACACCGCCCGAGGTGATCAGTACATCGCATTCGGCCGCGGCCAGGCGCAACGCCTGTCGACTGGCCAATAGCTGGTCGGGCATGACGCCAAAGTCGTGGACCTCCAGGCCCCAGCCCCGCAATAACGCGGCGAGGCTGTGGCGGTTGCTGTTGTAGATCTGCCCCGGCGCCAACGGCTCGCCCGGTTCGCGCAGTTCATCGCCGCTGCTGAGCAACCCCACCTGCAACCGACGAAATACTTCCACCTGGTCGATCCCGGCACCGGCCAGCAACCCCAGCTCCTGCGCCCGCAGCCGCGTGCCGGCACCGAGCAAGCGATCACCCCTGCGCAGCTCCTCGCCTTCCTTGCGCACGTGGTCGCCACGGTTGACCGACGGCAACCAGACCCGCTCGCCCTCGACCCGACAGCTTTCCTGCGGCACGACCGTGTCAGCACCCGGTGGCAAAGGCGCGCCGGTAAAGATGCGCACGGCCCGCCCCGCCGGCAGCGGCTCGCCCGGCCCGTCACCCGCTGCGATGCGCCCGGCCAGCGCCAGGCAGCCGCCCTCCATCGGCAGGTCTTCGGCCCGCAAGGCGTAGCCGTCCATCGCGCTGTTGTCCCAGGCCGGCAGGTTCATCGGACACAGGACATCCATCGCCAACACTCGCGCCAGGGCTTGGTCCAGGGCCACCCGTTGCACCGGTGGAGGCGGCGGCGCCTGGTCCAGCAGATGCCGGATCCCCTCGTCTACCGGCGTCAACGCGCCGCTGTCGCAAACACCGCTCATGGACGTGCCTCACAGGCAGTCGGAACGATGCCGTCCTGGGGCTTGAGGTGCGGGGTGAAATTGCACGGCCCGGTGCGGCTGTCCAGTTGCCCGACGAGGATCTGTTCCCAGCCGGTGCGGCAAGCGCCCGGAGAACCCGGCAAGCAAACGACCAGCACGCCGTTGCTCATACCGGCCAGTGCACGGGATTGCAGGGTGGACATGCCAATTTCCGCCAACGACACCTGGCGGAATAATTCGCCGAAGCCATCGACTTGCTTGTCGAGCAGCGGCGCCACCGCTTGGGGCGTGTTGTCGCGCGCGGTGAAACCGGTGCCACCGGTCATCAACACCACCTGCACCTTGGGGTCGGCGATCCACTGCGAGACATGCGCGCGGATCTGGTAGATGTCGTCCTTCACCAGGGCACGATCGATCAGCACATGACCGGCGGTTTGCAGTAGATCGGCCAAGGTCTGGCCCGAGGAGTCGGTTTCAAAAGTGCGCGTATCGCTGATGGTGAGGACCGCGATGTTCAGCGGTTGGAAATCGCGTTGGGTCAGATGGGCCATTGGTCAGCCGTCCTGTCAGAAAAGATGGCCCAGCCTGAACCGCAATCAGTGCCGGGCCTATTCCTCCATGGAGGTACCTCCCTCGGGTGCTCAGGGCGCGAGGCGGCTGCGCTGCCAAACGCCCTCGTGCAGCCGGAAATCCATACGGTCATGCAGACGATCCGCGCGGCCCTGCCAGAACTCAAGCCGTCCTGGGCGCAGGCAATAACCGCCCCAGTGCTCGGGACGTGGCACCGGTTGCTCGGCAAAACGTTGTTCGGTGCCCGCCAACAAGGCCTCCAGCGCCGCTCGATCAGCCAGCGGACGGCTCTGCGGGGAAGCCCAGGCGCCTAGACGACTGGCGACGGAACGGGAATGAAAATAGGCATCGGACAATGCTGGATCGAGCTTGTGGACCTGCCCTTCGATGCGCACCTGGCGTTCCAGCGCAGGCCAGAAGAACGTCATCGCCGCCCAGGGATTGAGCGCCAGGTCGTGCCCCTTGCCGCTCTCGTAGTTACCGAAGAACGAAAAACCGTCCGCGCTGAAGCCCTTGAGCAGCAGCACCCGGCAATGAGGCCGCCCCTGCTCGTCCACCGTCGCCAAGGCCATGGCATTGGCTTCCACTGGTGGGCTTTCGGTCTCGCGGGCCTGTTGCATCCAAACGCCGAACAGCGCCAGGGGATCATCTGGCAGATGGGCTTCGTCCAGCCCGTCGCGAGTGTATTGGCGGCGCATGTTGGCCAGGGAAAGGGGCATGACGGTGATCTCCACTTGGGTTTGGGCCAGTGTGGAGTCGCCTGGGATGGGAGGCCTTGATCGTTATCAATGCTGGTTATCGTGGTGAATGGGAGACGGCCCTACTTGAGCCCCAACCGCCGCGCCAATTTATGCAAATTGCTCGGATCAATCTCCAACAACCGCGCCGCCCCTGCCCAATTCTGCCCGCAGCGTTCCAAGGCCCTGAGGATCGCCTGGCGCTGGCATTCATCCACCGTGACGCTCAGGGGCCGCAGCGGCGCATCAATGCTTTGCGCCGGCGTGTCGATGGCGGCTGCGTTGGTGCTGACATCCAGATCCAACACCTGCGGTTCGAGGGTCATGATCACCCCGCGACTGGCACCACGGCTCAGCTCTTTCAACGCCGCGCGACTGATGACGTGCTCCAGCTCCCGCACGTTGCCCGGCCAGTGGTACGCCAACAGCGCCTGTTCGGCGGCCGGAGACAGGCGCAAGCCACGCAAGCCCAATCGCGTGCGGTTGAGTTCGAGGAAATGCCCGGCGAGCATCAAGACATCGTGGCCGCGTTCGCGCAGCGGCGGGATCGGCACCGGGTAGACCGACAGCCGGTGGTACAGGTCGGCGCGAAACAGCCCGTCGCGGATGCTGTCGGGCAAGTGTCGGTTGGTCGCCGCGATGATCCGCACATCGACGTGCAGCGGCTTGTCCGCTCCCAGCCGCTGGATCTCACCGTTCTGCAGGGTGCGCAACAATTTGGCCTGCACGCTCAGCGGTAGCTCGCCCACTTCATCGAGAAACAACGTGCCGCCATTGGCCGCGTCGAAGCGTCCGGCGCGGTCAGTCGTCGCGCCAGAGAACGCGCCTTTGACGTGGCCGAACAACTCGCTTTCGGCGAGGGACTCGGGCAACGCCGCGCAGTTGACCTGCACCAAGGGCTTGTGACTACGCCGGGACAACCGATGCAGCCGCCGAGCGAACAACTCCTTGCCCACCCCAGTCTCGCCCAGCAACAGCACCGGCAGTTCCGAATCAGCCAAGACATCCAGCTCATTGAGCAATTGCTGCAAACCCTCGCTGCGCCCGATGATTTCGCCCTCCTCGGTCGGCAGGCGCAGGTCCGCCGGGTCACTGCGTGACGCCCGCAGGCTGCGATTCTCCTGCTCCAATCGCGTGACCCGCACCGCCGCCTCGATCTGCAACGTGCAACGCTTGAGTTCCTCCCGGGCGCGGCCGTCGAAGGTGCCGGCGTGCAAGGCATCCAGGGTGATCGCGCCCCAGAGCCGGCCTTCCACGTACAGGCTCACGCCCATGCAGTCATGCACCGGCAGCGGCTCGCCGACGTGGTGATCGAGCAAGCCGTCATACGGATCCGGCAAGCGGCTGTCCGGCTCGAACCAGGTCGGTTCGCGCGAGGCCATGATCGCCGCCAGGCGCGGGTGCTGGGCAATCACGAAGCGCCGGCCCAGCGCCTCGTGGACCAGGCCCACGGTCGCCACGGGCCTGAGGCTGTCATCGTCCAGGCGCAGCAAGCCGACGGCGCCACTGTTGAAGTATTCGCGCAGGGTCTGCACCAGGCGCTGCAATCGCACCGCATTGGGCAGCTCGACGATCAGGTCGGCGGCCAGGCTTTCACGCAGCATGGTAGTGGTGACCCTCCAGGGTTCGTTTGACCCTTCGCAACCAGGGTGACAATCACCCTGGCATAAATTTAGTGCTTTTTTTTCAATGACTTGAATCTGGCATGCCGACTGCAAAGTGAGCGGTCATCTGTCCCTCCCGGGATTCAACCCAAGGAAACATGATGAGCCTCGACCTGCTTGAACAAAGCCTCGGCCAACTGGCCTGCGACATTCCCGGTGCCACCCGGACCTTCCATCATTACAACCTCGATTTCTGTTGCGGCGGACAAAAGTCCTTGCGCGAAGCGGCGCTGGGCAAGGGCCTGAACCCGTTGCTGATCGCCGATGCCCTGCGCACCCTGCAAGCCGCTGGCGAGCGCGGCCATGATTGGCGCGATGAACCCCAGGCATTGTTGATCAGCCACATCCTCGAACGCTACCACGCCCGCCATCGCGAACAACTGCCGGAACTGATCCGCCTGGCCCGTCGGGTCGAAACGGTCCATGGCGCACGCGCCAGTTGCCCCAACGGCCTGGCCGATCATCTGCAGGACATGTACCAGGAACTCGAAGGCCACATGCTCAAGGAAGAACAAGTGCTGTTCCCAATGCTGCAACAGGGCCTGGGCGAACGCGCCTCGGCGCCGATCCAGGTGCTTCGCTACGAACATGACCAGCACGGCGAAGCGCTGGAAACCATGCTCGCCCTGACTGACCAGATCACCCCGCCCGCTGACGCCTGCAACACCTGGCGCGCCCTGTATCGCGGACTGGTGGAGCTGCGGGACGACCTGATGCAGCACATTCACCTGGAAAACAATGTGTTGTTCGTCAATGCGATGAAGGCGGCCCGTTAACCTCAAATACTCCCCCGTGGGAGCGCTTGCTCGCTCCTACAGGGGTTCAGTGTTGTCCCCTCCAACTCAAAACTGCCAATAGAACATCGCCTTCGCCAACACCACGATCATCACCATATGCCCAAGGATGCTGCGCCGCAGCCAGCAGGCCCGGCTTGGAGTCAAGCGGCCGCCCTTGAGCCAGTACGCCAGCCAGACGTAATGCCCGACGATGCTCAGGGCCAGCAAAATCTTCAAGCTCAGCAACAGGCCGAAGCTGTTGCCCAGCGGCTGGCTCAACGCGCCGCGATGTTGCCAGGCCAGGGCCATGCCGGCGCCATAAAGCACCAGCACCACGCCGTGAAGCACGTGCCGCGAGCGCTTGGCAATCGCCTGGTCCGCCCCGTCCCTGACGGCCTGCGACAAAGGCTGGCGAGCGGCATGCCAGATGAACACTTCGAAGAACAACGTGCCGATGAAGGCGATTGCCGCCAGCAGGTGCGTGACCAACAAGACCCCATACACTATCGACTCCCTCCGTCCAGCCGACTCATCCCGGATGTCCATCCACCCGGGCCTTGAGCAGCATCGGCCCATAGCGCCAGGCGTACAGACCGAACGCCAGCGTCCAGCACACGCCCGCCAGCCAGAGCCCGGTCAACGGTAACAGCAGCACCAACAGCACGCGGCTCAGGCACGCCAGGTTCAACAGGATGAACGCCAGGGTCATCCCCGCCGGTGGGTCGAGCGCGCGCCCGGTATGGCCCAGGCTGACGCGGGCGATCATCGCCAGGATCAACCCGGCCATGGCGCCGATGGTCAGGCTGTGCACCGCCAGGCTCGGGTTCACCGGCACGCCGAGGTGCCACAGCGCCATGCCCAGGCACGCCACTGCCAGCCAAGCATAGGCCAAGTGCAACGACCACAGCAGCGGCACTCGCCATAATCCTCGGTCATGCCAACGCACCAGTCGAATCCCGTGCCCCACCGCCAACGCGGCGAACAACAGGCCAACCCAGAGGCTGGGCGCCAGCGCCGGACCGAAGGCGTACAACAGCGCCACCAGCGCCGATCCTGCCAGCAACAAGCGATCGAGCCACGGCCACGGCGCCACGCCTTCCACGCGACCGAGGCCGCGCTGGGTGAAGAACGGAATCACGCGCCCGCCGATCAATCCCATCATCGCCGCCACCAGCCAGAGGCCGGTGAGCACGCTTTGCCGTTGCAGGCCCTCGTTGCCCTGGAGCAGGCCATACACGGACAAGCCGTCGGCCGCGGCCAACAACAGCAAGACCAGCACGATCGGATAATTGCGTTTCTGCCGCACGCGCCATAACGTCAGGCCCATCAACGCGGCGACGCCCAAGGCGAAAGCCAGCTCAAGGACCGCCAGCAATGGCAATGGTGCGTCGATCAGCCAGGCCAGTCGCGCCCCCAGCCACACCAACGCCAGCGCTGCCAGTCGCTTGCCACTGACGCCCGGGCTACCCGTCCAGGTCTGTACCGCCGTGAGCAGAAACCCGGCGATGATCGCCAGGCCGAAACCGAACAACAATTCATGACGGTGCCAGGCCAGCCAGCCTCCAGCCGGCTGCCAGCCGGACAACCGTCCGCTGAACACCGCCAGCCACAGCGGCACCACCAACAGCGCGAGCAGGCAGCCGCCCAGGAAAAACGGTCGGAACGCCAGGCGCCACAACGGCGGGATGGCCATGGCCTTGCGACGGTCAAGCACTTGCATACACCACTCCTTTGCCCCCGCAGGAACGCCTGCGAGGTGCGACAAATCACGGCTCGAATGATGAGCTAACGACGCAAGCCGGCCTTGTCTCAGATCAAGCCGACGCTTCGGCAACTCATGCCTCGGCCGGGTACTTGCAAGGGGCTTGCCGAACCCGACCAGTTCCCTGTGCAAGACCCCCTGTGGAAGCGAGCCTGCTCGCGAAGAGGCCGGCGGGCTCGACATCGCCATTGCTTGTCAAAACCCATTCGCGAGCAGGCCCGCGCCCATAAAAGACAAAACAATAGGGTATCCATAACCCTTGCATGGTTGTTTTTACCCTGAAACACCAGGGTCATTTCTACCCTCCCCAGCCCCAACACCCCGCCTTTCAACGTCTCCAGGCATGGCCCGGCTCTTGCTCAAGCACGGCATCACATTCCACTTCCGGGGTCACCCATGAAATCCGTCGTCCTGCCGCTCACCTGGTTCGTTGTGCTCACCGGCATCCTGGCGCTTGCCAGCGGCCTGTCCCTGAGCCTGGTCTGACCCCGATCACTTTTTCGCTATCACAAGGATCCACGCCATGGTGCTCCACCGTGTCCATCACCAGATTCTGCGCAGCCATCACCTGTTCGAGCCCCTGAACGAAGAACAGCTCGATGAGTTGATGAGCCACAGCCAATTGCTGAACATCGACAGGGGCGATCCGCTGTTCCGCCAGGGCGAACCGGCGCAGGCGTTCTACTTCGTGATATCCGGGGCGGTGAAAATCTATCGGTTGACCCCGGACGGCCAGGAGAAAGTCTTCGAAGTGATCGGCGAGCGCCAGACCTTCGCCGAAGCCATGATGCTGATGGACACACCCAACTACGTCGCGTCCGCCGAAGCCGTCGGCCCAACCCAGATATATCGGCTATCCAACGCCACGTACATGCGCCTTTTGCAGAGTAACAGCCGACTGACTTTCGCCCTGCTCGGCAAGCTCTGCGTGCGCCTGCATCAGCGGGTCAACGAGATCGAAACCCTGTCGCTGAAGAACGCCACCCACCGCGTGGTGCGCTACTTGCTGACGCAACTGGTACGCCTGCAAACCGTCGACAGCCAGTTCGAGTTGCCGATGGCCAAGCAGTTGATCGCCGGGCATCTGTCGATCCAACCCGAAACTTTCTCGCGGATCATCCGCCGCCTGATCGATGAAAAGATCATCACCCAGGACGGTCGTCAGATTGCCATTCTCGACCGCCCGCGCCTGGAGCAGTTCGAATGAGTGCGCAGCCCGTTTGCCTGTACTGCCAACAGGTCAACGCCGTCGCTGCAAGCGAGTGTCGCCGCTGCGGCATGCTCTTGCCGGCGGAGGCGGCACTCGCCGGTGAGCGCCGGCTGCGACGCTTCACCTGGTTCTGCGTCGGCTTGACGATCTTCTGCATCGTCATGTTCTTCTGGCTTCCGCGCAGCATCGCCTGACTTCTCAATCCTGAGTCAACTGCCGATACAGCTGCGGCAACCGCAACGGCAGTTGCTCGGGCTGGCGAATCAACGTGTAGCCGTTTGCGCCAAACATGTACGGCAGGTAATCCCCCGCTTCCCGGTCGATGGTGATGCAGAACGGCGTCAGCCCCTGGCGCCGGGCCTCCAACACCGCCTGGCGGGTGTCCTCGACACCATAGCGCCCCTCGTAAAGGTCCAGGTCATTAGGCTTGCCGTCACTGATCAACAGCAACAATTTGCGCCGTCGCTTGCACCCCGCCATGCGCTGGGTAGCCTGGCGGATCGCCGCACCCATGCGCGTGTAATAGCCCGGCTTGAGACCCTGGATCCGGCCCCGGGTCTGGTCGTCGTAGCGCTGGTTGAACGCCTTGACTTCATGCATGCGCACGTTCTGCCGGCGCAGGGAGGAAAATCCGTACAAGGCGAAATCATCCCCCAGCACCGACAAGGTCTCACCGAACAGCAACAGGCTGTCGCGGATCACATCGATGACCCGGTGCTCGTCGTTGAGGTGGGCGTCGGTGGACATCGATAGATCGGCCAGCAGCAGGCAGGCCAGGTCGCGGCGAGTCTGGCGCTGGTCCATGAACAGCCCACGTTCGCTGCATTGACCGTGCTGGCGCTCGACATGGAAATCCAGCCACGCCTGCAAATCCAGTTCGCAGCCCTGGGTCTGCTGGCGCAACCATTGGCGATCGTTGCGCAGGTGTTCGAACTGGCGACGCAGCCGCTGGGCCGGGCCTCGTAGTCGCGAGGGCAGCGGCTGGGGTTCACAGTCGCGGGGAATAAACGTCTGCACACTGACGAAATCGTCCTGAAGGCGCTGCTTGCGATAGTCCCATTCGGGTAGCAAGACGCCTTCGCCCAGAGGAATGTCATCGACATCCGCCGGCGGCAAATCCAGGTGCAGCTTCAAGCCACCGCCCTTGCGCAGGCGCGTGCGGGAAAGGGTCAGTTGATCGAGATCTTCAGCGACGCGCGCGGCGTCCGGGTCTTCGCTGTCGTCCGACCAGCGATCCAGGTCGACGTGTTCGGTCCAGCTGAACAGGTTCTCCAGGCGCACGATCAGCAGGCCACCGTCGCGAGTGGTGTCGTCGATGCGCTCGGCGCGCTTGCGTCCGCCCTGCTGTTCACCAGGCGGTGTCGCCAGGTATTGCTCGGACTCTTCGAGGTCGGCGGCTTGCGGATTGGCCAGATGTTGGGCCGGATAGAGCCACAACGGCAACGGCCAGGCCGCTCGTTCGCTGCGGGGAAAACGCTCGACACTGCCCGGTTCGCGCAAAGCTTGGCATAACGCGCGCTCCAGGGCGGCTTCGGCCGGGTTCAGTGATTCAGGATCGGGGCGCAAGGACAGGTGCGCCTCCACCAACCGCCGATAACGAAGTCGCAGCGCCGGGTAGCGTTCGAGCACGGCCAAAGTCCAGCGCTGGTTGTCCCGCCCCCAATGCGTCATCGGCCCCGACTGCGCGGCCAGCAACGCCAGCCAGCGATACAACTCCTGGTTGAGCTCGACATCCGGAAACGCCGCCACGCTCGCCGGCAGCCGCAGGTTGTCGCCATCGCACCAGGCCAGCGGCACTTGCTTGCAGGTGCCGGCGATCTGCTGCAACAGGTTGCGCCGCAGCAAAAGATCACGGTCGCTGACCGCCTCGACGCCCAGGTGCCGGGCACCACCGGTGGCGCGAAACAGCACCTGCAGAGAGCGCTGCCTTGGAGTCAGCTCGACCCGTGCCTCGGGAAAGTCCGCACTGGCCCGTCGAGTGATGAAACGGTGCCAGACACTGCCGACCCATTCTTCCAGCTCCAGGGTGAATGCCATGGTTTTTTCCTCTTGATGTGGCGAGGGGATTTATCCCCTCGCCACAAATGGGTCCGGCTTAGTCGTTGTGGTGATTCAAGAAGGCACCACCGCCGCCGGTGCCCGCAGCGCAGCACGGCCACGTTGACGGAAGCTCAGCAGGTAGCAGAGCAACCCGGCCAGGAACCCGACACCGCTGACCAATCTTGCCCAGAACAGCGGCTTCAAATGATCCATGGTCGCCATGAACGGCAAGGCACTGCCATCTTCCATCCAGCGTTGCAGCCACACCTGCACGACACCGGCAGCGGTGAGGAACAAGGTGATCATCACCATCGACAGGGTCATCAACCAGAAGCCCCAGATCTCCAGGCGCTGCGAGCGTTCGTCCGCCGCTTCACCCAAGCCGCGCAGGCGTGGCATGGCGTAGCTGATCAGCGTCATCACGATCATCGCGTAGGCGCCGTAGAAGGCAAGGTGCCCGTGGGCCGCGGTCAGTTGCGAACCGTGGGTGTAGTAGTTGACCGGGGCCAGGGTGTGAAGGAAACCCCAGACACCAGCACCAAAGAACGCGGTGACCGTGGTGCCCTTGGCCCACAACGTTGCTGCGCGGTTCGGGTGCTGCCGACGACGGTTTTTCACCATGCTGAAGGCGAACACCACCATCGCCAGGAACGGCAGCGGTTCCATCGCCGAGAAGATCGAGCCGACCCACAACCAGACCTCTGGCGCGCCGATCCAGAAGAAGTGGTGGCCGGTGCCGATGATGCCGGTGATCAGCGCCATGGCAATGATCACGTACAGCCATTTCTCCACCACTTCCCGGTCCACGCCGGTGATCTTGATCAGGACGAAGGCGAGCATCGAACCCATGATCAATTCCCACACGCCTTCCACCCAAAGATGCACCACCCACCACCAGTAGTACTTGTCGCGGGCAAGGTTTTCCGGGTTGTAGAAGGAGAACAGGAAGAACACCGCCAGGCCGATCAACCCGGTCATCATCACCATGCTGACCGTGGTCTTGCGCCCCTTGAGCATCGTCATGCCGATGTTATAGAGAAAGCCCAGGCACACCACGACGATGCCCATCTTGGTGATCGTCGGCTGCTCCAGGAACTCCCGCCCCATGGTCGGCAGCAGGTCGTTGCCGGTGAACTTCGCCAGCGTCGCATAAGGCACCGCGAGGTAGCCCAGGATCGTCGCCACACCGGCGGCGGCGAACACCCAGAACAGCAACAGGGCCAGTTTCGGACTGTGCAGCTCGCGATCGGCCTCTTCCGGTATCAGGTAGTAAGCCGCGCCCATGAAGCCGAACAGCAGCCAGACGATCAGCAGGTTGGTGTGGACCATGCGGGCCACGTTGAAAGGGATCAGCGGGAACAGGAAATCACCGACCACGTATTGCAAGCCCATGATCAAACCGAACAGCACCTGCCCGAGGAACAGCATCAGGGCAAACACGAAATAAGGTTTGGCGACGGCCTGCGAGGCGAATTTCAGATGCGGATTAGCCATGCTCATCTCTCAGCCCTCCTTGTTTGGCGGCCAGCCGTTGGTGTTGATTTTCGAGCTCCACTTGAGGAACTCGGCGATGTCGTCGACCTCCTGCTCGCTCAGGTTGAATTGCGGCATGGCACGACGGCCCGGGACGTTCAGCGGTTGCATCTTCATCCACGCCTGGAGAAACGGCTTGAACGCCTCCTCGCCCCCGCGCCGATTCACCACGTTGCCCAGCTCCGGCGCGAAGTACGCGCCCTCGCCCAGCAGCGTGTGGCAGCCGATGCAGTTGTTGCGCTCCCAGACGCCCTTGCCGCGTATCACCGATTCCGTCAATTGCGCCTGGTTACTGCGCTCCGGAAAGGTCTGCTCCGTGTGGTAGGTCAGGGCCAGGAATATCAGGAAAAAGAAGATGCTTCCCCCGAAGTAAATATTCCTGGCCATGCCTTTGGTGAAGGTATCTGACATGGTCACTTCCTCATTGCTTGGCGTGCCCATTCTAGAAAGCGAGGGGTTCGGAACCGCTTGATGGCGATCAAGAATCTCCGATGGTTTTGGTGGGTTGTTGCTGGTGGGGCTCGGCTTGGAGGGTTTGTGGCCTACAGCGTGGAGTGATGGGTCCTTCGGAAGTTTCCCAAAATTGTAAAAGCGAGGTGGTGTTGGTGGAGTAAGTCGTTGGGGTGGGGCAGGCTCGCTTCGGAAATGACTGCATCCGTTGGGCAAGGCGCCCATTCGCAGTGAAGGAAACCATCAAGGAACGATCAATGAACGACACCCGGCACCGTACGGATACGCTTAATCCATTCAAAGTCATTACCGTGGGCAAACAGAAACAGCACTGGATCGAATTCCAGTTACTGGACGAACACGGTGAACCCTTGGCGAACATGCCCTTCCGTGCGCAGAACGAGGCCACGCGCACGGCCTATGTTCCCGAATACGCCGGCGTCAGCGATGCCGATGGGGTGATCCGTATCGAGGGTTTGCACCCGCTGGCCATCACCTTGCTGCTGGAGGCCAACTCACTGGCCGGGCAATTGCAAACCCGTCGTTTGCGCGCCGAACGGCCTGAGCCCCCCAGGCCTGTAATTGGCGACCGTACCCCGCTGTACAGTCCGCAGCGTTCGGGTTTTTCTCCAATCGAACGACAGGCCATTGAGGCCGGGCATGGCTACCACTACCTGCGTATGGGGCAGTTGTGCGATCGGCTGCCCGAGCTGTCCCCGCCGTTGACCGACCCCAGCCAGCCGCCAGCGTTTCATTTCCCGGACCGGACGTTCAGTGGTTTTACGGTCGACGATGAACAACTGGACCGCCGTCATGTGCTGGAGGTTTGTCCGTTCCGGGCCTGGTTGCTGGTGCTGCATCACCAGCCGGATTACAGCCTCGCCAATGCCTACAACCTGGGGCTGATGAGCATCTTGTCGTACAGCACATGGCCGGAGCAGGACCGAGGCTCCGTCAAGGAATTTTTCGACCAGCAATGCCTGGACCTGTCACGTACACCGAGGATATGGGACGGGGGACAGAATTGGCCTTGCCTGGTCAGTGATGTGCCTTTTGATGAGCGCTATACGATAGCCAAACCGTTGGACACCCGTCAGGCGCTTCCCCCGGAAGGAGATACGCAGCTTTTCTACGCCATCAGTGCAACCCAGGTGCTGGTGGCCTGGCGCGGCACAGAGATGGCCTACCCCTTTACCGACCTGGCGACAGACGTGACCTTTCGACCGATCCAGCCAGAAGTTGCGGCCAACTGCGAACCCAAGGTGCCCTGTGCGGACCTGACGCCGGAAGGCAGCGTGCATTTGGGCTTTCGGGATGCTTATGAGGTTGCAAGAAGGATTTATGCCAAGGATTTAGGCGAGACGATTTATGTTGAAGCTCGTGATAAAGAATTGTTTATTTGCGGCCATAGTCTTGGTGGTGCCTTAGGGCTGATTCACGCCGCCTCACTGCAAACGCGCAACCCATTGCTATACACCTACGGCATGCCGCGCACCTTCACCCTCAAGGCTGTGCAGGGCCTAGGCGAGTTGCAACACTTCCGGCACGTCAACGACACCGACACCATTCCCAGCGCGCCACCAGAAGCGGCGCTGGATAATTACCTGTACGACTTGTACGGCCCGTTGGGCACCACCCTGGGATTTACCTGGTCGTTGCTTCAGCTAACGGCCAGCACGGTGTTCAAGCATGGCGATCCGTTTTGTCACCACGGCGAAATCGCCATGTTCTTCAGGGCCGAGCAGCACGTGCAGGAACGTGGCTCGCAATACCCGGCCTATCGCAACAAGGATGGGCTCGGCGCGCCTTACTACACCACCATCGCTCGTCCCCTGCAGGAAAAGGCCAAGTTCTACCTCGTACCCAGCCTGAGCCCTGAGGACGACCAACAGGCCAAGCAGGCGCAAGAAGGCCTGATCGGCACGCTGCGACCGGGTGATCGGGCCCGTTATTTCCCGCCCCACGGCAACCCCAAGAAGGGCCGACTGAGTGGCCTCGGCAACCATTTCATGAGCGAGTATCAACCCTACCTGCATAACCATCTGCTGGAGTCGATCAACCCCGAGCGGGAGCCCTTGATGAAGGAGCAGCTTGAGCGACAACGCTTCGAGCAGCAGATGCACGAGCATTACAGCCGCATCCACGAACACGAACGGGACCGTAACCGGGTCTTCCTGGGTTTGCAGGGTTTGCTGACCCAGGCCTTGGGCACCACACGGGGGGTCGAGGGCGGTATCGAGGCGTTACAGCGCTTTGACGCCGTGGCCGACCCGAATACCTACTTTACGAAGACCTGGGGCTGAGTCCGTCGACACGAGCAAGGAGTGGATCATGATCAAGAAAATACCCATCGTCATAGTGGCAATGCTCATCAGTCTCAGCGGTTGCGCCAAGGACTACGGCCTGGCGCCACCTGCGGACAGCGAAAAAGTGACGGTAACGGTAAATCTGCCCAAGGAGCTGACAAATGAAGTCATGCAGGTCGTTTACCGCTCCACCATCTGTACCTTCACCGACCACACTGCAATGGGCAAACCCTACCAACGTGACGAGTATCAGCGAACGGATATATGGCCAGTGCGTCAAGGACAGAGTGACCTCTATCGAGCCGAGCTGCCTATGGACGGTGGCGGCGCGTGCCAATGGCGCTTGAGCAATGTGACCTTCGGCGTCGCTTATGCCACGCCGACTCCCTTTGGCGAAAACGTAACTTATCGTGCCGGAGGGGGTGTTGTAGTGATTTTTGACCGCAACAACTCGCCACGCGGTGGGGCTGACTTCAACGTCAAAGGAGATTTGATTATTAAAAAAGACTACTACCCATGGATTGATGAAGAATTTTTAGGACCATATAAGAAAACTGTCAGCTTAGCTGGCGAAGGAAATATCTATCTAAGCTATCGAGCGGTACAAGCACAGGCAGTGCACTTTGAGCCCATCCTGCACTCCAGCTATGTAGTCTATTCAGCCGGACCCAACATTAAGAGGAAAGGTAATCACACCACCTTTACTTATCCTGATGGCAGTACAGTGGCTGATGGAAGGGCCAAGCCTGATTTCACAAAACTCCAAGCCATTCGCCTGGCTGCGGAGAACAAATAAGAGATCGGTCCCTACGTCCGTATTCCAGACCAACCACTCCCCTAATTGGCCACGTCCCCCCATTCGTCCAGTGTCACATTCGTAGCGAGGGGCCCGCTCCCTCGCTACGGGGGTTTACGCAGGGACTCAAACCCCAAAAGAAACCCCCACCGCCAGCACCACCGCCCAGCTCAACACCAACCGCCGCCACAACCGCGGGGCATGGCGCAATTCCATGAAGCCGTCGGCGATCAACCAGGCCTTGGTCACGGCAATTGCCAGGATGGCGATTGCCACCAGCCCGTTGGCAGCGACCTGGGCCAAGGCAACGGTGGCGGTACTTAACACGGCCAGCATTGTCCAGCAGACGATCAGGATACGGGACGTCGACACGGGCACCTCCATTCAATCGAGGATATAGACCACCGGAAACAACACCACCCAGACCAGATCCACCATGTGCCAATACAACACGCCGGATTCCAGCCCGCTGTGTTGCTGCGCACCGTAGCGCCGGCGGCGGCAACCCTCGGCCAACCACGCGAGGATGACCATGCCCAGCAGCACATGGAGGAAATGGAACGCGGTGAGGATCCAGTACAAGGTGAAGAAGGTGTTGTGCTCCATGCCGAGGCCGTTCGCCAGCAGGTGCGCATACTCGCTGAGCTTGATGCCTACGTAGCCACAGGCGAGCAGCAACGCGCCGCACAACATCAACGCGGCTCGTCGTGGCCGGTCTTGCCGGGCTTGCTCCAGGGCCAGGGCGGCGAACAGTCCGGCGGTCAGCAGGCTGAGGGTCATCGCCAGGCCCGTGGAGTGGTCGAGCAATTGGCGGCCTTCGCTGAACATCTGCGGGTGCAGTGCCTGGGCGGCGGTGAACGCGAGGATCAGCAGCGCGAACACTGACAGCTCGGCGAGGATGAAGAACCACATCGCCAGATCCCCGGGCAACCGCCGGGCCACTTCAACGCGTTCAGCCGAAGTGGACATCGACCACATCCATCAGCGCGGCCACGGTTTGCGGGTCATCGCTCAACGGTTCGGCCAGGCACGCCAGGCAGGCCTGGCGCGGGTCCATGCCGGCGCCGATCATGCGGGCCGTGAAGATCAGCAAACGGGTGGACGCGACCTCCTCCAGGTCATGCTGATCGAGCCGGCGCAGCGCCTGCCCCAAGCGCACCACCTGGGCCGCCAAGGCCATATCGACGCCGGCCTCGCGGGCAACGATGCGTTCTTCGTCGGCCACCGCCGGATAGCCAAAACGCATCGCCACGAAACGCTGGCGCGTGCTCGGCTTCATGCCCTTGAGCAGGTTCTGGTAGCCGGGGTTATACGACACCACCAGCATGAACGACGGCGGCGCCTGCAAGACCTCGCCGGTGCGTTCCAGGTACAGCTGTCGACGATCGTCCGCCAGCGGGTGCAACACCACCGCCGTGTCCTGGCGCGCCTCGACGACTTCGTCCAGGTAACAGATGCCGCCCTCGCGCACCGCCCGGGTCAACGGTCCGTCCTGCCACCAGGTGCCCTGGGCGCCGATCAGGTGACGGCCAACCAGGTCGGCGGCGCTGAGGTCGTCGTGGCAGGCGACGGTGTACAGCGGCAACTTCAGGCGATGGGCCATGTGCTGGACGAAACGGGTCTTGCCACAACCGGTCGGACCTTTGATCAGCACCGGCATGCCGTGGCGCCAGGCCTGTTCGAACAGCGCGTGCTCGTTGTCCTGGGCTTGGTAGAAGGGTTCGTCGGGGTGTTGCGCGGTAGGGATTGCGTTCATGGGATGGCCTGATCAGACAACGGATTGCCACTCAAGCTACGAGGCCCTGCGACAACCTGGCAAGGCTTGCGGCCGGCAAACTTGATCGCCGTCAAGCGGCTAACCATCGGCTCCGGCATAGCCTTGCAGCGCACCAAGAATCTGCGCGCCGGACGACATTTGCGGGGCAGCGCGGGTCATGCCTGAGGAGAAATGGAATGCTGATCAGCCACAAAAAATCGTGGGCGATAAGGGCCACGGCGCTGTGTACAGTGCTGGCCTCCCCTTACGTCTTCGCCGACCAACCGCCTGCGCAGGCCACCTCGCAGGACAGCCCGCGCATGGTCAAGACCGAAGGCGCGCCGGACCTGAGCCAGGCCGACTTCGATGCGGCCAAGGAAATCTACTTCCAGCGCTGCGCCGGCTGCCATGGCGTGCTGCGCAAGGGCGCCACCGGCAAGCCCCTGACACCTGACATCACGCAGGCGCGCGGCCAACCCTACCTGGAGGCGCTGATCACCTATGGCTCCGCCGCCGGCATGCCGAACTGGGGCACCTCCAACGCCCTGACCAAAGACCAGATCACGGTGATGGCCAAGTTCATCCAGCACACCCCGCCGACACCGCCGGAGTGGGGCATGGCCGAAACCCTCAAGACCTGGAAAGTCCTGGTCAAGCCCGAGGACCGACCCACCAGGCAACTCAACAATCTCAACCTGCAAAACCTGTTCTCGGTGACCCTGCGCGACGACGGCAAGATTGCCTTGATCGACGGCGACAGCAAGAAGATCGTCAAGCTGATCGACACCGGCTACGCGGTGCACATCTCGCGCATCTCGGCCTCTGGGCGTTATCTGCTGGTGATCGGTCGGGACGCCAAGATCGACATGATCGACCTGTGGCCGAAAGAGCCGACCAAGGTCGCGGAAATCAAGGTGGGCATCGAAGCTCGCTCGGTGGAAACCTCCAAGTTCAAGGGCTACGAAGACAAGTACACGATTGCCGGTTCGTACTGGCCGCCGCAGTTCACGATCATGGACGGCGAGACCTTGGAGCCCAAGCAGATCGTTTCCACTCGCGGCATGACCGTCGACACCCAGCAATACCACCCCGAACCCCGCGTCGCGGCGATCATCGCCTCCCATGAATGGCCGGAGTTCATCGTCAACGTCAAGGAAACCGGCAAGGTGATGCTGGTCAACTACCAGGACATCAAGAACCTCACCATCACCAGCATCGACGCCGCGCCGTTCCTGCATGACGGCGGTTGGGACAGCAGCCATCGCTACTTCATGACGGCCGCCAACAATTCCAACAAAGTCGCGGTGATCGATTCCAAGGAACGCAAGCTCACCGCCCTGGTGGACGTTGGCAAGACCCCGCACCCGGGACGCGGCGCCAACTTCAACCATCCGCTCTACGGACCGGTCTGGGCCACCAGCCACCTGGGCGATGCCGGGGTTTCGCTGATCGGCACCGACCCGGTCAAGCATCCGCAATACGCCTGGAAACAAGTGGGTTCGCTCCAGGGCCAGGGCGGCGGTTCGCTGTTCATCAAGACCCACCCGCAGTCCCGTCACCTGTACGTCGACACCACCCTCAGCCCGGACGCCAAGCTCAGCCAGTCGGTGGCGGTGTTCAACATCGACAAGCTCGACGCCGGCTACACCGTGCTGCCGATTGCCGAGTACGCAGGCATCAAGAAAGGCGCGCTGCGCGTGGTGCAACCGGAATACAACAAGGCCGGCGACGAAGTCTGGTTCTCGGTCTGGAGTGGCCAGGAAGACGAGTCGGCACTGGTGGTGATCGACGACAAGACCCTCAAGGTCAAGGACGTGATCAAGGACAAGCGCCTGATCACCCCGACCGGGAAATTCAACGTCTACAACACCCAACACGACATCTATTGAGCCCCATCAATAAGAGGAAAAAACATGAAGCCTATTCTCATCGCGCTGGCCCTGACCGCCGCCTACAGCCTGCCGGCAATGGCGCAGGACGGCCCGACATTGTTCAAGAGCAAACCGTGCGCAGCCTGCCACTCCATCGACACCAAGGTAGTGGGCCCGGCGCTCAAGGAAGTCGCGGCGAAAAACGCAGGCGTCGCCGGGGCCGAGGCGCTACTGGCCAAACACATCAAGGAAGGCACGCAGGGCAACTGGGGACCGATGCCGATGCCCGCCAACCCGGTGACGGAAGAAGAGGCCAAGATCCTCGCGGCTTGGGTCTTGACCCTTAAGTAATTACATAACCCGTGGTGAGGGAGCTTGCCCCTCGCCACGAAAGCAACATCATTCAACCCGGAGGACGTCATGGAACGACACAGCTTCACCCCCTCGATCAGCGCCCTCCTCCTGCTTATCCCCGCCTGCGCGCTGGCCGCTCCCGACCCGCCGCGCCAGGCCCAACTCCAACATCTTCTGGACCAGGACTGTGGCGCCTGCCACGGCCTGCGAATGACCGGCGGCCTCGGTCCGCCGCTGACCCGCGAAGCGCTGACGGGCAAATCCCGTGACAGCCTCATCGCCACCGTCACCCTGGGCCGCCCCGGCAGCGCGATGCCCGGTTGGGCGCCACTGCTCGGCCCCGACGATATTCGCTGGTTGGTGGACCGGCTTCTTCAAGGAAAACCCGCATCATGATCCGTACCCTCCTTTGCGTGGCCAGCGCTGCAATCCTGCTCGCCGGTTGCGCCCAGCCCACGCTGCGCGGCACGGGCGACCTGGGCGTGGTGATAGAGCGCGCCAGCGGCAGCCTGCAGATCATCGAAAGCGACAACCGCAGCCTGCTCGCCCGCGTCGAAGGCTTGGGCGACTTGTCCCATGCCTCGGTGGTGTTCTCCCGGGACCAGCGCTACGCCTACGTGTTTGGCCGCGATGGCGGGCTGAGCAAGGTCGATTTGCTGACCGCTCGCATCGACCGCCGCATCCTCCAGGGCGGCAACAGTATCGGTGGCGCGATCAGCCAGGATGGCAAGCTGATCGCCGTGTCCAACTACGAACCCGGCGGCGTGAAAGTATTCGATGCCCGGACCCTGGACCCGATCGCCGACATCCCGGCCACACCGCTGCCGGACACCGGTAGACGCTCCCGGGTGGTGGGCCTGGTGGATGCGCCCGGCCAGCGTTTTGTGTTCAGCCTGTTCGACACCGACGAGATCTGGACCGCCGACTTCAGCGAAGGCACCACACCGCGCATCGAGCGTTTCACCGGCATCGGCAAGCAACCCTACGACGCGCTGATCACCCCGGACGGGCGCTACTACATGGCCGGGCTGTTCGGCGAAGACGGCATGGCACAACTCGATCTCTGGCATCCGGAGCACGGGGTCAAGCGCGTGCTGGGCCATTACGGACGCGGCGAGGCCCGGCTGCCGGTCTACAAGATGCCCCATCTGGAAGGCTGGGCCTTGGCTGGGCAGCAAGCCTTCGTGCCCGCCGTCGGTCACCACCAAGTGCTGGTGATGGACGCGACGAATTGGCAGCAGGTCGACGCCATTGCCGTGGCCGGGCAGCCGGTGTTCGTCACCGCACGGCCGGATGGACGCCAGCTCTGGGTCAACTTCGCCTATCCGGACAACGACCACGTCCAGGTCATCGACACCCAGACCCATGCCATCGTTGCCGATCTGCGTCCCGGGGCGGCGGTGCTGCACATGGAGTTCACCGCCCGCGGCGACCAATTGTGGCTGTCCGCCCGGGATGGCGGTGAAGTGCAAGTCTGGGATCCCTATCGACTGGAACGGATCGGCACGCTGCCGTCACTGAGCCCCAGCGGCATTTTCTTCAGCAGCCGCGCGCACAAGCCAGGGTATTGACCATGACACCGAGCCCACTCGCCCGTCGCCTGATCGACCGCTTCCAACACGGCATGCCGCTGTGTGCCGAACCCTACAAGGCCATGGCCGAAACCCTCGGTTGCAGCGAGACCCAGGTCATCGACTGTCTTCAACACCTGCAACTGGCGGGGACGTTGTCGAGGGTCGGTCCGGTGTTCGAACACAGCCGGGCCGGCGCCAGCACCCTAGCCGCCCTCGCGGTGCCGCCGGAGCGCTTGCATCAAGTGGCCGGGCGCGTCAGCCAGTACCCGGAAGTCAATCACAACTACGAACGGGAGCATCGCTACAACCTCTGGTTCGTGCTGACCGGTCCCGACCGCGCCCACCTGGACAACATCCTCCAGGAACTGGAGCAGGACACCGGCCTCACGCCCCTGGACCTGCCCATGCTCACCGCCTACCGCATCGACCTGGGCTTTGCCCTGGAGGCCACCCCATGAACACCGCCCTGAGCGAGCCACAATCCCTGGCGCTGCGCCGTTCGCTGGAAACCGGTTTGCCGCTGACTCCGCGTCCCTTCCAGGCCTTGGCCGAACAGATCGAGGCCAGCGAGTCGCAGGTGCTCGAGCAAGTACGGCTATGGCACGAGCAAGGCCTGTTCCGCCGCGTTGGCCTGGTGGTCAATCACCGCGCCTTGGGATTTTCCGCCAATGCCATGTTGGTGCTGGACGTGCCGGATGCGTTGGTCGATGAAGTCGGGCGACGCCTCGGCCATGCACCGGGCATCAGCCTCTGCTACCAGCGCCCACGACGGCTGCCCCAGTGGCAATACAACCTGTTCTGCATGATTCACGGACGCCAGCGCGATCGCGTCGAGGCCCAGGTCCAGGCGTTGCTCCAGGAACATCTGCTGGATGACCTGCCCCATCAATTGTTGTTCAGCACGCACTTGTTCAAGCAATGCGGCGGACGTTTCGCCGCACCGGCCGGAGCCTCGATCGATGGATGACCTGGACCGCCGCCTGATCAACCGGCTGCAACTGGGCTTGCCCCTGGTGCGCCATCCCTGGGAGCACCTGGCCCGCGAGCTGGACAGCAACAGCGCCGAGCTGCTCGACCGTCTGCATGAGTTGCTCAACGAAGGCGTGCTGACTCGTTTCGGCCCGATGTTCGACATCGATCGCCTCGGCGGCGCGTTCACCCTCGCCGCCCTGGCCGTGCCCGAAGCGCGTTTCGAGACCATCGCCGAGCTGCTCGCCGACCTGCCCGAAGTGGCCCACAACTACCGTCGCGAGCACGCCTGGAACATGTGGTTCGTGCTTGCCTGCCCCAGCGAACAGGCGATCGCCGACACCCTGCTGCGCATCGAACGGCTGACCGGCCTGGTGCCGCTGAACCTGCCCAAGGAGGAAACCTACCATGTCGGTTTGTATTTCCCGGTTTGACTCATTGCAACAGGAAGAAACTCCGCTGGCCCTGCGCCTGGTCGAACTGACCCAGGCCGGCCTGCCCTTGCTCGAAGATCCCTGGAGCTGGCTCGCCGAACAACTGGGCTTGAGTGTCGAGTCCACCCTCGACCTGCTCAAGCGCCTGCAGGCCGAAGGCGCAATCCGTCGCATCGCCGCCGTACCCAACCATTATCGCCTGGGCTATCGCCACAACGGCATGACCGTCTGGGATGTCGCCGACACCGACATGCCGCGCCTCGGCGCGCTGTTGGGCGCGCAGCCCTTCGTCAGCCATTGCTACCGCCGCCCGCGCCGCCCCGGCTGGCGTTACAACCTGTTCGCCATGGTCCACGGGCGCAGTCGCGAAGAAATCGACAGCTACCGCGACCACCTGCGTTACCTGCTGGGGGATGCCTGCGCCGCCGACGACATGCTGGTGAGCAGCCGGATCCTGAAGAAAACCGGCTTGCGCCTGACACCGGCCGCGCGCTGAACCTGCACATCGACCGAAGGAGCGCTTATGTTGAGGATCAGCCATTACCTGCGCGCCCTGGCCGGGCAATGCCCCGCCCCTCGCGTCGCACCCCCGGGCAGCCTGCGCGCACCGGTGGTGATCTGGAACCTGCTCAGGCGCTGCAACCTGACCTGCAAGCATTGCTACGCAACCTCCGCCGACAGCGTGTTTCACGATGAGCTGAACACGGCCGAAGCCCTGCAAGTGATCGACGACCTGCACGACGCCGGGGTGCGGGTGTTGATCCTGTCCGGCGGCGAACCGTTGCTGCGCGAGGACCTGTTCCAGCTCAGCGCCTACGCCCGTGCCAGAGGTTTCTTCGTCGCCCTGTCCACCAACGGCACGCTGATCGATGCCGCCAATATCGAGCAGATCGCGGCGGCGAATTTTGATTACGTGGGCATCAGCATCGATGGCCTGGAAGCGACCCACGATGAATTCCGGCAGCTCAAGGGCAGCTTCGCCAGCTCAATGGCGGCGATCCGGCTCTGCCGCGAACGTGGGATCAGGGTCGGATTGCGCACGACCCTGACCCAGCAGAACCATCTGCAACTGCCCAGGCTGCTGGAGCTGATGGACGAATACGATGTGCAGAAATTCTACCTGTCGCATCTCAACTACAGCGGTCGCGGCAAGCGCAGCCGCAAGCTCGATGCCCATCAGCAGATGAGCCGCGAGGCCATGGATATGATTTTCCAGCGTGCCTGGGCGGACATCGAACACGGCCGCGACAGCGATTTCGTCAGCGGCAACAACGATGCCGATGCGATCCTGCTGCTGCACTGGGTCGCCCGGTGCCTGCCCCAACACTCCACCGCGCTGGAGCAGATGCTGCGGGCCTGGGGCGGCAATGCCTCGGGCAGCGGCATCGCCAACATCGACAACACCGGCGAGGTGCATCCCGACACGTATTGGTGGCAGCACTCGGTGGGCAATGTCCGCCGGACGCCGTTCAAGTCCCTTTGGCTGGACCGCCCCGAGCCCCTTCTCCTGAAGCTGCGCGAGCACCCTCGCGCCGTCGGGGGACGCTGCGGCCAATGTCGCTGGCTGGGGATCTGCAACGGCAACACCCGCACCCGCGCCTGGGCCGACGGTGACTTGTGGGGCCAAGACCCCGGTTGCCACTTGAGCGATGAAGAAATCGGCGTGCACGCGATTCCCAGCGTTGCACTGCAACCGATATAGCCCGAAGCCGACGGCGAACCTGATGACGAACCAAGGAAGTCCCATGCCTGCCCCCATCGTTTTGCCCGCTGCCCTGCAATCGTCCTTCGTACCAGGGGAAGTCGCCCTGGTCGGCGCCGGCCCCGGTGACCCGGGCCTGCTGACGTTGCGGGCCTGGAGCCTGCTGATGCAAGCCGACGCGGTGGTCTACGACCGCTTGATCAGCCCGCAACTGCTCAGCCTGATCCCACTGACTTGCGCCCGGCATTATGTCGGCAAGGCCGCCGGTTGCCACAGCCTGCCCCAGCCGCAGATCAACCAACTGTTGGCCGATCTGGCGGACCAGGGCCAGCGGGTCGTCCGGCTCAAGGGCGGCGACCCGTTCATCTTCGGCCGTGGCGCTGAAGAGCTGCAATACCTGCTGTCTCGTGGCATCGATTGCCAAGTGGTGCCCGGCATCACCGCCGCGGCAGGTTGTACCGCCTATGCCGGCATCCCGCTGACCCATCGCGACCTGGTCAACTCCTGCCGATTCATCACCGGTCATTTGCAGCGCGACGGTGAGCTGGACTTGCCGTGGCAAAGCCTGGCCGATGACAGCCAGACGCTGGTCTTCTACATGGGCTTGTCGAACCTGCGCACCATTGCCGAGCGCTTGATGGAGGCTGGACTCGCAGCCGACACGCCGGCAGCGTTGATCAGCAACGGCACGCGCCCTGACCAACAGGTGCTGCGCGGCACACTTGGGCAGTTGCCGGAAATGGCCCAGGCCTGCGCCGACGGGCTGCCCACCCTGACCGTGATCGGCAAGGTCGTCGGCCTGTTTGCCCAGCAGCCGGTGCAGCATCCGGCACGGATTCATCCGATGCCACAGGCCCAACCCTATGCCTCGAAGGTGGCGTCATGAAGGGCTGGTGGTTCACGCCGATGCTGTGGATAGGCGCGGCCAACGGTGCCGATGTCAGCGGGCCGGACCTGGACCTGGCCGAGCGCAACTATCAGCAGCACTGCGAGCAATGCCACGGCGTCAATCGCATCGGCGGCGCCGGCCCGGCGCTATTGCCCCAGAGCCTGAGCCGGATCAAGCCCGCTGAAATCCGCCAGGTCATCGAAAACGGCCGCCCCGCCAGCCAAATGGCGGCGTTCGGCACCGTACTGGATGCCGCGCAGATCGATGGCCTGACTCATTATCTCCAGCGCCCGCCCGCCGTCGAGCCGACCTGGAACGAAGACGACACCCGTCGCAGTCATCGCCTGTTGGCGAATCTTGCCACGCTGCCGGACAAACCCCAGCACAACGCCGACCCGCTGAACCTGTTCGTGGTGGTGGAGGCCGGCGACCATCACGTCGATATCGTCGACGGCGATCGCTTCGAGGTGCTGGCGCGCTTTGCCTCGCACTTTGCCGTGCACGGCGGGCCGAAATTCTCGCCGGACGGCCGTTTCGTCTACTTCGCCTCACGGGACGGTTGGATCAGCCTGTACGACCTGCACAACCTCAAGCTCATCGCCGAGGTCCGCGCCGGGCTCAATACCCGTAATCTGGCAGTGAGCAAGGACGGCCGCTGGGTGCTGGTGGGCAACACCTTGCCGGGCAACCTGGTGGTGCTCGACGCCCGTGACCTGTCGCTGGTCAAGACCGTTGCAACGGTCGGGCTGGATGGCCAGGCATCGCGGGTCAGCGCGGTCTATACGGCGCCACCGCGGGACAGCTTCATCGTTGCGTTGAAAGATGTGAAAGAGGTTTGGGAAGTGTCCACCAGGCCGAACCCGGACTTTGTGCCCAGGCGCATCGAGGCCGAGGATTACCTGGATGACTTCTCCTTCTCTCCGGATTATCGGCAACTGCTCGCCACCTCGCGCAAGGCCCAGGGAGGGCAAGTGATCGACCTCGACACCGGACGGATCGTCACGGATATCGCGCTGCCGGGCATGCCGCATCTGGGCTCGGGCACCTATTGGAAACGTGACGGACATTGGGTATTCGCCACGCCCAACATCAGCAAGGGGCTGATTTCAGTGATCGACTTCGACACCTGGAAGGTCATCAAGCAGATCCCCACCCTCGGGCCGGGCTTCTTCCTGCGCAGCCATGCCAACTCCCGCTATGCCTGGACCGACGTGTTCTTCGGCCCGGACAACGATGCCATCCACCTCATCGACAAGCAGACTCTGGAAATTGCCCACACGCTGCGCCCGATGCCCGGCAAAACCGCCGCCCACGTCGAATTCACCCGCGACGGCCGCTACCTGCTGCTGAGCATCTGGGACACCGACGGCGCGCTGATCGTCTATGACAGCAGCACCCTGAAGGAGATCAAGCGCCTACCGATGAACAAGCCGTCGGGCAAATACAACGTGGGCAACAAGATCGAATTTGCCGAGGGCACCTCACACTGACATCGCAGTTCCGAGGGGCTGCTGCGCAACCCAGCGGGAGCAAGCTCCCTCGCCACAAGGGCGGCGTCGATAATCCATTTTTCCGGCCACCCTATCCCCATGGTGTTGCTTCTTCACCCGAAAGCGGTCAGTGGCTCATCGATGACATCGCGCCAGCCTGCCCGAGCAGCTTCTGGTCGATGTCCTCCAGGCGCAGGACCTTGCCGCCGGCTTCGTGGGCGAGTTTTTGTGCCGCCTCGAGGTCGGAGAACGAAGCCAGGACCACGCCCATGGCGCCCTTGAGTCGGGAGCCGATCACGAAGTAGGCGGTGCGCGCGTCGATCAGGTGAGCGTCGTCCGGTGCGTCCCAGTGGCTGTGGCCCATGTCGTGGACGTACAGCTTCACGTCGGCGCGATGATTCTCCGGTTGCAGCCACCAGCCGAGCATTTCCGCCGGTGAGCAAAACTTCTTCGTCCCGCCGGCACCGACCGCCGCGCCCTTGGGCCCGGGAAAATCGCTGATGACCATGCCACACACATGGCATTCATCCCCGGGATGAAAAGCCAACCCCGCCTGGGCTGCCGGCGGCGACTGGACCTTGTCGCAGGCCACCAGCGCCAGGCACATCAAAACCCCGGCCAGGACACGGCTCGCCTTGAAATAAACCCTGTTCATCACATGCTTCCTCATCAAGATCAGACATTCATGGACGTCGACGATTGAACAACCGATAGGCCAGCCACAACGGCACCACCAACCACAACCCCAGGCACAGCCAGAGCAGCGACCCGGCAACCGGCAAATCGCTACCCAGCGTCAGCACGCCTGCGCCGTTGGACGCGGCGTCAAACCCGGACACATTGATCAGGCGATACACATCGGTGGGGTTCAACAGCAACAGCCAAGGCAACAAGTCCGGACTGAACCGGCCCTCGCTCATTACCAGCAACGCCAGGAGCGCCAGGTCGAACACCAGCACGAAGAAAAACCACACCCCCAGCGCCAACCCCGCCGCGGTGGATTTTTCCGCCGACAGGCAACTCAGCACATAGGCCAATCCGAGGAACACCCAACCCAGCAGCGTGCTGGACAGCATGAAACGGCCGAAGGCCCAGAGCAGCAGGCTCAGCTCCACGTCATCGACCAGCACCGCGATGGCCAACATCGCGCAGCCGAAGCCAATCAGGGTCGCCAGTGCCAGGATCAGGCCGTGGCCGACAAACTTGCCCAACAACAGCTGCCCACGCCCCAACGGGTAGGTCAGCAACAGCAACAACGTGCCGCTTTCGTCCTCGCCAACAATCGCGTCGTAGGCCAGCAGCAAGGCAATCAACGGCATCAGGAATGTCGCCAGGCTGGCCAGGCTCGCCACCGTCGCCGGCACCGAGGTGAAGCCCAATTGACCGGACGCCGCCGCGCCGAGCCAGGCGATGCCGATCGCCAGCACCGCGAACAACAAGCTGATCGCCAGCAGCCAGCGGTTGCGAAGGCCGTCGCTGAGTTCCTTGCGGGCCATGTTCCAGATCGGGTTCATTGGCCGGTCTCCTCGATCGCAGCGCGGTTCATGAAGTGGCGATACAGATCTTCCAGCGAGGGTGGCGTGATTTCCACATCCGTCGGGTCGTCCTGGGCCAGCAACTGGCGCAGCAACAGCAACTTGCTGCCGTCCGGCGCAGACACCTGCACCCCTTCGGCGCCCCAGCCCTGGGTGACGTGCCCTTCACTGCGCCAGTGCTGGCGCAGCCAGTCGGCGCGGGAAAGACCCGACGCGCGGATCAGCGTCGGCAGTCCCGCGTCCTCGCGCAAACGCGCCAGGCTGCCCAGGGCCAACAGCCGCCCCCTGGTGAGAATCGCGGCGCGGTTGATGTGCGCCTCCACACCCGGCAAGACGTGTGAGCAAAGAATGATGCTGGTGCCCTGCCAGCGCAGGCGATCAAGCAATTGATAGAGGTCCTGTGTGGCAATGGGATCCAGGCCCACAGTCGGTTCGTCCAACAGCAACAGGCGCGGCTGGCCGAGCAAGGCCTGGGCCAGGCCGAGGCGCTGGCGCATGCCCTTGGAGTAGGTGCGCACCCGACGTTTCGCCGCGCCCGCCAGCCCCACCTCCTCCAGCAAGCGCTCGACCTGCGTAGGTGCCGCGCCCTTGAGCCGGGCGAAATGCTGCAACGTTTCCAGCCCGCTCAACTGCGGATAGAACATGACGTTCTCCGGCAGGTAACCAAGCATTCGCCGCACATTCGGGTCGCTGGGCTCACGGCCGAAGACCCGCACCTCTCCCGAGCTGGGCTGCAGCAGCCCAAGAATCAATTTCATGGTGGTGGTCTTGCCCGCGCCGTTGTGGCCGAACAGGCCGAGCACTTCGCCCTGGGCCAGGGTCAGGTCAAGCCCGTGCAGCACGGCGACGTCGCCATAACGCTGGCTGACGCCTTCGATTTCGACGACGTTCAAGACGCGTCCTCCTGGGCAACGTTGCGTTGAAGGGGTTGGATGGGCGCCTGCATCAGCGGATGGCTGTCCATCACCCCGGGGGATTTCATCACCGGGAACGCCCGCTGCACCCAGCGCAGCAGTTCGACGCCCGGGCTGTTCATCAGCAAGCGAACCTGGGGATACAGCCACAGCAGCCGGTCGACGTTATCGTTGGGTTCATAGGCGACGTCGCCCAGCCCATCGCTGTTGCGGTCCCAGCCCAGGTAATCGCTCCAGTAATTACCGCGCCCGTCCGCCGACCATTCCTGCAACCGGGTGGCGACGTATTTGACTTGGCGCTGGTTATGGACGAAGGCATTGCCGGCGATGCGGTTGTCCTCCGAGCCGGCGGTGAGGTGGATGCCCACGGCGCTGCGCTCGAAACGATTGCCTTCGATGCGGTTGAACAGCGAGTTGTAGATGAACAGCGCCTTGCCCTCGGCGCCGGTGATCATGGTGTCGCCGGTGGACCCATCGCGCACGTCGCTGACGAAGTTGTCGCGCAAGGTCGAATAAGTGATGTAGTTCATCAGGATCCCGTAGTTCTGGTCCTGTTCGGAACGGTTGCCGATCACCGTCAACTGGCGGCTTTGCATCAGCGCGTAGCCCGTGCGAGTGCGGCGGGTGGTGTTGCCCAGCAGTTGGTTGTCGTTGGCGAACATGTAATGCACGCCGTAGCGCAAATCCTCCAGGGTGTTGCCCTGCAGCAGATTACCGTTGGAAGTATCGATGTAGATGCCGTCGCGGGTGTCGCGGATCTGGTTGCCGATGATCCGCGCGCCACGCACCGCGTAGAGGTGGATGCCATTGCCTCGGTCCTGGGACCGCAGGCCCGGGTCGCCCTGGATGCGGTTGTCGATGAGGCTGACGTCCCGCGTGCCATCGACCCAGATGCCGAAGCCCTGGCCCTGCATGCGGTTCGCCCGCACCACCGCGCCCTGGCCGGCAGGATGGATGAAGACGGCGGCGTTCATGGCTGTCAGGTCATGGCCCCAGTCCAGGAACGTGCAACCCTGGACCTGGACATTCGGCGCTCGGATGACCAGACCATTGCCCTCGCCCTGCCCCTGGAATACCGCGTCCGGCGCACAGGTGAGCGTCATGGCTTGATCAATGCTGAACGAGCCACGGTACTCACCGGCCGGCAGGCGCCATTGCTGGTCGCCCTCGGCCTGCAACGGCAGGTCCATGATCGATTGCGGCGCGCTGGACGCGCCGCCCGACAACAGGCAGAACATCAGTGCAATGACCGTTCGATGAGCGTTTGCGTGCGGCATGTTCCCGGTCATTGCACCTGCCTCCTCGATGAATGACTCAGGCCTTTTCAACCAGCATGCGCCCGACCATTTCCATGTGCAGCGCGTGACAGAACCAGCTGCAGTAGTACCAATGCAGGCCAGGCTTGTCGGCGATGAAGGTGATGGAGGACGTTTGCTGCGGGCTGATCTCCATGCTCGCGCCGTGGTTGGTCATGACAAAACCGTGGGACACGTCCTCGATCTGGTCGATGTTGGTGATCGTCACGGTCACCTCGTTGCCTTGCTTGACGGTGAACTCCGTCAGGCCGTAGGCCGGTGCCATGGACGTCATATAGACCCGCACCTTGTTGCCGTCGCGGATGACCTTGTTGTCGGTCTCCAGGTTGATGCCGTCCTTCTTCGCCCGGGCCACGGTGTCGGCAAAGAACGGATCGTTGCGGCTCCAGATCTTCTGGGGCTTGATCTGGTCGCGCCGGGCCAGGATGCAATCGTGAGGCTCGGCGAAAGCCGGGCCGTCATGGACCAATTTCATTTCCTCGCCGGAGATGTCGATCAGTTGGTCGTTCTCCGGGTGCAGCGGGCCGGTGGGCAGGAAGCGGTCCTTGGAAAACTTGCACAGCACCACCAGCCACTTGCCATCCGCCTCGCTGGTTTCGGTCAGGGACGCATGGTTGTGCCCGGGCTGGTATTGCACGTCGAGTTTCTGCTTGATGTAGTTGACCTTCTCACCCTTGTAGGCACGGATCGCTTCGTCCATGTTCCACTTCACCACCTGGCTGTCGATGAACAGCGTGGTGTAGGCGTTGCCACGTCCGTCGAAGGTCGTGTGCAGCGGCCCCAGGCCCAGCTCCGGTTCGGCGACGATCACTTCCCGCGGATCTTTGTAGCGGTCGTTGAACAGATCATCGAGGCGGTCGATGGCGATCATCGAGACCGTCGGCGAGAGCTTGCCGTTGGCGATGAAATACTTGCCGTCAGCAGAGGTGTTGAGGCCATGGGGGTTCTTCGGCACCGGGATGTAGCGGGTGAATTCGCTGTCCTTGCCGTTGACTTTGCGTCCGTCGACCACCGGCACCTTGGAGCCGTCCAGGGTGATGAACTTGCCCGCCTTGACCGCCGCCTCGATGCGCGGAATGTTGTACACCACCACCCAGTCGCGCTCGTTGCGCATCATGCCGCCCAGGTCGTAGGCCTTCTCGGAGTTGTAGCAGGTGCTGGCAGCGTATTTGCCGGTGTAGTCGGCATCGGTGTTGTCCAGGTTGCCGTCGACGATGACCTGGAACGCCATCTCCATTTTCTCGGCATCGATGACGTTGAACATCGTGAAGCTGTTCTTGTCCTGCAGGTCGAAGGTGCTGCCGTCGTTGGGATGCGGGATCACGAACTCGCCGTTGGCGAATACGTACTTGGTGTGCGGGACCTTCTGCAGGCGCAGGCCATGGATCGCCTGCACATTGGGCACGGTGAGGATCTTGTCGCACTTCATGATGTCCAGGCGAATGCGCGCGACCCGCGAGTTGGCCTTGTCATTGATGAACAGATACTTGCCGTCGTACTTGCCGTCGGTCATGGAGATGTGCGGGTGATGGCAGTCGCCGTTCTGGTACTTGGCGCTGTCGCCGAGGATGCGCTTGCTCTCGTTGGTCAGGCCCCAGCCGGTCGCGGAATCGACGTTGAACACCGGGATGCGCATCAGCTCGCGCATCGACGGCACGCCCAGCACCCTCACCTCGCCTTGATGGCCACCGCTCCAGAAGCCGTAGTATTCGTCGAGCTCGCCGGGACCGACGTGGACCTTGGACTTGGCTTCCTTGGCTGCCGCCGCCCAGGACTCGCGGGTGAACGTGCCGGCCCCCAGTGCGGTGGCACCGGCCAACACCGCGCCGGTGACCGCGCCAGTGCCGAGGAAACTGCGGCGGCTGACGCCCCTGGGCTCTGGCACTGCGTCAGGCGTCGGGATTTTTTTATCGCTCATGCTGTGTGTGCTCCGTGAAGGATGAAACGGTCAGGGCCAGGTCTTGCGCGCCGCTCAAGGCGTCAGCTCCACCTGCACCACCGGGATTCGTTGCGGGTCGGACGGGGTTGGCTTGCCACGCTTCTTGCGCTTGTTGATCAAGGGCGGGCATTTGTTTTCGTTGTGCCAGGTCATCTGGCAGTCGAGGCAGTAATGGCATTCGTTGGCATTGATCCGGCCATCGGGGTGAATCGCCTGGATCTCGCATTCCTTGGCGCACAGTTGGCACGGGTTACCGCACTCCTTGCGGCGCTTGAGCCAGTCGAACAGGCGCAGCCGGGTTGGCATCGCCAAGGCTGCGCCCAGCGGGCAGACGTAGCGGCAATAGACTTTGCGGGTGAACACGTTGATCACCAGCAGGCCCACCGCGTAGGCGACGAACCACCATTGGCGGTCGAACTTGAGGGTGATGGCGGTCTTGAATGGCTCCACCTCGGCGAGCCGTTCGGCGGTGGCCATTGACTCCAGCGAGACGCCGAACAGCCCCAGCAAAATGATGTACTTGATCGCCCACAGCCGCTCATGAACGGCGAACGGCAATTCGTATTGCGGCACCTTGAGCTTGCGTGCCAGCTCGTTGATCAATTCCTGCAGCGCGCCGAACGGGCACAGCCAGCCACAGAACACCCCGCGCCCCCAGAGCAGGATACTGGCGGCGGTGAACACCCAGAGAATGAAGATCAGCGGGTCGGTGAGAAACAGCTCCCAGCGAAAGCCCTCGAACAACGCGTGGACAAAGGTCAACACGTTGACCACCGACAACTGCGCCAGCGCGACGCCACCGAGAAACACCACGGTGAACACCAGATATCCACGGCGAACCCAGTGCAGCAGCGTTGGCCGTCGGGCCAGTGAGTCCTGGAAAAACAGGATCGCCGTCAGTACCAGCAACGCCGCGCCGAGCACGCCGATTTCGACGCTTTTCTGGTACCAGAGGGTCAGCCACATCGGCCGGCTGGCTTCTTCGGCCGCCGCCAGTTGCTCGGCCGTCGGCAAAGGTCGCTCGAGGTAGAGCTCGGGCAGTTGGTAGCCGAGTTCGAAACTGCTGAATGTGCCGCTGACCGGGCCGGTCTGGCGCCGCACCAACAGTTCCAGGCTCCACGGCGCGCCAGGGTCGAAGCGATGGGAGGCGCGGATCGTGAAGATCGCCATTTCGTCGAAGTCCGGCATGTCGGCGGCGACGTCATCCAGGCGTTGGAAATCCAGGTCGCGGAAGCTGATGGTGTCGCCGGATTGGCGCAGTTGCACCCGGTCGAAAATCCCTCCGCGCACGTAGCCCGAACCCTTGAATGAATAACGGCCGCTGCCCATCACCGCGATCGCCTGTTCGCCTGGCTTGAGTTCGGCCATCAGCGCGCGGTATTGCGTCTCGCCCAGCAGATTGCGGCCGATGGTGGGCGGGTTGAGGTGGGTGACGTAGAGATCGATGAAGGTGTCGTCCACCTGCTCGTCGCTGGCGGTTTCGACCTGTTCGGCTTCGGTGCCTTTGAACGAGGCGTCGACCTCCCCTCGGGTCAGGTGCAGGCGACGGACAGCGCCGTTGCCCGTCAGCGTGGCCCAATCGGCAGGCTGGTAGAAATCGTCCCGTACGCGGGCCGGCGCCACGGCCAATCCGGCATCGCCCTTGACCAGGCCCAGGGACACCGCGACGTCATGGGCGGCGCGCATGATGACTTCGTTGACCACCATGGCCGTCACCGTGGCGCCGGCGATCGCGTCGACTGTCACCGCATTCGGGTCGCTGGAATGCCCCACCACCACCCGTTGGTTGACCTTGATGCCGCTGTATCGAGCGCTGAAGGCGTGGAGCTTTTCTTCGGCGATGCCGATCAGCAGGATCGGTTCGTGGTGCTTCAGTACGTAGGCATCGAGGATCACACCGGCAGGGTCGAGAATGACCTGGACGTTGATCGGCTTGCCCGAATACGCCGGAATGTCCACCACGTCCAGGCTCTGGAACACGTAGCCCAAGACCTTGCCGGCGGCGGAGAGTTTGCGAACCTTGAACGGGCCTTCGGGCTCGGAAATCGAATCGACGGGGCCCAGGACATGGTGGATGCGCTGTTGCTGGACTTCACCGTAGTCCTTGGCCTGGACGATGGCGGCGAACATCAGCAGTAGAAGGAACAGCCCGGGAATCCAGGAACGGAATGGGTGCAGCATCGCAACGGGACGGGTCATGAGCGCCAGGGCTTGATTACAGGATCTTGGCGCTCATTCTGCGACCCGCCCCTGGCCTGGGCCCTTGATTGAAATCAACTTGGCAAAAAACCAGCTGCGACGGTTCTACACACCCGACCGTGGCGAGGAAGCGGTTCGGCGCGAACGGCAGGACTTGGTCCCATTTTCACCTGCAACGCTTTCGTCATCTGCCGCGCCCGGAGTAAATTCTTTTCGCACGCAAGCGGTCAAACCCGGTCGCATAATGGTCAGCGCTGTGATGCAGTCCGCTCCCCACCGCGCGTAACGCACCGATAGCCACAAGGAATCCCCGATGCCTCCACGTTCCACACCTGCTTCTACAGCCGGCACCGGCTTCGTGCGGGTGCGTGGCGCCCGCGAGCACAATCTCAAGAACGTCGACGTGGACATCCCTCGCGATGCCCTGGTGGTGTTCACCGGTGTGTCCGGTTCCGGCAAATCCTCGCTGGCCTTCTCCACGCTTTATGCCGAAGCCCAGCGGCGTTATTTCGAGTCGGTCGCACCTTATGCGCGGCGATTGATCGACCAGGTCGGCGTGCCGGACGTGGGCAGCATCGAAGGCCTGCCGCCGGCGGTCGCCTTGCAGCAGCAGCGCGGCACGCCGAGTGCGCGTTCCTCGGTGGGCAGCGTCACCACGTTGTCGAGCCTGATCCGCATGCTCTATTCCCGCGCCGGCAGCTACCCGGCCGACCAGCCGATGCTCTATGCCGAAGATTTCTCGCCCAACACCCCCCAGGGCGCCTGCCCGCAATGCCATGGTTTGGGGCGGGTCTATGAAGTGACGGAGGCCACCATGGTCCCCGACCCTTCGCTGACCATCCGCGAACGCGCCGTCGCCGCCTGGCCCATGGCGTGGCAGGGGCAGAACCTGCGGGATATCCTGGTCACCCTCGGCTATGACGTCGACATTCCCTGGCGCGACCTGCCGAAGAAACAACGCGACTGGATTCTCTTCACCGAAGAAACCCCCACCGTCCCGGTGTACGCCGGGCTCACCCCGGCCCAGACCCGCGAAGCCCTCAAGCGCAAACTCGAACCCAGCTACCAGGGCACGTTCAGCGGCGCCCGACGCTACCTGTTACACACCTTCATGCATTCGCAAAGCGCGCAGATGCGCAAGCGCGTGGCCCAATACATGCGCGCCAGCCCCTGCCCGGCGTGCGAAGGCAAGCGCCTCAAGCGCGAGGCGCTGACCGTCACCTTCGCCGGGCTGGACATCGCCGAGTTGTCCAATCTATCGCTGTTGGCGTTGGCCGAAGTGCTCACGGCCGTCGCGGCGCCCGACTATCTGGAGCAGCCCGAAGAGCCGGGCAATGTGCTCACTCACCGCCAGACCCGCGAAGCCCGCGAACAGCGCGCGGCCAGGGGCGACAACCCGCACGCGGGCGGGCCGGACGCGCGCCACACGCCCAACCTGTCCCTGGAAAAACGCCTGGCCGCCCAGCGCATTGCCGCCGAGCTGCTGGAGCGCATCGTCACGCTGATCGACCTGGGCCTCGGCTACCTGGCCCTGGAACGCAGCACGCCGACGCTGTCCTCCGGCGAGCTGCAGCGCCTGCGCCTGGCGACCCAGCTCAACTCCCAATTGTTCGGGGTGATCTATGTGCTGGACGAACCCTCCGCCGGCCTGCACCCGGCCGACAGTGAAGCGCTTTTCGGTGCCTTGCAGCGATTGAAAGCGGCAGGCAATTCGGTGTTCGTGGTCGAGCACGACTTGGACACCATGCGCCGCGCCGACTGGCTGATCGACGTCGGCCCCGACGCGGGCGAGCAAGGCGGCAGGGTTCTTTACAGCGGTCCACCAGAAGGCCTTGGGCAGGTGTCGGAGTCACGCACCCGCGCCTACCTGTTCGCCGAAGAACACGCCACCGCGCGCTCCCCACGCAAGCCCGAGGATTGGCTGCGCCTGGATGGCATTACCCGCAACAACCTCGACAACCTCAGCGCGGCGTTTCCCCTGGGCTGCTTCACGGCGGTCACCGGTATTTCCGGCTCCGGCAAGTCCAGCCTGGTCAGCCAGGCGTTGCTGGATCTGGTCGGCGCCCACCTGGGCCAGCCAAGCAACAACGCCGAGGCCGAGGAACAAAGCCTGGAAGACGAACCGGTGCAAACCAGCGGTGGCCGCGTCACCGCCGGGCTCGATGGGATCAAGCGACTGGTCCAGGTCGATCAGAAACCCATCGGCCGCACGCCGCGCTCCAACCTCGCCACCTACACCGGATTGTTCGATCACGTGCGCAAGCTCTTCGCCGCCACGGAACAGGCGCAGGCACTGGGATTCGATGCCGGCCGTTTCTCCTTCAACGTCGCCAAGGGCCGCTGCGAAACGTGCGAGGGCGAAGGCTTCGTCAGCGTGGAATTGTTGTTCATGCCCAGCGTGTACGCCCCTTGTCCGACCTGCCACGGAGCCCGCTACAACCCCCAGACCCTGCAAGTGACCTGGCAAGGCCTGGATATCGCCCAAGTGCTGCAACTGACGGTCAACCAGGCCCTGGAAGTCTTCGCCGAGCAAGCGCCAGCCAGGCGTTCGCTACAAGTGCTGAAGGACATCGGCCTGGGCTATCTGCGCCTGGGCCAACCGGCCACCGAACTGTCCGGCGGCGAGGCCCAGCGAATCAAGTTGGCAACGGAACTGCAACGCAAGGCCCGGGGCGCGACGCTGTACGTGCTGGACGAGCCCACCAATGGCCTGCACCCCCAGGACGTGGATCGCCTGCTGGTGCAGCTCAATCGCCTGGTGGACGAAGGCCATACCGTGGTCGTGGTGGAACATGACATGCGGGTGGTGGCGCAGAGCGACTGGGTCATCGACATCGGGCCAGGGGCTGGGACACAGGGTCGGCAGGTCGTGGTGAGTGGCGTGCCGCAGGTGGTGGCGGCTTGCGAGGAGAGCCGTACGGCGCCGTTCCTGAGAAACGCCCTGCGCTGAGCCCTGTGGCGAGAGCCGTCCCACCCACTAGCAGCCGGTGCATCAGACCGTACGCGAATACTGCACCGTCTGCTCCCCCGCCAGATACGCGTCGAAGGCCATGGCTACGTTGCGCATCATCAGCTGTCCTTGGGGCAGCAGCACCAGCGAATCGTTGCGGATGTCCAGTAGCCCATCACCCACGAGTTCCTGGAGCCGGTCGAGCGCCTCGTCAAAATAATCGGCAAAACGAATGCCGTGAGCAGCCTCGACCCGGCCGAAATCAATCCGTCCATGGCACATCAGTTCGCTGATCACCTCGCGCCGCAAGCGATCATCATCGCTCAGCCGGTAACCACGCTGGACCGCCAACAAGCCCTGGTCCAGGCGCGCGTAATACTGCGAAAGCTCCTTGACGTTCTGGCTGTAGCTGTCACCGACCTTGCCGATCGAGGACACGCCCAGGCCGATCAGGTCACAGTCGGCGTGGGTGGAGTAACCCTGGAAATTACGTTGCAACGAACCCTCGGCACGGGCGCGCACCAGCTCGTCGTCCGGCAGCGCGAAGTGGTCCATGCCCACGTAGACGTAACCGGCCGCGGTCAGGCGATTGATGGTCAGCTCCAGCAGTTCCAGCTTGCGCTCGGGCGGCGGCATGTCTTCGGGACGGATCATCCGCTGCGCCCTCACCCGCTGCGGCAAATGCGCATAGCTGTAGGCCGCGATCCGGTCCGGGCGCAGGGCGATGATCTTGCCCAGGGTGACGTCGAAACTGGCGATGGTTTGCAGTGGCAGGCCATAGATCAGGTCGACGCTCACCGACTTGAACCGCGCCCGTCGTGCGGCCGCCACCAGCTCGGCGACCTGCGCTTCGCTTTGTATGCGGTTGACGGCCGCCTGCACCTGCGCGTCGAAATCCTGGATGCCGAAGCTCAGGCGATTGAACCCTAGCTGCCGCAAGCCCTGGACTTGCTCGGCATCGATCGTGCGCGGATCGACCTCAATGGAGAACTCGTGGGCGTCGCTGTCGTCCATGTTGAACGACTGGTGCAGGCAATCCATCAGGTCGGCCAGTTGCCCGTGGGTCAGATAGGTGGGCGTGCCACCGCCCAGGTGCAGTTGGGTCAGCTTGCGCGAGCGGTCGAACAACGCCGCTTGCAAGGCAATTTCGCGCTTGAGGTAACTCAGGTATTCGGCGGCGCGGTGGGTCTTGCGGGTGATGATCTTGTTGCAGGCGCAGTAATAACAAAGGCTCTGGCAGAACGGGATATGGATGTACACCGACAACGGCTTGGGCACCGGAACCTGGTTGCTGCGCTGGGCAGCCTGGTGGTATTCATCCATGGCGAACGCCGAGTGAAACTGCGGCGCGGTGGGATAGGAGGTGTAGCGCGGCCCCGGACGATCGTATTTTTCGACCAGGGCGCGGTTGAAAGCACAGGGAGCATTCATCAAGGGTTCAACTTTTCAAAGGAGTTTGGGCCTGCGTTAACCGGCACGGAGTCGAACAGGTTGCAGATCGCATCCACGCTCAGGCGCCCGGCGGGCAGGATGCCGATGAAACGGCTCGACAGCTCGATCAATCCCTGAGCATGCAATTGCTCCAGCAACGGCCAGATGTCCGCGAAATACTCGCGGAACACCAGGCCGAAACGTGCTTCGATGGCGGGTATTTCCAGCTCCAGGTCACAGGACAACTGTTCGGTGACGGTGAGCCTGATCTGATCCTGCGCTTCGCAGCGCCAGCCACGGCACACCGGCAGTTGCCCAGCATCGAGTAGCCGGCAGTACTGCAACAGATCAGCGGTGTTCTGCACGTATAAATCTTCGATCTGGGTGATCGCCGCCAGGCCGAACCCCACGTGATCGCAGCAACCGTGACGGGTGAACCCATGGCAGTTGCGGTGCAGCCGCCCATGTTCCTGAGCGACTGCCAGGTCATCGTCGGCCCGGACAAACTGTCCCATGCCAATGTAGTGATAGCCCGCACCGAGCAGTTGATCGCAGCAACTGCGGCGCATGGCGTCCTTGTCCGCCTCGCTGCAAAAAGCACCGTACCCGCCGGCACTTTTGGAACGGTAGCGATAAGGTGCGTGGGCATAGTCGAACACCTGCAGGCGATCGGGCTCCAGCTCGATCAGCGTGGCCAGTTTGCGGGCGAAACTCTGGGGCGTCTGCCAGGCGTGGCCGTAGCCGAGGTCGATGTTGATCGAGCGGAAACCGAAGGTCCGCGCCGCATCGATCAACGAATGGATCGGTGCGGGGTTCTGGTAGCAATCCACCGACAGCTCGTTGTCGAGGCCAATGTCGGGCACGCCGATGCTGACATGGGTGAAACCCTGGTCGCGAATCTGCCCCATGGTCGACCAATCGGTATGGTGCAGGTCGACCTCGATGCTGTGGTCGCCGCTTTCGCAGAAGTCGAAACGTTTGCGCAGGTCGTCCATCAGCCGTTGCAGATGAATGATCACCGGCGTTCCGCCGGTCAGGCAGAACTGCTCGACGCGTCGCCCGGCGCCCAGGTGGCAGGCGACCAGCCCCACTTCATAGGCCAGGCGTTGCAGATACCCTTCGATCTCGCCGCATTGGCATACGCTGGCCAGCGGTGAACAGGATGCCAGTCTCAAGCACGACGGCAAGTGCACCTTCAGGGACAGCGGGCGACGTTTCTGTCGGCTGCCGCGCAAGCCCCTGAGCAGGTCGAGCGAACCGATGCCGCCGTGGAATCTCTCCGTGCCGACCGGGCAATCGACATCCGCCGCCACTGGCGTACGGTCCGCGGCACGCTCACCGAGGGTATGAAACAGGTCGAACATGACAATCTCCGAGTGGCTGCGCGGCGACAGTGTCGGGCTTATCCCGTGCGGGCACCTTGACCTGTATCAAGCGCCCGGCAACGGCTACCAGGTGAGGTAGAACATGCCCTTGGCCAGCAGCACAATCGCGACCATGTGGGCAAACACGCTGGTATGGATGATCCGGACGTAACGACCATTCATGCGCCCGCTGCGGAACAGCCACATCGCCCAGAGAAAATGCCCCAATACGCTGGCGGCGAGCAGGATCTTGAGCCCCAGCAACATGCCGAACGATGACTGCGACGGCGCCGCCAGCACCGGAAGATAACGCAGCCAGACCATGGCGATGCCCGCACCGAACAACACCAGCAGCACCCACGGCATCAATTGCCGGGCGCGCCGGCTGATGCCCTGCTCCAGCAGCACCATCACTTTGTTGGGCAATTGCTTGCGGATGCTCTCCAGAAACAACACCTCGAAAAACACCGTGCCGATGAAAACCAGCGCGGCGAACAGGTGCAAGGTCAGAAACAGCGGATAGGTCATGGCAGCCTTTTTTCGGCGGGGCGAATGGTTTATTCGAGGGTATCGCGCGGGCCTGGCGGTGGGGTTGATGCCAATCAAGGAAAGACCACGCCACGGGAGACCACCGCTGCCACAGGGATCAACGTTTTGCGTGAAAAGCGTCAAGGAAATGTTACACACTTCAAACTCCGCGCAACCGTTTATCAGTTTTTTGACACTTCACCGATACGCGGTCACAACTTTTTCGCTCCGTTGGGTCATAACACCGTGGTCGCCGATGGAATATTGGCATCCAACGAGGTTCTTAGCCTAATACGGAGATAAGTCCATGATTTTCAACGTACAAGATTTTGGCGCCAAAGGAGATGGCGTCACTGACGACACGGCGGCCATTCAGAGTGCAATCGATGCGGCAGCGGCCGCAGGCGGCGGGCAGGTGTACATGCCGACCGGCACCTATATCGTTTCGGGGGGCGAGGAACCGTCCGATGGCTGCCTGATGCTCAAGAGCAACGTCTACCTGTACGGCGACGGCATGGGTGACACCACGGTCAAATTGGCCGATGGCTCGGACACGAAGATCACCGGCATCATCCGTTCGGCCTATGGCGAGGAGACCCACGATTTCGGGGTCAGCAACCTCACCATCGACGGCAACCGAGACGCCACCACCGGCAAGGTGGACGGCTGGTTCAACGGTTATATTCCCGGCGAAGAAGGCTACGACTCCAACGTCACCCTCGACAGCGTCGAGATCAAGGATTGTTCCGGGTACGGCTTCGACCCCCACGAGCAAACCGTCAACATGGTCATCAAGAACAGCGTGTCCCATGGCAATGGCCTGGATGGCTTTGTCGCCGATTTCTTGAGCGACAGCATCTTTGAAAACAACATCGCCTACGACAACGACCGCCACGGTTTCAACGTCGTCACCAGCACGCACGATTTCACCCTCGCCAACAACGTCGCCTATAACAACGGCGGCAACGGCATCGTGGTGCAGCGCGGCAGCGAAGACATCCCCTCCCCCAGCAACATCACCATCACCGGCGGCGAGGTATACGGAAACGGCGCTGAAGGTGTGCTGATCAAGCTGTCCAGCGAAGTGACCGTGACCGGCGTCGATATCCATGACAACGCCAGCGCCGGCATTCGCATCTACGGCAGCAACCACGTCGACGTGCTCGACAACACGCTCAACAACAACTCGTTGGGCAGCGCCGTGCCGGAAATCATCATCCAGTCCTACGACGATACCCTCGGGGTGTCCGGCAAATACTTCAACGGCAGCGACAACCTGATCCAGGGCAACGTCATCAGTGGCAGCGACCTGTCCACCTACGGCGTCGCCGAGCGCAACGAGGACGGCACCGATCGCAACGCCATCATCGCCAACACCATCAGCCACACCAGCAAGGGCGCCACGCTGGTCTATGGCGACGGCAGCTACGTCAGCGCCACGGTGCCGATGACCACTGTGCAAGGCACTGCGGGCAACGACATTCTCACGGGCACCAGCGCCAGCGAGATTTTCTATGGCGCGGCCGGCAACGACACTATCAACGCAGGGGCCGGAAGCGACATCCTGGTGGGTGGCGCGGGCATCGACAAACTCACCGGCGGCACCGGTGCCGATATGTTCCGTTTCACCAGCCAGTCCGACAGTTATCGCAATGCAACGGCGAGCTTCGACGACACCATCACCGATTTTGATGTGACCCAGGACAAGATCGACCTCGCGGGCCTCGGTTTCACCGGGCTGGGCAACGGCCGTGGCGGCACCTTGCAGGTCAGCTACAACGCCAGCAGCGACCGCACCTACATCAAGGACTACGACGCCGACGCCAGCGGCAATCGCTTCGAGCTGATTCTCTCGGGCAACCTGACGAGTACCTTGACGGCCAACAACTTCATCTTCAACCGAGTGATCACTGGCACCACCGGCAGCGATTCGTTGCTGGGCAGCGACGCCGCCGACACCCTGCTCGGCCTCGCGGGCAACGATAGCCTCAGTGGTGGCGCGGGTGACGACAAGCTCGACGGCGGCGCCGGCATGGACACCCTCACGGGCGGGACCGGGGCGGACACCTTCGTGTTTTCCAACCGGCTGGACAGCTACCGCAACTACAATACCGGCGGCGCGAACCTGGGCGACGTGATCACCGACTTCAACGTCGCCGCCGACAAGATCGACCTTTCCGCCATGGGCTTCACCGGGCTGGGCGACGGCAAGAACAATACGGTTTACCTGGTGCTCAACAGCGCGGGCACCAAGACGTACGTCAAATCCCTCGAAGCCGACGCCAATGGCAACCGCTTCGAAGTGGCCTTGGAGGGTAATTACCTCAACACCCTGACCAGCGCCAACTTCGTCTTCGCCACCTCGTCGCCGACCAACCAGGCACCGGTCGTCGCCACGCCGTTGCTGGACCAGAACGCCACCGAAAAAACGCCCTTCAACTACGTGGTCCCGGCCACCAGTTTCACCGACCCCGATAACGACAGCCTCAGCTACACCGCCAAGTTGGCCGACGGTAGCGCCCTGCCCAGCTGGCTGACGTTCGACGCCGCCACGCGCACCTTCAGCGGTACTCCGCCGGACACGGCTTCGGGCACCTATTCGATCCAGGTCACCGCAACCGACGGCAGCAATGCCACCGTCAGCGACAGCTTTACCCTGGCCGTGCAAGACGTGCCCTCGTCCGTCGTGATCAACGGCACGCCGAACAACGACACGCTGACCGGCACGGTCGCCAACGAGCAGATTTTCGGCGGCGCGGGCAACGACACGATCAACGGCGCCGCCGGCAACGACATCCTGGTGGGCGGCACTGGCGTGGACAAACTCACCGGCGGCACGGGCGCCGATGTGTTTCGCTACACCTCCAAACTCGACAGCTACCGCACCAGTTCCACCAGCGCCAGTGACCAGATCCTCGATTTCGACGTGGCCGCCGACAAGATCGACGTCGCGGCCCTGGGCTATACCGGCCTGGGCAACGGGCTCAACGGCACGCTGCAGGTCACTTACAGTTCCTCGACCAACCGCACCTACCTCAAGGACCTCACGGTCGATGCCAACGGCAACCGCTTCGAGATTTCTATGGCGGGCAACCTCGTCAGCAGCCTGACGGCCAATCACTTTGTCTTCGCCGACCAGAACACCCCGACCAACGTGGCGCCAGTGGTGGTCATCCCGCTCCTGGACCAGAACGCCAGCGAAAGCACGCCGTTCCAATACACCGTCGCCAGCAACAGCTTCAGCGACGCCAACCAGGATGTGTTGACCTACACCGCGACCCTCGCCAACGGCAGCCCCCTGCCCTCATGGCTGGCGTTCAACGCCACCAACCTGACCTTCAGCGGCACACCCTCCAGCACCGCCGCCGGCAACTACGATGTACTGATCAAGGCCACCGATCCCTCGGGTGCCTCGGTCAGCGACAGCTTCGCCCTGGTGGTCGCCGATGCGCCGGCCAACACCATCACCGGTACGGCCAACGCAGAAAGCCTCAACGGCACGGCAGGCGCCGATCTGATCCTCGGGCTCGGCGGCAACGACACCATCAAGGCCGGCACCGGCGCGGACATCGTCGACGGCGGCGCCGGGCGCGATTCGCTGTATGGCGGCGACGGCGCCGACACGTTCCGCTACAACAACCTGTCCGACAGCTACCGGGACTACGACACCGGCGGCGTCACGGCCACGGACACGATCTATGACTTCACCGTGGGCGTGGACAAGATCGACGTGTCCGGCCTGGGCTTCCTTGGTCTCGGCGACGGCAGCAACGGCACGCTCTACATGACCTTGAACGCGGCGGGCGACAAGACCTATGTCAAGTCCAGCCAGGCCGACGCCGATGGCAACCGTTTCGAGATCGCCCTGAACGGCAACTACCTCAACACCCTGACCGCCAGCGACTTCGTCTTCGACGAACGCGCCCAGCAAGACATCCTTTACTTGCCGACCCTCGGCCAGTCCAACGCGCGCCTGCTGCGCATGAGCGAGGACGACGATCAATCCGGCACCTCGATGCTGGTCAACGACCTGAGCAAGTACACCACCTACGACGTGCGCAGCCAGTTCAACGATGCCGACGGCAACGGCATCGACATTGCCGTGGGCGGCAGCACGGTCAACGGCTTGTCGACGCTGGGGGCCGAGGAACTGAAATTGTGCTGGTGGCTGACCGACACCAACCAACCGGGGCCGGCGCTGTTGCGGGCCGTGACGTTGTTGCGCGACCAGCTCACCGAACTGAAGTCCATCGACAACGTGACCATGGGCATCATCTGGGGCCAGGGCGAGGAAGCCGCCCAGGAAATCGCCCGCTCAACCGACAAGGCAGCCGCCGCGGCGGCCTACAAGGCGGCGACACTGAAGGTCTTCGATTACCTGCACGCCCAGTTCGGCAATTTCACCGTATACATGATGGAGACCGGCCACTACGAGCAGGACGCCGCACGCGCCCGTGGCTACTCGGAGGAAAAAATCGCCGCCATCGTCGAGGGCGTGGGCTATGTCCGCGCCACCCAGGAAGCTATCGCCGCCGAGCGCGCCGACGTGAAACTGGCGGTGGACTATGACGACCTGCCCTTGCGCTATGAAGTGGACCCGCTGGTCTACCCCGACGACGTCTGGCACCTGCACGAGGAATCAGCGGAAATCGTCGGCCAGCGCCTGGCGGACTACATCGCCGATGACCTCGGTTTCCAGGGCAACCCCAACGACAACAACAGCGTGCAGGACATTTTCGACGGCGCGCAGAATGAAGGCGGGATGATTTCCGGCACCGACCAGGCCGATACCCTGGTGGGCAGCTCCGGCAACGATACGCTGGACGGTGACCTGGGCGCCGACACGTTGACCGGTGGCGATGGCAATGACATCTACATCGTCGACAACGCGTTCGACAGCGTGGTGGAAACCAACACCTCCACCTCACAGATCGATACGGTGCAGGCCTCGGTCAGCTGGACCCTCGGCGCCAACCTGGAAAACCTCGTATTGACCGGCGTCTCGGACATCGACGGCACCGGTAACGAGCGACGCAACTTCATCACCGGCAACGTCGCCAACAACGTGATCAACGGAGCCGCAGGCGCCGACAGCATGAGCGGCGGCGACGGCGACGACACCTACTATGTCGACAACGCCAGCGATACCGTGATCGAAAACAGCAGCAACCCGGTGTCGGGCGGGATCGACAGTGTCCACAGCAGCCTGGCGACCTACACCTTGGGCAACAACGTCGAGAACCTCTACCTCGACAGCCCCGGCGCCGCCAACGGGATCGGTAACGCGCTGGCCAACATTCTGTTCGCCGGTGCCGGCGACAACATCCTCGACGGACGCGATGGCAACGACACCGTCTCCTATGAGCGAGCCCTGGCCGGGGTGACCGTGAACCTCTCGACGTCCGCGCAACAGAACACCGTGGGTTCCGGGCTGGACACCTTGAAGTTCATCGAGAACCTGACCGGCAGCGCCTACGCCGATACGTTATCGGGCAACAGCGCCGGGAACATCCTCAACGGCGGCGCGGGCAACGACACCCTGGTGGGCGGCTCCGGCGATGACCGGCTGATCGGCGGCGCCGGCACCGATAACCTCACCGGCGGCACCGGCGCGGACACCTACGCGTTTGGCGCACTGTCGGACATGGACGTCGGCGCGGCGCGGGACGTGATCAACGGCTTCAAGAGCACCGAGCTGGACAAGCTGGACTTCACCGGCCTGGACGCCAACCCGCTGACCGCCACCCTCGATGCGTTCACCTTTATCGGCAGCAACGCCTTCGACGCCAACGCCACCGGCCAGCTGCGCTTTGTCGACGGCATCCTCTACGGCAGCGTCGACGCGGACGCCACCGCCGAGTTCGAAGTGCAACTGGTGGGCGTCAAGGAGCTGCATGCCAGTGACTTCACTGCCTGATTGAGCTTTTTGGGGCTGCTATGCAGCCCCTTGTGTTCCACCTGCCTTTGTGGCGAGGGAGGTTGCTCCCTCGCCACAACAACATTGCACACTTCAGATCAGAACAGGCTTTGCACCTGCTCCAGCACTGCACGGTTCATCTGGCCGGTGTGGGTGTGCAGGCTTACATAGCTTTGCAGCATGTCGAGCTTGGTATCGAGCAGGTCCCGGCGCGCCTGGAACAAGCGTTGCTGGGCGTCGAGGATATCGACGGTCGAACGCACGCCGCCCTGGAACCCCTTCTCGGTGGAGGTCAGCGCCCGCTGGTTGGACTCCACCGCCCGTAGCATCGCCTTGCTCTTGGCGAACCCCGCGACCACGCCCAGGTAATCGGTCTCGATTGATTCCGCCAGTTCCTGGCGCTGCACGTCATAGTCCGACTGGGCGCCAGCCAACTGTGCCTCGGCCTTGGCTACCGAGGCGCGGACCGCGCCGCCGCGGTACAACGGAATGTCCAGTTGAACGCCAACGTAATAGGTGTCCTGGCGCGGATCGAGCTCCTGGTACTGGCGGGTTTCCCGACGGGTCAACTGGGTGGTCAACGACAACGTCGGATAATGCCCGGCGCGCTGGCTGTCGGCCTGGGCCTCGGCAACTTTCACCGCCGCCAGCCGTGCCGCCAATTCGGGGCTGGCCTCGCGAGCGATTGCCGTCCAGTAAGGCAAATCCTGCTCAGGCGGGATGGGGCTGCCGGTGGGCAACTCTTCGCGCATCGGCTGGATGTCGTCGATGGGCACGCTCGTACGCCCCGACAACGCCCGCAACGCAGCCACGCGGCGCGCCTGGGCTTCGGTTTCCTGGGCCTCCACCAGATCGAGCCGGGCCTGGGCCTCGTCGATATCGGTAATCGCGCCCTGGCCGCCCTCATAGAGCTTTTTGCTCTGCACGACCAAGCCACGGATGGCGGTTTTTTGCTGGGCAATCAACTTGAGTTCATTCTCGGCGCGCGCGACATCGAAGTAGCCCTTGGCGACGCGATCGAACAAGGCTTGGCCGGCCACATCGAACTGCTGGCTGCCAAGCACGCCCCGCGCCTTGCCTTCCTGGTACGCCGCCCAGCGCCCCTTATCGTAAAGGGGTTGTTGTGCCGCCAGGGTCACGCTGTTCGCCTGGTAATCGTTGCTGTTCACATAACTGCTGTCATCGCCGCCGTCCGTACGCCCGCCATAGCCATAACGCGATGACAGCGACACTTGCGGATAAAGCCCGCCACGCCCGATCGCCTCCTCCTGTCGTGACGCGTCGTAGGCGTGGGTCGCGGTCTGCAAGGTTGGGTCATTGAGCCGCGAGGCGTCGTAGGCGGCGGTCAGGCTCAACCCGCCCTCCGCCGCCCAGGCGGGGCCGATCACCGCCCAACTGGTGCACAGGCTCAACAGCACACGGACGCCATAACGGCAACGGTCGGTCATGCTCATTCCTCTTTGAAGGCAGCCAGCAAGCGTTCGCGCAGGGGTTTCATCAGGTAATTCATCAGGGTGCGCTCACCCGTCACCACGGTGACGTCGGCGAGCATGCCGGGGCGCACCAGCAGCCCGGCGCTTTGCAACGAGACAACCGTCTCGGCGGGAATCTCGACCTTGGCGGAGAAGTACGGCTGGTGGGTCTGCTCGTCGATCAACTGATCCGCCGACACGGTGGTGACCGTGCCGGTCACCGTCGGCGTATCCACCCGTTGCAGGGCGGTGAAATGCACATGCACGGGCAGCCCGGGAGTGAGTTTGTTGGCCATCAACGGATCAAAGCGCGCGGTGATCGCCATCGGTGCGTCCAACGGCACCACCTGCATCAACGTTTGCCCGGCCTGGGCGACACCGCCCACCGTATGGATGGACAAATCCATGACCTGGCCCGCCACTGGCGCGCGGATCGCACCGTTGTCGACTTCGAATTGCAAGGCGCGGATCTGATCGGCATAGCCGGCGGCTTCGGCCGACACTTCGCTGAGCTGGGTTTCAGCATCGCGGCGGAATTCCTGCTGCGCCTGCAACGCCTTGAGCCGACTCTCGTTGATGGCTTGGCGCGTGCGGCCGACGTCGCCGATGCCAGAAGCGATCTGTCCGGCCAGTTGCGCCGCGTTGCGCTCGGCCTCGAAGAGCTTGTTGCGCGGCACGTAGCCTTCGCGGGCCAGCTCCCGCAGCCCCACGAGCTCCTGTTGTTGAAAGCGCATCTGCGCGTCGTAGTTGCGCTTGACCCCTTCGTAGCCCTGCAACTGTTGCTGCAAGGCGCCGATTTCGTGCTCGATGATCTGCAAGCGACTGCCCAGCTCGGCACGTCGGGTCATGAACAATTGGCTCTGCAGGGCCATGGCTGCCTTGACGCGGGGCTCGTCGGCGCGCTCCAGCAATTGCTGCGGCCACTGGATTTCATCGGCGCCCAGGCGCTCAGCCATCAACCGCGCCTCGATACTGCGGTCGTTGAGCAGCTTGCCCAGGGTCACGTCCAACTGCGACTGGGCCTGCACCGTGTTGAGCTGCACCAACAGTTGCCCCTGGCTGACGCGGTCACCGTCACTGACCAGTAGTTTCTCCACCACGCCGCCCACCAGCGACTGCACCGCCTTGCGCTCCCCCGCCACCACCACGGTGCCGCTGCCGACCACGCCTTGATCGAGCGGTGCCAGGCACGCCCAAAGCAGAAAACCGCCCAGGGTCAGGGCGAGGAAAACCACGCCGTAGCGCGCCGCGCCGCCCGCATCAGTGCTGGCGCTGGGCAGCGTGTTGCTGCTGAGCACGCTCAAGCCATGCTCACCGTGGGCCGCTGCGGTCGGTTTCAAATCACGCATCTTTGCTTGCCTCCCGCACGGCGGTTGGCCTTGGCCCCGGCATCAGCGCCTTGAGCACTCGGTCTCGCGGGCCGAACGCTTGCTGAGTGCCGTCCTTCAACACAAGGATGTGATCGACCACCGCCAACACATTGGGCCTATGGGTGATCAACACCACGGTGCTGCCGGCGGCCTTCAGCACACCAATGGCTTGCACCAGCGCCAGTTCACCGGCTTCATCCAGATTGGAATTGGGCTCGTCGAGCACGATCAGCGACGGGCTGCCGTACAGTGCACGCGCCAGGCCCAGACGCTGCTTCTGGCCGCCCGACAAACCCAGCCCGCCGGGGCCCAGCGGCGTGTCGTAGCCCTTGGGAAATCTCAGGATCATTTCGTGGATGCCCGCGTGGCGGCTGGCGGCGATGATCTTGTCGGCGTCCTGTTCACCGAAGCGGGCGATATTATCGGCGACGCTGCCGTCGAACAGCTCGATGTCCTGGGGCAGATAACCGAGGTACGGCCCCAGCGCATCATGGGACCACTGGCTGATCTCGGCATCGTCCAGGCGCACCGAGCCCCCCATGGCCGGCCACACGCCAACCAACGCGCGAGCCAAGGTCGACTTGCCGCTGGCACTGGGGCCAACCACCGCGAGCACTTCGCCCTTGCCGAGGCTGAAATTGATGCCCCGCAAGATCGGCTGCGAAGCCCCGGGCGGCCCCGCATACACTTGCTCCAGGCGCACCGCACCCGTGGGCGGCGGCAGCGGCATGCGCAAGCGATCACGGGGGTGTTGCTCAAGCAATTGGCTCAGGCGCTGGTAGCTCTGGCGGCCGCTGTTGAATTGCTTCCACGAGCCAATGGCGATTTCCACCGGTGCCAGGGCGCGTCCCAACAACAAAGACATGGCGATCATCATGCCCGCCGAGAGCTGCCCTTCAAGCACCAACAGCGCGCCCAATCCCAGAGCCAGGGACTGGCCGGAAATCCGCACGAAACGCGTCGCCGAGGTGATGCGCGCCCCGCGATCGCTGGCGTGGGCCTGCGCCGCAATGATCCGTTGTTGCAGCAGGCTCCAGCGTTGGCGCAGCGGCCCGAGCATGCCCAGGGCCTGGATGACTTCGGCGTTCTGAAGGGTACTGTTGACGTAGATCGAGGATTGCACGCCCAGTCGATTGGCCTCCCCCAGGCGCGTGCGGGTCGCCAGCTCGCCCCACAGCGCCAGGCCGATCAGCAACACGGCGAGCACCAGGGTCAAAACGCCGAACCAGGGATGAAAGATAAACGCCACCAACAGGAAGATCGGCAACCACGGCGCATCGAGCAAGGCGATCAGGCCCTGGCCGGTAATCAGTTGCCGCAGGGTCGCCAGGTCACTCAGCACTTGCGCCGGGTTGGCGTTGTGCTCGCGCAGGCTGCGGGCGAACGCCGCATCGAAGATCCGTTCGCCCAAGGCATCGTCCAGCCCGGCGCTCATGCGGATCATCACCTCGCCGCGCACCCACTCGATCAACGCACTGAACATGAACAGCCCGAGGGCGATCAAGGTGAGCATGAACAAAGTGGTTTCGTTGCGACTGGTGAGGACCCGGTCATAGACCTGCATCATGTACAACGACGGCACCAGCACTAGCAGATTGATCGCCCCGCTGAACAAGCCCAGGGACCAGAACACACGCCGATAACTTAACAACGCGGCGTCAATGTCATGCCGTGGATCAAGGAGCAAACCCATAGAGTGTCAACCCGCAAAAGAAATAACCGTCCCGATGCAATCCATGCGAGTCATTAGCCCGAAGGCGTCAAAAAAAGAGCGTCATCCTGCTGACATTGTCGCCATCTGTGGCGAACTCCACCCGTACGGGCGCCAACTACTGACAACGCTGCCAAAGGTAAGTGCCAGAGGCGGATGAGGGATTTTCGGCGGACGGTGAAAAACGAGGGGATGAGACGCAGGCCCCTGTGGGCGAGCTTGCTCGCGATGGCGTCGGGTCAGTGGCTGGGATTTGACTGCCACACCGCTATCGCGAGCAAGCTCGCACAGGTTTGTAGTGTTAACCCAGGGACACCGCTTCTTCAGGCTGCGGCGATTGCCGCGACGTCACCAATCCGATAAAGGAAATGACCAGGGCCAGGCCAAGGGTGGTGCTCACCTCGCTGCGGTGCTCGGGTGTCACCATCATCACCGCCAGCGCGCCGCAGATGAACAGGATTACCGCCCAGGTGAGCCAGGGAAACAACCACATGCGAAAGCCCAGCTCAACACCTTGCCGAACCAGCTGGCGGCGCATGCGTAATTGGGAGACGGCGATTGCCAGGTACACCAACAGCGCGATGGCGCCGGAGCTGGCGAGTAGGAACTGGAACAACCCGGCCGGCATGAAATAGCTGAACAAGGTGATGCCCAACCCCAACACGGTACTGGCAATCACCGCTGCCCTGGGCACCCCGGCGGACGACGTGACTTCCACCGCCCTCGGCGCATCGCCACGCCGCCCCAGGGAATAGAGCATGCGCGAAGCGATGTAGATCGAGGAGTTCATGCAACTGGCCACGGCGATCAACACCACCACGTCCACCATGAACTTGGCGTGGGGAATGTTCATCAACTCCAGTGCCCGCTGGTAGGAACCCACCGACGCCAAGAGAGGATCGTTCCACGGCACCACGGAAATCACCACGAAGATCGACAGCAGGTAGAACACGCCGATGCGCCAGATCACCGAGCGGGTGGCCTTGGCGATGTTCTGTGCGGGGTTGCTGGACTCGGCGGCAGCGATCGTCACCGCTTCCGTCCCGATGAAGCTGAACATGATCGTGATGAACGCCCCGACCACGGCCGACAAGCCATTGGGCGCGAAGCCGCCATATTCTTCCATCAAGCGACTCAAGCCACTGGCTTCGCGCTCGGGAATCCAGCCCATCAGGACCGCGAAGCCCAGGGAGATGAAACCGATGATCGCCACCACCTTGGCCATGGCGAACCAGAACTCGAACTCACCATACTTGGACACGCTGAACAGGTTCGTCACCGCCAGGGCGATGATCGACACCGAGGCGAACAGCCAGGCATCGACGGCGGGAAACCACTGGTTCATGACATGGCCGGCGGCCAGCGCCTCGATGGGAATCACCAACACCCAGAACCACCAGTAGAGCCAACCGATGGTGAAGCCGGCCCAGCGCCCGATCGCCTGGTCGGCGTAGGTGGAAAACGAACCGGTATCCGGCCGCGCCACCGCCATCTCGCCCAGCATGCGCATGACGAGCACCACCAGCAGACCGGAAAAAAGATACGCCAGCATCACGGCGGGGCCTGCAGCGGCGATGGCATGGCCCGATCCGACAAACAGGCCTGCACCGATTATCCCGGCAATTGAAAGCATGGTGACGTGACGAGGCTTGAAGCCCTGCGCCAGGTGGCCGTTCGAATCCTTGAAGGTCGGGCTGGTCATTGTTGTTCTCTTATCGACAGTGAGGCGTGTCGAGGGACTGTCGGTGCTGGTTGGTTTTCGCTCCTCCTGAAAGCGGCACACCCTGGATGTCTGATCCAATCCCTCGTGTAGTTGGCTCTGCGGTAAACAGTTGAGCCACGTTACCCGCCTACGCTCCCGAGTCAGTTAGCTGTGAGCGTCGCTTTTTTGTCTGATCTCGCCAAGACCGGCATGGCCGCGCTGGTTAGCAGACAGCAGAGCGGCTTGGCTCCAGTCGACAGGGTGTTCTGGGCTTATTCAATGCCTGAAACCGGCGTGATGGGTGCAAAGGCGATGCGTGCTGGCTTTGCTTCGCGCCGTCAGCGATTGTTGCGCAGGATGGAGAAGTTCAGCGCAGCAGCCACGCAAAGCCACGCCAGGTAGGGAAACAGGATCAACCCGGTGATCACGTCCAGGCGCAACGCCAACACCACCATCGCGGCCACGACCAGCCAGAGCAGCGTGATGATCACCATGCCGGCGATCATGTGATGCGCGCCGAAAAACACCGGCGTCCACAACGTGTTAAGCGCAATCTGCGCCGCCCACAACGACAGCGCCAATTGGCTTCCCGGTATCAGGCTCAAGCGGTACCCTGCCCAGGCCAGCAGCAGGTAAATAACCGACCAGGCCACGGGGAACAGCCAATTGGGCGGCGTGAAGCTGGGTTTGACCAGGGATTCGTACCATGGGCCTGGTTTGAAAATGACGCCAGTGCTTGCAGCAGCACAGCAGGCGAGGAGAAAAATAAAGAAGGTCATTGTCCGTCCTTGGTTGGGGATAGAAGGCAGAGAGCACTCGAAATGGAGCCCATCGTCCCTTTAATGACCCAGCACTTATTTATAAATTCACTACGTTTGGAACGTGCCCCCTGAACCGTCCCAAAAAAGTAAGGCCGGATCTCAACACAACGCTCGCTTGCCTATTCAATATCAGATGGCCATTATTCTCGGCAGGACGCCGACGCGATACGCGCGGTGCCAATTATCAGCCGGTGAATCCAGCAAGGACGCAAAATGGGCGAATACGAGACGAAGGAACATGACGCTTTCGAAGGCAAACGTCGACAATTCACGGCACTCCTCGAAATAGAGCGCGATGAGCAAAACGAAGAAACCGGCGGATGGGTGATCTTCGATGGATTCGCCAGAACCTTCAGCGACGAACAAATCTTCGACCTGCTTGCTTTACGCACCACTTTTAACTCATTAGCGAAGCTGTTCTCCGGCCTTGCCGAATATACCGGCCAATGGGTGAGCATCGAGGTGGCCTCACACGCCGCTGCCCATTCAATTCCCGCCGAGGTGGTGATGTTTGGGGATAACACTGAGTCTATTTATCTTCACATCACAAGCTTGACTCCAGCGCAGCTGGAACCGGATGAATACAGGATGTTGACGCTCTCTGGAGAGGCTCGAACACCGGCGACTTTTATTGCTGCGATCTTGGATTTCTCTCTGCGTGCGTCGGGCGACCTCGCCGCTGCCGCCTACGATGTGGGCCAGGGGAACTGCAACGCCATAGTTGACCAATACGAGCATCCCCGGGTTTTCTTTGACTTAGGCTGGGCCCCCAACTTCCACTCTTTTACCCGACCGCCTTCACAGCCGGACTTCTTTGCCTGCGACAGACGCACTGTAGCGCCAGTAGTCCTGTCCCATTGGGATATGGACCACTGGTCTTATGCCATCAAGCGAAGCGCATTCAACCCAACGAACTTAACGACCAGGCACGAATGGAACGCGCAAGCGCTCCAGCGTTTCTGGATTGGACGCGCGCCTCAGACCAAAGCGCACCAGATCGGTCCATTGGCGATGAGTTTCTATCGCGAATTGACCAAGGTTCATCTCTTTCCTGGAATCCCAGCCATGCTTCTATGGCCAAACAATTGCCGCCGAATTGATTTCTCCGAGGGTTGGCTGGAAGCCTGCGATCCTCCCTCCCATTTGCCGCAGGACAGAAACAACACCGGTATAGCAATGTTTGTCCAACCCAATCGCAAGGGCCCAGCTATCTTGATGACTGGCGACGCGGACTTCCCGTCTATCCCCTCCTTGCAGACAAACAAACGCCTGAAATTGGCTGGCATGATCGCTCCCCACCATGGGTCAAGAATAACGGTCGCGGATGTTCCAAAACCGTTAAAGCGAGGGCCGAAAAAGCTTGTGTTGTCAGTGGGCAACGGGAATGTCTATGGGCATCCAAAACAGGAATCCATAGATGCCTACCAAGCCAAAGGCTGGGATTGGGATGTTATTGCCACACACCAGCGACAAACTTGTCCACACACAGTAGCGCTGTTCCCTGCGACGCATTCACATCTCCATGGGAACGTGCTGCTTAAGTTCTCGCCTGGCGCTCCGGATCCCAAATGCGGTTGTGGCCAGGTTCGGCAGGGAAACTTGTGCCTGATTCCAAGCCACGTCGTAACCTCCTGCCCCCCTTCAGGCACCAGAAAAACATACATCAGGAAGAAAAAAACAGCGGTGGTTCCATAGAGACGTAAATACTGGCTAGTCTTGGATGCTGTTGTGTGAACAGCACCCAGCCATGACCTATTGCCTTGCGATGAGCAGGGCAATCTTCAGCCGGCTTGCCCTTCGTCAGCGCACGTCTTATCGCAACCAATGCGACTCCGTCGTCCACCCCAGAAAAACACGCGCACCTTCGATGGTTCGATCTTGCTGCGGCAAGCGACGTCCCGCCGCTGCCAGGCGCAGCCCAATCATCACCGGTCGAAATTTCTCCTGAAAAGCAATCGGCTGGCTAACGAAGTGTGCTTCGATGCCTTCGATAGTCGACGCCGTCTCGGATTCATCGAGCATCGACAGGTAAAAAATCATCTGGCGCCAGGCGTAAGCCGTGTTCTTGAGCATGATCAAGCGCCCGTGATAATGCTCGATACGCATCTGCTGGCGTCTGCAGATCCATTCAAAACAGGCCTGGGCGAGTGAGCTCACGCGCGGATACAACAGTGTTTTCAAATCGAGCTCGCAGAACAGTATCGAGAGATTCTGCGTGGTCACTATCTGTTGCTGTTCAATGATGGTGCCGTTGGTTGCGGGACGCCAGGTACCCAGCTCTGCGTTTGCACGCCGCGCGCACAAGGTCGTCAGGGGGTCGGTGCTTGTTGACGAACGTCGCCAGAAGGGTTGGCTCGCTCTCGACTTGGGTTTGTCGGGAAGCGTCGCCAGGATGTGGGTATCGATATCGTAGTAACGGGCGTACAGGGTACCTGCCAGCGCCCTGCCCGCCCGCCTGGCCGCATCAATGAACTTGTTGGAAAATTCCCCCATGAATATGTCCGAAGCGACTTCGTCCACGAACGGCAGATCCAGCCCGGCTGTTTCGGCGAGGGCACGCAGTTCCTTGAGCAGCTTGTTGGGCAGGATCGCCTGGGGAAAGGCAGTCAGCGTCAGCGCTGACGCCTCGATAAGCGCCTGCCGAGCGATGTCCGCGTCGAGCGAGTGACGTTGTCGTTGGCCTTCCATGAGCGCCACCCAGGGCAGCTCATCCAGCCTGACCTGGCTTTGGAGATCGACCAGTAACAACGAGCGGCGCTGGCGAAAAGCACGATAAGTTGCCGCGTAGAGATTGCCCAAGGCGGGGTCGCGAAACCCGGCGCTCCGTATGTCAGCGGTCATCGCCGGCAATACCCGCGCGACGGTGTCGCCCGACGTAATCAAGCCGCGCTCGATCAGTTCGGCAATCGTACCGCTACCGCAGCGCTCCACGCGCTGGCGAATCGATCGCGGAAGATCAGCCTCGCCCGCAAGGGCAAATGCGTTTGCCTCTTGCGCAGTGACCGGCTCAAGCAAGGGCGTCAAATCCGATACGCCATCATCAGCCGGAAAATGTTCCATTCGCTTGGCAACCGCCTTGGCGAGCACATGGTGGCCCGGCGCGGCGACATCCTCGCGCTGTCTGGACCGGTACTCACGATGAAGGTCGGAGTCGGGCAGACCATGCTTGCGCACGAAATCCCCAACGATCTGACGAATCCGGCCGACTTGCCGGCCTGTCAACGAGCTTGGGTCGCCAGAGCATTGTTCGAGCAGTGCGAACAGTTCCGAGAGGCGTGGTTTCGAAGCGCCAATGGTGTGCTCTTCGGCATCGCGGAATGCGTTGAAGCGCGTGCAAAGCGAAGCGGCCTCTTCGGGCCAGCCCTCGGGATAAACCCGGCACGGCCATTCATCCTGGTAAGTCAAAAGGAAATGGGCGACGGCGGCGTCGTACAGTGGCAGGTAGATTTCGATCACCTGCTTCTGAACCGCCAGACGTGGCTGAGCCCGCAACTCCAAGAGCCGTTGGCGAATCTCACCAACGTTGAATACATGGACTTGCGCCGAAGAAGATTGTGGTTTTGCGCAAGGCGATGGAAAGAAGCGCAAGCGATCGAAGAACGGGGTGATCGTCTCGATGAGCGCCCAGGCCTCATCCACTTGATGTTGATCCAGCAGCCACGCCACGCACAGCAGGGCCGACTCTTCCGCAACATCGACGCGGTAATTGCCCGTCCCCAGATACCCCCGCAAGACGTCGAGCCCTTCATCCGTCAGATACCACGCATTGAGATCCAGACGTTCAAAACCCGGACGGATGCCCGGGATCGATGCTGCCAGCACTTGCTCGTGCTCATTGAGCTGACCACCGGCCAGCAGCTGCCCCGTGGCAAACCCGCCCGTGGCAACCTCCAACGTCACCCAGACGGGAATATCCGCCATCGGCATGCGGGCGCCGTACTGCACAGTTCCCTGCACGGCATGCGCCAGTACCTGCTGCCAACGGGCGATCCGCTGAGCCACCTGGACCTGGGCTTCTGGCTCGGAATCGGCGCCTTGGGCGATGAGGGCCTTGGACAATTGGAAGGCCGCATAGCCCGCGCCGATGCCCTGTGTTCCGTCAGATTCAGTGTCGTCCTTGAGCATACGTGCTGATGACCCTGCGAATAATGGGTCCGGGGGCTGGATTCGAACCAGCGCCCACCCGGTTAAGAGCCAGGTGTTCTACCGCTGAACTACCCCGGAGCAGAGCGGGCATTGTCGGTCAGCATCACCGAGATGTGAAGCGTCTCGGATGACAGGATATGTGGCGCGATTTTACGGTCCGAAAATCTCGTAGGAAATGACGACCCGTGGCGAGGGAGCTTGCTCCCGCTGGGCTGCGAAGCGGCCTAGGATTGGCGACTCCGTTTCGTCAGACGTACCGCAGCGCCCGGTTTTGCGGCGGCTGCGCCACCGAGCGGGAGCAAGCTCCCTCGCCATGGGGGACCGGGACGTCCTACAGGTCGGTTGTGGGGGGTGGGATCGACTTCTATAGTTGGGGCGTCGCTGGCTTTCGTCAGTGACTGGGTTTCGCAGCCCGATCGCAAAGGAAATGCACCGTCGAGTGAAATTCAGGCAAACTTGCCCGCTTTCATTTTATGGCGGTTGCGCGCGGGAGACTTTCGGGTCTGCCGAGTTTTCCTTCCTCGGTCTGCGAACCTGCGCGCAACTGCCACCCATTTGTTTCGCAGCGAAAAGGGGGCATTTCTTTTATTGAAGGAAGTAATCTCATGACAGCTAATCAACAGTTACCCCGCTACACCCCTCTGACCCAAACCGCTACGACCCAGCCCGTCCTGCTGATCGACACTCAAGCCCCACTGCCCGAACTCCACGCCTGCGTCAGCGAACGCCTGCACGCCACGCTCGATTACCTGACGCTGGTGGCCTGCTCCAGCCTGCGCGACTCCTCCGCCAGCGACATCAACACCCTGACCAACGTCGCCCGCATTCTCGTGCAGGACGCGACAGACGTATTCGGCGTGATCGAACGACGTGGTCTCGGAAGCTGATCTATCTGTGGGAGACTGCTCGCGAAGATGGCGGCGCAATGAGTGCGGATGCTTGCTGGCCCAGCACTTTCGCGAGCAGGCTCCCACGGAGAAAAACAAATGGAGTTAACTAAATGGAAGTAAAAAACCACCTATCCCCTGCGCAATGCACCGGCATGGAAGACATCCGCCAGGAAATCGATGCCCTCGACCAAGCCGTCATCAAACTGTTGGGCAGACGCTTTCAATACGTACTCGCTGCGTCGAAGTTCAAGACATCGGCCACATCGGTACGTGCACCGGAGCGCTTCAAGGCAATGTTGACGACTCGGCGGGAATGGGCCGAGGCCGAGGGGCTGGACCCGGATGCCATCGAGAAGTTGTACAGCGATCTGGTGAATCATTTTATTGCGCAAGAGATGAAACACTGGACGGCGCAGCAGCCCCAGACCTGAGCCATCTCATAATACTGTGGCGAGGGGATTTAGCGAAACGTCGCACCGCCCCGCTGGGTTGCGCAGCAACCCCATACCAGGCACCGCGTTGCATCTAATTAACCGTGCTGACTGGTTACGACTGCTGCGCAGCCGAGCGGGGATAAATCCCCTCGCCACAGGGGCACAGGGGCACAGGGGCACAGATAGTTTTGCTTAAGTGACTCCCTCCGGCTCTTTCAACGCCGCCAACACCAACGGATGCAACACCGCATCCGGATATTTTTCCTGCCACGCCCCCAGGTCCCGGCGCATGGCGGGCGTCCAGAAGTTCTTGATGTGTTGTCGAATGCCAGCCACCGCCAGCGCCTGGTCAGGCTCGGTGGCGAAATAACGGGCGATCTCGTTGGCCATCTTGATCAGGTTCTGAGCGCTCATCGACGCACCTCGGCTTTTTCCGCATGTCGACGCTCCTTGAGCAAGCGGCGTTGTTCATCGCTGAAGGCCTGATAACGCTTCTGCCATTGCGAAGGCTGGCTGACCCGCACGATCTCCACCGCCGTCACTTTGTATTCCGGGCAGTTGGTGGCCCAGTCGGAGTTGTCGGTGGTGATCACGTTGGCCCCGGACTCGGGGAAGTGGAACGTGGTGTAGACCACGCCCGGCGCCACCCGCTCGGTCACCTTGGCCCGTAGCACGGTCTGCCCGGCGCGGCTGCTGATGCCGACCCAATCGTCTTCCGCGATACCACGGTTTTCGGCGTCGGTCGGGTGGATTTCCAGGCGATCTTCCTCGTGCCAGGCGACGTTGTCGGTGCGCCGGGTCTGGGCGCCGACGTTGTACTGGCTGAGGATGCGTCCGGTGGTCAGCAACAGCGGATAACGACCGTTGACCTTCTCGTCGGTGGGTACGTAGCCGGTGAGCATGAAACGTCCTTTGCCGCGCACGAACTCCTCCATGTGCATGGTCGGCGTGCCGTCCGGCGCGGCGTCGTTGCACGGCCATTGCAGGCTGCCGTGACGCTCCAGTTCGGCGTAGCTGACGCGGCTGAATGTCGGCGTCAGGCGGGCGATTTCATCCATGATCTCCGAAGGATGGTTGTAGTGCATCTTGTAGCCCAGGGCGTCTGCCAGGGCGATGGTGGCTTCCCAGTCGGCTTTACCGGCCAATGGGTCCATCACCTTGCGCACGCGGGAGATGCGGCGCTCGGCGTTGGTGAAGGTGCCGTCCTTTTCCAGGAACGAGCTGCCCGGCAGGAACACGTGGGCGAACTTGGCCGTTTCATTGAGGAAAATGTCCTGGACGATCACGCATTCCAGAGCGGACAACGCAGCCGTCACATGTTGGGTGTTGGGATCGCTCTGGGCGATGTCCTCGCCTTGGCAGTAAAGCGCTTTGAAGGTGCCGTCCAGCGCCGCCTCGAACATGTTCGGGATGCGCAGGCCCGGGTCGGGTTGCAGGGTCACGTTCCAGGCCTGTTCGAACTGGGTGCGCACCGCTTCGTTGGAGATGTGCCGGTAGCCGGGCAGCTCATGCGGGAACGAGCCCATGTCACACGAACCCTGGACATTGTTCTGGCCGCGCAACGGGTTCACGCCGACGCCTTCTCGGCCGATATTGCCGGTGGCCATGGCGAGGTTGGCGATGCCCATCACCGAGGTGCTGCCCTGGCTGTGTTCGGTGACGCCGAGGCCATAGTAGATGGCCGCGTTGCCGCCCGTGGCGTAGAGGCGCGCGGCGGCGCGAATCTGCTCGGCAGGCACGCCGCAGACCGGGCCCAGGGCCTCGGGGGAATTTTCCGGCAGGCTGACGAAATTGCGCCAGCGGGCAAAGTCAGCAGGCTCGCAGCGCGCCTCGACAAAGGGTTGGTCAATCAAGCCTTCGGTGGCAATCACATGGGCCAGCGCGTTAAGCATCGCCACGTTGGTGCCCGGACGCAGTTGCAAGTGCAGTTCGGCGCGGGCGTGGGGCGAATCCACCAGGTCGATGCGCCGTGGGTCGATGACGATCAACCGCGCGCCCTGGCGCAGGCGGCGCTTGAGTTGCGAACCGAACACCGGGTGCGCGTCGGTGGGGTTGGCGCCCATCACCAGGATGACGTCGGCTTTCATCACCGAATCGAAATTCTGGGTACCGGCGGACTCACCCAAGGTTTGCTTGAGGCCATAGCCGGTCGGCGAATGGCAGACCCGGGCGCAGGTGTCGACGTTGTTGTTGCCGAACGCCGTGCGCACCAGCTTCTGCACCAGATAGGTTTCTTCGTTGGTGCAGCGGCTGGATGTGATGCCACCGATGGAATCACGCCCGTACTTGAGCTGGATGCGGCGCAGTTCGCTGGCGGCGTAGGTGACCGCCTCGTCCCAGCTGACTTCCTGCCACGGGTCGTTGATGTGCTTGCGGATCATCGGCTTGGTGATGCGGTCCGGGTGCGTCGCATAGCCCCAGGCGAAGCGGCCCTTGACGCAGGAGTGGCCGTGGTTGGCCTGGCCGTTCTTGTCCGGGACCATGCGCACCAGTTGTTCGCCTTTCATCTCGGCGCGGAACGAGCAGCCCACGCCGCAATAGGCGCAGGTAGTGATGACGCTGCGCTCCGGCTGGCCGATCTCCACCACGCTTTTGTCGATCAGCGTGGCCGTCGGGCAGGCTTGGACGCAGGCGCCACAGGACACGCATTCGGAGTCGAGGAAGTTCTCGCCGCCAGCCGCTTCCACCCGGGAATCGAAGCCGCGCCCGCTGATGGTCAAGGCAAAGGTGCCCTGGATTTCCTCGCAAGCGCGCACGCAGCGACTGCAAACGATGCACTTGCTCGGGTCGTAGTCGAAATACGGGTTGGACACGTCCTTGGCTTCGGCCAGGTGATTGGCGCCTTCGTAGCCGTAGCGCACCTCACGCAGGCCCACCTGCCCCGCCACGGTCTGCAATTCGCAGTTGCCGTTGGCCGGGCACGTCAGACAGTCCAGCGGGTGGTCGGAAATGTACAGCTCCATCACGTTGCGGCGCAGCGTGGCGAGCTTGGACGTTTGCGTGCGCACCACCATGCCGTCGGTTACCGGCGTGGTGCAGGATGCGGGATAACCGCGCATGCCGTCGATTTCCACCAGACACATGCGGCAAGAGCCAAAGGCCTCCATGCTGTCGGTGGCGCACAGTTTGGGGATGGTGGTGCCGAGCAAGGCCGCCGCGCGCATCACCGAGGTGCCGGAGGGGACGCTGATTTCGCGCCCGTCGATGGTCAGGCTGACCTGCACGTCGCTTTCGCGGGCCGGGGTGCCCAGGTCGATGTCGCTGGCTGGATCGAAGATCGTGATCATTGGTCGGCCTCCGGGGTCGCCAGACCGAAGTCGGCGGGGAAATGCTTGAGGGCGCTGGCGACGGGGTAGGACGTCATCCCACCGAGGGCGCAGAGCGAGCCGTATTGCAGGGTGTCGCAGAGGTCTTGCAGTAACAACGCCTGGTCCTGGCGGGCATTGGCATCGGTGCTGGCGAGCAGGCGATCCACCACCTCGACGCCACGGGTCGAACCGATGCGGCACGGCGTGCATTTGCCGCAGGATTCCTCGGCGCAGAATTGCAAGGCGAACCGGGCCATCCTGGCCATGTCCAGGCTGTCATCGGCGACCACCACGCCACCGTGGCCGAGCATCGCGCCCATGGCGGCGAACGCTTCGTAGTCCAGCGGCGTATCGAATTGCGCCGGTGGCACCCAGGCGCCCAGGGGCCCGCCAACTTGCGCGGCCTTCAGCGGACGACCACTCGCGGTACCGCCGCCGTACTCCTGCACCAACTCGCGCAGGCTCAGGCCGAACGCCCGCTCCACCAGGCCGCCACGGCGGACGTTGCCAGCCAATTGGAATGGCATGGTGCCCAGGGAACGGCCCATGCCGAAATCACGATAGAACTGCGCGCCTTTCTCCAGGATCACCGGCACCGAGGCCAGCGTCACCACGTTATGCACCAGCGTCGGCAAACCGAACAGGCCTTGCAACGCCGGCAGTGGCGGCTTGGCGCGAACCGTGCCGCGCTTGCCTTCGAGGGATTCGAGCAGCGCCGTTTCCTCGCCACAGATGTAGGCGCCAGCGCCGACCCGGACCTCAAGTTCGAAGGCATGGCCACTACCGCACACATCCGCGCCCAGGTAACCGGCGTCGCGGGCGATGCGCAGTGCTTCGTTCAGCGTGCTGACGGCGTCCGGGTATTCCGAACGCACATAGATGTAACCCATCGTCGCGCCCACGGCGATACCGGCGATGATCATGCCTTCGATCAACAGGAACGGGTCGCCTTCCATCAGCATGCGGTCGGCGAAGGTGCCGGAATCGCCTTCGTCGGCGTTGCAGACCACGTACTTCTGCGGCCCTTGCGCGTCACGTACGGTGCGCCACTTGATGCCCGCCGGGAATGCCGCCCCACCCCGACCACGCAGGCCGGAGTCGAGCACTTGAGCGACCACCTCGGCACCGTCCAACTGGATCGCCCGGGCCAGCCCGAGGAAACCGCCCTGGGCGCGGTAGTCATCCAGGGACAACGGCTGGGTGATGCCGGCACGTGCGAACAGCAGGCGTTGCTGACTCTTGAGATAGGGAATGTGCTCAACCAGTCCCAATGCCGATGGGTGGCTGCCTGGATCACTCGCCAGTGCATCCAGCAGGCCCGGCACGTCCTGGGCGGTGACCGGACCAAAACCCAAGCGCCCTTCGGGCGTCTCCAGCTCTACCAACGGTTCCAGCCAATAAAGCCCGCGGGAACTGGTGCGCAACACCTGCAACGGCAATTGACGCCGTTCGGCCTCGCGGGCCAGCGCATCGGCCACCTTGTCCGCACCGACGGCGCGGGCCACTGAATCACGGGGAACGCACAAGGTCAGCATGAGCCATCCTCCAGGCAGCCATTCACCAATTGGCGCAGGCGTTCCGGGGTCAGCCGTGCATGCAGTTCACCATCCAGCTCCAGGGCCGGCGAACAGACGCAAGCGCCGAGGCAATAGACCGGCCGCAGGCTGATCGCTCCGTCGGCACTGGTGCCGTGATCGTCCAGCGAAAGCTGTTCGCGCAGCTGCGCCGCCAGGCCCTCGGCCCCCATGCTCTGGCACGACTCGGCCCGGCACAGGCGCAGGGTATGGCGCGCCGGTGGCGTGGTGCGAAAGTCATGGTAGAAACTGATGACGCCGCGCACTTCAGCCTGGCTGAGGTTGAGGGCATGGGCGATTTCAGGGACGGCGGTGTCGGGAACGTACCCGCAACCTTCCTGGATGGCATGGAGGATGGGCAACAAGGCACCGGGAGTGTCCTTCTCGCGCGCCAGCACGCTGTGAATCAGAGGCAGGTGAAGCGTCTCATCAGGCATAAACGTACCTCGGCATCTCGAACGACAGCGCCGCGTGGCGGTGGTCGTTCGGAGTCTTGGCTAGGGCGTGCGGCCCACGTCACGGTTACGTGGCAAATCCGATCGCCATTCTTGCTCGCCGGCCAGGTGTCTTTGGCGCACTTGGTCCGGGGCATCTTCACAGCTTGCCACTCCCGAAAGGTGGCGATTGCACATGGACGACTAAACGTGTTCTGAAAGCGACCAAGCGGGAAAAGTTGTCCTACGCCGCGGGAAGTCAAATACACAAGTGATTGTAGGTGACGCACAGCGATCGGTGGCTATTGGCCGTTTTCCTGACTGCCAGCGTGGTGACTGCTTTGCTGGATCACAACACAAGGTTACAAACACACTATATATGTATCGTTTTACAGCGCTCCATCCCACTTATTTACCTGAATGGCAGTCGATCGTTTTTTGATAAAAAAGGAACGTCTTATGAGGCTAGGCCACCCGAAACAGGAACGCTCGTCTATCAGTCGGACCGTCGGAGCTATCACGCCCGCAATAATCGCTCACTTGAATTTGATAGCAACGGAAGGCTAATTGCGCTTATTAAATCAGGTAGCACGCTGAGCATTACCTATTTAGACAACATTGCGACCGTTACTGATGGTTTTGGTAACACCTTAAAATTTACCGGACGAACTGGGTCGCTTGCTGCGCTCAGTGGGTGCGGCCGGCCAGACAAGCCAGAGACAGTACGACCTCAACGATAATCCGATCGCGCTGACCAATCCCCGCAATCACATTCACCAACGGGCCTTTGACTCGTTGAACCGATTGGTGACGAATACTGACCCGCTTAATGGCATCACCCAACTTGAGTACGACGTTCAAGATAACCTCACGCACGTCCGCGACCCACGTGGTGTAACCACCCAATATCAATACGACGGCCTGGGGAACCTGACGCGGTTGAACAGCCCTGACAGCGGCGCCACTGACTATCAGTACGATACCGCAGGCAACGTAACGCAACAGGTGGACGCGCGTGGTGTGGTCACGACTTTTACCTACGATGCGCTCAATCGCCTGACCGCCCGCCGCTATCTGACGAACCCGGCACTGGACATTCAATTCCACTACGATTCGATTGCCGCCGGTAACAAAGGCATCGGCCGACTGACAGCCGTGGAGGACGTCAACGGCGTGCTGAATTACACCTACGACGCCCAAGGCAACGTTACAGCCCAGCGGCAAACAGCGCCCGCAAACACAGCGACTCAGCCAGAACAAATCGGCTATGGATACGATGTCGCCAATCGGTTGAGCAGGATCGATTATCCAACAGGTTTCAGCATCGTCTACTCACGCAACACCGCTGGGCAGATCAGCCAAGTGCAGGTCCGGCGCAGCACGGGGCAGCCGACCGCGCTCGCCAGCAACATCACGTATCAACCTTTCGGTCCGCTTAAAAACCTGACCTGGGCCAACGGGACTACGCTTCAACGTACCTACGATCTGGACTACCGGCTTACCGCTCAAACCGTTGCAGGCCAGAGCAAGACCTACGCCTATGATGCCCATGGAAATATCACCCAAATGCAACGCGGTTCACTCGGCAACCTTGATTACAGCTATGACCCGCTGGATCGCCTGATAGGAGAATCTACGGCTTTCAACCGGATGACTTACGTTTATGACCCTGCGGGTAACCGCACCCGAAAAGCGCTCAGCACGTTGATTGACGGCGAGTTGCGTGTCACCGCTGGCACGTCTTATCAGTATGGGACGAGCAACAATCGGTTGACGCAGGCAGGCACCCACTCGGTAGACTTCGATGCGGCAGGCAACCTGACCGCAGACCGCGCCAATCGTCAGTTTTCCTACGACGAGCAGAATCGCCTGAGCAAAGTGAAAATCAAGGGTGCTGTCAAAGCTCGGTTCCGCTACAACGCTTTCGGCCAACGAACCAAAAAAATCACCTCTCAAGGCACTACAACATTTATCTACGGGTTGAGTGGCGAACTTCTTGGCGAGCACGTATTCGATAACCAAGGCAAGAAGCTGAAAAGTCAGTTCTATATCTGGCTCGAAGGAGTGCCCTTGGGCGGGATCAGTGTGAGCTACGGTGCAACGGGCGCGCCAGCAAACAGCGCCGAGTTCTACCTCCATAGTGACCACCTCAACACACCGCGGATCGCAACGAACGCGGCGCGAACCAAGGTATGGGAGTGGGTTTCCGATGCATTTGGTACAAAGGAAGCCGGCGGACAACTGGAAATCAATCTGCGCTTTCCCGGTCAGTACTACGATGTCGAGACTGGACTCCACTATAACTATTTTCGTGATTACGACCCGAAAACTGGACGCTATGTGCAGAGTGATCCGATTGGGTTGGCGGGTGGTTTGAATACTTACGAATATGCAACGGCCAATCCGTTGAATGTTATCGATCCTAAAGGACTTATGGGTTTTCCCAACGGCCCTACGCTTATGCCAGGAAAACAGGTCGTTCGTTACGGCCTTACCGCTTGTCTTGGGATGTACTGTGCGTCCTATATTCAAGGAGATCCTACCGCCATAGGATCCCTTGGAGTCGGCGGATTGGGTGCTGCGATACTAGTATGTGAACTGCCCCCTCCACCAGAAACAAATTGTGGTCCTGACTGGAAAGATCATATTCCCAACGGTGGAGTCGTATCCGGGGCGCCGGGCCGAGCCGGTCTGTTCTTAGGAGGACAACTGAACCCCGACGGAACACTTTGCGCCTATGGCGGACTTATGGGCGGCATTCCGGGGCCCAACTACAGCACTGGCCCCATAGAGTACAAACAATGATCACATATGTTTTTTCGTTACTGGGCTTGACTTATATAAGCCTGATGATAATGGCGTATCCCCATGCAAAAAATGGCCAAAGTATTGTAGTGGCCGGACCATGGTGGTGCCTCTATAAGAATAGCTATAAAGAAAGCGTTGGAAATCTCTGCAATTTTGGCAGAGTCATCCTAGGACTCGACCTAATCCTTCTTGCTTTTATTTATTTATAGCGACACCAAAACGGTTTCTGTATCAGACATCGCTTCATAGGGAGCGACCTTCAAAGGGCCAGCCGCCAACAGCACTCTGAAAACGACGGCTGGTGCTTTTTGGTCTTACGGGCCAGCAGGCAAAGGTTTCGAGGCATCCCCCTGGGCGTCCTTGCGCAACGCATTGGCAACCAGTGTAAATGCAGGTGACGGTTGTCGCCGGCTCGGATAGTACAAATAGTAGCCGGAGAATGGCGGGCACCACGCTTCCAATACCCGCACCAACCGACCCTCCTGAAGGTACGGTTCAAATTCTTCTTCCGGCAGGTAGGCAATGCCCAGCCCGGCCACTGCCGCCTGCACGATGTGCGTCGACGTGTTGAAGATGAGCTGGCCGTCCACCCGCACGTTTACTTGCTTGCCGCGTTGCTCGAAATCCCAGACATAGAGCCCGCCGGAGGTCGGCATGCGCTGGTTGATACAGCGATGGTTCATCAGGTCGCGAGGATGCCCGGGGATGGGGCGGCTGGCGAAGTACTCTGGCGAAGCCACGGCGCCCATCCGCAAGGGTGGGCCGATCGGCACCGCCACCATGTCCTTGTCGATGGTGTCGCCCAAACGCACCCCTGCATCGAAACGGTCGGCGACGATGTCACGAAAGCCGTAGCTGACATCAAACTCGACGTTGATATCCGGGTAGTCGTGCAGCAACCCGGTCAGTTTCGGCAGCAAGGTGGTGCGCAAGACATGGTCGCCGCAGGTGATGCGGACGATGCCGGCGGGCTTGTCGCGCATTTCCGTGAGCCTATCCAACTCGGTTTCGATCTCATCGAAACGATTGCCGATGGCGTGCAGCAGGCGTTCGCCCGCAATGGTCGGCGAAACGCTGCGGGTGGTCCGCGTGAGCAAGCGGATCTGCAGGCGTGCTTCAAGACCACTGATCGCCTGGCTCAGAGCCGACTGGGTGACGCCCAATGCGCCGGCAGCCCGGGTGAAGCTGCCCTCCCTCGCCACCGTGACGAAAGACAGCAGATCGTTGAGATTTCTTTTGACCATGGCGAAAGCACTTCAAGCGGATTGATTAGCCATGCTTATAACCCTATTAAGCATTAATTAGCTAGTCGCACCACTGCCCACCGGTCACCATGTGCCCCATGAATAGAAACCCATGGACAACTGCGATGAGGTCGGCCCGGCTTTTGTTGTTGCTGGTGATGCTCGTGCTTGGCAGCTACGCAACGATCAACGGCGCCGCGTCGGCATCTTCCGCAACGGAGGAAACGGCTATGTGGATGAGCGTCGGTGAACAGCGCTTCGCCATCACCTTGACCGACAGCGCTGCCGCCCGGGCGCTTGCCGGGCTATTGCCGCTGGCGCTGGAGATGAGCGATCTCAATCGCAACGAGAAATACGCAACCCTACCCCAACCGCTACCCGCCAAGGCGAGCAGGCCGGGAACGATCCGCAACGGTGACCTGATGCTGTACGGCAAGGACACCCTGGTCGTGTTCTACAAGGACTTCGACTCAACCTACGCGTATACGCGCCTGGGTCATATCAACGACGCCTCTGGTCTCGCCCAAGCCCTGGGGCCGGAGTCCGTGAAAGTGACGTTTACCCACGATCGATAACCCACATCGACAGGCCCCCATGAAAAAAATCCTCGTTTTATTAACGCTTTTCGTCACGTCTCTTTCAGCGATAGGAGCCGATATGTCAAACGGCGCAGACAACTTCTACACCAGCGATGAAGTGATCGTGCAAAAGGTCAATTTCAAGAACCAGTATCAAATGAACGTCGCGGGCAACCTGTTCATCCCGAAAAAACTCAACGGCAAGACCAGCAGTCCGGCAATTGTCGTGGGCCACCCGATGGGGGCGGTTAAGGAGCAAAGCGCCAATCTCTATGCCACGAAGATGGCGGAAAAAGGCTTCGTGACGCTTTCCCTGGATCTTTCATTCTGGGGCGAAAGCGAGGGGCGGCCACGCAACGCGGTCTCGCCGGATATCTACGCTGAGGACTTCAGCGCCGCCGTGGATTTTCTCAGCGCCCAGCCTTTCGTCGACAAGGAGCGGATTGGCGTCATCGGCATCTGTGGCAGCGGCAGCTTCGTGATCAGCGCCGCCAAGATCGACCCACGCATGAAAGCCATTGCGACTGTGAGCATGTATGACATGGGCGGCGTCAATCGCAACGGGTTGAAGCACTCCCAGACGCTCGATCAACGCCGAGCCATCATTGCCCAAGCAACACAGCAGCGTAACGTGGAGTTCGCTGGCGGTGAAACGCTGTACACCAGCGGTACGGTGCATCAGTTGGATGAAAATACCCATCCGATCCAACGCGAATTCTTCGATTTCTACCGCACGCCACGCGGCGAGTTCACGCCATCGAGCTCGTCCAGGGACCTGACCACGCACCCGACGCTGACCAGCAACATCAAGTTCATGAACTTCTACCCACTCAATGACATCGAGACCGTTTCGCCCCATCCGATGCTCTTCATCGCGGGCGCCGATGCGCACTCCAGGGAGTTCAGCGAAGAGGCCTACAAACTTGCCGGCCAGCCCAAGGAACTGGTGATCATTCCTGGGGCCGGGCATGTCGATCTGTATGATCGGGTCGATCTGATTCCTTTCGATAAGTTGACGCGCTTCTTCCAGAGCAATCTGAAGTGATCCTGGTTCCAGCCCGATAAGTCACTGCTCCTTTTCGATTAACCCCGTTTGAGCTTCCTGAACACCTGCGGCTCCCAGACGCGCATCGCTAGCAACAAGGCAGTCCCCCGTTTTTCGGACAGCGGCGCGGTCAACGATTCGTCGTGAAGCGCCGCCAGCTTGCTGCGCAATTTGTGGATTTCGGCTTGCAACTGGGCGTAAGCGGGATGGGTCAGCATGCCATGGGCGAAGTGCAGGGTTTCGTCGGGGCTGTCGAATCGGCTGGCCATGAAGTCCGGCAAGCCCTGTTTGAGGAAGAACCCTCGGATAGGGCCGTCCGGCAGCCAATCAAAATCCCGCGCTACCAGCAGCCTGATGCGATTTCCCGGCTTCAGGTCCGCCAGTCCCATCCGTTCCAGCACAATCAAGTGGCTGATGCATTCGGCTTTGGTAACGCTGTAGGCAGACACGATGTCGTCCAGCGACCAGTGATTCAGCGCACACACCGCCACCAGCAAGAGCTTTTCGTTTGAAACCAGTTGCGTTTCCTGTTCCCGCGTCAGCATTTGCAGGCGTGGGGTCGATCGCTCCGCCTCCTCAAGCAATTCAGCCATCGTCATGCCCAGCAGTTCACAGAGCTGGGCCAGGCGTTCGACTGTCAGGCGTCCGCTGGCCAGCAATCGCTTGACGCTGGGCTCCGACAGGTCGAGCGCTTGGGCCACGTCGCGATAGGTCAGGCCGGCAGCCTTGAGGCGCTTTTTCAGGGTGGAGATGAGTTGGACAATTTGAGTCATAAGTATTGATATCCGATACCGTTGGTATCAGCTTAGCGAAATTATGATTAGAACGTTGCGAAATACGCCACCTCCTCCCCATGCTGAAAACTCCAGACAGCCGAGCGACCAGCATGTTTATCAACAAAACCGCAGCACTTGATTCCCCAGCACCCGGTGGGCCACTCGCGGATGACCTGCGAATTGGCGACATGGTGTTTATCCGCGTCACCGCACGCCCGTTCCTGGAGGTCGCCAACGCGACGAACGCATGGACGAACCACGTCGGCTTGGTGGTCGACGACAGCGGCGATGAGCCGTTGATCGCCGAAAGTACCTTTCCGTTTTCGCGCACCACCTCGCTCTCCCGCTTTCTGCAGCGCTCCGAACACGGACACTGCGCAGTCACGAGGCTCACGCACCCGCTCTCCAACATCCAGCGCAAGGCGCTGCGAAGGGCAACTGATCACCGGCTAGGCACGTTCTATGACACCGGCTTCAACATCAGCTCGCGGCGCCAGTTCTGTTCTCGTTTCGTTCGTGAGGTCATCGAAGAAGCGACCAATATCCAGGTCGGCCACGTGGAAACGTTCGCGACCTTGCTGCAAGACAACGCTGATCCAAATCTCGCGTTCTGGCGGCTGTGGTACTTTGGCCGGATTCCTTGGCAACGCCGTACCGTCACCCCGGCGAGCCTGCTTCGAAGCCCGGCGGTACAGATCATTTTCGATTCCCAACTCAAGGGTGCCGCATGATCGATGACGTGAAAGCGCCATCCGCTTCAAGGTCACCAGCCTGCCTCACCCGGCGCAGCCTGCTTCAGGTGGGCATGACCGGGGCGTGACCAAACTCCCCGGCGGCCCGTTGATTCGCAAGGATGGGATAAGTATTACCTGGAGTAGTGTCAGATTGAGTGATGCACGCAGCCGATGCCGAAATCGGGACGAGGCCTAGCCATTGCCCATATTCCTGCTTATGCGGTTCCGACTCGTATTACCGCGGCTGCTGAACCCGGTACTCACGAGGAAACAAACCATGGAAAGAAGCCGCGCCTGGCGGCGTACGCAGGCCCGTCGTAAACACGGTAATGACAAACCGGCTCGTCGGCCGGAGTTCAAGCCGGAAAAAAACTGGAAGCTCATGTATACCCGTGCCGACAAGCTCGCCAGGGCACGTCAACTCGGCATGAGCTATCCCATCAGCAGCACTCGCCAACTGTTGGATCAAGTGTGACAAACCTTCTGTTCGTCTGCAGTCGTAACCAGTGGCGCAGCCCCACGGCGGAGGCAATCTGGCGCCGCCGCCCGGGCTTCAGTGTCCGCTCGGCGGGCACCAGCCCTAACGCGCGCAGGCACATCGGCCCAGCGGACATTCGCTGGGCCGACATCATTTTTGTCATGGAACGCAAACACCTGAATCGCTTGCAGGCCGAATATTCCCGACTGCTTGAATACAAGCGGATCCATACCTTGGATATTCCCGACGACTATCGCTACATGGATCCGGAGTTGGTAGACATACTCGAAGACGCGGTGAAGCGTCATCTCAGCGTTTAAGCCAAGTGCATCATCAACCAGGATCGAAACATCATGGATGAACGACGGGCGTAACACTGGCCTTTCGTTGCTGACGCTTGCCGGAGAACGCTGCTAGGGTCTGTACGAAATGTGTTCGCGCGAAGGCCAGACAAGGCGAAACGGGGCGAGGAAGCGCAGTGTACTGGAGTACATGAGCATTCCGAGCCCCGTTTCAACGCAGTATGGGTGAGTGCGGATACATTTCGTACAGAGCCTAGTGCCGAGCTACGCTCTTTGAGCAAACACGGCTAGGCAGGCCCGTGGCCGATAGTCGACTCTACACGGACCGCATTTCCAAGAGCCATTATCCGTGCCTGAACAACCGAGCGATTTCGCTTACAAAAAACGCTTCGACGCCGTCTTGGCCTACATCGACGCCAATCTCGAAGGTGATCTTTCGGTGAAGGCGTTGAGTGACGTGGCGAACTTCTCGGCTTATCACTTCCACCGGCAGTTCACGGCGTTCATGGGCGTGCCCGTTTCGCGTTATGTGCATCTGATGCGGCTGCGACGCGCGGCACATCAGTTGGTCGCCCTTGCCGGTTACTCGGTATTGGACGCCGCGCTGGATGCGGGTTTTAAAAGCCCCGAGGCATTTTCCAGGGCGTTCGGTCGAGCGTTCGGCATGGCGCCAAGCGTGTTCAGGAAGAACCCAAGCTGGCAGGTCTGGAATACGGTGTTCGCCATCCCCCACTTTTCAAGGAATATCCTCATGCAAGTTCGAATCATCGAACTCCCTGAAGTCAAGGTCGCCGCGCTGGAACATCGTGGACCGGCTGGGCTGGTCAACGAAAGCGTGCGCCAGTTCGTCCAATGGCGCATGCAGAGCGGGCAGTCGCCGGTGGCATCGAGCCGTACGTTCGGCATTCCCTATGGCAACCCTGATACCACACCGCCACACGCTTTCCGCTTCGCGATCTGCGGTGAGATTAGTGGGGATGTAGCGCCGAATGCGTTCGGTGTCCAGCCGCTCATCATCCCCGGCGGACGTTACGTCGTGGTTCGCCACGTGGGGTCACCTGATCACATCGGCGAAACGATCTACCCGATCTACCGCGACTGGCTGCCCGCGAGCGGCGAAGAATTTCGCGACCAGCCGCTGTTCTTCCATTACCTGAGCGCCTATCCCGAGACGCCACAGGATCAATGGCAAACCGATGTGTATGTCCCGCTGCAATGAGGACAAGCGCTACGGCCTCAGCCCCCCGAACGAATACGCCCCACCAACCGCGCCTGCAACGCCTCGAGCTCCTTCGGATCGGCTTTCCCTTGCCCGTGTACCCCAGGCGCCTGTCCTTCCCAACGCGGAACGATATGCACATGGATGTGAAAGACCGTCTGGCCAGCCGGCGCGCCGTTGAATTGGGCGATCTGCACGCCGTCCGGCTGCAACTCGTCGACGATGACGCGGGTAAGGCGTTGCACCGCCGCCATCATCGTGCCGAGGACTGCCGGGTCGACATCGAGGATATTGCGGGCCTGGGCCGCCTTGGGAATGACCAGCACATGGCCGCGTGATTGGGGAAAGATGTCGAGGAAGGCCAGCACATCGTCATCTTCGTAGATCTTGTAGGCAGGGGCTTCGCCGCGAAGGATCATCGCGAAGATGTTCTGGGAATCGTATTGGCCGTGCAGACTCATGGTTGCTCCTTGGACAGGCTTTGGTGGTTCAGGGTCAGCGCAATCTTCAACTGCAATTCGCTTTCTGAAAACGGCTTATGCAAAACCGGATACCGGGCAAACTCGGCGGGCACACCGCTGGCGCCGTATCCGGTGCTGAACAGAAATGGAATCTTACGATCCCGCAGGATTTCGGCAACCGGAAAAACCCGCTCCCCGGCGAGGTTGACGTCCAGGATCGCCAGGTCGAACTGCGCCGTACTTGCCACTTCACGGGCCCGGGCGAGCCGCGGGACGGAGGCCACCACCTCGCACCCCAGCTCTTCGAGCATTTCCTCGATCAGCATGGCAACGGTCCCCTCGTCCTCGACGAGCAGCACCTTGATCCCAGCAAATAACGTCATGCGTGATGCTCGGTGACCATGAACGAGAAGCGGCAGAGCACGCCCTCAGGTGCGAAGGTCAGCACGAATATCCCGCCCAGGTCGCGCTCGATGCAGCGTTTCATCAATCGCGACCCCAGCCCCTCGCGTTCCGGCGGTGACACTGGCGGACCGTCCTGCTCGCGCCAGTCCACGGTGAGCAACACGCCGTTCGATTGCGGCTGGACATTCCAGTTCACCGAAAGCCGGCCTGTCTCGACGGACATCGAACCGTATTTCAGGGCGTTGATCGCCAGTTCGTTGAGGGTCATCGTGAGGCCGAGCGCCACCCGGGTGTCGACCTCGATGGCGTCGCCCTCGATCGTGATACGAGCAGGGTCGGCGCCGAAAATGGGCATCAGCACTTCCTGGGCCAGGGACGCCAGGGCCGTATGCCCCCAATGCCGCCTCGTCAGCAGGTCGTGGGCGCGGGACAACGCGAGCAGCCGCGCTTCGAAGCGGTTGTAACCGTCCTTTGCGCTTTCTGCGTTGCGTGCGGTCTGGGCCGCCAGGGACTGCACGGTGGCCAAGGTGTTCTTGACCCGATGGTTGAGTTCGTCGATCAGGGTTTTCTGCCGATCTTCCGCCTGCTTTCGCTCGGAAATGTCCACCAGCATGTTGATGGCCCCCACCAGGTTGCCCTCGGCATCGTGCAGCGGCGTCGGGTATGGGGTAAACGGCACGCGGGTGCCGTCGGGACGTTCGGCAACCGCCTCGACACCGCGTATCGGCCGGTTTTCCTTCAGGGCCACCGCCATCGGGCATTGATCGTGGGGCAGGAAGGTGCCGTCGGTGTTGAACAATTTCCAGGTTACGCACCAAAGGTCGCCCAATTGTGGCGTTCGTCCCGACAGCTCCACCGCCGCCCGATTGAAGAACGTGATACGACCTTGCGCATCGGTGGTGTAGACCGCCGCCGGCAGTGCCTCGAGCAGGTTGCGCATATGCCGTTCGCTGTCGCGGATCTGGTTTTCCATGCGCCGCGCCAGCGTGACGTCCTGGAGTACCCGCACGCCATAGCGAAACGCGCCGTTGGCGTCCCGGACAGAAGAACTGTGGATGTCCAGGTAGACAGTCTCGCCATCGGGCTTGAAAGCGCGCTTGCGCAGCGCATAGTTGTCCATTTCACCCGCGACCTGGCGGGCATAGAGGGCCGCATCCTGGTCGATGCTCTCGGAGTGGGTGTAGTCCAGGAATGTCATCGCCAGCAGTTCTTCCCGCGTGCGGCCGAGCATGTTGCAGAAAGCGTCGTTGACGCGCAGCAGCCGGCCATCCGCCCCACACTCGGCAATGCCGATCGTGGCCGCTTCGTACGTTGCCGACAGCCTGTCGTCGCTCTCCTGGCGCGCCGTCTCGGCCGCATGGACACCCGTCATGTCCACCGTGAAGCAGCGCGTATTGAACAGTTTTCCCGCTTCGAAGCGCCCGTTGGAGGTGATGGTGACATGCTTGATCGAACCGTCCTTGGCCCTCAGGCGCGCCGGGTAGTCCTGCAGGCACTCGCCGCTGCCGAGCTTATCCAGGATGTCATTGATGACCGGCTCGTCGACATGGAAATCAGTGATGCTGCGACCGATGTACTCCTCTGCCGAGTAACCCAGCAAAGCCAGTTCAGCCTTGTTGGCGCGCAGGATGAGGCCGTCGGCGCTGACGATGTGAAGGCCCACGGCGCTGTTTTCGAAAAAGTCCTCGAGGTCGGCATTCTTGCGCTGCAGCTCATCAGCCATGGCGTGCTGGGCGGAGACGTCCTGAAAGCAATTGATCGCCCCCTGGATGACGCCTTGTGCGTCTTTGAGGGGCCGGATGTTGACCAATGCCACGACGCGCGATCCGTCAGTACGCTCGATCAGCACTTCCTGGTTGCGCGTCGCGGCTCCCGCCTCGAGTGCCCAAGCCATCGGGCAATCTTCGAACGCGAGCGGGGTGCCGTCGGGCAGGAAAAGTCGATAGGAACCGCAGAAACGATCACCGCCCTTTCCCAATGTGGGCGTTCGCCCCCACAGGGTCGCCGCCTCGCTGTTGTACCGGACCAGCCAGCCGTCGTGATCGCACAGGTACACCGCGCCAGGAATCGCATCGAGCGCGCTGGCACCCATCGCCAAAAGACTTTCGTAATCGCTCTGCGCGCGCGTCTCCGTGGGAAACGCTTCTATGTTTGACATGGTTGATCCTCGATCCGCCTGGCTGAATACCTGCTACACAACGATCCCGGTATAAAACCGGGTAGAGATCCAGGCTCGGATACTTCATTGAATCTGCCAGCGCGGATTTTTTCATGCAGCAACAATGCATTCTAGATCGTTATTCATACCGCGAGTTCAGGAAAGTTGGATGCGGCGGCGCGGGGTTCAGAATTTGAACAGTGTCCGAGGTGTTTCCACCATGAGTGCACGCATCAGTTGCGGTGGGCACTCCAGTGCCTGCAACTGCTGCATCACGGTGTCGAAGCCCACATCGCTTTCATGTTGCGTATGCGGCCAATCACTCCCCCACACCAGCCTGAGAGGGCCGAAACTTTGCTCCAGCAACGCCAACGCGGCGTGGGCGAAGTCGAGGTTTTCCCGCTTCGTCCCGGCCAACCGGTAGATGCCGGAAACCTTCATCCAGACTTGCCCGCCCTGCCCCCACTTGAGCACCTCGGCGAAGCCCGGCTGCTCGACGCCCAGGCGCGCATCCGGACGGCCGAAATGGTCGATCACCAATTGGACGCCAAAAGGAATCAACTGCCGAATCAACCGCGGCAGATGATCGACCGGTGCATGCAATTCGACGTGCCAGCCCAGTTCGGCAAGATGGCCTAGGAATCCGCGCCAGATCGTTTCGCGAAAATCAGGCACGGCCTTGCCCATCAGGTTCAAGCGAACGCCGACCACGCCCAGCCGCGCCATGTCATCGAGCATCGCTCGGCTGACCTGCGGCTCCACCACCACGACGCCACGCAGTCGCTCCGGCGCCTGCCGGAGGGCCGCCAGCAGGTAACGGTTGTCGGTGCCGAGAAAACTCGGCTGGACCAACACCCCATGGCTCAGGCCGTAGCAACGCAGGTGTTCCAGGTATTGCGCCAGCGTGGCGTCATAGTCCGGTGTGTAGCGCCGCGCGGCAGCCAGCTCCAACTCACGGCTGAACACGTGGGCATGGCAGTCGATGCCGGTGATCGGCGTAGTGCAGGTATCAACCATGGGTATCCATCTTTCTGTAGATAAGCAGTAATCAGGCCCGTGCGCTTTCGCTGCCAGGCGCTACGTCGGATGCCGGTTGCGCCGTGGTCTCGAGACTTCGTCCGCGGGTTTCGGGCAGGCAAAGCGCCGCGAGTACCGCCACGCCGTAGGCGATGCCGGCATCGATCCCGATGGCCGACCCCAGGGACATGGAATCGCTCATGTGGCCGACCAGGAACGGAAACACCGCCGACAGGACCCGGCCGAAGTTGTAGCAGAAGCCGACGCCGGCGCCGCGCACATCCGCCGGGTACAACTCGTTGAAAAACGCGCCGAGACTCGCCGGAATGCCGGCCGCGAAAAAGCCGAGCGGGAAACCCAGGAACAACATCTGGGTGTTGGTCAGTGGCAAGAACACGTAGCACTGCACCGTAACCACACAGCACAGCGCGAACAGCAGGATGTTCTTGCGTCGGCCGATGCGGTCGATCAGCAGGCCGCTGACGACACAACCGCACCAGAAGGCGAAGATGATCACCGCCAGGTAGCCGCCGGAATTGAGTACCGACAGATTGCGCTCGGTCTTGAGAAAGGTTGGCAACCAGGTCATCACCGCGTGATAACCGCCATGGGCACCCAGCCCCAGCAAACCACCGAACAAGGTGACGCGAATCAGTTCAGGCCGAAAGATCCCGCCCAGGGACTTGAAGAAACTCTGCGGGATGCCCTGTTCTTTTTGCAGGCGCTGGAAGCTGTCCGGCTCCTCGACATTACGACGCACCCAAATGATCAGGAACGACGGCAACAGGCCAACGATGAACATCACTCGCCAGGCCATGTCTTGCGGCACCAGGGAATAGATCAGCGTAAAGACCCCGACCGCCAGGCCCCAGCCCACCGCCCAGGCACTCTGCACTGTGCCCATGACCTTGCCGCGGTATTTCGGATTGATCGTCTCGGCCATCAACACCGCGCCGGCCGCCCACTCCCCGCCAATGCCAAAGCCCTGCAAGGCCTTGACGATCAGTAGCTGGTGAAAACCGCTGACGAACGCCGACAGGAAGGTGAAGAACGAAAACCAGAGGATCATCCACTGCAGCGTGCGCACCCGGCCATAGCGATCGGACAACGTCCCGCCGACCCAACCACCCAGGGCCGAAGTGACCAGCGTGACGCCGCTGATCAACCCGGCATCGCCCTTGGACAAGGCGAATGCGGCGATCAGCGCCGGGATCGCCAGGCCGAACATCTGGACTTCCAGCGCGTCGAGCGACCAGCCGCCGAAACACGCCCAGAACGTCTTGCGCTCCCGCGAAGTGATTTGCCGATACCAACTGAACATGATTTTTATCCTTGTAGGTGGAACGAAAGGCAGCCGAAAGCGAACCGCGCCGCTACCGGCCAGTCAGGAAAACAAATACGGCAAGGGCAGCGATATCCGCTGCCGGGAGGTCAGTTGACGCGGCGTGGTCAGCGAATCTCCACGCTGTAGCGGAAATGCTCGGCATGTCCGCGCGAACGCCGCCATTCCAACGGGTTGCCCGCGTAATCCCGGGCCAGGCGCTCGATCACCACCACCGGGCTGTTGACCGGCACCTGCAACAGGCGCGCATGCACGTCGTTGACCGACTCGGCGGTGAGGGTTTCCTGCGCATAAGCGACAACCTGTCCGCAGGTTTCTTCGTAGATGGGATACAGCAGCGGACCTTGCTGGCTCAGGTCGATTTCCAGCAGCGGCTGGAATCGGCTGCGAGGCAACCAGATCTCTTCGGCGAGCACTGGCTTAACATCCAACAGACGCACCCGGACAATGCGGATGACCGGCGCGTCCACCGACAACCCCAACGCCTGGGCCACCGCTGACGGCGCGGCCACCGGCTCCACCGACAAGATGCGACTCTGCGGAACCCGACGCTCACCGGACGCGGACTGAAAACGGAAGAAACGGAACAGCGACGACTGGAACTGGGGACGACGAATGAAGGTGCCTCGGCCCTGCTGGCGCTCCAGGACGCCCTCGCTGACCAACGCATCGATCGCCTTGCGCACCGTCCCGGTGGACAGCCCGTATTCGGCTGAAAGCGCCGCCTCCGTGGGGATCGCCTCCCCCGGACGCCAGCGATTGTTGGCGATCTGCTCGGCCAACTGGTCACGCAAACGTTGATAGAGCGGCAGGCGGGCATCGCTGGAGAGTGGGTTCATGAGACGTTATCGACCTTATTATCTAGTCATCTATATGAATGTGCGCCGAGTATTTCCTCCTATCGGCAATGTTGTCAAGAACGGACAAGGTGATGGCTAGACGAACGGAGGCAAGCGAAGGCTCGCAGAGCTCAGCGATCTCGGGGTGCGTGCCGAGGCAACGCGAACGAAATCAATGCGGCGAGCAGCACGAACGCGCTGGAAATCCAGAGGCATGCGGCCAACCCGTACCCTTGATAAACCCAGCCCGAGAGCAGCGTCCCGACCAACCGCCCGAGCGCGTTGGACATGTAGTAGAACCCTACGTCCAGCGACACACCGTCCTCCTTGGCATACGACACGATCAAGTAACTGTGCAGGGACGAATTCACCGCGAACAGCGCGCCAAACAGCATGAGCCCACCCAACAGCACCGCCTGATGAGACAGCCCCAGCGCTATCGCCGCCGGCAACCCCGCCAGCGCCAGCGCCCAGAGGAACGCGGCGCGACCGTCGGGCACCTGGCCGCGCTTCCTTGCGGTGATAGTCGGCGCCAGGGATTGCACGATGCCGTAGCCAATCACCCAGGCGGCGAGGAAACCACCCACCGTCCAGAACTCCCAGCCCAAGACACTGCTCAGGTAAACCGGCAAGGCCACCACGAACCAGACGTCCCGGGCTCCGAACAGGAACATCCGGGCCGCAGACAGAATATTGATCGCCCGGCTTTTCGAGAAGATGTCCCGGAACTTCGGCTTGGCTTTGGCCTTGCCCAAGTCTTTTTTCAGCAGTATCAGACTGCCGACCCAGATCAGCGCCAGCACAGCCGCCATCGCCAGCAGCGCACCCTGGAAACCAAGCAACGCGAGCAACGCCCCGCCGAGGAAAAAGCCGACACCTTTGAGCGCGTTCTTCGAGCCGGTGAGAATGGCGACCCATCGATAAAGCGTGCCCTGCTGCCCGGCCGGCACCAAGAGCTTGATCGAGGACTTGGCACTCATCTTGTTCAGATCCTTCGCAATGCCGGACAACGCCTGGGCGCTCATCACCCAGGCGACCGTCAGCAACGTGGAAGGAACGGTGAGCATCAACAGCGCCACGACCTGCAACCCCAAGCCGAGGTTCATGGTCCGGTTCAGGCCAAGCCGGGCGCCGAGATAGCCGCCCAACAGATTGGTGATCACCCCGAACAGCTCGTAGAACAGAAACAGCGCGGCAATCTGCAACGGGCTGTAGCCCAGCGCATGAAAGTGCAGCACCACCAACATGCGCAGGGCACCGTCGGTGAGCGTGAACGCCCAGTAGTTGCCCGTGACGAGCAGGTACTGGCGCACTTCTGGCGCGAGGGCCGACAAGATGTTCATCGCGACTCCTCAGCCAGCCAGGCCAACCATCCGGGCCAGCTCGACGGTACGGTTGGCATAGCCCCATTCGTTGTCGTACCAGGCATAGAGTTTGACCTGGGTGCCGTTGATGACCATGGTCGACAGGCCGTCGATGATCGAGGAACGCGGATCGGTGCGGTAATCGATGGACACCAGCGGGCGCTCTTCGAAACCGAGGATGTCCTTGAGCTCATGTTCGGCGGCGTCCTTGAGCAAGCGATTCACCTCTTCGACCGTGGTCGCTCGCTCGACCTCGAACACGCAATCGGTCAGCGATGCATTGGCCAACGGCACCCGCACGGCATGGCCGTTGAGGCGTCCGCGCAGTTCCGGGAAAATCTCCGCAATGGCAGTGGCCGAGCCGGTGCTGGTGGGAATCAGGCTCATGCCCGACGCCCGGGCGCGGCGCAGGTCCTTGTGCGGTTGGTCGAGAATGCTCTGGGTGTTGGTCAGGTCATGGATGGTGGTGATCGAACCGTGGCGGATGCCGAGTTTTTCGTGAATCACCTTGACCACGGGTGCCAGGCAGTTGGTGGTGCACGAAGCGGCAGTCACGATGCGATGTTGATCGGGCTTGAACTGCTGATGATTGACGCCCATGACGATGTTCAAGGCGCCGGGCTCCTTCACCGGGGCGCTGACCACTACGCGCCGCACACCCTGATCGAGATACCCCTGCAGGACCGCGACCGTTTTCATCTTGCCGCTGGCCTCGATCACCACGTCGCAGCCCGACCAATCCGTCTCGCCAATCGTCTTGTTGGCCGTGACCTTGATGCGTTGCCCCTCCACGACGATGTTGTCGCCCTCGGCTTCGGCCTGACGATGCCAGCGGCCATGCACCGAATCGAAGTTCAACAGATGGGCGTGGGTCGCCGCGTCACCTGCCGGGTCGTTGATCTGTACGAACTGAAACTCCGGCCAGCCCCAGGCTGCACGCAGGGCGAGGCGACCGATGCGGCCAAAACCGTTGATGCCAATTTTTATCGTCATGGAGGGGCACTCATATGTGTTTAGCCGAATATATGGTTTTTCGCATATAAGTGAAAGTCCAGCGTCACTTTGCTCGTCTGAGGTGTCGAGGCAATGCGCTCCTTGCCCACAGTTCCTTTGTAATTCTTGATCGATGGAGTGCCCTCAGGTCACGCTCGTAGTACAGTCTCCACCCGATTATCAGAACCCATTTTGAAAGATGTGAAACCACCGGGACTCCGTTCGAACGGTTCCTCGCACACATCATTCACCAGCCGCAGCGGTCACAGCATGATTGAAATCACCGAAGTCTCCATCGCCCAACTCCGGGCTGCGCTCGAATCCGGCCAGACCACGGCGGTCGAATTGGTCCAGGCATACCTTGCCAGGATCGATGCGTACGACGGTCCGCAAACGCCCACGGCCCTCAACGCGGTGGTGGTTCGCAATCCCGACGCACTGGAAGAGGCAAAGGCATCCGATGACCGTCGGGCCAGGGGCCAGACGCTGGGCCCACTCGACGGCATTCCCTACACGGCCAAGGACAGTTACCTGGTCAAAGGCCTTACCGCCGCCTCTGGCAGCCCGGCCTTCAAGGACCTGGTCGCCTATCGCGACGCCTTCACCATCGAGCGGTTGCGCGCCGCCGGGGCGATCTGCCTGGGCAAGACCAACATGCCGCCCATGGCGAACGGCGGCATGCAGCGCGGCGTGTATGGCCGTGCCGAAAGCCCCTACAACGGTGATTACCTTACGGCACCTTTCGCCTCGGGTTCTTCGAACGGTGCAGGCACCGCCACCGCCGCCAGTTTCGCCGCCTTTGGCCTGGCCGAGGAAACCTGGTCCAGCGGACGCGGCCCGGCTTCCAATAATGGGCTGTGTGCCTACACGCCGTCGCGCGGGGTGATCTCGGTGCGCGGCAACTGGCCGCTGACGCCGACCATGGACGTGGTCGTGCCCTACGCCCGGACCATGGCCGACCTGCTCGAAGTGCTGGACGTCGTGGTCGCGAACGACCCGGATACCCGCGGCGACCTGTGGCGCCTGCAACCCTGGGTGCCGATTCCCCCCGTCGATTCGGTTCGCCCCGCCTCCTACCCCAGCCTCGCTGCCAAACCCGAGACGCTGGCGGGCGTGCGCTTCGGCGTCCCGCGCATGTACATCAATGCCGATCCCGAGGCGGGTACCGCCGAAAAGCCTGGGATCGGTGGCCCGACCGGCCAGCGCATCATCACGCGCCCGTCGGTGATTGCGCTTTGGCAAGAAGCGCGCAAGGCCCTGGAAGCCCAAGGCGCCGAAGTGATCGAGGTGGATTTCCCACTGGTGTCCAACTGCGAGGGCGACCGTCCTGGCGCGCCGACGGTGTTCACCCGCGGCCTGGTGTCCAGGGAATTCCTGCACCATGAACTGTGGGACCTGTCGGCCTGGGCGTTCGATGATTTCCTGCGGGCCAACGGTGACCCGAAACTCAACCGCCTGGCGGACGTCGACGGACCGCTGATTTTCCCCCACGACCCAGGCACCCTGCCCAACCGCGAGGACGACCTCGCCGCAGGCATGGACGAGTACGTGAAGATGGCGCAGCGCGGCATTACGCCGTGGGACCAGATCCCCACCCTGCCCGAGGGTTTGCGCGGCCTCGAAGAGACACGCCGGATCGATCTGGAAGACTGGATGGCGCGCCTCGGCCTGGACGCGGTGATCTTCCCCACCGTGGCAGACGTCGGGCCGGCGGACGCGGACGTCAATCCAGCGTCGGCCGACATCGCCTGGAGCAACGGCGTCTGGGTCGCCAACGGCAACCTCGCCATCCGTCACCTGGGCGTGCCCACCGTCACCGTGCCGATGGGCGTCATGGCGGACATCGGCATGCCTGTCGGCTTGACGTTCGCCGGCCGCGCCTATGACGACTCGAAGCTGTTGCAGCTGGCTTCGGCATTCGAATCGATGGGATCGAAACGGCGGATTCCGCCGAGGACTCCACCGTTGTAACCACAACAGGGACATGACCTGGAAAAGCAGGCCCACCGGGGTGAGGCCTGCGCCACCGTTGCTTCAGGCTATCGGTTAATCAAAACTTCCGACCGCAAGCCGGCCGACCTCAGGCCGCGCAAACAGGAATCCCTGCATCAGTTCGATGCCCATCGCCAGCAGCGTGGCGCTTTCCTCACGCGTCTCGACGCCCTCGGCAATGACGGTGATCCCCAGGCGGTTGGCGACCAGGATGATCCCTTCCACGATGGCCCGCTTGACCCGGTCGTGGTCGATGCCTCGGGTCAGCGCCATGTCGATTTTCAGTACCTGGGGCTGGAACATCGCCAGCAGGTTGAGCCCCGAGTAACCGGATCCGAAATCATCGATGGCGGTGGTGAAGCCCTGGCGCTCGTATTCCAGGAAAATCGACTTCAAGTGATCAGGGTCGTCGACCCGCTCGCCTTCCGTCACTTCGAACATCAGCCTGTCTGGCGGAAAGTTGGTGTTCCGCGCGGCCTCCAAAGTCGCGCGGATGCAGGTCTCGGCCCGGTACACAGCGTTGGGGAGGAAATTGATGCTGAGCAGGCAGCCGGGAATGTCCAGCATACCCAGCCTTGCGGCTTCTTCGATGGCTTTCACTCGACAGGCCTGGTCGAACCGATAGCGATTGCTGTCATTCACCAGCCCAAGGATATGGCCGGCCGACTCGCCATTCACGCCGCGGACCAACGCCTCATACGCAAACGCCTGGCGCGTGCGGACATTGAAGATCGGTTGGAAGGCCATGGTGAAATCGAACCCCAGCGCTTCACGGTCGCGACACTCGGCGCAGCCAAGGGATTTGAAATTCGGATGAGAAGATTGGGTCATGATCTGTGTTCCGTCGCGGCAGCGGGCGTCCCTGTGACGCAGAAACTATAGGCAATCCCTCTTGAGTCGGCACGGGCCCGGCTTTCTGGAGTGCTGTCGGGCCCGTTGATCGTATGACCGCCGTGTCAAATCAGGCGTTCACTCGATTATCGGCTCGTAATTAACAACGTTTAACTCGCACCCGCGCGCAGCGTCACCAAGAATGGTCGCTCTGTTCAGACCTTCCAAAGCGGGAGGCGCCGACCCGTGCACGGTACGCCGGCGCGCTTTTCGCCGGCACGGAATTCATGTCATGGCCCATCCATCGCCCAGCACCGCCAGGACGCCCAGCCTGGAGGATTGCGCGCACCCTCTCGCCACACTTTTTGACCTGGAACTGCCGCATGTCGCCTGCAATGAAAAACCTGATCGCCCACGGACAAGGAACGGCCCCGCTGAAGCCACTCTGGCTCCTCGCCTTGCTGGCAGGAAATGCCCCGGCACTGGCGGCGCCCACCACGCCCGGCTTCGCGCAAGGGGCATCGCTGGAAGTGCTGAGCCGTAACTTCTACCTCAACAATGACTACCGCTCCCCTACCTCGGCGGGCAAAAGCTACAAGCAGGAATGGGCGCAAGGGTTCATTGCCACGTTCGAGTCCGGCTTCACCCCCGGCTCCTTTGGCGTAGGCCTCGACGCCCATGGCTTCCTCGGGTTGAAACTGGACGGTGGCAGGGGCCACGCCGGGACGGGATTGCTGCCGCTGGACAGTGACGGCCACGGCGAGGACCAATATTCCAGTGCCGGTGGCGCGCTGAAATTCAACGCGTCGCGAACCACCCTGGCGCTGGGCGAAATGACCGTGGAAACGCCGGTATTCGACACCGCGGACAAACGTCTGCAACCGGAATACGCCAGCGGCGTCCTGCTCAGCAGTCGCGAAATCGACGAGGTCGATCTGCAGGCCGGTCACTTCAGTGCATTCAAGAATCAGGATGCATCCACCGCCAAGGGCGATTTTTCCGGCTACGGCGCGACCACCCGCCACGGCCACATCGACTTTATCGGCGCCGATCTGTTCAGCGGCCGCAAGCTGGGCGGCGCCCTCTATGCTTCCGAACTGAGCGACACCTGGCGCCAGTATTACGGCAATCTGCACGCGACCGCCGGCAGCCTGTTTCTCGACGGCAACTTCTATTACACCCGCGACCACGGCCAGGCCATTGCGGGGGCTCTCGACAACACTGCGTTCAGCCTGTCGGGAAAATACCGGCTCCAAGCCCAGGCGTTCACCCTGGCCTATCAGAAAGTCCATGGCGACACGCCTTTCGATTTCGTCGGTGGCGACTCCATCTATCTGGCCAACTCAATCAAATATGCCGACTTCAATGGCCCGGGCGAGCACTCCTGGCAAGCCCGCTACGATCTCGACCTGGGCGCCGTGGGCATTCCCGGCCTCAGTTTCATGGCGCGCTACGTAACAGGAAGCGGCATAGACGGCAGTCACGCTCCCCGTGACGGTGCCTACAACCCGTTCGACAACGACACCGGCACCTACAGCCCGCAGCAGGGAGACGGTGGCCGGCATTGGGAGCGCGACCTGGACCTGCGCTATATCGTGCCGTCAGGCCCGGCCAAGGACCTGTCGCTGCAGGTGTCCCACGTCACCCACCGCGCCAACGACGCCCAGGCCGGCGATGACATCGACAGGCTGTACATCGTCATCCAGTACCCGCTCACACTGGGACCGTTCTGAAGGCATGCCGGCTTCCATGGGTGGCAGGGTCATTAAACGTTCATCGGAGCGACAGCATCATGACTCGCAACAAACGCTGCACAGTCACGATTTTTGCCAGCCCAGCGAGGAAGCGCCATGCCGCCATCAGGACAACCGTTGAATCTGTCCCATCGTCCAAGGCTTGCGGATCTGCGACCGCTCGTTCAATCCTTGCGGTCGCAAGGCGATTCCCTGCGCCAGCCCGCAAGCCCGAGGATCACGCCTGCGTCGCAGTTGGAAAATCGCAAGGGATACCGCAATGACTTCCTTGGCGATTTCACCGTGCCCTGGCCAAGCCTGGAAGCAGCCCAGGCAGAGGACGCCTACCCGACCGGCAACATCGAGAACCGCCTCGATTACACGCACTTTTCGATCACGATGTCGCGGCGTCGGCGACTGGCGCTCGTCGTCGGTGTGAATATTGACGGGGCCGGCAGCGTCGAGGTGGATCGCGGGCGTGATGCCTGGGCATATGACGGTCGGCTACCCAGCGATGCGCAGCTTGGAGAAGCCCTCTATGCCGACAACCTGCTCGATCGCGGCCATCTGGTGAGGCGCCAGGATCCCAACTGGGGGCCGGACGCCCACACGGCGAATGCCGACACGTTCCACTTCACCAACTGCTCGCCACAAATGGCGGCCTTCAATCAGAAAACCTGGCTTGAGCTCGAGGACTACATTCTCGACAACACCCGGCGGTGGCAAGCCAGGGCCACGGTGTTCACCGGACCGCTGCTGCGAGAGGACGACCCGACCTACAGGGGCGTGCGGATTCCCACCGCATTTTGGAAAGTCGTGGCATTCCTGGGTGATGACGGCAAGCCCTCGGCCAGCGCGTATATGATCGATCAGCGCCGAGAACTGGGAAAACTGGAACTCATCTTCGGAGCGCTCAAGACCTACCGACACAGCGTCGTTCAGATCGAAGCGCTGACGGGTGTCCGTTTTGGTGATCTTGCCGATTACGATGGTTTTTCGAATGAGGAGCGGTTGACGGGGACACGGATCGAAGCCCCCATCCGAGGTCCGGAGGATATCCGTCTCTAAGCGGGCCAACCGGCGCCCTGCACAACGGGCGCCGGTCAGACTTTCAACGGTCGGGATCCGGAAAATCAGCCCCACGGGCTGTCGCCTCCCAGGCGCGGAACTCCACCTGCATGGCGGACAGCTTCGCCATCGCCACCTCGAACGCCCGGTTGCCCAACAACAACCGCTGCGGTGGTTGCTCGGCATTGACCGCCGCGTAGATCGCCGCAGCCGCACGGGCCGGGTCGCCTTCCTGTTGGCCGATCGAGGCGTGATAGGCGCGCCGTGCAGCGCCAGCGGTGGCGTCGTAGTCGTCGATCGGCTCGCGGACCTCGTCCGCCGAGCCGGCCCATTCGGTGCGAAACGCACTGGGCTCGACGGTCATGACGCGAATGCCCAGCGGCTCGACTTCGGCGCGCAGGGCGTCACTGAGACCTTCCACCGCGAACTTGCTCGCGCAGTAGTAACCCACCGCAGGAAAGCCGGCGAGCCCGCCTATGGACGTCAGGTTGACGATCGTTCCCCGCCGCCGCTGGCGCATGCCTGGCAGCACCGCGTGGATCATGCCGGCGGTGCCGAACAGGTTGACCTCCAGGAGCCGACGCGCCGCCCGTGGATCGGTTTCCTCGACGGCGGCGAAATAGCCGATACCGGCGTTGTTGACCAGCACATCGACCGCGCCGAAGACCCGCTCGCTTGCCGCCACCACATCGCGGGCCTGCTGCGGATCAGTGACGTCCAGCGGCAGCACCAGGGCTTCGCCAAGGCGGGCCAGATCCTCCACCTGTTCAATCTTGCGAGCCGTGACCACCACGCGCTCACCCTGCTTGAGCAGATGCTCGGCAATGTAGCGGCCAAAGCCAGTGGAGCAGCCGGTCACCAACCAGGTTCTTGGGTTGTTCATGACAGTTCTCCTTCGTGAGTTCAACCTGCGGTGACCGTCATGCCGCCATCCGCCATGACCACCGAACCGACCATGAAACTGGCACGGTCCGACGCCAGGAAGGCGACCACCTCGGCGATTTCCTCCGGTTGCGCGGCCCGGCCGATGGGCGCGGCTTCACCGTGCTGGGCGAGAAACGCGGGGCCATCCTCGACCACGTCATTGAGGATATTGGTGACCACATCGCCGACGCCGACAGCATTGACGCGGATGCCATGCTCGATGACTTCCAACGCCAACGTACGCGTCAGTTGCGCCAGGGCGCCCTTGGACGCGGTGTAGGCGGCGATGGTCGGGAACGCGAAATAGGACGCGTAGGAGGCGATGTTGACGATGGCCCCGGCTTTGTTGGGGATCATCGCCTTGACGGCTTCGCGTGAATGCAGGAACGCGGCGGTGGCGTTCACGGCCTGGATGCGCTCCCAATCCTGGCGGGTCATGTCGACCACCAACTTGTTGATGATGATGCCCGCGTTGTTGACCAGGATGTCCAGCCGGCCGAACTGCTCCACCGCCAGCCCCACCGCACGCTCGGCGGCGCCGTCCTCGGTGATGTCGGCCACCAGCGGCACCAGCCCCGGACGGGCCAGTTCGTTGACGGCAGGGTTGATGTCCTCGGCGATGACCTTGGCGCCACGGGCGTGCAACAACAGGGAAATGGCCTTGCCGATGCCGCTGGCGGCGCCGGTAACCAGCGCGACCTTGCCTTCTACTTCTTTGGGAATGCTGTGTTTGATATCGCTCATGGTGGTTCTCCTCATTGACAGGCCGACGAGGTATTCGCCGGCGCGCTGTCGTGATTGACGGCTTTACTGTCGCGCAATGAAGGAGATCGGGCTTTCGTGAGGTTGCGGTGACTGTCGGGATCTTGCGCGAAACTGCAGAACCAGCGCGGTAGCCCGGGACAACGATGCGTCCCGGGCTTGAAGTTCACGGCTTGCGCGTTACCCGCCACACCGTGTTCGCCAGGTCATCGGCAATGATCAAGGCCCCCCGAGGATCGACGGTCACGCCCACCGGCCGGCCTCGGGTCTTGCCATCGGAACCGCGGAACCCGGTCGCGAAATCAACCGGCTCACCCGTGGGCCGACCGTTGCTGAACGGCACGAAGATCACTTTGTAGCCCACCGGCTGGTCACGGTTCCAACTGCCGTGCTCGCCCACAAACGCGCCTTCGGCGAACTTTTCGCCCATGGCCGGAATGGAAAAATCGACACCCAGGGCGGCGACGTGGGAGCCCAGGCTGTAGTCGGGCTTGACCGCGGCAGCGACTTTTTGCGGATCTTGCGGCTGCGCCCGTGGGTCGACGTTCTGGCCCCAATAGCTATAGGGCCAACCGTAGAACGCGCCTTCGCGCACCGAAGTCAGGTAGTCCGGCACCAGGTCCGGCCCCAACTCGTCCCGTTCGTTGACCACCGCCCATAGCTGCCCGGAGCCTGGCTCGACCTTGAGCGCCGTCGGGTTGCGCAGGCCGGTCGCGTAAGGCTTGTGGGCGCCCGTCTCGGCGTCGATCTGCCAGACCATGGCCCGGTCGATCTCGACTTCCATGCCCCGCTCGGTGACGTTGCTGTTGGAACCGATACCGACGTACAGCGAGCGCCCGTCGGGGCTGATGGCCAGCGCCTTGGTCCAGTGATGGTTGATCGCCGAGGGCAAATCAGTGACCTTGACGGGCGCCCCGCTGGCCTTGGTCTGGCCGTCCTGATAATCGAAGCGAACCAGCGCGTCCTGGTTCGCCACGTACAGCTTGCCGTCGGCAAACGCCAGGCCATAGGGCGCGTTGAGGTTTTCGGCAAAGACAGTCTTCAGCTCGTAAGTGCCATCGCCATCGGCGTCACGCAGCAGCGTCAGGCGGTTGCCGCCCTTGACCTGGGTGTTGCCCTTGGCCTTGATAACGCTAGCGATCACGTCCTTGGGCTTGAGCTTCGCGGCGTTTCCGCCACGGCCCTCCGCCACGAGGATATCGCCGTTGGGCAGGACCAGGGTCTGGCGCGGGATCTTCAGGTCGGTGGCGATGGCAGTGATCTCGTAGCCTTGCGGCACGGTCGGCTTCTGCTCACCCCAAGGCACCGGCTCGGCGATTTTCATGCTCGGCAACAGGCCACGCTGGGGCTCGGGCAACTTCGGATCCGGGCCGCGCGCTTGCGTGGTGTCCCCTTCGCCTCCGCAGGCGCTCAACAGCAAGGCCATGCTCAGGGCCGTCAATGCGATGCGAGGTTTCATTGCTCACCTCCCGAACGCAGGTTGGTCAGCCCGACCCAGGCCGCCACGCAGGCCAGCAGGGTCACGACGACGGACAGCGCCAGGCCCTGGGGCATGCTGGCCCAGGCATCCTTGGCGTGCTCGAAAGCGTTGATCAGCCCCAGCACCCAGGTGGCGAGCAACAGCAGGAAATAGCCTACCGGACGCCCGGCCTTGTGGTTCGCGCGGATCAGGTTGACCAACGCGAACAACAACGCCAGCCCACAAAACAGCAGCCCGCCGGCAATCAGCCAGGAGGCGAAATTGCTCCACTGGATCTGGTAGGTCTTGTAGTAAGCGATGTCGCTGAGCAGGCCCCCGAGAAACAGCGGAACCGTGCCGGCAAGCAGGACCGCATGGAGCGGCCCCGGCGTGCTTCGGTAGATAGGATGGGCGGTAACGGTCATGACAGCTCCTTATCGTTCAGCGCCCTGTCGGTCATTTCCAAGAGAATTGACTGGCAGGGCGCGTGGGTTGACGCCAAGGAAAATGATCGCGCTGGCGAAGGGTAAGTTCCGATTTTTCGCCATCGCAGGCGTTCGGACCCGTATTGACGGGGCGCTGGGCGCGAGCGACCAAGCGAGGGCCGACTAGTCCGAAACTCCCATGCCGCCTGGGAGTATCGGCCGATGCGCAATCACCCCGTGCATATCCATAGTTGCGGTCAATGGTCAACGGTCAGGCCTTGATGACCGCATGCTCTGGAGAAAGTCATGACTATTCGCGAGCAAGACTCATCACTGCTGAGTGATCCGACCTCGCTAGACGCGGCAAGCGCCACCGACGACCTCGGCGTCGTGGCAACCGGCGTGAACGTCACCCTGGACGAAACCGCCAACCTGCAGAACGCCACCGCCACGCCCGCCCCGGCGGGAGACGCCGACGACAACGACATCCTGGCGACATCCCTGCCCTCGTCCTTCGCCAGCCGCTTGACCGCGCTGGGCGCTGGAACGGCGACCGGCGCCGCCCTGAGTGGCTATACCGGCGCGGTGGGCGATACCGGCAGCGATGCCTTTACGATCAACGCCGCCCCTGGAGCACTCGTAACCGGCATCAGCTTTGTTGGCAGCGATGGCGCCCCGCTCGATGGGGTCGACAGTGGCTTGGACACCCTCGATGGCACCAGCATCCTGCTGTACACCGACACCAATGACAATATCGTCCTCGGCCGGGCCGGCGGGCCAAACGGTGCGATTGTCTTCGCCGCGTACATCGACGAAACCGCCACCGGCGGCAAGATCTGGACCGTGCTCTACCAACCGCTCGCCCAACCGGATAACACCAACCCGGACGACGCGGTCAATCTGCTCGACAAAGTCTTCGTCGGTGCCAGCCAGGACTTGGAGTTCAGCCTGGAGGGCGCCCCTTCCGGCCAGAACCTGTTCCTGATGTACACCTCGGCGGATCCGACCACCGAGCTGGTCGACGGCGTGCTGCGGATCACCGACCCCACCATCATCGCCACCGGTAAAAACCCGGCCGACCAGTCCACCGGGGTCAACATCAATACCGGCGACACCATCAACACCAGCCAGGCCGGCGGGCCGACCACGTTCGGCACCAACAACCAAATGATCGTCGAGCAGGAAGGCATCCGTTATTCGTTCGTCACCGGTGCGCGGCAGGACATGACCATTCCCAACCTGACCCAGACCGAAGCGGACGTGGAATCGAACATCGACTTCACCGACGTTTTCGATACGAAGATGGCCAACTTCGACGTGGTGCAATTGCAAAGCGGCAAGACCGCGGTGGTCAGGATCAGCGCCTTCAGCACCGCGGCCGAACCTGGGGTGGATTTCGTCAACGGCTACGCCGGTGATGCGCCTGTGGCGATCACCAACGTTCGCGTCATCAACATCGCCACCGGCGTGGTCGTGGAGAACTCCGACGGTACGGCCAACGACGCGGGCATTGTCATCAGCTTCAATTCCGGGGTGGCGACCATCACCGGGGTCCAGGCCGGCTACCAGATCGAATACACCACGACGGCGGACCACAATCGGGTGTTGATCGAAAACGGCGCGGCGCTCGATGCCAAGGGCAATAACCACGCGGACTTCGACATCGGTGGCTTCACGCTGGTCCAGGCCTCGGTAGCCAAAACCGAAATCGGCTCGAAGATCATCTTTGAAGACGACGGGCCGAGCATCAGCACCACCGGCACCGAGCCGACACTGGCAGTGGATGAAACCGTCCTGGCCACCAATGCCACGCAGAGCTTCGCCGCCAACTTCGTCTCCGCGTTCGGCGCCGACGGTGCCGGCACCCTGACCTATGCCTTGAGCGTGGTCGCGGGCGCTTCTGGCTTGACGGATACGGCCACCGGCGAGGCGGTCAATCTATCCCTCAACGGCACGGTGGTGGAAGGCCGCACGGCGACGACCAATGAGCTGGTGTTTAGCGTCAGCGTCGCCAGCAATGGCGAGGTCACGCTGGACCAACTCCGGGCCGTGGTGCACCCCGACACCACCGATCCCGATGACGCCACGACACTGACGTCCGACGACCTGGTCAAACTCACGGCAACCAAGACCGACGGGGATGGCGACAGCGTCCAGGCGACGCTCGACATTGGCCAGAACCTCTCCTTCGAGGACGACGGACCGAGCATCAGTACGACGGGCACAGTGCCGACGTTGACCGTAGACGAGACCGTACTGGCAACCGACGCCACGCAAAACTACGCGGCCAATTTCAACTCGTCCTACGGCGCGGACGGTGCCGGCACGCTGACCTATGCCTTGGGTGTGGTGGCGGGTGCTTCCGGGCTGACGGATACGGCGACTGGCGAAGCAGTCAACCTGTCGCTCAACGGCACGGTGGTGGAAGGCCGCACGGCCGTCAGCGACGCGCTGGTGTTCACCGTCAGCGTCGCCACCAATGGCGACGTCACCCTGGATCAAGTCCGGGCGGTCGTCCACCCTGACGCCAGCAACCCCGATGATGCGGTGACGCTGACCTCGGACAACCTGGTCACGTTGACGGCGACCATCACCGACAAGGATGGCGACAGCACCCAATCGACGCTCAATATTGGCCAGAATCTCTCGTTCGAGGACGACGGCCCCAGCGTCAGCACCACCGGCACAGAGCCGACGCTGACGGTGGACGAGACCGTATTGGCGACCGATGCCACGCAAAACTTCGCGGCCAATTTCCTCTCGGCGTATGGCGCCGACGATGCCGGTACGCTGACGTACGCCTTGGGCGTGGTGGCGGGGCCTTCCGGCATGACCGACACGGCCACGGGCGAAGCGGTCAACCTGTCGCTCAACGGCAACGTGGTGGAAGGCCGTACGGCCATCACCAACCTGTTGGCGTTCACCGTCAGCGTCGCCACCAACGGTGACGTCACGCTGGACCAGATCCGGGCGCTGGTGCATCCCGACCCGACCAATCCCGACGACGCCAAAAGCCTGTCCTCGGACAGCCTGGTCACGCTCACGGCGATCAAGACCGACAAGGACGGCGACAGCGCCCAGGCGACATTGAACATTGGCCAGAACCTGGTATTCGAGGATGACGGCCCATCCCTCGCGTTCGGCAACCTGGTCGGCACTGGCAGCGTCCTGCCGCAATACGGTTTCTGGAACCACTCCACCGGTGCCGATGGACTCGGCGCAACGGGTCTGGACATTACGCTGGTGAACGGCCAGTTCACCCTGGTCAGGCCGGACAATACGACCACCACCGGCACCGGTACGCTCACCGAACAGGCGCCCTCCCCGGACGGCAATGGCGCCTATCAGTTCGCGGGCACGTTGACCGGTGATTTCGACAACAATGCCGCCACGGCGGACACTGCGGTCGACTACACGCTCACCGCCTACGCCGACGGCAGCTATGCGCTGGACCTGGTGCAGGGCTTCAGTTCGACGATCGTGCGCAGCAGCGCAGACGGCGCCCTCAGTGCCGGCGGCCCGGATTCAGTGCGCACCTTGCTGATCCCGGACACCGATAACCCGGCCATCCCTTCAGCCTCAGAGGAAATCGTGTTCTTCTCGGCGAAAGCCCTCGCCTCGCCGACGGACATCCTCGCCGGCATCGGCATCGGACTCGCCGACCCCACCGAAGCTGCCCTGCAAACCACGCCACTGCCGTCGTATATCGACCCGGCGGCCATGAACGTCAGCACCTCCGGCATCGGGGTCGCCAACAACCTGCTCCAGGGCGACAACCTGGCTGCCATCGGCGCGGCCGATGAGAGCTTCGTCATCAACCCGGAAAGCCTGGTCACGGGCATGAAGATCTTCATCGACAATTCCGTGGCCGGCTACAACACCGCGACCGAAGACTTGTATTTCCGGATCTACTACGAGGACGGTACGTTCTCCAATCTCATCGAGGTCAACACCCTCACGCCCGAGGCCGGCGGACAGGTGTCCTTCGAGGTCGAGCGCGAGGGTTCGGTAATGATCGATGCCGTCCAGCTCACGATGGCCCGTGGCGCGATCAAGATCCCGGTGATCCAGTTCATCCAGGAAACCGAGAACCTGGCCAGCGATGTCCAGTTGAGTTTCAACGCGACCCTGACGGACAAAGACGGTGACACGGCGACGAGCGCCTTCGATGCCAACCTCTTCGCCGACACCCCCGATGACCCGTTGTACAACTACACGCTGGCCGGCACGGGCGGCGAGCGCGATGCCTTCAACATTGACCTATCCTTCACCGAGGACACGTATCAAGTAACCGGCTTCGATGTCAGCCTGGACCTGCGCGATACCTTGGTGCTCAACGGCGACCAGGGCGCGGTGGTCCAGTCCATCGACAATGGCGGAGCGGACAGCATCGTGACGGTTGCCGAAACCGGAGGACAAATCACCACCATCACGCTGGTCGGGGTGGACCTGCTCAGCAGCGACGTGGTGCTGGGCGCAGCCTGAACATAGGGCGAGCATGAAAAATGCGGGGAGGACCTGGAAATCCTCCCCGCATTGTTTTTTCCGGATCTGCCCATCGTGTCGGCTCAGTCCAGTTCCACCCAGGTGGACTCGGGGGGATCCTCGTTATTGGTCAGCCCGTGCTTGAGGGCGTACATCAGCAAGTCGATCCGGTTGATGAGATTGAGCTTCTGGTAAATGTTGCTGAGGTGGTTGTGCACAGTGTGCTCGCTGATGCCCAGGCGCCCTGCGATGCTGATGTACTTGGCGGACGGGTCGGCGACGATGGCTCGAATCAGCTCTTTCTCACGCAGGGTCAGTCGCGCCTGCTTCGCCTGCTCCAGGTTGCACTGGGTGGGTACATGACCCATCGTGGCATAGCCTGACAACCCTCCGGCCCAAGCCCTGTCTGACCCGGTATCGCGGTGATGAACCTTGATGATCGCGCGGATGATCGATTCCGTCGGGTCTTCCGCCAACACGACACCGCGCGCGCCCGCCTCGATAGCCTGGGCAACGGGTACGGCTTCGTACAATCCCTTGAGCACCAGCACTTTCATCTCGGTGTTGCGGGTGAGCCCGGCGACGACCTCCAGCGGATTCAGCGCATCGGGAAAGAAGCTGAAAAAAATCACGTTGGGGCGTAATTGGTCGGCGAGATCCAGGGCGTTGGTGTAGGTGGAGGCCTGGCCGCTGACTTCCATCTGGGGTTTCCTGGCATTGATCAGATCGTGCAATCCCCTCAACACAAGGGGGCGACAATCGATCAGCAAGACGCGTATCGAACTTCGGTGGTCCGGTCTCATATTGATAACCCCCTTGAACAACAAACGATGGGGTTCATCCTGTGAACCAACGGCAAATGAGCCTGTGTGACGCAGCCGAACAAGACCGTTGAGTCCGTTTAAACAGGAATAATTATCAACGACTTACACATGATCATGCGTTGCACTTGGGTCCGTAGCCTGAGTCTAGGCCAGCCTGACGCAACGTCGGGTCGTCTCCTGCGCGACTCGTCAATTAATCGACGAGCGGTGTATTAGGCTTCATAAGTACAAGAATGGCGCCAATTTATCGACATCACGAACATATTTAGGGTCCACGTGCGCCCCGACGCGGCCTGGGGGCCTACCGGGTTTCGGTGACGCACCGCTTTGCCCCTGCTCGCGAAGAGGCCGGCACATCCAACATCTCATCGGCGGTGACAGCGCATTCGCGAGCAGGCTCGCCACATTTGGCCAATCAACGGAAATCCTGCCCAGCGCTGCCAGGGCTCAGCCAGCCATTGACGTGTTCGATACTGTCGGCGGGTGGCCTGCCAGCCCAGCGGTTGAGCGTCAGCACGTTGCTGAGGAATTCGTACTGGGTCTTGAGCAGATCCCGTCGGGCGCGAAATTCGTTGCGCACGCTGGCCAGCACATCGACCGAATTGACCATCCCATAGCTCAGCGCTTTTTCCGCCGCCACCCTGGACAGCTGTGCCGACTCCAGCGCCAGCCGGTTCGCGCCGATTTTTTCCCCATTGGAGTTGGCGGTCAGGTAGGCGTTGGTGATCTCCTTGACCACCCGCCGCCGCACGGCTTCCATCTGCTGCTCGGCAACTATCTGATCCTGATACAGCCCACGGACCCGCGCCGAGGTTGAGCCGCCGCTGTACAGCGGCACTTGCAGGCCGATGCCCGCGACATAGCTGTCGGTGCGGGGGGCCAATGAGTTGTTGTAACCCTCGTTGGTCTGTTGCGCGCTTAGGTTCAAGCTCAGGGTCGGATAATGCCCGCCCTTGCCGCTGCGCAGCGCCGCGCCTGCCGCCTCGACACCGCTCTCGTTGGCCTTGAGCGCCGGATTGAAGGCGATGCCATCACGGACCCAGCTCTCCAGGCTCTGTGCCGACACCTGCAATTGCCGGTCACTGCGAATCCGGTCGAGCCGTTCCTTGACTGGCCGACCGACAATCTCCGCCAGTGCCTCGCGGCTGAGGCTGGCCTGGTTGCGGGCGTCCAGCTCTTGCGCCGAAAGCAGGTCCACCCTGGCTTTGAGGTCGAGTTGATCGGTGATCAACGCCATCTGCTTCTCGTACAGCGCATTGACCCGGTCCAGGCTCTTTTGCGTGGTGCGACGCTCGGCCTTCACCAGTTCCAGTTCATCCTCGGCCGCCAACGCGGTGAAATAGCGCTGGGCCAGTTCCACGGCGGCCTCGGCCTGGCTGTCGAGCGCTTGCGACTCGGACTGCCTGGCCAGGCTCTTGAATTTTTGATAGTTCTCCCATGCCGCCTTGTTGTAGAGATACTGACGCAACACCAGGCCATAGCTTTCGCTGTCGTAACTACGTTCCACCAGATCGCTTTCCTGATGAATCCGGTTCGACCCGGCATTGAACGACAGCTGCGGCAACAGCGCGCCCTTGGCCTCGCGCTGGTGCTCGGTTCCCGCCTGTGCTTGCGCAAAGGAGGCGAGCACTTGCGGGTCTTCCAGCCGCGCCTCGCGATACAACTGCATGAGGTCGGTGGAATACATCGAGGCGTTTACCCCGGGGGGCACCGCGACCTCGGTTTGCGCCACGGCGACGCCCACCGCCAACACCCAGGCACTGCCCAGCAACGCGACCGACACGACCATGGTCATTCCTCGATCATCGATTGGGAAAGCGCATTGCGCGCCGGTTGCATCAGATACTGCAACAGCGTGCGTTGCCCCGTAATAATCAACACATCCGCCGGCATCCCTGGCAGCAATTTGCGCTCACCCAGCGTTTGCGCGCCCTCCTGGGTCACTCGCACCCGCACCAGGTAATAAGCCGTCCCCGTCTTTTCGTTGGTCATCCGGTCGGCCGAGACGCTGCTGACCTGGCCCTCGATCACGGGGGTGGTCGCGCTGTTGAAGGCGCCGAAACGGATGTCGGCCCGCTTGCCGATGGCGATGCGGTCGATATCCACCGGCGCGACCTGGGCCTCGATTACCAGGTCGGATACCGAAGGAACGATATCCAGCAATGGCGTGGCCGGTCGTACCACGCCGCCGATGGTGTGCACCGTCATGTCGATCACCATGCCCGCGTCGGGCGCACGGATGACCACGCGGCTGAGCCGGTCTTCCAGGGCCGAGGTTTTTTCCTGGAGGTCGTAGATCTTGGTTTGTACCTCGGCCAGTTGCTTGACCACCTCGGCGTTGAATTCCTTGTCCACCTGGAGGATCTGCAACTGTGTTTCGCTGATTTGCAAACGCGTTCGGTCGATGGTTGAGCGGTGGTCGGCGACTTCCGAACGCAGCAGTCCCAACTTGCGTTCCTGCTCGAGCAAGCGCTGCTTGTCGACGAAGCCTTGCTTGAGCAGTTCGGACAAGTCGCTGATTTCGCCGCTGTAGGATTTCTCCAGCTTGACTTTGGCGCCGACCATCGATTCCAGGCCCTTGATCTGTTGCCGGAACTGGCCGATGCGCTCGCGCAACACCGCGATCTGGCCCAGGCGTGAGTTTTGCCGGGCGCTGAATACATGGCTCTCGCCCTGGCGCGCCTCCATGCCCCGCAGGTTCTGCGGCTCGGTCATCTCGCCGAAACCTACCGTCGACGACATGTCGCGCTCGGCGATGAGCCTCGCCTCCATCGCCCTGGCCGCGAGCAATTGGCTTCGCGTCATCTCGTATTCAAAGCGCAGCTGCGCGTCGTCCAGGATGATCAGCGGATCGTCGCGCTTGACGATGTCCCCGTCATGGGCAAGTACCGCCTTGACGATGCCGCCCTCAAGGTGCTGGACGGTCTTGCGATAAGCCTGCACGGTGACGACACCGGGTGCATAGGCGGCGCCGTCGAGTGGCGCGATGGCCGCCCAGGTGCCGAACAGGCCGAAGATCAGCCCTACGATGATCACACCCAGGCGTCGGATCTTATGGTCGGATATCGGCAGGTCGGCGAAGCTGTCAATTGGGCGAATGGGCACCACGGGGTTCATCGGAATCACCCTTGCCGGTGTCGACCGAAGCCGCGCCGGAGCTTGCGGGTACGGCTGGCGTCTGTGCCTGCTGTCGCTGCGCGTTGAGTTCGGCCAGGACATGCTCGCGAGGCCCATAGACACTGATGACACCGGCGTTCAACACCATCAGCCGGTCAAGTTGCGACACGATGTTGGTCCGGTGGGTAATGACGAATAAGGTCGCGCCGGTCAGCTTGAGTTGCTGCACGGCGGCTGCCAGGGCACGGTCACCCACGTCGTCCAGATTGGAGTTGGGTTCGTCGAGGACGATCAGCCGCGGATTCCCGTACAGGGCCCGCGCCAGGCCGATGCGCTGGCGTTGTCCCGCCGACAGCATGATGCCCTCGCTGCCCAGCACGGTGTCGTAGCCATCGGGCAGCTGCAAAATCATCTCGTGCACGCCAGCGGTCATGGCCGCCAGGATGACTTTCGCCGAATCGACCTCGGCGAAACGGGCGATGTTCTCACCGACGGTGCCTTCGAACAGTTCGATGTCCTGGGGCAAATAACCGATGTAGGGGCCCAACTCCTGTTTGTCCCAGGCACTGATATCCGCGCCATCGAGCCGAATCACCCCGAGTTGTGGTGGCCACACCCCGATCAGGGCCCGGGCCAGGGTCGACTTGCCCGCAGCGCTTGGGCCGATGATGCCGACCGTGCAACCGGCCGGCGCGCTGAAACTGATGTTCCTGATGATCGCGGTCCTGGAACCCGGTGCGGCGACAACCAGGTTCTCGACCCGCACGTCCCCCTGTGGCGCCAGCAAAGGCATGCGCTCGGGTTGCGCCTGCTGCTTGTCGAGAATGTCGTTCAGGCGGCTGTACTGTGAGCGCGCGGCGATAAACCCTTTCCAACTGCCGATGATCAGATCGATAGGCGCCAGTGCGCGCCCCAGCAGCACCGCCCCGGCGAACACCAGGCCCGCCCCCACTTGATGGTCCACCGCGAGGTAGGCGCCGAGCCCCAGCACCAGCGATTGCACGAGGAGCCGGAAGGTGCGTGAGAGCGTGCTGATGAGGGCGCCTCTGTCGCTGGCCAACGACTGCAACATCAGCACGTTGCGCTGGCGCCGTCCCCAACGGTCAATCAGGGTTTCAAGCATGCCCATGGATTCGATCACTTCGGCGTTGCGCAGGTTTTTCGTCGTGTCGAGTGTCGCCCCGATGTGTTCCTTGTTGGCCTGGGCCAGTGCCGGTCCGGTCAGCCGCTCATTGAGAAAGGCGAGCGCCAGCAACAACAAGGCGCTGGCCGTGGCAACCCAGCCAAACCAGGGGTGGAAAAGAAACATCACGGCGATATAGATCGGCAGCCAAGGCGCATCGAAAAAAGCGAACAGCCCGTTGCCGGAAAGAAACTGCCGCAAGCCTGTCAGGTCGTTCAACGACTGGGCCGAGGCATCCATGCCGCCACTGTCCAGGGCCCGTTTGAAACTGGCCTTGTAGACCTGGCGGCCAAGCAACACGTCCAACCGGGTACTGACCCGGACCATGATGCGCGAACGGATCCATTCCAGGGAGCCAAGCGTGATCACCAGGGTCGTCATGATCAGCGTCAGCATCGCCAACGTCGTGAGGCTTCCACTGGTGATCACGCGCTCGTACACCTGGAGCATGTAGAAGGTCGGGACAAGCATCAGCGCGTTGATGAAAAAGCTGAAGAAACCGACAGAAATGAAACTGTCCCGACAGGCTTTCAATGCTTTTTTCAGACTGTTTTCAGGTGCGCTTCGCATTGAAACCCCCTGCCCGAGAGACCCTCTTCTGGAGCGTAGATCATGGCGGGCAAGGGTGTATCGCGATTGGCCAGAATGTTTTCGGATCCAAGCCAATCCCCGGCCAGGGAGGTCACCAGGGATTGGAACGAATGGCCTGCTAGCCGAATTGCTCCGGGGCAGCTACGCCCAGCAGTTGCAGCTCGGCAAAGGCATCGTCGCCGGAAGCAAAAATAAAGTTGTTGTCGCTCAGTTCCGAAGCCACATTGCCCTCCAGGGTAATCTCGAATCGGCGCCCTTCTTCATCGGCGTCGTAGCTTTTCAGGTAGGTCCGCTGGCCGTCTTCGCTGACAACCGCTCGCAGCGATGTGTAGTAACCGCTCCAGAGTTCGGTGAAACCCAACGCCGACACATCGATCTTGTCGGTGAGCGGATTGAAATCGGTGATCCGATCCTGGAAGTTACCGTCCGCCGTGCGGAAGCTGTCCTCGAGGGAATCGTAGCGAAATACATCCGAACCCTCGCCGCCACTGAGCACGTCACGTCCCAGCCCGCCATCGATGACATCGTGCCCATTGCCGCCCGAAACGACATCGTTACCGGCACCGGCGAGTATCTCGTCGCCGACTACCGAGCCCACCAGCCGGTCGGCTGAGTCCGTCCCCTGGACCCGTTGCGGCGCGAATACCACATTGGTTTCATTGAGGGCGTCAGCCAGGTCACCGTCCAAGGCCAGTTCGAAACGATGGCCCTGCCAGTTCGCTTCGAAGCTTTTCAGATAGGTTCGCGTCCCTGCCTCATTGACCTGCACCGCCAAGGTTCCGTCCAATCCATTGCCGAACCCGCTGAAACCCAGCGACGTCAAGTCGATGCGATCCAGGTTGGCGTCGAAATCGGCGATGCGATCGCTGACCACCTGGCCGTCGATACGATAGCTGTCGCCGATCACGTTGATCCGAAAGACATCGGCACCGGCGCCGCCCTCCAGCACGTCCCGTTGCCCGGCGCCGTCGAGCAAGTCGGCACCGTCATGACCGCTGAGTCGCTCCGGGACATAGCTGCCTGACAGGACATCATCGCCCTGCGCCCCATCAATGCGCGGCAAGACACCTTCAAGGGCGCCGAACGTGGTGTCGAGCGTGCCGTCGGGGTTGAGCCGGATGAGGCTGAAATCAGGGTTGCCGAAATAGGTGCTCTGCCCCGCCACGAGGATTTTCCCGTCCGCCAGTACGGTGATGTCCCGCGCCATATCCCGATCCCCGGTCAGGTCAAGCACCGCTACGCCGGCATTGCCGAAGCTGGTGTCCAGCGTGCCGTCCTGATTCAGCCGGATGATCTTGAAATCATAACCGCTGCCCTCTTGTTCGCCGCCACCGGCCAGCAGGATCTTGCCATCGGCCTGGACTGTGACGGCGGCCGCCAAGCCTGCCACCTGCGTGTCGGCCAGGCCGTCCGTGCCGAAACTGCTGTCCAGGCTGCCGTCGGCATTCAAGCGCGCGACCACCATCTCGCCGTTGTAACCCGGCACCAGTAATTTGCCGTCCGCTTGCAGCGTGAATCCGTACCCTTCCAGCGCGCCAATGTCCGGGATGTTGAATTCGATGGCGTTGCCGCCATTGAAGGTCGAGTCAACCGTCCCGTCGGCATTGAGGCGACTGACCGAAAAAAGATTCTCATAGCTGTCACGATTCGACACGAGGATCTTGCCGTCAGGCTGTACCGTGGCACTGGCATAATCGCCCCAAGTCGCCGGCACGATGGCTTTGCCGTCGATACCAAACCCCTGGTCCACGGTACCGTCGGTATTGATCCGGATCATGGCGATGCCGGACGTGAATTGCGGATAGACCAGCAAATATTTCCCATCCGGCTGCACGGCCGCGCTGTAGCCTTCCCCCGGGTAGATATCGTGGGGAAGCTGCGTCTTGCCATCGTCGCTGAAGGTCGTATCGGGGGTGCCGTCGGCGTTGAAGCGCATCAGCGAGGTCCGGTAGCCTTCGTTTTCCCAGCCCTTGTCCACCCCGGTCATGCCCGCCAGCCATATCTTGCCGTCCGGGGCCACCGCGATTTTCTTGCTGTCGTTGTAGCCGTCAAGGTCGACGAAGGTCTTGCCGGTGCCCGCTCGTGGGGTCAATCCTGCGTTGCTGTCTGCGTTGTCCATGCTGAGCCTCATGTGTCGATGGGGAGCTCCAGAAAATTTCGCACCTTACAAAATAGCCCCTCATGCCAGCTTCGCCAGTTTTGGATCCATCAGCACAGCACCCTTTTCAACCCTCACACTTTCTCCATCAGTTCACCTTGCACGTCCGCCACGCCATGCAGCAATTCGATCACCCAGTCGATGAACACCCGCACCCTGGGCGACAACTGCCGATGCGGCGGATAGACCACCGAAATCGGCCATGACGGCACCGGATGTTCAGCCAACACTTGCACCAGGCGCCCCTCGGCCAACTGCCGCTGGACGTGATAACGCGGCGCCTGGATCAAGCCGAGCCCCGCTTCGCAAGCCGTCACGTAGGCGTCGGCGTTGTTGACGGTCAGTTCGGACGGCAACTGCAGCTCGCGCACCTGCCCCGCCACCTCGAACTCGAACGGAAAGAAGCGCCCATTGCCGGCGGCAAAACTAATGGCGCGGTGCTCGGCCAGTGCTTCAAGTCGCTGCGGCGTACCTGCGCGAACCAGATATCCCGGGCTGGCACAGGTCACTTGATGCAACCGCACGATCGGCCGCGCTACCAGCGCCTGGTCGACGATAGTGCCGGCCCGGATGGCGCAATCGACACCTTCGCGTTGCAGGTGCACTTGGCGGTCGTGGAAACCCAGGTCCAATTGCAGCTGCGGGTAGCGCCGATAGAACGCCGGCAGGTTCGGCACGATCCAGGTGCAGCCGAAGGCGATGGGCATGTCCACGCGCAAGGTGCCCCGGGGTTGGCTTCGTTGCGTGGAAACCGAGTTCTCCAAATCATCCAGCTCGTCCAGCAATTGGCCGCAGCGCTGGTAATAGGCTTCGCCATCGAGGGTGGCGCGCACTTGACGGGTGGTGCGCTGCAGCAGTTGCACGCCCAAGTGACTTTCCAACTGCTGGATCAACAGGCTGACGGTGGCCCGAGGCAACCCCAGGTCATCGGCTGCCCGGCCAAAACCGCCCAGTTCGACGATGCGCCGGAACACTTGCATTGCCTGTAATCGGTCCATGGTTTTCGGCTCATTATTTAGAAATGACGAATAGTTAAACCATAATCCCTGGCTTTATCCAGAAAACCGATTTGCGGAGACTGATCACGTCCTCTAAACCCAAAGGAAGAATTGCATGATCACTCGCCAACTCGGCCACCAAGGCCCACACGTCAGCGCCATCGGCCTGGGCTGCATGGGCATGTCTGACTTCTACACTACCGGCGCGGATGAGCGAGAGGCGATCGCCACGCTCCACCGCGCCATCGAGCTCGGCGTAACGCACTTCGACACCGCCGACATGTACGGGCCGTATACCAACGAAGAGCTGCTTGGACGGGCCTTGCGCGGCAAGCGTGAAGGGATCTGCCTGGCAAGCAAGTTCGGCCTGGTGCGCAGCGCCGATCCACACGCCAGGGGCGTCAATGGGCGCCCCGAATACGTTAGGCAATCGGTCGACGGCAGCCTCAAGCGCCTCGAAACCGATTACCTCGATCTCTACTATCAGCACCGTATCGACCCGCAGGTGCCAGTCGAAGAAACGATTGGCGCGATGGCTGAGTTGGTCAAGGCCGGCAAGGTCCGCCACATCGGGATTTCAGAGGCCAGCGCCGAAACCATCCAGCGTGCCCATGCCGTGCATCCCCTGGCGGCGGTGCAAAGCGAATATTCGCTGTGGTCCAGGGAGCCGGAACACAACGGCGTGCTCGAAACCTGCCGGCGCCTGGGGATCGCTTTTGTTGCCTACAGCCCTTTGGGGCGTGGCTTTTTGACCGGAGAACTGAAGACCCCGGATGATTTCGCTGTCGACGACTATCGGCGTTTCAACCCACGTTTCCAGGCTGACAATTTCTATCGCAACCTTGAGCTGGTCGAACGGGTCCGGGCCATGGCCGAGCAGAAACACATCACTGCCTCGCAATTGGCCTTGGCTTGGGTGCTCGCCCAGGGCAGCAACGTCACCGCGATCCCGGGCACCAAGCAGCGCCGATACCTGGAAAGCAATGTCGCCGCCGCCGGCGTTCACCTGAGCAGCGATGACTTGAATCATCTCGACGCTATTTTCGCCCCCGAAGGCGCCGTGGCGGGAGAGCGGTACAGCGCAGAGGTGATGACCTTGCTGGACGGTTGAAGGCACGTTAAACAGACTGCGACAGGCCCGTAGCCGATTGAATCGGTTTCAGGTCATCGAGATTCGTCGACTCACGCCAGCAGTTCGCTGATCCACCGGACCTGCTGTGCGATTTCCTCCACCTTCTCTTCGGCCACGGCCTGCTGCGCCCGGGTGAAACTGGCCAAGGTCTTTTGCTTGAGGCGCAGCATGCGTTGCCATTTGGCGAGGAATACCGGGCTGCGGGCCTGTAGTTGCAACGGACCGAAGTACAGCTGCTCGGCGCTGTACCGCACTGGTCCGTCGCGCTCGGCGACAATGATTTCGTAGTAGAAGCGGTTCTCCTGCAATACCTCTTCGTGCTGGATGCGGTAGTCGTTGTCCATCAACCATCGCCGCAGGGGCTGTTCGCCGCCGTTAGGCTGGAGGATCAAGCGTTCCCCGCCGTTCAGGTGACGCTTGCCGCTGTCGAGAATGTCGCGAATCGTCTCGCCGCCCATGCCGCACATACTGATCGCCGTGATGCCGTCCGCCGGCTCGATCGCTTCGAGGCCGCTGGCCAGGCGCACGCTAATTTGTTCGTCCAGGCCACTTTCACGCGCCGTGCGTTCGGCCGAGCGAAACGGCGTCAACGCCACCTCCCCCGCCACCGCCGCCGTGATCACCCCACGCTTGATCAATGCCACCGGTAAGTAGCCGTGGTCCGAGCCGATATCGGCCAGGCGCGCCCCTTTCGGCACGAGCCCCGCCACGCGTTCAAGGCGCATGGACAATGTCTGTTCGTTCAAGCGTGCGATCCTGTTTTCTGTCGCCCATATGGCGACTGCCTTGGCGAGGCTTGGCATGTTACCAGTGGTGGAAGGTAAAAATTGTCAGCACGTGATTGGGTCTATGCTTGTCTTGGGTTCGCCAGCAAGGGCGCACCGTCCATCAGGAGAACACGTGAAGCATTCGATGCCTGCCGCAGCGCTGCTCTGCCTGTTGCTCGGTTCAGCGACCGCAGACGAGCAGTATCAGGTCGTCACTGAGGAATGGGCGCCCTACAACTATGTAGAGGATGACCAGCTCACCGGCATGACCACGGAAATCGTCCGGGCCATCATGACGCTGACCGGCGATCACTTCGAAATCTCGGTGCAACCCAGCATGCGCGCCACGCAGGTATTGAAGAACCGGCCCAAGACCATCATGTACTCGCTGTTCCGCACACCGGAGCGCGAGCCGTTGTACAAATGGGTCGGGCCGATTGTCGAAGAATCCATCCACGCCTACCAGCGCGCCGACTCGCCACCGATCGATACCCTGGAGCAACTGCTGCACGCGCCGCAGATCACCACGCGACACGCGGGCCTGGTGCCACAGACCTTGCAGTCGCTGGGGTTCAAGAACCTGGACAAGAGTGCGACCGAAAGCAGGCTGCTCTACCGCATGCTGCTGGCCGGACGAACTAGCATCATCGTCGGCGACACCGCTGCCGGAGTGGCGTACTACAGCCGCCAGTTGAACATCCCCCCGGGCATGTTGCGCAAGATTCCCATCGAACTTTACCGCTCATCGCTGTACATCGCCTTCAGCACCGACAGCGACGACCAAGTGATCGCCGCGTGGAGCAAGGCGCTGGAACAACTGCGCCGGTCCGGAGAGTTGACACGCATCCAACGGCGCTATGAGTAACCTGCCAAACCCTGAAATGACTCGCTCGGATCAAGGCTCGCCGGCGATGCGCCTGACCCTGTGGCAATCCCATGGCTGCAGTTTCTGACCATTCGACGCGCGGACCTCGATAGGCATCAGCGGCTCGCCCGACGCGTTGTCCAGCAGTACAGACCGCGTTTCCTGCGCGCTGAACAGAAACCGTTCGCCCCACTGCCGCAAGCTGACCACGATCGGGAAAATCTCCTGGCCTTTTTGCGTCAGGACATATTCCTTGTAGGCACTTCCGTCCGAGGCGGGCTGCACGTCGAATACGCCGACGTCGACCAATGCCTTGAGGCGCGATGCGAGGATGTTCTTGGCGACGCCCAGGCTCTTCTGGAACTCGCTGAAGCGGCGGATGCCATCGAAGGCGTCGCGGATGATCATGAGTGACCAGCGGTCGCCGATGATGTCCAGTGTTCGGGCTACTGGGCATTCGCTGTTCGGGGAGGGGGTGGTTTCTGACATTGTGGTTCCTGGTTGTTTGCGCTGTTTTGTTCGTGTGTATATCCCCGGCAGAAAAAACCCGCGCCACCGGAAAGATCCATCGCAGCCCCATCAAACTAGTTGCAATTCAAAACCTAATCAAGCAAGACTCCAATCAGGTTTTTATTTGCAACCAGATTGGAAGGCGCACATGACCGCATACACCCCCCCAAGCCAAGGCCTCTCACCCTCTTTAACAACCCTTTTCTCCATCACCTGCGCACTGGCAGTCGCCAACGTCTACTTCGCCCAACCGCTCCTCGCCTCGATGGCCGAAAGCCTGGGCGTCGCTCCCGCCGCGATCGGCATCGTCGTCACAGCGACTCAACTCGGATACGCACTGGGATTACTTTTCATCGTCCCGCTGGGCGACAAAACCAACGGCAAACGGCTCATCCTGACCCTGGTAACGTTGTCAGCAATCGCACTGGCAGCCGTCGGCGCATCCCAGCATTGGCTCGTCCTGCTGGGCGCCATGATCATGACCGGCTTGCTCGCTGTCGTCGTCCAGGTGCTCGTGGCCTACGCCGCCGTGTTATCTGCGCCAACACGCCGTGGCCAGGCCGTGGGAACCCTCACCAGCGCGATCGTGCTGGGCATACTTCTGGCGCGGTTCATTTCCGGATTCATTGCCGACCTCGCAGGCTGGCGCGCGGTCTATCTTGTGTCGTCGGGACTGATGCTGATCATCGCGACCGTATTCTGGAAAGTGGCTCCCACCACCGCGCCGCCGCGTAATCGGCAGTCCTACCCGGCGCTGATCCGCTCACTGTTCCAACTGTTCATGACCGAACCGCTATTGCGGACCAGAGGCCTGTTCGCGCTGCTGATCTTCGCCGCATTTTCCGTACTGTGGACGGCTATGGTGCTACCGTTGAGCGCCCCGCCGCTGTCGCTGTCCCACACCGCCATCGGCCTGTTTGGCCTGGCCGGGGTTGCCGGAGCGCTGGCGGCCAGGAGAGCCGGTCGCTGGGCCGATCGGGGTTTGGGACACCGCGTGACCGGCGTGTCGCTGGGGCTCCTGGTGCTCTCATGGCTACCTATCTCGTTCGCCGAAAGCTCCCTGATCGCCCTGGTCTGCGGCGTGGTCCTGCTCGACTTCGCCGTACAAGCCGTGCACGTCACCAACCAGAGCCTGATTTTCGCCGCACGTCCCGACGCGCAGAGTCGCATGGTCGGCGCCTACATGTGCTTCTACTCGATCGGCAGTGCGCTCGGTGCTGCCGCCGCGACCCAGGTCTATGCACGCTGGGGCTGGATCGCAGTCAGTTGGCTGGGCGGGTTGATCAGTCTTGGCGCGTTGGTTGTGTGGGCTGTTTCGGTCTATCGGGCCCAGCCAGTCGCTCGCTTATCCTGCCCTACACGATCTTGCACATCAGGCCGTCCCAAGAATAGCGTCAGGGGCACGGAGCGCTAAGCCCCCAGGCTACATAAAGCCTTTGCCTACAGCCGAAAACGCTGCTGCATGGCCTCGCCAAGCAGATCGATCGCTTCTTCGGTATATGAGGCTTCGGACCGCATGAATACCACCTCATGGTCCGGGATCACCGGTAGATCACTGAGGATCCGCATATCCTTCGTCACGCGGCCACGGTCGATCAGGCTGATCGCCAAACCGGCTTCCACGCACGCCTTGACGGCCTGGTTCGATGGGCTTTCCAGGACGATTCGCACCCTGCGCCCGCTTTGCCGGAGCGCCTGCAACATGACTTGGCGATAAGGGCATTGCGGCGCATGCACGGCTAGCGCAAGGGGCTCCGTCAGACTCGCGGATGCGTGTATGGCCGCAACCCAGACTGGCGTGGTGGTGACCAGGACCTCCCCGGCCTGCCGTTGACCTTTCGGCAGGGTGAGCACGGCCGCTTGGAGCTTGCCGCGCTGCACCTGTTCACGCAGCGCATAGCTGGGCGCGGTCTTGAGTTCCAGGATCACGTTGGGCCAGGCTGCCGTGAACGTCGGGAGAATGTCGCGAATGACGTGGTCCGCATATTCGTCCGGCACGCCGAGCATGATGCGTCCCGCCAATTGTGTGCCGTGGAGATCGGCGAGCACACGGTCGTGGGTCGCGAGCAGCTCCGTGGTGGAAATGAGCAAGCGCTTGCCCAGGGCAGTCAGGGAGACCGCCTGATTGTCACGGTTCAGCAAGCGCCCCCCGGCGACGGCTTCCAATCGCTGAATGTGGACGCTCACCGCCGCCGGACTTTTATGAAGCTGCTGCGCCGCGCCGCTGAACTTGCCCAACCGCGCGACCGCATGAAAGGTCCGGATCAGCTCGATATCCAGTATGGCTGTCATGGTTCAACCTTTTTGAACAACTGCTGCATGATATTTTGATTTATTAGATTAGGCTGCTTTCGTAGCCTGTGCTCATGAACCCGACCAAATCGATTACTTGCGCGTCCTCGCCCAGCGGCTGTCAGTTGGTTCCATTGCCCTTGCTCGAAGCGGCACTGCTGGTGGCCTGGAGCTCAGGCTTCGTCGGCGCGCGATTTTCCCTTGATTACGCGCCGCCATTGCTGGTGGTGTTCTGGCGCTGCGTTCTGGTCACCCTTTTGCTGTTTCCCTTTGTCGCAAGAGAACTGCGGCAGATCTCGCCGATGACGTTGGTGAAAAATGCCGGCATCGGCCTGCTGGCGATGGCCGGTTATCTGGCCGGCATTACCCAAGGCATTGCCCTGGGCGTGCCGGCAGGCCTGGCGGCGTTGTTCGCGGACCTGCTGCCGATGGGCCTGGCACTGTTGGCCGCCGGTTTGCTGGGACAACGCATGGCGCCGCGAGTCTGGGCAGGTCTGGTCATTGGTTTGGCAGGCGTTGCCCTCGGCACCCATGGTGCGTTGGCCTGGGGTAACGCACCCTTGTGGGTTTATGGGCTGCCACTGCTTGGCATGTTGTCGCTCGCTGCCGCGACCCTGTGGCAAAAGCACCTGCCCGCTTCGCAATCGATGGGCCTGTTGCCTAACCTCTGGCTGCAGTGCTGCGTGTCGGGCGTGGCCTTCGCCCTGATCGAAGGCTCGCAGGGCAGCTTGGCACCGATCCCCAGCACAGGTTTCGCAGTGAGTGTGTTGTGGACTGCAGGGTTGTCGACGGTTGGCGGATATGGACTCTATTGGTTGTGCCTGCGCCGCGCATCGGCCACGCGTGTTGCCAGCGTCCTGTACCTGAGCCCGCCCATAACGATGGTGTGGGCCTGGGCAATGTTCGATGAGCCGTTGTCGTGGCAAATGGCGTTGGGGATGGCGGTGTCTGCCGTCGGTATCTGTATGGTTGTGCGCGAGGAAGCACGTGAGGCGCGACGCAGAAGACCTCACGGAACGGCAGCCGAGTCGGAGACTGTCGGTTAAGTCTTCACATCGAAGCTTTTTACGATGGCCACGAAGCCGTCCTGCGAGGGGATTGCGTTTCAGCGCATGAAACAATCACGAGAAAGCCCGGGCACACCGTGCACCGGGCTTTGCAAAGCGCAGGATCAAGCCGGCTGCTTAAGCGTGTCGTACGCCTCCAGCGACCGCAGCGAGTAAATATACGCAGCACCCGCATTCAACGAGATGGCGGTTGCCAGGGCGGCGGCGACTTCCTCGCGGCTGGCGCCGGCCTTGATCGCCGCATCGGTGTGCACGCCGATGCAACCGTCGCAACGCGTGGTGATCGCCACGGCGAGGGATATCAATTCGCGGGTCTTACCATCGAGCACGTTGTTTTCGCTGGCGGCTTCGCCAAGGGCCGTATACGCCTTGACCATTTTCGGGTTGCTGCGGCCAAGGGCACCAAAGGCTTTCTGGATGGTGGGCAACAATTCGGACCAGTTATTGAACATGGCATTAACTCCTGAGTGGGTTGGGTGTACTGTTTCAACGCCCTCAGTTTTCCACCTGGGCGTGGGTCGGGTTTGTTCGATCCGCTCAGTTTTTTTCGCGAAGCGCTCAAATGAATGCCATCGATAAACTCATCAGCCTGGCGAACGTGCGCGGCAGCCTCGACCTGCGTTGCCAGTTCGAGGGTGACTGGGCCCTCGATCATGAACAGCAAGCCCTTGGCAATGCGCCCTACCACATCGTGCTTGCGGGTGAATGCCGGGTGGAGTTCCCCGACGGCCAGCGCTTGCCCATGCGCGCCGGCGACATCCTGTTGTTGCCCCGGGGCGCCCGGCACATGATGCACAGCCCTGGGAAAATCGTGGCCCCGACCTCACCCAAGATCATCAGCGGCGACACGCTGCCAATCCATCGCATCGGCGGTGCCAGCGCGGAACTGGATATGCTCTGCGGTGGATTTCACTTCAACCGCGCCTCGCTGTTGTTCGCGTCGTTGCCTGAGTATCTGGTAATTCCCAGCGGCGCGCTGCCGGCCAACGGACCATTGCCGGCACTGGTCGATGTCATTCGCGCCGAAGCGGAGGGGAACAAGGTCGGCGCGCGCTTGCTGCTGGATGCGTTGTCGCAGGCACTGTTCACTTTGATCCTGCGGGCGCACCTGGCGAACCACGGCCAGGACAGCGGCTCGTTCGCACTGCTGGGAGACAAGCGCCTTGGCCGCGCGTGGCAGGCGATGCTGGATGATCCTGCCCATGAGTGGACGATACAAAGCCTGGCGGACCTGGCGAGCATGTCCCGGGCCAACTTCATGCGGGCATTCGTCAAAGTGGCGGGCGTCTCGCCGTGGGTACTGTTGACCCAGGTGCGCATGGAATTGGCGTTCAGCCTGCTGAGTCATTCGCATCTGGGCTTGAGCGATATCGCGGTACAGGTGGGCTATCAATCCCAGGCAGCGTTCAGCAAGAAATTCAAGGAAATCTATGGCGAGGCGCCGGGGCGCGTGAGACGGGCGTTATAACCCGCCTGCATCGCCGAGTATCAGGCTTCGAGTATCAAAGGCTCGCTGCCCTGGGCCGGTACCGCGCAACAGATCAGCACTTCGCCGTCAGCCACGGGCTCGGCCGGCCGGGTCAGGTAATGCACCTGACCTTGGGTCATGCGGGTCTTGCAGGTGCCGCATGAACCGCCGCGGCAACTGAATTCCGGGTTCAGGCCGCGGGCCTCGGCCAGCTCGAGCAGCGTCCCGCTGTTCGGCTCCCAGCGGGCTTCCTTGGCTGAGCTGGAGAACAGCACTTTCACCGCTTCGGTCGCCGCCGGCACTTGTTCGGCCGCCGGTACGCGGACCTCGATATCGCGCACCAGCGTGGACGGGCCGAAGGTTTCGGCGTGAATGCGGTCATCCGGAATGCGCAGCGTGCGCAGGCCATCGTACACCGCCTGGGTAAAGGTGCCCGGACCGCACAAGTAGTAATCGTAGTCGTCCAGTGGCAACAGTTGCTTGAGCAGCGCCACATCGATCCGGCCGGCCACGTCGTAGCCTTGCCCAGCCTTGCCGTCGGTAGGCGGTTGGCTGACCAGGCGCAGCACTTTCACTTTGTCTCCCGCACGCGCCACCAGCTCATCGATTTCTTCGCGAAAGGCCAGGTCGACCACGTGGCGGGCGCTTTGCACCAGCCAGACTGGACGCATGCGGCTGATGCGTTTCCCTTGATAGACCACCTCGCGCAGCATCGACAGCAACGGCGTGATGCCGACGCCCGCCGCCAGCAGCACCAGGGGCCGGCGCTCGGCGGGATCCACGGTGAAATGCCCTTGGGGCGCCCGGGCCTCGATATCGTGGCTCGCCTGGATCTGTTCATGCAGGTGCGAAGACACCACGCCGTCGCGCTTGACGCTGATGCGCAGGAAATCATCCGATGGCGCGCTGGACACGCTGTAGGTCCGGATCGACGGCACGTCTTGGCCCTCCAACCGCACCCGCACGGGCAGATGCTGTCCGGCCTCGAACCGGGGCAGGCCGGCACCATCAGTGGCTTGCAGGTAGAACGAACGAATATTGTGGCTTTCATCCACCACCCGGGTGACCTGCAGCGCACGCCAATGGGTGCGCAACGCCTCGGCCTGCAAACGCTCGGCGGTCTGCTCCCAACTGCCGGTCATCAAGGAATTGGGCGAGTCACCCGCCTCCTCGTCTTTCCAGCGCAGAGGTATCGCCGCCGGCCGGTGGACAATCCGATGCGGGGTAAAACGCAACAACCGTTCGGCGCCCTGGAACGCGGCAATCTGCGGGTCGTCCAGCAGCACCTGGGCCGAACCGCTCATTTGCAATAAGTCACCGGTTTGAAAATCGACGAATACCAACCCAGCGCGAGGGTTCAGCAGGATATTGCCCAGGGTGTTGAAAAACAGGTTCCCGGAGAAATCCGGGATGGTCAGCGTCCCGTCCTCGTCCATGCGCACGAACCCGGGCTTGCCGCCACGATGGGAGGCATCGACCTGCCGCTCGCCGTCACGTACCACGTAGGTGGCGATGTAGAACGAATCGGATGCCGTCACCAGCCGACGAACCAACGGGTCGGTTACGTCAAGTTCACGGGAGACGGCCGGCTGTTCATCGACGAAGCTGTACTGGCGCAGGTTGATGTAGCGCGGGCAGTTGCCATAGGCCTGGCTCACCGAAATCTCCAGGCCCTGGTCGAGCTGGCGGCGCACCACACCGTTCATGCGATTACGCCGACGGGTGTGCAACTCGATACCCAGCATGCCGATGGCATCGCCCTCGCCCAGGCCTTCCTCGGCCGGGTCCTCGGGCCGCGGATCGAAATGGATGTGCAGCGTTTCAGGGTCCGGTGAGTTCATGAAACCGGGCTGCCCGGTGCGCAGGGTCGCCCAGGCGTCGCCCTGGCTATCGACCGCCCCCAGCACCACGAACGGCAATTGTGCGTAGAACTCACGGTGCTGGTCCGGCATCCAGGTGCGCGCCAGTTGCCGCTGACCGACACCGGCCATCATCTCCACCGCCCCGACGGAGCGTTGCAAGGTCAACTCACCTTCATGCCAGGGGGAAGATTGTGCTTGGGTGGCTTCGTTCATCAGCTACTCCTCGCGCCCCCGGCTTGGCTACGGGGTCAGTGCGCTGTGGTCAGGGAGGGTCCATCACACCTTTGGCGAACGGTGTATGAGGTGGAGCCATCTTCTGCCCAAAGCGGCGACGCAGGAATACGCATGGACTGAAATCCACTGTTTCATAAAATGGAATGGCCCGCCGTGCCGGGGCCTGGACCCGCGTGACGCTAGATGCGCCAGGCAAAGTCCTGGGTCAGTTGCTCGGCGGCAATGCCCCGGCCCTTGTCATAAATGACAATCGCCAGGCCTGGGTTCGAGCTGGCCGTTGTCGAGGGTGTAGTTGTCGAGGATCGAGCGAAACAGCTGCGCCACGATGGGCAAGGACCCTCTTGGCCTCCCCCCGGACGCAGCCGCCAACCTCCTCAGCCGACCCAGCCAATCGCCGTTTTAGGAATGACTTCCGACTCGTCGAGCTTGGACGCGAACATGCTCACCGCCTCCAATGCATCGGTGGTCCCGGCCCTGATCTGCACGATCACCGATCCCGCCTGGTCCGCCAGGGTCACGCCGCGTAGCGCGCCCTCGTGCGTAACGCTCATGCTGGCGACGGCATCGCGGGTTTCAGAAAGGATCATCCCGATCATCTCGGCGATTTCCGAGGTCGAGCGACTGGTGCGCCCGGCCAGTTGCCGGACTTCATCGGCCACCACCGCAAAGCCCCTGCCCTGGTCACCGGCCCGCGCGGCCTCGATGGCCGCGTTGAGCGCCAACAGGTTGGTCTGGTCGGCGATGCCGCGAATGGTATTGACGATGGCGGTGATCTCTTCCGAGCGCGCGCCCAGTTGCCCGACCAGGCGCGCGGAGGCGCCGATGTTTTCGGCGATCTGGCGCATCTCCTTGGCGGTCTGCTGGATCACTTGCGCACCCTGTTCGGCGACGCGCTCGGTCTCGGAAGAAATGTGGTAGGCACGGGACGCGCCGCGTGAATCCTCCTCGAATTTTTCCACCCGTTCGGAGATGTCACTGGCGAACTTGACGATCTTGCTCAGTTTGCCGTCCGCGTCATAGACCGGGTTGTAGCTGGCTTCCAGCCAAACCACCTTGCCGTGTTTGCCCAGGCGCTTGAACTGGCCGCTGAAAAACTCGCCGGCATTGAGACGCCGCCAGAAATCGCTGTATTCCGAACTGTTGATCAGGCTCGCTTCGCAAAAGAGTCGGTGATGCTTGCCTTTGATCTCCGCCAGCGAGTAATTCATCGTGTGCAGGAAGTTGTCATTGGCGGTGAGGATATTGCCGCCCAGGTCAAATTCGATCACCGCCATGGCCCGATCCAGTGCGGCCAAGCGACCGCGTATCTCCGCATCGCTCGCAACCCGGGCGGTGACATCGAGCGCGTATTTCACCACTTTGGAAACCTTGCCCTGCTCATCCAGGACCGGGTTGTAGCTGGCCTCCAACCAGACATGGCGGCCATCGCAACTGATTCGCTGGAACGTCCCGGAAACGAATTGACCGGCTCGCAGCCGGTCCCAGAACTCCCGGTATTGGGCACTGCCGGCCAGCGCCGGGGTACAGAAATTGCGATGGGACAATCCCGCCAACTGATCTTCACGGTAGCCCATCGTGTTCAAGAAGTTTGCGTTGGCGCGAAGCACCTTGCCGTCGGGACTGAACTCGATCACGGCCATCGACCGTTCCAGCGCTCCGACCAGTCCCTTGTAGGTTTCCAAGTCGGCCGTCCTGGCCGTCAGTTCATTTTTTAATGTTTTATTAAACATGACGTACCCTCGACGAACCCAAGAGAATCAACCGGACCTCAAATGGCTATCGGCGAATAACTGGGCGGCTGTAACGAATCGAGGGAATTATCTTTTGACGTCAAGCAAGCCTATATCGGCTTATTTGAGCGGTTATCGCCAAAGGAAATAGAGGCACCGCGACAAAATGCTGGCCGCCCTTGTCTGCCGGACACACCGCCCATAGATTAGAGTCCATGTCTCGACGCGAGCCATAGCGCAAATGTGCTATGGCTTCGTCCCAGGATCAGTGCATTCAAACGATAAGGTACGTTCATGAGCCAAGCGTCTTACGTTCCGCCCAAGGTCTGGAAAAACGAAGCCCCCTCGGGTGGCCACTTCGCCAGCATCAACCGCCCTGTAGCCGGGCCCACCCATGAAAAAGACTTGCCGATCGGCGAGCATCCCTTGCAACTCTATTCGCTGGCGACGCCCAACGGCGTGAAAGTCACCATCATGCTCGAAGAGCTGCTGGCCCTCGGGCACACCGGCGCGGAATACGACGCCTGGCTGATTCGCATCGGCGAAGGCGACCAGTTCTCCAGCGGCTTTGTCCAGGTCAATCCGAACTCCAAGATTCCGGCCCTGCTGGACCGCAGCGTCGAACCGACGATCCGTGTGTTCGAGTCCGGTTCGATCCTGCTGTACCTGGCGGAAAAATTCGGAGCCCTGTTGCCCGCCGATCCGGCCGGCCGCACCGAAACCCTGAACTGGCTGTTCTGGCAGATGGGCTCGGCGCCTTACCTGGGCGGCGGTTTCGGGCATTTCTACGCCTACGCGCCGGAGAAACTGGAATACCCCATCAACCGCTTCACCATGGAAGCCAAGCGCCAACTGGATGTCTTGGATCGTCGCCTGGCTGAAAACCGATACCTGGCGGGCGAGCAGTACACCATCGCCGATATTGCGGTCTGGCCATGGTATGGCCAACTGGTTCGGAACAACGTGTATTCGGCGGCCGAGTTCCTTTCCGCTCATGAATACACCCACGTGCAGCGCTGGGCCGAGGAAATCGCCAACAGGCCCGCGGTCAAGCGAGGACAACGCGTCAACCGAACCTGGGGCGATGAGGCGAGCCAGCTGCCGGAGCGGCATCGGGCGCAGGATCTGGACTAGTCGAGGCGCAACGCGTGGCGAGGGGATTTATCCTCTCGCCACAAAAGCTTTGCGAGCAACCATGAAGTCAGCTAGCTGGCCCTACCAGCGCACTTTCAATCTGCACACCGGGCATCATCGACTGCAACCCCTCGATCAACCTGTCACCCGCCTCGGTCAGCGCTTCGAGCGGCATTGCCGGCAGGCTTTCGAGGATGAACCACATGTGCTGGGCCTGCGCATCCAGCCGCGTCCTGACGCCCTGTCGCCAGTTCCAGCGCCGGCACGTCACGCCCTGGTCGTCGCGCCAGACCACTTCGCCGGCGTCCGGAAATTCATGGGCGGGTGCGCCTTCCTTCATGGTGTCGAACGGTTCGCAGCCCTCGGCGATAACGAGTCGCGGCGAGCCAACGTACGCCTCGATATTTTCGCCGCCGACAGGGATCGCATACTCGATGCTGATGGCGTTGTAGAGATCCACGACCGGATCCAGGCTCGGCACGCTGCCGTCACGCAGCACGCGCTTGCGCAACGCTTCGGCCGAACATGGTGTGCGTTGCGGCTTGGCGCCGAACAGTCGAAACGTGTCTGCCCACTGCTGCAAATGGGCCTCTCCCCAGGCAGGCCCACCCGCCAGCGCCGACTGGCAGGCTCGATCCAGGGCCGTACGGGCGGCGTCCGGGTTGGTGAGCGGCGCAGCCTGCACCACGATGCTCAGGGCCCTGAACCCGGGCGCCAGCTCGGCAACGGCTTGGTCGATCAACGGCAGTACTGACAGCATCAAGGTTCTCCAGCGTTGCAAATGGGTTTTCATGCTAGTCATCGCCTACGGCCAAAGTCAATATATCGACTTTTATGGTCGGTATAAGCCCGACGAACTGATTGACGACACCGCCGGCAACGGTCGAGAATCACCGCACTCTCTTTCTCATGATTCCTTGATGATGACCTTGAATATCAATATATCGACCACGCCTGGCGCCGATGCCCACGCGGTGAGCCTGGCCGTTGCGCGCACGCTCAAGCAGGCGCGCAAGGCTCAGAAAATCACCCTGGACGAACTGTCCCGGCGCTCGGGCGTGAGCAAGGGAATGGTGGTCGAGATCGAGAAATGCACGGCCAACCCGAGCATCGGCATCTTGTGCAAGATTGCCGCGGCGCTGGGCCTTTCCGTGGCCGACATCGTTAATGTGGCGGAGCCCCCTTCGGCCCACATTATCGACAGCCGGGATATACCCACACTGTGGAACGGAGAATTGGGAGGCACAGCGCGCCTGCTCGCCGGGACGAGCGGCCCGAACATGATCGAACTGTGGCGCTGGGAGATGTTCCCGGGCGAATCGTTTTCTTCAGCCGGACACCCCCAAGGCACCCTTGAGTTGTTCCATGTCGAGAAAGGCACGCTCAAATGCGTGGTGGGAGAAACGGAGCTGGTGATCCCCGCCGGGAGCTCGGCGGTGGCGAGGACAGATGTCCCGCACGCTTATTCCAACATGGGCAGGTCGAAGCTGATCTTCACCATGTCGGTTGCCGAGATACATCAATAGCACACCAGGTGCCCATCGCCGCAAGGACGACGGGCACGTTCGCGCGATCAATCGTAGAACGGCTCGACCAAGGTACGGCTACCGACGAAAAAGCTGTCCGCCACCAGGCGCAGCGGTTGCAGGTCCATGTCGCAGGCCTTGTCATTGATCAGTTGTTGGAAGTGCCGGTACACCGCCGCGTACTCGCCCTCCTCCGACACGGCCTGGCGCACACCGTCGATGCTCAACAGCGCACCGCCATTGTCGAGCCGCAGGACGCCTTCGGTGCAACGAATCTCGATGCTCCAGAGTTCATCATGACCATGGTCGAAATCGAATTCCGCGCGGATATCGAGATGGCCTGGGTCGGACATCTTGATGCTGGCGGCAATCGGCGACTGGCAGTTATCGGGAACGCGCAGTTCGGCCGACTCGACAAACAATGACAGCGGCAACAGGTGAGTGGCGATCGACAAGGCATTGATGCCCGGATCAAACACGCCCAGGCCACCGGGTTGCCAGATCCACGCCTGGCCCGGGTGCCATTTGCGTACGTCTTCCTTCCAGTCGATCCGGACGCTTTGCAGCGTGCGGCTGGCAAGCCAGTCGCGGGCGGCCTCGATGCCGGGCGCGTAACGCGAATGCCAGGCGAACAACCCGCTTACGCCTGCCGCGTGCGCCTGGTCCACCAGCGCCATCGCCTCGCCCAACGTCGCGCACGGCGGTTTCTCCACCAGGACGTGTTTGCCGGCCTCAAGCGCCTGCCGCACTAGCGCGAATCGGCCTTGCGGCGGCGTGCAAAACGCGATCGCATCGACGCGTGGACCTTTCTCCAGAAGCGCCCCCAGGGACTCGAAGTTCTCCACTGCGGCGCAGGGCTGTCCTTGGGTCGCGACCGCCACCAGCTCGAAAGCAGGGTTGGCGCGGATAGCGGGAACGTGTTGATCCTGGGCAATCTTGCCGTAGCCCACCAGACCGAGACGGATCGGTTGCATCGATGACTCCTGACTTTTGTACTTGTGATGGGCCAGCAAACTAGACGTAAAACGCTCGGCGGACAATGGGCTTGTCACCCATTGCTGCGTCTCACGCCTTGGCGGGGGCCGTCATGACCTTGGCGATTCGCGCCAGGAAAGGATCGAGTCGCTCACGCGGCGCGTCATGCTCGACCACCAGCGCGGTGACTTCTTCACAAGACGCCACCTGGTAGTGCGCAACGCTGGACAGCTTCTGGTTGGTGACCGCCACGACCACCTGACCGCTGGCCGCGACCACCGCACGCTTGAACTCGGCGTCATCCAGGCCAAACGCCGTGACGCCGTTGTCAGGGTCGATGGCGCAGGCACCGACAAAGCACAAATCGAAATTGAACTGGCGCAGTTGCTGGACAGCCGCCAGCCCGATCGCGCCGCCCGTAACCGGGTTCAGGCGCCCGCCCAGCAGAATCACCTCGGCGTTGGGCAGCTTCATCAGCTCCACCGCGATCAACGGCGAGTTAGTGCTGAGCGTCAAGCGCAGCCCTGGATCGATGGCGCGGGCAATGGCCAGATTGGTCGACCCGGCATCGAGAAAGACGTGCTGACCGGCGCTGAGCAGCGACGCCGCCGTCCGGGCAAGGTTGCCCTTGCGCGCCGGATCCTGGTGGATTCGGACGTCTATGGGGGCTTCGGCCGCCGGCAAGCGAATCGCGCCGCCATACACGCGCTTGCACAAACCCGCCGCCGCCAATGCGCCGAGATCGCGCCGGATCGAATGTTCGGAGACGTTGAATTCACTGGCCAGGTCGGCCGCGATCACCCGGCCGTAGCGGGCAAGGCGTTCACTGATCAATCGTTGGCGTTCGCCGGGGAAGACTTCAAGGGGACTACTCATGGCCGTTACAACCTACACAAACGAGCACCAATGGACATAATCGAGCACACTATGCCTTTGGCGCCTACGGGTCGTCAAACCTCGTTCCAAAAAGGACGGGCTCGGCCTGCTGTGATAAAACTGGCGCCGCTGGCATTCGCTCGGACACCTGCAACCCGGACTGGCGTTGTGACTCTCCTCAGCAAAACAGGATGTGACCGTGGACAAGGACACCATCAGGATTCGGACCCTGCAAGAAAGTGATGCAGAGGCGTTGCTGGCATTCGAAGTGGAAAATCGCACTTGGTTCGAGCGCCATATAGACGCGCGCGACACGGTGTTCTATTCGACCAGAGGCGTCTGCGACCACATTGACGATTATCTGTCCGGCCTCGCCGCCGGGACTTGGCACCCCTTTGTCATAGAGGGCGCCAATGGAAAGATCATTGGACGAGCGAACCTCAAGGACATCGACACCTCTGGGCGGTCGGCCGAAGTTGGCTATCGAATCGCACAAGAAGCTTGTGGGCAAGGACTCGCGACACTGGCGGTTCGGCATTTGATCCAGCAGGCCCAGTCCCACTGGCACCTCGGACGGCTGCTTGCCAATGTCTATGCCGAGAATATTGGCTCGGTAAAAGTACTCCAGCGCTGTGGTTTCCTGGTCGATCAATCTCGACGCGAGCAGAGCGGGCGTGACGACTGGTACAGCCTGTCAATCTAGCTGGGGGAGAGTCGCTCGGCTCGATCCCCTTATCGTGTCGATCAACCACATCCTGAACGCCTCGACCTTTTTCGTGTGGGCTGTTTCGACGCATGTCACCAAGTAGAAACCGAGATCGGACTTCAACCTCAAGTCAAATGGCGCGACCAGTCGACCAGCCTTCAGGTCGTCATCGATGTACGTCGAGCGGCCGATGCAAACGGTGCTCAAATGGCTGCCGTTTTTCGCCATCGACATCGAGGATTGGCCGTCGCTTGCGTCGTACGTGGCGCGGATCGAGACGCGACCCAGCGTCATGGCCGCGATCGAAGCCGAGGCGAACGCCGGTCGAGGCTGATCATTGAGCCATGAACGGATAATGCTCGATACGACAAGGATGTTCGTTGCCGTCGCCTTTGCAGATGCCGTCCAGGTAGCGGTACTTGATCCTGATCGCCTGGCCTTTCGCGGGCCATTTGCCCCGGGCAAGCGTGGCCTGGTAGTCAGCGGTTTCCGGGATGAAATTGATCACGGCGCCCTCTTTCGGACACTCCACGTCGGGCGAGGCCGGGCGGGTTTTCAGAACCTGGGCCCGGAGGCCAGGGTACGGCTGCTTCACCACCTCAGTGACCTGCAATTGCATGTCGCAAATCTGCCAGGTCGCGGCGTGCACCGGGGCGCATAGGGCGGCGAGCGTCAGAATGAGGGGCATGGAGTGCGCAGGAAACAGATTCATCTCAGTCCTTTTTTGTCGATGGTGGCTTCGCATGGGCCATCCTCTCACACCAAGGCAAACAAGACTCTACCGACAAAAAAAGCCCCGCGACCGAATACGGTGCGGGGCAAAGGGAATTGGTTGGTTGCGGCCAACCAAAGGAGCACGGGCAAAGCGTTACGGGCCGGTCAGATGCACTCCTGGGCGGCGCGTTCAAAATTCGATGGCAGGAGATTGGATGCCAGCAAATGCCGGTCATAGATGAACACTTTCCCGCCATCGCCGGCCTTGTAGGCTTCCAGCACGTTGTCTGCGGCGATCTTGCTCGGCACGACGATGCGGTAGCTGCGCTGGGTCTGCGAGACCATCGGGTTCAGCGCGCTGCCTTGCAACTTCGGCACGACGCACTCAGCGTATTCGGCCGGTGTCTTGCTGGTCTGCAAGGTCAGGGTCGGATCGTTCGGCGCCGAGGCACATCCCGCCAGCAACAACGGCGACAAAGCAACGGCAAGGAAAAATAAAGGGCGCATGTTCAAGTCCTGCAGTGTTGGGCTGCGTTTCGATGGGGCTGATTCTCCAATGATCGCCAGCAAAGCAGAACTTGCATTTCGTAATGGTCACTATTACTGATGGCAATAGTTGCGAGCCTTGAAAAAACGGATGAGGCATTTTGATGAGAACATTTGATCTGATTCGCGGTGCGGTATTGCCCGACTTCCGGGAGCGGGTGGCTGAATACCTGGCCCAGTACGAAAGCGTGCTGTTGGACAACGAGCTCAACCCACAACTCAAGCGGGACACGGCCAACCAACTGCGCGGTTATTTGCGCGGCTTGAACACTACACGGGTGCTGGGCATGGCAGATTGGGAGGAGCTGGATCGGCGGGTCATGAACACATGGCTGTCAGGCTGAATGGCTGCCCCCTAGCGGGAGCAAGCTCCCTCGCCACAACTGCCCGTACTACTCGCCCGCCATATTCGTGCCCTGCTGATATTCCCGAGGCGTGCAGCCGAACTCGCGACGAAACACCGTATGCAGGTACTGCGGCGATTTGAAACCGCAACTGCGAGCAATGTCGGCAATCGCCGAGTCAGTGTTTTCCAAACCGTTGGCCGCCGCCGCCAATTTGAAACGCAGGATTTCGTCGTGAACGCTGCAACCGCGCGCCTTGCGAAAATGCGCTTCCAGGGATGAGCGCGACACGCCGACATACGCCGCCACCTGGGCCGTCTTGATGCCCTGGCAGGCGTATTGGCGGATGAACAACAGCGCCTGCATCACATAAGGATTGCCCAGCGGCTGGTGCAAGCTCGACGCTTGCACGTTGATCGTATCCGGCGGGATCAGCACCTGCGTACCCGTGGACGGCATGCCATGCAGCATCTGGTGCAGCAGCCGCGCCGCGGTCCGGCCCATGGTTTCGGTGCCCTGCACCACCGAGCTCAGCGGCACCCGCGTCAGGCTGCGGGTCAGCGGGTCGTTATCAATGCCGATCAACGCCACCTGCTCCGGCACAGCGATGCCCGCGGTCAGGCAGGCTTGCAGAAGTTGCCGGGCCCGCGCGTCGCTGACGGCGATGATGCCAATGGGTTTGGGCAGGCTTTGCAGCCAGGCGATCTGCTGCTCGACGGCGCTGTCCCAGAGCGGCGCGCTGGTGCCCATGCCGCGATAGACCTCGGCTTGCAGGCCATCGCGCTGCATCAACCGGCGAAAGGCTTTCTCCCGTTCCTGGGCCCAGCGATTGGCTTGGGATTCGGGCAGGCTGAAACAGGCGAACCGCGTCAATCCGGCCTCGATCAAATGGTCGTAGGCCAGCTTGATCAGCCCATGATTATCGGTGGCGACATAAGGGATGCCCTTGGGATAGGCGCGCTCATCCTGGTACGAGCCGCCCACCGCCACCACGGGCATCTTGATCCCGGCCAGCGCCTCTCCGATCAGGGGGTCGTCGAAGTCAGCAATGATCCCATCGCCCTGCCAGCGCTCGATCCCCTTCAATCGGCAGAGGAAGTCTTCCTCGAGGAACAAGTCCCAGGACGCGCGGGTACTGCTCAGGTAGTTGCCGATGCCGCTGATGATGCCGCGGTCGTAGATCTTGCTGCCGTTGAACAATAGGGCGATGCGGTGGACGGGCGGGACGATTTTCATTGTTTGAACCCTGGGCCGATGGACAGAGACTAGGCCCGCTGGCGGCGAATCTCAATACTCAAAATCGAACGACCTATTGGTGATTTTCATAATCAGCAGGCCCAAGGCCGGCGTTAGTATCGGGACACCGCCAAGAATAAAAAGGAATCCGTCCATGCCGTACTTTCCCGAAGTCCAGCCCATTCGCTTCGAGGGCCCAGGCAGCAACTCGCCGCTCGCCTTCCGACACTACGACGCCAACAAGTTGATCCTTGGCAAACCCATGCGCGAACACCTGCGCATGGCCGTCTGCTATTGGCACACCTTCGTCTGGCCGGGGTCCGATGTGTTTGGCGCCGGCACGTTCAAGCGCCCGTGGCAGCATGCCGGCGATCCGATGGAGCTGGCGATCGGCAAGGCCGAGGCGGCGTTCGAGTTTTTCTCCAAGCTGGGCATCGACTACTACTGTTTCCACGACACCGATGTCGCGCCGGAAGGCCAATCGCTCAAGGAGTACCGCAACCATTTCGCGCAGATGGTCGACCACCTTGAGCGCCACCAGGAACAAACCGGTATCAAGCTGCTTTGGGGCACCGCCAACTGCTTCAGCAACCCGCGTTTCGCCGCCGGCGCCGCCAGCAACCCGGACCCGCAAGTCTTCGCCTGCGCCGCCGCGCAAGTGTTCAGCGCCATGAACGCCACCCAGCGCCTCGATGGCTCGAATTATGTGCTGTGGGGCGGTCGCGAAGGCTATGAAACCCTGCTCAATACCGACCTCAAACGGGAGCGGGAACAGCTGGGCCGCTTCATGCGCATGGTGGTCGAGCATAAGTACAAGATCGGCTTCAAGGGCGACCTGCTGATCGAGCCCAAGCCCCAGGAGCCGACCAAGCACCAGTACGATTACGACACCGCAACGGTGTTCGGTTTCCTCCAGCAGTTCGGCCTGGAGAAAGAGATCAAGGTCAACATCGAGGCCAACCACGCGACCCTGGCCGGGCACAGCTTCCACCATGAAATCGCCACGGCGGTCTCCCTGGGGATCTTCGGCAGCATCGACGCCAACCGGGGCGATCCGCAGAATGGCTGGGACACCGACCAGTTCCCCAACAGCGTCGAGGAAATGACCCTGGCGACCTATGAAATCCTCAAGGCCGGGGGCTTCGGCAACGGCGGCTTCAACTTCGATTCCAAGGTGCGTCGCCAGAGTGTGGACGAAGTGGATCTGTTCCACGGTCATGTCGCGGCCATGGACGTGCTCGCCCTGTCCCTTGAGCGCGCCGCCGCCATGGTGCAAGACGATCAGTTGCAGAAATTCAAGGACCAGCGCTACGCCGGCTGGCAGCAGCCGTTCGGCAAGGCATTGCTCGCGGGTGACTACAGCCTAGAATCCCTGGCCGAGCATGCGTTCACCAACGAGCTGGATCCGCAGGCGGTCAGCGGTCGCCAGGAGATGCTGGAAAACGTCGTCAATCGGTTCATCTACTCCTGACAGCGGACGACTTTGCGGGCGCGGAATGGCTGTTACATTCGCGCGACAAATCTGTGCCCGCAACGCCGCGCAACGCTCTACAGTTCTACCGGCATCACGTTCATCGTCAGGCAGTGTCTTTCAAAAAACAATAAAAGGACGCACCACCATGAAAAGATTCAATCGTACCCTGCTCGCTGGCGCCCTCGCCCTGCTATCGCTCCCGGCCATGGCCGACGCCACCAACCCCAAGATCGGCTTTTCCATCGATGACCTGCGCCTGGAGCGTTGGTCCCGGGACCGGGATTATTTCGTCGCGGCGGCGGAAAAACTCGACGCCAAGGTCTTCGTGCAATCGGCGGACGCCAACGAGCAGAAACAGATTTCCCAGATCGAAAACCTCATTTCCCGTGGCGTCGACGTGATCGTCATCGTGCCGTTCAACGCCACCGTGCTGACCAACGCCGTCGCCGAAGCCAAGAAGGCCGGGATCAAGGTGGTCTCCTATGACCGACTGATCCTCAATGCCGACATCGACGCCTACATCTCCTTCGATAACGAAAAAGTCGGCGAGATGCAGGCCGGCGGCGTATTGAAGGCAGCCCCCAAGGGTAACTACTTCCTGCTGGGCGGCGCGCCGACGGACAACAACGCCAAGATCCTGCGCGAAGGCCAGATGAAGGTGCTGCAACCGGCCATCGACAAGGGCGACATCAAGATCGTCGGCCAGCAATGGGTGAAGGAATGGAACCCCACCGAAGCCCTGAGCATCGTGGAAAACGCCCTGACCCGGAACAACAACAAGATCGATGGCATCGTCGCCTCCAACGACGCCACCGCCGGCGGCGCGATCCAGGCGCTGGCCGCGCAGAAGCTGGCCGGCAAGGTGCCGATCTCCGGCCAGGACGCCGACCTGGCGGCGGTCAAGCGAGTGATCGACGGGACCCAGACCATGACGGTCTACAAGCCGTTGAAACTGATCGCCTCCGAAGCCGCCAAGCTCTCGGTGCAGCTGGCGCGCAACGAAAAACCCACCTACAGCTCGCAGTACGACAACGGCACCAAGAAAGTCGACACCATCCTGCTCACGCCTACCGCGCTGACCAAGGACAACATCGACCTGTTGGAAAAGGACGGGTTCTATACCAAGGCGCAAATTGCGGGGCAGTGACCCAGGCACAGATCTTTGGTTAAGCAGAAGTCCTTGTAGGAGCGAGCGGGCTCGCGAAGGCGGCGTCATGGCCGATGATGATGCTGGATGTGCCGGCCTCTTCGCGAGCAGGCGCGCTCCCACAGGTTTCATGTTGTGTGAGCCCTTTTTAACGAGCCCTCGCCATGTCCGAATACCTGTTGCAAATGAATGGCATCGTCAAGACCTTCGGCGGTGTCAAGGCCCTCAATGGCATCGACATCAAGGTCAGGCCGGGTGAGTGCGTCGGCCTGTGCGGCGAGAACGGTGCCGGCAAATCCACCTTGATGAAGGTCCTCTCGGCGGTCTACCCCTACGGCACCTGGGAAGGCGAGATCATCTGGGATGGCCAGCCGTTGAAGGCGCAATCGATCAGTGAAACCGAAGCCGCCGGCATTGTGATCATTCATCAGGAATTGACCCTGGTCCCCGACCTGTCCGTGGCCGAAAACATCTTCATGGGCCACGAGCTGACATTGCCCGGCGGACGCATGAACTACCCGGCGATGATCCACCGCGCCGAAGCCCTGATGCGCGAACTCAAGGTACCGGACATGAACGTCTCGCTGCCGGTCTCGCAATACGGCGGTGGCTACCAGCAATTGGTCGAGATCGCCAAGGCCTTGAACAAGCAGGCGCGCCTGCTGATCCTCGACGAGCCCTCCTCGGCCCTGACCCGCTCGGAAATCGACGTGCTGCTGGACATCATCCGCGACCTCAAGGCCAAGGGCGTGGCGTGTGTCTACATCTCCCACAAGCTCGATGAAGTGGCGGCCGTGTGCGACACCATTTCGGTGATCCGCGATGGCAAACACATCGCGACCACGGCCATGGCGGACATGGACATTCCGAAGATCATCACCCAGATGGTCGGGCGAGAAATGAGCAACCTCTACCCCACCGAACCCCATGAAATCGGCGAGGTGGTTTTCGAGGCGCGCCACGTCACCTGCTACGACGTCGACAACCCCAGGCGCAAACGGGTCGATGACATTTCGTTCGTACTCAAGCGCGGCGAAATCCTCGGCATCGCCGGGCTGGTGGGCGCCGGTCGAACGGAGCTGGTGTCGGCGCTGTTCGGCGCCTACCCCGGCCGCCATGAGGGCGAAGTCTGGCTCGACGAGCAGCGCATCGACAGCAGCACGCCGCTCAAGTCGATTCGCGCCGGCCTGTGCATGGTCCCTGAAGATCGCAAGCGCCAAGGCATCATCCCGGACCTGGGCGTCGGTCAGAACATCACCCTGGCGGTCCTGGATAAATTCTCCAGGATGACTCGCATCGACGCCGAAGCCGAGCTGGGCAGCATCGACCGGGAAATCTCGCGCATGCATCTCAAGACCGCGAGCCCGTTCCTGCCGATCACCAGCCTATCCGGAGGCAACCAGCAGAAAGCCGTATTGGCGAAGATGCTCCTGACCAAGCCCCGGGTGTTGATTCTCGACGAGCCCACCCGGGGCGTGGACGTCGGCGCCAAATATGAGATCTACAAACTGATGGGCGCGCTGGCGACCGAAGGTGTATCGATCATCATGGTGTCCTCGGAACTGGCCGAAGTACTCGGTGTGTCCGACCGCGTGCTGGTGATCGGCGAGGGGCAACTGCGCGGGGACTTCATCAACCAGGAATTGACCCAGGAACAGGTGCTCGCCGCCGCGCTCAGCCATCCCGAAAGCAATAACAACAATGATCGGAAGTCCGCGTAGATGAATCAGGTCAAACAAGTCTTCACCCGCTACAAAATGCTCGCCCTGGTGATCGCCGTAGCGGTCATCTGGATGTTCTTCAGTTGGCAGACCGAAGGCGGCTTCCTGACCCCGCGCAACCTCTCCAACCTGCTGCGGCAGATGTCCATCACCGGCATTCTTGCCTGCGGCATGGTGCTGGTGATCATCAGTGGGGAAATCGATTTGTCGGTAGGGTCGCTGCTGGGTCTGCTGGGGGGACTGGCGGCAATACTTGATGTGGTCTATCACATTCCGCTGCTGGCAAACCTGAGCCTGGTCGCCCTGTGCGGACTGATGATCGGCCTGGCCAACGGCTACATGACCGCTTACCTGCGCATCCCCTCTTTCATCGTCGGCCTGGGCGGCATGCTGGCGTTTCGCGGGATCCTGCTGGGCATCACCGGCGGCACCACCATCGCCCCGGTGTCACCGGAGCTGGTCTATGTCGGCCAGGGTTACCTGCCCCATGCGGTCGGCACGGGCCTGGGCGTGGTGCTGTTCGCGCTGACGCTGTTCCTCACCTGGAAACAGCGCCGCAACCGCGCGCTCCATGGTCTGGCGGCCCATTCGTTGATACGTGACGTGGCGCGGGTGCTGCTGATCGGCGCCGTGCTGGCCGGGTTCGTCTATACACTCAACAGCTACGACGGGATTCCGGTTCCGGTGCTGCTCCTGCTGGTCCTGCTGGGGGTGTTCAGCTACGTCACCAGCCAGACCGTGTTCGGCCGGCGCGTCTATTCCGTGGGCAGCAACATGGAAGCCACGCGCCTTTCCGGCATCAACGTGCAGGCGGTGAAACTCTGGATCTTCGGCATCATGGGCGTGATGTGCGCCCTCGCCGGCATGGTCAATACCGCGCGCCTGGCCGCCGGCTCGCCTTCGGCCGGCAACATGGGCGAACTGGACGCCATCGCCGCCTGCTTCATCGGCGGCACGTCCATGCGCGGTGGCTCGGGCACGGTCTATGGCGCGCTGCTGGGGGCGCTGGTCATCACTAGCCTGGATAACGGCATGTCCATGCTTGACGTCGACAGCTACTGGCAGATGATCGTCAAGGGCAGCATCCTGGTGCTGGCCGTATGGGTGGACGTCAGCACCCGGACCGCCCGGCGCTGATCCATCCCGATCCGGGGCGGCCATGGAGGGGCCGCCCCGCCCTGCCCTCACGATTGATCACAATCCGTGTGCAACGTCTTCACTCCAGGGCTCTTGATACGACGTGGGCGATAAATATGCTGTCCGCAGCCCCGCCAGGAAAAAAGAAGCGCCTGCATGAACAGCCCTCGAACGCTCTATCAGAAGCACATCGACAGCCATACCGTTTGCCCGCTGGACGACCAGGGCCACGTGCTGTTGTACATCGATCGCCAGGTCGCCAACGAATACACCAGCCCACAAGCCTTCAGCGGCCTGCGCGAAAACGGCCGTAGCGTCTGGCGCCCGAGCGCAACGCTGGCAGTGGTCGACCATGTCAACCCGACGGCGCCCCAGCGCATCGCAGCGATGCCGGATGCCGGGGGTGCCCGGCAAGTGTCGTACTTTGCGCAGAACTGCCGCGACTTCGGGATCGAGCTGTTCGATGTGCTGGATAAACGCCAGGGCATCGAGCACGTCGTCGCCCCCGAGCAAGGCTTCATCCTGCCCGGCATGGTGGTGGCCGCGGGCGACAGCCACACCACCACCTATGGCGCGTTGGGCGCCTTCGGCTTCGGCATCGGCACCTCTGAAATCGAACACCTGCTGGCCACGCAGACACTGGTGTACAAGCGCCTGAAAACCTTGCGCGTCACGGTCAACGGGATTCTCGGGGCAGGCGTCACCGCCAAGGACATCATCATGGCGCTGATCGAAAGAATCGGCGCCTCGGGCGCCACCGGTTATGCGATCGAATTCACCGGACCGGCGATTACCGCGCTGAGCGTCGAAGCCCGCATGACCATTTGCAACATGGCCGTCGAGGCCGGCGCCAGGGGCGCGTTCATGGCGCCGGATGACAAGGTCTTTGACTACTTGCAAAGCAAACCCCGCGCGCCCCGGGGCGACGTGTGGAAAAAGGCCGTGACCCAGTGGCGATCCCTGCACAGCGATGACGGCGCGGTCTTCGATCGGGAAGTGACACTCGATGTCGATGCGTTGGAACCCATGGTTACCTGGGGCACCAGCCCTGACCAGGCTGCTGCCATCGGCAGTCGGGTACCTGACCCTTCGGCAGAAACCGACCTGATCCTGCGCCAAGGCCTGCAGCGCGCGCTGGACTACATGGGTCTGAAGCCAGGCATGCCGCTCAACGAAGTGGTCATCAACCATGCCTTCATCGGCTCATGCACCAATGCGCGGATCGAAGACCTGCGCGATGCGGCCCGTGTCGTACAGGGCAAGCACGTCGCGGCCCATGTGCGGGCGATGATCGTGCCCGGCTCGACTTTGGTGCGCCAGCAAGCCGAAGAGGAAGGCCTGGCGACGATCTTCCGCGACGCCGGTTTCGAATGGCGCCAATCCGGCTGTTCGATGTGCCTGGCCATGAACGATGACGTGCTTTCCCCTGGAGATCGCTGCGCCTCCAGTACCAATCGCAACTTCGAAGGACGCCAGGGCGCAGGTGCCCGCACCCACTTGATGAGCCCGGCCATGGTGGCGGCCGCCGCCATTGCCGGTCACCTGACCGACGTTCGTTCACTGCTGCCGGAGGCCTGAAGCATGCAACCCTTCACTACCGTAATCGGAACCGCCGCCCCGCTGCTGGCCGCCAACATCGACACCGACGTGATCATGCCCAAGCAATTTCTCAAGGGCATCGACCGCAACGGGCTGGACCGTGGACTGTTCTTTGACTTGAAGTGGTTGGAGGCTGGCGTTCCCAATCCTGAATTCGTGCTCAACAAGCCTGGCTGGCGCGGCGCAACGTTCCTGGTGGTGGGAGAGAACTTTGGCTGCGGCTCAAGTCGGGAACATGCCGTCTGGGGGTTGAAGCAAACGGGCATCAGGGCGCTCATCGGCAGCAGCTTCGCCGGGATCTTCTATGACAATTGCCAGCGCAACGGGGTGTTGTTGATCCAATTGCCTGAACCGCAGCTAAGGAAAATCGCGCAAACGGTCAGCCACGCCGAAACCGCCAGCCTCACCGTCGACCTGTCGGCGCAACAGATCAGATTGGCCGATGGCGAGGTGATTGCCTTCGAGATCGATGAGCTGCGCAAGCAATCCTTGCTGCTGGGGCTGGACGCCATTGGCGCCACGCTTCAACGCGCCGAACAGATTCGTCGCTTCGAAGCCCGGCATTTGGCGCAAAACCCTTGGCTCTAGAGCGTTTCGCCTGGGTCATGGGCCGATCAGTTCAAGCTATCGCGCCGCCCCTTCTTCTGCGCATACATCGCCGCGTCCGCATCGGCCAGCAGGCTGTCGATCGAACCATGTCGCTCAGGGTCGTACTCGATCTGGCCGACGCTGAAGTGGATGTCGTAACCGCGTTGCAATGTCGCGTTGCGCTCCTCCAGGATCTCCCCGAGACGGGCCATGATCGCGGCGGTCTCGACATGAGACGCGCCAGTGAGCAACGCGACGAATTCATCGCCACCCAGGCGACCGATCACGTCGCTTTCACGAAAGGCAATGCGCAGCACATCGGCGAAGGTTTTCAGGGCACTGTCGCCTTCGGCATGGCCAAAGCGGTCGTTGATCGGCTTGAAATCGTTGAGGTCGAAAAACAGCAGCGTGGCCGGTCGCGAAAGCCGGCCGCAGACGCGCAACGCATGCTGCGCCAACGTTCTGAAGCCTCGACGATTGGATAGCAGGGTCAGTTCATCCATGCTCGCCATCTGCACGGCGACCAATTCCTGCTCGGCCATGCTCGCCAGGTCGCGCAGCAGGTCGCGCTCTTCGTCATTGAGCTTGCGTGGCTTGGTGTCCAGCAGGCACAAGGTGCCCATCTTGCTGCCATCTTCCAAGCCCAGGGGATGACCGGCGTAGAAGCGGATGCCGGGCTGTTCGGTGACCAGCGGATTGTCGTGGAATCGCTCGTCCTGTTCCGCGTCGCAAACCTCCAGGATCTCGTCCTGCAGGATCGCGTGCCCACAGAAGGACACCTCGCGGGGCGTTTCGCTGGCATCCAGCCCGGCACTGGATTTGAACCACTGCCGATTGGCATCCACCAGCGACACGAGGGCGATGGGCACATTGAACAGGCGCCGGGCGAGACGGGTCAGACGGTCGAATCGCTCCTCGGGTGCGGTATCCAGCAGCTTGAGCGATTGCAGTTGCTTGAGACGGACGGCTTCGTTCTCAGGTTCTCCTGGCGCGAGCATCGGTAACTCCATTGGCGAGCGTTACTGCAGTCTAGCCCAGACCGGCGTCGAACTCGAACGGGCATTTTGCGGCGCACGCGCATACACTCAGGCACAGCCAACAAAACAGGACATTGACCGATGAAGCCCGCCAACCACGACGCCGCCCCACGTTTCTGGCGCGACGCGGCGCTGCCTTTCATCGAGGCCCGCGCCATCGCCGACGGTCGCAAGGTCTGCTACTCGCGCCACGCCCACGACCATTTTTCCATCGGTGCGATCACGGCCGGGCGCAGTACCTATCTGCACGAGCAATCGAACTTCCAGGTCGAGGGCGGCACGGTGGTGCTGATGAACCCTGGCGACGTCCACGCCTGCAATCCGATCGACAATCAGCCATGGTCATACGTGATGCTGTATGTCGATACTCATTGGTTGAGGGATCTGCAACGCCGGATCGGCTTTGATCCGTCCCTGGACTTCCAGGCCTTCGACACCACCCACAGCCGCGATACCGTGCTTTTCTCGGGCCTGTGTGAGCTCTACGACGTGTTGGTGGATGAACGGATCGATGCCGGCGCCAAGCAAGATGCCACCGAGGCGTTCTTCACCGACCTGCAGCATCGGCTCAATCCGGCTGGGCGTCCGGACCGTGGCAGTCACCCGGCCCTGATGCGCGCCGCGCAGTTCATCCATGATCATTGCACCGAAGCCCTCAAGCTCGAAGACATCTGCGCCTTCGCGCAGCTCTCGCCGTCCTACTTGAGCCGGGCCTTCAAGCGGCACTACGGCATGACGCCCCATGCCTTCCTGATCAACCGCCGGATCCAATTCGCCCGGATCCAATTGCGCGAGGGCAAGTTGATTGCCGATGTGGCGCTGGAAAGCGGGTTTGCCGACCAGGCGCATTTCCAACGGGCCTTCAAACAACACCTGGCGGCGACCCCGGGCCAGTATCGCGGCTGACCACCCCGCTGTTGTGGCGGGACGAGTCGCTTACGGCAACCACAAATACACCGCGCTCGCCCCCAGCAACGCCGCCATGGCCCGATTGAACAGGCGCATGGTCGCCGGATTCCCAAGCCAAATACGCAGGTAGCTCCCAGCGTAGGCCCAGCAGCCCACCGACAGGTAACAGATCACCAGGTAGATCGCCGCGAACTGCCACACCCGCCACGTCTCGCCATCGGCCACGAAAGCCCCCATCCCCGCCACGCAAGCCAGCCAGGCCTTGGGGTTGAGCCATTGCATCAGCGCGCCATAGACCATCGACGGCGCGCGCCCCTCGTCCCGGTCCCCCAGCTCGCCGTCATCCATTGCCAGTTTCCAGGCCATGAACAAAAGGAACGCCACGCCCGCCAGTTGCACCCCACGGGTCAGCCCCGGCCAGCGCTGCAAGACCTCGTGCAACCCCAACCCCATCAGGACCAGCAGCAGGACAAACCCCAGGGTGGCGCCGGCGACATGGCGCAAGGTGGCGCGAAAGCCGTAGCGGGCGCCGGAGCTGAGGGCAACGATGTTGACCGGCCCCGGGGTTATGGACGCCACCAGCGCGAACGTAGCCATGGAAAATATCAAGCTCATCACATATCTTCTTCGTTGCAGGAAAGAGGGCCCAAGGTAAACGGCCCAGCTCCCCGGGTATTGAAGAAAACTGCCTTTGTCGTCGAGCACTTGCGCTTCATTTTTTTACGCAAACTTTACGCGGTGAGCGATTCACCAAATCGATACTGTGCAGCTTTCTGAATCAGGCGTTATCCATGTCCATAGCGGTTCTGCGTCTCATCGGTTTCATCCTGGGAATTTTCCTGATCACCCTCGCGGTCAGCATGGCGATTCCGCTGTTCACGCTGATGTTCTACGACCGCAACGATGACTTGTCGGCGTTTCTCTGGTCGAGCCTGATCACGTTTGTCTGTGGTGTGGCGTTGGTCGCCCGTGGACGACCGGAACACGTCCAGATGCGCCCCCGGGAGATGTACCTGCTCACCACCGCCAGCTGGGTCTTCGTTTGCGCCTTCGCCGCCCTGCCGATGGTGTTCATCCAGCACATCAGCTACACCGACGCGTTCTTCGAAACCATGTCGGGGATTACCACCACCGGCTCGACCATCCTGACCGGGCTGGATACGGCATCGCCCGGCCTGCTGATCTGGCGCTCGATGTTGCACTGGCTCGGCGGGATCGGCTTTATCGGCATGGCCGTGGCGATCTTGCCGTTGCTGCGGGTCGGCGGCATGCGGCTGTTCCAGACCGAATCGTCGGACTGGTCGGAGAAAGTCACGCCACGCTCCCACGTCGCGGCCAACTACATCCTGTGGATCTATATAGGTTTGACTGCCCTCTCCACATTGGCGCTGTGGCTGGCCGGCATGAGCCCTTTCGAAGCAATCAACCATGCGATGTCGATGATCTCCACCGGCGGCTTTTCAACCTCTGATTCTTCCCTGGCGCACTGGACCCAACCGGCCGTTCATTGGGTGTCGGTGGTCATCATGATGGCAGGTGCGTTGCCCTTCACGCTCTATGTCGCAACGCTGCGGGGTCACAGGCGTGCCCTGCTGAAGGACCAGCAAGTGAGGGGCTTCCTCGGATTCCTCGTAGTCACATGGTTGGTGGTGGGAACCTGGCTGAGCCTGAACAGCGACCTCGCTTGGTTGGACGCGGTCCGTATCGTGGCGGTCAACGTTACGTCCGTGGTCACCACCACGGGGGTGGCGCTGGGTGACTACACGCTGTGGGGCAGTTTCGCCCTGTTGCTGTTTTTCTACCTTACGTTCGTCGGCGGCTGTTCGGGCTCCACGTCCGGGGGTCTGAAAATTTTTCGCTTCCAGGTCGCCAAGGTCCTGCTGATGGGCAGCTTGAAGCAACTGATCCACCCCCGGGCGGTGATCCAGAAGAAATACAACAACCATCCCATCGACGAGGAAATCGTTCGCTCGCTGCTGACGTTTTCGTTCTTTTTCACCATTACGATTGGCGCCATCGCCCTGGGCCTCGCGCTGATCGGCCTGGATTGGACCACCGCCCTGACCGGCGCCGCCACCGCGGTCTGCAACGTGGGACCGGGCCTGGGCAATATCATCGGCCCGGCCGGCAACTTCTCGACCCTGCCGGACGCGGCAAAATGGTTGCTGACCATCGGCATGCTGCTGGGACGCCTGGAAATCCTGACGGTGCTGGTGCTGTTCACGCCGGTGTTCTGGAAATACTGACCCTTCGCCACGCCCATCCGGCAGGCGAAAAAAAACCGCGATGCCTGCACACAGGCATCGCGGCTTTGTCCAGGCGATCAGCGATCGTTCTTGATCGACGAGCTGGTCGCGTTGGTCAGGCCCTTGGTGTTGTGGGTGCCTGGCGTGGCTGTGGAAATTGCCGACGCCTTGGTCAGGCCGCGCGTATCACGATCCTTGGCAATGGCCGAGGTCACCGAAGACTTGCTGGCGCGATCAGTGCGGGTAGTGCCGGTGTGCTTGCCGCTCACGCCATGATCCCGGGTGCGGGTACGAGTGCCGGTGTGGTCGCTGGCCAATCCCTTGCCAAGGCCGCGGGCGTCGCCCGACTTGTCATGGCCCTGGCCGCCACCAATGCCAGCACCGTGGCCGCCGCCATTGCCACCGCCGTTTCCTCCACCGTGACCGCCACCACCGCCGTTGCCGCCGCCACCGCCACCACCATTGCCTGCGGCATAGCTCGAACCGATAGGCGACAGGTCGGCAGGCAACAGCGCCGAAGCACCAAGCGCCAGGGCACAGACAGCAACGGCGATGAGGGATTTCTTATGTTTGGACATGATGTCTCCGAAAGACAAAAACAGCGGGTGAACCTTTAAGACTCGAAGGTTCAATTTTTGTTCGCGATTGTCCGACCAAACGACTGGAAAATTCACTGTCGATTTTTCGGTGGAGTCGTCCGGGGCTCGGTTCTATGCTCCATCCATGAACCTACAAGACTCGCTTCTACCGCCCCACGCCGAAATGGTCCGCGCCATGCTCGAACGAGACACCGCCTACGAGGGGGTGTTCTTCACTGCGGTCAAGACCACCGGTATTTTCTGCCGCCCCACTTGCACGGCGCGCAAGCCGAAGCCGGAGAACGTGGAGTTCTTCGCCCACGCCGATGAAGCCATGTCGGCCGGCTATCGAGCCTGCCTGCGCTGCAAGCCGCTGGACGCCGCTGCCATCGCACCGGACTGGATCCAGGCCCTGCTCAAGGCCGTGGATGCGGGCCCCGACCTGCGCTGGAGCGACGCGCTGCTGCTTGAGCAAGGCATCGAACCGCTCAGGCTGCGACGCTGGTTCAAGCAGCATTTCGGCATGACCTTCCATGCCTACCTGCGCACCCGGCGGCTGGGCATCGCCCTGGGCGGGATCAAGGACGGCGCCTCCATTGACAACGCGGCGTTCGACTCAGGCTATGAATCCCTGAGCGGTTTTCGCGATGCGTTCGTGAAGTCCTTTCATATCACCCCCGGCCGCGCCGGCCTCAGCGAACCACTATTGTTCACCCGCCTGACCACCCCATTGGGGCCGATGCTGGCCATGGCTGAACGTCGTGGGCTGGTGCTGCTGGAGTTTCTTGACCGCCCGGCCTTGACCAAAGAGTTGGAAGAACTGCAGCAACGCTACGACTACACGGTTGCCCCGGGCCACAACGCTCATTTGCAACAGATCGAAAGCGAACTGGCCGACTACTTCGCCGGCAAGCTCACGACTTTCAATGTACCGTTGCACATGCCCGGCAGCGCCTTTGCGATCCGGGTCTGGGGCGAATTGCAAAAGATTCCCTATGGCGAAACCCGCAGCTACGGCGCCGTTGCTTGCGCTCTCGGCAGCCCCGGCGCCAGCCGCGCAGTGGGCTTGGCCAACGGACAGAATCGCCTGGCCATTGTCGTCCCCTGCCATCGGGTGATTGGCGCCGATGGTGCATTGACCGGCTATGGAGGCGGCCAGCCGCGCAAGGCGTTTCTGCTGCGGCTGGAACAAGCCGCGGTACAGGTTTCCTTGCCCCTGGCGTTTTGATCTGCCCCGAAACGAGAGACAGATGAACCTGCCCTACCACGAAGCGAGTACTTTCCTGGCCAACCTTGACGAAGACTGGCAACGCCACGTCGAATCCGTCGGCCCTTGCCTGCTGCAACCCAAGCCGACCCGTGAACCCTACGAGGCGCTGGTACGGGCGATCGCCTATCAACAACTGCATGCCAAGGCTGGGGATGCCATTCTCAGGCGGCTCCTGGCGCTGTTTGCCCCCGCAGCCTTTCCCGACCCCAGAGAACTATTGGCAATTGACGGCGTGCTATTGCGCAACTGCGGATTTTCCGCCAGCAAGATCGCGACCCTCCAGGGCATCGCCCAGGCGACACTGGACGGAGTCGTGCCGGATTACGCCTCGGCACGGGCCATGGAGGATGAGGCACTGATCGAACGCCTGGTCAGCCTGCGCGGCGTCGGGCGCTGGACTGTCGAGATGCTGTTGATCTACAGCCTGGAACGGCCGGATATCCTGCCGGCGGATGACTTCGGGGTTCGCGAGGGATATCGACGGCTCAAGGGGCTGGGCGCCCAGCCGAATCGCCGTCAGATGGCCGCTATCGGCCAGGCCTGGAGCCCTTACCGGACGGTGGCGGCGTGGTATTTGTGGCGGGTGCCCAAGTAGATCAGAACATTCGCCCCCTTGAGGTTGTCCAGAGTATTCAACCCCTGTCTGGAGGTTCCCCCCATGCACCTCGAAGGATCCTGCCACTGCGGCACCGTTTCGTTCAGCCTGGACAGCCGTCACCCCTACCCTTACCAGCGCTGCTATTGCTCGATCTGTCGCAAGACCCAGGGCGGCGGCGGTTTTGCAATCAACCTGTCGGGTGACGCGAAAAGCCTCAAGGTACAAGGCCGCAAGCACATCACCATCTACCATGCGCGACTCAAGGATGAAGGTGATAAACGCGCCCACCGCAGCAGCGCCGAACGGCATTTCTGCTCGTTGTGCGGTTCGGGACTTTGGTTGTTCAGCCCGGAGTGGCCGGAGCTGATACATCCGTTTGCCTCAGCCATCGACACGCCACTGCCGGTACCGCCGCAGCGCACCCACTTGATGCTGGGCTCCAAGGCTCCGTGGGTGGAAGTCGAGGCGCATCCGGGCGACCAGCAGTTCGAGGTGTATCCCGAAGAGTCGATTGCCCAGTGGCATGAGCGGTTGGGTTTGACCCGTTAGGTCGGCACGCCACTGTGGAACCGCAATTCCACATCCGGCGACTCGATCAGCTCGCGCTCGGCTTCACGAACCCTGTCGATCACCTGGACGATGTCCTTGGCGTCGCCGTACTGATAGGCCAGCTTCAAGTAACCTTGGAAATGCCGGGCCTCGCTTTTCAACAGGCCGAAATAGAACTTGCCCAGTTCCTCGTCCAGATGCGGCACCAAGGCCTCGAAACGCTCGCAGCTACGGGCTTCGATAAAAGCGCCGACCACCAGGGTGTCCACCAGTTTCACCGGCTCGTGGCTGCGCACCACTTTGCGCAGGCCCGAGGCGTAGCGCCCGGCGGAAAGTTGGCGCAGGCCGACCTTGCGTTTTTTCATCAAGCGCATGACCTGCTCGTGATGCACCAGTTCTTCCCGGGCCAGGCGCGACATCATGTTGATCAGATCAACGTGCGAATGGTACTTGGCGATCAGGCTCAGGGCGGTGCTGGCGGCCTTGAACTCGCAGTTCTTGTGGTCGATCAGCAGCGTGTCCTGATCGGCCAACGCAGCCTGGACCCAGGCATCAGGGGTGCGGCAACCGAGGAACTCGTGGATTTCGGGAAGGATCATGGGGCTCACGGGAAAAGGTAGTCGAGCAAAGGGCGCCGATTATACCGGCCTGCCTCCAGACCACCAGTCACCACCGTTGATATGCATCAAGTCGACGAGCCTCGCACAGCAACTATAGTTGAGCAACGCCATACCCCTTTATCGCTGGAGACGCCGATCATGCAAGCCATTCGCAGCATCCTGGTGGTCATCGAACCTGAACATTCGGAAAGTCTCGCGCTCAAGCGGGCCAAACTGATCGCCGGCGTGACCCAGGCTCACCTGCACCTGCTGGTGTGCGACAAACACCACGATCATGCGGGCCTGCTCAGCGTACTCAAAAGCGCATTGTTGGCCGACGGCTACAGCGTGTCCACTGAACAGGCCTGGAACGAAAGTCTCTACGAAACCATCATCGACGTGCAGCAGGCCGAGGGTTGCGGCTTGGTCATCAAGCAGCATTTCCCCGACAGCCCGTTGAAAAAAGCCCTGTTGACGCCAGCGGACTGGAAGCTGCTGCGCCATTGCCCGACGCCGGTGCTGCTGGTCAAGACCAGCGGTTCCTGGAAAGACAGGGTCATCCTGGCGGCAGTCGATGTCGGCAACGCCGATGGCGAGCATCGCCACCTGCACTCGACCATCATCGACCATGGCTATGACATCGCCCTCCTGGCCAAGGCGCACCTTCACGTCATCAGCGCTCATCCGTCACCGATGCTCTCGGCGGCCGATCCGACTTTCCAGCTCAAGGAAACCATCGAAGCGCAATATCGCGAGCAATGCCGGGCATTCCAGGCTGAATTCGACATCGACGACCAGCACTTGCACGTTCAGGAAGGCCCGGCGGACGTATTGATTCCCTACATGGCCCACAAGCTCCAGGCAGCCGTCACGGTGATCGGCACCGTGGCGCGCTCCGGCTTGTCAGGCGTGTTGATCGGCAACACCGCCGAAGCCGTGCTCGATGCGCTGGAAAGCGACGTACTGGTGCTCAAGCCCCAGGAGGTCGAGGATCACCTGTTGGAGTTGGCGGTGAAGGAATAAAACAGGCGCTGGCGGTAGGCTCCCTCGCCACAAAAGCCTCCTCACGGCTCAGCCGCCGATCGCATCCTTCAGGAACCCCGGCGCGATATAGCGCTGGTAATGGGCTTCGGACAGGAGGAAGAATTCCCGATCAATGGCATCGCGCAGGTCCGGCAGCTCCCAATCGCGAAACTCCGGCAACAGCACCATGCCGTAGGCTTCCAGGTTGTTGATCACCCGCGCGCCACGGGCGATCAGCTGGTAGGCCCAGCAATATTCCGACTGATGCGGCACGAAGCGGATCTTGCGCGCTTCCAGTTGCTGGCGCAGCAACGTTGGATCGAACACCTCCAGCTTCGCCACCATCACCTGCACCAACAGCTGCTCGAGCCGCATCCACACCGCGCGTTTTTCGTCCTCGTTGTAGCCGTTCCAGTGAATCACTTCATGGTGGAACCGCTTGCAGCCACGGCACACCAGGTCACCGTAGACAGTGGAACAGAGGCCGACGCAGGGCGTCTTGATGAGCTGGTTGGGCATAAGGCAACGCACACGCAAAAACAGGACAGGCGGGCATGTTAGCCCTTTGTCTAAGATTGATCACCCCTCAAACCTGGAAGCCCAACTTACCTTTAATTTTTTTTTCCCGTAGAATCAGCCAGCCTTTTAAGGCGCCAATGTCCGTTAGAAGCTGTTTTCAAAGCGTCACGAGCACAGTCGTTCCTTCAGAGCGGTGTTGGCGAAGGGTCTTTCCAGCGGGGAAAGCCCAACGCCAACCCTCATCAGCTCCCGTTCTGCAGGCGTAAAACTTTGAAAGCAGCTTCTGTGAGGAACTCCGGCAATTCTGGCGTGGAGGCCCAAAAAGCCCCCTGACGCGCATGAGTGCCGTGAGTTTCTGGATGAGCGTCCCGGACACCCATTTGGGACCACTGATGAGGGTAATAACTGTGCTTGAAGCCTACCGCAAACATATCGAAGAGCGCGCAGCCCTGGGTATCGTTCCCCAGCCGCTTAACGCCGAACAAACTGCAGGCCTGATCGAGCTGCTGAAAAATCCTCCGGCTGGCGAAGAAGCTTTCCTCGTTGACCTGATCACCAATCGCGTTCCGCCTGGAGTCGACGAAGCTGCCTACGTCAAGGCTGGCTTCCTGTCCGCCCTGGCCAAGGGCCAGGCCCAATCCCCTCTGCTGGACAAGAAGCGCGCCGTCGAATTGCTCGGCACCATGCAGGGCGGCTACAACATCGTGACCCTGGTCGAGCTGCTGGACGACGCCGAGCTGGCACCCGTCGCCGCCGAAGAACTCAAGCACACCCTGCTGATGTTCGATGCCTTCCACGACGTGGCTGAAAAAGCCAAGAACGGTAACGTTCACGCCAAGGCCGTGCTGCAATCCTGGGCTGAAGGCGAGTGGTTCAAGAAGCGCCCGGTGCTGGCCGACAAGATCAGCCTGCGCGTGTTCAAGGTCACCGGCGAAACCAACACCGACGACCTGTCCCCTGCCCCGGACGCCTGGTCCCGCCCGGACATCCCGCTGCACGCCCTGGCCATGCTGAAAATGGCCCGTGACGGCATCGTTCCGGACGAGCAAGGCAAGACCGGCCCGATGAAGCAGATCGAAGAAATGCGCGGCCAGGGCTTCCCGATCGCCTACGTCGGCGACGTGGTCGGTACCGGTTCCTCGCGTAAATCGGCCACCAACTCGGTGCTGTGGTTCTTCGGCGACGACATCCCGTACGTGCCGAACAAGCGCGCTGGCGGTTTCTGCTTCGGCAGCAAGATCGCCCCGATCTTCTACAACACCATGGAAGATGCCGGCGCACTGCCTATCGAGTTCGACGTGTCGAACATGAACATGGGCGACGTGATCGACCTGTACCCGCACGCTGGCAAAGTCTGCAAGCACGGTACCGACGAAGTCATCACCACCTTCGAAATGAAGACCCCGGTGCTGTTGGACGAAGTCCGCGCCGGCGGCCGTATTCCGCTGATCATCGGCCGTGGCCTGACCGAGAAGGCTCGCGCCGAATTGGGCCTGCCACCGTTCGACCTGTTCAAGAAGCCTGAAGCGCCAGCCGAAAGCACCAAGGGTTTCACCCTGGCGCAGAAGATGGTCGGCAAGGCTTGCGGCCTGGCGGAAGGCCAAGGCGTGCGCCCTGGTACCTACTGCGAGCCGAAAATGACCACCGTGGGCTCCCAGGACACCACAGGTCCCATGACCCGTGATGAACTGAAAGACCTGGCGTGCCTGGGCTTCTCGGCTGACCTGGTGATGCAGTCCTTCTGCCACACCGCGGCTTATCCAAAGCCGATCGACGTCACCACCCACCACACCCTGCCTGACTTCATCATGACCCGCGGCGGCGTTTCCCTGCGTCCGGGCGACGGCATCATCCACTCGTGGCTGAACCGCATGCTGCTGCCAGACACCGTGGGTACCGGTGGCGACTCGCACACCCGCTTCCCGATGGGCATCTCGTTCCCGGCCGGTTCCGGCCTGGTCGCGTTCGCCGCTGCCACCGGCGTCATGCCGCTGGACATGCCGGAATCGATCCTGGTGCGCTTCAAAGGCAAGATGAAACCTGGCATCACCCTGCGTGACCTGGTTCATGCCATTCCATACTTCGCCATCCAGAAAGGTCTGTTGACCGTCGAGAAGAAAGGCAAGAAAAACGCCTTCTCCGGCCGCATCCTGGAAATCGAAGGCCTGGAAGGCTTGACCCTGGAACAGGCTTTCGAACTGTCCGACGCCTCGGCCGAACGTTCGGCTGCCGGTTGCACCATCAAGTTGTCGAAAGAGTCGATCACCGAGTACCTGCAGTCCAACATCACCCTGCTGCGCTGGATGATCGGCGAAGGCTACGGCGATGCACGTACCCTGGAGCGTCGCGCCCAAGCGATGGAAGCCTGGATCGCCAACCCGCAACTGATGGAAGCCGATGCCGACGCCGAATACGCCGAAGTCATCGAGATCGACCTGGCCGACATCAGCGAGCCTGTGCTCTGCGCGCCGAACGATCCGGACGACGCCCGCCTGCTGTCCAGCGTTGCTGGCGAGAAGATCGACGAAGTGTTCATCGGTTCGTGCATGACCAACATCGGTCACTTCCGCGCAGCCGGTAAACTGCTGGATCAGGTCAAGGGCCAGCTGCCAACCCGCCTGTGGCTGTCGCCGCCGACCAAGATGGACGCTCACCAACTGACCGAAGAAGGCTACTACGGCATCTACGGCAAGGCCGGTGCACGGATGGAAATGCCAGGCTGCTCGCTGTGCATGGGTAACCAGGCACGCGTCGAGCCGAACTCCACCGTAGTCTCGACTTCGACCCGTAACTTCCCGAACCGTCTGGGCGACGGCGCGAATGTCTACCTGGCTTCGGCCGAACTGGCATCCGTAGCGTCGATCCTGGGTCGCCTGCCGACCGTCGAGGAGTACATGGAATACGCTGGCAAGATCGACAGCATGGCAGCGGACGTGTACCGCTACCTGAGCTTCGACCAGATCGCCGAGTTCCGTGAAGCGGCTGCAAACGCCAACATCCCGGTCGTCCAAGCCTAAAGCTTAAGACGCCCGACTAAAAACGCCGCCCCTCTTGCGAGGGGCGGCGTTTTTTATGCCCGTCTATTTCTGGGAAAATGCCCTTTTTCTGGGTACATATCCTTTGGATTTTCAGTGAACACAAAATTCATACACACCGCAAAACCTGGGGGAGCGAGCTTGCTCGCGATGAGGCCGGCCCATCCGACATCTTCATCGACTGTGACACCGCTTTCGCGAGCAGGCTCGCCCCCACAACAAAACAGGTCACGCCAAGAGGGAATAGACCAGCGCAGTAATCGCCACCACCCCCACCAACACCACAAAGACATTGGACGCCTGGCCGCGATAGCGGGCCATCGCCGGGACTTTGCGAATGGCGTACATCGGCATCAGGAACAGGATCGCCGCGATCACCGGGCCACCCAGGGTTTCGATCATGCCTAGAATGCTTGGATTGAGGGTGGCGACGACCCAGCACACCACCAGCATGAACGCGGCCGTCAGGCGATCGAGTGTCTTGGCAGCCGGGCGGCGGCCGCTCTTGACGATCAGGCCCTTGAGGCCTTCGCTGGCGCCGATGTAATGCCCGAGGAACGACTTGGCGATCGCCACGAAAGCAATCAACGGCGCCGCAAAGGCAATGGTCGGGTTGCTGAAGTGGTTGGCCAGGTACGACAGGATCGACAGGTTCTGCGCCTTGGCCTCGGCCAGTTGCGCCGGGGTCAACGTCAGCACGCAGCTGAACACGAAGAACAGCACCATCACCACCATCAATACATGGGCGCGCGACAGGATCTGCGCGCTGCGCTCCTCAGCGTTATGGCCGTAGCGACGTTTCTGGTCCACCGCGAATGCCGAGATGATCGGCGAATGGTTGAACGAGAACACCATCACCGGGATTGCCAGCCACAGGGTATGCAGCAGGGCCGAAGGCTCCGGCATCGTCGACGCGGTGGTCAGGATCCCGCCGCTCCAATGGGGCACCAGGAACACCGCGAGGAACAGCAGCGCCACGATGAACGGATAGACCATCAGGCCCATGGCCTTGACGATCACCTGTTCGCCGCAGCGCACCACAGCCAGCAGGCCGAGGATAAGCACCAGCGACAACACCGCCCGAGGCGGTGGCTGCACGTGCAGTTGATGCTCCAGGAAACTGCCCACCGTGTTGGTCAACGCCACGCTGTAGATCAGCAGGATCGGGAAGATAGCAAAGAAGTACAACAGGGTGATCAGCGCGCCGGCCTTGATGCCGAAATGCTCCTCCACCACCTCGGTAATGTCCGCCCCGTCGCGACCGGACAGCACGAAACGAGTCAGGCCCCGGTGGGCATAGAACGTCATGGGGAAGGCCAGCACCGCCAGGACCAGCAGCGGCCAGAAACCGCCGAGCCCTGCATTGATAGGCAAGAACAGAGTGCCGGCACCAATGGCGGTACCAAACAGGCCCAGCATCCACGTCGTGTCGTGGCGACCCCATTGACTGAGGGTGGCTGGGGCTATCGTTTCAAAGCGCTCTTCGACGCTGTTGGCCTGATCATTCATCCGGTCGGATCTCCGCTTTCCGGTCACATGCACCCGGCCGGGACGAGTCGGAAAACCCCGACAGGCAGCGCCCTGGCCGAAACAGGGGCGCGATTGTCCGGGATTAACGAGCAGAAGCAAAGGCTTAGCTGAGGAGTGGTTGTGGGGAGCAGATCGCCGCGAAAGCAATTAGTCTCACTTCATCTGCGGGGGCGGTGTCCGAGTACTGATAGATACAAACAATCACTCCCTGTCAACCTTGACAGTAGCGGTGCCTCCTAAAAGCATTAAGCTAGAAGCCAGGCCGAAGGTAGTATGAAGAGTTGCTCGTTTTTTCTCATTCTCCGGTCATCGTTCGATAACCATCCCGGAGACCAACATGTCCGACTTAATCATCGATTTCCCGCCTCAATACGGTAGGATTTTCCCCAGAACCTGCATACACGGGAAAGGTCCAGCCAATACAGTTATAAAGCTCTACGAAGCCGGTGTGGGCAACTACGAATGGGGACGTGCAACCTCAGATATCCATGGCAATTGGATGATAAAGCCCAGCGCTGATTTAAAGCCGACTTTGGCCAAAAACATAAACTCTGGCATTTTCGGACTGATCGTGGCACCCGGTGAGGATTCCAAATATTGGTCGAATATGGTCGAGGTCGAAATCAGAACCACGCCACCGCCAGTCTATAATCCGCAGTTGACAATTATTTACCCTCCAGAAGGCCGTACTATTCCTCCGCGTTTCATTGTCTGCGGCACAGGTCCCGCCAATACGCTTATAAAGCTTTACGAAGCCGGCGTTGGAGACAAAATTTGGGGGAGTATAATCTCGGACGCCTATGGAAACTGGGTCATAACGCCAACGGAGGACTTGCAACCGACCGCTGGTAAAAACAAGGGCATGTTTAGCCTGCTGGCAACGCCTGACCAAAAGCTATGGTCCAATACTATTTCAGTCCATATATCCAAGACCCCACCGGTAGACCCAAACCAGCCACTGACAATTTATCACCCAACGGACGGAATCCCTACCGTCCGCCGTCCTTATATCGCGGGAACAGGGCCTGCCAACGCCAACATTTCACTCTTTGAAGTCGGCGTTGGGACGCCTGGATGGGGTAGCACGGTGACGGACGCCTACGGCAACTGGATGATGACTCCCGCTGCTGATCTACAACCGACAGCCGGAAAAAACAACGGTATGTTTGGGCTACTGATGGCACCTAATCCTCCTTCGGGAGTGTGGTCCAACCCTGTCTTCATCAAAGTTGGTTAAAAGCGATGTAACAATCGAGCCACACACAACGGGCCGTGGGAAACACCTGAAGCAGATGCTTCTGTCCACCGATTCGCCGACCGGAAGGCTTCCGACGGCAACTTGTGTTCCTCCAGCCCGTTTTTTTTGCCAGCTCAGAAGAACAACTCCGATGTGCAGCACTTCATCGCACTGCGCTTATCGGGCCCGCTGAAGGTGGCGGATACGAACCTTCCATAGGCCCCACCTTTATCGCAAATTTGCCCGAGAAAAAATGACCGGCCTACCGCCTTTTCGCACAAGCCCCTACACTCCTGACAACCACAAAAAATGATAAGCCGTGATGTACAGAATTCCTGTTGGGCTTGCTTTACTCGCGACGATGGGATATCAGTCAGCCGGGCTGATATCCATCGCAAGCACGGCGCGCTCCCGCGGCTTTTTGTCAGCCCAATTGCCTACAGGAGCCCAGCATGACCGCAACCGTCCTGGTACTGGTTGAAACCGTCAACGAATACCTGCCGATTCTCGAACGCCAGGGCTATCACCTGGAGTTGGCGCCCACGCCCGCCGAACGCAAGGCAGCGATCTTCGAACACGGCGACCGGTTCAGCGCGGTGTTGACCCGTGGCCCCCTGGGTTTGACCGCCGAAGAGATGACGGCACTGCCCAACCTGAAGATCATCTGCGTGATTGGCGCCGGTTATGAGCAAGTGGACCTGCAAGCGGCCAGCGACCGAGGCATCGTCGTCACCAACGGTGCCGGGGTCAACGCCTCGTCGGTGGCGGACCATGCGATGGCGTTGCTGCTGGCGTTGGTGCGCGATGTGCCTCGATCCGATGCGGCCCTGCGCCGTGGCGAATGGCCGCGAAGCACGCGCCCTTCCCTCGCCGGCAAGCACTTGGGTGTCCTGGGCCTCGGCGCCGTGGGCATGGCGATTGCCAAGCGGGCCGCCCTCGGTTTCGACATGAACGTCAGCTACCACAACCGTCGCGTGCGCAACGATGTGCCCTACGCCTTCTGCGCAACCCCCACCGAACTGGCCAGAGTCTCGGATTTCCTGATTATCGCCACGCCCGGAGGGCTGGACACCCGCCAGTTAATCAACAAGCAAGCCCTCGACGCCCTGGGTCCCAACGGATTCCTGGTCAACATTGCCCGCGGCAGCGTGGTCGCCACGACCGAACTCATCTACGCCCTCGAACATCGGCGAATTGCCGGGGCTGCGCTGGATGTATTCGACCATGAACCCGAAGTACCCGACGCCCTGAAGCATTTGTCCAACGTCGTGCTGACACCTCACGTGGCCGGCCTGTCGCCGGAAGCGACACGCGCCATGGTGGAGTTGGTCGGCGATAACCTGAACGCGTTTTTTTCCGGCAAACCGGTGCTGACGCCAGTGGAGCTACCCGACGCGCAGCATTAGAGGACCCCGAGTAACGTCCACAACCGTCGAGACTCGGCATCGGCACTGATCAGTTCACCCAGCAGCTCGCTCAGCGGCTTGTTGCCCCACTCCACACCGCGCCGGATCAGATAGGGCACGGGACTGTGGGGTTCGGTGCGCGCCAGGTAACCGGCGATGACCAGCAGCTGTCGATAGGCCTCTTCACGATTGGCCGGCTCCTGGAAGACCTGGGCAGGTGCCGCCGTCGGCTGGGACATCGGCGCCCCTGCCACGGGAGATGTTTGTGCGGGCACGACGGCGGGTTGCTGTGGATGCATCGCGATGAACTCCTCTACCAATGTCAACATGGCCTGCATCACGTCCTGCAAGGATTTGTAGCCCGGCGCCAGGTTGCCCAGGTAGGCGTCGCTCCAGGCTTCGAGCCGTTGCAAGTGTTGCAGGCTCAACATCAGGCTGCCCTGGCGATGCAACCAGAAGGACAACGGTATGCTGCGAATCAGTTCGCTGAGTTTCTTTTGCTCGTTGCGCGCCGCCTCCGCCGAGGCCTTGGCGTTCTTGCTGTCGTTGCCCTGAACTTGCTGGCGCTGCAGGCGCTGCCAATCGTCCAGGCTGAAACCCGCGAAGGCTGGGTCGCGGCCATCAAGCAACGGCACCCGCGTCAGTAGCACTTCGCTGTAGCGACGGGCGAGCCATTCCAGCGGAATCACCCGCCACGATTGATCGCCATCCTCGGCAAGGGGATGCAGGTGTTCTGGATAACGCTCGCACAGCCCCGCCACCAGCGCCAGGCTGCCGGGCAAGCCGTCCAGTCCGGCCAGGTGCAGCCAGGCCTCCCCCAGCCAGGCGCTGATCATCAGGTCCTTGCTGCGCTCCAGCAGCAACGTGGTCGCGAGCCGCTCCAGGTCCGGCCAGAGCGCGCGCTTGATCGAAGACTGCCACACGCCGGTGGGGAGGCTGGTGTCGTCTTCCCGGCGCAACTCGCGCAACTGGTCGTACTCCGTTTCGTAGCGCAAGTCCTGGCCGCAGGGCGATTCGGCGCTGATCGGTTCGAGCAGTTGGCTGACCAATTCGGGTAACGGCTTCATGGGCAAACTCACAGGCCTTCCTCACGGGTGGCAATGGCAGGCCTCGACGCCGGCGCCAGGAAAGGCGAACGGGGCGCCTGCGTCGGTAGCGGCGCGATCGACAGCGGCAATTTGGATCCTTGGCTCATCAGAGACAAGCGCATGAACATCAAGGTCTGCTGCGCCGTGCGAGCCTGGGTCTGGGCGGTCACCGGCAGTTGCAGGGCCAGAGGGAAATCGGTGTAGTCGACATTCGGCTGGCGCTGGGCCGACACCAGCGAACGCATCAGGCGCAACAACGACCATGGCCCCTGGTATTCCCAGCCGGCTTCGAGGTCGCGCACCACCAGGTTTGGTTGCAACGGGTCGTTGGCCGGACGCTGGTAACCGTTGCGGGCCCAGCGCAAGGTCAGGCGCACGGGCTGGCCGACCTTCCAGCGCAGGTTCTGCTGACCGCCGCCGGGGTAGCTGATCTGTTGGTTGCCGGCGTCCAGGCTCCAGGCGATGACCTGGTCGGCGCCACGCTCCTCATCGCGATCGGTACGCCAGCGCACGTCCATCTCCACGCCCAGGATGCCGCTCTTGTCCCGCACGAACAGCGGCCCGAGCCAGACACCGGCCTGCTTCAAGCGGTTGAGGAAATCCTCGGCCGCCAACCGCTCGGGCGTCTGGCTCAGCGTCAGCCCGGCCTGGGCCAAGGGCACGCGCGTCTCGATCAACTCCAACAAGTGCTGCACACGTGCCGGATCGGCATCGCTGGCCCGCACGTCCTGGGAGAACGGAAAACGACCGGCGAGGTACTGATTGAAATAATTGGCCAAGTCGTTCCAGGCGGTCGCCGCCTGGTTCTGTTGCAGGTACAGGCAACGCTGCAGCGCACCCTGCTGCAACGCGACGGTGCGCCGAGCCAGATCACCGCGCCCGCCGGACAGGCTGGAGGTCTGCAAGATCTGCGCGCAGGACGCGGTGTCCATCGCATTGAAATCCCGACTGACCAATTGCTCCAACTGGGCAGCCGAGCTGGCCGGATTCTGATTCTTGTACTTGAGCAATTCGTCATTGAGGGCCATGAACCGCGCCACCTGGTCATGCTCCAGGGCGGACAGGTCGTCCTGCTGGACGATCAACCATTCCATGGCAGGCATGCGCTGTTCGGCGATCTGCAGCATGGCGTTGAATTGCTGGTTCAGGTTCAGCTTCAGTTCCTGTGGATCGTTGGCGCCGTACAGCTGCAAGCCGAAGTTCTTCGAACCGTCCCAACGCTCGATGTCGGCGCGCTGGCTGAATAATGGCTGGGCATCGATCTCGTCCAGGCCACTGTTGATCTGCGCCAATGCCCGGCGATTGAGCAAGCGCTGGAAACGTATCGCCAGGTCGCTGCGGTGCACATCCATGAAAGCTTTTTGCAGCGCAACCGCCTGGGTTGTTTGCACATTGAAGCCGGTGCCGGGCAGCGGCTGGTCATTTTCATCCAGGCTCAACCACATGGCCCGGGCCGCGGCGGCTTCGGCGGCCTGCATCAGCGCGTCGCGGTAATCCGGCGGAATCCGCGACAGCTCTTCGCTGGCGTAGCTCTTGTAGCTGGCGAAGTAATTCAGGGCGACGCTGAAATCATCACCGCCATCGCCCTGGCCTATCGGATCGAGATTGCCAGTCGACGGATCCTTCTGCATCGCCAGCGCCACGAAATCACGTTTGAACAGCGCTTGCACCGCACCGTCCAGGGCCGTGACATGGTCCTGCAGCACCAGCAGGCCGCTGCCCTGTTGCACCAGCAGGTTGTCCCGGGAACCACTCTGGACGATCCACTGGTCGCGAAAGTTCTGCTGCAACTTCGCCGCCTGGCTCTCCAGGTCCTGTGTGATGTCCGGGCCAAGCAAGGTGCTGTGGCTGACCTTGTCCAGCATCTGGGTGTATCCGGGTACCAGGTCCTGGCCCTTGCCCCGGCCCCAGGCGGAGTTGGTCAGGCTGACCAGCGTCTGCAATTCATCGATCAGCGCCATCAGGTCTTCCAGCTCACTCAAGGAGTTGCCGCTGCCGGCCTCCAGTCGTTGCAAGTGCAGCTTGAGGTAACCGGCCTGGCGAACGAAGTTGTCCGCCAGGAAGTAATGGTCCAGCCAGCGTTGCATCAGCCCGGTGAAATTATCGGCGATCACCGGGCGCGCGGCGTTCAGGTCCAGCCCTTGCAAGTCGCTGTTGTGCGCGTCGAACAGGACCCGGTTGTAGAACCGTGGGCGACTCAAAGTGCCGGTGTTGAGGCCCAGGGACAACGCCGCGTTGCTCAACAGCACCAGTTCGTCCAGTGGCGCCTTGGGATCATTCACCACTTGGCTGAACATCTGGTTGTGCTGCTCGAGGCGTGCCGCCAGGTCCACCAGTGCCTTGGCCTTCACGTAGCTTTGCCACTGCGCCGGGTCGTCGTTCTCTACGTTGCCCCGCCGCTCGGTGTTGCGGATGGACTTGAGTTGTTCCAGGTCGTCGTTGAGCAAGTCTCGCAACGGCAATATCCAATGGTGCCGGGCGGTCAAGCGCAAGCCATCCTCCAGCTGCGTGTCCACGGAGGAAAACCAGGAGGTGGGAAAGACGACCGAGACATAACGCCAGCGCGGCGCTTTCTCCAGGACGTTCCAGTAGTTCTGCACGTTATGCCGGGTCGGATCCAGTTGCGGCTGGTCCGGGTCAACGACGATGTGATTCTTGTGGGCACTGAGGACCAATCGCGACAGTTCCTCGGCGTTTTCCACCGAATCGCGCCAGACCCAGACCATGCCGCCCAACCAGGCCAGGCCCACCACCAACGCCACCGCGCCGGCCAGCCGATGCCCGCGTTGGCGCACGCGCAGCAAGCGAGGTACCGGCTGGGCCAGGCCGCGTTCAGCCATTAGACGTCGCGACCACAATTGCCGGGCGAATACCGATTGCCGCTGGGCATTGTGATGGGCGGTCAGACTGTCACCACTGATGGCCGATGCCTGGCTGGCGGTGAAGTACACGCCGCGAAATCGCGGCGCCTCGCCTTGGGCGTTGCCCTGGAACACTGGCTCCAACAAGATCTGCAAGGCCCTTCGCAAGCCTTCGAAGCGTTCCGGCAGACCATAAAGGTCGTTGCCCAGCTGTCCCGACAGCGCACCGATCTCGATGATCGATTGCGCCAGCGCGGCGTTAATCTCATCCAGCGCCTGGTCACTCCAGTGCGATTGCCACGCCGCATCAGGCAAGTAAGGCGACGACCAGCCCAGCATCGATTCTCGCGCCGTGGCAGGCAGCGCGCTGACCAACTCCTGGAACCCGGGCAACTCTTCCATCCCGGTGATCACCACGTACACCGGGAGGCTGAGGCCAAACCGTTGCAGCAGGTCGATAAAAACCCGCCGGACCTTGAGGCTCAGCTCAGTGGTTTGCTCGATGTCATCGAGCTTGCCGAACGGTACTGTCCAGATCACCCCGTCCAACGGCCGCTTGCTGCGCAGCCGCAACAGCAGGCCCAGCAGTCGCCACCAATTGCCCCGTTGCCGGTTCATGCCTTCATCGGGCAGGAACAACGCCTGGGGCACCACCAGGACGGCGCCCTCGGCATCGCAAAACCAGCGCCCGAACCAGCCCGCCTTGTCCGTGGGTTGCAAACGCCACTGGCTGCACAGCTGGGCACCGTCGGTTTCGTTGCCGAGCATCATCAGCCAAGGCGTCTGGTAGCGGTCGCGGGTGCCCTGCTCCTGCTCCATCTGGCGCACCGCCCCGTAGAAACTGCGAATCGCCGCCCCGCCCTGGGTCCGCAACCACCAGACCGCTGCCGCGATTACCAGCACCACGACAATGGCGAGCAGCACCAAGGCGACGATGCTTAGCGTGCTCATGAATCCTGCTCCTGAAGGGACGACTCGTTCAATTGCAACACCGGTTCGAGCTCCAGGCGGATGTCACGCCAGAAGACCTGCCCCAAGCCAGTCAGCAATAGCACCATCGCCACGATCGCCAACCCCAGGCGAAAGCCGTCCGGCAAGGATTGCTGCGCGGGCATACGCACGGGCGTCGCCGCCGCGGACATCGCCAGGCGCTGGCTGACATCGACGTAATCGGGTTCGTGTTGCCAGGCAAAGGTGAACAACGCCACGCGCCATTTTTCGTGTTGAACCTGGCCAGGCTCGCCGCGCAAGCGCCCTTGGAATCCGAGGATCAGGCATTGCAGGTAGACATTTGCCAGATCCCGAGTGCCGGGCATCTGCTCATCCAGCAACTTCTTGATCGCTGCGGGCAAGCGTTCGCCGGCCTGGCGGCTGGCGTACATGCGTGACTCGAGGGGGTGCTGCTGCCAGGCCAGTTGTCCGGGCCAAGGGCTGAACAGCAAGGTCTCGTCCACCAGCGCCACGAAGGCGTAGACCAGCGCCTTGACCTGCTCGGAAGCGGCATCGCCGACGGTGGCGTAGGCCACCCGCCATAGGCGCTGGGCGCCGCGACCGGAAAACTCCACGACCCGATTGATCACGATTGCCGGGTCGCTGTCCTTGGGCAGGTCTTGCCACTCCTGGGACCACTTCAACCAGGCTTGGCGAAACGCGCTGCTCAGCGGCGCCTCGTGCAGACTCCGGACCACCCCGCCACTTCCGTCAGGCATACGACTCCCCTTCTGCGGTCAGGCACTTTCACTGGCTTGCGCCACGAACAGCACCACTTGCCACGGGCTGCTGGCCTGGGCCGAAGCCGGCGCCACGATGTGCAGCGGCAGTTGTCCGTCGAACCATTGCCCGCTGGCGGCCACCACAAACAAACGGGTGTCGTCACCGACGCTGTAGGCCACCTGTTCGTTGCGGCTCATGGCCTGGTGGGGCAAACCGCTCATGCGTTGGCGGCTCAGCAACGCAATGTGGGGCGCCGACGCAATGATCGCGCCGCGCAACCATTCGGCCGCCGCTTGTTCGCCGGCGCCGTTGGGCATGCGCAAACCGATCACCAGGCGTTGATTCGGCTGATCGTCAGGCAACTGGATCGAGAAAACCTGCTCGTTGCGCTCGAACGCCAGGCTTCGGTAACCGGCGCGGACCAGTTCCAGGGTGTTTTCCAGCCAGTCGAGCAGCGGCTCGTAGCCGCGCTGCAATTCGAGAAAATCCAACGGCGCGAAAGCCGGGACGCCCGCCAGTGGATCCAGCGCCGACCAGCTACCGGCCAGCCCGAGCAGCAAACCGTAGAGCGCCTGGGGCGTCGCCACCCGGGTATTCAACATCCCTTCAACTTCCGGCAAGCGCGCCCATAGGGCCGTTAACTGCCGGCGGATCTCCATGGCATCGTCCTGATTGCCAGCCGCCTGAGCCTGGCGCAAGCGACCGGCCAGGAACATGCACTTTTCCCTGGCTCTCGCGCATACCCCGGCCACCCGCCGACCCAGGGCCGACTCCGGCAACAGGATCGGCGTTGGCGGCGTATACGGCACGCGCCAGAAACCACCGCCCTCCCTGCGGATGCGCAGCAATGGCAAGCAGATCGAATCAGCCTTGCTCAGTTGCGTGCAAAGCCTCGGGTTGGGTCGCCAGACCGTGATCGACTCGGGAAATTCGCCGCTGGTGAGGTCTGGCAAGGCATCGCCGACCACCGATTGCAAGCGACCCTTGAGCGGCAGCAACTGCCCGGCGCGCCACAGCGGGCTGACCGCCAGGTAAACGGTCACCGTGGCATCGTCGGTCTTGTCGATCGCCTCGCTGACGTCCAGTTCCAGGGCTGGCCCGACACCGGCTTGCAGGTTGACCGGCAAGCCGTCCGGCAAGGTGCCTTGCAATTGCAGTAGGCGCACCTGGCCGGCACTCAGGGCCGAAGGATCGACTTCCAACTGGCTGACGCCCCAGAACCAAGGGTTGCAGGCCCCGGCAAAATGCGCGGCGAGGGCCTCGGCGCGCAGCCCTTGCAATTGAAAATGTTGGGGCAGCAATTGCATGCCCTCGTGCCAGCACACCGCGTCAGGTAACAGGCTCATACGACTCCCTTCGACATCCCAAATCGCCGCGCGGGGCGGCCCGCGGTCACTCAATGCTGCTTGTGCCGGTCGTCATTCACGAGGGTCATCTCGCGACTGTCGAATTTCAGCCAGGCCTCGTGCTGATCGTCCAGCCGAAGCCGGTGGGCTCCCGGAGTGTTATAGCTGGCGAAGACCAAAAGTCCAGCGGCGCGCCGGCCCTCCAATGGGAAGGGTTGGCGGTCGATGAATTGCCCCGGAACCAGCTCCAGCCCCCATACCGACATGAGTTGACGATAGTCGCGCTGGAACTGTTCGCGCTCGGCGAACCATTGGCTGGCGGTAATGCCCGACAGCTGCTTGAGCAGGTCCGGGTCGTTCACCGCGATGAAATCCACCGCGATCGGTGTGTCGTCATTGGCCCGGGGGGCGACATCCAGGGTCAGGCTGTCCAGGTCGACACTGGGGGCGAAGAACGAACACCCCGTGAGCGCCAGGCTGAAAAAAAATCCATGAAAAAACCCACGCAAAATGAATCTTCCTTTTCTCAGCGGTCAAAAATTGTTTTTGCTTGCATTTTTATAGACCTGTTCTAGCGTCTTGGATAGTTCGACCCACACAGTCGAATGGACCAGGTTCGTCAAGGGAATGACAGGTTTTCTGCCGTCCATTTGCAACCTGCGGATCAGCAAGGGAATGCGATGAGCGGGACTCCCGATGCATTGCTTCCACACATGCATCGGAGTCGGCCGCCATGGCAGAAAGTACCCAGCACAAGCTCGACAGAGTCCGCCCTCCCCGCGTCCAGATCACCTACGACGTGGAAATCGGCAACGCCATCGAGAAAAAAGAATTGCCACTGGTCGTCGGCATTCTGGCCGACCTCTCGGGCAAGCCATTGGAGCCGCTGCCCAAGCTCAACGAGCGGCGCTTCACCGAGATCGATCGGGATAATTTCAACGAGGTGCTCGCCTCCATCTCCCCACGCGCCACGCTGCAGGTGAACAACACCCTCAGCGGCGACGACAGCAAGCTCAACATCGAACTCAACTTCCGCCACATCGATGATTTCGACCCGGTCAAGGTCGTCGAGCAAGTCACGCCGCTGCGCCGCTTGTTCGAAGCGCGCCAACGCCTGCGGGACCTTTTGACCAAGCTCGACGGCAACGATGACCTGGACAAGCTGCTGCGTGACGTGATCGCCAACACCGAAGGCCTGCAAGAGATCAAGTCGGCCCGGCCACAGGACGCGACGCCAGAACTGCCGACCGTCGCCGCCAACGATGACCCTGCCCCGGCCGAACCACAGGCCTGATCGCGCGCCTCATTCAAGGGAGATAAAGCCATGCCTGCTTCATCCAGCGCTCAAACCAGCGAGAGCACGACCCAGACCCTGTCCTTGCTGGACAAGATCATCGCCGAAGGCCGCATGGCCCACGACGACAGCCAGCAAGACTACGCCCGCGACATGCTGGCCGAATTCGCCACGCAGGTCCTCGACGAAGGCATGGCCATCGACAAGGACACCGTGGCGATGATCAACGACCGCATCAGTCAGATCGACCAGTTGATCAGCGCCCAGCTCAACGAAGTCCTGCACCACCCCGAGCTACAGAAACTCGAGGCCTCCTGGCGCGGCCTGCACCTGCTGGTGCAGAACACCGAAACCAGCACCCGACTCAAATTACGCCTGCTCAACGTCACCCAGAAAGAACTGCAAAACGACTTGGAAAAAGCCGTCGAATTCGACCAGAGCGCCTTGTTCAAGAAAATCTACGAGGAGGAGTACGGTACCTTCGGCGGACACCCGTTCAGTCTGCTGGTGGGCGACTACACCTTTGGCCGGCATCCGCAGGACATCGGCCTGCTGGAAAAACTCTCGAACGTCGCCGCCGCCGCACATGCGCCGTTCATTGCCGCCGCCAGCCCGCGGCTGTTCGACATGACCAGCTTCACCGAACTGGCAATCCCCCGGGACCTGTCGAAAATTTTCGAAAGCCAGGAGCTGATCAAGTGGCGCGCCTTCCGTGAAAGCGAAGATTCGCGTTATGTGTCCCTGGTGCTGCCGCAGTTCCTGCTGCGCCTGCCCTACGGCCCGGACACGCTGCCGGTGGAAGGCATCAACTACGTCGAAGACGTCAACGGCACCGACCACAGCAAATACCTGTGGGGCAACGCCGCCTGGGCACTGTCGCAACGCATCACCGAGGCCTTCGCCAAATACGGCTGGTGCGCGGCGATTCGCGGGGCCGAGGGCGGTGGCGCGGTCGAAGGCCTGCCGGCCCATACCTTCCGCACCAGCTCCGGGGACCTGTCGCTCAAATGCCCGACCGAAGTGGCGATCACCGACCGTCGCGAGAAAGAACTCAACGACTTGGGCTTCATCGCCCTTTGCCATAAGAAAAACAGCGACGTGGCGGTGTTCTTCGGCGGCCAGACGACCAACAAGGCCAGGGTCTACAACACCAACGAGGCCAACGCCAACGCGCGAATCTCGGCGATGTTGCCGTATGTGCTCGCGGCCTCGCGTTTCGCCCATTACCTGAAGGTCATCATGCGCGACAAGGTCGGCAGCTTCATGACCCGCGACAACGTGCAGACCTACCTCAACAACTGGATCGCCGACTATGTGCTGATCAACGATAACGCGCCGCAAGAGATCAAGGCGCAGTACCCGCTACGCGAAGCCCGGGTAGACGTGACTGAGGTGGCTGGCAAGCCTGGCGCCTATAAAGCGACGGTGTTCCTGCGGCCGCACTTCCAACTGGAGGAACTCACGGCCTCGATCCGCCTCGTGGCGACCTTGCCGCCACCGGTAGCTGCCTGACGGTTGAAACCTGTGGCGAGGAGCTTGTTGTGGCGAGGGGATTTATCCCCGCTGGGCTGCGCAGCAGCCCTCTAAGCGATCCACTCAATCTGCCTGACACACCGGGTGATCAGATTTAGGGCCGCTTCGCGCCCCAGCGGGGATAAATCCCCTCGCCACAGGTTCGGCGTTCGTCTTTAACGGATCGGTATTGGGCACCGCCCATTTCGTCTTCTTCAGGAGTTCCACACAATGGATGCAATCATTCTCGACCTCGGCGGCGACATCAAGGGCGACAGCCTGCTGGAGGGTTTCACGGACAAGATCGAGGTCATGTCCTACAGCCACAACGTGGCCATGCAGGTCACCAACGACGTCAGCAACTCGGAGCGCACCTCCGGCCGCCCGCATATCGGCGAATTCACCCTGACCAAATTCATCGACAGCTCCACCCCGTCGCTCAATGAGTATTGCTGCGCCGGCAAGCCGATCCCGCAAGCCGTCATCACCGTCGGCCGCAACGCCGCCGAAGGCAGCGGCCAAATCATGCCGTTCATTGTCTACACCCTGACCAACGTCGTGCTGTCCAATGTCAGCGTCAGCGGTGGCACCGGCGGCAAACCGGTGGAAACCCTGTCGCTGAATTTCACCAAGATCAAATGGGAGCTCACCGCGCAGAAAGATGACGGCACCAAGGAAGGCACGGCCGGCACGACCTGGGACTTGGCCGCCAACAAAATGACCAAGTAAGGAAGTCCTGCACATGGCTGGTTTCGGGCTGCGCCCGCCCCTGTTCGAACGCCTGGCCAGCCTGGCGGACGATACCGGGCGGGCGTTCGATCGGCAGGCGTTGCAAGACTCGGTGCATGCCGAACTGTCGCGCCTGTTCAATACCCGTCGAGGCCCACGGGCGCTGACCGAGCCACCGAGCATCCTCGACTACGGCATCGCCGACTGGACCGCCCTGCAACAGCAGCGCAGCGATGACCGGCGCCAACTGACCCGGGAAATTCGCCAGGCCATCACCCACTTCGAACCGCGCCTGCACTTGGGCGAGGTCGAGGTCTGCCCGGTGCCCGGCCATCCACAGCAATTGTGCATACGCCTGTTGGGCGAGCTGCGTGGCGACCCGCACCCATGGCCCGTGGCGTTTGTGATCGAGCACGCCGGCGACGGCTTGGAGGTGCGCCATGAGCGACTCGATTGATCCGCAACTGTTGGATTATTACCAACGCGAACTGACCTGGCTGCGGCATGCCGGGAGCCTGTTCGCCGAGCGCTACCCCAAGGTCGCCCGGCGCCTGGAGTTGTCCCCCGGCGAGTGCCCCGACCCCCACGTCGAGCGCCTGCTGGAAGGGTTCGCCCTGCTGGCCGCGCGCTTGCAGCGTCGGTTGGACGACGACTACGCCGAATTCAGCGATGCCCTGCTCGAACAGCTTTATCCGCTGGCCATGCGGCCCTTGCCGTCCTGTGCCATCGTGCAGTTCGAGCCCGACCCGAGCAAAGGCAACTTGAACGAGGGCTACCCGCTGCCCCGCGACACGCCCTTGTTCGTCACCACGGAAAAAGGCCAAAGCATTCATTTTCGCACCACCGCCGCCGTGCACCTGTGGCCACTTCAAGTCAGCGAAGCCTTGTTGCTGGGCAGTGACGAGGCCCAGGCGCTGACAGGGGTGGTCCAGGCGCGCTCGGCCTTGCGCCTGGAGCTGCGTTGCCTGGGAAAAAGCCAATGGTCGACCCTGGGCATCGACTCGCTGCGGGTACACCTGGCGGCGTCACCGATCATCAACGCCGGGCTGTACGACTTGCTTGGCGCACATGCCATCAAGGTCCTGGCCGGCGCGCCGGGCAGCGTGCCGGAACCGTTGGCGGGTTTGCCGCAGATTGTCGGTTTCGCCAGCGACCAAGCCTTGCTTCCAGATGAGGATGGCGTGCATCCAGGCATGCGCCTGTTGGCGGAGTATTTCGCCTTTGCCGACAAATTCGGCTTTTTCGACCTGCCGCTGGCCGGCGCCAACAGCGACAACGCTTCTTTATATCTCTACATCGTGTTCGACCGGGCGCCAACCAGCCGCCTGCCGCTCCAGGCCAGCGACATTGCCCTGGGCTGCGCACCGGTGATCAACCTGTTTCCCCGAACTTCCGAGCCCCTGCGCCCGGACGGCACCCGCAGCGAGTATCGGCTGGTGGCCGACAGTCACCGGGAAAACAGTGTGGAGATCCACAGCATCAGGGGCATGCGCGCCATGACTGGCCAGGGGGTGCGTAAAGTTCCGGCTTACTACGGCAGCCAACACGGCAGCGACGAGCCCTGTTATTGGCATGCACGACGAGTCAGCGGCATGACCCCGAACCGACTGGGCACCGACCTGATGGTCAGTCTCGTGGATACCCGGTTCGACCCATCGGCCGAATCCCAGGATTACAGCCTCACCGCCGAACTGCTGTGCACCAACCGCCACCTGGCCCAAAGCCTGCCGGCCGGCACGCCACTGGGTTTCGAGCGCCCCGGGCCGGTAGCCTGGGCGCGACTGCGCAACCCTCCCAGCCCGCAGAGCCTGCCGCGCCTGGACGGGGAGTCACGTTGGCGGCTGGTTTCGCAATTGACCCTCAACCACCTGTCGCTGGTGGAAGGTCCCCAGGCGCTGGACGCGTTGCGTGAGATTCTCGAACTGCACAACCTGCGGGACGAGGCCAGCGCGCGTCGCCAGATCGCCGGCGTATCGGGACTGGGCTGCGAGCGCGTCATCGCCCATCTCGGCGAAGACGCCTGGCGCGGCTGGCGTAATGGTCTGGAGGTGCGCCTGCAACTGGATCCGCATCATTTCGTCGGCAGCAGCGCCGTGCTGTTCTCCGGCGTACTGGCGCAGTTCTTCTCCCTGTACGCCACCGCCAATCGCTTCGTGCGCACCGTGCTGGTCCAGTCCGACAAGGAGGTGAAGACATGGCAACCCCAAGCCGGCAAACCCCTGGCGCTCTGAACCTCAGCGAGCGTCTGCGACGCGATCCGCAACGCTTCGAATGGCTCCAGGCCTTGTTGCTGCTCGAACGCGAACATCCGCAGGCCGAGCCCCTGGGCAGCGGCACCGCGCCGCACGCCGAGGCGTTGCGCCTACGCGGCCCCCTGACGCCACTGTTCGCGGCCAGTGAAATCGAAAGCCTGTGCCAGGAACCGGGGCTCCCGCCGACCCTGGCCACGCCAATCTTTGGCCTCGGTGGCCCGGACGGCCCGCTGCCCTACGCCTACCAGGAATGGCTGCAACAACGGGCGCGGGCAAAAGACCATGCCCCGGCGGAATTCCTCGACCTGTTCCAGCATCGCCTGCTCAGCCTGCTTTACAAAGTGATGCGCAAACACCGCATCGCCCTGGGGTTCACGGCCCCAGGCTCGTCCGCCGTACAGGCGCAAATGCGCGCATTGACCGGACTGCTGCCCAAGGCCATGCAGGAACGCCAGGCCGCACCCGACTCAGCGGTGCTGGCCTGCACCGCGCTGTATGCCGATGGTCGGCGTTCCCTGGCCGGCTTTGCGGCGATTGTCCGTGAACAGTTCGGCTTGCCCGTCGAGCTGAACGCCTATGAAGGAGGCTGGCGTGAAATCCCGCCGGCCAGCCGCAGCCGCTTGCAGCCGGGCGGACGCAATCTTCGCCTGGGCCGCAACGCGGTGGCCGGTACCCGGGTTTGGGACGAACACGCTGGCGTGCGCCTGACGCTGGGGCCGCTGAGCGCGACCCAGGCCAGCGGCTTGCTGCCGACTGGCGAAACCCATCCGCTGCTCGCCAGCCTTTATGCGCTGTATTTCGGCCCTGACCTGGACTGCAACCTGGTACTGCTGGTCCGTGGTGCCGGCCCGCTGCAACTGGGCCGCCAGGCAGCGCCACGACTGAACTGGAACGGTGGCCTGCAACGCCAGCCGAACCTGGCCGTGCAACGGATCGAAACCCGCCTTCGCCAGCCGGAGATCGCCTGAAATGGAATTGGCCAGCCTGATCGGACGCCTCAACCCGGACAACCGCCGCGCCCTGGAACGGGCCGCGCAGCGTTGCATGCAGCGCAGCCATCATTACGTGGAAATCGAACACCTGCTGCTGGAGTTGCTCGACATCGAGGGCGGTGACTTCGCCTGCCTGTTGCCGCGATTCGGTCTTGAGCGTGATGCGGTGACGGCGGAAACCAACAAGGCCCTGGACCTGTTCAAATCCGGCAGCACCCGCACGCCCGCCTTGTCGGCACAAACCATCGGCCTGTTGGAAGACGCCGTGGTCGAGGCCAGCGTGCTGGGCCTGGACAGCATCCGCTCCGGACTGTTACTGCTGGCACTGCTTGACCGTGATGAACGTCGCAGCCTGCTACTCAACAGCGCCTCGTCCCTGCTGCGCATTCCCCGCGATGCCCTGCGCGCCCATCTGTTGGAGTGGACTGAAAGCTCCCGCGAGCATGTCGGCGGCGTGCGCCCGGCCAAACCCGGCGAAGCGCCGCAGAAACAGGACCCGGTACTCGACCAGTACACCCAGGACCTGACCGCCGACGCCCGGAACGGCCGCATCGACCCCATCGTCGGCCGCGACGGCGAGATCCGCCAGTGCATCGACATTCTCCTCAGGCGCCGGCAGAACAACCCGATCCTGGTGGGCGCACCGGGTGTCGGAAAGACCGCCGTGGTGGAAGGCCTGGCCCTGCGCATCGCCGCCGGGGATGTGCCGCCGTCGTTGCAGGAAGTCACCCTGCGCGTGTTGGACCTCGGGCTGTTGCAGGCGGGTGCGGGCGTCAAAGGCGAATTTGAACAACGCCTCAAGGGCGTGATCGACGCAGTCCGCAGCGCGGAAAAACCGATCATCCTGTTTATCGACGAAGCCCATACGCTGATTGGCGCGGGCGGTGCCGAGGGTGGCAGCGACGCGGCCAATCTACTCAAGCCGGCCTTGGCCCGGGGCGAATTGCGCACCCTGGCCGCCACCACCTGGCTGGAATACAAAAAATATTTCGAGAAGGATCCGGCCCTGGCCCGCCGCTTCCAACTTGTGCAAGTGGAAGAACCGGACGAACTCACCGCCGTGGAAATGCTCCGGGGCGTGGCGAGCAAACTGGAACAGCACCACGGCGTGCAGGTGCTGGACGCGGCCATCCACGAGGCGGTGAAGCTGTCCCACCGCTACATCTCCGGGCGACAGTTGCCAGACAAAGCCATCAGCGTGCTCGACACCGCCTGCGCCCGGGTCGCCCTTGGCCAGCACGACGTACCGCCGCCGCTGGAAAGCCTGCGCCATCGGCAGAACAGCCTCAAGGACGAGATCGAACGCCTGCGCCGGGAACAGGCCACCGGTCTGGATCACCGCGAGCGCATCACCGTGCTGGAGAGCGAATCGACCAGTAATGTGCAGGCCATCCGCGAGCTGGAAACCCGCTGGGGCGAAGAGCGCGAAGCCGTGCGCGAACTGCTCGACACCCGCCGCGAACTGCTTGCACTGAGCGAACGCGCCGACAGTGAAAAAGCCGACACCGAGATTGATAACCGCATCGACCACCTGGCCGCCGAACTGTTGCGCCTGGAAGCCGGTCTCGATGCCATTCGCCAGGACGATCCGCTGGTGCCCGAACAGGTGGACAGCAAGACCGTCGCCGCGGTGATCGCCGGTTGGACTGGCATCCCGGTCGGCAAGATGCTCGCCGACGAAGCCCACGCCGTGCGTACCCTCGGCCAACGCATGGGCCAGCGAGTCATGGGCCAGGGCACGGCGCTGAACACCATCGCCCAACGCCTGCAAGCCTACCGCGCCGGTCTTACCGACCCGCAGAAACCGGTCGGCGTGTTTTTGTTGGTGGGCCCAACCGGCGTGGGCAAGACCGAAACTGCCTATGCCCTGGCCGATGCCTTGTACGGCGGTGAGCGCAACCTGATCAGCATCAACCTCTCTGAATACCAAGAGGCCCACACCGTCAGCCAACTCAAAGGCGCCCCGCCCGGCTACGTTGGCTATGGCAGCGGCGGCGTGCTCACCGAAGCGGTGCGGCGCAAACCCTATTGCGTGGTGCTGCTCGACGAAATCGAAAAGGCCCACCCGGACGTGCTCGAAGCCTTCTACAACGTTTTCGACAAAGGCCTGATGGAAGACGGCACCGGCCTGGTGGTGGACTTCAAGAACACCGTGATGCTCGCCACCAGCAACGTCGGCGCCGAACTGCTTTTGGACACGCCTGTGGCGCAACTGGGCAGCGACGCCTTCAACGAAGCCTTGCACAAGGTGCTGCTGCAAGTATTCCGCCCAGCGTTTTTGGCGCGCATGACCGTGGTGGCGTATCGGCCGCTGGATGAAGCGACGCTGGAAGGGATCGTGCTGGCGAAGTTGGAAAAATTGCGCGGGCGCTATAAGGCGGCGACGGGCAAGCAGTTCGAATTCGATGCCGGGATCGTCAAGGCGGTATTGGCCAAATGCAGCGCGGCCGGGGCAAGGGACGTCGAGAACGTGTTGATGACGCAGGTGACGGGGAAGTTGGCGGAGTGGGTGTTGGAGTAACACCTCCAGGGCGACCGAATTTCGTGGCGGTTTCTTACTCAGTGGAGACATGCATCATGACGGAAAGCGACTTTTTAAATGTGGTATTGCAGGCAGCCGGCGTCCACCCGCAAGATTTTTCCGGCACACCGAGCCAGTTCAATAAAAGCTGGACTTCGAACGGTCCGTGGGAAGGCGCCGCCCAAGTTGAAATTGCCTACCACCTTCTACGTGGCTACGCGACCGCTGCCAAGGTCAGGGAGATCAGCTACCCCTGGCCTTACAGCGCCGAGAAGGTCGATTTCTATTTCGTTCTCCAAGGAAAGAGCTATGCGGTAGAAATCAAGGTAGAGAGCACAAACGGAGATTTCGGCGGCGCTAACCTCCAGGAATCAATCACCCGGGATGTCAACAAGCTCCACGGGTTCAAGGCCGACAATCGCTGGGTCGTGGTCATCGCTACGAGTCAGAAAAATCGTGAGTTGCTGGATAAGACCCTGAACCGCGGTGATTCATGGGTCTGCGATGCCGAGGGGTCTTTCACTGCTTATCTCTGCAACATAGACACATATCCTCACGGCCTTCCTATCAGTCGATCAAGCGAATTAAGCGCACCGTACAATTTCATCACCACCCACTACAGCTGACGCGTACGTTTTCTCGAAGTCGTGAGGCCTTTCAATGCCCCGCTCCACCGACAGCAACACCACCCTCTCCCTCACCGCCACCTCGCTGTCGGCGCTGTACCCCGACTCGCTGTCCGGCGAAGAGCGCCTCAATAGCTTGGGCTCGCACATTCTCAACGGCATCAACGACGGTGCCTCGCTGGACCTCACCACGGCCGTCGCCAGCCATGTGACCGCCACCTTGCACAAGGACGCCATGCTGCGCCCGCTGGATGGGTTGGTGGCCGAGATCCGCCAACTACCGGCCGATGCCACCGCCGAGCGCTATCAACTTTTGCTCCGGCCATGGCTCTGGTGGCTGAGCCTGGCCAGCAACAACCGCGTGTTCCAGAACCTCGTCACGTCGGACATTGTCACCACGATTTTCAACGCCCATGGCTTCAGCGATTTCCAACTCAAGCTCAGCGGCAGCTACACCCCGCGCGAATACTGCGTGCAGTACGGCGAAACAGACCTGGCCTTCGTCTCGCGCCTGTTGGAAGAAGACGGGATCTTCTGGTTCTTCTCCCATGACGAGGGCAAGCACACCTTGGTCCTGGCCGACAGCAATGACGCCTTCTCGCCCATCCCCAATGGGCCGACGGTGAATTATCTCGGACAGAAGCTGGGGGAGCGAGAGCTGCACGGTATCCGCGCAGGGCAAGTGTGCCTGCAAGCGGTGGCCGGGGTTTACCAGGCCACCGATTATGAGTTCACCACGCCGACGACATCGCTCTTCAGCCAGGCCGAGGCCATGGCGGGGCCGAGTTCGCTGTACGAACATCCCGGCGGCTATACCGCCAAGGCCCAGGGCGATGCGTTGACCAAGCAGCGAGTGGACGGCCTGCGCAGCCAAGAGAAGCGGTTTGTCGGCGAAAGCGACTGCCGCTGGCTGGTGCCAGGCTATTGGTTCACCCTCATCGGTCATGAAGACACGACGCTGAACATCGATTGGGTCGTGACGGCGGTCAGCCATGAAGCCAGCCATGACAGCTATCGCAACCGCTTCGAAGCGATCCCCAAGGCCACCGCCTACCGACCAGCTCGCATCACGCCAAAACCACGCATGCATACCCAGACGGCGCTGGTGGTGGGCAAGGCCGGCGAAGAAATCTGGACCGATGAATACGGCCGGATCAAGTTGCAGTTCCCCTGGGACCGCACCGGCAAGAACGACGAGACCTCGTCCTGCTGGGTACGCGTGGTCCTGCCCTGGAGCGGCAAGGGTTTTGGCATGCAGTTCGTGCCGCGCATCGGCCAGGAAGTCATCGTCACCTTCATCGACGGTGACCCGGATCGGCCCTTGGTTACCGGTTGCGTCTACAACGGCGACAATGCCTTGCCCTACGCGCTGCCAGCGAACCAGACCCAATCCGGGATCAAGACCAACTCGTCCAAGGGCGGTGGCGGTTTCAACGAGTTGCGCTTCGAAGACAAGAAAGACGCTGAAGAGGTGTTTCTCCAGGCGCAAAAGGACTTCAACATCAACGTGCTCAACGACACCACCGCCACCGTCGGCCACGATGAAACCCTCACGGTGCAGAACGCCCGCACCCGCACGGTGAAGGATGGCGACGAAACCGTCACCCTTGAGAAAGGCAAGCGCTGCGTGACCATCCAGACCGGCAGCGACAGCCTCGATGTGAAAGACACCCGCACCGTGACCGTGGGCTCCGACCAGACCCACAGCACGGGCGGCAACTATGAGCACAAAGTCACCGGCAACTACAGCCTGACGGTGGACGGCAACCTGACCATCAAGGTCAGTGGCACCCTGACCCTGCAAAGCGGCGACAGCTTCGCCATCAAGAGCGGCACGGACCTGGCCGTCCAGGCCAGCACGTCCATCAGCCAGAAAGCCGGCACGGCCCTGAGCAACCAGGCAGGTACCTCCTTGGAAAACAAGGCCGGCACCACCCTGACCAACGACGCCGGCATCAGCCTGGTGAACAAGGCCGCCGCCGAACAGACCGTGGACGGCGGCGGCATGCTGACCATCAAGGGCGGCCTGGTGAAGGTCAACTGAGGAAGCGCGACAATGGCCTCGAAGAAACTGGACGTGGAACGCGACGACAGCCAGCTGAACGGGCAACTGGTCGATGGCAAGCTCGACGGCCCGCTGCAGATTGAAGAAGCACAACGCCCGCAAGCGAAACTCCACTACCACCAGGGCGAACTGGAAGGCACCAGCATCTTGTATCATCCCAATGGCAAGGTTTCGGCGGTGTTGCCATTCGTGAAAGGCAAACTACAAGGCACGGCGAGTTTCTATGCGGCTGAGGGCGGCTTGCAACGCCAGGCCACATACCGCCGCGGGCTATTGCACGGTGAGGCAAACAATTACTTTCCCGATGGGCAACTGGCCGAAGCCGAGTTCTATCGCGACGGCGTGCGCGACGGTCATTATCGGCGCCTGCACCCCAACGGCAGCCCGGCAGTCGAAGCCCGTTACCTCAACGGTCAACTGCTGGAACCGGCCCAGGCCTATGCCCAGGACGGCCGGCCACTGGATGCCGAGGGCAAGCCGATCTCCCGGGTGCGCTGGTGGTTCCGGCGTTGGAATGATCCGGCGCAGGCCTGACATCAACCCCTCAGTCAGCCCAGTACATGTGGGCAGCTAGCCTGATTCCACCACGCAACCATCAGGGGATGAGCATCTGCACCTGCCCCGGCACGACGATCTTGATCACCCCGGCCCAGGTACACATCAACGTGCTGTTGGCGTCGATGGCCGGCATGTTGCCGAGCAACAGCGTCGGTGCGCCACCGGGGATCCACGGGGTCGCGGTGGCCGGAATGCATGGCATGGGGGTCAGCACGCCCAACGCCGCCGCGGTGGCCGCGGCCACGGTCGGGTTCGCCAGGCTCTGGCACATGCCGAACGTGGTGATGTTCACCAAGGGAATATGATCCATGATATTTGCCGCCGGCATCCCCCCGGTCAGCAAGCGATTGACCGGGAGCACGTTGAGCACCGCCGGTGCCGCGCCGAAGCTGCATTGCAGGGTCGCGGTGCTACAGACTTGCGGGCATCCCATCGCGATGGCTCCTTGGAAGCGACAATCTCCAAACCTTAGCTCGCAAGCGCCCGCCGCGCACGGGAACCATGCATCAAGGCCGCTGATTATCCAGCAACACGCTAACCTATAAGACCCCGGCGTGCTTGTGACGCCCCCCACGCGCCATTAGATTAGCCAATGATCGATGGCCTCCAAAATAAGCAGAAGGGATAAGCATGGCAGTTACTGATCAGTCCACCCGCGTGCGCGACGGTGAAGAACTCGATGCCAACCTGATCGACCCGTACCTCAAGGCCCATATTCCTGGCTTGACCGGCGCGCCGGTGATCAGCCAGTTTCCCGGTGGCGCGTCGAACCTGACGTACCTGCTGGAATACCCCGAGCAGGAGTTTGTCCTGCGGCGGCCGCCGTTCGGCCACAAAGCCAAGTCAGCCCACGACATGGGCCGTGAGTTTCGCATCCTCAATCAGTTGCGCGAAGGCTTCCCGTACTGCCCGAAAGCCTATGTGCACTGCACCGACGAGTCGGTGATGGGCGCCGAGTTCTACGTGATGGAACGGGTCAAGGGCATTATCCTGCGCGCCGAGCTGCCGCCGGAACTGGGTTTCGACGCCGCCCGCACCGAAGCGCTGTGCAAAAGCTTCATCGACCGGCTCGTCGAACTGCACCGCGTCGACTACCACGCCTGCGGCCTGGCCGACCTGGGCAAGCCCGAAGGCTACGTGGCGCGGCAGATCCGTGGCTGGAGCGACCGCTACGAAAAAGCCCTGACCCCCGATGCGCCCCAGTGGGAGGCGGTCAAGGCCTGGCTCAACGACAAGATGCCCGCCGATCATCCGACATCGAGCATCGTCCACAACGACTACCGCTTCGACAACGTCATCCTCGACCCGGACAACCCGATGCAGATCATCGGCGTGCTGGATTGGGAACTGACCACCCTCGGCGACCCGTTGATGGACCTGGGCAACAGCCTCGCCTATTGGATCGAGGCCGGTGATCCGGCGCCGGTGCAACTGTTGCGCCGCCAGCCAAGCCACGCGCCGGGCATGCTGACCCGCGGTGAATTCGTCGATTACTACGCCGAACGCGCTGGAATCCGCATCGACAACTTCGATTTCTATTACACCTACGGCCTGTTCCGCCTGGCCGGCATCGTCCAGCAGATCTACTACCGCTTTTTCCATGGCCAGACCCAGGACAAACGCTTCGCGCAGTTCGTTCAGATGAACAAACTGCTGGAGCAGATGAGCCTGCAGGTCATCAACAAATCCACGCTCTGAGCGCACCTATAACAAGGAAACAGCATGTCCAAGACCCAGTTGTTCGACCTCGACGGTAAGATCGCTTTCGTTTCCGGCGCCAGCCGTGGCATCGGCGAAGCCATCGCCAAACTGCTGGCCCAGCAAGGCGCCCACGTGATCGTTTCCAGCCGCAAGCTCGACGGTTGCCAGCACGTTGCCGACGCAATCATCGCGGCTGGCGGCAAGGCCACCGCCATCGCCTGCCACATCGGCGAAATGGAGCAGATCAGCCAAGTATTCGCCGGCATCCGCGAACAGTTCGGGCGCCTGGACATCCTGGTGAACAACGCCGCCACCAACCCGCAGTTCTGCAACGTGCTGGACACCGACCTTGGTGCGTTCCAGAAAACCGTCGACGTGAACATTCGCGGCTACTTCTTCATGTCGGTGGAAGCCGGCAAGCTGATGCGTGAAAACGGCGGCGGCAGCATCATCAACGTTGCGTCGATCAACGGCATCTCGCCGGGGATTTTCCAGGGCATCTACTCGGTGACCAAGGCTGCGGTGATCAACATGACCAAGGTCTTCGCCAAGGAATGCGCGCAATTCGGCATCCGTTGCAACGCCCTGCTGCCTGGGCTGACCGATACCAAGTTCGCCTCGGCACTGGTGAAGAACGACGCCATCCTGAAGACCGCCCTGGCACAGATTCCCCTCAAGCGCGTGGCCGACCCGAGCGAAATGGCCGGCGCGGTGTTGTACCTGGCCAGCGATGCGTCGAGCTACACCACGGGCGTGGCGTTGAATGTGGATGGTGGGTTCCTGTCCTGACAGTGCCCCCCATAGCAGACCTGCTCGCTCCCACAAGAGGTCTTCAGCAATCACAACAAATGAATATTTATTCCAATATTTGCATTTAGGGAATATTTATTCCATAAAGAGCCCTTCTGAAAATAAAAATTCAAAGGGCTCTTCTCATGCGTGAACTCGGCATCGGTCTGATTGGCACCGGCTTCATGGGCCGTGCCCATGCCTTGGCGTTCCACAATGCCAAGGCGGTGTTCGACCTCCCCCTGAACCTCACATTCGCAGCCCTGGCCGACGCCGATCCGCAGCGTGCCCGCCAGTGCGCCCAGAGCTGGGGATTCGAAACCGCCCACAGTGACTGGCAACGGCTGATCGACGACCCGAAGGTTCACCTGGTCGCCATCACCACCCCCAACCACTTGCACTTCCCGATGGCCATGGCCGCGCTGGCGGCGGGCAAGCCGGTCTATTGCGAAAAACCCCTGGCGGTATCCCTGGAGCAGGCCGAGCAGATGCGCCAGGCGGCCAAGGCTGCCGGGGTGGTGACACGGGTCGGCTACAACTACCAGCACAACCCGATCATCCAACTGGCGCGTGACATGATCCAACGCGCAGAGCTGGGGCAGATCATCAGTTTCCAAGGCGAGTTCAGCGAAGATTTCATGGCCGATCCAAACTCGCCGTGGTCATGGCGTTGCGAAGCGACCCACGCCGGTGGCGCGTTGGCGGACCTGGGCAGTCACTTACTGGCCATGGCCCGTCACCTGCTGGGCGATATCGACGCCGTGTGCGCCGACAGCCAGACCGTGCACAACCAACGCCCGGCCAGCGCCGGCAATGCTGAACAACGGGCTATCGCGGTGGATGACCAGGTCCACGCGCTGCTGCGTTTCGCCAGTGGCGCCCGGGGCACGGTGAGCAGCAGTTGGCTCAAGCACGGCTACAAGAACCACCTGAGCTTCGAGATCAGCGGCACCCTCGGCACGCTGGCGTTCGATCAGGAACGGCTGAACGAGCTGCGCCTGTGCCGCGTCGGCCAGCCGGGCTTCCAGCGATTGCTGGCCGGCCCGGATTTGCCCGGCTACGCCGCCTTCAGCCCCGCCGCCGGGCATCAGTTGGGCTACAACGAACTGAAGACGTTGGAGGTCCGGGAATTGATCATGGCGCTGGCAGGCGACGGTGGAGGCGGGACAGATTTCGAAGAGGCCTGGGAAGTGGAGCGGCTGGCGGCGGCGATTCGCCTGGCGGCGCGGGAAGAGCGTTGGGTGCGAGTGCAGGAGCAGTGAAACCTGCTCCCTCGCCACGGTGCTCAGTGTCGAGCTTGCAGTTCAGCCAACCGCCCCGCCAACGCCTTGGCCTGACTCGCCACATCAGTCACCGCCGTGCTTTCCCACCACATCCCCCGCAGCGGCGGGCCCATGGCGAACAGGCGGCTGGCGGGCTCGCCTCGGGCATCCAGCACCGCGCCATCGGCACGCGCAGCGATCCCCAGTGCCAGTGGTCCCGGCTGGATCAACCCTCGGGCCAACAACTGTTGCGGCAAGGGCCGCGCCACACGACGCCAGTCATATTCAATGCCGCTGGAGTTGATCAACGCGGCGCCCTTCACCACTTCCATTCCAGCCTCGCCCCTTCGGCGAATATTGATCGCCACTGACCCTGCGCCAGACGACACAAGTCCCTTGTACGACGCCGCCTGGATTCGCAACCGCCCTTCCCCATGCAGGCGCGCGACCAGTTCCGCACTCAATGGCGGCGAGCGATGGTGATGACTCTCCCACCATGGCCGCACATGGCGCACGAACTGGCGGCGCTGCACGTCGCTGGCCTGGTTCCACAAGCGCCCGATGTGTGCGCGCACGGTGTCCAGCGGCGCCTGCCAATCGATCCCTTGGGCTTGGGCCAGGCGGCATTGCTCGCGCAGGGCGCGCATCAGTTGGCGGGGCGAACGCAGGCTGTGATCTTCGGCGAGAAAGTCCACCCAGGCCGGTGGCTGGCGGCGCACGTGAGGCAGCAGGCCGTGACGGGAAAACACCTCGATCGGGCCGCGATGCCCAGCCTGTTCCAGGGACACGACGGCATCGACCATCGTCAGCCCCGAGCCGATGATCAGCACCGTCGATTGCGGATCGAGCTGGCGCATCGCAGCCACATCCCATGGATCCAGGGCCGCGGCATTCAGACCGCTGGATTCGGTCTGCGGGGTGCGTGCCGCCGGGAACATGCCGGTGGCGAGCACGGCAGAGCGTCCTTGCAAAACCTGTCCGTCGCCGAGTTTCACTCGCACGGCATTATCGATGACCTGCAGGTCGACGGCCTCTGCCCGCACATGTTCGGCCACCGAGCCATCGATCGCGCCAATCTCGCGCGCCTCGGCCAGACGTTGCTGAACGTAGAGGCCAAACATCCCTCGGGGCGGGAACAGCTCACTGATCGGCACATGCTGCTGATCCGACTCGGGCCAGCCGCCGGCCTCGATGAACGCCGTGAGCCATTGGGTCAAATCGTCGGCGTTGTCCGGGTCGACGCTCATGCGTGCCGCGTTGCCGTTCAAGGTGTGCCCCAGCTCCACGGCACTGTAGGCCTCGCCCCGCCCAAGTTCGCTGCGCGGCTCGACGATCAGCACCTCGCGCCGGCCCGGCAGGCGCAGCAGCTGCGCGGCCAGCATCGCACCGCTCAGGCCGCCGCCGATGATCAGGATATCGGCTTGCCGGGTGATGCCCTGCTCATGCTGCTCCAGCGCTGTGTCCATACCGCTCTTCTCCCAGGGATTAAATCACCACGTTGCGTACGAATCTCGCCGCCACCGGGCCATCGTTGCGATAGGCATGGGGCTGGTTGCTGGCGAACATGAAGAACTCACCGACGCCTATACGGCGCTCTTCGCTGCCCAGCAGCAACGTCAGGCAGCCTTCGAATACATAAAGTTGTTCGCTCCATCCATCTGCGTCGCACTCGGAATGGTAATGCTCGCCCGGCTCCAGCCGCCATTCCCAGAGTTCTACCTCACGGCTGGCGGTGGCCTTGGCGAGCAACACCGCTTTGCTGCCCGGGATCACACCGGCCCAGACCAGTTCGTTGATGCGGCTCGGGTCGCGGGCTTCGGGGGCTTGGATCAAATCGCTGAAGGCGACATCGAGGGCTTCGGCGACCCGGTCCAGGGTCGTCAGGCTGACGTTCTTTTCGCCGGCCTCGATGGCCACCAGCATTCGCCGGCTGACCCCCGACAGCTCGGCCAGCGCCGTCTGGCTGAGCTCGGCGGCATGCCGCAGACGACGGACGTTCTGGCTGACGTGTTGCAGGACGGAGGCCCGCTGACCGGATTCTTTGTGCACTATATTGCTCACATGACAGGGTTGCGCATTATACTGCCCAACTTCGGGCGCATTGTGCGTCCGCCTCAAGTAGCGCGCAAGGTCATGGCATCGTTGAACTCCCCGCAAGCATCCTCCCCTCTCCCAATGTTCAGCAAGGCCGAGTGCGTGCTGGTGCTGATCACCATGATCTGGGGCGCAACGTTCCTATTAGTGCAGCACGCCATGACGGTCAGCGGGCCGATGTTTTTCGTGGGTTTGCGCTTCGCCGCAGCGGCTGCGTTTGTCGCGCTGTTCTCCTGGCGGCATCTTCGCGCGCTGACGCTGTTCGAACTCAAGGCCGGGAGTTTCATCGGGGTGGCGATCATGCTCGGCTATGGCCTGCAGACGGTCGGCCTGCAAACCATCCCTAGTAGTCAGTCGGCGTTCATTACCGCGCTTTACGTGCCATTCGTGCCCCTGTTGCAATGGCTGGTGTTGGGCCGTCGACCAGGCTTGATGCCGAGCATCGGCATCATGCTGGCCTTCACTGGACTGATGCTGGTGTCGGGCCCGGCCGGGGCCTCGCTGAACTTCAGCCCGGGTGAAATCGCCACGCTGATCAGCGCCATCGCGATCGCCGCCGAGATCATCCTGATCAGTACCTACGCCGGCCAGGTCGATGTACGCCGGGTGACGGTGGTGCAACTGGCCTGCACGGCGGTGTTGGCTTTCCTGATGGTGGTGCCGACCCAGGAAGTGATTCCGAGCTTCTCCTGGCTGCTGCTGGTCAGCGCCGTGGGCCTGGGCGCCGCCAGCGCAGCGATCCAGGTGGCGATGAACTGGGCACAGAAAAGCGTCTCGCCGACCCGCGCCACACTGATCTACGCAGGCGAACCGGTGTGGGCCGGCATCGCCGGGCGCCTGGCGGGCGAGCGGTTGCCGGCGATTGCGTTGGTGGGCGCCGGCTTGATTGTGGCGGCGGTGATTGTCAGTGAGTTGAAGACTCGCAGCAAAGGTGTTGTCGAGGTGGATGAGGTGCTTGAGCGCGAGGGCTGAGCCGCTCATGCCCAAGCCCTCGGATTTCAAAATTGAATAATCAGGTTATCGAGATCGTAAACGTCACCGCCCTGCGTGACGTCGACGCGGTGCAGAATGCGCAGCGCACGATTGTCTTCAGGCAACTCGCAGCGGGGCGCCAAACCGCTGAGTAGCAACGCCCTGTTGTCGATGTTGAATTGCGCGTTCAACGTCGGTACGGCCGCAACGGCTCTCCAAAATGCACGCTTGAACAAATCGAAACGCTCGAAGGCTTGCCCGCGCAATTTTTCGGCGACTGATGCAGGGACCGAAGCGCCCAGGCTGCTCAAGGCCTGCGTTTGCCAGTCGTCAGCCTCCGCGTGCCCTTCTCCGCTCACGCCCCCCGGACAATCCCGACGGTCATTGAACAGCACATAGACCGGCTCCAGGCCGGAATCCGGTGGGAACACCACGACATAGTCATCGAATCGCACCGCTTCGACGGAGTCGAACAAGGCCAATTCCGGCACCGGTGACGACCGGACAAACCCCGTGGAATCGAGCCTGTCCTGCTTTGATGCCGTTGGCGCCTCCAGGCCACTGGGGTACGTCCACTCGATCATGTCGGGCTGCGGGCCATCCGTTGTAAAACGATAGACCCGCTCGTCCTCATGCCAGACGGCCGGCCTGACGCGCACCTTCCCGGGCAAAAGACCGGTGCAGGGAGTGATATAAACCTCGAAAAGCTCGCGTATCTCTTTTAGCCCATACGACAGGCTGCCGGGTTTCACGGCAACCGTTGTGGTGCTCATCCGCAGCGGTAACTCCACGTTGCCATGCTGGGCGGCAAGTACCTGCCAATCGGGATCGATCAGCGAGAGCTCGGTCAACGCAGCGCAGAAGCCGAAACGCACGGCTTTGGCTCGGCTGGCGAACCCGAAGCTCAGAACGCTGGCGTATTGCTCTGGATGTTTGTGCGCTCCGTCAATCAATGACCAACTGAACTCCGCGACTGCCGAGCGGAGGGTCTTCTGCAAGTCCACTCGTTGTACCGGCATCAATGGCTGTGCGTCGCTGATCAACAGATCCGGACGTCCCATGTTAGCGGCGACAGACAGGCGAAACACGCTTGAGTATCGGTCGGGGGTCCGTAGGCGTACCCATTGCTGCCAGGCACGATCAACTAAGGCTTCGGCGTTGGTGTGGAGTTCGGCATGGCGCTGGGTGTTGGAGGACAGACGCGCCAGATAATGAGCCTGGTTGGCAGTGGCCTGCTGCAAATTGGCTTGCCAGAGCGGCCTGTCCGCCTGGCTGTAGGTAAAATTTCGCTGTGCCGCGTCTTTGTCGAACTCGACGCGCATTTTCTTGCCTTCGAATGCACGAACGGCCATCAGCACCTCGTGCTGCGCATGCTCGATCCGGCGGATGCCTTTTCCAGTGCCTCCAACGTCGCGTTCGAATGCTGTTGGAGTGGCAGATGCTGGATAGCGCTTTGAAGCAGAGAGAACGCTGAATCGACCGTTTGCTCCGCAGAGGCGATGTCCGTAGCCACTCGCTGAGCGTTCGCAAGTTCGTGCTTGGCTCTCGCCGTGGCGTATGCAATGAGGCTCGACCCGTTGACCGACGTGAACGGCGCTGGAAGCACACCGTCCTTGAAAGGAATGAGCCTCTTCAGGTGATACCAATGCTTGAGGTGGAAAGTGACTGCGCCTGGGGAATGTGAATTGAAGGTATCCTCCGGGTAAAACAACAGGTCCGCACCATCAGGATGATCAACTATTAGATCGAAGTGATTGATGAGCCGGTTATGATCTTCTCTGTTGGCTTCCACGCTCCAGATCTTGTCGACAAGCGTCTGAAACTCGGACTCGGTGTAGTCCTGGAGTTTGGGTTTAAGTTCCATCTTTGGTTTTTCCTTTTTAACCATGCGTCCTTGACGACGCACCTGCTCGCAGGGGGATCGAGCAGGTGCGTTCAGAGGCGGGTGATTCATTCGGCTTTGAATCCAGGCTTGTTATTGCTGGCTCGCCATTCCTTGACTTCTTTCAGGATGCCGGCGGGGCTGTCCTCCTGACCCTCTTTTGGATAATAAATTACATCGGACTTTGCTGGATGCTGTGTGACTTGCTCAAAGTGCTCGACAAGCAAATCCCAATATTCGCCGAGCGCGCTCCCTTGCAGCATCGTTTTGTTATCGAAAAACTCTTCAAGGAATAACAAGAATTCAGCCTCAGTGTAATCTTCAATATTCTCTTTCAAGCTAATCATTGTTCTTAGCTCCATGAAGCTTTATATGACGTCGAGGCGTCAGCACAAAGAGATTATCCATGCCGTACACATCTCCGCCATCCGTAACCCTGATGTGATGATGAAGTTCAAAGGTCCCACGTCCGCCAATAACTTCAGAAGTGATTGCGCGAGGGGCGACCCCATTTCGCATTTTTACTAGATTCGAACTGTTAAATTGCTGACTCAACTCTTCATCCGCCGCCACCGCCCTCCAAAACGCCTCCCTGAACCGATGAAAATTCGCAAATTCCCTTCCCCTCAACTGATCCGCGATCCGATCAGGGATCGCCGCCCCAGTCGTCCTCGCCGCCTCACCCAACCAAATGCCCGACACTGGCTGCCCGAAGCCGAGGGCCATTCCGGGGTCATCCCGCCGGTCATAAAACAGCGCATCCGGCGAGGGCAACTCCATATCCCCCGGATACCCCGGAATACTCGCACCGGCCTGCACCGGATCGACAGCCGGAAACGTCTCGTTTTCCGGTAGGACGGGGATTACGGGGTTGCCGGGATATTCCTGCGAAAGCGGTGGCGTGACCGGCAGAGTGGTCGGGCCTAGCTGTTCGATGCCCGGCGGAACCAGAGGCGTTCGGGTACCTTTGTCGATCGGAGGCGCCGGCCAGGGGATGACCGCCGGTACGATGCCCGGCCTGCCAAGCAGGCTGTTGGGCGTGGTGATGCTGATGCGGTCGAGGTTGAACGGGTTTTCACCCAGCTCTGCCCGCTCCAGATAACGCAGTTCGAATTCCCGACGCTCACCCACCCATGTGCTTTTCGGCGCATAGGGCGCAAAGCCGTGCTCAATGCGCTTTTGATTGATTTCGTCTGTGTTTGTCCACAGGGCCGGATGCTCGGCGAGCGTGCGCCATAACGCTTGGTCGAAGGCGCTGAACGACTTGATTGGCTGCGCCCGCATCGAGTGGCCGATGGGCTCGGGGATGGCCGCACCTTGTGCCTGGTTGGCGCTGCTCCACCAATCGTTCGCTGCCGGTTTGCCGATGCCAGTAACGACCCCCGAGCCCAACGGTGGTGCTTCGAAAGAGAAGTAGGTTGGCGGCATGCCAGGCACGCAGACGATGCAGTCCTGGATGCGCAGGTCCACGCCCACCGGCAGGGTTTGTACCTGGGCCGCCGGCAACGTCACCCCAGGCGGGCTTTCGGGGGTAGCCTGCGCAATCGTGTCGGCAGTGAATTGCAAATGCCGTGTTGGAAAGCCGGGCACTTCAGCGTTGTATAGGCCGGTCAACGGGTCGAGCACCGCGTTGATGACCGGCACCTGCGCGCCAATGCCCTCGCCAACGCTCGCGGCATGGATAGCGGTACCTTGCGCCGTGGTTTCGGGCTTGAGCCGGTAGGCCACTTCAACCGAGCCGCCGGCATCGGCGGCGCGCTGCAACGCCTGGTAGTCTGTAAGTCCCAGGGCTTGCGCCGATATCCCAACCCCTTGGAAGAGACTCCTGCGCTGTTCGGGTGTCAGTTCACCGTCGCCCAACACCGGCGAGTAAACCATGGTGGTGATGAAGACCGGTCCCGTCCTGGCCAGGATCCCTCCATAAACCCTGAGTTCCGCCACGGCGGCCTCGATGGATCTCTCCAGCATCGCTGCGGCTTGCTGGGCAACGAAAACCGTCTCGCGAGTCAGGACCATCCCACCCGCCGCCAGCGATGAGGTCGGCACGCTCAGGGTATGCGCTTGCTTGAAACGCTGGTATCGAGTGCCCTCGTCAACTTGCTGCTTGAAGCGGATGCGCTCCGCCCGTTGCTCAGCGTATTGCCGCTGACGCTCTCTAACCGCGTCCCGGTCGCGCCAAACGATAGTTTGCTCAGCATGGCGCTTGGCCAGCGCGCTGGATTTTTCGCTCAAGGCCTTGATTTGCTCGGAAAGCAACCGAGCCTCTTGAGCCGCAATGTAAGCCTGTTCCCAGAGACGGTGACCTTCATCCAGCGCGGCACCGAATTGATCCAGTCGCGCGCGATAATCATCGACCGAACGGGACAGCGGATCCTGTCCATCAAAGACACGGGCGGCGAGATTCTTCGCGTTGAGTTCTTGAGACATACGGGCGATCAGCCCGTCGATTTCGCTTTTTTCCTTGGTGATGAGGTAAAGCTGCCAGCGCTCGGTTGAGTTCGAGGCGGGCGGCCGTTTTGCGGCCGAGATTTCCTTTTGCAGCGCGGCGTCGAGTTGTGATCGTTTGCTCGCGAAGTTTCGATCCACCTCGGCCCGGGTGGTGGTGTGGCGCTGCGCCATGGTCGCCAACAGCTGCTGGCGTGCCAGCAAACGCGCCTGTTCCTGAGCCGCCGCGGCGGCAGCGACCTTGGCGTTCGCAGCGTCAGCCTTCGCTTTTGCGGCGGCTTTCGCTTCCTCGGCCTGGCGTTTGAGCGTCGCTTGCTGCCTCTTTTTAATTCCCTTGGCTGAACGCTTCGGGCCGCCTGTCGCGCCGACGCGGTTTCCCCCGAAGCCGCCGCCATAGCCGCCTCCGGAACCGCCGCCGGATGAAGGACGTCCCGGCCTGATGACGACAGAGCCGTCCGATCCATCTCCTGATGTTTCCTTTGCCATACAGTTCTCCTTTTCTGTATGGCGCAGCATGGCGATGGAGCGATGCTCGGGTGCGGTAGAAAGGTACCGCACCCGGATCCCGTTTTTGAGCTAAGAACGCTTCGATATCCGCGACCAACCGCGACTACCCGTCACTCACCGAAACAACCCAAAACAGGAAAAATCCATCTACCTTGTAGGATTCTGCGACACCCTCGCGGTTGGTGATCGGGAATACGCCACGTATGATCCCTCACAACCTCCCGCCGAATAGAAGCCTATGTCGCTGATAGTTCTATTGCTTTTGCCCTTCATCGGCAGCTGTGTCGCGGCGCTGTTGCCGCATAACGCCCGTAACGCCGAATCGCTGCTGGCCGGCCTCGTGGCCCTGGCCGGCACGGTGCAGGTGGCCTTGTGGTACCCGCAGATCGCCGATGGCGGCGTGATTCGCGAACACTATGACTGGCTGCCCAGCCTCGGCTTGAATTTCGTCCTGCGCCTGGACGGTTTTGCCTGGCTGTTTTCGTTGCTGGTGCTGGGCATCGGCACGCTGGTGTCGTTGTACGCCCGCTATTACATGTCGCCGGACGATCCGGTGCCGCGCTTCTTCGCGTTTTTCCTGGCGTTCATGGGCGCCATGCTCGGATTGGTGATCTCCGGCAACCTGATCCAGATGGTGTTTTTCTGGGAACTGACCAGCCTGTTTTCATTCCTGCTGATCGGCTATTGGCATCACCGCGCCGACGCCCGGCGCGGCGCCTATATGGCGTTGATGGTGACCGGTGCCGGCGGGCTGTGCCTGTTGGCCGGGGTGATGTTGCTCGGCCATGTGGTGGGCAGCTATGACCTGGACAAGGTCCTGGCCGCCGGTAACCTGATCCGTGACCATGCCCTCTACCCCATCCTGCTGCCGTTGATCCTGATCGGCGCCTTGAGCAAAAGCGCCCAGTTTCCTTTCCATTTCTGGCTGCCCCACGCCATGGCCGCGCCCACGCCAGTCTCGGCGTACCTGCACTCGGCGACCATGGTCAAGGCCGGCGTGTTCCTGCTCGCGCGGTTGTGGCCGTCACTGTCGGGCAGCGAAGAATGGTTCTATCTCGTCGGCGGCGCGGGGGCTTGCACCTTGGTGCTCGGCGCTTATTGCGCAATGTTCCAGAACGACCTCAAGGGCCTTCTCGCCTATTCCACCATCAGCCATCTGGGGCTCATCACGTTGCTGCTGGGCCTCAACAGTCCTCTCGCAGCGGTGGCGGCGGTGTTTCACATTCTCAACCACGCCACCTTCAAGGCCTCGCTGTTCATGGCCGCCGGGATCATTGACCACGAAAGTGGCACACGGGACATCCGCAAGCTCAGTGGCCTGGTGCGGCTGATTCCGTTCACAGCGACCCTGGCCATGGTCGCCAGCGCGGCCATGGCCGGGGTGCCGTTGCTCAATGGCTTCCTGTCCAAGGAAATGTTCTTCGCCGAGACCGTGTTCATTTCCGCCACCGCCTGGGTCGAGCTGGCGCTGCCGATCATTGCCACCATCGCCGGTACGTTCAGCGTCGCCTATTCCCTGCGTTTTACCGTCGATGTGTTTTTCGGCCCCACCGCCACCGACCTGCCCCACACTCCCCATGAACCGCCGCGTTGGATGCGCGCACCGGTTGAGCTGTTGGTGTTCACGTGCCTGCTGGTGGGCATTTTCCCCGCCCAAGTGGTGGGCGCGTTGTTGGCCGCCGCCGCGCTGCCAGTGGTGGGCGGTCCGCTGCCCGAATACAGCCTGGCGATCTGGCATGGCCTGAACGCGCCGATGATCATGAGCCTTGTGGCAATGTCGGGCGGGATCGTCCTGTACCTGCTATTGCGCAAACAATTCAAGCAAGGCCACATCAAGCGCCCGCCGTTGGTCGGCCGCCTCAGCGGCAAGCGTCTGTTCGAGCGCTGCCTGGTGCTGATGATGCGCCAGGGCCGCCGGCTTGAACGCAAGATCAGCACCCGACGCCTGCAGGCCCAGCTGTTCTGGCTGGTATTGGCAGCGGTAGTGGCCGGGCTGATTCCGATGCTCAACAGCTCGCTGACCTGGGGCGACCGGCCGAAAATCCCCGGCTCCGTGGTGTTCGTCACGCTGTGGGTGTTGGCCATTGCCTGTGCCTTGGGCGCGGCCTGGCAGGCCAAATATCACCGTCTTGCGGCACTGACGATGGTCAGTGTCTGTGGCCTGATGACCTGCGTGACCTTCGTCTGGTTCTCGGCTCCGGACCTGGCCTTGACGCAACTGGTGGTGGAAGTCGTCACCACGGTGCTGATCCTCTTGGGCCTGCGTTGGCTGCCACGGCGAATCGAAGACGTGTCGCCGCTGCCCAATAGCGAACGCCGCGCGCGCATCCGCCGTTTGCGGGACTTGTTGTTGTCCGTCGCGGTGGGCGGCGGCATGGCGCTGTTGTCCTATGCGATGCTGACGCGCCAGACACCCAACGACATTTCATCGTTCTACCTGAGCCGGGCCCTGCCCGAAGGCGGCGGCAGCAACGTGGTCAACGTGATGCTGGTGGATTTCCGGGGCTTCGACACCCTCGGGGAAATCACCGTGCTGGTGGCAGTGGCCTTGGCGGTGTTCGCCCTGCTGCGGCGTTTCCGCCCACCCAAGGAAAGCATGCAGCTGCCGGCGCAACAGCGCCTGCTGGCGCCGGACGTGGTCACCGACCTGGTCAACCCGCGCCACGCCAGCGATACCGCGTTGGGTTTCATGATGGTGCCCTCGGTACTGGTGCGCTTGCTGCTGCCGATCGCCCTGGTGGTGTCGTTCTACCTGTTCATGCGCGGCCACAACCAACCCGGCGGTGGCTTCGTCGCCGGACTGGTGATGTCGGTAGCGTTCATCCTGCAATACATGGTCGCAGGCACCCAATGGGTCGAGGCGCAGATGAGCCTGCGGCCGCTGCGCTGGATGGGCACCGGGCTGTTGTGCGCCACCGCTACCGGGCTCGGGGCGATGGCGGTGGGTTATCCGTTCCTGACCACCCATACCTGGCATTTCGAATTGCCGCTGCTGGGTGACATCCATGTAGCGAGCGCGCTGTTCTTCGACATCGGCGTCTACGCCGTGGTCGTCGGCTCCACACTGCTGATTCTCACCGCCCTTGCCCACCAGTCCGTGCGGGCCCATAAGCCGGGCCTGCACGCCAAACCCGTCCCCCCCCTCAAAGGAGCCAACGCCTGATGGAAGAAGTCATCGCGATTGCAATTGGCGTATTGGCCGCCTCCGGCGTCTGGTTGGTGCTGCGACCACGGACGTTCCAAGTGGTGATGGGCCTGTGCCTGCTGTCCTATGGCGTGAACCTGTTCATCTTCAGCATGGGCAGCCTGTTCATCGGCAAGGAACCGATCATCAAGGACGGCGTGCCCCAGGACTTGTTGCACTACACCGATCCGCTGCCCCAGGCCTTGGTGTTGACCGCCATTGTGATCAGCTTCGCCATGACCGCGCTGTTCCTGGTGGTGCTGCTGGCGTCCCGTGGGCTGACCGGCACCGACCATGTGGACGGCCGGGAGCCCAAGGAATGATGTTGACGCCTCACTTGATCGCCGCGCCCATCCTGCTGCCGCTGCTGACCGCCGCGTTGATGCTGATGCTCGGCGAGAAACACCGTCCGCTCAAGGCGCGGATCAACCTGTTGTCCACCTTGTTGGGGCTATGCATCGCCGTGCTGTTGCTGGCCTGGACCCAGGACCAGCCCTTGCCCGCGTCCATAGGCGTGTACCTGCCGGGCAATTGGCAGGCGCCGTTCGGCATCGTGCTGGTGGTCGATCGCCTGTCGGCCCTGATGCTGGTGTTGACCGGCATCATCGGCGCCTGCGCCCTGCTGTTCGCCATGGCCCGTTGGGACCGGGCAGGGGCGAGTTTTCACGCGTTGTTCCAGATTCAGCTGATGGGCCTGTACGGGGCGTTCCTGACGGCGGACCTGTTCAATCTGTTCGTGTTTTTCGAGGTGCTGCTGGCCGCGTCCTATGGCTTGATGCTGCACGGATCGGGTCGGGCGCGGGTGTCGTCGGGCCTGCATTACATTTCCATCAATCTGCTGGCTTCGTCGTTGTTCCTGATCGGCGCGGCGCTGATCTATGGCGTCACCGGTACCTTGAACATGGCCGACCTGGCCCTGAAAATCCCGCTGGTGCCGGAAGCGGACCGGGGCCTGCTGCACGCCGGCGCAGGCATTCTCGCGGTGGCGTTCCTGGCCAAGGCCGGCATGTGGCCGCTGAATTTCTGGCTGGTTCCGGCCTACAGCTCCGCCAGCGCCCCGGTGGCGGCGTTGTTTGCCATCATGACCAAAGTGGGCGTCTATACGATCTTGCGCCTGTGGACCTTGCTGTTCTCCGGGCAGGCCGGCGCGTCGGCGTATTTTGGCGGCGACTGGCTGGTCTACGGCGGTATGGCGACCATCGCCTGCGCCGCCATCGCGATCCTGGCGGCCCAGCGCCTCGAACGCATGGCCAGCCTGAGCATCCTGGTCTCGGCCGGAATCCTGTTGTCGGCCATCGGTTTCGCCCAACCCAACCTGATAGGCGCGGCGCTGTTTTACCTGGTGAGTTCGACCCTGGCGCTGTGCGCGTTGTTCTTGCTGGCCGAACTGATCGAGCGTTCACGCTCGGCCAACGAACTGCCGCTGGAAGATGACCTCGACACACTGCCGCGACCGCTGGAATCGCTGCAGCCGCCCAAGGGCATCAATCTCGATGACGAACAGAAGGCGGTGGTCGGCCAAGTGATCCCCTGGACCATGGCCTTCCTGGGCTTGAGTTTCATTGCCTGTGCGCTGTTGATTGTCGGCATGCCTCCGCTGTCGGGATTCATCGGCAAACTGAGTCTGCTCAGCGCATTGCTCAACCCCGAGGGGCTCGGGTCGAGCGGTGATGTCCCGGTGTCCAATAAGGCCTGGGGCCTGCTGGCTTTGTTGATCCTGTCCGGGCTCGCCTCGTTGATCGCCTTCTCGCGCTTGGGCATACAGCGCTTCTGGACTCCGCAGGAACGGCCGTCGCCGCTGCTGCGACCGTTCGAATGCCTGCCGATCATTGCGCTGCTGGGGCTGGGGATCGTCTTGACCTTCAAGGCCGAACCCCTGCTGCGCTACACCCAATCCGTCGCCGATGCGTTGAACACGCCTGAACATTATGTGATGACGGTGCTTGCCACCCGCGCTGTCCCCAACCCTCAGGCCAGCGCTGACTTGAAGGCGGTGCAACCATGATCAGGCATCTGTTTCCAGCCCCCTGGCTGTCCCTGGCGTTGTGGTTGCTCTGGCTGTTGCTGAACCTGTCGCTCAGCGCCGGCCACCTGCTGTTGGGCGCGGCGCTGGGTTTTCTCGCGCCCTTGATGATGCGTCCGCTGCGGCCACGGCCGATCCGTATCCGTCGACCGTGGGTCATGCTGCGGCTGTTCCTGCTGGTGGGTCGCGATGTGCTTGAGTCCAACCTGGCCGTCGCCTGGCGCGTACTCAACGCCGGACGCCGCGCGCCTCGCTCGCGGTTCATCAAGGTGCCGCTGGACCTGCACGATGCCAACGGCCTGGCGGTGCTCTCGATGATCACCACGGTGATTCCGGGGACGGTCTGGTCGGAGTTGGCGCTGGACCGCAGCATCTTGTTGATGCACGTGTTCGATCTGGAGGACGAAGCGGTATTCATCGAACATTTCAAGGCCACTTACGAGCGTCCGTTGATGGAGATTTTCGAATGAGCGCCCTGCTGTCCAATGCGATCCTGCTGAGTCTGTTCCTGTTCTCGCTGGCGATGGTCCTGACGTTAGTGCGGCTGTTCAACGGCCCCTCGGCGCAGGATCGGGTCCTGGCCCTGGATTACCTGTATATCGTCGCGATGCTGATGATGCTGGTACTGGGCATCCGTTATGCCAGCGACACGTATTTCGAGGCGGCGCTCTTGATCGCCCTGTTCGGTTTTGTCGGCTCGTTTGCCCTGGCCAAGTTCCTGTTGCGCGGGGAGGTGATCGAATGACTGGAGAGTTGTCGATGTGGATCGAGATTCCAGTGGCGATCCTACTGGTTTCGGGCAGCCTGTTCGCCCTGGTCGGCGCGATCGGCCTGGTGCGGTTGAAGGATTATTTCCAACGCATGCACCCACCTGCCCTGGCTTCGACGCTGGGGGCCTGGTGCGTGGCGTTGGCGTCAATCGTCTATTTTTCGGCGCTAAAGTCCGGCCCGGTATTGCATGCCTGGCTGATCCCGATCCTGCTGTCCATCACCGTCCCGGTGACCACCCTGCTGCTGGCCCGGGCGGCGTTGTTTCGCAAGCGCATGGCGGGTGACGATGTGCCGGCGGAGGTGAGCAGTCGCAGGACCGGCCCCGAAGATTAGAAGCCTCCGCCAGGCATTATTAGGGCGAGGAACTTGCCGTTATCTGCACGCGCTCAAGCCCATGCCACGGTCAACAACCCCGCCCCCAGCACCACGCACAACGGCGAATAGACCCAAGTGTCGAGGCGGGCGAATGTCGAGCCCTTGACCTCCTTGAAAAAGCCCACCAGGTTCGACTCGCCGATAGCCCGGGCGAACAACAGCAAAGCGATCGCGCTGATCAGCCATTGCAAGGCGCGGTGGGTGACGGGGGGTGATATCAGGCCGACCCGCAGGCACACCAGCAGCGCAATCATCAGCAGCGCGAGGGCGACCAGCAGCGTCAGCCATCCCGACGGGTTGAATGCCGGCCGCAGTGTGCCGCCCTGCTTCACTGGCACCTGCGGCACCACCGCCTGCGCCGCCCACCGCCCTCCCAGGGCCCAATACAAATGAATCAAGCTGATGGTCGCAAACACCGCGACCAGCGACCGAGCCAATACAAGCGTCATTCGCCAGCCTCCTGAAAAAGGTTGAACAATCATCCTAGCTGGAATTTGGCATTTCGCTGGACGGGCACACATTGCCCGTTTCCGGCGAATGACGAATTGCCCAGGATCAATTGTTCAACGCACTGGCCCCGAACGCCCTACAGCCCCGCTGCCACCTTGTCGGCGACGTCCTTGGGCAACCAGGCCTGCCAGACCTCGGGATGGGCCTTGAGAAAGGCTTCGGCGGCCTCGCGGGACGGCGTGCGTTTCTCGCTCATGTCGGCCAGCGCCTTGTTCAGCGGATCGATCGGCAAATCGACCTTGCTGAAGAACTCGGCAATGTCCGGGTGCTGTTTATGGAACGGTGCGGACACACCAATCGACAGCTTCGACGCCAGGGACCGCGTTGGCTTGGGGTTGGGGTTGTCGGCATCGGTCAGGGTCTTCCAGGCCTCGGCATCGAAGGGCGGCTCCTGCAATTGCACCAGCTTGAAACGCCCGAGCAGCGGTGTCGGCGACCAGTAATAGAAAAGGATCGGCTTGCCGCGACGAATCGAAGACGTGATCTCCGCATCGAGGGCGGCGCCTGAGCCACTGCGAAAATTCACATAGCTATCGGAAAGGCCGTAGGCCTTGAGCTTCTGCTTGTTGACGACCTCGGACGTCCAGCCGATGGGGCTGTTGAGGAAGCGTCCCTTGCCGGGGCTTTCCGGATCCTTGAACACGTGCTTGTAGCGCGCCAGGTCCTCGACGCTGCGCAAGTCCGGCGCCAGGGGCTTGATGCCCTTGGCCGGGTCGCCCTTGATCACGTATTCCGGCACCCACCAACCTTCGGTCGCCCCTTTGACCGTGTCGCCCAGTGCAACCACCTTGCCTTCGGCCTCGGCCTTGACCCAAACCGGGCTGCGACCGGCCCACTCCTCACCGATCACCTGGATATCGTTGTTAGCCAAGGCGGTTTCCAGGGTGATGGTCGTGCCCGGCAACGTGTCGGTCGGTAACCCGTAGCCCTTTTCGACGATGATTCGCAGGATGTCGGTAATCAGGCTGCCGCTTTCCCAGTTCAGGTCGGCAAAGTGGATCGGCGTCGATGCCGCGGATGCCGGGAGTGGTGAAACCAACACAGCGAGGGTGGCCCAGGCAGCCAGCCACTGTCGAACTCGTTTCATGCTTGATACCTCATGCCGGACACAGCAATAACCGAACGGCGTTGCGAAGCGAACGCAAGCCTCTGACTAGTTCAGTCAGTTGACTGTAGCCAAGGTTCCAGCAGGCGGGTTTTAAAACTGTTACGAGTACGAAAGAGCACAGGCGATAGACCCGATTCGTCACTATCGAATGACGATCGGCCTTTTACTCGCTGGCCTTGAACGTCACGAGTTCGCCCTTGCGCCATTTGGCCGCCTTGCCGGTTACCGCTTTCAACGTCTTGGTCAAACCTTCCTGCAGCTGTTGGTTGGCGGCAAATACTGTCACCACGCTGTGCCCTTCCTTGAAGAGGATGGCTTGGCCATCGGCCGTCGTGACGAAGGCGTAGTCGCCAAGGCCATAGACCGTCAACTTGATTTCACGAAACCTGATTTCGAATTTGCCACCCTCCCGACTGGGCAATACTGCCGCACGGAAATGGTCGCCAACCTTCAGTTCAAGCCGGGGCTTGTCATCAACCACCAGTGCCGACTCGGTATCGATCTCGGCAACATAGATGCCTTCGGGAGTCTGCTCGGTGATATAGACAAAACGTGACTGGAATAGCTTGACCAGCTTCGCCCGCAAGTCACCCAGTACAAATAACGCATGCATGTCGAGATTACTTACTGCCAAGGAAACATCCCCATCATTTAAAACGGCCCACTCTGCGGGAATGGACCACGAGAACCTGCACGGTCGCATGGACCTGTCTTTGAATTCGAAAGTGAACGGTGCGCCCTGACCCTGGGCGGGAGCAGACTAAAGGATCGCCACTCTCGCCGTCTTTCCCCGCAGTCGTCAGAGGTTGAAGGAAAACACCACTCTGAACATCGGAAAAGGAGGGACTACTAACTTTAGGGAAATTTCTCACCGAGAAAAGCATTTTTCCGACATCGATGCCAAAAAAAATTGCTTTAGATAGGCGCAACCGTACGCACGGTACTGCCGATTCTAGAGCAGCCGTTGCTGCGCAGACTACTTAAAACAGCCGGCAATTCGTCGGTAACCATAGAAAAGGAATTCACATGGCTACTTTTTCAACCTTGATCCGCCCCGTCACCGCATGTGTCGCCCAGACGCAAGGCACCCCTCCCGCATACGAATACACGCCAATTGCAACGATCCGGCCGAAATATAGGGTCGTTCTCGCCGGCAAGTGTTTTTTCCATATCGAAGAAACCACCACCGGGCGCGTAAGAGGTTTCCGTACCGACCACAACGAAGCCTGCTATCTCGCCCGGACGCTTGAACAGAGCACTTCAATGGCAGGCGCCATGACTTAACTCAGCCGCCGCCGCCCAACTGCTGCCATACTGCCTACCCGGAGCGCCCCCATGGAGGCGCTCGCACAATAATATGACTCGAAGGGAAGGCGTGACGTGACGGAACTAGACATCGGCGATTTTTTCATCCGCGGCGAAGCCAGAGAGGTCGAAGGCGAATTCCAGGCAGTCATCGTCATGCGCGCCAAAGCACCCTCCACCGCAGTCACTTATCACCAGGTTGAGAGGGATCGCTGGTTCAAGACACCGGAAATCGCCGCCGAGGCCGCCAGGGCGTCGGCGCTGGCCCTGAAGATCGCGGTGGACGAAGGTGCGCTGAAAGCCTGATATCGATCGAACTCCTGACGACCGTTTGCCTCAGATAGAGGGAAGCAACCGAGGCGCCATGACGGCGGTAGTCCAGAGGAGTCCTACAAAATGGAACAACCATCCCACGAACTCAGCACCCTGTTTGACCAACTCGGCCTGCCTTCGGAAGGCGAAGCCATCGATGATTTCATCATGGCGCACCCGCTTGAGCCGAACACCAAGTTGGTCGATGCGCCTTTCTGGTCAGATCAGCAGAAAGATTTGCTTCGGGAATGGCTGCTTGCCGACGGCGAAGAGGCGGTGCTGGTGGACCAGTTGAACGTACGTCTGCACGACGATAAATAAACCCTGAGAACGGCGGGCTTGCTCTTGTGGCGAGGGAGCTTGCTCCTCGCCACGAACACTCACTCGTCGCAATAGGTTGCGTCGAGGCTCAGCGCGGCTTCTCAGGCTTGTAGCCCAACCGCAGTCCACCCCAATGCCGTCCCTTGAGCATGATCGGCACCGACAGGTCATGCATCAGCTCCCCCGTGTCCCGCGTGTAGGTTTGCAGCAGCACGGGCTGCTGGTGGCTGCCACAGCGAATCCCGGTGCGGTCGGAGAACTTGCGCTTGGTGCGATTGTTCAGCGTGTCCACCTGGGGGTCGCCGGTCAACGGCTGGCAGAACGCATTGTTGTGAGTCGGCACGTAGCCCTGCTGGGTGCAGGCAATCGCGAAGACCAGCCCCTCATGCCGCGCCAGCAAAGGTTCCTGGATCGCCGGCAGCACCTGATCCGTGTAGCGATCGAAACGGGTCTGGAACTTCGCCGGTTGGGTGTTGGGAATGGGTTGGTAGCTGCGATCGAACAAGTCCTCCAGGCTGATACGCCCCTGATCGATATCCGCCTCGAACTGTGCGGCAATCCGGCTTGCCCCTTCCCGAGCCAAGTCATAGACCCGTTGGTGATAATCGTCCAGGCCCACCTCGGCCAAGCGCTCGCTGATGGTTTCGGCCTGGCCCTCCATCTGTACGGCGGCCTCGGCGAGGCGTTGGGTCTGCTGGTCGCTGATCGCCAGGTCACCGCGCATTTGCTCGATCGCATGAAACAGGCTGTCGAGTTGTCCACGGTTGGTGTCGGTGCCCTGGGCGATGGCGCTGACCTGGGTTTCGACACCGGCCGCAAGCCGGGCGATGTTTTCCAGGTGCTGGCCGGTGTGCTCGACTTGCTGCACACCGCTGTCCAGGTCTGCGGCCAGTTGGCGGATCTGCTCGACGACCTGCGCGGTGCGCTGCTGGATGTCCGCCACCATCACACCAACCTCGCCGGTCGCCGCGGCGGTGCGCCCGGCCAGCCCACGTACCTCATCGGCCACCACGGCGAACCCGCGGCCATGTTCCCCGGCCCGGGCAGCCTCGATGGCGGCGTTGAGAGCCAGCAGGTTGGTCTGGCTGGCGATCGATTGAATGACCAGGCTCACGCGCTGGATTTCATCGCTGCGCACGCTCAGCGCTTCGATCAGTTCACGACTTTCATTGGCACGCTGGCTGAGCTGGTGCATGCGACTGATGGATTCCACCAACTCGCTGCGTCCGGCGACACTGCTGCGATGGGCCTCGCTGGCCGCGCCCAAGGCCTGTTGGCTGAGTTGTGAGGTGGCCTGCTCGGTGGCGATCATCGCTTCGGCGTTGCCGACGATCTGCGCTGCAGCCCCCAGTTGTGACTGGACCTTGCCGGCCAATTGCTTGACCGAATAAGCCACGCCCGCTGCAGACAGTGCGTTATGGCTGGTGGTGTAGGAGAGATCGCGGGTGAGTTCGGCCAAGCTGTCGCTTGTCGCCGGCGCGGGGCTGCTGGCCAGGCGCGAGCGCAGGCGCGGCAACCAGACGATGAGCATTGCCAGCGGCAGCGCAAGGTACAACGACCAACCGCCCAAGGTCATACCACTCAGCAGCGAAACCAGCGCCACACTTTGCAGCGTCGGCGCAAGCCAGCGCACCGTAACGCGCGCTACAGGCACCGAGGTCGACGCTGTCGCCGCCAGAGATCCGTCTGTCGCCATTTTCGTCACCCACATTTCTCATTGTTATGGCCGCATTAAACGCCACTACCGAGCCATTATCCATGGTCCATTAGTCGTGTTTTCGGCCACAAATCGAGAAGCGTGATGATCAGAAAGCAAAAAGACCGCAGCTTCGGATGAAGGGCTGCGATCTTTTCGGAAACAGGAATCAGGCCTGGCGCTGGTGCTTGTCGATCTGCTCGTGACGTTCTTGAGCTTCGATGCAGTACTTGGTGGTCGGGCTGATCAGCAGGCGCTTGAGGCCGATTGGCTCGCCGCTGTCGTCGCACCAGCCGAAGCTCTCGTCGTTGATGCGGTCCAGGGCCTGCTCCAGTTGCGGCAGCATGCGCTGGTCGCGATCGATGGCGTTGACCAGCCAGGTACGCTCTTCTTCTACGGAAGCAGCGTCCGCCGGGTCGGCCGGGCTGTCCAGGCTTTCAATGGCGATTCGGTTCTGTTCGATGCGCTCGTGGGTTTCGACTTTCATGCTCTGCAACAGCTTGGTGAAGTAAGCCAGTTGCTCGGCATTCATGTAGTCATCCGCCGGCATGGCCAGCAACTTTTCCTTTGTCATTGATTTCTCTATAAAAAAACGTGCATTAAGGCGAATTATGGAGCGTCCCGCATCAAGCAGCCACGCTCATCGGAAAGGCGCCGTCTATTCCAAGCGCCACCCGGCACTCAATTTACGAGGGGCGGCAGTCTAAGGCCGAGTCGGGGCGTCAGCAACCGAAAACATGGGGAAAATGCCCGACAGCCGCTTCAAATGCTGTCAGACCGGCTTCTGCTGGCCGTCGGAGTGCGTTTATAACAAGAAATTCGCTGCAATGGCTGTATTAAGAAGACAAATGGCAACGCCACGCGTGTCAGGCGTGGCGATTTGTCGCATCAAATGGTCGTTAACGTTTGAGCTTGCGTTTATTGCGGTACTGATCGATCACCACGGCAACGACAATGATCAACCCCTTGATGATGTCCTGGATATAGGCGTCGACACCGACAAAGGTGAACCCGCTGGCCATGACGCCGAGGATCAATGCACCGATCACCGTCCCGGTGATGCGCCCCACTCCGCCAGCCAGGCTGGTGCCGCCGATCACCGCCGCGGCAATCGCGTCCAGTTCATAAGACATGCCCATGCCCGCCTGCCCGGTCGCCGCCCGCGCCGAGGCCACCACACCGGCCAACCCCGCGAGCAGCCCGGCGATGCTGTAGACAATCACCAAGTGGCGCTTGACGTTGATGCCCGACGTCCGTGCGGCCTGCATGTTGCCGCCGATGGCGTAGGTGTATTTACCATATTTGGTGTAGCGCAAGGCGACGTGGAAGATCACGGCCACTACCAGGAAGATGATCACCGGCATCGCGCCATGACCGATGGCGGTGTACGAATCCGACAACATGCTCACCGGCTGCCCTTCGGTGTAATAGCGCGCCAGGCCACGGGCCGAGACCATCATGCCAAGGGTGGCAATAAACGGTGGGATACCGGTAATGGCAATGATGCTGCCGTTGATCGCCCCCGCCAGCAGCCCCACGCCGAGCCCGGCCACCACCGGAATCCACACCGGCAGGTCGGTCAGTGAAGGAAACACCGCCCGGGCGAAATCCGAAGTCTGCGCCAGGCTCGCGGCGATCATCGCCGACAACGCCAGCACCGACCCCGACGACAAGTCGATGCCGGTGGTGATGATCACCTGGGTCACGCCGATGGCCAACAGGCCGATGATCGACACTTGCAAGATCATCAGCACCAGGCGCTGGGAGTTCATCAGGAAGCTCTGGTCGCGCATGATCCAGCCGAACAGCTCGAACACCAGGCCGATGCCGATCAGCACCAGGAAAATGCTCAGTTCCGTCGGCAACCGTCGACGCGTCCTGGCCGGGGCGGCCGCGGGTTTGTTTTCCAATATCGCGTTCATAGCCATTTACCTTTTTTATCTGGACTGACGGCCATCAGGACAGGCCCGACGCCAGTTGCATGACTCGTTCCTGGGTGGCTTCGCTGCGGTCGAGGGTGCCCATCAGGTCGCCTTCGTGCATCACCATCACGCGGTCGCTCATGCCCAGCACCTCGGGCAGTTCCGAGGAAATCATGATGACCGCCATGCCTTCGCTGGCGAGGTAGGCAATGAGTCGGTAGATCTCGGCCTTGGCGCCGACATCGATGCCGCGGGTCGGCTCGTCGAGGATCAGGATGCGTGGGTTGGTCATCAGCCAGCGGGCGAGCAGCGCCTTCTGCTGGTTACCGCCAGACAACGTATCGATGCATTGCTCAAGGGACGGCGTCTTGACCCGCAGCTTCTTGCACATGTCCTCGCACAAGGCGCGCAGGGCTTTTTGCTGGATGAAACCGTTGCCGACGTAATGGGGCAGCACGGCCATTTCCATGTTTTCCAACACCGACAGGCACGGGAACAAGCCGCTGAGCTTGCGATCCTCGGTCAACAACGCGAAGCCCTTTTCGATGGCCATGTGCGGATCGCTGATGTGCACCGGCTGGCCGTCCAGCAGGATCTCGCCACCCGTGGCCGGGGTTACGCCGAAAATCGCCTCGGCCACGTTGGTCCGGCCCGAGCCCATCAACCCGGCGATGCCGAGGATCTCGCCGGCATGCAGGTCGAACGACACCCCTTTGAAAATGCCCTCCAGGCTCAGGTCGCGAACCGACAGGACCCGATCACCGATAGGCTTGTCCCGCTCGGGAAACAACTGGCTCAACTCACGTCCGACCATCATCGAAATCAGACTGTCGCCATCCATGCTGTCGGCGCGTTGCAGGCCGATATATGCGCCGTCGCGAAATACCGCCACTTCGTCGGCAATGGCGAACACTTCGTTCATTTTATGCGTGATGTAGATGATGCCCTTACCCTGGGCCTTGAGGTCGGCGATGATCGAGAACAAATGGGCGACTTCGGTCTCGGTGATGGCCGACGTCGGCTCATCCATGATCAGGATGTCTGAGTCATACGAGACGGCCTTGGCGATCTCCACCATCTGCCGCTCGGCAATGCTCAGGTTGCCCACCTGCTCCTCCGGGTCGAGCTTGATTCGCAAGCGCTCCAGCAACCGGGCGGTGCAGCGATGCATTTCACCGTGGTCGATCATGTGCAGGCCGTTGAGCTGTTCGCGACCGATCCAGATGTTCTCGGCGATGCTCATGTGCGGCATCAGGTTCAGTTCCTGGTGGATCATCGCGATCCCGGCCTGCAAGGCCGCCAGGGGCGTGTCGAAGGTCACCGGCTTGCCGCGCAGGCGCAGTTCGCCAGCGTCGGGCTGGTAAATGCCGGCGATGATCTTCATCAGCGTGGACTTGCCTGCGCCGTTTTCACCCATCAGGGCCAGCACCGAGCCGGGGCGTACCCGCAATTGCACGTCGGACAACGCCACTACGCCGGGAAAGCCCTTGCTGACATTGACGACTTCCAACAGGTACGGTTCGTCAGGTAATGCGTCCGGCCGGAAAGTCGGTGCCGGAGCGCTCGAAGCAGTCGCTGATGCGAACATGGTCAGGTACTCCCTGGGCAAGGTCGGCGCGGCGACCTTGCCTGTTTATTGTTGTGATGAAACAGGTAAAGCGTCACTTGAACTGATCGACGTTCTCCGGCGTGATCAAACGATAGGGCACCCAGACGGTTTGCTCGACCGGCTGCTTCTTGACCATCTTCACTGCCGTATCGATCGAGCCATCGGCCTGGCCCTTGGCGTCCTGGAACACCGAGACCGCCATCTCGCCTTTCTTGATCGCGTTCAAGCCGTCCGGCGTGCCGTCGACCCCGGCGATCAAGACGCTGCCCTTCTTGGTGCCCGCTTGCTTGAGCGCCATGGCTGCGCCGATGGCCATTTCGTCGTTGTTGGACACCACCGCATTGAAGTCACGGCCCTGGGTCAGCCAGTCGTTGACCAGGGTCATGCCCTTGTCCCGAGACCAGGTGCCGGTCTGTTCCTGCTCGATCTTGATGTCCGGGTATTTGGCGAGTACCTCCTTGACGCCCTTGGTGCGGTTGGTGGTGGAGTTGTTCGCCAGATCCCCCAGCAGGATCACGATGTCGCCCTTGCCGCCCATCTTGTCGGCCAGGAATTGCATCTGCATGCGCCCGGCTTCCAGGTCGTCCGAGGCGACGGTGACCACCCCTTGCGGCAACTTCGGATCATCCGGACGGCGGTTGACGTACACCAGCGGGATGCCGGCGGCCACGGCGGCCTTGGTGATGCGCTGGGTCGCGGCGGTGTCCACCGGGTTGACGATGAGCGCGTCGACCTTCTGGCTGATGAAGCTTTCCACCTGGCTCAGTTGCTTGACCACATCGCTGCGCGCATCTTCGAACTGCAGCGTGACGCCGTCCGGCAGGGACTTGGCTTTCTTGTCCATGGATTCGCGCAGGTAGGTCAGCCAGGTGTCATCGAACTGAGACATGCTGACGCCAATCTTCAGATCCGCCAGGGCAGCGCCGCTGGCAAACATCAATGACAGGGCCAGCGAGGCAATACGGGTCTTGGTGTTCATGAACGTTCTTTCTCCACTTTTTTGTTGGTTTTATGGATAAGGCGTGACGGACTTCAGGAACGCGGCAAACGCACGATCGGCGCGCCGGGCATGCAGCACACCACGGCGCCCTTGCGCTGGATGCACAGGGACTCGAACAAGGGAAGGATTGCGGACAGGCGCAAGGAAGATGGCAGGTGAAACGCAGAGCGGTTGAAGGTTTTCATCGACGGTACCTGGCTGTGTTTCTTGTTTTTGTTTCGTCCTTCGTCCATTCAGGGCGAGCCTGGATAAACGCGGACAGGGTTGTCGGTAACCTGGAATCGACTTTATTGGAAAATATTTTCCATATCAACTCATTTTAGAATTTTATTCGTTTTTTGTTCCATGTCCTACAGGCTCGGATAAACACACTACCTCGCCCTGCTCCGCGCTCTGCCTGGCAGCGTCCAGGATACGTGTCGTGGCCAAGGCATCGCGGGCCGCCACCGGCAAAGGGCCGTCGCCCCGCAAGGCTGCCTGGAGACGCTGGTAGAACATGAGCCAACAACCTCGCTCCGAAGCCACGCGCTCACGCTCGGCTCCGTGTTCGAACCATCCCCAGCGCCGGTGTTCTTCGGCGCCCCAGCGCTCGCCTTCGGAGGCCGGACTCAGCCCCGCCAATGCCAGGGCCTCCTGCCCATCGAGGCCTTCGACGGTATAGCAGCCTTCGCTGCCGCTGACCCGAAAGCGTGGGCGCGCAGCGTTTTGCAGGCAATTGCCGCTCAAATGGGAGATCACGCCGTTTGCGTGGGCCATCGACATGAAAAAACCGTTGTCGAAGGCCTGGCCCGGCTGCCGATAATCCAGCTCGGCATAAACCCGGATCACCGGCCCGAACAATTGCAAGGCCTGGTCCACCAGATGGCTGCCCAAATCCCGCAGGAAGCCACCGCCACTGCCCTTTCCCACAGAGGTCGGCGAGTAACGTTCAACGCTGGATTCAAAGCGAATAACCTGCCCAAGCGCTCCAGATGAGAGCAACTTGCGAACCGTCAGGAAATCCGAATCCCAGCGCCGGTTCTGGTAGACGCTCAACGGCACGTTGCGTCGTTCGGTGGCCAGCACCATCGCTTCGGCCTGCCCGGCATCGAGGGCGAAAGGCTTGTCGCTGACCACCGCCACGCCGTGCTCGATGGCTTGCATCACCACGGCCGCACGCGCCTCCAGCGGCGTGGACACCACCACCGCATCGACGCCGGCCGCCACCAGTTGTTCGAGAGAGTCGAAGGCTTGGACGTGCGGATAATCACTCACCAGTTGCTGGCGCCGCTCGGGGGAGCGCGTGACTACCCCGACGAACGTAGCGCCCGGCAGACTGCTGATCAGCGGCGCGTGGAAAAACCGCCCGCCCTTGCCATAGCCGACTAGTCCGATTCGCATGAAGGCTCCTTGAAAAACAATGAATACAGACCATCCCCTTATGGGAGCGAGCCTGCTCGCGTCAGCCGTAAAAGCGAGGCCGCTCGGGCAACTCGACCTTGACGATCTGACCACTCTGCTGCGCTTGGACGCAGGCATCCGCCGCCACCGCCGCCGCGAAGCCGTCCCAGGCAGAAGGTCCGCCCACTTGGCCGCTGCGCACGCCGTCGATGAAGGCCTGCAATTCGACGTCATAAGCTGCAATGAAGCGATCCTTCCAATCCATCAGGATCGCATTGGACAGTTTGGCGCCGCTGCGCAACTGCACCTGGGACGGTTCCGGCAGCTTGGCGATGCCGGTCTCCCCCACCACTTCGCATTGGATGTCGTAACCGTACTGACAATTGACGAACACTTCGACGTCGATGCGGGTGCCCTTGGCGGTTTCCAGCAGGACGATCTGCGGATCGCGCAGATGCGCCAAAGCCTTGCTGGACTTGCGCGGGAACACCACCTGCACCGACACGTAGTCATCGGCCAGCAGCCAGCGCAGCACGTCCAGCTCATGGATCAACGTGTCGGTGATCGCCATGTCGGTCTTGTAGTTTTCGCCCACGCTGGGGTTGCGGTGGGCGCAGTGCAGCATCAGCGGTTCGCCGATCTGGCCGCTGTCGATCACCGATTTGAGCGCGCGGTAACCTTCATCGTAGGGCCGCATGAAACCGACCTGCACCAGGCGCTTGCCGTGGGCCACTTCGGCTTCGACGATCTTGCGGCAGCCTTCGGCCGTGACCGCCAGCGGTTTCTCGCAGAACACCGGTTTGCCCGCCGCGATGGCCGCCAGCACGAACTCTTCATGGCTCGGCCCCCAGGACGTGACGAGGATCGCCTCGACGTCCGGCGCCTTGATCAGCGCGTGGCCGTCGGGATAGACCTCGGCGGTGAGCTTGAGGTCGGCCACCACTTTCGCCGCCTGGGCAAGGTTGATGTCGGTTACCGCCACCACCTGGCTGTTGAGCAAGGTCTGGCTGCAACGACGGATGTGGTCCTGGCCGATGGCCCCGGTGCCGATGACGCCCAGCTTCAAAGACATGTGGAACTCCTTTCGTAGGGTTGGGGCAATCAGTATTGACGGGCCTTGGCCAGTCGTTCGTTGAGGGTCTTGGCGACGGCATCGGTGCGGGCGCTGGTGGAAACTTGCGCCACACCGACCCGCCACCACGACAGGTATTTGTGGATCATGGTCTTGGGCAGGACCTTGATATCGATCAGCGTCGAGACCGTCTGGCGCCGCGCGTCGGCCAGGGCCGCGTGCAACTCGTCCAGCGTCTTGACCTTGTAGGTCTTGCAACCGTAGGCCGCCGCGCTCATGGCGAAGTCCACCGGCACGAAGCCGCCATCGAGCTTGCCCGTCTCGGGGTTGCGGAAACGGAATTCGGTGCCGAAGCTGTCCATGCCGTGTTCCATCTGCAAATTGTTGATGCAACCGAAGGTCATGTTGTCCAGCAGCACCACGTTGATCTTGCGCCGCTCCTGGATCGAGGTCGCCAGTTCCGAGTGGAGCATCATGTAGGAGCCGTCGCCCACCAGCGCGTAGACCTCTTTGTCCGGCTCGGCGAGCTTCACGCCCAACGCCGCATTCACTTCATAGCCCATGCACGAATAGGCATATTCGACGTGGTAGGTGTTCACGCCCTTGCTGCGCCAGCTGCGCTGCAAATCACCGGGCAGGCTCCCGGCGGCAGCGACGATGATGGCGTCGTCCGCCAGGGTTTCGTTGAGGGTGCCGAGCACGCGGCTCTGAGTCAGGCAGGAGCCGGTGAGTTCGATGAATTCACGAAACACCGCCGGGTCCATGTGGTCGTTGATTTCCGGAACGAAGTCCTGGGTCTGGAAATCCGCCTGGTAGATCCGGTCCACTTCCCCCTCGAGCCGGGCCTTGGCGTCGGCGATCTGCCCGGCCCATTCGGCACGGTAATCGCCGAGCTTGCCTGCCAGCGCCTCCAGGCCGGAACGGGCGTCGGCCAGCAGTTGAATGCCGTCGAGTTTCAGCGCATCGCACGGGCTGATGTTCAGGTTGAGGAACCGCACCTCGGGGTGTTGGAACAGCCATTTCGACGCGGTGGTGAAATCGCTGTAGCGGGTGCCGATGCCGATGACCAGGTCCGCTTCCTTGGCCAGCAGGTTTGCCGCCAGGCAACCGGTCTCGCCGACACCGCCTACGTTCAGTGGGTGGCTGGAGACGATGGCGCTTTTTCCCGCCTGGGTTTCGGCAAACGGAATCTCGAAGCGCTCGGCGAAGGCTTGCAATGCAGCGTTGGCCCCGGAATATTTCACCCCGCCGCCGCAGATGATCAGCGGCTTGCGCTTACCCTTGAACAGCGCCAGGGCATCGTCGAGCATCGCTTCAGTGGCTGGGCGACGGTCGATGCGGTGCACGCGTTTTTGCAGGAAGTAATCCGGGTAATCATAGGCCTCGGCCTGTACGTCCTGGGGCAGCGCCAGGGTCACCGCGCCGGTCTCGGCCGGATCGGTGAGCACGCGCATCGCATGGATCGCGGCAGTCATCAATTGCTCGGGGCGGTTGATGCGGTCCCAGTATTTGCTCACGGCCTTGAAGGCATCGTTGGTGCTGATGCTCAGGTCATGGAATTGCTCGATCTGTTGCAGCACCGGGTCCGGCTGGCGACTGGCGTAGACATCGCCGGGCAACAGCAGCAGCGGGATGCGATTGGCCGTGGCGGTGGCAGCCGCGGTCAGCATGTTCGCCGCGCCGGGACCGACCGACGAGGTACAGGCGTAGATCTTGCGCCGCAGGTGCTGCTTGGCAAACCCGATGGCGGCATGGGCCATGCCCTGCTCGTTGCGGCCCTGATGGACCACCAGGTCGCCGCTGTCCTGCTCCAGCGCCTGGCCCAGGCCCAGCACGTTGCCGTGGCCGAAAATGGTAAACACCCCGGCGACGAATTTGCTCTGGACGCCATCGACCTCGACATATTGGTTATCGAGGAATTTCACCAGGGCCTGGGCCATGGTCAGTCGTGTTGTGGTCATGCTTGCACCTTCTTCAAACGCAACTCGGTCGAGTGGGAGCTTTGCAGGTGGCTCATGCTCGCCCCCAGCGCCTGGCGGATGTCGGCCAGCTCGTGGACGCTCTCGGCAAAGGGCTCAAAGGATAGGTAACCGTCATAACCTCCGCTCACCAGCGCTTCAATCTGCGCGGCATTGCCGAGAATATCCCCCTCGCCCACCAGCACCCGGTGGCCGTCCCGAATCGTCGCCAGCGGCGCCTGGGCATCCTCGACGCCGGAGATGTGCACCAGCCCAGTCAGTTCAGGGAACAATTCTTGCTCCCCCGCCAAATGATGATGAAAGGTGTCATGCACCAGGCGGAACACATCCAGCCCGCCGATGGCCTTGATCGCCTCCACCGCCGTGCGCTTGCGCCGCAGCGAGCATTCTTCGAACCCCAAAGGTTCGATGAAACCGTAGATACCGAAGGCGCGCAGGATCGGTGCCAGTTCACTGAGGGCCGTGCGCAGCCCCGCTGCCCGTTCGGCCTCGCTGCGCGGGTCGGCGCGGTCGTTGAGCGGGCACATCACCAGCCCCTCGGCGCCGCACTCGCGAGCGTAGTCGGCCAAGCGCACGGCCTGGGCGCGACGCTCTTCGTTCCACACATCGAACGGGTACAGGGCGTTGATCGACAGCACCTTGATGTCGCGCGCCTCGCACAACTCACGCACGCGCGCCGGCGGCATGCCATCTTCGATCTCGACCCCCTTGAGGTCGTTGCGAATCTCGATGGCATCGGTTTTCAACGCCAGCGCCAGGTCGATGAAAGCAGGCAGTGATAGGCGCGGGGCAACCATTCGGTTCAAGGCAAAACGCAGGGGCTTGTTCATTGTTGTTCTCCCTCCGGCATTCAATGAAATGAGTTATTGGGCAGTCGGCATGCTGAACTCAGGGCCCTTGGCGATGCTGTCGGGCCAGCGCTGCATCACGCTTTTGTAGCGACTGTAGAAGCGCAGGCCTTCCTCGCCATAGGCATGGTGGTCGCCGAACAGCGAACGCTTCCAGCCGCCAAAGGAATGCCAGGCCATGGGCACCGGAATCGGCACGTTGATGCCCACCATGCCGACCTTGATGCTGCGCGCAAATGCCCGGGCGATGCCGCCGTCTCGGGTGAAGCACGACACGCCATTGCCGAACTCATGGGCGTTGATCAGCGCCACCGCCGTGGCGAAGTCCGGTACACGAACGATGCCCAGCACCGGGCCGAAAATCTCTTGCTTATAGATGCTCATCTCGGCTGTGACCCGGTCGAACAGCGTCGCACCGACGAAAAATCCCTGCTCGGCCCCCGGCACTTTGAAACCACGGCCATCAACGATCAGGCGAGCACCCTCGGCCACGCCAGCATCGATAAAACCTTCCACCTTGGCCTTGTGCTCGGCGGTGACCAGCGGCCCCATGTCAACGCCGGGCTGCTGGCCGTCGCCGACCTTCAACTGGTCGATACGCGGCAGCAATCGCGCAATCAGCTCATCGCCGACATCGCCCACCGCCACGGCAATGGAAATCGCCATGCAACGCTCGCCGGCCGATCCGTAGGCCGCACCGATCAAGGCATCCGCCGCCTGGTCGAGGTCGGCATCGGGCATGACGATCATGTGGTTCTTCGCCCCGCCCAGGGCCTGTACGCGCTTGCCGTTCGCGGTGCCCTGTTGGTGGATGTATTGAGCGATGGGCGTGGAGCCGACAAAGGAAATCGCCTCGATGTCCGGGTGCTGCAACAGCGCATCCACCGCCGCCTTGTCGCCCTGGACCACATTGAAGACGCCGTCCGGCAAGCCGGCTTCGGTCAGCAACCGAGCCATCAGCAGGCTGGCGGACGGGTCGCGTTCCGAGGGCTTGAGGATGAAGCAATTGCCGGCGACCAAGGCCAGCGGAATCATCCACAACGGCACCATCACCGGGAAGTTGAACGGCGTGACACCGGCGCACACCCCGAGTGGCTGGCGCAGGTTCCAGTTGTCGATGCCACCACCGATGTTGTCGCTGAAATCGGTCTTGAGCAGGCTCGGTGCACCGCAGGCGTACTCGACGATCTCGATGCCACGGGTGACTTCGCCATGGGCGTCGGACAGCACCTTGCCATGTTCACGACTGATGATCCGAGCCAGTTCGTCATGGTGACGATCGAGCAGTTCCTTGAACTTGAACATCACCCGCGAGCGACGCAACGACGATTGCTCGGACCAGGCCGGGAACGCCGCCAGCGCCGAGGCCACCGCCGCGTCGACAGTACTTGGTTCGGCCAGGGCCACCCGCGCCTGCACCGCGCCGGTGGCCGGGTTGAAGACATTGCTGGAGCGAGCGCTGTCGCCGTCCTGCACGCGACCGTTGATGTAATGGCCTACTACCGGGGTGTCGCTCATTGTCCTGGTTCTCCGTTGGAATGTTCGAATTCAGAGGTCGAGCAGCCAGCTGTGCTGCGGGTCGTTATGGAACTGCCAGACCCGCTTCGGACCGGCCATGACATTCAGGTAATAGGACTCGTACCCATAGGGCACGCTGACCGGGTGATACCCCTTGGGCACCACCACCAGGTCGCTGTTCTCCACGGCCATGGCCTGGTCGATGCTGCGGTCGTCGGTGTAGACCCGCTGGAACACGAAGCCCTGGGACGGATTCACCTGGTGGTAATAGGTTTCTTCGAGGAAGCTCTGGTGCGGCAGGTCGTCGGTGTCGTGCTTATGCGGCGGGTAGCTGGACGAGTGACCGGACGGCGTGCGCACTTCCACCACCAGCAGCGAATGGGCCGGTTCGCTGTCGGGCAGGATGTCGCAGACATAACGGGTATTGGCGCCCTTGCCGCGCACGCTGCGTTTCATGCTGTCGGGGCGGATCAGCCGTGGGCCGTATTCGTTTTGCGCGGCACCTGGCGCGGCGCATACCGCTACCTGCACATCGCTCAGCGCGGTGACTTGGGCCTGACTGCCCGGTGGCAGATACGCGGCGTAGGGGGATTTATCTTCGAATACCGATTGACGATCGCCGAGGTTATCCCAGCTGAAGGCCCCCTGCCCCGGCGCCTCGCCCTTGAGGTCGATGCGTCCGCTGAGCAAGACTACGCACAGCTCCTTGTCACCCGCCATCACCGGAAGGGTTTCGCCGAGGCTCAGGCGGTAGGCGGCGAACCCCACATATTCCAAGGCGCCATGGGGCAGTTCGACGAGCTTTTGGCCGCCGGGACTGCTCTTGATCAACAGGCTCATGCCGGCGTCCTCTCTTGCAGCAGGGCACGCAAGGTGTCGTAGCCCTTCTTCGCGTAGGCATAACTCGGCGCCACGGCCGGGTCCTGCTCGGCTTCTACCACCAGCCACCCGTGGTAGTCGGCGGCCAGCAAGACGTCGAGCAACGCGGCGAAATCGATGTCGCCATCCCCCGGCACGGTGAAGGTGCCGTTGATGATGCAATCGGGGAAGCTCCACAGGTTATTGCGCGCCAGTTGCACCACCGGTTTGCGCACATCCTTGAAGTGCACATGGCAGATGCGTTCGATGTGTTTGCGCAGGACTTGCAAGGGTTCGCCGCCGCCCATGTAGCAATGGCCCGAGTCGAACAACAGGCCGACCTCGCTGCCGCTCAGGGCCATCAGTTTGTCGATGTCCGTGGGCGATTCGACGTAGGCGCCCATATGGTGGTGATACGCCAGGCGCACGCCTTGGGACAGTGTGAAGCGGGCCAGTTCGGTGAGCTTGTCGGCGTAGGCTTGCCAGGCTTCGTCAGTGTGAAAGCGCGGGCGCTCGATCAACGGGATGCGTTGGCCCTGGATCGAATCGGCGACTTCACCGTAGACCAGCACCGTCGCGCCATTGTGCGCCAACAGTTCGACATGGCTGGCGATGGCATCGATTTCCTCAGCCGCCGAACGCCGGGCCAATCGGCTGGAATACCAGCCGGACACCAGCGCCAGGTCATACGGGCGCAAGACGTCGCCGACGCCCTTGGCGTCCTTGGGAAACTTGCCGTTTAGCTCAAACCCTTCGTAGCCGATTTCCTTGCCTTCGCTCAACGCCGTGCTCAAGGGCGTCTCGCCGCCAAGGGACGGCAGGTCGTCGTTGCTCCAGGAAATCGGGTTGATGCCAATTCGAATAGCGGGCATGGCTGCACCTTTTATTGTTTTCAAACTGAATAACGAAAACCGTTTGGAATGCTTATCGTGGCGAGGGGATTTATCCCCTCGCCACAAAAGTCCTGTACATCAGGCACGAGCACTGCGCCATGCCTCGATCAATTCCACAAACCGCCCCTGCACGTCCCGGATCAACGTTTCATCATCGATCTCACCGGCCATCCAGGCCCGGCTCGGTTCCTGGAAAATCGTCCGGCCCACGGCGAAGCCCCGACAGGTGGTGCTCTGGCTGGCCTGGCGGAAGCCTTCGGCGAGCGCGGCGGCCGGGGCGTTGAGGCCCAGCAGCACTACGCCACGGCAATATGGGTCGCGCTGTTGGATGAGCTCGTCGAGCTGCTGCCATTCTTCGGCTGTCTGCGCTTCGATCTTCCACCACGCCGGGAAAATGCCCAGGTTGTAGAGGCGCTTGAGGGCACGATAGAGCACGTCCGGATGAGCCGATGGATGATCCTTTGGCGGGATGACTTCCAGCAGCAACTCATGGCCGCTGACCTGGGACGCCTTGTACAAACCCATCAATTGCGCCTCCTGTTCCAGGCGCAGCAGCGGTTCGTCGTCGGGGTGAAATTGCACCAGGCATTTGATGATCTGTTCCTGCGGCCAGGCGATCAGGTTGCTGCCGATGGAGCGCCCGTGCTCGAACGCCAGCGGCCGCGAGCCTTGCACCTCCACCGGCCGCGCCACCCACCAGCCTCGCCCAGTGGCCGCGTTGAGCGAATCCTGGCCGAAACGCTGATCGGCCAGCAGCCCGACGTCGGCTTCGATGCCCTGGCGCTGCAGGTCGGCTTCGACCCGTTCCACCGCCTGGATGAACAGTTGCTTGAGTTCACCGATGCTGCTCAGCTCACGACCGCCCTTCTGGGCCAGTTCCACCAATTGCCAGCGATGGTCGAAGGCAAAGATGAACAGCTGCTTCCAGGCCCTGCGCGGCACGCTGACCTTATGCAGCCGTTGCAGCACCGCATCCTGGTCCGGTCGGGTGATGGGCACCGGGCTCTTGAACAGATAATCGAGCTCGGCCCGGGTCGGCATCGCCGGGGCGCAGGCATGGCGCGACACCACCAGGCCGCCGCAGGCATTGGCCAATTGGCAGCAGCGCTCATCGCTGGCGTCCTCCAGCCAACCGGCGAGGAAACCCGACATGAATGCATCGCCCGCACCCAGGACATTCAGGACTTCGACACGCACGCCTGGGTAAATGGCGCCGTCTTCCAATCGGCTCGGGATATCGCCATGGATCACCGTGCAGCCCTGCGGGCCAAGCTTGACCACCAGCGTTGCCGCCGTCAGCGAGCGCACGGTACGCAGCGCGGTCAACAGGTCCTCGCTGCCGCCAGCGATGAGGAATTCTTCTTCTGTGCCGACGATCAGGTCGAAACGCGGCAGGATGCCTTGCACATGCTGGCTGACCTTGCGGTCGGCGACGAAACGGGTTTCACCGTCCGCCTTCCCCGCCAGGCCCCAGAGGACCGGGCGATAATCGATGTCGAGGACGCATTTGACGTTGTGTTTTCGCGCATGGTCCAGCGCCTGGATGCTCGCGTTGTAGACGCCTTCGGTGGAGAAGTGCGTGCCGGTGATCAGCAGCGCCTTGCTGGACGCGATGAAGGCTTCGTCGATGTCTTCGGCCCGCAGCGCCATGTCTGCGCAGTTTTCGCGATAGAACACCAAGGGGAACGTCTCGCGATCCTTGATACCCAGCAGGACCATGGCGGTCAGGCGCTCGGCATCGACCTTGATGCCACTGACGTCGCAGCCTTCGCGAGCCAGGGATTGCACCAGGAACCGCCCCATGTGGTCGTCGCCCACGCGGCTCAACATCGCCGATTTCAGCCCGAGGCGGGCCGTGCCGAAGGCGATGTTGGCCGATGATCCGCCCAGGTACTTGGCGAAGCTTGAGACATCTTCCAGGCGTGCGCCAACCTGCTGCGCGTAGAGATCGACGCCCAGGCGTCCCAGGCAGATCACATCCAATTGACGCTCACTGGCAAAACGAGTCTGGCCCATGCTGGCTCCTGTTATTTTTATCAGCCTGCGCTTGTCGCCGGAACCGGCGCCAACGCTTTGGTGAATGCAGACTAAAACGAGCCAGCGGCAATAATCAATATTTATTCCATAAATTTTTATCATGGAATATTTTTTCCAATACGCTACTGCTCAACAGGGCCAGGCGCAGTGCATCGTTTCAGCAGGCGTTACAACTTCGTTCAGCCATGATTTTCTCCGCGCCTACGCTGTAGACTGCCACCAGCCAACCTATTGTCGAGGGCCGGCCCGTTCGCCAGTCGCCCTATAAGAACAAGCCAGAAGGATTTCCTATGACCCGCCCCGATCTGCCGGCGCCGTCCGAGAGCGCGTCCGAAGCCGCCCTCCCCAGCCCACCGATCAACGCCGAGCGGCTGTTGCAACTGATCACCGAGGAATACGAGGGCCTGCCGCGCCAGCTCAAGCGCATCGCCAGCTACATGAGCCAGCAAAGCGACCGGATCATGGTCGACCGCATCAGCGACATCGCTCGGGAATGCGAAGTCCACCCTTCGGCCATCGTGCGCTTTTCGCAGCGCTTCGGCTTCAGCGGGTTCAGCGAAATGCAGGCCTTGTTCCGCGAGGCGTACACCCACAAGACCACGCCGGTGCAGAACTACCAGCAACGCATTCGCAGCATGATCGCCAACAAGTCGCAGAAGGCCAATGCCGGCGACCTGGCCCGCGAATGCGTCAATGCGACCCTGTCAGGCATCGAGCGCCTGGGGCTGGAACTCGATGACGAGGCGTTCGAAAAAGCCGTGGACCTGGTGGTCAACGCGGACAACATCTACGTGGTCGGTGTGCGACGTTCATTCGCCGTGGCCGATTACCTCGTCTACAACCTGCAGCACACCAACAAGCGCATTCACCTGGTGTCCGGCCTGGGCGGCAGTTACCGCGAGCAGATGCGCAGCGTGCGGGCCAACGACCTGGTAATTGCCATCAGCTTTACGCCCTATGGCAAGGAAACCCAGCACTGCCTGCGCATTGCCCAGCATCACCAGGCCAAGACCCTGATCATCACCGACAGCAACCTGTCTCCCCTGGCCAAACGAGCCAATGCGGTGCTGCTGGTCAACGAAGGCAGCTCGTTCGCGTTCCGCTCGTTGAGTGCCACCTTGTGCCTGTGCCAAGCGTTGTTCATTGCCGTGGCCTACCGGCTTGAACTCAAGGTCGATGAAATCCATGAACAGGTCGGCTTCGAGGATTGAACCCGGCCTTTAGAATCCGTTGAAGGAGAAACCATGAAACTGATCGGCATGCTGGACTCGCCCTATGTGCGACGCGTCGCCATTTCCGCCAAACGGCTGGGAATCTCCCTGGAACATGAATCGGTTTCGGTGTTCAGGCAATTCGAGCATTTCCAGAGCATCAACCCGGTGGTCAAGGCGCCAACATTGGTGCTGGATGATGGCTCGGTGTTGATGGATTCCACTTTGATCATCGATTACCTGGAGGCGCTGGCTGGGCCATCCCACAGCCTGATGCCGAACGATTTGGCCCAACGGTTGCGCTCGTTGCGACTGGTCGGATTGGCGCTCGCGGCATGCGAAAAATCGGTGCAAATCTATTACGAACGCACGTTGCGCCCGGCCGACATCCAGCATGCGCCGTGGCTCGCGCGGGTATCGGGCCAGTTGCTGGCGGCCTACGGTGAGTTGGAAAGGGAACTGGCGAAACAGCCACTGCCCACCGATGGCTCGATCGACCAGGCCGGCATTACCATCGCGGTGGCTTGGACCTTCACCAACCTGTTGGTGGCGGATCAGGTGCAGGGCAAGGCGTTCCCGCAGATCAGCGCATTTACCGCCTATGCCGAAGGGTTGGAAGTGTTTGTCAACACACCGGTGCAATAACGGCGGGATACATTCCCGTGTGGGAGCAAGCCCGCTCCCACAGGGTTTTGATTCGGCGCTCAGGCCGGTTCCATTCCCCTTGGCTCTGCAATCGCCGCCACTTCGAAGCGGTCCGCCAGGAACGGCGTGATGTCCAGCGGCAACGGCTCGTCGTTGACCAACTTGTCCAGCAACACCCCGGTAATGGCCGAGGTGAGAATGCCGGTGCGGAAATGCCCGCAGGCGTTCAGGTAGCCGTCCACGCCGCGCATCGGTCCCAGGATCGGTAGCTCGTCAGGTGAGCCGGGACGCAGGCCAGCCCAGGTGCGCTTGAGGTTGATGTCGACCAATTGCGGGATGCAGCGCATGGCACCTTGAACCAGCCCTTCGATCTCCGGATAGGTAGTGGTCACGTCGAACCCTTTGTCCTCCGTGGTACTGCCGATCAGGATTTCACCGTTGTCTTTCTGCGCCACGTAGCAATCGCTGGTGGTCAGGCAGCCGTTGAGGATTTTCGGCATGCGCTCGGTCAAGAGGATCTGGCCCTTGACCGGCTTGACCGGAATCCGCACGCCCGTAGCCTGCTCGCTCAGGTCCGCCGCCCAGGCGCCGGCGGCGTTGATCAGCGTCCCGCAGCTGAACGTTCCGGCCTCGACGGTCTTCACACCTGTGACCCGCGTCCCGCTTCGCAACACTTCAGTGACGTGGGTGTTGAAGAACAGGTCGACACCGTTCTGCCGCGCGCCCTCGGTGTAGGCGTCGGCCAGGCGAAACGGGCTGACCTGATGATCGCAGAGAAACTCCAGCGCGCCGAGGGCCTCATGGCTGACACTCGGCTCTGCCTCGCGCAAGGCCGCCTGGTCGAGCCAGCGCACCTGGTCGGCCAGATGGGGGATGCAGGCGACGATGTGCTCGGCGTACAAGCGGTCCTCATCGTCATAGATCACAAACTTCAGCCCGGTCTCTTCGAATTTGAAATCCATGCCATGGCGGTCCATCAGTTCCTGGTGCAACTGCGGGTACATCGCGTTGGATTGCAAGGCGAATTCGAAGAACGAGTCGGGCAGGATGTGTGGCGTACTGGCATCCACCGCCACGGCGGCACCTTGGGCCTGGCGCTTGCGATTGGCCGACATCATGCGAAAGAAAATCACCCCGCAGCCCAGGCCCACTGACTCACCAATGGCCCACAAACCGCCCGCCGATGCACGGGTGGCGTTGCCGGGGCGCTTGGCGTCGATCAGGGCGATCTTCAAATGCTTGCGCTTGGACAACTGATAGGCACAGGAAGCGCCGATCACGCCGCCACCGGCAATCACCACGTCATAATGCTTAGTCATGGGAAGCGGCCTCCGTGCCGATATTCTGGAATGCTGAAAAAGGCACCGGATCGATGGGGAAGCGCGGTCGCAACCAGCCCACATCGGCCCGCCCTGTGGCCTCGCGCAACCGGTCGCTGCAATAACCGACACACATGCGTCCCTGGCAGTCACCCATGCTCACGCGGGTGCGCATTTTCAGGCTGGCCATGTCTTGCACGCCCTGCTCCAGCGCCCGGTCGATGTCGGCGCGGGTGGCATGTTCGCAGCGGCAGATCACCGTGTCGGCGGCAGGCAGCGCCGTTTGGCCCGCCCCGCGCTGGGTGTAGCGATCGACGGCGGCGCGAAAGCGAAGGATGCGCTCCAGTTGCGCCTGATACCGATCGCGATGCCCAAGGGCCGTCGCCTCATCCAGGACATTGCGTTGCACCAGCACCGACAACGCCGCGATGCGCCCGCTCAGCATGGCCGCCTCTCCCCCGCGAATCCCGCCCATGTCACCCGCCAGATGAACATGCGCCTCGCTGCCGCGTTGCCAGGCATCGGACACGGCCCGTAGATACCCGTCATCGCTGAAGCCATGTTCCAGGCCCATCTGCTGGCTCAACTGGGTGCGCGGGATAAACCCGTAGCCGACTGCCAGCGTCTGGGCCGGCACCTGTTCGGCGCGCGTAAGGTCCGGCGTCCAATCGGCGGAATACGGCGCGACGGTCACGCCGCTCAACTCGTCCTCGCCTTCGACACGCACCACGCCCCAGCCATAGCGCACGGGAATGCGATGCCGCTTGAGATACGCGAGCATGCCCAGGCCATCGAGGAACAGTTGCGGTTTATTGAGCAAGGCGAGGCTTTCCTTGGCGATCCTGCCGAACGCACACGCCTCGTAGACACCCGCCACGGTGACGCCCGAGGCGTGCAGCTGACAGGCCACCAATGGCAACAGCGGGCCCGTCCCGGCGATCACCACCGGGCTCGGCGGCCTGACCACGCCGCTCTTGATCTGCAACTGCAAGCCGCCAAGCATCATCACGCCCGGCAGGGTCCAGCCGGGGAACGGCACGCTGCGCTCATGACATCCCGCTGCCAGGATCAACTGCGAATAGGCAACCTCTCGTAGACGCTCATCCGCATCGAGCACCATCAACGCCCGGAACCCCTCGGCCCCGATGACACGACTGCCCAGCTGCACATCGATCAAATCGGCATGGCGTTGGAATTCCCCGTGAAGTTTCTCCAAGGCTTCGCTGTAGCGGGGCCCCAGGTAATCCAGGCGTACGCCATCGCGCAGGGGGCCGCGATACACCACGCCACCGAGGCGCGGTGCCTCTTCGAGCAAGGTGCAACGTACCTTGCGGGAGGCCAGTTCAATGGCCGCCGCCATACCCGCCGGCCCGCCGCCGACGATCACCGGAGCGTGGTTCATGGCGCCTCCGTTTCAGCGATGCGGTTGGCCCGGGTTTCGATCTGCATGCCGGGGCGCACCAGCGTCTGGCAGGCGCGACGTTTGTGGCGACCGTCGATCTTGACGAGGCAGCACTGGCACACGCCCATCCCGCAATAGGCACCGCTGAGCTGGCCGTGGTCGTTACGGGCGACCTGGCGTTGGCCCAGGGCCTGGATGACGGTGAGTACGGTTTCGCCCTGGGCGGCGTTGACAGCCTTTCCGTCCAGGTGCACGGTCATGTCAGCCTGTTTCAATGGCTGGATATCGAATTGTCGGTGTAATAGGTCTTGAGGTTGCATCATGCAGCTCTTCCTTGAAAGTTCAGTCGGTGTCGGCTCCCTGCGGCACGCCACTCCCCGCCTTGCGTCAATGCCCGTCGGCGACAGCGCACCAAAACAGGACAACGGGCGCAGCATGCTGGTGCACGGCGCAATAATGTTAGGGATTATTTGTGACGAAGTGTTGATCCAGGCCAGTAAACGCCCCCGCTCGCGCCCATGAACTTTTTTTCAGAAAGCCGACAGGTATTCTTTGGCAGAATGCTGCGCAGTCGCTCAATTTACTCACCCGGTACTGCCCATGAACCGCATCCTGACCATCGAAGACGACGCCGTGACCGCCCGGGAAATCGTCGCCGAACTGACCCGCAACGGCCTGGACGTCGACTGGGTCGACAACGGCCGCGAGGGCCTGGAACGCGCGGTTAGCGGTGACTACGACCTGATCACCCTCGACCGCATGCTGCCCGAGCTCGACGGCCTGGTCATCGTCACCACGCTGCGGACCATGGGGGTGGCCACGCCGATCCTGATGATCAGCGCCCTCTCCGATGTCGACGAACGCGTCCGTGGCCTGCGCGCCGGTGGCGACGATTACCTGACCAAGCCGTTCGCCACCGATGAAATGGCCGCCCGGGTGGAGGTGTTGCTGCGACGCAACAACGGCGCCCGCGAACCGGAGACCGTCCTGCGGGTGGCGGACCTGGAACTGAACCTGATCAGCCGCGAAGCCAGCCGCAACGGGCAATTGCTCAGCCTGCTGCCCACCGAATACAAGTTGCTGGAATTCTTGATGCGCAACAGCGGCCAGATCCTCTCGCGCATGATGATTTTCGAGGAAGTCTGGGGGTATCACTTTGACCCCGGCACCAACCTGATCGACGTCCACATCGGGCGCCTGCGCAAGAAAATCGACCCGCCGGGCCTGGAACCGCTGATTCGCACGGTACGAGGTTCCGGCTATGTCATTGCTGAACCCCGCTAAGGGCTGGCGCTCTTCCAGCAGCCGCCTGCTGGCGCTCTACAGTGCGCTGTTCGTGATCTGGAGCGCGATCCTGATGGGGGTGATGTACTACGAGGTATTTGGCTATCTGGACAGCCTCGCCAAACATTCCCTGATGCAACGCCAGCACCTGTTCGCCCGTATCCATGGCGACCAACTGGAGGACGCGTTGATGGCCAGCCTGACGCTCGACGAACGCGGCGTCGATGCCTACGGCCTGTTCGACCCGACGCTGCGTCATCTGAGCGGACCGATCCAGCGCATCCCCGCCGACCTGCCGCTGGATGGCAAGATCCATATGCTCGGCGGTTGCGTCGATTCCGACGACCCGAGCATGCCGTCCGACAGTTGCGATGCGATAGCGACCCGGACCCAGGATGGTCGCTGGCTGGTGCTGGCGCGGGATAACGGCTCGTTGTTCGCCGTGACACGCATCATTTCACACGCGCTGTTCTGGGGCGTATCGCTGACCATCCTGCCGGGCATCGCTGGCTGGCACTTGCTGCGGCGCCGGCCGTTGCGGCGCATTCGCAAACTGCAAGCCAGTGCCGAAGCCATCGTCGCCGGTGACCTGACCCATCGCCTGCCACTGTCGAGTCGCCGCGATGAGCTGGACATGCTGGCGGCGATCGTCAACGCCATGCTGGATCGCATCGAACGGCTGATGAACGAGGTCAAGGGCGTCTGCGATAACATCGCCCATGACTTGCGCACTCCACTGACGCGCCTGCGGGCCCAGCTCTATCGCATCCAGCAGGAAGCGGCGGACGGCTCGCCCGAAGCGTTGCAGATGGATCAGGTAATTGCCGAGACCGATACGCTGATGGCGCGGTTTCGCGGGTTGTTGCGGATCTCGGAACTGGAAGATCAACAGCGTCGCTCCGGGTTCATGCGCCTAGATCCGCTGCAGCTGTTGCAGGAGTTGCATGATTTCTACCTGCCGCTGGCTGAAGAACGCGAGCTGGTGTTCACGCTGGAAGTACCCGACAGCCTGCCCCTGCTCAACGGCGACCGGGCGTTGCTGTTCGAGGCCGTATCCAACCTGCTGAGCAATTCCATCAAGTTCACCCCGCCGGGCGGCGAGGTGATCCTGCGCGGGATCGACCAGGGCGACAGCACCCGCATCGAAGTGCTCGACTCCGGGCCGGGCATTCCCGAGGCGGAACGCAAGGCGGTGTTTCGTCGTTTCTACCGCGCCGAGGGCAGCAGCCAGCACGGCGGATTCGGCCTTGGCCTGTCCATCGTCGCGGCGATTGTCAATTTGCACGGGTTCACGCTGGAGGTGGATCGCAGCGAGTCGGGCGGTGCCCGGCTGGTGCTCGATTGCCGGGCGACATTGCTGTAGAGAGCGGCCCATGTGGGAACTGTACTTTGTGGCGAGGGGGTTAATCCCCGCTGGACCTGCGAAGCAGGCCCCTCCTGTTGCAGGACTTACAAAGGCGAGCGCTTCGCACTCGGGCGGGGATGAATCCCCTGGCCACAATCACCTCCCATCGGCGAGGAGATCAGGCCGGATCGCTGCGATGCAACGGGGTGTTCAGCAGTTCGTAGCGCAGTTCGTCGATCAGCTTCTCCAGGCCCTCTTCGGACCGGATGCTGTCGACGCTCATGCCGCTGACCACCAGGTCGACCTCGCCGCTTTCCTGGTGGTACAGACGTATCGTGAGCGTGCCGTCGCCATTGAGGCTGCATTCGCAGGACAGCGGGGCAAAACTTTTCTCGAGACGGGCACGTAGCGGAGCAAGATGAATCATCGGTCGCACCTCAGCTTCGAAGTCGCAAATGACCGGTGGACGCACCCGGCCTCCTGGCTCCCGCGGACGTCCTGTCGATCTCACATTTGAACGGTTTGTTGCGCATTGTGGCGTATTCCTTGACTGTTTCGTGGGGACGCGGCGTCAATAGCTATGCCGCACCCTCTCAGCCTAAGGACGTAAGCGACCGTGCAGAACCCGAATTTGCACCAAAGCGCCAGGTGCATATGCACTAGCCATCACGGTGCCTTCATCCGCCATTCGTTCGAGAACAGCCCCCTTTCCCGCGCCCAGACAATCGCCTCGCTGCGGCTGTGAACGTCGAGTTTGGAATACAGCGTCGCCACGTGATTGCGAACGGTGTTGGGGGCCAGCTTCAAGCGTGCGGCGATTTCCTTGTCCGCCAACCCTTCGCAGATCAGCCCCAGCACGTCACGCTCCCGGGCCGTCAGTTCTGTGAACGACGTCGTCGGGGTTTGCGCGTTGATGCTTTTCACATTGGCGAGTTTTTCAATCAACGTCCGACTGAACCATGAGGCGTCCTTCATCACTTCTTCGATGGCGGCGACCAGTTCCAGCTCCGAGCGCTTGCGTTCGGTAATGTTCATCAGCACCAGCAGATAGCAGGGCTGGTCCTGGATGAGCACGGTGTCGGCCGCCACTTCGCAATCGATCTGTTCGCCGCCTTTCTTGTGCACCTTGATGTCGACGCTGGACACGGCGGCGGATTTTTCCAACCGGGCAAACAGTGTCGCACCCGCCGTCTTGTCGAGAAATCCGATTTCCTCGACGGTCTTGCCCAGCAGCTCTTCGCTGGCGTAACCGGTCGCCTGGAGAAAGGCTTCGTTGATTTCCAGCAGTTGTTGCTCGGCGCTGCAAATCAGGGTCGGTACCGGAGACAGGCGGAATGATTTGGCAAAACGCTCCTCGCTTTGGCGAAGCGCCGTCTCGGCCTTGCGTCGGGGCTCCATGTCCATGAAGGAAAACAGCATGCAGTCTTCATCGTGCAGGTCCAGTGGCTGACCGGCGACAATCACTTGTTTGTTGGTGCCGTCGGGCAAGCGCATTTCCGCCTGCATCTGCGGAATGGTCGCACCCTGGCCCAGGCGCTCGATCGCCAGGTCACGCTTCTCGGCCGCCTCGAGCACGTCCAGCTCATACACCGAACGCCCGATCACCTGTTCACGGCTGTAGCCGGTCATCTCCAGGAAACCGGCATTGACCTTGATGTAGCGCAAATCGCTGAGACGACAGATCACCGCCGGCGCCGGGTTGGCGGCAAAGGTTCTCTCGAAACGTTGCTCGGCGCTGGCCCATTCGGTGGCATCGCTGAGAATCAGCACCAGGTACTCCGGCTCGCCGGCACGGTCGCTCAAGACCATGCTGCGGATGCGATGCACCCAGGTCCGATCCGGGTCGGCGTCTGGCGTGACTTCCACCAGCACATCGCTGAACTCATCGCCACGAGCGACGCGGGCAATGGGGTAGTTGTCTTCGGGCAGCGGGTGGTTGTTGCGGTAGCGCAGATGGAAACGCTTGGCGTATTGCTTGGCATTGGCGCCCAGTTCGCCGAGCTCCGTGACGCCGTGCATGGCCAGGGCGGCTTCATTGGCCCAGGCGATGGTCTGGTCGACCTCGACGAGTATCACGCCGTCCGACAACCCGGCGATGATCTGCAGTAACTGGCGGCGATTGGTATCGGTGTTCGGGACGTCCTGATTCATTCGGTCTCCATGGGTCGTCACGTTCAGGCGTGGATGCGTTGAAGGTTACGACCACGTGGGCTTGCGATAGTGCGCCCTGCTCATGGCAACGCCGCGAAGGCCCTAGTGGCCGCTGAACCTCAGCCTCGACAACCTGCGCAGATCCCCGTCACGGTAATAATCGTCGCTCCAGCTGTCGTCCGGCGCCAGGGGCTTGACCTGCTTGAGGGCAAGCTTTTTTGCAAAATAGCGGAACCGGTAATGTTCGTAGAAACGCAGCAGTTCAAGCCCGTAGCGGTCGGCCAGGTCGGTGTCGCCCTGGATGATCAGGTAGTTCTCGTCGTTGCTGGTGCTGGCGGCGGCGCTGAGGTTGTGGCTGCCGCTGATGATGGTCGGTGCATCACTGGTGAAGTCGGTGACCACGGCCTTGGTGTGAACCAGCAGGTTGCCCTTCTGGCCTTTCATGTTTTCCCTGAGCCAACCTTCCAGGCCGGTATTGAGCAGCGCGGTGGCGGCGAATTCGGCGGTGCGGTCGGCATGGAAACCGGTGATGCGGCTGGTGGTGTTTTGCAGGCCATAGCGCAGGATGTCGTCATTCGGCTGACCGAGCAAGGCATCGAGAATCCGCTCGGGCAAGACGAACGCCGTGACGAACAGCAGGTCTTTGCGCGCCGCCATGATGATCTCGACAAAGCGATCCAGATCGCCCTTGCCGCTGCGGGGCGAGAACCCGGCGAAGAGTTTTTCGTCGGCGACCATGGGATTGTTGAGTGTCAGCCAGTCTCGGGTGGCGTCGACGTCCTCAGGCGTCCCCCAGATCTGCTCGAACACCTGGCGATAGCTTTTGCTGATACGGGGGTCGTCCAGCACATGGATGACGTTGGCCTGGCGATAGACGCCATTGGCGGTGAAATTGGTGCTGCCGCACAGCACCGCCTCGGGCGTTGAGGTCCCCTGCGAGTCGACTTTGCTCAGGACAATGAACTTGTCATGGAAGATGCCGTGGGTGACCCGCCCACGTTTGTTCGCCGCTGGCAGCTTCTCCAGGCTGGCTTCGTTGCTGATTGTCGCGTCGTCCTCCGGCTGGGCATGGTAAAGCACCCTCACCCGCGCGCCTCGCGCATGGGCCGCATTCACCGCCTCGACAATCACCGGCAGTTCGTATTCGTAGATGGCCACGTCCAACGCCCAACTGGCATCCAGGGCCCGGTCGATGAAGCCGACCAAGCGCCCCAGCAAACCGTTCTCCAGCCAGCGCCGCGGCGCGTCCGGCCAGTCTTCGATGGACAGCTTCCGGTTGGCGCTGATCAGCGCATCCAATTCGGGAAACTTGCGCTGGAACGCCTGGCTGGCGGCCACGGCGCGATTGAACATGACCCGCTGGTCGACGGGTTGGCCGTCATCACTGGTGACCGTCACCTCGAGGAACTCGCCCAACTGCGGCGCATCGGGACTGCCATAGGCCAGGTGCACGCGGTAATGGATCGTCACGCCGGGATTGACCGCGTAATCGGCCCAGCGAAATTTCTGCAACGGCGCCTTGTCGCTGGGCGTGGCGTGGAATTGGGGGAAAGTGTGGGCCTTGCCGGGGAAGGTCAGGCTGTTGAACAGGAACAGCCAGGGCTTGTCACCGTGCTGCTTCTCGATGGCAAAGCCCAGCAACCCCTTGCGCCGTGGTTCGGCGAGGTCCATGGCGAGCAGGACGCCGTTGGTGCCGGCGTAGGCCTTGACCCGGAAATCGTCCTGGGGATTGGTGACGAGTACGCGCATGGTTTCACTCCTTTGAGGTTGCCTGAGCATAGGGCAGTAATGCTGATCTGGTGGCAGGTCATCGAAACCGAGGCGATTCCATCGCGAGCCTGCTCCGGGCGGCGTCCGACGATGGGGCCTTGTAAGTCTCGCAACACTCAGGTCGCTTCATCGATATGCCGATACTCAGCCCCCAACTGCCCCGCCAATTGCCGCGCCCGGCCCAGGCGGATCGGGCCGCGCTCGATGTCGATCAACAGGCTGGGGCAATCGAGGGGTGACAGGGGCTGGCCGTCTTTCACCCGCCCATCGGTCATCAGCAGCACCCGTTGCTGTTCCGCCGGGAAGCGCTTGCGCCGGGACGCCAGCCAACGCTGCGCCTCGCTCACCGCCGCCAGCAACGGCGTGCCGCCCCCGGCGCCCAGCGCGTCGAGCCAATGTGCCAGGCCGGTGGAGGCCTTGAGCCCTTGCACTTGCCACGTCGGCGTGGCGCCGCTGGCCGTCAACAGCGCCAACCGCGCGCGTTGGCGGTAGGCGTCGTCGAACAGCTGCGCGAGCAGGCCCTTGCCGTCGCTCAAGGCCCGATGACGACAGGTCGAGGCCGACGCATCGACGATCACCAGCCACAGCTCATGGGCTGAACGGTGCCGCGATTTGAAACGCAGGTCTGCGAGCAAGCGCGGACGTCCTTTCAGTAACGTGCCCGGCCAGTCCATCGCGCCGTTGGACGCCGCTTTGCCGTGGCCTTGGCGCCCTTGGTCCAACCGTCCCGGACGGGGTCTGGCATTCGCCCCCATCGGCGAACGGGGGCGAATGCCTAGGGCTTTTTTGGCCAGCTCGGCACGTCTCGACGGGCGCCGGTCGGCAATGCCCGAGCCGGCAGGTCGCCCCATTGCCCCTGTCCTTCACGGGATTGGCTGGTTTCATTCGGGTTGGAGGTTGGTGCCTGGGTTGGTGCCTGGGTTGGCGCTGGGGCCGGTGCGGTGTGCTCGCGGCGGCGATGACGCAAGGCAAACTCGGCCACCGCATCGATGTCTTCATCGGCGATGGCTTGCGCGCCACGCCAGGCGGCATGGGCGCGGGCGGCCCGCAACCAGACCAGGTCGGCGCGCAGCCCATCGACCCCGGCGGCAAAGCAGCGCTCGGTAATCTGTGCCAGCGCCGTGTCATCCAGGGGGATCTGGAGCAGGCACGTGCGGGCCTGTTGGCAGCGTTCACGCAACCGTTGCTGGGCCGGCTCCCACTCGGCGCAAAACGCCGCTGGATCGCTGTCGAAATCCAGGCGACGGCGGATGATCTGCCCACGTTCGGCCGGGGCGGTGTGCCCGTCGAGGGCCACGTTGAGGCCGAAGCGGTCGAGCAATTGCGGACGCAGCTCGCCTTCTTCCGGGTTCATGGTGCCGATCAACACGAAACGCGCCGAATGCCGGTGGGAAATGCCGTCGCGCTCGATCAGGTTGGTTCCGCTGGCGGCGACATCCAACAGCAGGTCCACCAAGTGATCCGGCAGCAGGTTCACCTCATCGACGTACAACACGCCGCCGTCGGCCTTGGCCAGCACGCCTGGGGAAAACTGTGCGCGCCCTTGCCCCAACGCCGCGTCCAGGTCGAGGGTGCCTACCAGTCGTTCCTCAGTGGCGCCAAGCGGCAAGGTCACGAACTGACCGCTGGCCAACAGATCCGCCAGCCCTCGGGCCAGGGTGGACTTGGCCATCCCGCGCGGGCCTTCGATCAACACCCCGCCAATCTTCGGATCGATGGCCGCCAGGCACAGGGCCAATTTCAGCGCATCGGCACCGACCACGGCGGCGAGGGGGAAATGCGGGGTGTCGGTCATGTCGTTCTCTCAAGCTGTCCGGTGAGGTTCAGGCAATACAGTATCTATGGCGAGGAGATTTATCCCCTCGCCACAGATATATCCCATCACCATAGATATCTGTCTTGGCTAAAGTCAGCCATCTTCTTCAATGTCCAACAACAGGTTTTCCAGCGCCTCGCGATAGTCCCCCGGTTCCTGCCACATCCCCCGCTGCTGCGCCTCGATCATTCGCTCGGTCATGTCCCGCAAGGCGTCGGGGTTGTGCTGGCGAACGAAGTCCCGGGTATGCGGATCAAGGAGATAGGCATCGGCCAGCAAGGCGTACTGGTGATCGTCGATCAATTGCGTGGTGGCGTCGAAGGCGAACAGATTGTCCACCGTCGCCGCCAGTTCGAACGCGCCTTTGTAGCCGTGGCGCTTGACCCCGTCGATCCATTTCGGATTGGCCGCACGGGAACGAATGACTCGATTGAGTTCTTCTTTCAAGGTGCGGATCTTCGGCAGGTCCGGCTGGCTGTGATCGCCGTGGTAACTGGCCGCGGCTTCGCCACCGAGGGTTTCCACGGCGGCGAGCATGCCACCCTGGAACTGGTAGTAATCGTTGGAATCGAGCAAGTCGTGCTCGCGGTTGTCCTGGTTCTGCAGCACGGCCTGCACTTGGCTCAGGCGCCTGGAGAACTGCGCCCTTGCGGCGGTGCCTTCGTCGCCCGCGCCATACGCATAGCCACCCCAGTTGAGGTAGACCTCGGCGAGGTCTTCGCGACTCTGCCAGAGCCGACCGTCGATCGCGCCCTGTACACCCGCGCCATAGGCACCAGGCTTGGCGCCGAAGATCCGCCATCCGGCCTGACGCACCGCGTCTTCCAGGGGCAAGCCCGACTGCAGCAGCGCTTCGCGCTCGGCGCGGACCTTCGCTGCCAGCGGGTTCATGTCGTCGGGTTCATCCAGGCCCGCAACCGCTTGCACCGCCGCATCGAACAAACGGATCAGGTTGGCAAAGGCATCACGGAAGAACCCGGACACCCGCAACGTGACATCGACCCGAGGCCGGTCCAACAGGCTCAGCGGCAGGATCTCGAAATCATCCACCCGCTGGCTGCCCGTGGCCCACACCGGACGCACGCCCATGAGGGCCATCGCCTGGGCAATGTCGTCGCCGCCGGTGCGCATGGTCGCGGTGCCCCACACCGACAGGCCGAGCTGGCGCAGGTGATCGCCGTGGTCTTGCAGGTGCCGCTCGAGGATCAGGTTCGCCGACTGGAAGCCGATGCGCCACGCCGTGGTGGTGGGCAGGTTGCGTACGTCGACGGAGAAAAAGTTGCGCCCGGTGGGCAGCACATCCAGGCGTCCACGACTCGGCGCGCCGCTGGGCCCGGCCGGTACGAAACGCCCGCCCAGGGCATCGAGCAAGCCGCGCATTTCCGCCGGGCCACAGGCATCCAGGCGCGGCGCAACGACGGAACGCAGGTGGTCGATGATGCCGTGCACCGTCTCCCAACCCGGCGCGTCGAGCGGCCCGATCTCGCCGTCCAGGGCTTGCTCGATCAACCGCGCGGCGAACAGTTCCAGACGTTCCCGACCATCGCCGACGGTGCGCCAAGGCTCGTCGCAGACGTCGCGCAAAGCCTCGGGACGTTCGCCGGACCAAGGCTCGGCCAAGGCACAGTCGAGCGGGTCGAAACCCAGCCCGAACGCCTTCGCCAGCGCCCGCAACAGGCTCGACTGCGCGCCCTTGCCGTCGCCACGGGGAATGCGCAGCAGCGCCAGCAAGGTGTCGATGCGCAGCCGTCCGCCAGGCGACTCGCCAAAGATGTGCAGGCCGTCGCGAATCTGCGATTCCTTCAAATCGCACAGGTAGGTGTCCAGGCGCGGCAGCCAGATCGCCGCGTCCGCGTCGCTGTCGAGGGCACTGTCGAGTTGCAGTTCGCGGTCGATGTGCGTCTCGCGCACCAGGGCCAGGATGTCCCGTTGCAATTCCCTGGCGCGGCGCGGATCGAGCAGTTGCGCCTCGTAGTATTCGTCGGCCAGCAGTTCCAGGTTACGCAGCGGCCCGTAGGTTTCGGCCCGGGTCAGCGGTGGCATCAAGTGGTCGATGATCACTGCCTGGGTGCGGCGCTTGGCCTGGGCCCCCTCGCCTGGGTCGTTGACGATGAAGGGATAGATGTTCGGCAGCGGCCCCAGCAGCACGTCCGGCCAGCAGCTTTCCGACAGCCCGACGCCCTTGCCCGGCAGCCATTCGAGGTTGCCGTGCTTGCCGACATGGATCACGCCGTGGGCGCCGTAGGTGTGCCGCAACCAGAAATAGAACGCCAGGTAGCCATGGGGCGGCACCAGGTCCGGGTCGTGGTACACCGCGCTCGGGTCGACTTGATAGCCCCGCGCCGGCTGGATGCCGACGAACGTCAGGCCCAGGCGCAGGCCGGCGACCATCAAGCGCCCCTCACGGAACATCGGGTCCCGCTCGGGTGCGCCCCAACGTTCCAGCACCGCTTGGCGATTGGCCTCGGGCAGCGCGTCGAACAGGGCCTGGTACACGTCCAGGGCCAGGCTCTGGTGACAAGGCCGCAGATCGAGGCTGTCCAGATCGTTAGTGACCCCGCCGAGCAATTGCTGGATCAACTCGGTGCCGCTGGCCGGCAGCTCGGCGGACAGCGGATACCCTTCGGCCTGCATCGCCCGCAAGATATTCAACGCCGCCGCCGGTGTATCCAGGCCGACGCCATTGCCGATGCGCCCGTCCCGGGTCGGGTAGTTGGCAAGAATCAGCGCCACGCGCTTCTCGTGGTTGGACAGCCGCGCCAGGGTGGTCCAGCGCCGGGCCAGGCCGGCGACAAAATCCATGCGCTCGGGCACCGCCCGGTAGCAGACCACATCGCTCTGGCTGCGCTCGCTGCGCCAGGCCAGGTCCTTGAAGCTGATCGGCCGGCTGATGATGCGCCCGTCCAGTTCCGGCAAGGCGATGTGCATCGCCAGGTCCCGCGGGCCCAGGCCTTGTTCGCTGGCGCGCCAGCCGGGTTCGTTGTCCTGGGCACAGATCGCCTGGATCACCGGGATATCGCGGCGAAACGGCCGCAGATGCGGCGCTTCGGGGCTGGATTGGGCGAATCCTGTGGTGTTGAGAATCACCCCCGCCCCTGCCTCGTCCAGCCAATCCTCCACCTGCGCCAGGCAGCCAGGCTCCTTGAGGCTCGCCACGGCGATCGGCAACGGATTGAGCCCCGCTGCTTGCAGGCGCTGGCAAAACACGTCGATGAACGCGGTGTTCGCGGCTTGCAGGTGAGAGCGATAGAACAGCAACGCCGCCACGGGTCTGTCGGACTGCCAGTCGGCTTGCCAATCGCTCAGAGTCGCGTTGGTTTTTTCGGGATGATAGATCGCCGTGCGCGCCAAGGGCTGTGGCTCGGCCCACGGATAATCGCGGCCAAACCATTGGCAACCGAGATGCCGGAACAGGTTCAGGGCGTTTTCCAATCCCCCCTGGCGGAGAAACTGCCAGAGGCGATCGCGATCCTCGACAGGCACGTTGCTCATGTCGCTGAGTTCCGGGTCGGGACGATCATCCCCCGGCACCAGGATCAACTGCACGCCGCGCCCGGCCAGTTCCATCAAGCGCTCGATGCCGTAGCGCCAATAGCCGATGCCGCCATGCAGCGACAGCAAGATGACCTTGGCGTGTTGCAGCACATCGTCGAAATACAGATCCACCGAGGCGTGGTTCTGCACCTGCATCGGGTTGGCGAGACGGAACTGCGGATAATCGTCCGGCAACTGCCGCGCCGCTTCAGCCAGCAGCGCCAGGCTGGAATCGCCGCTGCACAGGATCACCAGCTCGGCGGGGGTTTGCCCGAGGTCGGCAATGTTGTCATCCGACACGAAACCGCCGGGCTGGGTCCTGAGCAGGTGCATGGCTTAAACGCTGAGGGCGGCGCGCAACTGCGCTTCGAGCAGCCCGGCGTCCAGCGCCTGGCCGATCAGCACCAGCCGCGTCACCCGCGCTTCGTCGGCGCCCCACTGGCGGTCGAAGTGTTTGTCGAAACGGGTGCCGACGCCTTGGATCAGCAGGCGCATCGGCTTGTTCGGGATGGCCGCGAAGCCCTTGACCCGCAGCACGTCGTGCTGGACCACCAGTTGCGTCAGCGCGTCCAGCAGCAGGCTTTCGTCAGCCTGGGGCAGTTCGATGGAAATCGAATCGAAGGCGTCATGATCGTGGTCGTCATCATCGCCGTCATGGTGGTGGTCGTGATGGCTGTGGCGGCTGTCGATGTGTTCTTCGGAACCGGCGCCCAGGCCGATCAACACGTCCAGCGGCAGGCGACCACAGCTGGCTTCGATGACCTTGACCGCTGCCGGCAGTTCTTCGGCGACTTCCAGGCGGACTTTTGCCAGGTCTTCGGGATTGATCAGGTCGGCTTTGTTGAGGATCACCAGGTCGGCGCTCGCCAGTTGATCGGCGAACAGCTCGTGCAAGGGCGATTCATGGTCCAGGTTCGGGTCCAGCTTGCGCTGGGCATCGACCTTGTCCGGGAACGCGGCGAAGGTGCCGGCGGCAACGGCCGGACTGTCGACCACGGTGATCACCGCATCGACCGTACAGGCGCTGCGGATTTCCGGCCACTGGAAGGCCTGGACCAACGGCTTGGGCAAGGCCAGGCCGGAGGTTTCGATGAGGATGTGGTCGAGGTCGCCGCGACGGGCCACCAATTCGCGCATTACCGGGAAGAACTCTTCCTGCACGGTGCAGCACAGGCAACCGTTGGCCAGTTCATATACTCGGCCGTTGGCTTCTTCTTCGGTGCAACCGATGGAGCACTGCTTGAGGATCTCGCCGTCGATGCCCAGCTCGCCGAACTCATTGACGATGACCGCGATGCGCCGGCCTTGGGCGTTGTCGAGCATGTGCCGCAGCAAGGTGGTCTTACCCGAGCCGAGGAAACCGGTAACGATGGTGACGGGGAGTTTGGCCAGTGTTTTCATCGGATGCCCTTTGGCAAGGTGGCGGGCAAACGGGACGACAACCGCAGGCACGGGCGTGCGCGGAAGATTTCGCCACCGGATCACCCCGCCCGGTTGTAGTGAGAATCTGTTGTCGAGGCAGGTCTCCTGGCTGACGGCGGGCCAGACAGGCTTTTATCCAAAGCCTGGGCTGGCAATTTGCTGCGCCTTCCCGTGCGCCCGTTGTAACAGGGCATGCACAGTGGCCTTGCAGAAACAGCACCGTTCACAGTTGCGGGGGCAGCCGCGGCTTGGACCGCGTTCCCTTCTTAGCTTCGGCGCGTGCCGAAGAACCTCGAAGGCGCAAGGCTACGCAGGGTGTGCGGGCGGGTCAATGTCCGAAGGCAATCTGCGGTGGCTGACGGATCCTGGCGACGGCCTCGCGGGCCAATTCAGCGGGCCGCCACTTGCCAGAGCCGGGCGATATCCCGGGCCCGCTCGGCCAGCAGGCGCGGCGCATCGGTGCAGGCTTCTTGCAGCGTCATCGGCCCGTTCGCCAAGGCAAACGCGGCATCGATACCGTGTTCATAAAGCGCTTCGTAGCCCTCCCCCAGCGTACCGGCGATGACCACCACCGGCACGCCGCGGCGCTGGGCGATGCGGGCGACGCCATACGGCGTCTTGCCACGCAGGGTCTGGGCGTCGAAACGACCTTCACCGGTGACCACCAGGTCGGCACCGTCGATGGCATCGGCCAATCCGGTCAATTGCGCGACGACTTCCACGCCGGTCCGAAATTGCGCCTTGAGGAAAGCCTTGGCGGCGAAGCCCAGGCCGCCGGCGGCACCGCTGCCGGGTTCGTCGCTAACGTCACGGTCGAGCACCTGGGCACAGTGTCCGGCGAAGTGCGCCAGCGCCCGGTCAAGTTGCTGCACCTGCTCGGCGGAGGCGCCTTTTTGCGGGCCAAACACGGCCGAAGCGCCGTGGGGGCCGCAGAGCGGGTTGTCAACATCAGCGGCGATTTCGAAACGCACGCCGGCCAGGCGCGGGTCCAGGTCGCGCAGGTCGATACGTGCCAGTTTGCCCAACGCCAGCCCTCCGGGCGGTAGCGCCTGGCCCTGATCATCCAGCAATGCCACGCCCAAAGCCTGCATCGCCCCTGCCCCGCCGTCGTTGGTGGCGCTGCCGCCAATTGCCAGGATGACCCGGCTGGCACCTTCATCCAGGGCGGCGCGGATCAGTTCGCCGGTTCCAAACGTGCTGCTGGAACAGGCGTCGCGCTGCCCGGGTGGTACCAATTGCAGGCCGCTGGCCTCGGCCATCTCGATGATCGCGGTACGGCTGTCGGGCAACCAGCCCCAGCGGGCTTCGACAGCGGCGCCCAGCGGGCCACGGACTCGCGCCCCACGCCATTGGCCATCACAGGCCGCCAGCACCGCCTCTACCGTTCCCTCACCGCCATCGGCCATCGGGCACTTGATCAATTGCGCAGCCGGCCAGACCTGGGCCAACCCTTCTGCGATGGCGTGCGCCACGCCTTGGGCGCTAAGGCTGTCCTTGAACGAGTCGGGGGCGATGATTATTTTCATTTTTGTTCTCCGGTTCCGATGCACAGCATGCTGCCAGCTGAACACGACCCTGACGCCGGTCCGCCGCACAAAACTCCTTGGACATTATTGGTCAAACTCACAAAAATGGCGGTCCGGCATTGCCGGCCCCTTCGCGAGCAGGCTCGCGAAGGGTTCATGCCGGTAAATCTGGATCATGTGGCAACAATTGGACCCCCAGATACAACGCCAGCATCCCATCCAGCCTGAGCGGGTCGACGCCGCTGAGTTCGGCGATGCGCTCCATGCGATAGCGCAGGCTGTTGCGGTGGATGCCCAGGGCGTCTGCGCAAGCCTGGCTCTGGCCGTCGTGTTCGCACCAGCTTCGCAGCGTAGCGAGCAATTGGCCGTTGCTGTCCTTGGCGATCACTTTGCGCAAGGGGCTGAGCAGTTCATCGAGGGCGTCATCGCTGCGATGCCGCCAGAGCATCACAGGCAGACGGTAGCGATTGAGGATCAGCAAGCGCGATTGCGGCAGGACGTCACGACCATACGCCAGCAGGTCCGCCACCCGCCGGTAGCAACGGCGCAGGCCCGCCAAGCCTTCGGCCTGGCCGCCCACCGCCACTCGAAGGATGCTCCAGCCCAGGCCGTCGAGCTTGCCCAGCAGCCGCTCGTTCTCCACCGAGGCCGTGACCGGTCGGCACCAGAGCAACGACGATTTGGACGAAGTCAGGCACCAGCTGTCCGGGTAGCGTGACATCAGCCAGGCGCTCAGGGACTCGACGGTTTGCCCGGGGCCATGCTCCAGGCCCAATTCAAACAAACAAGGCACCCGTGACAGCTGTGGCTTGAGGCCCATTTGCCGAGCTTCATCGAGCAACCGTGGCGAATCCCCGGCATCACCCAGCAGCAACGCCAGCAGGTCATCGCAACGCTGGCGGCGCCATTGTTGCTCGGCCTGCTGGTTGCGTTGGCCGAGCAGCATTTCAGCGGTCATGCGCACCAGTTCGGCGTAGGTGCGCAACTGCGCGGGTTCGCCGGTGATGCCCAGCACGCCGATCAGCCGCTGGTCGAGCATCAACGGCAGGTTGATCCCCGGCTGCACGCCCTTGAGGTGCACGGCGGTGTGCTCGTCGATTTCCACTACCCGACCATTGGCGAGGACCAGTTGCGCACCCTCATGGCGGGTATTGATGCGCTCGCGCTCGCCGCTGCCGAGGATCAGGCCCTGGTTGTCCATGACGTTGACGTTATAGGGCAAGATCGTCATCGCCCGGTCGACGATGTCCTGCGCCAGGTCGTGATCGAGTTCGAACATGGGAGTTCCTTGCAAGCGGCATGATTGTTGTTTTGTGGTGCGTCGCCCGGAGGATTGGTCAGGCGCACAGGGTCGGCCTGCAAACCCTGTGCTCCGGCACAAAGACACGGGACCTTGGGCTGGCCGAGACTCAAGGGGCAGTCAACGTTACCCCTTGGCACGCCAAAATCATAATAAAGAGAGACCCGCCATGTCCCAGAGCGCAACAGCCCTCCTGGCTACCCCTGACGAAAAAAATACCGTCTACAAGCGCATCACCCTGCGCCTGATCCCCTTCATTTTCATCTGCTACTTGTTCAATTACCTGGACCGAGTGAACGTTGGCTTCGCCAAGTTGCAGATGCTCGACGCGTTGAAATTCAGCGAAACCGTATACGGCCTCGGCGCCGGGATCTTTTTCATCGGCTACGTGCTGTGCGGCGTGCCGAGCAACCTGGCCTTGACCAGGTTCGGGCCACGGCGCTGGATCGCCTTGATGATGATCACCTGGGGCACGCTGTCGACCTGCCTGTTGTTCGTGACCACGCCGACCCAGTTCTACACCTTGCGGCTGTTCACCGGCGCCGCTGAAGCCGGGTTCTTTCCTGGCGTCGTGCTGTACCTCTCGCAGTGGTTCCCGACGTTCCGCCGTGGTCGGATCATGGCGCTGTTCATGTCGGCGATTCCCGTATCCGGCCTGTTGGGCAGCCCGTTCTCCGGCTGGATTCTCAACCACTTCGCCGCCGGCCAGGGCGGCCTGTCGGGCTGGCAGTGGATGTTCCTGCTGCAAGGCGTTCCGACGGTGATCCTCGGAGCCCTGGCGTTCTTCCTGCTCAGCGACACCTTCGCCAAAGCCACCTGGCTGACCGATCATGAACGCGCGGTGCTCACCGCCGACCACGCCGAAGACCTGGCCAACAAGCCGAAAACCAGCACCGACTCCTTGGCGGCCGTGTTCAAGAACCCGGCGATCTGGGCCTTTGGCCTGGTGTACTTCTGCATCCAGAGCGGCGTATACGCCATCAATTTCTGGCTGCCGTCGATCATCAAGAACCTCGGTTTCAGCGATAACCTGGTGATCGGCTGGCTGAGTGCGATTCCGTATCTGCTGGCTGCGCTGTTCATGTTGCTGGTGGGCCGCTCGGCGGATCTGCACAAGGAGCGTCGCTGGCACCTGGTCGTGCCGATGTTGATGGGCGCGGTGGGCTTGCTGATCGCGGTCAATTTCGCCACCACCCCGGCCATTGCCATCCTTGGCCTGTCCATCGCCACCATGGGCGCCCTCACCGGCCTCCCGATGTTCTGGCCGGTGCCTACCGCCCTGCTCAGCGCCGGCGCGGCAGCCGGTGGGTTGGCGTTGATCAACTCCATGGGCCAGATGGCCGGTTTCCTCAGCCCCTACCTGGTGGGCTGGGTCAAGGACGCCACCGGCTCGACCGATGCGGCGTTGTATTTGCTGGCGGGCGTGATTGTCTGCGGCAGCCTGCTGGCGTTGCGCATGACCCGCACCCTGCGGGCCTGATCCCTGATCCCACAGTCGATTTCGCGGTGTTTGAGAAAAACGGTTGGATCCAGGCGGCGGTTCTGGTATTTGATTGAGCCTTTCCCCATGGATAAAAGGATCTTGTCATGAGCTACCGCACGCTAGGCCATTCCGGGTTGCAAGTCTCGACGTTGACCCTGGGCACCATGATGTTCGGCGAACAGACCAGCACCGAGGATTCGCTGCGGATCATCGACAAGGCCTGGGACCAGGGCATCAATTTCATCGACACCGCGGACGTCTACACCGGCGGTCGCTCCGAAGAAATCGTCGGCGAGGCGATTGCCAGTCGCCGCCACGAATGGGTGCTCGCCACCAAGGTCGGTTTCGGCCCGCCGGACGGCGTGCCCAACCGCAGCGGCCTGAGCCGCAAGCACCTGTTCAACGGCATCGAGGCCAGCCTGACGCGCCTGGGCACCGATTACCTGGACATCTATTACCTGCACCGCGAAGACCACAACACGCCGCTGCATGTCACCGTGTCGGCCATCGGCGACCTGATTCGCCAGGGCAAGATCCGCTACTGGGGCCTGTCGAACTATCGCGGCTGGCGCATCGCCGAGGTGATCCGCATTGCCGACAGCCTGGGCATCGACCGTCCGGTGATCAGCCAACCGCTGTACAACATCGTCAACCGCCAGGCGGAAACCGAGCAGATCACCGCTGCGCAGAACTACGGCCTCGGCGTGGTGCCGTTCAGCCCCCTGGCCCGAGGCGTGCTCAGTGGCAAGTACGCGCCGGACGTGGCACCGGACGCCAACAGCCGTGCCGGACGCCAGGACAAGCGCATCCTGGAAACCGAATGGCGGGTCGAATCCCTGCGCATTGCCCAGCAGATCCTGCAATACACCCAGGATCGGGGCGTGGGCATCGTCGAGTTCGCCATCGCCTGGGTGCTGAACAACAGCGCCGTGACCTCGGCCATCGTCGGGCCGCGCACCGAGGAACAATGGGATGCGTACACCAAGGCGCAGGCGGTGAAAATCACCGCGCAAGATGAAGCGTTCATCGATTCGCTGGTCACGCCGGGGCATGCGTCGACGCCGGGCTTCAACGATGTGAGTCACTTCGTGCCGGGGCGCGTGCCACGTACGTCGTAACCTACACCGATTCCTGACAGAAACCATTGTGTTGAGCTGAATGTCCTCAAGAGAATCACCTTGTCCAAAGGCATCGCTTTATCCGTCGCGGCATCCGTCCTGTTCGCCGTCATGTATTACTACACCTCGCTGCTCACGCCACTGACCGGCCTGGAGATTTTCGGTTGGCGCATGCTGTTGACGATGCCGTGCATGACCGCGTTCATGATGATCTCCCGCGAATGGAAACTGGTCTCGGACCTGGTCGCACGCCTGGTCGCCGCACCACGCCTGCTGCTCGGGGCGATCGTGTCATCGGCACTGATGGGCGCGCAGTTGTGGCTGTTCATGTGGGCACCGCTCAACGGCTACAGCCTGGACGTATCATTGGGGTACTTCCTGTTGCCGCTGTCGATGGTCCTGACCGGGCGCATCGTTTATGGCGAACGCCTGTCCCGCCTACAGAAAATCGCCGTGCTCTTCGCCACCCTCGGTGTGCTCAACGAGCTCTACCGGGTGGGCGGTCTTTCCTGGGCGACCTGGCTCGTGGTCATCGGCTACCCGATCTACTTCATCCTGCGTAAACGCCTGCGTACCGACAACCTGGGCGGCCTCTGGCTGGACATGACGTTGATGCTGCCATTGGCGCTCTGGTTCGTACAAAGCGGAGAACAGGGTTTCGGCGTTTTCAATCAACACCCCTGGCTGTCGCTGCTGATCCCGCTGCTCGGCGTCATCAGCGCCTCGGCACTGGTGGCCTATATCGTCGCCAGCCGCCTGCTGCCGTTCAGCCTCTTCGGATTGTTGAGCTACGTGGAGCCAGTATTGCTACTGGGTGTTGCACTGCTGCTGGGCGAAAGCATCCAGGCCGAAGAATGGCTGACCTACATTCCCATCTGGCTGGCCGTGACTGTACTGGTGCTGGAAGGGTTCAAGCACCTGGTGCGGCAACGACGCATAGCCTGACGGGCCATTTGCATCAAGACACATTTCAGCTGAACCGCAGAGGCCGGCGCGGTTTACCATGCGCGCACGAATGTCAGGAGGACGTTCGACAGGACTTCACGATAAAGGGAATTATCGATGTCACTCTCTTCAGGAAAGGAATCCGCCCAGCACGAGGTGAAGCGGATGACCTCCGTACTGGTCACCGATCTCGCCTCGACCCGGGCTGCGACGTCGGCCCAGCCTCGGCCCAGGTCTGCTCCCGTGTCATCGGAGCAGCTTCGGACGCTGGACAGGCGTCTTGGACCGGTAAAAATCGGTGAACTGAGGGTCAGCCGTGCCGAGCTTCATCGCATGGGTGCGCGGCTCGACGACTTTGGCACTGGGACTGAATCACCGCCCTTGTTGCAGCCGGACGGGGCGCTGGTCGACACCCTCCAGTTCGACCCGCTTAAAGTCGAGCAGCACATCAAGGCCCAGCCTTCGGCCGATGCTCCGGATGCCACTTTGTTGCTCTACGAATTGGCGTCCGTTCGATCACCCGGCACGCCGCCGATTTTTGACACAGCGCCGGGCCACATCCCCAGTACGTCGATGATCCAGCTCGACAAACTGCTCAAGACACTGCGCGCCGCAGAAGCGAAAAAAACCCTGCCGGTTCCGCCTGGCATGCCGAAGTGGGTCAATAAGCTGAAGTCCAATAGCGTGATCACCGCCGGCCTGGGCATGCAAGCGTATGGAATCTATGGAGGCGTGCTAGGGATCCGTGACGGTCTGCAAAAAGGCAATTTTGCTGAAGCCGGGATCAGCGCTGGGGAAATTGGCGGCGAAGCGACGTCGATGTTCGTCGAGCGCGGGCTCACGCAAACCGGGAAAATGCTGGTTCAGAACAAGGAGATGCTGCGCCAGACGCTACGCAACGGCGACAAAGTGTTGAAGGGTTTCCTGGCCACCTCGCAAGGCGTATGGCTGATTCGCGGCGCGGGGCTGATGGCCGCCGTCCTCACGCTGCCTTTCGATATCTACCTGGCTATCAAAGCCTTGGACGCCGCGGTCCACACCACGGGCAAGCAGGCGATGGATCACTATGTCAACGCTGGCTTCAGCCTGGCGAGTGCCGGCCTCTCGGTGGCGATCGGCGTCGCAGCGCTGGCTGGCTTCAGTTCTGCCGGTCCACTGGGATTGCTCGCGTGCGCCACACTGATCCTGGGCGCCCGGATTTATGGTGCGGTTCGCCAAGTGGACGATATCGACGATTACATCGAACTCAGCGTCAATGAGCGCTGGCGCTCGGGCTGGTTTGCGTTCACGGGGCAGGATCTGGACGCCAGCGTACTGGAACGCTATCAGGTCGAACATACGCGAGCCAGCTATGCCAAGGCCTTGAAGGAACAAGCGCAGAAGCTGCTGGACGGGGAAATGAAATCCAGCATAGGCGCCATCGTCAGTGGCCGATTCGACGTCGAGATGCAACCGGTCAAGCATTGGAAATTCTATTGGAAAGACGGCGAGGAACCCTATCAGGCGATCAATACGCCCACCGTGGTGGACAGCGGCGATGTGATCTACGCCGCCAATGGCTTGGATAAAGTGCCTGGGCTCAGCGTCGGCGAACCGGGGAAAAACAAAGGCATTTACTGGCAACTGGGAGGCGGTGACGACCAGGTCTTCGGCGTGCAGGACAAATCCAATTATTTCAGTTTCACCACCGGTAAAAAGAACCTGACGGGGGGCGGTGAAAACGACGCGTTTATCTTCCAGGTCAACGAAACCCTCAAGGCACCCACCACGGCCGCCATGAATGCGTTACATGGCGGCGCCGGTATAGACACGGTGTCCTTGCAGGGACAGGTCGCGCCGTTGAACACCTTGACCTACATCGGTCACGAGGTCGATCTGCGCAAGGGAATTTCCCTTTTGAAGTCCCTCGACGACACCGCGCCGGTCTACTACGCAACGATGACCGATATCGAAAACGTCGAGACAGTGCCCGGCGGTTGCAGTCGGGTCCTGGGCAGCCGGGAGGCCAACACGATCACGCTCAACGGCGCCGATGACACCGCCACCGGTCGACAGGGCGACGATGTGTTTCGCCTTATGGGCAACAACAGCCGAGTCGATGGCGGCCAGGGCAAGGATCGCTATTTCGTGGCGCTCAATGGCGGCGAAGTGGTCATCCGCGAAGATGGCCTGGAACTGAGCGTCATCGAGCTGGATTGTCCCATGGAAGCGATTGCGCACTGGCAGGTCCAAGGCACGTCGCTGAACGTAACGATGCTTCGCGGTGCCGACGGCTACGACATGCCCCGGCAAGTCAGCATCATCGATGTCTATAAGTCGGTTGATGCTCACCGCGAGCTACGCAATGACGCTGTGTTATTCATCACGCGGGACGGTTTTACCCTCAAGCCGGATCTGCCAGGCAAGCTGGAATCGATCCACGATCACGCAATCGAAGTGGTTGTGCTGGAACACGGCGTATCGCCAACCGCTGCAACCCTCTTCAATGGCGGCGCCGGGGTTCTACCACACTCCCCCCTCGCGAATTTTTTCATCCCAAGGGGATGTAACGATCCGGTTTTCGAGATCCAGGAACAGCAGGATAAAACCACCACCACGCTGTACCTGGACTATGACAGCGCTGAGCTCCGGAGCGTGCGCGCCCAGTATCACGTAACCCGTCGGGACATCGGTCAGTTCAGCTACCTGACCTACAGCGACATGAGCCTGACGTTGCAGTTCGTGGGCCACACTCGGTTAACCCTGAAGCATTGGTTAAAGAACGGCGCAGGTGCGCCAACGAACGTAGCGGGCGTGCTCATGTCTGCCGGCGTGACACTGGTGCATTCAATCATCCTGGTGATGCGCGATGGCATTTCCTACAGGGTTCGCGAACCGCAGATGTCCTATCTCGATGACCATCGGCAACCCGGCAAACGATGGGTCGACGGGCGCCATGCCCTACGCGAGCGAAATGGCCATTATCTTTTCCACCGCTGCGCGGACGAAGTCATACGGTTAGCCGGTAAACCACAGAAAATCACAGTGCCGGAACGCCGACACAAAGGCATCTATGTGCTGGAAGGCAATGCCAGCGCCTACGAAATTCACCCCAGCCCCGGGGCAACTCTGCGCCTGTCCACGACGGGTGAGACTCAGTCGTCAGCCTGGACTGTGTACACCGACACGTTATCCCACGACTTGGACTACGCCGATCTGCGTGTTGGCGAAAGCTCGATTGTGATTGGCGATGTGCTGCTGCTCTTCGAACAGGCCCACGCCCCTGGCCAACCCAAGGAGAGCGTGCAGGTAGTGCTCCGATCCGGTAATCGCTATCTGATTGACTTCGATGGGGCAAAGGCAAGGCTGCTGAGCATGGATATTCGGCGCCCCACCCTGATCCCGCACATTCTGCGGGAGATCCAGGCACACCAGGCGGATGATCGCCTGGCAACCACCTTCCTGAGCATCGAAGGCATTCGCCTCCTCGACGATACGCCCGGAGCGATCTTCTACGACACCCTGGAACAACGGTGGATAGTCGACGGTGACGACACCCGTCAGGTGCTCAGCTCGGATCTGACCATCGCCCCGGCTCGGGGTCATTGAAAGAAACCCGCCGGTAACACCTTCTGAAAAAACAGCCGCAGCGTCTCCAGGACGCTTGCGGCGTTCATTACCGTGTATCAAGGACGAACAAAATGGCTCCAAAAAAACCCATCCGCCCAAGGGAAACGGGCACACCAAGACCCGATGCTGACATCAGCCTGCCGACGACTCCGCGTCTTCCCGAGTCCGGAAGGTTGCCCAACGCTGCGGACATCTCGCGCCCATCCACGTCGCCATCGGAACCGGGCAGCCCTGCCGCCCGCCCTCCCGAGAACACGCAACAACCCACAGTCTCAGTCACCGACACTTCAACCAGCACGCCCATGATTGCGCGTGCGTTGGAACAATCGTTGGCCAGCTACGCAGTCGATCCGCCCTACGGATTGTCGCTACCTGGCGGCAACGGGATAAGAATCGAGGGCGTTGCAATGTACGTCGACCTGGAGGGTGGCAAGGTCGCCAGCGTGGCCTACGACCCGGTCTTGGGCGCGTATTGCGCGAGGAGCCCGAAAGACTCGCAGCCCTCCGGTCCTGCGCTCTACAGGCCCGAAGGCGAAATGTACTGGCGCGAAAACACCTTCGCCACGAGACTGCGTCCGTATCAATTGTCCTCCGAACACCGAGCCAGTTTCGACCGGCGAAGCGAGGCACTGATCAGCACCGATATTCGTTCCAGCGAGGCGACGTTGAGGCCTCTCTACTCAGCCCAACTGACGAAGTTGAGCAACGACGCCGAGGTGTTCTACGGTGCCGTCACGCCACCGCCTCGCCCTCTCATTCCTCTCCTGGCCGGCGTAGCCACTCTTCCGAGGCTTGTCGAGACGGTTCTGGCAGCGTCCCAAGGCGTGATACTGACCGAAAATTACGTCAGCACCAGTAGCAAGATGCAATTGATGGACAACATGTCGGCACTGGCCGCAAGCGGGGTCACCACGCTGTACCTGGATCGCTTGAGAATCGACATCGATCAGATCGCCCTGGATCATTTGTTCAGGACCGGCGAAGTGAGCAACAGCCTGGGGCAACGTCTGAAACACCTGGATGTCAATGTCGATGCTGCGTATCCAACCCCCTACACCTATGAAGGTTTGATCATCGCGGCGCAAGAAAATGGCATACGCCTCAGGGGCCTGGATTGTGCAGCCAGGTATCGGCAGGCACTGCTCGGTGGCGAATATCACGGCCATTCCACGTATCACGCCAACCAAGTCATCATGGCCGATCGGCTCAGTCACCCCGGGGGCAAATGGATCGCGTTGATAGATGCTCCCTTGGAGCGTCAACTGAACTCGCCCGCCTATGAGCGGCAGCATGTTGGATGGGGGGTAAACATACGCAGCAATCGTCCCGACCTGGCACAACTTCAGGGCGTCCTGAGTATTCGTATCGAGGATATCCCGGGGGGCCCCGCGATTCGCATAACGCAGGAGTCGCCGCTCTCTACCGCAGAGCTGAGCCTGGAGGTAGGTGGGCAAGGACTGAGGCCCTATGAATTATCCAGGCGATACCGAAATGACTTTGAAACGATCATCCGACGCCCACAGCTCCCTGCAGATCCCTTTGGCATCCATCAGCAAGTCCACTTTGCCGAGAACCTGGATCGCAGGCGCGCACGCCGGGAACACAGTCGACGCGAATGGGATATTGTCGACGCCAGCCAACGGTTCTTCGATCGTCATCCATTACCTCCCAGGCCCCCTGCACCAACACTCCCGCCCTACAGTCCGGTCTCCGATATTGTCGAGAGTGTCTATCGCCAGTCCAACGGGTTGGTATTGGGAGCCGCCTATAACGCTATCGGCGCAAGAATGCTGCTGATCGACAATCTGCCGGCGCTGGCGAGACAACAGGTGAAGACGCTTTACCTGGAGAACTTGGTGACCGAGTACGATCAACCGCTGCTGACGTCGTTCGCCTCCAGCGGGGTAATGTCCGAGAAGTTGCGGGCTAACCTTCGTCGCCAGGATGAGCTTCAAGGCGTGGATCCGCTAAGTACCCATGCCTTGGAGAACCTGGTAACCATCGCCCGCCAGCATGGCATCAGGGTGCGCGCGCTCGACACGTCAGCCAGCTATCAGGATGACCTCAGGGTGTATTTCCCGCTGCGCCCGAACCGTTTCAAATTCATTGCCCATACCATCATCGAGGGTGTTCAGGTTCAGCAGGGTGCCCATAAATGGGTGGCCCTGGTTGGCAGCGAGCACGCCAATACCGTTCGAAACGTTCCGGGACTTGCAGAACTGGAAGGGGTCATCGGGATTCGCGTAGTCGATGTTGGCGGCCAACCTGACCGGGTAATGCCCGATGCCGGTGAAATCATTTCGAATCGCTTGCCTATCCTGCAGCAAGCCGCAACCACTCATCTTGTCCCGCCCTCCCACCAATTCGTGAAATCGGATTTGCTGTTGGAGGTCAATGTCAGCACCCAAGCGATACAACGACCGATCGCCAGTCCCGGCAATCTGCTGCATCGGCCCAAGGAATTCCTGATTGAACGGTCGGCGGGAGGCTTTGTGCTTTACGTTAGGCTCGATGGCACTGAGGCGAAAAGAATCCCGGTGCAAATGGACAACGACAAGTTTTTTATCAGAGCCCCGTTCAGCTCGCTGGAGATGGTGCATGCGGTGCGGTTCAACAGCCTCGATAGGCTTGTGTGGGCACTGCAAAGCAGTGGCATGAGGCAAGTGCCCGGGACCACGGCCATCCCCGCTTCGCCTCATCGCCTCGTCGATCAATTCCCACTGCTGACCCGGCCCGGACAGTACATCGTCAGTTATCGGCCCCAGGGAATCGAGCTCTACCACAGATCCAAGGACGGCGAAGTAAAACGAACAAAGGTCAATGAGATAGAGGACAAGCTGTATATCAACAACCAGAGCTGGGGCATGAGCATCGAGAATAAGTTCAAGAACATGGCGGAGCTGACGGCTCATTTGGAGCGCAGGTTTAACATGACTCTTGTGCAGACGTTTGATATGGGCGTGCCTCAACTCCCCTTGTAAGCGTGCAGTAGCAGCGTCAACCAGAACATGAAAAAGCCCGCCTGGCATCGCTGCCGGGCGGGCTTTTTTAGCTTTAGGGTTTACTCGGTCGCGAGCACACCACGACGTACCTGATCACGCTCGATCGACTCGAACAGTGCCTTGAAGTTGCCTTCGCCGAAACCATCGTCGCCCTTGCGCTGGATGAATTCGAAGAACACCGGGCCCATCAAGGTTTCCGAGAAGATTTGCAGCAGCAGGCGCTTGTCGCCTTGCTCGGACGCACCGTCCAGCAGAATGCCCCGCGATTGCAATTCACCCACCGGTTCACCGTGGTTCGGCAGGCGGCCTTCGAGCATCTCGTAGTAGGTGTCCGGTGGCGCGGTCATGAAGCGCATGCCGATTTTCTTCAACTGGTCCCAGGTCTTGATCAGGTCGTCGGTGAGGAACGCCACGTGCTGGATGCCTTCGCCGTTGAACTGCATCAGGAACTCTTCGATCTGCCCGGCGCCCTTGGACGATTCTTCGTTCAACGGGATGCGGATCATGCCATCCGGAGCGGTCATCGCCTTGGACGTCAGGCCGGTGTATTCGCCCTTGATGTCGAAGTAGCGAATTTCACGGAAGTTGAACAGCTTCTCGTAGAAATTCGCCCAGTAGGCCATGCGCCCGCGATACACGTTGTGGGTCAAGTGATCGATAATCTTCAGGCCCGCGCCCGCCGGATTGCGGTCGATGCCTTCAAGGAACACGAAGTCGATGTCGTAGATCGAACTGCCTTCGCCGAAACGGTCGATCAGGTACAGCGGCGCACCGCCGATGCCCTTGATCGCCGGCAGGTTCAGCTCCATAGGGCCGGTCTCGATGTGGATCGGCTGGGCGCCGAGTTCCAGGGCGCGCTTGTAGGCTTTTTGCGAGTCCTTGACCCGGAACGCCATGCCGCACACCGACGGGCCGTGCTCGGCGGCGAAGTAGGACGCCACGCTATGGGGTTCATTGTTGAGGATCAGGTTGATCGCGCCCTGGCGATACAGGTGCACGTCCTTGGAGCGGTGGGTGGCCACTTTGGTGAAGCCCATGATCTCGAAGATCGGCTCCAGGGTATTGGGCGTAGGGGACGCGAATTCGATGAATTCAAAGCCCATCAGGCCCATCGGGTTTTCGTATAGATCTGCCATGTCGGCGCCTCATCATGCTTATCAATTAACAAGAAACGTTAGTTGCCAGTGATGCTGAGGGCGCACGGCGGCGCGCAGGAAATACCGCGGACGCTGCGGGCGAGGAAATCGCCATAGATCAGTTGAAACCCAAGTATCTTCATTGTCGACCCAAGGCTATTGCGGGCGAGGCTTCTGCTGCCAGAAGACGTTATTCTTATATGCGTAAATCGATTCTACACAGCGTAACCGTATTTGTCCGCCTCGGGTATCAAATCGCCTTTTCCGCCGGCCGCGCAAGGGGTTTGTTGCACAGGAAAATCCCCATCAGGATCAGCCCCCCGCCCACGCCCATCAGCGCCGTGAGCCGTTCGTCCAATAGCAAGGCGCCCAACAACACCGCCGTGAGCGGATTGAGCGCGATGAACACGCCGGACCGGGTCGCGCCCATCCGCCGGATGCCGTCATACCAGGCGATGTAGGCCAGGGCCGAGCCCAGCACGCCTAGGTATAGCAGGCTCAGCCATTGTCGACTGTCCAGCGAGGCCAGCGCCGCGAAGCGAATATCCCCGCCCGCTGCACACGCTCCCCAGAGCATCAGCGTGCCCAGCAGGATCGACCAGGTCACCGTCTGCAACGGGCCAAGGCTCTCATTCAGGCTTCTGGAAAACAGCGAATAAATACCCCAGCCCAGCACACAGCCGAAAATCAGCATGTCGCCTATCCAGCCGTGTTCCGCTGTTTGTAGCAGGGTTGGGTCTCGACTGACGATCACCAAGCCTGCCCCGCCGAGACACAAGACAATGCCAGCCACCTTCAGGCGTCCCAGCCGTTCCTTGAAGAGCCACCACGAAGCCAGCCCGATCACCGCCGGGTTCAACGCCACGATCAACGAGGCCCGCGATGCGCTGATGTATTGCAAGCCATAAAAGAAGCAGAGGTTGTAGAAGAAAATGCCGAAGAAACCGAGCACCACCAGTTGAGCACCCTGTTTCAGGCTGGGCCTTGCCAGGGAAATGCGCGCCAGGCCGAGAAACCCCAGCAGCGCGATACTCGCCAACAGGAAACGTACGCTGGCGGCCAGCATCGGCGCCAGGGCATCGGATAGGATCCGCCCGGCCACGAAGGTCCCGCCCCAGATCATCGTGACCATGGCAAGTTTCAAATAGACCGGAACGTCGGATGGCGCGGCAACAGTGTGTTCAAGGGGCTTCATGATTCACCGAACTAGGGGCTTACTGGATCAGGGCAGATAGGTCATCATCCAGCTCATGCCTTCTCATCGTAAAATGAGTATTTGCTCATGACCCTTACCCAACTCGAGATCTTCTCGCTGGTCGCCGAGCTGCGTGGTTTCACGGCAGCCGCGACACGGTTGGGTATTGGACAGTCAGCGGTGTCGCACGCGATCAAATCCCTGGAACAAGAACTCGGCGTCGAGCTGTTCAGGCGTCATCAAACCGTGGTGGAGCCCAGCGACATCGGCCAGCAACTGCTGCTGCGGGCCCGAGCCATGCTCGGATTGGCCAACACCCTGCGCCAGGAAGCCGCAGACGCCCGCGGCATGCGTCGCGGAACCTTGCGCATCGGCTCGTTCGGCCCGACATCGTCGATGAAGCTGTTGCCGGCGATCCTGGAACGCTTCAGTGCATTGCATCCAGGGATCGAAGTGCATGTCGACGAGGGCCCGGACCGCCAGGTGCTCCAGTGGTTGGATGAACGGCGAATCGACGTCGGTTTCGTGGTTTTGCCGGAGGAGCGCTTCGATACGTTCGCGCTGGTGGAAGACCAGATGGTCGCCCTGCTCCCCGCTGCCCACTCGCTCGCCGACCAGACCTGCGTAAAGCTCAGGGACTTGTGCGATGACCCGTTCATCCTCACTGAGGCTGGGTCGTCGGAACTGGTCTGGCGCTTGTTCAATGCAGCACGCCTTGCACCGAACGTACGTTATCGCTGCTCGCAACTGCTCAGTACACTCGACATCGTCGCGCGTGGCGACGCGGTGAGCGTGGTTTCCGAAGGCTCGCTACCTCTGGTCCAGCACCCTGGGTTCGTTGTTCGCCCCCTGTCGCCACCCGTCCCACGGCAGATCGGCCTGGCCGTGCTCGATAGCCGCCAAGCCTCGCCGGCAACCCTGGCGTTTATCGAGCTGGCCCAGGCAGTCCGGTCGATTTAAGTCACGCTTAACTTTTCTACAAGCCTTCTATTTGCCCGCTACAGTAGCGGGCAAGATTTCATTACGCCATCTAGTACTCTTAACAGCCAATTTCCGTCGCCAAGCGCTTGACGTCGTCCCGCCGACTGATGGAAAAAGGCAACTGTTGTTACATAACGAAAAAGTTACGATTTACACTTTTCGGATTAACTACTACAATTTTTTCTGCCTGACCCGATAGCAGGAGAGTCATTAGTCACCGAGTCGCTACAAGGCGCCTGGCTTATAGCTTTGTTTGCGGTTGGTATCAGCCATTTATTTTGATTGGAGTACTTATATTGTCCAGACTCGCTGAATTTCGCAAAGCCGAAAAGGCCCTTCAAGAGCAGCTCGCGCAGCTGGAAGCTTTGAAGAATGATGCCGGGCTCAAGAAAGAAATCGAATTCGAAGAAAAGCTCCAAGGGCTGATGAAAACCTACGGCAAGGGCCTGCGTGACATCATCGCGATCCTCGACCCAAGTCCTTCCAAGTCAGGTCTGCCGTCGGCCAAGACTCCAAAAACCCGCCGCGCCCGGGTCGTCAAGGTCTACCAGAACCCGCACACGGGTGAACTGATCGAGACCAAGGGCGGCAACCATCGCGGCCTGAAAGCGTGGAAGGAACAATACGGCGCGAGCACCGTCGATTCCTGGCTGCGTGGTTGATCGCACTACTATGCAAAAAGCCCTGGCTTGCACCAGGGCTTTTTTATGCCCGAACTTTAAGGCTAATCCAAAAGTATTATGCTGAAAGCCTTATAGTTTCAGGCTATTTCGTACCGACTGTATTTCATCCTGGCTTTCTACGAATACCTGCGCCTGCCCCGCATAGGACAACACGTAGGCATTGCCCTCGTTAAGTGCCGCGACAAGGGTCTGCGACAATACATGTCGGCCGTTCTGCGTAATCGTGCAAGTGGTTTCCAACGCGCTTGCGCCACCCAACACCGAAGCATGAATCTTATTGCAGACACTTTGATAGCCGCCCTGGAAAAAATCCTTTTGTATGGACTTTCTCATTTCCAGCAGCACGCCTTGCAAGTTGACGAGATGGTCGGGCTCGACGGGTGACGCGGTTAACTCCATCACCATCACGGCATTGCCCGAAGCATCATTCTTGGTGGCGCGCTGCCGGCTGGGGCCTTTGGCTGGGACCGGTGCGTCGGCAGGCAGCGATTCGATGATCCACCCCTGAGGCCAGGTAACCTGCGGTTCGGCGGCCCCCGCGTCGACGCTCGATGCGACGGTAAACAGCAGGACGAACAGCGAAGGAAGCGGTCGAAACATTGCGTTGCACTCAAGGACTGATCGTGAAGTCTGAAGCATCATGTCAACGAGAGCTACACCGGATCGATCAAACATTCATTGAGGTGCCCCCCGAGGGCGGGAACCCGTCGTCCAGTGCAGGGCACTGGCCAAAGCCTCTGCAGAATCCATGTCGTCTCCGATGGGAGCCTGCGTTGCATCCTTCGGGTAACCGAATGCTGCGATCCATTGCGGTGCGTGTTGCGCCAGTTGGTCGCACAGCACCGTTATCTTGCCTTCCAACTGACGGTACATTTCCAGCCCAAGCAATCCTTCGCTTATGAACCAAGCGGCATGCTGCTCGATACGTTCGAGCACAAACAGAGTGGTCAAATCCCCCAGCATTTTTTCCACTTGAGGTTGGGTAACGACCGCCAAGGCCTGCAGCGCACTTTCAAGAAACAGACGCAAACCATGCGCCTCGCCCACGGCCCGGGCGCCGACCAATAACGGATTCCACACCTGCATTGGGTCGCAGCCCCGTACTTCAGCGGCTTCGACGTCCGCCTTGAGACGGCTGATCAACCGGTATTCGCGTGTGCGAAACAAGAATAACCAATATTCGGGCTCCAATAATCGAGCACTCCCGGAAAATACCGGGGGCACGTCGAGAGGTAACGCACTTAAGCTTTTGGCGGTGTCCAGTACGATCAGCAAATTATTGCCGCCGGCGTCATTGAATACGTGGGCCAGCCCCTCGTATTCCATGAAACGATTCAAGGTCAGATCACCCGCTACACCGCAACGAAGCCTACACTCGCTGATCACTTGCTCGACCGCCCAGGTACACAATGCCTTGCTCAGCGCCAACGATCGGTTCGCGCTGGACCACGGCGCCCAGGTCAAGGCCGAGGCATCGGCGGTGCGTCGCGTGGTCCGCTCGCGCACTCTTTGCATCCAACCTTCAACTTCATGATTGACCTGGCAGGTGGTGACGTAAGTGGTCGCCAAGGCAGCGAACAGCGCGCGACGTTGGGTACTGTAGCTCAGCAAACTGACATCGGCGCCAATACGCGCCATCGTGGAACGGCGTAAAGAATGACTCAGGGCCAGCCCGACACTGGCACGGGCCACCGCACACATGGCTGTTGCTGCCATGGCCCAGACATGCGCAGGTGCCACTAGCGTACGGACGAGCCGCTCGTCCGGATGGGAGAGCGGATCATGCAAGACGCCTTGTTCATCGATGGAGGCTGTCCCGGACAACCAAGCGCAATAGGGTAGATGCACATGATCGAATCCCGCCAATCCGTAATCGAAGGGAACCAGGGGGATTTCTGCCGGGGAAGACAACCGCACGCCCGGACGAGGGCCTCGATGATCGCTGATATCGAAGGCAAAAGGATAGACACCGCAGTCCCGGCCATCCATTTTCAAGCGTGCGCACACGACGCCGATCTTGGGCTGGTCACTGATCCCCACATTGGTAAATTTAAGCGCACCGTTATCCGGGGTATGCAAGGTGAAGGACCTACTCGCGGGATCAAAGACAGCCTCGGTACGATTGGCAATCTGACTGTTGCTGCCACCGATTTCGGTGATCATGTAGGCGCTGACTTTCTCGCCGGACTCCAACGCTTGGCGCAGGCGGATGGCGCCCGGGTTGTCCTGCTCGAACTCGATCAACGTGCCGACACAAAGCCCGTATTGGATGGCAAAGGCGATAAACAAAGACGGATCGCCCACCCCCAGCGCTTGCGAAAGCGCCAGCATCAGGCCGGGCTCATCGAACAATCGGGTATTGGCGGGCAGCGCTTTGATCAGCGCTCGCAGTCGCGCATAGGTGCCTCGGTGCAGTTCCAGATTCGCCAAACCGATACGATGGGAGAGATCCAGGCCTGCAAGAATCTGCGCTGCCTGCATGCTCGTTTCATTCGAAACAGCCCCTTCAATGGCTTCGACTAGGCCGCGGATTGTCCGATCCGTCAGCGGATCGTCGGCCCCAGCCCGGAACTCCAGTTCGGAGAACAAAACCATCAGCTCAGCAGCATCCTGTACCAACGGGGCGTATGCCTGCGCCAGAGGTAATGTGGCGTACACACACCGTGACAAACCACCACCGATGCCGAGATCGACAAACACCGTTTGCGCGTCCGAGTGGATGTCCTGAAGTGCCTGCAATAGATGAGCCGGTTTGATAACGCAATCAGCGAGCCCGCGCGGCAGGTCATCCTTGTCGTGGTACATCCTGCGCGCGACGCAGGAATACAAGGGAACCCGTATAGAACCTGGTGAAAGTGCGCGCAGTTGTGCAAGGAAACGCTCCGCCACTGACACCTGGCCTGGATGATGAGACGCATAAGGTGCATCCAGCCTCAGGATCTTTGGGCCATCAGGGGCTTGTTTCATCAGCGCCTCGATGGCCTTGTTGGGACCGCTGACGAGGCATTGACGAGGCGCATTGACGCACGCCAACACCAGGTCCGGCCGCCTCACTGTTTCCAATAAGGTCAAAGTCTCCCGCTCAGAACCTACGACCAGAACCATGGTCCCTTCGCCTTCCTGGTCTTGGAAGGCGTTGTTCAATGCACAAACGGCCCGTGCGCCATCCGCCAACGTAAGCGCACCGGCGCAGACCATCGCTGCAATTTCCCCCAGGCTTTGCGCAATGATCACGCGAGGACGCACACCAAATAGCTCCAGGACCTCTGCCAGCGCTACCGAAGCGGCAAAAGCTGCCATCTGCGGAACACCCACCGGCAGTCCGCCCTTGTGGTCCGGGTCGAGCAGAACCTGTCGGATCAGGCCCGACGCTATAGGTCGACGTTGCTCGATATGATTCAATGCGTCATCTATCGCGCCCAGGACCTCCTCTATCCGTTGCGCAACTTGTGGGCTGGTGCCGTGGAGCGTCGCCAAGCCACCTCTCGGATCAGATCCTTGGCCGGGGAATATGAAAATAGCGTTATCGCGCAGTGACACCAACGGGGAAGACATCAGAAACTCTCCAGCCACACAGCTCGGATCGTATGGCTCGCATTCGTGACGCTCGAGAGAATCGGGGTGAAAGGAATGCAAGCGCAGCGGATGGAACGACCGATCGATTTGCCGGGTTCAGAATAAGAAGATTTTCAAGCCGAACAACTGTTACTTCCGACAGTGAATCGATAAACCTGCGGTTTGGCGATGCCCCGCCCCTTGCGTATCATGGACGCACCTGCAAGGAAGCCGTCCAGCGCAAGCCCAGGACCGTCGCGGCACCGCTGCGGCGTCGTTTGCCCCACTTAATTTTCCGGAGGGCCCATGAGCCTGCAAGAACTCAACACGTTTCCTGGCGTCACCGCCCAACCCGATGCCGCCACGGCAAAGTTCGTCTTCAACCACACGATGCTGCGGGTCAAGGACATTACCAAATCCCTTGATTTCTACACCCGCGTGCTGGGTTTTTCCCTGGTGGAAAAACGCGATTTCCCTGAAGCCGAATTCAGCCTGTATTTCCTCGCGCTGGTGGACAAGGGCCAAATCCCTGCGGACGCGGCGGCGCGGACCGAGTGGATGAAATCGATCCCCGGCATCCTGGAACTGACCCACAACCATGGCACCGAAAACGACCCGGCGTTTGCCTACCACAATGGCAACACCGACCCGCGCGGTTTCGGTCACATCTGCATCTCGGTACCGGACGTCGTCGCCGCCTGCGAGCGCTTCGAAGCGCTGGGCTGCGATTTCCAGAAGCGCCTGAGCGACGGTCGGATGAAAAGCCTGGCGTTCATCAAGGACCCGGACGGCTATTGGGTTGAAATCATCCAGCCTGCTCCGCTGTAAACCGCATCACCCTCCCACGGGTAACGCGCGATCAAAAAAAAACCCCTGGGCCAGGGCCCATGGGGTTTTGTTTTTTCAGCGACTGGCGATCAGGCCGGTGCGGAGGTGCGGATCAGGTGATCGAAGGCGCTCAACGAGGCCTTGGCACCCTCACCCACGGCGATCACGATCTGTTTGTACGGCACGGTGGTGACGTCACCGGCAGCGAACACGCCAGGGATCGAGGTTTCGCCACGGGCATCGACGATGATCTCGCCGCGCGGTGACAGCTCTACGGTGCCCTTGAGCCAATCGGTGTTGGGCAACAGGCCGATCTGCACGAAGATCCCTTCCAGCGCCACGTCGCGCACTTCACCGCTCGGACGGTCCTTGTAGCGCAGGCCGTTGACCTTCTGACCGTCACCCGTCACTTCAGTGGTCTGGGCATGGGTGATCACCGTCACATTCGGCAGGCTGTGCAGTTTGCGTTGCAACACCGCGTCGGCCCGCAATTGCACGTCGAACTCCAGCAGCGTGACGTGGGACACGATACCTGCCAGGTCGATGGCCGCCTCGACGCCGGAGTTACCGCCGCCGATCACTGCCACGCGCTTGCCTTTGAACAGCGGACCATCGCAGTGCGGGCAGTACGCCACGCCCTTGTTGCGGTATTGCTGCTCGCCCGGCACGTTCATTTCGCGCCAGCGTGCACCGGTCGCCAGGATCACGGTTTTGGCCTTGAGGCTCGCGCCGCTGGCGAACTTGATTTCATGCAGCCCACCATCCGTGCCAGGCACCAGGGCGTCGGCGCGTTGCAGGTTCATGATGTCCACGTCGTACTGCTTGACGTGCTCTTCCAGGGCAACGGCCAGTTTCGGGCCTTCGGTTTCCTGGACCGAGATAAAGTTCTCGATCGCCATGGTGTCGAGCACCTGGCCACCGAAACGCTCGGCCGCCACACCGGTGCGGATGCCTTTGCGGGCCGCATAGATGGCCGCCGAAGCACCGGCCGGGCCACCGCCGACCACCAACACGTCAAAGGCATCCTTGGCGCTGATCTTCTCGGCCTGGCGTTCGATGCCGCTGGTGTCGATCTTGGCGAGGATTTCCTCCAGGCCCATGCGGCCCTGGCCGAAGTTCACACCGTTCAAGTAGATGCTTGGCACGGCCATGATCTGGCGTTCATCGACTTCGGCCTGGAACAGCGCGCCGTCGATGGCGACATGCTTGATGTTCGGGTTCAGCACCGCCATCAGGTTCAGCGCCTGGACCACGTCCGGGCAGTTCTGGCACGACAGCGAGAAATATGTCTCGAAGTTGAACTCGCCCTTGAGCGAGCGGATCTGTTCGATCACGTCGACACTGGCCTTCGAAGGGTGGCCACCGACTTGCAGCAGGGCCAGTACCAACGAAGTGAATTCATGGCCCATGGGAATACCGGCGAAACGCAGGCTGATGTCCGCTCCCGGGCGGTTCAACGAGAACGAGGGCTTGCGCGCATCGGTGCCGTTGTCGAGCAAGGTAATCTGGTTGGAAAGACTGGCAACGTCTTTGAGTAACGCGAGCATTTCCTGGGATTTCGCACCGTCGTCGAGGGATGCAACGATCTCGATCGGCTGGGTGACCCGTTCCAGGTATGACTTCAACTGAGCTTTAAGATTGGCGTCCAACATACGGGCGATTTCCATGTTTGAATTTCAGAAAAAACAACGCCCGAGCGAATCTCGCCCGGGCGTTTTTTGGGGCGAAGCGGCTTACTTGATCAAGAGCGAATCGCCCTCTGGTAACGCACTGGTTTAGATCTTGCCGACCAAGTCCAGGGACGGAGCCAGGGTGGCCTCGCCTTCTTTCCACTTGGCTGGGCAGACTTCGCCTGGGTGAGCAGCAACATACTGGGCAGCCTTGATCTTGCGCAGCAGCTCGGAAGCGTCACGGCCTACACCGCCGTCGTTGATTTCAACGATCTTGATCTGGCCTTCAGGGTTGATCACGAAAGTACCGCGGTCAGCCAGGCCAGCTTCTTCGATCAGCACGTCGAAGTTGCGAGAAATGGCCAGGGTCGGGTCGCCGATCATGGTGTACTGGATCTTGCCGATGGCTGGCGAAGTGTTGTGCCAGGCAGCGTGGGCGAAGTGAGTGTCGGTGGAAACGCTGTAGATCTCGACGCCCAGCTTCTGGAACTCGGCGTAGTTGTCAGCCAGGTCTTCCAGCTCGGTTGGGCAAACGAAGGTGAAGTCAGCCGGATAGAAGAACACGACAGACCACTTGCCTTTCAGGTCAGCGTCCGACACTTCGACGAAAGCGCCGTTTTTGAACGCGGTGGCTTTGAACGGTTTAACTTGGCTGTTGATGATAGGCATCGTTGACTCTCCGTCAGGGGTTGTGAAGTTGATGGGATGAATCTTAGCCACTCATTTCGCCGTTGGCTCATTGCCAAAGCTCATGTCAATGATTGGTTTTGACTATCAGGAATCTATATAGATAGAAGAAATCTGTGGAGGCTGCCGAAGGCGGCGATCGGTTGATCGTGGCAGTTGCCTGACAGTTCACAGGGCTGGATCAATGGATCACAGCCCCATGGACGGAGGGGTAATCAGGCGGTAGGCGTACGCATGGTGACGAATTCTTCGGCGGCGGTCGGGTGCACACCGATGGTTTCATCGAAATCGCGCTTGGTGGCGCCCGCCTTGAGGGCGATCGCCAGGCCCTGGACAATTTCCCCGGCGTCCGGCCCGACCATGTGGCAACCCAGCACCTTGTCGGTCCTGGCATCGACCACCAACTTCATCAAGGTCCGTTCCTGGCAGTCAGTGAGGGTCAGCTTCATCGGCCGGAAACGGCTTTCGAAAACCTGCACCTCATGGCCCTCTTCACGAGCCTGTTCTTCCGTCAGGCCAACCGTGCCGATGTTCGGCAGGCTGAACACCGCCGTGGGGATCATCCGGTAGTCCACCAGGCGATACTGCTCGGGCTTGAACAAGCGCCGCGCCACCGCCATGCCTTCGGCCAGTGCGACAGGCGTGAGCTGCACACGGCCGATCACGTCGCCAATGGCCAGGATCGATGGTTCGGCAGTCTCGTATTCCTTATTGACCTGAACGAAGCCTTTTTCGTCCAGCGTCACGCCGGTGTTCTCCAGGCCCAGGTTGTCCAGCATCGGGCGCCGGCCGGTGGCATAGAACACGCAATCGGTGGACAGCGTACGACCGTCCTTGAGCGTCACCTTCAGGCTGCCGTCAGTTTCCTTGTCGATGCGCTGGATGTCTGCGTTGAATTGCAGGTCCAGGCCACGACGCTGCAGCTCTTCGGCCAGGTGCTTGCGCACCGCGCCGTCGAAGCCACGCAGGAACAAGTCACCGCGATAGAGCAAGGATGTTTGCGCGCCCATGCCATGGAAAATCCCGGCGAACTCCACCGCAATGTAGCCGCCCCCCACCACCAGCATGCGCTTGGGCAGCGTCTTGAGAAAGAACGCCTCGTTGGAGCTGATGGCGTGCTCGCGCCCCGGGATGTCCGGGATCACCGGCCAGCCACCGGTGGCGATCATGATGTGCCGGGCGGTGTGGCGCTCGCCATTGATCTCCACTTCGTGAGGATTGGTGATCCTGGCGTGTCCTTCATGCAACGTCACGCCACTGTTGACCAGCAGGTTGCGGTAGATGCCGTTGAGGCGATTGATCTCGCGATCTTTGTTGGCGATCAGCGTGGCCCAGTCGAAACTCACATCGCCCGCCGTCCAGCCATAGGCCGATGCCTGCTCGAAGTCTTCGGCGTAATGCGCGCCGTAGACCAGCAGTTTTTTCGGCACACAACCGACGTTAACGCACGTACCGCCCAGGTAGCGGCTCTCCGCCACGGCCACCTTGGCCCCGAAACCGGCGGCAAACCGCGCCGCCCGCACACCACCGGAACCGGCGCCAATCACATACAAGTCAAAATCGTAGGCCATTTTCTATCTCCTTCGGCAGGTTGTCAGCATACCTGCTGTTTTCACCTGAGGCAGCGTTGCGATGGTTATGGGGATGGAAAACGCAAAAGCCAGCCGCCGCGGAACAACCCGCAATGGGTCGGTCCGCTCCAGCGGGGCACAATCCCGTCAGGGGCTAGCGGGTCAATGGATCGAGACAGGGTAGCTGATGATCAGCCGGTTCTCGTCGAACGCCAGAAAAGCTGTTCATTGTTATTATTTCGTTTGATGGGCAGCAGCAGATCGTTGCGGATCTGCTGCACCCTGGATGGTTCAAGTCAGGAAAGCTTGATGACGCGCAGGCGCTAGCTTCCTGCCAGCGCGACGATCGCCGGTACGCTGAGCACCGCCGTGTAGTAGGCCATGAACTGCACGCCGATGTTGAAGCCCAGGAAACGCGCCAGAAATCCTCCCAACAGGCCGATCGTGAGAATCACCATCAGGCCCAGCAGCCCGCCCTCCCAGATACCGATCACCAGTACCAGGCCGATGAAAGTTGCGATGACCGCCTCATGACTGATCCGGCGTGCCACGAACGCCGCCGCGCCATGGGCGAAGTTCATGGTGAACGGATACGCCACCAGGATCGCCACGATCACCGCGAGCATGCCGTAGCCCAGGAACTCCCAGGTGTTGAGCAAATTGTGCAGGTTATTGATCTCACCGGTGGCGTTGTCCACCCAGAACCGCGGGGGCGCATTGAACAAGGGCGCGGCCGGGCCCGCAGCGACCGGGCTCAGCGGCAGTCCGAAGGCCATCAGCGGGATAAGGGTTTCGGCGATGTAGGTCGATTCGGTAACGCCGTTTCGCGCGGTGATCACGGTGGTCAGGCGGTCATAGGCGTGCTTGATCCGTGAGCCGATGATCTCGCCCATTATCACCGTCATGGCCACCGGACTGAACACGAACGTGGCGCTCGATACGCTGGCCGCCATGGCCGTCACGCGAGTCTGACGCGGGTTGATGATCTTCAATGGGTTGGGAAAATAGCCGCTCCAGCCCTTCACATCGGGGGCCAGGGAAAACACTCGGTAGTCGTCGCGCCGCATGCGTTGCCGTTCGGCCGGCGCCAGCAGGGAAAACAGCGAGGCGATCAGGGGCGCGACGGCAATGCCGAGGAAGTAACTCACCGAAAGCTTCACCCCGTATTGCCCGGTCAGCGCCTGCAAGGCCACGATCACCATGACGAATGGCACCAGGGCCAGCACCGCCGCCCAGCGGCCCGCCGAGAAATAAGCGATGGTCAGTGCCGCGCAGAGAAACACCCAGGGCGCAAATTGCTTGATGACCTCACCGAACGGCGCCAGCAGCACTGCGAACAGCACCGACAAGGGCACGGCAATCAAAGCCGCCACCGCCGCCCCGGAGATCATCTTGCGCAAGGCAATATGGGGTACGCCGAGTTTGCGCAGGTAGTTCGCGTCCGCCAGCAACGCGGTCGCCGCAGTATCGCCGGGGATGCCGAGCAATGCGGTCGGCACCGCGTGGGTCATGTGCTTGGCCACCGCCCCCGCCAGGAAAAAAGTCAGGACACCGGCAGGCGGTGCGCCAAGTAGCACCACCAGCAGGGTCAAGGGCGCCAGGGTGGTGGTTTCATCCGTGCCCGAGACCAGGCCAATGGCGGCGAACACCACCGCTCCCAACAGTCCCAGAGCGAACGCAACCATGATTTCGTAGAGTAAGGCGTCCATCAGCCGCGCCCTCCACTCAGGCTGACCGCTGCGCCGGCGCTCGGCGCCACGCTGGCATTGACCGGGCGAGCCTCTTCCTCACAGGCCTGGGCTTGGCGAAACAATTCATACAGTTGCAGTTCCTTCAGCTCAGCGGTGACCTCGGGTGAAAGATCTTCCAGGCGCCCCAAGCTGCCGTACTCCTTCAGCAGATCCGCCACCACTTGCTCGCGGAAACCCTGGTCGGCCTGGTGTTCGAGCACCTCGCGCTTGGGCTTGAAAAAAAACGCGCTGATGGCGCCGCCGGCCAAGCAACCAAGGATCCCGACAAGCATGGCGTAGGCCCTGGCCATCTGCGCGGATTCCACCAGGCTGTGCATCAACAGCTTGGCGGCAAAATAAGCCCCGAGGCTGACCACCGCGCCGATAGCGATGGAGATCGCCAGGTCGCGGACGTCGATGGTGTCGCCCCAGACTTCGTAGAGGTTCTGTCTTGCTGGACCGCCCTCTCCCAAGGAGGGTTCGGGCGCCAAGGCTGGCGTTGAATGGTCGTGTTGCATGGTGTCCTCCGGCCCTTGCGGGCTTTTGTTTTTATCGAGGAATAGACCGTCCCGGTCAATGGCCGGTGACGGGTAAAGGGTCAATCCGGTGCAGGTCAATCGGCCTGGGGCCGACGTACCGTGGCGCGGCCCAGGGTGGTCACTTGCCCATGTTGGTTAATGATCTCCAGCGACAGCAGGATGAGGTTGTGTTCGATACCTTCGACTTTGCCCCGGGCCTCGAGCACATCGCCGACATAGGCCGGTCGTCGGTTGCTGTATTCGAATGCCAGTAGCTCATCGTCCTCCTCCATCCACTCATAGACCTGTTGGGTCAGCCAATCGCCTTGCAGCGGTCCGTCCACCAGCAGCGCCGGATGGTCTTCGCATTCCCGGGCGTAGGCCAGGTCATAGTGGATCCGATGCGGGTTCCAGATCGCCGCGTTGTAAAGGAACAGTTGTACCGTACCCGGTGCATAACGCTGCGATGACAGCAGCTGGCCGACTTCGATTGTCTTGGGCATGCTCACCTCGCGATCCGGGTCAGGCGTTCGGTCACCAGGAGCAACCCCGCTTCGCTTTCGAAGCGATTTTCGAACACCAGGAAAATCAATGGGCCTTGCGCGCCCTCTTTCTCGTAGATATCGACCAGCGTCTGCCTGCACACCAGCACATCGCCAGCCCTAATCCGCCGGTGGACCTGGTACTGGCAACCGCCGGCCATGATGCGTTTGAGCGGCAGCTCGGGGACCAGCGGGTTGTCCGGCTGCCGGCCGTCTTCGAGCAACTGGTCCAGGGGCAGTACCGGCATCAACACGCCGAACAGAAACATCAACGGCGCCTCGTCCCCATTCAGGAAACGGGCCTGGCGCTGTCCGGTGGCCACCGCGTACTTGCGGATGTCACTGCGGCAGACCTCAAACCGCACGGGCGGCAGGGCAGCACCGATGCAGCTTCTGATCGACTCGGTGATCAAGCTCATGGACGGCCTCCCCATCCGACGGTCACACACATGCAAGCCGGCATCAAATGACACCTCGCAGCCGCAGATCGTCGTACTGCGCCTGGTCGAGCCCCAGCCACTGACGGTACACCTGCAGGTTATGCTGGCCGACGCCGGGTGCGCTGGCGCCTTTTTCCAGGGTGCCGCCGGACAGTTTCACCGGGTTGCCGAACACGTCGAACCGCGCCCCCTGATAATCCACCGTCACCACCATGTCGCGCTCGCGCAGGTGTGGGTCGGCGACCACTTCGTCCATGCTCTTGATCGGCGACAGCGGGAAGCGGTCGCCGGTCATGGCTTCCAGTTCGGCCTTGGTGCGGGCGGCGCACCAGCGCTCGACGGCGGGCTTGACTTTGCGCCGATAAGTGTCGGCATCGAAGCGCTTGGCCATAGTGTCGATTTCCGGGTCGGAGGCCAGGGCTTCATCGCCGAAGGTCCGGCAGGCTTCGCGCCAGAACTTGTCGGTGTAGGCGCCGAAGAACACGAAGCCGTCCTTGCAGGCGTAGCGCCCGTAAGGCCTCACGAACGGATGGCCGTTACCCTCCGGCTGCACCACCTTGCCGGTCTCGGTGTAAGTCACCAGGGCGTTTTCGGTCAGGGAGACGATCGAATCCTGCTGCGACACGTCCACCAGTTGACCAAGGCCCGTGCGCTCGGCTTCGCGAAGCGCCCCCAGCGTGCCGATCGCGGCGTACAACGCCGCTGACAGGTCGCCCAACACGGTGCCGACGCGCATCGGCTCCTCCACCGTGCCGTTCATCGACCACAATCCACCGCTGGCCTGGGCACTGCTATCGAAGGCCGGGCGCAACGAGTTGGGCCCGTGCTGGCCGAAGCCGCTGATGGCGGTGAATACCAGCGCCGGGTTGATCTCCTTGAGCACCTTGTACCCCAGGCCGAGCTTATCCATGGTGCCGGGTCGGAAGTTCTCGATCACGATATCGGCCTTACGCACCATCGCCAGGAACGTGGCCTTGCCGTCGGCTTGCTTGAGGTCCAGGCCCACCGCCATCTTGTTGCGATTGAACTGGGCGAAAAAACCGCTCAGCGGCTCGCTGGAGGTACGGCTCATGGGCGGGAACTCCCGCGTCAGGTCGGGATCGCCCGGGTTTTCGATCTTGATAACCGTGGCCCCCATGTCCGCCAGCAACATGGCGCAATAAGGCCCGGCCACAACCCGCGTCAGGTCCAGCACGGTCACTCCCTTGAGGGGCCCTGTGGCCTTGCTGAGGTTCGCCAGCGTTTCAGTGAGCAGCTTCATGGGATCTCCAATTGATTGTGCTTGTGGAGCAGGGCCTTGGCGACTCGCGAGCCGGTAGGACGGTGCAAGGCCTGGTCGACAAAGGCGCCGGCTTTAATCAGCCGCGCCAGATCAATGCCCGTGGACAGGCCCAGGCCATGGAACAGATACACCAGTTCTTCACTGGCGACATTGCCGGTAGCTCCCGGAGAATACGGGCAGCCGCCCAGGCCCGAGACCGAACTGTCGAACACCCTGACGCCAGCCTCGAGCGCGGCATGCACATTGGCCACGGCCATGCCGTAGGTGTCATGAAAATGCGCAGCCAGCGCCGTGAGCGGCACTTCGGCGACACAGGCCTTGATCAACCGCGCCGTTTGGCCCGGTGTGCCAGTACCGATCGTGTCGCCAAGACTGATTTCGTAGCAGCCCATTTCGTGTAGGGCCCGCGCGACCTCGACGACCCGGGCCGTTGGCACCTGGCCAGTGAACGGGCAACCCATCACGCAGGAGACGTAGCCGCGCACCGCCACACCCGCCTCCCGGGCCCTGGCCAGTACCGACTGGAAGCGCTCCAGGCTCTGGGCGATGGAGCAATTGATGTTGCGTTGCGAGAACGCCTCGGACGCCGCTGCGAATACCGCCACCTCGCGGCAGCCGACCGCCAGCGCCCGCTCCAGCCCCTCAAGGTTGGGCACCAGCGCGGTGTACGTTACCCCAGGCCGCGGCGTGAGCCGACGCAGCACCTCATCGGAGCCGGCCATCTGCGGCACCCAGCGCGGCGAGACGAAAGCGCCGGACTCAATCGTGCGCAAACCGGCCGCGGCCAGCCGCTCCAGCAACAGCACGCGGGTCTCGACGGGCAGGCTGCGAGCCTCGTTCTGCAGGCCGTCCCGGGCGCCAACCTCCACCAGCCTGACGCTGTCCATGCTCATTGCCCGCGCTTTTCGCGCAGCAGGGCTTCGGCACGGTCGGCCCGTACGTCCCGCGCCTCGACCATGCGCTTGACCAACCACTCCAATTCCTCGCCGCGGGCGCCGGCGGACAGCGCGATGTTGCGCGCATGCAGCGCCATGTGTCCGCGCTGGATGCCCTCGGTGGCCAGGGCTCGCAGGGCGCCGAGGTTCTGGGCCAGGCCGACGGCCACGGCAACTTCCGCCAGTTCCTGGGCGGTCTTGACGCCGAGGATGCGCAACGACAGTTGCGCCAGCGGATGTGTCTTGGTCGCGCCGCCCACCAGGCCCAGGGGCATCGGCATTTCGAGGGTGCCCACCAGGTGGCCGGCGCTGTCCTTTTCCCAGGTGGTCAGGGAACCGTAGTGGCCGCTGCGACAGGCGTATGCATGGGCTCCCGCTTCCACCGCACGCCAATCGTTTCCGGTGGCGACCACCAGCGGGTCGATGCCATTCATGATGCCCTTGTTGTGAGTCGCCGCGCGGTAAGGGTCGATGGCCGCGAACGTGTACGCGTCGATGATGCCATCGATCACGTCCGCGCCACTGTACTGGGCGGTGTCCAACTGCTCCGGGGCGATGCGCAACTGGGCACGGGCCAGGCGCAGGTCCGCCAGATTGGACAGGATGCGCAGGCGCACCTTACCGCCCGTGATCTCTTCCATCAGCGGCGCCACGGCTTCAGCCATGGTGTTCACGGTATTGGCGCCCATGGCGTCGCGCACGTCGACGATCAGGTGCGCCACCAGCATCGAGCCACGAGGGCTGTCGGCAAAAGTGTGGACCTCAAGGTCGCGGCAACCGCCGCCCAGCTTGTTGAGCAACTGGTCCTTGCTATTGGCCAGCGCCATGATTTGCTCTTTGCTGCGCAACAGGCTCAGCCGTGCATTGAAGGGATCGGACACACCGATGATCTGCACCTGGGCGCGCATCAGCGGCGCGCTGCTGGAAGTCTGGAAGCCACCGGCCGGGCGGGTCAGTTTGGCCATGAACGAAGCGGCTGCGACAATCGAGGGTTCCTCGACCACCAGGGGAATCAACAGGTCGCGACCATTGATGCGGAAGTTGCTGGCGATGGCATAAGGCAGCTCGAACTTGCCAATGACGTTCTCGATCATGCCATCGGCGATTTCCAGCGGCAGCGCACCCGCGTCACGCAACAGCGCGGCGTCATCAGCACTCAGGTCCAATAGCTGGCGGATGTGTTCGAGGCGTTCGGAGGGGGAAAGATTGCGGAAATCGGGCAAGCGGGAATCGATCGACATCAAGGGCTCCTCGGGGAGTCATTTGTTATTGGATGCCGACAAATTGCCCCATGTGTAGCCTTGAAAGAAGGTACAGTTTTGCCGAACAGTTCGCCCTCTGTACCCCTATCCGGATTCGACAGGAGCCTTTATGGCGCGCCAGACCCTCGCACAGCAGGTCGCTGCAGCCATCACGCAGCAGATCACCGACGGAGCGCTGAGGGCTGGCGAAAAACTGCCTTCCCTGCGCGAATACATGCGCCTGCACGGACACTCGAAAAACACCGTGATTACCGCCTATGAGCATCTGGCAGCGGAAGGCCTGGTGGAGGCGCGTCATGGCCAGGGCTTTTTCGTGATCAAGCGGGTGGCAACCGTCGCCGAGGAAGACGAAGCCCTGCCCTACAACCGCGCCCTGGACACCATCTGGATGATGCGCCAGCAATTCGTCCGCGACCCAGGACACTCGCATTTGGGCGAGGGCTTCCCGCCGGTGGAATGGCTGATGGACATGCGCCTGGACAAATTCCATCGCCAGGTGGTGCGGGCCGGTGTCACCACGCTATTTCGCTACGGCACGCGGCTGGGCAACTCGGGCCTGCGGGCGCGGCTGGTGCAGAAGCTCGCCGGCTATAATATCGCGGTCTCGACCCGGCAATTGGTTACCACCCTGGGGGCCAACCACGGCATGGACCTGATCATCCGGCGCTATGTGATGCCGGGCGACCCGGTGCTGGTAGAAGACCCCGGTTATTACCCCTTGTTCGGCAAACTCCAGTTGCAAGGCGCACGAATGCTCGGCGTGCGACGCGAACCCGACGGACCGGACCTGGAGGCCCTCGAACAACTGATCAAGGCGCACCGGCCCAAGCTGTTTTTCCTCCAGTCCATCGGCCACAACCCCACCGGCTCGGACCTCTCCCCGGCCAAGGCCCACCAACTGCTGCGCATCGCAGAAACCCATGACCTGCTGCTGGTGGAAAACGACGCCATGGCTGATTTCAAACCCAGCTCGGCGATGAAGCTCTCGGCCCTGGACCAGTTGCAGCGCACACTGTACCTGGGCAGTTTTTCCAAGTCGGTGTCGGCGGCGTTACGGGTGGGTTTTATCGCCGGCAGCAAGCAGCGAATAGAGGAACTGGCCGACATCAAGATGGTGCTGCACAACAGCGGGGCCGAATACAGTGAACGAACTATTGACGTGATCCTCGGTGAAGGTCACTTCCTGCGGCACCTGTCGCGCCTGCAGGACCGCCTGCGCCTGGCCACGGCCCGAGGGCTGACGTTGCTCGACGAACTGGGTGCCGAGGTGTTCTGCCGGCCGGAACAGAGCCTGTACCTCTGGGCGCGGTTTCCCGGCGTGGAGGACTCCAATGCGCTGACTCGCCATTGCCTGGGCCAGGGCGTCATGCTCGCGCCGGGGGCAATCTTTTCCACCCAGCCGAAGAACATCGTGCCCTGGACCCGGCTCAACGTGGCCTACCTGGACGATCCCTTGTTCGGCAATGTCATCCGGCAGATGCAGCAAAAGGCATGATGCCGGGCATCGCCGGCACAGGCTAGCCTCCGATAGTTTTGCAAAAAAACGCCCCGAACCAGTCGGGGCGTTTTTCAAGGTGTGACGCCGGCAGGCTATCAGTAAGCCTTGCCGGTCTTGTAGAAGTTCTCGAAGCAGAAGTTGGTCGCGTCGATGTAGCCTTCGGCGCCACCGCAGTCGAAACGCTTGCCCTTGAACTTGTAGGCCATTACGCAGCCGTTCTGGGCCTGTTTCATCAGAGCGTCGGTGATCTGGATTTCACCGCCCTTGCCTGGCTCGGTCTGTTCGATCAGGTCGAAGATGTCCGGGGTCAGGATGTAGCGGCCGATGATAGCCAGGTTCGACGGCGCGTCTTCAGGCTTTGGTTTCTCGACCATGCTGTGAACGCGGTAGATGTCTTCGCGGATCATTTCGCCGGCGATGACACCGTACTTGTTGGTTTCCTGCGGATCCACTTCCTGGATCGCCACGATGGAGCAACGGAACTGCTTGTACAGCTTGACCATCTGGGTCAGTACGCCGTCGCCTTCCAGGTTGACGCACAAGTCGTCCGCCAGGACCACGGCAAACGGTTCGTCGCCGATCAGCGGGCGGCCGGTCAGGATCGCGTGGCCCAGGCCTTTCATTTCGGTCTGGCGGGTGTAGGAGAACGAGCACTCGTCCAGCAGTTTGCGGATGCCGACCAGGTATTTTTCCTTGTCGGTGCCCTTGATCTGGTTTTCCAACTCGTAGCTGATGTCGAAATGGTCTTCCAGGGCGCGCTTGCCACGGCCGGTGACGATGGAAATTTCCGTCAGGCCCGCATCCAGGGCTTCTTCGACGCCGTACTGGATCAGTGGCTTGTTCACCACCGGCAGCATTTCCTTGGGCATGGCTTTAGTCGCTGGCAGGAAGCGAGTACCGTAACCGGCTGCTGGGAACAAGCATTTCTTGATCATATAAGTCCTTGAAAAGGCGGTGTGTACGAGTTTCGGCGCAGTCTAATCAGCCGGCAGGCACCTTACAATGCCTGCGCTGGCCAACCGATGCCATCATAGAGAAATAAACCGGGCGATAGTTCAATCGCCTTTCGCTTCGATGGTTCCAGCGGTCCCCACTGTACGCCCATCGACGCTGTTTGCGAGCATTTGGCGTATCATGGCCGCCTTGATCCCGCCAACGAGGCAGTTAGATGTCGGCAACACAGAACGCAAACGGTTATTCGGTCAGCCAGGACAAGGACGGCCAATGGTGGATTATCAACTACCATGGCGAGCAGGTCGCCGGCCCCTTGCCCACCAAAACGATGGCGGTGGAAGTCGCCGCGGTATTCCAGGACGAGCGCTCTGCACCAGCGCCACGGGAACGCGAACAGGCTCCGGCACGCAATAATCGCCGCAAGAAATAATCAGCCGGCCCCACCCGAGCCCTGCTGCTCGGAGAGGGCCGCTGGTTTAGCTGTACCGGAATGGCCATTCGCTATAATCTCGCGCCATTCCTCCCCTCACGATGACTCCTCATGAAGACATTCCTGGCGCTGTTTGCAGTCCTGGCCTTGGCAGGCTGTGCCTCGGCTGAAAAGACCTACCTGAACAACGGCGAACAAGGCCTGGCCATCGACTGTTCAGGCGAGGCCAATTCCTGGGCGGCTTGTTATGAGAAAGCGGATGCGTCCTGTGCCGGTACCGGTTACCGCATCGTCGGTACTGACGGCACACCACAGGCCAACGACAGCGAGAAGACCCTCGGTGTCGACGTAGGAAACTTCACCAGCCGCAGCGTCGTAGTCGTCTGCAAATAGACCCAGTGTCCTGTTTCGCAACTACGTTTCTTTTTTGGCGAGTGGCTAGATGTGGATCTCGGCGAACTTGATGCCCAGACTGCGCAGGGTCTCGATCAGGTCGTCGAGGCGCTCGAAGGATTCGACTTCGTCCTGATCGTCCACGAGGAAGAAACTGCGCCCCGCGCTTTTCTTGAAGAAGACGATCCATTCTCCCGTGCTCGCGGGGTTCTGGATCACATGAGTGGCCAAGATCAGCCCCTCTGCGTGGCGCTCGTGCACCTGTTCGCGTTTCATCGACCGGACTCCATGAATGACAATGCCGCCAACGGCGACCGTGGCGGCATTTTTGTATCGAAGGCGGCAGTCTAACCGATGCGTGGCCTGTCCGTCAGGGCGAGCCCCGCCTAACCGGAGATGCAGGCATTGGCCGCGTCCTGCACATCGCCAGGACGCACGGGTACGTTGGACAGGCTCTCATGCAGCTTGATGCTGCTGCCGCTGGAGCGCTCCTCGATATCGAACACCGCCGCCGGAAGCGCCGACAGCTTGCCGGGGACGATCACCCGGACGCCATTCTTTTGCGGCTCCATTTGCAACTGGCCGCGGCTCTCCAGCAGATTGTCGGCAACACACTTGGCGTACTCGTGAGGTTTTTTCCCGGAGATGACGCTCATGGTGGGCGGCGTCTGGTTGATGTCCGATACCGATGCACATCCACCCAAGGCCAAGGCCAATACCCACACGCTGCGCTTCATATGATTCCTCCGATAAAGACCCTCCGACAATGCGAATGTCGTTTTTCTCCAACGCCCTTCCATTTTTTATCCGCAAAGGCCGGATAAATGAAAGACGCAGAGGATCGGGGCCGGATATTAACTCACGGTGCTGATAAACTGCGCGCCATTATGATTGCTTCATCTTACTGTCTTGATTTGCAAGAAATGCCCTTCTGGAGGCGCCCATGAAATTCATCCACCAGCGCGAGCACCTCAACGAAGACGATATCGTCGTGATCGAATGCTCCCAAATGTGCAACATCCGTTTGATGAACGACGCCAATTTCCGTAGTTTCAAGAACGGTGGCCGGCACACCTACCACGGCGGCGCATTCGACACGTTCCCCGCAAGGATCACCGCCCCCAGCACCGGTTTCTGGAACATCACCATCGACACCGTCAACCGTCGCGCCATCAGCGTCACCCGCAAGCCGACCCTGACCCACAAGATCAAGATCATCCGGCGCTCCAGCTCTAAGCTGAGCTGAGCGACCCTTGCCCAAGATAGGTAATACCGTGGCTCCGACGACCAAATACGTTATCAAGTACAAACTCAACGGTGAACGCCGCTTCGAGTTCGCGCAACTGCAAACCGGCACTGACCAAGAAGCCATGGCCACGCTGAAAAAGCTGCATGGCGACACGGGTGATGAGATCACCGAGCTCAAGGTCAGCAAGGCACTCTGAAGCCTGCCAGCAGCTTCCTGTGGCGAGGGAGCTTGCTCCCTCGCCACAAAAGCGCTTCACACCGCAAGAATCGGGGTGCCTGCACCGCGGCATTCTTCAGACTGACCAGTCCTTCCAACAGGATTGCAATCATGTCCACTACGTCCTCCCTGACCCAACACCTCGCCGACCTCGACTGGCCCACCCTGGCGGAAAGCCTCGACCAGGACGGCTGCGCGATCATTCGCAACCTGCTGCCGGCGGCGCAATGCCAACAGTTGAGCGGCTTGTACGCCGAGCCCGGGCTTTTTCGTTCGCGGGTAATAATGGCGCGCCATGGATTCGGTCGCGGCCAGTATCAGTATTTTGCCTATCCACTGCCTGACGTTGTCCAGCAACTGCGCCAGTCGCTTTATCCGATGCTGGTTGCGGTGGCTAACCGCTGGAACGATTGCATGGGCCTGGCCCCACGTTTTCCCGACAAACACGCCGACTTCATTCGCCGCTGTCACGCCGCCGGGCAGCAACGCCCCACCCCGTTGCTCCTGCAGTACGAGCCCGAGGACTACAACTGCCTGCACCAGGATCTTTACGGCGAGCACGTGTTCCCGTTGCAGGTGGCAATCCTGCTATCGGCACCGGGCGAGGATTTTACCGGGGGCGAGTTTGTCCTTACCGAGCAGCGCCCACGCATGCAATCGCGGCCCCAGGTCGTCGACTTGAAACAAGGCGATGCCTTGGTATTTGCCGTACACCAGCGGCCGGTCAAGGGCGTTCGAGGTTATTATCGAGTCAACTTGCGCCACGGCGTCAGCCGCGTGCACAGCGGCCGCCGGCATACACTCGGGATCATTTTTCATGATGCGCAATGACGACACGCCCATCACCTTCGACCTGTTCGCCGACCAGGCGCCCACCACGCCCGGCCAGGTCGAACAGATCGGCCAGCAGTCCTTCGTGCTGCGCGGGTTTGCCCTGCCCTGGCTCGACCGTTTGCTGCCAGCGCTGGAAAGCGTCCTGCAGGCGGCACCGTTCCGGCAGATGGTCACGCCCGGCGGTTTCACCATGTCGGTGGCCTTGACCAGTTGTGGCGCGCTCGGCTGGACCACCGACCGCAGCGGCTATCGCTACACCGCCCATGATCCGCAGACCGGCCACCCCTGGCCCGACATGCCGGCGGTGTTTCGCGAGCTGGCCCGTACTGCTGCCCGGCAGGCGGGGTTCGAGCACTTCGAGCCCGATGCCTGCCTTATCAACCGCTACGTGCCCGGCGCACGCATGTCGCTGCACCAGGACAAGAACGAACGTTCCCTGACAGCCCCCGTGGTTTCACTCTCCCTTGGCCTGCCGGCGACATTCCAGTTCGGCGGGTTCGAGCGCAGCGACAAAAGCCAGCGCGTCCCGTTATTCCACGGCGACATCGCGGTCTGGGGTGGCGTGGACCGGTTGCGCTACCACGGTGTGCTGCCGCTCAAGCCGGGCGAGCATCCACACCTGGGCGCCCAGCGCATCAACCTGACGTTCCGCATGGCGGGATAAAGGCGCAGAATTCAACCGCAAGACCCGGAGTGTCGTCAGCTGGATGGCTCGCTAATCTAGCCAAAACGGGCCAATGGAATAACGACCATGAACAGCACTTCGAATACCCTCGCCCCTGATCAGGACCCTCGCTGGGCCGCCGTGCTCGCACGGGATGCGCGCGCCGACGGGCAATTTGTCTATGGCGTGAAGACCACCGGCATCTATTGCCACCCCAGCAGCCTGTCGCGCCTGCCGAACCCGCGCAATGTCGAATTCTTCGACACGCCGGAACAGGCCCAGGCGGCCGGCTACCGCCCCAGCAGACGCCTGGCGAGGGACCAGACCCAGATCGCCGCGCAACAAGCCGCGCGGGTCGCGGCCGCCTGCCGCCAGATTGAGGCGGCCGACGACCTGCCAGGCCTGAATGACCTCGCGAAGACGGCAGGCTTGAGCCCCTTTCATTTCCACCGAGTCTTCAAATCCGTCACCGGCCTGACCCCAAAGGCCTACGCCGCCGCCCATCGCTCGCGCAAAGTGCGCGAACGCCTGGCCGACGCCGGCTCAGTCACCGAAGCGCTGTACGACGCAGGTTTCAATTCCAACAGCCGCTTCTATGAAGCCGCCGACAAAGTCCTTGGTATGAAACCCGCGGACTACCGGGCCGCCGGGCAAAACACCGACATTCGCTTTGCCGTCGGCCAGTGCTCCCTCGGGGCGATCCTGGTGGCGCAAAGCGAGCGTGGCGTGTGCGCGATCCTGCTGGGGGACGATCCGGACGCACTGGTGCGCGACCTGCAAGATAAATTCCGCCGCGCCAACCTCATCGGCGCCGACCGGGAATTCGAACAATTGATCGCCCAAGTGGTGGGGTTCATCGAAGCGCCGGCCCTGGGCCTGGACTTGCCGCTGGACCTGCGCGGCACGGCGTTCCAGGAGCGGGTCTGGCAGGCCCTGCGGGAAATCCCACCGGGCAGCACCGCCAGCTATGCCGAGATTGCCCAGCGCATCGGTTTGCCGAAAGCGGTTCGCGCCGTGGCCCAGGCCTGCGGCGCCAACAGCCTCGCCGTGGCGATCCCCTGCCACCGCGTGGTACGCAGCGACGGCAACTTGTCGGGTTATCGCTGGGGCGTGGAGCGCAAGCGTCAATTGCTGGCGCTGGAACGCTCGCCTGAGGATTGAATGCCGATATAGATCGCCACCGAATCAGGCGCGTTGTACACCTCGAAATCAGTGGTGAACCGGCGCACGGTCTGCGGATTATCGGCGAAATAGGCCCAGATCAGCCCCCAGGCCTGGATCACGCAATCGGGCATTTCACCCTTGGCCGAGAACACCAGGTAATCCCCGCCCTCGATGTCCACGGCGGGGTAGCCTGCGCTCGTGGCATCGACCTGCACCCCCGCCGTCACGTCGAAATAGCCGGTGGCATCAGACTCGTAGCCGGAATACACCCCGTAGACGAACGAATCTGACTGACGCGCCGGGATCCGGTCGAACAGCCCTTCGGTGAAGAACTGCTGCCACATCGGGCCGATTTTCGCGGTCTCGCCCTGCTGCTCGTCGGCGTTACGGGTGTGCACCTGCAATCCGGCAACCGTGAAGGGGTCGACAGTCCTGAGTCTCATGTCCATGGGTCGGGCTCCTTGATGGTGAAGTCCGCATCGTACCGATCCTTGCGTCGGGATCAACCCGGGCATCGATTGAAAAACTCGACTGGCCCTGGCCGGGTCACACCTGCTAAAAACAGCGTTTCCTTCTGCCGTCGGAGACACCCGGACATGAGTCAGTGGCCAGACACCCGCATTCTCGACCTGCTCGGCATCGAGCATCCCATCATCCAGGGGCCGCTGGCTGGCGTGACCGGTCCGGCGATGGTAGTCGCCACGTCCAATGCCGGTGGGATGGGCTCGATGCCTGCGGCGATGCTGGATGTGGCGCAACTGCGCCAGGCGCTGACCGACATTGCCGAACAGACCGACAAGCCGTTCAGCGTGAATTTTTTCAGCCATCAACCGCCGGTTTTTGATGAGCAGCGGGCCGAAGCCTGGAAACAACGACTCAAGCCTTATTACGAAGAACTGGGCGTGGATTTCGACGCGCCGACGCCAGTGTCCAATCGCACGCCATTCGACGATGCGGCCTGTCGCGTGCTGGAAGAACTGCGGCCCAAGGTGGTCAGCTTCCACTTCGGCCTGCCGGAAAAGTCGTTGCTGGATCGGGTCAAGGCCACCGGCGCGAAAATCCTCTCGTCGGCCACCACCGTCGAGGAAGCCATCTGGCTCGAACAGCACGGCTGCGACGCGATCATCGCCATGGGTTATGAAGCCGGCGGTCATCGCGGGATGTTCCTCAGTGAAGACCTCAACACTCAAGTGGGCCTGTTCGCCCTGCTGCCGCAGATCGTGGACGCAGTGAAGGTGCCGGTGATCGCCACCGGAGGTATCGGTGATGCACGGGGAATCGTCGCCGCGTTTGCCCTGGGCGCGTCGGCGGTGCAACTGGGCAGTGCCTATCTGTTCACGCCCGAGGCGAAGATCAGCGCGTCCCATCATCGGGCGTTGCGCACGGCCAAGGAAAGCCAGACGGCGGTCACCAACCTGTTTACCGGTCGCCCGGCCCGAGGGATCGTCAACCGCGTGATGCGCGAAGTCGGCCCGATGAGCCCGCTCGCCCCGGCATTCCCTCTGGCGGGCGGAGCATTGATGCCCCTTCGCGCGAAGGACGAAGCTGACTTCTCCAATCTCTGGGCCGGCCAGGCGTTTCCCATGGGGCGTGAGTTGCCCAGTGGCGAGCTGACGCGGCGTCTGGCTGAGGAGGCGCTGGCTCGGTTCAAGGGCTGACTTGGGCGCCTGCTGGCGAAGGCGGCCGCTCGGTCAACGTCACCTGTACAGGCTCTCTGCCAACGCTGACAAAACGCCGCGTTCCGTTTGTCAGCGGTTCGCTATATATTCCGCTATATAGCGAACCCGCCCCCACGGAACCTTGCCCATGCGCCCCATCCATTTCGCCCCGCTCCTGGCTGCCTGTCTTTATGCCAACGCTGCCCAAGCCGATGAGGTGCAAGTCGCCGTCGCTTCCAATTTCACTGCGCCGATCCAGGCCATCGCCGCCGGTTTCGAGAAGGACACCGGGCACAAACTGATCGCCGCATACGGCGCGACCGGGCAGTTCTACACCCAGATCAAGAACGGCGCGCCGTTCGAAGTGTTCCTGGCCGCTGACGACACAACCCCGGCCCGACTGGAAAACGAAGGCGATGCCGTCAAAGGTTCGCGCTTCACCTATGCCGTCGGCACGCTGGCGTTATGGTCGGCCAAGGACGATTACGTTGACGGCAAGGGCCAGGTCCTGCGAAAAAACGCGTTCCAGCACCTGTCCATCGCGAACCCGAAAACCGCGCCCTATGGCCTCGCCGCCACCCAGGTCTTGGCTGAAATGGGGCTCACCGGGCAGGTCAAGGCCAAGATCGTCGAAGGCCAGAACATCACCCAGGCCTATCAGTTCGTTTCCACCGGCAATGCCGAGCTCGGCTTCGTCGCCCTGTCCCAGGTATTCAAGGACGGCAAGCTGGCAAGCGGTTCGGCGTGGATTGTTCCGGCCGAACTGCACGACCCGATCAAGCAGGACGCCGTGATCCTCGGCAAGGGCCGGGACAACCCCGCCGCCCGGGCGCTGATGGACTATCTGAAGAGCCCGAAAGCCGCCGCCATCATCCAAGCCTACGGTTACAAACCCTGATGCCGCTGACCGATGCCGACTACGCCGCCATCTGGCTGACCCTGAAACTGGCGTCGCTGACCACGGTGATCCTGCTGCTCATCGGCACGCCCATTGCCCTGTGGCTGTCGCGCACCCAGTCGCGGCTTCGCGGCCCGGTGGGCGCGGTGGTGGCCCTGCCGTTGGTGCTTCCGCCCACCGTGATCGGCTTTTATCTGCTGCTGGCATTGGGCCCCAACGGTTGGATTGGCCAGGTCACCCAGGCGCTCGGGCTTGGCACCCTCACCTTCAGCTTTACCGGGTTGGTGATTGGCTCGGTGATCTATTCGATGCCGTTTGTGGTGCAGCCGCTGCAAAACGCCTTTTCCGCGATCGGCAGCCGTCCACTGGAAGTCGCCGCCACCCTGCGGGCCGGGCCGTGGGACACCTTCTTCAGCGTCATCCTGCCCTTGGCCCGACCCGGCTTCATCACCGCCGCGATCCTCGGCTTCGCCCACACCGTCGGCGAATTTGGCGTGGTGCTGATGATCGGCGGCAACATCCCCGAGAAGACCCGGGTGGTGTCGGTGCAGATCTACGACCATGTCGAAGCCCTTGAATACACCCAGGCCCATTGGCTGGCGGCGGCGATGCTGGTGTTTTCTTTCCTGGTGCTACTGGCGCTGTACTCCAGCCGCCGTACCCGCGCCGGTTGGAGCTGATCGATGATCCAGGCGAGATTTCAACTCGAGCGTGGCGATTTTTCCATGGACCTGGATCTGCAATTGCCTGGCCGTGGAGTGACAGCGCTGTACGGCGAATCCGGCTCCGGCAAGACCACCTGCCTGCGCTGCATCGCCGGGCTGGACCGGCCGACGCTGGGCTTCGTCGAGGTCAATGGCGAGGTGTGGCAAGACAGCGAACGTGGGGTTTTCGTGCCGCCTCACCAGCGAGCGCTGGGATACGTTTTCCAGGAGGCGAGCCTGTTCGATCACTTGTCGGTACGCGACAACCTCTTGTTCGGCCTCAAGCGCGTTGCCGCGGCGCAACGGCGCGTGGACATCAACCACGCGACAGGACTGCTGGGCATCGGCCACCTGCTCGACAGGCCGCCGCACAACCTCTCCGGCGGCGAGCGCCAGCGCGTCGGCATCGCCCGCGCCTTGCTGACCAGCCCGCGCCTGTTGCTGATGGATGAGCCTTTGGCGGCCCTCGATACGCGACGCAAGAATGAGATCCTGCCTTACCTGCAACGGCTCCACGATGAACTGGACATCCCGGTGTTGTACGTCAGCCATTCCCAGGACGAAGTGGCGCGCCTGGCCGATCACATCGTACTGCTGGAGGCCGGGCGTGCCTTGGCCAGCGGGCCGATCGGCGAGACCCTGGCCCGGCTCGACCTGCCATTGGCCATGGGCGATGACGCGGGCGTGGTGATCCAGGGCAAAGTCGTCGGTTACAACCCGGACTATCAGTTGCTCACCCTGGCCCTGCCCGACAGCCAGCTCAACGTGCGGGTCACCCACACGCCCCTGGCTGTCGGGCAGCCGCTGCGTTTCAAGGTCCAGGCCCGGGACGTCAGCCTGAGCCTGGCAAACGATGCGCAGACCAGCATCCTCAATCGGTTGCCGGTGACGGTCGTCAGCGAACTGGCCAGTGACAACGCCGCCCATGTGCTGATCCGCCTGGAAGCCACCGGCACACCGCTGCTGGCGCGAATCACCCGGTATTCACGCGACCAGTTGAAGCTGCATCCCGGGCAAGTGTTGTGGGCGCAGATCAAGGCTGTGGCGGTGTTGGCGTAGCCTTTCTGCGCACAGAAGATCCCTGTGGTAGCGAGCCTGCTCGCGAAGACGGTGAGCCAGTTTCCAATTATCGGACGGTGTCTAGAGCGTTCGCGAGCAGTCTCGCCCCACAAGGTCGATTGGGTGAGATGAGAATCTCGGCACGACCGCAACGGCCAGCGGTCAATGAATTCACAGGCCAACTGAATTCATTGCCAAGGATCCACCATGCCCGACACCCCGCTGCCCGATGCGCTCCCGGCCGACTTGCATTACGTCGATGACACGGCGCCGGGCATCACCCGCAGGAAACTGCGGGGCAAATTCTGCTATTTCGATCCCTCGGGCGAGCGCATCACTGACGCAGCCGAAATCCAGCGCATCAATGCCTTGGCCGTTCCGCCGGCCTACACGGATGTCTGGATCTGCACCGACCCGCGGGGCCATCTGCAGGCCACCGGCCGCGATGCCCGTGGGCGCAAGCAGTACCGTTATCATCCGCGCTGGCGCGAAGTGCGCGATGCCGACAAGTATTCGCGCATGCTGGAATTCGGCCGCACCCTGCCCCGGTTGCGCAAGCGCCTGGAGGAGATCCTCGCCACCCCCGGCTTCAGCCGCGACAAAGTCATGGCAACGGTCATCACCTTGCTCGACGTGACCCTGATCCGCGTCGGCAATACCCAATACGCCCGGGACAACCGCTCCTACGGCCTGACCACGTTGCGCAACAAGCATGTCGCGGTCAACGGCAGCGCCATCGCGTTCCAGTTCCGCGGCAAGAGCGGCATCGAACACCAGATCACCGTCAAGGACCGGCGCCTGGCGCGGATCGTCAAGCGTTGCCAGGAGATCCCCGGGCAGAACCTGTTCCAGTACCTGGACGAACACGGCGAGCGTCACGCCATCACGTCTTCGGATATCAACGCCTACCTCAAGACGCTCACCGGTGCCGATTTCACCGCCAAGGACTACCGCACCTGGGCGGGCAGCGCGGCCGCCCTGGACGGACTGCGCACACTGCAATGGGAAACCGAAACCGAGGCCAAGCGGCACGTGGCCGAGATGGTCAGGCAGGTCGCCCGGCAGTTGGGCAACACCCCTGCCGTCTGTCGCAAATGCTACATCCACCCGGCCGTGGTGGAAGGCTTCATGCGCGGTGTGCTGCATGAGCTGCCCAAGCCCCGGGTGCGCAAAGGCCTCAGTCCGCAAGAAGCCGCACTGACGATGTTCCTGCAACGCATGGCCCAGGCCGTCGAAGCCTGTTGACCGAAGCGATCGATTCGTTGCCGGACTCGATAAGCGTGTTACGGAAGTGGAACATCCGACAGCCGGCGGACTCCCAACTGTACAGAGCCGCCGAACCGCAGACTCGTCAACGCGTGACGTCGAGAGGAGTTTCAGATGTCCGAACACATCGTCCATTTCCATTGCCAGATCGATCAGGGAACCACCGAGCGCTTCCGGGACAACTGTCTGGAGGCCATTGAAAAAGGCGCCGACTCGCTGATGCTCAACCTCTCTACGGTCGGCGGTAGCACCAACTTCGGATTCACCCTCTACACTTTCATCAAGTCACTCCCCGTGCCGGTGCGCGCCGTGAACGCCGGCAACATCGAGTCGATGGGCATCGTCATGTACCTGGCCGCCAGCGACCGCACCACTACGCCCCACTCGCGCTTCCTCATCCACCCGATGAATTGGTATTTCGGCCAGAAGTCGGTGGACCACTCGCGCTTGCGCGAATACCTGTCCAGCCTGGACAACGACGTGGCGCGGTACGTGGAAATCTACGTCAAGGAAACCGCCGGCGCCGCCACGCAGCTGGACATCTTCAAATGCCTTTGCGCCGAGGAGAGGGTGATCCCAGCGGAAAACTCGCTGGCCTTCGGCATAGCGCATCGGGTTGAACAGGTGGTGTTTGCGCCTGAAGCCAAGCATTGGAAAGTGAGCGGCGGGGAAGACTGAAATTCGATGGATAAATACCATTTGCCGCGACTTACTTAATTAACAAAATCGATGCTGTATAAGTTCAAGCGAAACGGTTGTATAGGTTTCGCCATGGACTTATATAAATATCGACCGCTCGTCGCCAGCGAAACGTTTTTTCTAAACTTCCTTCTGCCGTTTTCTTTCACAGTATTGCGAGGCACGTTTTACTCGCTTAACCAAAATGAGGATTCTCGAAATGGCTAATAGCGGAAACAAAAACCCAGGCAACTTCGCAAACGACCGTGAGAAAGCATCCGAAGCCGGCAAGAAAGGCGGACACGCTTCGGGCGGCAACTTCGCAAATGACCGGGAGAAAGCTTCTGAAGCTGGCCGCAAAGGTGGCGAACGCAGCCACGGCGGCGGCAGGAAATCGTAACCCGGAGAATCGTTGGGGCGCAGCTCTGCTGCGTCCCGGCGCTTGAACTGTCGAGGTAGCGAATGAGCCAGGATCGATTCATTGTCAGTTTCATCGCCGACGGTCAACCCGATAGCCGGGTGCTGGCGGGTGACACCGAGACGCTGAGCCCCGAAGAAGCCGAGGCACTCTTGAGGGTGACCTTCACTGAACTTAAGAGCCTCAAGATCAGTGACGTGCAAGTTCAGAAAAGAACTAAGCCAAACGAAACGGAACATGATGTTCCGGGGCATTTCAAACAGCCGTAATTCGTTTTACCCCCCTTATTTCCGCTCCCTGCCCCTCCGTGGCGAGGGAGCTTGCGCCCGCTGGGCTGCGCAGCCGCCCTAACTACTTATATATTTCCAAGTTGATAGCCCTGGGGTTGCTCCGCAACCCAGCGCAAGCAAGCTCCGTCGCCACAAAAGCATCTTTGAAACTACTTTAATGGGCATGCCCCGTCGGATCCTTGATCTGCCACACCTGCCCTTTCTGCCAGGCATCCGCGCCAGGGTCGATTACCGGCGCGTTGATCGATTCGCGGGCATGTTTCTTCGCTTCGCTGTCGATGCCCATCCGCCGGTCGCGCTCGCCCACCAACTGCGAATCGATCTGGCCATCGGCAGTGAAGCCCATCATCAGTTGCGGTACACCATAGGGCAGCGCGTTGCCTTGCTCGGTGTGCCAGGTATGCCAGGTCTTGCCGTAGGTGCTGACCAGGTTTTTCATCAAGCGCGTCTCCGCCACTTCGGGGATGCCTGGCGCGACCAGTTGGCCTGACTTCACTTCATGTACATGGCTGTGCCACAGCTGCTTTTCGGCGGCAGGCAAGCCTTCGAACAAGCGCTTGCTGATGATGTATTCCACGCCCATCAGTTTGGCCTTGGCAGTATTGGCATCGTAGATGGCGCACTGGAACACCTCTTCGTTGAGGGCCGTGCAGTAGTGATGCGCTTCCATTTGCCCGGACATTCGCCCGTTGTAGAAATGGAAGCCATCAAGATAGGTATCCAACGCTTGCAACGGGGGTTTGTTCTGCATGATCCCGGCCCCCGCTTCCAGTGTCGCGGTGGTCGGGGTTTTCGCGGCGCCTGGCGCATCCACCGGCGACTGGCTGTTATCGCCCGCGCAACCTGCCAATCCGACCGTAGCCGCGCAGAGCATGGCCCAGGTTCCCTGAACGATCTTTCCAGTCATCTCGACTCTCCTTCCCATGACTGTTCATGAGAAAGGCGTCCCGGCACCTGGGTTTTATTTTTTACCCAAGGCAACCGATGAGTGGCGTTATCGGCGCTCGCTGTAGGCCTGTTTCACCGTGTCGATCCAGGCCGGGTCCAGACGCGATTGGTCAGGGGCCAGGCCCAGCGCCTGCATCGTTTCCAGATGTTCGTCGGCCTCGCGAATCAACGAGGCGTGGTCGCTGGAGTTGGCGTCCAGCAGGTGCATCTGGGCCAGGCCCAAGTGATAAAACCGCAGCAGCTTCATGGCCGCCGGATCCTGGGCCTGTACACCGGCTTTCACCTGGTGCATCACGTTGGTGATGCTCATCAGGCTGCGCTTGAGCTGCCAACCGTACACTGCCGCCGCCATCCACGGCTGGGACCAGAAAAACCCGCGCATCAGCCCGGCCATGACCAATACGGCAGCGAAAACGCCCCCGACATTGAAGCGTAAATTATCGCCCCCCGGCGTACCGAACAGCATTACGGCCAGACTGGACAGCAGCATCGCCAGCGCCAAGAACACCACGGCCACGATGAGCGTGCTGCGGCGGGTCTGTTGCCGATACTCGGCGGCGTCCCACGGTTTGATCTCGAACATCGCGTCGCAATTTCCTTGTGTGGCGTGAAAAGACTCGCGCATTATCGCCTGCCCGGTCGATTTAGCTATGCTGGGGCCCATTTTGTGTTGCAACCGACCCGACGGATCCGGATCAAAGTCCATGGCGATACCGCAAGGATCGTGCGATCTTCCCGCGTGGACGTTTTTTCAAGATGCCGCCATAGTGCGAGCGGCATCGTTTTCAAGGAAAGCTGAATGACTCAAAGACAGGTAATCAACGCTTCGGTAAGCCCCAAGGGCAGCCTGGAGACTTTGTCCCAGCGCGAAGTGCAACAACTGAGCGAAGCCGGTTCCGGCAGCATCTACGATCTTTTCCGCCAGTGCGCCCTGGCCATCCTCAACACCGGCGCCCATGTCGATAATGCCAAGACCATCCTGGAAGCCTACAAGGACTTCGAAATCCGCATCCACCAACAGGACCGCGGCGTGCGCCTGGAACTGTTGAACGCGCCGGCCGATGCGTTCGTCGACGGCGAGATGATCGCCAGCACCCGGGAAATGCTCTTCAGCGCCCTGCGCGACATCGTCTACACCGAGAACGAGCTGGACAGCCAGCGCATCGACCTGAGCTCATCCCAAGGCATCAGCGACTACGTGTTCCACCTGCTGCGCAACGCCCGCACCCTGCGCCCTGGCGTGGAGCCGAAAATCGTCGTGTGCTGGGGCGGTCACTCGATCAATACCGAAGAATACAAGTACACCAAGAAAGTCGGCCACGAACTGGGCCTGCGCAGCCTGGACATCTGCACCGGCTGCGGCCCGGGCGTGATGAAAGGCCCGATGAAAGGCGCCACCATCGCCCACGCCAAGCAGCGCATCCACGGCGGCCGCTACCTGGGCCTGACGGAGCCGGGCATCATCGCCGCCGAGGCACCGAACCCGATCGTCACCGAGTTGGTGATCCTGCCGGACATCGAGAAGCGCCTGGAGGCCTTCGTCCGCGTCGGCCATGGCATCATCATTTTCCCGGGCGGCGCCGGTACCGCGGAAGAATTCCTCTACCTGCTGGGCATTCTCATGCACCCGGCCAACCAGGACTTGCCCTTCCCAGTGATCCTCACCGGGCCTAAAAGCGCCACGCCGTATTTTGATCAACTGCACGCGTTCGTCGGCGCAACCTTAGGCGAAGCCGCGCAAGAGCACTACCAGATCATCATCGACGACCCGGCCGAAGTGGCGCGGCAAATGACCCAGGGGTTGAAAGAAGTGAAGCAGTTCCGCCGCGAGCGCAACGACGCCTTTCACTTCAATTGGCTGCTGAAAATCGACGAAGGTTTCCAGCGCCCCTTCGACCCGACCCATGCAAACATGGCCAGCCTGGGCCTGAGCCGCGACCTGCCGTCCCACGAACTGGCCGCCAACCTGCGCCGGGCGTTTTCGGGAATCGTGGCGGGGAACGTCAAGGACAAGGGTATCCGCCTGATCGAAGAGCACGGCCCGTACGAGATCCACGGTGACCCCGCCATCATGGAGCCCCTCGACCGCCTGCTCCAAGCCTTCGTCGCCCAGCACCGGATGAAACTGCCGGGCGGCGCGGCGTATGTGCCGTGCTATCGGGTGGTGACCTGATCCTGGAATCGTTGAGGTAAAACTGTGGGAGCGACCCTGCTCCCACGGGTTCCTAGCGGTGGTTTGAAAGGCGCATCAGTCCGTCATCCACCGCGATTCCCAGCCCAAGGTAATCCTTGATCTGCGAATGCAACGTCACCACCGGGTGTGTATGCGTGGCGGTCACCACCATCACATCCATGCCCGCCGCCTCGCCGGCCTTGATCCCGGCCTGGGCATCCTCGAACACCAGGCATTCCCCTGGAGCCACTTGCAAGCGCTGCGCGGCCAGCAGATAGCAATTGGGGTTCGGTTTGCCGCTGCTCACGTCTTCGGCGGTCACCATCACCTCGGGTCGCGGGATCCCGGCCGCCTCCATGCGACGCAAAGCCAAGGCCATCGGCGCCGAGGTGACGATCGCCCATTGGGTCGGCGGCAGGCGTTTGAGAAGCGCCAGCGCACCGGGCACCTCGACCACGCCTTCCACGTCCTCGATTTCTTCAACGGTAAGCTGCGCGGCCTCGGCTTGCGCATCTATCCCGGGCAGGTTCTGGCGGGCGACCGTGTCGACGGCGCGCACGCCATGAATGGTCGGCAAGAATTTCGCCACGTCCAGGCCATGGCGCATGGCCCAGCGGGTCCAGATCCGCTCGGTGGCGGCGACGGAATTGAGCAGCGTGCCGTCCATGTCGAAGAGGAAGGCGCGGTAGGCGATGGAGGGGTGTTCTACGGACATCGGGATCCTCGTGGATGACGGGAAGAAGGTGGCCAAAACTATGGGAGCGAGCTTGCTCCGGGCGGCGTTCCGACGATGGCAGTCTGTCAGCCTATATCAAAATTGAACGTGTCGATGCTATCGCGAGCACGCTCGCTTCCGCAGGGGTTCCAGCTTGGGCCGGTCTACACCAACCGCTCGATCCGCTGATGCTGCCAGACCCGTTTGTAATACACCGTCTGCAATACCAACATGCTCAGGTAAGCCACCGGAAACGCCATCCACACGCCTTGAAGGCCGAAGTGGGCATCCAGCAGGTAGGCCGCCGGCACTTGCACGCCGATAATGCAGAAAATCGAGATCGCCACCGGCACCAGCACCGTGCCGCTGGCGCGCATGATGCCGCCGATAATTGCCTGGAACCCGAACACCAACAGGCTCCAGAGCATGATGTGCAATAAATGTTCGGCCTGGACCCGCGCCGCCGGGTCGGTGATGAACAGTCCCAATAACCAACGGGACAACAGGTAACCCAGCAGCACCAGCCCACCGGTCAACCAGACATTGATCAACATCCCGGTGCGCAGGATCGGCCCCAGGCGTTCCAGGCGTCCGGCGCCGATGGCCTGGGCGCCAAGGATCGAAGCGGTGATGGCAATCGACAGCGCCGGGAACTGCACGTAGTTGACGATCTGCGTCACCGCGCCGTAGGCCGCCGTGGCCTGGGACCCGTGGCGATTGACCAGGGCCAGGATCGCCAGCTCCGACAGCGAGATCACCACCATTTGCAAACCGGTGGGCAAGCCGATGCGCAGCACTTTGCCGAGGATGTCCCTGTCCAGGCGCATCGCCGCGAACAGCGCACGGTCCGGCGCCAGGGCATGGTCCCGGCGGTTCAGGCGCCACGCCAGCATCGCCATCGCCGACGCGGTGCCCACCAGCCCCGCCAATGCCGCGCTCTGGATGCCCATCGGCGCAAAACCCAGCCAGCCACGGATCAGCACCGGCGTCAGCAGCATCCCGACGCTGGTGGACACCAGCAACGCCAGCAGCGGCGAAACGGTATCGCTGACACCGCGCAACAACTGGGTGAACAGCACGAACACCAGCAGCATCGGCAAAATCCACATCATCACCCGCGCATAGGACACCGCGTCATCCAGCACATCGGCGGGCGTGCCGAGTCCTTGCAGGCCCTCGCGGGCAAAGACACTGCCAAGGATCGCCGCCGCCAACCCGATGATCGCCCCCAGCAACAGGGTCGAGCCTGCAATTGCCTTCACGGTCCCCGTCTCGCCGGCGCCGTACGCCTGCCCGATCAGCACCCCTGCCCCGGCGCCGAGGCCAATCACCAACGCGATGAAGAAAAACACGATGGGAAACATCCCCGACACCGCCGCCAAGGCTTGGGTGCCGAGCATTTGGCCGATGTAGATGCTGTTGAGCGTACCGGACATCGATTGCAGGAAGTTGGACAGGACCATGGGGGCCAGGAACAGCAGGTAGGTTTTCCAGAGCGACTGGGTGGGCATGGGGGCTCGATGGCAGGTTCGAAATCTGTTGCGGGTAATTTAGCTCAATCCTTTCGTTATGTTTCGGAAGATGTCCGCTTTTGTGGCGCGAGGGAGCGTGCTCCCGCTGGATCGCGAAGCGGCCCGCTTTTTAACTTGGCATCGCCGGGAAATCAGACCGGTGGCTGGGACTGCTGCGCGGTCCAGCGGGAGCAGGCTTCCTCGCCACGGGTTTTCCGTAGGTCAGGTCACCTCGACATTTCGCCAATCTCGTCTAATCTGAGATATCAATGTGCCACCTTTTCTTGCAGAACCGGACGACTGGTCCTAAAGACCGAGTCGGTTTTGCAGATAACCAGTTATTCGCAAATATCCTGTCAGCAACACTGTTCAAGGACCGAACCATGACGTCGTATCCCCACGACCATTCCCTCGCCAAACCCCGGACGCACACTTGCTGGCACGCCTTGATCGTTGCCGTCATCGCCTGCGCCGGTGTGCTGGCGCTCAATGGCGCGAATGCGCAAACCATCGGTTTCAGTGCCGTGCTCCTGGTCCTTGGCGTGGGTGCCGGTCTCTGGGGTACGCGCTCGCAGCGCCTGCAGTTGGACAAGGTCGCCGCAGCGGCCATCGCCCGTCACGAACTGCTAGCCGCGGACCATGGCGCTCACAAAAGCGACGCACAACTCAACGAAGTGATCCTCGGTGCCATGCCCATCTGGGCCAAGCAAGTCGAAAGTTCGCGCCAGCAGACTGAAACCGCGATCGTCTCCTTGACCAGCCGTTTCACCGGCATTTCCTCGCGCCTCGAAGAAACCGTGCAAGCCTCGCAACTGGCCGCCGGCGAGTTGGCCGGCAGCAGCGGCGGTGGCGCCGTCCAGGTACTGGCGCAGAGCGAAGGCGAACTGGTGAAGGTCATCGATTCGTTGAAGTCCACCCAGGCCAGCCGTGATGAAACCCTTGCCCAAGTGCGCAACCTGACCGCCTACACCGGCGAGCTGCGGACCATGGCCGCCGACGTCGCGGCGATTGCCGCCCAGACCAACCTGCTGGCCCTCAACGCCGCCATCGAAGCCGCCCGGGCGGGCGAAGCCGGACGTGGTTTTGCGGTAGTGGCCGACGCCGTACGTGCACTGTCGAGCAAGTCCAGCGAGACCGGCCAACAGATGTCGGCCAAGGTCGACGTCATCAACACCGCCATCACCCAACTGGTGCAGGCTGCTTCCAGCGGCGCCGACCAGGACAGCCAGTCCGTGGCCGTGTCCGAAGGCAGCATCCAGCGTGTGCTCGAACGCTTCCAGAGCGTTACCGGGCGCCTCGCCGATTCGGCCGACATGTTGCAACGGGAGAGCTACGGCATTCGCGACGAACTCACCGAAGTGCTGGTCAGCCTGCAATTCCAGGATCGGGTCAGCCAGATCCTCAGCCACGTGCGCGACAACATCGAGGACCTGCATGTGCACATGCAGCAAGCCAGCCAGTCGCCCGAACAGGCCGCCTCCATCGACGCCCGCCAATGGCTGGCGCGCATGGAAACCACCTACGCCACCGACGAGCAACGCCGCAATCATCACGGCGACTCGGCTGCGCAACAGACTTCACAGGAAATAACCTTCTTCTAGGAGAGCCGTTCATGGCTAAAAGTGTATTGGTTGTCGACGACTCCGCGAGCGTTCGGCAGGTAGTCGGCATCGCGTTGAAAAGTGCCGGCTACGACGTGATCGAGGCCAGCGATGGCAAGGACGCACTGGGCAAACTCAACGGCCAGAAAGTGCACCTGATCATCAGCGACGTGAACATGCCAAACATGGATGGCATCACCTTCGTCAAGGAGGTCAAGAAGCTGGCCAGCTACAAGTTCACGCCGATCATCATGCTCACCACCGAATCCCAGGAATCGAAGAAGCAAGAGGGCCAGGCCGCAGGTGCCAAGGCCTGGGTGGTCAAGCCGTTCCAGCCGGCGCAGATGCTGGCGGCGGTATCCAAGCTGATTCTTCCCTGATGGCCGGAGGCTTCAATGCCGCTGCTGTACGAAATAGAGGATGACACCGCGCGGGTGCAGATCGATGGCGAGCTGACGATCTACACCGCCGCCGACCTGGCCGCGCAATTGCTGCCACGGTTGGGGGCAACGCCAGCGATGGCGCTGGACCTGTCGCAGATCACCGAGATGGATGGCGCCGGCCTGCAACTGCTGCTGATGATTCAGCGCGAGGCACCCAAGGCCGGGACTCAACTGACGGTGACCGACCAAAGCAAGGCCGTCACGGAAACATTGGCCCTGTGCAACCTGGTTGCCTAGCGCCTGCGCAACACGTCGAACACGACAAAGGAAATGAGCGTGAGCATCAATCTCGATCAGGCACAACAAACCTTCATCGTCGAGGCACGTGAACAACTGCAGGCGATGGAAGAATCGTTGCTGCAATTGGAAAACGACCCCGGCGACGATGACGCCATCGGCGCGATTTTCCGCGCGGCCCATACGATCAAGGGCTCGGCGGGGCTGTTCGGCCTGGAGCCGATCGTCAGCTTTACCCACATCGTCGAGGACGTGCTCGATCGCCTGCGCGAGGGCAGCGTCGCGGTGGACCCTGGCTTGATCGCCGTGCTGCTCAAGTCCGGCGATCACATGCTCGAGCTGATCGACGTGGTCGCCAACCAGGGCTCGGCGTTGCAACCCCCTGCCCTGGCCCGGGAAATGGAACTGTGCCAGATCCTGCAGGAATACCAGGCGCCCTCGACCGCAGCCGAACCGGCCCGGACAGCAAAAACCGAAACGGCCGATTCAGCCGAAGCGAGCCTCTGGCACATCTCCCTGCGCTTCGGCCAGGACGTGTTTCGCAACGGCATGGACCCCTTGTCATTCCTGCGCTATTTGCAGACCCTGGGTGAAATCGTCGACCTCACCACCCTGACCGACGCGCTGCCGGCTATCGAGGCCTGGGATGCCGAGTCCTGCTACTTGGGCTTCGACATCGCGTTTCGATCCGCCGCCGGCTATGCCGCGATCAACGAAGTGTTCGATTTTGTGCGCGAAGACTGCGTGATCGAAATCGTTGCCGCCCAAGCGGTCGAGTCCCAGGCGAGCACCGGCCTGGTCGCGACGTCCCCCGCACCGACCGACGAAAGCACCGCCATGGTCGCCACGGGCGAACTGATGCCGGACCAACGCAAGACCCCGCGCATGCCCGCCCAGGTCGCGAGCGACAAACAGGCCGTGGCCAGCGAAAGCAAAACCAAGGACGGCACCTATGTGCGAGTCAACGCGGACAAACTCGACGAACTGATCAACCTGGTGGGTGAGCTGGTCATCGCCAGCGCGGGCGCCAGCCTGCTGGCGCGTACCTGCCAGAACGATCCGCTGCAGGAAGCCACCTCGTCGGTGTCCGGGCTGGTGGAAGAAATCCTCGACGGTGCCTTGCGCCTGCGCATGATCCCCATCGGCGAGACCTTCAACCGCTTTCGCCGGGTGGTGCGCGATGTCAGCCAGGAACTCGGCAAGGACATCGACCTGATCATCAGCGGCGCGGAAACCGAGCTGGACAAGACCGTGGTGGAAAAAATCGGCGACCCGCTGATGCACCTGCTGCGCAACGCCATGGACCACGGCATCGAAACCGCCGAGGCGCGCCTGGCGGCAGGCAAGCCGGCCAAGGGGCATCTGCACCTCAATGCCTACCACGACTCGGGCAGCATCGTGCTGGAAATCGCCGACGACGGCGCCGGCCTGAACCGCGATCGTATCCTGGAAAAAGCCCATGAGCGCGGCCTGATCGCCCAAGGTGCGAACCTGACCGACCAGGAGATCTACAACCTGATTTTCGAACCGGGCTTCTCCACCGCCCAAGCCGTCACCAACCTGTCCGGACGCGGCGTGGGCATGGACGTGGTCAAGCGCAACATCACACTGCTGCGCGGCACGGTCGACCTCGACAGCCAGCCGGGCAAGGGCACCGTGGTGCGCATCCGCCTGCCGCTGACCCTGGCGATCATCAATGGATTCCTGGTCGGCATCGGCCAGTCCACCTATGTGATTCCGCTGGACATGGTCCAGGAATGCATCGAACTGAGCGAAGACGATGGCATCGCCAGCCGTGAACAAGGCTACCTGGACCTGCGCGGCGAAGTGCTGCCGCTGGTGTACCTGCGCGATCACTTCCATCACGAAGGCCCGGCCTCGCGCCGGCAGAATGTGGTGGTGGTGCGCTACGCCGAACTCAAGGCCGGGCTGGTGGTGGATGACCTTTTGGGTGAATTCCAGACCGTGATCAAACCCTTGGGCAAGCTGTTCGGCGCACTGCGCGGCATCAGCGGCTCGACCATCCTGGGCAGCGGCGCCGTGGCGTTGATTCTCGACGTACCGGCATTGCTGACCCAGATCGCACAAATAGAAAACCGCTACAACTCGACCCCATTACAACAAGCCAACGCTCGCTGACGCTTCAACACTCCATGGAGAGGTATTCCCCAATGAAATGGTTCTACGACCTTAGAATCGCCACCAAACTGATCACTTCATTCCTCGTGGTGTTGGCGCTCACCGCCGTCATGGGCGTGTTCTCGATCATCCAGCTGGGCCAGGTCAACCACACCGCCCTCGACATTCGTGAAAACTGGATGCCGTCCATGCGCGCGGCGTCGGGCATGCGCTTCTACGCGGCGAGCTATCGCCTCAAGGAAAACCGCCACATTTCCGCCGACTCCGAGCAAGAACGCGTAACCCTGGAGCAGGAAGCGGAAGAGGCCAAGAAGGCCTTCGAAACCCGCCTGGACACTTACGAAAAACTGCTTTCCAGCGCGGAAGACCGGCAGGCATTCGAAACCACCCGCACTGACTGGGCCGCCTATCTGGCGATCAGCAAGGACCTGCTGGCACTGTCCAGGCAGAACCTGACCGAGCAAGCCAATGCGATGCTCAAGGGCGAGTCCAAGAATCGGTTCGACCTGGTGACCGGCGACTTGCAAAAACTTGTCGAGCTCAACGCCGCTGGGGCTGATGTCGCCAGTGCGCACGGCACCAAACTGTACGAGAACGCGCGCCTGTCGATTATCGTCGTGCTGGTTGCCGCCCTGCTGGTGGGCCTGGGCCTGGCGCTGTTTATTTCCCGGGTGATTTCACGTCCGCTGAAGCAGGCCGCCGCCGTCGCCGAGCAACTGGCCGAAGGCAACCTGAACGCGAAGATCGAAGGCGGTTCCAAGGACGAAACCGGCATGGTGCTCAACGCCATGCAGAACATGGTCGGCAAGCTGTCACATATCATCGGTGAAGTGCGCAACGCGGCGGACAACCTCGCCAGCGCCTCCGAGGAAGTCAGCGCCACCGCCCAGTCGATGAGCCAGGCCACCAGCGAACAGGCGGCCAGTGTCGAGGAAACCAGTGCATCCATCGAGCAGATGAGCGCCAGCATCAACCAGAACACCGAGAACGCCAAGGTCACCGACGGCATGGCCAGCAAGGCTGCCAAGGAAGCCACCGACGGCGGCGAATCGGTGCAGCAGACCGTGGTGGCGATGAAGAAAATCGCCCAGCGCATCAGCATCATCGATGACATCGCCTACCAGACCAACCTGTTGGCGCTCAACGCTGCGATCGAAGCAGCCCGCGCCGGCGAACACGGCAAAGGCTTCGCGGTGGTGGCGGCCGAAGTCCGCAAACTGGCCGAGCGCAGCCAGGTCGCGGCCCAGGAGATCGGCGAGCTGTCGTCTAGCAGCGTCGACATGGCCGAGAAGGCCGGCAGCCTGCTGAACGAGATGGTCCCGTCCATCAACAAGACTTCGGACCTGGTGCAGGAAATCAGCGCCGCGTCCGAAGAACAGGCCGCCGGCGTGGCGCAGATCAACACCGCCATGACCCAGCTCAACCAAGTGACCCAGCAGAACGCCTCCAGCAGCGAAGAATTGGCCGCCACCGCCGAAGAGATGAGCAGCCAGGCCGAACAACTGCAACAGGCCATGAGTTTCTTCACCTTGGACACGCCGCCCAAAGCAGCCATCCAGGTCGCCCGGGTCGATAACACGCCCGGCCCGTCCAGCCGCAAACAGACCCGGGCACCGGCACCGGTGATGCCCAAGGCGTTTGCCTACAACATGGCCAGCGCGCCGGACGAATCGGAATTCACCCGGTTCTGATGGCACGGTTCCATAGGCTTGCTTAAAGGAGAAAAGGCAATGGGCGCCATCGCGACCACACGCCAGACCGCCAGTGCGGTCGAGGAAGAAGCGCAGTACCTGACGTTCATGCTCGGCACGGAGATGTTCGCCATCGGCATCCTGTGCATCAAGGAAATCATCGAGTACGGCAACCTGACTGTCGTGCCGATGATGCCGGCTTTCGTGCGCGGGGTGATCAACCTGCGCGGTGCGGTCGTGCCGGTGGTGGATCTGTCGGCCCGTTTCGGCCGGCCGAACTCCACCATCAGCCGCCGCAGCTGCGTGGTGATCATCGAGGCCGCCAGCGCCGACGGGCTGGCCCAGGACATCGGGTTGCTGGTGGACACGGTATCGGCGGTGCTGGAAATCCCGGCTTCGCAGATCGAACCGCCACCGAGTTTTGGCGCGAAGATCCGCGCCGATTTCATCAGTGGCATGGCCAAGGTCGATGGCAAGTTCGTCATCGTCCTGGAAGTGGACCGGGTGCTGTCCATCGACGAAATGTCCGAACTCGCCCAGGCCAGCCCCGCCGCGTTGGAAGCGCCAGACTCATGAGCACAGACACTTGCAAGGAACGCACGGTGAACTCGATGGCCCTCTCCGACCGGGAGTTCGGCCAGTTCCAATCCTGGTTGTACCAGGCGGCCGGCATCAACCTGTCGCCGGCCAAGAAAGCCTTGGTGGCCGGACGCCTCTTCAAGCGCCTAAAGCACTATGAGCTGGACAGCTACGGCGAGTACTTCAAGCTGATCATGAGCGGCCAGCGCAGCGACGAATTGCAAGTGGCGCTGGACCTGCTGACGACCAACGAAACCTACTTTTTCCGTGAGCCCAAGCACTTCGATTTTCTTCGCGATCACGTGCTACCCCATGCGACACCGGGCAAGACCTTTCGCCTGTGGAGCGCCGCCAGTTCCTCCGGCGAGGAGCCCTACAGTCTTGCGATGACCCTGGCCGAAAGCCTGGGCACCACGCCTTGGGAAGTCATCGGCTCCGACATCAGCATGCAAGTGTTGGCCAAGGCCCGTTCCGGGCATTATCCGATGGAGCGCGCCCGTAACCTGCCCCATTCGCTGTTGGTGAAATATTGCCTCAAGGGCACCGGCAGCCAGCAGGGCACCATGCTGATCGACCGGGCACTGCGCAACCGCGTCAACTTCATCCAGGTCAATCTCAACGACACCCTTCCAGAGCTGGGGGAGTTCGATGTGATTTTCCTGCGCAACGTGATGATCTATTTCGACCAGCCCACCAAAAGCAAAGTGGTTGCCCGGCTCATCCCGCGGCTCAAGCCCGGTGGGTATTTCATCGTCAGCCATTCGGAAAGTCTCAACGGCGTTTCCGATGCGTTGAAGCTGGTCGCCCCTTCGATTTATCGCAAGCCATGAGCGCCGCGATCAAGCAAGTCGCCGAGGTCTACCTGGGGCCGGGAGAGTTTCGCTTTGCGACCTGCCCGACCCGCCTGCGCACGATCCTCGGCTCTTGCGTGGCGATTACGCTCTGGCATCCAGAGCGCAAGATCGGCGGCATGTGCCACTTCATGTTGCCTAGCCGGGTGCGTTGCTCCACGGCGCTAAACGGGATGTACGCCGATGAAGCCATCGAGCTGTTCGTCCGCAAGGCGCGGGCCCATCACACCAAGCCCGAGGAATACCAGCTCAAGCTGTTCGGCGGCGGCGAGATGTTTCCCGAATTGCAACGCCATGTGCCCTATGGCGACGTGGCGCGACTGAACGTCAACGCAGCGCTGGAAATGGCCGCCCTCTATCGCCTGGACCTGATCGCCCAGGATATGGGCAGCACCGGCCACCGCAGCATCATTTTCGACCTTTGCACGGGCGACGTCTGGGTCAGGCACCAACCGATAAGGACCCTGCATTAACCATGTCAGGCAAAAAAATAAATGTATTGCTGGTGGATGATTCCGCCGTGGTCCGCCAGGTGTTGCTGGCCATTCTCAACGACACGCCGGACATCAACGTCATCGGCGCGGCCTCCGACCCGATTTTCGCCATGGACAAACTGGCGAAGGAATGGCCCGACGTGATCGTGCTGGACGTTGAGATGCCGCGCATGGACGGCATTACTTTCCTGAAAAAGATCATGAGCGAACGGCCCACGCCCGTGGTGATCTGCTCGTCGCTGACGCCCAAGGGTGCGGAAACCACGTTGCAAGCCATGGCCGCCGGCGCGGTGGAAATCATCACCAAGCCCACCAGCGGCTTGAAGAACTTCCTGCTGGACTCGGCGCCGGAACTGGTATCGGCCATCCGTGCTGCCGCCCAGGTCAACGTCCGCAACCTGGGCAAACGCCCGGCTCCAGCGGCGCCGCTGACGCCGGCGACCAAACTCACCGCCGACGCCATGCTGCCAGCCGCCAACGGCCATGCCATGGCCCAGACCACCGAGCGCATCGTCGCCATGGGCACCTCCACCGGTGGCACCCAGGCGCTGGAAGCGGTGCTGACCGCCCTGCCGCGCGTGTGCCCGGGCATCGTCATCGTCCAGCACATGCCGGAAAAATTCACCGCCTCGTTCGCCGCCCGGCTCAATAGCCTGTGCCAGATCGAAGTGCGCGAAGCAAAGAACAACGACCGCATCCACCCCGGCCTGGCCCTCATCGCCCCCGGCGGCAAGCACATGATGGTGACCCGCAGCGGCGCGTTCTACCACGTGCAAGTGGTGGACGGCCCGCTGGTCAATCGCCATCGCCCCTCGGTGGATGTGCTGTTCCGCTCGGTGGCCAAGTTCGCCGGCCGTAACGCCACGGGCATCATCATGACCGGCATGGGCGACGACGGCGCCCGCGGTCTGAAGGAAATGCTCGACGCCGGCAGTGCCACCGTGGCCCAGGACGAGGCCAGCTGCGTGGTATTCGGCATGCCCAAGGAAGCGATCAAGCTCAACGCCGCGCAACGGGTCATGCCATTGCTGGAGATTGCGCAGGTAATCTTGCATCGGTGATCGACGCATCCTTCCTTGAATGAAAGCTGTTGTGGCGAGGGGATTCATCCCCTCGCCGCAAGAAAAGCTGCTTAAACAGGTGAGATCGTCGCCAGCACACCAATCAGCAGCGTCAGCGCCAGGAAACCACCCAGAAAAATCGCCATCTTCGCCATGAGTTTTCTCCCGATAGAGCCATTGCGGCACGGCCGAATTGTGGCGTGGGAACTGAGACCATTACAGACGCACCTGCAAGCGAAAAATGCGGATCAGCGAAAAAAGCCGGCTACCCGATCAAGGCACCGAAATTACCTGACCAGTCGAGTGTCGAGGCCAAAGCGCTCTAGAGAAATAGCTTGAATGGGGCCTTCGCCAAATCGCAGCTCACCCGCAAATTCCAGGAATGCCGGGGCACGGCTGAAGGAATCAGAACGAAGGGAAACTGCGCCAACAACTCATCGGCAAACCGCTGCTGGTGTCCGATGGACGCTCGGGTCGGCGCTGGGCAAGGACTTGCATGACCTGACCTGAGCGCCACCCTTTTGCAGCGTTCTGTATCCGCGACACACAGCCATACAAACACACCGCCGCATGACACATCCCAGATACACGGCAAGCGCCAAATGGCCCCGTCCGAACAGGCCAGTCCCGCCTTGCTTCGACCCGACGTGCCGAGCACCGGGCAAGCAACGTGACGCCGCCACGGCACACGCCCCGCGCAACGTTTGCCAGGGGCCACACAGCTCTTATCTGGAGAAACCTCATGACCCGTACAAAAAACTCGAACTCCGCTCGCCTCGCCCTCGCCGCCCTGGCTTTGTCCGGCGGCTTGAGCCTGGCCCAGTCCGCTTTCGCCGTGGACACCCTGGCCCAGGGTTATCAATTGGCCTCGGCTGAAAAAACTTCCGAAGGTAAATGTGGCGAAGGCAAATGTGGCGCCGGCGAATCGTCCAAAAAGGCCACCGAGGCGGAAGGCAAGTGTGGTGAAGGCAAATGTGGTGCCGCCGAATCGGGCAAAAAAGTCACCGCCGCGGAGGGCAAGTGCGGCGAAGGCAAATGTGGCGACGCGTCCTTCGCTCGCACCGACACTGACGACGACGCCCGCGTATCGCTGAAGGAGTTCCTCAGCGTCGCGCCGACCCAGCAAGCGGAGTTCGAAAAGATGGACAGCAACCACGATGGCTACCTGTCCGAGGCGGAAACCTACAAATACCGCACCGGCCAGTACACGGCCAATGGCAAGAAAGTCCCAACCGAACTGTTCATCCACATGAGCCAAGCCAAGGAATAACCCCTTCGCTGCCACCCTCCCGGACGCTCTCGCCGGGAGGGTTTGGTCATCCCTGGAGAACTGCGATGAGTACCTTCACTTCACCCAGCGGCGCCGGGCTCGGCCTGCGCCGCGCCATGCTAGGCGACCTGCTGGAAATGGCACCGAGGGCCGTGGACTTCCTGGAATGCGCCCCGGACAACTGGATCGGTGTCGGCGGCGTCTACGCTGAACAATTGGACCAACTGGCCGCACGGCACCCCATCACCTGCCATGGACTGTCACTGTCCCTCGGCGGTCCGCAACCCCTCGACCTGGAACTGCTGCGCGGCACACGCCGGTTCCTCGATCGCTATGCCGTGGCGATCTACAGCGAGCACCTGAGCTACTGCTCCGACAGCGGCCACCTCTACGACCTCTTGCCGATCCCTTTCACCGAAGAAGCGGTCCACCACGTCGCCGCGCGCATTCGCCAGACCCAGGACGTGCTGGGTCAACGCATCGCCGTGGAGAACATCTCCTACTACGCCGCCCCCTTCCAGGCCATGAGCGAAATAGACTTTATCAATGCCGTCCTCCAGGAAGCCGACTGCGACCTGCTGCTGGACGTCAACAACCTCTACGTCAACGCCATCAATCACCGTTACGACGCCGCGAAATTCCTGGCCGCCCTTCCCGCGCAACGCGTCACCTACCTGCACGTTGCCGGCCACTATGACGAAGCCGACGACTTGAAGATCGACACCCACGGCGCGGCGGTCAAGCAGGACGTCTGGGCGCTGCTGCACCAGACCTACCAACGATTTGGCCCGGTGCCGACGCTCTTGGAACGCGACTTCAACTTTCCTCCGCTCTCGGAGCTGCTCGCCGAAGTCGAGCACATCAAAAATCTTCAACAACGCGCTTGCCCGGCAACGGCGGAGGCCCGCCATGCCTGAACAATTGCTCGAACAACTCAACTGCATGGCCGACTACGTCCGCAACCCCCAAAACCCACCACCGCCGGGGATCGAAGCCCGACGCCTGGCCGTCTACCGGCAACTGTTCATCGGCAGCATCGAATCACTGCTGGCCGCCAGCTTCCCGGTCATCCACCGGACCCTGCCACCGGCCGACTGGCGATGGCTGGTCCACGACTTCTACGCCAACTTCCGCTGCCAGACGCCGCTCTTCACCCAACTGGCCGGCGAGTTCGTCACCTACCTGGAGCAACGCGCAAGCCTGCACAACTATCCCGCTTGGCTGCCCGAACTGGCACAGCACGAATGGAGCGAAAGCACCCTGCTGCTGAGCGACGCGGTGGAGCCGTCACACAACCCCCACGGCGACCTGATCGAGGGAACGCCCGTAGTATCGGAGCTTGCGCGCGTACATGCCTATGAATGGCCGGTGTGCGATATCGGACCGGGCTATCAACCCACCGAAAAACCGGCGGCGCCGACCTTGGTCCTGCTCCAACGCAATGCCGGACACGTGAATTTTTCACGCCTGGCGCCGATGGCTTATGCGTTGTTGGTGTCGCTGATGGAGCATCGGCGCAGCGGGCGGGAGCATCTGGTTGCGTTGGCAGAGATAGCCGGCGTGACGGCGCGGGAGTTAATGCCGATCGGGGTGGCGGCGCTTGAGGGGTTCAAGACGCAGGGGATTGTGTTGGGGACGCGTTGGGGGTGAGCGAACGACTCTCGAATGTTCCGCGTTCCCAAAGAGTTAAAAACTCTTGATACGCAACGCGCTCAATTTCCAGTCTCGGCATGCTTTCCATACGCACATCCATTTATGTCAGCGATGACCGAATCCTACTGACGCCGGACAGATGCGGCAACGCGCGTTTTGCCGAGACAGTTGTTGCTGCATTCGTGACCGACCGCTTTGGGTCCAGGAGGTTTAAAAGCACCGCAAAAAAAATCGAAGTGCGTACTCCTACGTCACCTCTGAAAACGTATGGCTAGTCGACAGACCTGAATTTCATATGGAACGCGATTTTTAATCATCCGAGCTGGCTTTGGAGTTTTTACACACTCTGGGCCAGAAGCGGACATTGATTCTCCTGTAGTTAGAGAGGGCCTCGTTGCCCAAACGCCTCACGTGCGAACTCCAAGAAGCTGCGCAGCTTTGGGGTCATTCTTCGGTCAGGGGCGTAAAGCATATGCATTGAGGTGGTCGGCACTGGATACTGCGGTAGCAGACGCACCAACGTCCCATCACGCAATGCATCGCTAACCAGCTCTATCGGCTGTAGAACCACACCCAGACCCGCTACAGCTGCTGCCAGCAGTGGGTCACCCTGATTAATCGTCAATTTGCTTGTAATGGGAACATCGATACGCCCCTCTTGGCTATCGAAGCTCCAGTGCGAGCGACCATCAGAATAGGTAAAACCCAGACACTCCTGCTGCTGTAGATCCCATGGATTCGTGATGGGTGGGCGACGTGCAAGGTAGGACGGTGCAGCGCACAAAACCATTTGATAGGGCTCTAACGGCATCGCCTTCAACCCACTGCTCACCAGCTCGCCGATGCGAAAGACCACGTCGTAACCATGATCGACGATATCGACCAGCTCGTTCGATAGAGTTAGGTCGACAGACACCTGTGGATATCGAACCATGTATTCCAGCAGGCGTGGCGAAAGCGCGCGAATCCCGAACGTAACCGGCGCGTTGATACGAAGGCGACCGCTTGGTGTGCCACGCGTAAGGGCCGCCAGGCTCTCGGCGGACTGCATGTCTGCGAGGATTATTTTTGCGCGCTGGTAGAACGTCCTGCCGAAGTCAGTGAGGCTTTGCCTGCGCGTAGTCCGATGCAGTAGGGAGACACCGAGATGTTGTTCGAGCATTTTCACCTGTTTCCCTACCAGCTGAGGGGACAAGTTCAGATCGTCCGCAGCGGCGCTGAATGAACCCAGCTCAACTGTTTTGACGAACGTAGCCATCTGCGTCAGGCGATCCATTATAAACACCTTGTTTTTAGTCATGAGCCATCGTAGGCCTTTATCCCCTCCCTACCAATGGCTAAATTCTCGTCACCCTTCGAGTGGCCGGAGACATTCCGGGTTTACATCGAGGCCCATTAATAAACGAGGTATCCAAGATGGCACGCATTGTCAGAATCCACGAATACGGGGATGCCAGCGTTCTGAAGCTGGAAAATCTGGAAGTTTCGGCACCGGCACCAAACGAGGTGCAGATTGGTGTTAAAGCTATTGGCTTGAACCGGGCCGAAGTGATGTTTCGCAATCACGCCTATCTACAGGAGGCCGAGTTCCCTAGCCGCTTAGGCTATGAGGCCGCTGGCATCGTGGTTTCAGTTGGTAGCGACGTAACGGAGATCAAGATTGGTGACAAAGTCGCTGTGATCCCGCCTTTGGATATCGCTCGATGGGGCACCTACGGCGAGCTGGCCAATGTACCGGCTCACCTGGTGGTAAAGAGTCCTGAGAACTTGTCCTTTGAAGAGGCTGCTGCGTCTTGGATGCAATACGTCACTGCTTGGGGGGCATTGATCGAACAAGCGAAGCTGCGGCAGGACGACTTTGTCATCATCACCGCTGCATCAAGCAGTGTTGGCCTGGCCGCCTTCCAACTTGCTCGTATGGTCGGAGCCATATCGATTGCGATCACTCGAACCAGCGCGAAAAAGCAAGCCCTACTTGATGCTGGCGCTGCGCACGTCATCGTCAGCGATGAAGAGGACATCGTCGAGCGTGTTATGGCGATAACTGCCGGTCAAGGCGCCCGTGTTGTGTTCGATCCTGTAGGCGGGCCGTCCTTTGCCCCCCTCACGCAGAGCATGGCGCGAGGCGGAATCTTGCTGGAATACGGCGCACTTAGCCCTGAGCCGACGCCATTCCCACTGTTTACAGTGCTGGGCAAAAGCTTGACCTTGAAGGGCTATCTCTATGCAGAGATTGTGGCCGACCTAGAAGCCTTGGAAAAAGCGAAGGCATTTATTCTGCAAGGGCTGAAGTCTGGTGCGTTGCGCCCGATCATCGCCAAGACATTCGCGCTTAGCGACATCCAGAATGCCCACCGTTTCCTTGAAGCCAATCAACAAATCGGCAAAATCGTGGTAACTGTCTGACCGGCATTTATGGGGCTGAGAGCGTAATCCTCGGCCCCGATTCCACCCGATCCAGATGACCGCTTCTGGCCGATTGCTGCCGACCGCTTTCGGCCAATAGCTGCCTGTCACGATTGGCCCGGTTGTCGCGATCAGCCGATTTAGAACGCACTGCTCAGAGGTGGTCCCCAACCCGTTGAAGGTACCCACTAAGGGCACCTTTTTTCAGCTCTATCCCCAATGTGGCCAGACTTAAAGCAAGTCTTCAAGCTGCATCGTCAAAATGATTTTCCCGACGTTTTCGGAAGACTCCATCCGGCGATGCGCATCGGCAGCCCGTGCTAGCGCAAAGGTGCTATCAACAACCGGCTCAAGGCTTCCGGCACCCTCGAAGCGATCAAGCCAGTGCTCGCGGAAGCGCTTGATCATGGCGTGTTTCTCCGGTTGCGTGCGCGACTTCATGACCGTACCGATGATTTGCAAATGGCGATAAAGAATGTCCTCCAGCGCCACCGTAACGTTGCCGCCACCGCCGAGAATCCCCACCTGAATGAGGCGGCCGCCGCGTGCAAGGGACGCGACGTTGCGGGCGAAGTAGGGCTCACCGATAAAGTCGATGATCACATCGACGCCGCGACCCTGGGTTTTGTCAGCGATCACTTCAGCGAAGTCCTGCGTCTTATAATCGATCGCCACGTCAGCGCCCAAATGCTCGACACGCGCCAACTTGCTGCCTTCGGTCGTCGCATACACCGTGGCGCCGGTGGCGTAAGCCAACTGCACCGCGGCTGATCCGACGCCGCCGGCGGCCGCGTGAATCAGCACCGAATCGCCAGCCTTGAGTTGAGCCAGGTGCATCATTGCTTCATGCGCCGTGACGAAGACCTCGGGAATGGCTGCTGCGTGTACATAGTCAAGCTGCGCGGGGATGTGCATCGCCATGCGGTAATCGATGCGTGCCAACTCGGCGTAGGCACCGCCGCCGACCACGCCCATGACTCGATCTCCGACCTCGAACCCCGTCACCGCTTTACCTTTGCCGATCACTTCGCCGGCAATTTCCAGTCCGATGATCAGCGAGTCACCGAAATTCGGATGGCCGTACCCTCCGGTCCGGTGAGTCAGATCCGCACGGTTCACCCCGGCGGCATAGACACGTACCAGCAGGTCGTGAGGACGGACTTCAGGATTGGCGACTTCGACGAGTTCAAGGACGTCTGGCGAACCGAATTCTCTGATGTTGATGGCTTTCATTCAGTTGATCTCCGTTTCGCTGAACGTGGCGTTGGCAATAGCAGACGCAGTGATGGCGCCAGGGAAGCCCACGTAGAACGCCAGGTGCGTGATGGCTGCCCCCAGTTCGTCTTGGGTCACACCGTTGCCAGCCGCACGGCGTAAGTGGGCTGGCAACTCTTCCGAGTGCCCAGCGGCAATTAATGCTGCCACGGTGATCAGGCTACGGTCGCGCGGGGACAGCGCCGGGTCACTCCATATCTGCGGATAAAGCGTCGAGTCGACGAATTGCGACAGCTTTGGCGTGAACGCGCGCGCGGCTTCGCGAGGACTGCTGAAGTTGAGCTTGGACATGGGCGAGTTCCTTAAACCTGGCTGATGAATTTGTGGGTGAGATAGTGTTCGATGCCTTCAATGCCGCCTTCGGAGCCGTGACCGCTTTCTTTCATGCCGCCGAACGGGAGTTCGGTCGCGACGATGCGGTATTGGTTGATGCCGATCATTCCGGCCTCCAATCCGTCGGCGACATCAATGGCCGTGCGCGCGCTGGAGGTAAACGCGTAGGCCGAGAGCCCGTAGGGCAGGCGGTTGGCTTCTTGCAGCCCATCGGCCAGTTCATCGAACGGCATCAGTACGGCGATGGGGCCAAAAGGCTCTTCGTGCATGACGCGGGCGCTTATCGGTACATCTGCCAGAACCGTGGGTTGGAAGAAGTAGCCCTCGCCTGACAAGGCTTCGCCACCGACCAATACCCGTGCACCTTTCTCGACGGCATCGGCGACCAGTTCTTCCATTTTTGCCAATTGCCTTGGGTTGGCCAAAGGTCCGACCTGAGTATTCGGATGCAGGCCGTCACCGATTCTCAGGGCTTGGGTCGCCGCGACAAAGTGATCGACGAAGGCTTGATAGGCGCCACGCTGGATCAAAAACCGAGTGGATGAAATGCACACCTGCCCGGTGCCGCGAAAGCGGTTCGCGACGCCTTCGATAGCGGCTTTTTCAATGTCGGCATCTTCGAAGACCAGCACCGGTCCGTGCCCACCGAGTTCAAGGGTGATGGGCTTCACGCCTTCGGCAGCGCGTGCAGACAGCAGGCGCCCGATCGGCACTGAACCGGTGAAGGTCACTTTGCGAATGATCGGCGAGGCGATCAGATGGCTGGACACTTGATCCGGCACGCCGAAGACCACTTGCAGCACACCCTTGGGCAATCCAGCATCGTCGAGTGCACGCGCCAGGGCCAGCGCTGTGGAGGGGCTTTCTTCACCGGGTTTGAGAATGACGCTGCAACCGGCGGCCAGCGCTGCCGAGAGCTTGCGTGCCGGGGTGATGGCCGGGAAATTCCACGGTGTAAATGCGGCCACTGGGCCGATGGCCTGGCGTTTGACCAGTTGCAACACGCCTGGACGGTTGGCCGGGACCACACGGCCATCGATACGCCGGGCGCTTTCGGCAAACCATTCGAAATAATCCGCCGCGCGGGTCACTTCATCCAGGCTTTCATTCAGCGGCTTGCCTTCCTCCAGGGTCATCTGCGCGGCGATCTGCGGTGCGCGTTCGAGGATCAGGTCGGCGGCACGCTTGAGGATCTTGGCGCGTTTGTCAGGCACGGTCTGGCGCCATTGCTCGAAGCTCAGGCGAGTCACTTCCAAGGCGTGATCAAGGTCGCCTGCGGTGGCGAGTGGGACGCGCCCGATTTCCCGGCCGGTTGCCGGGTTGACGACGGCGGCAGTATCGCGCCCTTCGGCACTTTTCCATTCACCACCGATGAAAAGATAAAGCGGGTCGTAGGAGGTTTTCATGATGTGCCCTTCAGTTGGTTATCAGAGATTCGTATGAAACCCGGCGCCTGTTCAGGCGGCCTGTGCAACCAAGTCTATGGAAGGAGGGCCCATTGATTTAGACGGGCCAGAGGGAATCATTGTTGTCGCCAGAGGTAATATCGAGTGGCGAGCCGAACGTGTAGGATCCGGTAAAAATGCGCGTTATCACGGGTGAGCGTCAGATCTACAGGAAGGTCGCGATGGATAAGCTTTCGAACATGTCGGTGTACATAAAGGTTGTCGAAATGGGCAGTTTCACGGCCGTGGCCAATCATCTGAATTCCACGGTCGGTAACGTCTCGCGTGCTGTCTCTGCGCTGGAAAACGTGCTCGATGCGCGCCTGTTGCAACGCTCGACCCGACGCCTGTCGGTCACCGATGCGGGGCGACGGTTCTATGAGCGCTGCACGAAAATTCTGGCTGATCTGGAGAGTGCCGAAGCCGAAGCCAGCAATGCCGCGCTGGAACCTCGAGGAACACTGAGGGTGCATTGCGTTCCCGGACTAGCCCGGCATCTGGTCACCGGGGCCGTGCTGGAATACCGCCAGCAATTCCCGGAAGTGACCGTGGATTTATTGCTCTCGCAACGCATGCCTAACCTTTTGGAAGACCAACTGGATGTCTCGATTCTGATCGCCCGCGCGCTCCCCGATTCGGCGTATGTCAGCCAAAAGATCGGTGTCAGCCATTGTGTGCTGGTGGCGTCGCCAGACTACCTGGCCCGGCACGCGGCCCCGGAGACGCCTGAAGATCTGCGCGATCACCAGTGTCTTTTGTTGGGTACCGTGGACTATGTGCGGGATGAGTGGCAGCTAAAGAGCAAAGCGGGGGACGCGACATTTGTCCCGACAGGTCCAAGTTTCAGCGTCAACGATATGGATGCGATGGCGCTTGCCATTCGAGAGGGCGCGGGGATTGGCTTGCTGGCCGGGTTCACGGCCATCGACGATTTGCGTTCCGGCAAGCTAGTGCAGGTTTTGCCTGACTACCATACCTATGAGCGCAACGTGTACGCCGTCTATACCTCTCGGCAGTTTGTCGATGCAAAAATTACCCGGTTTATTGAAACGCTGAAAGATCGGGTTGGCAGTCAGCTGGCAGCCACGGCCCAAGCACTAATCGATTGAAACAATGCGTGGCAAAAAAGTATTTGCGCCTCGATGAGACCACTCTCCGAGGCGCAATGATGGGCGAACATCTGACTTAGCCCTGGCTGCAACGGCCCATGACGTCATAGGCCAGTACGTGCTGTTTTCCTTGTGAATCCTGGTAGGTCATGTACGTCGGCACTACAGCGCAAACATCTGGCACCGGGTCTTCAGAGATGACCTTGGCGACATCAAGGTGGGTGCCATAACCGTATTGCTCTACAGGTTGAGTATTTGCAGCGCCGTCCTGTGCCGCTACCACAGAGCTGAAGCCCAAGAGTGCGACGATGATCATTGCCGTTTTCATAATGAGATTTCCTAAAGAAAGTGTGATGTTGCTGGCAGGACGTACTTTAGGTTCGAGGGTTTTCTGGAAACAGGAGCGAATCAGGGAAAGACTTTTCCAAATTTCGAACACAATGTGAGGATGTCTGACTTAAAGGCTATTCGTCTGTGACCGTCCGCTATTGGCCGACAGCAGCCCGTCACGCTGCCGTTTAGCTCGACGGAGATGTGCATTGACGTAAGATCGCCGCCCCCAAAAAAACAGGGAGGAAATCGGGGCCAGACCACGATTTTGGCTCACAGTCGGACTGTCTCATAATCGTGATTTGTCCCCGTTCCCCAATTAATGTCAATGGGTGGCGCTGCTGTCGACCTAGGGACTTCAGACGCTTGAGCGGATGCTAAAAGCCTTGTACCTGCTGCCTGTGCATCTTCGAGGGCGGCCGTCGCGAGCCGAGCCGCCGGGGAGTCTCGGCCCTTCGGGCATTCATCCTTCACACCTACGGGCTTCGGCCTGCGCGCACCGCTTGCGAGGGAACGCACCACTCCTCATTAATCTGTAACCTTCGGGCAAGGGTTGAAAACCTCGGTTACGTCGAGTGTTGTATGCCACGGGATGGCAGTGCCTGACACCATTCCGCCTACGGTTTGCTGTCGACCCGACTTGCGCACATATCCACCATCCGTTCCAGTGAAGACGTGCTGCCCTGGCTTCGTCAGATAATCAAAGAAACTGACCTTCACAGGCACATTCATTTGTCCACCTGGCGTAATGACGGCGAGCATGATCGCTCGGTCTTTGGTAAATACAACGAACGGTTCGACTCCAGTGCGACCACCAACTGTCTTCACGCACTGCACTTGTTCTGGGAGGATGCGTGCGGTTTCAGTGTAGGTGTGGTTGTTGTAGAGGCTGAGGATCAGGCCTTTGCTGGTCAACACTCCCAGGCCTTGAGTGGCCCTGCAGCTGCCTTCGCTTCCATATGGGAACAAGCACCAGTTCGTTTCCGACACGGCTTGAATATCCGATGGTGCAATTTTCAGATCGCGCTGGATTTGGGCTTTTGATTCCGGAGTGTCGTAAGGGATCATCACGCATCCCCCGACTGTCACTGCTGCGATGAGGCCGATGGCCGCAGCTACGTTTTGGATTGATGATTTGAAGGTGGTCATTATTCGCTCTCCTTGCTGTATGACCACCACTGGAAGGCTGTGGTGATTTTGGTAGCGAACCTTACGGCATGGGCGGCAAACAGTCATCCTCGTGCTGATAGCTGGATGGGTAGATGACTTGACTGGACGCTTGTTAAAGTTCTGCGGAAACCGGAGACAGACCTACGATTTGGGCTCACCTGTCATCGGACTGTCTCATAATCGTGGGCTCTCCCCGTTTCCCCTATTTAACGAACTTCAGGCATGCGAACCCAGTCTTGATTTGCAGCTTCTGAATGGGTTCGACGCTCTCTTGGTCGCCAACTTTCTTGAGCACGCCTACGCCGCAGAAATACTCGTCGCGGTCAAGAATGGGAAGAATACCTGCCTTGGGCTTGATCGAGAAATCTTCGATTAAGGTATAGGTGGCGCCCTTCTGTGGCGTGAAGGAGAACGGTATCTGACAAGCGCTGTTTCCTGCGACCTTCCAATAAGTGAGGATCAGCTCCTTATTCACGGCGACACGCGATTCGATGTAACCGCCGTTAGAGGGCAGGACGGTGTAACCCGCATAGCATCCATTGTCACTGAACGTCATGGCATCCAGTCTCGCACCACTTCCAGCCTTGAGGCGAACCGTTGCAAAGGGTTCATCCGGACCGGGAACGACATACTGCTTGCCCTGCAAAAAAGAAGTGCAACCGCTCATTAGCAACGCGCCGGCCAGCAAAATACAACGGCCGGATTTTTGATAGAGGTACATCCATCTCTCCCTGATTCCATTGGGTAACCCATTCCGGGGCTTGGGACTGCCGGATTGCGGGCTGGATAATACTGTACGAGGTCACATGCCAACCAGTATTCAGGCACAGGCATGGAGAACGAGGCTCTTCTCCGCGAAGACGATGAGTGGTCGCGTAACTGAATGAAATGCCGTTTGATTTCCGCTCATCCGATCACGACAAGGATTTTCGAACCAAGCGTTGGCGTACCGGCTCGGAGCTACATAACACCGCCGCAGCCCACCGAGGATGACTCGGTCCCGCGGCTTTCACGGCGGGGTGAAAGTCCAAATCTGCCTGGAGTTTTCGCGATGTGTGAATGTTTCGTTCAGCCTGTCTCTGCCAAGGATTCCCTGGCGTTCTTTGCCCAGCGGGATGCCTTCGGCGCCCACAACAACCCAGGCCTGTCGGCCGACAGTCTTCACGCCGCGGCAGCTCCTGCGCTCCATGATCGACAAAGCGTGATCAAGCCGAACATGCAGGTCAGTGCCATCCGCAACCGTGGCGGGCATCTGGAGAGCATCAAGGTTCGCTGGGGGTGGTCGCCCGTCTGGTCGATGGGCACCATGCCGCCGCTGACGCACCTGCCCTTGCACCTGGTAATGCGCTCCAAGGTATTTGACCGGATCAAGCGCGACGGCCGCGTCCTGGTGGCAGTGGACGGCTGGTATGAAGAAGCCGCGGACACCAGCGCGCCCGCCCAGGCCAAGCGCCTGAGCTATACGACTTCGCGGCAGTCGTCGCCCATCTTCCTCGCCGCCCTGGCCCAGGCCAGCGAAACGCCCAACGGTTGTGACGGACTGGCCTTGGTGACGTATGGCGACATTGCCAATCAACAGCAGCGGCTGCTGGCCTTCACCGGGGAAAATGCCCTCGAATGGTTGCGCCCTGATCTGGATTGGGAGCAAGCGCGACACATGGCCGCCCACGTGGCTGTCGACGAACCGCAACTGGAACATGTGCTGACCGCCAGGCGCATGGTTCAGGGCCGACGGTGACCGCGGCCCACGCCAGAGGAAATCGCTGACAGCTCGAAGATCGGCGCTAAACTGGCAGGCCAGTCGCTTTGAAGTGGCTGGCCTTTTTTCTTTGACGAGCTAGAGACTTCCATGGCGAACCAAGACATCACGTTCACTCCCGACCCGGACACGGACTCCATCTCTTCCGACGTCGCCGGCTTCGGCGGCCTGCTGGTTTCCACGCAAATCCCCACCCGCGCCGACGGCAGCCTGGAACTGGGCGACATCACGCTGCAGAGCGAGTGCACGTTGCAGGCGCTCAAGACCGCACTGGAACGTGCCGGCAGCTCCATGGACCGCGTGTTGCACCTGACCATCTACCTCACCGACATGGCCGATCGCGCGGCGTTCAACGAGGTGTACAAGCGCTTCTTCGCCAAGCCTTGGCCTGTACGCGCGGCTGTCGGCGTGGCGGCCCTGGCGGTCGAAGGGATGCGAGTGGAAGTGACGGCGATGGCGGCGAAGGGCTGAGCCGCACGCCTCAGACATGCGAGTTGCTTTTGTGGTGAGGGAGCTTGCTCCCTCGCCACGGGTTTTGGGACATACCAGATTGCAGCTCCAGCAGCGGGCCTTGTTTATTCGGTTGTAGGATCCCTCGGGTTCGGGCTACATCGTCTTGCGTCGTTGCCTACAACTACGCCAGAATCCGCCGGCTTGTGCGCCTTGGGGCCGGGCTTTACTGTTGCTCGGTCGCTGAAAATCAGCGATCGGGTTTGGTAGCCCGGCTTTCTGGTGCAAGTGCAGCCTCATACAGGGGACTTCTACACCCTCTGTCTTATGGTGGTCATGCGCAGGGCGTCCTCGGACGCGCCGGGTTGCCAGGTAACCGGTCTACCAACCTTCGTATGGCCACCACCCTTCGTTTGGTAGCGAGGATGATGGCTCCAATTCTTATCTGGAGTTTCATCTATGTTCAAAGTAACCCCGAATCCACCCGACACCGATCCAGCCGACCCGAAAGAATTCGACAAAGCCGCCGATCGCGCCCTCGATTACTACCTCAAGCCCAAATCCTGCAAACCGACACCTGACCCAAGCCAACTCTTCACGGTGATCAACGGTGTCGACACCGAAGCCCTGCTTGCCAACCTCAGCGAAACCCTCGCCTCGGCCAACGCGATGATCCACGACCTGGCGTTCGACCTGGACGGCTCGCGACGACACGTTGCCCTGGGCATCCTGCAGTTGATCGAAATGGGCGCCATGCTGGCGAACCGCGCGCTGGACAACGTCGAAGCGCGCTAGCCGCCGTTGCACAACTCCCCCTGTGGCGAGATAGCTTGCTCCCTCGCCACAGGGGTTTGGCTGGCAATCGCCTGGCAAATCCCCGCCTATACTTCTCTGCCAATCCCCCCGGGGGCCTGCACTTCCAACAATAAAAAGCAGAGGTGGAACATGGTCTGGCAACAAGTCTACGATCCCTTCGGTAATGCGGTGCTATCGACGTTCCTGGCGGCGGTTCCGGTGGTGGTAATGCTGGCGTCCCTGGCGTTCTTTCATGTCAAGGCGCACCTGGCGGCGCTGTATGCCCTGGCCTCGGCGTTGCTCATTGCGATTTTCGCTTTCGGCATGCCGGCGGACATGGCCGGTTCAGCGGCGCTTTATGGCGCGGCCAACGGGCTGCTGCCCATTGGCTGGATCGTGCTCAACATCATCTTCCTGCACCGGCTGACCACCGAGAACGGTTCGTTCAAGGTCCTGCAGGATTCCCTGGCGCGCATCACCGATGACCGCCGCTTGCAGTTGCTGTTGATCGCCTTTTGTTTCGGCGCATTCTTCGAGGGCGCGGCGGGTTTCGGCACGCCGGTGGCGGTGACCGGCGCGATCCTGATCGGGCTGGGTTTTTCGCCCCTCGCCGCCTCGGGCCTGGCGTTGATTGCCAACACCGCACCCGTGGCGTTTGGCGCCCTGGGCACGCCGATCATCACGCTGGCAAAAGTCACCGGGCTGGATGAGATGGAGTTGTCGATGATGGTCGGTCGGCAACTGCCGTTCTTCTCGGTGATCGTGCCGTTCTGGCTGATCTGGGCGTTCGCCGGCTGGCGCAAGATGCTTGAAGTGTGGCCCGCGATCCTGGTGGCCGGTGTCAGCTTTGCCATCCCGCAGTTCGTGGTGTCGAACTACCACGGACCGATGCTGGTGGATGTGATTGCCGCGCTCATTTCGATGGCCTGCCTCGCGGGTTTCCTGAAAGTCTGGAAGCCCGCCACGGTGCATACCTCGGCGGCGCTGACAGGGCGGCACGATGATTCGAAGATCGACGCCAGCGAACAACAGACGCCGGTGGCCAGCGCCGCGTTTTCCAATGACGCTCGACCCGCGGTGCTGCGCGCCTGGATGCCGTGGATCATCCTCACCGTGTTCGTGTTCGCCTGGGGCACCCAGGGCTTCAAGAACATTTTCGACACCCGCCCGGCCATCGATCCGCAGACCCAATCGGTCAAGCTCGATCCTCAAGGCAAGCCGATGCGCGAGGCAAATCCGATCTTCTCGCCGTTGCTGACCTTCGGCACGATCCATCAGCAGATCGAAAAAGTCCCGCCGGTGGTGCCCCAGCCCAAAACCGAGGAAGCGGTCTACAAGTTCAACTGGTTCACCGCCACCGGCAGCGGCATCTTCCTGGCGGCGATCGTAGGGGGCTTGTTGATGGGCTATTCCATCCCGCAACTGGCGCGCCAGTATCTTCGAACGCTGTGGGTGGTGCGCTATTCGCTGATCACCATCGTGGCGATGCTGGCGCTGGGTTTCCTCACGCGTTATTCGGGCCTGGACGCCACCATGGGCCTGGCGTTCGCCGCGACGGGTATCTTCTACCCGATGTTCGGCACTCTGTTGGGCTGGCTCGGCGTGGCGCTGACCGGTTCGGACACGGCGTCCAACGTACTCTTTGGAGGGTTGCAACGAGTGACGGCGGAGCAATTGGGCATCAGCCCGGTGCTGATGGCCGCTGCGAACAGTTCAGGTGGGGTGATGGGCAAGATGGTCGACGCCCAGTCGATCGTGGTCGCTTCCACCGCGACCCGCTGGTACGGCCACGAAGGAGAAATCCTGCGCTACGTGTTTTTCCACTCGGTGGTGCTGGCGATTCTGGTGGGCGGGCTGGTGACGTTGCAGGCGTATGTGGAGCCGTTCAGTCACATGGTGGTGGGAGGAAAGTAATCAGCAATGAACAAGCTCCTGTGGCGAGGGAGCTTGCTCCTTCGCCACAGGTAACGCGCTTACTGAACGCTCTTCAGCTTGACCACATCACCGGACACCGAGGTGGTGTAGCCGGTCAGGACCCAGGCCCAGAACCAGTTTTCCTGGACTTGGGTGTTGATCATGGCGTCGCCGCCCTTGGCTTTGATCGCGGCGGTCTGGGCGCGCACGAAACGGTTGTTCTGGCGGATCGGGATCACGCCGAACAGCAGCAGGCCGGTGGCCTTGGCTTCACTGTGACCAACGACGGTGTATTGGCTGCTGTCGTATTGCTGGGTCTTCATTGGGGTGCCGGTGCAACCCGCCAGGACCAGGCCGAACAGTGCGCAGGCGACAACTTTGCTGATGTGGTTCATTTGATGCTCCATGGGAAAACGCCCGGGATCCATCTCTCGGGCGGCGCGTACTTTAATCGATCAGCAACAAAAAGACACAACATCTCTCCCCCCATTTTTGGGATCGAAAGGTTCGTCGCAGAGCCATTCGTCAGGTGCGCCTCCAGCGAAACAGACCCTCGTCGATAGCATGAAGACTACGCCACGGAAGGCAGTTCTTGTCTTGACGGCCGCTACTATCGGCCGGTCCCGTTGGAGGGTTTTATCATGATTGACGTGACTGTCTGGAGCGTGACCCTGCCGGTGCAAACGCCCGCGCAGGTGGTGGCAACCAAAGCCATGCCCAGTTTGAACAACAAGTATTTCGACAATAACGGCCAGCGGATCATCTTCTGGGCGCCCGTCACCGGCTCCCATACCGGTAACAGCGACTATCCGCGTTCCGAACTGCGGGAAACCAGCAGGGACGGGAAACACCGCAACTGGCGCTACAACAGCGGCATCAACACACTCAAGGGCGAATTGACGGTCAACCAGGTGCCCTCGGAAGGTCGTGTGGTCGTGGCGCAGATTCACGCCAAGAATGCGCCGACGCCGTTATTGAAACTGGTGTACCGCTTTGAAAAGGGCACCGGCAATATTGACGTGGAATATAGGGTCAAGCCTAAGGACAAAAAGAGCCCGGTGATCTACACCGTGCCCAAGGTACCGCTGAACAAGTCCTTCTCGTACACGCTGCAAATGGACAAGCAAGGCCAGCTCTCGGTGCTGATTGGTAAAAACGGCAAGCAGGTCAAGCTGGACAAGTCCTGGCACGGCTACGATTTCTATTTCAAGGCCGGCGTCTACACCCTGGATAACAAGGGCTATTCCAATGAAGGCGGGAAAGTGACCTACACCAAACTGAGCGTCAGTCACAAGTGACTGACGCCCTTCCCCACGCTCATGCCTTGGACGGCGCCACGACCGCTTGACGCCCGTTGAAGGTCAGCAGGAAACACACGAGCACCACCAGCGCGAAACCGGCCGGGAACAGCCAGATGCTTTTCCAATCGTGCCCGCCCTCCACGACAAAGTGATCGGTCACCTGCCCCGCCACCCAGAACCCGATCAACATGCCCACGCCATAGGTCGCCAGGGTGATCAACCCTTGGGCCGAACTGCGCAAGTGTTTCGGCGCCTTGGCATCGGTGTAGATCTGCCCCGAGACAAAAAAGAAGTCGTAGCAGATGCCATGCAGCGCGATGCCGGTGAACAGCATGAACGCCAGTTCGGCGTTGTTGCCATAGGCAAACAGCACGTAGCGCAACGCCCACGCCAACATGCCCACCAGCAGCGCCAGCTTGATGCCGAAGCGCTGGATGAACAGCGGCAACAGCAACATGAACAGCACCTCGGACACTTGCCCGATGGCCATTTTCGCCGTCGGGTTGGTCATGCCGGTTTCGGCCAGGAACGGGTTGGCGTTCTGGTAATAAAACGCCAAGGGGATGCAGATCAGGATCGAGGCGATGAAGAACACCAGGTAGCTACGGTCCTTGAGCAGCCCCAACGCATCGAGCCCGAGGGATTGCTTGATGCCGCTGGAAACCGCCTGCTCCTTGAGCGGTGCCGTGCCGGGCAGCGTGAAGCTGTAGAGTCCGAGCACCAGCGAAGCGACGGCGGCCATCAGGAAAGTATTGCGCAGGCCGCCCGCCGAGATTGCCTCGCGCGAATCCCAGGCGAACACAAAGCTGATCACCACGCCGGCAACAATCCAACCGACGGTGCCCCAGACCCGGATGCGCGAGAACTCCAGCGCCGGGTCGCGCATCTGCCGGAAGGCCACGGAATTGACCAAGGCCAGCGTCGGCATGTAGACCACCATGTATGCCAGCACAAAGGGATAGAACCCGCTGAAATCCGTCGCCCAATACAGCTGGTACAGCAGCACCGCGCCCACCAGGTGCAACACCGCCAGGATGCGCTCGGCGTTGAAGTAGCGATCGGCGATCAGGCCGATCACGAACGGCGCGATGATCGCGCCCCAGGACTGGGTCGCGAAGGCCCTGCCGACCTGCCCGCCGCTGGCGCCCAGGGTGCTGGACAGGAACGTGCCGAGGGTGACGAACCAGCCACCCCAGATAAAGAACTGCAGGAACATCATCGTGCTAAGGCGTGCGTACATCGTCGTCATGACCGTCACCGTCTTGTTGTTGTTTTTGTTGAAACACGTCGTTCGTTGCTGTTGTGGCCTGCTTCTTCGTGGCGAGGGAGCTTGCTCCCGCGCCACAGGGGTTACGTCATCGGCATTGGAGGCAACCCCAACAACCGCCGGTTGGATGCCTCATCCGCCGTAACCCCTGCAAAATCATCGAACGCCTTGGCGGTCCTGGTGATCATGTGCCGCTGGATAAACGCCGCGCCTTCGGCCGCACCCTGTTGCGAATCCTTCAGGCAGCACTCCCATTCCAGCACCGCCCAGCCGTCGAAGCCGTATTGGGTCAGCTTGCTGAAAATCGCCTTGAAATCGATCTGTCCATCGCCCAGGGAACGGAACCGGCCGGGGCGATCCACCCAACCCTGGTAACCGCCGTAGACACCGGAGCGGGCGTCGGGGCGGAATTCGGCATCCTTGACGTGGAACATGCGGATGCGCGCGTGGTAGCGGTCGATGAAGCCCAGGTAGTCCATCTGTTGCAGCAACAGGTGGCTGGGGTCATAGAGAATCGCTGCCCGTGGATGATGCTCGACCGCTTCCAGGAAGCGCTCGAACGAGGCACCGTCGTGCAGATCTTCGCCAGGGTGGATCTCGTAGCACAGGTCCACGCCCGCTGCGTCGAAGCAATCGAGGATCGGCCGCCAGCGCCGGGCCAGTTCAGCAAAGCCTTGCTCGACCAGGCCCGATGGACGCTGCGGCCACGGGTACATGTACGGCCACAACAACGCACCGGAGAACGTCGCGTGGGCCTTGAGGCCCAAGCGTTCGCTGGCGCGGGCGGCCAGTTTCAATTGTTCGATGGCCCACTCGGTGCGCGCCTGGGGCTGGCCGCGCAGATGGCCGGGGGCGAAGTCGTCGAACAGCGCGTCGAACGCCGGGTGCACCGCCACCAGTTGCCCTTGCAGGTGCGTCGACAATTCGCTGATCTCGACGCCTGCCGCTGCGCAAGTGGCCATGAGTTCGTCGCAATAGTCCTGGCTCTCGGCGGCCCGGGCCAGGTCGATGTAGCGCGTGCCCAGGGTTGGCACCTGGATGGCTTTGTAGCCTTGCGATGCCGCCCATCGGGCGATGTTTGCCAAGCTGTCGAACGGCGCTTCATCGGACATGAATTGCGCCAGGAAAATCGCCGGCCCGCGCAGGCCACTCGGAGTTTGGTCGTGGGTATTCACAGCAGCGACTCTCCGGTTTCCAGCGCGGTCCACTTTGCCTCGCCCCGATGATTGATGATCGCGGCCTCGATAAACGCCATGCCGCGCAAGCCGGTTTCGATGCCGGGTACGCCAGGCACATCGGGACCTTCGCCACGGGCGCGAATGGCCCGGGCGAAATCGCCGTAGAGGTTGGCCATGGCCTCCAGATAACCTTCCGGATGCCCTGCCGGCAAACGCATGCGCTGGGTCGCCGCTTCGCACAGCCAAGGCTGGCCGACACCGGCGCGCAGGATGCTTAGCGGTTGGTCGAAGGCGCGGTGGATCAGGCTCGAGGGTTCTTCCTGGCGCCACTCCAGCGCGCCTTTGTCGCCGTAGACACGGATTTTCAGCGGGTTCTCTTCGCCGGTGCAGACCTGGCTGGCGAGCAGCACGCCGCTGGCGCCGTCCTTCATCTTGAACAACATTGCGACGTCATCGTCCAACTGCCGCCCCGGAACATGGGTGCCGAGGGTGGCGCAGAGCTGCTGGATTGGTTGATCCGCGACGAACTCCGCCAGGGAAAACGCGTGGGTGCCGATGTCGCCGATGCAACCGCCCAAGCCGGACTGGGCCGGATCGTCTCGCCACTCGGCCTGCTTGTTGCCATGGGCGGCGACATCCTGGCTCAGCCAGCCTTGGGGGTATTCGACAAACACTTTGCGCACATGGCCGATCACGCCCGAGCGCACCATCTCCCGCGCCTGCCAGACCATCGGATAACCCAGGTAGGTATGGGCCAGGCCGTAGAGGCAGCGACTGCCTTGCAACACGTCCTTGAGGGCCAACAGTTCCTTGAGGTTCAGCGCGGCGGGCTTCTCGCTGAACACGTGGAAACCGGCCTTCAATGCCTGGCTGGCAATCGGTGCGTGGAGGTGATTGGGCGTGACGATCACCAGCAATTCCATGCGCTGATCCAGCGGCAGCAGCGCCTGGGCGTCGAGCATCTGTTGCCAATCGTGATAACAACGCGAGGCGGCCAGCCCCAGCGCCGCGCCGGTCTGCCGGTTGTTGTGCGGGTCGCGGCTGAACGCGCCGCACACCAGCTCGAAACCGCCGTCCAGGCCCGCGGCCTGGCGATGGGCCTGGCCGATGAACGCGCCCTCCCCACCGCCCACGAAGCCCATTCTTATTTTTGGTGCTACAGGATTCATCGCGATTCTCTTCTGTCCGGACCGATGATGTAACCGGTTACATCATGACGCGAATCTAGGCTTGGTTTCGCCCCGTGTCAAACCCCTTGCAATGCCATTGAGCGTTTGTCAGGTGCCGAACCTGCGGTAAGCTCGCCGTCATGCCTGGTTTCCAGGCGCGAGATCGAGGTGAATTTGTCCAATATCCGTGAAGTTGCGCGGCTGGCCGGAGTGTCGGTGGCAACGGTGTCCAGAACGCTGAAATCCCCGGAGCGGGTGTTGCCCGAGACCCGGGACAAAGTCAACGCAGCGGTGCAGCAGGCCGGTTATCGACCGAACCTGATGGCGGTGCAGTTTCGCTCCCGACGCACCGGCAACCTGGTGATTCTCGTGCCGAAGATCGCCAACACTTTTTTCGCCCGGGTCATCAGCGGCGCCCAACAAGCGGCGCAAGCGGCCGGCTATCGGCTGCTGCTGTGCGACACCCAGGGCCGCGAAGCCATCGAGCAGGAATTCGCCGGGCTGGTATACGCCCATCAGGCCGACGGCGTGATCCAGTTGCGCGCCAGCGATCCCTTTGTCTCACTGCCTCCCGGCACGGACGCGCTGCCACTGGTCAACGCCTGCGAAGTGGTCAAGGACGCGCCCTACCCGACCATCAGCCTGGACAACCGCGGCGCCGCGCGAGCCATGACCGAGCATTTGATCGGACTCGGCCACCGACGCATCGGCATCATCAAGGGCCCGCGCAGCAGCCCCCTGACCCTCGACCGCGTGGCCGGTTACCGGGACGCGCTGCACAAGGCCGGTATCGCCGTTGCCCCTGAACTGGTCTGCCACGGCGACTTCACCCTCAAGGCCGGCTACGAAGGTGCCGGGACGATGCTGGCCTTGGCCGATCGCCCCACCGCGCTGTTCTGCGAGAACGATGAAATGGCCATCGGCGCACTCAAGCGCATCAAGCAGATGGGCTTGCGCGTGCCCGAGGACATCTCCCTGGTGGGCTTCGACGATATTCCGTTCGCCGCGTATTGCGATCCGCCGCTGACGACCATTTCCCAACCGGCCGAAACCTTTGGCCACAAATCGGTGGAAATGCTCATCGCGCTGATCGAGAAACAACCTATCGCCCAGATGCACGTGCGGTTGCCGTTCGAACTGACCGTGCGCGGCAGTAGCGCCGCGCCAGGCAGCTACGCTGTTTAATCGGACATACCGGTATCTGCCTATTCGCCATCAAGCCCGTTTCGACTACAGTGGAAAGACTCTGCATAAAGCCATAACAAGACGGAGAGTTCCCAATGCGAGTCAACAAGCGCTTCACCCTCCTGGCCGCCGCTGCAGCCTTGGCGGTCACCACCACCGCTTACGCGGCCCCGGTGTACATCAACATCCTGACCGGCGGCACCAGCGGTGTGTATTACCCCATCGGCGTCGGGCTTTCACAGATCTACAGCAGCGGCATCCAGGATTCCAAGACATCGGTGCAGGCCACCAAGGCGTCGGTGGAAAACCTCAACCTGCTGCAAGCCGGGCGCGGGGAGCTGGCGCTGGCCCTGGGAGACTCGGTGGCCGATGCGAAAAACGGCGTGGAGGACGCCGGTTTCAAGGCGCCGCTGACCAAATTGCGGGCGATTGCCGGGGCCTACCCCAATTACATCCAGATCGTCGCCAGCCAGGAATCGGGGATCAAGACCCTGGCCGACCTCAAGGGCAAGACCGTTTCCGTCGGCGCGGCGAAATCCGGCACCGAACTCAACGCCCGGGCGATCTTCAAGGCCGCCGGCCTGAGCTACAGCGACATGAAGGTCCAATACCTGCCGTTCGCCGAGTCGGTGGACTTGATCAAGAACCGGCAACTGGACGCCACCCTGCAATCCTCCGGCCTTGGCATGGCGGCGATTCGTGACCTGGCGTCGACCATGGCGTTGAGCTACGTGTCGATTCCCACCGACGTGGTGGAAAAGATCGGCAACCCGGCCTACCAGAGCGCCATGATTCCCGCCAACACCTACGATGGCCAGGCCGACGCCGTGCCCACCGTCGCCATCACCAATATCCTGGTAACCCGCGCGGACGTCCCGGACGAAGTGGCCTATCAGATGACCAAGCTGCTGTTCGACAACCTCACCCGCCTGGGCACCTCCCACTCGGCGGCCAAGGACATCTCGCTGAAAAACGCCGCGAAAAACCTGCCGATCGCCCTGCACCCCGGTGCCGAGCGTTACTACAAGGAAGTGGGCGCGCTGTAGCCCCAGGCACTGCAACGGCGCGCGCCGCCGTTGCAGCAACGCGTTTGACCTTCGCACGTCGACAACAGGCAGGCATTTCATGAGTGAAGACCAGCACGGCATCGCCACGGACCCGCGGGACTGGCCCAAGACGCTGTTCTACGTGGCGTTGCTGTTTTCCATATTCCAGATCATCACGGCGGCCTTCTCACCCGTGTCCAGCATCGTGCTGCGGGCGGTGCATGTGGGCTTTTTGCTGTGGGTGGTGTTTTTGAGCTACCCGGCCCATGGCAAGCAACGGCCCTGGCAGCCCCTGGCCTGGGTGTTGGGACTGGCGGGGATGACGACGGCGGCCTATCAATGGGTGTTCGAGGCCGACCTGATCCAGCGCTCAGGCGACTTGACGACCGCCGACATGGTGATCGGCGTCGTCCTGATCGTGCTGGTGTTCGAGGCGGCACGGCGTGTGATGGGCATCGCCTTGCCGATCATCTGCGGCTTGTTCCTGGCCTATGGCCTGTTCGGCGAACACCTGCCAGGCGACCTGGCCCATCGCGGCTACGGCGTCGATCAAATCATCAATCAATTGTCGTTCGGCACCGAAGGGCTGTACGGCACGCCGACCTACGTTTCGGCCACTTATATCTTCCTGTTCATCCTGTTCGGCGCCTTCCTGGAAAAGGCCGGCATGATCAAGCTGTTCACCGATTTCGCCATGGGCCTGTTCGGTCACAAGCTGGGCGGTCCGGCGAAGGTGTCCGTGGTGTCATCGGCGCTGATGGGCACCATCACCGGCTCGGGCATTGCCAACGTGGTGACGACCGGGCAGTTCACCATTCCGCTGATGAAACGCTTTGGCTACAAGGCCGCATTCGCTGGCGGCGTGGAAGCGACGTCAAGCATGGGCAGCCAGATCATGCCGCCGGTGATGGGCGCGGTGGCGTTCATCATGGCCGAGACCATCAACGTGCCGTTCGTGGAAATCGCCAAGGCCGCGCTGATACCCGCGTGCCTGTATTTCGGTTCGGTGTTCTGGATGGTTCACCTGGAAGCCAAGCGATCCGACCTCAAGGGCCTGCCTAAAGACCAGTGCCCGAGTGCCTGGGCTGCGGTCAAGGAGAGCTGGTTCCTGCTGATCCCTCTTGGGGTGCTGGTGTACCTGCTGTTTTCCGGTCGCACGCCGCTGTTCTCCGGCATGGTCGGGCTGGCGCTGACGGCCATTGTGATCCTCGGCTCGGCGATCATTCTCAAAGTCTCGAACTATGCCTTGCGCTGCGCATTCTGGGTTGCGCTGGGCATTCTTTGCGTCGGGTTCTTCCGGCTGGGTATCGGTGTCGTATTTGCGGTGATCGGCCTGCTGGTGGTGGCGTGCTGGTTCATGAAAGGCACCCGGGAAACCCTGGTCATTTGCTTGCACGCCTTGGTCGATGGCGCCCGGCACGCCGTTCCGGTGGGGATCGCCTGCGCCTTGGTCGGCACCATCATCGCGGTGGTTTCGCTGACGGGCGTGGCGTCCACGTTCGCCGGCTATATCCTGGCGATCGGCAAGGACAACCTGTTCCTGTCACTGCTCCTGACCATGCTCACCTGCCTGGTGCTGGGCATGGGCATCCCGACCATCCCGAACTACATCATCACCAGCTCGATTGCCGCGCCCGCCTTGCTGGAACTGGGCGTGCCGCTGATCGTGTCGCACATGTTCGTGTTCTATTTCGGCATCCTCGCCGACCTGACCCCGCCGGTCGCCCTGGCCTGCTTCGCCGCCGCGCCCATCGCCCGGGAGAGCGGCCTGAAGATCAGCTTCTGGGCGGTGCGCATCGCCCTCGCCGGCTTCGTCATTCCGTTCATGACGGTATACAACCCGGCGCTGATGCTCCAGGGCGACAATCTTTGGATGACCGCCTACATGTTGGTCAAGACGCTGTTGGCGGTGGGCCTGTGGGGCATGGCGTCCACCGGTTACCTGCAGCAGAAAATGCTGGTTTGGGAGCGCCTGATGTGTTTTGCCGCTGGTGCGATGCTGGTGGTTGCCCTGCCCTTGACCGATGAGATCGGCTTCGTCCTGGGTGCGCTGATGATCGGGCAGCACCTCTGGCGTGCGCGGCGCGTCGGGCGAGCCTTGGCGTGATTGGCTTGTGCCTGGGCCTGTCCGGCGTGGTCTGGGCACAACTTCAACTCAGCGAGTTTACGCTGGCCTGGAACCACACCATCGAAAAGGTCCGCTGGGAAGAAGACTATCGGGTCACCGAAACGGGCTTGATCCTGGGTGAAGCCAGGATCAAGGGCAACGGCGCCGGCATGGAAATTCCCGAAGGCGCACGATTGGAGCACGGCAGCTGGCGCTACCATCGCTCGCTGCCGCCATTGCAACCGTTGAAGCTCGGCCGCACACCCCAGGCCGGTGATTACCAGCTGTGTGATGGCGGCCATTGCGAGCCGATGGCCCATTGGCTGGGGCCGCCCTCCGCACAGCAACCGGCCGTGGAATTGTGGAGCTGCCCGCTATGACGCTCATTCAGCGCTGATGGAGCGCCACGCCGCTTGGGCCAGTAGTTCCCGATGAACCTTGGATGCTCACGGCGCAGATCACCATGAACGTGAAGTTGGGCTGAAGTCGAGGGCGTCCAGGACGCCCTCTGTCCAATGACTGTATGAAAATATCGTGGCGAGGGGTTTCATTCCCTCGCCACAAAACAGGTGCTCGACTCACTGAGAGACGTTGCTCTTTGGTCAGGCGAATGTAGCCCCTCGGGTATTCACGAACAGCGAGTACAAGGAGTGGCTACCGGCCATGAATAGCCGGTTGCCCTCCCTGCCGCCGAAGCAGACGTTGGGACAACGCTCCGGCAACGAGATGTGCCCGATGGCCTTGCCCTCGGGGTTGAACACCCGAACGCCGTCGAGTTTTTCCAGGTCGGCCTTGGGGTCGCCGTTCCCGCCCCAACCGCACCAGAGGTTGCCGCTCTCGTCGCACTTGATCCCGTCGATGGCCGCGTAGTCCAGCCCTTCGATGTGCTTGCGGCGCTCGCCCAGGGTGCCGTCGTCCTTGACGGTGATCGCCCAGACCAGACGGTTGGGCTTGGCCCGGCCTTCGACCACGTAGAGGATTTTTTCATCCGGTGAAAAGCACAGGCCGTTCGGCCCCGCGAGATCGTCGATCACCCGGCTGAGCTTGCCGGTCTCGCCGTCGATGCGGTACACCGCGTGGGGCTGCGCCGGGGTGACTTTGTGGCCTTCATAATTGTTGCCGGTCTGGAACGGTGGGTCGGTGAACCAGATCGAGCCATCCCGTTTGCAGACGATGTCGTTGGGCGAGTTCAACGGCTTGCCGTCGAAACTGTCGGCCAGCACGGTGATCGTGCCGTTGTGTTCGGTACGGGTAATGCGTCGCCCTTCGGTCGATGTGGTCGAGCCTTCGCAGACCAGCAACCGCCCCTGGCGATCGCGGCACATGCCGTTGGAGAAATTGGAGTTCTCGCGGTACACCGACAAGCCACCGGTGACTTCGTCCCAACGCACGATGCGGTTGTTGGGGATGTCACTGACCAGCAGATAGCGACCGTCGCCGATCCATACCGGCCCTTCCGCCCACCGCAAGCCGCTGGCGAGCTTCTCGACGCTGGCGTTGAAGATGCGCAAGTCCATGAAGCTGGGGTCGAGGATATTGACCAGGGGGTCTGGATAGCGCTGGCTCAGAGGTTCGGCCTGGGCCAGCCCGGGCAGGTTTCCAAGCGTCGCGGCGGCGGCCGAGACCACCAGGGATTTTTTCAGGAAGATCCGGCGCCCCTGATCGGCGGTTGCAGGTTGCGAAGCATCCATCGTACGTCTCCGTTAATTATTATTGGACGGGGACGTTTGTTTTACTCTCTGATAGGACATCGTACAAGTAGGATTCTCACCCGCGCCTGTCACTCGGGATGGAGCGGGATTCGAACGGTGAACGTGGTACCTCCGCGCGCCTTCGAGTGCACTTCGATAGTCCCCTGGTGAGCCGCCACGATCGCCGAAGCGATGTAAAGGCCCAGCCCCAGCCCGGCCGTAGGGCCGTATTGCTGGTCGCCACTGCGAAGTTGGCGGATCAAGGGATTGAAGATGCTCGCGATGGCGTCCTTCGAGATGGGCTTGCCCTGGTTGTTGATCGCGATGACGGCGTCATCCTCTTCACGGCTAAGCGATACAGTGATTGGCGCGCCCTCTGCGCCATGCTGGACGGCGTTGCCGATCAGGTTGGAGAAAACCTGCTCCATCCGCGCCGGATCGAACAGCCCTTCGAGCGGACCGTGGGGCTCGAAAAGGATCCTGCTTTCAGGATGATAGGCCCGCGCCTCCTCCACCATGCCTTCGCACGCGGCGACCAGGTCGCCGTTGAAGCGCTGCACCGGTATGCCTGAGCCCAGCTGGGTACGGGTGAAGTCCAGCAGGTCGCCGACAATCTTGTTGGCCCGTTTGACGCTCGTATAGATGCGCGAGGAAATCTTGGTGGCCTTGGCGGGCAGATCGCCCGCCCTCAGGAGCACTTCGGAACTCAGCAGGATCGCGCCCAACGGGCTGCGCAGGTCATGTCCCAGAATCCCCAGGAAGATATTGCGCGCCGCATCGACAGCGCCTGAGTAACTGACCACCGATTCCGCCAAGGCCTGGTCGACGGCCTCGTTGAAGCGGATCACATCCGACATCGCCTGCGCCTGGTCCAACTGGGCATGGGGCATCCACAACATCAGCACGCTGGTGCGCAACGCGCGGTACTCCGAGACCATCTGCTCCACGGTGAAACCGGAGGACTGACGAATGACGGCATGGGTCTCTGCCGCCGTCTCGGCTTCTGCCGCCGGCGCTTCGCCCTGGGATTTGGCGATCTGCTCCTCAGCTGTCTGAGAGGTGCGCAGGTCGACGGCGATGGTTCGCAGCATCTGCTCGGCATGGTCACGCAGAGCAATCGAATCCATGCCGATGGAAGCCGGCGTAATAGTCCTGGCGAAGTCCTCCCAGGCCTGGAGGATCGGTTCGATGTTGTCGACAATGAAATCAGCCAGGCGCATGGGTTGCTCCGCAGGAAACTCAGGGGGGATCGGTGCCGGAAACAACACAGCGTTGAGGTTGTTGTACAGCAAATCGTCGGGGCGTGTGTGCCTGTCTGGAATTGATTGGGCTAGTGGAGCTGACGACTGCTTCGCAGCCGAGCGGGAGCAAGCTCCCTCGCCACAAGGGTCTGCGAACATCTGCCAAGAACTGCTCGAGCGCAGACCAATGGCTTGTCTCCCTCGGCTTGATCCGGTACAAAGCCCGATGTTGTACGACAACCTATAACCACTAAATCAACCACCGAAGCCTCGCTGCAGCGGTGGTACATCTTTGAGATTCCTGCCATGACCCGCTCCATCGCCGCATCCGATGCTCCCATTCCTTTCCCACGCCCCATCGCCGTGCTCATTCTGCTTTGCATGGGCTGCGCCTTCGCGGGCAACCATGTCGCCGCGCGGGCGGCGTTCGATGACGGTGCCGGGGTGTTGCTGGCGATCCTGCTGCGCTCGGGCGGGACGTTGCTGGTATTGGCGGCGATGGTGTTGTGGCAACGCCAGAGCTTGCGACTGCCGCCCGGCGCCTGGCGCTGGCAATTGGCGTTAGGCCTGCTGATCGGCGCCCAAAGCCTGTGCTTGTATTCCGCCGTGGCGCGGGTGCCGGTGGCGCTGGCCCTGCTGGTGGGCAACGTATTCCCGATCCTCTTGGCCCTGTTGACCTGGGCCCTCGGCGGCCCGCGCCCCACTGCTCGTACCGCAACGCTGATGGGCATGATCCTGGTGGGCCTGGTATTCGTGCTGGAAGTGCCGACGCGGTTGGCGTCCCAGGCGGATGTCGGCCCGCAATGGCTGCTAGGGGTTGGCCTGGCCTTTTGCGCCGCGTGCGTCTTCGCGTGCGCCTTGTGGATCACCGACCACAAGTTGTCCCAAGTGCGCGGTTCGGTGCGCAGCCTGCTAACGATTTTCATTGTGTTCAGCAGCGTCAACCTCGCCGGCCTGACCGGCGCCCTGCCCGGAGGCCTCGACTTCCCCGCGAGCAGCACCGGCTGGTTCGCGCTAGCCACCCTGATGGTGCTTTATGGCACTGGCTTCATCGTCTTGTTCATGTGCGTGCCGCGCTTGGATATGCCGCGCAACGCCCCGGTGATGAACATCGAACCATTGGCGACCTTGCTGATCGGCTGGCTGGTGCTGGACCAGATGCTCAACCCGGGCCAGATCCTCGGCGGCGCGATCGTGGTGGCCGGCATCGTGTTGCTGACCTGGCGCAAGGCAGAGCGGGTCAAGGCGCCGGTGGCTGAAGCCGCAAAGTGATCAAGCGCAAATATTATTGTGGCAAGGGTATTTATCCGCTCGCCACGGGGTCTGTGTGAACTGAGGATTAATGTCCTCGACCTCTGAAACTAGTGCCAAAACCCGCAGTCCTACCCCAGCCCTGAAAAACACATCCAGGGCTGACCGGCGCCGTTCTGGCGTCAAGGCAATTTCCTCCCGAGCCGTTCGTCCCATGCGCCATCCTGTTCGCTCTCGCCGTTTCGCTTCGCTGTGCCTCACGATCCTGTCTTCTCTCCTCGCCAGCCCGGCCCATGCCCGGGGTGAAGGGCAACTGGTGAGCGCTATCAACGATTACCGCAGCCAGTCCCAACGGTGCGACTGGCGAAAGTCGCGCGCCGCGCCACCTTTGGTACTGCGCTCGAACCTGGCGTTGCCGATCGGTTTTCGTGGCGGACTGCGCGACGCACTGAAGGAGGTTGGCTACCAAGCCCGCGAGGTGCGCAGCATTCGCCTGACCGATGCACGGGACGCCGACGAAGCGATGGAAATGCTCGCAGACGAGCATTGCGCGGCGCTGCTGGACAATCGGTACGCTGATATCGGCATCAATCGGGTCGGTGACGAGTGGCGCGTGGTGTTGGCACAACCCATAGGGGGCGGCATGCGAGTGAGCGATGCGGGTGCGCCGGACAAGACGTTGCTGGCGCAGGTCAACGCCGCCAGGGCCAAGCCGCGGATGTGTGGACGCCAGCGCTTTGCCGCGGCTCGCCCATTGAGCTGGAACGCCGCACTGGGATCAGCCGCTCTCGGGCATAGCCGGGCCATGGCCCGTGGCAATTATTTCGCCCATCGCGACCCGGACGGTCGCTCTACGTCCGATCGAGCCAGGCGCGCCGGCTTTCGCGGACATAAGCTGGGCGAGAACATCGCCGCCGGACAACGCTCGCCGAGCCAGGCCATGGGCGACTGGCTCGCCAGCCCGGGACATTGCGCGAACCTGATGAACCCGATGTTCACCCAGATGGGCGCCGCGTCCGCCAGCGATTCGCGCAGTGACGCGGGGGTTTACTGGACGATGGTGCTTGGCGCGCCTTGAGACAATAGCTGGACCTTATTGTGGCGAGGGGCTTTATCCCCTCGCCACAAATGCGGTATTTCAGAGACTAAACTCGGCCTGCCCTCAAACCGGCCGACGCACCGCCCTCACCTTCCCGCTGCCGCCCCCGCCACAAAAAAACCGATCCGCGCCATCGGATTCGAGCCCCGACACGCCGATCCCCGGCGGCATCGTCACGCTTTCCAGTACTTGCGCCGTTTGCGGATCGATGCGCCGCAGGTCGCTTTCATCCTCTTCCCAAGTGCCATGCCACAGTTCGCCATCGACCCAGGTCACGCCCGTGACGAAGCGATTGGATTCGATCGTGCGCAGAACCTTGCCGTCGGAGGGATCGATCTGCAGGATCTTGCGCGCCTTGTACTGACCGACCCAGAGCGATCCTTCGGCCCAGGCCAGGCCTGAATCGTCACCACTGTTGGGCGCCGGGATCGTCGCCACTACCTGGCCGGTGCGCGGATCGATCTTGCGGATGCTGTCGCCAGCAATCTGGAACAGATGCCGACCGTCGAACGCGGTGCCAGCGTTCGCTGGAACATCAAGGGAATGCACGGTCTGGCCACTGGCGGGATCGAGGGCGTGCAGCTTTTCGCCCGAGGCGAACCAGACGTGCTCGCCGTCATGACTCACGCCGTGCACGCAATCGACGCCCGGGAACGGACCATATTCGCGCAGGATCTGTGCTTCTGAACGTTTCATCTCACATCGCCTCATCGGTGGGTGTGATTGCATGCTAACCCTCGAACGGCAGCGCGGTGAGTAACAATACCGTCGCGAATCCAGGCATCGGTGGTGCCGTCCAGCGGCGGGCCCTTGCACGACCGAACGACTGCGCCTTGCCGCAAGCCGCGAGGACTTCCAAGGCTCGTTGCACACTGCGCTGGCTGGTGCCCAAGGCCAGCGCGAGGGCCGAGCTGGACCAGGCCTCTCCGTCCGCCAACAGCGCCAGCACCGCCCCGTAGGGTTCCTCGACGACATGCGCCAGGACCACAACCTCGCCCGCATGATGCGGCACCAACCTGAAACCGTGCCGGGTGGCGACCAGGTCAGCCATTGGACGCAACGCGGCCCGCAACCGCCCCATCTCGACGCGCAACCGGGCGCGATGGGACTCATCCGTCAATTTCAAGCCAAAGGCCTGGGCCATGAGCACGTCCCGCGGCGCATCGCCAGGCCAGGCTTGGGCCAGTTCGCGGGCCAGGGCAAACAATACCGGACGCCTGGCCAGGGCGACCTGGACGCCAGCGCAACTGACGCCATATCGGCAGGCGTCCACCACCAGCGCCGAGCCGGCCAGCAGGGCTTGCACGTCTTCGAGCACCAGCAAACGCTCTTCGCCTCGGGCGATCAGCCGCGCTGCGGGCGTCAGCAGCATCCGCCAGGCACTGTCGATTTCGCCGTCCAACGCGCCGATCCCTGCTTGCCTCGCGGCTTGCCTGGCTCTTTCCAAGGCTCCCCGGGCGGTTTGCGCTTGCAGTCGCCGCATGGCAATCCCGGCGGCCACCAACTCGCAAGCCGCCCGGGACGCCAAAGGCAACCCGGCAAGGTCCAGTTCGATGAGCTTGAGCTCGGCCTCGTCGAGCCGGCCAATCAGCAACAACCGGCGGATTTCGATGGTCCGCGCATGGCCGGCGTTCGCCCGGTCGCCCTGGGTTTCGAGCTCCGCCCGGGCAGCGTCGAGGCGCTTCATTGGCCAAGCCAGGTCACGGGAGGCCAGGGCAATTTCAGCCTCGGCCACGACACACCGCGCCCGTGCCATGGGCTCCTTGGGGCCGAAGGCCGAAGCGGCCCGACGCATCAGGCCCCGGGCTTTCTCCAGGTCCCCCAACTGCGCCATGGCAATGCCGCGAAGCGCGAGGGCCGGCGCATCGTTGCGCAAGGCGACACGATTGAGCGCGGCCACCGGGTCCCCCGCCGCCAATGCGTGCGCCGCCGTGGTGATGTCACGATCCATGAAAGATGACCTTTAGTGGCGAGGTAGCGTGCTCCCGCTGGGACGGTCCGACGCTTCGGGCGCAGCCGCCCCGAAAACTTTGTGAGCGCTACGCACTCAAGCGCGAGCAAGCTCCCTCGCCACGGGTTAGTCCTTGCGCATCGGCTACAGGCGGATCTTGGCCGCTGGCGTCACATCGATCCGCGACACCGCACTGCTCAGCCGCCCGAGTCGATGGTTGTGATTGGCAATGATCTGCTCGGCCGACAGGCTACCGTTGTTTACCGTCGAGTGGGCGTCGGCGGCCAGGACCACTTCGTACCCCAGGGCATGGGCCTGGCGCACGGTCGCGTTGATGCAATAGTCCGTTTGCAGCCCGCAGATCACCACGCGATCGATGCTCCGGGCTTGCAGCAGCGCCAGCAGGCCGGTCTGGTAGAACGCGTCCGGGGTGGTCTTGCGCACGCGTAAGTCATCCACTCCGGTGAGCAAGCCGTCGGCCAACTGCCAGGCGGCGCTGCCATGTGCCAGCGAGCCGTCCAGCTCTTCATGCTGGATAAGGATCACCGGCAACCCGACAGCCCGGGCCCTGGCGCTGAGGTCGTTGATGGTCTGGACCAGGCGTTGGCTGTCGAAGCATTCCTCCTCCCCGGCACACAGCCCCTCCTGGACATCGATGATCAGCAATGCGGTGATCATATTCGCCTCTTCGAATGGTCAGTAGCCCAACGACAACCCGGTGTTGCGGCGTGGATCGTTAGCGCCGTAGAAGCGGTTCTTGCCCACCGGCTTGCCGCCCAATGACGGCGCGCCCACCAGGATCGCGGCAATGTGGTTCGGGTCCTGTGGGCCGGCAAATTTATGGCCCCAGCTCTCCAGCAACTTCAGGGTATCGGGGCTGGCGGCGAAGGTCTCCAGGTTGGTCTCTTCCGGCATCCACTGTTGATGGAAGCGCGGCGCATCGACGGCTTCCTGCAGGTTCATGCCGTAGTCGATCACATTGAGGATGGTCAGCAAGGTCGCCGTGATGATGCGGCTGCCGCCCGGCGTGCCGACCACCATGACGGTCTTGCCGTCCTTGGTGACGATGGTCGGGCTCATGGATGAGAGCGGCGCCTTGCCCGGCGCGATGGCGTTGGCTTCGCCCTGCACCAGGCCGTACATGTTGGGCACGCCGACCTTGGCGGTGAAGTCATCCATTTCATCATTGAGGATCACCCCGGTCTTGCTCGCCATCACGCCGGCGCCGAACCAGTCGTTGAGGGTGTAGGTGACGGAAACGGCGTTGCCCCATTGGTCGACGATCGAATAATGCGTGGTGTTGCTGCCCTCATGGGGCGCCACGCCGGGTTTGATCTTTTGCGAGTCGCCGGCTTTTTGCGGCTCGATCGCGGCGCGCAGCTTTGCCGCGTAGTTCTTGTCCAGCAAATGGTCGATGGGGTTCTGCACGAAGTCCGGGTCGCCCAGGTAGCTGTTGCGGTCGACATAGGCGTGACGCATGGCTTCGATCTGGTAGTGCATGCCCTGGGCCGAATGGAAACCCAGGTCTTTCATCGGGTAGCCGTCGAGGATGTTCATGATCTGGCACAGCACCACGCCGCCAGAACTGGGTGGCGGCGCGGAGATGATGTGATAGCCACGATAATCGCATTCCACCGGCGCCAGCTCGCGGGTCTTGTACTTGTCCAGGTCCGCCTGGGTGATGATGCCTTTGTTGGCCTGGCTGGAAGTCACCAGCGCATCGGCCACCCAGCCTTTATAGAAGCCATCGGCGCCCTTGGCGGAGATTTCCCGCAGCGTCTTGGCGAGGTCTTTTTGCACCAGTTTCTGGCCGACCTGCATAGGCTCGCCGTTATGAAGGAAGATCGCGCCGGAATCACGCGCATCCTTCTTGAAGACATCCGTGGCGGTTTCCAGCAGATCCACATCGCCCTGCTCCAGGACAAAACCGTCTTCGGCGAATTTGATCGCCGGCGCGATCAATTCCGCCCGGGGTTTGCTGCCATATTTCTTCAACGCCAGTTCCATGCCGGACACGGTGCCGGGCACGCCTACTGCCAAATGGCCGCGCGTGCTGAGTTCGGGTATGACGTTGCCGTCCTTGTCCAGGTACATGTCGGCGGTGGCCGCCAGGGGGGCTTTTTCGCGGAAGTCCAGGAAGGTCTTGCGGCCATCGGCCATTTGCAAGGTCATGAAACCACCACCACCGAGGTTACCCGCCGCCGGGTAAACCACCGCCAAGGCATAGCCCACCGCGACCGCCGCATCCACGGCGTTGCCACCGCTCTTGAGCACATCGACGCCGACGTGGGTTGCCAGGTGCTGGGCGGTGACGACCATGCCGTTCTCGGCGGCAACCGGGGCCTGGGACGCGGCGTGGGCAGTCAGACAGTAAAGGGAGAGCGAGGTAGCGATGAGGGTCCGGGCCAGTGATTCGAACTTCATGAGTCGGTCTCTTCTTGTTCTTGAGGGTAGGGATCGCTTCAAAAGCACACAGGAGTATGGCTCGGTTTAAACAATATGCCTGTTTGCTGTAGGCTCGCGTGCTTGATCATCCCTTGCACAAGGACATTGCCGATGACGCTGCGAATCGAACGCACGGACCCTCCAACCGATGAAGAACGCCAAGCCATCGTCGCGCCATTGCGCGCCTACAACGTCGCCCAAGCCGGTGGAAGCGCACCGGAACTGGTCGCCTGGCTTGTGCGCGACGAACACGATGCAATCGTCGGCGGACTGTATGGCCGGGTATTTTTCCGTTGGCTTTATATCGAATTGCTGGTGGTGCCTGAACAAGCGCGCGGCCAGGGCACGGGCTCGAAACTGATGCAAATGGCCGAACAACTGGCCCGGGAGAAGAATTGCGTGGGCATCTGGCTCGATACGTTCGACTTCCAGGCCCCGGATTTCTACCGCAGGCATGGTTTCACCGAATGCGGCCAGATCCATGACTATCCACCGGGGCATCAGCGCTTCTTTTTCCAGAAGCGCCTCGATTCCGAAAGTTGAAACTCACCCCGACATTGGTTCGTGGCGCTCAGAGGCACGTCGCCAACGCCGCCAACCGGCGCTTGGCGACAAAATCATCATGCTTGGCGTAGTAATTCAGCGCCGTGCCCGTGGCACTGGTTTGCAGATCGACAAACGATTCGGCCGAACGGGTGTATACCGTCGAGCCACCCTGCTTGCCGGGCTGCAAGTAAGCGCCGGCATCGACCCCGAACACCGCCTCGTCTTCCCAGGCGAACTTTACGCATTGGGCGACATTCTGCTGCGGCTTGTCCGAGGACAAGGTCTTGTAGGGGGCTTGGGTCCGGGCCTGCTCCATCGCCGAACCCGCGCAGCCGGCCAGCAGGGTCGAGACCACGGCCACCATCAGCATTCGCATTGCATTTCACTCTTCGAAAAAAAGCCGACTGTAGCATTACGCCCCGGGTTGCCGTGCGGCTTTACCGAAATTTGCAGGCGACAACCGCTATCGATTCGCGCAACCTGTCGGCTTATCGACCAAGGAGCAACCATGGCGACAACCGAACAGCAGCACGAACGAGCCCTGCAGATTTTTCTCGACGCACGCCCCCAACTGCGTCACGAACTGGACAACCTCAACCCGCTGCTGGCCCAGGCCAAGGGTGAAACCGCCGCACAATACCGCGCCGAGCGTTTGCACGAAGCGTTCGAAGCCGAGGCCGAACGCGTGGGCTTGTTCGCCTGGGAACTGACGCTGTTGCTGACGACCGCTTCAGCCGAGGACTACCAGGCCCAGCGCATGGAAGTGCACAAGGAAGTGGCGGAGATGGCGGGCTTGGAATGGGAGGAATATTGCGAGCTGTATGGCCTCATAAACCAAGGCTGAGCTCCCCTCGACACAATGAGTACACCTGGATTCTGTTTTGGAAGGCTCGCAATCGCCCCACCGCCCATAAAGCATTATCATGGCCGCAGTTTTGCCGATCGGGTCCGTCATGAAGTTTGCCATCGCGCTGTTTTCCGCCGCTCACGCGCCCTCCTCGCGCCGCGCCTTGCTGTTTGCCCAGGCAGCGCTGGCCGCTGGGCATGAGATCGTGCGGTTGTTTTTCTACCAGGACGGCGTTTACAACGCTGCCAACAGCGTCGTCACGCCTCAGGACGAGCAAGACTTGCCCCAGCAATGGCGCGCATTTGTCACCGAGCACCAGCTCGACGGCGTAGTGTGCATCGCCGCAGCATTACGCCGTGGCGTGTTGAACGAGGAAGAAGCCCAGCGCTACCAGCGTTCGGCGGCCAGCGCCGAAGCGCCGTGGGCCTTGTCCGGCCTGGGTCAGTTGCACGATGCGATCCAGGATGCCGACCGCTTGATCTGCTTCGGAGGCGCGTAATGGCCAAGTCTTTATTGCTCATCAGCCGCCAAGCGCCTTGGTCCGGCCCTGGCGCCCGGGAAGCGTTGGACATCGTCTTGGCCGGCGGCGCGTTCGACTTGCCCATCGGCGTGCTGTTTCTCGATGATGGCGTGTTTCAGCTCGCCGCCGGGCAGGACGCCAGGGCCATCCGGCAAAAGGACCTGAGCGCCAACTTGCAGGCCTTGCCGATGTTTGGCGTCGAAGATCTCTTCGTCTGTGCCGACAGCGCCGCGCAGCGCGGTCTCGCCGCCGATGCCCTGGCGCTGGACGACCTGAAAGTATTGGCCGCAGCGGACATCGCCGCGCTCATTGACCGTTACGACCAGGTGATCACCCTCTGATGTCGACCTTGCATGTGTTGTCTCATTCCCCCTTCGGCGACAGCCGCCTCGCCAGTTGCCTGCGGATCCTGGGAGACCACGACGCGCTGCTGCTGTGCGGCGACGCGGCTTATGCGCTGCAACCCGGCACCCTGCCGTTCGACACGCTGCAAGCCGGCGGCTGCAAAGTGTTCGTCCTGGCCGAAGACGCACAGGCCCGCGCCTTGGCTATTCCGGGCTGGGCCGAAGCCGTCGATTATCCGGCCTTCGTCGAGCTTTCGATCCAGCATGACAAGGTCAACAGCTGGCTATGAAGACCCTGACCGTGGGCGAACGCAGCATTGCGCTGGACAAGGATGGCTACCTGGCCGACCTCAATGATTGGTCCGCCGACGTGGCCACCGCCCTGGCCACCGCCGAAGACATCGACTTGAGCCCCGAACACTGGGAAATCCTCGAACTGCTGCGAGCCTTCTACGATGAATTCCAGCTGTCCCCCGCCACCCGGCCACTGATCAAGTACACCGCGCTGAAACTGGGGGCGGACAAGGGCAACAGCCTGCACCTGAACCGATTGTTCAAAGGCACTCCCGCCAAACTCGCCGCCAAGCTGGCGGGCCTGCCCAAACCGACGAATTGCCTATGACCGACTTTCCAGCACTGACCCTTGAGACTCCAGCCGAACACCCCTTCGCCCAGTTCGTGCGCATCCTTGGCAAAGGCAAGCGTGGCGCCCGGAACCTGACCCGTGAAGAAGCGCGGGAAGCCATGGGCATGGTGCTCGATGAACAGGTCGAAGAAACCCAACTGGGCGCATTCCTCATGCTGCTGCGGCACAAGGAAGAAAGCGCCGAGGAAATGGCCGGCTTCACCGAAGCCCTGCGTGAACGCCTGGTGGTCCCGGCGTTGACGGTGGACCTCGACTGGCCAACCTACGCCGGCAAGAAGCGCCACTTGCCGTGGTACCTGCTGGCGGCCAAATGCCTGGGGCAGAACGGCGTGCGGATTTTCATGCACGGCGGCGGCGCTCACACCGCCGGGCGGCTCTACACCGAACAACTGCTGGGCTTGTTGCAGATCCCGCTGTGCCGCGACTGGCAACAGGTCGGCACCGCGCTGGACAACGGCGGCCTGGCCTTCATGCCGCTGGTGGATTGGGCGCCGCAAATGCAGCGCATGATCGACCTGCGCAACACCTTGGGCCTGCGCTCGCCGATCCATTCCCTGGCGCGGATCCTCAACCCGCTGGGCGCACGCTGCGGCCTGCAAAGCATCTTCCACCCGGGCTACCAGGCCGTGCACCGCGAAGCCAGTGGCTTGCTCGGCGATACCGCCATCGTGATCAAGGGCGACGGCGGCGAGATCGAGATCAACCCGGACGCCGACAGTCATTTGTACGGCACCACCGGGGGCGTCAGTTGGGATGAGGAATGGCCACGCTTGTCCGAGCAGCGCCACGTCAAGCCGGAGAGTCTTGACCCCGAGCATTTGAAAGCGATCTGGCGCGGCGACGTCGAGGACAGTTACCCGCAACTGGCGCTGATCGCCACCATGGCTTTGGCCTTGCGCGGCCTGGGTGATACTCGCGACGAAGCGTTCGAGAAGGCCCGGCAGTATTGGGATGCCCGGGATCGTTCGATATAACCGATCATTAACGCCCAACCTTTGCGCTATTAGTTCGAACCTATCGGCATAGACTCGTCTCGAATGATTATTGAGCGAGGACATTCAGATGGGTTTGTTGGTCGAGGGCCGCTGGCAGGACCAGTGGTATGAAAGCAAGGACGGCAGTTTCCAGCGCGAGCAGGCGCAACGCCGCAATTGGGTGACCGCCGACGGCAGCCCGGGCCCTTCGGGCGAGGGCGGCTTCGCTGCCGAGGCCGGGCGCTACCATTTGTATGTCTCCCTCGCCTGCCCCTGGGCGCACCGCACGCTGATCTTTCGCAAGCTCAAAGGCCTTGAAGACCTGATCGACGTCTCGGTGGTCAGCTACCTGATGCTGGAGAACGGCTGGACCTTCGACAAGACCCACGGCTCAACGGGCGACAAACTCGACGATCTGCGATTCCTGCACCAGCGCTACACCGCCGACACGCCGGACTACACCGGCCGCGTCACCGTGCCGGCGCTGTGGGACAAACAGCAACGGCGCATCGTCAGCAACGAATCGGCTGAAATCATCCGCATGTTCAACAGTGCTTTCGATGGCCTGACCGGCAACGACCTGGACTTGTATCCCGAACACCTGCGACACGAGATTGATGCATTGAACGGGCGTATCTACCCGGCGGTGAACAACGGCGTTTATCGCGCCGGGTTCGCGACGACCCAGGCCGCTTATGAAGAGGCCTTCGACCAATTGTTCGCCGAACTGGATCGATTGGAAGCCCTGCTGGAAACCCGTCGTTACCTGGCAGGCGAATACCTGACCGAAGCGGATATCCGCTTGTTCACCACGATGATTCGTTTCGACGCGGTGTACTTCGGCCATTTCAAGTGCAACCTGCGGCGCATTGCCGATTATCCGAACCTGTCGAACTGGCTGCGGGAGCTATACCAATGGCCGGGGATTGCCGAGACCGTGGATTTCACCCATATCCAGGGCCATTACTACGGCAGCCATAAGACCATCAACCCCAATGGGATCGTGCCCAAGGGACCGAAGCAGGACTTTACGGTGGCCCATGATCGGGAGAGGTTGAGCGGGAAAGGGATCTGGCGTGGGACCGGGATTGATCCGAAGCATTCGTTATAGCTGAAGGCGTCTTCGCGAGCAGGCTCGCGAAGAGCGCCGCACGGTCTTCAGACCTGCCCCTGAGCCCCTTCAAACCAGGCCAGCTTCTCGCGCAACTGCACCACTTCCCCAACGATCACCAAGGTCGGCGCATGCACCTCGTGCTCGGCCACCAGCCGCGGCAAGTCTGCCAAAGTGCCGGTAAAGACCCGTTGGTTGGCTGTCGTACCCTGTTGGATCAACGCCGCTGGCGTGTCCGCCGCGCGACCGTGCTTGATCAGCTCGTTGCAAATCACTGGCAAGCCGACCAAACCCATGTAGAACACCAGCGTCTGCGCCGGCGACACCAGGTCGGCCCACGGCAAGTCGCTGGTGCCGTCCTTGAGGTGACCGGTGATGAACCGCACCGACTGGGCGTAGTCGCGATGGGTCAGCGGGATCCCGGCGTAGGCTGCGCAACCGCTGGCGGCGGTGATGCCCGGGACGACCTGGAACGGGATGCCATGGGCCGCCAGTTCTTCAATCTCTTCGCCACCACGACCGAAGATGAACGGATCGCCGCCCTTCAACCGCACCACGCGCTTGCCTTGTCGGGCCAGGTCCACCAGTTGCTGGTTGATCTGATCCTGCGGCACTGCGTGCTCGGAACGACGCTTGCCGACGTAGACCCGTTCGGCGTCGCGACGGCACAGTTCCAGGATCGCCGGCGCCACCAGGCGGTCGTAAAGCACCACGTCCGCCTGTTGCATCAGGCGCAAGGCGCGGAACGTCAGCAGGTCGGGATCACCCGGCCCGGCTCCCACCAGATAGACTTCACCCGGCGCGTTCGGCGCCTCACCATCGATTTTCTCCCGCAGCAGGCGTTCGGCTTCGGCGCCCTGCCCGGCCAACTGACGGTCGGCAATGGGGCCTTGGAATACCTCTTCCCAGAACGCCCGCCGCTGCTGGACATCCGGGAACAAGCCTTTGACCTGATTGCGAAAACGCGCCGCCAAACCGGCCAGTTGCCCGTACGTCGAGGGGATCCAGGTTTCCAGCTTGGCCCGGATCAGCCGCGCCAGCACCGGCGCATCGCCGCCACTGGACACCGCGATCACCAGCGGTGAGCGGTCGACGATGGCCGGGAAGATCACGCTGCACAGGGCCGGCGCGTCCACCACGTTGACCGGTACGCAACGCTTGTGGGCATCGGCCGAGACGTGGGCGTTGAGCGGTTCATCGTCGGTGGCGGCGATGACCAGGCCGCAACCGTCCAGGTCCGCTTCCACGTAGCCACGCTGGACACACTCGCCACCGCTGCCACTGACCAGCTCCCGCAACTGCGGTTCGATGTCGGGTGCGACCACCCGCAGCAACGCACCGGCATCAACCAGCAGGCGAGACTTGCGCAAGGCAATCTCGCCGCCGCCAACCACCAGCACGCGGCTGCCGCGCAGGTTGTGGAACAGTGGCAAATAGTCCATTTAGCCGATGACCTCGATGCCGCCCATGTAAGGCTTCAACACGTCGGGCACCCGGATCGAACCGTCGGCCTGCTGGTAGTTTTCCAATACCGCCACCAGGGTACGACCCACCGCCAGGCCGGAGCCATTGAGGGTGTGGACCAGTTCCGGCTTGCCGGTTTCCGGGTTGCGGAAGCGCGCCTGCATGCGGCGGGCCTGGAAGTCGCCGCAGTTGGAGCACGAGGAAATCTCGCGGTACTTGTCCTGGCTCGGGATCCAGACTTCCAGGTCGTAGGTCTTCACCGCGCTGAAGCCCATGTCGCCGGTACACAGCGCCAGGGTGCGATACGGCAGCCCCAGCAGTTGCAGGACTTTCTCGGCGTTGGCGGTCAGGCTTTCCAGGGCTTCCATGGATTTGGACGGCTCGACGATCTGCACCATCTCGACCTTGTCGAACTGGTGCTGGCGGATCATGCCGCGGGTATCACGACCCGAGGCACCGGCTTCGCTGCGGAAGCACGGCGTGTGGGCGACGAACTTGATCGGCAGTTGCTTGGCGTCGACGATTTCACCGGCGACGATATTGGTCAGCGACACTTCGGCGGTCGGGATCAGGTACAGGTCGGCTTCACCGTCGCGCCCGATCTTGAACAGGTCTTCCTCGAACTTCGGCAACTGGCCGGTGCCTTGCAGCGCCGGGGCCTGGACCAGGTACGGCGTGTAGGCTTCTTCGTAACCATGCTCGGTGACGTGCAGGTTGATCATGAACTGCGCCAGTGCGCGATGCAGACGGGCAATCGGCCCACGCAACAAGGCGAAACGCGCGCCCGACAGCTTGGCGGCGGTCTCGAAGTCGAGCCAGCCGAATTTCTCGCCCAGGGCCACGTGGTCCTGCACCGGGAAATCGAACGTTGTTGGTGTGCCCCAGCGGCGCACTTCGACGTTGCCGTCTTCGTCTTCACCAACCGGTACCGATTCGTGAGGCAGGTTCGGGATGCCCAGCAGGATCGAATCCAGCTCGGTCTGGATCGCGTCCAGCTCGACCTTGCCGGCGCTCAACTCGCCCGCCATGCGCTCGACATCGGCCATCAACGGCGCGATGTCTTCGCCGCGTTGCTTGGCCTGGCCGATGGATTTGGAGCGCGCGTTACGTTCAGCCTGCAGGGCTTCGGTGCGGGTCTGGACGGTCTTGCGCTGTTCTTCCAGCGCTTCGATGCGCGCGACATCCAGGGCAAAGCCACGGGAAGCCAGGCGGTCCGCTACGTCCTGTAGATTGCTACGTAACAGTTTGGAATCGAGCATGTCGGTCTCTCGTTATCAAAGTTTGGTCAGGGACAGGCCGGCCCAGGTGGCGAGCAGCCCGCCGAACACGCTGATGGCCGCATAGCCCAGGGCCAGCGGCACCTGCCCGCTTTCCAGCAGGCGCACCGTATCCAGTGAAAAGGATGAAAAAGTCGTCAGGCCGCCAAGAAAACCGACCATCAACCCCGCTCGCACCTCGATGGGCACCTCGGGGCGAATCAAAAACAGGCCGTAAAGAACGCCGATCAGCAGACAGCCCACGATATTAACGGCCAGCGTCGCGGTATAGAAGTGCCGCGGCCAATTTGCGTTGATCCAGTTACCCGTGGCAAAACGCAACAACGTACCGGCCACACCGCCAGCGGAGACTGCGAGAATCAAGGGGATCACGGTTTTCTCCGCTGCCGTGGACTCAGTCGGTCCAGCTGGGCCAAGTGATTGAGCTTCTCGCCGATCTTCAATTCCAGCCCACGAGGCACTGGTTGATAGAACCGCTGGGGTTCGAGCTCATCGGGAAAATAATCTTCGCCAGCGGCATAAGCGTCGGGCTCGTCGTGGGCATAGCGGTATTCGTCGCCATAACCCAACTGCTTCATGAGCTTGGTCGGCGCGTTGCGCAAGTGCAGCGGCACTTCGAGGGAGCCGTGCTCGGTGGCGCTGCGCATCGCAGCCTTGAAGCCCATGTACACGGCGTTGCTCTTCGGCGCGCAGGCCAGGTAAGTGATGGCCTGGGCCACGGCGAGCTCGCCTTCCGGGCTGCCGAGGCGTTCCTGCACGTCCCAGGCCGCCAGGCACAGGCTCAACGCCCGCGGGTCGGCATTGCCGATGTCCTCGCTGGCCATGCGCACGACACGACGGGCCAGGTACAGCGGATCGCAACCGCCGTCGATCATCCGCGCAAACCAGTACAGGGCACCGTCAGGATTGGAGCCGCGTACAGATTTGTGCAGCGCCGAAATCTGGTCGTAGAACGCCTCGCCGCCCTTGTCGAAGCGTCGCCGGGTATCGCCCAGCAGGCTTTGCAACAGCTCGACGCCAATTTCGCTGTCGTCTTCGGCCAGGTCCGAGGCGTTTTCCAAGAGGTTGAGCAAGCGCCGGCCATCGCCATCCGCGGCACTGAACAATATCTGGAAGCCCTCATCGCTGAGGCTCAGGTGACGCTTGCCCAGGCCGCGTTCTTCGGTCAATGCCCGATGCACCAGCTTGCGCATGGCGGTTTCGTCGAGGCTCTTGAGCACGTAGACCCGCGCCCGCGACAGCAAGGCGTTGTTGAGTTCGAACGAAGGGTTTTCGGTGGTCGCGCCGATGAAAATCAACGTGCCGTCTTCGACATAAGGCAGGAAGGCGTCCTGCTGGGACTTGTTGAACCGATGGACTTCGTCGACGAACAAAATGGTGCGCTTGCCGTACTGGCCGGCCTGCTGCTTGGCGACTTCCACCGCCTGGCGGATCTCCTTGACCCCGGCCAGCACCGCCGACACCGTTTCGAAATGCGCGTCCGAGACTTCCGCCAACAGCCGCGCCAGGGTGGTCTTGCCAACGCCTGGCGGGCCCCAGAAGATCATCGAGTGCAGGGCGCCCTGCTCCAAGGCTTCGCGCAGAGGCTTGCCGCGGGCGAGCACATGTTCCTGGCCGACGTACTCATCCAGGTTGGTCGCGCGCAAGCGGGCCGCCAATGGCTGGGCAATCGGGGCGCTTCGAAACAGGTCCATCACTGCTTATGCAACCTCCACTGGGGCGCTTGGGGTTATTCCTGGATCACGTCCGCACCCTTGGGGATGTCGAACTTGAACTTGGACGCAGGGATCGCCTCGTTGGCCTTGACCCCGGTGAACAGGATATTGGTGCGCTGGCCGACGCTGTCGATCAGTTGCATGTCGTTGACCACGCCGTTGCGGAACGACAGGCGCAGGCTGTCGAACAGGCTGTCCTTGGTCTTGGGCTTGAGAGTGAAGTCAATCACGCCGCCCGCTTCCTTGGAGGTGATGTCGAAGCTCTGGCTGATCTCGGAGATGTCACCGGAGAGCAACAGAGCGGGCGTCTGGGTCAGGCGCTGGTCGAGGGTCTTGATGGTCACCTGTTCCAGGTCCGGGTCCCACAGGGAAACTTTCTTGCCGTCGGAGACCATCAGTTGCTCGGCTGGCGCATCGGTGTGCCAGTAGAACAGGCCCGGACGCTGCAGGGCCATGTCGCCGGCAGTTTCCTGCAATTGGGTGCCGCTGCCGTCGAGGGTCAACTGGGAAAAGCGTGCCGTCAGGGTCTGGGAGCTGCCCAGCAACTGGGTCAGGCGGGCCACGTCCTTCTCGCCGGCCTGGGCCGAAAAAGCAGACAGGGCCAGTACGGGCAACAGCAGCATGCGAATCAGGCGCATGGGAATCCTCATGAATTCGTGGGGGGTCGAACGGCGTGTCATCACGCCGCCCGGGTAGTCAGTCGCGCATCGGGCCCGGCGCGAGCACTTCGCGCGAACCGTTGGTGTTCATGGCCGTCACGACCCCGGCCATTTCCATGGCTTCGATCATGCGGGCGGCGCGGTTGTAGCCAATCTTCAGCTTGCGCTGTACCGCGGAAATCGAGGCCCGGCGGCTCTCCAGGACGAACTGCACCGCTTCGTCATAGAGCGCGTCGGTCTCGGCATCGTCATCGCCGCCACCGCCACTGCCACCTTCAAAGCCGCTGCCGGCCTCTTCGACACCGTTGAGGATGTCGTCGTTGTATTCAGGGGCGCCGCGCAACTTCCAGGCTTCCACCACGCGGTGCACTTCGTCATCGGAGACGAACGCGCCGTGGACACGAATCGGCAGGCTGGTGCCCGGCGGCATGTAGAGCATGTCACCGTGGCCCAGCAGTTGCTCGGCGCCACCCTGGTCGATGATGGTCCGCGAGTCGATCTTGCTCGACACCTGGAACGCCATGCGGGTCGGGATGTTGGCCTTGATCAGGCCGGTGATCACGTCCACCGACGGCCGCTGGGTGGCGAGGATCAAGTGGATACCCGCCGCACGGGCCTTCTGGGCAATACGGGCGATCAGTTCTTCGACCTTCTTGCCGACGATCATCATCATGTCGGCGAATTCGTCCACCACCACCACGATCGTCGGCAGCTTGTGCAGCAGCGGCGCTTCGTCGTGGATGCTTTCGCGGTGATACAGCGGGTCGCTCAATGGCGTCCCGGCCTCTTCGGCCTCCTTCACCTTGGCGTTGAAGCCCGACAGGTTGCGCACGCCCATCTTCGCCATCAGCTTGTAGCGGCGCTCCATCTCGGCGACGCTCCAGCGCAGTGCGTTGGCGGCGTCCTTCATGTCGGTGACCACCGGACACAGCAGGTGCGGAATGCCCTCGTAGATCGACAGTTCCAGCATCTTCGGGTCGATCATGATCAGCTTGGCGTCTTCCGGGCCGGACTTGAACAGGATCGACAGAATCATCGCGTTCACGCCCACCGATTTACCGGAACCGGTGGTACCGGCCACCAGCAGGTGGGGCATTTTCGCCAGGTCGGTGATGACCGGCTTGCCGCCGATGTCGTGGCCCAGGGCCAGGGTGACCGGCGACTTGTGGTTGTCGTACTCCGGCGTCGACAGCACCTCGGAGAAACGCACGATCTGCCGGTCTTCGTTGGGAATCTCGATGCCCACGGTGGTCTTGCCGGGAATCACTTCCACTACCCGCACGCTGGTCACGGCCAGGGAACGCGCCAGGTCCTTCGCCAGGTTGGCGATGCGGCTGACTTTCACGCCAGCGGCCGGCTGGATTTCGTAACGGGTAATGACCGGGCCCGGGTGAATCGAATCCACCGAGACCTCTACACCGAATTCCTTGAGCTTGATCTCAAGCAAGTGCCCGACGGCCGCCAGGGACTCGGGGGAATAATTGAGTTGTTTCTTCTCGGCCGGGTCGAGGATCGAGATCGGCGGCAAGGTGCCCTCGACCGCGCTGTCGACGAACAACGGCGCCTGTTTTTCCTTCTGCACGCGCTTGCTTTGCTCGGGCGGCTTGGTCGGGGCCATGGTGATGACCGGCGGTACCTGTTTTTCGCGCTCGGACATGTGCTTGCTCAGGGCCTGCTCGCGCTCGATCAAGCGCTCCTTGACCTTGGCCTGCTCGCGTTTGTCCGTCACCGTTGGCGCCACGACGTCGTGGACGCGGTCGTCGACTTCACGCAGTTGCGCCACCAGTTGCTTGCGCTCATTGCGCGCCGCCCACCAGCGGTTCAGCGCGCCCTGGATCAATTCGATGAGATCGAGGGTGATCTTGCCGGTAACGTCCATGACCTTGAACCACGACAGGTCGGTGAAAACCGTCAGGCCGAACAGGAACAAGGCGATGAACAACAGCGTACTGCCCTGGATGTTGAGCGCGTTCCTGGCCAGGTCGCCGAGGCTTTCACCCAGCGCGCCTCCGGCCCCGGCCGGCAGGCCCGTAGGCGCGTGGAAATGAATGTGGGCCAGGGCGGCGCCTGACAACACCAGGAAGACCAGGCCGATCAGGCGCCAGGAAAACAGCCAGCCGCTCCACTGCCACGGCTCATGGCGCTGGCGAAATATCTGGTACGTCTTGATCGCCAGCAGCAGCGGGAAGATATAAGCGAAGTAGCCCAGCACCATGAACAGGATGTCGGCGCTGTAGGAACCGGCAGGACCGCCGAAATTCTGCACGTCTTCGATCTTGCTGTTGTGGCTCCAGCCCGGATCGTCCTTGCCGTAGGTCAGCAAGGCCATCATCAGGAACAGGCACAAGGCACCGATGGCGATCAACGCACCTTCCTTGAGCCGGTAGTGCAATTGTTGGCGCCAGAGCGGAACGACTGTCTTGGGTGCTGCGGTGGATTTCTTCAAAACGCTTCTTTTCCTGCGCCTATGGCGCGTCCATCTGTTGAATGACTATGAAAAAACTGCCCATGACGAGCAGGTAAAAAAGTGAATGTGCCCAACCGGTACTACTTTTACCACTGTGGCATGCGTCCGGAAAACCACAGGAGTCGCCAAAGAGGTTGATCTTTTGCGCATCCTGCGTTCAAAACCCAAGCATTGTACGGGTTTGTCATGCCCAAGGCATTGCCCGCACGCTCGGCGACAGCATAGCCATGATCAAGGGTCTTGGGCGCCAATTTGAGCATGCATTCTCTTTTGTGACAAAGGCTTATGAGGTGTTTTTATGAGCGAAGCGAAGCATTCACGCCTGATTATTCTCGGTTCCGGCCCTGCAGGGTACAGCGCTGCTGTCTATGCGGCCCGTGCCAACCTCAAACCCGTTGTCATTACCGGCATACAGGCCGGTGGCCAGCTCACCACCACGGTCGAAGTCGATAACTGGCCGGGCGATGTCGAGGGCTTGACCGGCCCAGTGTTGATGGAACGCATGCAGCGGCACGCCGAGCGCTTCGACACGCAGATCGTCTACGACCATATCCACACTGCCAAGTTGCAACAGCGTCCTTTCGAACTGGTCGGTGACAGTGGCACCTATACCTGCGACGCGCTGATCATCGCCACCGGCGCCTCGGCGCAGTACCTCGGCCTGCCGTCGGAGGAAACCTTCGCCGGCAAGGGTGTTTCAGCCTGCGCGACCTGCGATGGTTTTTTCTATCGAAACCAGGTGGTGGCAGTGGTCGGTGGCGGCAACACCGCCGTCGAGGAAGCCTTGTACCTGTCGAATATCGCCAAGGAGGTGCACTTGATCCACCGAAGGGACAAGCTGCGCTCGGAAAAGATATTGCAGGACAAGCTTTTCGAGAAAGCCGCCAACGGCAATATCCGCCTGCACTGGAACCAGAACCTGGATGAAGTCCTGGGCGACGCCAGCGGCGTGACCGGCGCGCGCCTGCGGCACAGCGAGACCGGCGAAACCAGTACGCTGTCCCTGGCCGGGGTCTTCATTGCCATCGGTCATAAACCCAACACCGACCTGTTCCAGGGCCAACTGAACATGCGCGACGGTTATTTGATCGTGCGCGGCGGCAGCGAGGGCAATGCCACCGCCACCGACATCGAAGGCGTCTTTGCCGCCGGTGACGTGGCCGATCATGTCTACCGCCAGGCCATCACCTCCGCCGGCGCCGGCTGCATGGCCGCCCTGGATGCGGAAAAGTATCTCGATGACATCCCGGCCGTTTGACGGTTAACCTCTAGGCGGGCTCCGGCCAATCTGGAGCCCCGCCCTCCCCTTCTGCAAGCCCGGACAACAATGCTGACTTGGTTACAACGCAACACATTCGATTTTCCGCCCCTGGAAAAAGCCATGCGCGACCCCAACGGCCTGCTCGCCGCCGGTGGGGATCTGTCCGCCGACCGCTTGATCCAGGCCTATCGCCACGGCTGCTTCCCGTGGTTCTCGGAGGGCCAGCCGATCCTGTGGTGGTCACCGGACCCGCGCACCGTGCTGTTTCCCGACGAGCTGCATGTCTCGCGCAGCCTGGGCAAGCTATTGCGCAAGCAGCGCTATGAAGTGACGTTCGACCAGGATTTCGCTGCCGTCATCAAGGCCTGCGCCGCGCCCAGGGATTATGCCGACGGCACCTGGATCACCGACGCCATGCAGACCGCTTATCTGGAACTGCACCGACGCGGCTTCGCCCATTCCGTGGAGGTCTGGGATCGAGGCGTGTTGGTTGGCGGGCTGTACGGCCTGGCGATGGGGCAATTGTTTTTTGGCGAGTCCATGTTCAGTCGAGCCGACAATGCGTCGAAATTTGGCTTCGCAACCCTGGTCCAACACCTCAAGGAAGCAGGGTTCGTCCTGATCGACTGCCAGATGCCCACCGAGCATCTGCACAGCCTGGGCGCGCGATCGATTCCGCGAACCGAGTTCACCGCTTACTTGAAAGCCCATCTGGACCAACCCAACCAAGCCACCTGGGTTTGCTGAGCGATATTCGCGCTCCTGGCTTACACTTGAATTGAAGTTTATCCCGAGGGTTGATTATGACCGAGTTGGCGCGCTTGAAGTTCTATGCCACTCAACCTCACTCATGCAGCTACCTGCCCGAGGAGCAGGCCACGACCCTGTTTCTCGATCCCAGCCAGCCCATGGACGTGCATGTCTATGCCGACCTGTCGGAGATGGGTTTTCGTCGCAGCGGCGATCACCTCTACCGGCCCCATTGCCAGCATTGCAACGCGTGCGTCCCGGCGCGCATTCCCGTGGCCCGCTTCACCCCCAACCGACAGCAGAAGCGCATTTTCAAGCGCAACGCCGATGTGCAGGTACGCCCAGCCAAACCGCAGTTCAGCGAAGAATATTTCGACCTGTACCAGCGCTACATCGAACAGCGCCACGCCGACGGCGACATGTACCCGCCCAGCCGGGACCAGTTTTCGACCTTCCTGGTGCGCGACCTGCCGTTTTCACGTTTCTATGAGTTCCGCCTCGAGGGCCGGCTGGTGGCCATCGCCGTCACCGACCTGCTGCCCAACGGCTTGTCGGCGGTCTACACCTTTTATGAGCCCGACGAGGAAAAACGCAGCCTGGGACGCTTTGCCATCCTCTGGCAGATCAATGAATGTCGGCGCCTGGGCCTGGAAGCGGTGTACCTGGGGTACTGGATCAAGAATTGCAAAAAAATGAACTACAAGACCCAATATCGGCCCATTGAATTGCTGATCAACCAGCGGTGGGTTGTCCTGAACTAAGGCCGCTCGCGAGTCCGCGTCTTATCGAAGCGCCGGTCTCATTGAGTAACCTCCCAAGAACCCCTTGGCTTGGCCCCCCTTTTTCGGGCACAATGCACGCCGCTTTTGCCTGGCGCAGTTGCACCGGGCCATTCACTGGATACCGAGGGCTTTACTGCATGTCGAAAGAAGACAGCTTCGAAATGGAAGGCACTGTCGTCGACACCCTGCCCAACACCATGTTTCGTGTGGAGTTGGAAAATGGGCACGTCGTAACCGCGCATATCTCCGGCAAGATGCGCAAGAACTACATTCGTATTCTTACCGGTGACAAAGTGCGCGTCGAGCTGACGCCCTATGACTTGAGCAAAGGGCGCATCACTTACCGCGCTCGCTAACAAGTCAATACAAAACGCCCGGCTCATGTCGGGCGTTTTTGTTTGCCTGGGATTTACCCCAAACCATCGGAAACACAAAGACCTCACAGGGGTTGAGTGAATCCAGAATAAAAAAAGGCGCCTTTCGGCGCCTTTTGCTTTGTTGCAACTAACAATCAAGCCATTTCGGCGGTGGTTTCGAAGTCGAAGGTCAGCTCGCCGTCCTTGATGTCGATGTGAACCACACCGCCATGTTCGGCCAGTTCGCCAAACAGGATCTCCTCGGCCAGCGGACGCTTGATCTTGTCCTGGATCAAGCGAGCCATCGGCCGGGCGCCCATCGTCACGTCGTAGCCACCTTCCGCCAGCCAGCTGCGCGCCGCATCGGTGACTTCCAGCAACACGCGCTTGTCTTCGAGCTGCGCCTGAAGTTCGGTAAGGAACTTGTCCACCACGCTCTTGATGACCTCATGGCTGAGGCGACCGAACTGGATAATGGTGTCCAGGCGGTTGCGGAACTCAGGCGTGAAGCTCTTCTTGATCACTTCCATCGCATCGGACGAGTGGTCCTGATGGGTGAAACCGATCGAAGCGCGCGCGGCCGTCTCGGCACCCGCGTTGGTGGTCATGATGATGATCACGTTGCGGAAGTCCGCCTTTCGCCCGTTGTTGTCGGTCAAGGTACCGTGGTCCATGACCTGCAGCAGCAGGTTGAAGACTTCCGGATGCGCCTTCTCGATTTCGTCGAGCAACAGCACACAGTGAGGTTGCTTGGTAATCGCCTCGGTCAGGAGCCCGCCCTGGTCGAAACCGACATATCCCGGAGGCGCACCGATCAGACGCGATACGGTGTGGCGCTCCATGTACTCGGACATGTCAAAGCGAACCAGCTCGATCCCCAGCGCCTTTGCCAACTGCCGCGCCGCCTCGGTCTTGCCGACACCGGTAGGCCCGGCAAACAGGAACGAACCGACCGGCTTGTCTGGCGACTTCAGCCCGGCGCGAGACAGCTTGATCGCGGTCGACAGCGAGTCGATGGCCGCGTCCTGGCCGAACACCGTCAGCTTCAGGTCGCGCTCCAGGTTACGCAGCAGTTCCTTGTCGGAGCTGGTGACGTGTTTTGGCGGAATCCGCGCGATTTTCGCGACGATGTCCTCGACTTGCGGCACCTCGATGCGCTTGACGCGATTTTCGATCGGCTGCAGGCGCTGGTAGGCACCCGCCTCGTCGATGACGTCGATGGCCTTGTCCGGCATGTGCCGATCATTGATGTAGCGCGACGCCAGCTCGGCAGCAGCGCGCAACGCTTCATCACTGTATTCGATGCTGTGGTGCAGCTCGAAACGTCCTTTCAGGCCGCGCAGGATACCAATGGTGTCTTCCACCGAGGGCTCCGACACGTCGACTTTCTGGAAACGCCGCGCCAGGGCACGGTCCTTCTCGAAGATGCCGCGGAACTCCTGGAACGTGGTCGAGCCAATGCAACGGATATCACCCGAGGACAGCAGCGGCTTGAGCAGGTTCGAGGCATCCATGACGCCACCGGACGCAGCACCCGCACCGATGATGGTGTGGATCTCGTCGATGAACAGGATCGCCTGCGGGCGCTTCTTCAGCTCGCCGAGCAGCGCCTTGAAGCGCTTCTCGAAGTCACCACGGTATTTGGTACCGGCCAGCAAGGCACCCAGGTCGAGGGAATACACCACGCTATTGGCCAGCAGGTCCGGCACCTGGTTGTCGACGATGCGCTTGGCCAGGCCTTCGGCGATGGCGGTCTTGCCCACCCCAGCCTCGCCCACCAGCAGTGGGTTGTTCTTGCGGCGCCGCGCGAGGATCTGTGCCACGCGCTCGACTTCCGCCTCGCGTCCGACCAGCGGGTCGATACGGCCCTGGCGGGCCAGTTCGTTCAGGTTGCTGGCATATGCGTCCAGCGGATTGCCTGATGAAGAAGACTCACCGCCCTCATCGTCCTGCATGTCCTGTTCACCTTCGGAATGATCGCCATGCCCAGGCACTTTCGAGATGCCATGGGCGATGTAGTTGACGACATCGATGCGCGCAACGCTCTGTTGCTTGAGCAGGAATACCGCCTGGCTTTCCTGCTCGCTGAAGATGGCCACCAGCACGTTGGCCCCGGTGACTTCGCGCTTGCCCGAGCTCTGCACGTGAAAGACAGCACGCTGCAGCACACGCTGGAAGCCCAGGGTCGGCTGGGTTTCGCGGTCCTCGTCGTGAACGGGGATCAACGGCGTGGTGGAGTCGATGAACTCCTGCAAATCGTGCTTGAGTTTGTCGAGGTTCGCGCCGCAGGCACGCAAAACGGTGGCGGCAGCCTCATTATCCAATAGGGCCAACAGCAGGTGCTCGACGGTCATGAATTCATGACGCTTCGAACGAGCCTCCTTGAAGGCAAGATTGAGGGTGACTTCGAGCTCGCGGTTTAACATGGTTCACCTCATACCCAAGTGGTCGGCGTTAACCGTCCTTCTCGATTTCACAGAGTAGCGGATGCTGGCTTTCCCGGGCGTACTGGTTGACCTGCATGGCCTTGGTCTCCGCGATGTCGCGGGTAAACACACCACATACTGCCCGTCCCTCTGTATGAACGGCCAGCATGACCTTGGTCGCCAGCTCACGATTCAGGTTGAAAAACACCTCGAGCACTTCGACGACGAAATCCATCGGTGTGTAGTCATCGTTGAACAAAACCACCTTGTACATCGGTGGAGCCTGTAAAGCGGGCTTTGATTCCTGAACAGCAATGCCCGCTGAATCGTCGTCATGTTGATCCGGGCGATCCTGATTGAATGTTAGTCGAATCTGGCTGATTGCATGCATGGAAAGAAAGGTTCGTTTAGTTGGCAAATACAGTGATGGGGCCGCTTGCGGGCGATTTCAACCGCTACCGCCCGATCACCTTGACTAACGGCGAATCGGTGTTACAACCAATAGAGCCCACCGTGGGTTAAAAAGGTCCGCGAAGTCAATCCGATTTCCATTTGATCGACAGCGGATGATCAGGATGATACTCCGTTGCCGGGGTGTGTTGCAGAGGGAAATTGGTATGTCAGGTACCACCAGTGCGCGAGTCAAGGGAAAGGTCAAATGGTTCAACAACGCCAAGGGCTACGGCTTCATTATCCAAGACGGGAACGACGAGGATCTCTTCGCTCATTTCTCTGCCATTCAGATGGACGGTTATAAAACCCTGAAGGCAGGCCAGCCGGTGACGTTCTGCATGGTACAGGGGCCAAAGGGTACGCATGCCGTTGGAATCTGCCCGGTCGCCGTCGAAGCCGAGGGGACTGCGTGCAGCGAAATGCCAGAGCCCACCAAGGTCCGCCTCAAGCCGCGGGTCACCGAAGATCACTAGATTACCCGCCCACACGATAAAAAATGCCCGGTTTCGATCACTCGAACCGGGCATTCTCGTTTCCAGGCTTCGCTTACATGTGCGAAATCAGCGCATCGCCGAAGCCGGAAGACGACACCAGCTTGGCACCGTCCATCAGGCGCTCGAAGTCATAGGTCACGGTCTTGGCCGAAATCGCGCCGTTGGTGCCCTTGATGATCAGGTCGGCCGCTTCGGTCCACCCCATGTGGCGCAGCATCATTTCTGCCGACAGGATCAGCGACCCCGGGTTGACCTGGTCCTTGCCCGCGTACTTGGGCGCGGTGCCGTGGGTAGCTTCGAACATCGCCACGGTGTCGGACAGGTTGGCGCCCGGCGCGATGCCGATACCGCCCACTTCCGCCGCCAGGGCATCGGAAAGGTAGTCGCCGTTGAGGTTGAGGGTCGCGATCACGTCATATTCCGCCGGACGCAGCAGGATCTGCTGGAGCATGGCGTCGGCAATGGCGTCCTTGACCACGACATTCTTGCCGGTCTTCGGATTCTTGAACTGCATCCACGGCCCGCCGTCGAGCAGGGTCGCGCCGAACTCTTCGGCCGCCACTTCGTAAGCCCATTCCTTGAAGGCACCTTCGGTGAACTTCATGATGTTGCCTTTGTGCACGATGGTCAGCGAATCGCGGTCATTGTCGACAACATACTGCAAAGCCTTGCGCGCCAGGCGCTTGGTGCCCTGCTTGGAAACCGGCTTCACACCGATGCCGCAGTCCTCGTCGAAGCGGATCTTGGTGACGCCCATTTCTTCTTTGAGGAACTTGATGACCTTGGTGGCCTCGGCCGAACCGGCCTTCCACTCGATGCCGGCATAGATGTCTTCGGAGTTTTCACGAAAGATCGTCATGTCCACGTCGCCCGGCTTCTTGACAGGACTTGGCACACCTTCGAACCAGCGCACCGGGCGCAGGCAGACATAGAGGTCGAGCTGCTGGCGCAGCGCTACGTTCAGCGAGCGGATACCGCCACCGACCGGCGTGGTCAGCGGGCCTTTGATGGAAACCACGTAGTCCTTGACCGCGTCCAGGGTTTCCTGGGGTAGCCAGGTGTCCTGGTCGTAGACCTGGGTCGCTTTTTCGCCTGCATAGACTTCCATCCAGGAAATCTTGCGCTTGCCGCCGTAGGCCTTCTCGACTGCCGCGTCCACCACCTTGATCATGACCGGACTGATATCAACGCCAATGCCGTCGCCTTCAATGAAGGGGATGATCGGGTTGTCGGGAACATTAAGAGAATGGTCTGCATTGACGGTGATTTTGTCACCGACGGCCGGAACCTGAATCTTTTGATACCCCATGCTGAACTCCATTGCTTGGATTGAACATCTGGCTGCGTTCGAGCGTACCCCAGTTGTATCGGCACGCAAACCCTACGTTCGGCCCATCCCGGGCAAATTAATCAAGTTCGCCCCGTACAAGCCTGAAAACCAAGGGAAAAGCGCCAAAATCCAGCATAGTCCAACGCCACGGCATGCGACGTTTAGACCAATGGACGTGTACGGAAGTCTATGAACCGTCGGCAGATCGCCAGCTACCTATGTATAATGCCGCCGCTGACCACAGGGTCACGACGGCTGACGGCTCTATCACGAGACTTTCCGCCATTTTGAAAGCCGGACCGTTACCGCGGCCCGACCGCTTGACGCTCGACTGATGCACCCAACATCACCGCGAAGAAACCTCGACATTCGGCTCACGGATGACTTTGAACGAACGCGCTTACCCGGCGCCCCTCGAGTTTCTGCGCATGCTTTAGCAAAGAAGAGAGTTAATCCGAATATGCCCACCCGCTCGAAGATCATCTATACCTTCACCGACGAAGCGCCTGCCCTCGCCACCTATTCGCTGCTGCCGATCGTCGAAGCCTTCACCGCTTCGGCCGATATCGCCGTGGAAACCCGCGATATCTCCCTCGCAGGGCGCATCCTGGCCAGCTTCCCCGAGCAACTGGGCGACAAAGCCGTAGCCGACCACCTCGCCGAACTGGGCGACCTGGCCGTCACGCCTGAAGCCAACATCATCAAACTGCCGAACATCAGCGCCTCGGTGCCGCAACTGCAGGCCGCGATCAAGGAATTGCAGGCCCAGGGCTACGCACTGCCGGACTACCCGGAAACCGTGACCACCGACGCCGAGAAAGACGCTCGCGCTCGTTACGACAAGGTCAAGGGCAGCGCCGTGAACCCGGTCCTGCGCGAAGGCAACTCCGACCGCCGCGCGCCGCTGTCGGTCAAGAACTACGCTCGCAAGCACCCGCACAAGATGGGCGCCTGGGCTGCCGACTCCAAATCCCACGTGGCGCACATGAGTGCCGGCGATTTCTACGGCAGCGAAAAAGCCGCCCTGATCGACGCCGCGGGCAGCGTGAAGATCGAGCTGATCGCCAAGGACGGCACTGCCACCGTCCTGAAGGAAAAAACCACCGTGCAAGCCGGTGAGATCCTCGATTGCGCCGTGATGAGCAAGAATGCCCTGCGCAACTTCATCGCCGCCGAGATCGAAGACGCCAAGCAAAAAGGCGTCCTGCTGTCGGTCCACCTGAAAGCCACCATGATGAAGGTCTCCGACCCGATCATGTTCGGCCAGATCGTCGCCGAGTACTACAAGGACGCGCTGGCCAAGCACGCCGAAGTGCTGGAGCAGATCGGCTTCAACCTGAACAACGGCATCGGCGACCTGTACGCCCGCATCAAGGCCCTGCCGGCCGAGCAGCAGGCGCAGATCGAAGCCGACATCCAGGCGGTCTACGCCATTCGTCCAGCGTTGGCGATGGTCAACTCCGACAAGGGCATCACCAACCTGCACGTGCCGAGCGACGTCATTGTCGACGCCTCGATGCCGGCCATGATCCGTGACTCCGGCAAGATGTGGGGCACCGACGGCCAGCTGCACGACACCAAGGCCGTGATCCCGGATCGCTGCTACGCGACCATCTACCAGGCGGTGATCGAAGACTGCAAGCAACACGGCGCCTTCGACCCAACCACCATGGGCAGCGTGCCGAACGTTGGCCTGATGGCCAAGAAAGCCGAAGAGTACGGTTCCCACGACAAGACCTTCCAGATCAAGGCTGACGGTGTGGTCCGTGTTTCGGACAACAATGGTCAAACCCTGCTGGAGCAAACTGTCGAGGCTGGCGATATCTTCCGCATGTGCCAGACCAAGGACGCGCCGATCCAGGATTGGGTCAAGCTGGCCGTCAACCGCGCCCGCGCCAGCAGCACCCCGGCGATCTTCTGGCTCGACCCGATGCGTGCCCACGACGGCGTGATGATCGAAAAGGTCCAGGCCTACCTGAAGGACCACGACACTTCCGGCCTGGATATCCGCATCATGTCGCCGGTCGACGCGATGAAGTTCACCCTCACCCGCACCCGCGAAGGCAAGGACACCATCTCGGTGACCGGCAACGTGCTGCGCGACTACCTGACCGACCTGTTCCCGATCATGGAACTGGGCACCAGCGCCAAGATGCTGTCGATCGTACCGCTGATGAATGGCGGCGGCCTGTTCGAAACCGGCGCCGGCGGCTCGGCACCCAAGCATGTGCAGCAACTGCTGGAAGAGAACTTCCTGCGCTGGGATTCCCTGGGCGAGTTCCTGGCCCTGGCCGCGTCCCTGGAACACCTGGGCGTGACCTACAACAATCCTAAGGCGCTGGTGCTGGCCAAGACCCTCGACCAGGCCACTGGCGAGTTCCTGGACCGCAACAAGTCGCCTTCGCGCAAGGTCGGCGGCATCGACAACCGCGGCAGCCACTTCTACCTGACCCTGTTCTGGGCCCAGGCACTAGCCGCCCAGGACGACGACGCAGCCCTCAAGGCCCAGTTCACCACCCTGGCCAAGACCTTGACCGACAACGAAGAAAAAATCGTTGCCGAGCTCAACGCCGTGCAAGGCAAGCCCGTGGACATCGGCGGTTACTACTTCGCCAACCCCGAGCTGACCAGCAAGGCCATGCGCCCGAGCACCACCTTCAACGCGGCGATTGCTGCGCTGGTGTAAGGTTGTAAGGAAGCACCACGAACCCCGGCCTTGTGCCGGGGTTTGTGTTTCTGGCACTTACACCATTCACCAACCAGAACCCACACCTGTGTGCGAGCTTGCTCGCGATTGCAATTCATCATTCAATTCAAATATTGACTGACCCACCGCTATCGCGAGCAAGCTTTGCTCCCACAAATCTGACAGATGTATGACCGGGAGAACCAGGTCGGCTATCAGGCCGCCTCGCTTTTGATTTTGATCTCGGGCGCCCCGTTAACCACGATGGCCGAACGAAGGTGTTGCGCAGTGGGCACCTCGGCATGAATGCCGAGGTAGCCGCGCTGGGCCATGGATGGCCCCTCGCGGCGGCCCACGGAGCAATGCCTTCGTTCGGGCATGCCGAGCCTAGGCGAGGCACCGAGTGGTGGGGCAAAGCCTTTTTGGTTACTTTTTTGGCGTCTGAAAAAAGTGACCCGCTGTAAGAGCGGAACCATAAGCCGCCGTTACCGCAGCAATGGATATGTACTCGATCAAGACCAGCGACCAGTCCATCATCGCGAACAACCCCTACAGCAGCCAACATCCGAGAAATAAAGGAGCCTTATGAACTGGCACCCCCACATCACCGTCGCCACCATCGTCGAAAACCATGGCCGCTTCCTGATGGTGGAAGAATCCAAAGGCGGACGCGCGGTGCTCAACCAGCCCGCCGGCCACCTGGACCCCAACGAAACCCTCATCGAAGCCGCCATACGCGAAACCCTCGAAGAAACCGGCTGGGACGTAGAACCCACCAGCGTCATCGGCATCTATCTCTACACCGCCCCGAGCAACGGCGTGACCTACCAGCGGGTCTGTTTCGCCGCCAAGCCCTTGAAACATAACCCCGACTACCAACTGGACGACGGCATCCTTGGCGCCAAATGGCTGACCCGCGCCGAACTGCTCGAGCAGCGCGAACACTGGCGCAGCGAGCTGATCATCCGCTGCATCGACGATTACCTGGCCGGCCATCGCCACAGCCTGGCGCTTATCCGCCCTTCTCTTTAGCCTTGCGCGCCCGGGCCTGATAGAATCGCGTCCTTTTTCAAGACACTCATTGAACTCCTATGCGTGATCCAGCCTCTTCGAGCACCCCAAAACAGCGCGTCATCGTCGGCATGTCCGGCGGCGTGGACTCTTCCGTTTCCGCCCTTCTGCTGATCGAGCAGGGTTATGAGGTGGAAGGCCTGTTCATGAAGAACTGGGAAGAAGACGACGGCACCGAATACTGCACCGCCATGGATGACCTGGCGGACGCCCAGGCCGTATGCGACAAGATCGGCATCAAGCTGCACACTGCCAACTTCGCCGCCGAGTACTGGGACAACGTGTTCGAGCACTTCCTGGCCGAATACAAGGCCGGCCGCACGCCGAACCCGGACATCCTCTGCAACCGCGAAATCAAGTTCAAGGCGTTCCTCGACTACGCCATGATGCTCGGCGCCGACCTGATCGCCACCGGCCACTACGTGCGCCGCCGCGACATCGATGGCCGCACCGAACTGCTCAAGGGCCTGGATCCGAACAAGGACCAGAGTTATTTCCTGCATGCCGTCGGCGGCGAGCAGATCGCCAAGACCCTGTTCCCGGTCGGCGAACTGGAAAAGCCTGAAGTGCGCGCGATTGCCGAGAAACACCAGCTCGCCACCGCCAAGAAGAAGGACTCCACCGGAATCTGCTTCATTGGCGAGCGCCGTTTCAGCGATTTCCTCAAGCAATACCTGCCGGCCCAGCCGGGCGAGATCAAGACGACCGAAGGCGAGGTCATCGGCCGCCACCATGGCCTGATGTACCACACCATCGGCCAACGCCAGGGCCTGGGCATCGGCGGGCTCAAAGACGCCGGCGAAGAGCCTTGGTACGTACTGGTCAAGGACCTGGAGCACAACGAACTGATCGTCGGCCAGGGCAACGACCATCCCTGGCTGTTCTCCGGCGCCCTGCTCGCCTCCGACATCTATTGGGTCAACCCGATCGACCTCAGCGAACCGCGCCGCCTCACGGCCAAGGTTCGCTATCGCCAGAGCGACCAGCCCTGCACGCTGGAGAAAACCGCCAGCGGTTATCGGGCCACGTTCGATGATCCGCAGCGAGCGGTCACACCCGGCCAATCCGTGGTGTTCTATGACGGCGAAATCTGCCTGGGCGGCGGCGTGATCGAAGTCGCCGAGCCATGGAGCAGCAAGGCATGACGCCGATTCAGGAGCAACTGACGGCGCTGGGCGGCGTATTCCTCGCCGCCGTGCTGGTGGACCGGATCGCCAAGACCGGCCAGGCCACCGAAGCCGGCCTGGGCTGCATGCTCGGCAGCCTGCTGGTGCGCGATCCCAAGGACACGCTGGAGGTCTACGGTGGCGACGACCTGAACCTGCGCGAGGGCTATCGCGCCCTGATCGGCGCCCTGGAGCGCGACCCCAGCGCCCTGCAACGCGAACCACTGCGCTACGCCCTGTCGATGCTGGGCCTGGAGCGCCAATTGGCCAAGCGCGACGATTTGCTGGAAACCATCGGCAATCGCCTGCCGCAGATCCAGTCCCAGGTCGAGCACTTCGGTCCATCCCACGAAAACGTGATTGCCGCGTGCGGTGCGCTGTACCAGGACACCCTGAGCACCCTGCGCCAGCGCATCCAGGTGCATGGCGACATGCGCAACCTGCAGCAACCGAGCAATGCCTCGAAGATCCGCGCCCTGCTCCTGGCAGGGATCCGCTCGGCACGGCTGTGGCGACAGCTGGGCGGCCATCGCTGGCAACTGGTGATCAGCCGACGCAAATTATTGAAAGAGCTTTACCCGCTGATGCGCAACGAATGAATCCGCTCGCCAGAGGCAATAAACAGTTTTAACTTGTTACGCGTAACACGCCGGTCAGTTGGCGACGGACCGGCGCTGGTTTTCATGTATGATACGCGCCCCATTTCGTTGCCCGACTGTCCGAGAACACCCCATGCAGCTCTCTTCGCTCACTGCGGTTTCCCCTGTAGACGGCCGCTACGCCGGCAAAACCCAGGCCCTGCGCCCGATTTTCAGCGAGTACGGCCTGATCCGTGCCCGCGTCCTGGTTGAAGTGCGCTGGCTCCAGCGCCTGGCCGCCCACCCTGGTATTGGTGAAGTCCCGGCTTTTTCCGCCGAAGCCAACGCGGTACTCAACGCCCTCGCTGAAAACTTCGCGCTGGAGCACGCCGAGCGCGTCAAAGAGATCGAGCGCACCACCAACCACGACGTCAAGGCCATCGAATACCTGCTCAAGGAGCAAGCGGCCAAGCTGCCGGAGTTGGCCAACGTCAGCGAGTTCATCCACTTCGCCTGCACCAGCGAGGACATCAACAACCTGTCCCACGCCCTGATGCTGCGCGAAGGCCGCGATGAGGTGATGCTGCCCCTGATGCGCCAGACTGCCCAGGCTATCCGCGAGCTGGCGATCCGCTTCGCCGACGTGCCGATGCTGTCGCGCACCCATGGTCAACCGGCTTCGCCGACCACCCTGGGCAAGGAGCTGGCGAACGTTGTCTACCGCCTGGAGCGCCAGATCGCCCAGGTGGCCGCCGTGCCGCTGCTGGGCAAGATCAACGGCGCCGTGGGCAACTACAATGCCCACCTGTCGGCCTACCCGGACATCGACTGGGAAGCCAACGCCCGCGCCTTCATCGAAGACGAACTGGGCCTGAGCTTCAACCCGTACACCACCCAGATCGAACCGCACGACTACATCGCCGAGCTGTTCGACGCGATCGCACGCTTCAACACCATCCTGATCGACTTCGACCGTGACATCTGGGGCTACATTTCCCTGGGTTACTTCAAGCAGCGCACCATCGCCGGCGAAATCGGATCCTCGACCATGCCGCACAAGGTCAACCCGATCGACTTCGAAAACTCCGAAGGCAACCTGGGCATCGCCAACGCGCTGTTCCAGCACCTGGCGAGCAAGCTGCCGATTTCCCGCTGGCAGCGCGACCTGACCGACTCTACCGTGCTGCGCAACCTGGGCGTAGGTTTCGCCCACAGCGTCATCGCCTACGAGGCCAGCCTCAAGGGCATCAGCAAGCTGGAGCTCAACGAGCAAAAGATCGCCGCCGACCTGGACGCTTGCTGGGAAGTCCTGGCCGAGCCGATCCAGACCGTGATGCGTCGCTACAACATCGAAAACCCGTACGAGAAGCTGAAAGAGCTGACCCGTGGCAAGGGCATCAGTCCTGAAGCGCTGCAGACTTTCATCGATGGCCTGGACATGCCTGCCGAGGCCAAGACCGAGTTGAAGAAGCTGACCCCGGCCAGCTACATCGGCAACGCGGCGGCACAAGCCAAGCGCATCTGATCCATCGCTCCACCTTTGAGACGCCCGGCCGCGCCGGGCGTTTTTATTCGCGGCTGAAAAGTATATTTTTTCAATAGGTTACACATGAATCCTGACATTCCACTGCAACTCCTGGGCGGCATCACGGCACGGGAGTTCCTGCGCGACTACTGGCAGAAGAAACCGCTGCTGATCCGCCAGGCCATTCCTGACTTCGAAAGCCCGATCGATGCCGACGAACTGGCTGGCCTTGCGCTGGAAGAAGAAGTCGAATCGCGCCTGGTGATCGAGCACGGCGAGCGACCTTGGGAATTGCGTCGCGGCCCATTCGCCGAAGACGAATTCAGCAAGCTGCCGGAGCGCGAGTGGACCTTGCTGGTGCAGGCTGTCGACCAGTTTGTCCCCGAAGTCAGCGAGTTGCTGGAGCATTTCCGCTTCCTGCCGAGCTGGCGCATCGACGACGTGATGATCAGCTTCGCCGCCCCTGGTGGTGGCGTGGGCCCGCATTTCGACAACTACGACGTCTTCCTGCTGCAAGGCCATGGTAAGCGCAACTGGAAGATCGGCCAGATGTGCGACTCCGAGAGCCCGCTGCTGCCCCACGCGGACCTGCGTATCCTTGCCGATTTCGAAGCCACCGACGAGTGGACCCTGGAACCCGGCGACATGCTCTACCTGCCGCCGCGCCTGGCTCACTGCGGCGTCGCCGTGGATGACTGCATGACCTACTCGGTCGGCTTCCGCGCGCCGAGTGCCGCCGAAGTCCTGACTCATTTCACCGACTTCCTCAGCCAGTTCCTGCCGGACGAAGAGCGTTACACTGACGCCGATGCACGCCCCGTGGCTGACCCGCATCAGATCCAGCACGACGCGCTGGACCGCCTCAAGGGCCTGTTGGCCGAGCACATGAGCGACGAGCGTTTGCTGCTGACCTGGTTCGGCCAGTTCATGACTGAGCCACGCTACCCGGAACTGGTGGTGGGCCCTGAACTGGAGGAAGACGACTTGCTCGCCGGCCTGGAACAGGGCGCGGTAATCATCCGCAACCCGAGCGCACGCCTGGCTTGGTCGGAAGTCGATGACGACCTGCTGCTGTTCGCCAGCGGCCAGAGCCGTTACCTGCCGGGCAAGCTGCGAGAGCTGTTGAAGATGATTTGCGCCGCCGACGCGCTGCACATCGAAAACCTTGGCCCATGGCTGGCCGATGAAGAGGGCCGCGGCCTCATCCATGAGTTGGTCAAGCAAGGCAGCCTGGGGTTCGCCGATGAATAAAATTCACGTTCGTGTCGCAGACTGGCAAAAGGATAACGCCGAGATCCGGCGCATTCGTGAAGCGGTGTTCATCGCCGAGCAATCCGTACCTCCCGAGCTGGAGTGGGATTCGGATGACCAGGACGCCGTGCATTTCCTGGCCTTCGAAGGGGACTTTCCCATCGGCACCGCCCGCTTGTTGGCTGACGGCCATATCGGCCGCGTCTCGGTCCTCAAGGACTGGCGCGGCCTGAAGGTCGGCGATGCCTTGATGCATGCACTCATCGCCGAGGCCGAGAAACGCGGGCTCAAGCAACAGATGCTCAGCGCCCAGGTGCACGCCACGCCGTTCTACGAGCGACTGGGGTTCGCGGTGGTCAGCGAGGAATTCCTCGAAGCCGGCATTCCTCATGTGGACATGGTGCGGCGCTCGGCCTGAGCCCCGCAGCAAGCAGCACCACAATTCCCTCGCCACAAAAGCATCCTGCAACGCCCAAAACGCCCCGCCATCCACCGATGCCGGGGCGTTTTGCCGTCTACCATTCAACTTGCCCCACCCGAGGCCGACAAACTGGCAATATCAGGCCTTTGTCTCACGGAGAAATGGACATGCTCGCACGCACCCTGCTGACCTTCCTGCTGCTTGGTAGCAGCCTGTCAGCCATGGCCGACACACAAATCGTGCCGCTGAACTACCGCACCAGCGCGGACTTGCTGCCGGTGGCACAGAACTTCATCGGCAAGGACGGCCAGGTCAGCGCCTACGGCAACCAACTGATCGTGAACGCCGAACCAGGCAAGATCGAAGAACTCCGGCAATTCCTGGCTCAGCTGGACACCGCTCCCAAGCGCTTGCTGATCACTGTCGACACCAATGAAAACAACCTGCAGGGCGACCAGGGCTACTCGATCAACGGTGCCGCGCCCAGCCAGACTCGCATCATCAACCGCAGCACCGCCAGCCGTGACGGTGGCGTGCAGCAGGTGCAGGCCAGCGAAGGCCAGCCGGCGCTGATCCAGGTCGGCCAGAGCGTGCCGTTCACCAGCAACCAGACCGACAGCTACGGGCGCATGCAAAGCCAGACCGAATACCGCAACGTCACGCAGGGCTTCTACGTCACCGCCAGCGTCACCGGCGAGACCGTTCATCTGAGCATCAGTACCAACCGTGACCGCATGAGCCAGGAACGTCCCGATGTAGTGAACGTGCAAAGTACCGACACAACCGTCAGCGGACGCCTGGGAGAATGGATCACCCTGGCCGGGGTGAATCGCCAGACTCAAGCCGATAAACAGGGCCTGACCCGCAGCTACTCGACCCAGGGCCGGGATGACATGATTCTGCGGGTGAAGGTCGACACCTTGAACTGAAGCACCAGAAACTGACTGATGAGTCGTATTAGACCAAAGATGTAGTGCTTTAAAAAAAGCACTACAAAACGTTTGACGAGCCAAAAAACCGAAGGCATGATGGCCTCGCTCCCGCTAATCAGGGGCCCTGGCAAGGGCCTTCGGGTCGATGCTTGCAACCACCCTGCGAGCCGATTCGTGTCTGTACCGCCCACAAGGTGTGTTTGACGAGGTTGCGACTGGAACGAAGTTGTCCCGAGGGACGGAAGCGTAACTAGGTAACCCGGCATCACTCTGAGTTCGTATGAAGGCCCACGACGCCCGAATGCGCCCGCAGTTCGCCTCTACCTGCTCACTTTCCCCTCGAGCCCATCGTTCATCCCGTCGCCTCCCCGCCTGAACCGACTTGTATGCCACCCCCCGGTCGGCAGGAGCAGGAATTTTCCACCCCAGACCTATGCGACGAGGTTTATCTCCATGGCACTGACACGCGAACAGCAAATTGCAGCCCTTGAAAAAGACTGGGCTGAAAACCCGCGCTGGAAAGGCGTGAAGCGCAATTACTCCGCTGCTGACGTCGTCCGTCTGCGTGGTTCGGTTCAACCTGAGCACACCTTTGCGAAAATGGGCGCAGAGAAGCTGTGGAACCTGGTCACCCAGGGCGCCAAGCCATCCTTCCGTCCCGAGAAAGACTTCGTCAACTGCATGGGCGCCCTGACTGGCGGCCAGGCCGTACAACAAGTCAAGGCCGGCATCCAGGCCATCTACCTGTCGGGCTGGCAAGTGGCTGCGGACAACAACTCCGCCGAGTCGATGTACCCCGACCAGTCGCTGTACCCGGTGGATTCCGTTCCAACCGTGGTCAAGCGCATCAACAACTCGTTCCGCCGCGCCGACCAGATCCAGTGGAAAGCCGGCAAGAACCCGGGCGACGAAGGCTACATCGACTACTTCGCTCCGATCGTGGCTGACGCCGAAGCCGGTTTCGGCGGCGTGTTGAACGCCTACGAGCTGATGAAGAGCATGATCGAGGCAGGCGCCGCCGGCGTTCACTTCGAAGACCAACTGGCCTCGGTGAAAAAATGCGGCCACATGGGCGGCAAGGTACTGGTTCCGACCCAGGAAGCCGTACAGAAGCTGACCGCTGCCCGCCTGGCGGCCGACGTTGCCGGCGTACCGACCATCATCCTGGCCCGTACCGACGCCAACGCCGCCGACCTGCTGACCTCGGACTGCGACCCGTATGACCAGCCGTTCGTCACCGGCACTCGCACCCAGGAAGGCTTCTACAAAGTGCGCGCCGGCCTCGACCAGGCCATCGCCCGCGGCCTGGCCTACGCGCCGTACGCCGACCTGATCTGGTGCGAAACCGCCAAGCCGGACCTGGACGAAGCCCGTCGTTTCGCCGAAGCGATCAAGAAGGAATACCCGGACCAACTGCTGTCGTACAACTGCTCGCCTTCCTTCAACTGGAAGAAAAACCTGGACGACGCGACCATCGCCAAGTTCCAGCGCGAACTGTCCGCCATGGGCTACAAGCACCAGTTCATCACCCTGGCCGGCATCCACAACATGTGGCACAGCATGTTCAACCTGGCGCACGACTACGCCCGCAACGACATGACCGCCTACGTGAAGCTGCAAGAGCAGGAATTCGCTGACGCCGCCAAAGGCTACACCTTCGTGGCCCACCAGCAGGAAGTGGGCACCGGCTACTTCGACGACATGACCACCGTGATCCAGGGCGGCACCTCGTCCGTGACTGCGCTGACCGGTTCGACCGAAGAAGAACAGTTCCACTGATCACAAAAACAAACGGCCCTTGCGGACCGAATAAAAGCTAACCGCAAAGCCGACGATCTGAAGCCCCGACTGGTTCGGGGCTTTTTTTTGCCGGCTTCCCCGGCTCGCTTCTCAAACCTTGAAATGACTGACCAACTGCTGCAGCTGGTTACCCAGGCGCGCCAGTTCGACGCTGGAGGCTGCGGTTTCTTCGCTGGCTGAGGCGGTCTGCTCGGAAACATCGCGTACGCTCAGGATACTGCGGCTGATTTCCTCGGCCACCGAGCTTTGTTGCACCGCGGCGGCGGCGATCTGTTGATTCATGATCTGAATGCCGGACACCGCCTGGTTGATGTTACCCAGGGATGCACCTGCCCTGCTGGCCAACTCCACGCTGCTGTCGGTCAGTTCGCGGCTGTTTCGCATCATGCTCGATACCTGGCGCGTGCCGTTCTGCAATCCCGCCACCAGGCTTTCAATTTCCTCGGTGGAATGTTGGGTACGCTGGGCCAGCCCCCGGACTTCATCGGCGACCACGGCAAAACCGCGTCCGGCGTCACCCGCCCGGGCGGCCTCGATGGCGGCGTTAAGGGCCAGCAAGTTGGTCTGTTCAGCCACCGCCCTGATCACATCCATGATCGTGCCAATGCGCCCGCTTTCTTGCTCCAGCTCGCTCATGGCTTCGACTGAGCGACCGACCTCGCTGGCCAAGCGCTCGATTTGAACGATGGCTTGCGCGACCACTTCGTCACCAATACGTGCTTGCGCATCGGCCTCTGATGCGGCTGCGCGAGCTTGTTCGGCATTACGCGCGACCTCATGCACCGTGACCGACATTTCGTGCATGGCGGTCGCCACCTGATCGGTTTCGGTCTTCTGGCTGTTAACGCCGGCGCTGGTCTGCTCGGTGACAGCCGATAATTCTTCGGCGGCACTGGCGATTTGCGTAACGCCATCGCGAATGCCCTCGATCAAGTCGCGCAGGGTGGCGCCCATGCGCTGGATACCCTGCTGCAAGATCCCCAGTTCATCCTTGCGGGTCACGATCATATGTTGGGTGAGGTCGCCTGCCGCAATGCGGTCGACCACCGCCAACGTGTCACGCAACGGCCGGGTAATCTGGCGGGTAATGATCAGGGCGGCAAGAATCCCCAACAACATCGCCAAGGCAGCACAGCTCAACTGCAGGACGCGAGCCTGGGCGCTGTCTTCGTCCCGAGAGACCAATTGGCTGGCATACATTTCGTCAGACAGACCGGTGATGGTTTCACCCAGATCGACCGTATCCTGCACGGCCTTGCCAATGGCCTGATTACTGGCAGTGAAGTCCTGCACCGAACGGCGATAGGCAACCAGCGCGGCTTCCAGTTGCTTGAAGGTATCGGCGTAGGCCGGACCGAATGCGCTATTGAGGGTTTCGATGCCCTTGAGTGCATTTTCGAGCTGGCGATTGGCGGCCTGCTCGGTGACGCTGTTGGGGTTGCCGGTATAGCCACGCACTTCGTAACGCACCAGCGCCACATCCTCTTTTGCCTTGAGGATGATCCTGTACAACTCAAAGCGGCGCTCATCCGAGGCAGGCATTGCTTCGACGTCATTGATGACTTTGGCAATCAGCGCAGCGCCCTTGACCGCATTGACGCCCATCTCCTTGCGCATGGCTGCGTCATTGCGATAAGCCTCGCGCATCGTATCCAGGGCCACTTGATAGCGCGTGCTGGCCTGCTCGATCAGCGCCAGTTTTTGCAGGTTTTCAGGCTTTTTCAACTCGCTTGCGAGGCTTTTCTGCTTGGCAACAAACTGCTCCAGCGACGCCTGGATTGCTGCACCCTTCTGTTCATCGCCCCTGTCCAGTTGGTATTGCAAGCGAGCCCTGCGCAGGTGATCAAGACGGTTACCGAGCTCGGTAATGCTGGTCATTCGATCAGTACGCTCGATCATTTTCCCCAGGCTGAACCAGCCGGTCGCAGCGAGAATGGCGGTCAGAAGCAGCACAACGGCAAAGCCCAAAGCCAGCTTGAGCATGACGCTCATATTCGCGATCCAAGAGTTCATGACAGTCCTTACGATAATCAGCCGCGATCATTCAGGACTGGCGCGGCTATCTGAGAAGGGGGCTTAGCCTAATCACATATTGATATAGATGATTAGACGAATGAGGCATAAAGATAGCCATTTGACATCAATCCTTCAAGGGAAGAGTCGACGTTGCATGACGGCGGCGAATGACAGCCCGCCTTGCGGATCCAAGCTCCACCGCGTACGTCGCTCAAGAAAGTTTCGTGCAATAAATAGAAAATTGATCGAACGCAGTGTTGGGCTGTCTGAAAAGGAGTAAAACGTGCGGCGCTGACAATTGCAGTAGCGACGATGTTAGGAAGGCCCTCCTGCACTACATTAAGTGCACCGTGGAACGGTCACCACAGATAATAATAATTATCATTTGAAAGGCATTATCATTGTTACATTCCCCACGAAATATTATTGATGAACAGACGCCCAGCCCCTACCAGGCCTGGGTTGCAGAGCCTTGGAGGCGTGCTATGTCCTTATTCCAATAAATAATTTCACCATAGGAATTTTACTTGCCCGGTGTTTAGCCATAAAATCACCGCGATTGATTGCTGCGACATATCGTCACTGCGTTATTTCTTTTCAAGCTCAGAGACCTTTGCTCTCTGTTAAGGATTTCCAGCATGCCCGAAGCGACAGGACTCATGGCCCACAACTGGGGCTTTGCCATTTTCCTTCTGGGTGTCGTCGGCCTGTGTGCCTTCATGCTCGGCGTGTCGAGCCTGCTCGGGTCAAAAGCCTGGGGCCGCAGCAAAAATGAACCGTTCGAGTCCGGCATGCTGCCTACCGGTGGCGCCCGCTTGCGGCTCTCAGCCAAATTCTATCTGGTCGCGATGCTCTTCGTGATCTTCGATATCGAAGCCCTCTTTCTCTTTGCCTGGTCTGTGTCCGTCCGCGAAAGCGGCTGGACCGGATTTGTCGAAGCTCTCGTTTTCATAGCAATTCTGTTGGCAGGTCTTGTCTACCTTTACCGGGTGGGGGCTCTTGATTGGGCTCCGGAAGCTCGGCGCAAGCGGCAAGCGAAGCTGAAACAATGAGGCTTTGGCAATGCAATACAATCTCACCAGGATCGACCCCGATGCTCCTAACGAGCAGTATCCGATCGGCAAGCGGGAAACCGTCGCCGATCCGTTAGAAGATCAAGTCCACAAGAACATCTTCATGGGCAAGCTCGAAGACGTGCTGAACAGTACGGTCAACTGGGGTCGCAAGAACTCCCTGTGGCCGTACAACTTCGGCCTTTCGTGCTGCTACGTGGAAATGACCACCGCCTTCACGGCGCCCCACGACATCGCGCGCTTTGGCGCCGAGGTGATCCGGGCATCGCCGCGCCAGGCGGATTTCATGGTTATCGCCGGTACGCCGTTCCTGAAAATGGCCCCCATCATCCAGCGACTGTACGAACAGATGCTGGAGCCCAAGTGGGTCATTTCCATGGGCGCCTGTGCCAACTCCGGCGGCATGTACGACATTTATTCCGTGGTCCAGGGAGTCGACAAGTTCCTCCCGGTGGATGTCTATGTGCCCGGCTGCCCGCCCCGCCCCGAAGCTTTCTTGCAAGGCCTGATGTTGCTGCAGGAATCCATCGGCCAGGAGCGTCGCCCACTGTCCTGGGTCGTCGGTGATCAAGGCGTCTATCGCGCCGACATGCCGTCGCAAAAGGAACAGCGCCGCGAACAGCGAATCGCAGTCACCAATCTGCGCAGCCCCGACGAAGTCTGATCCAGCTCTGTTCTTTAGAAGAAACGAGAACCTGGCTTCATTCTTTACGTTGACCGAAAGCGATAAATAACCATGACTACAGGCAGTGCTCTGTACATCCCGCCTTACAAGGCAGACGACCAGGATGTGGTCGTCGAACTGAACAATCGTTTTGGCGCAGAGGCGTTCACCGCCCAGTCGACCCGCACCGGCATGCCGGTGCTTTGGGTTGCCCGCGCCAAGCTCATCGAGGTCCTGACGTTCCTGCGCAACCTGCCCAAGCCGTACGTCATGCTCTATGACCTGCATGGCGTGGACGAGCGTCTGCGCACCAAGCGCCAGGGCTTGCCAGGTGCCGACTTCACCGTGTTCTACCACCTGTTGTCGGTAGAGCGTAATAGTGACGTGATGATCAAGGTCGCCTTGTCCGAGAGCGACCTCAGCGTGCCGACCGTGACCGGCATCTGGCCGAACGCCAACTGGTACGAACGTGAAGTCTGGGACATGTTCGGCATCGATTTCCCCGGCCACCCGCACCTGACGCGCATCATGATGCCGCCGACATGGGAAGGTCACCCGTTGCGCAAGGACTTCCCAGCCCGCGCCACCGAGTTCGACCCGTACAGCCTGACCCTGGCCAAGCAGCAGCTCGAAGAAGAGTCCGCGCGCTTCAAGCCTGAAGACTGGGGCATGAAGCGCTCCGGCGCCAACGAGGACTACATGTTCCTCAACCTGGGCCCGAACCACCCTTCGGCCCACGGTGCCTTCCGCATCATCCTGCAACTGGACGGTGAAGAGATCGTCGATTGCGTCCCGGACATCGGCTACCACCACCGTGGCGCCGAGAAGATGGGCGAGCGCCAGTCCTGGCACAGCTACATTCCCTACACCGACCGCATCGACTACCTCGGCGGGGTGATGAACAACCTGCCGTACGTCCTGTCGGTGGAAAAACTGGCGGGCATCACGGTGCCGGACCGCGTCAACGTGATTCGCATCATGATGGCCGAGTTCTTCCGTATCACCAGCCACCTGCTGTTCCTGGGGACCTACATCCAGGACGTGGGCGCCATGACGCCGGTGTTCTTCACCTTCACCGACCGCCAGAAAGCCTACACGGTGATCGAAGCAATCACCGGCTTCCGCCTGCACCCGGCCTGGTACCGCATCGGCGGCGTGGCCCACGACCTGCCGCGCGGCTGGGAAAAGCTGGTCAAGGATTTCGTCGAGTGGATGCCCAAGCGCCTGGACGAATACACCAAGGCCGCCTTGCAGAACAGCATCCTCAAGGGCCGTACCGTCGGCGTTGCCGCCTACAACACCAAGGAAGCGCTGGAATGGGGCGTCACCGGCCCAAGCCTGCGCGCCACCGGCCTGGACTTCGACCTGCGCAAGGCGCGCCCGTACTCCGGCTACGAGAACTTCGAGTTCGAAGTCCCGCTGGCGTCCAGCGGCGATGCCTATGACCGCTGCCTGGTTCGCGTCGAGGAGATGCGCCAGAGCGTCAAGATCATCGAGCAGTGCATGCGCAACATGCCGGAAGGCCCGTACAAGGCGGACCACCCGCTGACCACGCCGCCACCGAAGGAACGCACGCTGCAGCACATCGAGACCCTGATCACGCACTTCCTGCAAGTTTCGTGGGGCCCGGTCATGCCGGCCAACGAATCCTTCCAGATGATCGAAGCGACCAAGGGCATCAATAGTTATTACCTGACGAGCGACGGCGGCACCATGAGCTACCGCACCCGGATTCGCACCCCAAGCTACCCGCACCTGCAGCAGATCCCTTCGGTGATCAAAGGCAGCATGGTCGCGGACTTGATCGCGTACCTGGGTAGTATCGATTTCGTTATGGCCGACGTGGACCGCTAAGCATGAACAGCACGCTTATCCAGACTGACCGTTTCGCCTTGAGCGAAACCGAGCGCTCGGCCATCGAGCACGAGCTGCACCACTACGAAGACCCGCGCGCGGCGTCGATCGAAGCCCTGAAGATCGTCCAGAAGGAACGTGGCTGGGTGCCTGACGGCGCGCTCTACGCCATTGGCGAGATCCTGGGTATCCCGGCCAGCGACGTCGAAGGCGTCGCGACGTTCTACAGCCAGATTTTCCGCCAGCCAGTGGGCCGCCACATCATTCGCGTCTGCGACAGCATGGTCTGCTACATCGGCGGCCACGAGTCGGTGGTCGGCGAGCTCCAGAACAAGCTGGGCATCGGCCTGGGCCAGACCACCGCCGACGGCCGCTTCACCCTGCTGCCGGTGTGCTGCCTGGGCAACTGCGACAAGGCGCCGGCGCTGATGATCGATGACGACACCTTTGGTGACGTCAAGCCGGACGGCGTCGCCAAACTGCTGGAGGGCTACGTATGACCCTGACTTCCTTCGGGCCCGCCAACCGCATCCAGCGTTCGGCCGAAACCCATCCCCTGACCTGGCGTCTGCGTGACGACGGCGAAGCGGTATGGCTGGACGAATACCAGGCGAAGAACGGCTATGCCGCCGCGCGCAAGGCGTTCGCCGACATGGCCGCCGATGACATCGTCCAGACCGTGAAAGACTCCGGCCTCAAGGGCCGTGGCGGTGCGGGCTTCCCCACCGGCGTGAAGTGGGGCCTGATGCCCAAGGACGAATCCATCAACATCCGCTACCTGCTGTGCAACGCGGACGAGATGGAACCCAACACCTGGAAAGACCGCATGCTGATGGAGCAACTGCCCCATCTGCTGATCGAAGGCATGCTGATCAGTGCCCGTGCGTTGAAGACCTACCGTGGCTACATCTTCCTGCGTGGCGAATACACCACCGCCGCCAAGCACTTGAACCGTGCCGTGGAAGAAGCCAAGGCCGCGGGGCTGCTGGGCAAGAACATCCTGGGCAGCGGCTTCGATTTCGAGCTGTTCGTCCACACCGGCGCCGGGCGCTACATCTGCGGTGAAGAAACCGCGCTGATCAACTCCCTGGAAGGCCGCCGCGCCAACCCACGCTCCAAGCCGCCCTTCCCTGCCGCCGTGGGCGTGTGGGGCAAGCCGACTTGCGTGAACAACGTCGAGACCCTGTGCAACGTGCCGGCGATCATCGCCGACGGCGTGGACTGGTACAAATCCCTGGCCCGCGACGGTAGCGAAGACATGGGCACCAAGCTCATGGGCTTTTCCGGCAAGGTCAAGAACCCTGGCCTGTGGGAGCTGCCCTTCGGCGTCACCGCTCGCGAGCTGTTCGAGGACTATGCCGGCGGCATGCGCGACGGCTACAAGCTCAAGTGCTGGCAGCCCGGCGGCGCCGGCACCGGTTTCCTGTTGCCGGAACACCTGGACGCACAAATGTACGCCGGCGGCATCGCCAAGGTGGGCACCCGGATGGGTACCGGCCTGGCAATGGCGGTGGACGACAGCGTCAACATGGTCTCCCTGCTGCGCAATATGGAACAGTTTTTCTCGCGCGAATCCTGCGGGTTCTGCACCCCTTGCCGCGATGGCCTACCCTGGAGCGTCAAGCTCCTGATGGCCATCGAGAAAGGCCAAGGCCAACCCGGCGACATCGAGACCCTGCTGGGCCTGGTGGGTTTCCTCGGCCCAGGCAAGACCTTCTGTGCTCACGCACCGGGTGCCGTGGAGCCATTGGGCAGCGCAATCAAATACTTCCGCCCTGAATTCGAGGCCGGTATCGCGCCAACCCGCGCGGACAACCTCAATCAGGTGGTCACGCCGACCATGGTCGGCGCGTAACGACGCTTAAAAAGGCGAAGGGTCCGTGCCCTTCGCCTTTCGTTCGATGACGCCTTTACCGAGGCTGTTTGGATTCGGACGAATGACAAGATTCCATTAGCCACGCCCGCTGACACCGGGCCAACGAAGAACTTTGAACCATGGCCACTATCCACGTAGACGGCAAAGAGCTCGAAGTCGATGGCGCAGACAACCTGTTACAGGCTTGTCTGTCGCTGGGCCTCGACATCCCTTATTTCTGCTGGCACCCCGCCCTTGGCAGCGTTGGCGCTTGTCGCCAGTGCGCGGTCAAGCAGTACACCGACGAGAACGACAAGCGTGGTCGGATCGTCATGTCCTGCATGACCCCCGCCACCGACGGCAGCTGGATCTCCATCGATGACGAAGAAGCGAAAGTGTTTCGCGCCAGCGTCGTCGAATGGCTGATGACCAACCACCCTCACGACTGCCCGGTCTGTGAGGAAGGCGGCCATTGCCATCTGCAAGACATGACCGTGATGACCGGCCACAACGAGCGCCGTTATCGCTTCACCAAGCGCACCCACCAGAACCAGGACCTCGGCCCGTTCATTTCCCACGAGATGAACCGCTGCATCGCCTGCTACCGTTGCGTGCGTTTCTACAAGGACTACGCCGGCGGCACCGACCTGGGTGTGTTCGGTGCCCACGACAACGTGTACTTCGGTCGCGTTGAAGACGGCACCCTGGAAAGCGAGTTCTCCGGCAACCTCACCGAGGTCTGCCCGACCGGTGTGTTCACCGACAAGACGCACTCCGAGCGTTACAACCGCAAATGGGACATGCAGTTCTCGCCGAGCATCTGCCATGGCTGCTCCAGCGGTTGCAACATCAGCCCGGGCGAGCGCTACGGCGAACTGCGCCGCATCGAAAACCGCTACAACGGTTCGGTGAACCAGTACTTCCTGTGCGACCGCGGCCGTTTCGGCTATGGCTACGTCAATCGCAAGGACCGCCCGCGCCAGCCGCTGCTGGCCGATGGCACCAAGCTGAGCCTGGACGAGGCCCTGGACAAGGCCGCCGAACTGCTGCGCGGACGCAACATCGTCGGCATCGGCTCGCCTCGCGCCAGCCTGGAAAGCAACTACGCCCTGCGTGAACTGGTCGGCGCCGAGCACTTCTACAGTGGCATCGAAGCCGGCGAGCTGGAACGCATCCGCCTGGTGCTGCAAGTGCTCAAGGACAGCCCGCTGCCCGTGCCGACGATGCGCGACATCGAAGACCATGACGCGGTGTTCGTCCTTGGCGAAGACCTGACCCAGACCGCCGCCCGTATGGCCCTGGCCCTGCGCCAGTCGGTCAAGGGCAAGGCCGAGGACATGGCCGACGCCATGCGCGTCCAACCATGGCTCGACGCCGCCGTGAAGAACATCGGCCAGCACGCGCTGAACCCGTTGTTCATCGCCAGCCTCGCTGAAACCAAGCTCGACGATGTGGCCGAAGAATGCGTCCACGCCGCCCCCGACGACCTGGCGCGTATCGGTTTCGCCGTGGCCCACGCCCTGGACGCCAGCGCCCCGGCCGTCGACGGCCTGGACAGCGAAGCAGCCTCCCTCGCCCAACGCATCGCCGACGCCCTGCTGGCGGCCAAGCGCCCACTGATCATCGCCGGTACCTCCCTGGGTTCCAAGGCACTGATCGAGGCCGCTGCCAACATTGCCAAGGCCTTGAAGCTGCGCGACAAGAACGGCTCCATCAGCCTGGTCGTGCCTGAAGCCAACAGCCTCGGCCTGGCCATGCTCGGTGGCGAATCGGTCGATGCAGCCCTGCAAGCCGTGATCGACGGCAGCGCCGACGCCATCGTGGTGCTGGAGAACGATCTGTTCACCCGCACTGACAAGGCCAAGGTCGATGCTGCGCTGAACGCCGCCAAGGTCGTGATCGTCGCCGACCACCAGAAAACCGCTACCACCGACCGCGCCGACCTGGTGCTGCCGGCGGCGAGCTTCGCCGAAGGCGACGGTACGCTGGTCAGCCAGGAAGGTCGCGCCCAGCGGTTCTTCCAGGTTTTCGACCCGCAATACCTGGACGCCAGCATCCTGGTCCACGAAGGCTGGCGCTGGCTGCACGCCCTGCGCGCCACCCTGCTGGACCAGCCGATCGACTGGACGCAACTGGACCACGTCACCGCCGCCGTTGCTTCGAGCAGCCCGCAACTGGCCGGTGTGGTCGACGCCGCGCCGTCCGCCGCGTTCCGCATCAAAGGCCTGAAGCTGGCGCGCGAACCGCTGCGCTACTCCGGTCGTACCGCGATGCGCGCCAACATCAGCGTCCATGAACCGCGTACCCCGCAGGACAAGGACACCGCGTTCGCCTTCTCCATGGAAGGCTACTCGGGCTCTGCCGAACCGCGCTCGCAAGTGCCGTTCGCCTGGTCGCCGGGCTGGAACTCGCCACAAGCCTGGAACAAGTTCCAGGACGAAGTCGGCGGTCACCTGCGCGCCGGTGATCCGGGCACTCGCCTGATCGAAAGCCAGGGCGATGGCCTGGGCTGGTTCGCCAGTGTTCCGCGGGCCTTCAATCCGGCACCGGGCACCTGGCAGGTCGTGCCGTTCCATCACCTGTTCGGCAGTGAGGAGAACTCCTCCCGGGCCGAACCGGTACAGGAACGCATCCCGGCCGCCTACGTGTCGCTGGCCAAGTCCGAAGCCGATCGCCTGGGCGTCAACGACGGTGCCCTGCTGAGCCTGAACGTGGCCGGCCAGACCCTGCGCCTGCCGCTGCGCATCAATGAAGAACTGGGCGCCGGCCTGGTGGCCCTGCCGGCTGGCCTGGCGGGTATTCCACCGGCTATTTTCGGCAAAACCGTCGACGGTCTGCAGGAGGCAGCGCAATGAGCTGGTTCACCCCTGAAGTGATCGCCGTGATCCTGACGGTCCTCAAGGCCATCGTGGTCTTGCTGGCCGTGGTGGTGTGCGGCGCGTTGCTGAGTTTCGTCGAGCGTCGCCTGCTGGGCTGGTGGCAGGACCGCTACGGTCCGAACCGCGTCGGCCCGTTCGGCATGTTCCAGATCGCCGCCGACATGGTGAAGATGTTCTTCAAGGAAGACTGGACGCCACCGTTCGCCGACAAGGTGATCTTCACCCTGGCACCGGTCGTGGCCATGAGCGCCTTGCTGATCGCCTTCGCGGTCATCCCGATCACCCCGACCTGGGGCGTGGCGGACCTGAACATCGGCCTGCTGTTCTTCTTCGCCATGGCCGGCCTGTCGGTGTACGCGGTGTTGTTCGCCGGTTGGTCGAGCAACAACAAGTTCGCCCTGCTCGGCAGCCTGCGGGCTTCGGCCCAGACCGTGTCCTATGAAGTGTTCATGGGCCTGTCGCTGATGGGCATCGTGATCCAGGCCGGTTCGTTCAACATGCGCGACATCGTCGAGTACCAGGCGCAGAACCTGTGGTTCATCATTCCGCAGTTCTTCGGCTTCTGTACGTTCTTCATCGCTGGCGTGGCCGTGACTCACCGTCACCCCTTCGACCAGCCGGAAGCGGAACAGGAACTGGCCGACGGTTACCACATTGAATATGCCGGCATGAAATGGGGCATGTTCTTCGTTGGCGAGTACATCGGCATCATCCTGATCTCGGCATTGCTGGTGACGTTGTTCTTCGGTGGCTGGCACGGTCCGTTCGGCATCCTGCCGCAACTGTCCTTCGTGTGGTTCGCCCTGAAGACCGCGTTCTTCATCATGCTGTTCGTCCTGCTGCGCGCCTCGATCCCGCGCCCACGCTACGACCAGGTGATGGACTTCAGCTGGAAATTCTGCCTGCCGCTGACCCTGATCAACATGCTGGTGACCGCTGCGATCGTTTTGATGAACGCGCCTGCGGCCGCGGTTCAGTGAGGATTTGACCCATGTTCAAATATATTGGCGACATCGTTAAGGGTACCGGTACCCAACTGCGAAGCCTGGTCATGATCTTCGGCCATGGCTTTCGCAAGCGCGACACCCTGCAATACCCGGAAGAACCGGTCTACCTGGCGCCGCGTTATCGCGGGCGCATCGTCCTGACCCGCGACCCCGACGGCGAAGAGCGCTGCGTAGCCTGTAACCTCTGCGCCGTGGCGTGCCCGGTGGGCTGCATCTCCCTGCAGAAAGCCGAGACCGAAGACGGTCGCTGGTACCCGGACTTCTTCCGCATCAACTTCTCGCGCTGCATTTTCTGCGGCTTGTGCGAGGAAGCGTGCCCGACCACCGCGATCCAGCTCACGCCGGATTTCGAAATGGCTGACTTCAAGCGTCAGGACCTGGTGTACGAGAAAGAAGACCTGCTGATTTCCGGTCCCGGTAAAAACCCTGATTACAACTTCTATCGTGTTGCAGGTATGGCCATTGCCGGTAAGCCGAAAGGCGCCGCGCAGAACGAAGCCGAACCGATCAACGTGAAGAGCTTGCTGCCTTAAGGAAGAAAGATGGAATTCGCTTTCTATTTCGCATCGGGTATCGCGGTGGTCTCCACACTTCGTGTGGTCACCAACACCAACCCCGTGCACGCCCTGCTCTACCTGATCATTTCGCTGATCGCCGTGGCCATGACCTTCTTCGCCCTCGGCGCACCGTTCGCCGGTGCCCTGGAAGTGATCGCCTACGCCGGCGCCATCATGGTGCTGTTCGTGTTCGTGGTGATGATGCTCAACCTCGGCCCGGCGGCAATCCAACAGGAACGCGCCTGGCTCAAGCCCGGCATCTGGGCGGGGCCGGTGATTCTCTCCGCCCTGCTGCTGGGTGAACTGCTGTATGTGCTGTTCGCCCACCAGAGCGGCCAGGCCATCGGCCACACCACCGTAGACGCCAAGGCCGTGGGCATCAGCCTGTTCGGCCCGTACCTGCTGGTGGTCGAACTCGCCTCGATGCTGCTGCTTGCCGCAGTCGTCACGGCGTTCCATTTGGGCCGTAACGAGGCGAAGGAGTAATCACATGCCTGCTATCCCTCTCGAACATGGTCTGGCGGTCGCCGGCATCCTGTTCTGTCTCGGTCTGGTCGGCCTGATGGTCCGCCGCAACATTCTGTTCGTGCTGATGAGCCTGGAGGTGATGATGAATGCCTCCGCCCTGGCCTTCATCGTCGCGGGCGCTCGCTGGGCGCAACCGGATGGACAGATCATGTTCATCCTGGTGATCAGCCTGGCAGCCGCCGAGGCCAGTATCGGCCTGGCGATCCTGTTGCAGCTGTATCGCCGCTTCCACACTCTCGATATTGACGCTGCCAGCGAGATGCGCGGATGAACCTTCTTTTCCTGACTTTCATATTTCCCCTCATCGGTTTCCTGCTGCTGTCGTTCTCCCGTGGACGTTGGTCGGAAAACCTTTCGGCGCTGGTTGGCGTGGGTTCCATCGGCCTGTCCGCCATCGTCACGGCCTACGTGATCTGGCAATTCAACGTCGCGCCGCCGGAAGGTGGCGCGTACGTGCAGGTGCTGTGGCAGTGGATGGCGGTGGAAGGCTTCACGCCTAACTTCGCCCTCTACCTGGACGGCCTGTCGGTGACCATGCTTGGCGTGGTGGTCGGCGTGGGTTTCCTGATCCACCTGTTCGCCTCCTGGTACATGCGCGGTGAAGCCGGTTATTCGCGTTTCTTCGCCTACACCAACCTGTTCATCGCCAGCATGCTGTTCCTGGTGCTCGGCGATAACCTGTTGTTCCTGTATTTCGGCTGGGAAGGCGTGGGCCTGTGCTCGTACCTGTTGATCGGTTTCTACTACAGCAACCGCAACAACGGTAACGCCGCACTCAAGGCCTTCATCGTGACCCGGATCGGCGACGTGTTCATGGCCATCGGCCTGTTCATCCTGTTCCAGCAACTGGGTACGCTGAATATCCAGGAACTGCTGGTCAAGGCACCCGAGCACTTCAAGGTCGGTGACTTCTGGATCGTCCTGGCGACCCTGATGCTGCTGGGCGGCGCCGTCGGTAAATCCGCACAACTGCCGCTGCAAACCTGGTTGGCGGACGCGATGGCCGGCCCTACCCCGGTCTCGGCACTGATCCACGCCGCGACCATGGTAACGGCGGGCGTCTACCTGATCGCCCGTACCCACGGCCTGTTCGCCCTGGCGCCGGACATCCTGCACCTGGTCGGCATCGTCGGCGGCGTGACCCTGGTATTGGCCGGTTTTGCCGCCCTGGTACAAACCGACATCAAGCGCATCCTCGCCTACTCGACCATGAGCCAGATCGGCTACATGTTCCTGGCCCTGGGCGTCGGTGCCTGGGAAGGCGCGATCTTCCACCTGATGACCCACGCCTTCTTCAAGGCCCTGCTGTTCCTTGCCTCCGGTGCAGTGATCGTTGCCTGCCACCACGAGCAGAACATCTTCAAGATGGGCGGCCTGTGGAAGAAACTGCCGTTGGCCTACGCCAGCTTCATCGTTGGCGGCGCGGCCCTGGCGGCCCTGCCACTGGTCACCGCCGGTTTCTACTCCAAGGACGAGATCCTTTGGGAAGCGTTCGCCAGCGGTAACCAGGGTCTGCTCTATGCAGGCCTGGTGGGGGCGTTCATGACCTCGCTGTACACCTTCCGCCTGATCTTCATCGCGTTCCACGGTGAAGCCAAGACCGAAGCCCACGCCGGCCACGGCATCGCCCATTGGCTGCCGCTGTCGGTGCTGATCGTGCTGTCGACCTTCGTCGGCGCCATGATCACTCCACCGCTGGCCGATGTGCTGCCGCAAAGCGTCGGCCATGCCGGCGGCGAAGCCAAGCACAGCCTGGAAATCGCCTCGGGCGCCATCGCCCTGGCGGGTATCCTGCTGGCCGCCCTGTTGTTCCTGGGCAAGCGTCGCTTCGTCACGGCAATCGCCAACAGCGGCATCGGGCGTTTCCTTTCGGCCTGGTGGTTCGCTGCCTGGGGCTTCGATTGGATCTACGACAAACTGTTCGTCAAGCCATACCTTGCGATCAGCCACATTCTGCGCAAAGACCCGCTCGACCAGACCATTGGCCTGATCCCGCGCATGGCCAAGGGCGGCCACACTGCCCTGAGCCGTACCGAGACCGGTCAACTGCGTTGGTATGCGGCTTCCATGGCGGCTGGCGCCGTGCTGGTTATCGGCGCCATCGTGCTGGTAGCGGTCTGATATGAACCTTGCGAACTTGCGAAAGGAAACGAGCCCGTCATGATTCTGCCCTGGCTAATCCTGATCCCCTTCATCGGCGGCCTGCTGTGCTGGATGGCGGAGCGTTCCAGCTCTACCCTCCCGCGTTGGATTGCGCTGCTGACCATGTCCCTGGAACTCGCGCTCGGCCTCTGGCTGTGGGCGACCGGCGACTATTCATTTGCACCGGCCCCGGGCGCCGATCCGACCTGGGCGCTTGAGTTCAAGCACATCTGGATCGAGCGCTTCGGCATCAGCGTGCACCTGGCCCTCGACGGCCTGTCGCTGCTGATGATCCTGTTGACCGGCCTGCTGGGTATCCTCTCGGTACTCTGCTCCTGGAAAGAGATCCAGCGTCACGTCGGTTTCTTCCACCTGAACCTGATGTGGATCCTGGGCGGTGTCGTCGGCGTGTTCCTGGCGCTGGACCTGTTCATGTTCTTCTTCTTCTGGGAAATGATGCTGGTGCCGATGTACTTCCTCATCGCGCTCTGGGGTCACAGCTCATCGGACGGCAAGAAGACCCGGATCTACGCGGCGACCAAGTTCTTCATCTTCACCCAGGCTTCCGGCCTGATCATGTTGGTGGCGATCCTTGGCCTGGTCCTGGTGAACTTCAACAACACCGGCGTGATTACCTTCAACTACGCCGACCTGTTGAAAGTGCAGATGTCCCGTACCACCGAGTACGTGCTGATGCTGGGCTTCTTCATCGCCTTCGCGGTGAAGCTGCCGGTGGTGCCGTTCCACTCCTGGCTGCCGGACGCCCACGCCCAGGCGCCGACCGCAGGTTCCGTGGATCTGGCGGGTATCCTGTTGAAGACAGCCGCCTATGGCCTGCTGCGCTTTGCCTTGCCGCTGTTCCCGAACGCCTCGGCCGAGTTCGCGCCGATTGCCATGACCCTGGGCCTGATCGGGATTTTCTATGGTGCGTTCCTGGCGTTCGCCCAGACCGACATCAAGCGCCTGATCGCGTTCTCCAGCGTTTCGCACATGGGCTTCGTGCTGATCGGGATCTACTCCGGCAGCCAACTGGCCCTGCAAGGCGCGGTGATCCAGATGCTGGCCCACGGTCTTTCGGCGGCGGCGCTGTTTATCCTCAGCGGTCAGCTGTACGAGCGCCTGCACACCCGGGACATGCGTGAAATGGGCGGCATCTGGTCGCGCATCGCCTACCTGCCGGCCATCAGCCTGTTCTTCGCGGCCGCTTCCCTGGGCCTGCCGGGTACCGGCAACTTCGTCGGCGAGTTCCTGATCCTGATCGGCTCGTTCGTCAGCGCCCCATGGATCACCGCGATTGCCACGTCCGGCCTGGTGTTCGGTTCGGTCTACTCGCTGATCATGATCCACCGCGCCTACTTCGGTCCGGCCAAGTCGGACGAAGTGCTGCGTGGCATGGACGGTCGCGAACTGATCATGGTGCTTGGCCTTGCGGTGCTGCTGGTGTACCTCGGCGTTTATCCGCAGCCGTTCCTCGACACTTCCGCCGCCACGATGCATGGCGTGCAGCAGTGGCTCGGCACCGCCTTCTCTCAACTCGCTTCGGCCCGGTAAGAGCGCTATGGAATTCACGATTCAACACTTTATCGCGCTTGCGCCGCTGTTGATCACCAGCGCCACGATCATCGTGGTGATGCTGGCGATCGCCTGGCGGCGCAATCACTCGCAGACCTTCCTGCTGTCAGTGGCGGGGCTGAACCTGGCCTTGCTGTCGATCTTGCCGGCCCTGAAAGTCGCACCGCTGGCGGTCACGCCGCTGGTGCAGATCGACAGCTTCGCCTGCCTCTACATGGCGTTGATCCTGGTCGCCACCCTCGCCTGCGTCACCCTCGCCCACGCCTACCTGGGTGATGGCGGTTCGGGCTACCCGGGCAACCGCGAAGAACTGTACCTGCTGATCCTGATGGCTGCCGCCGGTGGCCTGGTCCTGGTCAGTGCGCAGCACCTGGCCAGCTTGTTCATCGGCCTGGAACTGCTCTCGGTACCGGTCTACGGCCTGGTCGCCTACGCCTTCTTCAACAAGCGCTCCCTGGAAGCCGGCATCAAGTACATGGTGCTGTCGGCGGCCGGCTCCGCGTTCCTGTTGTTCGGCATGGCCCTGCTTTACGCCGAAGCCGGAACCCTGAGCTTCGTCGGCATCGGCCAGGCCCTGGCGGCCACCGGCCTGCCTAGCCCGATCGCGCAACTGGGCCTGGGCATGATGCTGATCGGCCTGGCGTTCAAGCTGTCGCTGGTACCGTTCCACCTCTGGACCCCGGACGTCTACGAAGGCGCCCCGGCACCCGTGGCGGCGTTCCTCGCCACCGCATCGAAAGTGGCGGTGTTCGCTGTGATGGTGCGGCTGTTCCAGATCTCGCCAGTGGCCAGCAGCGGCGTACTGAGCAACGTGCTGACCATCATCGCCATCGCGTCGATCCTGTTCGGTAACCTGCTGGCGCTGACCCAGAGCAACCTCAAGCGTCTGCTGGGTTACTCGTCCATCGCCCACTTCGGCTACCTGTTGATCGCCCTGATCGCCAGCAAGGGCCTGGCCGTGGAAGCCATCGGCGTATACCTGGTCACCTACGTGATCACCAGCCTCGGCGCCTTCGGCGTGATCACCCTGATGTCCTCGCCGTACAACGGCCGCGACGCCGACGCCCTGTACGAATACCGCGGCCTGTTCTGGCGCCGTCCGTACCTGACCGCCGTGCTGACCGTGATGATGCTGTCCCTGGCCGGCATCCCGCTGACCGCCGGTTTCATCGGCAAGTTCTACATCATCGCCACCGGCGTCGAGGCCCACCAATGGTGGCTCGTCGGCTCCCTGGTACTGGGCAGTGCCATCGGCGTGTTCTACTACCTGCGCGTCATGGTCACCCTGTACCTGATGGAACCGAACCTGCGTCGTCACGACGCCGAGTTGCACTGGGAACAGAAGGCAGGCGGCGTGATGCTGCTGGCCATCGCCGTGTTGGCATTCTTCCTCGGTGTGTACCCGCAGCCGTTGCTGACCTTGGTTCAGCAGGCTGGGTTGACCGGCTGATTGCCCGGACGCCGTCACCTCTAAAAAGCCCGTATCGCGAGATACGGGCTTTTTTTGTTTGCTTGTAGGCAACTTCCTAAGGAATAGGAAAGCCCCTTTATAGGATGCTTCTGAATATTCAGAACGGGCGGTTTACCTATGGTATCTACCCTTCGCCCTGCGCCACTCTGGTTCCCCTCGACAACACGCCACGCGCCATGAGCGTGGTACCCAGGGCGACCTTCGACATGCCTAACCCATTCCCGAACTTCTTCGACCACAGCCGCCACACCCTGCGACCCGGTCATCGCCCGCAACGAACGCCGCAACGTCCTGGGCACCCCGACCAACAACCCTTACCACCGCGAATCGCCCCCCAGCCATCGGTGCGCAACTCAAACCCTTCTCCACGTGCAATTGGCCAACCGTGGTTTGCATAACCACCGCACACAGACCGACGCCGAATTGACCGCACCCTCTACGCACACGGATCCCCGTGCACTGTACGCCGTCCTGATGGATGGCCCTGACCCAGCCAAGGAAGAAACCACCCCATGAATTTGCCAGAGATCGTGGTGCCCATTTGCTTAAAGTACACCAACGAAGCCGTCTGCTCCCTGCCGTGGTACGTCCAGTTCACTGAATATCATCCGGTGATCGCCAGCTATCAAGCGCTGATCAATGGCGAGGAAACGTTCACCGCCGTGCACAAGGCCATTGCCCAGGCCCAAAAGAGCATCGACATCATCTGCTGGGGCTTCCAGCCGTCGATGTATTTCATCCGCGACGGCAAGGCGCCGAGCATTGGCGAACTGCTCATGGCCAAGGCGCGGGAAGGCGTCGAGGTGCGGATATTGGGGTGGGAGATGCCGTTCAATACCGCCGGGTTCGCCGGTGAGGCCAATTTGCCCGGCAAAGGCTCGATCCGCCTCATGGACCGGGTGATGCAACGCGCCACCGAAGAGCAGTACGCCTTCGATCGCCAGTGGTTTGCGACCTGTGCAGTCGCCGACCACGAGGCCGCGCAACGTGCCGCCAGCGGAGGACTGCCGGTGTTTGTCAGTCGCGGCTTCAACCTGGATGAACGGGGCGAGATCGCCCACTGGGTGAAATACGCGAGCCTCGACAGCGAAATCAGTACCAAGATGCGCCAAACGCTGAGGTGGACGGCCACCCACCACCAGAAAAGCGTGCTGGTCGACTATGAGTTACCGGACTGCGCGGTCGGTTTCATCATGGGCCACAACATGCTCGACGAGTACTGGGACACGGACAACCATTCGGCACTGAACCGAAGCCAGGACAGCAAACCCGCCCCCAACCGTGGCCCGCGCGGCGATACGCCGCGCCAGGACATTTCCTGCCAGCTCAGTGGGCCGATCCTGGAACACCTGCACCACAACTTCGCCGCTGCCTGGCGCAAGGAAACCGGCGAAGACCTGCTCGCTTCGCGCCAATCCATGAAGGTCGGGCCGCAACTGCGCACCCACGGCATGCCGCAAATGGCGCAGATCCTGCGCACCCAACCCCAGGCGGGCAAACGCGACATCGAGCGGCTCTACATGCAAGCCGTCAACAACGCGACCCAGTTCATCTACATCGAAAACCAGTATTTCCGCTGGCCACCGCTGGCCGAATTCATCAAGTCGGTCGCCGCCACCCAGACCCAGGGCGGGCGCGATCCCGGCCTGCACGGCGCGTTGCACCTGTTCGTGGTCACCAACGCCACCGACGATGGCATCGGCGCCGGCACCGTGAACACCCAGCGCATGCTCGAAAGCCTCGGGCGCGCCAACACCATCCCCGGCGTTACCAAACTGCGGCGCGTTCAAAAAATGCAACAGAAAGCCCCGCCCAGGCCGCGCCCGGAACCGCGCGACCGGGAGGGCCAAAGGGAGCTGGCCCAATGGCAGGCCGAGCTTGACCGGCAGACACAAGAGATCATGGACAGCACCGTCCTGCCCGAGGAAATACCTGGCCTGAAGGTTCACATCTGCTCGCTGGTCGCCCCCGATTCACCGGCGGGCAAACCCTGGATGCCGGTGTACATCCACTCCAAGCTGATGATCATCAACGACGTATTCACCACCCATGGCTCGGCCAACATCAACACTCGGAGCATGCAGGTGGACAGCGAGCTGAACATTGCCCATGAGTGGATGAGCGTGACCCAGGCGTTGCGGCGGCGATTGTGGGATCTGCATACGGGTGAGAAGGGGTCGCAGGATGATCCAAAAAAGGCATTTAAGGCTTGGCAGGAGATTATCAACAAGAACAAAGACCGCCAGGCTGATAAAGAAAATGGGGTGCCCGAGGCTTCACTTGTCGAGTTTTATTACGACAAAGCCGTCCTGAAGGACCTCGACTGATGCATCGAATCCTCCTGCTGTCTTGCCTGCTGCTGGCCGCTTGCGGCAACAGTGGCACTTTTAATTTCCCGAAGAAGGACCCTTCCGTGAAACCTCTAACCGAGATCAAGGCCAAGCTGGCCTTCACCTGCAAACACGAAACGATCCCGGCACCGTCCGCCGAGAGTGATGCGCTGTTTCAGTACGCGCGTTGGTTGCAAAAGAACAACCAGCTCAAGCAGGACAAAACCGTTGACCTAGAGATTGAGCGGCTGTATCGCATCGCCGCCGAGAACGGACATTACAAGGCCAATATCAATCTGCAGAACGGTGCCATGCGCGGTCGTTTCGAGCTCAGGGGCGCCCAGCATTTGCGTATGAGCCAACAATTAATCGATGCAGGCGTGGCGACGGGTTACTACTTCGTCGGAATCTTCCTGCAACAAGGCTCGGCGGGCCTGCATAAAGACAATGACATGTCCTTACGTTACTTCCGCAAAGCAGCCGATGAGGGCAACGCCCAGGCTCAGTATCTTGTTGGCGACAAGTTGGCACCCAGCGACATTGCGCCGGACGTTGCCCGGCAGATGCGCCGTTGCGCGGCCGAACAGGGTCATGGCAAGGCCGCCGTCGCTCTTGGTATCAATCTTCAAGGAAAGGGACAGTACCAAGAAGCGATTGAGGCATTCCAATTAGGGGTGGCTGCGGGAGATGAATCCTCGGCCGGTTGGTTGGAAGAAGCATTTAGGGCCCATCCCATTACCGATAAGCTGTACTACCTCGGCCAACAAGAAGACCTCGAACGTGCAGAGCGCTATGAAAAAATCTGGAGCCTGCTAGCGAACTACTCCTACGCCAACCCCACCGTTCCCGAAATCAACGAAATTCTCCCCTTGCCACCCGCCGAACTGCCCGAGTGGGACGGCAAACTCCAATGGCTCGAAGCCCGCCTGGCCAATGTCCCGCCGCAGAAACCCAGCGAGGCACTGATCCGCGAGCTGGCCGAGGCCAAAGGTCTCGAACCCGCCACCGGCAGGCCCACGCCCCGCTCACCTGCGTTCATCACGATCCCCCAACCCGCACCGACCTGCCACAGCGGCCAGGCCTGCCCGCATACCGGCTACTGGATCGCCGGCGCGTACGACGTCATCCGCCGCTTCGAACAGGGCGAGATACTGCCAATGCTAAACGTACGCAAGTGGGAGAGCCGTTTCCTGCTCCCGGATCGGGTGACGGTTGGCCCGGAAAAGGTTGAGTGGATGTTCCATGGATGATCTTCGTTTCTTGCGTGACAGGCATGCGGCATGGAAGGCCATCCACCGACCGTGCTGTGTCGAGCTTTATTACGAGATATTTTACGGATGAGCTATCGAATAATGTTTATGACAATTGGGTGTGAATGGCGTCAGGTAACTGGACAACGTCGAGTTTTATTTCGACGTGGCCAAACGCGTGTCCGTCTGGCTGTTTTCACAGGGCTGCTCTGGCTTTCAGGAACCTGTGATAAAACGACCGGCGACGGTACCGTCCGATCAGGCTCAACCGTCATGAAATCGGAGGCGTCGGGGTCGCTCGGGTAGGTGATCCAGTGGACTGCTCGACTCCAGGTCACGGCCGGACGGTCATCGCCGAAGGTCACCCTACATTCGAAGACAATGGTGTGCCGGTGGCTTTTGACGGTCATCGTTGCGCCTGTGGTTGTGCGCTGATTTCGTCGATGCCTGGCGCGGGGGCCAGTTAATCATGCCGGTGCGAATGGAAGGCTTTAGAGCATGGCATTGACGCCTGCGCCTCCAATCTCGGAATAGGACATTCGAATGCAACTGCGAAACTTTGTACCTGTGCGGACGGTGGCCAGCGGTTCGTTGCCGGCACCTTGGGGCTGATCCGGTGCGCTGGACGATGCTGATATCATCCGCATGATAACTAACACCGTAGATGTGCGGGGCTATGCTTGAACGCGATCATCTGCTCATGAAGGAGGCCCAGCGTTGAGCGTCGATATTGATTGCATCGTCGTCGGCGCAGGCGTCGTCGGCCTGGCCGTGGCGCGGGAGATGGCGCGTGCCGGGCATGAAGTGCTGGTGATCGAAGCAGGTGATGCCATCGGCATGGGCATCAGTTCGCGCAATTCCGAGGTAATCCATGCCGGGCTATATTACCCGCCGGGCAGCCTCAAGGCGCAGTTGTGCGTCGAAGGTCGGCGACGGCTGTATGAGTATTGCGACAGTCACGGCGTCGAGACTCGCCGGCTCGGTAAATTGGTCGTGGCCAAGGACCAGGCTCAGCTGGCCGGGCTTGAAACACTGCTGGCGCGCGGCCGGCTCAATGGGGTGGACGACCTGCGTCTGCTTGATCGCAAGCAGGCACAGGCTTTGGAGCCGGCGCTGTCCTGCGTCGGCGCGTTGTATTCGCCTTCCACCGGTATCGTCGACGCCCATGCCTTGATGTTGGCGCTGCAAGGCGATGCCGAGGCGGCCGGCGCCAATGTGGTGTTTCGCACGCCCCTGCTGGCGGCTCGTGTTGTCGACGAGGGCTTCAGCCTGGCATTGGGCGGCACGGCGCAGATGACATTGTCCTGCCGCCGGCTGATCAACGCCGCCGGCCTCCAGGCCCCTGCCCTCGCCCGCCGGGTCGAGGGCCTGGAGAGGCAATGGATTCCCGATTATTACCTGTGCAAGGGCACCTATTTTCAACTGGCCGGGCGGGCGCCGTTCCGCCATCTGGTCTATCCCGCGCCGGAAGCCGCCGGCCTGGGTATTCACATGACGCTCGACTTGGCAGGCCAGGCGCGTTTCGGTCCCGACACCGAATGGGTCGAAGCGGAGGATTACCGCGTGGATCCGGCCCGGGCGGAAGCGTTTTACCGGGCCATTCGAAATTACTGGCCGGGCCTGCCGGACCAGAGCCTGCAACCTGCCTACAGCGGCATCCGCCCGAAAATTTCCGCACCGGGCGAACCCGCTCGGGACTTTCTCATCAGCAGTGAAGCCGAGCATCAGGTGCCGGGGCTGATCAACCTGTTCGGTATCGAATCCCCCGGGCTGACATCCTGCCTGGCGCTGGCGCAACGGGTCAGGCAACTGTTCGGCAACACCTGATGCCCTTGGCAGCGCAAAGTGCAAGGCGTTTTAGCCCCGGCTCATGCAGCCTGCACGATGACAAAACTCGGCTCCGACATAACCTATTGTTTTTCAAGTAAATTAAAAAGCGACTCGGCTGGCACGACGGATGCACCTCTCATGTTACGTGGCGCCGGCGCTCGAAGCCGGCCCGCATCCGTGAATGACCGAGGAGCAGCACATGAACGCCATCGACCTGTTGAAAGCCGACCACGAACGCGTCAAAGCCATTCTCACTCAGTTGAGTGAGTCAACTGATCGCGCGATCAAGAAACGCACCGAACTGCTGGCGAAGCTGGAAATGGAAGTGTCCATCCACACCCGCCTGGAGGAAGAAATCCTCTACCCGGCGTTCAAGCAGGCAGGCGGCAAGGAAGAAGCCGAGATGTATTACGAAGCCAAGGAAGAGCACCGCACCGTCGATTCGCTGGTGCTGCCCGACCTGAAAGCCACCGATCCATCGCAGCCTGAATTTGCAGGCCGGGTCAAAGTGGTGAAAGAACTGCTGGAGCACCACATCGAGGAAGAAGAAAAGGAAATGTTCCCCCAAGCCAAGAAAGTGCTGGGCAAGGCCAAGCTGGACGCCCTGGGTGAGCAGATGGAAACCATGAAGGCGCAGTACAAGAAGGAAATGAGCAGCGCCAACCTCGCCGCTTGATCACCAGGCGCCAACGCTTCAGCCCCTGATCGGAGGCTGAAGCGTCCAGGCCTTCATAACATCCGCTCGCGCAGAAACTCCACTAGCGCCTGCACCGGGCGCGAAGCCTGGCGATGTTGCGGATAGACCGCCGACAGTGTCAACGGCTCCGTTTCGAACCCTTCCAGCACCCTGACCAACCGGCCATCCTTCAACGCGTCACCGAGGATGAAGGTTGGCAGATAGGTGACGCCCATCCCGGCGATCGCCGCATCCCTGAGCAAATCGCCGTTATTGGCCCGCATCCGCCCCGTCACTTCCAGGACCAACGGCTTGCCATTTCCCTCGAACCGCCACTGCACCTGACGGCTGTGTCCATAAGGCAGGCAGTCGTGATTGCGCAGGTCTTCAGGTCGGGCCGGTGTGCCTTTGTCGGCCAGGTAGGCCGGGCTGGCGCAGTGCACCCGCTCGATGCTCGCGATGCGCCGGGCGATCAGTGTTGAATCTTCCAGCACGCCGATCCTCAGCGCCAGGTCGTAGCCTTCACCCAGCAGGTCCACCGAGCGATCGCTCAGGTCCACCTCGACGCTGACGTCCCGGTAGCGCTGCAAGAACAGTGGCAGCAGGCAGCCCAGGTGCGCCACGGCGAACGACAACGGCGCGCTGAGCCGAATGGTCCCGCGTGGCTCGCTGGTCTGGCCACTGATGCCCTGCTCCACTTGCTCGACTTCACTGAGCAAGCGCAACGCTGCCTCGTAATAGCGCTGCCCCAGCGGTGTCACGTCCAGTCGGCGCGTGGAGCGGTTGAGCAGGCGCACGCCCAGGCGCTGTTCCAGTTCCATGAGCTTGCGGCTGACGAACTGCTTGGACAGCCCGAGCTTGTCCGCCGCCGCGGTGAAACTGCCCGACTCCATGACCTGGGCAAAGATGCGCATTTCTTCGAAGGGGTTCATTGCCATTCCTGGGTGGGGCTTTATTCAGACATCCTGGCCGAATACAAAACCTGTGGCCAGACAAAAAGATGCCCGCACATTGGCGGGCACCTGTTCAGCCAGGAGGCTACTTACTTGGCCGTCAGCGCCGAGTAGCTGTTCATCAGGTTGCGGTAGTTGGGGATACGCTGGGACAGCAGATTGCCCAGGCCTTCGATGTCGTTGCGCCAGTCGCGGTGCAGCTCACAAGCCACGGAGAACCAGTTCATCATTTGCGCGCCGGCAGCGGTCATGCGCACCCAGGCGGCCTGTTGCACGGTTTCGTTGAAGGTACCCGAAGCGTCGGTGACGACAAACACGTCAAAACCTTCGGCCAGCGCCGACAGGGTCGGGAAGGCCACGCAGACATCAGTCACCACGCCCGCGATGATCAGTTGCTTGCGGCCGGTGGCCTTGATCGCCCTGACGAAATCTTCGTTGTCCCACGCGTTGATCTGGCCTGGACGCGGGATGTACGGCGCGTCCGGGAACATCTCCTTGAGTTCCGGCACGATCGGGCCGTTGGGGCCTTGTTCGAAGCTGGTGGTCAGGATGGTGGGCAGTTCGAAGAACTTCGCCAGGTCAGCCAGGGCCAATACGTTGTTCTTGAACTCGTTGGGCGAGAAATCCTGGACGAGGGAGATCAAGCCAGTCTGGTGATCGACCAGCAGGACCACCGCGTCATCTTTGTTCAGGCGGTTGTAGGCGGGAACGTTGCTCATGGGATGACTCCTTTGGGATGGATATTACGAAACCAATGTGGGAGCGGGCTCCCACATTCGGATAAATGTGTGCTCAGTCAAAAGGCAAAGCAGGAACAGCCAAACGCGCCCCAGAAACCCTGGAAGTCGCTGACCGGAACGTTCGACAGTCGCGCCCGTTCGTGGCTGTGGGAATGCACTTTGCACGGCCCGCTGCACTGGTGGACCTGGGCCTGCAACGGCGAGCTCGGGCGCCAGTGACCTGGGACCTTGACCACCGGCGACCAGTCCGGCAGCACCGGGACGCTGGCCGGGCCGAGTTTTTCGAAGTCGCCGGCGGCGTACACCACCTTGCCGTCAACCACGGTCAGGACCGACTCGATCCACTTGATGGCTTCTTCCTCGACGCTGAAGAAATCCGCGCTCAGGGCCGCCAGGTCTGCCAGTTGGCCGACCTTGATCTGCCCCTTCTTACCCTGCTCCGACGAGAACCAGGCGCTGCCATGGGTGAACAGTTCCAACGCGGTCAGGCGCGGCAGGCCTTCTTCGTGCAACGACAGACCGCCAACGGTGCGACCGCTGACCATCCAGTACAACGAAGTCCACGGGTTGTAGCTCGACACGCGGGTGGCGTCGGTGCCGGCGCCCACCGGCACGCCTTCGGCGAGCATGCGCTTGATCGGCGGCGTGGCTTCGGCGGCCTTGGCGCCGTAGCGGTCGACGAAGTATTCGCCCTGGAAGGCCATGCGGTCCTGGATCGCGATACCGCCGCCCAGTGCTCGCACGCGTTCGATGTTCTTCGGCGTGATGGTCTCGGCGTGGTCGAAGAACCACGGCAGGCCGTTGAACGGGATGTCACGGTTGACCTTTTCGAACACGTCGAGCATGCGGCTGATGGATTCGTCGTAGGTGGCGTGCAGGCGGAATGGCCAGCGCTGCTCCACCAGGTGACGCACCACCGGTTCCAGGTCCTGTTCCATGCCGGGCGGCAGGTCCGGGCGCGGTTCGAGGAAGTCTTCGAAGTCCGCGGCGGAGAACACCAGCATTTCACCGGCGCCGTTGTGCCGCAGGAAATCGTCGCCCTGGTGCAGCTTGACGCTGCCGGTCCAGTTCTTGAAGTCGGTGAGTTCTTCCTTGGGCTTCTGGGTGAACAGGTTGTAGGCGATGCGCACCGTCAACTGCTGCTCGCGGGCCAACTGCTCGATGACTTCGTAGTCGTCCGGGTAGTTCTGGTAGCCGCCACCGGCGTCGATGGCGCTGGTCAGGCCCAGGCGATTGAGCTCGCGCATGAACTGACGGGTGGAGTTGACCTGGTACTCCAGCGGCAACTTCGGCCCTTTCGCCAGTGTCGAGTAAAGGATCATCGCGTTGGGCCGCGCCACCAGCATGCCGGTGGGTTCGCCCTTGCTGTCACGCACGATCTCGCTGCCCGGCGGGTTCGGCGTGTCGCGGGTGTAGCCGGCCACGCGCAGGGCGGCGCGGTTGAGCAAGGCGCGGTCGTACAGGTGCAACACAAATACCGGGGTGTCGGGCGCGGCCTGGTTGAGTTCTTCCAGGGTCGGCATGCGTTTTTCGGCGAACTGGAATTCGTTCCAGCCACCCACTACGCGAACCCATTGCGGCGTCGGCGTGCGGTCGGCCTGGTCCTTGAGCATGCGCAAGGCATCGGCCAGGGACGGCACGCCCTCCCAGCGCAGTTCCAGGTTGTAGTTCAAGCCACCACGAATCAGGTGCAGGTGCGAGTCGTTGAGGCCGGGAATGACGGTGCGGCCCTTGAGATCGATGACTTGGGTGCCACTGCCGCGCAAGGCCATGGCCTCGGCGTCGGTGCCCACGGCGACGAAGCGGCCCTGGCTGATGGCGACCGCGCTGGCACGAGGCTTCTCGCGGTCGACGGTGTGGAATTGGCCATTGAACAGAATCAGATCGGCGTTCATCGGGTTTCCTTGTGAGTGGGAAGAAGCAAGGGACAGGCGTGGCCAGAAAGCGGCGGCAGCGCTGAGCAAGGATCCGGCGGCGAGCAAGTGGCGGCGCAGTGGATCGGTTGGGTCGTCGTTATTGGCCATGACCGGGCTCCAGGTGTTCGTGGGCTTCGGAGGATTCCAACCAGGGCGCGAACAGCCGGGTCGCCAACGGCATGCACACGTACACCACCGAGAGCACGATGGTCACGGTGATGAGGAAAGTGGCGACCACGTAGTTGGACAAAAATGCGTTGAGCTGCAGCAGCGGGCCCCAGAGCAATGGCACCAGCAAGGTATGCGGCAGGATGACCAGCAGCGTCACCACCGATTGCTTCCAGCGCGGCGGTGGCGTGGCGGCATCGGCCAGCGGCGCGAACCAGAACTCCTTGTGGGGAGCGACTTCGGTCTGGTCGCCATCAGCGAGCAGCGGCGCGGCCTCCTCCACCAGCTCACGACGCTCCGGCGAATCCAACCAACGCTGCATCGCCTCGGTGGAGCAGAAACGCAACACACACGTGAACAGCGACAACCCGCCCTGCTTGCCCCGGACTACATCCACGCCCAGGTGCCCCGGCCACTGGCCGGCGACGCTGACGATGCGCCGCAACCAGGCTTCATAGGCGCCGTCCTGGCCGGCCTTGACCCGGTGCTTGACCACCAGGGTGACGATTTCATCGAAGCCGGGCATTGCCGGGCTCACGGTTGATTCGAGGGTTTGGGACTCAGGCATGACGCAGTACTCCAGCAAAGCGCGCGTTCATCGCCAGGCGTCCAGGGCCGGCAATGAACACGCTGGTAAAGACGATCAACAGCAACCAGCCGAACTGACCTTCTTCCAGGCTCCACTGCGGATGCACGACCAACAGCGCCACGGCCAGCAGGAACAGGATGGGCAAGCACGCCAGGCGCACCAGCACGCCGGCCATGATCAGCAGCGGACACACCACCTCGGCGAAAATCGCCAGGATCAGCGTGGGCGCCGCACCGAGGTGGAACGGGTCTTCGATGCGGGTCAACTCGGCGCTGTAGTTCAACAGCTTGGGCAAGCCATGCACCCAGAGCAGGAACAAGGCGCCGCTCAGGCGCAGGAACAGCAGGCCAAGGTCCTGCAGGCGGCTTTCATCAGCGGTACTCATCGGTAAGCTCCGGCCGCGTCCGCCGAAGCGGCCGCCGGCAGCGGTTGGGACATGTGGGTGGCAATGCGCGAGCGCAGCCAGCGCTCGGCAGGGTCGTTGTCGTGCACGCCGCTCCAGACCATCGACAACTCGGCGGCATTGATCTCGAACGGCGGGTCTTCGGCGCGCAACGCGCAGCCCTCCACCAGCGCACAGGCGGCGTAGTCGGGTACGGTGGCGATCAGTTCGGTGCCGGCCAGCAAGGCCCGCAGGCCGCTGAATTGCGGCACTGCCAGCACGACCTTGCGCGCCCGGCCGATGCGGGCCAGGTCCAGGTCGATGTTGCCGCTCAGGTCGCCCGAGAACGAGACCATGGCGTGGGGCCGCGAACAGTACTCGTCGAGGGTCAGTGGCCCCGGGCGTTTGTCGCCGCGCAAGACCTTGCAGGGAATGTCCCGCAGTTTCTTGCGCTTGGCATTGGCCGGAAGGTCGGTGGTGTAGCTGACGCCGACGCTGATTTCGCCGCTGGCCAGCAGCGACGACATCAACAGGAAATTGGCCCGGCGCACCACGACAATGATGCCGGGTGCTTCTTCACGCAGTTGGCTCAGCAAGGGTGGGAACAGGCCGAACTCGGCATCGTCGGACAGGCCGACTCGGAACACGTCGCAACTGGTGGACGGGTCGAACGCCTTGGCCCGGCTGACGGCGCTGGAAATCGTGTCCATGGCCGGCTGCAATTCCTGCAGGATCGCCAGCGCCCGAGGCGTCGGTTCCATGCCCCGGCCGTGACGGATCAGCAGTGGATCATCGAAAAGATCCCGTAGCCGCCCGAGCGCCGCGCTCACCGCCGGCTGGCCCATGAACAGCTTTTCAGCGACGCGGGTCAGGTTCTTCTCGAACATCAGCGCCTCGAAGATCACCAGCAGGTTCATGTCGAGACGGCGTAGATCGTTGCGGTTCATGGGTATGAGGTCCTGTTTTGACTGTGGGAGCGGGCTTGCTCCCACAGGTTCATGGCCTTATCAGCCCTTGATGAACGCCAGCAGGTCCGCGTTGAGCTGGTCCTTGTGGGTATCGGTCAGGCCATGAGGCGCGCCCGGGTAGATCAGCAACTGCGAATTTTTCAGCAACTTGGCGGCGGCAATGCCGGCGGTTTCGATCGGCACCACCTGGTCGTCATCGCCATGGACCACCAGGGTCGGCACGTCGATGCTGCGCAGGTCTTCGGAGAGATCGGTCTCCGAGAACGCCTTGATGCAGTCGTAGGTGTTCTTGTGGCCGGCGAGCATGCCTTGCATCCAGAACCAATCGATCATGCCTTGGGAGACTTTGGCGCCCGGACGGTTGGCGCCGAAAAAGGCGCTGGCCACATCCTTGTATAGCTGAGAACGGTCAGCCAGGGAGGCCTGGCGGAAGCCGTCGAAGACTTCGACGGGCAAGCCGCCGGGGTTGGCCGGGGTCCTGAGCATCAGCGGCGTGACCGCCGAGATCAGGCCGAGCTTGGCGACGCGGGCGGCGCCATGCCGACCGATGTAGCGTGCCACTTCGCCGCCGCCGGTGGAGAAACCGAGCAACACCGCGTCCTTCAGGTCCAGGCGCTCGATCAGCTCCGCCAGGTCGTCGGCGTAGGTGTCCATGTCATTGCCATCCCACGGCTGGCTGGAACGTCCATGGCCGCGACGGTCGTGGGCGATCACCCGGTAGCCGTTGGAAGCGAGGAACATCATCTGGGCCTCCCAACTGTCTGAATTCAATGGCCAGCCGTGGCTGAAGACAATCGGTTGGCCAGTGCCCCAATCCTTGTAGTAGATCTCTGTGCCGTCGCGGGTGATGAACGTGCTCATGACATGACTCCTTGAGGTGGGTGGATCGCTTTATGGTCCGGCCAGGGGCGGTTTGTGCGTGAGTTAAACGTTGTTAATTTTTTCGGGACTGACGTGCTTTGGTGGCGAAGGAGCTTGCTCTCTCGCCACGGGTTTGGCGTTGATCAGGAGGTTGGCAACCCCACCCACCGTTGCGCTTGTCACAAAACCTGACGAATATGCTCAGGTACAGCCCATCTCCAGGGAACAGAACAATGAGCGCGCCATGAGTCAGTACCTCAGCCTGCCCGTCGAAAAGACGCTGCATTTCGGCCCTTACCGGGTTCATCCCCGCCAGCGCCTGGTCCTGGAAGGGGGGCAGCCGTTGCGCCTGGGTCGGCGGGCGGTGGAGATTCTGCTGGTGCTGCTCGAACACGCAGGGCAAGTGGTCAGCAAGCAGCAATTGATCGCCCACGTCTGGCCCAAGAGCGTGGTGGAAGACACCAACCTGCGGGTCCATGTGGCCGCGCTGCGCAAGGCGTTGGGTGACGGGCAGGCCGGCCAGCGCTACATCATCACCGTGGCGCAACGCGGCTACAGTTTTGTCGCGCCGGTAACCTTCGAACCGCCGGAAGCGCTGGCTCGTATCCCCCACCCTGCCCTGGCGCGCAACTTGCCGCCGCGTCGCACGCGGGTAATCGGGCGCCAGGGCCTGGTGGAAAGCCTGGTCGCCCAGCTGCCGCGAAAACGCTTCATTACCCTGGTCGGCAGTGGCGGGATCGGCAAGACCACCGTCGCCCTCCAGGTCGCCGAGCGGCTGATTGGGCATTACCGCGACGGCACCTATCTGCTGGACCTCGGCTCGCTCAACGACCCGACCATGATCGCGCCGAACCTCTGCGCCCTGCTGGAGCTGTCGTCACAAGACGGCGAGCCCCTGGAAGCCATCGTGCGGCCGCTCAAGGAACGGCAGTTGCTGCTGGTCATCGACACTTGCGAGCATCTGGTCGACGCCGTGGCCCAGCTCTGCGAGACGTTGCTGCGCGCCGCGCCGCACTTGCATATCCTCGCCACCAGCCGCGAAGGCCTGCGCGCCGAAGGCGAACATGTGCAGCGCCTCGACTCATTAGCGATCCCGCCCCGGGGCATGATCATCGAAGGTTATCCGGCCCTGGAATATCCAGCGCTGCAACTGTTCGCAGAGCGGGCGATGGCCAGCCAGGACGACTTCGAACTGACCGATCACGAGGTGCCGCTGATCGTCGATATCTGCCAGCGCCTGGATGGGATTCCCCTGGCCATCGAACTGGCCGCCGCCCAGGTCGGACGCTTTGGGCTGCAAGCGCTGTGCCGGCAACTGCGAGACAGCGTCGCCTTGCTCGATCACGACAAGCGCAACAGCGCACCGCGACAACAGACCCTGCGCGCCACGCTGGACTGGAGCTTCGCGCTGCTCACGGCTTGCGAGCAGACCTGCCTGCGGCGGCTGGCGGTGTTCATGGGCAGTTTCAACCTGGCCTCGGCCGCGGCGGTCATCGTCGGCCAGCATGTCGCGCCCGACCAGGTGCTGGTATCGGTCAGCCAGTTGGTCGCCAAGTCGCTGCTCAATGTTGAGATCGGTGACGATGAGGTCCGCTATTGCCTGCTGGACACCACGCGCAGCTACGCTTTGGAAAAACTGCTGGAGGCAGGCGAACTCGCCGTGAGCCAGGCGCGACACGCCGAGCGTTGCCTGACGCTGATGGAACAGGCTGAGAAAGACTGGGAGAGCACCCCGACGCGGTTGTGGATCGCACGCTACGCGACCTACCGTGACGACATTCGCGCAGCGCTGGACCGCGGGCTTGGCCCGCACGGTTCACACGCCGTGGCGATCCGCTTGACCGCCCGCACCCTGCCCCTCTGGCAGGAACTGTCACTGCTCAAGGAGCACGGTCTCTACGTCAGCAAGGCCCGCGAACTGCTGCACGGCAGCGCCTCGCCGTGCCCGAGGCTGACGCTGGCCCTGGAACTGGCCCACGCCAGCCTCAACTACCACACCGAGGGCGGTACGCCGGCCACGGTCGAGGCGTTCGTCACGGCCCGGCGCCTGGCCCGGCAGTGCCAGGACCTGGCGGGTGAACTGCGCGCCTTGTCGGGCCACCTCACCGTCAACCTCAGTTGTGGCCGCTACCAGCAGGCGCTGGAACAATGCCAGGACTTCGACCGCCTGGGACCGCAGGGTGACCCGGTGCTGTCCTTGAGTACCCAGCGCCTGCGGGTGCTGGCGTTGCATTTCACCGGCGACCAGGATGCCGCGCGACGCGATGCCGAACAAGTCATCCAGCGCCTGGCCCAGAACGGCCACCTGAGCCGGTTCACCCATGGTTTTGGCGTGCAGTACGAACAGAGCGTCGCGGCATTGACGATCCTGGCGCGTATTCTCTGGCTGCAGGGGTTCGCCGAAAAAGCCCGGCGCACCGCCAATCTCGCGCTGCAGATTGCCCTGCAGATCAACCACGGCCTTTCAATCTGCTACACCCTGGCGATTACCGGTTGCGTGCTCGCCCAGTACACCGGCGAGCATTCAATCGCCCGGGAACGGCTCGATATGCTGAAACACCAGGCCCGCAAACATTCGGTCATGCTGTTCCATGACTGGGCCTGCCACTACGAGCGCGCATTCGACGGCGCGCCGCTGGAGACCTGTCCGGCCACGGGCGGCTTGGTCCAGGACATGGTCGTGACACTGCGCACGGATGCCGTCGGCCCCGAGCAGATCAAACGCGCCCACAGCGGCGCCGCAGGCTGGTGCTCCGCCGAGATCCTGCGGGCCAGCGCCGAAACGTTGTTGGCGCAGGATGCCCCGTCCGCAGAGAGCCGTGCCGAAACGCAACTGCACGCCGCCCTCGCCGTCGCCCGGCAGCAAGGCGCGCTGGCGTGGGAACTGCGCAGCGCTGTTTCCCTGGCGCGGCTGTGGCAGCGCCGTGGCCAGGATCAGGCCGCCGCGGATGTACTCGGCCCCGTCTATCGACGCTTCAGTGAAGGCTTCGACACGCCGGACCTAAAGCAAGCCGACGCGCTGCTCCAAGCGCTGGCTCGGCGCCTCGGGTCTTGACCGACGCGGTTGCCAGGCTTGTTGCAGTGCGTAACGCCGATGGAAAAGCTGGGACTGTCCACTGCAACGCAACTTTTCCAGGGCATAGGTGCGGGTGGTGTGCAGCAGATAAAAACGCGTTCCCTCGGCACGCAGCTCGACCATCACCAATGACTGATTGACCAGCCGCGACACCAACCAGGGCAATCGATCCGCCGCCAGCTCCGGGCAACTGACCACGGCCATCGCGGCCCTGAGGCTGAAGCGTTTTTCGAACACCGCCAGGCGTTGGAACACCGTTCGCTCATCCTGGCTCAAGCGGTCGAAGCTCCAGTCAAGGGCGGCCTCCAGGCTTCGGTGGCGGGCCACGGCGGTACGACGCCCGTGGCTCAGCAGCGAAAGACCGTAGTCCAACTGTTCCAGGACCCCGGCCACGCCCAGCACATCGACCTGGGCCGCCGCCAGTTCCAGCGCCAACGGCAATCCGTCGAGGCGTTGGCAGATTTGCACGAGCGCCGCCAGGTCCCGCTCAGTGGGTTTGAAGCCCTGCTGGCGAGCGCCGACCCGTTCGACCAGCAATTGCACCGCCGGGCACGCCAGCATCTGATGATCGGGCTGCTTGGCGGGCACTACCACCAGGCCAGGCAATTGCACGATATTTTCATCGGCCAGGTTCAGGATTTCCCGGCTGCTCACCAGCAGCGACACACCCGGCGCCGCCCTGCGCAACGTCACGGCCAACTCCCGGCAGGCATCGATCAGCTGTTCACAGCCATCGAGCACCAGCAACACCCGACGGGCTTGCAGTTGCAGGGCCAGGCATTCTTCCGCCAGGTCCAGGGCTTGGGCGATTCGCAGCGCAACCTGCGCCGGGTCGTCGACGCCAGCCAAGTCAATGAACCAGGCGCCGTCGGCAAAATGCTCCAGCAGCAGCTCCGCAACTCGCAATGCCACAGTGGTCTTGCCGATGCCACCGGGGCCGGTGATCGTGGTCAGGGATTGGCGTGGCACTTCTACCAACAACCGGCCCAGGATTTTGTCGCGACCGATCACCGGACTCAGCCGGGCGGGCAGATTGTGCCGCTCGGACGGCTCCGCGGCCGCTAGCTCGTCGCCGGGCCGCAAGGTCACGGGCACCGCAAAACAATAGCCTCGGCGGGGATGATTGAGGATGTAGCGATTGCCTTCGCGCGTCTCGCCGAAGGCCCGCCGCAGCGCGGCAATGTGCACCCGTAGATTGATGTCTTCCACCACGCTGTCGGGCCACACATGGTCGATCAGCGTTTGCTTGCTGACAAAAGCACCCGCATGCGCGACCAGTACTTGCAGGATGTCCAGGGCGCGACCGCCCAATGCCAGGGGCTGACCGTCGCGAGTGACCAACCGCTGCTGTCGATGAAAGACGAACGGGCCGAAGCCTACCGTTGGCCCGGTGCAGGGTGTGACGAAACTGTTCATGAGCGATCCAGCGCCAGATGACCGGTCCAGGCATCGCGTTGCGAATCGCCGCACGCGTCAGCCCTGGCTCTTGCGCATCCTTTCCAGAGGGTTCGCGGTTATCTTGGCAGCCCTGCCCCGCAGAACAATGCTGGCACAGGACCCATCACGGACATCACGGTGCCCAGGACGGACATCCAAGGCTCAACTGAACTGCTGGCGGTACTGGACCGGTGTCAGGCCAAGCTTTTCACTGAACAGCTGGCGCATGTGGCGGACACTGCCGAAGCCGCTGCGAAACGCCACGGTCTTGAGGGGCAAGTCGGTGGATTCGAGCAACTGCCGCGCCCGATCGATGCGCGCCCCTTGGAGGAATTCCATGGGCGTCATTTTCACCTCTCGGACAAACAGCCGGGCAAAATGCCGGGCGCTCATGGCCACGACTGCCGCCATGCGTTCCACCGTGAATGGCTCCTCCAGATGCTCCATCACGTAGTGCTGCACCCGAGTGACCGCCGACTCCTGGGCCGCCACGGTCGCCACCAGCGGACTGAACTGCGCTTGTCCGCCCTGGCGCTTCATGAGCACCAGCAGCACCTTGGCGACATCCAGCGCAATCTTGCGGCCATGATCCTGTGCGACGATGGCCAAGGCCATGTCGATGCCGGCGGTGACACCGCCAGAGGTGATCAGGCGTCGGTCCCGTAGATAGATTTTGTCGGTCTCGATCAGTGCCTTGGGAAAGCGTTGGATCAAGCGCTCGGTGTAATGCCAATGCGTGGTCACGCGGTGTCCATCGAGCAACCCCGCCTCACCGAGCACAAACGCACCGGTACAGATGGAGCCGTAGCACGTGGCCCTTTGCGCCGAGGCGCGCAGCCAGGTGTGCAACGCTGGGTGCCGGTCGTTATAGGCCCCGGGGCCGCCCGGTACGAGCAACACGTCATAGGCGGCCCAGGCCTGGTCGATATGGATATCGGCGTGGACGTTCACACCATTGGAGGCGCGCAACGGGCCTCGCTCGGTGCCCAGGGTCAGCAGTTGATAATGCTGGTCGGGGACAAGAAAACGATTGGCGATGGAAAACACTTCCAGCGGCCCGGCCATGTCGAGCAGCAGGAAATCGGGGAACAGCACCATTGCTACGGTTTTCATGGGAAGACGCCAGATCGAGAAGAACATGCAGCAAATTGAAAAAACGCGAACCTTGTGGGGTTTGCAATCATCGGTCGGCATTATGACGAAGCGAAGCGTGCGGTGCGAAATTGTCCACTCAGAACGGACAGTATTTCCACATTCACCTGCTTATTGCACAAGTCGATTACCATTAACCTTCTTCTGAACCCGGCGAACGGCCATGGCCACCGCCCACTGAACCAGGAGAAATTATCATGCTGACCCTTCGTAAAGCGTCCGATCGCGGTATTGCACGTCACGGCTGGCTGACGTCGTTCCACACCTTTTCGTTCGCCAGCTACCGCGACCTCAATCAACAAGGCTTTTCCGACCTGCTGGTGATCAACGACGACCGGGTCGCCGCCGCCAAGGGTTTCGGCCAGCACCCGCATCGGGACATGGAGATTTTCTCCTACGTGCTCGAGGGCGCGCTGGAGCACAAGGACACCTTGGGCACCGGTTCGGTCATCCGTCCCGGGGACGTGCAGCTGATGAGTGCCGGCAGTGGCGTGGCTCACAGTGAGTTCAATCACAGCGCCGACGAGCCCGTGCACTTCCTGCAGATCTGGATCGTGCCCAACGTCGTCGGCGCCACGCCGCGCTACCAGCAGGAACACTTCAGCCCCGAACAGAAACGTGGTCGCCTGCAACTGATCATCTCGCCGGACGGCGCCGAGGGCTCACTGCATGTTCGCCAGGACGCACGGGTCTACGCCGGGCTGTTCGATGGCGCCGAGAGCGCCACGCTGGCGTTGGCTGCCGATCGCTATGCCTATGTCCATGTCGCCCGAGGCAGCGTCGAGCTCAATGGCGTGCCGTTGCAGGAAGGCGATGGCGTGCGGGTGCGCCAGGAACAGGCGCTGACACTGAGCAACGGCCAGAATGCCGAAGTGCTGGTGTTTGACCTGCGGCCACAGGAGCTGCCGCAGATGCCATGAGGCCTGCATGCAGGGCATCCTGTGGGAGCGAGCAAGCTCCCACAGGTTCTTTTATCCTGCGTCATTGGTTTTCCTGGGAAAACGCCGCGACAATCTCATCGATCACCGCCCGCACCCGCGCCGTATGGCGCAAGTCCGCGTGCGTCACCAGCCAGACCTCGTAGGGCAGCGGCCGCGTGCGCTGCGGCCACAGGCGCACCAGTCCATCGCGCTCGCCCATGTACACCGGGATTTCCCCCACTCCGAGCCCTGCCGCAATCGACCGACGTACCAACAAGCTTGAGCTCAGGCCGGCAACGATCCGCCCACGACTGACCGGCTCGGCGACCAGGGTAAAGTCCTTTTGCGCCTGCAAATATGGCTGGTAGACCACCAGGTCATGGCCTTCGAACGCGCTGCCCGGCGTCGGCTCGCCATGGGCGTCGACATATTCGCGCGACGCGAACAACCCCACCGGCCAACGGGCGATCCGCCGGGCGATCAGGTCGGGATTGTCCGGCCGGGTGTTGCGCACGGCAACGTCCGCTTCGCGCTTGACCAGGCTGGTGATCTGCGTGGAAGCGTCCAGCTGCACGCGCACGTCGGGGTGGCGTTGGTGCAGACGGGCAATGGCGGGGATCAGGAAGTCGATCGCCAATGAATCGGTGGTGGCGACACGCACATTGCCCGCCAGCCGATCGTCGAGGCCTTGTATCCGACGCTCCAGCTCCAGGGCCGACTGCTCCATTTTCTCCACGGACTTGAGCGCGGCCTCGCCCATCGACGTCAGGGCGTAACCGTCGGGCGTGCGCAGGAACAGAGCGGCGCTCAAGGACTTCTCCAACGCGACGATGCGCCGGCCCACAGTCGCCTGGTCCACCCCCAGCACACGCGCCGCACCCCGCAGGGTCGACTCCCGACAGACCGCCAGGAATACCCGTGCATCATCCCAATTCATCCATCCTCCTACCGATGCATAGTTGCATCACCGCGCCGCGTAATCGCTGCATAAACGCAACAACAATAGCCGATATGCTGGACGCCATGAACCTTCTATGGGATCGCTACCATGCGTACATCATCCGCGGCGCTCGATTCACCTCCAACCAGTATCTGGTTGCCGATATTCGCCGGCCTCTGCGCCAGCCTCGTCAGCATCGGCCTGGCGCGCTTCGCCTACACCCCTTTGATTCCACCGCTGATCGAAGCGCATTGGTTCAGCGCAGGCGACGTTGTCTACCTCGGGGCCGCCAACCTCGTCGGCTACCTGATCGGCGCCCTCCTCGGCCGGCCAATGGCCCGTTGGCTGTCCAATAAAAATGCATTGCGACTGATGATGCTGGCCGTGACGGCTGCGTTTTTCGCCTGTGCCTTTCCTGTGTCGGTCACCTGGTATTTCGCCTGGCGGCTGCTGTCGGGCATCGCCGGCGGCGCGATCATGGTGCTGGTGGCCGCCACCGTGCTGCCCCATGTGCCCGTCGCACGCAGAGGCCTGGCCAGTGGTGCGATTTTCCTGGGCATCGGGCTGGGCATCGCCGGCTCCGGAACGATCGTGCCGCCGCTGTTGAGTCTCGGCCTGCAAGCCACATGGCTCGGGCTCGGCGTGCTGTCGCTGGTACTGACCGGGTTGAGCTGGTTCGGTTGGCCGCACGACGCTGCGCACCAGAACAGTGGCTCGAAACACGCCACACCGGACGAACCCACGCCCCGCGCCGTCTATCAGTTGTTTGCCCAATACGCCTTCATGGCGGCGGGGTTGGTCCCGGCGATGGTGTTCCTGGTGGACTATGTCGCCCGCGGCCTCAAGGCCGGCGCCCACGTCGGTGCACTGGTATGGGTGATGTATGGCCTGGGGGCGATTGTCGGGCCAGTGACTTATGGTTTTCTGGCGGACCACCTGGGCGCGCGCAAAAGCATACGACTGGTGTTGGCCGTCCAAGCCGTAGCCCTCGGCCTGCTGGCGACCTCCCAGAGTTTCCTGGCGCTGGCCGTGCTGGCCGTGGTGATCGGTTCGTTCCCGCCAGGCATCGTGCCGTTGGCCCTGGCCCGGGTGCATGAGCTGCTGCCGGACCACCATCGCCAGCAAGTCGCCTGGAGCCGCGCCACCGTTTCCTTCGCCACTTTCCAGGCGCTGGCCGGGTTTGGCTATTCGGCGCTGTTCAATGCCAGCGGTGGACACCACGCGTTGCTGTTCCTGGTTTCCGCTGGCGCGATTATCGTGGCCTTGCTGCTCGACTTCGCTGCGGGGCGAATCGCAAGGCCAGCAACGGTGGGCGGCTAAACCTCATTTGCGCCCGAACGTCGACCGGTAGCTGCCAGGCGGCACGCCGAAAAAGTCCCGGAAACGCCGCTGGAAATGCGGCGAGCTGACGAAGCCCGTGGCAACGGCGATTTCCGTGACCGAGCGGTTGGTCTGCTGGATGAGTTGGCGCGCGCGCGTCAGGCGCAGCTCCAGGTAATAACGCGTCGGGGTCGCGCCGAGGAACCGGCAGAACCGCCGTTCCAACTGACGCTTGGAAACCTTGACGCACTCCGCCAGCTCATCGATCGTCAACGGCTCCTCGACGTTCTGCCACATCAGTTCCAGCGCCAGCTTGAGGCTTTCCGGCAGCGTCGGGTCCGTCTCGACAAAGATCGGCGGCAAGTCCGAGGCGTCGTCCCCTGACTCATCGCAGCGAAGGATCTCTTCGATGGCCCCCACCAGCGCCTCCCCGCCCGTGCGGCGGATCAACTGGAGCATCATGCGCAGCGAACTGTTGGCGCCCGCGCAACTGACCCGCTCACGGTCCACGACATAAGCGCGGCTGGAGACTTTCACGTGAGCAAACATCTCGGTCATCGTCGCCCGGCTTTCCGGGTGGACCGCGCATTCGTACCCGTCGAGCAGGTTCGCATCGGCCACGAAAAACACCCCATTCCACAAACCGCCCAATAGCGCACCCGACGCTGCGTTGGCGCGCAGCTTGCGTCGCAACAGCGGCGTGCCTTGCAGTTTCACGCGAAAGCCACCGGCGACAATCAACACGTCCAGGTTGTCCGGCAGTTGCGCCAGCTCGACATCGGTGGAAATGACAATGCCCAGGTCACTCGTCACCTGCCCGCCGGAAGCACCTACCGTCAACACGTCATAAAGCGGCGTGTCGTTCATCAGGTTGGCGGTGACCAGCGCGTCCACCGCACCGGTGAAGGACATCATCGAAAAATTGTCCATCAGTACAAACGCGACGCGGACCGGCGCCTGGCTGACCGAAGCAGTCCCTTGGGGCCGATAAGCCATGTTCTTGTTCTTGAGTACGCTTTCGAATGCGCTGGGCATGGGGCCTCGTGATGCGGAAAGGCGATCTGGACTGAAGCCGGGCAAAGAACCCGAACGATGCCATCTTCGCGATTAACCACCCAGGCGACATTCGCCTGGGCGACATCACTGTCAGCGATAACGACCTCCGACAAGTGGTGACCTCAAGGGAATACGACCTTGGTCGATAGCCTGAGGGTAGGCATGGGCGCTTTCCCTCCAGAGTTCGCAACGCTCGACGCTAATGTTTCCGCCGTTCCAACACCGATAAATACCTGCGGGAGAAGTCATGAATATCAAACAGAAGCTGACATGGGCGTTCGCGGCCATTGCCTGCGTGCCGGTGATCCTGGTGGCGGTGCTCGTGGTATTGAACCTGCGCGACGCGGCACAAGCCAACTTCCTGGACAGCAGCGGTCGCGAGATTCGCCAGATCGACAACGGCATGAAGCAGTTCTTCGACGGCATCATGCAGAACGTCGAATTCTTCGCCAAGGACCCAAGGATCGTCGCGGCCAAGGACCTGAAGAACTATTCCGGCGCCGACGCTGCGCAAATCCCGCTGACCGAGAACAACAAACAACTCCTGGCGATTTTCGACCAGTTCGCCAAGAGCCATCCAACCACCGCCTACCTGTCCCTGGGCCTGGCGGACGGCGGCTACGCGAGTTGGCCGGATGATCCGAAGATCTCCAACTACGATCCGCGCGTGCGCCCTTGGTACAAGGCTGCCATCGCCGCGCCGGGCACCACGGTCAAGACCGACGCCTACTACTGGGCACCGGACGACGTGTCGCTGATCGGCATCGTGCACACCGTCGCCGATGCCAGCGGCAAGCTGGTCGGCGTCGTTGGCCTGGACGTGTCGCTCAAGCAACTGACCGAACTGGTCAAGAACATCAAGCTGGGCGACAGCGGCTACCTGATGCTGGTGGAGGGCAGCGGCAACGTGCTGGTTGACCCCGCCGATGCCAAGCACAACTTCAAGCCGCTGGCCGACCTCGGCCCCAATTACGCCGCGCTGGCCAAGAGCAGCGATGGCGCGACCCAGATCGAGATCGACGGCGTGCCGTACATGGCCAACATCGTCACCTCCAAAAGCCTGGGCTGGCGCTTCATCGGCCTGATCAAGCGCGACGAAGTGATGGCCGAAGCCGCGAGCCTGACCTGGCTGATCGCGGTGATCGCCGCCGCACTGGCCGTAGTCTTCGCCATCGTCGGTGCCAGTTTCGCCAGCGTCATCGTCCGACCGATCCGTGGCGTTGCCAACGGCCTGCAGGAAATCGCCGAAGGTGAAGGCGACCTCACCCGCAAACTGTCGGTGCAGGGCAAGGACGAAACGGCCACCCTGGCGGGTTGGTTCAACCAGTTCCTGGCCATGATCGCGCAACTGATGCAGCGCATCGGCAGCGCTTCTTCCGACCTGCAAACTGCCGCGGCCGATACCAGCAACGTGGCCCAGAACATGAACGATGCCGCCGGGCGCCAGCGCCAGGCCGTGGAGCTGGTGAGCACCGCGTTCAACGAAATGGTCGCCACCGCCAACGAGGTGGCCCGCTCCTGCAGCCAGGCCGCCGTCAGCGCGGACACCGGCTATCGCGATGTACATGACGGCCAGCACCACATCGGCGAAGCCACCGGCAGTGTGCTAAAGCTGAGTGAGGAATTGCAGCAGTCGACCCAGACCATGCAGGCGCTGGAGCAGGACAGCAAGAACATCAACACCATCCTCGACACCATCCGTTCGATCGCCGAACAGACCAACCTGCTGGCGCTCAATGCGGCCATCGAAGCGGCGCGCGCGGGCGATCAGGGCCGCGGCTTTGCCGTGGTGGCCGACGAGGTGCGCGCCCTGGCGCGGCGTACCGCCGATTCCACCGGCGAGATCGACAGCCTGCTCGGCAACCTCGCGCGGCGCACCCAAGAAGTGACGCAACAGATGCAGAACAGCCTGCAGGTGTCGCACACCAGCGTCGAGCGCATCCAGCAGGCTCGCGACAGCTTCGACAAGATCCGCACCTCGGTGGACTCGATTCGCGACCAGAACACCCAGATCGCCACCGCTGCGGAGCAACAGCACCAAGTGGCGGAAGACATCAACCGGCACATCGCGCAGATTCATTCCGATGCGCAGTTGGTCGAGGAGTTTGCCCATACGGCGCAGACCGGTTCAGGGCGGTTGACGGATATTTCCGGACAGCTCAAGGGATTGGTGGGGCGCTTCAAGTTCTAAACCGAGCTTACGTCCACTGAAGATCAAATGTGGGGAGCACAGCAAGGAACTCGCCTAGAAACGCCCCCGCCAATGCCAATGTCATCAAGGGGAACACCGCATACAGGGCTTGCACTTCCGCCAGCCCCAGACCTCGCACTGCGTAGACATGCGAGAGAACTCGGCAGCAGTGCCCTTGGAGCTTGACCAAGGGCACCGGACAGCAACAGCTGTCGGATATCAACGGCGATTACTGGGCTGGCGCCACGGAAGCCGTCTGGCTGCCAAACATCGCTTCGAAGCGAGGCTTGTTCGCCGCGTAATACTCGGCAACCACCTTGTCCGCGGTACTTTCGCGGGCATCCGCCATCAACTTTTCAAGGTCCGCTTTCGGAATCTTGAAGTTGGCAAAGAAGCGAGCCACGTCCGGATGCTCGGCACTGAAGCCTTTGCGTGCGACGGCGTGGATCTGCTCGGCGCCACCGAAGATCTGCTTCGGATCATCCAGATAGCGCAACGGCCATTTGGCGAACATCCAGTGCGGGCTCCAGGCGTTGACCAACGACCATTTGTCGCGCTTGAGGTTGCGATCCAGTTCGCTCAGCATTCCGGACTCTGAAGACGCCACCATCTTGTAGCCATCGAGCTTGTATTCCTTGATGGCTTTCTCAGTCAATTTGTACTGACCGTTACCTACTTCCGAGGTGAGGATCTTGCCGCCAAGTTTCTCCCGGACTTCGGGCTTGTTGAGGTCTTCGACACTGGCGATCTCGCTGGTTGGAATGGAGGTAGGCACCGCCATGCCGATTCGACCTTCATACAACACGCCGAGGTCTTCGAGCCTGTCCTTGTACTTGTCATAGAACGACTTGTGGGTGCTGGGCAGCCAGACCATCGGGATCAGATCGATATTGCCGTTAGCCAGGGCCTGGAACTGGATGCCGATATCGGCCAGCACCAGCTTGACCGGTTGCTTGAGGTGATCTTGCAACGCGGTGTTCGCCAGCTTTACCGCGATTTCCGTATCCGACCAGTTCACCCAGCCGATACGGATGGGCGTGGGTTCCTCGGCTTGAGCGATCAGACTGCTGCAGGCTAATGCGAGGCCTGCAAACCAGCCGATAAAAGTTTTACTGGGTAACGTCATCATGTGCATCTCCGCAGACTGTATTAGTAGTTATTGGCAGAACAGCAGAAGCATTCATTTCCCATCATGACCGCAGGCGGCCATCGGTAAGTTCTAGTTATGAAAATCACGGGGACTAACGTTTTCCTGCCCTCCTCCGCCCTTTGGCGTTTCCAACCGCAATGACCGGCGGCTTTCACCCGGACTTTTACATTCGGGTCGATGGCGCGCCTAACCGCACCGAGCATTTTCATTGTTCTTCGCATAGCCCCTTCCACGTGGATCGAGGCGGGATGGCGGGCCGCAGGGGCCGTATCACCCCCGTTTCGACTGGATGGTAATCCCGGTTTTTCCATCAAGCAAGAAAAATGTACACCAGTGTCCCACTAGTTGACACACATGAACATTCAACATACCGTTATGTCAAAACCCAGCCTGATGTTCTGTTCCGGGAGCAACACCATGTCCAGCGATCCTCTGCTGCAGCCCTACAAAATCAAGCATCTGACGCTCAAGAATAGGATCATGACCACCTCCCACGAGCCCGCGTATCCGGTCGATGGCATGCCGAAGGATTTGTACCGTGCCTATCACGTCGAACGGGCGAAGGCCGGCGTGGCGCTGACCATGACGGCGGGTTCCGCTGCCGTTTCCCGGGACAGCCCGCCCGTGTTCAACAACGTGCTGGCGTACAAGGATGAAGTGGTCAAATGGATGAAGGACCTGACCGACGAGTGCCACGAACACGGCGCCGCCGTAATGATCCAACTCACCCACCTGGGCCGTCGCACGCGCTGGGACAAGGCTGACTGGCTGCCGGTCGTCTCGCCGTCCCATCGTCGCGAGGCGTCCCACCGGGCCTTCCCGAAGAAACTGGAAGACTGGGATATCGACCGGATCATCAAGGATTACGTGGACGCCGCCGAACGCATGAAGGCCGCCGGTCTTGATGGCTTGGAGCTGCAGGCCTACGGGCACCTCATGGACCAGTTCTGGTCGCCGCTGACCAACGATCTCGACGGGCCTTACGGCGGCTCGCTGGAAAACCGCATGCGCTTCACCTTCGATGTGTTGCGCGGTATCCGCCAGCGTTGCGGCGAGGATTTCCTGCTGGGGGTTCGCTACACCGGTGACGAAGATTTGCCCGGCGGCTTCGGTGCCAGCGATGGCCTGCAGATATCCCACATGCTCAAGGACAGCGGCCTGGTGGATTTCCTCAACGTCGTGCGCGGGCACATCGATACCGACGCTGGCCTCACCGACGTGATCCCGATCCAGGGCATGCGCAACTCGCCGCACCTGGATTTTGCTGGCGAGATCCGCTCTGCCACCGGTTTCCCGACCTTTCATGCGGCGAAGATCCCGGACGTCGCCACGGCACGACACGCCATCGCCTCGGGCAAGGTGGACATGATCGGCATGACCCGCGCGCACATGACCGACCCGCATATCGTGCGCAAGATCATTGAAAAACGTGAAGAAGAGATCCGCCCCTGCGTTGGCGCCAACTATTGCCTGGACCGCATCTACCAGGGCGGCGCCGCGTACTGCATCCACAACGCCGCCACCGGGCGCGAAACCACCATGCCCCACGAAATCCCCAAGGCGCCGGTCAAGCGCAACGTCGTGGTGATCGGCAGCGGTCCGGCGGGCCTGGAAGCGGCGCGGGTGGCCGGTGAGCGCGGCCATGATGTCACGGTGTTCGAAGTGGCCGACCAGCCAGGTGGGCAAATCCGCCTGACCGCGCAGAGCGAACGTCGACGCGAGATGATCAGCATCATCGATTGGCGCATGGCGCAATGCGAACGGCTGGGGGTGAAGTTTCACTTCAATACCTGGGCCGAAGCCGAGACGGTCTTGGCCGAACAACCGGACGTGGTGATCGTCGCCACGGGCGGCTTGCCCCATACCGAGGTGCTCAAGCAAGGCAATGAGCTGGTGGTGTCGACCTGGGACATCATTTCCGGCGACGTCAAGCCCGGCCAGAACGTGCTGATCTTCGACGACGCGGGTGACCACGCGGCGCTACAGGCGGCCGAGGTAATCGCCAACAGCGGCGCGAAACTGGAGATCGTCACGCCCGACCGATCGTTCGCGCCGGAGGTGATGGCCATGAACCTGGTGCCGTACATGCGCAGCCTGCAAGACCTGAACGTCACCTTCACCGTCACGTATCGGGTCGACTCCGTGGAAAAGCGCGACGGGCAACTGGTTGCCAGCTTCGGCAGCGATTACGGCCAGGTGCACAAGCAGCGCGTGGTCGACCAGGTGGTGGTCAACCACGGCACCCTGCCCCTGGATGATCTGTACTTCGAGCTGCGCCCGCATTCGCGCAACAACGGCGCGGTCGAACAGCACAACCTGATCGCCGGGAAAACCCAGGACATCGTGACCAACCCGGACGGCCGCTTCCAACTGTTCCGGATTGGTGACGCGGTGTCGGCGCGTAATACCCATGCGGCAATCTACGACGCGTTGCGGCTGGTCAAGGACCTTTAAGAAGAGTTCGCTCGCGAAAGCGGTGGTTCAGCCACATGGATGTTGGATTGGCTTCCGACTTCGCGGGCAGGCTCCCACAAGTCCCTGTATATGCACGCGTCAGGCTTGGAGTCCTTTACGCGCCACGGCGGCGCCAGCTTGCAACGCCCTTCCCACCTGCGCCTCGAAATGCCCTTGGGTCATCGACTGCAAGGCGGCGGCCGTCACGCCGCGATAGGCGACCAGGGCATCGATCATCTGCCGGGCATCATGACTGGCGAGCAACTGGCTGCTGTTGACCACGACATTCTGGGCGGCTAGCTGTGCAATCTCCGCAGGAATGCCGGCTGCCATCGCCTGATTCGCCAATGCCGTCATCAACAGAGCAGGAAAGGCCGGGCCGGTGCCCGAAAGCGCGGAGAGATAGTCGATGAAATCTTCCTGCTGGACCTCGGCAGCGGTGCCCACGCATTCGAACAAGCGCTGGACGAGGCTTTTCGTCGCCGGCTCCACCGCGCCAGCGCAATACCAAGGCGTAAAGGATTGCCCGATTTCCACCGCCGCATTGGGCATCGCCCGCACGACGCTTGAAGCCGAGGACTGCGCGACAATAGCCTGCGCCGTGATGCCGGCCATCAATGAGATGACCGTCTTGCCCATCGCGTTGAGGGTCAGGCCGGCGAATTGCTCGGGTCGTACCGCGATGATGACGATGTCGCTACGGTCCACCAGTGCCTGGTTATCGGCGACCAGGCAAACGCCTTGCCGCGCCAATGGATGAGTCCCTGAGCGATTGGATACGACCAGGTTACTCGCCGGAAGCAGGTTCTTCGCCAGCACGGCCTTGGCAATCGCCCCGCCCAGCCAGCCCGTACCGCCGATGATGCCCAGCGTCGGCTCGGTCATTTTCCAGCGGTCTCTTCAAAGGTTTCCACCAGCGGCACAAAGACCCCAGGCTCTTTTTCGGCATAACCGAATTTGCCGTAGAAACGGTCCAGCTCGCGCTGCTTGGGCACCTTGCCGGTGAAAATGCTCACGTAATGCGGGATGCGCTGGAAACGCACGGTGATCAACTCGCTGGTGTTCATGGTGATGTAGCCGATCTGGGTCAGGTAGATCGTTCGCGCTCGTGCGTCGGCCCCTTGGCTGTCGTAGCCGAAGCGCTTGAACATGCTCGCCAGGGCGCCCATTCGCTGCTCGTCGACAACGGCGACTTCCTGGGCCACTTCAGCGGATTGGAGTGCCCAACTGCGCACTGCGAATTCGAACTGCGAGTCGAACAGTTGTGGGTTGAGCCAGCACTCGAAGACATTCAGGATCGCCTCGGAGATGCTCTCGGCGTAGCTTTCGCTTTGACGGATCAGGCCACCGGTGTTGGTCTCGCGCCAGCGCGACAGCAAAGCCGCCAGCAGCTGTTCGCGGTCCTCGAAAAACCAATAGAAACTGGTGCGTGACAACCCCAGGCGCTTGGCCAACGGCATGACCCGGACCGCATCGATGCCGGACTCCTTCAAAGCCTCGTAGGCCGCTTCCAGCCAGCCTTCGGGCGACCCCCGCCAACCTGCGTCCTGGGCCTTGCCACGCGCCTTCCCGACCTGGGGCATTTTGCATCCACCTTATTGAACATACGTAACGCGAATGTACTCGGATGCCCGTCGAATGTACACCGGAGTACATTTGATTGACTCGCCTCCCCTGGTCCCCAGGGACCGGCTCTGGTTTAGCCCGCTGGCCTTGGTGGGTTCGCCATCGCCGCGCCCATCCGCTTGACCTTCTTGGGCGCGCGATGTTCCCCATGAACCACGGCCGGTTTTATCCGGCCCGTTACCAGAGCCTTTGGTGGCCTGAAATATGAATCCCGTTTTCTCGCAACGCTGCTTTATCCATGTTTGAGCAGAGCGCGTCGTCCCCATTTATCAATTGCCTTAAAAAACCGGGACCGGCGGCCGATACCTATGACAAGAGCCCATTAACTGGGTAAGCAGGATGACGGCGGGAACCGGTGATGACAGACATATATCTGCTGATAGCGAGCGGGACAGACCAGAGCGATGCGTATGTACTGGGTTGGTTCGATGACCGAAACAAAGCCCGGGAAGCGGCCGAACAGAAGGAATGGGAGGCTTATCGAGCCAGCCTGAAGGCGGAGCATCCCTGGTCGAGCCATAAACCACTGGCACCGGACAAGACCGATTACCGGCGCTACTGGATCAAGACCGTTTCGAAATTCGAACAGGTTTCCGTCCCGAGGTCTCTGGCCGTCCACTGAGCGGTCCGTGTCCATCTAACCGTCGACTCATTGCAAAAATTTAACGAACCGCGCGCGCTCGCCGGGGGTCTAGAAAACTAAGCCCATCCGATGAGAGCGTTCCTATGTTGAAATTTCTTGGTGGTACCGTTGGGATCATTTTCCTGATTGGCCTGATCGTGGTCATTGCCTTGTTCAAATTCATTTTCTGATCCGGCCGGCGGTAGCGTATTGCGCTACCGTCGCGCTTTACACAGGTTCGGACGCAGGCAGGGACGCCAGGATCCGATCACGGCAGACCTGCAGTATCTCGTCCGCCAACGGAGCATCATCCGGACAGGCCCGCGACAGCATCACCGCACCGACTGCATGGGCGAACAGGTTGATCATCGCTGCCCGGTCCCCTTCGCCTGTCGGCCCCAGCTTTTGCTCAAGCGCAGCCAGCGTGCCCTCCACTCCGTTGGCAAACGTGGTTTTCACCTCATCGGACTGACGCGCCGCGTCGCCGCACAAGGCGGCCATCGTGCAGCCATTGCCCCGCGCATCGCGGTGCTCGCGCGAGACATACATGGCGAAGAACCCAGCAACATCCAAGTTGCTGGCGCTGGTCAATGAACGCGAAAGACTGTCCGCCGCGGCTTCGGCCATCAGGTCGGCTTTCGAGCCGAAGTGCTTGTAGAAGCCACCATGGGTGAAGCCAGCGGCGGCCATCAGGTCGGCCACGCCGATGCCGTCAAAGCCACGTTCGCGAAACAGGACAGACGCCGTCTCGACGATATGTTCCCGGTTTGCCTGTGCCTGAGCCTTTGTCACTCTCATTTTTCGTCACCTCGTGCCGCTCGAATCATGCTTCGCATCATACATAGATGCCGACCATAATCAAATTCGTTGACAGTTTAGATTTCGGTCATCATCATAAATCGGACCCAATGCAATCCAGCTCCAGGTTACATCTTGAGCGCCGCAGCCAATCGCACCTCCTTACCCTGAAGAGACTGACACCATGACCACTCGCAAAACCGTACTCATCACTGGTGCTTCCACCGGCATCGGCGCCGTCTATGCCCAGCGCTTCGCCCAGCGCGGCCACGATCTGGTGCTGGTGGCTCGCGACAATGCGCGGCTGAAAGCGCTGGCGACCGAACTGCGCAACGAACACAACGTTATCGTCGATGTGCTTCAGGCGGACCTGACTCAAACCGCCGACCTGAACAAAGTCGAAGCGCGTCTGCGCGACGACGACAACATTGGCCTCTTGATCAACAACGCAGGCGCGGCCCAATCCGGCAGTTTCATCGAACAGACCACCGACAGCGTCGCGCTGCTGGTTTCGCTCAACACCACCGCGCTCGTCCGGCTCGCCAGCGCCATCGCCCCACGCCTGGCGAAGGCTGGCGACGGCGCGATCATCAACATCGGCTCGGTGGTCGGCCTGGCGCCGGAATTCGGTATGTCGGTCTATGGCGCGACCAAGGCCTTCGTGCTGTTCCTGTCCCAGGGGCTCAGCCTCGAACTCTCGCCTAAAGGCGTCTACGTCCAAGCCGTGCTGCCGGCAGCCACCCGGACCGAAATCTGGGAACGCGCGGGCATCGACATCAATACGCTGAGTGAAATCATGGAAGTCAGCGATCTCGTCGATGCCGCGCTGGTCGGATTCGATCGCCGCGAACCAGTGACCATTCCGCCGCTGCAGGACGGTGCTCGCTGGGATGCGTTGCAAGCTGCGCGCCAAGGATTGCTGGGGCAAATCAAGCAATCGGCGGTGGCTGAGCGATACATGGGCTGACGGTTTTATCGAAAGCACTGCTCCGACGTTGAACGGTTGCGGCTGGCTGGAATGGCATGGGCTTTGTCACATCAACATCGTTGACGTTAACACAGTCCACCCCTAGGTTAGCGGCATACCCAAGGCGTAGGAGCAAGACCATGAAAGAGCTTGTCGTCCAGCACCCCGGCCAACTGGCCTGGGTGAACGTGCCGTCCCCCCTATTGACCAGCCCGCGCAGTGCCCTGGTGCGGCCCATCGCCTCGGCATCCTGCGACCTCGATCGGCGCTTGATCGCCGGTCTCACGCCGTTCAAGCCGCCGTTTGCCTTGGGCCACGAATGTGTCGCTGAAGTGCTGGAGGTCGGCGACGAGGTCACCGGCGTGCGTCGCGGCGACCTGGTGTCGGTGCCGTGGAAAATCGCCTGCGGCGAGTGCCGCCAGTGCCTTGCCGGGCGGGCCACCGCTTGCACCGCCGTGGCTCGACATGCGGCCTTCGGCGTCCCGGCGGGCGGACACTGGGGCGGCCTGTTCTCCGAAGTGGTCCTGGTGCCCTTCGCCGATGCGATGTTGGTGCCACTGCCGCCCGGCCTGAATCCGTTGGCCGTCGCCAGCGCCAGCGACAACCTGACCGACGCCTGGGTCGCCGCCAGCCGACCTATCGCCTCGCGCCCGGATGCCCGCGTGCTGGTGGTCGGCGGCACGGAGAGCCTGGGAGTCCTGGCGGTGCAGATGGCGGTGGCCGCGGGGGCGGCAAGTGTCGATTATCTGGACGACAATCCCTACCGACTGGACCTTGCCCAACGCAGCGGCGCCAATGTCGACCCCGGCCAGGTGCTGGATGAGCGTTACGACGTGGTGGTCTCCGCTACGCGTGACCCGCAGGCGTTGCATCGGGGTCTGCTGGCTCTCGCCCCCGGTGGTCATTGCTCATGCATCGGTATTATTTTCGACGACCCGAAGATTCCCTTGTTCGGCATGTACCTGCGCGACGTGACCCTGTCGGTGGGCGTCTGCAATGTGCGCCCGCACATTCCCAAGGTGTTCGAGCTGGTCGGCAGCGGACGCTGCGATCCGCTGCTGGTGAGCCCGACCATCGTATCGTGCGAAGACGCCACCGAAGCACTGGTGCAACCGTTGGCCAAATGTATCGTAGTGCGCGAGCGCATCACTTGAGGCTCAGTTGAGGCGCTCGGCCAAGGCCTGCATTACTTTCGTCCAGGCATCTTGACCCAGGAAGTCGGTTTGCGCGAACGCCTGGCGCAAGGTCTGGCGCTCCAGCTCGGACGCCTGGTGCTCAAGCGCCTGGCCCTGCTCGGTGAGGGCCAGCAGCTTGAAGCGGTGGCGTTCAGGCTGGCGTGTGTAGCAAACCAGCTCACGCTCGAACAGGTGCGTCAACGGCCTGTGCATCGCCTGCTTGCTGACACCAAGCGTGATCGCCAGGTCGCCTACGTTGACTTCGTCTGCCCGGGCGATGATGTACAAGATGCGATGGTGCACGCGGGACAGGCCCTGGGTTTGCAGGAAAGCATCGGCGTCAGCGGTCAAGCCACGGAAGCCGAAGTGCAGGAGCTCCAGGGCGGAATCGAGGGGGTCCAGTGCCTGCAGACGAACGGATGCTGCGTTGATTTTTCTGTCGATGACCATGCTGTTCTCACCCGATGAACTGGCGGAGAGTCTGAGCCTTTTATCCCCGGAGCTCCCGGCGCCAATTATCGCGCAGAGGAAACCGAGTCATTTCGGCGCGTACTCCTTGCACATATCCTGCGCCATGGCAGCAAGCGGAGATTTGAGGATGGTGCTCGTGATGCTTGCCACCTCGAGTTTATAGGAGGGGTCGGATTTGATTTTCCTGACTTGCGACTTTTTTGCCTCATCGATCTTGGGGTCGGAGGCCATCGCATTCTCGACGTCGCCGTTCAGGCCTGGGTTGGTTTTGTTGCAAACTTGCTCCATCGCGACCATTGTCACTGACCATTGATGCTCTTCCTCTTGCTGATTCGCCAGAGAGCTCCCAGTAAAAGCGAAGCCCGCCAGGCACAGCGACACCCTGAAAATCCTTGTCGATGACATCATTATTCCTTTGGTAATAGGGCATTTATTTTCGATGAACAACACAGCCGAGGGTGGGAAGAAGACAGGTATTGGTCCCCGTTTCAACATCGACAATATCAGGGTCGGCACTATACACAGGATCGCCACGGCGCTGGACAACCGCTCCCGCGCAACATCACCGGCTTGGCTCCATATTCAGGTCGCAGCAACATGACAGACACAGACACCGGTCTTGTCGACTGGGAGCCGCTCGACCTCGAATGGCATCAAGGCTTCGCGTTCGCGGACGGTGTGCTGCTGGGCGACGGGCGAGTGCCCGATGTGTACATCCTGCTCGACCCTGAAGGCGCACGCCCCGACGCGATAGCACGATTTGCCAGTGAGGGGCACTATCCTCCCTCGCCCCTCCTTGCCGGCCAGCCTATCTGGCGGCATCGGCGCAACCCTTGGCTGTTGCGCGATGCTCGAGGCGATTACTACTTGCTTCCCTCCTATCGCGCGCGCCACGGCTACCACGCGCTTCATGCGCTGCCGTTTCGGTTCGACGAGGGGCTGGAAAGCCTCGGCCACCAGTACTTGCGTGATCGGACGGGTGCCTATTGGTTCGGCGACTACGACATCACCCGGATCCGGGCGGCACGACACGACAGCCTGGCGCTGCTGGCATCATCGCCAGCCTCGGTGACTTCATCCTCTGCTCTGTTCAGCGACGGGGTGAGTATCTTTTTGCAAGGGCAATTCATCGCCAGCGCCCCGGCCCGGGTGCGGTATTGCAACCACCCGGCCTATCGAGTCATCGATGATCAGGTCTACAAGGGCTTCAAGCCTTTGCACCAGAAGGACGGCACACCGCTGCCGATCGAAAACCCGGACGGTTTCCAAATGCTCGCCCAACGCTGGGGAACGGATGGGCAATCAATCGTCGTGCAAGCGCAGCAGGGCTCGAGCGTTTCCTATGAATACTTCTACCGCATCGACAATGCCGACCTGGCAACTTTCACCGTACTCAACGAACGCTACGCCAAGGACAGCCGGCGCGCCTATTACCTGACCGGCAAAACCCTCCGCTACGTTGGCGATTTCCGGCTGCTCAAGCGCTGCCAACCGGTGTTCGACGAGTGCGGCCGCGTGGTCGGCAGCAGTGAATGCGAAGATGATTATTTTGCCGTGGACGACTCGTTCGTCTACGCCGCAGGGACCCGGCTGCGTGGCGCCCACGGTCCGAGCTTCCGCCACCTGGGGTTCGATTATTACCGCGACCATCAACACGTCTACAGGCGCCAGCAACGCTTGGATGTCGACGCGCAAAGCTTCGTAGTGACTCAGCTCTGTCAAAATGACCAGGACTACTGGCCCGTGCTGGCGGGCGACAAGCACGGCCCGCTGGGCTCTGGCGGGATCATCGACACAGCCATGCAAGAGGCATGGGCGCCCTACTTCGAGGCCCATCCGCAGTTGCAAGGTTATTGGTGGCACGATTTACAGGCATCGCCGGATACCAAGCAAACGCCCACTGAAACAGCGCCATTACAGGCTGTCGGCCTCGGTTTCGAGGTCGGCGGCCAGGTTTATTTCCATCGGCGTGTCATCAACGGGCTGGACGCCGCAAGTTTCAAGTTGCTGGGCAAGCACCTGTGCGGCGATGCACAGGGTTTGTACCTGATCCCATTTCATAACGCCGAAAAGCAAGTGCCCGAACGTTTTTCCCAAGAGCCCGTAGAGCGTTTCCGCGAACTCGGCGGGCCCTACCTGACGGACGGCAAGAGCGTGTTCTGCCACCGGATTTTCTATCATCCGCCCGAACCGATTCGTAAGGCACAACTTGCCACTTTCGAGTCCTGTGGGCATGGCTGGGCGAAGGACCAAGACACGGTGTATTACTACGGCGAGGCGAAAAGACGCCTGCATCCCGCCGATACCCGCATCCTCGGTACCTACGCCGTCAGCCCTGCACTGATCCTCTCGGAGGGCAAGCCCCTTGATGTAGCGTTCGACCCTGACGAAGTCCGCGTGCCGCATCCCGATTTCCTGCAATTGGGCACGCGCAAGTTGTTCTGCCATCGAAGGCCGGTGAGCGCCAAGCGTATCGACCTGGCCACCTTCGAATTCCTGAATGAGCGTTATGCCCGAGACAGCCAGCGGATCTACCACTACGACGGCTATGCAACGCTGACTGAAGTCGACGAAGCCCAGTATCGGCAGTCCCTGGTCGATACGGCGACCCACGCTTAGAAACCGCACCAACTCAAGGTATGGCTCTATCATGAGCTAACACTCATGATGCGCTTTTACGCCGAATTGCCGGGATACCTTGATGAGAGACCTGCCACCGACCGCCACGTTGCGTGCCTTTGAAGTCGCCACCCGACACCCCACGTTTACCGCTGCGGCGCAGGAGCTGCATGTGACGCAGAGCGCAGTCAGCCATCAGCTCAAGCACCTGGAGGCGCTTTGGGGTTTGCAGTTGTTCGAGCGTGGCAAATCACTCACCCTCACGGCAGCGGGGGCTACGCTGGCACCCATCGTGCGGGAATTCTTCATGAGCCTGGAAGCGACCCTGGGCGATCTGCGTGAACAAAAAGGCAGGGTCAGGCTCGAAGTCAGCACCACCTATTCCTTCGCACTGAAATGGCTGTTGCCACGCTTGCCGGGGCTTTCCCGCCACTATCCAGAACTGCTGGTCTCGCTGGACACCACGGACAAGATCATCCATTTCTCCAGCGCCCAAGCCGACGTCGCGATCCGGCTCGGCAAAGGCAACTACCCCGGCCTGTACTCCGAGTTCCTGTTCGGCGAGCAGGTGTTCCCCGTGGCAAGTCCCGATCTGCTGCAGCGCTTCGGCGCGCCAAACAGCCCCGCCGAACTGCTGCATTACCCGCTGCTGACCCGCGATGGCGCCGAGCTGGTACCGAAATGGGAGGACTGGTTTCAAAAGATCGGGCTGGAGTTCTTGCCGCTCAAGGAGAGCGTCAGGTTCGGCGACACCAACATGACGGTGGAGGCGGCGCTGCTCGGACAAGGGGTTGCCTTGGTCCGCAGCGGCCATGTTGAAACCGAAATCAGCGATGGTCGGCTGGTGCGGTTGTTCGAGGTGCCGTACCCATCGCCGCTTGCCTATTATTTTGTCTGCCCCAAGGGCATCGAATCGCAACCGCACATCGTCAGCTTTCGCCAATGGTTGACCAGCGAGGCGTTGAAAGTTCAAGACGCCTATGACTGATGCATGAGGCTTTACTCATGAAGCAATGAAGAGACTTCTCTGTAAGTCCGCCCGTCGGGTTGCCTAGAATGGCGACCATGCCTATTCACATCGTCCTGCTGGTTCTGTTCGCCGCGCTCCTGCATGCCAGCTGGAACGCCCTGCTGCGTGGCGGCTCGGATCGACTCTGGTCAATGACCGTGATGTGTATCGTCATCGCCATCGCCAGTGTCATCGCTGCAGTGTTCATGGTGGCACCAGCGCCGGCCAGCTGGGGCTATGGGATGCTTTCGGCATTGCTGCATGTCGGCTACAACCTGTTTTTGGTACGCAGCTACCGGGTCGGCGACCTGGGGCAGATCTATCCGATCTCACGTGGCTCGTCACCGGCGCTGATCACGCTCGGGGCCGCAGTCTTTGCCGGAGAAAGCATTACCCCCGGCGAACTGCTCGGTATCGGGCTGGTGTCGGGCGGAATCATTTCGCTGGCCTTCCGGGGACGCAGCCTGTCGGTTCCCAGCCTGCCCTACGCCCTGGGAACGGGTTGTTTCATCGCGGCCTACAGCGTCGTCGACGGCATTGGGGCCAGGCTCTCCGGCGCGCCGCTGGCCTACACGGTATGGATGTGCGCCTTGTGGGGTGTGTTGATGCCCCTGGTGTACATCGGCCTGCGCGATGCCCGCAGCTTGTTCTGCGTCCGCCCCGGAATACTCGCCGCCTCGGTCGGCGGGCTGGTCTCTCTGCTCGCCTACGCAATTGTCATTTACGCCATGAACGAAGCGCCTCTGGGCGCGGTATCGGCATTGCGCGAGACCAGCGTGTTGTTCGCGGTATTGATCGGCTATCTGTTCCTCGGCGAGACACTCACCGGCCGCCGGGTCCTGGCGTGCGTGGTGATCTCCAGCGGCATCTTCATCATCGGCTGACCCGACCCACTGCTCAGGAGGAAACTTCCAATGGCTAAGACTTCGCAGACACCCCTGATCCTGATAACCGGCGGAAGCCGCGGCGTGGGTGCCGCCACCGCGCGGCTCGCCGCCGCACAAGGCTACGACGTTGCCATCAGCTACGTCGCCAACGAGCCCGCCGCGCTGGCAGTGGTGGCAGATGTCGAGGCCATGGGACGGCGCGCGTTGGCCGTCCGCGCGGACAGTTCGCAGCCCACACAGGTCGCCGATTTATTCACAGCCATCGACCGCTCGTTCGGACGCATCGACGTCCTGGTCAACAACGCCGGGGTACTGTCGGCCCAGTCACGCCTGGAAGACCTCGCCTTCGAGCGCATGCAGCGCATCTTCGCAGTCAACGCCATCGGCCCGATCCTCTGCGCCCAGCAGGCGGTGAAGCGCATGGCCTACCGCCACAACGGCCCGGGCGGGGTCGTGATCAATATTTCCTCGGCATCGGCGCGCCTCGGTAGCCCCCATGAATATGTCGACTATGCAGCGTCAAAGGGGGCGCTCGAAACATTTACCATCGGGTTCGCCAAAGAGGTGGCGCGGGAAGGCATCCGCGTCAACTGCATCCGCCCCGGGCACATCTACACCGACATGCACGCCAGCGGCGGCGAGCCGGGACGGGTCGATCGCGTAAAGGACTCCATCCCGATGGGGCGTGGCGGCCAACCGGAGGAAGTGGCGCGGGCCATTCTATGGCTGGCGAGTGGGGAGGCATCGTTTGTGACGGGGACGTTTCTTGATGTGACTGGGGGGAAATGAGGTCTACCGCGGAAAATAAAAGCCCGGCTGAGGAGCCGGGACGGAGTCCCGTAAAAGTCACGCCCATGAAAAAGCCCAACTCGTAAAAGTTGGGCTAAGTCATTGAAAAATATGGTCGGGACGGAGTGATTCGAACACTCGACCCCTAGCACCCCATGCTAGTGCGCTACCGGACTGCGCTACGCCCCGACTAGGCGTGAATCTTGTTCCGCTTCTCAACGGAACGCTCAGGAATATATCGCAAGCTTTTGAAAACTGGAAGTATTTAAAAGCAGAAATTTATTTCTTGAGCACCACCAGCACATCTTCGAGCTCGGCGATCATCTGGCGGATCATTTGTTTGTACTGGGTTGTGTCGTCCTTGGCCTCGTCACCGGAGAGGCGCAGGCGCGCGCCGCCGATGGTGAACCCCTGGTCGTACAGCAGCGCGCGGATCTGCCGGATCATCAGCACGTCCTGGCGCTGATAATACCGGCGGTTTCCGCGGCGCTTGACCGGGTTGAGCTGAGGAAACTCCTGCTCCCAATAGCGCAGCACATGCGGTTTGACCGCACACAGCTCGCTGACTTCACCAATGGTGAAGTAGCGTTTGCCTGGGATGACGGGTAGCTCGTCGTTATGACTTGGTTCCAGCATAAGCCTCAACTCGGGCCTTCAACTTCTGCCCTGGACGAAAGGTGACCACACGGCGAGCCGTGATCGGGATTTCTTCCCCCGTTTTCGGATTGCGGCCAGGCCGCTGGCGTTTGTCCCGAAGGTCGAAGTTGCCAAAACCGGACAACTTGACCTGCTCGTTGTCTTCGAGAGCGTGCCTGATTTCTTCGAAAAACAGTTCGACCAATTCTTTGGCCTCCCGTTTATTCAGGCCCAACTCCTCATACAGACGTTCCGCCATCTCAGCTTTCGTCAGAGCCCCCATACGTCACTTCCTTAACGTGGCGTTCAACCTGTGTTCGAGCGAGGTGAGGATGTTCTGCGTTGCGGTATTCACCTCATCGTCATTAAGAGTGCGCGATGGATGCTGCCAGGTCAAGCCGACTGCAAGGCTTTTTCTATGCGGATCAATGCCTTTACCCTGATACACGTCAAATAGCCTGAGGTCCGTCAGCCACTCGCCTGCATTTTCACGAATTACTGCCAGTACGGCACTGGATGCAACGCCAACATCGGCCACCAGGGCGAGGTCGCGACGCACTTCAGGAAAGCGCGATAACTCTTGGAATTTCGGCATTTTTCCCTGGGCGACTTCGGCCAGGACCAGCTCGAAAACGAAGACTGGACGGTCGAGACCCAGGGTTTTGGACAGTTCAGGGTGGATCGCGCCGACGTAACCGACTTCGCGGCCGTCTCGCTCGATGCGCGCGGTCTGGCCTGGGTGCAGCGCCGGATGCTTGCCTGGAACGAAAGTGAACGCGTCGAGCGCACCGGCAAAGCCCAGCACCGCTTCCACATCAGCCTTGACGTCGAAGAAGTCCACGCCATCACGGCCTTGTGCCCAACCTTCCGGCAGGCGGCTGCCACATACGACACCGGCCAGCATCGGTTCCTGCTTCAAGCCATCCAACTGCCCCACGAAGCGCAGGCCGCTTTCGAACAAGCGCACCCGATCCTGTTGGCGGTTCAGGTTGTGCTGAAGCGACTTGACCAGGCCCGGCCACAGCGACGAGCGCATGGCCGCCATGTCATTGGAGATCGGGTTGGCCAGCAGCAGCGGCTGGACGCCTGGGTTGAACAGTTCAAACTGACGCGGATCGATGAAACTGTAGGTGATCGCCTCCTGATACCCACGAGCCACGAGCAGGCGACGCAACTCTGGCAGGTCGCTGCGAGCTTCGGCCTTGGCCTGTGGGGCCAGGCGCGCTTGCGGGTAGCGAACCGGCAGGCGGTTGTAACCGTACAGGCGGGCCAGCTCTTCGATCAGGTCGACTTCCAGGCTGATATCGAAGCGATGGCTTGGTACTTCGACTTGCCATTGCCCTTCCCCATCGGCACGGATGGTCAGCCCCAAGGCGCCGAGCAGGCGCTCGACTTCGGCCGGGTCCATTTCCATGCCGAGCATCTGGGTGATGCGCTGGGCGCGCAGGGTAACCGGTGCGATCTTCGGCAGGTGCTGCTCGCTGACGGTCTCGATGATCGGGCCGGCTTCGCCACCGGTGATTTCCAGCAGCAGGCCAGTGGCGCGCTCCATGGCTTCACGGGCCAGTTGCCAGTCCACGCCACGCTCATAGCGGTGCGAGGCGTCGGTGTGCAGGCCATAGGAGCGAGCCTTGCCGGCGACGGCGATCTGGTCGAAGAATGCGCTTTCAAGGAATACATCACGGGTCGTGGCGCAGACACCACTGTGCTCACCGCCCATCACGCCGGCAATCGCCAAGGCGCGGGTATGGTCGGCGATCACCAGTGTATCGCTGCGCAGGGCCACTTCCTGGCCATCGAGCAATACCAGCTTTTCGCCTTCCTCGGCCATGCGCACACGGATGCCGCCGTTGATTTCGGCGAGATCGAATGCGTGCAGCGGCTGACCCAGCTCAAGCATTACATAGTTGGTAATGTCGACGGCCGCGTCGATGCTCCGCACCTCGGAGCGTCGCAGGCGCTCGACCATCCACAGCGGCGTCGGCCTGGACAGGTCGACGTTACGAATCACGCGACCCAGATAACGCGGGCATGCGGTCGGTGCCAGGACTTCCACCGGACGGACTTCGTCGTGCACGGCCGAAACGTTCGCGACGATCGGGCGAGTGACCGGGGCGGCGTACAACGCACCGACTTCACGGGCCAGGCCAGCCACCGACAGGCAGTCGCCGCGATTTGGCGTCAGGTCGACTTCGATGCTCGCATCGTCCAGCCCCAGGTATTCACGGATGTCCTTGCCAACCGGCGCATCCGCTGGCAGCTCCATCAGGCCATCATTGCCTTCGCCAATCTGCAGCTCGGCCTGGGAACACAACATGCCGTTGGATTCGACGCCGCGCAGCTTGGCTTTCTTGATCTTGAAATCACCCGGCAGTTCGGCGCCGATCATGGCGAACGGGATCTTCAGGCCCGGGCGCACGTTTGGCGCACCGCACACGACCTGGAAAGTTTCCGCGCCGTTGCTGACCTGGCAAACCCGCAGTTTGTCGGCGTCAGGGTGCTGCTCGGTGCTCAGCACTTCCCCCACCACTACGCCGCTGAATGCACCGGCGGCCGGCGTCACACTATCGACCTCGAGGCCGGCCATCGACAGGCGAGCAACCAGCTCGTCCTGGCTTACCTGCGGGCTAACCCAGCCGCGCAGCCATTGTTCACTGAATTTCATCCTGCTCTCCTAAAGATTCGTTACGACTAGCGAAATTGCGCGAGGAACCGCAAGTCGTTGTCGAAGAACAGACGCAAGTCGTTCACGCCGTAACGCAGCATGGCCAGGCGCTCGACACCCATGCCGAAAGCAAAGCCCGAGAATTCTTCCGGGTCGATCCCGGACATGCGCAACACGTTCGGATGGACCATGCCGCAACCCATGACTTCCAGCCAACCGGTCTGCTTGCAGACGCGGCAACCCTTGCCGCTGCACATCACGCATTCCATGTCGACTTCGGCCGATGGCTCGGTGAATGGGAAGTACGAAGGACGGAAACGCACGGCCAGTTCTTTCTCGAAGAACACCCGCAGGAACTCTTCGATAGTTCCTTTCAGGTCGGCGAAATTGATGTCGCGATCTACCAGCAGGCCTTCGACCTGGTGGAACATCGGCGAATGGGTGATATCGGAGTCACTGCGGTACACACGGCCTGGGCAGACGATGCGGATCGGCGGCTGCTGCGATTCCATGGTGCGGACCTGTACCGGCGAGGTATGGGTGCGCAACAGCATGTTGGCATTGAAATAGAAGGTGTCATGCATCGACCGGGCCGGGTGATGGCCTGGGATGTTGAGCGCCTCGAAGTTGTGATAGTCGTCTTCGACCTCAGGCCCCTCGGCAATGCCGTAGCCGATACGGGTGAAGAACTGCTCGATGCGTTCCAGGGTGCGGGTCACCGGATGCAGGCCCCCAGAAGCCTGGCCACGGCCAGGCAGGGTCACGTCGATGGACTCGGCGGCGAGCTTGGCAGCCAGGTCCGCCTCCTCGAACAGCGCCTTGCGCGCATTGAGGACTTCTGTGACACGCTCCTTGGCGACATTGATCAGCGCACCGACCTGCGGACGCTCTTCGGCCGGCAGGTTCCCCAGGGTCTTCATCACCTGAGTCAACTCGCCTTTCTTGCCAAGGTAGTGAACCCGGATTTGCTCCAGGGCATTGATATCTTCAGCGCTTTGCACAGCCTCTAGTGCTTGAGCGACCAGCGCGTCCAGGTTTTCCATGTACAGACTCCAGATACAAAATAGGGGAAGAGCTTTAAGGCTCTTCCCCTATTTATGACGTTTGACACCCGGGCCCACAGAGGTGAGCCCCGGTGACTGCCGGGGGTACTTAAGCCAAGGTGGCTTTAGCTTTCTCGACAATCGCAGCAAACGCCGCTTTTTCGTTCACTGCCAGATCAGCCAGAACCTTACGGTCGATCTCGATGGACGCTTTTTTCAGGCCGGCGATGAAACGGCTGTAGGACAGACCGTAGGTACGAGCACCAGCGTTGATACGAGCGATCCACAGAGCGCGGAACTGACGTTTTTTCTGACGACGGTCACGGTAGGCGTATTGGCCTGCCTTGATTACGGCTTGCTTGGCAACACGGAATACGCGGGAACGCGCACCGTAGTAGCCTTTGGCAAGTTTCATAATTTTCTTGTGACGCTTACGGGCAATGACGCCACGCTTTACACGAGCCATGAGTTACTTCCTCTATTCTTGATCCAAAAATTAACGAAGGCGCAGCATGCGCTCGACTTTTGCCACGTCAGACGGATGCAGCAAGCTGCTACCGCGCAGTTGACGCTTACGCTTGGTCGACATTTTGGTCAGGATGTGGCTCTTGAAAGCGTGCTTGTGCTTGATGCCGTTAGCAGTTTTCAGAAACCGCTTAGCAGCACCACTTTTGGTTTTCATCTTTGGCATGTTCGGATACTCCGCATTCAGTTGATAAACATAATCGCAAGGCCTGCCGTGCCCTGGTGATTACTTCTTCTTTTTCGGGGCGATGACCATTATCAGCTGGCGTCCTTCCATCTTAGGATGCTGTTCGACCGAACCGTACTCGAGCAGGTCTTGTTCAACCCGCTTGAGGAGTTCCATCCCCAGCTCCTGGTGGGCCATCTCACGGCCGCGGAATCGCAAGGATACCTTGGCCCTGTCCCCGTCACTCAGGAAACGTACCAGGTTGCGCAGTTTTACCTGGTAATCCCCTTCCTCCGTCCCTGGACGAAACTTGATTTCTTTTACCTGAATCTGCTTCTGGTTTTTCTTCGCCGCGGCAATCTGCTTCTTTTTCTCGAAGATCGACTTGCCGTAGTCCATCACCCGGCAAACGGGTGGGACTGCGTCGGCGGAGATTTCCACCAGATCAAGCTTTGCTTCTTCAGCAATACGAAGCGCTTCATCAATCGAGACGATGCCAATCTGCTCGCCATCAGCGCCAATTAACCGAACCTCGCGTGCCGAGATATTCTCGTTGATCGGGGCTTTCGGTGCAGCTCGTTTATCTTGTCTCATTTCACGCTTAATAATAATTACTCCGAATCTGGGCGACCACGCCGGGAAACCGCTTGCGCGAGAAACTCAGCGAATTCGGCGACGGGCATCGAGCCCAGGTCAGCACCTTCACGAGTACGCACAGCGACAGTCTGCATCTCGACCTCCCGATCTCCGATAACCAAGAGAAAGGGAACCTTGAGCAAAGTATGCTCGCGGATTTTAAAGCCGATCTTTTCATTTCTCAAGTCGGACTTGGCACGAAATCCGCTTTGATTGAGAGTTTTTTCGACCTCGGCGGCAAAATCTGCCTGTTTATCAGTGATATTCATGATCACTGCCTGGGTCGGCGCCAGCCACGCGGGGAACGCGCCCTCGTAATGTTCGATCAAGATCCCGACGAAACGCTCGAAGGAACCGAGGATCGCGCGGTGAAGCATGACCGGGTGCTTGCGGCTGTTGTCTTCGGACACATATTCAGCGCCCAGACGGATCGGCAGGTTGAAATCGAGCTGCAAGGTACCACATTGCCAGACGCGACCGAGGCAATCTTTCAGCGAGAATTCAATTTTCGGACCGTAGAAAGCGCCCTCGCCCGGCTGCAGATCGTATGCAAGGCCTGCGCTATCAAGGGCGGCGGCCAGGGCGGCCTCGGCGCGATCCCACAGCTCGTCGGAACCGACGCGCTTTTCCGGACGAGTGGACAGCTTCATTTCGACTTCGGTGAAGCCGAAGTCGCGATAGACGTCCATGGTCAGCTTGATGAACGCAGCGGATTCGGCCTGCATCTGCTCTTCGGTGCAGAAGATGTGCGCGTCATCCTGGGTAAATGCCCGCACGCGCATGATGCCGTGCAGCGCGCCCGATGGCTCGTTACGGTGGCAGGCACCGAACTCGGCCAGGCGCATCGGCAACTCACGGTAGCTCTTCAGGCCTTGATTGAACACTTGCACATGGCAAGGGCAGTTCATTGGCTTGATGGCGTAGTCGCGGTTTTCCGACTGGGTGGTGAACATGTTGTCGGCGTAGTTGGCCCAGTGCCCGGATTTCTCCCACAGGCTACGGTCGACCACTTGCGGCGTCTTGATTTCCAGATAGCCGTTTTCACGCTGGACCTGGCGCATGTACTGCTCGAGCACCTGATACATCGTCCAGCCGTTCGGGTGCCAGAACACCATGCCCGGAGATTCTTCCTGGGTATGGAAAAGGCCCAGGCGCTTGCCGATCTTGCGGTGATCGCGTTTCTCGGCTTCTTCGATACGCTGGATGTAGGCGGCAAGTTGCTTCTTATCCGCCCAGGCGGTGCCGTAGACGCGCTGCAATTGCTCGTTCTTCGCATCGCCACGCCAGTAGGCGCCGGACAGCTTGGTCAGCTTGAAGGATTTGAGGAAACGTGTGTTCGGCACGTGGGGGCCACGGCACATGTCGACGTATTCTTCGTGGTAGTACAGGCCCATGGCCTGCTCGTCCGGCATGTCTTCAACCAGACGCAGCTTGTAATCCTCGCCACGGGCCTTGAATACTTCGATGACTTCGGCGCGCGGAGTGACTTTCTTGATGACGTCGTAATCTTTTTCGATCAGCTGCTGCATGCGCTGTTCGATCGCTGCCATGTCGTCCGGGGTAAAAGGACGCTCGAAGGCAATGTCGTAATAGAAGCCTTCGTCGATGACCGGCCCGATGACCATCTTCGCGCTCGGGTACAGCTGCTTGACCGCATGGCCGACCAGATGTGCGCAAGAGTGGCGAATGATCTCCAGCCCCTCTTCATCCTTTGGCGTGATGATTTGCAGCGTGGCATCGCTGTCGATGACATCACTGGCATCGACCAGTTTGCCGTTTACCTTGCCGGCCAGGGTGGCCTTGGCCAGGCCCGCGCCAATGGATGCGGCGACCTCGGCTACGGAAACCGGGTGGTCGAATGAACGTTGACTGCCGTCGGGAAGAGTAATAGTTGGCATGGCGCCTCCTCTCCTAGTGGTGACCCCTACCAAAGGTCACGTGGGTTGGGATGAGCCAGTACAAGATCCAGTCCAGGCCATTCAATGACGAACGCCTGCCTTACAGCGGCAGGAGCCTTGCGGCCAACCGGGAAAACCGAACCAGAGTGACTGGGATTCAAATCAGGGTTAATCGAACATTTACCGCCACCGGGACCTGTCGTCATCCGGAGCCTGAAAAATACCCGAGCCCGGCATCCTAGCACAGATGAACGGTCATCGCCGCGCTTGCATTCAAGCGAGCGTAAAACCCCGGCTTTTATGCCAAAGTGCTGAACTGAAGCGCCTGCAACCCCTCAGATAACAAGACATCGACCCGAAAGGAGCATCCCAGCATGCGTCTGAACACGTTTTTCGCAGTAGTCGGCCCACTCGCCCTGCTGTTGCCATTGACCGCCCATGCCGAATGGCCAAAAGGCGAGCGCGAAAAATACATGGCCCAGTGCACCCAGACGGCAACGCCACAGATCGGCGCGGCAGCCGCCAAATCCCACTGTGCCTGCGGCGCCGACGCGATCAAATCCTACCCAGCCAGGGATATCCAGGCGTTGATGGACAACAAGGCCACCCCGGAACTGCAACAGAAAGCACTCGGCCAGATCGCTAAATGCAAGGCTAATTCGCCGGCGAAAAAATAAGGAATTGGGCGCTGGGAAGGCGCCTGACAGGGATAAAAAGGCTTGAATAAGCGCTTTTTCCTACGATTTACGCAGGTTTTTCAGCTTTTTTTAATGTCTTTACGTTCGGCTGAAAGCCTTTTAAACCGGGGCTTTCAGCCCGATCCGACGGTAAAGAAAACACGACTGATTGGCAAACAGCTCGTCCGGGGGGCTCCCAAATCGAACATTTCGACTATGATACCCGGGTGTGCCCAGTTGGCCTGAGCAGCACAGTACACTGAAAATATATGTTTCTTGGAGATACACCATGTCTAATCGCCAAACCGGCACCGTTAAATGGTTCAACGATGAAAAAGGCTTCGGCTTCATCACTCCTCAAGGTGGCGGTGACGACCTGTTCGTACACTTCAAAGCTATCGAAAGCGACGGTTTCAAAAGCCTGAAAGAAGGCCAGACCGTTTCCTTCGTGGCTGAGAAAGGCCAAAAGGGTATGCAAGCTGCACAAGTTCGCCCAGAGTAATTTCCCGGCGCGCTAAAAAAACCCCGTCCATGTGACGGGGTTTTTTATGGCCAGCTAAAAAGCCCTTAGCCGCAATTCACCCGGTTGACCACCAGGTTCGCATCGGTGTTGAGATTCAGGCGATCGGAACGGTACTCAAGCGTCACCATGTCGTTGGGCTTGAGGATACGGGCGTTTTGCGCACCGGAACGGGTTCGTGCCTGTTCCAGCAACTGGGGCGAGGCCTGCTTTCCAATCGCGAACTCGGCAGCCTTCGCCTCGCAGCGGCTGTGCCCGGTGTCGGCCGCCACAGGATCAGGGGTCGATTCGGACGTGCTGCTGCAACCGCTCAAGAGCGCAGCGGCCAGCAAAGTACTCAATGACGCGAGCTTCCAAGGCATGAAGCCTCCTTTTTCAATGAATTACCAGAGAGCGTGCGACAACCCAAACGAAACTTGGTTTCAACACCAAGGCCATCATCGTGCCCTCACTCGGAAAAAACGGCAGTTTGCCTGAGCCCTGCCCACTGTTCACTGCTGAATCGTGACTGAATATGAATGGCACTTAGTAAATGTCGATGTAATCGAAAGGCGGGTTCGGCCAGTTCTCTTTCAATGCGTTGTAGATCTGCATGACCCAGACCTCATCGCTTGCCGCGATTTTTCCGACGTACCCCGAGCCCTTCGCCCACGTTTCAAGCCGGAACAGCAAACCCTGGATGTCGGCGCCCCCTACGACACCTGAAGAAATATAGGCGATACCGTCCTTGGTCACACGCAACTGGGTATGCTCGTCATCACTGGCGCAAGCCAGCAGATCACGCACCGCCTCCAGGGTGAATTTCTCAGGATCCTTCAAGTCGATCTGCACGCTGGGGCTCCCGCGAAAAATAAAAAACCGAGTGTCGCACAGGGCTCGCCTGATGCCTAAGTCGCACTGCCAAACGCACTTCAAAAATGGTTAACTCAGCCTACAGACCTCCCAACCTGCGAGCCCCGCCATGAGCATCGTCAGCATCGAAGCCACCATCAACGCAAAATGGGCGCAGGGTCACAGCTCATACAGCCCAGGCAGCCCGGAAGAACTGGCGATCATCAGCATTGAGCTACTGGTCAAGGAACTGGGAACGCAAGCCGCGCAGAACTTCGTCAAGCAGGCGTTCGAACGCTACCCGAGCATGATCGAGACGACTGAATAAGGCTCCCACAGGCCTAAACCTGCGGGGCCGGCACCAGATGGGTTACTTGAGACGCGCCAATCGCTCGGTCAGCAGATCGAAGAACCCCTGGGCATCGCCATCCTTCACCCAGAACGCATTCTTTGGCGCTTTCAGGCCGTCGTACCAATCGACGACGGTCTGCCCGAAAGTCGGGCCTTCACGACTGTCCACCACCAGGTTGACCGAACGCCCGCTAAACAACTGCGGCTTGAGCAGGTAGGCGATCACGGTCGCGTCATGCACCGGCCCGCCTGTCATGCCGTAATGCTCCATGTCGCCCTTGACGTATTCGTTGAGAATGTCGCCGACCAACTTGCTCGCATTATTGTTCAGTGCTGCGATCTGCTTCAGGCGCGCCTCGCTGGTGAGGATCTTGTGGGTCACGTCCAACGGCAGATAGGTCAGCTTCACACCGCTTTTGGCGACGATCTCCGCCGCCTGGGGATCGGCATACAGATTGAATTCGGCCACCGGCGTGATATTGCCGCCGTTGAAGTGCGCGCCACCCATGATCACCACTTCCTTGATGCCCTGGACGATCCCAGGCTCTTGGACCAGCGCCAACGCCAGGTTGGTCTGTGGACCGAGCATGGCAATGGTGATGCTGTGGGGCTTGGCTGCCTTGAGCGTCTCGATCAGGTAATTGACGGCATTGCCTTCGGCCAAGCCTTTCTTCGGCTCATGCACGGTGACACCCGACAAACCCTCCTTGCCATGGATGTTTTCCGCGTAGATGGGCGTGCGCATCAACGGTTTCGGCGCACCGGCATAGACCGGCACCTCTTCGCGCCCCGCCCACTCACGGGCCAGGCGAGCGTTGCGCGATGTCTTGTCCAGCCGCACGTTGCCCGCCACGGTGGTCAAGGCGCGAATGTGCAGCTCCTCGGGAGATGCCAGGGCGAACAACAGCGCAACCACATCGTCGGCGCCTGGATCGGTGTCGATGATCAAGTCGATTTTTTCTGCCGCCTGGGCGCTAGTAGTCGTAATGAATGACAAAAGCAGCAGACTCCGCAACAGTTGACGCATTTTCCGAGCATAGCGGTGCATGGCGCACTCCTTGTGCAGGTGGATGAAATCTAGAACGTGACGCCAGCGATCAGCACCACGTTGCAATACGGAGAGCATTCTCCGGTGCGAATGATCGCCCTCGCCTCGCGCGTAAGGACCTTGAATTGCTCGTGGCTCACCAACTCCCGCGAACCCAGCGCGCCTTCGGCATGCAGCGCCTCCAACGTGGCGAGTGCTGACGGTTGCCTGTCGAGGATTTCCTCGGCCAGCACATGGCTTTCGACCTGCATCTCACTGAGCAGCACGTTCAAGGTACTGACAAAATCGGGGATGCCATGGGTCAACGCAAGGTCGATCAATTCGACGTGCGGCGGCACCGGCAGCCCAGCGTCACCGATCACCACCTTGTCGCCGTGGCCGAGCGAGGCGATCAGGCGTGACAAGGCAATATTCAACAAAGGGGTCTTTTTCATGATTCGAACGCCTGTACTTCAAGCAATGCGGGAATGGAAGGCTGCGCGCCCGCGCGGGTGACCGACAGCGCAGCGGCGACCTGGCCGAAACGAATGGCCTCGACTTCGTCCTTGCCATTTGCCAAGGCCGCCGCGAAGCCGCCGACAAACGTATCGCCGGCCGCCGTGGTGTCCACCGCCTTGACCCGCGGCGCCGGGAAGTGTTCGAAGCTCGTTCCGTTGGCGAACATCAACCCCTGCCCCCCCAGCGTTACGATCACCTTGCCGGCACCGGCCGCGATCAATTGCGTCGCCGCCGCTTCGGCGGTTTCCAGGGAATCCACGGCCAGGCCACTGAGCACCATCGCCTCGCTTTCGTTGGGGATCAGGTAGTCGACGTAGGCATACCAGTCGCTCGGCAAGGCGTGGGAGGCCGGCGCCGGGTTGAGGATGACGATCTTGCCGAGCTCACGGCCGCGCTTGAGCGCATGCCCGACAGTGGCATCCGGCACTTCTAGCTGGCAGACGATCACGTCAGCGCCTTGCAGCACTGCGTCGAAACTGTCGAGGACGCTGGGCGTCAGCTCACCGTTGGCGCCGGCGACGATAACGATCGCGTTCTGGCTGTTGTCGTCGACCACAATCAGCGCCACGCCGCTGGCCCCCTCCACCACGCTGACCGCCTGACAATCGATGCCCTCGGCCAGCAACGCACCACGCAACTGCTGCCCATAAGCGTCATTGCCGACGCAACCGACCATGGCCACTTGCGCACCCAGGCGCGCGGCAGCCACCGCCTGGTTGGCGCCCTTGCCGCCCGGGATGGTGGAGAACGACTCTCCGATCAGCGTTTCGCCACCACGGGGCAGACGCGGCGCGCGCGTCACCAGGTCCATGTTCAGACTGCCTATTACCACTACTTTTGCTGGCATACATCATTACTCGTCAATTCGGTTCAGCGGTATTGGGCGAATGTACCGGACAACGGCGCAGTCGATTCCCGCAAGACAATGCTCGGCGTCACGATCCGCTGATCAGTGGCAAGCCCCGGCGTTGCGATCCGCCGAAGCAGCACCTCGGCCGCCATCTCCCCCAGGTCCAGGATCGACTGCCCTACCGTGGTGAGCGCCGGGTAGACGTAACGGCTCATCTGGATGTCATCGAAGCCGATGATCGACAATTCGCTGGGCACGCGGACGTTGCGTTCGGCGGCGGCGCGCAATGCACCGATGCCAATCATGTCGTTGGCCGCGAAAATCGCACTGGGTGGCTGCTGCTCAAGCAGTCGGGCCGCCGCCCGGTAACCGCCGATACTGGTGAAATCGCTTTCGAGCATGCGCTCGACGGGCAGCTCGATTCCCGCCTCTTCCAGTGCACGGCAGTAACCCGCCAGGCGCATTTGCGCCACGCTGGTGTCCGCGGGGCCGCCGATAAAGGCAATGTCGCGATGTCCCAGGTCCAGCAGATGCCGGGTTGCCAGGTAGGCACCATATTCATGGTCGATACGGACCAGGTCCGCGTCCACTCCATCGAGGCCGCGGTCCACGATCACCATCGGCGTACGCACATTGGTCAAGCCCTCGGCCAGGCCCACATCGCCCCCGGCCGACGCCACGATCAATCCATCGATACGTTTTTCCAGCAGCACCCGCAGATAACTGCGCTGCTTGTCCGGGTTGTCATCGGAATTGCAGAGGATCACGCAGTAACCATTGCGCTCACAGTAATCCTCTATCCCGCGGGCCAGCTCGGCGAAGTACGGGTTGAGGCTGTTGGGCACCAGCAGGCCAATGGTGGCCGTGGTCTTGGCCTTGAGCGAGCGCGCCACCGCACTGGGCACGTAGTCCAATCGCTCGATGGCGGCCTCCACCTTGCGCCGCACCTCGTCACTGACCGGCCGCGTCTTGTTCACCACATGGGACACGGTCGTGTAGGAAATCCCGGCGAGCGCCGCCACATCCTTGATCGTCGCCATGGTTCAAGCCCGCCGACTGGCGCGCTGGCTGCGGTACGTATCGAGCACCACTGCAATCACGATCACCGCGCCGGTAATGATGCGTTTGGTCGGCTCGGTCGCGCCGATCTGGGCCAGGCCCGCCGCCAGCACGGAAATGATCAGCACGCCGAAGAAAGTGCTGATCACCGAACCACGCCCCCCCATCAGGCTGGTGCCACCAATGACCACGGCCGCGATAACTTGCAACTCGAGTCCCGAACCCGCGTTGGGGTCCGCCGCTTCCAGGCGCGAAATCTGGAACAGCGCCGCGACACCGGCCAGCAAGCCCATCAGGCTGAACACCAGGATCTTGTAGGGTTTTGGGTTGATGCCGGCCAAACGCACGGCTTCTTCGTTGGTGCCGATGCCGATCAGGTAGCGGCCGAACACCGTGCGGGTCAGCACCGCCTGGGCGACGAAGATCACCAGCAAGGCGATGATGAACGAAGGCGAAATACCGAAGGCGATCGGATTGGACAGCCAAGCGAAGGAGTCACCGATATAGGCGGTCCGCGAGCCGGTCATCTGGTACGCAAGGCCCCGGGCCATTTCCAGCACGCCCAGCGAGACGATGAACGACGGGATGCGCCATGCCACGGTAATCGAACCGGTGACCGTACCCGCCAAGGCCGCCACGGCCATGCCGAGCAAGGCCGACGGCCAGACACTCCAGCCCCAACCGAGTACCGCCACGCTGACGGTGGATGCCGCCAACGCCAGCACCGAGCCTACCGACAGGTCGATGCCACCGATGATCAGGATAAACGTCATGCCGACCGCCAGCACCATCAAGTCGGGAATCTGGTTGGCCAGGGTGCTGAAGGTGTCATAGGAAAGGAAATGGCTGCTCAGGACCGAGAACAGCGCGACCATGGCCAGCAAGGCGCCGGCCAGGCCCAGGTAGGTGCCGAGGCCATAAAAGTTGCCATTGGATTTGCCGACGGCAGGTGCGGTTTTCATGAGAGATCCCTAGGCGCCGCTTCGTTGAGCAGCGCATCACGTTTCTGGTAGCCGGCGAACGCGGCGGCAAGCAAGTCATCCTGGGTCCAGCTGTCGCGCTCGAACGTGTCGATCAGGCGCCCGGCCGAGAGCACGCCGATCCGATCACAGATCAACATCAATTCCCTCAGGTCGCTGGAAACCACCACCAACGCCTTGCCCTGGCGAGTCAACTCACCGAGCAACGCATAAATATCGAATTTGGCGCCGACGTCGATACCGCGGGTTGGCTCATCGAACAGCAGTACAGAACAATCGCGCTCCAGCCAACGACCGATCACCACTTTCTGTTGATTGCCGCCGGACAGTTCGGACACCAGTTGCGTCGGGCTGGAGCTGCGGATACGCATGGCGTCGATCTGCCGCTGCGCCAAGGCTTGTTCCGCGCTGCCATCGACCAGGCCGGCGCTGGAAATCTCCGGCATGTTGCCCAGGGCAATGTTGGCGGCGATGGATTGGGTCAGCAGCAGGCCTTCGCCCTTGCGATCCTCGGTGATCAAGGCGATGCCATGGGCCACCGCATCGGCTGGTGAGCGAATGCTGACCACGTTGGTTGGCAAGCCCAACGCCACCGTGCCGCTATCAGCCACATCGGCACCAAAGATCAGCCGCAGCAGTTCCGTGCGCCCAGCCCCGATCAGCCCGGAAATACCGAAGATTTCCCCGCTGCGAACTTCGAAAGACACATCACGGACCTTGTCGGAGCGGGTCAGGCCCTTCACGGTCAGCGCGGGGGCGCCAATCTGGCGCGGGCCCAGGTCGATGTGCTCGCCCAGCTCCCGACCGACCATCAGTGTCACCAACTGCTCACTGTTGTAGTTGGCCATCGGCTCGACGCAGACCAGGTTGCCATCGCGCAACACCGCAATGCGCTGGGCGACACGGGCCAATTCTTCGAGGCGATGGGAAATGTAGATGATCGACACGCCACGCGCCTGCAAGCGGGTGATCTGCTCAAAGAGCATCTCGACTTCGCGGGCTGTCAGCATGGCGGTCGGTTCGTCGAGGATCAGCACATGGCAATCGCCGATCAGGTTGCGGGCGATCTCCACCATCTGCTGGTGACCGATCCCCAGCTCGCCGACCAGCGTGTCGGGATCGATTGCATCGAGCCCCACCTGGGCCATGGCCTCGATCGCCGCCTTGCGCAATTGCTTGCGGCTGATCCAGCCACCATGGCTGGGCAGGTTGTCGAGAAACAGGTTCTCGGCCACGGAGAGGGTCGGCAGCAGGTTGAGTTCCTGCATCACCATGCGCACGCCCTGCTCTTCCGCCTGGGTCCGGCTGCCGGGGCGATAGTCCTGCCCTTGGAACTGCATCTGTCCGGTCGTCGGCGTGACCAGCCCGCCGATGATCTTGGACAAGGTACTTTTGCCGGCACCATTTTCGCCGGTCAGCGCCAGCACTTCACCGCGCATCAACGTCAGGTTGATATCGCTCAGTACCGGCTGGGCATAAGTCTTGCCGATACCGCTGACGCACAGGACAGCGTTCGGGTCGCGAACGGACATAACAAACTCTCCAATGCGCCCGCCCGGACGGGCGAGCGCCGTTGTGTCGCCAGGGTTACGGCTTGGTCACCAGCTCGACCGGAGTTTCAATGACGCCGTTGGTGCCATTGTTGACTTTTTCACCCTTGATGATCTTCAGGGCGGTCTCGATGCCGAACACAGCCTGCTTGGCAGCGAACTGGTCAGCGGTCGCGAGGACACGACCGTCCTTGAGCATCGGCTTGATCGCGTTGATGTTGTCGTAGCCGACTACTTGCACCTTGCCCGCCTTACCCGCGGCGCGCACGGCCGAGACGGCGCCGACCGCCATGCTGTCGTTACCGGCCAGCAGTGCCTTGATGTTCGGGTATTCGCTAAGCATCGACGCGGCGACCTGGTTCCCCTTGTTGATTTCCCAATCACCGGACTGCAGGGAAACGACCTTGATCTGTGCCGCTTCCATTGCGTCCTTGAAGCCCGCGGTGCGCGCCTGGGCGTTGGTGGTGGTCGACACGCCTTCGATAATGCCCACTTCGTCGCCGGCCTTGAGCTGCTTGGCCAGGTACTCACCCACCAGGCGAGCGCCCTTGCGGTTGTCAGGGCCTACGAACGGCACGTTGATGTTCTTGCTCTTGACCACCGCCGGGTCGAGTTGGTTGTCAATGTTGATTACGGTGATGCCGGCGTCGACGGCCTTCTTGATGACCGGCACCATCGCCTTGGAATCGGCAGGCGCGATCACCAGCGCATTGACCTTGGAGACGATCATCTGCTCGACGATACGAATTTGGTTGGCGGTGTCGGTTTCATCCTTGATCCCGTTGGAGATCAGGTCGAAATCGGCGGAGTTTTCCTTCTGGTAAGCCTTGGCACCGTCTTCCATGGTCAGGAAGAACTCGTTGGCCAGGGATTTCATGACCAGGGCAACCTTGGGTTTTTCCGGCGTCTGGGCGAGCGCCGAGGAGAAAGGCAGCGCAGCGGATGCAGCCGCGAGCATGGCGACGGCGAGAAGGCGTCCAGCGAATGGCAGCTTCATGGGTTCACTCCGATTTTATGATTATTTTGAGCAAAAATCGTCGCACGACGATCGCGCAAACGTTTGCGTGGAATGAACTATGGTAAAGCATCGGAGTTTTGTCAACGTTACGGTTTCATCCGCAACGTCCAGAATCAGGCAGTGGTATTGACCAGCGCGCCGGAGCCGGACTCCTTCACCAGCTCCTTGATCAAGCTGCCCGTGACCTGCTGCAGTGCGCCAGTAGTATCGGCGATCTGCCCCTGGATGGCCATGATAGCGGTAGTCCTGGCTTCAGGCGTTGCATATGGGCGCGCCTGTGCTGCGGCGAGTTGCTGTTGTTGATCGCGCAATTGCTGCTGTAGCTCCTGCATGCGCTTGAGCAGGATTTTCGTGGCGATGCTTTGGGTGCTGTCGCTTTTTTCGGTCTTGCTCTCGGTTTCAGTACGAAGGTCTGCGCGAACCTGGCGTTCACCCAAGGCGTCCTCGCTCGCCTCGCTCAGGGCATTCACCGTCGCTGTGGTTTTACCGCCAATGGTGACGGCGGCGGCGTTCGGCAAGCCGATTGACATGCTCATGTTTCACTCCATGAATGAATTCCTACAAGGAAGATCGTCCGTCAACGGGTTTTCTTTAGCATCACTCTCAGGAAACCGTCCTTCAGACCACTCCCCTCCGGTTAACCGAACAGCAAACAACACGATGTTCGGAAATCCGTCCAGGCACTCGCCGCAAGCATCCGCCAGAAAATACATATCGTTTTATTTTCAAGGTGTTAGAAGGCAGCCCCACACCAGCGGCGCACTGGTACGGATCATGCTCTGGCAACAGTGCTTCCGGCATTCAGGTCTGCCGGAGCATCTAGATGAATCCTCATGACTAGAGAGAAAAATAATGACATCTGCCTTCAAGACTCTTGTTCCGGGCGCCTTGGCCCTCATGTTCCTGCTGCCCAGCGCCCTTCAGGCAAAAGAAACCCAGGCTGAGCAAAAGCTTTCCAACGTCGTCATCCTTGCCACGGGCGGCACCATTGCCGGTGCCGGCGCGAGCTCCGCCAACAGCGCCACCTACCAGGCAGCCAAGGTCGGTATCGAACAGTTGATCGCCGGCGTACCGGAACTCAGCCGGCTGGCCAACGTGCGTGGCGAACAGGTGATGCAGATCGCGTCGGAGAGCATCACCAACGACAATCTCCTGCAACTGGGTCGACGTGTTGCCGAGCTGGCCGACAGCAAGGACGTCGATGGCATCGTCATCACCCACGGTACCGACACGCTGGAAGAGACTGCCTACTTCCTGAACCTCGTCGAGAAAACCGAAAAACCGATCATTGTCGTCGGCTCGATGCGGCCCGGTACCGCGATGTCCGCCGATGGCATGCTCAACCTCTACAACGCCGTGGCCGTCGCCAGCAGCCAGGAAGCGCGCGGCAAAGGCGTGCTCGTGACCATGAACGATGAAATCCAGTCGGGTCGCGATGTCAGCAAGATGATCAACATCAAGACCGAGGCATTCAAAAGCCCTTGGGGTCCGCTGGGCATGGTGGTCGAAGGAAAATCCTACTGGTTCCGCCTGCCGGCCAAGCGTCACACCATGGACTCGGAGTTCGACATCAAGACCATCAAGAGCCTGCCGGATGTTGAAATTGCCTACTCCTACGGCAACGTCGGCGACACCGCGTACAAGGCCCTGGCCCAATCCGGCGCCAAGGCAATCATCCACGCCGGTACCGGCAACGGTTCGGTGTCCTCGCGCGTCGTTCCTTCGTTGCAGGCCTTGCGCAAGGAAGGCGTGCAGATCATTCGTTCGTCCCACGCCAATGTCGGTGGTTTCGTACTGCGCAACGCCGAGCAGCCTGACGACAAATACGACTGGGTCGTGGCTCACGACCTGAATCCTCAGAAGGCTCGGATCCTGGCAATGGTCGCGCTGACCAAGACCCAGGATAGCAAGCAATTGCAGCGGATTTTCTGGGAGTACTGATCGTCCCCGCCCGACCGATATCGGTCGGGCACCTCGAGGCACCCATTTGCGCAGTGTTTATCAGGCTCGATAAAAAAGAGTCTTCCTCCTACATCAAAATGGAAAAAGTGCTGTCAGACGATTTTCTTGAAATTTAAGCAGTTGCGTAAATGCCTACGGTTAAATACTGTATGCACGTACAGCTTAATAAGGACAATCCTGTGGCCACGCCCTCCGCTGCAACTACCCCCTTAGATTCCTATACACGCCTCGGCCTACGGGTTTCGAAAATCATAAACGCTCCCACCGCACAAAATGCCAAGGCGGCCCTGATCTTTCGTCTCCCCGACGAGCCAGTGGATGAATGGGAACGCCTGCTGGCGGAAATCGATGAGAACGACAACGTGACCCTCGCCTATCGCGACGATGGCGGTGTGCAGGTTTTCTGGGTAGTGCCGAAGGAAGATTGAACCTGATGAATTTCCGCTGTTTAGCTTTATTGCTCGTCTTCGTTGCCACGGGCGCACAGGCGGGTGCACCCCGCACGTTCAACGAAGCCAAGAAAGTCGCCTGGAAGCTCTATGCGCCTCAATCCACCGAGTTCTATTGCGGGTGCAAATACACTGGCAATCGCGTGGACCTCGCGGCCTGCGGCTACGTGCCGCGCAAGAATGCCAACCGCGCCGCCCGCATCGAGTGGGAACATATTGTCCCGGCCTGGCAGATCGGCCACCAGCGCCAGTGCTGGCAACAGGGTGGGCGCAAGAACTGCACCCGCTATGACCCGGTCTATCAACGGGCCGAAGCCGACCTGCACAACCTGGTGCCCAGCATCGGCGAGGTCAATGGCGATCGCAGCAATTTCAGCTTCGGCTGGCTGCCAGTGCAGAAGGGCCAATACGGCTCGTGCTTGACCCAAGTAGACTTCAAGGCCAAGAAAGTCATGCCCCGCCCCTCCATTCGAGGGATGATCGCCAGGACCTATTTCTACATGAGCAAACAATACGGGCTGCATCTCTCCAAACAAGATCGTCGCCTGTATGAAGCCTGGGACAAGACCTATCCCGTGCAGGCCTGGGAGCGTCAGCGCAACCAGAGCGTCGCGTGTGTCATGGGGCGAGGAAACGAATTCGTCGGGCCAGTTAACTTGAAGGCCTGCGGCTGACCTGGCGTATATGAGCAGCAAGAATCAACTGTGGGAGCGAGCTCGCTCCCACAGGTTTGGCTCTGTCTGTTTATAGTGCTGGCGGAAAATCCACGACCAGGGTCTCGATGTTGCGCTTCTTGGCGCGCACCAGCGCAGCGTTGATCTGCTCCTGCTTCGCCTGAGCTTCAGCCTCGGATCCCAATGGCCCGACCAGGACCCGGTCCTTGCCGTTTTCCCTGACGACACTGGACATGAAGCTGTGCTCGATCAGCCATCCGGTCAGGTCGCTGACGGCCTGGGGCGTCTGGCCTCGAACCTCGACAGCCCACTGCGGTGCTGCGGCAGCTGCCGGCGTGGAGGTGGCCGCCGGCTTCGGCTTCGGTGCCTCGACGTCGCGCCCCTCCCCGCATCCTGCCAGCGCCAATACCGCGATTACCCAAGCCAATTTACGCACAACGATTCCCCCGCAAGACATGAAGCGGGGATTTTAGCACCCAGACTCGCCGGAAACGCCCTAAACAGTGCGCAAAACACGAGAATCCTGTCCAACGTCTCTGTATAGTCGCACCCTGGGAATTAATGCAGCATCTGCACGTCAGAAAGAGGCACCCACATTGTGACACTTAGCACTAATCTATAAGCAGTACCGACATCTGCACTGTCTGAATCAGGTGCCCTATAAAGCAATCAAGGAGAACACCATGCTGATACTCACCCGCAAAGTCGGTGAAAGCATAAATATTGGTGACGACATCACGATCACCATTCTGGGCGTGAGCGGCCAACAAGTCCGTATCGGCATCAACGCCCCGAAAAACGTTGCGGTGCATCGCGAAGAGATTTATCAGCGCATCCAGGCCGGCCTCACTGCCCCTGACAAGCCGCAAACGCCCTGAGCCCTGCCGCAGTCCGCAGCCAGCCCGTTTGCATTGCCGCAATGGCTGGCTAAAGATGCAGGCCGACCGAGCCGCACCCTGTCCAATCCCGCCTTATCGATCCGACCAGCCCGAAACCGATACTACTGGCATGCCTCATACCATGGCTGTCAGACGTTTCGTTTTAATGGCGATGAAGCAGGCGTTCGTGCCGGTCAGCCCAAGCGCACGCCACGGGCCATCCCCGTGGCCGCCACGACCATCAACATCAGCAGCAACGCTTCCAGGTGACTGATCCGTGCAAAGCGGCCAGCCCTCGACGAGTCGATCGCCGCGCCCTTGCCCAGCGCCATCCGCCATTTGATCAGGGCGATCATCGGTGCGATTTCAAGCAACAGGATCAAGACGAACAACGTCATTTTCAGGTGAAACAACGGCTGATGCAGGTAGTAGTCCGAGCCCTTTTCGTACCCGGCGAAAGCGCGCATCCCGCCTGTCACCAGTAACACCAGCGCTGACAGCCCCCATACGTTGTCTGCAACCAATACATTTCGAACTGCATCCGCGCCACCGGCGAGGCGTCGCAGCGCCGTGCCGCGGGTCAGCACCGCCCAGAATCCGAGGGCGAATGCCAAGAGGTGGATGGCCGCGAGAGACCAATGAGCAAGCATGGGAAGGCTCCTGCCAGGGTGAACGTCGAAGCGACCTGACAGTACTAGCTCATAGCAGAATGATTGCCAGGGCTGGAATGCAAAAAAAGTGGGAGCGGGCTTGCCCGCTCCCACAGGGTATTGCGTACGCTAAAAGGTCTTAGTCCGCCAAGCGCCAGGTCGTCCCGCCCTTCCCGTCTTCCAGCACCACGCCCATGGCGGTGAGCTGGTCGCGGATGCGGTCGGATTCGGCCCAGTCCTTGTTCGCCCGCGCAGTCAGGCGCGCCTGGATCAACGCGTCGACCTCGGCGGCGTCCACGCGACCTTCGGCACCGGCCTGCAGGAAGTCATCGGCTTGGAGCTGCAACACACCCAACACGTTGGCCAGTTCTTTCAGGCGGGCCGCAAGACCGGCCGCGGCATTGAGATCGCTCTCACGCAAACGGTTGATTTCGCGCACCATCTCGAACAGCACCGCGCAGGCTTCCGGCGTGCCGAAGTCATCGTTCATCACTTCGGTAAACCGCGCCACGAACGCTTCGCCACCGGCGGGCGGCACGGCGGGCAGGCCCTTCAGGGCATGGTAGAAACGCTCCAGGGCACCCTTGGCGTCCTTAAGGTTGTCTTCCGAGTAATTAATGGCGCTGCGGTAATGGCTCGACACCAGCAGGTAACGCACGACTTCCGGATGGTATTTCTCGAGCACATCGCGGATGGTGAAGAAGTTGTTCAAGGATTTGGACATCTTCTCGCCATTGATGCGAATCATGCCGCAATGCATCCACGCGTTGGCGTAGGTCTTGCCGGTGGCCGCTTCGCTCTGGGCGATTTCGTTTTCGTGGTGCGGAAACTCCAGATCGCTGCCGCCGCCATGAATGTCGAAGGTCTCGCCCAGGCAGCAAGTCGACATCACCGAGCATTCGATATGCCAGCCCGGACGCCCGGCGCCCCATGGCGACTCCCAGCTCGGCTCGCCTGGCTTGGCGCCTTTCCAGAGCACGAAGTCCAGCGGGTCTTCTTTAGATTCATCGACCTCGATGCGCGCGCCGATGCGCAAGTCTTCGATTTTCTTGCGCGACAACTTGCCGTAGCCCAGAAACCTGGCGACGCGGTAATACACGTCGCCATTGCCCGGTGCGTAGGCGTAGCCCTTGTCGATCAAGGTCTGGATCATCGCCAGCATGCCAGGGATGTGATCCGTGGCGCGGGGCTCCAGGTCCGGCTTGAGGATATTGAGGCGCGCCTCGTCCTCGTGCATGGCCTGGATCATGCGCTCGGTCAGCGCATCGTAGGGCTCGCCGTTTTCGCGGGCACGGTTGATGATCTTGTCTTCGATGTCGGTGATGTTGCGCACGTAGGTCAGGTCATAACCGCTGAATCGCAGCCAGCGGGTTACCAGGTCGAAGGCGACCATGCTGCGACCATGACCAATGTGGCAGTAGTCGTACACGGTCATCCCGCAGACGTACATGCGGACCTTGTTGCCATCCAGCGGCTTGAAGACTTCTTTGCTCTTGGTGAGCGTGTTGTAGATCGTAAGCACAGGGTTTCCCTTAAGACTTGATCACTGACCCCAGGAATCGCGCAAGGTCACGGTACGGTTGAATACCGGAGCACCGGGTTTCGAGTCCTTGATATCCGCGCAGAAGTAACCTTCGCGCTCGAACTGGAAACGGTCTTCCGGCTGTGCGTTGCCCAACGAAGGCTCGGCACGACAACCAGTGAGTACTTGCAGGGAGTCAGGGTTGATGTTGTCCAGGAAGCTGGCGCTGTCTTCGGCCTTCTCCGGGTTCGGCGAACGGAACAAGCGATCGTACAGGCGCACTTCGCACTCGACGCTGGCGGCAGCCGGCACCCAGTGGATCACGCCCTTGACCTTGCGACCTTCCGGGTTCTTGCCCAGGGTGTCGGGGTCGTACGAGCAACGCAGCTCGACGATGTTGCCGTCGGCATCCTTGATGGCCTCGTCGGCGCGGATCACGTAGCTGCCGCGCAGGCGCACTTCTCCAGCGGGCTCCAGGCGCTTGTAGCCTTTTGGCGGCTCCTCCATGAAGTCTTCACGGTCGATGTAGATTTCCCGGGCGAACGGCAGGACGCGCACACCCATGTCTTCCTTCGGGTGGCACGGCAGTTCGAGGTTCTCGACCTGGCCTTCCGGGTAATTGGTGATGACGACTTTCAGCGGACGCAACACGCACATGGCGCGCGGCGCACTGTGGTCGAGGTCGTCGCGGATGCTGAATTCCAGCATGCCGAAATCCACCACGCCGTCGGAACGGTTGGTGCCGATCATCTCGCAGAAATTGCGGATCGACTTCGGCGTGTAGCCACGACGGCGGAAGCCCGACAGCGTCGACATGCGCGGGTCGTCCCAGCCGTTGACGTGCTTCTCGTCCACCAGTTGCTTGAGCTTGCGCTTACTGGTGATGGTGTAGTTGAGGTTCAGGCGGCTGAATTCATACTGGCGCGGGTTGGCCGGCACCGGCAGCTTCTCCAGGAACCACTCGTACAAGGGACGATGGCTCTCGAATTCCAGGGTGCAGATCGAATGCGTGATGCCTTCGATGGCGTCCGACTGGCCGTGGGTGAAGTCATAGTTCGGGTAGATGCACCACTTGTCGCCCGTCTGGTGGTGATGGGCATGACGGATGCGGTACATGATCGGGTCGCGCAGGTTCATGTTCGGCGAGGCCATGTCGATCTTGGCACGCAGTACACGGGCACCGTCCGGGAACTCGCCGGCACGCATGCGGGCGAACAGGTCCAGATTCTCTTCCACGCTGCGGTCACGGAACGGGCTGTCCTTGCCCGGCTCGGTCAGGCTGCCGCGGTATTCCTTGGCCTGCTCCGGGGTCAGGTCGCACACGTAGGCGTTGCCGGACTTGATCAGCTCGACCGCCCAATCGTGCAACTGGTCGAAATACTGCGAGGCGTAGCGCACTTCGCCCGCCCATTCGAAACCCAGCCACTTGACGTCGCTCTTGATCGCGTCGATGTATTCCTGGTCTTCCTTGGCCGGGTTGGTGTCATCGAAACGCAAGTGCGTGACGCCACCGAACTCTTCGGCCAGGCCGAAGTTCACGCAGATGGATTTGGCGTGACCGATGTGCAGGTAGCCGTTGGGCTCCGGCGGGAAGCGGGTGACGATCTGCGTGTGCTTACCCGAATCCAGGTCCGCCTGGATGATCGGGCGCAGGAAATTGACCGGCACGGCCGGGCCGGTCTTGGAATTCGAGGTAGGGTCGACAGTGGGCTTGCTCATAGGATCCTTGAACATACAAGTGCGCGGCCGGGTGCGGCCTGATAAATCAAAGCCCGTATCATAGCCGATGCTGTCAAGCACCTGACAGACCAGGCCGGCAAACGATTGAATTTATTCGACAGCCAGATGAAAAACAGCCTCGAAATTCGCGCATGGCGCGCTAAACTGCCCAGCCTGGCCGATTACAGCCAGACCGGTTGCGGGCGTCCGCGCCCCCGAAACCCACGAATTCCTTGAAAGAGTAGTGATCATGACCCAAGTCAAACTGACCACCAACCATGGCGACATCGTCCTGGAGCTGAACGCCGAAAAGGCTCCGATCACCGTTAAGAACTTCCTTGAATACGTCGAGGCCGGCCACTACGAAAACACCGTTTTCCACCGTGTCATCGGCAACTTCATGATCCAGGGCGGCGGTTTCGAACCTGGCATGAAAGAAAAGAAAGACAAGCGCCCGAGCATCCAGAACGAAGCCGACAACGGCCTCTCCAACGACAAATACACCGTTGCCATGGCCCGCACCATGGAGCCGCATTCGGCCTCCGCGCAGTTCTTCATCAACGTCGCCGACAACTCCTTCCTGAACCACAGCGGCAAGAACGTCCAGGGCTGGGGCTACGCCGTATTCGGCAAGGTCACCGCCGGTACCGACGTGGTCGACAAGATCAAAGGCGTCGCCACCACCTCCAAGGCTGGCCACCAGGACGTCCCGGCAGAAGACGTGATCATCGAGAAAGCCGAGATCATTGAGTGATACTGCTGATTTCAGACTTGCATCTGGAAGAGGAGCGCCCGGACATCACCCGGGCGTTTCTGGATTTACTCGCCACACGCGCCCGCTCGGCGCAAGCGTTGTACATCCTCGGCGACTTTTTCGAGGCCTGGATCGGCGACGATGCCATGACGCCGTTCCAGCGTTCCATCTGCCAGGCCCTGCGCGAATTGAGCGACAGCGGCACGGCCATATTCCTCATGCACGGCAACCGTGACTTCATGCTCGGGCAGGCTTTCTGCAAAGCGGCTGGTTGCACGTTGCTCAAGGACCCGAGTGTCGTGCAGTTCAACGGCGAGCCGGTATTGCTGATGCACGGCGACAGCCTCTGCACGCGGGATGTCGGCTACATGAAGCTGCGCCGCTGGCTGCGTAACCCTGTCACGCTGTTCATCCTGCGCCACCTGCCGCTGGGCAGCCGCCAGAAACTGGCGCGCAAGCTGCGCAGCGAAAGCCGCACCCAGACGCGGATGAAAGCCAACGACATCGTCGACGTCACGCCCGAAGAGATCCCGCGGGTCATGCAGCAATATGGCGTGAAGACCCTGGTCCACGGCCACACCCACCGCCCCGCCATTCACAAGCTGCAACTGGGCGAACACGCTGCGAGACGCATCGTGCTGGGGGATTGGGACAAGCAAGGGTGGGCGTTGCAGGTGGATGAACAGGGGTTTGCGTTGGCGCCGTTCGGGTTTGCCCCGCCGCCACAACTACCGGCACCTGACACAATCCCCAGCCGCACATAGATCCCAGCCTGTGGGAGCGAGCTGCTCGCTCCCACAGGGGGTCGTGTTGGTTCAATGACCGCTGGCCGCAGGTCCCGCTTTCGCCGCGAACGGCGGTTTCGCCAGCCACACCAGCAAAATCAATCCCATGAACGCCCAGCCCAGCAACGTGAAGTAATCCACGGTGGAAAGCATGTACGCCTGGCTGGTGAGGATCTGGTCGAGCTGGGCATAGACCGGTGTGCTCGCCCCGCCGAGCTGATTGATCGTCTCGCGCGTGGCGGGCTCGAAGGTGCTGATGCTTTCGCTCAGGTACGCGTGGTGCTGGTCGGCCCGGCGGATCCAGATCCAAGTGGTCAGGGACGCGGCGAAGCTGCCGCCCAGGGTTCGCAGGAAGGTCGCCAGCCCCGCGCCATCGGCGATCTGGTGCGGCGGCAGGTCCGACATCAGGATGCTCAAGGTCGGCATGAAGAACAGCGCCACACCGATGCCCATGAACAACTGCACCAGGGCGATGTGCTGGAAGTCCACTTCATTGGTGAACCCGGCGCGCATGAAACAACTCAGGCCAATCGCCAGGAAGGCCAGCCCAGCCAACAGGCGCAAGTCGAATTTGTGGGCGTATTTGCCGACGAAGGGCGACATCAACACCGGCAGGATACCGATCGGCGCCACCGCCAGGCCGGCCCAGGTGGCCGTGTAGCCCATCTGGGTCTGCAACCATTGCGGCAGGATCAGGTTGATACCGAAGAACCCGGCGTAACCGCCCACCAGGACGATGGTGCCGATGCGAAAATTGCGATAGGCGAACAGCCGCAGATTGACCACCGGGTGGCCGTCGGTCATTTCCCATATGACGAACACCGCCAAGGCGATCACCGAAATCAGCGCGCCGACAATGATGAAGTTCGACTCGAACCAATCGAGGTCATTGCCCTTGTCGAGAATCACCTGGAGCGCGCCGACGCCAATGATCAGCGTGATCAAGCCAACGTAGTCCATCGGCTGGCGACTGGTGACCACCGGCCGCGCCTTGAGCTGCTGGCGCACGACCATCACCGCGAAAATCCCGATGGGCACGTTGATGAAGAAAATCCACGGCCAGCTATAGCTGTCGGTGATCCAGCCGCCGAGGATCGGCCCGGCGATCGGCGCCACCACCGTGACCATCGCCAGCAACGCCAGGGCCATGCCGCGCCTGGCTGGCGGGTATACGGCAATCAGCAGGGTCTGGGTCATCGGGTATAAGGGCCCGGCCACCAGGCCCTGGACCACGCGAAAGCCGATCAGCTCCGGCATCGAGGTGGAGATCCCGCACAGGAACGAGGCCAGGACGAACAGCATCGTCGCCCATAAAAACAATTTCACCTCGCCGAACCGACGGCTCAGCCACCCGGTCAACGGCAGTGCGATGGCGTTGCTCACCGCGAACGAGGTGATGACCCAGGTGCCCTGCTCCGAGCTCACGCCCAGGTTGCCGGAGATGGTCGGCAGCGCGACGTTGGCGATGGTGGTGTCGAGCACCTGCATGAACGTCGCCAGCGACAACCCGATGGTGCTGAGCAACAGGCTGGGCGGCGTGAAGGACGCGTTATTGCTCATTGCGAAAATCCTATGAAGCGGAGGTGGTGAATTACAGGCGCCCCGATGGAATGGAGTTACGCCCTGTGGCAAGGGGATTTACCTCCTCGCCACAGGATGCAGCAGCGCTACCTCAGCGCTGTGCGGTCTTGCCCGCCACCGCACTGTTTTCATGGATCAGCCGTGTGATCATCGCGTCGGCATCGGCCAGCTGGCGGTCATAGACTTGGGTGCTGAACGTGGCTTTTTGCGGTGGCTGCTGGGCCAGTACCGGCCCGCTCTGGTCATGCAGGTTGACGTCGACCTGGGTCGACAGTCCGACCCGCAGCGGATGCCTGGCCAGCTCCTCGGCGTTGATATGGATGCGCACCGGCACCCGCTGGACGATCTTGATCCAGTTGCCGGTGGCGTTCTGCGCCGGCAGCAAGGCGAATGCACTCCCGGTCCCGGCGCCCAGACTGTCGACCGTGCCGCTGTACTTCACATCGCTGCCATAGAGATCGGTCTCGATGTCAACCGGCTGGCCGATGCGCATGTCGCGCAGCTGGGTTTCCTTGAAGTTGGCGTCGATCCACAACTGATCCAGCGGAATGACCGCCATCAGCGCCGTACCCGGCTGCACTCGCTGGCCCAGTTGCACGGTGCGCTTGGCGACATAACCGGTCACTGGCGCAATCAAGGTGCTGCGCGCGTTGGTCAAATAGGCCTGGCGCAGTTGCGCGGCGGCGGCTTGCACGTCGGGATGGGACGACACCACGGTGTCATCCACCAACGCGCTGGAGGTCTTGAGCTGCTGCCGAGCATTAGCCAGCGCGTTCTGCGCCGAGGTCAGGTCATCCCGGGCATGGGACAGTTCTTCCTGGGAAATCGCCCCGCCCGCCGCCAGGTTCCTGCGTCGGTTGTAGTTCTCCTGGGCCTTCTGCACTTCGGCTTCTTGCGCATGGACTTGCGCCTTCATGCCGTCGACATTGCTGTACAAGCCGCGCACCTGGCGCACGGTACGGGCCAGGTTGGCCTGGGCGCTTTGCAGCGCAACTTCGGCATCGTTCGGATCGAACTGCACCAGCACCTGGCCTTCGCGCACCAGGTCGCCGTCATCGGCGCCGATGCTCACCACCGTGCCGGTGACTTGCGGGGTGATTTCCACCACGTTGCCGTTGACGTAGGCATCGTCGGTGCTTTCGCTCCAGCGGCCATACAGTTCGTGCCAGGCCCAGACACCGACGCCGCCGAGAATGACGACCAAGGTCAGGGCCAGCAGCATTACCTTGCGTTTACGCGGGTTGCCAGCGTCCTGTGGGGTTTGTTGTGTTGCTTGGGCAGTTGCCATGACAAATACCTCGAATCAGTGAGTCGGCGCGGTGGCGGCCGGTGTGGCCGAAGCCACGGTTTGGGTGTCGAAGCCGCCGCCCAGGGCCTGCATCAATTGGATCGACAAATCGATCTGCTCGGCATTGAGCGTTGCCAGTTGCCGCTGGGCCTGGAGCAACTGCTGCTCGATGCTCAGCACGTCCAGGTAATTGCCGATGCCCGAGCCGTAGCGCTGGACCACGGTGTCGTAGGAGTTCTGTGCGATATCCACGGCGTGTTGCTGGGCGCCGATCTGCCGTCCGATGTCACGTAACTGGTTGATGGTGTCGCTGACATCGCCAAGGGCCGCGACCAGGCTCTTGTTGTATTGCGCCACCGCCAGGTCGTAGTCGGCGTCCCGGGCATCCAGGTCAGCGCGCAGGCGCCCGCCATCGAAAATCGGCAGCGACACCGTCGGCGCCACGTTGAAGAAACGACTGGCCGAACCGAACATCGCGTCCCCCAGCAACGATTGCACCCCGGCCGCCGCGCTCAGGTTGAGGTTGGGGTAAAAGTTGGTCTTGCCGGCCTCGATGTTCTTGCTCGCCGCCTCGACCCGCCACCGCGCGGCGACCAGGTCTGGACGGCGGCCCAGTAACTCGGCCGGCAGGTTCGACGGCAGTGCGACCGCGCTGGCCTGCAGCACATGGGGCCGGGCGATTTCGTTGCCCCGATCAGGCCCTTTGCCCAGCAGCACGGCCAGGGCGATCCTGGCGCTCTGCAGGCGTTTCTCCGCGTCGATCAAGGTCGCGTCGGCGCTCGCCTCCAGGCTTTCGGTCTGCTGGAATTGGTACTCGCTGTCGATCCCGGCGCTGAGGCGGCGCTTGCCCAGGTCGAGCATCTGCCGCGTGCGCTTGAGGTCTTCGTTGGCCAAGTCATAAATGATGTGGGCCTGGCCGAGGTCGCTATAAGCCCGGGCCACGTCGGCGGCCAGGGTCAGTTGCGCGGCCTGGCGGTCGATCTCGGCGGCGCGGGCCTGGCCGAGAGCGGCTTCCCAGGCGGCGCGCTGGCCACCCCACAAATCGAAGTCGTAATTGAAATCCACGCTCAGCGAACGCAAGGTGCTGTAGGCCCCGCCCTGCCCTTGCGGGTCCTGGTCGCGGGCCAGGCGTGAACGGCTGACGCTGCCACTGGCATCCAGGGTCGGCAGGCGTGCGGCATTGGCGGCGTAGGCTGCGGCGCTGGCCTGGTGGACTCGGGCGCTGGCAATCTGCATGTCCGGGCTGTCGCGCAGCGCTTCACGGATCAGGCCGTCGAGTTGCGGGTCGCCGAGGCTCTTCCACCAGTCGCTTTTCGGCCATGAGGCTGGCGACAATGTGACGCCGGTCAGGGACTGTCCCGCCTGCAGGCTCTTGGCCTCAAGGCTGACGCCTTCGGTCTCCAGGCCGCTGTAGCTGGCACAACCGGCCAGGCTCATGGCCAACAGCACCAGGCTCAGGCGGGTACGCAAGGTTTGACGCTTCATTTTTCCCCCAATCGCAGCACAGTGATGGGATCACCGGCGGCGAGCAGTATTTTCTTGAGGATGTTCTCGAGGGTCTGCAGCTCCTCGCGACTGATGGCACCGGCCAGTTGATTCATGGCGTCGGCGCCGATAAACGGCAGGCGATCGGCCAGCGCTTGGCCGGCCTCGGTCAGCACCAGGCGAACCTGGCGGCGATCCTCCGCCGAGCGTTGGCGAACCAGGAAGCCCTTCTGCTCCAGGCGATCGAGCATCCGCGTCATTGAGCCGCTGTCCAGCGACAGGTACCGGCACAGCTCCACCGGCGTGTCGATGCCGTGCTGGGCCATGATGATCAGCACCTTGAACTGCGCGGCGGTGATGCCGACAGGCTCCATGTGCGTGTCGATGATTCGATCCTTGAGCAGCGCGGCGCGGCCGAGCAGCATGCCGAGATGGCAATTGTGGAATTCGTCCGGGGTGAAGTGCTTCATCTGGGTACCGTTATCGGAGTACGGTTTGCTGCCTAGGCAGTGAATGTATGTCGAGATGTTACTGCTTAGGCAGCAAATGTCAAACAAATAGTTAGCTTGCTATGCACAAACAGACGCGTGGGAGCGGGCTGGCTCGCGCGAAGGCAGTGCGTCAGTCAGCAATTTTTTTTGCTGATGCACCGCATTCGCGAACCAGCCCGCTCCCACAGGTTGTTTTGAGCAGGGATCAGAAATCGCGCTTGTAGAAGATATCCAGTGAACTGGCGACGCCGCTCGCGGCTTCGAGGTAGACCTTCTTGCTCAGCTTGTAGCGCAACGCGATGGTGTTGGCCGGTTCGAACACACCCACGCCGTAGCGCAGGCTGAGTTTTTCCGACAGGTTGCCGCTGGCGACCACGCTGGTGTCGTTGCCGCTGCCTTGGGTGTCGAGCTGGAAATCTTCAATCCCCAGGTTATTGGCGAGGCTGGTGGTCACCCCGGAACTGCCCATCAAGCCCAGGCCCAGCGCTGCCTGGGCGAGCATGTTGTTATCCTCCCCGGTGGTGCTCAATGGCCGGCCCAGCACCAGATAGGACAAGGCCTGCTCCTGGCTCATCGCCGGCTCCGAGAAAATCTGCGTGGCCGGCTGTTCGGCGCTGCCGCTCAAGCGGATGCCGGCGATGACATCGTCGGTCTGGCGGATCGCCTCGATGTCCAGGTACGGCTGGTCGATGGGCCCGGCGAACAACAACCTCGCACGGCGCACCGTCAGCCGCTGTCCGTAGGCCCGGTATTTACCGTCGTTGAGCCAGAGTTCGCCGCGGGTGTCCATGTTGTCGCCGATGTGCACCTGTCCTTTCACATTGGCCGTCAGGCCGAAACCCGAGAAGGCGAGTTTTTCCTGGCCGACGATCACGTCGATGTCCATTGCCATGGCCATCGGCGCCTTGCCCTCTTCAGTCTGGTGGCCGACGATCACCGTGTCATCCGAGACCTTGACCGTGGACGGCGGCAGTTCCCGAATGGTGATCTCGCCCTTGGGCACCAGGACCTTGCCGGCAATCGAAAGCCGCTCCCCTTGCATCGTGATGTTCAGGTCCGGCGCCACGTCCAGCACCGCATAGGGCTCGACGGTGACCGGCAGTTGCGAGCCCTTGAGCGCCAGGTCCAGCGTCAGGGCCTCACCCCAACCGATGTTCCCGGCCAGGCGGCCCTGCCCGTCCTTGCCACTTTTCCAATCGCCCTCGAGGCGTACCGTTTCCCCAGCGATCATCGCTCGTACCTGCAAGGCTTCGAGGCTGATCGGTAATTGCGGGCCGGACACTTCGCCGTCACTGAGCACGAGGTTGCCGTTGACCTGTGGCGCAAGCAAGCCACCGGACAGCGTGCCGCTGCCGTTCAAATGGCCGGTCAGGGTTTCCACCATCGGCACGAACGGCCGGGCCACCGACAGGTCCAGGCCACTCAACCGGAAGGTGCCACTCAACGGTTTGCTGGCTGGCAACGGATTGATTCGGGCCTGGAGCATCAATTCACCGAGCCGGGCACCGACGAAATTGAGATCCGTGTCGATACGCGTGGGCGTCAGGCGACTGTTCAGCGTCAGGGTCTGGTAGGGAAAATCCAGCCATTGCCCCTTGCCCTGCTCATTATCTCGAATCCGCAAGGTTCCGCCGCTGGCATCCACCGACACTCGACCGTTCGGGCCGCTGGCCGGCAGGTCCAGTTGCAGGTCGGCATTGAGTTGACCTCGCCAGCTGAAGTCCTTGGGCATCCACTGGGCCAGGCTTTCGATGGGGAACTGCTTGAGGTGATAGCGCAGCCTTGGCTCCGGTATCAGGCGCTGATCTTCCCCGCAGAGGCTGGCCTGGCCGGATCGCCAACAGTGGGCACCGAAGTTCAGCGTGCCGTTGGCCAGGCGCTCCAGCTTCGCCGGCGCCTGCAAGCGCCAGGTTTGCCCGCCAACTTGCACGTCGCCGCTGGCGAGGCGTCCACGCCAGTTGCCTTGGTCAAGCGAACCGTCGAGGGTCAAGGTGCTTTCCAATTGCGGCCCTTGCAGGTCGAGATTGAGTTTCTGCTGCTTGATGTCGCCCTGGCCGCTGACCGTCAACACGCCGAGCGATGTTTCGCCGGTGCTGATACCGCTCGCCTTCAGATTGACCTTGCCCCGCTGCCCGCTGTCGAGCGTCGCGTCCAGGTTCAGGCTTTGCAGGCGGTTGTCCTGGAAGGCCAGCTGCGTGCCCTGCAAGCCGAATTTGCCTTGGGGCGCCTTGAGCGTCCCCGCCATGTCGAGACGGCCCATGACCTGGCCGCGCAGTTGCGGCCAGAGTTGGGCCAGCCGTGACAGCTTGATGTCGATCTGGCCGGTCAGTTTTTGTTGCAGGCTGGCAGCGCCGTTGATGCGGTTGTCGCCCAGGCGAATATCCAGCGCACCGAGGTTCCACTGCTCGCCCGCGCCGCTGGCCTTGGCTTGGAGCAGCGCCGGTTGGCCGCGCAGTTTGCCCTTGAGGTCCAGGTCCGCTTCGAGCTCGAGCTGGTCGTTTCTCAGCGCGCCCTTACTGCGTAACGGCCCGGCCAGCGTGCCGGGCAGCTCGCCAAGCCAGTACGCTGGGTTGATGGCCGACAGTTCAAGCGCCGTGTCCCAGGCAATGCCATCGGCGAATTGCAGGCTCAAGTGCCCTTCGGCCTTGCCCTGTCCGGCGCCGAGCTTGAGCTGTGGCAAATGGATTTGCGTCAGGTCGCCGCTGAACGGGCTGTCCAGGCTGAACGCCCCGGCGGGACCGTCCAGCGCTGCCTGGAAATTGCCGAGGTATTTGCCATCGGTGTACGAGACCTCGCCATTGAAACGGCGCAACGTGACTTGCGGTTCGTCGATCAGTGGATAGAGGCGATGCCAAGGGAAGTCCAGCCAGGCGATTTTCGCTTCGGCGCTCAAGCCTTCGCGCCAATCCAGTTGCCCGGTGAGCTTGAGGCTTCGCTGGTCGCCCGCATCCAGATCCAGACCCGCGATGTGTGCGCCGTTGGCGTCAACCTTGCCGCTGAGCGACAACGCCACCGGGCCTTTCTCGGCGGGCAGACTCGCCTTGCCGAGCAGTTGGTAGCCCTCTTTCAGATTACCCTCGCCAGTCAATTCCAGCTGATTGAGCAACAGCGTGTCCGGCAGGTCGGCGCCGGCCTTGAAGCCGTCGGCGGTAATGCGCACCTTGGCCGGCAGGTTGTCCGCGAGCGGTTGCACATCGCCCTTGAGGCGACCTTGCAGATAACCGCTGCTGTCAGCACTAAGATCAAGGGTCTTGAGCAGATCGCCGTCGACTTTCAAATCCAGCACCCAAGGTGTCGCACCCGGTGCGGGCAATGTCAGCTGGCCCGCAGCACTCAGCGGCCAGTCCCCACGCGGCTGCAACAGGCCGGACAGTTTCAGGCTCAGCTCGTCACGCTGCAATTGCACCGAATCGATCTGCAGACCTTCGGCGGTCCAGTGCGCCGCCAGTTGCAAACCCTTGAGCTGTTCGCTGCCGTTGAACGACAGGCTGCCCACCTGGACGTCCCCCAGCTCGATCGCCAGGGGCAAGTCCAGGTCCGGCAGGCTGATCGGACCGCTGCTCGGCGCATCGGAAGAGGCTGGCAGTTGCAAGGCGATCCTGTCAGCCTTGAGCTGTTCGATGCACAGGGTCATGCGCAAAAGGCAAAACGGCGACCAGGCTAAGACCGGCTGATCGAGTTCTACCCGGCTGGCGTCCTGTTGCCACACTATCCGGTCGGCATTCCACTGCCCGCCCAGCCGCCCCTGGAAATTCTCGACGCTCAGCCCTGGCACCAGGCCAAGGGCCCAGCGGCTGCCTAACGCCGTGCCCAACATCACGCTCAAGGCCAGCAAGACCGCCACCAGCAAACCGCCAAGGGCCAGCAGCGTTATTTTCAAACCGCGATTCACAACTCAGGCCCCATGGAAAAGTGCAATCGAATGCCGCCCTCGTCGTCCAGGGCATGGGCCAGGTCGAGGCGGATCGGGCCGACCGGCGACACCCAGCGCACGCCGACACCCACGCCGGTCTTGAGGCTTGGCAAATCGAGATTATTGAAAGAGTTGCCCTGGTCAACGAAGGTTGCGACGCGCCATTTTTCCGCGACCGAATATTGATACTCGACGCTGCCGGCCACCATGTAGCGGCCGCCGATGCGATCGCCCTCGGAGTTTTCCGGCGACAGGCTCTGGTAGTCATAGCCGCGCACGCTCTGATCGCCGCCGGCAAAAAACCGCAGGGACGGCGGAATCGATTTGTAGCCATTGGTGGCGCTGCCGCCGATCTGGGCGCGCGCCAGGAAACGATGCTTGTCGAACACGGTGGTCAGGCCCTTGACCATGGCGGTGCCATACAAAAGGTTGTTGTCCGAACCCAGCCCTTCCTTGGCGACCTTGGTGTCGAATTGCAGGCGGTAGCCATTGTGCGGGTCGATACGGTTATCGCTGCGCAGGTACGAATAGCTGACGCCCGGCATCAGCAACGTACTCAGGCCCGAATCGTCACCGAGACGGTATTCCTCGCGCTGCCATTTGAGTGACACCACCCGCTGCCAGCCGCTGGGCAACTTGCTGTGCCATTCAGGCCCCACGGTGAGCAATTTGCTGAGGGTATCGGTGCCGGCCAGCTCTTCATATTGGTAGCCGCCGGCGTAGCGCAGCTTGTCGGTCAAGGGTGGGTCCAGCGGTACGTCGTACCACAGGCCGACGTTCTGCCGCGGCGCCGACACTTCCGCTTCCCAGCCATAACTATGCCCTTGCGGGTTGACCCAGTGGCGCGTCCAGTTGGCCTTCGCGCGGGGGCCTACGTCGGTGGAGAACCCCAGGCCCAACCCCATGGTGCGAGGCTTGCGGGTGTTGAGCTTGACCGCTACCGGGATCACGTTGTCAGTGGCCGCGGTGGGCGCCGCATCGACGCGCACGCCTTCGAAGTAGCCGCTCGATTGCAAGGCCTGGTTGAGTTCGGCGATGAGCTCGGAGTCGTAGGGCGCACCCGCCTTGAACGGCACCATGCGTTGCAGCAGGTCTTCATCGAAGGGTGTATCACCTTCGAAACTGACCGGGCCCAAGGCGTAGCGCGGCCCGCTGTCGTAGATCAGTTCGATGTCGGCGATACCGGCCTGCGGGTCCACGCGCAACGTCTGGCTGATGAACCGCCCACTGAAGAAACCATAGCGCGAGGCCTGGTTCTGGATCGTCCGCTTGGCGTCTTCATAGCGCCCGTGGTTGAGCACCGCACCGGGCTTGAGGCCTGCGTTGTCAGGCACGCGGAAACGCTTGAGCGACGCCGCCGGGCCGTCGATGCGAATCGTGACATTACGCAAGTGCACCGGCTCGCCGGGGTCGATGCTCAGGATCAGGCGCGGCGCCTTGCCCGCCTGGACCTCACTGTCGATCTGCGGCTGGTAGTAGCCCAGCGCCTGGGCCGCCTTGCGCGCCTGCTCCTCGGCGCCGCGACTGAAGCGCAGCAACGCGTCTTCGTCACGATCGCCCAAGCCACCGATGTACCCTTCTACGTTGGCCTTGAGTTCGTCATTGGACGGTTTGATCCGCACATCCAATTCACTTTGTGCCAGCGCCGCGCAGCTGAGAGACAGCAAAAGCGCGCCACCGGTCATTCGTCCTGGGAAATTCATGGCGCGGATGCTATCACGAGGTTGGGAGCCTGATAGAGCCAGACGATTCCCAAAAGTTCGTGCGACTAAGCTGTCGCGCTCTGCAGAACCTGCGGGTTTGCATGAAAGAACACATGCTCGCGGACAGGTCCTACCGCAACTTCGCCAATTTCCTCATAACCCTGGCGCTTATAGAAGTCGAGATAGCGTGGGTTGCCGGTGTCCAGCACCACGCCTTGGGAATGTTCATCCACCGCACACCAGTTATGCACCGCTTCGAGCAACTGCTCGCCATAGTGTTTGCCCTGGAATTGTGGGTGCACCCCGAGCAACGGCAACACATGGACCGAGTCCGATGGCAGGCAGGCCAGCACCGATGCGTGATATTCCAAGTACCGTCGGGTACAGCGAAACCCAGTGCTCAGCACCATGCGCAGGCGCCAGGCCCAACTTTCGGTAATGCCCAGGCGGCGCTGCGGCGGCGCGATCAGGGCGATGCCGATCAGACGGTCGTTGACCAACAGGCCGATTGCCGGCAGATCCTGGAAGAAATGCTGCTTGACCAGCTCTCGCACTGTCGCTCGCACCCGCTGTTCATACCCGGGACGCTCGGACTCGAACAGGTAGCTGAAGGTCGGCTCGTGGCGATAAGCCTGGTACAACAATGAACGCGCTTCGCGGGAATAACCGCTGTCGAGCATGTGGATATCAGCATTGGCGGTTTCAGGCATGGCGTTGCGTCTCCTGGGCGGGCTCGGTGAGGCCCTGCTCTTATTGACTACGAACCCGACAGGGTTGCGATCGTTCCTACATGCCAAGGACATTAGCAGTGCATTTGTCCTACTGCCACGCTAGCCCCGTTCCCACATGTCAGCTAGCATCGCAGTTTTGCCAGGACAGCCGACCATGAAGATCGTCTCCTTCAACATCAACGGCCTGCGAGCCCGTCCCCATCAGTTGGCGGCACTGATCGACAAGCACCAGCCGGACGTGATCGGGTTGCAGGAAACCAAGGTCCACGATGAACAGTTCCCACTGGCCGAGGTGCAAGCCCTGGGTTATCACGTGCATTACCACGGTCAGAAAGGCCACTACGGTGTCGCCCTGCTCTCGCGCCAGCCGCCACTGACGCTGCACAAAGGCTTCGAGACCGACGAGGAAGATGCCCAGCGGCGTTTCATCTGGGGCACCTTTGCCGATGCCAATGGTGTGCCGGTGACCGTCATGAACGGTTATTTCCCACAAGGTGAAAGCCGTGATCACCCCACCAAATTCCCGGCCAAGGAACGCTTCTACAATGACTTGCAGCAGTTGCTGGAAACACGCTTCAGCAACGAGCAACCGGTCGTGGTGATGGGCGATGTGAATATTTCGCCGGAAGACTGCGACATCGGCATCGGCCCGGACAACATGAAGCGCTGGCTGAAGACCGGCAAATGCAGCTTCCTGCCGGAAGAGCGCGAGTGGATGGCCCGCCTGAAGAACTGGGGCCTGGTGGACAGCTTCCGTCACCTGAACCCGGACGTCACCGACCGCTTCAGCTGGTTCGACTACCGCAGCCGCGGTTTCGAAGACGAGCCCAAGCGCGGCCTGCGCATCGACTTGATCCTGGCGTCCCAGGGCCTGCTGCCACGGGTCAAGGATGCTGGCGTGGACTATGAATTGCGAGGCATGGAAAAACCGTCGGATCATGCGCCGATCTGGTTGCAATTGAGCTGATCCAAGCGACTGCCCTGTCCCTGTGGGACCGAGCCTGCTCGCTCCCACACCTGACCGCGCCGGTCATTCGACGTGCGTCGCTTCCCTGTCATCTTTCAGTAACCCGACTGACTTAATCTTCCGGCACTTCCCTGGTTTCCCAAGGTGTCGGCATGCGGCTGTGCGTTGTGTTTTTCCTCGGCCTCTGGCTGCCATGCGTGGCATGGAGCAGCCGTCTGCCCATTCCTGATCACGGCCCTGCCCTGCGCCTCCAGGGTTCCAACACCATCGGCGCGGCGTTGGCGCCGGCCCTCGTCCGCGGGCTGATGGAAGACCAGGGGTTGCTCAAGGTCAGCACCGAAATCACCGGTCGCGACAACGAGCAACGCATTGTCGGGCAAACCGCAGACGGCCAGCGAGTCACCATCGACATCGCCGCCCACGGCTCCAGCACCGGGTTCATCGCCCTCAAGCAAGCCAACGCCGACCTGGCCGCGTCTTCCCGGCCGATCAAGGACAGCGAACTGAAGGAACTGGCGGCCCTTGGCGATCTGAAAAGTCCTGCATCCGAGCAAGTCATCGCCATCGACGGCCTGGCGATCATCCTCCACCCGCAAAACCCACTGCGTCAGCTCGATACCGTGCAACTGGCGCGCATTTTCAGCGGCGAGGCCAAGACCTGGGAATCCGTGGGTGGCGTCGGCGGGCCGATTCATTTGTACGCGCGGGATGAGCAATCCGGAACCTACGATACCTTCAAGGAACTGGTACTCAACCGACAAGGCAAAAAGCTGGATCCTACAGCCAGGCGCTTCGAATCCAGCGAGCAATTGTCGGACGCTGTCAGCCAGGACCCACAGGGCATCGGTTTTATCGGTTTGCCCTATGTGCGACAAGCCAAGCCCCTGGCGATTGTCGACGGTGCCTCCCAGCCCATGTTGCCGCTGAACAACCTGATCGCCACCGAGGACTATCCCCTGTCCCGGCGCTTGTTCTTTTACTTACCCACGCTGCAAGCCAATCCCTGGGCCGAAGCTCTGGTGGACTTCACCCAAGGTGAACAGGGCCAGGCCATCGTTGCAGCGAACGGCTTCATCGCCCAGACCGTACAGGCCATGGCTGTCGTCCCCAACGCACTGATGCCGGAGGGGTACCAGGCCCTGAGCCGCCATGCCCAGCGCCTGACTGTGAATTTCCGTTTCGAAGAAGGCAGCGCCAGCCTCGACAGCAAGGCCCAACAAGACCTGGGCCGCGTGCTTGACTACATCAAGCAGCACGGCAAGGCCGACCGACGCGTGACCCTCGTAGGGTTCGGCGACCTCAAGGACGACCCGGCGCGAGCCGACCTGTTGTCCAGGCTGCGGGCCATGGCGGTGCGGCGCGAACTGGTCAAATACGGCGTGACGTTGCGCGAGGTACGCGGGTTTGGCGCGTTGATGCCGGTGGCGGCCAATAGTGAGGATGAAGGAAGGGTTCGCAATCGGCGGGTGGAGGTTTGGGTTTATTAGCAACGACGCCATCAACGCCTAACCCGCTCTTGTGGCGAGGAGATTTATCCCCGCAGGGCTGCGCAGCGGCCGTGAAACCTGGCTTCGCAGACATCCCAGCTATGGACCGCGTCGCGACTTTGAGGCTGCTTTGCAGCCTAACGGGGATAAATCCCCTCGCCAAAAAGCTGTTGCGTTTATTTTAATTACCTTGGTGTAGGAACGAACTCCAGCGTCTTGCGCCTTTGCCTACGACTACGCCAGAATCCGCTGGCTTGTGCGCCTTGAGGGTGGGCTTTACTGTTGCTCGGTCGCTGAAAATCAGCGATCGGGTTTGGTAGCCCGGGTAAAACTAAGGCGCACAGCTCCGGCATATTTATTATGGCGGCTGTGCGCGGGGCGCCTTGCGGCGCGCTGGGTTTGCCTTGGTACCCGGTCTACCAACCTGCGTATAGCCGCCACCCAATGTTTGGTAGCAAAGGGTTGTGGCTCCCATTACCAAGGAGTTTCATCATGTTCAAAGCAACCCCAAACCCGCCGGACAACGATCCAGCCGACTCGGAAGCACTCGACAAAGCGGCGGCAGACCGCGCCCTCGATTACTACCTGAAACCCACATCCAGCAAACCGCAAACCGACCCAAGCCAGCTCTTCACCCTCATCAACGGCATCGACACCGAGTCCCTGCTCGCCAATCTCAGCGAAACCCTGGCCTCGGCCAACGCGATGATCAATGACCTGGCCTTCGACCTGGACGGCTCGCGCCGGCACGTGGCCCTGGGCATCCTGCAACTGATCGAACTGGGCGGACTGCTGGCGAATCGAGCGCTGGATAACGTCGACCCGCGCTAGCCCAAGCAACGCATCCCCCTGTGGCGAGGGAGCAAGTTCCCTCGCCACAGAAGCCATCCTGCTACCGCCCCGCCAATTCCATAATCATCCGCGACAGCAGATAAATCCTCGGCACCATGCTCTCGACCTCGGCGTATTCCTGCGGCGTATGAATATTGCCGCCGACGATGCCAAAACCATCCAATGTCGGTGTGCCAACCCCAGCCGAGAGGCTGGCATCCGCCGCCCCGCCGCTGCCCTCTTCGGTGAGTTTGCGCCCCAGTTCGCCATAGATGCCCTGGGCCATCGCCATCAATCGATCCGACTCCTTCGTCTGCGGCATCGGCGGCAAACCGCGCTGCAGGCTGGTGGTGACTTCGGTCTCGGCGATCAGTTTGTCCTTCGAGACTCGGGCGAGATCTTTTTCGATGCGATCGAACTCCTCCGGCACCGCTGCGCGCACGTCGGCCTTCGCCGTTGCCTGGTCAGGAATCACATTGGTCCGATCGCCGGCCTTCAGCACGGTGAAGTTGATGGTGGTTTTCTTCTCCGCGTCGCCGAGCTTGCCCAGTTGCAGGATCTGGTGCGCCGCTTCCATCGCGGCGTTGCGCCCCAGCTCCGGCGCCACACCGGCGTGGGCCGCCTTGCCCTTGACCTCCACCAGGGCGGTTGCGCTGCCCTTGCGCCACACCACCAAACCGTCCGCCGGACGACCCGGTTCAAGGTTGAGGGTCACGTCATGGGCCTTGGCGGTTTTCTTGATCAGGTCGGTGGCGACGTCCGAGCCGGTTTCTTCGCTGGCGTCGAGCAGGAACGTGATCTGCGCGTAGTTCTTGAAGTCCAGGTTCTTTAGCACTTTCAATGCATAGATCCCGGCGACGATACCGCCCTTGTCGTCCATCACACCCGGCCCGTAGGCCCGGCCATCCTTGATATGAAAAGGCCGCTCGGCGGCGGAGCCTTCCTTGAACACCGTGTCCATGTGGGCCATCAGCAGGATCTTCGCCTTGCCGGTGCCCTTGAATGTCGCCAGGACATGCTGGGTGCCGTCCGAATTCGGCACTTTCTCGATAGTGGCGCCGAGCTTGTGCAACTCATCAATGGCAATGTCGCCGACCTGGGTCAGCCCCGGCACATAACCGGAACCGGAGTCGATGTTCACCAGCCGTTCCAGCAGTTTCAGGGCCTCGCCCTTGTACTGTTCGGCATGGGTCAAGACTTGCTGATGGGGTTGCGCGAAGGCAGCGGGGGCGAAAGCGCCAAGGGCCAGGCTCAGGCCAAGACTGACGGCGAGACGGGAGCGACGAGCGGTAACGGTCATGATTTCATCCTTGTTTCGTCGGGAAATACTCTAGAGAGACCAAGGGGCACCCTACCCGACAATACGCCAAGGCTCTAGACCGTCGACGCCTCCAACTTTGGCAGATGTCGCTGACAGACAACTCGGTTGCGCCCACTGGACTTGGCTTCATAAAGCAGTTGATCGGCGTCATTGAACCATGCCGTCGCATCGCCATAAGCCGGGTTGAAGGCTGCCAGGCCGATGCTCAGGCTCACTTTCAACGCCGGGTCCTGCTCGTAGGCCAACGTGGCGAAGCGCTCGCGCAAGCCGTCCATGGCCTGCACCGCCTTGTGCAAGGTCAGGTCCGGCAGGATCACGCAAAACTCGTCGCCACCGTAGCGCCCGACAATGTCGGCAGCCCGCAGATTCTGCCTGAGCAGCTTGCCGAGCTGGCGCAGTACCACGTCACCGGCGCCGTGGCCGTAGGTGTCGTTGATGGCTTTGAAATGGTCGATGTCGATCAGCGCGATCGCGCCCAGGGCCTCGTCTGGTGGATGGCGCAGGCAGCGCTGGAATTCTTCATTGAGTCGATCTTTCCAGGCGCCATGGTTGAGCAGTCCGGTAAGGCTGTCGGTACGGCTCAGCGCCAGCAACTCACGCTTCTGCCGGCCCAGGGTGTAGGCCTGGCGAAAGCAGATCCAACCCAGCGCCAGCGGATAAAGGCACAGCAGCGGCAGACAGGCATAGAGCTGCGTCGGGCTGGTCATGGGCACGCTGGTCAAGGGGAAGACCACGCTCCCCAATGCAATGCCAGCCACTTGGGCCAGCGCGCCGGCCAGCAGGAAACGCAGGCCGCCAATCGCGACGTTGTTCATCGACATCATCGCCAACGTGACGGCCGTAGGCAGCGGATTGAACTGCATCGCCGCGACCCAGAATCCGCCGAGCAACGCGTCGATCAACAGGTTGCGGTGTTCAGCGTGGTACGGCACCGCCGAACGACGGGCCCATTGATAAGAGAGGTGTGGCCAGAGCAGGCCATTGAACAGCAACAAGCCCCAGACCCAGGGCGCCGGGTCAAGGGGATAGACGGCGGCACTGACCAGCAGCAACCCCAACGCCAGGCCCAGGATGCGCGATGTGTATAGCCTCCTGGCCAGCGAGAGTCCCTTTTTTCCGGTTTTTTGCATAGAGGCCTCTGCACCGCAGGTCTCCCGAGTTCCCGGGATGGGGTGACTGCAGTCTATCAGGGTGCAGTCAAATAGCCATTACTCACTGGAGGGGTATTTCTTGTGCAAGGCGAAGCGGTCCTTGGCGGATCTTGGCTATACATGAGATGGAGAACCTGCTGTCCGACACAACGCGTATCAAAGCAAATGCACACCTGTCGTCGCGATATCCCAAGGTTTCAGCTTCACTTACGTAACACCTGATCCGTCGGCTCGACCCGCGGGTCAACAATCCTACGTAACCCATGGGGGGCAAGACATGCTGGTGTTGTGGGTAGTGCTCGCCGTGTTCATCGCCTGGAGCTGGTTGACGTATCCAGGCATCGGCCACGTGCTGTATGACTTGGGCATGGCTCTGGAGGCGCGCCTGTATCGGCTGCACAAAATCACCGTGCCCATCAGCGAAATGACCGTGTCCACCTGGCAAGGCGGGCCCTATGAAGCATCCGGCAGCATCCTGATGCTGCACGGCTACAGCGCCGACAAGAACCTGTGGCTGCGCTTCGCCCGACCTTTCGTCAACCGCTACCGGGTGATCATCCCGGACTTGGCCGGCCATGGCGAAACCGGCTTCAAGGCTGGTGGCGGCTACGACATCCCGACCCAGGCCCGGCGCGTGGTCGAATTGCTCGATGCCTGCGGCCTGGACAAGGTCCATGTGATCGGCAACTCCATGGGCGGCTACCTCGCGGCGTGGCTGGCGGCGACTGCGCCTGAACGGGTGCTGACCCTGGCGCTGATCGACCCGGCCGGCGTCACGGCCCCCGAGCCCAGCGACATGGAACGTCACCTGGCCGCCGGCCACAACCCGTTCCTGGTTCATTCACGGGATGATTTCGCGCCGTTCTACGCCATGACCATGGCTTCCCCGCCCTGGCTGCCCAGCGTCGTACTCGCCGCACTGGCCCAACGCTACGAGCAGCGCCGGGAGGAGTTGGCGGAGATCTTCGTCGACTTGCGCGCCAGCCCGCCGATGGAGCCTCGCCTGGGGGATATCCGGGCGCCGTCGTTGTTGCTCTGGGGGCGCAAGGATCGGCTGATCGACGTCAGCAGCGTGCCGGTCTGGAGCAAGGGCATCGCCGACCTGCGCGTGGAAATCTGGGACGGGGTCGGCCACATGCCGATGGTTGAAAAACCCGGCAAGACCGCGGCGCTGTATCGGGACTTCCTCGAGGGTTTGGGACAGTAAGCAAGGTGCAGCCCGGGAGGGAGCCTGCCGATCAGTCCCTGGGAGAATGAAGTCCTGAAGATTCTTCGTTTGCCGGCATTGGCGAAGGCTGCGATCTTTCGTTCAACTTTCCCACAGCCCTCGCCAGGAATTCTCACGATGAGCTTCGTCAGCCCCGACTTGATCCGCCAACGCTTTTCCAGGGCGATGTCCGACATGTACCGCGACGAGGTGCCGCTGTATGGCGCATTGATGAGCCTGGTTGAGCAAACCAACGCCCAGGTCCTGACCAACGATCCATCGCTGGCCGAGCACCTGCGCAGCACCGGTGAACTCCAGCGCCTGGACATGGAGCGCCATGGCGCGATCCGCGTCGGGACCGCCACCGAACTGGCGATGCTGGGCCGACTGTTTGCGGTGATGGGCATGCAACCGGTGGGCTATTACGACCTGACACCAGCCGGGGTCCCGGTGCATTCGACGGCTTTTCGCGCCGTGCATGAAACGTCGCTGCAGATAAGCCCGTTCCGGGTATTTACCTCGCTGCTGCGCCTGGAGCTGATCGAAAACAGCGAACTGCGGACCTTTGCCGAGGCGGTGCTGGCCAAGCGTCAGATCTTTACCCCGGGCGCTCTCGAACTGATTGAACTGGCCGAACGCCAGGGCGGCCTGACGCAATCCCAGGCTGACGAGTTTGTATTGCAAGCGCTGGAAACCTTTCGCTGGCACCACAGCGCCACCGTCACCGCCGAGCAATATCGACAACTGAGCGCCCAGCATCGCCTGATCGCCGACGTGGTGGCGTTCAAGGGGCCGCACATCAACCACCTGACGCCGCGTACCCTGGACATCGATATCGTGCAGGCCCAGATGCCGGTGCATGGCATCACACCCAAAGCGGTGGTCGAGGGCCCGCCTCGTCGCCAGTGCCCTATCCTGCTGCGCCAGACCAGTTTCAAGGCGCTCGACGAGCCCGTCGCGTTCACTGACCAACACCAATCCCAGGGCAGCCACAGCGCCCGCTTCGGGGAAATCGAACAACGAGGCGCGGCCCTCACGCCAAAAGGACGGGCCCTCTACGATCAGTTGCTGAACGCAGCGCGCGATGCCCTGGGCGAATTTCCCAACGAAGCCAATGCCGAACGCTACAACGCGTTGATGGCAGAGCACTTTGCCCAGTTCCCGGATGACCACGAAGCGCTGCGCCGGCAAGCGCTGGCCTACTTCCGCTATTTCGTGACACCGGCGGGGCTTGCCGCCAAAGGCACGCTGGAACAGCCGATCTCGCTGGAGCGCTTGCTGGAACAGCGCTATTTGCGCGCCGAACCGCTGGTCTACGAAGATTTCCTGCCGGTCAGCGCCGCCGGGATATTCCAGTCGAACCTGGGCGATGCCGCCCAGAGCCACTATGCCGGGCAATCCAATCGACAGGCGTTCGAAGCAGCGCTGGAACGGCCGACCATCGATGAACTGGCGCTGTACGCCGAGACGCAAAAGCGCTCCATCGACGAATGCCTGTCGGCATTGGACGCTCGGAAAATAGCCCAAGAATAGAAAAGCAATAAGTTGCGCGCCAACACCTGACTATCCTCTGCGGCATGGCCATTTCGCCGATGGCAGACGGCATCTGCTGCGTGCGCAATCGACAGTGGAGGGCATGCAGCCTTCTGCGTGAGTTTCGAGGCACCGGCGCCATGCTCCGCAGAGAAATAATCCCAACAGATTGATTTATCGACGTTTTTTATAAATGGCATGGCTCTTGATATCGGTCAGCCGCCTCGGACGATTCACGTCCCGGGCGTCCAGCTATCCAGCAAGGAGCATCCATTGGCTACCCCCGCTTACATGTCCATCGAAGGCACCAAACAAGGTCTGATCACCGCAGGCGCGTTCACCGCTGACTCGGTAGGCAACACCTATCAGGAAGGTCATGAAGACCAGGTCATGGTGCAGGGCTTCCAGCACCAGGTGACGATTCCCCGCGATCCCCAGTCCGGCCAGCCAACTGGCCAGCGCATACACAAACCCTTGGTCATCACCAAGGTATTCGATAAAGCCTCGCCGTTGCTCCAGGCAGCCCTGACCAGTGGCGAACGCCTGACGAAGGTTGAGATCCAGTGGTATCGCACTTCGGCTGCGGGCACCCAGGAGCACTACTACACCACCACCCTGGAAGACGCGATCATCGTCGATATGAAGGATTACATGCTCAACTGCCAGGACCCTGGCAACAGCCATTTCACTCATCTGGAGGACGTGCACTTCACCTACCGCAAGATCACCTGGACCCACGAAGTGAGCGGTACCTCGGGCTCCGATGACTGGCGTACGCCGGTCGCAGGCTAACCCTCGCGGGTGTTCGCCCAGTGCGACGGCCTCGGCATTCCATGCACTGGTAAAGAGCCTGACACTGGGCGAACGCCAACAATGATAGTGGAGCTTGCACGGGATGTCCGTGAGCCCCGCATAAATTATTCTTCACGTCGCATCAGCGGTCTTGTTTTTGCCTGGCGGTTTTCTGCGCATCGGTTTCCTGCGCATCAGGGTTGCCCTGCTGCTCACGCTTGGCCGGGTCATTGGGCCGCAATGCGTCGTTGTCACGCTCCACCTCGCCGGGCAGCGCCGGGTCGTCGGGGTTTTCCTGCGTTTGATCGGGGCTGGGCTTCATCGCGAACTCCTTGGGTTGGCTTGACGGGCATCACGCGTCGGGGTCCGCTACTTCCTCTGCGACGTTGGCATCCGGCGAGCGCTGGTGAAGCTCCTCGGCCTGGGTCTTCAATTCTTGCCACCGGTCCAGGTCAATCTCTCCCAGGCCGAACAGGTCGTCGGCCAGCCGCATCAGCTCGGTGAAATGAGCATCGGGCGATTCCTGCCAATAGGCCTTGTCGTCGAACAGCCGCTGCCAGTCGGCCAGCGACGGTGGTTTGATGTCATCGCTCATGACGGACTCCCGCGAGGCATTCATAGGTATGAGGGGCGACGCACGCGGGGAGTTCCGACGAATCAATACCCGGTCATTTCCAGATAGCCATTGCCGCCATGGCTGCCGCTCAGTTGCACCGGCCCTTCCCAATACGGGATGCGCAGGTTCATCCAGGCATCGGGATTGAGGGCCCGCGTGGTGACATCGAGTTGCCTGGCGGGAATCTTGATGGACCAGCGCACCGGCATCGATCGTCCGGCTACCTCGGCGGTGTCCAGCGGCGTGAGGCTGATTGCCCTGGCGTCCAGTGTCCTCGCCTGGCCCCGGGCATCGATCCAGGTGCCCGTGAGGTAAGGCTCGCCGTCCTTGTGGCGCATGCGATAAAGCATGACGTGATCGCCGTTTTCCAAGTGCAAGGAAAACCAATCCCAACCGGTCTGGTTTTCCGTCAGGGGCTGGCTGCTCCATTCACGGTCGAGCCAGGCCGGGCCGCTGACTTGATAGCGCCGGCCATCGATTTCAAGGGCACCAGCCGCCTGGAAAAACGGTTGGCTGTAGTAGTACGAGGCCTGGCCTTGTTCGGATTTCTGACTGAAACCCTGATCCCCTTGCAGCACCAACGGCCGGGTCGAAGTCAGCCGCAAGTCGTAGCTGAAGTGTGGCCCGCGCGCCTTCAACTGCATGTCCGCGAGCGGGTCCGGGCCAACGGCTTGAGTGCCGAAGCGCCAATCGTCGATCCAGGCATCGAAGGGCGTGGTGCGCACGCCGGCCTGCCCGACTCCGCCCCGGGCGTAGCGCTCGGCGGCATGATGGACGGTGGCGGACGTGACGGCGGCGTGGCCGAGCCAGATCGTCTGGTTGCGCCAACCGCTGGCCTGGGGCGCGGCATCCAGGGCGCTGCGGAACAGCGTCCATTGCACGCCGAAATCCCGGCCCTCGGCGTCCTTGAGATTGGCAGTGACGTACCACCACTCGATGCGGAAGCCTTCGTGGGCACCGTGATCGGCTGGAAAGCTGAACACGCGCCCGGGCACCACCGGCGTGAACGCGACAGCCTCGGTGCCCAGGCCGGCAAAGCCCTTGTCCGGTGGCGATGCGTTGTCACAGCCGCCGAGCAGCGCCAGCAGCATCAGGCCAACTCTAATCTTCATGGGCGAACGTCCTCAGCAAATCCGCCGGTTGCGTACGGTACAACGCGTACAGCGGCCAGGCCGATGCCAGCAGCGTGGCGAACATTGCCAGGCCCAGCAACTGCGCCAACTGCATCGGAAAAAGCCGTAATGGCAGGCGCCAGCCAAAGGCCTGCACGTTGATGACTGCGTCCAGGCACCAAGCCAGGGCGATGCCCAGCGGCAAGGCCAGCAGCAGCGTCAACAGCGCCAGCAGCCAGGTCTGGCCGAGGTTGAGCAGCATCAACTGTCGCCGCGTTATCCCCAATGCCCATAGCGGCGCCAACTGGCTGAGGCGACTCTGGCTCTGGGTCAGCAGGCTGATGAACAACGCGACGCCCGCCACCGCCAGGGTCAGGCTGTTGAGTGCCGCCGTGGCGGCAAAAGTGCGTTCGAACACCTGGGTTGACCATCCCTTGAGCCGCGCCTGGTCGACGATCCGGTTGTCATCGAGGTTGAAGCGCGCCTGCAACGCCGTCAGCAATCGGGGAATCGCCGCCGGCTCGATGCGCAGGTTGAAGCGATTCGGTGTCAACTGCGGCCAGTGCGCGCGCAGATGTCCGGCATTGATCAGTACATGGCCCTTGGGGTTGCCGTAGTCGGCATAAATCCCGACGATGCGAGGCCTCCAAGGACCTTGCGGAGTCGGCAGGGTCACTCGATCGCCGATCCGCACCTTCAGGCGCCGGGCCAGTTGCTCGCTGAGCATCAGCGTGTCTGCACCGGCCAGTTGTTCCCACGCTTGATCCCCTGCGGCCTCCAGCAAAGGCCAATGCTGACGATAGGACGGATGATCGACGATGCCGTAGATGTCGGTCGGCCAACCTTGCAACGGGATCGACACTTGCCAGTTGGGCAACACGGCAGTGACGGAGGGTTGCTGGCTGAGCCAGTCATGCAGTTCGGCCGCCTGGGTCGGGGTTTGCGGGTTGATGTACAGCTCGGCGGTCAGTCGCTGTTCGAGCCAGTCACTGAACGTCTGGCGAAACCCCGCCGTCATGCTGCCGGCGCCAATGTTCGCCGCCAACGCCAGGAGCAAGGCCATCAGCGCCAGGCTCAGCGTCGGCAATTGTTGACGGCAATCGGCGACAAACCACTGGCCGAGCACCGAACGGCTGCGGCGCAACAGTAAATTCAGTACGCCGTTGAGCAACACCGGCAAGGCCAAGGCCGCGCCTAGCAACAGTGCGGTCATCAGGACAAAACCGCTCGCCAGGCTGTCGCCCCAGGCCAACGCCGAGGCGGCGACCAGCGCGGCCAACAGCGCCACCCCACCCTGGCGCCGCAACCATCGCGCGTGGGCCTGGTGCCAGGCCTGGGGATTGGCAAGGGCCAGCAGCGGCAGGCGAGCGGCGCGCAACAGGCTCTGGGCTCCGGCCAACAGCGCACCAAGCAAGCCCAGGCCAATTGCGCCCAGCCACCACCAAGGGCTGAGGTTCAATTGCCCCGGCACTTCGGCGCCGTACAAACCTCGAAGGCTCGCCGCGACGTCGGGCAATAGCAGGCTGGCCAACCAATACCCACTGAGCACGCCGGCCATCGCGCCCACTAACGCCAACGCGCCCAACTCCAGCACCAGGCTGCTGATCAGCACCCGCGCGCTGACGCCGCAGGCTCGCAGGGTTCGCAGCAGACCGCGACGTTGTTCCAGGGCAAGGCCAATGGCGGCGTGGACGATGAACAGGCCCACCACAAAGGATAAAAACCCCAAGGCGTCGAGATTCAAGTGGAAGCTCTCGGTCAAGCGCGACAGGTTGTTTTCATCCTCGGCGCGCTTGAATTGGAGCAAGCCATTGAAGGCCTCCGGCAAGACAGCGGTGTAGCTGTCAGGCAATACCAAGCGCGAAAGCTGATCCGGCAACCCGAGCAGTGCCTGAGCAAAACCGATGTCCATCAGCAGCACGCCGGGGGCCATGTCCGGCTGCACGTGCAAGGGCGGCAAAGGCTGGCCATCGGCAGTGCGGGGCCTGTCGCCTTCCTTCAGTCCCAGCGCCTGTAATGTTTGCGGGGCAATCCAGGTGTGGCCAGTGCCGGTGAAGAACTCCACCACCTCGCCAATCTCTCGCGCCTGCCCCGCCACCGCCGAGCCCGGCGGCAGCGACACCGGGTCGATGCCCATCAATTGCAGGCGTTGGTCTTCGTGCCCCAACAGCGTCACTCGCGCCTGCAATACCGGCGACACGGGCCAGCCCTGGCGACGCAGGTCGATGAACCATTGCTGCGCGAATGTGCCGCCGCCGGGAGCACTCAGGCTGGCCTGGGGTTCGCCGCCGATCAGTTGGCTGGCGCGGGCGTAGCTGTCACGGGCCTGGCTGTTCAACGCCTGCACACCGGTCAGCAGACTGGTGGCGAGCCAAAGCCCGGTCAGTACACTGAAAAACTGCACCGGGTGCCGACGCCAATGACTGAGCAGCGCCTTGAGCGTCTGGCGAAAGATCATCACCCCTGGGCCGCCTCTGCCAGGCGCCCGCCTTGCAACACCACCCGATGGGCCAGGCGCGCCGCCACCCGCTGACTGTGCGTGACCATCAACAGGCTGGTCGGACTGCCGTCGAGCAACTCCAGCAGCAGTTGCAGCACCTCGTCGCTGGTGGCTTCGTCGAGACTGCCGGTGGGTTCATCGGCCAACAGCAGCGGCGGACGCGAAGCCAAGGCCCTGCCCAAGGCGACTCGCTGTTGCTGCCCGCCGGACAACTGCTCGGGATACCGCCGCAGCAGATCCGAAAGCCCGAGCCGCTGCACCAGATGCCCTTGCCAGCCTGCGTCAAAACGGCCACACAGGCGCGCCTGGAACGCCAGGTTGTCTTCCACCGGCAAGCTGCTGATCAGGTTGAACTGCTGGAATACCAGGCCGATTTCCGTGCGCCGCCAGTTCGCCAACTGGTGTTCGCTCATACCGTCGAGCCGATACCCGCCGCTGCGAATACTGCCGCGATCGACTTTATCCAGGCCGGCGACCAAGTGCAGCAAGGTGCTCTTGCCGCTGCCTGACTCCCCCATCAACGCCAGGCTGCTGCCGGGGGGCAACGTCAGGTCGACGCCCTGCAAGACCGGCAGCGGGCCTTGGGGCGTGGCGTAGCTTTTGAAGACGTTACGGACTTCCAGCATGGGGGCACTCGGCAGATCGGCGAAGGCGACAGAATAGCGGAGGTTGAGCGGCTGTGAGAGTTCCAGGAAATATCCGGTTCCCGGTATTGGTCCGTCATTGTCGAGCCGTTCATCACTTGCCCGTCGCCACTTGCGCCTTCACGGGCCCCGGCGTAACGATGCTGCCCAGGTCGATGTGCTTCCAGGCTGGCTTGGCCCCCAGTCGTGCATTGAAGCGGTAATTGAAGGTGAAGTCGTCTTCGGTGGGCTCGCTCAAGGGTTTTCCATATCGCGCCACGACCGCCGCCGGGTCGTAGCCCATCAATGCCAGCAGCGTCGGGAAGATGTTGTAGTGACTGGAGCGGTCCTTGTTCTGCGCCCAGGCGCGGGGCCAATCCAGGGTGCGCAATTGACTGCCCTGGATGACCACCAGCGGCACCAGCCCTTCCTCTTCCACCGGGTCCCCGCCGCAGTGCGTATTGAGCCCGGGATTGCCACGCTCATGCAGGTCCTGGCCATGGTCGGAGGTGTAGATCAGCACGGCATTCTGGAGGTTGCCTTGTTGGAACAGGCGCTGGAAAAACTCGCCGACGTTCCACAGCAGTGTGTTCTGGTAAGCATTGCGATACAGCTGCCAATCATCCTGCCGGCCATTGAAGCCGTCGCGCTTGCCGGTGTCGGCCACGTCCTGGAACTGTCCGCGGGGCAAGGCCGGACGGTAGGTCATGAAGGCATCGGGATATTTGTCGTGGACCGGAAAATGCGCGCCCACTTTATTCACCACTACCAGCTCTGCCCGGTCATTGTTCAGCAGCTTGGCCAACTGCGCCGCGGCTGCCATGTCGCGGTCCAGCACGCGGACCTGGTCGAATTGAATGAACTGGTCGATGTCCTGTTTTTCCAGCTCGGTCATCAGGTTCTGCAAGTTGCCGCCGGTGCGCTGGGCATCGATATAGACCGTGCGCATGCCGGCGCCATGGGCGTACTGCCAGATCGACGGCTGCGTGCTGTTGATGCGCATGTAGTCAGCCCGCGTACCGCCATAACGCAGGGTGACGTTGGTGTCGGCACTGCAATTGGCGATGGAGGCGGCGTAGCCGTAGTTGAAGATTTCCACACCGGGCGGCGGTGTCTTGAGACCACTGGCCACACCGGACGGGGTGTTTATATCTAGGTAATTGCCACCGATGCTTTCGTCGATGATCAATACGATATCGTGCCCGATCACAGACGATTGCCGCAGCAGGCTGACGGGCTCTCGGGCGCCGACCGTATTGTGCAACGCCTCGTAGACAAACAGGTTCAGGTAGGCCAGCGGCGTGTACATGATCGGTAAACCACGGGCGCCCTCACCCGCCCTTGCGAACAGCACGCCACTGAGCAGCAATACCCCGAACAACGGCGCGGCGACCGGTACATAACCGGGCAATGGCAGCCGCCGCCGTGGTTTCAGGCCGATGCCCAGCACCAGCAAGAGGCCCCCCGCCATCGCGCTGAAAATCACCTCGCGATACTGATACGCCGCCTCCTGGATAAACCCACCCGAATACACCAGCGATACGAACTGGCTGTAGGTCAGGTAGCTGTCGGTCACCCGGGTGTACACCTCGAAGAAAACCGCCGAGGCAAACATCGCCAATGCGAACAGATGCCGCACCAGCGCCTGGCGAATGTAGGCGCCCATCCACAACGCAAGCAGCAGCGCAACGAACATTGCGCCGAACAACACCGTTGCAAAGCTGAAACCCAGCGCCGCAAGACGCTCCAGGTAATAGTCATGTCCCCTGAACAGGTACAGCAACAACAGCGCTTCCTTGAGGTATCGGCTCATGTGTTTCCCGGCGGCGGCGCGACGTGGTGAAGGGGTTGTTTCTGCACACTAGCAGCGAGTTTGCAAAGCGCAAGAAAGAGGACGAACGGCCAGAGCGTCAAAAAAAAGTTAGCCCAAAAGTGACACTTTTTACCTGTCTAAAATGGTAAAAACTATGGATATATACCGTTCATCGCTTAGATAAAATTGGATCCAACCCAATAAACAGGGGACTTATCCAATCCAGTCAATAACTTGATATCAGAACGCCCCACTCCCTAATTTTTGTTAACACTGACAACTGTCATTTTGCTGACACGCTTTTCTGAAGCTGCGCTATACCCCTCTAAACAGTGTCATCCAAGTTACATCAACCGGTTTACGAGGCGCGCCTAAGATGGACGTGAGCGTATTTGGTACGGGGTATGTTGGGTTGATCCAGGCGGCTGCGTTGGCCGACGTGGGTCACCGGGTTTTATGCGTCGATATCGACCCGAACAAGATCCGTCAGCTGCAACAAGCCGTACCGCCCATCAGCGAGCCGGGGTTGTCCGGATTGCTCGAAGACAACCTCAAGGCCGGACGGTTGTCGTTCAGCTGCCAGGCCAGCGATGCGGTCAACCATGGCGAACTGATCTTCATCGCCGTTGGCACGCCCGCCGACGAAGACGGTTCAGCGGACCTTAGCCATGTGCTGGCGGTCACCCGGCAGATCGCCGACTTCATGGACAGTGACCGCACCCTGATCATCAAGTCGACCGTGCCGGTCGGGACGGCCGACAAAGTCGCCGAATGCGCCCGCCAGGCGCTGGCTCGACGGGGCCTGAAACAGCTGAACGTGCGCGTGGTGTCCAATCCCGAATTCCTCAAGGAAGGCAGCGCCCTCGCCGATTGCCTGCGCCCGGACCGGATCATCATCGGCACCAGCGATCAGGTGGCGCGGGATCAGATGAGCGAGCTCTACGCGCCGTTCTGCCGCAACCACGAAAAACTGATGTTCATGGACAACCGCAGCGCGGAGCTGACCAAGTACGCCGCCAATGCCATGCTCGCCACCCGCATCAGTTTCATGAACGAACTGGCCAACCTCACCGAACGCCTGGGCGCCGACATCGAAGCGGTGCGCAAGGGCATCGGCTCGGACCCACGCATCGGCTATCACTTCATCTACCCGGGCTGCGGCTTCGGCGGCTCATGCTTCCCCAAGGACCTGCGCGCCCTGCTGCACACCGCCGAACAAAGCGGCATGCCCCTGCGCCTGCTGCGCAGCGTCACCGATGTGAACGACAGCCAGCGGCACATTCTTTTCGAAAAACTGGCGCAGCAGTTCCCTGGCGAGTTGGCCGGCAAATCGATCGCCATCTGGGGCCTGGCCTTCAAGCCCAACACCGACGACATGCGCGAAGCCCCGAGCCGCTACCTGATGGAAGCGCTCTGGCGCGAAGGCGCGCGCGTCCAGGCCTATGACCCGGAAGCCATGTCCGAATGCCGGCGTCTCTACGGTTATCGCAAAGACCTGAACCTGTGCGCCACCCGCGACGACACGCTGGAGGACGCCGATGCCCTGGTGATCTGCACCGAATGGAAGAACTTTCGCGTGGTGGATTTCGACCTGCTGGCGAGCAAGCTGCGCGCCCGGGTCATCATCGACGGCCGCAATCTGTACAACCCCGAGCACCTGGCCGCCGCCGGGCTGCTGTACCGCGGCATCGGCCTGCGGCACACCGTGCCCAGCGCACCGGGGCCACAAGCGTGAACATCCTGGTGACCGGCGCGGCCGGTTTCATCGGAGCCCATTGCGTGTTGCGCTTGATGCGCGACGGCCACGACGTGTGCGGGCTGGATAACTTCAACGATTACTACGACCCGCAGCTCAAGCACGACCGCGTGGCGTGGGTGCAGGACCAGGTCGGCGAATTTCCCTTGGCGCGTATCGACCTCATCGACGCGTCGGCGATCGACGAACTGTTCCAGACCCATCGCCCGGACGTGGTGATTCACCTCGCCGCCCAGGCCGGTGTGCGCTACTCGCTGGAGAACCCCCGCGCCTACGTCGACAGCAACCTCGCCGGGTTCCTCAACATCCTGGAAAGTTGCCGCCGTCACCCGGTCAAGCACCTGATCTACGCCTCTTCCAGCTCGGTGTACGGCGCCAACCAGCGCACGCCCTATTCAGTGCAGGACGGCGTCGATCATCCGTTGTCGTTGTACGCGGCGACCAAGAAGGCCAACGAATCGATGGCCCACTGCTACAGCCATCTGTTCGGCATCCCCTGCACCGGCCTGCGCTTCTTTACCGTGTACGGTCCCTGGGGTCGGCCGGACATGTCGCCGATCCAGTTCGCCAGCGCCATTGCCCAGGGCCAGGTCCTGCGGCTGTTCAACCACGGCGAGCACGCGCGCGACTTCACCTACATCGATGACATCGTCGAGAGCATCGCCCGGCTGATCGAACGCCCACCCCAGCCATCACCGCAGTGGGATCGCGAGCAACCGGACCCGGCCAGCAGCCTGGCACCGTGGCGCCTCTACAACATCGGCGGCCAGCACCCGGTGGCCTTGCGTACCTACGTGGCACTCTTGGAAAAACACCTGGGCCGCACCGCCCGGATCGAGCTGCTGCCCCTGCAGCCGGGGGACGTGCTCAACACCTGCGCCGATGCCAGCGACCTGGCCCGGGCCACCGGTTTCCAGCCCCGCATCGAACTGGACGACGGCCTGGGTCGCTTCGTCGACTGGTTCCTCGATTACTACGCGCCCCCCATCCACGCGCCGCTTGCGGCCGAATCTCAGCGGAGGAGTCTATGACCCGACATGAACAAGACATCGAGATCAGCGCCTTCGGACGCGACAAACGCGTCGACCCCGAGCACCGCCGACGCCTCGACGCCGCCATTCACCGCCAGGGGCGTGGCTGGCTGACCGGTCGCGATGGCGGTCGGCCCTGGACGGTCTCGCGGACCAACCGGGTGGTGGCCGGCCTCGGCGCACTGGCGATCCTGGTGCTGCTCGCCCCGCTCCTGCTGGGCCTGGCATTGCTGATCAAGTTTTCCAGCCCTGGTCCGGTGCTGTTCGTGCAAAAACGCACCGGTTACCGCGGCCGTGTGTTCGGCATGTACAAGTTTCGCACCATGGTCGCCGATGCCGAGGCCCTGAAAGAGTCGCTGCGCCACCTCAACAAGCACGGCGCCGACGCCATCGACTTCAAGATCGACAACGACCCGCGGATCACCCCCATCGGCCGGTTCCTGCGACGCAGCAGCCTCGATGAACTGCCGAACCTGATCAACGTAGTGACCGGCGACATGCGCCTGGTGGGCCCGCGGCCCACCTCGTTCAACGCCTATCGCTACAAGGACAACCATCTTGTGCGCCTGAGCATCTACCCCGGCCTGACCGGGCTGTGGCAGATCTCCGGGCGCAGCAATATCGACTTCGACCAGCGCGTGGAACTGGACCTCAGCTACATCGCCGAGCAGAGCCTGCTGTTGGATTTGAAGATCCTGATGATCACCCCCTTCAAAGTTTTCAGCGGCCACGGAGCGAGTTAAATGGACGGTTCGACGAATATCCTGACCATAGCCAGCCCGAGCGAGACCAACCTGACCTCGACCGTGCTCGACCCGGATCTGCGGATCCTTCTCATGACAGCGGCCAACACCGGCACCGGAACGAGCACCAGCGCCATGGCGCTGGCCGCCCAACTGGCGCAGATGAGCAATGGCCGCGTATTGCTGGTGGACGCCAGCCAGTCGCCACGCAACCTCAGCCAGCAGCTCTCGCTGCAAAAAGAGCGCGGCTTCAGCGACCTGCTGTTCAACAGCCTCTCGCCACCGCTGTTGCAGGACTGCGTGGTGCAGGTCTCGAGCCTGCCCTTCGACGTGCTGCCCCATGGTCGGCTCGGCCACAACGCCGAACGCCTGAGCCCCGAGCGACTGCGCCCGCTGTTCAGGCAACTGGCCGCGCAGTACCGCTTCGTGGTGATCGATGCCGACGCGGTGTATTCGGCCACCGACACCCTGGTGATCAGCACCCAGGTTGATGGCGTGGTGCTGGTGGTACGCGGCGAAGACACTCGCTGGGAAGTGGCCCAGGCCACCCGACAACGGCTGGTCCAGGCCGGCGCGAAAGTCGTCGGCAGCGTGTTCAATCGCCGCAAGTACTACATGCCCAAATGGCTCTACAACAACCTGTAAGCGCGCAAAAGGAAGACGAGATGAACGCCAGAATGCTTGTCCTGCTGTTGCTGCCGCTTGCCGGTTGCTCCAGCCACAACGAAAGCATGACCATGCCAGTGCAGATCCTCACGGCTGCGCCGGCCAATGCCCAGGCCACCGACATGCCGAAGGTCGAACAGACCTTGCGGCCCCAGGATGTGCTGGATGTGATTTTCCACATCGGCACGACGACCTCCCAGGCTTATCGCGTGCAGTCGGGTGACCAGGTTGCCCTTAACTTCACCGCCGCCAGCCAACTCAACGGCACGCAACAGGTCATGCCCGACGGCACCATCGAACTGCCGGGCGCCAACACTTCGGTGAAAGTCGCCGGGTTGACCACCGACGAGGCGCGCCTGGCGGTGCAGCGTGCCTATGACCAGAAGATGCTGTTCCAACCCAACCGCAACCAATTGACCGTCCTGGTGACCAGCCCGCTCTCCGGCGAGGCGAACCTGCGTAACACCCTGACCCACCCGGCCACGGGCATGAGTCGGGAAATCATCGTGGGCCGGGATGGTTACGCCAGCTTCCCGGAAATCGGCTCGGTGCCGTTGCAAGGCATGACCGTCACCCAGCTGGAGACCTACCTCAACGAGCGCTACGCCCAACTGCCCGGCCACATGACCGTGGATGTGCTGCTCAAGTCCACCGCCGGCAACGAGATTTATGTCCTGGGTGAAGTGGCCCAGCCTGGCGCCTATGCGATCCGCCGACCGATCTCGGTTCTCGAAGCCCTGACCCTGGCCCGTGGCACGAACGTCAAGGCCCGGCTCGACTCGGTGATGATCATGCGCCGCAACGGCAACCAGGTCGAAGCCCGTCACTACGACGTGGAAAAGGCCTTGAGCGGCGACGCCTCGCAGATCGCCTACCTGCAGCCGGAGGACATGTTGTACGTGCCCAAGACCGGCCTGGCCAAAGCCGGCGAAACGGCCAGGCAACTGGCCGATGTGGTGCTGTTCCAGGGCGTCGGGTTCGGCTTCGGCTACCGCGTCGACAACAAAGGCAGCGACAACTGAAATCAGGTGACGATCATGAACCCCAAGGAAAATTATCTGCACGAGTTTTTCAGGATCTTCTTCGCCAACAAGCAATGGGTGAAGCGCGTCTTCCTGATTTTCGCCGTGATCGCCCTGGTGCTGCCGTTGATGCTCAAGCAGAGCTTCGATATCACCGCCCAAGTGATCGTCCAGTCGAAAAAACTCTCCCAAGGCGACGCCACCACGTCGCTGAACCAGGAAAACGCGACGTTCATTCCGCCGTCCCTCGCGGACATGGAAACCGAGAGCAACATCCTGCGTTCGCCGGCGTTGATTCGCGAGACCATCAAGACCCTGCGCGACCAAGGTGAATACACCCCGAGCCCGGGCATCCTCAACAAGTGGGTGAGCGACCCGCTCAAGCGCTACATCACCCAGCCACTGCGCGAATACGTCATCAATCCGGTGCGCGACGGCCTGGGGCTGGAAGTTGATCCGGTCCGCGACACCGTGCTCGATACGCTGACCGACGAGGCCATCGAAAACCTGAAGATCGAGACCCTGCCCGGCTCCAACGTCATCTCCATCGTCTACAGCTTCGGCGATCCCGCCCAAGGCACCCGGTTCGTGGCGCAACTGCTGGAGAACTACCTCACCGGACGCCAGGAACTGCAATCGATCGAATTGCCCCAGACCTTCTACGAGCAGAAAAAAGACCAATACCAGACACGCCTCGATGGCCTGGAAGGTACTCGGCTCGGCCTGCTCGAAGGCGTCGGTTCTTCCGATCCCAAGGAAGAAATCACTTTTCGCCTGAATGCCATCAACACCGAGGAACAGGCCCTGAACCTGTACCAGGATCGCCTGCTGCAAAGCCAACGCTGGCTCGACTACCTCAAGACCAGCCTGGCGGCCGCGAACAGCTCGCGATTCAACGACTACACCTTCCCCTTCACCTTCACCACCACCGTGGACAACATCGCCTTCGAGGACCGGGAGATCAGGCAACTGGGTGAGCAGCTGACCAGCCAGGTCAGCCGCTACATGAACGACCTGGCGATTTTCCAGCCCAGCAGCGAACCGATGCTGCTGGCCCGCGAACAAATCATGCGCACTCGCCAGCAGTTCCTCAAAGTGGTGAACAACCGCATCCAGGAACGCACCACCGACCTGGCGGTGGTCAGCTCGGTGATCAACCAGAAGGTCCAGCGCATCGCCGCCTTCAAGGAACGCATCCACCAATTGCAGCAGGCCCAGAGCAAACTGCGGCAGATGGACACCGAGATCAACGCGCTCCATGCGGCGTTCTCCACCTATGCCCAGCGGTTTGCCGAAGCCAGTTCCGCGCGTTCGCTGGACAATGACCTGTCCAACGCCCGGGTCCTGAGCCCGCCATTCGAACCCACCGCCGCGGCCTTTCCCAAGCCGGTGCTGATCATCGCGTTCGGCTTGTTCAGCGGCCTGCTGCTGGCGATCGCCCTGGTCTATGTGCGTGAGTTCTTCGACCATCGCTTCAAGCATCCAGCGCAAATCAGCCAGCAACTGGATCTGCCGGTCCTGCTGGTGATCAACGAGCAGTCGCCCGAGCAGGTTAACCCGCACCGTAACTGGAGCCTGCCCAGCCTTGTCCATTGGGTGAAAAATTGAACGCGCCGTTCGGCCCGTCCCACCGCAGCAGCCCCCTGTCGATCATTCATCTACTCGACAGCGGTGGCTTCTATGGGGCCGAGCGGATGCTGCTCGATCATTGCCTGGCGACACCGGGGCAGCATCAGGTGCTGTTCCTGGCGGCGCCGCCGACCTTGATCACGCGTTTCCGCCAGGCCGGGGTGGATTGCCAACACTGCGCCAGTTGGGGCGAACTGTTGCAGCATCTGCGGCAACGGCGCCCTGAACGGCCGCTGCTCAATACGCACAACTTCAAGGGCCTGTTGTTCGGCTGGGCCGCGGCCACGCTGCTGCGCCTGCCCCTGGTGATTACCCAGCATGGCTTCACGCCGCGCAGTCCCAAACAACGGTTCTATACGTGGCTGAGCCTGCAACTGTGCCGTACCGCGCCGGTCAAGCGAGTGGTCTGCGTGGCCGAAAGCATCGCGGCCCTGCACCGCCAGGCCAGCGTCAACGCGGACAAGCTCGACGTGATTCCCAACGGTTTACCGGCTGTCACCACACCCTTGCAGCATCGCGACGACAGGCAGCGCTGGCGGGTCGGGTACGTGGGTCGCTTGAGCAGCGAGAAAGGCCCGGACCTGTTTCTCGACGCGATGATCCCGCTGTGCCAGCGCCATGAATCGCTGCACGCGGTGATGCTCGGCGACGGCCCGGAACGCCAGCCGCTACTCAAGCGCATCGCCGACGCCGGGTTGCCGACGCGCATCGAGTTGCCCGGTTATCAAACCGACATGAATGATTGGTGGAGCCGCCTCGACGCACTAGTGATCAGCTCACGCACCGAAGGCACGCCGATGATCCTGCTCGAAGCCATGCAAGCCGGGGTACCGGTGGTCGCGTTTGGTGTCGGCGGCATTCCCGACATCCTGCAGGACCGCCACAACGGCCTGCTCGCCACGCCGGCCGACAGCGACGAGTTGGCCCGCCAGATCGAGACGTTGTTCAGCGAACCGCCCCTGGCACGGATCCTTGCCGATAACGCACGGCGCACCCAACGCGACCGCTATGACCTGCGCACGCTGGCCGAGCGCTGGTCGCAACTCTATATCCGCACCGCACGGGAGGCTCGGCCATGATCGTCCCACTCTCGATCATCAGTTTGCTGGGGGTGGTCTGCCTGGCCTTGCTGGCCAGTCCCTATCCATTCCTGGCGCCCGGCGCGGTCCTCGGCCTGGTGGGCGTCGCCATGCTGTACCGCAAGCCCGGCTGGGGCCTGCTGGGCATTGCCGCGCTGGTGCCATTCGAAGGGCTGTTCAAGGAAAACGGATTGTCCGGCAGCAAGTTCCTGGGGCTGGCGCTGATCCTGATCCTGGGCTTGCAACTGGCCCTGCACCAGATTCCAGCGACGCGCTTGCGCAGCAATATCTGGAAGCCCCTGGTCGGCTTCATGGTGCTGTATGGCCTGAGCCTGCTGCTGTCGGAAAACATGGACCTGTCCCAAACCCATCTACGCGAGCTGACGGTGGGGCTGATCCTGTTCGTGATCACCTTGTTGATCGGCCGCGAGCTGAACCTGGACCTGTTCGCCCGCCTGATGACCGTCAGCGTCGCCACCACCTGCGTGCTTGCGATGTTTTCGGCCAGGTATCAGGAACAGGGGCGCGCGTCCGGCCTGCTGGAGGACCCGAACACCTTCGCGCTGTTGATTGCCTTCACCGTTCCCCTGGCGCTGTTGCTGGTCCTGCGCAGTCCCAACCTGTTGCAGCGGTTGTTCTGGGGCGGCGGTTTCATCCTGTTGCTGGGTGGCATGACCAAGACCGAATCGCGTTCGGGGCTGGTGGTTTTGCTGCTCAGCCTGATGATCGGCCTGTACCACTATCGCGCGCAGTTGCCGCGGATTCGTCCACGGCACCTGGGCTTCGCCATGCTCGGGCTGGCATTGCTGATTCCCCTCGCCATCGCGGTGATGCCCGCCGGCTACGTGGCGCGCATCCAGTCGCTGAGCATCCTCAGCGCCGGCGCCAGCGCGCACAAGGACGAATCCCTGGGCCGCCGCGCCTCGTACATCCTGGTGGGCAGCGAGATGATCCGCGAGAACCCGGTGCTCGGCTCAGGTCCCGGGACGTTTCCCCTGCACTACGCCCCCACCGGCTACGCCAAGGCCTTTTCGGCCAACCGCAAAATGGGCGACCTGTACCGCCGGGCCCATAACACCTACCTGGAAATCTTCAGCGAGATCGGCGTGCCGGGCGGGTTGATGTTTGTCGCCATGATCGGCCTGGGCCTCTACAACCTGGTGCGCGCGCGCCAGCTCTGGCTGCAGCGCCGGGACTGGGCCCAGGCGGACCTGCTGACGCACCTGGGAATGAGTTTCCTGTCGCTGGCCTTGTTCCTGATGTTCCTCAGTGCTCCGAACCATAAGTTGCTGTGGATCATGCTCGCCTTGACCAGCGTGTTGCGTTACGACGCCGAACAGGCCGCGCCACGGGAGGCCCGTTCATGAGCCGCGTCAGTATCGTCATCCCGATGTTCAACGAAGCCCGGCACATCGGCCGCACGCTGTTGGCCGCGCAGGCAGCCGCTCACCAGGCGCAGTTGGAGTGCGAGTTGATCGTGGTGGACAACGGCTCGGATGACCATGGCCCGCGCATCGCCAACGAATTGGGCGCACGGGTGCTGATCGTGCCCGGCGTGCACATCGGCGCCCTGCGCAACCTTGGCGCGGCGGTCGCCAGCGGTGAATGGCTGGCGTTCATCGACGCCGACATCGAAATGCCCGCCGACTGGCTGAAGCTATTGGTTGAAATGGAGGGCCGCCAAGGCGATGTATTGGGTCTTGATCTCGACACGCCCCGGCAAGCGCCATGGTTCGCCCAGGCGTGGCAACGCCGCAGCCAGCGTCCGGGGGCGCGCCCCTTGCATCGGGTCCAGTGGCTGCCCAGCGCCAATCTGTTGATGCGCCGCACCTGGTTCGAACAGGTCGGCGGCTTCGACGAAAGCCTGCGCACCGGTGAGGACAAGGATTTCTCCCTGCGCCTGCGCCAAGCCGGTGCGCAGTTATTGCTGGTGAACGAAAGCCTGGCCCTGCACTGGGGTTACGAAGGCAGCTGGCTGGAGTGGATGAGCAAGGAACTGTGGCGCCAGGGCAGCCATTGGCAGTTGCTGCGCAGCCATGGACCGAGCCTGCGCTTGCTGCGTTTTCCCGCCTTGTCCATTGGTGCGTGGTGCCTGGACTTGCTGGCGCTGGCCGCCCTGCTCCAGGGCCAGGCGCGCCTGGGGCTGACGCTGCTGTTGGTCAGCACGTTGCCCGCCTTGCTGCTCAGCCTGCGCCAGAGCCAACGCGACCCGCGCTTGACCTTGCAGCTGTGGGCCCTGCATGGGGTGCGCCTGCACCTGACCGGCGCCGCGTTGCTGCTCAATCTTTGTCAATGGAACGTCAGGAGACCTGCCCGTGGCTGAATTCCTCTATTGGTCCTGCCTGTTGCTGCCGGTGTACGCCTACCTCGGCTATCCCCTGCTGTTGACCTTGCTGGCACCGCTGTTTCCGCTACGACGCTACGGCAAGCCCCTGCCGATGGACGTCAGCATTGTCATCGCCGCGCACAACGAGGCGCGGCACATCGAAGCGAAATTGCGCTCGCTGCTGGCCCAGGATTATCCGGCGCGCTCGCTGCGAATCATCCTCGCCAGCGACGGTTCCACTGACGACACCGTGGCCTGCGCGCGCAAAATCGTCGACTCGCGCATTACCGTGCTCGACCTGCCACGCCAGGGCAAGGCCGCCGCCCTCAATACCGGCGTGGCCCATAGCTACGGCGACATCCTGGTATTCACCGACGCCGACAACCAATGGGCCCACGACACCCTCAGCCACCTGCTGGCGCCGCTGGGCGACCCTGAAGTCGGCGCTTGCGCCGGCCATATGGTCATCCCCGTGCCGGGCAAGGGCCTGAGCCTGGGCGACAGTCTGTATCGGCATTACGAAGGCTGGCTGCGCCGGATGGAAAGCCGCACCGGCTGCATGGTCTCGGCCGACGGCGCCCTGCTGGCCCTGCGTCGGGCCCTGTTCCAGCCGATACCGGCGCAGGTCAACGATGATTTTTTCCTCAGCACCTGCGCACCGGCGGCCGGCAAATCCATCGTTTATGCACCCGACGCGCGGGTGACCGACCAAGGCGTCGACGAGGCCAACAAACAGTTTCGTCGTCGCCAGCGCGTCACTGTCGGCGGCTTGCAGAGCCTGGCCCAGCGCCGGGAACTGCTCAACCCGCTGCGCCATGGGCTCTATGCCATTGGTCTGATCAGCCACAAATTGATCCGCCGCCTGGCGCCGGTGCTGCTGTTGCCGTTGTTACTGAGCAACGCCTGGCTGTGGAACGACCATCCGTTTTATCGCCTGACGCTGGTGGCGCAACTGCTCGGTTATGCCATGGCGCTGATCGGCTTGCTCGACGCAGGCCACCGTTTGCCCCGGCCATTTCGCCTGGCCGCGTTCGTGCTGGTGACGCTGGCGGGCATGAGCATCGGGCTCTGGCAGTTCCTGCGAGGCCAACGCTATAGCCAATGGAACCCCGAGCAGAACCGCTAAGGAGAACGGCCGATGTCGATCAAACATGTTTTCAAGCGCACCAGCGGCTGGCTGTACCTGAACACGTCGATGGGCCGCCATCGATTGCGCGGTGCGGGCGTCATCCTGATGTTGCATCGGGTGTTGAACAACGACCGCGCCGCCGAACTGCCCCATCGCAATGAGCTGTGCGTGGGGCCCGAAGCCTTCGAACACTTGTTGATCTGGCTGCAACGGCATTTTGAATGCGTGCCCTTGATGACCTTGTTGCTGGCCGACCCGGAGAGCGTTCCGAACCGCCCTCGGGTGGCCCTGACCTTCGACGACGGCTGGCGTGACAATGCCATGAACGCTTTTCCCCTGCTGCGCCAGTACCAGGTGCCGGCGAGTATTTTCGTCTCCACCGATTTCATCGGCAGTCGCCAGCACTTCTGGTGGGAAAGCATTGGCGAGACCCTCTGGGGCAGCCATGGTCAAGTGGCGCGGCATGCGCTGATCGAGCACTTGCAGGCCGCCGGGCGGCCGCTGCCGGTGCTGCTCGACGACGTCGACGACGAACGCCGCAGCCTGGCGCTGCTGCATTACCTGCAAAGCCTCAAGACCCTCGCCCCCCGCACCTTGAACGACCTCACCGATGCCTGCCCGCACGGCTCGCAACCCCAGGCGCTGGACTGGCTACAAGTGCGCATGCTCGAGGATTCCGGGCTGGTTCGTTTCGGCCCCCATGGCGCCAGCCACGCGATTCTGACTGGGCTGGACGACCAGCGCCTGCACGAAGAACTGACCCGCAGTTGGACCGCCCTGGAAAACGGCTGCGCCCAGCCTTTGCCGGTGTACTGCTACCCCAACGGAGACAATGACGCACGCGTGCGCGAGCAAGTGGCGGCCCACGGTTTTCCGTTCGCCCTGGGCACCGAGGCCGGGCTGTATCGCCACGACGGTGATCCGTTGAACCTGCCGCGTTTCGGCGTCAGCCAGCGTAACGCCCAGCACCCCGAATTGCTGGCCTGGCGCATTCGCCGAGGCGCCCGTCCATGAGCCGCGCACATTACCTCAAGCACCTGGCGCTGAGCATGGGCACGCGCCTGGCAATGATCGGCCTGCGCTTGCTGCGCAACGTGCTGCTGGCGCGGATTCTGGGCCCCAGCGAGCGCGGGCTGTTTGCGCTGCTCAGCACCCTGCCCGACCTGATCAGCGCCGCCACCAGTGGCGGCCTCAATTCTGCCGTCGGTTATCAGGCAGCGCAGCAGCGCTCGATGGGGCTGTTACTCAGCCAGGTGCTGGTTTTCGGCTGCCTGCTGGCAGGGTTGTTGACGCTGTTGGTGGTGGCGCTGTTGCGTGAGTTCGGCACTGAACTGGACATCACCACGCAGTTGGGATTGCTGGCCTGGTTGCTGTTGCTGGCCGTACCGCTGACCGTGTTCAAGAGCGGCCTGCTGACCCTGCACAATGCCTGCGGCGGGGTCGGCGCGTTCAATGCGCTGCGGCTGATGGAATCCCTGGCGCCACTGCTGCTGTTCGTGGCGTTGTTCTGGATGTGGCAAGACTCGGCGCTGGAGGCAGCGCTGATCAGCTGGTTGGCGGGCCTGGGCCTGGTGGTGCTGGCCGGTTGGATGTGGTTGCGCCGCGATCACGTCGTCACCCTGCGCTGGGACCGCAGCGGCCAGAACGAATTGCTGCGCTATGGCGCCCGCAGTCATCCGGACCTGCTGTTCCAGCAAGTGATGCTGCGCTCGGACTTTTTGTTCATCGGCGCATTGCTGGGCAGCACGGCGCTGGGTCACTACGCCATGGCGAGCGCCGCGGCGGAACTGCTGCTGATCGTGCCGGAAGCGGTCACCACGCCGTTGATGAAACGCCTGCTGCAGCAAGACTCCGACATGCAACGCTTGACCCCGCTCGCCCTGCGCCTGACCGCGACGGTGATGCTCGGTGCCTGCCTGGGCATGGCGCTGATTGGCGAATGGCTGATCGTCATCCTGTTCGGCATCGCCTATCAACCGGCCTACCCGGCACTGTTGGCGTTGCTGCCGGGGCTGTTCGGCCTGTGCTACGCGAGCATCCTGCGCCTGGACCTGCTGGGCAAGGACCGTCCTGGCACGGTTTCATTGCTGATGGGTGGCGGCGCGCTGCTGAACCTGGCGCTGAACCTGATCCTGATACCGCGCTACGGCATCGTTGGCGCTGCCGCCGCATCCTCGATCGCGTACCTGAGCGTGACCCTGGCGCTGTTGGCCATGTACTGCCGCCTCAGCGGCGTGGCGTTGTGGCAGACCCTGATCATCCTGCCCAGCGATTTGCTGCCGATGCGCCAGATGCTGTCGGGGAAATCAGCTTGAACACCGCCGCCCACCCAACCGCCATCGCGAGCGGCGGCATTTGTAGGCATCACAGATCCGCTGTGGCGGCGGGGCTGGGTCTTGTGTTCTTGGCAGTCTCGGCCCATGGCGCATCCATGCAGTGGACCGGGATCCGCGACGGCAGCTTATACCTGCAAGCCGACCGCCCGGACCAGGTGACCGTCCGCTGGGTTCCCGCCTGGCAGGCCGAGGCCAATACCGAACACCTGTACCTGCTCAACGGCCAGGGACGGTTGGTGGGTGAGCGCCTGGTCGAGGCGGCCCAAGTGCGTGGCGAGCAGCAATGGCCGCTGTTGCCCGGGGCAGCCAGCTATCGGTTGGAAATTCCCGGCTACAGTTTCCGGCGCTATACGGTCGAACACGATGCTCGGACCCGGGCGCTGTTCGCCCCGGCCAAAGTGCATTTCAGCTCGGAAACCCATGAGGGCGACGAGCTTTATTTCAAAGTCGCCGCTGGCGAACAGGCGGTGCTGGCAGGCAAATTCCACGGCGGCGTCCGCGCGCTGCAAGCCCGGCGCGTGGCTGATGGCAAGCAGCTGCAGTTGAACCTCAAGCCCTACCGCGCTTATTGGCAGTTCGACAAAGTGGGCCTGCCGGTGGCGGACACCGACCAGGTCTGGCGCCTGCACCTGCAAGGCAACGGCAAGGCGGCGTTCTGGCTGGACGGCACCGCCAACCTGTTCGCCCAGGACCCGGCGCAACTGCAGCCGCTGCGCCAGGATCCGGGGCAAACCCGCCTGACGCTGCACCCCGATGTACTCGGCACGACCCCAAAGCTGGGGATGTACCTGCCCTACGTGCTACCGCCGCCCTCCAGCTACGCCGTGCTCGATGCGCTCAAACCCCAAGCGGCCAGTTACTACAGCTTCGTCGATGTGACGGCGGCCAAGGCTGATCATGAGGACGCCTTTCGGCGTCTGTACCAGGATCGCTTCGGCATCACCCAGGACATCACGTTGCTCGCTGGCAGCCAACGTCGAGCCGACTTGCAGGCCGACCGGACCAGCAACATTGGCTTGCAAGCCTGGCTCGATTCGACCCGCGCCCTGGGCGGCAAAGGCATCCATTACCTCAGTTTCGCCGATGAGCCGAACCTCAATTACCCCGACTTCGACAGTTTCCAGCACGTATTCCAAAGCCTGTCTGCCCAGGTCAGCGCCGATCATGCCAACGCCCGCGCGGGTGTTCGCATCGCCATACCGGCCAGCTCACGCTTCACCAACGGCCCGCTGGCGGAGAACGCGGCGGACAAACGTGGCATCGATTGGGCACGGCGGCTGCTGGAAACATCGGGCGACCAGATCGATGCCCTGGCCTGGCATGAATGGATGATCCGCGACCTGCTGGCGACCCGGGTCTATCGCAACAGCGTTCGTCGGGCGGCCGGCCTGGTGGGGTTGGACAACCACGGCCGGCCACGCAAAGCCTTGCTGCTGGACCAGACCAACATCTCCAGCGGCTCGAGCCTGAGCCCTTATGATCAGGAAACCCACTACGCCGCCCTATGGTGGACCTCGGTGGTCATCAATGCCTCGGCGGACGGTTGGCTGGACATGCTCAACTGGTTCATGTCCGCCGACGAACCGGAATACCCCAAGGGCATGGTGCGGATCCTGGACAACCAACGCTTCGAGCTCAAGCCGGTGGGGTTGGCCCAGCAATTCATCCAACAGCATTGGCTCGGCCAGGTGCTGCGCCTGGACAACGATGCGTTTGAAGTCGATGCGCTGGCCATGGCCAACGGCATGCAGCGCAGCCTGTTGGGCGTGAACAAAAGCGTCCGGGCCCACCAGGTCAGCCTCGACGGCATGCCCTGTCCGCAGCCCGGCGCCGCCCTTGTGTATTTCGGCCCGGACAACATCAGCCGCAGCGCCCCATTCGACTGCAAGGCCGGCCAGGTCGGTTTTCTCCTGCCAGGGGAAACCGTGTTCGCCCTGAACTGGAAAGCCCCACTTCTCCCCCAACCTGCCATCCCTGAGGAGGCTCCATGAAAGCTCTGCAAAAACTGCGTGATCGCATTCAGAAAAAAGGCCTGCGCTCCGTGATCAAACTGCTGATCCGCCGCTTCGTGTTCTTTCATTCGCGCCTGGTGTGGCTGGAGCACGATGTGAGGATCCCGTTGAAGCCGCATAACCTCAGGCCTTACCCACCGGTCCGTCGGGAGTTCATCACCGTCGAGAATGCCGATGCTTTCTCCAGGCATTTCGGTGACCGCGTCGAAACCATGCGCGAGCTGGCAGCCGAAGGCTATACAGGGTTCATGTACCTGGACGATAAAGGCGACACCGTAGGTTTCGCCTGGGCCAGTACGCGAGACTACTTCGACCGTCACTTCTATCGCTGCCTGTTCCCGATCAAGCCAGGCGAGTACTTTCAGTTCGGCGGCGAGACGATCCGCGCCTATTGGGGGTCGCAGCTGACGGCGGATGTCCAGGCGGATGTCTGGAAAGTCATGGCTGACAAGGGCTGCGACAAGATGGTCGATGTCTGCGACCTGGAAAACACCCCGGCGATCAAGATGCACATCCGCATGGATTTCCAGGAGCGTGGCCAGATCACCCACGTGTATCGCCTGTTTGGACGCTTCCGGTTTTTCCGTGACACGTTCTACACCGGTTCGGTACTGGACCCGTTCCGTAAACCGGCCCAGCCGGTTGCATCGACCGCGACGGCCTGACGCTCATGGCGATCCGGTTCCAATGGTGTCGCTCCTTGAGCGCGGCGGACTTTCCTGCAACGGCTTTTGAACAGCTGCGAACCCAGGTGCCCGACGCAACGCCGTTCAACACCTTGGCCTGGCTGCAAGCGGCGGAGTTTGCTCTGGTGCCGGGCCAGCAACTGCACGTGCTGCTGGGCTGGCAGGACCAGGACTTGCTGCTGTGCCTGCCATTGGTATCCGGACGCGAGCGTATCGGCGGCCTGCGGTTCAGGGTCTTGCATCACTTGGGCTACCCCTTGGCCGACCGCATCGCTTTGCTGGCGCGCCTGGACGCCGAAGGCATGGGCCAGGCACTGGCGCAGATCCGCCAGCAGTTGCCTCACGCCTTGCTGCAATTGAACGAAGTGGTCGAGCCGGTCGGCGAACAGAGCGTCCTCAGTGCGTGGATGGCGATGAGTTCCACCGGGGAACGGCGGCTCAGTTGCCGGGTTCCAGTGCACTTGATCAGCGACAGCGACCATCAGGAAATCTCCGGCGACCCACGCTACAAGTTGCGCCGGGCGCGCAAGCGAATCGCCGCGTGCGGTGCCCAGATCCGCCGGATCACGCCGGACGCCATCAGCATGGGGCAGCTGTTGCGGACCCTGGCCGATGTCGAAGCCGCCAGTTGGAAAGGCGAGGAAGGCGTCGGCATCTTTGCCGATCCCGGGCGCCGGCAATGGATGAACCTCGCCTTCACCGCCCTGGCTGCCCAGGGCCTGGTGCGGGTGGTGACGCTGGAGCTGAACGGCGAGTGCATCAGCTATCGCCTCGGCCTGTTGGACCAAGGGCGGCTGTACGACTACAACCTGGCGTTCCTGCCGCAACACGCTGACCTGGGCAGCGGCCGCGTCTTGCTCGAAGAGTGGATTCGCTGGGGGCTGGACGAAAACTGGCGCTGGATCGATGCGTCACGGGTCAGCCTGGAAAACTCCAGCCATCAATTGCACGAACGCATGACCGGACAACTGGAACACTGGCGTTGGAGTTTCTATTCCTGGCAACCCGGCGGCCTGCTCATGGGATTCGCCTTGCGGCTATGGAAAAGCCTGAAGCCCTGGTTCGGCAAGCGTCGGGGCAAACCGACCGCAACGACGGCGTCACCCTCTTCCAAGCGCCAGGACAACCCACATGCCTCGCCAAACGATCATCAACGCTGACGATTTCGGTCTCAGCGCCAGCGAAAACGAACTGATCCTGCGAGCCTTTGAAGCGGGCATCATCAGCTCTGCCACGGCGATGGCCAACATGCCGGGATTTGACCAGGCGTGTGAACTCTCCAGGCACCCTTTGCTTGAAGGGCGCATCGGCCTGCATTTCAATCTCAGCTATGGGCCGCCGTTGAGCCAGGCGATCAAGTCACGTCCGGTATTCTGCAATGCCGCCGGCGAATTCGATCTCAAGCTGTCGCGTTACTGCCTGCGCCTGGGCGCGAGCGATCTGGCTGCGGTGCGAGAAGAACTCCAGGCGCAGTGGCAACATTGCCTGGACCGAGGCCTGCGCCCCAGCCACCTGGACTCGCACCAGCACGTGCACAACATCTGGCCTGTCGGAGAGCTGGTGGCACGCTTCGCCGCTCGACACGGTGTCCCCGTGCGCCTGGCACGCAACCTGGGGGCAAACCTGAGTGTCTCCAAGCGCATCTTCAAGACCTTGCTCAACCACCGCCTGCGCCGACTCTGCGGCGCAACCGCCAACTACGTCTGTACCCCTGCCGATCTGCACCACGCCGCACCACCCAACCACGGTTCGCTGGAAGTGATCGTCCATCCGCTGGACCTCGATGGGGATTTTGGTGATGCCAGCCTGGCGCCAGGCCATTCCCTGAGCCAGGTGCTGTACCAGCGCCTGGCGGGGGTGCCGAAGGTGGGGTATGGAGAAAATGGGCGAAGGTTCGTACTGGTCGAAGTAGGGGTGTCCAGTTGTCAGGATCCGCCGCAGTCCCGTAGCGAGGGAGCTTGCTCCCGCTGGGGCGCGTAACGCACCCGATGGCCTCGCGCAAGCGACGCGCCTGCGCCTGCCACACGTCGGTTTGCCCTGGCCCTGCGGCGAGGAGTTTCACGACCGTGCCGGGACCTCGACATGCGTCCCGTCATCGAGGATTTCTTCATGGTTGCGCCCCGGCAACCGACTGTTCACCCAAAGCCGATACTGTGCGCTACTGCGTCGCATCCCGTTGCCCTCCCCCTGAGGAACAGGGAGTAAGGCACACGGGCAACGCATTTCAGCCGCGAAAAGTGCGCTCCGGACGAATGACCGCGTCGTCTATCGGTCGAGCTTTTTTTCCACCTGGGCGACCTTGTCCTGCAGTTTTTCGGCATCCTGTTCGTGGCCCTTGATCGACTTGGGCGTGATCGTCCTGTCCACCTTGTCAGTTGCAGGATCGGGCTGATGGACGTCGCGCTCCACCACTGGCACCGCAGCGCCGGTGGCATCCTTGGCGGGTGCAGCGTTGTCGACTGGGGTATGCCCTTTGGAATGCTCGTTCGTCATGACGTCGTCCTCGATCGGGATGGATATTGAATTTCGAGTAGGACGAAACGGCGAGAGTTCGATCGGGTTGCACCACTCCCCAACAGCTCCCTCGCCACGGGCAAACTGTCCGAAATCCCTGCGCTCGATCCAGAGAATCTGCTAAAAGGCAGCTTCTACCCCAGTAGCGAATCGCATCGATGTCCGCATTTTCATTTTCTCGCTTCAAACGGCGCTGGCTCGCCTGGTCGCTCATGGTCGCCATGGTGGCCGGCCTGCCAGTGGGCTGCGCGGTGTTGCAGCACAAGGAGCGCGAGCTGGTGTTTCGCATCGAGCCGGGCACGGCGAGCTGGTTCAGCGGCCTCCCCAGCGGCGTGCAGGAATTCGATCTGAAACCTAAAAGCTTCAAGACCGGGGAAAATATCCATGGCTGGTGGTGGCCGGCCGAACGCAAGAACGCGCCGGCCATCCTGTACCTGCACGGTGTGCGCTGGAACCTGACGGGCCAGTTGTTCCGTATCCAGCAATTGCGGGCGCTGGGCTATTCGGTGCTGGCGATCGATTACCGTGGCTTTGGCAAGAGCCAGGGCGACCTGCCATCGGAAGCCAGCGTCTACGAGGACGCGCGAATCGCCTGGGAGCGTCTGGAAATGCTGCAACCGGACCCGGCCCTGCGATTGATCTACGGCCACTCATTGGGTGGCGCGGTCGCGGTGGATCTCGCCGCCGAACTGGGCCAGAAAGCCGCGAGCGATGGCGGCACCGTACCGGCCCGAGGCCTGGTGATCGAGTCCACCTTCACGTCGTTGGGCGATGTCGCCACCGCGATGGCGGACACGTCCCTGCCGGTGCGCTGGCTGCTGTCGCAGAAGTTCGATTCCATCGACAAGATCGGCGAGATCAACATGCCGCTGCTGATAGTCCATGGCGCCGCCGACCGCTACGTACCGCCGCGCTTCAGCGAACAGCTGTTCAATGCCGCCCGGGAACCCAAGCGCCTGTTGATGGTGCCGGGCGCCACGCATAACAACAGCATGAGCCTGGCGGGCCGGACGTATCGGCAGGCGCTGGATACGCTAATGAAAACTACCCCCCCTCCGGTTGCCGAACACGCTGGTGCCCGTCCGGCCAAGGCAAGTTGACCTTTTTCGCTTGATTAACCTTGTAGGAAAAGACATCCATCTGCCGCTTAATATCCCCTGCAAACGCAACGTACGTGACGCCAGACCACAACATTTGAAGAAAACACTCGCCGTTCGTTTCGCATCTTCCTACTCGGCGAGTGATTAGACCCTACATCCAATTCCTATCCATCGCCCACGCGCGCGTCCCCGCACCAGCAGCCAATACCGGATCAAAACCTTCAAGCACGACAGTGAAAGCGAATGTGTTCGTCCATGATTCGTCCCCGCCTGGCTTACAAAACGTCATGTTTGACCCTGCCCAACGGCCTCAATAACGTTTCCCTGCGCCGCGAGAAACGGCGCTCCCTAACACCTTCAATCAATAAAAAAAGGAATGACTCATGGGCTACATGTCTAGCTGGAATGCCAACGAACTGACCGACCTGGGTACCGACCTGGAAAACCTGGACGCCCTCGCACCGGAACAGATGTCGGAGGACCTGCAGTTGAACCCGGCTGAACAAGCAGAACTGGACGCCGAGTAACCAAGAACGGGGGCACGCGGTGCCCCCGTTTCAGGAGTGACGACACATGGACGCATCCCTCACACCAGAGCGCGAACTTTCCCTGGCCCAATCAACCCGACAAATCGAAGCCGAGCTGCAAGCGTTGGGATTGCAAAGCCGCTTGCGCACCTTGGGCAACCGGGTCGTATCCGTCCAGGCTGAAATAGGCGACTCACGGCGAAAAGCCTTGGGTTGCGGAAAGGGATACGCCGAACAGGCTCGCGTCGGCGCGCTGTATGAGGCGCTGGAGCATTATCTGAGCGACCCGGCCCTCGCCATGGACCTCACCCTCGCGACGCCCACCGACCTGAGCGCCGGAGTGACCGGCAAAGACGATCTTTTGGACACCCTGCGGGACCAACCCGACCGCCGGATCGCCTGCCGCTCGTACACGACCCTCGATGACGGTGCCTCGTTTCTCTATCCCGTCGCCTTGACGATGCCCCGCTACGCGGATGATCCCGCGCCGGACGATACGACCGATTACCGCGCGTTGCGCCGCTACTCCAGCAGCAGCGGGACCGCCATCGGAGCAACCCTGGACGAAGCCGTCCTCCACGGTCTCAACGAATGCCTGGAGCGTGACGCGGTTTCATTGTTCCTGCTTGATCATTTTTTCTACCAGAACGCCACGCCCCTGCGGATCGTCCAGCGTATGCCCACCGACGAGGCAGTGGGCCGACTGTGGGTCGACGCCGAAGCCGAAGTCGGTGCGCAAATCGTGCTGCTGGACATCAGCAGCCCATTTTGCGCCACGACTTGCCTGGCTTTCGCCGACCTCTCGGACAGGCCGGTCAACGTCTTTGGTTCAGGCACTTCGCTGGACGCCCTGCATGCCGCTTCACGGGCCCTGACCGAACTGGTGCAGTTGCACCTGAACGCCAGCGAAGCGCCGCTGCGCCGACATCTGTCCAACGCCGAGCGCCATCTGGCCGGATTTGCCCGACTGCAACGCTGCATGCGCTTTGAGCCCGATCACCTGCTCGATACCCGGCCGCAGGAAATCATCACGCTGCCAAGAACCGTGGAGGCCCGCCCGTTGAAAGCGCAGATCCGACAACTCGCCGATGATCTGCAACAACACGGATACGTAGCCGGCGTATCGACGCTTTATCGTTCTGAAGTGGGCACAGCGCTGGTCAATGTGGTCGTGCCTGGGCTGGAGCGTTTCTACATCGTATCCAGCGGCAATGTCGTCGTCCCCATGGCCCGCGGAAGACAGCGTGCCCTCGCGGGGACCGCGGCCCATGCCTGAGCAGATGACGCGGCAGCGCTTGCAGCGCGAACTTGGCCTGGAAAGAATCTTGCGAGCCGAACCTGTAGCGCCCGGCTCCTGGGAGCGTTTCGTCGAGCCCTCGGGCGCCGGACTCAATCACCTGTTCGTCCTGCGTTGTCGGGGACGCGATTGGGTCGGCCGCAAGACGTTGCAAAGGGACAAACGGGAACGCCTGCGCTCGGACAGCCGAATCGCGCCCTGGATGTTGCTCGGCCCGCTCGGCCAGTTCCATTGGGGCAATGGCGGCCTGCAGTTGGACTATCAAGCAACCCGGCGCGTCGACAAGGTCAGGGCGTTCGCGGATGCGCTGGAAGATCCTGACAGCGAAATCCACTTTCCTTTCCCCGCGCTTCAAAGCAATGGTCGAGAATTCGTCTGCCCTGAAAGCCACTGGGCATTCGCTGACACGCTGGCCCGTGGACTCGACGATGGCGAGGCGCACCTGCGGCACCACTGCTCTACGTTACTGCGGTCATGGTTGAAGCCTGGCGCGGTGATCCACGACCCGGCCTGCTCCACCGGGACGTTTATCCATCATCTGGCCCAGGCCTTGCCTGGCAGCCGTTGTATTGGATCAGATCGTTCGCCCTCGATGATAGAAGCGGCCCGAAAGCGCTATGGGCGTTCGGTTGACTTTCGGCTGGCCGATGCCGGCGATGCCAAGCCCGTCATTGAATATTGCGACTTGCTGGTGCTTCGGTTTCTCAATGCAGAAGTCATGACCCGCGCCCAAGCCGAACAGTTGCTGCGCCGGCTCGTGTCGACACTGGTGCCCGGCGGCAGGCTTATCGTGTTTGGCCACACACCCGTGCTGCCGGCCATGCGCTATCTGGCCCAACAATGTGAACTGACCCTCGTCTCCAGCCTCGCGTCGTGCAGCGCCACCGGACAGCTTTTCCAGTTCTATGTCCTGACGAGGGACCCGCCATGACAGGTCCGCTGGACAGCGGTTACTACCCCACCGACGACGGCCAGTTGCTTTATTGGGAGCGGCACGGCAATCCAGGCCGTGAGCCATTGGTCGTCTTGCATGGCGGACCCGGAGGCCGTTCGAGTCATCGATACCTGGAGTTGCTGGATCTGCAGGGTTTCGACGTCATTGTGTTTGACCAGCGCGGCTGTGGTCGCTCGACGCCGGAAGGGGATCGCCTGCTCAATGACACATCGCTGTCGGTTTCCGACATCGAGGCCCTGCGCAAGCATTTCGGTTTCAAGCGCATCAGCCTGCTCGGCGTTTCCTGGGGCAGTTGGCTGGCGGTCCAGTACCAACGGCGCTTTGCCCACGCGGTGCACAGGGTGCTGCTCGCTTCGGTATTCGTGCCCTGCGCGGCCATCGTCAAGGCGTATGACCGCGACCTTTGCCAACGGCTGGCGAGTGTCGGGCCAGTCAGCTGCGCCACGAACCCGAGACAGGTTTTCGACGAATTGGGCCATGCGAACCCGGACCGCCAACGACAAGCCGCTGTGCATTGGCTGCTGGCCGTGCTCAGTCCCAGCGGTGTGGTCGTGCGCCCATCTGCCTTGGCGCGATGCGTCGACGACAGCGTCCTGCGGGCCCTGCGTCTGGAACTTCACTTTCATCTAGAGGGCTATTTTTTCGAACCTGCCGACACTGGCCTGGATCCCCAGGCCAAGGTAACCGTGGTGCAAGGACTGGAGGATTGCTACGGCATGCAGAGCCTGCGCTGGCTCGAGCTGCACCTGAACGTGCGCGCCATCATGGTCGAGGCCGGCCACAACGCCTTGGCGCCCGCCGTCGTCAAGGCGATGCGCCGCGCGTTGCCGGCAGAGAAATAGAAACGGCACCTCGCGGTGCCGTCCCTGACCTTGCGGATGCCACGTTACTTGCGCGCCGCTTCCCACGACTTCAGCAGCTCGGTGTAGCTCACCGTTTCGCCTTTAGGCTTCTCGTTCGCCAGTTTCGGCTTCGGAGCACCCGGTTGGTCGAACCAGTATTGCGCGTCGCGCTCAGGGTTCATCTTAGGTGCGCAGGTGGCTTGGGCCTTGGAGCGTTCCAGGCGAGTCATGATCGCGTCCTGGTCCTTGGCCAAGCCATCGAGGGCTTGCTGTGGGGTCTTCTCGCCGCTGGCCGCTTCGGCGATGTGGCTCCACCACAACTGCGCGAGGCGTGGATAATCCGGCACGTTGGTCCCGGTCGGGGTCCACTGCACGCGGGCCGGGCTGCGGTAGAACTCCACCAGGCCACCGAGTTTCGGCGCCAGGTCGGTCAGGGCCTGGGAGTTGATGTCCGACTCACGAATCGGCGTCAGGCCGACGATGGTCTTCTTCAACGAGACGGTCTTGGAGGTTACGAACTGCGCATAGAGCCAGGCCGCGAGTTTCTGCTTCTCAGGCGTGGACTTCATGAACGTCCACGAACCCACGTCCTGATACCCCAGCTTCATGCCTTCTTCCCAATACGGACCACGTGGCGAAGGCGCCATGCGCCATTTCGGCGTGCCGTCGGCGTTCACCACCGGCAGGCCCGGCTTGGTCATGTCGGCGGTGAACGCGGTGTACCAGAAAATCTGCTGGGCGATGTTGCCTTGGGACGGCACCGGGCCGGATTCGGAGAAGGTCATGCCCGCCGCTTCCGGTGGCGCGTACTTCTTCATCCAGTCCACGTATTTGGTGGTGGCGAACACGGCCGCGGGACCGTTGGTGTCGCCGCCACGGGTCACGCTGGAACCGACCGGATGGCAGTCCTCTACGCGAATACCCCACTCGTCCACCGGCAAACCATTGGGCAGGCCCTTGTCGCCACCACCGGCCATGGAGAACCAGGCATCGGTGAAGCGCCAGCCCAGGGACGGGTCTTTCTTGCCGTAGTCCATGTGGCCATAGACGCGCTTGCCGTCGATCTCCTTGACGTCTTCGGAGAAGAACTTGGCGATGTCTTCATAGGCCGACCAGTTCACCGGGACACCCAGCTCGTAGCCGTACTTTTCCTTGAACTTGGCCTTCAGGTCCGCACGCTCAAACCAGTCGGCGCGGAACCAGTACAGGTTGGCGAACTGCTGGTCGGGCAGTTGATAAACCTTGCCGTCCGGCGCGGTGGTGAAGGAAATGCCGATGAAGTCCTTGAGGTCCAGGGTCGGCGACGTGAAATTCTTGCCTTCGTTGGCCATCAGGTCGGTGATCGACTCGGTCTTGCCGTAGCGAAAATGCGTGCCGATCAGGTCCGAGTCATTGACCCAGCCGTCATAGATGTTCTTGTCCGACTGCATCTGGGTCTGCAACTTCTCCACCACGTCGCCTTCTTGCAGCAGGTCGTGGGTCAGCTGGATCCCGGTGATTTCGTTGAAGGCCTTGGCCAGCACCTTGGATTCATATTCATGGGTGGCGATGGTTTCCGACACCACGTTGATTTTCATCCCGCGAAACGGCTCGGCGGCCTTGATGAACCACTTCAACTCTTCGAGCTGCTGCTCGGCTGTCAGCGTCGACGGCTTGAATTCACTGCCGATCCATTTTTTAGCGGCGTCTTCATAGGCGTCGGCCCAGGCCGTAGCGCTCAGCCCGCTGAGTGCCAGCGCGGCTGCCAATGAAACGCTATGTCGCAGCTTATTGTTTTTATCGAACATAGAGACCTCCTGTTTGGGTTTAAGAGCTTGATCGTCAAGTTGTTTGCGATTAGCCCCACCGCATCACTGCCAACAGCCACACCAAAGACAACGCGAACGCTATCCAGATGCTCCAGTCGGTGGCGCCGATAACCAGCAGATGCAGGTAGGCGCTACCGAGAAGACCGATAAACAACCGATCGCCACGGGTGGTGGCAATCGGCAGGAAACCACGCCGAGGTATGCTCGGCGAACGCAATTCCCATGTGGTCATGCCTATCAACAACAAGGCGATGACGCCAAAAAACGCCGCCGTCGGGACGGTCCAATTCATCCATTCCATCATCGACTCCTCAGACCCGGCCCAGGGCAAAGCCCTTGGCCACGTGGTTGCGAACGAACCAGATCACCAGCATGCCCGGCAGGATGGTCAACACCCCCGCCGCCGCCAGCACGCCCCAGTCGATACCGGACGCCGACACGGTACGGGTCATGACCGCCGCGATCGGCTTGGCATTCACCGAGGTGAGCGTACGGGCCAGCAACAGTTCGACCCAGGAAAACATGAAGCAGAAAAACGCCGTGACACCAATGCCGGAGCCGATCAACGGGATGAAGATCTTGGCGAAGAACTTGGGGAAACTGTAGCCGTCAATGTAGGCGGTCTCGTCAATTTCTTTGGGTACCCCGGACATGAACCCTTCGAGGATCCACACCGCCAGCGGCACGTTGAACAGGCAATGAGCCAGGGCAACGGCGATGTGGGTATCGAACAGGCCGATGGACGAATACAACTGGAAGAACGGCAGCAGGAACACTGCCGGTGGCGCCATGCGGTTGGTCAGCAGCCAGAAGAACAGGTGCTTGTCTCCCAGGAACCGGTAGCGGGAAAACGCATAGGCCGCCGGCAACGCGACGCCCAGGGAAATCACCGTGTTCAGGCTCACGTAGTACAACGAGTTGAGGTAACCGGTGTACCAGCTCGGGTCGGTGAAGATCACCTTGTAGTTGTGAAACGTGAAATCGTGCGGCCACAGGGTCAGGCCGCCAAGGATCTCGGTGTTGCTCTTGAACGACATGTTCAGCAGCCAGTAGATGGGCACCAGCAGGAACAGGATGTAGATCAACAGCGGAATCAGCTTTCTCTTGCTCATGGTGCGGGCCTCAACGGTTGGCGTCGGAGTGCGTCATGGCGGTGTAGAACAGCCAGGACACCAACAGAATGATCAGGAAGTACACCAGGGAAAACGCCGCCGCCGGGCCCAGGTCGAATTGGCCGATGGCCATCTGCGTCAGGGTCTGGCTGAGGAACGTGGTGGCGTTGCCCGGCCCGCCGCCGGTGAGTACGAACGGCTCGGTGTAGATCATGAAGCTGTCCATGAAGCGCAGCATCACGGCGATCAGCAGCACGCTCTTCATCTTCGGCAACTGGATGTGGCGAAAGACTGCCCAGTTCGATGCCCGATCGATCCGCGCCGCTTGATAGTAGACGTCCGGGATCGCCCGCAAGCCCGAGTAGCAGAGCAACGCCACCAATGAGGTCCAGTGCCAGACGTCCATCACCAACACCGTGACCCAGGCGTCCATGGTGTTAGCCGCGTAGTTGTAGTTGATGCCCAAGCCGTTGAGCGTCGAACCGAGCAAACCGATGTCGGCGCGGCCGAAAATCTGCCAGATGGTGCCGACCACGTTCCACGGGATCAGCAGCGGGATGGCCAGGATGATCAGCACCAGGGACGACCATTTGCCCTTGGTCGGCATGGTCAGGGCGATGGCGATGCCCAGGGGGATTTCAATCAGCAGCACGCACGCCGAGTAGATGAATTGGCGCAGCAGCGAATCGTGCAATCGTGGATCGAGCAGCACCTGCTTGTACCAGTCGGCGCCGACGAAGTAGCGGCTGGACTGGTCGAAGATGTCCTGCACCGAGTAGTTGACCACGGTCATCATCGGGATCACGGCGCTGAAGGCCACCAGCAGGAACACCGGCAACACCAGCCACCAGGCCTTGTTGTTCTGCACCTTGTTCATGGCTGCACCTCGCTCAACGGTTCCAGCAAATACTCATCGGCATAGACCATCAGCCATTGGGCCGGAAAACTGATGTACGCCGTGCCTTCCGGTACCGGCTTGTCTTCGGCCAGGCGCACTTTCAGCGGCGCGCCGTCGAGGTTGAGGGTCAGGATCTTGTAGGTACCCAAGTCTTCGACGTGGACTACATCAGCCCGCATCGCGTCGTCGTAAGGGCCGTCCCAGACGTGCACGAACTCGGGGCGTATACCGACCTTCAGGCTTTTGCCCTCGGCTTCGGCGATACGCCGTTGCAGGGTTTCGGACAAAGGCAAGTGGGTCGATCCGAAGCCGACGCCACCGGGCTGCGCCGTGACCTCGATCAGGTTCATCCCCGGGCTGCCGATGAAGTAGCCGACGAAGGTGTGGCTCGGGCGCTCGAACAAGTCCCGGGGCGTGCCGAACTGCACGATCTGGCCGCCGTACATCACCGCGATCTTGTCGGCGAAGGTCGAGGCTTCCAGCTGGTCGTGGGTGACGTAGACCATGGTGATGTTGAACTGCTCGTGGATCTGCTTGAGCTTGCGCCGCAGTTTCCATTTCAGGTGTGGGTCGATCACCGTCAGCGGTTCGTCGAACAGGATCGCCGACACATCGTCGCGCACCAATCCACGCCCCATCGAGACTTTCTGTTTTTCATCGGCGGTGAGGTTGCGGGCTTTTTTATCCAGCAGGTTCTGCAGGTCCAGGACCTCAGCGATTTCCTGCACCTTGGTGTGGATCCGCGCCTCGGCCATGCCCTGGTTGCGCAGCGGGAACGCCAGGTTATCGAACACGGTCATGGTGTCGTACACCACCGGGAACTGGAACACCTGGGCAATGTTGCGCCGCTCCGGGGACAGCTCGTTGACGACCTTGCTGTCGAACATCACCTGCCCTTCGGAAGGGCTGAGCAAGCCGGAGATGATGTTGAGCAAGGTGGATTTGCCGCAGCCCGAAGGCCCGAGCAACGCATAGGCGCCACCCTGCTCCCAGATGTGGTTCATCTCGCGGATCGCGTAGTCCTCGGGGCCCGCCGGGGTGCTGGTGTAGCTGTGGGCGAGGTTCTGCAAACGAATTTCGGCCATCAGGCAACCCTCGCAATACGCTGGCCCGGGGCTTGGACCAGCTTGCCCTGGGCGTCGAAGACAAACAGTTTATGGGTCGGGATGTAGATGCGGATCGGCGCGTCGACGTCGTATTCGTGCACGCCCGGCAAATGCAGCACCAACAGGAAGTGTTCGTTGCGTACGTGCAGGAACGTTTCCGAGCCGCTGATCTCGGCCACCTCGACGGTCACGGCCAGCTCCAGGTCGTCATCGTTGCTCGGCACCAGGGAGATATGGCTGGGGCGCACGCCGAAACGGAACTCGCCTTCGCCCACCGGGCGCAGATCGACGTTCAGCGGGAAGTGGACGAAATTGGCGAAGCTGACTTCATTGTCGGCGATCCGTCCGGGCATCAGGTTGATCGGTGGTTCGGAAAACAATTCGGCGGCCAGGACGCTTTGCGGCTGATGATAGACGGAAGATGACTTGCCGCTCTGGATCACCCGGCCCTCGTGAAGAATGGTCGTGGTGCCGCCCAGGGCCAGCGCTTCGTTCGGCTCGGTGGTGGCGTAGACGGCAATGGTGTGGCGAGCCTGGAACAGCTCGCGCATCTCCTGGCGCAGCTCTTCGCGCAGCTTGTAGTCGAGGTTCACCAGAGGCTCGTCGAACAGGATCAGCTCGGCGTCCTTGACCAGCGCCCGGGCCATGGCCGTGCGCTGCTGCTGGCCGCCGGACAACTCCAGTGGATGGCGCTTGAGAAACTTCTCGATCCGCAACATTTTGGCGGTTTCCAGGACTTTGCCCTGGATGATCTCTTCGGCCACCCCCGCCTGGCGCAACGGCGAGGCGATGTTTTCGAAAACGGTCATGGTCGGGTAATTGATGAACTGCTGATAGACCATCGACACGTTGCGCAACCGCACCGGGCGCTGGGTGACATCGACGCCGTTCATCAGGATGCGGCCGCTGTCGGGCTTGTCCAGACCGGCCATCAGGCGCATCAGGCTGGTCTTGCCGGACAGCGTGCGGCCCAGCAAAACGTTGAAGGATCCGGGTTCGAAACTCAGATTGGCATCGTCGATCCAGGTCTGGCCTTCGACGGTGCGACAGATGTGCTCAAGCTTTAATGACATGGCTCGGCCTTTTTATTATTTGGAGTCAAGCGACCCGAATGCAAAAGCGAAAGCCGTGCCAGAAATCACAAGCCTTTGATCAGCCTTATATTTCCGTTAATTCGCAGGAAAAATGCGTTCGTTGATGAACAGAAGTGAACAGTCAGGAATGAACAACTGAACAACCGACGGGTTGACAATGAACAATTTTGAACAACACTGAATGAACGTTTTACGCTAGCCTGGCCATGCAGGCCTGCCCCAGCACAAGGAGTCTGTGCGAGACTTGCCACAACAATAAAAACAGCTCCTGCGAGAGTGCCCCATGGCCGCACCTGCTCCTGCCTTGTCCCACGAGGCCATCATCCAGGCTTCCTGGTCCCGTTGCCGTGCCTTTGGCCTGAACCACCAGAGCGTGCCCGCGTTCGATCAACTGCCGGCCGAGGGCATCGCCCAATTGCTGGAGAGCCAGCATTCGCTGGTGCAGACCACTCACCAGGAAGTCCTGCCCTACTACGAGAATATCCTCAGCAATTCCAATTGCCTGATCATGTTGGCCGACAATCAAGGCCAGGTCCTGACGTCCTGGGGCACCCAGCGCTTCATCGAGCCGAAACTGGCCCACGGCTTCAGCGCCGGGGCGAGCTGGATGGAGCGCTGCACCGGCACCAACGCCATCGGCACCGCGCTGGCTTGCGAGCAGGCGGTGCATATTGAACACGATGAACACTTCCTCAAGGCCAACCGCTTCATGACCGGTTCGGCGGCGCCGATCTTCGATGCCGAGCGCAAGGTCATCGCTGTGCTGGACGTCTCCAGCGACAGCTACCTGCCGCCGTCCCACACCCTGGGCATGGTCAAGATGATGAGCCAGACCGTGGAGAACCGGCTGATCCTCAACCTGTTTCGCGGTGAACACTTCCAACTGACCTTCAATACCGGCCTGAACAACCTCGACAGCCAATGGGCCGGGCTGCTGATTTTCGACGAGACCGGTCAAGTCCTGTCCGCCAACCGCCGTGCCGACAACCTGCTGGGCCTGAGCCTGTCGCGAGTGAGCATCGAAAGCCTGTTCAAGGTCTCGCTGATGGAGCTGCTGAACCAGCCCGACGGCCTGCCGTTCGCCTTGCAAGCGTCCGGACGCAATCGCTTCCAGTGCTTGCTCAAACGGCCGAAACAGGTGTCGATCAAGCCGCGCATCTTCGCCGAACCGGCGCCGTCGCCGACGCCAGCGCCGGCCAATCCCGGCATCAGCCTCAACGCCCTGCACTTTGGCGACAGCCGCGTGGAAAAAGCCGTGCGCCAGGCCGAGCGTTTGCTGGAGAAAGACATTCCGCTGCTGATCCACGGCGAAACCGGTGTTGGCAAGGAAGTGTTCGTCAAGGCCTTGCACCAGGCCAGCTCGCGCTGCAAGCAGCCGTTCATTGCGGTCAACTGCGCGGCAATTCCCGCCGAGTTGGTGGAGTCGGAACTGTTCGGCTATGAAAAAGGCGCCTTCACCGGCGCCAATCAAAAGGGCAGCATCGGCCTGATCCGCAAGGCGGATCGTGGCACGTTGTTCCTCGACGAGATTGGCGACATGCCGCTGCCGACCCAGGCCCGGCTGCTGCGTGTGCTGCAGGAACGCTGCGTGCAACCGGTGGGCAGCGCCGAGCTGTTCCCGGTGGACATCCGCATCATCTCTGCCACCAACCGCTCGCTGCGTGAACAGGTGCAACTGGGGCGTTTTCGTGAGGATTTGTACTACCGCATCGGCGGCCTGACCCTGGAGTTGCCGCCCCTGCGCGAACGCAGCGACAAGCAGGCGCTGTTCAAGCGCCTGTGGGAACACCACCGTGAACCGACCCAATGGGCCGGCCTGAGCCGTGAAGTCCTGGAGTTGTTCGAGCGGCATCCATGGCCGGGCAATCTGCGGCAGGTCAGCAGCGTCCTGCAAGTCGCCCTGGCAATGGCCGAGGAACAACCGATCCGCCCCGAGCATCTTCCTGATGACTTTTTCGTAGACTTGGAAATGGATCCGGTGGTAACACCGGAGCCGCTGACGGTGGACTTGAACGATGCCGAGGATTTGAACCGCCAGCTACAGGCCGTGGGCGGGAATATTTCCCATTTGGCGCGGCGCCTCGGAGTCAGCCGCAATACGCTGTACAAGCGCCTGCGGCAACTTGAAAGCTGACACGAGACCTGTGGAAGCGGGCTGCCATTTCATTGAAACAACGGGTTAATCGAACGCACCGTTGAGCACTTCATAAATGATGCCGCTGGCAATCGCCACCAGAATCAAGTCCGTGCCGACCTGCTGCCATTCATAACCGTCATAGTGCGGCAAACGCCCTAGCAGGCGCCCGTCGAGCTTCTTGGCGATGCCGGGTGAACGGCTTGCCTCGGGCCAGGTTCTTCTGGATACCGGGAGGCAATGCGGGGCCGGGACTCCAATAATCGCGGTAGCCGCCGATCACCCCAAGGATGCCGCCACGGTCGATGTTCGGGCCGTTATGCCAGTCGCTGCCGCCACCGCCCTGGTTGCCCTTGTTCCCGGAGTTTCCTTGGCCGCCCTGGTTACCTTTATTGCCAGCATTTCCCTGGCCGCCCTTGTTGCCCTGTCCACCCTTGCCGCCTTGCCCCTGGCCTTGATCGAATTGAGCGTTTCCCTTGCCGTTCCCCGGGTCCGCGACAACGATCCCAGGGCCTGCGGCCAAGGCGAAACAGGTGACTGCAGCAATCAACGAGCGCGATTTGAACATGGCAGTTCTCTCAAAAAGGGGATATCCCCTGTAAAGATATAGAGACTAACGGTGATATTAGTTCCATATCACGCTTGCGTCATTTGCCAAGCCGACCTTGCGCGATTGCCCACACACCGCCGCCCTGCCCGACAGGCTGGCTGACCTGGCTTTGTATTATTCGTGACTTATTTCTGAGGCATGGTTGAAAACGTTGCCGGCCTCGACGGGCCACTGGTCGCCTTTGAAACTTCGCGCGCATCAAGCGGGTGTGTCTGGCTCAAGCTTTGCAGCGGACCGTGGTAGCAGCGCAGGACGACGTCTTCCTGGCGCGGCAGCAAAATTCTCAACGCTTGGTCAGCCACCGGAGATGTACCGTGTCAACTCTCAACGAAATTGCAGCGAACCACGCGAGAATGGCAAAGTTAAAGGAAGAAGAGTCGATGCGGCTAAGTGCAATTCAAAGCCAGATAGTGGGCAGTTTTGAAATACCATCGACGCAGCCTGCGAAGGAGATGTCGCTGCACTTTCTGACGAGGGCGCCGGAGCATGTTTTTGCCGAGGCGGTGCTTTGATGGCTTGCCCTGGTATTTGATCAACCTGTCGCCCGTTATAGAACGGGCGATTCACGTTTGCCTGCCCTGAATTTTTCCGTCCTTTCCCAAGCGCCATGCCTGCCTGCGCAGGACCTACCGTGATACCCATCACAGATCACATAGTCCGCTAAACAGGCAGTGCGGTATTTCGGCGCGCGAACGCTTATAAAGCGGACTGCAAAATCTGCTCGGCGAAAAAAAGCCGCGCGGCATTTTCGAGAGAACGAACTCTTTCATGGAAAACAAGGAACGAAAAAAATGACCACCGCTGAAGACATGCAAAGCACTGGCAAATACAGCCCCAAGTGGCAAGAACGCTTCGACTTCTTTGAAACGTATGGCGCACCAAACGACCCGCGCTACAAGGAAGCCGTCAAGACGCTGCCGGACTTCAAGAAAAAAATCCTGATCAACGCCAACGTGATCGCGTTTTTCTTCGGCCCTATTTATCTGTTTGTCCTGGGGCTCTGGAAGAAAAACCTCGCCCTGCTCGGTATTTTCCTGGCGATCAACATCGTATTGAGCGTGATCTTTGCGATCATCGGCATGGAATTCCCGCGGCCTTTGAGCATGGGTCTGAATATCGCCATGTCGATGATGTATGCGCTCATGACCAACTACGCCTACTACTTGAAAGAAATCAAAGGCGAACAAGGCTGGAATCCACTCAAGGGCATGCGTCTCTGAGGGCCCGCTTGATTGTCAATGCATAAAAATGACGCAAACCTTCAAGCCTGATGGTCTATTGGAAGTCGCCTGGGTACCCAGGCTTTCTTCCAAGGAGCTCGAAAATGGCTGACGACTTGAGCAACCGCGGACCGCGAGACCGGAGCCGCATCAACACTTCCGAAGAGTGGGAACTGAGATACTGGACGAAAGAGTTCGGCGTGACCGAAGACGAGCTCAAGGCGGCGGTCCAAGCCGTTGGCGCAGGAGCGGAAGATGTACGCAAGAAACTGAAGAAGTAAAACGAAGCCCTACCTCGCTGTAGGGCTTTTTTTGCAGAACGTGTTGGCGTCGTCCAATAAGCCTATTAGAAAAAATGAATTACCCGTCAAAGCGTTCGGTCAACAATTATGAACGCAGTCGTCTGACGAGGTAACAGCAATGACTATCGAAGCAGATACACTCGTACAACTGACCGAAGCCCTTCAAGAACGCGGCATGGTATTGGTATCTGAGGTGGCATTTATCCGCGCGCCGTATCGGCAGGATCATCATTGGATTTGCATGGTCGAGTAAGTAGAAATCCGCCGTGTTCCTTCTCGATCAGGAAGACCCCGGCGGAATGCCATCCTTGTTGAAATCCTTCAAACGCTCACGCTCCTGCTCGGTGGAATGGGCGGGCGTGTTGTCCTTGGGTTGCTCTTTTTTCTTTTCGTCGGCCATTGGTGTGCCCTCTCGCTAGGTGGTATGGGGTTGGGCACACCAGGGCGCTGGCAGTTCAATCCGAACGCGCCTGCGCCGAAAGCGGAACATCGAACACTCGATCGAATACCCACTGAAAACCGAGCGAATAGAAAAAGAAAAACACAAACAGCCCCAGGTTCGTTACCAGCGCTAATCCCAGGCTGATACCCAACCAGGCTCCAATCACCGGAGTCAGTACCAGGGTCAATCCGCCCTCGAACCCCAGGGAATGAAGCAGTCGGCGCTGCCAGTTGCGATGAACATTGGCTTGACGACGCTCCCACCATTCGAACAGGCCGTTGAAAAGCATGTTCCAGGCCAGCGCAACGGTAGAAATCACCAGGGACAGCAAGGTTGAATAGCCCATGCCCTGCTCATAGATGAGCGCAAGGGACGGCGCGACAAACAGCACACCACCGGCCTCATAAAGCATGGCCTGAAGAATTTTGCGAGCTGCGCCTTGCATCGATGGACTCCAGAAACTGGGGGAAGGAATCACAGCGTGGCAAGTTGAGCGCTCGCGCTCAATTGAGATAAATTGAGGCACGCTCACCTTGAGTAACCTCCCGCCCATGTTCGCCAAACTGCCCCTCACCGCCCTGCGCGGCTTCGAATCCGCCGCGCGGCTGGGCAGCTTCAAGGCGGCAGCCCAGGAACTGAACATCAGCCCGGCGGCGATCTCCCATCAGGTCAAAAGCCTTGAAGCGTTCCTCGGTGTGCGATTGTTCGAGCGCTCCAGTCAAAACGTGCGCCTGAGCGCTGACGGCGAACGCCTCCAGCCATACCTGTACCGCGCCCTACTCGAAATACAACACGGCCTGCATATGCTGGCACCGTCGTGTACCGCTCAGTCGCTGGTGGTGAGTACAACGCCAGCGTTCGCCAGCCTGTGGCTGATTCCCAGGCTCGGAGACTTTCATCGGTTGCATCCCGAGATTGACGTCAGGCTGCACAGCAGCAACGACGTGGTCGACTTGCAACGTGACGCCAGCGTCGACCTGGCGATCCGTGCCCTCTTCAAGCCGGATCCTCAACTGTTCGAGCAACCTCTGCTGGATGAGTACTTTGGCGCTTACTGCCAACCCGGTTGGCAACCGCCCACAGCGGGCTCGCCCGTCGAACTCATCGACGTACCATGGCTGAGCAGCGCAAATGTCGCGGTCGATTGGGCTGCATGGTGCGCCAAGGCCGACACCCTGGGCTGGCTGCAGAACGCGCGTTACCGGCGTTATGACGAGGAACAGCATGCGCTGCAGGCCGCTGTAGCCGGGCACGGGTTGGTGCTCGCGAGCAATGTGCTGGTTGCCGAGGCGGTTGTGCGTGGGCAGTTGGTTGGTTACCGCCCCGAGATTCGCTTGGCGGGGGCGCGTTATACCGTGGTGTGCGTGCCGGGGCGGGAGCGGCAGGTGGAGGTGCGGGCTTTTAGTGAGTGGGTGTTGGGGCGGAATGTTGGTTGAGTTGGATAGCACCATCAAAGAAGTTTGTTGCAGGACAAGGTGATTCTTCACGGAGAGCCACATTAGGATTGGAGGATGGAGACGGAGCTATTTCCTCGGAAAAATGCCGAAATGAAAATTCCGTCCCTGCGTCAAACCTCGGTGAGAACAGTACTGGCAGGAACCTGCTATCTTTTTTTGATAGCATGATCAAAATGAACAACAGGCACCGGAAAATTTGGGAAGCGATCTTCCACACGCCAACCAGCGCGACGGTAGTGTTTGCTGACATTGAGGCGTTAGTCGTCCATTTGGGCGGTCAAGTGTTGGAACGCCAAGGATCGCGGGTCAAGCTCGTGCTACGAGAGGCCCTGTGGCGCTGTCATCGGCCGCACCCCGGAAAGGAAGCCAAGAAATATCAGGTAGAAGAGGCTCGTGAATTTTTCCAGCGGGCAGGAGTAGAGCTATGAACAGCATGACCTATAAGGGTTACACAGCCCGAGTTGAGTTTGATGAGCGCGACGACATCTTTGTCGGCCGGGTCCTGGGCGTCCGTGACATCATCAGCTTCCATGCCGACTCAGTAGCGGAGCTACGAGCGGAATTTGCTGCCGCGATTGAGGATTATTTGGCGGACTGTGCCGAGCAAGGTATCAGCCCAGAGAAGCCCGCTTCGGGGAAGGTAATGCTGCGCATCCGCCCGGAAGTGCACGCCGCGGCTACCATTGCAGCCCAAGCCGCTGGCAAAAGCCTGAACCAGTGGGCGGACGAAGTGTTTGAACGAGCAGCACACGCTTGACCACAAACAAGCCCGGCACCAAACCGGGTCTTCAATGAAGCACTCTGCGGCTTTCCCCTATCCTTATGCGGTCAAGGGCGCGGTTTAACGCATCCAGCGCCTTTAAAAGCGCTTGTGCCTCAGCTTCCCGACCATCTCCCCACAGGCGCTCAGCCATCTTGTTGAGCGCCAGGATCGATCGCTCGATTTCGGCAGCACTGGCTGTCGTTTTGTCGTCTGGTTGTTTCTTTGGCATGTTCACTGATGCTTTCTTCAAGGTGGGTCGGCGCTTTCACGTTACAGGCATACCACGAGGCACCCGACGGTGCACCTAAGCATCGCAGAGCGCCACACTCAAGCCCAGATGGCCGACTCTCCTGTGAATAATCAGCGTCCGCCGTAGCCTACTTCGCACCGCCGTTGCCACGATTCGTCTGGGCGTCCTGGTCGGACCCGGGGTTTCCAGGCGGCGGATTCCAATCTTCGGGCCTCTCGCCAGTGCCCTGCTTTGGCTCAGACTCAGCCTGTTCAAGACCGGAACCATGTCCTTTGCCCGTATCAGGCACGTTCTCATCTGGCCCTGGGTATGGCGCCTCAGGACCATTATTATCAATCACCATAATGCCTCTCCTGTCTGAAGCGCAGTTCTGCGCATACATTTGAGAGGGCTTGCTTACACAGGAAGTGCTATGTCCGCGACGAGTGGAAGCCCCCTTCGAAAAGGGAAAAGGCTCGATGCACGAAACTGTTGAAGCGAGCAGCATCACGCCGCAGCCCTGCCTGTTGTCCGCCAATCAGGCACAAGTGGGCCATATGACCAATCACTTCGGCTTCGCCTGGCATAGGGAGCAAGCGGCGGCCCGTCCGTATCGCAAAGTCGAGTCGTGTTGTGTCGACGCGCTGCTGAAACTCGGCAACCAACGGATCGTGCAGCGACCAGGCGCGGATGGAAATTTCCCGATCAGGTTGTTTTTCAGCGGCAATGCTCAAGTAGCGTTTCAAGGTATCGCCCGCACTGCGCCCCTCCGCCGCATAAGCGAGCATGCGCCCCGTATAGTCTTCTTCCCAAGCGGTCAGCAACGTGCGGACAAAGTCTTCGCGATTACGGAAATGGTGATAGAACGATCCGCGGGTCACATTCAATCGGCGCGATAGACTCTCGGCTGAAACGCCAATGTGCCCCACTTGGTCGAGGGCCTCAAAACCAGCCGCGATCCAATGGTTACGAGTTAGTTTTTCCATCCGTTATTTCCCTCCCTGTTCTGCACCATACAGGCTGTGTATGGCGCCCAACCGATTGATACCTTGCGAACACCGGCAAAGATTGCCGTTGCGTTTCACACGCCAGCAGTTTTGATGGAGTTCGCCTTGAAGAAAATCGCTCTAGTTGCTTTCGACCAATTCACGGATATCGACCTATTCCTGATGTGGGACATCTTGGGCCGCAACACCGAAGACTGGCACGTCCGAATATTGGCTTCCAGCTCTATCGTGGTTTCGGCCCATGGCCTGGCTGTTTCAGTGCACGGTCCGCTTTGCGAGGCCAACAGTGCCGACGCGGTATTGTTCGTCAGCGGTAAGGAAGGGATACCCACCGCACTTGCCGCACCGGATTTCCTGCCATCGTTCGAACTTGACCCCAGACGCCAGCGAATCGGCTCGATCTGCGCTGGAGCTTTCATTCTAGAACGGCTTGGGCTGCTCTGCGGCCGGGCAACTACACACCCGGATGCACGATCGGGCTTGCAAGCCCTGGGACTCGAATCCTTGGACCAACCACTGGTATGCCAAGGGAACGTGGCAACCGCAGGTGGATGCCTCTCGGCGCTTTATCTGGTGGGGTGGTTGGTCGAATCCTGGTTCAACGTAGACAAGCGCCGCGCGACGCTACACCCTGTTCTGCCAGCAGGCCAGCAAGCGCTCTACAATGCCCTGATCGGGCTGAGTATCCGCCAAGGAGAAATGGGCGCCGCGCAACAAAAAAAACGACATGGCATGTCGTCTAATTGATTATTAGAACTCAGGAGAGAGATCCCAATGCCCCGAGAATTTGAGCTCATCACGTCCGTACCAGTCCCCTCAAGGTCCGGCATCACGCACCTCTACAAATCGATGAACCTGGCGGACGCTTTTGCGATCCCGTTACCTGCCGGCACGTCCAGCAATCCAGATTTGCTGGCTCGTTTCATCCTTTCCCAGCAGCCATCCTGGATCGGATGGCTTATGACAGTCCGAGACACCATCGCTGCCTGCTTTGGTCTCAAGACAGCCAGGCATTTGGCAACACTTGCTGATCGGATTCAAATCTTCAAGGTATACAGCACGAACCAGACCGAAATCGTATTGGGGGAGGACGACAAGCACCTCGACTTCCGGATATCGATCCTGTGTTCCGAAGAAGCAGAGCCAGGACACACTCGCCAACTTGTGTTTTCAACCGTGGTCCATTGCCACAACCGTCTGGGCCGGGCCTACCTCTTCGTTATTGCCCCATTTCACCGCTTGGTTGTTAAAGCCAGCCTGCGCAGTGCAGCGCGCGTCGGTTGGCCTCTGGCTGCGTGAGCCGCGACACAAAAAATCCCGTGGCGAGGGGCCTTGCTCCCGCTGGGACGGTCCGACGCTTTGGGCGAAGCCGCCCCAAAAGGCATGGCGCTTTTTTTCCAGAAAACCGAACAAAGACTGAAAGCGAACCGGGTTCCTCGCCTTACTTGGCTTTTGCGCCCTTGATATCGCTTATGATTTTCTGGGAAATAGCCTCAACCTGCTCCTTGGTCATCGCCGACATGACGCCTTCCCACGCAGACGACGATGTATCGTACGTTCGGGTGCCGATCAGCCGGCCTGATTTCAAGTCCGAATAATCTGCGCTGGAATTGACCCACGCATTCCCCACCATGACACCGGCGCCGTAGCGTGCACCCGGAGTGAGGTAACGGAAATTGGTCACATTGATCTTGATACCGACACCGTCTTTGCCTTCAAGACTTGATGCCTGACCTTCCGCAAGGCTATAGCCGGCACGAGTCGCTTCGACTTGCAGTGCATCGCGCCATTCCTGTTTCAAGCGAGGCCAGTCCTCGTTCTGTTGAACCTTGCTGTTTCCCTGGAAGTTCACCACCAGGTTTTGCTTGGCTGACTCCTGGATGACCAGCGTTTCTGTCCCGCCGCTTTTGACGGAAGCAGCGCATCCGCTCAACATCAAAACGGCAACGGCACAGGACAGCGCAATCGAAAGCTTGGAGTTGTTCATTGATTTCCCTATCCAAAAATCGGTGAGATGGAGGTCAAGTATGTCCGCCGGGGCAGATGGGTTATAAGGCGCTCATTAACGGACGCTTGCCGGGGTCACTTCAACACGAAGAGCGATCCAGGCCAAGGCCGCAATCCACACGACGCATACGCCGTAGTTAAGCCTTTGGTACAGGCCGAATCCATGCCCTTCGGCGAATGCCTTGGACATCATCGCTACCGTCACGACAGCCAGGATCAAGCAAAGCATAGAGAACCTTCCGAAACCAGGTGACGACAACAGTCGTTTGCCGAGGAAAGCCCACAACACAATGGCCAGCGCCAGCGTGACGAACATGATCAAACCCGCCAGGTTATGAACCTGCTGGGAAATTGAAGGCTGCGCCGGCGCACATCCCTGATCACACGAAAAATAGCCAGCAGCAAAGCTCGCCAGGCCATGGAGCAATACTAAAACGGCGCTGAACAGGGCGAGGCGCGATCCCCCGAAGCTACGTATCAAACCTATCGCGAACAGTACGAACAGCACACCCAGCGGAAAGTTATTCACCCAGGCCGAATAACCATGCGTGGGAGCCCCTACCGCGCCCAACATACTCATCGCCTGGTCGAGATGGCTATAACCCGGATAGCCCAGCGACGTCAGCGCCACACCCGCGAACAACCAAAGAGGAATCAACAGCCCCAGTCCCAGCAAGATCCGGTCAATGGTTTTCAAAGTACGACGCTCCTTTTTAATGGCAATGGACCGCTCCGTCTCCTACGAAGCGTCGTCATGCTAGCGGGCGTCCCTCATGGAGGGTATCTATTTTTGCAAGCCAGCGGGTAGATGCGTCATCCTGTGGCCCCTTCGAACCATGGACGGTCCTTATGAGCAAATGCTTGCCGAGCACCCTTTTCGAGAAATTGGTATTGAAAAACGCGGCAGGTTTGAGCGCAGATCGGGGAAAAATCACGGTTTTGGTCCGTGTCATAAACCACAGCCGGCCTCCTGCCCCGTCCTGTTCGGCGAGCGACGCAAGCCTTGCCTATTGCACCTTTTCCAACTTTTATGAAATGGGCGACTGATTAATCGCCCATTTTCGTTATGCCGCCACCTGCGCTCGCAATCGTCGGCCAATCACATCCATAACATCACAGCCATCGCGCAATGACGTGGTCAGCAATTTGCAAAAATCAGTCAGCACCACCGTGTCTGAGCTGATGTCAGAGCGAAACGCGATATTTTCCAGAACCTGAGTCACCGTGCGAATGCGGTAATCGGCGGTTTCGAAAAGGACGTCTAGAGGCGCTTCGGTGTCGATGAGCAAGGTCGCGGGGATGCAGTCGATGCCGGTGATGGGCATGTATCGGGTCATGAGCAGTACCTTCATTCAATTGATAAGGACTACCACTCAATCGTCGCCAAACGAATGGGTGGCAGCTGTGCTCGGGTTGGCGAACCGGGAATGAAAGCGAACCGGCAGACTCGGAAGTCTCCCGCACACAGCTGCCATTAAGCAGTTTGCAGCTGCAAAAAAGCTCCACAGTGTAGCAGGAGCTTCTGCGCTTCATTCAATCGAGTCGCCAAACCCGAATCGCCATCTGGGCGACAGAGAGACAATAGGTTGCGCATTGAAATGCTGCAATGCGCTGGCTTCCGAGATTTGTGTAGGAATTTGCGTCGGAGCCCCTCGCGGCACTCGTTTGAGTCGTCATAAGCCGCAGCGAAGAGACGCAGGGGAAAGGAGACGGAAAAGAGGACAGTTTTTATAAACCAGCCAAAAAAAGACTTTCATCGCGGCGAAATAAATCTGTCCCCTTTTTCTCTCTGACGCGCTACCTCAATGATGGTGCTGTGCCCATCGACAACAACCGGGTCGAAAATACGATCCGGCCTTGGGCCCTTGGCCGTTCGAATTGGCTCTTCGCCGGATCACTGCGCAGCGGTAAACGAGCGGCGGCAATTATGAGCTTGATTCAATCGGCACGCATGAATGGGCATGATCCGTTCGCGTATCTCAAGGATGTACTGACGCGGTTGCCGACACAGAGGGCCAGTGCAATTGACCAATTACTACCGCATCAATGGGCACAGGGCTCCTAACACGCTATGAGCTACATTCAGTCCGACGCGTCTGAATCTAATGGTGTCGATGCAGGTATTTGCCATGTGGGTTTTTTGTCATCCTGACTGTCGAAAATACGCCGCGCCTTGCGGAAATCCTCAACGTTCTCGACAACCCAAGTCCAGATAGGTGACATGCGGATCAACAGTCCCATACCCAGCGGCGTCAGCTCATACTCGACACGTGGCGGAATCTCACCGAACTCCCGCCGAACCACTAGGCCATCCCGCTCCATGGAGCGTAGCGTCTTGGTTAACATCCGCTGAGTCACCCCAGTCATCTGCCTTTTTATTTCGGCATGGCGCATCGTGCCGTACACCCCCAGGGCATGCAGAATACCTAACGACCAGCGGCTACCTGCGTGAGCAAGCACTTCTCGTCTGACGCCATCATCGTCTTCTCTAAGCGTTCGGCAAATTGTTTCTGCCTGGCTGAGAGCCTCCTGATCGGTCATTTCATTCTCTGGTATCACAGGTGTGCCTTCTTACGAACGTTGCCTAATCGTGCAAGCATTTGTTCATCTTACAGGCAACAGGTCTCAGGAGAAATCATGACCGAAGTGACCCAGCTTTCCCCCCAATCCATTCTCGTTCTAGGCGCCGGTGAGCTTGGGCTGCCGGTTCTGCGCAATCTTGCGCGAGTAGCAAAGCGCGCGCCCGGCTCCACAATCAGCGTCCTGCTCAGGGATTCGACCATCAACACTCAGGTGCCCGAGAAAAAGGTCGAAATCGATGAGCTTCGAGATCTCGGCATCCAGATGGTGGCCGCAGATCTCGTGAATAATTCAATCGATCAGCTGGCTGAAGTGTTCGCACGGTTCGATACCGTAATAGGCTGCGCAGGCATGGTTGCAGGCCGGGAAACCCCGATGAAGCTGGCTAAAGCAGCTCTCAAGTCCGGTGTGAAGCGCTACTTTCCATGGCAGTTTGGTGTCGACTTCGAGGTAATCGGTCGGGGCAGTCCTCAAGATCTGTTCGATGCTCAGCTTGATGTACGCGAATTGCTTCGCGCCCAGGATAAAACTGAATGGGTAATCATCTCGACGGGTATGTTCACTAGCTTTCTGTTCGAGCCAGTATTCGAGGTGGTTGACTTCGAAAACGATACCGTGAACGCGCTAGGCAGTCTTGAGACCAGCGTGACGCTCACGACTCCAGACGACATTGGTGCGTTGACAGCGGAAATTGTTTTCTTCGAACCTCGCTTCCGCGATCAGATTGTGTACCTCTCGGGAGATACAGTGACGTACGGAGAGGTTGCGAGCCTCCTCGAACGTGTACTGGGCCGCCCGTTCAAACGTAACGTGTGGACTGTTCCGTACTTGCTCCAAGAATTGGAGAGAGACCCAACGCATCACATCAAGAAGTACCGCGCTGTGTTCGCCCAGGGCAGAGGCGTGGCCTGGCCTAAAGCAGGCACTTTCAACGCGCAGCAGTCGACTCAAGTCACGACCGCTGAGGAGTGGGCCCGTGCAAATCTGGCAACCTCATCAGCATAAGGGAAGTAGCTGAACGAACGTTCTCGCGCTCGGAGTTGACCTGCTAAAAAGCTCCTCAGTCTGATAATGGGCGCTGATAACCGAAGCTAAGGCGCGGAGAATGGGTCTGGTAATCCAAGACGACCGAATCTTTATCTTATCCGCACCATCTGCCGAGGTCTGAGGCGTCCCACTTCACTATCTATTGAGTTTTCTAAGCGCGAATTCCGAACCACGGTGACTTAACCAAGCGCTTACTAAAGCCTTGCAAATGAGCGTGGTTTTGAGGAGCACGGGGGAGAATGGTGTGGTCAAGGTGTGTCTGCCGGACGCTTACGAAACATCCCCAGCAGCACTCCCAGCTCAGAGCGATGGGTGTAGTGGAGCCGAAAAAGGAAAAGCCCCGGCAAATGCCGAGGCTCTGTAAAAGATAGAAAGCAAAAAGCCCAACTTCAGAGTCGGGCTTTGCTCGCGGAAAAACCGCAAAGTAATACGAAATCGATAGACGGGGACCGCGGGTGTCAACCGGTTATTGTGAGACTTCGCAATCTTCGAACATCGGCACTTTGGCTACGTCTCCCCTGCCCGTGCAGGCTACCGAAATTTGCGCACCTTTCTTGAGCGATGCGAGAGTGTCCATATCCGATTTTTCAAATTTGAACTGCGGGCCCAAATACGGGTTAGTCCCAGCAAGCACCAGATACGGCTTCCCGAGGAAGTCAGTGTTGATATCGGTGATGCGCCCGGTCACCTTCACGCGCTTACCCTTGTACTGCATGTCGGCAGCAACGGTGTTGTCTTCGTAATCTTGGGTGACCTTCGTCGACGTATAAGCTTTAAGCGGTTCTGCCTGGGCTGGCTGTTTAGGAGCCGAACCTGATGTATTGGATTGAGCCGCCCTTTCCTTGTAGGTGTCGTAGCTGGTTTTTGAAATCGAGCCCATACCAATCAACGACACTAGGCACAGGGCCATCCAGATGAAGCCAACGATGCGCGCGAAGGTAGAGTGCCCTTTTCTCAGCAGCATCCAGCCGAACAACAAGGGGAAGAATAGAATTCCTAGCCCCAGAAGAAACCCTACTTGCCGCTTTTGCGGAGCCGCCACTGCAACTGCTTCGTTCATTTCGCTCTCCATGGCGATAAGATGAGGCGGCATTTTGAACCCGCCATTATCAAATTGCCACTACCATCACCAAGAACCTAAGCAGCCTCGCGGCGAGTATCGAGCGCTCCATCGATCCATGCGATACCTGCCTTCCACAGCTGTCCCACCGCGCAGAGTCCTCCAAATCCGGCCAGGAAAAAATTTAAGTCAATTCTCGTCTCGGAATTTTTTTGCCAGTACCCCAAGTCTAGTCATTACAGCATTGACTTTCGCCTTGTCATGCGCAGAGGGCGCGAAGAATGCCAGGATCATGTATCGGTCTTCATAAAGCTCGCCCTGCACGTAGACCAAAGCGGCATCCAACTGCGGCCGCTTTATGTCGCACTTTCTGTAGGCTTGCCGATCGGAGGCCCTGAACGTTTGGGGTGGTAAAGCGATATGAATATGACGAAGTTGCCCGGATCGAGCCGCTGCTGGCTCGTGATACGGCTGATCACACCCCATGTAACTGGGAAGTGACTGACCTTTGCTCTCCATGCAAACGGTAAAATCCTTGATTATCTGGGCTAGTGCGAAAGGATGGGCTGCGAGTGCCAACTCAATATCAGCCCGCAACTCAGGATGGATTTCGACGCGAATAGCCACTATCCGACTTGATTGATCAGACGCTGCGTGTTGCGGGCCGTCAGGGCTTTCAGGCCGTCCAAGTCGATATCGCTTTCGACGACATTCGGAACGATGGTGCGTTGACGTATCAGGGAATCATTCATGGCCGCGACCGAGCGCGCCTTCGCTACGGCCCGAAGCAGCGTATTGAACTCTTTCTCGCGCCCGACCGGAGTACCAACTTCACGAAGCTTCTTCTCTACAAACCTAAGGTTGTCTGCGATCAAGCCAAAAGGATGGTCTTCCAAATGGCCTTCTGGAACGTCTTTCTCACACAATATCCTGGTGTATTTACTCATGTCGGCTTCGAGCTTGCGCAGTTCGCCGACAACACTTTTCACAAGATCCTGCACGTTCGCCTGGGTCCGCTTCGCTGCTGCAGACTGCTTGGCTGGCGCTACTTCCGCTAATGCCATTTGATCAGTCATGACCAAGCATGCCGCAACCATAGTCATGGCGATGGTCGGCCCCGACCAAGAGCCTTTGCTTTGAGCTGCTACTGTCATAACGTCACCAAACCTACCGAATTGCTCAAATACTATAACAGCGAAATCAAGGCTCGATGCATAGCACCGAGCAGTTGGTAGTAACGCCAGCGATACGCTCAATCCACCGGCTTACCAAACTCTTTTCCTGAACACATTCAGAGCGTAGCGGGATAAAAAATTTCTGGCGAGGGGCCTGGGACCAGATGGGTGCCTTTATAGAGATTTTCAGAAACCTCCTACATCGCAGCTTTAAAAAACCCCAGACGCAAAAAGGGCCCACCTTTCGGTGAGCCCTTCTAGACCGCCCAGCAGAGCGGATTTTGTTTGGTAGGCGCGATTGGACTCGAACCAACGACCCCCACCATGTCAAGGTGGTGCTCTAACCAACTGAGCTACGTGCCTGCTGTGAGGCGGCATTCTACGGAATTCCGAAGGGGTGTCAACACCTTTTTTTCACCTAACCCTATGAATATGCAAAATATTTAATTTCAGTAATCCATCGAAGATTCGGCGGTGGCTGGCGGCGGATTTTTATCTCGGGTAGGATCGTCGCATTCGTAAAAAATATAAAACAGAGGTTCCAGAATGGCGAACACATCCTACCCAGCGTCCTATTACGCCGCTTCGGCCAACCCGGCGCCGTCGCGCCCTGCCCTGCAGGACGATGTCGAAACCGATGTGTGCGTGATCGGTGCGGGCTATACGGGGTTGTCTTCTGCGCTGTTTCTGCTGGAGCACGGTTTCAAGGTCACCGTCCTTGAGGCAGCCAAGGTTGGGTTCGGGGCTTCGGGTCGCAACGGCGGCCAGATCGTTAACAGCTATAGCCGCGACATCGATGTGATCGAGCGCAGCGTCGGCCCGCAGCAGGCGCAGTTGCTGGGCAACATGGCGTTCGAGGGTGGGCGGATCATTCGTGAGCGTGTGGCAAAGTATCAGATTCAGTGTGATCTGAAGGACGGCGGTGTATTCGCCGCCCTCACCGCTAAACAGATGGGCCACCTGGAGTCGCAGAAGCGTTTATGGGAGCGTTTCGGTCATACGCAGCTGGAGTTGCTGGATCAGCGGCGTATCCGCGAGGTGGTGGCTTGCGAAGAGTATGTGGGCGGCATGCTGGACATGAGCGGCGGGCATATTCATCCGCTTAACCTGGCTCTGGGCGAAGCGGCGGCGGTTGAATCACTGGGCGGCGTGATCTATGAGCAGTCGCCGGCGGTGCGCATCGAGCGCGGTGCCAGTCCGGTTGTGCATACGCCGCAGGGCAAGGTCAGGGCCAAGTTCATTATTGTGGCGGGCAATGCTTACCTGGGCAATCTGGTGCCGGAGTTGGCCGCCAAGTCGATGCCTTGCGGTACCCAGGTGATCGCCACCGAGCCGTTGGGCGATGAGTTGGCTCATAGGCTATTGCCTCAGGATTATTGCGTCGAAGACTGCAACTACTTGCTCGACTATTACCGGCTGACAGGCGACAAGCGCCTGATTTTCGGGGGCGGCGTGGTGTATGGCGCGAGGGATCCGGCGAACATCGAGGCGATCATCCGGCCGAAGATGCTCAAGGCGTTTCCGCAGCTCAAGGATGTGAAGATCGATTACGCCTGGACCGGAAATTTCCTGCTGACGCTGTCGCGTCTTCCGCAGGTCGGACGGTTGGGAGATAACATTTACTATTCCCAGGGCTGCAGCGGTCATGGCGTCACGTATACGCACTTGGCGGGCAAGGTGCTGGCGGAGGCGCTGCGAGGGCAGGCGGAGCGTTTTGATGCGTTTGCGGACCTGCCGCATTACCCCTTCCCCGGTGGTCAGTTGTTGCGTACGCCGTTTGCGGCGATGGGGGCTTGGTATTACGGGTTGCGGGATAAATTGGGGGTCTGAAGCCGCCAACACATGGGCTGCTTCGCAGCCCAGCGGGAGCAAGCTCCCTCGCCACAGGGCTTGTTCCAATCTCCCAAATTCCGGAAACAAAAAACCCCGGTCTTTCGACCAGGGTCCTTGCTATCGACTAGAAGGAGCTTTGCAGCTTTCTTCTTAGCTTCAAGGCGTTCAGTGGGCCTCGAAGCAGATATGGCGCAGCGGACGGGACTCGAACCCGCGACCCCCGGCGTGACAGGCCGGTATTCTAACCGACTGAACTACCGCTGCGTATCGCTGTGGACTTGCGTCCAGTTAACTCGTCTGATCAAAACCCTTGGGTCTTGATCTCGAACCAGGCGAACCTGCTTCGGAAAATATGGCGCAGCGGACGGGACTCGAACCCGCGACCCCCGGCGTGACAGGCCGGTATTCTAACCGACTGAACTACCGCTGCGCGTCGGTGGAGGCTTTTGACAGCTTCCATCTTGCTTTCACAAGACTCTCAAGAAACATGGTGGGTGATGACGGGATCGAACCGCCGACATTCTGCTTGTAAGGCAGACGCTCTCCCGGCTGAGCTAATCACCCTTTGCTGCGTTGAGGCCGCGAAATTTACGCAGGTACCGATGCTAAGTCAATAGCAGCGTTGAAGTTTTTTTCAGAACAGTTCAACGACCCTCGCTACCGCGCTCACTCGTAAATCATTTTCTTGGTCATGCCGCCGTCCACCACGAAGTCCTGCCCCGTGACGAAACCGGCGTTGCGCGACAGCAGCCACGCCACCATGGCCGCCACGTCCTCTACCGTGCCTACCCTGCCCGCCGGATGCTGGGCGTGATCGGCATCGGTGAGCGGCTGCGCACGACGTTGCGATGGGTCTCGCGCGTCGATCCAGCCAGGGCTGACGGCATTGACCCGGATCTCCGGCCCGAGGCTGATCGCCAAGGCGTGGGTCAGGGCCAGCAGGCCGCCCTTGCTTGCCGCATAGGCCTCGGTGTCCGGTTCGGACTGCGCGGCACGGGTCGAGGCCAGGTTCACGATGGCACCGTTGTGGGCGCGCAGGTACGGCGCGCAATGCTTGGCCAGCAGCATCGGCCCACCCAGGTTCACCGCCAGGACCCGGTTCCAATGAGCCAGGTCGAGGCTTTCCAGGGTGATGTTGTGCGGGTCGGCGATAGCCGCGTTGCACACCAGCGCGTCAAGCCTGCCGAACTGCCCAAGTACTTCCGCAATGCCAGTGGCAACCTGCGCCTCATCCGACACGTCCATGGCGATGAACCAGGCATTGTCACCCAGGGTCTTCGCCACCTTGGAACCGCGTTCGCGATCCAGGTCGGTCAATACGACCTGCCAGCCTTCACAGATCAACCAGGCGGCAATACCGAGGCCGATGCCCCGCGCGGCGCCCGTAACCAATGCAACCCGGCCATGAGTACCGCTCGGCGGCGTTGCCAACTCGATCACAAGGCCGCCAACCCGCGGGCCAGGTCGGCTTGCAGGTCCGCTACGTCTTCCAGGCCGACCGCCACGCGGATCAGGCTGTCACGAATACCTGCCGACTCCCTCTCTTGGGGCGACAGGCGACCATGGGACGTGGTGCTCGGGTGGGTAATGGTGGTCTTGCTGTCACCCAGGTTGGCAGTGATGGAAATCAACCGGGTCGCGTCGATGAAGCGCCAGGCGCCCTCCTTGCCGCCCTTGACCTCGAAGCTCACCACCGCACCGAAACCGCGCTGCTGGCGCAAGGCCAGTTCGTGTTGCGGATGGCTCTTGAGGCCGGCGTAATGCACCTTCTCGATGCCGTCCTGCTGCTCCAGCCACTCGGCCAGGGCCTGGGCGTTGGCGCAATGGGCCTTCATGCGCAGGCCTAGGGTTTCCAGGCCCTTGAGGAAGATCCAGGCGTTGAACGGGCTGAGGGTTGGTCCGGCGGTGCGCAAGAAGCCAACAACCTCTTTCATCTGCTCGCCACGACCGGCGACAACACCGCCCATGCAACGGCCCTGGCCGTCGATGAACTTGGTGGCCGAATGCACCACCACGTCCGCACCCAGCTTCAGCGGCAGTTGCAGCGCCGGGGTGCAGAAGCAGTTGTCGACCACCAGCATGGCACCCTTGGCATGGGCGATTTCCGCCAACGCGGCGATGTCCACCAGTTCGGCCAGGGGATTGGAAGGCGACTCGACGAAGAGCAGCTTGGTATTGGCCTTGATGGCGGCATCCCAACCGGACAGGTCCGCCAAGGGCACATAGTCGACTTCCACGCCGAAACGCTTGAAGTACTTTTCGAACAGGCTGATGGTCGAACCGAAGACGCTGCGCGACACCAGCACATGGTCGCCGGCGCTGCACAGGCTCATCACCACCGCCATGATCGCAGCCATGCCGGTGGCGGTCGCCACGGCTTGCTCGGCGCCTTCAAGGGCGGCGATGCGTTCCTCGAAAGCGCGCACGGTTGGGTTGGTGTAGCGCGAGTAGACGTTGCCCGGCACCTCGCCGGCAAACCGCGCCGCCGCATCGGCGGCCGTGCGGAACACATAGCTTGAGGTGAAGAACATCGGATCGCCATGCTCGGCTTCCGGCGTACGGTGCTGGCCCGCGCGAACCGCCAGGGTATCGAACGCTACGCCTTCAAGGTCGCTGTCCAGCCGACCGGCATCCCAATCCTGACTCATGCTGCCACTCCTGTAATCGGTTAAACGCAAACCGGCCCCTCGGGGCCGGTTCGTGACTCAGTTGTTGTACAGATCGATGATCGCGCTGACCGCCTGCGTCTTGGCCTTGGACGCGTCGTTACGCGCGTTCTCGATCCGGTTCAGGTAGGCCTCGTCGATGTCGCCGGTGACGTACTTGCCGTCGAACACCGCGCAATCGAAGTGCTCGATCTTGACCTTGCCGCCGCCCACCGCTTCGAGAAGGTCCGGCAGGTCCTGGTAGATCAGCCAGTCGGCGCCAATCAAGTCGGCCACTTCCTGGGTCGTGCGGTTATGGGCGATCAGCTCATGGGCACTCGGCATGTCGATGCCGTAGACGTTCGGGTAGCGCACGGCCGGGGCCGCCGAGCAGAAATAGACATTCTTGGCACCGGCTTCGCGAGCCATCTGGATGATCTGCTTGCACGTTGTACCGCGCACGATGGAATCGTCCACCAGCATCACGTTCTTGCCGCGGAATTCCAGCTCGATGGCGTTGAGTTTCTGGCGTACGGATTTTTTCCGTGCAGCCTGGCCCGGCATGATGAAGGTACGGCCGATGTAGCGGTTCTTCACGAAGCCTTCACGGAACTTCACGCCCAGGTGGTTCGCCAGTTCCAGGGCCGCGGTGCGGCTGGTGTCCGGGATCGGGATAACCACGTCGATGTCGTGGTCCGGACGCTCGCGCAGGATCTTGTCGGCCAGCTTCTCGCCCATGCGCAGGCGCGCCTTGTAGACCGAGATACCGTCGATGATCGAGTCCGGACGCGCCAGGTACACGTGTTCGAAGATGCACGGGGTGAGGCACGGGTTGGTCGCGCACTGGCGGGTGTGCAGCATGCCGTCTTCAGTGATGTAGACCGCTTCGCCCGGGGCCAGGTCGCGAATCAGGGTGAAGCCGAGCACGTCCAGGGACACGCTCTCGGAGGCGATCATGTATTCGACGCCTTCGTCGGTGTGGCGCTGGCCGAATACGATCGGACGAATACCGTGCGGGTCGCGGAAGCCGACGATGCCGTAGCCGGTGATCATCGCCACCACCGAGTAGCCACCCACGCAACGGTTGTGCACGTCGGTCACGGCAGCGAACACGTCTTCTTCGGTCGGCTGCAACTTGCCGCGCTGGGCCAGCTCGTGGGCGAAGACGTTGAGCATCACTTCCGAGTCGGAGTTGGTGTTGACGTGGCGCAAGTCAGATTCGTAGATCTCCTTGGCCAGTTGCTCGACATTGGTCAGGTTGCCGTTGTGCGCCAACGTGATGCCGTACGGAGAGTTGACATAGAACGGCTGGGCCTCGGCCGACGTCGAGCTGCCCGCTGTCGGGTAACGCACATGGCCGATGCCCATGTGGCCGACGAGGCGCTGCATGTGACGCTGGTGGAACACGTCACGCACCAGGCCGTTGTCCTTGCGCAGGAATAACCGGCCGTCATGGCTGGTCACGATACCGGCAGCGTCCTGGCCGCGGTGCTGGAGCACGGTTAGCGCGTCATACAGCGCCTGATTGACGTTCGACTTACCGACGATACCGACGATGCCACACATGCGACGCAACCCCTACTTAATGGATCTGAACTGAACAACACTCACTGCGGCGTTTTGGCCATCGGCAAGAGTTGTTCCTTGAACGGTATTTCAGCGGGTACGCTGATACCGCTGGCAAGCCACTGACTGCTCCAACCCAGGATCAGGTTCTTGGACCAGTCTGCGACCAATAGAAATTGTGGCACGAGCCGGGACTCCTGCCACCACGTATCCTGCTGCACCGGCCCCAGGCTCAACAGCCCGACGGCCACGACCACCAGCAACGCGCCACGCGCCGCGCCGAAGGCCATGCCCAGGAACCGGTCCGTCCCGGAAAGCCCGGTGACGCGAATCAGTTCGCCGATCAGATAATTGATCATTGCGCCCACCAGCAAGGTGGCGATAAACAAGATGGCACAGCCCGCGATCACGCGAGCCGACGGGGTTTCGATGTATCCGGCGAGGTACTGGGACAACGAGCCACCGAACATCCAGGCTACGACTCCCGCGATGATCCAGGTCAGCAGCGAGAGCGCTTCCTTGACGAAGCCGCGGCTCAGACTGATCAAAGCGGAGATGGCGACGATTGCAACGATCGCCCAGTCAACCCAGGTAAATGGCACGGTGCAGCCTACAGACGGATAAGGCGGCGCATTTTAGCAGAGCGCAGGGCTATCGGTAAGCTGCGTGATTCAAATCAGCTGAATGGCGGTCAACCGCGCTCTGGCTGGAAGCGCACCACAAAACCCTTGAGGTTCTGCTGGCGATTGAGCAAGTCGCGCAGGCGGTCGGCCTCGGCACGCTCGATCAACGGACCGACAAAGACCCGATTCTTGCCATCGGCGGAGCGGATGTAGGCGTTGTAGCCCTGGCTACGCAGGTTTTTCTGCAGTTTTTCAGCGCTGTCACGGCTGGTCAGGCTGGCCAGCTGCACCGACCAACTGACGGAGAGGCCGTTGGCATCCACGCGGCTCTGCGTGGTATCCGGCTTGGGGGCCGCCGTGATCGGCTGGGTTGGCGCCGGCTTGATCGCAGGGGCGGGCGGGACAGGCGTTGGCGCTACAGCGGGTTTGCCAGGCGCTGCCGGAGCAGGCGCTGCGGCTGCAGGCGCGGTCGGCGTGGAAGCAACCGGCGCGGCAGGATCGACGGATTGCTCGGCCAATTCCGCGTCGCTCGGCACAGGTTCCTGGGGCAGCGCCTGCGGTTCGGGCACCGGCACCGGATCGACCTGCACAGGAGGCACCGAGGGCGCCTGGGGCGCGGCGGGCGCATCAACGGTGACCTGGCGCTGCTCGTCCTGACGGGAAAACAGCATCGGCAGGAAGATCACCGCCAGGGCCACCAATACCAGGGCCCCGACCATGCGCTGCTTGTACGCCTTATCCAGCAATGCCATCTGCAGCTTCCTCCGTGGAGCGCCGGGCCAGCCATTGAAGGGCCTCGGCGACGCAAAAAAATGAGCCGAACAACAGGATTTCGTCATCGGCCGTCGCCAGGGCACACTGCCCTTCCAGCGCGTCGGCCACGCTGCCATAAGCATCCACCGAAGCGCCACGATGCTGCAAGGCTGCCTGCAACTCACTGGCAGGACGCGAACGCGGCGAATCCAACGGCGCCACGGCCCAGTGCTGGACACTAGCATTCAACGCATCGACAACGCCATCCAGGTCTTTGTCCGACAGCAGGCCGAACACCGCCAGGCGCTTGCCTGCCACCGGACGACGCGCCAGCCGTTCCGCCAGATACTGCGCGGCGTGGGGGTTGTGGCCGACATCCAACAGCAGATTGAGGCGCTTGCCTTGCCAATCGAACGAGCGGCGATCAAGACGACCGACGACGCGGGTCGCCTGCAACGCCTTGATGATTTGCCCGGCTTCCCAAGGCAAGTCCATCAGCAAGTAGGCCTGCAATGCCAGTGCGGCGTTTTCCATGGGCAGGTCCAGCAGCGGCAGATCGTGCAGCTCGACGGGGTTGCCCCGGACATCGCTGCCACGCCATTGCCAGTGCTGCTCGGTCATGGCCAGGTCGAAATCCCGCCCGCGCAGAAAGAACGGACACCCCAGTTCGCGGACTTTATCGAGCAACGGTTGCGGCGGATCGAGATCGCCGCAGAGTGCCGGCGCGCCCTGGCGAAAGATGCCGGCCTTCTCGAAAGCCACGGATTCTCGGGTATTGCCCAGGTAATCGGCGTGATCAACCCCGATACTGGTGACCAGCGCGATGTCCGCATCCACGAGATTGACCGTATCCAGCCGCCCACCCAGGCCAACTTCGAGCACCACGGCGTCCAGGCCGGCACGGGCGAACAGCCAGAATGCCGCGAGGGTGCCCATCTCGAAATAGGTCAGGGAAGTCTCGCCCCGCCCGGCTTCCACCGCCGCGAAGGCTTCGCAAAGCTGGGCGTCAGTGGCTTCGACGCCGTTCAGCTGCACCCGCTCGTTGTAGCGCAGCAAGTGCGGCGAACTGTAGACGCCGACACTCAGCCCCTGTGCCCGCAGCAGCGAGGCCAGGAAGGCGCAGGTCGAACCCTTGCCGTTGGTGCCGGTGACGGTGATGACCCGGGGCGCCGGCTTGGCCAGTCCCATGCGGGACGCTACCGTTTGCGAGCGCTCCAGCCCCATGTCGATGGCCGTTGGATGCAACTGCTCGAGGTAGGCAAGCCAGTCGCCCAGGGTGCGTTGGGTCATAGCCCGGCAGGCACTGGCGGAACGACGATCGGCTCGATCGGTGCGGCGACGAACTTCGGCGTCGGCAAGCCCATCAGTTGCGCCAGCAGGTTGCCCAGGCGCGGACGCAGCTCCTGGCGATGGATGATCATGTCGATCGCGCCGTGCTCCAGCAGGAATTCGCTGCGCTGGAAGCCTTCCGGGAGTTTCTCACGCACGGTCTGCTCGATCACGCGCGGGCCGGCGAAGCCGATCAGGGCTTTCGGCTCGCCGACGATCACGTCGCCCAGCATCGCCAGACTGGCAGAAACACCGCCGTAGACCGGGTCGGTCAACACCGAGATGAACGGAATGCCTTCTTCACGCAGGCGCGCCAGTACCGCGGAGGTCTTGGCCATTTGCATCAGCGAGATCAGGGCTTCCTGCATCCGCGCGCCACCGGAGGCGGCGAAGCAGATCATCGGGCAACGGTTTTCCAGGGCGTAGTTGGCGGCGCGAACGAAGCGCTCGCCGACGATGGCGCCCATGGAACCGCCCATGAAGGAAAATTCGAAGGCCGAAACCACCACCGGCATGCCCAGCAGGGTGCCGCTCATGGACACCAAGGCGTCTTTCTCGCCGGTCTGCTTCTGGGCCGCGGTCAGGCGATCCTTGTACTTCTTGCCGTCGCGGAATTTCAGGCGATCCACTGGCTCCAGGTCGGCACCCAGCTCCACGCGACCTTCTGCGTCGAGGAAAATATCGATACGGGCACGCGCACCGATGCGCATGTGGTGGTTGCACTTGGGGCAAACGTCCAGGGTCTTTTCCAGCTCAGGACGGTACAGCACCGCTTCGCAGGATGGACATTTGTGCCACAGACCTTCAGGCACCGAGCTTTTCTTCACCTCGGAACGCATGATCGAAGGGATCAGTTTGTCTACCAACCAGTTGCTCATGCTTTCTTTCTCCAGTACCGGCGGCCCGAACGCTCTGGTTCGCGGCCCCGCGTATGCCCTTGAGCTCAAATTCATTGTGCGGCGAGGATCGAAGACCGTCACGGTCAGTGCGCAACATGACCTGCAACCAGCCCAACAATCCCCTGCCATCCCGGCAACCGCTACGCCGCGGTTACCCTTACGCTATCGGCCCGCCCGGAGGCGGCGCCTGCCTGTTTTGTACAGTGCAGGTATGGACGGCGGCAGTCTGCCAGCCGTCACATTGACTACTGGCTGCCGCGCACGGCCGCCATGAACGCCCGGATCTTCGCCGGGTCCTTGATCCCCTTGGCCAGTTCCACCCCGCCGCTGACGTCCACGGCGTACGGACGAACCTGGGCGATGGCCGCAGCCACGTTGTCCGGCGTCAGGCCACCGGCGAGGATGATCGGCTTGTCCAACCCCCGCGGCACCAGCGACCAATCGAACGCTTCGCCGGTCCCACCCGGGACGCCCTCGACGTAGGTGTCCAGCAAGATACCGCTGGCCCCGGGAAAGGCCTCGCAACTGGCCGCGATGGCGTCGCCTGCCTTGACCCGCAAAGCCTTGATGTACGGTCGATGCCAGCCTTCGCAATCAGCCGGGGCCTCGTCGCCATGGAACTGCAGCAGGGCCAGCGGCACCGCGTCGAGAATTTCGCCCAGCTCGCAACGGCTGGCATTGACGAACAGGCCGACCGGCGTGACGAAGGGTGGCAGGGCCTGGATGATCGCCCTCGCCTGCTGCACCGTCACCGCCCGCGGACTCTTGGCGTAGAACACCAGGCCAATGGCGTCCGCCCCGGCCTCGACCGCCGCCAGTGCGTCTTCGACCCGGGTGATTCCGCATATCTTGCTGCGAACGACCGGCATGGTGAGTAAAACCTCAGGCAAATCCGTGAAAGTCCCGGATGGTAACAAATGCAGCGGAGGGCGTCAGCCGTCGAGTTCCGAGAAGCCCGTGAGGAAATGTGGCCCGATGTAACGCTCCGGCAATTGGAATTCGTCGTGATATTCCACCTGCACCAGGTACAGGCCAAACGGATGCGCCGTCACGCCACCCGAGCGACGAATGCGGCTCTCGAGCACTTCCTTGACCCATTCCACCGGCCGCTCACCCGCGCCGATGGTCATCAGCACACCGGCGATGTTGCGCACCATGTGGTGCAGGAACGCGCTGGCGCGGATATCGAGCACGATCATCTTGCCGTGACGGGTCACGCGCAGGTGATGCAGCTCCTTGATCGGCGACTTGGCCTGGCACTGGCCGGCCCGGAAGGCGCTGAAATCATGCACACCGACCAGGTATTGCGCGGCCTCGGCCATACGCTCGACATCCAGCGGACGGTGGTTCCAGGTAATTTCCTCGTTCAGGTGCGCGGGGCGGATCTGATCGTTGTAGATGACGTAGCGGTAACGCCGGGCGATGGCCTTGAAGCGCGCATGGAAATGAGCCGGCATCGCCTTCGCCCAACTGACGCTGACATCGTGCGGCAGGTTGATATTGGCGCCCATGACCCAGGCCTTCATCGAGCGTTCGACTTGGGTGTCGAAATGCACGACTTGCCCGCACGCGTGCACGCCGGCGTCGGTGCGACCGGCGCAATGCAGCGACACGGGTGAATCGGCGACTTTGGACAGCGCGTTTTCGAGGGTTTCCTGCACCGTCAATACGCCGGAGGCCTGACGCTGCCAGCCGCGATAGCGCGAGCCTTTGTACTCCACGCCCAAGGCGATCCGGAAAAAGCCGTCGGCCGCCATTTCGGCGGCCGGGTTGTCTATGTTTGCCAAGGAATTACAGCCTGCTGAGGTACGCAAAGGCGGGCATTATAAAGCGGGTGAAGCGGGATGCCAGTGCAACCGTGGTTCCTGTGCGGGATGGACCGGTGCCTTCAACTCCAATGCAAACAAAAACGGCAGCCTCACCGGCTGCCGTTCTTGTTATACCGCCGACTCACGCCAGCCGCGACAACATCTCCTTCGCTTCGCTCTGCTGGGTGGCATCCCCTTCGCTGAGCACTTCGCCGAGGATATCCCGGGCGCCGTCGTTGTCGCCCATGTCGATATAGGCCTGGGCCAGATCGAGCTTGGTCGCCACTTCGTCGGTGCCGCTGAGGAAATCGAAGTCCGGCTCGTCGTCGGCTGTCGCCAGGGCGTCCTCAGCGGTAAACGTTGGCTGGCCGAGGTCGTCGGACAAGCGATCCAGCTCGGCGTTGACATCGTCCAGCTCGGATTCGAAGGCATCCTTCGGCTGCTCGTGCGCGTCCATCTCGTCGGCCAGGGACAGATCGAAATCCGCTGGCAGCTCAAGATCGTCGGCCGGCGTGTCATCCAGCGCAGGCGTTTGGGCGGCGGGAATGTCCAACCCCTTGAGGTCGTCATCCAGGTCCAGCAGGAAATCTTCATCAGCCAAGGCTGGCGCCGGAGCATCGGCACCCAGGTCCAGATCGAACTCCGACAGATCGTCGAGGCTTTCGCTGGCCTCGGTCTGCTGCTTGAGCACCGATTCGAAACTCAGGTCATCGTCTTCCGGGAACGCGTCCAGCTCGGCGATTGGCTCGGGGGTTGGTGCGACCGGAGTGGTGTCCATGTCCTCCAGGCTCAGGTCGAAGGCGCTGTCGAGTTCTTCGTCGGTTGGCGGTTTATCTTCCAACAGCTCCTTGACGTATTGAGCATCCAACTCAGCGGCCACGGCTGCCGCGGCCAGGCCTGCGCCAGCGGCGACTGCCATGGCCGGGAAACGGCTCTTGAGTTGTTCGACCTGGGCGTAGTTCTCGCCATTGGCGACCAACTGGCGTTCCTGGGCGACAAAGGCGTCGCGGTCGCCCTGCTGGCCATAGACTTCCATCAGTTTCAAACGCAGGTCACTGCGCTGGGGCTCGGCCTTGATGCCTTGTTCAAGCAAGTCGACGGCCTGGTTCAAACGACCACGATCAATGTGCGACTGCGCCTGGTGCAATACGTCGTCCGAGCGGTCGGCGGCCGGAGCTACCAGCGGTGCGGCGATGGGGGGCGTGACCACCACGGGCGCAACCACCGGGGCTGGTTTCGGAGCCGGGGCTGGCTTTGGCTCGAGTTTGACGCTAGGCGGTGGTACTTCAATGCCCTCGAAGCTGCTCGGGGGCAGATCGAGCTCCGGGGAGAAGTCGGCCTCCTCCTCGAGGGCTCGGGCCATGCGCAGATGTTTCTCGGCTTCCTGCTGGGCCTTGCGGCGACGGGCCAGGAGCAACAGCAGCAGCAACAGGACCAACGCACCGCCGCCGATCAGTCCCAGCAGGATCGGATTGGTCAGCAGGTCGTTGTACTTTTTCTCGTCTGCGGCGGCCGGCACTGGCTCGACCGGAGTGACAGGCGGGGTTGCTTCAGGGGCAGCCTGATTTTCCGGGGCGGGTTCCTGCGAGGGTGCCGCTGGCGCGGGGGTCAGTTGCGCCGACATTGCCGGCGTCGACTCGCCGGCGGGCGGGACCGCGCCGCCCTCGGCCTGCATTTTCGCCAGTTGATTGTTCTTCAGCTCGATCAGGCGCTGCAGCTTGTCCAATTGGCTCTGCAGATCGGCCATGCGGCTTTTCAGTTCTTCGTTGTCGCGACGAGCTGAATCGAGGCTTTCCTGGGTCACCGCAAGCTGGTTGCTCAATGCCTGGGCATCACCAGCGGCGCCTTTACCCTTGGCGCCCGCCTTCGCCGATTCGGCGGAAACCAGGCTCAGGTTATCGCGCGCAGCGCCTTGGGCAGGGGCGTTTTCGCCGCCGCCACGCCGGGTGGCGTCCAACTGCTGGCGGCCACTGCCCGCCCCGCCACGACGCCCCTGACGCCATGCAGCGTTCTGGGCTGCCACTTCGGCGATGGCCTGGGGTTGCGGCAACGCCGTGCTTTGCACCGGATCGGGCAGGCGCAATACCTGGCCGGTCTTGAGCAGGTTGATGTTGCCGTTGATGAATGCGTTCGGGTTCAACGCCTGGATCGCCAGCATGGTTTGCTGCACCGAGCCGCCGTTGCGCACCTTGGCAGCGATTTCCCACAGGGTATCGCGCGGCGTGGTGGTGTATTGGGACGGCTTGGTAGCGCCAGTGACCGGCGCGGAGACCACTTGGGGAGGCTTCGCCCGAGCGGCGTCGGCGGCCTGAGGCGAGAATTTGGAAGGATCGAGCAGTACGCTGTAGTCGCGCAGCAAGCGGCCGTTGGGCCACATCACCTGCACCAGGAACTTGACCATCGGCTCGGATAACGGCCGGCTGGAAGTCACCCGAAGGACACTCCTGCCGTTGGCGTTGATCACCGGTGTGAAGCTCAAATCGTTGAGAAAGGCTTGGCGATCAATGCCCGCCTTGGCGAACTCTTCGGGCGGGGCCAGGCTCGGCACCACCTCGGCGGCGGTCAGTTGTTGGACATCGAGCAGTTCGATTTCGGCCACCAGAGGCTGGTTCGGCGGCGACTTGAGGGTCAATTCCCCGAGCCCGAGCGCTTGCGCCATACCGGAGGACAGCGCCGAGGCGGCCGCTATTGCTAACACCAGTTTGCGAACTTGAACCATAGCCTCTTCCTTTGTTTGAACATTCCTCGGCCAGCGAGAAGGTATTGATGCCGCTGCCGTAAGGCATTGCGCGCAGCCCCGATGCGACGGCGCGCGCGATTGTTTCACTCATGCCCGGGAGCAATCCCCGGGAGGAATGTTCGCCTTCAGCACTCTGACCAAGCATAGCGCCCAGCTAGAACCATTCGACAAATTGTTGCCAAGTATCTTTTACAGCAGGTCTTTTATCAACAACTCAGCCACCTGCACCGCATTGAGCGCCGCGCCCTTGCGCACGTTATCCGACGTCAGCCACAGATTCAGCTCCGACGGATCGTCGATGCCGCCGCGCACGCGACCGATATAGACCACATCCTGGCCCACCGCATCACCCACCGGTGTCGGGTAATCACCCGCCTCGACCAACTCGATTCCCGGCGCTGCTTCCAGGGCGGCATTGACCTTCGCCAGGTCGATGGGGCCGGCAGATTGCACAGTCACGCTAAAGCTATCGCCAAAAAACACCGGGGCTTGAATGCAAGTGACGGAAATCTTTAACAAAGGTTGCCCAAGCACCTGGCGCAATTCACGCACGAGACGTCGTTCCAACTGCGTATGACCCTGCTCATCAGGCGTACCTACCTGGGCCAGCAGGTTGAACGCCACCTGTCGGTCGAAAAATTTCGGTTCGAGCGGACGGACGTTCAGCAATTCGGCGGTCTGGCGCGCAAGTTCGCTCACAGCCGCTCGGCCTTGGGCAGACACGGCGAGGCTGGCGGTCAGGCTGATGCGCTGCAAATCCAGGCATTGGCGCAGCGGTGCCAAGGCGACAGCCAGCACCGTCGCCGAGGCGCTGGGGCTGCTGACCTGGAACGGCTTGGACAAGTTGGCCAGCACCTGCGGGTTGGCTTCCGGCACCATCTGTGGCGCCTGCTCCGGCGGCAGCGCGCCAGACAGATCGATCAACGCACAACCGGCGGCGGTGGCACGTGGCGCGAAGCTCAAGGTTACCGCCGGGCCGGCGGCGAAGAATGCCAGCTGGACTTTGCCGAAATCGAATTCGTCGACCTCGCGCACCCGCACGTTTTTGCCGCGGAACATCACCGAACTGCCAGCCGATTCGCTGCTGGCCAGCAGGTGCAGGTTGCCGATCGGAAAGTCGCGCTCTTCAAGAATCTGGACGAGGGTTTCGCCGACAGTACCGGTGGCGCCGATCACGGCAATATCAAAGGACTGGCTCATGGGTCTACCTCAGGTAAAACGTGGGGAGCGGCACTTTACCGGGTGGTGGTTGGGCAGGCAATTGAACACAAGAGAACCTGTGGCGAGGGAGCTTGCTCCAACCCCATATGAAAAACCCGCACCTCTCACAAGGCGCGGGCTCTTTCACAGCAGCTATCGATCAACGCTCGAGCAGGATCCGCAGCATGCGACGCAGCGGTTCGGCCGCGCCCCACAGCAGTTGGTCGCCGACGGTGAAGGCACCGACGAACTGCGAACCCATGTTCAACTTGCGCAGACGGCCCACCGGTACGTTCAGGGTGCCGGTGACCTTGGTCGGGCTCAGCTCCTGCATACTGGTTTCGCGATTGTTCGGCACCAGCTTGACCCATGGGTTGTGCTGGCTGATCAGGCCTTCGATGTCGGCGATCGGCACGTCTTTGTTCAGCTTGATGGTCAGCGCCTGGCTGTGGCAACGCATGGCGCCGATGCGCACGCAGATGCCGTCCACCGGGATCGGGCTCTTGAAGCGACCCAGGATCTTGTTGGTTTCGGCCTGGGCCTTCCACTCTTCGCGGCTCTGGCCGTTAGGCAGCTCCTTGTCGATCCAAGGAATCAGGCTGCCGGCCAGCGGCACGCCGAAGTTCTCGGTCGGGTAGGCATCGCTGCGCATCGCCTCGGCGACCTTGCGGTCGATGTCGAGGATGGCACTGGCCGGGTTGGCCAGGTCATCGGCAACAGCGGCGTGGGTCGCGCCCATCTGCTTGATCAGCTCACGCATGTTCTGCGCGCCGGCACCGGACGCCGCCTGGTAGGTCATGGCGCTCATCCACTCCACCAGACCGGCTTCGAACAAGCCGCCCAGGCCCATCAACATCAGGCTGACGGTGCAGTTGCCGCCGATGTAGTTCTTGGTGCCCGCGTCCAACTGCTGGTCGATGACCTTGCGGTTGACCGGGTCGAGGATGATCACCGCGTCGTCCTGCATGCGCAGGCTGGAAGCGGCGTCGATCCAGTAGCCCTGCCAGCCGGCTTCACGCAGTTTCGGGAACACTTCGCTGGTGTAGTCGCCGCCCTGGCAGGTCAGGATCACGTCGAGGGTCTTGAGCTCGTCGATGCTGTAGGCATCCTTGAGCACACCGGTGTCCTTGCCCACGGACGGGCCCTGGCCACCAACGTTGGAGGTGGTGAAAAACACCGGCTCAATGAGATCGAAATCCTGCTCTTCCAGCATTCGCTGCATGAGCACGGAACCGACCATGCCGCGCCAACCGATCAGACCTACACGTTTCATCGCAACTACACCTTTACAAAAGTGGGCCACCGTCGAAGCGGTGGGCCCGAAAGATTACAGATTCCGCAGCGCGGCGACTACTGCATCGCCCATTTGCTGCGTACCGACTTTGGTACAACCTTGCGACCAGATATCACCGGTGCGCAAGCCTTGGTCCAGGACTACGCTGACGGCTTTTTCGATCGCGTCGGCGGCATCGTTCAAGTTGAAGCTGTAACGCAGCATCATCGACACCGACAGAATGGTCGCCAACGGGTTGGCAATGCCCTGCCCGGCGATGTCCGGCGCCGAACCGTGGCAAGGCTCGTACATGCCCTTGTTGTTGGCGTCCAGGGAAGCGGACGGCAGCATGCCGATCGAGCCGGTGAGCATCGACGCTTCGTCGGACAGGATGTCGCCGAACATGTTGTCGGTGACGATCACGTCGAATTGCTTCGGCGCGCGGACCAGTTGCATCGCGGCGTTGTCGACGTACATGTGGCTCAGCTCGATGTCCGGGTAATCCTTGGCCACCTGCTCGACCACCTCACGCCACAGTTGGCTGGAAGCCAGGACGTTAGCCTTATCTACCGAGCACAGCTTCTTGCCACGCACGCGGGCCATGTCGAAGCCGACCCGGGCGATACGGCGGATTTCGCTTTCGCTGTACGGCAGGGTGTCGTAGGCCTGGCGCTCGCCATTCTCCAGCTCACGGGTGCCGCGCGGGGCGCCGAAGTAGATACCGCCGGTCAGCTCGCGGACGATGAGAATATCCAGGCCGGAAACGATTTCCGGCTTCAGGCTCGAGGCATCGGCCAGTTGCGGGTAAAGAATCGCCGGGCGCAGGTTGCCGAACAGACCCAGTTGCGCACGAATCTTCAGCAGGCCGCGCTCAGGGCGGATGTCGCGTTCGATCTTGTCCCATTTCGGGCCGCCCACGGCGCCCAGCAGCACGGCATCGGCGGAGCGGGCACGGTCAAGGGTTTCATCGGCCAGGGGCACGCCGTGCTTGTCGATGGCCGCGCCACCGATGACATCGTGGCTGAGTTCGAAACCCAGGCCGTACTTATCGTTCGCCAGCTCCAGCACCTTGACCGCCTCGGCCATGATTTCCGGGCCGATACCGTCACCTGGGAGAATCAGAATCTGCTTGCTCATGCTTTCCTCATTTGCTCTGTCGACACGGGCCTGGGCTTCGTAGCCAAGGCCGGGTCGGGAAAAATGCTATCGCTCGGCCCACAGCACCAGCACGTCAGTACTGAACGAACCATCGGCCTCAATCTCAAAATATTCACGCACTTCGTCGCCCATCGAGCGCTGCAGCTCAAGAATCGCTGCGCGCATCACCTCGGGGGTGCGCATGCGTTCGACCCAGGAGCGGTACTCCAGGCGCAGGCGCTGGCGCGAGGTGCTGCGGGTGTGCAGCCCCGCTTCGCTGACCTGGCGCAACCACTCGGCAGCCGAATAGTCGCGCACATGGCTGGTGTCGCGCAGTACTTCGATGCTTTGCAGGTACGTGTCCAGCAACGGCGTGCCCGGCGACAGGATGTCGATGAACGCCACCCTCCCGCCCGGCTTGAGCACCCGGCGCACTTCCCGCAATGCCAGGCCGAGATCGCTCCAATGATGCGCCGAATAGCGGCTGAACACGAAGTCGAACTCAGCGTCGGCGAACGGCAGGCGCTCGGCGGCGCCACGGACCGTGCTGATATTGCCCAGGCCGCGCTCAACCGCTGCGGCGGTCACCACGTCCAGCATTTGCTGGGACAGGTCGTAGGCCACCACTTCACCGGCCAGCGCCGCCACGTGGAAACTCACATGGCCGGCGCCGCAACCCAGGTCCAGCACCCGCGCATCGCCACGGCCGGCCAACGCAGCTTGTAGCAGGGCGAACTCGGCGCCTTGGGCGTGCACGGCACTGCTCAGGTAGGCCGAGGCTTGTTCGCCGAATTGCTTTTGTACGACTTGGCTGTGGGCGGTGCTGGTCATGGGACCTTCCTTTTGGGGTGTAGCCTTGTGGTGTCAGTACTGCTCGCGAAGCAATTTCCGATCAATCAAGCATCGCGAAACAACCAAGGCTGGCTTGCCCGATGCTTGGCCTCGAACGCGGCAATCGCCTCGCCGTCCTGCAAGGTCAGGCCAATATCATCCAGGCCATTGAGCAGGCAATGCTTGCGGAACGCATCGATCTCGAACCCCAACACCTTGCCATCGGGACGGGTCACCGTCTGGGCGGCCAGGTCGATCTGCAATTGATAGCCGGGATTGGCCTCGACCTGCTGGAACAGCTCATCCACCTCGGCGTCGCTGAGGATGATCGGCAGCAAGCCGTTCTTGAAGCTGTTGTTGAAGAAGATGTCGGCGTAGCTCGGCGCGATGATGCTGCGAAAACCGTACTCTTCCAGGGCCCACGGCGCGTGCTCGCGGCTCGAACCGCAGCCGAAGTTCTCCCGGGCCAGCAACACGCTGGCGCCTTGGTAGCGTTCGGCGTTGAGCACGAAATCCTTGTTCAGCGGACGCTTGGAGTTGTCCTGATACGGCTGGCCGACATCCAGGTAGCGCCATTCGTCGAACAGGTTCGGGCCAAAACCGGTGCGCTTGATGGATTTCAAGAACTGCTTGGGGATGATCTGGTCGGTGTCGACGTTGGCACGATCCAAAGGCGCGACAAGACCGGTGTGCTGGGTAAAAGCTTTCATGCTGCGCTCCTTCAGATCAATTCGCGGACGTCGACGAAACGGCCGTTGACAGCCGCCGCGGCGGCCATCGCCGGGCTCACCAGGTGCGTACGGCCACCGGCGCCCTGACGGCCTTCGAAGTTACGGTTGGAGGTGGAAGCGCAATGCTCGCCCGACTCCAAACGGTCCGGGTTCATCGCCAGGCACATCGAGCACCCTGGCTCACGCCATTCGAAACCGGCTTCGAGGAAAATCTTGTCCAGACCTTCCGCTTCGGCCTGGGCCTTCACCAGGCCCGAGCCCGGCACCACGATCGCTTGCTTGATGGTCGACGCGACCTTGCGCCCCTTGGCGATCACTGCAGCAGCGCGCAAGTCTTCGATCCGCGAGTTGGTGCAGGAACCGATGAACACGCGGTCGAGTTGGATGTCGGTGATCGCCTGGTTGGCGCTCAAGCCCATGTATTTCAAGGCGCGAACAATGGAGTCGCGCTTGACCAGGTCCATTTCCTTGGCCGGATCCGGCACGTTCTGGTCCACGGCCAACACCATCTCAGGCGAAGTGCCCCAGCTGACTTGCGGCTTGATCTGCGCTGCGTCGAGCTCGACCACGGTGTCGAATGTGGCGTCCGGGTCAGAAACCAGGTCTTTCCAGGCTTCGACCGCCATGTCCCATTCCGCGCCTTTTGGAGCGAACGGACGACCCTTGACGTATTCCACGGTTTTTTCATCGGCGGCCACCAACCCGACGCGCGCGCCGGCTTCGATAGACATATTGCAGATGGTCATGCGGCCCTCGACGGACAAGTCGCGGATCGCACTGCCGGCGAATTCGATGGCATGGCCGTTGCCGCCAGCGGTGCCGATCTTGCCGATCACCGCCAGGACGATGTCCTTGGCGGTCACGCCGAACGGCAACTTGCCTTCGACGCGCACCAGCATGTTTTTCATTTTCTTGGCGACCAGGCACTGGGTGGCGAGCACATGCTCGACCTCCGAAGTGCCGATGCCATGGGCCAGGGCGCCGAATGCGCCGTGGGTCGAGGTGTGCGAGTCGCCGCAGACCACGGTCATGCCGGGCAAGGTCGCGCCCTGCTCCGGGCCGATGACGTGGACGATGCCTTGGCGCACATCGTTCATCTTGAATTCGACGATGCCGTATTCGTCACAGTTGTCGTCGAGGGTCTGGACTTGCAGGCGCGAGACCTGGTCGGCAATGGCTTCGATGCCGCCCTTGCGCTCCGGCGTGGTCGGTACGTTGTGGTCCGGGGTCGCGATGTTGGCATCGATGCGCCACGGCTTGCGCCCGGCCAGGCGCAGGCCTTCGAAGGCTTGCGGCGAGGTCACTTCATGGATGATGTGACGGTCGATGTAGATCAGCGCCGAGCCATCGTCGCGCTGCTTGACCAAATGCGAATCCCAGAGCTTGTCGTAGAGCGTTTTGCCGGCCATCAGACGGTTTCCTCATCAGCTTGTTTCTATGCCCTGGGTCTTGAGCGGCTCAATGACCCCTTGGCTTGTGAGGCTGATGTTATGAGGCTACATTAAATAACTCAAATTCATATTTTTCATACTTTGCATAACCAACAGGAATTCGACCAAGACGGCCATGGACCTAGCCAACCTCAACGCCTTTATTGCCATCGCCGAGACCGGCAGTTTCTCCGGCGCCGGCGAGCGCCTGCACCTGACCCAGCCCGCCATCAGCAAGCGGATTGCCGGGCTGGAACAGCAACTCAACGTGCGCCTGTTCGATCGACTGGGCCGTGAAATCGGCCTGACCGAAGCCGGTCGCGCCCTGCTGCCACGGGCCTATCAGATTCTCAACGTGCTCGACGACACCCGTCGCGCCCTGACCAACCTGACCGGAGAAGTGACCGGGCGGCTGACCCTCGCCACCAGTCACCACATCGGCTTGCATCGCTTGCCCTCCTTATTAAGGGCGTTCACCCGACGCTACCCACAGGTGGCATTGGATATTCAGTTCCTGGATTCGGAAGTGGCCTACGAGGAAATCCTCCACGGCCGCGCGGAACTGGCGGTCATCACCCTCGCCCCCGAGCCCCACGCACTGGTGAGCGCCAAGCCGGTATGGGACGACCCGCTGGATTTCGTCGTAGCGCCGGAACATGTGCTGCTGGAAAACGGCGCGGTGACCCTGGCGGACATCGCCTTGCACCCGGCGGTTTTCCCGGGCGGCAATACATTCACCCATCACATCGTGCGGCGGCTGTTCGAAGCCCAGGGCCTGACCCCGAATATCGCCATGAGCACGAATTATCTGGAAACCATAAAAATGATGGTCTCCATCGGCCTGGCCTGGAGCGTCCTGCCGCGCACCATGCTCGACGAACAGGTCGCGCGCATTCCTTTGCCGGGCATACAGCTCAGTCGCCAGCTAGGCTATATCGTGCACACCGAACGGACGCTGTCGAACGCAGCACGAGCTTTCATGGCTCTACTGGACGCACAAATCGATCTGCCAGGGACAAGGGCATAAGTTGTGCTACTCCTATAGGGCCACTACGCCTGTGCATAACGCCCACCCGCCCAAGGCCCGCTAGAGAATGCCCAAACCCGCCGACCATCTTCCGCCCCTGCCGCGTATCCAGGCGCTCGACCCGAAGCGATCCGAGCAGAGCTGGGACAGCGCGCCACAGTTGCTGGCCGCCCTGAACGGAGCGCGGCTGGGGGCCTGGTCGTGGGACATCGATACCGGACAGATCAGCTGGTCGCGGGGCACCCAGGCGCTGTTCGGCTTCGATCCGCGCCAGCCGTTGCCGGCGGACGTCGATTACCTCGACCTGCTGCTGCCCGAGGACCGGGCACGGGCCGTTCGCGCGTTTCACGCGGCGGTGGCCGGCGCACCGCTTGAGCAGGCCATGCACCACCGCATCGTCTGGCCCGATGGCAGCCTGCACTGGTTGGAAATCAGTGGCAGCGTATTGCCCGACAAACATGGCCGTCCGCGCATGATCGGGGTCATCCGCGAGATCACCCACCAGCGCGAGCGGGAACAGGCGCTGCGCAGTTCGGAAAAACGCTTCGCCACGCTTTTTCATCTTTGCCCGAACATGGTCTTGCTGACGCGCCAGGAAGATGGACTGATCAGCGAAGCCAACCAGTACTTTGAAAGCCTGTTCGGCTGGCCGGTGCACGATGTGATTGGCCGCACCACCCTGGAACTGGGCTTGTGGGTCGACCCCACGCAACGGGCAAAACTGGTGGAAGCGACCAAGGCCAAGGGCGAACTGATCAGCATGGAAGTGGAGTTTCGCGCCAGTAACGGCCAGGTCCACAACGGCATCCTCAGCGCACAGAAAGTCGAACTCGAAGGCCAGCCTTACCTGCTCAGCACATTCCTCGACACCACCGAACGCAAACTCGCCGAACAAGCCCTCAAGGACAGCCAGGAACGCCTGGACCTGGCCCTCGACTCAGCGCAACTGGGCACTTGGGATTGGCACATTCCCAGCGGCATGCTCTATGGCTCGGCCCGGGCCGCGCAGCTTCATGGCCTGGAGCCCAAGGCATTCCACGAATCGTTCGACGCCTTTTTCGAGGGTGTACCCACCGAAGAGCGCAACAACATGCGCAACGCCTACCGCAGCCTGCGTGAAGGCCCGGCGGGCAACTATCAATTGACCTATCGCGTGCAACTGCCGGACGGCAGCTCGCGTTATCTGGAAAGCCGCGCCCGCCTCTATCGCAACGACGACGGCAGCCCCCTGCGCATGGCCGGGACCTTGCTGGACATCACCGACCAGGTGGAGCGGGAGCAGAGCCTGGCGGCGTCTGAGGAGAAGTTCGCGACACTGTTCCAGGTCAGCCCCGACCCGATCTGTGTCACTCACCAGGACGACGGCAGGTTCCTGGAAATCAATTCCAGCTTCACCCAGACTTTCGGCTGGGCGGCCAGCGACGTGATCGGCCTCAGCGCCGACGAGATCGGCCTGTGGGACGCCTCGGGCAGCAGCCTGCAACGCATAGAACGCGTCATCCGCGAACAATCGCTGAGCAATGTCGCCATTGTCGTCCACCACAAGAATGGCCAGCCGCTGACCTGCGTGATATCCAGCCGGCAGATCAACGTCGGCAACCAGCCCTGCATCGTCACCACGCTGCGAGACATCACCCAGCAACAGCGCTCCGAAGCGGCCCTGAAGGCCAGCGAAGAGAAGTTCGCCAAGGCGTTTCACTCCAGCCCTGACGCCATCACCATCACCGAACTCGAAAGCGGTCGTTACCTGGAGGTCAACGATGGTTTTTGTCGCCTGACCGGCTACCGCGCCGACGAAGTGATCGGCCACACGGTCTACGAAGTGGGGATCTGGGCCGAAGAAAAACAGCGCGCCGCCCTGCTGGCCGAACTGCAGCTAAAGGGCCGCGTTCTTCACCAGGAAATGCTCGGACGTAACAAGCGCGGGGAAATCCTCACGGTTGAAGTGTCGGTGGAGCCCATCACCCTCAACGAAACAGCCTGCCTGCTGCTGACAGCCCGGGACGTCAGCCTGTTGCGCAACGCCGAAGCGCAGATCCGCCACCTGGCTTACCATGACCCACTCACGAACCTGCCCAACCGTGCGTTGCTGATGGACCGCTTGAGCCAGCAGATTGCCTTGCTCAAGCGCCACAACCTGCGCGGAGCCCTGCTGTTCCTCGACCTGGACCACTTCAAGCACATCAACGACTCCCTTGGTCACCCGGTGGGCGATACCGTGCTGAAGATCATCACCGCACGCCTGGAAGCCAGCGTGCGCCTCGAAGACACCGTGGCGCGGCTGGGCGGTGATGAGTTCGTCGTGCTGCTCAGCGGTCTTGAAGGGACGCGCGCCATGGTCGGCCAACAGGTGCAAGACCTGGCCGATACCCTGCGCGACCTGCTCTCGGAACCGATGTTCCTCGACGGGCAACGCCTGCAAGTCACGCCCAGCATCGGCATGGCGCTGATTCCGGACCACGGTTCCACACCGACCGACTTGCTCAAGCGCGCCGACATCGCCCTCTACCGCGCCAAAGATTCGGGACGCAACACCTCCCAGATGTTCCACACCACCATGCAAAAAGCCGCCAGCGAACGATTGCGCATGGAAACCGATTTGCGCCAGGCCTTGGCTCGCAACGAATTCAGTTTGCATTTCCAGCCCCAGATCGATGCCCGGGACAACCGCATCATCGGGGCCGAGGCGCTGGTGCGCTGGCATCACCCCGACCTGGGCGCGCAATCGCCCAACGAGTTCATCAAGGTATTGGAAGACAGCGGCTTGATCCTGGAAGTCGGTACCTGGATCCTCGATGAAGCCTGCAACGGCTTCAAGCAGCTGATCGCCAAGGGCAAGGTCGATCCAAAACGGTTCAAACTGTGCGTCAACATCAGTCCCCGGCAGTTTCGCCAGAATGATTTTGTCGAACGCATCGAAAGCAGCCTCGCCAGCCACGGGCTGCCCTACTCCCTGCTCAAGCTGGAGATTACCGAAGGCATCGTGATCCATAACCTGGACGACACCATCTCCAAGATGCGCCGGCTCAAGAAACTGGGCGTCAGCTTTGCCATGGATGACTTCGGCACCGGCTATTCGTCGCTGACTTACCTCAAGCGGCTGCCGGTGGACACCTTGAAAATCGATCAATCCTTCGTGCGCGATGCCACCAGCGACCCCAACGACGCCGAAATCATCCGCGCCATTGTCGCCATGGCCCGCAGCCTGAACCTGGAAATGATCGCCGAAGGGGTGGAGACGCTGGAGCAACTGCAGTTTCTGCAGGGGCTCGATTGTCATTTGTACCAGGGTTACCTGCACAGCCGGCCGTTGCCACTGGAGGCGTTTGAGCGGTTGCTGCCCTAGCCTGTGCAACCCAGGCAGAAGGCTTTTGTGGCGCAGGGTTTATCCCCTCGTCTTGCAATGACTCCAAAAACGAAGAAGGGCGCCCTCAGGCGCCCTTCTTCAGTTGCGATGGATCAATTCTCCAGCGCGGGTTGCTGCTGCGCACCGTTGATCGGGATGCGCTTGGCCTTCGCCTCTTCCGGTACCACGCGCAACAGGTCGATGCTCAACAGACCGTTGCTCAGGCCGGCGGCCTTGATCTCGATATGATCCGCCAACCGGAAGGACAGCTTGAACGCACGCTGGGCGATGCCCTGGTGCAGGTAGGTCACGCTGTCGTTGCTGGCCTCGCGCTTGCCGCCGCTGATGGTCAGCACACCTTTTTCCACTTGCAGGTCCAGGTCTTCTTCCCGGAACCCGGCGGCGGCGACTACGATGCGGTATTCGTCATCGCCGTGTTTTTCCACGTTGTAGGGTGGATAGCTGCTGCCCGGTTCGTTGCGCAGGGCGGTTTCGAACAGGTCGTTGAAACGGTCGAAGCCCACCGAGGAACGGAACAGAGGGGCCAGCGAAAATGCAGTACTCATGATTCAAATCTCCTGAAAGTTCAGCAAGTTTTTTTGTCTCCGCGACCCGAATTCGGCATCGCGTATCCCCTATCTAGGGACCGCCAAAAACTTTTCAAGAGCTTTTTCTTAAAATTTTTTCAGGCCGCCTCGGTGCGCTGCACACCCAACAAATGGCCTACCGCGTCCAGGTCGGTTTCCCGCCGCACGGCACTGAACAGCTCAACCGCCTCCGGATAATTTCGCGTCAACATCGCCAGCCATTGCTTCAACCGGCCTGGCGCCTGGCGTGGCGTCAGTTGGTCGACCACTTGCAGCCAGAAATCCTGGAGCATCGGCTGTAGGTCGGCCCAGGACATCTCGGTGACTTCTTCACCGGCCCGGGCGGCGGCGATCTGCCGGGCCAGGTCGGGGCGGGACACCAGGCCGCGACCGAGCATGATGTCTTCGACTCCGCTGATTTCGCGGCAGCGACGCCAATCCTCGACACTCCAGATATCACCGTTGGCGAACACCGGCACCTTGACCACTTCCTGGACGCGGGGAATCCACTCCCAGTGGGCCGGCGGCTTGTAGCCGTCGACCTTGGTCCGCGCATGCACGACGATATGGGCCGCGCCGCCCTCGGCCAGCGCCGTGGCGCAGACCAGCGCGCCGTCCGGGCTATCGAAGCCCAGGCGCATCTTGGCGGTGACAGGAATGTATTTGGGCACCGCACGCCGTACATGCTCGACGATCTCGTTGAGCAGCTCCGGCTCCTTGAGCAGCACTGCCCCGCCCCGCGACTTGTTTACCGTCTTGGCCGGACAGCCAAAATTCAAGTCGATCACCTCAGACCCCAGCTCGCAGGCCAGCGCCGCGTTTTCCGCCAGGCACACCGGGTCGGAGCCCAGCAATTGCACCCGCAGGGGTACGCCCGCGGCAGTTCGGGCGCCGGTCAGCAATTCCGGGCCGAGCTTGTGGAAATAGGCGGGCGTGAGCAGACGGTCATTGACGCGAATGAACTCGGTGACACACCAATCAATGCCGCCAACACGGGTCAGGACGTCACGCAGGATGTTGTCGACCAACCCCTCCATGGGCGCCAAGGCAATTTGCATGGAAAACACACTCAACGAAAAAACGTGCGGCAGTTTAGCGGATTTCCTGCACAAAATCGGCAAATCGCCGCCGAGCCTTTGTGGGACGAGCTTGCTCGCGATGGCGGTGGATCAGCTTGCGAAGGTGCTGGCTGTACCGCCGCCTTCGCGAGCAGGCTCGCTCCCATCCAGGCTTAGCGCCACGCCATAACCCTCGATAAACTCCGGCGGCATGCGCTTGGGTCGGCCGGTGGAAAGTTCGATACAGACAAAGGTGGTTTGGGCCCGCAGCAGCGTGGTGTTATCGCTGGGCCGGACCAGTTGGAAGTGCCGGGTCATTTTCAGGCGCTGGTCCCAGTCGACGATCCAGGTCGCCAGCTGCAGTTCGTCGCCCTCGTAGGCCGCTGCCAGGTAATCGATTTCATGCCGCACCACCGCCATGGCGCGATCCAGCCGCCGGTACTCCACCAGGTCCAGGCCCAGGCGCTGGGAATGCCGCCAGGCGCAGCGCTCCAGCCAAGTGACGTACACCGCGTTATTGGCGTGGCCCAGCCCGTCGATGTCTTCTGGATTGACCTGAAGATCAATAATGAACGGCGTTGCCCGATCCCAGCCCATGCCCCTCTCCCGGTCGAATTTGGATCGGGGCAGTGTACCGGATGCTCAAGCCGATTGCCGCGCTTGCAGGCTGCGTCCTGCCAGCAGTGATAACACCCCATCAATGACACGGGGATCGGCCAGGACTCGCTGGTGCCCGCCCTCCGGCAAGCGCAGCAGGCGGCTGTCGAACCAGGCTTCATGGATCAGTTGCGATTCCTCGACCGATACCGATGTATCGTCCTCGGCATGGACAATCAGCCCCGGAATATCCAGCTGGTATTGCGAGACATCCATCTTCGAAGCCTGCATGCCCACATCCTGCTCCACCTGGCGAATGAACGCCGAGCGCGCCCTGGCGGGCATTCCCATCATCCGGGCGAACCCACGCAACACGCCGAGGATACGCGCCGGCGCGGCGATACTCACCAGCGTCTCGGTTCGCAGCCCCAGCTGGACCGCCAGCATGGCACTGGCGCCGCCCATGGAGTGACCGATTACCGCTTGCAGCGGCGGCAACTCGGCTGCGGCTTCGAGCATCGCCCGGGCAAACAACGGGACATTGGCCTGGCGACCCGGCGAGCGACCGTGGGCCGGTCCATCCAGCGCCACCACCGTATAACCGGCGTCCACCAGCGCGTTGATCAACGCTGCAAATTGGGTCGGCCGCCCTTCCCACCCGTGCATCAACAGGACCGCCGGGCCTTTGCCCCAACGCAAGGCAGACAGGCCGAAGCGCAACGTGATGCGCTCGGACGAGGCCAGCAATGGCAGTTCCCAGGCCCGTGGTGGCAGGTTGCGCGGACTCATGAAGACCCTGCGCATGCTCTTCGCCACCAGCCGCGGCGCGATCCAACCAAGGGTGCCATTGACGCCACGAATCCAGCTCAACCTGTCCATGCTCATCTCCAGGGCTTGCGCCTTAGCTCAACGCACCGCCGACTTGGCGGCGCGCAGTAAACGATCCGATAACTCACCCGGGCCCAATGCCCGTGCCAGGGCCAGGCCGCCGACCATCAAGGCGATGTCGGCCAGGGCTTTGTCGGCGTCTTCGGGGCTGGCGGCCAACTGCGCGACCATCAGCTCGATATGCTCGTTGAGAACTTCACGAAACGCGTCCGGCAGCCGCCCGAGCTCGCCGACCGATGCCGGGATCGGACACGCTTGCTCGGTGGAATCACGGTGCTTGCGCGACAGATAGAACGCCGCGACCAATGCGCGCCGCTCTTCACCCGTCAGCTCGGCATCCATGTCGGCGATCAAGCCACGGCGGCGATTCAACAACTGCTTGAACGCCTCCAGCATCAACGCATCCTTGCTTTCGAAATGGGCATAAAAACCACCCACCGTCAGGCCGGCTGCGCCCATCACCTCGCCCACGCTCGGCTCGGCCGGCCCGCGCTGGATCAGCGCATCGCTGGCGGCCTTGAGAATGCGTTCGCGGGTTTGTGCTTTTTTATCGCTCATCGTTGCCTCCGAATATTACGATTGAAATATTATTCTCATAATAAATTTCCGCAAGCGAAATAGTGACCGCTCGTCAGAAGTATTTTTGGAGGATAAGGGAATTGGCTGAATGCCAGGCAAACAAAAGGGCCATTCAAGAATTGAATGACCCTTATAAAATCCCGCAGAGCGGGTAATCGTGGCGTCCCCTAGGGGACTCGAACCCCTGTTACCGCCGTGAAAGGGCGGTGTCCTAGGCCACTAGACGAAGGGGACACAAACCTTCTGAACATGATCAGCGCTGAGTACTGATCGCTTCAAGGCCGGTGTGGCCAAACCTTGAAGTGTAAATTGGTGGAGCTAGACGGGATCGAACCGTCGACCTCTTGCATGCCATGCAAGCGCTCTCCCAGCTGAGCTATAGCCCCGGATTTTTCGCCTCGCGGCGGAGCGACATCATCTTGCAACATCGCTTCTGTAAAACTGGCGTCCCCTAGGGGACTCGAACCCCTGTTACCGCCGTGAAAGGGCGGTGTCCTAGGCCACTAGACGAAGGGGACGCAAACCCTTCTATACAACTGATCAACGCTGAGTGTTGATCGCTTCAAGGCCGGTGTGGCCAGGCCTCGAAGTGTAAATTGGTGGAGCTAGACGGGATCGAACCGTCGACCTCTTGCATGCCATGCAAGCGCTCTCCCAGCTGAGCTATAGCCCCTCATCGCTGAGGACGGGGCGAATCTTAAGGGCGTATCGGAGGGCTGTCAAATTTATTTTCAAAGAATTTGAAAATTTTTTGCCGGGATAACAATCACTTACCGACAAAACCCGGAAAACCGGGGCATGCCCTGCTCCATCGACCGCTTAAGCAATCGCGCCCAGCAGTTTTTCCCACTCTTTGTTTTCCTTCTTCGACACGCCACCGAGCAGATCGATGGCTTGGCGCAGGCGGAAACGGGTCAGGTCCGGCCCGAGGATTTCCATTGCATCGAGCACCGACACCGAGCTGGCCTGGCCGGTAATGGCGGCGAACATCAACGGCATGGCATCGCGCAATTTCAGTTCCAGCGATTCGACCACGGCCTGGATGGTCGCGGTGATGCTGTCCTTCTCCCACTGGCGCAGGCTTTCGAGCTTCCACAGGATCAACTGCATCAACTGCCGCACCTGGTCGCCCGAGAGTTTCTTGGATTCGAACAACTTCGCGTCCGGGGTCACGCCACCGGCGAAGAAGAAGCCGGCCAGCGGGGCGATCTGGCTGAAGGTCTCGACCCTGCCCTGCACGTGGGGAGCGATCTTCATCATGTACTCAGGGTTGAACGCCCACTTCTGCACGCGTGCGGCGAACTCTTCCACCGGCAGGTCACGCAGCCACTGGCCGTTGAGCCAGGAGAGTTTCTCGACGTCGAAGATCGGCCCGCCCAGGGAGACACGCGACAGATCGAAGTGCTCGACCATTTCCTGCAGCGAGAACTTCTCACGCTCGTCCGGCATCGACCAGCCCATGCGCCCCAGGTAGTTGAGCATCGCCTCGGGCATGAAGCCCATGCGCTCGTAGAACGTCACCGAGGTCGGGTTCTTGCGCTTGGACAACTTGCTTTTGTCCGGGTTACGCAGCAGCGGCATGTAGCACAGCTGAGGTTGTTCCCAGCCAAAGTACTCATAGAGCAGGATCAGTTTCGGCGCCGACGGCAGCCATTCTTCACCACGCAGAACGTGAGTGATGCCCATCAGGTGATCGTCGACCACGTTGGCCAGGAAGTACGTCGGCAGGCCATCGGTCTTCATCAGCACTTGCATGTCCATGCGATCCCACGGGATCTCGACATCGCCACGCAGCATGTCCGGCACCACGCAGACACCCTCGGTCGGCACCTTCATGCGGATCACATGGGGCTCGCCAGCGGCCAGGCGACGGGCGACTTCTTCTTTGGACAGCAGCAGCGCGCGGCCGTCGTAGCGCGGGGTTTCGCCACGGGCGATCTGCTCGGCCCGCATCTGGTCGAGCTCTTCGGCAGTGCAGAAGCAAGGGAACGCATGCCCCATGTCCACCAATTGCTGACAGTACTGCTTGTAGATCTCGCCACGTTCGCTCTGGCGATACGGGCCGTGCGGGCCGCCGACGTCCGGGCCCTCGCTCCAATCGATGCCGAGCCAGCGCAGGGCGTCGAAAATCTGCTGTTCCGACTCGCGGGTCGAACGCAACTGATCGGTGTCCTCGATCCGCAGGATGAACTCACCACCGTGCTGCTTGGCAAAGCAATAGTTGAACAAGGCGATGTAAGCGGTGCCGACATGGGGATCGCCAGTGGGCGAAGGCGCGATGCGGGTACGGACGGTGGTCATGGCATGTCTCGGAAAGAAGATAAAAGCGAAGATCAAACAGGGGGCGAATGGTAACAGGCGATGGTGGGCGGGCTCCAGTGAGCGCGGGATTTGTGTGGCCAACCATTCAGACTGAGCTGCCCCATTCGCGAGCAGGCTCGCGAATGGGGCTATGAGGACACCTCAATGCTCAGACAGCCAACAACCGCTCCCGCAACTTGCCAATCTCATCACGCAACTGCGCCGCTGCCTCGAACTCCAGGTCCCGGGCCAATTGGTACATCTTCTCTTCCAACTGCCGGATCCGCTTGGTGATTTCGCTCGGCGAGCGCAGTTCGGCCTCGTAGCGGGCGCTCTCTTCGGCGGCCTTGGCCATGCCTTTGCGCTTCTTACTGCGCGAGCCAGGCACGGTGGCGCCTTCCATGATATCGGCGACGTCCTTGAACACCCCTTTTGGCGTAATGCCATTGGCCAGGTTGAAGGCGATCTGCTTGTCGCGGCGGCGCTCGGTCTCGCCGATGGCCCGCTCCATGGAGCCGGTGATGCGATCGGCATAAAGAATTGCCCGACCATTGAGGTTACGGGCCGCGCGACCGATGGTCTGGATCAATGAGCGCTCGGAACGCAGGAAACCTTCCTTGTCGGCGTCGAGGATCGCCACCAGCGACACCTCGGGCATGTCCAGGCCTTCACGCAGCAGGTTGATGCCCACCAACACGTCGAAGGTGCCCAGGCGCAGGTCGCGGATGATCTCGACCCGCTCCACCGTGTCGATGTCCGAGTGCAGGTAACGCACCCGCACGCCGTGGTCGGCCAGATAGTCGGTGAGGTCTTCGGCCATGCGCTTGGTCAGCGTGGTGACCAGCACCCGCTCCTCCAGCGCCACGCGCTTGGTGATTTCCGACAGCAGGTCATCGACCTGGGTCAGCGCCGGACGCACCTCCACTTGCGGGTCCACCAGGCCCGTCGGCCGCACCACTTGCTCCACCACGCGGCCGGCATGCTCGGCCTCGTAGTTGCCCGGGGTGGCCGAGACGAAGATCGTCTGCGGGCTCACGCTTTCCCATTCGTCGAAGCGCATCGGCCGGTTGTCCAAGGCCGAAGGCAGGCGGAAACCGTATTCCACCAAGGTTTCCTTGCGCGAACGGTCGCCTTTGTACATGGCGCCAACCTGCGGAACGCTGACGTGGGACTCGTCGATCACCAGCAAGGCATCGGCTGGTAGGTAGTCATACAAGGTGGGCGGCGGCGCACCCGCCGGGCGCCCCGACAGGTAGCGCGAGTAGTTCTCGATACCGTTGCAGTAGCCCAGCTCCAGGATCATCTCCAGGTCAAAGCGGGTGCGCTGCTCCAGGCGCTGGGCTTCCACCAGCTTGTTGTTCGAACGCAGGTATTCCAGGCGTTCTTGCAGCTCGGCCTTGATCCCTTCGATGGCATCCAGCAGGGTTTCCCGTGGCGTCACGTAGTGGCTCTTGGGGTAGAACGTGAAGCGTGGCAACTTGCGGATCACCTCGCCAGTCAGCGGGTCGAACGCCGAAATGCTCTCCACTTCATCGTCGAACAACTCGATGCGAATCGCTTCCAGGTCCGATTCTGCCGGGTAGATGTCGATCACATCACCGCGCACCCGGAACGTCGCCCGGGCGAAATCCATGTCGTTGCGGGTGTATTGCAAATCCGCCAGCCGCCGGAGCAAGGCACGCTGGTCGAGTTTGTCGCCACGGTCCACATGCAACACCATCTTCAGGTAGGTTTCCGGGCTGCCCAAGCCGTAGATGCATGACACCGTGGTAACGATGATCGCGTCCTTGCGCTCAAGCAACGCCTTGGTCGCCGACAGCCGCATCTGTTCGATGTGGTCGTTGATCGAGGCGTCCTTCTCGATGAAGGTGTCCGACGACGGAACGTAGGCCTCGGGCTGGTAATAGTCGTAGTAGGAAACGAAGTACTCCACCGCGTTGTTCGGGAAAAACGCCTTGAATTCGCCGTACAACTGCGCCGCCAGCGTCTTGTTCGGCGCCAGCACCAAGGTCGGGCGCTGCACCTGGGCGATCACGTTGGCGATGCTGAAGGTCTTGCCCGAACCGGTCACGCCCAGCAACGTCTGGTGCGCCAGACCGGCCTCGATGCCTTCGACCATCAGCCGGATGGCTTCCGGCTGATCGCCGGCGGGCTGGAAGCGGGTGACTAGCTGGAATTCAGACATAACATAACCCCTGGGTTCACTCCTGTCGGCCAGGCGACGGGAACGAGAAAGACCGAAACGACTGACGTCGCCCGATGAAAAAGCTGGACTTCATACAATGTGGAGGTGAATGCCTTCGCTTTCAAGACGAACGTCCTACACGCCTTGCAGGCTTTGACGCTGCGAAGAGACTAACGGTCGAAAAAAAATCGAAAATACTTACCGTAAACACCGAATAGCCTGTCGCCGTGTTCGGTGATGGCCTCTATACTAGCTCCCCGTTTGTGCACCGCTCTAGTGCATCCGACTGGAGCGCGACACGTCCCCTCACTCTCCATTCAGAGCCGCGCACTAATGAGCCTGTTTTCCGCTGTCGAATTGGCACCACGCGACCCCATCCTGGGCCTCAACGAAGCTTTCAATGCCGACACCCGTACCAATAAGGTCAACTTGGGCGTAGGTGTTTACTGCAACGAAGAAGGGCGCATTCCATTGCTGCGCGCCGTGGTTGAAGCCGAGACGATTCGCGTGGCTCAGCACGTTTCCCGTGGCTACCTGCCGATCGACGGCATCGCCGCGTACGACCAGGCAGTCCAGACCCTGTTGTTCGGCAAGGACTCCCCGCTGATCGCTTCCGGCCGCGTCATCACCACGCAGGCGGTGGGCGGCACCGGCGCGCTGAAGATCGGCGCCGACTTCCTCAAGCAACTGCTGCCTGACGCAGTCGTGGCCATCAGCGACCCGAGCTGGGAAAACCACCGTGCGCTGTTCGAAACCGCCGGCTTCCCGGTGCAGAACTATCGCTATTACGACGCCGCCACCCACGACGTGAACCGCAGCGGCCTGCTGGAAGATCTCAACGCCCTGCCCGACCGCTCGATCGTCGTGCTGCACGCCTGCTGCCATAACCCGACCGGCGTGGACCTGAGCCCGGAAGACTGGAAAAACGTCCTGGCCGTGGTCAAGGCCAAGAACCACGTGCCTTTCCTGGACATGGCTTACCAGGGCTTCGGCAAAGGCATCGATGAAGACGCCGCAGCCGTGCGCCTGTTCGCCGAGTCGGGCCTGACCTTCTTCGCCTCCAGTTCGTTCTCCAAGTCGTTCTCCCTGTACGGTGAGCGTGTTGGCGCCCTGTCGATCGTCAGCGAGTCGAAGGAAGAAAGTGCCCGCGTGCTGTCCCAGGTCAAGCGCGTGATCCGCACCAACTACTCCAACCCGCCGACCCACGGCGCCAGCATCGTCGCGGCCGTGCTCAACAGCCCAGAGCTGCGGGCCCAATGGGAAGAAGAACTGGCCGAGATGCGCCTGCGTATTCGTGGCATGCGCGACCAGATGGTGGACATGCTGGCCAAGGCCGCCCCGCAGCACGACTTCAGCTTCGTCGCACGCCAGAGCGGGATGTTCTCCTACTCCGGCCTGACCGTTGAACAAGTGACACGCCTGCGCAACGAATTCGGCATCTATGCCTTGGACACCGGCCGCATCTGCGTGGCCGCACTGAATCAGAACAACATCGAAGCGGTGACCAAGGCCATCGTCCAGGTAATCTGAGCCTCGATGGTTTGAAAAATGGGAGGCCTTGGTCTCCCATTTTTTTCGGGAGCCCTTGTGGCAAGGGAATTTATGCCCCTCGCCACAACAGATAGTGATCCTGCGAGAGCTGTGTGAAGCAGTAACATGTGATACTTGGATGTCACCTCCACAAAAAGCTCTTCCAGCGATCTACTCAAGCTTGACTTCTCTTTTCCAATCAGTAACATACGCGCCATTCCGCGATAGCTCAGTTGGTAGAGCAAGTGACTGTTAATCACTGGGTCCCTGGTTCGAGTCCAGGTCGTGGAGCCAGACAGCAAAAGACAAAGCCCCTGAATCGAAAGGTCCTGGGGCTTTTTCGTGGGCGCTTTTCGACGTGAGTGACCGCCTGTGGCCGCGGACCGCGTACCTGAGGTCGCTACCAGAACAATAATTTGGCGCCAACCCGGCATTATGGTCTGAATCCTGCTTTCCTTTTTCCGAAAAGCCCAGCTGTCACGCCAGCGTCATGGCAGTGCCCCAAACTGCCCCTGTCCGCCACAGCAGCTTCATAACAACAAGGACGAAGCCATGCCCACACAAAACCCTCACCGCATCGTCGGCCTGTGCACCTCCAGCAAGGTGTACAACGCGCTGACCGAACTCAAGCACCTGGAAGGCCACCGCAGCGCCAAGTTCCTTTCCTTGCTCGCGGAAAACCTGGTTCGCAAGGGCCTGCTCAGCGAGCAGGAAGTGGTGCACATGCTCGACTTGGTGGTCGATTGAGCGGCATCGATTCCTACTATTGAGACCGTTGATTTTTCTCCATCCCGCATGAAACGTAAGGTAACCCCATCGATTGATGGAGGTTTCCCATGCCCAAGGTTCAAATCATGTCTGTCGTTGGCAGCGCCGTTCCCGCCCCACTCAGGGAGCGTGGCCTGTTGGCTTGCTGGTATCTGGTGCAGGACGGCGTGACCGTCAGCGGCCCGCTGACTTCACTGCCCGCCGCCCAGGCCATGTCGCAACGTATCGGCCCCTACCTCCTGCGCGCCTAGGGCAACTGCACCCGAGGCGTGTTTTCGACGAACAGCGCCCAGCACGACATGAACAGTGCGGCGATCAGCGGGCCGATGACGAAGCCATTCAGGCCGAACACCGCCAACCCGCCCAGCGTCGAGACCAGGACCATGTAGTCCGGCATCTTGGTGTCCTTGCCCACCAGGATCGGCCGCAAGAAGTTGTCCACCAGGCCAATCACGAATACGCCGAACAGCGTCAGCACCACGCCCTGCCAGATCGCCCCGGACAACAGGAAATACACCGCCACCGGCGCCCAGACGATGCCCGCCCCCACGGCCGGCAACAGCGACAGGAACGCCATCAGCACCGCCCAAGGCAACACCGTCGGGATGCCGAGCACCCAGAAGATCAAGCCGCCTAACGCGCCTTGGGTGATCGCGACCAGCAGGTTGCCCTTCACCGTCGCCCGCACCACGCGGTTGAATTTCAATTGCAGGCGGCGCTTCTGGTGCTCGGCCAGCGGCACCGCCGAGCGCACCTTGCGTACCAGTTCCGGCCCGTCGCGCAGGAAAAAGAACAGCAGGTAGAGCATCACGAAAAAACTCACCAGGAATTGGAACGTGCCCTGGCCGAAACTGAACGCCTGGGTGGCGAAGAACTCGCTGCCCTGCATCGCGCTCTTGACGATCTTGTCCCGCAGCCCGTTCAGGTTGCCCAGGCCGAAACGGTCCAGCAGGTGCTGGAAGTACGGTGGCAATGCGTCCTTGAAGCGCGCCAGGTAATCAGCAACGTCCAGCTCGCCGCTTTCCAGGCTCTTGTAGAGGGCCGCACCTTCCTGGACCAGCAAGGTGCTGATGACGATCACCGGCAAGATAGCAATCAGCATGCAAGTGGTCAGGGTCAATAGCGTCGTGAGGTTGCGCGGCCAGTTGAGCTTCAATTGCAGGCGCCGCTGCAGTGGCGCGAAGACGATGCCGAGGATAACGGCCCAGAACACTGCCCCGTAGAACGGCAGCAGGATCCAGACGAAGGCGATGCTGACCAGGATCAGCAACAACATCTGCGACTTGTTTTGGAGGTTCTTGCGGTTCATTGGCTTTCCATTCCTTGGCAGATAAACATTAGTCCGCCAGGATTCGCCGGAGTGCCGTCGCGTCTGTTGCGCAGCCTTGATCCAGATCAATACCACCGGGCCGGCCATGGCCTACCCTCGCCGCTTTTTGCGGTCCGACGCCACCATGCACCTCGTAGCCCCCGAACTGCTCGCCCCTGCCGGCACCCTGAAAAACATGCGCTACGCCTTCGCCTACGGCGCCGATGCGGTCTATGCCGGCCAACCGCGCTACAGCTTGCGAGTGCGCAACAATGAATTCGACCACGCCAACCTGGCCTTGGGCATTCATGAAGCCCAAAGCCTGGGCAAGCGCTTCTATGTGGTGGTGAACATCGCCCCGCACAACGCCAAGCTACGCACCTTCCTCAAGGATCTCGAACCGGTGATCGCGATGGGCCCGGACGCACTGATCATGTCCGACCCGGGGCTGATCATGCTGGTTCGCCGGCATTTCCCACAGATGCCGATCCATCTGTCGGTGCAGGCCAACACGGTGAACTGGGCCAGCGTCGAGTTCTGGCAACAGCAGGGCCTGAGCCGGATCATCCTCTCTCGCGAGTTGTCGCTGGAGGAAATTGCCGAGATTCGCCAGCAGGTGCCGGCCATGGAGCTGGAGGTGTTTGTCCACGGCGCGCTGTGCATGGCCTATTCCGGACGCTGCCTGCTGTCGGGCTACCTGAACCGGCGCGATGCCAACCAGGGCAGTTGCACCAACGCCTGCCGCTGGAAATATTCGGCGCAACCGGCAGTGGAAAATACCGTGGGCGACATCGTCCAGGTGTATCAGCCGGAACCGACCCTGGGCCTCGGCGCGCCGACCGACCAAGTGTTCCTGCTGCAAGAGGCCAACCGCCCGGACGAATCCATGCCGGCCTTCGAGGACGAGCACGGCACCTACATCATGAATGCCAAGGACTTGCGAGCCGTGCAGCATGTGGAACGCCTGACTCGCATGGGCGTACATTCGCTGAAGATCGAAGGCCGGACCAAGTCGCACTTCTATTGCGCGCGCACCACCCAGGTATATCGCCGCGCCATCGATGACGCGATGACTGGCCGTGAGTTCGACCGCAGCCTCATGACCGACCTCGAATCCCTCGCCCAACGCGGGTACACCGAAGGTTTCCTGCGTCGCCATGTGCACGATGAATATCAGAACTACCAGAACGGCAGCTCGGTGTCGGAGCGCCAGCAGTTCGTCGGCGAACTGACCGGCGCCCGCCGTGAGCGCATGGCCGAAGTACGGGTGAAGAATCGCTTCGGCCTGGGGGATCACATGGAGCTGATGACGCCCAAGGGCAACTTCCACTTCGACCTGCATCAGTTGCAGAACGTCAAGGGCCAAGGCATCGACGTCGCACCGGGAGACGGGCACGTGGTGTATGTGCCGATTCCGGATGCGGTGGATTTGCGGTTTGGGTTGTTGATGCGGGATGTGCGGGAGTTGGCTGCCTGATCATTGTGGCGAGGGGATAAATCCCCTCGCCACAACAGCGCTCGACTTAAGTTGGCGGAACGACTTGCCCGGATCAGATCCGGAACTGCCCCACCAATTGGCCCAGGCGCTGGCCCAGGTCGGCCAGGCTGCGGGAGGTCTGGGCGCCGCGTTGGGTTTCGTCGGCAACGCTGTCCACGGCCACGGCAATCTGATGCACGCTGCGGTTGATTTCTTCGGCCACGGCGGTTTGTTCCTCGGCCGCGCTGGCGATCTGGGCGTTCATCGAGTTGATGGTGCCAATCAACTGCGCCATGGTGTCCAGTGACGCGCCGGCCTCGTTGGCCCGCTCCGAAGTGCCATCGCCGGCCTCACTGGAACGGCGCATCGCCTCCACCGCCGCATGAGTACCCGATTGCAGGCGATCGATCATGCCCTGTATTTCCTGGGTGCTTTGCTGGGTCCGACTGGCAAGGGCGCGGACTTCATCGGCCACCACCGCAAACCCACGCCCCGCCTCACCGGCACGTGCGGCCTCGATGGCAGCGTTCAGGGCCAGCAAGTTGGTCTGCTCGGCGATGGAACGAATCACCCCGAGCACACTGACAATCGAAGCGACGTCCTGTTGCAGGCTGTCCAGGGACACGCCGCTGCTGCGGATATCGTTCACCAATGCATGAATCTGCTGGATGCTGCCGGCCACCACGCGCTTGGCCGACTGCCCTTCTTCGTCGGTCTGCTGGGCCGCGACGGCAGCGCCCTGGGCACTGCGGGCGACTTCCTGGGCGGCGGACGACATCTCGTTGATCGCGGTGGCGACCTGGTCGGTTTCGTGGCGCTGACGCTCCATCGCCTGCTCGGAGCGCTGGGCCTGCTCGGAAACTTGCGTCACCAGGCCGGTCAATTGCGAGGTCATGTCAGTGATCTGCCGGACCAGGCCGTGGATCTTGTCGACGAAACGGTTGAACGAACCGGCCAACTGGCCCAGTTCATCCTGGCTGGTGATCGCCAGGCGCCGGGTCAGGTCGCCCTCGCCCGCCGCGATGTCGTCAAGGTTGTCCTTCATCAGGTGCAAAGGACGCAGGATGGTATTGGCGAGCACCAGGCCCACGACTGCAATCACCAGCAACACGACGGCGGCGATCCCGACGATGCTCAGGATCACACCTTGCAGGCGGTCGTGGACCTTGGCTTCCACCAACGCCACCTGGGCTTCGATACCGTCCAGGTTGACCGAACTGCCTACCGCCAGATCCCATTTGGGCAGGTATTCGGTGTAGCCGAGCTTGGGCACCAGGTCCTTGCTGCCGGGCAGTGGCGAACTGTATTCGAGGTAATGCGTGCCGTCCTTGGCGACTTTCACCAAGTCACGGTTGACGTAGACACCGTTCGGGTCGCGGTTGTCCTTGAAGCTTTTGCCCACGCCATCGGGGCTGTTGGCCTTGAACAGACGAATGGTCTCGGAGTCATAGCCGAAGAAATAGCCGTCCTTGCCGTAGCTGATATTCGACAAGAGCTTGATCGCCTGGGCGCGTGCTTCGTTATCGCCTGGCGCGGCGGCATCGTAGAGCGGCTTGATGGCTGTCAGCCCGACCGCGACATAATTCTGCAGCGTGGCCTTGGCTTCGCTGAGCAGGCGCTCGCGGGTCTGCTGGACTTCTTTGCTGGCCTGTTCCTTCAAGATGAACGCAGTGGTCAGGCTGATGATCACAGCGGACAGCAATACCGGGAGTATCGCAAGGGACAGGACTTTAGCCTTCAAGCTCAGGCGCATGCTGTTCACTCTTGTAGGTGTTATTGGCGTGGTTAGCTGGGTTAACGGCAGGGCACGGCAAAACTGTAGGACAGGTTTAACCGGCTATCGCGAACTGTCAGCAGCATGCTTGCTGGATTCGAAGGGGGCGACTCGGTCCTTGAGTCTTGTTGGTCGACCTTACAACACCATCGCCGCCACCCAACCAAACGCCAGCAACGGCAGGTTGTAGTGGATGAAAGTCGGGACCACGGTGTCCCAGATATGGTGATGCTGGCCGTCGATGTTCAGGCCGGAGGTCGGGCCGAGGGTCGAGTCCGAGGCGGGCGAGCCGGCGTCGCCCAGGGCGCCCGCGGTGCCGACGATGCAGACGATCGCCAGCGGGCTGAAACCCAGTTGCAGGCACAGCGGCACGAAGATAGTCGCCAGGATCGGCACCGTGGAGAACGACGAGCCGATGCCCATCGTCACCAATAGCCCCACCAGCAACATCAACAACGCGCCGACGCCCTTGTTGTGGCCGATCCAGGCCGCCGAGGCTTCCACCAGGCTCTGGACTTCACCGGTGGCCTTCATCACCTCGGCAAACCCCGAGGCCGCGATCATGATGAAGCCGATCATCGCCATCATCTTCATGCCTTCGGTGAACAGGTCGTCGGTTTCGCGCCAACGCACCACCCCCGAGACCGAAAAGATCAGGAAGCCCGCCAGCGCACCGATGATCATCGAATCAAGCAGCAGCTGGATGGCGAACGCCGCCGCGATCGCCAACCCCGCGACCAACAGGCTCAGCGGGTTGTAGCGCACCGCCACTTGCTCGGCGCGAGCGATTTTCTTCAGGTCATAGACGCGTTTCTTTCGGTAGGTGATAAACGAGAGGATCAGGCCAAACACCATGCCCAGCGCCGGAATACCCATGGCGTGGGTGATGTTGATGCCGCTGACGTCCACACCGCTGCGAGCGACATTGGCCAGCAGGATCTCGTTGAGGAAGATATTGCCGAAGCCCACCGGCAGGAACATGTAGGGCGTGATCAAGCCGAAGGTCATCACGCAGGCGATCAGGCGGCGGTCCAACTGCAGTTTGGTCAGCACGTACAGAAGCGGCGGCACCAGCAGCGGGATGAAGGCAATGTGGATTGGCAGGATATTCTGCGATGCGACGGCCACGGTACCCAGCAGGCCGATCAGCACCCACTTGACGCCTGTGCCGCCGGCGGCGTCCTGGCGGTCGACCATGGCCAGGGCTTTGTCGGCCAGGGCGTGGGCCATGCCGGACTTGGCGATCGCCACGGCGAAAGCGCCCAGCAGAGCGTAGGACAACGCCACCGTCGCGCCGCCACCCAGGCCGGCATTGAACGCCTTGAGCGTCGCCTCGATCCCCAGGCCGCCCGTCAGGCCGCCCACCAACGCGCCGACAATCAGCGCGATCACCACATGCACGCGGGACAGGCTGAGCACCAGCATGACGCCAACCGCAGCAATTACTGCATTTATCATCGTTACCTCAAAGCACAGCGATGGAAAGCCACCGGACAAAAAGGTCGCGACTTTGCAGGAAGCGGCGGCAAGCTGCAAGGGTCACGCGGCGGGTTTTGCGGTAATGCCATCACTCTTGAGAGAGCGGGCTTGCTCGCGAATGCGGTGTATCACTCAGACATTATTAGCTGGCACACCGCTTTCGCGAGCAAGCCCGCCCCCACAGGACATCAGCGCTTGGGCAATTCGATCACGACCTTCAACCCGCCCCACTCGCTGTCATCCAAGGCCAGCATCCCGCCCCAGGTGTCGACGATGTCCCGCACGATGCCCAGGCCAAGGCCGTGGCCATCGGTCTGCTCATCCAGCCGCGTGCCCCGGCTGAAGACCTGGTCGCGCCGCTCCGCGGGAATGCCTGGGCCATCGTCCTCCACGGCCAGGCTGAACCCGTCGGCCGTCTCGACAATGGTCAGGCGCACTTCGGCGTCGGCCCATTTGCAGGCGTTGTCCAGCAGGTTGCCCAGCAGCTCCAGCAGATCCTCACGATCCCAGGGCAGCTGCAAGCCAGGCGGCGCGAGGTAAGCCAAGTGCAGATGCTCGCCATGGATCATGTTCAGCGTTGCCAGCAGCCCCGGCAGTTCGGCGTCGCAATCCAGGTGTGCGCCGGGCAAGGCATCGCCCGACAACCGGGCGCGATTGAGCTCGCGGTTCAGGCGGTGGCGAACCTGTTCCAGCTGGTCGAGCAGCAGCTTGCGCAATTGCGGATAAGGGTCGAGCTTTTCGTTCGAGGCCAGGCTTTGCAACACCGCCAGCGGGGTCTTCAGCGCATGGCCCAGGTTGCCCAGGGCATTGCGCGAACGCTTGAGGCTGTCTTCGGTATGAGCCAACAGATGATTGATCTGCGCCACCAGCGGCTCCAGTTCCCTGGGCACTTGTTCGTCGAGTTGCGAACGCTGCCCGCGCTGCAACTGGGCGATCTGCTCCCTGGCCTTTTCCAACGGACGCAACGCGCGTTGTACCGTCAGGCGCTGGAGCAAAAGGATCAGCAGCAACCCCGCCAGGCCAAGACCCAGGCCTACTTGCTGCATTCTCAGGAAACTGTCGCGCACGGGCGTGTAGTCCTGGGCCACGCTGATGGAAATCGCCTGGCCCAGGCGCCGATAGTCAGTGCGCAGTACCAGCAGCCTCTGGCCTTCGGGGCCCAGTTGCAGGTTGCTGTGCAGGCCCGGATGGTCGAGCCGGGGCAGCTCCTGGTCCCACAGGGAGCGGGAGCGCCAATGCTCGTCGGCGAAATCGATGCGGAAATAGTGCCCCGAAAACGGCCGTAGATAGGCGGGCGACAAGCGCCGCTCGTCCAACTGCAAACCTTGCGGGCCGCGCACCAGGGCCACCAGCAGGTTCTCGCTGTCGTTGCGCAGCCCCGCTTCCAGATAACGCTGCAAGCCCAGCTCGAACAACCACAGGCTGGTCTGCGCCAGGACGAGGCCGACCACGACCATCACACCGATCAGCCCAAGGCTCAGGCGCCGCTGGATGGATCTCACTGGGCCTGCCCGCCGAACAGGTAGCCCTGGCCGCGACGGGTTTCGATCACGCTGCGCCCCAGCTTGCGCCGCAGGTGGTTGACGTGGACTTCGAGCACATTGGAATCACGCTCGGTTTCGCCGTCGTACAGGTGCTCGGCGAGATGACTCTTGGAAAGGATTTGCTCGGGGTGCAGCATGAAATAGCGCAACAGGCGAAATTCGGCGGCGGTCAGTTGGACCTCCGCGCCGTCACGAATCACGCACTGGCGTCCTTCATCCAGGTGCAACCCGGCCGCCTGGAGCGTCGGTTGGTTGGCCTGGCCGTGGGAGCGACGCAGCAGCGCCTGGATGCGCAGGTGCAGTTCTTCAGGATGAAAGGGTTTGGTCAGGTAGTCATCGGCCCCGGCCTTGAGCCCTTCGATGCGCTCGGCCCAAGAGCCGCGGGCGGTGAGGATCAACACCGGCGTGGCCAGGCCACCGGCTCGCCATTGCTTCAATACCTCGAGCCCCGGCACCCCGGGCAACCCGAGGTCGAGGATGATCAGGTCGTAGGGCTCGCTGGTGCCCTGATACACCGCATCACGACCATCGGCCAACCAATCGACCGCATAACCCTGCCGGGCCAGCCCGGCCATCAGCTCGTCGGCCAGGGGAACGTGGTCTTCCACCAAGAGCAGGCGCATCAGTCTTCCTTATCTTTGAGTAAACGGCCGGTTGCGGCCTCAAGGTCCAGTTCGCGCACGACGCCGTCGGTATCCAGCAGCTCGACTTCATAAATATAGACGCCGTGCTTTTCCTCCAGCTCGGCCTCCAGCAGCTTGGCGCCAGGATGGCGGTCCAGCGCTTGTTGCAACAGTTGCTCCAGCGGCAGGATCACGCCCTGTTGGCGCAACTGCAGGGCTTCGTCCTGGTCCAGGTCCCGGGCCATGGCGAGCGAACAGAACGCCAGCAGCGCCAGCGCCCAGCGACTGCGGGCGCGTAGATTAAACTTCATTAGGTATCCTGATGATTCTTGAGCACCTCGCCGCTAGTGGCGTCGAGTTCCAGGTCCCACTCGATGCCATCGGCATCACGCAGGTCCACCTTGTAACGGTACTTGCCGTATTCCTCTTCCAGCTCGGTATCGGTCACTTCAGAGCCGGGATGCGTGGCCAGAGCAGCGGCCTTGAGCTTTTCAAGCGATTGAATGGTACCAGCGTCCAGCAGTTTTTTGATCTCGTGATCATGGAGGTCTCGCGCTTGCGCCAGGCCAGCGCCAAGAGCCATGAGCGTCGCGAGAATAAAGGCAGTCAGGCGGTTCACGGGTTCTCTCCTTTTTATAATCATCACCGGAAACTGTATCGGGGTGAACTTAACTGAAACTGAATTGCCATCATGGGACCCACATCAATGCGGGAGCTCCCACCGCGTCGTGTGTCGCTATAATCAGCCGCTTGCCAGTATTAGAGACCGGTATGACTGCCATCCATATCAAATTCCCCGCCCTCACCCTCAAGGCCGGTCCCCGTGCCTTCAAGCGAATCCGCGAGGCCGGCCTCAACGCCGCCGACGTTGGCATCCTGCCCGGCGCCGCCGGTGGCCCGAAAGCCTTGGGCATCCAGGGATTGGACCTGGCCCTGTTCGGCGAATGGCTCCCTGCGGCGCCTCGGGAACGGTCGCTGATCGGCGCCTCGGTTGGCTCCTGGCGCTTTGCCAGCGCGTGCTTGCCGAACGCCGCCGAAGGCATCAGGCGCCTGGGCACTTTGTATAACGAGCAGAGTTTCGCCAAAGGCGTGACCATGGCCGGCGTCAGCCAAAGCTCCCAGCGCATGCTGGACGATCTGCTGGAAGGTCGCGACCTGACGATCCTCGACAACCCCCATTACCGGCTCAATATCATGGTGGTCAAGAGCCACGGCCTGCTGTCACAAGACCACCGAGGCCGGCTGGGCCTCGGGTTGTCGTCGGTGATCGCCGACAACCTGCGAGGCCGTGCGCGCCTGTCGCGACATTTCGAACGGCTGATCGTGCACGACCCACGGCTGGCGCCACCGCTGCATCCCCTGACAGACTTCCCTTCACGCTTCGTGCCCCTGGTGGCCGACAACCTGCGCCAGGCCTTGCTGGCGTCGGGCTCGATCCCGATGGTGATGGAAGGCGTGCGCGACCTTCCCGGCGCCGGTGCCGGCACCTACCGCGACGGGGGTTTGCTGGACTACCACCTCGACCTGCCCTACAGCGGCGAGGGCATCGTCCTCTATCCCCATTTCACCGACCGGGTCATCCCTGGCTGGTTCGACAAAGGCTTGCCATGGCGCAAGGGCAGCGCCGAACGCCTCCAGGACGTGCTGCTGCTCGCCCCGTCGCGCGAATACCTGGCCCGCCTGCCCTACGGCAAACTGCCGGATCGCAACGATTTCAAGCGCTTCATGGGCGATGACCCGAGCCGCCGTAGATACTGGCGCACGGCGATGGACGAAAGCCGCCGGCTCGGCGATGAGTTCCTGGAGCTGACGGCCAACGGTGGATTGGGCGAGCGTTTGCTGACCCTTTAGTCAGCATGCTCGCGCATCACACGGATCAACCTGATAAACTCCGCCGCCTGCCTCGCGACCGCTACCTTAAAGAGCCTGAACCTGTGGAAATCTTCAAAGAATTCACCTTCGAATCCGCCCACCGCCTGCCCCACGTGCCCGAAGGCCACAAGTGCGGCCGTCTGCATGGCCACTCGTTCAAGGTGGCGATCCACCTCAGCGGCGACATCGATCCGCACACGGGCTGGATTCGCGACTTCTCGGAAATCAAGGCGATCTTCAAGCCGCTCTACGAGCGCCTGGACCACAACTACCTCAACGACATCCCTGGGCTGGAGAACCCGACCAGCGAAGTCCTGGCCAAGTGGATCTGGAATGAATTGAAGCCGCTGCTGCCGGAACTCAGCGCCATTCGCATCCACGAGACTTGCACCAGCGGCTGCATCTACCACGGCGAATAAAACCGGCTCAGTTCCCTGGCAAGCCTTCTGTGACAAGGGGGTCTCCCTGCTGAACCGCATTGGCCTATGCTTGATCCCCTGAGCCATTTTCAGTGGAGTATCAAGCATGACCAACTGGCCGCTGGATCAGGTCTACGACTTCAACGGACATTCCATCCGCTACGCCATCCACGGCGACGGCCCACCGCTGGTGTTCGTCCATGGCACGCCGTTCTCCTCTTATGTATGGCACCGGATCGCGCCGCTGTTCTTTGCTACGCACCGGGTGCACTACTTCGACCTGCTGGGTTATGGCCAATCCGCGCAGCCGGATGCCGACGTCTCCCTCGGCGTACAAAACCAATTGCTCGCCCAGTTGCTGGAATACTGGAACCTGGAGCGCCCAGACGTGGTGGCCCATGACTTCGGCGGTGCTACCGCACTGCGTACGCATCTGCTCGATGGCAAGGATTACCGCAGCCTGACCCTGATCGACCCGGTGGCGCTGTCACCGTGGGGTTCACCTTTTGTCCAGCATGTGCGCCAGCATGAAACGGCGTTCAGCGGCCTGCCCGATTACATCCCGCGGGCTATCGTGCCGACTTATATCCGCGGCGCGATCAAGCGAGACATTCCGGAGGCAGAGTTGGCGCCCTACGTTAAGCCGTGGCTTGGCGAGCCGGGCCAGGCGGCGTTCTATCGGCAAATTGCCCAGATGGATGAGCGCTATACGCGCGAGGTCGAGGCCCTGTATCCGAAGGTGCGCTGCCCAACGCAAATCCTGTGGGGCGAAGATGACCAATGGATCCCCATCGAGCGCGGCCGGTCGTTGCACGGGATGATTCCCGGGGCGCTGTTTCAGCCCGTGCCAAGTGCCGGACACCTGGTCCAGGAAGACGCGCCGGAAGTGATTGTCGCGGCGGTCTTGCGGTTCCTGGCATTGCCTCTTGCCTGCTGAAGGAGCCGCTCCCACAAGCGAACCGCATGTACCGTGCGGCCTGTGTTCCAACTTGAACCACCGCCGCACCGCTTTTGATCCCTCCAGCCACCCTGTTCCAAGGATTTGTCTATAAATAACCGGCAATCACTCGCTTGGCACGGCCGCTGCACGCTTGCGACATTTCCTCACCCGCAAGGACCCGCCACATGACACAGAACGATCCCGGTAACGACTACCCGTTGAGCGAAGTCCCGATGCATGCCCGCAAGGGCCTGGCCTCCACGGCCATGGTGTTGCTGGGCTTCACGTTTTTCACCGCCACCATGTTCGCCGGCGGCAAGCTGGGCGTGGCGTTCGGTTTCGCTGACATGCTCGGTGTCATTGTCATCGGCAATCTGCTGCTGGGTCTTTATGCCGCAGGCCTGGGTTACATAGCGTTCAAGAGCGGGCTCAATTCGGTACTGATGGGCCGTTTCTGTTTTGGCGAGGTGGGCAGCAAGCTCAGCGACTTGATCCTTGGCTTTACCCAGATCGGCTGGTACGCCTGGGGCACGGCCACCGCGGCGGTGGTGCTGGGCAAGTATTTCGAGTTGGGCCAGGGAACTGTGCTGGGGCTGATGGTGCTGTTCGGCCTGGGGTTCTGCGCCACGGCGTATATCGGCTATCGCGGGCTGGAGATCCTCTCGTACGTCGCCGTACCGGCCATGCTGTTGCTGTTGATGCTCTCGATGTGGGTGGCGACGCAGAAGATCGGCGGCCTCGACGGGCTGCTGGCGGTGGTACCCACAGGCAGCCTGGACTGGTCGACCGCGATCACCCTGGTTTTCGGCACGTTCGTCAGCGGCGCCACCCAGGCAACCAATTGGACCCGGTTTTCACGTTCGGCGAAGGTCGCGGTAATGGCGAGCCTGATCGGGTTTTTCCTCGGCAATGGCCTGATGGTGCTGATCGGCGCCTACGGAGCCATCGTCTACCAGCAGCCCGACGTCGTCGAAGTGCTGTTGTTGCAAGGCTTCGCCATGGCCGCGATGGCGATGCTCTTGCTCAACATCTGGAGCACCCAGGACAACACCATCTACAACTTCGCCGTGGCCGGTTGCAACCTGCTGCGCACGCGTCGACGCAGGGCGGTCACGCTGGCTGGCGCAGCGATCGGCACCCTGTTGGCGCTGCTGGGGATGTACGACATGCTGGTGCCCTACCTGATCCTGCTCGGCACGGTCATCCCGCCGATTGGCGGAGTGATCATGGCCGACTTCTTCTTCCGCTGGCGTGGACGCTATCCGCGCTTGGCGCAGGCGCAACTGCCTGCTTTCAACTGGCCTGGGTTGGGTGCCTATGCCGTCGGCACCGTCGCAGCTTTCAATTCGCCATGGGTCGCGCCACTGGTAGGAATCGCCACCGGCGCGCTAACGTATGTGTTATTGATCGGCGTAACAGGCACTCGTACCGCTGACGCGCCCCTACAAGACCTATAAAGGATTCGCCTGATGCACATCATCAACGCCCGCCTGCGCAACCGCGAAGGCTTGCATGAATTGCACCTGGAAAACGGCCTGATCGCCAGCATCGCCCGCCAGACCGAGGCCCCCAGCCTCGGCCCCGAAGACATCGATGCCGGTGGCAACCTGGTCGTGCCGCCCTTCGTCGAACCGCACATTCACCTGGACGCCACGCTGACCGCCGGTGAACCGCGCTGGAACATGAGCGGCACGCTGTTCGAGGGCATCGAGTGCTGGGGCGAGCGCAAGGCCACCATCACCCAGGAAGACACCAAGACCCGCGCCAGGAAGACCCTCCAGGCCCTGGCTGCCCATGGCATCCAGCACGTGCGCACTCACGTCGACGTGACGGATCCGGCACTCACCGCCCTCAAGGCAATGCTCGAAGTACGCGAAGAGACCCGTCATCTGGTCGACATGCAAATCGTCGCGTTTCCCCAAGAGGGCATCGAGTCCTACCGCAACGGCCGCGAGCTGATGGAAGAAGCGATTCGCATGGGCGCCGACGTGGTGGGCGGTATCCCGCATTTCGAGTACACCCGCGACCAGGGCGTCAGTTCGGTGAAATTCCTCATGGACCTGGCCGAACGCACCGGCTGCCTGGTGGACGTGCATTGCGATGAAACCGACGACCCGCACTCGCGCTTTCTGGAAGTGCTCGCCGAGGAAGCCCGCAGTCGCGACATGGGCGCACGCGTGACGGCCAGCCATACCACGGCAATGGGCTCCTACGACAACGCCTATTGCGCCAAGCTGTTCCGCCTGCTCGGGCATTCGGGTATCAGCTTCGTATCGTGCCCGACCGAAAGCATCCATTTGCAAGGACGCTTCGATACCTTTCCCAAGCGCCGCGGCGTCACGCGGGTCAATGAGCTGCTCGAAGCCGGGATGAACGTATGCTTCGGCCAGGACTCCATCGTCGATCCGTGGTACCCGCTGGGCAACGGCAACATCCTGCGCGTGCTCGAAGCGGGCCTGCACATCTGCCACATGCTCGGCTATCGCAACCTGCAAAGCGCCCTGGACCTGGTCACCGACAACAGCGCCAAGGCCATGGCCCTGGGCGAGCGCTACGGGCTGGAGCCTGGTCGCCCGGCGAACCTGCTGGTCCTCTCGGCCGACAGCGACTACGAAGTGATCCGCAGCCAAGGTCTGCCGCTTTACTCGATTCGCAAGGGTGAGGTGTTGATGAAGCGGCAGATGCCGGTGGTGGAGTTCGGGCCGCAACTGACCTGAGCCTTCTCCCATTTGCTCGCGATGGCGGTGGGTCGGTTGCATTGATACTGAACCTGCCATTGCTTTCGCGAGCCTGCTCGCGAAGACGGCTTCGGCCGCGCTGCAAAATGTCCAGGAACCCTACGGCACAAGCCGCGCCGCACCAAACAACCTGACCCGTATCAGCTCACCCGCCTCTTCTTCCAGCAGGATCGGCGCGGTGCCGCCCGGCATCACGACCCTGACCACCCCGGCCTTCACCCAACCCACCCGCCACGCAGCACTCGCCACGGCGCTGGCGCTGGTGCCCGACGATGCGGTAGGGCCTTCGCCGCGTTCGAACACCCGCGCAACGATTTGCCCTTCGCCGTCGCGCCACGCCCATTGCAGATTCACCCCCGCCGTACAAGGAATCCCCGACCCACCGGGCGCCGCAAAGGCAATATCGGTCAAGGGCTGCGACAACACCTCGGCACGCATCTGCGAAAGACCCGGCAATGCCTCCAACGCATCGACCAACGTCACGCAATGAGGATTGCCAATGCGCACGAACTGGCTAAAGCCCCACGCCGTGTCCAACACATGGAGCGCGGGCACACGGCTCACGTCGCACTGATTGAACACCACGCTTTCGATGCCTTGAGCAGCCACGGCCCGGGGGGCGAACAGCGGCGCGCCCAAGTCCAGCCAGAAGCCTTGGCCTCCTTCGAACTCAGCAGCGCGAACCGAGGTTTGCAACGGTGAGGGACCTTCGGGTTTGTCGTGATGGACCTGTAGCAAGCAACCCTCATCGCCAGGCAGCAAACCTTGCTCCTGCAAGGCCAGGGAAAAAATCGTCAAGCCATTGCCGCTACGCTCGGCCAGCGTCCCGTCGGTATTGACGATCAACAGATCGAACGGTGGCCCGTCCTGGAACGGGCCAATCAGCAGGCCATCGCTGCGATGAGCCTTGGCATGGGGCGGCGCTTCGCCCGGCGCCCATGCGCAAAATGCTTGCACGGCGGCAGCGCTCCAGGTCTGGCGCGTTTGCGCGGCCTGGGCGGCAGATACCGGCAGGTCGATTCCCTGGGCACGGATTTGCCGTGGCGAAACAACGCCATAGATATTGCCGCGTGCATCGTAGAACTGTGCCATTGACCAAACCCGGATCGACCAGCAAGAACCGCTACTGTAGGCCGGCGAAGGCTGCGGGGGCAAAGCTTGCCGGCCACCCGGACATTCGCGTCGGCACCTTGGGGTCGCAGCGAGGTCAGTGGATATGCAAGCATAGGCCCCCTGCCCGCTTCACCGCACCGCACGAAAGCCAAGGACGATTCATGACCGCTATTACCCCGCCACCTACCTTTGCTCCAGGCCGCCTGGAACAGATGTCCACCCGTATCGCCTACCTCATCGCCGGCATCGGCATTGCCGCCTGGGCACCGCTGGTGCCCTACGCCAAGGTGCGAGCGAACCTGGACGAAGGCACCCTGGGGTTGCTGTTGCTGTGCCTTGGCGTCGGGTCGATCCTGGCGATGCCGATTTCCGGCGCCCTGGCGACACGGTTCGGCTGCCGCCGGGTGCTCAGTGGCGGCACGCTTTTGGTCTGCCTGGCGTTGCCGTTGTTGGCGACGATGAGTTCCTTGCCGTGGCTGGTGACGGCGTTGTTCCTGTTTGGCGCCGGGCTCGGCACCGTGGACTCGACCGTGAACCTGCAAGCGGTCATCGTCGAGCGCGCCAGCGGCAAGACCATGATGTCGGGCTTCCACGGCATGTTCAGCCTCGGCGGGATCATTGGCGCGGCCGGCGTAAGCGCCCTGCTCGGCCTAGGGCTTTCGCCGCTGGCGGCGACGCTGGTGGTCAACGCCGTGCTGTTGGTGGCGCTGCTCAAGGCGGCGCCGCATTTGCTGCCCTACGGCAGTGAAAGCTCGGGACCGGCGTTTGCCATTCCCCACGGCGTGGTGCTGTTTATCGGCATCCTGTGCTTCATCGTGTTCCTGGCCGAAGGCGCGGTGCTGGACTGGAGCGCCGTGTTCCTGACCACCGAGCGCGCGGTGGACACGGCCTACGCCGGGCTGGGTTACGCCGCGTTTGCCCTGACCATGACGGTTGGCCGTTTGATGGGGGATTCGGTGGTGCGTCGGCTGGGGGCCAAGCACGTGATCATCTACGGCGGGTCGATCGCGGCTGCAGGATTCCTGATGGCGACCGTCGCACCCATGTGGCAAGCGGTGCTGCTGGGCTACGCGTTGGTCGGCGCCGGGTGTTCGAACATCGTACCGGTGCTGTACACGGCCGTTGGCAAACAGACGCTGATGCCCGAAGCCATCGCCGTGCCGGCCATTACCACCATCGGTTATGCCGGCATCCTCGCGGGGCCGGCATTAATCGGGTTTGTTGCCCATGGCAGTAGCCTGGGCATCGCGTTTGGCTTGATTGCGCTGTCGTTGGTGGCGGTGGCGGCCAGTGGGAAGGTGTTGAAAGTCTGAGGTCTCACACCATTTTCCATGGCAAGGAGTTTTCTGTGGCGAGGGGACTTATCCCCTCGCCACAGGGGTACGGGTCAACCCTGGTTGTTCATCAAAACCCCACGCTCGCCTGCACGAAGAACGTCCGCGGCGCGCCGACGTAGATGCCTGAGTTGTTGTCGCTGGAACGGGTGTAGTACTGGTGGTCGAACAGGTTCTTGACCCCGGCGCCGACTTTCAGGTTCGACAGTTGCTCGCCAAAGTCGTAGCCGGCCCTTACGTTCCAGAGCATGTAGCCGGGCATATCGCCGTACTGGCCATCGGCGCTGCCGTCGGTGATGTAGTTATCCGTGAAGCTGCCATCGGGATTGACGCTATTGCCCGGCGAACGCTGCTTGGACTGGGCGAAACCGTCAAGATTGTAGGTCCAGCGATCGACCTCGTAGCGCAGGCCCACGTTGACCACCTGACGGGAATAGAACGGCAGGTCACGGCCCTTGAAGCTTGGGATATCCCCTTCATAAGTCGCGCGGGTGTAGGTGAAACCTGCATTGGCGGTCAGGCCTTCGAGGCGCGGATCGAGCGCGGCCATGTCGTAGTGCGCCGAGGCCTCCAGCCCCTGGTGCTTGGTCGCGCCCATGTTGGTCCAGCCGACATCGTTGCTGATGTACTGCAACTCGTCGTCGAAGTCGATGTAGAACAGCGTCACTTCGCCGCCCCACACGTCATCGTTGTAGCGCGTACCGATCTCGTAGGTCTTGGCCTTTTCCGGGCTCAGGCCATTGGCGGTGTTGTTGCCAGAGCCGCCCTGGCCCAGTTGGAAATATTGCAGGCTGCCGAACGAGGTCTCGTAGTTGGCGAACAGCTTCCAGGCGTCGGACAGGTGATACATCACACTCAGGGCCGGCAGCGGTTCGTTGCTGTCGATGCTACGACGCTTTTCCTGCACGGGACGGCCGGCGGTGTCGAGTACCGGGCGGTCGTGCCATTGTGTGCTGATGCTTTCGAAGCGAATGCCTGGGGTGATGGTCCATTTGCCCACATCGATCTTGTCATCGATGTACACCGCGTGGGCTTCGGTGCCACCGGTCCGGTCCTGGTAAACGTGACCGTCGGAACCCGGACGCACCACCGGTTCGTTATTGCGCAGCGCCAGGCGGCTGGCCTCTTCGTGCATGCCTTCCTTGAGGTATCGATAACCGACGCTGGCTTCCTGGGTGGTGGATCCCAGGTCGAACACGTGGGATACCCGAGGCTCGATGCCAAAGGTGTAATAGGTGCGCGGATAGGACACGAGGTTGCGCTGGTCCCGGGACGCGATGGTGCTGCCACGGTAGCTGTCGGAGTAATAGGTCAGCACTTCCGCTTGGGTGCGATCGCTGATTTCACGGATCCACTTGAACGACACATCCTTGCGCCGACCACTGAAATTGTCCCAGTCGCGGTCGGACTGGTACGGGTCCGCGTCGTACTGGGCCTGGGTCAAGCCGCCAGGCATGTCGGCCTTGGCGTCGTAGTAATGGAAATTCAGCGAAAAGTCATCGACCTCGGTCGGAGCCCAATGGGTCTTGAGAATGACGTCGTCGATGTCGTTGTCGTTATTGCTTTTGCGATAACCGTTGCCGTTGACGCCGGAGTACAACAGCGCCACGCCCAGGCCGTTGTCAGCGGTGCCGCCGAGGAACGCCGTGTCGATGTGCTTCCAGCCGCCGCGTTGGGAAGTCTCCAGGGTGCTGCCGATTTCCCCGGTGGCTTGTTCCGGAATGGCGCGGGTGACGAAGTTGATCACCCCGCCGACGTTCTGCGGCCCGTAGCGCACCGACCCGGCACCGCGCACGACGTCGATGCTGTCCAGGTTGCCCGAGGAAATCGGCGCCATGGACAATTGCGGTTGGCCGTACGGCGCAAATGCCGCGGGTACGCCGTCGATCAATACCGTGGAGCGTGGCGACAGGCGCGAGGTGAGGCCGCGCACCCCGACGTTCAGCGAAATGTCGCTGCCGCCCGTGCCGTTGGCGTCCTGCACTTGCACACCGGGCACGCGACGCAGCACATCGCCGACGTTCATGGCGCCCTGCTCGACCATCGCTTCGCGGCGGATCACGGTCCGTGCGCCGGCGTGGTTCTGCACCACTTCGGCATTGGCATCGCCGAGCCAGTCACCGACCACCTGGATGTCGGTGGTGCCCAGTTCCAGCGGGCCGCCGGCGGACGCCGATGGGGCCGGCAGGACGGTTACCGAGTCGTCATCGATCTGGTATTGCAGACCGCTGCCCTGCAGCAACTGACCCAGGGCCGCCTCCGGGGACAAGTGGCCTTCCACCGCCGGGGCTTGCTTGCCGGCGACCAGGTCCGCGCTGAAGAACACCTGCAGTGAGGTCTGCTGGCCAAGCTGGCTCAGCGCCTGGCCCAACGGTTGCGCCTGGATATGAATGGCCGTGGCGACCTGGTCGGCGAAGGCCTGGGGCAACCCGGCGCTGACAGCCAGGGTCAGGGCCAGCGGCAGCCAGCGTGGGGAAAGGCATCTGTTGTTTTTGGCGGGAGTTTTCACGTCGAACCTTGTCCTGTCGAATCGCAAGAATACGCGTCTGTTAATGCAAACCAGTTGCAGTTGGACAAGAAGACGAAGAACTCGAAAAAAACCTGAATCTATTTCGAAATTATTTCCTGACTGCCGTCGTCCAGGGTGCGCACCGCCACCGGCAGGATATTCGGCAGCGCCTTGAGCAACGCCTCGGGATTGTCCGAGCGGAACACGCTGGTGAGGCGCAAGTTGCCCACCGCGGCGTTGGCGACCCGCAGCGGTTTGTCGCGATAACGGGACACTTGCTCAGCGACGTCGCTCAACGGCGCGTTATTGAACACCAGCTTGCCGTTGCGCCAGGCAGTGAGCTCATCGGCATTGATCGCGTAGGGCGCGGCGACCTTGCCCTGGGCATCGATCCGCGTACCGAGGCCAGCGGTGAGGTTGATGGGGAAGTCGCGTCCTTGGACCTTGACGCTGCCCTCCTCCACCGCCACCCGCGTACTGTCGGCATCGCGGCGCACACCGAAGCGCGTCCCGGTCACCGTCACCTGGCCGTTGCCCGCATCGACGGTGAACGGACGACCGGCATCATGCTCGACCCGGAACAACGCTTCGCCCTCGACCAGCTCCACCCGGCGTTTGCGATGCTCGAAAACGACGCGCACATGGCTTCGGCTATTGAGGTCGACCAGCGAGCCGTCCGGCAGGGCCACGTGCCGGCGTTCACCGAGGACCGTGGCGAATTCGCCGCGGTAGTCACTCGAAGCGCCCAAGCCACTGAACAGTCCCAGCCCGACAGCCACCGCCAGCAACCCCGCGGCCACTGCGTAACGCAGCAGCGGTCGGCGTTTCGCACGCTCGGCGGGTCGCTCGCACAATGCTTGCAGGCGCTCCCTGGGCAACAGATCCGTTGCGCTCCAGATGCCTTGCAGCAATTGGATCTCGTCGCGATGGTTGGCGTGCTCGTCCAGCCAGGCCTCGAAACGCTGGCGCTCCTCGACGCTCATGACCGGGTTTTGCAAACGCACGAACCATTGCGCCGCCTCGTCGCGAACCCTGCTCTGCCCGCACGGGCATTCACGGCTATCCATCATGGAAGGGTCCTGTGGCTCAGGTGGAAGAGGACGACGGGTCATTGATCTGGCCCGTCCAGGCGATCACGCAGATGGCGCAGGGTGCGGATCATATACTTTTCCACCATGTTTTTTGACAACCCCAGGCGTTCGGCGATTTCCGCCTGGGTCAGCCCCTCGATCTTCTGCCAGACGAACACCGTGCGGCAATTGGCGGGCAATTCGGCAAGCGCCCGCTCGATGGAGTCCGCCAGTTGGATCGCGTGCATGTAGTGCTCCGGGTCGCCCGCAAGCGATTGACAGGTGTCGAACGCCACTTCCTCCAAGGCGCCTCGTCGATCTTCCCGCCGATAACCGTCCACTGCAATATTGCGCGCCGTCTGGTGCAGGTAGGCCCGTGGCTGCTCTACTTGCGCCGAATCGGATTCGAGCACCCGCACGAAGGTATCGTGGGCCAGGTCCTCGGCCTGCTGGCGATTGCGCAGGCGACGGGTCCAGGTGCCGATCAACTCTTCGTAATGCTCGAGAAAGCCGGGTCTGCGGGGCAGCTTGGGGATCATCGCGGCGCGCTGTGGAGACGGGGTGTGAATAGTAATGCTTCCTATTAATAGGAAGCAAACGTCGCCCGACCGGCTGGTACGAAATAAAAGTGTGGGAGCGAATTCGCTCCCACAGGGGACGGTCAGAAGCGGCACACCGCCGCCGCCCCGGTGTCGGTTGGCATGACATGCTCAGGCGGCACCACGACGACTTCGCCGCCTTGGCGTGTCACTGCCAGGATCAGTTCGTCCAGCACATCCGGCGCCTGTTCATCGCCGGACTCGTCGATGATCAACCGGCCTTTTTCCGGGTCTAGCTGGCCAGGCACCTGCCGTTCCGCCTCCACCAGCAACATCGCGACGCGGCCTTCCCAGGCGGCCTTGGCGATCTCGGCCAGTTTGTCCAGCGCACGCCCTTGCCCGACCGCGACGCCATAGCGGTTCAGGCTGTCGACCACCTGATCGGCGTGGCTGTGGGCCATGAGTTTGGCGCATTGGAGGCGCAACTCTTCGACACTCAGCCTCGAAGGATCGCCCTCGATACCCTGCGCCAGCAGGTGCTGGTTATGACTGACGGCACGGAACACCGCCTGATTCTCCGGCAGCGCCACCAAAATCATCGGCAGGCCTGAAGGTTGCGAATGGTATTGCAGGATGGCTTTGTCCACGGCACGGAAAAACCGCTCGCGATCCAGGTTGATTTCGTCCTGCTTACCGCCGCCAGCCGACTCGTGCATCATCGCATCGCCCCGTTCGCCGCTGCGGCTGAAACCATTGGGGAAGCCCTGTTGGTCACCCGGCGTCAGCTCATCGCCCAAGGCGTCGTTCTGGTTGCGCGGGACCTGCTCGGCCAGCTCGATTTTCTCCAACTGCTCCGAGGAGCCTTCATAAAGCCAAACTTCATTGCGCGTCAGGCACAACGCTTGATAACGCTCGGTGGACTGGACCAGGCGCAACAACGGCTTGAGATAAGGATGGCTGTTGGCGAACGCACATTCCGGCAAGCGCTGGCTCACCGAGATGACTTTGAAATAGTCGCGGGCACCGAACACCGCGATGCCGTCGCGATTGGAATTCCAGAATCCCTGGTCCTCCACCAGTGCCAGGAACGGCGCGAGCAACGGCGCACAATCCATGCCTGGGTGCTGTTGTTCCAGTTGGGTCTGCAGGTCGCGCACCAGGTTTTTATAGCGGATCGGGTCCTGGCTGCGCTCGGGGAATGTCCGGTGGGTGGGCATGTACAACGAAAGGCTCGGCTGTTCGTCGAACGCCAGGAGTTCGGCCAGCACCTGCCGGCTGAAGGGTTGATGAGCGGTCATGATCGTCTCCTTTATTCTTTGCCACGAGCCTCTTGGTTTTCGAGGAAGTCCTCCTCCAGCATGGCGTCCACCATTTGCGACGGCGCCTCATCGACCGGCGCGGTCACGCGGCCCATCGATTCGACGGCGGGGTTGAGCTTGCCGATCTGATGATCGAGAGCGTGCAGCATTTTCTCGGCAGCGCCCTCCACCGCCAGCTCCAGGCTCGGGGCCTTGTGGCTGACAGACATTGACGAAAGGCCCTGCAAACGTGCCTCGATCTGGCAGCGCTTGTCGGCGTCACCGCCCTTCTGGGCATTTTCATCGCTGACGTGAATTTCGACGCGGGACAGGTGGTCTTCGAAACGCTGCAACGCGTCCACCACCGTACTGCCGACCCATTCCTGCAGACGAGCACTGCCTTCGATATGGTTGCTGTTGACTTGAACTTGCATGATCGACTCCTTTGCAAAAGACGGCTGGCGCCGCCTGTTGTAGGTAGAAGAAGATCAAACGGGCGAAGTTCCCGGCGCGGGATGACCGGAGCCTGGACGGCTGGTAATGACTGCTGTGGGAGCCTGCTCGCGAATGCGGTGCAACAGTTCGTGCATCATCGACTGTAACGCCACTTTCGCGAGCAGGCTTGCTCCCATACGGTGTTGCCTGATCTCTCAAGCCTCCGGCATTTTCCGGAAGCCCACCGCCAAGCGATTCCAACCGTTGATGGCATTGATCGCCACGGTCAGGTCGACCATTTCCTTGGGCGTGAAGTGCTCGTTCAGCAACTCGTAATCGGCGTCGGGCGCATGGGTCTCGCTCAGGCGCGTCAGGGCTTCGGTCCAGGCCAGCGCGGCGCGCTCACGGCCGGTAAAAAAAGGCGTCTCGCGCCAGGCGGTCACGGCGTAAAGGCGTCGCTCGGTCTCGCCGTCCTTGCGCGCGTCTGCGGTGTGCATGTCGATGCAGAACGCACAGCCATTGATTTGCGAAGCACGCAACTTGACCAGCTCGATCAGGGATTTTTCCAGGCCCAGTTTCGAGACCGCGTTCTCCAGGCCCAGCATGGCTTTGTAGGCGTCAGGGGAAGCGGCATAAAAATCGATACGCGGTTGCATGATGAACTCCTGAACAATGGGTGTGGCGCTACGTTAGCCCTGCGCTGGCGCCGGGCAAATAGCCAATTGTTGGGAAGTTCGGGTGGCCAATGGAAGGCCGGGGCCTGCGGCGGAAAAGCCTCAGGCCCGGCTGCGCAGCCATTGCAAAAAGCGCTTCTTGGCGACCGGCTTGGGCAGTTCGCGGGTCAGGTTCTGGGCCAGGTGGATGCGCACGTCCAGCAGGTTTTTCATGGCCTCGCCGATGTCGCGACGAGCCTCGAGGCAAGGCTTGAGGTAGCTGTTCTCGATGCGATACAGCGTGCAGAAAGTCTTCGCGGTAAAATTCGCCAACGCCGCTTGTTCGGCGACGATCCCCGCTTCGCCGATCACCTCCCCCGGCCCCATGCGCCCGCCTTCGATGGGTTGGCCGTTACGCAGAAGACTCACGCTGACCACGCCGGATTCAATGATGAACAGATGGTCGCTGACCTCCCCGGCCGCCAGGATCACGTCGCCGGCGCGGAACGTCTGCAGCGTCATGTTCTGGCTGAAGGTGTCTTTTTCGTCCGGGCGCAGCGTGGAAAAAATGCTCGAACTTTCCAGCAACGCCCGAGGACGCGACACCGCCATCGCCGCCGCGCTTTCGCCGCTGGACAGCAAGCTCACGCCCGATGCGTGCAAATGCCGGAACGCCAGGTCGAAGAGTTGATTGCGCACCTCGCGCTTCTGCCCCATCGAGGCCACGAATCCGCTGATCTCATATTCAGCCCCGGCGCTGCCAGTGGTTTTGAGCGTGACGCTGGGGGCCGGGCTGGCGAGCAACGCACGGCAGCCGATCATCGCCCGCTCCAGCGCTTCGATCACCTTCTGCGGTCGCGCATGGGGGCTGACTTGGACGCTGATGGACAAGCCATGCATGTCGCTGGGTCGGCTGAAATTGACGATCTTGGCTTTCGCCGCCAACGAATTGGGGATTACCGCCATGCTGCCCTGGGAGGTCTGCAGTCGCGTGGCCCGCCAGTCGATGTCGGTGACCCGGCCTTCGGTGCCATCGATGGAAATCCAGTCATCGACTTGGTACGGCTTGGTGGTGTTGAGCACGATGCCGGAAAACACATCGCTGAGGGTGCTCTGCAAGGCCAGGCCGACGATGATCGCCATCGCGCCGGAGGTTGCCAGCACGCCCTTGACTGGCAGGTCCAACACATACGCCAATGCCGCGATGACCGCGACCAGGAAGATCACCGCGCCCAGCAGATCCTGCAACAACCGCCCCGTATGGCCGACCCGTTGCATCATGACCGCGCCGATCATCACCGTCAGCGTACGCGCGGCAAACAACCACCAGGCAATCTGCAGGCCGGTCGCCGCCAAGTGCCGAGGCACGTCCTCGACCCACTGCGCAGTCTGCATCGGGTTCAGGCCTTCGTTGAACAGCAGCATGCTGAACAACATGAAAATGACCAGCCGCAAACCGATTTTCCAATAAGTCCGTTCGGCACTGACCAACCGCCACGCCAGCAAATCGAGCACAAGCAGCGCCAGGGCACTGAGCAGCGGGTGGTCGGTGATCAGGGAGAACATCGGGGACAGCTCCGGGAAGGTCGTTGGCGTGAAGATTGGCACAGAATGATCACGCTGTAGAGATCACCGCAAGGCTCGCACAATGGATTCGCGATGCTGCTTGACTAGCCATCCATCCGCCCAAAGCGCCCGGAATGGAAATCTTCAAACGCTTGGTGGATTTCCTGCTCGCTGTTCATCACGAACGGACCATGGCCGACAATGGGCTCGTCGATGGGCTCGCCGCTGAGCAGCAACACCACGGCGTCGTTATCGGCTTGCAGATTCACCTGGTCGCCGGCCCGATCGAACAAGGCCAGTTGCCCCGCCTCGACTCGCTCGCGCCCATTGACCTGGACCGTACCGCGCAGCACCACCAGCGCCGTGTTATGGCCCTCTTGCACATCGAGGCTCAGGTCCTTGCCACCCTTCAAGCGGATATCCCAGACATTGATGGGCGTGAAGGTCTTCGCCGCGCCCCGATGCCCCTCGAAGCTGCCGGCGATCAGCCGCAGGCTGCCGGCGTCATCCTTCAAGGCGATGTCGGGGATGTCACCCTTGAGCAGGGTCTGGTAGCCGGCCGGCGCCATTTTGTCCTTCGCTGGCAGGTTGACCCACAGCTGGACCATCTCCATGAACCCGCCCTGTCGGGCGAACGCTTCGGAATGAAACTCTTCATGGATGATCCCGGAGGCAGCGGTCATCCATTGCACGTCGCCGGGGCCGATCTTGCCGCCGCTGCCGGTGGAGTCGCGATGCTCTAGTTCGCCCTGATAGACGATGGTCACGGTTTCGAACCCTCGGTGAGGATGCTCGCCGACGCCCCGGCGCTCGGTGGTCGACGTAAACTCGGTGGGCGCCGCGTGGTCCAGCAGCAGGAAGGGGCTGATGTGCTTGCCCAGGTTGTCGTAGGAAAACAGCGTACGGACCGGGAAGCCGTCGCCGACCCAATGCGGCCTTGGGCTCGTATAGAGGCCGATGATTCGTTTCAAGCTGCGTCTCCAAATCTGATGTTGCGATTCGATGGACACAGCTTAAAACCCATACCGTTGATGCGCCAGACTGTAAAAACCGGCCTGAGCGTTCTATCTGCAGAACGATGAATGTCAATCTAAAGAGAAGATTGCGCCTGGAATCTAAAGCTGATTGCGCTTGGCAAACTCCGACAAGCCCACCAGGGAATTCAATCCGAGCTTTTCCAACAGGCGCGTCTTGTAAGTGCTGACGGTTTTCGGGCTCAGGAACAAAGTCTCGGCGATGTCCTTGCCGCGCATGCCCATCGACAGCATCCGCAGGATTGACAGCTCACGGGTGGAAAGACTTTCCAAAGCCTTCTGCTCGGAGCGTTGTTGCAGGTCCAGCCTGACGGATGTCTTCGGAAAATAGGAATAGCCGGACTTCAAGGCATGAATGGCCTTGATCAGCTCCTTCAGGTCACTTTTCTTGGTCACGAACCCCCTGGCTCCGGCCGAGATGCACCGGTTGCAGAAGTGCTGGGCATCTTGGGAAGTGAACACCAGCACAGCGCAATCGGGAAACTGGCCGGTGATCCAGACGAGCAAGTCCAGACCATCGAAACCGTTCATCACGAGGTCCAGGATCACCACGTCCGGTTTTTCCTGCTTGATCCATGCGCGGGCATCGGAGACGCCATGGACCTCGCTGATTTGGCTGAATCCCTCGTTCTCGCACACCAGCCGCAGCGCCCCTCTAATGACTGGGTGATCGTCCACAATTAATACTTTTTTCAAGAAAGCTCCCCAAGGCAATGCAAACGGTGCCGACGCCATGACTGCATCGACGGTGACACAGGTAAATGGCAACGCCACCTGTAAGGTCTGACAGTGCGGACCAGCGGTGCAGTCAGGTTCCGTGACGCTGTCCGACGGTGCGGGCCCAGGACGGAACCGACTCATTGGCGGCCGGGTCGATGCTTTTCATCAGGCGCTGCACCAGAACCGCATCGGGCAGCCGGGTGCTGCTCACCTGGAGAAAAGGTCGGGGCGTCGCCGGCATGCCCGGTTGGGCGTTGTAGATCAATACATGGCGAACCTGCGGGTTATCGACGAAGAATCCGGGCAGGTCCAGGGTGTCATTCGCTAGGTTGGCGTTGATGAGGATCAGGTCGAACAGCTCGCACCCGTAATCCACCAACGTGAGGAACTCATGCTCATCGCTCACGGGAGCGATGCGGAAATAGCCTTGATGATTAAACAGGCGTTCAAGTTGCATCCGATGATAATGCTCAGGATCGGCAATCATGATGCGTAGTGCTTTATTTGGCATGGCAGGCATTCCAATGGCAACGCGGCAGGGACGAACCGGCTCGGGAACGTTAAGTCGCGTCAGGCTAGAGGAAGGTCGTCAGAGGCGCTGTAGGACAATTCTCAAAAACCGAGGGAAAAAGCGCCAGTCGATCTACGGTTTTACCCATTACATTAGCGCTGATGGCTGGAAGCATCGGCGGAACCCTTTTTCCCTGCGGTGTAAAGACGCTTGCTTGCCAAGTGAGCCTCCAACCGTTCAGCCAGGTGGAGCATTGCCCGGCGCAACTCATCCACCGCGTCGGCGAGCGCTGCCACGTCACCCGCATGGCAGGCTATTTCCAAGACCTCGCAAGCGGCGATCAGCCGTCGAGCCTGGAAGATCCTCGCACCGCCCTTGATCCGATGCGCAAGGTCGGCCAACCCGGACACGTCGTGGCGCGAGAGCAATGGCTGTAACCGCGCCTTGTCCTGGGCATTGCTGGCGACCAGCTCCACCAACAGTCTCTCGATCGAAGCCCAGTCGCCGCCAGTCAACTGCTCAAGGCTGGTCAAATCGAAGTCCTCGGCAGCGGCGCCGTTAGCCGCGACCAGTGCCAGGCGCTCATCCAATTGCTTGAGGCTGAGGGGTTTGAACAGGCAATCGTCCATTCCCGCCGCAAGGCAACGGTCCTTTTCCTCGGGCTGGGCATTGGCCGTAAACCCGATGACCGTGGTCGCCGGCAAGCTGCGGACCCGCTCGTCGTCGCGAATGGCGCGGGCCAACTCGTAACCGCTCATCAGTGGCATGTTGCAGTCGGTGATGACCGCATCGAAATGTCCGGCGCGCCACGCACTCAACCCATCGGCGCCATCTTCCGCTTCCACCACCTGATGGCCCAGGTGGTTCATCTGCCGGACCAGTAACAGGCGGTTGGCCGGGTAATCATCGACCACCAGGATGTTCAACGCCCGGGCCGGCACCACCGGCCGGACCTCGCCCACCGGCACTTCGCTGCCGCCTTCAAGCAATGGCAACGCCAGCCGAATCTCAACCTGAGTGCCCTCCCCCGCCACACTGTCGAGCTGCAACGTGCCGCCCATCATTTCGCACAAGGTGCGGCTGATGACCAACCCCAACCCGGATCCGCCGCGAGCCGCCTGGGTGCTGTCGCCAACCTGGCTAAAGGGACTGAACAGGCGTTGTTGGTCATGTACCGCGATTCCGCGACCTGTGTCTTCGATCCGCAGGCGGATGGCCAGGCGCTTCCCCCCCTCGTCCGGTTCGGCTCGCAAAACCAGGCGCACCTGGCCGTGCTCGGTGAATTTGATGGCATTGCTCAACACGTTCGACAGCACTTGCTTGAAGCGCAGCGGGTCAATGGACACGTCCTGATTGCTCGCCGCATCAACATCCAGTTGCAGGCGCAACTGTTTTTGCCGGGCCAAGCCCTCGAACATCCTCGCCACGGCCTCGACCAGCGCCCGCAGATTGGCGCGCTCGGGTGCCAGCGACAGCCGTCCCGACTCGATGCGGGCAATGTCGAGGATGTCGCCGATCAGATCCAGCAAGCCGTGGGCGGCACTGGAAGCAGCTTCGAGGGCGCAGCCGTCCACGACGCCTTGCTCTGCGTTTTTTTGCGCCATTTCCAGCAGGCCGATCACGGCGTTCATCGGCGTACGGATTTCGTGGCTCATGGTCGCCAGGAACGTAGTCTTGGCACGATTGGCATCATCGGCGCTGGCCTTGGCCACGCGCAATTGCTCAAGCAACCGCCGCAAGTAGACAACCCAGCCCAATGCCAACAGCAACAGCAGCGCGGCGATGGCGAAACCTTGGACAATGGCGGTGCGGTGGCGCAGCCAATAACTGTCGTCGATCACCACTTCACTGCGCCAACGGTTGGTCAGCTCATCCATTTCCTCAGGGGAAATGCTCAGCAGCGCCTTATCCAGAATCGAATGGAGCTGCGCTGCGTCCCGGCTCGTTGCAAAAGCGGCACGCATGGGCTCCGTGCCGACGGTGCTGGTGACTTGCAGCTTCTCGCGGTACTGATGAGAGATCAGGTAGCGAGCGCTGATCAGCGAATTGATCGCGCCGTCCGCCGTGCCCGCGGCAACCATGGCCATGGCGTCGGCCATGTTTTGCGCCGGCACCAGTTGTACCGAGGGAAACTGCTCCAGCAGGTATCCGCGCAACACGCTTGCGCGCACCAGCGCCAACCGCTTGCCGGCCATCCGGTCCAAGGTCAGCGCATCCTTCGCTTTGAGCGGCACCACCAACACGAATGGATTCGTCAGGTAGGGACGCGTAAAGCGCAACTCGTCTTCAAGCTCGGCGCTGGGAATCCCGGTTGCCAGGACGTCGGCCTCGCCGCTGGCGATCCGGTTGATCAGATCATCCACCGAGTCGCCACGCTGGATGTCGAATTTCAGCCCGGTGCGCAAGCTGATCCGGGCCAGTACATCGGCCCCGATGCCACGCAAGCGGCCTCGCTCATCAAAGAACGTCAACGGCAGGAAATTTTCGCTGACGGCCACCTTGATCCGCGGATGCGCATCGAGCCAGCGCTGTTCATTGACGCTGAAATGCAGCGCTTGCTGGCCCGGCACGCTCGCACCGCCGGCGCTCCATCGTCGCAGGATGCCCATGCGCTCGCCGATGGGAATGGCCTGCAGCGCGGCATTGACGATGCGCAACAGACGTCGGTTGTCGCGACTGACCGCGAAGGCGAACGGCTGCACTTCCATGCGGGAAAAATCCACCAGCTGGATGTTGTTCAGATAATTCTTGCTGATCAGGTAATGGGCGCTGATGGAATCTCCCAGGTAGACGTCGGCCTGGCCGAACGCCACGGCGCCAATGGCGCTCAGCGTCGAGGGATACAATTGCAGGGTGGCGTCGGGATAGAACGCCTCGACCCGGTCCGGTGGCAGGTAGTGATAGAGCATCGCCACCCGCTGGCCTCCCAGTCCTGCGGGCAAGTCCTCGCTATCGTCGACGCGGGCCACCAGCATGGGCACATCATCGGCATAGGCCTGGGACATCGCCAGCGCGGGATCGCTGGCTTCGAAGCCGTTGGCGGTGCCGAGCATATCGATTTCACCACTGCGCAGTGCCTGGAGCGACGCGTCCCGCGAGGCGTACCGCCGCACCTGGATCTCGACGTTCAGCAACTGACCGAGCAACTGGGCGTAGTCGGCCGTCAGGCCTTCGTAATCGTTGCCATTGCCGGTGATGCTGAAGGGCGGGTAATCCGGTGCCGAGGCGCCCAGCAACAACGCGCCTTTGCGTCGCAGCCACGCCCCGTCAGCCTCGTCCAGGGTCACCGAATAATCGCTCACAGTGGAACGCCCGAGCACTTGCAGCGACTCGGGTGTCGCGCCCACTTGTGGCGTCACACATGATAAGCCCAACCCTATCGCGGCCAGGCCTGCGCGCAGAAACAGCATCATTCGATCAGGTTTCGCTTGGCGAAATCGGCCCGGAACGCTATATCAGCGACCGGCTGATCGGTTCGGACTGCCAATGCGAGGGAACAGCGAACCGTCTACGTTCCTCCCGGGACAACCAGGAGGGACGTGAGATCAGTATAGGAAGCTTCTCGATAATTTCCTGTGGATGCGCACGTATCGGCGAAACTTACGCCGTGGCCAGCTTCAGGTCCCGCACCGAATGCTCCTGGCCACGATGCTTTGCGTGCTCATACAGCGAGCCGGCAATCTCATCGGCGCGCACCGGCAGGATCGACAACAACGTGTCGCTCAGGCCGTGGCTGGCCTGGCAGAAGCCCTGCATATAGATCGCGGCCTTGCAGCGCTCATCGGTGATCAGCTTGTAGTTGCGGTCCACCTCGAAGTCCCCCAGGTATTGCGCCAGCGGCTCCAGCAAGGTGCGGTGCATCTGGCGTTCGTACCCCGTGGCGAGCACCACGGCGTCGTAACGACGTACCGTCAGCTCGCCAGTGGCGTTGTTGCGCACCGCCAGCTCCACGCCATCCTGCGTCGCGGTGGCTTTCTCCACCGTGGTCAGGGTGTGGAACGCATGTCGAGCGATGCCAGAGACTTTCTGGCGGTAGAAAATCCCGTAGATGCGCTCGATCAGGTCGATGTCCACCACCGAATAGTTGGTGTTGTGGTACTCGTTGACCAGCCGCTCGCGCTCGCTGTGGGGTTGTTGGAAGACGAGGTCGGTGAACTCCGGCGAGAACACTTCGTTGACGAATGGGCTGTCATCCGCGGGCTTGAGGGCCGAGCCGCGCAGGATCATGTCGACCTGCACCGATGGGAAGCTGTCGTTGAGATCGATGAAGGCCTCCGCCGCGCTCTGCCCGCCGCCGATGATGGCGATTTTCATTGGCTGGGCGCTCACGCACGGTTGGCAGGCCATTCGCTCAAGGTACTTGGAGTGATGGAACACCCGCGCATCATCCTTGAACGTCTTGAACGCCTCGGGAATGCGTGGCGTACCACCGGCACTGACCACCACCGAGCGGCTGATGCGCACCCACTCTTTACCTTCGCTGTCGCGGGAAATAACCCGCAGGGCTTCGACCTGCTGGTGATGCAGCACCGGTTCGATGCGCAGCACTTCCTCGCCGTAACGGCTCTGCCCGGCAAATTGCGCCGCCACCCAGCGCAGGTAGTCGTTGTACTCCATGCGGCACGGGTAGAAAGTCCCGAGGTTGATGAAATCCACCAGGCGGCCATGGTGCTTGAGGTAATTGACGAACGAGTAAGGGCTGGTGGGGTTGCGCAGGGTCACCAAGTCCTTGAGGAAGGAAATCTGCAGCTCGCTCTGGGTCACCAGCGTGTTGCCGTGCCAGCGATAGTCAGCCTGTTTATCGACGAACAGTACATCCAGTTCGCCCTGCACCGGGCCACGCTCTTGCAGCGCGATGGCCAGCGCCAGGTTCGAGGGGCCGAAGCCGATGCCGATCAAGTCGTGAACGTGGGGCGCTGCAATTGCCTGAGTCATGTCCAGTGTCCTCTGGAAAAGCCCCTCAACAGGGCACGAAAGCCGGTGATCTGTTCGGCACGCGTCCAGCCGCCAGATCGTCTGTTCAGAGGAACGAGGAGAATGTCAGGAAATTTACCGCCGAGGGGTTCACGCCGGGCGGATCAGGTCGCATCCCACTGCCGTACGCGAACGCGGCAATGCTTCATGGCGTTGACGATGTGTTTTTCCACCAGGGCCCGGGAAATGCCCAGCCGCTCGGCGATCTGCGGGTGGGACAGGCCTTCGAGCTTGCGCAGCAGGAAGCTCTCGCGGCACAGCGGCGACAACTCGGCCAGGGCGCGTTGCAGCATGTCCAGGCGTTGGCCATGGTCGAGGCTGGCATGGGGCGATGGGGTGAAGAAGCGTTCTTCTGCGTCGAGCACGTCGAGAGACTCGGTTTGACGCAACGTGTTGCGTCGATGCCCGTCGATCACCAGGTTCAGTGCGGTGCGATACAAGAACGCCCGCGGCTGTTCGATGGGCGTATCGCTGGCGCGCTCCAGCACCCGCACGTAAGCGTCATGCACCACATCTTCGGCCGCCTGGCGGTTGCCTAGCCTGGCGTTCAGGAAACACACCAGTTCTCGATAGTAGTTTTCCAACATGACTCCCCTGCGCAGTGACTGCGACAGCTATCTCTGTGCCTCTCGGCATGCCAGAAACACATGGCACGATGGTGGCAGATTCAATCGCGTAATTTATAGTAATTCTCATATAGATTTAAAGCTTTGGTTTGTATCTGGGCCCAATCGTTCAGTTGATGAGGCAGCAGAACCCGCTTTTGTGGCGAGGGATCGGTGTCGTTTCAAGTGCTGCCCAGTGTTTCGCTTCCTTAAATTCCCGCCCACAACGCTCGTTTACCAGAACAGCCTCCCGTCCCGCCCCTCCGTGCGACGGGCCCGACACCACCGGCCGGAACCCTGCATGAAACGTCCCCGCCTCACCCGTCCCGCCTGGCTCCTGACCTTCGCCCTGCTGCCTGCCATGGCCTTCGCCGCGTGGCAGGCAGTCGGGCCGGGCCGTGAGCCTGTCGCCACCGCCCCGGTCACCCGTGGCGATATCGAAAACAGCGTCACCGCCCTGGGCACGTTGCAGCCGCGCCGCTATGTCGACGTCGGCGCACAGGCGTCCGGACAAATCCAGAAGATTCATGTCGAGGCCGGCGACGAGGTCACGGAAGGCCAATTGCTGGTTGAAATCGACCCGTCCACGCAAAAAGCCAGGCTCGACGCTGGGCGATTTTCCATCGAGAACCTCAAGGCCCAACTCCAGGAGCAACGGGCCCAGCACGACCTGGCGCAGCAGAAATTCCGGCGCCAGCAACAACTCAAGGCCGGCGGCGCCACCCGCGAAGAAGACGTGCAGACCGCCCAGGCCGAGGTCCGCGCAACCCAAGCGCGCATCGACATGTTCCAGGCGCAGATCCGCCAGGCCCAGGCCAACCTGCGCAGCGACGAGGCCGAGTTGGGCTATACCCGCATTTATGCGCCAATGAGCGGCACGGTTGTCGCCATCGGCGCCCGGGAAGGCCAGACCCTCAACGCCCAGCAGCAGACGCCGTTGATCCTGCGCATTGCCCGGTTGTCGCCGATGACGGTCTGGGCCGAAGTCTCGGAAGCCGACATCGGCCACGTCAAGCCGGGCATGACCGCCTACTTCACCACCCTCGCCGGCGGCAGTCGGCGCTGGAGCAGCACCGTACGGCAAATCCTGCCGGTGCCGCCGCGTCCGCTGGAAGCCAGCCAGGGCGGCAGCCCCTCCGGTGGCCGCAGCGGTAGCGAGCGGGTGGTGCTCTACACCGTGCTGCTCGACGTGGACAACACTGATCGCTCGTTGATGACCGACATGACCGCCCAGGTGTTTTTTGTTGCGGCCCAAGCCAAGGACGTACTGACCGTGCCCATCGCCGCATTGCACGATGCCGGTCAGGTGCGGGTGCTGGCCGGCAACGGCGATGTGCAGATGCGCACCGTTCGCACCGGCATCAGCGACCGCCTGCGCACGCAGATCCTCGACGGCTTGAGCGAAGGCGACCGCGTACTGATCGGTCCGGTCAGCGGCAGCGGAGGCTGAATGGACACGCCCCTGATCGAACTGCGGGACATTCGCAAGGCCTACGGCGGCGGCGACAGCCCTCGGGTGGAGGTGCTGCGCGGCATCGATTTGTCCATTCATGCCGGGGAGTTCCTGGCGATTGTCGGGGCGTCCGGCTCCGGCAAATCCACCTTGATGAACATCCTCGGCTGCCTCGACCGCCCCACCAGCGGCGAATACCGCTTCGCCGGCGAAGACGTCGCCAGGTTGGCCAGCGATGAACTGGCCTGGCTGCGCCGCGAAGCGTTCGGCTTCGTGTTCCAGGGCTATCACCTGATCCCGTCCGGCACGGCCCAGGAAAATGTCGAGATGCCGGCCATCTATGCCGGCACCTCGGCCGCCGAGCGCCACGCCCGGGCCAGCACCCTGCTCGAACGCCTGGGCCTGGCGAGCCGCACCGGCAACCGGCCCCATCAACTCTCCGGCGGCCAGCAGCAGCGGGTGTCGATTGCCCGGGCCTTGATGAACGGCGGCCACATCATCCTCGCCGACGAGCCCACCGGCGCCCTCGACAGCCAGAGCGGCATCGAAGTCATGGCCTTGCTCGACGAACTGGCGAGCCAGGGCCACGTGGTGATCCTGATCACCCACGACCGCGACGTCGCGGCCCGGGCCAAGCGCATCATCGAGATCCGCGACGGATTGATCATCAGCGACAGCGCCACCGCCGCACCGCAGGCCAATGCCAAGGCGTTGCAGGCTGTGGACCTGCGCCAGCGCCTGAGTGCCGGCAGCGAACACAACGGCGCCTGGAAAGGCGAATTGGTGGACGCGGTACAGGCGGCCTGGCGGGTGATGTGGATCAATCGCTTCCGCACCGCCCTGACCCTGCTCGGCATCGTCATCGGCGTGGCCTCGGTGGTGGTGATGCTGGCCGTTGGCGAAGGCAGCAAGCGCCAAGTCATGGCCCAGATGGGCGCCTTCGGCTCGAACATCATTTACCTCAACGGCACGGCCCCCAACCCGCGGGCGACCAAGGGCATCATCCGTGAACAGGACATCGCCGCCCTCGCCGCACTGCCCGAAGTGCAACGCATCATGCCGGTCAACGGCAAGAACGCCAGCGTGCGTTTCGGCAACCTCGACCACACCAGCTATGTGGGCGGCAACGATACGAATTTCCCGACCATCTTCAATTGGCCGGTGGCCCAGGGTGCCTACTTCAGCGACGCCGACGAACGAGGCGCGGCAGCCGTGGCGGTGATCGGCCACAAGGTCAGGCACAAGCTGCTCAAGGACGTCGCCGATCCGATCGGCCGCTACATCCTGATCGAAAACGTACCGTTCCAGGTCGTCGGCGTGCTGGCGGAAAAAGGCGCCAGCTCCGGCGATTCGGATGCCGACAATCGCATCGCCGTGCCCTACTCCGCCGCCAGCGTGCGACTGTTCGGCACGCGCCATCCCGAATACGTGGTGATCGCCGCTCGTGACGCGGGCAAGGTGAAAGAGGCCGAGCAGGCCGTATCCCGCACCTTGCTGCGGCTGCACAACGGCAAGCAGGATTTCGAGCTGACCAACAACGCCGCGATGATCCAGGCCGAGGCGCGCACCCAGGGCACGCTGTCGCTGATGCTCGGCGCCATTGCGGCAATTTCGCTGCTGGTGGGCGGCATCGGCGTGATGAACATCATGCTGATGACCGTGCGCGAGCGGACTCGGGAAATTGGCATTCGCATGGCCACCGGTGCCCGCCAGCGCGACATCCTGCGCCAGTTCCTCACCGAAGCGGTGATGCTCTCGGTGGTCGGTGGATTGGCCGGTATTGGCCTGGCCCTGCTGGTGGGCGGAGCGTTGCTGTTGGGCAAGATCGCTGTGGCCTTTGAATGGCTGGCAGTATTCGGCGCTTTCGGTTGCGCGCTGGTCACCGGCGTCGTCTTCGGTTTCATGCCCGCCCGCAAGGCCGCCCGCCTCGACCCGGTCGCGGCCCTCACCAGTGAATGAATCCCACCCTATGAAAGCGCACCTGACCCTCTTGGCCGCCAGCCTGTTGCTGGCGGCATGCGGCACGCCTTTGTCGACGCCTGACAGCGGCATCCAGCCACCTGACGCTTGGCAGAGCTTCGACACATCCGGCGACCGAGCGGACAACCAACAATGGTGGACACAGTTCGGCAGTCCGCAACTTGATCGCTTGATCGAACAGGCACGCCTGGGCAGTTTCGACCTCGCGGCCGCCATGGCCCGGGTCCGCCAGGCCCAGGCCAGCGCAGTGATCGCCGGCGCGCCGTTGCTGCCGGAGATCACCGCCGGGCTCAACGGCAATCGCCAGGAACTGCTACACGGCAAAGGCTACAGCCAGTTGGACGTCGATCGGAACAACCGCACCATCGATTACTACGACGCCCACCTCAGCGCCAGTTATGAACTGGATTTCTGGGGCGCAAAACGCGCGGCCCGGGACAGTGCGCTGAACACTTTATCGGCCACCCGATTTGATCGGGCGACGGTGGAACTGACCCTGCTCAGCGCCATCGCCAACAGCTACAGCCAAGCCTTGTCATTGCGCGAGCAACAGCGCATCGCTGAACTGAACCTCGCCAACGCCCGCAATGTGCTTGATTTGGTGCAAACCCGCTACGACGCCGGCAGCGCCACGGCGTTGGAACTGTCCCAACAAAAGAGCCTGGTGGCGGCCCAGGAACGCCGCCTGCCGCAAGTGCAACAACAGGGCCGCGAGGCGATGATCACCCTGGCGGCACTGTTGGGCGAACCGGTGCAGTCACTCAAGCTCGACAATGAACCCTTCGACGCATTGCGCTGGCCCGCCATCGACGCCGGGGTGCCCAGCGATCTGTTGCTGCGCCGTCCCGACATCGCCGCCGCCGAAGCACGCCTTGGTGCCGCCCAGGCCGACATCACCGTCGCCCGCGCGGCCATGCTGCCCTCGGCCACCCTGGGCCTGAGCCTGGCCACCGGCGCCGACATTGCCGACCAATTGCTGCGCAACAGCGTCTACAACCTCAGCGCCGGGCTGGCCGCGCCGATCTTCAACAACGGTCGCCTGAAGGCTGAGCGAGACAGGGCCACCGCCCGCCAGGAAGAACTGCTGGAGGCCTACCGCGCCGCCATCATCAACGGCTTCGCCGACGTCGAGAAAGCCCTGAACAGCATCCACGGCCTGGACCAGCAGCGACAATGGCAGCGCGAAGAACTGAACCAGGCCCAGACCGCGTTCGACATCGCCCAGCGCCGCTACCAGGCCGGCGCCGAAGACCTGCTCACCGTGCTCGAAACCCAACGCACGCTGTACGCCGCCCAGGACATGAACGTGCAGTTGCGATTGGCGCGGGTGCAGGCGAGCGTGGCGTTGTACAAGGCGTTGGGTGGGGGTTGGCGGGTGATGTAGAGCCCAAACCCATCTTCAAAGCCAAGTCATACAGTGTGGCTAAGGCTATCCCCTGTGGCGAGGGAGCTTGCTCCCGCTGGGCTGCGCAGCAGCCCCAATAGGCAGCACCTCGGTGTGTCTGGTGTGTTGGAGGGGACTGGCTTTGGCTCTATTTATTGGGGCATGTAGGACTCCCGAGTAAGGCTACGTTGCCTTGCGTCATTGCCTACAACTACGCCAGAATCCGCCGGCTTGTGCGCTTGGTTCGTGGCTTTTACTGTTCTCGGGTCGCTGTTTCCAGCGATCGGGTTTGGTAGCCCGCGAGTCAACTAGGCGCAAGCGCCACCTCTTGCAGATGCTCCCTGGGCATCTGTTTCATGGTGGCCGTGCGCAGGGCGTCTTCGGGCGCGCCGGGTTCCTAGTGCTCCGGTCTACCAACCCGCGTACGGCCGCCACCCAATCGTTTGGTAGCGAGGGTGTCGGCTCCTGAAAATGAATACTAGGAGTTTCACCATGTTCAAGATCACCCCAATCCTCCCGACGACGATTCCAAAAAACTCGACGAAGCCGCCGACCGCGCCCTCGCCTACTACCTCGACCCCAAGCCCGAAACACCCAAGCCACCACCGGACCAGTTATTCACCGTGGCGGAAGGCGCGGACATGGAGTGTCTATTGGCCAACCTCAGCGAAACCCTCGCCTCGGTCAATGTCATGGCCAACGAACTGGCATTCGATTTGGAAGGCGCACGACGAAGCTTTGCCTTGGGGATCCAGCAGATGATCGAGCTGAGTGAGCTATTGGCAAACCGCGCCCTGGACATCGCCGCGCCGCGCTGACACCTCACAACAAATCTCAAGCCAAGTGACTTTGTGGCGAGGGGATTTATCCCCTCGCCACAGATAGGCCCCTCACCACAATGACATTCATCCCGCTAGAAAGCGGTTAAACCACCTTGGCCTTGAGATTGCGCGCATACCACGGCCGTTGCGGCACGCGGCGGAACAGTTGCGCCAGCTTGTCGTCATCGCTGCCAAACGTAATACGTAACGCCAACTTCATGGTTTCCGGGTCCATCTCCACCGAACGTCCGGCCTGCAGGCCCGGCGTGGTGCTGCAGCCATGGGTGTCCGGACCCAGCCACGGGTCGGCGATTTCGACCCAGCGGCCCGGGGCGAACCAGGGCACGCCGTTGACTTCAAGCCGACTCACTTCGCCCGGATGGAAACGTTCATGGGCCCGGAACCAGTCTTCGATGCGGTCATCGATCCAGCCGTGGAAGGCCCAGAACACCGGGTTCACGTGGGAAGAAAACGGATCGCCGAGAAAGTCGTTTTCCGGCTCGAACCAGCGCTGGGCGAAGTCCGCCTGATCACGGGCGAACGGCACCGGATGGCCATTGGACGGATCACGCGGCACCGACGCCCAGCGCATGTGCAGCCAATCATGCAGGCCCAGTTCCACTTCCGAACCGAACTGGCCCAAGGTCAGTTTCGACAGATAACGCGGATCGCGATAACGGGATTCCCAGACCTGGAAATTGCTGTGATAGGTCTCGGCGGTCTTGATGTCGCTGACCCACTGGGCGTATTGCTCGTCGCCACGGGCCAGCCAGGTCGGTGGCAGCGCCGTCCCGTCGACGTTATCGAAATACCGGGCAAAACCCAGGCGATCACGCTCCAATTCGGGTTGTGGCAATGGAAAGCGTGACCATGACGGCAGCGGTTGGAAGGAACGTGCGGTGCCGAGCATATGCCGGTGCATGAAAAAGAAATCCACCCCCGAGCCGTTGCGATCCTTGCGCGGCCCACGGGCATCACGCTCGTTTTCCCGCGGTCCGGGTTGCCAGCCGATGCCACGCAGGGCGTCGCGTTTGTCTTCGTCGAGGGTGTGCCACTTGTCTCGCGAGGCATGCCAGAGTTGATGGAACAGCCGGTGCTGCGGCGACACCAGCCAGGCCAGCAGCCTGGGACTCAGCGGTGTCCGCTCCCGGGCTTCGGGAAACCGCTGTTTGACGGCGACGAACTGATTGTCGAGTTCCGGCAGCGCCAACGGGCGATCCAGCCGCAGTACCCGGCCACTGAGGGTGGCCGTGCCAGCGTTGCCGAAACCGGCCCAGACTTCGTCGAGGGTCATGATGAACTCGTAGTCCGGCATGCCATGCCCGGCGCCGATCAAGCGCCAGCTCAATTGCTTCGGATCGCTGCCAGCCAAGTCGCCCAGCACCCGATAACGCGGCTCATCCCCAGCACGCAGGCGTTCGGCGGTGTCGACGCAACCCACCAGGCCTCGGCCTTTGTGGGCGATGTCGAGGAACACCTCCAGGCTGTCGTCCGGCAAGCCGTCGAGGCCGGCATCGCGCCCGCTGAAACGGATCGTCCAAACGCCCCGCATCGTGTTTGCCCGACGCTGTCCGGCGACGTCCGCCACATCGAAGGAAGCCTCGCCGGGTGTGATGGTCGGGTCCGGCCGGGTCAGTTCGCGATGTCCGTAATACACCGCAGGCACGGCGGCACCGGTCAGCGCCAGGCCTGCCATGAACCATCGTCGAGAAATCGTCATTGCCTTACCTGTGTTCGCCCTGGGGTGGGCTTTATCCAAGCTAGAACGATGGCTGGGTCGAGAAATTTACAGGCCCCGCCATGGCGGTACCCAGGACACCTAAATTTCCCGCCCGATCACTCGTTCCCCCCAGATAGCAAAGGCCCCCGCGCCTGTCCTTCCAAGGCGAACCAGACTGAGATCGGCAATGACAACACCACGTTCTAGAAAGGCTCTTTTTACCGGCGTACCCCTGGCCCTGGCGCTGGTCGTCGGTGCCGGGCTCGCGGCTTGGGACCATTGGTGGCGGGACAACCCCGGCTACCCGGTCAAGGTCATGGAGCAAGCTCGGCAATTGCACGAACGGCTGTTGTCCTTCGACAGCCACATCACCGTGCCGCTGGACTTCGGCACCGCCGGCAACGAAGCCGACAAGGACGGCAAGGGCCAGTTCGACCTGGTGAAAGCCAATCGCGGCCAGCTCTCCGGCGCCGCGCTGACGATCTTCGGCTGGCCCGAACTGTGGAACGGCCCCAACGCGCCGCACAAGCCCACCGCAGGCTTCGTCGAGGAAGCGCGCAACCAGCAGGAGGTGCGCTACAAGATCATCACCGGCCTGGTCCGCGACTTTCCCAACCAGGTCGCCATCGCCTACACCCCAGATGATTTCCGTCGCCTGCACGGCGAAGGCAAGTTCGCGATTTTCATCAGCATGCTCAACGCCTATCCCCTCGGTCACGACCTGAGCCTGCTGGACCTGTGGACGGCGCGGGGCATGCGCATGTTCGGCTTCAGCTACATCGGCAACAACGACTGGGCCGACTCCTCGCGACCGCTGCCGTTCTTCAACGACTCGCCCGACGCCCTCGGCGGCCTGTCGGACATCGGCAAGCAAGCGGTGAAGCGCCTGAACGACCTGGGCGTGATCATCGATGTGTCGCAGATGTCGACCCAGGCCCTGGAACAAGTCGCGCAACTGAGCCGCACGCCCTTGGTGGCCTCCCATTCCGCGCCACGGGCGATGGTGGATATCCCACGCAACCTCAGCGACAAGGAAATGCAACTGATCAAGGCCAGCGGCGGCGTGGTGCAAATCGTTGGGTTCTCCCAGTACCTGCGCCCGCTGACGCAAAAGACCCAGGACAAGCTCAACGTCCTGCGCGAGCGCTTCGACCTGCCGCCGCTGCCCAACCTGGCGATGGCGCTGATGCCGGGCGACCCGATCATTGCCGCGTGGCCGGAGCAGAAATTCGGCGAATACGCCGGCCAGCTCTACGGCATTCTCGAGGAAGAACCCAAGGCCAGCCTCAAGGATCTGGGCGATGCCATCGACTACGCCGTGCGCAAGATCGGCATCGACCACGTCGGCATCAGTTCGGACTTCAACGAAGGCGGCGGCGTCAAAGGCTGGGAGAACGTCGGCGACATCCGCAACGTCACCGCCGAGCTGCTGACCCGTGGTTACTCCGAGGCCGACATCGCCAAGCTGTGGGGCGGCAACTTCCTGCGGGTCTGGGATCAGGCGCAAAAAGCCGCAAGCCCGGCCATCGCCTCGACGCACAAGGCCGTCCAGCCATGAACGAGCGCCGCGCCTTCCTCAAGCAAGCCGGGATCCTTGCCGCCGGCCTGCCATTGGCCGCGAGCCTGCCCTGCTCTGCCGCTGCCGACCCACTGCCACCGCTGTCCCGGGACAAATGGGCGCAGCTGCGCTCGCTGTTCAACCAGGACCCGGGCTACTTGCACTTCTCCAACTTCCTGGTCACCACCCACCCGCGCCCGGTGCGCGAAGCCATCGAACGGCACCGCGCCGCCCTGGATAAAAACCCCGGGCTGCTGATGGATTGGGACCTGGGCGTCACCGAAGAGCGCGAAGAAAACGTGCGGACCTGGGCCGGTCGTTACCTGCAAGCGAACCCGAAGCAGATCGCTCTCACCGGCAGCACCACTGAAGGGCTGGCGATGATCTATGGCGGCGTCCATGTGCGACCCGACCAGGAAATACTCACCACCGTCCACGAACATTACGCCACCCACACCATCCTCGACCTGCGCAAGCAACGGGACGGAACACGGGTACGCAAGATCAAGCTGTTCGAGAACGCCCACGACGCCACCGAGGCTCAGATACTCACGGCCATCGAGCGCAATATCCGCCCAAAAACCCGCGTATTGGGCATGACCTGGGTGCATTCGGGCAGCGGCGTGAAGCTGCCCATCGGCAAGATCGGCGCCCTGGTGGACAAGCACAACCAGGGCCGCAGCGATGAACAGCGCATCGTTTACGTCGTGGATGGCGTGCACGGTTTCGGCGTTGAAGACCTGAGTTTCCCGGCGATGAATTGCGATTTCTTCATCGCCGGCACCCACAAATGGATGTTCGGCCCACGCGGCACCGGCGTGGTGTGCAGCCGCAGCGAAGAGGTCAAGTACGTCACGCCGATCATCCCGACCTTCTCCGAAGCCACGACGTTTTCCACCACCATGACCCCGGGCGGCTACCACGCCTTCGAGCATCGCTGGGCGGCGGACGAAGCGTTCAAGCTGCACCTGCAATTGGGCAAGGCCGAGGTCCAGGCGCGCATTCACGCGCTTAACACTTACCTGAAGAAACGCCTGCTCGCGCTGCCGCAGATCGAGCTGGTGACGCCGCTGAGCCCCGAACTGTCGGCCGGTTTTACCTTCTTCCGGGTCAAGGATCGCAAGAGCGATGAGATCGCCGCCTACCTGATGCAAAACCGCGTGGTCGCCGATGCCGTGCATCGCGATGCCGGACCGGTGGTCCGCACCGCGCCAGGGCTGCTCAACACCGAAGCCGAGATTGACCGCTTCATGGCGCTGCTGGGCAAAACACTTTGATAACTGATCGAGAGCAATCGATGAACCGTTTTTTATTGAAGACAATTCCGGCGTTGGCCCTCACTGCCCTGTTGCCCTCCAACGCCCAGGCGTCGCAGCCGGGCCAGGTGTTCCGCGACTGCAAGGACTGCCCGGAAATGGTCGTGCTGCCCACCGGCACCTTCCAGATGGGCACGCCCGAGGACGAAGTCGGCCGCGAGCCTGACGAGGGCCCTATGCACCCGGTGACGTTTGCCAAGCCGTTGGCGATCAGCCGCTTCCAGGTGCTCAAGGGCGAATGGTTCGCCTACCTGCGCGATACCGGCTACGTGATGCCCGACGGCGACAAGCGCCCCGGACGCGCGTGCCAGGCCGGGGTTCCGGAGTACCAGGGCAGCGACCCACGCAAGCAATACACCGACCGGCACCCGGCGGTGTGCATGGATTTCGAAGAAGCCAATGCCTACGTGGCATGGTTGTCGAAAAAGACCGGCAAGCCGTACCGGTTGGTCAGCGAATCCTTGCGCGAATACGCCGCGCGCGGCGGCAGCAGCGGCCCGTTCCCTTTCCCGTTCGACGAAGGCAAGGACTACAGCATCGCCCAGCACGCCAACACCTACGGCGCCGCCGATGGCTACAACTTCACCGCCCCGGCCGGCAGCTTCGCGCCCAACGCCTTTGGCGTGTACGACATGCACGGCAACGTCTACGAATGGACCGCCGATTGTTTTAACGAAAACTACACCGATGCGCCGATCGACGGCAGCGCCGCGCTGGCAGGCAACTGCAAGGTGCGGCGTATCCGTGGCAACGACTGGGGCGAAGCGCCGGTGTTTTCCCGTTCGGGCAACCGCAATGCCGTTTTTTCCGATGCCCGCGGTGACTGGCTGGGGTTCCGGGTCGCTCGGGATATGTAGATCAACCTGACCACTGAAGAGCCGCTTTTTGTGGCGAGGTTGGTGCCTCGTTAAATCCCCTTCCCCTCCAATCGTTCCATAGATGGGCGCGCCCCAACCGGCGTGCCGCTGTCCTTCAGCCCATGCGGTGAATGCCCGCGATGGTCTTCGCCTTTTTCTTCAAGCAGGGAAACCTCCATGAGCCAACCAACCCGCGGGGTGATCAGTGAACTGTTCATCCTGCTCAAACCCTTCCGGCTGATTGTCGCAGGCTCCATCCTGCTCGGCATGCTGGGTGGCCTGAGCATCACCGCCCTGCTGGCAACCATCAACGATGCGCTGAACGCCGAAGCCGGGCCGACGCCCCAGGTGTTGGCGACCTTCGCCGGCTTGTGCGTGGCGGCGCTGCTGACTTCGATCCTGTCGGACATCGGCACCAACCACGTTGGGCAGAACATCATCGCCAGCCTGCGCAAATCCCTCGGCCAGAAAGTCTTGCTGGCGCCCATCGAACAGATCGAGCGTTTCCGCAGTCATCGGCTCATTCCGATCCTGACCCACGACGTCAACATGGTCAGCAACTTCGCGTTTTCCTTCGCGCCACTGGCGATCGCCTTTACCGTCACCCTCGGTTGCCTGGGCTACCTGGCCTACCTGTCGCTGCCGATGTTTGCGCTGCTGCTGGTGGCGCTGGTGATCGGCACGGTTATCCAATACGTGGCGCGGGCCCGTGGCATTCGTGGCTTCGAAGCGGCCCGCGAGGCTGAAGACGCCCTGCAGAAGCACTACAGCGCAATAGCAGCCGGTGCCAAGGAGCTGCGCATCCACCGCCCACGCCGCCAGCGCATGTTCAGCCAGCGCATCGAAGCCACCGCCGAGCAGATCTGCGACACCAACATCCGCGCGGTCAACACCTTCGTGGTCGCGAAGACCTTCGGCTCGATGCTGTTTTTCGTGGTCATCGGCCTGGTCCTGGCCTTGCAATCGCTATGGCTGGGCACCGACAAAGCGGTGCTCAGCGGTTTCGTGCTGGTGTTGTTGTACATGAAGGGACCGCTGGAGTACCTGGTGATGACCTTGCCGGTGATCAGCCGCGCCAACATCGCGTTCAAGCGCATTGCCGAACTGTCCGAGCAGTTTTCCTCCCCTGAGCCGCACCTGCTGCTCAACGATAAGAACGCCCCGAAGCCGACGATCCAACGGCTTGAATTGTGTGACGTGCACTACGCCTTCCCTGCGGTGGACGGCAGCCAGGCCTTCGCCCTCGGACCGGTCAACCTGTCCATCGCCCAGGGCGAGATCGTGTTCATCGTCGGCGAGAACGGCGGCGGCAAGACCACGTTGATCAAACTGCTGCTGGGCCTCTATGCACCCCAGGGCGGCGAAATTTTCCTGGATGGCGAGCCGGTATCGGCGGCGGGCCGTGACGATTATCGCCAGCTGTTCACCACAATCTTCGCCGACTATTACCTGTTCGATGAGTTGGTGCAGGGCGACCAGCAGGTGCCCGGGGACGCCAACCGCTACCTCGATCGCCTGGAGATCGCCCACAAGGTCAGCATTCGCGATGGGGCCTTCAGCACTACCGATCTCTCCACCGGCCAGCGCAAGCGCCTGGCCCTGCTCAACGCCTGGCTGGAAGAACGCCCGGTTCTGGTCTTTGACGAATGGGCCGCCGACCAGGACCCGGTGTTCCGGCGGGTGTTCTACACCGAGCTGCTGCCGGAGCTGAAGGCCCTGGGCAAAACCATCATCGTCATTTCCCACGACGACCGTTACTTCGACATCGCTGATCAACTGGTGCGGATGCAGGCCGGTCGGGTGGTCAGTGAAAAGGTCCCGGCAGCCTTCGCCTGAACCTGCCCGACGCCAATGCCGTTTACCGCGAGAACACCATGAACGAACTGCTAGATGATGATCTGCTGGCGCTGCTGCTCGATGAGGCCACCGACGGCCTGCACGCCCGGGCCAGCCGCCGCAGGCTGGATCGCGCGCCGCTGTCTTTCGCCCAGCAACGCCTGTGGTTGGAACAACAGCGAGATCCGACCCGCTCGGCCTACAACCTGCCCCGGGCCTTGCGCCTGACCGGCGAGCTGAATGCCGATGCCCTGGAAGACGCGCTGAATCGCGTGATCGACCGACACGACATCCTGCGCACCGCGTTCATTGAAATCGACGGCGCCGCCACCCAGGTGGTCGAGCGCAGCGCCCGCCTGATCCTACATCGCGAAGACCTCACCGGGCTCGACCAGCCGGCGCTTTCCCGGCACATCGAGCAACACGCCCGGCAACCGTTCGATCTCACCCAGGCGCCGCTGATGCGGGCTACCTTGCTCAGTTTGAGCCGTGCCGAACATGTGTTGCTGCTCAATATGCATCACATCGTTTCCGATGCCTGGTCCAACACGATCCTGATGCAGGACATGACCCAGGCGTACGGCCGGGCTCTGCTGGGTGATCGGTCTGCGCTGCCACCGTTGCCGATGCAATATGCCGACTACGCAACCCACCAGCGCGGCGACTATCTGCAAAGCGCTGCCTGCCGACGCAGTGGCGAATACTGGGGCGAGTACCTGGGCCATGATTTGCCCGCCCTGGAATTGCCCCAGGACTTCTCGCGCAGTGCAACCCAACAACACAGCGCCGGTCGCGTACACGTATCGCTGGCCCCGTCGTTGGCGCAAGCGCTGGAGAATTTTTGCCAAGGCCAGGGGCTGGCGCCGTTCGTGGTGGCGCTGGGCGCCTGGCAACTGCTGCTGGCCCGCTACAGCCGCCAGGACGATTTCACCGTCGGCGTCCCCAACGCCAACCGCAACAGCCATGAAAGCCAGGACCTGGTGGGTTTTTTCGTCAGCAGCCAGGTGTACCGGGCGCGAATCGACTCGACTCGCAGCGGGTTGGACTTTCTTCGGGCGCTGCGCGGGCAATCCCTCGCCGCGCTGGAGCATGCCGATTACCCGCTGGAATTGATCCTCGATCAATTGGGTGCCAACCCGTTGTTCCAAGTCCTGTTCAACTGGCGCACCGGGTCACAGGCGGCGTCGCTGCCAAGCCCGGATCAACTTACCCTGGAGTTCCTCGACACCGGTGAAGGCCAGGCCAAGTTCGATCTGTCGCTGGATGTCGACTATTCACAACAGCAAATACTCGCGACGTTCGAGTACAGCCGTGACCTGTACCGCACGACCACCATCGAGCGCATGGCCGAGCATTGGCAGAACCTGTTGCGGGGCCTGATCGAGGCGCCCGACTGCGCTGTTGGCGAGCTGCAATTGTTGAGCGCCGATGAACGCCGGTTGACCCTCAACGACTGGAACCGCCAACCCACCCAACTGTGCAGCGAAGAATGCCTGCACCGGATGATCGAAGCCCATGCCGCCCACGCAGGCGAGGCGATAGCCCTGACATTCGAAGGGCAGCATCTGAGCTATGCCGAGCTCAACCGACACGCCAATCGACTGGCCCATCGCTTGATCGAGCAAGGCGTTGGTCCCGACGTGCGGGTGGGCATCGCCGTCGAGCGGACGCCGCAGATGATCATCGGCCTGCTGGCGATTCTCAAGGCCGGCGGCGCCTACGTACCGCTGGACCCGGCCTACCCGGCCGACCGACTGGCCTACATGATCCAGGACAGCGGCGTCAGGCAGATCCTGACCCAGGCCCATCTGCTTGAGTCACTGGCGTTGCCGGCTGGCATCGACTGCCTGCTGCTGGAACCGAGCGATGCCGATCACGCCTGGCCTGAGCACAATCCCGCTGTGCCCATGGATCCGGACAACCTGGCGTACGTGATCTACACCTCCGGTTCGACCGGCAAACCCAAGGGCGCATTGCTCGCGCACCACAACGTCATTCGCCTGTTCCGTGCTACCGAGCAGTGGTTCGGTTTTGACCACCGGGACGTGTGGTGCCTGTTTCATTCCTACGCCTTCGACTTTTCCGTTTGGGAGATCTTCGGTGCCCTGCTGCACGGTGGTCGACTGGTCATCGTGCCCCACGCCGTCAGCCGTTCGCCCGAGGATTTCCATGCCCTGCTCTGCCAGGAAAAGGTCACGGTGCTCAACCAGACGCCGTCGGCGTTCAAGTCATTGCTGCAAGTGGCCTGCGAACCTCGACAGCCTCTCATCCATCAATTGCGCCAGGTCATTTTTGGCGGTGAAGCGATCGATGTGCAGAGCCTGCGCCCTTGGTTCGAACGTTTCGGGGACCAGTCACCGCAATTGATCAACATGTATGGCATCACCGAAACCACCGTCCATGTCACTTGGCGGCCACTGTCGATGCAGGATTTGCATAGCCAGGCCGCCAGCCCCATCGGCGAGCCCATCGTCGACTTGTCCTGGTATCTGCTCGACGCGCACCTGAACCCGGTGCCCAAGGGGTGCATCGGTGAGCTGTATATCGGTCGCGCCGGCCTGGCCCGTGGTTATCACCAGCGTGCCGACCTCACCGCCAGCCGTTTCATTCCCGACCCGTTCGACCCGCTGCCGGGTCGACGCCTGTACCGCACCGGGGACCTGGCCCGCTACCTCAGCGACGGCAGCATCGAGTACATCGGGCGCCTGGATCACCAGGTCAAGATCCGCGGTTTCCGGATTGAACTGGGCGAGATCCAGGCGCGCCTGCAAACGCTGCCGGGCGTGCGCGAGGGTGTGGTGCTGACCCACGACGGCCCGGGCGGCCTGCAACTGATCGCCTACGTCATCCCGACGCAACCGGCCAGTGCCGAGCTGCGCGAAGACCTGCTGACTGCGCTCAAGGCGCAATTGCCGGACTACATGGTGCCCAGTCATCTGTTGTTCATCGACCACCTGCCGCTCAATGCCAACGGCAAGCTCGACCGTAAGGCCTTGCCCGAACCCGACGCCACCCTCCGGCATTCGAAGTACGTGGCGCCCCGCACGCAGTTGGAAGAAGCCTTGGCGCAACTCTGGCAGCAGTCCCTTAAGGTCGAGCGCGTGGGTATCAGCGACAGTTTCTTTGAGCTGGGTGGGCATTCGATCCTGGCGATCGAACTGATCGCCAAGCTCAAGGCGACCCTGAACATCACCGTGCGCCTGCAGGAATTACTGGCCAACCCGAGCATCGCCGAGCTGGCGCTGTTCATTTCGCAAAAACACCGCGAGCAGACGCAATGCCTCGTCGCCCTGAACAACGCGCCCGCGAGCGCACCGCAGTTGTTCTGCCTGCACCCCAGCGGCGGCATCGTGTTCTGCTACCAACCGCTGGCGCGCAAACTGCAAAACCAGGCGCGCACCGTTGGCATCATGCACCGCGGCTTCAGCGAACCCCATGCAGGGCCCGAGGCCTGGCAGCAGATGATTGCCGACTACAGCAAGGAAATCGTCAGCGCCCAACCGCAAGGCCCCTATCACTTGATGGGCTGGTCCCTGGGCGGGACGATCGCGTTCGACATCGCGGCGATGCTGGAAAGCCAGGGGCACACCGTTGGTTTTCTCGGGTTGGTGGACAGCACCATCCCGGAACATTTGTATCCCTCAGGATTGCCGCGCCATCGGTATTTGGCGGGTGGCGCAAAAGACGATGCTGCCTCCCAGGATCTGCTTGAAGCCATTGAGTATCTTGACCTGCTGTTCCCGTCACTGACGGAGCGCACGGCGGCTTATCGACGGGAACATCCTGGCAGTTCAGTCAAGGCATTCCATGAATGGGCGGCCGGCCAGATCGAGCCTGAGCGAGGCGACTTGCTGTCGATCGTGCAGAGCGTCAAGGAAGAGGTCATGAATGCCCAGGCGTTCTCCGTGCACGATCGATTGCTGGAGGCCTTCGAGGGGTTCAGCTTCAAGCCGGTTCGGGTACGGCCCAGTTGCTGGTGGACACAAGCGGAGAAAACCGCCGATGAATTGGCATTCTGCGAAGCCCTGCTGATGGAACACAGCCTGACGGGCGAGCTGCAATGCTCGGTGCATTCGCCGTTGCGCCATCGGGGCATGATCTTTGATGAGGGATTGCTTGGGGAACTGGTCGAGGCTTTTCTGGCCAGTACGGTAGAAAAGCTCTCTTAAGCAAAAAAGAAACCGTGGCGAGGGAGCTGCGGCTAGCGTGGAGGCTGGGGCAGCTCGATGTCATCCAGTGCTCGATTAGCCAGAAGTGTTCCTAGCTCGATCAATTGCTGAAGCCCCAACGCCACGTGCCGTCGCGAGCCTTCCAGATCGAAGGCCAGGTCGTTGGCCATGGCATTGGCGGAAGCTAGGGTTTCGCTGAGAGTGGTCAGTATGGATTCGGTGCTGAGGCCCTTGACTACGGTAAAGACATGGCCTTCCAAGGTATCGGGCTTGACGGCCGCATCTGGAGACAAATGAATATTCAATGCCCGGTCGGCTGCCTCGCGTTGCTCTGCCGAGTCGAAGCGTGTGTATGAGGATAGGTTTCGGCTTTTCCGGGGGGATTGGGGGTGATCTTGACCATGACGTGCAGCTCCATTCAAAAGTGGAGTTCACCATTTTCTGCGACCAAGCAGAGGGGTGGCGAACTGTACGCAGGTTGGTCGACCAGGGAATGGAACCCGGCAGGGCCGAAGCCCTCCCACGCACAGTCAGCCATAAGGCAGACAGCCGCTCGCGCGGCTGAGAGTGCGCCATTCTAACCCTGGGCGACCAAACCCGGTCGCTGATTTTGTAGCGACGGACAAAGCCTATCCCCAGCGCTTGCGAACCACCAATCGACACGACTCGTCAGAAATTTCCGGCTCGCCACATTTTTTGTAGGAACACTCTTTCCCGTCGCGAGGGAGCTTGCTCCCTCGCCACGGTTTTGTGTTTTCAGCCAGATTGACCGCATAAAAAAACCGATCCGCACAAGGCGGGTCGGTTTTTCTGTCTTTGCAGGAAATCAGAACTGCGGCGTGTACTTCACGGTGAACATCAGATTACGTGGATCGCCAAAGTTGTTGTTGCCATTGAGCTGGTTGTAGGCCGGGGTGATGTAGGTCTTGTCGAACAGGTTGTTGGCATTGACCGCCAACCCGATCTCCGGCGTCAGCTGGTAGCCGACACGGGCATTCCATACGGTGTAGCCCGGTACGTCATAGTTGAGATCGTAGACCTGCGTATGGCTTTGGGTGGTGAAGCCCAGGCCGGCGCTGGCGCGGTTCCAGTCGCCGGTGAACTGGTAGTTGCCCCAGACGCGCAGCATGTGTTTCGGCGTCCAGGTACTGAAGATGCTGCCTTCATTGTTCGGATCTTCGAGGTATTTGGTGGTGTTGTAGGTATAGCCCGCGAACAGCTGCAGGTTATCGATCACCTCACCGCTGATCTCGGCCTCGATGCCCTGGCTGCGCACTTTCCCCGCCGCCTCGGAACAGTTCAACCCAACGCAGCTGGGGATGTTGACGGCACGGTTCTCATGGTCGTAGCGGAAGACCGCCAAGGACGTGTTGACCCGCCCGTCCATCAACTCACCCTTGAGGCCGACCTCATAGTTCTTGCCGACGATGGGCTTGAGTACCGAACCGTCGGGATCGACGTTGGTCTGCGGCTGGAAGACGTCGGTGTAGCTGGCGTAGACCGCCCATTCGCGGCTCAGGTCATAGACGATGCCGGCATAGGGCGTGACCACGCCGGTTTCGGTTGAGGTGCTTGGGGTGTTGGGCGTGATACCGGTTGCCCTTTCGGTCTTGGACTTGTAGCTGAAGTCGTACCAGCTGACCCGCGAGCCGAGGATCAGCGTCAAGTCGTCCACCGGCTTGACGCGCCAGGTGCCGTACACGCCTTTCTGGCGGACGTCGTATTTGCTGAGGGTGCCCATGCCACCCGGGCTATTGATCAAGCCTTCATAGCTGATGTCGGGACGGTTGTTATCAAGGTCGAAAATGAAGTCGCTGCTGTTGTTGAACGTGCGGGCGTATTTGTCATCCGTCTCCAGCTGGGAGTAGTTACCGCCGAGCATGACCTCCTGTTCCATCGACAGGGCTTCGAATTTGCCGACCAGGTTCATGTCCAGGCCCACTTTGGTGGACTGGAAGTCGGTGACGAAGTCGGCATATTGCACACGGCTGCCATCGGGCAGCAGGCCGCCCGGGCTTTGGGTGCGCTGGTTTTTCGCCTGGTTGTCCTCGGTCATGTGCACGGCGCCGACCTTGAATGCCCAGTCCTCGTTGAAGCGATGCTCCAAGTCGGTGTACAGGGTGGTGACATCGATATCGGAACGGTTCCAGCGCGCGCCGGTGTAGGTGGAGCGCGACACGTCCGGCATCGAGCCATCGGCGTAGCGTGGCAAGCCGCGGATGTTGCCGCGCGATTCGCCATTGGACTGGCTGGCCGCGAAGCCCAGGGTGGTGTCTTCACTCAGGTCGATGTCCAGCGAGCCGTACAACGAGTGGGTCTTGGTCCACGCGTGATCGACAAAGGAATTGCTCTGGTCTTCATCGGCGACGATACGGCCACGGATGTTGCCGGCGTCGTTCAGCGGGCCGCCAGCGTCCAATTGCAGGCCGTAGTGATCCCAGGACCCGGCCTTGCCGGTCAGGGTCACGGTCGGTGCATTCTGGCCACGCTTGCGCACCAGGTTGACAGCGCCACCGGGGCTGCCGGTGCCTTGCAGCAGGCCGGACGCGCCACGGAGGATTTCCAGGCGGTCGAAGAAGATCAGGTCCTGGGTCGCCCAGTTGCCCAGCGAGTAGGTGTTACGCGGGATCGGCACACCGTCGTACTGCCAGTCATCGATCTGGAAACCGCGCGACGACAGAATCATGCCCTGGCCGACGCCCTGCAGGCCGACGATGCCGGTGGTCTGGTTGACGGCATCCTTGAGGCTGACCAGGTTCTGGTCATCCATCTGCTTGCGCGTCATCACCGTGACCGACTGGGGAATTTCCTTGAGGGTGTGGGTGCCCTTGCCGATCGTCACGGCATTGCTGGTGTATGAGTTGCTGCCTTCGGTCGTCGCAGCCAGCTGTTCGGCGTTGATGGTCGTTGCGCCCAGTTCCAGGCCTGCGGCAGAGCCCTTCACCAACATCAAGGTGTTGCCCTCGAGGCTGTGGCGCACGCCCGTGCCCTTGAGCAGTTCGGTGATGGCCGCCTGCGGGCTCATCTTGCCGCTGACGCGATTGCTTTTCAGGCCGGCCAATTCGTCGGCGTTGTAGATCACTTGCTGGTTGGTCTGCTGGCCGAACGCTTGCAGCGCCTGCGGCAGCGGTTGCGCAGGGATGTTGATGTTGACGTCTTGCGCCATCACCTGGGTGCTCAGCGGCAACACACAGACCAGACCCAGGCCCGTCAACACCCGGCGCGAACGCAGGCCGCGGGACATGACCAGTGCCTTGAACAACGGTTTCAACTCATGAATTGCCGACATCGTGCTCTCTATTATTGGTAGAAGTGAAAAGTCCATGGGGGCCGAATGGCCTGCCGTTCGCCAGCACGGTGCAACTGCTGACCGCCCCCTCCCCGGGACAGTCATCCGCCTGGACGACAGCGAAATTTTTTCCTGGACACAACCGGCGCCTGGGCTGCCCTGCCCGAGCCGATTGGCCGCATACCTTAGTAAGACGCAGCACGTGGAAGAAACCGGAATGAGTTTATTTATCATTCGCGAAAAATATAAAAAAAAGCCGACGCTTGAAGGCGTCGGCCTTTTGTTCATGCCCTGTCAACTACCTTGCGCGGCCTTGGCGGCTTGCAGTTGCCGAGCCTGTTCGGTCAGCCGAGCCTTTTCCTCTGGGCTCATCGCCTCCATGCGCAGGCGTGCCTGGGCGATCTTCTCCAGTTGCCCGGGGCTGTTCTCGTGGGCCCGCAAGGCCGTCGCCAGCGACGCCACGGTCGGATGATCGAAGACCAATCCCGGATGGATGTCGCACTGCAACAGCTTGCGAATGCCGGCCACCAGCTTGATCACCAGCAGCGAATGACCGCCGGCAGCAAAGAAGTCGCGATCGATGCCCAGTCGCTCAAGGCCAAGCAACTGCGCCATGCGCGCAGCGAGCAATTGTTCGAGTCCATCACGGGGTGCGACGCCCTCTTCATCGCCCGTTGCGGCCGCCAACTGCTGCAACGCCTGGCGATCGATCTTGCCGTTGGCCAGCCGTGGGAAGCGTTCGATCAGGTGCCAATGCTGCGGCACCATCACGCTGGGCAAGCGTGCGTTCAGTTGTGCCCGCGCGGCGTTCAGCACATCAGAAGGCAAGCCTTGCGGTGCCACGATAAAGGCCTGCAAGCCCTGCTCGCCCGGCAACACCAGCGCTTCGGCCACCTGCGGCACGCCCAGCAACTCGGCCTCGATCTCCGCCAGTTCGATACGGAACCCGCGCACCTTGACCTGCTGGTCGCGCCGCCCGTGCAACTGAACCCCGCCTTCCGGGCGGTAACGCGCCAGGTCGCCGGTGCGGTACAGGCGCTGCGCAGGATCGAACGGACTCTGGATGAACATCTGTCCGTCGGCCTCGGCATTCAGATAGCCCCGGCACAGTTGCGCGCCGCCCAGGTACAACTCGCCCAGCACGCCCACCGGCACCAGCCGCCGCTCAGCATCGAGGATGTAGGCCTGATTGTTGCCCAGCACCTGGGTCAACGCCGAACAGTCCTCGGCAGCGCCCTCCAGCGACACCGGATGAATCATCACCCCGACCGTGGCTTCCGTCGGCCCATAGTGGTTGAACACCTGGCAATCGCTGCGCAACCGGGCGATGCGTTCGATCAACGTCGGCGCAATCGGCTCGCCGCCGAGCACCAGGGTGCGCGGCAATGCCGCCTGCTCGCTGTCAAGCAACGCCGCGAGGTGCGACGGCACGATCTTCAGGCAATCGATTTGATGCTGCCGGATGAACGTGGCAAACAGCGCGCCGTCCTGCATCTGCTCGTCACTGGCGACATGCAGCGTTGCGCCATTGAACAGCGCGCCAAACAACGCCGTGTTGCCCAGGTCCGCCGCCACGGTGGAGCTGAAGGCCAAGTGTTTGCATTGATCCAGCGCCAAGGCCTGGCTGGCCTGGGCGGTGTAATTGAGCAACTGCCGATGCTCGATCACCACGCCTTTGGGCGCACCGGTGGAGCCGGACGTGAACAACACATAGGCGATGTCGTTGCCCTTGGTCGCCAGTGCCGGCAACGTCGCGTTCGCTGGGCTGAGTCCGTCCAATGCCAGCGCCTTGTGCGACTGGTCCTGCCAAGCCGGCAGGTGCGCCGCGCCGGTGAGCACTAACGCGGCGCCCGCTTGTTCCACCATCAATGCCTGGCGAGCCTGGGGCCATTGGGTGTCCAGTGGCAGATACGCCGCACCGATGCGCCAGCTCGCCAGCATGGCGACCACCAGCTCCGCCGAGCGCGGCAAGGCCAGGGCAACGATCGAACCCTCGCCCAGGCCTTGGTCCTGGAGGCCGAGGGCCACGCGTTCGATCTGTGCGTTTAGCTGACCGTAGCTCCAGGACTGATGGGCGTCGGTCAGCGCGATGGTGTCCGGCGCATGGAGCGCCAGGTCGGCAATGCGCCGGGGAAGATAGCGGTTATCGGCCAGCGCCTGCATCGGCGGGTTGATCGCGCGCAGGCGTGATTCCTCGTTGCGCCCCAGTAGGTTGAGCTGCGCCAGCGGCGTCTGCGCGGCCGCCAGGATCGAGGCCAGCAGCACGTCGTATTGTTCCAGCACAGCGGTGGCGGCGGCTTGCGAATAACGAGCGTCGGCATATTGCAGGTCGATCGCGGCAAGCCGCTGGGCATCGTCCAATTGAACCTGCAGCAGCAGCTCAAGCGGATCAGCCTGCACAGGCGACGATCCCGTCCACTCCAGGCTGTTGTCGCCGTGGACGAAACTTGCCGCAGCGACCGCGAAACCATAGGCGGGATGCGCCGCGTCCGGCGCCAGTTCCGGCGTCCAGTATTCCTGCCAGGTGCGATGGGCTTCGAGCCGCATCGCCAACTCTTCCAGCCACTCACTGAACGGCGCGCTGGCCGGTAATGGTATGCAAAGCGGCAGGGTTTTCTCGAACATGCCGATGGCATGGGCGAAGTAATCGTAGTCGCTGCGGCTGTCATGACGAACGCCCACCAATGCCTGGTCGGAGCCGCTCAAGCGCCCCAACAGCAGCCACCACGCACCTTGCAATAGGGTCGTCAGCGGTTGCCCCAGCTCGTCGGCCAAGCGCTGCAAAGCATCGCGCCGGGCCGGTTCCAACGCCAACGACACACGCGCATCGGCGGTCCCGCTGCCGGCGCGGCGTGCCGCCAGCCATGGCGTGTCGATCTGCGCCTGCAAACCTTGCAGATGTTGCTGCCAATAGGTCCGCGCGGTGGCGGCATCTTCATCGAGCACCACTTCGCTGCGCCATTGCAGGTACTGGCCGAACTCGCCTGGTGCTTCGTCTTCCGACACCTGGCCCGCGTAAGCCTGGCGTACCTGTCCAAGCAGCAAGTTCATCGATGGCGCATCGGCACTGTAACGGGCGATGCCCAGCAGCAGTCGCCATTGCCGTGGCGCCAAACGATAAAGCACGGCTTGGACACCGGCCGATTCGCCGATAACAAAAGCCTGGCCCAGGATTTCGTTGATCTGCGCCTGGACTTCTTCAGCGGATTGTTCGCTTGGGCTTATCTTCAGCGCAAAGCGCCCGGCATGGGCTACCTGGCGCAGGCCGTGGAAACCGGCGACCTTGACCAGCCGCGCCAGCAACATCGGCTGCTGCGCCGCCAGTGTGTCGAAGGCGTCCTGCAATCGCTGCGGATCAAGATCGCCATCGATGACCACGCTCACCCAGCGCAAGGCCTCGCCACGAGTCGTCGTGCCCGACAGTTGCTCAAGCGCCCATTGCTGCTCGGGCGACAGGGCGAAACCCGCTTCCTGCGTGTCCATCATCACCTCGTTCATGCTCCGGTTTCCTCGGTATTGAATGCGCCCCGGGCGGATTGCCCAACGGTCGATGGCCGTTGCAGGCTGGCGTGGTCGTACATATCGCCCATGGCGACGACGATCTTGCGTGGTCCTTCGAACGGGTCGCGGGCGTGGGCCACCAGCATGTTGTCCAGCAGGATCACATCGCCTTTGTGCCAGTCGAAACGCACCGCGCAGGCTTCGTACAACTCACCGATACGGGCCATCACCTCGTCTTCGATCGGTGTGCCGTCGCCGTAATAGACGTGCCGGGGCATGCGCTCCAGGCCGTACATCGACAACAAATCCTGGCGCACGTCCGGCTCCAGCCAGTAGATGTGATGCAGTTGTACCTGGTTGAAGAAGGATTTTTCTCCGGTGATCGGGTGCGTGATGATCGCCGGCCCTGGCGTGCGGGTCTGCAACTCGTCGTTGTCGAGCCAGCGCCACTGGATGCCGCCTGCCCGGCAACGGGCCTCCACTTCGAGGCGATCCTCGGTCTTGAAGAAGTGCTGCCACGACACGTCGAGCTTGTCGGTGAAGGTGCGCACGTACAGCAGCCCCTTGTCCTCGAACTTTTCGCGAAGGTCCGCCGGCAGCTTTTCGTACATCAGGCGGCAGTCCACCACCGGGGTCGCGCCGCCGACGGGCGCGGCCTGCTCGCAGTAGAACATCTGCTTGCGCGGCCAGCGGTCCTGGTGGGAGCTCTCGTTGTGGAACAAGATCATCTTGCGTTCCGGGTACGGGGTGGAGCGGTAGGTGTTCTTGCCCCCTTCCTTCTTCGGCAAGTCGCCGTACTGGCCGTACAGCCCCGGTTGGATCGCTTCGGCGAACGCTTCGAAGCCCTGGATGCCATCCAGCGCGAAACCACGGAACAGGATGCCGGCGTGTTCGGCCAGTTTCTGCTCGATCGATGGTCGGTTCTGCCGGATCCACTCGATGACGTCCAGGTGCGGCTCGCCGGGCTCCAGCATCAGAGGGAAACGCTGAGGCGCCGCCACCAGCGATTCACGCACCAACGCTGGACGCGGCCGCGCGGCCGGGGTTGCCGAGCGCTTGAGGAACTTGCCCAGTTTGTCGGCCTTGGGCCCCGGGGCGTTGGTTGGCGCGGCGGCTGTCGCCACGTTGTCGACTGGCATGCTGATAGCTCCCAATTGAATGTCCTGATCAGCGACGATCTGTTCCAACAGGGTCGTCCAGGCCCGGATCAGGTACTGGATGCGCTCATGTCCGAACAAGGCTGTGGCGAATTGCCAATTACCGCGCAATTGCCCTTCTTCTTCGTCAACGAACAATGCCATGTCGAATTTAGAATGGTTCTGCAGCGCCGGCAGGAACTCCACGCTCAAGCCCGCCATGGAGCGTGTGCGCACCGGCACGTTGTTCATCACGAACAACACCTGGAGCAACGGGTTCATGCCCTTGTGACGAGGCACGCCGCAGGCGTCGACGATCTGGTCGAACGGCAAGTCCTGATGCTCCAGCGCGCCGAGCAGATCGTCCTGGGCCTGGGCCAGGAATCGGCTGAAGGTCACGCCCGCATCGAAGCGCGAACGCAGCGGCAGGACATTGACGAAAAAGCCGATCAAGCGCTCCAACTCAGGTTGTTCACGCCCGGCCACGTCAGCGCCCACCACCAGGTCCTGCGTAGCGCAGTGGCGATGCAACAACACTTGGAACGAGGCCAGCAGCGTGCTGTACAGCGTGACGCCGGCCTCGCTCGACAGCCGCCGCAATGCTGCGCTGAGGTCGACAGGAAGTTCGAACTGCAACGCATCGCCCTCATACGACGCCGTCTGCCCACGAGGATTGTCCAGCGGCAAGTCGAGACGCCCGTTGTAACCGTCGAGTCGTTGCTTCCAATAGTCGGCCTGGCGCGCCAGCACGCCCTGGTCTTCCAACGCCTGCTGCCACAGGGCGAAGTCATGGTATTGGACCTCCAGTGGCGCCAGCGGCATCGGTTCATGCCGTGAAGCGGCTTCGTAGATCTGCACCAGCTCGTTGATCAACAACCCCATGGACCAGCCATCGGAAATGATGTGGTGCATGGCGTACAACAACACATGCTCGGTCGGGCCCAGGCGCAGGATCCGCCCGCGCAGCAGCGGCGCCTGTTCCAGGTCGATCGGAATGCGGGCATTGTCCAGCGTCGCCTGGGCCACGCGTTCCTGCCGTGCACCGGGCGAAAGCTCGGACAGATCGACCAGAGGGAAATCCAGCTCGACTTCGTCGGCAATCAACGCCAGTGGATCGCCTTCGTCGTCCTGGACATACGCGGTGCGCAGCACGGCGTGACGGCGCGTCACTTCGGCAAAGCTGCTCATCAGCCGCTCGACCGACAACTCGCCGCACAGGCGCAGCGCCATGGGCATGCCATACGCCGAAGTACCGCCGGACAGTTGCTCGGCGATCCACAACCGCCGTTGCACCAACGACAACGGTGCCGATTGCCTTGGCCCATGGGCCTTGAGCCGAACCTTGCTGGAGTCGCCTGCGCGCACGGTTGCGTCACCGGTCTCGCTCATCAGCGCCGCCAGTGCGCTGAGCCGTGGATGATCGAACAGGTCACGCAAGCTCAGCGGATTACCCGTGAGTTTGCGCAGCCGGGAGATCGCCTGGGTCGCCAGCAATGAGTGACCGCCGCGCTCGAAGAAATGATCGTTGCGCCCAACCTGCTCCACTTCCAGCACTTGCTGCCAGATGTCGGCGATCCGTTGCTCCAGTTCGCTGGCGGGGGGCGCGTAACCGTTTTGCGTCACCCCGGCCTCCACGCCCGGCAACGCCTTGCGATCAAGCTTGCCATTGGGGGTCAGCGGCAACTGGTCGAGGAACAGCCAGTGGGCCGGGATCATGTAGTCCGGCAGATGCTCCTTGAGTCGGGCCTTGAGTGGATCGCGCAGTGTGTCGGCGTCCGCCGAGGTCACCACGTAGGCCACCAGTTGCTGGCCGCCCGGCCCTTCCTGGGCGAGCACGGCGACTTCGTTGACCTCGGGCTGTTGCAGCAGCCGCGCCTCGATCTCCCCCAGCTCGATGCGGAAGCCGCGGATCTTCACCTGATGGTCGATGCGACCCTGGTATTCGAGCACGCCGTCGGCGCGATAACGGCACAGGTCGCCGGTGCGGTACAGGCGCTCGCCCGTGGTGGAGAACGGGTTGGGCACGTACTTCTCGGCGGTCATCGCCGCTCGCCCGAGGTAGCCCCGGGTGATGCCGGCGCCGCTCAGGTACAGCTCGGCCGAGACGCCCTGGGGCACCGGTTGCAGGTTGGCGTCGAGGAGGTAGCTGGCGGTGTGCTTGAGTGGGCGGCCGATGTTGGCCGTGCCGCCTTGGGTACGGCGGGTCCAGGTTGAGTAGGTGGTGTCTTCGGAGGGACCATAAAGGTCATAGACATGCTCGATTCCCTGTGGGTAAAGGGCATCCACCAGGCTCTGCTTCAGTGGCTCACCGGCCAGGTTGATGATGCGCACGCTGTGCGGAATCTCCCCATTGCGCTGCAACGCGGCGATCGCCGAGGGCACGGTGTTGATCAGGCGCACCTGGTCGCGGGCCGGCAGGTGCGGCAGTTCCAGGGCGTTGCGAGCGATGATCAGCGAACCGCCGTTGGCCAGGGTGACGAACAGCTCCCACACCGACAGATCAAAGCAAACCGAGGTTGAGGCGAGTACGCCTTGGATATCGTCGCGGCTGTAGACGGATTTGGACCAGTCGATCAATGCCAGGACGTTGCGGTGGGCGATGGCCACGCCCTTGGGTTTGCCGGTGGAGCCGGAGGTGTAGATGACGTAGGCGAGGTTGTCCGGTGTGACCTGGGTAACCGGCTCGCTCAACGGATAGCCTGAAAGGTCGAGCTGATCGAGCATCAGCACTTCGGTTCCAGCCGGAACCGTCAACGTCTGGACCACCGACTGCTCGGTCAACAACACCCGCGCCCGGCTGTCATCAAGCATGTAAGCCACGCGTTCGGCCGGGTAATCCGGGTCCAGCGGCACGTAGGCGCCGCCCGCCTTGAGCACCGCCAGCAAGGCGATCAGCAACTGCTCGGAACGCGGCATCGCCACGCCCACCCGCACTTCCGGGCCGACGCCCAGTTCGATGAGCTGGTGGGCCAGGCGATTGGCGCGGCCGTCGAGCTCGCTGTAGCTCAGACGCGTGTTGGCGAAGGTGACGGCCAAGGCGTCCGGGGCGTTTTCCGCTTGGCGGGCGATCATCTGATGAATGCAGACGTCCTGTTCGAACGGCGCATCCACAGGATTCCAGTCATGGGTCAGGCGCTGGTGTTCATCGAATTCCAGCATCGACAGCTCACCCAACGGGCGCTCGCCCTGCGCGGTCATCTGCCCGAGCAACTGCACCAGATGCGCCGCCAATCGCTCCACCGTTACAGCCGAGAAACTCGCCCGCTGATAACTCATGTGCACCGACAACTGCCGCTCCAACCCCACCAACAGCGTCAACGGATAGTTGGTCTGCTCCTGGGTGATCGGCGAACCGAAGCGCAAACCGTCCGGCGCGCCCTGCTCCAAGGCCTCGGCGATCGGGTAGTTTTCGAACACCAGCAAACTGTCGAACAACGCGTCGCCGCCCTGCCCGGCCCAGCGCTGGATGTCGAGCAACGCAGTGTGCTCGAACTCGCGCAGGGCGAGGTTCTGCGCCTGCACCGTTTGCAACCAACTGTCCAGCGACTGCTCGGCCCGAGGGCTGGCGATCACCGGCAAGGTGTTGATGAACAAGCCGATCTGCTGCTCGATGCCGGGCAAGTCAGCCGGACGCCCGGCCACCGTCGCACCAAACGCCACGGTGGATTTGCCGGTGTAGCGCTGCAACAGCAGCAGCCACGCCGCTTGCACCAGCGTGTTAACCGTGACTTTCGAGGAGCGAGCGAAGGCTTCCAGGCGCCGGGTCAACGACTCGTCCAGCACCTGCATATGATCGCCATAACCAACACCGGCGTCCGTCGGCTTGCCAACCGCATCGGCCAACCGTGTCGGTGCTTCCAGGCGTTCTAGCGCAGGCTTCCAGAACGCCTCGCTGGCCGCCGCGTCCTGGCGTTGCAGCCAGGCGATGTAGTCTCGATAACGTCCGCCGGACACGGCCATGGATTGACCACTGTAGCGTTGCAGCACTTCGCCGAGCAGCTGTGAATTGCTCCAGCCGTCCATGAGGATGTGGTGGCTGGTGTAGATCAAGTGATAGCGATCATCCGCCACCCGCACGACCACCAACCGCAGCAACGGCGCAGCGTCCAGGGCAAACCCTTGTTGGCGCTGGGCTGTCGCGAGGGTGTCCAGGTAGCGAGGAAGGTCAGCTTGTATGCGCCCATCCTCAAGCTGCAACGCAACGTCGACGCGCTTGTGCACCACCTGCAACGCACGCTTGAAATCGCCTTCCCAGACAAAACCGCTGCGCAGCACGTCATGAGCGTCGGTCGCCGCTTGCCAGGCCTGGCGGAAGCGTTCGACCTCCAGCCCTTGGACATCCACGCGCATCTGGTTGATGTAATGGCCGGCCTGTTGCTCGTACAGCGTGTGGAACAGCATGCCTTGTTGCATTGGCGACAACGGATAGAGGTCCTCCACCTCCCGGGCCACCAGTGGCAACGCGTCCAACTGCGCCTGGTCCAACCCGGCGAGGGGGAAGTCCGACGGGGTGAAGCCGTGGCGCTGGGTCTCGCAACAGTGGTCGATCAACTCCTGCAATTGCCGAGCGTAATCCACCGCCAGCGCCTGGATCGTCGCCTCGTCGAAGATCTGCGTGCTGAAGGTCCAGTCGATGCTCAACTCGCCGGCATAGACGCTGCCATTGAGGGTCAACCAGTTGTCCAGCGGCGCCAATGGGCTCTGGGCCGCGCCCGCCGATTCGCTGGCAGGGACAAACAGCCCGTCGGCCTCTGCATTGAAGCCGCTGTCGAACTGCCCCAGATAATTGAAAGTGATGCGCGGCACCGGCAGTGCCGCGAGGGCACGACGCGTCGGTTCATCGCCCAGGTAGCGCAACACGCCGAAACCAAGCCCCTTGTCGGGAATGGCCCGCAGTTGCTCCTTGATCGCCTTGATCGAGCCTTCGGCGGTCGCCGTCGGGGTCAGGCGCACCGGAAACAGGCTGGTAAACCAACCCACGCTGCGGCTAAGGTCTACATCTTCAAACAGCGCCTCGCGGCCATGGCCTTCCAGCTGGATCAAGGTCGACGCCTGGCAAGTCCAGCGGCCGATCACCCGGGCCAGCGCCGTCAACAGCAGGTCGTTGACCTGGGTGCGATAGGTCGCCGGCGCTTGCTGCAACAGTCGTCGAGTCAGCTCTTTGTCCAGCCGCGTCTGCACTTGCGCCCCATGGCACCTGCGCAAATCACCTTGGGGATGATCGCAAGGCAGGTCGGGGCAAGCGCCTTCCAATTGCGCCTGCCAGTACGCCACTTGGTTCTGCAACGTCGCACTGCCGGCATGGGCCTGCAACCGTTGCGCCCAAGTCTGTGCCGATGTGGTCTTGGCCGGTAATGTCGGCGTCTGACCGGCTTGCAATTGATCATATGCCCGTTGCAAATCTTCCAGCAGCATCCGCCAGGACACGCCGTCGACCACCAAGTGATGGATCACCAACAACAGCCGCTGGCTGCCATCGGCCAGGGTCGCCAGGACACCGCGCAGCAGCGCGCCGCTGTCCAGTTCAAGGCTGCGCTGGGCGTGTTCGGCCAGGCGTTCGAGGGCCGGCGCATCCGCCACGTCGGCGGTCCACAACAACGGCGAGCGTGGCCAGAGCGTGCGCTGTTCGGCCAGGGTCTTGTGGCGAGCGGTCCAGGTGCCTGCCTCGCAGACGAAGGACAGGCGCAAGGCATCGTGGTGTTCGACCAAGGCCTGCAACGCCTGCTCCAGATGCCCGGCGTTCACCGATCGCACGCATTTGAGCAGCACCGACTGGTTCCAGTGGTGAGGTTCGGCCATGGCCTGTTCGAAGAACAGCTGCTGGAACGGCAGCAGCAGCGTCTCCCCTGTCACCGGGCCCTGGTCGATCACCGGGCCGCCTTCGCCGGTTGTCGCCACGCCAGCCAACCCTTGGATGGTCTGGTGCAGGAACAGATCCTTGGGGCTGAAATGAAGGCCGGCCTGACGGGCTCGGCTCACCACTTGGATGGAGATGATCGAGTCGCCGCCCAGCTCGAAGAAATTATCGGTCACGCCCACGCGATCGCGTCCGAGCACGCTTTGCCAGATATCCACCAGCGTCTGTTCCTGCGCGGTCACCGCTGCGATGTAGGCCTGGGGATGGGCACTTGGCTCGGCCTTGGGCAGCGCCTTGCGCTCGAGCTTGCCGTTGGGGCTGACCGGCATTTTTTCCAGCCACACCCAGTGTTGCGGCACCATGTAGTCAGGCAAGGATTGGCTCAGATGTTCCCTGAGGCGCACTTGCAACTCCTGGCGAACGGCGTCATCGGCGGCCAGCAGCTCGGCGCGCGCCGGCACCACATAGGCGACCAGCAGCGTGCCGTCCTGGGCCAGGACCACCGTTTCGCGCACGGCATCGTGCTCGACCATGCGTGCTTCGATTTCGCCTAGTTCGATGCGCAGGCCACGGATTTTCACTTGATGGTCGATCCGCCCGGCGTATTCGATTACGCCGTCGGGGCGATAGCGCGCCAGGTCGCCGGTCCGGTACAGGCGCTGGCCATGGCCGAACGGCCCGGTGACGAACCGCTCGGCGGTCAAAGCCGCGCGCCGATGGTAACCCCGCGCCAACCCCTCGCCCGCCAGATACAACTCGCCGATCACCCCCACCGGCACCGGGGACAACTCATCGTCGAGGATGTAGGTGCCGAGGTTGGCGATCGGCTGGCCGATCGGCACGCTGTCGCGCCCCTCCTCGACACAGGTCCAGTGGGTCACGTCGATGGCCGCCTCGGTCGGGCCGTAGAGGTTGTACAGGTTGGCGCTCGGCAACTTGGCGAACACCTGCTGCTGGGCATCCACCGGCAGCGCTTCGCCGCTGCACACGATCCGCTTCAAGCTGACGCATTCGGCCACCCGCGAGTCCTGCACAAACGCCTGGAGCATCGACGGCACGAAGTGCAGCGTGGTGATGCCCTGGGCCGTGATCAACTCGATCAACAGCGCCGGGTCGCGATGGGCGCCCGGCGCGGCCACCACCAGCGTCGAACCGGTCAGCAGTGGCCAGAAGAACTCCCACACCGACACGTCGAAGCTGAACGGTGTTTTTTGCAGCACGCTGTCCGAGGCATCGAGGCCATACGCCTGTTGCATCCAGCACAGACGGTTGACCAGGGCGCTATGGCGATTGCCCGCGCCCTTGGGTTTGCCGGTGGAACCGGAGGTATAGATCACATACGCCAGGTTCTCACCGTGGACTTCGACGCCGGGATTGCCGTCGCGGCTGGCGTACAAGCCGTCGTCGAGCGAATCCAGCACCAGGCTGCGCAGCCCGTCCGGCATCGGCAAGGCGTCCACCAGGTGTTGCTGGGTCAGCAGCAAGCCAATGCCGCTGTCTTCGAACATGTAGGCCAGGCGATCACGCGGGTATTCGGGGTCCAGCGGCACGTAGGCGCCGCCGGCCTTGAGAATCGCCAACAGCCCCAGCACCATTTCCACGGAACGCTCGACGGCGATGCCCACCAGCACATCCGGACCGACGCCTTGGTCGATCAGGCGATGGGCCAGGCGGTTGGCCCGGGCGTTGAGTTCGCGGTAGCTCAAGCGCTGCTCGCCGAAGACCAGCGCAGGCGCGTCCGGCGTTCGGCGCACCTGTTCCTCGATCAGGCTTTGCACGCTGCGGTCGAGCGGGTAATGCTGCGCCGTCGCGTTCCAGTCGATGAGCATGTGCCGACGCTCGCCCTCGTCCAGCAGCGTCCACTGCGCCACCGGGCGATGCAGATCGTGCGTCATGCCATGCAACAGGTTGAGCCAATGCCGGGCCATGCGCTCGACGGTCGCCGGCTCGAAAAGATCCGTCGCATAGGTCAGCGCCGCGTGCAGGCCCTGCGAGCTCTCGACGGTGTCCATGCTCAGGTCGAATTGCGCGGTGCGCTGCGTCCAGCCAAGGGGTTCGACGCAAAGGTCCGGCAAGGCATTGGCGAACGCCGAGTCGGTTTCATTGCGGTGGTTGAACATCGCCTGGAACAACGGGCTGTGGCTGAGGTTGCGCTGCGGTTGCAAGGCATCTACCAACTGCTCGAAAGGCAGGTCCTGGTGCATCTGCGCGGCCATGGCCGTTTGCTTGAGCTGCTGCAGCAGCGCGGCGCCGGTCAGCTCACTGTGGAACTCGCTACGCAGGACCTGGGTGTTGACGAAGAAACCGATCAGTCGCTCGGTTTCCAGCCGCTGGCGGTTGGCAATCGGCACGCCGACGCGGATATCGGCCTGGCCGCTGTAGCGATGCAGCAGCGCCTGGAACGAACCGAGCAACAGCACGAACAACGTGACGTTTTCCCGCCGGGCCAGGGCCTTGAGATCAGCGCTCAAGGCCGCGTCCAACACGATTGGCAGACGCGCGCCGCGCAGGCTTTGCTGCGCCGGGCGCGGATGGTCGGTGGGCAGCTCCAGCAGCGGCTGTTCGCCGCCCAGTTGCCCGGACCAATAGGCTAATTGACGATCCCGCTCTCCGGCCGCCATCCATTGCCGCTGCCAGACGGCGTAGTCGGCATACTGCACCGCCAACGGCGGCAGATGCGCTTGCTGGCCTTGGACGAACGCCGAATACAGGCTCATCAGGTCATCGACCATCACCTGCAAGGACCAGCCATCGGAGACGATGTGATGCAGCGTCAGCACCAGGATGTGGTCCTGTTCGTCCACTTCCAGCAGCGCCACGCGCAGCAACGAATCAGTCGCCAGATCGAACGGACGTTGTGTGTGCTGTTCGACCAAGGCCTGGATGCCTCGCCCTTCCAGGCGCTGCTCGACGAAGTCGACCTCCCCCTGCCCGCGAATAACCTGGCAGGTGCGCCCATCCTCTTCGACGAATAGGGTGCGCAAGCTTTCGTGACGCTCCACCAGCGCAGCGAAACTCTTGCGCAGCGCCTCCTTGTCCAGCGTGCCGCGCATCCGCAGGGCCGTGGGGATGTTATAGGCCGCGCTGTCCGGATCCATTTTCCAGAGGAACCACTGGCGTTCCTGGGCAAACGACAGCGGCAGTGGCGCATCGCGAGGCACCGGCACCATCGCTGGAGCCTGTTCGCCGGACGTGGCATCGAAGGAGGCGACGAACGCCTGCAAGGTGCTGTGTTCGAACAGGCTGCGCAGCGGCACCTCGATGCCCAGCACCCGACGGATTCGCGACACCACTTGGGTCACTAACAGTGAATGCCCGCCCAGTTCGAAGAAATGATCCTCCAGGCCCACGCGCTCAAGCTTGAGCACGTCCTGCCAGATCGCCGCGACTTGTTGCTCGACCTCACTGCGAGGCGCCACGTAGGCCTGTTGCACGTCGCTGGCGTCGGGCGCCGGCAAGGCCTTGCGATCGATCTTGCCATTGGGCGTCAGCGGCAATCGGGCCAGGAACAACAGGTGCGCCGGAACCATGTAGTCCGGCAACTGCGCCTTGAGGGCCGCCTTGAGCGTTGCGCGCAGCGGCGCATCGGGCTCCGGCACTTCGCCGCTGGCAGGCACGACGTAACCCACCAGTTGCGCCCCGGTCGGGCCTTCGTGGGCGACCACCACGGTTTCGCGCACGCTGTCCTGGGCCAGCAACGCGGCTTCGATTTCCCCGAGCTCGATGCGCAGGCCGCGAATCTTCACCTGATGGTCGATGCGGCCGAGGTATTCGACCACCCCTTCGGCGCGATAACGGGTCAAGTCGCCGGTGCGGTACAGCCGTTCGCCGGTTGTGGAGAACGGATCAGGGACGAAGCGTTCGGCGGTCAGCCCCGGGCGCTGGAAATAACCACGGGCCAGGCCGGCGCCACCGATCAGCAGTTCCCCCGGCGCGCCGGGCGGGTTGAGGGTCAGGTCGCTGCCGACGATGTACAGCGCGGTATTGTCCAGCGGCTGGCCAAGAAAGGGCCGGTCGCGCCCGGGGCTCAACGGGTGCACCGCCGACCAGATGGTGGTTTCGGTCGGCCCGTAGAGGTTCCAGAGCTTCGGCGAAAGCGCCAGCAGCCGCTGGGCCAGTTCCTGGGGCAAGGCTTCGCCGCCGCACAGGAAGGTCCGGCCGGCGAGCACCGAGGCCCGCTCATGGTCGAGCAGCATGCGCCAGCTCGACGGCGTGGCTTGCAGCACGCTGACGTCGTGTTGTTCGATCAACGCGAGCACCGCTTGCGGATCCTGGTGCACGTGCTGCCCGGTCAGCACGATACTGGCCCCGGCGCAGAGCGGTCCGTAGATTTCCAAGCCGAAAATATCGAAGGAGAAGGTCGTCAGCGACAGCATGCGGTCGCTGGCCGCGAGGCCCGGCTGGGCGATCATGCTGGTGATGAAATTGCCCAGCGCATCATGGCGCACCATCACACCCTTGGGCTTGCCGGTGGAGCCGGAGGTGTAGATGACATAGGCCAGGTGCTCGCCGGTCAACGGCACCATCGGGCAGGTTTTCGGAGCGTCTTGCAGTGCGGCGTCCGGCGAGTCCAGCAGCAGGGTCCGGAGCGCCGGCGGGATCGGCAATCGCGCTTGCAAACGGGCCTGGGTCAGCAGCAGCCCAATGCCGCTGTCCTCGATCATGTAGGCCAGGCGATCCTCGGGATACCCAGGGTCCAACGGCACGTAGGCGCCGCCAGCCTTGAGGATCGCCAGCAGGCCGACAATCAGCTCGACGCTGCGCTCCACCGCGATGCCCACCAGCTCGCCCGGGGACACGCCCAGATCAATCAGGCGGTGAGCCAGTTGGTTGGCGCGGGCGTCCAATTGCCGGTAGCTCAGGGATCGTCCGTCAACGGTCAGCGCCAATGCGTCGGGGGCCCGGTGCGCCTGTCCGGCGATGCGTTGGTGGACGCACACGGCTTCGGCACCGTGGTCGTCGACGCGCAGCCACCGCTGTTGCGTGAGGCGCTGCTGCGACGGGTCGAGCAGCGGCAGCTCCCCAACCCGCTGGTGGGGCGCGTCGACGATACCCTGCAGCAGGTTTTGCCAGTGCTCGGCCAGGCGCTCGATGGTCTGCGCTTCGAAGAGATCGGTGGCATAGGTCAGCTCGGCGGCGATGCCCCGCTCGGTTTCGTAGGTGCCCAGGGTCAAGTCGAACTGGGCGGTGCGCCCTTCCCACGTCAGGTCCTCGACCCGCAGTTGCGGCAGCTGCATTTGCCGGCGGCCCGTGGCATCGGCATTCTGGTGGTTGAACATGACCTGGAAAATCGGGCTGTGGCTCAGGCTTCGCTCTGGCTGGAGGGCTTCGATCAGTTGCTCGAACGGCAGGTCCTGATGGGCCTGGGCCGCCATGGCCGCTTGCTTGACCTGGGCGAGCAATTGCTCGAATGGCATCTGCCCATCGACGTGGGCATTGAGCACTTGGGTGTTGACGAAAAAGCCGATCAGCCCTTCGGTCTCGACCCGGTTGCGGTTGGCCGTCGGCACGCCGACGCGGATCTGCGGCTGGCCGCTGTAGCGGTGCAGCAATGCCTGGAACGAGGCGAGCAGAACCATGAACAGGCTGGCGCCTTCGCGCTGGGCCAGTTGCTTGAGCCCGGTGGCCAGTTCCGGCGCCAGCTTCACGTCCAGCCGCGCACCACGAAGGCTCTGCACCGGAGGGCGCGGCTGATCGAATGGCAGCTCCAGCACCGGTTGCTCGTCGCCCAGGGTCTGGACCCAATAAGCCAACTGGCGTTCGCGCTCGCCGGCTTCCAGCCAATGGCGTTGCCAGATGGCGTAGTCGGCGTATTGCACCGGCAGTTCCGGCAATGCCAGCGGCTGGCCGCCGGTGTCGGCGGCGTAACACCGCACCAGTTCGTCCACCAGCACGCGCATCGACCAACCATCGGCGATGATGTGGTGCTGGATCAGCACCAGCACATGGTCATCCTCGGCGATTTTCAACAGCGAAACCCGTAGCAACGGCCCTTGGCGCAAATCGAACGGACGCGCGGTTTCGCCTTCGATGTAAGCCTTGATGCGCGCGTCCTCGCTGATCGGTGAACCGGCCGGCAGCGCCTCGACAGTGATGCTCAGGGGCATCTGCCGGTGGATAACCTGGACGGCTTGCTCGCCCTGCTCGGCAAACGTGGTGCGCAAGCTTTCGTGACGCTCGGCCAGGGCATTGAAGCTGCGCTCCAGGGCCGGCACGTTCAGTTGGCCTTTGAGGCGCAGGGCGCTGGGAATGTGGTAGGCCGAACTGTGCGGGTCCATTTGCCAGAGGAACCACTGGCGCTCCTGGGCATAAGATTGCGGGATGTGCTCGAACCCGGAACGCACCTCGGGGATCGGCAGGTTGGCCGGCGAGACGCCCTCTTCCAGCATCTTCTCCAGGTACAGCCTGCGTTTGTCCAGCGGCAGAGTGATAAAGCGCTTGGCAACCCTCAAAGCAACACTCTTGTCCATCAGACTTCCTCCATTTCATCAAGCAGGGCGTCCAGCTTGTTCAGTTTCTCTTCATTGATTGGCCCGTCCGTGCTGTCGATTTGTGCGACAAAATCCTGCAGGACGGGGTGCTGGAACAGCAGTTGCGGGGTCAGGCTCAACCCCAGTTCGAGGGCCATGCGCGAGACGGCAGTGACCGCCAGCAGCGAGTGGCCGCCCAGCTCGAAGAAGTGAGCGTCAAGGCCCACGCGTTCGACGGTGAGCACCTGGGCCCAGATCGTCGCGACTTGCTGCTGCAGTTCGCTGACCGGTGCTTCGTATGCGCTTTGCGAGCGCCCGGCCTCGATACCCGGCAATGCCTTGCGATCAAGCTTGCCGTTGGGGGTCAGCGGCAACTGGTCGAGGAACAGCCAGTGGGCCGGGATCATGTAGTCCGGCAGATGCTCCTTGAGTCGGGCCTTGAGGGGATCGCGCAGTGTGTCGGCGTCCGTCGAGGTCATCACGTAGGCCACCAGTTGCTGGCCGCCCGGCCCTTCCTGGGCGAGCACGGCGACTTCGTTGACCTCGGGCTGTTGCAGCAGCCGCGCCTCGATTTCCCCCAGCTCGATGCGGAAGCCGCGGATCTTCACCTGATGGTCGATGCGGCCTTGGTATTCGAGCACGCCGTCGGCGCGATAACGGCACAGGTCGCCGGTGCGGTACAGGCGCTCGCCCGTGGTGGAGAACGGGTTGGGCACGTACTTCTCGGCGGTCATCGCCGCTCGCCCGAGGTAGCCCCGGGTTATGCCGGCGCCGCTCAGGTACAGCTCGGCCGAGACGCCCTGGGGCACCGGTTGCAGGTTGGCGTCGAGGAGGTAGCTGGCGGTGTGCTTGAGTGGGCGGCCGATGTTGGCCGTGCCGCCTTGGGTACGGCGGGTCCAGGTTGAGTAGGTGGTGTCTTCGGAGGGACCATAAAGGTCATAGACATGCTCGATTCCCTGTGGGTAAAGGGCATCCACCAGGCTCTGCTTCAGTGGCTCACCGGCCAGGTTGATGATGCGCACGCTGTGCGGAATCTCCCCATTGCGCTGCAACGCGGCGATCGCCGAGGGCACGGTGTTGATCAGGCGCACCTGGTCGCGGGCAGGCAGGTGCGGCAGTTCCAGGGCGTTGCGGGCGATGATCAGCGAGCCGCCGTTGGCCAGGGTGACGAACAGCTCCCACACCGACAGATCAAAGCACACCGAGGTTGAGGCGAGCACGCCTTGGATATCGTCGCGGCTGTAGACGGATTTGGACCAGTCGATCAATGCCAGGACGTTGCGGTGGGCGATGGCCACGCCCTTGGGTTTGCCGGTGGAGCCGGAGGTGTAGATGACGTAGGCGAGGTTGTCCGGTGTGACCGTTGTGACCGGTGCGGTGAAGGGATATGAGGTCAACTCGATCCGATCCAGCATCAGCACTTCAGTCTCGGCCGGAACCGTCAACGTCAAGGCCACCGACTGCTCGGTCAACAACACCCGCGCCCGACTGTCATCAAGCATGTAGGCCACGCGTTCGGCCGGGTAATCCGGGTCCAGCGGCACGTAGGCGCCGCCCGCCTTGAGCACTGCCAGCAAGGCGATCAGCAACTGTTCGGAACGCGGCATCGCCACGCCCACCCGCACTTCCGGGCCGACGCCCAGTTCGATGAGCTGGTGGGCCAGGCGATTGGCGCGGCCGTCGAGCTCGCTGTAGCTCAGACGCGTGTTGGCGAAGGTGACTGCCAAGGCGTCCGGGGCGTTTTCCGCTTGGCGGGCGATCATCTGATGAATGCAGACGTCCTGTTCGAACGGCGCATCCACAGGATTCCAGTCATGGGTCAGGCGCTGGTGTTCATCGAATTCCAGCATCGACAGCTCACCCAACGGGCGCTCGCCCTGCGCGGTCATCTGCCCGAGCAACTGCACCAGATGCGCCGCCAATCGCTCCACCGTTACAGCCGAGAAACTCGCCCGCTGATAACTCATATGCACCGACAGCTGCCGCTCCAACCCCACCAACAGCGTCAACGGATAGTTGGTCTGCTCCTGGGTGATCGGCGAACCAAAACGCAAACCATCCGGCGCGCCCTGCTCCAAGGCCTCGGCGATCGGGTAGTTTTCGAACACCAGCAAACTGTCGAACAACGCGTCGCCGCCCTGCCCGGCCCAGCGCTGGATGTCGAGCAACGCAGTGTGCTCGAACTCGCGCAGGGCGAGGTTCTGCGCCTGCACCGTTTGCAACCAACTGTCCAGCGACTGCTCGGCCCGAGGGCTGGCGATCACCGGCAAGGTGTTGATGAACAAGCCGATCTGCTGCTCGATGCCGGGCAAGTCAGCCGGACGCCCGGCGACCGTCGCACCAAACGCCACGGTGGATTTGCCGGTGTAGCGCTGCAACAGCAGCAGCCAAGCGGCTTGCACCAGCGTGTTCACCGTGACTTTCGAGGAGCGAGCGAAGGCTTCCAGGCGCCGGGTCAACGACTCGTCCAGCACCTGCATATGATCGCCATAACCAACACCGGCGTCCGTCGGCTTGCCAACCGCATCGGCCAACCGTGTCGGTGCTTCCAGGCGTTCTAGCGCAGGCTTCCAGAACGCCTCGCTGGCCGCCGCGTCCTGGCGTTGCAGCCAGGCGATGTAGTCCCGATAACGTCCGCCGGACACGGCCATGGATTGACCGCTGTAGCGTTGCAGCACTTCGCCGAGCAGCTGTGAATTGCTCCAGCCGTCCATGAGGATGTGATGATGGCTGTAGATCAGGTGATAACGCCGCTCATCGAGGCGCACGATCATCAACCGCACCAGGGCCGGCGCGCTCAGATGAAGGTGTTGGCGCTCGGCATCGGCCAGGGCCTGTACGGTCTGGTCATGCAGTGGATCATCGCTCAGATCGTGCAGGCTGTAAGGCAGCTCCAGGTACTTGCTGACCACCTGCACCGGCGCCGGCAAATCGCCCTGCCAGACAAACCGCGTGCGCAGGATGTCATGGGCATCGACCGCCGCTTGCCAAGCCTGGCGGAAGCGTTCCGGGTCCAGCCCCTCGATGTCCAGGCGCAGTTGGTTGATGTAGTCGCCGCTCGCGTCACCGTACACGCCATAGAACAGCATGCCTTGTTGCATCGGTGATAACGGATACAGGTCGACGATCTGCGCGGGCGGCATCGGCAGCCCATCCAGTTGTGGCTGGCTCAGGCTCGCCAGAGGGAAGTCCGACGGTGTTACGCCGCTGTGCTCGCCCCGGCAGCAATGCTCGATGAGCCGCTGCAACTCCAGCGCATAATCGTCGGCCAGCGCCTGGATGGTGGATTCGTTGAACTGCTCGCGGCTGAAGGTCCAGCCCAGGTTCAGTTCGCCGCCGAACACCTGGCCGTTCAAGGCCAGCGCATTGGACAGCGGTGCTTCGGCGTCCAGCTCATCGCCAGCGGCTTCGTCGGCCGGGATGAACAGGGCGCCCTCGGCTTCGTTGAAGCTGGCGTCGAACTGGCCCAGGTAATTGAAGGTCAGGCTGGGCGTTGGCAAACCGGCCAGGAGGGCCCGCGTCGCGTCATCCGCCAGATAAGCCAAGGCACCAAAGCCCAGGCCTTTGTCGGGGATCGCCCGCAGTTGCTCCTTGATTTGCTTGAGGCAATCCCCCAGGTCCGCCCGTGGCGTGAGCCGGGCCGGATAGAGGCTGGTGAACCAGCCAACGGTGCGGGTCAGGTCGACGTCGTCGAACAAGGCTTCGCGACCATGGCCTTCGAGCTGGATCAGCGCACTGTCGTTGCCCGTCCAGCGCACCATCACCCGCGCCAGTGCCGTGAGCAGCAAGTCGTTGACCTGGGTCCGATAGGCCTTGGGCGCGTCTTGCAGCAGTTGCCGGGTCAACGCGGCATCGAGTCGCGTACGCACGGTCACCGCCAGACGGTTCTGCTGGCCGCCTGCGGGGTTATCCATTGGCAACGAGGCATCGACGTCTTCGAGCCGGGCCTGCCAGAACGCCAGTTCCTGCTGCAACCGGTTGCTGCGGGCATGCGCTTGCAGGCGCTCGGCCCAGACCTGCGCCGAGGTGGTTTTCAGCGGCAATTGCACCGCCGCACCGCTGGACAACTGTCGGTAGGCACTTTGCAGGTCCTCGAACAGGATCCGCCACGACACGCCATCGACCACCAAGTGATGCACCGCCAGCAACAAACGCTGGCTGCCATCGCCCAGCGCCGCCAGGACAGCCCGCAGCAAGGGGCCCTCTTGCAGGTCCAGACTGCGCTGGGCCTCGTTGGCGATACTCTGCAAGACCTGCGCATCAGGCGCGTCCACGGCCCAGAGCAGGTCCTTGCATTGAGTGTCCGCAGGACGGTAAATCGCCGTCCAGCCGTCGTTCTGCTCCGTGAAGCACAAGCGCAGGCCATCGTGATGTTGCAACAGCGCCTTCAACGCCTGGTTCAGAATCGATGCGTCCAGGCGGTGGGTCGGCTTGAGCATCACCGCCTGGTTCCAGTGATGACGCTGCGGTATCGCCTGTTCGATGAACACACGCTGCACCGGCAACAGCGCCATTTCGCCCGTCACCGGCCCCTGATCGATGACTTGGGCGGCTTCACCCTGGCGAACCATGGGCGCGAGCATTTCCAGAGTCTGGTACTGGAACAGGTCCTTGGGCGTGAAATGCATGCCGGCATGGCGGGCGCGGCTGACCACCTGGATCGAGACGATGGAATCGCCACCCAACTCGAAGAAATTATCCCGCAGGCCGACACGTTCAAGCTTGAGCACGTCCTGCCAGATCGACGCGAGTTGCTGTTCCAGCGCATTGCGCGGCGCCAGGTAGGCGTGTTGCGATTGGTTGGCGTCAGGCTTGGGCAGGTTCTTGCGGTCGAGCTTGCCGTTGGGGGTCAGCGGCAGGCGTTCGAGCAGCATCAGATAAGCCGGGACCATGTGCGCCGGCAATGTCGCCTTGAGTTGCTCGCGCAAGTGCTCGGCGAAATCTTCGCGGGCAGGTTCCGCGGCCACCACATAGGCCACCAGACGCTTGCCGCTGCCGACGGTGCCTTCCTGGGCCACGACCACCGCTTCGCGCACGCCATCGAGGGCTTGCAGGCTGGCTTCGATCTCGCCCAGTTCGATGCGGAAGCCGCGGATCTTCACTTGGTTGTCGATGCGATCCAGGTAATCGAAAGTGCCGTCGACGCGCTGGCGCACCAGGTCCCCGGTGCGATACAGCAAGCCGCCAGCGCTGAACGGGTCGGCGACAAAGCGCTCGGCGGTCAGCCCCGGCCGGTTCAAGTAACCGCGAGCCAATCCCATACCGCCCAGGTACAGCTCACCGGCCATGCCTTGGGGCAACAGGTTCAGGTCGGCATCGAGCACGTAGGCGCTGCGGTCACCGATGCGGCTGCCGATGGGGGCGTAGGCAGCGTCACAAGACACCTCGCGACCGGCCTTCCAGATCAGCGGCGTGACCACGGTTTCGGTCGGGCCATAACCGTTGATGATGTACTCGGGACGCAAGGCGCGCTTGACCCGTTCGAAACTGGCGTTGGGCACCGCGTCGCCGCCGAAGCAATAGATGCGCACCTTCGGCGGGTTGCCTTCGCGCTCGGCGTGCTCGGCCAGTTGTTGCAAGTAAACGGGCGGGAACGCCACCACCGTCACGCCGTGCTCGTGCATGGCGTTGTAGGTTTGTTCCGGGGTCCACAGGCTGTCGTCACGAATCAGCAGCGACGCACCGTGGGTCAGGCTGGTGAGCCAGCGCTCATGGGCGCCGTCGAAAGCGAACGACATGAAATGGAATTCGCAATCGCTGTCGCGCATTTCATAACGCTCGCCAATGGCCTGGCAGTGCATCGCCAGCGGACCGTGGGCCACGCTCACGCCCTTGGGGTTGCCGGTGGAGCCGGAGGTGTAGATGACGTAGGCGAGATTGTGCGGGTCGAGTTGAATGTTTGGCGCACTGACCGGCAACTCGCGCAGATCGACACGGTCCAGCTCCAGCAGCGGCAACGATTCATCCACAGGCAACTGGGCCGACACCGAAGAGTCGCTGATCAGCAGCGCCAGCCCAGCGTCGTTCATCAAGTACGCCAGGCGTTCACGGGGATAGCTGACGTCCAACGGCACGTAGGCACCGCCGGCCTTGAGCACCGCCAAGAGTGTGACGATCACCCCTTCGCTGCGCGGCAGGGCCACGCCCACGCGGGTTTCCGGGCCGACGCCGCGGCTGATCAAGACGTGGGCCAGTTGGTTGGCGCGCCGGTCGATCTCGCCGTAGCTGAAATGTCGGCCATTGAAAATCACCGCCGTGCGCTGCGGGCGCTCGACCGCCAGCGCGGCGATCCGCTGGTGTACGGCGATGTCCACCGGGTACGGCTGCGGGTGGTTCTCGACGTGTTGCCGAGCGTGTTCGGCACCGCTGGCCAGGGCGATTTCGCCCAGGTTGCGTCCGGCGTCCTGGCTGAATTGCTCGAGCAGGTGCAGCAGATGGGCACTGATGTGATCAATCATTTCGTCGGCGAACTGCCGGCGCTCGTAGCTGTAGTGCAGCGCCAATTGTTCACCGAGGGTGACCGCGACGCTCAGGGCGTAATGCGCTTGCTCACGGTTGGCAACGTCGCCGAACGTGACGCCGCTGCCGATGCCTTGCTGCAAGGCCTGGGCAATCGGGTAGTTCTCGAACACCAGGAGGTTGTCGAACAGCGCCTCGCCGCCCTGCCCGGCCCAACGCTGGATATCCGCCAACGGCGTGTGCTCGAAGTCCCGCAGGCCCAGGTTCTGTGCCTGTACTGCTTGCAACCAATGGCCGACCGTTTGGTCCGGACGTGGGCTGCCAATGACCGGCAAGGTGTTGATGAACAGGCCGACCTGCTGCTCGATGCCCGGCAGATCCGCCGGCCGACCGGCCACCGTCGCGCCAAACGCCACGGTCTGGTGACCGGTATAGCGCTGCAGCAACAGCAGCCAAGCCGCTTGCACCAGCGTGTTCACGGTGATTTTCTGCTGGCGGGCGAACGCTTCCAGTGCTTGGGTACGCGGCGCGTCGAGGGTCAGGAAATGATCGCCGTGGCCGCTCTCGCCGCCGCCCGAGGCCGCACCGGCGAGTCGGGTCGGCTCCTGCAACGGGGCCAACTGTGCGCGCCAGAAGTCCTGGCTGAGCTGGCCATCCTGGCGTTGCAGCCAAGCGATGTAGTCGCGATAACGCCCACCCGTGCGGGCCGGCGCGCGGCCGTTGTAGCGCTGCATCACCTCGCCGAGCAACTGCGAATTGCTCCAGCCGTCCATCAGGATGTGGTGATGGGTGTAGATCAGATGCCATTGTTCGACGCCGGTCCGCACCAGCACCAGGCGCAACAGCGGCGCCTGGCTCAAGTCGAAACCTTGCGCGCGCTCGGCGTCGGCCAGCGCGGCGAGGGCCTGGGCCGGTTCGGCATGCTCGCGCCAGTCCAGCACCGTGAACGGCAACTGCACCTGCTTGTGGACGATCTGCAGCGGTTGTGACAGCTCTCCCTGCCAGACGAAGCCGCTGCGCAAAATGTCCTGCGCCGCGACGGTGGCCTGCCACGCCGCACGGAATCGCTCGGCATCCAGGCCTTGCACGTCCACCCGCAACTGGTTGACGTATTCACCCGCCGCCTGCTCGTACAAGGTGTGGAACAACAAGCCCTGCTGCATCGGCGACAGCGGGTAGACATCGTCCAACTGACCGGCCGGCAGCGGCAGATGGTCGAGTTGCGACTGGGTGATCCGCGCGAGTGGGAAATCCGACGGCGTGGCTTGCGGTTCAGCCAGGTTGACGCAATGGTCGATCAGCGCCTTGAGCTCGACGGCGTATTGATCGACCAGTTGCTGCACCGTCGCGCTGTCGAACATTTCACGGCTGAAGCCCCAGCTCATCGTCAGCTCGCCACCATAGACCTGGCCTTCCACGGTCAGCCAGTTGGCCAGTGGTGCCGTCGGGTCCTGGGCAACGCCACTGCCTTCGCCGGACGGCACGAAGAGCGCCGCTTCATCGAACTGGCGGTCGAACTGGCCGAGGTAATTGAAAGTGATGCGCGCAGGCGCCAGGTCTGTCCATTGCGCTTGCACCGACGGCGCCGCCAGATGACGCAGCACGCCGTAGCCCAGGCCCTTGTCCGGGACGTTGCGCAGTTGCTCCTTGATGGTCTTGATCGAGCCGCCGATGTCATCAGTGGCGGTGAGGTTCACCGGGAACAGGCTGGTCAGCCAGCCCACCGTGCGGGTCAGGTCGATGTCGTCGAACAGCGCTTCGCGGCCATGGCCTTCGAGTTCGACCAGCGTGCCCGGTTGCCCGCTCCAGCGGCTGATGGTGCGGGCCAGCGCGGTGAGCAGCAGATCGTTGACCTGGGTGCGATAGGCGGCGGGTGCCTGTTGCAGCAGTTGCCGGGTCAGGCCAGCCTCCAGGCGCCATTCGATCTTCGCGCCGTGGACGTTCGTCAGGCTGCCCTGCGGGCGTTCGCATGGCAGGTCCCGCGCGCCCTCGTGCTGGGCTTTCCAATAGGTCGACTGGTCGTCGAAGCGCGATGCTTCGGCCATCAGCCGCGCAGTCCAACTCTTGAAGGCGCTGGTCTTGGCCGGCAACGTAACGCCGCCCCCCGCCGCCAGTTGTTCGTAGGCCTGCTGCAGATCTTCCAGCAACAGTCGCCACGACACGCCATCCACCACCAGGTGATGGATGACCAGCGCCAGTCGCTGGCTGCCGTCGGCCAGGTTCACCAGCATGGCGCGCACCAGCGGCCCGTCTCGCAGGTCCAGGCTACGCTGCGCCTCATCGCACAGCGCGTCCAACTGCTCGGCGGATCGGGCATCGCGTTGCCACAGGTCGGCGCTTTGCAACAGCGGCCCATGGCTCTGCCGCCAAGCGCCGGAGTCTTCGACAAAGCGCAGCCGCAAGGCGTCATGGTGGTTGATGACGCAGGTCAAAGCCGCGTCGAGCCGTTGTGCATCCAGCGGTTCGCGTGGACTCAGCAACAGCGATTGGTTCCAGTGCTCGCGGGCCTGCATCGCCTGGGCGAAAAACTGCTGCTGGATCGGCCCGAGCACGGCATCGCCAGTGACCGGCCCTTGGTCCAGGACACTGTGGTTGTCGTGGCGGGCGACCAGCGCCAGGCTGCGCACGGTCTGGTATTGGAACAGGTCGCGGGGGTGGATACGAATACCGGCCTGCCGCGCGCGGCTCACCACTTGAATGGAAATAATCGAGTCGCCGCCCAGTTCGAAGAAATTGTCTTCGAGGCCGACGCGCTCTACCCCGAGCACGTCCTGCCAGATTTCCGCCAAGGCGGTTTGCAGTGCATCTTGCGGAGCGACGAACGCTTGCCGGGGCGCGGCGTCTGGTTGTGGCAGGGCCTTGCGATCGAGCTTGCCGTTGGCGGTCACCGGCAGGCTGGCCAATGGCATCAGGTAGGTCGGCACCATGTATTCCGGCAGGCCGGCCAGCAGCCAGGCCTTGACGTCCTGTGGCCACTGCTCGTGCGCGTCGCCGTTTTCCAGCACCAGGTAGCCCACCAGATGCTTGCCGTCCTGCACCAGCACCACGGCCTCGCGCACCAGCGGATGCTGCACGAGGCGAGTTTCGATTTCGCCGAGCTCGATGCGCAGGCCGCGCAGCTTGACCTGATGGTCGAGGCGACCAAGGTATTCGATCACGCCGTCGGCGCGCTGGCGCACGCGGTCGCCGGTGCGGTACAGGCGTGCGCCGTCATGGAATGGGCACGGCACGAAACGCTCGGCGGTCAGCGCCGGACGCCGGTGATAACTGCGCGCCAGCCCCGCCCCGCCCAAGTACAACTCGCCCGCCACGCCCCACGGCACCGGCGACAGATCGGCGTCGAGCACATGGGTGCGCAGGTTGGCGATGGGCTGGCCGATCGGCACGCAATCGGCGCCTTCGTCAACGCACGTCCAATGGGTTACGTCGATGGCCGCTTCGGTCGGACCGTACAGGTTATAGAGCGCGGCGTTTGGCAGTGTGGCAAAGACGTGCTGCTGCGCATCCAGCGGCAACGCTTCACCGCTGCAGACGATGCGCTTGAGGCCTTCGCAGGTGTTCACGCCCGGCTCATGGATGAACGCTTGCAGCATCGACGGCACGAAGTGCAGCGTGCTGATGCCATGACGGTTGATGGTGTCGATCAGTTGTCGCGGATCACGATGGGCGCCCGGCGCAGCCACCACCAGTCGCGCCCCGGTCATCAGCGGCCAGAAAAATTCCCACACCGACACGTCGAAACTGAACGGGGTTTTCTGCAACACCGCGTCGCTGCCGTCCAGGCCATACGCTTGTTGCATCCAGCACAGGCGATTGACCAGTGCGGCGTGGCTGTTGCCGGCGCCCTTGGGTTTGCCGGTCGAGCCTGAGGTGTAGATGACATAGGCGAGGTTCAGCGGGTCGATCATCACATCGAGGCGACTGTCGCGGTAACCGTCGAGCCAACCGTCCGGTTGGTCGAGCGCGATGACCTCGATTCCCTCGGTCGGCAGCCCCGCCGACAGCGAACGCTGGGTCAGCAGCAAGCTGATGCCGCTGTCCTCGATCATGTAGGCCAGGCGATCCTGCGGGTACTCCGGGTCCAGCGGCACGTAGGCGCCGCCGGCCTTGTGGATCGCCAGCAGGCCGACCACCATCTCCACCGAACGCTCAATGCAGATGCCCACCAGGCTGTCCGCTCGCACACCGCGCCCCCGCAGCAAGTGAGCCAGGCGGTTGGCGCGGGCATCGAGCGCTGCATAACTCAGGCTTTGTTCGCCAAACACCAACGCCGGGGCGTCCGGGGTGCGCGCCACCTGGGCTTCGATCAGTTGATGCAGGCACAGCTCGGTCGGGTAGCGTTGAGCCGTGGCATTCCAGCCCTGCACCAACGTGGCATGCTCGTCGGCATCAAGCAGCGGCAGCTCGCCGACACGCCGGGACGGATCGGCAATCATCGCGGTGAGCAACCGCAGCCAATGCCGCGCCATGCGCGCGATGGTCGGCGCTTCGAACAGATCGTCGGCGTAAGTCAGCGCGGCGTGCAACGTGCCGGCTTTTTCATAGGTGTCGAGGGTCAAGTCGAACTGGGTGGTGCGCGCCTGCCACTCGATCATCCCCAGTTCCAGGCCGGACGCCGTTCGGATCGTGGTGACGTCCGCCACGTGGGGTTGATGGTTGTACATCACTTGGAACAGCGGCGTATGGCTGAGGCTGCGTTCGAGCTTCAATGCCTCGACCAGGCGTTCGAAGGGCAAGTCCTGATGGGCCTGGGCACCGAGCGCGGTCTCCTTGACCCGGCGCAGCAACTCGTCGACCCGGGTCTGGCCATCCAGTTCGGTACGCAGCACTTGGGTGTTGACGAAGAAACCGATCAGGCCTTCGATTTCATCCCGGTTGCGGTTTGCGATCGGCACGCCGACACGAATGTCGGATTGCCCGCTGTAGCGATGCAACAGCACGTCGAACGCGCCGAGCAGCAGCATGAACAGCGTGACGCCATGCTGCTGGGCGGCGCTGCGCAGTTGCTCCGCCAACCCCGGCTCGATGGCAAATTCATAGCGGCTGCCGCGATAGCTGGGCATGGCCGGGCGCGAGTGGTCGGTCGGCAACTCCAACACCGGATGCTCATCGCCCAACTGCGCCTGCCAGTACGCCAGTTGCCGCGCCTGCTCGCCGGCCTCCAGCCAACGGCGCTGCCACAGCGCATAGTCGCTGTATTGGATCGGCAAGTCGGCCAGTTGCGGCGGCATGCCGGCTTCATGGGCGTCGTAGCAGCGGATGAATTCTTCGATCAGCACGTTCATCGACCAGCCATCGGAGACGATGTGGTGCAAGGTCAGCAGCAGCACGTGTTCCTGTGCATCGAGCTTGAGCAGCTCGACCCGCAGCAAGGGGCCGCAGGACAAATCGAATGGCCGCATCGATTGTGCTTGCGCAGCCTGGCGCACCGCTTGCTCGCGATCGTCTGCCGGCAAGCCGCTGAGGTCCTGTTGTTCGATCACCAACGGCGCATCAGTGGGCACTTGCAAGAGGCTGTCGTCGGCCTGGCGCTGGAACACCGTGCGCAGGGTTTCATGCCGCGCCACCAGGCTGGCGAAAGCCTGTTCCAGCGCCGACAGGCTCAATACGCCTCTAAGCCGCACCGCCCCCGGCAGGTTGTAGGCGCCACTTTCCGGGTCCAATTGCCAGAGAAACCACATGCGCCGCTGGGCATAGGACAGCGCCTGGCGATCCTCGGCTTCGACGCCCTGGGGGATGGGAAAGCTGCTGAAATCCACGCCCTCCTTGTCCAGCGCCGCCAGGAACATCTGGCGCTTGTCCAAAGGCAACCCGATAAACCGGCGAGCAAGTTTCAAGGCGTTTTCAGCATTCATTTCTGGGTATCCGGAATCAGTGGGCACAAGGCACAAAGGCATGTCGTCCCTATGAAACGAATGCAAACCGGAAAAATTAGCGATTGGGAATCACTATCGAGAGGGAACAAACCCGTGGCGAGGGAGCTTGCTCCCGCCTCGCCACAAAAAAAGGTATTGAATGGGCTAGGCGCTGATGGCCAACCCATGCCGCCGATGGTGCACGCTCAATTGATCCTTGATCAGCCGCAGCACCCGGGCTTCGTGTTCATGGATGAAAAAGTGCCCACCGGCCAACATGTCCACCGAAAAGCTGCCGCAGGTTTCCCGGCTCCAGCCAATCAACTGTTCGGTGGTGGCCTTGTCCGCAGTGCCGCCGAGCACATGCAAGGGACAGTTGAGCACAGGCCGAAGCCGTGGCTGGTAGCGCCCGCAAAGCAGGAAGTCCGCCCGCAGCACGGGCAAGGTCAGGGCCATCAACTCTGCGTTGGCCAACACTTCTTCGCTGGTGCCGTTGAGGGTGCGCAGTTGATCGATCAGTTCGGCATCGGTTTTCGGCTCGGCGAAGCCGCGATCATAGTCGGCGCGCATCGTTGGCGCCGCAGTGCCGGAGGCGAACAGCGCCACCGGTTCCGGGCAGCCCAGCTCGCGCAGGGCATGGGCGATCTCGCAGGCCAGCAGCGCACCCAGGCTGTGACCGAACACCGCGTACGGAGCCTTGAGCGTCGGGTACAATTCGCGCGCCAGTTGCCTGGCCAATGGCCCCATGTCGGTGTGCAGCGGTTCGGCGAAACGTGCCCCGCGCCCCGGCAATTCCACGGGCTGCACCGTCAGCCACTGTGGCACCTTGCGCCGCCAACGGCTGTACACCATCGCGCTGGCGCCGGAATACGGCAGGCACAGCAGGGTCAGTTGGGTCACTGCGGTTTTCTCCGATCGTTTGTATAAAAAGAATAACGAGGCCAGGCTGCGAAGAATTAGTCACCGGCCTCTGCCCCGGATGCACCTTATACTTCACGCCCCATGGCTTTGGTCTGCCCTCAAGGAGAACACAATGAGCTGGTCCGCCCAACAATATGTCGCTTTCGAAGAGGAGCGCACCCGCCCGTCCCGGGATCTGCTGGCGGCGATCCCGCCGATGCAGGCGCGGCAAGTGATCGACCTGGGCTGCGGCCCCGGCAACTCCACCGAACTGTTGGTGCACCACTTCCCCGACGCAACGGTGCGTGGCCTGGACAGTTCCGCCGACATGGTCGAAGCCGCCCGCAAGCGCTTGCCCAACGTGACATTTGCCACCGCAGACATTGGCCGATGGCACGAAAGCGGCCCCTTCGATGTGATCTTCGCCAACGCCGTACTGCAATGGCTGCCAGACCACGCCACCTTGCTGCCGTCGCTGGTGGACAAACTCGCGCCGGGTGGCAGCCTGGCGATCCAGATGCCCGATACGCTGCACCAGCCGTCCCATCGCTTGATGCGGGACATCGCCGCCGATGGCCCCTGGGCAAGCCAACTGGCCGGGGCGGCTGATTCGCGGACCGAGGTAGAGGACGCCAGCACCTATTATTCGATCCTCAAGTCCCATTGCAGCCGGGTCGATGTGTGGCGCACCACTTATCATCATCCACTGGCCGGCGGCGCTTCGGGTATCGTCGAATGGTTCAAGGGCAGCGGCTTGCGTCCGTTCCTCGAACCGCTGGACGCAGCACAGCGCGAGCAATACCTGGAGCAGTATCTCAAGGCCATCGAACAGGCCTATCCGACCCTGGACGATGGTTCGGTCCTGCTGCCGTTTCCAAGGATTTTCATCGTCGCGACACGCTAGGGCGACGGTCGGCGGCGAGGGCTAAATTTCCGGTCACGGCCCTCGTTACCTGCTAGACCAAAAACCGCAAGAGTGACCGCCGTGGACCTGCAAACCATTCTGGGCAAGCTGTTCGCCAATGCCGGCGCCGTTGGTATCGAAGGCGTTTTCCAATTCGTGTTCGGCCCGCACCAGGCGTTCTGGTCCGAGGTCAAGGCCAGCAGCCACACCCAGGCTGGCCGCCACGCCAGCCCCGACGTCACCATTGAAGTGGCGGAAAAGGATTTTCTCGGGATCATGGCCGGCCAGGCCAATGTCGAGGAACTGTTCGCCAGCGGTCGTTTGAAGATTGGCGGCAACATGGGGCTGGCGACCTTGCTGCCGCAGATCATCGACCATGCGCGCCATGGCAGTCGCCCGGTGGAAAAGGTCGACATGAACAAGCGCTACCCCACCCCGTCGCGCTTCAGCGAAACCCTCACCGCCAGCCTGCCCACCCAACGCAGCGTGGAGCGTCGGCCGCGCAGCGAGCTGTCGGTGCAAGCGTTCCAGGCGCGTTATCTGCCCCATGGGATTCCGGTGGTCATCAGCGATGCGCTGCAGGATTGGCCGTTGTTCAAGCTCAGCCGCGAAGAAACCCTGGAGCATTTCGCCGAGCTGCAAGGCATCACACGCCATGGCGATTACGTGAAGAAAACCTTCTCCACCGAGCGGGACTTCCGCTCCACCTCCATGGCGGACTTCATCGCCTCCCTCGACAACCCGGCGCCCAAGCGTGCCGACGGCGAACCACCGGCCTACATGGGCAACAATATCTTGCCGGCGCGATTAATGGAGCTGATCAAATACCCACCCTACTTCGATCCTGCGCTGTTCATTGCGCCGCGCATCTGGATCGGCCCCAAGGGCACCCTCACACCCTTGCACCGCGACGACACCGACAACCTGTTCGCCCAGGTCTGGGGCCAGAAAACCTTCACCCTCGCCGCGCCCCATCACCGCGAGGCCCTGGGCACCTGGTCGACCGCGCCCCAAGGCGGGCTGGACGGCTGCGACTTCAATCCGGACGCGCCGGACTACGGCCGTTTCCCCAAGGCCCGGGACGTGACCTTCATGCGGGTGACCCTTGAGGCGGGGGATTTGCTGTTTTTGCCGGAGGGTTGGTTTCACCAGGTGGAGTCGGTGTCCACCTCGCTGTCGGTGAATTTCTGGGTGAACTCGGGGCGGGGTTGGTGAAGCCAGGACTGCGCGTTCACTTTTGCTGCCGGTAGCTCTGCACCGCCGCCGCCAGCACCACCGCCCCGGCCGCAATCGCCAGCCAGAACCCACTGCGCGCGCCAAACGTATCCACCAGCCACCCCGAACCGGCCGCGCCGATCGCCACGCCGATGCTCAGGCCGGTGACCAGCCAGGTCAGGCCTTCGGTCAACCGGGCCGGGGGCACGATGCGCTCGACCAAGGCCATGGCGACAATCAGGGTCGGCGCGAAGAACAGCCCGGCGACGAACACGGCCAGGGACAAGCCGAGGATATTGCTCGCCAACAGCAACGGCAGCGTGGTAATCGCCGTCGCCACCCCGCCGTACAGGAACAGCCGCGGCAACGGCAGTTTCGAGCGCAGCGCACCGAACGCCAGTCCGGCCAGGCACGAGCCGATGGCATAGACCGACAGCACGATGCTCGCCGCCGCCGGTTGCCCCTGATGCTGGGCGAACGCGACGCTGACCACATCCACCACGCCGACGATGATTCCCATGGCGACCATCAGCAACAGCAGCAAAAGCACATCGCTTGAACGGATGATCGAACCCTGATGATGCGCCTGGTGCGGATGCACAGGTGGTTCGGTGCCACGCTGCAGGACAAATGCCGTCACGCCGATTGCCAGCAGCAGCACCGAGACCAGGGGCCCCGCCTCCGGGAACGCCGCCACGCACAACCCCACCGACAGCGGCGGCCCGACGATGAAGCAGACCTCGTCCAGCACCGATTCCAGCGCATACGCGGTGCGCAGTTGGGGCTGGCCGCGATACACCTCGGTCCAGCGCGCCCGCACCATCGCCGACATACTGGGCATGCAACCGGCCAGGGCCGCGAACAGGAACAGCGTCCAATGGGGCGCCTGCAATCGCGTGCACAACAGCAACATCAACAACGCCCCGCCACCCAGCAAGGCCGCCACCGGCAACACCCGCCCCTGGCCAAAACGGTCGACCAGTCGCGACACCTGGGGCGCACAGAACGCGGTCGCCAGGGCAAACGTCGCCGCCACCGCGCCTGCCAGTCCGTAGCCGCCCTTGAGCTGCGACAGCATGGTGATCACGCCAATGCCGGTCATGGAGATCGGCATGCGCGCGATCATTCCCGCCAACACGAAGCCGCGGCTGCCAGGGGCGGTGAACAATTCACAATAGGGGTTTGCCATGGAACGCGGCCTCAACAAGGGCCTGCAACTTGCCATAAACGAACATGCCGGGGAAAGCGCAAAACTGTGGGTGAAATGTGAAGACTGCCTGCTGCAAATGAACTCTCGGCCGGTGGCGCCAGTCAGCAAGTAAGGCCCTCAGCTCAAGGTGCTACCCCATGCAGATTTCCCTCGCCCGACAAGTAGCCTTGGTGACCGGTGCCAGCTCCGGCATTGGCGCAGGCTCGGCCAAGGCACTGGCGGCGGCCGGAGCCGCCGTGGTCCTCAATTACCATTCCAGCGCCGGCCCGGCACAAGACCTGGCCCGCGAGATCAACGACAGCGGTGGCCGCGCCATCGCCATCGGCGCCGACGTGTCGAAGGAGCAGGACGTCGAACGCTTGTTCGCCCAGACCCTCGACGCATTCGGCACGCTCGACATTCTGGTCGCCAACTCCGGCCTGCAAAAAGACGACGCCACCGTCGACATGAGCCTGGACGACTGGAACACCGTCATCGGCGTCAATCTCACGGGCCAGTTCCTCTGCGCCCGCGCCGCCCTGCGAATCTTCAACCGCCAGGGCATTCGCCAAGGCGTGTCCCGCGCCGCTGGCAAGATCATTCACATGAGCTCAGTCCATCAGCGCATACCTTGGGCCGGCCACGTCAACTACGCGGCATCCAAGGGCGGTATCGACCAGCTCATGCAGACCCTGGCCCAGGAAACCAGCCACCAGCGCATCCGCATCAATAGCATTGCACCCGGCGCCATTCGCACGGCGATCAATCGGGAGGCCATGGAGGCCGACAAGGAGCAGAAACTGTTGGAGCTGATCCCCTATGGTCGTGTGGGCAATGTGGAAGATGTCGCTAATGCGGTGGTCTGGCTGGCGTCGGACTTGTCCGATTATGTCGTGGGCACCACGCTGTTCATCGACGGCGGAATGAGCCTCTATCCGGGGTTCCGCGGCAATGGCTGATCATGACGAACCGCAAAGCCCCATCGAGAATCACGGGATTATTGGCGACATGCGCACCGCCGCGCTGGTCAATGATCGTGGCAGCGTGGACTTTTTCTGCTGGCCGGAATTCGACAGCCCATCGATCTTCTGTTCGCTGTTGGACACTCCTGACGCCGGTATCTTCCAACTTTCGCCGGACTTGCCGGACGCCCGTCGCCAGCAAATCTACCTGCCTGACACCAATGTCCTGCAGACCCGCTGGCTGAGCGACGGCGTGGTGGTAGAGATCACCGATCTGCTGCCCATCGGCGACAGCGAGGATGACCTGCCTGTGCTGATGCGCCGGGTACGCATGACAGTCGGCAGCGCGACGTTTCGCATGCGTTGCGCGGTGCGCCATGATTATTCCCGTGCCGCGACCACGGCGCGCCAGGACGGCGACCACATCGTATTCGAAGCCGCGCAACAACCCAGCCTGCGCTTGTGCGCCGACCAGCCCCTGACGCTCGACGGCCAGGCGGCAGTGGCCGAGTTCACCCTGGCGCAAGGCCAGACCGCGGAGTTCCTGCTGGGCAGCATCGACGACCCACGCCTCGTGGACGACACCAGCACCTTGTGCCTGGAGCGAACCCTGGCGTTCTGGCGCGGCTGGATCAGCCAATCCAACTACCGCGGTCGCTGGCGAGAGATGGTCAACCGCTCGGCGCTGGCGCTGAAACTGCTGACGTCACGTAAGCAGGGCGCCATCCTCGCCGCCGCCACCTTCGGCCTGCCGGAATCACGTGGCGGCGAGCGCAATTGGGATTACCGCTACACCTGGATCCGCGACGCCTCGTTCACCGTCTACGCGTTCATGCGCCTGGGCTTTGTCGACGAAGCCAACGCCTACATGCGCTGGCTGCGCGGCCGGGTCAGCGACTGCTGCGATCAGCCAACCAAGCTCAACATTCTCTACGGCCTGGACGGTCGGCTTGAGTTGCCGGAAACCGAGCTGACGCATCTGAAGGGCTTCGGCGACGCGCGACCGGTGCGTATCGGCAACCTGGCCTACCAGCAGGTGCAACTGGACATCTTCGGCGAGTTGATGGACGCGGTGTACCTGGTCAACAAATACGGTGAAGCCATCTCCCATCAGGGCTGGAAACACACGGTCGATGTGGTGGACCAGGTGTGCACGATCTGGCAGGACAAGGATGTCGGCATCTGGGAAATGCGCGGCGACAAGCAGCATTTCCTGCATTCGCGGCTGATGTGCTGGGTGGCCGTGGACCGCGCCATCCGCCTGGCGAGCAAACGCTCCCTGCCCGCCCCGTTCGCCCGTTGGGATGAAACCCGCCAGGCCATCTACGACGACATCTGGACGAATTTCTGGAACGACGAGCACCAACATTTCGTCCAGCGCCTGGGCAGCACCGCCCTCGACGGATCGATGCTGCTGATGCCGTTGGTGCGCTTCGTCAGCGCCCGCGACCCGCGCTGGTTGTCGACCCTGGACGCCATCGAAAAAGACCTGGTGCGCGACGGCATGGTCTATCGCTACCGCACCGACGACAGCCCCATCGATGGTCTCAGCGGCACCGAAGGTTCGTTCGTCGCCTGCTCATTCTGGTACGTCGAATGCCTGGCCCGCGCCGGCCGCGTGGAAAAAGCCCAGCTGGAATTCGAACAACTGATGCGCTACGCCAATCCGCTGGGGCTGTACGCCGAGGAATTCGACAGCCACGGTTATCACCTCGGCAACCTGCCCCAGGCATTGAGCCATTTGGCGCTGATCAGCGCGGCGAGCTTCCTGGATCGCAAGTTGAGTGGGGAGAAAAATCACTGGCAGCCGTGAGCTGCGGTTATGACTGACGACAATCCCGTGGCGAAGGAGCTTTCTCGCTCGCCACGTTGGATTCCAACAAAGCTAAACGCATTTCGCCGGCTGTAGGTTGCCAGCCCCCCAACCCTCTCCTAAGATCGATGCACGCAAGGGTGCAGCGGAGCTGCGCGATAAAAACCCGATTCAAGGATTCGACATGACCCATATCAAACGCTCCATCACCGCCGAGCTCCGATCAGGGCTGACTCGCGACGAACTTTGGGACGATCAGGACAAAGGCTTGATCAAATGCTGGGAAATCGGCCGCGAACGGGCAGCGAGGTTCCCGGAACTGGCGCAACGCTGTCTGGCCGGTGAGTTGCCGGTGCTGGGCTGGAAAGGCGGGGTCAGCCGCAGCCTGAAGAAGACCGCCAAGTTCGGTTGTCTCAAGTACCTGGCCCAATGGCAGGGCCTGCGCGGCGAAGACCTGGACATCGACCTGACCCAGGAGCGCACCCTGACCTGCTCCAGCACGAACATGGTCGTGACGTTCACGCCGGACCGGGCCAAATACCTGAACCAGGAGCCCGCCTGACCTCAACCGATCCAAGCCGGAGACCGACATGACATCTGCGTCCAAGGTCAATTTCACGGTGACGCCACTGCTGCGCATCGCCTATGAAGAACACGGCACCGCCAGCGGCGACCCGATCGTTCTGCTGCACGGTTTTCCCTACGACCCGCGCACCTTCGACGAAGTTGCCCCGGTCCTGGCCCAACGCGGCTATCGGGTCATCGTGCCGTACCTGCGCGGCTATGGCCCGACCCGGTTCAATGAACCAGCCATCGCCCGCACCGGCCAACAGGCCGCATTGGCCCAGGACCTGCTGGACCTGATGGACACCCTCGACATTCCCCAAGCAGCGCTGTGCGGCTATGACTGGGGTGGCCGTGCCGCGTGCATCGTGGCCGCCTTGTGGCCCGAGCGCGTTCGCTGCCTGGTCACTGGCGATGGGTACAATCTGCAGGACATTCCTCGCTCCACCGAGCCGCTGGATCCGCAAACCGAGCATCGTCTCTGGTATCAGTATTACTTCCACACCGCACGCGGCGTTGAAGGTTTGAAGCGGAACCGCCGGGAACTGTGCCAGTTGCTCTGGCAGCTATGGTCGCCGACCTGGAAGCGCGGCGAGGAGCTGTACCGGCTGAGCGCGCCGTCATTCGACAATCCGGACTTTGTAGAAGTGGTGATCCATTCCTATCGCCACCGGTTCATGTACGCCCCCGGGGATCCGACGCTGGAATGGATGGAGGAAAAACTCGCGGAGCAACCGAAGATCAGCGTGCCGAGCATTTCCCTCTGCGGTGCCGATGACGGCGTGGGTCCACCGCCGGAGGACGATGAAGATGCAGGGCATTTCAGCGGATTCTACGAACGCCGCGTACTGCCTGGCGTCGGCCACAACATTCCCCAGGAAGCGCCGCAAGCCACGGTCAAGGCGTTGCTGGATCTGCTTGAGCGTTGAACCGCTCCCGATAGGCCTGGGGCGTCACGCCCACGGCTCGCAAGAAACTGCGGCGCAGGGTTTCTTCACTGCCGAAGCCACATTGCAGGGCAACGCGCTTGACCGGCACGGCGCTGTCTGCAAGCAGGCGGCGGGCGGTCTCGACGCGGATCAGCTCCACGGCGCGGGCTGGGGTCTGGCCCGTCTCGGCGCGGTAATGGCGGACAAAACTGCGTTCGCTCATGCCCGCCTCGGCGGCCAGGCTCGACAAGCCCAGGTCCCGCGTAAGATTCTCGGCGATCCAGGCATGCAACCTGTCGAAGCGACCGCCCCGCTTTTGTAGCGCCAGGGTAGCGCTGAACTGCGATTGCCCGCCGGGGCGCTTGAGGAAGACCACCAAGTGCCGCGCGACCTCCAAGGCCATCGTGCGGCCAAGGTCTTCTTCCACCAAGGCCAACGCAAGGTCAATCCCGGCCGTGACACCGGCCGACGTCCAGACCGGGCCGTCCTGGATGAAAATCGGATTGGGTTCGACCTGCAACTTTGGATGTTGCCGGGCGAGTTGTTCGCAGCGGGTCCAGTGAGTCGCTACCCGCCGCCCGTCCAGCCAGCCACTGGCGGCCAGCAAGAACGCGCCGGTACACACCGACGCGACCCTTCGCGAACGCATTCCTTGGTGCTTGACCCAGGCCACCAGGGCCGGATCCTCGGCGGCTTCGTATACGCCCCAACCGCCAGCGATCAACAACGTGTCGCTGCTTGCATTGGGAAGCGGCTCAGCCATCAGCGCCAACCCCGCCGACGACATCACCGCCCCGCCACCGGCAGCGACGACAGTCGGCGCATAAGGCGCCGGCAAGCCTTGCCCACGGGCCAGGTCGTTGGCTGACGCGAAGACTTGCAGAGGGCCGGTGACATCCAGCACCTGCACATTGGCGAAGGCCAGCACATGAACGGATTTCGGGGTATTTGGCATATTGGCGTGATTCGTGGGTTTATTGGCGAATACGCCAGATGCTACGAGCCTACAGTTAAACCGTCCACCCCTCGGGCAATTATCCAAAGGAGCAAGCGACATGACGTTGCAGATCGGTTTTCTGTTATTCCCACAGGTTCAGCAACTGGATCTCACCGGCCCTTATGACGTGCTGGCCTCGCTGCCGGATGTGAAAGTGCACCTGATCTGGAAAGACCTGGCACCCGTGACCGCCAGCACCGGGCTGGTCTTGCTGCCGACCACCACGTTCGAGGACTGCCCGAAGCTCGACGTAATCTGCGTACCCGGCGGCAGCGGCGTGGGTCCGCTGATGGAAGACGAGCAGACCTTGACCTTTATCAAGCGCCAGGCAGCCCACGCCAAGTACATCACCTCGGTGTGCACCGGTTCACTGGTACTGGGTGCTGCGGGGTTGTTGCAAGGCAAGCGCGCCACCACCCATTGGGCTTTTCACAGCCTGTTGCAGCCGATGGGCGCGACACCCATCAAGGACCGCGTGGTACGCGACGGTAATCTATTGACTGGCGGAGGCATCACGGCGGGTATCGACTTTGCCTTGACCCTGGCAGCAGAGTTGTTCGACCGGGACACCGCCGAGCTGGTCCAATTACAGCTTGAATACGCTCCCGCTCCACCATTTGCCTCAGGGAGCCCGGACACTGCGCCTACGCAGGTACTGGAAGAGGCCAACCGACGTTCTGCGGAATCGTTCCGGGTGCGTTCGCAGATCACTCAGCGAGCTGCGGCACGGTTGGCAAAGGTGTAGCAGTGAGTTTCAGCCAGGCACCAAAGCCAGGTGCCTGGCTTGGCTGAGCTATTTCTCCTGGCGATACAAGACCATCCCGGCGTGGTACAGCACCCCATCGCGAAAATCCCCGTCGGCGGTAAAACCGGTATCGTCGTGATATTCGATATGGTCGTCCTGAAGCCAGTAGTCGCCCTGATAAGCGCTCTCTCGAGTGCCCCTTGCTTCATCGTACCGACCGCCCGGTAGCAGCCGATGGCGGATCACGCCATCGGCGGTTACCCAAAGGCCGACGAATTTGTCTTGGTTGCCGAATGCCTTTCTCATGGGAGCTCTCCTGTGGACCGGTTCGTCTCAATACGGGCTGGCCGTCGGCCGCACGACCAGTTCGCTGACGTCGACGTCGGCCGGTTGTTCGATGGCGTATGCAATGGCCCGGGCGATGGCCTCGGCGGGGATGGCGATCCTGCGGAACTCGCGCATCTCGGCGCGCCCGCCTTCATCGGAAATGCTCTCGGCCAGTTCCGATTCGGTAACGCCGGGGGAAATCACGGTCACGCGAACGTCGCCGCCCACTTCCTGGCGCAGGCCCTCGGAAATGGCCCGCACGGCGAACTTCGTGGCGCAGTACACGGCGGCCGTCGGGCTGACAGCGTAGGCACCGATGGAGGCGATGTTGATGAATTGACCGCTGCGCTGGCGTTGCATCAGTGGCAGGCCTGCGGCGATACCGTGGAGCACGCCGCGAATGTTGACGTCGATCATCCGATCCCATTCCTCGACTTTCAGGGCCTCGAGCTTGGAGAGGGGCATGACGCCGGCGTTATTGATGATCACATCGAGCCGGCCGTATTTTTCGACGGCGAAATCGATCAGGCTCTGGACGTCGTCGCGACGGGTCACGTCAACGGCTTTACAGGCAGCGCGGTGGCCGGCGGCCTCAAGTTCCTGCACAAGCGTTTGCAAGCGGTCCGCGCGCCGGGCGCCGAGCACAACGCAAGCTCCCCGGGCTGCCAGCAAGCGTGCCGCCGCCTCGCCAATCCCGCTGCTGGCGCCCGTGATGACAACGACTTTGTTTTGAATATCGGACATGATCGATTCCTCGTCTGGATGTGTTGGCTCCTGGGTGGAGCGTTTCGACAGGTCCAGATTAGGGATTCGCTCCGCGCTTCGGTTAGCCGGATTCTCCTGCGCATTTGCACGATCCTGTAACGATAACGCCTCTGGCCGTCGCGGCTGCAATCAGCTTTACTAGCGCGATCCATTGAATTGGCCAGGGAGATTGATCGGCATGTCGGTATCCACGTCCATCACCATCACGCCCGATAACCGCGTAGACCTGCGTCGCGCCGAACTGGCGAGCCTGATGAAGCGCTTCGCCCCGGAATATGGCGTCCACTCCACGGCCATCGAGGCCTTGCACCTGATTCGCAGCGACCAGCCCACCGAAGCCTTGCACGTCGTGCATAAACCGGGGCTCTGCGTCATTGTCCAAGGGCGCAAAGAGGTCACGCTGGCGGACGAACGCTACGTTTATGACCCGCTCAATTACCTGGTGGTATCGGTGACGCTGCCGCTGGCCGGCCAAGTGATCGAGGCCAGTCCCGAGCAACCGTACCTATGCATTCGCCTCGACATTGATCCGGCCCAGATCTGTCGGTTGATCGCCGATGCCAGCCCCATTGGCGTACCGACCGAAAGGGCCGATCGCGGATTGTTCCTGGATAGCATCGATGAACCCTTGCTCGACGCAATGCTGCGTTTAATGCGGTTGCTCGACAGCCCAGACGACATCGCTACCCTTGCGCCCTTGGCCCAACAGGAGATCTTCTATCGGCTATTGCGAGGATCCCAAGGTCGGCGTCTGCATGAAATTGCCATTCCTGACACGCAGACACATCGCATCAGCCGCGCCATCGAGTGGCTCAACAGCCATTACGCCGAGCCGTTGAGCATCGATAGCCTGGCGCAAATGATCAATCTCAGCCCTTCGGCCCTGCATCATCGCTTTAAAGCCGTGACCGCCATGAGCCCGCTCCAGTACCAGAAACAGCTGCGCCTGCAGGAGGCCCGACGACTGCTCCTGGCCGAGAACTGCGACGTTTCGTCAATCGGCTACAAGATGGGCTATGAAAGCCCTTCCCAGTTCAGCCGTGAGTACAGCCGTCTATTTGGCGCCTCGCCCAGCAAGGACATCGCTCGCCTGCGCGCCATGGCAGTGCAGGCCAATAGCGCCTGATCCTGCATGCAAACAGGATCAGGCAAACGCATGGCAGTTTCCGACTAACGACGTCCAGCTACCCATCCCTATTCTGAACCCATGCAGCACGACAACCGTCCGGGCTGCAACGGGTTCAGCAGATCATGACATCTGAACGACCCGGCACTCACCCCTTTGATAAGACCGGAGTCATAGCCATGAAAATGTTCAATTCCTCGATTGCCGTTATTGCCTTTGCTCTGAGCACCATGGCATTCGCCCTGCCAAGCCAGCAACAAGACCGATTCTTTACCCAAGCGCTTGATCAGCAAGAATCCGTAGCGGCAGACGGTGCGGAGCGTACCCCAGGTGGCCAGGCACTGGCTGCTGATGGTTCGGAACGAACCCTAGGTGGCCAGGCACTGGCTGCTGATGGTTCGGAACGAACCCTAGGTGGCCAGACACTGGCTGCTGATGGATCGGAACGTACCCTAGGTGGTCAGACACTGGCTGCTGATGGTTCGGAACGTACCCTAGGTGGCCAGACACTGGCTGCTGATGGTTCGGAACGTACCCTAGGTGGCCAGACACTGGCTGCTGATGGTTCGGAACGTACCCTAGGTGGCCAGACACTGGCTGCTGATGGTTCGGAACGTACCCTAGGTGGCCGGGCATTGGCTGCTGATGGTTCGGAACGTACCCTAGGTGGCCGGGCATTGGCTGCTGATGGTTCGGATCGAGTGTCGGCCCACCGCCTGGCATGAAGACCTACTTTACTGCAGACAAAAAAAAACCCGCCTAGGCGGGTTTTTTTGAGGACCTATTAGACTCCTGTCCGGCACTCCATGCCTGGTCCCATCATCCGTGACCCCGAGCACTCCCTGTACTCAACGGTTGTACATAGGTTAGTGCGGTCGCGATCGCGGGCAAAGACGATAAAACAGCAATGGCGTGTAAGCTTTTCGCCATTTAGTGTTCTCGACAGTTTTTGGACAGACGAAAAAAAACCCGCCTAAGCGGGTTTTTTCCAAGACCATTACGACTCCCTGTCGATAGCCATCCTGGCAAGGTCGATCATCCCTGATCCTGAGCACTCCCTGTGCTTCAGTGGATGAGTCCAGATTACGCGTCGGATCCAAAGTGAAACAGAGGACATAACTACCAAGCCGTGTAAGACATTCGCTATAGCAGTCCCTCCGAAAACCCCTAGCCAACCCGGCATCGGATCACTCCATGACTTACGTGGGGGCTCAGGATCCATTCAAGCCTTGCTCAGGAACTCTTCGATATTGGCCATTTGCTCATCCCAGCCACGACTGTCCATGCGGAACGCCTTGAGTCGACGAGCCTCAGGAATACCGTTGAATCCCGATTCCACGACCTTTAGCAACGTGCCGCCATTCATATCTTCAAGTTCGAACTGCACCCGGGTCTCGGTCTCCTGGGAGTAATCGATCTTCGGCTCGACAGCGTAGGGGTGCCATCGAAACGAAAACACGCGCTCGGGCTCGACACGCTCCACCATCACATCCCAAACCAAATGTTCGTAGCCTGGGTATGTGATCTGCCCTTGAGTGCGCACGCCTGCGACAAAACGTTTCCCTTTGAGATTCACACCAAACCATTGGCCGAAGATCTCAGCATTGGCCAGAGCGCGCCAAACCTGCGAACGGGGCGCCTTCAGTAAGATCTTTCTTTCAATACGATCAGGTAAATGCATGGGTCACCTCCTGTGTTCAACAGTAGGCTTGTAAGACCACGAGGCCAACCGGAAAGTTGTGTCGGCGCATTGTTTGGGTACACTCCTCCGCAGTTTCACCCCACAAGGAGATTGATAATGTCCACCCGCTTGCTGCTGCCCCTGGTGCCGCTGTTTTTGATCGGCATGGCGAACGCTGATGATTGCGCCAATGCGATGACCCAAGCTGCGATGAACCAATGTGCGGCCCAGGAGAGCAAGGCTGCCGACAAAGAATTGAATACCTTGTACAAAAAAATCACGGCGCGTCTCAAAGACAATGCCGAGGCCAAGCAGCTTTTGGTCAAGGCACAACGCGCCTGGATTGGTTTTCGTGACGCCGAATGCAGCTTTTCTGCGTCCGGTGTTGAAGGCGGCAGCGTCTATCCGATGATCCACAATGGCTGCATCACCCGCTTGACGAAAGCGCGAGTTCAAGCGTTCAAAATCTATCTTGAATGCAAGGAAGGGGATCTGAGCTGCCCTGTGCCGGGGGCTTGATTGCCGGCTATGAACAAGGGTGACCCTGAGGTCACCCTTTTTTTCACAGTCAAAACAAAACCCCTACCTGCATCAGCAGATAGGGGTTTCGGAATTGAATCTTGACGATGACCTACTCTCACATGGGGAAACCCCACACTACCATCGGCGATGCATCGTTTCACTTCTGAGTTCGGGATGGGATCAGGTGGTTCCAATGCTCTATGGTCGTCAAGAAATTCGGGTACTGAGTCGTGGCCTAATGACCTCGCTTCAGCAAATTGGGTATGTGACAGCTTTCGGTGTTTTGTGAGTTTCGAACTTTCGGTTCGTTTCGTCTTCACACACCGCAATCTGGTGCTCTTTCGAGTCAGCAAATTGCTTGGGTGTTATATGGTCAAGCCTCACGGGCAATTAGTACAGGTTAGCTCAACGCCTCACAGCGCTTACACACCCTGCCTATCAACGTCGTAGTCTTCGACGGCCCTTCAGGGAGCTCAAGGCTCCAGTGAGATCTCATCTTGAGGCAAGTTTCCCGCTTAGATGCTTTCAGCGGTTATCTTTTCCGAACATAGCTACCCGGCAATGCCACTGGCGTGACAACCGGAACACCAGAGGTTCGTCCACTCCGGTCCTCTCGTACTAGGAGCAGCCCCTCTCAAATCTCAAACGTCCACGGCAGATAGGGACCGAACTGTCTCACGACGTTCTAAACCCAGCTCGCGTACCACTTTAAATGGCGAACAGCCATACCCTTGGGACCGGCTTCAGCCCCAGGATGTGATGAGCCGACATCGAGGTGCCAAACACCGCCGTCGATATGAACTCTTGGGCGGTATCAGCCTGTTATCCCCGGAGTACCTTTTATCCGTTGAGCGATGGCCCTTCCATACAGAACCACCGGATCACTAAGACCTACTTTCGTACCTGCTCGACGTGTCTGTCTCGCAGTCAAGCGCGCTTTTGCCTTTATACTCTACGACCGATTTCCGACCGGTCTGAGCGCACCTTCGTACTCCTCCGTTACTCTTTAGGAGGAGACCGCCCCAGTCAAACTACCCACCATACACTGTCCTCGATCCGGATAACGGACCTGAGTTAGAACCTCAAAGTTGCCAGGGTGGTATTTCAAGGATGGCTCCACGCAGACTGGCGTCCACGCTTCAAAGCCTCCCACCTATCCTACACAAGCAAATTCAAAGTCCAGTGCAAAGCTATAGTAAAGGTTCACGGGGTCTTTCCGTCTAGCCGCGGATACACTGCATCTTCACAGCGATTTCAATTTCACTGAGTCTCGGGTGGAGACAGCGCCGCCATCGTTACGCCATTCGTGCAGGTCGGAACTTACCCGACAAGGAATTTCGCTACCTTAGGACCGTTATAGTTACGGCCGCCGTTTACCGGGGCTTCGATCAAGAGCTTCGCGTTAGCTAACCCCATCAATTAACCTTCCGGCACCGGGCAGGCGTCACACCCTATACGTCCACTTTCGTGTTTGCAGAGTGCTGTGTTTTTAATAAACAGTCGCAGCGGCCTGGTATCTTCGACCGGCGTGGGCTTACGCAGCAAGTGCTTCACCCTCACCGGCGCACCTTCTCCCGAAGTTACGGTGCCATTTTGCCTAGTTCCTTCACCCGAGTTCTCTCAAGCGCCTTGGTATTCTCTACCCAACCACCTGTGTCGGTTTGGGGTACGGTTCCTGGTTACCTGAAGCTTAGAAGCTTTTCTTGGAAGCATGGCATCAACCACTTCGTCACCCAAAGGGTAACTCGTCATCAGCTCTCGGCCTTGGAATCCCGGATTTACCTAAGATTCCAGCCTACCACCTTAAACTTGGACAACCAACGCCAAGCTGGCCTAGCCTTCTCCGTCCCTCCATCGCAATAACCAGAAGTACAGGAATATTAACCTGTTTTCCATCGACTACGCTTTTCAGCCTCGCCTTAGGGACCGACTAACCCTGCGTCGATTAACGTTGCGCAGGAAACCTTGGTCTTTCGGCGTGGGTGTTTTTCACACCCATTGTCGTTACTCATGTCAGCATTCGCACTTCTGATACCTCCAGCAAGCTTCTCAACTCACCTTCACAGGCTTACAGAACGCTCCTCTACCGCATCACTTACGTGATACCCGTAGCTTCGGTGTATGGTTTGAGCCCCGTTACATCTTCCGCGCAGGCCGACTCGACTAGTGAGCTATTACGCTTTCTTTAAAGGGTGGCTGCTTCTAAGCCAACCTCCTAGCTGTCTAAGCCTTCCCACATCGTTTCCCACTTAACCATAACTTTGGGACCTTAGCTGACGGTCTGGGTTGTTTCCCTTTTCACGACGGACGTTAGCACCCGCCGTGTGTCTCCCATGCTCGGCACTTGTAGGTATTCGGAGTTTGCATCGGTTTGGTAAGTCGGGATGACCCCCTAGCCGAAACAGTGCTCTACCCCCTACAGTGATACATGAGGCGCTACCTAAATAGCTTTCGAGGAGAACCAGCTATCTCCGAGCTTGATTAGCCTTTCACTCCGATCCACAGGTCATCCGCTAACTTTTCAACGGTAGTCGGTTCGGTCCTCCAGTCAGTGTTACCTAACCTTCAACCTGCCCATGGATAGATCGCCCGGTTTCGGGTCTATTCCCAGCGACTAGACGCCCTATTAAGACTCGCTTTCGCTACGCCTCCCCTATTCGGTTAAGCTCGCCACTGAAAATAAGTCGCTGACCCATTATACAAAAGGTACGCAGTCACCCAACAAAGTGGGCTCCCACTGCTTGTACGCATACGGTTTCAGGATCTATTTCACTCCCCTCTCCGGGGTTCTTTTCGCCTTTCCCTCACGGTACTAGTTCACTATCGGTCAGTCAGTAGTATTTAGCCTTGGAGGATGGTCCCCCCATATTCAGACAAAGTTTCTCGTGCTCCGTCCTACTCGATTTCACTTCTAAGATCCTTTCGCGTACAGGGCTATCACCCACTATGGCCGCACTTTCCAGAGCGTTCCGCTAAAATCAAAGAAGCTTAAGGGCTAGTCCCCGTTCGCTCGCCACTACTAAGGGAATCTCGGTTGATTTCTTTTCCTCAGGGTACTTAGATGTTTCAGTTCCCCTGGTTCGCCTCTTGCACCTATGTATTCAGTACAAGATAACCATCTTATGATGGCTGGGTTCCCCCATTCAGACATCTCCGGATCAAAGTCTGTTTGCCGACTCCCCGAAGCTTTTCGCAGGCTACCACGTCTTTCATCGCCTCTGACTGCCAAGGCATCCACCGTATGCGCTTCTTCACTTGACCATATAACCCCAAGCAATCTGGTTATACTGTGAAGACGACATTCGCCGAAAATTCGATTGAGCTCCAAGAGCCCTTCACAAATTTTACCTTAGCCTGATCCGTTACCAGTGAAAGTAACGTCCAGTCTATCTTTCTATCACATACCCAAATTTTTAAAGAACGATCTAATCAAAAGACTAGAAATCAACATTCATCACCGCCTTGGTGGAATGTCATTTCTAAGCTTTAAACGTTGGAACCAATCTGTAATGGTGGAGCCAAGCGGGATCGAACCGCTGACCTCCTGCGTGCAAGGCAGGCGCTCTCCCAGCTGAGCTATGGCCCCGTATCGCTACAGGGTACACCATGAAATTGGTGGGTCTGGGCAGATTCGAACTGCCGACCTCACCCTTATCAGGGGTGCGCTCTAACCAACTGAGCTACAGACCCAATCGTCTTCTTCAATGAATCAAGCAATTCGTGTGGGAGCTCATGAAGCAGCTGCGGTCGTCGATTAAGGAGGTGATCCAGCCGCAGGTTCCCCTACGGCTACCTTGTTACGACTTCACCCCAGTCATGAATCACACCGTGGTAACCGTCCCCCCGAAGGTTAGACTAGCTACTTCTGGTGCAACCCACTCCCATGGTGTGACGGGCGGTGTGTACAAGGCCCGGGAACGTATTCACCGCGACATTCTGATTCGCGATTACTAGCGATTCCGACTTCACGCAGTCGAGTTGCAGACTGCGATCCGGACTACGATCGGTTTTGTGGGATTAGCTCCACCTCGCGGCTTGGCAACCCTCTGTACCGACCATTGTAGCACGTGTGTAGCCCAGGCCGTAAGGGCCATGATGACTTGACGTCATCCCCACCTTCCTCCGGTTTGTCACCGGCAGTCTCCTTAGAGTGCCCACCATAACGTGCTGGTAACTAAGGACAAGGGTTGCGCTCGTTACGGGACTTAACCCAACATCTCACGACACGAGCTGACGACAGCCATGCAGCACCTGTCTCAATGTTCCCGAAGGCACCAATCCATCTCTGGAAAGTTCATTGGATGTCAAGGCCTGGTAAGGTTCTTCGCGTTGCTTCGAATTAAACCACATGCTCCACCGCTTGTGCGGGCCCCCGTCAATTCATTTGAGTTTTAACCTTGCGGCCGTACTCCCCAGGCGGTCAACTTAATGCGTTAGCTGCGCCACTAAGAGCTCAAGGCTCCCAACGGCTAGTTGACATCGTTTACGGCGTGGACTACCAGGGTATCTAATCCTGTTTGCTCCCCACGCTTTCGCACCTCAGTGTCAGTATCAGTCCAGGTGGTCGCCTTCGCCACTGGTGTTCCTTCCTATATCTACGCATTTCACCGCTACACAGGAAATTCCACCACCCTCTACCATACTCTAGCTCGACAGTTTTGAATGCAGTTCCCAGGTTGAGCCCGGGGATTTCACATCCAACTTAACGAACCACCTACGCGCGCTTTACGCCCAGTAATTCCGATTAACGCTTGCACCCTCTGTATTACCGCGGCTGCTGGCACAGAGTTAGCCGGTGCTTATTCTGTCGGTAACGTCAAAACACTAACGTATTAGGTTAATGCCCTTCCTCCCAACTTAAAGTGCTTTACAATCCGAAGACCTTCTTCACACACGCGGCATGGCTGGATCAGGCTTTCGCCCATTGTCCAATATTCCCCACTGCTGCCTCCCGTAGGAGTCTGGACCGTGTCTCAGTTCCAGTTCCAGTGTGACTGATCATCCTCTCAGACCAGTTACGGATCGTCGCCTTGGTGAGCCATTACCTCACCAACTAGCTAATCCGACCTAGGCTCATCTGATAGCGCAAGGCCCGAAGGTCCCCTGCTTTCTCCCGTAGGACGTATGCGGTATTAGCGTCCGTTTCCGAGCGTTATCCCCCACTACCAGGCAGATTCCTAGGCATTACTCACCCGTCCGCCGCTCGCCACCAGGTACAAGTACCCGTGCTGCCGCTCGACTTGCATGTGTTAGGCCTGCCGCCAGCGTTCAATCTGAGCCATGATCAAACTCTTCAGTTCAAACATCTTTGGGTTTTGAGAAAACCCTAAACTTGGCTCAGCAATCGTTGGTTACATCTTTGATTTCTCTCGGAGTAACTTGTGATGCTGATAATCTGTTGACTAGCAGTCTGACTCCACAAGCACCCACACGAATTGCTTGATTCAGTTGTTAAAGAGCGGTGGGTTGAGCCTTTCGTCTCAACCGAGGCGCGCATTCTACAGCGCCCCGCGCATCTGTCAAGCGGTTATTTTAAGAAGTTTTCAAAGTTTCGCTTGGAAATCCTTAACAACTTCAACCACTTGCGCTTTCGATCTCTCGTTAGCGGGAGGCGAATTCTACAGCGTTGTTCGCTGCTGTCAACACCTCTTTTTTACCGCTTTCGACCGAGAAGATCGAATCGCCGATAGAGCCAAACAACACCGCCCTATCAACTCCTTCAGCACTTCGATGAACTGAAGCGCCTGACTTGCCGAAACCATCTAACTCATTGAAACTCAAGGAGTTTTCCGTCTCGACTGCGCCGGAAGTGGGGCGAATTATAGACATCCAGAATCTGCCGTCAACCCTTTGTTGTGTCTTTCTCCATCTTTATGGATGAAAGAGCTCAAGGGCGCCTTATATATAGACTACGTCGCTTGAAATGCGCACTATATTGCTCAATCCACTTCCCCCCTGCCCTTTTCATTGGATGACACCCCGTAATGACTCCACCCAATCGCAGCCTGGCCTCTTCTTTATTTCCGGTTGCCTTGCTACTGGTCGCCATGGCCTCCATCCAGTCCGGCGCTTCCCTCGCCAAGAGCATGTTCCCGATAGTAGGCGCGCAAGGCACGACGACCCTGCGGCTGATTTTCGCCAGCATCATCATGTTGTTATTGCTACGCCCGTGGCGGGCCAAACTCACAGCCCAATCCTTGCGCACCGTGTTGGTCTACGGGATGGCCCTGGGGGGCATGAATTTTCTCTTTTATATGTCACTTCGTACCGTTCCGCTGGGCATTGCGGTGGCATTGGAGTTTACCGGCCCTCTGGCGGTTGCGATTTATGCGTCACGTCGGGCGATTGATTTTCTCTGGATTGCCCTGGCGTTGGTCGGCCTGCTGCTGCTCATACCCAACGGAGCCGCCAGCACCAGCATCGACTTGATCGGAGCAGGCTATGCATTGGGCGCAGGCGTGTGCTGGGCACTGTACATTTTGTTTGGCCAGAAAGCCGGCGCGGACAACGGCGTGCAGACCGCTGCACTAGGGGTCATGATCGCCGCACTGTTTGTCGCGCCCATTGGCATTGTGCACGCCGGTGCCGCACTGCTGACACCAAGTCTTATTCCAATCGCCATTGCGGTGGCCATTCTGTCTACTGCCCTCCCTTATACCTTGGAGATGATTTCCCTGACCCGAATTCCCGCCCGCACGTTCGGCACGCTGATGAGTGTCGAGCCCGCGATCGGCGCCTTGTCGGGACTGGTGTTCCTTCAGGAATACCTATCGCTGGCGCAGTGGGCCGCCATTACCTGCATTATCCTTGCGTCAGTCGGCGCAACGCTGACGATGGGCGATGCCGCCAAACCCGTCATTGCGGCAGATTAATCAGTTTGATCATAGGTCTGGTATTTGCCGCCCATTTAGGCCATGTTTAGCCTCGTAACCTAATGCTGGACATGGATTTTTTCATACAGGACGTCATGAACGCTTCAAGCGAGAGCGAACACAGCCGTACGTAGACACAAGATCCACGACGGCATAAGGACGGGAATGAAACGAATTTTGATCTTGATCGCCATACTGGCAATTGCGGGCTGCGCGGCGACTTCGAAAACCGAAATGAAGCGCGGTAAAAAGGGCTTGCACATCAATTGCTCTGGGCTGACTTCATCCTGGGAGCAATGCGCCGCCACCGCTGCCAATTCATGCGCCCCAAAGAACTACAAGGTGATCGCCAAATCGGGGGATACCGTCGAGGAGCCGGGAGACTATCCATTCGGACTCAACCCCGCCGGGTATACCAGTCGCAGCATGATCGTCATCTGCAAATAAGCAGGGATCAGTCAAACGGTCGGTCGGTGATACGACGGCTGATTTCGTCATAGCTGGATTTGAGGACATCGCGTTGGACCTCGGGAGTCGCAAGCATGCGCGCAACCACCAACGCCCCGACACATTGCGACAACACCGACCACGCCAAGCTATCGCTTCCTAAGATTCGCGCCCAGCCTTCATGCAGCCGGCAGATCCAAGTCTGCGCCGCCTCGCGTACCTGCATATCCGAACGTGCAATCTCTGCCCCCAACACCGGCAATGCACACCCTGCCTCGGGTTGTTCAACGTGGCCCATGCTCAAGTATTGCTTGAGGCAACGCTGCAACTTTACTGCGTCCATGCCCCCCTCACCGTTCAAACGGTCCAGGCTCTGGGCGAGTTCTCTTTCGACAATGGCCCTGAAAAGCTCATCCTTGGACGAGAAATGGCTGTAGAACGCACCACCGCTCAGCCCGATTGCCTTCATCAAGCCATCGACGCCTACCGTGGCAAAACCGGACTTTTTGATGGAGGTGGCGCTGCTCGCGAGCAGCTTTTCGCGGGTTTCCATCTTGTGGTTAGCTGAATAACGCATCGTCTTGCCCCTGATGTACACCTTGACGTTCTCCCGACCTTAACATAACGTCCGTTTAGTTAACGATCGTTTATCAATGGAGCTAGCCATGAATAACAAGAAGGTCGTACTGGTTGTTGGTGCCGGCGATGCCACGGGTGGGGCAATAGCCAGGCGTTTCGCCCGGGAAGGTTTCGTGGCCTGCGTCACGCGTCGAAGCGCCGACAAACTTGAGCCACTGGTGGACAGTATTCGGGCCGAAGGGGGTGAAGCCCACGGGTACGCCTGCGATGCGCGCAAGGAAGACGATGTCATCGCGCTGATCGAACAGATAGAAAGCCAGGTCGGGCCGATCGAAGCATTCATCTTCAATATCGGCGCCAATGTGCCGTGCAGCATTCTGGAGGAGACGGCTCGCAAGTACTTCAAGATCTGGGAGATGGCTTGCTTCTCCGCATTTCTCAATGCGCGGGAAGTTGCTAGGCGCATGGTCAAGCGCCAACGCGGCACAATCCTGTTCACTGGGGCCACGGCAGGATTGCGCGGCGCGTCAGGGTTCGCCGCGTTTGCCGGGGCCAAGCATGGCGTACGAGCGCTGGCGCAAAGCATGGCGCGTGAACTAGGCCCGATGAACCTCCATGTGGCTCATGTGGTAGTGGACGGTGCCATCGACACTGCGTTTATCCGTGACAATTTCCCGGAAAAATATGCAACCAAGGAGGAGGACGGCATCCTCGATCCGGAACACATTGCCGAGAATTATTGGTACTTGCATACCCAGCCTCGCGACGCATGGACCTTCGAGCTGGACCTGCGCCCCTGGAGCGAACGCTGGTAAGCCTCCCCTCATAACAATAAGAGAGCAGCCCCCATGAGCAAATCCGTAGAGTTTTTCTTCGACCTCGGCAGCCCGACCACCTATCTGGCCTACACCCAGTTGCCTGCGCTTTGCGCACAAACGGACAGTGAACTGATCTACCGTCCCATGTTGCTAGGTGGCGTCTTCAAGGCAACTGGCAACGCCTCCCCTGTTACCGTGCCGGCCAAGGGGCCCTATCTGTTCAAGGACTTGAATCGCTTTGCCATCCGTTATGGCGTTGAGTTCAAGCTCAACCCCTATTTTCCAATCAACACATTGCTGCTGATGCGCGCCGTAACCGGCATGCAATTGCGCCATCCGGACCGCTTCGAGGCTTTTATCGATTGCCTGTTCCGCGCCCTCTGGGTGGACGCCCGCAACCTCAACGATCCGGCGACAGTTGCGGCGACCCTGAACGAAGGTGGCTTCGATCCTGAATATGTCCTCGCCCTGACCACCGACCAACACGTGAAGGACCATCTCAAGGATGCCACCGACGAAGCCATCCGTAGAGGTGTGTTTGGAGCACCGAGCATGTTCGTCGGCAACGAATTGTTCTTTGGCCAGGATCGGCTGGACTTCGTCCGTGAAGCCCTGGCCTGACCGTTTTTGTCAGATGGTCGCGGTCCGCATGTTCAGCCATTGCAACGCGTCGCCTTCCAGCAACGGGCTCAATCGACGCTGGACCTCGGCGTGGTACGCATTGAACCAGTCTTTTTCGTCCTGGGTCAGCAAGGATGGCTCAAGGCAGCGGGTGTCGATCGGGCATAGCGTCAAGGTTTCGAAGGACAGGAACTCACCGAACTCACTGCTCCCCGCCTCGCGGTTGAGCACCAGGTTCTCGATACGCACTCCCCAACGACCTGGCCGATAAGTGCCGGGCTCGATAGACGTGATCATCCCCGGTTGCATCGCGGTTTGCGGCGCGGCGGCGGCCTGGTAGGCAATGACCTGCGGCCCCTCGTGGACGTTCAGGAAATAACCGACACCGTGACCGGTGCCATGGCCATAATCCACCTGTTCGGCCCAGATTGGCGCGCGGGCGATGGCATCCAGCAAAGGCGACAGAATGCCTCGGGGAAATTTGGCCCGCGACAAGGCAATCACACCCTTGAGGACTCGGGTGCAATCACGCTTCTGCTCTGGTGTCGGCGTTCCGACCGGCACCATGCGCGTGATGTCCGTGGTGCCGCCAAGATACTGCCCCCCCGAATCAATCAGCAGCAAGCCATCGCCTTCAATGACGGCGTGCGCTTCTTCCGTGGCGTGGTAGTGAGGCATCGCGCCGTTGGCGTTGAACGCGGCGATGGTATTGAAGCTCAGGGAAACGAAATCCGGCCGACGCATGCGCGCCGCGGTCAGATGCTCATCGATGGTCAGCTCGGTGATGCGCTCACGGCCCCAGGCGCTTTCCAGCCAGGCGAAGAATTCGCAGAGAGCGGCACCATCCTGCTCCATTGCCTGGCGAATATGCTCGGCATCTGCCGGGGTCTTGCGGGATTTGGCCAGCGTCGTCGGGTTGAGCCCTTCGACCAGCTTGACGCCATTGTCCAGGTTACCCAGCAAGCCGACGGTGACCCGCGCCGGATCAATCTGCAGACTCGCACCGCTTGGCACTTCACGCAGCGCGACAACGGCTTCGCTGTAATCGCGCAGCGTCACGCCATCCTGTTCAAGCGTTGCACGCAGTGCCGCATCGACTTTGTCCAAGGCAACGAACAGCGTCGCCTGTTGCTGGCCAATCAAGGCAAAGGAGACGAACACAGGGTTGAACGACACATCCGCGCCGCGCAGGTTGAACAGCCAGGCAATGTCATCCAGGGTGGCAATGAAGTGCCAATCGGCGCCGCGTTCCTTTAGCGATTCGCGCAGCTTGGCCAGTTTTTCCACACGACTTACCGTCGCTTGTGGCGGCAGGTGGGCGTAGACGGGCTGATTCGGCAGGGCTGGACGATCGGTCCAGACCTTATGCAACAGGTCGATATCGGTACGCAACCGCGCCCCACGCGATTCAAGCTTGCTGCTCAGCGTCCGGGCCGACGCAACGGCCATGACTGCTCCGTCAACCGCTACCACACCCCCCTCGGGCGTTTGTTCACCGAGCCAATCCAATGGGCCGGGCTGACCTGGAACAAGCTTGACCAACTCAATCCCGCTGCCTTCCAGCTCCTTGGTGGCTTGTTCCCAGTACCGACTGTCGGCCCAGACCCCGGCAAAATCCAAGGTCACGATCAAAGTACCTACCGAGCCATGGAACCCGGACAACCATTGGCGACCTTGCCAGTAGCCCGGCAAGTATTCCGAAAGATGCGGGTCGGCCGAAGGCACCAGCAGCGCATGGATGCCCTCCTCGCGCATCAACTGGCGGATTCGGACCAGGCGCTGGGGAATCTGTCCTGGGGTCGAAGGCTCGGTACTCATCATCACTCCTGCTAATTCAATTTTATTGTTCGTACGCCGAACGTGTTCGGCTCAAGGGTTACACCCAAAATGCCGGGGCAGCGGCGCAGGCGGACTTGATCAACCGCACCGCCTCGTCAATGTCCTGCTCGCTGGTGAAACGCCCCAGGCTCAAGCGAATGGTCCGCCCGGCCGCACGTGCATCGTGCCCCAGGGCCAGCAGGACATGGGATGGGGTGTTTTGCGCCGAGTTGCAGGCCGACGTCGCGGAAAACGCAATCGAGGAGCCCAACGTCGCCGGGTTGAACTCGCCTTCATTGAACGTCAAGCTCAGCGTATGAGGGATTCGGCAACTCGGGCTGCCATTCATACATACGCCGGGCAACGTCAACAGCGGCTCAAGCAAACGATTGCGCAATTGATCGATCTTGGCGAGCTCCTCGTCAAATGACTGCGACGCCAGTTCGAACGCCGTTCCCATGGCCACAATCTGATGGGTCGCCAATGTACCGGAGCGCAAGCCACCTTCATGGCCTCCGCCATGGATCTGCGCCGACACCCGTGGCCGTGCACGATCGCCGACGTAAAGCGCGCCGATGCCCTTGGGACCGTAGATCTTGTGTGCAGAAAAAGACATCAGATCCACCGGCCAACGGGCCAGGTCGATGCTCATCTTCCCCGCGCCCTGGGCGGCGTCCATGTGAAACAGCGCGCCGTGCTCTCGAACGATCTCACCGATGGCGACGGCGTCGTTGACGGTCCCCAGCTCATTGTTCACCAGCATCAACGACACTAGGAACGTGTCCTCGCGCAACGCCTCGCGGACAGATTGCGGATTGATCAGGCCATCGGTTCCCGGCGCCAGCCAAGTCACCGCGACACCGCCCTCTTCAAGCTGCCGGACCGTATCAAGAACTGCTTTATGCTCGATCAAGCTGGTGATCACGTGCCCACGCGCACCGCGCGCCTGGGCCACCCCCTTCAGGGCCAGGTTATTGGATTCGGTGGCACCTGAAGTCCAGACGATCTGATCGGCTTGAGCGCCAACCAAACGGGCCACTTGTTCCCGCGCCTGCTCCACGGCACGTCGTGCCTCCTGGCCGAACGCATGGGAGCTGGAGGCAGGGTTGCCAAAATTGCCGTCAAAACCCAGGCATTGGACCATGACCTGGATCACCCGCTCATCCACCGGCGTGGTGGCCGCGTAATCAAAATACAAAGGACGCTTATTCATAAGGAAACTCGCAGAGCCGGTTCCGGGACCAGGGTGCCCTCGTTGGGTTCGAGACAAGCTTTACCTGATCAAGACCTTAAAGAAGTCGGACTTCATTTAAAAGTGCGTAGGAACGCTCCTGGAACAGCGAGCTTAGCAGGCATCGCGTCGAAGCTCAGCCATCAACTCATGCTTTCGAGCAACAACGGATACAGCGACGCGACCAACAGCAGCGCCATGCCCCAGTTGAACAGGCGCAGCCACCGACGATCACGCAACAAATTGCGCAGCAGGCTGCCGCATACCACCCACAGGCTGACGCTTGGCAGATTGATCAAGGCAAACACCGCCGCGATGACCACCACGTTGAAAAAATAGCCTTGCAGTGGTGTATAGGTGCTGATTGCACCGATGGCCATGATCCAGGCCTTGGGATTGACCCATTGAAACGCCGCCGCGCCCCAATAACTGATCGGCTTGTTGTCGCCTGCAGCGTTGTCCGAGACGGGGCCGGAATGCGCAATTTTCCATGCCAGATAGATCAGGTATGCCGCGCCGACATAGCGCAACAGGGTGTAGAGCAATGGATACGTCTGGAACACCGCGCCCAGGCCGAGGCCCACCGCCAGCACCAGGGAAAAAAAGCCACAGGTGATACCCAGCATGTGAGGGATGGTACGGTTGAAACCAAAATTGACACCCGAGGCCAGCAACATCGTGTTGTTGGGGCCTGGTGTGATCGAGGTCACCAGGGCAAACAGGGCGAAGCCCAGCAGAAGGTCAAGCGAGAGGGTCATGGCACGTCAATCCGTCGGGGGCAGTCAGGTGATGACCCTACCCCACGTCCCGGCGCCCGCCCATGGACAGTTAGGCAAAACTTCGAGCGGTACAGTCTTTCAGCCTGGCCGGCCAGGCAATTGGACGGTCCGCTCGGCATTCATTTCGCCACGCTCATCGAAGCCGACGTTCTTCTGCGATGTGCCGAGCAATTCGGCTTTCTTGGCGTGATACTCCTCGAACGAAAGACCCCGGCGATTCAACGCTTCGAGGGCCAGCTCGCGGGTTTCCTCGGCGGTATAGGGACGCAGCTCCGGAGAGGACGAGGCGCAACCGCTCAACACGGTGACGGTCAACAGCAGCAAGACAGCAAGGATACGATTCATGGCGGGCGTCCAATGTTCTTTAGTGGGGCGATGAACAAAGGCTACCCGCCGGCACGCAACGGCAGAAATCAACGCTTTTGATAGTGGCTATCGCCCTCTCGTATTCCTCGTTGCGCTTGGTTGAGCCACGGGCAATGCAGAGCATCATCCAGGCTGCGCTCGATGTTGCGCAGCACCTGGAAAGAGCCGAACGTCACCGCTTTGGCCCGATGCTGCTGGATCAGCCGCCAGAAATTTCCCTCGCCATGTTCAACACTTCGAAACGCCGCGTCCCCAGCTTCGCGGGTTTGCCATTGCAGGCAATTGAGCACCCGCCTTCCGTCCTCGCTGGCTTGGATAGTGGCGCTGAGAAAGCCTGGAAAATCCCGCGCCAGGCGCTCGGTCTGTTCCGACAGGGCGGTCACCAGCGCCTGTAGCCATTGAGGCTCGATATCGAACTCAATCAACTGTGTGAAGCTGCGCTCGTTGGTTGGCGATTGCATGGAAGGTCCCCCCATTGAAATAAGGCGAATCTTGCGATCCGAAGGCCTGCAGGGTAAAACCTCTAGTTAAGTCAAGGTCAAGCGGTGATTGAAGTGAAAAAGCCTATCAATGTCCACAAAGAGCTCACCGTCGGCCAAGTCGCCGCTCGCAGCGGCGTGGCGGTCACCGCGCTGCACTTCTATGAAACCAAGGGGCTGATCAAAAGCACCCGCAACCAGGGCAATCAGCGTCGCTACCCCAGGGAAGTGCTACGGCGGGTGGCGCTGATCAAAGTCGCACAACGCCTGGGTATTCCCCTGGCTGAGATTGGCGAGGCACTGCAAAACCTACCGGACAATCGTGCCCCGACCGCGGCCGACTGGAAAACCTTGTCAGAGCAGTGGAGTCGAAATCTGGATGAGCGCATCAATCAACTCATCGCCCTGCGTGATCGGCTGAACGGCTGTATCGGCTGCGGTTGCCTCTCGATGGAAAATTGCCCGTTGCGTAATCAGGGCGACGTACTGGGCAAGCGAGGGCCAGGGGCACATTTGTTGGGCGAGCCCGTGGCGAGGGAGATTTACGCCCCGGACTGAAGAAGACACTCGATGCTTATCGCTAACGCGAAACATTTTCTTTCATCTTTCCCTTCAGGATTTGAGTGACTCGTTCGTCTTAATTAGATGCAGCAGGCCGCGTCGGCAAAAGCCACGACCTGCCTTTCCAGGGTTCAGGGTGTTGCGAAGCCCGTGACACGGAACCTTTCATCGAATCAAGACGTTCAATCATGTCGAAAAAGTCCCGCTCCAAACTCTGGTTTCTCGTCCATAGCTGGTTGGCGCTGCCCATCTGGTTTTTCGTTTTGATCGTCTGTGTCACCGGCACCCTGGCGGTGGTCAGCCAGGAGATCGTCTGGCTGGCGAACCCTGAGATGCGCGCCAGCAAGCCCAGCGATGACGCCACATTGCTTAGCTACGATCAGGTCAGGGCTGCCATCAAGCAAGCCCAGCCGCTGACCCAGGTGCAAAGTATCGTGCGTCCGGATGAATCGCATTTTGCCCTGGAAGCCAAGGTCACGTATCCCGACGGGCGCCCGGACACCGTCTACGTCAACCCTTACAGCGGTGTCATCCAGGGATCGGCTCCGGCGTTCAATTTCCGGGGCTTTACCCGCGCCTTGCATGGCTGGTGGCTGGTGCCGTTCACCAACGGCTACAGCTGGGGCTGGTACCTGGTGTCTTTCCTCGGCCTGCCGATGCTCGCCTCACTGGTAACCGGCCTCGTCGTCTACAAACGCTTCTGGAAAGGTTTCCTGCGCCCGACCTTGCGTATCCGCCACGGCGCGCGGATTTTCTGGGGCGATTTGCATCGGCTCAGTGGCATTTGGTCGATCTGGTTCATCGCGGTCATTTCCGTGACCGGCACTTGGTTTCTGATCGAAGCCACACTGGCCGACAACGGGATCTCCATTTCCAGCGCGCCCGTCGTCCCGGTCGTGGCCCGTGAAAGCGTTCCGCTGTCGGCCGATGGTACCGCTCCCCCGCAATTGAACCTGGACCGGGCCATCGAGATCGCCCGGCAACAGATCCCGGGACTGGAGGCGAGCTTCGTCAGTTTGCCCGGCAACGCCTACAGCCACCTCGAAATCGGCGGACGGGGCTGGTATCCATTGATGTTCCAGACCGCAACCATCAATCCCTACAACGGCGAGGTAGACGCCTCGCGATTGTTGTCGGACCGGACGGCCCTGGAGTTCGTCACCGAATCCATGCGGCCGTTGCATACCGGGGACTTCGGCGGCCTCTGGATCAAGCTCATCTGGTTTTTCTTCGGCCTGGTCCTGAGCATGATGGTCCTCAGCGGATTGTTGATCTGGACCAAACGCACGGCCTTGGCCACTGCCAACGCCGTCAAGCGCAGCCAGAAACCTGCCCGGCCTGCTCGTATCGCATCGCCATTGCAACCCTCCCTCCACCGTGACTCGCCGGAGGGCAACCTGTGAATCCGTCCACCACAACCATATCATCTGCACGCCTGGGCCGGTTCTGGCATAAATGGCGCTTCCATCTCAATGTGCTGTTGCTGCTGATTCCCCTGGGCTTCATGCCCAAGTACCTGTCGGAAGCGGCGTTGTTCCGAGGCGACGGAGGGCTCGGCGAGCGGGAAGTCGGCGAGATCCAGGTGGGTCCGTGGAGCCTGCACCTGGCGGAATTTCGCAACGAAGCCCCTCGTACCCAGGGCCCCGCCGGCCCCATGAAGCACTTCAATGCCGCTTTGTGCCAACGCTGCATCAGCCAGGTGAAAGCCACCTACCTGCGCATCGGCAAGCCTCGCAGCCTGCGGGCCGCCGGGGTGATTTTCTTCGGCTCGCCCTATCGCATGGGCGCCATGCTGCCGGTGCCCAAGAAGACCCAGCCAGACGCCGAGCTCTGGATCACCCTCGAAGGCTGGGACGGCTCGATGCATCAAGCCTCCATCCCCCTGAACCAGGCCTCCCCGGCCACTGTCGCCTGGCTGAAAACCCAAGGAGCCCAACCATGACCTTCCGCGCCTCTCTCAACAGCCTGGCGCTGCTGCTGTGCGCAGGCTTGAGCACCAGCGCACTGGCTCACAACCCTATGTGCGAGTGCAAGGCCATCGACGCCGAACAGATCCAATGCACCGGTGGTTTTTCCGACGGCAGTGGTGCCCCCGGGGTGACGCTGGATGTGATTGGCTACGACGAAACCATCCTGGTCCCTGGCAAGCTCGGCGCCGACTCAACGCTGACCTTCAAGAAACCGAGCACCGAATTCTACGTCCTCTTCGACGCCGGCCCCGGCCACGTCGTGGAAATCGACCAAGCCGACATCGAGGCCCCATGAGCACACCGACCCTCCAGGTTGTCCGCCCCGCCGGCGCCGGCCATGAAACCCTTTATGTCCTGCTGTTGTGCCTGATCATCGTGTTGGGGGCCGGGTCAGTGGTGGCCTGGCACGGCGAAACCCAGGAGGTCGCCCACCTGGAAAGCAACCAGTTGGATGCCCGTCGCGACCTCAGCGCCGCCGAGCAAGGGATCTACGCCGACCTGCGGGTCACGCTGGACGAGATCCGCATCCTGCGCGAAAGCGAGCCAGCCCTTCCCGCCCCCCAAGCGTTGGCGGACGAAGGCTTTGCCCCGTTCGCCCAGGATGCCAGCTCTGTCAGTCGCGGCGGCCACGCCTGGCAACTACTGGGCGACGACGCCTACTTTGGCGCCAGCGCCAACCCTTCCGTCGCCGGCTCCTTTCTGATGCGCATCAGCGAATCGCCCGACGCGCCCCCGGACATCTGGCTCAACCGCAGCCAACCTGCGACCGCTCCTGCCGCATCCGACGACGCAGCCCTGTCCGTCGCCGGTTGGCAGCAGATCGTCGCGCAGTTCGATGCCGGCGTGACTCGCCAGCACCGGCATTGACCCAACGCCCCTCATTCAAGAGAAGACCGCTTGCCCATGTCTATCGCATCTCCACGTCGCCCATTCCTGCGCCTGCTGGTGATTGGCCTGCTGGCCTGCCTGCTCGCCCCGCTGGCCAGCGCCGAAGCGCCCAATCGCCTGCGCATCGGTATCACCTTGCACCCGTATTACAGCTACGTGGCCAACATCGTCGGCGACAAGGCCGAGGTCGTGCCGTTGATCCCGGCCGGGTTCAATCCTCACGCCTATGAACCTCGGGCCGAGGACATCAAGCGCATCAGCGGCCTGGATGTGATCGTGCTCAACGGCGTCGGCCACGACGATTTCGCCGACCGCATGATCGCCGCCAGCGAAACCCCGGACGTGAAGGTCATCGAAGCCAACGAAAACGTGCCCCTGCTGGCCGCCACCGGCACTGCCGCCCGGGGCGCGGGCAAAGTCGTCAACCCGCATACGTTCCTGTCCATCAGCGCGTCCATTGCCCAGGTCAACAACATCGCCCGGGAGCTGGGCAAGCTCGACCCGGACAACGCCAAGACCTATACACAAAACGCCCGCGCCTACGGCAAGCGCCTGCGGCAGATGCGCGCCGATGCCCTGGCCAAGCTGACCCAGGCGCCGAATGCCGAGCTGCGGGTCGCCACCGTACATGCCGCCTACGATTACCTGCTGCGCGAATTCGGCCTGGAAGTGACCGCCGTGGTCGAGCCGGCCCATGGCATCGAGCCGAGTCCCAGCCAGCTGAAAAAAACCATCGACCAACTGCGTGAACTGGATGTGAAAGTGATCTTCTCGGAGATGGATTTTCCGTCCACCTACGTCGACACCATCCAGCGTGAATCGGGCGTAAAGCTGTACCCGCTTTCGCACATTTCCTACGGTGAATACAGCGCCGAGAAATACGAAAAGGAGATGACCGGCAACCTCGACACCGTGGTCCGGGCGATCCAGGAGTCCGGCGCATGACGGTGCAGGAAACCCTTATCCAGCAACAATCCGGCCCGTTGATCGAATTCGCCGACATCAGCCTTGAGCTGGGGCGCACCACGATCCTCGACCAAGTGTGTTTCCAGGTGAAACCCGGCAGCGTCCACGCCCTGGTAGGCCCTAACGGCGGCGGCAAGAGTTCGCTGATCAAGACCTTGCTCGGACAAATGCCACACCAGGGACGCCTGAGCTTGCAATGGCCGGGCGAACCCGGGGTGATCGGCTACGTGCCCCAGGCACTGGAATTCGACCGGGGCCTGCCGATGACGGTGGATGATTTCATGGCGGCGATGTGTCAGCGGCGACCGGCCTTCCTCGGCTTGAGCAAGCATTACGCCGGCGCCATCGGCCAGGCCCTGGAACAGGTCGGCATGCAGGACAAGCGCAAGCGGCGCATGGGCGCCCTGTCCGGGGGCGAGCGCCAGCGGGTATTGCTGGCCCAGGGCTTGATTCCTTCGCCGCAATTGCTGGTGCTCGACGAGCCGATGTCAGCCCTCGACGAGGCCGGCATCCGGGTATTCGAACGGTTGTTGCAGGACTGGCGCCAGGCCGGGATTACCGTGCTGTGGATCGAACATGACCTGGAAGCCGTCGGACGCCTGGCCGATCGGGTCACCGGCCTGAATCGCCGGGTACTGTTCGACGGCCCGCCACGCCAGACCCTGACCCCGGAGCGGCTGCTGACGCTGTTTTCCACCCACCCACGCACGAACGGGAGCGCAGCCTGATGAGTTATGAAGCCTTTCGTCTGATGGTCCAGGGCTGGGCCTCGTCAGGATATTTGCCCGAGGCGCTGGCCTACGGGTTTGTGGTCAATGCGTTGTTGGCCGGGCTGTTGATCGGCCCGGTCCTGGGCGGCCTCGGCACGCTGGTGGTGGTCAAGCGCTTCGCATTTTTCTCCGAGGCGGTGGGCCATGCGGCGCTGACCGGCGTGGCGATTGGCATCCTGCTCGGCGAACCCTACACCGGGCCGTACGGCAGCCTGTTCGGCTACTGCCTGCTGTTCGGCATCCTGCTCAATTACCTGCGCAACCGCACCGGTCTCGCGCCCGACACCCTGATTGGCGTCTTCCTGTCGGTGTCCCTGGCACTGGGCGCGAGCTTGCTGTTGATCCTGGCGGGCAAGATCAACGTGCACATCCTGGAAAACGTATTGTTCGGCTCAGTGCTGACAGTCAACGGCAACGATCTGCTGGTGCTCGCGGTGGTCGGTTCGTTGGTGATGGCCCTGGCGTTGCCGCTGTACAACCGCATCATGCTCGCCAGCTTCAACCCGCAACTGGCGGCGGTGCGCGGGGTGGCGGTCAAGACCCTGGACTACCTGTTCGTAGTCCTGGTGACGTTGATCACCGTGGCGGCGGTGAAAGTCATCGGCGCCATCCTGGTGGGGGCGTTGCTGGTGATTCCGGCGGCGGCGGCGCGTCTGCTCAGCCAATCCTTGAAAGGTTTTTTCTGGTGTTCCGTGCTGATTGCCACGGTCAGCACCCTGTGCGGGATTCTCGCGCCGATTGTGTTCGACCTGCCTATCCCGTCCGGCGCCGCGATCATTCTGGTAGCCGGCATCGCCTTCGCCCTGAGCGCCATCGCCCGTGGCGTCGTCCCCAGCCTCAAAGGGAATCTTGGATAAATGGTTTTTTCATTGCGACAACTGACCCTGGCCGTCGCGTTGTGCGGCGTGGCCGTCACTTCATCATTCGCCGCTGAAAAGGTCCGTCTGCTGGCATCGTTGCCGGTCACCTACGGGTTGGGCGAGGCCTTGCTCAAGGGGACCGAGGTCAGCCTGGAGCGGGCGGCACCGGACAATCTGCCCGGCACCCGCCAGAGCGCCTACTTCAGTGGCCGTGGCGCGACGGCGCTGAACAAACTGGCCCGCGAGGCCGACGCTGTGATCGGCCTGCGCTCGTTATGGCCGGACGATCCGCTGTACCCCATGGCCCGACGCAGCAATATACGCATCGTCGAAGTCGACGCGGCCCGCCCCGTGGACGGCGCCCTGCCCGGTATCGCCGTGCAACCGGGCATGGCTGACGGTTTGGCGAGCCAGCCGTGGATGGCCAGTCATAACCTGGGGCGGATGGCCGACGTGATCGCCGCCGACCTGGTGCGCCTGGCCCCGGCGGACAAAACGAAAATCGACGCCAACCTGGCGGCCCTCAAGCAACGCCTGCTCAAACTCAGCGCCGACAGCGAAAAACGCCTCGCCAGCGCTGACAACCTGAGCGTGGTCAGCCTGAGCGAGCATTTCGGTTACTTGATCAGTGGATTGAATCTGGATGGCATCAGCACCGACACCCGCCCTGACACCGAGTGGAAGCCCGAAGCCCTCAAACAATTGACGACCACATTGAAAGACAACGATGTGGCGCTGGTGCTGCATCATCGCCAGCCCTCGGATGCGCTGAAGGCAGCCATCACCGAAGGCGGTAGCCAACTGCTGGTGCTGAACACCGATGGTGCCGACCCGGTCGCGGAGTTGGAGAATAATGTGGGGCTGGTTGTCACTGCACTGACCGGAGGCTGACAACAGGCCGCTGTGGGCGCGGACCTGCTCCGGGCGGCGATCCGACGAAGAGGCCAGCACATCCAACATCTGTGTTGGCCGATGCACTGCTTTCGCGAGCAAGCCCGTTCCCACAGGTTTTTCGACTCAGTTCAGAACATCACCTGGCACCCGCACAAATCCTTCCATCAACACCCTCGCGCTGCGGCTCATGATGGCTTTTTTCACGGTCCATTCGCCATTGACCACGCTGGCCTCGGCGCCGACGCGCAGGGTGCCGGAGGGGTGGCCGAAACGCACGGCGTTGCGCTCGATACCGCCCGCCGCCCGATTCACCAAAGTGCCGGAAATCGCCGCGGCGGTGCCGATGGCAACGGCGGCGGTGCCCATCATGGCGTGGTGCAGCTTGCCCATGGACAATGCCCGCACCAGCAAATCGACGTCGCCCGCCGCCACGGCTTTTCCGCTGGACGAGAGGTAATCCGCCGGCGGCGCGACAAACGCGACTTTCGGGGTGTGCTGGCGCTGGGCGGCTTCGTCCAAGTGCTTGATCAAGCCCATGCGCAAGGCGCCATGTGCGCGGATGGTTTCGAACATCGCCAACGCCTTGGGATCGCCATTGATAGCGCCCTGCAGTTCGGTGCCGGTGTAGCCCACATCGCGAGCATTGATGAAAATCGTAGGAATCCCGGCATTGATCAGCGTCGCCTTCAAAGTGCCAACACCGGGCACTTCCAAGTCATCCACCAAGTTGCCGGTGGGAAACATCGAGCCGCCACCGCCCTCTTCCTCGGCCGCCGGGTCCATGAACTCCAATTGCACTTCGGCCGCCGGAAAGGTCACGCCGTCGAGCTCGAAATCACCGGTTTCCTGCACCGCGCCGTCGGTGATCGGCACATGGGCGATGATGGTCTTGCCGATGTTGGCCTGCCAGATCCGCACCACGGCCACGCCGTTTTGCGGAATCCGGCCGGGCTCCACCAAGCCACTGCTGATGGCAAACGACCCCACCGCCGCCGACAGGTTTCCGCAATTGCCACTCCAGTCCACGAACGGCTTGTCGATGGAGACCTGGCCGAACAGGTAATCGACATCGTGGTCGGCCCGGGCGCTCTTGGACAGGATCACGGTCTTGCTGGTGCTGGACGTCGCGCCACCCATGCCATCGATCTGCTTCTCGTACGGGTCGGGGCTGCCGATCACTCGCAGCAACAGGGCATCCCGGGCCGGGCCAGGAACGCGGGCGACTTCGGGCAGGTCTTGCAGGCTGAAAAACACGCCTTTGCTGGTGCCGCCACGCATGTAGGTCGCGGGGATCTTGATTTGAGGCGAGTGAGCCATGCTCTAACTCCTGAAAAAACAGGTGGCCGGAACAGCGGCCACCCAAGCGATTTAAACGGCCACCGCCGACTCGAGGAAATCCTGGGCGAAGCGCTGCAGCACGCCCCCAGCTTCGTAGATCGACACTTCTTCAGCGGTATCGAGGCGGCAGGTCACAGGCACTTCGACGCGCTCGCCGTTCTTGCGAGTGATCACCAACGTCAACGTCGCCCGCGGGGTCCGTTCGCCGATCACGTCATAGATTTCGCTGCCGTCGATGTCCAGGGTCTTGCGATCGGTGCCGGGCTTGAACTCCAGCGGCAACACGCCCATCCCCACCAGGTTGGTGCGGTGGATACGCTCGAAGCCTTCGGCGACAATCGCCTCGACACCGGCCAGGCGCACACCCTTGGCTGCCCAGTCCCGCGACGATCCCTGACCGTAGTCGGCACCCGCGATGATGATCAGCGGCTGCTTGCGTTCCATGTAGGTCTCGATGGCTTCCCACATGCGCATCACCTTGCCCTCCGGCTCGACCCGCGCCAGGGAACCCTGCTTGACCTTACCGTCCTCAACGACCATTTCGTTGAACAGTTTCGGGTTGGCGAAGGTAGCCCGTTGTGCGGTCAGGTGGTCGCCACGGTGAGTCGCGTAGGAGTTGAAGTCCTCTTCCGGCAGGCCCATTTTCGCCAGGTATTCACCGGCGGCGCTGTCCAGCATGATGGCGTTGGACGGCGACAGGTGATCGGTGGTGATGTTGTCCGGCAGCACGGCCAGCGGGCGCATGCCCTTGAGCGGCCGCGCACCGGCCAGCGCGCCTTCCCAATACGGCGGACGACGGATGTAGGTGCTTTGCGGGCGCCAGTCGTACAGCGGCGTCACTTTCGGCCCGGTGTCTTCCTGGATGGCGAACATCGGGATGTACACCTGGCGGAACTGCTCCGGTTTCACCGAGGCCTTCACCACGGCGTCGATTTCTTCGTCGCTCGGCCAGATGTCCTTGAGGCGAATCTCGCGACCGTCCACCACGCCCAGCACATCCTTCTCGATGTCGAAGCGAATGGTCCCGGCGATGGCATACGCGACCACCAGCGGCGGCGACGCCAGGAACGCCTGCTTGGCGTACGGATGGATACGCCCGTCGAAGTTGCGGTTGCCCGACAACACGGCGGTGGCGTACAGGTCGCGGTCGATGATCTCCTGCTGGATGACTGGGTCCAGCGCGCCGGACATGCCGTTGCAGGTGGTACAGGCGAACGCGACCACGCCGAAGCCCAGCTTCTCGAGTTCGGACGTCAGGCCGGCTTCATCCAGGTACAGCGCCACGGTTTTCGAACCCGGTGCGAGGGATGACTTGACCCACGGCTTGCGCGCCAGGCCCAGGCGGTTGGCGTTGCGCGCCAGCAGACCGGCGGCGATCACGTTGCGCGGGTTACTGGTATTGGTGCAACTGGTGATCGCGGCGATGATCACCGCGCCGTCGGGCATCTGGCCTGGCACATCGTCCCACTGGCCGGAGATGCCTTTGGCGGCCAGATCCGACACCGCGACGCGGGCGTGCGGGTTGCTGGGACCTGCCATGTTGCGCACCACCGACGACAGGTCGAAGGTCAGGCCACGTTCGTATTGCGCGCCTTTAAGGCTGTCGGCCCACAAGCCCGTGGTCTTGGCGTAGTTCTCGACCAACTGCACCTGCTGGTCTTCGCGCCCCGTGAGTTTCAGGTAATCGATCGTCTGTTGATCGATATGGAACATCGCCGCCGTGGCGCCGTATTCCGGGGCCATGTTGGAGATGGTCGCGCGGTCGCCCAAGGTCAGGGCACTGGCGCCTTCGCCGAAGAACTCCAGCCACGCCCCCACGACTTTCTGCTTGCGCAGGAACTCGGTCAGGGCCAGGACCATGTCCGTGGCCGTGATGCCCGGTTGCAGTTTGCCGGTCAGTTCGACGCCGACGATTTCCGGCAGGCGCATCCACGAGGCGCGACCGAGCATGACGCTTTCGGCTTCCAGGCCACCGACGCCAATGGCGATAACGCCCAAGGCATCGACATGGGGCGTGTGGCTGTCGGTGCCCACGCAAGTGTCCGGGAAGGCCACGCCGTCCCGCTGCTGGATCACCGGTGACATTTTTTCCAGGTTGATCTGATGCATGATCCCGTTGCCTGGCGGAATCACATCGACGTTCTTGAAGGCCTTCTTGGTCCAGTTGATGAAGTGAAAGCGGTCTTCATTGCGCCGGTCCTCGATAGCACGGTTCTTGGCGAAGGCCTGGGGATCGAAACCGGCGCTTTCCACCGCCAGCGAGTGGTCGACGATCAACTGGGTCGGCACCACCGGGTTGACCTGCGCCGGGTCACCGCCCTGCTGGGCGATGGCGTCGCGCAAGCCGGCGAGGTCGACCAGGGCGGTCTGGCCGAGGATGTCATGGCACACCACCCGCGCCGGGAACCATGGGAAGTCCAGGTCGCGCTTGCGCTCGATCAGTTGCAGCAGCGACTCGCGCAGCGTGGCCGGGTCGCAGCGCCGCACCAGGTTTTCCGCCAGCACGCGGGAGGTGTACGGCAGGCCGTCGTAGGCGCCGGGGCGAATGGCATCCACGGCCCCGCGAACGTCGAAATAATCCAGCGAAGTGCCGGGCAGCGGTTTGCGAAATTCTGTGTTCATCGTCAGGACTCGGGTCACGGTGGTTTCAGAAGGTGGCGCACCATTGAAACAAACACATTCCTTGCGGGAGCGAGCCTGCTCCCACAAGGGTCTTCGGTTATTTCAATAGCAGCGCTAGAACCTCCAGCTCAGCGTTGTTCGATTGGCACGAACTTGCGCTGTTCGACGCCGGTGTATTCGGCGCTCGGTCGGATGATGCGGTTGTTGGCGCGTTGTTCGAACACGTGGGCGGCCCAGCCGGTCAGGCGCGAGCAGACGAAGATCGGCGTGAACAACTTGGTCGGGATGCCCATGAAGTGGTACGCCGAGGCATGGTAGAAATCGGCGTTGGGGAACAGTTTCTTCTGTTCCCACATGGTCTTGTCGATCGCCTCGGAGACCGGGAACAGCACTGTGTCGCCCACTTCCTCAGCGAGTTTTTTCGACCAGCCCTTGATCACCTCGTTGCGCGGATCGTTGTCCTTATAGATCGCATGGCCGAAGCCCATGATCTTGTCCTTGCGCGCCAGCATGCCGAGCGTGCCTTCGATGGCCTCCTGCGCAGAGCTGAAGCGCTCGATCATTTCCATCGCCGCCTCGTTGGCGCCGCCATGCAGCGGACCGCGCAGCGAGCCGATGGCCGCGGTGATGCAGGAGAACAGGTCCGACAGCGTGGAAGCGCAGACCCGGGCGGTGAACGTCGAGGCGTTGAACTCGTGCTCGGCGTAGAGGATCAGCGAGACATTCATCACCTTGACGTGCAGCTCGCTCGGCTTCTTGCCATGCAGCAAGTGCAGGAAGTGGGCGCCAATGGACACTTCGTCGGTCACGCATTCGATGCGCTGGCCTTCATGGCTGAAGCGATACCAGTAGCACATGATCGCCGGGAACGCGGCCAGCAGGCGGTCGGTCTTGTCGTGTTGCTCTGAAAAATCCTGCTCGGGCTCCAGGTTACCCAGGAACGAGCAACCGGTGCGCATCACGTCCATCGGGTGGGCGTCGGCGGGAATGCGCTCCAGCACTTCTTTCAAGGCTTGGGGCAAATCGCGCAACTGACGCAGTTTACCGGTGTAGGCGTCCAGCTGGGCCTGGGTCGGCAGCTCGCCGTATAGAAGCAGGTAGGCCACTTCTTCAAATTGCGCGTCAGCCGCCAGGTCGCGAACGTCGTAGCCGCGATAGGTCAGGCCGGCGCCCGATTGGCCCACGGTGGACAATGCGGTTTGCCCGGCCACCTGACCACGGAGCCCGGCGCCACTGAGTACTTTTGCTTCGGCCATGTTGCTGTCTCCATTTTCTTGAATTTGTAGGGAGTCGCGCCTTACTTCTTCGCCGCGAATAACGCATCGAGCTTCTGCTCGAAGGTGTGGTAGTCGATGCGATCGTAAAGCTCCATGCGGGTCTGCATGGTGTCGATGACGTTCTGTTGCGTGCCGTCGCGGCGGATCGCGGTGTAGACGTTTTCGGCAGCCTTGTTCATGGCCCGGAACGCCGACAGCGGGTACAGCACGAGGGACACGTCGGCACCGGCCAGTTGTTCGGTGGTGTACAGCGGGGTCGCGCCGAATTCAGTGATGTTGGCCAGGATCGGCGCCTTCACGCGGCTGGCGAACAGCTTGTACATTTCAAGCTCGGTGATGGCCTCGGGGAAAATCATGTCGGCACCGGCCTCAATGCACGCGGCGGCGCGGTCCAGGGCCGACTCCAAACCTTCCACTGCCAGGGCATCGGTACGGGCCATGATCACGAAGCTGTCATCGGTGCGGGCATCGACGGCGGCCTTGATGCGGTCGACCATTTCTTGCTGGGAGACGATTTCCTTGTTCGGACGATGGCCGCAACGCTTGGCGCCGACCTGGTCCTCGATATGAATCGCCGCCGCGCCGAATTTGATCATCGACTTGACCGTGCGCGCCACGTTGAACGCCGAGGAACCGAAACCGGTGTCCACGTCCACCAGCAGCGGCAGATCGCATACATCGGTGATGCGACGCACATCGGTCAACACGTCATCCAGGCCGGTGATGCCCAGGTCCGGCACGCCGAGGGAGCCGGCCGCGACGCCGCCACCCGACAGGTAGATCGCCTTGAAACCGGCGCGCTTGGCCAGCAGCGCGTGGTTGGCGTTGATCGTGCCGACCACTTGCAGCGGATGCTCGCTGGCGACCGCATCGCGGAAACGCTGGCCTGGAGTGCTGTTGCTCATGACTCACCTCGTTCAGTGGCGGCGCTGTCCTGGAAATGACGCGCAATGTTGCGTTTGGACGCGCCGATGTGCCGGCGCATCAATAATTCAGCCAGTTCGCCGTCACGGTCGGCGATGGCATCGAGAATCCGGTGGTGCTCGGCAAAGGCCTGGCGCGGGCGGTTGGGCGTGGTGGAAAACTGGATGCGGTACATGCGCACCAGTTGGTACAGCTCACCGCAGAGCATTTGCGTGAGGGTGCGATTGCCGCTGCCCTGGATAATCCGATAGTGGAAGTCGAAGTCGCCTTCCTGCTGGTAATAGCCGACACCGGCCTGGAACGCCGCATCACGTTCGTGGGTTTCCAGGACCTGGCGCAGCTCGTCGATTTCCTCGACGGTCATGCGCTCGGCCGCCAGGCGGCAGGCCATGCCTTCGAGGGATTCACGGATTTCGTAGAGTTCCAGCAGCTCGGCATGGCTCAGCGAGACCACTCGCGCTCCGACATGCGGGATGCGCACCAGCAGGCGCTGGCCTTCCAGGCGGTGAATCGCCTCCCGCAACGGCCCGCGGCTGATGCCGTAGGTACGTGCCAGCTCGGGCTCGGAGATCTTGCTGCCAGGAGCGATCTCGCCCTTGACGATGGCGGCCTGGATGCGCCGGAAGACGTTCTCGGACAGGGTTTCCGAGTCGTCCTGAGCCATCACCGGGGATTCGAGCTGATCGAGCATATTGTCGACACCTTTAAAATCAATACGCCGAAAACTAACCAAAATCCCCCTATGCGTCAAAACAAAAATCGATATTGTCGACAATCGTCTAATAAACGCCCCGGCGATAACCCGGCTGCATGAAGAGATGTAGCCTCCGGCCAGCGGTGGCGCCAGAAAACCACCGTGCTAGAATGCCGCCGCAATTGCCCCCTCTCCTATATAGAGAAGGCGACCTAGGAGCTTGTGCAGCAATGCCAGGGCCTGAACCGAAAAACGGAACGCTGCGCACCAGGATTTATGACACTCAAGCCCTTATCCGCTGCCTTTTGCTTCTTGTGCCTGCCGGGGCTCGCCGCGGCGGGCGAAAAAACCGTGTACGGCCTCAACGAATATGCGGCCCTGCAGGGCATTGACCTGGAGGTTGCCGCCAAGCTGGACACCGGTGCCAAGACGGCCTCGCTCAGCGCTCGGGACATCAAGCGCTTCAAGCGCAATGGCGAATCCTGGGTGCGTTTCTACTTGGCCATCGACGCGGCCCATTCGCACCCCATCGAACGCCCGCTGGCCCGTGTCAGCAAGATCAAGCGTCGCGCCGGTGACTACGACCCGGAAGAAGGCAAGAAATACACGGCCCGGCCGGTCATCGAACTGGACATCTGCATGGGCTCGGCCCTGCGCAGCATCGAAGTGAACCTGACCGACCGCAGCGCCTTCCAATACCCGTTGCTGATCGGCTCCGAGGCGCTCAAGCGTTTCGACGCGCTGGTCGACCCCAGTCTCAAATACGCTGCCGGCAAACCCGCCTGCGCCAATGCCGCTCATACCGCAGAGTAATTCCAATGCGCTCCCTTACCCTCCATTTGAAAATGCTGATCGCCATCCTGGTGGTGCTGGGCCTGTCGGTGACGGCCTATCAGATTTTCGTGCTCGGCATTCCGGTGACCGAAGACGCCACCGACGACCTGTGGAATATCGATGCCAAGGTCGAATTCGTGCCCAACGCCAAGGATCCGGTGAAGATCCAGATGTTCGTGCCGCCGTTGAGCCGCGACTACGTGAGCCTCAACGAGAGTTTCATTTCCAATAATTACGGTGTTGCGGTGAACCGGGTCGACGGCAATCGGAAGGTGACGTGGTCGGCCCGCCGCGCCAAAGGCAACCAGACCCTTTATTACCGCCTGGTGCTGACCAAGCGCTACAGCGCCGAGAAAACCAAGGTCAAGGGCCCGACCTTCCGCGACAGCATCGCCGTCGAAGGTCCGGAAAAACTGGCCGCCGAAGCCCTGCTCGCGCCGATCCGCCAGCACTCGGCCGACGTCGAGACCTTCATCAGCGAAGCGATCAAGCGGGTGAACAACCTCAACGACGACAACGTCAAGCTGTTGCTGGCCGGCGATCCGTCGTCCAGCAACAAGGCAAGGATCGTCGAATTGGTGCTGTCCATCGCCCATGTGCCGGTGGAAAAGGTCCACACCATCCGCCTGGTGGCCGACCAGCCGCAGACACCCGAGTTGTGGCTGCGCAGCTTCAACGGCACCGATTGGCTGTATTTCAACCCGGATACCGGCGAGCAAGGCCTGCCGACCGACCGCCTGCTGTGGTGGACCGGCGATGAAAACCTGATCACTGTCGATGGCGGCAAGAAAGCCACCGTGACCTTCAGCATGAACAACAGCGAAATGAACGCCATTCGCCTGGCCAAGCTGACGGACGAGAACACCGACGCCAATTTCCTCGAATATTCGCTCTACGGCCTGCCGCTGCAGACCCAGCAAACCTTCATGATCATGGTGATGATCCCGATCGGCGTATTGGTGATCCTGGTGCTGCGCAACCTGATCGGGCTGCAGACCCTCGGCACTTTCACCCCGGTACTGATCGCCCTGGCCTTCCGCGAGACCCAACTGGGCTTCGGCATCATCCTGTTTACGGTGATTACCACGTTGGGCCTGTCGCTGCGCTCCTACCTGGAGCACCTCAAGCTGCAAATGCTGCCGAGGCTGTCGGTGGTGCTGACGTTCGTGGTGGTGCTGATCGCCGCCATCAGCCTGTTCAGCCACAAGCTGGGCCTGGAGCGTGGCTTGTCCGTGGCGCTGTTCCCGATGGTGATCCTGACCATGACCATCGAACGCCTGTCCATCACCTGGGAAGAACGTGGCGCCGGCCACGCGATGAAAGTCGCCATCGGCACCTTGTTCGCCGCGTCCCTGGCGCACCTGATCATGAGCGTGCCGGAACTGGTTTATTTCGTATTCACCTTCCCGGCAATCCTGCTGATCCTGGTGGGCTTCATGCTGGCCATGGGTCGTTATCGCGGCTATCGCCTGACCGAGTTGGTACGGTTCAAGGCCTTCGTCAAGGCTGACTCCTGATGTTCGGCCTCTGGAAGACCTGGAAGGCCCTGGAAGCCCGGGGCATCATGGGCATCAACCGGCGTAATGCCGACTACGTGCTCAAGTACAACAAGCGCAGCCTGTACCCCATCGTCGATGACAAGATCATCACCAAGGAACGGGCCATCGCCGCCGGCATCCACGTGCCGGAGCTGTACGGGGTGATCTCCACCGAGAAGGAAATCGACAAGCTCGACGAGATCATCGGCGGGCGCACCGACTTCGTGATCAAGCCGGCCCAGGGCGCTGGCGGCGACGGCATCATCGTCATCGCCGACCGCTTCGAAGGCCGCTACCGCACCGTGTCCGGCAAGATCATCAGCCATGAGGAAATCGAGCACCATGTGTCGAGCATCCTCACCGGCCTGTATTCGTTAGGCGGGCACCGTGACCGGGCGCTGATCGAGTACCGCGTGACGCCGGACCAGATCTTCAAGAGCATCAGCTACGAAGGCGTGCCGGACATTCGCATCATCGTGCTGATGGGCTACCCGGTGATGGCCATGCTGCGCTTGCCGACCCGTCAGTCCGGCGGCAAGGCCAACCTGCACCAGGGCGCCATCGGAGTGGGCGTTGACCTCGCCACCGGCCTGACCCTGCGCGGCACCTGGCTGAACAACATCATCACCAAGCACCCCGACACCACCAACGCGGTGGACGGCGTGCAACTGCCCTATTGGGACGGCTTCATGAAACTGGCCGCCGGTTGCTATGAGTTGTGCGGACTGGGCTACATCGGCGTCGACATGGTGCTGGATCAGGAAAAAGGCCCGTTGATCCTGGAGCTGAACGCCCGGCCGGGGCTGAACATCCAGATTGCCAACGACTGCGGCCTGACCCTGCGCACCCACGCCGTGGAAGCACGCCTGGAAGAACTCAAGGCCCGCGGCGTTATCGAAACCGTGGAGGAGCGTGTGGCATTTGCCCAGGAACTGTTTGGGCATATTCCGCCTGTCGAGGGGTGATCTCGTTCCCGATGACTTGGAACATGGCGGACCTTGTGGCGAGGGGATTTATCCCCTCCTCACAGTTAAAAAGACCTCGCCAGAAATAGTTTTGATTGCCACAGACGTGCTCATCTCCGACATCCCCCTAGGAGCAAATCCTACAGGGGATTACAATCGCTCCCCCCGCCTGAACGGCTGACCCACCCCGCCCATGCCAACCTGCTCCGTACACCCGCTGCCCTACCGCACCAACCCCGCCGAGTATTTCGCGGCAATCCGTCATGCCCCCGGCAGCGTGTTGCTCGACAGTGGCCGGCCAAGTGCCGAACGTGGGCGTTACGACCTGCTCAGCGCCTGGCCGCTGGAACAACTGACGGTGTTGCCGGACGAGAGTGGCAGCGCTTTCCTGCAACGGCTTCGCATGCATCTGACGCAGTTGGGCCACGCGCAACTGCCTACGACAATGCAATTGCCCTTCGCCGGCGGCCTGATCGGCTACTTGAGCTACGACTTTGGCCGACACCTGGAAGCGTTGCCGTCCTACGCCACGGACGACCTGCAATTGCCCGACGCACGTTTTGGCGTGTACGACTGGGCGCTGGTCAGCGACCATCAGGCGGGCACCAGCCAACTGGTGTTTCACCCACATTGTGGCGAAGGCGAACGCCAGCGCCTGATCGCGCTGTTCAGCCAGCCAACCCCGGCGCCCATTTCCCGGTTCAATCTTGAAGGACCGATGACGCCGGACCTCAGCGCCGAAGCCTATCGACAGGCATTCGAACGCATCCAGGCATACATCCAGGCCGGCGACTGTTATCAGGTCAACTTTGCCCAGCGCTTCCGCGCCCAATGCCAGGGTGATGCCTGGGCCGCTTATCAAGCGCTGCGGGCGGCGTGCCCGACGCCGTTTTCCGGCTTCCAGAGCCTGTCGGAGGGTGACGCGATACTGAGCCTGTCCCCGGAGCGCTTCGTCAAGGTCAGCGAAGGCCGCGTCGAAACCCGGCCGATCAAGGGCACCCGCCCCCGTGGCACAACGCCCGAGGAAGACGCGGCCCACGCCACCGAGCTGCTGGCCAGCCCCAAGGACCGCGCGGAAAACCTGATGATCGTCGACCTGTTGCGCAACGATCTGGGCCGCACCTGCCGCATCGGCTCGGTGCGCGTGCCAGAGTTGTTCAGCCTGGAAAGCTACCCCAATGTGCATCACCTGGTCAGCAGCGTGACCGGTGAACTGGCCGACGATAAAGACGCCTTGGACTTGATAGCGGGCAGCTTCCCCGGCGGCTCGATCACCGGCGCGCCGAAAATCCGCGCGATGCAAATCATCGACGAACTCGAACCGACCCGACGCGGACTGTACTGCGGCTCGTTGCTGTACCTGGACGTGCGCGGGGAGATGGACAGCTCCATCGCCATTCGCAGTCTGCTGGTCAAGGATGGGCAGGTATGTTGCTGGGGCGGCGGCGGGATTGTCGCGGATTCGGATTGGCAGGCGGAGTATCAGGAGTCGATGACCAAGGTTCGGGTGTTGCTCGACACCTTGCAAGATCTTTAATACATCCTGAACAACACATAGCACTGCAGGAGCGAGCTTGCCCGCTCCCACGGGAAGTTGCGTTTATAGGCTCAAGGAACGGTTCGAGGCCTTGATGAACTCCTGCTTCAGCTCGGCAAACGTGTGCACCGCCGGGAATTGCGGAAACTCGCGGATCACGTTTTCAGGCGCATGGAACAGAATCCCGGCGTCGGCTTCGCCCAGCATCGTGGTGTCATTGTAGGAATCCCCCGCCGCAATTACCCGGTAATACAGGCTCTTGAAGGCCAGGACCGACTGACGCTTCGGATCTTTCTGACGCAACTGGTAGCCGGTCACTCGCCCGCCTTCATCGGTAATCAAGCGATGACAGAGCAGTGTCGGGAAGCCCAACTGACGCATCAGCGGTTGGGAGAACTCATAAAAGGTGTCGGAAAGAATCACCACCTGGAACCGCTCGCGCAGCCAATCGACAAATTCGGCAGCGCCATCCAGCGGCTTGAGGGTAGCGATGACTTCCTGGATATCAGAAAGCTTGAGGCCATGCTCGTCGAGGATGCGCAGCCGTTGCTTCATCAGCACGTCATAGTCGGGGATGTCCCGAGTGGTCGCCCTGAGGGAATCAATCCCGGTTTTTTCAGCGAAGGCGATCCAGATCTCCGGGACCAGCACACCTTCCAGGTCGAGACAGGCAATTTCCACAAGACACTCCCATTTTTCTGATGTTTATCGGTTGGCGAATAAAAGGCTTGCCGACTCTAGCCATTCGTCAAAGTACGCGCAACGCACAGGGACGCGCCAGCCCCGGCTGCTTTTGTTAACATCAGCCCCATATAGAGCGCCCAGCGCCACCGACCTGTAGGAAGCCGCCCTGATGAGCCCATCGTTTGACGTCGTGGAACTCGCCACGACCTATGCCAACAAGTCCCCCCAGGATATCCTCAAGCTGGCCTTCGCCGAATTCGGCGATGATCTGTGGATATCCTTCAGCGGCGCCGAAGACGTGGTGCTGGTGGACATGGCCTGGAAGCTGAACAAGAACGTCAAGGTGTTCAGCCTCGACACCGGCCGCCTGCACCCGGAAACCTATCGGTTCATCGACCAGGTGCGCGAACACTACAAGATCGACATCGAATTGATCTCGCCCGACCATACGAAACTGGACCCTTTCGTGAAGGAAAAAGGCCTGTTCAGCTTCTACAAGGACGGCCACGGCGAGTGCTGCGGCATCCGCAAGATCGAGCCATTGCGACGCAAGCTGACTGACGTTCGTGCCTGGGCCACCGGGCAGCGCCGCGACCAGAGCCCGGGTACACGTAGCCAGGTGGCGGTATTGGAAATCGACACGGCGTTCTCGACGCCGGAGCGCACACTGTACAAATTCAACCCTCTGTCACAGATGACCAGCGAAGAAGTCTGGGGTTATATCCGCATGCTTGAGCTGCCTTATAACAGCTTGCATGAGCGCGGCTTCATCAGCATCGGCTGCGAACCGTGCACCCGCCCGGTCCTGCCGAACCAACATGAGCGCGAAGGCCGCTGGTGGTGGGAAGAAGCTACGCAGAAAGAATGCGGGCTGCATGCCGGCAACATCATCGCCAAATCCAAGACTGTTTGATCGCTCCCGGGTTATAGCGGTTCGTTACGCAGCGCGACGTCCACTACGGGGACGTCAGCACCGAATCCTTGTTGAAGCTACCGAAAGGACTCTTCATGCGAATTCTCATCGTCAACGTCAATACCACCGAATCCATCACCCAGGCCATTGCTCGACAGGCCCAAGCCGTCGCCGCGCCGGGCACCGAGATCATCGGGCTCACGCCACATTTCGGTGCCGATTCCATCGAAGGCAATTTCGAGAGCTACCTGGCAGCCATTGCCGTGATGGATCGGGTAATGTCCTACGATCAGCCGTTCGATGCGGTGATCCAGGCGGGTTACGGCGAGCATGGGCGCGAAGGCTTGCAGGAATTGCTCGACGTGCCGGTGGTGGACATCACTGACGCTGGCGCCAGCACCGCGATGTTCCTGGGCCATGCCTACTCGGTGGTCACGACGCTCGATCGCACCGTGCCGCTGATCGAAGACCGTCTCAAACTCTCCGGCCTGTTCGACCGTTGCGCCTCGGTTCGGGCCAGCGGCCTGGCGGTATTGGAGCTTGAGCAGGACCCGCAACGGGCGGTTGAAGCCATCGTGCAGCAAGCCGAACTGGCGGTCAGGCAGGACAAAGCGGAAGTGATCTGCCTGGGTTGCGGCGGCATGGCCGGGCTCGATGAGCAGATCCACCAGCGCACCGGCGTACCGGTGGTCGATGGTGTAACGGCCGCGGTGACGATTGCCGAATCGCTGGTTAGGCTGGGGCTGTCCACCTCGAAAGTGCGTACCTATGCGACGCCTCGGCCGAAGAACATCGTGGGCTGGCCGGGGCGGTTCGGGCGGTGAGTTTCCAGCGCTAGACCGCATCGCACCCTCCGCGCGCAGGCTCTCTGCCAAAGGTTTCGCGGCGAGCATATTTTATGCGGCCGCTGAAATCCCCCGATGGGAGCCTGACTCAAACGGCACTGAACCGCTCGGCCAACCCCTGCTCGGCAAACTGTTCGATGATGAAATCCACAAAGGCCCGGGTCTTGCCTGGCAGCAATTTGTGCTCGGCGTAATAGATCGAAATGTTACCGTCATCAACGTACCAGTCCGGCAATACCCGTTGCACTGCGCCGCTCTGCAGAAAGGGAACGGCGATCGGCATACTGACCAGACCGATGCCCAACCCCTGCGCTGCGGCGGCACAATCGGCCTCGGAGTCACTCATGGTCATGCCTGGTTTAAGCATGAGCGGGCTCTGCTGGTGGTGGCAGCTGGTCAATTGCCATGAGCGGACACGCCCGGTTTGTGGCGAGCGAATCAAGATGCCCCGATGTTGCGCCAGATCCTCAGGCTCGACTATGGCCGATCAGGTCTACCTGGCGGTTATCGAAATGCCAGTCCGGGCTGATGGCCGGATACCGCCGCAGGAATTCCCCTAACAACGGCACCACGTACAACCGCCCAAACGCCGTGCCCATGCTCACCTTCAGGGTGCCGGCAGGCTGGCCACCGGCGCTGGCGAGGTTGGCGACGGCGTTCTGGATCGTAGCGAAGCTGCTGCCCACTTCCCGCAGGAAAAGCTGGCCGGCCTCCGTCAACGCCAGGCTGCGAGTGCTGCGCTGGAACAGCCGCACCCCCAAGCGCGCTTCCAGCTTTGCCACGCTTTTGCCGACTGCCGCGGGCGTCAGGCTCAAGCGACGCGCAGCCTCGGCAAAGCTGCCAACTTCGGCGCTGCGAACAAAACATTCGATACTGCTGAAACTCTCCATGGCGCCCACTATAAACTTTTGGTTTACACAGACTATAACAATATAGGTCTACACAGCGGGTCACCCAGTCTCGATACTCGCCCCACCACCGTGGCATCTCGCCCTGGCACCTTTGGAGAACATCAACATGAGCACCCAAGCACTGAGTGGAAAAGTCGCATTGATCCAAGGCGGTTCCCGCGGCATCGGCGCCGCTATCGTCAAGCGCCTGGCGGCGGAAGGTGCGGCAGTAGCCTTCACCTACGTCAGCTCCGCCGCCAAGTCCGAAGCATTGCAAGACAGCATCACCGCAACCGGCGGCAAAGCCCTGGCGATCAAGGCCGACAGCGCCGACGCCGAGGCCATCCGCAACGCAGTATCGGCCACAGTCGAAGCCTTCGGCCGGCTGGATATCCTGGTGAACAATGCAGGCGTGCTGGCGATGGCGCCGCTGGACGAGTTCAAGCTGGAAGATTTCGACCAGACCCTGGCCATCAACGTGCGCAGCGTATTCGTCGCCACCCAGGCCGCTGCGCGACACATGAGCGAAGGTGGACGCGTCATCAACATCGGCAGCACCAACGCCGATCGCATGCCTTTCACCGGCGGCGCCACGTATGCCATGAGCAAGTCCGCGCTGGTGGGCCTGACCAAAGGCCTGGCGCGGGACCTCGGCCCACGGGGAATCACCGTCAACAATGTGCAACCCGGCCCGGTGGACACCGACATGAACCCGGCCGATGGTGACTTCGCCTCCAGCCTGATAGACCTGATGGCAGTGGGTCGCTATGGCACGGTAGAGGAAATCGCCAGCTTCGTTGCCTACCTCGCGGGCCCGGAAGCCGCCTACATCACCGGGGCCAGCCTGACCATCGACGGTGGTTTCGGCGCCTGATCCAAGCCAAACCGCAGGGGTGCCCAGCAGCCCTTTGCCTCAAGCCCACTCCAGTTCCGGCAACCCACACAGGCTTGGCTGGAACAGCTTGAGCGAACGGATGATCGCGTCGGCGTGGGCGTACTTTTCATCAGCCATGGCCGAGTCCGGGATAGCGATGGCAGTCATGCCCGCCGCTTTCGCCGCCGTGACGCCGAACGGCGAGTCCTCGAACACCAGGCAATCGCGAGGCTCGACGCCCAGGCGTCGGGCCGCAGTGAGGAAGATATCCGGCGCCGGCTTGGCCGCACCGACTTCAGGGTCATCTGCCGTCACGATAAAATCGAACAACGCGAACCAATCCCGATGCAGGGTGGTTTTCAGCTCGAACGACTGGCGCGCCGAACTCGTCCCCACCGCAATCGGAACGTCGTGAGCCTTGAGATGCCGCACCAGTTCTTCGGCCCCAGGCATTCCCAGGGCATGGGGAAAACGCTCGCGCATCAAGGGTTCGCGAATGATCAGGAATTCTTGCGGGGTGATCGGCAATTCCAGCGCCTGGACGACGTAATTGGCCAGGTCCGTGGCGCCGCGCCCGATGATGTTCTGCTTGACGCTCCAGTCGAACGTGCGCCCGTAGCGCTCGGCGATGATGGAGGTGACCTCGGTATAGATGCCTTCGGTGTCCAGCAGTAAGCCATCCATGTCGAAAATCACGGCCTTGATCGGGCCAAACTTTTTCAGCGGTGCATTCATCGCATCTGATCCGTTATCAACACAACATTCCAGGGATGGCTCAGGTGCGCCCGGCGCAGCGTGTTCGCCTTAAAGGATTCAGCAGAATAGCGAGGCGCGCTCGGTGCAGGCAATGGGAAATTTTCGTGACGATGGCGAGGGGGTGGCTGCTGCAAGCCCCCTCGCCACCCTTAGGTTGGATGATCAGCAGTCGGTTGGTGCATCAACCGCCGGAACTCCCTGAACCGGAGCCCGATCCGCCGCCGCTTGAGCTGCCACTTGCGCTTCCGCTGCCGCCGCTGCTACCGGTTCCACTGCCTGTGCCGGAACCGCCCCCCATCGTGCTGCCACCGCTGGTGGAACCACTGCCGGTTCCCGGACTGGTGCTGCTGCCGCTGGCATCACCGCCGTTGCCTCCTCCCACGGAGCCGGGTGGCAAGGCGTTGCCGGTAGTCTCGGTGGTGGATCCGGCGTCCATCTGGGTCGAGGGTGGCATGCCTCCCTTGTCCACGGGCGCGTTATCCGAAGACTGGGCAAAAGCTGCCATTGAACTGGCGGAAAGGACGCCAGCGAGTGCCACGGCCGTCAGGTTTACCTTCATCATGGTCAATCTCCTTTTCAGATGATTACCTGATGTCTGGCAACCCTGGCGCGCCGATGGTGCCGCAAAATCGACGGGCGGAAGTGATCAGCTGGGCTTGCCCGAAGCATCGTCACCGGCGATATCCGGATCTTCCGGAGCCGCCTCGACGTCCTGGTCGTCGATTGGAACCTGCTCGACGCCGCTGTCCTCGTCATCAGGTGGCCGCTGATTGCGGCCCAGCGGGTCGGTGGGTGAGCCCAATGGATACTCCGGCGTTTCATCGTCTTCGGGAATGGGCGTGTCGGCAGTCATTTCAACCTCCTGGTGGCGCAGTTATCGGAGCAAGACGACTCAGTCGTAGGATTCGTCCTCAAGCTCGGCATCTTCATCCTCGATCAAGGGAACCTGGGCATCATCCATCAGGGAACCGGGATCTTCGTTGCCCGGATCGTTGACGCCCGGATCATTGATGAAGGGAACACCCGACGGGCCTTTTTCTTCCTTGCCTTCGGTTTCCGGCGTCATGGCAGACCTCACAATCGCAAGTGAATGTATGAATTCGAGGCGATGGGAACGCAAACGTTCCGGCCAAATGCCAATAAGCAAAAACCGGCACTAGGCCGGTTTTTTTAATGCGTGCTCACTCAGCGATGCTTTTTCTTGTGCTTGTGCTTCTTGCCGCCCGAATGGCCATCATTGTCGTTGGAAAGATTGCTGCCCAACGCACCGCCGGCAGCCCCGCCGATACCCGCGCCGATGGTGGATCCTGTCGATCCGCCCAAACGGTTGCCGACGATCGAACCGCCCGCCGAACCCAGGCCACCACCGATGGCTGCTTCCGTACGGCTGCCCTTGCGAGCCCCCACCGCACTGCCGGCCGCACCGCCGACACCCGCGCCAATCGCGGCGCCCGTGCTGCCGCCCATCTGCTGGCCGACCACATTACCCAACACACCGCCGAGACCACCGCCGACCGCAGCAGTACCGTCGCCAGCGGCCATCGCGCCCTGAGCGAGCACAAGCCCAAGCACCAAGGTGGACAAAGTCAAACGCATGATAAAAACCTCAAGAATGCCGCATCGGGGAAAAAGGGCCGGCGCGCGCGGGCGCGAGTGTACGCCAAACCGCAACAGCCATGACGGTTGGACCACAAACAGGAAGGTAGTTTTATGACAGGCAAAAAAAAGCCCGCTGGGGAAACGGGCAGGTACTGCTTTCTAACGGATGAGCTCAGACTACGCGGTCGAGTGTGAAAGAAACGTGAAAGCAATTGTCTGTAGGAAAAAAATAAAAAACACTTAGGAAACATCCTAATTTTACAAACCGACGTGCAAAAAAAGCCCCATTCGGTGACGGGGCTGCGCTGACGATTATTTCCTGATGGGTATACGGGGCAGGAACTTGGCTTTTTCCCCTCGCTGCACCTTGGGTACTTTCGTCCTGATGGACTTGATGGGCTCGTCGCCAAAATCTGATCGATAAGCCGCCTGACCACACTGTAAACCTTCGTTGACCGGATACGCGGCGCCATTTTCCTCGCTGTATGGTGCTCCCATCGCATTTCCCCTTTCGACGAGGCCGATACCGGCAACAACCGATTGCCTGGAAATATCGCCCTTCACGCCAATGAGACTAGCCGGTCATCAACAGACTGCATGTCCACAACAACTCAGGCTGACGAACGGAACCCACTGTTTCAAAAAAGAAACACCTAATCCGCACCCAGTATGGTCCGGCTCAGCACCCTGGAAACCTGGTCCGCGGAGTAAGGTTTGGACAAGAACTCGAAACCCTCATGACCGCTGCGGGCCAACTCCTCGCTATAGCCAGAGGTCAGTACCACCGGCAGGTCCGGGCGACGCTTGCGCAATTCCCTCGCCAGGGAAATACCGCTGATGCCTGGCATCACGACGTCGGAAAAGACGGCGTCGAACCGCGCCGCATCCGGGCCAATCATTTCCAGCGCCTGCTCGGCATTGGTCGCCCACTCCGTTTCGTACCCAAGGTCTTGCAGGATCTGATTGGCAAAACGTCCCACTTCCAGATTGTCCTCCACCACCAATACCCGACGCCGGCCTTTTTCCAGGACCAGATGCGTGGTTTCCTCCCGTCCTGGCGCCTGTACTTCCTCAGGCTCGACTTCCGGAAGATACAGCGTGAATACCGTGCCCTTCCCGACGACGGTTGACACATCGACGTTGCCTCCCGACTGCTTGGCAAAACCAAAGACCTGTGACAACCCCAGCCCTGTTCCTTTACCCACCTCCTTGGTGGTGAAGAACGGCTCGAAGATGTGCTCGAGTATGTCCGGCGTGATCCCCGTTCCGGTGTCCTCAAGAGCGATCGCGGCAAAGGCTTGCCCCGCCCCGGCATGGCCCCGGATCGGCGGCATGCTGTGACCGCAATCGAGCCTCAAACACAGCGTTCCCTGACCGTTCATGGCATCCCGGGCGTTCAAGGCCATGTTGATCAGCGCCGTTTCGAACTGGCTCAGGTCTGCGCGGATGTAGCAAGGCCGGTCACACAACTGGACCTTGACGTGGATGCGAGCCCCGGTCACGGTTTCGAGCATGTCCCCCAGGCTCTGCACTTGCTTGCCCACGTCGATGATTTCCGGCTTCAACGGTTGGCGCCGCGCAAACGCGAGCAACTGGCTGGTCAGCTTCGAAGCCCGCTCCACCGTCTCGGAAACGGCTGTCATGTAGCGCTGCCGGCGCTCATCGGACAGGTTGGGCATGCGCAGGAAGTCGACCGAAGAACGGATGATGGTCAATAGATTGTTGAAATCATGGGCCACGCCACCGGTGAGCTGGCCGATGGCTTCGAGCTTTTGCGACTGGCGAAGCGCCGCTTCAGTCTGTTTCAGTCGCGTGGTGCGCTCCTCGACTCGCTGCTCCAGAGTCGCGTTCAGCTCGGCCAGGGCCGCCAGGCCTTCACGCACCGCGACGTCCGCACGGGCACGCTCGATGTGAGCCCAGCATCGCTCGGTGACCTCCAGCAGCAATGTCAGGTCGTTCGGTGACCAGATCCTGGGCGTTTTGTCGTGGATCGCCATCAGGGCGGTCAAACGACCGTCCTTGATCAGCGGCACGCAAATAGTGGCCGCGATTCCTATCGACTGGAACGCTGCCGCTTCCTCTGGCGCCAGCTCCGCCAGGTTGTCGTTGATCACCAATGGCTTGCCGGCGCGCAGGTTGGTAACCGCCAACCGGCCGAAATCCGCCAGACGGTAATGCCCTTTGATGCTCGGCGAACCAGCTCTCGCCCAATCACCACGGATCGTAAAACCGTTCTCGTCCTCATCCATATCCGCATAGGCGCAGTTGGACAGGTTGAGGTGCGCCGCGAGGATGCGCGCGGTGGTCGCCATGATGACTTGCGGATCCGTGGCATTCGCCACGGCGCTGCCAATCGCATCAAGCACCGCCAGCCGTTGAGTCATGAGTACCGTAGAAGTCGTCTCGGTAACCGTGTCCAGCATGCCCACGACCTTGCCGAACTGATCGCGGATGGGGCTGTAGCAGAACGTGAAATAGGCTTGCTCGGGGCCGTCGCCGCGCTCGATGACCAGCGGGAAGTTTTCGATATAGGTCGCTTGCCCATTGAACGCCGCTTCCACGATCGGTCCGATATCGCTCCAGGCTTCTTGCCAGACCTCGTTGAACGGCCGCCCCAGCGCCTCGGGCTTGCTGCCAAGAATGGGCGCAAACGCGTCGTTGTATAGCGTGATCAAGTCCGGTCCCCACACAATTGCCTGGGGAAAGTGCGAGGCCAAGCTCAGCGCCGCTGTCGTCTTCAGCACATCGGGCCACTGCTCAGGCAACCCCAGCGGCGTGCCTTCCCAGTCATGGCTTCGCACCCGTTCAGCCATTTCTCCATAGCTCTGGAGCCAATCTGTCATGCGTTCGATCCTTCTCAGCCGCCAAAAAAACCATGGAGGGGGAGCGCTTGTGACCTCAAGCAAACGCGTATTATCCAGAGCTTAGTGGGAAATCGCGATTGGATTGTGGGAAGTGTCGGGCTGCAAATGGACAGTAATTGAGGAAAATGGGCGGAAGGATTACGGCAATTTCCTACATGTCTTGGGGAATAGCCCTGACGCAGGCGAGGGTCATGCCGAATCGTGGCGGGGGCTTGCTCCCGCCGGGCTGCATAGCGGCCCCATTTTGTGAGCGCTTCGCACTGGAGCGCCAGCCCGGTCAAGCGGGAGCAAGCTCCCTCGCCACGGGTTCAGCATTTTCTCAAGGCAACGTGGGGAGCGGAAGGTTCAAGGCTTGAGCACCACCTTCACGCAGCCATCTTTCTTGTCGCGGAAGGTGTTGTACATGTCCGGACCATCCTCAAGGCTCACGGTATGGGTGATGACGAAGCTCGGGTCGATCTGTCCCTCCTGGATGCGCTGGAGCAGGTCGTCGGTCCAGCGGTTCACGTGGGTCTGCCCCATCTTGAAAGTCAGGCCCTTGTTCATGGCGGCGCCGAACGGGATCTTGTCGATCAAGCCGCCATACACTCCGGGGATGGACAGCGTGCCAGCGGGGCGGCACACGTACATCATCTCGCGCAGCACGTGGGGGCGGTCGGACTCCAGCATCACCGCTTGCTTGACCCGATCGTAGAGGGAGTCGAACGAACGGGTCGCATGGGATTCCATGCCTACCGCGTCGATGCACTTTTCTGGCCCCTTGCCACCCGTCAGCTCGGCCAAGCGGTCCAGGACACTCTCGTCATCAAAGTTGATGGTAATAGCGCCCCCGGCCTTGGCCATGGCCAGGCGCTCGGGCACGTTGTCGATGCACACCACCTGCTTGGCCCCCAGGATCACCGCGCTGCGCACGGTAAACTGCCCCACTGGGCCGGCGCCCCAGATGGCCACGGTGTCGGTAGGCTGGATATCGCATTGCACGGCGGCCTGCCATCCGGTAGGAAAGATGTCCCCGAGAAAGAGCACTTGCTCATCGGTCAGGCCGTCCGGGATGACGACCGGGGTGAAGTCCGCGTAAGGCACCCGGACATATTCGGCTTGCCCGCCAGGATAGCCGCCGGTCAAGTGCGTATAGCCAAACAGCCCGGCAGTAGTGTGGCCGAAGGCCTTGTCGGCCAGGTCCTTGTTGCGGTTGCTGCGCTCACAGACCGAGAAATTACCTCGGCGGCATTGATCGCACTCACCGCAGCAAATCGTAAAGGGCACCACCACGCGATCGCCAATCTTCAGTTTCTTGTTGGCCGAGCCCACTTCCACCACTTCCCCCATGAACTCATGGCCCATGATGTCGCCATGCTTCATGCCGGGCATGAAGCCGTCGTACAAGTGCAGGTCCGAGCCACAAATCGCGCACGAGGTCACCTTGATAATCGCGTCTCGCGGGTCTTCTATGGTCGGATCGGGCAGATGGTCATCACAGCGGATATCTTTTTTTCCATGCCAGCGCAATGCTTTCATTTGGAACACCTCCAGGGCAGAGTCGGTGCGCCAGCCATGAAATTCCCTCGTTATGCGCACCTACTGATGTTTTCGTTCGGAGGGAACCCCGACTAGTTCAAAACATGTCTGTGCAGATAAGAAGGACGCGATAGACGGTTGCGCCGATGCTCAGGCTGAAAGCACCCTATGGTTGGAGCCACCAGGATGGATCCTCGTTCAAGCTTGTTGGGTGTCGCCTTTTTTCATTTTTTGAAGCGCAGGAGGAACGATGACGGGTTCGCCAGAAGGGAACGGTTCACTCCCGGCCAGCACACACGGCGACCTCGTCGTGGCCGAGGGCACAGGGCTCGCCGCCTGGGCTTGTGTCTGGGCGGAGCTGGGCGTTGAAAACGCGTCACGAGAAACGTACGAAACACTCATTCGACACTACAGCGAGCCGCATCGCGCTTACCACAACCTGCAGCATTTGAAGGAATGCCTTCAGGTGCGCCAGTGCGTCAACGCTACCTGCCAAGCCCCAGCCGAAGTCGACCTCGCGCTATGGTTCCATGATGCGATCTACGACCCTCTGCGCAGCGACAACGAGCTGCGCAGTGCGCAATGGCTGGACGACGTGGCACGTGATGGCGGCCTGGGCGATGAAACGCGACGCAGGCTTTACGACCTGGTCATGGTGACGCGACACGACGGTGCCCCAGCGTCGGCAGACGAAGCGGTGCTGGTGGACACGGATCTGGCGATCCTGGGGGCATCGTTCGAACGGTTCGAGGAATACGATCAGCAAATCCGCAGCGAGTATCAGCTTGTTCCACTGCCTGTATACCGCCAAAAACGGCGCCAGGTGCTTGAAGGCTTCCTGTCACGCGGGCGCATTTATACGACCGCAGCATACTTCGACGCATTCGAACAGCAGGCACGCGCCAATCTTGCACGTGCCATTGGCCGTCTCGACTGAAATGCCGGGACCAAAATAATGGATTACATTTTTGATTGCCTGATCAACACGTTGGCACATCGGATTGGCGCTTTCATCCTTCGCCTACTCAGCGGTGGCCGTTTCAAGGGAGAGAGCGGTTTTGCCTGGGGTTGGGCGGTTGTCGTCGGCGGTTTTGTGATGCTCGCACTTCTCGCGATTCTCATCGCCTTGCTTATCTTTACCAGCGGGTGAGGTGATAAACATTAATGTGAAGCGCGTCTGGTAGCTTGGCTGACCTGATTTTGCTCAGACATTCCGGGCGCCAGGACCGTATCCTGGAAAATAGCGCATAACTTTCCGATCAACCCTTTGGTGTCAGAAACCCAAACCGCTCAGCCGACGTTCAACGTCCCCGAAAAACTCGCCACCACCGGCCCGACAAGAAAGACAGACCCCACGCCATCCCATTGCACGGTCACACTTCCGCCATCGCATTCAACCTCGACGGTGCTGTCCAGCAAACCCCGACGAATTCCGTTAACAACCGCACCACAGGAGCAAGAACCTGACCCCAGCGCGACCCCGGCGCCACGCTCCCAGATGCGCAATCGAATGTGCCTGCGATCAATGATCTGGACGAAATGAACGTTGGTCTTGAGTGGAAATAGAGCGTCGGTTTCGATAGCCGGTCCGACCTTCGCGATATCAAGACCGGCCAGATCATCGACAAAATAGGTGCAGTGCGGATTGCCCATGCTGCACGCGGCTGGATTGCCAGCCAGTGGCAAGGCAGCGGTGTCCACTGCTTGCGCCAAAGGGATGTCCGACCAGTCGAAAAGCGGTACGCCCATGTCGACTGAAATGTTGCCGGTTGGGGTACGTTCGCAAGTCAGCAGACCACGGTGAGTGCGCAGCACCAGCGAAGTCACATTTGCTTCGCGCATGAGCAGGTCCGCCGCACCCCGCGTCGCGCTGCCACAAACATCCAGTGCGGAGCCATCCGCATTCCAGAAAATCAACCGCGCAGCGGCATCGTCGCAATCGAGCAGCACCGCGAGTTGGTTGAAGCCCACGCCGCGGTTGCGATCGCCCATTCGCTGCGCTATGGCACTTGTCACCGGACTGGCCGAGTTTCGTGAATCGACAATAACGAAGTCATCGCCGTTGGCGTGCATTTTGTGGAAGTTCAGCGGCATGAATTTGATCCTGGTATGGGTCTGGCCAAAGTGACTCGGAGCAATCTGGGCTCATTCAGGTACAACTGGGTGTCCTTGACGCAGCTTTTGCCCTAGACCACTCCTCAAGCGTCATTTCCCAAATTTCCTTGAGCAACGCCCCGCAGACAAAATCACCCTGCTGCGTCCCGATCATGCGCATCCCTTCACGCTCCGAAATCTTGCGCGAAGCCAGGTTGCCAACCGCCTTCGGCACTCGCATGACCGGACGCTCCAGCGTTTCGAACCAATAGCCGTTGATTACCGCGCAAGCCTCGCGCATGTAGCCTTTTCCCTGCCATTGCTGTGCCAGCCAGAAACCGCGGTTATTGCCTGGCTGGTCGTAGAGGCTGATGTTGCCGATGCGCTGTGTGGGCTCTTCGGCTAAACGAATCATCCAGTGCCACTCGCGTCCGGCGGCAACGGCGGGCAGCGCATGGTCGCGCACGTAGGTCAGCGCGCCGTCAGCCGGGTAAGGCCAGGGTACGCGGCGGTCCAGGTAACGGACCACTTCCCAATGTGGGAATAGCCGTTGAATTGCCGGTGCGTCCGTCAGCGCCAAGGGCGTGAGGATGAGGCGGCGGGTTTGGAAGGTGGGGATGATTCCCAAGGTAAATTCCTTTTTTGATGTTGTGGCGTCCTGCAGAGCGGATGCTGCCAGCTTGAGTCGGAAAAGCCAGGTTGCACACTCAGCCACCGCAACTTCCAATCACATCGTTTCACGACCTACACTGAAGGCGCCCAGTACATTGAACCGCATACCGATGATGAAATCGACGTTCATTGGTGGCGTATCGGAGAACCTGCCTGACATTGAAGACGCACTCAAACCTCATCGCCGGTGTAGCCCTCGCAATCGTCGCGACACTGAGCTGGGCGTTGAATTTCATCGCGCCCTACGTCACCGGCGCCTATACGATCCATGATTTGTTGGTCGTAAGGTTCCTGATTGCCGGTGCCTTGGGCCTGGGTGTCGTGCTGCTTTATCGGGCCCAGTTGAGGCTACTGCATCGCGACCAGGTGCTTCTGGGCGCAAGCCTGGGCGTGATCGGCTACCTCGGTTATAGCGCGTGCATCGCCGCCGGCATCATTTTCGGCGGGCCGGTGCTGACCCCGGCCTTCATTGGAATGGTGCCGGTATTGCTGGCGCTGCTGGGCAACGCCACCTCCAAGACCCTCCAGTGGCGCAAACTGGCGATCCCACTGATATTCCTGACGGTCGGACTTCTGCTGTCGAATCTCGGCGCGCTCCATCAACCCGTTGCAGGCGGCGGATCGTGGTTGATGGGATTATTGTTTTCAATCGGAGCCGTGATCTTGTGGCTCGCATTCAGTTGGTTGAACCAGCGCGCCTTGCTCACGCTGCCAGCCCACGCGTCTGGCGCGTGGACCGGCCTCATGATGACTGGCGCCGGCCTGGGCACCTTGTGCTTGTTACCGGTGGTACAAGCGTTCGACCTGTTCAAACTACCGAGCCTGGGTTTCAGCGTTCCCGTTGCGGGGCATTTATATCTCTGGGGTTTCGTGATCGCGTTGATGTCATCCTTTGTCGGGGCCTGGGCCTGGAACGCCGCGTCGCGGCGTTTGCCCATGGTGCTTTCCGGGCAATTGATCGCCCTGGAGTCGCTGTTCGCGACGCTGCTTGGCTTGTGGTTTCACGGCCGGCTGCCGACGCTCCTGGAAACGTCGGGGCTTGCGGCGGTGCTGGTTGGGGTGGTCATGGGGGTGCGGATCATCCTGACGACGCGGGATCCTGTAAAAGTTATTGCGCTGGCGTCACCCGACGCATGAGCTCATCCAGGACATAAGTGTCCAACAATGCCGTCACTTGTATGATTTGCCCGTCCTTGAGCGTCATGTGCCACATATAAGTATTGTTATAGGGCTTGTGATCAAGTGCTGTGGCTGTGCCACGCCAGAGAACAACCACGACATCGTTCTCAGCGATGATGCTTTGCACCGTTGGGACAATCGGCGTAGCCAACCGAGCGGTGATCGGGCGCACGGCTCGGGCCAGCTCAGCCTTGCTGGTGTAGACACCGGACACAGGGCTTGTCCCAGCCACCGTCCATTTCGCATCGGGCGCCAGCAGGTCGAACACCGTGCCTTTGCCCTGCTGCCAATTCGCAAAAGCCTGGCGGACCAGATCCGTATTAGTGTCTTGAACGCTTTCCGAAGCCCAGCTGCTGCCAGCTGAGAATAGGAAAGACAGTGCGAGCACTCGGGCTTGCCAAGCCAAACTCATCCACTTGGTCATGATGTTCTCCCACAGCAATTAAGTTGAGACGTTCTTTCAAGAAAACCTTAACGGCCCATGAGAAAAGGTCTTTGCTCGATACTGCTGCGCGGTTGCCTGATGCTGTTTGGTGCTGGGCCAGCCCGGATTTTGTCATTCGATTAACGCTGGACAACGTCCTCATAAAAATCCTGCGCTGCCACGTTCTTGTCCTTGGCCTCCAACATTATGTCGAACCGGTCCAGAAACCTGAGGGCGTACTGGTTCGTCCAGCGATTCCACATTTGCGCGCTGTGGCCGTATAGGTCTCGCTTGGACACCACCTTCAACAACGCTTCCATCTCAAGCTTATCGTCTGCATCGAAACCCAACTCCTGCAGTCGCTCCGGTGGTTGCGAGTAATGCATGGTGGGCCGTACGCCGCGCCAACTTTCAATGATGCGATCGACTCGTGGGGAATCCGGCGCGATGTAATCGTTCTCGTTGATCCAACAGTGATGGATATCCAGCACGACGGGCGCCAGATCGGAGAGTTGCAGGCAGTCATCCACTCCGTAGGTCTTTTCATCGTTCTCGAAGGTGATGCAATTGCGCGCCACCTCTGACAACCGCGGCCAGACCGAACGTATCCCCTCGCCCCCTAGCCGCCCGGCGATGTGCACATTGCATTTAAAATCCTGGAAACGTTGACCGAAGCCCATCATCCGGATCATGTCGGCGTGGTATTCGAACTCGGCGAGACTGTTCTCCACCACCGGCGGCTTATCCGAACCCAGCACGCAATATTGGCCAGGATGAAAGGACAGCCGGATATCCGCTGAACGCGCCAGCGCACCAATCGCGCCGAAGCGTTTTTCCAGTTGGCTTTGAATGGCAGGGTCCTGATAGAACGCGCTCACTTTCGGATGACTATAGAACGGCAACAGATCGCTGCTCAGTCGAAGCATGCGCAAGGTCGGGGGCAGCTCGGCGACGTAGGCGATAAGGCGCAACTGCGCGTCGAGGTTGTGCGTGATGATTTCCAACAGCTTGTCGCGGGCGACCCGTGGAGAGACGCTGTCCATCCATCGTAACGTCGTGGTGCGCGGACTGAAGGGGGCTTCGATTGTCTTTAGCGCAGCCGCCGAGAGGCCGCGATCAGGATGTCGGTATTGGCAGGCGAAGCCAATTCGGGGGTGGGTCATGGGAGGTCCTGGCCGTTGTCCGTGTTGGCGGTAGACATCCTGGGGAGCGAGTCGTCCTTTTTGATGGGTCCTTGAAACAGCTTTCCTGGAAACTGTTCGGGATCTCAGGCAGTACCAGCCAGAACAGAGGCGTGGCTGTTCCCAAATCGTTCCCATATCGCCCTTTTCCAGACACCAAAAACCACAAACCCCCGACTTTCTCTAGGAAAATCAGGGGTTTGTGTTTGTAGAATGTGGCGGTGAAGGAGAGATTCGAACTCTCGATACAGTTTCCTGTATACACACTTTCCAGGCGTGCTCCTTAAGCCACTCGGACACTTCACCGTGTCTCGGCAAACTGTTCAGTCTGTCGAGGCGCGCTAATGTAGTCGAAAGCCTTTGCGATGGCAAAGCTTTTTTTCAGAATTTTCATGTGGTTAAGGCTGGCAGCGTTTCAATCGGGCCGGAGCATGGCAAACCGGCCAAACTCTGGCTTTGTCTGCGTACCGAAGTAAAGAAGCGGGCGCGGCCTGTGGGGCGGGCAAGGCCGTTTGGGAGGGGCGGGGCTGACCGGTGAGTCAGTCACGGTGCTTTACCTGGCCTGCGACGGTGGGTAACGTCTGCTTCATCTTTCTTACAAGGAATAAAGTCATGAGCGACTTGATTGCCTACCATCTCGAAGACGGTATCGCGACCCTGACCTTGAACAACGGCAAGGTCAATGCCATTTCGCCTGATGTGATCGTCGCGTTTAACGCCGCGCTGGACCAGGCGGTGGCCGATCGCGCGGTGGTGATCATTACCGGCCAACCGGGAATTCTGTCGGGCGGGTACGATTTGAAAGTGATGACCGCCGGCCCCAAGGAAGCGGTGAGTCTGGTGGCGTCCGGTTCGACCCTGGCCCGCCGCTTGCTGTCCCACCCCTTCCCTGTCGTTGTCGCTTGCCCCGGGCATGCCGTGGCCAAGGGTGCGTTCCTGTTGTTGTCGGCGGACTACCGCATTGGTGTCGAGGGACCGTTCACCATCGGTCTGAACGAAGTGCAGATTGGCATGACCATGCACCACGCGGGCATCGAGTTGGCCCGGGACCGGTTGCGCAAATCGGCGTTCCACCGCTCGGTCATCAATGGCGAGATGTTCAGTCCCCAGGGCGCCGTGGACGCGGGCTTTTTCGACAAAGTGGTGTCGCCGGATGAATTGCAGGCCGCGGCACTGGAAGCGGCACGCCAGTTGAAGAAAATCAACATGACCGCCCACAAGAATACCAAGCTGAAGGTTCGCAAGGCGCTGCTGGATGCGTTGGACAGCGCGATATTGCTGGATCAGGAATACATGGGCTGAACCGTGGTTGAAGCAAGGTCTACGACACCTGCGGCTTGAAAATCGGCAACCGCTCTAAGCCGCTTGTTGCGCAGCGTTTCGAAACATCAGCTTAAACATCGTCCATCTCCTACCTCTATAGGGACAATTGCTGAAAACAGTGCACATCCGTACACTGCGCCACCTTTTGTCCCAATGGGCCTTGTTGATGTTGTTTGCATTGCGTATGTCGTTGATGGGCCTGCACTTTATCCTGGCGGGTGTGTTGGGTGTGATTCTCGGTGTTTGCCGGCCGTTCAATCCTGACAACAGCCGTTTATGCGCCAGGCTCTATGCAGTCCCTGCGATGTGGATCCTGCGCCTGCGGGTCAAGGCCGAAGTCGACACGCTGATGAATAAAGCCCATAGCAGCGTGATCATCGCCAATCACCAGTCCAACTATGATTTGTTCGTCTTCGGCAACGTGGTGCCGCGTCGTACCGTGTGCATTGGCAAGAAGAGCCTGAAATGGGTGCCGCTGTTCGGTCAGTTGTTCTGGCTGGCGGGCAACGTGTTGATTGACCGCGGCAATGCGATCAAGGCCCGCAAGTCGATGCTGACCACCACCCACACCTTGCAGCACGAGGACACCTCCATCTGGGTGTTCCCGGAAGGCACGCGCAACCTGGGCGAGGAGTTGTTGCCGTTCAAGAAAGGCGCGTTCCAGATGGCGATTGCCGCCGGGGTGCCCATCATCCCGGTGTGTGTCAGCACCTATATCAAGCATATGCAGCTTAATCGCTGGCGCAGTGGCGACATTCTCATACGCTCTCTGCCGGCGATTCCTACAACGGGCCTGAGCATGGATGACATGCCCCGCCTCATCGCCCAATGCCGTGAGCAGATGCGCGAGTGCATCGAGACGATGGACCGGCAGTTGCAGATCGGCTGAACAGGAAACCCGCCCATACGGCGGGTTTTCTTTTGCGGCGAACTCAGCGGATTTTGCTGACTCTCAATCAGCGTGGCGCGCTAAGCTGGACGCTGCCTGCCACTGCCAAATTTCCAAGAAGAAGTGAACCATCATCATGGGTAGAGTTGTTGCTGCTGCGGTTTACAGCGCCGGGAAGAAAATTACCAATATCACCCTCGACGAAGGCAGCGCCTGGGCTGCCAAGCCCGGACACTTCGTGTGGATCGGCCTCGAAGAGCCCAGCACCCAGGAGCTGACCAACCTGCAACGCCAGTTCGACCTGCATGAGCTGGCGATTGAAGATGCGATGGAGAAGCACAGCCGCCCGAAGCTGGAAACCTTCGGCGATGCGCTGTTCATCGTCACGTATTCGCCGGTGCGCAAGGACGGCAAGCTGCAATTCATCGAAACCCATATCTTCGCCGGCAAGGGCTACATCATTACCGCCCGCAACGGTCATTCGGCGTCCTACGCCCATGTCCGCCAGCGTTGTGAGGCTCGTCCGATCCTGCTGGAGCATGGCGAGGATTTCGTCCTCTACGCAATTCTCGATTTCGTCATTGAGAACTACCAGCCGGTGGGCGAAGCCATTCATGCCGAGATCGACGAGCTTGAGCGCAACGTGTTGTGCAGCGCCCTGAATGAACGAGATATCCAGAACCTCCACAGCCTGCGTCGCGACGTGCTGCGCCTGCGTCGCTACGCAGCGCCCATGGTGGAGATCAGCGAAGAGCTGCAGCGCCTGGACTTCCCCTTCATCGACAAGAACATGAGCCCGTACTTCCGCGATGTGCAGATTCATGTCACGCGGCAGATGGAAGACCTGGCGACCCTGGCGGACATCGCCAGCCAGACCATTGAAATCGGCGTGCTGCTCGAAGCCTCACGCCAGAGCGTTGTGCAACGCAAGTTCGCCGCATGGGCGGCGATCCTGGCGTTTCCGACGGCGGTGGCCGGCATCTACGGGATGAACTTCGAGAACATGCCGGAGCTAACCTGGCACTACGGGTACTTCCTGGTGCTCGGGTTCATCGGGGTGGGATGTACCGCGCTGTGGGCAAGCTTCAAGCGGTCGGGGTGGTTGTAGGCTTGTGGGCGACAAACCGCATCATCCACTCGGCCACGGTGGTGCCGTGATGCTCTTGTTCGAGGCTCGCCACGCCCTGGCTGTAGATTTTTTCGCCGAGGTGTTGCTGGCGAATCTCCAACAAGGCGCGGGAATAATCGTGGATGAATTCCGGGTGGCCCTGGAAGCACAGGACCTGATCATTGATGTGATAGGCCGCATACGGGCAGAAATCGCTCGAAGCAATGACGGTGGCGTTTTCCGGTAGCTCGGTGACCTGATCCTGATGGCTGATCAACAAGGTCAACTCCTCCATCACCGGGTTCATCCACGGGGCCTTGGCCGCGAGCTTGTAGCGATGGGTGCCCACCCCCCAACCCTGGCTGGCGCGCTCGGTCTTGCCGCCCAGCAACAACGCCAGCAGTTGATGACCAAAGCAGACGCCCAGCAACTTGTCGCCACGTTGGTAGCGGTCCATGAGGTAGGTCTTGAGCGTCTGTATCCACGGATCGGTACCGAAGGAATCCGCCTTGCTGCCGGTGACCAGGTAAGCGTCGAACTGCTCATCATCGCTTGGGTATTGCCCTTGCACCACGTTGTACACGACAAACTCGGCCGCTACGGGCTGCTGCGAAAACAGGCGCTGGAACATCTGCCCGTAGCCCTGATATTGGTCGACCAGTTCTGGACGCAGGACATCGGTTTCCAGAATGCAGATGCGTAGCGACATAAAAAATACCTGACACGATGATGGGAATATTGCACACCCCAGAGCCTGCCCTGAAACACCGTCTCAAGGCAAGTCCCATGCGCGGTCAGAACAGTGCCTGAGCGGCGGCCTTTTCCAGCAACAAGGCGGGTGGCGCAAAACGCTCCCCATATTGTTCGGCCAAGTACTGGCTGCGGGCGATAAACGCCTGCAAACCGTACTGGTTGATGAACTGCAAGGCCCCGCCTGTCCAGGCCGCGAATCCGATACCGAAGATCGAGCCGATATTGGCATCCGCCGTCGACGTGACAACGCCCTCCTCGACGCAGCGGACGGTTTCCAAAGCCTGGATGAACAGCAGGCGATCCCGAATATCCTGGGCAGGAATTTGCCCGGCAGGTTTCTCGAAACGCTCCTTGAGCCCCGGCCAGAGGTATTTCTGCCCTTGGGCGGGGTACTCGTAAAAACCGGCCCCGGCCGTTTTACCCGGCCGCTTGTATTCTTCGAGCAGCAGGTCGATCACGGCGAATGCGGGGTGCTCGGGCGGTGCTTTCCCTTCTGTTCGCGAGTCGATGGCGGCCTGCGCGCGGATATGGCTCATCAGGCTGAGGGAAACTTCGTCGCAGACAGCCAGCGGTCCGATCGGCATCCCGGCCTTGCGTGCCTCGGTTTCGATCATTGGCGCACTCACGCCCTCGCCGAGCATCGCGATGCCTTCATGGATGAAGGCGCCGAACACTCGTGAAGTGAAAAAACCACGACTGTCATTCACGACAATCGGTGTCTTGTCGATTTGCCGGGCAAAATCAAAGCCACGGGCGAGCGTCTCGTCGCTGGTACGGGCGCCCCGGATAATCTCGACCAAGGGCATCTTTTCCACCGGACTGAAGAAGTGCAAGCCGATAAATTTGCCCTCGTCCGGCACTGCCCTCGCCAGGCCGGTTATGGGTAAGGTCGAGGTGTTGGAGGCGATAACCGCGTCCGGGCCGGCCACCGCCTGGGCTGCGGCCGTCACGCTGGCTTTGAGGGCGCGGTCTTCAAATACGGCTTCGATGATCAGATCGCAACCGGCCAGGTCCACATCGCTGTCGCTCGGCTGGATCCGCGCCAACGTGGCGTCGCGCTGTTGCGCGGTGAGTTGGCCGCGGGCGACTTTCTTGTCCAGCAGTGCCGCCGCGCGCGCCCTGCCCTTCTGTGCTGCGGCCAGATCGACGTCCTTGAGCACCACGTCAATGCCTGCTGTCGCTGTGACATAGGCGATACCCGCGCCCATCATTCCGGCGCCGAGCACAGCGATTTTTTTTGTCAGAAAAGGCGCATAGCCTTGGGGGCGAGAGCCTCCGGCCTTGATCTCGTTGAGTTGGAACCAGAACGTGCCGATCAGGTTTTTCGCCACCTGTCCGGTTGCCAGTTCAGTGAAATAACGGGTTTCGATCAGCAGCGCCGCATCAAGGCCTACCTGCGCGCCTTCCACCGCGGCACAGAGGATCTTCTCCGGTGCCGGCAGGCAACCCTGGGTCTTGTTGCGCAGGATCGAAGGCGCGATCGCCAGCATCTGGGCGACGGTCGGGTCGGACGGCGTGCCCCCAGGGATTCGATAGCCCTTCCTGTCCCACGGCTGGGCCACGCTCGGGTTGGCGAGGATCCATGCCCTGGACTTGGCCAATAGCTCGTCGCGATCGGCCGCCAGCTCATCGATCAGGCCGGCCTGCAACGCTTGTTGCGGACGAACCCGCGTGCCTTCGAGCAAATACGGCAAGGCCTTTTCCAAGCCCAGCAAGCGTACCATCCGCACCACACCGCCGCCGCCCGGCAACAGGCCAAGGGTGACTTCCGGCAGGCCGACCAGCACCGACGGGTGATCCAATGCCACCCGATGATGGCAAGCCAGGCAGATTTCCCAGCCACCGCCCAGGGCCGCACCGTTGATAGCGGCGACCACCGGTTTGCCGAGGGTCTCCAACGCGCGCAGTTGCGCCTTGATGTCAGACACCGTTTTGTAAAAAGCCTGGGCCTGGGATTTGTCGACCTGGACCAGCTCGTTCAGGTCGCCACCGGCAAAAAAAGTCTGCTTGGCGGATGTGATGATCACGCCGGCAATCGAGTCTTTCTCGGCGCTCAGGCGAGCAACGCAGGCGGCCATCGCCTCGCGATACACCGCGTTCATGGTGTTGGCGGCCTGCCCCGGCATGTCCAGGGTCAGCACGACGATCCGGTCCGGCCCGGTTTCGTAACGAATGGCATCGGTCATGAAATGTGTTCCTTGAAGTCGGGGCTCAGAGGCGTTCGATGACAGTGGCAATACCCATGCCGCCGCCAACACATAGCGTCGCCAGGCCATAACGCAGGCGACGCGCCTCCAGTTCATCGAGCAGCGTGCCGAGGATTGCGCACCCGGTGGCGCCCAACGGATGGCCCATGGCGATCGAGCCGCCGTTGACGTTGACCCTGGCGGGGTCGATGGCCATGTCCTTGATGAACTTGAGTACCACCGAGGCGAAGGCTTCGTTGACTTCGAACAGGTCGATGTCCTCGACCCGCAGCCCCGCTTTCGCCAACGCCTTGCGGGTGGCGGGGGCCGGGCCCGTGAGCATGATGGTCGGCTCGGTGCTGGTGACGGCGGTGGCGACAATCCGCGCCCGGGGTTGCATCCCCAGCTCGCGGCCTTTGGCCTGGGAACCGATGAGCATCAGCGCCGCGCCATCGACGATGCCCGAGCTGTTGCCCGGGGTGTGCACATGATTGATCCGCTCGACATGGCTATAGACGCGTAATGCCGTGGCGTCGAACCCCATTTGGCCCATCGCTTCGAAGCTTGGCCGCAGTTTGCCCAGGCCTTCGAGCGTCGAGTCGGCGCGGATGAATTCGTCGTGATCCAATAGCACGATGCCGTTCTGGTCCCGCACCGCCACCAGTGATTTATCGAACGAACCGTTTCCCCGCGCCCGCGCGGCTTTTTGCTGGGACTGCAACGCAAAGGCATCGACATCCTCGCGACTGAAGCCCTCCAGGGTGGCGATCAAGTCGGCGCCGATGCCCTGGGGAACGAAATGACCGTGCAAGTTGGATTGAGGGTCCAGCGCCCATGCGCCGCCATCGCTGCCCATTGGCACCCGTGACATGGACTCGACGCCGCCCGCCACCACGAGGTCTTCGAAACCGGAGCGCACTTTCATCGCCGCCAGGTTCACCGCCTCCAGGCCCGAGGCGCAAAAGCGGTTGAGCTGAACGCCAGGCACGCTGACATCCCAATCAGCCACCAGGGCGGCGGTCTTCGCGATGTCGGCACCTTGATCGCCAATCGGCGTCACGCAGCCGAGCACGATGTCGTCTACCTGGCTAGTGTCCAGGCTGGTGCGTTCGCGCAACGCGGTCAACAGCCCGCTGACCAGGGTCACCGGCTTGACGGTGTGCAGGGCGCCATCAGATTTACCCTTGCCGCGAGGCGTGCGTAATGCGTCAAAAATCATCGCTTCGGTCATGACATCCTCAAGCCGCCATCGGCTAATCCAGAACATCTCCAACCTTAAGCCCAGCGGCCGCGGATGCAATGACCTCAAGGCTCAATGGCATTGACAGGCACGCTCAGACGAACGGTAGCGAGCTATCGGGTTAACCGTTTCAGGTAAGCAAGCTGTCTAGCAAAAGGGCCGGCAAGCAGCTGGCAATAGGCCTCATGTCTTTTTGATAGCGTCAAGCGCTAACCTGATATTAATTGGATCTAAGCCAAGTGGGCTGCGGCCCCTAATGTAAACCTTGTACAAGAAAGTCGTCGGGTTTTGCCGAGGCGCTTGTCACACAGGAAGTGCACCGCCAGCCGTCACGGAGTTACGCAGGCTGGCCTCAGGAAATAACAAAAAAGGCGGGTCAGCCATGTTCAAACATTCGAAAGTTCGTCAAGCCGGACTCATTCTCTTCGCCACGACGCTGCTGTTGATCTTGCCGAATATCACTAAAGTGATCGGCTGAACCAGGCGCGCGGTGTCCGCATCAACAGACGTTGCTTCGCCCAATAAATGTGAGAGGGTTCGTTGTCCGGCAACGGTGGCTGTGCCAACCTTTGCGCTCCCCCTCGACATGGAAGGCGATTCATTTGAAAGCATTTATCGTCATTGGGGCGCTGCTGATCAGCAGCCCTCTATACGCGGCGCAACTGGCGCTGGATCTGGGTGCGGGCGCCCGCACCTGGCAAACCGAAGAGCTGCTCAAGCATCCTGAAGCGCAAACGGTCCAGATCAACGAAGACGTTTCCTACAAGAAACCGATGACCTATCGCGCCGTGCCGTTGGCCTCGCTGTTGACCGGGATAAAACCTGACGATCATCTGCAAGCCGTGGCCCTGGACGGTTTCGCGGCCGAGATGCCCGCGGCGCCACTGCTCAATGCGAACGGCGCCCGCGCGTGGCTGGCGATCGAGGACCCGGCCAAACCCTGGCCGCCCTTGGGAGAAGGCAAGAAAAGCGCCGGCCCGTTCTATCTGGTGTGGACCGATCCACAAGCGGGCCCTATCAGCCCCGAGCAATGGCCCTACGCAGTGGCAAGTATCAAGCGCCTGTCGGCGGTGGCCGATCGGTTCCCGGCCCTACTGCCCTCGCCGAGCCTGGCCAAGGACGATCCGGTCAACAAAGGCTTCGAGTTGTTCCAGAAAAACTGCCTGGCCTGCCATCGTCTCAACGGCGCCGGTGACGCGCAGTTTGGTCCCGACCTGAACATTCCCTTCAACCCTACGGAATACTTCTCGCAAGATTTCCTCAAGCGTTACATCCGTGACCCTCAAGGCCTGCGCCATTGGCCCCAGGGCAAAATGCCGGGATTCTCCGCGGCGGTGCTCCCCGATCCGGAGCTGGATCAGTTGGTCGGGTATTTGAAGCACATGGCAGGACGCAAGCAGCCGTTGAAACAGTAGTTGCTTGCGTAGCGAGGGCACGAGCTCCCTCGCCACAAGCTCCGTCCGTTACTGCTGCTGCACCGTAATCACCGGCGCGGGCGTCACCAGCACTTTTGCGTGCATTTGTTCATATCCGCCGCCTCGGCGCATGCCACGCACTGGGCAGGCATCGAGGTAATCCAGGCCCACCGCCAACTTCAGGTGTCGCTCCGGGCGAGCCAGTTGGTTGGTCACGTCAAAGCTGTACCAGGCGTCATCGAGCCACGCCTCGGCCCAGGCGTGGCTGGCGAGGTGTTCGCTGTCCTCATTGAACAGGTAGCCCGAGACATAACGCGCCGGCACACCCAGGCTGCGAGCGCACGCGAGAAACGCATGGGCATGGTCCTGGCACACCCCGCTGCGCCCGGCAAAGGCCTGGGCCGCGCTGGTCTCGACTTCAGTGGCGCCGGGCGTGTAGGCCATGTGCTGGTTCAGCCCGTGCATCAGGTCGATCAACGCCGAGCGATCCCGCCGCTGCTTGCATTGCGCTTGAGCGAAGACACGAAGCGCATCGTCGGCCTCAGTAAGCCGGGTGAAGCGCAAGAACGGCAGCGCCGAACGGCTTTCATGCTCGGCTTCGTGCAACGGGTCGATATCCACCTGCCCACGGGCACCGATGATGATGGTTTCGTGGGGCTCGTCCAACGTCAGCACATGCAGGATGTTGCCGAACGGATCGAGCTGCGACCGCACCGGCCTGGGCAGATCCAGCTGCCAGCTCAGCACATGCTGGCGTTCGCTGTCGTGCGGTGTCAGGCGCAGGTACTGGATGCTGGCGCGAACCTGGTCTTCGTAGTGGTAGGCCGTTTCGTGGCTGATCGAGAGTCTCATAAGACCTCCAGGTAGGAACTGTGAATGGCATCGCCCAGTTCACGAACCAGTGGGATGAATTCGGTGAGCCAGGCATGCAACCCACCGTCCAGGATTTCGCTGATGCCGGTGTAGCGCAGGCGTGCGTCCATTTCCGCCGCCAGGCGCTGCGCCGCGCGCCCATTGGTACCCGGCAGGCTGGCGAGGATCTGGTCGATTTCTTCGGTGCAGGCGCGCAATGAACGCGGCACGTCCGCGCGCAACAGCAACAGCTCGGCCACATGGCGCGCCACCGGGGCGTCACGGTAGATTTCGGTGTAGGCCTCGAAGGAGGACAGTGCCCGCAACAGCGCGCTCCACTGATAGTAGGCGTGGGCGGTCCCGTCGCTGACCGCGTCGGCCTGGTCGCCGGCCATTTCGTAGCGGGCGTCGAGCAGGCGCAAAGTGTTGTCGGCCCTTTCGATGAAGGTCCCCAGCCGAATGAAACGGAACGCATCGTTGCGCATGATGGTGCCGTAGGTGGCGCCTCGAAACAGGTGCGATCGTTCCTTGATCCACTCACAAAAACGGCTCATGCCGTAGCGCCCCAGGCCTCGCTCGGCGATGTCGCGAATCTCCAGCCAGGTCGCGTTGACGTTTTCCCACATGTCGGCGGTGATTCGCCCTCGCACCGCGTGTGCGCTCGCCCGCGCAGAGCCGAGGCAACTGTAGATGCTTGCCGGATTGGCTGCTTCCAGCGCGAAAAAATGCAGCAAGCGTTCGGCATGGGGTTCGCCGTGCCTGTCCCGGTAATCCTCCAGCGTACCGGTGATCAACAGCGGCATCGCCAGTTCATGCAAGCCGTCGCCACGCCCGTCCTGGGGCATCAATGACAGCAAGTAGCTGACGTCGAGCATCCGTGCGAGGTTCTCCGCCCGCTCCAGATAACGCGACATCCAATAAAGATCCGAGGCGGTCCTGCTTAACATGTCGGTTCCTTCATTCTTCGACCCCCCAGGTGTCCTTGGTACCACCGCCCTGGGACGAGTTGACCACCAGGGAACCTTCGCGCAGCGCCACGCGGGTCAGGCCGCCCGGCACCAGGCGCGTTTCCCGACCCGAGAGGACGAACGGAGCGCCTCGACGACCGCACAGATCGATGCGTTCCGCGAACGGATCAAGGCCAGGAGTTCATCGGGTGTTTCGGCCAGCCAACGGGCGAAGGCACGATAGTGGGGGCGGACCTGGCCGTCGGCATCGTACATCTCATCAAAACCAGTGCGGCTCATGCCGTACTCCTTGTCACCCTGGCTTAGGCGTCGCAAGGCCCGTGCCAGCGGCATAAACGCTTTATGATCAACGACTTGGTTTATCCCTCGACAGGCCGAGCACCCTCGTGGTGCGGCGAATATCCCTGTCCGGCCTGCCTCGCTTCATTGCGACGCAAAACGTTGCTCTCCAGAGCATAGTCGACTCATGATCGTGGTTGGCTGCAGATAAATTGATCGGGGCCAGACATGAAAACGGCCGACACAAAGGTCAGCCGTTGCTGTGATGCAGGGAAAAGGTGTCAGGCCTGCAGGCGGCGGATCTCCTGCTTGACGCCCCACCCTTCGATAATGCCACCCAGGGGCTCGACCACCGCTTCGAAGTTCAACTCGAAGTCGCCGATGTCATCATAAGTGGCGTACATCACCCGGCTCAGTTCGAGCGACCAGGCGCCATCGTCCCGAGCGCTGATCTGCGCATTCAACGACTCCCCCCGAAAATGACCTGCCGCCCTGCGCGCCCGCTCCTCGTCGGGGAAGATGGCGTAGAACTCGATGGGATGGAATTGGGAGAAATCGAAACCGCCTTCTTTCATGCGGCGCAGCACGCTGGTGCTGATGTCTTCTTGATAGGCTGTGCTCATGAAACGTCCTCCTCAGACCGATGGATAGACTTTCCGTCTTCCCGTGCGTGCAACCTGCGGTTACAAGCAGTACGGCATCAATTGGCCGTCGGGACACAAGCATGTAGCTGACAAGACCGGACCTTGGCGATCCTTTCGCTGATCTCGATTGCAGAGTAGCTTCAAGTCATCGCCACTGCCAAGCGGGACCAGACAATGATTTCATGAAATCGGTTTAATGCTGATGATTTCAATGCTGTTTTGGGTTTTGAGGCTCTTGACTGTGGGATCGTCGGTGCGACCTTCCAGGTCGTTGAGGTCCAGCTCTTTCGAGAGAGGCACCAGCTTTTCACGAATCAATTGTGCAGCTTGTTCCATCGTGGGCTCCTGGGCGTAATCAAACTGCTCGGCGATCGTTTCGCCGTGATCGTCAACGAAGGTGATTTCCCACTTTTGCATCAGTGTCTCCTTGATCGATGGAGTGGCCGGGCTTACCTCTATCTCGACACTGGCGGCGAAACGATCGTTCCGCTCAGTTCGCTGACGGTTCCAATGAAAAAACCGCCTCAAGGGCGGTTTCTTCAATGAAGCTGCTGTTTATTTTTCAGCGCGTTCTTTCAGTGCTTTCAGCGTATTGAACGGCGCATCCACCACGAACTTGTTGGCCAGCCAGGACGGAACATCACCACCCGGCTCGGTGTGCACCTGATAAATCACTTCGATCTGGTTCGCTCCCTTGGGCGTGAACTTCCAGAAGCCATCGACTTGCGTCACGCGCACGAAGCCTTTCTCTTGCGGGGCATAGGTGGGCACACCCTTGAGGTTGCGCGTCAAGCTACCATCAGCACCTTCGACGGTCGTGACTTCCAGCACGGAGTCACGGGACGTGACCGGCCATGGCGTATTGAATTGGGTATACGTCCAACTCTTGTCGCCCTCATGCTTGAGCAGCTTCTGGCTCTTGCATTCATGGATCCACGCGCACGCGCCCGTGACGTCTTCCTGCAGGGCCCGCAGTTTGGCCATGGTGGTTTTCATCACGGTGACGCCGCGATAGGCCTTGTACTTCGAGCCAGGTACCTCGCTCAGCGAAACCTGGATACCTTCCTTATCCTTGGCGACCTGCCAGTCTTCTGCCTGGGCGGTAGCCGTTGCCAACAAGACGGTCAAACCACACAAAGCAGCCATACGATGCAGCGAACCCATAATTGTTTTCCTTATCGTCCAAGTTCGTTCAGATCATTCTCGATCGTTGTCCCACTACGCTGCCGTGACCTGCTCCCACCAGCCAATCAATCGAATGGCTTCTTCGCTGCTGTTGCCGCAGACCTCAGGGTCCGCTTCAAACGCCGAGCACACCGCCGGGCGTTCCGGCTGGCCGAAAATCTGGCAGAGATTGTCTGCCGATAACTGCACGCAACGCTCCCCCGCCGGCTTGCCTTGGGGCATGCCAGGGATGGGAGAACTGATGGAAGGGGCGATGCAACAGGCGCCACAGCCTTCTCGGCACTTCATGACGACAGGATCCTCACGACAGGTAACGTTGGGTAACAGGACACAGGGTAACGGCTAAAACACTCGTTTTAAATTGCCGTGCAGGTGTTTTTTTGGTTGTAGGCAGGATGACTCGGCAGTCAGCGACGAACAGCAACATGCGACGGGCTCATTGCTTGAATTCGAACTCCAGCGCCGCGCCTTCCACTTCGTTGCGCTCCTGATTGCGCAGCGGCAGCTGCATCTCGTTGCTCAACAGACGACCGTTGAGTTGGAACGGGCCTGGTTTGTCGCCGAACATGGACGGCAATAGCGGCTCACGCTTGGGCAGGGGCGTCTTGCCGGGTGGCTGCAGCTGGTCAACCATCTCATGTGGCAGGCTCAAGTCCAGCTTGGCCGGCGGCAACGGGGTCTTGGCGACCTCACGGGCCGATTTACTCTTGGAGGCGATAGGCGCGCGTTTTTTCTTTGCGGGGGCCGTTTTGGCGGCTGCCTTCTTGACCGTCTTTTTGACCTCGGCCGTTTTCTTCGGGGTGTCCTTGGTGGCGCTGGCGGCAGGCTTCTCCTGCGTCGGAGCTGCCACCGCACCTCCCATTTGGAGGGCACTCAACAGGCCGATCAAAACCCAGGCAGCAGGAACAATGGCTTTCATAGACACGACGACACCTACGGCAGAGACGTCCATGCTCGCCCGATATCGAGGCGCTGACAAGCACATCGGGCTAACCCGTTGATTTCTAAAATAACCCGCTGGCGGTCTCTTGGCACAGTTGAGTGGCCAGCAATCCCAGCGTCATCAAGGCCCGCTCTGCCTCGCGATTCCAGGGCGTGCCGCAGTTCAGGCGGATGCAGTGATTGAATTGCTCGGTGTTACTGAAAATCAGCCCAGGCGCGATGCTGATGCCTTGTTGCAGTGCACGGACATGCAGCTCCTGGGTGTTGACCCGCCCCGGCAGGCTGACCCAAAGGATGAAACCTCCGGTGGGACGACTCATTTGCGTACCTTCCGGGAAGTACTGCTGCACCGCCAACTGGAAGGCACTGAGATTCTTGCGGTACTCCTGGCGGATGTAGCGCAGGTGCCGGTCGTAACCGCCGTTCTCCAGGTAAGCCGCGATGCCCATCTGCGTCACACTGCATGCCGAATGGGTGCTGAAGGTCTGGAGTCGCTGGATCTCTTGCTGGAACTTGCCGGCGATCATCCAGCCAATCCGAACGCCAGGTGACAGGGTCTTGGAAAAACTCGAACAGTAGATCACTCGATCCAAGCGATCGTAGGCCTTCAATGCCTTGGTCCGGCCCTGTTCGAACATCAGTTCGCCATAAATGTCGTCTTCGACGATCTGGATGTCAAAGTCCGATGCCAGGCGCAGCAGTTGCTTTTGCCGCTCCTCGGGCATCGTGCCGCCGAGGGGATTGCTCAAGCGCGTGGTCAGCACCAACGCCTTGATCGACCATTGGTTAGCCGCCAGTTGCAGGGCCTCAAGGCTCATGCCAGTGACCGGGTCGCTGGGAATCTCGATCACCTTCAGGCCCAACAGATCCGCCAGTTGCAGCAACCCGTAGTAAGTAGGCGACTCGGCGGCGATCAGATCCCCGGGACGCGTCAGCACCCTCAGGGACATCTGCAGGGCGTCGACGCAGCCGTGTGTAATCACTACCTCGGAAGGGTCCACCACGACGCCGGCATCACGCATACGGATCGCGACTTGACGGCGCAACGGCTCGAAGCCGGGACTGAACATGTAGCTGAAGGCCCGTGGGCTGTGGAAGCGCGTGACCTTGGCCAATTGCTGATGCAATGCCCGGACAGGGAGATAATCAACGCTCGGCACCGCCGCGCCCAACGGAAACACGCCTTCGCGGCGCGACTCGACCAACACCTGCTGGATGATGCTGCTGCGTGTCACCAACCCGGGACGTTCGACCCGGGCGATGTCCGGCGTCGGCGCGGTCAAGGCCGGCGTCTGGTGCACGTAGTAGCCCGATTGCGGCCGCGCGCGAATCAGCCCCTGGTCTTCAAGATTGGCATAGGCCTGCAGCACCGTGGCGTGGCTGACGTTGAGCTGCGAGCTCATCTTGCGCACCGACGGCACGCGTTCTCCGGGCTGATACACCCCGCGCCGGATGTCTTCAGCCAACTGTTGCGCAATACGTTGATAGAGCAGGAGGTTGGTCATGACGCAGTACTCGATTTCGCAGGCATTTTATTCTTGTCGGAAATTTTACCGGCACAGTTTAGAAGTGTACTGGGACAGTTGCCAGATTACTCGACAGTACAGTGGGTTGACAGCCCCAACTGTACTCATCTCATGCACAAAGCGAAAAAAAACCCGGCGCCTCGAAGGGGCCGGGTTTTCCAGTAACGCCGCCCTCAGCGGGCAGCGCCGAGCTGGCCCTTTTCATCGGAAAACACAATTTCAACGCGGCGGTTCTGCGCCCGGCCACGCTCGCTCGCGTTGACGTCCACCGGGTATTGATCACCGTAACCTTCGACCTGGATGCGCTTCTCGTCAATGCCCAGGTCTACCAGCACGTCCGCTACGGCTTGCGCACGGTCGCGGGACAGCTTGAGGTTTTCCTGCTTGCCGCCAGTGCTGTCGGTGTAGCCTTCGATGCGTACCACGCGCTTGGGATTGAGTTGCAGGAACTGCACGATCTTGAGCACCACGCGATTGGCCGAATTCTTCAGCTCGGCTTCGCCGGTGTCGAACAGGACATCCCCGAGTGTCATCACCAGGCCGCGATCGGTCTGGGTAGTGGCCATCGCCATGATCTGCTCTTCCAGCCACTTGCCCTGCTGCTGGACACTCAGCAACTTGGATTCGCGCAGAGCCAACTGCAGGCGTTGGCGCTCCAGTTCGAGTTTCGCTGCGCGCTCTTCGTTGAGCACCTGGTTGCTGTGTTCACGGGCGATCTGACTGTAGCGCTGGCTCAGGTAGGCGTAGTGCTGCACGTCCTCACCGCTGCCCCAATAGCTGGACAAGCGATCCGCGCGGGCCAGGGATTCGCCGGCCCGAATCACGTCCCGGGGGGCGGCACGCAGTACATTGGCGTCTTCCTTGACCTTCTGGAAATCGGAGTTGGCTTGTTCGAGCGCCACTTCGCTGCGCTGCCCGGCGCAACCATACAAGCTGGTCAGGCCCGCAAGGACCAGGGCGCCCAATACGTGGGAGTGCTTCATTGGGCATCCTCCCGCAATTGTTTGCGCAAGCGCTTGATGCGCGTATCCAGCAGGTTCAGTTGCTCTTGGCTCTTGAGGGTCAGCACCTTCGCTTCGGCCAGGCGCGCATCCAGTTCGGCTTGCTCGGCGCGCATACGCGCCTTTTTATAGGATTCATCCGCCATGTTGGACTTGGCGCGTGCGAATTTGTCTTCAGCCAGTTTCAATTCAGGCACTTCATCGGTGGTTGCACCCACTGCACGGGCCTGCTCAATGGCCTGCTCAGTCAGGCGGATCTGTTCATTCGGCGCCGGATCGGCTGCGCAACCCGCCAGAGCCAGAACGGCCAGGGCAGCGAAAAGAGGTCGAATAGTCACTAATGTTCCCTACTGTTTTGGGGCAATGACGGGTGGCTTCAACTGTGTTCTCCAACGCTCCAGGTTGCGCTGCAACACAGCCTCCGTCAGGCCGGACGCGGCCAATTCTGTCATCTTTTGCGCCAGCTGTCCGCGTAACCATGGGTCATTGCAGGCGGAGTTATGGGAAAGCGCAAGGAACAGGCCCGGCTTGTCCATCGGTTGTGGCGCAGCTTGCAGGTCGCTCGCCATCCCCAGCGTCTGCGCCATCGCCAGGCCGGAATAACGCCCCGCCAGTACATATTCCACTTCACCCAGGAGCAATTTCTGAAAGGCCTGGGTCAGGTTGGGTGTACGGGTCAGGGTTAGATTCTGCTCAGCGAAGACGGCAAATCCCTGCGTCATGCGGGCCTTTTCCGACAAGGCGCCGGGATGCCCATGAAGATCCTCCAGCCGCTCGATGACCAGTGTCGAATCCTTGCGAGTCCACACCAGGTAATCGTTCTCCAGCAGCGGCGGATGCACGTAGTCCAGGGCTTGCAGTCCGGTCGTGGTCAATGGGGCATCGGCGAGCAGGTCCATGCGTCCGCTGCGCACCTCGTCCAACGCCTGGGCGCGCTTGCCGGCGTAAAGCAATTCGATCTTGATCCCCAGCGCCTGCGCCACCTGCTCCAACAGGTCGGCACCAGCACCGATCAGGTGCCTGGGGTCCTGGGGATCCTGCCAAAGATAGGGTGGCGCATCAGGGCTGCCGGTGGCGATCAGGCGCTCGCATTTGCCAGCGGCGACAGACAGGCTTGGCACGCAGGCCACCGCCCACAATAACGAATAGCCAGCCAAACGGCGAAGATCCATGGCACTGAGCTCCCGGAAGCAAAAAATAAAAAACCCGGCCAAAGGGCCGGGCTCTTTATAAGTGAAGACGCCGGATTAGACCAGCTTCTCCAGCTCAGGGATGGCTTCGAACAGGTCCGCCACCAGGCCGTAGTCGGCCACTTGGAAAATCGGCGCTTCTTCGTCCTTGTTGATCGCAACGATCACTTTGGAGTCTTTCATACCGGCCAGGTGCTGGATCGCGCCGGAGATACCGACGGCGATGTACAGCTGTGGCGCAACGATCTTGCCGGTCTGGCCGACCTGCATGTCGTTGGGTACGAAACCTGCGTCGACCGCGGCGCGGGAAGCACCGACGGCGGCGCCCAGCTTGTCGGCCAAGGCGTACAGGTGCTTGAAGTTGTCACCGTTCTGCATGCCACGGCCGCCGGAAACGACGATCTTGGCAGCGGTCAGCTCAGGACGATCGGACTTGGCCAGCTCTTCGTTGACGAAGCTGGAAATGCCGGCGTCGTGGGCAGCGCCTACGGCTTCAACGGCAGCCGAGCCACCTTCGGCGGCTACCGGGTCGAAACCGGTGGCGCGGACGGTGATGACCTTGACCGAAGCGGTCGATTGCACGGTGGCAATGGCGTTGCCGGCGTAGATCGGACGCTTGAAGGTGTCGGCGCTTTCGACCGAGATGATCTCGGAGATCTGGTCGACATCCAGTGCAGCGGCGACGCGAGGCAGGATGTTTTTACCGTTGGAGGTCGCGGCAGCCAGGATGTGGCTGTAGCCCTTGCCCAGCTCGGCGACCAGAGGCGCGACGTTTTCCGGCAACTGATGCGCGTAGGCGGCGTTGTCGGCCGACAGCACTTTTGCCACGCCAGCGATTTTCGCAGCGGCTTCGGCAACGGCGCTTGCGCCCTGCCCGGCTACCAGTACGTGCACATCACCACCGATTTTGGCGGCGGCAGCAACGGTGTTCAGCGTGGCCGGAGCCAGCGCCTTGTTATCGTGTTCGGCGATTACCAAGATAGTCATAGTTAGATTACCTTCGCTTCGTTTTTCAGTTTCTCGACCAGTTCAGCCACCGACTTGACCTTGATGCCCGCGCTGCGTGCAGCCGGCGCTTCGACTTTCAGGGTCTTGTTGGTGGAGGCGGTGGAAACGCCCAAAGCGTCAGGCGTCAGCACTTCAAGCGGCTTCTTCTTGGCTTTCATGATGTTTGGCAGGGACGCATAACGCGGCTCGTTCAAACGCAGGTCGGTGGTGACGATGGCCGGCAGTTTCAGGGAAACCGTCTGCGCGCCGCCGTCGATTTCGCGGGTCACGGCAACGCTGTCGCCGGACACTTCGACTTTCGACGCGAAGGTGCCCTGGCCGTAGCCGCTCAACGCGGCGAGCATCTGGCCGGTCTGGTTGTTGTCGCTGTCGATGGCCTGCTTGCCAAGGATGACCAACTGTGGCTGTTCCTTGTCGACAACGGCTTTCAACAGCTTGGCAACAGCCAGGGAAGTCAGGTCTTCGGCGGATTCGACGAGGATGGCGCGATCGGCACCCAGCGCAAGCGCGGTGCGCAGTTGTTCCTGGGCGGTGGTCGGGCCGATGGAAACGACGACGATCTCAGTCGCCACGCCTTTTTCTTTCAGGCGTACGGCTTCTTCTACGGCGATTTCGCAGAAAGGGTTCATCGACATCTTGACGTTGGCGAGGTCGACGCCGGAGTTGTCCGCCTTGACGCGAACCTTGACGTTATAGTCGACCACTCGTTTGACAGCTACAAGAACCTTCATGGATTCCTCGTTACTCTCCGGTGAAAAGAAAGTCGCCTGGGCGAACCTGGCGGTTGATGATCATGGGCGCAAGGGCACCTCTAAAAACGCCGGCATGAACCACACATGACCTTTGCTCACGGGAGTGAAGACCATTCGTCAGTGATGACCGATGAGTCATTCATTATCGCGGCGTGTAAACTGCGCGTCGCAACCACGCAATACGTCACTTCGTGCTGCCTTCGCCCTGTTTTTAGAGGTGCTCTTGGAACCAACAGTCAGCCTACGGCGAGCGCAAAACCGCCCGTATCTTGACCGGAACGCCTATTCCGGTCAATACGGCAAAATGGTCAGTCATAAGCCGTACGTCAGTGATTTATCAGGGCTGCGGCAATTTCAAACAAACGTTTGTATTGGACCCTGAGAGTGGTGTAGATATAATGCGCCGCTTAAGAGAGACCCGCGTCTCATCCATTGTCGCTTTCGTCGCTTCGCGAAGGAAACAACGGATGCAACGCCAAACCTCCAATTAGAAAAAACTGTGAGCCTTGAGTAGGAGATAGCCTGTGGAACGCGAATACATGGAATTCGACGTGGTCATCGTCGGTGCCGGCCCCGCTGGCCTGTCTGCCGCTTGCCGACTGAAACAGAAGGCCGCCGAAGCCGGTAAGGAAATCAGCGTCTGCGTGGTCGAAAAAGGTTCCGAAGTCGGTGCGCACATCCTCTCCGGCGCGGTGTTTGAACCCCGCGCCCTGAACGAACTGTTCCCGGACTGGAAAGAACTTGGCGCGCCACTGAATACGCCGGTCGTACGCGATGACATTTATGTCCTGAGAAACGCCGAGGCCGCGAGCAAAATCCCTGACTTCTTTGTGCCCAAGACCATGCACAACGAAGGCAACTATATTATTTCCCTGGGCAACCTGTGCCGCTGGCTGGCCCAGCAGGCCGAGAACCTGGGCGTGGAAATCTACCCCGGCTTCGCCGCTCAGGAAGCGCTGTTCGACGAAAACGGCGTGGTGCGCGGGATCATCACCGGCGACCTGGGTGTCGACCGCGAAGGCCACCCGAAGGAAGGCCTCTACACCCCTGGCATGGAATTGCGTGGCAAGTACACGCTGTTCGCCGAAGGCTGCCGTGGCCACATCGGCAAGCAATTGATCAAGCGCTTCAATCTGGACAGCGAGGCCGACGCCCAGCACTACGGCATCGGCCTGAAGGAAATCTGGGAAATTGACCCGGCCAAGCACCAACCCGGCCTGGTGGTGCACACCGCCGGCTGGCCGCTGGACATCATGGGCACCGAGAACACCGGCGGATCCTTCCTCTATCACCTGGAAAACAACCAGGTGGTGGTCGGCCTGATTATCGACCTGTCCTACAGCAACACCTTCCTGTCGCCGTTCGACGAGTTCCAGCGCCTCAAGCATCACCCGGTGCTCAAGCAGTACCTGGAAGGCGGCAAGCGCGTCAGCTACGGCGCCCGTGCCATCTGCAAGGGCGGCCTGAACTCGCTGCCGAAGATGGTCTTCAAGGGTGGTGCGCTGATCGGTTGCGACCTCGGCACCCTGAACTTCGCCAAGATCAAGGGCAGCCACACTGCCATGAAATCCGGCATGCTCGCCGCCGAAGCCGTGGCCGATCGCCTGTTCGCCGAGTCCGAAGGCGGTGATGAACTGACCGCCTACGTAGACAGCTTCAAGAGCAGCTGGCTGTATGAAGAATTGTTCGCCAGCCGTAACTTCGGCGCGGCGATTCATAAGTACGGCGCGATCGTCGGTGGCGGTTTCAACTGGCTCGACCAGAACATTTTCGGTGGCAAGATCCCGTTCACCCTGCGCGACACCAAGCCGGATTACGCCTGCCTGAAACCGGCGGCAGAGTGCAAGAAGATCGACTACCCGAAACCGGACGGCAAGATCAGCTTCGACAAGCTCAGCTCGGTGTTCATCTCCGGCACCAACCATGAAGAAGAACAACCCTGCCACCTGAAGCTGACCGACCCGAGCATCCCGATCAGCAAGAACCTGCCGCTGTACGACGAACCGGCCCAGCGCTACTGCCCAGCCGGCGTGTACGAAGTGATCACCAAGGAAGACGGTGAGAAGCGTTTCCAGATCAACGCCCAGAACTGCGTTCACTGCAAGACCTGCGACATCAAGGACCCTGCACAGAACATCACCTGGGTCACCCCGGAAGGCGCCGGCGGCCCGACTTACCCGAACATGTAAGCCGACACGCTGAACATCGAGGCTCCCGCAATGGGGGCCTTTTTATTACCTGCAATCCAACAAACACCGCTCCCACAAGGGATTTTCAAAGACTCAGGCGGCGCGCTCTTCCCCAGGATTGCGCTCGAAGTAACGCTTGTACTCCCGACTGAACTGCGACGGGCTCTGATACCCCACTTGATGCGCGACCTGGGCCACGCTCATGCCCTCACAGAGCAGCAGCCGCTGGGCCTTGAGCAGGCGCAAACGCTTGAGGTACTGCACCGGCGACAGCAAGGTGCTGCGCTTGAAATGCTCATGGAAGGTCGAAGCGCTCATGTTCGCGCGACTCGCCAGCGTCTCGACGTTCAGCGGCTCGGTGAAGTGCGCATGCAAATGGCTCAGGGCTGCGGCAATCCGGGCGAACTGGCCCTGCTGCTCCACCAGCGCCCGCAGCACATCGGCCTGGGGCCCGCGCAACACGACGAATAGCAATTCCCGTAGCCGCGCCTGGCCCATGACTTGGCACTCCAGTGGATCGTGCAGGCAGCGCAACAAGCGTTCGACACACCCTCGCATGGCATCATCGAGCACTGCGCAGGTCATGGATTCCGGCGTCTGGGGCGGCAGATTCCGACCTGGCATCAACCCCATGGCCAGCACCAATTCCCCCAACATCGCCCGGTCGATCGCAACGGAAATGCCATACAGCGGAGCATTGGGCATGGCGTAGGTTTCGCATTCGAACGGCACCGGCAGGGCCTGGATCAGATAATGCCCCGCGCCATATTCCATTGTCCGCGGTCCCAGGTACGCCAGTTTGCTGCCTTGGGCAATGATCACCAGGCTCGGCTCGTAGAGCTGCGGGCCACGGGCGACGTCCTGGCTGGCGCGCAGCGCGTGCACGCCAGGCAGTCGCGTAGGGACAAAACCGTCGCGGGTAGCCAAGGGTTCTATCAGCGAAACCAGCGTGGCATTGGCATCGAGATGGCGGGTCAACAACATGGGCGAAAACTTCACGAAAAATGGGATGAAACCATCATCGCAGGTCTGGCGTCACATGGAATCAAATCCTGGCCAACGCCGGAGGATTAGGCATGACAGGCGTAGGATTCACCATCGCCGCCTGCCGCCATGCCTCCCAGAATGAACCCCTCACCGTTCACTGCTCAGCGAGGTCCATCATGTACACAGCCATCGGATATGCCGCCCAATCGGCCACCACCCCCCTCGCCCCCATGAAGTTCGAGCGTCGCAGCCCGCGCGCCGACGATGTGTCGATCGATATTCTCTACTGCGGGGTCTGCCACTCCGACATCCACCAGGCCCGCAATGAATGGGGCATCGCCGTTTACCCGTTGATGCCCGGCCATGAAATCATCGGAAAAGTCACCGCCGTCGGTGCGAATGTCACCGGTCACAAAGTCGGAGATCTGGTGGGCGTGGGCTGCATGGTCGACTCCTGCCGTGAATGCGAAGCGTGCCGGGCCGACCTGGAGCAATACTGCCTGGAAGGGATGACCCAGACCTACGCCAGCCCGGACCGCATAAGTGGCGGCCACACCATGGGCGGCTACTCCGACAGCATCGTGGTCAGCCAGCACTTTGTACTGCGCATCCCGCAGACACTCGACCCAGCCAGCGCCGCGCCGCTGCTCTGCGCCGGCATCACCACCTATTCGCCGCTCAAGCACTATGGCGTGAAGGCCGGTGACAAGGTCGGCGTGCTGGGCATGGGAGGCCTGGGCCACATGGGTATCAAGTTTGCCAAGGCCATGGGCGCCGAAGTGACGCTGTTCACCCGCTCGGCAAGCAAGGCCGAGGAAGCCCGTCGCCAAGGCGCGGATCATGTGATCGTGTCCACCGACGCCGAACAGATGGCGGCCGCTGCCGGACGTTTCAACTTCCTGCTCGACACCATCCCGGTGCAGCACGACCTCAACCCCTACCTCGACACGCTGCATTTCGACGGCGTGCACATCATCGTGGGCCTGGTCGAGCCGGTCGACCCACCGGTACACGCGGCAAAGCTGATCATGGGTCGCCGAGTGCTGGCCGGCTCGCTGATCGGCGGTATCGCAGAAACCCAGGAAATGCTGGATTTCTGCGCCGAGCACAACATCAGCTGCGACATTGAAATGCTCGACATCCGCCAGATCAACGAGGCCTACAGCCGCATGATCGCCGGGGATGTGAAGTACCGCTTCGTCATCGACATGGCGACACTCAAGGCCTGACGTTCGTCAAACCTTGGCGCCCAGTTCCGCCGACAGCCGGGCTGTAACCCCTTTGACCAGGGGGATCAGCTCGGCCATTTTTTCCAGCGGCATGTAAGGCACGGTGCTGGCGATGCTGATACCGGCGACGATGCGCTTGCCGGCGTCACGGATCGGCGCCGCCACACAACGGATCGACGGTTCGTTGTCCTCCAGGTCGAAGGCATAGCCCCCCGCCACATACTCCACCATTCGTTGCTGGAACTGCTCCCAGGATTGCTCCTGGTGCTGGGGCCAGAACTGATTTTTCCCACCCGCCGGCAGGCTGATTTCATACAGCCGTTTCCATTGCTCCTGGGAGTCATCGAGCATCAGGGCCTTGCCGATCCCGGTCCGCGCCAACGGCATGCGATGGCCCACACGCGAGCGCATTTCCGGGCCGTTGCGCCCCGGATTCTTCAGCAAGTACAAGACTTCGTCGCCCTCGCGAATCGCCAGGTGAACGGTGTCCCCCGTGAGCGCCGACAACTCGTCCAGGTACGGCCCCGCCAGGCTGACCAGCGGCAACTCTTCCCGGGCCTGGAAACCCAGCTCGATCAACTTCGGCCCCAGCAGGTAACCCACTTGCGGCACCACGCGCAGATAACGTTCATCCACCAGACAACTGGCCAGGCGATGGGTGGTGCTGCGGGTGGTGCCGATCAGCCGGGCGATTTCCTTCAAGTCGCGGGCGCCACTGGCGACCGCCTGGACCACGCCCAGGCCGCGCAGCAATGTCTGCGTGCCGGTAGGGGCGGCATCCTTGATAGTTTTTGGATCGTCTTGCTGCATGGCGGCCTTCAACAGTGAGCGGGGAACGGGCGGCATTATGGTCGCCCGTCCCGTCGGACTACAACTCGATGCGCTCGACCTTCCCGACCAGCAGGATGTAGGACAGCGCGCCGGCCAGTGCGAGCACCGCGATATAGGTGATGGCCGGGGCAAACGAATCGCCGCTGGCGAGGAAGCCAATGACGATCGGCGTGGCGATGGCCGCCAGGTTACCGATGAAGTTGAACACCCCGCCGGTCAACCCAAGCAACCTTGCCGGCGCCAGGGTCGACACCAGCGACCAGGTGATCGATGCCAGGCCATTGCCGAAGAAAGCCAAGGCCAGGAATGCGATGACCAGCGGCGTCGATTCGACGTAGTTGGCGCCGATGATCGCCGTGGAAATCAACAACCCACCAATGATCGGCAATTTGCGCGCGAACCCCACCGTGGCGCCGCGGCGAATCAGCCAGTCGGAGAAGAACCCGGAACACAGCACACCAACAAATGCCGCGAGGAATGGCAACGACGCCAGCAAGCCGGACTTGATGAAGTCCATGCCGCGATATTTCACCAGGTAGGTCGGAAACCATGTCAGGAAAAACCACAGCGTGGAGTTGAGGCAGAACTGCCCCAGGTAAATGCCCCACAACTTGCGTTGGGTCAGGACGATGCCCAGATCGGTCCAGCTGAATTTGGCCTTGACCTTGGCGGTCTCGGCCTGGATATCCACCAGCCCGCCGCCTTCGCGGATCAGCTCGATTTCGGCGGCGTTGGCGCCTTTGAAATCCCGCGGCTCGCGATACACCGCGTACCAGATCACCGCCCAGAGAATGCCCACCGCGCCCGTAGCGACAAACACCATGTGCCAACCGAAGGCATGTTGCAGCCACGCCAGTACCGGGGTCAGGAATGCCAGGCCGACGAACTGCCCGGAGGTGTAGAAACCGATCGCCGTGGCCCGCTCGCGCTCGGGAAACCAGGTCGTGACCACGCGGCTGTTGATTGGATAGGCCGGCGCCTCCAGGGCACCAACGGCCATGCGCAGCACGAACAAGGCAATGAAACTGGCGGCGAAACCGAGCATCACCGTGGCCACCGACCACAACAGCAACGCCACGCTATAGAGGATGCGCGGCGGCACCCGGTCCACCAGCCAGCCGCCGGGGATCTGCATGGCGGCGTAGGTCCAGCCGAACGCGGAAAAAATCAGCCCGACGTGGATCGGGTCAATGCCCAGGTCGCTGGTCAGTGCGGGGGCGGCAATCGAGAGGTTGCTGCGGTCCAGGTAGTTGATCACCACGGTGATGAACAGCAGGACCATGATGAAAAAACGCTTGCGGCTGGGCGTCACCAACGACGCCTGCGCGCTCAGGGTGTGCGCTTGCATGTGAGGTGCCTCTTTTTATGTTTATTGAGGGCGAAGCTAATGAGCGATCACATCAACCACCATGGCGAGGCGGCTTGCTCCCTCGCCATGGAAATGTGGGCTCCGAGGCAATCACCACTCGGCAAAACTGCCATCGGCATGGCGCCAGATCGGGTTGCGCCAGCGGTGGCCGATGGCCGCGCGCTCGATGACGTATTCCTCGTTGATCTCGATGCCCAGGCCGGGACCGTTCGGAATTTTCACGAAGCCCTGGTCGTAGTCGAACACTCGAGGATCCTTGATGTAGTCCAGCAGGTCGTTGCTCTCGTTATAGTGGATACCCAGGCTCTGCTCCTGGATAAACGCGTTGTAGCAAGCCGCGTCCAGTTGCAGGCACGCCGCCAGGGCAATCGGGCCCAGCGGGCAATGCAGCGCCAGCGCCACGTCGTAGGCCTCGGCCATGTTGGCGATCTTGCGGGTTTCGGTGATGCCACCGGCGTGGGACGCATCCGGCTGGATAATGTCCACGTAGCCTTCGCTGAGCACCCGCTTGAAATCCCAACGCGAGAACAACCGCTCGCCCAGGGCGATTGGGGTGCTGGTCAGTGGCGCCAGTTCCTTGAGGGCTTCGTAGTTTTCGCTGAGCACCGGCTCTTCGATGAACATCAGCTTGTAGGGGTCGAGTTCCTTCATCAGCACCTTGGCCATCGGCTTGTGCACCCGACCGTGGAAGTCCACGCCGATGCCGACGTTCGGCCCGACCGCGTCGCGCACTGCCGCCACGTTGGCCAAGGCCAGGTCGACTTTTTCGAAAGTGTCGAGAAACTGCAGCTCTTCGGTGCCGTTCATCTTCACCGCGGTGAAGCCCCGCCCTACCGCCTCTTTCGCCGCTCGAGCGGTGTCCGCCGGCCGGTCGCCGCCGATCCAGGAGTAAACACGGATCTTGTCGCGCACCTGGCCGCCCAACAAATCGCTGACCGACACGCCCAAGGCCTTGCCCTTGATGTCCCACAACGCCTGGTCGATACCGGCCAGGGCGCTCATATGAATGGCGCCGCCGCGGTAGAAGCCGCCGCGATAGAGTACGGTCCAGATGTCTTCGATATTGCGTGGGTCTTTGCCGATCAGGTAGTCGGACAATTCCTCGACGGCGGCCGCCACCGTGTGGGCACGGCCCTCGACCACCGGCTCACCCCAACCGGTCACGCCCTCGTCGGTTTCGACCTTGAGGAAGCACCAGCGCGGCGGAACGATAAACGTGGTCAGCTTGGTGATTTTCATCTTGTTGTCTCTCTTGTCAGATGCAGCGCGCGGGGCGCTGGAAAAGTCTTCAGTTCAAGGCATTCCATGCGGCCACGTAGGCCTTGGCGCGCACCGCCACTTCATCCGCTGTCAGGCCCGGCTTGAACAGCCCGGAACCGAGGCCGAAACCCTTGACGCCGGCTTCGACGAACACCGCCATGTTGTCCGGGGTAATCCCGCCCACCGGCACCAGTACGGTCCCGGTCGGCAACACCGCAAGCCAGGCCTTGACCGCCGCCGGGCCCATTTGCTCGGCGGGAAACATCTTCAGCACATCAGCGCCCTCGGCCAGTGCGGCGAACGCTTCCGTCGGCGTGGCGACGCCCGGCGACAGGTACAGCCCCGCCGCTTTCGCCGCCCGCAACACCTTCGGATCGCTATGAGGCATGACGATCACCTGGCCGCCAGCGGTTTTCACCTGCTCGACCTGTTCCGGCGTGAGCACGGTGCCGGCACCGATCAGGCAATCGGCGGGCAAGGTACTGCGCAGGATGCGAATGCTTTCGTACGGCTCAGGGGAATTGAGCGGCACTTCGATGACACGAAATCCAGCGGCATAAAGGACTTCGCCGATAGATGCCGCTTCCTCGGGGCGCAGGCCGCGCAGGATCGCGATCAGTCCGTTATGCGCCAATGCTTGTGTGAGCATGTCAGGTCTCCAGTCAGGTTTAACGCGATGCGGTGGATTCGAGCAGCCCGGCCGCCACGGCCAGCTGCCATAAACCGCGCTCGGTGGCCTGTTCGGCCAAGGTCACCCGGGCGAAACCGCAGGCATCGAGAGCCCGTTGGTAACGGGCACACAATTGAGAGTTGCCGATCAGCAACACCGTCGGTAAGGGAACGCTGTTACGTCGCTGACGCTGCACGGCGGCCAGGGCCGTCAGCTCATGGCCGATCAGCACACCCGACAGATAGTCGGCCTGGGCGCTCGCGCCGAGCTCGCCAGTCAGGCCCAGGCTGCGGGCGCTGAACACGGTGGACAAAGGGCCGATTTCCCCGTCCGCCGACAGCGCGACCTGTACGCCACGATCGAAAGCCACGCCGTCGAACGCCACGTCTCGCTGCTGGGTACGGCCGAGGATGCTGTGGTCACTGAGCACGGCGAAGATCTCGCCGGTCATGAAGGTGTCGAAATGAACGATGCAGCCGTCGGCTACCTCTACCCATTTCGAATGGCTGCCCGGCAAGCCGATCAGCACCGCTTCGTTCGGCAGGCTATGCAACGCACCGAGTACCTGGGTTTCTTCGCCGCGCATCACATTGGGCAGCCGGGAACGCTGGATCACGCCTGGCACGATGTGAACATCTACACCACGAAGGCTCCGAATGACTTGTAGGGAATGTCCGAGATTGGCGACGTTTGCCGGCGTATCGCAGTAAGGCGCTTCTCGCCAACCTTGGGCGCTGCCAACCATGCCGCAAGCGATGACGGGCAAGCCTGGCTGCGCATCGAGCCAGTCGCCGCAGGCTTCATCGAAGGCCAATTCAAAACCGTCGGTGCAGACCTGGCCGGCCACGGTTCGCGGCCCGGACGGCAACTGCATGATCCCCGACGACAGCGAACGCTGTTCGAGCACCTCGCCTCCCGCGGCAAGTTTGTAAGCCCGTAATGAGGTGGTCCCCCAATCGAGCGCGATCAATTGCGCCTGCATCCGCTTCACCTGTTTTGTTTATTGGGCAGTGAGTGAGGCGGACTATAAACCCGGGCACCATAAAATCTCAATATATAAATATCACTCCCATATATTGGGATCTTTATAGCAACGGTAAAACTATCGCCATCCACCCCAGCCCCTGCTACGTTTCTAATCGGAAAGCCAGACAACTCAGGGAAAAAAGTGATGGGACAGACGCTGAAGATCCTCGGCCGCACCTCCTCGATCAACGTCAGAAAAGTGTTGTGGACCTGCCAGGAATTGGAAATCGCCTACGAGCGCGAAGACTGGGGCATCGGCTTTTCCTCGACCCATGATCCAGCGTTCCTGGCATTGAATCCCAACGCCCAAGTGCCGGTGATCATCGACGAGAATGGCGTGCTCTGGGAGTCGAACACCATTTGCCGCTATCTGGTGGGCAAGCACGGGCGCACCGATCTGCTTCCCAACGAACCTGCCGCACGAGCGCGCATCGAGCAGTGGATGGACTGGCAAGCCACGGAACTCAATCCGTCATGGGGTGATGCGTTCTATGGGCTGGTGCGCAAACACCCGGATTTCCAGGACCCGCAACTCATCGCTGCCGGCGTCAAAGGCTGGAACGAAAAAATGGGGTTGCTGGAACAACAGCTGAACCACACTGGCGCTTACGTGGCTGGCGCGGACTTTTCCTTAGCCGACGTGCTCATTGGCCTGTCCGTGCACCGCTGGCGCCAGACGCCCATGGAGCGTCCGGATTACCCAGCGGTAGCCGCCTATTGCAAGCGGCTCGAACAGCGTCCCGGATTCACGGAGTACGCGTCCGACTCATACGCATGATCAATTGCCGTTGGCAAAATCGCGCAGCACCTTGCCATCCATCCGATAGCGCACCCACTCTTCCTGCGGTTGCGCGCCGAGGGATTTGTAGAACTCGATGGCCGGGGTGTTCCAGTCCAATACGCTCCACTCAAAGCGACCGCAATCGTTGTCGCAGGCGATCTTCGCCAAATGCCGCAACAACGTCTTCCCTGCCCCGCCACCGCGCTGCTCTGGCGTAATGTACAAGTCTTCGAGGTACAGGCAGTTGCTGCCCAGCCAAGTGGAATAGCTGAAGAAGAACACCGCGAAACCGATCGGCACGCCATCACGCAGGCAGATCAACCCGTGGGCCGTTGCGCCCTCGCTGAACAGGCTGCGCTCGATGTCGGCAACACTGGCGATAACTTCGTGGCGGGCCTTTTCGTAATCGGCCAATTCGGTGATGAAGGCTAGGATTTGAGGCGCATCGCTGGGTTGCGCAGGACGGATCTCGATGGACATGTACGGGCCTTGTCGCCAATTGAAAGCGCCATACTAAGCCGCCAGGCGGCGCTCGTCACATCTTCTGCAGACAACTTCCACAGCGCCGTTCGTCGCCCCTCTGGCACCAACCCCGCTGCAGCGCGGCCAAAAATCTGGCAAGCATTCCAAAATTGGAGGCGACACCATGATCAATTCAAGGCTGACTGCATTCACCTTCGCAGCATTGATATCTTCGGGGGCTTTCGCCGCCACGACCAGTGGCACCGGGCCGACCGACCCGGTTCAGGCACCCAATTCACCTGCCACCCAAGGTTTACCCAAGTTGAATACTGATGGCACGGGCGGCACCTTGAACAATGGCCAGCCGCCCGCCACCGGCACCGATCCGCGGGTCCAAGGCAACGACACCGGCCGTCAAGGCGGGATGAACACACCGGACTCCACCACGCCCGACAATGCCGATACCGGTGTGGGTTCGAAAACGACCACCGGAGGTTCGGGTTCAGAAGGCGGCGCCGCCAGCCAGTAACTTTTCCCAGACGTCGAGGAGTACGGTCCCATGCCTCGTGGAAGCAAAGACAAATACACCGACAAGCAAAAGCGCAAGGCCGAGCACATCGAAGAGAGCTATGAGCAAAAAGGTGTTTCGGAAGGCGAAGCCGAGGCTCGGGCCTGGGCGACGGTAAACAAGCAGTCCGGAGGTGGTGAGCGCTCTGGCGGATCCGGAAAGAAAAAACCGGCCGAGGCGAAGCAATCCGACCGTAAGGGATCCGCGCGCCGCGCAGCCAAGTCGCGCGAAGGCCATCCGCGCACCAGCAAAGCCTCCCATGAGGCCCAGACCGTGGACAGCCTGATGAAGGAAGCCCGGGCGAAGAACATCCCCGGGCGTTCGAAGATGCGCAAGCAGGAGCTGGTCGAAGCGTTGCGCAAGGCGGGATGACTGTTGGCGCCAGGGAGGACGCCTTCGCGAGCAAGCCCGCTCCTACACCGGTTTGCGCTGTGCCGAGACCTTGGCCCCTGGCACAAACCTTGTGGGAACGGGCTCGCTCGCGATGGCCGCGAATCAGCCTCCGTTGACCTTCAACGCTGCTTCAATCGGTCAATCACCACCGCCAGCAACAGAATCGAGCCGCGGATGACGTATTGGTAGAAGGTGTCGATGTTCTTCAGGTTCATCGCGTTCTCGATGATCGCCAGGATCAGCACGCCGGCGATGACATGGCGAATCATGCCGATCCCGCCGCTCAACGAAACACCGCCCAGTACACAGGCCGAAATCACGGTCAACTCGAAGCCCTGGCCAATCATCGGCTGGCCGGAAGTCATGCGCGACGCCAGGATCACCCCAGCCAGAGCGCCAATCAAGCCATGCACGGCGAAGATGATGATCTTGGTCCGATCAACGTTCACCCCTGCCAACAACGCGGCTTCCTGATTGCCACCAATGGCCATGGTGTTGCGCCCGTAGGTGGTGTAGTTCAGCAGCCAGCCGAAAAACAGGAAGCAGGCGATGGTGATCAGGATCGGCACCGGCACACCGAACATCTGGCCGTTGCCGAAGACGAAGAACGATTCCTGGGACACGCCCACGGCTTTGCCGTCGGCAAAAATGTAGGCCAAGCCGCGGACGATCTGCATCGTCGCCAGGGTGGTGATCAGTGCATTGACCCGCAGTTTTGCAATCACGATGCCGTTGATCAGGCCGACGATCAGCCCCATCACCAACGCCGCACTCACGCCCAGAAGCATGCTGTCGGTATCGCGCATCACCACAGCTGCAACCACGCCGGCACAAGCAATCACCGAACCCACCGACAAGTCGAAATGCCCGGAAGCCAGGCAATACAACATGGTGCAGGCCGCGATGCCGGTGGTGGAAATCGCCAGGCCCAGGCCGCGCATGTTCAGAGGCGACAGGAAGTTGTCGATCAGCAGGGTGCAGAGCACGAAGATGCCGACGGCCGCCAGCAGCATGACCCAGTCATCGAGGAAACGGCGCAGGTCGAGGGGCTTGCGTGCCGTTGGCAGGGCATTGTTTTGAATGGTCATGATTTACCTCTCAGTTCGCCGCGTCGGCAACGCGTTGGCGCGGCAGCGCCAGTTGCAGCAGGTTGGATTCGTCGGCCTGGTCACGTGGCAACTCGCCGCGCATGGCCCCTTCACAGAGCACCAGGATCCGGTCGGAAATGCCCATCACCTCCATGAGGTCGCTGGACACCACAATCACCGCGATGCCATCGGCCGCCAGGTTGTGGATGATCTGGTAGATCTCGGCCTTGGCGCCGATATCGATGCCACGGGTCGGTTCGTCCAGCAGCAGGACTTTCATCGGCATCGACAGCCAGCGGCCCAAAATCGCCTTCTGCTGATTGCCGCCGGACAGGTACATGATTTTCTGGCTGGCCGCTGGGGTCTTCACTTTCAACGACTTGATCTGCTTGTCGGCATTGCCCCGCTCCCAGTCGCCACGCAGCAGGCAGCCAAGCGCGGAATGCGCCGGACGAGCGCTGATGTTGATGTTCTCGCCCACGCTGCCCAACGGGATGATGCCTTCCTTCTTGCGATCTTCCGGGCAGAGCAGCACGCCAGCGGCGATGGCATCCCGGGGTGAACGCAGTTTCAGTTCCTTGCCATGCAGCACCAGGCTGCCCTCGCTCTGGCGCTCCAGGCCACTGAGCAAACGCAGCAACTCGGTACGACCGGCGCCGACCAGCCCGAACAGGCCGAGGATCTCGCCCTTGTGCACCTGGAAACTCACCGGTTCGCGCAAACCCGGCCCCAGCAGGCCCTTCACTTGCAGCGCCACATCGCCGCGCTCCCGAGGGCGATAGTCATAGATGTCCTGGATATCGCGACCGACCATGCAGGTAACCAACTGATCGTGGGTCAACTCGCTCATGTTTTCGAAGGTCCGCACATAACGACCGTCTTTGAAAACCGTCACCGCATTGCAGATGCGGAACACCTCTTCCATGCGGTGGCTGACGTACAGCACCACTTTGCCCTCGTCCCGCAGACGGGCAATGATCGCCATCAAACGGTCGATTTCCCGGGCCGACAGGCTGCTGGTCGGTTCGTCGAAGGCAATGACATGGGCGCCACGGGACAAGGCCTTGGCGATTTCTACCAGTTGGCGTTGGCCAAGGGACAGGCGACCGACTTTTTCCTGCGGGTCGATTTCGTCCGCCAGGCCTTTGAGCAGCGTCAGCGCCTGCTGGCGCAGCACGCCACGATTGACCAGGCCGAAACGCGCCGGCAAATGGCCAAGGAACAGGTTTTCCGCGACGGTCATTTCCGGCACCAGATGCAGTTCCTGGTGAATCACCGCCACACCGCTGGCAATGCTGTCGGCGGTGCCTTTGAACGCCATCGTCTGTTCGCCGATCTGCAAGTCACCGCTGCTCGGAATGTAGGCGCCACCGAGAATCTTGAGCAAGGTGGACTTGCCCGCGCCGTTCTCGCCCATCAAGGCATGAACCTGCCCCGGATGCGCGACGAAACTGATATTGGCCAGCGCCTGCACGCCGGGAAAGGACTTGCCGATCCCGTTGAACCGCAAGCTGCCGCCGATGCTGTGTTGCCGTGTCGCTGTTTGCGCTTGCATAACCACCTCGAACTTACAGAGATCAAGCGACCCGATCACGCTTGTGACCGGGGCCGCTTTTGAATCAACCGACCGTCAGTTCCACAGGCCGATCTTTTCCAGCTCTTGCTTGAAGTTCTCCCGGGTGATCAGCGTCACCTCGTCCATGGCGGTGTACTTCGGCGGTTCCTTGCCGGCGGTGATCCACTCGTACATCATTTCGGCAGTCTTGTAGCCTTCGATGTGCGGGCTTGGCAGCATCGAACCGAAGAAGCCACTGTTCGGTTTCTTCAGCTCGCCGATGGCGTCGGTGCCGTTGATGCCGATACCGATCACGTTGGCTGCCTTGAACCCGGCTGCTTCGGTGGCGCGCACGCCGCCCAGCACGGTGTTGTCGTTCATGCCGCCGATGATCAGGTTTTTCGCGGCGCTTGGCAGCTTCACCAGCGCCGAGTTGGTGGAGTCCATGCTGCCGGGAACGTCGAGGGTCTTGAGCGCAGCGAACAAGATATGGTCTTCCGGCATCCCGGCTTTTTTCAGGGCATCGACCGAACCGTCGGTGCGCTTCTTGCCAGTGTCCAGTTCGTTATAGGTGTTGATCACCGCGTAAGTGTCTTTCCAATCCCAGTTGCGCTTTTTCGCTTCAGCGGCCATGGCGGCGCCTTGCTTCTGGCCGACCTCGAACGCGGCCATGCCCAGGTACGGCACGTCTTCCATGAACTTGCCTTTGGAATCGACGAAACGGTCGTCGACGGCGATCACCTTGAGGTCGTTGAGTTTGGCCTTGGCCATGATGGCCGGGCCGAGGGACACGTCCGGCGGGCAGATCACGAAACCCTTGGCACCGTTGGCGGCGAGGCTGTCGATGGCCGAGAGGGTCTTCTCGCCGTCAGGCACGGCGATCTTGATCAACTCAAAGCCTTTATCCTTGGCCGCCTTCTCCGCGAACGCCCATTCGGTCTGGAACCAAGGCTCCTCCGCCTGCTTGACCAGGAAACCGATTTTTACCGCTTCGGCCGCCAGCAAGTGGCTGCTGAGGCTGAACGCGGTAACCGCCAGGGCGGCGCGACACAGGGAACGGATCCCACGACGATGTTTCATAGCTGACTCCTTGTTTTTTTTATTGAAAGCCAAACGTCCAGGGATCTGCTCCACCGTCGGTGGAATTGCGCAGGCTGGCCGGTCAAAACGTGTTACTGCACAGCATAGGTTTAAATAGTCATATCGTATGATGATTGGATTACAGGCGAAGTTTCCTACCGCAATCCAAGAATATTCAGTCGTGGTACATGACCGAACGTCCACCATCGATGGTGATGCATGAGGCATTGATAAACGGTGCTTCGTCACTGGCCAGGAACACGGCCGTCATCGCCACTTCGATCGGCTGCCCGATGCGCCGCGGCGGGTGCAGGTCCAGTGCGCGCTGGCGTTCGGCCTGGGGATCGGCGAAACCGTTCCAGTAATCGATGTTCAGTTGCGTCTCGATGTAGCCCGGCGCGATGGCATTCACGCGCACGCCCTTGGGTGCGTACTCGATGCCCAGGGCACGGGTCAGGCCCAGTAGGCCATGCTTGGCGACGGGATACGGGAAACAGCCAGGAATGATGTGGGACGAATGGGTCGACGCGATGTTGATAATGCTGCCCGCGCCCTGCTCGATCATTTGCGGCAACACGGCCTTGCAACCGTACCAGGCGCCATCCAGGTCGATGGCGAAGCAACGGCGCCAGTCCTCTTCGGTCATTTCCAGCGGATCGCGGAACACATTGACGCCAGCGCAATTCACCAGCACGTCGATGCGACCGTGCAGCTCGACAGCCCGGCGGGCCATGGCGTGCAAATCCTGCTGGTTCGAAACGTCGGCTTTGAGCGCCTGCACATCCGCGCCCTGGCCGCGCCAATGAGCGGCGACGGCTTCGACCTTGTCAGCCTGGATATCGCTGATCACCAGCCGGGCCTGTTGCGAAGCGAACGCCGCGACAATGGCCTCGCCGATGCCTTGGGCCCCGCCAGTCAACAGCACGACCTTGTTTTTCAGTCGCTCGCCCTTCACAGGTTCAGGCACGGGCGGCAAGCGAAGCGCTTCAACCATGGACCGCGTCTCCTGCACGAAAACACGACAAAAACCGCCCATCTACCGATGGCCGGTGCAAAAGCTGTCGAGTCAACACTGATTCGCGAACGCCGCTGGGGCGGGCAGGAGAAAAACGATGCATCACTTCACCTGTTTTGTTTTTTTAAGTGTGAGTGCGTATTGCTGATGGAGCCGACTATAAACCCGACCGCCAAATAATCTCAATATATATATTTACATCCCATATTATGGGATCTATCCCGCAAACCGCGTGCAAGCCATACCCGGTACATCGACGCGCATGGACAGCACCGCACCGTCCAGCGGATGGCCCAGTGGGCTCGCCGCGCTGGTGATGTAGAGCGTCTTCAGGTCTTCGCCACCGAACACACAACTGGTCGGGCGACTGACCGGTAGTTCGATCACCCGATCGACCTGCCCGTCCGGGGTCAGGCGCAACAGGCAACTGCCGTCCCAGCGCGCGTTCCAGATATAGCCCCGTGCATCCATCGCCGAACCATCCGGTCCGCCACGGGAATGGGGTCCGAACCAGACTTCAGCGGGCGCCAGTTTTCCATCGGGGTAGATAAAATGCCGATACAGCGTTCCGTCCAGGCTTTCGCCAAAATAGACCGTCGTGCCATCGGGGCTCCACAACAACGTATTGGGAATGCCCAGGCCACGCAGCAACGGCATCACGCGACCGTCGCCGCCGACACGGAACAGCCCGCCGGAGCGTCGCTCGATGGGCAAGTCTTCGCCATCCTCACCGATGTTGTTCTGCATGGTGCCCAGCCAGAGTTGGCCCAAGGCATCGCAGCGGGCTTCGTTGGCGCGATTGCCTGGCTGGGGGTCCGCCATGCACAGCAACTTCAGACGCGGTTCCAGGCCTGGCGAATCCAGGTCCAACCGGTAGACGCCACTGCTCAGCGTCACCAGGGCATCGCCGCTCTGGGTCGGAATGAACGCGGAGATGTGTTCTGGCATCTGCCAGATCTGCACATTCTTGCCGATCAGCCGCAGGGCTTGCTTGCCGGCGATATCGACCCAATACAGCGCCTGGGTCGGCTCATCCCAGAAAGGCCCCTCGCCGAGCTTTGCCCGATGCTCCGTCACCGCCGTCCACTTCATCAAAACCTCCTGTTCCCGGCTTTCCCGGCGTTGTCTGTTCGACCGGCCATTACATCGGGGTAAAAACGCTTGATGGCCAGGTCTGCGTTATCGATCAGCGTCATGCAGGCCCAGACGCCTCGCGTCGCGTCCCGGGCCGCGATGGCTTCGGCGATATCCTTGTGGATCGGCAAGGTGCGACGCAATTCGTCAGGGTCGGCGGCGGACACCTCGAACGAAACCGCCAGCAACGCGCCGAGGGCCGGGACCATTTGTTCGATGAATTGATTATGGCTGGCCGCGAGGATGCATTCGTGAAAGAACTGGTCGGCGCGGTTGTAATCCGCACCGCTGTCCACCGCCCGCTCCAGCGCATGATAGGCCAGGCGGATCGCCTGCACCTGGTCTGCCGTCGCCCGTTCACATGCCCAGCGCACCGCCATGGGCTCGATGGTACGGCGCAGGTCCAGCAAATCGTCGACGAAATTCTCCGGCAACCCGCTGCGTGACAGCCAGCCCACGACTTGTGGATCAAAGAGGTTCCAGCGGCGCACCGGCAGTACCCGCGTACCGACCTTCGGCCCGACTTCCAGCATGCCTTTGGCGACCAAGGTCTTGATGGCTTCGCGAATGACCGTGCGGCTGACACCCAGTTGCTCGCCCAAGTCTGCTTCGACCTTGATGGTTTGCCCAGGCTTGACCTGGCCGGCGGCGATCCAGCCCCCGAGCCAATCGACGGTCGATGCGTGAAAACTGCTGGACATGGATACCCCGTGGGCGTTTTTTTGTTAGGCGCCCACGCTAATCATCATATGATTGGGTGTCAATTTGAATTTTTGCATTCTCACCTGTGGGGCGAGCTTGCTTGCGATAGCGGCGCCTCGGTGCCCAGAGGGTCAGGGCTCAAGGCCGATGGGGAAAAACTCGCCGCCACTCCAGACGCCCAGCCATCGTTGCCCATCGATCTCGCGGCTCACGGCCAGCTCCACCAGTTGATAGAAGACATTGCGATGGATCAGCGCTTCGAGATTGCTGCGCACATGAACATAGGGTGCCGGTTCCTGGGTCTGCGGATCGATCATCACCCGCATTGGATGTTCGGGGCCGGCCTCGGTGGTTTCATCGACATTGGTGGTGAAGCGCAACAACTGCCCTTCGCCGTTCCCTTCGACCTCCAGGGTCACGGCCACAAACGGCGCGTCATCGACCTTGATGCCGACTTTTTCCACAGGGGTAATCAGGAAGTAATCATTGCCGTCGCGGCGAATGATGGTGGAGAACAGCTTGACCATCGGCTTGCGTCCGATGGGCGTCCCCAGGTAATACCAAGTGCCATCGCGGGCGATGCGCATGTCGATGTCGCCGCAGAAGTCAGGGTTCCACAAGTGGACCGGCGGCAGGCCTTTGCTCTTGGGGATCTGCCCCAGCAGGTCATTGGCTTTTTGCGGTCCGCTCATGGTGCCTCCTTCTATTTATTCGTTGCTCATTCCCAACAAGCTGCGGGCATACTCACGCAACGGCGCGGCAATGAGATCCTGTGGCTGCTTGTCGTGCAACGTCAGCAAACCGCCACGGCTCTTGATGCGTGCAGTATCAATCAAATACTGGGTGCTGGTCTCGATCAACATGATTTGAATCACACTGGTGTCGACACCCAGGCGGTCCACCGCCTCTTCATCCAACCATTCGTCGGTGTTGCCGATGCGGTTGTCCGCCTTGGCGAAGCGGGTGTAAAGCAGGTAATGGGCACCAGCGGCCCGCGCCTCGCCCATGGCTTGGTCGAGGCCTTCGGGGACCCGGGCGCGACGAACCATGGGGAAATATTCGATGAAACCATTGAAGGCTTCTTCAGCCACGACATTGGGCCGCGGATAGGCGCTGCCTGGCGGAGCGAAAGCTCCTTGGGCAATGTAGATGAAGGAATCCGGCTGAATGCGCAGGTTGTTCACACGGCGGCTGTCGCTATGGTCCAGCAGGCCGGCATCGCTCATGTGATAACGAACGCCCTCCCCCATATCGCTGACATTCATGCAGCCACCAAGCGTCAAAACGGTCAGCAGCAAAAACAGGCTACGCATCCTATCCTCCAAAAACCGGTGACGGAAAACCGGCGAATGGCCATTGGATGCAGCTTTTGCGCCAGTCCTTGGGCTGATTGGATTTTCAGCTTGGAAAGCCCACTTAACCGCCAATGATCTTCATGATGGTTGCGCCACCGGAGAACGCCACTTCTTGCTTGTCGCCCAGCGCCTTGACCAACAGGCGCTGGAGCGCCGGCAGCGCCTGGTGACGGGGCTTGTCCAGCAGATCGCCGACGTAATGACGGTTGCTCGACGACAGACAGCCGTGCAGCCAACCGGTGGAAGACAAGCGCAGCCGCGAACAGGTCCGGCAAAACGGCACGCTTTCGTTGGCGATCACGCCGAAGTGCCCCAGCCCGGGAATTTCGTAGCGCACCGCCGTGGCATCGACGGGCGCATCGGCTTGCAGATATTCGTACTGGTCGCCAATCAGGGCCAGCAGTTGCTGGAGGCTGACGAACTGCTGGAGAAACGCATTGGAGTCCTTGGCCAGGTGGCCCATGCGCATCAACTCGATGAAGCGCAACTCGTAGCCACGCTCAAGGCAGTACTCGAGCAACGGCATGACCTGATCGAGGTTCTGCCCGCGCAGCGGCACCATGTTGACCTTGATCTTCATGCCCGCCGCCCCGGCCTGCTCCATGCCATCAAGCACCGTCGCCAGGTCGCCTCCACGGGCGATGCTGCGAAAGGCGATGGGGTCGAGGGTGTCGAGGGAAACGTTGATGCGGCGGATACCGGCGTTTACCAGCAAGGGCAGCTTCTTGGCCAGCAATTGTCCATTGGTGGTCAGGCTGATGTCCTCGAGGCCCATCTGCCCTACCGCCGTCATGAAACGCTCGAGCTTGGGGCTGACCAGCGGCTCACCACCGGTGATGCGCAACCGCTCGATTCCGGCCGCTTCGATCAGGTAGGCCACGCCACGTGCCATGGCCTCAGCCGACAGTTCATCCTGCGCAGCCACCAGCCGCTTGCCATCAGGCACGCAGTAGGTACAAGCGTAATTGCAGGCTGAGGTCAGACTGATCCGCAAATTGCGAAAACGCCTGCCTTGACGGTCAACGATCATGGATCACTCCGGCGAAAGAAAAATCGAGCCCGTAAAAATTGACCTAGAAATCAGGTTTTCGCAAGACCCAAGCCTGAGTATATTCCTGGGGCACTGCGCCACGTAAGCGGACATGGCGCAATCAAGCAGCTGAATGCCTCAACTGCTCGGGGTATCGGTATCGCGCTTGCGCTTGTTGCCCATGCGCACCCCGATATCCATCAGGAACTGGAAGAAGCCTTCCTGGTCTTCCAGCACATTGCTCCAGAACGGCGAGTGGTACAGCGCCACGGCGCCGTGCACCAGTGCCCAGGCAGCGCAATAGTGGAAATAAGGGGGAACGTCTTCGAGCTTGCCTTCGCTGATCCGGCCCTTGATCAACAGGGTCAGGCGATCGAAGTTCGAGGCACGGATCTTGTGCAGCTCCTCGACCATCTCCGGTACCTGGTTGCCCTTGACCACCTTCTCTTCGAGGCGGTCGAACAAGCGGTAACGCTGCGGGTCGCGCATGCGGAACTCGAAGTACGCCCGGGACAGGGCCTCCTTGTCCTTGTCGACATCGGCCGAATGCAACAGCTCGTTCAGATCCCGCTCGTAATCGAGCATCAGCCGCAGATAGATCTCGGCCTTGGATTTGAAATGCTTGTAGATCGTGCCTTTGCCGATACCCACGGCATCCGCAATCATCTCGACGGTGACGCTGTCTTCACCCTGATCGAGGAACAACTTGAGCGCGGTGTCGAGGATTTCCTGCTCGCGGCGACGAAACTCGCGGACCTTACGGGGTTCTTTATGCATAAGAAAAAGGTCTGAAGGGTCAAAATTCGAAGCCCGGTATTATGCCTAAATTACGCAAAAATGCACGGATCATCCGCGCAGGGCCATAGTTCTTCAGAAAACCGTGCGCCCCCCACTTCTGCGCTTCACCCCAGCGAGCCGCCCGGGCAGGCTTTGCTGGCAGTGAGAACTTATCCGAAGCGAAACTATTCCAAATCTGTTTAAAAACCACCCTGGTCAAACTGGACGCGTTGCCATAGTGATCAATACTTGAACTGTCGGCGCGACATCTCCCCCAAGTGGCGCGCTGATAAAGGTACCAACGGACCGCGTGCCTTTGTTTTACTCCTAATGGTCTTAACCCGGATTCCCCCCCCAGAACCCGGGTTTTTTTTGCCCCGGTTTCAGGCCCTTGCGCAACGGACCCGAGCCAACGGGAACAGCCGCTTGAAGTTCTCCGTGGTCTGCTCCGCGAACCGGTCATAGGATTGCCCGCGCAGCATCGCCAGGTACTCCGCGACCTCCCGTACATACTGCGGAAGGTTTGGCTTGCCGCGATAGGGAATGGGCGCCAGGTAAGGCGAGTCCGTTTCCACCAACAAACGATCGGCCGGCACCTTGCTCGCGACGTCACGCAGGGCGTCGGCGTTGCGGAATGTGACGATGCCCGACAGGGAAATGTAATAACCCATGTCCAGGGCCGCCTTGGCCATGTCCCAATCCTCGGTAAAACAATGCAATACGCCGGCGTGGGGCAGCGCCGCGTCTCGCAACATTGCCAAGGTGTCGGCCCGGGCGCCACGGGTGTGGATAATCACTGGCTTGCCGGTCTGCCTCGAAGCCTCCAGGTGCAAGCGGAACGACGCTTGCTGGACCTCGGCAGCCTCCGGCTCGTAGTGATAGTCCAGGCCGGTTTCGCCGATGGCCACCACGCGCGGGTGGTCAAGCTCCTGCAACAGCCAATCCAGGGCGGGCGTGGCGTCGGGTTGCACATCCAGCGGGTGGATGCCCACCGAACAATCGACATCTTCATAGCGTTCGGCCAGGCGTTTGACGTCGCCGGCGTTGTCAGCGCTGACGCCGATGCAGAGAAAATGCCCTACTCCCCGCTGGCGGGCGGCATCCAGGGCGGCGTCAAGGGAGCCACCATGGGCGGCAAGGTCAAGGCGATCGAGGTGGCAATGAGAATCTACGAGCATAAAGGGCCAGGCTACATCGTATGGGTGGGACGGTCGGACTTGAGGGCTCCGGCCAAGTGGGTTTCGATCTGGTTGCGGGCCGAGTTGTCACCTTCGTTGAACTGCACGCCAACGCCGGCAGCCCGGTTGCCTTGGGCGCCTTTGGGGGTCATCCAGATCACCTTGCCAGCGACCGGGATCTTTTCCGGCTCGTCCATCAGGCTCAACAGCATGAACACCTCGTCGCCCAGACGATAATTCTTGTTGGTGGGAATGAACAGGCCGCCGTTCTTGATAAATGGCATGTAGGCCGCGTAGAGCACCGACTTGTCCTTGATGGTCAGGGACAGGATGCCGTTGCGTGGCCCGGGACTGACAGGTTCGTTCATGCTGATCTCCGCTGCGATTGAGCTCAGTCTAGGTCGTGCCTGTCAGTTTCGACCAGGCAAACTCGCCCATTGCACCAACAACGCCTCGAGCAACAACACGCGATTGAGGTTCGCCTTGCTCAGCACCTTCTGACGTTGGGCAAGGATCCAGTCCTGAATGTTCAAGATTTTGTCCTGGCTACTTTTTTGCGCCAGGTACCGGATCACTTTGCGCATGTCGGCCAAGCCGAGGCCGGCTTCGTCCTCGGTGAGCTGATAACGCAGGATCAGGCTCGACCAATCGCAGAACCAGTCAAACAGGAGCAACAGGGGAATGGTGTTCCAGCCTTCGGCCAATTGCGTCGGCGATTGTTGCTGCTTGAGCAGCTTCTTCACCCCGTCCACCACCAGCGCGCGCTGCTCGCGTACACCTTGGGCCTGGAGGCTGACGGCCGCCAACGGCGAGCCGGCGGCCAGGGTCAGCAGTTCGCCACGCTCTTCATCGGTGCTGTCAGGCAAGGCCTGGGCCAGCCACTGCAAGCTCATTGCCTCGCTGGGCAACGGGCAGGCCTGCTGCACGCAACGGCTCTTGATGGTTGGCAGCAAACGGCTCGGCTGGTGACTGACCAGCAACAGCACGGTATCGCCGGAAGGCTCTTCGAGGCTCTTGAGCAAGGCGTTGGCGGCGTTGATGTTCATCGATTCCACCGGCTCGATCAGTACAACCTTGCGCCCCCCCATCTGCGAGGTCTGGACCACGAAGCTGACCAAGTCACGGACCTGGTCGACCTTGATCGCTTTGTCGGCTTCTTCAGGCTCCAGTATGTAGTTGTCCGGATGACTGCCAGCCTTGAGCAGCAGGCAAGACTTGCACTCACCGCAGGCATTCGCAGCCGTCGGGGCCAGGCATAGCAGGCTCGCCATCAGGCGTTCGGCCAAGGCCCGCTTGCCGATACCAGCCGGGCCGTGCAGCAGGTACGCATGGGCGTGCTGCGTGCGGCCGGCCAGTTGCTGCCAGAGGCCGTCCTGCCAGGGATAGGCTTCAGCCACGGGCAAGCTCCAGCAAACGCGGCAACACTGTATCCAGCGATTGCTGGACCTGGGTCAATGGCTGCGCCGCATCGATCAACAGGTAACGCGTCGGATCAGCCTTAGCGCGCTCGAGGAAAGCGTTGCGCACGGCATTGAAGAAAGTCGCCCCCTCCAGCTCGAAGCGATCAAGCCTGCCACGCGCGCTGGCACGAGCCAGACCTACTTCCACCGGCAGGTCGAAAACCAGGGTCAGGTCCGGCCTCAGGCCACCCTGGACAAAGGTTTCCAGCGCAGCGATACGCTCGACGGACAAGCCTCGGCCAGCGCCCTGGTAGGCGTAGGTCGAATCGGTGAAGCGGTCACAAAGCACCACGGCGCCCCTGGCCAGCGCCGGACGAATCACTTCGGCCAGGTGCTGCGCCCTGGCGGCGAACACCAGCAACAGCTCGGTGTCGGGGTTCATGACTTCTTCGATGGGCGCCAGCAACACCTCGCGAATCCGCTCGGCCAGGGGCGTACCGCCTGGCTCGCGGGTCAGTACCACCTCGATGCCGGCGCTCCGAAGGCGTTCAGCCAGGTATTCGCGGTTGGTGCTCTTGCCGGCGCCTTCCGGGCCTTCCAGCGTGATAAACAAACCAGTCACGGGCGATCCTTAGTCAAAGTCATTGCGGGTCCGGCGGCTCGCTGGCATCCGGTTCGGGGGCCGGGTCCTGGGGTGGCACCTGGGGCACGGCCTCCGGCGCGGTATCAGGGGAGGCGGCGGGAATCGGTGCCGAATCCTCCGGCGTGGCCGGGGCCGGGCTGGAGCGGTAGTCGGCGCGGCGCTTGAGCTGGTATTCGCGTACCGCATTGTTATGCGTCTCCAGATCATCGGAAAACACATGGCTGCCGTCGCCACGCGCGACGAAGTAAAGGCTATTGCCGTCGGCCGGGTTCAATGCAGCGTGAATCGCCTCGCGCCCGACCATCGCGATCGGCGTTGGCGGCAGGCCCGGTACCAGGTAGGTGTTGTAGGGATTAGGCTCTTTCAGATGGGCACGGGTGAGCTTGCCGGTGTAGCGCTCGCCCAGGCCATAGATCACGGTAGGATCGGTCTGCAGCAGCATGCCCAGGCGCAGGCGCCGTACGAACACGCCGGCAATCTCGCCCCGCTCGCGGGGAACACCGGTCTCCTTTTCAATCAGCGAAGCCATGATCAGCGCCTGATACGGCTGGTTATACGGGACGTCGGCAGCACGTTGGGCCCATTCCTTGGCAAGCACATCGTCCAGCCGATCGTAGGCTTTTCTCAACAGATCGGCATCCGTCGTACCCCGTACGAAACGGTAGGTATCCGGGAAGAAGCGCCCCTCCGGAAACACCCCGGAATGGCCTAGACGATCCATGACCTGGCTGTCGCTCAGGCCTGTGAGCGTCTGCTGGAGTTTTTCATCCTTCGCCAACGCCGCGCGAACCTGACGGAAGTTCCAGCCCTCCACCAACGTCACGCTGTACTGCACCACTTCACCGCGTTTCCAGACGCCAATCAGCTCCTCCATCGTCATCCCCGGCACCATCCGGTACTCCCCGGTGTGCAGTGGCTGGCCAGCAAGATTGAAGCGCCAGTAGACCCGCAGCCAGAACGCATCCCGGATCAGCCCGTCGGCTTCGAGGCGATTGAGGGTTCCGGTCGGGGTGGTCCCGTTGGGCACGTCCAGCAACTCTTCCTGGGTGATGTTCAGCGGCTGTTGCAGCGCCGAATGAATCTTCCAGGCCGAAGCGCCCATCAACAGCCCTGCCAGAACCAGTCCGGTCTCCAGCAGCAGCAAGAATTTACGTCTCACGAATCAAGCATCCAATAGCGTACGGGCAAGGGTCTGCAGTTTACGGGTGAGTGGGCCAACCGACCAGCGTGCCGAACCGTATCCGAGTACCGGCCACACGCCATATACGCTGTTGCAGACAAAGACCTCATCAGCCTGGTGCAGCTGTTCGAGGCTGATATCAGTGATTTGCGTGGCAATGCCTTGGGACTTGGCTTGAAACAATAATTCGGCGCGCATCACACCGGCTACGCCACAACGGCTCAGGTCCGCTGTCAACAGAACACCGTCATGCACCAGGAACAGATTGCTGAACACGCCTTCGATCACCCGTCCCGACGTGTCCAGCATTAATCCTTCGGCATATTCGATGCCGCTCCATTCGGCGCGGGCCAATACTTGCTCCAGGCGATTGAGGTGCTTGAGACCGGCGAGCAAGGGCTGCTCGGACAAACGCACCGTGCAGGGAAACAGGCGGACACCTTGTTTGGCATGAATGGCGGGGTAAGCGGCCGGCGGGCTTCCTTGCAGGATACGCCTGGCCGGGGTCGAGGGATCGGCGGCATAACCGCGCAGGCTGTCGCCACGGGTCACGATCAGCTTCAATACGCCATTGTCCAGATTCTGGGCATAGGCAATCAGCTCAGCGCTCAGCACGCGCATATCGACGTTGAACGCCAGCCGCCGACATCCGGCTTCCAGGCGTTGCAGGTGACGCTCCAGCAGCACAGGGGTGCCGCCGTGCACGGCGATGGTCTCGAACAACCCATCGCCATAAGCCAGGCCGCGATCTTTCAGCGACAGGACGTCGGCCGGCTGACCGTCGACCCAGCTTTCCATCAGCCGGCGAACCGGCGGAACACCAGCGAGCCGTTGGTGCCGCCAAAGCCGAACGAGTTGGACAACACCACATCGATGTCCATGCTGCGGGCCGTATGCGGCACGAAGTCCAGGTCGCAGCCTTCGTCCGGCTCATCGAGGTTGATGGTCGGCGGCGCTGTCTGACTGTTGATCGCCAGTACGCTGAAAATGGCTTCCACCGCCCCTGCCGCACCCAACAGGTGACCGGTCATGGACTTGGTAGAGCTGACTGCCAGTTTATAGGCGTGCTCGCCGAACACCGTCTTGATCGCCTGGGCTTCAGCCAGGTCACCCGCCGGAGTCGAAGTGCCGTGGGCGTTGATGTACTGCACCTGCTCGCCGTTGAGCTTCGCGTCACGCAAGGCGTTGGCGATGCAACGTGCCGCACCGGCGCCATCGGCCGGTGGCGACGTCATGTGGTACGCGTCGCCGCTGGTGCCGAAGCCGATCAGTTCAGCGTAAATGGTCGCGCCGCGTGCCTTGGCGTGTTCCAGCTCTTCGAGCACCAGCGCACCGGCGCCGTCGGACAGGACGAAACCGTCGCGGCCCTTGTCCCACGGCCGGCTGGCCCGCGCTGGCTCATCGTTGCGGGTCGACAGCGCACGAGACGCGCCGAAACCGCCCATGCCGAGGCCGCAAGCGGCCATTTCGGCGCCACCGGCAATCATCACGTCGGCTTCGTCGTACATGATGTTGCGCGCGGCCATGCCGATGCAGTGGGTGCCGGTGGTGCACGCCGTGGCGATGGCGTAGTTGGGGCCCTGTGCACCCAGGTGGATGGACAGGAAACCGGAAATCATATTGATGATCGAGCCCGGTACGAAGAACGGAGAAATCCGTCGCGGTCCCGAATCATGCAGCGTGCGGCTGGTTTCTTCGATATTGGTCAAGCCGCCAATACCCGACCCCATGGCCACGCCGATGCGCTCACGGTTGGCGTCGGTGACTTCCAGCCCGGCATTGCGCACCGCCTGGAATCCGGCTGCCAAGCCGTATTGGATGAACAGGTCAAGCTTGCGAGCTTCCTTGACCGACAAGTATTCCTCGACATTGAAGCCCTTTACCGAGCCGCCAAAACGGGTGGAATAGGCAGAAAGGTCGGTGTGTTCGATCAGACCAATGCCACTACGGCCAGCCAGAATGCCCTGCCAGCTGCTCGGCACATCCGTGCCCAGTGGCGACAACATACCCATACCGGTGACTACGACGCGTCTACGCGACACAGCACTCTCCTTTTTCAAATGACGACTTTGCATCAGGCCTAAAGAAAAAACCGCACGCCGTGATGGCAGTGCGGTTTTTCCATGACAGCTAGCGACGACTAAAAACGATTACGCCTGGTGGCTGGTAACGTAGTCGATAGCAGCTTGTACAGTAGTGATCTTTTCAGCTTCTTCGTCAGGAATCTCGGTTTCGAATTCCTCTTCCAGAGCCATCACCAGCTCAACGGTGTCAAGGGAGTCGGCACCCAGGTCTTCGACGAAGGAAGCGGTGTTCACAACTTCTTCTTCTTTAACGCCCAGTTGCTCGGCAACGATTTTCTTGACGCGCTCTTCGATGGTGCTCATACCTTGTTTTCACTCCTAATGGACAAATTCAGGCAGCTGGCCGGTGGGTAAGTGTATAGAAAGACTTTTCGGTTTTTCAACCGAAAGCTTCACTCCTCGAACCCTGGGGCCCGCCGCCTATAAATAGATTGCAGCTTTATAACGGATTTTAGACAGCTCGTATGACATTTTTTTGAAGCAATCCGTCACATTTAACTCATGTACATCCCGCCGTTCACCGGGATTGTAGCCCCAGTGACGTATGCCGCACCGTCCGACGCAAGAAAAGCGACCACGGACGCGATTTCTTGAGCTTGCCCCAGACGACCCAGCGGAATCTGGGTCAACAAGGCTTCACGCTGTGCTTCCGGCAGTTCACGGGTCATGTCGGTGTCGATGAAACCCGGTGCAACCGAGTTCACCGTAATCGAGCGCGAACCGACTTCTCGTGCCAGGGCACGGCTGAAACCTTCCAGACCGGCTTTTGCCGCAGCATAGTTTACTTGGCCTGCGTTGCCCATGGCACCCACAACCGAGCCGATACTGATAATTCGGCCCCAACGAGCCTTGGTCATGCCGCGCAGGACGCCTTTTGAGAGCCGGTACAGGCTGTTCAGGTTGGTGTCGACAACGTCGAACCACTCCTCATCTTTCATGCGCATCATCAAGTTATCGCGGGTGATACCGGCATTATTGACCAGGATCGCCGGCGCACCGAACTGCTCCTGGATACTCGCCAACACCGCCGAAACGGACTCGTCGCTGGTCACGTTGAGTTCAAGACCGGTGCCCTGGATGCCGTTTTCCTTCAAGGTCGCGGCGATACGCTCGGCGCCCGAAGCGGAAGTCGCGGTGCCGATGACAATGGCGCCTTGACGACCCAATTCCAGGGCAATGGCCTGGCCGATGCCGCGGCTTGCACCGGTCACCAGTGCAACTTTACCTTGCAGACTCATGCAAGCTTCTCCTGTTCAGGCTTGCGCTGCGCGAGCGGCAGCGAAAGCGTCTGGGGTGTTGAGATTGGAAGTGGACACGCCTTCGGCGCAGCGCTTGTTCAGGCCTGCCAGCACCTTGCCAGGACCGCATTCGACCAGCTCGGTCGCGCCCTTGGCTGCCAGCGCCTGCACCGATTCAACCCAACGAACCGGCTTGTAGAGCTGCTCCAACAGGTCGCGCTTGAGGGTCTCCAGGTCCGCTGCCACGTTGGCGCTGACGTTCTGCACCACGGGAATCTGTGGAGCCTGCCAGTCGATGGCTGCGATCGATTCGGCAAAGCGCTCCGCAGCCGGACGCATCAGTTCACAGTGCGACGGCACGCTGACCGGCAGCGGCATGGCGCGCTTGGCACCACGGGCCTTGCAGCCTTCGATGGCACGCTCGACGGCGGCCTTGGCACCGGCGATAACCACCTGGCCCGGGGAGTTGAAGTTCACCGCGCTGACCACATCGCCTTGTGCCGCTTCGGCACAGGCGGCCAGCACGTCGGCGTCATCCAGGCCGAGGATCGCGGCCATGCCGCCCTGCCCGGCCGGAACGGCTTCTTGCATCAATTGGCCACGACGCTCCACCAACTTCACCGCGTCACCCAGGCTCAGGCTGCCGGCAGCGACCAGGGCGCTGTATTCGCCCAGGCTATGACCGGCAACGAATGCCGGGCGCGCACCGCCTTCAGCCAACCACAGGCGCCACAGCGCAACGGAGGCGGTCAGGATGGCCGGCTGGGTTTTATCGGTTTGATTGAGTTGCTCTTCCGGCCCTTGCTGGGTCAGCGCCCACAAGTCGTAGCCGAGTGCATCGGATGCTTCTTTGAATGTTTCCAGGATCAGCGGGTATTGCGCGCCCAACTCGGCCAGCATGCCGAGGGACTGCGAGCCCTGTCCAGGAAAGACGAATGCGAGGGAAGCAGACATGAAAACAAAGCCCCTAATGATCTTGTCGTCAAAAATTGACGCCCCTGGGGGCGCTAGGAAACTGACAGTTGGATGGCGGCTTGAACCGACCGGTCACATTTAAGCATTGTCGGACGAAAACGCCTAAGTTAACAAATCTTCGAGGCGCCCATGAAGGCGTTCCGGCAGGTTCTCCTGGATCTCGATCACAGCCCGGTTGATGGCGCTTTGAAACCCCTGCACCCCTGCCGAACCATGACTCTTGATCACGATCCCCTGCAACCCGAGGAAACTCGCGCCATTGTGTCGAGCGGGCGCAAGGTCCGCCTGCAAGCGACGCATCAACGGCAGCGCCAGGGCGCCCACCACCCGTGAGGCCAGGCTCTGCTTGAACAACGTCTCGATACGCTGGCCAATCATGGTCGCAAGGCCCTCGCTGGACTTGAGCAAGATATTGCCAACGAAGCCATCACAGACCACCACATCGGCCTCACCACGGTACAAACCATCACCTTCGACGAATCCGATGTAATTGATGCCTCGGGCATTTTGCAACAACGTCGCGGCCAGCTTGACCTGCTGGTTTCCCTTGATGTCTTCGGTGCCTATGTTGAGCAGCGCTACGCGAGGTCGCGCTATGCCCAGGGTTTGCGCTGCGACCGAGCCCATCACGGCGAATTGCAACAGGTGTTCGGCGCTGCAATCGACGTTGGCGCCCAGGTCAAGCAACTGGCAGAACCCGCGCTGGGTCGGAATCGCCGCCACCATCGCCGGACGATCGATCCCGGGCAGGGTCTTGAGGACATAGCGCGACAGCGCCATCAGCGCCCCGGTGTTGCCCGCACTGACACACGCCTGGACCTTGCCATCGCGCAACAGCTCAAGGGCTACCCGCATCGATGCGTCGGGCTTGCCACGCAGCGCCTGGGCCGGCTTTTCGTCCATCGCGATAACCTCGGACGCCGGCACGATCGACAGGCGCGCGCGATCCACAGCCGATTGGCCGCTGAGCATTTCTTCTAGAAGGGAGGGTTGACCGACGAGGGTCAGGTGCAGCGAGGGCGTGGCATTCAGGCAAGCAAGGCTGGCCTGGACAATGCTGCGGGGACCGAAGTCCCCGCCCATTGCGTCAATCGCGATGACTTGAGCGGACAAGTGATTACTCGTCGGCGCCCTTGTCGATCACTTTACGGCCACGGTATACGCCTTCTGGCGATACGTGGTGACGCAGGTGAACTTCACCGGTGGTTTTTTCTACAGACAGGGTGCTAGCCTCGAGAGCGTCGTGCGAACGGCGCATGTCACGGGCAGAGCGGGATTTTTTGTTCTGCTGAACAGCCATAATTGATTAACTCCTAAACGTTTGGGTCACGCTTTAACTGCGCCAATACACTGAACGGGTTGGACCGCGTTACCTCGTCCTCGCTCGGTTCGGGCTCATCTGCTCCCGCCGGCTGCTGGCATTCTTCCGGATGATGAGCAGGCACAATGGGCAAGGCGAGCAGAAGCTCCTCCTCGATCAGTGACTGCAGATCCAAAGGATCTTCGCCCAGTTCCAGCACGTCATAACCTTTCGGCAACGACTGGGTATTCGCACCCTCCTTCACCACGGCGTAACTGCATTCGCTGTGGATCGGCAGGGTGACCAGCTCAAGACAACGCTGGCAAACCATTTTGACTTCAGTGTCGATAAAGCTGTGGATCACCACAGATTTACGTTCATCTCGTTCAAAAACGAATTTGGCCTGGACCGTACCGACATCGTCGGAAAGCGGGTCGCAGAGTCTCTTCAAATCGGCCAGCAGCAGTTCACCTTGGAGGGTGGTGCCACGGTCAGCCAATTTGCGCGGGTCAACGTGAGGTGGAATCGGGTCATTCAACATAGGCGCAGCATTATAGGGATGCACCGGGCCATGTCAAAGGAAATTCAGCCCTGTCCGTCACTTGCGTGCCTGGCTAGAATCTTCTCCTGCCCATCGGAGATAGCCATGCTGCCTTTATTACTAGCCTCAAGCTCGGTTTACCGCCGGGAACTGCTCGCCCGCCTGGGACTGCCATTCGTCTGCAGCTCGCCGGACATCGACGAAAGCCGTCACCCCGACGAAGCCGCGGTCGAGCTGGTAAAGCGCCTGGCCCGGGAAAAGGCCCAGGCACTGGCCGACAGCCATCCAGGCCATCTGATCATCGGCTCGGATCAGGTCGCCGTGCTCGGCGAACGCATCCTGGGCAAGCCCCACACCTTCGAAAACGCCCATGAGCAACTGATGGCCGCCAGTGGCGCCAGAGTGACCTTCCTGACCGGCCTGGCCTTGCTTAACAGCCAGACCGGCAAATGCCAGGTCGATTGCGTACCGTTCACTGTGAACATGCGGGCGTTGGATGAGGCTCGCGTGGAGCGTTATCTGCGCACCGAGCAACCGTACGACTGCGCTGGCAGTTTCAAGGCCGAAGGCCTGGGCGTAAGCCTGTTCCAGAGCACCGAAGGCCCTGACGCGACGAGCCTGATCGGCCTGCCGCTGATTCGCCTTGTGGATATGTTGCTGGAAGAAGGTGTTCAGATCCCCTGAATCGAACACCAGCCGTGGCGAGGAAGCGCGTCATGCTCGAATCAGCGCAACGCCGGCCCCTGGAAGCCCATCCACATCGCCAGGTGCTCGGCAATGCTCGCCCCCAGCTTCTTCGAGAACCGGTCAAACGGCGACTCTTCGATGGTGAAATCCACCAGGTCCTTCTGACCAATTACATCCCGCGCCACGGAGCTGGCACTGCCCAGGCCATCGATCAAGCCCAGGGGCAAAGCCTGCTCGCCAGACCAGACCAGCCCGGAAAACAGCTCCGGATGCTCCTTATCCTTCAAGCGCTCGCCCCGCCCTTTCTTGACACTGGCGATGAATTGCTTGTGGGTGGTGTCCAGCACGCCTTGCCAGAACGCGGTTTCCTCAGGCTTTTGCGGCTGGAACGGATCAAGAAACGATTTGTGCTCGCCCGAGGTGTAGACCCGACGCTCAACACCCAGCTTTTCCATGGTTCCGACAAAACCGTAACCGGCAGCCGTCACGCCAATGGAGCCGACCAGGCTGGCCTTGTCGGCGTAGATCTGATCCGCCGCGCTGGCAATGTAATAGGCACCGGAAGCGCCGAGATCGGCGATCACCGCATAGACCTTTTTATCCGGGTGCAACCCGCGCAACCGGACGATCTCGTCGTAGACGTAACCCGACTGCACCGGACTGCCGCCTGGGCTGTTGATGCGCAGCACCACACCCTTGGCCTTCGGATCCTCGAACGCCGCCCGCAGGCTGCCGACGATGTTGTCCGCGCTGGCAGGCTCCTTGTCGGCGATCATGCCTTCAATGTCGATCAGAGCAGTGTAGGCCGAACCGCTCACGGCACCTTTCTCTAGGCTCATCAGCGGCGTGAACAGCATCAACGCGGCAAAAAGATAGGTGAACGTCAGCAGCTTGAAGAAAATCCCCCAGCGACGGGAACGACGCTGCTCCTGGACACTGGCCAGCAGCGTTTTCTCCAGCAGTTTCCAGCTTTTTTCGTCACCGCTCTCGGCGCTCGCCTTGGCCGGCGCCTTCCATTCGTCCGTCATGCATGCATCTCCAACAAAACTTAATCGGCACGCCGGCTCAACCAGGCGTGCAACTCAGGAAAATGGTCAATCGCCAGGCACGGCTCGAAGGCCTTCAGCGCCTCGATTGTCTGCGCGCCGTAACTGACGGCCACCGAACCCATGCCTGCATTACGGGCCATTTGCAGGTCGAACGACGAATCCCCCACCATCAGCGCCTGTCCAGGCTGCATGTCGCAATGAGCCAGGATCTGCTCAAGCATCAGAGGATGGGGCTTGCTCGCGGTTTCATCCGCGGCACGGGTTATATCGAAATAGTCGTCCCAACCATGGGCCTTGAGCACCCGATCCAATCCTCGCCGCGCCTTGCCGGTCGCCACCGCCAGCCGATAACCCTCGCTCCGCAGGGCCTGGAGGGTATCGACCACACCGTCGAACAACGGGGATGGCTCGGCCTCCAGCGCGATGTAATGATCAGCGTAATGCTGGCGAAAAACGATCAGCTCATCATCGTCGATTTCCGGGTACAGGCTGCGAATAGCTTCCGGCAACCCCAGCCCGATGATCCCCTTCACCGCCCAGTCGTCACGCTGAGGAAAACCCGTGCGGTCCGACGCAACGTGCATCGCCTCCACGATCCGACCGATAGAGTTCGCCAGGGTGCCGTCCCAATCGAATATGAGCAGCTTGTAATCAGGATGCACTCAACCGCTCCACGGTCTTGGCCCACATGTCATCCACGGGAGCCTGCAATTTCAGCTCGCCGCCGTCAGGCAACGGCACCGTCAACATATAGGCATGGAGAAACAGGCGCTTGCCACCCAAATCGCGGATTTCCTTGGAGAAATCGTCGTCGCCGTACTTGGTGTCGCCAGCGATGCAGTGCCCGGCATGCAGGGTGTGGACGCGGATCTGGTGGGTACGCCCGGTGACCGGCTTGGCCTCGATCATGGTGGCAAAGTCGCCAAAACGCCGAAGCACCTTGAAGACGGTCAGCGCTTCCTTGCCTTCTTCGTTGACCTCCACCATGCGCTCGCCCGAACGCAAGTTGCTCTTGAGCAGCGGCGCCCGGACCTGCTTGACGGAGGTCTCCCAGCGCCCACGCACCAGCGCCATGTAGCGCTTGTCGACGCCATCTCCGCGCAATTGCTCGTGCAGGTGGCGCAACATGCTGCGTTTCTTGGCGATCATCAGCAAGCCGGAGGTGTCGCGGTCGAGGCGATGAACCAGTTCCAGCTCCTTGGCGTCCGGGCGCAACTGACGAAAGGCTTCGATCACACCGAAATTCAGGCCGCTGCCGCCATGGACCGCAATACCCGCAGGCTTGTTGACCACGATCAGCGCCTTGTCTTCGAAGACAATGGCGGCCTCCAGGCGTTGCAACAGGCCCTGGGCCAGGGGCACCGGCTCATCACGTTCCGGCACGCGAACCGGTGGTACGCGCACCACGTCACCAGCCTGGAGCTTGTATTCGGGCTTGATCCGACCTTTGTTCACTCGCACTTCGCCTTTGCGCAAAATGCGATAAATCAAGGTCTTGGGCACGCCTTTGAGCCGGGCAAGAAGAAAATTATCGATTCGTTGGCCGGCATATTCCGGCGAGACCTCGAGCAGTTGAACGCCAGGGGTCGAAGGGGCAGTAGTCGTCATGGCGGCGATCATAACAATTTTTTATGGAATTGAAGCACTTAATCATTGCTGTTATAGTCGCGAACGCCGCCAAAAGTGGCTGGACAGTGGACCAGCGGTCAAAAACCGGCCCTGACCAACGCAATTCACGAGGACGAGAGGCCGTCCTACGGGGCTTTCGCTACGTAACGGTAGAGTTTGCAGGTGTAACGAGCGCAGGTGACATGAGGCCTGAGATACGCCGCAAAGCAGAGTTCTGACTCGCCTTGCGCGCCACATTCACGGCCAGTTCACAAAGTGCAGTCACCCGGGAACGACCCCGAGCGAGAGCTTCGGAAACAACGCCTAAATTAGCCATGATGCGTGACCTCCCCTTTCGGAGCTCACGGTAAATGCCAACCCGCTGCGGATTCTGCGCGCGGCAGCACCCGAATTATCAGGGATACGTGTAGGGTGGAGATGTACAACCGTCGGACTGTGTAGCACTAGGCTTATATTTAGACGCTTCATCTCGTCCACAGGCGCCGGTTGATTCCTCCTCCTGACTGAGTGCTTGAGTACCAGCAAGCAGGACGCGTCCGTCGCGACTTCGCCATCATTGGGCCGAACTCGCTGGACACTGGAATGGCACTGCCATCGCCAGGACGCACCTGACACCGACCGTGAGAAGTCGTGTGTGCCGAACGCCGTTTCCGGCAGCCCGGAAACCGACGGTACTACATGAAAAGAATGCTGATTAACGCAACTCAACCCGAAGAGTTGCGTGTTGCACTGGTAGACGGCCAGCGCCTCTACGACCTGGATATCGAATCCGGTGCACGCGAGCAGAAGAAGGCCAACATCTATAAAGGCCGGATTACTCGCATCGAACCAAGCCTTGAGGCTGCCTTTGTCGATTTCGGCTCCGAGCGCCACGGCTTCCTGCCCCTCAAAGAAATCTCCCGCGAATATTTCAAGAAAGCCCCTGAAGGTCGCGTCAACATCAAGGACGTCCTGAGCGAAGGCCAGGAAGTCATCGTCCAGGTCGAAAAAGAAGAACGTGGCAACAAGGGCGCAGCCCTCACCACCTTCATCAGCCTCGCCGGCCGTTACCTGGTCCTGATGCCTAACAACCCACGTGCCGGCGGCATTTCTCGTCGCATCGAAGGCGAAGAGCGCAACGAACTGCGTGAAGCCCTCAACGGCCTGGTCGCACCTGCCGACATGGGCCTGATCGTGCGCACTGCCGGCCTGGGCCGCAGCAGCGAAGAGATGCAGTGGGACCTCGACTACCTGCTGCAACTGTGGACTGCCATCAAAGAAGCCTCGCTGGATCGTTCCGCGCCGTTCCTGATCTACCAGGAAAGCAACGTGATCATCCGCGCCATCCGCGACTACCTGCGCCAGGACATCGGCGAAGTGCTGATCGACAGCGTCGAAGCCCAGGACGAAGCCCTGACCTTCATCCGCCAGGTGATGCCGCAGTACGCCAGCAAGATCAAGCTCTACGAAGACAGCGTTCCGCTGTTCAACCGCTTCCAGATCGAAAGCCAGATCGAGACCGCCTTCCAGCGCGTCGTCGAGCTGCCGTCCGGCGGTTCCATCGTCATCGATCCGACCGAAGCCCTGGTGTCCATCGACATCAACTCGGCGCGCGCCACCAAAGGCAGCGACATCGAAGAAACCGCCCTGCAGACCAACCTTGAAGCCGCCGAAGAAATCGCCCGTCAGTTGCGCCTGCGCGACATCGGCGGCCTGATCGTCATCGACTTCATCGACATGACCCCGGCCAAGAACCAGCGCGCCGTGGAAGAGAAAGTCCGTGAATGCCTGGAAGCCGACCGCGCCCGCGTTCAGGTTGGTCGTATCTCGCGCTTCGGCCTGCTGGAAATGTCCCGTCAGCGCCTGCGCCCATCCCTGGGCGAAAGCAGCGGCATCGTGTGCCCACGCTGCAGCGGCACCGGCATCATCCGTGACGTTGAATCGCTGTCCCTGGCGATCCTGCGCCTGATCGAAGAAGAAGCCCTGAAGGACCGCACCGCCGAAGTCCGCGCCCAAGTGCCGATCCCGGTTGCCGCGTTCCTGCTCAACGAAAAACGCAACTCGATCACCAAGATCGAACTGCGTACCCGCGCCCGCATCGTTATCCTGCCGAACGATCATCTCGAGACACCGCACTTCGAAGTGCAGCGCCTGCGCGATGACAGCCCGGAAGCCCACACCAACCAGTCCAGCTACGAGATCGCTGCTGCCGCTGCTGAAGTCGAAGACGTCCAGCCGGCCGCCGCCACCCGTACACTGGTTCGCCAGGAAGCAGCGGTCAAGACCGCTCCGGCCCGCGCCAACGCTCCGGTCCCGACCGAAGTGGCCGCTCCGGTTGCCGCTCCAGCCGCAGCCCCGGAACCGAGCCTGTTCAAAGGCTTGGTGAAATCGCTGGTCAGCCTGTTCGCCACCAAGGAAGAACCGGCTGCCCCGGCCGCCGTCGCCAAGCCTGCTGCCTCCGAGCGTCCGGCCCGCAACGAAGAGCGTCGCAACGGTCGCCAGCAGACCCGCAACCGCAATGGTCGTCGCGACGAAGAACGCAAGCCTCGCGAAGAACGTGCACCCCGTGAAGAACGCGCACCACGTGAGCCGCGTGAAGAACGCCAGCCTCGCGAAGTCCGTGAGGAAGCGCCAGCCGTAGCCCGCGAAGAACGCGCGCCGCGTCCGCCGCGTGAAGAACGCCAGCCGCGCGCACCGCGTGAAGACCGCAAGCCACGTGGCGAGCGTGAGGAACGTGTTCGGGAACTGCGCGAGCCACTGGATGCTGCCCCGGCCGCTGCTGCCACTGCTGAAGAGCGTCCGGCCCGCCAGCCTCGCGAAGAACGCGCACCGCGTCCGCCACGGGAAGAACGCCAGCCTCGCGCCGAGCAGGCAGCCGCCGCTGCCAGCGAAGAAGAAGTGCTGAACACCGAAGAGCAGTTGCAGGAAGACGGCCAGGACACCGCCGAAGGCGATCGTCCACGTCGCCGCTCCCGTGGCCAGCGTCGTCGCAGCAACCGTCGTGAGCGCCAGCGCGACGCCAACGGCAACGTGATCGAAGGCTCGGAAGAATCCGAGTCCACCGAGAACGCCGAAGCGCCAAGCGCTGCGGACCTCGCCGCCGGCCTGGCCGTGACTGCGGCCGTTGCCAGCAGCGCGATCAGCGCCCCGGCCGAAGCCCAGGCTCACGAACAAGCCGAACGCGCTACCGCCACGGTGGAAAGCGCGCCGGTTGAAGCGCCTGTCGTCGAATCCACTGCGCCGGTAGAAGCCACCGCTTCGCCAGAAGTGGAACTGGCACCGGCACGTGAAGCCCAACCTGACGCTGAAATCGCGGCCAAGCCTGCACCGATCGTCGAGGCGCCAGTGGTTGCTGCCGAACCGATCGTCGAAGCACCGGCTGAGGAAAAGGCACCAGAGCCTGCCCGCGAGGAGCAGACTGCGTTCAACTGGACAGCTGAGCCAGCCGCACCAGCCCCTGTTGTCGAGCCCGAGCCTACACCAGAGCCTGTGAAAGCAGTCGAGCCAGAGGTGATCGAGCCTGCTCCGGTGGTCGAAGCCCCGGTGGTCGCCGAGGCACCTGCCCCGGTTGAAGAGCCTGCACCTGTCAGCGCCTTGACCCCGAACGGTCGCGCTCCAAACGATCCGCGTGAAGTACGTCGTCGCAAGCGTGAAGCCGAGCGCCTGCAGAAGGAAGCCGAACAAGCTGCCGCTGCCGCCGCTCAAGCGCCTGCTGCCGAACCGGCTCCGGTCGTGGAAGAAGTCACCGAGGCAGCCCCTGCCCCGGTCGCTGAAACCCCAGCCGAACCAGCCCCGGCGTTCGACGAACCTCAGCCCACCGCTGAAGAAGTCGCACCGCGTCACACTGAAGCCCTGGAAAAAGAGCACGAGCCTAAACCTCACGCCTGATTCCACCGCCCAGTAAAAAGCCCCGCCTGGTAATGCCAGGTGGGGCTTTTTTATGCCTTTGGGCTTATCCACAAGCGCTGAGACCTGGCACAACACTTAGCTTCATGAAGATTCATTGTCGGATTCACAGCCCAGCGCACAATCACTGTCCATCCAGAGGCTTTTATTTAAAGGCCAGCGCCTCCGGCACATCGACATCCCACGTCACGCCAGGATCATCCACCGGCACTTCAAGCACCTGCGCCTCGGCAAACAATGCCTTGGCACCACGATCCCCGGTCAGTGCCATCAGCTTCGACCCAAACCCACGACCAAATCCCACCGGATGCCCATATTCCCCAGCAAGGACCGGCACGCTGATGCGATCCTCGCGGATCCCCGCCGCCACCTGCTCGATGCTCGACGGCAAGATGAAGGGCATGTCGCCCAGCACCATCAGCCAGCCATCGAGGTCCGGGCAAGCCTTTACGCCGGCAGCGATGCTGTCACCCAGGCCGGGCGAATCCAGTTCCACGAAATCGCACCCATAGGCCTGGGCCATGCGAATGGCTTGTGGCCGATCCTGGCTCGTCACCAGCACGCGCTTTTCCAGGGATGCAGGCAGATTCACCAACACCTGCTCGATCACCGATCGCACGGCACCGTCACGCCCCGTGCAATCGGCGAGCAATTTATCTTTGTCGCGGCCCGCGATCTGGCGGAAACGGCTGCCCGCCCCCGCCGCCAGGATGATCACACCGATCGACTCTCCCACAAGCCCTCCTCGCCCACGGCCTACAGCGGCTTTTTCTGCCGCAGCTCCACGCCATTCTTGATGGCGACGATTTCCGCCAGCAGCGACAACGCGATCTCCGCCGGCGTGTGGCTACCGATGTGCAGGCCAATGGGGCCGTGCAATCGTTCGATGGCCGCTGCCGACAAGCCTAGCTGAGCCAGGTTATCCCGGCGCTTCTGGCTGTTGACCCGCGAGCCCAGGGCACCTACATAAAAAGCCTTGGAATCCAGGGCAGTCAGCAGCGCCATGTCGTCCAGGCGTGGATCATGGGTCAGGGCCACAATGGCCGTACGCTCGTCGGTCTGGATGCTCAGCACCGCTTCGTCGGGCATGCCGGTAACGAAGCGGCCATGCTGCTCCTCCCAACCGTAGACGAACTCCTTGCGTGGATCGCAGATCAGCACCTCGAAATCCAGCAACCGGGCCATTTCCGCCACGTAGCGGGACAGCTGCCCGGCGCCGATCAACAGCAGCCGCCATCGTGGACCATAGATGGCCCGCAGCACCTGCCCATCGAACACCAGGGCGTCGGTTTTGCTCGCAGCAGCCAGAATCACGTCGCCGCTGGTGATCGTCAGCTCACGGGCAACGATCTCGTGGGCCTCGCAGCGCTCAAGCAGTTCGGCGACCCAACCAGGATCGCCCACCCGCTCTTCGGTCAGGCGCAGGGTGCCACCACACGGCAGGCCGAAGCGCGCCGCCTCTTCGCGGGTAACGCCGTAGGTGATCAACTGCACCGGTGGGCCGTCCGCCGGGATGCGGCCGTCGTGCAGCCGGGCGATCAGGTCATCCTCGACACAACCGCCCGACACCGAACCGATCACCACGCCATCCTCGCGCAGGGCCAACATGGCCCCCGGAGGCCGTGGCGCGGTGCCCCAGGTCTGGACCACGGTGAACAACACCACCCGCTGCCCGGCGCGACGCCACTCCAGCACGCTGCGCAATACGTTCAGGTCAACGCTGTCCATCAAGCTTTGGCCTGTTGCCAGCCTTGCAGCTGATAACGCACGGGCAAATCGCGGATACGCTTGCCGGTGGCGGCGAAGATCGCGTTGCACAGGGCCGGCGCGATCGGCGGTACGCCCGGCTCGCCGACACCGCCCAACGGCACCTCGCCCGGCGGAGTGACCAGATGCACCGCCACTTTCTTGGGCGCCAGGGACATGCGCGCGACTTCGTACATGTGGAAATTGTCCTGCTGCACCTTGCCGTCCTTGAAGCTGATTTCGCCAACCATCGCATTGCCCAGGCCCATGACGCAGGCGCCTTCGAACTGCGAGCGGATGCGCTCAGGGTTGATCTGCGGGCCGCAGTCCACGGCAATGTCCGCCTTGTGCACGATCACCGTGCCGTCATCCTTGACCTCGACTTCGAGTGCCGCCGCCACGTAAGTGACGAAGCTGTAATGCACCGCCAATCCCAATCCTCGCCCCTTGGGTAGCTCACGCCCCCACTCGGCGGCCTTCGCGGCGGTTTCCAGCACGGTGCGGATCCGCGCCGTATCGATGGGATAGCGCTCGGGGGATTCGCCGTAGTTCCAACTGTCGTTGAGGCTGTTTGGATCGATCTTGCGGTCCGGGCCCAACAACTTGAGGTGGTACTCAAGCGGGTCCTGGCCGGCCTTGTGGGCCAATTCGTCGATGAAGCTCTGGATCGCAAAACCGTGGGGGATGTTTGACACCGAGCGGTACCAGCCGACCCGCGTGTGGGCTACCGCCTCGGGGTTTTCCAGGCGCATGTTGGGGATGGCGTAGGCCATGTTCGTCACGCCCATCCCCACCTCGAACGGCGCTTCATGGGTCATGCCCGGCGCGAACAGAGCGGTGATGGTCGGGGCCACGGTGCGGTGCAGCCAAGCGGCAGGCATGCCGTCCTTGTCCAGGCCGGCCTTCAGGTATTCGGCCGAGACAGTGTGGAAATACGAGTGATGGATATCGTCCTCGCGGGTCCACTGTACCCGTATGGCCTGGCCGGGGAATTCCTTGGCGAGCACAGCCGCCTCGACGACGAAGTCGGGTTTGGACTTGCGCCCGAAACCGCCGCCCAACAATGTAATGTTAACCGTTACCTTCTCGAAAGGAATGCCCAGGCGCTCGGCCACGCGTTCACGGGTCACCTGCGGTGCCTGGCTCGGTGCCCAGGCTTCGCATTGACCATCCTTGAACCGTGCGACGGCAACCATCGGTTCCATGGGGGATTGGGAGAGGTGCGGCAGGTAATACGAGGCCTCCAGCGTCGAGCTCGCCTTGGTCAGCGCACCGTCGAGATCACCGGTGCTGCGCAGGACTTTCCCGGGCTTGAGAGCGGCCGCTTCCAATTCCTTGCGATAGGCGATGGAGTCATAGCGGGCGTTCGGGCCATCGTCCCACTCGATCTTCAGCGCTTCGCGGCCCTTGATCGCCGCCCAAGTGTTTTTTGCCACCACGGCGACGCCGCCCAGGGGTTGGAACTCAGAGGGCAACGGACGCCCTTCGATCTGCAGCACCTTGACCACGCCCGGTACTTTCAGCGCTGCGCTGCCGTCCACGGATTTGACCTTGCCGCCATAGACCGGCGGGCGCGCGATGACGGCATAGAGCATGCCGTCAAAATGCACATCAGCGCCGAAAACCGCGCGCCCGTTGACGATGTCTGCACCATCGATGGCGCGGCTCGCTTCCTTGCCGATATAGCGGAACTCCGACGGCTGCTTGAGGCGCAGGCTGTCGCGTCCCGGGACTGGCAAGGCGCTGGCGGCGGCAGCCAATTCGCCATAACCCAGCTCGCGACCCGAAGGCTGGTGCACCACTTTGTGCAGTTGCGCACGGCATTCGCTCACCGGCACCTTCCACTGTGCGGCGGCCGCCAATTCCAGCATGGTCCGGGCAGCGGCACCGCAACGGCGCATCGGCTCGTACCAGTGACGCATGCTGCGCGAGCCGTCGGTGTCCTGGTTGCCGAAACGCGCTTCGTCCGCTGGCGCCTGCTGGACCTTGACGAGCGCCCAGTCGGCGTCCAGTTCGTCGGCGACTACCATGCTCAGGCTGGTGCGCACGCCCTGGCCCATTTCCGAACGATTGCAGATCACCGTCACGCTGCCGTCTGCGGCGATACTGACATACACCTTCGGATCATCGACCGCGCCATGGGGCATGCCCTCGGCGCCGAACTTCTTCTCTTCGGCAAAGGCATCCGGCAGGCCCCAGGTGGCCGCCAGCACCAGCACGCCGGTGGCACTGGCGCCCTTGAGAAAACCACGGCGGCTGAGGTTGCTCAGCACGAAATCATCAGGCAGGCGGCTCATGCCTTGGCCTCCTTCAGGTGAGTGGAGGCCTGGCGGATCGCGGTCTTGATCCGGTTATAAGTACCGCAGCGGCAGATGTTGCCAGCCATGGCTTCTTCGATCTGCTCGTCGCTGGGGTCGGGGTTGGTCTTGAGCAGCGCCGTCGCGGACATGATTTGCCCACCCTGGCAGTAACCGCACTGGGCGACGGCGGTGTCGAGCCAGGCCTTCTGGACCACTTGCCCGACCGGATCGACGTGAAGCGCGTCGATGGTGCTGATGTTCTGGCCTTTCACTGAGCCGATCGGCGTGATGCAACTGCGCGCCGGGGCACCGTCGATGTGAATGGTGCAGGCGCCACACAGGCCCATGCCACAACCGAACTTGGTGCCGTTGTAGCCGGCCACGTCTCGAATCGCCCACAGCAGGGGCATGTCCTCGGTCACATCCAGTGGGTGATCTTTTCCATTGAGTTTCAGGGTAATCATGGGCACGCCCGCATCGTTATCGAGTTATGAGGGTCGAGCCATCTGCCGTTGGGTTATCGGTTCGGTATCGCAGACGGTCTCAGGCTAATCGGGCTCTCTTGTGCACACGCAAGCAAGCGTCTGCACCGGGCCTTGTGGATGCGAATGCTCGCATCGTCAGCCAATTAAATTAACCCAGGAACAAGCAAAACGCCCTGCACAATCCTGCACAAATCACGTTGTGCGGGTCATGCAGGGCGTTTTAGCGAACCTGATTTAGCTCTGTCTGAAGGCGAACAAGCACGGCCAGTACATCCCTCCCCCCGCTTATATCCGCAAAAAAACGGCTCCATGTAGGCAACTTCCTAAGGAATAGGAAAGCCCCTTTATAGGATGCTTCTGAATATTCAGAACGGGCGGTTTACCTATGGTATCTGCCCTTCGCCCTGCGCCACTCTGGTTCCCCTCGACAACAACACACCACGCACCATGAGCGTGGTATCCAGGGCGACCTTCGACATGCCTAACCCATTCCCGACCTTCTTCGACCACAGCCGCCACACCCTGCGAGTGTCCAAACTCAACGCCCATCTCGACGTCCTGGCCTTCGTCGGCGAAGAACACCTGAGTCGTCCTTACCACTACCGCATCGAATTCACCTGCACCGAGCGCGACCTGGCGGCCACCGACCTGCTCAACCGCTGGGGTTATTTCGACCTGTACCCCGTGCCGCCACCGCCGACACCCAAGGGCTTCACGCCGCCGGTGATCGAACCGCTGCGTTCCTTCCACGGCATCGTTACAGACTTCAAGCGACTGTCCGGCTCCAACGACGAAGCCCGCTACGAAATCACCCTGCAACCACGTTTCGCGCTGCTCGGGCGCGGCAAGCAGTTTCGGATCTACCAGTACCAGTCGGTGCCGGAAATCGTCGAGCAGATCATGCGCAAGCGCCACGCTTACCTGGGCGAGGAGTTCTATTTCAACCTGGTGCGCCAGTACCCCCGGCGTGAACAGGTCATGCAATACGACGAGAGCGACCTGGCCTTCATCGAGCGCCTGCTGGCCGAGGTCGGCATCTGGTATCGCATCACCAGCGACGATCGCCTGCACATCGACGTGGTGGAATTTCACGACGACCAGCGGCACTACCAGCGCGGCATCAAGTTGCCGTGTCGCCCGCCATCCGGCTTGACCGCCGATGGGCAGGACGCGGTCTGGAACCTGCAGACCGCCCACCAGGTGGTGGAACAAAACATCAACTTTCGCGCCTACCATCACCGCGAGGCCTATGCCTTTTTGGACGGCGAAGTCGACCACACCCGGGGCGCCAAGGGCACCTACGGCGAGGCCTATCACTACGCCGAGCCCTACACGGTGCTGGGCGAGCGCTACGCCCTGGACGAAGACCTGCAAAGCGAAAGCGGTTTCTTCTACGCCCGCCTGCACCACGAACGCTACCTCAACGACCAGACCCGCCTCAGCGGCACCACCAGCAGCGCCACCCTGGCCACGGCGCAGCGGCTCGAAATCACCGGCGGCGCACCGAAGGCGTTCGAGCCCGGCGCGGTGATCGTCAGCCTGCGTACCGAAGCGGCCCGCGACCGCAGCTTCATCGCCACGTTCCAAGCCATCCCCTATTCGGAAACCGTGTGCTTTCGCCCGGCGCTGCTGCCCAAGCCGCGCATGAGCGGCACCATCCCCGCCCGCGTCAGCCACCCGGAAGTCAACCCGCCGTACGCCGACCTCGACTTCGAAGGCCGTACAAAGTGCGCTTCCTGTTCGACCGCGACACCTGGCAAGCCGGCCGCGAAAGCGCCTGGCTGCGCCTGGCCCGGCCCTACGGCGGCGACACCCACGGCCTGCACTTCCCGCTGCAGGCCGGCACCGAAGTGGCGATCGCCTTCGAGCACGGCGACCCCGACCGCCCGTACATCGCCCACGCCCTGCACGATGACCGCCACCCGGACCCGGTCACCGCCCGCAACGAACGCCGCAACGTCCTGCGCACCCCGACCAACAACAAACTGCGCCTGGACGACACCCGCGGGCAGGAACACATCAAGCTCAGCACCGAACACAGCGGCAAGAGCCAGCTGAACCTGGGGCACCTGGTGGATGCCGAGCGGAACAAGCGTGGCGAAGGGTTTGAGTTGCGCACCGATGGCTGGGGGGCGATTCGCGGTGGCAAGGGGGTGTTTATCAGTGCGGATGAGCAGGCCAAGGCCAAGGGTGACCAACTCGACATGACAGCCGCTATTGAACAGCTGGAAAGCGCGCTCTCCCTGGCGCGTTCCTTGGCCGAGGCGGCCCGTAGCGCTCAAGCAACGCCGGGCGACACCGAAAGCCAGCAACGCCTGAACCAGGCGCTCAAAGGCTTGGAACAACCTGGCGTACTGCTGCATGCGCCAAGCGGGATCGGCGTGGTCAGCCCTGAAGCCGTATGCCTGGCCTCCGGCGCCGAAAGCGTTGGCATCATCGCTGCGCACAACGCTGATATCAGCGCAGGCCACGACATCACCGCCACCGCGCAGGGCGGCATCAGCGTAGTGGCCAAGGAAGCTGGGATACAACTCAAATCTGCCGGAGGAAAGATCGAGCTACATGCTCAAGGGAATGATCTTCACGCCTTGGCGAAGACCGATGTGAAAATCGAAAGTATTCAAGGGCGCGTGGAAATCAGCGCACCGCAGGAGCTGGTGCTCAACTGCGGTGGCGCCTACATCCGCCTGAAAGACGGTGATATCGAGCTGGGTGCACCGGGCAACGTCTATTTGAAGGCCTCCCATGTGGAAAAAACCCAAGGGGCCAGCCTGCATACCCCTGCCTCCCCATTACCGGCCGGTTATGCCGCCGGCTACACGCTGAAAGACCACGCCCAGGCAGCGATGCCGTTTGCCCGCTATCGCGTTACGACTCAACAGGGGGATGTGTTCAATGGGGTAACGGACAGGGATGGGCGGACCATGAGCGTCAATACCTTAGTGCCGGGAAATCTGCGGGTTGAATTGCCTGAGGCAGTTTACGACGAACAACTTCGCTTGATCAGTTCTAGCGGTGAGTTGGCAAGCAACCTCAAATATTCACTCACCTTGGCTGACGGCAGCACTGTAGAAGGCGTGACGGATGAACAGGGCTACACGGAGCGCCTCGTGACCGAAAAACCAATACAGGTCACTCAGTTGAAGCTCTTCCCTCCTGAAAAAGTGGAGTCTTTCTGCTGCGCGGCACTTAATGCCCAGACGTCACTGGAAGTTGATTTGAAGCCCTTGGAAGTTTCTACCAACGATACGAATGTCGGTACCTCCGCCCGAAACGTGCCACTGCCTGAAGGCAAGAAACGGGCGCTGACGGCGGGAGAGATCGCCATGGCTAGAACCGTATTCAAGGATGCAATTAACTATACGAAAGTCAAAGTGCATCACGGTGGGTGGTGGTTGTTTCTGGGGTTCCAGAATACGGCTGTTACACCCAATGGGGAAATGTACTACCCAGCAAGTACTGAGTACTACAGGGACGATTTCTCCTCAACGGGCAATGGTCGTGATAAAGCGCTGTTCATGCATGAAATGACGCATGTGTGGCAGTACCAGTTGGGTTTCCCAGTAAAAAAATCAGGCATGACGGTAACTAGCAGGGGGGCGGCAGCCTACGAATATACGTTGCATAACGACAGCACATTTTCGGAGTACAACTTGGAACAACAGGGAGAGATTGTTTCGGACTACTATTTGATCTGCGTTGAGCACGAACCAAACTCCGTCTGGAATCGCCACAATCGAACCAAAGATCCGAGCCTATTGGCACTAGTATTAAAGGACCTCATGATCAATCCGTTTAACAAACGCCTTTTGCCTAGCTGAGCAACGTCATGAGGCCTTTCATATCGGTTTTTTTCGTTGCGTCGAGCGCCCTCTCTTCTTCAGTCGAGGCGACCCCATGGGGAATGCCGGGCGAAGCGGTTATCGATTCAGATAAAGGAAAGATGTTCATTTGTATTCCAAAAGCAGCCCAGAACAGCGTAAGGATTGACTCAATATGGGTGTCCGAGAAAAGTCTACGAGAGGGGAGGCGCAAGCCAATGTGGGAAATTGAACTGGCCCAAAACGGCACGCCTATCCATCTAGAACCTGGAGGTTGTGTTTCCTATGGTTTTTTGCCGCCTGGATACCACGAGCAGGTGGCGCCGAAGGCGTTGAGACCCGGGGACACGTACTACGCGAGAATGAACCTTATTGTCGCCAACCCGGTTCGTCATAGCATACTTTTCTATGATGCGGTTTTCTGCGTGGGACAGCAGCGGGAAGGATTCTTTAATTACCGGCAGTACCAGTACGAACCTGATGGAAGAACAGTCAAGGCTGCTTGTTGAATTATCGGATTGTTAGCACTTCGCCCGGAAGAACAGATACGGAGCGAGCTGAAGAAGCGCCGGGATAAGCCCAGTTATCCCGGCCCACCAGTTGAGTCGCATGACCATGCCAAGCCCAACTGCCGATCTGCTCCCCTCAGTACCGATTAGGCTCCATCTCAAGATCAACCTGAAACCGCTCGGCAATGTCTTTCTGGATCCGTCGAGCCAGGTCCAGCAGCTCAAGCCCGGTGGCATTGCCGTAATTGACCAGCACCAGCGCCTGTAACTTATGCACGCCGGCGTCGCCTTCGCGAAAGCCTTTCCAGCCAGCCCGTTCGATCAGCCAGCCGGCGGCGATTTTCATTTGCCCGCCAGGCTGTGGATAAGCCACCAGGTCGGGGTACTGATCCTTGAGATGCGCCACGTGAGCGGCCGGCACCAACGGGTTCTTGAAGAAGCTGCCGGCGTTGCCCAGCACGGCCGGGTCTGGGAGTTTTTCGCTGCGGATACTGCAAATAGCGCGGCTGACATCACTGGGCGTTGCCTGGTCGATGCCTTGTTCGGTCAACCGTTGGCGCACCGGGCCGTACTCCAGGTGCAGATGTGCGATACGGCTGAGGGCGAAACGCACCCGCAGGATCAGCCAGCGATCCGACTGCTGCTTGAACAGGCTGTCGCGGTAGGCGAAAGCACATTCGTCGAGGGTGAAATCCCGCAGCTCGCCGGTGTAGCGATCCAGCGCGGTGAGGCCGGCGAAGACATCCTTTATTTCCACACCGTAGGCACCGATGTTTTGCATCGGCGCCGCACCCACCGTGCCGGGAATCAGGCTGAGGTTTTCCAGGCCCGCCCAACCCTGCGCCAGCGTGTGCTGGACAAAAGGATGCCACGGCTCGCCGGCCTCGGCCTCGATCACCACCCGCTCGCCTTCATCGCTGAGCAGTCGGATCCCCCGACTGGCCATGCGCAACACCAGTGCATCGATGTCGCCGGTCAATAACAGGTTGCTCCCGCCGCCGATCACCAGCAGTGGCACGTCGTGGCCGGCGGCATAGGACAGGGCTTCACGAACATCCGCATCGCTTTGGGCCTCGGCAAACAAACGGGCGCAGACATCCACGCCGAAGCTGTTGAATGGCTTGAGGCTGACGTCCGCCCGGACTTGCAAGGTCATAGCCGCCCCTTCAATTCGATCACCAGACGATCCGTGGCGCGCTCGATCAGGTCCAGCACTTGCTCGAAACCTTGCTCGCCGTCGTAGTACGGGTCGGGCACGTCATCGAGTTCGGCCTCGTAACGACGCAGGAAAAGGTCCAGCTCCGCACGGGCATTGGCCGGTTGCAAGAGCTTGAGATTGCGCAGGTTGGTGCTGTCCATCGCCAGGATCAGGTCATAAGCCGCGAAATCGGCGCGGGATACCTGCCGGGCCCGCTGGGCGGACAAGTCATAGCCACGCCGCAGCGCCGCGGCCTGGCTGCGTTTGTCCGGCGCCTTGCCGACGTGCCAGTCGCCGGTGCCGGCGGAAGCGACTTCCACCTGCCCCTCCAGCCCGGCCTCGCGCAACTTGTGGCGCAAGATGCCTTCGGCAGTGGGCGAGCGGCAGATGTTGCCGAGACAGACGAACAGAACCCGCATCAAGCCTCCAGCAGGCGACGAACGCGCTCGAGGTCTTCGGGAGTGTCGACACCGGTAGGCGGAGCGATCAGGGCGTCGGCCACGTGGATCCGCACGCCATGCCACAACGCTCGCAGTTGCTCCAAGGCTTCGGTGTTCTCCAGCCAGCATGGCCCCCACGCGACGAAGTCCTGGAGGAAGCCGGCGCGGTAGGCATAGATGCCGATATGACGGCGGAACGGCACGTCTGCGGGCAGCACGTCGGGATGCTGGGCAAAGGCTTCCCGTGCCCAGGGCAAGGTGGCGCGGCTAAAGGTCAGCGCAAGGCCATTGAGGTCGCTGACCACCTTGACCACGTTGGGATTGAACAGCGCCTGCACATCCTCGATCGGCTCGGCCAAGGTGGCCATGCGTGCCTCGGGGTGGGCCGCGAGGTTCGCGGCGACCTGATCGATGACACTTGGGGGAATCAACGGCTCGTCGCCCTGCACGTTGACCACGATTGCATCGGGCGCCAGGCCGAGTTTCGCAGCCACTTCCGCCAGGCGATCGGTGCCGGAGTTGTGGTCCTCGCGAGTCATCACCACCTCGGCGCCAAAGCCCTTGCAGGCCTCCTCGATGCGCGCGTCATCCGTCGCGACCACCACGCGCTGGGCACTGCTCTTGCTGGCCTGCTCCCAGACGTGCTGGATCATCGGCTTGCCGGCGATCAACAGCAGCGGTTTGCCGGGCAAACGCGTCGAAGCGAAGCGCGACGGAATAACAACAGTAAACACCGTAGTCATTTATCCAGGCGCTCATCGGTGGTCAGGGTGCGAGCTTCGCTCTCGAGCATCACTGGGATGCCGTCGCGAATCGGATAGGCCAGGCCGGCGCCCTTGCTGATCAGCTCGGTCTTGTCGGCGCTGAGCTTGAGCGGGCCTTTGCAGACCGGGCAAGCCAGGATATCGAGCAGTTTGGTGTCCATGAAAAAATCCCCTGGATAAAACGTTTAAGGCAAGAGTCGATCCGGCAACAGGCGCATCAGCTGCGTATCGAACCAGGCCGAGAAGGCCGGCGAAGGAGCTGCATCCACCGCCAGGTACCACCAGTCGGGCGCGGCGAAGGCACGGCATTTGACCGCGTCCTTTTCCGTCATGACCACCGGCAGGGACGGCGTGAAGCTCAAGGCCCGGACACTGTACTCGGCGTGATCGGCAAACCCGTGCGGTATTGGCCGCCAGTGTAGCGTTTCAAGGGTCTTGAAGAAACGCTGCGGATTGCCGATGCCGGCCACGGCGTGCAAGGCCTGGCCGGGTGGGAAGTGATCGAGGGCGCGCCGTTCGCCGCTGGCCAGGTTGACCAGGGCGGTAGGCCGCAACTCGAAGGCAAAGCCGTCCTCGCGATCAGCGGCGGCGCCGTTGAACAGCACGGCGTCGACCGACTGAAGGCGCTCGACTGGCTCGCGCAACGGGCCGGCGGGCAGGCAGCGCCTATTGCCCAGGCCACGGGCATTGTCGATCAGTACCAGTTCAAGGTCCCGCGCCAAGCGATAGTGCTGCATGCCGTCGTCGGACAGGATCAGGTCCAGCGGCTCGGTTTCCAACAAGGTCTGGACAGCGCGGCTGCGATCGGGATCGATCATCAACGGCACCCCGGTGCGCTGGACGATCAGCAGCGGCTCGTCACCCGCGACGTCGGCGCCCTGGCTGGCCTCGACTCGCCAAGGCAACTGCGGCGGCTTGGCGCCATAACCCCGGCTGACCACGCCGACCCGAAGGCCGCTGCGCTGGCAATGCTCGATCATCCACAAGATCAACGGCGTCTTGCCAGTACCGCCAACGGTGATATTACCGACCACGACCAGCGGCACGGGGGGCTGGTAGATATCACCCTCGCCTGCCAGGAATCGCTCGCGCTTGCCGACCACGACGCGTCGATACAACCATTCAAGTGGCCGCAGTAGCGCAAGGGCGCGATGCCCTTCATACCAGGCGGCAAGCAATCGATCGGACATGGCCATCAGGGTGCGGGAGCCGCCTCGACCGTGGTCATGCGCAGATGGCTGAAACCGAGCTTGCCGGCCGCGTCCATGGCGGTGATGACCGATTGATGAGGCGTCTTGCCGTCGGCGCTGATGGACAGCGGCAGGTTGGTGTCGCCGCCGGACTCTTTCTGCAGGGCCTCGATCAGGCTCGCCAGGTCACTTTTGGGCAGCAACTGGTTGTTCACCGAGAACGTCCCCTCGGCGCTGATGATGACTTCAAGGTTTTTCAATTGCTGGTCTTCGGCCGGCGAGCCACTGACGGCCTGCGGCAGTTCGACCTTGAGCTGGGTTTCCCGGGTGAAAGTGGTGGTCACGACGAAAAACAGCAGCAGGATGAAGACCACGTCGATCAGCGACGCGAGATTGATCTCGATGTTTTCCCGTGGTTTGCGGCGGAATTTCACTTCTTGCCCCCGGCCAGGTCCACGTCACGATCACCCTGCACCACCTCGACCAGCTTGATGGCTTCCTGCTCCATGCCCACCACCAGTTCGTCGACGCGGCGCTGCAGGAAGCGATGGAAAAACACCGAGGGGATACCCACCATCAAACCGGCTGCGGTGGTGATCAACGCTTTGGAAATACCGCTGGCCAGCACCGATGCGTTGGTGCTCATGCCAGTACCGGTAAACGCGCTGAAAATATCGATCATGCCCAGTACCGTGCCCAACAAACCCAGCAACGGGGCCATGGCAGCGATGGTGCCCAGGGCATTGAGATAGCGCTCAAGTTCATGGATGACCCGGGCCGCCGCCTCTTCGATACATTCCTTCATGATCTCGCGACCATGCTTGGAGTTGGCCAGGCCTGCGGCAAGGATTTCACCCAGCGGCGAACTGGCCCGCAGCTCCTTGAGCTTGTCCTTGTTCAGTTGCTTGTCCTTGATCCAGACCCAGACCTGCCCGAGCAAATGCTCCGGGGTCACGCGACTGGCCCGCAAGGTCCACAGGCGTTCGGCAACGATACCCAGTGCCGCGATGGAACTCAGAATGATCGGCAACATCATCCAGCCGCCGGATTTGACCAATTCCCACACAGTGACAGCCCCCTCGAAAAAGTGCGCCACTTTATCATACAGACGCCCGGTGCAGACCCGCGCCGCCGACAACAGGGTCATGTCCGATGAGCTGGGTCAATGTTCTGTCCAAGCCCCTGCGGCCAGCCGGTCACGCCAGTAGCGCCGAACGCCGGCCTCGGTATGCGCTGGCACGAAGGCACCCAGTTGCAGACGAATGGCGCCCTGCTCGGCACTGTCGAGGATCGACAGGCCCAACCTGCGGTACCGCTCCATCACCCACGGATGCGGATGACCGAAAGCATTGCTTCGTCCGCTGGAGATCAACACGGAATGAGGCTTGAGCCGCGCCAGCAGCGCCATCGACGATGAGCTGCGGCTGCCGTGGTGCGGTGCCGCCAGCCATTGGATCGGCCCCGCCAGGGGGCCTTCGAGCAAAGCGCGCTCGGCGTGGGTATCGATGTCGCCGGTCAACAACAGTCGCTCATCGCCAGCCACGACCAGCAAGACACAGGATTTCTGGTTGCTTTCGATGGCCGAAGCCCAGCGCCAGAGCTCGAACCTGACCCCGTCCCATGTCCAACTGTCGCCGCTATTGCACGGACCCGCCTGTAAATCGCCGGGCAGCGCTTGCGGATCACCGCTGATGACCCGGGTCGTTGGTAATCCGTTGCGCACGGCCTGGGCGCCACCGGCATGATCGGCATCGGCGTGGCTCAGTAACATCAGGTCGATCTCTTGCACGCCAAGCTTATGCAAGGTCGGCACGACCACGCGCTCGCCGGCATCCGCCTCGCCAAAGCGCGGGCCTGCGTCGTAAAGCAAGGTATGCCGATGGGTGCGCACCAGTATCGCCAGCCCCTGGCCGACGTCCAATTGCCAGATTTCGGCTTGGCCCATGGGCACTTCTTCCCCTGGAGGAAAAACGATCAGCAACAACATCGGCCACCCGAGGAGGCGTAGCGGCACGCCCTTGGGCAGCAACAACAGCAGCGCACCGGACGCCGCAATGCACCACGCCCAAAGCGGTACGGCGGGAGGCACCCAGGCCGGCACCTGCCCCGCAGCCAGGGCGAGCCCCTTGAACAGCAGATCAAGCAGCCCGCCGGCGATCCAGAGCAGGCTTTCACCGACGAAGGGTATCGGCAGCAACGCCGTGCCAAGCAGTGCCGAGGGCAGCACCAGCAGGCTGATCCAAGGCACCGCCAGCAAGTTGATCAACGGACCGCTGAGACTGACCGGCAGTCCCAGGATCAGCAACAGCGGGCACAGCCCCAGGGCGATCAACCACTGGGCACGAGTCCAGGTCTGCCACCAACGCCAGGGACCCAGGCGACCGCCGAACGTGAACATCAATATCGCCACTGCGGCGAACGACAACCAGAACCCTGGCCGCAGGCTCGCCAGCGGATCCAGCACCAACACGCCCACGAACGCCGCCAGCCAGGCCCACCACGGTTGCGCCTGGCGAAAGCGCAAGCGCCATAGCAGCACCAGGCCGATCATTGCGCAGGCCCTTCGCACCGGCACCTCGAAGCCGGCGAGCAAGCCGTAGCCCAGGGCCGCGGCAAAGGCCAGCGCACATGCCCAGGGCAACCACGGCAAACGCGCCGGCCAAACGCCATGACGCGCCGCGCCGGCCACCAACAAATAGACCAGGCCGGCAAGCAGGCCGATGTGTTGCCCGGAAATCACCAATAAATGGACAGTGCCGGTGTCCTGCAGCACCTGCCAATCTTCGCGGCTCAGCCCGGCGCCGTCGCCGAGGACCAGCGCCAACAGCGCACCGGAACGACCCTGGGCTTCGACGTTCGCCAACGCCTGGCGGACCCCATCACGCCAGGCACCCTGGGCCGGCTGCAGCAGCGATCCATCCTTGACGGTGCCGGTGGCGCCGATGCCCCTGCTCAACAGCCAGGCCTCATAGTCGAAGCCATGGGGATTGAGCAGCCCCGCGGGGCGCTTGAGCTTCACCGCCAGGCGCCATGTTTCGCCACTGTTGACCAGCGGCCCGCCATACCAGGCCAGACGCATCGATGTCGGCAAGCGCGTGCGCCGGGAATACGCATCCGCGAGTTCGAAACGCACCACGCCATCGCTGTGTTGCGGCAACCCGACGACACGGCCCTCGACCCAGCGGGTTTGCCCCTCCAGCGCGACGGACAGCCGATCGTCCAATGCAATCTGTGCCGAAAAACAGGCCCAGGCCAGCCCAATGAAAAAAACGCCTGCCAGGTACGCACGCGTCGGCAACGCCAGCAATGCCGCTAAAGACATGGCTGCCATCAACCAGAACGGTGGCAATACCGGTAGGAAAGTCGGAGCCAGCAGCCCCAGTGCAAGCGCGACCATTGCCGTGCGCATAAGCCCATCCTTGAGAGTTCCCTCTCAGGCTTAGACGTTCCAGGGCACCCTGCGCGTTATCAATTGTCACAAAGTCTGAATCTGTCAGCCGTAGAATCCGGACATACTTGCGGCCTGACTGCTGTGATCCGACCGAGAAGTCCTTATGCCCCGGCGCCTATTCAAACGCTACATGCCTGACCCAGCGAGCATTCGGGAACACAAATCCTTACGCTTTCTCGGCACCCTGCTGCACGACCCCAACCTCTGGCACCTCAATCGCCACTCCGTGGCTCGGGCGATGGCCGTCGGTCTGTTTGCCGCTTTCTTGCCGATTCCCCTGCAAATGCTGCTGGCCGCAGCGCTGGCCGTCACAGTCCGTGGCAACATCCCGATTGCAGTGAGCCTGGTCTGGCTGACCAATCCCATCACCATGCCGGCGGTGTTCTTCTGTACTTATCAAACCGGTGCCTGGCTCATGGACGTGCCGGCCCGGACGCTGCCTGACGAGCTGACGTGGGAATGGATCACCAATCAGCTGTCGACGTTGTGGCAGCCGTTCTTGCTGGGTTCGGTGGTGACGGGGCTGGTGCTTGGGGTGCTGGCTTACTTTGTGACCATGGCGTATTGGCGATGGTGGGTGGCGAGGCAGTGGCGGCGACGCAAGCGAAGTCGGATGTGAGTGCTTATGAAAACCGTTTCTTCGATTACCGAAGAAACGGTTTTTCATACCCGCAGGATAACGACAACCCAGGATCACCTCAGGTCCGCATACCCCGCCCACTCACCAACAACCGCGCGCATCCCACATAAAGCACCACCGTCGCCACCACCATGAAGGTAATCGCGATACTGATGCGAATGTCCGAAACCCCAAGGATCCCATAGCGAAACGCGTTGACCATATGCAACACCGGGTTGGCCAGCGATACGGTCTGCCAGAACGGTGGCAGCAAGGAAATCGAATAGAAAACCCCGCCCAGGTAGGTCAGCGGCGTCAGCACGAACGTGGGGATGATGGAGATATCATCGAAGTTGCGCGCAAACACGGCATTGATGAAACCCAGCAATGAAAAAATCGTCGCCGTCAGCACCACCACCAGGATCGTCACCCCCAGGTGATGCACCTGGAGATCGGTGAAGAACAACGACAGCAGCGTCACGATAAAACCCACCGCCAGCCCTCGCAACACACCACCCAAGGTGAACCCGATCAGGATGGTATGGGGCGAAACCGGCGAGACCATCAGTTCTTCGATCGAACGCTGGAACTTGCTGCCGAAAAAACTCGACACGACGTTGCCGTAGGAGTTGGTGATCACCGACATCATGATCAGGCCCGGCACGATGTAGTCCATGTACGTAAAGCCGCCCATGTCGCCGATCTGCCGGCCGATCAGGTTGCCGAAGATCACGAAGTACAGAACCATGGTAATGGCCGGCGGCAGCAAGGTCTGCGGCCAGATCCGCATGAAGCGTCGGACTTCACGGTAGACAATGGTATTGAGAGCGATGAGGTTGGGGCGCAGTTCGGAACTCATACGGCCACCTTCGCCAGGTTTTTTTCCACCAGGGACACGAACAACTCCTCAAGGCGATTGGTCTTGTTGCGCAGGCTCAGCACTTCGATGTTCTGAAGGGCCAGCTGGGTGAACAGGCCGGTGATGCCGACGGATTTGTCGACCTGGACTTCCAGGGTGTGGCCGTCCAGCAGCCGCGCCGGATAACCAACGAGCTGGGGGCTGACGCTCAGGTCATGCTTGAGATCCAGCAGGAAGGTTTCCACATGCAATTGGCTCAGCAGCTGCCGCATGCTGGTGTTCTCGACGATGGTGCCGTGGTCGATGATGCCGATGTTGCGGCACAGCTGCTCGGCCTCTTCCAGGTAATGCGTGGTCAGGATAATGGTGATGCCCTTCTTGTTCAGCTCGGTCAGGAAGGTCCACATCGAACGGCGCAGCTCGATGTCCACGCCCGCGGTCGGCTCGTCGAGGATCAACAACCGCGGTTCGTGCACCAGCGCGCGCGCGATCATCAGGCGTCGCTTCATGCCGCCGGACAATGAACGGGACGGCACGTCGCGCTTGTCCCACAAGCCCAATTGGGTCAGGTACTGTTCGGCGCGCTCATTGGCAATCTTCGGCGGGATGCCATAGTAGCCGGCCTGGGTCACGACGATGTCGAACGTTTTTTCGAACTGGTTGAAATTGAACTCCTGGGGCACCACGCCGATGCAGCGCTTGAGCGCGGCGGGCTCGCGGTCCAGGTCGTGGCCGAAGACATTGACCGTGCCGCTGGTCTTGTTCACCAGGGTGGAAAGAATGCCGATGGTGGTGGATTTGCCGGCGCCGTTAGGGCCAAGCAAGGCGAAGAAATCACCTTCAGCTACATCCAGATCGATACCACTCAGGGCCTGGAAACCGTTGCCGTAGGTTTTGGTTAACTGCCGTATGGACAGAGCGGAACTCATATTGGATTACGCACCAAGAAGGGGGAAAGAACACTAGATAAGGGCGCACGGCGAGCAATACAACCATGGCGTACGAAGGCAATGGTGCGTGGCGTCGTCGTGCAAGTACAGTGAAGCGTGTCGATAGTAACTATCAAGTCAACGCGGTCATGACGGCTTTGCGATAGGCCGGACGCTGCTGGAGCCGTGCGTACCAGGCTTGCACATTGGGCAACGCGGCACGCTCGATGGGCATCTCGAACCAGGCATAAATGAAACTGCCCAGGGGAATATCGCCCATGCCAATTTCGTCACCGCCAAGGTAAGGCTGTTCGCCCAGCGTCTGTTCCACCATGGCCAACAAGTCATCGCATTCCTTGATAGCGGCCTTGATGGCACTCCAATCCTGCTGCTCGGCCGGGGTGCGCAAGACGCCCCAGAACACCGTTCGAAACGGTGTGGCGAAACTCGACGTCGTCCAATCCATCCATTTATCTGCCTCGGCCCGGGCCTGTACATCAGCGGGATACCAGGCCGAACCCGGGGCATGGCGCGCCACCAGGTATCGAACGATGGTGTTCGACTCCCAGAGCACGAAGCCATCGTCTTCTATCATCGGAACCCGGCCGTTGGGATTCTTCGCGCGGTATTCAGGCGTATCCACCACACCGAACGCGCCCCCCGCATCAATGGCCTCGTAGGCCAATCCCAACTCTTCGGCGCACCACAACGCCTTGCGCACGTTCGATGAATTCTTCCGGCCCCAGATCTTCAGCATCACGGCTTTCCTCGTTGGATAAATGCCGCAGCAGCATACGCCGGATCAGCAATGGCTCAAATCATCGCGCGAATGCGCGCCGGCAGTCGCCCTGGGCCGACAAGGCATTTGCGCCAAACAATGGCGTTTTCTCACTTTGGTGACGAACGATTTCCCACGGCTGTTGCCAACCAGACTGGCGCGATACGTCGAGGGTTTCCCACGAATCAATCACATCGCGCCTACTGCCGGTTTTGCAGGGGCCGTCTAAGCTCTGGAGGTCGGTTTCGCCTTGGTTCACGGAGGATCACTTATGCTGTTGTTGTGGATACTGGTTCTGGTCGTCGGGGTCGCCTGGCTGGGGCATCGTCGCACCGCCCCGCTGCCGGCGCTGGGCATCGTCGCGATCTATCTGGTGGTGATGGGCATCGCCAGCCATGCGCCCGGATGGCTGATGCTCGTTCTCTGGCTGCTGCTCGCCGCCATCGCCACTCCGCTGCTGCTGCCAGACCTGCGCCGCACACATTTCAGCGCGCCGATGTTCGACTGGTTCCAGAAAACCTTGCCGCCCATGTCCCAGACCGAGCGAGACGCCATCGACGCGGGCACGGTGTGGTGGGATGGCGAACTGTTCAGCGGCCGGCCGGACTGGGACACGCTGCTGGCTTACCCCAAGGTTCGACTGACTGAAGAAGAGCAGGCGTTCCTCGACGGCCCGACCGAAGCCCTCTGCGCAATGGTCAGCGACTGGCAGATCGGCCAGGCCATGGACCTGCCGCCCGAAGCCTGGGAACACATCAAGGCGCATGGTTTCTTCGCCCTTATCATTCCCAAGGAATACGGCGGCAAAGGATTCTCCGCCTATGCCCATTCCCAGGTAGCCATGAAACTCGCGACCCGCAGCGGCGACCTGGCTTCCACCGTCATGGTCCCCAACTCCCTGGGCCCGGCGGAACTGCTGCTGCATTACGGCACCGATGAACAACGCAACCACTACCTGCCGCGACTGGCCCGGGGCGACGACATTCCCTGCTTCGCGCTGACCGGTCCATTGGCCGGGTCCGACGCCGGGGCGATGCCCGACACCGGGATCATCTGCAAAGGCGAATGGCAAGGCGAGGAAACCCTTGGCCTGCGCTTGAACTGGGAAAAGCGCTACATCACCCTCGGCCCGGTCGCCACCCTCCTCGGCCTGGCCTTCAAGGCTTATGACCCGGACCACTTGCTGGGCGACCAAGAGGAACTGGGGATCAGTCTCGCGCTGATCCCCACGGATACGCCCGGTGTTCAAATCGGCCGTCGCCACCTGCCCCTCGGCGCTGCCTTCATGAACGGACCGAACTGGGGCAAGGATGTCTTCATCCCGCTGGATTTCCTGATCGGCGGCCAGGCCATGCTCGGCAAGGGCTGGATGATGCTGATGAACTGCCTGTCGGTCGGGCGCTCGATTTCCCTGCCCGCGGTCGGTACCGGCGCGGCGAAGTTCACCAGCCTGGTCACCGGCCAGTACACCCAGGTGCGTGAACAATTCAACGTGCCGTTGTCAGCCTTCGAAGGCATCCAGGAAGCCATGGCGCGCATCGGCGGCAACGCCTGGCTGATGGACGCCGCGCGCATGCTGACGGCCAACGCGGTGGACCTCGGCGAAAAACCTTCGGTGCTGTCGGCGATCCTCAAGTACCACCTGACCGAACGTGGCCGCGAATGCATCAGCCACGCCATGGATGTTCACGGCGGCAAAGGCATCATCATGGGCCCGAACAATTACCTGGGGCGCAGTTGGCAAGGCGCGCCGATCTTCATCACGGTCGAGGGCGCGAATATCCTGTCGCGCAATTTAATGATCTTCGGCCAGGGGGCCATCCGCTGCCATCCTTTCGTGCTCAAGGAAATGGCCCTGGCCACCCGCGAGGACAAAGACCAGGCACTGATCGAATTTGACGGATTGCTGCTCAAGCACATCGGGTTTGCCATCAGCAACGCCGCGAGCACGCTGGTCTTGAACCTGGGCCTCGGGCATTTCGACAACGTGCCGGGCAACGCCCTGAGCCAAGGCTACTTCCGCGCCCTCAACCGCCAAGCGGCGGCATTTGCCCTGCTGGCGGATTTGAGCATGATGTTGCTGGGAGGTGAGCTCAAGCGCCGCGAACGTTTATCCGCCCGCCTGGGTGATGTGTTGAGCAATCTTTACCTGGCCTCGGCTGCACTCAAGCGCTACCACGACCTCGATTCGCCGGACCACATGGCGCCACTGTTCCAGTGGGCCATGGAAGAAAGCCTGGGCCAGTCGGAGCGGGCCTTGGACGAACTGCTGAGCAACTTTCCCAACCGCGTGCTGGGCTGCCTGTTGCGTGTGGTGGTGTTCCCTTTCGGCCGGCGTCACAAAGGGCCGAGCGACAAATTGGACGCCGAAGTCGCCGCCGTTATTGGGCGAGCCAAGGGCGATCCGACCCTGGAAGAACTGCTTCAAGGTTGCTATCGCCCGCAGTCGCAGGACGATCCGGTGGGCGCTCTGCAACATGCCGCCGACCTGCTGGCCGCTGCCCATCCGCTTCACAAGAAATTGCACGTGGCGATGAAGCAGGGTCAACTCGACCCGGCCCCCGGAGAGCACCTTTTCGACGCAGCGTTGCAAGCGGGCGTGCTGCAAGCCGGTGAGGCCCAGACCCTGCGCGCAGCCGAAGCGGCAAGGCGTAAAGTCATCGATGTCGATGATTTTGATAAGCAAGCGCTTACGCTTGCCGAGGACAAAGTCAGGTGATCCGGTCGGACTAGCATGTAAAAGAGGGCGCAGGCACTTTATACTCCTGCGCCCGTTTTGCTCTTGAGGACTTATCTCGTGTCCAACGTCGTTGCCGATCACCTCGTCTTGCTTGACCACTTGCGCAGCATCCTGGTCGCCGTGGGTGAGGCCGAACAGGTTCCCGAAGAAAGCCATGCGCTATTCCTGGAGCGCTTTGATGATTTGCGCGCTCAGTTGCCGGTCGATCCGATCGAAAGCCAATACCTGGGCCAGGACCTCCTGTGCCAGGTGATCGTCCGTTACCCGCAGATCGCCCACTTGGTCCCACGTGACTTGCTCTGGTACTTCGGCGGCGATTGCCTGCACTACATGCCCGACGAAGAAATCGACCTGTACCAGGCCTTGGAGGAACGTCGTTTCGAAGCTGAGCAAAACGACGAGCCCTTCGATTGGAACCAGGAAAAACAATTGCTGGCGATGTCGGATCAGGACAGCAAGCACTGATCGCAAACAGCAATGCAAAGGCCCGCATAGTGTAGAACCCTGCGGGCCTTTTTCATGGATCAAGGACGGTTAATCGATTCGATTTTCATTCGACCGTCAATTTCGTCACCCTCGTAAAAAGCCCCGAATAACGTTTTATTGACGCTATTTTTGGGCTCTCTCTCCTTCCGTCAGATTTCAGACGAAAATAGTATTTGGGTCGTGGCGCTTTGCCATGGGTGTACTACTGTCACAACAGCAGAACTCGGGGCGCCTTTCGTCGCCCCCTGACAGTAATAATCAGCAACAGTCAGAGACAAAGGGGCAGCCCGGGCCCCTTAAGTGATCCGAGGCAATTGATTGCCTAGGGATGGCCTCTCTATCGAGGATCACTTCATGACTCATTGCACCCCGCCCACCGTAAGACGCTTCATTCATTGCTTGTTCTGGATGGGCCTTGGCCTGGATGCCGCTCATGCCGCGGCGGACAGTTGTTCGCAACTTGAAAATTTGCCCGCCACTTTCGAGGTCGGCCAAGGGCTGCAGAATGAACTGCGTATTCTGGCCCCTGTCACGAAGCTGGCGGTGGGCGACCCCAAAGTCGCCGACGTGCAGCCCAGCGGCAACGATGCCTTCATCCTTACCGGGCTCATGCCCGGCGCCACGAGCCTGATGGTCTGGACCGCCTGCTCGAAGATCCCGCGCCAGAGCATGATCTTCGTCACCGGCCGAGCCACCGCAGCGTTGACCAGCGCCGCGAGCGTGCCGTCCGAAGACCCCATGCTGCTCGCCCAGGTGCAGACCGACATCCGTTTCGTCGAAGTCAGCCGCACCAAGCTCAAGGAAGCCTCGACCTCGATCTTCGGCACCCGTGGCAACTTCCTGTTCGGCTCGCCAAGGACCTTGCCCACGGTGGGCGGTATCGTCCGGCCTTCGCTACCCGTCAATAACGACATGTTCAATTTGTCGTTTGCCACCGGCAAGACGCTGTTGATGATCAACGCCCTGGAGGGCAGCGGTTTTGCCTATACCCTGGCACGGCCCAGCCTGGTGGCGCTGAGCGGGCAAAGCGCGAGTTTCCTGGCCGGTGGCGAGGTGCCGATTCCGGTGCCCAGCGCGGGTAGCGACAACGTGTCCATCGAGTACAAGGAGTTCGGCATTCGCCTGACCTTGACCCCCACGGTCATTGGTAAAAACCGCATTGCGCTGAAAGTGGCGCCTGAGGTCAGCGAGCTGGATTTCACCAACGCGGTCAACATTGCCGGGACCCTGGTGCCGGCGCTGACCGTACGCCGCACCGATACCAGCATTGCCCTGGCTGACGGCGAGAGCTTCGTCATCAGCGGTCTGATCAGCACCCGCAACAGCTCGCAGGTAAACAAACTCCCTGGGTTGGGCGATGTGCCGATACTCGGCGCGTTCTTTCGTGACAACACCATCAATCGCGAAGAGCGGGAGCTGCTGATGATCGTCACCCCGCACCTGGTCCAACCGTTGGCCGCCGATGCGCAACTGCCGACGCTGCCCGGTGAACAGCTGCGCAACTACGACCCGAACTTCTATCGCATGTATTTCCTGGAAAACGGCGAGTTCGACAACCGCAGCGGGTTGTCCCAATGAGCGCTTACTTGAAGTGCGCAAATCAACCGGCTCCCAGGGGGCATGCCATGAAAGCAATGATCGCGGTAGCGGCGTCCTTGATGCTCGCCGGTTGTGCCAGCAACGGCACCGTGGCCTCGAGCCCGGCCCAGTGCGCCAAGCCCGGCTCAGACCAGGAACTGGCCCTCAACCTGGCCGATGACATGGCCAACGAGGGGCGTCTGTATGCCAGCCTCGCAAATCTTGAAGGGCTGCCTGAAGATCTGGTCCAGGTCCGCCTGCGCAAGGCTCGCGTCCTGCGGCTGATGGGACGCAGCGACGCGGAGCCGTTGTACAAAAGCCTGCTCGGGACTTGCCTGGCCGCCGATGCGGAACATGGCCTGGGCCAGTTGGCTGCCGCCAGGCATGACAACGCCAGCGCCACGGAACACCTCGAACGCGCGGCGAAAATGGCCCCTACCGAAGGAAAGATTCGCAATGACCTGGGGGTCGTCTACCTCAACCAACGCCGGATCCCACAAGCCCGCTTCGAGTTCATGACCGCCATGGAGCTTCGCCAGTCGGACACGCTGGCGGCGTTCAACATGGTGACCCTGCTGATCTACCAGGACAATTGGAAGCAGGCGGCCGAGCTCGCGAACATGGCCAGGCTGAGCCCCCAGCAGATCGCTGATGCCCAAGCCCGCGCGGAAAGAATCAGGGGCTCGGCCGATAACGCAGTGACCTCACCATCAAACCGCTCGACCGAGGTCGTCGATGCCTCAACCGGCGCGGTCAAGTAGCGCGTTACGAGGAGTCCAGGAAATGAAAACCAGACAATTGATGATCGTATGCATGGCTTGCTTGTCCACCAGCGCCTGGGCCATCGAGCCTGGCCCATCTTCGGCGGCACAGCAAGGCACCGAAAGCTGGATGCAGCTGCAGATTCGTGGCGTCGTTGCTTCCACCCACCTGCAAACCGTATCGGCTGCCGAGCGCGACTTGGCCATGCAGCGTTGGCTCAACAGCTTCACCTACCCGATCCCGATGTTCTTTGACCAGGACATGGGGGGAGATGTCAGCAAGAGTGAATGAAGCGTTCAAGACTATAAGATCGCAGCCTCCGGCAACCCTACGCTCGATGTAGGAATTGCCGGAGGCTGCGATCTTTTGGTTTGTGGGTGTTGACTGAACAGGCCGGGGACGCTGCGCGTCCAGCGGGAGCAAGCTCCCTCGCCACGGGTGCAGTGTCAGGCTGACCTGGCCCGCCGGGCCACACAGCGCCAGTGGGTTGCTCGCGATTGCTGGCTCATTCCCAACACTTGCACTGCCTGTCGCACCGCTTTCGCGAACAGGCACGCTCCGACACTGGATCTCTGGCGGAACATGAAATAACGGAACAACACAAAAAACTGTGGGAGATTGGTTTTTCCTACATATTCCCGAAAGCCCTGAACACGCCGATCATGGCGGGGCCGATGGCGACCAGGAAGAAGCTTGGCCACAGGCAGAAGATCAGCGGGAAGATCAGCTTGGTGCCGATCTTGGCGCCCATTTCTTCGGCTGCCTGGGTGCGCCGGTCGCGAAACTCGTCGGCGTAGATGCGCAGGGTATCGGCCACGCTGGTGCCAAAGCGGATGCTCTGCGCCAACAGGCTGACCAAGCCCTGGATATCGTCCAGGCCGGTGCGCACGGCCAGTTGCCTGAGGGCTTCGGTGCTGGTGATGCCCGCACGGATCTGCGCGTTGACCAAGGCCAGTTCCTCGGCCAGTTCGACCTGGCTGACCGACATTTCTTCAGCGACCCGCTCGATCGTCGTGGGCAGGGCCAGTCCCGACTCGACACAGACCACCATCAAGTCCAGCGCATCCGGAAACGCGCCGCGCAACCGGGTTTGCCGTGCCTGTTTGCGCTTGCCGACATACAGCGCCGGCAGCAGCCAGCCAACACCGGCCATGAGCGTGATGCCCAACAGGCCGATGGCCAGGGATACCTTGACCAGCGGCAGCAGCAATAACGCAACCCCCACCAACATCAGCGGCAACATCAGGCGCACGGCCCAATACATCTGCACGGCCGAGGCAGACCGATAGCCGGCATGCGTCAACAGCATCTGGGTGGCGGAGGCCTGGGCCGCCTCGGCCGGGGCAAAACGTTGGCCGACGCGCTCCAGCAACAGTTGCAGGTTCCCTGGTGCCTCCTTTCCCGCCGCGCCGTCGGCGTAACCGCGCTTGATCAGCGCCAGGCGGCGCTGCACCGGGTCTTGCAGACCGAGCATCAGCAACAGGACGGCGCCGGCTGCCAACACCGCACTGACGCCGATCACCGTGACGAACAACAGGCGCGCCAGTTCTTCGCTACCGGTAAATCGACTGAACAACCCAAGCATATAGTCCATGACTGTCACCTCTGGGCGCGATAGCGCTCAAACCTGGATCCGGATGATTTTTTTAATCCAGTAGATCCCGACCAACATGGCGCCAAACGCACCGATGATCAGCTTGTGGCCTATCGGATCATTGAGCAGCACCGGCAGATAGCTGGGGCTGGTGACCACAATGGCGACCGCCAGCACGAAAGGAATCGCCACCAGCACCCAGGCTGACATCCGCCCTTCGGCCGACAGCGTCCTGATCTTGCGCTGGAAACGGAAACGCCCGCGGATCAAGCGACTCAGGCGCTCCAACACTTCGGTCAGGTTGCCGCCGGTCTCGCGGTGGATGAGGATCGAGGTGACCAGCATCATCACGGTCATGCTCGGCATGCGCTCCAGCAAGCCGAGCATGGCCCTGCGCACGTCGTTGCCGTAGTTGATGTCGGAGAACGTCATACCGAACTCCTGGGCTACCGGGCCCTTATGCTCCTCGGCGACCAGGCGCAGGGTCTCATTGAACGGATGTCCGGCGCGCAGGGCCCGGCACATGGCGTCCAGCGCGTCCGGCAAGCCTTCCTCGAACGCGGCGAAACGCTTGTTGCGATCACGCATGATTTTGAACAGCGGCAACCAGGTCACGGCAAACGCCACCAACAGCGCCACCCACCAGATCGGCCAGACGATCAGCACCAAGGCACCCGCCGCCGCCCCCAGGGCCAGGCCGAGCAACATCACCCTGTAGGCGCGGTACTCGTGCCCGGCCTGCTCGATCAGCTGTGTCAGGTGGGCCATGAACGGTAGCTGTTCCAACCGCGCTTCCAGGGGCGATAGGCGCGTCAGGTACTTCTGCCGCAGCACCGTCTGCATATTGGGCAGGTGGTTGGCTTTCTCCAGGACGTGCAGGCGACCGCGAATGCGCTTGCGCATTTTCCCGGCCTCGCCGAACACCGGCACCACCACACCCTGGGACAGCAGGAACACGGCAATGAAGACCATGCCAAGGAACATCAGGATGAATTCACCCGGGATACCTTTCATGGCTGCCGGCCCTCCATCCACTCGGGTCGGAACAGGCTCAGAGGCAGTTCGATGCCGCGCTTGGCCAGTACATCGCGAAAGGCCGGGATCATGCCGCTGGGCTTGTATTCACCGAGGACCTCCCCGTGCTCGCCGATGCCATGGCGCGCAAAAGAGAAAATCTCGGTCATGGTGATGACCTCACCTTCCATACCGTTGATCTCTTGCATGCTGGTGACGCGACGCTTGCCGTCTTCTTGACGCTCCAGCTGGATCACCACATCGATGGCCGAGGCAATTTGTTGACGCATGGCCTTGATGGGAAATGTCGCCCCGGTCATCGACACCATATTTTCGACGCGACCCAACGCATCCCGGGCGGTGTTGGCGTGAATCGTCGTGAGGGAACCGTCGTGGCCGGTATTCATGGCCGTGAGCATGTCCATCGCTTCGGCGCCACGCACCTCGCCGATGACGATGCGATCCGGGCGCATCCGCAGGCTATTGCGCACCAGTTCACGCTGGCTCACCTCGCCGCGTCCCTCGATATTCGAAGGCCGGGTTTCCAGGCGCACCACGTGAGGCTGTTGCAGTTGCAGTTCGGCGGAGTCCTCGATGGTGACGATGCGTTCGTTGTGCGGGATGAAGCTCGACAACACGTTGAGCATGGTGGTCTTGCCGCTGCCGGTGCCACCGGAAATCAACACGTTCAGGCGCCCGCGAACGATGGCCTTGAGCAGCAAGGCAATGGCCGGCGTCATGGTGCCTACCTGGATCAGGCTATCGGTGTTGAGCAAGTCCACGGCAAAGCGCCGGATCGACATGCTTGGGCCGTCGATCGCCAGCGGCGGAATGATCGCGTTGACCCGCGAACCATCCTTGAGCCGGGCGTCCACCAATGGGGAGGATTCATCAATGCGTCGCCCGAGGCTGGAAACGATGCGGTCGATGATATTGAGCAGGTGCTGGTCATCGCGAAAGCGCACGTCGGTGCGCTGCAACTTGCCGAAGCGCTCGACATAGACCGAGGCAAAACCGTTGACCAGGATGTCGGACACGCTGTGGTCGGCCAGCAGCGGTTCCAGCGGCCCCAACCCCAGCACTTCATCGGTGATCTGCTTGATGATCAACTGTCGGCTGACCGTACTCACGGGGGCCGAGTGTTCTTCAAGCAAGCGCTGGCAGATGTCGCGGATCTGCCGCGTGGCCTCGGCCTGTTCGAGGGCATCGAGCAAGGACAGGTCCATGACCTTGAGCAACTGCTGGTAGATCTTTTCCCGCCATTCGGCTTCCACCGGGGTGACCTGGCTGCGGGTTTCATAGGGCACATCGGGAATCGCATGTTCCCAGGCCATCAGTCCTTCGGCCGGGTCTGGAGCATTGTCGCCGTGCGAGGCGACCATCGAGACAGCGGGTTTGCCGGGCTGTTTGCGCAGGCGGTTGCGAAAATCACTGATCATGGGTCATCCCCCGAAGAAACGGTTGAAGGCGCGTTTGAGCAGGCCTTTGTCCGAGGCCATCTGGTGACCGACCAGGTCTTCGGTCAGATCGCGCAAGGCGACGGTAATGGCCGCCTTCGGCGCATGCAGCCCCAACGGCACGCCAGTGTTCTGACTCTGGCTGACCACGTTGAAGTCATTGGGTAATTTCGAAAGGTTCGGGCAACGCAGCGCCTCGCCGATGTCCTTGAGGCTGACGGCGGCGTTCTTGTCGTAGCGGTTGACCACGATCTGCAACTGGTCGCCCCGCACACCCAGGTCTTCGCGAAGAACCCGCACCAGTGCACTGGCGTCACGCAGGTGGCTGACGCTTTGCTGCAGCACGACGTAGACCCGGTCCACCTGCTCCAGCACGGAGCCGGTGAGATGATCGATCTGCCGCGGCAGGTCCACCACCACCCAGTCATAGCTGGAGCGGGCCAATTGCAACAGGGTGTCGAGCTGTTCCGGCTGGGCGTCCTGGGGCAGGCACAGTTCGCCGGCCCGGCCGCCCAGCACGTGCAAGGTCGGGCTGAAGTGGCTGCAGAAACCCCGCAGCGCAACGCCGTCCATATCCTCGACCTGTTGCAGCACGTCCAGGTGACTGTGGGACTGCGCCACGTCCAGGTAATGGGTCACACTGCCAAATTGCAGGTCCATGTCCAGCAACAGCGTATTGCCTGCCCGGGCGCTGAGCTGCTGGGCCAGGTTGCACGCCACCAGGGTTCCACCGGAGCCGCCCTTGGCGCCGATCACCGCAATCAGCTTGCCTTCGTTGCCGCTGCCCAGGCGGACCTCCGCCACCAGGCGATTCAACGCAGCCACCAGTTCCGTATCGGCGAACGGCTCGGGCAACACGTCGCGAGCGCCGGCCTGCATCGCCAGGCGCATGCCCTCCTGTTCTCCCAACAGGCCGCACACCAGCATCGCCGGGCGCTCATGGGCCGGACGCTGCAGCAGGGCGGACAATTCTTCACGCCACAAATGGCTGACCCGCAACAACAGCAGGTCAGGCATGCGGTCCAGGCCATAGAGCGGATCGACATGGCCGTTGCTGACCAGGCGCGTGCTCACTTCCAGGCACGGCATGCGTTGACAGACGCATTGCAGGTCACGCAGGGACGCGGCGTCGCGGCTGCTGATCAGTATCCGCAGCCCGGCCTTGCCAGTGGCGCTCGTCAGCGGGTTTTCCCGAGTGTTCAGCATGGTGTGATCTCCCCTGAATCGATATGGCGCCCCAGGCTTTCCCGCGGCAAGGTTGCCCTGAAGGCAGGCAAGGTAATGGGCACGCCCAGCCCGGGGATAAACAGGTTGAAAACGAAATCCTGGACGCTCAACCGCACGTAGCGGATCGCGCGGAATCCGCTGGCACCGGACGTATCGGCGGGGTTCGCCACCACCGCACCATTGACGTCCAGATAGGTCAGCGCCAGGTTCGCGGTGGTCAGGCTGCCAATCAGTTGGCTGGCGCCTGAGTCCGTCGCGGCGTTGAAGATGGCCCGGCGCAGGATCACCGGGTCGCTGATGTTGCACACCGCCGCCAGGCGCGCTCCGCGTCGCGCCGCTTCATCCAGCGCGTTGACGGTGAAATACAGCCGCCCCATCTCCAGCACACCGAACAACAGGGTGAACACCAGCAGGCCCACGAACGCGAATTCGACGATGTAAGTACCGGCCATCTGCTTGCGGTTCATCACAACGCCCTCATGACGGTGGTCGCGACCAGCGGGATGCCCAAGGACATGGCGCTGCCGAAGAAACCGGGAATCGATCCGCTGCAGCTGCCCGCGCCAATCACCGGGCAGAAGGTAAACGTGATGGTGACACGTACATGGTCGACGCCTTCGGCGACGACTTGCACATGGTCGGTGGTCAACCCGGACACCACCGCGGTGCCGGTGGCACTCGGCACGCCATAGACCGCGACATTCTTGGTCTGGGCCTGCAGTGTGCTGGTGAGGGAAACCGTGCCGAGGGTGGCGTTCCACGCTTGGCCGGCCACGAAGCGATCGGCATCGCGGCTGGCCTGCAACAGCACGTTGTATTGGTAAAGCATGCGGCCGAACTCGCCGAAGGCCAGCAACAGCAACAGCAATACCGGCAGCACCAGGGTGAACTCCACCAGCGCCACGCCTTGCTGGCCGCAGGGTGATTTGAAAGGGGCCTGTGTCATGACGCCTCCTACGAGTCGGTGCTCGGCGTGCTGCTGCCGTTGATATAGGTTTTGTAGAGCTGGATGATCTGCGGCCCGGCGTCGCTGCTCGGGGTCGGCCCCGGGACGTTGTCGCCTTCGCATTCGTAGGCGAACTGGCCGAATATCTGCGCCTGGGTGCCGCCGCCGTTCATTGGTTGCACAACGAAATAGCAGCCGAACCCCAGCACCGGAATGGACGTCGAGCCGCCCTGTTTGCCGGTGCAATTGCCCACCACGATTTTCAGCATCCGACGCTCGAAGACACCGTTGCTCTGGCAGCCCGTGCCGCTGCCAGCCACACAGGCGGAAACCTGGGCTCGCCAGTCGTTGTAGTCAGGGATCGCCTCGCCGCCCGCAGACAAATCGCCGCCGCTCGAGGTGACCGCCTGGCCCTTGTACTGCGCCTGGGCGAGCGTGTCGTTGTAGGTCATGGCCGGCGAGCTCGAAGAGGTGACCAGATCCGGCGGGTAGTCGGAGGCACTGACCGGGCCGTTATAGATGCCAAAGCGCGTGTTCAAGCCTTGGGACGCAGGACCCACGGTATTGCCCGGCGACGTCTGGACGGTGTCTCCCACGGCGCGGCAGACCGAGCCGCCGCCGGCCAGGTCCTGACGGACCGTGCTGCCACCGGAGCCAAAATCAAGCAACTGGAAATTGCCCGGCCCGATGGGCGAGGTGTTGCCCGCCGCCGTTTTCAGTACCACCAGGTCGCCAAAGTGGTAGCTCCAGAAGTTACCGGCGGCCGGGTCGTACTGGCTGGCGTCGCCACAGACCATCAACGGTGCGAGGTCGCAAGGCGCTGTGGGACTGGGCCCTGCGGTGGCAATCGCCGCCACGGCCTTGCCGCCCAGGCTGCCGTCGCCCACGGACTGGACGAAGCTCCAGAAGAAGCCGTTGAGTTGATAACTGGGGACCGAAACCCGCACGTACTTGGCGTCCGACGGGCCGGGATAAGAGAACGGGCCGTAGACGCTGCTGGACAGCTCCACCGCCGCAAAGGCACCCGGGTTCCCGGCGACGGCGGTGGCCAGTTCAGCGTTGCCGACGGCGTTGGCGTTTCTGCTCAGGGTGTCCAAGGCCGCCGCACGGGTCGTGCTGGCCATGTTCATGCCGCCGGATACCTGGCTAAGGGTCTTGGCGCCACCGAGGGCCGCGGCATCCACCGCATTCTGCAGCCGCGTCTTGTTCAGCAGCATGTGTCCGCCGTCCAACGCCAGCGCCGCCATCATGCCGATCGCCGCCAACGCGATCACCATCAATACACTTACCGCCCCTCCTTGGCGTCGAGGCAGCGTCAACGGCTGCCGGATACTGGCATTCATCATCGAGCCCTCATCTACACCGTTGAGGATCGGTATCGCCCTGCCCTGGGAGGCCTGGCACGGGTCAGTCATTCAGCGAACATTGATCACGCTGCTTTCCACGCCGCGGATCAGCGTGATCGCCCCGCCCTGCGGCTTGGCACTGCGCTGCACCACTGGCCTTGGCACCGGCGCGGCAGCCATCGCCATGACCGGCGCAGGGGCTGGCGGCGCGACGGCCACGGCTTTTTTCTCCAGGTTCAGGGGGTTGCGCAAGGCCAGCTGCAGCTTGCCTTCGGTCTGTGCGGTAACCAGCAGCTCCGCTTCGCTGCCGGACATCTCCAAGGTCACGGCCCGCACCACCACCGGTTGCGTCTTGTCCGTACCAGCGGTCTGGTCCACTGCCAGCACCCGCAGATTCTCCAGGAGGGTCCGCGACGTCGCGCTGTTGCTGCCGGCGCTGGTGGTCTTGGTCGCCAGCACATCGACCCGGTTGCCCGGCAAGAGGAAGCCGCCGACACCGACCACGTCATCCACGCGCACCGATATGGCCCGTTTGTCGGGCGCGATCAGCGAGGCCAGGGTGCTGCCGCCCAAATGTTCGCTCAGACGGGCACCGCGCACGATGTCACCGCGCAGGATGTCGAAGGTGGCGATCTTGCCCACGGCCTTGTCGCTGCTGTCGAACGCATCGTCCGGAATCGTGTCCATCGGCATGCGTACGGTCGTGACCTGCTGGGCCTCGACCATTTGCCCGAAGGGGATTTCCACCGTCGCGACCACTACGCTTCGCAGGTGATCGTCGGGGGACGCGTTGAGTCGCGCGCTCAGCCAGGAGTCAGCCATCCATGCGGCACCAAGGCCCATTACCAGGGAAACGCCTATCAGCGGAAGCGTACGAGAGCTCATGTCGGTATCTCCAGATCAAAGGAAGTCGAGCTGAACGAAGTAGTTGTGCCAGGCCCATTCCAGCTCTTGCGGCAACAGGGGCCCGGAACCGCCCAGGTAACGCTGGCGGTCAAGCGCCATGTTCAACAGGTCGCGAGGGTGGCAAGGCACCAGCGGCATGCCTTCGCCGCCATACAGCCGTTGCAGGACATAGCGCACCAGCAGCGGGTCGTGGGCGATGCCCAGGCGCTCGCATTCCTGGCGCCAGATGCGCTCGTATTCGTCCGGCTTGAGATAGCCGAACTGCACCTTGTAGCCGATGCGCCGCAGGAAGGCTTCGTCCGCCAGCTCCAAGGGGTTGAGGTTGGTGGAAAACACCAGCACCAGGTCGAACGGCAGCTCGCAGTGACGGCCGCCGCCCAGGTTGATGAAGTCACGTTTTTCCTCCATCGGCACGATCCAGCGGTTCAGCAGCTCGGCCGGGGGCATGCGCTGGCGACCCATGTCGTCGATGATGAACAGTCCGTTGCTGGCCTTCAGTTGCAGGGCAGCCTGGTATTGCCGGGTGAACGGGTCGTAGCGCACGTCCAGCTGTTCCATGGTCAACTCGCCGCCGGTGATAACGATCGGGCGCTTGCAGCACAACAGCCGACGATCGATGCCTTCGTTGAGCATCAGGTTGTTCGTCTGGCTGTTGTCGTCCAGGCGCTGGTGCACCTGCGGGTCGTAGATCTCGATCACCGATTCGTTGATGACAATCGCGTGAGGCACCCAGATGGCCTCGGCGAACAGCCGGATCAAACGGCTACTGACGTAGGTTTTGCCGGTGCCCGCCGGGCCGTAGATCATGATCGCCCGCCCGGAATTCAGCGCGACACCCAGTTGATCGAGCATGCCTTGGCTGAGCACCATGCCGGCCAGGGCCTGGTTCATGTCCTTGGCGGTAATGCGACCGTGGTGAATGGTCTGGATCTTGATCAGCGAGCGATAGGTGCTGACCGGGAACGGCGCCGCGCCGATGTAGCCGCTGCGGGCCAAGGCGTCGCGGGCTGAACTGCGGCCGCGTTCGGTCAGCCCATAACGCAGCGTTTGTCCGCCGGCCTGGCCCAATTGGCCGAGCACTTCGACGCGACCGTCCTTGCGCAGGAACGCCAGGACTTCCTCCAGGACCGCGCCGGTCAGGGCCAGGCGCTCCACCAGCCGCGACATGTCCAGTACTCCGCCATCGTGCAAGTGCTTGCACACCAGTTCGCCGAGGAAACTGTCGCTCAGGCCGGTGTCGCGTATGGTGCACGGCTGCGGCGCCAGGCGCTGCACCGCTTCGCGTTCACTGGGGTAGGCATCGCTATCGTTGATGACGTGCATGACTAGACTCCCCAGCCGCCGGCAACCAGTTGCCAGTAAACGCTGTTCAAAGTGCCGATCAGGATTGCAATCGAGTAGGGAAACGGTTTGCCGGCGACCTCGTCCGCCGTTGGCGCGAGGTAGGCCTGGGCGCGGACGCTCAACCAGTAGCGCTCAAGGGTCTGCAGCAGTTGGCCGCGGGCCAGGACAATCAGGAAACCGCACACACCGCCGGCGATCAGGCTGAACAGCGCCGCCCACAGTGCGTAATGAAAGGGTAGGAAACTGCCCACCATGGTCATCAACTTGACATCGCCGGCGGCCATGCCACCCACCGCGTACATGGGCAGGAACAACGCGAAACAGATCAGCATGCCCAACAGGCTGTCGCCCAGCCCGCCGATTGCGCCGGTATACGCCTGGCTGGCCAATCCCAGGGCAAGGCCCAGCAGGACCAGCTTGTTGGGGATGCGGTGGCGAAGCAGATCGCTTACCACCGCCACGCCCAGCAGTCCTAGCAGCAGTACCGTCGTTACCAGCAATTCCATGGACATGATGCGTCTCCATAGGGCGGTTGGGGTTAGCAGGCAGCGCCTTTGACTGCGGCACAAAGCGCGGTGATCCGATCGTTCACGGCACCACCCAACAGGACGAACATGGCGGCAACGGCCACCGTGATCAGCCCACCGGCGACGGCATATTCCACAATGGTCAGGCCATCTTCATCATCGATGAATTTAACTATCGAAGTTTTGATCTGTTGAACTTTCATGTTGTTTGCCTCACTTGAACGGTTACGAAAACAGGCCGATAAAGAACAACCCGAAGTTCATCAAGCCGACACTTCGAACCTTTATCAGACACATTGGAAACCGGCGCCTCGATGGGCTTGGCCCCATTGCGATGCGGGTGCTGGTTTCAGCAGGCAGCGCCCTTCACGGCGGCGCAGAGCGCGGTAATACGGGTGTTCACGGCGCCGCCCAGCAAAACGAACATCGCGGCCACGGCCACCGTGATCAACCCACCGGCAACGGCGTATTCCACAATGGTCAGGCCGTCTTCATCTTTGGCGAACTTCAATACCGAAGCCTTGATAGTTTGAAGAGTCATTTCGCACACCTCATCGGGGTTGTTTTCAAAGAGGCAGTACATTTCGAACTGCCTGATGCAACCCTAGTCAGCGGGCCGGTATTGTCGTTAGGAGGATTTTGCACATCGCTAGGATTATTTTGCGCCGGACGTGAAATTGTCCGGCTGGCGATCGCCGCTGTTTGCGCAACGCTGGCAACGGCGCGTGAGGGACGCAGCACTAAAGGACGAGGGGCCTGTAAAAATTAATTCGGCAAACTGATAGCACATTGGCAATACTGCTAGCTAACGGGCAGGAAGAACCACCGAGTAGTCGTCCTATGGCGCCAAATCTGACTGGAAAGCCAAAGCTGTTGTGGTTCGATCTGACTCACGACCGTTCCACCAAGGAACTCGTCAGCCAGTTCGAGCAAGCGTGCGACTGCGCCCTGGCGAAAAACGCGCTGCTGCCCACCGGTGTGCAGGCCGACATGATCTGTATCCACTTCGATCGCCCGGACACCCAGGGCTTGAGGCGGTTGCTGGACATCAAGCGCACGGTCCCGGCCATCCCGATCACCATGTTCACGGTGCAACATTCCGAGGAACTCGCCGTCTGGGCCATGCGCTCGAGCGTCTGGGAATACATGGTGCTTCCCCTGACAACCGCCGAGCGCAAGCGTTACCTGACCGCTGTGACGCAACTGTGCGAGCTGCGTCGCCAATCCGGCGGCCGAGGCTCGACCTCCCAGATCGACCACTCCCCGACGCTGCCGGACAGCATTCGCCTGACCTCCGGGCACCAGAAGCACCAGGCCCTCAGCCACATCATGCTGTACATCGACCAGCACTTTCGCGACAGCATCGACCAGCGCGACCTCGCCAAGCGCTGCGGCATGACCACGTTCCGCTTCAGCCGCGTGTTCAAGGAGGCCAATGGCCTGGGCTTTACCGACTATGTGCTGAACAAGCGCATGAGCTTCGCCAAGGAATTGCTCGACAACAGCCAGATGCCCATCACCAGCATTGGCTATGAGGCCGGCTTCAAGGACCCGTCCTACTTCGCCCGCGCCTTCAAGCAGTACGCCAATTGCACGCCCAGTGAATACCGTCTCGCGTACCAGGTACGCTGCTCGAGCGCTGCACCGCCGCCCCCCGATGAAGAGGCGCTGGAAAGCCTGGTGCAAAGCCTGGAGGGATAGGAGTTTTTTGCGCGCATAAAAAAACGCCGCTCAAATGAGCGGCGTTTTCTTGAATTTGGAGCGGGAAACGAGACTCGAACTCGCGACCCCGACCTTGGCAAGGTCGTGCTCTACCAACTGAGCTATTCCCGCAAATGGCGTCCCCTAGGGGACTCGAACCCCTGTTACCGCCGTGAAAGGGCGGTGTCCTAGGCCACTAGACGAAGGGGACACACTAACTGAAACACATGGTGTGTATTTCAGTGCCCAAATCCGCATCCGAAGATGTCGGCTCTGGCTTCACTCAGCCTTGCCCGAAAGCAACGCTGTTTAAATTGGAGCGGGAAACGAGACTCGAACTCGCGACCCCGACCTTGGCAAGGTCGTGCTCTACCAACTGAGCTATTCCCGCATTGGCGTCCCCTAGGGGACTCGAACCCCTGTTACCGCCGTGAAAGGGCGGTGTCCTAGGCCACTAGACGAAGGGGACACACGTACAACATTCACTGCTTATCGCGTTTAGCTGAGTGCTTTACGCTGTAAGTGGCGCGCATTCTATGGATGGATTGGAGGGTCGTCAACCCCCGAATATAAATTTATTTAAATCAATGACTTCGCCCGCTTTGGGGCGGCTTCGCAGATTTTCTTCGTCCGGTCTCTGGCGCCTATATTCTGTCGCCCGCCAAGGCGTTATAGTCGCGCCAGGCAAATGATGGCAATGTGCACCTACTCCGCTACAAGCTCCATAAACAGCACGACGCCCGTCTAATCGCGTCGTTCGGGCCTATGCGCTTAAAAGCCAAGCCACTACACTCATGACATGCGTACCCTATTAAAGAGGTCTTACCGGTGACACCACTCATGATCACCCTGCTCGTCGTAGCCGGGATCGCACTGTTGATCGCCATTGGCTACATGAACCATGTGGTGGAAAACAACAAGCTGGAAAAGGTCCGTACCAAGGTTGAGCTCAACGATCGCTTGCGTCGTTGTGGCGAGCTCACCGAAACCTTCCCCGGCCAGTTGATGAATCCGGCCCTGAAGCTCTTGATCACGCGTCTTGAGCTGAATGTCTGCCAGCGCCTGCTCAATCTCGACAAGTCCAACGCTCAGGTCAAGGCTCGACTGGACGAACTGACGGCGCTGGCCGCCCAGGGTGAGTCGATTCCGGTGAACAACCCGCCGGCGCCGATCCAGACCGAAGCGAAGGCCAAGGATGTGCGGTTCCTGCTCGAGGCCCTGCACGGCCAGATCACTCGCGCCGCCCAGGACGGGTTCCTCCCGCCCAACGAGGCCAAGCGCTGGATCCGTGAGGTGCGGCACATCCTGGTGCTGCTGCACATCGAATTCTTCAACAACCTCGGCCAGCAGGCCTTGCAGCAGGAGCAGCCGGGGCAGGCTCGACTGGCGTTCGAGCGCGGTGTCCAGTATTTGCGCAAGCAGCAGGAACCGCAGGTCTATGCCGAACAGTTGGCTTATCTGGAGAAGCTCCTGGCGCGGGCCAACGCCCAGGTCCTGGCCAGCACTCAGCCTGTGGAGGGTGAGGTGAACCAGTTGACCGAAGGGTTGAAGGAAGACGAGGCCAACGATGAGTGGAAGAAGAAGAAGGTTTACGACTGATCGTTGGGCCTCGCCATCGATGCCGGGTCGCCCACGCCTCGATACCTGATCCTGGTGGCACACCGCTTTTTTGTTGCAAGCGAGCCTGCTGCGAAGGCGGTGTGACCGTCGATGAAGATGCTGAGTGGATTGGCCTGCCAGCAACAGCGATGGCAGCCCACCGCCAATTCACAATCTGAAATGCCCCACCATTTCTTTCAACTCAACCCCAAGCTGCGCCAGCTCGATACTTGAAGCGGCGTTGCCTTGCATCGCAATGGACGATTGATCGGCGCTCGCCCGGATGCTGGTGACGCTGCGGTTGATTTCTTCGGCCACGGAGCTCTGTTGCTCGGCGGCCGCGGCGATCTGTTGGTTCATTTGCTGGATCAATGACACCGCCGCCGCGATGCTGCCCAGAGCGCTTTCAGTCTGCAATGCGTCGCTGACCGCCATTTTCACCAGCTCGCCACTGCTCTGGATTTGCTGCACGGAGGCTTGTGCAGCTGAGCGCAGCGCACCGACCAGGCGCTCGATCTCCTCGGTGGACTGTTGCGTACGCCTGGCCAGCGCCCGCACCTCGTCGGCCACGACCGCGAATCCCCTGCCCTGCTCACCGGCCCTGGCCGCTTCGATGGCGGCGTTGAGGGCCAGCAGGTTGGTTTGCTCGGCCACGCTCTTGATCACGCCCAGCACGGTGCCGATGTTTTGTATCTCGGCGCTCAGGCTTTCGATGCTGGTGCTGGTCATCATGGCCGAGTCAGCCAATTGCTCGATACGCACCATGCTCTGGCGCACCACCTGCTGGCCGCTTTCAACCTTGTCATCCGCTGTCTGCGCCGCTTGCGCCGCCTCCTCCGCATTGCGGGCCACATCGTGCACGGTGGCGGTCATCTGGTTCATCGCCGTAGCGACCTGCTCGGTTTCCTCTTTCTGGCTGCTGACTTCCAGGTTGGTCTGTTCAGTGACGGATGACAATGACTGGGCAGAGCTGGCCAACTGCTCGATGCCGGACTGCAGACCACTGACGATACTGCTCAACCCGGCCCCCATCTGCTGCATTGCCAACATCAACTGGCCAATCTCGTCCCGGCGCGTCACCTCGACCTTGGCGCTCAGGTCACCGGCGGCTATCTGCTGGGCAACACGAATCACGCTGCGCAGCGGGGTGACAATCAACCGGGTGATCACCCAGGCCGCAACCAACCCCACCAACAGGGCCAAGGCCGACGAGCCGATGATCATCAGCGAGTTTTTCTTCAGTTCCGCGTGCATGGCGCTGTCTTCGGCGCTGAACGCCTGGTCGACCCGCGCCACCACCTGATCGGCGCGTTCGTGCAATTGCTGGTAGACAATTTTTTCCTTGGCCAGCAGGCCGGTGTATTCCGCCAGTTGCTGGTTGAACCCGGCGATGTGCCCGGCGACTTCGTTGAGCACCGTTTGATAGCCAGGATCCTTGACCGCCTCCTTGAGTTCTTCAGCCAGTTTCATGGCCTGCTCGGCCTGTTCGATATTGCCTTGCCCAGCGGCTTCATCACTGCCTTTGCGGCTTTGGTCCAGCCGAACACGCGCTTCGTTCATCGACTGCAACATGAGTCGCGACACTTCGCTGACCTGGTTGGCCTGCTCGATAAATTGCGCACCCTCCTTGCCCTCGGAGTCCTTCAGGGTATAGGCGCCGTCATCGGCCAGCCCCGCCTGCAAGACATCCAGGTTATTGGCGACGCTGGAAACCGACCAACTGGCCATCTCCAAGGCGAGGTCCTTGCTTTGACTCAGCCCGACGAATTCGTCGAAAGCCTTGCGATAGGCCGCCAAAGCCTGCTGGACATCATCCATCACCGGTACATTGCTGGCAGACTGCGCCTTGAGTTCATTCGCCAGGGCTATCAACCCATCGACGCCCTGGCGCAGGGCATCGGCGGTCTTGGGGTCGGAGCGCAAGGCAAAGTCTTGCTCCAGCAGCCGGACCTTGAGCAACTCGCTGTTAAGGAACGACATCTGCTTCAAACCCGCGAACCGATGGCTGATGGTTTGCAGGGACCAGACGCCAATGGCCGCCACCACTGCGGTGAGCAGCAACACCAGGACAAACCCGATACCCAATTTCTTTGCCATACCCAGATTGGCAAAACGTCCTTGCACGGCCGAAATCATTGCGCCCAATCCTCTGCCGATGTGTGTTGATTTGCAGATTCGCAACGAGACACCCCGCAACACAAGATGCTGGCGTCGGAATAATGGCAAAAAGCTACAGGCGCGTCGTTTTCAGGACACTTGAGGTCGATCCAGGGCCGTGGCTCGGAAAAATGCCAAGGCCCTGGGATCCCGCGCATAGGCGACGTTGACCCGCAGCCAATCCGTCTCGGCACCCGAAGGGCTGAACGCCGTGCGAGAGGACAACTGAATGCCGCACCGCCCGGCCAGATGCTGCAACTGAGCATAGTCACACGACGGCGGACGCGCCCAGATGAAAAGGCCACCCGCCGGTTTGCCAAACACTTTCCAATCGGCGTCTTCCAGCAGTTGCAACGTCACCGCCATGTCGGCATTGAGTCGCTGGCGCTGGCGCTGAACCAGCTTGCGATAGGCGCCGTTGACCAGGAGGCTCGCCAGCACCGACTCGGCGAATCGCGACGCTCCCATGCAGGTGATCTCCTTGACCTCGCCCAGGCGCGCAACAACGGACGGCTCGGCCACTATGAAGCCGACGCGTAAAGAGCTGCTCAAGGTCTTCGAAAAACTGCCCAGATAGATCACATCGGTATTCAGTGCCGCCAATCGGGCCCGCGTTGAGCCCTGGAAATCGGCATAGACATCGTCTTCGACGACCAACATGGCGTGCTCGCTGGCCAGTTGCAGCAGCCGCTGGGCCACGGACGGTGCCAGGCTGCTGCCGGTCGGGTTGTGGCAGGCACTGTTGATGAAAATAGCGCTGGGCCTATGGATCGCCAGCAAACGCTGGAGGGCATCGACGTCCGGGCCACGCGGTGTCCTGGGCAATTCGATCATGTCTATCTTGTGCAGCCTGAGCAGGTTGAACAGGTTCGAATAGCCGGGGCTCTCCACCACCACGCAGCACCCGGGCCGCAGGAGTGTCCGCACGATCAGGTCGAGCGCGTGAGTGGCGCCCTGGGTGGTCAGGATGCGATTTTCATCGGCATCGATATCAAGCTGCTTCAACCGCTTGGCGAGTTGCTCGCGCAGGGCGGGTAATCCCAGTGGCGTGTTGTAGTTGAACAGCCCCGCCATGTCGGTCCGCGTGACCTGACGGATCGCATACCCCAGGTCATCACTTTCGCGCCAACTCTCGGGCAGCCCACCGCAGCCCAACTTCAATACGTGACGCGCAGGGTCTACCGGCGCCTTCTGGCCCGGCATTCCGTCTTGCGGCCAGACGAGCTCCGAGCCCCCGGCGACGCAAGCGGCCTGGGCAACAAAAAAACTCGAGCCGTGACGTGACGCCAACAAACCTTGGGCGACCAGGCGCTGGCAGGCCTCATGGACACTGGCCTGACTTAATAGATTATCCCGGGCCAGCTGCCTGATCGATGGCAGGCGAGTCCCCGGTTCCACCGCGTCCTGTCGAATCCAGCCAGCCAACGCGTCGACAATTTGCTGCACGACGGGCACCAGGGCCTGCCGGTCGATTCTCAACTCCATGAGTAACCAAGCTCCTAAGCGTTTGTTTTATTTGCACAAACAGTTAAGCACAGGTCGATGTGGGAGGATGTAAGAGAAAGGCGCGAAAACGCCTCATTCTCATTCTTTGAAATACATTGGCGGAACCCTCAAGGGAACCTTCGTTCTCAAAGGAAAACCCGCAACCAGTGCGGGCTTTGTCCTATAACGAGACGGCAACTCTCGCTAGATTGCCGTAGCCCCGCCATCCACCGCCAACGAATGCCCCGTGGTAAACGCCGCGCCATCGCTGCACAAATACAACACGGCGCTGGCGATTTCCTCGACTTTGCCGATTCTCCCCACCGGATGCATCGCGTTGGCGTATTCGCCTTTTTTCGGATCCGCCTCATAGGCCCGACGGAACATATCAGTGTCGATCACCGCCGGGCATACCGCATTCACACGGATTTTCTTCTTTGCATATTCAATCGCCGCCGACTTGGTCAACCCGATGACGGCATGCTTGGAAGCCGCGTAGATACTCATCTTCGGCGCCGCCCCGAGCCCTGCAACGGAGGCCGTGTTGACGATGGCGCCACCACCCTGGGCCAGCAGCAATGGCAGCTGATATTTCATGCACAACCAGACACCCTTGACGTTGACGCCCATGATCGCGTCGAACTCATCCAGCGTACCGTCGGCCAGCTTGCCCTTCTCGATTTCGATGCCAGCGTTGTTGAACGCGTAATCGAGGCGACCGTACGCGGCGATGACTTCGTCCATGAGATTTCGCACATCGCTTTCCAACGTCACGTCGCAACGCACGAACACAGCCTCGCCACCCGCCTCGCGAATCAACTGCACCGTGCCCTCGCCGCCCGCAACGTCCAGGTCGGCGACGACTACTTTGAGGTGCTGCGCCGCGAACGCCTGGGCCGTGGCGCGGCCAATGCCCGCCGCGCCGCCCGTCACCACGGCGACCTGTCCGGAAAACGTCATGCTCATGATCACTGCCTCGAAGAATTACTGACGCTGCGATTTAGCCACCGACCGCAACGGCACGGCAGCACTATCCAATCGCCGGTTGGCTCTGCATGAACGCCAGTGATAACACCACCCAGGGCATCATCACCGTTTTGGATCAACCCGCATTCGCTGGATAGGCAAACCTTGCGGTGAACGCATCAAGGGTCTATCAACAAAGCTCCATTCATCTTGAGTGCCTGTCATGACCGCCCAGATCAACCGCCAGTTCCTGCTCGCCAAACGCCCGGTGGGCGCCGCGACCCGCGAGACGTTCACTTATCAACAAGTCCCGGTTGGCGAACCGGCAGCGGGCCAGATACTGGTCAAGAATGAATACCTGTCCCTGGACCCGGCCATGCGTGGCTGGATGAACGAGGGCAAGTCCTATATCCCACCGGTGGGCATCGGCGAAGTCATGCGGGCATTGGGGGTCGGCCAGGTGGTTGCGTCGAATAACCCGGGATTTGCGGTGGGGGATTACGTCAACGGCGCCCTGGGCGTGCAGGATTACTTCCTCGGCGAACCGCGCGGTTTCTATAAAGTCGATCCGAAACTGGCGCCACTGCCCCGTTATTTGTCCGCGCTGGGCATGACTGGCATGACCGCTTATTTCGCCCTGCTGGACGTCGGCGCGCCGAAGGCCGGTGAAACCGTGGTGCTTTCTGGCGCCGCCGGCGCGGTAGGCAGCATCGCCGGGCAGATCGCCAAGATCAAAGGCTGCCGTGTGGTCGGCATTGCCGGCGGTGCCGACAAGTGCAAGTTCCTGGTCGATGAGCTGGGCTTCGACGGTGCCATCGACTACAAGAGCGAAGACGTTCACGCCGGCCTCAAGCGCGAGTGCCCCAAAGGCGTGGATGTGTATTTCGATAACGTCGGCGGCGATATTCTCGATGCGGTGCTCAGCCGCCTGAACCTCAAGGCCCGCGTGGTGATCTGCGGCGCCATCAGTCAATACAACAACAAGGAAGCAGTGAAAGGCCCGGCGAACTACCTGTCGCTGTTGGTCAACCGTGCGCGGATGGAAGGTTTCGTGGTCATGGATTATGCCTCGCAGTTCGCCGCCGCCGGGCAGGAGATCGCCGGCTGGATGGCCAAGGGGCAGCTCAAGAGCAAGGAAGACATTGTCGAGGGGCTGGAAACCTTCCCCGAGACGCTGACCAGATTGTTTAGTGGGGAAAATTTCGGGAAGTTGGTGTTGAAGGTCTGACGCGAAACATACGGTGAGACCCGATACCCAAGGCCTGACATAAAACAAATGTGGGAGCGAGCAAGCTCGCTCCCACAAGGTTTACAGCATCCTAGTCAGGCCAGTTCAGCCACAACCGCAGCCAGCGCCTTGGCCGGATCGGCAGCCTGGCTGATCGGACGACCGATCACCAGGTAATCGGAACCTGCGTCCAAGGCCTGGCGTGGGGTCAGGATGCGCCGCTGGTCATCCTGCGCGCTGCCGGCCGGGCGAATCCCCGGTGTCACCAGTTGCAGCGACGGGTGGGCCGCTTTCAGGGCGCCGGCTTCCAGCGCCGAGCAGACCAGACCGTCCATCCCGGCCTTTTGCGCCAGCGCCGCCAGGCGCAGCACTTGTTCCTGGGGCTCGATGTCCAGGCCGATCCCTGCCAAGTCCTCACGCTCCATGCTGGTCAGCACGGTCACGCCGATCAGCAGCGGCTTCGGGCCACTGCGCTGGTCCAGCACTTCACGACAGGCAGCCATCATGCGCAGGCCACCGGAGCAATGCACATTGACCATCCACACGCCCATCTCCGCAGCAGCCTTGACGGCCATGGCGGTAGTGTTGGGAATGTCATGGAATTTCAGGTCGAGGAAAACCTCGAATCCCTTGTCACGCAACGTCCCTACGATTTCCGACGCACAGCTGGTGAACAGCTCCTTGCCGACCTTGACCCGGCAAAGCTTGGGGTCCAACTGGTCGGCCAGCTTCAGGGCGGCGTCACGGGTAGGAAAATCCAGGGCGACGATGATAGGCGTCTGGCAGGCGGACATGAGCGGGCTCTCAGGCAAGTCGAAATCGGCGCGCATTGTAGCGGAACCAGCGCCCGTGCGGGACCCAATGATCGGTAAATCGTCGATTGTCCTTTCGGCCATTTGTGTCAGGGCCGATACATTCATGACACGCACGCAACACGACGGGACGCTACCCTGCGCCGCCGCAACCGCTTCACGGCCCACCGTCCGAAGCTTATGCTCAAACCACGCCCTCGCCGCCTTCTATGCGGTTGGCAGCCCAACTGGCAGATGACGCCCCCATGCAGAACACCCCTGTTGCAAATGCTGGCGACCCAAGAGCGTCCGACGACGATAAGCGTTGGAGCACCCGCGCGCTGATCGTCGATGACGACGTACCGCTCCGCGAATTGCTGATCGGCTACCTGGCCCGCTTCAACATCCGCGCCAGTGGCGTAACCGATGGCGTGGCCATGCGCCAGGCAATGGAGGCCGAACATTTCGATGTGGTCGTCCTGGACCTGATGTTGCCAGGAGAAGACGGTTTGCAGCTGTGCCGCTGGTTGCGGGCCGAGTCGGACATTCCCATCCTGATGCTGACAGCGCGCTGCGAGCCCACCGACCGCATCATCGGCCTGGAACTGGGCGCAGATGACTACATGGCCAAACCCTTCGAGCCGAGGGAGCTTGTGGCGCGAATCCAGACCATCCTTCGCCGCGTGCGCGATGACCGCAGCGAGCAGCGGGCCAATATCCGTTTCGATAACTGGCGACTCAATAGCGTGCTGCGCCAGTTGGTCTCTGCCAATGGATTGGTGGTGCCTCTATCCAACGCCGAATTCCGTCTGCTGTGGGTGTTCATCGAGCGTCCGCGCCGAGTGCTCAGTCGTGAACAACTGCTGGACGCCGCCCGCGGTCGCTCGATCGAGGCGTTTGACCGCAGTATCGACCTGCTGGTCTCGCGCTTGCGCCAGAAACTGGGTGACGACCCCAAGGCCCCACAGCTGATCAAGACCGTGCGCGGTGAAGGCTACCTGTTCGATGCGCGGGACATCGGTTGATGCGCCTGCGCGTCGACTCCCTGTTCGGCCGCCTGTTCGGCGTGCTGCTGGTGGCGATCGTGCTGGCGCACCTGTTGGCCTTTGCCTGGTTCTTTCATTACGACAAGCCGCCACCTCCCGGGCCGCCACCGGAATTCTCCCATCAAGCCGGAGGTTCCGCGCGCTCCGGCCCGCCACCGGGCACACGCCCATGGTTCGGCGGGCCTGTGGTGCCGCTGACATTTCAGTTTGTGTGCTTGATCGTTGCGGCTTGGTACGGCGCCAAGCTCCTGACCCGGCCGATCCAACGCCTGAGCGATGCCGCCGAACGGCTGAGCGAGGACCTCGATAGCCCACCACTCCAGGAAACGGGTCCGCGAGAGGCCCGCCAAGCCGCCCATACGTTCAACCTGATGCAACAACGGATCCGTGAACAGGTGCAGCAGCGCTCGCGCATGCTTGGCGCGGTCTCCCATGACCTGCGCACCCCGCTTGCGCGGCTCAAGCTGCGCCTGGAGCAGATCAACGACACCCGGTTGCAGGATCAGATGCGCCAAGACCTGGACGATATGATCGCCATGCTCGATGCCACGCTGACCTATCTGCATGAGCAACGCACCAGCGAGGCATGGCAATGGATGGACGTGCAGGCCCTGGTGGAGTCATTGAGCGAAAACGCCCAGGACCAAGGCGCCAATGTCCACGCCAGCGGCAACTGTGCGCCCTTGCAGGTGCAGCCGATGGCGCTGCGTTCCTGCATCAATAACCTCGTCGATAATGCCCTGCGCTACGCTGGCGAGGCATCGATTGTCCTGGAAGACCAGCAGCACCAATTGCTGATCCGGGTGATTGACCATGGACCCGGCATCGCTGAAGACCAGCGCGAAGCGGTGTTCGAGCCATTCTTTCGCCTGGAGGGTTCGCGCAATCGCAACTCCGGTGGCGTCGGCCTGGGCATGACCATCGCCCGGGAGGCCGCCGAACGCCTGGGCGGACAATTGAGCCTGGAGCAAACCCCCGGAGGCGGATTGACTGCGGTGATTCGTTTGCCCCGCGTGGCCTGAACCGCTGCGTTACCGCGCCTGGCTCTTGCTCCAATCCGTCAGCAAACTGTACGCCACCGCTAGCAGGGTCGGGCCGATGAACAGCCCGATAAAGCCGAAGGCAATCAGTCCGCCGAACACCCCAAGCAACACGATCACCAGCGGCAGGTTTCCGCCACGGCTGATCAGGTAAGGCTTGAGCACGTTGTCCACGCCGCTGATGATGAACGTGCCCCAGATGCCGAGGAACACCGCCATCCCATACTCGCCCTTCCACGCCAGCCAGGCCGTGGCGGGGATCCAGACCAGCGGAGGCCCCATGGGAATCAGGCTGAGCAGGAAGGTGACGATGCCCAGCACCAGCGCCCCCGGCACTCCGGCGATCAGGAAGCCGATCAGCGCCAGCACGGCCTGGGCCGCGGCAGTACCGATCACGCCATTGACCACTCGCTGCACCGTGCCGGCGACCAACTCGACGTAGTACCCGGCACGGTCGCCGATCAGCCGCTCCAGCAGCCCTTGGACAAATGCTGCCAAGCGCGGGCCGTCCCGGTAGAAGAAGAACACGAACACGATGCTCAGTGTCAGCTCGAGGATCCCACCACCAATCTGCGCGCTACGCGCCAGCAACCAATTGCCGACACGCCCCAGGTACGGCTTGATGGAGACCATCATCGCCGCACCCTGCTGGTCGATGCTGTTCCAGAGGGTGACCAGCCGCCCGCCCACCAGCGGCACCCCGGCCAGCCAGTCGGGCGCTTCGGGCAGGCCATCGACCTGCACATCCCTGATGAACGCCGTGGCATCGCGCACATGATCGGCGAGGTTGAACCCCAGCCACACCAGCGGCACCGCCACCAGCAACATCCAGCCCACCGTCAGCAGGGCCGCGGCCAATGATTCACGACCGTTGACCCAACGGGTCAACAGGCGCATCAGTGGCCAACTGGCGAAAGCCAGCACCGCGCCCCAGAACAGCGCCGACCAGAACGGCGCCATCACCCAGAGGCTGGCGCCGAACAACACCAGGAGCAGGATTTGCACCAACAGTCGATCGTTATTGAGCATGGAAAGTCTCGAAAAATGAACAAGGCCGGGCTAACGACAGCAAACGCGTTTGCCCGTCAGCTTATCGCAACAGCTCAAGGCGCAAGCCCGCCGCGTCAGCGCCGGACGCCTCCATCCTGGCCGCCCGGACGCCCTGCCCGACCAGCGCCTGGCGCCACGCCTCGGCGTGTGGGCCGGCGATGCTGACCCGAAGGCCAGTGTCCAGGTTCAAGGCCCGGGATAGCAGGCGCGACCAGGCATCTTCCGGTTCTCCGGCAAGACGCGGCAAGTCCAGCACACCGGTGTCCTTGAGCTGGCGCAACAACGTGGCAGAGGTCGGCAGCACATCCCCCAACGGCGCGCTCGCTTCGAACTGCTCGACATGCAGGTAGGCCTTGCGGTTGCCACGGGTGATGGCATACAGCGCGATCAGCGTGTTGTCCGCCGGCGGCGCCAGGCGCAGCAGCAGGTAGGCCTGGCCATTATCGGCGCCATAGAGCTTGGCATTGCCGAATACCTCGTTGGCCCACAGGCTGCTTTCGCCACAATCGCGGGCCTGGCACCAGAACAGTAGCCCGGCGCCCTGTTTCTGCAACGCTTCGCGGGCAGCGGTAAATGCCTGCGTGGCGGTATGTTCCGGCGGCAGTTCATAAGTCACCGAGGTGGCGTTGCCACGGGCGTCCACCTGCCCGTCGAAACGCAGCTGGCCGCTGATCTTGCGGATCGACCCCATGGGGTAGATACGCTCCACGTCGCTGGTTTGCCGATAATCGACGATCTGCGCGTCGGGCATGCGCGGCACGCTTTCCAGATCCTGGCTGCCCGGCACATCGGCAGCCAGCGATAACGGGCCGAAACTGGCCAGCGCCAGCAGGACGAATGAATGAATGGACAATTTCATTGGATCGGCTTCGCCAGGGTCCGCGCGACGCAAAGGCGTTCGTCAATGCGCAGCAAGGCGAGTGGACAGGTATCAGTCATGGTTGGCTCCCTTTCAACCCGCCCAGCCTCGACACTTGTCCGGCGCAAGTCAAGAAACGCTGAAGAACCGATTGAAACAGTCTGCTACAAGCGCGGCACCGACCTCATCGTTCAGGTGCAGATGATGGCCGCCAGGTACCTGCTCATGACTGAAGGGTAGACGCTCCAGCAATTCCCGGTGTTGCCCCAGCATGCCCTCGGCCGCAACCACCAGATGGGCAGGACAGGCGACCCGCGCCACGAAAGCCATGGCCTGCTCGTCGGTCAGGCGCAGCGGGGACGGCAGGGTCAGGCGATTGTCGGTACGCCAGGTATAGCCTCCAGGCACCGGCATCAGGCCGCGCTGGGCCAGTAATTCGGCGGCTTCGCGACTGACCGCCACCAGCCCTTTCATTCGGGCCTCAATAGCGCGGTCGAGGGTCTTGTAGACCGGTTTGCTTTTTTGTTGCAGATCCAGCTGCGCCTGCAGGGCCATGCCCATGCGCTCCGCCGCATTGTCGCCTTTGCCTGTAGGAGGAATCAGCCCATCGATCAGGCCCAAGTGTGTGATCCGCTCCGGCAAGGCACCGGCCAGCACCAGCGAGACAATGGCGCCCATGGAATGCCCCAACAGGGCAAAACGCTGCAGGCCCAACTGTTCGGCGACTTGCAGCACATCGTGGGCATAGTCCCACAAGGCATAGCCGGCGCCAGGTGGACGGTGCCCGGAATGACCATGGCCGGCCATGTCCAGGGCGATCACCCGCACGCCGTGCAACCGGGGCGCCAGCCGGGCGAAACTGTTGGCGTTGTCCAGCCAGCCATGCAGGGCAATCACTGGCCGGCCATCTTCCGGCCCGAACAGATGGGCCGCCAGCTCGATATGAGGCAGGCTCAGGCGGACTTCTTCAACGACGCTCATGGGCGGCGCCCTTCCCAGCGCTGGAAAAGGTCCTTGAGCAGATTGGCAGTGTCTTGCGGACGCTCCAGAGGAAACATGTGGCCGCCAGGCATGCTCAGCGACTCGCCAAAGGGCATACGGCCCACCGACCGGGCGTGATGACGCATCACCACTCGGCTCTGCCGCCCCCGTACCACCGCCAGCGGTACTTCGAGTTTTCGAGCCTTTCCGGGGCTGGTATGCGGCACACCTCGGTAGATGCTGATTTCCGTCGCCGGGTCGAAGCGCAGCCGCAACCGATCACCCACCGGTTGCAAGCCATGTTGCAGGTACGCTTCGAAGCACTCCGGGTCGAAACCGCGAAAAAGCGTCTTGCCGGCGAAATAAGCCCGGGCCGACTCAAGGTCACTGAACTCCTCCCGCCGCCCCAGGGTCCGCCCCGCCGGCGTCAGGCGATCAATGAAGCCCAGGCGTTTGGCGGCCAGGATCAGCCAACGGTCCACCCGGGTCAGCACTGGAGAATCGAGCATGACCACGCCCCGATACAACTGAGGGCTGCGCAACGCCGCGTGCAGATGCAGCACACCCCCCAAGGAATGACCCACACCCCACACCGGTTCCGGTTGCTGCTCCAGATGATGAATCAGCTCGTCCACCAAGTTGTTCCAGTTGTCATCGACCGGGAATCGAGGGTCATGGCCATGCAACTCAAGGTGCGCAACCTCGTACTGCGGCGCCAGGGCGGCGAACAGCTTGCCGTACGTAGCCGAAGGGAAACCGTTGGCGTGAGCGAAAAACACCTGTTGCGACATAGTGACCGATCCATTGCGAGAACTGCGACCGATTGTCCGCAGAACCCGATGGCGCAGCAATGACCGTAACTGACAGGAATGATGACCGCCGGGGTTGGGATATGGAGTCCTGCCCTCGCCACAACGGACTGCTCCAGCCCGGCAGACATTAACGCACTGGCGGCTGTTCTCCCAACGGCACCACCGCCATGGTCAGCCGCGATACGCAGTTGACTTTGCCGTCGTCATTGACCAGGCGGATGTCCCAGACCTGGGTGGTGCGGCCCAGGTGAATCGAGCGGGCCGTGGCCGTGACCCGTCCGCTGCGCACGCCACGCAGGTGGTTGGCGTTGATCTCCAGGCCCACGCAATAGAATTTGCTGGTATCCACGCACAGATAGGCAGCCATGGAACCCACTGTCTCGGCCAGCACCACCGAAGCGCCGCCGTGCAGTAGGCCGAACGGCTGGTGGGTGCGGTGATCAACGACCATGCTCGCGGTCAGGGATTCGTCGTCGAAGGCTTCGAAACGGATATCCAGCACTTCGCTGATGGTGTTTTTACCGGCGGCGTTCAGTTGTTCGATATTCGGGGTAGTGCGCCACAGACTCATCGTTGCCTTCCTATGTGATTTTCTTGTTTTGTTCAACCGGCCACCGGCTGCTCAGGGATGCCTGAGTTCCTTGAGCTTCATCGCACCGGCAAGCAGCAGGTCGCCTTCCAGCTCGGCCAAGCCCGCCGTCGACACTTGTTCAGGTTGCTGCAAATGACCGTGCTGCAAAAAACCCAGCAGGCTGCCCACCAATGGGTTATGGCTGACCAGCAGTACATTGTCCTGATGGTCCAGGTGTTTCAACACGTCAGCCGGTCGGGTTTCCGGCGTCAACCAGTCTACGGTGATCAATTCGGGCTCGAATCCGAGGGCCTCGCGCATCAACTGCGCGGTCTGCTGGGCGCGCACATAAGGGCTGGCATAAATGGCCTGCAATGGCTCGCCCATCAGCCGACCGGCGCTGAGCAACACTTCCTCACGACCACGGACCGTCAACACCCGCTCCGGATCGGGACGGGCCCCGTGCGGCTCGGCCTCGCCATGACGCAATACCCACAGTTTCATAGCTTCGGCTCCTCATCCCGGACCGGATGCGGAGCCGGCGCCACTGCGTGGGGCGCTTCGCCTTCCGGTGTACGTGGGGTCGGCCAGTCGGCGAATGGCCAAGGTTTCTGGTCGCTGTGGAAGGTGCCGAAACGGCCGATCTGCGCCAGGAACTGGCTCAGGCTGTCGCCGAAATTCATCAGGCTGGCGCTGGGTGCGCCGTAGATCAGCCGGTAAATCAGTTGCACCAGCACCACGGCGCCGAGAATGAATTGCGCCACCTGCCAGACCAACAGGTAAATCACCATCCATAGCACGCGCAGCAGGATGGATTCGTATTGGGGCTGCCCTTTCGGATCGTTCATGGTTCGCTCCTGCTTGCGGTAAAAAGAGGCTCAGTTGAAACCACTGGTGGAAATAAAGTCGACGTCAGTCTTGGGTTCGCCACGCATCAACAGTTCAATCACCTGTTCCAGCGTGCGTCCTTCGAACAGGATCGCATGCAGACCGGCGACCAGCGGCATGTACACGCCGGCCTCCTGGGATTTGGCCTTGAGTACCTTGAGCGTGTTGACCCCTTCGGCCACTTCCCCCAGGCGCGACACGGCCTCGTCCAGGCTCAGGCCCTGGCCGAGGGCAAACCCCACCTGGTAGTTGCGGCTCTTGGGCGAGGAACAGGTGACGATCAGGTCACCGACCCCGGCCAGCCCGAGAAAGGTCATCGGATTGGCGCCCTGGCTGACCGCGAAACGGGTCATTTCCGCCAGTGCCCGGGTGATTAGCATGCTCTTGGTGTTCTCGCCCATGCCCAGCGCGACCGCCATGCCGGCAATGATCGCGTAGACGTTCTTCAGCGCCCCGCCCAGTTCCACGCCGAAACGATCGGCGCTGGCATAGACGCGGAATGTGCGGCCATGCAGTGCAGCCTGGACGCACTGGCACAACGCTTCATCTTCGCTGGCCACCACGGTTGCCGTCAGGGCATGTTCGGCAATCTCGCGCGCCAGGTTCGGCCCGGAGATCACGCCGATTCGCGCCTTGGGGGCGATCTCTTCGAGGATCTCGCTCATCAGTTTGAAGGTCTGCGCCTCGATGCCCTTGGTCAGGCTCACCAGCATTTTGCCGCTCAAGCTTTCGGCATGGGGGGCCAGCACCGAACGCAGGGCGCTGGAGGGCAAGGCGACGAAAAACAGGTCGCTGCCTTGGAGCGTGACCTGTAGATCGGTAACCGGTTCGACTTCTGGCCGGATCTTGATGCCTTTGAGGTAACGCGGATTCTCCCGGTTGACCCGGATGGCCTCGGCCTGCTCCGGGTCACGCATCCATTGGCGCACCGCGTGACCATTCTCCGCCAGCAGGTTAGCCACGGCGGTGCCGAAACTCCCGCCTCCCAGGACCGCAATCGGGCGCTGTTCAGTCATATGCAATCCGCTCTTCCATACCAAGTGGCAATGCCGGGCATTATACGGAGCAGCCGGAGCGCGACCAGCCCCGTCCGCAATTACCCATCGCTGTAGGAAGCTGACCACCAATCCCTAGGAAAATGCTGTCAACGTGAATGGAAAAGTCGTTCGGCTCGGTTAACATGCCCGCCATCCTTCTTCTTATCCAAAGGCTGTGCCGTGTCCGTTGGCCCCTCCCGTCCAGGTTCATCCCTGTTATTGGCGCTGATCATCAGCCCGCCAGCGGTGGCCGACGACCTGTTTGTGGATAACCAGCCCCTCCCCCAGGTTCTGACCGCCACGCGCCTGAAACAGTCGCCGGCGGCGGTACCGGGCAGCATGACCGTGCTCGACAGCGAATTAATCAAGGGCAGCGGTGCCCGGGACATCAGCGAACTGTTGCGCCTGGTGCCCGGCATGATGGTCGGCAACCTCAGCGGCAACCAGGCCACGGTCAACTACCACGGCACCAGCGCCAGCGAAGCGCGGCGCATGCAAGTGCTGATCGACGGCCGTTCGGTGTACCGCGCCGGCCTGGCGACGGTGGATTGGAGCGATATACCGGTCGCCATGGAAGACATCGAGCGGATCGAGGTCTTTCGCGGGCCCAACACCGTCAGCTACGGCGCCAACGCCCTGATGGCCGTCGTCAATATCATCACCCGCGCTCCCGCCGACAGCCACGGCACCCGCTTCAAGATGACCCGGGGCCAGAACGGCATCAACGACTGGTACGCCAGCCAAGGCAGTGGCTGGGAAAACGGTGACATGCGACTTTCGCTGTCCGGCCAGGAAGACGACGGCTTCGACAGCGATCGCAACGGCGCCGACTACCGCGACAGCCGGCGCCTGAACCGCTTCAACCTGTCAGTCAGCCAAACCCTGGACGAATACCAGAGCATCGATTGGCAATTGAACGCCAAGGAGGGAACCAATCAGCGGCCCTACACCTATCGCCCAGTATTCGCCGGGATTACCGCGGCTGGGGATAACTCCGACGTCACTGCCAAGGACTACGCCGGTTCGCTGCGCTGGAACCTCGACCTGTCCCCCAATCACAGCCTCTACGTACAGGGCTCGATGCAACACTGGGATCGCCAGCAGACCTGGCGCGCCTGCGATGCCGAGGTGTCGTTCAGCCCGCAGTTGACCGACCTATGGCAGCTCAACCCCAACTATGCCGAGAAACTGGCGCGCAACATTCCGAGTTTCCTGGGCACGGGGGCGCCCGCCGGCACCGCCGAGGAACAGGCGCTGGCCAATCAAGTGCTCGATCAATGGCGCAACGGCGCTTCCCGCACGCTGTGCGGCGACATCGACCAGAGCGCCCGGGAGTCGCGCTATGACCTGGAAATCCAGGACACCCTCAGCCTGTCCGACAGCCTGCGGCTGGTTACCGGGGCGAATTATCGCTACGACCGGGCCGACTCGGAGACCTACTTCAACGGCACGCTGGATGACACCACCTACCGATTGTTCGGCCAGCTCGAATGGCGAGCCAGCGAACATTGGTTGCTGCAGGGTGGCGCGATGTTCGAGGACACGCGCCTGACGGGCAGCTCGCTGACCCCAAGGATGGCGATCAACTACCTGATTACCCCGCGACACGGCCTAAGGGCCGTCTACTCCGAGGCGGTGCGCTCGCCGGACATGTTCGAGAACAACGTCAATTGGAGCTATCAGGTCACCAACCTGCGGCCCACCGCCTTCGGCCAGGACAGCGCCCGTTATTTCGTGCGCACGCGCGGCCCGGGGAACCTGGACCAAGAACACATGCGCTCGCGGGAACTGGGCTACAACGGTTACTTCCTGGATTGGGGCCTGGCGGTGGACGTGAAGCTGTTCCATGACGAAATCACCGGCATGATCAGCGAACCGTTGCGCAACAACCAGTACATCGCCAGCAACAGCAACGAATCGCAATTCAGCGGCGCCGAGACCCAACTCGACTGGCGGGTAACCCAAGCCGATCGGCTGCGCCTGACCTACGCCTATGTCGATGCGCAGGCCAGCAATCCCCTCGACGAACAATTGACCGCACGCAACAGCGGTTCGGCCGGCTGGCTGCGCGACTGGGGCCGGGGCTGGAACAGCGCGGTCTTCTATTACGCCGCCGACGCCCTCAATGGCTATCGCTACGAACGGGTCGATACCCGTCTCGCCCGGCGCATCCCCCTGGGCAAGGCCAGCCTGGAACTGGCAGGCACCCTGCAACAGCGCCTCGATGATCAGCCAACCACGTTCGCCGACAACCGCTACGACTCCCGCCATGTCGTGTATTTCAGCGCGGAGTTGTCCTTCTAGATGGCCCGGGGCCAACCTTGCACGACGCCCTTTCGTGGCGGCCTGTGGTGGTTGCCGTGCCTGGTATTTGCCAGCCTGCTGGTCACGCTCGAGGCCCGCGCCGCTGAGATCCTGTTGACTGGCGCCCAGGACGGCGCCGGCGTGCAGTCATTTACCCAGGCCTTGCAGGCCCGGCGTCCCCAGGATCGCGTGCGATTCGCTCCCTTGGCCAACCTGCCGGCGCCGGATCGGTTGCCTGAGGATGTGCGCCTGATCCTGCTCGACCCACCGAGCCTCGATTGGCGCCTGCAAACGCCTCGCGGACCGGCCACCCTGGTGCTGCGCATCAGTCGCCAGCAGGCCCGGGAACGCCTGGGCGATGGGGTACCCGGCCACCTGAGCCTGCTCTGGAGCGATCCGCCGATGGGCCGGCAATTGCGCCTTATTCGTCAAGTCCTGCCACAAGTGCGACGGGTCGGCGTGCTGTACGACAGGCACAGCGAGTTCCTGCTCAAGGACCTTCAGCAGGCCGCGCTGCCGCTGGGCCTGGAGATCGTCAGCGAACGCTGGGACGACACCAACGACAGCCGCCCGCTGCAGAACCTGCTGGGCCAGAGCGATGTCTTGCTGGGCCTGGACGACCCCGACCTTTATAACCCCAAGACCGTGAAGAACCTGCTGCTCAGCAGCTACGCCCGGCAACGCGCGCTGATAGGGCCGAGCGCCGCCTTCGTCAAGGCCGGCAGCCTGGCCAGTACCTACAGCGACCAGGAAGACTGGCTGGCGATACTCGACGAACTGCTGGACCGCCCCGCTTCCACCTGGCCGCGCAGCCTGTACCCGCCCCGCTTCAAAGTCTTGAGCAATCAACAGGTCGCCCGCTCGCTGGGGATCGAACCGATTGACGCCGAATCCGTCGCTGCGCAGTTGGCAGAAGGAGAACACCGCCCATGACCTTGCGTCGCCGTTGGGATATCAATACCCGCACCCAACTCGTAGCCCTTGGCCCGGCACTCCTGCTGACGGTGCTGTTGATCAGCTTTTTTACCTTCGTGCGAATCCAGGACCTGCGCCAGGAACTCAACCACACCGGGCAACTGATCGCCAATCAGCTGGCTCCGGCTGCGGAGTACGGTGTCATCTCGGGCAACAACGACGTACTGGAGAGCCTGCTGACGGCCACGCTCGCCACCCCTCACGTGCGTTTCCTGGAAGTCCAGGACCGCACTGAGCGGGTCCTGGTGTATGTCGAGCAACCGTCGCAAACCCGCAATCATTCCCAGCAGGTCGAAGTGTTCCAGGCCCCGGTTCGCCTGCAGCGCATTACCCTGAACAATGACTTCCTGCAGGGCAACACCCCGTCCACCGAGGCGCCAGGCGAGGATTACCTGGGCCGCGTCATTGTCGGCATGTCCAACGACGCCTTCAGCCAACGGCAGCAGGAGATCCTGCTCAAGGCCGCGGTCCTGGCCCTGTTTGCGCTGCTGTTCACGTTCCTGGTGGCGCGCCGCCTGGCAGCGAGCCTGTCGCAGCCGATTCGCGACATCGGTCATGCGGTCGAGGCTATCCAACAGGGCGACTACAGCATGCCCTTGCCCATTGTCGACGACGGTGAGTTGGGCGCCCTGTCGCGCCATATCAACAACTTGGCCGCGGGCCTCGAACAAGCAAGCCGCGAACAACACCAGGCCATGGCGCAATTGATCAAGACCCGGGAGGAAGCGGAAAAGGCCAACAGCGCCAAGTCGGAATTCCTGGCGATGATGAGCCACGAACTGCGCACGCCCATGAATGGCGTGCTGGGCATGCTGCAATTGCTGGAAACCACCCACATGACCGATGAGCAGCACGAATACACCGCGCTGGCATCGGAATCCACCGAGCACCTGTTGAAGGTCATCAACGACATTCTCGACTTCTCGCGCATCGAACGCTCTGCACTTGAGCTGGAACATATCCCGTTCAACCTGGCCGAGCTGGTGGGCAATTGCGCCCAGTCGTTCCAGCACAGCGCCGCGCAGCGCAAGCTGGGCCTGGACCTGCTGGTCCCCGCCGACATGAAGCCGCTGCAGGTACAAGGCGACCCGACGCGGATCCGGCAGATCCTCGTCAACCTGATCGGCAATGCGCTGAAATTCACCGACCAGGGTCGCGTTACCGTGCAGTGCCAATGGCAAGCCCTGGATCACGAACTGCTGTGGTTCACCTGCACGGTGCGCGACAGCGGCATCGGCATTCCGGCCGAAAGCCTGGAGCGCATGTTCGATGCCTTCCAGCAAGCCGACAGTTCGATTTCGAGGCGCTACGGCGGCACCGGCCTGGGCTTGCCCATTGCCCGCACCCTGGCCGAACGCATGGGTGGCACGCTCAGAGCGCAGAGCCAGGAGGGCCAGGGCTCCGTGTTTACCCTGGAAATTCCGTTGGCCCTGTCGCGCCAGGCCCCCGCGCCGCTGACCCCACGCCTGCCGGGAGGAACTGGCGATGGAGAAGGCCGTAACGTCTTGTTGGTGGAGGACAATCCGGTGAACCAGACGGTGATCGAAGCGATGCTGCGCAGCCTCGGCTTCAAGGTCAGCGTCGCCACCGATGGCGCCCAGGCCGTACGCAGCGCCGAGAGCCTGATTTTCGAAGCGATCCTGATGGATTGCCGGTTACCGGTGATCGATGGTTACGAAGCCACGCGGCAAATCCGTCAATTGCCCGGCTGCACCGAGGTGCCCATCATTGCCCTGACCGCCAACGCCCTGCAGGGTGACCGCGAAGCCTGCCTGGCAGCAGGCATGAACGATTACCTGGCCAAACCCTTCAAACGAATTGACTTGCAGCAGATTCTGCAGCGCTGGGTGGGGTAAATGCAGTCCCTTGGACCATCTGCGACTGGCGTGAAAGTCGAAAGTGCGGCAGTCTTAAGCACCCGGCCACGCCTCGATCGGGGAAGGAATAACTATTTCAGTGCACAGGTGTACATCGATTTTCCCGTGTGCTGTGACTTTCACTACAACGCAATAGTCTATGAGTAGGCTGCCGACTCGAGGCATGAACGCTTCGATCGGCCGGGAAGATTTGCCCCACCCTGCCGCATGGGACTATTGAGGAGCTCGCATGACCAAACAAAACGCCTTTACTCGGGAAGATCTGCTGCGCTGCAGTCGCGGTGAGCTGTTCGGCCCAGGTAACGCGCAACTGCCCGCCCCGAACATGCTGATGGTGGATCGCATCACCCATATCAGCGACGAGGGTGGCAAGTACGGCAAAGGTGAATTGGTCGCCGAGCTGGATATCACTCCGGACCTGTGGTTCTTCGCCTGCCATTTCGAAGGCGATCCGGTAATGCCGGGCTGCCTGGGCCTGGACGCCATGTGGCAGCTGGTCGGTTTCTTCCTCGGCTGGCAAGGCCTGCCGGGTCGCGGTCGCGCCCTGGGTTCGGGCGAAGTGAAGTTCTTCGGTCAGGTCCTGCCGACCGCGAAGAAGATCACCTATAACATCCATATCAAACGCGTCCTCAAGGGCAAGCTGAACATGGCCATCGCCGATGGTTCGGTGGCTGTCGACGGTCGCGAGATCTACACCGCCGAAGGCCTTCGGGTCGGCGTTTTCACCTCCACTGACAACTTCTAAGGGTTATCCGCATGCGCCGCGTCGTTATCACTGGTCTGGGCATCGTTTCGTGCCTGGGCAATGACAAAGAGACCGTCTCCGCTAACCTGCGTGCAAGTCGCCCTGGCATCCGGTACAACCCGGAATATGCCGAAATGGGTCTGCGTAGCCAGGTTTCCGGCTCCATTGACCTCAACCTCGAAGAGCTGATCGATCGCAAGATCTACCGTTTCGTCGGCCACGCGGCGGCTTATGCCTACCTGGCCATGAAGGACGCCATCGCTGATTCCGGCTTGACCGACGAACAGGTGTCCAACGTGCGCACCGGCCTGATCGCCGGTTCCGGCGGCGCGTCGACCCTGAACCAGATGGAAGCGCTGGACATCCTGCGCGAGAAAGGCGTCAAGCGCGTTGGTCCTTACCGCGTCACGCGGACCATGGGCAGCACCGTTTCGGCCTGCCTGGCCACGCCATTCAAGATCAAGGGCCTGAACTACTCGATCTCCTCCGCTTGCGCCACCAGTGCCCACTGCATTGGCAACGCTGTCGAGCAGATCCAGATGGGCAAGCAGGACATCGTCTTCGCCGGTGGCGGTGAAGAAGAGCACTGGAGCCAGTCGTTCCTGTTCGACGCAATGGGCGCCCTCTCCAGCAAACGCAACGACACCCCGCAAACCGCTTCCCGTGCCTACGACGCCGACCGTGACGGTTTCGTCATCGCTGGCGGTGGCGGCATGGTCGTGGTCGAAGAGCTGGAACACGCCCTGGCCCGTGGCGCGAAGATCTACGCGGAAATCGTCGGCTACGGCGCCACTTCCGACGGCTACGACATGGTTGCGCCAAGCGGCGAAGGTGCCGTGCGCTGCATGCAGATGGCCATGTCCACCGTCGACACACCTATCGACTACCTGAACACCCACGGCACCTCGACCCCGGTCGGCGACGTTGCGGAAATGAAAGGCGTGCGTGAAGTGTTCGGTGACAAGGCTCCGGCCATCAGCTCCACCAAGAGCCTGTCGGGTCACTCCCTGGGCGCCGCCGGCGTTCACGAAGCGATCTACTGCATGCTGATGATGGAAGGCAACTTCATGGCCGGCTCGGCCAACATCGACGAGCTGGATCCGGAAGTGGCCGACCTGCCGATCCTGACCAAGACTCGTGAAAACGCCACCATCAATACTGTAATGAGCAACAGCTTCGGCTTCGGTGGCACCAACGCCACCCTGGTGATGAAGCGCTGGCAGGGCAAGTAAGCCCCGCCGCTACGCCGCACAGCAAAACGCCCCGACTGGTTCGGGGCGTTTTTTTTGCCTGGCAAATATGCCTGGGTTCTTTGTGGGGACGGTTTTGCACGCTCCCACATGAGACCTATAGTGGGTGGAATTCAGCGCACGACAAACCGCTGCTGCGTCAACAACCGATCCCCCTGGAACACCATGAACCGCCACTCCCCCGGCACCACTTCGTGGCTTTCGGTGAATTCGTAGGCCATGACATCCTGAGGCGCACCGGGTACCAATTTCTGAATGACTTCGAACTTGTCGTGGCGCACGCCGTCGGGGGTGCGGATACCGGGGGTGAAGTACAACAGGGTCAACGGCTGGTCATCCGCGACCTTGCCCGCCAACTGGTAGCGCATGCCGAACTTGGTGCCCAGCTTGGCCGGAACACTTTCGGTCTGGCGGATCTGCTCATTGCTGCGACGCAGGACCCGCTCGCCCGATTGCAGCTCGGCTTGGGGCCCTTCAAAGACACCGTACTCCACTGGGCCTTCGACACGAACTTCCGCCTGGGCCAGGCCGCAGGTCAACAACAGCGCGAGCAGTGCGCTTGAACGGGTGAGGTGCATGGTGCGCTCCTTGATTGAGATGAGCGCGAGGGTATGACGCGGGGGTGACAGGCTGATGACAAAGCCAAGTTCATGCAGATCGCTTCTGTGGCGAGGGGCGATCTCAACGCGGGACTGAACGGGGCAACACTGCCAGGAAGTTATCCCGCGCCACTTTCCTCGCCACGTCTTCCGGCAACGCATCGAGGAACGGATCGAAGCTGCGCAATTCCTTACCCAATTTGTTGAATCGTCCTACCACGTCCGACCCCACCATGAAGCGCTCCGGGAAGCGCTCCACCAGCTTTAGCCACTCATCCCGGGGCTTGCCGGTCTCATCCAGCAAATACGGCGTGAGCATGCTCCAGGAAAGGTCGATGAAAAGATTGGGATAAGACTCAAGCATCCGCGTCAGGGTAGGCAGCAGGAAGGGCAACTGTGTCTGGTGTCGGTGAATCTCCATGCTCGTGCCTGCATGGGCCCAGATGAACCGCGTGTGTGGATGATTGCGTAACGGTTCTTCGATTTCTGCCAGGTACAGCGGATTTCTTTCGCGCTTGGAGGTGATGTTGGAATGCAGCATTACCGGCAGATCGTTCTCCGCCGCCAGGTGATAGATGCGCGTCATGGCCTCGTTGTTGGCCCGCGGCGTGTCGCCGGAGGTCAGCGCCGTCAGGTCGTCATGACGCGTGAATACTTCGCCGATGCCTTGCCACAGCCCCGGATAGAGATCGAGCATGCGCTGGATATGCGCATCGGAGTTCTTGTCGTTGGGGTTGAAGCCCGACAGGAAGGGATGGAAGTGCTGGCGTTGCTCGGCGGGGAGCTTGGATACCGCCGCCGCAACGATCACATCGGTGGCGCTGTACCAATAGGCATCCGCATCATCACCGGCGTAATAACGCGGGCGCTTGGGTTCGTCTTCATGCCATTTCTTCGCCACCGGCACGCCGGAAATCATGACGTGCTCGATGCGATTGTCCGCCATTGCCTTGAGGAGCTTAGGCATGCCGGCGCTTTCCTGGAAGAAATCGACGTAATGCAGGTGCGCGTCACTGTAGGCATATTCGCGAGCCACGGCGGCGCTGCCGGTAACGGCCAGCAAACAGGCGAGCATCAAACGGATCAAGGGCACGGGGATTCTCCAAAGGCCATGAGCAGCATAGACCCCCGCCGTCCCGCCTGGGTTCAGCCTTGGCTGCCGTGCGTTGCAAGCTCGGTTATGCTCTGCGCATTCGTCGCTCAACCTGGAAGCCACCATGACCGCTCCCCTGATCGTTCGCCCCCGTGCAGAAGACGTGGAAGGCCAGCCGATTCTTCGACCACTGCCGTCCGCCAAATGCCGCAGCGTGGGACCTTTCGTGTTTTTCGATCACATGCTGCAGACGTCCTACGCGGCGGGTAAAGGCATGAACATTCGCCAGCATCCGCATATCGGCCTCTCCACCCTCACCTACCTGTTCGAAGGACAGATCCAGCACAAGGACAGCCTCGGCTCCGATCAGGTGGTAAACGCCGGAGACGTCAGCTGGATGACCGCTGGCAGCGCGATTGCCCATGTCGAGCGCACTCCACAAGCCTTGTTGGAGCGTGGATTTGTCATGCATGGGCTGCAAGTCTGGCTGGCTTCACCCCAATCCCAAGAAGAAGGCCCTGGGCACTATAGTCATCATCCGGCCAGCAGCCTCCCAGTCAGCGAGAACCTGGGCGTCATCATTCGCATGATCGCCGGGTCAGGCTTTTGCCTCGAATCGCCGGTTCCGGTGCTGTCCTCTACGTTGTATGCCGAACTTCACCTGCAAACCGCGACGACGCTGCTGATTCCCACCGAGCATGCGGAGCGGGCCCTGTATGTGCTGAGCGGCGAGGCGCTATTGGATGGGGAGCCGGTAGAAACCCACTCCTTGGTGATATTACCGAGCGACGAGGAAATGACACTGTTCGCCGATAGCGATTGCCATGCCGTGCTGTTCGGCGGTGCACCCCTGGACGGGCCACGGCGGATGAACTGGAATTTTGTTTCCAGCGACCCGGCCCGGATAGACGAAGCCCGCCGGCGCTGGGCGGCCGGGGATTGGCCAACCGTGCCCGGGGAAAGCGAGCGGATCGAACTGCCCTAGTGGTACGCGCAACGTGGCGAGGGAGCTTGCTCCCTCGCCACGGGGTTATGCAAGACCATCAACCCTTGAACACTTCATCGAGCAAATTGTGCATCGCGCGGAACGCGCGCCCGGCGACCTTGGCGTTGTACATCATCTTGCCCGGCACGTTGGCCTGCGGGTCGGTAAAGGAATGCACCGCGCCACCGTAGCTCAGCAATTGCCAATCCACCCCAGCCGCGTTCATTTCATCTTCGAAGGCCGGCAGTTGCTCTTTCGGCACCAACGGGTCGGAGGCGCCGTGCATGACCAACACCGCGCCCTTGATGTACTGGGCGTCGGCCGGGTCAGGCGTATCCAGGGTGCCGTGGAACGAAATCGCAGCCTTGAGCGGTGCACCGGTGCGAGCCAGTTCCAGGGCACAGCAACCACCAAAACAGAAGCCGAACGTGGCCAGGTTTGAAACGTCAACCTGCGCTTCGCCTTGGCTTTGCAACTGCTCGAACGCAGCCTGCATGCGCTTGCGCAAGAGGGCCCGGTCATTCTTGAGCGGCATCATCGCCGCACCGGCCTCGTCGGCATTGGTTGGGCGCACCGTCTGCCCATACAAGTCGGCAATCAGCACCACGTAACCGTTCGCCGCCACCGACCGGGCGATTTCCTCGGCCCCCGCGCCTACCCCCATCCAATTCGGTGCCATCAGCAACCCCGGGCGCGGGCCTTGCTGATTTGTATCGAAGGCCAGGCGGCTTTCATAGGTTTGGCCATCGAGCTGGTACACCACCGAACGAACCGTAATCTGACTCATGATTGACTCCCCTTGGCGGAACAATGGAAATGAAAAAACCCGCCGAAGCGGGTTTTTCCTTCAACTTGATTAAGCTGACAGTTCAACCAACAGCTTGTTCAGGCGACGGACATAGGCCGCCGGGTCTTTCAAGCTGTCGCCGGCCGCCAGGGCCGCCTGGTCGAAGAGAATGTGCGACAAGTCGCCGAAACGCTCTTCGTTCTGCTCGCTGTCGAGCTTCTCGACCAGCGGGTGGGCAGGGTTGAATTCGAAGATCGGCTTGGAGTCCGGGACTTTCTGACCGCTGGCTTCGAGGATCTGGCGCATTTGCAGGCCAAGGTCCTGCTCGCCGATGGCCAGGATCGCCGGGGAATCGGTCAAGCGATGCGAGACCCGCACTTCGCTGACGGCTTCGCCCAACGCAGTCTTGATCCGCTCGACCAGGCCTTCCTTGCTCTTGGCGACTTCTTCGGCGGCTTTCTTGTCTTCTTCCGAATCCAAGTTACCGAGGTCCAGGTCGCCACGGGCCACGTCGACGAAGCTCTTGCCGTCGAACTCGTTGAGGTAGCTCATCAGCCACTCGTCGATGCGATCCGTCAGCAACAGCACTTCGATGCCTTTCTTGCGGAAGACCTCCAGGTGCGGGCTGTTCTTGACCTGTGCATAAGTTTCGCCGGTCAGGTAGTAGATCTTGTCCTGGCCTTCCTTGGCGCGAGCCAGGTAGTCGGCCAGGCTGACGATTTGCTCGCCATCTTCGCCCTGGGTCGAGGCAAAACGCAGCAGGCCGGCGATCTTCTCTTTATTGGCGAAGTCTTCGGCCGGGCCTTCCTTCATGACCTGGCCAAAGTTCTTCCAGAAGCTCTTGTACTGCTCTGGCTCGTTCTTCGCCAGTTTTTCCAGCATGTCCAGCACGCGCTTGGTCAGTGCTGTCTTCATGGAATCGATGATCGGGTCTTTCTGCAGGATTTCCCGCGAAACGTTCAGCGACAGGTCGTTGGAATCCACCACACCCTTGATGAAGCGCAGGTACAGCGGCAGGAACGATTCGGCCTGGTCCATCACGAACACGCGCTGCACATACAACTTCAGGCCGCGTGGCGCTTCGCGCTGGTACAGGTCGAACGGCGCGCGGGCCGGCACGTACAGCAGCGAATTGTATTCCAGCTTGCCTTCGACCTTGTTATGGCTCCAGCTCAGCGGGTTTTCGTAATCATGGGCGATGTGCTTGTAGAACTCCTGGTATTCCTCGTCCTTCACCTCGGTGCGCGGACGGGTCCACAGGGCACTGGCGCGGTTGACGGTTTCCCATTCCACTTCAGGCTTTTCTTCACCTTCGGCAGCGGTGACTTCCTTCGGCAGCTCGATCGGCAGCGCGATGTGGTCGGAGTACTTCTTGATGATGTTGCGCAGGCGCCAGCCATCGGCGAACTCGTCTTCGCCGGACTTGAGGTGCAGGACAATGCGGGTACCGCGGTCAGCCTTGTCGACAGTGGCGACTTCAAACTCGCCCTCGCCCTTTGACGACCAGTGCACGCCTTCGCTCGCGGCGAGGCCGGCACGGCGGCTGAACACTTCGACCTGCTCGGCAACGATGAACGCCGAATAGAAACCGACGCCGAACTGACCGATCAGGTGGGAATCTTTCTTTTGGTCGCCGGACAGGTTCTTCATGAAATCGGCGGTGCCGGACTTGGCGATGGTGCCCAGGTGCGTGATCACCTCGTCGCGGCTCATGCCGATGCCGTTGTCTTCGAGGGTGACGGTCTTGGCGTCCTTGTCGAAGCTCACACGGATTTTCAGCTCGGCGCCGCCTTCCAGCAATTCTGGCTTGGACAGCGCTTCGAAACGTAATTTGTCGACAGCGTCGGAGGCGTTCGAAATCAGCTCGCGAAGGAAAATTTCCTTATTCGAATACAGCGAGTGAATCATCAGGTGCAGCAGTTGCTTCACCTCGGTCTGGAAGCCCAGGGTTTCCTTTTGAGTTTCCACGCTCATGGTCATCAAACTCCAAGTGGATGGTGGTGTCCGCCTCGCAGAGATTGGCGGCGGGATGTTCACAAGGTGGGGGCAACGACGATGATTTCAAGTGTCGGTCGGCCTGGAAGGGGCCGGTATCTTGAAATGGGCCCGGGCCGTTGCAATGGGTTCGGCTTCGGTTTCCTGCCAGGCGGTAATGGCCACGTTGGCCACGCGCCGCCCCTGGCGCCAGACCTGGCATTTGGCATAGGTGTCGCGAAACTGCCCGGCGCGCAGGTAATCCAGGGAAAAATCGATGATTTTCGGCACACCGGTCGCACGAGTGGCGATCAGCAAATGAACCGCAGCCGACAGCTCCATGAAACCGGCGATGACCCCACCGTGGATGGCGGGCAATAAAGGGTTACCAATGTTGTCCTTATTGGCCGGGAGGCGAAACAGCAGCTCATCGCCCTGGCGCGTGCATTCGACTCCGATGAGTTGCGCGTAGGGAATCGAGGCCAGCAGCATCGCGAAGTCGCCTTGCTCGCAGGCTTGGCGCAGGTGCTCTTCGGTCATATTGGTCATGGCTTTTGCGCGGCAGCCGTCAGGCCACTCCTCTTTATTCCCCGAGCGCTGTCACCCAGGCGCATGAACGTGCCCACCACATGGGCGATGGGGTGCTCGGGATCGTCCTGGTAGGCAAATCCCCGGCTGAAAATCACATCCGGCGTGACCCGATAACATTGGGCGAAGCCATAAATGGCCTTGTTGGGCATGGCAGCGTGCATGTAGTCGATGCGCAGGTCCAATGTCGGGCAGACTTCGAATTGCGGCAGCACACATAAGGTCGACATACCGCAGGCAGTATCCATCAACGAAGTCAGCGCTCCGCCGTGGACAATTCCCGTCAGGGGATTGCCGACAATATGCGGACTAAAGGGCAGCTCCAGCGTGAGCCCTTCGCGACTGGCGCTGTGCAGTTTGATGCCCAGCACATGACAGTGCCTGAGCGCCGACAAGAAGCGGGCCGCACGCTCAAAAACGGGATCTTCAGCCATATTCGTAAATGCCCTGATGTGTGAAGGCGGCCGACAACAGTTGTGTGCAATAAAGTTCCGCTGGTTGCAAAGTTATATATCTAGCGCAAAAGAGGAACTTAACCAGAGGGTGCGTGCTCAAAAGGCCAGTAGTTATATCCATAAGGAGAAACACCCCATGCGTAAGACTTTTGCTATTGCCTTGATGTTGGCCGCCTCCCTCGGTCTCGCTGCCTGCGATAAAAAATCCGAGGACAAAGCTCAAGATGCCAACCAACACGCTGAGCAAGCTCAGCAAGACATGAACAAAGCACAGGATAAAGTGAACGACGCGGCGAAAGAAAACGCCGAAGCTGCCAAAGCTCAGTCTGAATCGAACAGTGCCGCCCAGCAGGAACAAGCGCCTGCTACCGCACCTAAAACCAACTGATACGGTTTTAGCGATAAAGGAAAACCCGCCTGGTGCGGGTTTTCTTTTGCATGCGATTCAACAAGCAGCGGCGCCGTCAGGCGGTTTCCTTGACGGTTTCAGGCGCTGGCGCCTCGGTAGGTGTATAGACCATGACGTCCAGCACGTCCGAATGAAATTCGCGCTGATACAACACAAACACCACGCCGGCACTCATCAACATGAATAACCAGGGGCTGACGAACCAGGCCAACATGGTCATTCCAAAGTAATAAGCACGCAGGCCGAAGTTGAACTGGTTGGCCGCCATGGAAATAACCCGCGCGGCCCGCGAAGCGAAGGCCTTGCGCTCCAGCTCGGACACGTGCCGCTCGCCAATCATCGGCGCCGATCCCACCAGGACGGCCGCAAAATTGTATTGGCGCATGCACCAACTGAACGTGAAGAACGCATAGACAAACACCAGCGCCAGGCACAGCAGCTTCACTTCCGCCATGCCTTGGGAGGCCTGTTGCACGAGTGGCAGGTCCGCCAGCAACGACACCGCCCGATCGGATGCTCCCAGCACCGTCAGGATACCGGCCAGGATGATCAGCGTGCTGGAGGCGAAAAACGAAGCATTGCGCTCCAGGTTGCCGATCACGCTGGCGTCGGCGATTCGGTTGTCACGCAGCAGCATGCGACGCATCCAGTCCTCACGGTACAAGTGCATCACGCTGGCCAGGCAGGCCGTGTCGCGGGCTTTCCAGGAGGCGTAACGGGTATAGCCGGCCCAGCAGACAATGAACCATACCGCGGCCAGGAGATGGATCAGGTTGGCTTGGATGAATGACATGCAATTCCCTGTGGCAGAAACAAAATCGGTGGCAATAGTATCAGCGAACCCTGGCGGAGAAAGCCTGCTGCGGCGGCGATCCGACGATTTCGGTATAACCGTCACTTCATTGTCGGCAGTTCCAACGCTTTCGCGAGCAGGCTCGCTTCCACAATCCACGGACATGCACTCAAGAAAAATGCCCCGTATCGACTGATACGGGGCATTTCGGTTCTTGCCGGTGGAGTTGCCTGTTGTCGCTTACGCCAACGCTTCGCTCCGCTTGCCCAGCAACCGATCACACACCACCGCGACCACCAGGGTCATGACCGAAGGCACCAGCCAGGCCAGGCCCTGTTCACTGAGCGGCAGGTGGGCCAGTTCCGTCGGCATCCAATCCGCCAACCCGGCGCCCTTGAGGGCATCGATCAAGCCGAACAGGAACGACACCAGCATGACCGGGCCGACGATGCGCCCTTGCTCATGCCAGAAATCCTTGCAGAAGCTCAGGGCCACCAGGGCAATGCACGGCGGGTAGATCGCGGTGAGGACCGGAATCGAGAAAGCGATCAACTTGGTCAGGCCCAGGTTGGACACCAGCAGCGAGAACGCCGCCAGGATCACCACCAAGGTCTTGTAGGACAACGGCAGGACGCGGCTGAAGTATTCGGCGCAAGCGCAGGTCAGGCCGACCGCAGTCACCAGGCACGCCAGGGAAATCAACACCGCTAGGAAACCGCTGCCCAGGCTGCCGAAGGTGTGCTGTACATAAGCGTGCAACACGGCGGCGCCATTGGTCGCGCCCGCCGCCACTTCGTGGCTCCCGGACCCCAGGCGGAACAGGCTGATGTAGACCAGCGCCAGGCCCACCCCGGCAATCAGCCCGGCGATGATGGCGTAACGGGTGATCAAGGCCGGCGACTCGACGCCACGGGAGCGGATGGCGTTGACGATGACGATGCCGAACACCAAGGCGCCAAGGGTATCCATGGTCAGGTAACCATTGATAAAGCCCTGGGAGAACGGCGCCGCCACGTACTCGGGTGTCGCCACGCCGATATCACCGGCTGGCAGGGCAAACGCAGCGATGCCCAATACGGCCAAGGCGATGATCTTCAACGGTGCGAGAAAGCGTCCCACGGTATCCAACAGGCGGCCCGGATAGAGCGAAATGAAGAACACCAGCAGGAAATACACCGCGCTGTAGAGAAACAGCGCCAGCGGGCTTTCGCCGGTCAGCGGCGCCAGGCCGACTTCGAACGACACGGTGGCGGTACGCGGCGTGGCGAACAGCGGACCGACAGCCAGATAGCACACCGCCGCCAGCAACCCGCCGGCGATTTTGCCGATGGGGCTGCTTAACGCATCCATCGCCCCGCCGACCTTGGCCAGCGCAACGACGGTAATCACTGGCAAGCCGACCGCGGTGACCAGGAAGCCCAGCGCCGCCATCCAGACATGAGGTCCGGACTGCAAACCGACGATAGGCGGGAAGATGATATTGCCGGCCCCGACGAACAGGGCAAATGTCATGAAACCAAGCGCCAGGATGTCCTGGCCTTTCAACACTTTCATTAAGGAAACCACACTACTGAATCGGAATTTAGAGAGGGATTTCCCTGAGGGGTGAGGGAAATGCTGCCGATCCGTATGGGATCGACCCGTTTAGCGCGTCGCTACCTTGTGGGCTGCGGTCGCAAAATTGGCCGCCAGACTAACGAATTTGGACGCAAAACGCACTGTTACAGGGCGAACTATCCGATACACGACGTTTCCGTGTCGCGTTTACATATCTATTTTTCCGGGTCGCTGTAGTTTGTGCAGGCCACCAAGGCAGGTCAGCATGCCTAAAGGCCAGAAACGACAAAGGCCACCCGAAGGTGGCCTTTGTTGCTGGAACAAAAAAGTCAGCAGAAGCTTACTTCTTCATTTCCCAGCCAGTCAGCTCGGCCAGGGCCTTGCCGATGTCTGCCAGCGAACGCACGGTTTTCACGCCTGCGTCCTGCAGTGCAGCGAACTTCTCGTCTGCAGTGCCTTTGCCGCCAGAGATGATTGCGCCAGCATGGCCCATGCGCTTGCCCGGAGGAGCAGTCACACCTGCGATGTAGGAAACAACCGGCTTGGTCACGTTTGCCTTGATGTAGGCAGCGGCTTCTTCTTCAGCGGAACCGCCGATCTCACCGATCATGACGATCGCTTCGGTCTTCGGGTCTTCCTGGAACAGCTTCAGGATGTCGATGAAGTTGGAGCCCGGGATCGGGTCACCGCCGATGCCGACGCAAGTTGACTGGCCGAAACCGGCGTCAGTGGTCTGCTTGACGGCTTCGTAGGTCAGGGTGCCGGAACGGGAAACGATACCGACCTTGCCTGGCAAGTGAATGTGACCTGGCATGATGCCGATCTTGCATTCGCCTGGAGTGATCACGCCTGGGCAGTTAGGGCCGATCAGGGTGATACCCAGCTCGTCGCACTTGACCTTGGCTTCCAGCATGTCGATGGTCGGGATGCCTTCGGTGATGCAGACGATCAGCTTGATGCCGCCGAACGCTGCTTCAAGGATGGAGTCCTTGCAGAAAGGAGCCGGAACGTAGATCACGCTGGCGGTGGCGCCAGTGGCAGCTACAGCGTCTTTGACGGTGTTGAAGACAGGCAGGCCCAGGTGTTCGGTGCCGCCCTTGCCCGGCGTTACGCCGCCAACCATCTGGGTGCCGTACTCGATGGCTTGCTGGGTGTGGAAACTACCTTGCGAACCGGTAATGCCCTGGCAGATAACCTTGGTGTCTTTGTTGATCAGGACGCTCATTATTTGCCCTCCGCAGCTTTAACGACTTGTTGAGCAGCGTCGGTCAGGCTGGTAGCAGCGATGATGTTCAAACCGCTTTCTGCCAGTACTTTAGCGCCCAGCTCAGCGTTGTTGCCTTCGAGGCGAACAACAACCGGGATTTTCACGCCGACTTCTTTCACGGCGCCGATGATGCCTTCGGCAATCATGTCGCAGCGAACGATGCCGCCGAAGATGTTGACCAGTACTGCAGCGACGTTGGTGTCGGACAGGATGATCTTGAACGCTTCGGTAACACGTTCCTTGGTAGCACCACCGCCCACGTCGAGGAAGTTGGCTGGCTTGCCACCGTGCAGGTTGACGATGTCCATGGTACCCATGGCCAGGCCGGCACCGTTGACCATGCAGCCGATGTTGCCTTCCAGGGCTACATAGTTCAGTTCGAACTTGGCAGCGTGCGCTTCGCGCGGATCGTCTTGCGACGGATCGTGGAAAGTCTTCAGCTTAGGCTGACGGTACATGGCGTTGGCGTCGATGTTGATCTTGGCATCGAGGCAATGCAGATCGCCGTCGGCCTTGATCACCAGCGGGTTCACTTCCAGCAGCGCCAGGTCGTGGTCCTGGAACAGCTTGGCCAGGCCTACGAAGATCTTGGCGAACTGAGTGACCTGCTTGCCTTCCAGACCCAGCTGGAATGCCAGCTCGCGACCCTGGAATGGCTGTGCGCCAACCAGTGGATCGATGGTGGCCTTGAGGATTTTCTCAGGGGTGTCGTGAGCGATTTTCTCGATGTCCACGCCACCTTCGGTGGACGCCATGAACACGATACGACGGCTCGAACGGTCAACGACAGCGCCCAGGTACAGCTCTTTAGCGATATCAGTGCACGATTCAACCAGGATCTTGGTGACTGGCTGACCGTTGGCGTCGGTCTGGTAAGTCACCAGACGCTTGCCCAGCCACTGCTGTGCGAAGGCTTTGGCGTCTTCTTTGCTGCGAACCAGCTTGACGCCGCCCGCTTTACCGCGACCACCGGCGTGAACCTGGGCTTTGACAACCCATTCGCTGCCGCCGATTTTGTCGCAAGCTTCTGCTGCCGCTTCCGGGGTGTCTACAGCGTAGCCGGTGGATACTGGCAGGCCGTACTCAGCGAACAGCTGCTTACCCTGATACTCGTGAAGATTCATGCTTATTACCGTCTTCGTTAGGTACTGCGCATTCGGTGCTGCACCGTTGTGGTGCCGCACCACCTGTGACTGCTGCTTGCGTAGCGTTCCGGTCAACCGGTGCAGCTACGCAAGACTGCGTCCAGCGGACATTCCGCGGTGAGTCTTGCGCGCAAGGCTCACGACGGGCCGAACCGCCGTGGTTTCTTATTATCTCTTAACGCTTTTTGCGGTTGGCCACGTGGATGGCGCCGCCATTCACGGCCAGGGCCGCTTCGTGCAAGGCTTCGGACAGGGTCGGATGGGAGAAGACCATCATGCCCAGGTCTTCAGCGCTGGTGCCGAATTCCATACCGATCGCGCCTTGCTGTACCAGCTCGGCAGCGCTTGGGCCGATAACGTGAACGCCCAATACGCGATCCGTCTTGGCATCGGCGATGACTTTCACGAAACCACCGGTATCGTTGGCTGCCATGGCACGGCCGGAGGCTGCGAACGGGAAGGTGCCGACGTTAACTTCAACGCCTTCGGCTTTCAAGGCCTGCTCGGTTTTACCGACCCATGCGATTTCCGGGTGGGTGTAGATAACCGATGGGATCAGGTCGTAGTTCATCTGGGCCTTGTGGCCCTTGATGCGCTCGACGACCATGATGCCTTCTTCCGAAGCCTTGTGGGCCAGCATCATGCCGCGAACCACGTCACCGATGGCGAAGACGCCCGGTACGGCGGTAGCACAATGGTCATCGACCGCGATGAAACCGCGCTCGTCGATTTCAACGCCGCAATCGGCGGACAGCAGGTCGGTGGTCACTGGACGACGACCAACGGCTACGATCAGCTTGTCGAAGGTGATGGTCTGTTCGCCGTTGCTGTCGGTGTAGTTCACCACGACTTCTTCGCCGTTGACCTTGGAGCCGGTGACGCGAGCACCCAGCTTGATATCCAGGCCTTGCTTGGTCAGGGTTTTCAGCGCTTCCTTGGAGACCGCGGTATCGGCAGCCATCAGGAAGGTATCGAGGGCTTCGAGCACGGTCACTTCAGCACCGAGGCGCGACCATACAGAACCCAGTTCGAGGCCGATCACGCCGGCGCCGATCACGCCGAGGCGTTTTGGCACGGTCTGGAATTCCAGCGCGCCGGTGGAATCGACGATCACCTTCTGGTCAACTGGCGCCGGTGGAATGTCGATCGGACGCGAGCCTGGCGCCAGGATGACGTTTTCGGCTTCGATCACTTCAACCGAGCCGTCAGGCTTGGTCACTTCGACTTTCTTGCCCAGCAGCAGCTTGCCGTGGCCTTCGATGGAGGTCACGCCGTTGGCCTTGAACAGGGTGGCAACACCGCTGGTCAGGTTCTTGACGATACCGGCCTTGCGGCCAACCATCGCGGCGACGTCCATCTTCACTTCACCGGTAGAGATACCGTGAACGTTGAAGCTTTCTTTTGCTTCCTTGTATTTCCAGGAGCTGTCCAGCAACGCCTTGGATGGAATGCAACCGACGTTCAGGCAAGTACCGCCCAAGGCCAGTTTGCCTTCCTTGTCGGTGTATTTCTCGATGCAGGCAGTGGAGAGGCCCAGTTGCGCAGCCTTGATGGCCGCTACGTAGCCGCCAGGGCCCGCACCAATCACTACCACGTCGAATTTCTGAGTCATGAGTCATTCCTTTTCGAATCAAACCGGACGATCACTTGTGGTGACCGTCGAGGGACGAAACCGGTTGTTTCAGCAAGAGGCCGGTCGACAGACCGGCCCTCGCGGCGAAAATCAGATATCCAGCAGCAGACGAGCCGGATCTTCAAGCAGGTTCTTGATGGTGACCAGGAACGTCACGGCTTCTTTGCCGTCGATCAGGCGGTGATCGTAGGACAGAGCCAGGTACATCATCGGACGAATCACGACCTGACCGTTGATCGCCATCGGACGCTGCAGAATGTTGTGCATGCCCAGGATAGCCGCTTGTGGCGGGTTGACGATCGGGGTCGACATCATCGAACCGAATGTACCACCGTTGGTGATGGTGAACGTACCGCCGGTCATCTCTTCGATGGACAGCTTGCCGTCACGGGCCTTCTTGCCGAAGGTGGCGATGCCGCCTTCGATTTCGGCCAGGCTCATCAGTTCGGCGTTGCGCAGGACCGGAACCACCAGGCCACGGTCGCTGGAGACCGCGACACCGATGTCGGCGTAGCCGTGGTAGACGATGTCGGAACCGTCGATCGACGCGTTGACGGCCGGGAAGCGCTTCAGTGCTTCGGTGGCAGCCTTGACGAAGAACGACATGAAGCCCAGGCGTACGCCGTTGTGGGACTTCTCGAACAGGTCCTTGTACTTCGAACGCAGGGCCATGACTTCGGTCATGTCGACTTCGTTGAAAGTAGTCAGCATCGCCATGTTCGACTGGGCTTCAACCAGACGCTCGGCAACCTTGGCACGCAGGCGGGTCATCGGAACGCGTTTTTCAACGCGGTCACCGGCAGCGAATACTGGCGCGGAAGCGGCAGGCGCGGCTGGCTTGGCCGGTGCAGCGGCTGGAGCGGCTTTCTTGGCGGCAACGGCTGCCACCACGTCTTCCTTGGTCACACGACCGCCCTTGCCGGTCCCGGCAACGGAAGCGATGTTGATGCCGTTCTCTTCAGCCAGCTTGCGAGCAGCCGGTGCAGCGACTGGATCGTCTTCGCCCGAAGCAGCAGGCGCAGCGGCCTGGGCAGCAGCCGGTGCAGCGGCTGCTGGAGCGGCGGCGGCAGCGCCGCCCTCTTCGATCGAGCCCAGGACCTGGTTCGACAGAACGGTAGCGCCCTCTTCGGCAACGATTGCGCCCAGCACGCCGTCAGCTTCGGCCAACACTTCCAGCACGACCTTGTCGGTCTCAATGTCGACGATCAGGTCGTCACGCTTGACGGCCTCGCCTGGTTTCTTGTGCCAGGTGGCAACGGTGCCATCGGCAACCGATTCCGGGAATGACGGGGCTTTGATTTCGATAGCCATTATCTGTGGGTCCTTAAAATTCGGTTTCAGTCAGCGCGAAGGCGTTAAACAGTGAAGGCATCTTGCAGCAGTTTTTCCTGCTGCTCGGCGTGCATCGATGCATAACCACAAGCAGGTGCAGCCGAAGCGTCACGACCGGCATATTCAAGGCCCAGGGCCTTGTTATGGTTGCCAATGCTGCGACGCAGGTGATGCTGGCTGCTGTACCACGCGCCTTGGTTCATCGGTTCTTCCTGACACCACACCACGTGGGTGAGGTTGGTGTAAGGCGCGATGGCCTCCATCAGGTCCTCTTCCGGGAACGGATAAAGCTGCTCGATACGCACGATGGCGATGTCTTCGCGGCCTTCGGCACGACGTTTTTCCAGCAGGTCGTAGTAGACCTTGCCGCTGCATAGGATCAGGCGAGTCACCTTCGCCGCGTCCAGGGTATCGATTTCCGAAATGACGGTCTGGAATGAGCCTTCGGCCAGGTCCTCAAGCGTGGAGATTGCCAGCTTGTGACGCAGCAGCGACTTCGGTGTCAGCACGATCAGCGGCTTGCGCAGCGGACGGATGACCTGGCGACGCAGCAGGTGATAGATCTGCGCCGGAGTCGTCGGTACGCAAACCTGGACGTTGTGCTCGGCGCACAGCTGCAGGTAGCGTTCCAGACGTGCCGACGAGTGCTCCGGTCCCTGCCCTTCATAACCGTGTGGCAGCAACATGGTCAGGCCGCAGAGACGACCCCACTTGTGCTCGCCGCTGGTGATGAACTGGTCGACCACCACCTGGGCACCGTTGGCGAAGTCGCCGAACTGGGCTTCCCAGATCACCAGCGCATTCGGCTCGGTGGTGGAGTAGCCATATTCGAACGCCAGGACGGCTTCCTCGGACAGCAGCGAATCGTACAGGTCGAAACGTGGCTGGCCTTTGTACAGGTGTTGCAGCGGGATGTAGGTGCTGGCGTCTTTCTGGTTGTGCAGCGCCGCGTGGCGGTGCGAGAAAGTGCCACGGCCTACGTCCTGGCCGGTGATGCGGATCGGGTGACCTTCGAACGCCAGGGTCGCGTACGCCATGGTTTCGGCGTAACCCCAGTTGATCGGCAGGCCGCCGGCTTGCATCTTCTGACGGTCTTCGTAGATCTTCGCGACCTGGCGCTGGACCACGAAGCCTTCCGGGATTTCCAGCAGCTTGGCGGACAGTTCCTGCAAGGTCTTGAGATCGAAACGCGTGTCGTGACGAGCGGTCCAGGCGTGGCCCAGGTACGGACGCCAGTCCACGAACAGTTCCTTGTTCGGTTCCTTGACCAGGCTCTTCACAACGTGCAGGCCATTGTCCAGGGCGTTGCGATATTCATCGACTTTTTCCTGGACGCGGGCAGCATCCAGAACACCGCTCTGGGTCAGGCGATCGGCGTACAGCTCACGGGTGGTGCGCTGCTTGGCGATCTGCTGGTACATCAGCGGTTGGGTACCGCTTGGCTCGTCGGCCTCGTTGTGGCCGCGACGACGGTAGCAGACCAGGTCGATCACCACGTCGCGCTTGTACTGCATGCGGTAGTCGATGGCCAACTGGGTCACGAACAGCACGGCTTCCGGGTCATCGCCATTCACATGGAGAATCGGCGCCTGGATCATTTTCGCGACGTCGGTTGCGTACTCGGTGGAACGCGAGTCCAGCGGGTTGCTGATGGTGAAACCGACCTGGTTGTTGATCACGATGTGCACGGTGCCGCCGGTCTTGAAACCGCGGGTCTGCGACATCTGGAACGTTTCCATGACCACGCCTTGACCAGCGAATGCCGCGTCACCGTGGATGGAGATCGGCAATACCTTCTCACCGGTCGGGTCGTTGCGACGATCCTGGCGGGCACGGACCGAACCCTCGACCACCGGGGAAACGATTTCCAGGTGGGACGGGTTAAAGGCCATGGCCAGGTGGACTTCGCCACCGGTAGTCATCACGTTGGACGAGAAGCCCTGGTGGTATTTCACGTCACCGGAGCCCAGCTCGACCTTCTTCTTGCCTTCGAACTCGTCGAACAGCTCGCGCGGGTTCTTGCCGAAGGTGTTGACCAGTACGTTCAGGCGGCCACGGTGGGCCATGCCGATGACGACTTCCTTGGTGCCGTAGGAACCGGAACGCTGGATCAGCTCGTCGAGCATCGGAATCAGGCTTTCGCCGCCTTCCAGGCCGAAACGCTTGGTGCCCGGGTATTTGGTACCCAGGTATTTTTCCAGGCCTTCACCGGCGGTGACGCGCTCAAGCAAGTGGCTCTTGATGTCGGCGGAGTACGTCGGACGGCCACGAACGCTTTCCAGACGCTGCTGGAACCACTGGCGCTGCTCGGAATCGGTGATGTGCGTAAATTCAGCGCCGATGGTGCGGCAATATGTCTGCTGCAACGCTTCGTGAATTTCGCGTAGGCTCGCTTCCTCTTTGCCGATGAACAGGTCGCCGGCACGGAAGGTCGTATCAAGATCGGCATTGGTCAAGCCGTAGTGAGTGATCGACAGGTCTGCAGGTGCAGGACGCTGCCACAGCCCCAGCGGGTCAAGCTGGGCTGCCTGGTGGCCACGCATCCGGTAGGCCTGGATCAGTCGCAGCACTTCAACCTGCTTCTTCTCATGCTCGGAGCTCACGCTGCCGGCAGACACCGGTTGAGCGCGGCGCTGGTTCTTTGCCAGCAGCACGAAATGATCGCGAATCGTCGAGTGCGAAACATCGGTGGCAGAGTTACCGTCAGCCGGCAACTTCTGAAAGTAGGTGCGCCATTCTTCTGGCACAGCGTTAGGGTCGTGCAGGTAGAGCTCGTAGAGCTCTTCCACATAGGCAGCGTTACCACCGGAGAGGTGGGCACTGTTCCACATGCGCTGCATCACGCTTTCTTGCATGCTTGGTCACCCTCGATTAGGGGAACACCACCGGCGAAAACACCGAGCAAACTTGCAGAAGTCCGAGTGCAGCGACTAAAACAAGCCACTTAGGATCACGCTGATAGTCCGGGTACCAGCCCGGATGCCCCTGCTTGTCTCATTTCTTCAAAATAAGAACCGCCGCTTTGTGAGCGACTGTTCTGGTTATAGCCAGGACGTGGGTTGAAGCCCACGCCCTCGCCTCTGCGGGTACAGCGGTTCTACGGGTACAGCAGCTGAATCACACGCCGTTTTGCAGCAGCATGTTACGTACGTGACCGATGGCCTTAGTCGGGTTCAGGCCTTTCGGGCAGACGTTGACGCAGTTCATGATCCCGCGGCAGCGGAATACGCTGAACGGATCATCCAGTGCGGCCAGACGCTCGGACGTCTTGGTATCACGGCTGTCTGCCAGGAAGCGGTAAGCTTGCAGCAGGGCGGCCGGGCCCAGGAACTTGTCCGGGTTCCACCAGAAGGATGGGCACGAGGTCGAGCAGCAAGCGCACAGGATGCACTCGTACAGACCGTCGAGCTTTTCACGCTCTTCAGGGGACTGCAGACGCTCGATGGCCGGAGCCGGCGTGTCGTTCTGCAGGAATGGCTTCACCTTCTCGTATTGCTTGTAGAAGATGCTCATATCGACAACCAGGTCACGGATGACCGGCAAACCTGGCAGCGGGCGAACGATCAGCTTGTTGCCCTTGACCACGGCCGACAGCGGCGTGATGCAGGCCAGGCCGTTCTTGCCGTTGATGTTCATGCCGTCGGAGCCACAAACGCCCTCGCGGCACGAGCGACGATAGGAGAAACCTTCGTCCTGCTCTTTGATCAACGCCAGCACGTCCAGCACCATCAGGTCCTTACCACCGGTATCGACCTGGAAGTCCTGCATGAACGGCGCAGCGTCCTGATCAGGGTTGTAGCGATAAACACTGACTTGCAACATAGCGGTCACCCTTAATAAGTCCGGACTTTTGGTTCGAAAGTCGGAACAGTCTTCGGCGAGAAGTTCACGGCACGCTTGGCGACGCGTTTTTCACCCGGGAAGTACAAGGTGTGGCACAGCCAGTTTTCGTCGTCACGGTCTTCGAAGTCTTCGCGGGCGTGAGCGCCACGGGACTCTTTACGCACTTCTGCGGCGATGGCGGTGGCTTCGGCCACTTCCAGCAGGTTCTGCAGTTCCAGCGCTTCGATACGTGCAGTGTTGAACGCCTGCGACTTATCGTTGATCTTCACGTTGGCGATTCGTTCACGCAATTGTGCGAGCTGGGCAATACCCTTCTGCATGTATTCGCCGGTACGGAACACACCGAAATAGTTCTGCATGCAGCTTTGCAGCTCGCGACGCAGGGTGGCGACGTCTTCGCCTTCGGTACGCTCGTTCAGACCAGCCAGACGCTTCAACGCCACATCGATGTCGGTGTCGCTGGCGTCGCGGTATTCGATACCGTCGGTCAGCGCTTTTTCCAGGTGCAGGCCGGCAGCGCGACCGAAGACCACCAGATCGAGGAGCGAGTTGCCGCCCAAGCGGTTGGCACCGTGAACCGATACGCACGCCACTTCACCCACTGCGAACAGGCCAGGGATGATTTCGTCCACGCCTTCGGCGTTCTGGGTGATTGCCTGGCCGTGGATGTTGGTGGCAACGCCGCCCATCATATAGTGGCAGGTTGGAACCACTGGGACCGGCGCAACGACTGGGTCGACATGAGCGAAGGTCTTGGACAGTTCGCAGATACCTGGCAGGCGGCTGTGCAGCACTTCCTCGCCGAGGTGGTCGAGCTTGAGCATCACGTGGTCGCCATTCGGGCCACAGCCGTTACCGGCGATGATCTCTTTAACCATCGAACGAGCCACGACGTCACGACCGGCAAGGTCCTTGGCGTTCGGCGCATAACGCTCCATGAAACGCTCGCCGTGCTTGTTGATCAGGTAACCGCCTTCACCGCGGCAACCTTCGGTGACGAGTACACCGGCGCCGGCGATGCCGGTCGGGTGGAACTGCCACATTTCGATGTCTTGTACCGGCACGCCCGCACGCAGGGCCATGCCAACGCCGTCACCGGTGTTGATCAGGGCGTTGGTGGTGGACGCGTAGATACGGCCTGCACCGCCAGTCGCCAGCACGGTGGCTTTCGAGCGGATGTAGGTGGTTTCGCCGGTTTCGATGCAAATCGCGATCACGCCGACAAAAGCGCCGTCCTGGTTTTTCACCAGGTCAACGGCATAGTACTCGTTCAGGAACGTGGTACCGGCTTTCAGGTTGCCCTGATAAAGGGTGTGCAGCAGAGCGTGACCGGTACGGTCGGACGCCGCGCAAGTACGCGCAGCCTGGCCGCCCTTGCCGTAGTCCTTGGACTGGCCACCGAACGGACGCTGGTAGATGCGGCCGGTTTCGGTACGCGAGAACGGCAGGCCCATGTGGTCCAGCTCGAACACCGCAGCCGGGCCTTCCTGACACATGTATTCGATAGCGTCCTGGTCACCGATGTAGTCGGAACCCTTGACGGTGTCGTACATGTGCCAGCGCCAGTCATCGTTCGGGTCGGCCGAAGCGATGGCGCAGGTGATGCCACCCTGGGCGGAAACGGTGTGCGAACGTGTCGGGAAAACCTTGGTGATCACGGCAGTCTTGTGACCGCCCTGTGCCAGTTGCAGCGCTGCGCGCATGCCGGCACCGCCACCACCAATGATGATGGCGTCGAAAGAAATCGTTGGAATGTTAGCCATGAATCAGATACCCCAGAGAATCTGCACACCCCAGACGAAGTAAGCGAACATCGCAACGCCGCATACTGCCTGGAAGAGGAAACGTACGGCAGTCGCCGACTTGCCGAACGCCATTTGCGTCAGGTAGTCGGTCGCGATGGTCCACATGCCGACCCAGGCGTGGGCGCCCAGTGCGACGAGTGCCAGCAGACTGAAGATACGCATCCAGTTGTTTGCAAACAGTTCATGCCATTGGGCATAGCCCAGGCCGGGGTTGGCTACGACATATCCGATCAGGAAGATGAAATAAGCCGCGAGAACGACCGCAGACACACGCTGCGCCATCCAGTCATAAAGGCCAGAACGCGAAAGGTTCGTGACGTTGGTTACCATATCCAGACTCCTGCCAGAACGATTACCACCACGGAAACGGCGATAACGATTTTCGAGCCCAGCTTGCCGCCTTCCAGCGTCTCACCGATGCCCATGTCCATGATCAAGTGGCGCACACCGGCAACCAGGTGATACAGCAAGGCGGACAGGATGCCCCAAATCACTAGCTTGGCTAGCGGACTGGTCAGACACGCTTTCACCTGACCGAAGCCTTCTTCCGAATCGAGCGACTTGTCCAATGCATAAAGCATGATGGCCAGGCTGACGAAGAGGATGACACCGGAAATACGGTGAAGAATGGACGTGTAAGCAGTGACTGGGAGTTTGATGGTCCTTAGGTCTAGGTTTACAGGTCGTTGGCTTTTCACGGCTTTTTTTTCACACTGAAGAGCCCCTAACAATCAGGGCAAAGTTGTTGGGGCGCGCACTGGTCAGGTACTCACCACCCAGGGAGTGACGACCCCCAAGAAAGCAGGCCCAAAAGCCCCTGGCGGTCGGTGGCCGAGTATAGACAGTTAGGCTACTAATGACAACGCGTTCACCTTCCCCTAATAGCGCATTGCACATATAGCGCAAAAGGCGTAAACGGCAGGCAATTTCGCGGAAAAAGTCCGGTTAAAGCCTTCTGGAGCAAGACTTTAGGCAAATTGACATTCGGATTTATCTCACTATAGTGGTGCGGGCCCTGCGTGGGGGGTCTGTCTGATGATTCCAAGCATTAATAGGAGGCCACATGGCTGACAAAAAAGCGCAGTTGATCATCGAGGGCGCAGCCCCCGTCGAGCTGCCCATTTTAACCGGCACCGTTGGTCCCGATGTAATCGACGTACGGGGCCTGACGGCCACGGGCCGTTTCACCTTTGACCCAGGTTTCATGTCGACCGCCTCGTGCGAGTCGAAAATCACCTATATCGACGGCGACAACGGCATCCTGCTGCACCGCGGCTACCCGATCGAGCAACTGGCTGAAAAATCGGACTACCTGGAAACCTGCTATCTGCTGCTCAACGGCGAGCTGCCGACCGCAGAGCAAAAGGCCCAGTTCGTCAGCACCGTGAAGAACCACACCATGGTTCACGAACAGTTGAAGACCTTCTTCAACGGCTTCCGTCGCGATGCCCACCCGATGGCCGTCATGTGCGGCGTTGTCGGCGCCCTCTCGGCCTTCTACCACGACTCCCTGGACATCAATAACCCCCAGCATCGCGAAATCTCCGCGATCCGCCTGGTGGCGAAGATGCCGACCCTGGCAGCCATGGTCTACAAGTACTCCATGGGCCAGCCCATGATGTACCCGCGCAACGACCTGACCTATGCAGAGAATTTCCTGCATATGATGTTCAACACCCCGTGCGAGATCAAACCGATCAGCCCGGTGCTCGCCAAGGCCATGGACCGGATCTTCATCCTCCATGCCGACCATGAGCAGAACGCCTCCACCTCCACCGTGCGCCTGGCCGGTTCGTCGGGTGCCAACCCGTTCGCCTGTATCGCCGCCGGTATCGCCGCGCTCTGGGGCCCTGCCCACGGCGGTGCGAACGAAGCGGTGTTGACCATGCTCGATGAAATCGGCAATGTCTCGAACATCGACAAGTTCATCGCCAAGGCCAAGGACAAGAACGATCCGTTCAAGCTGATGGGCTTCGGTCACCGGGTCTACAAGAACCGCGATCCGCGCGCCACCGTCATGAAGCAGACCTGCGACGAAGTGCTCAAGGAACTGGGGATCAAGAACGATCCGCAACTCGAACTGGCCATGCGCCTGGAAGAGATCGCCCTGACCGACCCTTACTTCATCGAGCGCTCGCTGTACCCGAACGTCGACTTCTACTCGGGGATCATCCTCAAGGCGATCGGCATTCCAACCAGCATGTTCACCGTGATCTTCGCCTTGGCGCGGACCGTGGGCTGGATCTCCCACTGGAAGGAAATGCTCTCCAGCCCGTACAAGATCGGCCGCCCGCGCCAGCTGTACACCGGCTACGAGTCGCGTGACATCACCAAGCTGGAAGACCGCAAGTAAGGCCTGCCTTGCGATAGGTCCCACGCTGTACTGAACCAGCCCCTGCTTCTTATATAAGAGCAGGGGCTGTTTTGTTTGTGCCCCCATTGATATCCGCGGCGACTGGTCCGACACCTTCGCGAGCGAGCTCGCTCCCACACTGGACCCTGTGTATGACGCAAATCGTCTGTGGGAGCGTAGTGCTGTTCACTTAAGGAAACGGCGCTTTTCCGAGGGAGCGCCGTTCCCTTTGGGGTTGGGTTGGATTGGGTACAGACCGTTGCTGCGGTAACGGATACACACCCTTACCCCAATCCACAGCCTTAAGTGAACAGCCTTACCTGTGGGCGGGCTTGCTCGCGAAGACCTCATTACTCAAACCACAGCTATCGCACACAAAAAAAATACCCCAGCCTCTCGACCGGGGTATTTCTTCAAACACTTGTCTCTACATCAGTGATTAACCGCCCCACTCGCCCCCAGGCCAGTCTGTGAACGCACGAACTGCGGGAAGAACAGCGCCCGCTCGTTGGCACCTTCAGCCGACTTGTCAGTGATGGAGAAGAACCAGATGCCGGTAAACGCAATGATCATCGAGAACAGCGCAGGGTATTCATACGGGAAGATAGCCTTCTCGTGACCCAGGATCTGTACCCAAATGGTCGGGCCGAGGATCATCAGGCCCACGGCACTGACCAGGCCCAGCCAGCCGCCGATCATGGCGCCACGGGTAGTCAGCTTCTTCCAGTACATCGAAAGCAGCAGCACCGGGAAGTTGCAGCTCGCCGCGATGGAGAACGCCAGGCCCACCATGAACGCGATGTTCTGCTTCTCGAACAGGATGCCCAAGCCGATCGCCAGCACTGCCAGGGCAATGGTGGTGATCTTCGAGACGCGGATCTCATCCTTCTCGTTGGCCTTGCCTTTCTTGATCACGCTGGCATACAGGTCATGGGACACCGCCGAGGCACCGGCCAGGGTCAGGCCCGCTACCACCGCCAGGATGGTCGCGAACGCCACCGCCGAGATGAAGCCCAGGAAAATGCTGCCGCCAACGGCGTTGGACAGGTGCACCGCCGCCATGTTGTTGCCGCCCAGCAAGGCACCTGCCGCGTCCTTGAAGGCCGGATTGGTGCTGACCAGCAGGATCGCGCCGAAGCCGATGATGAAGGTCAGGATGTAGAAGTAGCCGATGAAGCCAGTGGCATACAGCACGCTTTTGCGCGCTTCCTTGGCGTCGCTCACGGTGAAGAAGCGCATCAGGATATGGGGCAGGCCTGCGGTGCCGAACATCAGCGCCAGGCCGAGGGAGAAGGCCGAGATCGGATCCTTCACCAGACCGCCAGGGCTCATGATCGCTTCACCTTTAGGGTGAACCTTGACCGCTTCGGCAAACAGCATGTTGAAGTCGAAGTTGACGTGCTTCATGACCATCAGGGCCATGAACGACGCACCCGACAGCAGCAATACCGCCTTGATGATTTGTACCCAGGTGGTGGCCAGCATGCCGCCGAACAACACGTAGAGGCACATCAGGATCCCCACCAGGATCACCGCGACATGGTAGTCCAGGCCGAACAGCAGCTGGATCAGCTTGCCGGCACCAACCATTTGCGCGATCAGGTAGAACGCCACCACCACCAATGAGCCGGAGGCGGACAGACTGCGGATCTGGGTTTGCCCGAGGCGATAGGACGCCACGTCGGCAAAAGTGTATTTACCCAGGTTGCGCAGGCGCTCGGCGATCAGGAACAGAATGATCGGCCAGCCCACCAGGAAGCCGATGGAGTAGATCAAGCCATCATAGCCGGAGGTGAATACCAGCGCGGAAATCCCCAGGAAAGACGCCGCCGACATGTAGTCACCGGCAATTGCCAGGCCGTTCTGGAAACCAGTGATCTTGCCGCCGGCCGCATAGTAGTCGGACGCCGAGTTGTTTTTCTTCGACGCCCAGTACGTGATGTACAGGGTCGCGCCAACGAACGCCACGAACATCAGGATAGCCGCGACGTTGAGGGGTTGTTTCTGCACGGCGCCGGTCAGGGCGTCAGCCGCCCAGGCACCCGGTGCAAATGCTGCAATGCTCAAAAGAGCCAGTAGACGCCGGATCATTGCTGAGCCTCCTTGAGAATCGCATTGTTCAGGTCGTCGAACTCGCCGTTGGCACGTCGCACGTAGATACCGGTCAGGACGAAGGCCGACAGAATCAGGCCGACCCCGATAGGGATACCCCAGGTGATGGTGGATCCGGGGGACATCTTGGCCCCGAGAATATGCGGCCCGTAGGCGATCAGAAGGATGAAGCCGGAATACAGCCCAAGCATGATCGCCGAGAGAATCCAGGCGAACTTTTCTCGTTTCTTCACCAGCTCCTTGAAGCGCGGGCTGTTTTGAATCGAGAGGTAAATGCTGTCGTTCATTGTTTTTATCCTCGCAGCACAGATTTATTTGGAACAGCTCTACTCTATGCGGCTCAAGACCAGGTTCCAGACGACCTTAGTATTAGAACGACATGACGGTATGCCAGCTTCCTACAATTTTCGTAGCTTCCCCTGTGGGAGCGGGCTTGCTCGCTCCCACAGGGGTTGCGCTGGACTAAGGATCTGCAAGCACAAAAAAACCGCATGACACAACGTCATGCGGTTTCAGGAACAGCGAAACCAGGTCGATTACTTGCCGGTCCACTCCTTCACACGATCAGGATGCTTGGCCACCCAATCCTTGGCCGCGGCGTCCGGCTTGGCGCCTTCCTGGATCGCCAGCATGACTTCGCCGATCTCGTCTTTCGACGCCCACTGGAACTTCTTCAGGAACTCGACCACTTCCGGTGCCTTGGCTTCCAGGCCCTTGCTGCCGATGCTGTTCACAGTCTCAGCCGCGCCATAGACGCCTTTCGGGTCTTCCAGGAAGCGCAGTTTCCATTTGGCGAACATCCAGTGCGGCACCCAACCGGTGACGGCGATGGACTCGTTCTTTTTCTCGGCCCGGGTCAGCTCGGCAATCATGCCGGCGCCGGAGCTGGCCTTGAGTTGATAACCGGTCAGGTCGTAATCCTTGATCGCCTGTTCGGTCTTGAGCATCACGCCTGAACCGGCGTCGATGCCGACGATGCGTTTCTTGAAAGAGTCATCGGTCTTCAGGTCTTCGAGCGACTTGGCCTTGACGTACTCCGGCACGATCAAACCGATTTTCGCGTCCTTGAAGTTAGGGCCATAGTCGACGACCTGGTCCTTGTTCTTGGTCCAGTAATCGCCATGGGTCACCGGCAACCAGGCCGATAGCATCGCATCGAGCTTGCCGGTGGCAACGCCCTGCCACATGATCCCGGTCGCGACGGCTTGCAGCTTCACGTCATAGCCGAGTTTCTGCTTGATCACTTCGGCGGCCACGTGGGTAGTCGCGACGCTGTCGGACCAGCCGTCAACGTAGCCAATGCTCAGGGTTTTGGTCTCGGCGCTTGCCAGGGTGGAGCTGATCGCCAGTACCAGTGCGGCACCTGCGCCCAAGATTCGTCGCATCTTCATCGTTACTTCCCCGAAAGTGCTGCGCTCGACGGATGCCGAGCGGCGTCAACGTATTGTTATGGTGCACAGCGCCCCCATCACGCTCGCCTGCAAACCGGTCCGAACGCCAGTGGAGTACTGACTGACTGATCATCAACCTGCGCCGATCTGGAACCTGCTCTGTCTGCGACGCTGAAGCAGCGAGAAACGACATCAGAAAGCCATTAACTGTGCTCGATGTCATGACGGAGGGAAAAAATGCGGGGTACTGGAAAACCTTAACGCGAATTGCCGCGAACAGGGTTGGCGAGCCGACCACGCAGCCTTGAAAGCGCCTGTTCTCCAAGTTGAAGAACAGGCGCCGTGATAGATTAGCTGCAATCGCCGCCGACTATTGACTCAATCTCACCCGGCGAGGCACCGTCACGCTCTTGTATGTCCTTTTTGGGTGGTAACTTTGCCACGCCGACATGTTGAAGAATTCGGACTGCGGCACCTCTCGACCGGCAAGGAAAAACCTCACATTTTTTTGAACTTCTGGAGTATTTCGGCGCCTGTACAAATATCTGATTTCAGAAGCCGTAACGCTAGTTCCGCCATCAGGTTTTTTAGAAACGATATCACCCACAGTCTCCATCAGACCGTCGATAGCAAAAAGCACTTTTTTGTTACGCTGAAAAATCTGAAACTCCAACCCAGCCTTGCTCGAGCGACGCCACATCGGCACGTTGATATCGAAAAAATTCCCCACCCCCTTTTCATCTTTCTGAAAATAACGGTTGGTGATTGCAAAATTCTTGTAAGCAATACCACGAGGATAATCCACCAATTCCGCCTTGATTTGACTATTTTCATTATAAACGCCCGCTGTCACAGTCGGCCCAAACGCTGCGTCCGTCAAATCGTTCTGCTTTAATACATTGCGTTTTTTTACCATTTCGAACCGACCGAGTTCAAGACTCCAGGATAGCACTTTGGAAAACTCTTTATGCCCTGCCCTATCTAATGCCTCCAGAGCAAAAGCGCGGGGCTCACGTAACCCGAACAGAATATCCCCTTTCTCGAAAGCGTTTACCAACTCAGCGTAGCCTGAATCAGCATCGTTGACTGGAATAATTTCCAGACCCAAACCGTCAAAAAATGTTACAGGACTATTGGCGGCCATCCGGTACAAATTTAAACCATCTGCTGCGCCATTTGGGTCCGGGTTCAACCATTGACACCACCATGGAACGTAATACCTGAAACCGAAATAATACAAACCAGTCAAGTCCAACTCCTTACCCGAATAGCGCCTTATTTTGCTGTTCGCCTTGACCCTATCGCTACCCGCCCACCAAGCAGTACAGCCGTAACTGTAGAAAACCTCTTCACTTATGATCTCTCCGTCGCCATCCAACTCGATGCAGTTTGAGCCAATCTGATCAACCAACGAGTATTGATAGATAACTGGATCACTACCAACCTGCTGGATTGCACGAACATTACATAATCCCGCATCTACATGGACGTCATGGGTTTCTTTATCAACACTGGAGCGAATTTCAAGAGCCCCCAGATAACGAGTTTCCGAGCGACTTGTTAACTCTCCTGCGGGTACCGATCCAATTTTCCTTCGCCGCTGCCCCGTATCGTCGTAGATATAAGTTTCCGAACCTGCCGTCAACCCGAAACGACTCGTCCCTCCCGCTTTTTTGAGCTGATTTCGTTCATCCCATTCCAGATCTTGTCCCGGTAATAGCTGTCGCTTGTTACCGTTCAAGTCATGCGCCAAAGCGATCTCTTCTTCAGTCGGTAGATCTCCGTCAATCTTTTCAGCGAGCGAGCGATTACTATATTTCGACACACCCATCCGCTGAGTGCGACTTCCCAGCGCCGCACAACGAAGCAGTTTTATCAAATTACCACCGGAGTCGTAGCTAAAAACCTCCGTGTAATTTTCCAACTGATTCGGATCAACTGGAGATTGTAAATCGGGTAAGCAAGGCCCGACACCACCACCGATTACTTGCCAACCGGTGGCGCGAACCAACTGATAGAGCGTGTCGTAACAGAACGTTCTTACTGGTTCGATTTTCTGGTTACGAAAGTAGCGAACAGGTAACGCCCTGTCTTCGATGGATATTATATTTCCCACGCGATCGTAGCGATAGATCAGATGCTGTAAAGGGGAGCATCCCGGTCGATAGGACCTCAACTCTTCCAACCGCCCATCTGCGGGACAATAAGCTGCAGAGCAAACCACCCTATTTGCCAGCCTCTGATGGACAATATGGTTTGCAGCATCATAAAAAATATCACCCACAACCTCTTCAGTTTCTCCTCCTAGCTTCATGTTCAGTTTTATTCCGGCCAGCTGACCACCCGCTGTGTATTCAAATAGCCGCGCATGTTGTCTAGCATCAATTTCACAAACCAGCTGTGATACAGCATTGTAACGAGACAGGGTCGTGCTTCCCTCGTCTTTTTCATGAAGCTGATCACGCTCAGACTCTAGGTCGGGCCAATGCGGTTGCTCTGCGCTTTCCAAAAAATGCCGAGTGTTTACAAGCCTATCGCCTTGCAAGGAATAGGATCGAGAGAAAACCGTCCCAGCGCCATCATCAACCCTGATTATTCTTCCGCTTTGATTAAAGTTAACAAACGCTTCGTCATTGCCAGCATATGAGTAGAAAGCACTATTCCTTGGACCCTTGTCAATTTGTCTCACAGACTCTTTGACCGGCCGTAGCTGATTGTCGTATTCAGTTTTTACGTGAGTAAAATTGCTATCCCAACATTCACATCGCTCGCCAGCAACGCCTGGCAGATACAGGCGAATCCCCGCGTCAACACTATTAATAAGCAAAGCCCGTCCAGAAAGGCTATAGATATTCTGAACATTCGGCGAAATATCAGGCTCCAAATCCATAAGCTTAAACAGCCGAGGGTCATACTGTTTTATACTTCGCCCAGCGAAATCGTTGATTTGATAGGTCACTCGCTTTTCGAGAGGATCTGCGGCTACCGCACGATGATACGCTGCAGAACGAACAGTTAAACGACGAGAATCGAATACAGTTAACGTTGGCGTCCGAAAGTGCATGGCGGTGTCCCTCCAAGAAGATAGTCGCAACGACACACACCTATTTAATACCCGAAAATAACTATTTCAACTGTCAGAAATAACAGGTCTGTAAACGGTGAATCCCAGCCTGCAATGTCGATCACCTCCCGCATGCTTGATCAGGCAAGCCGGCAGCTCCACTAGCCGCCACCACGCCCCAACGTGTATTGTCCCGCTACTATTGCGCCCCGTTCGCGCTTGTTTTTCAGCCGTCATGGCACTTGGCTTCGCTGCGGTGGTCATAGGCTGCGAACCTCATTCGGCACCTTCCTCTAAGGGATCCAGTCATGCTCCGTTCCTTGCGCTTCGCTGCCCTCCTCGGCGGCCTTATCTTGAGTGCGTCCGCGCTGGCGGCAGATATTGACGCCGCCAGCTATGGCTACCCCTTGACCAACCCGTTCGAGGCGACCATCGCCACCACGCCGCCGGACCTGCGCCCGGAGCTGCCGCTGATCGAGGACATCAATCAATCGGACCACAGCCTGACCCTGCGTCCGGAACGCGAATTCATCCTGCCAGACAATTTCTGGCCGGTGAAAAGCCTCACTTACCGCATGGCTACCCAAGACAAACCCGCACCGCTGATCTTCCTGATCGCGGGCACTGGTGCGCGCTACGACAGCACCCTCAACGAGTACCTCAAGCGCCTCTACTACAAGGCCGGATATCACGTGGTGCAGCTGTCTTCGCCCACCAGCTTCGACTTCATGAGCGCCGCTTCGCGCTTCGCCACTCCAGGCATCACCAAGGAAGATGCCGAAGACATGTACCGGGTGATGCAGGCCGTACGCGCGCAGAATCCGAAAGTGCCCGTCACCGAGTACTACCTGACCGGCTACAGCCTCGGCGCCCTCGACGCAGCCTTCGTCGCGCACCTGGACGAAACCCGCCGCAGCTTCAATTTCAAGAAGGTGCTGCTGCTTAACCCGCCGGTGAACCTCTACACGTCAATCACCAACCTGGACAAACTGGTCCAGACCGAGGTCAAGGGCATCAACAACACCACCACGTTCTATGAATTGGTGCTGAACAAGCTGACCCGCTACTTCCAGCAAAAAGGCTACATCGACCTCAACGATGCCCTGCTCTATGACTTCCAACAGTCCAAGCAGCACCTGAGCAACGAGCAGATGGCGATGCTGATCGGCACCTCGTTCCGTTTCTCGGCGGCCGATATCGCCTTTACCTCGGACCTGATCAACCGTCGCGGCTTGATCATCCCACCCAAGTTCCCGATCACCGAAAGCACCAGCCTGACGCCGTTCCTCAAGCGTGCTCTGCAATGCGATTTCGACTGCTACCTCACCGAACAGGTGATCCCGATGTGGCGCGCGCGCACCGACGGCGGCAGCCTGCTGCAACTGGTCGACCAGGTCAGCCTGTACGCGCTCAAGGATTATCTGCAGGGCAGCTCCAAGATTGCAGTCATGCACAACGCCGACGATGTGATCCTGGGTCCGGGTGACCTGGGCTTCCTGCGCAAGACCTTTGGTGATCGCTTGACGGTTTATCCATTGGGCGGCCATTGCGGCAACCTTAACTATCGCGTCAACAGCGACGCCATGCTGGAGTTCTTCCGTGGCTAAATATCTCCTGCTGATCGCCGCGTTAATGAGCGCGGGCATGGTCCACGCCGATAACAGCAAGGCCGACGCGCCCGTAGTGGTGGACTCGGACGGCTTCAAGGAGCCGCTGACCAAACTCAAGTTCAACCCGGGCCTGGATCAACGCGAGTTCGAACGTTCGACCCTCAACGCGTTGAACGTCTACGACCCGCTGGAATCCTGGAACCGCCGGGTCTATCACTTCAACTACCGCTTCGACCAATGGGTGTTCCTGCCGGTGGTGGACGGCTATCGCTACATTACCCCGGGCTTCGTGCGTACCGGTGTGAGCAACTTCTTCAACAACCTGGGAGACGTGCCGAACCTGATGAACAGCCTGCTGCAATTCAAGGGCAAGCGTTCAATGGAAACTACAGCGCGACTGTTGCTCAACACCACCGTTGGCATCGCCGGCTTGTGGGACCCGGCTACCGCCATGGGCCTGCCACGCCAGAGCGAAGACTTCGGCCAGACCCTGGGCTTCTACGGCGTGCCGGGCGGCGCGTACTTCGTACTGCCCATTTTCGGCCCGTCGAACCTGCGCGACACGTCGGGCTTGTTGGTGGACTACACCGCCGAATCGGCGATCAATTTCCTGAACGTCTCGCAAGTCAGCTCCAACCACCCGGAACTGCTGCTCCTGCGCGGCGTGGACAGGCGCTACCAGACCAGCTTCCGCTACGGCCAGCTGAACTCGCCGTTCGAGTATGAAAAAGTGCGCTACGTGTACACCGAGTCGCGGAAGTTGCAGATCGCCGAATAGGCACACGCCCTGACAAAAAAAGGCCATTCGATGGAAAACGAATGGCCTTTTTTATTACCGCTGTCTAAGCGTCCAGCCCTATTCAGCTAACTGCTACCGGCTGGTCCAACGGGTCCAGGCCGTAGTTGTTCGGTCCTTTCGTACCGCTTGCCGCCAAGCTGATAAGCACGATGAACGGACCAACCACTGGCACTAGTCCCCAGAAAATATTCAGCCCGCTTTTATTCATGTCGTGATAACGCCGCCACGTAACAGCCAATCGAGGGCAAACGGTCAGAAGGCAATAAGCCGGATACAACAATAGGAAGTAAATCTCTTTGTTCAATCCGGTGGCGATACCAAACCCAAAGAAAAGCAACCCCAAGCAGAACTCCAACAGGAAGAACATCCAATACTCTTCTCTGCTTGCGCGCCCTCTAAACGTTGCGTACTGCCGCATCACTTGCCAATACCATTTCATCAAATGCTCCCTTCGCTGGCGGAAAATTTATTCGAGCCAATACCGGCCGAATAGCGCGGGGGAGTTTATGGAAGCCCTCAATCGATAAAAGTAGGAAAAGCCTGAAAGCAGTGTCTTAAAAAGCTACGCTTCAGCCCCTCAGGGCCTTCCAGACCTTACCCACCGCCAACACACCGGCCAGCACCACCGCCCCCGCGACAATCCCCGCCACCGCATTGAGCAGCATCGGCACGATGAACCCGGCGCCACCGGCACTCGCCGCAACGCCTTCGATCCAGTGGTGCACCACCGGCACGCCGTGGGTAAGGATACCGCCGCCCACCAGGAACATGGCCGCCGTGCCGATCACCGACAGACTTTTCATCATGTAGGGCGCTGCGCGCAGGATCGCCCCGCCAATTTGCTTGGCCGCCTGCCCCGGCTTCTGCGTCAACCACAGGCCCAGGTCATCAAGCTTGACGATCCCCGCCACCAGGCCATAGACACCCACAGTCATGACAATGGCGATGCCCGACAGCACGATCACCTGCTGGGTCAGCGGCGCATCGGCGACAGTGCCGAGGGTGATAGCGATGATTTCCGCCGAAAGGATAAAGTCGGTGCGCACCGCGCCCTTGATCTTGTCCTTTTCGAAAGCCACCAGATCGACCGCCGGATCGGCCACCGCCTCGACCAGATGCGCGTGCTCAGCCTCGTCTTCGGCCTTGCTGTGAAGGAATTTGTGGGCGAGTTTTTCGAACCCTTCAAAACACAGATAGGCGCCGCCCACCATCAACAGTGGCGTCACCAGCCACGGAACGAAGGCACTGATGGCCAACGCCGACGGCACCAGGATCAGCTTGTTGATAAAGGAACCCTTGGCTACCGCCCACACCACCGGCAGTTCCCGCTCGGCCCGCACGCCGGAAACCTGCTGGGCATTGAGTGCCAGGTCATCACCGAGCACGCCCGCGGTTTTCTTGGCGGCCATCTTGGTCATCAACGCCACATCGTCGAGCACGGTGGCAATGTCGTCGATCAGTACCAGCAAACTGCTTCCAGCCATGGAGGGGGCTCCTTGAACAATAATGCTGCGCAGCATAGCGCGAGCGGCGCGTCCTTGGGGCATTCTTGAGCGTCGCGCGAGGCCGGTGCTACCATGCGCCACCGCCAGAACAGGCAAGGAACCCCAGGGTTTATGAGCACAATCCGCGAGCGCAACAAAGAACTGATCCTGAGTGCCGCCAGCGAAGAATTTGCCGACAAGGGCTTCGCCGCGACCAAAACCAGCGACATCGCGGCCAAGGCGGGCTTGCCCAAACCCAACGTCTATTACTACTTCAAATCCAAGGAAAACCTCTACCGCGAGGTGTTGGAAAGCATTATCGAGCCGATTCTCCAGGCCTCCACCCCCTTCAACGCCGATGGCGAGCCGGGCGAAGTGCTGAGCCACTACATCCGCTCCAAGATCCGAATTTCCCGCGACCTGCCCTTCGCCTCGAAAGTCTTCGCCAGTGAAATCATGCACGGCGCCCCGCACCTGAGCGCCGACCTGGTGGAACAGCTCAACGCCCAGGCCCGGCATAACATCGACTGTATCCAGACCTGGATCGACCGCGGCCAGATCGCCCCGATCGACCCCAACCACCTGATGTTCAGCATCTGGGCCGCCACCCAGACCTATGCCGACTTCGACTGGCAGATCACCGCCGTGACCGGCAAGGCCAAGCTCGATGAAGCGGATTACGAAGCGGCGGCGCAGACGATTATTCGGTTGGTCTTGAAGGGGTGCGAGGTGGACTGACGCAGCCTCCGGTCGCGTGAATGTCAGGCCTCGCTACCCATCAGCCAATGCAACGCCTGGGGCAACGAAGTTCTCCAGTCGTCAGGATAACGATGTCCTGCCTCATGTTCGACCGACCTGACCTTGTTGTCTCCAGCTTCACTGAACAGCTTGCGAAACTCTGCGCTCATTTCCTGGTTGCTGGCCGCCTCCATCTTGCCGTGGATCACAACCACTCTTTTCCCTTGAGCCAGGCTTGTAGTCGGGGTCGACTGCACCCCCCCGGGCGAAATCAGAAGCGCGCCAGCATAATCATCCGGGTGCTGCGCCAGCAAAGCCCCAGCGTGTAGAGCCCCTTGGGAGAAACCCATCAGGTAGATTTGCTTCCGGTCAGTGCATTGTCGCGTGGCCAGTTTTTTCAATCCGGATTGAACAGCTTGATGCGTGCCTTCGAAACCCGGACCGATCCAACGGAAGCTGTCGACACTGTCGGTCATTTCAGTACCGTTGATGCCCAAGAGGATCGCGCCGGTGTCCGCCAGCGACTGATAATCTTCGCCAAGCTCACCGTTGCCGCCGTATCCATGCAGCCGAACCACTACCGGTCGGCATACTGAAGACGCTGGAATACCGGAAGGATTGAGTACCGAAATCGCGCCTACTTTGTCGCGGGCGATTTGCTCGTAGCGGTTCTGGGTGTTGGCCAATACTCGCTTGTATGTGGACGTCTGGCGCAGACCGGTCAAGTTCCGGTCATCGGCCATCAACGGACCGAACCACATGCCACGCTCATCGGCCACCTTCAAATAGCGCTCTGCCAGTTTGTAATCGCCGCGGTAAGCAAACAGCGAGGCGACCTTGTAAGGCGCCAGCATTTGTTTGGGATCCTCACGAACCGCCGCCAGATAAACAGCGATGGCTTGCAAACTGTCGCGCCGCTCAAGCTTTTCTCCCCTTGCGATCAGGTCTTCGGCGTCATCGGCATTCATCAGCGCAGCGACTACCGGTCTAAGCGCCTGATAGGCAACCTCATCGACATCCACCTCTGCGGCTTTCAAAAGGGGGGTACAGAGGGCCACTGTCATGGTCAAAATGATGCGAAATAGCGTATTCACGCAAATCTTCCTTGATACAAAACGAGAGGGCGGCAGCTTATCGATGCGCCCCCGCTTCGTCATCGCCGCCCTGGCGAATGACTCCATTTTTTTACATCAAGACGTAACCCCCGCATCCGCCCTCAACTGCACCGCCTCCACCGCCCTCACCGCCACCTGCTCGTCCACATCCGAAACATCGCCGCTGACACCAATCGCCCCCAGCACCTTTCCCTCCTGATCCCTGATCAATACCCCACCCGGGGCTGGCACGATGTTGCTTTGGCCCAGGCCGTGCAACGCGGCAAAGAACGCCGGGCGCTGTTGGGCGTCCTGGGCGAGCAAGCGGGAGCCCTTGCCCAGGGCGATGGCGCCCCAGGCCTTGCCGATGGCGATCTGTGGGCGAAGCAGGCTCGCGCCGTCTTCACGCTGCAAGACGACCAGATGACCGCCGCTGTCCAGGACCGCGACGGTCAAGGGTGCGGCGCTTATTTCACGGCCTGCGGCAAGGGCTTGTCCGGCCAGGTTGACGGCAATTTTCAACGTTAGAACGCTCATGGGGTGCTGTCCTTCTTTTGTTATGGGAAAGCCTGGGAGCTTCACTTTCAGCAAAAACCAACCATCCAAATAGAACACAACAGATTTGTTTTTTGTATACAAAAATTCGAACAAATCACCTTTTATGGCTTACACATGTAGCAAATCAAGTCCTCCTGCGAATAAAACAGGTGCTTGAGGAAAGGGATTGACCTGCCACGCTTGCCATGAATACACTCTGCCGCACAGCCACTTGTATACAATTACAAAACGTAAAGAGGCACAAACCAATGAGCAAAATGAGAGCAATCGAAGCCGCCGTCCTGGTGATGCGCCGTGAAGGCGTGGACACCGCCTTCGGCATCCCGGGTGCTGCGATCAACCCGCTGTACTCTGCCCTGCAAAAGGTGGGTGGCATCGATCACGTCCTCGCTCGGCACGTTGAAGGCGCCTCGCACATGGCCGAGGGCTACACCCGGACCAAGGCCGGCAATATCGGTGTGTGCATCGGCACTTCCGGACCGGCCGGTACCGACATGGTCACCGGGCTCTACAGCGCATCGGCCGACTCGATCCCGATCCTCTGCATCACCGGCCAAGCGCCCCGCGCCCGTATGCACAAGGAAGATTTCCAGGCGGTGGACATCACCAGCATCGTCAAGCCAGTGACCAAGTGGGCCACCACCGTCCTGGAGCCGGGCCAAGTGCCGTATGCCTTCCAGAAAGCCTTCTTTGAAATGCGCTCCGGCCGTCCAGGCCCGGTGCTGATCGACTTGCCGTTTGATGTGCAGATGGCCGAGATCGAATTCGACATCGACGCTTACCAACCGCTGCCCTTGGCCAAGCCCGCGGCCAACCGCGTGCAGATCGAGAAAGCCTTGGCGATGCTCAATCAGGCTGAACGTCCGTTGTTGGTGGCCGGCGGCGGCATCATCAATGCCGATGCCAGCGACCTGCTGGTGGAATTCGCCGAACTGACCGGCATCCCGGTCATCCCCACCTTGATGGGCTGGGGCACCATCCCCGACGACCACCCATTGATGGTCGGCATGGTCGGCCTGCAAACCTCCCATCGCTACGGCAACGCAACACTCCTCAAGTCGGACGTGGTACTGGGCGTCGGCAACCGCTGGGCCAACCGTCACACCGGCTCGGTGGACGTCTACACCGAAGGTCGCACGTTCATTCACGTGGACATCGAGCCGACGCAGATCGGCCGCGTGTTCACTCCGGACCTGGGCATCGTTTCCGACGCCGCTTCGGCCCTGACGGTGTTCATCGAAGTCGCCCGCGAATGGCAAGCCGCCGGCAAGCTGAAGAACCGCAGCGCCTGGTTGCAGGATTGCCAGCAACGCAAGGCCAGCCTGCAGCGCAAGACGCACTTCGACAACGTGCCGGTCAAGCCACAGCGCGTCTACGAGGAAATGAACCAAGTCTTCGGCAAGGACACCTGCTACGTCAGCACCATCGGCCTGTCCCAGATCGCCGGAGCGCAGTTCCTCCACGTCTACAAGCCACGCCACTGGATCAACTGCGGCCAGGCCGGCCCCCTGGGTTGGACCATTCCGGCCGCGCTCGGGGTGGTCAAGGCCGATCCGAGCCGCAAGGTCGTGGCGCTGTCGGGCGACTATGATTTCCAGTTCATGATCGAAGAGTTGGCGGTGGGGGCTCAGTTCAAGTTGCCCTACATCCACGTCGTGGTGAATAACTCCTACCTGGGCCTGATCCGCCAGGCCCAGCGCGGTTTCGACATGGATTACTGCGTGCAGTTGTCGTTCGACAACCTCAACGCCCCGGAACTCAACGGCTATGGCGTTGACCACATCGCCGTGGCCGAGGGCCTGGGTTGCAAGGCCCTGCGGGTGTTCGAACCGTCCGGCATCCAGCCGGCGCTGCGCAAGGCCCAGGACATGATCGAAGAATTCAAGGTGCCGGTGATCGTCGAGATCATCCTGGAACGGGTGACCAATATTTCCATGGGCACTGAGATCAACGCCGTCAACGAGTTTGAAGACCTGGCGCTGGTGGGCAACGATGCACCCACAGCCATCTCATTACTGGACTGAGGTTCGCCCCACAGGGGCCTGCCAACTATTTACAGGAGACCACCATGCCGCGTTTCGCCGCCAACCTGTCCATGCTGTTCACCGAACAGGCCTTCCTCGCCCGTTTCGAAGCCGCCGCCAAGGCTGGTTTCAGTGGAGTCGAATACCTGTTCCCCTACGATTACAGCTCCGCCGAAATCAAGGCCCAGCTCGACGCCAATGGCCTGACCCAGGTGCTGTTCAACCTGCCGGCCGGCGACTGGGCCAAGGGTGAGCGCGGCATTGCCTGCTTGCCGGACCGGGTCGAGGAGTTCCGCGCGGGGGTCGACCTGGCGATTGCCTACGCAAAAGTGCTGGGCAATACCCAAGTCAATTGCCTGGCCGGGATTCGTCCGCAGAAGTGCGACGAGGCCCTGGTGGAAAAAACCTTCATCGCCAACCTGAAGTACGCCGCCGAAAAGCTGCAAGGCGAAGGCATCAAGCTGGTGATGGAAGCCATCAATACCCGCGACATCCCAGGCTTTTATCTCAACAACACCGCCCAGGCCCTGTCGATCCGCGAGCAGGTGGGCAGCGCCAACCTGTTCCTGCAATACGACATCTATCACATGCAAATCATGGAAGGCGACTTGGCCCGGACCCTGTCGGCGCACCTGGGCGAGATCAACCATGTGCAACTGGCGGACAACCCGGGCCGCAACGAGCCGGGCACGGGCGAAATCAACTACCGCTTCCTGTTCGAACACCTGGACCGCATCGGCTACCAGGGTTGGATTGGCTGTGAATACAAGCCGCTGACCACCACCGAAGCGGGACTGGGCTGGCTGAAAACCCATAACGCGATCTGACCCACAAGAATCCGTGGGCACTTTAATAAAAGAGGATTTTCTCATGGCTAAAATTGGATTCATCGGCACCGGCATCATGGGCCACCCCATGGCATTGAACCTGCAAAAAGCCGGTCATAGCCTGTTCCTGTCCCAGCACCACGAACCGGCCCCGGCCGACCTGCTGGCCGGCGGCGCGGTGGCGTTGGCCAACCCGAAGGAAGTCGCCCAGGAAGCCGAATTCATTATCGTCATGGTCCCGGACACGCCGCAGGTCGAAGACGTGCTGTTGCGCGCCGACGGCGTGGCAGCGGGCGTGGGCAAGGGCAAAGTGGTGATCGACATGAGTTCGATCTCGCCGTCCGCCACCAAGGCCTTCGCGGCGAAGATCAATGAAAAAGGTGCGCAGTACCTCGATGCCCCGGTCTCCGGCGGCGAAGTCGGTGCCAAGGCCGCGACGCTGAGCATCATGGTGGGTGGCGACAGCGCCGCCTTCGAGCGCGCCTTGCCGCTGTTCCAGGCCATGGGCAAGAACATCACCCTGGTGGGCGGCAACGGCGACGGCCAGACCGCCAAAGTGGCGAACCAGATCATCGTCGCCCTGAACATCCAAGCCGTGGCCGAAGCGCTGTTGTTCGCCTCGAAAAACGGTGCCGACCCGGCCAAGGTTCGTGAAGCGTTGATGGGCGGTTTCGCCTCGTCGAAGATCCTCGAAGTCCACGGCGAGCGCATGATCAAGGGCACCTTCGACCCGGGCTTCCGCATCAGCCTGCACCAGAAGGACCTGAACCTGGCCCTGCAAGGCGCCAAGGAACTGAACATCAACCTGCCCAACACCGCCAACGCCCAGCAAGTGTTCAGCACGTGCGCGGCGATCGGTGGCAGCAACTGGGATCACTCGGCGCTGATCAAGGGGCTGGAGCACATGGCGAATTTCTCGATCCGCGACAACTGACACGCCCTTCCCCCTTGTGGGAGCGAACTTGCTCGCCCCCACAAGGGATCTGCGTTGCCCTTCAAATAACAAAAATCCCGGGAGCCCGCCATGTCGGTCGATCCGCAACAACTGCTGCGCGAGCTGTTTGCCACAGCCATCGACGCGGCGCATCCGCAGCAAGTCCTCGAACAATACCTGCCCAGCGACCGCAGCGGTCGAGTGATCGTCATCGGTGCCGGCAAGGCCGCGGCGGCCATGGCGCAAGTCATTGAGCGTTGCTGGCAGGGCGAAGTCAGCGGCCTGGTCGTGACCCGCTACGGCCATGGCGCGCCCTGCCAGAAAATCGAAGTGGTCGAAGCCGCTCATCCCGTGCCGGATGCCGCAGGCCTGGAAGTGGCCGGACGGGTGCTCGAACGGGTCAGCAACCTCAACGAAGACGACCGCGTGATCTTCCTGCTGTCCGGTGGGGGCTCGGCGTTGCTGGCCCTGCCGGCGGCTGGCATTCCCCTGGCCGACAAACAATCGATCAATAAAGCTTTGCTCAAATCCGGCGCGACCATCGGCGAGATGAATTGCGTGCGCAAGCATCTCTCTGCGATCAAGGGCGGACGCCTGGGCAAGGCCTGCTGGCCGGCGACGGTCTACACCTATGCGATTTCCGACGTGCCCGGCGATCTCGCCACGGTCATCGCGTCCGGCCCCACCGTCGCTGATCCCAGCACCTCAGCCGAGGCCCTGGCGATTCTCAAGCGCTACGCCATTGATATCCCCGCCTCCGTACGCAACTGGCTGCAGAGCCCGGAATCGGAGACCGTCAAGCCCGGCGACCCGAGCCTGGCCCGCAGTCATTTCCAATTGATCGCGCGTCCCCAGCAATCCTTGGAAGCCGCAGCCGTGAAGGCACGCCAGGCGGGTTTCAGCCCATTGATCCTCGGTGACCTGGAAGGCGAATCCCGGGAGGTGGCGAAAGTCCACGCCGGCATTGCCCGGCAAATCGCCCTGCACGGCCAACCCTTGGCAGCCCCGTGCGTGGTCCTGTCTGGCGGCGAAACCACAGTCACCGTGCGCGGCAATGGCCGTGGCGGACGCAACGCCGAATTCCTGCTGAGCCTGACCGACAGCCTCAAGGGCTGTCCCGGCATCTACGCGCTCGCCGGCGACACCGATGGCATCGACGGCTCCGAAGACAACGCCGGTGCAATCATGACCCCGGACAGCTATCGCCGCGCCGCCGAGATGGGTCTCAGCGCCAGCGACGAGTTGGACAACAACAACGGCTACGGCTACTTCGCCGCGCTAAACGCGCTGGTCGTCACCGAACCGACCCGTACCAACGTCAACGACTTCCGCGCGATCCTGATCCTCGAGAACCCTAAAAATGACGCCTGATAAAAAGGTCAAGATCCTCGCGACCCTCGGCCCCGCCACCCGCGGCCTCGATGATATTCGCGAACTGGTGCAGGCCGGTGTGAACATCTTTCGCCTGAACTTCAGCCACGGCGACCATGCCGACCACGCCCAGCGCTACCGGTGGATCCGCGAAGTCGAGCAGCAGCTCAATTACCCGCTGGGCATCCTGATGGACTTGCAGGGCCCGAAGCTGCGAGTCGGCAAATTTGCCGACGGCAAGGTCCTGCTGCAACGCGGCCAGGCCTTGCGCCTGGACCTGGACCCGACACCGGGCGACCAACGCCGGGTCAACCTGCCCCACCCGGAAATCATCGCGGCGCTGGAGCCGGGCATGGACTTGTTGCTCGATGACGGCAAGCTGCGCCTGCGGGTAACCGCCGGGCATGCCGACGCCATCGACACCGAGGTGCTCAACGGCGGCGAACTGTCGGACCGCAAGGGCGTGAACGTGCCCCAGGCCGTCCTCGATCTGAGCCCACTCACCGCCAAGGATCGTCGCGACTTGAGCTTCGGCCTGGAGATGGGTGTGGATTGGGTGGCGCTGTCGTTTGTGCAGCGGCCCGAGGACATCCGCGAAGCCCGCGCGCTGATCGGCGACAAGGCGTTCCTGATGGCTAAGATCGAGAAGCCGTCAGCGGTAAGCCAACTGCGCGAGATCGCCGAATTGAGCGACGCGATCATGGTTGCCCGCGGTGATCTCGGCGTCGAAGTACCGGCCGAGAGCGTGCCGCAGATCCAGAAAAACATCATCGGCACCTGCCGCGCCCTCGGCAGACCCGTGGTAGTGGCGACGCAGATGCTCGAGTCGATGCGGTTCTCCCCGGCACCGACCCGCGCCGAAGTCACCGACGTCGCCAACGCCGTGGCCGAAGGTGCCGATGCGGTGATGCTGTCGGCGGAAACCGCTTCCGGCGATTACTCCCTCGAAGCCGTGCAGATGATGAGCAAGATCATTCGCCAAGTTGAAAACGGCCCGGACTACCAGGCACAACTGGACGTCAGCCGACCGAAAGCCGAGGCCACGGTGTCGGACGCCATCAGCTGCGCGATCCGCCGGATCAGCAATGTCCTGCCGGTGGCGGTGCTGGTGAACTACAGCGAGTCGGGCAGTTCCAGCCTGCGCGCGGCGCGGGAACGGCCGACGGTGCCGATTCTCAACCTGACGCCAAATCTGCAGGCCGCCCGCCGCCTGACCGTGGCCTGGGGGGTGCATTCGGTGGTCAATGATCGACTGCGGCAGGTGGACGAGGTGTGTTCCACGGCGCTGGAAATCGCCCAGGCCCAAGGCATGGCCCAGCGTGGCGACACTTTGCTGATCACCGCAGGCGTGCCGTTCGGGCAGCCGGGGTCGACCAATTCCCTGCGTATCGAGACGTTGATCTGATTTTTTGTGGCGAGGGAGCTTGCTCCCTCGCCACATTACTCCCTATCCCTGACCCATCATGCCCAACCATTCTTCCAGCACTCACTGCCCCGACTGGGCCACCGCCCTGCTTAACGGTTTCAGCCAGATTTTTCTCCAGCGCCATCCGCTGTGCGGCATGCTGTGCCTGTTGGCAATCTTGCTCACCGCGCCGACTTTGCTCGGCGGCGCGCTGCTGGGCGCAGTAGCCGGACTGTTGACGGCGCAGCGACGCGGTTATGCCAAGGAAGATCGGCAAGCCGGGTTGTTCAGCTACAACGGGATCCTGCTGGGATTGTTGTTGAGCCTGGCACTGCCCTGGTCGGTCTTGCTACCCCCCCTGATCATTGCCGGCGGCGGCCTCAGCGCAATGCTCACCCAGCAATGGCTCAAGCGAACCCCTGGCCCGCGCTGCCTGCCCACCTATACCGCGCCATTCGTGGCGCTGGGCTGGTTGCTGCTGAGTTTCGCCCCGCCGTCGCCCGCCTCAGCGTCCGTGGAAATGACACTTCCCAAGCTGCTGCTCGCTCCTTTGAATGGCCTCGGCCAGGTCATGTTTCTCGACCAGCCGCTGGCCGGTGCGCTGGTCGTGGTCGGCCTGCTGATCGCCGATCGCCGCGCCGCTGGCTGGGCGCTGCTGGGTTCCATCGTCGGCCTTGCGTTTGCCGTGCTGCACCACGACAGCGCCCAGGCCTTATCGGGGCTGGGCGGCTATAACCCGGCGCTGGTGGCCCTGGCCCTCGGCCAACACACCCGCAAGCCATGGCTGCCGCTGGCGGGCATTGCCCTGGCGGTCGTTCTCGCACCAGGTTTCGCTGCGTTGGGCGTGGCGCCACTGACAGCGCCGTTCATCCTCGCCTGCTGGCTGGTTCGTGCGACTGGCCGACGCTGGCATCAGGCAATCCTCGACACCGCGCCTTGCGCTCTGCGGGGCAATCGCCCTAGGCTTCGCTGATTATCGATTCAGGCGAAGGTCATGGATAACAGCAACAACTGGCGTGAACGCCTCTACGTCATCATTTTCCAGACCGATACCGTGGCTGGCCGACGCTTCGACAGCACCTTGCTGCTGATCATCCTCGCCAGCCTGGTGATCGTGATGCTCGACAGCATCGACAGCGTTCACAAAAACTACGCGGCCCTGCTGGCTTATATCGAGTGGGGCTTCACCTTTATCTTTCTGGTGGAGTACGGCCTACGCTTGTACTGCTCGCCGAAACCGCTGCGCTACGCGTTCAGTTTCTATGGCCTGGTGGATCTGCTGGCGATCGTGCCGGGCATCCTGGCGCTGTACTACAGCGATGCCCAGTACCTGCTGATCGTTCGAATCATCCGCATGTTGCGGATTTTTCGCGTGCTCAAGCTCAGCCCTTACCTCAAGCAGGCCAACTATCTGCTGGCCGCGCTACGTGGCAGCAAGCAGAAAATCATCGTGTTCCTGGTCAGCGTATCAACGCTGGTGACCGTGTTCGGCACGCTGATGTACGTCATCGAAGGGCCGCAGCATGGCTTTACCAGCATTCCCAAGGGGATCTATTGGGCTATCGTGACGCTGACCACCGTGGGCTTCGGCGACATCGTGCCGAAGACGCCGCTGGGACAGGTCATTTCGTCTTTAGTGATGATCACCGGCTATTCGATCATCGCCGTACCGACGGGTATCTTCACCGCTGAACTCGCCACCGCGATGCGCGGCGATCAACTCCAGCATGACTGCCCGGTGTGCAGCAAAAACAACCATGAACATGGCGCCGCCTTCTGCTCCCGTTGCGGCAATGCGCTGTTCAAGAAAATGGAATAAGCAAAGCATTTTTAAATACTTGAAGGCCTATAAGCTAATCGCTAGTGTGCTGGCTTATCGCCCGTCTCCCAATAAAAAGGAATTCGCAGTGAAAAACTTCCTTGGCGCCTCCCTTCTCGCCGCTGGCCTGACCTTCGGCAGCCTGGCCAACGCCGCCCCAACCCTGCTGAACGTTTCCTATGACGTGATGCGCGACTTCTACAAAGATTACAACGCCGCGTTCCAGAAGCACTGGCAAGCCGAGCACAACGAGAACATCACCGTGCAAATGTCCTTCGGCGGCTCCAGCAAGCAAGCGCGCTCGGTGATCGACGGGCTGCCGGCGGATGTCATCACGATGAACATGGCCACCGACATTAACGCCTTGGCGGACAACGGCAAGCTGGTTCCGGAAAACTGGGTCACCCGGCTGCCGAACAACAGCGCACCGTTCACCTCGGCCACGGTGTTCATCGTGCGCAAGGGCAACCCGAAAGCGCTCAAGGATTGGCCCGACCTGCTCAAGGACGGCGTGCAAGTGATCGTGCCCAACCCGAAAACCTCCGGTAACGGCCGCTATACCTATCTGTCGGCGTGGGGCTATGTGCTCAAGAACGGTGGTGACGAGAACAAGGCCAAGGATTTCGTCGGCAAGTTGTTCAAGCAGGCGCCTGTGCTGGACACCGGTGGCCGCGCCGCGACGACAACGTTCATGACCAACCAGATCGGCGATGTGCTGGTGACCTTTGAAAACGAAGCGGAAATGATCGCCCGCGAGTTTGGCCGCGACCAGTTCGAAGTGGTCTACCCAAGCGTGTCCGCCGAAGCCGAGCCACCGGTGAGCGTTGTGGATAAAGTGGTCGAGAAGAAAGGCTCCCGAGAAGCCGCCGAGGCGTATCTCAAATTCCTGTGGTCGCCCGAAGGCCAGGAAATCGCCGCCGCCAACTACTTGCGTCCACGGGATCCGGCGGTGCTGGCCAAATACACCGACCGCTTCCCGAAAGTCGACTTCCTGTCGGTAGAGAAAACCTTCGGCGACTGGCGCACCGTGCAGAAGACCCATTTCAATGACGGTGGGGTTTTCGATCAGATCTATAGCGGGCAATGAGGTACTGATACAGCCAGTCCGGCAAACAAGCCCTTGTGGCGAGGGAGCTTGCTCCCTCGCCACAAGGGTATTCGCTGAACCATTAACCACAGGCATGACTGATATCAGTCGCAAAGCCCTGTTCCAGAGCCCTGCAAATCTTTAGCCTCACGCCATCCTTTCAATTGATCGATGAGATTGCCATGAGTGCCCATCCCTCCTCGCCCGGCGTCACCCTGACCCGCGGCATGGTCCTGCTGTTCGCCTTCTGCTGCGGCGCGATCGTTGCCAACATCTACTACGCCCAACCCATCATCGAACTGATCGCCCCCGACGTCGGCTTGTCCAGCACCATGGCCAGCCTGATCGTCTCGCTGACTCAGATCGGTTATGCCCTGGGCCTGTTTTTCCTGGTGCCGTTGGGCGACCTGCTGGAAAACCGGCGCTTGATGATCCTCACCACACTGGTAGCGATAGCCAGCCTGCTGGGCGCGGCGTTCACCGAGCAACCGAACGTGTTCCTCATGGTCTCGCTGCTGGTGGGCTTCAGTTCCGTCTCGGTACAGGTCCTGATTCCGCTGGCCGCGCACCTGGCGCCTGAGGAATCCCGGGGACGGGTCGTCGGTGGGATCATGGGCGGCCTGTTGCTTGGGATCCTGTTGGCTCGGCCGGTCTCCAGCGTCATCGCCGATCATTTCGGCTGGCGGGCGATGTTCATCATCGCGGCCGCACTGATGGCGGCCATCAGCATCGTCCTCGCGTTGACCGTGCCCAAGCGCCAGCCCGACCACAGCGCGTCCTACGTCCAATTGCTGGGCTCGCTCGGCACCTTGTTGCGCCAGCAGCCGCAGTTGCGCCAGCGAGCGTTTTACCAAGCCTGCATGTTCGCCACGTTCAGTCTGTTCTGGACCGCCGTGCCCTTGGAGCTGGCCCGTAACCATGGCCTGTCACAGACGGAAATAGCGCTGTTCGCCCTGGTCGGGGCCATCGGCGCCATCGCCGCGCCGATTGCCGGTCGCCTGGCGGATGCCGGTCATACCCGGATCGCTTCGCTGCTGGCGATGCTGTTCGCCAGCCTGAGTTTCCTGCCGGCCTTCATCCATCCGGCCTACAGCGTGATTGGCCTGGCGGTGACCGGCGTGGTCCTGGATTTCTGCGTACAGATGAACATGGTCCTGGGCCAACGCACCATCTACGCCCTCGACGCCAAGAGCCGCAGTCGACTGAACGCGCTGTACATGACCAGCATCTTCGTCGGCGGCGCATTCGGCTCGTCGATTGCCAGCGCTGTCTATGAACACGGTGGCTGGCTGTGGGTAGTGATCGTCGGCAGCGCCTTCCCGCTGCTGGCATTGCTGCGCTTCTTGAGTGCATCGCAAAAAACGTCGCTGGCAACGGCCTGATACCGACGCGCAAAAAAACGCCCGACAGGTCATGGCCTGTCGGGCCTTCTTTTTATTGGAGAGTTATTGGAACGGTCAGACGCGCACGTTGCCACGCGGCCCTGCAATCGCCCAGATGATCAGGCCCAATACCGGCAGCAGGAGGATCAGCAATACCCAGAGGACCTTCGCCCCGGTTCCCGCGCCACTCTTGAGTACATTGATGATCGCCCAGATATCGAGCGCCAGGATAATCAGGCCTACCAGGCCGTTGAAAGTGGAACCCATGGTGTCGCTCCCGAATGGTGATATGCCCATTTAGGATAGCGGCGCCAGGGCAAGGGTTCCGTTTTATTGCGTCAGACGTGGACCGCGATCTTGAGTGCTTCAAGGGACGGAGCCGCGGCGATGCCCACCTCGGCGCACAATTGCAGTACGCGCGGCACGTCATTGCCGTACACCAGCACCATTTGCAATTCATCGTCCAGCAATTGGCTGAAGTTCATCAGCATATAGCCGCCATTTTCCTTGTTCAGGCTGCTCATCTGGATCTGGATGCGGTTGAGCGCGGTCAGCGCTTCAGTCTTCGCCAGTTGCTTGGGCTTGAGGTTGAACGCGACGCCGGGGCCGAACGAGGCGACAATCTGCTCGAACAACTCGACATAGGTATCTGCCTGGAACAACACGGTATCCGGCAGGCTTCCCACCACCACCCACTCCCCTAGCGGGATCGGGAAGGTGTCGTCGTAGTTGATGTCCGGATTGGCCGCCAGGAAAGCCACTGGGTCCGCGTAGGCCTGGGCCGCCTCATCGGCAATCGTCTCGATCTGCGCCTCGCCCAGGCAGCCGGAGCTGATTTTGCTGATGAGTTCGACGAGTGCGGCTTTCATTGGGCTATTCCTGTGGCGATGTATTTTTGCGGGGGCGAAGGATAGCGCATCCCCCACTCCCTTTGGCGAGGTCAGCCCAACAACTTCTCCAACTGCGCCGTGGTATCCACCGCGCCCATGGTCCTGGCCGCATCCAGGGCCGAGACGCCGTTGGCATCCTTGGCCTTGGGATCGGCGCCTTTACTGATCAGGTAATCGACGATTTCGACCCGGTTGAACATCGCCGCCATCATCAATGCCGTGCGACCGTCGAACGAGGAACCTTCCACTTGCGCGCCGCCATCCACCAAGGCTGAAACCACCGCCAGATCACCCTTGAAAGCCGCACCGGCAATCGGGCTCTGGCCGTTGTCATTGCGGACTTCCGGATCGGCCTTGTGCTCCAGCAAGACTTTTACCGTCTCGACATGCCCGTGGTACGCGGCCAGCATCAGCAAGGTATCGCCCTTGTGGTTGCGCAGGTTCGGCGGCAAGCCTTTGCTCAACAGCGCGGCCATCATCGCGGCGTCGCCCTGGCGGGCAACGTTGAAAACCTGCTCCGCAAATTCCGCTGCCTCTTCCGGGGTCATCTGGCGGCTTGTATCGGACATTGGGAAAACTCCAGTTGGCTCATCGCAAAGCCGCTAGTTTCCCGAGGGACCCTGCGCCTGTCATCCCTTTTTTCTCTGCAACGGCCATAGCCAGAATCAATAGCGAAAGTGTCCGCCCTGGATCCCCATCGACAATTGCCGGTCCACCCGCACATAGGTCGAGCTGTCGGGCAGCCAGGCGTAGATCGGTTCGTCACCCGCCAGGCACGGGTCGAAAGCTTCGGCCTTGAGGCGCGTCTTCTGGTACTTGAAGGTGCCGGTTGTGTCCATCTTCACTTTGATGCGCAAGAACAGTGGTACCGCATAGGCGGGCAATTTGCATTGCAGAAACCGCAGCAGTTCGTTGAAGTCCAGGGTCGCCAGGGATTCGGCCGGGGTAATCGCGGCCATACCGGCGCGCCCATTGGTGCCGTTGATCTCAACGCCATAGGCCACCGCCTCGGCAATCTGCGGATGCTGGAGCAGCACGTTCTCGACTTCCGTGGTGGAAACGTTTTCGCCTTTCCAGCGATAAGTGTCGCCGAGACGATCGACGAATTGCCCGTGACCGAAGCCAATACTGCGCAACAGATCACCGGTATTGAAATAGCGGTCGCCAGGGACGAAGACGTCCCGGTAGATGGTTTTCTCGGTCTTCGCGGGATCGGTGTAGCCATCCAGCGGCGCCTTCTCGTCGATGCGCGCCAATAGCAGGCCCGGCTCACCCTTGGGGACTTTTTGCATGCGTCCTTGCAGGTTGCGCAAGGGGGTCCCGCTGTCGTGGTCGTACTGCACCAACGCCCAGGCCATCAGGGAAAAACCGACGGTATTGTCAAAATTGAGGATATTGGTGAAGCCGATGTTGCCGTCGCTGGCCGCATAAAGCTCACAGATATGCCCGACACCGAAACGTGTCTTGAACGCCGCCCAGGCGCCAGGGCGCAGGCCATTGCCGATCATCTTCGTCACGCGATGCTGCCGGTCCGTGACGCTCGCCGGCTGGTCGATCAGATAGCGGCACAGCTCCCCCACGTACCCCAGGGTAGTCGCGCGATATCGACGCACGTCGCTCCAGAACTGGCTGGCGCTGAACTTGCGGCGGATCGCGAACCCCGAGGCTCCGCAGATCGCCGCGCCCCAGCAGACGCATAACCCGGTGGCGTGATACAGCGGCAGCGTGCAATAGACGATGTCTTCGGGCTTCATGTCCAAGGCGATCAGGCCGAAACTGGTGGACGTGCGCATCCAGCGCCCGTGGCGGAACACCCCTGCCTTCGGGAGGCCCGTGGTGCCGGAGGTATAGAGGTAGAAACAGGGGTCGTTGAAAAATACTCGCTGGCTGTTGGCTGGGTTCTCGCCTGGGTATTGCTCGCTTGCGTGAGTCAGGTCGACAAATCCGCACGGCACCGTGTCGCTCTGCTCGTCAGCCACCCACCAGGTTCGAGCGTCCGGCAGCCCGGTCCGACCGCGCACATCGTTGAACACAGCGACACGCTCATCCCCGACCACCACCGCAACAGGCGTGACCAACGCAAGGCTGTGAACCAGGGCATCCTCGGTTTGCGAGGTGTTGATCATCGCACTGACGGCGCCGACCTTCGCCACCGCGAGCACGGTGACCAGCAGCTGTGGGCGGTTCTCGATAAAGATCGCTACGCAATCGCCCTTCACGATGCCTTGCGCCAACAGGTAATGGGCGATGCGGTTGGCCTGCTCGTTGACCTGTGCATAACTCAGCACCGTATCGCCGCACAGCAGCGCCGCGCCTTGGGGATTGCGTTGCGTGGCCTGCTCGAAGCACCAACCCAGGCCACAGGGCTGGGTGGGGTCCTGGACGTTTGCGAGTTTCATGCCTTTGACAATGCGGGGAACAGCGCTGGCGATGGCGGGCAACTTGCGCAGCATCATGCCCCAGGTAATGGCGTCGCTGGGTGTACGACTCATGGGTGATCCTTCCCCGGCCGACCTTATGGGTCGCGGTTCTTATGTGGGGTTACGCGAAAGCTGGATCGAAAGTACGCCAGCGATTCCAAGGCTGTACATGCGGTTTTTGCAATGTTTTGTATCCGCAGCCTTGGAACAGGCGAAACGTGAGCGCGGGGACACGGTTTGGTTCCAAAAATAATCGCCCGACCACGCAAAATGCAGGATGCACGATGGCCGTTCATGCAAGTTGCACGAAAGCGAAAATCAACCAAATTCATAAGTCTTTGTTTTTTAAGCGCTTTACGATCAATCGAATGCTGGCACAGACACTGCAACACCCCCTCCACGGTTTGCCACACCATGGAGCAATGAACGATGAATATGATTCAAGAGAAGTTTGCATCGCTGTTTTCCAACTACGAAGTCACCACTCAGGCACGCCCGGATGGCGGGATCCTGCTGACCTTGCGCAACAGCGACGGCAAACTGTTCAAACGCACGATTTCCTACGCGCAATTGCACGCCGGGGACCAATTGTCCTGGGCTATCAGTGCGATTCGCCGCGATCTGGCTGAACAAGCCAGCGAGTTGCCGCCGGTGGCGATGCTGCAGAGCCAGCATCGCTTCGCGCTACCGACCTACCACAGCGCCTGACACGCTGTGTTGGGATCAGGCCTGGAACCTCGGTTCCATGGCCTGATTTTTTTTGCCCGACCTTCAGGCGCCGAACCGCGACGGCTCGATGTCGGCAAAGCTTGCCACGGTCTCATGACCGAGCAGTTCGCCACTTTCCCGCGCCAAGCCACAGGTGGCCATCCCGGCCTCACGGGCCGCGTCCAGTTCCTGGACGATGTCCGACAGAAACAGGATCTCGGCCGGCGCAATGCCCATCGCCTCGCTGATCCGCTGGTACGACTGCGTCTCTCTCTTGGGCCCTGACGTGGTGTCGAAATAGCCGCTGAACAACGGCGACAAGTCGCCTGCCTCGGAACAACCGAAAATCAGTTTTTGCGCCTGGATCGAGCCCGAGGAATACACAAACAGCCGATAGCCTTGCTGGTGCCAGTCTTTCAGCGCCTGCACCGCATCCGGATAAACGTGACCTTTCAATTGGCCGGCCTGGTAGCCCTGCTCCCAGACCATGCCCTGCAACGCCTTGAGCGGCGTGGCCTTGCGGTCCTCGGCGATCCAGCCCAGCAGGATCGCGACGACCCGCTCGATGTCAGCGTCCGGCTCGCCGCTGTCTCGACGCACAGCGTCCAGTTGTCCGGCCACGTCGGCGCGTCCGGCGTTGTGCCGGATAAAGTCCGGCAGGTGCTCGGCGGCATAGGGAAACAGCACGTCGAAGACAAAACTCACCGCGCTGGTGGTGCCCTCGATGTCGGTGAGAACGGCTTTGATCGTCACGAAGTCAATCCTCCAGGCGCGGGAAGCGGCTGGCGATGTCGTCGCCAGTGAATTTGGCGACCCAGCCTTCCGGGTTGTTGAACAGGCGGATGGCAACGAAATGCGGGTGTTCGCCCATATCGAACCAGTGCGGCGTGCCGGCGGGCACCGAGATCAAGTCGTTTTTTTCGCACAGGACTGCATAGACGTAATCGTCGATGTGCAAGGTAAACAGGCCACGACCGGCGACGAAGAATCGCACCTCGTCCTCGCCGTGCCGGTGCTCATCGAGGAACTTGGCTCGCAGTTCGGCTTTCTGCGGATGGTCGCTGTTGAGGCTGATGACATCGACCGTGACGTAGCCGCGCTCGATCATCAGCTTGTCGATCTGGGTCTTGTACGCAGCGATCACCTCATCCTGGCTGGCGCCGGGCTGGATTTTCGTCGCGGCTTCCCAACGGTCGAACCGCACGCCTTTTTCGGCCAGGGTCGAGGCGATGTCCTCGAAATGGGTCAGTACCTTGTTCGGAATCTCGGGACTCGAGACGTGGTAGACGGACAGGCTGCTCATGGCAATGGCTCCAGCAATTATCGGTTCAGGAGTGCGCGGGTCTTGAGTTCGCACTCGAACAGGAATTCAAACGCTTCGATCTGGCGCAGCGCATCGTTCATGCCCGGCCCCCAGGTGTACAGGCCGTGGCCGCGGATCAGGTAGCCGACGCAATCGGGATGCGCCTCCAGCCAGGGTTGGACTTTGGCGGCCAGGCGCGCGATGTCCTGGTCGTTGTCGAAAATCGGTACCCGAACGCGGGATTCATGAGTCGTGACGCCGCTGAAGGCTTTTTGCAGTTCGTAGTCTTCAAAGTCGATGAAGGCTTCGCGGGTCAGGCGCGACAGCACCGTGGCATTGACCGAATGGGTGTGCAGCACTGCACCGATCTGCGGGCGCCAGCGATACAACTGCGTGTGCAGCAAGGTTTCGGCCGAAGGTTTCTTGCCCGGTTCCAGGCTGTTGCCATCCAGGTCGGTGGCCAGCACATCGTCGATACCCAGTTGCCCTTTGTGCTTGCCCGATACGGTGAGCAAGGCCTGGTCAGCGGATAAACGGGTCGAATAGTTGCTGCTGGTGGCCGGCGACCAGCCGCGATCGTACAAAAAACGCCCGGCGTCGATGATGTGTTGGGCGAGCTGTTCACGGGTAAGGCTCATGGCCTGTCCTCTTGCATGCGTGTGGCAATGATAACGGCTGCAGCGAAGGCTGCGAGGCTGGCGATGTTGAATGTCCAACCGGCGCCCAAGGCATTCCAGCTGTAGCCGGAATACAGTGCGCCCAACGCCCCGCCAGTCCCGGCAAGCGCGGCGTACAGCGCCTGGCCCTGGCCTTGCTGGCGCGGGCCGAAACTACGTTGCACGAAATGGATGGCAGCGGCGTGAAAACTGCCGAACGTCGCCGCGTGCAACACCTGGGCAAACAACAGTACCCAGAGGAACTCGGCCAGCGAGCCCAGCAGCAACCAGCGCAGCGCCGCCAGCAGGAAACTGACCATGAGCACCCGCCGCACGGAAAACCGCGCCAGGATCCGGCTCATGAACAGGAACACCAACACCTCGGCCACAACGCCGACGGCCCAGAGCACGCCGATCAAACCACGGCTATAGCCCAGGCGCTCCAGGTGCAACGTCAGGAAGGTGTAATACGGCCCATGGCTCATTTGCATCAGGCCGACGCAAGCATAAAACGCCAGCACGCCCGGATTGCGCAATTGCCGCAGGAAACCGTCCCCGGCCACCCGCGGCCCCTGCACCGGCTGGGCGTTGGGCACCCAGAAGCTGCTCAGCACGATGCCGCCCATGATCAAGGCCAGGGCCACCGGGTAGATGTCCAGACTCAGCCATTGGAACAAGCGGCCAAGGACAACCACGGTGATGATGAAACCGATGGAGCCCCACAGGCGGATCTGGCTGTAGCGCGAGGCTTGCCCGCTCAAGTGGGCCAGGGTGATGACCTCGAACTGCGGCAGCACCGCATGCCAGAAGAACGCATGCAGCGCCATGACCATCGCCAGCCAGGCGTAGCTTTTGTCGATGAAGATCAGCGAAAAGCTCAACAGGGTGCAGATCGCGCCGAACCGCACGATCGCCAGGCGCCGGCCCGTGTAGTCCCCCAGCCAGCCCCAGAGGTTCGGCGCCACGCAGCGCATCAGCATGGGAATCGCCACCAGCTCGCCGATGCGCGCCGCGTTGAATCCCAGGTGATCGAAGTACAGCGCCAGGAACGGCGCAGTCGAACCGAGCAAGGCGAAATAGAACAGGTAGAAACTGGAAAGCCGCCAGTACGGCAACGCCGCCATGGTCGTCAGGCCACGGCGGTCGGCAGGCCAGCCATCAAAGCTGACCCAGCACCGGCGTGCCGACTTTGACGTCGGCGTTCTGGCCGCGATGGCGCAACAGATGATCCATCAGCACGATCGCCATCATCGCTTCGGCGATCGGCGTGGCGCGAATGCCCACGCACGGGTCATGGCGGCCCTTGGTGATGACATCGACCGGGTTGCCATGAATATCGATGGAGCGGCCCGGCGTGGTGATGCTGGACGTCGGTTTCAGCGCCAGGTGGGCGACGATCGGCTGGCCCGAGGAGATGCCGCCGAGGATGCCGCCGGCGTTGTTGCTCAGGAAACCTTGCGGGGTCAGTTCGTCACGGTGCTCGGTGCCGCGTTGGGCGACGCAGGCAAAACCGGCGCCGATTTCCACGCCCTTCACCGCGTTGATGCTCATCAGCGCGTGGGCCAGTTCGGCGTCGAGGCGATCGAAGATCGGCTCGCCCAGGCCAGGCATCACGCCTTCGGCGACCACGGTGATCTTCGCACCGACCGAATCCTGGTCACGGCGCAACTGGTCCATGTAGGCCTCCAGCTCCGGCACTTTGTCCGGGTCGGGGCTGAAGAAGGCATTCTGCTCCACCGAATCCCAGGTCTTGAACGGGATTTCGATCGGGCCCAGTTGGCTCATGTAGCCGCGGATGACAATGCCCTGGCTCGCCAGGTATTTCTTGGCGATCGCCCCGGCCGCCACGCGCATCGCGGTTTCCCGGGCCGAGCTGCGTCCGCCGCCGCGGTAGTCGCGCTCGCCATATTTGTGGTGGTAGGTGTAATCGGCGTGAGCCGGGCGGAAAAGGTCCTTGATGGCCGAGTAGTCCTTGGACTTCTGGTCGGTGTTGCGGATCAGCAGGCCGATGGCGCAGCCGGTGGTGCGCCCTTCGAAGACGCCGGAAAGGATTTCGACTTCATCGGCTTCCTGGCGCTGGGTGGTGTGGCGACTGGTGCCGGGCTTGCGGCGGTCCAGGTCACGCTGAAGGTCTTCCAGGGAAATCTCCAGGCCCGGCGGGCAGCCGTCGACAATGGCGACCAACGCCGGGCCATGGCTTTCGCCCGCGGTGGTGACAGTGAACAGCTTGCCGTAGGTATTGCCGGACATGCAGGGTGCTCCGAGAAATCGCTGAAAGATCGAGATGGGCGCCAGTATACGCAGGCTCCCCGAGTAGTTCATCCTCGAACCTTATCGGTGCCCGCCAGTCCAACCGGCACCTTCGCAACTCATGGCGTCATGATGTTAAAACTGATCGTGTTGAGCCTTACCCTCTTCACTGGCCTGGCCTGCAGCCTTGCCCAGGCCACCGTGCTGCAACGTCCCATCAGCCTCGACACTGGCAACGGTGAACTTTTCGGCTCCCTGCTGCTGCCAAAATCCGACACGCCGGTGCCCGTTGTCCTGATCATTTCTGGCTCAGGCCCTACGGATCGTGACGGAAACAACCCCGAAGGCGGGCGCAACGACAGCCTCAAGCGCCTGGCCTGGGTGCTCGCCCGGCAGAATATCGCCAGCGTGCGCTACGACAAGCGCGGCGTGGCTGCCAGCCTCGCGGCCACCCCGGACGAACGCAACCTGAGCGTCGAAGCCTACGTCGCCGACGCCGTGGCCTGGAGCCACAAGCTGGCCGCCGATCCACGACTGGGCCCGTTGATCCTGCTGGGCCACAGCGAAGGCGCGCTGATTGCCAGCCTCGCGGCGCCCCAGGCCAACGCGGCGGCGGTCATTTCGGTGGCCGGCAGCGCTCGTCCGATCGACCAGGTCTTGCGTCAGCAACTCAGCGCCCGCCTGCCCCCGCCGTTGATGCTGCGCAGCAACGAGTTGCTCGACAGCCTCAAGGCCGGCCGCCCCGACCCCAATGTTCCCCCTCAATTGCAGGTCATCTTTCGCCCAAGCGTGCAGCCCTACCTGATGTCGCTGTTCCGCCAGGACCCGGCCCAGGCCTTCGCAGCCTTGAAGATGCCGGCCCTGATCATCCAGGGCAGCCACGATATCCAGGTCAGCGTCGACGATGCCCGGCAATTGAAAGCGGCCAAACCCGACGCGGAGCTGGCGTTGATCAAAGGCATGAACCATGTGATGCGCATCGTGCCCAACGACGTGAAGCGGCAACTGGCCTCCTACAAGGATCCGAACCTGCCACTGGCGGCGGAGCTGGGGACGCACATCCTGCGCTTTATCGGCTCGATCGTTGCCCATTGAGCACATGGGGCCGCGATACAGGCCAATTGCCCTCCAGTCCTGGCAAAAACGGCCGATAAACCGGTGTCGGACAGCGCAACGGCTGTCGACAAGCCGGCCTGGACAGGATTTTTGCCGTTATGACTGAAACTCAGACTTCTCCCGACACCGCCGCCGAAACGGCCGCGCCAGCAGCTCCATCGGCGCCAGAGCTGCCTTGGGCGGACGTTGAGGCCGAGCACCACAAGATGCTCCGGCTGGCCCCGCTCAAGACCGACCGCGCCACCGGTGCGCGGCCCTTGCGGTTTGTCGAGTTCAGCTATGCCGAACGCCACAGCAAGGAACGCAGCTTGCTGCGCATGATCATCCGCTTGCCTGGGCAACGGGTGCGCAAGGAGCAGAATCATCTGGATGTCTGGGCCGATCATGTCGAGAAGCGCCTGTTCTTTTCGCCGGACAGCTTGCAAGTCGAGCCCTTGAACCGAGGCATCGGCCGCTTCCTCGCCGCGCAAGGGATCACCTGGGCCAAGAAGCGCTGGTCGGGCTATCGGGTCGAAGGCACCGATCTGAACAACAAGGACGCGCTGAACGAAGACACCCGCCTGCGCCGTGATCACTTCCTCAAGGCCCACGGTTTCGAAGTGGTCTATGCCGACGCCCAACATCTCAAGGGCAGCGTCAAGCAAACACAAGTCGGTGACCTGCTGGGCGACTGGAACGCCGAGAAGCTGCAATTCGTCGAGATCCTCGAAGCCGCGCAGATGCTGCAACAGGCCGAGCAGAACCTGGCGGAGCAGGAAGTCAAACTGCAGAAGCAGGAAGAGAAGGTCAATAAATTCAAGCGTGAAGACACTGGCCTGCGCTTCACCATCACTTGCCTGGTGGCGTTTGCTATGTTCCAGGCAGGGCTGTTGATCTGGATCGCTACGCGGCATTGATCACAGCGTTGAACGCAAGGGATAGCTTTGATCCCGTGGCGAGGGAGCAAGCTCCCCGCCACCAACGCAGCCCGCCGATGAACGGACTCAAACCCGCGAAGCGAACAACGCCTGGTGCTGGCGGCACTGTTCGGCACTGAGCATGAACACACCGTGCCCACCGCGCTCGAACTCCAGCCAGGCGAAGTCAACTTCCGGGTACAGCGCCTCGACATGCACCTGGCTGTTGCCCACCTCGACGATCAACAACCCTTTTTCCGTCAGATGATCAGCCGCTTCGGCCAGCATCCGACGTACCAGGTTCAAGCCATCGTCGCCACAGGCCAGGCCCAGCTCAGGCTCGTGCTGGTATTCCTGGGGCATGTCGGCGAAATCCTCCGCATCGACATAGGGCGGGTTCGACACGATCAGGTCGAAACGTTGCCCCGGCAACCCATCGAAACCATCGCCCTGGACCGTAAACACCCGCTCATCCACACCGTGGCGCTCGATGTTCTGGTTGGCGACTTCCAGCGCCTCGAACGACAGGTCGGCCAATACCACCTCAGCCTCGGGAAACTCATAGGCGCAGGCAATCCCGATGCAACCGGAGCCAGTGCACAGGTCGAGGATTCGCGCAGGCGCCTGGCCCAACCAAGGCTCGAAGTGTTTTTCAATCAACTCACCGATGGGCGAACGCGGAATGAGCACGCGCTCGTCGACGATGAACGACATCCCGCAGAACCAAGCCTCGCCCAGCAAGTAGGCGGCTGGGATACGCTCTGCGATGCGGCGGTGCAACAGGCGCTGCACGTGCACCAATTCCTCGTCCTCGAGGCGGCAATCCAGGTAGCTGTCGGCAATTTCCCACGGCAGGTGCAATGCACCCAACACTAGTTGGCGCGCCTCGTCCCAGGCGTTGTCGGTGCCATGGCCAAAGAACAGATCCTCCCCATGGAAACGGCTGACGGCCCAACGGATATGGTCGCGCAGGGTACGAAGGCGGGAAGTGATCACGACGGCAAACTCCAGAAAAATCGACGGGCGAGTCTACCAGCCAAACGTGTGCCTACCCAAACGCGACCCGAAGCCTAAAGAAAACAGTGTTTCAAACGTAGGAATCATCCGTTTTCTGCGCGCCCCATTGAACAAGCTGTCGATCTTGACAAGGCTGTAGGCCAGCAACGACGGCGCTTGCGATGGAAGCGATTCACAGAACCGCTCCGCCAGAGGAGAATGTCGCAAAAGCCCCACTCGAAGGAGCCCCAGAATGTCCGTTCCAAAAACGATGTTTCAACTCAGCGGCCGCGGTTACGCAGCGGCCAACCTGAGTCAAGCGACGCTGATCATCATCGATGCCCAGAAAGAATACCTCGCCGGTCCCCTGGCCCTGAGCGGCATGGATGCAGCAGTCGCGAACATCAAGCAACTGCTCGGCGCAGCCCGGTCCGCCGGGCGGCCAATCGTGCATGTGCGCCACTTGGGCACCCATGGCGGGCTGTTCGATCCACAGGGCGAGCGCGGCGAGTTCATTCCGGGCCTTGAACCCCTGGGCGACGAAACCGTGATTGAAAAACTGCTGCCCAGCGCTTTCCATGGCACCGACCTGAAGAAGCGCCTGGAAGACCTCGGCCCCCTGGACCTGATCGTCTGCGGTTTCATGAGCCATTCCAGCGTCAGCACCACCGTGCGCGCCGCCAAGAACCTGGGTTTCCGCTGCACCCTGGTCGAAGACGCCTGCGCCACCCGCGACCTGCCGCACAAGGGCGGCGTGCTCAGCGCCGAACACGTGCACCAGACTGAAATGGCGATCATGGCCGATAACTTCGCCACGCTGGCCCTGACCCGCGACTTCACCTGACAGCTTCGGTGAGCGGCTTGCTGCGCCGCTCATCCGCAAAAGCCTCTCATTTCCTTCAATTGACCTAGTGTCAGGAACAACCCGAACATCTTCCGGTCGAAGGGCCGATACCCATTGAGGAAGGTCGGAATGAAGATATCCGATGGTTTTGACGCACGTCGCTTGCGGCCCAAAGGCCCGAGCAACTGGCGATTTCGTATCGGCGCGGGGATCGCGGCGCTGCTGGCAACGCTGGGTGTGCTGCTGGCGATGGCCGGTGCCGCCAGCCTGCTCGGCCGCCCACCCGCGCTGGGTGAGCTGAACGCCACCCCGCTGGGTTCGGCGATCATCCTGGCAGTCGGCCTGTTGGTACTGCTGCTGGGCGTCTGGCTCTGGCGCCGTTGCCGCCGTCGCGCCCGCCAATCCCTGGAGCTGGCCATGGCTCCGCACCTGATGAAAAAGCACGACTGATCCCGCCATCCGACGTTTTGTCGCGCCCTATCCCACCGGAGTTGGGTAAACTGGCCGGCCTTCGCGGAGGCTGACATGCAAGACGACGACTTTTCCCTGTTCAAAAGTGCGATCCAGGGCGTAAAACCAATCAAACACGATCGCGCCGAAACGGGCAAACCCAAGGCCGATCGCGCACAGATCGCCAAGCTGCGCCAAGCCGCCACCGTACGCACCGACGCCACGACCGTGGACGGGTTGTCCGATCAGTTCGTCATCGACGTCGGCCCTGAAGACGAGTTGATGTGGGCGCGCGACGGCGTACAGGAAAGCCAGATGCGCAAGCTCAAGGTCGGCCAGATTCCTTTCGAAGGCAGCCTCGACCTGCACGGCATGACCGTCGAAAAGGCCCGGGAGACCCTTTGGGCGTTCCTGGCCGAAGCCACCAGATTCGAAATCCGCTGTGTGCGCGTCACCCACGGCAAGGCCGTGCGACTGGACGGCAAGCGGCCGATGATCAAGAGCCACGTCAACACTTGGCTGCGCCAGCATCCGCAAGTGCTTGGCTTCACCTCCTGCCAGGCGAAACACGGCGGCGCTGGAGCGGTGTACGTGATGCTCAAGCGCACCATGATGGAAGGCCGCGACGAGTAACCCCTCGATTGCCGAGCTTGCAGCGCCGTGTCCGCCACCGTACCCTTGCCCTTTGCGTAAAATCCCACAGGTAGTTTCATGTCTCTGGAACAGAATTGCACCGCTATGTGGGGTGAGTTCAGGTTGGTATTCAGAGGTAATGGAATCGGGGATTGTGTGCTTAGCGCTACCTAATTTTTCTCGCCAAAACACAACGATTGGTACAGAAATTGGTACGAGTACTCATGCATCCCAGAGCCCCGTGTCGTCTGCAACGACACGGGGCTTTTTCTTAGCTGGAAACATCCTCTTTTACTCGCTCGGTGTTGACTTTTGACCAGAAGCGGAAGTTCGATCAAGGGCTGGTTCCAGGCAATAGTATGGCAGGCAACGACCTAAAGCAGACGATCAGCGCAGAGGCAGATATCTGCCAGGATAGACAGATATCCCCTGACTTACCCCCATGATATCGTTGGTTGGAAAATATCTGCGTGTGAAGGATCGTCTTTTCCCGAGCTGGGCGAGCCCCTTTGTCGAGCTCACTTTTAGCGCACGACACCTGGACATGATATTGACCTAACCCAATCTAGACAACTTTACAGATTTTGGAAACTGGTAGATCTAACTATCTCGAGCCCAACGGCAAGGCGATGCGCTTTGAGTACATACAGTTCCTACTGGAGCAGGACGAATAATGACATTCAAAAATAGAATGCAAGAGCTTGGATTCTGGGCCGCACCAAAAAAGGGAACTAGCGCTTACGAGGCCATTATCAAAAGGATGGATGATAAACAAAAAGACCCTTATTTCAAGAAGAAGATACAAGAGATATTTGAAAAATCTTCAGCGCTCTGCTTTATTCAAAACCTTAACGGTGCCGGGCTACCTCAGGATACAATGATCCGTGAATACAACAAGGAATACAATAGCCGGCTATTCAACCATTCAATACATGACATGCCTTCCTCCTTTAATACGGCCGAGGCATTTACACGATTTCTGCCCGACCTTAGTGTGTTCAAATTATTGCGTGAAGTTGATCATATTGTATCCTTTGTAGACTATCTTGACTTTGTAACTTCAGACGATGACGGCTTGAAGGACCTTGCCGGATTAAGTTTTATGGAGGAAAATGTTATATATTCGTACAATGGCTCCCACGACCCCGAAGAGCTTACGTTCCAGTGCGCGGGGGCATCAGTCTTTGCGGTATCAGGTGTATCGCTGGTTAAACATGGAACCGAAGTTAATGTTTTGATGCTTGCTGGTCAGAAATGTAACTTGGATGAGAAAACGTCCGAATTAGAAGCTGCTTTTTTAAATCTAAAGCCCGCTGGGCACCGACAACATATAAAGCCCTCCGAAGACCTGCATATTGAAGCGGTTCCATTGATTGAAGGAACATCGCTTTGGAAAACGATAGTTATGTGCCGTATCGACACTATAGGTTCTTCAATCGATGTTAGATATATTGCGCACGACTGTGGCATTAGTTTCCAATCAATGACAGATGACATATCAGTTTTCTTGAATTCCGACGGCTCATTTCTAGACGACAGGTTTAAGGACATACTAGAAAAACACGCGAAAGACCTATCAGAATATCAATCTCTATTCGAGTTCATCAAGGTGTGTTTAAACCTACCTCTTTATGTAACTCGAAATGAAGAACTGATCAAAATTGAACGACACCCGACCGAATATAAAGACATTCGCGGCAAGCTAAAGTATAAGAAGTTGGATAAATATGCGCCTCCAGGTGAAAAAGTAGCTCTTCGCAACGTATTATTCATTCAACCTTCTCAAAAAGATGGAGCATCAAGCAAAATCTTTTATTCGCCAGGTATAAAGATAGAGACCTCCGGTTATTGGAAAAAACTGCCACTGGACGTCTTAGGGCAGGATAAAGTTGGCCAGCCCATTCATGGTAGAACCTGGGTTGAAAAGCGAATTAGCTGGGTGGAGGAAAGCACGAAGAGCAAGCCTATCAAAACATCAAATATCGCAAGAAGCCACCTAAGAAATCCCGGGTTTATTTATGTCATGAGATGTGCTGCTCACGGAAAAGATATTTTCAAGGTAGGGCTGACTAGTCGCACAACCGACCTTCGCTCAAGTGAGCTAACATCATCTACCTCGGCACCGGATCAGTTCTTGGTCGTCGAAGAATGGGAAGTTAAAGATTGTGAGCTTGCAGAGCGGATAATTCATGAAAGACTTGAGCAGTATCGCATTAATCCAAAGAGAGAGTTCTTCCAGGCACGGTACAGTATCATTTGTTCCGTGATCAGGGACGTCATCTCCGAGCTTGACCCCTCGCTAAATAACGACTAATAATGATTATGGTGGCTTATTTATCCGGCATTTGTTATTTCTGTATTAAATATTTAGCAACCGCAGTTTCTAGTCTCTTAGGTGCGCCGCCCTGGAATGTAAATGATTCCTATCTTCATGCTAAACGACACTGTTGACTAACGGGACGAGAGATGTGACATCATGCCGATCACCCAATCTGAGATCGTAACAATGCCTGAAGCTTTCTATAAGTACATGACATATAGCACTGCCGGCATTGTGCTACAAAATCAGACACTCCGCTGGAGCACCCCAGCAACCTTGAACGACCCCTACGATATCCAATTTGATCTTCAACTCAACTTTGATCGAAAAAAAGTCCTTCGCGACACGCTTGATAAACTTTGGAAGGTTTTTCTTGGAGAGCTATTCGGCGCCCCTGATAACCGAATGACTCACGCTATCAATTTCATGCGAACAAATCATAATCGCATACCTAAAAAGCATTTTATGCGCATGATGGAAGAAGGTGTGAAACAATCGTTTTCGTCAATGGATAAAAACATCCACAAAGCATACTTTGAAACCAGGGAACAACTTTCAAGCACTAAAATTTTATGTCTGACCGACTCGCCTATCAATCAGCTAATGTGGGCATATTATGCTGACAGCAACAAAGGGGTGGTGCTTCGCTTTCAAGACGAGATGGGAGCAGATAGTCCCTATTGCACGGCGGTAAAAATGTCCTACAAGACCGACATTCCCATGCTATTCGAAGACGACGAACTATCCGATTTCTTATCCGGGTTAATTGCTTTCGATCAAGCCAAACGAATCAATACACTTATTTATACGAAGTCGGACGCTTGGAAACATGAAAGCGAGTGGCGGATCTTTGCTGGTGACGGACGTGATAAAAATGCGCCACATGAGGACGTAAAATTTGGCTCCAAAGAGCTTACAGGAATTGTTTTTGGCTGCCGTATGCCATCCGACCAGCGATTGGCGCTATCACATACAATCAAGCAACGTTATCCCCATGTAGAAATCCTACAAGCTGCTCCAGCCCGCCATTCCTTTCAGCTTGAGCTTTCGCGTTACAAAACTGATTGAAAAAGCGCCCCTCTGGCAAGCCTGCTCAATCAGCTATCGCAACCCCCGAACATGCAAATAATTTTTCTATCCGTAGAGACTCGGCACCGATCCAAAACTCCTCCTTTGCCTCGCTCCCGCTTCGAGAAAACATCCCGTTGACATTAAAAATTTTAATCCCCCACTATCGACGAATAAATATGAAGAACCATTAAGGCAGTTGCCTCGCACAACCTGTTCCAATCAACCGCATCAGGATCAAATGATTGATGGAAAGACCTATAGTGAACCAAAGAGTTACGTAATTGATACATCTGCTTTGTAGCATAGTTTACTAAATCCGCATTTACAGGCAACGCTACCCCCAACGCAGAAAGCATCAACCTCAAGTCATCAGATACTGCCTGCTGTAAAAGAACCCCCAAGCTTGGTTCTTCTCGCGGTCGCCATGAAAGCGTCTCCTCCAACACCCGAGCAACATGATTCCACTCCATTTGCATCCCAAGCTTTCCCATAAGTTCTGAAGTTTGGGAGTAGGCATACAGGGCTTCTAAGCATCGATACAAAGCTAGAAATACTGCGCTAGGATCCGTATCAAACAACGAGCGACAGAGAATTCTGTAAGGAATTGCGATGGGACTCAAGTCCGCTATTAATTCGAGATTTGCCCTGAATTGTGCGTCTATCCAAGCACCAGCACGAATGCGATCAGCTAAACAAATTAGAAAGAACACCCGTGGTGTTTCAAACTGGCTAATATCTGCCCCAGAAAACACCCTAATCGTCGGATACAATTGCGAAATCTCTAGAACTTCATGCCCCTCATATCCTAAAGTATTTACACCAGTGCCGATTATATTATCAACTTCAATCGGAGTCGCCTTAGGCATAGGACGAAGCTCTGATAATATCGCCGTCATCATTCCTCCATTCAGGCCTTCATCAACCAGTCCCGCTATCTCGTCGGGCAACTCGAGTCCGACCGTACAGAACAACGAAACGCCGTCTAGATCAAAACGGGAGAGTTTCAATGACGCACCTAACGACATTACGGACGCCAAATCCGCTTTTACCAACCGTCGCTGATCTGTGCCTTTTTCGCTAATGACCCACCGGCCTTCGCCAGCGTTCTGGCGCTGCAGCCCATTTTTGTAACAATACTGATCTAAGTCACCAAATACTATTGTATTTGCTTCTTTTTTATTCCTAGATGTCATCAGCTAGCACGCCAGCAGGGTTCCATATTCGGTATTTCAAAAGCATCCTCAATTAGAACCTTAAATGCCTCCACGAACACGCTCCGTTCATACCGACCCACTTGCCCTACTTTTTTATCTAAAATCTCACTCAACACATCCAAACGAAGAAAACCACCAACGCCAACTGGGTCAAGCCCGTTCAGCTTGATGACCATAGCGGAGGCATGTTTAACAACAGTATCCATTCGAGTGCTTCTTTCGTCTATCTCTCTGTCTAGACCAGGTCGACCCAAAACATATTGAGCAATGGCGACCATAAAACCAATACGTGCGGGTTGACTTCCGAACACCTCCTTTCCACGTGAAAAACGGCCACTATTCCCATTATCGTATCGATCAAAGGCTTTATCGAGTTCTACTAGCATTGATAGCGCACTATAAAAATGATCTTGAAATCCTGTGTCTGCCAGATTATCTACAAAATCCAAGCGAGAGAACTCTTCTGACAAAGTCTCCTTTGTGTCGACATTTGTTTTTCGTAACGAAAACGCCAAGTACAATTCAACTAATGCATCCGAGCTGAATTGTGCGCTAGCCACACGCCTACCCGGTTTATCCGGCGAAAAAATCCTGTCAATACCAGTTACGTTATTCTTTATCTCTTCCAGCAATGGCGCATATACGACTGACAGCTGACGCGCCAAAGTCCAAGGAACCTGCCCAGTATTCAGAACCAACATTCTATAAACAAGTGATCTAACAGATCTTGCCACCCAAAACTCCACCCTCATCTCTCGCGATGCAATACTTACGTCAATTTCACACGCATCAATTAATGCCGCAGTTCGTTGCATACCATCAATAATTGTAAGCTCATGACGAGAAACAGCCCCTAAAAATAGCGAAATATCCGATAACGCTCCAGAAGAGATATCATCAACTACTGACTGATCTACTATGACCCCAATCACAACTGGAGGCAAAACAGCACCCGCACGAATATCCGAAATCATTCGATCTCGTATCCGCTTTGCTGTTGTTGTTTTAAGTACTTCACGCTGCCCTGTGATGCCTCCACGCTGCGCGTGCGCCCCCCGAACCAAACTAAGGTAGTCACCTGTCGTCATCTTACCTAGAGCCGAATAACAATCTGTACGGCGATCATGTATCAGATCCACTTAACGCTCCTTAATCAGTTGTGATTAAAATTTGCCACCTGCTACATCGATAGCTCTGACTTGCTTCGCACCATATATCTTCTTACCTAAACTGCATAGGCAGATCTTGAAGATCTTTTTGACTGGAGCTCTTGCTGCCTGGCAGCAAAAATCTATCGAGGAGACGAAAAAAAAATAAGCGTACCTTAGCTGGACGAACGCGCAAAACTGCAAAAATATAGCCGCCCTTTTCTCGCCGATGGCGGCTCTCATCTGCAAGCCACGATCCAGAGTTCGTCAAGTTTGGTCGTAAAGCTTTGACTCATCATCTCGCGACGCATCCCCCAGTCTGGCTCGGAAGGTACAATGGCTGATCGAAGCGTTCCCCTGCCCCATCGCTCGTTGATCTGGTCCAGCACCGCCATCAACTTCGTGGCGTCGGCTGGCTGGGAGGTAGCAAATAGATCGTCGGTGTACTCCCCTTGCTGACAGAGGTTCATCAATAGCACCTCAGCCTTGCTGTACTTGAAGCCAGGCCGAAACACTCGTTCGAGCGCGTCAATCGCAGCCTTGGTCAGCAACCGAACATCGTCGGTAGGGTACGGCATGTCAATCAGCACACCATTGGCGTATTTCGCCTCCTCCGGGTTGAACATGCCGGTGCGGATGCTGATGCGGATCTTCTTGCACAGCGACTTCTGCGCCCTGAGCTTTTCCGAGGCGCGCATCATGTAGGTGGCCACCGCTTCCTTGATCGGTGCTAGGTCCGTGAGCCGCATACCAAACATCCGGCTACAGCAGATTTCTTGCTTCGGCGGGTCCGGCTCGTCCAGCTCTAGGCACGGTGTTCCGGCCAGCTCCCGGGCAGTCTTCTCGATCACCACGCTGAACTTCTTGCGTAGCGTCCACGGGTCGGCCTTTGCCAGGTCCATCGCGGTCTTGATACCCATGGCGTCCAAGTGAGGTTTCATCTTGCGACCGACTCCCCAGACTTCGGACACGTCGGTATTGCGCAACACCCAGTCGCGCTTGAACGGGTCGCAGATGTCGACCACCCCGCCCGTTTGCACCTGGAGCCGCTTGGCGGTGTGATTCGCCAGCTTTGCCAGGGTTTTCGTGTGAGCGATCCCTACCCCAACCGGGATGCCGGTGCAGCGCAGTACGTGGCCGCGGATCTTGCGGCCAAGGGCATCCCGGCCGTCGATGCCGGTCAGATCTGCGAAGGCTTCGTCAATGCTGTACACCTCGACTGCGGGCACCATCGATTCAATGAGGGTCATGACGCGCTCGCTCATGTCCCCATAGAGCGCGTAATTCGAGGAGAACGGGACGATGCCGTGTTTCTGCAGCTTGTGCTTGATCTGGAAATACGGCTCGCCCATTTTCACGAAGGGCTTGGCGTCGTAGCTGCGGGCGATCACACAGCCGTCGTTGTTGCTCAGCACCACAATGGGCACGCGGGCCAGGTCTGGACGGAACACTCTTTCGCAACTGGCGTAGAAGCTGTTGCAGTCGATCAGGGCGAAAACGGGCTGGGCTTTAGACATGGCTGCGCACGCTGCAGGTGATGACGCCCCAGATGATCAGCTCGTCGCCCTCGAGCACGTACCTCGGTGGGTACTTTGGGTTCTCCGACAGGAGAATCACCTCCTTCCCACGAATGCAAAGGCGCTTGCACACGGGTTCGTTGTTCAGCAGCGCCACGACGATGTGGCCGTGTGCAGGTTCCATCGCACGATCCACAACGGCTAGGTCCCCTTCAAAGATCCCAGCGCCCTGCATGCTCTCCCCGGCGATGGATACCAGGTAGACATGCGGGGCGCGAATATTCAGAACCTCGTCCAATGAGATGTGCGCTTCGATGTGGTCCGCCGCCGGGGATGGAAACCCGGCAGGCACTCGAAACGAACACAAGGGCAGCTTCAAGCCACCCTCGGCAATAGGGCCTAGAATTGAAAAGCTCATGACGCACCGATCCAAAAATACTGTACGAACATACAGTTAACTTTGTACAAGGTTCGCGGTCAATTTTGTATAGGAAAAAGCTGACAGGCGGGACAGCTCATGTGCGGGAGATTCGTGCAGTACGAGGGGATGGCAGTGTTTATGGAAGAACTGAGTCCTCAGTTGCCATTGCTCGGCGGGTACGATGCGGAGCCGATCAGCCGATACAACGTGGCTCCAACAACCCGCGTGCAGATCCTGCACAGCACAGAGGCAGGCGTTCATATCACGCCAGTGAGGTGGGGATGGGCGCCCTTCTGGGCTAAGGGGAAACGTCCGGACCCTATCAATGCCAGGATCGAGACCGTTACGACGGGAAAGTTTTTCAAACAGCTATGGCCGGCCGGGCGCGCACTGGTGCCCAGCGAGTTAAACAGTCGGGAGGTCGTAGCAGGCACACGCAAGAACTACCGGACATCCCTCAATCTGTACTGGATGCCTCACTTAGCCCTGCTACCTGTCGATAGCATCACCTCGGTGCTGCTGCGCAAAATCGTAGCCAGCACTGAATGGAAATCGCCGGGCGTTAAGCGCTCGGCAACCCAGCGACTCACTACAGTGTTCAGTACCGCCGTTAAAGATGGGCTGATCAATCGAAACCCGGTCGAGTCCATCGAGCTTCCCATGAAAACGAAAAAGCCCATCGACCCCTTCACGGTGGCGGAAGCCAACGCCATCATCGAACACCTCTATAAGACGCTGACCCATTCGATGCGGATCTACGCGGCTTACTTCGAATTCGCTTTCTATACCGGTATGCGCCCTAGCGGGATAGCTGCCCTTCGCTGGGGCGAGGTAGACAAAGACAAGCGCCTAGCCAAAGTGTGTCGGATCGTCGCGGACTATAAGATGGAGGAGCGCACCAAAACCCGCAATGAACGGCAAGTCATGCTCAACAGCCGTGCCCTGCACGCCATTCAGGTGGCGGAGCAAATCGCCGAGCAGCGTGCGAAACAGAGCCGCAGGAAGCAGCCCAAATCGCCCTATGTGTTCCCACCCACAAAAAATTTCGAGTTCATCCAGCAATCCAGCGTCACCGACAAACACTTCCAGGCGGCGCTGACCGAATTGGAGATTCGCGCCCGCCGGCAATACAACTGCCGACACACATACGCTACCATGTGCCTCATGGCGGGTATGAACCCTGCGTTTATTGCCACTCAGCTGGGTCACAGCGTTCAGATGTTGCTCTCGACCTATGCCCGATGGATCAACTCCAGCTCCGACTGGGGCGAACTCGGGAAACTCGAAAACAGCTTGATTGGTACAAAATTGGTACAGACAGAACAAGTACCCTCCTGAAACCCTTATGGAATCAGCCTCTGTGACACTGGAACAGAATTACACCGCGATTCTCGGCCAACTGGGCGAGGACGTTTCCCGCGAGGGCCTGCTCGACACGCCCAAGCGCGCTGCCAAGGCCATGCAGTACCTTTGCCGCGGTTATGAACAGACCCTGGAAGAAGTCACCAACGGTGCCTTGTTCAGCTCCGATAACAGCGAGATGGTGCTGGTCAAGGACATCGAGTTGTACTCGCTGTGCGAGCACCATTTGCTGCCTTTCATCGGCAAGGCCCATGTGGCCTACATCCCGAGCGGCAAGGTATTGGGCCTGTCGAAGGTTGCGCGCATCGTCGACATGTACGCCCGTCGCCTGCAGATCCAGGAAAACCTCAGCCGCCAGATCGCCGATGCGGTCCAGCAGGTGACCGGTGCCCTGGGCGTGGCGGTGGTGATCGAGGCCAAGCACATGTGCATGATGATGCGCGGTGTGGAAAAGCAGAATTCCTCGATGATCACTTCGGTGATGCTCGGTGAGTTCCGCGAAAATGCGGCGACCCGCATGGAATTCCTCAGCCTCATCAAGTAAGTCGTCCCCACGAAGAAAACCGGCATTGATCGCCGGTTTTTTTTCGCCCATGAAAAATCAGGTAAGCTGCGCGCCCTCTTCTTCCCGCCGTGAGGCTATAACGTGATCGTCAAAGCGCTTCGAGTTGGCCTGGGCCAGCTCATCATCTTCATCGACTTCATCACCCGCCCCGGCAAGAAACAGCGCCCGGCCCAAGCCCAGGCGCAAGTTGACCAGGCGGCTCGCGGGCTTACCCTGTATCAATTCCATGCCTGCCCGTTCTGCGTGAAGACTCGCCGTGCCCTGCGCCGCCTCAACGTGCCGGTGGCCTTGCGCGACGCCAAGAACAACGAGCAGGATCGCCAGACACTGCTGGAACAAGGTGGCCGGATCAAGGTGCCGTGCCTGCGTATCGAGGAAAATGGCGAAACCACCTGGATGTATGAGTCCAAGGTGATCATTGATTACCTGGATAAGCGATTTTCGGCGGTCTGAGGATTTGTGCTGGGGTTGATGGCCCTTCGCGAGCAGGCTCGCTTCCCACATGGAAATGCAATCTTTCTGTGGGAGCCTGCTCGCGAAGCGGCCAGAGCAATCACTCCAACGTCAAGCCGCCTTCGCGGCCAAAGCCTCCCGCACCACCCCCGCCAAGCGCTTCAAACCTTCATCCAGCCGCGCCGGATCGATGTGGCTGAAGTTCAGGCGCAAATGCCCAGGATGCTTGTCCGGCTCTGGAAAGAATGGCTCACCCGGCATGAACGCCACGTCCGCCGCCAGCGCCTTGGCGAGCAAGGTCCGGGTGTCCAGCGGTTGCTTGAGCGTCAGCCAGAAAAACAATCCGCCCTGCGGCACGTTCCAGTCGGCAATGTCGGCAAAATGCCTGTGTAGCGCAGCCTGGAACCGATCGCGCCGATCCCGATAGAAATTCCTGAGTTCATGCATATGGTTGCGGTACTGCTCGGTGCCGATCCATTGCAGCGCCTGCCATTGGCCGATGCGATTGGTATGCAGGTCCGCCGATTGCTTGAGCCGCAGCAGATGCGGGAACAGGTCCGGACTGGCGATCAGATACCCGACCCGCAGGCCCGGCAACAGGGTTTTCGACACGGTGCCGGTGTAGATCCAGCTGGCCTTCTTCAGGCGACTGGCGATAGGTGTGGCGCTGCCGCCGTCGAAGGTCAGTTCGCGGTAGGGCTCGTCTTCGACCAGCGTCACGCCGAATTCATCCAAAAGCGCCGCCACTGCGTCGCGCTTGGCCTCGCTGTAGCGAACTGCCGAAGGGTTCTGGAACGTTGGGATCAGGTAGATGAACGCCGGGCGATGGCGCTCCAACCGGGCGCGCAACTGCTCCAGGTCCGGGCCGTCCGCCGCAAGGGGCACGGTGATGCAGTCAGCGCCGAACAGTTGGAAAATCTGCAGGGCCGCGAGATAAGTCGGCGCTTCGAGCATGACCTCGGTGCCGACATCGATGTGCAACTTGGCCGCCAGATCGAGGGTTTGCTGGGAACCGCTGACCACCAGCACCTGGCTTGCCTCACAGGCCAGGCCCAACGATCGCGCCTGTGCGGCCAGTGCTTCGCGCAGGGCCGGCTCACCTTCGCTCATGCCGTATTGGCCCATGGACAGCGGCATTGCCTCCCACTCCACCTTTGGCAGCATGGCCTCCGCCGGCAGGCCACCGGCGAACGACATCACTTCCGGGCGCTGCGCCGCGGCGAGGATTTCTCGAATCAAAGAACTTTTGAGGCGCGAGACACGTTCGGAAAAAGCCATGGGGTCACCTGTAGCGAGGCGTTGGGGTAATAAGTCAAACTGCTTGACTGAAACTACTCCGTCATCTCTGGAAACGTCAATATGCTTGACCTTAAAAACCCGACATCCCAACAGATGGCCATGGAAGCGTTCTTCTTTGGTTACCAGGCGTTTACCGCCAAGGCGGATGAAATGCTCGAACGCCGTGGCTTGAGCCGAGTGCACCAGCGCATCGTTTTTTTTATTGCCCGCTACCCATCCTTGAGCGTGAAGGAGCTTCTGGCGTTGCTGGGTGTGACAAAACAAGCGCTGAACATGCCGTTGAGGCAATTGATGGAGATGCACCTGGTCAACAGCGTCGCATCCGAGACCGACAAGCGTAAGCGGCTGTTGGCATTGACCGACGAGGGCCAGCGATTTGAACAGGCACTGCGCCGTGAACAGGTGAAATTGCTGGAGCGGGTGTTTGCCGAGGCTGGGGAAGCGGCGGTGGATGGCTGGCTGGCGGTGAACCAGGCGCTCGGGAAATCTGGGGACTGAAGCCTCCCACGCTGGCGATATAGCCCTATCGCCAAATTTTTCGTCGACAATACAGAAAACATTATTTGCTTTATTTGTATACAAAAGCATAATTCGCTTCGTGCGAGTTCCTGACCAACAGGTCAACAACTACGCCAGCCTTACCTGCCTCAAAGCCTCGCCACCACCCTCAGGGGGCGTGCGGTGCCGGAAATAACAATAAAACTCTTGAGGAGTACTCGCTGTGGAAAGCCGCAAACCCGAAGCCCAGACCTTGGATCTTTCACCGCCGTCACGCAATGGCTGGCTGGAGCGTATCTTCAAACTCAGCTTGCATGGCACCACGGTGAAGACCGAGTTGATTGCCGGCCTGACGACGTTCATCACCATGGCCTACATCATTTTCGTCAACCCCAACATCATGGCCGACGCAGGTATCGATCATGGCGCCGCGTTCGTCGCCACCTGCATCGCCGCAGCGCTGGGTTGCCTGTTGATGGGCCTCTATGCGAATTGGCCGGTGGGCCTGGCGCCGGGCATGGGTTTGAACGCCTTCTTCACCTATACCGTGGTCGGCACCATGGGCTACAACTGGGAAACCGCCCTGGGCGCCGTGTTTGTTTCCGGCGTGCTGTTCATGGTGCTGACCTTGTCGCGGGTGCGTGAATGGCTGCTCAACAGTATTCCGGTGAGCCTTCGCTACGCCATGGGCGCGGGGGTCGGGCTGTTTCTCGGGCTGATCGGCCTGAAGACTGCCGGCATCATCGTCGACAGCCCCGCCACGTTGATCAAGCTGGGCTCGCTCCATGAACCAGGACCGCTGCTGGCTGCCGTGTGTTTCCTGATGATCGCCGTGCTGAGCTACCACCGCGTATTTGGTGCGATCCTCATCAGCATCATTGCCGTGACGCTGGCCGGCTGGGGGCTGGGGCTGGTGCACTACAACGGCGTCATGTCCGCGCCGCCAAGCCTGGCACCGACCTGGATGGCCATGGATGTGGCCGGCGTGTTCAACGTCAGCATGATCAGCGTGGTGCTGGCGTTTCTGTTTGTGCACATGTTCGACACCGCCGGCACCTTGATGGGCGTCGCCCAGCGCGCCGGCCTGGTCAAACCCGACGGCAAGATCGAAAACCTGTCCAAGGCGCTGAAGGCCGACAGTGCTTCCAGCGTCTTCGGCGCCATGGTCGGCGTGCCGCCCGTGACCAGCTACGTGGAAAGCGCCGCCGGTGTCGCGGCCGGTGGCCGCACGGGGCTTACCGCCGTGACAGTCGGTGTGCTATTTATTGCCGCCATGTTCTTCGCACCGCTGGCCGGGATGATCCCGGCCTACGCCACCGCGGGCGCCTTGATCTATGTGGCCATGCTGATGATGGGCGGCATGGCCCACATAGAATGGGACGAAGCGACCGACAGCATTCCGGCGATCGTCACCGCAATCATGATGCCCTTGACCTTCTCGGTCGCCGATGGCATCGCCCTGGGCTTCATCACCTATGTCGTGCTCAAGGCCGGCACCGGTAAACACAAGGAAATTTCCGTCAGCCTGTGGGTGCTCTGCGCGATCTTCATCGCCAAGTTCATCTTCTTGTAAGCGGCACATGCCTTACCCGCCTCACCCCGTTGGGTGGGGCTTTTGTACATCAGGAGCAAAGCAATGAATCTGGAAACCTGGTTGTTGTTCAGCGGCGCCGCCTTGGTGGTGATACTCATCCCAGGCCCGTTATCGTTGCTGATGATCAGCAACAGCCTGAACTACGGCCTGCGACGCGCCTATCCGGCGTTCCTGGGTGGAGTCATCGCCTCGATCTGCCTGTTGAGCGCCTCGGCTCTGGGGCTGGGGGCACTATTGCTGGCCTCCGAACAACTGTTCAGCGCGCTGAAGATTGTCGGCGCGCTGTACCTGTTCTACCTCGCCTGGCAGAGCTGGCAGCAATCGCGCCAGCCATCCGAGGGCGCCGAAGTGCCGCAGGCTGCCGCGGTTCCTCGTTTCCGTGCGCTGTTTGGCCGGGCATTCGTGTTGGGGGCGAGCAATCCGAAAGACATCCTGTTCTTTGCCGCATTCCTGCCGCAGTTCCTCAGCGCCGAACAGCCCTTCCTGCCACAGTTGCTGATCATGATCGCCACCTGGACGGTGCTCGATCTGGGTTGCAAAGTCATGTACGGGCTCAGCGCCCACGGAGCGGCACGCTACTTGCGCAGCGGCAGGGGGCAAAGCTGGTTCAACCGCATCAGCGCCGGGCTGTTTGGCAGCGCCGGCGCGGCCTCTCTCCTGTCCAACCATTAAGTTTGCACTCGAACCGTCTTATGGCCTGGCCATGGAAGGCTGGGAAAACATATCGCAACACCCCTTCGATATACATGTTCAGGAAACTCGTTGGATATTAGGGTTTTCCACTCGAACATGGATGTTCCGAATGCTTGAAAATCCCCCTAGTCCCTCGCCGGACGATCTTGCTGTGGTGGTTACCGATATTGGCGATCGCGCCAACGAACGGACCGCCAGCACCCTGGACTTTGGCCTGGCCGATGATGTGCCGGCTGATCGAGAACGGAAACGCAGGCGTGCCCAACTGGCCGTCGTGGACGAGTTATATGGCCCACTGAATATCGCTTCCTTGACCGTGACCCGCTCCGCCTTGGATGCGTTGGGCGCAACGATTGATGGACAGCCCCTGAACGGCCAGAACACCTTCTTGCGTATACCCAATCGATTCTTCGTCAACTCGCTGCAGTTCAGCGCGGACGCTATCGAAGCGCAGATAAGATCGATCGTCGATCCCGAAGATTACCGATTGACGACATTGCTGTTCGAACTGGCCTGCCAACGACCTCTCGCCGCCCCTCCCCTGCTGATTCAAACCGCCGATAAGCCTGCCCCGGCTAGCCTTCAAGGAAAACTGGATAAAATCCTGAGCTACGCCCAAAAGCTCAACATCCCCCAGGCCCTCCAACACACCACACTGGCCTGGGCCAACAAGGCCAAGAGCACAACCATGTCCCACACAGGCCTGGGGCTGCAGGCCTTTGGTGTCTACAGTGGTTTGCGAGGGCTGCAGGACGCTATCAAGAACAAGGACGACTACAACGTTGTCTTCAACAGCATCAGTCTCTCCGCGGAAATGACATCGATCGCAGTCGAAGACGCCGTCGTCAGGCAAGCCACGCGCATGTTCACGGCCGCTCAAGGCGCCGCAAAGGATTTCGCCCAGACACAATTGGCTTTGCGACTGCGCCGTGGCGCCGGGCTGATTGCCAGCGCACTGACGCTTCCGATCGACATTGTCAGCGCAGTTGACGCCTTCAAGGCGGCAGCTAAAAGCACCGGCAGGCAAGCGACGGACCATTACGTCAGCGCAGCCCTGAGCATCACCAGCGCGGTGATGACCGTGGGCATAGGCGTAGCAGCGTTGGCCGGCTTTTCCGCCGCCGGCCCAGTCGGCCTGGTGGCCGGCCTCGCCCTCGCGGTCGGGTCGCAGATCTGGGGGGCCGTCCGCCAAGTCGAAGAGATCGACGAGTACATCGAACTCACTGCCTATGAGCGCCTTCGCACCGGTTGGCTCGCGTTCTGGCTTCTGGAACCGGACCAGGAAATCCAGAACCGCTACATCATTGCCAAAGCCACCACCGAACACACTAAACAGCTCCAAGCCGAAGCGGCTCTCCTGTTGAAGGGACCACTGAAGGACACCACCGAAGCCATCGTGAACGGCGCGTTCCATGTAGAACTAGAAGAGGTGACTTTCAATTCAACCTCGTGGCTGACCGGTGAAAAATATCTCGAACACCATCAGCGACCGAAGATTGTAGACGGCGACGATACGGTCGATGCTCGTAATGGCGTCAATATCGATACGCCCGGGGCCACGATCGGCGCATCGGCCATGCATAAAAATGTCCACTGGAATATCGGCGACGGCAACGACACCATCCTGGGCGTCGAAAAAAAGCAGAACACCTTTCGCTACGGCAACGGCATCAAACACCTAAGCGGTGGTGAAAAAGACGATGTGTTCATGTTTGAAGGAACCAACGCGCTTCCCAACAAGCTGGAGGATAGTGTCGGACCCAGCTCGCTGGATGGCGGGCAAGGTAGCGACACACTCATCCTGGCGGGCCGGCCCGAAGGTCATCAGCTATCGAAACGGGGATACCGTGTCGATCTCGCTGGCGACCAGGTGTTCATTATCAAAGCCGACAACACAGAGCATCTCCAGACCGTACTGAAGAGTATCGAGAACATCGAGATCCACGAAGGTGGCACAAATATCATCAAGGGCACGGATGCCGCCAATATAATCAGGTCCCAGGGCCATGACAGCATCGAAGCGGGTGGCGGCGATGACAGCATTTATCTCCTGGGTGCAAATAACCTTGAGGCCGATGGCGGCCCCGGAAACGATTCATACGTCATTGCTCATAAACCCGGCTGCATAACCCTGAAGGAAGACGGACTGGATAGCAGCATTGTCCTGCTGAACTGGAGGGCAGACTTGATTGAACACTGGCAGGTCACGGGACAGGACCTGACCATTGCCTCGGTTTTCGATTCGAATGATATGGATGCTCGTCACGTCGTCATCAGGAATGTGTACAGAACAGTTGGGAATCGCCGGCACCTCAACAACAAAAAACTGATTTTCCTGACAAAAGAGGGTTACCAGCTCGCGCCAGACTTGCCTGACGTACTGGAAGGGAACGCTTCTTACAAGGCCAGCATTGTTGTAACCAAGCAAGGAACCCCCAGGAACCCTTCCATCTTGCTGGATAAAGGGACATCGATAGTTCCTCGCGACAAAGACAGCGATTACTTTTTTTCGCGCTTTGTCGGCGAAACCACAGTGGACATCAAACAACCTAGCCCCTACGCCACGACGCTCCATGTGGACTATTCAAGCGCCGAACTGACGCAAATCGAAGCCCACTACACTATCCATCTAACGAAGGACGGCGATCTCGACACCCTCCGGTATGGGAAGTGTGACCTGACGTTGCACTTCGGCAACAGTCGAGTACACATTGCGAACCTGGCAAGCTCCGATGAACGTTACACCGCCAGGGTGGCCGACCGGCGCTTGTATTCCAAGCTGAGGTTGCAACACGTTTTCATACTGGTCATGCAGGATGGAAAGTCCTATAGGCTTGCTCCCGCCTCTCCCGCCCCCGCGGTTTTCCTGGACCGCAAAATCACCAAAGCAGCCCCACTGGCCTGGACATCTGACCTGCCATTGCCACTCCCACCGACAAAGCACACCTACGCCTTCCGCCTTCCAAGGGACAAAGAGCCCTTCGTCATGGGTACCCAGGCGACATGCGCCCAGTTGACGCCGCCTCCTGTGTTGACGGGTGTTGAAGTCCTGATAGGTGAAGGCTCTACCTATCTGGTTCATTTGAAGCCACACATGACGCTACGCCTCTGCACGCCGGGCGCCCTGGCAACTGCGACGCCTCGACTGCCAGTGGCGTCCACTTGGGAACTCGACGCCACTGGCCTTGGCCACGTAACGATAAAGCTGCATCCCCAGTTGTTGCAGATCGGAAGCGTGCTCATTCATCTACCTGAATATGGCGCGCAAGACCTGATCGACCAGATAAACATCATCACTGCCAACGGCGTCGTCCATGCCGTCGACATCCTCTTTGAAAGTGTCGATGCAGACGCCATCGATGCCCGATATTTTCGCCCCCCGAAAACACCCAGCGAAACACTTCCAGTGGAACTGTCCACACTGGCCGCCACGGAAATAGAAGTACGCAATATTGCCGTCAGGGATGGTTCGGCAGGGACCGTCACCTACGATCTGGAAAAACGGACATGGTGCCTGCGTACGGATCGACTCCGCCTGCTGAAAGCGAGCGAACTCAAGAAGGTCAACCTGTGTGAACACCACATCGTTCGATTTCAAAATTTCATCCAGCGCAACCTCGACGAAACCGCCGTCTTTTCCATTGATGTATTGAAGACCCTGCGCAGCGTGTTCGTCGAGCTGTCAGAAAGGGTGACACCGACAGAAGCTGACGACCTTGAAGTTGCCACGATATTGCTCGGGGCTTTCAGCAGAACCCATTTACCCACCGAACGGTATCTCGGACAGGACATCGATCCTTTACAACTCGCCATTCAGCTCACTCTCAAATTCCTGAAACACAGCCACTAACCGGTAAATCCCTTTGCGATACATAAGTACCGCATCTGCAGCTCGAGCCTCGACGAGAATCGATATTCGAGAGCCCCTGCTCGGGCGATTTGCATTTTCATTTCTTACAAGAGACGAACGAACTGAATGGCACCTCCAAAAAAACCCCGACGCAGTGCCGGTACTTCCTCCGAAACCGGCCCTACTGCGCCCGACACGGTACCGGAAAGACCTTCCAGGCCGACAAGGCCATGGAACCCTGATACAACGCAGGATTCCGCAACGGGCCAAGCATCCGGATCGGATGCCGCGCCCTCTCCCACCGTCGTGATAGCCAACCTAAGCGCATCCGCACCCACGGCCGGTCCAAGCGCCTCGACCTCCTTGACTCGTTATTATCTCAGGAACGCTTTCTCCGACAGGCTACCCGTCGCAGACACCGCAACCGGAATCCGGACGTTTGGCACGCGCTCGTATGTCACCTTGGAAAGCGGTGAGACGGTCCAGGTCGCAAGGGATTCCGAACAACATTTCAGGGCCAAGCTGGACAGTGAGCTCCTACCTTCAGGCCCCCGCCTGGAACGCATGCCGGGCAGCTCACTCTGGCGTCAGCAAGGCGCCATGACACGAGACCAGGGGCCCCAACAACCCTCCATGATCGACAGCTGGCGTATCTCCCCGGCGTATGCAGCATCCGATCGCATCACCATAGACGGCCATCACTACCAGACGGTGGAGAACGACAAGGCGAGGCGACGCTCCATTATCTATATCAAGGACCCCAGGCATCGTCCTTATGACTTCGATACGTTTGAAAACCTTCTTTTCTTTCATTTGCATGAGCAGCCTCGTGCCGCCATCCAGATACCGCCCGACAACCAGTGGACGATTGATCCGAGACTTCCTTTTGAAAAGCCGCTGGTGGGCTATGCCATCGAGTTCTTCCCGGAACTGAGGGCGGACACCCAGAGCAAGTTTTCACGCAGACAATTTGAACTCGCCAACGACAGTTATTTCGCCGATGCTCGGGGATTGACCACGCTGAGACAGGTGTTCAACAACTGGAAGGATAAAACGGCCTCGCTGCACCCAGTGTTGACCGATCCTCTTCTGATGCTACCGACACTGCCCGTCTCTGCGGAACTTGCAGGGTTCAATCGTTCTCTTCAATTGCCATCGCCCTCCCCGACCGGACCATTGGCACGACTGGACTTCGATCCGAGCTTTTTCTTGCCGCCGTCACGTACCTTCCCAGTGATAGCGGATGATATCGAGCTCATGAAATTCATGACCGAACGACTTGAACGCAATGGCTACACGGTTTTCCCGGCCCGTTCGTTACCGTCTTTTCCCAACGTGGTGTTCAAGCGCGCAGAGCATGACTTCATATTTTTCATGACACTGCATCGCACAGAAACCCAAGACATCATCATCCCGCGTATCAACCCAAGGGATTTCGGCATTGCGTTGTCAAATCAACTCGGTCGCGAAACCATGAATGCAATGGAAAATGCCCACAACGACAATAAGCTCATCAGCCTCAGGGGCGGCATCCAGACACTTCCCAGCCACGATACGCCAACAGGGACGGTGTTCATCGTCAGGGATAATACATAGACGCCAAGTGCACCTGTCGCCCACGTTCAAAAAGACACGCCCATAAAAAAAAGCCCGCAGTGTGAGCGGGCTGAAAACCAAAGAAGCTTATGCGCAGTCGCTTTCAGGACAAGGCAGTTGCTTGGGGGATCAACTGCCTCGATACGTTGAATACGCGTAAGGCGATATCAGTAACGGTACGTGGTAATGATCCTGCTCTTGCGAAATACCGAAGCGCAGCACCACCACATCGAGAAAGGCCGGCTCGGCCAGTTGAACGCCACGGGCGCGGTAATAGTCCCCGGCGTGAAATTGGATCTGGTAGACCCCGCTGCGGTAATCGTCCCCCTGCAACAGCGGCGCGTCGCAACGACCGTCGCTGTTGGTCGTTGCACTGGCGACCAACTGCAACTGCGAACCATCGACACGGTACAGCTCGATTCTGATCGAGCTCCCAGGGCAGCCGTGTGCGGCATCCAAAACGTGAGTAGTCAAACGTCCCATTGATTGTGCGCGCCTCGCTGCTGTGCAGTCCGGCCCGACGCCTCCTGAATCAGTTGAAAGACAGGCCGCACCGTTGCGGAGCACACAACGATACGGCGATGACGAATTAAGACACTTTAAACAAGGATTGTACACAATAAATTTTTCGCAACTGCCTTGTGTCTCCGGCAACAAGGATTGGCGCCCGTTTTTCGCCTGACCCAGCGCTTACGCTAGCTGATGCGGCAATAACTGACCAGTCAGGCAGATTTCTTGCAGCGTAGACAACGCAACCTCGTGGCAAAAAATGCAAAAAACAGGCTTACAAGTCGCAAATAAAGTTGTATACAATCAACCCATCGTCGTGACGCCAGCCGGAGATTCATCACCAGGGCGCCACCTACATGGTTCGAACAAGAAGGAAAACTGCAGTGAGCGCTGACTACCCACGCGACCTGATCGGTTACGGCAGTAACCCTCCCCATCCCCAATGGCCGGGCAATGCCCGCATCGCCCTGTCCTTCGTGCTCAATTACGAAGAAGGCGGCGAGCGCAACGTCCTCCATGGCGATAAGGAATCCGAAGCGTTCCTTTCGGAAATGGTCGCGGCGCAACCGCTGCAGGGCGAGCGCAACATGAGCATGGAATCGCTGTACGAGTATGGCAGCCGTGCCGGCGTCTGGCGGATCCTCAAGCTGTTCAAGGAATTCGACATTCCCCTGACGATTTTTGCCGTTGCCATGGCCGCCCAGCGCCATCCGGACGTGATTCGAGCCATGGTCGCCGCCGGTCACGAAATCTGCAGCCACGGCTATCGCTGGATCGATTACCAATACATGGATGAAGCCCAGGAACGCGAGCACATGCTCGAAGCGATCCGCATCCTCACCGAAATCACCGGCGAGCGGCCGCTGGGCTGGTACACCGGCCGAACCGGTCCCAACACCCGCCGGCTGGTGATGGAAGAAGGCGGTTTCCTCTACGACAGCGACACCTACGACGATGACCTGCCCTACTGGGAGCCGAACAACCCTACCGGCAAGCCGCACCTGGTGATTCCCTACACCCTCGACACCAACGACATGCGCTTCACCCAGGTGCAGGGTTTCAACAAGGGCGACGATTTCTTCCAGTACCTCAAGGACGCTTTCGACGTGTTGTACGCCGAAGGCGCCGAAGCACCCAAGATGCTTTCCATCGGCCTGCACTGCCGCCTGATCGGCCGTCCTGCGCGCCTGGCCTCTCTCAAGCGTTTCCTCGAATACGCCAAGGGCCATGAGCAGGTGTGGTTCAGCCGCCGCGTCGACATCGCTCGCCACTGGCAGCAAACCCATCCGTATCAGGGGGCGTCCAAATGACCGCTTTCCAGACACTCAAGCCTTCCACCTTGAGCCGCGAAGCGTTCGTCAAAGCCTTCGCCGACATCTACGAACATTCGCCATGGGTGGCCGAGAAGGCCTTCGACCTGGGCCAGGACCCCTCGATCGACGAAATCGAGACCCTGCACCAGCGCATGAGCGACATCCTGTTGAGCGCCGATCACGCCAGCCAACTGGCGCTGATCAACGCTCACCCGGACCTGGCCGGTAAAGCTGCCGTCCAGGGCCAACTGACCGAAGCCAGCACGAACGAACAGGCCGGCGCCGGTATTCACCAATGCACGGCCGAAGAGTTCCAGCGCTTCACCGAGCTGAACGACGCCTACAAGGCCAAGTTCAAGTTTCCCTTCATCATGGCGGTAAAAGGCAGCAACCGGCATCAGATCCTCGCGGCGTTCGAAACGCGCATCCATCACTCGGCAGACGCCGAGTTCAAGTGCGCGCTGGCGGAGATCAACAAGATCGCGTTGTTCCGATTACTGACCCTTTAGCGAGCGGCATCTGACACCAGGTCCTGCAAGCATCCCCAGCCAACTTATCAAAGGCAGACAAGAAGAATGAAAGCTTACGCCGTACCGTTCGAAAAGTTCGTCAACCTGGCCGACGCCCGCCTGGGCACCAAGATCATCTCGGTCACCGATGACTGGTTCGCCGACGCCAACCGCCTGTTCCAGCCGACCCCGGCCGTGTGGAAGGAGGGCGTGTTCGACGACAACGGCAAGTGGATGGACGGCTGGGAGTCGCGCCGCAAGCGCTTCGAAGGCTACGACAGCGCGGTGATCCGCCTGGGCGTGCCAGGCTCGATCAAGGGCGTGGACATCGACACTTCATTCTTCACCGGCAACTACCCGCCGTCGGCCTCCCTTGAAGCCTGTTTCCTGGCGGAAGGCGAGCCGGACGACAACACCCAATGGACCGAAGTGCTGTCGGCCGTCGAGCTGCAAGGCAACAGCCACCACTACCACGAAATCAGCAATGACCAGGCTTTCAGCCACCTGCGCTTCAATATCTACCCTGATGGCGGCGTGGCCCGTCTGCGGGTCTATGGCGTCCCGTACCGCGACTGGTCGGCCGTGGGCGACAACGAACAGGTCGACCTGGCTGCCGCTCTTAATGGTGGCCGCGCCCTGGCCTGCTCCGACGAGCACTTCGGCCGCATGAGCAACATCCTCAACCCGGGCCGGGGCGTGAACATGGGCGACGGCTGGGAAACCGCCCGTCGTCGCACCCCGGGCAATGACTGGGTGATCGTCGCCCTGGGCCATGCCGGTATCGTTGAAAAAGTCGTCGTCGACACCCTGCACTTCAAGGGCAACTATCCGGACAGCTGCTCGATCCAGGGCGCATTCGTCAAGGGCGGCACCGACAGCCAGATCGAAACCCAGTCGCTGTTCTGGCGTGAGCTGCTGCCGAGCCAGAAACTGGAGATGCACGCTGAACACACCTTCGCCGAGCAGATCAAGGAACTGGGACCGATCACCCATATCCGCCTGAACGTGTTCCCGGACGGTGGCGTGAGTCGCCTGAGGATATTGGGCAAGGTCGCTAAATAAACGACGCACTTGTGGCGAGCAAGCTTGCTCCCGCTGGGTTGCGAAGCGACCCCGTTTCTTAAAATGGGACTGCTGCGCCCGAGGCGTCGGACCGGTCCAACGGGAGGAAGCTCCCTCGCCACAAAAGCTGAATTAACAACACAGAATTTTGGATAAGAGAACCCGCATGCGCACCCTCAAGATCGAACCATTGACCAAAGAAGCCTTCGCCCCGTTCGGTGACGTGATCGAAACCGACGGCAGCGATCACTTCATGATCAACAACGGTTCGACCATGCGCTTCCATCGCCTGGCGACGGTTGAAACCGCCACGCCGGACGACAAGGCGATCATCAGCATCTTCCGCGCCGACGCGCTGGACATGCCGCTGACCGTACGCATGCTGGAGCGCCATCCGCTGGGCAGCCAGGCTTTTATTCCGCTGCTCGGCAACCCCTTTCTGATCGTGGTCGCGCCACTTGGCGATGCACCTGTATCAGGCTTGGTCCGCGCCTTCGTCACCAACGGCAGGCAGGGCATCAATTACCATCGCGGCGTCTGGCACCACCCGGTGCTGACGATCGAAAAGCGGGATGACTTCCTGGTGGTTGATCGCAGTGGCACAGGCAATAACTGCGATGAGCATTTCTTCAAAGAGGATGAATGTTTAATCCTCGCCCCCCACCAATAAGAGAAGGTCCGATCACCCGAAGACAAGGGTGACGGGCGAGAGGTAAAGACTGTGGAAGCACATTTGCTGGAATGGCTGAACCTGAGCATTCGCTGGGTTCATATGATCACTGGCGTGGCTTGGATCGGCGCGTCGTTCTACTTCGTCTGGCTGGAAAACAACCTCAATCGCGTCAACCCCAGGAGCGGCCTGGCCGGCGACTTGTGGGCCATCCACGGTGGCGGTATCTACCACCTGGAAAAATACAAACTCGCACCACCGGCCATGCCGGACAACCTGCACTGGTTCAAGTGGGAAGCCTACTTCACCTGGATGTCGGGTGTCGCGCTGTTGTGCGTGGTCTTCTATTGGAACCCGACCGTCTACCTGCTGGCCCCGGGCAGCAGCCTGAGCGGCGCTGAAGGCGTGGCCCTGGGCATCGGTTCGTTGCTGGTCGGCTGGTTCGTTTATTCCTTTCTCTGCGACTCGGCCTTGGGCAAGCGTCCCGCCCTGCTCGGCCTGATCCTGTTCGTGCTGTTGATTGCCGCGGCCTACGGCTTCAGCAAGGTGTTCAGCGGTCGTGGCGCCTACCTGCATGTCGGGGCGGTCATCGGCACGATCATGGTCGGCAACGTGTTCCGCATCATCATGCCGGCACAACGTGCCCTGGTGGCGGCCATCGCCGAGAACCGCACCCCCGACCCGGCACTGCCCGCCAAAGGCCTGTTGCGCTCGCGCCACAACAACTACTTCACCCTGCCGGTGCTGTTCATCATGATCAGCAACCATTTCCCGAGCACCTACGGCAGCCAATACAACTGGCTGATCCTGGCGGGTATTGCCGTGGCGGCGGTGTTGGTGCGTCACTACTTCAACACGCGCCATGACAGCAATCGGTTTGCCTGGACATTGCCGGTCGGCGCGTTGGCGATGATCTGCCTGGCCTATGTCACCGGTCCCAAGCCGATGCCCACCGCGCCGGAAGTCGCCAAGGTGCCGGGCGTGATCGAGTATCAGCCGTTGCCGGAGACAGCGGTGGGTGGCGGCGCCAAGCCCGCAGCACCGGCACAGGCCGCCGCGCCTGCCCAGGCCTCCAATGCCCAGGGCCCGTCGTTCGAGAAAGTCCATAGTGTCATTCAGGAACGCTGCTCGGTCTGCCACTCGGCCAAGCCCACCAGCCCGCTGTTCAGCGCGGCGCCGGGCGGGGTGATGTTCGATACGCCGCAGCAGATCCAGCAAGAAGCCGCGCGCATCCAGGCCCAGGCCGTGACCACCCAGATCATGCCACTGGGCAATATCACCCAGATGACCCAGCAAGAGCGCGACCTGATTGGCGCCTGGATCACCCAAGGCGCGCGGACCAACTAGTCCTCAGTTCATTTCGCCCTACATGCAATACCGCAGACAGGCTGACCGGCACACCACCGGTCGCCCGTCAGCGGCCGCCTGCGCCTCGACAATAACAACAAGAGGAAAGCACCCCATGCACGCGTCCCACCCCAATGCCCCACATTCGCCGCCAATGCGCTGTCGCAGCGCACTTGAGCCTCTCCATGCAAGCCCGTATCCTGCGCGGCCGTTCGAATCCGGACGCCTCCAAATAACAATCGGATCCTGACCGATGCCGCTGTTTTTCAGCTCTTGTCACAAACAAAAAGCTGACCGAACGGATGTTTATCCGTGGAAAAAGCGCCACACCAGAGCGCTGACGACAAGAAACGCGATACCACTTACCTTTGGGAGCAAACCGAATGAAACGTACGTGCACCAACCTGATCGTTGCGGGATCTTTGTTGGCCGGGGGCCAAGCCGTGGCGGGCGACCTGTTCCAATGGCAGAACAACAGCCTGAGCTACCTCTACGGCAAGGACTTCCAGATCAACCCACGCATCCAGCAGACCGTGACGTTCGAGCACGCCGATGCCTGGAAATACGGCGACAATTTTTTCTTCCTCGACCGAATCTTCTATAACGGCCAGGACGACAGCCAGTCCGGTCCCAATACCTATTACGGCGAGTTCAGCCCACGCTTGTCGTTCGGCAAGATAGTTGATCGGAAGTTTGAGATGGGACCAATCAAGGACGTGCTGCTGGCAATGACGTATGAGTTCGGGGAGGGCGACAACGAGTCGTACCTGATCGGCCCGGGCTTAGACCTGGCGATCCCCGGTTTCGATTATTTCCAGTTGAATTTCTACAACCGCCAGACCGAAGGATCGCGCGCCGGCGACAACGTCTGGCAGATCACCCCGGTCTGGGCCTACACCGTGCCGGTGGGTTCATCCGATATCCTGTTCGACGGTTTCATCGACTGGGTCGTGGATAACGACACGAACTCAAAAGGCACTTACCACGCCAACCTGCACATCGTTCCGCAGATCAAATATGACCTGGGCAAGGCCTTGAAGCTGGGCGCCAAGCAGTTATATGTCGGGGTGGAATACGATTACTGGAAAAACAAGTACGCGATCGAAGACAGCGGTAGTTTCAAGACCAACCAGAGCAATACCAGTTTCTTGTTGAAGTATCACTTCTGATCCGCTTCATGGAGCGGGCAAGCCCGCTCCCACATCAAATGTGAGCCAACCCCAGGAACCGGCTCAACGCCTCACGCTGCGCCAGCGCATCCTGACGTCCCAGCTCGATCAATTCCCCACAATATCCCGCCTCGAACAGCAGATAGCTCAGTACCCCGGCCCCGCTGGTCTTCGTCGCCCCCGGCCCGCGCAAGAACAGCCGCAATGCACGGGGCAATTCCTGGCGATGACGCGCGGCAATCTCATCGATCGGCTGGCTTGGCGAAATCACCAGCACCTCCACCGGTGCCGCGCCGAGGGTGTGGGCCGGAACGCCGTCGGGCAGCAGATGGCTGAACTGGTTGAGGCGTTCCAACAACTCGATGTCGCTTTCCAGGCTGTCGATGAACGTGCTGTTGAGCATGTGGCCGCCGATCTGCGCCAAGGTAGGTTGCAGGCCGGTGTAGCTGCGCTCCTGGGGAGTTTGCCCACCCGCACCGCGCGGATTGCCGCTGACACCGATGACCAGCACACGATTGGCCCCCAAGTGCAACGCTGGACTGATGGGTGCCGATTGGCGCACCGCGCCGTCGCCAAAGTACTGGGGGCCGATCTTGACCGGCGCGAACAGCAAGGGGATCGCCGAACTGGCCAGCAGATGCTCCACCGACAACTGCGTGGGCACACCGATGCGCCGATGTCGCAACCAGGCACCAATGGTGCCGCGTCCTTGGTAGAACGTCACCGCCTGTCCGGACTCGTAGCCGAACGCCGTCACAGCCACCGCCCGCAACTGGTGCTCGGCGATTGCCTGTTCGATACCCGACGCGTGGAACTGGGCCTGGAGCAAGTCGCGCAACGGCGAACTGTCCACCAGCGCTACCGGCAACTTGGCCCCCAGGCCCAATAGGCTGTGCGTGATGAAACGCGTCGCCTGAGCGACCACGCCGCGCCAGTCGCTGCGCATCACCTGATGGCTGCGCACCGCCTGCCAAAACGCAGTCAAACGCTCGGTGGCGGTCTTGAAATCGGTCGCCCCGCTCGCCAGGCTGACCGCATTGATCGCGCCGGCCGACGTGCCGACGATCACCGGAAACGGGTTTCGCGCCCCATCCGGCAATAATTCGGCGATGGCCGCCAATACGCCCACTTGATATGCCGCTCGAGCCCCGCCGCCGGAAAGAATCAAACCTGTCACCGGTTCAGCTGGGGTCATCGCAATGCTCCGTGCTCAGTCAATTAGGCTACATACTCAACCGCGTTTGTCGTACAGCTTCGGCTCGCCCGGCGGACGGGTCTTGAAGCGCCGATGGGCCCAGAGGTACTGCTCGGGACACTGGCTGACCGATTTTTCCACCCATTGGTTGATGCGAATGCAATCGGCTTCCTCGGTCTCCCCCGGAAAATCCCCCAGCGGCGCCTGGATCACCAGGCGATAGCCGCTGCCATCAGCCAGGCGTTCCTGGACGAACGGTACGACCAACGCCTTGCCCAGGCGGGCGAATTTAGTGGTGGCGGTGACTGTTGCCGCCTGGATGCCAAACAATGGCACAAATATGCTTTGCTTGGCGCCGTAGTCCTGGTCCGGCGCGTACCAGATCGCTCGACCGGCGCGCAGCAGCTTGAGCATGCCGCGCACATCATCGCGCTCCACGGCCAGGGAATCGAGGTTATGCCGTTCGCGGCCGCGGCGCTGGATGTAGTCGAACAACGGGTTCTTGTGCTCTCGGTACATGCCGTCGATGGTGTGTTGCTGGCCCAGCAATGCGGCGCCGATTTCCAGCGTGGTGAAATGCAGCGCCATCAGGATCACACCCTTGCCATCGCGCTGGGCTTGCTTGAGATGCTCCAGGCCTTCGACGTGGGCCAGCTTCGCCAGGCGCGAACGCGACCACCACCAGCTCATGGCCATTTCGAAAAACGCGATGCCAGTGGACGCAAAGTTTTCCTTGAGCAAACGCTTGCGTTCGGCGGCTGGCTTTTCGGGGAAACACAGCTCCAGGTTGCGACGGGCGATGCGCCGCCGGTCGCCTGCGACCCGGTACATCAGCGCGCCCAGCCCACGACCGATTCGCAGCAGCAACGGATAGGGCAACTGAACGATCAGCCACAACAATCCTAGGCCACACCACAGCAGCCAGAAACGCGGGTGAAAAAAAGCAGCTCGAAAACGCGGGCGATCCATTACAGCTTCCACAAAGACCTCGGCCGCGCATTCTACATTGTTCGACCCGGCTTGCGGCTCGCGGGCGATCTCGTTATAAGTCTCGGCACTTTTAGTGACAAGTCGTTGTACGCCGACCATGAGCCAAACCGAACCGCTAGACCAAGATCCCGTGTTCCAGCTGAAGGGCAGCATGCTCGCCATCACGGTGCTGGAACTGGCCCGTAACGACCTGGAAGGTCTTGACCGGCAGTTGGCGGCAAAAGTCGCCCAGGCCCCGAATTTCTTCAGCAACGCACCGCTGGTATTGGCGCTGGACAAGCTGCCGGCCGGCGAAGGTTCAGTGGACTTGCCAGGCCTGATGCGCGTCTGCCGCCAACACGGCCTGCGCACCCTGGCGATCCGCGCCAGCCGTATCGAAGACATTGCCGCCGCGATCGCCGTGGATATTCCGGTACTGCCGCCGTCCGGCGCCCGTGAGCGGGTGTTGGAGCTGAGCCCGGCCGAACCGAAAAAACCGGAGAAACCGCCCGAGCCCACCATCAAGCCTACCCGAGTCATCACCTCGCCGGTGCGCGGCGGACAGCAGATTTATGCCCAGGGTGGCGATCTGGTCATCGTGTCCTCGGTCAGTCCGGGCGCGGAACTTCTGGCCGATGGCAACATCCATGTATACGGCCCGATGCGCGGCCGTGCGCTGGCCGGTGTCAAGGGCGACACCAAGGCAAGGATCTTCTGTCAGCAGTTGAGCGCCGAACTGGTTTCCATCGCCGGGCAATACAAGGTCTCCGAGGACTTGCGTCGCGACCCGTTGTGGGGTGCCGGCGTCCAGGTCAGCCTGTCGGGCGACGTGTTGAACATCATTCGGCTTTAACGGATACTGCCGCATTTTCCAAGCATCTCTAAAACTTAGCGAAAACAGCTTAAACGACGTAGGAAAAAGGATCAGGCAGTGTTTACCGGAGGTAGACCCCGCCCCCATATCCGATTCCAGCCAAGCCTGTCCAGTTGCAGCAGTTTTCCAGAGATGTTTTTCAGGGGCTGACACAGTCCTTTTTCCTTAGGGGTGAAACACCTTGGCCAAGATTCTCGTGGTTACATCCGGCAAGGGTGGTGTGGGTAAGACCACCACCAGCGCCGCTATCGGTACCGGCCTCGCCTTGCGCGGCCACAAAACAGTCATCGTCGACTTCGACGTCGGCCTGCGTAACCTCGACCTGATCATGGGTTGCGAGCGTCGCGTGGTCTATGACTTCGTCAATGTGGTCAATGGCGAAGCGAACCTGCAACAAGCCCTGATCAAGGACAAACGCCTCGAAAACCTGTACGTGCTGGCCGCCAGCCAGACCCGCGACAAGGACGCGCTGACCCAGGAAGGCGTGGAAAAAGTCCTGATGCAGCTCAAGGAAGACTTCGAGTTCGTGGTCTGCGACTCCCCGGCCGGTATCGAAAAAGGTGCCCACCTGGCCATGTACTTCGCTGACGAAGCGATCGTCGTGACCAACCCGGAAGTCTCGTCGGTACGTGACTCGGATCGCATGCTGGGCCTTCTGGCAAGCAAGTCTCGTCGCGCCGAGAAGGGCGAAGAGCCGATCAAGGAACACTTGCTGATTACCCGCTACCACCCAGAGCGCGTGGAAAAGGGCGAGATGCTCGGCGTCGAAGACGTCAAGGAAATTCTCGCCGTCAGGCTCCTCGGCGTAATCCCGGAATCCCAGGCGGTGCTCAAGGCATCCAACCAGGGCGTGCCGGTGATCCTCGACGATCAGAGCGACGCCGGCCAGGCCTACAGCGATACCGTTGATCGCCTGCTGGGCAAAGACCTGGAACACCGGTTCCTGAACGTCGAGAAGAAGGGATTCTTCGAGCGTCTGTTTGGAGGTAGGTAATGAACCTTTTTGACTTCTTTCGTGCCAACAAAAAGCCAAGTACCGCCTCGGTCGCGAAAGAGCGTCTACAGATCATCGTGGCGCACGAACGCGGCCAACGCAGCACCCCTGACTACCTGCCAGCCTTGCAGAAGGAACTGGTGGAAGTGATCCGCAAGTACGTCAATATCGGCAACGATGACGTGCATGTGGCGCTGGAAAGCCAGGGCAGCTGCTCGATTCTGGAACTCAATATCACCCTGCCGGATCGCTGATCGATCCAGCGGTAGCCACGGCGGCTCGGGCCCTCTCCTCTCTTCCCTCGGGATTTGAGCAGGGCCCGAGCCGCCGTTGGCGTTTGTACGAGACTGTTTAATGCCCCTGTCCAACATTCGCATCATCCATCAGGATGCCGCCGTGCTCGTGGTCGACAAACCGACCCTGCTGCTGTCCGTGCCAGGCCGGGCAGACGACAACAAGGATTGCCTGATCACCCGCCTGCAGGAAAACGGCTACCCGGAAGCGCGAATCGTGCACCGGCTCGACTGGGAAACTTCCGGCATCATCCTGCTGGCCCGCGATCCGGACACTCATCGTGAGTTATCCCGGCAGTTTCATGATCGAGAAACTGAAAAAGCCTACACAGCGTTGTGCTGGGGCCAACCGGAACTGGACAGCGGCAGTATCGACTTGCCCCTGCGCTACGACCCGCCGACCAAACCTCGGCATGTGGTGGACCATGAGCAGGGCAAACACGCCCTGACGTTCTGGCGCGTACTGGAACGTTGCGGCGACTGGTGCCGAGTCGAACTGACGCCAATCACCGGACGCTCGCACCAATTGCGCGTGCACATGCTTTCCATCGGCCATCCGCTGCTGGGCGATGGACTCTATGCCCACCCGCAAGCCCTCGCCGCCTGGCCACGCCTGTGCCTGCACGCCAGCATGCTCAGCTTCACCCACCCGCAAAGCGGCGAGCGCCTGCGCTTCGAGTGTCCGGCGCCGTTTTAGCAAGCAGTAGCCATATCGTGGCGGGGATGATCATCGACGCTGCTAATACGGTAAACTCCAGCCCATTGCTGTCTGGAGCTACTTATGCGCGCAGAGTTGAACCAAGGCCTGATCGATTTCCTCAAGGCCTCCCCTACCCCGTTCCACGCCACCGCCAGTCTTGCCCAGCGCCTGGAGGCGGCGGGTTACCAGCGTCTTGATGAGCGCGAAACCTGGGCCACCGAGGCCAATGGTCGTTATTACGTCACGCGCAACGATTCCTCGATCATCGCTTTCAAACTGGGCCGCAACTCACCACTGCACGACGGCATCCGCCTGGTCGGCGCCCACACCGACAGCCCTTGCCTGCGGGTCAAGCCGCAGCCGGAACTGCAACGCCAGGGGTTCTGGCAGCTAGGCGTCGAAGTGTACGGCGGCGCCCTGCTGGCGCCGTGGTTCGACCGCGACCTGTCGTTGGCCGGCCGTGTGACCTTCCGCCGTGACGGCAAGGTCGAGAGCCAGTTGATCGACTTCAAGGCGCCGATCGCCACGATTCCAAACCTGGCCATCCATCTCAACCGCGAAGCCAACCAGGGCTGGGCGATCAATCCGCAAAACGAGCTGCCACCGATCCTCGCCCAGTTCGCCGGCGACGAACGCGTCGACTTCCGCGCCGTGCTCACCGATCAACTCGCTCGTGAACACGGCCTGAACGCCGACGTGGTGCTCGATTACGAGTTGAGCTTCTACGACACGCAAAGCGCGGCGGTCATTGGCCTGCACGGCGACTTCATCGCGGGCGCGCGCCTGGATAACCTGCTGTCGTGCTACGCGGGCCTGCAAGCCTTGCTGAGCGCCGAGACCGACGAAATTTGCGTGCTGGTGTGCAATGATCATGAAGAAGTCGGCTCTGCCTCGGCGTGTGGCGCGGACGGGCCGATGCTCGAACAGACCCTGCGGCGTCTTCTGCCCGAAGGAGAAGAATTCGTACGCACCATTCAGAAATCCCTGCTGGTCTCCGCGGACAATGCCCACGGCGTACACCCCAACTATGCCGACAAGCACGACGCCAACCATGGCCCCAAGCTCAACGCCGGCCCGGTGATCAAGGTCAACACCAACCAACGCTACGCCACCAACAGCGAAACCGCCGGATTCTTCCGTCACCTGTGCATGGCCGAAGAAGTGCCAGTGCAGAGCTTCGTGGTGCGCAGCGACATGGGTTGCGGCTCCACCATCGGCCCGATCACCGCCAGCCAGTTGGGCGTGCGCACGGTGGACATCGGCCTGCCGACCTTCGCCATGCATTCGATCCGTGAGCTGTGCGGCAGCCATGACCTGGCGCACCTGGTGAAAGTGCTGAGCGCGTTCTACGCATCTCGCGAGTTGCCCTGAGCCTTGGTGGCGAGGGAGCTTGCTTCCTCGCCACAACAGTGTTCACTCCAGATTCTGAAGCAGCCTGTGACACACGTCAGCCCATCCCCGCCAAACCCCAACTAGACTGACCTTATCCTTCCCGACAAGGCAGTCGCCATGATCTCCATGTCCTCGTTCAACGCCATGCTGGTGCCCATCATTGCCGGCATGGTCCTGCTCGCCATCGGCTTTAACTTCCGCGACAAGAACGTCGGGGTGTTTGCCATGTGGATCGGCATGTTGCTGATTCTGGTCACCGTGTTGTTCCGGATCCTGGCGAAACTCAACGAGTCCTACTGAATACGCCTCAGACGGGTTGTTCCGGCACGTCCACGCCGACGTGGATTGCATCGTGCCGCCAGAACTCAAGATCGCAATCGATCAGCCGTTGATGCTGGTCGTAGTTGACCCGTGCAATCCGAAGCCCGGGGCTGCCAACCGATACTTTCAATGCCGCTGCCGCTTCAGGTTGTAGCGAGGTGGGCACGATCTCGAACTTCACCCGACCGTAATGCAGGTCGTAATGACGCGCATACAGCTCAGTCATCGACTGGTTAAGGTCAAATTCAAGGATGCCCGGGAAATACGCCGGGTTCAGGTAGTGTTCGACGTACAGCACCAGTCGCTCATCGATGCGCCGGGTTCGACAGATCTGGATGACGCTGGACAACGCCGGCAGTTGCAACCAGGCGCAGACCGCCGCCGAAGCAGGTTGCAGGCGGGCCGAGATCACCTGGGTAGACGGCACCCGCCCCTGGGCAGCGACCATCGCGTGGAAATGGCTACGCTGCATCAGGTTGTAAGCCAGCCGTGGCGGCGAGACAAACCAGCCCCGGCGCTCCTCCCGGTAAATCTGCCCTTGGGCTTCGAGCTGCAACAAAGCCTCACGCACGGTGATCCGGGTGGTCCCGAACAACTCGCTCAACTTGCGTTCGGCCGGCAACTTGCTACCCGGCGCCAGCAAGCCGTGGTCAAGTTGCTCTTGCAGGACCTGCCCGATAGTTGTCACCGCTTTGGTTGTCTCAACGCGCATCAACGTTACCTATCTGGACTAGACCAGCACTGTTTCGGGGCAGGATTCGATGGCGCATCGATCCACGTCTCATGCCTGCAAGCCTAGGCACTGCGCATGACTGATAGATGACACAACCGCCGAACGGTCACACATGCACTTGCAATTAAACGGCCAGGGCCTTGCGGAGCGGGTGTTTGCTCATGGTCTACGCTTATCCCACAGCGACTCTCCGTGAGCCCGACGATTGCTGGCGAACTTCCCGTCGACATCAAAATGTCATGGGAGACGCCTACATTGGCTCAGGTATTGCTGACCTAGACCAACACAACCGCAATCGCAGCGTTGAAAACGCCCATAGGAGCTTCGGATGAAACAGCTTTTCCTGGCATCACTGTTAGGCTCGACCATTGCCATGAGCACCGCCGCCATGGCCGCTGATACCGATCTGAAAACATTGGAAGCCGCTGCGAAAGCGGAAGGTGCCGTCAACAGCGTCGGCATGCCTGATGACTGGGCAAACTGGAAGGGCACTTGGGACGACCTGGCCAAGCTCTATGGCCTGAAGCACATCGACACCGATATGAGTTCCGCCCAGGAAATCGCCAAGTTCGCCGCCGAGAAAGACAATGCCAGCGCCGACATCGGCGACGTTGGTGCCGCCTTTGGCCCGATCGCGGTGAAACAGGGCGTGGTCCAGCCCTACAAGCCAAGCACTTGGGACCAGGTTCCGGACTGGGCCAAGGACAAGGATGGCAACTGGGCCCTGGCCTACACCGGCACTATTGCCTTCATCGTCAACAAGAAGCTGCTGCACGGTTCCGAAGTGCCAACCAAATGGGCTGACCTCAAGACCGGCAAGTACAAAGTCTCCATCGGTGACGTGAGCACCGCCGCCCAGGCTGCGAATGGTGTGCTGGCTGCGGCCCTGGCAAACGGCGGCGACGAGAAGAACATCAAGCCAGCCTTGTTGTTGTTCGCTGACATCGCCAAGCAAGGACGCCTCTCCATGGCCAACCCGACCATTGCGACCATGGAAAAAGGTGAAGTCGAAGTCGGCGTGGTCTGGGACTTCAACGGTCTGAGTTACAAGGCCAAAATGGCCAATCCAGATGACTACGTCGTGTTGATTCCCTCCGACGGCTCGGTGATTTCCGGCTACACCACGATCATCAACAAATACGCCAAGCACCCGAACGCCGCCAAGCTGACCCGTGAATACATTTTCAGCGACGCTGGCCAGATCAACCTGGCCAAGGGCAATGCCCGCCCAATCCGCGCAGAGCACCTGAAGCTGCCGGAAGAGGTACAGGCCAAGCTGCTGCCGAACGAGCAGTACAAAAAAGTGACTCCGATCAAGGATGCGGACGCGTGGGAGAAGACTTCCAAGGCACTGCCGCAAATGTGGAACGAAGAAGTCATCGTCGAGATGAAGTGAAGCGCTAGCTCCCGCTCGGATATCCATTGAGGATCCTCTGTGGGAGCGGGCTTGCTCGCCAAAGCGGTGTGTCAGTCAGCATCACCGTTGATTGAAATTCCATCTTCGCGAGCAAGCCCGCTCCCACCTGTGGAGAGTCCGAGCTTTCTGGTATCAGCCCGGAGTCCCGGTCCCCATGAAGCACAACGTCATCCTGGTGGTGCTCGATGGCCTCAACTACGAGGTCGCCCGGCATGCCATGGGACATTTGCAGGCGTATGTCGGCGCAGGACGCGCGGCGCTCTACAAGCTGGAATGTGAACTGCCCGCCCTGTCCCGCCCGCTCTACGAATGCATCCTCACCGGGGTCGTGCCCATCGACAGCGGCATCGTGCACAACAACGTCTCGCGCCTGTCGAACCAGCGCAGCATTTTCCACTACGCCATCGAAGGCGGTCTCAGTACGGCGGCCGCGGCCTACCACTGGGTCAGTGAGCTCTACAACGCGTCACCCTTCGTAGCCGGTCGTGATCGTCACACCGACAACCCCGACCTGCCGATCCAATACGGCCATTTCTACTGGAATGACCACTACCCCGATTCCCATCTGCTCGCCGACGCGGAACACCTGCGCCAGCGCTACTTGCCGAACTTCCTGCTGGTGCATCCAATGAACATTGACGATGCCGGCCACAAGCACGGCCTCGATACGCCGCAATACCGCAACAGCGCCCGCTCGGCCGATATCAACCTGGCGGTCTACCTGCAAGCCTGGCTCGACGTCGGTTACCAGGTGCTGGTGACGTCCGACCACGGCATGAACAGCGACCGTTCCCACAACGGCTTGCTGGCCGAAGAACGCGAGGTTCCGCTGTTTGTCCTCGGTGATGGCTTCAGCCTTGACGCCAGTGCTGCCCCTCGGCAGACCGAACTGTGCGGCACGATTTGCCAATTGCTCGGCGTCGACCACGACAAACCTTATTGCCGGGAGTTACTCAAGTGAACGCCATGACGCGCGGCAAATGGCTGGCAGCGTTGTGCCTGGTGCCCTTCGCGATTTTCTTCATCGTGTTCCAGATCGCCCCGCTGCTCTGGGTATTGGTCAACAGCCTGGAATCGGAGGAGTTCGGCTGGGGCCTGGCCAACTTCAGCAAGATCTTCAGTTCGAAGTTTTACCGGCAGGCAATCCAGCACAGCCTGGAGATCAGCTTCTGGTCCAGCGTATTCGGCATCATCATCGCCGTGCTCGGCAGTTATTCCCTGCGTCGAGTGGATTCGCGGTTGCGTAACTTCGTCAATGCGTTCGCCAACATGACCAGCAACTTCTCCGGCGTGCCCCTGGCCTTCGCGTTCATCATCCTGCTGGGGTTCAACGGCAGCATCACGATCATGCTCAAGCAAGCGGGGATCATCGAGGATTTCAACCTCTACTCGAAAACCGGGTTGATCATTCTCTACACCTATTTCCAGATTCCCTTGGGCGTGCTGTTGCTTTATCCGGCCTTCGACGCGCTGCGTGAAGACTGGCGCGAATCCGCCGCGCTGCTGGGCGCCAGCGGCTGGCAGTTCTGGCGGCACATAGGCTTGCCGGTGCTGACGCCGGCGCTGCTGGGCACGTTCGTGATCCTGCTGGCCAACGCCCTCGGTGCCTACGCCACGGTCTACGCGCTGACCACAGGCAACTTCAACGTGCTGCCGATTCGCATCGCGGCGATGGTCTCCGGCGACATTTCCCTGGATCCGAACATGGCCAGCGCACTCGCCGTGGTGCTGGTGGCGTTGATGACCCTGGTGACCATCGTCCATCAACTGCTGCTCAAGAGGAGCTACCATGTCTCGCGCTGAATCGGGCTCCGTCGGGCTCTATCATCGAGCGGTGGTGTACCTGCTGTTCGCCATCCTGCTGCTGCCCCTGGTCGGAACACTGGTCTACTCCATCGCCAGCAGTTGGTCGGCCACTGTGCTGCCCAGCGGTTTCACCTTCAAATGGTATGTGCAGTTGTGGAGCGATCCACGTTTTCTCCACGCCTTCGGTCAATCGCTGCTGGTCTGCGTCGGTGCGCTGGTGCTCTCGGTGGTGCTGATCCTGCCGCTGCTGTTTGTGGTGCATTACCACTTTCCCAGGCTCGACGCGCTGATGAACATCCTCATCCTGCTGCCCTTCGCGGTGCCGCCGGTGGTGTCGTCGGTGGGGCTGTTGCAACTCTACGGTTCCGGGCCGCTGGCGATGGTCGGTACGCCGTGGATCCTGATCGGCTGCTACTTCACCGTCGCCCTGCCATTCATGTACCGGGCGATCACCAACAACCTGCAAGCGATTAACCTGCGCGACCTGATGGATGCCGCGCAAATGCTCGGCGCCAGCACCTTCCAGGCCGCGCTGCTGGTGGTGCTGCCGAACTTGCGCAAGGGTTTGATGGTGGCGCTGCTGCTGTCCTTCTCGTTCCTGTTTGGCGAGTTCGTGTTCGCCAACATCCTCGTCGGCACCCGCTATGAAACGCTGCAGGTGTACCTGAACAACATGCGCAACAGCAGCGGCCATTTCACCAGTGCGCTGGTGATCTCTTATTTCTTCTTCGTACTGGTCCTGACCTGGGCGGCCAACATCTTGAACAAGGACAAAAGCCAATGAGCTACGTCAGCGTCCAACACCTGCAGAAAAGCTACGCCGGCACGCCGGTGTTCAGTGACATCAATTGCGAGATCGGCAAGGGCGAATTCGTCACCCTCCTCGGCCCCTCCGGTTGCGGCAAATCCACACTGTTGCGCTGCATTGCCGGCCTGACGGCGGTGGATGCCGGCAAGATCCTGCTGGACGGCCAAGACATCGTCCCGCTGAGCCCGCAGAAACGCGGGATCGGCATGGTCTTCCAGAGCTACGCCTTGTTCCCCAACATGACCGTGGAGCAGAACGTCGCCTTCGGCCTGCGCATGCAGAAGGTCGACGCCTCGGACAGCCGTCAGCGTGTGTTGGAGATCCTGCGCCTGGTGGAGCTGCATGACTTTGCCGCCCGCTATCCCCATCAACTGTCCGGCGGCCAATGCCAGCGCGTCGCCCTCGCCCGCTCCCTTGTGACGCGGCCGCGCCTGTTGCTGCTGGACGAACCGCTGTCGGCCCTGGATGCGCGGATTCGTAAGCACTTGCGCGAACAGATCCGACAGATACAGCGCGAACTTGGCCTGACTACGATTTTCGTCACACATGATCAGGAGGAAGCGCTGACGATGTCTGACCGGATTTTCCTGATGAACCAGGGAAAGATCGTACAGAGCGGCGATGCCGAGACCCTTTACACTGCACCCGTCGATGTCTTTGCCGCCGGCTTCATCGGCAACTACAACCTGCTGGACGCCGACAGCGCGAGCAAACTGCTGCAGCGGCCGGTGACCGGTCGCATCGCCATTCGCCCGGAAGCGATTGAGTTGAATCGCAGCGGCGAACCCGATGCGCTGATCCGCAGCCACAGCCTGCTGGGCAACGTGATCCGCTACCGGGTCGAGGCCCGCGGCGTGGAACTGGTGGTGGATGTGCTCAATCGCTCGGCCGCCGACCTGCATCCAGATGGTGCACGACTGGCACTTTCCATCGATCCTTCGGCGCTGTGTGAGGTAGCCTGATGGCTTTGTTGATTTTAAGAAGGGAAACCTGCTGATGGCCCTGGCAATTTTTGATCTGGACGAAACCCTGATCCACGGCGACTGCGCCACCCTCTGGAGCGAACAGATGGGACGGCTGGGCTGGGTCGATCCCGAATCGTTCATGCGCCGCAACAACGAGCTGATGGACGCCTACAGCCACGGCAAGCTGCGCATGGAAGAGTACATGGACTTCAGCCTGGAACCGATGATCGGCCGCACGCCGGAAGAAATCGAGCACCTGGTGGCACCGTGGGTTGAAGACTTCATCGAGCCGATCATCTTCAGCGACGCCACCAAGGCCATCGCCGAGCACCGCAAGGCCGGCGACCGGATCCTGGTGATCTCGGCCTCGGGCACGCATCTGGTCAAGCCGATTGCCGAACGCCTGGGCATCGATGAGATCCTGGCGATCGAGCTGGACGTCGCCCATGGGGTATACAGCGGCAAGACCGTGGGCACCCTGACGTATCGCGAAGGCAAGATCACCCGGTTACTGGATTGGCTGGATGCCGAAGAGGAAAACCTCGAAGGTGCGAGCTTCTATTCCGATTCGCGCAATGACCTGCCGCTGTTGCTGCGGGTGGATTACCCGCATGTGGTGAATCCGGACCAGGTGTTGAGGGCCCATGCCGAGCTGGCTGGCTGGCCGATCCATAGCTGGAAGTAAGCTTTCGCATGAGCAGCCCTACCCCAGCAGCAGCCACAGGCCCCAGCCGAGCAATAACACACCGCTGGCACGACTGAGCCAGAGCCCCTGCGGCAGGTTTTTCTCCAGCAGGATGAAGGCACCGATCACTGCCACCCAGAACAGGTTCATCACGCCGACCACAAACAGCACGCCCATCAACGCCCAGCAGCAACCCAGGCAGTGAGCACCATGGGCCAGGCCCATGCGCCAGCCGCCGAGCACGTCGGGGCGCCAGTAGCTGAGAAGGAAATGCAGCGGACCGCGACAATGCTCGAGGCACGTCGCTTTGGCCGGTAGCCACTGATAGACGCCTGCGACCAGCAGCAGGCCCGCGCCCAGCGCGGTACTGCTGCTGCGCATCGCCGGACTGAGCAAGGCCAGTTGTTCAAGCGTCCACTGGAGTGCCGTGGCGCCCAGGGCGAAGCCGGACCAGACCAGGCCATAGGCGCAGCAGAACAACAGCAAGGCCAAGTGTCGCTGCGGCGCTCGCATGCGCTTGCGCAGCATCTGCTGGTAGATCAGCAGCATGGGCAAGGCGCTGGGCAGCATCATGCCCAGCATCATCACCACCCACATCGCGAACATCAGTAGCGCATCGGCGAGGCTCCACGGCATGATCATGCCGGCCATTGCCGCATCAGCCATGCCGCCCGGCGCACTCATGTCGCGGGCCATGCGCAGCAGCATCACCCAGGCCAGGGCGGTCAGTGCGAGCAGGCAGAGCAGCAACAGTATCTGCTCGCCTGACAGTCGCTTACTCGGCGTTACCGCCTGGGGTCCTGCCATCGCTACGGCTCTATGCCGTGGCCGGTGAAATGCACCTGGGCGAGGTGGCTATGGCTGTCCTGGGATTGCAGCTTGAGGGCTGAATGCGTCTGGTAGCTGCCGCTGGCGACTTCCGCCTCGAGGAATTCAAAGCCATTGGGCAGTGAGAGGCGCACGCGATGAGGTGAGCCGTCGATCGGGCTGCGGATCGGCTCGCCGCTGGCCTGCAGCACCCCTGGAATGTCCAGGTGCGCCAGGCGTTGATCGACATCGATGGACAGGGTGATGGGCACGAACTGCGGTTCGAACGCTTCACTCATGGTGCTGCTGAACACCTGGAACACGTTGGCCCCAGGATCGCTCTCCAGGCCAGACAGAATGGTCAGCAGGGCCCCGCGTTGCACCTCGTTGGCGCGTTCATCGATGAACACCTGACAACTGCCGTTACCCTCATGGATAGCGCCCGGCCAGGAGAAGGTGGCAGCCCAGCACAAGCCGTCCAGCGCCACTTCCTTGAAATGCCCGCGCTCCACCCGCATCGACGCCACCGCCTGGCAGTGCCCATGGGTGGGTGGCGCATTGAATTGGCAGGGGCAGCCCCAATTGCAGTTGCAGGCGATGAACTCGACGCCCTGCATGCGCCATTCGGCGATGGCCATGATCAACCTCTTCACCTTGCGGTGAAATAAAAGCTGCGGTTACCCCATCCCCTCATTGATTAACGCTAGCAGGGCGCGTGCATCGGACGCGGGCCGCCGACCAAAGGTCAGCGGCTTTCACAGGTCAAAAATCAACTCAGGCCTTCATCAATCACCAACACCAACTTCCCCGACACCTGGTTGGTCGCCAGTTCCGCAAACGCCGCTTCGGCATCGGTAACCGCAAACGTCCGGGCCAACTGCGGGCTCAAGCGTTTATCAGCGAACAACGGCCATACCTGCTGCCCCAGCTCGCTGATCAGATCGGCCTTGAATTGATCGTTGCGGCTGCGCAGGGTCGAGCCGAGCAATTGGATGCGCTTGCCCAACACTTGGGCGAGGTCGAGCTCAGCCGTGCGACCGCCCATGAGGCCGATCAACACCCAGCGGCCGTCAACTGACAAAAGTTTCACGTTGAGACTGGCGTAGTTCGCGCCGACCGGATCGAGGATCACATCGAACGGCGCGAAGTCGTTCAGGCTGTTGATGTCGTCGGTGCGCACCACGCCGCCCTGGGCTCCCAGCGCTTCGCAATAGGCCAGCCGATCCGCCGAACCGACGCTGACCCAACACGGGTTGCCAAACGCCTTGCAGAGCTGGATCGCCGCCGAGCCAACACCGCTGGCACCGGCGTGCAGCAGCACTTTTTCACCCGGCCGCAGCCCGGCGAGCTGGAACAGATTCAGCCACGCGGTGCCGTAGACCTCGGGCAGCGCGGCCGCTTCGGCCATCGACAAGCCTTCCGGCACGGGCAAGACATGGCGACCATCGACCACCACCTCTTCGGCCATCCCGCCACCGGCCAGTAACGCGCAAACGCGGTCTCCGACCTGCCAGGAAGAGCCGGGCCCGACTTCGCTGATTATCCCGGAACATTCCAGCCCCAACACCTGGCTGGCGCCCGGTGGAGGTGGATAATGCCCGGCTTTTTGCAGTAAATCGGCCCGATTCAGGCCGGCGGCTGCCACACGGATGCGAACTTGGCCTGCATCACAGGCCGGACTTGGCTCATCTGCCCATACCACTTGGCCTTCAACGCCTTGCAATGCTTTCACGGTGCCTCCATAGTGAGTCTCGACTGGGCCCGCTGCTTCAACGCCGGGCTTTCTTGCATTATGCGCCCGGGCCACATGGAACCGGCGACTTCAAAGACGGCCTAATATGCGTTATCAATTGTCCCTGCGTCGAATCAGCATGAAGCACTTGTTCCCCAGTACTGCACTTGCCCTTTTCATTGGCCTTGGCGTTTCGACGCTTTCGAGCAATGCGCTCGCGGCCAACAGCTGGGACAAGCTTCAGCCCGATCGCGACGAGGTGATTGCCAGCCTTAATGTCGTTGAGTTGCTCAAGCGTCATCACTACAGCAAGCCGCCGCTCGATGACGCACGCTCGGTCATCATCCATGACAGCTACCTGAAGCTGCTCGATCCGTCGCGCAGCTATTTCCTGGCCAGCGACATCGCCGAGTTCGACAAATGGAAGACCCAATTCGACGACTTCCTCAAGAGCGGTGACCTTAACGCCGGTTTCATTATCTACAAGCGCTACCTGGACCGCGTCAAGGCGCGCCTGGACTACGCCTTGGCGGAGTTGAACAAAGGCGTCGACAAGATCGATTTCAATGCCAAGGAAACCTTGCTGGTCGACCGCAAGGATGCCGCCTGGCTCAAGAGCACAGCCGAACTCGACGACCTCTGGCGCAAACGCGTCAAGGACGAAGTGCTGCGCATGAAGATCGCCGGCAAGGATCCCAAGCAGATCCAGGAAACCCTGACCAAGCGCTACAAGAACCAATTGGCGCGCCTGGACCAGACCCGTGCCGAAGATATCTTCCAGGCCTACATCAATACCTTCGCAATGTCCTACGACCCGCACACCAATTATCTGTCGCCGGATAACGCGGAGAACTTCGACATCAACATGAGCCTGTCCCTGGAAGGCATCGGCGCAGTGCTGCAGAGCGATAACGATCAGGTCAAGATCGTGCGCCTGGTGCCAGCGGGCCCGGCGGACAAGACCAAGCAGGTCGGCCCGGCGGACAAGATCATTGGTGTCGCCCAAGGCAACAAGGAAATGGTCGACGTGGTCGGCTGGCGCCTGGATGAAGTGGTCAAGCTGATCCGTGGCCCGAAAGGCTCGGTGGTCCGCCTGGAAGTCATTCCGGCCAGCAACGCACCGAACGACCAGACCAGCAAAGTCGTGTCCATCACCCGCGAAGCGGTGAAGCTGGAAGAACAGGCCGCGAAAAAATCGGTCCTGAAACTCAAGCAGGACGGCAAGGACTACAAGCTCGGCATCATCGAGATCCCGGCGTTCTACCTGGACTTCAAGGCGTTCCGCGCTGGGGATCCGGATTACAAAAGCACCACTCGCGACGTCAAGAAGCTGCTGACCGAACTGCAAAAGGATAAGGTCGACGGCGTCGTCATCGACTTGCGCAACAACGGCGGCGGCTCCTTGCAGGAAGCCACCGAACTGACCAGCCTGTTCATCGACAAAGGCCCGACCGTGCTCGTGCGCAATGCCGATGGCCGGGTCGATGTGCTGGAAGATGAAAACCCGGGCGCGTTCTACAAGGGCCCGATGGCCTTGCTGGTCAATCGCCTGTCGGCCTCGGCCTCGGAGATTTTCGCCGGCGCCATGCAGGACTACCACCGCGCCTTGATCATCGGCGGCCAGACCTTCGGCAAGGGCACCGTGCAAACTATCCAGCCGCTGAACCACGGCGAACTGAAACTGACCCTGGCGAAGTTCTACCGGGTTTCCGGCCAGAGCACCCAGCACCAAGGCGTGCTGCCTGACATCAATTACCCGTCGATCATCGACACCAAGGAAATCGGTGAAAGCGCCCTGCCCGAGGCCATGCCGTGGGACACCATCCGCCCCGCGATCAAGCCAGCCGTGGACCCGTTCAAGCCGTTCCTGGCCCAACTCAAGTCCGACCATGACGCGCGCTCGTCCCAGGACGCGGAATTCGTGTTCATCCGTGACAAGCTGGCCCTCGCGCAGAAGCTGATGATGGAGAAAACCGTCACCCTCAACGAAGCCGAGCGCCGCGCGCAGCATGCCGACATCGAGGCCAAGCAACTGGCAATGGAAAACCTGCGTCGCAAGGCCAAGGGCGAAGAACCGCTCAAAGAGCTGAAGAAAGAAGACGAGGACCTGATCACCGAACCGGAAAAGACCAAGCCGGAAGACGATGCCTACCTGAGTGAAACCGGGCGAATCCTCCTGGATTACCTGAAACTCAACACGGCGGTCGCCAAGCACTGAGTGATGGCCATTTAATGGTGATGCTCGTCGGAGTGTCATCAAACTGACATCAGTCTGTCGTGAAATACAGGACCGGGCGCCCCCCCCCAGCAGGGGTTGCGCCCCGTCCTTTTTTTTATCGCCAGAGACTGCCATGACCACGATAGAACAGCTGAGTGCCTTGAGCTCAATCCTGAGTCAAAGCGGTTTGCACAGCCTGTTCCAACCGATCGTTTGTCTCTCCGAACGACGCATCCTGGGTTACGAAGCCTTGACCCGAGGCCCGTCCAACAGCCCCCTGCACTCCCCTATCGCATTACTTTCCGTTGCCCGCCAGGCCGGGCGGCTCAGTGAACTGGAACTGGCCTGCCGACGTAGCGCCTGCCAGCGGTTCAACGAGCAGAAACTGCCGGGCAAGCTGTTCCTCAATGTGTCGCCCGAATCGCTACTCGAGTCGGCGCACCAGACCGGTCGTACATTGCAGTTGTTGCAAGACTTCGGCATCCCACCCAGCCAAGTCGTGATCGAATTGACCGAACAAACCCCGATCGATGACTTCCAGCTCCTGCAAACCGCCCTTCATCACTATCGAGCCATGGGCTTTTCCATCGCCCTGGATGACCTCGGCGCTGGGTATTCAAGCCTGCGTCTCTGGTCGGAACTACGGCCGGATTATGTGAAGATCGACCGGCACTTCATCGACGGCATTCACCAGGACGCGCTCAAGCGCGAGTTCGTCGGTTCCATCCTGAAAATCGCCCAGGCCTCACGGGCCCAGGTGATTGCCGAGGGGATAGAGCTGCCGGAAGAATTGGCCGTGCTGATCGAAATGGGCGTCGATCTGGTCCAGGGCTATCTGCTTGCCCGGCCGCAGGAACACCCTTCCCAGGACGCCAAGGCGTTGATGCCCCGCCGAGACAGCGGGGTGGTGCCGCTGGGCGATGAAGTCAATGACCTTGGCGCATTGCTCAACGAACAACCGGCGGTGACCCACAACACCCCGACGGCCGCGGTCCTGGAAGCGTTCCGCCGCCAGGCCAATCTCAACTCCCTGGCAGTGCTGGACGACCGTGGCCAGCCCTGCGGCATCGTCCATCGCCATTCGCTCTCCGATGCCTTGCTCAAACCCTTCGCCACCGACCTCTTCGCGCGCAAACCCATCAGCCGCCTGATGAGTGATGACTTCCTCGCGGTGGAACTCAATCAGTCGCTGCAACAAGTCAGCCGCCTGATCACCAGCCGCGCCCGGCAACGCATCGAAGAAGATTTCATCATCACCCTCAACGGCAACTACATGGGATTGGGGCGCGTCATCGACGTGCTCAAACTCATCACCGAACTGAAAATCCAGCAGGCCCGCTACGCCAACCCGCTGACCTTGCTACCGGGCAACGTGCCGATCCAGCAATGCCTCACCCGCCTGCTGCAACAACGCCAGGAGTCGGTGATCTGCTACGTCGACATCGACAGCTTCAAACCCTTCAACGACATCTACGGCTACGGCCGCGGCGACGAAGTCCTACTGTGCCTGGCGCAATGCCTGAACGAACGCATCGACCCCAGCCGCGACTTCGTCGGCCACATCGGCGGCGACGACTTCCTACTGGTCCTCGGCCCGGATGACTGGCGTAAACGCCTGACCCAACTGTTGAACGACTTCCAGAACCACTGCCGCCGCTTCTACCGGCCGGAGCACCTTGAGGCGGGATGTTTTACCGCGTTGAACCGGCAGGGGGTGCGGCAGGAGTTCGCTTTGTTGTCGTTGTCGATTGGGGTAGTGCACCTGCGCTCGGAGGCTTGTGCGGGGCTGGACGCCAGTCAGCTGGCGGAGCTGGCCTCCCAGGCCAAGCATCATGCCAAGGAGATTGTTGGGGGGAGTTTGTATTTGATTGATGGGGGGGGTGGGCGGGTGTCAGTTGGGGAGTTAGGGGTGTTGGCATGACTGGGTTGGTACCCAGTGGCGAGGGAGCTTGCTCCCGCAGGGCTGCGTAGCGCCCCGTCTTCTGAACAACGCGGTGTATCTGGTTAATTGCGCAGGCTATGTTAAGGCTGCGCATCATCGCACGCTAGATGATAGCGCTGAAGGCACTCTAATAAAATCACCATAAAAATTGCGTTGATCTTCAATTTTCTGATCAAAATAGGTATCCATGCACTCAAATAAATCATCAAAAGAATCTCGCCATAGCGAGAGCAGCTACTTCTCTTGACGAAAAGCGGATAGTGATAAGTTAATAACCACTTACTGCTCTACCAAGTAGAAGGATCTTCAAGCGCTGCTTTTTCGAGATCTTTTTTCCAAACTTTTTTTGCATTCACATAAACATCCTGAAGGAACCCTTTAGGATTTTGCAAGTTATACCATTCCCCTCTAGGCCAACTACCCGCGCAGTCCTCGCCTATTTCAAACAAGCTCTGAAAGTCAAAGTTCGGATCATCAAGCTTCTCTCCTAAAAACCTTACCAATACAAATTTATGCCTATAGGACAGGCACTTCAAATCCAAACCATATTTAACAATCAATTTTTCTCTGTCACATTCATCATCTGGATTGTAAACCGCCAGCTCTGCCCCCTTGGTTTCTTCACGATCATACACATCAAACTGACCAATGAACCACATCAAGTCAGGGACAAACTCCACATCTAAAAAAGGGTTTTTCAACATTATTTGCTCTCCATAGGAAACCCGGTATACGGTATGCCTTCCTTGTCAAACTTAACCTCAAACCAGTTTAAATTCTCATTCAGCTGAGGATTTTGCTTATCCTTTTTATTAGGCTTATAACCACGCCCCGCGCCCGGCAGCTCCTGCCTGACAATCCTGTCTTTTTTGTGGTCCAGCCCTGTAAACGGATCCAGCCCAAGTTGTTCTCTCGTCATAGCTTTATTGAGTGCATTCAAATGAATTCGCCAGCTATTGAATTGGGAGCTTAAGCTTCCATTAGCCCCTTTGGGAATCTCACCCGTATGCGGATTCGCCCCGTTGATTGCCCGCTGTTTAAGCGCAACGTCTGATATTTCAGGGCTGTGCTTCTCGACGGTATGCATACCGTATTTTTCCTCCATAACAACAACCCGTCCCTTAGCATTCGCTTCCGCCAACTCATCAATCCGCGCCCGCCGCTGCTCCGCCGTCATCGGCAGCGTCGGCTCACCCTCCTCCACCCCAACCTTAGCCGTCGGATCCTGCTCACCAACCGCCGGCTTCTTACACCCGCCGTCACCTGGGCAAACCTCCAACCCCAACGGATCCACCCACCCCGTCGGGTTCAGGGTGTACCGGTACCCATTGAGCCCACCCTTGAGCTTGCTCGGGTCCAGCGTCAGGTACCGCCCCGTCTCCGGATTGTAGTACCGGTGCCGGTTGTAGTGCAGGCCGCTTTCCCGGTCGTGGTATTGGCCTTGGAAGCGCAGCGGTTGTTCCAGGCGCTTGCCGTCGCCGTGGCGCAGTTCGGTGAGTTTGCCGTAGCCGTTGTAGCGCGCGGCCCAGACGATTTCGCCTTGGTGGCTGGTCAGTTCCTGCGGCGTGCCGAGGTGGTTGTTGTGGTAGTGGAACGGCGTGGCGTTGTCCGGGCCTTGGCCTTCGAGCAGGGCGAGGGGGCGGAAGGTGCCGGGTTCGTAGACGTAGCTTTGGTAGTGGCGGTCGCTGCTTTCGGCGATGATTTGGTCGCCTTGCCAGATGAATTCCGTGGTCTGGCCAGCCACGGTCTTTTCGATGCGTCGGCCGAAGGCGTCGTAGCGGTAGGACGTTTCGCTGCCGTCCGGGCTGGTGACGCCGATGAGGCGGTGTTGGCTGTCGTAGCGGTAGTGGGTGACGAGGCATTGGGCTTTGCCGCGGCGTTCGCGGATGAGGTTGCCGTAGGCGTCGTAGTCGTAGTGGCGGTCGCCCTCCATGAGCAGGCGATTGGCCTTGAGGGTGGTCGGGCCGGGGCGGTCTTGCAGCAAGAGGTTGCCGGCCGGGTCGTGGGCGAAGCGTTCGGGGCCTTGGCTGTGGGCATAGTCGATGCGGACCAGGCGATCTTGCGCGTCGTACTGGTAGCTGCGGCGGTTTCGATTGTCAGAAAGCGCGGCGAGGTTGCCGTTGGCGCTGTAGGAGTAATCGCGCCAGAACAGTTGGTGCTGTTGGGTTTGCCAGACGGTCTGGGCCTTGAGGCGGCCCTGTTCGTCGTAGCGGTAGTCGCTGAGCAGCAGACCTTGCTGGCGTTGGGTTTCGCGGCCGCCCTTGAAACGGTGTTCGGTCAGGCAGGTGCCGTTGAGGTCGATGGCGATCAGCGCGCCGCCGCGGGCGTGGCGGTAGTCGAGGATGCTGCGGTCGGGCAGGCGGCAATGGATCAAGCGACCAACGCTGTCGTAGCGATAGCGCAGGATGGCCCAGCCCTGGTGTTCGGCGACTAAACGGTCCTGGGCGTCGTATTCGTAGGCCAGCGGCCAATGACCGTCGTCGACGCTGACCAAACGGCCGAGGGCGTCGTAGCGGTAATCGACCGTGGTCCCCTCCGGCAGGGTCTTGCGCAGCAGGCGACCGGCGCTGTCGCGTTGATAGACGGTGATGCGCTGGCTGCCGTCGGCGCCGAACTCGGTCTTTTCCAGCAGGTGGCCGTTGAGGTCGTAGGCATAACCGGTGCGCTGGCCGTCGAAGCCGGTTTCCTGTCGGATCAGTCCGTTGGGCGTGTAGTCCAGCCGATAGTGTTCGCCGGATTCGTTCTCGATGTCCGTCAGCAACAGCCGCGCCGAGTCGTAGCGATACTTCAGTTCGCTGCCGTCGGGGTTGAGGCAGCGGCTGATCAGGTGCAGGTCGTCGGCGTATTCGTAGCGGGTGATACGCCCCAGTTCGTCCTGCTCGGCGATGACCTTGCCGTAGGCGTTGTAGCTCCAGGCGAGGGTCGCGCCGCTGGGCAAGGTGGTTTGCAGCAAGCGGCCCACGGCGTCCCATTGGTAATGGGTGATGGCGCCGTGTTCGTCCTGGCGGGTCAGCAAACGTCCGAGAGCGTCGTAGGAAAAACACCGCTGGCTGCCATCGGGCAGGGTTTCTTCCGTCAACTGGCCCAGGTGATTGCGCACAAAATAATGGGCGCTGGCGTCCGGGTAGCTGATGGTTTTCAGTTGCCCTTGGCTGTCGTAGTGATACCAGGTGCTTTGGCCGTCCGGGTCGATGGCCTCAATGACGTCGCCCTGCTCATTGCGGCGGTAGGTCCACACGGCTTTGCCGCGCTGCCGGGCGTGCAGGAAACCGTTTCGGTACTCGTAGGACGTGGGCTCGTCTTCAGGCGGAATCAGCGCCACCAGCCGTCCGACTTCGTCATAGCGGTATTCGGTGACGGCGCCGAGCGGGTCTTGCTCGGCGATCAGCCGGCCCTGTTCGTCATAGGCCTTGAGGTGTTCACCGCCGGCGGGATCGACTTGGCGCACCAGTCGCGCGCGGTCGTCGTGGACGTAGACTTCCTCGCTGCCATCGAGGTTATGGACGGTGACGCTGCCGTCCTCGCCCCAGGTGTAGCGGCTGTCCATCTGCGCAAACGACGCCCAGTGCCGCACGCAGCGGGCCGCCGCGCCGAGGCCTTGCCACTCCCAGTAAAAACTCGCGCCGCCGGCCAGTTGCCGCTGGAGGATGACGTGCTGGTCGTCGTAGTCGTAGCGTTCGCTTTCGCCGGCGGCGTTGGTCGCTTCGACGAGTCGGAAACGGGCGTCGTAGCGGTAGGAAACCAGCGTTTGCTCAGTGCGCCAGCTTTCGTCGCGGGTCGGTGCCGGGTGAAAGCTCTGATAGTCGATGGCGACCAGGTGGCGGTGTTCATAGCGCAGGCGCAGGCAGCGCCCAGCGCCGTTGTCCAGGCGACTGATGTCACCGTAGATGTTGCGCTGGACGGTCAGGCGGTTGTCGTACCGATCGCTCAAGGCGATCAGACGACCGTCGCGAAAGTGTAGGAAAGGCGCCTCTTCGCCGGGCTGGGCGATGATCAGTTCGTCCGGCTCATTGCTCAGGTAGATCGCCGCGCGGGCCAGGCTGTTGTGGATCGCCGGGCGTTGCAGGCTGGGCCGGGGGAAGGTGGTGCGGCGGTTTTCCTGGTCGATCCAGATGACCTGCTCGCCTTCGATCAACAGGCGATGGGCCAGGGCATGGCTCCAACCGCGACCGAGGCCGATGTCGAGCTCGGCGGCGCTGGTGCGGTAGAGGCGGGTGAAGATAAACGGCAGGCGTCCGTCGAGGGTGCCGTCTTCCAGGGTCAGCAGTTCTTCGCCGGTGACCATCGACACCGGGCAGCCGTTGGTGCGGGTCTGGGCGGCGCTGTCGGCGGGGGCGCCGTTGGGGTTTGTCGATTGGGTGGAGGCGTCGTCGTGGTGTTCTTGTTTGCTCAGCCGGGTAGAGGGCTGGGATTTTTCCCGCACGACCGGGGCTGGATTGCTGACCGACAGTGGTGGGGAATCTCCAGCGGTGATGTGCAATGGTGTGACGGGAGCGGGGCCTACGGATGGGCCTCGGCCGGCAATCACGACCGGCTTGAGCACATCGGCATGGGCGTTAAGGCTGTCGCCACCGAGTTGGCCCAGGCGTTGGCTCGAGGCCTGCAGCCATGTCCGGACGTGTTCCGAGCGAACCAAACGCAGCACCTTGCCGCTCAGGCGCAGACCCAAACCCAGGCCACCGGTAACAGCCGCCAACAGGAAATTGATCAGAATCTCGGCGCGAATTTCCCCTATGATTTCGGCCAAGTAACGGGGCGGCAACATCCGCATCCAACTGATGAACGCCGCGGTGTAAACGAAGAGCAAGGGCTCATCGCTCGCGATCATCAGCGCTTTGGCGATCGCTTCGGATGATGCTTTCAGCAGTTGCTCAAGTTCGGCCTCGGTGAAGTATTCCAGCAACTTTTCACTGTTGGCCTGCAGGTCCGCGAGCAGATCGAAGATCTGTTTGACGTCGTCCCACAGCTTATACAAAGCGTTTTCAAAGCCACGCAGCTGAGCGTCCTGCAACGTGTTGTAGCGATCCAGGAAACCTTTTTCCGAATGCTCCTTCCACAGCGGTTGAAACGCTTTCCACTCGGCTTTCAGCCAGCCTTCGAGCTCGCCGATCGCTGTTTGATACGAGGCATACAGCGCCTGGACATGACCGGTCGTGATATTTGGAAAAAAGCTGATGCGATAACGTTGGCCGCGGTCGCATTCGGGTATTTCCAGAATGCCGCTGGGGCCGATGACGAGTGGGATTGGATCGCCAAACGTTTCTTTCCCCAGCGCGTCCCGAATGATGGGTTCGAGCACCACCGGTGTGTCGCCGATCGGCACGAAACGCGAGGCTTGGAACATATGCACCAGCGTCAGCGGGCCTTGTGCCGGACAGCTCGCCACCACGGCGCTGACTTGCTTGCCACCGTCCTTAGCAGGCGCGAGCGACACTTCGTTGCCCACCTTGAACACCTGCTCGATGTCCAGCGTCTGGCCGTTCCAGAACTTTTCCGCCCAGGTGTCGTAGTCGCCCAGGCAATTGCGAAAATCCTTTAGCACCGCCTCGGCATCGGGCGAGTTCATGACGGTCAGGACCAGCGTACCAATGGCGCCGCTTATAGACGGGGTCTTGTCAGGGAAACGCATTCAGACATCTCGCAGCGCAGGAAGGCGCGAGACTTTGCCGGGGACGACAGGAGAAATAAGTCAGATAAGGAGACGTGACGCGTAGGACAATTCTTAAACTTCCCTTACAGGTCCCTTTCGGGACGGGAAGAAATGCGGGGGAGGGAGCCTGTGGATAACGCTATGGATTCTGGCCGTCGAGCGTCTTGAGCTTGATTTCGGCCAACGGGTGCCCAGCCTTCGCGGCCAGGGCCCACCAACGCGCTGCTTCGGCCGGATCGGGCGCTTTGGTGGTGGTGCCAGCAAGGCTGATAACACCCACTTGGTAAGCGGCCTTGCCATCACCGGCCAGCGCAGCCAACCGCAGCAGACGAATACCCTCTTCCCGAGCACCCAACCCTTGGCCGCGAAACGTCAGGATATGACCATAGAAACTCTGGGCGCCGACATCCCCCAGGTTCGCCATCCGTGCGAACTGGCCTTCGAGCCAGGCCCAGCCGCGCGGCTGTCGAACGAACCAAGACCAATGAAACAACCGGCGCGCGAGCCAATAACCGGCCCGGGCCTTGATACGCCAGAGCATTAGGCTTCCGCCGATTCGGGATATTCGTACTCGAACACCCGGACCACTTCCGAAGCATGCCAGGATGCTGCGGCCACCCCGTCGGAAGGGCCGGAAAAACGGCCCAAGCGCTCGACGCATTCAAAGAAACCAGTGCGCGGCAACCGACTGGCGCCCTGGCTGATGACCAGCGAACTGCGCAGCGGCTGTTCGGCCCGTGCATCCAGCGCGGCCAGGTGTTCGAGCGCTGCGGTCAAGGTCTGCATGGCCGGGCTGGGAAGCTGCAAGCGTTCCAGCAAGGCGCGATAGGTCAATAAATGGCGCTGGCGGCGCGCCTGGTCCAACTCACCCAACAACCCGTCCCAATGTTGCCGACTGATGCGTACACTCACGATTCGTCCCTCCACCCCGGCACCGTCAATTCCCAGGCCAGACTGCGCTTGATCGCAGCATCGGGCTGACGCTCGCCGCTTTCGATCATGGCCAGATAAGACGGGCTGATGCCTACCGTGCGGGCCAGCGCCTCGATGGCGATGCCCTTCCCTTCACGCAGACTGCGCAGTTGATCCAGACCAGGAAGAACCTGGCCAGGTGCCGCCGCATGCTGGACCGTTGCCTCACGCGGCGGAGCTTGATTGATGCCTGCTGCCTTCAATAACGACTGGTACTGATCCCACGGTAAAACCGCGTACTCGGGCTCTCCGTCGCGTGTGATTACTTGAATATCCATGACTACCCCGTAGGACAACAACACTTAGCGAGTCAGCTTTTTCCTAGGAAGTGTAATCCTAAATAGCAGCCAAGGTCGCGGGGCGATGATGTTCTGGGGGGAAACGCCGGAATCAGGTCTTTTTAGGACCCTGGAGCTGGAGTTGCTCCGGGGTATCGGGAAGCCTCTCCACCAATGCGAGTTTCTCGGGGGGTTGCCGGTCGCGCCAGGCACGGAAGGCGCTTAGCTCATCGTCGAGTGTCTTCATGATCCAGGCCAGCACGGCGATGTCATCGAACATGCCAAACATGGGCAGCAAATCTGGAATCGCGTCCAAAGGGCTAAGGAAATACATGAGCCCCGCCACGACCGAGAGCAACGACTTGGCGCTGACGGCCCGGTATTCGCCACGCCAGTAGGCCAGGCACAAGGCCTGGAGCAACCGCAGGTCGTCCTTGAGCTTGCCAAGACGACCACCTTCACGCGCGCCCTTGCTGGCAACGGCAAACAGCAATGTTGGCAATCTGCCGCGGGCGAGCAGCCGTCCCGCCAAGGGCAGGAATCTCGTGAAATTCCACGGCGCCTTCATTTTTTCCCCCACTGAAATGTTATCCACACAAATTGTGGATAACCTTGTGAACAGAGCTACATTTCACCGCTGAAGCCCCCGTTTCATAAGGGTCCGGCTTAGATCGGGCGTTTTTTACTCACATAAAAAAACCCAACATTTCGTTGACTTGATCGGCCGACTGCGTCTAGCACAGCGCCTGTATTGCCTGTGACTGTAGCCTGCGTCGGACGTTCGGTTTTTTTAGTCATTTTCAAAAGCCGAATGCAACAACGCCCCGCATAAGCGAGGCGTTGTCTTTATAGCAGACGCGATTACTTGGCTGCGCCTTCTTTTGCCGGATCCTTGATGGCCAGCAGTTCCAGATCGAACACCAGGACCGAGTTGGCAGGAATCGCCGGGCTCGGGCTCTGAGCGCCATAGGCCAGGTCGCTTGGGATGTACAACTTGTACTTTTCACCGACGTGCATCAATTGCAGGCCTTCAACCCAACCCGGGATCACGCCGCTGACCGGCAGGTCAATCGGGCTGCCACGCTCCACGGAGCTGTCGAACACGGTGCCGTTGGTCAGCTTGCCAGTGTAGTGAACAGTTACTACGTCAGTTGGCTTTGGCTGTGCGCCGTCGGCTTTCTTGACGACTTCATATTGCAGGCCCGAAGCGGTGGTGGTCACGCCGCTCTTCTTGCCGTTTTCTTCGAGGAATTTCTTGCCGGCCGCTGCCGACTCTTCGCTCATCTTGGCCATGCGCTCTTCGGCACGTTTTTGCAGTGCGGCAAAGGCCTCGACCAATTCTTCGTCTTTCAGCTTCTGTTCTTTCTTGCCGACGGCATCTTCGATGCCCTGGGCGACTGCTTTGGAGTCCAGGTCATCCATACCTTCCTGAGCCAGGCTCTTGCCCATGTTCAGGCCAATACCGTAGGAAGCTTTCTGCGCCGGGGTTTTCAGCTCTACGCTGGTCTGCGAGTCACAACCCGCGAGTACCAGGCCAACCAGGGCAACCGCCGCCGCCAACCGATGCTGTTTCATGCTATTTCCTTGTTCATGCGCCTAAAGGGCAATCGAGTAAAGCCGCGAGCTTATCAGGCGGCCACGACCAATGGCTACCGGCATGTGAGCCACAAAGCGATGATAAGTTCAGGCCGCCAAACGCTTTTTAATCCTGGGCAGATGAAGCATCTGTCATCTATTACGTACAGAGACAAATTGCCGCCTCCCCTTCCCCAACGGTAATGGCCACTTGCCGGCCAAGCGGCACTGAGGCATAAGGGCATATCAAAAAAACAAGGACGTTACCGTGCGCCTCCTCTCTCGCGTTCTCTTGCTGGTCCTCGCGCTCCTCATCGTAATCGTGGCCGTGGTGCTTTATTACGTCGCAAACCCGCGCCTACCGGCGTATACACCGGTTGAAAAGGTCCACTACCTAGACCAATGGAGCGCCGCTGAGCGCCAGACGTACTATTTCACGCCCCAGGGCACCCAGGTCAAAGGCCTGCGCTACGAATGGTTCACCGCCCTTGAACGGCCGTTCTCGCAGCAGCGCTTCGCTTCACCGGAGTACCTGGCACGCTTCGGTTTCCTGGTCGATCCAGCGCAAAAGCCCACGCCGGACAATCCCGGTAACCTGCCGGTAGGCTTCACCCGGCATCAGAATGCCGGCAGCAACGCGCAATATCTGGATATCACCTGCGCGGCCTGCCACACCGGGGAATTGCACTTCAAGGGCCAAGCGATACGGATCGACGGTGGCTCAGCCCAGCATGTATTGCCGTCGACGGTTCCGACACTCCGCGGAGGCAGTTTCGGACAGGCATTGGTCGCAAGTCTCGCCTCGACTTACTACAACCCATGGAAATTCGAACGCTTCGCCCGCCAAGTGCTGGGCAAGGATTACGACGCCCGCCATGAAGAATTGCGCAAGACGTTTAAGGTTTCCCTGGACACTTTCCTGCGCACAGCCTGGAACGACACCCACCGCGGCCTCTACCCAACCGAGGAAGGTCCGGGTCGTACCGACGCCTTTGGCCGCATCGCCAATGCGAGCTTTGGCGACGCGATTTCGGCTGAAAACTACCGGATCGCCAACGCCCCAGTGGATTACCCGCAATTATGGGAAATGTGGACATTCGACTGGGTGCAGTGGAACGGCTCGGCCCAGCAGCCGATGGCCCGCAATGTCGGCGAAGCCTTGGGCGTCGGCGCGACGTTGAGCTTCTTCGACGCCCAAGGCAAGCCGCTACAAGGCGACGCGCGCTACCCTTCCAGCGTGCGCGTGCGCGATCTGAACAAGATCGAAGAGACCCTGCAACTGCTCAAGCCGCCGGCATGGCCGGAAACGCTGCTCGGTTCGATCGACAAGCCGTTGGCCGCAAAAGGCCGGGCGCTGTTTACCGAGAACTGTGCCGGCTGCCATGTGCCCAAGGTTGTCCAGGGGCCCGACAGGCCGGTCCAGCAATTGCACATGTTGCCGGTGAACGTGATCGGCACCGACCCCGGCACTGCGAACAATATCGCCGATCACCGTTTCAACCTGACCAGCCTGCAGTGGGATCCGGCAGAACTGGCGAAGCTGGGAGTCCAACTGCACCCGACTCCGACAGAACCACTTGACCTTAGCCAGATCTCGGTCGCCAAGGGCCTGGCCTACGTCACGGCCTTCGTCGAAAACAGAGCCTACCGCGACGCCGGCGTCACGCCAGCCGAGCGCCCAGCCCTGGACGGTTTCGGACTGCCAATCGGCGTTCGGGAGCTGCGCGCCTACAAAGCGCGGCCACTGGCGGGCGTCTGGGCCACGCCGCCGTTCCTGCACAACGGCTCGGTGCCGACCCTCTATCAATTGTTGTCGCCCCAGGCTGAGCGAGCGACCACTTTCTATAAAGGCAGCTTCGAATACGATCCGCGACACCTGGGCTATCGCACCGAAGCCTTTGCCAACGGTTTTCTCTTCGATACGCGGATCACTGGCAATCACAACAGTGGCCATGAGTTCCGCGCGGGCGAGCGAGGCAATGGCGTCATCGGTCGGCTGCTGCAGCCGCAGGAGCGCTGGGCCTTGCTGGAATACCTGAAGGTGCTGGGCGGGCCACTGGAGTCGCAACTGTAATGATGAACCCCACAGCTAGAAGGATGTTTACATGCTGATCACGCTCTGGCTGCGCCTCGGCGCCTTTTTGGGCAAGACGCTCTTATGGCTGCTGGGCATCGGGCTGCTCGGCTGGGCCCTGGCTACTGCTTGGTTTGCCTGGCAACACAGCGGGCCGGTCCCGGACAAGGAACAAATACCGCCCGGCGAAAGCGCCATGACCCAGGACATCATCCAGACAGCCATCCGCATCGTCGACCAACACCGCGAGGGCACGCGCTACCTGCGCGATGCCCATGCCAAGGCCCATGGTTGCGTCATGGCCGAAGTCCAGGTGCCCAACGACTTGCCTGCGCCGTTGCGCCAGGGCGTATTCGCCGAACCCGGCAAGACCTGGCAGGCGACGATCCGCCTGTCCAATGGCAACGCGTATCCGCAATTCGACAGCCTGCGCGATGCCCGGGGCATGGCAATCAAGCTGCTGGACGTGCCTGGCAGGCAACTGCTGGCTGATCGGCAATCCAAGGGCGAGCAAGACTTCGTGATGTTCAACCATCCGAACTTCTTCGTCAGCGACGTCGCCGAGTACCGTCAGAATGTGGCCGCGCAAGCTGATGGGAAAAAGGCGTTGGCTTTCTTTCCGAGCCTGGATCCGCGCACCTGGCAAATCCGCCATTTGTTCATCGCCCTGGCGACACTCTCGCCGCCTCCGGCCAGCCCGACCCAGACCACTTATTTCTCGGTCGCGCCCTATAAATTCGGTGAGGCCAACGCCAAGTTTCGCGTCGCGCCGGATCCGGACAGCTGCCCAAGCTACACCTTGCCACCGCAGAATCAGGACTTGCCGAATTTCTTGCGTAGCGCGCTGAATCAGCAGTTATCCACCGATCGTGTACCGGCCTGTTTCGTCCTGCAGATCCAGCGCCAGGACCCAAGCAAATACATGCCGATCGAGGACACCAGCATTGAATGGCAGGAAAGTGATGCGCCGTTCGAAACGGTGGCGCGGATCAAAGTGCCGGCCCAGGATTTCGATACGCCCAAGCTGAACCTGGCGTGTGATAACCAGTCCTTCAACCCGTGGTTCGGTGTTGAGGCCCATCGGCCGATTGGCGGTATCAATCGTTTGCGCAAGGCGGTGTATGAAGCGGTGAGCGACTATCGTCACAGCCGCAATGCCGAGCAGTAGCGAGGCGGTAAATGACAGGCAACAAAAAGCCCGCTCAAATGAGCGGGCTTTTTGTTGGCAACCTGGCGTTCAGTATTCCAAGTGCCGAATATGGCGCAGCGGACGGGACTCGAACCCGCGACCCCCGGCGTGACAGGCCGGTATTCTAACCGACTGAACTACCGCTGCGCGTAACATTGAAAGTTTGGTGGGTGATGACGGGATCGAACCGCCGACATTCTGCTTGTAAGGCAGACGCTCTCCCGGCTGAGCTAATCACCCTTCACTTTCGATGCGGGGCGCATTCTCTCACAGTTTTTTGTAACGTGCTGATTTAATTAACAAATTCAGCAAAAAAACTTGAGCAACGCGCACCGCGGGAACTGCAAACAGCAAAAAGCCCGCGTGAGCGGGCTTTCCGTGGTGACCTGGCGTTCAGTGTTCCAGGTAACCGAATATGGCGCAGCGGACGGGACTCGAACCCGCGACCCCCGGCGTGACAGGCCGGTATTCTAACCGACTGAACTACCGCTGCGCGTAACACTTAAAGCGAATGGTGGGTGATGACGGGATCGAACCGCCGACATTCTGCTTGTAAGGCAGACGCTCTCCCGGCTGAGCTAATCACCCTTCACTTTCGGTGTGGCGCGCATTCTACGGAGCAGTCCCCAAGCTGGCAAGCACTTTTTAAATTAATTTTTTCAGGCCTTCCAAAGGCTTAGCGAAGGGTTGGCCTATCGCGCCGCGAAGAGAATAATGCCCCCCTTTGTATAAAGGAGAGACTCACCCCATGTGGTTCAAGAACCTGCTTATCTATCGCCTGACCCAAGATCTGCCTGTTGATGCCGAGGCGTTGGAAACTGCACTGGCGAGCAAACTGGCGCGCCCCTGTGCAAGCCAGGAGTTGACCACTTACGGTTTCGTCGCGCCATTTGGCAAAGGCGAAGACGCGCCCCTGGTGCACGTCAGCCAGGATTTCCTGTTGATTGCGGCACGCAAGGAAGAGCGCATCCTGCCGGGCAGCGTCGTGCGTGACGCGGTCAAGGAAAAAGTCGAAGAGATCGAAGCCGAGCAAATGCGCAAGGTCTACAAAAAGGAACGGGACCAGATCAAGGATGAAATCATCCAGGCCTTCCTGCCTCGCGCGTTTATCCGTCGCTCGTCCACCTTCGCTGCCATCGCGCCGAAACAGGGCCTGATCCTGGTCAACTCCGCCAGCCCGAAACGCGCTGAAGACCTGCTCTCCACCCTTCGCGAAGTCATCGGCACGCTGCCGGTGCGCCCGCTGACGGTCAAGACGGCCCCGACCGCAATCATGACCGACTGGGTCAAGACCCAGAAAGCCGCGGACGATTTCTACGTGCTGGACGAATGTGAACTGCGCGATACCCATGAAGACGGTGGCATCGTCCGCTGCAAGCGCCAGGACCTGACCAGTGACGAGATCCAGCTGCACCTGAACACCGGCAAGGTGGTGACGCAACTGTCGTTGGCCTGGCAGGACAAGTTGTCCTTCGTCCTAGATGACAAGATGGTGGTCAAGCGCCTGAAGTTCGAAGACCTGCTGCAGGACCAGGCGGAGCAGGATGGCGGCGACGAAGCCCTCGGCCAGTTGGACGCCAGCTTCACCTTGATGATGCTGACGTTCGGCGAATTCCTGCCGGCGCTGGTGGAAGCCTTGGGTGGTGAAGAAATTCCGCAGGGGATCTAATCCCCTGCAGTTACTACCCTGTGGGAGCGAACTTGCTCGCGATGGCGGAACTCCAGTCGACATCTCAGTGATTGTCACTCCGCTATCGCGAGCAAGTCCGCTCCCACATTAGTATTCGGTGTTTTCAAATAATAAGGATCAGGTCATGCGTGCACTGGCTGCATTGAGTCGCTTTGTCGGCAATACGTTCGCTTACTGGGTGCTGTTTTTTGCCGTGCTGGCATTCATGCAACCGCAGTGGTTCGTCGATTTGAAGGTCGCCATCGTGCCCTTGCTGGGCCTGGTGATGTTCGGCATGGGCCTGGCACTCAAGCTGGAGGACTTCGCCGAAGTGGCGCGTCGTCCAGGACGCGTGGCCTTGGGCGTGATTGCCCAGTTCGTGATCATGCCGGGTACGGCGTGGCTGCTCTGCCAGGCGTTCAGCCTGCCGCCTGAGATTGCCGTCGGCGTGATTCTGGTGGGATGCTGCCCTAGCGGTACCTCCTCCAATGTCATGACCTGGCTGGCACGCGGTGACCTGGCCCTGGCCGTGGCAATTTCCGCCATCACCACGTTGCTCGCCCCTTTGCTGACCCCGGCGCTGATCTGGCTGCTGGCTTCGGCCTGGCTGCCGGTGTCGTTCTCCGCCTTGTTCTGGTCGATCCTGCAAATCGTGTTGCTGCCCATCGCGTTGGGCATCGTCGCCCAGCGCCTGTTGGGCGCGCGCGTTCGTCATGCTGTCGAAGTACTGCCCCTGGTGTCGGTGGTCAGCATCGTGATCATCGTCGCCGCCGTGGTCGCGGCCAGTCAGGCGAAAATTGCCGAATCCGGCTTGCTGATCATGGCCATCGTGGTCCTGCACAACAGCTTTGGTTACCTGCTGGGCTACTTCACCGGCCGGCTGTTTGGCCTGCCGCTGGCCCAGCGCAAGACTTTGTCGCTGGAAGTGGGCATGCAGAACTCCGGCCTCGGCGCAGCATTGGCAAGTGCGCATTTTTCGCCCCTGGCGGCGGTGCCCAGCGCGTTGTTCAGCGTCTGGCACAACATCTCCGGCGCCCTGCTCTCGACCTGGTTCCGCCGCATGAGCGAAAAGCAGGACCGCGCGGAACTCGCCCGGCAGACGGCGGACTGATAGGCGGACTTGACCGAATAGTCAGCATTGGGCATTCTGGCGCCCGATGCGGGGACGACCCTGCACTCCAGCGTTTTTTGTCCGGGGACGACCCCATCCATCGATGAGGTGTGTGATGTCCTGGATCATTCTGTTTTTTGCCGGTCTGTTCGAAGTCGGCTGGGCTGTCGGTTTGAAGTACACCGACGGTTTCAGCCGCCCGCTCCCTACCGCATTGACCATCGCGGCCATGGCGATCAGCCTTGGCCTGCTGGGCCTTGCCATGAAGGAGCTGCCACTGGGTACGGCCTATGCGATCTGGACCGGGGTCGGTGCCGTGGGCACGGTGATCGCCGGGATCATTCTGTTTGGTGAGTCGATGGCGCTGGTTCGATTGGCCAGCGTCGCGCTGATCATTGCCGGGTTGATCGGGCTCAAAGTCAGCGCCTAGATCCGGTTCTGTCGAAGCGAGTTTTCTCGCGATGGCAATCTGTCTGCCAGCGTTGATCTCACTGGCAGACCGCGATCGCGAGCAGGCTCGCCCACAGGATTTCGGCTTATCTGACAGCCCCACGCAACTCCCCCACCAGCGCTTGCAACTTCGCAGGCTCCGCCGCCTCGACCGCTACCGCCGCCCCCGCCACCAGGGTCACTCGCGACCAAAAACGACGAAACATGCCTTTACTTGGATCGCGACTGAAAAAACTGCCCCACAAGCCCTGCAACGCCAGCGGAATGACCGGCACGGGCGTTTCCTGGAGGATGCGCGTCAAGCCACTCTTGAACTCATTGATCTCACCGTCAGCGGTCAGTTTTCCTTCAGGAAAAATGCACACCAGCTCGCCGTTTTTCAGATATTGGGCGATACGGCTGAAGGCCTTTTCGTAGATATGTATATCTTCCTGGCGTCCGGCAATCGGAATTGTCCCGGCGGTGCGAAAGATAAAGTTCAGGACCGGCAGGTTGTAGATCTTGTAGTACATCACGAAGCGAATCGGCCGACGCACCGCGCCGCCAATCAGCAAGGCATCGACAAACGACACGTGGTTGCAGACCAGCAGCGCGGCACCCTCATCGGGAATCGCCTCCAGGTTGCGATGCTCCACGCGGTACATGGAATGGCTGAGCAGCCAGATCATGAAACGCATGCTGAACTCGGGCACGATCTTGAAGATGTAGGCGTTGACGCCAATGTTCAGCAGCGACACCACGAGGAACAACTGAGGAATCGACAGTTCGGCCAGGCTCAGCAGGATGATGGAAACGATCGCCGAAACCACCATGAACAGGGCATTGAGGATGTTGTTGGCGGCGATCACCCGCGCCCGCTCGTTTTCGACCGTACGTGACTGGATCAGCGCGTACAGCGGCACGATATAGAAGCCGCCGAAAACACCCAGGCCGAGGATATCGATCAGCACCAGCCAGGCGTGGCCAAACCCGAGAATCTGCAACCAGCCGTGGCCATCGACGCTGTCGGGAATCCCCCCGGAATGCCACCACAGCAGCAGCCCGAACACCGTCAGCCCGAACGAACCAAACGGCACCAGGCCGATCTCGACCTTGCGCCCCGACAGCCTTTCGCAGAGCATCGAACCCATGGCGATCCCCACCGAGAATACGGTGAGGATCAGCGTCACCACGGTTTCGTCGCCGTGCATCCATTCCTTCGCGTAGGCGGGAATCTGCGTCAGGTAAATCGCCCCGACGAACCAGAACCAGGAGTTGCCGACAATCGAACGGGACACCGCCGGGGTCTGCCCGAGACCCAGCTTCAAGGTCGCCCAGGACTGACTGAAGATGTTCCAGTTCAAGCGCATCTGTGGCGAGGCGGCGGCCGCCCGGGGGATGCTGCGACTGGCCAGGTAACCGGCCACGGCGATGCCGACTATCGCCGCTGACACCACCGGCGCGTAGTGTGCCGAAGACATCATGATGCCTGCGCCGATGGTGCCGGCGAGAATCGCCAGAAACGTCCCCATCTCCACCAGGCCGTTGCCGCCGACCAGCTCATCCTCGCGTAAAGCCTGCGGCAGGATCGAATACTTCACCGGCCCGAACAACGCCGAATGGGTGCCCATCGCAAACAACGCCACCAGCATCAGCCATAGATGATCGAACAGGAACCCCACCGCACCGACCGCCATGATGGCGATTTCGCCGAGCTTGATCAGGCGAATCAACGCGTCTTTGGCGAACTTTTCCCCAAACTGCCCTGCCAGCGCCGAGAACAGGAAGAACGGCAGGATGAACAACAGGGCGCAGAGGTTGACCCAGATCGAGCGGTCGCCCTCGATGGTCAGTTTGTAGAGGATGGCAAGGATCAACGATTGCTTGAAGACGTTATCGTTGAACGCGCCGAGGGATTGCGTAATGAAGAACGGCAGGAAGCGCCGCGTGCGAAGCAAGGTGAACTGTGAAGGGTGACTCATCTTCCATGTTCCTGAGTGGCGTGGACGCTTATTGGAATGACGCTTTTTCGATCCAGGCCACACATTACCTGTCTTTGACGATTATTTCGCCAGCCCCGATATACACGGCGACACAAACAACTCACCGTGCCAAGCGCCGAGCACGGTGCGCCAGCCAACGATCAGCCACATCACCATCAGCAGCACCACCAACACGCAGCCCAACACGTTGAAAAAAGCCAGGCCCAGCAGGCCTGCCAGCTTCAACGTCGTCAGCGCGTACACGCCCAGGGGAAAGGTGAAGCCCCACCAGCCAAGGTTGAACGGGATGCCTTCGCGCAAATAGCGCGCGGTGATCAGCAGCGCCATCAACATCCACCAGAAGCCGAAGCCCCATAGGGTGATGCCGGCGACCAATCCCAGGCCTGAGGCAACCTCACCCACGCCCGGCAGGCCATTGGCAGCAAAAATCATTGGCGCCTCCCCGCCCAGCAGCAACATACCCAAGGCACCGGTTCCGATCGGGCCGAGGGCCAGCCAGCTCGAAGCGGCCATACTCTCGTGGGGCAGCTTGTGCAAGGCCATGCGCAACAGCAGGATCGTCAGAATGCTGAACGCCACGGGCAGGGAAAATGCCCACAGTATGTAGCTGGTGACCAACATGATCAGTTGCGAATGCGCATCGGCGAGGTGCGGCGCCAGCAGCCCGCCGCTGGCCGCCGCGACTTCGGCGGCCACCACCGGCAACAGCCACACGGCGGTCATTTGGTCGATGCGGTGCTCCTGGCGGGTAAACATCAGGAACGGAATCAGCACGCCACAGGCCAGCGACATCGCTACGTCGAGCCACCATAACGCTTCCACCAGCGGCAACACGCCCTCCCCCCAGCGCGGTAGCCCAAAGACCAGAAAGCCATTGATAATGGTCGCCAGCCCCATGGGAATGGTGCCGAAGAACATCGACACCGTCGAATGGCCGAAAATCCGTCGCGCTTCGTCAAAGAACAGCACCCAACGGGCCGTATACATCAGGGTGAACACCACGAACAACAGCGCGTTGAACACCCACAATCCTTCGCCCAACGCGCGCAGGCTCGGAACCTGCGCCGACCATTGCGCCAAGGCCAGCGCGAGCACACCGGTCCCCATGGTCACGGCGAACCAGTTAGGTGTGAATTGACGAATGGCCTCCAGCGGCCTGGGCAAAAGGCTCAATGGGCGCAAGCGTTTTTTTGCGGCACAACATGTCATGGCGAACTCCGGTCCTCGGAAAAGTGCCTTCATGCTAGAGCCGGATCGAATATCTATATAACGGGTAATTTATCTATATGTTATCTATTTTATAGATAACAGTCAGACGCTGCCCTCGGTTTCGATCTCACCCACCGCCAGCAAGGCCTGCATGCCTGGCTCCAGGGCCGAACACCCTCGTTGCATAACAAAACGGAAATCATCTTCGCGCGACACCCCGCCACGCCTCGACCTTGGTCGACACTGACGAACCCGAGCGGGCATGCGAGACTGTCTTGCCGGGCCCGAGCCCGGGTGTATCTTGTCTGGGAGTTTCCATGTCGCTGTCCAGCGGGCTGATCGCTGTTGTCGCCCTGGCCTATATGGCCATCATGTTTGCCATCGCCTTCTATGGCGACCGCCGCAGCACGCCGCTGCCGCCACGCGTGCGGGCGTGGGTCTATAGCCTGTCGCTGGCGGTCTATTGCACCAGTTGGACGTTCTTCGGTGCGGTGGGCCAGGCCGCCGAACAGCTCTGGTCATTCCTGCCGATCTACCTCGGGCCGATCCTGCTGCTGGTGCTGGCGCCGTGGGTCCTGCAGAAGATGGTGATGATCAGCAAGCAGGAAAACATCACCTCCATCGCCGACTTCATCGCCGCCCGCTATGGCAAATCGCAATCCCTGGCGGTGGTGGTCGCGCTGATCTGCCTGGTCGGCGTGCTGCCCTACATTGCACTGCAGCTCAAGGGCATCGTGCTCGGGGTAAACCTGTTGATCGGCGCCGGCGCGGACGCCATGGGCACCCGCGCCCAGGACACCGCGCTGATCGTCTCGCTGATCCTGGCGTTGTTCACCATCGTCTTCGGCACGCGCAACCTCGACGCCACCGAACACCACCGCGGCATGGTGCTGGCGATTGCCTTCGAATCCCTGGTCAAGCTGTTCGCCTTCCTCGCGGTCGGTGCGTTCGTCACGTTTGGCCTCTATGACGGCTTCGACGACCTGTTCAACCAGGCGATGCTCGCGCCACGATTGGAGCAGTACTGGAAGGAAACCATCAACTGGCCATCGATGGTGGTGCAAACCGGTGTCGCGATGATGGCAATCATCTGCCTGCCACGGCAGTTCCACGTCACCGTGGTCGAGAACATCGAACCCCAGGACCTGCGCCTGGCCAAGTGGGTGTTTCCCGCGTACCTGGCCCTGGCCGCCCTGTTCGTCGTGCCGATCGCCCTTGCCGGGCAAATGATGCTGCCCAGCTCGGTATTGCCGGACTCGTTCGTCATCAGCCTGCCGCTCGCCCAGGCCCATCCTGCGCTGGCTGTACTGGCCTTCATCGGCGGAGCCTCGGCCGCTACCGGCATGGTCATCGTGGCGAGCGTCGCGCTGTCGACCATGGTGTCCAACGACATGCTGTTGCCGTGGCTATTGCGCCGCAACAACGCCGAGCGGCCCTTCGAGGTGTTCCGCCAGTGGATGCTGTCGGTACGCCGGGTGAGCATCGTCGCGATTCTTCTGCTGGCTTACGTCAGCTATCGACTACTGGGTTCGACCGCGAGCCTGGCCACCATCGGCCAGATCGCCTTCGCCGCCGTGACGCAACTGGCGCCTGCCATGCTCGGCGCGCTGTACTGGAAGCAGGCGAATCGACGCGGCGTGTTTGCCGGCCTCGCCATGGGCATATTCCTGTGGTTCTACACCTTGGTGCTACCAATCGCCGCCCATAGCCTGGGTTGGTCGCTGAGCAGTTTTCCCGGCCTGGCCTGGTTGCATGGCAACCCGCTGGACTTGCCGATCACCCCGCTGACCCAGGGCGTCGTCTTGTCCCTGGCGGGCAATTTCATATTGTTCGCCTGGGTCTCGGTACTGTCGCGCACCCGCGTGTCGGAGCACTGGCAAGCTGGACGCTTCATCGGCCAGGAAATCAGCGCCCGGCCCAACCCGCGCTCGATGCTGGCGGTCCAGATCGAGGACTTGCTTCAGCTCGCGGCCCGCTTCGTTGGTGAAGAACGGGCGCGCCAAAGCTTCATTCGCTTTGCCTATCGCCAAGGCAAGGGCTTCAACCCGAGCCAGAACGCCGACAGCGAATGGATCGCCCACACCGAGCGCCTGCTGGCCGGTGTGCTGGGTGCCTCGTCGACGCGGGCCGTGGTGAAAGCGGCCATTGAAGGCCGGGAGATGCAACTGGAAGACGTCGTGCGGATCGCCGACGAAGCGTCCGAGGTTTTGCAGTTCAACCGTGCGCTGTTGCAAGGCGCCATCGAAAACATCACCCAGGGCATCAGCGTGGTTGACCAGTCACTCAGGCTGGTGGCGTGGAATCGTCGGTACCTGGAACTGTTCAATTATCCCGACGGCTTGATCAGCGTCGGCAGGCCGATCGCCGACATCATCCGCTACAACGCCGAGCGCGGTCTCTGCGGGCCGGGCGAGGCCGAAGTCCATGTCGCCCGGCGCCTGCACTGGATGCGCCAGGGCCGTGCGCACACCTCGGAACGATTGTTCCCCAACGGTCGGGTGATCGAGCTGATCGGCAACCCGATGCCCGGCGGCGGTTTTGTCATGAGTTTCACCGACATCACTGCCTACCGTGAAGCCGAACAAGCCTTGACCGAAGCCAACGAAGGACTGGAACAACGGGTGGCCGAACGCACCCGCGAACTGTCGCAACTGAACCTGGCGCTGACCGAAGCCAAGAGCACCGCCGAATCGGCGTATCAATCGAAGACCCGCTTCCTGGCCGCCGTCAGTCATGACCTGATGCAACCCCTCAACGCTGCACGCCTGTTCTCCGCCGCGCTGTCCCACCAGCACGACGGTTTGCCAAGCGAAGCCCAGCAGTTGGTGCAGCATCTGGACAGTTCATTGCGCTCGGCCGAAGACTTGATCACTGACCTGCTGGACATTTCCCGCCTGGAAAACGGCAAGATCAACCCCGACCGCAAGCCATTCGTCCTCAATGATCTGTTCGATACCCTCGGCGCCGAATTTACCGTGCTGGCTCGGGAGCAAGGCTTGAAATTCCGGGTTCGCGGTTCGCGGTTGCGGGTCGACAGCGACATCAAGCTGCTGCGCCGGGTCTTGCAGAATTTCCTCACCAACGCCTTCCGCTACGCCAAGGGTCCGGTGCTGCTAGGCGTGCGCCGCCGCAACGGGGAGCTGTGCCTGGAGGTGTGGGACCGCGGACCGGGCATCGCCGAAGACAAACAACAGGTGATCTTCGAAGAATTCAAGCGCCTCGACAGCCATCAGACCCGCGCCGAAAAAGGCCTTGGCCTGGGCCTGGCAATCGCCGATGGGTTGTGCCGCGTGCTTGGCCATCCGTTGCGCGTGCGCTCCTGGCCTGGGCGCGGCAGCGTGTTCAGTGTCACCGTGCCATTGGCCAGCAGCAAAGCCGTCGAACCCAATGTCGTAATCGAGGCCAACGGCCATCTGCCCAGCGGCGCACTAGTGCTGTGTGTCGATAATGAAGACAGCATCCTGATTGGCATGGACAGCTTGCTGACACGCTGGGGATGCCGCGTATGGACGGCACGCAACCGTGAGGAATGCGAGCGCTGGCTCGCCCAGGGCGGCCGACCGCAACTGGCGTTGGTGGATTTTCATCTGGACGACGGCGAAACCGGGACTGAACTGATGGCCTGGTTGCGCACCCGCATGGGCGAACCGGTGCCCGGGGTGGTGATCAGCGCCGACGGCCGACCCGAGACCGTGGCCCAAGTGCATGCGGCGGGCCTGGACTACCTGGCCAAGCCGGTGAAACCGGCGGCGTTGCGGGCGTTGTTGAGTCGACACTTGCCGTTGTAGCGCGGAACGCAATCCAGCGGTCAATCAAACCTGTGGCGAGGGGATTTACCCCTCGCCACAGGGGGGCAACCTAGGCGCTCGCATCAACCTTGAGAGGGGCTGGCTTCTTCCGGCAACTCCGGCAGCCCATCCGCATCGGTCATTGCCCGTTCGAGCAATTCGCTGGGCAAGCTCTTGCTCGCGCGGGCGCCGAGCAGTTTCAGTTGTTCGCTGCGGCTGACGAGGTTGCCGCGGCCTTCCGTCAGTTTGTTGCGTGCAGCGGCGTAGGCTTTGTCCAACTGCTGCAAGCGACTGCCGATTTCGTCCAGGTCCTGGATGAACAGCACAAATTTGTCATACAGCCACCCCGCCCTCTCGGCAATTTCCCGGGCGTTCTGGCTTTGACGTTCCTGTTTCCACAAGCTGTCGATCACCCGCAGCGTTGCCAGGAGCGTGGTCGGGCTGACAATCACGATGTTGCGGTCGAAAGCCTCCTGGAACAGATTCGGCTCGGCTTGCAGGGCAGCGGAAAATGCCGCTTCGATCGGCACGAACAGCAAGACGAAATCCAGGCTGTGCAAACCGTCCAGGCGTTTGTAATCCTTGCCGGCCAAGCCTTTGACGTGGGCGCGCAATGACACGACGTGCTGCTTGAGGGCGAGCTGGCCGATGGCATTGTCTTCAGCCGCCACGTATTGCTGATAGGCGGTGAGGCTGACCTTCGAATCCACCACCACCTGCTTGTCCCCCGGCAGGTAAATCAACACGTCTGGCTGGAAGCGTTCGCCATCCGGGCCCTTGAGGCTGACCTGGGTCTGGTATTCCCGGCCCTTTTCCAGGCCGGCGTGCTCCAGGACCCGCTCAAGAATCAATTCGCCCCAGTTGCCCTGGGTCTTCTGGCCCTTGAGCGCGCGCGTAAGGTTAGTGGCTTCGTCGCTCAAGCGCAGGTTCAACTGTTGCAGGCGTTCCAGCTCCTTGCCCAGGGAAAATCGCTCCCGCGCCTCGGCCTGATAGCTTTCTTCGACGCGTTTCTCAAAGGACTGGATGCGCTCCTTCAGCGGATCGAGCAATTGCCCCAGGCGCTGCTGGCTGGTTTCGGCGAACCGCTGTTCACGCTCATCGAAGATCTTCCCAGCCAGCTCGGCGAACTGGGCTCGCAATGCATCGCGCGAGCCTTGCAGGTCGTCCAGGCGTTGCTGGTGGCTTTCCTGTTGCTCGCGCAATTCAGCGTGCAACGAAGCCGCCTGGGCATCGAGGCGTCGCAGCTCCGCTTCTTTATTAGCACGCTCCAGGCTCCAGGCGTGAGCCGCGTCCCTGGCATTGTCGCGCTCGATCTGCAGCAGCTCGACCTCGCGACGCGCGGCCGCGAGGTCGGCTTGCTTGGCGGCGTTGGCCTGGCTCAGGTCACTGATTTCGTCGCGGCAGGCATCAAGTTGGGCATTCAATCCATCGTGGGCCATGTGGGCGGTGGCCAGGCGCTCTTCAAGCAGCGCCAGTTCGGTCTGTGCCGCACTTGCCTGGCGTTGCAGGTGCCAGGCCAGCGCCAACAGCGGCACCGCAGCGCCCGCCAGGCCAAGCAACAGGCTGGTCAAATCCATCGCCATGACGATTCCCACGCAAGAGATAAAGCTCGAAGGTTAACCAAGCAACCCGGCGATGCCCAGCTCAGTCTTCGATTTCGCCCAATGCCTGGCGGGCACGGTGATCACCAGCGCGGGCGGCCTGGCGCAGCAAGTCCTGGCCGATACGGCGGTCTCGTGCATTGCCACACTCGCGGCACATCAGCTGGCCGAGGCGACTTTGCGCAGCCACCACGCCTTCACGAGCCGGTTGCTTGAGCAAACGGCCGGCCAGGTGCTTGACGCTCGGACGTTCTCCCAGGCTCGGGCTGTCCAGCAGCCACTCGGCTACACGCATGGAAATGCGCTTGGGCGGGGTAACACCGGAGGGTACGGAGGTAACAGGATTTGATACTGAGCGAAACTTCATAGCGCACTACGGGACAGATCGGAAGGCGCGCCACTCTACTCCTTTTTTCGTACGGGTAAAGTCGAAAAAAACCGGCACGCCCGTCCTAGAGCAAGCGCTTGGGACAATCCACAGAAGCTGTGGATAACTCAGTGGACAACCTACCTTGAACCCGCCGCAAGCCCTATGGAACGGGGCCTGCGCTCAAACTGTCGATTTTTTCACCAGTAAAAAAAAGCGATGTTTTTCATTGACTTAAATTTTGGATACAGGCACCCACTCTCGATTGCCCCAACATGACAATACGGTGACAGCCGTCGCCAGGAGTGTGTACAAGTAACAGCTGAAGTGGTTATATCGCTGCGTTTTTTTGACGCATCCGGCGCTCAGGACCCTGTGGACAACCTCGGTGAAGCAGCCATCCACACGTTGACCGCGTCGCGCAACAACAGCAGGCCGGGTTCTTTCTGACCAATGGTCTTCCCTTTCCCGATCCAACCCGATAGTATCCGCGGCGTTAGTACCAAGCTGAAAGTCAATTCAGGGTCGGAAACATCTCCACGGTCAGCCATCCCCACGGGAAGCCTCACCGAAAAAAGAGACCGCCCCCCTCGATGGTTTCCAGGTAATCCTTACGCTGCGCACTTCGAACGAATCCGAAGCTGCGGCCAGGCTCATTACTCTGACCGAACCAACCTGCAAAATTGATCAGGATCTTCACCCCGGGCCCAGAACCTTTGCCCTCGATGTGTTGCCTGCCCTCCTAAGTACCTACCTGCCAGCCCAAGCGCGCCCTATATATAGCGCTCAAACTGGCTGCTTTGTTCCAGTCGGGTTCTTCGTTCGACCAACGGTGGTCGACGTTACTGGAACGTTTTAACGTTGCACGGTTCTTAACCGTGTCATTTGTAGGAACACCCATAACATGTCTAATCAAATCCACACACAGGATGCCATCCGCACCCTAACCAACGCCTTTGCACCGATGAACTGCCTGATCATGGCCGCTCGCAAAGGCTGCTTCAGCTTCACACTGGTCAATGAACACGGCATCGCTCGTCACAGCGAACGCCTTTATCCAGATCAGTACTCCAGCGCCGAACCGCTGCAGGCCGTGATCGAGCGTACCCGTCAGGCACTGGTTGCCTGAGACGCCAAGACCGCTGAAGCACCCAAGGCCCCGCCCAAAACGCGGGGCTTTTTATTGCCCGACGTTTCTCGATAAAGCGCAACGGCGTAAGCACAAACCGCTATAACAGCCATAACCGTTCGACGAACATGGTTTAAAAACAGTCCTTTACAGCGCAGATATGACACTACACTTCAACTCGAGCGGCATGATCCGCTTCGGCGGAGCCTGATCCGATCCATCGCTGCCAAGCCCACCTCATCAGGCTTCGCCAACCAGTCATTTCGAGGGTTCTATGGGTATCGCTGCCAGCGAACTGTGTCGATACGTAATCCGCCCGACACTCCTCTACTTGGGGAGCCACAGCCCCACGGCGGAAGCGTTGTTACTGGGAATCGCCGCCAGCCAGTCAGGCCTGGGTGCCGCCCTGCATGACCGTCGCGGACACGGCTTGTACCGCATTACCGAACCTCGCCATCAAGCCCTGTGGGACAACTATCTGGCACTGGACCCGGAACGAGCCAGCCTGGTGCGCGGCCTGGCGAGCCAGCACGCTTTTCTGAGCGGCCCTCATTTGGAATTGACCGTCAACTTGCGCTACGCCACGGCCATCGCCTGGTTGTTGGTAGAGGAACACGCCAGCCCGCTTCCCGATGCGGACGATTTGCTGGGCATGGCCCGGGTCTGGCGCCAGGTTTTCCATCCCCCCGGCCGCCTGCGGGATTTCACCTGCGCATGGCGAACCTGTGTTTCACCGCTGAATCAGGTCGCTTGCTGAGAGCAAAAATAGAAACTTCCTACAAATGCCACGATTTTGGTCGGATTGTCCTACAAAACCCCTCTAAATCAAGCAATACAAGCTATAGCGCTTGGGCAAAAATGTTGGTAATTTTCGCGTCGGTGATCACCTGGAGTTCTAACAATGAAAAAAATGATGCTCAAAACCACCCTTGGCCTTGCCGTGACCTTGGCATCCACACAAATCTTTGCCAGTGGTTTTGCCTTGAACGAACAAAGCATCAGTGGCATGGGCACTGGCTTCGCAGGTCGTTCTTCTTCTGCCGATGATGCAAGCACTGTGTTTGGCAACCCTGCCGGCATGTCGCGCCTCAAGCGCGAGCAAGTGACCGGTGGCTTCGCTGTCATCGACGCCTCCACCGATATCAACGATGCCAGCGGCACCCGCTCCGGCACCAACGATGGCGACATGGTCCCGTTCACCGGCGTTCCGATGGGCTACTACGTCAAGCCTATCGATGATCAATGGGCATTCGGCTTGGGCGTCTACGCCCCGTTTGGCCTGATCACCGACTACGAAAACAGCTTCCAGGGCCGCAACTTCGGCAGCAAGAGCGAAGTGAAGGTCGTGACCTTCCAGCCCACCATCAGCTATGCCTTCAACGACAAGGTGTCGATCGGCTTCGGTCCGACCATCAACCGGATTTCCGGTTCGCTGGAATCGGCGCTGACTACACCATTCTCGCCTAACGACGGCAACGTCGAGATCAAGGGCGACGACATTGGCTATGGCTACAACATCGGCCTGCTGGTCCAGGCGACCGATACCACTCGCGTCGGCCTGACTTACCACTCCAAGGTCAAATATAAGCTTGAAGGCCACACCGAAGTGAACCCGGGCGCCGGTACGCCTGGCTTCCTGTTGAGCGGTGACCGCTACGACGCTTCCCTGGACATCACCACCCCTGAATCCGTCGATTTCTCGGTGACCCAGGAAATCAACGATGCCTGGACCGTCTACGCTGGCAGCACCTGGACTCGCTGGAGCCGCCTGAAAGACATCACCGTGAACAACGACGTCACTGGTGGCGGTGCATTGAACCCAGCCCTCTTCGGCACTATCACCGAAGAACAGAACTGGCACGACACCTGGGCCTACGCCATCGGTACGTCCTACCAATTGAACAAGCAGTGGGTATTGCGCACCGGCCTGACGTTCGACCAGTCGCCTGCCAACAACACCGACCGTTCGCCGCGCATTCCTACCGGCGACCGGACGATCTTCAGCCTCGGTGCCGGCTGGAGCCCAACCGAAGACCTGACCATCGATGTGGCTTATTCCTACCTCAAGGAAGAAAAAGTCAGCATCAACAGGAGAAATGCACTGGGCCAGGCCTACAATGCTGAATACGAAAACAGCGCCAACGGTTTTGGCGTCGGCGCAACCTACCGCTTCTGATGATGTAAGGCGAGGTTGGCTCTAACCAACACAGCTGCTCGCCACCTGAAGCGAAAAAAGCCCCGCTCTCTGCAAAGAGGCGGGGCTTTTTGATGGCTGATGATCAGGGTTTGGAAGCAATAGCCGTCTCGACTGCCTTGATGAAATCAGGATCGTCGGGCTTGATCCGGCTGGAAAAACTGCCGACCACCTTGCCCTGGCGATCAACGACGTATTTGTAGAAATTCCACTTCGGCGCGCCGGACTGTTCGGCCAGATGCCTGAACAAGGGAATGGCGTCCGCACCTCGTACCGGCTGCGGCTCGGTCATAGTGAAGGTCACGCCATAATTGACGTAGCAGACCTTGGCCGTCTCCGCCCCGTCCTTCGACTCTTGCTTGAAATCATTGGACGGCACGCCCAGCACTTCCAGCCCTTCGCCTTTGTAGCGCTGGTTAAGCGCCTCGAGCCCTTTGAACTGCGGAGCGAACCCACAGAAGCTGGCCGTGTTGACCACCACCAAAGGCTTGCCGGCGAAGCGCTGGCACAAGTCAACGGTTTCCTTGGCCCGCAACTTGGGCAGCGACCCCTCCAGCAGCGGCGGGCACCCGGCTGCCCATACGTGCCCGGTCACAGCCAGCAACAGGGCGGGAACAGCAAACCAACGCATCATGTCGGATTTTCCTTGTAGACCTGTCAGACCACGACGTTACTCCGCGCGCCCAGTGCCGTCCACACGTCAACAGTTGCCCATGCCCAGCTGCATCAAGGCCAACCCGCCTTGGTGCCAGCCCCACCAGGCAATTGCCAGCAGCGCCGCGGCGCCGAGTGCGATCAACCATGGGCCGAAGCGGCTCATGCCGCACCGGCCTGGGCTTGCAGACGCGCCACCGGACGCTCGCGTACCGGCCAGTTCAATGCCGCAGCCAACAGACTGAGCAGGATCGACACCTGCCAGATCAAGTCGTAGCTGCCGGTGCGGTCGTACACGACGCCGCCCAGCCAACCGCCGAGGAACGATCCCTGCTGGTGAAACAGGAACACGATCCCACCCAGCATCGAGAGGTTTCGTACGCCGAACAACGTGGCGACCGTCCCGTTCGTCAGCGGCACCGTCGACAGCCAGAGGAAGCCCATCGCCATGCCGAACAGATAAGCCGTGGTGGTTGTCACCGGCAACCACAGGAACAGCCCGATGACCACCGCCCGCGCCAGATAAAGCCCGGTCAACAGGCGCGGCTTGGACATCCGCCCGCCCAGCCAACCGGCGGTGTAAGTGCCGAAGATATTGAACAGCCCGACGAGGGCCAGCACGGTGGTGCCGACGCTGGCCGGCAGGTGCTGGTCCACCAGATAGGCCGGCAGATGCACACCGATGAATACCACCTGGAAACCACACACAAAAAAGCCAACGGCCAGCAGCCAGAACCCTGAATGACTGCACGCTTCGCGCAACGCTTCGGAGAGGGTTTGCTCATGCCCGGCCAGCGGCGCTGGCGCGTCCTTGAGCATGCTAACCAGCGGCACGATCAACGCCACCAACAGGCCCAGCGCCAACAGCGCCGCGGACCAGCCGAGCCACCCGATCAAGCCCAACGTGCCCGGCAGCATGGCGAACTGGCCGAAGGAGCCGGCCGCACTGGCGATGCCCATGCCCATGCTGCGTTTTTCTGGCGGCACGGCCCGTCCAACCACGCCAAGGATCACTGAGAACGAAGTACCGGACAGGCCGATACCGATCAACAGGCCGGCACTCAACGACAGCGACCAGGGCGAGTCGGCCATGCCCATGAACACCAGGCCGAGCGCATAGAGAACGCCACCGATCAATACTACTTTTGCCGCGCCGAAGCGATCCGCCAGGGCACCGGTGAAAGGCTGCGCCAAGCCCCAGATCAAATTCTGCAAGGCAATGGCAAAGGCAAACACTTCACGGCCCCAGCCGAATTCCGCGCTCATCGGCGCTAGGAACAGCCCGAAGCCATGCCGCACACCCAATGACAACGCCAGTATCAGCGCACTGCCCACCAGGACCCAACCACAGGTACGCCACATCGATGTCATTCTTATTCTCCAGTCGCGGGTATATACCCACTTGTCATCGGACGAACCGGCTTCACGCCAGTTCATCCAGCAAGGCCAGCAAGGTCGCACGCTTTTCGGCACCGAGCTTATCGATCAATTTCTGTTGCGCCGCTTCCCAGGCCGGCAACGCCGCCGCCAACCGGGCCTTCCCCGCGTCGGTGAGCACGACGATGCGGTTGCGCAAATCGTCGCCCTCCGCCAGCTTCACCAACCCCTCGCCTTCCAGCACCCGCAGGTTGCGCCCGAGGGTGCTGCGGTCCAGGCCCATGGCCTCGGCCAGGGAGGAAATGCTCGGCTGGTCCAGGCGCGCCAGGTTATTGAGCAGAGAATACTGGGCAACGTTGATCCCGAAGCCATCGAGAGCGCCGTCGTAATACCTGCTGACGCCACGCGCGGCGCGACGCAGGTTGATGCAAAGACATTGGGAAGGCAGCATGATGCGTGTATATACCCGCGACTAGATGAATGCAAATTTAAATCAGCGCTCGCCCGCTGGCAACGTGCGAATTCAGCTTAAGACCAATGCCACCAGAACGGCCGTTTCCAGCAGCTCCAGCAAGGCACCCGCGGTGTCGCCAGTGCAACCCTGCAGCCTGCGCAACATTATCTGCCTCAAGCCGATGAATACGGCCGCGGCGACTACCAGCGTCCACAGCCCTGGCCACCCCATCACCAGCACGCAGCCCAGTGCGCTGATCGACAGCACCTGCCAACCCGAGCGGCGCGGCAAGTGATCAGCCAGTGCCTGGCCCAGCCCTCCGGCACGCACATACGGCGTAGTGAGGAACAAGCCCAGCAAAGCAGCACGCCCCAGCATCGGCACAATCAGTAACGCAAGTGGCTGCCTCTGCTCGATCAGCGCCACCAGCGCCGTCCATTTGAGCAGCAACACCAGCACCAGCGTGACCACGGCGATCGGCCCGCTGCGCGGATCCTTCATGATCAGCAACGTACGTTCGCGATCACCGAAACCGCCGAGCCAGGCATCGGCGCTGTCGGCCAGGCCATCCAGGTGCAAGCCGCCGCTGAGCAGCACCCAGGCCGTCAGCAGCAGCGCGGCATGCAGCGTCACCGGTGCGCCCAGCAACACCGCATCGAGCAGCCAGAGCAGACCACCGAACAACAACCCCACCATGGGATAGAACAATAGCGAACGCCCGAGCTGCCCGGGCTCTGGCATGCCTGGCAAGCGAACCGGCAAGCTGCTGAGGAATTGCAGGGCGATCCAGAAGGGCAACATGCTCAGCCCGCCTCTTCAAGCACTGGACCGGACGACACCGTCAGGGAAAACAGCGCACCATGGCCGACTTCGACGTTCAATAATTGTTCGCGCGGCATTGCGCGGGCCTGTGCCAGCAGCAACCGCATCACGCCGCCATGACTGACCAGCAAGACGCGCTGTCCGGCATACGCCAGGTGCAAGCGTTCGACGGCCGCCAGGACCCGCGCCGAAAACGCCAGCACCGGCTCGCCGTCGGGTGGCGTAAAAGCGTAAGGATCGGCCCAGAAGCGGCCGAGGGCGTCGGCGTCGGTCTCCATCAACGCTGCTGCGCTGCGGCCTTCCCACGCGCCGAAATGCAACTCTTGCAGGTCTTTGTCCACATGCACCGGCACACCCAGCCGGGCGCCGAGTTGTTCGGCGAAACGGGCGCATCGCTGCAACGGCGAACACACCAGGCGATCCCAGGGCCCGCCCTGCGCCACCGCTGCATGCATTTGCTCCCAACCCTTGGCCGTCAAGGCGTCATCGAGACTGCCGCGCAAGCCGCCGCCCAGTTCGGTTTCGCCGTGACGCAGCAGGTCCAGGCGCAAGGTCATGCCGGGCGATCCGCCACGGCCGCTTCGGCAAACGTCGCCATCTGCCCATGAAGGTCACAGGCCAGGCGTAACAACGGCACCGCCAACGCCGCACCACTGCCCTCGCCCAGGCGCAAATCCAGATCCAGCAGCGGTTCGGCACCAAGGGTTTCCAAGACGTGCTTGTGGCCCGGCTCGGCGCCGCGATGACCGAACAGCAACCATGCCCGGCATCCAGGATTGAGCCGCATCGCCACCAACGCCGCAACGCTGCAGATGAAACCATCCACCAGCACGGCGATGCCCTGCTGGGCACAGGCCAGATAGGCGCCGGCCAACGCCGCGATTTCAAAGCCACCGAGATTAAACAAAACCTGCAACGGATCGCCATTCGCGCCGCCGTGCAGCGCCAGGGCACGCTCGATCACCCGCGCCTTGCGACTGACACCCGCCGCATCCAACCCCGTGCCGGGCCCCACCAGGTGCGTCACCGGACAATCGAGCAAGGCACAAGCCAGGGCGCTGGCCGCGGTGGTGTTGCCAATGCCCATCTCGCCGCCAATGAACAATTGCGTCCCGCCGACAACGGCACGCATCACACTGTCGCGCCCGGCTTGCAAGGCCAGCTCGCCCTGGGACTGGCTCATCGCCGATCCCTGGATGAAATTCGCGGTGCCAGGGCCAAGGTTCAAATGACGCACGCCGGGCAGGTCCAGCGAAAGCGTCACGGTGCCCAGGTCCACGACTTCCAGCGAAGCGCCCAGTTGCCGGGCGAGCACGCTGATGGCCGCGCCACCCTTGACGAAGTTGTGCAGCATCTGCCCGGTGACTTCCTGGGGATAAGCCGAGACACCTTCGGCCACCACGCCGTGGTCGCCAGCGAAAATCGTGATCCAGAGCCGGTCCAGGCTCGGCTTGAGCTGCCCTTGCAGGCCCGCCAGTTGCACCGCCACCGATTCCAGGCGCCCGAGGGAGCCGGTCGGTTTGGTCAGCTGTTGCTGACGGGCCGCAGCCTGCTCCAGCGCCTGGTTATCGACGGGCTTGCACGGGTCCAGCCACCAGCGATGATTCATAACGCAGTTCCTTTAAGGGTCAGGGGCAAGCCGGCGACGGTCAACACGACGCGTTGGCAACGTTCGGCCAGGGCTTGATGCAGCCAACCGGCTTCATCGACATAACGGCGCGTCAGCTCGCCCAGCGGCACGACGCCCATGCCGGTCTCGTTGCTGACGAATATGACTTCACCGGGAAGCACGCCGATGCAGTCCAACAGCGCTTCACGCTCGGCAATCAACCGTTGCGGATCGTCGAGCATCAGCAGGTTGGTGAGCCAGAGGGTCAGGCAATCCACCAGCAGGCACCGATCGCTTGCGGCGTTTTCCCGCAGCACCCACGCCAGCGCCAAGGGTTCCTCCACCAGCGCCCATTCGGCCGGACGCCGGGCACGATGCTGGGCGACACGCTGGTTCATCTCGCCGTCGAGGGGTTGGCTGGTGGCGATGTAGGTCACCGGCAAATGAGTGTCCGCCGCGAGTTTTTCGGCCAGGCGACTCTTGCCGGAGCGGGCGCCGCCGAGGATCAGTTGCAGCATGGAGCGTTACCTTTTATGTGCGGGCCTATTCGCGAGCAAGCCCGCTCGCGCAGGGGAATACAATTCAAAATGCAGGAGCGGGCTCGCTCGCGAAGGGGTCGGTAGCGTCACCTCAAATCCCACAGAGTTCACGCAACAACCCAGTGTCCAGATGCCGCTCCACCAGGTCCGCCAGTCGCTCGATATCCCGCTCGCGCAAGCCGTGGTAATCCACCGCCTGTACGTCTTCCAAACCGGCCCAACGCAGCAAGGCACTGCTGGCCGCAGGCGATTCGAACAACCCATGCAGATAGGTGCCGAAAACCTGCCCGTCGAGGCTTTGGGCGCCATCGCAACGGCCGTCGTCCAAGTGCACCGCAGCGTTTTCCAGGGCGGGGCCGACAGTTACGCCTGCGTGGATCTCATAGCCGCTGATTGCGGCGTTTTCCAACGTCAGTCGCCCATGAACGTTGCGCAGTTGCTTCTCGCGTTCCAGGGTCGTTTCGAAATCCAACAAGCCCAATCCGGCACTGGAGCCTGCCGCCCCCTCCAGCCCGAGCGGGTCATGGACGTGGTGGCCGAGCATCTGCAAACCGCCGCAGATGCCCATTAACTTGCCGCCGTAGCGCAGGTGTCGATGGATCGCCGTTTCCCAACCATTGGCGCGTAGAAAGGCCAAGTCGCTACGCACACTTTTCGAACCGGGCAGGATGATCAGGTCGGCTGGCGGGATGGCGTGGCCGGGGCCGATGAATTGCAGATCGACCTGCGGATGCAGGCGCAGCGGGTCGAAATCGGTGTGGTTGCTGATGCGTGGCAATACTGGCACCACCACCTTGAGCACCTGTTCGGCCTTGTCGGCCTGGCGCCGGTCGAGGCCATCCTCGGCCTCCAGGTGCAGGTCCATCACGTAGGGCAACACGCCAATTACCGGCTTGCCGGTGCGCGCTTCCAACCAATCCAGCCCCGGCTGCAGCAAGGCGATATCGCCGCGAAAACGGTTGATGATGAACCCCTTGACCCGCGCCTGTTCACTGGACGAAAGCAACTCCAGGGTGCCGACCAGATGGGCGAATACCCCGCCACGATTGATGTCGGCGATCAGCAGCACCGGGCAGTCCACCGCCTCGGCGAAACCCATGTTCGCGATGTCGCCGGCCCGCAGGTTGATCTCTGCCGGCGACCCCGCGCCCTCGACCATGACGACCGGATACGTCGCGCTCAACCGTGCATGGGAGGCCAGCACCGCTTGCATCGCAATGGCTTTGTAATCGTGATAGGCGACGGCGTTCATGGTGGTGACGGCACGACCATGGATGATGACTTGCGCGCCCGTGTCGCTGTTGGGCTTGAGCAGGACCGGGTTCATGTCGGTGTGCGGTTCGAGGCCGCAGGCCTGGGCCTGGACCGCCTGGGCCCGGCCGATCTCGCCGCCGTCGGCAGTTACCGCGCTGTTGAGCGCCATGTTTTGCGGCTTGAACGGCACCACGCTCACACCCTGGCGCGTGACCCAACGGCACAATGCGGTAACCAGGGTACTTTTGCCGGCATCGGAGGTGGTGCCCTGCACCATCAGGGTCGTCATCGAATGTCCTTGGTGTAGGCCTCGAAAGCCTGTTCGAGGCGCAGGAAACCGGCGTCATCGGCCGGCAGTCCGAAACGCAGGCTGCTGGTGTGCGTGAACAAGCGCAGCAGAATGCCGCGATGGGCCATGAATTCGTACAGGGCCTGGGCGTGCTCGGTCACCAGCCATTGAAACAATGCGCAACCGCCCTGGGGCTTGAAACCGAAGCGCTCCAGCGTCAGTGCCAGGCGTTGGCTGGTGGCTTCGCAGCGCTGTCGTTGGCGAATGTGGGCCTCGGTATCCAGGAGACACGCCTCGCCCAGGACCCGGGTCGGCCCGCTCACGGCCCACGGCCCGACTTGCTCGGCAAGCAGCTTGAGCAGGCGTCGCTCGGCCAGGACAAACCCCAGGCGAACCCCGGCCAGGCCAAAGAACTTGCCAAACGATCGCAACACGATCAGCCCGACCTGATGGGCGTGGGCGCTGAGGCTCAGGTGCGGCGTGATGTCCATGAACGCTTCGTCCACCACGAGCCAGCCGCCGCGCTGGGCCAACCGTGCGTGCCAGTCCAGCAAGCGTTCGGGGCTCAGGCTCAGGCCCGTGGGGTTGTTCGGATTGACCACCACCAGCACGTCGAGGCTGTCGAGGAAGAAATCCACTTCCGTCTCCAGCACTTCGCGCACGATGTAACCGCTGCGCCGCCAGGCTTCGGCGTGTTCGGCGTAACAAGGAGACAAGACACCGACCTTGCCGGCCCGGCGCAGGCGCGGCAAGAGCTGGATGGCCATCTGCGAACCGGCAACCGGCAACACGTGCGTCGCTTCGTAATAATCGCAAGCGGCCTGTTCCAACCCATCATCGGCCTCGGGCAGGCGCGCCCAGGCCCGTAGTGGAACCGGCGGAATATCGAACGGCCAGGGCGCCAGGCCGCTGGACAGGTCGAGCCAGTCGGCCTCGGCAATGCCGTATTGCCGGGAAGCGTTGCGCAGTCGTCCACCATGCTCAAGCATAGAACTCGGCTCCGAGGCAGAGAATCAGCAGCCATAACCATACGCCGCGCTGCACCAATTGCCAGCCGCGATCAATCGAATCGGCGCTGGCCGGAACGCCTTCGCCCAAGGGCGGACGTTGATGCAGCTCGCCGTGATAGACCGCCGCGCCGCCCAACTCCACACCCAGCGCTCCGGCACCGGCGGCCATGACCGGCCCGGCATTGGGGCTGTCCCAGGTCGCCCCTTGGGTGCGCCAGCATTTGAGCCCCAGGCGGGTCTTGCCAAGCAGCGCGTAGGTCAACGCCACCAGCCGCGCCGGAATATAGTTGAGCAGGTCATCGATCTTTGCCGCCGCCCAGCCAAAACGTTCGAAGCGCTCGTTGCGATAACCCCACATGGCGTCGAGGGTATTGCTCAACCGATACAACACCACCCCAGGCGCGCCTGCCACCGCGAACCAGAACAAGGCGGCGAATACTGCGTCGCTGCCATTTTCCAGCACCGACTCGGTGGCGGCGCGGGCCACGGCGTTTTCATCCAGCCCAGCGGTTTCGCGGCTGACCAGATAACTCACCCGCTGGCGTGCCTCGTCCAGATCGCCACTGCGCAGCGCGCGGGCAACCGGCTCGACATGCTCGCCGAGGCTGCGCAAGCCGAGGGCGCAGTACAACGCAAGGATGTCCACCAGCCAGCCCAGCAACGGCGCCCAGGACAAGGCCGTGGCCAGCAAGGTCAAGGGCAGCACGGCGATGATCCACGCCGTGACACCGTGACTGCGCCAGCCCCGTCCACCGGAGTTGAAACGTTGTTCGAGACGATTGGCAAAACGACCGAACGCGACCAACGGATGCCCGCGCCGGGGCTCACCCAGCAGCGCATCCAGCGCCACCGCGGCGGCACTGAGCAACGCTACGCTCATGGACGCACTCCCCAGCGATTTTCGTAGATCAGTTCGTTGAGCGGCCGCGGTTGCGCCCAGCCTTCCAGGGCGAGCATCGGCGCCGGATAAAAGCCTTCGACCGGACCCAGGCACAAGATTGCCAGCGGCTTTGCCCCGGCGGGCAAGCCCAGCAGATCAGCCAGGGCCTGGGGCTCGAACAATGACACCCAGCCCATCCCCAACCCTTCGACGCGGGCCGCCAGCCATAGATTCTGGATGGCGCAGGACAGCGAGGCCAAGTCCATTTCCGGTAAGGTCCGGCGGCCAAAGATATGCCGCTCGCGATCGTCCATCAACGCGGCCACCAGCACCTCGGCGCAGTCGTGGATGCCTTCGACCTTGAGCTTCATGAATTCGTCGCTGCGCTCGCCCAGCGCTTCAGCAGTGCGGACACGCTCTTCTTCCACCAAATGCTGGATTTCGCCGCGCAAGGCGCGATCACTGATGCGAATGAATCGCCACGGTTGCATCAGCCCGACGCTGGGAGCCTGGTGTGCGGCTTCCAGCAAACGGCCCAGCAGTTGCGGCTCGATGGAGCCGCCACTGAAATGGCGCATGTCGCGGCGCTCGGCGATGGCGCGGTAGACGGCTTCGCGTTCGGCCGCTGAGAAGGCGTCAGTCATGGCTTGCTCGCAAAGACTGCAACAGGGGCCGGAGCAAACAGCGCGGCAATCGCCCTCGGATTGGACGGGAAATAAAAATGCACATAGGAGGCCGTCATCCGCCCTTGTCGGAAAACCGCCTCCGCCCCTCGCCCACCATTGGGGCTATGGCCGCGGGCAATCGGCTCAAGGGCGGTGCTGGACAGGGAATGATGATAGGTATGCCCGCGCAGGTTGCCCTCCGGCAAATCCACCGATTGCAATGCGAGCGCCGCCAGGCGCTTCTGCATTTGCGCATCACCGCTCAACAAACCGAGCAGTTCGGCGCGCGTGCCGTCGACGTCGGTCAGTGAATCGAGCAGGTACAGCATGCCGCCGCATTCGGCGAGCAGCGGTTTGCCATCTGCATGATGGGCACGGATTGCTGCAAGCATGGGCGCGTTCTGCGCGAGTGCGACGTGGTGCAGTTCGGGGTAACCGCCGGGCAGATAAAGGCTGTCCGCGTCGGGCAATCGGGTGTCGTGGATCGGCGAAAAGAAACTCAACTGCGCGCCCATGGCCCGCAGCAGATCGAGGCTTGCGCCATAGGTGAAGGCGAACGCTTCGTCACGGGCCACGGCGATGCGTACCCCGTCGAGCCACGGTTCAACAGCAGTCAATTGCGGAGCCGCGAATTCCACCGAAGGCGGCAAGGCCACTTCACAACTGCCCGCCAGCGCCTCGGCGGCGGCATCGAGACGGACATCCAGATCATTCAGCTCGCTGGCCTGCACCAGGCCCAGATGGCGGCTCGGCAGTTCGATGCCGGTTTCCCGCGAGAGCGCGCCGTACCAGCGCAAGCCCTCGGTCAGGCTGCCTTCGAGCAACTGCGCATGGCGCAAGGTGCCGACCCGGTTGGCCAAGACCCCGGCGAAGGGCAAGTCGGGTTGATACCGCGCCAAGCCCAGGGCCAAGGCGCCGAACGTCTGGGCCATGGCCGTGCCGTCGATGACCGCCAGCACCGGCACACCGAAATGCCGGGCCAGGTCGGCGCTGGACGGCGTGCCGTCGAACAGGCCCATTACGCCTTCAATCAAAATCAGGTCTGCTTCTGCAGCGGCTTCCCACAACAGCCGGCGACTTTCCTGTTCGCCAACCATCCACATGTCCAGCTGATAGACCGGCGCGCCGCTGGCTCGCTCAAGGATCATCGGGTCGAGAAAGTCGGGACCACACTTGAACACGCGCACCTTGCGCCCCTGGTTGCGGTGCAACCGTGCGAGGGCCGCGGTGACGGTGGTCTTGCCCTGGCCCGAGGCCGGGGCGGCAATCAATACCGCCGGACAGTGGCGGCTGGCAGTCGACGCATGGCTCACAGTTCGACGCCTTTCTGCGCCTTGATACCGGCCTGGAACGCGTGCTTGATCATGCCCATTTCGGTCACGGTATCGGCCAGCTCGATCATCTCGGGCTTGGCGCCGCGCCCGGTCACGACCACATGTTGCATAGGCGGACGGGCTTGCAGATCGCTCAAGACTTGATCGAGGTCGAGGTAGCCGTGCTTGAGGGCAATGTTCAGTTCGTCGAGCACCACCAGGCCGATCGACGGATCGCTGAGCAATTCACGCGACACGGCCCACGCCGCTTCGGCAGCGGCGATGTCGCGCTGGCGATCCTGGGTTTCCCAGGTAAAGCCCTCGCCCATGACATGAAAACGCACCTGTTCCGGGAAGCGGCGGAAAAACAGCTCTTCACCGGTGCTGTTGCGACCCTTGATGAATTGCACCACGCCGCATTGCATGCCATGCCCCATCGCCCGGGCCAACATGCCGAATGCCGAACTGCTTTTGCCCTTGCCATTGCCGGTCAGCACCAGCAGCAGGCCACACTCGTTCGGTGAATTGGCGATACGCTCGTCAATCACGGCTTTCTTGCGCAGCATGCGCGCCAGGTGGCGTTCGTCGCGATCGGGCGTGTCGGTCATGGGGGAGCTCTCCGTTGGGACTGGATAACGGCGGGCGGGCAGAAAAAGGACGGCAAGGTGCCTGGCATCGCCCACCGTGATGCCGTTGGATGAATCAGGCCGGTCTCCGGGCTCATGAGCGGCGTAATGCCTGGCTGCGCGCCTTCCCATGTCATTCGACACAGTGGCGGGGGCCTGTGTGGCCACAAGCGCAGCGTTGACTCATTTACCGTTGCGGGGGCAGCGCCGGGTTTGCATGTACGCACCGGCTTCCCTGTTTCACCCTATCGGCCGTTGCCATAGAGCACCTGAAACAAGCCGCGAAGGTTAGAGGGTTGGGGGTGGAGCGTCAATTAAAGCCGCGATGGGCACCACGACGGATATTGGCCGGGATCAATAAACTGACGTCAATCTTGTGTGAAGCTGACGCAAGTGATATCAAATAGACATTACGACCCGATATCACAAGAACAAGAGGGCAATTCACATGCAAGGCATGATCATCAGCAATCCGAAGCTGGAATTCCTGCGCCCAGTGCTGGAACGCTGGTTTGATTGTATCGACCGATACAACGCCGTGCGCGGCGATAACGACACGCCCTATTGGCACAATGAAAAAGCCAATCTCGGATTGCTGGCGGCCGCCGCCTGGATGGCGGAGATGGTCACGCTCCAGGGCGCAGCGACCCGCAAACAGAATGAAGAAGGCGAACGCAACGTCAGCGCCGACCTGTTGATCGCCAGCAGCGATGAGCGCGCCTTCATCCAGGCCACGCAACGCTGGCCGAAGGTCAACAACCTGAACCTGACCCAACCTTTGCTGGAAGCCACCAGCGACGCCAAGCGCATCAGCTACGCCAGCGACCTGAAATTGGGCTGCCTGTTCGTCGCCCCGCAAAAAGCCCAGCAAAGCGCCACGCCAGAAGAGTTGCAGGACATGATCGACGACCTGCAGAAGGAAAACACCTGCGCCGTGGCCTGGTATTTCCCATATGCCTACCGCAAGTTGCGCAACGAGGCCGGCCACTATCACCCGGGGATCGCCGTGCTGTTCAAGCAGGCTCATGGCTGATTCTGCCGACAAGGATCGCTTGATTGGCTGGCAGCCCCGCTATTGAACCATCCCACGTCTACGCTTCTCTATGAGTAACCACATGCACTCATAGGGAAGCCCGCATGCTCAAGCCAAACCACCTGTTGATCGCCGCCCTTGCCACAGGGCTTGTCGCTTGCGGCGAGTCGTCGACCTTGCAGGTTTCCGACGGCATCGGCCCGTCACCGAAACTGCCCGAGCCGAACAAGACCCTGATGCCTACGGTGAATATCGCCGAAGCCGTCGGCTGGCCGGATAGCGCCAAGCCAACGCCGGCGCCAGGCCTGCAGGTAGTGGCCTTTGCCGAAGGCCTGGATCATCCACGCTGGCTCTACGTGCTCCCCAACGGCGATGTGCTGGTGGCCGAGACCAACGCCCCGCCCAAGCCCGACGATACCCAGGGCATCCGTGGCTGGGTGATGAAAAAAGTCATGGACCGTGCCGGCGCTGGCGTCCCCAGCCCAAATCGCATCACCCTGCTGCGGGACGCCAATCACGACGGCGTCGCCGAGACCCGGACGATTTTCCTGGAAAACCTCAATTCACCGTTCGGCATGACGCTGGTGGGCACTGACCTGTATGTGGCCGACACGGACCGGTTGATCCGTTTCCCTTATAAAGAAGGCGAAACGCAGATCAAGGCACAACCCACCAAGGTCGTCGATTTACCCGGCGGCACGCTCAACCACCACTGGACCAAGAACGTGATCGCCAGCCGAGACGGCAGCAAGCTGTACGTCACCACCGGCTCGAACAGCAACGTCGCGGAAAATGGCATGGAAGCGGAAGAAGGTCGTGCGGCCATCTGGGAGGTGGATCGGGCTACCGGCAGTCACCGCATCTTCGCCTCAGGCCTGCGCAACCCCAACGGCTTGGCATGGGAGCCTCGCAGCGGCGCATTGTGGACGGCGGTCAACGAACGGGACGAGATTGGCAGTGACCTGGTGCCGGACTACATCACCTCAGTGAAGGACGGCGGCTTTTATGGCTGGCCCTACAGTTATTACGGGCAGAACGTCGACGTCCGGGTCGAGCCACAGAACCCCGAGCTGGTGGCCAAGGCCATCGCGCCCGACTATGCCGTCGGCCCTCACACTGCGTCCTTGGGACTGACTTTCGCCGAAGGCAGCACGTTGCCCGCGCCGTTTATGGAGGGCGCCTTCGTCGGGCAACACGGCTCCTGGAATCGCAAGCCCCACAGCGGCTACAAAGTGATCTTCGTCCCGTTCAAGGCGGGCAAGCCGGAGGGGCAGCCTGTGGATGTGCTGACGGGTTTTCTCAACGCAGACGAAAAGGCCCAGGGCCGGCCGGTGGGCGTGGTGATCGATAAACAGGGTGGGTTGCTGGTGGCCGATGACGTGGGAAACAAGATCTGGCGGGTGTCAGCCAAATGACCATCAGCAAACCTATGGATTGCGCGCCAGGTGCTCCGGCTGCAATACACGCTTGGCCCCCAAATACGCTTTCTGCCAATAGGCCTTGGACAAGCTGTCGAGCTTGACCGTCCCGCCCGTGGCAGGCGCATGGACGAAACGTCCCTCGCCCACGTAAATCCCGGCATGGCTGACCTGGGAACCGCCGTTGGTGGCGAAGAACACCAGGTCGCCCGTCTGCAATGCGTCTTTGCCGACCTGCGGCGCGCGCATGCTGATCATCTCGCGAGTGGAACGCGGCAAGGAGATCCCGGCGGCGTCACGGTACACATAACCGATCAAGCCACTGCAATCGAAGCCTGAATCCGGCGTATTGCCGCCCCAACGGTAGGGCGTCCCCACCAGGCCCAGCGCGCGGAAAAGCACGTCTTCAGCAGCGGGGGAAAAAGTCTGGGAGGGTGCGAATACCACCGGAGCGCGCACTGGCGCGGGCGGTGGAGTGCGACTGGCACAGGCGCTGAGCAGCGCGGCAAGAACAATCAGAGCGAGGCGGGCCGACGTCGACATATGCAGAACAATCCTGATCTGGATGCGGCTTTTCTGCCGTGGAGATGAAAACAAATCCGCCCGCGCAGTACGCAGGCGGATTGCCATCAATCAATGATCAAGGATTCTAGCGGCTATGGGGCAAACTTCAAGTAAGACTTTAAGTTTGCCTTACAAGTTGTGTGCTTACTTGCGAGCCGTGACCACGGTTGGAGCCATGGCGAGGGCGCGCTTGGCTTCGATGAAGGTCTTGCTCCAGTAGCTGTCGCCGAGGCTGTCGATCCGCACGCCACCGCTGCGGCGGCTGCTGGAATGGATGAACTGGTTGTCGCCCAGGTAGATACCGGCGTGGCTGACGCGACCGCGACGACCATTGGTGCTGAAGAACAGCAGGTCACCGGGTTCTAGCTGGTTGCGAGCGACCAGCGGAGCCTTCACGTTGATCATTTCGCGAGTGGAACGTGGCAGGTTCATACCCGCCTCTTCGCGAAACAGGTAGCCGATGAACCCGCTGCAATCGAAGCCGGCTTCAGAGGTACCGCCAAAACGATAACGAGTGCCGATCAGGGACATGCCTCGTTCCAGGATGCTGTCTGCCAGCACCGGAAGCTGATAAGGCTTGCTGCCGGCAAAGTCTGCCAGCTCTTTATCGGAGGCCACTTCTTCCTGGAACGCTACGGAGGAAGACTGGGCGGTTACAGTGTTCTTGACCTGTGGTTGTTGTGCTTGCTGGGACACCGGGGAGTGGGCAGCGCAACCGAACAACAGGGTAACGAGTGCGAGAGGCACGAGGGGTGCGAAGCGATTTAGCATGGGCACGACCGTGGCTGAAGTAGTAAAGATGGCGAGACTATGCCTTCTATCAACCTCATTTGCAAATTCAATCGGTGCAAATGTGACTTCTCGGTTTTACGTTTACATCTAAGCGCTTAAGCCCATTTTGAACGTCATGTGGCCTGTCACCCAGCAGGACCGCAGGTTTCGCCGCGTCCGGAACAGGCTATCGGCCACTACGGGTGACGGTTCTACCAACCCAGGGTTTCTTTCAAAAAAGGAATAGTCAGCTTGCGCTGCGCCTGGAGCGAGGCCTGGTCGAGGCGTTCGAGCAGCTCGAACAATGCGCTCATGCTGCGAGTGCCTCGGGTGAGGATGAAATGCCCGACCTCGTCGGTCAGGTGCAGGCCACGCCGGGAAGCGCGCAGTTGCAGCGCGCGCAGTTTGTCTTCATCGGAAAGCGGGCGCATCTGGAAAATCAGCGCCAGGGTCAGGCGGGATTTCAAGTCCGCCAGTTTCACCGGCAACTCCCGTGGCGAGGTCGACGCGGCGATCAGCAAGCGTCGGCCGCTGTCGCGCAACCGATTGAACAGATGAAACAGCGCCTCTTCCCAGTCAGCCTTGCCGGCCACGGCCTGGAGGTCGTCCAGGCAGACCAGTTCGTACTGCTCAAGGTTGTCGAGGATTTCTACGCCGCGATCCAGCAGTTCCGCCAGCGGCAGGTACACCGCAGGTTCGCCCAGTTGTTCGAACCGCAGGCACGCGGCCTGCAGAAGATGCGTACGCCCTACTCCGTCCTTGCCCCACAGATAGATCAGGCTTTCGGTCCAGCCGGCGTCGGCTTCGCAAAGCCGCTCGACATAGCCGAGTGCAGCGGCATTGGCGCCTGGGTAGTAGTTGATAAAGGTGGCGTCATCACGCAGACGCACACCAAGGGGCAGCTGAATCGGTTTCATGCTGACTGAACGGTTCCAAAGGAACCATTAGTGGCCTCTGTGTAAAGTTCGCAAAGTTTATACCCGTGACGCGGACCGCACAATGCGCCGGACCACGAGCAAAATCAAAGGTTTGCAGCGGCAAGGGCGCGGAGCGCCAGTTTCCCTGACACCCCGTGCGCCCTGCACACTACAGGTCGGGGTCTTCAATGCCGCTGTAGATGTCCGAATCCTTGTACAAATCGTGCATATGGCGCACCAGCACCATGATGACTGCCGCAACCGGCAACGCCAGCAGTACCCCGGTGAAGCCGAACAACTCTCCGCCCGCCAGGATCGCAAAGATCACCGCCACCGGATGAAGGCCAATGCGGTCGCCCACCAGCAGCGGCGTCAGCACCATGCCCTCCAGGGCCTGCCCGACCATGAATACTGCCACGATGCCAATCATCGGGTAGAGATCGCCGCCGAACTGGAACAACCCGGCGATCAATGCCGCGCCAATGCCAATCACAAACCCCATGTACGGGACGATGGCCGCCAGGCCGGCGATCAGGCCGATCAACAGCCCCAGCTCCAGCCCCACCAACATCAGCCCCGCCGCATAAATAAAGCCCAGCGCGACCATGACCAGCAATTGCCCGCGCACGAACGCCCCCAGCACTTCATGGCATTCACCGGTCAGCGTCATGATGCGTTCTTCGCGGTGACGCGGCAGCAGGCTGCGGATCTTGGCCATCATCAGGTCCCAGTCCCGCAGCAGATAGAAGGCCACCACGGGAATCAGTACCAGATTTGCCAGCCAGCCGATCAACGCCAGGCTCGACGCCGTGGCCTGGGTCAGCACCACCCCGACGATGTCGGTGGTCTGGCCCATGTGCTCGCTGATGGCCGCCTTGACCTTGTCGAACTTCCAGAAGCCGTCCGCCAACCCCAGTTTCGATTGCACCCATGGCACCGCGCTGTGTTGCAGCCAATCGAGCATCTGCGGCGCCAGCTCATACAGGCGCAGCAGTTGCTTGGCGAGCATGGGGATCAGTACCAGCAACAGCGCACTGACGATCAAGGTAAACAGCGCGAACACCGCCACCACGCCCCACGTCCTGGACAAGCCGAGCTTTTCCAGGCGATCCACCACCGGATCGAACAGATAGGCCAACAGCAGCGCAACCAGGAATGGCGTGAGGATCGGGTGCAGCAAATAGATAAACGCAACCAGCAGGGCGACCCCACCCAACCAGAACCAACGCCGCGTATCGCCCATGAACCACTCCTGACTCTATAAAGGAAGAAATCCTACCAGCGAAACCGCAGGTTCGGCGCTGGCGCTGGCGTCGGTTGCGGCGAAATTGCCCCATCGGCCGCTGGCTGGGCCACAGGTGGCGGCACGACAATTTCACCGACGGGCATTTCCTGCAGCTTGGCCAAGGCCAATTGCGCCTTCAACTGTTCCGCGCTGCCATTGACCTTGTAGACGATCACGTCGCCTTCGACCCGTTGCAACTGCCCTCCAAACGGTTCAAGCAGACGCCCCAGCGCCGCATAACGTTCCAGATTCATGCCCTGCACTTCGAGCAACTGTTCGGTCGCCACGCCCGGCTTGGCGACGAAGCGCGGCGCCAGGCGCTGGCTCACCGCCAACATCACGGCATCGGCCAGTGCCGCAGGGTCGCCACCCTGGGCACTGCCCTGCTCGCGCTGGTCACCCAGCCACAGGCGCCAGGTCGCTTGCCACTGGCCGCCCTCTTCCTTGGCGTGGACCGCCAACAACGCGTCGGAACCATAACGCTCCGACACCTCGCGCAACGGCGCCGGGTCATTGCCTTCCAGGTTCGGCGCGGTGGCGACAATCTGCTCGCTCAAGTCCGCCAGCGGCAGGTGCAGCGGCAATCCCCGGTGCTGGGCGGCGCGGCGCAGCGGCGTGGCACTGGCCTGGCCATCCCCCACCAGGCTGGAACCCTCCGCCGAGTCGTTCAGCCACCACCCCAGGATCGAGGGCCGATTGGCCCCCCACAGCGACAACCCCGCCGAACGCAACGCGCGGTCGGTGCTGGCGGGATCGAAATCCACCTGCAGGCTTTCCGGCGGACCGGCCTCGTAGCCATATTGAAGAATGATTTGTTGCGGGTCCTTGCGGATCGCCGCCAGGCCAGGGCTCTGCGCGGCCTTGGCGTCGCCGGTCAGGCGCAGCACCAAGGTATCCAGCGCTCGCAACGTTGCCTGGTTACGCTCATCCGGCGCCTGGCTGCTGACCGGTTCACGTACCTGATAAAGGTTGTTGAGGGTTTCGGCATGGCTCGCCAGGCTGATCAGCGACAGGCAGCCAACAGACAAGAGTTTGAACAGACGCATGGAAAATTCCCGGACATAACGGCTGGCACCGGCCGTGTGGAGAAGACTGAGCATGGCTGTGACACGGCACCTGGCAAAACATTCAGCCGCCCGATGCAAGTTTCGACGCTGCCACAACCATAGTCGCTTACCGCTACACCTTATACAGACGCGCCACGCAGTACCAACAGAAGAAATATCGGTTTTTTTCCAAGGATATGTCCCTGCCCGTCGGCACGAGGATGGCCGCTGCCCCTCAAGCCTGATAAAATCGCGCGCCTTCGCAGACCGGCATTGGCTGGGCATCCGGAATAATTCATACAACGGTTATTCAAGGGCCCCGGCGATCGGTCGTTACCCAGAATTCCCCCCTTTAAAGGCCTGGATCATGAGCAAGCAACCCTCCCTGAGCTACAAGGACGCCGGTGTGGACATCGACGCCGGTGAAGCATTGGTCGAACGCATCAAGAGCGTCGCCAAGCGCACTGCGCGCCCGGAAGTCATGGGCGGCCTGGGCGGTTTCGGCGCCCTCTGCGAGATCCCGGCCGGCTACAAGCAACCGGTGCTGGTCTCGGGCACCGACGGCGTCGGCACCAAGCTGCGCCTGGCCTTGAACCTGAACAAGCACGACAGCATCGGCATCGACCTGGTCGCCATGTGCGTGAACGACCTGGTGGTGTGCGGCGCCGAACCACTGTTCTTCCTCGATTACTACGCCACCGGCAAGCTGAACGTCGACACCGCTGCCCAGGTGGTGACCGGCATCGGCGCTGGCTGTGAACTGTCCGGTTGCTCCCTGGTGGGCGGCGAAACCGCTGAAATGCCTGGCATGTACGAAGGCGAAGACTACGACCTGGCCGGTTTCTGCGTCGGCGTCGTTGAGAAAGCCGAGATCATCGACGGCTCGAAAGTTGCCGCCGGCGACGCCCTGCTCGCCCTGCCGTCCTCCGGCCCGCACTCCAACGGCTACTCGCTGATCCGCAAGATCATCGAAGTCTCGGGCGCCGACATCGAGAACACCCAGCTCGACGGCAAGCCGCTGGCCGACCTGCTGATGGCCCCGACCCGTATCTACGTCAAGCCTCTGCTCAAGCTGATCAAGGACACCGGTGCCGTCAAGGCCATGGCCCACATCACCGGTGGCGGCTTGCTGGACAACATCCCGCGCGTACTGCCAAAAGGCGCCCAGGCGGTGGTCGACGTGGCGAGCTGGACCCGCCCGGCCGTGTTCGACTGGCTGCAAGAGAAAGGCAACGTCGATGAAACCGAAATGCACCGCGTGCTGAACTGCGGCGTGGGCATGGTCATCTGCGTGGCCCAGGAGCACGTCGAGACTGCCCTGAACGTATTGCGTGAAGCCGGTGAGCAACCTTGGGTCATCGGCCAGATCGCCACTGCGGCCGAAGGCGCCGCACAGGTCGAGCTGAAAAATCTTAAGGCACATTGATGCACGAGCAGATGCCTGCAACCTGTAACGTCGTGGTGCTGCTGTCCGGCACCGGCAGTAACCTGCAGGCCCTGATCGACAGCACACGGACCGGCGACAGCCCGGTCCGTATCCGCGCGGTGATTTCCAACCGCGCCGATGCCTACGGCCTGCAACGTGCCAAGGACGCAGGTATCGACACCCGCGTCCTGGATCACAAGGCGTTCGAGGGCCGCGAAGCCTTCGATGCCGCGCTGGTCCAACAGATCGATGCGTTCGATCCGCAACTGGTGGTCCTGGCCGGCTTCATGCGCATCCTCAGCCCCGGCTTCGTGCGTCACTACCAGGGACGCCTGTTCAATATCCATCCCTCGCTGTTGCCCAAATACAAAGGGTTACATACTCACCAGCGCGCGCTGGAGGCCGGAGACACGGAGCATGGCTGCTCGGTGCACTTCGTCACCGAGGAACTCGATGGTGGACCACTGGTCGTACAGGCAGTAATACCGGTAGAGTTGCACGACACGCCGCAAAGCCTGGCGCAAAGGGTTCATGCCCGCGAGCACCAGATCTACCCGATGGCCGTGCGTTGGTTTGCCGAAGGCCGGCTGACCCTCGATGATCGGGGAGCCTCACTGGACGGCCAGTTGCTCGCCGCCAGCGGCCATTTGATTCGATACTAGGAGATTTTATGCGTCGCGCCCTGCTCTTCGCTTGCGCTCTGCTTGCCTTGCCACTGGCACAGGCCGCAGACCTTCAACCGTTCTCCGCCAGCTACACCGCCGACTGGAAGCAGTTGCCCATGAGCGGCACCGCCGAGCGCAGCCTGACCAAGGAAGCCAACGGCACCTGGAAGCTGAGCTTCAAGGCTTCGATGATGATCGCCAGCCTGACCGAAGAAAGCACCCTGACCCTTGACAAGGACACCCTCCTGCCGCAGTCCTATCACTTCGAGCGCGGCGGCCTGGGCAAGGCGAAAAAGGCTGACCTGGATTTCGACTGGAACACCAAGATGGTCACCGGCACTGATCGCGGTGACGCGGTCAAGATTCCGCTGAACCGGGGCATGGTCGACAAATCCACCTATCAGCTGGCGCTTCAGCACGATGTGGCGGCCGGCAAGAAAAGCATGAGTTATCAGGTCGTCGATGATGGCGAGATTGATACCTATGATTTCCGCGTCCTGGGCTCGGAGAAAGTCGACACCAAGGCCGGCCAGATCGACGCGATCAAGGTCGAGCGCGTACGCGACCCGACACAGAGCAAGCGCATCACCGTGCTCTGGTTCGCCAAGGACTGGGATTACCTGCTGGTGCGCCTGCAACAGGTCGAGACCGACGGCAAGGAGTACAACATCATGCTCCAGGACGGCACGGTCAACGGCAAGGCCGTGAAAGGCAGCTGATCCACGCCGATAGCAAGAAGCCCCGCGAATGCGGGGCTTTTTTATACCTGAATTCAGGCCCCCCACAGGATCTGGCGTCCGCTTGACGACATGAAAACTTCTTCATGAACGCCACCTGCGACCGAATGCCGCGCACTACTTGGCCTGCCGGATCGTTTCACTTTTCATGAAAACTTCTTAACGCACCGGGGCATTTACTTAGCACGCTATCCAAACCTATAACAAAGTCCTGCACACGCCTTGCTGCAGATAACAGAGATTGGAGCTTGCAAGATGACTGTGAAAGTAACTGAACGCGACGACGCTCACATGTCCCACGAAGGCATTGCCGCCGGCATCCGGATCTGGGACGTGCATCAACAGGATTTGCTGGTGGGGATGTTCCACTCCGAAACAGACGCCCACAGCTACAAGGCTGAGCTGGAGCGAGAGGAAAGGCAGCGCTTGCGCGAGACCGCGCAATCCTGAACCGCATAAAACACCTGTGGGAGCGAGTTTGCTCGCACCCACAGGTTTCTGTGTTTCAACTCAATGACACTGCGCCCTGCTTACCACATCAAGTCATCAGGAATCTGATAAGCCGCGTACGGATCATCGGCATCCACTTCTTCGGTCTGGGTGTTGAGCTGGACGATGCGCTTGGGGTCGCGCTCCTGAATTTTCAGCGCAGCCTCGCGCGGGATCACTTCATAACCGCCAGCATGGTGGACGATCGCCAGGGAACCACTGCTCAGCTTGTTGCGCATCAGGGTATTGACGCAGATGCGCTTGACCTTCTTGTCGTCGACAAAATTGTAGTAGTCGTCAGTGGTCAGCTTCGGCAGGCGCGAGACTTCGATCAATTGCTTGATCTGTGCAGCACGGGCCTTCTGCTCGGCCTTCTCCTGCTGCTGGCGGTTGAGTTCCTGGTCGCGCTTGACCTTTTCGGCCATGGCTTCCTGCGCCGCCCGCTGCTGGGAATCATCCAGTTCGATCTGGCCTTTGTGGGCCAGGCGCTGCTGTTTCTGTTTCTCTTTGCCGACCTGCTTGGCCTGCTTTTGGTTGACCAGCCCTGCTTTAAGCAACTGGTCGCGAAGGGAAAGGCTCATGGTGCTTACTCACTTAGGCAACGGCCTCAGCCACAGCTGGGCAAATTCTTTTCCTGACGTTTGGCTTCGCCCCACAAGGCGTCCAACTCTTCGAGGGTGCAATCTTCCATGGGACGACGGGTGTCGCGCAATGCCTGTTCGATAAATCGGAACCGCCGCTCGAATTTCCCGTTGGCATCGCGCAGCGCGGTTTCCGGGTCGACCTTGAGGTGGCGAGCCAGGTTCACCACACTGAACAGCAGATCGCCGATCTCGTCGCTGATGGCTGCCGGATCGTTGTCAGCCATGGCTTCGAGCACTTCATCCAGCTCCTCGCGGACTTTGTCGAGCACCGGCAAGGGTCCCGGCCAGTCGAAACCCACCTGTCCCGCACGCTTCTGCAACTTCGCCGAGCGGGACAACGCCGGCAGCGCTCCCGGTACATCATCGAGCAGCGACAACTGTTCGGGGGCCGACGCCTTTTCGGCGCGTTCTTCTGCCTTGATTTCCTCCCAGCGCTGCTTGACCTGCTCTTCGCTCAGGCGCGGGATATCCACGGGTGCATACAGGTCACCAGTAGGAAACACGTGGGGATGGCGACGGATCAGCTTGCGGGTGATGCTGTCGACCACGCCGGCGAATTCGAAGCGGTTCTCTTCCCGGGCCAACTGGCTGTAGTACACCACCTGAAACAGCAAGTCGCCCAACTCACCTTGCAAGTGATCGAAATCGCCGCGCTCGATCGCATCGGCCACTTCGTAGGCTTCTTCCAAGGTATGAGGGACGATGGTGGCGTAGGTTTGCTTGATGTCCCAGGGGCAACCGTACTGCGGGTCCCGCAGGCGGTTCATCAGGTGGAGCAGGTCTTCGAGGCTGTACATCAATCGATCCCGTCACAAAAAAACTGTGGGAGCTTGCTCCCACATAAACCAAGACAACCAGCGCTTAACCCGGCGTCCGGTTACGCCGGGTCTCGATGATGTTCGGCAACTGGGAAATCCGCCCCAGCAGCCGCCCCAGCGCATCCAGCCCCGGAATCTCGATGGTCAGGGACATCAGCGCAGTGTTGTCTTCCTTGTTCGAACGGGTATTGACCGCGAGCACGTTGATGCGCTCGTTCAGCAACACCTGGGACACGTCACGCAGCAAGCCGGAACGGTCGTAGGCGCGGATGACAATGTCCACCGGATAGGTAAGCACCGGCACCGGGCCCCAGCTGACCTGGATGATCCGCTCCGGCTCCCGACCGGCCAGTTGCAGCACCGAGGCACAGTCCTGGCGGTGAATGCTCACGCCGCGCCCCTGGGTGATGTAGCCGACAATCGCATCCCCCGGCAATGGCTGGCAGCAGCCGGCCATCTGGGTCATCAGATTGCCCACGCCCTGGATCTGGATATCGCCGCGCTTGCCTGGCTTGTAGCCGGTGGCCTTGCGTGGAATCAGCTCCAGTTGCTCGTTGCCGCGCTCCGGCTCCACCAATTGTTGGGCGAGGTTGACCAGTTGCGCCAGGCGCAGGTCGCCGGCACCGAGGGCGGCGAACATGTCCTCGGCGGTCTTCATGTTGGCTTTTTCGGCCAGCTTGTCGAAGTCCACCTGCGGCAGGCCCAGGCGACTCAGCTCGCGTTCGAGCAAGGTCTTGCCGGCCGCGACGTTCTGGTCACGGGCCTGCAGTTTGAACCAATGGACGATTTTCGCCCGTGCCCGCGAGGTGGTGATGTAGCCCAGGTTCGGGTTCAGCCAGTCGCGGCTTGGCGTACCGTGCTTGCTGGTGATGATCTCGACCTGCTCACCGGTCTGCAGGCTGTAGTTGAGCGGCACGATCCGCCCGTTGATCTTGGCACCACGGCAGTTGTGGCCGATCTCGGTGTGGACGCGGTAGGCGAAATCCAGCGGCGTCGCGCCTTTCGGCAGGTCGATGGCGTGGCCGTCCGGGGTGAAGATGTAGACCCGGTCCGGCTCGATGTCGACGCGCAACTGTTCGGCCAGGCCGCCAATGTCGCCGAGTTCCTCGTGCCATTCCAGCACTTGGCGCAGCCAGGAGATTTTCTCTTCGTAGTGATTGGACCCGGACTTGACGTCGGTGCCCTTGTATTTCCAGTGGGCGCAAACGCCCAGCTCGGCTTCCTCGTGCATGGCATGGGTGCGGATCTGCACTTCCAATACCTTGCCCTCCGGACCGATCACCGCAGTGTGCAGCGAGCGGTAGCCGTTTTCCTTCGGGTTGGCGATGTAGTCGTCGAACTCCTTCGGAATATGCCGCCACAAGGTATGGACGATCCCCAGCGCGGTGTAGCAGTCGCGCATTTCAGGGACCAGCACGCGAACGGCGCGAACGTCGTAGATCTGGCTGAATTCCAGGCCCTTGCGCTGCATTTTGCGCCAGATCGAGTAGATGTGCTTGGCCCGGCCACTGATGTCGGCTTCGACGCCGGTGGCCTGCAACTCTTCGCGCAGTTGGGTCATCACATCGGTGATGAAGCGCTCGCGATCCAGGCGCCGCTCGTGCAGCAGCTTGGCGATCTGCTTGTATTGGTCGGGTTCCAGATAGCGGAAGGACAAGTCCTCCAGCTCCCACTTGATGTGACCGATGCCAAGACGGTGGGCCAAGGGCGCGTAGATGTCGAAGACTTCCCGGGCAACGCGATTGCGCTTTTCGTCATCGGCGGACTTCACGGCACGGATGGCGCAGGTGCGCTCGGCCAGCTTGATCAGCGCGACGCGCACGTCGTCGACCATCGCCACCAGCATCTTGCGCAGGTTTTCCACCTGGCCCTGGGTGCCCAGTACCATGGACTGGCGCGGGCTGAGACTGGCGCTGATCGCCGCCATGCGCAACACGCCATCGATCAGCTTGGCGACCACGGTTCCGAAACGCTGGCTGACAACCGGAAGTTGGATCTGCCCTTCGCGGACACCGCGATAAAGCACTGCGGCGACCAGCGAATCCTGGTCCAGCTTGAGGTCGGCGAGGATCTCGGCAATCTCGAGGCCCGTCTGGAAACTCGACGTCCCTTCGGACCACAGGTTCTTCGCCGCATTGTGTTGCTGCTCCGCCTCGCGAGCGAACTCGCAGGCGGCCTTCAAGGCCTCGCGATCCAGTGCCGTGTCGATACTGACCGCGTGATCGAGCCAAGCCTCGAGATTGATACTGCCGTCAGTGTTGATCGGCTGGTGTGCTCTCACCTGTACCATCTTTACCTACCTTCCCTACGACGCAGATTCAATGCGTCAACTTCGCTGACCTTCGCTGCCCGTGTTCCCGCCCAGGGCTGTGGCGGGTTGGCACGAGCGGGTCAGTCGGACAAGCCATCCTGGCTCGCTTCAAATAACGCCATGGCCTCGACATGCGCCGTTTGAGGAAACATATCGAGAATCCCGGCACGTTTTAACCGGTAGCCCTGCTTGATCAGTTCGACCGTATCCCGCGCCAAAGTTGCCGGGTTGCACGATACATAAACCAACCGTCTGGCCCCGAGGGATGCCAGCTTGCGCACCACCTCGAAAGCACCGTCACGGGGTGGGTCCAAGAGTACCGCAGAAAAGCCTTCGCCGATCCATTCGGCACCCGCCAATGGCTGGGATAAATCGGCCTGAAAAAAAGCAGTGTTATGCAAATTGTTGCTGATGGCGTTGGCGGCAGCACGCTCGACCATGGTCTGCACGCCCTCCACCGCCACCACTTCGCGCACCTGCCTGGCCAGCGGCAAGGCAAAATTGCCCAGGCCGCAGAACAGGTCCAGCACCCGTTCCTCGGGGCGCGGCGCCAACCATTGCAACGCTTGGGCGACCATCGCTTCGTTGACGGCGGCGTTCACCTGGATGAAATCCCCTGGCCGGTAAGCCAGGTCCAGGTCCCAGGTTTCCAGGCGATATCCCAGGGATTGCCCGGGATCGACCGGTTGCGGCTCACCTTCGCCATGCAGCCACAATTGGGCTTCGTGGAACGCGCAGAAGTCCTTGAGGATCGTCAGGTCGGCTTCCGACAACGGCGCCATGTGGCGTAGCAATACCGCGAGGGACGAACCTGCGAACAATTCCACATGCCCCAGCGCCTGGGGTTTGCTCAAACGTCGCAGCATTTCCGGCAGGCGGCTCATGATCGGCTGCAAGGGCTGTACCAGCACCGGGCAATCACCGATGGCAACGATGTCCTGGCTGCCGGCGGCGCGGAAACCCACGTCGAGTTTTTTCGCCTTCTGGTCCCAACGCACCGCTACCCGGGCGCGACGGCGATAACCGAACTCCGGCCCGCTCAACGGTGCGGCCCATTCATCCGGCTCGACCCCGGCGACCCGCGACAGTTGCTCGGCGAGCATGCGCTGTTTCAGGGCGAGTTGTTCGTCATGGGGCAAATGCTGGACGCTGCAGCCACCGCAACGACCGGCATGGATACACGGCGCTGGGCGGCGCAGTTCACTGGACAGGAACACCCGCTCGGTACGCGCCTCGACCACTTTGCCGTGGGCACCGAGCACCCGCGCCTCGACCTCCTCACCCGCCAGGGCGCCGAGGACGAACCAGGTACGGCCATCGACGAACGCAATGCCGCGGCCGTCATTGGCCAAGCGTTCAATGGTCAGGCGCTGCTTTTTACCGGTGGGCACTTGCGGGGCCCGGCTTCCGCCGCTGGGCTGGAAGCGCAAGCCTCTATCTTGCTTGGCCATCAGTTGGGCGCGTCGAAAATGCCGGTCGACAGGTAACGGTCGCCACGGTCGCAGATGATCGCGACGATCACTGCATTCTCAACCTCCCTGGACAAGCGCAGCATTCCCGCCACGGCACCGCCCGAGGACACGCCGCAGAAGATGCCTTCTTCACGCGCCAGGCGACGGGTCACGTCCTCGGCTTCACTCTGGGCCATGTCGATGATGCGGTCCACGCGCTCGGCCTGGTAGATCTTCGGCAGGTATTCCTGGGGCCAGCGGCGAATACCGGGAATCGCCGAACCTTCCATCGGTTGCAAGCCGACAATCTGGACGTTCGGGTTCTGTTCTTTCAAATAGCGCGACGTGCCCATGATGGTGCCAGTGGTGCCCATCGAGCTGACGAAATGAGTAATCGTGCCGTCGGTCTGGCGCCAGATCTCCGGACCGGTGGTGGTGTAGTGGGCCTCGGGATTGTCACCGTTGGCGAACTGATCGAGCACCTTGCCCCGGCCTTCGGCCTGCATGCGCTCGGCCAGGTCCCGGGCGCCTTCCATGCCTTGCTCCTGGGTCACCAGGATCAACTCGGCGCCGTAGGCCGTCATCGCGGCCTTGCGCTCGGCGCTGGAGTTGTCGGGCATGATCAGGATCATCTTGTAACCCTTGATCGCCGCCGCCATCGCCAGGGCGATGCCGGTGTTGCCGGACGTCGCCTCGATCAGCGTATCGCCGGGCTGGATCTGCCCGCGCAACTCACCGCGAGTGATCATCGACAGCGCCGGGCGGTCCTTGACCGAACCCGCCGGGTTATTCCCTTCGAGCTTGAGCAACAGCGTATTGCTGGTCGCACCGGGCAGGCGCTGCAGGCGAACCAGCGGAGTATTGCCGACGCAATCGGCGATGGTGGGGTACTGCAAAGTCATGGCGTATTCGCAATCCGGGCTGCGGGGGCGCCTATCATACCGGCAAACCCGGCGAGGCCATATCACGCAAAGTAAGGGGATTATGGCTTCTGGGAATAAGCGATTGGCAATCGGATCCCACCCCCGTGGCGAAGGAGCCTGCTCGCCTCGCCACAACGACAACGTCCGGCGCAGAGGCGAAAACCGTGTTTCGTATGCACGGGGACACGAATTTTACGGAGAAGGCTCGCCCGCGAATCGCTACACTGCGCAGGTAATGCGTGCCGGATGCGCGCACAGTTCAATCAGACCGCTGGATGCAGGAGACAAGTGTGCTCAAGAAACTGGGAATCAAAGGCCGTGTGCTGTTGCTGACCCTGTTGCCGACCAGCCTGATGGCGCTGGTCCTGGGCGGCTATTTCACCTGGATGCAGCAATCGGACCTGCACGCCCAGTTACTGCAACGGGGCGAGATGATCGCCGAGCAGCTGGCACCGCTGGTCGCACCTGCGCTGAGCCGCCAGGACATCGAACTGCTGGAGCGAGTCGCCACCCAATCACTCGAGCAAACGGATGTGCGCGCCGTGACCTTCCTGGCCCCCGACCGCGCGCCCCTGGCCCATGCCGGCCCGACCATGCTCAACCGGGCACCGGAGGGCAACAGTACCCAACTGCTGCAACGCACCGGCAACGATGCCACCCGCTACTTGCTGCCGGTGTTCGGCAAGCACCGCAACCTGGCCGGCGAACTGATTCCCGAAGAAGCCGACCGCCTGCTCGGCTGGGTAGAGCTGGAGTTGTCCCACAGCGGCATGTTGCTGCGTGGTTATCGCAGCCTGTTTGCCAGCCTGCTGTTGATCGGCGCCGGCTTGTGCCTGACCGCGCTGCTGGCCCTGCGCATGGGCCGCACGATCAACCGTCCGCTGAGCCAGATCAAGCAAGCCGTGGCGCAGCTCAAGGACGGCCACTTGGAAACCCGCTTGCCGCCGCTGGGCAGCCAGGAGCTGGACGAATTGGCGTCGGGCATCAATCGCATGGCCGGCACCTTGCAGAATGCCCAGGAAGAATTGCAGCACAGCATCGACCAGGCCACCGAGGATGTGCGCCAGAACCTGGAAACCATCGAGATCCAGAACATCGAGCTGGACCTGGCCCGCAAGGAGGCCCTGGAAGCCAGCCGGATCAAATCCGAGTTCCTGGCGAACATGAGCCATGAGATCCGCACACCGCTCAACGGTATCCTCGGTTTCACCCATCTATTGCAGAAAAGCGAACTGACTCCGCGCCAGCTCGATTACCTGGGCACCATCGAAAAATCCGCCGACAGCCTGCTCGGGATCATCAATGAGATCCTCGATTTCTCGAAGATCGAGGCTGGCAAGCTGGTGCTCGACAACATCCCGTTCAACTTGCGGGACCTGTTGCAAGACACTTTGACGATCCTCGCCCCCGCCGCCCACGCCAAGCAGTTGGAACTGGTGAGCCTGGTCTACCGCGACACGCCGTTGTCGCTGGTAGGCGATCCGCTGCGCCTCAAGCAGATCCTCACCAACCTGGTGAGCAACGCGATCAAGTTCACTCGTGAAGGCACCATCGTCGCTCGCGCCATGCTCGAGGAAGAACATGAAGACAGCGTGCAATTGCGCATCAGCATCCAGGACACCGGCATTGGCCTCTCTGCCCAAGACGTACGGGCGCTTTTCCAGGCGTTCAGCCAGGCCGACAACTCCTTGTCCCGGCAACCCGGCGGCACTGGCCTGGGCTTGGTGATTTCCAAGCGGCTGGTGGAACAAATGGGCGGCGAGATCGGCGTGGACAGCACCCCGGGCGAAGGTTCCGAGTTCTGGATCAGCCTGCGCCTGCCCAAGACCCGCGATGATGCCGAGGACCTGCCGGGGCCGCCACTGCTGGGCCGACGCGTGGCCGTCCTGGAAAATCACGAATTGGCCCGCCAGGCCTTGCAGCACCAGTTGGAGGATTGTGGGTTGCAAGTCACGCCGTTCAACACACTGGAGAACCTGACCAACGGGGTCACGGTTGCTCACCAGACCGACCAGGCCATCGATCTGGCGGTGCTGGGCATTACCAGCAATGAGGTGCCACCGGAGCGTCTCAACCAGCACATCTGGGATCTCGAACACCTGGGCTGCAAGGTCCTCGTGCTCTGCCCGACCACCGAGCAGACGCTGTATCACCTCTCCGTTCCCAACCCCCACAGCCAGTTGCAGGCCAAGCCGGCCTGCACACGCAAGTTGCGGCGCTCGCTGTCCGATCTGGTCAACCCGCGTCCACCGCGCAACGAACCCAGCGAACCGGTGCCCAGCCGCGCCCCGAAAGTACTGTGCGTGGACGACAACCCGGCCAACCTGTTGCTGGTGCAGACCCTGCTCGAGGACATGGGCGCGCGGGTGCTGGCGGTGGAAAGCGGCTATGCCGCGGTCAAGGCCGTGCAAAAGGAAACCTTCGACTTGGTCTTGATGGACGTGCAGATGCCTGGCATGGACGGCCGCCAGACCACCGAGGCAATTCGCCAGTGGGAAAGCGAGCGGCACTGCACGCCGCTGCCGATTGTCGCCCTCACCGCCCACGCCATGGCCAACGAGAAACGTGCCTTGCTGCAAAGCGGCATGGATGACTACCTGACCAAACCCATCAGCGAGCGGCAGTTGGCCCAGGTCGTGCTCAAATGGACCGGCCTGGCGTTGCGCAACCAAGTGTCGGACCGCGGGCTGGCCGTCCACGGCAGCGGTGAACTGCTGGTGCTCGATCACGAAGAAGGCCTGCGCCTGGCCGCCGGCAAGGCCGACCTGGCCGCGGACATGCTGGCGATGCTGCTGGCCTCCCTGGAAGCCGACCGCGAAGCGATTCGCCAGGCCAGCGAAGCCAATGATCACCATGCACTGATTGAGCGGGTCCATCGCCTGCATGGTGCCACGCGTTATTGCGGCGTACCGCAATTGCGCGCCGCCTGCCAGCGCAGCGAAACCCTGCTCAAGCAACAGGACCCCAAAGCGGCAGAGGCCCTAGAAGATCTGGAGCGCGCCATTGATCGCCTGGCCGAAGAGGCACGCGTCAGCGCCTGACCCAGGGCAATGGTTACCGGCGCAAGGGCTGCTAGGCTGGTTCCATCCCAACGCCAGGAGGCCGTCATGCGTGCCATTCTTTTCAGCAGCCAGAGCTATGACCGCGACAGTTTCAGCAGCGCGCCTTTACCCGCAGGCCTGGCGCTACAATTTCAACCCGCCCGCCTGAACCTGGACACCGTGGCCCTGGCCGAACGGCACGAAGTGGTCTGCGCCTTCATCAACGACGACCTGAGCGCCCCGGTGCTGGAACGGCTTGCCGAGGGCGGCACGCGACTGATCGCCTTGCGTTCGGCCGGCTACAACCATGTGGACCTGCCCGCCGCCAAACGCCTCGGATTGAGCATTGTCCGGGTACCGGCCTATTCGCCCCATGCCGTGGCCGAACACGCCGTGGCGCTGATCATGGCCCTCAACCGATGCCTGCATCGCGCCTGCAACCGCACCCGGGATGGCAACTTCAGCCTCAACGGGTTGACCGGTTTCGACCTGGTGGGCAAGACCGTCGGGGTGATCGGCACGGGCCAGATCGGCGCAACCTTCGCCCGGATCATGGCCGGTTTCGGCTGCCAGTTGCTGGCGTACGATCCGTTCCCCAATCCCCGTGTCGAAGCCCTGGGCGCTCGCTACGTGTCCTTGGAAGATTTGCTGGCACACGCGCAAATCGTCAGCCTGCACTGCCCGCTCAACGAACAGAGCCGACACCTGATCAATGCCCGTTCCCTGGAAACCATGCAGCGCGGCGCGATGTTGATCAACACCGGCCGTGGCGGCCTGGTGGAAACACCGGCCTTGATCGAGGCGCTGAAGAGCGGTCATCTGGGGTATCTGGGGCTCGATGTCTATGAAGAAGAGGCCCAGCTGTTCTTCGAGGACCGCTCCAACCTGCCTTTGCAGGATGACGTACTGGCGCGGCTGCTGACCTTCCCCAACGTTGTGGTCACCGCGCACCAGGCGTTCCTGACTCGCGAAGCATTGGCGGCGATTGCCACCACCACCCTGGACAACATTGCGGCCTGGGCGGCCGGCGCGCCGCAAAACCTGGTGGATAGCTGAGTCAAACCTCCCATAGCGGATGCAGTTTCGTCGGCCGATCTTTCATCGAGTCCATGCCCAAGCCATGCCCCGTGCTAGCATGTCGCGCCTATTTGGAGGACCCATGGCCGAACACGATTTCCGCTACACCCTGATGAACCCACAGCACACCTTGACCGAGGTCCGCGCACTGGCGCCGGGCCGTTACCAGGTCACCGGCAATGGCGGTTCGATCCAGGCCAACGACGTATTGCTCGTGACCCTCAAGGGCAGCAAGGACCTGTCCATGCGCCTGACCGTGGACACCGTCCGCCATTTGCTCAAGCCGATGGGCCAGTGGACCGCCATGACCACCGGCCCGGTGTTCGGCGAACTGGCGATCCACACCTGGCAGGTCGATTGCGACCGCTGCGCCAAGCAATTGAGCTTCGAATTCGCCGTCGATGCCAAGCTCGGCACCAAGGCCCAGAAACCGGCCGCCAACGCGCGCATCGCCGAGCTGGGCTGGAAAACGGCTGGCGAGAAGCATCTGTGCCCTCAATGCCAGGAAGCCGCTTGATGAAAGGCCTGGTCCTGGCGGCGCTGATCGGCGCCGGCCTGATGGGTTGCGCCAGCGAGCCGGTGCAGCTGCAACAAAACCGCAGCTACATCCTTGAATGGATCGGCGAGCGGCCATTGATGGACTACAGCCACCTGACCATCACCCTCGGCGATGATGGCCGAGCCTATGGCAATGCCGGCTGCAACCACTGGTTCGCGCCTTACACCTTGAAGGGCGACCGGCTGAGTTTCGGCAAGATCGGCAGTACCCGCAAACTCTGTTCCCCGGCGGTCATGGAACAGGAGACGCGTTTCTTGCGGGCGCTGGAGAAGGTCGAACGCTGGGACGTCTCCCCCATCGAGCAGATGCGGTTCTGGCCGGCCCAGGGCAAGCCGCTGCGGTGGTGGCTGGAAGAAGGTTGAGGCCAGGCCTGACCAAGCAGTGGCGAGGGAGCTCGCTCCCTCGCCACAAAAGCCCCACTATTTCAGCGCCTGCAACGCCTCGAGCTTCGCCATCACCGCCGCCGCCGTCTGCTCGCCCAGCAGTTGCTCGCGCACCTTGCCCTGCTGGTCGATGATGTACGTCACCGGCAATCCTTCGCTGCGAGGAATATCGAAGAATTCGGCCGGGTCCTGGGCCAGGACGCTGAAGCGAATCCCCATCTTGTCGCTGGCGCTCTTGAGTTCTTCGCCCTGCACCTGGTCGAAATTGACGCCGAACACGCCCACGTTGCGCCCCTTGAGCTGTTCAGCCAGCGCATTGAATTCCGGAATCTCAGTGCGGCAGGGTGCGCACCATTCGGCCCAGTAATTGAGGACCACCCATTGCTTGTCCAACCGTTGCGAAGCAATCGGCTGGCCGTTCTGATCAACCCCGTAGTCGTTTCCGCAGCCGGCGAGCAACAAAATGCCGATGAATGTCAGTGCCGCCGCCAATCGCCTTGTCATGTGTCGTTCCTTGTCTGAAATATGAACGCTGGGTGCCCATCAGGTGCTAGGCGCCGCGGTGCACAGTAGAATAGCCGCCACCTTACGCAAGATGCGACCTGCTCATGACCGACCTGACGCTTTATCACAACCCGCGCTGCTCGAAATCCCGCGGTGCGCTGGAACTGCTGGAGGCCCGTGGCCTGGCGCCCACCGTGGTCCGTTATCTGGAAACCCCGCTCGATGCCGCGCAGCTGAAGCGCTTGTTGGGCAAGCTCGGCATCAGTGCGCGGCAATTGCTGCGCACCGGCGAGGACGAATACAAAACCTTGAACCTGGCTGACCAGAGCCTGAGCCAGGACGACCTGATTGATGCCATCGCTGCCCACCCGAAGCTCATGGAACGGCCAATCCTCGAAGCCGGTGACAAAGCCGTGATCGGCCGTCCACCGGAAAAGATCCTGGAGATCCTGCCGTGACCACGCCGTACATCCTGGTGTTGTATTACAGCCGCAGCGGCTCCACCAACGAAATGGCCAGGCAGATTGCCCGTGGCGTCGAGCAAGCCGGGCTGGAAGCCAGGTTGCGCACGGTGCCGGCGATTTCCACGGAATGCGAAGCGGTGTCGCCGGATATTCCTGAGCAGGGCCCACTCTACGCCACGCTCGATGACCTGAAGAACTGCGCCGGCCTTGCCCTGGGCAGCCCGACCCGATTCGGCAACATGGCCGCGCCGCTCAAGTACTTTCTCGACGGCACCAGCAACCTGTGGCTGACCGGCGCCCTCGTGGGCAAGCCGGCCGGCGTGTTCACTTCTACCGCGAGCCTGCATGGCGGCCAGGAAACCACGCTGTTGTCGATGATGCTGCCACTGCTGCATCACGGCATGCTGATCACCGGCCTGCCCTACAGCGAATCGGCCTTGATCGACACCCAGGGTGGCGGTACGCCCTACGGCCCGAGCCATCACGCTGGCGCCGACGGTAAAAGCGGCTTGAACACGCATGAAGTCGAGCTGTGCCGAGCGTTGGGCCTGCGCCTGGCGAAAACCGCCCTGCTGCTGGAGAACGGCCGTGGCTAAGAAGCCGAAAATCCTGCCCCCCATCCAATGGCTGGAACCGCGCGTACGCATCGCCCGTGTGCTGAGCCTGCTGTGCTTTTTCGGTTTGGTGGGGTTGCTCAGCGCGTATTACCTGCTGGTCGCCGACCTGCACGGCGCGCGCCCGTGGGTCATCCTGCTGATCGAGTTGGTGCCCCTGCTCATCCTCGCGCCGGGCATGCTCAGCGGTAGCCCACGCGGGCATTCCTGGATGTGCTTCGTGGTCAATCTCTACTTCATCAAGGGAGCGCTGGCCGCCTACGATCCGAACCGGCATGTGTTCGGCTTGCTGGAGATGGCAGCAAGCGTTGCGGTGTTCTGCTCGGCGTTGCTGTACGTGCGCTGGCGGTTTCAGTTGAACCGGCGGTTGGCGGGAGAAGGCGAACCCTGCGTCGCCTGATAGGCCACCATCGCGAGCTTGCTCGCGATAGTGGCAACCCGGTCTCAATGATTCACGGTGTAAGCCAGCATCATCGAAATCTGCGACATCGGTCGACCGCCACTCTCTTCATGCCACTGGTTGAAGGCATTCTGCACCGTTGCCAGGTCCCGCAGGCTGCTGGGGACCTTGTCGATGATGTCCTGGGCGTTGAGTGCCGCCACGACGTCGTAACTGGGCACAAAGGTGTCTTTGCCCATCATCCGCAAGAAGCGCGGCGCCGACAGGCCGCCCAGTTGATGGCCGTGCTTTTTCAGGTAGGTCCACAGGCCGACAATGTCGGTCACCGGCCAGTCGGCGATCAACGCACCGAAGCTGCCCTTTTCATGGGCCACGTCCAGTATCAACTGCGCGTTGCGAGGCACGCTCTTGAGCTTGCCCAGGTGGCGGATGATCCTGGCATCCTGCATCAGCCGCTCCAGGTGCTCGGCGCTCATCAGCACGACTTTCTCCGGGTCGAACTTGAAGAACACCTCTTCGAAGGCCGGCCACTTGGCGTCCACCAGGCTGTGCTTGAGCCCGGCGCGGAACACCCGCAGCGCCAGGGTCGAGAGATAGCGGTCATCGCTGATTTTGCGCAGTTGCGCCGGAGTCTTGGGTACAGGCAGGTGGGCTTCCAGTTCAGCCGCCGAACCGAAGCGGTTCAGACAATACTCGTGCAGCCACTTGTAATCGCGCATGCCCTCTCCCATGGGTTAAAAATAAAAACGGCGCTCTCAAGCGCCGTGAATAGCTATCGCTGAAATCGTCAGAGGTTCACCACATTGACGAATCGCGGCGTGGCGTTTTCGTCGATGCGCAGGTTGGTGAAGTCGAACAGGTTGCGGTCCGCCAGTTGCGACGGGATGACGTTTTGCAGGCCGCGGAAAATGCTCTCGGTACGCCCCGGGGTCTTGCGCTCCCATTCCTGGAGCATTTCCTTGACCACCTGGCGCTGCAGGTTTTCCTGGGAGCCGCACAGGTTGCAGGGAATGATCGGGAACTGCTTGAAATCGGAATAGGCTTGGATGTCTTTCTCATTGCAATAGGCCAACGGGCGAATCACCACGTTGCGCCCGTCGTCGGCCCGCAGCTTGGGCGGCATGGCCTTGAGCGAGCCGTTGTAGAACATGTTGAGGAAGAAGGTCTCGACGATGTCGTCGCGGTGATGACCCAGGGCCATCTTGGTCGCGCCGATCTCGTCGGCGAAGGTGTAGAGCGTTCCGCGGCGCAAGCGTGAGCACAGCGAACAGGTGGTCTTGCCTTCAGGAATCAGCTCCTTGACCACCGAGTAGGTGTCTTTCTCGACGATATGGTATTCAACGCCCAGCGACTCCAGGTAGGCCGGCAGCACATGCTCCGGGAACCCGGGCTGCTTCTGGTCCATGTTCACCGCGACGATCTCGAACTTGATCGGTGCAACCTTCTGCAAATGCATCAGCACGTCGAGCAAGGTGTAGCTGTCCTTGCCGCCAGACAGGCAGACCATCACCTTGTCGCCGTCCTCGATCATGTTGTAGTCGGCGACCGCCTCACCGGCCAGGCGGCGCAGGCGCTTTTGCAGTTTGTTCTGGTTGACCGTAAGAGTGCCCATGACGCGAAATCCGTGAGGTGTGACGAAAGGCGGGCATTTTACGCAAAAAATATGTGCCATGGCACGACCCTTTGTGCCGAGGGGGCTTGCTCCCGCTAGGTTGCGAAGCGACCCTCTGGGGTGGTGCTGTTGGCGTCTGCTTCGCAGCCGAGCGGGAGCAAGCTCCCCCGCCACAGGAACATTTGCCTGGCGTAAGGTTCAGCGCACAGATCACGCCGCGATTAACCCGCTTCGTTACAGCGCGATTTGCTCTAAGCCGCCCATCCCCTTGGCGCCCACTCCTTTCTATACTGCGGCATAAGGTCGCACACACTTACAGACCTTAACTTACCCGGCCACTTGGCCCGTAGGCGCTCCGTTGGGGGGCGATGGCAATAACAAAGGAGTGACTGACTATGATCCATCATGTCGTGGGGCTCTTTACCCACCCTGATCAAGAATGGAAGGAAATCCGTGGCGATCAGGAGGAAAGCATCAGCCACATGTACCTCACCCACACGCTGATCCTTGCGGCCATCCCCGCGGTCTCGGCGTTCATCGGCACTACTCAGGTGGGATGGGTCATCGGCAATCGTCCACCGGTCATGCTCACCCAGGAAAGCGCGCTGTGGATGACCATCATGTCGTACCTGGCGATGCTGGGCGGCGTAGCGGTGATGGGGGCGTTCATCCACTGGATGGCACGCACCTATGACGCCAACCCGAGCCTGGCCCGCTGCGTCGCGTTTGCCACCTACACCGCGACACCGTTGTTCATCGGCGGCCTGGCGGCGCTCTATCCCCACATGTGGCTGGGGATGATCGTCGGCACCGCAGCGATCTGCTACACGGTCTATCTGTTGTACGTGGGCCTGCCGACGTTCATGAACATTCCCCAGGACGAAGGCTTTCTGTTTTCCAGCTCGGTGCTCGCCGTCGGCCTGGTCGTGCTGGTGGCTATCATGGCGTTCACCGTGATTGTCTGGGGGCTGGGCGTTGGTCCGGTCTACACCAATTGAAGGATTGAGGTTCTCCAACAACAAACGATCTGCCATCACAGGCCGCCGCAAGGCGGCCTTCCTCTGTGCCTGGACCCGTCGAGGCGACCACTGGGCGCCTCGACGATTCGCAACGGCCAGCGCTTGCGGCATACTCGCGTTTCTGGAGACCCGTAAAGCATGCTCGAGCAACTCAATACCCGCGTCGAAGAGTGTTACCAACAAGCCGAATCCTTTTTCAAACGTCCTTTCAAACGCCCGGTGGTCAGCCTCAAGTTGCGTGGCCAGAAGGCCGGTGTCGCGCACCTTCACGAAAACCTGCTGCGCTTCAATCCACAGCTGTACCAGGAAAACGCCGAGGACTTCCTCAAGCAGACGGTAGCCCACGAGGTCGCGCACCTGATCGCCCACCAACTGTTCGGCGACCGCATCCAGGCCCATGGTGAAGAATGGCAACTGATCATGCGCGGGGTCTACGAGCTGCCGCCCAACCGTTGCCACACCTACGAGATCCAGCGCCGCACCGCGACCCGCTATATCTATAGATGCCCTTGCGACGGCAGCGATTTCCCGTTCACGGCGCAACGCCATCGCCTGGTGCGCCAGGGGCGGCGATATTTGTGCCGCAGTTGCCGCAATACGTTGGTGTTCAGCGGGGAGACCAGGGTGGAATAGCAGGCTTTTGGATGTCTGGGCTGGCCTTACAAAATCACATTGCCATCGCGCAACTGGGCAATCCGCTCATCACTGAACCCCAACTCCCCCAGCACCTGGTCCGTATGCGCCCCCAAGCTCGCGCCGATATGCCGCGGCTCGGGCAGCCCTTCGGAAAACTTCAATGGACAGGCGATCTGCGGCTGTCGCGAGCCATCGCCACGGGGCACTTGCGTGACCAGTTCCCGAGCCTTCAACTGGGGATGCTCAAGCGCCTCGTCCAGCCCCAGCACCGGCTCGACGCAGGCATCAATTCCGGCAAACATGCTGCACAACTCGGCAAAATCATGTTTTTCGAACTCGGCTTGCAGAGCCAGCTTGAGGGCGTGTTGCTGTTCAGGCTTGGGCGAAAGCCCCTGGCCCGCCAGCTCCGGTCGCCCAAACGCCGCGCAGAGCGCCTGCATGAACGCCGGCTCCAGGCTGCCCACCGCCATCCACCGACCATCACGGCTGCGGTAATAGTCATAGAAGCTGCCGCCGTTGAGCACATGGTTTTCCCACCCAGGCGTCATACCGCAAGCCAGGTAACCGGCGCCGGCCAGTGCGTTGAGGCTGAATGCGCAGTCGGTCATGCTCACATCCAGGTGCTGGCCCAACCCAGTCTGCTGACGGGCGATCACCGCCGCCAACAGCCCGATCACCCCGTGCAATGAACCGCCAGCGATGTCCGCCGCCTGGATCCCCAGCGGCAACGGGCCGCTGCCGGCACGGCCGGTGTGGCTCGCCAAACCCGCCAGGGCCAGGTAATTGATATCGTGGCCGGCGCGCGCCTTGTAGGGACCGGTCTGGCCGTAGCCGGTAATCGAGACATAAATCAGCCTCGGATTGATCGCCTTCAAGGCTTCATAGCCCAAGCCCAACCGCTCCATCACGCCGGGGCGGAACTGTTCCAGGACGATGTCATGGTCGTTCAGTAGCTGCCTGATGATTTCCAGCGCCTCTGGTTGCTTGAGGTCCAGGGCCAGGCTGCGCTTGTTGCGGTTGAGATACGCATGGCTGGCTGAGACGCCCTGGTCATGGGGCGGCAGGATCCGCAGCAGATCCGGACGGTCTGGCGATTCGACCCGCAGCACCTCGGCCCCCATGTCCGCCAGCAACAGCGAGGCGAACGGCCCCGGCAGCAGGGTCGAAAAATCCAGTACCTTGAGCGATGCCAGTGGACCTTGCATGGAAAGATCTCCGCCTTGATATGCATCCAAGCCTAGGCAGCGGCTGGCGACGGAGCAATCACCAGGGGGGTCGTTCGGGCTGACAAATCCGCTCATGGCGAAGCCTCTTCATCCAGATTGCGCCCACTAAAAAACCCGCCGAAGCGGGTTTTTTATTGCAGGCTGAAGCTTACTTGGTTGGCAGAGCGCTTTCTGGCGCGGCAACCGCGTCGTCGTCTTCGCGCACGTCGGAGATACCGCGACCACCGGAAGCCAGTTCGGTCTGCAACTGGTCTTCGTCCAGCTCCTTGACCCACTTGGCAACCACGATCGTGGCGACGGCATTACCCACCAGGTTGGTCAGGGCGCGGGCTTCGGACATGAAGCGGTCGATACCCAGGATCAACGCCAGGCCGGCAACCGGCAAGGTGCCCACGGCCGACAGCGTGGCCGCCAGCACGATGAAGCCGCTACCGGTTACGCCGGCGGCCCCCTTGGACGACAGCAGCAGTACCAGCAACAGGGTGATCTGGTGAGTCAGGTCCATCGGGGTGTCGGTGGCCTGGGCGATGAACACCGCGGCCATGGTCAGGTAGATCGAAGTACCGTCGAGGTTGAACGAGTAGCCAGTCGGGATGACCAGGCCCACCACGGACTTCTTGGCGCCCAGGCGCTCCATCTTGATCAGCATGCGTGGCAGCGCCGATTCAGAAGAAGAAGTACCCAGCACGATCAGCAGCTCTTCACGGATGTAGCGAATCAGCTTGACCACGCTGAAGCCATGGGCGCGGCAGATGGCGCCCAGCACCACCAGCACGAACACTACGCAAGTGATGTAGAAACAGATCATCAGCTGGCCCAGTTGCACCAGCGAACCGACACCGTAGGCGCCGATGGTAAAGGCCATGGCACCGAACGCACCGATCGGGGCCAGCTTCATGATCATGTTGATGATGATGAACATCACGTGGGCGAAACGGTCGATGAAATCCAGCACCGGTTTGCCGTACGAACCCAGGCGATGCAGGGCGAAACCGAAGAGCACCGAGAACATCAGCACTTGCAGGATGTCGCCGTTGGCGAACGCACCCACGATGGTGTTCGGGATCACGTTGAGGATGAAGGCGATGATGCTCTGGTCTTTACTGGCACTGATGAAACCGGCGATCTTGCTGGTGTCCAGGGTCGACACGTCGATGTGCATGCCGGCGCCCGGTTGCACGACGTTGACCACGACCAGGCCGATCAGCAGGGCGATGGTGGAAACGATTTCGAAGTACAGCAGCGCATAGCCGCCGGTCTTGCCCACCGACTTCATGTTCTGCATGCCGCCGATGCCGCTGACGACGGTACAGAAAATGATCGGGGCGATGACCATTTTGATCAATTTGATGAACCCGTCACCGAACGGCTTGAGGGCAACGCCGGTCTGCGGGTAGAAGTGGCCGAGCAAAATGCCGATGGCAATGGCTACGATCACCTGGAAATACAGGGATTTGTACAGGGGCTGACGAGTCGTCATGGCAAACTTTCCTCAAAAGTCCCGTGTGACAACATCCACCTGTTGTCCACGACACCTCAATTGCGAACCCTCCTGCACTGGAGGGATTTGTTTTGTCGGCTGCACGCGGCAGACCTGCACAGGGCATCGCAAGGCCCGTGCCATTTTTCAGAAATGCCCTACAACCCGCGTCGCATCACGCTTTTGTTTATTCATCGTCGATTAAACAGGTGGCGAAGGATGGCGGATATCCGCCAAGACGCGGTTTCTCACTCCTGGATTTGGCGGATATCCGCCTTGCCCGGCTCGGACGCCCTGCTACCATCGCCCGCTTAACGGACGGATTTGAGCCATGCGCCAACGCACCATTGCCAGCCACTTCGCCCGCGCAGCCCTGGGCGGGGCGCGCCGGGAAGGGTTTGACTACCTTCCCTTGCTGCAACGATTGGGCATCAGCCAGGAACTGCTCGATGAACCGCGAGCGCGAATCGCCCCGGAGCAGTTCGCCCGCCTGTTGCAAGCGCTATGGGCGGATCTGGGCGACGAGTTCCTGGGATTTGGCCAGGCACCGAGTAAACCCGGGACGTTTGCCATGATGTGTCACACGTTGATTCACTGTCGGACCCTGGGCAAAGCCCTGCAGCGGGGCTTGTTGTTCTACAGCCTGTTTCCCGATGCGCCGAGCCTGACGCTGGAAACCGAAGGCGACCGGGTACGGTTAAGCCTGGACGAGTCGACGCTGCGCGACCCCGATCACTTCCTGGCTGAAAGCCTGCTGGTCATCTGGCATCGCCTCGGCAGTTGGCTGATCGGCCAGCGGATCGGCCTTGAACAGGCGACCTTCAGCTATGCCAGGCCCAGCCATGGCGCGGAATACGATCTACTGTTCCCCTGCCCACTGGTATTCGAGGCCCCCCGCAGCAGCGTGTTGTTCCATGGCCGCTACTTGGAAATGCCGTTGCTGCAGGACGAGCGAACCCTGAAGTATTTCCTCGAACGCTCCCCCGCCGACCTGCTGTCGCGCCCGGACGACGGCCACAGCCTGACCAGTCAACTGCGTCGCCTGCTCAGCCGCGACACGGCGCGCTGGCCCGACCTGGACACCGTCGCCGCGCATCTGCATACCAGCGCCCAGACGCTGCGCCGGCATCTTCGCGAAGAAGGCACCAGCTTCCAGGAGCTCAAGGATCAGTTGCGGCGGGATATCGCCATCTACCATTTGGGGCGCGCGGACCTGTCGTTGCAGCAGATTGCCGAGCAGTTGGGGTTCTCCGAGCCATCGGCGTTTCATCGGGCGTTCAAGAAGTGGACGGGGTTGACGCCCGGGGCTTATCGGGAGCAGGAAAACTGAGCGGTTCCCTCGAACACACCGAGAATATTCCAATCAAACCACCGGAAAATGAATCCGGAACGCCGCCCCGCCCAATTCCGAATCCCCCAGGGTCAACCGCGCGCCGTAGCTTTCGATGATGTCCTTGACCACCGCCAACCCGATCCCCTGCCCCGGATGCTGGCGATCCAGCCTTTCGCCTCGCTGGAGAATCCGCGCACGCTGGTCCGGCGGCACGCCCGGTCCATCGTCCTCGACGCTCAGTTCCGTACCGCCGAGGACCTCCTGCAGGCTGACCCGGACTTCCCCCAGGCATAGCCGGTAGGCGTTCTCCAAGAGGTTGCCGAGCATTTCCAGCAGCGCGCCTTGTTCGATTGGCACCTGGCAATGCTCCGGCAAATCGAATTCGACCTGCACGCGTTTGTCCCGATAGACCTTGTCGAGGGTGTCGCACAGGCTTTGCAGGACCGGGCGCAGGGGCACCTGGTGGCGCACCAGGCCGCTTTTACGCAGGCTGGCGCGCTGCAACTGATAGCCGATCTGCTGGCTCATGCGTTCGATCTGGGTTTGCAGCACCCAAGCCTGACCACGATCCTGCGGCCGCCGGGCCATGTCTTCGCTGACGCCTTGCAGTACCGCCAGGGGGGTTTTCAAGCTGTGGGCCAGGTCATCGAGGGAGTCTCGATAACGGCTGCGCTGCTCGCGCTCGCTGTGCAGCAGGCGGTTGAGGGAGCCGGTCAGGCGCAACAGCTCGCGGGGGTGGGCGGTGCTGAGGCTTTCGCGGGTGCCGGCTTCGATTTCATCCAACTCCTGGCTCAGGCGTCGCAAGGCGCGCAAGCCCCAGGTCAGGCCGATCCACAACAGCGCCAGCAATACCAACAGGGCAGCGCCGAACCCCAGGTAAAGATTGTCCCGCAGCCCTTGCAAGGTGATTTCATAATCGCGCACCGGCTGCAGGGTAACGATACTGAACGCCGCGCTCTGGCCGCCCAGCAGCTTGACCTCGACGTCATAGACGAAGAATTCCTGGCCGTTGTCCTCGCGGATACGAGCGAACTGGTTGCCCTGCCCGTCATAACGCGGCGAGTAATTGATGCGCTCTTCCTGGGTCGCCTTCGACCGCCAGACCAACCGTCCCTCCCGGTCATAGATGTAGCCCAGCAGGCGCGCGTCGGCGAGGTTGTATCGCTCGTCCGGCAACTGCGCCGGCATCTTCAGTCGATTGTTTTCCACCCGGGCGGCGGATATCAGCGTGGTCACATCCGAGGCCAGGCGCTGCTCGATGGATTCCTGCAAGGCCAGGCTGAACGCCCCTTGCATCGCCGGCAACAACGCCAGCATGAACAGCACCGCCAGGGTCATGGCGGCCAGCATCAAGCGCAGTCGAAGCGAACGGATCACTGGCAGCGCTCGTTGAACAGGTAACCCAGGCCCCGCACGGTGTCGATCGGCTTGAAGCCGGCCGGGGCTTCGAGTTTGCGGCGCAGGCGTCCGACCAGTACTTCGATGACATTGGGATCGCGCTCGTCGTCATCCGGGTACAGCTGCTCCATCAAGCGGTCCTTGGCAACCACTTGCTGGTGATGGCGCATCAGGTATTCCAGGATGCGGTACTCGTAGGCCGTCAGCGCCAGCGGCTCTTCGTCGAGGGACGCCTGCTTGCGGTTGAGGTCCAGCTGCAACGGACCGGCGACGATGGTCGACTGGGTGAAACCGCTGGAGCGACGCAGCAGGGCGTTGAGCCGCGCCTCCAGCTCTTCGAACTGGAAAGGCTTGACCAGGTAGTCGTCGGCCCCGGCGGCAAGGCCTTCGACCTTGTCCTGCCAATTGCCGCGGGCGGTCAGGATCAGGATCGGGAAGGACTTGTCCTGTGAGCGCAGGCGGCGAATCAGTTCCAGGCCGCTGATGCCCGGCAGGCCCAGGTCGATCACCGCCAGGTCATGATTGAATTCGCGGACCTGGTACAAGGCTTCTTCGGCATTGGCCACGGCCTGCACCACATGCCCGCTGTCGGTGAGACGGGTTTGCAGGTGATGACGCAACAGCGCTTCGTCTTCGACAACCAATAGTTTCATGGGGCCTCTCCCAGGCGATTCAGAACAGCCATGTCAAACAAGGCGCCGGATCGTCTTGGGCCGACCCGGCTGCACGTTTCCATCTCCTGCCAGCTAGAACGTGTAGTTCGCCGACAGGTAGGTCTGGGCGCTGCTGGTCAGGTCCAGCGAGCCGACCTTGGCGCCATTGTGCGGGCTCATTTCAGTGCTGGCATTGCTGCGCAGGTAACGGTACCCCAGTTCCACCGAGGTGTTTTGCGAAATTTGTTGCAGGACGCCGCCTTGCAAGCCCACCGCATAGCCGATATCGGTGTCGCGGCTGAAACCTGGCGAGTCCTGGGTCAATTTGGTCAGGCCCGCCGTCCCACCCCCGAACAGTTTGGTGCTGCTGGTGACTGGATAGAACACGTCATAGCTGCCCAGCAGGTTTTCCTGGCGCAACTTGATGCCGTTGTGACTGCCCGACACGTTGTCATAGGTGGCGTAGTAGCGACCTTGATCGTTCTGCCGGCCGAGGCGCAGGCCATAGGTGGTGTCCTTGCCGATCACGCCGTCGGCGTTCGGGTTGTTCAGGTTCTGGTCCAGGGCGCTGGACTTCTTGACCTTGTCGCTGGTCTGGCCGAGGGTCAGGCTGGCGAAGTTGTCATCGGCGTGGGCCATGGCGCTGGCACCCAACACGGTGAAGGCCAACAGCAGTGTTTTCATATGGGTCATGATCAGGTTCCTTTTGAAGCGATGGTTGTGTGAAGTCGCCGCCACGATAGCCATTGCTCCCTGAACCCCTCTTGAACGTTCTCTGAACCTGGGCTGAACGAATCGGCTAGTCTGTGTGCACCACTTTTTTAAGGAGATCGATCATGCGCAGGTTGCTTGCTGTTGTACTTCTGGCCTTGACTGGCGCAAGCCACGCCGCCATCCAGACCCAGGAGATTCCCTACACCAGCGCCGACGGCACGAAGCTGGTCGGCTATTACGCCTACGACGATGCGATCAAGGGCCCGCGCCCGGGCGTGGTGGTGGTGCATGAATGGTGGGGGCTGAACGATTACGCCAAGCGTCGCGCCCGTGACCTTGCCGGCCTGGGCTACAGTGCCCTGGCCATCGACATGTACGGCGACGGCAAGAACACCGAGCATCCCAAGGACGCCCTGGCCTTCATGCAGGCAGCGCTCAAGGACGGCAAGGCGGCCAGCGCGCGCTTCCAGGCCGGGCTGGACCTCTTGAAGAAACAACCCCAGACCGATCCGGACAAGCTCGCCGCCATCGGCTATTGCTTCGGCGGCAAGGTGGTGTTGGACGCCGCGCGCCAAGGTGTCCCGCTGGCCGGCGTGGTGAGTTTCCACGGTGCCCTGGTCACCAACACGCCAGCCACCCCGGGAAGCGTCAAGGCCAAGATCCTGGTGGAGCACGGCGCGCTGGACAGCATGGTCACCGAAGACAACGTGACCGCTTTCAAGAGCGAGATGGACAAGGCCGGCGCCAAGTATGAGTTCGTCAGCCTCGACGGCGCCAAGCACGGTTTCAGCAACCCCGACGCCGATCGCCTGAGCCACGGCGAGCATGGCGGGCCAGACATTGGCTACAACAAGGAAGCCGATGAGAAATCGTGGGCGGATATGCAGAAGTTCTTCAAGAAGATTTTTGGCTGAGAACACTTCATTCAGCTGAAAAAATGTTGTTTTGGTGGCGAGGGACCTTGCTCCCTCGCCACAAAAACCAACCGCTCTTTTATTCACCAGGCTAGGCCCACTACCCAGCCTCCAGCCAACCCGGCAAAATGCGCGGCATGAACCCGATCCCCGCCCTGCCCGCCTGCTGCTCGCCTCTGGACAATCATTGGCTGCTGCCCGACGCCCTGTCCGATACAGTGCTGCTCAGTACTCGCTTCGATCCGCTGCTGCTCGTCGCGACTGATTTCCCGGACAGCGCCATCGAACCGCCGGCGAGCATCCAACGCTCGGTCGCCAAGCGCCAGGCGGAATTCCTCGCCGGGCGAATCTGCGCCCGGGCGGCCTTGCATCGGCTTGACGGCATGGCGTGTGTTCCCGCCATCGGCGAGGACCGCGCCCCGGTGTGGCCTGCTCATGTCAGCGGTTCGATCACCCACAGTACCGGCCGGGCGGCGGCCATCGTTGCGCAAAAAAGACGCTGGCAAGGGCTGGGCATGGACCTGGAAAACCTGCTCGACCCCGAGCGCGCCGAGCGACTGGTGGGTGAGATCCTCACTCCCGCTGAACTGCTACGCATGGCGACGGTTGCGCGCGACGACCGGGCGCTGCTGGTAACGTTGACCTTCTCAGTCAAGGAAAGCCTGTTCAAGGCGCTGTACCCGATTGTCGGGCAGCGTTTCTATTTCGAGCATGCCGAAGTGCTGGAGTGGTCCCACGACGGGCAAGTGCGCCTGCGGCTCCTGACCGACCTGTCGCCCGAGTGGCGTCATGGCAGCGAGTTGCAAGGGCAGTTTGGGCTCAAGGATGGGCAGTTGCTGAGCCTGGTAGGGATCGAGGCCCGAGACGCGTAGATCTGGAGCGCCGCACCTTTCAAGACCGATCCTGATGCCTCGGCCAACTCAAGCTGAAACATGCCCCGCCCAGGCTTTTGCTTCTGTTGATCAGCGCGCGGCCATCGTGCCAGTGGATGATCCGCCGCACGATCGACAGCCCCAGTCCGTGGCCGCCCGACGCTCGCGCCCGGCTGTCGTCCAGGCGCAGGAACGGCTTGAATACCCGTTCCCACGCGGCCTCCGGCACACCCGGCCCGTCATCCTCGACATCGACCCGGCAGCGCAGTTGGCCGACCTGGTAACTCACGGTGACCCGGGATCTGGCATGGCGCATGGCATTGCCCACCAGATTCTGCAGGGCGCGATGCAGGAAACGCGGCTCGGCCTCGACCCAGGCGCCGTCGCAATCGGCGGCGGACAGGCACAGGCCACGCTCCACCGTGATCCCGGCGCGCAAAGGCCCCAATTCTTCTATGACCTGATTGACCAGCGCATCCAGATCCACCCGCTGGAAATTCAACGCCGGCGAGCCTTGCTCCAGGCGCGCATACGTCAGCATCTCGTCTACCAGGCGATCCAGATCTTCGATGTCGTGGTCCATGCCGGCCAGGTATTTATCGCGGGCCTCGGGCGTGCTGGCGCTGCCGAGCATTTCCAGGCCGAAGCGCAGGCGCGCCACCGGCGTGCGCAATTCGTGGGACACCGCGCGCACCAACTCCCGCTGGATCGCCAACAATTGCTGCAAGTGCTCGGCCATGCCATTGAACGCAGCGGCCAGGCGCCCCACCGAATCGGCGCCCCGGGCCGGCACGCGGGTTTCCAGGCTGCCCTGGGCGATCTGGGTGGCGGCTGATTCCAGGCCGCGCAAGCGTCGCTCCAACTGACGCACCAGCAAGTAGACGATCAAGCCGATCAGGCTCAAGCCCAGCGCCGCGATCAGCACCAGCCATTCGGGCGGATAAGGATTCATCTGGTACAACGGGCCGATCTCCAGGACCCACGGCGTGCCGACCATCCCGGCGAATACCCGGATCGAGTCGCCACCCTTGCCCAGCGCCATCACCGTGTCGCCCTCGGACACCCGCCGACGCTGGTCTTCATCCATGTCCGCCTGGTCGACGGTCATCAGGCGCAGGTCGAAACCGAAGCCCTTTTCCTGTTTGAGTTGCGCAAGCCGCTCGGGCTGCTCGGCCACGGGGTAGCGCACCAGCTCGTCGGCCAGCAAATAGATTGTCGCCCGGGCCAATTGCTCGCTGATCTGGCGAACTTCGCCTACCAACGTCAATTGCTCGCCATCGCTGACCAACCGATAGACCTTGGCCGCGTGGGGGCCGGTCTGCTCCACCAGGACCTGCCCGCGCAATACTCGGGTGCGCTGGCCCAGGTCGAGGTCGCCCTGGCTGAGCACCTGCAGTTCCAGCGGAATGCCCAGCAGGCGCGCCCACACCGCCAACGCTCGACGGCGCTCGGTGTCATTCATTGGCCGCAAATTATCGGCCATCAAGGAAAACGTCCCGTGGGCCAGGCGCTCGCGGTACTGCTCGGCGCGCGTCTGATTAAGCTGGTGCAGCGCCAGCACGCCAAGTACCGCGACCAACACCAGCGCCGCGCACATGCCGCCATAGATCCGCAGGAAGATCGAGTTCACGGAGCGGCGTCTACGCAAGCTTCAGGCACGAACAGGTAGCCTTTGCTGCGAATGGTCTTGATCAGTCGTGGATGGTCGGGGTCGTCGCCGATCTTGGGGCGGATGCGCGAGATGCGCACGTCGATGGAGCGATCCTGGCCGTCGTAGCCGATGCCGCGCAGGGCGGTGAAGATTTCTTCCCGGGACAGGATGCGCCCGGCATTGGACACCAGCAGCCACAACAGGTCGAATTCGGCGCTGGTCAGTTCGATACCGTTGCCCTGCAACCAGGCTTCACGCAAGGCGTCGTCCACCACCAGCGGGCCGAATTCCAGGCGCCGCGGTTTCTGCGGCACCGACGGTTCCGGCTCACTGCGCCGCAACAGGGCCTGGATGCGCGCCAGCAACAGGCGTGGGCGCACCGGCTTGCAGACGTAGTCATCGGCCCCAAGGTCCAGGCCTTGGATCTGGTCGGTGTCATCGGTACGCGCCGTCAGCATCAGGATCGGTCCGTTGAAGTGTTCGCGCACCTTGCGGCAAATGCTCAGGCCGTCTTCGCCAGGCAGCATCAGGTCGAGGATGACCAGGTCCGGCTGCTCGTCGATGATCCGTTGCGCCGCCACCGCGCCGTTGCCTTCGATGGCGACGTGCAGGCCATTGCTCTCCAAGTACTCGCGGGTCAGCTCGGCCAGACGCTGGTCATCCTCGACGATCAAAATCTGCCAGGCTTCTTGTTCCACGGGGGGCCTCGTCTTGCTGTGAATATAAAAGAAGGATCAGCACTATCCCGTGCCCGCTTGGAAATCTGCATCCTCCCGTTTTTTTGTCATCTTAAAGGAGGATAAACACGCCCACGCACCGGCCGATTGTATAAACGCGACCTGCGTAGAAAACAAGCGGACAAATGCGTTCGGTCGGGCTGGATTTGTGTGGTAACGTCCGCGCCCGCAAAAAACTCCGGGCTGTTTTCGAGTCGTCAAAATCGTTGAAAAAAGGCTCGCTCCAGCTAGGTCGCGGCCTACAGAGCAGTTCCACGTTTCGCACACAAATTACGCACAGGCTTATCCACAGGCAGCACGTTGATTCATGTCCAAAAACGCATTATCTTGTAGCCCGCCGCGTAAAAAACCCTACATGTAGGGTTTCAGGCCAAAAACCAAACACAAGTCGGATAGAGAATTCAAGCGCTTTTCTTGCCTCTGTCCTCCTGCAACACCGCAGTTTTCCAAGTCCAGAACCGCCCCTGCGGATGGCAACCGTTTCCCAGGTCGAAAACGACCGGAACGGTACGGGTGTTGCAGTCCTTTGCTGCCACCTTAGCAAACCCGGTCTAGAGCCCAGGCTCGCGACCCAAGAACTTCGGATGGACGCGACGCCACAGGCCCGCGTCCTACTGTCCCGAAGTTGTTATACCCGGCGCCAGTCGGTTGTAGTGCTTCAGGACGGAACGGTGGGCACCGTGATGGTGCCCAAATAAACATAGAGAACGTGGAGACACCCATGCACACCGACACAACTCGCGAGAACCCGCAGGGCACCGCGCCGCTGGCCGCCGATTCGAGCCCGGATCTGTCCGCCACCGCGCCGGGTCAACTGCGCGTGATCAAGCGTAACGGCACTGTCGTTCCCTACACCGATGACAAGATTACCGTCGCCATCACCAAAGCGTTCCTCGCAGTTGAGGGCGGCACCGCTGCCGCCTCGTCGCGAATCCACGACACCGTCGCCCGCCTGACCGAACAGGTCACCGCGACCTTCAAGCGTCGCATGCCGTCGGGCGGCACCATCCACATCGAAGAAATCCAGGACCAGGTCGAACTGGCCCTGATGCGTGCCGGCGAGCAGAAAGTAGCTCGCGACTACGTGATCTACCGTGACTCCCGCGCCAAGGAACGTGCTACCCGTTCCCCTGCCGACGCACCGGTCCAGGCCCACCCTTCGATCCGCATCGCACGCGCCGACGGCAGCCTGGCGCCGCTGGACATGGGCCGCCTGAACACCATCGTCACCGAGGCCTGCGAAGGCCTGGAAGAAGTCGATGGCGACCTGATCCAGCGCGAAACCCTGAAGAACCTCTATGACGGCGTCGCCCTGAAGGACGTCAACACCGCACTGGTGATGACCGCGCGGACCCTGGTGGAACGCGAGCCGAACTACTCGTTCGTGACCGCACGCCTGCTGATGGACACCCTGCGCGCCGAAGGCCTGAGCTTCCTGGAAGTCGCCGAGAGCGCGACCCACCACGAAATGGCCGACCTCTACGCCAAGGCCCTGCCGGCCTACGTCGCCAAGGGTATCGAGTACGAATTGCTGAACCCTGTCCTGGCCGAATTCGACCTGGAAAAACTCGGCAAGGCGATCAACCACGAGCGCGACCAGCAGTTCACCTACCTGGGCCTGCAAACCCTCTACGACCGTTACTTCATCCACAAGGATGGCGTGCGCTTCGAACTGCCGCAGATCTTCTTCATGCGCGTGGCCATGGGCCTGGCGATCGAAGAGAAACAGCGTGAAGACCGCGCGATCGAGTTCTACAACCTGTTGTCGTCCTTCGACTACATGGCCTCGACCCCAACCTTGTTCAACGCCGGCACCCTGCGTCCGCAGCTGTCGAGCTGCTACCTGACCACCGTTCCGGATGACCTGTCGGGCATCTACGGCGCGATCCACGACAACGCCATGCTGTCGAAATTCGCCGGTGGCCTGGGCAACGACTGGACCCCGGTTCGCGCATTGGGCTCGTACATCAAGGGCACCAACGGCAAATCCCAGGGCGTCGTGCCGTTCCTCAAAGTGGTCAACGACACCGCAGTCGCGGTCAACCAGGGCGGCAAGCGCAAGGGCGCGGTCTGCGCCTACCTGGAAACCTGGCACATGGACATCGAAGAGTTCATCGAGCTGCGCAAGAACACCGGTGATGACCGTCGTCGTACCCACGACATGAACACCGCCAACTGGATCCCCGACCTGTTCATGAAGCGCGTCTTCGATGACGGCAAGTGGACCCTGTTCTCGCCATCCGAAGTGCCGGACCTGCACGACCTGACCGGCAAGGCTTTCGAAGAGCGCTACGAGTACTACGAAGCCCTGACCGAGTACAACAAGATCAAGCTGTTCAAAGTCGTCCAGGCCAAAGACCTGTGGCGCAAGATGCTGTCGATGCTGTTCGAAACCGGCCACCCATGGCTGACCTTCAAGGACCCGTGCAACCTGCGCAGCCCGCAGCAGCACGTGGGCGTGGTCCACAGCTCGAACCTGTGCACCGAGATCACCCTGAACACCAACAAGGACGAGATCGCGGTCTGCAACCTGGGCTCGATCAACCTGCCGAACCACATCGTCGACGGCAAGCTGGACACCGCCAAGCTGCAACGCACCGTGAACACCGCTGTGCGCATGCTCGACAACGTGATCGACATCAACTACTACTCGGTGCCACAGGCGAAGAACTCCAACTTCAAGCACCGTCCGGTCGGCCTGGGCATCATGGGCTTCCAGGACGCCTTGTACCTGCAGCACATCCCGTACGGTTCCGATGCCGCGGTCGAGTTCGCCGACAAGTCCATGGAAGCGGTCAGCTACTACGCGATCCAGGCTTCCTGCGACCTGGCCGACGAGCGTGGCGCCTACGAGACGTTCCAGGGTTCGCTGTGGTCCCAAGGCATCCTGCCGCTGGACTCGCAACAGATCCTGATTGCCCAGCGCGGCGAGAAGTACATCGACGTCGACCTGAAGGAAACCCTGGACTGGGCACCGGTTCGCGCCCGTGTGCAGAAAGGCATCCGCAACTCGAACATCATGGCCATCGCACCGACCGCCACTATCGCCAACATCACCGGCGTGTCGCAGTCGATCGAACCGACCTACCAGAACCTGTACGTGAAATCGAACCTGTCGGGCGAATTCACCGTGATCAACCCGTACCTGGTTCGCGACCTCAAGGCCCGCGGCCTGTGGGACTCGGTCATGATCAACGACCTGAAGTACTACGACGGTTCGGTGCAGCAGATCGAGCGCATCCCGCAAGAACTCAAGGAGCTCTATGCCACCGCGTTCGAAGTGGACACCAAGTGGATTGTCGATGCCGCCAGCCGTCGCCAGAAGTGGATCGACCAGGCTCAGTCGCTGAACCTGTACATCGCCGGCGCCTCGGGCAAGAAGCTGGACGTGACCTACCGCATGGCTTGGTACCGTGGCCTGAAGACCACCTACTACCTCCGTGCCCTGGCCGCGACCAGCACCGAGAAGTCGACCGTCAACACCGGCAAGCTGAACGCGGTTTCCGCTGGCGGCAACCACGGTGACGACTCGGTCCTGGCTGCTCCAGCCGGACCGGCGCCAGTGCCAAAGGCCTGCGCCATCGACGAACCGGATTGCGAAGCTTGCCAATAAGCTGAGCGGGTGGGCGCTGCAAGGCGCCTGCTGAAGAAGCCCCCGATAGACCGCTGGTTTATCGGGGGTTTTTTTGTGCGTTATGGCCATCAGGAGAAAGCAGATGCCATTTGATTCGAAGGCTTACACCCTCGCGTATTACAGCAGAATAGAAAACCACGAATACCCCCGCCTCCAGGCTTGGGAGTTTCTCTGGGAATATATTTGGACCTTCGAAGGAAACTGGGGAGCCCTGACGTCTAAAAAGCAGATAGAGATGACAGCACTGCATCTGGGTTTCTATCTGGCGAACTGGGGAATGTACCGAGGTTCTTCAAGACTGCTGAAAAATAGCAATCTGGACCTAATGAAAGATCTAGCCAGAATATTATTCAAGGGTGACGGCCCCAAGCTTTTTGAGTTGACGCTTAAAGACTTCTCTCCTTCAGTTGACCAAAAACAGTTAAGGCGCAACCAGGCATTACTCGACTCTGTCGTGGCCTCGATAAAGGCCTTCGAAGGAGCAAAGGTATCCTGGACTGACACCTTGATTACTAAAATCTTATTAGGCGTATGGGGCGAGTACCCTGCGCTAGATAGATTTTTCAAAGCTGGTCGCGTCAATCTATATCCATATCGAGCTGACGTAGGAACAGTCAGTGGCAAAGGACTTACAGCGCTAGCCAAAATCATAGAAGAAATGAAGCTGGAATTTCCGACCCTGAAAACCAAAAAGGCACAGCTGCCGTACCCAACCGGCAGACTGTTTGACATGGCTCTTTTTGAGCACGGTTTCGATATTGAAGAGAAAAAAGCACGCGAAAGAGGAAAGTCTCTTTCTACTGCGGATGATTGACCTGCCGCGCAAATCCACTGAGTCCAGCGCGTACCATTAAAGCCGATAGTCATCCTTTTCAAGCGGAAAATGAGAATCATGGCCGCACAAAAAAGCCCCTCTCGCGAGGGGCTCCTTGTGCAGCCTTCAAACAGCCATCGGCATCAAGCCATCTGAATGATGGTCTGCATGATGGTGCTCTGGGTGGAGATGGTCTTGGCGTTTGCCTGGTAGTTGCTTTGCGCCTTGATCAACTCGACCAGTTCGTTGGTCAGGTTGACGTTGGACTCTTCCAGGGAGTTGGAGACGATCGAACCCAGGGTGCCGGTTTGTGGCGCGTCGTAGCCTGGAATACCCGAAGCGAAGGTTTCTTTCCAGCTGGTGCCGCCTACTGGCTGCAGACCCTGCTCGTTGGTGAAGCTGGCGAGGGCGAGCTGGCCGATCGGCTTGGTCTGGTTGTTGCTGAAGTTGGCGAGCATCACACCGCTGCCATCAATGGTCAGGTTGGTGATCTGGCCAGTGGCGTAACCGTTCTGGGCCGGGATCGACCGCGCGGTGTCGGCGTTGAACTGAGTGGTGTTGCCCATGGAGATTGTGATGCTCGGCGCGCTGGCCGCGCCGTTGGCGGTCCATGTGCCGTTGGTCACGGTGCCCGGAACCCAGCCGGTCAGTACCAAATCACTGCTGGTACCCGCTGGAGGAGTGGTGACCGAGGTCAACCTGCCGCTCGAATCGAAGTTCATGGTCGAAGGAACAGGCGCGGTCGCACCGGTCGTGGTCGGCAAGCTGCCATCGAGGTTACGACCATCGATCAAGGTATAGACGTTCCAGGTGTTGCCGGCCGTCTTGACCATGTACTGGTCCATGGAATGCTGGTTACCCTGGGTGTCGTAGATCGGAGTGGTGAACTGCTTGGTGAAAGTAGCGGTATCGGCCGGGTTGAACGCGGCGGTAATCGGCGTTGCCGTCGAGTTCAGGTTGATGGTCGACGAAACCAGGCTGGTGGCTTGTGGCGGCAGGTTCGAGGTATCGATGCGCAGATCGGTCAGGATGCCGTTCTGGATCTTGCCGTTGGCATCCACGCCATAGCCCTGCAGACGTGCAGTGCCGTCACTGTTGGTGACGTAGCCTTCCTTGTCGGTCTTGAACGTACCGGCACGGGTGTAGCTCAGGGAACCGTCGTTGCTCAGGACAAAGAAGCCCTGGCCCTGGATGCCCATGTCCAGCACGTTGCCGGTGTTGTTCACGTCACCCTGGCCGAATTGCTGGGAAACGTTGGCCAGGCGCACGCCGTTGCCGACGGTCTTGCTGCCCGAACCCAGCTTGGTGGCCGAGTAGACGTCTTCGAATTCCGCGCGGGACGATTTGAAACCGGTGGTCGCCACGTTGGCGATGTTGTTGCCGGTCACGTCCAGCTGTTTGTTGGCTGCATAGAGACCGCTAAGGCCGATGTTGAAAGACATGTTGACTCCTTTTGCCGGTTAGTCGGCTCTACATACCAATAGTTTGTACTTTGGACAGGGCAATGCTGCCCAGCCCGGCCAGGTTGAGCATGAGCTCACCGCCCGTCTGGCTGATCGTCACGCTGCTGACCGTGGCCGGCAGGTTGGTGATCAGCGATGTGGCCTGGCCATCGATGGTGGTCGAGGCCGCGAAGGTGTACGTGCCCGACTCGACGGTCGTGCCCGCATCGTTCTTGCCATCCCAGATGAAGGCGGAGTTGCCAGATTTCTGGCTGCCCAGGTCGATGGTGCGGACGGTCTTGCCATCCTTGTCCATGATCTTGACGGTAAGGGAGGACACCGCTGCCGGAACCACCACGGTGCCGTTGAGGCTCTTGGAAGTATCGACCACGGCCTTGTCACCCGGAGCGATCACCGAACGCCCGACCAGGGACGAAGCTTGCAACGCCTGGGACGAGTTGTAGTTGCCGGCGATGCCGCTGACGGTATCGTTGAGCGTGGTGATGCCTTCCAGGCTGCTGAACTGCGCCAACTGGGCAACGAACTCACCGTTGTCCTGGGGCTCCAGCGGGTTCTGATTCTTCAGTTGGGTAACGAGCAGTTGCAAAAACGCATCCTTGCCCAATTCCTGGTTGCCGCTCGCCGCATTGGTTGCCGCGCCCAGGCCATCGGCCTTGGTGTTGGTCTTGACCGAGGAATTGGCGAGAATCTCGTTGAGGCTCAAACCGCCGGTGGTGTTGGTGACGCTCATGTGACTCGCCCCTTATCACTGACCGAGGGTCAGGACCTTCTGCATCATGGTTTTGGCGGTGTTCATCATTTCGACGTTGGTCTGGAACGAACGACTGGCGGAAATCATGTCGGCCATTTCTTCGACGACGTTGACGTTCGGGTAATAGACATAACCCTTGGCGTCCGCGGCCGGATGGTTTGGCTCATAACGTGCTTCGAGGTTGCTCTGGTCTTCGACTACGCCCAGTACCTGTACGCCCTGCCCCGCCGCGTCCTGGTCCTGGAACAGCGAGTCGCTGCCGCCGGACTGGCCGCCCTGGAACATGGTGGCGAACACCGGGTGGCGGGCGCGATAGGTCTGGTCGATGCTCGACGAAACGGTCTCGGCGTTGGCAATGTTACTGGCGACGGTGTTCAGGCGAGTGGTCTGGGCACTCATGGCACTGCCGGCGATGTTGAAAACGCTCGCGATCGACATGGCTTACTCTCCACGCAGGGCCGATACCAGCCCTTTGAATTTACTGTTGAGCAGGGTGAAGCTGGCCTGGAAGTTCACGGAGTTTTCCGCGTAGTTGGACTGTTCCAGTTGAGCGTCCACGGTGTTCTGGTCGATCGACGGCTGCATCGGCGTGCGATACATCAAGGATTCGTCGCCGCTGCCCACGCCCTCGGCTTCGATATGACGGCTGTTGGTCATGTTCAAGGCGAAGTGGCCGTTCTTGGTTTTCTCGTTCTGCTCGGCGAGCACCTTGGAAAAATCCAGGTCACGGGCCTTGTAGTTCGGGGTGTCGGCGTTGGCGATGTTGTTGGCCAGGACTTCGGCACGCTGGGCGCGGAAGCTCAGGGCCTGTTCGTGGATACCGAGCGCTTTATCGAAGCTGATGCTCATGTCGGAAACCTTTGGGTGACCAGAATGTACGTACGAAGGCTTTAGCAAGCGTCGTGCCACTTTCAAAAGCCCCGTAAACCGGGGCTTTGCGGGGATCGGCAAAGCGGCAATGCCAGAAAAGCGGCAATCGGCTTCCGCTGGCTGCCGCTTTTCTGCCGCTTCTCAGGCGCGATAAGATCCAAACTGTGGACGGTGCTGTAAAAAAAACGGGAGCCCCTTGGGACTCCCGTTTTTTACAACCCAAGCCAATCACTTGGCCTGGTAGATGATTCCCGGGCTGCACTGGACCATCTGGTAATGATCCGGCAAGCCGTTCAGCGCTTCGGAAGCGCCGAGAAACAGATAGCCACCCGGCTTCAAGGTGCTGTGGATACGCAGCAGGATGTCCTTCTTCACCTCAGCGGAGAAGTAGATCAGTACGTTGCGGCAGAACACGATGTCGAACTTGCCCAGGCTGGCGTAGCTGTCCAGCAGGTTGAACGAGCGGAACTCCACCCGGCTCTTGATCGGCGCCTTGACCACCCATTTGCCCGGCCCCTTCGCGTCGAAATAACGCTGCAGGCGATCGGGTGACAGGCCACGGCCGATGGCCAGGCTGTCGTACTCGCCGGTCTTGCAGTTATTGAGCATGGTCCCGGACAGGTCGGTGGCGACGATCTGCACGCCACCTTTCAACTGGCCGATGTTGGTCCGCTCGAATTCGTCGATGGACATCGACAGCGAATAAGGCTCCTGCCCCGACGAACAGGCCGCCGACCAGATCCGCAGGCGCTGGCCCGGACTGGCCTTGATCGCCGCCGGCAACACCTTGTTCTTCAATACTTCGAAGGGATAGGTGTCGCGAAACCACAAGGTTTCGTTGGTGGTCATGGCGTCCACGACCATTTCGCGCAAGCCACTGCGCGGCTGGGCCTGGATACGCTGGACCAGTTCGCCCAATGACTTGATGCCCTGTTGTTCCATCAATTTATTGAGACGGCTCGACACCAGGTACTGCTTGTTTTCACCAAGCAAGATGCCACAGGCTTTTTCCAGGAAGACCCGGAACTGTTCGAAATCCAAATTACCCGTAGACAAGATACCGCCTCTTTTCACTGTGTTGACTTGCCGGGCGCACAACGCGCCCGACCTTTAGCCTGCTGTCTTGATTCGTTCGACGACCCGGGAAGCCAGGTCGTCGGGCCGGAACTTGGCCAGGAAATCGTCGGCACCGACTTTCTTCACCATCGCCTGGTTGAACACCCCGGACAACGAAGTATGCAAGATGATGTGCAGCTTTTGCATGCGTGGGTCGCTGCGGATCTCCGATGTCAGCGTATACCCGTCCATCTCCGGCATCTCGATGTCGGAGATCATCATCAAGAACTCCTCTTCCGGTTTCTTGCCCTCGTCGACCAGGTTGCGCAGGTAATCCAGCGCTTGCCTTCCGTCATTCAGGGCGATCACCTCGACGCCGACCGTTTGCAGACAACGCGTGACCTGCTTGCGTGCCACCGAAGAATCGTCGACGGTCAGCACCCGCAAGGACACTGCCTTGTGCTGGGTCTCGGCATCTATCACGCCAACGGAGATGGTCTCCGGGGTCGGCGCCACTTCGGCGAGGATTTTCTCCACGTCGATGATTTCCACCAATTGGTTATCGACCCGGGTCACCGCCGTCAGGTAGTGATCGCGGCCGGTCCCCTTGGGTGGTGGATGGATCTCTTCCCAGTTCATGTTGACGATGCGCTCCACCGACCGCACCAGGAACCCCTGGGTCTTGGTGTTGTACTCGGTGATGATCACAAACGGATTGCTCTGGTCGAGCAACCGGCCGGAACCGGTCGCCATCGCCAGGTCGAGAATCGGGATGGTCGCTCCCCGGATATTCGCCACACCGCACACGACGGGACTGGATTTGGGCATCAGGGTCAGCTTGGGGCATTGCAGCACTTCGCGGACCTTGAACACGTTAATTCCATACAACTGTTGGCCATCGAGACGGAACAACAACAGCTCCAGGCGATTCTGACCGACCAGCTGTGTGCGCTGGTTTACCGAATCCATCACTCCCGCCATGCCCTGACTCCTACTCACGCTAATGTATCCGTCGCGCATTCATCACTAAACGGCACGGGGCTTGCTATTGAACCGGCATGAACGCACAAACGACATTTTCTCGACGCCTGACCACTCACTGCCGCCACTGGCTCGGTGCACTGCTGGCTGCCTGCCTGCTCGCGTCGGGCGGTCCTGCCCTTGGTGCTGCTGCGGTAACCTTGCCTGATCTCCTTATCGGCGTCACTCAGGGCTTTCTTGAGTTCACCGTAGAAGACTACCTGGCAACCAGTCAAACCGAAGGTCGCTACGAGATCGAAGTCAACCAGCTCGACCCGCGCCTGCGCATGCCGATGTGCGACAGGGAATTGACTGCCTCGCTGGAGAGCCCGGCCCGGCCGCTGGGCCGCGTCACGGTAAGGGTTCGTTGCGACAGCGCAGCGCCCTGGACCGTGTTCGTGCCTGCTCAAGTGCGCCTGTATCGGGAAATTGTCACCACCACCCGTCCGCTCAAGCGTGCCGGGATTGTCGAGCCGCAGGACGTGGTCTTGCGTGAACGCGACGTCAGCCAGATCAGCCAGGGCTTCCTGACCTCAGTAGATGAGGCCATTGGTCAGAAACTTGTCCGACCAATGGTCGCCGACCAAGTGATCACCCAGGTGCATCTGGAACAGGCCGAAGTGGTTCGCAAGGGCGATCAGGTGGTCATTACCGCTCGCAGCGGAACCCTGGCCGTGCGGATGCCCGGCGAGGCCTTGGCCAACGGCGGCATGCGTGAACAGATTCGGGTAAAGAACCTCAACTCCCAGCGAGTCATCAAGGCCCAGGTGATAGCGCCTGGCCAGGTAGAAGTGGCTATGTAAGAGGCCGCAAGGAGGGTAGACAGGCTGGCGCTTGACCTCGGTGTTCCCTAGACTGTGCCTTGTACAAGGCAAGCGCAGACGTGCGCTCGTTCATTTGAAAATGAGCCTAAAGTTTTTTTGGGGATGGCCGAAAACATGGCAAGCGTCCAAATACCCAGAGGTTTTTTACCATGGTCATCGATTTCAATCGTTTAAACAGCTCCTCGCCCGTGACAGGCACAACGCGCACCAGCGCCAGCAAGGAAACCGTCGAAACCGACAAATCCAAGCCAGCCGACCAGGCCGCCACTGTCAAGAACGGGGAGTCGGTACACCTCAGCAATGAGGCTCAACAGTTGCAGAAGGTCACTGACAAGCTGCGCGATCAACCTGTCGTCGACAACGCCCGCGTGGCCGCGTTGAAAGCAGCAATCGCCGATGGCAGCTACCAAGTCGACAGCAACCGTGTAGCCAGCAAGCTGCTCAACTTCGAAGCCCAGCGCTAGGCCCCCGCCTGCGCCAGGCTTTTGGACGCTCAAGACCCAAGGCCAGCCATGCACGACACTCATTTACTGCAATTGATCACCGACGACTTCGCTCCAGCGCAACAATTGCTGGAGTTGTTGCAGACCGAAGCCCTGGCATTACACGGGCGGGACATGCCGCTGCTGGAAAATATCCTGGCGCAGAAACAGGCATTGATCATTTTGCTCGACCAGCATGGCCGCAAGCGCAGCGAAATTCTCGCCAGCCTCAACCTGCCCGCCGATAACAGTGGCCTCGAGCAATTGGCCAGCCAATCGCCGATCGGCGATCAGCTGTTGTCGCAAAGCGCGGTGCTCAACGACCTGCTCAACCAATGCCAGGCCGCCAACGCTCGAAACGGCCAGTCTATCCAGATGCAGCAGGCCGCCACCGCCAATCAGTTGCGCATTCTCAACGGCGGCGAAATCCCGACGCTCTATGACGCTCGCGGCTCGACCGCAAAAATGGTCAAGCACCGCCCGCTCAGCCAGGCATGAAGCGAACGATGCCGGCGCACTATCAACGCGCGATACATGCTGGCAAAATGCTGGCTCTTTGTAGTCGTATTTTGCCTGGAGATTGACCCACCGTGTTCAATGCCTCAAACGCGGATGATGCTCCGCAGCCGCCCAAGGTCCTCACCACCCCTCTGGAAATCTCCGGCAACCTGCGGATGCTGCAAGACAGCCATGACCCGCTGATCATCACCTTTCATGAGCGCAGCCAGCGGTTCCAGAGCTACCTGGTGGATGTCGATCGCGACAGCAACACCATCGCCCTGGACGAAATGATTCCTCGGGACGGTGAACGTTTCCTGCTAGCCGGCGAGCCGTTTCGCGTCGAGGGTTTCCATGACGGCGTGCGCATTGCGTGGGAAGGCAACGGCCCGCTGACCATCCAAGAGTCGAGCGACGGCCGCTGCTATCGCGGCGCCTTGCCTGAAGAAGTGGTTTACCACCAGCGTCGCAACGCCTTCCGGGCCGCATTGAAACTGGCGCAACTGGTGAACGTGGAATTGGGTGGTGACAAGCTCAAGTCTCCGGTCAACGGCAAACTGCTGGATATCTCCGCAACCGGCTGCAAGCTGCGCTTCGACGGCGACATCACCGAGCGGCTGCAACTGGGCCAGGTTTACGAACGCTTCATCGCCGCCCTGCCGTTCGGCAACATGACTGCACCGGTGGAGCTGCGCTACCTGCATTTCGAAGAGCGGATCAACACCACCTTCGCTGGCGTGCGCTTCCACAATATCAGCGGCCTGGTACAGCGCCAAGTCGAACGCTTCGTGTATCAATTGCAGCGTGAAGCCCGTCGGTTCGATAAAGACGATTTCTGATTTTCGCGCGCGCTACATAAAAAAACGGGCAATCCCTTGCAAGGATTGCCCGTTTTTTATGCCGGCCTCATGGCCTGGCCTGGGTGAAATCGGAGGGAGGCGGTTGGTCATCGGCGCCTTCGGTGACCGGCTCCAGCTCTGGCTCCGCCTCGACGTCCGGATCGGGCGACATCTGCATCTGCTCCTGCACCACCTGCTCGTCGACCCGCGGATCAAGGCACGCCACCAGCGGTGAGCTGGTCATGTTGTCCGGCATGGCCACATGGTGCAGAGGAGCGTCATCGACCTGGTGCAGATTGGTGACCGCTTTCGGCCGGATCCGCCACACCAGTACCAACGCAAACAAGGCGAAGAAGCCATAGAGCATCTGGCTGCCGAACAGCTTCATCAGCACACCCGCCACCAACGGGCCAATACTCGCGCCAACGCCGTAGGTCACCAGCAGCATCGCGGTGAGCGACACCCGGCGATCCCCTTCGACGTGGTCATTGGAAAACGCCACCGCCAATGGGTACAGGCAAAACTGCACCAGCGAACAGCAGAACCCCGCGACGAACAACACTTCCAGCGGCACCTTCGACAAAATGGCCAGCGGCAATGCACACACCACCAGGGCCAGTGCGAAGCATCGGATCAACAGGGCTCGATCATAACGATCCGACAGCCAGCCCAACGGCCATTGCACCAGCAGGCCGGCAAAGATGCAGCTGCCCATGAACAGGCCGACCTGCTCGGTGCTCAGGCCCTGCTGGGAGGCGTACAGCGGCGCCAGGCCGTAGAAAGAGCCAACGATCAGCCCGGAGCCCAACACCGTGGTCAGCGATTGCGGCACGCGCTTGATAAAGAAGCGCGGCTCCATGGGGGCCGGATGCAGCGGAGCCGGGTGGATCCGCCGGGTCAACGCCACTGGCACCAGGCACAGGGCGAAACACAAGGCCACCAACATCAGCAATTCCAGCCCCAGGGCCGGATGCATGACCAGGATCAGTTGGCCCAGCACCAGCCCCAGGTACGAAGCGATCATGTAGCCGCTGAACACCACCCCGCGCTGCTTGGCATCGGCCTGTTCGTTGAGCCAGCTTTCGATGACCATGTACTGGCACATCATGCCCAGGCCGACAATCATCCGCAGCACGATCCAGGCCGGCAGCCAGTCCACCAGGCCATGGCCCAAGACCGCCGCGCCGACAATCCCGGCACAAGCCGAATAGGCGCGAATATGCCCGACGCGCGCAATCAGCCGGTGGCCGATCTTGCCGCCCAGCACCAGGCCGAAATAGTTCGCGGCCATCAGCGCACCGACCCACAGGCTGTCCACGTTGTCGGCGGCCAGGCGCAGGGCCAGGTAAGTACTCAAGAGGCCCGAGCCGATGAGCATCATCAGCGAGGCGAAATAAAGCGCTCGAAAAGGTTTCCAGATTTGGCGCATCGGCGTTCCGAGCGGCTCCTTGAGGTGAGTAAGGGCTATCGTTCGAAGATAGCCCGAATGCGACGGTTCGTTATGCCTGGGCCGCCAAGACGCGCCGCTCCCAGGGCGTGATTTCGTCAAAGAAACTGGTCAGTTCCAGGGTCTTCGAGGCAATGTAGCCTTCGATGAACTCGGTACCGAACAGTTCCTTCGCCAAGTGGCTACGCTTGAGACGCTCAAGGGCTGCATGCAAGGTACATGGCAAGGACAGATTGTCCGGCACTTCGAATTCGCCCTGGATCGCCGCGTCTGGTTCCAGGCGATTTTCAATGCCATGGAGTCCCGCCGCCAGGCTGGCGGCAATCGCCAGGTAAGGATTGGCGTCGGCCCCCGGCAAACGATTCTCGACCCGCCTGGCCACCGGCGGACTCGCAGGAATGCGCAATCCGGCCGAACGATTGTCATGGGACCAGCAGGCATTGTTTGGCGAGGCAAATGGATGGCAGAGGCGGTGATAGGAGTTCACGTTCGGCGCGAACAACGCGGTGAAATCCGCCATGCAGGCCTGCTGCCCGCCAATGAAGTGCCGAAACGTTGCCGTCGGCTCGCCCGCCTCGTCGCTGAACACATTGCGACCACTGCCCAGCTCAATCACGCTCTGGTGAATGTGCATCGAACTGCCCGGCGTCCGCGCCAGCGGCTTGGCCATGCAGACCACCGTCAGGCCATGCTTGAGGGCCACTTCCTTGAGCAGGTGCTTGAACAGGAATGTCTGGTCAGCCAGTCGCAGAGCATCGCCGTGGAGCAGATTGATTTCGAACTGGCTGACGCCCATTTCATGCATGAATGTGTCGCGCGGCAAGCCCAAGGCTGCCATGCATTCATAAACTTCAGTGAAGTACGGACGCAGGCCGTTGTTGGAACTGATGCTGAACGCCGATTGGCCATCTTCGCGCCGACCGTCCAGGCCCACCGGCGGCAGGAATGGCTGGGCAGGATCCGGATTGGCGGCGAACACAAAGAACTCCAGCTCCGTCGCCACGACCGGCGCCAACCCGAGCGCGGCATACCGAGCGATCACGGCCTTGAGCTGGCCACGCGTCGACAAAGGCGAGCTTTCACCGCTGAGTTCGTCGGCATCGCAGATCGCCAAGGCGCGTGGCGGATGGCTCCACGGCAAGCGATGAATCTGCTGCGGATCGGGCACCAACGCCAGGTCGCCATCGTCACTGCCATAAAAGCGCGCTGGCGGATAACCGCCCATGATGCATTGCAGCAGCACACCCCGCGCCATCTGCAACCGCCGGCCTTCAAGAAAGCCCTCGGCGCTCATTACCTTGCCCCTGGGTACGCCATTCAAATCCGGCGTGACACATTCAATCTCATCAATGCCCGTCAATCGCTGTGCGAGTGAACACTGGCCATCGGTCGTCATGACGCAATCCTTGTTGTGTGCGAGCCGCGAACGGCAACCCGTACAAAATAGGCTCCGGCTGTTCGGAATATCAAGCATCCCGAGACAATAAACATCTGACATCGAACCCATAGGGTTCTGTACCGACCGAAGATTGGCTCAGGGTAGATAAAGCCTGAACACTCCACCGCCCAGCACACCGCCGTTGGCAATCTCGGTACGCCCGCTCAAGCCGCCGCGCTGGTGCAGCGCGGCGATCCTGGCGGCGAAATACAAGCCCAGCCCAGTGCTGCCACTGCTGTGGTTGATGCCTTGCACGTATTCGGCCTGACGCTCGATCATCTCGGCCGGATAGCCTTCGCCGTCGTCATTGATCGTCAGCACCAACTGCCCGGCCTCGTCGCTCACGCTGATCAACAACGCCTGGCGCCCGTGGCGAATGGCGTTGTTGATCATGTTGTCGAGCACCGAAGCAATCAGCTCGCGATCGAAGAAACCCAACGGGCTCAGCGGATCGACCTCATAGGTGGCCATGATCCCGCGACTGCGGAATACATCCTGATGACCGGCCAATTGCGCTTCAATGAAGTCATCCAGCTCGTGGTAGGCCGGATGCAGCGGCAGCTGATTGACACCCAGCTTGTACAACCCGAGCAACTGCACCAGCAGGCCATTGAGGTGGGCAAACTCGAACTCGATCACGCCCTGCTCCGAGGTCTGCCGCTCAGGCTCCGGCAAGCGCTCGAGCCATTGCGTGTGGGCCTGCATGAGCAAGGTCAGGGAGTTTTTCATGTCATGCACGGTAGACGCGATCACCGTGGAAAAATCGAGCGCCTGTTCGCTGTCATTCATCGCCAAATGCCTTGCTCCGCAGTTTCTGATAACGCGCATGACGCGCATCGGTGTCGGGCATCATGCCCACCAGTTTCAGGCAGGCGCGACACTCCTGCAGCAACTCCGATTCCACGCTGGTATCAGTGCCGTGCAGCAGGGATTGCGCCATATTCAGGGCAATACTGATGTTCTTCGGTTGCATCTTCAGGGCACGCCGGAACAGCTCCCGCGCCTCGGGCAATGCGCCGGTCTTGTAGACGCGCACGCCTTCGCGGTTCAGCTCGGCGGCGGCGTTGCCCTGGTTGAGGATATTCGGATCGTCGGTGAGCTTGGCGATGCCCTGCATCACGGCCGGATCATCACCGTAGATTTCCGCGCAGTTCTTGAGCATCGACTCGCCGGCACTGGTCTGGCCGAGCATCTGCAACTGCTTGGCCACCAGCAACGCTGCTTCGGCGCTCATGAATTGTTCCATGCCATCGAGACGCTGCAAGGCTTGCTCGGTGAGCTTCTCGGCGGTTTCGGCATCGTTGAGCAACAGGCTCGTTGCTTTCATCAGCCGCGCTCGAACCTGCAGGCCCGGATCGCTGGGGTTGTCCTTTGCAACCGCGCTGAGCGTGGTATTGATTTCGAGCCTAGTCCGGGTGTCGAGGCCCTTTTCGCTGCCCTTGCTGATCAAGGCATGGGCCAGGCCAAGGTTGCTTTCCGGATCCTTGAATCGCGATTGCGCGCCCTGCCCAACCGCCTGGCGATAGGCTTTGGACGCGGTCTCGTAATCCTCGTTGGTCATCGCCAACTTGCCCAACAGGGATTGCCGACGCACCGCCAACGGCGACAGGCGCACCGCTTCTTCCAATATGTTCTGGGCTTGCTTCGTGTCGCCCTCGGCCACCAGCACATCGGCCATGCCGTCATACAGGGCCGGCATCATCGGGAAGACTTTCAGGGCTTTTTCATAGACAGCCTTGGCTTCGCCGATCTGCCCGCGCTTGAACAGCAATTTTCCCAACCCCGCATAAGCCCATGGCAACGGGCGATCAGCGATGATGGAGTTGTACAACCGCTCAAGGGCCTCGTTCTGATTCAGGTCGCGCAGCGCATCGGCCCGATAACGCAGGCACAGCGGCCCGTAGCGCGGGTCCTGCTTGCACAGGGCGATGCAAGCATTGAGCACTTCCATCGGCTTGCCGCGATCGAGCGCCTGCAGGATCGGCTTGAGCAACGTCTTGCGCTGCTCCAGGCGCTCCAACCGCTGGGCCAGGCCGGAGCGATTGAATGGTTTGGTCAGGTACGCATCCGGCTCATGTTCCAGGGCACTGAGCACCATTGCCTGGCTGGTCTCGGCAGTCACCATGAGAAAGACGCTCTCATGGCTGATCAACTTCTCGACCATCAGGTCTTCCAGCACCTGCTGGCCGTTCTTGCGCCCGTCACCCAGGTGATAATCCTGCAAGATGAAGTCATAACGCTTTTGCGAGCACATGCGCAGTGCCACTTCACCGGTGTCGGCGGTGTCCACGTCCTTGACGCCCAACTCCCGCAACATCGACCGAACGGAGCTGCGGAAATCCGAGAAATCATCGACGATCAGAAAACTTTTTTGGTGGTACGCCAGCATCGAGGATGTCCAGGCAAATAAGAAAATGAACTCAATGGCAAAACAAACGAAACATCGCCTCCACGGCCGGCGAGGCGCGCAGATGATAGACACCCACGACGCATACCGCGAGCCGTTCCAGGACGCAGGGACGTCAGGAAAGGAGACTCATCGGGTTATCGGCCGCAAATGACGTTCCGTTAAGGAGATCGTAGGGGGGGTTGCAGGACTGCGGGATAATAAAATGGTGTCCCAGGGCAGGTTCGAACTGCCAACCTTCCCCTTAGGAGGGGGATGCTTATTATCGACAACCGAAGACAGATTTTGAGAAAACCTCCAGATACCCTTGCTAACCGGCTATTTCATAAGATTTTTTTAATACGATGAGCGACAGTCAAGGACAACGAAAGACGTTGAACGTCACCAGAAGTAGTTGCTAGAGTAGTAACCAGTAGTGACTACTTTTGGGTGTCTTGATGGCCGGAAACACACAAGACAAACGGGTAAACGATCAGCGCCTGCGGGGGCTTCGGGACGGCGGAACGCTGACTGAGAGTATGTCCGGTCGAGGGACTGGAAGCATCCTGTTCAAGAAAATCGGATCGGTCACGACCGCGTATTACCGCTGGAATCTCAACAAGAAACCTGGACAGCTCAGCATCGGTCAGTACAAGTCCACACCCTCGTCATCAGGAATGATGCTCTCTGAGATCAGAGAAAAGGCACGAGAGCTTGTAGACATACTGCTCAGCTACGGCTGCCCAAAAGACTACTTCACACGCCAGGATGCTGAAGCTCGATCTCAAGTCGAAGCGGAAGCTAAAGCTGCTGATGAGATGGCAAAGCTTGGATCGTTCAAAGATCTATTAGACAGCTACTCTGCTGATCTTGCCGCACGAGAGAGGGTGAAAGCGCCGCAGATCGCACGCATGTTCACTATGCACGTCATCGAGCCTTTTCCTGAGCTTGCTCGCAAGCCCGCACGTGAAATCACAGACGCAGACATCTTCGAGATTTTGAGTAGACTGAAATCAGCAAAACCTCGAAGTCGAGGGAAAGGCAACACGACACCCGCACCAGCGACAAGCATGCGCTCGACAACTGACACGCTTCATACGTATTTGAGCGCCGCATTCAAGAGAGCTAAGAAAACGAAGCGGAATCTTGAGCGACCGAACCCTGATGCAAAAAATTTCGGATTGACTCATAACCCTGCCGAAGATGTAGGTGCGCTAGAGAACGTGTACACCGGCGATACAGAGTCCCTCCAGCAGCCCGAACTGATGGAGCTTTTGCTGCACCTGGATATGCTGCCAGAGCATCAGCGGGCCATAGCCCTAGCACCGATCTACCTTGGTGGTCAGCGACTGAAAATGCTGCTCGATTTGCGCTGGGAGCATGTAGATGAGCAGGGTATGTTCGTTTTCGACAAGAAGGGCAACCGTACAGAGCCGCACCCGCATTTCCTGCCGTTCACCCCCCGAATACTTGAAATCATGGCTCCGCTTTTAGAAACACGGTTCAGCGATCTCGGCCCCTTCGCATTGTCCCAGAAGCTAGTTGGCACTTCGTACGCCAGTAAATTCTACAGCGGTGCCGGTACGACGCTGAGCGAAGCGGGTAAGACAAGGTACTTCAGCTGGAAAGAAGTGAGGGCAACTGCTGAGTCGGTCCTTGCTGGCCTGGGCGTAGCGAAAGAGACAAGGGCACATCTACTCTCTCACGGACGCACTGATGTGCAAGACAAGCACTATGACCGCAACGTGTATCTGCGAGAAAAAATCGATGCGCTGGAGGCCTGGTGTCAGTTTCTCGACAACGTGAAGAAAGGGGTTTTCCGCACTGACATTAAGATCGTGAGGCTGTCAGAGATCCGACCATCCCAACCAAAGCCCGCCAAATGAGCGGGTTGCCCTGCGCCAATCAGCTTGACAAAAAAGAAAACACTTGACCTAAACAGCAGAGATCATTATTATCTGATATATTATCTGGCCGTAGGAGGCAAAATGAATGCAGTGATTTCTGATCGTTTTTTGAGCATGAGTGACGTAGCAGCTATTCTCGGGGTATCCAAGAGGACCGTTGAGAGAATGGAAAAGCGAGGGACGCTTCCGGCGAAGGCAAAGCTGAGTCATAAGACAGTGGGATGGCGCTCTAGCAGAATTCAGGAGTTTTTAAGCACCCTGTAAATCAGGAGCATCTGATGATCAGTCGCGCATAGAAGGCACCTTTCCAGGTGCCTTTTGCCATATCCGCTAATTGCTAATACTTATTTTTACCTGGATCGGTCATGATCCCCCCTCCTCTTCCTTCAACTTGGCGTTGCCCCAGGCCAGAGCTTTTTTCGAATCGGCTTCTTTGATGTTCCAACCGCCAACGTTGCTGATCAATTGGCGTATGGGAGTCCAAGCCTTCCAAATTTCGTATGCTAATTGACGGTTCTCTGCACTCGTGCATTTTGGATCATCTTCGATCAGTACAGTGATGGATTCAGGTATTGCACTCATGAACTCGACTATTTTCGCACGAGTAAGATATTCCTTCTTCTTTACAGCTTTTTCTCTTTTGAGAAACGGGAACTCTCTGAAATACTTATCCAGCTTTGCGGTTGCTTCTGGAGCTGAGAATAGAGCCCTGACTTCGTGCTGCTTTTGAACAACCTGGTCGTAAGAAACAGTGATGAGCCTTTGCTTCTTCTCGCCATACTTCACCCTGTAAAAGCTTACACTCGTTGCTGCTTCTCTTATCCAGAGCCCGCCTTTTTCTTTACCAGCTTGCATGACCGCCTCTTCTTATTATTGTTATGGGCAAAATTAATTTACTGCGTAACTTTATTATAACATTAAAATAAGCATATATATCACGCAACGCCGCATGTGACAGAATTTCTTACAGCCTCTTGCTAAGTTGACCAGCTGGGGCTTGCTTGGAACAATTCCTGTACACATGTAGATAGGTGTAACGACTTTGTTCCTCAATACCTTGTGATAGCTGGTAGAAGTCGGCTTCTCGTGAACACCCTCTAGCTCATGTGGATACGCCCTGGGGGCGTAATCTGAAGGCGTCAGACTGACATTAGCTGGGTAGGGAGCTTCCAGAGACTACCCGCTGGCTAGATACAGCGGAGCTGGTATTAAACTATGTCACTCGCTGACGCATGCGACATATCACATGAGTAAAGCAGGCAGCATGTGACATATCACACGCTTGCAAATTCAACACGTGACATATCACGTAACAAGTGAAAAATGGATGTGATATATCACGCCATAAAAACAAACAGAATGTGACATATCACACAAAAATAAATCCATCGCGCGATACATCACAATAAACCAATAAAGTTACGTGACATATCACACCCCCATGACGTGACAGAAAAACCATCAAAACCAATGAATCAAATAAAGCAAGTCAATATTTAATGTTATAATTAATTTGTAAAAACAAAATCTAAGTAAGCAAGCTATGTTTCTCCCCCGCACCAAACCTCGTTCCTCGGTCTGGCACGGTATCGAAACGGGCTTGTGCTCAAACCCTTCGGGTTCTGCGCTTAGAATCAAAAATCAAAAAAACACCAATAAAAATAATAACAAGGTGAGTCAATGGAAAAGGTCAGAACCAAGGGCGGTCGCCCCAAAAAGGATAATCCTAGAACCATCATTTCCGAAGTGTATTTAACACCGGAAGAAGCTGCGGAACTCAGGGGAGCAGCCAAAAAGTTTGGTTACGCTTACCTCTCGCAATTTTTGAGGCTTACTGCTTTAGCACTTATTAAACAGAAGGGTATTGGTCTAGACGCAAAGTCAGCTGCCATTTCAGCTTATCTAAGTGCTCTAGCAAGCGATATAAATTCGTTGAATGATCTGTGCAGCCATCCAAGCATGCCGTCAGCCGCTTTTGTGCTCTCTGACTCTGCTCGGAGAAAAATAATAAAACTAAACGAAACAATCCAAAAACAATAAAAATAAATGGAGCATCAAAATGATAAGCAAAGGTAAAGAATTCTCTCCGACTTTTAGGAACCGAATTGTCTATGAGTTTGCGGCGCGAGTCCAAGATTTCGAGAAACGAAAGAATGTTGAATTTATCGGTGGAAATCTGATATCAAAAAATCCGTACTATGAAGTAATGGATGACGGAGAGAGAAAGGTCTTTGTGGATGTTGAGCCGATCATTCACGAATTTGAAAGCTATACCAGTCTTTATAAAGGTGAAAGCAAGAAACTCTGTGGTCACTACATTTTATCTTTATCGAAAGGTGAGACATTAATGACAGCAGAATGGACTGAAGCCGTTAGAAAGTACATGAGTGATCTTGGGTACGATGAGACGACAAAATACGTAGCCGTCATACATCGAGACACAGATTGTGAGCACGCTCATATTGTTAGCTCAAGAGTTAGACTGGTTGAAGCTGATCCCCTGAGTTCGCGTAGTGCTCTCGGAGCACACTTCGAGCTGGTGAGCGATAGAAACGACAGATTTAAAGGAATGGATGCCGTTAGGGAGATAGAACAACTATACGACTTGGCCGTTCCTCTCAGTGACGGGTGGACAAAAGAGCCGGGCAAAGGAGACCCAGAAAAGGATCAGGCCCATATTATTAGAGGGATTTCAAAAGCTATATTCAAAGCAAGCAACCGCCCGGTAAACATGTCACAGCTTGTTGATAGATTCGCAGAGCGCGGCATCCAAATTCGCGTGCGAGATAAGAGCGGTCTAGTAGAGGGGATCAGCTACAGGCTCGACCGGCAAGATGGTCGCTGGATCAGCGGTAGCACAATCATGTCCACGAAACTAACTTTTCAGTCTCTACAACGCAACGGTGTGAGCTACATCGCTTTCCGCGACAACGCAAAGCTAGGCCTGGGAATGCCAACAGCATCTCCAGATGCGCAGTCCGTACGAAATGATGGTGCGTTGTTCCGTGCATACGTGAAGATTAGCAAGCCGAATGAGCGTTTGAAATCCTACTTTAGTAAACACTCCAAGCGTACATATATGCACTACTCCAATGACCGCACTCAACTATTTATGGGTTTTAATTTCGGTATTTCATTCACCCAACGAAAGAAAACCCGTAGTGAGGTCGAGCTTGAGATCGAAAGAGAGCGCGTCGCTAAACTGCTTACAGAAATGTTCAAGCTTATTCAGGACATCATGGATACGCTATTTCGTGGGATGGCTGTGCATTTCGACCAGGAGGCCAATGTCGCAGACTATCCCCAGACAGCCTTGCGGCTAAATACGCCAGTCATTGTCGACTCTACCGGCCAGTTCGTTCTGGACGAGAATTGGGAAGAGAGCGTTATGGTGCAAACCAGAAATCAATTATCGAGCCTCGCTAAAATATGTCACGAAAGTGAAAGAGAGGCGGTCTTAGGGCTTAACGCCTAAGTCTATCCATGAAAAATCGGGGCAGATGGCGAGCCGTTTGCTTAATCTGTTGAAAACCTAAGGTCCAGTGAAGTAGAGGAGAGGATGTCCTCTTCTTCACTGGGCCTTTGGCCAATCCAAGGGGAGTGGCCGGGGTCTTATAGTCCTTGCTGCTTTTGAGCACACAGGCCACCTACCGTAGTTCGTACCATACTCCGCGACCACTCCCTTGCTGATTCAGGTGGCCTTGCTCCACCAGATTGCGGAAGTGTTGCTTTAGAGTGTTCCGGCTTGAGCCAGTCGACTTGACTGTTTTGCCGCTGGCTTTCATGAGAACGATCGGCAGCCATCATCAAACCCGCTGGTAAGCTTACGGCGAAGCCGTGTCAGTACTCTTCATCAGGCACGAAGAATCCAAGCGGCCGTATCACTTCATCAACCGCACCTGCGATTCTTGGTTCACCGTAAAACTCTCTGAGGTTGTAGCTCAGGGCAACCGCCAGTGTTAGCTGATCCTCGTCTAGCTCGGTTGGATCGAACGGCCACAATTCAATCCGGGTAATTTGTTTGTCGTTAAATCCAACATTTTCGACAAAAATCTTCCCCTTTGAAAACTCCGGCCAGCCTTGGATCGGCACTGCGAACGTTTTATGCGGTCGATCAGCGAGCATCGTTCGAGCGTCGAGAAATGTATCGCCTACAGGCACTAGTCCGTCGCCGTGGAACCCTCGGATGTGGAACTCGGCAAGCTTCGGCGAGGAAACAAACTTTCGCACATCTGCAATTGAAATCAGGCCATCGCGCCCCCCCCAATGCAGCGCATTCAATAGTTTTTTGAGTAGATCCGGCTCATTAGCCATTACTACGAGTGTTATATCATTCATGCGTTAACGCTCATCGCATCGATTCATCGTGTCGTGTAGTTCTGACTAAGCAACTGCTTATTAATATACACAGGAGTCACGGTTGGTGCACTCGTAAATCTAATAACTCCGCGACCGTGGATCGAAAGTAACTAGGACTTGAAACAGCCTCTGGTTACACAGTTGTGTAACTGTTGCGCATCTCGCGAAGACTGGGCCTTGAGGCAGCCTCTGGTTACACAGTTGTGTAACTGTTGCGCATCTCGCGAAGATCAGGCCTTGAAGCGGCCTCTGGTTACACAGCTGTGTAACTATTGCTAATTTGGCGAAGACCGGGCCTTGAAAAAGCCTCTGGTTACACAGCTGTGTAACTATTGCTAATTTGACGAAGGCTCGGCCTTGAAAAAAGGCTCTGGTTACACAGCTGTGTAACTGTTGCGCATCTCGCGAAGATCAGGCCTTGAAGCGGCCTCTGGTTACACAGCTGTGTAACTATTGCTAATTTGGCGAAGACCGGGCCTTGAAAAAGCCTCTGGTTACACAGCTGTGTAACTATTGCTAATTTGACGAAGGCTCGGCCTTGAAAAAAGGCTCTGGTTACACAGCTGTGTAACTGTTGCGCATCTCGCGAAGATCAGGCCTTGAAGCGGCCTCTGGTTACACAGCTGTGTAACTATTGCTAATTTGGCGAAGACCGGGCCTTGAAAAAGCCTCTGGTTACACAGCTGTGCAACTATTGCTAATTTGACGAAGGCTCGGCCTTGAAAAAGTTTCTGGGTTACGCAGTTGTGTAACTGTTGCGCATCTCGCGAAGACCAGGCCTTGAAGCAGCCTCTGGTTACACAGCTGTGTAACTATTGCTAATTTGGCGAAGGCTGGGCCTTGAAAAAGCCTCTGGTTACACAGCTGTGTAACTGTTGCGCATCTCGCGAAGATCAGGCCTTGAAGCGGCCTCTGGTTACACAGCTGTGTAACTATTGCTAATTTGGCGAAGACCGGGCCTTGAAAAAGCCTCTGGTTACACAGCTGTGTAACTATTGCTAATTTGACGAAGGCTGGACCTTGAAAAAAGCTCTGGTTACACAGTTGTGTAACTGTTGCGCATCTTGCGAAGACCAGCCCTTGAAGCAGCCTCTGGTTACACAGCTGTGTAACTATTGCTAATTTGGCGAAGACTGGGGCTTGAAAAATGCCTCTGGTTACACAGTTGTGTAATTATTGCTAATTTGGCGAAGGCTGGGCCTTGCAAAAGCCTCTGGTTACACAAATGTTTAACTATCACGCATCTCGCGAAAACGCCTATTTCTTCGTCTTCAACGTAATTTAAGCTAGTATATAGTCTGTGGGATAAAGTTTTAGAGGGAAATTGATAGTTTGAAGTGTAATGAATCGTGTACTTGCGAAAATCTCCATGCAACGGATTATCCAGTCGCTGGCAGATCTTATGTAGCAACGCAGATCTCGATGCGGTGTTTACCTTTTCGCACAGTTTATACCGGTTGCTACCTGGGATGAGACGATGCGTATGAGGTGGCGCGGTGATGATTAATTAGAGTGCTAAGGCCGAGTCGCTCAAGTAAGTAGTATGCCACGAGAAAGTAAATATCGCGGCCCATAGCCACCACCGACCTTCCAGAAGAGGTTTCTAAAACTATGCAAGAATCACTCGATGCACTTTTGTGTGTGCGATACCCGGCCATTTTTTCAGTCGATAGCTCGGCAGGGCAGCGCTTGTTCGGCTTTGAGTGCGGTGACGGCTGGTTCACACTTATCGATGCTACGTGTGAGTTGATTCAGCACGACATCGAGACCAATGGCACTCAGCAATTTGTGGCTGTACAAGTTAAAGAAAAATTTGGCGGACTTCGTTTTTACTTCCGAAAGGGAAGCGACTATGCAGCCGCTGTGATTGAACTCGCGGAATTTCTATCACCATCCATCTGTGAAATATGCGGCGGTTTCGGTAAAGTGGTGTCACTCTTCGGTTGGATGCAAACGCGTTGCCCGGTGCATGAGAACACGACTGTTTATGAGGGGGCTCTCCTCACACTGGAGAGTAACCTGCTGCTAGTTCCTCCGATGGGCGAATTGCTGGGCGCTGCATTGGCGTTTTTTGCACTTGATGGTCAGGCTGCGGCCCGCTGGTTGACTCAACCAGCGCCTGCGCTTGCACATACGATTCCGTTGGCGTTGGCAGGAACTGTGGTTGGTCAGCGCCAGATCTTGACGCTCATCGGACAACTTGAGCACGGCATCATTCCGTGACGCAGTTATGAATGTTGCCGCTGACCTAAACCTGACCCAGGCACCTGCCGTAGGTTAGGTCAGCAGTAACCCTCTGGATTCCTTCCGCGTAGCGGCTCGCTAGTGCACCCGCTACGCGGAAATGAGCCAAGGGTATTACCCAGGGCAGCCAGCCTTCCTGCTACACCATATGGCTTCCCACGTAGGTCGGTGAGTAGCTGCTTTGGCAAACAACATTGACGTGTTCTAGGTCCCGGCCAATGCGACTCGCAACATTGGCCGTGCTTATCGCTCAGCAAATGAACGTCGATGATCCAAGGCGATGAGGCGATGAGCGTTTTTTACACACTCTGGGACGAATGCTACCTGTCGCAGATGAGCTGCTACCGGCCCAGGCTGTGTGAAAACGCATGCACCGTTTTGTAGTCTGCGTTGCTACGTAAAATCTGTCGGCGTTTTGTTAATCAGCTGACTTAATTTGCGTAGTATCGCGATTTTCGGTCCGGTTCTGACTGTCAAACCTACTCTAAAACGTATTCACACAGCCTGGGTCGGTTGCCGTCCTTCAAGTACTAGTCCTGCCGGCAGTCGGCCTCAACCCGACATTCGAGACTATGCCTCAGGTCACACCCAGTGGCCGGGTCTCAAAAACTCAGCCCGGTTCATCCCGCCCACAGCGCCCTGCCGACCGAACACAAGCCCTTCCTTTATATAGCGCATCACGACCACGAGTTCTCATTCCAATGCCCCCAACGTGGCCAGTAAATGGGATACCATTCAGTGATAGCGATTACGGTGGAAAAGCTCAAACACTGGGAAGAGCCAGATTAACTAAAGGATAAAAGATGCAACCTCAAAGCGAACCTTCGGTAATGAAGGCAGTGTTTGATCAGCTGAAAGAAGCGCACTTTGACATCTGCAAGCATATCAACTTTATCGATATCACTGATCCAAGCAGAAGCCCAGAGGCAGACCTGGAAAAAGCTGGAATAAAGTATGACTCCATACTGCGCTTTACGGACAACAGCATCAAATCCTTGGCGGACGGCGGTTACACAATGGCTTCTGCCGACGGTTACACCGTAAATTTTTTATTAGATGACGCACCACAGAGCGCTATATTTCTAGGCTCAACCCCATCCGGCATTAGCCAAGAGGATAGCGAATCATTGTTTTGGACTTTACAAATATTGTTCGTTTATCACGAACTTATGCACGCGAAGGATCTAAAAATTGAGAAAAACTTTAGTCTATCTGATCGTAAAGTAGATCTAGTAAAGGCCGAAATATACGCTGACATCTCGACCTTGAGATTTTTCGCCAAGCATCAAAAGTCCGGAGCGGATGTATTCAGAAATTTATATGCAGCCGGTATACTCGGCAGGGCCAAGACTCCGATTTACACTCGCATATTTAACGGCATCACAAAATCATTTCCCGAGGCTCAGCTCAAAGCATGGGCCTCAAACAGTATTTTACCGCCCAAGACGCAATGACATGTAGGTTTGAACGCTGTAATCAGAACAGAACAGCGCGCCAACCGGGGGTTCAAATCCCCCCAACTCCACCATTTAAGATACCAACGATGCCCGCCCAGTCCCCCTCTCTCGGCTGTAATTCGGCACGTTTTGCCCCCCACCATGTCAAAGTGCCCCCGAAACAAACGCAAGAAATTTATCCATAAGGAAAAATTGCATTTTTAATGAGGTATAGATCAACGACATCACCCTATAAAAATCAATAACTTAGCGCTGTATATTACTACTGTAGTACCCCTTCTCCCCCGGCGTTCTGCTGACCCTCACCTTTCCCTTATGAACCAATCACCGCCGACTGCTACGCTGAAACTCCATGGAGGATTCGCGATGCCACACTCAATGAAGTCGCAAGGCAGCTAAATAGCCGCCCTCGCAAAACACTAAACTACGAAACGCCCGCTGAACGATTTAGCCAATCTGTTGCATCGACCGGTTGAATCCACAGCCAAGAGCAGACATTCACCCCTAAGAACATCTCTGACTGCAATTTAGATTTAGTCAGAACCTATGATTACAGCACAAGTAGAAAATACGGATTCCATATTATGACATAGTTATTATTGAGGGCTGAGCGCATTCAGCAATCTCACGAACTGTCGCAGCTTTTCTAATTCGGAAGGTGCGGTACCGTCCGGATCGAAATGCATAACATTATTTCGAATATCGCGAATCTCATTCAGATGTTTGACAAATGTCCCTCGATCTATATTCAAACTCAACGCAGCCCAACGAGCAGGGTTTTCAAGCAGCCGTATATGCTCACCAAAAGTTAGATCAGACAAGCCTTCTATATCGCGAGAAGTATCACTTGGATCTCTCGCAGACTTAAGCTCAGCAGCAGAAAACTTTCCATCACTTAATTGCCGCAGATGCATTTCAATCTCACCAAGAAGAAGGAACGGCTCTGCAAGCTGACGAAATTGCAAGCTTAAATCTGTGGTTGTCACAATGCCTGAAATTACTCCCTTTTCATCGCGAACAAGAACGAACGCTCGCTCGACAATTGTGGGAATAGCCGAAAAAAGTGATACATTGGACTCAAGTACAACTGCGTCTTCAAGGCAATCTTGTACGACAGCGCATGGGCGTCCTAAGGCAAGCTTTGTACCAATTGATTGCCAGGTAATTACTCCTTTTATAGAGCGTTCTCCCTGCATTACAGGAAGTTGAGAATAATCATTCAAAAGCATGATTGTTACAGCTTCCGCAACTGTAGCGTTGGGATTTACCGATACCGGACGGGTGTTAGCAGAGGGAAGCCTACCGATACGCTGAGTCGGATCCTCGGATTCGGATGTTATTAATATTGCGTGCGCCTCTTCAACCCCTTCAACCTCTTCATCTCCAAGATCTAACTCTGGGCCTGAATTAATTATCGGAGAGAACGTTAGCAACCCATCAAGATAGGTGTATTCAATATCTGGCTCAGTGCGAATATTAAGCGACTCCAAATCACGCCTAATAGCCCAAACTATAAAGCGACCACGACGCTCATAACCATACCACCAAAGAAGTTCACGAACTGTATGTTGCTCGGGCGAAACAGAACATACGCGCTCTGCAAGTTTTTTCAGCTCCTCTGGAGGCCATTCCATCTACATAATCCTTTGTACGTTAGATACTTATGATTCTCAGCATTTTGCCTTCAACACCACCGGTTCACAACCTTTGACCTAGGTTTTGGCGCGAAGCTCTATTCTTAGCCGAATACTCATGTCTATCCATGACCATCAGTACGAGATTGTAGAATTTTCTTGGGTTTTAAGGCACCACGAGCGTCCGGTATGCGGGCACAACACCGGCAAGGACGAGCATCGGGTGGGTGCGGCACAAAACCACCCGGCTCCCGAACGCGAGTGCAGACTGCAAGGCCTCGATCCGCGACTAAATAGAACAATAAGATCCCACATCCGCACCCTGCGCATCCAACTGACCTACCTGCCAGACGTCTTCTTAGTGAACGTGTATCCTCCCCGTGCACAAAACGCCTGGGAGGCACACTTGCGAATCTTCATTTCTTACAGCTGGGACTCGGAAGACCATAAACAATGGGTCCAACAGTTGGCCGAAGACCTTACGGACTTGATGCCAGACTTGGACGTTGAATACGACCAACGCGGCATGAACCACCGTGTGGACCGCAATCAGTACATGGAGTCCGCGATCTTCGAGAGCGACGTAGTACTGGTAATCATTACCAAGAACTACACCGAAAAAGCCAATGCGCGCCAAGGCGGCGTCGGACGCGAGACCGCGATGGCGGCAGAGCGTCATTGGACGGAATCGGCCAGTAAGTCAAAAACGCGAATTCTTGCGATCAAACGAGAAGCCGGTGCAGACGTTCCGCGTTACCTGACCGCGAGTCTCTATTTCGACTTCTCTCGTACCGATTCCTACACCGAAAAATTGTCCGACCTCAAGCACCAACTTGAATCAATTGGTGATCATGCGGCCGAGCAACCCTCCATCGCTAAGACGGTTTCGCTTGAGAGCGGCGCAAGTGAAGGCGATGGTTTCTCTTTCACGAGAACCGACGATCTGCTCGCGGGCTTTTATAAGGTTCGCACACCACTGTGGCGCGGACAGGACTTTTCGGGACAGCGTCGCGTGAAGTACGAACTGTGGAGGGTCGATACGCCTCATCCACAATTGCTGTTGCTATTGACGCAAAACATCAACATTCGGCAAACGCTCGCAGACTTTATATCCAAGATTCGAAACCTTCCCAAGGACCTTCAGGGCTTCCGCGCGCTGACCATTCTTCGTCCTTCTCCCGGCAAGGTTGGCTACGTGGCCGAGCAGCTTGAAGAACTGGGCCAACAGATCAGCGTTACTGAGCTGACGTTCAAGGACTACCTCGGTCGTTTTTGCGTTGATGCCGATTCCTTGCAGCTTTCCGTTCCCTTCAAGGAGCCGTTTTACATCGACCAAACTTTGTATCGTGTGGGCAGAAATGAGACAGAGACGCTAGGCCCCGCGTTAGCTCATCTTGCCGGCACCGTCAGTCGAGCCGATAGCCCGCCCCTTTCCTTGCTTGTAGCCTCAGGGGGCGCAGGCAAGACTACTCTCCTCCGTAGCCTCTCTGCCGAAATCAATGAATCGCAGCACTCAAGGGTGATGCTCATTGAGGCAGACACGCTGAAGAAGCTGCCGAAGGACCAGTTACGGCGTTCGCACGTCTCATCGCTTTTTGATCTGTGTGGATTGCACTCCATGGCACTGACCACCGCCGGTGCTACGCCCATGAGGGTTCCGTCAAACCGCAACGTGTTCGACCTACTGCTCATCAGCGGGAGCCTCTTGATTCTGATAGATGGTATCGACGAGCTGTTGAGCATGATGTCATCAAGCTTCGAGCTAGTGCCATTCGTGGAGTCCATTAAGGCATTGAATGCTGAACTAGGGCAGACACGAGTCTTTCTGGCGGGGCGAGAGGACACCGTCGGCACGACAGTCGCATCTTTGCGTCGCCACGGAGTACCGATCTACAATTTGAAGGGCTTCACCTCGGATGAGGTTGCCCAGTACGTCAAAAAGCGGTTTCTCAAACGACACCAGGAAGAGCGTCAAGCTATCGTCACAAGGGTTCAAGAAACTCTACAGTCGGTTTCGACAGCAATGGAAGACGAGACGGTTCTCCCGTTCTTTGTAGATGCATTGTGCGAGTTGGAGGAGGATGTCAACAGCACGGGGCTGCAACTTAAAGTCGAAGGGGCCATCAAGGAACGAATGGCCGACGCTGGCTATCCTCACAATGTTCGCGCAGTCGACCTGCTCGTCTTCGCCATCATTGATCGAGAACGTGAACGACAAGATTGGAAGCCAGCAGTGGCTCGCCTAGTTGACGTCCTGAAGGAATTCTCTAGCGCTCACTTTGGAACCGCACGAATAGAAGAACTTACGGTGGTGGTGGATACCTATCTTGCGGCAACGGCTACCAACTCGTCTGTGACCGAAATTTTTTGCAAGAACCCCTTGCTCTCAGTTGCCAACGAGGTCGTCACGTATAGATACGACTTCTTACAGTCCTATTTCTTGGGGCTCTGGCTAATCGAGCGGCTTGAAGATCGTTCAATTTCCTCCGATCTGTTCATGAAGCACTTCTCCCGCTTGGCTACTGGACAGGGGGCAGTCTTTGAAGAGTTAAGTCGGTTCTACGCAGCCAAGTCCCGCAAAGATGTACAAGATCTGCTCACGAGTGTCTACTCAGGCTTCAAAGCCGTTGCGCTAAACCCGAAGACTGAGGCCGGCGTGGCGGACTCAGCACAATCAGCATGCAGTTGCCTGCTTCACCTCTTCGCAGCAACAGCCGGCAAAGGGTTAAATCGAATCGCCTTCAGCACAGCTATCTTCTCCATCGTTGGCGAAGAGATGGCGAGTGAAAGAAGACTCACCAAAGGGCTATTCATTTCTGGTGACTTCCCGCTGCTTCACTTCGTTGACAGAGAGTTCTGGAACTGCAAATTAATCGGCTACGACTCTTTCCCAAAGTGCCGCTTTAGCAACGCCAAGTTTTATTACAGCTCGTTTATCGCAATCCATGCTGAGAGTTGCTCTCCGACGATGAACTCCAGCATTTTCGATTTGGATAGTTGCGATCTCGGCGAGATGACAACCTCGCTGGTGATGAACGCGGCCAACATCGAGTCGTTGCTGACGCTCGATGAAATCAAGAGGTTTTTCAGCTATTTCTTCGTGGGGGGAGGATTTGCTACGAAGCTGCCAAGCGAGCTGTATCGGTTTCCCAAACCAGGTATGACTGACGAGTTCATGGCCAAACTCCTTCAAGCTGGAGTCTTAGAGGAACAAAAGGCGAAAGCGCAGATACGCTATGGGGTCACTGCCGCTTACATGCGCCCAGTCCAGAAGCTCGTCAACGAGAACAATATGAACAAGCAGTTCCGCAATTTGTTCAAAGACTTCCTCGGCCGCTAGTCCACTCGTTCGTATGCATGACGCCCTGTCGTTGGAGCTGACGCCGGGGCTGGGTTAGCTCGGCGACGGGCGGTTGGAGCTGTGTACCGCCGTGGGCCTTCTTTCGCGACTGAGCTTCGACATTGAGCGGCAGCTCTGCGATCGCTTCATGGGAGTTCCGAAAGTCCGCATTGGGTCTAAAGTGACCGGTGACAGCCTTACCAGTTGCCCATACTCCAATCAACCTATTGCGGGTTCCAATTGAGGGCACTCTCACTGCTATGCTTGGGCTTTCTCGAAAGGAATCGACACCATGCCAAGCGATTATTCACTGTCGGATGTACTGGAAAGGCTGTTCGAAAACCAGCAGGCCCTGGAGGCGGCCATTATGGAGTTGACCCTGCTGATTGAGGAGCAAGGGGCACAGGAAGTGGGCGGAAATGTCCGTGGCGCACTGTGGACCATGGGTGAAAACGCCGGTCATATCAAACAAGGCCTGGCTCGATTGAAGAAATCAGACATCGGTTAACCGACTGCACACCAAGGGCCCATCAACAGTCAAGTCGAGGTGAATTCGGTTAACCAGTCCGGTTCGCCTCACAGGCAGCTATCGGCCAATTCTGTTGAAAAGTCGGTTTGTCCAAACTGCTCAAATATTGATGGGTGAAAAACACTTTTTTTTACACGCTGCTACGTGAATCCGAGTGCGGAAACTTCTGCTGAAACGCAAGGTTTTCAATCTCAGATGCGCACTTTTCTGCCAAAAGAACCAAGCCGGACTTTTTCAACAGAATCGGCCAGGAGCGGACGGGGGACACAGAGATGGCAAATGGGTGTCGCCGATGCTGTTTTCGAATCGAGAAGGCCGCAGGGCTTGCCGTCATCGTTGTCGTATTTCTCTCTGGGCGATGTCGCGTTTGCCGCAACCACTTCTAAGCTAGACTAGGACTTACAGGACGCTAAGGGACATTACCCTACCCACCATCACGACTAAGAAACGCGACGCCACATGTCAGTTTATATTAGTTAAATTCCGAGCCATCATGATCATCACCAACTTTATAGAGCTTCATAAGGCCTTTGAAAAATACAAAAATAATAGCGCTTGGATATTCAGGGGGCACGCTGATCCTTCGTGGGAATTAAAGCCTAAATCTGGTCGTTTACCGTATTCAAAATCAAACGAACAAAATATTTTCAAAGCGTGGGTGCGCCGCGCCAATGAATTCATAAAAGAAAGACCTGAGTCAGAGTGGGAGTGGCTTGCAATTGCTCAACACCATGGGCTGGCCACTAGATTACTGGACTGGAGCTATAATCCTTTAGTTGCTGCATTTTTCGCAGTGTCAGAAGAACTCCCGGATAGAGATGCAAAAATATTTTGCTACAAGTGCCTATGGGAGTTCGATAGCAAAAAAACCAAAAGCCCATTCGATTTAAAAAGCGCGGGAAAGTTTAAGCCAACTGGAGTTGTTCCTCGGATAATTAGGCAGGGCGGGGTTTTCACCGTAAGCTCAGATCCTAAAAAAGGGATCGATGAACTTATGCGGGAAAACGAAGAACTTGAAATAATTACCATATCAAAAGAGTACAGAAAGACGCTCCTTCAAGACTTAAACTTTTACGGAATAAACATTTCATCAATATACCCAGATCTTGATGGGCTTTCAGCTCATATGAACTGGATTGTTGAGAACAATATTTACAATCTTGCTCCTGAAAAAATCTAGCTATGTGCTCAATTCGTTCGCTTCGCTAGCAGGGAGAGGCTAAAGCCTGCCGTTCACCAAAAGTTATGATTGTCTGCAAAGGGTCCTGGCTGTGTGAAAACGCATGCACCGTTTTGTAGTCTGCGTTGCTACGTAAAATCTGTCGGTGATTGGTTAGTCAGCAGACCGAAAAATCACGAAGGGACGCGTTTTTTGTTCCGGTTCTGACTGTCAAACTCGCTCTAAAACGTTTTCACACAGCCTGGGTCGATAGCATCCTTCGCTGACAGGCAGCCGTGGTCACGAGCGAAGGTATCAGCTAAAAAGTGCTCAAAAGGCTTAGATGAAGCCTAAACGTTTCGAGTTTTTCCTAATGGTCTAGCCAGCTTGTGCTATACACACGATGCCACCATAAATTCTTTATCGAAATTAGCCGACTACGCTCCCGCACTTCTCGATCATCCAAAGAACTAATTTAATTCAAAGGAACTGAGATGAGCACAGAAGAAAACATCCAACCAAACGCACTACCTCCCACCATATCCAAACTAAAAGACTTTCTTGAAGACGCTATATCTCGACGAATCGATACATCAAGCAGATATGCTTTCGTCGCCATATCAGACTTATCAGCAGCACACCAAAAATACTGCGAATCAATTGATCAGGCGGTATGGTACCTAGCTCTTTATCTGGTTGGAAACCCTGAAATAGGCGGTGACAACTCCCAAGATAAAGCCCGCACATTAATGAAGGAGCGATTTAACAATATATATACAAACTATATTAAAAGCCCCATTAAAGACATCAATTCATTCCTCCAATTTGACACCAACCAGAGCTTACAGATTTATGGACACACTAACTGGGCCGAGCGTAACAAAATTATGTGTCTAGAAGACTATATTCTAAGATTAAAAGAAAGAATGGTAACTGAAGGATTCTCGCCTGATGATGTATTGCCTTCAAATACTCCCACATAGATACACTATCTGCATGCTTTCAACTTGAGCGATTGAGTGAATCGCTCCTGGTTGTGTAGACACATCCAAGGGATTAATTTTGGCGGGTTTCAGCAACCACCAATGTCAGCTATGGACTGATTGCAGCCCTTCGCTACAGGCAGCAATCGGCCCAGAGTGTGTAAAAACGCAGACACCGTTTGGAAATCTGTGTTGCTACGTAAATCTGCCAGCGCTTGGCTATTCAGCAGACCTGAAATTTGCGTAGGACCGCGATTTTCGTTCTAGTTCTGACCGTCAAACCTGCTCTAAAACGCTTTTATACAGCCTCGGCCAAAAGCAGCCATCGTTACGTCTAAAAACGAGAAAGAATCAAGCTAGTGTTGTAGCTCAGTCTCAGCTTGGCATTGTTCACTGCGCCAGTTTTTCCAGGCATCTCGTTCACGTTTAAAAGTTTCTGAGCATACCGTCCTAGGCCGAATAAGATGAATGTCGCTTTGGTCCCGAGAAAAGACGTAGCGATCTGCATGCTCGATGATGATCTTTCGCATTAGTTGAGCAGTCCCTTCGTCAAGCCTCTTACCTCGGTGCCAAGGGCGTTTACCAATGCAAGTGTATAGAAGGTGTTTCGGACTCAAGGGCAAAAGTATCTCCCCGTTCTCAACTCCCCAACCACCGCCAAAATCATAGTTCTTAGCGTCATGGAAATTCAGGCGGATTAATGGATTGTCCGAGGTGGGCCAAGATATGCCCTGTGGGGCATGGAGTACCGTCCACCGATGTTTGGGTAGGCGACTTAAAGTATTAGTCAGGAGATGCCTTATATTCCAAAGCCATAGCCGTCTCCCGACGATGGTTTCGGCTTTAATCAGTCCACTGCCGTCCAACTTTTTTTCGATTGAGACTTTCAGAGGAAAGCCGTCAGCATGCACATTAGTTTCTGGAAGCAGACCGCTGTTTCTGTCAGCCCGCTCCATCATAAGGACAGAGCGCTCAACTGAATCTTCCAACATCAATGGCAAAGCCTCGCGCTGCCGTCCGAGGAACTCTCGAAGTCGTGCGGGAGTCCGTACATCCTGAGCAGCAGCAAAACGCACTAACCTCTTCCAGTGGTCAGGAGACAGACGCTGCTCACTAATGACGCGTTCGATCGCTGCTTGCGCCGGATTCTCAAACTCCCTATCGAGCCACCGCTCAAACTCATCTGTCTCTTCTTGTCCCGCTAAATAAGTATAGAGATGCTGTTGAAAAGCAATACCTTTAAGAGACTGTTCTTTCCACAAAGGATAACTTTCGTTGGGGACTAACAGCCGGTATGTGGGGATTTGACCGTCATGCGACCACTGTTTCAAATAGAGCTTCGGTACGTAATGGTTGTCCTTGCGCAGGTTCGTCATCGTCAATTCCTTCTTACGCGGTACTCTATCCTATCGGAAAATAGCCGGTTTGAAGTTACTCCCGTCTTCGCTGAAGGCTTCTAGCATAGGTCCAGAAATCATCCTCCGGGACGCTAACGAAAGGGGCCTGCATGACAGGCCCCTATCAGCGTCGTGATCTCGCTCTCATCAATGCCAAGGATGGATCCACTGAATATTTTCTAAGCCTAGTAACAACGCGGTACGTTATAAACCTGAGGTTCGATTCCGACATTAAATCAATTGGGCACGTTCAAATAGCACGAGGCTCACCAACACAAGAATCAGCCAAGATATTCGGGTCAACGTGCGCAGCCTGGATTTCGCCGCAGATGATGAGCCTGAAAGTTTGGATCTGGAGCGATTAATCTCTTCCTTGACCTCGTCGATGCCCACGACCACGTCATCGTATTTGGATACCGACTGCTCAAACTCTTCGCCTAGCAAATCGATATGACCGATAACGTTGCTGTTGAGGGACGCGATCATCCATGTCGAAATCAACAGGCCAACAAAGACCACGAAGAAATCCCAGCCGGTAGTCGTAGACTTTAGGATTGCACCTACAGCGACCACGCCGCCTGGAATCGCAAATGCCTTGGTCTGCTGAGCCATGATCGCGTCTTGGACCTTGCATAAAAATCCAACGCGCTCACTCTCAATTCCGGCCAAGATTTTGTTCACCGAAAACTTGCTTACATAAACCTTGTAGCGCTCGGTGTAGCCTTGATAAAACTTGCCCAGCGAGGACATCAAGAACTTGATGTTTCGGCTGTCCTCTTCCTTGAAAAACTCGATCAAAGCTTCTCGCATAACGTGCCGCCGCTCATCGCAGTGGACATCATCTTCCTCGCCGACAGCCGACTCTAGCGTCTTGGCGCGCTTAGCCCCAGCCTCGTCGACATCAATCGACATCAACTCGGTGTAGCTCATTGCGTACCGAACTTCCTGCTTCGTGAGGAACGACTCCTTAGAGCTGAAAAACACGTATTTCATCGGCTGGGTCTCATCACCTTCGTGATGACAAAGTGACTTGAGCATTGAGCGCAATGAGAAATACACACCCAGCCGGAGATTGAATGACGCCATCCCTTGCGCATCCATCCCGATCACATAGTGGTGCTCGGGCTTTGTCGCCTTAGTCCGTACCGCATGCCATAGAGCCTCCGCATCAGCGAAGAAAGGGATATAGCGATCAGTCCACGCAGCGCTCGTCATAAGATAAATATGATTGCCCATGCGCTCCAGACTTTGGGGGCTTTCGCAACCGTGTCGAGTCAGAAAATCATTGATTTCTGCGTCGTCCAGCGCCTCAGCATTGAGCACCAGTTGATCGTCATCCAGTGAGATCTTGTCTAGCATCCGTGCACCCTCAAATGTTCTCTGCACCTATGCTTTTTAGCCTTTCCGAGACATCGCTTGGCAGCTTTATCGTCAGATAAACGAAATCCTTATCAACGCTCAAGTCAGCGCCCTTGTCACCAATGGCCACAGCATCAAGCTTGACGCGCCCGTCAAAATCTCCAGACGGTAGTTTGACGTCGACGAAACCCATATTTTTCGCAGTGACACTTGAGGGTTGGAATTCCTCACTGACCTTGAAACGCTCTGAGTTTTCAGAAATAAACTTCATGAGCCCGCCATGGTGTGGGGATTTTGATGGCAAGCACTTGTCGATTTCACGCTGAATTTCCGAAAGGTGCACCCTTTCCCCCGCTCTGTTTTCAATGTAACTGACAACGCGGGTGTGGATTTTTCGCCTATCGGCTGCCGATAGGTCCTTCACCTCCTCAACAAAATATGCTGCCAGCGCGCTCTTTAGGTTGTCGACGCATACCTTGCCTGGGATCGAGTCGGAGCAGCCCAGGGCGGCGTTGAAAAACTCGCTCTTGGAATTTCCCTTAATGAAGTAGAGATATGCCTCTCCTTTATTTTCGGGAAAACTAGACGCAAAGGCGGTGAGATCCATGCATGCAGCCTGCCTGAAGTCTTGGAGGTTTAAGCTTTCCGTGCCTTTAGGGGTAAGGTTGTCGTTGTCGTCAAAATCATAGCCACCCTTCTTACCCAACATTACAACCAGGACATGATCACGCTCTTGGAAGTCCTGATAGTGGGCAAACACGACATAGCCCTCACTGAGGGAACGGCGCGCAGGATCGTTCGCTTCATGGCAAAGCCTGTCCATTACTCCGGTGACAAAAGCATTAAAATCGACATTGGTGCAGTAATTTGAGAAGTTTTCAGCCGCCGAAACGATGCCTGGATCGACATAACCGTAAATTCGACCGCTGCGTGAAAATTTTTTACCGATCAAATTGACGAAATCTACGCAAACGCTGGAATTCAGATTCCAATCCTTGCCTTTCTTACTGTCATAAAAAGTGAGCCCTCCGAGGGAGGTTTTGAAAAACCTCGCAGCGCAGGCACTCACCACCACGAGTGATTTCTTCTCTACTTCTTCACTGGCTGCTTCGACACCAACTACGTTTTTGTTCAGATCATCCATGCCAAATCCATCCGTGAAAACCACCGGAAATGCCGGGGTGTGAGAGACATGAGTTTATGTGTCGATGATAGCACCTTGATCTCACACAAACGTCACCTTGCCCACGAACAATCGGAGTGTGGGTCAAGCAGACAATAATGCAAACGGCCACGCTTTTGATCTAGCTGAGCACGCGACTGGCGCGACAAAAAACACTGATAAAATTCTTTAACGGTTTCCCCTTCGCTCATAGCTGATTCTTCATCCCTGTCACTTGCAATTATGCATTCCAGAAATTGCGATCAAAAGCGAATTTGTGCGGCCATCTTTAACCCCCAACTCTCCGTGCTTGTTCCTGCGCCCAGTTGTAATTTTTGCCTCGGGGTACAATCGAACGGCTAATTCACTACACCTTTGTTTATCCACCCCCTTAATACCCAGTGATTTTTTCCATTCTTGACGGCGGACTGATACCACCTTAAAACCAAGGCTTTCCGCTAGGCTAAGTGCAACTCTATAGGACGAATCCAAGCTAAAGTCTCGAATAGCGTCATTGGCAGGCATATGAATGTGCTCAATAGCAACAATGCCGATCTTGCCAACAAGTGCCCGAGCCAATTTCTCGGCCATCATAATGACATCAACACGCGTTATTTTTTCAAACCGCTCAAGCGGCATATCGAAAAGATCGAGCAAAGAGCCGTCTTCACGTAAAATTGCGATTGCACCCTTCTTGCCTGGGTCAATCCCTACAAATATTCTTTCCGAGTACATATTATGTAACCTATTTATTTGAGTAGTTAAAAACCGATTTGGCCGTAAAAATACCACTAGGGTGAGTAAGGAGTTAGCAAGGTTCATGTACAACGGAGATGCGCAGACTGTAGGCCATCCAATTCCACATCATTATTATATCATTTATTATTTAAAGCTTTTTGATCAAACCTTAGCTTTTGCGTGATCGGCTTACAATCATCCATGGCAATTCCTAAATCAAGATCGCACTCGATTATCTGTTGAACCTTTTCAGCTTGATCCCATGAAACTACAGTCAGTTCAACGTGCCTCTTCCTGTCGGTATAGGACAGCATTTGCAGATACCTCTTCTGACAAAGCTTATAGACGCGCACTCCTTCGATCATCACTCTGACCTTCGACAATCCAAGTGACTTTAGCAATTCTGTGACGATAGAGTAGCGCTGGCGCTCAGTCTTAACATTGATTTTTGTATTGATGAGCCGGAGTTGCTTAAAATTCAATTCGTTTTGGAGGATGAACGCACATGTCTCCTCAAGACCATGGGAATGAATGATCCCCCTTCCCTCTTTGTCGATACCCAGCCGGTCTAAAGCACCCGAGATCATCCTCCTGCTTAACTGATAGTGTTTAGAATCAATTCCAATCGACTCGTCATGCGATTTCATTTTTTCAAAATCGGTTTCATCCAGAACCCAACATGCCATGTTACGTATTTTTGGCACACCGATGCCTTCATTATAGAATTTTATATCATTTTCGTTGATATCTTCCCTCGCCTTACCGGTAGCATCAACAACCGCCAAGAAGTGGTTATGATAATAATCTGAGTCACTAAGCACACCTTTGATTCTGTCTTCATTCCCAGTTATTAATGCAGCTATACCTGCATTAACAGTTCCTGCAATAACTTTTTCTTTGACCTCCTTACGACCGTTCTTGAAGATTTTTACGGCCTCTGCATCAGCGTCTTGTTCTGTTCCTAAGCGGGTGATGGTAAAACCATCAAGCTCAAAGCTTAGAGAAAGCCACTGCTGGAAATTGTTTTTCTCAAGAGACCGTAACCTGATGCACTCGATGGAGATACTGTCGAAGATAGTGTCACCACTGGCATTGAATAACTCAATGCAACCCTTCCTCTCCACACAATATGTGGTTATTGAAGAAATACCGACTGTTATTTTCTCGGATGTCCTATCCCTACGAGTAAATTGCTTAGCATCATCAACACTTACAACCCCATTAAAAATACAAAAATGATCATCGAAGTGAGTTTCTGTGATACTAACAGATGATTGCATTGAAGGACTGTGCGTTAAAACATCATATTTTTTAGCTTCGACGTTCGGATTATCCAAAAACCTTCTGACCTCTGGGTAATCCTTCGTTTTCTGCGTAAGAAGGAGAACGCGCTTACCCCGGTCTTTTGCGATTTTAGCGACAGTTTCTGCAATTCTCCGAGAATCAGTGCCGACCACAATTCTTCTATTCGCAGTCAGCGAGCGGAGGATTTCACGCTGTGTTGACTCGACAGAAGCCAGGCAAATATTGACTCCAGAATAATCTGTTAAACCTTGAGTATAATGAATTGGCCTACCAGCCAGCCTTATGAAATTCATCAGAACATCATTGACGAAAGCCTCGCACACAAGCACTAAGCGAGCTGTTTTCATAAGAGAAACAATTTGGTGAAAAACGCTGTAGCGATCTCCAGTAAAGCCTTTCTGCATAAGGTGACGCACGACTTGAGAGCCTTCATCGATTACAAGAATGTCGCTTTGGGCGAGATGTGGTTTGTAGCGCTCGTGATCGCACTTATTAACTATCAGAGACAGTGCGTGTAGTTGATCTTCTCTGCCTTCGATCTTTTCATCGCTATACTGTTCAACGAGATCACTGATCGCATTTGAGCGTGCAACTGCGATACGATGCGTAAGAAATGTTGGTTTTTTTCCCGATAAAATGCCATCCGCAATAACATTCCTGATGACGTGCAGAGTTTTGCCCTTCCCCAGACCATCTCCAAGCACATGGATTCCGCCCTCGACAAAGATTCGTTTAGCGTATGATTCCAACTCCTCAGAAGCAGCGGGGCCAGGCTTTTTCTGCGTTAAAAAGTGGGCAACAATCTGTGAGTCAGTGGTTATCTTCGTACTCTGCTGATATCTTCTTACGTCTCTATCAACCGTTTTTTTGAAAAAATTAGATGCGCCTTCTAGTGCCTCATCTAAATCAGCAAACTCACAACACATCATCGCCGCTGTAATTTTCTCAAAAGCTTTTTCGCGAGTAATCAAGAATGGAACTTGCCGCGCTATAGACTCAATAAATCGCTTTCCATTTTTAAGCGCACCAGCGCTAGCGGCGTATTCGTCGATTTCAAACGACGAAAAGCCTTTTAAGCTTTCGATATGGGCACCATTGATAAAGTACAATCCAGCACTGTAAGCGCGCGCAAGATCATAACGCTCAGCGTAATTATCTGCCGAAACGCAGATCGACACAGACCTTCCTGAGCCTCTGATTTTTTCTGAATAAAGTCGTACAACCACTTCAAGATTTTTTTCGGTTGCTTTCACATAAGTCAGGACTTCGCCCTCAAGCTCTTCAGCACCTACTAGAATCACCGAAGAATTTAGTTCATTTATTATATGCTCCTGATCTAACCCCCCATAAAGCCTATTCATTGCCATTAACCTTTTTTTATAATTTTACGCATCTCCAGCGCAGCGCAAGATTGCACACTTTTATAATAACACCTCTTTTCATCACCAAAACAAGAAAAGCGGAAAAATTTAATTTTTTATCAAAACACACCGACATCAAATTGCAATCATTACTGTTCGCTCATGGAAATCTAGTTATCTGTAATACCCGCTTCGCAGAATTCAACCAGTGGGTGGTTAGGAATCATCCGATAAATTTACCACTTCTTCCTATTTTATATATAAATATGAGGAAGTGGTAATCAAGCAACACACTCCATAACCTCCTGGTCATCTTCGGCGAAGCCGGCACTACAATCGACCATAAAAATCAAACTATACATATGCTATGATAAATATATGATGATTCACCAAGGGCAAAGGATATGCACAACACTACACTGATCAACTATGTATCAAACAGATTTCTAAGCGAAACACAGGCATCTCAACATCTAATGCGAAGCAAAGGAACGCTGAGGAACTGGCGAGGACGTGGTACTCACTCAGATATTCTGCCTGCCCACCTCACGAAAGAAGGCGTCTTTTATAGGTTTGAAGACGTGCTCTCTTTCGACGAGAGGAGGAGAAAAAAACACGAACCTCACAGGTACCCACGAATATCTGTTCTGCTCAACGACGTATCTCTTCCCGATATCGACCCTACCACTCTCCTCACCACATCAGAGGCAGCCTTGGCTTTCGGCATATCTAAAGCTTCATTGCAGATCTGGCGGTCAAAATGGCAATTTCTTGATGTGCTACCAGCCAATGGACGCAGCCTAAAGACGCATTACCTCGCAAAAGACTTGGCGACCTTCATCCTTGAAGGTCGTAAATACTGGAAGGCTCAATCCATTATGCGAGATCACCAGTACCGTCCACGCTCCAAGCGAACCGCCTAACGCCATCCTTGACGAGTCACTTTCTTGAGTTATTATTATGCCAGATATTTATTTAAAAGTCAATGGTAAACTCACATGACAGCTCCATCGTCAAGGAAAAAATCAGCAGGCCGTCCAGCGCTAGGCCCGCTGGAAAAACAACGCCGGCTCGTCGCAAGGCTCTATGAGAACTGTGACGAGCTTGAGCGCGTGCTGCGCGAAGACGCAGGTCTCGTCGATGCCCAGGATGAAGTCGAAAAATACTTTCTCGAAAGCACCCTCCGTCAGCGCTTGAGTCTCGCTCGCGAAGCAGCGATGTGGGAGCGCGGTGAACACCCTGTTGCGGCGAAAGAGATCCGCCAGAAGCTTAATCTCTTCCGTCAGCTTGGCTATACAGAAGAGACGTGGAACGCCCTACCAGACGAGAAAAGACGTCTAGCACCTGGCAAACCAAAAATGCCAAAAGAATTGGAGCTTGCTCGCCTAGAAATCGAGCGTGAGCTTGAACAGAAAAGACTTCGCGAAATGGAAGCTGAAGCTGGAGAACCCCCTGCCGACCTTACCCAGCTGCAAGTGCAGCATGGTAAAAATGCAACTGGGCGTGCCGGCAAGGACACCCTGGGCGTGCTAGATAAGCAAATGCACATCGCAATCTACAAACGTCGCGATCTTCTCCTTCGCCATACTAAAGCGATAGAAGCAGGCGAGAAACCGAAAGGCAGACCGCCCAAGGCCCTTGCGGATCGCTACGAGTACTTCACCTCAATAACGGAGCATTGTCATCGGCAGATCAGAGACCTTGAATCTAAACTGCCTCTGCTCGATCTCCAGCGCCGCCTCATCAAGCGCATGCGCGATGCAGCAACACGCACCCGGCTTCGTATCAAAACAAGCCTGGGAGCGGACTTAGTTACGCTCAAGCTCGACCTCCAAGTCATCGAAAGTCGTATCGAAGAAGAAGTCACCCGGCTCAACGAATTTGTTGCCAAAGACCAGTTTTTTGACGATGAACAACGTGCGTCGCTGCGAGAATCTGTGATGATCCGCATTGGACAATTTGATTCGAAAGAAATGTATGAAGAGTTCAATGACCGCAACGCATTTGCCAACAAAATGATGGAATTTGAACGAGAGTAAAAAACCTTTTCCTGGTGCAAGATAAAGCATGGATACCCTAAGCCCACACCAGCGCAGTGAACGTATGGGTAGAGTTCGCTCCACCAACACGATGCCTGAAATGTTAGTGCGGCGGCTTGTGTTCGGTATGGGCTATCGCTACCGCCTGCATAGGAAAGACCTGCCGGGAAAACCGGATCTTGTGTTTCCGTCAAAACGGAAGATCATTTTTGTTCACGGTTGCTTTTGGCATAGGCACGATGCCATAGATTGCCGCTTAGCAAGACTACCCAAGTCGCGTATAGATTTCTGGCTGCCTAAGCTTGAGGCCAACCGAAAGCGTGACAGTCTCGTTGCTGGACAGCTACAAGGCCTCGGCTGGCAGGTGTTGACCATTTGGGAATGTCAGCTCAAAGATTTAGAATCCCTTGCGCTAAAGATCCGTGAATTCCTGGAGTCGTAGAGTAAGCATCCGGCCGATACACCTTCCTGATACCAACGCTTAGGGCGATGGTGTCTACCTATACGCGGACACCATCGTCCTTAATGCTGGAGTTCGGAAGATGACTTCCCCACAACGCTTACGTCGTAGAGGTGTTAGGCGAAAACGAGGATAGCGGAGGCTCCCTCCAACTGAAAAAAAAGCCCCCTGTTAAGGAGGCTTCGATCAATCACCTTCGGCTTCGATAAATTGCGTCGAGAGCACCGGAGGGACATTCCTCAGATAAACTTCAGCTTCTCTACCGATTTCTTCAGCCGTATCTTTGTGAGGCGGCAGCTTTTCAGCCCATTTCCGACCCGGATGAAGCGTATCCCATTTTGGTCGCATCCCTTTCTCCCGCCCGCTGCCGGGCGTATGGTTACCAAACCCATCAATCAGAGTGTTCCAAACGGGGGTGAAGCGAGTAATTATTAAGGATTCCCCCAGAGGAATCCAAATATCGTCAACAACTAAGAAGCGGCAGTAAAAATCTTCGATTTTGAGCTGTGTATTCTTGATGCTGCCAGCGTGCTCACGCAGCCTTTTCAGCAGCGCCGGTTCCATTTCCTTTTCTGTCTCAATCCCACGCCTAGATCCTTTGGGAACAGCTTTTCCGACGTAAATAGGCCACAAGAACAATCCGTTCCTGTTCATCTTCGCCATATTTTCATAGATCGGCAGGTCACCGGTGTAATAGATGGCGTATACGCCAGCACCTACAAATTTGGGCAGACTCCCCAGCGGATGCACCTCTTTTGTAAGCAGTGCTTCCGCAACACTCGCGCCGAGATTTTTCTTATCCAGAGGGTTAAATGGAACTACGGTCATGCAACGTTCTTCCCTTTTTTGTTGCTGCTGGCTTTTTGAACTTTATCAAGCTCTGCAAGCAGTAGCTTCTCCGCAACACTGGATGCCACTTGCTGAGCCAGCAACACAGGCACGGCATTACCCAGTTGTCTCATAGTTTCCGTCCAACTGCCGTGAAATTTAAAGCCGTCTGGGAATGTCTGAATCCGAGCGCTCTCACGAATTGTAAAGTACCGAACATCTCCGTTTTCTTTGACAAGCATGTTCTCGCCACCGGGAACACCGTGATCTCCTGCTTTCAGCGTTTTGGCTGGCAAATCAAGCGGGCTCCCTGTGTGACCAGGATATGAACGAGCACCGCCTTGGAACCCGTGATTCGATATCTTCAATGCTGCCTTTGTTTGTGGATCTGGTAGATCACAAATTGCATCCCGCACAGTACGCCAAGGCTGAGTATCCATTGGCAGGATACTGTTTTTCATCTTCTTGATGCGAGCAGCCAGCTTCTCTGGAACCGGGGGCATCTTCATGCCATGTCGCTCCCAGTAGCGACCTGTAATCCACTGCGAGCGCAGTAGCGCCTCATGGCTGTGAGTTGGTTTAGGAAACGACCACTCGATACCCAAATCGTCGCGAAAGCCGACGATGAAAACCCGTTCACGCTTCTGAGGAACGCCATAGTCAGCCGCGTTCACAAGGGTCGGGACGACGTTATACGTCAGCCCTTTGCCTTTCTTCTTCCCGCTCGTATGTTCAGCTTGGAGACGCTTGAAGTGATCATCCCAAAGCTCATCCTTGCGGTGTGGAAGCTCTGGAAACTCAAGTTGCAGGAGAATGTATTGGTAGTAATTTGCAAATGCAGCACGAGTCAGGCCCTTCACGTTCTCGACGATGAAGGCTTTAGGCTTTAGCCTGCGGATGATATCTACCGTAGCCGGGAACATGTCCCGGCTATCATCATAAGCTTGATGCTTACCGCCAATAGAAAATGGCTGACATGGAGGACCACCAGCAAGAAGCTCTATTCCTTCTGGAATCGATGCCCAGTCGAAGGTGCGCACGTCTCCCTCGTGCAGTGTCCAATTGGCAACGAGCGGATAGCCGCGCTTACGGTTCTCCCGAACTGTATCGCATGCCCATTTGTCCCACTCAACGACAGCAAGGTGTTCGAAACCAGCTATCTCGCATCCCATTGCCAGTCCGCCGGCTCCCGCAAAAAGCTCTACCGATCGCATCGGACATCCTCTCAAAAACACTTACAAAAAACCGCAGCATAGTACCAGTCGATGCTAGCGATGTCGTCAAATAACGGCTCCGTCCTGGCTAAGTCAGCGCAAGGAAAAAGTACCCCAACTGCCTGTAGATACCGAAGAAAGTTGCCCCCTCCTCACCTCCCATTCCCTCCCTCCTTCGCTGGTTGTGCCGATCCGCACAGCCCCTCGTCCAAACCGTACATTCAGGGCGTCGATGACCTCCATCAGCCTCCCAGCGTTACACCGAGCAGGCATAGCAAAGAGATCAAATGTATCCCCACCCCACACCTCTTCGACAGGAGCGATCTTGAGCTGCTTGTCACATCGAACAGGGTCGGTCAGGTAAACCACACCACCTGTCTTCTGCCACTTCCTTGAAGCGAAATTGACGAGTTTTACCCAGGTCTTGGTATGACCTATAGCGGAGCGACCGGGGTCAGCTTTTCCGACGCGATTCACGACCAAGACATCGTGCTGGTAGATACCGAGGCCCGCCAAAGCGTCACTGTCGGCGACCCAAAGCCATTTATGCTGGGGGGCACCACGGCCAACGAATTCGTCGATACTCAAAGGCCCCTGCTCGTGATCACCAGCAGGGCTCTGGAACCCGGTTATCTTCAATTTTTCGGGTGACAGGCGGAGGCGCTCTATGCGGCAACCGGGGGTCAAAAATGCGGTGTTCATCGGGACGCTCCAGAATACTGTACATATAAACAGTATAGTCGGATTATTTCGAATCCCAAGGGGGTCAGCGATGTAAGGCGGCGTGGAGATTTCAGGCAGGTACACACGGACAGGTGAGCATGTGCAGATCTATTTCCGATTCCGTAGGCTGCCCTTCACGTTCTCGGCGGTACCGCTGCTGATGAGGTGGCTTGGATGCCTTGGGGAAGACGACGGGAACGGGCCGGCAAGAGGCCTGCTTGCGGTTGGGCGAGGCTAAGCTCAATACAATAAGGGAAGTGGGAAAAGCACAGGCCGACTCGCGCCTTCATTCCAGCTGTGCGCTTCATGGAGAAAGATGAGGTAAAGGTGAGTCACTGATTCAACATAGCCGATGGCCAAGCAATTGAAGGTGTGGTGATCGGCAAGGGTGAGCAGCTGCGGCTCTATGTGATTACGACCGATGCGCCTGATGGGCAGGCTTGGGTATCTGATCGCTGGCCATTGTTCACTATTTAGCCAAGCGAGAAGTAGTAACCAAAGTAGTTACCAAAATTAGAGACCACGCGAGCTTAAAACTCTAGAACACGCTGGAAGCCTTTAAAAATATGGTGTCCCAGGGCAGGTTCGAACTGCCAACCTTCCCCTTAGGAGGGGGATGCTCTATCCAATTGAGCTACTGAGACATGGGTCGACCACGAGAAACGCGGTGCGTTGGACGGCGAGCATGTTAACGGCCACTCTCGCGTTTGTCATGTCGTCGCTGCCTTTTAAGTGTAGGCAAATGGTACGACGCAGGCGTCGCGCCGAGGGAAGACCGCGTAAATACAGCACCATTCATCCATCCCGGACCTGCCGGCCTAGTAAATCGGCATTTTGCCACTATCCTGTACAAAACAAGGACGGCAGGCGTTTTGTTGCGTACCGGTTATCCGCCCAACGGTATGGCACAACGACACGATGCAGTGGTCACAACTGCGGAACCTGTGTGTTTTTTCAAACCAGTCCGCATTTTTTGATGAAGGGTACTGGCATAACGCCTTTACCCGGATCAGAATTTGTCACAGAATTGGCGCCAATGATCTGGCAATTTTGAGGCATGATGCGGGCCTCTTAACAATTCAGGTTGAACATTTGGCTGCGGGTCTTGTCCTATCGACATCCTGCGGCCAATCCCAGAACCGCTCCCCTGAACTAACCGGTTAAATAAATATGCGCCCAATGAAACAGGCAATTTATTCCAGCCGTACGGCTGACAAGTTCGTCGTACGTCTGCCAGACGGAATGCGGGAACGCATTGCCGAGGTGGCTCGTAATCATCACCGCAGCATGAACTCCGAAATCATCGCGCGCCTAGAGCAAAGCCTGATTCAGGAAGGTGCATTGGGTGAAGAGTTGAGCATGCGCCTGGACAGCCCGGAGCTGTCGCTGCATGAGCGCGAGTTGCTCCAACGCTTCCGACAACTTTCCCATCGCCAGCAGAACGCCCTCGTTTCGCTGATTGCTCATGATGCCGAAATGGCCGCGGACGCGTCCTGATCGAGGCAAAGATATTAAAGCCAGCCTAGCGCTGGCTTTTTTTTGTCCGGAATCTGGCGACCAGGAAAAACCGCCCCAGAAAAAAGCCCGCCGGTCAGGCGGGCTTCTTGATAAGCCATTCAGAGCAGGAAAATCGTCGCCAAGCCCAGGAAAATGAAGAACCCGCCGCTGTCCGTCATGGCAGTGATCATCACGCTCGCGCCCATCGCCGGGTCACGCCCCAGGCGCGCCAGCGTCATGGGGATCAAGACGCCCATCAACGCGGCCAATAGCAGATTGAGCGTCATCGCAGCGGTCATGACCACGCCCAGCGACCAACTGCCATAAAGCAGATAGGCTACCACGCCGATCACCCCACCCCAGACGACGCCGTTGATCAAGGCAACCGCCAATTCCTTTCGCATCAACCGCGATGTATTGCCCGTACTGACCTGGTCCAGGGCCATCGCGCGGACAATCATGGTAATGGTCTGGTTGCCGGAGTTGCCGCCGATACCGGCAACGATGGGCATCAAAGCCGCAAGGGCCACCAGTTTTTCAATTGAACCTTCGAACAGGCCGATGACACGGGATGCGACAAAAGCCGTGATCAGGTTGATCGCCAGCCAGGCCCAGCGGTTACGCAAGGACTTCCAGACCGAGGCGAAAATGTCTTCTTCTTCGCGCAGACCCGCCATGCTGAGGACTTCGCTTTCGCTTTCCTCCCGGATCAGGTCAACCATTTCGTCGATGGTGAGACGGCCAATCAGTTTGCCGTTCTTGTCCACCACCGGCGCAGAAATCAAGTCGTAACGTTCGAACGCCTGGGCCGCATCGTAGGCGTTTTCGTCGGGATGGAAGCTCACGGGATCGCTGGCCATGACCTCGGCCACTTGCTTCTCCGGATCGTTGACCAGCAAGCGCTTGATTGGCAGCACGCCCTTGAGCACACCGTCGTAATCGACCACGAAGAGTTTGTCGGTATGCCCTGGCAACTCCTTGAGGCGACGCAGGTAACGCAAGACCACTTCAAGGCTGACGTCCTCGCGGATCGTCACCATCTCGAAGTCCATCAGCGCACCGACCTGCTCCTCGTCATAGGACAGTGCAGAGCGCACACGCTCGCGCTGCTGGCCATCGAGGGCTTCCATCAGCTCGTGGACAACGTCGCGGGGCAGCTCAGGAGCAAGGTCGGCGAGCTCGTCGGCGTCCATCTCCTTGGCCGCAGCGAGAAGCTCATGATCATCCATGTCGGCGATCAGGGTCTCACGAACCGAGTCGGACACTTCGAGCAGGATGTCGCCGTCGCGATCGGCCTGGACCAATTGCCAGACCGTCAGGCGCTCTTCCAGCGGCAAGGCTTCAAGGATGTAGGCGACGTCGGCCGAGTGCAGATCGTCGAGCTTGCGCTGCAACTCGACGAGATTCTGCCGGTGGACCAGGTTTTCGACCCGATCGGAATGCGGACCTTCCTGGCGATGCGTCAGGTCTTCCACGACCCGCTGGCGATGCAGCAGCTCAACGACTTGAGCGAGGCGATCCTGAAGGCTTTCCTGCGTTTTTTTTACTTCTATTTCAGTCATAGGCGAACTCCACTCCCAGCAGTGGAGCACGCCGGAAGGATCAATCAGTTAATTCATGATTGGCAAAACAAGCTGTTGAGTAACTACTGGGTAAGTCCATGAAGATATTCCAAAGCCCCGGCGGGGCTGACGGGCGCAATCATACACCGCTTGGCGCCGTAACACGTTAAAAAATCATGGCAAGAACAAGCGCTTGCGAGACAAACCTGAACACAGGCTGAATGTCTGTTTCTACGACGACTTATTCTGAAAAGAAAACACACCATCAGGCAAAAATGCAGCGGCTAACCTTCTTCATTTACCGCCAAGGAGGACGGTTGCATGCCCTTATGCCGCTATCTGTTTTTACTCGCCACCCTGCCCTGCCTGTCTCCCTGGGCTGCCGATCATGTTGTGCATCGCTGCGAAAACGACGCAGGACACGTCACATTCACAACCCTTAGCTGCGAACAGGGAGACACCCTGACGCTGCAACAGATCCACTCATTCAGCCCAAGCCATATCGAGCCGATGCTGCCCGAAGCCGAAGGCCGGAAAACATTCAGCAACAAAACCAGGCGCAAGGAACCGACCATTGTCGGCCAACTGGAAGACAGCTGTGGAAACCTGATCAACGCCAGCCAACGCCGCGATGCCATCTTGAACCAACGAATCGTCGCCGGCATGAGCCAGAGGGACGTCGTGAGCGCACTGGGCAAACCGGACACGATCAAGGTTCGGAATTCGAGCACGCGGTACACCTACAAAACCAAGAGGGGTCGCAGTGCAGAAGTTGTATTCGATGAGAGAGGGTGCGTAAAAAGCTGAATCGCAGACAGCAAAAAGCCCGCGTTGAACGCAGGCTTTTTGGTGTTTGGTGCACTCGACAGGATTCGAACCTGTGACCGCTCGGTTCGTAGCCGAGTACTCTATCCAGCTGAGCTACGAGTGCAAGTTGTGGTTTTATACCAGATCACAACTGGTTGAAGCCAAGTTATTTGCATTACTGCAAGCAACTCTTAAATGGTGCACTCGACAGGATTCGAACCTGTGACCGCTCGGTTCGTAGCCGAGTACTCTATCCAGCTGAGCTACGAGTGCATTTGTTGCCGCGCATTATAGGTCGTCAAATCCTTTTGTAAAGCGCTTTTTTCAGTAATTTCAATCACTTACCGATCAAGCCAGATTCTAACGCACTAAACGAATAATGGCGGAGAACGGGGGATTCGAACCCCCGACACCCTTTTGAGGTGTACTCCCTTAGCAGGGGAGCGCCTTCGGCCACTCGGCCAGCTCTCCGCAACACGGGGCGTATATTAACCACCTTCATCCCCGTTTGCAAACATAAAAATCGATAAAAATTAATGGCTTGGTTCGTCGTCCTTCTCTTTCTTGATACGCAGGTAGATTTCCTCCCGGTGCACAGCGACCTCTTTCGGGGCGTTGACGCCGATGCGCACTTGGTTTCCTTTGACGCCGAGCACGGTCACGGTGATTTCGCCATCACCAATAATCAGGCTTTCTGCACACCGACGGGTCAGAATCAGCATACCTTTCTCCTCACGCGATTCACTTAAGGGACAACTGTCTGCAAAAAAAAGGCATGGAACCAACAACCGAAACGGTCGCAGCCCACAGGCCTAGTATTGACCAGCGCGCGCAAAAGAACAGTTTTGGGACACGCCATTCAGAAAAACAAAGGGCGCGGTGAAAACCGCGCCCTCGGCACAACGCGTTACTCGCCCTGTCGGGCCGCAGCGTCGAGTTCAAACGCCGTGTGCAGGGCGCGCACGGCCAGCTCCAGGTACTTCTCTTCAATCACCACGGAAACCTTGATTTCCGACGTGGAGATCATCTGGATGTTGATGCTTTCCTTGGCCAGGGATTCGAACATGCGGCTGGCCACGCCTGCGTGGGAACGCATGCCGACACCGACGATCGAGACCTTGGCGATCTTGGTGTCGCCGACCACTTCCCGGGCACCGATCTCGTCGGCCGTCTTCTTCAGTACGGCTTCGGCGGACTGGTAGTCGTTGCGGTGCACAGTGAAGGTAAAGTCGGTGGTGTTATCGTGGGCAACGTTCTGCACGATCATGTCGACTTCAATGTTGGCGGCACTGATCGGGCCGAGGATCTTGAAGGCCACGCCGGGGGTGTCTGGCACACCACGGATGGTCAGCTTGGCTTCATCGCGGTTGAAAGCGATGCCGGAAATGATCGGCTGTTCCATGGATTCCTCTTCATCAATAGTAATGAGGGTGCCCGGACCCTCCTTGAAGCTGTGCAGGACGCGCAGCGGAACGTTGTACTTGCCGGCGAATTCAACCGCACGGATCTGCAACACCTTGGAACCGAGGCTGGCCATTTCCAGCATCTCTTCGAAGGTAATCTTGTCCAGGCGTTGAGCCACGGGCACGACCCGTGGATCGGTGGTGTAGACGCCGTCCACATCGGTGTAGATCTGGCACTCGTCAGCCTTGAGGGCTGCCGCCAGCGCAACACCCGTGGTATCGGAACCGCCACGACCCAGGGTGGTGATGTTGCCGTGCTCATCCACACCTTGGAAACCGGCGACAACCACGACGCGACCGGCCTTCAGGTCACCGCGAATTTTCTGATCGTCGATCTGCAGGATACGCGCTTTATTGTGCGCGCTGTCCGTCAGGATGCGCACCTGGTTGCCGGTGTAGGACACCGCCGGCACGCCACGCTTGATCAGCGCCATGGCGAGCAAGGCAATAGTCACCTGCTCGCCGGTGGACACGATCACGTCCAGCTCACGGGGGACCGGTTGCTGGTCGCCGCTGATTTGCTTGGCCAGATCGATCAGACGGTTGGTCTCGCCGCTCATGGCCGACAGCACGACCACCAGGTCGTCGCCAGCGTCACGGAATTTCTTAACCTTGTCGGCGACTTGTTCGATTCTCTCGACGGTGCCGACCGAGGTGCCTCCAAATTTCTGTACGATCAAAGCCATTTCAAAGCCGCCTCTGCCCATGAAGGGCGCCCAAATAATCAATCAACAGCGGCCGGGCCCACCTCGGCGAACCCGGAGCGCTGTCTTAAATACCCTGCTCTACAAATGCAACGGTCTGGGCCAGTGCCGCGTCCAATGCGCCGGCGTCGGTACCGCCGCCTTGCGCCATGTCCGGACGACCACCGCCCTTCCCGCCCACTGCCGCAGCGGCCTGCTTCATCAAATCACCGGCTTTGAGTTGGCCAGTCAGGTCTTTGGTCACGCCTGCGACGAGAACGACCTTTTCCTCATGGACACCGCCGAGCAGGATCACTGCGCGACCGAGTTTGTTTTTCAGTTGATCGACCAGCGCCAACAAGGCCTTGCCGTCCTGGCCGTCGAGACGCGCGGCCAGCACTTTCACGCCCTTGACGTCCACGGCCTGGCCCGACAGATCATCACCCGCGGCGCTGGCGGCCTTGGCCTGCAACTGCTCGAGTTGCTTTTCCAGCAAGCGGTTGCGCTCCAGCACAGCCGACAGCTTGTCGATCAGGTTGTCGCGACTGCCCTTGATCAGGCTCGCCGCTTCCTTGAGTTGTTCTTCAGCCGCGTTGAGGTACGCCAGCGCCGCTGCGCCAGTGACCGCCTCGATACGCCGTACGCCGGAGGCCACGCCGCCTTCGCTGATGATCTTGAGCAGGCCGATGTCGCCGGTGCGATTGGCGTGGATGCCACCGCACAGCTCGACGGAGAAATCACCGCCCATGCTCAGCACGCGCACGTTGTCGCCATATTTTTCGCCGAACAACGCCATCGCGCCCTTGCGCTTGGCGGTCTCGATATCGGTTTCTTCGGTTTCCACCGGGGAATTCTTGCGGATTTCAGCGTTGACGATGTCTTCCAGCGCCTTGATCTGCTCCGGCTTGATGGCTTCAAAATGGCTGAAGTCGAAGCGCAGGCGCTGGCTGTCCACCAACGAACCTTTTTGCTGGACATGCTCGCCCAGCACCTGGCGCAACGCTGCGTGCAGCAAGTGCGTGGCGGAGTGGTTCAGGGACGTCGCGTGACGAACCTCGGCATCGACATGGGCGGCCACGGGTGCGGCGATCATCAGGCTGCCGGAAGCCAGCACGCCGTGGTGCAGGAACGCGCCGCCGGTCTTGGTGGTGTCACGTACGTCGAAACGCGAGCTGCCTGCCTGCAGGTAACCGCTGTCGCCGATCTGACCGCCGGATTCGGCGTAGAACGGGGTCTTGTCCAGCACGATGACGCCTTCCTGGCCTTCGCTCAGGATGTCGACCGATTGTCCGTCCTTATAGATCGCGACGATCTTCGCCGAACCGGTGGTCGCGGTGTAGCCGGTGAATTCGGTGGCCACATCGACCTTGACCAGGCTGTTGTAGTCCATGCCGAAGGAGCTGGCGGAGCGTGCGCGCACACGCTGGGCTTCCATCTCGCGCTCGAAACCTTCCTCGTCGAGGGTCAGGTTGCGTTCGCGGGCGATGTCGCCGGTCAGGTCCATCGGGAAACCGTAGGTGTCGTACAGCTTGAACACCACATCGCCCGGAACCACGTTGCCCTTGAGTTCGGCCAGGTCCTGCTCGAGAATCTTCAGGCCTTGCTCCAGGGTCTTGGCGAATTGCTCTTCCTCGCCCTTGAGCACGCGTTCGATGTGCGCTTGCTGGGACTTGAGTTCAGGGAACGCCTCGCCCATCTCGGCCACCAGTGCCGCGACGATCTGGTAGAAGAAGCTGCCCTTGGCACCCAGCTTGTTGCCGTGACGGCAGGCGCGACGAATGATCCGGCGCAGCACGTAGCCGCGACCTTCGTTGGACGGCAGCACACCGTCGGCAATCAGGAAGCCGCAGGAACGGATGTGGTCGGCGACCACTTTCAGCGAAGCCTGGTTGTCGTTGGTGCAACCGATGGCCTTGGCCGAGGCGCTCAGCAGGCTCTGGAACAGGTCGATTTCATAGTTGGAATGAACGTGCTGCAGCACCGCGCTGATCCGCTCCAGGCCCATGCCGGTATCGACCGACGGCGCTGGCAGCGGATGCAACACGCCATCGGCGGTGCGGTTGAACTGCATGAAGACGTTGTTCCAGATCTCGATGTAGCGGTCGCCGTCTTCTTCCGGCGAGCCGGGTGGGCCGCCCCAGATGTCGGCGCCGTGATCGTAGAAGATCTCGGTGCAAGGGCCGCACGGGCCGGTGTCGCCCATGGTCCAGAAGTTATCGGAGGCGTAAGGCGCGCCTTTGTTGTCGCCGATGCGCACCATGCGCTCTGCCGGGACACCGACTTCTTTGGTCCAGATGTCATAGGCTTCGTCGTCGGTGGCGTAGACCGTTACCCAGAGTTTTTCCTTGGGCAGGTTCAGCCACTTGTCAGACGTGAGGAAGGTCCAGGCGAAGGTAATGGCGTCGCGCTTGAAATAGTCACCGAAGCTGAAGTTGCCCAGCATTTCGAAGAACGTGTGGTGACGGGCGGTATAGCCGACGTTTTCCAGGTCGTTGTGCTTGCCGCCGGCACGTACGCATTTCTGGCTGCTCACCGCACGGGTGTACGCACGTTTTTCCTGGCCCAGGAAGCAGTCCTTGAACTGGTTCATCCCCGCGTTGGTGAACAGCAGGGTCGGGTCGTTGCCCGGGATCAAAGAGCTGGAGGCTACTCGGGTGTGGCCTTGCTCTTCGAAGAAGCGAAGGAAGGCTTCACGGATTTCTGCGCTTTTCATTAGGTTCTTCCACGGAGGCTGCGGCCAAAGGCCTGTGCAAAACGTCAACAGACGAAGCAACGGCAAAGGGCCGCATTATATCGGCCCTGCGCGTGGGGTACAGCGTGTTTATGCGATAGAAACGGTCAATTGGCCCGGTTGCCGGGTCATTGGCGGGAAAATTCGACGAAAGTGGCGATTACCTGGTCGATTTGCGCCGCGCTCACGTCCATGTGCGTCACCATTCGCAAGCGTGGCGCCGCACTGAGCTTGACGCCCCGCTCATCGGCAAACGCCTTGACCGCCCCGGCCCGCTCGCCCATCTCTACGTAGACCATGTTGGTCTGCACCGGCTCGACCTCGAAGCCCGCAGCCCGCAAGCCCTCGGCGAGCCGCAGGGCATTGGCGTGGTCATCGGCCAGGCGCTGGACGTTGTGCTCCAGCGCATACAGCCCCGCCGCCGCGAGGATCCCGGCCTGGCGCATGCCCCCACCGACCATCTTGCGCAGCCGGCGCGCCTTGCCGATCAATTCGGCGCTGCCGCACAGGACCGAGCCCACCGGAGCGCCGAGGCCCTTGGACAGGCACACCGATACCGAATCGAAATACTGGGTGATGTCCCGGGCATCGACATTCAGCTTGACCGCCGCGTTGTACAACCGCGCGCCATCAAGATGCAGGGCCAGGCCATTCTCCTGAGTGAAACGCCGCGCACGGGCCAGGTACTCCAGCGGCAGCACCTTGCCCTGCATGGTGTTTTCCAGGGCCAGCAAGCGGGTGCGGGCAAAATGAAAGTCATCGGGCTTGATCGCCGCGGCGACGTGCGCCAGGTCCAAAGAGCCATCCGCCTGCACTTCGAGGGGCTGGGGCTGGATCGAGCCGAGCACCGCCGCACCGCCGCCTTCGTATTTGTAGGTGTGGGCCTGTTGGCCGACGATGTATTCATCGCCGCGGTCGCAGTGGGCCATCAACCCCAACAGGTTGCTCATGGTGCCCGTGGGCACGAACAGCGCCGCAGCGAACCCCAGGCGCGCGGCCAGTTCAGCTTCGAGGCGATTGACGGTCGGGTCTTCGCCATATACATCGTCGCCGGTCGGCGCACTGGCCATGGCATCCAGCATGCCGGCGGAAGGTTGGGTGACCGTGTCGCTGCGAAGATCGATAACACTCATGAATCTGGCCTCGGGTTCTGGTGGGAGAATTCCCTTTCGGAGGGCAATTACTGCGGGTAAGAGCAGAATTAATCAAGCCCGGCCCAAGGAATTTCCGTGGCGAGGGAGCTTGCTCCCGCTCGGCTACGAAGGAGCCGCCAGAGATTGGGTCTGCTTCGCATTCCAACGGGAGCAAGCTCCCTCTCCACAGTGCGTGCCCTTGGCTCCTGGTCATGCACTGCATCGGAATATGTGTTAAAAATCGTCCGCCGTCACAAAATGTGGCGGCAAAACGTTCTCAGGGCGGGGTGCAATTCCCCACCGGCGGTAATTGCGCGCAATGCGCATAGCCCGCGAGCGCTTGGCGGCACATCGTTTTTGGGATGTATCGACAAGGTCAGCAGACCCGGTGTGATCCCGGGGCCGACGGTCATAGTCCGGATGAAGAGAGAACGGGATTGACACCCAAGGGCCGCCTGCGACTGTCTTGTGCCCGGCGCACCCTCGAATCCCCTTCGATTCATGACGCCCTGTTTTTCACACAAACAGGAACCAGAACATGCAACCCACCGCAATCGACAGCAAGGCCAAAACCCATCCGGGCGAGCGCGTCGCGTTCATCCAAGCCTGCTGGCACAAGGAAATCGTCGACCAGAGCCGTAAAGGCTTCGTCGCCGAAATGCTCAGCCAGGGCTACCAGGAAAGTGACATCGACTTTTTCGAAGTCGGCGGCGCGTTCGAAATCCCGCTGCACGCCAAGCTGCTGGCCAGATCAGGCCGCTACGCCGGTATCGTCGCCGCCGGCCTGGTGGTGGATGGCGGCATCTACCGCCACGAATTCGTCGCCCAATCGGTGATCAGCGGCTTGATGCAGGTGCAATTGGAAACCGAAGTACCGGTGTTCTCGGTCGTGCTGACGCCGCATCACTTCCACGCTGGGGAAGAACATCAGAAGTTCTTCTTCGAGCACTTCGTGCACAAGGGCCAGGAAGCGGCGAAAACCTGCGCCGATACGCTGCACAAGACCCGGGCATTGCGTCGCAGTGAACAGCGGGCGGTAGCGGTCTAAAAGCTGGAAAAAGCCTGTGGGAGCGGGCTGCCCGTTCCCACATTGGAATGATCTGGGCGTCAGGCCAGGCTTTCATCCGTCGCCGGCACGATCAAAATGCCAGCCCGCAAGCCATTCTTGACCCTGGGGTTCGGGAAGATGATCCGCGCGCCCTCCTCCTCGATCACCCAGCGGGTCTGGGCGATGTCCTCAGCCAGCACATAACCTTTTTCAAGCTCGGAGAAGTTCTCGATATCTGCCGGCAGGTTCAGGCGGAAGCTGTCGCTGTGCTTGATGATTTCCCGCGCCACGCTGAACAGTTGCAGACCGTCCAGGCTGCCTTCCGTCTCCGGCTCGTTGCCTTCGATGATCTGGTGCAGACGGGTTTCCAACAAGCCGACATTGACGCCGTCGTTCTGGCCAAATGGCCGGGCCTTGCCCAGTTCCAGGGTGAAGGACTCGGCGCCAAGCTGGTCGTAGGTATAGGCGCTGAACACGATGGACGGTTTGTTCTGCAACAACACCGCCTCCATGCCCGCCGCACGCAGGCGCGCCAGTTCTCGGCGCGAATGCTGGCGGCCTTCCTTCCACGGGTACAAGGCGAACTGCTCGATCTTCGAGCCACGAATGGCGGTGTGCAGGTCGTAGTGCAAGCGGCTGCGGTCCGGCACGCTGAAGAAACTCGCCGCCAGCCGTTCCAGTTCACAGGCGCGCAACGCCTCGGGGCCGCCGCTCAGCTCATGGCGACCATTGAACAAGCGGTTGACGTCCTGTTCGACGAAGCGCTCGCCGCGACGAATGGCCTCGGGATTGCCAAACAGGAAAAGAATGCGTGCACGGGGCTTCAGGTCGCCACGGGCGATGTCATGCAACAGGCGGTCGAGCAATTCGATCGGCGCGGTTTCGTTGCCGTGGATACCGGCCGACAGCAGCAGGTCCAGGCCATTATCCCGGGCTTCGGGCGGCTTGACCTCCAGCGCGCCCTCGCTCAACCAGCGCATCCGTACGCCTTCGACAGTCAGTTGAGTCTTCTCCGCCGGTTCACGGCCGGCGAGGGTCAGTTCAAGCAGTTTGCCGAGGGCGAGCATAATGCGGTTTCCTTAATGGTCGTGGCCGCAATCCGGGCCATGGACGTGGTCGTCATCGCCAAGCTCCGCCGGCTCCATTTCCAGTTGCAGGCTGACCAGGTTGGTGGCCAACGGACGCAACAGCAGGTTGGCGTATTCCTCGTCCCCTTCCTCGACGTCGACGCCGATCAGCAGCTGACCGCGGCCATCTTGCTGGATCCACAACTCCTTGCCCTGCCACATCACCGCGACGCGGGTGCAGGAGGTTTCCAGTTGCGTGCCGTCGGTGTCTTCAAGGATCAGCTGCAGGGTATCGCTCATGTTTTTACATTCTCGTCTGGGGATAAGGCAACGCGCCCTGCTTTGACTGTAGTCAGGTCGCGCGCGCTTTCAATTGATCTGGAAAGGATAGACCGAGCCAAGTTTAAGGATTTGTGTCAGCTCATCCAGGGCCGACCGGCATTCGAGCAGTAATTGCGGGTCCGCCAGGTCGTTTTCGGTCATGCGGTCGCGGTAGTGGTTCTCGACCCATTGGGTCAGCGAATCGTACAGCGGCGCGGTCATGATAACCCCTGGGTTGACGGCCGCCAGTTCGGTTTCGTTCAGCGCCACGCGCAACCGCAGGCAAGCCGGGCCGCCGCCGTTCTGCATGCTTTGCTTGAGATCGAAGACCTTCACTTCACGGATCACCCCGCCAGCGCCCGTCAGGCCTTGCAGGTACTGCCAGACGCGTTCGTTGCTACGGCATTCTTCCGGCACGATCAACAGCATCGAGCCGTCAGGACGTGACAGCAACTGGCTATTGAACAGGTAGGAACGTACTGCGTCATCGACGGTGACCGCCGAACGCGGTACGCACACCGATTGAAATTTCCCACCGACCTTGGCGAGTTTGCCGCTCAGCTCGGCCAACACTTTGTCAGTCTCGAGGAACGCGTCCTCGTGGTAGAACAGCACTTCGCCATTGCCCACCGCGATCACGTCGTTGTGGAACACGCCCTGATCGATCACCGACGGGTTCTGTTGCGCGTAGACCACGCCCTCCTCCCGCAGGCCGTGCAGGCGGGCAACCGCCTGGGAGGCTTCGAGGGTCTGGCGCGCCGGGTATTTTTGCGGCGCCGGATAACGGTTGTCGAAAGCACTGCGACCGAAGACGAAGAATTCGACACCGGCCTCGCCATACGCGCGGCAGAAACGGGTGTGGTTGGCCGCGCCTTCGTCGCCGAACTGCGCCACGGCCGGCAATGCGGCGTGGTGGGCGAAGTGTTGCTGGTTCGCGAACATCGCCCCCAACACGCGACTGGTGGTCGGATGCTCGATGCTGCGGTGGTATTTGCAGTTCAGGTTGGCTGCAGTGAAATGCACGCGGCCATCGGCGGTGTCGGCGCTCGGGCTGACCGTGGCGGCGTTGGCCACCCACATGCTCGAGGCCGAACAACTGGCAACCAGCAACGGCATCGCTTCTTTCGCGGCCCGCTGGATGACCTGCGCGTCGCTGCCGGCAAAGCCCAGCCGGCGCAGGGCCGCCACGTCGGGGCGCTCCTGCGGCGCCAGCACACCTTGCTGGAAGCCCATGTCCATCAGCGCCTTCATTTTCGCCAGGCCCTGCAGCGCTGCTTCCTTGGGGTTGGAAGACTGCTGGCTGTTGCTCTGGGAGGCGACGTTGCCGTAGGAGAGCCCGCCGTAGTTATGGGTCGGCCCCACTAGACCGTCAAAGTTGACTTCATAGGATTTCATCAGCGAGGCTCCACGAGAATCTGTTTTTTATAGGCATCAATATCGGCTGTAAGCGCGGCCATCGTCGGATCGCCGCCCGGAGCAGGCTCGCTCCCACAAGGACTTTGCAAATCCCTGTGGGAGCGAGCCTGCTCGCGAAAAGGGCTACGCCATTTTCACGCCGGGGGTCAGGGCAGCCGGCATCACCAGGCTTGGTGTTTCCAGGGAAGCCACCGGATACGCGCAATAATCGGCCGCGTAATAAGCGCTGGCGCGATGGTTGCCCGACGCGCCGACACCGCCGAACGGGGCGCTGCTGGCGGCGCCGGTCAGTTGCTTGTTCCAGTTGACGATACCGGCGCGGCTTTGCAGCCAGAACTGCTCATAGCGCTCCTGGGAGTCCGACAACAACCCGGCGGCCAAGCCATATTGAGTGTTGTTGGCTTCGGCGATCGCGCCTGCGAAATCCTTGTAGCGGATGACCTGCAGCAACGGTCCGAACAGCTCCTCGTCGGGACGCTCGGCCACGGCGGTGACGTCGAGGATACCTGGCGTCAACAACGCAGCCTGGGGCTGTGGCTGGGTCATGGCCAACAGTGGCACCGCGCCCTTGCCCAACAAATGGTTCTGCGCATCCATCAAGGCCTTCGCGGCGGCCAGGGAAACCACCGAACCCATGAATGGCGCCGGTTGTTGGTCGAAAGCCCCTACGTCCAGGGTCGAACTGACTTGCACCAGGCGCGCCAGCAGGGCATCGCCCCAGGGGCCGTCCGGCACCAGCAGGCGGCGTGCGCAGGTGCAGCGCTGGCCGGCGGAAATGAAGGCGGACTGGATGATGGTGTACACCGCCGCATCGACGTCCGCCACCTCATCCACCACCAGCGGATTGTTGCCGCCCATTTCCAGCGCGAGGATCTTGTCCGGACGGCCGGAAAACTGTTGGTGCAAGAGATTGCCGGTGCGGCTGGAGCCGGTGAAGAACAAGCCGTCGATCCCCGGCTCCGCCGCCAGGGCAATGCCGGTTTCCCGCGCGCCTTGCAGCAGGTTCAGCACGCCCGCCGGCAGGCCGGCTTCGACCCAGCACTTGACCGTCAGCTCGGCGACTTTCGGCGTCAGCTCGCTGGGCTTGAACAACACGCAGTTGCCCGCCAGCAGCGCCGGCACAATGTGCCCGTTGGGCAAATGGCCAGGGAAGTTGTAGGGTCCGAACACCGCCACCACGCCGTGGGGCTTGTGGCGCAGGACCGCAGTCGCGTCGCCCAGGGGGCCGCTTTTCTCGCCGGTACGCTCGCGGTAGCTCTGCACCGAGATCGCGACCTTGTTGATCATGCTGGTGACTTCGGTAGCCGCTTCCCACAGGGGCTTGCCCGTTTCCTCACCGATGCAACGGGCCAATTCGTCAGCGTGCGTCTTCAGGGTGCCGGCGAAGGCTTCCAGCACCTGGATGCGCTCATCCAGCGGGCGTCGCGCCCAGTCCGGAAACGCCTGGCGCGCCGCCTGCACGGCGGACTCCACCTGGGCCGCGGTCGCGCCTTTTCCAGACCACAGCACTTGCTGGGTCACCGGGTTCAACGACTCAAAGACGTCGCCCTGGCCTTCCAGCCAACTTCCAGCAATGTACAACGATTTCATTATTTCGACTCCCGGGCAGCGGACAACGCCACGGCACGCACCTGGTCGCCAGCGTTGAGTTGAAGACGTTTGGCGGTCAGCGGATCGACCACCAAGGTGCCTGCGGCAAAGCGGGCCGGTGCAGCGGTGATGCGGCAATCTTCGCGCTTGCGGTTATGAATGAGGAACGGCGTGGCGTCATCGCCCGGCGTACCGATGGCCAGCACCAGCGCCTGGCTGTCGCGAATCGCGCGGATCTTGCCGGTTTCGCATTCCACCGCCGGGCCGGCGTCGAAGATGTCGACGTAACCCTGATAGCTGAAACCTTCGCTCTTGAGCATCGACAATGCCGGTTCGGTATCGGGATGAACCTGGCCAATCACGGCCCGGGCATCTTCGGACAAGAAACAGGTGTACAGCGGGAACTTGGGCATCAGCTCGGCGATGAACGCTTTGTTACCGACGCCGGTCAGGTAATCGGCCTGGCTGAATTCCATCTTGAAGAAATGCCGGCCCAGGCTTTCCCAGAATGGCGAACGCCCGTTGTCGTCGGACATGCCGCGCATCTCGGCGATGATCTTGTTGCCAAACAGCTGCGGGAATTCGGCGATGAACAGCAATCGCGCCTTGGCCAGCATCCGACCGTTGAGACCACTGCGGTAGTCGGCGTGGAGGAACAACGAGCACAGCTCGGAATTGCCCGTCAGGTCATTGGCCAGGAACAACGTCGGGATTTCCCGGTAGATGTTCAGTTCCTGGGACGCGCTGACCGTCAGGCCGACCCGGAAGTTATACCAAGGCTCACGCAGGCCCACGGCGCCGGCGATGGCGGAAATGCCCACCACGCGACCGTCGTCGTCCTCGAGCACGAACAGATAGTCCGCATCGCCTCGCCCGGCTTCACCGCGAAAGGTCTTCTCGGCCCAACCGACCCGATGGGCCAGGCGTTCTTCATTGGCTGGCAAGGTGGTCAAGCCGGTACCGGTGCTGCGGGCCAGGGCGATCAGGGCGGGTAAATCGCTGCTGCGTACGGGACGAACGATCATGCTATCTCCTCAGACGGGCCGCTCACGCCACCCGCGAAACTCAGCTGTAAAGCGTTATACGGCTACCAGGCGCACGCTGGCGCCCTCGCCGACGCCCAAGGCTTCGGCCGCTTCCATGTCCAGCGTCACTGGCTTGCCTGGTGCGTAATCGAGCTCAAGCAGCACGGCGCGGTAATCCTGCAATTGGGCATTGGCCACCAGGTATTGGCGGCCGGCACCCTTGACCGGTTCACCAATCTTGACCGGCACCACGCGGCTCTGGGCGATCGAGCGGATGCCCGAGACACGGGCATGCAGGGTCGGGCCACCGTCGAAGATGTCGATGTAGTGATCAGTCTCGAAGCCCTCGCGCATCAGGATGTCGAAGGTGATCTGCGCACGCGGGTGGACCTGGCCCATGGCTTCCTGGGCGGCATCCGGCAGCAGCGGCACGTAGATCGGGTAATGCGGCATCAGCTCGGCGAGGAAGGTCCGGCTTTTCAACCCGCACAAGCGCTCGGCGGCGGCGTAGTTGAGGTCGAAGAAGTTGCGACCGATGGCGTCCCAGAACGGCGAGTCGCCATTCTCATCGCTATAGCCGACGATCTCGGTCACCACCGAATCGGCGAAGCGCTCCGGGTGGCTGGCGACAAACAGCAGGCGCCCACGGGAGTTGAGTTCGGCCCAAGGCGATCCGACCAGTTCCGGCACGACGTAGAAACTCGTCAGCAGACTGTTGCCGGTCAGGTCGTGGCACTGGGAGAGAACGTGGATCTTGTTGTGGATCTTCAACTCACGGGAGGCGTGAACGAAGGTCTCGTTGCGAAAGCTGTAGAACGGTTCGGAGTAACCGGCCGAAGCGACAATGGCCGAACAGCCGGCCAACTTGCCGGTCGCGGTGTCTTCAAGGACGAAGAAATAGCTCTCTTCACCGTTGAAGCTGACTTCGGCGGCAAACGAGGCTTCGCTTGCGGCGATCTTGTCGCTCAGGCGTTCCACGTCATCCGGCAAGGAAGTGACACCGATCGGACTGTCCGCAGCCAGGCGCTGTACCTCACCCAGGTCAGCCATTTGCGCGGGGCGCATCACCAGCATGGTGTCACTCCTTAACTTGAAATAAACGGTTCGACCATTGGGTCGACACAGAGAAAAAAATGTTCAATGTGGGAGCGCGCTTGCTCGCGAAGGCGGTTTGTCAGGCAACATTTGCGCTGAATGTGACAGCCTCTTCGCGAGCAACCCCGCCCCCACAAGGGGTCCCACTCAGCCTCAGGCTTGGGTCAACTTCGCCGCAGCCCGCTCGAAGCGATCCAGGCCTTCGTCGATGTCGGCGTCTTCCACCACCAGGCTCGGGGCGAAGCGAATCACGTCCGGGCCGGCTTGCAGGATCATCAGGCCTTCCTGTTCGGCGGCGTTGAAGATGTCCTTGGCCTTGCCTTTCCAAGCGTCGTTCAGCACGCAACCGATCAGCAGGCCCAAGCCACGCACCTGAGTGAACAGGCCGTATTTTTCGCCGATCTGCTCCAGGCGCGCCTTGAACTTGTGGTGCTTGGTCTTGACGCCACCGAGCACTTCTGGGGTATTGACCACGTCGATTACCGCTTCGGCCACCGCACAGGCCAGCGGGTTGCCGCCGTAGGTGGTGCCGTGGGTACCAACGACCAGGTGCTTGGCCAGCGCTTCGGTGGTGAGCATCGCCGCGATCGGGAAACCACCGCCCAGGCTCTTGGCGCTGGTGAGGATGTCCGGGACCACGCCGTAATGCATGTAGGCGAACAGGTGGCCGCTGCGGCCCATGCCGGTCTGCACTTCGTCGAATACCAACAGCGCGTCGTGGGCATCGCACAGGTCGCGGGCGCCTTGCAGGTAGGCCTGCTCGGCCGGCAGCACACCGCCCTCGCCCTGGATCGGTTCCAGCACCACCGCGCAGGTCTTGTCGGAAATGGCGGCTTTCAAAGCCGCCAGATCGTTATAAGGAACGTGGGTGATGCCGGTAATTTTAGGCCCGAAACCGTCGGAGTACTTCGACTGCCCGCCGACGTTGACGGTAAACAGGGTACGGCCGTGGAAACTGTTGAGCGCGGCGATGATCTCGTATTTTTCGCTGCCAAAACGATCGAATGCGACGCGACGGGCCAGCTTGAAGGCGGCCTCGTTGGCTTCGGCGCCGGAGTTGCAGAAGAACGCACGCTCGGCGAAGGTTGCGTTGACCAGCTTGTGAGCCAGGCGCAGGGCCGGTTCATTGGTGAAGACGTTGGACACGTGCCACAGCTTGTTGGCCTGTTCGGTCAGTGCACCGACCAGCGCCGGGTGGGCATGGCCCAGTACGTTGACTGCGATACCGCCAGCAAAGTCGATCAACTCGCGACCGGACTGGTCCCACACGCGGGAACCGGCACCACGCACAGGAATGAAGGCAGCAGGTGCATAGTTGGGAACCATAACCTGGTCGAAATCGGCGCGTTGTACCGCGGCTTGCTCAACGGACATCGGAGTCTCCTGATGAGGAACACCCGCCTGGAACTGGCGGGCTTGGTAAGGATTGTAAGGACAGTTTTCAGCCCGGCCTTGCCGCCAAGCGACAACTTCTTATAGCGCCAACCCACGTTTTTCGCGGGTTTACGGCAATGCGACAAATAACGTCGCAAAGGCGCAGTTTAAACGTTGTGGCAGGATTTGAGGTGTCGGCATCCAGATTTCCATTACACCTGTGGCGAGGGGATTTATCCCCGCTGGGCTGCGCAGCAGCCCCAAGACAGTTAACGCTATCCATCTGACACACCGAGCTGCCTGGCTTTAGGGGCGCTTCGCGCCCCAGCGGGGATAAATCCCCTCGCCACAGGGCTATATGCCCTACTCATACAGAAGTTGTGCCTGCCCTACCCGCGTTCGGACGGCACCGAGGACAATTCGAACGGGCTGCTGCTGCGCCGCTGGTTGCGGTCTTCCCGCGGCGTGGCGCCGAAGAAGTTGCGGTATGCGCTGGAAAAATGAGGACCTGAAGAAAAACCGCAGGACAGGCCGATCTGGATGATGGATTTGCTGGTCTGCATCAGCATCTGGCGGGCCTTGTTCAGGCGCAGCTCCAGGTAATACTGGCTTGGCACACGATTGAGGTATTGCTTGAAGATCCGCTCCAGTTGCCGACGGGAGACGCAAACATGCTGGGCGATTTCGTCGGTGGTCAGCGGCTCCTCGATGTTGGCTTCCATCAATAGAACAGCCTGGGTGAGCTTCGGATGGCTGGAGCCGAGACGGTTCTGCAGCGGGATGCGCTGGCGCTCGCCCCCTTCGCGAATGCGCTCGACCACCAGTTCTTCCGAAACCGCGCCGGCCAATTCCGCGCCGTGATCGCGCGCCAGCACCGCCAGCAACAGGTCCAGCACCGACATGCCGCCGCAGGCACTCAAGCGATCACGATCCCAATCAAACAAATGACTGGTGGCGATGACCTTGGGGAAACGCTCGGAAAAATCATCCTGCCAGCGCCAGTGCACGGCAGCCCGATAACCGTCGAGCAAGCCCAACTGTGCCAGGGGATAGACGCCGGCGGACAAACCACCGATGACACAACCGGCGCGCACCAACTGCTTGAGCGCGCTGCTCAATGGCGAGGCCAGCGTGGTTGGCGGTTCATCGGCAATCAGGAACAGCTTCTGTAGGCCCTCAAGCTTGCCAGCCCAAGGTTCGCCCGGCAGTTGCCAAGCCCCATCGACTGGCGGCTCCGCTTGCAGGAACGACAGTTCGTAGACCACATCCGGATGCACTCGCTGAGCGACACGCAAGGCCTCCTCGGCCAGCGCCAGCGTCAAGGCTTTAGTGCTGGGCCAAATCAGGAAACCTATTCGATGGGCAGTCATGGCGGGCAATCCGAAGCGAAAACAGTGTTAAAGCCAAAAGCGGCTGCAACCAAATTAGACCATCTGGCGCATGGCGCGCAGCATGACCCAAGTCAGGTGCGTAACGGGAGCGATTACTTGAGGCTGCCCGACAGGAATTGCTGCAAGCGCTCCGATTGTGGATTGACCAGCACTTCGCGCGGGTTGCCACTTTCTTCGACGATGCCTTTGTGCAGGAACACCAACTGGTTCGACACTTCACGGGCAAAGCCCATTTCGTGAGTCACCACCACCATGGTCCGACCTTCCAGGGCCAGGGCCTGCATGACCTTGAGCACGTCGCCGACCAATTCCGGGTCCAGCGCCGAGGTCGGCTCGTCGAACAGCATCACTTCAGGCTCCATCGCCAGCGCACGGGCGATCGCCACGCGCTGCTGCTCCCCGCCGGACATGTGGCCCGGGTAGGCGTCCTTGCGATGGGCCACGCCAACCTTGTTCAGGTAATGCTCGGCCTTCTCCCGCGCTTCAGCCTTGGCCACGCCCAGTACATGAACAGGCGCTTCCATGATGTTTTCCAGCGCGGTCATGTGCGACCACAGGTTGAAATGCTGGAACACCATCGACAACCGCGAACGCATGCGCTGCAGCTGCTTGGGGTCCACGGCCTTCATCGCGCCATCCTTGCCCGCCACCAGCTTCAGCTCTTCGTTGTTGAGCAGGATCTTGCCGGCATGAGGTTGCTCAAGCAGGTTGATGCAACGCAGGAAGGTACTCTTGCCGGAGCCACTGGAGCCGATGATGCTGATCACATCGCCAGCGGCGGCTTTCAGGGACACGCCCTTGAGCACTTCGTGACTGCCATAGCGTTTATGCAGGTCTTGGACTTCAAGCTTGTACATGCGGTCGGTTCTCACAAAACGTCAGTCGTTGTGCAGTCGATCGGATCGATGCGTTATCAGTGCTTGCGCGGAGCCAGGTAACCCAGCCAACGGCGCTCGGCCAGCTTGAACAGGCGCACCAGGATGAAGGTCAGGCACAGGTAGAAAACGCCGGCCGTGATGTAGGCCTCGAACGGCAAGTAGTACTGCGCGTTCACCGTGCGCGCGGCACCGGTGATGTCGATCAAGGTCACGATGGAGGCAAGACTGGTGGTCTGCAGCATCATGATCACTTCGTTGCTGTATTGCGGCAGCGCGCGGCGCAGGGCCGATGGCAGCAGGATCCGGCGATACAGCTTGTAGCGCGACATGCCCATGGCCTTGGCCGCCTCGATCTCGCCATTGGGCGTGGCCCGCAGGCTGCCGGCGATGATTTCGGCGGTGTAGGCGCTGGTGTTGATGGCGAACGCCAGGCACGCACAGAACGTCGCGCTGGACAGCCACGGCCAGAGGAAGCTTTCGCGCACGACGGCGAACTGCGCCAACCCGTAGTAGATCAGGAACAGCTGCACCAGCATCGGCGTGCCGCGGATCACGTAGGTATAGAGCCAGGCCGTCATGTTGACGATCGGCTGCTTCGACACCCGCATAAGCCCCAGGGGCAGCGCCGCCAGGAGGCCGAAGAACAGCGAGAGGGCCAACAGCTTCAGGGTGGTCAGCAAGCCACTGAAGTACAGCGGCAAGGCTTCATAGATGACGTTGTAGTCGAAGATCATAGATCAGCCGCCCTTACGCCTACCGAGTAGCGCTTCTCAAGGTGACGCAACGCCAGCAACGAGACACTGGTGATCACCAGGTACATCGCCGCCACTGCGAGGAAGAAGGTGAAAGGCTCGCGAGTGGCATCCGCCGCCTGCTTGGCCTTGAACATCATGTCTTGCAGGCCCACCACGGAAATCAGTGCGGTGGCCTTGGTCAACACCAGCCAGTTGTTGGTGAAGCCCGGGATCGCCAGGCGAATCATTTGCGGCACCAGCACCCGGAAGAACACCTGGAAGCCGCTCATGCCGTACGCCATGCCCGCCTCGGCCTGGCCCTTGGGGATCGCCATGAAGGCACCGCGGAAGGTTTCCGACAGGTACGCACCGAAGATGAAGCCCAGGGTGCCGATGCCGGCCGCCAGCGGGTTCAGGTCGATATAGTCGTCATAGCCGAGCATCGGCGCCACACGGTTGAGCAGGTCCTGGCCGCCATAGAAAATCAACAGGATCAGCACCAGGTCGGGAATGCCACGGATGACCGTGGCATACAGATCGCCCAGCCACGCCAGCCAACGCACCGGCGAGAGGCGCAAGGCGACGCCGATCAACCCCAGGGCGATGGCCAGGGCCATGGACGACAAGGCGAGCTGAAGCGTCAACCATGCGCCATCGAGGATGACAGCCCCGTAGCCTTTCAACATGATTCAGGTCCTCGAAAGTGGGATGAAAAAATGGCGCAAACCGCAGAGTTCCTGTTGCTTGCGCCATTTCGCCCGAGTGGCGGGACGTGGTTACTTGCCGTAGATATCAAAGGCGAAGTATTTGTCCTGGATTTGCTTGTACTTGCCGTTCTCGCGAATGGCCGCGATCGCGCCGTTGATCTTGTCCTTCAACGCATCGCCCTTGCGCACCGCGATGCCGACGCCGTCGCCGAAGTACTTGACGTCCGTAAAGGCCGGGCCGACGAACGCGAAGCCCTTGCCGGCATCGGTCTTGAGGAAGCCGTCATCCAACAGCGTAGCGTCTGCCAAGGTGCCGTCGAGGCGGCCGGCGGACACATCCAGGTAGATCTCGTTCTGCGAACCGTACGGTTTGATCTCGGCACCCAGCGGGGCCAGGACTTCACGGGCGAAACGCTCGTGGATCGAACCGCGCTGCACGCCGATGTTCTTGCCCTTGAGCTCAGCCAGGTTGTCACCGACCTGAGTACCGGCCTTCATCACCAGACGAGCTGGGGTGTTGTAGTACTTATTGGTGAAATCAACGGATTTCTTGCGATCTTCGGTGATCGACATGGACGACAGGATCGCGTCGATCTTGCGGACCTTGAGCGCCGGGATCAGGCCGTCGAACTCTTGCTCGACCCACACGCACTTGACCTTCATCTCTTCGCACAGCGCATTGCCGATGTCGTAGTCGAAACCGACGATGCTGCCATCCGGGGCTTTCGAGGCGAACGGAGGGTAAGCCGCTTCGATACCAATCTTCAGGGGTTTTTCATCAGCGAAGGTCGGCAGGGACAGCACGGACAGTGCCAGGGCGCCAAGCAGCACAAGTTTCTTCATCTTGGGACTCCATCGGTAAAGGGCAAAAACGGCAGAGTGAGCAACAGCCCAATATGCGAATGGGTGAAACGAACTTTGGTGCTGCGTCCTGGGAAGCTCACGATTTATCCAACGCGAACCACGACGAGCGAGTGATCGGCATTCTAACGACAGGCCCGAAGTCGATATTTCTTCAATGCGACAACAAATTACAGAAGCACTGAGAAAGCTGTTCGAGCACATTGACAGCCCCGCAAATTCATGCAGGAGCAAAAGAAGGGAAACCGATCCATGCTGCAAATAGCGGGCCCATTATTCGCAAACCCTTCTAATCCGGCAAGCACAGCGTGTCGGCTTATTTTCAGAGGCACCTGAAACCGCCCTATGACGGGGCTTCGCGTTTCACATCGCCCCGTTATGGCGCCTTTGGTTACACATTTCACAAACACCGGTAACGCTCAGACATCTCCCACTTTAAACGCCGATATTTATTCATCCACCAAGCCCATGGCGAGGGAGCTTACTCCCTCACCACAAAGGCACCACATTTCAAGCCCTCCCAGCGCGCCCGTAAAAAAGCCCCGCCCGGCATACGCCGGGCGGGGCTTTTCGGTGTTACACGCGGCCGTCAGGCGACGTTCATGGTTTTGTGCGTCTCGATCAGGTGCGCCACCACACCCGGGTCGGCCAGGGTGGAGATATCACCCAAGCCGTCGTACTCCGCCGTGGCGATCTTGCGCAGGATGCGGCGCATGATCTTGCCGGAACGGGTCTTCGGCAGCCCCGGTGCCCACTGGATCACATCCGGCGAAGCAATCGGACCGATCTCCTTGCGCACCCAGTTCTTCAGTTCCAGGCGCAGGGCCTCGCTGGTCTCTTCGCCGGCATTGAGGGTGACGTAAACATAAATGCCCTGCCCCTTGATGTCGTGCGGCACACCCACCACCGCCGCTTCGGCGACTTTCGGGTGGGCGACCATGGCGCTTTCGATTTCAGCGGTGCCCATGCGGTGGCCGGAGACGTTGAGCACGTCATCCACCCGACCGGTGATCCAGTAGTAGCCATCCTCGTCGCGACGGGCACCGTCACCGGTGAAGTACATGCCACTGAAGGTCTTGAAGTAGGTGTCGACAAAACGGTCATGGTCGCCGTACAGCGTACGCGCCTGGCCTGGCCACGAATCAAGGATCACCAGGTTGCCTTCGGCGGCACCTTCGATCAGGTTGCCGAGGTTGTCCACCAACGCCGGTACCACGCCGAAGAACGGACGCGTGGCCGAACCCGGCTTCAGCGCCGTGGCGCCTGGCAACGGGCTGATCAACACGCCACCGGTTTCGGTCTGCCACCAGGTGTCGACGATCGGGCAACGCTCCTTGCCGACGTTCTTGTAGTACCAGTCCCAGGCTTCCGGGTTGATCGGCTCGCCCACCGAACCCAACAGGCGCAGGCTGCTGCCATCGGCGCCTTCGACCGCGGCGGTGCCCGAGGCCATCATCGCGCGGATCGCGGTCGGCGCGGTGTAGAGGATGCTGACCTTGTGCTTGTCGATGACCTTGGCCACCCGGGTGATGTCCGGATAGTTCGGCACGCCTTCGAACAGCAGCGTGGTCGCGCCGTTGGCCAGCGGGCCGTAGACGATGTAGCTGTGGCCAGTCACCCAACCCACGTCGGCGGTGCACCAGTAGACCTCGCCCGGCTTGTAGTCGAACACGCGCTCATGGGTCAGTGCCGCGTACAACAAGTAGCCGGCCGTGGTGTGCTGCACGCCCTTGGGCTTGCCGGTGGAACCGGAGGTGTAGAGGATGAACAGCGCTTCTTCGGCGCCCATTTCCTTCGGTGCGCAGACGGTACCGGCCACCTTCATCAGGTCTTCGTACCAGATGTCACGGTGCGGGTTCCACTTGATGTTGCCCGCCGTGCGCTTGCACACGATGACCTTCTGGATGCTGCTGGTTTCCGGATTGGTCAGCGCATCATCGACGTTGGCCTTGAGCGGGATCTTCTTGCCGGCGCGAATGCCTTCGTCGGCGGTGATCACCACTTTGGATTTGCAGTCGATGATCCGGCCGGCCAGCGCTTCGGGGGAGAAACCGCCGAACACCACCGAGTGAATCGCACCGATGCGGGCGCAGGCCAGCATGGCGACCACGGCTTCAGGGATCATCGGCATGTAGATGGTCACCACGTCGCCGCGGTGCACGTCCTGGCCGCGCAGGGCGTTGGCGAACTTGCAGACTTCTTCGTGCAGCTCGCGATAGGTGATGTTGCGGCTCTCGGACGGGTCATCGCCTTCCCAGATAATCGCAATTTGATCGCCGCGCTCGGCCAGGTGACGGTCGAGGCAGTTGTAGGAAACGTTCAAGGTGCCATCGGCGAACCACTTGATGTCGACATGGTGATCGTCGAAGGACGTCTGCTTCACCGTGGTGAAAGGCTTGATCCAATCGAGGCGCTTGGCCTGCTCGCGCCAGAAGCCATCGGGGTTGACGACCGACTGCTGGTACATGGCCTTGTAGGTCGCCTCGTCAGTCAGCGTATTGGCCGCTACCTCGGGACGAACGGGATACACAGAAGCCGCACTCATCTTTCTTACCTCGGTGACAATAGTTGTTTTTGTATGGTTCCGTTGTAGCTCGGGGCGGGCCTATAGAACCATTCGACGATGGTAGTAACAAGTCCCTACAAAATGTCGGTACTAACGTGCAAACCCCTGCCTGCTGGCATTTTTGTGTGGGAGCGGGCTTGCTCGCGAAGGTGGCGGTAGATCCAACCCGATGTAACAGGCAGCCACCGCTTCCTATCACGATTATTACCAGATCAACCAACAGTGTTTATCAAAACCGAGTCTGTTTAGCCTCGCCCCTGGCTCCTAGAATCCACCTCGCCAACCGGCAAACACGATTGACGCAACACAGCCCCCACGAAGGCCGTTGATCCAACTTCCAATACTTGCTCCACACGCAACCCCAAAAAGGTTGCGTGACCCCACTCGACCTCAGAAAAGGTGAAATACAGATGAAAGCTTTATGGGTTCTGGTCCTCGGCAGCCTTTGCGCCACCGCGATGGCGGAGGAGACCCCGACCGATGTCGCACAGCAAAAACCGGTCATTGAGGAGTACACCTATTCCACCCACCTGGACATCGCCAAAGTCATCTACATGAGCGACATCCCGAATGTCTGCGAGGTGGTCCCGGCGAAGATGGAATATGACGACTCCAAGGGTCAGCGCCACATCCTGCGCTACAGCGTCATGGGCACCGGTTGCTCCAACGGCTGATCAATCCAATCGAAACCAGGAGCAACCTTCATGAAAAGCAAACTGATCCTCACCCTGGCCTTGTCTGCATTGGCTGCCAATGCCTTCGCCGCCGACGGTTTTGATCGCACCGGTTCCGCTGCCGCAATCAAGCGCTACGACTTAGCGGGTACCACCACGATCACCACCGACGATCACGACCGCACACACACGACGACCGTCGCCACCGATGACCGCGATCATGCCGATTCGGCGCGTACCGACTGATCATTACTGGCAACTTCCATGGCCCGATTTCGGTCGGGCCAGGTTGTGTCTGGAACCGCTGAAAACCCTCCACAAACACAACATGTAGTGCGAAACCGCAAAAAACGCTGGTTTTTTGATCAAAAAAATCCGCGATCCGCTTCATGCAAAAAAAATCTCAAGCGGTCAAAGCCTTGTAAACCCTCGCTCCCACGCGAATATCCCGCCCGCCGCCCCTTCTGTGAGCTATTTCGCCGCACCACGTAGGCAAAAATATCCTTATAATGCCGCCTTAAACGGGCCTGCAATATTCCCTTACAGGGGATCACGCCAGCCTGGAGCCGACGCAGGGGCCAATCGCCTCCTCGCGTTCACCGCCGCTCCGGAATGACCCGTACATTTTTCTGTTTATTGCCTGCGTCAGCTGCTGCAACAAACGATTTTTCCAAGATCCACCGCGGCCAGTAGGCCTTCATCGGGCATCTGGCCCTCACGCAGGAGACGACACGTCATGCTGAGCTGGGACGAATTCGACAAAGAAGACGGCGAAGTAGCTGTAAAAGGCGCCAACGCCGGCCATGCTTCTGAAGCCAACATGGACCGCCTCGACAGCGCTGGCGGTGCCGCCGCCCTCGAAGCCCGGGCCGTGACGGCCAGCGACTCGGCCGCGATCATTCGCGCCAAGGCCGCCCTCGACAAACTCGACGTCGCCGAAGGCCTCGCCGAACTCGAAGGCGCCTCCGCCCGTGTCGCCGTCGATGAAAAGCGCATGATCAACTGCCGCGCTGACCTCAACCAGCTCGTGCCATTCAAATACGACTGGGCCTGGCAGAAGTACCTGGACGGCTGCGCAAACCACTGGATGCCGCAAGAAGTCAACATGACCGCCGACATCGCCCTCTGGAAAAACCCGGAAGGCCTGACCGACGACGAACGCCGCATCGTGATGCGCAACCTGGGCTTCTTCTCCACCGCCGACTCCCTGGTTGCCAACAACCTGGTCCTGGCCGTGTACCGCCTGATCACCAACCCGGAATGCCGCCAGTACATCCTGCGCCAGGCGTTCGAAGAGGCGATCCACACCCACGCCTACCAGTACTGCATCGAATCGCTGGCCATGGATGAAGGCGAGATCTTCAACATGTACCACGAGATCCCATCGGTCGCGAAAAAAGCCGCCTGGGGCCTGAAATACACCCGTTCGATCTCCGATCCGAAGTTCGAAACCGGCACCCCGGACACCGACAAAGAGCTGCTGCGCAACCTGATCGCTTACTACTGCGTCCTGGAAGGCATCTTCTTCTACTGCGGCTTCACCCAGATCCTCTCCATGGGCCGCCGCAACAAAATGACCGGCGTCGCCGAGCAGTTCCAGTACATCCTGCGCGACGAATCCATGCACCTGAACTTCGGCATCGACGTGATCAACCAGATCAAAATCGAAAACCCACACCTGTGGGACGCCGAGATGAAGGAAGAAGCGACCCAGATGATCCTGCAAGGGACCCAACTGGAAATCGAATACGCCCGCGACACCATGCCTCGCGGCGTGTTGGGCATGAACGCGGCGATGATGGAGGATTACCTCAAGTTCATCGCTAACCGTCGCCTGTCGCAGATTGGCTTGAAGGAAGAGTACCCAGGGACGACCAACCCGTTCCCTTGGATGAGCGAGATCATGGACTTGAAGAAAGAGAAGAACTTCTTTGAGACTCGCGTGATTGAGTATCAGACTGGCGGTGCGCTTAGCTGGGATTGATTCGAAAGAATAACCCTATGTTGCATGCGTAACTGAAAACCCCGTGAAAGCGGGGTTTTTTGTATTCAACGGAAACCAAACCGCGTTTAACTTCAGGACCGGCACGCCACCTCTGCCCTACGAGAAACTCAGAATCTTTCCGCATTGACGCCATATCGCCTCGTTACCTATCTTAATCGCAGGTGCCTAAGAAACGCCCAACGTAGTAGCTGATCGCCAAACATAGAACCGCGTACTGTCTAAAGACATTAGTCATTCTGTGTGGGCAATAGCTTGTTGGGATTTTTCTTGCATCCTCTACGTCGGGCTCGCGCCGCTAACCTTCGAACGTAGAGGTGGTTATGCCCACAAAAATTTCACCCCGCTCTCCGTATACCTCGGAGACCAATCTGCCTGATGCTTATATCCCGACCGCTTTCACCCGCCACAACCTCCATCTGCATACCCTCCTGGTTCAGCGCCTCCGATTTGGGGCGTTTGATGACCAAGCACCTTGACGAGCGGTGGATGATCCGTTTAGCCAGCATGAGTCCTGGTGGCGGAGAGCTTCTCGGATTTTGCGAGGGTTTTGAGATTCAATCGGAAGCCGCCGTCCGAGTTCGGGCGGCGGTTTTCTGTTGGTCATATGGAATTGGGGCCGCTTCAGCCCAGCGGGAGCAAGCTCCCTCGCCACGGGTGGGTGCAGGGCTTGCTCGGCACGTTGGCTTGAAATTACAGGCCGGTCCCAGGTTCACTCATTCGGCCGCCCCTTGCCGTCATTCTTGGCCTTTGCAGCGGCTCGCGCAGTAGCCACGCTACTGAACCGCGCTGCGGACTGGCGTTTCGGGTTGACGCCACGTGCGGGCCCGTTTGAGGCGGGTGCTTGCTGCCCGAACGAGGGCGCGTAAAGGCTGGTGGCCGCCATGGTCAACCCCAAGCGCAACCCGAACTTCCTCAGGATGGATTCGAGTGTGCTGAGGGTCGGGTTACCCTTGTCCTTCTCGATCTGGTAAAGGGCTTTGGTTGACATGTTGCACATGATTGCAAAGGTGTCCTGATCCAGGCCGGTCACCTCAAGCCGTAGCCGGCGAATAGCGGTTCCCAGGGTTTCGGTCCCCATCGCGTGCTTCATGACGATGTCGTCAATGACCGCCCTGCGCCGCTCGCCAGTATTCTCTTTCATCGCAGCCCCCATTCACCCAGGCGCTTGTCCAAGTTGTTCATCGGAATAGACTGGGCGCGCTTCACTTCCTCTGGAACGTCGACCAGCAGGTCCGGCAAAGCTCTGAATGTCTCAGCAGCTTCGAGCAGGCGCTCGAAGAGCACGTCAGGGCTCATTACGTCGTGAAAGTATCCGCAGATCGTTCTCCAGTCCGGACTTCCCATGCGCTCGGGCTTCCATTTGGTGGCTCGAGTAACGCCTTCCGGATCGAGCACCATCGGTGCAAGGTCGTAGATTGGTGCCAGTTCGAACTTGTCCCGATACCGGAAAATGGACGTGTTGCGCCCATGGTTATCCGAGTTCCCGAGGATACGGTTGAGCAGGTCACGGCGCAGGTACTCGAATACCAGCTCCTCAAGCTCTCCCTCCTGTCCATTCGTACGCCACAGGAGCATCAATCGACTAAGCACATCCTCATGGTTCATCTTCGAGCCTGGCTCGGTGTTCCCACATACGGAATAGATGGACTCCACCGGAATCCTCTCCACCACGCCGTTGGCGACTCGCCTATCAAAGCGCGGCATCCACAAGCTAGGCTTAGCGGCTTCCTCGAGTACAAGTCCATCCGTGGATATCGTGTTCAAACCGAGCTGGGAGATCGCTTTGTAGTAGTGATACTCGGCCCGCAGGATGTTCTTGTCACGCTCAGTGGCCTGGTTGCGAGCAAACTTCACCAGCCAATGACGGTGCGCAAGCTCGTCAGGAAGCATCGCATCGGCATAAAGAGCTCCCTCTTCATCCTCAACCATAATCAGTTTCGGGGCTTCTCCCTGAGCGCCCGTTGCACCGCCTAGTGCACCCGACTCATAGGCGTATTCGAGGAAATCATTTGTTCTGTCTACGACTTCTTTACGCGCAAAGGCCTCCTTACGAGTCTGGTCGATATGCTCGAAAGACTCCTTCACCCGCAAGTGCCCAATGGGCGAAGGCGTGCAGCGACTCAGGAGGAAAAAGCCCATGTCCATACCATCAGGCTTTTCTCCGCCGAATCGCCTCTGCAATGATTTACGAGCGGCACCGGCCGGTATGATGTCGTAGACAAATGGGGGATAGCCTTTGCTGTCGACAGGGTTCCAGCTCAGCGGAAGATTTACGCTGATAGCAAATTCGAAAAGCGTTTCCAGCTTGTGGATGAAGTCGACCAAGTAATGTGGGTCGTAAGACACACTACATCGCGATTCATCAAGCTGCTGAACGTTCGACACGTCAAGCGTCGCCGCGTCGCGCCATTGCCCGTCAACGTAAGATTGGATTGTGAGATGCCCTGACATTTTCACCTAAACCGGAACTATGATGCCGACTAGTCTCGCTCAAAAGGCTTATACCAGCAATATAATTCCGACTACTGGAAGATATAGCCCGTAAATCGGCATTAAGATACCGATTACATCTGAACCTGAATTGTGGAATGGGGCTGCTCCGCAGCCCAGCGGGAGCAAGCTCCCTCGCCACGGGTTGGTGTCAGGTCACAGGTTATCGGCAGGCTTGATGGCCGGGGAATTTTGGGCATCGCGAGCAGGCTCGCACAGTTTTTGGTGGTGTGCTGAAACTTTGAGTGCAACCGGCCCTGCCCTTCGCTATTAATACATTTCCCCCTCATGGACCTGAGCCCCGATGAAATTCGACCTCGCCTACTGCCTCAGCCTCGACGACAAGCTGTCGATCTATGACGTGCGCGATTTGAATTTTGACGAGACGGTGGCGTTCGATTCCGCGAAGGAACAGTTTCAGTGCCCCAACGATGCCTGTCGGGCGGCGTTTGATGAGGAGAATCGGCTGACGACGTTCAACGCCAAGAACGTCAATTACATCCGCACGCCACATTTCAAGAATCAGCCAACTACCCGGCATATCGAAGGCTGTCCTTATGTCAGTCCGAAAACGCCGGGGTTGGGTGCGCAGAGTGGCGAGGCGGAAACGGATGACGACCGTGAGGAGCATTTTCCGTCGGAGCTGTTGCTGACTCGGCGTCAGTACGTGCGCAAGCCTTCCGACCTGCCAAAGGATTCTGAAGCGAATCGCCCCACGCCACCCTCCGCATCGCCCGACCGTGATAACGCTCATTCCGCCCATGATCCGACACCTGACAAGACCAGCGTCTTCGCCCACCCGGTGGAGTGTTTCGTCTCGAACTTCGCGGACAAGGACCTGCTCAAGCGCAAGCTGTTGAAGATTGGCGAGCAAACCGCGCCCTATGGATCGTTCTTCAAGAAGATCGAGTACTTGCAGGACAACAAGGGCTTGATTTACTGGGGCAAGATCAAGGAGATCAAGGATTACAAGTTGAGCTTTCGCATCGACTTCGAACCCAAGGTCTGGTTCAAGCAACCGGACGAGGCGAAGAAGAAGCCTTACTCGGTCAACGTTTACCTGAGCAAGAAGCTGATCGACAACTACCGCAAGCGCAAGGCGTTCCTGGCAGAGATCAAGCACGCCATCGACAGCGATGCGCCGTTGTATTGCTTCTTTTATGGCGTCACGCCGGAGTTGAAGCAGGTGCCGAGCAAGAAGAACCCCGAAGAAACGTTCGGGGTGTTCAGTGCCAATATCGAGAACCTGGATCACTTTATTATTCGGGAGGCACCGGGGTTGGTAGGTAAATAGCGACCCTATCCCAGCGACATTCCGCCCATTACCACCAGCAATAACCCCACATACACCCACGCATGCAACCGATCGGGTATCCGCCCGATCCACGGCGTTGCCAGACGAATCCCCACTAACGCGCCGAGTGTGAGCACAGCGAAAGCCATCAAGTCGACGTAACCGACAAACCACGGCCCCAAATCAAATTCGATAAACCCGGCCAGGGCCATGTAAGTCAGCGTCCCGGTCACCGCAACCGGCAAACTCAGCGGGTTAGCCATGGACGTGGCGCGCGACATGTTCAGCCCGCAACGGCGTAATAACGGCACCGTCATGACACTGCCACCCACGCCCAGGAAAGTGGCGATGGCACCGATGCTGATCCCGCCTGCCGAGACCTCTGCCCTGCTCAGTCGCCGTGGGATCACAGCGTCAGACTGTGTCAGAAAACCGCGTCTGAACAAGCAGTCCAGAATGGTCACGCCCAGATAAACGATGAACGCGTAGCGAATCACTTCGCTGCTCGCCCACATCGCGGCAACGGCGCCGACGAGTGCCCCCAGGCCGATGAAACCGCCCAACGGCCACACATAATGGCGAATGAGGTTGCCGGCGCGGTGATGCTTCACGGTGGCGATCAGCGCGCTGACGATCATGACGCAGGTCGAAGTGGCCACGGCAATGTGCATCGCCGATTGGCCGATGGGCTCGCCGGCACCGTGGCTGGCGGTCAACATGCGGTACAGCAAGGGCACCACGACGAATCCGCCGCCGAAGCCGAACAGCACGGCGGTGATGCCACTCAGGCAGCCGAAACAGGCGAGCAGTACATAAAACATCAAGGCGAATCCGTGGAGTGGAAAGACGTTCACGATAGGGACGATAAGCTTGGCCTGCTGTAGCAAACAGGCCAATAATGTTTGCGTTTACGCCATTCCTGGATGCCCTGCCAATGCGCAACAGTTCGATCGATTTATTGGATGCGACACCCAGGGCCGTCGTTGCCATCGGCACCGATTACGCTCACGGGCAAGTATTGCCGTTGCATCGCCATCGCCGCGCGCAGTTGCTCTACGGTGCCACCGGGGTCATGCAGGTGAGCACGGCGGATGGCAATTGGGTGGTGCCGCCGCAACGGGCGGTGTGGATTCCGGCGGGGGTCGATCATGAAGTGCTGATGCTGGGCGTGAGCACCCGCAGCCTGTACATCGAACCGGCCGCGGTACCGGCCATGGACACGCGGTGCCAGGTCATCAACGTGTCGCCCCTGATGCGCCAGTTGCTGATGGAAGCCGTGGAGCTTGCGCCGGACTACGATGAGGCAGGACGTGATGGTGCGTTGATCGATCTGCTGTTGCACGAGCTGCTGCGCAGCGCCCACTTGCCACTGCACCTTCCGCTGCCCAAGGATCCTCGCCTGCTCAGCCTGTGCCAGGCGTTCCTGGAACACCCCGACGCCCACGCCTCGCCCGTGGAATGGGCGGGGCTATTGCATATCAGCCTGCGTTCATTCAATCGCCTGTTCGGCCGGCAGACCGCGCTGAGTTTCAGCCAGTGGCGACAACAGGCTTGCGTGATGTCGGCGTTGGCCCGCCTGGCCGATGGGGATTCGGTGACACGCATAGCCCTGGATCTGGGCTATGACAGTCCCGCTGCGTTCTCCACCATGTTCCGTCGGGTATTGGGCCATGCCCCAAGTGTCTGGCTGGAGAAGACCGCCGGTCATTGATCAAAAAAATGAGATTGATCGGGATTCAAAACAACTGTACAAAAACACAGTACTTTTTAATCCCACAGCTTTGGAGCATCCCCATGGCCTCTCTCGCAATCAAAACTACCTTGGAACGCATCGCTGTCTATCAATTCACCCCCGCCCACAGTGCACAGGCGCGAGCCATGCTGGGCTGGAGCGTCGAGGAGCTGTCTCGACAATCCGGCGTCTCGGTCCAGGCCATCCGTCGCTTCGAGGCCGGTGGCGAGCTGCTCGATGTAACCCGCCTGGCCCTGGCGTTCCGCCTGGAGGCCGAGGGCTTGGTGTTCTTCCCGGGCTTCGCACCGGGGCGCGGCATGAACATCAAGGGCGCGACGCCAGACCCGATGGGGCGCTCCGATTACGCAATGATCGAATAACACCCACCGCGCAGGCACTTGTCGTACAAAGCCTAGGCGATGCCGGCCTGGTCCTGATAGGCCGAGGGTTCCACGTCCACCCACCAGGCGCGGCCACGTTGCGGCTGCGTCAGGGTGAATGCTTCGCCCATTTGCGGTGTGGTGATGCAAACGTTGCGCTCCCAGGCCAGGGCCAGGATGCGATCGAAGGGCTCATACCAGGCATGCATCGCCAGGTCGAACGTGCCGTTGTGGATTGGTAGCAGCCAACGCCCCTTCAGATCGATATGAGCCTGCAGGGTCTGCTCCGGTTGCATGTGGACATGGGGCCAATCGAAGTTATAGGCGCCGGTCTCCATCAGCGTCAGGTCGAAGGGGCCGTATTGCTCGCCGATGCGTTTGAAACCTTCGAAGTAACCAGTGTCGCCGCTGAAGAAAATTCGCGTGGCGCCGTCGATCATGACCCATGAGGCCCACAAGGTGCTGTTGCTGTCGAACAGGCCTCGCCCGGAAAAATGCTGGGAGGGCGTGGCGACGAATTCGATACCGTCCACCTCGGTGCCTTGCCACCAATCAAGTTGGCGCACCTTGCTGGCGTCGACGCCCCACTTGACCAGGGTGTCGCCCACGCCCAGGGGCGTCAGGAAGTGGCGGGTCTTGTCCGCCAGCTTGAGAATGGCCTGATGGTCGAGGTGGTCGTAATGATCGTGGGAAAGAATCACCGCTTCGATCGGCGGCAATTCCTTCAGGCTGATGGGTGGCTGATGGAAACGCTTCGGGCCGGCCCATTGCACGGGTGAGGCGCGCTCGGAAAACACCGGGTCGGTGAGCCAGAATTTGTCCCGCAGCTTGAGCAGCACGGTGGAATGGCCGAGGCGGAAGATGCTGTGGTTCGGCGCGGCCAGCAGTGCGGCGCGCGTCAGCGGCTGAACGTCGATAGCACCTGCAGGGCGGGTGGAACGCGGCTTGTGGAAGATCATATTCCAGATGATGCGCAGGGTTGTGCCAAAGCCTTCACGCGGTGTGAAGGCGTGATTGCGATATTTGCCGTGGTCTTGCCGCGAGGGCTCAGGGGCAGACGGATTGGCGGTCGAAAAAGAAGGATGGGTCATGGTGCGATAACTCCAAGGGCGTCGGCACTTATGTGCTTCGCCGTTGTGGACGCTGGATGGCCTTCGCATGCACGCTCAGCCGCTTCACTCAGAACTACACCACTCGGTGTAGTTTCCAGATTGCATGAATCGCAAGAGCAAGTAAACTGCCGAGTGTAAGTTTTATCTTTCTACCGACGAGTGCCCATGACCGTACCGCAACGCCTTACCGAGCGAAAACGCGAAGCCATTCTCCAGGCCGCGATTGCTGAATTTCGTAGCAGCGGTTTTGAAATCACCAGCATGGACAAGATTGCAGCAACGGCAGGCGTGTCGAAGCGTACGGTGTACAACCACTTCCCGAGCAAAGAAGAACTGTTTGCCGAAATCCTGAATCGGTTATGGAACAGCATCACCGCTGAACAGGACATGCCCTACAGCCCGCAAAAGCCGCTACGGGAACAGCTGCAAGCGTTGCTGCAAGCAAAACTGCATATGCTGGCGGACGAGAACTTCCTCGACCTGGCGCGCATCGCCATCGCCGCAACCATTCATTCCCCTGAGCGAGCCCAGGACATGGTGTCGCGCATGGGCCAGCGTGAAGAAGGCCTGACGGCCTGGATTCGCCAGGCCCAGGCCGATGGCCGCTTGAAACCCGTGGAGCCGGCATTTGCCGCCCAACAAATGCATGGGCTGCTCAAGACATTTGCGTTCTGGCCGCAGGTTTCGATGGGGCAACCGAGCCTGACCGAGGAAGAGCAGACCCAAGTGATCGAATCGGCCCTCGACATGTTCCTGAGTCGTTATCAAGCCTGAGTCTCAACCCCAGCGCAGATTGCGCCCAAGCTCATCGAACAAGGTCACCACCGAGCGCAAGGCTCGGCAATCCGGTCGGGTCAGGAGCCACAATGCAGTGTCGTATCCCTCCAGCGGTTCGCCAAGGGGCACCAGGCCCTTGGTTTCGTCGATCAGAAAGTCCGGCAGCGCCGCAACCCCAAGACCGGCCCGCACCAGCTCGGTGACCGAGAGCATGCTGTTGCAGCGATAGGCGGGCATTACGCCGGGCAAATGCTGGCGGCGCCAGGCTACGGTGGGATGATCCGGAAGGAAATCGTCCGGCGCGATCCAGCACAGGGCAGCCAGGTCATCGGCATTCGCCGAGCGCAGGTACGTGGCGCCAGCACAGACCCGGTAGGCCACGTTGCCCAGGTTGCGACCGACCAGGTGTTCCGGCGGTGTACGAGTCAGCCGCAAAGCGATGTCGGCATCGCGACGGCTCAGGTTGGCGAAGTCGTTCGAGGTGCTCAGCTCAAGGGTCAATGCCGGATAAGCAGGCATGAAACGCGCCAGCGCCGGCAGCAACAATGCTTGCAGGACTGAGTCGCTGCACGTCAGGCGCACCGTCCCGCTGATCACCTCGCCACCCTGCTCCACCCCCACCCGCGCCGCCTCCAGTGCCTGCTCGGCGCGTTCGGCTTGTTCGGCCAACGCCTGGGCCAGGCTCGTGGGTAAATACCCGGAGCGGCTTTTTTCGAACAGGGGCAGGCCCAGGGCCGCCTCCAGCCGACGTACCGAACGAAACACCGTAGACACATCCACTTGTAGCAGCCGAGCGGCCCGGGCCAGCGAGCCGCCACGGACCAGCGCCAAGATCAGCGACAGATCGGGATAGTCCAGTCGATAGTGCGCAGCTGCATTGATCACCTGGATAAACGCCCATATTGATTGCGTGAACGCCAATCTATAGTGGCCACCAGGAATCAACAAGCGGCGAGCCTCCCATGGAAAAACAGCATGCCTTGAACATCGCCCTGATCGGCGATCGTAACCCAACCATCACCGCGCACCGGGCGATCCCCCTCGCACTTGAGCTATCTGGCAAGCAAACCGGCCATGCCATTCGCGGTCACTGGCTGGCAACGTCGCTCATCACCGACACCGCCGTGCTGGAGGATTTCGACGGTGTCTGGTGTGTACCCGGCAGCCCCTATCAGAACGAAGACGGCGCCTTGCACGCCATTCGTTTTGCCCGTGAACAGCGTCGTCCGTTCCTGGGCACCTGCGGTGGCTTCCAGCATGCCGTGCTGGAATATGCTCGAAACGTGATGGGTTGGGCCGACGCCGTGCATGGCGAAACGTCTCCAGAGGCGGAACGGGCGCTGCTGACACCGCTGAGCTGTGCCTTGGTCGAAACCATCGACAGTCTTCAGTTCGATGCGGATTCCTTGGTTGCCAAGGCTTATGGCCGAGAAACCGCGTTCGAGGGCTATCACTGCCGCTTCGGGGTCAATCCACAGTTTGAACAAGACTTGCTGGGCGAACACTTGCACGCCGTGGCCCGGGATTCGGCCGGGGACCTGCGCGCAGTGGAACTGCGCGACCATCCGTTCTTTGTCGCAACGCTGTTCCAGCCTGAACGGGCCGCACTGGAAGGCCGCGTGCCGCCACTGGTCAGCGCGTTTGTCCAAGCCTGCGCGAGGCGAATGTCATGAGCGCTCACTATTACGCAGTGATTTTCACTTCCTTGCGTACCGAGGGAGACCAAGGCTACGCCGAGGCCGCCGAGCGCATGCTGGCCCTGGCCCGGGAGCAGCCCGGATTTCTTGGTATCGAATCGGCCCGTGGCGACGACGGCCTGGGCATTACCGTGTCCTATTGGCGCGACGAGGCGGCGATCCTGGCTTGGAAACAGCATCCCGAACATGCCGCGATACGTGAGCGAGGCCGATCGACCTGGTATGCCCAGTGCCAGACGAGGGGTGTGCAAGGTCGAACGGGACTATGCCTTCCAACGCCAAACTTGATGCCAGGCTCGCTCCCGCAAGTTCCATGTCCGGTTCAAGATCGAGGGCTCAGCCCTCCACCAACTGTCGCACCGCCACGATCTCCGGCAGATCGCTGCGGGCCATGTAAACCCGTAGGGGTTCGGTAAGGTTGATCCGATCGTCGATATTCTGCTCCAGCAATAGCTGGATTCGCTCACGCTTGAGGGCCATGGTGCCGTCTGCCACGGGGATCCAGACAAATTCACTGGTGGGGATGATGCCGTCGTCGGCCACGTCCATGCCGAAGGCGTCTTCGCTGAATCGCACGATGTATTGGCCGGTCTTGCGGTTCAGGCCGACAAAACCCTTGAGCTGGTCGGCGGCCTGGCAAATGAGTGTTGAAGTGATGCGCATGGTAAACCTCATGAATGCGTCCCTAGGGACGTCTGATCGATGGTTTACACGCAGGGCAAGCGAACGCAGGTTCAAGGTCTCCCTCTGCCGGGGAAACTGGAGCCAAGGGTACTTCAAAGTGGCTCGAAAGTGCGTGGGATAAATCTGCTTTACGTAGATCAATGTCGGTATGGCGATAGCATCCGCAGCGTTCAATTGTTAAAAGGGAGGTTTCACAGAAACCCACGAAAGGATCTCGAGCATGCCCATCACCGTTTCCCGTAGCGCCCTGATGCTGAGCCTGCTGCTTGGCGTCGGACAAGCACATGCCCTCGAAACGCCAAGCCCCAAGGCGCTGGCAACCCAACTGGGTATTCCCCATCCAGCGGTCATCGCCCATCGCGGCGCCTCGTTCGACGCACCGGAATCCACCGCCCCCGCCTACAAGCTGGCCCGCGACCTGGGTGCCGACTACTTGGAACTGGACCTGCAGCGCAGTAAAGATGGGGTGCTGTTCGTCCTCCATGACGACAGCCTGCTGCGCACCACCGATGTCGCGACCAAGTTTCCCGAACGCAAGGACCGCACCGCCAATGAATTCACCATGGCGGAACTCAAAACCCTCGATGCCGGCAGCTGGTTCAATGCCGCCTATCCAGAGCGTGCTCGGCCGTCATTCGCGGGCCAGAAGATCCTGACGCTGGATGAAGTCATCGACATCGCCGAGGGCAACCCCAAGCAAAAACCAGGGCTGTACATCGAGACCAAGGAGCCAAAGCTGTTTCCAGGCATCGAGCGTGACCTGAAGGACAAGCTGCAGGACCGTGGCTGGCTGAGCCCATCCGGCTCCAAGCTGGCCAAGCGCGCCCTCGGTGTAGGCCAGGGCAAAGGCAAGGTGGTCTTGCAGACCTTCGAGAAGAGCAGCCTGGAACTGCTGCACAAAGAGATGCCGAAGGTGCCGAAAATCCTGCTGCTATGGGTGGGCGAAGGCAACATCGAGCCCAGGTCCAAAGTGACGTTCGCCGAGTCCGGCGAAACCGACAAGGCTGCGTACTACGCCAAGCAGGAGCCCAAGGACAAGGCCGAGTTCGAGCAATGGGTCCGGTACGCCAAGGCCCACGGAGCCATCGGCACCGGTCCTTCGGCGGCGTTGACCCACGGCGGCAGCCAGAGTTATTCGGACCTGGTGAAACCGTGGATGAACCAGTACACCCATGATCAGGGTTTGCTGATACATGTCTACACTGTGGATGAGCCGGTGGATTTCACAAAAGTGTTGGATGCCGGCGTGGATGGTATTTTCACCAATCGGGCCAGTGAGTTGCTCAAGTACTTCAAGCGTCCCGTAACAGGCAGTGTGGCGCAACTATTGGAGAAGCACGGTTACTGAAGCATCAGGACCTGATCAGGGCATTCTCTGCATGTTTTCCGAATTAAGGGTGAATTAAGTTGCCAGAGATAATCTGAACCCACTTAAACGACTCACCCTTTAACGACACCAAGGAAAGACCTATGAAAACTTTGACTGCCCTGTTCACCGCTGCCGCTTTGACCCTCACCGCTGGCCTTGCCCAGGCGGACGACGATGTTCCTGGTGGGGAAATTCCTGCACTGGTGGCAAACAAAACGATCATGCCGCTTGATCAGTTGGAAAAAATAGCCAAAGACTTGCACAAAGAAGCTCGCATTACCGACACTGACTTGGAGAAGCGTCTCAACGGTGCTTACGAATACAAAGTCGAACTGGAACTCGGCCGCGATGAGTGGGACGTAGTTTTAGATGCAAGCAATGGCAAGGTTCTGAGCGACCGTCGAGACTAATAACCGTCCAGACTAATAGTTGTTGGCTAAAAAACCGTGCAACTTTCTAAGTTGCACGGTTTTTATTGGCTCTTACGAAACCACCCGAAAGAAAATCCGACCATCCACGCCCAACCCAACCGTCACAAAACCTTCAAGAATCCCTGCAATGATGCCGCTCAAGTGAACCTGTCATCGCCGCGACAGGCGCTCCCGCCAGCGAGCCTCCATGAACCACAGCCTCGACCAAAGCCATCGCGACCCGGACCTGTTTGGCCTGCTCTACGGGTTTCGCTTTCGCCCCGGTGAGCGCGGCAGGGAAATCGGTTCGGCCCAGGCCCTGCAAAGCCTGGAACAACCCCAGGAGGCCGATGAATTCCTCTGGTTGCACTTGAACCTCGCCCATGCGGCTTGCGAACGCTGGATGAAAAATCACCTGGCCTTGCCCGAGGAATTCTTCGAAGCCCTGCACGAAGGCTCGCGCTCGACCCGCATCGAGCATGTGGACTCGGCTTTGCTCGCCGTGGTGAACGATGTTGTATTCAACCTCAGCAACCTGGTGTCTTCGGACGTATCCACCTTGTGGGTTTGCGTGAGCAGTCGGCTGATCGTCAGCGCGCGGTTGCAGCCTCTGCACTCGGTCGACAAGCTGCGCTCATCGGTCAAGGCCGGGGAAAGCTTTCGCTCACCGCTGGAGTTACTTGTGCATCTGCTGCGCGACCAGGGCGAAGTGCTGACCCAGATCGTGCGCAAGACCAGCATCAGCGTGGATCAGATCGAAGATCAGCTGCTGTCTTCGCGGGTCTCGACCAATCGCGCCGAACTGGGCAGCCAGCGCCGCGTACTGGTGCGCCTGCAACGCCTGCTGGCCCTGGAGCCCGGGTCGCTGCTGCGCCTGCTCAATCGACCACCGCAATGGTTGCAGAAAGAAGACGTCAAGGAACTGCGCAAATCCACCGAGGAATTCGCGCTGATCATCAACGACCTCACCGCGTTGGGCGAACGGATCAAGCTGTTGCAGGAAGAAATCGCCGCCAACCTCAACGAGCAAACCAATCGATCATTATTCACCTTGACGGTGGTCACGGTACTCGCGCTGCCCATCAACATCATCGCCGGTTTCTTCGGCATGAACGTTGGCGGCGTGCCGCTGGAGGGCGACCCCCACGGCTTCTGGATTCTCGTCGCACTGGTCGCCACGTTCACCCTGTTCGCCGGCCGCTGGGCGTTTCGCAAGCGGCGCGATTATTGAATCCAATCCGCTATTTCGTGGCGAGGGAGCTTGCTCCCTCGCCACGGGTGTTCATTCCAACAGCTGATCAGGCACTCAACCGCGCCGTCACTTCATTCAACTGCCCCGACAACCCGTGCAAATCGCGACTGGCCGCCTCGGTACGCTGCACATTGTCCAGGTTGGTGCTGGCGATGCAGGTAATCTCCGTCAGGTTGCGCGAGATATCCTCGGCCACCGAAGTCTGTTCTTCAGCCGCCGTGGCAATCTGGCGGTTCATGTCGCGAATCGCCTCGACAGCCTGGGTGATGCGCTCAAGCATCTCGCCGGCCTGGGTCACCTGCTCGACGCTTTCTTCGCTGCGCGACTGCCCGCTTTCAATGGCCTGGGCCGCGTCCACCGCACCGGTTTGAACAGTCTGGATGATCTGGTTGATCTCGATGATCGACGACGCCGTACGCTGGGCCAGGCTGCGCACTTCATCGGCCACCACCGCAAAACCCCGCCCGGCCTCACCGGCCCGGGCCGCTTCAATGGCGGCGTTGAGCGCCAGCAGGTTGGTCTGTTCGGCGATCCCGCGAATCACTTCCAGCACTTTGCCGATGCGCCCGCTGTCGGTCTCCAGGCGACGAATCACCGTGGCGGTGTTGGCGATTTCGCCGCGCATCTGGGTGATGGTGTGGATGGTGCCTTGCATGACTTTCTCGCCCAGCTGCGCCGAGTGATCGGCATCATCGGCGGCCCGCGCCGCGTCGGCGGCATGGCGGGCGACCTCCTGGGCGGTGGCGGACATTTCATTCATCGCGGTCGCCACCTGGTCAGTGCGTTCGAATTGTTCGCTGGTGCCCTGGCTCATCAGACTCGCAATGGCGTTGAGTTCGCCGCTTGCGCTGTCCAGCTCCGTGGCGCTGCGTTGCAGGCGGGTAAAGGTTTCAGCGAGGAAATCACGCAGCGTATTTGCCGCCAGGGCCAGGTCGCCCAATTCGTCTTGACGGGTGCTCGTTACGCGCTCGGCAAAACGGCCACGGCTCAGTTGAGTCACGTATTCGATCAAGTTACGGATTGGCTGCACCAGGTTGCGGTTGACCAACCACAGACTCAGCAAGCCGACCAGCAACCCCGACACCAGCATGATCACCGTGCCCAGCAGGATCGTGCGATTAGCTCCGGTACTGATCAACGCCGATTGTTCATCGCCCAGTTTATGCAGCTCTATCACCAATTCGCTCATCTGCTCACTGGCGGCACGGTCCACACCCTTGACCGCCGCATCCCCCGCCGCGGCGTCTGCGCCAGAGGCGACAAACGCATCACGGCCCTTTTGATAGGCTGCGCCCAGTTGCGCGTGCTCACCGCGCAGACGTTCGATGCGTGTCCTGATCGACGCCGGAACACCTTCATGCCTGGTCAACTCACCCAGCAGATTCTGAACGTCGCGCTGGCGTTCCTCGAACTGCTTCCAGTATTTATCCATGTCCGCCGGCTGCTTGCCACGCAGCAGGACGTTCTTCCATTCCTGGACCTGGACCTTGAATTGCAGATTGGCCTCATCGATCAGTTGCGAGGCGCGCAACGGACCATCGATCAGGTTGCGATAGTTATGAATGCCATCGGACAGGAAGTGAAAGGACGCCAGCGCGATCAGCAGCATTGCCAGCAGACTGCCGCTCAGCAGGGCCAGAATCTGCGCTCTCAGGGATTTTTGTAGAAACATGGAGTCGATCTCTTCGAATAAAGGACCTCCATGTCCAGGGTCCACTCTCGCGACTGAATGTGGAGGATATGTACACGGCATCGGCCCGCAACTCGCGTTCTTGAGCCGTGGCGACAACCGGTAGCGACAGCGGTTCGCGGATTGGACATGACTTGTCCAGACAAGCCCATCGGTCGCTCCGCCAGGATTTAAAAGTCTTTTTGTCATTTCTCCTGGGGTATCCTGCCCAGGCTTTTTAAAAGCGCGGACCTACCCGATCGATCAACAGACTTTGCGAGGAGCGCGATATGCACGAGATCCCTAATCTCCCCTTCCCAAGCCTTCACGAACCTGAGCAGACAACCCCGCGGCAAGCCGGAGGGCAACCCGACGCCCAGCCACCCGAGCAGCAGCAAGCCACTGAACGCCGCCCGGCCGACAGCGAAGACTGATTCACCCGCACCACCAGACTGTGTGGAAAGCGCTAAGATGCGCTTTCCACACCGCCTGAATCCGAGCCCCACGCCATGACCGACGACAACTCCTCCTTCAGCCCGGCCCAGGCCAGCGTGCTGATCGGCACCGCCGAGAAAATGGTCGAGATCTGGACCCGCCTCTCTCCCGAAAAACAAGCCACCCTGCTGGCTCGGTTCGGCACCCAAGAGAATGCCCTGGCCGCGCTGGTCACCACGCACCTGGTCGCTGGCAAGAGCACAACTGAACCGCCGTCCGGCAAATAGTTTTACTTTTCCACGCTCCACCCCGGCGGTCACCGTTATCATAAGCAGCCTATCTATCCTGCTGCCCCGTGGACCTTTTCCCCATGCCAGATCTCCAGCGCCCCATGGCGGTCACGCTGCAAGTCGTTTCCATTGTCCTGTTTACCTTCATCGGCTATCTGAACATCGGCATTCCCTTGGCCGTCCTGCCCGGGTTCGTCCATGGCGAGCTGGGATTCGGCGCAGTGATCGCCGGGCTGGTAATCAGCGTCCAGTACTTGGCCACTCTGCTCAGCCGTCCATATGCGGGACGCATCATCGACAACCTTGGCAGCAAGCGCGCGGTCATGTTCGGCCTGGCCGGGTGTGGTTTGAGCGGCGTGTTCATGCTGGTTTCCGCCTGGACCGCGAGCATGCCGGTCCTGAGCCTGACCAGCCTGTTGATCGGTCGTCTGGTGCTGGGCAGTGCGGAAAGCCTGGTGGGCTCGGGATCGATTGGCTGGGGCATCGGCCGGGTCGGTGCGGCAAACACCGCCAAGGTCATCTCGTGGAACGGCATCGCCAGTTACGGCGCCCTGGCGATTGGTGCGCCGTTGGGGGTATGGCTGGTGAAATCCCTGGGATTGTGGAGCATGGGCGTCAGCATCGTCCTGCTGGCCGTGCTAGGGCTGGCGTTGGCCTGGCCGAAAACCGCCGCGCCCATCGTCGTCGGCGAGCGCCTGCCGTTCCTGCATGTGCTGGGGCGCGTGCTGCCCCACGGCTGCGGGCTCGCCCTGGGCTCCATCGGTTTTGGCACCATTGCCACCTTCATTACGTTGTATTACGCCACGCAGCATTGGGATAACGCCGTGCTGTGCCTGAGCCTGTTCGGTGCCTGCTTCATCGGTGCGCGCTTGCTGTACGGCAATCTGATCAACCGTCTCGGAGGGTTCAGGGTGGCGATTGCCTGCTTGTCGGTGGAAACCCTGGGCCTGCTGCTGTTATGGCTGGCGCCTGATGCGCAATGGGCCTTGGCGGGCGCGGCGTTGAGTGGTTTCGGCTTCTCGCTGGTGTTCCCGGCTTTGGGTGTGGAAGCGGTCAACCTGGTGCCGGCTTCCAGCCGCGGGGCGGCGGTGGGGGCTTATTCGCTGTTCATCGATTTATCGCTGGGCATCACCGGCCCACTGGCCGGGGCGATAGCCGCCGGTTTCGGCTTTGCCTCGATTTTCCTGTTCGCGGCACTGGCGGCCCTGGGTGGGCTGGCGCTGAGCGTCTACCTCTACCGGCAGGCCCCTCGCTACCGTGAAGAGCGGGAGAAAAATTAGAAATCCACCTTGCCGCGCCCGGCCTTGATCGAGCCGCGCTTGGTCTTGGATTCAAGGCGACGCTTTTTCGAGCCCAGGGTCGGTTTGGTCGGGCGGCGCTTCTTTTCCACCTTGGTGGCGCTGAGGATCAGTTCGACCAGGCGCTCCAATGCGTCCGCCCGGTTCTGTTCCTGCGTGCGGTATTGCTGGGCCTTGATGATCAACACACCGTCGCTGGTGATGCGACTGTCACGCAGGGCGAGCAGCCGTTCCTTGTAGAACTCGGGCAACGACGAGGCCGGGATGTCGAAGCGCAAGTGCACGGCGCTGGACACCTTGTTGACGTTCTGCCCCCCGGCGCCCTGGGCGCGAATGGCCGTCAGCTCGATCTCGGCGTCCGGGATGTGCACGGTGTTGGAAATGACCAGCATGGAAAGTGTCCGGTGTCAGGTTCCACAGGATACCGCGATCCCCTAGACAACACCTCCCGGGGATTTGTGTCTTGCCTGAAACGACAAACCCGGCACTTGGCCGGGTTTGTTGTATTTCAGGCTTGCTTACTTGGCAGCAGCCGCCACCGCCAGCTCATGCCGAGCCTCGCGCTTGTTCTTGATCAGATAGCACACCCACATGAACACCACCCACACCGGAATCGCGTACACCGAGATCTGGATGCCTGGGATCAGCAACATCACGCCGAGGATGAACACCACGAACGCCAGGCAGACGTAGTTGCCATACGGATACCACAACGCCTTGAACAGCGGTGCCTGGCCGGACTGATTCATGTGCTGGCGGAACTTGAAGTGCGAGTAGCTGATCATCGCCCAGTTGATCACCAGGGTGGCAACCACCAGCGACATCAACAACTCCAGTGCATGTTGCGGGATCAGGTAGTTCAGCAGCACTGCCACCAGCGTAATCGCCGCCGAAGCCAGGATCGAACGCACCGGCACACCGCGCTTGTCGATTTTCGCCAGGGCCCGGGGCGCATCGCCCTGCTCGGCCATGCCCAACAACATGCGGCTGTTGCAGTAGGTGCCGCTGTTGTAGACCGACAGCGCAGCAGTCAGCACCACGAAGTTGAGGATGTGCGCCGCCGTGTCGCTGCCCAGCATCGAAAACACCTGCACGAACGGACTGCCGCTGTAGGCATCGCCGGAGGCATTGAGCGTGGTCAACAGGCTGTCCCATGGCGTCAGGGACAACAGCACCACCAGTGCGCCGATGTAGAAAATCAGGATCCGGTAGATCACCTGGTTGATGGCCTTTGGAATCACGGTTTTCGGCTTGTCGGCTTCAGCGGCAGTGAAACCGAGCATCTCCAGGCCACCGAAGGAGAACATGATGATCGCCATGGCCATGACCAGGCCGCTCACGCCGTTGGGGAAGAACCCACCGTGGGACCAGAGGTTGGTCACCGACGCTTGCGGGCCGCCGTGACCGCTGACCAGCAGATAGCTGCCCAGGGCAATCATGCCGACAATCGCCACGACCTTGATGATCGCGAACCAGAACTCGGCCTCGCCGAAGACCTTGACGTTGGCAAGATTGATCGCGTTGATCAGGATGAAGAAGGCCGCCGCCGAAGCCCAGGTCGGGATATCCGGCGCCCAATAATGGATGTACTTGCCGACCGCGGTCAGCTCGGACATGCCTACCAGGATGTAGAGAATCCAGCAGTTCCAACCCGACAGGAACCCGGCGAAACCGCCCCAGTATTTGTGGGCGAAATGGCTGAAGGAACCAGCCACCGGCTCTTCGACGATCATTTCACCCAGCTGGCGCATGATCATGAAGGCGATGAAGCCGCAGATGGCGTAGCCGAGGATCATCGACGGGCCGGCTGATTTCAGTACCCCAGCCGAGCCGAGGAACAGGCCGGTGCCGATCGCGCCACCGAGGGCGATCAGTTGAATGTGGCGATTTTTCAGGCCGCGTTTCAGCTCGCCCGAATGCGAGTTTTGTCCACTCATGAAAAGGGTCTCACGCAAGGTTTGATGATGTTCGTTAGACGTTGCCGCTCGAATCGGATCTCAAGCAGCGCCGATCAAACCCCAGCGCAGGCACCAGGAATTCAGCGTTTTTACAACGGTCATGCGTCACCTGTTTGTTTTTATCTGTGACGAAATCGAACCCGACACGCTTGTGGCGTGGCGGAGTGAACAAGGCGGATAACCTTGAAAGTGCGTGGGTACGCGAAGGGTCACAGTAAAACGCGGCGCATTGTACACCGCTGACCCCCTGCTGCCAGACACCACCGGATCAGCGTGTCGTTTGCCGGGATCGCACGGGGCCGCCCCGAGCATGTCGGGCGGCTGCGAAAAGATATCCGGGCCCTTGCGAGCCGATGATGCGAGCGACGTAAAAAACGCCACCACGGGAGAATGGAAACGGAGCTACGGCGTTCATTGCGCCTCCTTTTTGTTATTCGCCTGCACGACAGGCATGGAGCGCATCTCACCCTTGAAATGCGCCTGAAACAACCGGGCCAGAGCCTTCAAAACGACTTGGGCCAAGGCGATGCGGAAGCTTTTTCTTACACGCGAATAAAACTTCGCTCGCCGCCAAGACGACGGGCATTTTCCGTCAGCATTTCTTTACGAGACGTAACGCAAAATTTCCAGCTGGGAAACTATCGAGGACTGACTGCAAATTGACGGTAGGTAGCTACCTATCAAAATAAGATGGCCAATCAGCTGTTTTCCAACGGTTAACCTGCGCTTAAAAAATGGAACAAAAAGTTCAAAAGAAAAAAACTAAAATATTTTTTTGCATTCCAAAAAACCCTCGACTAGGTTTTCAGCCACTTGCCCAGGCATCGTGCCGGCGAGTTTTTGCGGTGCCGATTCTGCCGGGTTTGACTCGCCGAATCGGCCCGCGTTTTCCGCAAAAGTCATCTAGGAGATTCACTATGCAAGCACTGGACAAAGACTTGGAAACCGAACTGCAACTGGACGAATGGTTCGAGGCACCGACCCATGAAGCCGCCGTTGAAATGATGCAAGCCGACGCCGTCGTTCCGTTCGGCACGGCGATGTGGCCTCTGTAAGCGATACCCGGCGGAGCTGATCCGGCCGGTCGGCTCCGCCATCCTGCTGCCAGGAAGCCAAATCAATCGTCAGGGAAGAATAAGCATGGACACACAACGAGCCATCTCACATTTCCTTTACTACCTCGAACATCATCCCGCCCTGGCCGGCATCCAGCCCGCCAAGGTATTGCTCGGCCACACCGCCGATTACGAAGCGCTGGCCGGCAGCATTGCCGAACAGGCCGGCGGCACATCACCGTTCCGGTTCAGCGCCATGCGCCTGGACCTTGAAACCACGGAGCGGCTGTCCCAAGCGATTGCCGACAGCGACCTGTACATTTTCTTCTACGACTCTTCCACCCTTCCCAACCCGCGCCCCGACGGCCCCGATTTTGTCCGCGCGTTGCAAGGGGTGATGGCGGATAACTGGAAAAAATCACTGTTGTTCAAAGATTACGGTGAATACTTCTACGACACCTTCAGCGTGATTCCGCAGCGTATCGCCGGGCTCAACAGCCACCTGATCCGCCGCATGTCCCAGGCCACCACGTTGAGCTTCGAGGACGAGCACGGCTCGTATTTCGACACCGCGCTGAACGGTGTCAAGAAGTGGACCGACATCAACGGCGTCGGCAATTACGATTTGGCGCCTGGCGAAATCGCCACCCACAGCGACACCATCAATGGCCGGGTAAAATTCGTCGGCACCTTCCTCGGCACCATCCCCTTTGCGCGCAAATACGGCGTGCTGCAGTCGCCGTTGGAGCTGTGGATCGAAGACTCCACGATCCAGAAGATCGCCACCGATGTCCCGGGTCTTGAACACGATTTCAACCGGTACCTGGATGCCAATCCATCAAACCGACGCATCGAGGAACTGGGGATCGGCACCAACGAAGGGGTCAAGAGCCTGTACGCGCGCAATGCCGGTTTTGAAGAACGCCATTGCGGCCTGCACCTGGGGCTCGGTGGCGGGGCCAAGGGCAGCCATCACCTGGATCTGATTTTCGAAAGCGGTGTGCTGGCGCTGGACAAAGAGCCGATGTTCGATGGGCGGTTTGTGCTTTAGGCTGGGATTGGTTGTAGGACGGCTGCGTCATCGCGAGCAAGCTCGCGAAGGCAGACTCCAAGGCACAGCATCGCTAAAGCCAGACAAAAAAAACGCCAACCCCAACGGTTGGCGTTTTTTCTTGCAGCTAAACGCTGGAAGCTCGCAGCTGCTTACTCCGGCTTACGACGCCCAAACCCCGGACGCTGACCCGAACCTGCCGGTGCGCCACGGCGTTTACCCGATGGCGCGTCGCGGTCGGCCAGGATGATACCCGGGCGCTTTTTCGGCGCAGGTTTGGCCGGACGCTTGGTGTCAGCCGGGCGATCGGCCACTGGCGTACCGCGACCGGCCGGGGCGCGGCCTTCGCCCCGCTCGGTACGACCATTGGCCGGACGTGGCGCACGCGGGCCGCGTTCGCCGTCCTGACGCGGTGCAGGCTTGCGGGCCGGGCGCTCGCCTTCGATCTGCGGCTCACGGGAAGGACGTGGGCCAGTCGCTACGCCCTCGGCCGCCGGGCGCAGTGTACGCACGCGCTCGGTCTTGCCCATCGGACGCGAGGACTTGCGCTGCATCCGCTCCAGCTTGTCCTTGCTCTTGGCGGTCATCTGCGGCATTGCCACAGGCTTGAGGCCCACTTCAGCCGCGAGGATGTCGACTTCCTGCTGGGTCATTTCGCGCCAGCGGCCCATCGGCAGGTCGGAGTTGAGGAACACCGGGCCGAAACGCACGCGCTTCAGGCGACTGACCACCAGCCCCTGGGATTCCCACAGGCGCCGCACTTCACGGTTGCGACCTTCCATCACCACGCAGTGGTACCAGTGGTTGAAACCTTCGCCGCCGGGTGCCTGCTTGATGTCGGTGAAGCGCGCCGGGCCGTCTTCCAGCACGACGCCGGCCTTGAGGCGCTCGATCATCTCGTCATCGACTTCGCCACGCACACGTACCGCGTATTCGCGGTCCATCTCGTAGGACGGGTGCATCAGGCGGTTGGCCAGCTCACCATCGGTGGTGAACATCAGCAAACCGGTGGTGTTGATGTCCAGGCGACCGATGTTGATCCAGCGGCCTTCTTTCGGGCGCGGCATCTTGTCGAACACGGTCGGGCGGCCTTCCGGATCGTCACGGGTGCAGATCTCGCCGTCGGGCTTGTTGTACATGATCACGCGGCGCACCGTTTCGGCGGCCTCTTCACGCTTGATCACCTTGCCATCGATAGTGATGGCGTCATGCATGTCGACACGCAGGCCCAAGGTGGCGTCTTTGCCGTTGACCTTGATCCGGCCCTGGGTGATCCAGGCTTCCACGTCACGGCGCGAGCCGACGCCGATGCGGGCGAGGACCTTTTGCAGTTTTTCGCCTGCGGGGCCGATTTCCTGGTTGTCGTTCTGGTCTTGGTCGTTCATTTCTGGGCACCTCCCGGTGTGGTCGAGCCAGGCTTGGCCTGACACTTTGAAAACAGGTCTTTCGGCGAAGGGATCGCCAAAGGGTCGCGAATCATACGCTCGTTGATGTGATTGCGCATCAGAGACTAGCTGATAGGAACGCGCTTAACGTTTTTTCCGCCGACCGGTGGCGCCAAGCTTGATCAGGCGCAGCGCCGCCTCGGCCAGCACGACGCGCTTGTCGTCTTTATCGAGTTTTTTCCAGGCTTTGATTTCACGCTTGCTGCGCCCGCAGCCAATGCAAATATCTGCGTCGAACTTGCAGAGACTGATGCAAGGGTCTTTTGTGGAGCTCATGGTTCACTCGCCCTCGCAGAGGCGGAGGTTAGGCAGTATCAGTCCTCGAACTGGCGCCGTTCGTTTTCGATCGCTTCAGCCAAGGCGCGGGCCTCGGCCTCTTCGTCGCTCAGTTCGGGTTCCGGCGGCTCAAGGGCGGCAACCGCGGCGAGCAATTTTTCCCGGGCCTCGGTGACACCGAGAATGTCCTCTTCCGGCTCAGGCTCCGGTGCGTGCTCGATTTCATCCAGAGGCGGCGTTGGTTCATCCGCCTCGCCTTCCAGGCCAGGCTCCTTACGCAGCAAGTCATCGAAATCGGTCTTCAAGCCCTCCTCCATGCTGTCCAGTTCCAGCAACAACGAATGGAAACTGGTCTCCTCCTTCGGCTCCTCGGGCTCGGCACTGGCGTCGGCCAATTCTTGCAGGCCCTGGGGCACCGGAGCGTCCTCGAACTCCAGCATCGGCGCAGACTCCAGCTCCCGCAGTTCGGCCAGCGGCGGCAAGTCGTCGAGGTTCTTCAGGTTGAAGTGATCGAGAAATCCCTTGGTGGTGGCGAACATGGCCGGTTTGCCCGGCACATCGCGATAGCCGACGACGCGGATCCACTCGCGCTCCAGCAAGGTCTTGACGATGTTGCTGTTGACCGCCACGCCCCGCACGTCCTCGATCTCGCCGCGAGTGATCGGCTGGCGATAGGCGATCAGCGCCATGGTTTCGAGCAATGCGCGGGAATAACGCTGCGGCCGTTCTTCCCACAGGCGCCCTACCCAAGGCGCGAATTTTTCGCGAATCTGCAGGCGATAGCCGGACGCAACTTCCTTGAGCTCGAAAGCCCGACCCTCGCAGGATTTGCCCAGCAGCGTCAGCGCTTTCTTGAACACGGCCGGCTCGGGTCGCTCGCCTTCTTCGAAGAGTTCGAACAGGCGCTCCATCGATTGCGGCTTTCCCGAGGCCAACAGGAAAGCTTCAAGCAAGGGGGCCAGCTCGCGGGGTTCAGTCAGGTTCATTGATTTGCTCGTTATTCGGCTCGGGCTCGCACGTGGATCGCTGCGAACGGCTCATTTTGCACCAGCTCGACCAAGGATTCCTTGACCAATTCCAGGATCGCCATAAACGTCACCACTACGCCCAGACGCCCTTCCTCGGCGCTGAATAGCTCGACGAAAGGCACGAAGCCGCCGCCCTTGAGCCGTTCCAGCACATCGCTCATGCGCTCTCGGGTGGACAGCGCCTCGCGGCTGACCTGGTGACTTTCAAACATATCGCCACGGCGCAGCACCTCGGCCATGGACATCAGCAACTCCTCCAGGCTGACGTCGGGCAACAACTTGCGCGCCCGCGCCTCGGGAGCGTCGAGCTTGGGCACCACGACATCACGTCCGACCCGACTCAGGCCATCGATGCCTTCGGCGGCGGCCTTGAACCGCTCGTACTCCTGAAGGCGGCGGATCAGCTCCGCACGTGGGTCATCCTCTTCAGTCTCGACCTCGGCCGAGCGCGGCAGCAGCATTCGCGATTTGATCTCGGCCAGCATGGCCGCCATCACCAGGTATTCCGCCGCGAGTTCCAGGCGCACCGACTGCATCAACTCGACGTACCCCATGTACTGGCGGGTGATTTCCGCCACGGGAATGTCGAGGATGTTGATGTTCTGCTTGCGAATCAGGTACAGCAAGAGGTCGAGCGGGCCTTCGAAGGCTTCGAGGAAAACCTCCAGCGCGTCCGGTGGAATGTACAGGTCCAGGGGCATTTCCATGACCGCCTGGCCATAGACCATGGCGAATGGCAGCTCCTGTTGCGCGCCGGCCTGGCTGTCTACGCTGTCGACGGCAGTTTCCACAACGGACATTCAGGCCTCGACCATGAACGGGGTCGGGTCGCCGCAGCCAACGCGCACCACCTGCGGCTCGCCGTCGGCCAGGTTGATCACCGTGGACGCCTTCATGCCACCGGAACCGCCGTCGATGATCAGGTCGACCTGGTGTTCCAGTAGTTGGCGAATTTCATAGGGGTCGGTCAGCGGATCGGTCTCGCCGGGCATGATCAGCGTCACGCTCATCAGCGGTTCACCCAGTTCCGCCAGCAGCGCCAGGGCAATGGGATGGCTCGGAACCCGCAAGCCGATGGTCCGTTTCTTTGGATGCAGCAGCAGCCGCGGGACTTCCCGGGTCGCATTGAGAATGAACGTGTACGGCCCTGGCAAGTGAGCCTTGAGCAGACGGAAAGTACCGGTGTCGATCTTGGCGAACATCCCCAACTGCGAAAGGTCGCTGCAGATGAGCGCAAAGTTGTGCTTGTCATCCAACTGACGCAGGCGTCGCACCCGCTCGACGGCATTCTTGTCGCCGATCTGGCAACCAATGGCGTAGGACGAGTCCGTGGGGTAAACCACTACGCCACCGCTACGGATGATTTCCACTGCCTGTTTGATCAGGCGCGCTTGCGGGTTTTCCGGATGAATCTGGAAAAATTGACTCACGTGTTCTACCTGTTCAGACGTCGGCGATAACGGGATCATGTTTGAATCTACACCATAGTGGTGGCAGATCTTCCGGCAACGGGCGGTATTCGCCAATTTCGGACCAGCCTCCCGGGCCATGGAAATCGCTGCCGGCGCTCACCAGCAATCCAAACTCCCGGGCGAGGATCGCCAGGCTGCCGACCTGCTCGGCCGGCTGATGGCCATTGACCACTTCGATGGCATGGCCCCCTGCTTGAATATAGTCGGCTATCAGGCGGCGGCGTTTGCTGCGGGTGAAATCGTAGTGCCAGGGATGTGCCAGGCTGATCCAGGCGCCGGCGGCCCGCAGCGTCCCGACCGTCTCCTCGAGCGTCGGCCAGTGCTGCTTGACGTCCCCCAGCTTGCCGGCCCCCAGCCATTTTCGGAAGGCTTCGGCGCGGTCCTTGACGAAACCTTCGCGCACCATCCAGTCGGCAAAATGCGGACGGGCCGGCGCGTTGCCGCTGTCGCCCAGCTCCTGCTGGATCTGCCGGGCCCCTTCCAGCGCACCGGGCATGCCCTTGAGGGCGAGCTTGCGGCTGATCTCCTCGGAGCGCAGCCAACGGCCATCGCGCAACTCGGCGATGGCCTGGACCAGGGACGGTGCCGTCACATCAAAACCGTAGCCCAGCACATGGATGGTCGCCCCGCCCCAGGTACAGGACAACTCGACCCCGTTGACCAGTTGCATGCCCAGCGCGGTCGCGGCGCTGCGCGCCTCATCGAGGCCTTCAAGCGTGTCGTGATCGGTCAGGGCCAGGACTCGCACGCCGTGCTCGAACGCCCGCGCCACCAGAACCGCAGGCGCAAGGGCGCCATCGGAGGCCGTGCTGTGGCAGTGCAAATCAACATTCACGAGACTTTGTTACCTCAAATCAGCTGGCCCTATCGCGGCCAAGGATGTTTGTTATTATGCCGCCACATCCTGCTCCTGGCTGCCACTGTGAAACAATTCATCGATTTCATCCCGCTCCTGCTGTTTTTCATCGTCTACAAGCTTGATCCCCGAACCGTCGACTTCGCCGGTCATTCCCTGACTGTAGGGGGTATCTACAGCGCCACCGCGGTATTGATCATCAGCTCCCTGGTGGTCTACGGCGCGCTGTTCATTTCCCAGCGCAAGCTGGAGAAAAGCCAGTGGCTGACCCTGATCGCCTGCCTTGTATTCGGCAGCCTGACCCTGGCCTTCCACAGCGAAACCTTCCTCAAATGGAAAGCCCCGGTGGTCAACTGGCTGTTCGCCCTGGCCTTCATCGGCAGCCACTTCATCGGTGATCGCCTGTTGATCAAGCGCATCATGGGCCACGCCATCAACCTGCCCGAGGTGATCTGGACCCGCTTGAACATCGCCTGGATCGCGTTTTTCCTGTTCTGCGGCGCCGCCAACCTGTTCGTTGCGTTCACGTTCCAGGAGTACTGGGTCGACTTCAAGGTCTTCGGCAGCCTGGGCATGACGTTGCTGTTCCTGATCGGCCAGGGTATCTACCTGTCCCGACACCTGCACGATGCCGACCCCACCACGCCAAAAACCGAGGACTGACATGCTCTACGCGATCATTGCCACCGATGTTGCCAACTCCCTGGAAAAACGCCTGGCCGCCCGCCCCGAACATCTGGAGCGCCTGCAACAGCTCAAGGCCGAAGGCCGCATCGTGCTGGCCGGCCCCCATCCGGCGGTGGACAGCAACGACCCGGGCGCTGCCGGCTTCACTGGCAGCCTGATCGTGGCCGAGTTCGACTCCCTGGCCGCCGCGCAAGCCTGGGCCAAGGCCGACCCATTCGTGGCAGCCGGCGTCTATGCCGATGTCGTGGTCAAGCCGTTCAAGCAAGTCCTGCCGTAACGACCCCGACGCGATGGGCCTTCCTGGCTCATCGCGTTCAATTGCTCATTGTTCTCGCCGGCCTGCCGACAACCTGTCTAATCTGCTTAATCTCGATTGGAATTCAGGAGTTGCAATGCGCAAAGGTCCGTTGTGCCTGTTGTTGGTCACGTTGGCGATCGGGGCGCCCGCCCATGGCGAGGAAAGCACCGAGGCCGCTCATTCAGCGCCGTTGTCCCTGAGCGCAGGCGGCCAGATCGCCGAATTGCAGCAACGCTTGAAAGACAGCGAGCGCATGCGCGAAGAACTGACCCAACAATTACAGAACGCCAATGGCGAACGCGAGACTGCGCTGGTGGGGCGGTTGCGCCAGGAAAACCAGCGCCTGAAGCTGCAACTCAAGGAAGCCCAGTCCAGCCCCCTGCCCCGCCTGCTGACCGAACAGCAACAGTGGTTCGTCGTCGGCGCAGGGGTAGCGCTATTGGCCCTGCTCTGCGGTATCTTTGCCAGCGGTGGACGTAGACAACGTCGGCAATGGCTAAATTGAGTGAGTCATGAGCGAGCTGTTACTGATAGATGATGACCAGGAGCTGTGTGAGCTCCTCGGCAGTTGGCTGGGCCAGGAAGGTTTCCAGGTCCGCGCTTGCCACGATGGCCTGAGCGCCCGCAAGGCCCTGGCCGAAACCGCCCCGGCGGCAGTGGTGCTGGATGTGATGCTGCCCGACGGCAGCGGCCTGGAACTGCTCAAGCAATTGCGCAACGAACACCCGGAGCTGCCGGTGCTGATGCTCTCGGCACGTGGCGAACCGCTGGACCGCATCCTCGGCCTCGAACTGGGCGCCGACGATTACCTGGCCAAGCCCTGCGACCCCCGAGAACTGACCGCCCGCCTGCGCGCCGTGCTGCGGCGCAGCCATCCTGCGGCCGTGTCCAGCCAGATCGAACTGGGAGACCTGACCTTCAGCCCGGTCCGGGGCGTGGTCAGTATCGATGAACAGGAACAAACCCTCACCGTGTCCGAAAGCCGCCTGCTCGAAGCGCTGCTCAAGCAGCCGGGCGAGCCGCTGGACAAACAGGAGCTGGCGCAGCTCGCCCTGGGCCGCAAGCTGACCCTGTACGACCGCAGCCTGGATATGCACGTGAGCAACCTGCGCAAGAAAATCGGCCCCCACCCCGACGGCCGTCCACGGATCGTGGCGCTGCGTAGCCGGGGTTATTACTACAGCCTTTAAGGCACTGCGCCGATCTTTTGTGGCGCGGGGATTCATCCCCTCGCCACAGTAATCCTATCGCCACAACTTTTGTGTTTGGCTCATGCTGTTTTGTCAGGCCTGCACCAAACCGTCTTTACCCAAGCTTTACCCACCGCTGACCGCCGCTGACCTTGATCTCAGTAATCTGCACACATCCGGAACTGACCGGGAATGAGACAAGGAGAGACACCATGCGCAAGACCCTTACCGCCCTGCTGTTCGCCGCCGCCCTGCCGACCGTCGCCATGGCCATGCCCGAAGGTCCAGGTCCGATGGGGCCGATGGACGGCCCGCGTCACGGCGGCCAGATGCACGATAAAGGCCCGTACAGCCAACTGGACCTGAGCCGCGAACAACGCCAGCAGATTCGCCAGATCATGGGCGAGCAGCGCCACGAACAACGGGAACTGGTGGACAAATACCTGGCCAAGCTGTCGCCAGCCGACCAGAAAGCCATGAAGGACGAAATGGAGGCTCGGCATCAGAAAGTCGATGCACAGATCCGCGGCCTGTTGAAACCTGAGCAGCAGAAGGAATTCGACGCGATTCAGAAAAAACAGGCCGAGCGTCGGGCCGAGTGGGCCGAATTCAAGGCCTGGAAAGCGCAACAACCGCAAAAAGCGCAATAATGCAGTGAAATGCCCCAGCCCAACGGCACACCGCCGTTGGGCTTTCTTTGTTTTTTGAGGATAACTCCGTGCGCTCATTGTTCTGGCGCGTCCTGGCCAGCTTCTGGCTGGCCATCGCTCTGGTGGCGGGACTTTCGATTCTCCTGGGCCACATGTTGAACCAGGACGCCTGGATCCTCAGCCGCCATCCAGGTCTCAACACCCTGGCCGAGGAGTGGACGCAGACTTACGAAAGCCAGGGCGAAGATGCCGCCCAGGACATCCTCAAACAGCGCAAGCGCCAGTACCACATTGACGTCCAGGTACTCAATGAAAGCGGCGATCCGGTGGTGCGTGGCACGTTCCCGCATCGTGCCGCCGCCTTCGAAGCGCGACAGAACAACGATGATCGACGCCTGCCCTGGCGGCGCCTGACCGACGAATTCACCAGTGCCAAGACCGGCGACACGTACCTGTTCATCTACCGCATACCCCACCCCGAATTGGACGCCTGGCACCGCGGCAGCTTGCTTTGGCCCCTCAGCGCCCTGGCGATTGCCCTGGTGGTACTGACCTTGTTCAGCCTGTTGGTGACCCTCTCCATCACCCGGCCGCTGAGCCGCCTGCGCGGCGCGGTGCATGATCTGGGACAGGCAACCTATCAGCAGAACAGCCTCGCCAAACTGGCCAACCGCCGGGACGAGTTCGGCGTGCTGGCCACTGATTTCAACCGCATGGGCGCGCGCCTGCAAAGCCTGATTGCCAGCCAGCGCCAATTGCTGCGCGACGTCTCCCACGAATTGCGCTCGCCCCTGGCCCGACTGCGCATCGCCCTGGCGCTGGCAGAGCGGGCCAGCCCCGAAGAGCGCGAGAAACTCTGGCCGCGCCTGACCCGCGAGTGCGATCGCCTGGAGGCGCTGATCAGTGAAATCCTGGTCCTGGCACGGGTCGATGCCGACAACGCCAGCGCCGAGGAGGTCGATCTCAATGGCCTGCTGGTCACCCTGCAAAAAGACGCCCAGATGGCTTCGCCAGATCAGATCGTGCAACTGGAAGCGGAGCCGAACCTGATCCTCAAGGGCTGGCCGACCATGATCGAGCGGGCCGTGGATAACCTGTTGCGCAATGCCCAGCGCTTCAGTCCGGACGGGCAGCCCATCGAAATGCGCGCGGTGCGCCAGGGGGAGCGAATCCTGCTCAGCGTGCGCGATCACGGGCCAGGCGTTGAGGCCGAGCATCTGGGCCAATTGGGTGAACCTTTCTACCGCGCCCCCGGCCAGACCGCCGCCGGCCACGGCCTGGGCCTGGCCATCGCGCGCCGCGCCGCCGAACGCCATGGCGGTGCATTGGGACTGGCCAATCATCCTGAGGGCGGGTTCATTGCGACGCTGGAGCTGCCGTTGGTGCCGGGGGCTGTCGTCCAGCCGTAACTCAAGACGAACTATTCAACCTGTGGCGAGGGTCAGTCCATCCTTGAGTGAGCCCTCCCATCAAAGCGGCTCTCACCAACCAAACGATAATTCCTCTTATTCAAACTGCCCCGCCCTGTTAGACTTTGCGCCCTCGTTTTCACTCATCCCCCGGGACGCCCGATGCCGCCGTTGCCTCTTCGTTTATGTGCACTGTTCATGGCCCTGGGCCTGAGTGCCTGCGACGATGCCCCGCGTTTTACCCAGGCCGAACCGGGTGAAGCCCGTTCCGGTGGCGCCGCGACGGTCCGCAAGAGTGATCAGAACGCCTTTTCCCTGCCCTCGGCCAACCTGCCGCCCTCGCGGCGCGTGGACTTCAGCGTTGGCAACAGTTTCTTCCGCAGCCCATGGGTGATTGCGCCGTCGACCACCACCGCCCGCGATGGCCTCGGACCGCTGTTCAATACCAACGCCTGCCAGAATTGCCATATCAAGGACGGACGCGGCCACCCGCCAGCGCCAGGTGCGAGTAGCGCGGTATCGATGCTGGTGCGCCTGTCGATCCCCGATGCAGCGCCGTACGCCAAGGTCATCGAACGACTCGGCGTCGTGCCGGAGCCGGTCTATGGCGGGCAGCTGCAAGACATGTCGGTACCGGGCGTCACGCCGGAAGGCAAGGTGCGCGTCGATTACACCCCGGTGCCGGTACGTTTTGCGGACGGCACCGTGGTGGAATTGCGCAAGCCGACCTTGAAGATTACTCAACTGGGTTATGGCCCGATGCACCCCGACACACGCTTTTCGGCCCGCGTCGCACCGCCGATGATCGGCCTGGGTCTGCTCGAGGCCATCCCCGATGACGCCATCCTGGCGAATGCGCAGGCGCAAGTGCGGGAAAAAAACGGCATCGCCGGCCGTCCGAACATGGTCTGGGACGATGTCCGACAAAAGACCGTGCCGGGGCGTTTCGGCTGGAAGGCCGGCCAGCCGAACCTCAATCAACAGAATGTCCACGCTTTTTCCGGCGACATGGGCCTGACCACCAGCCTGCGGCCGTTCGACGACTGCACCGAGGCCCAGGTCGACTGCAAGCGCGCACCCAACGGCAACGGCCCGGAGGGCGAACCGGAAGTCAGCGATAACATTCTGCGCCTGGTGTTGTTCTACAGCCGCAACCTCGCGGTGCCGGCCCGCCGCGACGTGGATTCGCCCCAGGTGCTGGCGGGCAAGAATCTGTTTTTCCAGGCGGGCTGCCAGTCCTGCCACACCCCTGAATACACCACGTCCGCCAAGGCTGCCGAACCGGAGCTGGCAAACCAGGTCATCCGTCCCTACACCGACCTGCTGTTGCATGACATGGGCGAAGGCCTGGCTGATAACCGCAGCGAGTTCAAGGCCAGCGGTCGTGACTGGCGGACCCCGCCGCTGTGGGGCATCGGCCTGACCGAAACCGTTAACGGCCATACCCAGTTCCTGCATGACGGTCGCGCCCGAAACCTCCTCGAAGCCGTGCTCTGGCATGGTGGCGAAGCCCAGGCGGCGCAGCGACAGGTCCTAGCATTCAACGCCGAACAGCGCGCTGCGCTATTGGCTTTCCTGAATTCCCTTTAAACGTAATTTCCGAAACGGGAGCCCGACATGTTCCGTCCCAAGCTGTTGTTCACCAGCCTCGCCGCCATCGTCCTCGGTGCCTGCTCGCCCCAGGATCCGCAAGCGGTTACGTCGGCCGCCATTGCCAAGCAAGTGATCCTGCCGACCTACAGCCGCTGGGTCGAGGCCGACCGGCAATTGGCGAGCAGTGCCCTGGCGTTCTGCCAAGGCAAGGAAAACCTGGAAACCGCGCGCGCCGATTTCCTCAAGGCGCAAAAAGCCTGGGCCCAATTGCAGCCGCTGCTGATCGGCCCGCTGGCAGAAGGCAACCGCGCCTGGCAGGTGCAGTTCTGGCCCGACAAGAAAAACCTCGTCGGCCGCCAGGTCGAGCAATTGGTCAACAGCCAGCCGCAGATCGACGCCGCCGGCCTGGCCAAGTCCAGCGTGGTCGTGCAAGGGCTTTCGGCCTACGAATATCTGTTGTTCGACGCGAAAATCGACATGGCTGACAGCGCCCAGAAAGCCAAGTATTGCCCGCTGCTCATCGCCATCGGCGAACGCCAGAAGCAACTGGCCGAGGAGATTCTGTCGGGCTGGAACAGCAACGACGGCATGCTCGCCCAGATGAGCAAGTTTCCTAACCAGCGCTACGCCGATTCCCACGAAGCGATCGCCGATCTGCTGCGGGTCCAGGTCACCGCCCTGGACACCCTGAAGAAAAAGCTCGGCACGCCGATGGGCCGCCAGAGCAAGGGCGTGCCGCAACCGTTCCAGGCCGATGCCTGGCGCAGCCAGTCGTCACTGCAAGGGCTGGAAGCGAGCCTGAGCGCCGCCAGGACCGTGTGGGTCGGCGTCGACAACAAGGGCCTGCGAGGCTTGCTGCCCAGCGACCAGAAACGGTTGGCCGACAAGATCGACGCTGCCTACGACGCCTCGCTCAAACTGTTCGCCAGCAGCCAGCGCTCGCTGACCGAAATGCTCGGTGACGACGCTGGGCGCCAACAACTCAACGATTTGTACGACAGCCTCAACGTCGTCCATCGCCTGCATGAAGGCGAACTGGCCAAGGCGCTGGGCATTCAACTGGGCTTCAACGCCAACGACGGTGACTGATCATGTTTCGACGTCAGGTCCTGGCACTCGGCAGCTTGCTGCTGGGCGCCGTCACCCTGGGCGGCTGGACGCTGTTCAAGCAAAAGGACAAGAGTCCGCTACTGCTTTCGGCACGGGACGATAGCGACGGCAATCACTTTGCCGTCGGCTATCGACTGGACGGCACCCGGGCGTTCGCTACCCGGGTCAGTCAGCGCTGCCATGACATCATCAATCACCCGACGCTGCCGATCGCACTGTTCGTCGCCCGCCGTCCGGGCACCGAAAGCTATTTGATCGACCTACGCGACGGGACGCTGCTGCAGACCCTCGCTTCGCTGCCGAACCGGCATTTCTACGGCCATGCGGTGATCCATAAGAGTGGCGAGTGGCTGTATGCCACGGAGAATGACACTCGCGATCCGGGCCGCGGCCTGCTGGGCGTGTACCATTTCGAAGGCGAGCGGCTGGTGCACAACGGCGAGATTTCAACCCACGGTATTGGTCCCCATCAACTGTCGTGGATGCCCGACGGTGAAACGCTCGTGGTGGCCAACGGCGGGATCCGCACCGAGGCCGAGAGCCGGGTCGAGATGAATCTCGACGCCATGGAACCGAGCCTGGTACTGATGCAGCGCGATGGCACTTTGCTGAGCAAGGAAACCCTCGCCCAGCAAATGAACAGCGTGCGCCATTTGGGTATTGCCAGCGACGGGACCATCGTTTCCGGCCAGCAATTCATGGGCGCAGCGCACGAGCCGTCGCAACTGCTGGCGATCAAGCGTCCGGGCCAACCGTTCCAGGCGTTCCCCGTGCCCGAACATCAGTTACAAGCCATGGGGCACTACACCGCCAGCGTCGCCGTGCACAGCGAACTGCGCCTGGTGGCCCTGACGGCACCACGGGGCAACCGCTTTTTCATCTGGGACCTGGACAGCGGCGAGGTTCGCCTGGATGCGCCTTTGCCGGACTGCGCAGGGGTCGGCGCGGTGGCCGACGGTTTTGTCGTGACGTCGGGCCAAGGGCGTTGCCGCTATTACGATTGCCGGCAATCACAATTGGTTGCCAAACCGCTGGACCTGCCGGCGGGGCTCTGGGACAACCATTTGCATCTGATCTGAGCAGGAAAGCGAAACCCATCGGTGCAGGGGGGCTTTGAAATTTCGGAAAAATCCCACGCACCACGGACCCGACAGCATCTGGAATACCCTGCGTACTCAGGGTAATGTGCCCGCCTATCTTTAGTTTCTCTCAGCTCTTTTCCAAAGGAAGTGGAACATGCTGCGACGCCGCATGCTGATCATGTTGGGTGTTGTCCTGCTGGTGGTGCTGTTGCTGGCAGGCTACAAGGCTTTCTCCATCTACCAGCAGATCCAGATGTTTTCTGCCCCGAAACCGCCGGTCAGTGTTGCCGTGGCCAAGGCCACCGAGCAGCCCTGGCAGTCTCGCCTGCCCACCGTTGGCAGCCTCAAGGCCTCGCAAGGCGTTGACCTGAGCCTGGAAATAGCCGGGACGGTACAAAAGCTGCAGTTCGAATCGGGACAAAAGGTCAAGGCCGGCCAACCGCTCCTGCAACTGGACAGCGAAGTCGAAAGCGCCCTGCTGGAAACCGCCCAGGCCGACCTCGGCCTGTCACAGCTGGATTTCGGCCGAGGCCGACAACTGGTGGGCAGCCAGGCGATCTCCAAAGGTGAATTCGATCGGCTTGCAGCCCAACTGAAGAAAAACCAGGCCACCGTCAACCAGCTCAAGGCATCGCTGGCGAAGAAACACATCGTCGCGCCTTTCAGCGGCACCATAGGCATTCGCCAGGTGGACGTTGGCGACTACCTGGCCAGCGGCACGGTAATCGCCATCCTGCAAGACCTCAGCAGCCTGTACGTGGATTTCTATGTCCCGGAACAGACGGTGCCTCGGCTCGCCGTTGCCCAGCCAGTCAATGTCAGTGTCTCGGCCTACCCAGGCCAGACATTCGTCGGCACCATCAGCGCCATCAACCCCAAGGTCGAGGACACCACCCGCAACGTGCTGGTGCGCGCCACCCTCGCCAACCCCGACGGCAAGCTGTTGCCGGGCATGTTCGCCAACCTGCAGGTGATCCTGCCAGACATGGCTGCCGGCATCGTCGTCCCGGAAAGCGCCGTGACCTACACGCTTTATGGCAATTCCATGTATGTGGTCACCCAGAAGAAAACCGCCGACGGTAACGTCGAGAAAGATGACAAGGGCCAGCCGATCCTGATCGCCGAGCGGCGCTTCGTTGAAACCGGCGAGCGTCGCGACGGGCAGGTCCTGGTCACCAAGGGCGTGCACAGCGGTGAAGAAGTGGTGATTGCCGGCCAGCTCAAACTCGACAACGGAATGCCCATCGCCATCAGCGACGACAAGACGCTGACCGAACAGAACAGCACGCCACGCGCGGACTGATCAAGGAATCCCCATGGCTTTTACCGATCCGTTCATCCGCCGCCCGGTGCTCGCCACCGTGGTCAGCCTGTTGATCGTGCTGCTGGGCTTCCAGGCCTGGAGCAAGCTTCCCCTGCGTCAGTATCCGCAAATGGAAAACGCCCTGATCACGGTGACCACGGCCTACCCTGGGGCCAACGCCGAGACCATCCAGGGCTACATCACCCAGCCGATGCAACAGAGCTTGGCCAGTGCCGAGGGCATCGACTACATGACCTCGGTCAGCCGGCAGAATTTCTCGGTGATCTCGGTCTATGCCCGCATCGGCTCCAACAGTGACCGGCTCTTCACCGAACTGCTGGCCAAGGCCAACGAAGTCAAGAACCAGCTGCCACAGGACGCCGAAGACCCGGTACTCAGTCGTGAGGCAGCCGATGCCTCGGCGCTGATGTACATCAGCTTCTTCAGCAAGGAACTGAACAATCCGCAGATCACCGACTACCTGTCGCGGGTGATCCAACCCAAGCTGGCGACCCTGCCCGGCATGGCTGAAGCGGAGATCCTGGGCAACCAGGTCTTTGCCATGCGCCTGTGGCTGGACCCGGTCAAGCTTGCGGGCTTCGGGCTGACGGCTGCCGACGTGACCAATGCCGTGCGCCAGCAGAACTTCCTTTCCGCTGCCGGCGAAGTGAAAGGCGAGTACGTCGTTACCAGTATCAACGCCAACACCGAACTCAAGTCCGCCGAAGCGTTCGCCGCGATCCCCCTCAAGACCGACGGTGACAGCCGCGTGTTGCTGCGGGACGTGGCGCGAGTGGAAATGGGCGCCGAAAACTACGACACCATCAGCTCCTTTGGTGGCACGCCCTCGGTGTACATCGGCATCAAGGCCACGCCCGGCGCCAACCCGCTGGACGTGATCAAGGAAGTGCGCAAGATCATGCCGGAAATGGAAGCCCAGCTCCCGACCAACCTCAAGGCCGAGATCGCCTACGACGCCACCCTTTTCATCCAGGCCTCCATCGATGAGGTCGTGAAGACCCTGTTCGAGGCGGTGCTGATTGTCATCGTCGTGGTGTTCCTCTTCCTCGGCGCCTTGCGCTCGGTGCTCATCCCGGTGGTGACCATTCCACTGTCGATGATCGGCGTCATGTTCTTCATGCAGTTGATGGGCTATTCCATGAACCTGCTTACCTTGCTGGCCATGGTGTTGGCGATCGGCCTGGTGGTGGACGATGCGATCGTGGTGGTGGAAAACATCCATCGGCATATCGAGGAAGGCAAGACCCCGTTCGACGCCGCGATAGAAGGCGCCCGGGAAATCGCCATGCCGGTGGTCTCGATGACCATCACACTGGCGGCGGTGTATGCGCCTATCGGTCTGCTCGAAGGCCTGACGGGGGCATTGTTCAAGGAATTCGCCCTGACCCTGGCCGGGGCGGTGGTGATATCCGGCATCGTCGCCCTGACCCTGTCGCCGATGATGTGCGCAATGCTGCTGCGCCATGACCAGAATCCCTCGGGGCTGGCCCATCGGCTGGACGTGATCTTCGAACGCCTGAAGAGCCGTTACCAGCGCATGCTCCATGGCACGCTCGAAACCCGGCCAGTGGTGCTGGTGTTCGCCGTCATCGTCCTGCTGCTGATTCCTGTGCTGGTCATGTTCACCAAATCCGAACTGGCGCCAGACGAGGACCAGGGCATCATCTTCATGATGGCCAACGCGCCGAAGACAACCAACCTCGATTACCTGAACGCCTACACGGATCACTTCATCACGATCTTCAAGGAGTTCCCCGAGTATTACTCGTCCTTCCAGATCAATGGCTACAACGGCGTGCAATCGGGCATCGGCGGCTTCCTGCTCAAGCCGTGGAACGAACGAAGCCGCACCCAGATGGAAATCCTGCCCGAAGTCCAGGCCAAGCTGGAAAGCATCCCTGGGCTGCAGATTTTCGGCTTCAACCTGCCCTCGCTGCCTGGCACCGGCGAAGGCTTGCCCTTTGAGTTCGTCATCAACTCGCCGAAGGACTACACGACGCTGCTGCAAATTGCCGAACGGGTCAAGAAACGCGCGCTGGAGTCGGGCAAGTTTGCCTTCATGGACATTGACCTCGCCTTCGACAAACCCGAGGTGGTCGTGGACATCGATCGCGCCAAGGCTGCCCAGATGGGTGTCTCCATGCAGGACCTGGGCGGAACCCTGGCGACGTTGCTGGGCGAATCGGAGATCAACCGCTTCACCCTTGAAGGGCGCAGCTACAAGGTCATCGCCCAGGTGGAGCGACCGTTCCGGGACAATCCGGACTGGCTGAATAATTACTACGTCAAGAATGCCCAGGGCGAGTCGCTCCCGCTTTCGACGTTGATCAAGGTCAGCGACCAGGCACGACCGCGGCAACTGAACCAGTTCCAGCAGCTCAACGCCGTGACCATTTCGGGGTTTCCCACCGTGAGCATGGGCGAAGCCATCGAGACCGTTCGACAGATTGCCCGCGAGGAAGCACCGGTGGGGTTCGCCTTCGATTACGCAGGGGCTTCGCGCCAGTTCGTACAGGAAGGCAGCGCCTTGTGGGCGACCTTTGCCTTGGCCCTGGCGATTATCTTCCTGGTGCTGGCGGCGCAGTTCGAGAGTTTCCGGGATCCGCTGGTGATCCTGGTAACGGTGCCTTTATCGATTTGTGGCGCATTGATTCCGCTGTTCCTTGGTTGGTCGAGCATGAACATCTATACCCAGGTGGGGCTGGTGACGTTGATCGGCCTGATCAGCAAACACGGCATCTTGATCGTTGAGTTCGCCAACCAATTGCGCAAGGAACAAGGCCTGAGCCCACGCGAAGCCGTGGAGCAAGCCGCGTCGATTCGCCTTCGGCCCGTACTGATGACTACAGCGGCAATGGTGTTTGGCATGGTGCCGTTGATCCTGGCCACCGGTGCCGGGGCCGTGAGCCGCTTCGACATCGGGACGGTGATCGCAACGGGTATGTCGATTGGCACCTTGTTCACCTTGTTCGTATTGCCTTGCGTCTACACATTGCTGGCAAAACCGGACAAGCGTTAAGACACGTTGCCGGTGCGATGCTGGCTGGCGTGCAAAAACAAAGGCCTCGCAATTGCGAGGCCTTTGTTTCAATCGAAGCTCAACTCTGAGGTTTCATGCCCTGGGATAGGCCAAACATGAACAACAACAGATCGCTGTCCGGTCGGATCGCCTCGCTGGCCTTGGCAATCCGAGGCACAGGACAATGAACGCCAACCGTGGAGGCGCTGAGAATCTGCGAGCGCGGCTGTTCCCATACCGCTACCGCCATTGATGCAACTGCCAGGGCTCCGACCAAAAACAAACCTCTAGCAATTTCTACTTTCATCGCTACAAACCTTTGATAGCGCTGCCAAACGCCGCTGTATAAAAATAGACGAGCTTTTCCCAATCACCATCATGGAACGACGAATGGCGCCGTAGCTGCTTCATGTCATGGGAGGCGGCGCTTCGGGCAGTCAAGCGTTGACGGCTTTTTTCCAGGTCCAGCAATGCCACCTCGGCCTTGGTCGACTCGCCATCCCCTGTCACTCGAACGAATACATGCTTGATATAGAGACAACCATGCTGCCAACGCGCCTTGTGCATGCGGGCCAGGTCTTCTGCCAACGCCTGGAGCACACAGTCATGCACGGCCTCGCCATGACGTTCGCGGCCGCCTGCGGCGTACCAATGCTCGATTTGCTCGAAGCCATCCAGTGCATGGGTAATTAGCAGTGCGCGCCACTTATGTACCGGATCCCTCTGCGCTCCGCAGAAAACGATTCGCGGTACGGTGATGTTGAGCTCCGTCAGCGCCGCCAGCGCTTGTTCTTCACGCAACACAGTGGGACGGCCGAAGGGGTATAGCAGGCTACGGTAGATGTGGCCGGTCTGGCGTTTGGAATAGAGCAGTCCGCCGTCACTATGGATCCGCTGCACACCGCTTTCACCGCCTCGCCGCGTATTGGCTGGCTCCACCCATTCACCGCTCAGACCCCAGAAATGCTCAAAGCAACCACGGGAAACCGTCGGGGCTTCCGTTGCCAGTACAACCATACCCGTTACCCCTTGCGTAAGACATAAACTCGCCACATGGCATACAACGGTAGGAAATCCAGGCGTTCCTGGATGCGAAAGCCAGCCTGTCGGAATTCACCCTCGACTGTAGCGACAGGTAACACAAATCGGTTCTGGTAGTCTTTCTGCCCACGAGTGCGCTCGAGACGCTTGCGTTTCCAAGCCTTGAAATTCCCATCAACCCACAATGAAACGATCACACTGTCGCGGCTGACACGCCCGAATTCACGCAGCATGGCCAGTCGGTGCGCGGGCTCACCAATGTGGTGCAACAAGCGCATGCAAAAAATACTGTCGACGGCGTTATCAGGCAAGGCAATGTCGAACGCAGACGTGTGCAAAAGCTGTACCCGATTTACAAAATCGGCGGGTTGGAGGTTCCTCGCCGTTTGCAACATGGCTTCGGAATTATCCGCGCCGATGATGACCCGATTCGTTTTTTCGGCCAGCAACGACCAGAACCGCCCGGCGCCGCAGGGAAGGTCCAACACCAAGCCAGGATCACCGGCCAACGCCAGGGCGCGGCGGGCCAGTTGGTGGTCGCGACGGTTTGAGAGGCGGCGGCTCAAGCCGCTGCGGTGTTTATGGCAATATTGCCTGGCGTGCTGTTCGTCATACTTTACGGAAAAATCCAGCTCGATGGTCTTGGGCATGGGGGGCTCTGCGTTATAGAAAGGAGCCCACCCTATGAACAGCTGCGTCATCGCTTCGTGAAAAAACCGTTACGGAACTGAACAAGTCGTTTCAAGATTTTCCGAAGCACCTCTCACCTCTTTGGATCCAGCTCCACCTCGAAACGGCAACCGTTCGGCTCCATTGTGCTGAGGCTCACTGTCCAACCCTGGTCCTCACAGATTCGTTGCACCAGCGAAAGACCCAGCCCCAAGCCCTCGCCTCGCTTTTCATTGCCGCGCACGAACGGCTCGAACATCGCCTCGCGCTTCTCTTCGGGAATGCCCACGCCGCTGTCCTCGACCACAAATCCAGTGGCCGTCAGGGAGACGCGAATAAACCCCTGGTCGGTGTAATGCAAGGCATTGCGCAACAGGTTGCCCATGACGGCCGTCAGGAAGGTGGCGTTGTATTGCGTATCAGCGGTTTGCCCCGGTTCGAAGACCAAACTCAGGCCTTTGGACTCGATCGGCGCGCGCCAGACACCCAGCAGGTTTTCCGCAACCTGTCCAAGGGTCGACCGAGGGGAGATTGCATTGTCTTCGCGCTGGGCCCGGGCAAGCATGAGGAACGTCTGCACCAATTCGCGCATTTCTTCACTGGCGCGGTTGATGCGCTCGACCTGGGTACGACCCCGCGGGTCGAGCGCCGGGTTCTCCAGCAGCAATTCACAGGAAGTGGCCAGCACCATCAACGGAGTACGCAGCTCATGGCTGACGTCACTGGTGAACAATCGTTCACGGGTCAAGGCCTGGCGCAGTCGCCCCAACGTCGCATCGAACGCCACGGCGAGCTCGCCCACTTCGTCGGCGGCATAGTCCGGAGCGAGCGGCGGAGCAAGTCCGAGGAGCTGGTCGCGATGCCGAACCTGGCGAGCCAGGCGCACGACCGGCGCCATCACCCGGCGTGCCAGCACCCAACCGAGGAATACCGCCAGCGCCAGACTGAGCACGAAGCCCACCAGCACCACGGCGAACAGTACCCGCTCGCGCTCTTCGAAATCGCTCTGGTCCTGGAGCAACACGTAATGCCGACCGTCGACGATTTCCACCATGGCGTGATAGGACAGTTGTTCGCGAAACACTTCGTGAAAACCACGATCCAGATGGCGCAGGTCCTTGGGCAATTCGAAATCACCTGGGCCGCCGCTGAAATAGAACAACTGGTCGGGTTCGGGCCGATGGCTCCAGTCGGAAACGTTGTCCATCAGCAACAGGCGTTGCAGGTCTCCGCCAAGCCCGGCGGAAATCAGTTTTTCTTCAACCAGGTGAACGGTTGCCACGATGCCCATGGCAAACGCGCCTGCCACCAACGCGCTCATTAACGCGAACGCAATGATGATCCGCTGGGCAAGGCTCTGCTTAAACTCCATCCCGGCCCTCGGCCAAGCGGTAACCGACGCCGTGCACCGTGTGCAGCAACGGTTTCTCGAACGGTTTGTCGATCACTTGGCGCAGTTGGTGGACGTGGCTGCGCAAGCTATCGCTGTCCGGGCAGTCATCGCCCCACAAGGCCTCTTCGAGAATTTCGCGTCGCAATACATGGGGGCTTTTCTGCATCAGTACCGCCAGTAACTTGAGGCCTACGGGGTTGAGCTTGAGTAGCCGACCTTCGCGGGTCACTTCCAGCGTGTCGAGGTCGTAGCTCAGGTCGCCGACCTGCAACGCCCGCCGCCCTCCGCCCTGGGCGCGACGCATGACCGCTTCGATCCGCGCCGCCAGCTCGGACAACGCAAAAGGCTTGACCAGGTAATCGTCGGCCCCGGACTTGAAGCCCTGCAGGCGATCGTCCAGTTGGTCACGCGCGGTGAGCATGATCACCGGCGTATCGCGCCGCGCGTCTTCACGCAAGCGCTTGCACAAGGTGTAGCCATCGATGCCCGGCAACATGATATCGAGCACGATCAGGTCGTAGTGCTCGGTGGCGGCCAGGTGCAATCCCGACAAACCGTCCTGGGCACAATCGACGGTATAGCCCTTGAGCCCCAGGTAATCGGCCAGGTTGGCCAGAATGTCGCGGTTGTCTTCGACCAATAGAATTCGCATGGACATCTCTCCTGCACACGTAGGCAATCGTCGTGGCCCGCGCAGCTTAAGGCCAAGCGTGTTTCACGGCTAGGGTTGTCTCGACCCGGGAAGGGGCATTGACGAGTTTTTCACCCGGCATTCACGCCTGCCCAACGCGACGCGGACCAGACTGCGCGCAACCTGCTGCTCAAGAACATTTCATCGAAGGTATCGACCATGGTTTGCGCCACCAATCGCCCTGCTTCCAGCCCCTTGAATTTCAGGATCGCCCTGGGGCTTCCCGCTGTTGTCGCGCTAGCGCTGGTGCTGCTGGAGCTGACGACGCTGGACATGGACCTGGCCCGGCTTTTCTACAGTGCTGACGGTGGATTCATCGGTCGGCACAGCTTTTTTCTCGAAGACCTCCTGCATGACCGGGCCAAGCAGATGGTCATCGGGTTCTCCGTCCTGGCAGTCGCAGGGTTTATCGCTTCGTTTTTTATCGATCGGCTCAAACCGATCAAGCGTGAACTGGGTTGCCTGGTCTTGTCGCTGGCGCTGGCAACGGCCTTTGTCACGCCGCTGAAAGCGGTGACGGCGGTGCAATGCCCTTGGAGCCTGAAGGAGTTTGGCGGCAAGGAAACCTACAGCGAATTGCTGAGCCCGCGCCCGGCCACCGACAAACCTGGCCGTTGCTGGCCCGGCGGTCACGCCGCCACCGGTTTCACACTGTTCGCGTTGTTCTTCGTGCTGCGGGATCGCCGCCCGCGCCTGGCCCGTCGTTCCCTGGTCTTCGCCTTCACCCTGGGCACGGTGTTCTCCATCGGTCGGATGATGCAAGGGGCGCACTTCTTTTCCCACAACGTCTGGACAGCGGTGTTCTGTTGGCTGATTTGCCTGGGGTGCTATTACTTCGTGCTGTACCGACCGGCTCCTACGCCAGAGCGCATGGCCCTCAACCATCCCGCGAATGCCTGAGCATAAATCCCAATGCGGGATTGGTGCGGCTTCAAGACCGGGACAAATCCAAAATCAATAAAAAACCCCGCTGGCTTTCGCCGGCGGGGTTTTTCGCTACAGGGGTAAGGCTGGCTTACATCATGCCGCCCATGCCACCCATGCCGCCCATGTCTGGCATGCCGCCGCCAGCTGGAGCGTCTTCCTTGATTTCAGCGATCATCGCCTCGGTGGTGATCATCAGGCTGGCAATCGACGAAGCCGCTTGCAGAGCCGAACGAGTCACTTTGGCTGGGTCCAGGATACCCATTTCGATCATGTCGCCGTATTCGCCGGTAGCAGCGTTGTAACCGTAGTTACCCGAACCCTGCTTGACCTTGTCGACCACTACGCTTGGCTCGTCGCCGGAGTTGGCAACGATCTGGCGCAGTGGAGCTTCAACAGCGCGACGCAGCAACTGGATACCAACGTTCTGGTCGTCGTTGTCGCCTTTCAGCTCGCTGATGGCTTGCAGGGCACGAACCAGTGCCACGCCGCCGCCAGGTACCACGCCTTCTTCGACGGCTGCGCGGGTGGCGTGCAGGGCGTCTTCAACGCGGGCTTTCTTCTCTTTCATTTCAACTTCGGAGCCGGCGCCAACCTTGATCACAGCAACGCCGCCGGACAGCTTGGCCAGGCGCTCTTGCAGTTTTTCACGGTCGTAGTCGGACGAAGTCTCGGCCACTTGTGCGCGGATCTGGGTCACACGAGCCTGGATATCGGCGTCGTTGCCAGCACCGTCGATCACGGTGGTGTTTTCCTTGGACAGGATCACGCGCTTGGCGTTACCCAGGTGCTCCAGGGTGGTGCTTTCCAGGCTCAGGCCGATCTCTTCGGAGATAACGGTACCGCCGGTCAGTACGGCGATGTCCTGCAGCATGGCCTTGCGACGGTCGCCGAAGCCTGGCGCCTTGACGGCTGCGACTTTGACGATGCCACGCATGTTGTTCACGACCAGGGTCGCCAGGGCTTCGCCTTCGACGTCTTCAGCCACGATCAGCAATGGGCGACCGGCCTTGGCAACGGCTTCCAGCACTGGCAGCATTTCGCGGATGTTAGAGATCTTCTTGTCGACCAGCAGGATCAGCGGGCTGTCCAGCTCGGCAACCATGGTGTCTGGCTTGTTGACGAAGTATGGCGACAGGTAGCCACGGTCGAACTGCATGCCTTCTACGACCGACAGTTCGTTTTCCAGGCCCGAGCCTTCTTCAACAGTGATCACGCCTTCCTTGCCGACTTTTTCCATGGCTTCGGCAATGATGTCGCCGATGGAATTGTCGGAGTTGGCCGAGATGGTACCCACCTGGGCGATCGCCTTGGAGTCAGCGCATGGCTTGGCCAGGCCCTTGAGTTCCTTGACGATGGCGATGGTCGCCTTGTCGATGCCGCGCTTGAGGTCCATCGGGTTCATGCCGGCAGCGACGGCTTTCAGGCCTTCGTTGACGATCGACTGAGCCAGTACGGTCGCGGTGGTGGTACCGTCGCCGGCGTCATCGTTGGCACGGGAGGCAACGTCCTTGACCAGCTGCGCGCCCATGTTTTCGAAGCGATCTTTCAGCTCGATTTCCTTGGCTACGGAAACGCCGTCCTTGGTGATGGTCGGAGCGCCGAAGCTTTTCTCGATGATCACGTTACGGCCTTTCGGGCCCAGGGTCGCTTTTACTGCGTCAGCCAGGACGTTGACACCGGCGAGCATTTTCTTGCGGGCGGAATCGCCGAATTTAACTTCTTTAGCAGCCATGATCGATATTCCTTAAATACTTTGTAGTAGCGGGAAAATGAGCGGAAAAATCAGCCTTCGAGAACGGCGAGGATTTCGTTCTCGCTCATTACCAACAGGTCTTCGCCGTCGACTTTCACAGTGTTGCTGCCGGAGTAAGGGCCGAACACAACCTTGTCACCCACTTTCACGGCCGGCGCACGTACTTCACCGTTTTCCAGGGCCTTGCCTGGACCTACAGCGAGAACTTCACCGTGGTTGGCTTTTTCGGCAGCCGAACCTGGCAGGACGATACCGCCAGCGGTTTTCTTCTCTTCTTCGCTGCGACGGATGACGACGCGGTCATGCAGAGGACGAAGCTTCATTGTCGATCTCTCCTAATTTTGGTTTTCATCGGCCGGTGTAGTCCCGGCGGGTTTAACAAAAGCCGGCTGAGCCGGGGTGCGGTTCGTCAAGCGAACCGCGGAAGTCTGTCCAGTGTCGCCACCGGAAACCTTGCGGTGACCCATACATATGGGCGTGCAAGGGGATTACAAGGGCCAGGGGTAGAAATTTTTTGCTTGTGGTCGCGAAAACGAACACGGCGCCCGAAGGCGCCGTGGCGGGGTTTACTTGGAATCCCGGTGTTCGAACTCGCCTTCGATCACGTTAGGCTCGCGGCCCACAGGCTCACGCGGAGCCGGTCCGCCACGGGGTTGAAGATCATCGGCGAACGCTCGCTGGCGCATCGCCTGCTCTTCGGCGCGCTGCCGCATCTTATTGGCGAGCAACCGACGGGTAAACGGCAACAGCATGACCAAGCCCAGCACGTCGCTGATGAAACCTGGCAGGATCAACAGGCCACCACCCAAGGCCAGCATCAGGCCTTCGAGCATGGTCTGGGCAGGCAACTCGCCACGGCTCAGGCTTTCACGGGCACGCAGCGCCGTGGCGAGACCGGCGATACGCAGCACGAAGACACCGAGCATCGAGCCGAGAATGACCAGCAATAGCGCCGGGAAGAACCCGATCGCACCGCTGACCTTGACGAATACGAACAGCTCCAACACCGGGAACAGCAGAAAGAGCAACAAAAAAGGGCGCATCAAAGGGTTCCTCTACGCAAGAATGCCTTGCTATGAAACCTTAAATGACGTCGCCCTTTCGTGAATTCAAGCATCGACCTCGGCATTTTTTGGCCATTGCTGGGCGTGAGCCAGATAAACCAAGGCTTCGCGCACTTGTGTCGGCGTGTTGCAAGGGTTTGGAAACGCCAACCAATGCAGGCCCTGCCCGATGCGCAAGTGCATGCCTTCGCTGTCGATGCCGACCAGTTGCGCCGGTTCATTGTCCGGCAGGCCGCTCAATTCCACGTAATGGGCGATGGCATTGGCGTGATCGGCATTCATGTGTTCGATCATGCTGGCTTCGGCCCTGCCGGCGAAAGGGTTGGCCAGGGTGATCTGGTCAATCCAGTGAATCGCGCCAAACCCACCAATGTAGCGATGGCGCACCGGGTCGAGTGCCCAGAAATCGAAGTCATGGGCCTTATGGTAGTTCTGCGACTCAGGAAAATAGCGGTAATAACGCTCGGCGGCGGCGTCGATGGCGACGCTGTCCTCGAGTTTGCGCGCCTCTGCCAGATAGGTCAGGCGCCCCACCGCCTGCACATCTTCGGCGCCGCGTTCGCCGACCAGCATCGAGCATTTGGGATCTTTTTGCAGATTATGAGTGTGCTGGGCGATACGGCTGATCAGGATCAGCGGCCGGCCTTGTTCGTCCAGGCAATAGGGCACCACGGAGCCGAACGGAAAGCCGGGCATGGATTTGGAATGGGTCGAGAGCATCCCGCGGTATTCCTTGAGCAGCAGTTCACGGGCATGCTTGGCAGCTTCAACGCTCAATTTATGACTCCTTTAATAAAATCCGTCTAGAAAACGGTCAAGCGAGTGGAGTAATGTTCCGCCACACCTGCGGGACTGTTTTCGCGTGCAGCCGGGCTACATCGCCGCGAATCGAGAGTCTCTCTGGAACAGTCCCCCTCCACCGCTGCGCCCTCTGGACATGAGAATGCAACTCACTGACAAAGTAATCATTATCACCGGCGGTTGCCAGGGCCTGGGTCGCTCCATGGCCGAGTATTTCGCCGACAAGGGCGCCAAGCTAGCGCTGGTCGACCTCAATCAGGAAAAACTCGACCAGGCGGTTGCCGCCTGCGCAGCCAAGGGCGTCGAGGCCCGCGCCTATTTGTGCAACGTTGCCAATGAAGACCAGGTGGTCGACATGGTCGCCCGGGTCGCTGAGGACTTCGGCGCGATCCACGGGCTGATCAACAACGCCGGCATCCTGCGTGACGGTCTGTTGCTCAAGGTCAAGGACGGCGATATGACCAAAATGAGCCTCGCCCAGTGGCAGGCCGTGATCGACGTCAATCTCACCGGTGTGTTCCTGTGCACCCGCGAAGTGGCGGCGAAAATGGTCGAGCTGAAGAACAGCGGTGCGATCATCAATATCTCGTCGATCTCGCGCGCCGGCAACATCGGCCAGACCAACTACTCGGCCGCCAAGGCCGGCGTGGCCGCTGCGACCGTGACCTGGGCCAAGGAACTGGCGCGCTACGGTATCCGCGTGGCGGGCATCGCACCAGGCTTCATCGAAACCGAAATGACCCTGGGCATGAAACCGGAAGCCTTGGAAAGAATGACCTCCGTGATCCCGCTCAAGCGCATGGGCAAGCCCGAGGAGATCGCGCATTCGGCCGCCTATATCTTCGAGAACGACTACTACACCGGACGGATCCTGGAGATGGATGGAGGGATGCGGATCTAAACGCGCCACATATCCTCGGTGGGGCGAGCTTGCTGGCTCCACCGAGGATTGTGTTTCAAGGCATCAATCGTCGCTGACAGTGATGTTCGGCATCACCGGCGATGCGGCTTCCTGCAGCACGATCCGCGCGCCAACGTGGCGCGCGAGCTCTTGGTAGACCATGGCGATCTGGCTGTCCGGTTCGGCGATGACGGTTGGCTTGCCGCCGTCGGCCTGCTCGCGGATCACCATCGACAGCGGTAGCGAAGCCAGCAACTCGACCCCGTACTGGGTAGCCAGTTTCTCCCCTCCGCCTTCACCGAACAGATGCTCGGCATGCCCGCAGTTGGAGCAGATGTGCACGGCCATGTTCTCCACTACGCCCAGCACCGGGATGTTGACCTTGCGGAACATCTCCACGCCCTTGCGCGCATCCAGCAAGGCCAGGTCCTGAGGCGTGGTGACGATCACCGCGCCGGCCACCGGGACTTTCTGCGCCAGGGTCAGCTGGATGTCGCCGGTGCCCGGCGGCATGTCGATCACCAGGTAATCCAGGTCACCCCAGGCGGTTTGCGTGACCAGTTGCAGCAACGCCCCGGACACCATCGGCCCACGCCAGACCATGGGTGTGTTGTCGTCGGTCAGGAACGCCATGGACATCACCTCCACGCCGTGCGACTGGATCGGCACGAACCACTTCTGGTCCTTGATCTGCGGTCGGGTGCCCTCGGCGATGCCAAACATGATGCCCTGGCTCGGACCGTAGATGTCCGCGTCGAGAATGCCTACCTTGGCCCCTTCCCGAGCCAGGGCCAGGGCCAGGTTGGCGGCGGTGGTGGACTTGCCCACGCCGCCCTTGCCCGAGGCCACCGCGATCACGTTCTTGACGTTCGCCAACCCGGGAACCTGGGCCTGGGCCTTGTGGCTGGCAATCACGCGGGTGACGTCGACCTTTGCAGTTGTCACGCCATCCAGGCCCTCGATGGCCATCTGCAGCATCTGCGCCCAACCGTTCTTGAACAGGTCGGCGGCGTAGCCGATTTCCAGCTGGACGTTGACACGATCTCCGTGGATGTCGATGGCGCGCACGCATCCGGCGCTGACCGGGTCTTGGTTCAGGTAGGGGTCGGTGTACTGGCGAAGGACGGCTTCCACCGCTGCGCGATTGACGGCGCTCATGGGCAACTCCGATAGCAAGGCTTGAAAAACAGGCGGCTATCCTACGCCGCGCGTGCTTTTGTGGCGACCCGATTACTGTCGCGCGGATATCTTTGTGGCGAGGGAATTTATCCCCTCGCCACAGTTGTGCTCTGCTGCTCCCGGCAATGCATCCCGAAACAGCCCTGAAGGGTGAAAAAAAGCCGCCAGCGCTTTATAGTGGCCGACCTCCGTTTCATCAAGTAGCCGAGCCCCATGTCCGAGCCACGCAAGATCCTCGTCACCAGCGCCCTGCCCTATGCCAATGGTTCGATTCACCTCGGCCATATGCTGGAATACATCCAGACCGATATGTGGACGCGCTTCCAGAAGCATCGCGGCAACCAATGTATTTATGTCTGCGCCGACGACGCCCACGGTTCGGCCATCATGCTGCGCGCGGAAAAAGAAGGCATCACCCCGGAACAACTGATCGCCAATGTCCAGGCTGAACACAGCGCCGACTTTGCCGAGTTCCTGGTGGACTTCGACAACTTCCACTCCACTCACGCCGAAGAAAACCGTGAGCTGTCGAGCCAGATCTACCTGAAGCTGCGTGATGCCGGGCATATTTCCACCCGTTCGGTTACCCAGTATTTCGACCCGGAAAAGAAAATGTTCCTGGCCGACCGCTTCATCAAGGGCACCTGTCCGAAGTGCGGTACCGAGGACCAGTACGGCGACAACTGCGAGAAATGCGGCGCAACCTACGCACCGACCGACCTGAAAGACCCGAAGTCGGCGATTTCCGGCGCAACCCCGGTGCTCAGGGACTCCCAGCACTTCTTCTTCAAGCTGCCGGACTTCCAGCAGATGCTGCAGGCCTGGACCCGCAGTGGCACGCTGCAGGACGCGGTCGCCAACAAGCTCGCCGAGTGGCTCGATTCGGGCTTGCAGGAATGGGACATTTCCCGCGATGCGCCGTACTTCGGCTTCGAGATTCCCGGCGAACCCGGCAAGTATTTCTACGTGTGGCTGGACGCGCCGATCGGCTACATGGCGAGCTTCAAGAACCTTTGCGACCGCACGCCGGACCTCGACTTCGATGCGTTCTGGGGCAAGGATTCCACCGCCGAGGTGTACCACTTCATCGGCAAGGACATCGTCAACTTCCACGCGCTGTTCTGGCCGGCCATGCTCGAAGGTGCCGGCTTCCGTAAACCGACCGGCATCAACGTCCACGGCTACCTGACCGTCAACGGCCAGAAAATGTCCAAGTCCCGCGGCACCTTCATCAAGGCGCGGACCTACCTGGACCACCTGTCGCCGGAATACCTGCGCTACTACTACGCGGCCAAGCTCGGCCGTGGCGTCGACGACCTGGACCTGAACCTCGAAGACTTCGTGCAGAAGGTCAACTCCGACCTGGTGGGCAAGGTCGTCAACATTGCCAGCCGTTGCGCCGGGTTCATCCACAAGGGCAACGCGGGTGTGCTGGTGGCCGGTAACGCCGCGCCGGAACTGACCGACGCCTTCCTCGCCGCCGCGCCAAGCATCGCCGATGCCTACGAGAACCGCGACTTCGCCCGTGCCATGCGCGAAATCATGGCCCTGGCCGACCGCGCCAATGCCTGGATTGCCGACAAGGCGCCGTGGTCGCTGGCCAAACAGGAAGGCAAGCAGGACGAAGTCCAGGCCATCTGCGCCCTGGGTATCAACCTGTTCCGCCAGCTGGTGATCTTTCTCAAGCCGGTGCTGCCGCTGCTGGCGGCCGATGCCGAAGCGTTCCTGAACGTTGCACCGCTGACCTGGAACGACCACCAGACCCTGCTGAGCAACCATCAGCTGAACGAGTTCAAGCCGCTGATGACCCGCATCGATTCCGCAAAGGTCCAAGCCATGATCGACGCATCCAAGGAAGACCTGGCCGCCAGCCAGACCGACACCGGCGCCCCTGCCGGCAACGGCGAACTGGCCAAGGACCCGCTGTCGCCGGAAATCGACTTCGATGCCTTCGCCGCCGTTGACCTGCGCGTGGCGCTGATCGTCAAGGCAGAGGCCGTGGAAGGCGCCGACAAGCTGTTGCGCCTGACCCTGGACATCGGCGATGAACAACGCAACGTGTTCTCCGGCATCAAGAGCGCCTATCCGGACCCGGCCAAGCTTGAAGGCAGGCTGACGATGATGATCGCCAACCTCAAGCCACGCAAAATGCGTTTCGGTATTTCCGAGGGCATGGTGATGGCGGCAGGCCCTGGTGGTGAAGAAATCTACCTGTTGAGCCCTGACAGCGGCGCCAAGCCGGGCCAGCGGATCAAGTAACGCGACTGCACGCGACACCGATCCCACAGTCGCTATCGAGCGACTGTGGGATTTTTCATATCTGGCCCACCCTCACGGTGTGCCGGATAATGCCTAATCTTGTCACAGGCCCTGTCGCCCCATACCCATGACCGAAATCCTCTTATCCCTGTTGAGCGCGGCCCTGATCAACAATCTGATGTTGCATTGGCCGCTGGGCGTCGATCCGCTGCTGGCAGCCAAGGGTAGAAGCCAGGTACACGCCCTGGGCCTGGCGACGGCAGGCCTGATGCTCTGTGTCGGTACCCTGGGCTATCTGGTCGATCAATGGTTGCTGGTCCCGGCTGACCTGGCATCACTGCAATTATTGGTTTGGCTGCCCCTGAGCGTCTTGCTGATCGGGCCAGTGCTACGGCTGCTGGGGCGCTGGCTGCCCATGCTGCCGTTCGCCGGCTTGTGGCCGTTGCTCCTCGGCAATGCCGCCATACTGGGCGTCACGCTACTCGTCAGCCGGGAGGCCACGAGCCTTGGCCAGGCCATGGCGACCAGCCTGGGTGCCGGCCTGGGTTTCTGGCTGGTGCTGAGTCTGTTTGACGACTTGCAACAGCGCATCCTCGACAACGATATTCCGTTGCCTTTCCGGGGGCTGCCGATCCAGCTGATCTGTGCCGGCCTGATGGCAGTGGCTTTTCTCGGATTGCACGGGCTGGTCAAGACATGAACCTGATCCAACACATCGACGCCTTGCTTCCGCAGACTCAATGCGGCAAATGCGGCCACCCCGGCTGCAAGCCATACGCCGAAGGCATCGCCCAAGGCGAACCGATCAACAAATGTCCACCCGGCGGACGGGAAACCATCGCAGCCCTGGCCGAGCTGATGCAGGTACCGGTGCTGGAGCTGGACACCAGTCGCGGCTCGGCGCCGGCACAGATCGCGTTTATCCGCGAAGCCGAATGCATCGGCTGCACCAAGTGCATCCAGGCCTGCCCGGTGGACGCGATCGTCGGCGCGGCGAAACTGATGCACACGGTTCTCATCGACGAATGCACCGGCTGTGACTTGTGCGTGGCGCCTTGCCCGGTGGATTGCATCGAGATGCGGCCACTGCCGATGACAACCGTAACGCCGGTCGTTGGCGGGTTGGCCGCCAGCGACGAAGAACGGCAAGCACGAACCATCAAGCGCAACCATGCTCGCCGACGTTTCGAACAACGCACCGCCCGTCTGCGTCGTGAGGAAGAGCAGCGTCAAGCCGAGCGCCTGGCCAGAATCCAGCGAAACGCCCAACAAGCCCAGGTACAGCCACTCGATCCGGTCCAGGCCGCATTGGAGCGAGTACGCGCGCAAAAAGCCGCCACTGCGGATGCCGCACTGAAGAAAGCCAAGGTCGATCTCGCCATGAGCCGGGCGCAGTTGCATAAATCCTTGAGGGCGTTCGGCCACCCGCCAACCTTCGAGCAACAGTCACAGTTGATCATGCTGCAACGCCAGTTCGAAGCGGCCGAACAGGCGTTGGCCCGACTGGTTAGCACTGCGTCGCCTGCCACGCCCGCACCGGCACCGCCCCCGCCACCGGCAAATGACGTCGAACTGAAGCGGGCCAAGATCCAATTGGCGATGCGGCGCGCCGAACTCAGCAAAGCCCGGGCTGCCGCGGCCTCCCAAGACCAACTGCAAGCCTTGGAGCAAGCCGTCAGAGACGCCGAACAGCAGGTGGATGCCCATGCCACTCGCTGATCCGCTGGACGAGCGTCTACGCCATGCAATGCGTCGAGTCCTTCTCGCCACGCTGCCCGGCGCGCTGGCCTCGATGTGGGTCTTTGGTTGGGGTGTGTTGCTGAACCTGATGTTGTCCGGTCTCACAGCGCTGGCGATCGAGGCGCTGGTATTGCGTTTGCGGCGAAGGTCTCTCGAACCTGACCTGCGCGACGGCAGCGCATTGGTCAGCGCCACGTTGCTCGCCCTGGCCTTGCCGGCGTACTGCCCTTGGTGGCTGACCGTCACGGCGGTCGCCTGCGCCTTGTTGTTGGGCAAGCACGTTTGGGGTGGGGTCGGCAGCAATCCGTTCAACCCGGCAATGCTCGGGTATGCCTTGGTGCTGGTGGCATTCCCGCAGCACATGAGCCAATGGCCAGCGGCCCATGGCCTGGGCCTGGCCGACGGTCTGCGTCTGGTCGCCGACATTGGCCAGCCCCCCGATGGATGGGCCGGCGCCACCGCGCTGGATAGCCTGCGGATCAACACGAGCCTGACGATCGACGAGCTGTTTGCCAGCGACCCGGCGTTCGGCCGCTGGGGTGGGCACGGTGTCGAGTGGGTCAGCCTGGCGTTCCTTTTGGGCGGCCTGTTCCTGCTGCAACAACGGGTATTTACGTGGCACGCCCCGGTGGGCATGCTAGCCAGCCTGTTCACGATCAGCCTGTTGTTCTGGAACGGTTCGGGCTCGGACTCCCACGGTTCGCCACTGTTTCATCTGCTGACCGGCGCAACCATGCTCGGCGCGTTTTTTATCGTGACCGAACCCGTGTCGGGTGCCAGGGCTCCGCTGGCGCGTTTGTTGTTTGGCGCAGGCGTGGGATTGCTGGTCTACCTGATTCGCACCTGGGGTGGCTTTCCGGATGGAGTGGCGTTTGCGGTGCTGCTGATGAACCTCGCCGTGCCGGCCCTGGAGCGCTTCGTCGACGCACGACAAAGGCGCCCGCTGACATGAAGAATACCGCAGGCGTTGTGATCCTGGTGTTGCTGGGCGGCCTCGCCGTAGGCGCCACGTACCTGACGCAAATCAGCACCGCTGGGCGCATCGAGGCGCAGCGCCGAGCTATCGCCACCCGGACCTTGCTCGACGTACTGCCGAGCGACCGCTATGACAATCAGCCTTTGGCGCAACCTGTCATTGCAACCCCGGTAACGCTGCCCCGCAGCACATTGCTGGGCGCTTACCGGGCAACTCGCGAAGGGGCGCCCAGCGCCGTGTTGCTACGCAGCCAGGTACTGGGCTACGAGGGCACCATCGAATTATTGATCGCTGTGGATCCGGCAGGACGAGTGTTGGGCGTAAAGACCCTGCGCCAGTCGGAAACTCCCGGCCTGGGCGCGGGGATAGCGGGCTGGCCGAATGCCTGGCTGCAAACGTTCCATGGCAAGTCGCGCCAGGCGCCTGCCGACGAGGGGTGGGCATTGAAAAAGGACCTCGGCCAGTTCGATCAGTTGGCTGGTGCGACGGTGACATCCAGGGCGGTGCTCCAGGCCGTGCACGATACGTTGCGTTACTTCGACGAGCACAAGGCTCAGTTGACCGGAGCGACCAGCCATGAATGACTCCCCCTCCTGGCCGCGCGCCCTGGTCCTCGTGCCCGTGGTCGGCGCCAGTGACTCGCTGATCAATGCGCTGATCCTTTGGCTCGCCTGGGTTGTGATCAGTTTCGCCCACGGCTCGACAATGGCGCTGCTGAGACCACGCCTTACAGCCTGCCAGCAACTCATTGCATCCATCGCCGTGGCCGCCGCCATGACCGCCTGCGCGGACCTCCTCGCACAAGCCTGGATATTGGAGCGGCATGGCGCGTTGGCCGTGTATATCGGATGGATCGCATTGAGCTGCGTGGCGCTGGAACATACCGCTACCGAGCGACGCATGACGGTTCATCTCAGGTTGGCGGGACAATTCGGCCTGCTGGTTATCATCCTGGGCGCTTTGCGCGAGCTGATAGGCAGAGGCGTGCCATTGGCCTTGATCGTCCCCGGCGGATTCATTTTGCTCGGCCTGTTGCTCGCTGCCTATCAAGCCTTGATCGGCACCAAAACCCGTTCAACCCTAGAGGAAACGCCGCGCCCATGAACGCCGCAAAACGTCTGGAAATCTTTCGTCGCTTTCATGAAGACAACCCGGAGCCAAAGACCGAACTGGCCTACTCCTCCCCTTTCGAACTGCTGATCGCGGTAATTCTCTCGGCCCAATCCACCGACGTCGGTGTCAACAAGGCAACGGCCAGACTCTTCCCGGTGGCCAATACGCCGCAGGCGATCCTTGCCCTGGGCGTCGAAGGGCTGTCCGAGTACATCAAGACCATCGGACTGTTTAACAGCAAGGCGAAAAACGTGATCGAAACCTGTCGCCTGCTGATCGAGCGACACGGCGGTGAGATCCCCCAGACCCGCGAAGAGCTGGAAGCCCTGCCGGGCGTCGGCCGCAAGACTGCCAACGTGGTCCTCAACACCGCGTTCCGGCAGTTGACGATGGCGGTCGACACCCACATTTTCCGCGTCAGTAACCGGACTGGGCTCGCCCCGGGCAAGAACGTAGTGGAAGTGGAAAACAAGTTGATGAAATTCGTTCCCAAGGAATACCTCCTGGATTCCCATCACTGGCTGATCCTGCACGGACGTTACGTCTGCCTGGCCCGCAAGCCCCGCTGCGGGAGCTGCCGGATCGAAGATCTATGCGAGTACAAGCACAAGACATCTGACGATTGATGCGCTATTGCTTTTGTTTATCCTTCGATTGAAAAAATCTTTTTTACCCGCCGATGGTTTATCGATATAAGGGGCGCCAATGGCAGTCTTAGCCTGGAGTCGAACCCATGAGCACTGGCAAAGAACAACTGGATGTAGAAGACGATTTCGTCGCCGTCGAGGCTGACGAAGTGGAACCTGTGGTGGAGGTTGCAAAAACCAACCTGAGCAAACGCCGCACCATCGACAACCTGCTGGAAGAGCGCCGCTTGCAAAAGCAACTCGCCGACTACGACTTCGATCTCTGACACGTAAAGCCTCCCGCATGGAGGCTTTTTATCGTGTGAGAGGCCTGGCGTTCACACCAATCCATTTCGCTGTGCCAGTTCGATCAGGTCGACCAGCGAACGGGCGTTCAGTTTCAACAACAGGCGAGTCTTGTAGGTACTGACGGTCTTGTTGCTCAGGAACATCGCGTCTGCTATTTCCTTATTGGTCTTTCCACGAGCCAGTTGCTGCAAGACCATCATTTCCCGCCCAGACAGACGATTCACCATCTCGGACTCGCTGGCATTTCCGAGTGTTGAACGTACCGTATGCAGTGCCTGGTTGGGAAAGTAACTATAGCCTGACAACACGGCCTTAATCGCACTTAACAATTCCGTCAGATCCTGCTGTTTGCAAACATAGCCCGCCGCCCCTGTCTGCATACAGCGCATCGAAAAATGCCCGGGTGCCTGGGAGGTCAATACCAGCACTTTCACGGGCGAAGGATTGACGGTCAAGCGTGCGATGACTTCCAGCCCATCCAACTTCGGAATTCCAATATCCAAGATAACGATATCGGGCATTTGTTCTCGGGCGATCTGTAAGGCATCAACGCCATTATCCGTTTCGGCGATAACTTCATATCCATGACGCTCCATTAGCAAACGTACAGCAAGACGAATGACGGGGTGATCGTCCACGATCAGCACTTTATTCATGGGCACATCCAATTTCGCTGTTCGAATTTTTAGAGCACGCACAATAGCCTAGTCATTTCTTCCTTGGCATGCCGTTGCTCGTGAGCGCTCGCAGCGAAAGACGCAACCTACAAGCAATACAGATTTTTCCTACAAATTATCTGCAAAATAATGTGCCGTGAAATTTTCCACGAGGCTAACGCCATAAATCCGACATGCCGACCTCGCATGAATGAGGGGATCCTTCTCGGAAAAACAGAAGGTGTTTCAACGCATGCCGCCCTTGTATTTTTATAAATAGTAACGGATTTAATTTCATACAAACGGTAAAAATTTCACTCAATGGAATGAGTTTCTGTATAAAAAAGACAGCGCCCGGAGGAATTGGACAAGACCGACCTGATTGTCTTTTTTGACTGATCACCCTTTCGGGCGGCCGCTAATAAAACCAAAACTTTAATCAATGAGCATGTAATTACCCATGAGCATCCATCATGAACAAATTAAAAAAGACCGTCATCAACCCAATGACGCTTATTGCCATACTTGCAAGTTTGTCGGAAACATCCGCAGCGATATCCTTGCCGTTCCTGGACAGCGACGATCGTGACTGTTACGTCTGGTTCCTGATCGGTTTTCCCTTTTTCCTATCGTTGTTGTTTTTTCTGACGCTCAATTTCAACCACCGCGCTCTGTATTCACCTTCAGAATTCCCCAAAAGCAAACAGGTCAAGAAAGGCAGGCATGGCTCCGCCGGCAGGCGCCGCTATGCGTTACGAAGGGAAAGGGAAAAACGCAGTCACTTGGTCCGTCTGCGTCGAAGGAGGAAGCCGTGAGCATTGCTCTGGAAGGGGAGATAAAAAAACGGCCTGCTCATGCAGGCCGTTTCCATTGGAGCGGATCAGAACAGCTTGCGACCCTTGTTCGCCGCGATGCGCATGCGCAGGGCGTTGAGCTTGATGAAGCCGGCCGCGTCTGCCTGGTTGTAGGCACCGCCGTCTTCTTCGAAAGTCGCGATATTGGCATCGAACAGCGAGTCGTCGGACTTGCGGCCGGTCACGATCACGTTGCCCTTGTACAGCTTCAGGCGCACGACACCGTTCACGTTGACCTGGGAGGCATCGATCATCTGTTGCAGCATCAGGCGCTCCGGACTCCACCAGTAGCCGGTGTAGATCAGGCTGGCGTACTTGGGCATCAACTCATCCTTCAAGTGAGCCACTTCGCGGTCCAGGGTGATCGATTCGATCGCCCGGTGGGCACGCAGCATGATGGTGCCGCCCGGAGTTTCGTAGCAGCCACGGGACTTCATGCCGACATAGCGGTTCTCGACGATGTCCAAGCGACCGATGCCGTGTTCGCCACCGATGCGGTTCAAGGTCGCGAGCACGGTGGCCGGGCTCATCTCCACGCCGTCCAGCGCGACGATATCGCCGTTGCGATAGGTCAGTTCCAGGTATTGCGGAGTGTCGGGAGCCTTCTCCGGGGAGACGGTCCAGCGCCACATGTCTTCTTCGTGCTCGGTCCAGGTGTCTTCCAGCACGCCGCCTTCATAGGAAATGTGCAGCAGGTTGGCATCCATCGAATACGGGGATTTCTTCTTGCCGTGGCGCTCGATCGGGATCGCGTGCTTCTCGGCGTAATCCATCAGTTTTTCACGGGACAGCAAGTCCCATTCACGCCACGGTGCAATGACTTTCACGCCCGGCTTGAGGGCATAGGCGCCCAGCTCGAAACGCACCTGGTCGTTGCCTTTGCCGGTGGCGCCATGGGAAATGGCGTCGGCGCCGGTTTCGTTGGCGATTTCGATCAGGCGCTTGGCGATCAACGGACGGGCGATGGACGTACCCAGCAGATACTCGCCTTCGTAAACGGTGTTGGCGCGGAACATCGGGAACACGAAGTCGCGGACGAACTCTTCGCGCAGGTCATCGATGTAGATCTCTTTGACGCCCATGGCCTGGGCCTTGGCGCGTGCAGGCTCGACTTCCTCGCCCTGTCCCAGGTCAGCGGTGAAGGTCACCACTTCGCAGTTATAAGTGTCCTGCAGCCACTTGAGGATCACCGAAGTGTCCAGGCCGCCGGAATACGCCAGAACGACCTTGTTTACGTCCGCCATGCCATCACTCCACGGGTTGTACGGAAAGCCGGGAAGTCTAACGTCCAGCGCGGATAATTTACAGAGGCGCGACAGCTTATGACGACGAAGCGACAGATTATGTCGAGTGCGCGACGATCAGGCCGGCTCAGGAAGTACGTGCAGTCGCTCCGGCAGGCGCAGCCGCCTTGGTCGGGGCAACCGGCGTCGGCGTCTTGCCCGGCGCAGCAGCGGGCGCCACGGCAGGTGCCGCCGGCGTTGCCGCAGGAGCTGGCGCCTGTGGGGCCGGCGCCTGGGTGGGGGCTACCCGCTCCAGTTTTACCAGCACGCGCCGGTTCTTGGCCCGGTTGGCTGCGTTGGTATTGGCAACCAGCGGATAACGCTCGCCGTGGAAGCGCACGGTGAATTGGGACTCCTGGAAACCGTTGGCCTTGAAGAAATCCTGGACAGCCAGGGCTCGGCGACGCGACAACTCGCGGTTGGTCAGGCGGTTGCCACTGTTGTCGGAGTGGCCATCGAGCTCGACATGATTGACGCTCGGGTCCGCCTTGATGAAGTCGAGCATGACCTGCAACTGGGCCTTGGCCTGGGCGTCAAGCTCGGTACCCTCGCCAGGGAAGCCGATCTGGGTTTGCTTGATCTGCTCGAAGTTCTTCGGCAAGAGTTTCGCTACGCAGCCCTGGTAATCATTGAACGCCTTGTTGAAGCGCACGGGCAGCAACCGAACCTCCGACACCCGCCCGTCCTCGGTGTTGCGTCGCACTACGGGACTGCGACCTTCCATCAGCCCGCTGATCAAGCGGCCGGCCTGTACCTGGGAGCTGTTGAAAAGCACATCGCCGCTGCCGATCCTGACCGAGCCCAGGTTGATATCGCCCCGCCCGGGCTGCCAAGGCGCCGCGGCCGCCAGCAACGTCGCAGAGCCGCCGCCGAGCATCGGATTATAGGCCTTGAGCCGGAACGTGGCCTGCTCGCCCGCCTTGCGCACGAACTCGCCACTGCCGAAATCGCTGATCGGCTGGCTCAGCCGACACTCGAACTTGTCGCCTTCGACCGTCCACTCGATGCTCTCCAGACGGGTCTGGAAAGTGAGCGCCATCGCAGGAAGGCTGGCAAACACACTGAGCAAGGCTAGATAACGCTGGCGCACGGGAGGCTCCACTGGCTTTTATACGGAAATCGAGAAACGCTGGGCATGCTGCTTGGCCGGGACACGGCACGAAATGCTGGCACGCCTGAAGGGGCTATCGGTAACTTGCGGCAAAACTTGATAGCGGGTGCCCGGATCGGTCTTTTCCGGTAGCATTCCCCCGAGATTTACCCGCCTGGAAGCCCCCCATGTCCGACCGCCTGACCCTGCTGCGTCCCGACGACTGGCATATTCATCTTCGCGATGGTGCTGTGTTGACCCATACCGTCGCCGATGTCGCGCGCACTTTTGGCCGCGCTATCATCATGCCAAACCTGGTTCCGCCCGTGCGCAACGCCGCCGAGGCCGATGGCTATCGCCAGCGCATCCTGTCGGCACGCCCGAAAGGCAGCCGCTTCGAACCGCTGATGGTGCTTTACCTCACCGACCGCACCCAGCCCGAGGAAATACGCGAGGCCAAGGCCAGCGGTTTCGTGCACGCGGCCAAGTTGTACCCCGCTGGCGCCACTACCAATTCGGACTCTGGCGTCACCAGCATCGACAAGATTTTCCCGGCGCTCGAGGCGATGGCCGAAGTCGGCATGCCGTTGTTGATCCACGGTGAAGTGACCCGGGGCGACGTCGATGTGTTCGACCGCGAGAAGATTTTCATCGACGAACATATGCGTCGCGTCGTCGAACGCTTCCCGACGCTGAAGGTGGTCTTCGAGCACATCACCACGGGTGATGCCGTGCAGTTCGTCAACGAGGCTTCGGCCAATGTCGGTGCGACCATCACCGCGCATCACCTGCTGTACAACCGCAACCACATGCTGGTGGGCGGGATCCGTCCGCACTTCTATTGCTTGCCGATCCTCAAGCGCAACACCCATCAGGAAGCCTTGCTGGATGCGGCCACCAGCGGCAGCGCCAAGTTTTTCCTCGGCACCGACTCGGCGCCCCACGCCCGTCATGCCAAGGAAGCCGCTTGCGGTTGTGCTGGTTGCTATACCGCCTACGCGGCCATCGAGATGTACGCCGAGGCGTTCGAGCAGCGCAACGCCCTGGACAAGCTCGAAGGCTTCGCCAGCCTGCACGGTCCACGTTTCTATGGCCTGCCGGTGAACACCGATCGTATTACCCTGGTTCGCGACGAGTGGACCGCCCCCGCCAGCCTGCCGTTTGGCGAGCAGACTGTCATCCCGCTGCGCGCCGGTGAAAAACTGCGCTGGCGCCTGCTGGAGGAAAACGCGTGAGTGAAGATCATTTCGACGACGAACTGGACGGCAACGGCGGCTCGGGCGGCGCGCGCCACCCGATGGCTGCTCGCTTCCGGGGTTATCTGCCGGTCGTGGTCGACGTAGAAACCGGCGGTTTCAACTCGGCCACCGATGCGCTGCTGGAAATCGCCGCGACCACCATTGGCATGGACGAGAAAGGCTTTGTCTTCCCCGACCACACTTACTTCTTCCGGGTCGAACCGTTCGAAGGCGCCAACATCGAAGCGGCAGCCCTGGAGTTCACCGGGATCAAGCTCGATCACCCGCTGCGCATGGCGGTCAGCGAAGAAACCGCGCTGACCGACATCTTCCGTGGCGTGCGCAAGGCGCTGAAAGCCAACGGTTGCAAGCGAGCGATCCTGGTGGGTCATAACAGCAGTTTCGACCTGGGCTTCCTCAACGCGGCCGTTGCGCGCCTGGACATGAAGCGCAACCCGTTCCATCCCTTCTCCAGCTTCGACACGGCGACCCTCGCGGGCTTGGCCTACGGCCAGACGGTATTGGCCAAGGCCTGCCAGGCGGCGGATATCGACTTCGATGGCCGTGAGGCTCACTCGGCCCGCTATGACACCGAGAAGACTGCCGAGCTGTTCTGCGGCATCGTCAACCGGTGGAAAGAGATGGGTGGCTGGCAGGATTTCGACGACTGACATACGGCTGGATCCAGCTCTTTGTGGCTAGGTGATTCAGCCACTCATAAAAAAACCGGCCCATCGAGGGCCGGTTTTTTTTATGCCAGGTGCGCTTACAGCTTGTCGCTGTGCTCGCCCAGGTAAGCGGCAACGCCTTCAGGCGATGCGGTCATGCCCTTGTCGCCTTTTTTCCAGTTGGCCGGGCAGACTTCGCCGTGCTCTTCGTGGAACTGCAGGGCGTCAACCAGACGGATCAGCTCTTCCATGTTACGACCCAGCGGCAGGTCGTTGATGATCTGCGAACGAACCACGCCTTTGTCGTCGATCAGGAACGCACCACGGAAGGCCACGCCACCTTCGGACTCCACGTCGTAGGCCTTGGCGATTTCGTGCTTCATGTCGGCAGCCATGGTGTATTTCACCGGGCCGATGCCACCGGCATTGATGGCGGTGTTGCGCCAGGCGTTGTGGGTGAAGTGCGAGTCGATCGAAACAGCGACCACTTCAACGTTGCGTGCCTTGAAGTCGTCCATGCGGTGATCCAGTGCGATCAGCTCGGATGGGCAAACGAAAGTGAAGTCCAGCGGGTAGAAGAACACCAGGCCGTATTTGCCTTTGATGGCCGAGGACAGGGTGAAGCTGTCAACGATTTCGCCGTTGCCGAGGACGGCAGGAACGGTGAAGTCAGGGGCTTGTTTGCCTACGAGTACGCTCATTGGATATCTCCTGGTGTAGTAACGTGAAAACAAGGTCCGCGCCAGCCTGCCACCCTCAGGCGACAGCCCTGTGACACGAACCCGCTTTGCAAGGACCGACCATCATACACCGCAGGTTTGGCCTGTCCTCAACGGTTTTTTGGCGGCCCCTGAAAATCCGTTGCCCTAGCCAATGGCAGCCGCTCGACACCGTTCGTCAAGGAGCCCTGGAAACCACTTTGACAATCATTCTCGTTAACATTAAGATCCGTCCCAATTGAGTCACAACCAGCGACGGTTATCACTTATGTATGTATGCCTCTGCACTGGCGTCACCGACGGACAAATCCGCGAAGCGATCTATGAAGGTTGCTGCAGCTACCGGGAAGTCCGCCAGGCCACCGGCGTAGCCAGCCAATGCGGCAAATGCGCCTGCCTGGCCAAGGAAGTGGTGCGTGAAACCCTCGCCAAAGTTCAGACCGCCCAAGCCTCTATCCCTTATCCGGCGGAATTTACTGCCGCATAAAACCAGTTGTTCAAAGAACCGGACTCAATGTCCGGTTTTTTTATGCCTGTAAATCAAGTGCTTAGCTTCCAGACGCGGAACACAAACATTCTTATTCCGATTAATTTTCATTTATTATTCAATAACTTAGGTTTGACACTCGTAATTGCTCGGCTCAAACTCCGCCTTATACACAGCTATCAGGGCAGGCCCTCACCATGAAAGGCGACATTACAGTCATCCAGCATCTCAACAAGATCCTCGCCAATGAGCTGGTCGCGATCAATCAATACTTCCTGCATGCTCGCATGTACGAGGATTGGGGCCTGAACAAGCTGGGCAAGCACGAGTACCACGAATCCATCGACGAAATGAAACACGCGGACAAGCTGATCAAGCGCATCCTGTTTCTCGAAGGCCTGCCGAACGTCCAGGACCTGGGCAAGCTGCACATCGGCGAACATACCCGCGAAATGCTCGAGTGCGACCTGCGCATCGAACGCACCGGCCACGCCGACCTGAAAGCCGCCATCGCCCATTGCGAAACCGTTGGCGACTTCGGGAGCCGTGAACTGCTGGAAGATATTCTCGAATCCGAGGAAGAACACATCGACTGGCTGGAAACCCAATTGGGCCTGATCGACAAAGTCGGTCTCGAGAATTACCTGCAATCGCAGATGGGCGAAGAATAAGCGTCCCGACAGCAAGCCACTAAAAAGCCCCACCCTCTTTCGAGGCGCGGGGCTTTTTGTTGCCTGATGGCCAGGCCCGCACAAACCGATGTGGAAGAGCTTGCTCCCACAAGGGCCTGGGGTAGATCAGGCTTCGGACTTGTTCGCCGCTGCTGCTTCTACAGCTGCCTTGATCGTGGTCTGCAGAGAACCATCAGCCGCCATCTCGGTCATGATGTCGCTACCGCCGATCAGCTCGCCACCCACCCACAGCTGTGGGAAGGTTGGCCAGTTGGCGTACTTGGGCAGGTTGGCGCGGATTTCCGGGTTCTGCAGGATGTCCACGTAGGCGAACTTCTCGCCACACGCCATCACCGCCTGAGCAGCCTTGGCCGAGAAGCCACATTGAGGGGCATTCGGCGAGCCTTTCATGTAGAGCAGGATAGTGTTGTTGGCAATCTGGTCTTTGATCGTTTCGATGATATCCACGGAGCACCTCGGCTTGAACTTTTGCGACTTCAGTTGTCGACACGGTGGCGCATTGTAACGGAAAGCCGAGCACCCTGCTCGGTCCGCCCCAAGGACAATTTTACGCAGCCGCCACCTTCACCGGAACCCCGTTCAGCGCCGCATTGCCGGACAATTCGTCGAGCTGGCGGTCATCGGTCAGGTCGTTGGCGCTTGACCCAGGCTGCCCGCTGGCGATGGTCATCTGCACGCCCGGACGAGCATGGCCCCAACCGTGGGGAAGACTGACCACGCCTTTCATCATGTCCGCACTGCCCTGCACGTCCACCTCGATTACGCCGACCCGGGAACTGACCTTCACGCGCTGTCCATCGATAAGGCCCCGGCTGGCAAGATCTTCGGGATGCATCAGCAACTGGTGACGCGGCTTGCCCTTCACCAACCGATGAAAGTTATGCATCCAGGAATTGTTGCTGCGCACATGGCGACGGCCAATCATCAGCAGCTCGTCTGCTGCCGGCGCACGCAACGCGGCAAAGCGCGCCAAGTCGGCGAGGATGACAGCGGGCGCGGCCTGCACCCGGCCGTTTTCAGTTTTCAGCCGGGGTGCCAGATTGGGCTTGAGCGCACCGAGATCGATGCCGTGGGGATGGTCGAACAGCGTCGCCAAGGACAACTTGTACGGCGACGCATCGCCATACATCCCGGCCCGCAGGCCCAAATCAATCATCTGTGCCGGCGGCATGGTCGGCTTGAGCTCCTTGCCGGTCCGGGCGGCAAAGGCTTTGGCCAGGCCGACAAAAATCTCCCAATCGTGCAGCGCCCCCTCGGGCTTGGGCAGGATGGCCCGGTTGAAACGACTGACGTTACGCACCGCGAACAGATTGAAGGTGGTGTCGTAGTGATCATTCTCCAGGGCCGAGGTGGACGGCAGGATCAAGTCGGCATAGCGCGTGGTTTCGTTGATGTACAGGTCGACGCTGACCATGAATTCAAGCCCGTCCAGCGCTTGCTCCAATTGCCGGCCATTGGGCGTGGACAGCACCGGGTTGCCGGCCACGGTGACCAGCGCTCGGATCTGCCCATCGCCCTCGGTGAGCATTTCTTCGGCGAGGGTCGATACGGGCAGCTCGCCTGCGTATTCAGGGCGCCCGGATACTCGGCTTTGCCAGCGATTGAAGTGCCCGCCCGAAGTCGTTTTCACCAAATCCACCGCCGGCTCGGTACACAGCGCCCCGCCTACTCGATCAAGATTGCCGGTCACCAGGTTGATCACTTGGATCAGCCAGTGGCACAGCGTACCGAAAGCCTGGGTCGACACCCCCATCCGGCCGTAGCACACGGCCGACGGGGCGGCCGCGAAATCTCGGGCCAATTGGCGGATCTGCTCGGCAGGAACCCCACAGAGCGGGCTCATGGCGTCCGCCGAGAAGGGCGCAACGGCGTGGCGCACCTCGTCGAGACCGTCCACCGGCAGGTGACTGTCCCGCGTCAGTCCTTCGCTGAACAAGGTGCCGAGCAGGCCAAACAACAACGCGGCATCGCCGCCAGGGCGTACGAAGACATGCTGGTCGGCAATCGCCGCCGTCTCGCTGCGGCGGGGATCGACCACCACTACCCGGCCGCCCCGCGACTGGATTGCCTTCAGCCGCTTTTCCACGTCCGGCACGGTCATGATGCTGCCGTTGGAGGCCAATGGATTGCCGCCCAGGATCAGCATGAAATCGGTGTGATCGATGTCCGGTATCGGCAGCAGCAAGCCGTGACCGTACATCAGGTGACTGGTCAGGTGATGGGGCAATTGGTCCACCGAAGTCGCCGAGAATCGGCTACGGGTTTTCAGCAGGCCGAGGAAATAGTTGCTGTGGGTCATCAGCCCATAGTTGTGCACACTCGGGTTGCCCTGATACACCCCCACCGCATTTTGGCCGTGGCGTTCCTGGATGGCCGCCAGACGCTCGGCCACCAAGGCAAAGGCGTCGTCCCAGGCAATGGGCTGCCACTCGCCACCCACTCGTTGCATGGGCTGGCGCAGGCGGTCCGGATCGTTCTGGATATCCTGCAACGCCACTGCCTTGGGGCAAATGTGTCCACGACTGAAACTGTCCAGCGGATCCCCCTTGATCGAGGTGATCGCCAAGCCTTGGCCTTCGGTTTCGGTGGTTTCGAGGGTCAGGCCACAGATGGCCTCGCACAGGTGGCACGCACGGTGGTGGAGGGTCTTGGTCATGGCCAGCCTCTGTTTTATTCGTAGCGGGCACTTTCGGCCGCGGGAATAAAACTATGGCGCCTGAACTTGCACAGCGCCAGCGACGTTCGTCCTGTGAATCGCCGGGCATCAGGCCCGCCGATGAACCGCTATCAGGGCTGCTCGGGAGGAGGCGCCAGCAATTGGATTTCCTCGATGGTTTCCACTTGCTCCTGGGCAATGGGCACCCCGGTCAATTCGCCGATCAACCGCCAGTGCTCGTCGAGCCCACTGCTGATCGTAGCCATCCGGTCGATCATCCGGCGACCCGCGGCCTTGGTCACTTCGTCATCGCTGCGCAGCAACTCGAATGACATGGACGTCACCGAAGCGGTCAGGTGCGTCAGGGAACGCGCCGTCAGCCCCAACAGTTCCATCAGTTGTTGCTCTTTCAAATCCATTTCGGGGCTCCTGCGGCTCGGGGTTCATTTATAACCCAGGCCCCTGCATTAGGAAATATTTCACTTTGCACACCAGACCGGCGACCCGGACAGCGGTCAAAAACCAACCGCCAGCTATCCCGTGCCCGCCCTGCTCGATTGCCAAGCGGCGCGACGCCAGTGTACAAATGAACCCGCTGCTGTCAGGAAACCGGCCTCAACCGCGTCAGTGCAACTCTGCATTGGCCTCGCTGAAATCCCTTATAACCGTAGCCCTATTGGTAAGACGCGACATTTAATGTCAATATCGCGCCTTCCCCTATTTCGTCGCCCCGTGCGGCTTTTGCCGCAGGTCTCGCCCGTTTTTCCATTAAACAAGGCTTTGAGTATCTGCGGTCTGTTACAAAAAGGTAGTCAATCATGAGCGCAAGGCACTTTCTCTCCCTAATGGATTTCACGCCCGATGAGTTGCTCGGCGTGATCCGTCGAGGCGTGGAGCTCAAGGACCTGCGTAAGCGCGGCGTACTGTTCGAGCCCTTGAAAAACCGTGTGCTGGGGATGATTTTCGAGAAGTCATCGACCCGCACGCGCATCTCTTTCGAAGCCGGCATGATCCAACTGGGCGGCCAGGCGATTTTCCTGTCGCCTCGCGACACCCAGCTGGGCCGTGGCGAGCCGATCAGCGATTGCGCCATCGTCATGTCGAGCATGCTCGACGCCGTGATGATCCGTACCTTTGCCCACAGCACCTTGACCGAGTTCGCGGCTCATTCCCGCGTGCCGGTGATCAACGGCTTGTCCGATGACCTGCACCCCTGCCAGCTGTTGGCCGACATGCAGACATTCCTCGAGCACCGCGGCTCGATCCAGGGCAAGACCGCCGCCTGGATCGGTGATGGCAACAACATGTGCAACAGCTATATAGAAGCGGCGATGCAATTCGATTTCCAGTTGCGCATTGCATGCCCTGAAGGCTATGAGCCGGATGCAGGACTGATCGCCAAGGCCGGGGATCGAGTGTCGCTCGTCCGGGATCCGAAGCTGGCCGTGGCTGGCGCGCACCTGGTGAGCACCGACGTCTGGACCTCCATGGGCCAGGAAGAGGAAACCGCCAAGCGCCTCAAGCTGTTCGCGCCGCTGCAGGTCAACCGCGCCCTGCTCGACCTGGCGGACCCGGAGGTGCTCTTCATGCACTGCCTGCCCGCCCATCGCGGTGAGGAAATCAGCGCCGACCTGCTGGATGACCCGCGCTCCGTGGCCTGGGACCAGGCAGAAAATCGTCTGCATGCACAAAAGGCCCTGCTCGAATTTCTCGTCGAGCCGGCGTATCACCACGCATGAGTCATTCCTTGTTATTGAATCTGCACAACCTGGCCTGCGGGTACCAAGGCCAGCGAGTCGTCCAGAACCTGAATCTGCACCTCAATGCCGGTGACATCGGCTGCCTGCTAGGCTCCTCCGGGTGCGGCAAGACCACGACCTTGCGGGCCATTGCCGGCTTCGAGCCGGTACACGAAGGCGAGATCCAGCTGGCCGGGGAAACCATCTCCCGCGCGGGTTTTACCCTCGCTCCGGAAAAACGTCGCATCGGCATGGTGTTCCAGGACTACGCGCTGTTCCCACACCTCAGCGTCGCCGAGAACATGGCCTTTGGCATTCGCAAACATCCTGACAAGAACCGTGTGGTCGAAGAACTGCTGGAACTGGTCAACCTGAAGAACCTGGGAAAACGTTTCCCCCATGAGCTCTCCGGAGGCCAGCAACAACGCGTGGCCCTCGCCCGGGCCTTGGCGCCGGAACCGCAATTGCTGCTGCTCGACGAACCCTTCTCCAACCTCGATGGCGAGCTGCGGCGCAAGCTCAGCCATGAGGTGCGGGACATCCTGAAGGCGCGCGGCACCAGCGCGATCCTGGTGACCCATGACCAGGAAGAAGCCTTCGCGGTGAGTGATCACGTCGGGGTATTCCGAGAGGGTCGGCTGGAACAATGGGATACGCCCTACAATCTTTATCACGAACCCCTGACGCCCTATGTCGCCAGTTTCATCGGCCAGGGTTACTTCATTCGCGGCCAACTCGATAGCCCGGAATCGGTGCAGACCGAATTGGGGATGCTGCGGGGTAACCGGGCCTATACCTGGCCCATCGGCGGCGCCGTGGATGTACTGCTGCGCCCGGACGACATCGTCTATGCGCCGGACAGCTCGCTCAAGGCAACCATCGTCGGCAAGACCTTCCTTGGTGCTTCAACCTTGTATCGCCTGCAATTGCCGACCGGCGCGCAACTGGAATCAATTTTCCCGAGCCACGCCGACCATCAGGTCGGAGCGACCGTGGGTATTCGCGTGGCGGCCGAACACCTGGTGCTTTTCCAGGCCTCGGGTAGCACGGCAGCTCATCTGCCGCCGATGGAAAGCGGCGTGCGGCGGCACGGCACCACCAGTTAAGGGTGGAAGAAACAATCTGTGGGAGCGAGCGCGCTCCCACGGGATCTCATTGGCCTTAGCCGAGCGATAACGTCCCGCTGGCCACCAACGTCGCATTCCCACCGATCTTCACCCGATCACCTTCCAGCCGGCAAAACAGCTCCCCTCCCCTGGCCGAGCATTGATAGGCCGTCAGCCCAAGCTTGCTCAGGCGTTTGGACCAATAGGGGATCAGGCTGCAATGGGTCGAGCCGGTGACCGGGTCCTCGTTGATTCCAATCGCAGGGGCAAAATAGCGCGAGACGAAATCGTGCTTGCTTCCCGGCGCGGTGACGATCGCACCCGGCCACGGCAACTTCGCCAGGGCCGCCATGTCCGGCTTGCACTCGAGCACGGCCTGCTCCGACTCAAGTACCACGAACAACTCATTGGAACTCAGCACGTCCACCGCCTCGACCCCCAAGGCAGTCTGGACCGCCAGGGACGCGCCCAATTCGGCCGGCACGATGGCGGGGAAATCCAGCCACAGCCGGTCGCCTTCGCGAGCAACGCTCAATGCCCCGGATTTGCAGATGAAATCCAATCGCTCCACGGTTTCGTGATAGATCTCGAACAATACGTAGGCGCTGGCCAGGGTGGCATGGCCACACAAGGGTACTTCGGTGGTGGGCGTGAACCACCGGATATGCCAGTGCTGATTTTCGCGCACCAGGAACGCCGTTTCCGCCAGGTTATGTTCGGCGGCGATCTTCTGCATCAAGTCGTCGGCAAGCCAGGCATCGAGCCGATAGACCATCGCCGGGTTACCGCCAAAGGGGCGGTCACTGAATGCATCGACCTGATGAAACGCAAGCTGCATGGCACCTCTCCTTTTTTATTGATGCGTGAGCATGAGCTGCGCAGGCACCGTTTATCCAGTGACAGATCGGCACTATTTTCACCTTACACACTGGACGTTCGACGCCTGGTCAGTTGCAAAGATTCACCGTGGCGAGGGCGCTTGCTCCCGCCAGGCGGCGCAATCAGGTTCAGGCACGGCCAATATCCGCGAACGCCGCCCCGGTGTGCTCCGCCAGCACCGCAGGCGCCAACTCCACTTCCAGGCCACGCCGCCCCGCACTGACAAACATAGTGGCCAGCGGTTGCGCGGATTTATCGATAAATGTGCGCAGGCGTTTCTTCTGCCCCAGGGGACTGATGCCCCCGAGCAAATAGCCCGTCGAGCGCTGCGCGGCGGCCGGATCGGCCATCTCGACTTTCTTCACTCCGGCCGCATGGGCCAGCGCCTTGAGATCCAGGCTCCCAGCGACCGGCACCACCGCAACCAACAACTCGCCTTTCTCGCTAGCCGCCAGCAGTGTCTTGAACACTCGCGCCGGCTCCAGGCCCAATTTTTCAGCAGCCTCCAGGCCGTAGGACGCGGCCTTCGGATCGTGTTCGTAGCTGTGGATATGATGTTCGGCGCGCACTTTTTTCAGCAGATCCAACGCGGGGGTCATGACCGCTCCTGGCAGGAAAGAACAAAAGAGTGACAAGAATTCTAAGCGATCGGCAGCTAAAAGGCTTTGCAGACCATTGGCTATGGCGCCCCCCCCACTAAAAAGTCATTCATGCGACGAATAATCTGAATATGACCGACGGTTCACTTTCGACCTTTGACAGCGGCGTTTCTTGTCTATATTTTTTCGAAACTGAAAGCAGAAACACGTGTCTCAAGCAACACCACGAGTGCCGGATGGGGATCCGCCACTCGACGAAAAGGCGCAGACGGGGTTGTTTACTCGATGCGCAGGACAACAAAAAGAACCGAGGTTTGAATGACGACTGCTTTACAACAACCCTCCCTGTCCAGCCAATGCCTGGCGGAGTTCCTGGGTACGGCCCTGTTGATTTTCTTTGGTACCGGTTGCGTTGCAGCGCTCAAGGTCGCGGGTGCCAGTTTCGGCTTGTGGGAAATCAGCATCATCTGGGGTGTCGGTGTCAGCATGGCGATTTATCTCAGCGCGGGCATTTCCGGCGCGCACCTGAATCCCGCCGTCAGCATCGCCTTGTGCATTTTCACTGACTTCGAAAAACGCAAATTGCCCTTCTATATTGTTTGCCAAGTGGCCGGCGCGTTCTGCGGCGCGTTGCTGGTCTATACGCTGTACAGCAATTTGTTCTTCGATTTCGAACAGTCCCGCCATATGGTTCGTGGCACCGAAGCCAGCCTTGAACTGGCGGCGGTGTTTTCTACCTACCCTCACCCCGCACTGTCCACCGGCCAGGCGTTTCTGGTGGAGATGATCATCACCGCCATCCTGATGGGCGTGATCATGTCTTTGACCGATGATAACAACGGACTGCCGCGAGGCCCGCTGGCGCCGCTGCTGATCGGCTTGTTGATCGCGGTGATCGGTAGCTCGATGGGGCCGCTGACAGGCTTTGCGATGAACCCGGCACGTGACTTCGGTCCTAAACTGATGACTTTCTTTGCAGGCTGGGGTGAAATTTCCCTCACCGGGGCGCGTGAGATTCCATACTTCCTGGTACCGATTTTCGCGCCGATCGTTGGCGCATGCCTGGGTGCTGCCGCGTATCGCGGGCTGATTGCCCGTCATCTGCCCAGCGCCATGGTTGCTACAAAGGAGGCAGAGCCGGCCATTGACGGCAAGCCCAGAACGTCCTGAAACGGTCGGCGCGGGCTGCTGCCATCGGAGTACGCGCTGACTTCTTCCTTTATTTACGTTACCTAAGTCCCAAGGCAATCGACATGACCGACATTGAGAATAAGAACTACATCATTGCCCTCGACCAGGGCACGACCAGCTCACGCGCCATTATTTTCGACCGTGACGCCAACGTGGTCTGCACCGCCCAACGCGAATTCGTCCAGCATTACCCGCAACCTGGCTGGGTCGAACACGACCCGATGGAGATCTTCGCCACCCAGAGCGCGGTCATGGTCGAAGCATTGGCCCAGGCCGGCCTGCATCACGACCAGGTCGCTGCGATCGGCATCACCAACCAGCGCGAAACCACGGTAGTCTGGGACAAATCCACAGGACGCCCGATCTACAACGCGGTCGTCTGGCAATGCCGGCGCAGTACCGAAATCTGCCAGCAGCTCAAGCGTGACGGCCACGAGCAATACATCAGTGAAGCCACTGGCCTGGTCACCGATCCCTACTTCTCCGGCACCAAGCTCAAGTGGATCCTGGATAACGTCGAAGGCAGCCGTGAGCGCGCCCGTAACGGCGAGCTGCTATTCGGCACCGTGGATAGCTGGCTGATCTGGAAGTTTACCGGCGGCAAGGTCCATGTCACCGACTACACCAATGCCTCGCGCACCATGCTCTTCAATATCCACACGTTGGAGTGGGACGCGAAGATGCTCGACATCCTCAACATCCCTCGGGAGATGCTGCCGGAGGTCAAACCCTCCTCGCAAATCTACGGCCGAACCAAAAGCGGCATCGCCATCGGCGGTATCGCCGGCGACCAGCAAGCCGCCCTCTTCGGCCAGATGTGCGTGGAGCCGGGCCAGGCGAAAAACACTTACGGCACCGGCTGTTTCCTGCTGATGAATACCGGCGACAAAGCCGTCAAATCCAACCACGGCATGCTTACCACCATCGCCTGCGGCCCGCGCGGCGAAGTTGCCTACGCCCTCGAAGGCGCCGTGTTCAATGGCGGATCCACTGTCCAGTGGCTGCGCGATGAACTGAAGATTATCAACGACGCCCTCGATACCGAATACTTCGCCAACAAGGTCAAGGACAGCAATGGCGTCTACCTGGTACCAGCCTTCACAGGCCTGGGCGCGCCGTACTGGGACCCTTATGCCCGTGGCGCGCTGTTCGGCCTGACTCGCGGCGTGCGGGTCGATCACATCATCCGGGCCACGCTGGAATCCATTGCCTACCAGACCCGCGACGTGCTCGACGCCATGCAGCAGGACGCTGGCGAACGCCTCAAGTCCTTGCGTGTGGACGGCGGCGCGGTGGCCAACAATTTCCTCATGCAGTTCCAGGCCGACATCCTCGGCACCCAGGTCGAACGCCCGAAAATGCGCGAGACAACCGCATTGGGCGCGGCGTACCTGGCCGGTTTGGCATGTGGTTTCTGGGGCAGCCTGGAAGAACTGCGCGGCAAAGCGGTGATCGAGCGTCAGTTCGAACCGCAACTGGAAGAGCAAGCCAAGGAAAAGCTCTACGCCGGATGGAAAAAAGCTGTCAGCCGCACTCGCGATTGGGAGCCTCACGAAGACGCGGAATAAAAGCCGATAAAATTCTGAAACTGGTCGGGAGGGGATTCCTGCGGCATCATGGGCAAATTTTGTATGGCAGCCCAAAGGAAGCCCCATGAATCTGCCTCCCCGCCAGCAACAAATCCTCGAACTGGTCCGCGAACGCGGTTATGTCAGCATCGAGGAGATGGCGCAGCTATTTGTCGTTACCCCACAGACCATCCGCCGCGACATCAATCAATTGGCGGAAGCGAACCTGCTGCGCCGCTACCACGGCGGCGCGGCTTATGACTCAAGCGTGGAAAATACCGCCTACGCCATGCGCGCGGACCAGATGCGCGACGAGAAGCAACGCATCGCCGAAGCCATCGCCGCCCAGATCCCCGACCACGCATCACTGTTCATCAACATCGGCACCACCACCGAATCCATCGCGCGAGCGCTGCTCAATCACAACCACCTGAAGGTGATCACCAACAACCTGCACGTGGCGTCGATCCTCAGCGCCAAGGATGATTTCGAGGTCCTGATCGCCGGTGGCAACGTACGTCGCGACGGCGGCGTGGTGGGTCAGGCCTCCGTCGATTTCATCAACCAGTTCAAAGTCGACTTCGCCCTGGTGGGCATCAGCGGGATCGATGAAGACGGCAGCCTCCTGGACTTCGATTACCAGGAGGTGCGGGTGTCCCAGGCCATCATCGCCAACGCCCGGCAAGTGCTGCTGGCGGCGGACTCCAGCAAATTCGGGCGCAACGCTATGGTCCGCCTGGGCCCGATCAGCCTGATCGATTGCTTGGTGACCGACCAGCAACCGGTGCCAGCCCTGGCGCAGTTGCTGAGCCAGCACAAGATTCGATTGGAAGTGGTCTGACTTCACTTCCCCCCCTGTGGTGAAGGGTTGGCCCTTCACTGCAGAAGCACACCTTGAACACTCCTTTTTGTTCGATAATTTTCCTTTCAGTGTCATTCGATCAGTATTTTCAATCGAATGCGACTGGCTGTTGCCACGCTTATGGGCTAGTATTTTTCGCAAATGAACATTAATGTTCGAATTCAAATATTTCGAAAAGAGCCCGAGGCCAGCCGATGCCCACTACAACCTTGCCTACGCCCCCTCTCGCAGAAATCTACGATGTCGCCGTCATTGGTGGCGGTATCAATGGCGTAGGGATTGCTGCGGACGCTGCCGGTCGCGGTCTTTCGGTGTTCCTTTGCGAAAAGGACGACCTTGCCAGCCATACTTCTTCGGCCAGCAGCAAGCTGATCCATGGCGGCCTGCGCTATCTCGAACATTATGAGTTCCGCCTGGTGCGCGAGGCACTGGCCGAGCGCGAAGTCCTCCTGGCCAAGGCCCCGCACATCGTCAAGCAGATGCGCTTCGTGCTTCCCCATCGGCCGCACCTGCGCCCCGCCTGGATGATCCGCGCCGGCCTGTTCCTTTATGACCACCTGGGCAAACGCGAACAGCTCGCGGGCTCCAGAAGCTTGAAATTTGGTGCCGACAGCGTCCTCAAAAGCGAAATCACCAAAGGCTTCGAATACTCGGACTGCTGGGTTGACGACGCCCGATTGGTGGTACTCAACGCCATGGCGGCACGAGAGAAAGGCGCCCACATCCACACCCGCACCCGCTGCGTCAGTGCTCGTCGCAGCAAAGGCCTGTGGAACCTGCATCTGGAGCGAGCCGACGGCAGCCTGTTTTCGATCCAGGCCAAGGCCCTGGTGAACGCCGCCGGCCCGTGGGTGGCCAAGTTCATTCGTGACGACCTGAAAATGGAATCGCCGTACGGCATTCGCCTGATCCAGGGCAGCCATTTGATCGTGCCGAAACTCTATGAAGGCGAACATGCGCATATTCTCCAGAACGAAGACCAGCGCATCGTCTTCACCATCCCATACCTGAACCAGTTCACGCTGATCGGTACGACGGATCGCGAATACACTGGCGATCCGGCCAAGGTGGCAATTACCGAGGGCGAAACCGATTACCTGCTGAAAGTGGTCAGCGCCCACTTCAAAAAGCAGGTCAGCCGCGACGATATCCTGCACAGTTACTCCGGTGTCCGACCGTTGTGCAACGACGAATCCGACAACCCTTCCGCCGTGACTCGCGACTACACCCTCGCGCTTTCGGCAGCTGGCGAAGAGGCGCCGCTGCTGTCGGTATTCGGTGGCAAATTGACCACTTACCGCAAGCTGGCCGAATCGGCGATGGCGCAACTGGCCCCCTACTTCACGCAAATGCGACCTGGCTGGACCGCTCAGGCAACCTTGCCGGGGGGGGAAAACATGACCACCCCGCAGGCGCTGTGCTCGGCGATTCGCGACAAGTTCGACTGGTTGCCAACCGATATCGCCCGTCGCTGGGCCACCACGTATGGCAGCCGCACCTGGCGCATGCTCGAAGGCGTGCACGGCCTCGGTGACTTGGGCGAGCACATCGGCGCAGGCCTTTATACTCGCGAAGTCGATTACTTGTGCAGCGACGAATGGGCCGTCGACGCCCAGGACATCCTCTGGCGCCGCAGCAAGCTGGGACTGTTCACCAGCGCGACCGAGCAGGACAAGCTCCAGCAATATCTGCAAAAGGTCGAGCACAATCGACGCAAGATCGAAGCGGCCTGAACGATCGCCGGCTAGACCAAAAGCCCCTGAATCCAGGGGCTTTTTACTGTCCGGAATCCACCACCAGGCCCCTGTGCGCGAGCTTGCTCGCGATGAGGCCATCAGCCGCAACACGGATGCAAGCCGGTAGACCGCTATCGCGAGCAAGCTCGCTGCCACAACGATCAAAAGCACTCTCAGGTCATTCGGTTTTCCGAACACGACCCGGCAGTCAGTTCGGCAAACCGGATAGATAACGGCCAAAAAAGCTGAAACAAAACATTAATTTCCTTTAAAAACATATAGATAGTGCCAAGTGACTGGCCTGGCACGAGTCATGCTCTACACTCCTCGAGACGAACGCCTGTTACGCCAACACAACAGGAGCTGCCAGGCATTCGAAGCACTCAGGGCCGGTGAACCGGCCGAATACAAAAAAAACAATGTCGAGGAAACATCGATGCGCATCGTTCCCCATCTCCTGGGCGCAGCCGTTGCTGCCGCTCTGATCAGCACTCCGGTTTTCGCAGCCGAACTGACCGGCACACTGAAAAAGATCAAAGAATCCGGCGTCATCACGCTCGGCCACCGCGACGCCTCCATTCCGTTTTCCTACATTGCGGACGCTTCCGGCAAGCCGGTCGGCTACTCCCATGACATCCAGCTGAAAGTCGTCGAAGCCCTGAAGAAAGAGCTCGACGTACCGAACCTGCAGGTCAAGTACAACCTGGTCACCTCGCAAACCCGTATCCCGCTGGTGCAGAACGGCACCGTGGACCTGGAGTGCGGCTCCACCACCAACAACGTCGAGCGCCAGCAGCAAGTCGCCTTCTCCGTTGGCATCTTCGAGATCGGCACCAGGCTGCTGTCCAAGAAAGACTCCAAGTACAAGGATTTCGGCGACCTCAAGGGCAAGAACGTCGTGACCACCGCTGGCACCACGTCCGAGCGCTTGCTCAAGGCGATGAACGCCGACAAGCAAATGGGCATGAACGTCATCTCGGCCAAAGACCACGGCGAGTCCTTCCAGATGCTGGAATCGGGCCGGGCCGTCGCGTTCATGATGGACGACGCCCTGCTGGCTGGCGAAGCCGCCAAGGCCAAGAAAGCGTCTGACTGGGAAGTAACCGGCACCCCACAGTCCTACGAAATCTACGGCTGCATGATGCGCAAGGGCGACGAGCCGTTCAAAAAGGCTGTCGATGACGCCATCAAGGCCACCTACGCTTCGGGCGAGATCAACAAGATCTACGAAAAATGGTTCATGCAACCTATCCCGCCAAAAGGCCTGAACCTCAACTTCCCGATGAGCGAAGAACTCAAGAAATTGATCGCAGAACCGACCGACAAAGCGGCTGACGAAAAGAAATCCTGATTTCTGACTAACCTTATCTCCTGAAGGGGCCCGGCCCTTTCAGGGGATGGTCATTCCCTGCTGGCAAATCTGGAAACACTCGAACCGGTGGCTGTCGAGCCGATCGCGTGTGCCTGGCCTCCAAGCCGGGCGGGAACGGAGTTTCCCCAGGCGGGCATTTGTATATCGAACGATCTGAGGGGAGACCCTAATGAATTACAACTGGGACTGGGGCGTGTTCTTCAAGTCCACCGGCGTGGGCAGCGAGATTTATCTCGACTGGTACGTGGCCGGCCTGGGCTGGACCATTGCCATCGCCATCGTCGCCTGGATCATTGCCCTGCTGCTGGGTTCGATCCTGGGTGTGATGCGTACCGTGCCGAACCGGCTGGTATCGGGCATCGCCACCTGCTATGTGGAGCTTTTCCGTAACGTGCCGCTGCTGGTTCAGCTGTTCATCTGGTACTTCCTGGTACCGGACCTGCTGCCCGCCGATATGCAGGAGTGGTACAAGCAGGACCTGAACCCGACCACCTCGGCCTACCTGAGCGTCGTCGTGTGCCTGGGCCTGTTCACCGCCGCCCGGGTCTGCGAACAAGTGCGCACCGGCATCCAGGCGCTGCCGCGCGGCCAGGAATCCGCCGCCCGTGCCATGGGCTTCAAGCTGCCGCAGATCTACTGGAACGTGCTGCTGCCCCAGGCCTACCGGATCATCATTCCGCCGCTTACCTCGGAATTCCTCAACGTCTTCAAGAACTCCTCCGTGGCCTCGCTGATCGGCCTGATGGAGCTGCTCGCGCAGACCAAGCAGACCGCCGAGTTCTCGGCCAACCTGTTCGAAGCCTTTACCCTGGCGACGCTGATCTACTTCACCCTGAACATGAGCCTGATGCTGCTCATGCGCATGGTCGAGAAGAAAGTCGCGGTGCCCGGCCTGATCTCCGTGGGGGGTAAATAATGGAATTCGACTTCACAGGCATCATCCCGGCCATTCCCGGCTTGTGGAACGGCATGGTGATGACCCTCAAGCTGATGGCCCTGGGCGTCGTCGGCGGGATCATCCTGGGGACGATCCTGGCGCTGATGCGCCTGTCCCACAACAAGCTGATCTCCAACATCGCTGGCGCCTACGTCAACTACTTCCGCTCGATCCCGTTGCTGCTGGTCATCACCTGGTTCTACCTGGCGGTGCCGTTCGTACTGCGCTGGATCACCGGCGAGGACACGCCGATCGGCGCGTTCGGCTCCTGCGTCGTGGCCTTCATGATGTTCGAGGCGGCGTACTTCTGCGAAATCGTCCGGGCCGGCGTGCAGTCGATCCCCAAGGGCCAGATGGGCGCGGCACAGGCACTGGGCATGAATTATGGCCAGGTCATGCGCCTGATCATCTTGCCTCAGGCGTTTCGCAAGATGACCCCGCTGTTGCTGCAACAGAGCATCATCCTGTTTCAGGACACCTCGCTGGTCTACACAGTCGGCCTGGTGGACTTCCTCAATGCTTCGCGGGCCAATGGCGACATCATCGGCCGCTCCAATGAGTTCCTGATCATCGCAGGTCTCGTGTACTTCACAATCAGCTTTGCCGCCTCGCTGCTGGTCAAGCGTCTGCAAAAAAGGTTCGCCGTATGATCTCTATCAAGAACATCAACAAGTGGTATGGGGACTTCCAGGTACTGACCAATTGCAGCACCGAGGTCAGCAAGGGTGAGGTTGTGGTGGTGTGCGGGCCGTCGGGCTCGGGCAAGTCCACGCTGATCAAGTGCGTAAACGCCCTGGAGCCGTTCCAGAAGGGTGACATCGTGGTCGATGGCACGTCCATCGCCGACCCGAAGACCAACTTGCCGAAACTGCGTTCGCGCGTAGGCATGGTGTTCCAGCATTTCGAACTGTTCCCGCACCTGACCATCACCGAGAACCTGACCATCGCGCAGATCAAGGTGCTGGGCCGCAGCAAGGAAGAAGCCACCAAGAAAGGCCTGCAACTGCTGGAGCGCGTTGGCCTGTCGGCCCACGCCCACAAGCACCCGGGCCAGCTCTCCGGCGGCCAGCAGCAGCGCGTGGCGATTGCCCGTGCGCTGGCGATGGACCCGGTGGTCATGCTCTTCGACGAACCAACCTCGGCCCTTGACCCGGAAATGGTCAACGAAGTGCTCGACGTGATGGTGCAACTGGCCCACGAAGGCATGACCATGATGTGCGTGACCCACGAAATGGGCTTCGCCCGCAAAGTCGCGAACCGGGTGATCTTCATGGACCAGGGCCAGATCATCGAGGACTGCCCCAAAGAAGAGTTCTTCGGCGACATCAGCGCCCGCTCCGAACGCGCGCAGCATTTCCTCGAGAAGATCCTGCAGCACTAAAAACACCGCTTCCTGCGGTGGGAGCGGACTTGCTCGCGAAGAGGGCAGCACATCCAACATCGATGTGTCTGATACACCGCCTTCGCGAGCAAGCCCGCTCCCACAGTGGATCGGAGTTGGCTTGTCGATTTGTGTTGTGGTTGACCCAAGGCTTCTGTGATGAAATGCGACCCCACCCTTTATCGCGCCGCGCCGCCATCACTCGCCGTGAAACCCCGCCTGATCCGCCACCTGTTCCTGCCGCCGCTGGTCATTGCCCTGATGATCGGCCTGGGTTACCTCGGCTTCTGGATCAGCGAGCACTATGGCATTCGCGGCCTGGCCGAAAATGGCGAGCGCCAGTTGGAGCTGCATGCCCGCGCGGTAGAAAGCGAAATCAGCAAATACACCTATTTGCCCAGCCTGCTGGAACTTGAATCCAGCGTCTCGAAACTGCTCGATGACCCGACGCCCGAGCACCGCAAGACCGTCAACGAATACCTCGAAGGCCTCAACCGACGCAGTCGCAGCCGGGCCATCTATGTAATGGACACCACCGGCCGAGTCATGGCCACCAGCAATTGGCGCGACGTCGACAGTTACCTGGGCGAAGACCTGTCCTTTCGCGCGTATTTCCAGAACGCCGTGCGCGGCCAGCCGGGACGTTTCTACGGCATCGGCAGCACCAGTGGCGAACCCGGTTATTACCTGGCCCATGGCCTGGAGCAACAGGGCAAGATCATCGGCGTAGCCGTGGTCAAGGTCCGCCTCGAAGCCATGGAGGAACGCTGGCAGCGCGCCCGCCTGGAAGCGTTCGTCAGCGATGAGAACGGCATCATTATCTTGTCCAGCGACCCGGCACGGCGGCTCAAGTCGGTGCGGCCGCTGAGTGACGAAACCAAGGAGCGCCTGGCCCGCAGCCTTCAGTACTACTGGTTCCCGCTGAACGAGCTGATCCCCTTGGCGCGGGAACGGCTTGCCGAAGGCATGGAGAAACTGACCTTCCCCGCCAACACCGAAATCGCGGCCGACGAGCGTGCCACCAGTTACCTTTCCCAGACCCGACCGCTGAGCGACACGCCGTGGAATTTCACACTATTGACCCCGCTTGAAGACCTTCGTCGCCAAGCCATCAACCAAGGCATCCTGGTGGCCGTGGCGTTTGCGCTGGTGGCTTTCCTGCTGATCGCCTGGAACGAGCGCCGCAAAGTCATCGCCACCCGCCTCGCCGCTCGCGAAGCATTGCAGGAGGCCAATAATCAGCTGGAGCGTCGGATTACCGAACGCACCGCCGATCTGCGGGCCAGCAACGAACGGCTCAAGGGTCAGATCCGCGAACGACGGCAGGCCGAAGAGACGTTGCGCCGGGCCCAGGACGAGTTGGTACAGGCCGGGAAACTGGCGGCCATCGGCCAGATGTCCACCAGCATCGCCCATGAACTCAACCAGCCGCTGGCCGCCCTGCGTACCCTGTCGGGCAATACCGTGCGCTTCCTGGAGCGTGGCCAGCTGGACATCGCCAGCGGCAACCTGCGGACCATCAACGACCTGATCGACCGCATGGGCCGGATCACCGCCAGCCTGCGCGCCTTCGCCCGGCGCGGCGATGACAAAGGCCGGGCAAGCCTGGGCAAGGCCGTCGAGGCCGCGCTGCAATTGCTGGGCGCGCGCCTTGAAAAACTCCCTGTCCAGATCCACACGGCCTTCGAAGACGTACAGGTCCAGATCGACCAGACGCGCCTGGAGCAGGTCCTGGTGAACCTGATCGGCAATGCCCTGGACGCCATGCAGCTCCAACCGGCGCCGACGCTGTGGCTCGAAGGCCAGGGCAGCGACGGCAAATATCGCCTGCGGGTGCGGGACAATGGCCACGGCATCGACCCGCAAGCACGTAAACATCTGTTCGAACCGTTCTTCACCACCAAACCTGGCGAACAAGGCCTGGGCCTCGGCCTGACACTTTCGGCAAGCCTGTGCGCCGCCGCCGGAGGGCATTTGGGCGTCGAGCACCCGGACGACGGTGGTACTACGTTTATCCTCAGTTTACCGTTGGTAAGCCTTTCACCTGCCGAGCCGCTATGAACCACGACCTGAGCGTACTGATCGTCGAAGACGACCCCCACGTCCTGCTGGGCTGCCAGCAGGCCTTGAGCCTGGAAGACATTCCCTGCATCGGCGTGGGCAGTGCCGAAGAGGCCCTGGAGCGGGTCGACGATAACTTTGCCGGCATCGTCATCAGCGACATTCGCCTGCCGGGCATCGACGGCCTGGAACTGCTGACCCGCCTAAAGGCGCGGGACCGCAGCCTGCCAGTAGTGCTGATCACCGGTCACGGCGACATTTCCATGGCCGTCGATGCCATGCAGAAAGGCGCCTACGACTTCATGGAGAAACCGTTCTCCCCTGAGCGCCTGGTCGACGTGGCACGCCGCGCCCTGGAGCAGCGCAGCCTGGCTCGGGAAGTGTCTTCGCTGCGTCGGCAACTGGCCGAGCGTGACTCCCTGGAAGGCCGGATCATCGGCCGCTCGCCGGCCATGCAGCACCTGCGCGAGCTGATTGCCAACGTTGCCGACACCTCGGCCAATGTCTTGATCGAAGGCGAAACCGGCACCGGCAAGGAATTGGTCGCCCGCTGCCTGCACGATTTCAGCCGGCGCCATGACAAGCAATTCGTCGCACTGAACTGCGGCGGCCTGCCGGAGAACCTGTTCGAAAGCGAGATTTTCGGCCATGAGGCCAATGCCTTCACCGGTGCCGGCAAACGCCGGATCGGCAAGATCGAGCACGCCGATGGCGGCACGTTGTTTCTCGATGAAGTGGAGAGCATGCCCCTGCCCTTGCAGATCAAGCTGCTGCGCGTGTTGCAGGAACGCACCCTTGAACGCCTGGGATCGAACCAGAGCGTGGCCGTGGATTGCCGGGTGATCGCCGCCACCAAGTCCGACCTGGACGAAATGGGCCGGTCCGGGCAGTTCCGCAGCGACCTGTATTACCGCCTCAACGTGGTGACCCTGGAGCTGCCGCCCCTGCGCGAGCGGCGCGAAGACATCCTGCAACTGTTCGAACATTTTCTCCAGCAGTCGTCCCTGCGCTTTGACCGCACGGTGCCGGAGCTGGACAACCAGACCCTGTCGAACCTGATGAGCCACGACTGGCCAGGCAACGTACGCGAACTGCGCAACGTCGCCGAGCGCTACGCCTTGGGCCTGCCGGCGTTCAAGCGCTCCGGCGCCGGCGGTGCCAGCCAGGGCCTGGCCTTCGCCGAAGCGGTGGAAGCCTTCGAGCGCAACCTGCTGATGGATGCGTTGCAACGCAGCGGCGGCAACCTGACCCAGGCCAGCCAGGAACTGGGCATGGCCAAGACCACGCTGTTCGACAAAGTCAAAAAATATGGCCTGAGCCACTGACCTGGGACGTGAACCTGTGGATCTGATTTTCAAAGCGGCGCTGGGTGCAGCCGTGGTGGTCATCCTGGCGATGCTGGCCAAGACCAGGAATTACTACATCGCCGGGCTGGTGCCCTTGTTCCCGACCTTCGCCCTGATCGCCCACTACATCGTCGGCAAGGGGCGCTCGGTGGACGACCTGAAGACCACCATCGTCTTTGGGATGTGGTCGATCATTCCGTACTTCGTCTATCTCGCGACGCTGTACGTGATGGTCGACCGGATGCGCCTGGAAGCTTCATTGGCCGTAGCAGCCGTCGCCTGGCTGATGGCGGCGACGGTGCTGGTCAGCGTCTGGGTGCGGCTTCACGGCTGACTCCCCACCCAAACCGGTGACTCAATAGCCGACGGTAAACCGCGTCCGCGAAAACTGCGGCGTTTCCACTTCATCGATCATTGCAATGGCGTAGTCGGCAAAGCTGATCCAACTGCGCCCGGCGTCATCGAACAGCAGGTGGTCCTTGCCCACTCGGAACTGCCCGGTACGCTCGGTTTCGACGAATTCAGCCGAAGGCGAGAGGAAGGTCCAGTCCAGGCCCTGTTCCTGGCGCAGCACATCCAGGAACAAGGCTCCGGCGCTGGCTTCGGCCAGGTACTCCTCCGGGAAGCCGTCGCTGTCGATTACCCGGCTGTTATCCGGCAGCAGCAACGAACCGGCTCCGCCGACCACCAGCAAGCGCTTGACCCCGGCGGCCTTCACCGGCGCGATGATTTTGTCAGCCGCCACCGTGGCGAAGTGCGTGGCACTGATCACCACGTCGTGGCCTTCAACAGCAGCGGTCAATGCCTCGCTGCCCCGTACATCCAACTGCTTACTGACCACACCGTCCCGTGAGCGGACTTTTGCGGTGTTGCGGGCAATGGCCGTCACGCTGTGGCCGCGACGCAGGGCTTCTTCCAACAGGTGGCTGCCGGCGCGGCCGGTGGCGCCGATGATTGCGATTTTGCTCATGCGATTCTCCAATGAATTAGCGATGTCAGAAATACATGCTCTTGTGGCGAGTTACAGATCGTTTTTCACCACTTCATCTCGCCCTTCGCCACCTTGGCGCTCAGCTCCAGGGAACTGTCTTCCCCCAGGTCCGGATAGCGTAGTTTCATGGCGGCGATCAGCGCGGCGGAATCCTTGGCCTTGGCGGTTTCTTCATCGAAGGCCTTGATGTAACCGGCAGTAAAGCGCACTGGCGCCAGGGAACGAGCGCTTTTGCCCAGGTAATGGCCGGGGATCACGGTGGCCGGTTGCAGCTTCTCGATGTTATCCAGGGTCGCCAGCCAATCCTTGTGGGATTGCGGCGTCTGGGTGTCGGCCATCCACACATGGATGTTCTGCGCCACTACCACGCCACCAACCACGGCCTTGATCGATGGAATCCACACAAAACTGCGGTCGGGCTGTGGACCATCAAGGCCGACGATCTGCAAGCGCTGGCCTTCCAGCGTCAGGCTGTCGCCCTTGAGCACCTGGGGCACGATGGCCTTGGCCGGTGCATCGGTCTTCAGGATCGGCCCCCAGTATTTCAGCTTGCCGTCCATGGTGTGCTTGATGTGCTCGACGGTCGGCGCGGAGGCCAGCACCTGGGCGTCCGGGAACGCAGCGGTAAGGGTCTCCAGGCCGAAATAATAGTCGGGGTCGCCGTGGCTGATGTAGATCGTGGTCAATCGCTTGCCACTGGCGCGGATTTTTTCCACGACCTGCTCGGCCTGGGATTTGCCAAATTGGGCGTCCACCAGAATCGCCTCTTTTTCGCCACTGACCAGTACCGAAGTCACCGGGAAGATCGCCGCCGCGCCGGGGTTATAGACGTCCAGGGTCAAATCGGCGGCCCAGGCCTGGGCCGTGAAGGCCAGCGCCGCAGTCGCCAGCAGCAAGCGTTTGATGGGGGTAAAACCGGTCATGAGGTGCTCCGTTAGTACAAAGGCCCGCAAGGGAATGAACGGAGCTTAGTTGCCCAACTCATTACAAAAAATGCGATGCTGGGACATAGTTTGTTTCTGAAATCGGGCAAATCATGGATCGTCTACAAGCAATGCGGGTGTTCGTCACCGTGGTGGACTTGGGCAGCCAATCGGCTACGGCCGAGCATCTGGACTTGTCCCGGCCCGTGGTGTCGCGCTATTTGGCGGAATTGGAGGACTGGGTCGGCGCCCGATTGATGCACCGCACCACCCGCAAGCTGAGCCTGACAGCCGCGGGCACGGAGATCCTGCCACGCTGCCGACAGATGCTGGAGCTGTGCGGCGACATGCAAGCGGCAGTCAGCACCCCGCAAGACGCCCCACGAGGCATGCTGCGCGTCAGCGCCAGCCCCTCGTTCGGCCAATCGCAACTGGCGAGCGCGATGGCCGAGTACGTCCAACGATATCCTGGGGTGAGCGTCGACCTGCAGATGCTCGATCGCACCGTCAATCTGGTGGACGAACGCATCGACTTGGCGATCCGCATGAGCAACGACCTCGATCCCAACCTCATCGCCCGGCGCCTCACGGTCTGCCGCTCGGTCATCTGCGCCGCGCCCCGTTATCTGCGCGAACACCCGATACCGCAGCGGGTAGAAGACCTGAGCCGGCACAACTGCCTGACCCACTCCTACGTCGGCAAAAGCCTGTGGCATTTCGAGCAGGACGGCGATCAGGTTTCGGTGCCGGTGCAGGGCAACATCAGCGCCAACGAAGCCAGCACCTTGCTCCAGGCAACCATAGCCGGCGCCGGTGTGGCGATGCTGCCCAGCTACCAGGCCGGCCCTCATATCCAGAACGGCGAACTGGTGCGGCTGCTGGCCCACGCCGAACCGCGCCGGATGAACATGTACGCGGTGTACGCGTCGCGCAAGCACATGCCGTCGGCATTGCGCAGCCTGCTGGATTTCCTGGTGCTCAAGTTTCCCGAGACGCCGGAGTGGGATGTGGGGCTATAACCCCGTCCCTGAGGCATCTCTGTAAAGCTTCAAGCCTGCGCCGGGATTTCACCAACAGCCCGCCCCAAGGCATACTTGCCACCCTCCGCCTCCCAGAATCCAAAACCGCCCCATGCGTATCCACGTCAGCTTCATCGACCGCGTCGGCATCACCCAGGAAGTCCTGGCGTTGCTCGGTGGGCGCAATCTCAACCTGGATGCGGTGGAGATGGTGCCGCCCAACGTGTACATCGACGCCCCGACCCTCAGCCCGCAAGTGCTGGATGAGTTGCGCGAGGCGCTGTTCAGCGTGCGCGGCGTGCAGGCGGTCACGGTGGTGGACATCCTGCCGGGCCAGCGTCGGCACTTGCAGCTCGATGCCTTGCTCGCCGCCATGACCGACCCGGTGTTGGCCCTGGACAGCGCCGGCAAAGTGTTGCTGGCCAACCCGGCGCTGATCGCCCTGTACGGCCGTGAACCGGCCGGGGAAAGCGTGGCCGAGCTGTTCAGTGACGAGGCACTGCTCGGCGCCTTGCTGGAGAATGGCTTCCGCTTGCCGCTGCGGGAAATCACCCTCAACGGCCAGACCTTACTGTTGGACGCCACGCCCATCACCGACGCCGGCGCGTTGTTGACGCTTTACCAGCCCAACCGTATCGGCGAACGCCTTTCGGCCCTGCATCACGACCACGCCGAAGGTTTCGATGCATTGCTGGGCGAATCCCCGGCGATCCGTACGCTCAAGGCTCGTGCCCAGCGCGTTGCGGCACTGGACGCACCGTTGCTGATCCAGGGCGAAACCGGTACCGGCAAGGAACTGGTGGCCCGCGCCTGCCACGCCATCAGTGCCCGTCACGGCGCGCCGTTCCTGGCACTGAACTGCGCCGCGCTGCCGGAGAACCTGGCCGAAAGCGAGCTCTTCGGCTATGCCCCCGGCGCCTTCACGGGCGCGCAACGGGGTGGCAAGCCGGGGTTGATGGAGCTGGCGAACCAGGGCACGGTATTTCTCGATGAAATCGGCGAGATGTCGCCGTACCTGCAAGCCAAGCTGCTGCGCTTCTTGAACGATGGCAGCTTTCGCCGGGTCGGCGGTGACCGGGAGATCAAGGTCAACGTACGGATCCTCAGCGCCACTCACCGCAACCTGGAGAAAATGGTCAGCGAAGGCTCGTTCCGCGAAGACCTGTTCTATCGCCTGAATGTGCTCAACGTTGAAGTTCCGCCGCTGCGTGAGCGTGGCCAGGACATCCTGCTGTTGGCGCGGTATTTCATGCAGCAAGCCTGTGCGCAGATCCAGCGCCCGGTTTGCCGCCTGGCCCCCGGCACGTACCCGGCGCTGCTGGGCAACCGCTGGCCGGGCAACGTGCGGCAATTGCAGAACGTGATCTTTCGCGCCGCCGCCATCTGCGAAAGCAGCCTGGTGGACATCGGCGACCTGGACATCGCCGGCACTTCGGTCGCGCGCCAGGGCGATGTGGAAGTCGAGAGCCTGGAGCAGGCTGTGGAAGGCTTCGAGAAGCAGTTGCTCGAAAGCTTGTATGCCAATTACCCCTCCACCCGCCAATTGGCCAGCCGCCTGCAAACCTCCCATACCGCAATTGCCCATCGGTTGCGCAAGTATGGGATTTCGGGGAAGCCATAGACCCAGCTCCCAATAGGGCCTGCGGCATACTTGAAAGCTAGCCAGAAACGACCTTCACTGTACTGAAAGCGCTACAGCGGAACGATATCGCTACACTCCGCGCTAACCTGCACGGCGCAAGGCTTTGATCCCACAACGATTTTTTACAGGCGTCCAGCTGTAGCGATTTCGCTACAGCCAAGACAATTCGAGCGCCGACAGAACCTGTTAAGCCCTTGATAAACAAGCCATTAATGACATTGGCCGCATTCTTGCTATGGGTATTGCATTCGGCCGGGCCAAGCCCCGCGCCTTTCTTCGCGTCCACCAGACGAATCTGGCCCCAGGAGTTTCCATGAGCGAGTTGCGTTTCACTGAAGATCACGAATGGCTGCGCGCCGAAACCGACGGCAGCGTTACCGTAGGCATCACCGCTTTCGCGCAGAATGCGTTGGGCGACGTGGTTTTTGTGCAACTGCCTGAATTGCAGTCCTATGAAAAAGGCGCCGAAGCCTCCACCGTGGAATCGGTCAAGGCGGCCAGCGGTGTGTACATGCCGCTGGACGGTGAAGTGCTCGAAGTGAATGGCAACCTCGACAGCAGCCCGGAACTGGTCAATGAAGACCCGATGGGCGAAGGCTGGTTCTTCCGTTTCAGACCGACCGACGCCGACGCAGTGGCTAAGCTGTTGGATCGAGACGCCTACGACCGCCTGATCAAAGCCAACGCCGAAGCCTGAGGAGCGCACCATGACCGTTAATCTCGGCACCGCCAACGAATTCATCGCCCGCCACATCGGCCCGCGTGCAGACGACGAGCAAGCCATGCTCGAACGCCTGGGCTTCGACTCCCTGGAAGCCCTGAGCGCCAGCGTCATCCCGGAAAGCATCAAGGGCACCAGCGTGCTGGACATGGGCGACGGCCAGAGCGAAGCCGATGCACTGGCCTCGATCAAAGCCATCGCCGGCAAGAACCAGCTGTTCAAGACCTACATCGGCCAGGGCTACTACAACTGTCACACGCCGGCGCCGATCCTGCGCAACCTGCTGGAAAACCCCGCCTGGTACACCGCCTACACCCCATACCAGCCAGAAATCTCCCAGGGCCGTCTCGAAGCGCTGCTGAATTTCCAGACCCTGATCAGCGACCTCACCGGCCTGCCGATCGCCAACGCCTCCTTGCTGGATGAAGCCACCGCCGCCGCCGAAGCCATGACCTTCTGCAAGCGCCTGAGCAAGAACAAGGGCAGCAACGCCTTCTTCGCCTCCGTGCACAGCCACCCGCAAACCCTCGACGTGCTGCGCACCCGTGCCGAGCCCCTGGGCATCGACGTGGTCGTGGGCGACGAGCGCGAACTGAGCGACGTCAGCGGTTTCTTTGGTGCGCTGCTGCAATACCCGGCCAGCAACGGTGACCTGTTCGACTACCGCGAACTGACCGAACGCTTCCACGCGACCAACGCCCTGGTGGCCGTCGCCGCTGACCTGCTGGCCCTGACCCTGCTCACCCCGCCAGGCGAATTCGGCGCCGACGTCGCCATCGGCAGCGCCCAGCGCTTCGGCGTGCCGCTGGGCTTCGGCGGCCCACACGCGGCTTATTTCTCCACCAAGGATGCGTTCAAGCGCGACATGCCTGGCCGTCTGGTCGGCGTTTCCGTGGACCGTTTCGGCAAGCCTGCCCTGCGCCTGGCGATGCAGACCCGCGAGCAACACATCCGCCGCGAGAAAGCCACCAGCAACATCTGCACCGCCCAAGTGCTATTGGCCAACATTGCCAGCATGTACGCCGTGTACCACGGCCCCAAGGGCCTGGTGCAAATCGCCAATCGCATCCATCACCTGACCGCGATTCTCGCCAAGGGCCTGGGCGCGCTGGGCCTGAACGTCGAGCAAGAGAGCTTCTTCGACACCCTGACCCTGCACACCGGCGCGCAAACCGCCGCCCTGCACGACAAGGCCCGTGCCCAGCGCATCAACCTGCGTGTGGTCGATGCTGAACGCCTGGGCCTGTCCTTGGACGAGACCACCAGCCAGGCGGATATCGAAACCCTCTGGGGTCTGTTGGCCGAAGGCAAGGCCCTGCCAGATTTCGCTGCACTGGCCGCCAGCGTGCAAAGCCGCATCCCGGCCGAACTGGTGCGCCAATCGGCGATCCTCAGCCACCCGGTGTTCAACCGCTACCATTCCGAAACCGAGCTGATGCGCTACCTGCGCAAGCTCGCCGACAAGGACCTGGCCCTGGATCGCACCATGATCCCGCTGGGTTCCTGCACCATGAAACTCAACGCCGCCAGCGAAATGATCCCGGTGACCTGGGCCGAGTTCGGCGCCCTGCACCCGTTCGCCCCGGCCGAGCAAAGCGCGGGTTACCAGCAACTGACCGACGAACTGGAAGCCATGCTCTGCGCCGCCACCGGCTATGACGCGGTGTCGCTGCAACCCAACGCCGGTTCCCAGGGTGAATACGCCGGCCTGCTGGCGATCCGTGCCTATCACCAGAGCCGTGGCGAAGACCGTCGCGACATCTGCCTGATCCCGTCTTCGGCCCACGGCACCAACCCGGCCACCGCCAACATGGCCGGCATGCGCGTGGTCGTGACCGCCTGCGATGCCCGCGGCAACGTTGACATCGAAGACCTGCGCGCCAAGGCCATCGAGCACCGCGAACACCTCGCCGCGCTGATGATCACCTACCCGTCCACCCACGGTGTGTTCGAAGAAGGCATCCGCGAAATCTGCGGCATCATTCATGACAATGGTGGCCAGGTGTACATCGACGGCGCCAACATGAACGCCATGGTCGGCCTCTGCGCCCCAGGCAAGTTCGGCGGCGACGTGTCGCACCTGAACCTGCACAAGACCTTCTGCATCCCTCACGGCGGTGGCGGCCCGGGCGTCGGCCCGATTGGCGTCAAATCGCACCTGGCGCCGTTCCTGCCGGGCCACGCCAACATGCAACGCAAGGAAGGCGCAGTCTGCGCGGCGCCGTTCGGCAGCGCGAGCATCCTGCCGATCACCTGGATGTACATCCGCATGATGGGCGGCGCGGGCCTCAAGCGCGCCTCGCAACTGGCGATCCTCAACGCCAACTACATCGCCCGTCGCCTGGAAGAGCACTACCCGGTGCTCTACTCCGGCAGCAACGGCCTGGTGGCCCACGAGTGCATCCTCGACCTGCGTCCGCTCAAGGATAGCAGCGGCATCAGCGTCGATGACGTCGCCAAGCGCCTGATCGACTTCGGCTTCCATGCCCCGACCATGTCGTTCCCAGTGGCCGGCACTTTGATGATCGAGCCGACCGAAAGCGAATCCAAGGAAGAACTGGACCGCTTCTGCGACGCCATGATCTGCATCCGCGAAGAAATCCGCGCAGTTGAAAATGGCAGCCTCGACAAAGACGACAATCCGCTGAAGAACGCCCCGCACACCGCCGCGGAACTCGTCGGCGACTGGACCCACCCTTACAGCCGCGAACAGGCGGTGTATCCGGTGGCGTCGTTGATCGAAGGCAAATACTGGCCGCCCGTGGGCCGGGTCGACAACGTGTTCGGCGACCGCAACCTGGTCTGCGCCTGCCCGTCGATCGAAAGCTACGCTTGACCTGAAGGGGGGTGGGTTTGCTCGCCCCTTTCAACCACAGCGCATACTCCCTTGTGGGAGCGGGCTTGCTCGCTCCCACATTGGATCTACGCCAATCTCCTAAAACCGTCGATCCCATAAAAAGAAACCGGAGAAACACCATGTCGTTAAGCGTGTTCGACCTGTTCAAGATCGGCATCGGCCCTTCCAGCTCCCACACGGTCGGCCCGATGCGTGCCGCGGCCCGTTTCGTCGAAGGGTTGCGTCGTGATGAGCTGCTCCATGCCACTGCCAGCGTCAAAGTCGAGCTATACGGTTCCCTCGGCGCCACCGGCAAAGGCCACGGCAGCGACAAGGCCGTGCTGCTGGGCCTGGAAGGCGAGCATCCGGACACCGTGGACACCGAAACAGTCACCGCCCGGCTCCAGGAGATCCGCAGCAGCGGTCGCCTGAACCTGCTCGGCGAGCACATCATCGAATTCAACGAAAAACTGCACCTGGCGATGATCCGCAAACCGTTGGCCTACCACCCCAACGGCATGATCTTCCGCGCCTTCGATGCCGCCGGGCTGCAAGTGCGCAGCCGCGAGTACTACTCGGTGGGCGGAGGCTTTGTCGTGGACGAAGACGCGGCCGGCGCCGACCGTATCGTCGAAGATGCCACACCGCTGACCTTCCCGTTCAAGAGCGCGAAGGATCTGCTGGCCCATTGCAGCACCTATGGCCTGTCCATCAGCCAAGTGATGCTGACCAACGAAAGTGCCTGGCGCCCAGAAGCCGAAACGCGCGCCGGCCTCCTGAAGATCTGGCAAGTGATGCAGGATTGCGTGGCGGCGGGCTGTCGCAACGAAGGGATCCTGCCGGGCGGGCTGAAGGTCAAGCGGCGAGCCGCCGCGCTGCATCGCCAGCTGTGCAAGAATCCCGAAGCCGCACTGCGCGACCCACTGTCGGTGCTGGACTGGGTCAACCTGTATGCCTTGGCCGTCAACGAAGAAAACGCCTATGGCGGACGCGTCGTCACCGCCCCAACCAATGGTGCGGCGGGCATCATCCCGGCCGTGCTGCATTACTACATGCGCTTCATTCCCGGGGCCAATGAAGATGGCGTAGTGCGCTTCCTGCTGACCGCCGCCGCCATCGGCATCCTGTACAAGGAAAACGCCTCCATCTCCGGCGCTGAAGTCGGTTGCCAGGGCGAGGTCGGCGTGGCCTGTTCCATGGCCGCCGGCGCACTGTGCGAAGTGCTGGGCGGCAGCGTGCAACAAGTGGAAAACGCCGCTGAAATCGGCATGGAACACAACCTCGGCCTGACCTGCGACCCGATTGGCGGCCTGGTCCAGGTGCCGTGCATCGAACGCAACGCCATGGGCTCGGTGAAGGCCATCAACGCGGTGCGCATGGCCATGCGCGGCGACGGGCATCACTTCGTCTCCCTCGACAAAGTCATCCGCACCATGCGCCAGACCGGCGCCGACATGAAAAGCAAATACAAGGAGACCGCCCGCGGCGGTCTGGCGGTCAACATCATCGAATGCTGACGCGCGTCATTTTCATTTTCCAGGAGTTGATATGTCCACCGAACAACTGTTGAAAACCCCGCTGCACGCGCTGCACCTTGAACTCGGCGCCCGCATGGTGCCGTTCGCCGGCTACGACATGCCCGTGCAATACCCGTTGGGCGTGATGAAGGAACACCAGCACACCCGTGATCAGGCTGGGCTGTTCGATGTGTCCCACATGGGCCAGATACGCCTGACCGGCGCAGGTGCCGCCAAGGCCCTGGAAACCTTGGTGCCGGTGGACATCATCGACCTGCCGGTGGGCATGCAGCGCTATGCCATGTTCACCAATGAGAACGGCGGCATCCTGGATGACCTGATGGTCGCCAACCTGGGCAATGACGAACTATTCCTGGTGGTCAACGCGGCGTGCAAGGACCAGGATCTGGCCCACCTGCAAGCGAACATCGGCGGCCAGTGCAACATCGAGCCGCTGTTCGAAGCCCGCGCCCTGCTCGCCCTGCAAGGCCCGGAGGCCGTCACCGTCCTCGCACGCCTGGCCCCGGAAGTGACGAAGATGACTTTCATGCAATTCCAGCGCGTCACCCTGCTGGGCGTGGATTGCTTTGTCAGCCGTTCGGGCTACACCGGTGAAGACGGTTTCGAGATTTCCGTGCCGGCGGCCGACGCGGAGAAACTCGCCCGCGCGCTGCTGGCTGAGCCAGAGGTAGCCGCCATCGGCCTTGGCGCCCGTGACTCCCTGCGCCTGGAAGCCGGCCTGTGCCTCTACGGCCATGACATGAACACCGAGAGCACGCCGATCGAAGCCAGCTTGCTCTGGGCAATCTCCAAGGTGCGCCGCGCCGACGGCGCTCGTGCCGGGGGCTTCCCTGGGGCGGAAACCGTTTTTGCCCAGCAACAGCAAGGCGTGAAGCGCAAACGTGTCGGCCTGTTGCCCCAGGAACGCACACCGGTTCGCGAAGGTGCGCAGATCGTCAACGAGGCCGGCGAGACCATCGGCACGGTTTGCAGCGGCGGCTTCGGGCCGACACTGGGCGGTCCGTTGGCGATGGGTTACCTGGACAGCGCCTACGTCGCCTTGGACACGCCAGTCTGGGCCATCGTGCGTGGGAAAAAAGTGCCTCTGCTTGTAAGCAAAATGCCATTCGTTCCACAGCGCTACTACCGTGGTTGATTGGTTGTTTCTATAAGTAACGCGGTTGCGCTAAACGTGCACTAATGTGTAACGCAACCGCCATAAAAAGGTGCATCTAGTGTTAATCATCCGGGCTTATAACGCTACGGAACTACTGGACTTGCCTTTTGATTAAGGCGACCTTGAGGAAACATCTAAAACGCCAGCAAAGCTGAGTAAATACGGGCCCTTGAGGGGGGGTTGTTTTTTCGTTGGAAGTTGGCGTAGAGTTTCGTCACTGTGTTTGCATGGGTCGCTTGGATCGTGACCTGGGCAGTAGCCTACGAAGTTAGCTACAACCCGTTCGACGTCATCTTACTTTCCTGCAACCCAGCCCCAGTACTCTTTCGTGTGGAAAGAGGCTGTCATTAATTTAGCGTCAAGGAAATAAGAAAATGGCTGAACGTCAGAGCGGTACCGTCAAGTGGTTCAACGACGAAAAAGGTTTTGGTTTCATCACCCCTGAAAGCGGTCCGGATCTGTTCGTACACTTCCGCGCCATCCAGGGCAACGGCTTCAAGAGCCTGAAAGAAGGCCAGAAAGTCACTTTCGTTGCCGTGCAAGGCCAGAAAGGCATGCAGGCTGACGAGGTTATTGCCGAAGCCTAAGGCTTTCGCACACTAAAAAGCCCCTGATTGATATCAGGGGCTTTTTTATGGGCGTAAATCCGTAAAATGGGTTCTTTTTGGCTCGAGGCCGTCATGTCGAAACACCTGCTCACCCCCCAGGGTGACTTCCCTCCCGCCGGCCTGGGTCGTCGCCTGGCCGCGATGTTTTATGACTTCCTGCTGTGCACGGCGCTGCTGATCGTCACTGGCGGTGTCTACAAGATGATCCAGATGGCGATCATTGGCGAAGAAAAGATGCGCGCCCTCACCGACGCCGGCGCGCTGGACGGCGATCCGCTGCTATCAACGGTGTTGCTCTTCGTGCTGTTCGGCTTCTTCGCAAAGTTCTGGACCCACAACGGCCAGACCCTGGGCATGCAGGTCTGGTGCATCCGCGTGCAGAACGCCGACGGCACGGCCATCAGCCTGTGGCAGGCGCTGTTGCGGTTCGTGGTATCGATTGCGTCATTGCTGCTGTTGGGCGCGGGCTTTATCTGGGCGCTGTTCGACAAGCGCAAGCGCAGTTGGCATGACATCTACTCGGATACGCAGTTGGTGCGGATTCCAAAGAAAACCAAATAAGAACACCACAGGACCCGTGGCGAGGGAACTTGCTCCCTCGCCAAGAAATCCTCGCAGCCCCGCTATCGTCTTCAGCTTCAGGCATTCCCCGCCAACTTCATCCGCGCTGCCTGAGTGAAATCCAGCATGCGCTTGAGGGGGCGAATCGCCTGGGGAATCAACGCCGGGTCGACGAAAATCTCGTTGGTGCCTTCCTGCAAGCTTTTGAGCGTGCGTTCCAGGGTGTTCATCGCCATCCATGGGCAATGCGCGCAACTGCGGCACGCCGCGCCGTTGCCGGCGGTGGGGGCTTCGATGAAGACCTTGTCCGGACACAGCTGCTGCATCTTGTAGAAAATGCCCCGGTCAGTGGCGACGATCAGCGTCTTGTTCGGCAAGCTCTGGGCAGCGGCGATCAACTGACTGGTGGAACCCACGGCATCCGCCAGCTCGATGACCGAGGTCGGCGACTCCGGGTGCACCAGGATCGCGGCGTCCGGGTACAGCGCCTTCATGTCTTCCAATTGCTTGGACTTGAACTCTTCATGCACGATGCAGGCGCCGTCCCAGAGCAGCATGTCGGCACCCGTCTTGCGCTGGATGTAGGTGCCCAGGTGCTTGTCCGGGCCCCAGATGATCGTCTCGCCGTTGTCCATCAGGCTTTCGACGATTTCCAGTGCACAGCTGGACGTCACGACCCAGTCCGCCCGCGCCTTGACCGCCGCCGAGGTGTTGGCATACACCACCACCGTGCGCTCCGGATGCTGGTCGCAGAACGCCGAGAATTCATCCACCGGGCAGCCCAGGTCGAGGGAGCAGGTAGCTTCCAGCGTTGGCATCAGCACGCGTTTTTCAGGGTTGAGGATCTTGGCGGTCTCACCCATGAACTTGACCCCGGCCACCACCACGGTCTTGGCCGGATGGGCGTTGCCGAAGCGGGCCATCTCCAGGGAATCGGAGACACAGCCCCCGGTCTCTTCGGCCAGGGCCTGGATGATCGGGTCACAATAGAAATGCGCGACCAGCACCGCGTCCTGAGCCTTGAGCTCGGCGGCGATGGCAGCGCGGTACCAGGCCTCTTGCTCGGCCGACAGCGGCTTGGGCTGCTTGGCATCGAGGTGAGCCTGGACCAGAAGGCGTTCGGAAATCTGCGTCATGTTCGCAAGACCTATAGGCGCATTTGCGCGAAAGTCGAGTATACACCCGGCTCCGGACCACTCGGGTACCGCCGGGAAAGTGAATGTCATCAGGCACGGGACAGCGTGAAGCCGGCAAGGCTACAGAATATCCCGCCGTTGCAAAAGATCATTCTGACCTGTGCCCGGGCAGGCGACTTGCGCCTGTGCCAAGCTGACTGAAATGTAATCACTCGCCCCGCCCGGCTGTGTCATCGTTCGCTCTACCCTGCATGGGACCACTTCCCTTGCACGCAGCGAATCGACTGACGGACTTTCATCGCATGCAAACAAAAACTTCCCGGCGAACCTTTGTAAAGGGCCTGTCTGCCGGCGGCATCCTCGCTGGCCTGGGCTTGTGGCGCGCCCCTGTCTGGGCCGTCACTGGCCCTGGCCAACCCAACGTACTGAGCGGCACCGAGTTCGACCTGTTCATCGGCGAAAGCCCGGTCAACTTCACCGGCAGCCCACGCACCGCCCAGACCATCAACGGTGGCATCCCCGGCCCGCTGCTGCGCTGGCGCGAAGGCGACACCGTGACCCTGCGGGTGCGCAATCGCTTGAAGGACACCACCTCGATCCATTGGCACGGCATCCTGCTGCCGGCGAACATGGATGGCGTGCCGGGGCTGAGCTTCAAGGGCATCGAGCCCGACGGCATGTACGTCTACCAATTCAAGGTCCGGCAGAACGGCACCTACTGGTACCACAGTCATTCCGGTTTCCAGGAGCAGGCCGGGGTCTATGGGCCGTTGGTCATCGACGCCAAGGAGCCCGAGCCCTTCCGGTACGAACGGGACTACGTGGTGATGCTCACCGACTGGACTGACGAAGATCCCACCGACGTGCTTCGTAAGCTCAAGAAACAGTCGGACTACTACAACTACAACAAACGCACCGTCGGCGATTTCATTGACGATGTGGGCAAGAACGGCTGGGGCGCCACCGTGGCTGATCGCAAGATGTGGGCCGAGATGAAAATGAATCCCACGGACCTTGCTGACGTCAGTGGCGCCACGTACACCTACCTCATGAATGGCCAGGCGCCAGACATGAACTGGACCGGCCTGTTCAAACCTGGCGAGCGCATCCGCCTGCGCTTCATCAACGGCTCGTCCATGACGTATTTCGACGTGCGTATTCCCGGCCTGAAAATGACCGTCGTCGCCTCCGATGGCCAGTACGTCAAGCCAGTGAGCGTCGATGAGTTCCGAATCGCCGTGGCGGAAACCTACGACGTCATCGTCGAACCCACGCAGCAAGCCTATACGCTGTTCGCCCAATCGATGGACCGCACCGGCTATGCCTGTGGCACCCTCGCCACCAGGGCCGGGCTGTCGGCGCCGGTTCCGCCCCTCGACCCCAGGCCATTGGTGACCATGGATGACATGGGCATGGGCGGTATGGATCACGGCAATATGGGTGAAATGAAAGGCATGGACCACGGCTCGATGCAGAGCATGGACCACGGCCAGGTACAAGGCATGGACGCAGGCATGCAGGGCATGGATGACATGTCCGGCATGGATCACAGTGCCATGCCAGGCATGGGCGGCATGCAGGCCCACCCCGATTCGGAGAAAGACAATCCGCTGGTGGACATGCAAGCCATGAGCGTCAAGCCCAAGCTCGACGACCCGGGCATGGGCCTGCGTGACAATGGCCGCAAAGTGCTGACCTACGCGGACCTGCGCAGCACCTTCCCCGACCCCGACGGCCGCGAACCGGGCCGTACCATCGAGCTGCACCTGACCGGGCACATGGAGAAATTCGCCTGGTCGTTCGACGGCGTGAAATTCTCCGACGCCGCGCCGCTGCTGCTCAAGTACGGCGAGCGACTGCGCATCGTGTTGATCAACGACACCATGATGACCCACCCCATCCACCTGCACGGCATGTGGAGCGACCTGGAGGACGAGAGCGGCCAATTCATGGTCCGCAAGCACACCATCGACGTGCCACCGGGCTCCAGGCGCAGCTACCGGGTCACCGCCGATGCCCTGGGGCGCTGGGCGTATCACTGCCATCTGCTGTATCACATGGAGATGGGCATGTTCCGTGAAGTTCGGGTGCAGGAATGAGGAAGCGACCGTGACCACTATCATCAAATACCCCGCCCTGCCCGTGGCCATTCTTGCCCTCGGCACCAGCGTCTCGGCCTGGGCCGCAAGCAATGGCATGCCTGGCATGGATCACAGCCAGATGCAGGGAATGGACCACAGCCAGATGCAAGGCATGGACTCGATGCAGGGCATGGAGCCCATGCAGACGGCCCCCACCCGCAGCCGCACGCCCATCCCGGAACTGACCGCCGCCGACCGCGCCGCCGTCTACGAGGATCACGGTGGACACGCGGTGCATGACAGCGCCATCAACTCGTTTTTCCTGATCGACCAACTGGAATGGCAAGACGCCGACGACGGCAGCGCCCTGAGCTGGGATGCCTCCGGGTGGGTCGGCGGCGATATCGATCGCTTGTGGCTGCGCTCCGAAGGCGAACGCACCAACGGCAAGACCGAAGAAGCCGAAGTCCAGGCCCTGTGGGGTCATGCCGTCAGCCCTTGGTGGGACGTGGTGGCCGGCGTTCGCCAGGATTTCAAGCCTGGCGATTCACAGACTTGGGCGGCCTTCGGCGTACAAGGCATGGCGCTGTATAACTTCGAGGCCGAAGCCACCGCTTTTATCGGCGAGGGTGGCCAGAGCGCGGCGCGCCTTGAGGGTGACTACGACATCCTGCTGACCAATCGCCTGATCCTGCAGCCCACCGCCGAAGCCAACTTCTATGGCAAGAACGATCCGGCCCGTGGCGTCGGCTCGGGGTTGTCGGACACCGAACTCGGCGTGCGCCTGCGCTACGAAGTACGCCGCGAATTCGCGCCCTATATTGGCGTCACCTGGAATCGGGTCTACGGCAACACCGCCGACTACGCCCGGGAAGAAGGCGAGGACCGCAGCGAAGCGCGCCTGGTGCTGGGCGTGCGCATGTGGTTCTGAGCCGCTGATCTGCTTCACTAAAAACTAAAACCGAGCTGTAGGAGTCCTTGCATGTCATTCATCAAAACCGCTGTTATCACCGTCGCCTTGTCCGCCGGCCTGTTGGCCAGTGGCTTGGCCCAGGCCCACCCGAAACTGCTGTCGTCCACGCCGGCCGAAGGGGCCGAGGGCGCGGCACCGGCGAAGATCGAGCTGCACTTTTCAGAAAACCTGATCACCAAGTTTTCCGGCGCCAAGCTGATGATGACGGGTATGCCCGGCATGGCGGACCATGCGCCGATGCCAGTGTTGGCCAAGGTGTCCGGGAGCGATGATCCGAAAACCATGGTCATCACCCCGAAAGCGCCACTCGCCACCGGCACTTACCAGGTGCAATGGCGCGCGGTGTCGTCCGACACTCACCCGATCACCGGCAGCGTTAAGTTCAAGGTGAAGTGAGTTGATGAGCGACTCGATCAACGTTGCGCTGCGCTTTGCCCTGTACCTGGATCTGATGCTGCTGTTCGGCCTGGCTGCCTTCGGTCTCTACAGCCTGCGGGGCAAGGAACGCATGTCGGGCGCGGTATTGCCTTTCGCACCGCTGTTGGTGAGCACGGCGGTGCTGGGCGGGTTGCTCTCCCTGGCGGCGATGGCGTGCATGGCCTGGGCGATGAGTGGTGTTTCCGAGTGGACCGAACTGCGGCCGCACGTTGAAATGATGGTGGCGGAGACCGATGTCGGCCTGACTTGGACGGTGCGCATGGCGGCGTTGCTGCTGGCGGGTGTTGCCGCGACACTCAGCCACCGCTGGCCGACCGCCAGCCTGGGCCTGGTCGCGCTGGGCGGGGCCGTGGCCCTGGCGACGCTGGCCTGGGCAGGCCACGGTGCCATGGATGAAGGCGCCCGTCGTAACTGGCACTTCATCACCGACTTCCTGCACCTGTGGGCCGCGGGTGGCTGGGTCGGTGCCTTGGCGGCGTTTGCCCTGCTGCTGCGCCAGGCCGAAAATCGGCTGGCGGTACTGGCCCGGACGTTGACCGGTTTCGAGAGCGCCGGGACGGTATTCGTGGTGGTCATCAGCGTGACGGGGGTGATCAACTATCTGTTCATTGTCGGACCAAGGGTCGACGGAATGCTCCAGAGTACCTACGGCCAATTGCTGGCGCTCAAGCTCATCCTGTTCATGGCCATGCTGGTGTTCGCCGCGCTGAATCGTTTTCAACTGAGCCCCCTGCTGGAGCAGGCCCGGCGGACCGGCGAGCATCACGTTGCGGTGAATGCGTTGAGGCGCAGCATGGTCCTGGAGTTTTGCGTGGTGGTCATCATCCTGGGGTTGGTGGCTTGGCTTGGGACGTTGAGCCCAGGGATGGACTGACCGGCTGGCGTCCCACTGGGCCCGTGGCGAGGGAGCAAGCTCCCTCGCCACAAATGCCGGGTGGACGGTATCGAATTATTCAATAAGCCCCGCCAGTTTTCAGTTTGCCGAAATCGGGCTGCTCCCGCCTAAATGGTGCTTTGCTTTAGCCAAGGCTCTGTTATGGAAAACGTTCGAACCTCAAGTACCCATGCCGTCTGGCTAATGGTCAGCATCGTGTTGATAGCGCTGAACCTGCGACCATCGATGGCGGCGGTAGGCCCGTTGTTGTCAGCGATTCGCGGCGAAGTGCCCCTGAATTTCACCACGGCATCGCTGCTGACCATGTTACCGGTCATGGCGATGGGCCTGGCGATGTTCCTGGGCATCCGCGTGGCGCTGCGCATCGGCGAGCACCGCACCATCCTCCTGTCGCTGGTGATCATCGGCCTCGCCACGGCCTCGCGCCTTTATCTGGACAGTGCCGCAGCGCTGATCATCAGCGCCATTTTGGCCGGAATCGGCATCGCCCTGATCCAGGCCGTGCTGCCGGCGCTGATCAAATCGCGCTTCAGCGACAACGTCTCGTTGTTCATGGGGCTGTACGTCACTTCGATCATGGGTGGGGCGGCCATTGCCGCGTCGCTCTCGCCCTTCGTCCTGGCTGAGACTGGCAGTTGGCGCATAGGCCTGGCAATCTGGGCGCTGCTGGCGCTGGTCGCGCTAGGTTGCTGGCAGGCCCAGCGCTCGGCCGTCGGCCCGTTGCCCGAAGCACCGGGACAGCAGCAAGCCTCATTTTTCAACAACCGCCGGGCCTGGTTGCTGGCACTCTTTTTTGGCCTGGGCACCGCGTCCTACACGTGTGTGCTGGCCTGGTTGGCGCCGTATTACCTGGAAAAAGGCTGGAGCGAACAGCAGGCTGGCCTGGTGCTGGGATTCCTCACGGCGATGGAAGTGATTTCCGGCCTGGTCACCCCCGCGCTCGCCAACCGCAGCCGGGACAAACGCTGGGTACTGATCGCGCTGCTGGCGCTGATCATGGCTGGCTTCTGTGGCTTGATCCTCAGCCCAGGTCGCTTCGGTCTGCTGTGGCCCTGCCTGCTGGGATTGGGCATCGGTGGCCTGTTCCCGATGAGCCTGATCGTATCCCTCGATCACTTGGACAACCCGCGCAGGGCCGGTGCGTTGACCGCCTTCGTGCAAGGTATCGGCTACCTGATCGCCGGCCTTTCGCCGCTGATCGCCGGCGTGATACGTGACCAATTGGGCAGTTTCGAATGGGCCTGGTGGTCGCTGACTGCGGCGATGGGACTGATGATGCTGATGGCGTTGCGCTTTAACCCCAGGCAATACGCTCGGCATCTTGGCCAGGCACCACTGTCGTAGGCTAAAACGCCAATGCTCCTGTATAAAGGAGGCCTTCGTGGGAACGGGATCTTACGCAAGGATGGCGACGAGACTGGCTGATGCTCATTAGTAACCTGCTCCGAAAGCTGGATATGCAAGACCTGACGGTATTCGTCGCGGTGTATGAACAGCGCAGCGTCACCCAGGTTTCCGAAGCGTTGTGTGTCAGCCAGTCGACCGTTAGCTACTGCCTGAAAAAACTGCGCACGAGCTTCGAAGACGAACTGTTCATCAACACCCGCAGCGGCATGAGTCCGACTCACAAAGCCATTGTCATGTACGGCCAGATACTCGGGATAATCAAGACCATCAACCATTGCCATTCCGGCACCCTGAGATTCGATCCGAATCAGGAAGAGATTACGTTCAATCTTTGCGCGCCGGAGTACTTCGAACTCCTGATCCTTCCGAAACTGGTCAAGCGCTTCATCGGCAACCGTTTTCCCGTGGTCATCAACACCACGAAGTTCCACCGAGATATCCCGTTTGATGCGCTGAGGGATGAGCGCTTCGATCTTGTCGTGGGTTTCGGCCCGCATTTCCATGGCGATGCCAACGGATTGCAATCACAGGTACTGCTGGCGGATGAGCTGGTGTGCGTAGTCGACAGGAAATTTCCGGGTGCCGGGCAGGACTTCAGCCTCGAAGCGTTCGCTGCGGGCCAGCATGTCTTTCCGACTCCCTGGACGTCCGATACCAACATGATCGATGGCTGGCTCGCTCGACAGGGCTATAAGCGGCAGATCGTCGCGCGAGCCAACAGTTATGTGGCCGCGTTGGCCCTGGTCACTGGAACCGACTACATCCTGACCCTGCCCAAGCGCATCCAGGCGTTGATTTGCGACGAGCGATTCGGCGAACGCCAACCGCCCCCGGCGTTACCGGACTTTACGCTGGAAATGATGTGGAGCGAAAAAGCGAGCCAGGACAGCAGCAATACCTGGCTACGCCAGCAGATCATGGACGCTTGCGACGAGATCCGCCTGTCCTGATCCCGGCATCGAACAACAACTTTTTCGCGGGCAAAAAAAAATCTGGAAATCCTCACTTGCGTGGGCCTTCCAGACTTTTAAAACTACAGAAAATGGTGGGTCGTGTGGGATTCGAACCTACGACCAATTGGTTAAAAGCCAACTGCTCTACCAACTGAGCTAACGACCCTCTGTGTGGTGGCGCGTATAATACTGATTTTTAAGGACTATTCAACACCTAATTTGAAATAAATCAAAAATAAGGTGTTGGATCGCTCACACCCGCCGCAGCGAAGCCTTCGGCTCGCAGGCGGCAGCTGTCACACTTGCCGCAAGCGCGCCCCTGATCGTCGGCTTGGTAGCACGAAACGGTCAGGCCGTAATTGACGCCAAGCTTCACGCCCGCCTTGACGATTTCGGCCTTGCTGAGGTTTTGCAGCGGCGCCAGGATGCGGAAGCCCTGCCCCTCTACACCGGCCTTGGTCGCCAGGTTGGCCATGCGCTCGAACGCCTCGACGAACTCCGGACGGCAATCCGGATAACCTGAATAATCCACCGCGTTGACGCCAATGAAAATGTCCCGCGCCTCCAGCACCTCGGCCCAGCCCAGCGCGAGGGACAAGAACACGGTGTTGCGCGCCGGCACGTACGTCACCGGAATGCCTTCGCTCGGCACTTCGGGGACGTCGATGGAACTGTCGGTCAGGGCCGAACCGCCGATGCCGTTGAGGTTCAGGCCAATGACCTTGTGCTCGACCACGCCCAAGTCCCGGGCGACCCGTTCAGCGGCGTGCAATTCGGCACGGTGGCGCTGGCCGTAATCGAAGCTCATGGTGTAGCAGCGATAACCCTCGGCCCGCGCCATGGCCACGACGGTCGCCGAGTCCAGGCCGCCCGACAGCAGGATAACCGCGCGTTTTTCAGCAGTAGTTGATAGTTCAGTCATGTCAGCGCCCCGGCTCGTCGTTCCAAAGATACTTATGCAGTTGCAGTTGCAAGCGCACCGGCAAATTGTCCGCCACCACCCAATCCGCCAGATCCCGAGCATTCAAGTCGTGATGACTTGGTGAAAACAACACCTCGCCGGCCCGCTGGTCGAGTCCATACTGGATCAGCTTGGACACCGCCCAGTCATAGTCTTCCCGCGAGCAGATGACAAACTTGACCTGGTCGTTGGGGGTCAGCAGCTCGATGTTTTCGTAGCGGTTGCGATGGGCCTCCTTCGAACCTGGGGTCTTCAGGTCCACGACGCGACTGACACGCGGATCGACCGCGGAAATATCCAGCGCACCACTCGTTTCGATAGAGACCTCATAGCCGGCGTCGCACAATTGCTTGAGCAACGGGATGGCATTGGGCTGCGCCAATGGCTCGCCCCCCGTGACGCAAACATAGCGCGGACGGAAGCCAGCCACCTGTTCGAGAAGATCGTCGAGGGTTCGCAAGGTGCCGCCGTTGAAGGCATAGGCGCTGTCGCAGTATTGGCAACGCAACGGACAACCTGTGAGGCGCACAAAAACAGTGGGCAGCCCGGCCGTTCGCGTTTCACCCTGCAACGAGTAAAAAACTTCGGTAATTCTCAATGTGTCTTGCATAGTCGCCACGGGCGTAACAGCTAAACAGGCTGTCCGCCTCCGTCAGGCACTTCAAGGAACCCCGCCAACGCGTAGATCCCAAAAAGCGTGTTTCATAAAAAGGGCGTGAATTCTAACGAAAAAACCCGCGACAGGCGCGGGTTTCTTCAGAACAGGTCAAACAGCCTTACATGCGCTGCAGATCACGCTGGGCCAATTGGGCGGCGGAGGTACCCGGATACTGGGCCACCACCTGTTGCAGAATGCCCTTGACCTTGTCGGTGTGACCGAGGCGGCGCTCTACGTCAGCAAGCTTGTACAGCGAATCCGGCACCTTGGCATGCTTGGGGTACAGCTGCGAGACCTTGGCGAATGCCTGGCCGGCGCCTTGCAGGTCACCCTTGGCCAGGTTCACCTCACCCAGCCAGTACTGGGCGTTACCCGAGTATTGGCTGTTGGGGTATTTGCGCAGGAAAGCGGTAAAGGCCTGGCTGGCCTTGTCGAAATCCTTGGCTTTGATCAGGTCGAAGGCAGCATCGTAATAGAGCTTCTCCTTCGCCGGATCTGCCGGCTCGCCACCGGCGGCAGGCGCTGCTGGAGCGCTTGCCCCGGCGCCTGCGGCTGCACCGGGGGCGTTCAAGTCGCCACCGGCTGGGGAATTCTCAGGAGTCGCGGCAGGTGCAACGCCGGTTCCTATGCGCCGATCAAGATCCTGGTATCGCTCCAGGCTTTCCTGCTTCATGCGCGAAATATCATTTTGCAGTTCTTCGATCACACCCTGTTGGCGCGAGATCTGATCCTGCATTTGCTGTAGTTGGTTGAACAGCTGGCCCTGTGCCGAGACAGGGGTCGAAACCCCTCCCCCGGCATAGGCGCCGTTCGTACCGTAACCTGCAGGCGGATAGCTGCTCCCGCTATTGTTATAGCCGGAGTCGTTATCGACCACAGGAACCGCAGCCCACGCCGCAAGCGGCGCGAGGCTGAGAGCCAGGACAGTTACAGCACGACGGCACGTTCGCATGACGAATTACTTACGCAGTTCGACGCGACGGTTCTGAGCCCAGGACTGCTCGTCGTTGCCGGTAGCAACTGGACGCTCTTCGCCGTAGGAAACCAGTTCCAGCTGAGCTGGGGAAACACCTTGCAGTACCAGGTAGCGTTGAACGGCTTTCGCACGACGCTCGCCCAGTGCCATGTTGTACTCACGAGTACCACGTTCGTCGGTGTTGCCTTCCAGAACAACGCGAGCGCCGTTTGCTTTCAGGTCTTTGGCGTGAACGTCCAGAGCGCGCATGGCTTCTGGCTTCAGGTCCGAGCTGTCGTATTCGAAGTAGAAGGTGGTGATTGCGCGCAGAGCAGCTTCTTCGCTCAGGGAGCCGTCAACTGCACCAGTGTTAGCGCCGTAACCAGCGTTTGGATCAACAGCGCCTTCACCGGCGTTGTCGCCGCCTTTGGACGAGCAACCTACAGCTACAGCCATGGCCAGAGCCAGCGCAGCAAATTTACCAAACTTCAGCATTTCCATCGTGAAACTCCTAATGAACCCCAGTGTGTTAAGTAAAACGTATTGCGCCGCGTCAGTTCAGGTAAGGGGACCAGGACGGTTCTCTGACTTCGCCTTGAGCGGTAGGAAGCGGGAGCCTCACGCGTCCATTAATGGACACGAGCATCAAGACTCCCCGGCCCTGCTGGCGGGTGGCGTAGATTACCATGGTGCCGTTGGGCGCAACAGTAGGTGACTCGTCCAGAGTGCTATCAGTGAGGATTTTTACGCTACCGCGCTGCAAATCCTGGGCCGCCACCTTGAAATTGGTGAAACCGTCCTGGCGATGGATCATCACCAAGGTCTTTTCGTCCGCCGACAGCTTGGGGTTGGCGTTGTAGTTACCGACGAAAGTCACGCGCTCGGCACCGCCGCCGCCAGCGCTGGTCTTGTAGATCTGTGGCTTGCCACCGCGATCGGAGGTGAAGTAGATGGTCGAGCCATCCTTGCCCCAGAACGGTTCGGTATTGATGCCCGGGCCGTTGGTCACGCGCGAGATCGAGCGCGAGGCCAGGTTCATCACGTAGACATCCGGGTTACCGTCCTTGGACAGTACGAACGCCAGGCGCGAACCGTCCGGCGACCAGGCTGGCGCGCCGTTCAGCCCTTCGAAGTTGGTGATCTGCTCACGGCGACCGGTGTCGATGTGCTGCACGAAGATACGTGGACGCTTCTGCTCGAACGAGACGTAAGCGATGCGCTTGCCATCCGGTGCAAAGCGCGGCGACAGGATCGGTTCACGCGATTGCAGCAAGGTCACCGCACGCGCGCCGTCGTAGTCGGAGCGCTGCAGGGTGTAGCGGGTGTTGTTCTCGGAAAAGCGTTCGGCGGTCACGTAAAGCATGCGGGTAGAGAACGCGCCCTTGATGCCGGTGAGCTTCTCGAACGACTGGTCGGAGATGTAGTGGGCCATGTCGCGCAGTTGGTCGACACTGCCCGATACGCTGCCGGTCAGCACTTGCTGTTCGGTAGCGACGTTGAACAGGGCATATTGCACCTGCAGGCGACCGCCGGCCGGAACGATGCTGCCGACCATGATGTACTGGGCACCCAGGGCCTTCCAGTCACGGTAGATGACTTCGCTGGCCTGGGTCGGCAGGCTGATCATGTTCTGCTTCGGAATCGGCGCGTAGTAACCGGAGTTACGCAGGTCGTTGCCGATGATTTCAGCCATGTCGTCCGGCAGGACGCTGCCGCCCTGCCAACCGAACGGAACGACGGCGATTGGCGTCGCCCGGTCGCTGCCGCTGGTGACCAGGATGTTCTTTTCCTCTGCTACCGCTATCCCTGCCAAGCAGCAGATAACGACAAGCATTGATCGAAGAAGGTTTCTCACAAGGCTAGATCCTCAGGTGTGAATGTCATCTTGAACGAACGATAGGGAGCAAAATCGCTCGGCTTCATTCCTTGCATTTCCGTCAACCGCCCAATGTTCTTGACCGCCGCGACCGCCGAAGCGTCGAACGGACCATCGCCACTGGACTTGGCCACGCTGACCGAGGTAACCGTACCGTCGGGCAACATGCCGATTTGCAATACAACTGTCATGCCTTTGCGCGCCGAAGGTGGACGAGCCCAGCCTTCCGCCGCCCGGGCGCGAATCAGATCGTCGAAGCTGCCGGCGACTTCATCGCCCTGCTCGTCGGCCAATGCCTGCTGACGCTCCGGCGTGTCGGAAAGCAAATCTGCCAAGGCCTGGGCCTTTTTCTCTTCGGCGGATTTACGCGCTGCGTCCTGGGCCTTCTTCTTGGCGGCGTCGGCGGCGGCTTTCTTCTTCGCGTCTTCGGCGACTTTTTTCTTCGCCTCTTCAGCTTCAGCTTTCTTCTTGGCGTCCTCGGCCGCTTTTTTCTTCGCGTCCTCGACAATCTTTTTCTTCGCTTCTTCAGCGGCCGCTTTCTTGGCCTCTTCTTCAGCGGCTTTCTTGGCTTCTTCCTCGGCTTTCTTCTTGGCTATATCAGCCAATTGTTTCTCTTCTGCCTTCTTGGCCTCGGCGGCTTTCTTCGCATCGTCGGCCTTCTTGGCTTCGTCTGCCTTTTTAGCCTCGTCCGCTTTTTTCGCCTCGTCGGCCTTCTTCGCTTCTTCGGCCTTTTGAGCAGCTTCCTCTTTCTTTTGTTCCGCTGCCCTCACGGCTTCCTGCTCGACCTTCTTCTGCTCCATCTGCTCGACTTCGGTCTGGCGCGCAGCGGATTTCTTCGCCTCGCCGGCAAGCTTCTGGTTGGTCTGCGTCGTGGCCTGGCTTTTCGACTTGAGCTGGTAAAGGGTCGCCTGGACGATCGGCTTGGCTGGCGGCAACTCAGGGGTCATGGCAAAGCTGACGAACAGCATGCCGAACACCAGCACATGCAGGCCGATGGCCAGAACACTGGGCCAGAAGTAGCTTTCCGAGGCGGACGGCTCTCGCTGTTGCTGCATCAGGGCGCCTCAGTGATCAAGCCAACGTTACCGACCCCGGCTTTCTGCAGGCCGCCCATGGCGCCCATCACGGCACCGTAGTCGACGGTCTTGTCGCCACGAATGAAGACCTGGGTGCGCTTGCCGTTACCGTTGCCGGCGTTGATGATCTTGGTCACCGCGTCGGTCATCTGCGGCAAGGTCATGGCCCGGTCCTGCTGTTTATCGGTATCGACTTCGCTGCCAAGGTTCCAGTAGTAAGTCTTGTCGGCCTTGATGGAAATGGTCAGTACCTGGGTGTTGTTGTCCTGCGGCAAGGCTTCGCTGGAAACCTTGGGCAGATCGACCTTCACGCCCTGATTGAGCATCGGCGCGGTCACCATGAAGATGACCAGCAGCACCAGCATCACGTCGATGTAGGGCACCACGTTCATCTCGGCGACCGGCTTGCGCTTGTTTCGGGCTCGAGCGATTAAAGCCATCGGGAAATACCTGCTTATTCTTCGCTGGTGTGCACTTTGCGGTGCAGGATCGCCTGGAATTCATCGGCGAAGGTGTAGTAGCGGCTGGTCAGCGTTTCGCTGCGGGCAGCGAAACGGTTGTAGGCGATAACGGCCGGGATTGCCGCGAACAGGCCGATGGCGGTGGCGATCAGTGCCTCGGCGATGCCCGGGGCCACTGTGGCCAGGGTCGCTTGCTGGGCGGATGCCAGGCCTCGGAAGGAGTTCATGATCCCCCAGACGGTACCGAACAGGCCGATGTACGGGCTGACCGAACCGACGGTAGCGAGGAACGGCAAGCCTTGTTCGAGCTTTTCCTCTTCCCGCGAGATGGCAACGCGCATGGCACGGGCCACGCCCTCCATTACCGCTTCAGGGTCGACACCCGGTTGCTGGCGCAGACGGGAAAATTCCTTGAAACCAGCGCGAAAGATTTGCTCGACGCCCGAATCCGGGTCCGGGTTGCTGCCGGCCTGGCGGTACAGCTTGGACAGGTCGATGCCGGACCAGAAGCGCTCTTCGAAGCTCTCCAGGGCACGGCGACCGGCGCGCAGCATGTTGCTGCGCTGAAAAATCATGATCCATGAGGTCACCGATGCGGCTACCAGGATCAGCATTACCAGTTGCACCACGACGCTGGCATTGCTGACCAGGCTCCACATGGAGGAATGGTCGACGACGTTAGCTTCCACGCTTTATCTCCTGCTCTGAGTGTGTACCCGCGCCGCTCACGCCGGCAAAGGCCGCGCGTAGAGCTTCGGGAATGGCCCGGGGTTTCAAACTATGGGTGCGCACACAGGCCACCAAAAACTGCCCTTCGCAGAGCAGCACATTATCCGCAGCGCGCCTGACCTGCTGCTTGAAGCGCAGGCTGACGCGGTTCAACTCGATGACATCGGCAGTCACCACAAGCTCGTCGTCCAGTCGCGCCGGCGCGTGGTAGCGCGCTTCGCTGGAATGCACGACGAATAACAGGTCCTCCCCAGCCAGCGCGGATTGGGCAAAACCCAGTTCCCGCAGCCGTTCGGTTCGAGCCCGTTCCATAAACTTGAGGTAATTGACGTAGTAAACGATGCCGCCGGCATCGGTGTCCTCGTAATAAACGCGACAGCGATGTGCGAACGACTCCAGCCCGTTTTGCGCGCGCATACTCTAGTGCTTACTCCTCAGGTTGCCAATCCGGCCAGGCAACTGTTTTTTCATTCTTGAACGCATTGACGCTCCAGGCGTGGTCTGGGACAGCACGAACCGAAAAAAAGTCGTTGTACAGAGCGCGTTCAATCGTCTACCGCATCGAGGAACTCGTCTACCACCGGCATCTCCCCCATTCGTGTCGGGATGTTTAAGCCGAAGTGCAGATAAGCATGCCGCGTCACCACCCGTCCGCGCGGGGTACGCATGATATAGCCCTGCTGGATCAGGTAGGGCTCCAGCACATCCTCGATGGTGTGGCGTTCTTCGCTGATAGCGGCAGCCAGGCTGTCCACGCCCACCGGGCCACCGTCGAATTTCTCGATCATGGTCAACAGCAGCCGCCGGTCCTGGTGGTCGAAGCCGCGCTCGTCGATGTCCAGCAGGTTCAGGGCCAGGTCGGCAATCGGCTTGGTGATGTGACCCTTGGCCCGGACTTCGGCAAAATCCCGGACCCGGCGCAGCAGGCGGTTGGCGATCCTCGGTGTACCGCGGGCCCGGCGGGCGACTTCATAGGCGCCGTCCGGGTCCAGCGGCAAACCGAGGATGCCGGCCGAGCGGCTGACGATCGTCGCCAGGTCGGCATTGTTGTAGAACTCAAGGCGCTGGACGATGCCGAAACGGTCGCGCAGCGGGTTGGTCAGCATGCCGGCACGGGTGGTCGCCCCAACCAGGGTGAAGGGCGGCAGGTCGAGCTTGATGGAGCGCGCCGCCGGCCCTTCGCCGATCATTATATCGAGCTGGAAATCCTCCATGGCCGGGTATAGCACTTCCTCGACAATCGGCGACAGCCGGTGGATTTCGTCGATGAACAGCACGTCGTGGGGCTCAAGGTTGGTCAGCAGTGCCGCCAGGTCGCCCGGCCGTTCAAGCACCGGCCCGGATGTGCTTTTGATCGACACGCCCATTTCCTGGGCAATGATGTTGGCCAGGGTGGTCTTGCCCAGGCCTGGCGGGCCGAAGATCAAGGTATGGTCCAGCGACTCGCTGCGCCCACGGGCGGCCTGGATGAACAGCTCCATCTGTTCGCGCACGGTCGGCTGGCCGATGTAGTCGGCCAGGCTGACAGGACGAATCGCGCGATCCTGGATTTCCTCGCGGTCACGGGGCGCGCCCGTGGCGGCGATCAGACGGTCAGCTTCAATCACTTAAATCATTCCCTTCAGGGCACGGCGAATCATGTCTTCGGTACTCAAGCCTTTTTCCTTGATGGCAGAGATCGCCTTACTGGCTTCCTGCGGTTTATAACCCAGGGAAATCAGCGCGGTGACCGCATCGTTTTCAGCGCTGGCCGCAGGCGCTGGAGCATCCGGCTGGTTCGGAACGAGCGCGAACATCGCCGGCACCGCTTCCCAGGCCTTGAAGCGGTCCTTGAGTTCCACCAGCAGGCGCTCGGCGGTTTTCTTGCCTACCCCCGGCACCTTGGTCAGGGCCGAGGTGTCCTGGGACTGCACGCAACGGATCAACTCGTCGACTTCCAGGCTGGACATCAAGGCCAGGGCCAGTTTCGGGCCGACACCGTTGAGGCGGATCAACTCGCGGAAGAAATCCCGCTCGCGCTTGCCGACGAAGCCATAGAGTAACTGCGCATCCTCGCGCACGACCAAATGAGTGTGCAGGGTCAGCGGCTCACCGACCGACGGCAGGCGATACAGCGTGGTCATCGGCACTTCGAGCTCATAGCCCAGGCCGTTTACATCCAGAATCAGGTGCGGCGGCTGTTTTTCAGCCAGGGTGCCGCGCAAGCGTCCAATCACGTTTCAGATCCTTGGGCGTTGGCCAGCCGCTGGCTGGCGAGTTACAACACGAGCTTCAAGGCCGACGACACAGGCGCAATTGACTCGGGCTCATGAATGAAGCGCTGATGCTATCAGAGACGCAGGCGCCCGCCACGACTGCGTGCGGTTCCCAGGCCATGGGGCAACAGGCTGGAGCGGGTATGGGCATGGCAAATGGCGATGGCCAGGGCGTCGGACGCGTCGATCTGCGGCTTGCTGACCAATTTCAACAAGTGCATCACCATCATCTGCACCTGCTCCTTGTTCGCCGCGCCGGTGCCGACGACCGCCTGCTTGACCTGAGTCGCGGTGTACTCGGCGATCTCCAGGTTCTCCTCGGCGCCCGCCACGATCGCCGCGCCCCGGGCCTGCCCCAGCTTCAGGGCCGAATCGGCATTACGGGCCATGAAAACCTTTTCAATGCCCATGGTCACCGGGCCGTAGGTCTGGATGACTTCGCGCACGCCGCGATAAACGATCTGCAAGCGCTCATGCAGCTCACCCCCGCCGGTGCGGATGCAGCCAGACGCGACGTACACGCAGCCGCGCCCGGTATCGCGAACCACGCCGTAGCCGGTGATGCGCGAACCGGGGTCGATACCAAGGATTAAAGTCATAACGCCTGCGAAAGGTAATGCGGGTTACAAGAGGATACAGCTCATCAAAGGCTTGCAGTGAATCCGTGGCGAGGGAGCAAGCTCCTCGCCACAATGATTACAAACCAAACCTTGGGTGAGCAGCATTAGGCCTGTCAGCCGAGCTGTTCAGCCACCGACTCCGGAATATCAGCGTTGGAATAGACGTTCTGCACGTCGTCCAGGTCTTCCAGCATGTCGATCAGCTTGAGCACCTTCTCGGCCCCTTCAAGGTCGAGTTCGGCACTGGTGGTCGGCTGCATGACGATTTCCGCGTCGGCCGGCTTGAATCCCGCGGCCTCCAGGGCGTTGCGCACGGCGTAGAAGCTGGCGAACGACGTGAACACGTCAAATGAACCGTCCTCGTGACCGACCACATCATCGGCGTCGGCTTCCAGCGCCGCCTCTGTCAGGGCATCTTCGTCGAGGCCCGGCGCGAAGCTGATCTGGCCCTTGCGCTCGAACAGGTAAGCCACCGAACCGTCGGTGCCCAGGTTGCCGCCGCACTTGCTGAACGCATGGCGCACGGCCGCGGCGGTCCGGTTGCGGTTGTCGGTCATGCACTCGACCATCACCGCCACGCCGCCCGGGCCGTAACCTTCATAGGTCAGCTCTTCGACGTTGTCGGCCTCGGTGGCACCAGCGCCACGGGCGATTGCCCGGTCAATGATGTCGCGGCTCATGTTCGCGCCCAAGGCCTTGTCCAGGGCCAGGCGCAGGCGCGGGTTGGAGCCCGGGTCACCGCCACCCTGGCGGGCCGCGACTGTCAGCTCACGGATCCACTTGGTGAATATCTTGCCTCTCTTGGCATCCTGACGTTCTTTGCGGTGCTTGATGTTCGCCCACTTGGAATGACCTGCCATAACTCGCTCCGTTTCGCTTTGGAACATTGCCCGCCCTGCTCTTGAGCAGCGGCCGGCAATCAGAAATATCGACCCCAATGAAAAGGCGCATCCGAAGATGCGCCCTCTCAGGTGCCAGCCTTACTCAGCCTTTGGCTGTTCACGCAGACGAATGTGCAACTCGCGCAACGCCTTGGCGTCCACCACGCCCGGGGCCTGGGTCATGACATCGGCCGCGCTCTGGGTTTTCGGGAACGCGATCACTTCACGGATCGACTGGGCGCCGGTCATCAGCATCACCAGGCGATCCAGGCCGAAGGCCAGGCCACCGTGGGGCGGCGCACCGAACTTCAGGGCGTCCATCAGGAAGCCGAACTTCTCTTCCTGTTCAGCCTCATCGATACCCAACAGGCGGAACACCGCCTGCTGCATTTCCTTGCGGTGGATACGGATCGAGCCGCCACCCAGCTCGGTGCCGTTCAGGACCATGTCGTAGGCACGGGAAAGCGCGCCGGCCGGGTTGGCCTCCAACTCTTCAGGCGAGCACTTGGGCGCGGTGAACGGGTGGTGCAGCGCGGAGAAGCTGCCGTCGTCGTTTTCTTCGAACATCGGGAAGTCGACGACCCACATCGGGGCCCACTCGCAGGTCAGCAGCTTCAGGTCGTGGCCCAGCTTGATGCGCAGCGCACCCAGAGCTTCGCTGACGATCTTGGCCTTGTCGGCGCCGAAGAACACGATGTCGCCATCGACTGCGCCGACGCGATCGAGGATCACGTTGAGGTTGGCTTCCGGGATGTTCTTCACGATCGGCGATTGCAGGCCATCAATGCCTGCGGCACGCTCGTTGACCTTGATGTAGGCCAGCCCCTTGGCGCCGTAGATGCCGACGAACTTGGTGTAATCGTCGATCTGCTTGCGCGGCATGCTCGCGCCGCCTGGTACGCGCAGGGCAGCGATACGGCATTTCGGGTCGTTGGCCGGCCCGCTGAACACCTTGAACTCGACTTCCTTGAGCTGGTCGGCCACGTCCACCAGCTCCAGCGGGTTACGCAGGTCCGGCTTGTCGGAACCGTAGCGGCGCATGGCCTCTTCGAAGGTCATGTGCGGGAACTCGCCGAATTCCAGGTCCAGCACTTCCTTGAACAGGTTGCGGATCATGCCTTCGGTCAGGCCCATGATGTCTTTTTCGTCGAGGAAGCTGGTCTCGATGTCGATCTGAGTGAACTCAGGCTGACGGTCGGCACGCAGGTCTTCGTCGCGGAAGCACTTGGCGATCTGGTAGTAGCGATCGAACCCGGCCACCATCAGCAGTTGCTTGAACAGCTGTGGCGATTGCGGCAAGGCAAAGAAGCTGCCGGGGTGGGTACGGCTCGGCACCAGGTAATCGCGGGCGCCTTCCGGCGTGGCGCGGGTCAGGATCGGTGTCTCGACGTCAAGGAAGCCGTTTTCATCCAGGTAGCGACGGATGCTGGTGGTCATGCGCGAACGCAGGCGCAGCTTCTCGGCCATTTCCGGACGACGCAGGTCGATGAAGCGGTAGCGCAGGCGGGTTTCTTCACCGACGTCGGAGTATTCATTGAGTGGGAACGGCGGGGTTTCCGCTTCGTTGAGCACTTCCAGCTCGTAGCCCAGCACTTCGATCATGCCGGACGCCATGTTGGCGTTGCCGGCGCCGGCCGGACGCAGGCGCACCTTGCCGGTGATCTTGACGACGTATTCGCTGCGCACGCGGTCGGCGGTGGCGAAGGTTTCAGCGCGGTCAGGATCGAACACTACCTGGGCCAGGCCTTCACGATCACGGATATCGAGGAAAATCACCCCGCCATGGTCACGGCGACGATGAACCCATCCGCAAAGAGTAACTTCCTGGCCTTCCAGGCTTTCGTTCAGTTGGCCGCAATAATGGCTGCGCATCATGGTAGTGGTTTCACTTCTCGTAATTCGACATTCGGTTGGAGGCCCTGCCCGTGCAAGAACTCGCGCGTGTTCAACTTAGTCAGCTTTGTCGCCACCGGCCAGGTTCTTCTTGGCGCCGGTCTTGAAGTCGGTTTCATACCAGCCGGTGCCGCCGAGGCGGAATCCTGGCATGGACAGCATCTTTTTCAGCTCTGGCGCCTGGCAGGCGGGGCAATCGACCAGCGGTGCCGCGCTGATTTTTTGAATGGCTTCCATCTGATGACCACAGGAAGCACATTGATAGTCGTACATCGGCATGGGGTTGTCTCGGCAATCAGGTTATTCACGCAAAGCCCGGCTTTGCGGCAAAGAGCGGGATTATATCCATTAAATGCGGCCTGTGCAGCCGTAAGACCGCACAGTCATTGCCGATAACAGGTCAATCGAGACTTGCATGACCCGTGTTCATTTCCTTCAGGCTGTGGACCACGCAGACAACGCGCACCAGGCCACTGAAATTGCGCACGCCGCCATGACGCAAGTGCACCTCCCGATCCACATGGGACAGCAAGGCGCTGACGGAACAACAGTTGAGCTGGGCCATGTCACCGAGGATATCCCAATAGACCTGCTCCAGCCGCAGGCAGGTGGCGAACCCATTGAGTCGGATGGAGCGCGCCAGCGGGCGGGCCAGTTGCATGTCGAAACCACTGACGAACGGGTCGATCTTCACGGACTGCGGACATCCGCGCATATTTTCCCTGGGGTCTTTTCCTTGAATCATACCGTTGACACTCCTTTGCCATACGAACCTCAGTCGGAACAACCGATCTGTGGCTCTATGGAAGCTCAACTGGATCGCCAGTTCCAGATGACTTTTTGACCATCAACGTAGGACAAGCCAACAGGGAGCTGGCGACGAATCATGCGTTCCTACACGCAACGACAGGCGATGATGCCAACGGCAGCACCATCGCCTGTCCAGGGCTTAGCGATCTTCCAGCAATGAACGCAACATCCAGGCGGTTTTTTCGTGAACCTGCATGCGCTGGGTCAGGAGGTCGGCGGTGGGCTCGTCACTGACTTTGTCCAACAAAGGAAAGATACCGCGGGCGGTACGCGTCACCGCCTCCTGGCCCTCGACCAATTGCCGGATCATGTCCTCGGCGGCAGGCACCCCCTCTTCTTCCTTTATAGAGGACAGGCGTGCATACACCGAATAAGCCCCCGGCGCCGGGAAGCCGAGCGCGCGGATACGTTCGGCGATCGAATCCACGGCGAGCGCCAGCTCGTTGTACTGCTCCTCGAACATCAGGTGCAGGGTTCGGAACATCGGCCCGGTAACGTTCCAATGGAAGTTGTGGGTCTTGAGGTACAACACGTAGGTATCCGACAGTAGCCGCGAAAGCCCGTCGACGATGGATTTGCGATCTTCTTCGCTGATACCGATATCAATTGCCATGGGTTGATCTCCTGACGGTGGTGAATTCACTCTAGCGGGTGTCGCCCTCGAGGGCCTGCGACAAATCGCCAGCCATCCTGAACCGACAAGCCGGAACGTTGGACGGTTCCGGCCAGACAATGAAATTCAACATCCATCGCCCCCCGTCCGGCAAGCACCCTACCTATGCTTCGGGCCGACGAACAGCGTGCTGCGCGCCTGTAACGAGTTTGAGAAGGCCCGGGCTTTGCTGTTAAATAGGCAGTGTGTCGCTACGCCTATTTTCCGGTGCGTCGCGCATAGGCTGATTCGGGTACGTGTTCCTACGCCTCTCATTTCTGGAGCGAACCGCCCCCGACCAGCTCTTCCTTGTGATCTGTCTTAACCGTGAGCCAATCAAAATGTTGAAAATCGTCCACTTGCTAATGGGCGCAGCTGCCCTGCTGCTGTCCTTCATCCCTAGCCTGGGTTCCGAAGCCACACCTTACCTGCAACATCCCGATGCGCTGTACCTGGCGTTTTTCGGCCTGCTCAACCTGACCCTGGCACCCGTTATCCCTTACTGGAACAAAGGTCCACGTCATCAACTGCAAAACCTTGTCAGCGCCTTGCTCGTGCTGGCTGTTGCCTTGCAAACCCTGACCCTGCTGGCACCCATGCCGGAAATTGGCGGCCAACCCGCTATCCTCTCCAGCCTGGCCGCAGCCTTGCTCGCTGTATTGCTGCACCTGGCCGTCAGCTTCTACAAGAAGTCGTCGCCGAGCGCCGCGCCGCAGAACTACGACATGTCCAACCGTGATACCGGCACCGTGAAGTGGTTCAACACTTCCAAGGGGTTCGGTTTCATCTCCCGCGACTCCGGCGATGACATTTTTGTGCATTTCCGGGCCATTCGTGGCGAAGGCCACCGCGTCCTGGTCGAAGGCCAGCGCGTGGAGTTCTCGGTGATGCATCGCGACAAAGGCCTGCAAGCCGAAGACGTCATCGCCGCGCTGCCGCGCCGCTGATCCGGGCGTAAAAAAAACCGCGATGCAGCCTCGCTGCTCGCGGTTTTTTATTACCTGCCGTTCGGGCCGGTCAGTAATGCGGGGGTGGCGCCTCTTCCTCGAAGGATTCGAACTGCCCGGCCATTTCTTCCTGGCGCTTGAGAAGCGCCGCCATCTGCAGCTGCAGACGCTCGACGATTCGTTGCTGTTCCACCAGCACGTCGTTCAACGCCTGGATGGTGTCGTCCTGGAATGCCAGGCGGCTTTCCAGATCGGTTACACGGTCTTCAAGGTTCATGGTTCAGCCCTCCAGAAACTTGAAATCATCGGTAAGCACCGCTCGCAACCGTTCGCGAATGGCGGCTACCTGCTCGGCATTATAAGGCCGGGCCGGATGTTTCCCCCAGACCGGCGCCGGCCAGGCGGCATCCTCTCGCTTGCGCACGATCACATGCATGTGCAATTGACTGACAACGTTACCCAAGGTTGCAACGTTCAGCTTGTCGGCGTCGAACGAGTCCTTGAGCGTTTCGGCCAGCGCCGTGGTTTCTTTCCACAACTGCAATTGATCAGCGTCATCCAACTGAAACAATTCACTGATATTTTCCCGTCGCGGCACGAGGATGAACCACGGGTAATTCGAGTCATTGGAGAGCAGCAAGCGGCACAGCGGGAAATCGCCAATGGGCAATGTGTCTTGTTGCAGTCGTGGATCCAAGGCAAACACCGTGCTTACTCCTTAACATGATCGATTGAGCCCGGCTCGACCCACAGGCCTGCGCTCGGGCACAGGCGTCCAGCATACCTTTGAACGGCGAAGGGTACACCGCGAATAACGAACCGACCCAGGGCCGGCTTTGGACGCTGCGCACCAATTCAGCGCAAGGGGTTTGCAACGGTGCCTGACACGCACCAGAGACGCAGCGTGCTGATCTTGAGCTGTAAATTTTTCGTACAGCCAACAGTTTTTTTGCACCAAAATCGCACAACGCGTCTACGCTCAGTGCACGAAGCATCCGTGATCTACTCACTTGTGGGGTGAACCGGTAACGTTTTTGGTTGTCCCGCGGCCTTTCAAAGCGTCAATCACGAGACTGCATCGACAGTCAACCTTAATTAAAACAAGGCCTTTGGAGGCCGGTTTCATGAGGTTTCACCGTTGAAAAATGAAAAATGTGAAAAAAACGTGAACAAAAATCGGATTTGAGCATACTTGTTGCATTCATCCCCACATCGCCTGCAGGGGATCGCCGGACGCGAAAACCTACGGGCCTATAAATAAAAGTGGCAAGGTTGCCCTCAGGGAGCTTCAAGCGCAGTAACCAAGGACTCTTTACACCGACGCCGGAGAAAAAAAGCAACATTCAAGTTGCAGGTCCGATTGCGCCGGAGCGGCAGAAATACGACATGGATCGAGCCATTGGCGACATGGTCGTAAAGAAGCTGAAAGGTTGGATGGGCAAGTATCGCCAAAGAATGTCGTCGTGATATAAGTTTGCGCCGACACAAAAAGAAAGAGCCGCCCAGAAAAAAAACAGGTGGGACGGCAGTACTCTTCTAAAAACCAAAGGAGCAAATCACGATGCGCGTGATGAAGTGGAGCATGATCGCACTGGCTGTATCGGCCAGCGTTTCGCAGTTCGCAGTGGCGTCCTCCCAAGAGGAGTCCAAGGGCTTTTTTGAAGATCAGAGCCTGACCGTTAAAAATCGTATGCTGTACATGAACCGCGATTTCAAAAAAGGTGCCTCCAACAACCAGAACATTGGCAAAGCACGTAGCACTGGCTACCGCGAAGAAACCGGTCTTGGCGTACAGGCTGTTTACGAGTCTGGCTTCACTCAAGGCACCGTTGGTGTAGGCGTGGACGCCCTGTTCAATGGCCAGGTCAAGCTGGATAGCGGCCCAGGTCGCACCGGTAACGGCATCTTCGGCACAGGCGACGACGGTAGCCCAGAAGACACCCAGTCTGAAGTTGGCGGCGCTATCAAATTCCGCTTGTCCGACACCGTTCTGAAGTACGGTAACCAATACACCGCCAGTCCTGTGTTCTCCACGGATGATAGCCGTCTGAATCCGGAAGTCGCTACTGGTACGCTCATCACCAGCAAGGAAATCAAGGGTCTGGAACTGACCGCTGGCCGCTTCACCGCGATGAACGCCCAGAACTACACGGGCCGTGACAGCATCAATGGTCGGCACAGCCCAGGTCTTCCATCCGCCAACATTGCTGGCGCAACCTATCAGTTCACTGACAATTTGGTAGCAGGCGTAGCGGCTTCGGATATTGAAGACTACTTCAAGAAGAAGTACCTCAACGTGAACTACACCCTGCCGATCAACGAAGATCAGTCCTTGAACTTCGATTTCAACGGCTATGACAGCAAAAGTCAGGGTCAAGAGCTGAGCGGTGACATTGATAACCGCATCTGGTCGCTGGCAGCAGCCTACAGCCTCGGTGCGCACAAATTCACCTTGGCTCACCAGCGCTCGTCCGGTGATAGCGGCTACGCCTACGGCGTTGACGGCGGCGGTACTGTCTACGTTGCCAACTCCGTCCAATATTCCGACTTCAACAGCGAAGATGAAGTTTCCTGGCAGGCTCGCTACGACCTGAACATGAAGAGCTACGGCATCCCTGGGCTGAGCTTCATGACCCGCTATATCACCAGCGATAATATCGCTACCGCTACAGGCGACGCCAAAGCCCACGAATGGGACTTTGAAAGCAAATACGTTCTGCAAAGCGGTCCCGCGAAGGACCTGTCTTTCCGTCTGCGTAGCGCGATCTATCGGACTGACAGATCCAACACGGATTACACCAGCAACAACGACTTCCGCATAATCGTCGAATACCCACTGAGCATCTTGTAATTCAGTACTAGTTCGATAGCTTCACCCGCAACAAACAAAAAACCGCTCACCTGATCCAGGTGAGCGGTTTTTTTATACCCATTGCAACGCCAGATTTAACACAACTTGTTAAATAGCAAGCTAACTAAACATAACCTGACTCAAGCGCCAGGTTACAGTCCAATCGTTATTGCGCTGGCCCTTCCTGAACAACCCGAATCACACGTTGCGGAAACGGAATATCAATCCCGGCATCCTTCAAGCGATCCCGTGCCTGTTCATTAAGCATGAACATCACGCTCCAATAATCCGCCGTCTTCACCCAAATACGCAACGACACGGTGATCGAGCTGTCACCGAGCATGGAAATCACCGCTTCAGGGGCAGGATCGGCCAATACGCGCTCGTCCTTGGCCAATTCCAGCAGCACTTCCCGAGCCTTTTGCAGGTCAGCCTGGTAATCCACGCCCACGTCGAACACGACTTTGCGGGTCGGCTGGCGGTTGGTGTTGGTGATGATGCCGTTCGACAGATTGCCGTTGGGCACGATCACGGTCTTGTTGTCACCGGTACGAATGACAGTATGGAAAATCTGGATGCTGTCGACTGTCCCCGCGACTCCCTGGGCTTCGATCCAGTCACCGATACGAAACGGACGGAACAGCAGGATCAGCACGCCACCGGCGAAGTTCGCCAGGCTGCCCTGCAATGCCAAACCAATCGCCAAGCCTGCGGCACCGATGGCCGCGACGAACGAGGTGGTTTCCACGCCGATCATCGACGCGACGCTGACGATCAGCAATATCTTCAGGATGATGTTTGCCAGGGTGCTGATAAACCCTTGCAACGCCAGGTCGGCGTTGCGCAAGGCCAGCAGCGCACCAACCTTTTTCGTGACCTTGTTGATCAGCCACCAACCGATGGCGAGGGTGACGATCGCCAGCAGCACACGGCTGCCATACTCCATGATCATCGGTATCCAGGCCTGGGAAGCCTTGACCAAGTGGTCCACTTCAGCGTTCAAGTCCATCGTGTTCTCCTTGTTTCCATTGCACGCAATTGTGGCGAGGGAGCTTGCTCCCGCATGGCCGAGCTAGCGCTCCAGGGCGCAGCGTCCACCGGAGGAGCTGCTACGCAGCCAGCGGGAGCAAGCTCCCTCGCCACAGTATCTGAGGCTGAGATATCAATCGCGGAAGTTATTGAACTGCAGCGGCATGCCGAATTCCTTGCCGCGCAGTGCCGCAATGGCTTCCTGCAAGTCGTCACGCTTCTTGCCGGTCACGCGCACCTGCTCGCCCTGGATGGCGGCCTGGACCTTGAGCTTGGCATCCTTGATGTGGGCAACGATCTTCTTCGCCAGTTCCTTGTCGATGCCTTCCTTGAGCACGGCTTCCTGCTTCATCACCTTGCCCGAGGCATAGGCATCCTTCACTTCAAGGCACTGCACGTCGATCTTGCGCTTGACCAGCGCCAGCTTGAGGATCTCGATCATCGCCTCGAGCTGGAAGTCGGCCTCGGCGGTCAGGTTGACGGTCAGGTCCTTTTCCTTGAACTCGAAACTGCCCTTGCCCTTGAGGTCATACCGACGGTCGAGTTCCTTGACGGCGTTTTCAACGGCGTTGGTGACTTCGTGCTTGTCCAGTTCGGATACCACGTCGAATGACGGCATGTAGTGTTCTCCAAATAAAAAGGCGCGCTCATGACAACGGCGCGCACTTGGCTTGTGGTTAAAATCGGGCTCATTATAACGGGTCTTTTCCCGCCGTTACCGCGAGCCCTTCAGATGCCTGCGCCAAACCGAGTAAAAAACTGATGTCCACCACCTGGCATGTCCTGGGAGCCGGCAGCCTCGGCACGTTATGGGCGACGCGCCTGGCCCGGGCCGGGCTGCCGGTTCGGCTGGTGCTGCGCAATGAGCAGCGCCTGCAGGCTTATCGCGAGGCCGGCGGCCTGACGCTGGTGGAACAAGGCCAGGCGCAGTGTTATCCGGTGCCCGGCGAAACCGCCCAGGGCCCCGAGCCCATCAAACGGTTGTTGCTGGCGTGCAAGGCCTACGACGCGGAAGCGGCCGTGGCCTCGGTGGCCCATCGCCTGGATGCCGAATCGGAGCTGATCCTGCTACAGAATGGCCTCGGCAGCCAGGACGCCGTGGCGAACCGCGTGCCCCAGGCGCGTTGCATCAGCGCCTCCAGCACTGAAGGCGCGTTTCGTGATGGCGATTGGCGCGTGGTATTCGCCGGCCACGGCTTCACTTGGCTGGGCGACCCGGCCCAGCCGGTGGCGCCGGTCTGGCTGGATGACTTGAGCGCGGCGGGCATTCCCCATGAATGGAGCGCCGACATCCTCACTCGCCTGTGGCGCAAGCTGGCCCTCAATTGTGCGATCAACCCACTCACCGTGCTGCACCATTGCAAGAACGGTGGCCTGCAGGAACACCGCTGCGAAGTGGCAACCCTCTGCGCCGAACTCACTGACCTGCTCGAACGCTGCGGCCAGCCGGCGGCAGCCGAAGACTTGCAGATGGAAGTCGAACGGGTGATCCAGGCCACGGCCGCCAATTACTCTTCGATGTACCAGGACGTCGCCAACCTGCGGCGCACCGAAATCAGCTATCTGCTTGGCCATGCTTGCGCGGTTGCCCAGCGGCATGGCGTGGCGGTGCCGCATCTCGGACAAATGCGCCAGCGACTGATTGCCCACCTGGACAACCTTGGATTGCCCAGCGACTGAGCAGCGGCTACGCTGGCCCTCGTGTTCCTTGTTAGCGACGAGTCCGATGCCATTGCGCCAGCGCCTTGAAAATCTCCCGGTCGGCCAGAAACTGCTGGCGGCCCTGTTGGTGTTGTTGACCACGGTTTTGCTGGTGGCCAACCTGACCTTCATCAGCGCGGCCTATTATATTTCCCAGGAAAGCATGGCCCCCCAGGCCTTGCAGACCATTGGCCGACTGGTGGCCAACCCGAGCCTGATCGCCGACGCGCTGCAATCGCCGCAAAGCGCCCAACGCCTGCTCGATGAGCTCAACAGCTATGCCCCACTGCGGGCAGCGGCACTCTATGATGGACAAGGCGAGCGCCTGGCCCAACTGCAACAAGGCGAGAAGCTCAAGCTGCCGGAGCATTTTCGCCATATGCAAACCTGGCAGGCCGGCGAGTTCCGCAGCAATCAGGTCATCACCCTGCCCCGCCCCGGCACGACACCGGGCCACCTGTTGCTGGTCGCCAGCAGTGAGTTGCCCACCGCGTTCTACACCGGCACCCTCACCGCCAGCCTCGGCATCCTGATCTTCAGTGTGCTGCTGTGGCTGGTCATTGCCCAGCAGATCAAACGACTGATCACCCAACCGATCCACCAGCTCGAAGAGCTGTCGCGCCAGGTGACCCGCGAGGAAAACTATTCCCTGCGCGCCGCCCGGGGCAACCACGACGAAATCGGCAGCCTGGCCGAAGCGTTCAATACCATGCTGTCGCGGATCGAAGCCCGCGAGCAGCAACTCAAGCGCGCCCGCGACGACTCCCAGGCCGCCTATGACCAGGCCCAGGGTCTGGCCGAAGAAACCCGTCACACCAACCGCAAGCTGGAATTGGAAGTCCAAGTGCGCAGCAAGATCGAGAAAAAACTCACGGGCTTTCAGAACTACCTCAACAGCATCATCGACTCCATGCCATCGGCCCTGATCGCCCTCGACGAACAGCTCTACGTCACCCAATGGAACCAGGAAGCCAGCGCACTCTCCGGCACACGATTGGACGAAGCGCTGAACCAGCCGATCTTCCTCGCCTTCGAGCCGCTGAAGCCGTACCTGCCGCAGCTCAAGCAGACCGTCGAGCAGCACACGGTGGCGAAGATCGAACGCGTGACCTGGACCAAGGACGACGAAGCGCGGCATTACGCCCTCACCTTCTACCCACTGATGGGCGGCGCCGGGCGTGGCGTGGTGATCCGCATCGACGACATTACCCAGCGCCTGTCGCTGGAAGAAATGATGGTGCAATCGGAAAAGATGCTCTCGGTTGGCGGTCTCGCGGCGGGCATGGCCCATGAAATCAACAACCCGCTGGGGGCGATCCTGCACAACGTGCAGAACATACGCCGGCGCCTGTCCGCCGAGCTGCCCAAGAACCTCGAGCAGGCCGAGCAGTTGGGCATCGAGTTGCCGTTGGTCAACCGTTACCTGCAAAGCCGGGAGATCCCGCAACTGCTGGACGGCATCCAGCAGGCCGGCGCGCGAGCCGCAAAAATCGTCACTCACATGCTCAGCTTCAGCCGACGCAGCACCCGGCAAATGGCCCCCTGCGACTTGCCTGCCTTGATCGACCAAGCCGTGGAAATCGCCGGCAACGACTTCGACCTGGCGATCGGTTTTGACTTCAAGGGCCAGGCAATCATCCGCCAGTTCGACCCGAACCTGGGCCCGGTGCCGGGCACCGCCAACGAACTGGAACAGGTATTGCTGAACCTGCTGAAGAACGCCGCCCAGGCGATCCACCAACGGCAGGACGACAGCGAACCCGGGCGCATTATCCTGCGCACGCGGTTGAATCCACCGTGGGCAGAGATCCAGGTCGAGGACAACGGCATCGGCATGAGCGAGAACGTGCGCAAACGCACCTTCGAGCCGTTTTTCACCACCAAGGAAATCGGCCAGGGCACGGGCCTCGGGCTGTCGGTGTCGTATTTCATTATCACCAACAACCACAAGGGCCAGATGGAAGTGCAATCAGCGCCAGGCCAGGGCACTTGCTTCACCCTGCGCCTGCCCCTCGCAGGCACTTCGATCGTGGCCCAGGAACATAAGCAAGTGGAGCGCTGAACAATGGGTTTTCGCCTGTCGAAGATTTACACCCGCACCGGTGACAAAGGTGAAACCGGGCTGGGGGATGGTCGCCGCGTGGCGAAGGATCATCCACGGGTCGAGGCGATTGGCGAGGTGGATACCTTGAACAGCCAACTGGGGCTGCTATTGGCCGGCCTGGCCGAAGAAACAGCTCGGCATCCGGCGCTGGGGGAAGTCATTGCAGTGTTGGCGCCTTGTCAGCACCGGTTGTTCGACTTGGGTGGTGAACTGGCGATGCCGACCTACCAAGCCTTGAACGTGACGGAGATCGAGCGTCTGGAAGCGGCGATCGACCTGTGGAACGAGGAGCTGGGCCCTTTGGAGAACTTCATCCTGCCCGGTGGTTCTTCCTTGATCGCGCAAGCTCACGTCTGCCGAGCCCTGGCCCGTGGTGCCGAGCGTCGCTGCCAACAGTTGAACGCGGTGGAGCCGTTGGCCGGCCCGGGGCTGGCCTATATCAATCGGCTGTCGGACCTGCTGTTCGTGGCCGCGCGGATCATCGCCCGGCGGCAGGGGGTGGCAGAGGTGCTTTGGGAGGCGGCGGCCAAGCCTGGGGAGTGAGGACGGCGATCCAACGAAGAGGCCAGCAGTCACACCGAGGCATCAAGCCTCTGGCCAAAACGCCCGAATCCCCGCCACACCCTGCGCCCCGGTCTCCCAGGCTTTTTGCCGCTCGCCAGGCCCTACCCCACCCAACAGGTAAACCGGCCTGTCGAAGCCGTCGATCAACCGCGCCGCCTCTGCCCAGCCCAACGGTTGGGCATCGGGATGAGTCTGGGTCGGTTGCACCGGCGAGAGCGTCACGAAGTCCACATCCATCTGCTGCGCCAGGGCCAATTCCTCGGCGTCATGGCACGAGGCCGCAAGCCAGCGATCCTTGCCGAACGGTCGACCGGCCGCCGCGTGCTTGCGCAGTTGCGCGGCAGTGATGTGCCAGCCGGCGGAAGGAAAATCCCCCAGCCATTCGAACGGCCCCTTGAGCATCAGCTGGGCCTTGCCGGCACACAACCCCACCGCATCCACCGCCAGGTCGCGGTATTGCGGGTCGTAGCCGTTGGGCGCACGCAGCTGGACCAATTTGATCCCGCCCGCAATTGCCTTTTGCAAACCGCGCAGCAAGGCCGGGGTTTCCAGGCCATCAGGTGTGATCAGGTATTCACCCGGCAAACGTGCCGCCGCGACGATCGGCTGGTTGGCCGCCGGAAACTCGTAGTTCGTCAACTCACGGGCCGTCACCCAGGCCAACGGCTGACCTTCGGCACCGTGGGGCTCGCCACTGAACGCCGAGACTTCCCAGACATCCAGCAAGACCTGTTTGTCGGGGTAGTCATGGCGCACCTTGATCAACGGCCGTGCAACGTCGACGACAATGCCCAGTTCCTCGTGAAGTTCACGGGCCAGGGCCGTTTCGACGGATTCATCAGCCTCGACCTTGCCGCCGGGAAATTCCCACAGGCCTCCCTGGTGTTGGGTGTCGGCCCGACGGGCAATCAGGATTTTGCCAGCGGCGTCACGAATGACCGCCGCCGCCACATGAATTCGTTTCACCGCACTATTCCTCAGCATTCATGGAGTCGGTACCGGCACCCTCGCGAGCAGGCCCGCTCCCACAGCGATTTGTTGAGCGACATCAAACGTGTTCACAACGCAGTTCCACTGGGGGAGTGAGCTTGCTCGCGATAGGAGCGACTCGGTCTCAAGTCCGATATTCAGCGTTGATCTTGACGTACTCGTGGGACAGGTCGGTCGTCCAGATGGTTTCACTGCAATCACCCCGTCCCAGCTCGATACGGATGGTGATTTCTTCCTGTTGCATCACCGCCGCGCCTTGGGCTTCGGTGTAGGTTGCGGCGCGGGCGCCTTGGCTGGCGATGCAGACTTCGCCGAGGAACACGTCGATCTTGCTCACGTCCAGCTCAGGCACGCCGGCACGGCCCACGGCGGCGAGGATCCGGCCCCAGTTCGGGTCGGAGGCGAACAACGCGGTCTTGATCAGCGGCGAGTGCGCCACGGTGTAGCCGACGTCCAGGCATTCCTGGTGATTGCCACCGCCGTTGACCTGCACGGTGACGAACTTGGTCGCGCCCTCGCCGTCACGGACGATGGCCTGGGCCACTTCCATGCACACTTCGAATACGGCCTGCTTCAGGGCCGCGAACAGCGGGCCGCTGGCTTCGGTGATTTCCGGCAGGTTGGCCTTGCCAGTGGCGATCAGCATGCAGCAGTCATTGGTGGAAGTGTCGCCGTCGATGGTGATGCGGTTGAACGACTTGTTGGCGCCGTCGAGCATCAGGTCTTGCAGCACTTGGCGCGAAACCTTGGCGTCGGTGGCGATGTAGCCGAGCATGGTCGCCATGTTCGGGCGGATCATGCCGGCGCCTTTGCTGATACCGGTGACGGTGATGGTCACGCCGTCGTGCTGGAATTGGCGGCTCGCGCCCTTGGGCAGCGTGTCTGTGGTCATGATGCCGGTGGCGGCGGCGGCCCAGTTGTTTTCCGAAAGGTCATCGAGCGCGGCTTGCAGCGCGCCTTCGATCTTCTCGACCGGCAGCGGTTCGCCGATGACGCCGGTGGAGTAAGGCAGCACCTGGCTGGCATCGACGCCCGTCAGTTCGGCCAGCTTGGCGCATGCACGCTCGGCGGCAGCCAGGCCTGGCGCGCCGGTGCCGGCGTTGGCGTTACCGGTGTTGGTCAGCAGGTAACGCACCGCCCCTTGCACGCGTTGCTTGGCCAGGATCACGGGCGCGGCACAAAACGCGTTGAGGGTGAACACGCCTGCCACCGTCGAGCCTTCGGCGCAACGCATGACCACGACATCCTTGCGCCCGGGGCGCTTGATGCCCGCCGAGGCAATACCGAGTTCAAAACCGGCAACCGGGTGCAACGTCGGCAACGGACCAAGACCAACAGCCATGAATGCGCTCCTCATAAAATTATTTCAACACCGCCTTCATCAAGACGGCGGATCAAATGGCAAAACGCCGCGACAGGGGTAACCTGCCGCGGCGCGGGTCGTTCAGCGTTGAAACGGGGTTATTGGATCTGCCCGTGGCAATGCTTGTATTTCTTGCCCGAACCGCAGTAGCACAGTTCGTTACGGCCCAGCTTCTGCTCGTTGCGCACCGGCGCGGTGGCCAGGGCCACATCCACATCGACGCCCTCTTCCATCGCCTGGGCCACTTCCAAGCCTGGGGCTTCGGCATGTTCGAACTGCATGCGGGCGGCCAACGCTTCGGCTTCCTGACGCAGGCGAGCCTCTTCTTCGGCCGGATCTTCGCGGCGCACCTGGACGTGGGACAGGACACGAATCGAGTCGCGCTTGATCGAATCCAGCAGCTCGGAGAACAGCGTGAAGGACTCGCGCTTGTATTCCTGCTTCGGGTTCTTCTGGGCGTAACCGCGCAAGTGGATACCGTGGCGCAGGTGATCCATGGTCGACAGGTGGTCTTTCCACAAGTCGTCCAGCACGCGCAGCACGATTTGCTTCTCGAAGGAGCGCAGCGCCTCGGCGCCGGCCTGGTCTTCTTTCTCGTTGTACGCGGCGATCAGTTCGGCCAGCAACTTCTCGCGCAGGGTTTCCTCATAAAGATGATCGTCTTCGTCGAGCCACTGCTGGATCGGCAACGACACGCCAAAATCGCTGCGCAGGGCAGCTTCCAACCCTGCGACGTCCCACTGTTCCGGCAGCGACTGCGGAGGGATGTGGGCGCTGACAGTCGCGTCGAGCACTTCGCGGCGGAAATCGGCGATGGTTTCGCCAATGTCGTCGGCGGCCAACAGGCTGTTGCGCATGTGATAGATCACTTTACGCTGCTCGTTGTTGACGTCGTCGAACTCCAGCAGTTGCTTGCGAATATCGAAGTTGCGGCCTTCGACCTTGCGCTGGGCCTTTTCGATGGCGTTGGTCACCATGCGGTGTTCGATCGCCTCGCCCGGCTGCATGCCCAGGGCCTTCATGAAATTCTTCACCCGGTCGGAGGCAAAGATGCGCATCAGGCTGTCTTCGAGCGACAGGTAGAAGCGGCTGGAGCCGGCGTCACCCTGGCGACCGGCGCGGCCACGCAACTGGTTGTCGATACGACGGGATTCGTGACGCTCGGACGCGATCACCTGCAAGCCGCCGGATTCGAGCACCTGCTGGTGACGCTTCTGCCAGTCAGCCTTGATCTGCGCGATCTGCTCGGGGGTCGGGTTTTCCAGGGAAGCGACTTCCACTTCCCAGTTGCCGCCCAGCAGGATGTCGGTACCACGACCGGCCATGTTGGTGGCGATGGTCAGCGCACCCGGGCGACCGGCCTGGGCGATGATCTCGGCTTCCTTCTCGTGGAACTTGGCGTTGAGGACCTTGTGCTCGATGCCTTCCTTGTTGAGCAGGTTGGACATGTGCTCGGAGGTTTCGATGGTGGCGGTACCCACCAGGATCGGACGGCCCTGGGCCATGCCTTCCTTGATGTCGTTGATGATCGCCGCGTATTTCTCTTCGGCGGTCAGGAACACCAGGTCGTTGTAGTCTTTGCGCGCCAGCGGCTTGTTCGGCGGGATCACCACCACTTGCAGGCCGTAGATCTGGTGGAATTCGAACGCTTCGGTGTCAGCGGTACCGGTCATGCCTGACAGCTTGTTATACAGGCGGAAGTAGTTTTGGAAGGTGGTCGACGCCAGGGTTTGGCTCTCGGCCTGGATGTTCAGGCCTTCCTTGGCTTCGATGGCCTGGTGCAGGCCTTCGGACAGGCGACGGCCCGGCATGGTGCGGCCGGTGTGTTCGTCAACCAGCACGACCTGGCCGTCCTGCACGATGTATTCGACGTTGCGATGGAACAGCTTGTGGGCGCGCAGGCCGGCATAGACGTGGGTCAGCAGGCCCAGGTTATGGGCCGAGTACAGGCTTTCGCCTTCAGCCAACAGGCCGACGCGGGTCAGCATCTCTTCGATGAACTGGTGGCCGGATTCGTTGAGTTCGACCTGGCGGGTCTTCTCGTCGACGGTGTAGTGGCCGGGCTGGGTGACTTCGCCTTCCACTTCTTCGACGTGCAACGTGAGCTGCGGGATCAGCTTGTTGATCTCGATGTACAGCTTGGAGCTGTCCTCGGCCTGGCCGGAAATGATCAGCGGCGTACGGGCTTCGTCGATGAGGATGGAGTCGACTTCGTCGATCACGGCAAAGTTGAGTTCACGCTGGAATTTTTCTTCCATGCTGAACGCCATATTGTCGCGCAGGTAGTCGAAACCGAATTCGTTGTTGGTGCCGTAGGTGATGTCCGAGGCGTAGGCGGCGCGCTTCTCTTCCGGCGGCTGGAACGGCGTGACGACGCCGACGGTCAGGCCGAGGAATTCGTAGAGCGGGCGCATCCAGTTGGCGTCGCGACGGGCCAGGTAGTCGTTGACCGTCACCACGTGCACGCCCTTGCCGGACAATGCATTGAGATATACCGCCAGCGTAGCCACGAGGGTCTTGCCCTCACCGGTGCGCATTTCGGCGATCTTGCCTTCGTGCAAGGTCATGCCGCCGATCAACTGGACGTCGAAGTGGCGCATACCCATGACCCGCTTGCCGGCTTCGCGGCAGACCGCAAAGGCTTCGGGCAGGATCTGGTCAAGGGTTTCGCCCTTGGCGATGCGGTCCTTGAATTCGGCAGTCTTGGCGCGTAACTGATCGTCCGAAAGGGCCACCATTTGCTCTTCGAAGGCATTGACGATCTGTACCGTCTTGAGCATGCGCTTGACTTCACGCTCATTCTTGCTTCCAAAAAGTTTCTTTAACAAAGGCGCAAACATATCGGCAGGATCTTCCACACTAAAGGGATGGAGGGCGGCCCCGTGAGTCGCCCGTGCAGCCCTCATGGCCGCATGCGAACGAGCATTCTACCCGGAAACGATGGTGAGGAAAGTGGCGTTATTCCACGATGCTGGCACAGCGCTGTGACGGGGCCTCATTAAAATAAGGGCTTTTACGCGAACTTCAACCCACAAAGCGCATAAGTTACCCATTGATTGTGTGGATAAAAGCCGCTGGGCGACAGGGCCACGGCGCATCCGGCGCTTTCTGCTACCATGGCGCCTTTGTCATTTCGCGGTATTTCATCCATGGCCTTCCGCCCTCTTCCAGCCAAGGCACCCGCCGTTCTGCTGCGCGAAGCCAAGCCGCTGAAAGCCATTTTCGGCCACGCCCGGCGCCTCGGCCATCTGCAACGCCTGCTGGACAGCCAGTTGCAACCCGCCGCGCGCGAGCACTGCCACGTCGCCTCCTGGCGCGAAGGCAGTTTGTTGCTGATCGTCACCGACGGCCACTGGGCCACGCGCCTGCGTTATCAGCAGAAGCGCTTGCTGCGCCAACTCCAGGCGTTCGAGGAATTCGCCAACCTGACGCGCATCCTGTTCAAGGTACAGCCGCCTACCGTACAGGGCGGCGCCAAGGGACATACCCTGGACCTGTCCACTGACGCGGCCGCGACCATCCAGGCCACCGCCGACGGCATCAGCGATCCCAACCTGCGGGCAGCGCTGGAGCGATTGGCGGCGCATGCGCGCCCCAAGGAATGAGATTCTCCTGACCTGCCAGACCGCCTTCGCCAGCAGGCTCGGTCCCACAGCAAGTCCATAGCGGACAATATGTTCGTGTTCGACGCAGATCCCTTGCGGGAGCGAGCCTGCCCGCGAGGGGCTCGACTCGCTCTGGATTGATTACCGCCGCTTGCTGCCGCCCAACAACGACCCCATCAACCCCCGCACCAATTGCCGGCCCAATTGATTGGCCGCCTGGCGCATCGCCGACTTCAGTGCCTGGCCCGCCGCGGTGCCGAGGAATTCCCCGGCCTGTTCGGTGAAGCTCGGCTCGTCCGCCGCCGGCTTGCCCGGTGCCGCTTCGGCCTGGGGCTCCAGCCCCTTGCGGCCCATCAACACTTCATAGGCCGACTCACGGTCAATGGGCTTGTCGTAGCGCCCCTGCAACGACGAACTGGCGATCAACCCGGCGCGCTCGGCGTCGCTCAACGGCCCGATACGCGACTGCGGTGGCGCCACCAGTACGCGCTGGACGATTTCCGGGGTGCCTTTTTCTTGCAGCGTGCCGACCAGGGCTTCGCCGATGCCCAGTTCGGTGAGTACCGCCAACGCATCGAATTGCGGGTTCGGTCGGAAGCCCTCCGCCACCGCCCGCAGGGATTTCTGTTCCTTGGCGGTAAACGCTCGCAGGCCGTGCTGGATGCGCAATCCCAACTGCGCCAGCACATCGTCCGGCAAATCACCTGGCGACTGGGTCACGAAATAAACCCCGACCCCCTTGGAGCGGATCAACCGGACAACTTGCTCCAGCCGATCCTGCAGCGCCTTGGGCGTACCGGCAAACAACAGGTGCGCCTCGTCGAAAAACAGCGCGAGCAAAGGTTTGTCCGCGTCGCCGCGCTCGGGCAGTTGCTCGAATAATTCGGCCAGCAGCCACAACAGGAACGTTGCGTAGACCTTCGGCGCCTCATGGACCAGGCGGCTGGCGTCCAGCAGATGAATACGGCCGCGGCCATCGCTCGCCGGCTGCAGGATGTCTTCGAGTTGCAGCGCCGGCTCACCGAACAAGGCGTCGGCGCCTTGCTGTTCCAGCGTGGACAAGCGTCGCATCAGCGCCTGGCTGGAACCCGTGGTCATCAGGGCCGCATCGTCGCCAAGCAGTTCGGGGTTGTCCTTGAGGTGATTGAGCAGCGCCTTCAAGTCTTTCAGATCCAGCAACAACAGCCCCTCGCGATCGGCAACCTTGAACGCCGCATACAACGCCGATTGCTGGCTGTCGGTCAGCTCCAACAGGCTGCCGAGCAACAACGGTCCCATCTCACTGAGGGTCGTGCGTAGCGGATGGCCCGATTGGCCATGAATGTCCCACAAGGTCACTGGATATGCCTGGGGCTTGTGGCCGAGCCAAGGCATGCCGGCAATGCGCTCGGCGATCTTGCCCTGGGGAGCGCCGGCAGCACCGAGGCCGCACAGGTCGCCCTTGATGTCCGCCGCGAACACGGCCACGCCGGCGTCACTGAACATCTCGGCCAGGCGTTGCAGGGTGACGGTCTTGCCCGTGCCAGTGGCACCCGCCACCAGTCCATGGCGGTTCGCCAGGCGCATGGCCTGGGCGACAGGTTGGCCGGCAAGGTCGGCCCCGATAATGAGTTGCGATGAGTCAGGCATTTCGTCACCCGTGGTGTTTGCGATATGAGGCCATTTTGCGCGCTTATATAAAAGCATGCCCAGCGCTTCAAGACCCTGGCGCCTGGAATAATAGTCTGAGAACCAGGACAGGCCTCTTCGCGCCCCACCACAACCCCAACCGAACATCTATTCTTACTAAAGGTCAACACAGGAGAACACAGACCGGAGGGACGTTCATCGTGCATATAGCGGACATCACCATGTTCTACGCCCCCGCCAGCGGCGGCGTGCGCACCTACCTGGACGCCAAGCACCGGCGCCTGGGCAATCGGCCCGGTATTCGCCATAGCCTGTTGGTTCCCGGTGCGCACTTGAGTGAACAGGACGGCATCTACAAAGTACCCGCCCCTCCGCTGCCCTTCGGCAAGGGCTATCGCTTTCCGCTGCGCCTGGCGCCCTGGCGCAATGTCCTGCGCGATCTGCAGCCTGACCTGATTGAAGTCGGCGATCCGTATCTGACCGCCTGGGCCGCCCTCGATGCCCGGCGACAACTCGATGTCCCCGTCATCGGTTTCTATCACTCCGACTTGCCACTGCTGGTCAGCAACCGGATGGGAAGTTGGTTCACCCCTAACATCGAAGCCTACGTCAGCAAGTTATACGGCAACTTCGACCGAGTCCTGGCGCCGAGCCAGGTGATGGCAGACAAGCTGACCGGGCTGGGCGTGAAGAATGTCTATGTACAACCCTTGGGCGTAGACCTTCAAACCTTCAACCCCGCCGCCCGCGACCCTGAACTGCGGGCAGAGCTGGGCATCGCCGAAGACGCGCGGCTGCTGATTTTCGCAGGCCGTGGTTCCAAGGAGAAAAACCTGCCGGTGCTGCTCAAGTGCATGAAACGCCTGGGCGAGCGCTACCACTTATTGCTGGTCGGTTCTTCGATGCCGGCCCTGGTGCCGGACAACGTCACGGTCATCGACGAATTCTGCCCGGCGCCCCAGGTCGCCCGGCTGATGGCCAGCGCCGACGCGCTGCTGCATGCCGGCGACCAGGAAACCTTTGGCTTGGTGATCCTCGAAGCGATGGCCAGCGGCATTCCGGTAGTGGCGGTCGCTGCGGGCGCGTTCAGCGAAATCGTCCAGGAAGACTGCGGCCTGCTGTGCACGCCAGACAACCCGCAGGCCATGGCCAACGCCGTGCGACAACTGTTCGCCGAAGGGTGTGCGCAGCGCGGCGCCAGCGCACGCCGGCATGTGGAGCGGCATTACGCCTGGGACTCGGTGGTCAATAGCCTGCTGGGCCATTACTACAGCGTGCTCGGCGCAGAGATGCCGCTGTTGGCCAATGGTTGAGGCGACACCCATGGCAATGAACCATGCCCCCAGCCTGCTGTTGGTACTGCATGACGTCGCGCCCCAGACATGGCCGGACTACCAGCCCTTCGTCGAAGCCGTCGACGCCCTTGGCCAGATCCCGATGACCTGGCTGGTGGTGCCGGACTTCCATCATGCCAATGCGCTGGACGACCATCCCGGCTTCAGGCGCCTGCTCGACAGCCGGGTCGAGCGCGGCGATGAATTGGTCTTGCACGGCTACTACCACTGCGATGACGGCCCGCCTGCCATCCATCCCAAGGACTGGTTCATGCGCCGGGTCTACACCCATGAAGGCGAGTTCTATGGGTTGTCGCAAGAGGCCGCCCTCACCCGCCTGCGGGCCGGTATCGACATGTTCCAGCGGTATCGATGGCCACTGGAAGGTTTTGTCGCGCCGGCCTGGCTGATGAGCGAAGGCACCCGGCACGCCTTGCGCCAGTTACCCCTGAGCTACACCAGCGATACGCAGCACCTCTACCGCTTGCCTGATTTCACCCGGATCGATGCGCCGGGCCTGGTGTGGAGCGCCCGCAGCGCCTGGCGCCGGGGCCTGTCGAAGATCATCAGCGACCAGCGCGAGCAACGCTGGCGCCAGGCCCCGGTGATTCGCCTGGGGCTGCATCCGGTGGACATGCGCCATGGCTTTTCCCGGGATTATTGGCTGCGCACCCTGGAGCGCTTGCTCGAGGACGGACGCACGCCGATGACCAAGGCCGGATGGCTGGCGACCCAGGGCCTGCGGGTCGGCAGCGCCGCATGAAACGATTGATCTGGCTGGTCGCCGCCCTGCTCATCGCGCTGCTGGTGCCGATGCTGGTGGGCGGCGGGGAAATGTGGTCGCGGGTGCAGCGTTTTCCGTTGTCGCTGTTGCTGGCCATGCTTGGCATGATCGTGCTGTGCTGGGGGCTGAACTCGCTGCGCCTGCGTTTGCTGCTGGGTGAACATCGCGGGCGCATCGGCGCGATCAAAAGCATGGGCGTGGTGATGTCCACCGAGTTCGCCATGTGCGCGACGCCCGGCGGCAGCGGTGGACCGTTGGCGCTGATGGCCCTGCTGGCGCGCAACGGCGTGCGCCCGGCCCACGGTAGCGCAGTGTTCGCGATGGATCAGTTGAGCGACCTGCTGTTTTTCTTGTGTGCGTTGCTGGGCATCCTGTTCTACGCGCTGTTCCAGAATCTCAGCCAGCGTATGGAGTGGATGCTGGCGTTGAGCGCGATTTCGTTATTTGGTGGCCTGATCTGCTGTGCCCTGGTCGCTCGCTACCATCGGCGGCTGATTCTGCTGGGCGCCCGGCTGCTGCGCCATCTGCGGGTGAAAGCCAGCACCCGGCGACGGTGGGGACGCAAGATCCTCAACTTCCTGGCAGCGTTCACCGATACGTTGAAGTTGCCTCGAATGACACTTTTCCAGGTGTTCGGCCTGACTTGCCTGCACTGGGCACTGCGCTACAGCGTGCTTTACCTGGCGTTGAAAGGATTGGGGGCGGATCTGCAATGGGCCTGGAGTTTCCTGATCCAGATGCTCTCCCTGAGCGCAGGGCAGTTCAGCCTGCTGCCGGGCGGCGCCGGAGCGGCGGAATTGACCTCGGCGGCGCTGCTGGCACCCATGGTGGGGAAATCCACCGCAGCGGCGGCGATCCTGATCTGGCGGGCGGTGACCTATTACTTCTATCTGCTGGCCGGCGGGCCGGTATTTTTCCTGATGGTCGGGCGACCGTTGATCAAGAAGCTGATCAGGCTCAGGCAGGCCTGACCGTTTACCGCTTGGGTTCGGAGTCGTCCTGGGGCTTCTCGTTCAGCTCTTTCCAGAGTTTCGCAGCGTCGGGAAACTCCGTGCCATCCTCGGGGTTCAGCGCGTCGGGATCGAAACGGCTCAGGCAGCCCTCGCCCACGGTTGGCGGCGCTTTAGCGGTCGCTTTGTCCAAGGGATCGGCCATGGTTCTACGTGCTCCTCAAGGCTAATCGTGGCGAGCGAGCTTGCTCCCTCGCCACAGGATTTCGCGTTGGATCAGAATACGACGGTCTTGTTGCCATGCACCAATACGCGGTCTTCAAGGTGATAACGCAAGCCGCGCGCCAGCACCATTTTCTCCACGTCGCGACCGAATCGCACCATGTCTTCGATGCTGTCGCTGTGGCTCACACGCACCACGTCCTGCTCGATGATCGGGCCGGCGTCCAACTCTTCCGTCACGTAGTGGCAAGTCGCGCCGATCAACTTCACACCCCGCATCGAAGCCTGGTGGTACGGCTTTGCGCCGACGAAAGACGGCAGAAAGCTGTGGTGGATGTTGATGACTTTGTGCGCGTATTCGCTGCACAGGGACGGTGGCAGGATTTGCATGTAGCGGGCCAGCACCACTACCTCGGCATCATGCTGCTTGACCAGGCGCGAGACTTCGGCGAATGCCGGTTGCTTGTCCTGCGGATTGACCGGTACATGGTAGTAAGGAATGCCGTGCCATTCGACCATGCTGCGCAGGTCGTCATGGTTGGAAATCACGCAGGCGATGTCGCAATCGAGCTCATCGCTGTGCCAGCGGTGCAGCAAGTCAGCCAGGCAATGGGACTCGCGACTGGCCATCAGGACGACGCGTTTTTTCTGCGCGGTATCGGTGATGCGCCAGTCCATCGAGAACTCTTCGGCAATCGGGGCGAAGGCCTCGCGAAAGGCTTCTATGCCGAAGGGCAGCGAGTCGGCGCGGATCTCGTGGCGCATGAAAAACCAGCCACTCTGATTGTCCGAATGATGGCTTGCTTCAGTGATCCAACCGTTATGGGACGCCAGAAAGTTACTGACTTTAGCAACGATACCGACGCGGTCCGGGCAAGCGATCACCAGCCGAAAAGTGCGCATTAGGGGAACTCCAGAACTTTCGCAAAGGCCGCCATTCTAGCCACTGCGCGGCAAAACTGCAGTACTGATGACACATCCGCCCCCTGCGTGATCAGCCAAGGCTGGGAAATGGCCCGGCCTTCGGCGGCAGCGCTATATCTGTGAACTGATGTCAGGGCGCGCCTTGTTAGTTGTTGCGCCGCCAATTTCGTGGCACTGCACTATTTAATTAAAGAAACACGGCTTAAATGTTTACTTGATGAAACTGTCTGATTACTATTGCTTCACTGTCTCCTTGTCTTCCGTGTCCTACATAAGGTAGTCCCCATGTCCCTGATCAACGAATACCGTGCTACAGAAGAAGCAATCAAAGAACTGCAAGCCCGCCTGAAAAATCTGTCCGAAGACGACAAACTGCAAAAAGAACTGGAATTCGAAGGCAAACTGCGCACTCTGATGGGCGAATACTCCAAGTCCCTGCGCGATATCATTGCCCTGCTGGATCCAGAAGCCAAGTCGGGCAAAGCCCCTCGTGGCGCAGTAAAGACCACCGGCACCAAGCGCGCCCGTAAAGTTAAGCAATACAAAAACCCGCACAATGGCGAAGTCATCGAAACCAAAGGTGGCAACCACAAGACGCTGAAAGAGTGGAAAGCCAAGTGGGGCGGTGACGTAGTAGAAGGCTGGGCAACCCTGCTGGGCTAAGCCTCGCCTGCCGGCACCGCGCTTACGCACGGAGCTTGCAAAGCAAAAAACGCCAGCAATTGCTGGCGTTTTTTTATGCCTTCGTTTTTATCTAGCCGCTTGAATCACACTGGCGCGGCTCAGAGGCTAAAACGTTTGCGCAATTGTTGGCTGTAGGCTTGCCATTGCATCAGTACGTCTTGCTGCAAAGACGTAGATAGCCCCATCCACTCTGTCATCGCCTCATCAAAATTGTCCAACGTATTAGGTGCGCCCCACTCCGAGGATGACAGGCGCTGCTGGCAAAATAGTTTCCAGCGTTCCTGTTCTTCTGGGTCCAAGGTTTCCGGAAAGTTGCGCGCACGATATCGAAACAATAATTCCGGCAATCGTTCATCGTCGAAAGGCCATTGTCCTTGCGCCAATTGAGCCGGGTCCGCCATGCGAACTTGTTCACATAAACGACGGTCACGGTCGCCCAGGAACCCTGCATATAGTTGCTGCTCGGGATCCTCGCTGGCCGCGAAGTCCTCCTGCCCATAAATGATGTGAAGTTTGTCTTGCCACACCTGCTGTGCGTCACTTAGCCGCAGCGCTCGCTCACGCACGCCCTCCATGTCCAGCTGCAGCCGTAGTTGGTCTTCGGCGCGCAGGACGGCCAGTGGCGCAACCACCGGGCACTTGTTGATGTGGATGAGTTTGAGGGGCACCGGCAGCTCACCGTCGAGCAGCTCCTCGCGACGGGTGTACAAGCGTTGACGCAGGCTTTGCGCGTCATGATCGAGCAAGCCCTGGGGATCCAGGTGCAAGTCGCAGACGATCAGGGCATTGCGGTTCTTAGGATGCCAGGCCAGCGGCAACACCACGCCGATGTAGTTTCGCGCCGCCGAGAAGCGCCCGGAGATGTGCACCATCGGTTGCAAAAGGCGAATCTGATCCATCACCTTCTGTTTGCTACGCAGCTGGAACAACCAATCATAGAGGCGGGGTTGTTTGTCGCGGATCAACCGGGCCAGGGCAATCGTCGCGCGCACATCCGAAAGCGCGTCATGGGCCTGGCCATGGTCGATGCCGTTGGCCGCCGTCAGGCGTTCGAGCTTGAGGGTGACGCGCCCCTCCTCCTGCGGCCAGACGATGCCCTCGGGGCGCAACGCATAGGCGGCGCGCACCAGGTCGATCAGGTCCCAACGGCTGTTGCCGCCCTGCCATTCCCGTGCATAGGGGTCGAAAAAATTCCGATACAGGCTGTAGCGGGTCATTTCATCGTCGAAGCGCAACGTGTTGTATCCCGCGCCACAGGTCCCGGGGGCAGCCAATTGCGCGTGGACGCGGGTCATGAATTCGGCTTCGCTCAAGCCTTTTTCAGCCAGTTGCGCCGGGGTGATGCCGGTGATCGCGCAGGCCGCTGGATGAGGCAGGATGTCATCGCTGGGCCGGCAGTAAAGGTTCACCGGCTCGTCGATCTCGTTGAGGTCGAAATCGGTACGGATCCCCGCCACTTGCAAGGGGCGGTCGCACCGCGGGTTGATGCCGGTGGTTTCGTAGTCGTACCAGAAGATGGAAGTCACGGGGTGTTCCTGGGTTGGGGACTGGCGAAGTCTAGGGGGTCGAACCCCGCCCCCGCCAGCACTCTGGCCTTGAATCATGTTGCAGGCCATGAAATGACATACTCGGCCATATCGTGCGCCCGCCCGAAGACTGCTAGCATCTGCGCCGAGATCGAACGTTCGAACGGCCCATCACAGGTTGCCCATGCTCGAGACACCAGCACTGCAAAGGAACGCGCCGCTGCCGCCGCCACTGGACACGCGCTACCAGGTCGAGACGCCCGAAGGCATCGACCTTCCGCTGCGCCCGGCGGGCCTGATGCCCCGTGCGCTGGCCTTCGCCATCGACTTGGGAATACGCGGGCTGGTGCTCGGCCTGTTCTTCCTGATCCTGGCGTTCTTCGGCGAACTGGGAATCGGCCTGGGCTCGATCCTGCTGTTCATCGTCAGTTGGTGGTACATGGTGCTGTTCGAAGTGCTGAACCAAGGCCGCTCCCCCGGCAAGCAAATGATGGGGTTGCGCGTGGTGCAGGACGACGGCAGGCCTATCGGCTGGTCAGCTTCATTGATCCGCAACCTGCTGCGCTTCGTCGACATGCTGCCATTCGGCTACACCTTCGGGGCGATCTGCTGCCTGCAACATCCGACCTTCAAGCGCCTGGGCGACCTGGCCGCAGGCACGCTGGTGGTTTATCGCGAGCAACCGGTCAAGCGTCCCGAGTTGCCATTGGCCCGGCCGCTGCATCCACCTTTTGCCCTGGCATTGGTCGAACAGCGCGCCGTGCTGGGTTTCGCCGAGCGTCAGGCACAATTGTCCGACGCCAGGGCCGCGGAACTGGCTGCGATCCTGGCCGCGCCATTGAAGGTTCACCCCACCGGCGCCGTTGCTGAGCTCAATGGCATCGCCCGCGGCCTGCTGGGGCCGACATGAAGCAAAGCCAATTCGAAACTCGCCACCAAGGAGAATGGGAGCACCTGTCCCGCTTGCTCGACCAACTGGAGCGCCGCCGCAACGTTGCCCAGAGCGGCGACTTCCCACAGGCCTATCGACGGCTTTGCCATCATTTGGCGCTGGCCCAGGCGCGGGGCTACAGCAGTTTGCTGGTGGACACCTTGCAGCAACTGGCGCTACGCGGCCACCAGCAACTCTACCGGGACCGGAGTCGGCCGACGGCGAGCTTGTCAGCGTTCATCCTTGCCGGTTTCCCACGCCTGGTTCGGGCGCAATGGCGATTCGTACTCGCGTCCGGCCTGATGTTCCTCGGCAGCCTGGCCGGCATCGGGTTGTTGGTCTACCTGTATCCGGAACTGGTCTACAGCCTGCTGGGCGTCGATGAAGTCAGCCAGATCCGCAGCATGTACGACCCGGCGGCCGGACACCTGGGACGCTCGGTCGAGCGGGCCGCCAGTGAGGATTGGGTCATGTTCGGCTATTACATCATGCACAACATCGGCATCGCCTTTCAGACCTTCGCCAGTGGCTTGTTGTTTGGCCTGGGCAGTGCGTTCTTCCTGTTCTTCAACGGCCTGACCATCGGCGCTGTAGCCGGACACCTGACCCAGATCGGCTCCGGCGGGACGTTCTGGTCATTCGTGATCGGCCATGGCGCCTTCGAACTCACCGCCATTACCCTGGCCGGTGCCGCGGGCCTGCAACTGGGCTGGTCGCTGATTGCACCGGGACGCCTCACCCGGGGCGAAGCCTTGCGACTCGCCGCGGGCAAAAGCGTCTTGATCATCGGCGGCGTTATCCTCTTCCTGCTGATCGCCGCGTTCATCGAAGCCTATTGGTCCTCCAGCGCCGTGACACCGGCCACCAAATACACCGTCGGCGCGTTGCTGTGGCTGCTGGTGCTCGGTTACCTGCTGTTTGCCGGGCGAGGCCAGCATGCGCCTGAGTGACGTCACGGTAGCGATCCGCCCACGCACCACCTGGGAAGCCATGGACCTCGGCGTGCTGATGGCCCAGCAGCACCGACGGCTGCTGATGACCAGTTGGGCCATCGTCACGCTGCCGGTGTATGCACTGCTGACCCTGTTGCTGTGGGACTCGCCCTCGCTGGTGGTGTTTTTGTTCTGGTGGTTGAAACCAGCGTTCGAGCGCCTGCCGCTGTATATCTTGTCCAAGGCGCTGTTTGGCGAGACGCCCACCTTGAAACAGGCCTTGCGCCAATGGCCGGCGCTGCTCAGGCCGCAGTTGCTGGCCAGCCTGACCTGGCGCCGGCTGAGCCTGAGCCGCAGCTTCCTGATGCCCGTCGTGCAACTCGAAGGGCTGGCCGGCGAGGAGCGCCAGCAGCGCCTGCGGGTGCTGCTGCAACGCAACGGCGGCGCGGCGCAATGGTTGACCATTCTCGGTGTTCACTTGGAAACCGTCTTGTGGTTCGGCCTGATGGCCCTGTTCTATCTGTTCGTGCCGCAACAAGTCGAACTGGAATGGGACTGGCAGACCCTGATCGCCGTCGCCGAGCACGAGTGGCTGTGGCTTGAACACCTGCTCAATTTCCTTTATCCGCTGCTGTTGATTATCTGGGAGCCGATCTACGTCGCCTGCGGTTTCAGCCTCTACCTGAATCGGCGCACCCTGCTCGAAGCCTGGGACATCGAACTGGTGTTCCGCCGCCTGCGCCAGCGCCTGGGCGCCGCAGCGCCGGCCCTGGCGCTGCTCGTCCTGACGCTCCTGCCGCTGGCGCCGCCCACCTGGGCCGCCGAGGACGATACCGCTCCCGACAGCGCTCGCCTGCTCAACCAGCCCCTCACCAGCGAAGCCTCCCGCGAACGCATCAAGGCGATCCTCGACGCACCACCCTTCAAGAACCAGGAAACCGTGACGCGCTATCGTTTCGGCGAAGAAGCCCCCGAGCCAGCCGAAACCGAGGAAGCCCCCGGCTGGCTCAAATCGATGTTCAACTGGAGCGCGAAACGCTTCGAAACGATCGCCGCCATCATCCAGGCGCTGCTCTGGGCCGCCCTGCTGGGCGCGATTGCCTGGCTGGCCTGGCACTATCGTGAAAGGCTCAAGGCGCTCGCCAACTACCGGCCAACCAAACGCCTGCCGGTGGAGCGCTCCGCGCCGGCACGGATGTTCGGCCTGGATATCCGCGAAGAGAGCCTGCCGGACGATGTCGCGGCCAGCGCCGAGCAGTTATGGTCCAGCGCGCCGCGAGAAGCGTTGGGCCTGTTATACCGAGCGCTGCTCAGCCGTTTGCACCACGAATTCAATATGGCCCTCAAACCCGCCGACACCGAAGGCCAGGTGTTGCAACGGGTTGAGCAGCTCCAGCGCGAATCACTGATGACGTTCAGCAGGAACCTGACGCTGCACTGGCAGAACATCGCCTATGGACACCGCCCTCCGCCCGCCCATCTGCAGCAGGAACTGTGCAATGGTTGGCGCGAACTGTTCGGCCCGGGAGCGCCCCGATGAGCCGCAGCACCGGATGGTTGATGGCTGCAGTCGGCGCCGCGCTGACCTGCGCATTGGCGATCTACCTGTACCTGAAGGCCGTGCCCTATCAGGAAACCATCGAGCACGGCCCGTCCCCCGAAGCCCAGGCCAACCCTTACCTTGCCGCGGAACAATTCCTGCGTCAGCAAGGCCTCAACGTCGAACATGCCAACGGCCTGGACGTGCTCCCCACCCTCGAACCGCACCAGCGCAGCCTGCTGCTGTTGGGCGAACGCAGCAACATGACGCCACGGGACGTCGACCAACTGATGAACTGGACCCGCGCCGGCGGGCGCCTGCTGTTCGTCGCCGAGGCCCTGTGGGACGACAGCACGGGCAGCAGCGGCGACCTGCTGCTGGACCGCGTGCGCCTGCGCCAACTGCTGAGCAAAGACCTCCAGGAACCGGATCCCAAGCTCATCAAGGATCCCTATCCCAAACTGACCAAGCTTTACCTGGAGGACGAAGAGGCGCCGGCCTATATCGGTTTCGACACCGACTTCCACCTCGAAGACCCGCTGAACCTCGCCCAGGCCTGGGCCAACAGCGCGGTGGCGACCCACTTGATGCAACTGAACCACGGCCTGGGCACGATCACCGTGCTCACCGACGCCGAACTGTGGAAAAACGACCAGATCGACCAGTACGACAACGCCTGGCTGCTCTGGTACCTGAGCGCCGATTCCGACGTCACCCTGCTGTTCAATACCGACCACGACAACTTGCTGGCCCTGCTGCTGCGCTACTTTCCCCAGGCATTGGTGGCACTGCTGGCCTTGGTCGGGCTGTGGCTGTGGCGATCGGCGGTGCGCCATGGCCCATTGCAACAGCCCGCTCCCAAGGCGCGACGCCAACTGCAAGAGCACCTGCAAGCCAGCGCCGCCTTCCAGTTGCGTCACGACGGCCAGCAACACCTGCTGCACAGCCTGCAGCAGGACGTGCTGCGCCGGGCGCGCCAGCTTCATCCAGGTTTCGAACAATTGGTCGTCGCCGAACAATGGCAGGTGCTTGCCCGCCTGACCCGTCAACCGACGCGAACCATCAGCCAGGCCCTCAGCCCTCGACCGAAACAACGCTTGTCCAGCGCCGACTTCTGCCGCCAGGTCGCCCTTTTGCAAACCCTCAGGAATGCGTTATGACTGAACAGAACGAACCCTCAGACAGCCAGGCCCATGCCGCCCAGCAACGCCAGCGCGCCAGCCAGCTGGCACAGGCAATTCGCACCGAACTGCACAAGGCCGTGGTCGGCCAGGCCGCGGTGATCGACGATGTGCTTACGGCACTGATCGCGGGCGGTCATGTCCTGCTCGAAGGCGTTCCCGGGCTGGGCAAGACGCTGCTGGTGCGCGCGCTGGCCCGCTGTTTCGGCGGCGAGTTCGCACGCATTCAGTTCACCCCGGACCTGATGCCCAGCGACGTCACCGGCCACGCGGTGTACGACTTGCAGAGCGAGCAATTCAAGCTGCGCAAGGGGCCGGTGTTCACCAACCTGTTGCTGGCCGACGAGATCAACCGCGCGCCGGCCAAGACCCAGGCGGCACTGCTCGAAGCCATGCAGGAACGCCAGGTTACCCTCGAAGGCCGCGCATTGCCGATCACCCAGCCGTTCATGGTGCTCGCCACCCAGAACCCCATCGAACAGGAAGGCACCTACCCGCTGCCGGAGGCCGAGCTCGACCGTTTCATGCTCAAGGTGCGCATGGATTATCCCGACGCCGACCAGGAGCTGAACATGGTGCGTCAGGTCAGCCGCTCGACCCGCGCCGACATGCTCGATGTGCAACCGTTGCGCACGGTGCTGCAAGCCAAGGACGTGCAAGCGCTGCAACGCATCGCCAGCGACCTGCCGATGGACGACCAGGTACTCGACTACGCCGTGCGCCTGGCCCGGGCCACCCGCACTTGGCCAGGCCTGACGATCGGCGCCGGACCTCGCGCCTCGATTGCACTGGTGCGTTGTGCCCGCGCCCGGGCGTTGTTACGCGGGGGCGAGTTCGTGGTGCCGGACGACATCAAGGGCTGCGCCCTGGCCGTGCTGCGCCATCGCGTACGGCTGGCGCCGGAGCTGGACATCGAAGGGCTTTCGGTGGACCAGGTGCTGGGGCAGTTGCTCGATCAAGTCTCGGCGCCAAGGTTGTGAATGCCGTGTCCTTGCACACGTTCGCCTGGCCAACGCAGTCCTCTGTGGCGAGGGAGCTTGCTCCCGCTGGGCCGGTCCGACGCTTCGGGCGAAGCATCCCCCAGGTTTTATCTGATACACCGCCAGGGGAGGCTGCGCCTCTAGCGGGAGCAAGCTCCCTCGCCACGGGGATTTGCGCAGCCGAGATGTTGCGATGAAACCCTCCCGCCTGCTCTTGATCTGGCTCGCGATCCTGCTGGCCGTCGGCATTGTCCTGGGCGCCTTGCGCGCGCTGGGCCTCGCGGTGCCCCCAGCGCTGCTCTCGATCAATTGGGGTTTGCTGCTGGCCCTGCTGGCCTTGTCGATTCTCGACGCCGTACGCGCCCGCCGCCTGCCCTCGCCCCGTGTCCAGCGGCAGCTGCCCGGCAGCCTGGCCCTCGGCCGCTGGAGCGAAGTGCGCCTGGAAATCAGCCACGATCTCGCCCAGCCACTGGACATCCAGATTTTCGACCACGTACCCCACGGCCTGGATTTCGAACACCTGCCGCTGTCAGCCGAACTGCAACCCGGCCAGCTCACCCGGCTCGGCTACCGCGTCCGCCCGCTCAAGCGCGGCCACTTCAGCTTCGAACACTGCGAAATCAACTTGCCCAGCCCGATGGGCCTGTGGACCGACAAACGCCTGCTGACGGCTCTCGACAGCACCCGCGTCTACCCGGATTTCGCCAGGCTCTACGACGGTCAATTGCTGGCGGTGGACAACTGGCTCAGCCAACTCGGCATCCGCCAACGGCAACGCCGCGGCCAGGGCCAGGAATTCCATCAGCTGCGCGAATTTCGCGAAGGCGACAGCTTGCGCCAGATCGACTGGAAAGCCACCGCCCGCCACCGCACACCCATCGCCCGGGAATACGAAGACGAACGCGACCAACAGATCATCTTCATGCTCGACTGCGGTCGGCGCATGCGCAGCCAGGACGACGAGCTGTCGCATTTCGACCATGCCCTCAACGCCTGCCTGCTGCTCAGCTACACCGCCCTGCGCCAGGGCGATGCCGTGGGCCTGAGCACCTTCGCCAGCGAACAACCGCGCTACCTCGCCCCGGTCAAGGGCACAAACCAGCTCAACGTGTTGCTCAACAGCGTCTATGACCTCGACAGCAGCCAATACCCCGCCGACTACCCGGCCGCCGTCACCCAATTGCTGGCCCGACAGAAACGCCGCGCCTTGGTGGTGCTGGTGACCAACCTGCGGGACGAGGACGATGAGGAACTGCTGGTCGCCGTCAAGCGCCTGGGCCAACGGCATCGGGTGTTGGTGGCGAGCCTGCGCGAAGAAGCGCTAGACCGATTGCGCCAGGCGCCGGTGCAAACCTTGCCCGAGGCGTTGGCTTATTGCGGGACGGTGGATTATTTGAATGCGCGGGCGACGTTGCATGAGCGCTTGAGCGCCCACGGAGTGGCGGTGTTGCAAGCTCGGCCCGGGGAGCTGGGGGCCGAGCTGGTGACGTTATATCTGGGGTGGAAGAAGGCGGGTGATTTGTAGATGGAGGGCATCATCCATTACTGTTGTCGTATCGGTTGATGATCGATAGATGCTTTCCCTCACCCTCATACTCAATGACGCTGGCCTCGCCTTTAGCATCGGTATCAGTGTAGTTACTCCCATTCAGCCGTACTGGAACACGAGGTGCCGGCGCGTTTAAAAATCTGGACGTGGCACGAATATGAACCCTGTAAAACGTGTCACCTGGGTCATCTACAAATGGCCCCGTCCTCCAATGTTCAGCATTCACCAGATTGTGCCCCAACGACATAGCCAACTTCTCGGACGTGAGCCCTGAGTCCACCGCCTCCAAGCGCAAGGAAAAATTCCCGTTCTGACTGGTATGCAGGCAGTCCAACTCCCAGGTGACCCCCTCTGCTGCAAGCAATTGGGCGACGTCCAATGAAGGGCTGACCTGCACACCAAGTTCCGCGTCGGATTTTCCCTCCCACGTCAGTTTTACCTGCTTACCCAAAAACGGGCTGGTAGATTCAGGCCGCACAGTGAACATGTGATTAGCGCCATGACACGGATAGGCATTGCCTCCGAAATCCATTAAAAACTCGTCGAATTTAACGACGAGCTGCGATGGAACGGCTTCCTCCCCAAACTGCAAATGTCTCACCTCCCATCCTGCATACCCACCGCGCACAATGGCTTCCAGAAGCCCTCCGCCGGTTTCAGGCAATGTGAATTCCACGTACGCGTTCCCGTCGGCATCCGTAAAGGTCGGAGCCAATGTGAGGCCTGGGTATTCCCACTTCACCTCAACGTGCTGCAAAGGCTCATCGGTCATAGCCGATACCACAGTCACAACCGCCGAAACCGGCTCCCCCGATTGGGCATCTGGCTGAGGGGTTGTCAGCGATTCTATTTTCCTGGGCTCATTCAAGACATAGGGCAACGTCACCGACTCCGAATACACCACGTCGCCAACCGTCGCCGTCAGCTGTGCCGCCCCGGGCGTGGTGGGCACAAAGCGCACCCGCGCCACGCCGTAATAGTTGGTTTCAGAAGTCACTTCGCCAAGGTCAGGGGCGCGCCAGGTCACTGTCCACCCCACCATTGGCTTGTCACTGATCGCCGAGCGCAACCTGACCTCCGCGTAAACCTCGCCCCCCCAATCCAGAACCTGAAGAACGTTGTTGCTCAAGAACAGATTCAGCACTTGCGAACCGGTCCCCACGGACATGGCGTTGGCCGGCGACAAGCTCGCCAGGCGCGTTGCTGACAAACGCAAGGCGAAACTGCCGTCCTTGAGGTCATTGACCTTGAAGTCATAGTCCAACCCTTGCGCAAGCAGTTTTCTCGGCACGCCCAGGGCATCAGGGAGAAAATTCAGTCCCAGTTCGGCAGGTCCCGTCCCCGTCAGGCCCAATGTCACCTCATGCTCAAACAACGGGCTATGCTGTGGGGCTCGCAGCTTCAGGTTGTGACTGCTTTTGCGACGCGGAAAATACGTCTTGTCTCCCCAGCGCTGCGGCGATGCACCGTCAAATTCAACGGTCAGCTCAGACCACGGATCGCTTGCCAGCGGCGTGACCGTCAGGACATGGCGATCTTCGAAGCCGTCATAAAGGCTGGTGACCGACGCGGTGGCTTCATGGGGCTCAGCGTTGGACGGTTCCAGTGCAAACCCGGCCCAGCCAGCCGCGTCGGTAACGGCTTCACTTGGCGTTGCCCCCCCTGTCCAACGCACCGGCACCTGCTCGACGACGCGCCCGGTGAAATGGGAAACAATTTGGACCCACAGCCACGCCGCATCCTGCCCCACCACCGGATCTACCGGCGAATCGCGCCATGCCTGGATCCTGACTTTGTTATGCCCCAAGCTCATTGGTTTTGCGGTCGCGACAAAGTCCAACGCCGGCAGTGTCCAAGCCAAGGCAAACTGGCCCGGTTGTTCACTGGCGGTAAAGTCCAGCGTCCAGATCGCGCCGCCGTCGCTGACAAGTTGCACCTCGTTCAAGGCCGGTTGAACGCTTGCATTCAGTTGCTCGGCAGAGGTCCCCGACCAACCCAACATCGACTCCAGCCCCACCAATGGACTCAAGGCGTTGGGCAAGACACTGAAACGGTGAGTCGTCCCCAGGCATGGATAGAGTGCCTGGGCATCGAACTCTGCCGCTACCTGGTCGAGCCTTAGGCTGACTTCTTCGGCCAGATCCTCGGACACCAATCGCCCAGCCAACTCCCGGTTGACCGAAACACTCTCAAGGCGCAGCTCCAAGTCAAACAGACTGCTGATACTGTCAGCGATGTAGGACCGAAGACTCCATGAGGTACCGCCAGCCGCCAGTGGCTTCGGCACCCCAAGATCACCAGGCTCCAGTCCGATGTCCGGTGCATCACCGCGCCAATGCAAACTGATGTTTTTACCGACCCAACTACTGCCCGCGTTCGGTACAACTTTCAGTGTATGGGTCCGGCCGCGTCGACAAAGCACCCCAAGGCTGTTGCGGTTGACTTCGTCTTCATCCAGCAGAATCGTCACCTCGTTTTTCCAAGGGCTGGTGGCGATCGCCTCCACGTTGAAGGGCCGCTCCACCGCTACCGCCTCGGCATGGGCCTTGACGCTGGCGGTGACGATTTTGTCCCCCGCGCTCTGCGGCGTGTACAGCACGCTCGCCCAGCCACCGGCTCCCGTGGGAACGGTGGAAATCGGTCCATCCGCAGTCTTCCACTCGACCAGCGCATTGACGACCGGATCCCCGTCACCGCTTGAAAGCACGTGGACCACCTGCACCCGCAACAAAACACTTTCGTTCTCGTCCACGACCGGAAACTTGTTGGCCTCCCGTACTTGGCCGACCTTCACCAGGTTACGCGCCAACGACATTGCTTTTTTCGGCGAAGGCAGCAGCAGTTTCGAGCAGGTCAGTTCCAGGGAGAACCGACCGTCCAGACGATCGTCGCTCGTCAGTGTCCACGTGAGTCCGGTGTCGCTGACCGGGACCGCGGTTTCGAGCGCCGGCTCGACAGTGACGCCCAGTTGCTCATGGGAATCGCCGTTCCAATGCAGCGCCAGCGTCGTTCCCTGCAGTGGGCTGGCGGCCGGCAGTTTCAGCTCCAACGGATAGTCCGAGCCCCGGTTCGGGTAGCCGGTTTTTTCTTCCCACCGGGCGTCCTCGCCCTCAACGACCACCAGCAAGTCTTTCCAGGGGTCGGTCGCCAGAACCTCGACCGCCAGGGTTTTGGTCACGACGCCGGCTGCGTAATAAAGGCTCTCCACCGACGCCTCGACGTCCATGTGGCCGGCCTGGGTCGGCTTGTAGTCGTAATAGGCCCAGCCTTGGGCATCGGTCACGGCATCCGTCTTGGCTTGCCCGGGGGCGGCGGTCCAGCTCACCGTCCGTCCAGCCAAAGGTTGGCGGGTGTAATGCGAAGCAACCTGGACCCCCAGCCGCACACTCTGTTCATACTCGAGCACCGGGAAGTAGGCCGCTTCGCGCACCTTTAGAAAGTCCAGCCGATGATGCCCCAGCGACACCTGGACCGGATAAGGCTCGGCGGTGTACTGGTTGAGCAGGTTCATCGAGAACAGATAAGGTCCCTCATCATCCATCAGCGGACATTCGAGTTCCCAGGGCCGTTCCATCGGTTGGTCCTGACCCCAGGCAGGCCTGGAGACGACCGCTTCCATCGGGTTGTCGTCGCTGGTCAGCGCGGCCTCGGTACCTCGCCAGACGCTTTCCGGTTCGGGTTCGAATGTCAGCCTATGGGCCAGCACGCCCTCAGCCCCCTGGCACACGTACAGAGAACCGGTCGGCGCGAGGGTTTGCTCATCGAGCCTGAGCCTTTCAATGACAGCAGGCTCCAGGTGCACCTGGAGATTGATGCGGGTGATGCAAACGGCGGACGTGTAGTCCCCAGCATCGTTGGGAGGGCTGAGCACACTGATAATCAGCGTGTCTTCATCGGTAAAAGGTAAATCCAGGGGGACGTTGTATTCTTTTGGCTTGAACTCCAATGGCGTCTCTTTTTGCAGCCGAGCCTGATCCTGCGATGCATCCCGGGGTTCGCCGGGCACCAACGCAATCTCCTGTTTTTCGTCCTGCCCGCCGACTTCGACCACCATCCGGCCCGCCAGGGTATGCCGCATCTCGCACAGGAACGTGAGCACGTAGCGAACCTTGGCACTCGGGTCTTTCGGTACTTGCAGTGACTGACTGACCGAGGAACGGTTGCCGGCCGACAGATATTTAATCCTTTCACCGTTATACATTTCGGAGTTGGTGGAGAGCCAACTCGGAAGGACCTTTATCCACCCTTCGAACCCCCTCTCGAAATCACCATTCACCACCAGGCTTTCATTGGCCCTGACCCAGTTACCCATGTCCTTTACTCCCTCGAAATCCGCTTGAGCCCACCAGAGCGTTCAGCCTCGGTGACCCGGTCCTCGACAGCTCTCGTGAAAGTCGGCTCGCCGGCTTTCGCCGTGTAGCGAATGCGCACGATGATGTCAGTCAGGGACAACAACATTCGCGATTGGAGCGGCTTCTCCGGCCAGGGAAAATTCAACACCCAGCGAGAAACCACACCGGTGTTCTCAAATGGATTGAGCAAGCCTTCATCAGGCTTCAGCGCCGTCATTCCGTTGGCTGAGAGCCCCGTCGACAGGGCGATTTGCTGCCCGCTGCGCAGGTTGATCTGGACGTCGGCAGGTGCCACTCCGCCCGCCGGGTCGTGCAGATAGACCACCGACTGGACCGACGCCTGGGTAGCGATCATGCTGCCGACTTGCAGCAAGGTGGCCCGCACATCTTCGAAGGGGCCCGTCACGACAGGCAGGTCGACCTCGACCGAATTGATTTGCCGACAGTAATGCCCCGGATGGTCGCGATCGAAGAGCAATTGGGAGAGTTCGAACTCTAGAACCCCAGTAACCTTCAAACTTGTCCATGCCGCGTCCCAGCTTTGTACGCCGGCTTGGGGCTCGACCTGGTCATCAAAAAGACGCCGCAGGGAAACGGTCTTTGTCAGTTCCAACCGTCGCTCATGACGTTGCACGTATTCACGCTCCATGCGCAGCAAATGACCGCGCAAATGCTCGCCGGCCGTCAGGCCGTGGCGGTTGTCCAGCCAGACCTGGGAGAAGGTAGTCTGCGTATCGTAGTCACCGGTCTCGGCACTCAGTGCGGCCTGGGCACTGAGGCACAAGCTGACAACTGCGTCATACGCCTGGTAATGCAACGCCTTGAGCTGCCCCAGCAACCAACCGAACAATTCTGTGTTCGTCGCGCGCTTCTTGATGAAGTTATAAACCGTCAGGGCTTGGCCGTTGGCCCTCAAGGTCTGAGCCAACGTGGTTTGCGCGGCCTTTAATGCATGGGTCTGCGCGGTGATTTGCGCATCGATTGCCCGCACCTCCGCCAGCGCCTGATCGCGTTGCAGTCGCCATTCTTCGCGGCGACGGCGGTAGCCCTCGGTGGTGGCCTGTTTATTTGCGTCTATTTCCACGACAGAAGCGGCTACGCCCAGCCCGAAAGCCACCGCGTCCAACGTTTTGTCCAGACGATGTCCACCGGAGGCCAGGCCGAAGATGGTGGGAAGCGCCGCCACTGCCGCTGCCGCCGGTTTAATGCTCGACGAGGCCAATTGCAGCCCTTTGGACAGTTGCAGGTTTTCCATGACCTCGTATTCCACCGCCGAGACGTTCTCGTCATGACGGCGCCCATAATCCTCGGCTCGTTCTTGCGCCATGGCGCGACTTTGTTCCAGCGCGACCATGCTTGCTTGCAACTGATCGATGCTCTGCTCTTGAACGGTGCGCGCATAAGCTCCCAATTCCACCAGGTGGCTTTGCTGCAGTGCCTCCTGCTCGGCCCGGTCTCGCTGCTCCAGCAAGCGCAACACCTGGCCACCATAGTCCTGCAAGCCCTGGACGGCCCGCAACGCCGTCTCGAAGGACACCCGCCAACGGAAGGCGCCGACCACCAGGCGTCCGCCCATGGGTCGTGTTCCCCCCACGCCACCGGCCGCCAGATCACGCAACAACTGGTTGGGATCAGTCGGTGGGCTGAACAGCGGAATGTCGAGTGGCTTGCCATCGAGGGTCAAGTTGTTGCGAAGGTTACGCAAACGCTGACCGGGTGACTCGTACAGCGCCAGCAATTGCTCATTGATCGGCAATTGGAATGGTTCGTTTGCCAGCAACCCCAACAGCGGCGGGGCCTCGGCCGCCGCCGGAAAATCCGCCAGGCTGAACGCCAGGTTCGTTTCAAAGTGTTCAAGTGCCGGTCGCGAGCCGGCACTGTCCATCAGGCTGGCTACATTGGCCGTCTCCCATCGGTTGACCGTCCGAATCTCGGGCGCCTTGCCCATCAGAAACTCGGCCTGGACATAACAGAGCTTGGCCGCCACCAGGCTGTCGCGGGTGAGTTGGCGGTAGTACCAGTCACCCCATTCCATTAGATTCTTGACGTACTCGGTGAACACCAGGATCTTGAAATGCCTAGGCGCCGAGTAACCAATGGCATCAGGATCGGTCGGGTTATCGGCTTCACAACCCACGTTGCCGGAACCCTCCAACGGCCGGCAGCGCCAATACAAAGGCTTTGGATTTTCAATCAAGCGGTCTTGCAGATCTGCCGGCGCTTGCGGATCGAACAGGTAGTGCAGCCATTTTTGCGCTTCGAGAAAACGGTCCTCGGCACGCAGGCGTACAGCCACCAAGTGCGGCAAATGAAAAAACAGCTCCCAGAAGAACAGCCCGTTGGCGCCGTTGAAGGCACCGTTGGGCTCCTGGAAATCAGTGACACCCAGGGGCGGCGGCTCCTGCAAGAACTGCGTGTCCCAATCCAGCACGGCGTCGACCGAAATATTTGAACGCTGCACCAGCTCGGGGCCAAACAGCGAATTCAGACGGGCATATTTAAGCACCAGCCCTGGCTGATTGAAGGAAAGGAACTGCGCCGCATCCAGCGTATTGCTGAGCAGCGTCACGGGAGGGAAATCGGTAAGGTTACTGATCGTCAGTTGGAATTTCTTCCGCCCAAGGCCAGTCGTTGCATCCTCAGAACCCAAGAAGAAATCCGGATTCTGCCAGGAGCCTTCGCCCCGGCTTAACTCCAGCCAGTCAGTACTCCAGCCGCCGGCGATTGGAAACGCTTTGACAATCGGTTGCGGGTCATTGGGAGTCCCGTTATGCAACTCCAATTTCAGGGAGACAGGGTCACCAGATAAACCCGTTGGCCTGCAAAAGCCCTGTACAAACAATTTGTCGTTACTACCCACGCGAAACGCCACGGCCTGCAAGCCCAAGTAAGGCGTCAGGCTGCCCGACGGATCATCGGTTACGATCATGGTTGGTTGGTTCATCAGCGGATGCTGGACCGTCTGGGCCGTGACAAAGCGTGTTTGGGCAGCCTTGAGCAACCAGCCGCCATCGTCCCAAGCCACCGGACGGAACAACACGTCACGCACCGCAGATACCGTCTTGTTTTCCCCGTAGATCAGCATGACACCGAGCCGGCCCTTGGGATGCTCATGATCAGTCCACAAAGTTGCAATCAACCGGGCGCCCGTAGGCATGTCTCCTGTCTGCGCGGAGCTGTGCAAGCTCAGTGGTGCCGACCACTGGCCGTTCTGGGTCATGAATGCGACCTCGATGTCCAATCGGGGTGGCAAGCCTTCGCCGGTGCCCTGTCTTTCCACCTCGTCTCGCCATTGCGCCCAGACCAGGCAAAGCCGGCCGTTCCAGAACACCGGACGCATGTCCAAGACCGTTGCGCCCGTCGGAATAACCACCGGCTGCCACTCACTCCATGCCGCCGGATTGATCGCCTCGCAAGCGGGCGAAAGCTCGACTTTGCCCTTGCGCCAGAAATACTGGAACGGCGGTACCCGCTGCCGACCAACGAAATAATAATCGGCCCGCTCGGGCGTGGCGCCGTCCATGTAGGCACTGATCACTTCCAGGTTGCAGACTTGCTCGAACGACTGCAGGTATTCTCGCAGCGCAAGCTGGACGGAATCGCTATTGAGCTGCGCCTGGTTGAGGTTGTTCTCCAGGGCTTTAAACAGGCTGGTCTTGCGTTGCCGCACGAAGGGGTTGATGAAGTTTTCCGGATACAGGGCGATCAATTGCACCGCTGCCCAATCCGGATAATTGTTATAGAGCTCCCATGTGGCCAGGTCGTCCTTGTCGAACTCCACTTCGGCGTAGCCGGGTTCCAACTTTCGGTAAGCGGCGTGTATAAATTGCTGGGCGCAACTGGTGGCTTCGGCGACCCAGGAGCTTTGCACCGGGTAGCTGTCCAGTGGGTCCATGCGCAACAGTTCGAACAGATCCCCCGGGGTTTTCATAAAGCCGAACCTCGTTGTATCGAGGCCCAGGCAATAGTCGACCAGGGCGGTGCGACGTTTTTCGAGCAGCTCTCCAACAGTCTCCTTTGCCATGGTCTTTACTCCGGGTTGGCGAATGTAATGGATTCGAATTCGGCTGCGTTTTCACTATCTGCACTCAAGACAGAGATGGCGAATGTTCCACCGGTCGGGCTGGAGACGAATACCCGGGTCAGCCCCTCCTCGTTGGTCAAACCCTGTCTGGGTCGTATGACCAGGGCGGGGCCTTCCACCCTTTCAGCTGGTTCGGCAAACCATTGCACCCGAGCGTGTTTACCGAGGTTCCCATAGCTGTCCACCATCGTGGCGTAGAGTTCGACTTCCTGGCCGTACGCCACTTCTGCCAGCGGTACCGCTGACTTGAGCGGTGCTGGAAATTGAAGCGTTTGCTGGTCGGCAACGAGGTTGACGGTAGGCCCGCGCTGCGGTTCAAACAGGTCCAGCCAGAACAGTGGTTTTTCCGTACCCATCACTTTGCCCGGCATGAATATCAGCTCAGCCTTGCCATCAGGGTCCGTCGCCACGTCTTCAATCGTGCCCAGCGTGGCGCTTGCGTGAATGAATACCCCGCTCAACGCCTCCCCGGAGCCGTCCTTCAGGGTGACGGTGTAGATGATTTTCTCATCGGGTTTATTGGGCACCACCTCGTTTTTACTCGCCGCAATGGTCAAGGTCGCGAGTTGCGCCAGAGCCTCGTTGACAGTCGCCGCTGGGGGACTCGATTCGGAAATGCTCAGCAATGCGTGCTCGGCGGCGTCCTTGTAGGCCGCTGGGTCTATTCCCTCGGGCAGCGTGCCGATCAAAAAAATCGTCACGGCATCCATGCCGGTGTGCGCCGCCAGCTCCCGCACCCGCATCAACAGATCCAGTTGAGCCAGTTTTTTGAGAAGTTCATCCCCCGGAGCGATGTGACGGATGCACTCATGTACGTCTTGAACGCTCCAATTGAAAAACTCGGCCAGCCTGATGGTCGCCGCTTGCTGGACCAACGACAGGGCGTCTCCCGACAAAGGCGAAGGCAATGCATTGACCTCGCGCAGGTAATCGAGCAATTGCTGCTCCGGCTGCTCACTGAGCTCAAACGCATGGGTGAGTACGGTCAGGTAGTAGAGCGTCCCGATCGTGAACGCATGCTTATTGTCCTGGCCCAGCCACGCTTCATGGCCATAATCCAGGTAGTCCTGCAACAATTCGGCGCTCAGCGCCAGTTTCGCCACCACCGCCCCCCGGCGGCGCACGTCAGCCAGCAAGAGCAACAAAGGATCGGACTCTTCGTCGCGTCTTTTCGAGGGCTGCTGGTTATCCGAAGGCGCGCGTACGAGTATCTGGTGCAACAATCGATGCACCGTGGCATCTGCCCATGCCAGCACATGAATGGCTTGCGCCGAATCGACCCCGGCATAAACCGCCAGGGTTTCCCTGACCACGGACGCCTGCGCCCCCCTGACCTGCAACAGCACGGCCAGCATCTTCTCGACAATGGCCGGACGTTCGGAGTCGAACCCTTCGCCAAGGCCATCTTTCACCGCGTCATCGAGCGTGGTCCGCGCATACGCCAGGTATTGCTCCTCGGAACCCGGATACGCAATGACCAACCCGTCGGAATCGACCAACGCCGTCAACAGATCCAGCCAACTGGCGCCGGCCAACGCGGGCACCCCGGCCGCCAACAGCGCTGAATCGGTAAACAGCACGCCAGGCAACAGGTTAAGCACCTGATCAAAAAATTGGCGCTCGGCATCAGTGGCTGCACGGGCGTCTGGCGGCGACAGCTGTTGCAACATCCAAAGCACGGTAAAGTTGCGATCGGCACACCACTGCGTGCATGCCTGCATGGCGCAGATGAGGTAAAGCACATCAGGGGGCTCGACCGTGGCTGTATCACCTGGCGTCGAGTTGAGCTGAGGAAAGCCCGCCAGACCGTTGAGCCAGGGCTTGCCGCCCAGCACCGTCAACATCAGGATGCCTTCGACCGGCGTGATACCCAACAACCTCGGCAGCCTCACGAGACGGTAGAAGCTGGACACGATTTCAGGCGTGCGCAACAGCAGACCATCCGTGATGTTATGGGCTTCGGCAATTGCTTGAGCCAGGTAAGCATAGGTTTTCAGATCGATGTTCAGTGCACTGCACAGCTTGGCGACCGTCAGGTCGGGCACTCCGGGGGCGGGCATGAGGGGAAAGGTCCCCTTGTCCAATATCAAGGGGTCGCGGTAATCCCCCTGGTTATTGAAGATCTGATCGAACTGCGAAAGCTTTTCACCCCGACCGTAAATCGACAGCTCGTCGATAAACACGGCAAAATCCGCAGCCGTACAGCTGTAACGTTCCCGTAGCGATTGAAACAGCCCCAGCGCATGCACGACGCCCTCGCTGATCCACCAGGTGCCGTCCGTTGCGCTCCCCCGTACGTCAGCGCGGATGGCGGCGACCAGCAATGCATCCACCTGCTCGGACGGCAACATCAGCCACTGGTCCAGACGCACCTTGCGGTTCATCCGGTCGAATCCTATTAGTCCATTGGGCTCTTCGTCGTTCAGTGTCAGTCGGTGCGAGAACGAAGCCCCACCACTTGTAATGTGCACAGCCGGATGAGCGTTGGCATTGAGGTAAACCGATCCGGAGCGGCCGCTTTCCGGTGCATCGGGCGCCTCTGCTTCGAGGTATGTCTTGACATTGGCAGAGCGCACGGGCGCGAAGCGGCGTACCGACAACAAGGCCTCAAGACCTTGTGTATCGAGTTTTGTTCGCTCGCCGAAGAAATCCACTTGGCGGAGGTTGATCGGCTTGTAGGTGTTATCAGTGCCGAAGTTGTTGGTGTAATACACGTCCCTATCGTCAAAATCGGGAGCGTCCTCCATCAACAACTGTCGTTGAAAAGGCCCCAGCCGCGATGCGTGCGCCAGGGCGTGCCCCGCAGCGTCATTCCAGGCGTCACCCCCTAAAAAATAAGGAAACGAAGGGTTTACCCGGTGGGCGAAATCCCCCACCGACAAACCATGATGACGTGCGACGGTGTCCAGGGTTACCCAGTGTTCATAATAAGGGAGGCCATTGGGATAGCGCGCCTCGGTCATGGCGTCCTCAAGATCCCTCTCAGGCTCCTCAGGTTCATGCGCCTCGATGAAGGCTTCCAGCACCGGGACGATAATGTCCACCGCCGAAATCGATCGATGCACCGCATTAAAATCGATAGACAGCGGTTTCAGGTCCGTACGCCGATCATGCAGGGGCCGCTTCTCGTCCTCCTCACCCACCGTTTCGATACGCGTCTCGATCCACCTCAACAATTCAATCAGATACGCGACCGGTGACGTGATGGATTCCAACGCTTGCGGTGGGCACATGCGGTCAAAGCCGGGATTAAACAGCGTGTTGAAAGTAGGCCCGTCAACCATCGACAACAATCCGCTGCGCGGGCTGCTCTGCGCCTGAGTTCCGGTATCATGCAACCCGTGCTCGATGAACTGCCGCCTCACGTAAAGTGCCATGCTATTGGCCCGGCGCAAAAACTGACGGGCATCATCAGGGCTTACACCGAAATCTTTCACCAGCCCTTTCACACCGTTTTCCACGAGTGGAAAGATCGAGCCACCTTTCTCGAGGTATTCACCAAGCGCGACGTATTCGGTGCGTTGCTTTTGGCTGAATATCTGATTCATCAGTTGTACAGCCGGCTGGGAGTCCGCCATGACCGTTTCCTTGAGTCGACAGTAACCTGGACGGCCTGACGTAGCGGTCAGGCCATTGCATTTGCTGAGTACATTGGGCGCCACGGAACGCTGATCGGCTACTGTCAGATCTGACAGTTCATATGGCCGTCCATCGGACGCGCGACATCAGGGTGGCGATGAAGGCGGCAGGACTTCGAAACGCCCACTCTCCACCCAACCGGAAACCGTGCCGTCTTCCCCGCCGTCGTCGAGGGTTTGTTTGAATCGGCACCAATGGCCGCCAGCGGACAACACCTGTGTCGACACTCCCTGCCAACCGCGGTCCTCGACTATGAGATCCGCCGCCAAGACGTGATCAGGGTTGTACCCGCTCACCACTTGCCCAATCCCCGGCCGGCCCTGGCCTTTGAACTCGACCGGGTTGGCGAGCCAATCGCCTGTCGCCGGCATATCGATGGACGCCAGGTACGTCCCCAGCACCACCATGCGAGGTTCAGAGTCCTCGGATTCGAACCCCTCGCTCTGCGCCACGGCCACCAGGCCATGGGAACCGCCGGACTGATCGAGCATCACCGTGACGGACCAGGTACGGTCGTCCAGCACCGAGCTGCGCGCCAGAAGCGTCAAGTCCGTGTCGTCCAACCTCACCTCCACCGTATCCCCTGGTACGCCGAAACCGGACACCACGACACGCCGGCCAATGTGTTCACCGGCGCAGGGGGTTTCGATGTAAGGGGCGGCTGGGACGACGTTGAACGTCAGCCATGGGCTGTCGGCAGACGTCTGATCGCCATCGTTCTCGTCCCGGAAGAATTGCCGGGCGCGGATCGTGGTTTCGCCCACGGGCAAGGTCACTTCGCGCGACCAGTCACCATTGGAATCAACAGGTATGCGCTCAAGCCACGGTGCGTCGTCGCCCTGCAGCCAGACGCTGACCGCCCCATTGGGCATCCCCTTGCCCGACAACCATGAAGTACGCGCAAAATTGCCGCCCGGCTGCGGTACGTCGAATTCCGGTGGCAACAGCACTACCGTAAACTCCAGTCGATCACTGCGCTCCGATGGGCCCTCACCGAGGGTCTGCTGTGCATCGAGGTAATACTTACGAAACGCCAGCCCAGTCAGTTGGATTGACCACTCGCCGTCGGCGGTCAACAACTTGGGGTCTCCCAGAGGCCGGCCGAATTGGACATCGTGCAATTGCATCGTGGCCCCGGCCATACCCTGGCGTCCCTGGATGGTCACATTGCGGCCCACCTCGGCATTGGGCTCGGGATAGGTGATCTCCGGCTTGAGCATGTGTACAGAAACCGTGAAAGTCCTTGATGCTGGCGGTGAATCTTGCTCGGCCGCAGTCTGGATAAGCGTTGCGGTGTGGAGGGTTTCGAGTTCGAAAGGCGTCTCGCGGCGGAAGCTCCAAACGCCGTTGTTGTTGGTAACGGCATGCTCAATATCGCTGTCGCTGTACTTGAGTTTCAGGACAGCGCCAGGCCAACATGTGCCGCTGAGATTCGGCGAAAGACCATTCTCAACCGGTTCGTTCATGACAGGCGCCAACGGAGGGATCGTCACCTCGACTTCGACCCAGTTCGCCGACTCCTTGCAACCCAGGAACTGCTTGATATGCACTTCGCCCTTGAGCGTCGGCCCCCACTCCTCTGATGCCTCGCTGGACCACTCGCCGTCGTGCACCAGCGCCTCGGGCGCGACATCGCTCGGATTGTCAGGGGAGTTAACAAGTTTGACCGTGGCGCCGCTGAAACCTTTACCCGAGAACGTCGGCCGATAATTCGGGGTATACGTCACATCGCTGACGTCCGGCAGCGTGCAATCAACGGTGAACGTGTACGGCTGAGACTCGATCCAGCCACCGGCGTTGTCCGATACCTTCTGAATGACACTAAGGTCGTAGATGCCATACGGCCAGTTACGGACGCTGACGTCCCAGTGCTCGCCTATCACTTGCGCAGCTTCCGGTTGTGTGACATCCGGGCCACTGACTACCGAGATTTGGACCCATGCGTCTGTATAGCCGTCGCCTGAAAATGTGATGGTGTTTTCGGTTGGGTGGGTAACGGTGACACTGGTCAATCTGGGGGGACGAATACGAAAGCTAACAGGAACGCCGAACAGTGACTTTCTGGTACCGATTTCTTGACGTACTTTCAGCGAAAAAGGTCCTGCAGGAACGGTAACACGACAGGTCCAGTTTGCTTGAGTCACGGCTTCATTACCGACCTCAGCTTCTGGAAACTCTCGGAACACACGAACCCTAGCGCCCCCAGCTCCCATGTCACCAGAGAGTGTAAAGGTCGCGTCTTGAACCGAGTTAGCCGCCGGCCCTGTGATGCGAGGTGCGCTTAGGCGCCGCTCTACTCGGACCACTGAGGATTTTGGGGACTCGTAGACTCCGATGGTCTGCTTGGCGTAAAAGCTTAATGGGGTGGCATAACTGTCATGAGTAAGCGTTGCGGTCCAGCTCCCAGCACTGCTGATCTGGGCAGTTGCGATAAGCCCGTCGCCTGAGGCGTTGTGTAGGGTGACGATTCCTACGCCCTGTTCGCCGCCCGTTCCGGTGACGATAAACTGCTTGTCTGGCACCTCCCCGGACGGGGGAGCAGTGATCGTGACGGGGGTGACGCGCAAGTTGACTGTAATACTCATGGGAGGTTGGCTGACTTCAAGCCTGTACTGCCCCGGTGCGAAAGGCCCTCCTCTTTCGATCCAAGTATCCCAACGGCTACCGGCCGGCGTTGTCGATTGTTGTGAGACTTGCTCAACGCCCTTATACATCCGGACTACAAAGGATGTACTACCGGTTGTCGTTCCACTCACTGGAATATTCGCGTTTCTCGCATAACCATTATTAGTAGGCGTCGTAATTACAACGGCTTGGGGAGCGGAATCTTTATTCTGTGTCATACTCATACCTCCCGCATATCATGATAAAATCCGCACCCCTCTAACTCCTGACATATTGCTTCGTTGTACTCTTACGCGGATCACCCCCTGACTTGTCAAATATGAATTCGACCCACACAGTCGTCCAACCCCATTCCCTGAGACTGACCTGAGCATTGGGATAGTTATGCGTAAGACCATCCTGCCACATTGCATCGGGTGAGTTATGCCCCCACTGCGTGTAACCGCCCACATCATTCCAAAGCAAGATATTTATGTTAGCTTTATTCCCCCCCGACTGCCCGTTCAAGCGAGTTATTTTGTATTCGACTGTTTGAAAGTGGAACTGCCCGTCCTTAAATGCATAATCATAAGTCAGTTCCCCCACAAAATTACCCGTCTGCACCCGTACTGTCTCTGTCACCCATGGAATGGATTGGTGGCGCTTCGCTTTAATATCGCGAGAGCTGACCTCTTTAAACTCTTCGTATAGCGCCGCTCTGGTCCGCTCTCTCTCTTCCAACTGTGGGCCTGCCAGTTCTTCAGTGCTAATATCGGCTTGGGTTTCATTTTTCATAGTATGAGCTCTCGTGTTGATACTTCGGTCAACCTGGTCCTGGATGAAATATTCAGGTACCTGTCAAACCTGACATTCCTGAGCAACGATTGGCGTCAGTCCTTTCCGCTTCATGTCTTATCTCTTGTACCGGCAGTTACCAACTCACAGTAAAACTATGCGGTAAAGACTCAATCCAACCGCTTGCGCGATCTGGTAGTTTCTGAATCACCTTCAGGTAATACGTGTCGGGCGGCCAATCACGCGCCGTGGTTTCCCATTTCCCTTCTCTCACCTCTACAGAAAGCGGTGGCGTGACGGATTGGTCACTTTCCAGCGAGATTTCGACCGTTGCGTCGATATTGCCGTCGCCTGAAAATTTGATAGTGCTTTCGGTTGGATGGGTAACGGTGACATGGGTCAACGCAGGTGGACGAACTTTGTACGCTCGCGGGGCACTACGTCCGGATAGGTCTGTCCCATCTTTCCTTAGAATGACAACCAATGAGCAGGGCCCTGGCGTGACTGTAACAGGGCAACTCCAATTGACACCTGTCAAGAGGTTATTACCAACTTCATCGCCTCTCGTATCTATGAGCGCATAAATATCAGCCCCCGCGATACCTCCGTTACCTTGCAGCACAAATCCCCTCTCCTGAAAACTGTTCTCAGGCGGTGCCGTAATCACCGGAGGCGGCGGCGAGGGCGCAACAACGTTTACTCTGACTTCTTCAGCCCAGTCCGACCACTCACCACCTAACTGTTGCTTGGCAGTCAAAAAAAACTCTCCCTCTGGCAGAGGCTCAAACAACGTTCTTCGCCAACTACCATCACCATCAACCCAAGTCGAACTAGATAATTCTTTCCCCGTACGGCTTTGATAAACCTTAACTTCAGCTTGATGCAAACCTCCACCTAAGACAGTCAAGTCAGGCCGTACAGTCGCCCCGTTGACAGGGCGAGTGATGTATGGCGGATCAGGTTTGACAATAACAGCAGGGCCACTCTCCACGCTTTTGATCTTGGCGCCGGGTTTAGGTGCCCACCCCTTCCGCTTTGCGGCATCCTTAGTTTCGCCGCCATTTTCCGGATTACTATTATTTTCTGGTTCGCCTTTTTCGAGATGATTGTCAGTGCTCATCAGTCACCTATTTATGTCGTTAAAGCTGGCGATTAGCCGAGCGATTCCGAGCACAGTAAAAGGTACGACGGACCGCTCCACACCTGACAGATCTGACAGTCCCGACCAACGGCAACACCCGGCAATCCCCAACTGACTACACAACCTTGCGCAACGGACTACAGATCCGCCAGAATCCGCCGGCTTGTGCGCCTTGGCCTTGCCCCGTAACGTGATTCGCGTCGCTGACACCTCAGCGATCGGGTTTAGTCGCCCAGTGGCAAAAGTGATGTGCACAAGCGTCATCCAGTCGGGTTCCCTCCCCGCACTTGATGGTGGCTGTTCGCAGGGCGCCCCCGGGCGCGCCGGGCTTCACTTTTCCACCGGTCGACTAACCTGCGTCCAGCCGCCACCCTTCGTTTAGTCGCGAACCGGGTGGCAGCCTCAATACGGAAAAGTGAATATGATCAAGCCAACACCCAATCCCCCCAAAACCGCTCCACGCCCTGCCCCCAAGACAGCCGAAGCCCGGAAGCTCGTCAAAGCCGCGCAAAAAGCCCTGGACCATTACCTCAAGCCCGACGTCGGCAAGCCGGACAACACACAACGACAGCTGGATTACTTCATCGTCGCGCCCGATGCCGACCCCGAAGGCGTGCTGGCGCACACTTACGAAACCTTCTGCTCGGTCAGTACGCTGATCCTGGATTTATCCGACGATCTGGAGGGCGCCCCGCGCAACCTGGCCCTGGCGATTCACCAGATGGGCGAGATGGGGGTGTTGTTGCTGGAGAAGTTGCTGGATGGCGAGGCGAAGGTGCAGCGCTGAGGGCGCAATGAACAGATAAATGGCCCACCCTGTGGGAGCGAGCAGGCTTGCTCCCACAGTGGCTATGCCGGCAAGCAGCTCAAGCCGAGGCCGACATCGGGTAGAAACTGAAGTACTGCCGCAGCGCACTCACCAGATAGCCATATTCCGGTGGCGCCCATTGCAGGCTGAAACCGGCGTCGAAATGCTGGGGTGTCACGTCTTCCGAGCACCAAAGACAGGTGGCTTTCAACTTGATGTGTTGCTGGGGCCCATCATCGGCTGGCAACTTCAGGCGCAGGTCAAACTCTGCGCCGACCATCAGCGGCAAATGGCTGATCAGCATCAGGCCATCGTCTGAAACATTGCCCAAGAACCCGATGGGTTTTCCGTTGACACCATTGAAGACCTCAAGGCAGTACGACAATTCATGTCGTGCAATTCGACGATCTTTGTACATGTCTTGTATCGCTTTTTTGATGACCGATTCCGCGGCCAACGAGTATTTCGGAACGAGCCCAGGCCAGCCCGCTCTCCCCGATCCCGGTGCCAGACGCTCGCAACGAGGCTGGCTAAATGCTACCGGTCACAGGTGACGCTACGAAATTAGAGCGCCAGCCCTAGTCACGACTTGTACAAATATAGCCCATGCGCAGGCGAGAGCCAGTCGAAAAAAGCTGCCGGTCATCGGTCCGACAGCTGCCTCGCGCCAATGGTTTCAATTCAATGCTGGTCAGAACGCCGTGGGACGAATCGCCGAGGCGCTGCGGGTCGGATAGTGGCCCAGGCTCTGCAGGGTTTCGAGCCGGGCACGGGCGCGGTAGGCATATTCGCTGTTGGGGTACTGGGTGAGGATGAACTGGTAGGTTTGCGCCGCATCGACGTACAGCTTCTGACGCTCCAGGCACTGGCCGCGCATCATCGAGACTTCCGGCTGCATATAGCGGCGGGCACGGCTGGCCCGGTCGACCTTGGACAACTCAAGCATGACTTGCTCGCAGTTGCCGCGCTCGTAGGCCTTGTAGGCCAGGTTCATGTGGTGGTTCATCGACCAACGGGTGCAGCCCGTGACACTCAAGGCCAAGGCAATAAAAAGCACGAATCGCATGGGGAGGTTCTCCTGTCTTGAGCTCTTTATCGACCCGGGCCAGAAAATCTTCAGCCCGAAACTACTCGCCACAAGCGCAATGTTCGCCTTTAGTAGTTAAAAGGCGCAAAAATTTTCAGGAATGTTCATTTCGAAAAAGAAACGAATAAGTAGTGCACATGAACAATGACTACACCCAAAGACCATAGTAGCCTTCGCTGGCGCTTGAACTTGAGGAGTCCTGCATGTCCGTCCGTCGCACCAAAATCGTCGCTACCCTTGGCCCGGCCAGTAATTCGCCGGAAGTTCTCGAACAGCTGATTCTGGCTGGCCTGGACGTTGCCCGCCTGAACTTCTCCCACGGCACGCCCGACGAGCACAAGGCTCGTGCCAAGCTGGTGCGTGACCTGGCCGCCAAGCATGGCCGTTTCGTTGCCCTGCTGGGTGACCTGCAAGGCCCGAAGATCCGCATCGCCAAATTCGCCAACAAGCGCATCGAATTGAAGATCGGTGACAAATTCACCTTCTCCACCAGCCACCCGCTGACCGAAGGCAACCAGCAGGTGGTCGGCATCGACTACCCGGACCTGGTCAAGGACTGCGGCGTGGGCGACGAACTGCTGCTCGACGACGGTCGCGTGGTGATGCGCGTCGAGACCGCCACCGCCACTGAATTGAATTGCGTCGTCACCATCGGCGGCCCGTTGTCGGACCACAAGGGTATCAACCGTCGCGGCGGTGGCCTGACGGCGCCGGCCCTGACCGATAAAGACAAGGCCGACATCAAGCTGGCCGCGGAAATGGAAGTCGATTACCTGGCCGTGTCCTTCCCCCGTGACGCGGCGGACATGGAATACGCCCGTCAATTGCGCGACGAAGCCGGCGGTACCGCCTGGCTGGTGGCCAAGATCGAACGCGCCGAAGCCGTGGCCGACGACGAAACCCTCGACGGCCTGATCAAGGCTTCCGACGCCGTGATGGTGGCCCGTGGCGACCTGGGCGTGGAAATCGGCGACGCCGAGCTGGTGGGCATCCAGAAGAAGATCATCCTGCACGCACGCCGCCACAACAAAGCGGTGATCGTCGCGACCCAAATGATGGAGTCGATGATCCAGAACCCGATGCCGACCCGCGCCGAAGTGTCTGACGTAGCCAACGCTGTGCTGGACTACACCGACGCGGTCATGCTGTCGGCCGAAAGTGCCGCCGGCCTCTACCCGCTCGAAGCGGTGCAGGCCATGGCGCGCATCTGCATCGGCGCTGAAAAGCACCCGACCGGCAAGACCTCCAGCCACCGCATCGGCAAGGAATTCACCCGCTGCGACGAAAGCATCGCCCTGGCAACCATGTACACCGCCAACCACTTCCCGGGCGTGAAGGCGATCATCGCTTTGACCGAAAGTGGCTACACCCCGCTGATCATGTCGCGTATCCGCTCCTCGGTGCCGATCTACGCGTTCACCCCGCACCGCGAAGCCCAGGCACGCGCAGCGATGTTCCGTGGCGTGTACACCATTCCGTTCGACCCGGCTTCGCTGGAGCCGCACGAAGTCAGCCAGAAAGCCATTGATGAACTGACCAAACGCGGCGTCGTGGAGAAAGGCGACTGGGTCATCCTGACCAAGGGCGACAGCTACCACACCACCGGCGGCACCAACGGAATGAAGATCCTGCACGTTGGCGACCCGATGGTTTGATGATCGGCTGCTGAAAACAAAAGCCCCGCCATGTGAATGGCGGGGCTTTTTGGTTTCTGGCTTTGGAAAGCGGTGTGTTTGGACTGTCGCGTTCGCGAGCAGGCTCGAGAAAGCGATGGATCAGCCGGCAGATTTATCCCGGGTAAGAAACACATCCGCCAGCAACTGATTGCGTGGCAACCCCGCCAGGTACAAGCGCTTGGCAAACGCCTCGACCCAATCCGGATGACCACAGAGCAGCGCCTGGGTCTGGCGCGAAGCCAGGCGCAGTTGCGCGAGGGCGCCCGTGGCTTCGGCGATGGTCAGCAACTCGACGCTCAGGTTCGAATGCTTGGCCGCCAATGCCGCCAGGGGTTTGTCCAGGTAGTGCCCCGCAGCATCGCGCGCCACATGAATCAACCGAATCTCACCTTGATGCTGCTGGCGCAACGCTTCGCGCAAGATGCCAAACAACGGCCCAAGGCCCGTACCGGAGGCCAGCAGCCATAACGGCTTTTCATGCCAGTCGGGATCGTAATGCAGCGCCCCGCCGCGCAGTTCACCGAGGCGGATCGGACTGCCGGCCTCCAGTTGCCGCGCCGCATCGATGAACTGCCCGGGCGCGCGGCAATCCAGGTGAAACTCCAGGAAGCGGTCTTCCTCGGGCAGGCTCGCCAGGGAATACGGCCGGGCGACATCACCGGCCCACAACACCAGGTGTTGTCCGACCCGATAGCGCAACGGTCGTTCCGGGATGAGGCGCAGGCGCAGCACGTCGGCGCCCAGCCAATCCACCGCCGCGACCTCGGCGGCCTGGCCGTCGCGTTGCGGGTCGAAGGTATGAATGTGGACGTCTTCGACTACCTGGCATTGGCACGCCAGGCGCCAGCCTTGATCGCGCTGCGCCGGGGCCAGGGCGTCGGGTCGGCTGTCGCGCACGTCGCCGCTCAGGCATTGCACCAGGCACACATGGCAACTGCCGGCACGGCAACTGTAGGGCACCGCCACGCCAGCCTGGTTCAACGCATCCAACAGGTTACTGCCCACCGTCACCGACCACTGCTGGCCTGCGACTTTCAACTCAGGCATCGACATTCTCCCAAGCGGCGGCACAACGATTGCGGCCGTCTCGCTTGGCACGGTACAAGGCCTGGTCGGCGCGCTGCAAGGCGCTGTCCAGGTCATCGCCCATTTCCAGCATCGTCATGCCCACCGACAGGCTAAGGTTACCGACCGGCAGGTCGATCAGCTCAACTTCGGTGAACGCCAACCGCAAGCGCTCGCAACAGACCGTCAGCCGGGAAGGGTCGCAGGCCGGCAGCAACATGACGAACTCTTCGCCACCGTATCGGGCCAGCACGTCACCTTCGCGCAGGCAGGCCGTGGCGACGCCGGCAAAGGCCTGGAGCACCTGGTCGCCCGCGGCATGGCCGTGCAAATCGTTGATGCGCTTGAAGTGGTCCAGGTCGATCAAGGCCAGGCCATGGGCGACACCGGGCCTGAGGGTATTGAGTTCACGGCTCGCCAGGCGCAGGAAATGGCGGCGATTGAACAGGCCGGTCAGTTCGTCGGTCGCCACCAGGTCTTCGAGCTGGCGCATCATGCCGCGCAACGTGTCCTGGTGCGCCTGCAATGCAAACCGGCGCTGGCGCATGCGTTGGCGCGAGGTCTGGACATAGCGGGCATACAGTACCAACCACACCAGCACGATGAACAACACGCACACTTGCAAGCCGGCCAACGTCGGATCGGGAAGCTGGAAGAAATAACCATCCCACAGGGTGATCCCGGTAAAGCTGATGAACACCAGCGTCGCACAGCGCACGAAGGCCCGCCGCGTCAGGTGGAACAGCCCGAACAGCAGGATCAGCACATAGAACACCAGGAACACGCCGCGGGCCTGGTCCAGGTGCGCCATCATCCAGGTCTGCCAGCCAAGGCCGATCCAGACTTGCACTTCCGTAAGGCTGGGGTCGGCGAAGCGCAGGTTGCGGTCGGTAATGAACAGTGCGAACAAGCCAGCCTGGCACAACACCACCAACAGCGTGCCGATGACGACGCCACGCAACGAGTCGAGGTAATGGCCGCTGAAGAACGCCAGCCACAGCAACACCAGCGCCAGTGCATAAGTCGTGGCTGCGAGGGCGAAACGTTTAAGCAAAAGACGTTGAATGGCGTTATGGGTCAATCGGTGACTCACCATGGGAAAGGGGAACTGACAGAACGGTCCTACGCTACAGGCCAGACGCCACTTTAGTGGCGTGTTCGACAAATGACCATTCAATTCTGGATCAGAAAAATGGCGTCAAAGCAATGGCCCAGATCGACGCAGTTTTTGGATGCTCCTCGCCACAAAGGCAGCTCGCTCCCACAGTGTTCCCAGCCTGCGATATACTGCCGCGCCTTTTTAGCGTCGCGCCAGCATGCCCGGCGTGCCTTAAGAGGTGCCGTCCGTCGACCGATGCACCCATGCGGACGGCACCTTATTGAATGTTCCCGTCTTAGAGAGGAGCGCGACTCATGACCGTGATCAAGCAAGACGACCTGATTCAGAGCGTTGCCGACGCCCTGCAGTTCATTTCCTACTACCACCCCGTGGACTTCATCCAGGCGATGCACGAAGCCTACCTGCGTGAAGAATCGCCGGCGGCCCGTGACTCCATGGCACAGATCCTGATCAACTCGCGCATGTGCGCCACCGGCCATCGGCCGATCTGCCAGGACACCGGCATCGTGACCGTGTTCGTGCGCGTGGGCATGGACGTGCGCTGGGATGGCGCGACCATGAGCCTGGACGACATGATCAACGAGGGCGTGCGTCGCGCCTACAACCTGCCGGAAAACGTCCTGCGCGCATCGATCCTCGCCGACCCGGCAGGCGCGCGCAAAAACACCAAGGACAACACCCCGGCGGTCATCCACTACTCCATCGTCCCGGGCAACACCGTGGAAGTGGACGTGGCGGCCAAGGGCGGCGGTTCCGAGAACAAGTCGAAGATGGCCATGCTCAACCCCTCCGACTCCATCGTCGACTGGGTCCTGAAGACCGTTCCGACCATGGGTGCCGGCTGGTGCCCACCGGGCATGCTCGGCATCGGCATCGGCGGCACCGCCGAGAAAGCCGCGGTCATGGCCAAGGAAGTCTTGATGGAATCCATCGACATCCATGAGCTCAAGGCCCGCGGCCCGCAAAACCGTATCGAAGAGATGCGCCTGGAGCTGTTCGAGAAGGTCAACCAATTGGGCATCGGCGCCCAGGGCCTGGGTGGCCTGACCACCGTGCTCGACGTGAAGATCATGGACTACCCGACCCACGCCGCGTCCCTGCCGGTGTGCATGATCCCCAACTGCGCCGCCACCCGTCACGCCCACTTCGTGCTCGACGGCACCGGCCCGGCCTCGCTGGAGGCGCCACCGCTGGACGCCTACCCGGAAATCGTCTGGGAAGCCGGCCCATCGGCCCGTCGCGTGAACCTCGACACCCTGACCCCGGAAGACGTGCAGAGCTGGAAACCGGGCGAAACCGTGCTGCTCAACGGCAAGATGCTCACCGGCCGCGACGCGGCGCACAAGCGCATGGTCGAAATGCTGAACAAGGGCGAAACCCTGCCGGTGGACCTCAAGGGCCGCTTCATCTACTACGTCGGCCCGGTCGACCCGGTGGGTGACGAAGTGGTCGGCCCGGCCGGTCCGACCACCGCCACGCGAATGGACAAATTCACCCGCCAAATCCTCGAACAGACCGGCCTGTTGGGCATGATCGGCAAATCCGAGCGCGGCCCGACCGCGATCGAAGCGATCAAGGACAACAAGGCCGTGTACCTGATGGCCGTCGGCGGTGCTGCTTACCTGGTGGCCCAGGCGATCAAGAAATCCAAGGTCCTGGCGTTCGCCGAACTGGGGATGGAAGCGATCTACGAGTTCGAGGTCAAGGACATGCCGGTGACCGTTGCGGTCGACAGCAAGGGCGAGTCGGTGCACATCACCGGCCCGGCGATCTGGCAGCAGAAGATCAGCGAAAGCCTGGCGGTGGAAGTGCAGTAACAGGCACTCCAGCGCTGTGAAGAAGGCCGGTGGGCGACAAGCTCACCGGCCTTTTTTTTGAACATGTGTCCGGTTCCCTGCTGACCCGGCGGGGGAAAACCGTTTATCGGATGTACCCATCGACCTGTCAGATCTGACAGGTTACATCCCAGCTCGCCGTTGGCATTCTCATCGTGGCCAGGAATCAGGCCTGGCGCGGGTCAAGGGATAAAAAGCATGGCAGAGCAAGCACCCCTCCAGATCATCACGCCCACCATCGCTGGCAGCGCGTCAATCGCAACGATCGGCAACAGCCTCGGTCCGGTGGGTACGCGGGGCGCAGCCTCGTTTGAGTTACCCCTGCCCGTGTCGAGCGCCCGTCACCTGACACCGGGCCTGGTTCTGCAATACAACAGCCAGAGCGGCAACGGCACGTTCGGTATTGGCATGCAACTGCCGATTCCCAGCATCGCTCGTAAAACCAGCAAAGGCGTGCCGCATTACCAGGAAGACGATGTCATGGTGGGCCCCGACGGAGTGGATCGTTGGCCCGACCACGGGACACATGTGACGCGCACGCTCCCGGGGCGAAGCGAAATGACCTTCACGGTGGTGCGCTATTACCCCAGGGTGGAAAGTACATTCGACATTTACGAGCTGTGGATGCCCGACGGCGGCCAGCCTTCGTTCTGGCGAGTACAAGGCAGTAACGGGAACTTGTATTGCTATGGGCACAGCGACAAATCGCGCATCGCCGACCCCAAGAACGCCCTACGCATTACCGAATGGCTGTTGTTGGAGGAAGTCAGCCCATTGGGCGAGCACATCTATTACGAGTATGCGGCAGACCCGGCTCCTTCCGAGGGCCCACATGACTACAGCGCCCAGCGATACCTGATCCGGGTGTGCTATGGCAACGCCACGGCCAGCGAAACCTTCTATTGCTTCGAAGAAGAGGACCCGGCCGACCGGGACTGGCACTTTCATCTTTTGTTCGACTACGGCCAGCGTACCCTCCAGCTCGACGAAAAACCCGGATGGACAGCTGTCGACGAAGACGCCTGGCTGCTGCGCGAGGACCCATTCCACGCGTACCGGTACGGTTTTGAAACAGGGACACGGCGACTGTGTCATCAGGTGCTGATGTTTCATCGCTTCCCTGCCGACGCCGAACCGGCCCTCGTGCGGCGACTGTTGCTGGAATACACACCGACGAAGCTGGGCTATAGCCTGTTGACCGCTGCCCATTATCAAGACTGGGATGCCGAGGATCGGTTCGAGTACTCCGCACCGATAGAACTCCACTACCCCGACTTCGAACCTGACCTCGAACCCAAGGCGTTTTTTGCCCTGGAGACCATGCCCGCCCTGGAAGACGGCCTGCGCTACCAGTGTGTCGACCTTTACGGAGAAGGGGTGCCCGGTTTTTTGTGCCGTTACAGCAATGGCTGGTATTACCGCGAGCCTGAACGCGCCACGGAGGGTGACAGCGAGGCCATCGGCTACGGCCCTTGGTCACTGCTGCCGAGCATTCCTGTCGCCGCCGATAACTCGGTGGCCATGCAGTTGCTTACCGACCTGACCGGCAGCGGCCGGCTCAATTGGGTCATCGCCCAACCCGGCATGTACGGTTTTTACACACTGAATCCGGACCGCAGTTGGTCTACGTTCACCGACTTCAAGCGCTTCCCCACGGAGTTCCTGCACCCGGCCGCACAGTTGGGCGACCTGATCGGCGATGGATTGCGCTCGCTGGCCATGATCGGACCCAAAAGCGTGCGGCTCTACGCAAACCTTCGCGAAGAGGGGTTCGCCGCGGGTGTGGACGTTGCCCATGAACCGGACAGCACCCTGCCACTGTTCAGCGATGTGCGCAGCGAACTGGTGCTGTTCAGCAATCTGTTGGGGAGCGACACCACCGAGCTGTGTCGCATCCGCTTCAACGAAATCAAGTGTTGGCCCAACCTCGGGCATGGGCGTTTCGGCGAAGGTTTTGTCATGAGTGCCCTGCCCTTCCAATACGACGAGTTCGATGTCGATCGGGTGCGGATCGCCGATCTGGATGGCTCCGGGGCGCCGGCGTTGATTTATCTGAAAAGCGATTGCTTTGAAATCTACCTGAACCACGGTGGCAATGGCCTGGATCAGGTGGCGTTGCGGGTGCCCTGGCCCGATGGCCTGCGCTATGACAGTCTCTGCCAAGTCACCCTGGCCGACCTGCAAGGCTTGGGTTGTGCGAGCCTGATCCTGAGCGTGCCCCATGCCACGCCGGATATGAAACCCAGGCACTGGCGCTACGATTTCGTCACGGCGCGGCCTTACCTGCTCAGCGCCACGAACAACAACATGGGTTGCAGCAGCACCCTGGCGTACCGCAGCAGTGCGCAGTTCTGGCTGGATGAAAAAGCACAGCGTGTGGCGAACGACGAACCATTGGATTGCTACCTGCCCATGGCCTTGTCACTGGTGACGCGCCAGCAACAGCTCGATGAGATCACCGGTAACTGCCTGACTCAGTACTTCGGTTATTTCGAAGGCGACTACGACAGCTATCACCGCGAGTTCCGCGGCTTTGGTCGGTTATATCAGCTCGACAGCGAAATGCCCCCCAGCGAAACAGACGAGAATTTTACCGCTCCGGTGCTGGTCAAGACGTGGTTCCACACCGGACGGAGTATCGACCAGCCCCTTAAAGACTGCTTCGAAGGCGACCCCGACGCCCCACCGTTGGGGCCCACGCTCCTGACCCGATTCCATGATCTGGATAGCGCTGACGAAATCCTCGATCTCGACCCCGAGACCGCCCGGGAAATGGCCTATGCCTTGGCTGGCCACGTACTGCGCAGCGAGGCCCATCACGCCGAATCGATCGACATGCTCGAGCCGTACACCGTGACGCAACAACGCTACCTGTTGCGCCAACCTCATGCCAACCAGAAGAGCTTGCTGGTGTTGGCGCTGGAAGCGGTCAGCTACCAGTACGATGGCTTCATCAACGACCCGCAAGCCCAACACACCATCAGTCTGGGCTGGAACAACTATGGTCAACTCACTCACGGTTTCGTCGTCCATTACGCCCGCCGCCTCACTGCGGACGATGCGCCACCCTTCGATGATGAGTACGACAACATCTGGTGGGGCGATGCCCATGACGAACAGCAGCAGGTGTATCACCTGACTGAAAGCCGCGCCGAATATATACAGCTCATCGATGAAGAAGGACAACGCCAACGACTGGGCCTGCCCTGGCGCGCCCGGACCAACGGACTGCAACGCGCCAAAGGCACACTCCCGGATGGGCTGCGCCCGGAACAGGTCAGCTACGAACATTTCGTCGAGCACCAGAGCTCGGAGTCATGGACAACCGCCCGGGTATTGATCGCCCTCGAAGAACAGGCGTACGAGCATGACGCGTCGGACAAGATCCTGTTCCAGGCCCTGCGCGGCCCGTTGGAAATCGCCGAATTCGACGAGCAGGCGTTGAGCGCCTACGACGTGGTGCCTGAACCGTTCGACATTCGCGAACAACTGGAAACGATCGGCTTCGAGCCCATGGCGCTGTTCCTGCTTGAAGATTCGAAAAAGGACGAGGCCCGAAATCTCTGGTCCAAGAAAATCGGTTTTCCCCAATACCTGTCGCTGGAAGGCTTCTTCGGCATCAGCCAATTACAAGAGACCCGGAGCCACGGCATCACCTCGGTCAGTTACGACGAGTTTCATTTGATGGCCACCGCCGTACGGCTCCCGGACGGTTGTACCACCCACGTCGAATACGACTATCACTCGCTGTTGCCGCGCAAAATCATTGATGCCAACGAGAACATCCAGCAAGCGCTGTACGGACCGAAGGGCGTGCCGTTGGGCGTGACGTTCCACGGCACCGAAAACGGTGTTCCGGTGGGCTTCGGTGCCATCGAGGATCATCTGCCTCCTGAAGACCTGTCACCGGCCTACGCCATAGCGAACCCCAAGGCAACCCTGGACAGGATCGCCAGCGCCGTGCGCGTCGAGTATCTGAGCTGGATGGGCTTGCTTGCGCCCGCTCAAGTGTCATCGACACAACGTGACGGCTGGATCGCTGCCCGATACCTGCTGCCCAGTGGTCACATCCGGGCCTCGGCGCGGGTTCGCCTGGCCCAAAACAAAGCCCGGAGCGCCGATGAGAAACAGCTCTGGGCGCTGATCCAGGCAGCGGCCCGGGAACCGGCTCACAGTGTCGTGCTGAGCGCCGATCGCTACCCGGACGATCCCTTGCAGCAGATCCGCATCGCCCTGAGCGCAATCGATGGCTTTGGTCGCCCCCTGCAAAGCAAGCAGTTGGTCGAACCCGGAAAAGCCTATGCCGTGGCGGAGGATGGCACCTTGCAGCTTGGCGAGGATGGCAAGCCAGTACAACTTGAAGCCGACCCGCGCTGGCGCGTCAGCGAACGGGTCGAGTACAACAACAAGGGCCTGGTCACCCGGGTCTATCGCCCCTACTTCGCCAATGCCTGGCACTACATCAACGACGCGTCACTGCGCGAGCACGGTTATCACGACCAGCAGTTCTACGACCCGCCGGGGCGCCTGGTCAAGATCGTCAATGCCAGGGGCGATGAAGCGTGGCAGGTCTACCACCCTTGGTATCAGTGTGATCATGATTACAACGATACGGCCCCGCCACGGACGGGCGCACTGCCGGAGGGTTGAATGACCAATGTCCACGCTCGTACGCCGGACATTGTCGCAGTCGATGGGCGTGGCCTGCCCGTGCGGCAAATCGGCTATCTGCGTAGTCAAGCTTCGGCTCCTGCTGTCGCCCTGATCGCCCGTCAACACTTCGATGGGGCCGGGCGCCTCGCCGAACAATGGGATCCACGGCTGTTCGGGCATGCCCCGAGACCCAACCAGTCCATGATCTACGATCTCCAGGGCGAGCCGCTGCATATCGACAGTGTCGATGCCGGCTGGCGCTTGATATTACCGGGGCTGGCTGGCGCCCCCCTGCTGCACTGGGACGCGCGCGGCAATCGATGGCGCGTCCATCATGATAGCCAGTTGCGCCCGGTGGCCCTGGACGAGAACAGCGACTTGAATGTCGAAACCTTCACCTATGGCGACGCCGCTCAAGACGCCGGCCACAACTTGCGCGGACAATTGTTGGAACAAGTCGATCCGTCAGGCACGTTGCGTTGCGACAGCTATGGCCTGGCGGGCTTGCCCCTGCGTCAGGCCCGCACGTTTACCGACTCCAGCGTCCATGCGACCGAGCGGATCCTGGATGCCTTCGGCGCACCGGTCAGCCAGACCGATGCAGGTGGTCATCGCCAGCATTTACGCCTGGACGTGGCCGGGCAGCTCAAGGCAGTGGACTTGCAGCTCAAGTTGGATGCCGCACCGCAACCGATCATGCTGGCGGCTCACTACAACGCCGCCGGCCAGATTGAGCGCCAGGACACCGCCAACGGTGTAAGCAGTCGATGGGTCCATGATCCGGTGGACGGTCGGCTGTGCACGTTTCAGGCAGGAAAGCCGGGTGCAGACCTGCGCCAGGACCTGACCTACCTTTACGATCTCGTCGGCAATGTAGTGCGCATTGATGACCGCACCGTCGCCACCGTCCATTTTGCCAACCAACGGGTGGATGGCCATCGCGAATTCACTTACGACTCGCTCTATCGCCTGGTCGGCGCCAGCGGCTTCGAGGGCCAGGCACCGCACCTGCAACCCGGATTGCCCACGCCAATCATTCCCATCGATCCGGGCCCTCGCTTTAACTACTCCCAACAGTATGAATATGACAGCGGCAACAACCTGACCCGTCTACGCCATATTCGCGACGGCAACAACCACACGCGAATCATGCGCATTGATCCCAACAGCAATCGGGGCATGCGCTGGGCAGGCGGCGATCCGAACCCGGATTTCGACACATTGTTCGACGCCCACGGCAACCAATCATTCTTGCAGGCCGGTACGCCACCGCTTGCCTGGAACTCCCGCGACCAACTCAGCCGCGTCACCATGATCAAGCGCGACAGCGGTTTGGGCGACGATGAGGAAACCTACCTCTACAGCCAAGGTGAACGGGTCGGCAAAACCCACACGACGATCACAACGGTCCAGGAAACACGTTATCTGGATGGACTTGAACTACACACGTCCAACGGCGGCGAAATATTGCATGTCATAAGCCTGGAGCTGGCTTACGGCAGTGTTCGCTGCCTGCATTGGGAGGCTGGTCAACCTGGCGGGATCGAGGCTGATCAGTTGCGCTACAGCCTCGATGAGCCCCATGGTTCCTGCACCTTGGAGCTGGACCGCCACGGCGAATTGATTAGCCTCGAATTTTATTACCCCTTCGGCGGCACTGCCTGGCGGGCCGGTCGTTCGCTCATAGAGGTCGGCTACAAGACGATCCGCTATTCGGGCAAGGAATTGGACGCCAGCGGTCTGTACCACTTCGGCGCGCGCTACTACGCACCATGGTTGCAGCGCTGGATCAGTGCCGATCCGGCGGGGGATGTCGACGGCTTGAACCTTTATGGGTTCGTCGCCAATAACCCGACGACTTATGCCGATGATGGCGGGCTGATGCGACTGCTCAAGGTAGAGACGCCAGCGCAGAGAGACATGAGAAAGGCGGCAGCAAAGGAGAGACAGCTTCAACACAACGCAAAACTCAAATTATCCATCGGCGTGGCCCGGTTTACTGACATTCTCAAAATGTCCACGCGCAGAGCTATCGACGCTCAAACACAACTGGCCAACCATCGCTCAGGATCGGCCCTTTTCAGGTCGTCGACGAGGCGTATCGGCAGTCACCTTGCTGCGCAGGGGGCCAGCTATGGCGTGGGTATCGGGATGGGCATTGCAGGGGCGGCGTTCGGCAGTGTGGCGGGCCCAGGTGGCACGGCGTTAGGCGCCATCATTGGCTTCACCGTGACCAAAGCCGTCAGCATTGGCCTGGACTACGCCTTGGAAAATGCAGGAATAGGTGCCTCCGTTAAATTCAAAAGCAAGAAATTGGACCCGATTCGAATTGTGAAAAAGGGGGAATATCACGTGATGGATTCCTTGGAGTATGTCAGAAAAAAAGGCGCTGACCTCATCAACGCCACAGCATCTCCCACAAAAAAGGGCCTATGGAAATTAACCAAGGAAGGCGTCAACACCGGCACGTCTACTGCATTGAAAGCCTCGGCTACCGCAGGCGGCAGCGAAATTTCAGCCATGGTGAAAACGGCAATGGGTGCCATTGAAATAGTTCATGAAATCATTGGGGCGGGTCGCGCGCTCACCGAGGAAAAAATCGACTTGGCGGATCAATACATCAACGGTCTGATCAACCTATTGAACGAAGAGATGGCCGTTGTCGACAAGCTTTTCGATGACGCAGGCCTCGAAGCGATCAACACCTATGTGCCGCTGGAGAAGATGGTGGGCCCTTCGAACGGAATCACCCGCCGAGGCCTTAGAAGAGGGATGGAGGCTGCCATCGGCCATCTGAAACAGACGCAGAGCATGCTCCGGTAGCCTCGCATCGAAGCCCTGTCAGACCTGGCAGGTTCTGTGACCCGCTTGCGCCATATTCGCGAAGGCAATAGTCACACCCAAGACATGCGCATCGACCTCGACAGCAACCGAAGCGTGCGCTGGAAAGAAGGCGATCCCGAGCCGGATTTCAATGCATTGTTCGATGCCCATGGCAACCAGCGGTTCTTACACCGTCCGAGTATCGTCACGCTCAGCAGGGCCGCGTGCTATCGTGCCCGTCTCAGCCCGGTCTCGACTTATCCATGCCAGCAATGTCACGCCCCTTGCGCCTGTCTCTTGCCATCGTCCTGATACTTGCTGGCGCAGCCGTTGCCGCCACCCTCGCCCTGCGCCACGCCGAACGTACGGCCCTGGAGGAAGACGCCAGCCGCGCGAGCCAGCAACTGGCGCTGTACGCCAATTCGTTGCACACCCTGATCGAACGCTACCGCGCCCTGCCCGCCGTGCTGGCGCTGGACCCGCAGCTGCGTGACGCCCTCAAGGGACCGGTCAGCCCAGCGCAGCAGGATGTCTTGAACCGCAAGCTGGAAAAGATCAACGGCGCCGCGCAGTCCTCGACGTTGGAGTTGCTGGACCACACAGGCCTGGCCGTAGCGGCGAGCAACTGGAAGTTGCCCAGCAGCTATGTCGGGCACAATTATGGTTTCCGTCCCTATTTCCTCCAGACCCGCACCCAGGGCACCGGGCGGTTTTATGCGGTGGGCGTAACCAGCGGCATCCCCGGCTATTTTTTGTCCAGTGCGGTGACCGACGACAATGGCCAGTTCCTTGGCGCCATGGTAGTTAAGCTGGAGTTCCCGGAGCTGGAGCGCGAATGGCGCCAGGGCAGCGACACGCTGTTGGTCAGCGATGCGCGGGGGATCATTTTCATCGCCAATCGGCCCGGCTGGCGCTACCGCCATCTACAGCCCTTGACCGACAACGATCGCGCCGAACTCCAGGCCACGCGCCAATACGACAAGCAACCGTTACAACCCTTGGCCTTCGATCCGCTGCGGCGCTTTGACGAAAACAGTCATCTGACCCGGGTCGAGGCACCCGATGGCCCGCAGGAATATCTCTGGGAGTCCCTGGCGTTGACGAGCGAAGGCTGGACGCTCCACTTGCTGCGCCGTCCACAGATCGCCTTCGAAGACCTGCGCAACGCCGGGCTCGCCGCCGCCGGGTTGTGGCTGGCCCTGGTGTTCCTGCTGTTGTTTCTCAACCAGCGCTGGCGCCTGGCAAAACTGCGCCAGCGCAGCCGCCAGGAACTCGAACGCCTGGTGGACGAACGCACCCGTGAACTGCGCACCGCCCAGGACGGCCTGGTGCAATCGGCCAAGCTGGCGGCGTTGGGGCAGATGTCGGCGGCGCTGGCCCATGAGATCAACCAGCCCTTGACTGCCCAGCGCATGCAATTGGCGACCCTGCGCCTGCTGCTCGATCACGGCCGGATCGACGATGCGTACAAGGCCCTCAAGCCGGTGGACGATATGCTGACGCGCATGGCCGCCCTCACCGGCCACCTGAAGACCTTCGCGCGCAAAAGCCCCAGCGGTCTGCGCGAACGCCTCGACCTCGCGGCGGTGGTGGACCAGGCGCTGCAACTGCTGGAGACGCGCCTGCGGGACGAAAACGTCAGCACCGTCTTGCACCTGGCCCGTCCGGCATGGGTCCGCGGCGACGCCATCCGCCTCGAACAGGTGTTGATCAATCTCCTGCGCAACGCCCTCGACGCCATGCTCGAACAGCCGCTCAAGCGCCTTGAAGTGCGCCTGCAGGCCGATGAACAATTGTGGCGCCTGACCGTCAGCGACAGCGGCACCGGAATCGCCGAAGAACATCTGGCGCAAGTGTTCGACCCCTTCTTCACCACCAAGGCGGTGGGCGATGGCCTCGGCCTCGGCCTGGCGGTTTCCTTTGCAATCATCCATGAATCCGGCGGACGGCTGACGGCGGACAACCATGAAAACGGTGCGGTATTGTGCGTGACCTTGCCCATCGATCAGGAGGCGCAACTGCATGCTTGATTCGGTCATAGTCGTCGATGACGAGAACAGCATCCGCACGGCGGTCGAGCAATGGCTGAGCCTGTCCGGGTTCCGGGTGCAATTGTTCAGTCGCGCCGAGGATTGCCTGGCGAAGCTGCCGGAAAATTTTCCTGGCGTGATCCTCAGCGACGTGCGCATGCCTGGGCTGGGCGGCCTGGAGTTGCTGGCCGAAGTACGCAGGCGTGATCCGGACCTGCCGGTGATCTTGCTGACCGGTCACGGCGACGTGCCGATGGCCGTGGAGGCCATGCGCGACGGGGCCTATGATTTCCTCGAAAAGCCGTTCAGCCCTGAAGCGTTGCTGGGCGGCTTGCGCCGGGCACTGGACAAGCGTTTCCTGGTCCTGGAAAACCGCCGGCTGCACGAACAGGCCGATGCCCGGGCGAAGCTCGACGCCACCCTGCTCGGCGTCTCCCGTGCATTGCAGAACCTGCGACGCCAGGTGCTGGACCTGGCGACGCTGCCGGTCAACGTGTTGATCCGCGGTGAAACCGGCAGCGGCAAGGAATTGGTTGCCCGTTGCCTGCACGACTTCGGCCCGAGGACGAGCAAGCCCTTCGTGGCACTGAACTGCGCGGCCATCCCCGAACCGCTGTTCGAAGCCGAACTGTTCGGCCATGAAAGCGGCGCCTTCACCGGAGCCCAGGGCAAGCGCATCGGCAAGCTCGAATACGCCGACGGCGGCACGCTGTTCCTCGACGAAATCGAAAGCATGCCCTTGGCCCAGCAGGCCAAGCTGCTGCGCGTGCTGCAGGAAAAGAAACTCGAACGCCTGGGTTCCAACCAGAGCATCAACGTGGACCTGCGCATTATCGCCGCGACCAAGCCCGACTTGCTGGACGAAGCCCGGGCCGGGCGTTTTCGCGAAGACTTGGCCTATCGCCTGAACATCGCCGAGCTGCGCCTGCCACCCTTGCGCGAGCGCCGCGAGGATATTCCGCTGCTGTTCGAGCACTTCACCCACAGCGCCGCCGAACGCCTGGGCCGCCCCGCCGCGCCCTTGAACGGCCCGCAACTGAGCCATCTGCTCAGCCACGACTGGCCGGGCAACGTGCGTGAATTGGCCAACGTCGCCGAGCGCCAGGTGTTGGGCCTGGATCAACTGCCCGTCCTGGAGACGGAGCCGGGCCAGTCCCTCGCAGCCCAGCAGGAAGCCTTCGAAGCCCAATGCCTGCGCGCCGCCCTGACTCGGCACAAAGGCGACGTGAAAGCCGTGCTCGAAGAACTGCAACTGCCACGCCGCACCTTCAATGAAAAGATGCAGCGGCATGGGTTGAGTCGAGAGATGTTTTTGTAAGCATCGTTCCCAAGCTCCGCCTGGGAACGATCGACATGAGCGGATTCCCGCCCACACCGCCACCCGCAATAAGCGGATTTCCGCTCACCAAACGCGACAACCCCCTCTAGACCGGCCTTCCGCCACTTGGCACAGCTCCTGCTATAGCCCCGGCAGGCTGCGTCCACACGCGCTCCACAAAAACAATTAAACGAAGGATCCTTCAATGGATAACTCCAACGCCCTGCCCATCGGGTCGGCTGCCGTGCCCGCCCGTGAAAGAACCACCGCCAGCCGGATCAAATCGATCTTCAGCGGCTCGGTCGGCAACATGGTCGAGTGGTACGACTGGTACGTCTACGCCGCTTTCTCGTTGTACTTCGCCAAAGTCTTTTTCCCCAAGGGCGACACCACCGCCCAATTGCTCAATACCGCCGCGATCTTCGCCGTCGGCTTCCTGATGCGCCCGATCGGCGGCTGGTTGATGGGCCTGTACGCTGACCGCGCCGGTCGTAAACGTGCGTTGATGGCCTCGGTGTACCTGATGTGCTTCGGCTCGCTGATCATCGCCTTGAGCCCGAGCTACGAAACCATCGGCGTCGGCGCGCCGATCCTGCTGGTGTTCGCCCGCTTGCTCCAGGGCCTGTCGGTGGGTGGCGAGTACGGCACTTCGGCAACCTACCTGAGTGAAATGGCGACCAAGGAACGTCGTGGTTTCTTCTCCAGCTTCCAGTACGTGACGCTGATTTCCGGCCAGCTCATCGCCCTTGGCGTGCTGATCGTGTTGCAACAGTTCCTGACCACTGAACAACTGTATGCCTGGGGCTGGCGCATCCCGTTCGCCATCGGCGCGCTGTGTGCGGTCGTGGCGCTGTACCTGCGTCGCGGCATGGAAGAAACCGAGTCGTTTACCAAGAAGGAAAAAGCCAAGGAAAGCGCCATGCGCACCTTGATGCGCCATCCCAAGGAATTGTTGACCGTGGTCGGCCTGACCATGGGCGGCACGCTGGCGTTCTACACCTACACCACCTACATGCAGAAATACCTGGTGAACACAGTCGGCATGAGCATCTCCGACTCCACTACCATTTCCGCCGCCACGCTGTTCCTGTTCATGTGCCTGCAACCGGTCATCGGTGGGCTGTCGGACAAGATCGGTCGCAGGCCGATCCTGATTGCCTTCGGTATCCTGGGCACGCTGTTCACCGTGCCGATCCTCACCACGCTGCACACCATCGAGACCTGGTGGGGTGCGTTCTTCCTCATCATGGCCGCGCTGATCATCGTCAGCGGCTACACCTCGATCAACGCCGTGGTGAAGGCCGAATTGTTCCCCACCGAAATCCGCGCCCTGGGCGTCGGCCTGCCTTACGCACTGACGGTGTCGATCTTCGGCGGCACCGCTGAATACATCGCGCTGTGGTTCAAGAGCATCGGCATGGAAACCGGCTACTACTGGTACGTGACAGCCTGTATCGCCGTGTCGTTGTTGGTGTACATCACCATGAAAGACACCCGCAAGCATTCGCGGATCGTGACCGACTGATTTCCCAGTCGCACAAACATAAAGGGGCGAACCTGACAGGTTCGCCCCTTTTTTCGTTCTGCATGTCCAAGGATTTATCCGAGATTAATCTCTGGTTAATGCCTGGCCTGCATCCTCATCCTCAACAGAACGCACCTTCGATACGCCGGTGATGGCCTCATTGACCGTTCAGTGACAGCCGCCAATAAATCTATTTTATCGATTGTTTTTAGCGTTTTTTTGCGCTTTTTAATCAGTTTAACGAGCGTAATATGAATTCCACACCCAAGGCACTTAACGCCAAACATTCTGGAGCACGACCATGAAAACCAAACTGATCATCGCCCTGACCCTCTCCGTACTGGCCGCCAACACCTTCGCCGCCGACGGTTTCGACCGCACCAGCTCGGCCATCGCCGCCGATGGTTATGAGCGCACCGGCGCTGCCACCCTCGCCGCTGATGGTTTCGATCGCACTAACGGCGCTACCGTCGCTGAAGATGGCTTCGACCGCACCAACGGCAACACCGTCGCTGAAGATGGCTTCGACCGCACCAACGGCAACACCGTCGCTGAAGATGGCTTCGATCGTACCAACGGCAACACCGTCGCTGAAGATGGCTTCGACCGCACCAACGGCAACACCGTCGCTGAAGATGGCTTCGATCGCACCAACGGCAACACCGTCGCTGAAGATGGCTTCGATCGTACCAACGGCGCCGCCATCAGCTAACAACCACGAAGGCACTCTCACAGCCCGGCTTCGGCCGGGCTTAGTTATTTATGGCGCATGTGAAACCAGCACAGCGATAACAGCGGAGCACGATTTCCCTGACTACAAAATCCACTGTAGGAGGGGGCTCCAGGGTGCTGACAAAAACGGCGGGGCCCTGCACTATCCTCGATTCCCTTGAAACCCCACCGCAGGACGTTCTCCAGCCATGCCCGACGACATCCATTTCTACGAACCCGCCAACGGCCACGGCTTGCCCCACGACCCGTTCAACGCCATCGTCGGCCCACGGCCAATAGGTTGGATTTCGTCCCAGGATGCCGAAGGCCGCCTGAACCTGGCGCCCTACAGTTTCTTCAACGCCTTCAACTACGTTCCGCCGATCATCGGTTTCTCCAGCGTCGGGCGCAAAGACAGCCTGAACAACATCGAACAGACCGGCGAGTTCGCCTGGAACCTGGCCACGCGCCCCTTGGCCGAGCAAATGAACCAGAGCTGCGCGATGGTCGCGCCAGAGGTCAATGAGTTCGAGTTGGCGGGTTTGACGACCGCGGCTTCGCGAGTGATCCAGGTACCACGCGTGGCCGAGAGCCCGGTGTCCTTCGAGTGCAAGGTCACCCAGATCATTCAGTTGCAGCGGGCGGACAAAGGGCTGGTGCCGAGCTGGCTGATCCTCGGCGAAGTGGTCGCCGTGCATATCGCCCAATGGCTGTTGAAAGACGGGGTCTACGATACCGCCGCCGCCGAACCGATCTTGCGCGGCGGCGGGCCGGCGGATTATTTCCAGTTGGGGCCGGAGGCGTTGTTCAGGATGCACCGCCCAAAGTAAGGATCAGCGCGATTCCTGTGGCGAGGGAGCTTGCTCCCGCCTGGGTGCGCAGCGCCCACCAAAAAGGGGGCGCTGCGCAGCCCAGCGGGGATAAATCCCCTCGCCACAAAAGCAATCCACGAAATGCTGATTACCAGACCAACCCGCCGTCCTCTTCGACGCCCTGCAGGTGAGTCAACTGAACGGCAGCCGCTTCATCGGCCTTGGCGGCGGTTTCGAATGTCTGCTCTTCGAGCACTTTATTGAAACGCGGCTTCTCGGCACTGCCAATGGCCTTGGTGGCGATGGCGGCGTAATAGCCGCCGCCTTCCTTGGGAACAACAGCGGAAACAGCTTCAAATGTTTCAAAGGCTTTGCGTGCCATAATGCACATCCTGGCGGTGGGAATAAGGGGCATTAAACCTTCAACCGGCCAGTTTGTGTACCTTCGCCATGCACCCTTCGGTCGCCTGGAGGGCAGACACTTCTCTAAAGGTGTGAAAATCCAGGCTACTCACCACCAGGTCCTGTACAAGCTCGGCAAAGATCGCCATGGCCGGTGAGTTGAAATAAGCGTCCATCGCCTGCTGGTTGGCCCACAGCCCGGACACCAGCCACAGATCGGCGTCGCACTGCGATTGCTGCAAGGCAAAGTGCAGGCAACCGGGCGCCTGGCGCGAGGGCACTATCAGGGTGCTGAGGCGTGCCCCCAATGGCTTGGAGCAACCGGCGCGGGCCCGGACAAAAGCCATGTGGCTGACGGGGATCTGTGTAGTCATGTTCAACCTCCCAGGTAATCCGTTGTGCAGCCGGGGACAGGCTGCGACAGGATCAAAGGTTAAGCGTCCCGACGCCAGCTTCGTTAGTCGATTCCTGCCGACTCATTGCACAATTCTGCGCCCGGACATTTTCCGCTCTCCTCTTTATGGGTTGGATTCGCCGGTAGTTGAAACAAAAGGTTTCAAGCAAGTTTCGCCAGGGCAACCCAGTCCGCTCTCCGACAGTTGTGCAGGATCAGGCAAGCTTTCAACAGAATGTGACTACCGCCATGCCTTGCACAAACATAAGCTTTGTCTTATCGCTTCCTTCTCCCTGAGGTCCCTGGCATGTCGCCACTCGATCACGCCCACGTCCCGCTGGACACGTACCTGGAACAACAGCGCGCCGAACTGGCGTCGATCATCGACCGCAACACCTGCGAGGACGGCAGCTACGCCACGGCCATCGGCTCGCTGCACCTGTCGCGCCACAGCCAGCCGCACAGATTCGCCCCAGTGCTGGCGCAACCCGCCCTGTGCATCATGGCCCAGGGCAGCAAGCAGGTGCGCCTGGCGGACGAATTGTTCAACTACGACCCGCTGCATTACCTGGTGGTCTCGGTCTCGATGCCATTGAGCGGTTGCATCGCCGACGTCTCGCCCGAGCAGCCGATCCTGGCGCTGCGCCTGGACATCGACCCGGCGGAAATCACCGCGCTGATCGCCGATGCCGGTCCCTTGGGCGTGCCGACCCGCCCCGCCGGGCGCGGGCTGTATGTCGAACGCCTGGACACACCCATGCTCGACGCTGTGCTGCGCCTGACGCGCCTGCTCGATGCGCCGAAAGACATCGCCATGCTCGCCCCCCTTGTGCGCCGGGAGATCCTTTACCGCCTGTTGCGCAGCCCGCAGGGCTACCGGCTATATGAAATCGCCATTGCCAACAGTCAGAGCCACCGCATCAGCCAGGCAATCAAATGGCTCAATGGCCATTTCGAACAGCCACTGCGCATCGATGACCTGGCCCGGGAAGTGAACCTCAGCGTCTCGACCTTGCACCATCGGTTCAAGGCCATGACCGCCATGAGCCCATTGCAATACCAGAAGCAACTGCGCCTGCAGGAAGCCCGCCGGCTGATGCTGGCCGAAGGGCTGGAAGCGTCGGCGGCGGGTTATCGGGTGGGTTACGAAAGCCCTTCGCAGTTCAGCCGCGAGTACAGCCGGTTGTTTGGTGCGCCGCCGCTGCGGGATCTGGCACGGTTGCGGATGACTGTTTGACCCGAGGGTTGCGTCGGGCCGGCCTCATCGCGAGCAGTGCGCGGCACATGCCTTTTATCCAGGCATGCGCGGCCTGCTCACGTGCCGTCAGACGGCCCGGACTACATGCTTGATTTCCTGGAACGCCGCCAGTCCCCAAGGTCCTAATTCACGGCCAAGACTGCTCTGCTTGTAGCCGCCCCAAGCGGTCTGGGGAAAAATCACCTGCGCAGCGTTGATCCACACCAGCCCGGCCTGCAAAGCATCGGCGACCTTCCCAGCCGTCTCGACATCGCGGCCGACCACGCTGGCCACCAACCCGAAACGGCTGTCGTTGGCCAAGGCAATCGCCTGCGCCTGGGAACTGAAACTGCGTACGCACAGCACCGGCCCGAAGATCTCTTCGCACCACAACGCGCTGTCCAGGGGCACGTGGGTGAAGATGGTCGGCTGTAAAAAAAAGCCCCGAGTCAGATGCGCGGGGCGCTGGCCACCGCACACCAGCGTCGCCCCGGCGCTCAAGCCGCGGTCGATGTGCCCCAGCACCCGCTGGTATTGCGCCTGGTTGACCAGCGCGCCCATCTCCACGTCCGGGTCGAACGGATCGGCGACGCGGATCGCCTCGGCGCGCGCCTTGAGCCGTTGCAGGAATTCATCGGCCAGTTCATCGGCGACGAGCACGCGGCTGGTGGCTGAACACATCTGCCCGGCATTGAAGAAACCGCCGCCGCAGGCCAGCTCCACCGCCAGGTCCAGGTCGGCGTCGGCCAGCACCAGCAAGGACGATTTCCCACCCAGCTCCAGGCTCACGCCCTTCACCGTTTCCGCCGCCCGTTGCATCACTTGCACCCCAACCGCGTTGCTGCCGGTGAAAGAAATCTTCGCCACGCGCGGGTCTGACGCCAGCGGCGCGCCGACCGCCAGGCCCGTGCCGCAGACCAGATTGAACACGCCGTCGGGCAAGCCGCATCCGGCGATGATCGAGGCCAGTTCCAGCTCCGGCAACGGCGTGACTTCCGAAGGCTTGAGCACCACGCAGCAGCCGGCCGCCAACGCCGGGGCAAGTTTCCAGGCGGTGGTGACCATTGGGAAATTCCACGGCACGATCAAGCCGACCACACCGCAGGGTTCGCGGCGAATGCGAGCGCTGAAATCGTCGCTGGGCAACGCCAATGGACTGTCCTGCCGAGCGTCCAGACCTTCGGCCAACTCGGCGTAATACTCGAAGGTCGCGGCCACATCGTCGACATCGATGGCCGCTTCGAACAGCGGTTTACCGTTGTTGCTCGATTGCAGGTGCATGAGCCGTCCACGAGCATCTCGCACGGCAACAGCGATACGGCGCAGCAACGCGCCGCGCTCGGCACCCGAGGTGCTTGACCATCGGCCGAACGCCTGGGTCGCGGCCTCCAAGGCTTGATCGACGGCCTGTTCATCGCCCCCATAAACAGTGGTGAGCAGCGCCTCGGTCGCCGGGTTGATCACCCGCAACGGTTGATCGCCCGCCCACCATTCGCCGTTGATGTACAGCCCGTCTTGCGTCGTCGGGAAATTCATTTCGCCACCTGCGACATCCAGGTTGCCTGGTCGATTTCGATCAGCGTCGGGCCCTGCCGGTCGCAAGCGGCGAGTAACGCGGCGTGCAATTGCGTCACGCCGTCGATGGCTTCGGCGGCGCAGCCCAAGGCCTTGGCGACACCGATGAAATCCGGGGTATAGATGTCCACGCCCACCGGTTCGATGGCGCGGTTGACCATGTATTTCTTGATCTCTTCATAGCCCTGGTTATTCCACAGCAGCACGATCACCGGCGTACGGGCTTCCACCGCGCTGGCCAGTTCCGGCAGGGTGAACTGCAACCCGCCATCGCCGATCAGGCACACCACGGGCGGGCGGCCAAGACCGTTGTCGTCGCCGCCAAGCCAGGCACCAATGGCCGCCGGCAACGCATAACCGAGGGTGCCGTAGCCGGTGGACGAATTGAACCAGCGCCGCGGGTGCTCCAGGTTGAAAGTCAGGTTGCCGGTGTACACCGGCTGCGTGGAATCGCCGACGAACACTGCATCCGGCAACACTTGCAACACGGTGTCGAGAAACAAGGTCTGGGCGCGGGTCACGGCGTCCCATTGCCGATCGAGTTCAGCCCGCAGCCGTCCGGCACGAACCGCGCCCCAGTTGTCGTCGCGCGCGCCGGGCACGCGACGGCTCAATGCATCGAGCAATGCCTGGGCGGCACTCTGGGCGTCGGCCACCAGCGCCAACTTCGGCGGGTAGTTGCGCACGGTCTGGTCGGGGTCGATGTCGATGCGCAACAACGCACCGGGAATCTCGAAGCCACCGGCAAAAGTGACGTCGTAATCGGTCTCGGCCAGCTCGGTGCCGATCGCCAATACCACATCGGCTTCGGCCACCAGGGCGCGGGTGGCGACCAGGCTCTGGGTGGAGCCGATCAACAACGGATGGCGCGACGGCAGCAGGCCCTTGGCGTTGATGGTCAACGCCACGGGGGCGTCGAGGCGTTCGGCCAGTTCGGTCAATGCGGCCCCGGCGCCCAGCGCCCCGCCTCCGGCAAGAATCAACGGGCGCCGGGCCGTCGCCAGCAGGGCTGCCATTTGCTCCACGGCATTGGGCGCGGCCCCGGCGCGATTGATGTTCACTGGCGTGCTGGCGAGCAAGTCGTCGGCGTCCTCGACGAGCACATCCAACGGAATCTCGATGTGCACCGGCCGCGGCCGCCCGGCCTGGAACAACGCAAAGGCCCGGGCCAGCAAGCCAGGCAATTCGGCAGCTGACATCAGCGTGTGGGAAAACGCCGCCACGCCGCCCACCAGCGCGCTCTGGTTCGGCAGCTCGTGGAGCTTGCCGCGCCCGCCGCCCAACTGGCTGCGCGACTGCACGCTGGAAATCACCAGCATCGGGATCGAATCGGCATAGGCCTGGCCCATGGCGGTGGTGATGTTGGTCATGCCCGGGCCCGTAATGATGAAGCACACGCCCGGCTTGCCGCTGACACGGGCGTACCCGTCGGCCATGAAACCGGCGCCCTGCTCATGACGTGGCGTCACATGGCGGATGCTGGAGCGGGCCAGCCCGCGGTACAGCTCGACGGTGTGCACACCGGGGATGCCGAACACCTGCTCGACGCCATAGCCTTCAAGTAACTTGACCAACACTTCGCCGCACGTCGCCATTGCCATTGCCTTTTTTTTGTCTGTAAAAGAGCCCCCGCACGTCACCTGGCGGGCCCCTTTGCTCTGAGGGAATGGCGTTATTGGAACGGTCAGGCCGTAGCGGCAACAATGGATAAAAAGTCATACTAGCCATGTCCTCACGTCATGGCTCGGAACCCAAATGAAACGACTTCCACCGCTGCCCACGCTACACACGTTTCTGATCACGGCCCAATGCTGCAACTTCACTCGGGCTGCCGAGCAACTGCACATCACCCAAGGCGCGGTGAGCCGGCAAATCGCCGGGCTTGAAGATCATTTGGGTTATGCACTGTTCCAACGCCAGGCACGCGGCTTGACCCTGACCGCCGAGGGCCAGGCCTGGTTGCCCCGGGTGCAGCAGGTATTCAGCCTGATCGGCGAAGCGGTCGAGCAGATCGGGGAGAAGCACCATACTCTTCAACTCAAGGCCCCGACCTGTGTGATGCGCTGGTTGCTGCCGCGCCTGTTGCAATGGCAGAGGGAGCGACCGGACGTGCCGGTGGAACTGACCACCACGGTCCGGCACGGCGTGGATTTCCAGCGTGAGGCGTTCGACGCGGCGGTGATCTACGGCCCGCCGCCCGATGCGTCATTGGCTTGCCTGCACCTGTTCGATGAACAGCTGACCCCCGTGTGCTCGCGCCCCTTGCTGGAAGGTCCGGTCCCGTTGGTTTTACCCATCGATCTGCAACAGCACCTGCTATTGCATCCGACCGCCGACGAGCGCGACTGGAAAGCCTGGCTGGCGGCGGCCGATGTTCACTTGAGCAATGTCAGCAGGGGCCAGCATTTCGAAACCCTGGACCTGGCGATGTCCATGGCTTCCCAGGGCACCGGCGTGGCGATTGGCGACTGGTCGCTGATCGGCGACGACCTCAGCGCCGGCCGGCTGGTGATGCCGTTTGAACTGAAGGTCAGGACAGGGTTGGGTTATCACCTGGTGTATCCGCGCAAATCCGAGGTGTCGGGGTCGTTGCAAGAGTTGATGGGGTGGTTGGTGGAGCAGGCTCGGGCCCGGTAGTTGCGTTGCTCTGATCCCCAGGGAAAAGGGGATTTATCTGTGGCGAGGGGGTTTATCCCCTCGCCACAAAAACGCCCTGGCGTCGGTTAGAGCAGATTCGGCGCCTGTGCCGGCTCGACCTGCGCCCAGTGCGAAGTGTCTTCGCGGTGCTGCTGCAGATACGGCAACACTGCCCCCAGCAACGGTTCCTTGAAGGCTTCTTGAAAGCGATGGGCCAGGCCCGGGATCAGCTTCAACTGGCTGCCGCGAATATGCGCCGCGAGATGCACGCCATGCATCACCGGCAACAACGGATCGGCGGTCCCATGGACCACCAGGGTCGGCACCTGCAACTGATTGAGCAGCGCTACCCGGCTGGGCTCGGCCATGATCGCCATGATCTGGCGCTTCACGCCCTCGGGGTTGAAGGCCCGGTCGTAGGCTACCGCAGCCTGGTGCAGCAAAGCCTGTCGATCGTCGATCACCATCGGGCTGCCGAGCGCGGCCAGCAGGTCTGCTTGTTGTTCAAGGGCCACTTCTCGATTCGGTGCACTGCGCCGCGACAACAACTGCACCAGCGTTTCACTGGGCGCCGGCAAGCCTTGCGCGCCGGAACTGGTCATCAGCAACGTCAGGCTCTCGACTCGCTGGGGCGCCATGGCGGCCATGTGCTGGGCGATCATCCCGCCCATGCTGACGCCTAATACATGGAAGTTTTGCACCTGCAACGCGTCCATCAAGCCCAGGCCGTCGGCGGCCATGTCCGTCAGCGAATAAGGCGCCGCCACGGGCAGGCCAAGCTTGTAGCGCAAGGCTTCGAATGTCAGGTTGGCGCTGCCAGGGGGCTGGCGCCAGGTGGACAGGCCCACGTCCCGGTTGTCGTAGCGGATCACCCGGAAACCCTGTTCACACAGCGCCACCACCACTTCGTCCGGCCAGTGGATCAACTGCCCGCCCAAGCCCATCACCAGCAGCAACGCCGGATCGGACGCACGCCCGATGCTCTGGTACGCCAGGCTTACCTGGTCCAGGTCGACCCGTTGGGTCGCGACATTGACATCACAACGAGACGCCGCCAACGACGGCAAGCCGCACAACAACGCGGCCAGGAAAATGAATACACGCATGAACAAATACCAAAACGCAGAACCCCAGTAGAGCGCGAGTCTGATGAAGTTTGTTCAAGCGCGCTGCCACAGTTGCGTGACAATTTGATGAAGATTGCCGAGTGGTCGTCGCATCCCCCAGGACAACCACGATTACCTTTCGTCGAAATCAGCCGCGACCTGTCAGGTTCGACAGTAGCCAGATCGCCTCTGCCCCCATTGAATGGTCGTCAGCGCCAACATCAAGCGCTTCATTCTGCCAGGACCATACCCATGGGCATCCACGCTATCGAACGCGACGTATCGAATCGACGGTCGACGCCAACCTGCCCTTCGCAAGTACGCATTGAGTGCACCTCTGCAAGCCCCCCCTCGACGCTTCGATGATCAGGAGTTTGACCATGAGCCAATTTGAACAGATCCATGGACGTTCACCGGTACGCGCGCGCGGTGCCATGAGCATTCCTGGCGCCATACCACTGGATAACGGCTTTGCCGGCGTCAATCGCAAATTGCTCAAGGAGGACGCATCAGGCTTGCCCATTCTCATTCCCTCCACCTTGCTCCTGGCCGGTGATCGCGTGGATGTGTGTATTCGCAGAATCGATACGCCCCTACTCTCTTTCGTGGTGCCTCAACCCCACGACATCAATTCACCGCTGTCGCGCTTCATCGAAGCCGAACGGGTGCCGGAGGGCTTCGGCGAGCTGTTCTATCGGGTCAATGGGGCGGAATCGGCAGACCTGAAAATCCTGGTCAGGAAACATTCGCCGGGTGGCGTCGATCCTGCACCCAAGCTCCCCGGCCACGGCTTGTTGAGGGCTCCCCGACTCGGTGCGAGCGAGGTGGACGACAGCCAGGATGTCACGGTTACCATTCTCCCGTGGAGGGGCATGCAACGCGGCCATAGGGTGAACCTGCAATTATCCGATCGATGCCTGCCGCATACCGTAACGTCCGATGAAGAAGGCGGACCGATTACTTTCACGATTGCCAAGGAAACGCTCGCCGAACTCGGCCATTGCGATACGCTGTTGTTCTACAAGCTCTGGGATGAGGTCGGCAACCCGGCGAGCGACCGCTCCCAGACCAGTGAGTTGCGTATTCGGCCGTCATCGACCGGGGCCATGGGTATGGTCCAGCAAGCGCCCGTTATCCTCGGCGTCAATCAAGATAAGGTGATTGACCTGGCGGGACTCGATGGCAAGGACGTCACGGTAGAAGTCGACGTCGCGGCCAACGGCCTCGCCGTGGGCCAACAGGTAAAACTCCATTGGCGCGGCGAACCGGTGGACGGACCGTTGCAATTATTGACCTGGACCCAGCCGGTCGGTCAGGCGCCAAGCGTCGTTTTCACGATCAACTCCACTGAGTTGTCTGCCCTGGTGGGCAGTTGGATCAGTGCCGCGTGGACATTGGTGGGAGGAGACGAGTTCCAGGTGTCTCCAACTGCCGAATGCCTGCTGCTGGACTCTTCGCAGACCATGGTCCTTGAAGAGGAGGATCCATCGTTCCTCAGTCTCTCGTGGCCAATTGTGCCGGGAGCGATACTATCGGTGGAAGGCTCGGAAGCGAGAATCGGCATTCCAAAACTGATATACGACGGTTTGACTGACGGCCTGAAAGTAATCATCAACCCTTGGAGGTTAATCGCCGCAAATGACACCTGTCGGCTGCGGCTCAATGGCGAAACGGCACCTGTCGATATAAACATTGTGCTGCCGGGACAGGAACAAGACGATTTGATCCTATATGTTCCACCACAGCGGCTCCTCGATGGCATCAATACGCTGGTCTACAGCGCACAGCGCCCCAGCGAGAACGAAGCCTCCAGTGAGCCTATCACCATGCTCTACCATGAGGTCCGTCCCGGGAATAAGGATCTCGACCCCGGGACAGAAGGTCACTCCGAACTCAAACTGGAGTTCCCTATCGCGGAAAACGCTGGCATCGACATCGTCAAGGAAGGCCTGGATGGCAGGTTGCAACAACTGACCGTGCATTGCCGCTATCCCTACTGCCGCCCTTACGACCATATCGATATCGCTTTCGGCAGGTCTATCGTTCATTTCAGCGTTCCCTTCGATCAGGCCCCTCCCGTGGCATCCACCACCCCTACGACCGTAAGCGTGGTCATTACGGGCGCCGACCTGAACAGCATTCGAGATCGACGAGCCATGCCAGTCAGCTTTACTGTTACTGACGTCCTGGAAAATACCACGGACCCTTCTGCAATCTGGTCGGCAACCGTCTACATTGATGTCGATCGACAAAACAACCGTTTGCCCGCACCGATTTTTTGCGAAGATCTGAGTGACAACAACGATGCGCCTGAAATAATCGACCTGGATAAACTGGCCGGCGCCGATTTGTCGTTGATCATTCAGACCATTCATTCCTCATACCGGGCAGGGGACGAAGTCAGCGCAATCTTCAGAAGCCCTTCCGCGCCGGACTTTGCCGTTCCGGTCGGCATTGTCACAGAGGAAATCGGCCAGCCCAAACCGCTGGTGCTGCGAGTGCCCAATCGTCTGCTTGTCTCCGATACGACTGTCAGTTGCAGCTATGACACCAGGTTCAAGACGCTCAATCAGGAAGGCTATTCGAAAACCGCCTACGCCCAGGTCGTAGGCTTCGGTTCGCTGAAACTGCCCAACCTGCTCGAAGCCAGCGGCGAGGGCGCCGAGCAGCGATTGGCGCCCTTGGATGCAATCAATGGCGCCACTGTGCGAATAGCGTTCGCCGGTCTACTGGCCACCGACATGATCAAGCTGACATTGACAGGCGCTCCGGGCGCCGGTACGCCAAATATTGCTCCGGTGCCGGGAGAAGCCGACGGCAGTGTCGACATTCCAATCCCCGCTTCGGTGATCGCCGCCAATATCGGCAACGGCGTGAACAGCACCTTCACGCTCAGATACGAGGTGATTCGCGGCACCCAGACCACGCCATCGGGCACCGTCACCGTGACGGTCTCGCCACTTCCCTCCTCCAGCCTGGTTTCGCCCGTGTTCTTCATCAACAATGCCGAAACCCTGAACGTGCTGGACCTGAGCAGTTTTACTGGCGACGCGGTTATTCGCGCCAAGACTTGGTCATTCATCGCAGCCGAACAGCAGGTACGCATGACTCTGGAAGGTCGAACAGCGGACAACAAGCCCAGCGATCGGCCCGTTTGGAGTGGCGGACGCAGCAGGGTCAACCCTCAGTGGGTCACGGATGGGTTCTGGCCTGTCACGATACCTCGCTCTTACCTTGAGACCCTGGGAGACGACACTCAATTATTGATCAAATTCAGCGCATCCCTGGATGTGCGGGATAACCCCGCCACGGATATCGATTTCCCCGACCGTGTCTACCGAGTCGGAAAAGCGGGGCAAGCGCCCACCATCACTTCGGTAACGGCCAACGGCACCGAGATCCCCAACGGCGGCGAAACCTCGTTGAGCCTGATTACCGTGACCGGGACGATCACACCCAGCCGATCGGTAAGCCTTTATGACGGCGCGACGCCGTTGGGCGAGGCCAAGGTGACGGGAACCACTTGGATCTTCGGCCCGTCAACGTTCTTGGTTGGGCCCCATGCGCTGACCGCACGCGCCGCGGACGGTACCCAATCGACTCCGCCCCGGCTCTTTACGATCAAGACCGAAATGCAGGTTCCCACGATCACCGCCGTGACGACCGCCGAGGGCGACGTTCCGGACGGTGGCTCGACCTATTACCGCAACGCAAGCGTCACGGGCACCGGCACAGCGGGACAAGCCGTGGAGCTGTTCGACAATAACGTTCCCATCGGTCGTTACGTAGCCCACAACGGCGTGTGGAGCGTGCCGACCCGACTGTTCACCGCAACCAGCCACACCCTCACTGCGCGCAGCGCCAATGACACCACCAAAAGCTCGACACGTGTATTCAAGGTGGAGGAAGGATTGCAACTGCACATAGCAAAGTTCGACCAAAAGGATGACGGAGGCTGGGTTTGGGGTGGGGCTGGGGAGCTGAGGGACCTGTCCTGGGCCTACATCCAAAATCGCTACTACATGCTTAATATGACCTACACCGACGCTTCAGCAGGGGTCTTCTTGACGAGGAACTACACGGGTCTTACCCCTGGAGCAACGTATCTCCTGTCATCAAGCGCTCAGCGATACAATCAGTCCTTCAATGAGCCCAGGCTTCAACTTCAGGCGAGCGCCGCGGACCAGTCTCCCATCGCCGCGCTTACCACTGTCAACGCTCCGGTGAGCATACAATTGTCCTTCGTAGCGAGTTCACCCACCATGACGATGCAGTTCCGAAATAGTCAGAATTCCGGTAAAGGGAACGATTTTGCGATAGGACATATTCAGCTTCAGCGAACCAGGCTTCCCTCTTGATTGGAACAACGGACGAGCAACAAGCTCGCCATTACCGAAAGCAAGCCCGCGGCCGCCCCTTGGCGCCGCGGGTTGTTTTTTGAATGAATAATCGCTTGGCCCTCAAGCCGACTGGTTTCGCAACTGCCGCGCCGCCGCCACCATGTTGACCAACGCCGCCTCCGTCTCCGGCCACGCCCGGGTCTTCAAACCGCAATCGGGGTTGATCCACAGCCGCTCGGCGGGGATGCGCTGCACGGCTTTGCGCATCAGCGCCACCATTTCGGCGGTGTCCGGCACCCGTGGCGAGTGGATGTCATAGACCCCCGGGCCGATGTCGTTGGGGTAGTCGAACGCCTCGAACGCATCGAGCAATTCCATGTCCGAACGCGAAGTCTCGATGGTGATGACATCCGCGTCCATGTCAGCGATGGCCTTGATCACGTCGTTGAATTCGCTGTAGCACATGTGGGTGTGGATCTGGGTTTCGTCACGTACTCCCGATGCGCTCAGGCGGAACGCTTCTACCGCCCAGTCGAGGTATTGCTGCCATTGACCGCGACGCAACGGCAAGCCTTCACGGAATGCGGCCTCGTCGATCTGCACGATACCGACGCCTGCCTTTTCCAAGTCCAGCACTTCGTCGCGCAAGGCCAGGGCCAACTGTTGGGCCTGGACTTTGCGCGACACGTCTTCGCGCGGGAACGACCACATCAACATGGTCACCGGGCCGGTGAGCATGCCTTTCATGGGTTTGTCGGTGAGGCTTTGGGCGTAGCGAATCCAATCGACCGTCATCGCCTCGGGCCGGCTGATGTCGCCATAGATGATTGCCGGTTTCACACACCGCGAGCCATAACTCTGCACCCAGCCGAAACGGGTGAAGGCGTAGCCATCCAGTTGCTCGGCGAAGTATTCGACCATGTCGTTGCGCTCGGCCTCGCCATGCACCAGAACATCGAGGCCCAGGCGTTCCTGGATCTGCACGGCATGGCGGATCTCGGTGTGCATGGCATCCTGATAATCGTTGGCCGACAGCTTGCCTTGCTTGTAGGCCTGGCGTGCCAGGCGAATGGTCGGTGTCTGTGGGAAAGAGCCAATCGAAGTGGTGGGAAACGCCGGCAGTTTCAGCCGTGCGCGTTGCCGTTCGATGCGCTTGGCAAACGATGAGTGCCGTTGGCTGTCCTGTGGCCCGATCGCCGCCAGACGCTTTTGGACATCGGGTTTGTGAGTACGCGTCGAACGCGCGCGGCTGGCCTGTATTTCCCGGTCATGGACCAAGGCCTGCTGCACGTACGGCGCTTGCGGATCGTTCAATGCATCGCGCAACACCGCCACTTCACCGCACTTCTGCACGGCGAACGCCAGCCAGCTCTTGATCTCGGGGTCGAGCTTGTCTTCGCGCTCCAGGTCCACCGGGCTGTGGAGCAGCGAGCATGAAGTGCTGACCCAGAGGTTGTCGCCGAAACGCTCCTGGGCCGGGCGCAACTGCGCCAGCGCCAGCTCCAGCTCACAACGCCAGACGTTACGCCCGTTGACCAGGCCCACCGAGAGGATCTTGTAGGTAGGCAGGCGATCCAGCACCTGGCCCAGTTGCTCCGGCGCGCGCACCGCGTCGATATGCAGGCCGTCCACCGGCAGGCTCACCGCCAGGCCGAGGTTGTCTTCAAGGCCACTGAAGTAGGTCGCCACCAGTTTCTTCAGCGGCGAGTACTGGAGGATGTGGTAAGCGCGCTCGAAGGCGCTTTTCCAGGCCAACGGCAAATCGAGGGTAAGGATGGGCTCGTCGATCTGCACCCACTCCACGCCTTGGGCCTTGAGACGATTGAGAATTTCACCGTACACCGGCAGCAAACGCTCCAGCAGGTCAAGCTTGTCGAAGTCGCCACCCTTGGCCTTGCCCAGCCACAAATAGGTCAACGGGCCGATGATCACCGGTTTGACCTGATGGCCGAGGGCATGGGCCTCGTCCACTTCATCGAACAACTGTTCCCAGCTCAGGGCGAAGGACTGGTCGGCGGAGAATTCCGGGACCAGGTAGTGGTAGTTGGTGTCGAACCACTTGGTCAGCTCTTGCGCGTATTGCGCCTGGCCGTGGTCGACACCGCAGCAACTGGCCGTGGCGCCGCGGGCCATGGCGAACAGGGTGTCGAGGGTCGGTCGGCCCTGGGCGTTCAAGGTGCCGTGGAAACGTGGCGGGACGGCACCGAAGGTCAAGGTGTGGCTGAGGACCTGGTCGTACCAGGCAAAATCGCCCACCGGTAACAGGTCGATGCCGGCATCCTTCTGCAATTGCCAATGCCGGGCCCGCAGCTCACGCCCCACCGCTTGCAGCGCCGTCGGGGCCAGGTCGCCCTTCCAATGGGCTTCGAGGGCTTTTTTCAGTTCGCGGTCGGCGCCGATACGGGGAAAACCGAGGGTGTGGGCCAGGGCCATGGTGCGTGTCCTTCTGTAAAAGATGGCGCCATTGTCGACAGTCAGCCCCACATGAGACAAACTCAACCTTTTCGTGTTGATCACAAGTTTTACTCATGGAGCGATTACGGTGCTTGAACTCCGTCACCTCAAGACCCTGCATGCCCTGCGCGAAGCCGACAGCCTGGTAGAGGCCGCCGAACGCCTGCACCTGACCCAGTCCGCCCTTTCCCATCAGTTCAAGGAATTGGAAGAGCGCCTGGGCATGCAGTTGTTCGTACGCAAGACCAAGCCGGTCCGCTTCACCAGCGCCGGCCTGCGCCTGCTGCAACTGGCCGATGCCACCCTGCCGCTGCTGCGCAGTGCCGAACGGGACATCGCGCGACTGGCGGGCGGCACCGCCGGGCGCCTGCACATGGCGATCGAGTGCCATAGTTGCTTCCAGTGGCTGATGCCGACCATCGACCAATTCCGCGATGCCTGGCCCGAAGTCGAGCTGGACCTGGCTTCGGGCTTCGCCTTCGCCCCGCTACCGGCCCTGGCCCGTGGCGACCTGGACCTGGTGGTGACCTCCGACCCGCTGGAGCTGGCAGGTATCACCTACGTGCCTCTGTTCACCTACGAAGCGATGCTCGCGGTCGCCAACCAGCATCGATTGGCGGGCAAGCCCTACATCGTGCCCGAAGACTTGATCAGCGAAACCTTGATCACCTACCCGGTGGAACGCGATCGCCTGGACATCTTCACCCGCTTCCTCGAACCGGCCGACATCGAACCGGCCCAGGTCCGCACCTCCGAGCTGACGGTGATGATGATGCAACTGGTCGCCAGCGGCCGCGGCGTTTGCGGCATGCCGCATTGGGCACTGCATGAATACAGCTCACGGGGGTATGTGAAGGCCAAGCGGCTCGGGGAGAAGGGCCTGTTCGCCACGCTGTACGCAGCGGTGCGTACCGACATGCTCGATGCGCCGTATATGCGCGACTTTCTGCTGACGGCGAAGGACACGTCATTTTCTACATTGGATGGGGTCAGTGCCGTGCGCTGAAGCACAGCGTGATGACACTCGGCGTCCAAAAAACCCGTTCGTCTTAAAAGGCAGCTCACCTGTCAGCTCTGACAGGTGACGCTTTTCTCCTTTAGCGCTCTGATGACATCAGCTCTTGCCAGTTCAGAACCGTAGCCGAGGAGAAAAATATGGACACCCCCCGCACCGCAGCGCAGGACGACGCAGCACTTGTGCTACGCCCAATGGACATTAACGGCATGAAGAGGGACGTGCTGCCAACAGGGACCTACCACGGCGGCATTCCCTTGAGCATTCACTCGTCGTTGATCAAGTTGTACATGACAATCGATCCGAGCAGGACGCTCTCCAAACCACTGGGCGTCAATGACACCGTGGAGCTGTGGGTCAATGGAAAACCGACATCCGTGATCAAGATCATCAAGCCAGGCGAGGAGAACGCCACTTACAGCATGGAGTTGCCATGGGGATGGCTCAACGACGGCGCCAACACAATGTTCTATCGAATGACCCGACCCGGCAGCCACAATCATGAAGACTCGATCCCAGTGCTGAACCTGCTGTTCCATTATCCGGCTTCCACGATCACGGTCAGCCATCCGCCCAGCGTCGACCCGGCACAGCCAGGCACAGGCACATTCACCTTAACCCGCAGCTACCCGCGCGCATACGACGAAGTGACACTCACCGTGGGGACCTGGAGCAAAACGATTCCTTATGCCCATCCCGCCAATCCGATCACTTACACCCTGACGGCCGCCGACCTGCAGCAGATCGGCGACGGCACCCACCCGGTGAGCGTGCGGACAGTCGATCAGTTGGGCAACAGCAGCGTGTCGCCTCCGAGTTCCATTGTCATCGGCACGGCACCGGCAGAATGGGTAGACCACTACACATCACTGGCGGACGCGTACAACGGCTGGATCCCCTATCGCGCGGCGCGTTCAGGATCCATCCGACCGCACGTCATGGGCAATCAAACGGTAAACGCGTTTTTCAACTTTACCGACCAGGGCGAAACGAACGGCTTCGCCGGAGTGATCCTCTACCAGGACTTCCTTTTCATTCCAGGGCAATACCAGTTCACGTTCGAGGGTACTCACGTCGCCGACAGCAGCCACATCCCAAATCTGGACAACCCGATCCTTTACCCGACCACCGGCATGCCGGAATATCCCGGCATTCCCCGTGTCGTCCCCAAGGATGGTGTCTGGCACTTGTTTGCCATTAAATTCACCATCACCCAAAAAGGGTCGGTACGCATGTATATAAACAATGATCAGGATAGTAGCAATGGCAACGATTTCGGCCTGCGAAATATCAGGATCGTGCGCGTGGAGAGTGGGGCAGGAAGCATGAGCGTGCCAGCCGAGCAATCCAAGCTGCGCGTTTATACCGGTCCGCGACCAGCGATCACATACCCTTGAGCCGGTTATCGGGACAGAGGCGGGTCAAACTTCTCCGGCCTTTTCCCCGGGGACCGTGATCTGGCGCCACATGTGGATTTTATCGAAGTAATCCTCACCCACCCGCACCGCCAGAGGTTCAAGGCCGAACTGGACAAAACCGCACCGCTGGTACAGCTTGAATGCGGCGTCGTTGCCGGCGGTGACGGTAAGCTGGATGAGTTTCAGTGCAGGGTGGCTTTGCGCTTCGGCCAGTGCAGCTTGCATCAGCTCATAACCTAAACCGTGCCGGCGAAAAACGGCCGACACATACATGCCAAACAGTGTTGCCTTGTGACGAGCCTTTTCTCGCGGTTCGAAAGCAAGGCCCACGATGCCCACCAGGCTTCCAGCTTCGAACGCACCCAGTACCACATCGAGCTTGCTGGTCAACCGGCCTTCCCACCAACTCAACGGCATTACCGCCCGCTCCCGCACACTGGACGTGAACGCCTGCGGATGAAGGTCGTAGGCTTCAAGCATCAGCTCGCGATAGGCCAGGGCGTGGCTGGCATCCAACCGTTCGATCCACATGCTCACGCCGTCCGGCGTTGCTCAAGCATCAGTCGCAGGGCGAGCGCACCGAGTACGAAGCCCATGAAATAACGCTGCGCTGCCAGCCAGGTCGGATTATGGACAAACCATGAGGCGATGCCGGCGGCGAACAGCGCGATCAGCAGGTTGACACTGAAACTGACGCTGATCTGGGTCAACCCGAGGATGATGCTCTGGGTGAACAGCGAACCGTGTTCCGGGCTGATGAATTGCGGGAACACCGACAAGTAGAACACCGCGATCTTCGGGTTCAAGGCGCTGGTAAGAAAGCCCATGGTGATCAGCTTGCGGGTCGAATCCGCTGGCAATTGCTGGGCCTGGAATGGCGAACGCGCGCCGGGTTTCACTGCTTGCCAGGCCAGCCACAACAGGTACAACGCACCGGCCCACTTGAGGATTTCATAGGCCATGGGCACTGCAAGGAACACTGCCGTCAGCCCCGCCGCCGCCGCGAACATGTGCACGAAGAAGCCCGCGACCACCCCGAGCAAAGAAGTGACACCAGCCTTGCGGCCCTGGCAGATCGAACGGGAGATCAGGTAGATCATGTTCGGGCCGGGCGTGAGCACCATCAACAACGCGGCGGCGGCGAAAATCAGCAGGTCCGGCAATGGGATCATGGGCGTCATTCCTTGAGGTGCGAGATTCAGCAGGTCGCCAGGCAAGTGGCCCGATAAAACGGCAGGATCACCTCGCCTGTCAACGGTGCCAGCAAAAGATCGCTGTCGCCGGCCGGGTCGATCCAACACACCTCTTCGATTTCGGCCGCTGGCGAAACCGGAGCGTCAATGCTCAGCAAAAACACTTCGGCCTGCACGGTAAACCCCGGTTCGTTGGCCGCCTGGGCGCTGAACACGCCCAAGTGACGGGCCTGGGCCGGGTCGATCCGCAACCCAAGCTCTTCTTCCAGTTCACGGGCCAGCGCCTGCACCGGTTGTTCATGAGCCTCGATCTTGCCGCCCGGCTGCATGAAGGCGCGGGTGCCGCGTTTGCGCACCAGCAGGGTCCGGCCGTCCGGGCCGAGCAACAGGGCGGCGGCAATGCGGATGAGGGAGGTGGTCATGGGGGGATAGAAGCCTTGGCCGGGGAAATAGCGGGGAGATTACAGTGCGTTGGGGTGGGAGCAAAGTCTGGTGCTGGACTAAAAATCAGCGACGTTCCTCTGTGGGAGGCTGATGCTGTTCACTTAGGTGTGTATATCCGTTTCTTCGGTAACGGATATGTATTCAATCCAACCCAGAACCCAGTCACCCCAACATCGGCTTCGGCGCCGAAGGATCGGCCTCCTCCTCGGGGATCTTGACGAATACGCTGTACCGCGCGCCTTCCATCGCTTCGAAGGCGATGAGCTTTTCGATCAGCGGGCCGCTCATGACCTTGCCGGCATTGAGCAGCAGCATGCCGTTGTCGGCGTTAAGGTTGCGGGCCAGGACCATGCCGGCCGCCAGCTCGCGGGTGGTCACGACTTGTACCGTCGGGTCGGACAAGGTCACGTCTTCGAGGTATTCGGCGCAGGCCTTGATGAAGTCCTCGACCATGTCCGGGTCGTATAGCTTGCCGGTGTATTTGCGGATGTAGACCAGCGCTTCGTCGCTGTTCATCTGCCGTTCCAGGATCAATCCGCGTTGCAGCTCGATGAAATCCACCGCCAGCTTCAGCAGCCGCGAGCCGAATGGAATGGCCTCGCCGCGCAAGTGATCAGGGAAGCCACTGCCGTCCCAACGCTCCTGGTGATGCAGAATGATCCGCGCCGCATCCTTCATCGGGTCCAGGGTCATCAACAGCGATTCGCTCTGCTTCGGATAGGCGCGGTACAGCTCCAGTTCGCTGTGGTGCAACATGTCCGCCGGCGTGACCATCATGTTGTCGGTCCAGCTCAGCTTGCCGATGTTGTAGAGCGCCGCAGCCATGGTCAGGTCGCGGTCGGTGGATTCGTCGAGGGAGTTGAGGCGGCTGTAGACCCGGATCAGCTCGATGATTTGCCGGTTGGTCTGCTTGGCCTTGGGCAGGCGCAGGTTGGCGATCAGCGAGAATACTTCGGTGCCGGTCACATAACTGCGCTTGAGCTCTTCATAGGCCAGGTCGAGCATGTCAGCGGTCTGCTGCAGCTCGGCGGTGCGCGACGCCACGCGTTTCTCCAGCGTAGCGTTGAGAGTCTTGAGTTGCTGGTTCTGCTCGCGGTTCAGGGCTTCGAGGCGCTGGCGCTCGCTTTCCGAATGCTGGTGGGCAAGGGCCTGGCGCAAGGCCTGCACCAGTTCCTCGTCGTTCCAGGGCTTGCTGAGGTAGCGATAGAGCTGCCCCTCGTTGATGGCCTTGGTCATCATGTCCACGTCGGCATAACCGGTGAGCAGGATGCGCAACGTCGAGGGATATAGCTTGCGGATTTGCGCCAGCAGCGTGGCACCGTCCATGTTGGGCATGCGCGCATCGGTCATCACCAGGTCGACCGGCCGCTCCTTGAGGATTTCCAGGGCCTTGGCGCCACTGTCGGCCAGCAGGATTTCGTACGGCTGGCTACGCAACAACCGACGCAGGCTGTTGAGAATCGACTCTTCGTCATCGACCAGCAACACCGTCGGCTTTGTTACCGGAACGTCCGGCGATTGATCTTCCATTTGGAACCCCCTCCTGTCATCGACAACCGTTCTACCCTAGCCCCGAATGACAGACTAGTAGATTGCGAAAATTTAGACACAATTCGCCATCACTCACCGCGCGCCTCCGATGAGCCGACTATGCTGTAGCCCATGAAGGGCCAAGTACAGGCCGAATACTCATGCTAGCGAAAGGGATATCCGATGTTCCCACGGTTCCGTAGTCAGCATCTCGACGGTGCACGGCCATGAGCCTGCCGATGGAAAGATCCAATCGGCGGATACTGATCGTGGACGATACGCCAACGATCCATGAGGATTTTCGAAAGATTCTCAGCCCCCACGCAGTTCCGGAAGACAGCCTCAGCAGCGCCGAGGAAGCCTTGTTCGGCGCGCCGGTGGCGGTTTCCATCCAGAGCTTCGAGCTCGAATCGGCGTTCCAGGGCATGGAAGCCTTGAACAAGGTCGAAACGGCCCTTGCCCAGGGCAAGCCCTTCGCCATGGCATTCATCGACATGCGCATGCCGCCGGGCTGGGACGGCCTTGAAACCATCGAGCGGCTGTGGCGCGTCGACCCCAAGTTGCAAGTGGCCCTGTGCACCGCCTATTCGGACTATTCCTGGGAAGACATCGCTGATCGCCTCGAATTGGGCGACCGGCTGCTGATCCTGAAAAAACCCTTCGATGCCATCGAAATCCGCCAAATGGCCAGCACCCTGACCGTCAAGTGGCAGATGACCGAAGACGCGGCGTTGAAAATGGACATGCTCGAACGAGCGGTCGAGGAACGCACCCGGGAGTTGGCCGACGCCAATATAATCGTGCAGAACAGCCCGACCATCCTCTATCGCCTGCGCGGCGAGCCGCCGTTCCCGTTGATGTATATCTCCCACAACATCACCAAGTTCGGCCATGTCGCCGCGCAACTGATCAATTCGCCGGATTGGGCGCAAACGCTGATCCATCCCGATGACCAGGCCAAGGTCGACGAAGCCATGGTCCGCGTGCTGGACCGCGACACGGCGGGCGCCTCCATTGAATTTCGCATGCGCACCGGCGACGGCGCGTTCCGCTGGGTGGAGAACCGCTATATCCCGGTGCGCAACGAGCAAGGCCTGCTGCTGGAAGTCGAAGGCATCATCCTCGACATCACCGAGCGCAAGCTGGCCGAAGATAAAATCGCCCTGCTGGCCCGCACCGACGGGCTGACCGGGCTCGCCAACCGCGCCACCATGATCGAACGCCTGCATCAGGCCTTCGCTGCCGCACGCCGGGGCGCCGCGCCGTTTGCGATGTTCTACCTGGACCTGGACCATTTCAAACGGATCAACGACACCCTCGGCCACCCCATCGGCGATCTGCTGTTGCAGGAGGTCGCGGCGCGGCTCAAGGCCTGTACCCGGGAAAACGACGTGGTCGCGCGCCTGGGCGGCGACGAATTCGCCATCCTGCAACTGGACGTCCATGAGGCGACCCACTGTGCCGCGCTGGCGGCGAAGATCCGCGACGCCCTCGTGGCGCCCTACTCCCTGGACGGCAACGACGTACGCATTTCCGTCAGTATCGGCATCAGCCTGTACACCCCGCAGAGCCCAAGCGCCGACAGCCTGATGGCCCAATCCGACATGGCCCTGTACCGTTCCAAGGAAAAGGGCCGCAACCAGTACCACTTCCATAACGAGGAAATTAACCAGGAGGTGACGGACCGGGTCGCCCTGGCCAACGATCTGCGCAACGCCATCGAGAACGACGAGTTGCGGTTGCATTACCTGCCCGAAGTCGACCTCGGCACCGGCCGGATCCTTGGCATGGGCGTGCAGGTGCGCTGGAACCATCCTCAGCGCGGCTGGCTGGAACCGGCGGCGTTCATGCCGGCCGCCGAGAAAACCGGGATCATCATCGGGCTCGGTCATTGGGTGCTGGACCAGGCCTGCCAACAGATGCGCCAATGGCGTGACCAAGGCATGGCGCCCCCCGTCATCGCCATCGACCTGTCCCTGACCCAACTCAAGACCGGACCGGAACTGATCTACGATGTGTTGCGCACCACCGCCCGGTGGGAGCTGGCGCCCTGGGACCTGCGTTTCGACGTCACCGAAGCGACCCTGGCCCAGACCAAATGGACCCACAACGACGTGCTGCCGCGCCTGTGCGAGCTGGGCGTGCAGGTGGCCATCGATGATTTCGGCACCGAATATTCCTCCTTCGATTACCTCAAGACCTACCGCGTCAACCACCTCAAGCTTGCCCAGCGATTCCTCGACAGCGCCAATGACGATCCGGAGAACGCCACGACCCTGCGGGCGATCATCAACTTCGCCCGGGACGTGGGCATCGGCATCATCGCCGAAGGGGTCGAGACCCAGGAACAACGCACCACCCTGATGTCCAGCGGTGGGCCGATGCAGGCCCAGGGGCATTATTTCAGCACCGTGGTGGACAGCGACCAGGCTGCCGCCCTGCTCAAGGCCGGCACCATCGTCCCGGTGGCCGATCACTGGACCCGGCCGGCAAGCCAGCTATCGGAGAGCAACCCATGAACCCCATGTCCGTACCGGCGAACAGGCGAATCCTCGTGGTGGACGACACGCCCGCCATCCACCAGGACTTTCGCAAGATCCTCAGCCCCAGCGCCGGCAACGACGATTCGCTGGACGACACCGAGAGCCTGTTGTTCGGCACGCCCCAGGTCAACCGGCTGCAGTTCCAGATCGACTCGGCCTACCAGGGCGAAGAGGCATTGGAACTGGTCAAGCGCGCCCAGGCCGAAGGCCAGCCTTATGCGCTGGTGTTCGCCGACATGCGCATGCCGCCGGGTTGGGACGGCCTGCAAACCATCGAACAATTGTGGAAAGCCGACCCGCGCTTGCAGATCGCGCTGTGCACCGCGTTTTCCGACTACTCGTGGGAGACCATGTCCGAACGCATCGAGTTCGACGATCAGTTGCTGATCCTCAAGAAGCCGTTCGACACCCTGGAAATCCGCCAGATGGCCAGCGCCATGACCTGGAAATGGCAACTGGCCCAGGACGCCGCGCGGAAAATGCGCAGCCTGGAACGCACCATCGAAGAGCGGGTCCAGGAACTGCTCAAGGTCTCCCACCTGCTGCAATACGACGTGCTCACCGAACTGCCCAACAGCATGCTGCTCGGTGATCGCCTGACCCAGGCCCTGGCCCAATGCCGCCGCCATGACCGGCAACTGGCGGTGATGTTCATCGGCCTGGACCGCTTCAAGCGTATCAATAACGCCCTGGGCCATCCGGTGGGCGACGAAATGCTCAAGCGCGTGGCGCGCACGCTCGCTGCCGTGGTGCGCGAATCCGACTCGGTGTTTCGTTACGGCTCCGATGAATTCGTGGTCATCCTCGGCGACATCACCGACTCGCAACTGATCAAGGGCGTGGCGGAAAAACTGCTGGCCTCCATCAATTCCCCACACCCCATCGACGGCCACGACCTGACGGTCACGGCGAGCCTGGGCATCAGCGTGTATCCGGCCGACGGCTTCGACGCGGTGGCGCTGATCAAGAAAGCCGAGACGGCGATGCGCAACGTCAAGGAACACGGCCCCAACGACTACCGTTTTTTCACCGAGGACATGAACCGCCGGGCCCGCCAGCAGCAAACCATCGAATCCGGGCTGCGGCTGGCCCTGCAACGCAAGGAATTCGTGTTGCACTACCAGCCCAAGCTCGACCTGACGAGCGGCGAAGTGGTCGGTGTAGAGGCACTGGTGCGCTGGAACCGCCCGGACCATGGGCTCGTCTACCCGTCGGATTTCATTCCGGTGGCCGAGGACAGCGGGCTGATCGTGCCGCTGAGCCAATGGGTGCTCCAGGAAGCCTGCCAGCAGGCGCGTCGCTGGCAAGCCGAGGGCATGCGGCCGCTGTACCTGTCGGTCAACGTCTCGGCGATCGATTTTCGCCAGCGCGGTTTCGTCGATGGCATCGCGCGCACCCTCAAGGAAACCGGCCTGGATCCGACACAGTTAGAACTGGAGATCACTGAAAGCGTGCTCATGCAGAACATCGACACCACCGTCGCCACGCTCAATGCCATCAAGCACCTGGGCATACGGCTGGCCATCGATGACTTCGGCACCGGCTATTCGAGCCTGAGCTACCTGCAGAAATTTCCGGTGGATGTGTTGAAGATCGACCAGTCGTTCGTCGGCGACCTGAGCATCGACAGCAACGACGCGAAACTGGTGAGCACCATCATCAGCCTGGGCAAGAGCTTGAACCTGCACATCATTGCCGAAGGCGTGGAAACCCGGGAGCAGCTGGAATTCCTCAAGATCCACCACTGCGAGGAAGCCCAGGGCTATTACTTCAGCAAGGCCGTGGAACCGCAAGCCTTCAGCCAATGGATGGCTGAATGGGAACAACGCCCGAACCCGTTTTCGTGAGCGCCAGCGTTATAACCCCCCTGTTTCAAGGGAAAGCATTTCAAAGGAAAGCACCCCATGGCGTCACACGGACTGATTCTGGCTCTCGGCCTGCTGGCGGGACTGAGCGTGACCGCTCACGCCGAGCCATTGGACGAACCGCTCAAGCCGCTGCCTCCCTTTCCAGCCCTGGACCCCAAGCGGGTCCAGTTGGGCCAGCGGTTGTTCAACGACCCACGACTCTCGGTCAATAACACGCTGTCCTGCGCCAGTTGCCATCGCCTGGACAAGGGCGGCGCCGACGACAAGCAGTTCTCCCTGGGTTTCGACGGCAAGCCGGTGGACGTCAATACGCCCACGGTGTTCAACGCCAGCCTCAACTTTCATCAGTTCTGGGACGGGCGTGTCGACACCCTCGAAGAGCAGGTGCACATCGTGGTCACCAGTCCCGGGGAAATGGGCAATTCCTGGGAAACAGTGGTCAAGCGCATCGCCGACGATCCGGGCTATGCCAAGGACTTTTCCGCCGCCTATCCCGACGGCGTGACCCAACCCAACATCAAGGGGGCGCTTGCCGATTACGAGCGCACCCTGCTGACCCCCAACTCGCGCTTCGATCAATACCTGCTGGGCGATACCGACATCCTCACGCCCCGGGAAAAATTCGGCTACCAGCGCTTCAAGGAATACGGCTGCATCGCCTGTCACCAGGGCGTGAACATCGGCGGCAACATGTTCCAGAAATTCGGCGTCATGGGCGACTATATCCAGGACCGGGGCAATGCCACCCGGGCCGACGAAGGGCGCTTCAACATCACCGATGACGAAGCCGACCGCCAGGTGTTCAAGGTGCCGAGCCTGCGCAACGTGGCCGTCACCTCGCCGTATTTCCATGACGGATCCGCGCCAACGCTGGAGAAGGCAGTGGAGGTGATGTTCAAGTATCAGTTGGGCCGCGAGCCCCAGAAGAACGATACCGAACTGATCGTCGAATTCCTCAAGACCCTCACCGGTGAATGGGAGGGCAAGCCGCTATGACTCTTTCCCGTCGCCTCGGCCTGGCGTTCATCGGCGTACTGCTCGCCTCGATCCTGTTGTTCATATACATCCAGTCGGGTGCCCAGCAAGCCGCCTCGCATATCGAATCCCGCGACCTGATCCGCCAGCTCAAGCAGCAGGACGGCATCTGGGACAACGAAGTGCTCAAATCCAGGATCGCTTTGAGCCACAATTACGACCCGTTGGTCTCGCCGTTGTACGAAATGGCGCGCCTGTGGCAGCGCCTCGACGCCATCGAGTCGGAACCCGGCCGCCATGCGCCTACGCTCTGGGCGACCCAGCGCGACGAATACCTCAAGGCAATCAAGGAAAAAACCCGCCTGGTGGAGCAGTTCAAGTCCCACAACGCGGTGCTGCGCAATTCCCTGGCATTCCTGCCCACCGCCGAAGACGACATCCAGCGTCAGTTCGCACAACTGTCCGACAGCGAAAAACTGGAGTTGCAGAGTGTCGCCATAGACACCTATGACCTGCTGCTCAGCACCCTGGAGTTTGCCCAGATCACCACCCGCGAGCAGGCCGCCGAAGTCTTGCTGGGCCTCAATCTGCTGGACGTCAACAAGGATCGCCTGCCGACGGGGCTCGTCGGCTCCGTCGATATCTTGCGCAGGCACATCGCGCTGATCCTGCGTGAGCAGCCCTTGGTCAACCAGTTGCTGCGTGACTTCGAAGCGGTCCCCCTGGCTGACCGACTGGACACCATCACCGGCCTCTTGGAGAGGGACCAGGAAAAAGCCGCTGCCGATCATCAGCGCAACCATATCCTGTTGCTGGTGTTCGCCAGCTTCCTGGTGCTGATATTGATCTGGCTGGCGGTTCGCCTGGTGCGCAGTTTCGGCGAGATCAAGCGGGTCAACAGCGCCCTGCAAACCGCCAATGACGAGCTCGAACAACGGGTCGAGGAACGCACCCGCCAGCTCAAGGATACCCAGAGCGAACTGATGGACACCGCCCGCCAGGCCGGCATGGCGGAAATCGCCACCAACGTGCTGCACAACGTCGGCAACGTGCTCAACAGTGTGAATATCTCTGCCGATCTGGTCAGCCGCAAATTGCGCAGCAGCAAGGCCCTGGGGCTGGGCAAGGCGATGAACCTGATCAACGAACACAGCCACGACCTGGGGCACTTCCTCACCGAGGACGAAAAAGGCAAGCTGCTGCCCGGTTACCTCAACCAATTGGTCGAAGCCATCGCGACGGAGCAACAAGGCCTGACCGACGAACTGGCGCAACTGAGCAAGAGCGTCGATCACATCAAGGACATCGTGTCCACGCAGCAATCCTATGCCGGCGCCAATAGCCTGATGGAGCCGCTGGTGGTCAGCGAACTGCTCGAGGACGCCCTGCGCATGAACTCCGGCGCCCTGACCCGTCACCATGTGACGGTGATCAAGGAGTACGGCGAGGTGCCGCGGATCATGGGCGACAAGCATCGCCTGCTGCTGATCCTGATCAACCTGATCAGCAACGCCAAATACGCCATGGCGGGGGTTTCCAACCATGCGCGGAACATGACACTCAGGGCCATGGTCGTGGGCGAGTCGCTGCAAATCAGCGTGAAGGATGAAGGCGAAGGGATCCCAGAGGAAAACATGACGCGCATCTTCGCCCATGGCTTCACCACCCGTAAGGAGGGCCACGGGTTCGGCCTGCACAGTTGCGCACTGGCGGCGATTGAGATGAACGGCCACCTCACCGCACACAGCGAGGGGCCTGGGACCGGGGCAACGTTTGTATTGCAACTGCCCTTGAAACTCGCAGAAGGTGAGCAATGAACAACATGAGCAACCGGCGCATCCTCTTGATCGACGATACGCCCGCCATCCATGAAGACTTCCGCAAGATCCTGACACCGGAGGATGAGAGCGACAGCGACTTGCAGGATATGGAAAGCGCACTGTTCGGCGAGGCCCCGAAACCCGCCGCCACCGTGTTTGAACTCGACTCGGCCTACGGTGGCCAGGAAGGCCTGGCCAAATTGCAACAGGCATTGGCCAAGGACCTCCCCTATGCCCTGGCGTTCGTCGACATGCGCATGCCCGAAGGCTGGGACGGTGCCAAAACCATCGAAGAGCTGTGGAAGGTCGACGCGCAACTGCAAGTTGTGGTCTGCACCGCTTATTCGGATTATTCCTGGGACGAGCTGCTCGACCGTCTCAACGGCCATGACCGCCTGTTGATCCTGAAAAAGCCCTTCGACAACATCGAAGTCCAGCAGATGGCGAACACCCTGACCACCAAATGGGAGATGACCTCCCGTGCCCGCCTGAAGATGAACAAGCTCGAAGACCTCGTGGAGCAACGCACCCTGGCGTTCAAGCAGGCCAGCGAGCTGCTGCAGATGGAAATCGACGAACGCAAGATGCTCGAGAGCCAACTGGTGCAGTCGGAGAAACTCGCCTCCCTGGGTCAATTGGCAGCCGGCGTCGCCCATGAGATCAACAACCCGATCGGCTTCATTTCCTCCAACCTTGGCGCCTTGGGTGGTTATTTCAGCAAGCTCGAGGAAATGCTCCAGGCCTATGGCAGCGCCGAGCAGGCCATTGCCTCGCCGGAGCTGGTGATGAACTTGAAGAGCCTGCGCCAGGAGGTGGAACTGGATTTCCTGGTGGAGGACATTCCCATCCTGATCAAGGAGTCCAAGGACGGCATCGCCCGCGTCGGCCAGATCGTCAAGGACCTGAAGGATTTCTCCCGCGTCGACTCCAGCCAGGAATGGCAAATGGCCAATTTGCAACAGGGCATGGATTCGACCTTGAACATCGTCGCCAACGAGATCAAGTACAAGGCCGACGTGGTCAAGGAGTACACGCCACTGCCAGAGGTGGAGTGCCTGCCGTCGCAGATCAACCAGGTGATCATGAACCTGATCGTCAACGCCGCCCAGGCCATCGGCCCGGAACGTGGCACCATCACCCTGCGCAACGGCGTCGAAGGCGACACCGTCTGGATCGAAGTCGCCGACACCGGCTCAGGCATGCCACCGGAAACATTGCAGAAGATTTTCGACCCGTTCTTCACCACCAAGCCTATCGGCCAAGGCACTGGGCTTGGGTTATCGCTGTCCTACGGCATCGTGAAAAAACACCACGGTGAGATCACGGTGAGCAGTGAAGTGGGCGTGGGGACGACGTTCCGAGTGGAGCTGCCGGTGCGGCAGATGAAGTTGGCGGGGTAAACGGCTGCACTTTCCAATTTCAGCGAGAGGGCTCTTGTGGCGAGGGGATTTATCCCCGCTGGGCTGCGGCCCCAACAGCGGGCCCCGATACAACAGTAAGACCGCGCCAGCCGGTTTTCGACTGCTGCGCAGCCGAGCGGGAGCAAGCTCCCTCGCCACAGGGTTGCATTCCACGCTAATGTCTCGCCAACCGCCCTCCCCCCAAGGAACCCGCATGAGCCTATCGTTGCTGAGCCGCTACGCCTTCTTCGCCGGCTGCGTGATCTTCACCCTCGCCAGCCTGCCGTTCCTGCAACACGACTGGCTCTGGCCGATTGCGCTGGTGACGGGACTTCTGAGCCTGCTGGGGCTGTTCGACCTGCTGCAAACCCGCCACGCCGTGCGGCGCAACTACCCGATCCTGGGCAACATTCGCTACCTGGTCGAAGGCATCCGGCCGGAGATCCGCCAGTACCTGCTCGAATCCGACAGTGATGCCCTGCCCTTCTCCCGCGCCCAGCGCTCGCTGGTGTATTCCCGGGCCAAGAACGAAAGCGCCGACAAACCCTTCGGCACCTTGATCGACGTCTACCAGACCGGCTTCGAATTCATCGGCCACTCCATGCGCCCGGCCCCGCTGAGCGACCCCAGCGGCTTCCGTGTGATGGTCGGTGGCCCGCAATGCACCCAACCCTATTCGGCCTCGGTGTTCAACATCTCGGCCATGAGCTTCGGCTCCCTGAGTGCCAATGCCATACGTGCGTTGAACCAGGGCGCCAAGCTCGGCAACTTCGCCCACGATACCGGCGAAGGCAGCATCAGCCCCTACCACCGCGAACACGGCGGCGACCTGACCTGGGAACTGGGCAGCGGCTATTTCGGTTGTCGCACCAGCGACGGGCGCTTCGACCCGGAGCGCTTCGCCGCCCAGGCCCGCAACCCGCAGGTACGGATGATCGAAATCAAGATGAGCCAGGGCGCCAAGCCCGGTCATGGCGGGATCCTGCCCAAGCACAAGGTCACGCGGGAAATCGCCGAGACCCGCGGCATCCTCATGGGCGAGGATTGCGTCTCGCCGTCCCGACACAGCGCTTTTTCCACGCCTCTGGAACTGATGCAGTTCGTCCAACAACTGCGCGAACTGTCTGGCGGCAAACCGGTGGGCTTCAAGTTCTGCCTGGGCCATCCGTGGGAGTTCATGGGCATCGCCAAAGCCATGCTGGAAACCGGGATCCTGCCCGACTTCATCGTCGTCGATGGCAAGGAAGGCGGCACCGGCGCCGCGCCAGTGGAGTTCACCGACCACATCGGCGTGCCGCTGCGCGAGGGCCTGCTGTTCGTGCACAACACCCTGGTGGGCCTGAACCTTCGGGACAAGATCAAGCTTGGCGCCAGCGGCAAGATCGTCAGCGCCTTCGACATCGCCAGCGTCCTGGCCATCGGCGCCGACTGGGCCAACGCCGCGCGCGGCTTCATGTTCGCCATCGGCTGCATCCAGTCCCAAAGCTGCCACACCAACAAATGCCCCACCGGCGTCGCCACCCAGGACACCCTGCGCCAACGCGCCCTGGTCGTCCCGGACAAGGCCCAGCGGGTCTACAACTTCCACCGCAACACCCTCAAGGCCCTCGCCGAAATGCTCGCCGCTGCCGGGCTTGACCATCCTTCGCAATTGCAGCCCAAGCATTTGGTGCGGCGCATGTCGGCCACCGAGATCAAGCTGTTCTCGCAGCTGCACGTGTTCTTGAAACCGGGGGAATTGCTGACTGGTGAAGTGAACGGACAGTTCTATTCACGGATGTGGCAACTGGCGCGGGCGGACAGTTTTGAGCCGCAGGAAATCGTGGCCGCATAAATTCGCACTCGCTCCCGTGGCGAGGGCATCGTTCTTCGAGATGCACCGCACTCACGCCCTACCGCCCACGCCGCGCTCATCGAACGGTACATCGACCCGCTAAGAAAATTTCACAGCTACTTCAATGGCGAGGCAGAAATCGTTCTCCGGGTGAACAGATATGCAACGACATCGCCGTCAACAAGCGTAAGGCTCCGTTCCCAATATTTATCTGATAGAGGCGGTGTGGCGTTAACCCTGAACGTGATCCACCAAACTCTATGTCCAAAACTATTCAAGCGTTTTAGATCAGCGTAATACCCCCCCTTGGGGCGCTCGTTCAACAAGGCATAGCCGTTACGGTTAGAGAAACCTGAAGCAATATTGAAAGAGGCGTCGGTATAAATCCTCGGTTGTATACCGGTCCGATTGTAGTAACTAAATGGCAGATACAACAATAAAAACTCAACCACGATTTCATCGTTTGATCGAGCAGCTTGCTTGATCTGTACTGCCAGCCCATCAAGTCTTAAACTGCTACGAAAATTGGTTCCATTCAATGTATCTGCCTGCTGATATACCGCGTACACCCCCAATATCTCTGATGTCAGCACAACCATCAGGGCCGGAAGCAAAAGAACTATTCGGTGCCCGACAATATCCAGCGTTGTAGCAATAATAAGAGGCACACCGACTGCAGCGAATACCAGATAGCGAGTGCTGAATACCGGAACGACCAACGCCACCAGAACAAGAATGAAAGCGGGGATCAAGAAATAGCCGATCAATAAACCGTTAAAACAATATTGACCATGGTCTTTCCATATCATCACCGCTGCACATGCAAGGACCACCACCAGGGGAACTGCATGCAGCAATCGCAATTGTTCCTCCACTGCATTCATTATCGTGAATTGCCAAACAAGGCTCAGCACTGAGTGCGCCGTAACGGGGGGTATCCATTTAAGCCCATTCATTGACAGCTGCTCTATGAAATGAGGCATCCAAGGCAAAAACAGCATCACGATAACACCATTGACCAAAATCCAGGCACGGGCAGGGAGAACCGGTCGAAAAAAACGTGCTCCCCACCACCAATAAAACCAATGAGCAAGCACACTCAGAGCAGCAAAGTAATGCGTATAGAAAGCCGCAGTCATCAGCATGACGTAGATGGCTGCGAACCGCTTTTTCTCCGGAGCTTTAACCCAACACACCAATGCAACCGTCGCCCCCATCAACCAGAACCCTAGCAGGGTGTACATCCGTGCTTCTTGGCTGTAGCGGACCGAGATCGGCAGCAACGCTAATAGCAATGCGGCCATCCAAGTGGCTCTTCGCGTGGCAACCAGACTCATCAGTTTTATGCTAAGCAAGACTGTTCCGACGTCTGCGACAACGCCGAGCGATCTCACAGCCAATGCTTCGTCTCCAAACAACACCATCCAGTAGTGCAGCATAAAATAATAAAGGGGGGGATGAACGTCCTTCGCCGTAATGGACCAGATTTGCCAAGGCTCGTGGCTGGCAAGCAATATGCTAAATGCTTCGTCGTACCAGATCGCAGGCGTTGTGATTCCATAAAAACGTACAGCCAGTGCAAGGACCACCACTGCTGCCAAGGCTGGACCGTTGACGAACCAGCTGAAAGGCTTACCTGGATAAGCATGAGGTCCAGTCATAAGCGAATACCAACCCGCTCATGAATGTTCTCGTCGGCTCCTCGCATGTATGGCCCACGCCGAACTATTTCCCTAATGACATACCTCGGTCGATGCTTTGTCTCCAGATAGATCCGTCCGATGTATTCACCCAACACACCGATACCAATCAATTGCACCCCACCCAAAAACAAAATTGCCGTCATCAACGATGGATAACCGGGCAAATCATTCCCAGATAACAGCTTGTCCAGCACCATGTACACTGCATACGCCAACGACAAAAACGAGATACAACCGCCGAGGTAAGACCACAACCGCAACGGCACGGTGCTAAACGACGTGATGCCTTCGAGCGCCAAATTCCATAACTTCCAGCTGTTGAATTTGCTGCTGCCAGCGGCGCGACCGACGCGGTCGTATTCGACGATGACAGTGGTAAAACCGGCCCACGACAGCACACCCTTCATGAACAGCTGATACTCGGGCAGGGTCTTGATAACCTCTACCACCTTGCGATCCATCAGCCGAAAATCACCCACGTTGCGCTCGATATGGGGATAGGCAATCCGGTCCAGCAAGCGATAGAACAGCGCAGCACATCCACGCTTCAGGTAGCTGTCAGATGAACGATCACGACGCTTGGCGAGGACTACTTCGGCGCCTTTTTCCCATTTAGCAACAAGCTTGGGAATAACCTCGATGGGGTCTTGCAGGTCGACGTCCATCGGAATAACCACATCACCGCTGGCATGCTCGATTCCGGCAAATAAAGCGGGTTCCTTGCCGAAGTTTCGAGAGAAATTGATCAACACGACCAGGTTGTCGACCAGCGCGATGTCGCGGGCAAGCGCATCCGTTTGGTCAGCGCTGCCATCGTTGACGAAGACGATCTCGACGCTGTAACCGGCCAGCGCCGGATGCTCCCGAATACTCTTGTAGAACAATCCCAAGGTCTGTTCCTCGTTGAACACCGGAACGACCAATGAGATTTTCATGGGCGGTGCCCCCTAAACACCACGTACAGGGAGAGCAGGAAACCAAGCACCAGGCTCAACAACGAAAATGCCGCCACGGTCAGTAGTCCATGTATCTGCCAGCGATCTCCCAAATAACCCACTACATAGCTGAGCGCCCCCATGAGGCATAGAAAAACCAAATACCCCATCGCTGAGAGTTTGGCATCGAAGGTATAGATCGCATTGAGGTAGTAGGAGAATGAAGCCGCTACGCAAAAGGCTGCGAGATTGCTGGTCGACTGATCGAGACCGACCGCGACACGGAGCACGAAAAACATCTGCCAATGGAGCAACGTGTTGGCCAGCCCGACCAGTGCGTAAGTGGAAAAGCCGCTCCATATCGCTTTCATGCTCGCTCCCGAACCTATGTCCGCGACAGGGGAATTGGTTGGCGACAACGCCCACTAGAAGCGCCCATCCAAGGCGTCCGCACTACAACTTAAACCGAATGAACCCATACCCAATCACCAGGTTCAGCGTGAAATACAAAGACAAAGCGACCGCTATCCACCCAGGCAATTCCAGCGCATCGCCGATCGCGCCGAAGCCATAACTCAGCGCGCCCATTGCGCCATTACCCAATAGATAACCGCGCCACGACTCCCCGGGTCGGAAGATGTAGAGCCCACTCACATAAAACGAAAACACCGCAGCCACGCAGAACGCAGCAAAGTTGCTGCTCGCCTGAACCAGCCCAACGGCGTCGTGCAAGAGAAAAAAAACCTGGCCATGGATCAGTCCATTGACCAGTGCGATAGCCATCAACGCAGAAATCCCATTCATCCTGATACCTAGCCGTTCCCCTATTGGCGGGTTTTCAAGCTAGGCGACAGCCCTGTCGCGGTCTACTGTCAGATCTTACAGGTCGGGCCACGAGTCCGACGGACGGTCGCGCTAATAGCTACAAAAAAGCCCCAGTCATCTGACCGGGGCTTTGTTTTACATCGCGCTTGACCTTACGAAACCGATCGCATCGAACCCTGTGCCTCGGCGGTCGGCTGCAACTTGAAGGTGTAGAACAACACCGTCAGCAGCACCAGGAACGCCGGGCCGATATACAGCGCCACGCGCGTGTCGGGGAAGTACGCCATCAGGCCCACCACCAGTACCAGGAACGCCAGCGCCAGATAAGAGCTGACCGGGTACAGCCACATGCGGTATTTCAGCGCGGCACGCTCGGAAGCGCTCAGGCCTTTGCGGAATCTGAGTTGGGCCAGCAGGATCATGACCCAGGTCCAGATCGCGCCAAAGGTGGCGATGGACGTCACCCAGACGAAGACTTTTTCCGGCACCAGGTAGTTGAGCAGCACGCCCAGCAGCAGGGCCGAAATGGACAGCAGCAGTGCGCGGCGTGGCACGCCGTTGCTGGAGGTCTTGGCGAAGCCGGCCGGGGCCTGGCCGTTTTGCGCCAGGCTGTAGAGCATGCGGCCGGTGCTGAAGATTCCGCCGTTGCAGGATGACAGCGCGGCGGTGATCACCACGAAGTTGATGATGCCGGCGGCGGTCTTGATGCCCAGGCGCTCGAAGGTCATCACGAACGGGCTGCCTTGGGTGCCGATTTCGTTCCATGGGTAGATCGACAGGATCACGAACAACGCCCCGACGTAGAACAGCAGGATCCGCCAGAACACCGAGCCGATGGCGTTGGGGATGGTTTTCTGCGGGTTGCGCGCTTCACCGGCGGTCAGGCCGATCATCTCCACGCCCAGGTAGGCGAACATCACCATTTGCAGGGACATCAACACGCCCGTCACGCCGTTGGGCATGAAACCGCCATGGGTCCACAGGTTGGAGATACCCAGGGCGACGCCGTCGTTACCAAAGCCAAAGGCAATGATGCCGACGCCGCCAATGACCATGGCAATGATGGTGACGATCTTGATCAGGGCGAACCAGAACTCGAATTCACCGAAGGCCTTGACCGCGATCAGGTTGATCGAGCCCATGCTCACCAGTGCGGCCAGGGCCCAGATCCAGCGGGGGACATCGGGGAACCAGACGCCCATGTATACCGCCACCGCGGTGATCTCGGCCACGCAAGTGACCAACCACAGGAACCAGTAATTCCAACCGGTCAGGAAGCCTGCCAGCGGGCCGAGGTAATCCTGGGCGTAGCGGCTGAACGAACCGGCCACCGGATTGTGCACGGCCATTTCGCCGAGGGCGCGCATGATCACCAGGATCGCCAGGCCACCGATGATGTAGGACAGCATGATCGCCGGTCCCGCCATCTCGATAGCCTTGGCCGAACCGAGGAACAGCCCGACACCGATGCAGGCGCCAAGCGCCATCAAGCGGATATGCCGCTCGCCGAGCTCACGTTTGAGCGGACCACCCTGCGCGGTCTCGCCATGGGGCAGATGATTGCCGACTGGCATAGGGATACAACCTCGTCTTGTTATTGGATTGACCACCGAGTCTCCAACGCCGCGGGCGGGTGGCCTGCGAGCATTGCCGAAACCGGGCCTGCCTTGTGGGCAGACCGTCCTGTAGGAAAAATCCTCAAGATCAGCGGGCCGTGCAGTATAAAAAGCCAGGGATAGAGAGTTTCACTGTAAAAGCAGGTTAATTCAGGTAATACCCGAGACGACAATGGCTTTATCAGGTGGGATTGTCTGAACTAACCGCCTTTTTGAAGCGGCGCCGAGTATTGCACAATGATGGTGCAGCGTCATGTGTTGGCATGGGTTGATGGCTCTAACTCAAGGCTCTGGCCTGAAGTTATGGGGATCTGAAAAAGAAACCTGTGGCGAGGGGATTTATCCCCTCGCCACAAAAGTCTCCACGCTTCCCCTGCCCGATCAGGCCTCCACAATTTCCCTCCCCCCATGCCAAGCACCGTCTAAGCTTCAAGCAAGTCCGATCAATCTGCGTGAATGGATCAGTCGACTATGGGCGCTTTGTGGCAAACCGATTCGAACAAACCTGTGGTCCCGACTGAACGTATGGAAGAAGCGCCTTTACCCAAAAAAACTCGCCGCGCTCGGCATGGCTGGCGGGCGTTCTGGTTGTTGTTGCTGATTATCGCGGTGGTGGTCGGCCTGGCCGTGGCCAAGGAAATGCGCACGTCGCGGTTCCAGGCCCGGGAAATCAGCCAGTACGCCGAGTCCCTGACCTATTCGGTGCAACCGGGGCCCAGCGACGCCATCGTTTATCCCGGTGCCGGCCCGTTCGATCAGCGACTGGGCTACAGCTCGCTGGGGGAATTCCTGCCGCGCCTGCTCAAGCGTGACTATGTGGTGGAGGCCCAGGCGCGCTTTTCGCCGGCCCTGATGGACTACGTCAACAAGGGCTTGTTCGTGCCCTATGCGGAGAAGATCCAGGCCGGGCTGACCATCACTGATTGCCGCGCCGCGCCGGTCTATCAATTCAAATATCCACAACAGCTGTACGCCAGTTTCGACGCCATTCCGCCGGTGGTCGTGCAGAGCCTTTTGTTCATCGAGAACCGCTTCCTCCTCGACCCCAAGCAACCCCTGGCCAACCCGGCGGTGGACTGGCCGCGCTTCGGCATGGCGGCGTGGTCGCAGGTGGCCAAGCTGTTGAGCCTGCCGGGGCAATCCGCCGGGGGCAGCACATTGGCGACGCAACTGGAGAAGTACCGTCATTCCCCCGAGGGCTTGACCGTGTCGGGCGCGGAAAAAATCCGCCAGATGATTTCCGCCAGCGTCCGCGCTTACCAGGCCGGCCCGAAAACCCTTGAAGCCCGCCAGCGAATCATCCGCGACTACCTCAACAGCGTGCCGCTCTCCGCCGTGCCCGGGCATGGCGAAGTCCATGGCATGGCCGAAGGGCTGAGGGTCTGGTATGGCGCGGATTTCAAGCGGGCCAATGAACGCTTGTTCAGCACCGCCACCGACTCCAAGAGCCTCGCGGAGAAAGGCCTGGCCCTGCGGGAAATGCTGTCGTTGATGATCGCCCAGCGCCGGCCGTCGCATTATCTTTCGAAGGGCCACGAGGAGCTTGCGCGCCTGACCGACAGCCACATCCGGCTACTGGCCCAGAACGGCGTGATCGATGCCGCGCTGGCCGAGGCCGCTCTCGCCAGCCAGGTCAGCTACCGCGACTGGGTCCAGGACCCGACCGTCCAACCCATCGAAACCAACAAAGGCATCAGCGCCGCCCGCAGTCGCATCGCCGCCCTGCTCAACCGTCCGCTGTACGACCTCGATCGCCTGGACCTTTCCGCCACCAGCACCTTGCAAAGCGATTTGCAGGCCCAGGCCACCGAATACCTCAAGCGATTGGCCGACCCGGCCTTCGCGGCCGAGATCGGCCTGATGGGAGAACGCCTGCTGACCCCCACCAGCACCACCCAGGTGCGCTACAGCTTCACGCTGCTGGAACTGACCCCCGACGGATCGCGCGTGCGGGTGCAGACCGACAGCACCGACCAGCCCTTCGACATCAACGAAGGCAGCAAGCTGGAACTGGGCTCCACCGCCAAGCTGCGCGTGCTTACCACCTACCTGCAGATCATCGCCGAACTGCACGAACGTTATGCCCAACAGACCCCGGCGGCACTGAAGAAAACCGAGATCGCCGAGCAGGATCGCCTGTCCCGCTGGGCGGTGGACTACTTGATCGAAAACAGCGACCGCAGCCTGCCGACGATGCTCGAAGCCGCGCTGGACCGAAAGTACTCAGCCAGCCCCGGCGAGGCCTTCTTCACCGGTGGCGGGCTGCACACGTTCCACAACTTCCGCAAGGAAGACGACGGTCGCCTGCCCACGTTACGTGATTCGTTGCGCGAATCCATCAACCTGCCGTTCATTCGCTTGATGCGCGACCTGGTGCGCTACGCCACCTACGCCGGTCCCAATAACAGCTCCGAACTGCTCAAGGACGACAAGGACCCGCGCCGCCAGGAATACCTGGCCCAGTTCGCCGACCGCGAGGGCACCTCGTTCCTGCTCAAGTTCTGGAAGAAGTATCAGAAAAAGGACACCGGCCAGCGCCTCGAAACCTTCCTCGACGGCATGCGCCCTACCGCGATTCGCCTGGCCGCCGTGCACCGCTATTTCTTTCCCAACGAAAGCCAGGAGAATTTCAACCGCTTCGTACGTGCGCATTTGAAGTCGGCCAAGAGCGCGGAAAAACTCACTGACGAACGCCTCGAACGGCTCTACCAGAGCTACGGACCAGGCGCCTACGACCTGCCGGACCAGGGTTTCATCGCCAAGGTCCACCCATTGGACTTGTGGTTGATGGGGTATCTGCTGAACAACCCCGACGCCAAGTTCAGCCAGATCGTCAAGGCCAGCCGGTTCGAACGCCAGGAGGTGTACGGCTGGTTGTTCAAGAGCCGCCACAAGAGCGCGCGCGACAGTCGCATCCGCACCATGCTGGAAATCGAAGCTTTCCTGGATATCCATCAACGTTGGCAGCAAGTCGGCTATCCGTTCGACCACCTCGTGCCTTCACTGGCCACCGCGATCGGCAGTTCCGGGGATCGTCCCGCCGCGCTGGCCGAACTGGTGGGCACCATTCTCAACGACGGTATGCGGCGCCCGGCATTGCGCGTCGACAGTCTGCAATTCGCGGCCGGTACGCCTTATGAAACGCGTGTGGTCAGCGACCCGGACAGCGGCAAGCGGGTGATGCCCGTGGAAGTGGCCCGCGCCTTGCGCGGCGCATTGTCCCAAGTGGTGGACGCCGGCACCGCGAAACGGGTAGCCGGCAGCTTCAAGCTGGCCGACGGAACGCCATTGGCCATGGGCGGCAAGACCGGCACGGGCGACAACCGCATCGAAGCCATCGGTTCCGGCGGACGGGTCATCAGCTCCAAATCGATCAACCGCACCGCCACCTTCGTGTTCTACATCGGCGACAGCCATTTCGGCACCCTCACTGCCTATGTGCCGGGAGCGTCGGCGCAGAATTTCAAGTTCACCTCGGCCTTGCCGGTGCAGGTGCTCAAGGGCATGGCGCCGTTTCTTTCACCTTACTTGCAGCCGGGGACTCATACCCAGTGCAAGCCGTTGGTGGCACGCAACGCGTCATAGCAGGCAGCCAGGTAAATGTGGCGAGGGGATTCATCCCCTCGCGACAAAATCAGAGCATGACACGGGGCACCGCATCGAAGATCACCGTGAAGTCGGCGTTGTACAGGCCAGGAGAAAGCGGGCGAGGTGGCATCGCAACAACGATCCGCATTTCCGCCTGGGTACCCGGTGTGGACGTGGCGTCGTCCACGACTTCCTTCGGCAGGTTATCCAGGGGCACCTCGTTGAAGATGACCCTCAAGCCCACATAGTCCACCCCGTTGGTCAAAGGGATCGACCCCGAGCTCGCACCGTTTTCGATATAGGCGTGAACCGAACCGTCGGTATTCTTCACGTCAAAGGTGTGGCGCAAGGGCGTCAATTGGTAGGTCAGCGGGTTGTAATGCATCACCTCGTCCTTGCCGAAATCCGGATTTCGCGGCTGCACATGAAACTGCTTGTTCGGTATGTTCGCCGTGATGTGGATGGTTGAACGTGCGTCATCAGCCGCCCCCGCCTGTAACGGGCTCAGGATGGCAGCACCCAGCACAACAGCGGTCATTAATTCATGCATCGTCGTTACCTTTTTGCGTCGTAAAAAAAGACCAAGCCCTACGGCGCCACGGCATCGAACACCATGTGCACGGTGCCGTAGTAATCGCCGGGCACATAGTTTTCGCCTGCGGGCCTGACGGCAGCGATTTCCAAAGGCACTTGCCGTCCGGGCCGGGCTTCGCTGGCCGACACCACCGGGGTCGAGTCGAGGGTCAATGGGACGTTGTTGAACCTCACCTGCAGATCGATGCGTTCACGACCGTTGGACAAGTACGCTTCCTCCGCCAGGCGCGCGTCGATGGAGCCGTTGGAGTTCTTCACCTCGTAGATCGCCCGCAACGGGCTCAGCTCGCCGGTGATGGTGCTGAACGGCAAGCGTTGTTCGCGCTGGACCAATTGCGGGTCGAGGGGCAGCACGAAAAAATCGGCCGATGGAATGGTCACGTAGACCTCGAAGGTTTCCCGCTCGACCGCTGCCCAGGCCGAAGCCCAGGGCAGAATCAGCACGGTCAATGCGAGGGGGCGTAGCGGTGTCTTGGACATGGTGATTACCTGTGCGTTGGCAACGGTTCGGCGACGGCGACCGTCAACCCTTGATCTCGATGGCCTTGCTCTGGCTGCCCTCGATCAACGTGAAGCGGTACTCGCGCCCCGCCTCCTTTTCGAAGGAAAAGGTGCGGCCGGCCATGACGTGGTGCTTGGTGGTCGGGCGGCAGTCGTTTTCCTTTTTTGCCGCGCAGTCCTTGAATTCATCGATCACCAGGACACTGTTGCCGTTGTTGCGCATCAGGTATTTATCGGCATCGTCCTCGATAACGGTCTGGAACCGAGTGTCCTTGGGCCGCACGAAGAACACCGTGCCGTAGCCCGCCAGGACCTTGACTCCAGCCGCCACACGCTCCTTCTTGTATTGCTCGCGCTCTTCCTTGCTGATGGCGAACTCGTCTTCGGCTTCCGGCACCACCGGTACGAAACGCACCCGGAAATAACGCTCCTTGTCGCGATTGCCCATGAACAGCAGGCGCGTACCCTGCACACCGTTTGCCGGCACGATCAGCCGCGCCGGGCTGGCCATCAAGCCATCCTTGGCCAAGCCCCCTTCCTGGCTTTGCACCGGCTCCTCTCGGTAGCTGCCGTCCTCGTTGTAGTGGATTTCCAGAACGTTGACCTTGACGAACGCGGTGGACGTGCCGCCGTTGAACACCCGTTTCATGTAGGTACTCTTGTCCGCGTCCAGATAGTCATAGACGACCCCCACGCCGATCTGCGGCCCGGCCTGGGCCACGCCACAAAACAGATAAAAACCCATCCACGCCAATACATGCTTCATCACTGCTTGAACCTCGTGTGTTGTTCAAATTTCATTGAATACTGTCGGCTCTTGGAGCCGTTCAAACTTCCGAATCCCAAATCACCGTGACGTTACCGACATAGGTCCTGGCGTCGCCGACCAGCATTTCTTCGATGCTGTCGCGGGTCACTTCAAAGTGCAGGCTGGCGGGCTTTCGATCGATATAGACATTGGGCTGGACCCGCTCGGTGCCACTGCCGTCGCGCAGCAGGCGACGCCGGTTGATGGGCAGGCCGCCGCCATCGGTCAAGCCATCGGGCAGGGTGACCCTGACGTCCACCGGTACGGTATGGCCGGTGCCGGTTTCGGCGATCGCGCAGGTGTTGCCGCTGATGTGCTGGCATTCGAGCGCCATCTTGAAACGCGAGGAGGTCGAGATATGGAAACGCTGGTCCCGAAACAACCGGGTCGGTTTGCTTCCATTGTTCAACCAGGCCTGCCAGCCTTGTTCGGGCACCAGCTCCACCCGGTTTCCACCGGGTGGGACTTCCACCTTGAAGGCATGCTCGACGTCGAGCCTGAAATTGAGCGTGATTGCCGAGTCGCTGGGTAACATCACGTCGCCCATGTCCACTTCCCGACCTGGCCCGACACTGATCGTCAGGTCCCCGGTGTACTGGCCGGCCGTCATTCTCAGGGGGTTGGGCATGCGCAGTTCATAGGCAAAGTCCACGTACGGGTAGGCCATGCTGGGAATCAGGTACTGGGCTCTTTTAGCGCAGACGATCTCCATTGGCGTGCGCCAGAAGAACTCGTAGAAAGTCTCCCCCATACGACCGAAACCGCTGGAATGACAAGATGCCGGTGGGTAATCCCAGTTCTGGCCCCACAATTTGGTATGCGCTGTACCGGGGTCCACCCCACCGCCCACCAGGTCGACCACGCTGCCAGGAAACTGGTATCGAGAACCAATGCCGACCCACCGCACCTGGACGATCTCGGTTTCGCCCGTTCCAGAATGGACGATTTGCGCCGTACGCCAGTTGGCCGGCACTTGGAACATCGCCCCTTGCCGAGCATCGGCATGTTCGGCCTGGATCGCCCTGATGGAATTGACCGACAGCGGCAGCCGCAGGCTGGCCATGTTCCACGCCTGGCATTGGGAAGAGAATTCGGCGCAATAGCCACTCGCCGGCGTGGTGTTGCGAAATGCAGCCTCCTGAGGCTTCGACGGATCGGGTCTGAATACGGCGCTGATGTCTTGGGTCAAGGCATCGGCCACCGGCGTGCTTGCAAGCAGATACATCGCAAGCGTGCCCTTTACTGCTACAGGTAATCGTCCCATCGAAAAACTCCATGTCCCTACGTTGGCTCGAATAGAGCAAGTCCTTTTAAACTTCCGAATCCCAGATCACCGTGACGTTGCCCGTATAAGCCTTGGCGCCGCTGTCGAGCATGTCCTCGACGCTGCTGCGGTCCACTTCGAAATGCAGCATTCCCGACTTGCGATCCAGGTAGAACGACGGCTGGAACAATTCGGTGCCGCTGCCATCGAGCAGCAAGGGCCGGCGATCGACTGGTTGGTTGGCCCCATCGGTCAGGCCCTGGGGCAGCGTCACGCTGACGTTCACCGGCACTTGGTGACCGCTGCTGGTTTCGGAAATCGCGCAGGTGTTGCCGCTGACGTATTGGCATTCAAGGCCCATCTTGAAACGTGATGAGGCCGAGATGTGAAAGCGCTGGTCGCGAAACAACCGTGTCGGCTTGCGCCCGCTGTTGAGCCAGGATTGCCAGCCTTCCTGGGGGACGAGCTCCACACGGTTGCCGCCTGGAGGAACTTCGACTTTGAGGGTGTGTTGGACTTCGAGATTGAAATTGAGGGTCAGAATCGAATCGTCCGGCAGCATGACATCACCCATGTCGAAGTCCTGACCCGGCCCGACCGTATAGGTGAGCGTTCCCGTGTAATGACCCGACGACATCTTCAACGGGTTGGGGGTGCGCAATTGGTATCCATAGCTCATTTCGTGATACAGAAACGCCGGGATCAGATATTTTGCTTGTTTCGTACACGCAGCATCTTGTAGCGGGGTTCGCCAGAAAAATTCAAAGGCGTTGCCACCATAATAAAATTCCTCTGTTGAGCCCTCACTGCATGGTGAAGGCGCTCTATTCCAGACCCCGCCGGCCCAAAGCATCATATGCGCCTGTCTGACGCTCACTCCCCCACCCACCAGCTCCTGTGCACCAGGGGTGAGGCGATACGTCGCGCCAATCGCGGAAATCCGCACCGAAACCTCATGGCTTTCACCCGTGCCCGAATGAGTCACCTGCAGCGCTCGCCAATCGCCTGGCACCTTGAGCATCGCGCCTTGCCGACTATCTGAATGATTGGCCTCGATGGCTTTGGTTGACTGGAAAGTAATGGGCAGCGCAAGGCTGAAGATACCTAGAGCAGCACATCGCGTCGGCCATGATCTGCAGAACCCCGAGGGTGGCGTGGTATTGATGAACTCGTTTTCCGAGGGTTTCGCGGGGTCTGGCCGGAAAACCGCGCTGATGTCACCGGTAGCCGCGGTAGCCGTCAGCGGCCCGGCCAATATCAAGGAAAGCAACGACACAGAAGCCACCTTGCGTCCTGCCACCAATAAATAGTTCATCAATACAACCTCGTGTATCAGTGGGAATCGCCGCGAATGCGCAGTGTCGGGCCCGTCGAATAATCGTCGCCCCAGATATCTCATGAGCGCTGCTTCTCACCGTGAGCCTCGGCGAGTGCCGTATCGGCCAACGTATCCGGCGTACAGCGCAAATCACCGATCATCAGCACGTCCCCTTCCCTCTGGGCGCTGTCCGGATCAAGGCGGAACCGGCAGAACAACTCGCTGCCATAACGCACCTCCAGAGTGGGCGAGCCGGCATTCATTTCCATGGAGAAGAACCCATCCGCCTCGCTGACACCGCGGCTGGCGTGGTTGATGACGTGGTGGCCCTTGAGCGGTTGTCCTTGGTCGTCCAACAGGCGACCGAGCACGGTCACGGTTCTCAACACACTGATCTTGCGGTAGTCCACGCCGCCCTTGTTCAAGTGATAACGAGTGCGCGAGGGCTCGATGCTCGCCGCCGGAGGGTGCACGCCTTCGAAGTCGAAGGTGACCATGCTGTTTTTATAGGCAGTGATGGGGACGAAGTTACGACCTGGATGCAAGGTGGTGCTGCCGCCGGTCAAGTCGTCGGCGCGCAGGATCACGTCATCCACGTCGGCTTCCACATCGACGATCATCCCCGCGCCGCGCCCATGGGGTATGGCGGTAAAGGCTGCCTTGCTGCCGCCCACGGCCACCGTGCTGCTCAGGTTGAGGCCGCCGGTGAGGTTGTCGTTGTAGGACGAACGCTGGACGAAGCCATCGCCATACAGCGAGTCGGTCTGGAAGCTGGCGATGCCGGACAGGCCCACGCCATAAGTGTCAGCCAGTGCAGTGGCAGAGACGCTTTGCAGGACATGGTCCTGCAGGTCGCGGCGGTATGACAGCGAGGCGTTGTTGTCCCGTGCGCCATCGCGGGAGGTGCGCGTGCCGACGCTACCCGACCAGTACTCGCCCGGCCCACCCAGGGCGACACTGACGCTCAAGTCCAGGCCGCGATTGCGCTTGTCGGCCGTGCTGGAAGTACCGGGGCGATCGAACACCGACAATCGCCAGTTGGCATCGCTGCCGCGTAATTTGCCCCGCTGGGTCCAACCCAGGTCCAGGCCGGTGCCCTGCACGTTGCCTTCGCTGTAGGCCAGCCGCCCATTGATGGACGTCTTGTTGCTCAAGCGATGATTGACCGACAGCGACGAGTTGCTGGTATGGCCGACGTACACGTCACGTTGGCGGATGCGGGTACCGTCCGGCAGGGTTTCGTAAGTGTTGCGGGTGTCCAGCCAACTGCGGTTGTGGCTGGCGACGATGCTGCCCTGGCCATAGCTGTACAGCCCTTGCAGGTCCATGCCGTTGCCGTAGTCCTGGGTTTTATAGACGTTGGCGTACAGGCTGGTGCTGGTGCCCAGGGTCCAGTCCACCGAGGTGCCGACTTGCATCTTGTCCTGCACCTTGCGGGTGGAGGCGCCCAGGATCACCCGGGGATGCAACAGGTAATTGAGGCCGACCCCGGCCGTCATGAACCCTGACGGCTGGTCTTCCCAGTTGCTCCAGAGCCGGGTCTCGCGGCCGGCGAACAGGTTGTAGCGCCAGCGGTCTTCGGAGTTGCTCCAATTGTTGGGCTTGTAGACCAGCTCCTGGCTGGTGGCAGTGATTTGCCCATCCTCGACCAGCCGCACTTCCACTTCGTAGATCCCGCCAGGCAAGGGGCGGGTGTCCAGGCTTTGCAGCCCGGCGCTGACGGCCTGGGTATTGATCAGCAGGCCATTGCGATAGATTTCCACCGAAGCCTGGCGGCTCGCGGTGACATAAATGGGGTAGACGCTGGGTTTCGGATTGTCGATCGCCAGGCTGTCGGAACTGCCGTACATCACGCCCAATGCGGTGTCCGGGTTGGCACCGAATGAACGAATCTGCCGGTTCAAGCCATCGGAACCGGGCGTGAAGTAGCCCAGGCGAAAGAAGGAGCCTTCCATTTCCCGCTGGGTATGGAGCTCATGGACGGCGTGGTACAGCTTGTCGTCCGGGCCGCCAAGACGCGAGAGTTGCAAGTCCAGCGACTGGCTCCAGTTGCCGAGGCTGGAACTGGCATTGAGGCCGTAACGCCCGCCAGTGTCCTGTTCCTGGCCACCATTGATATTGAGTTGGTTGTTGAAGATCAGGCCCAGGCTGCCTTCTTCCGGCTGATCGTAGTAACGCTTGGCTTGCGTCAAGCGCTCCACGTCCCGGGTCAGGATCGAAACCAATGAATTTTCGAGGCTGTAGTGCACGGCGAGCAGCCCGGACGGGCACCCAGCTTCGCAGGCGCCCAACGGCTGCCCCTGCTTGAGGTGTTGCTCCCATTGCTGGCGCTCGACGTGATTGATCGAACTGTCCTGGGTATCGGTGAATTCGAGCAATGTGATGCGGTCGTCCCGGCTCAATACCACCATGGCTTCGCCGAGGAACTGTTGATTGAGTTCAACACGAACCGCCAAGGGCACATCGAAGAAATGGGATTCAAATTCCGCCGGCAAGCCTTTGGCCTGGGACAACAAGCTTTTCGGTGTCGTACCAGGGGCAGTCGGCGCGGCGAATGCGTTCGCGCACAACAGCAGCGCGAGCGCACCCGCGATGGGTGTCATCGGAAACATCAACGGACTCTCTAATCAGCGAGCTATCTGGGCGTTTCAGGGACAGGCCGACCGGCTGGGGAAGACCGGCCGGCCTGCAGCAATGCCCGAAGAGGAGAACCTCAGCGGGCATTGAATGACATCACGGAGTAGCGCGAGGCACGGCGTCGAAGATGACGGTCATGTCGGCGGTGTACAGGCCGTTCTGGGTATCGAGCGGCCTGGCGGCGACGATGGTCATGTCAGCCTGGGTACCCGGTGTGGAGGTCGCATCGTCCACCACTTCCTGAGGCGTGGCGGTCAGGGTGACGCCGTTGAAAGCCGTGGTCAGCGCGATGGAGTTGCTGCCGTTGTACAGCGCCGCCGGACCGCCCTCGATGTAGGCGTGGACCGAGCCCTCGGTGTTCTTCACGTCATAGGTAGCGCGCAACGACGACAAGGTGCCGCTGACCGTGTTGTAGCTCATGGTCTCATCCTTACCGAAGTCCGGGTTGCGCGGCTGCACATGGAACTGTTGGGTCGGGATGTTCGCGCTGATATGGATGGACGAGCGCGCATCATCGGCGGCGAATGCCAGCGAGGAACTCAGGGCAGCGGCTGCCAGCGAAGCACCGGTCATGAATTGTTTGAGCATGTTGTTAATACCTGTTCATAGCCATAAAGAGAAGGGCTGAAGTTGCAGCTCGCCTAATAGTTCGAGAGCTGCAACTTCAACGCTGGGCATGATCGGTTCTTAACAACTAAAAAAAAGCAGGCAAATTCCCAAGCACTTGTAGTAATTCCACCATACAAAAGAGAGAAAAATACCTTAATTCATTTAAAACGCCAATTTGGATGTAAGAAACTGCCCACAAAACCATGCACCAAGCGGCCTCTATAAAAGTCAATAAAAATCATAAAAAAAGGCGCCCTCCTCTCAAGCCCGACTCATTCAGGTAAGGTCTTGGGCAACTCATACAACATCAACTCAACTAGATATATCTCAACTTCAAGATATATCAAGCGCAAAGATGTATCTCAAATAAAGAACCAGCACTTCGCATTAACTTATGCAGCATGGAGAGCAGTACATGGCAGCCCCTTATTCCGATCCCAACGCCCACGATGGTTTCGAGCGACACCCGACCGGTCGTGACCGTAACCGACGCAACGCTCGTGTATTCGCCGCCGGGGACCTCAAGTTACTGTCGTTGGCCCTGATCGCTGAACAGCCCTGCCATGGCTATGACCTGATCCGCAGGATCGAAAAGATGTTCGAAGGGGCCTATAGCCCCAGCCCTGGGGTGATCTACCCGGCCCTGGCCTTCCTGGAAAAAAACGCGATGGTCACCTGCTGCGTTGAAACAGAAAAAAAATGCTACAGCGTGACCGATGCTGGACGTCTATCACTTGAGAAGCAGGCCCAGACGCTGGAAGAGGTGCGCACACGCATTGAAGACAGCAAGCGCACGCTGCACGGCCATGATCGCCCCCCGCAGGTCCAGGAAGCGGTGTATAACCTGCGCCATGCGCTGCAAAATCACTCTGGCCGCTGGAGTCCTGAAGAAACCCGGCGGGTGTGCGACTTGCTCAACGCCACCGCCAAAGCCATCGTCGACGGTTGCGACCGTCCACCTGTCTCGGAGTCAAGCCAATGACCGAAATCGATCCAAACACCATTCACCGCGTCAGCCACGAGATCAAACGCCGCCGCCTGCAAGTGCTGCGGGTCGAGGACCTGACCCCGCGCATGCGCCGCATCACGGTCGGCGGGCCGGAGCTGGCCGGGTTCGTCAGCCTGGGCACGGACGATCACGTAAAGCTGCTGTTCCCACAAAATGCGGAGGAGCACGCCGCCCTGGAAGATTTCAACCCCACTGCCGGCAAAGCCCAGGGCCCGATGCCTGAAATGCGCGACTACACCCCGCGCCGCTATGACCTGGACACCCTCGAACTGGACATCGACTTCGTGCTCCACGGTGACGGCCCTGCCTCGACCTGGGCCGCGCAGGCAGCACCGGGGCACCACCTGTATATCGCCGGCCCCCGGGGCTCGATGGTCGTACCGGACATCTTCGACAGCTACCTGTTGATCGGCGACGAAACCGCCCTGCCCGCCATCGCCCGTCGCCTCGAGGGCCTCGCCCCCAATCGGCGTGCGCTGGTGGTGGTGGAAGTGGAAAATGGCGCCGAACAGCAAGTGCTCCACAGCCCGGCGCAGGTGCATGTGATCTGGGTGTTGCGCGAGGGTCGCCAGGACAGCCTGCTGCGCACCGTGCAGCAGCTGGAGATGCCCGGCGGCAAGCTGTACGCCTGGGTCGCGACCGAAAGCAAAGTGTCGCGGCAGATTCGCAGGGTGCTGCTGGAAGAGAAAGGGCTGGACCAGGATTTCGTGAAGGCGGTGGGGTATTGGAAACTGGATAACAGTGAGGAAGATTGAGGGCGTGGCGGTGGCTGAAGTACTCTTCACCCATTGAAACCGCCATCCACCTGTGGCGAGGGAGCTTGTTCCCTCGCCACAGGTGCTATCGCTGTCCTTTAATACCTTATCCGGCAATACCAGGTGCCCCGCCCCATGCTTTTCCTGATCGCCTACATCGGCAGCGTCGTGCTGATCAACTTCGCTTTCTCCGCCGCGCCGCACCTGGACGTCATCTGGTCGGCCTGGGGCGGGCTGGTGTTCGTGTTGCGCGACATGGTGCAGACCCGTTTCGGCCACGGCGCCATCGTGGCGATGCTGGCGGCGCTGGTGTTGTCCTACGTCACTTGCGACCCGACCATCGCCCTGGCCAGCGCCACCGCGTTCGCCGTATCGGAGTGCATCGACTGGCTGGTGTTCACCGTCACCAAGCGTCCGCTGCATGACCGTCTGTGGATCAGTTCGGCCTTGAGCATCCCCCTCGACACCTTCATTTTCTTCGGCCTGATCGACGCCCTGACCCCCGCAGTGGTGACGACCGCCCTGCTCTCGAAATTCGCCGGGGTCACGGCCGTCTGGCTGATCATGGCCTGGCGCCTGCGCAAACAGGCCATCGCCGGCTGACGCGGTTCATGTAAAATGCCGCGCTTTCTCCCATGGGAAGCTCGCCCGGCGCGCGCCCCAATGACCCGCTCCTGTTTGAGGACCTTCAGATGACCCGTATCGGAACTCCATTGTCGCCCACCGCGACCCGCGTTTTGTTGTGTGGCAGCGGTGAGCTGGGCAAGGAAGTGGTAATCGAGCTGCAGCGCCTGGGCGTCGAGGTGATTGCTGTGGATCGCTATGCCAATGCACCGGCCATGCAAGTGGCCCACCGCAGCCACGTGATCAACATGCTCGACGGCGCCGCCCTGCGCGCGGTGATCGAGGCCGAGAAGCCGCACTACATCGTGCCGGAAATCGAAGCCATCGCCACTGCGACCCTGGTGGAACTGGAAGCCGAAGGTTTCACGGTGATCCCTACCGCTCGCGCCGCGCAACTGACCATGAACCGCGAAGGTATTCGTCGCCTGGCCGCCGAAGAGCTGGGCCTGCCGACCTCGCCGTACTTTTTCGCCGACACTGTCGAAGACTACCGCAAGGCTGTGCAAACCCTGGGCTTCCCGTGCGTGGTCAAGCCGGTGATGAGTTCCTCGGGCAAGGGCCAGAGCCTGCTGCGCAGCGCCGATGACGTGCAGAAAGCCTGGGACTACGCCCAGGAAGGCGGCCGTGCCGGCAAGGGTCGGGTGATCATCGAAGGCTTCATCGACTTCGACTACGAAATCACCTTGCTCACCGTGCGTCACGTGGGCGGCACGACGTTCTGCGCACCCGTCGGCCACCGCCAGGAAAAAGGCGACTATCAGGAATCCTGGCAGCCCCAGGCCATGAGCCCGGTGGCCTTGGCCGAATCCGAGCGCGTCGCCAAGGCAGTGACCGAGGCCCTGGGTGGTCGCGGCCTGTTTGGTGTCGAGCTGTTCATCAAGGGCGACCAGGTGTGGTTCAGCGAAGTCTCGCCGCGCCCGCACGACACCGGCCTGGTGACGCTGATTTCCCAGGACCTGTCGCAGTTCGCCTTGCACGCCCGCGCCATTCTCGGTTTGCCAATCCCGTTGATCCGCCAGTTCGGCCCTTCGGCTTCGGCGGTGATCCTGGTGGAAGGCCAGTCGACCCAGACCGCGTTCGCCAATCTCGGCGCCGCCCTGAGCGAGCCGGACACGGCGCTGCGTCTGTTCGGCAAACCGGAAGTCAACGGCCAGCGCCGCCTGGGCGTGGCCCTGGCCCGCGACGAATCCATCGAAGCCGCCCGCGCCAAGGCGACCCGCGCTTCCCAGGCGGTCAAGATCGAACTGTAAAAGCCCAAGGCTGAGCACGATCCCCTGTAGCGAGGGAGCTCAAAGGCCTGCGTTCACACAGGCTCAGTGAAGAAACAAAAAAGGCGACACCCGCAAGGGTGTCGCCTTTTTCATGAGCGCAGCTCGGGTTTAATCCGGCAGTTTGTAGGCAATCACATAGTCGCCCTGCTTGGTGCCCAGGGAACCGTGGCCACCGGCCACGACCAGCACGTATTGCTTGCCGTCCTTGCCGGTATAGGTCATCGGCGTGGTCTGGGCGCCGGCAGGCAGGCGGCCTTCCCACAACTGCTTGCCATTCTTCACGTCGTAGGCGCGCAAGTACTGGTCAAGCGTGCCGCTGAGGAACGCCAGGCCACTGGCGGTGGTGAAGGTGCCACCCAGGCTTGGGACACCCATGCTCAGCGGGATCGGGACCGGCGAGCTGTCACGCACGGTGCCGTTCTTGTGCTTCCACAGGGTCTTGTTATTGGTCAGGTCCACCGCCGCGACATAACCCCAGGCAGGCGCCTGGCAAGGCAGGCCCATGGGCGAAAGCAGCGCTTCGAGGATCACGCCATACGGCGCGCCCTTGTTCGGCTGCACGCCTTCGGTTTCGCTCTTGCGACCCGGGCCACCGGCCACTTCCGCCGCTGGCACCAGTTTCGACTTGAACGCCATGTAGCTCGGGTTGACGAAAGCGATCTGGCGCACCGGATCGACCGAAATGCCGCCCCAGTCGAACACGCCGAAGTTGCCTGGGTAGACGATCGAGCCTTGCAGCGACGGCGGCGTGAACATGCCCTCATAGCGCAGCGACTTGAAGTCGATCCGGCACAACATCTGGTCGAACGGGGTGACGCCCCACATGTCGCGTTCCTGGAGGACCGGCGGCACGAAGTTCAGGTCGGACATCGGTTGGGTCGGCGAAGTGAAGTCGCCTTCCACCGCGCCTTGCGGCACCGGGATTTCCTTGATCGGCACGATCGGCTGGCCATTGCTGCGGTCCAGCACGTAGATGCTGCCCTGCTTGGTCGACGCCAGGACGGCCGGTTTCACGCCATCGGCGGTCTTCAGGTCCATCAGGGTCGGCTGACCGCCGACGTCCATGTCCCAGAGATCGTGGTGGGTGAACTGGAAGTACCAGCGCACCTTGCCGGTGGCGATGTCCAGGGCGGTCAGGCCGGCGGCGTATTTTTCCGACTCCGGTGTGCGGAATCCACCGAACTGGTCAGGCGTCTGGTTGCCCATCGGCAGGTAGAGCATGCCGAGTTTTTCATCGACGCTGAACATGGACCACATGTTCGGGGAGTTGCGGGTGTAGGTCTTGCCCTCGGCAATCGGCGTGGTGTCGTCCGGGTTGCCGCTGTCCCAGTTCCACACCAGCTTGCCGGTGTGTACGTCGTAGGCGCGAATGACGCCGCTTGGCTCGTCGGTGGAAACGTTATCGGTGACGTGGCCGCCGATCACCACCAGGTTCTGGGTGACTGCCGGTGGCGAGGTGGAGTAGTAACCACCCGCGGTGAAACCGCCGATGTTGGCGGTCAGGTCGACCTGGCCCTTGTCGCCGAAGTCTTCGCACATCTTGCCGGTGTCGGCGTTGAGGGCGATCAGGCGGGTGTCGGCGGTCGGCAGGAAGATCCGCCGCGGGCACACGGTGCTGGCCGGCGTGGTACTGGCGGTGCCGGTCGGGCTCTGCTCGGCGGACGCGTAGACAGCATCGTCGTGGTAGGTCACGCCACGGCAGGTCATGTGGGCCCAACCCTTGAAGTTTTCCGCTTTTTGCGTGGAAAGCTTCGGATCGAAACGCCAGATTTCCTTGCCGGTTTCAGGCTCCAGGGCGATCACTTGGCTGTGAGGCGTGCACACGTAGAGCATGCCGTTGACCTTCAACGGAGTGTTTTCGGCGGTGGTTTCGCCCGGATCGTTCGGCCCTGGCAGGTCGCCAGTGCGATAGGACCAGGCTTGCTTCAGCTTGCTGACGTTCTCGGGGGTGATTTGCGCCAGCGGCGAATAGCGGTCGCCATGGGCGCTGCGGCCGTAGGAGTTCCAATCCCCGTCCGGCATGGCCGGTGCGGTGTTGGTCATGCCCGGCACGCTGTCGCGGTCCAGTTGACCCTTGATTTCACCGGGATTGGTGAATTGGCTGGCCAGCGCGGCGATACCGGCGATCACGACGGCGGCGCCCAGCGCTCGGGTGCCCATGGGCGAAGCATCGCCGGTCAGCAGCGGGCGGCGGAACCACGGCAGCAGCATGACGATGCCCAAGGCAAACAGCATTGCCAGGCGTGGCACCAATTGCCACCAATCCAGGCCCACTTCCCATAATGCCCAGACCGTACTGGCGAAGAGCACCAGCGCGTACAGGCCCAGCGCTGCACGGCGCGCCAGGACCAGCAGTACACCAGTGATCGCCAGGCCGATACCGGCCAGCAAGTAATACAGCGAGCCGCCGAGCGTACTCAGTTTGATCCCACCGGCCAGCAAGGCCAGCCCCATCAATAGAAGCAGAATGCCGAGCAAGCTCGGTAGCAGACGGCTTCGACTCAAAGCACCCTCAGCGCTCATAGTGTGTATCTCCGTGACGTTTCAAAGAGTCCCGCGCAAGTAGTCACTTTAGATGACGATCCTGAGGGGGCATGGTTCAGTTGAAAAAAGGCAAATTCGATTGACGCGGTCCGCTGTGGGAGCGGGCTTGCTCGCGAAAGCGGTTGACCCGCCACCCCAACGCTGAATACACCGCACGCTGAGATAGCGCTGTCTCTGCAGAGTCAGTGCAATAGGGCCAGGAAAGCAATTCACCACATGCAACCGCTCTGGCACGCTAGAAGAAGCGTTTCAGCGGGCGGCGCAAGGATAATGTCCTGTTACAAATAGAGAAAGCGCTTTTGTTGACATGGATCATCTCGGATTCGGTAACAGTGTGGCAGACCCACAAGGCAGTGATAACAGCGGCACTTCCCCCCGAAGGGCGCCTCGGCTAAGGTGCGCGGCTTTACAGCTCTCCATGCATAGGCCTGCCATGACCGAACCGAACAATAACCCGCTGCACGGCGTGACGCTGGAGCAGACCCTCAACATTCTGGTGCAGCACTACGAATGGTCGGGCCTGGCCGAACGCATCGACATCCGTTGCTTCAAGAGCGACCCGAGCATCAAGTCGAGCCTGACCTTCCTGCGCAAGACGCCATGGGCGCGAGAAAAAGTCGAACGCCTGTACGTCAAGCTGATGCGCACCAAGCGGCCCGATTGAACCGTGGGCGTTCGAACCGGTTTCGTGTGGATGCTGGCATTGCTCGGCTGGGCGGGATTGAGTATCCAGCTTTACTTGATTCTGCTCGGGCGCTGGGAACTGGGCGCGAGCCTGTTGGGTGGCCTGGTCAATTTCCTCAGTTTTTTTACGGTGCTGACCAATACCTTGGCCGCCGTAGTGCTGACCTGGGAACTGACACAGCGCGAATCAGCCGTCCGGCGCTGGTTCCTGCTTCCTGCGGTACGCAGCGGCATCGCGGTGAGCATCGCCCTGGTCGGCCTCGCCTATAACCTGCTGCTGCGCCACCTTTGGCAGCCGCAAGGCTGGCAATTTATTGCCGATGAATTACTCCACGACGTCATGCCGGTGCTGTTCATCATCTACTGGGGGCTGTGGGTGCCCAAAGGCACGTTGCGCCTGGCCCACATCGGACTCTGGATGATTTATCCGCTGGTGTACTTCGCTTACATCCTGCTGCGGGGAGATTTGCTGGCGGCCTATCCCTACCCGTTCATTGACGTGGCGAGCCTGGGTTATCCACAGGTGTTCATCAATGCCGGGGGGATATTGGCGGGGTTCGTCGGGATTGCGCTGGGGGTGGTGGGGTTGGATCGGTGGTTGGGACGACGATCGGTTGAAGCCTTGTGAGATGCCCTTGTGGCGAGGGCATTAAATCCCCTCGCCACAGATCATTTTTTGCCACAGGGGGATGTGTTCACAATCATCGCCCCGCCGGCAACATCCACACCAACCCACTGGCCTTGGCCCGTTCATGGCACAACGCCAAAACCCCGCGCCGCTCGGCATTGTCCATCCGGCTCCACCGGGTGATTTCCGCCACGGTGCGTTGGCAGCCGGTACAGATGTCGTCATCGTCGAGCGCGCAGATGTTCACGCAGGGCGATGGCACCGGGCGTTCGGGCGCGTTCATTGTTCCTGCTCGACCAGGTCGCGAGCATAGCGCTGCGCGTTGTGCACATAGTGCGCCGCACTGGCTACGAGCATGTTCTTCTGGGCGTCGGTCAATTCCCGCACCACCTTGCCGGGGGAGCCCATTACCAGCGAACCGTCGGGAATCTCCTTGCCTTCGCCGATCAGCGAATTGGCGCCGATGATGCAGTTCTTGCCGATCTTCGCGCCGTTGAGGATCACTGCGTTGATGCCGATCAGGCTGTAGTCTCCGACGGTGCAGCCGTGGAGCATGGCGTTGTGGCCAATGGTCACGCCGGTGCCGATGGTCAGCGGATAACCCATGTCGGTGTGCATCACGGTGCCGTCCTGCACGTTGCTGTCCTTGCCGATCAGGATCAATTCGTTGTCACCCCGCAACACGGCGTTGAACCAGACGTTGGCGCCCTCTTCGAGGCGGACCTTGCCCACCAGCGTGGCGTTGGGCGCGACCCAGCTCTGTGGATGGGTTTCGACACGGGCATCGCCCAGGCGGTATTTCATGAGGTGTCCTCGGGCATCAGGTGTTGATGAAAGTCTTGGGCGGGGTGTGCAGGTCGATATCGGCGTCGTACAGCAGATTCACCAACTCAACGATCATGATCGCCGTCAGGCCCCAGATCTTGTACCCCTCGAAGCGGTAGCTGGGCACGTACCAACTGCGGCCCTGGTAGTCGATGCGGTGCGTGTGCTCGCGCGGGTCTTCGCGGAAAAACTCCAGCGGCACGCTGAACACCGCGGCGATCTCGGCGTCGTTGGGCTGGTATTCGACGTAATCCGGTATCACGCCGACATACGGCGTGACCTTGATGCCATGCAGCGAGATCAACGGGCTGAGGGGGCCGATCACTTCGACCAGGCCGGGCGGCAGGCCGATTTCTTCCTCGGCTTCGCGCAGGGCGGTGAAGATCAGGTCGGGGTCCTCCGGGTCTCGGCGCCCGCCGGGGAAAGCCACCTCGCCGCCGTGGGTCGAGAGACCGCTGGCGCGCAGGGTCAGCACCAGCTCCGGTTCATCGCTGCGAGTGATCGGCACCAGCACCGCAGCTTCCGGGAAACGTTGGTCAGCCTGCAGATCACGCGGGGTATGGTTGCTTACTCGATGCAGTAGCTCGTCCAGCATGAGACTTCTCGATTTATTCGCTACCTTGCATCATGCACCAATCGTTCAAGCGGCCCAAGCCCCGCACCGCGTCGTGTCGCGAAACGACAACTTGCCGCACCGGCCAACGCACGCCAAGATAGGCGCAGCCTTCAGGAATCCCAGCATGAAATTCTGCAGCCAGTGCGGTAACCCGGTAACCCAGCGCATACCCGAGGGCGACTCGCGCCTGCGCTTTGTTTGCGACACCTGCCACACCATCCATTACCAGAACCCCAACATTGTCGCCGGTTGCGTGCCGACCTGGGGCAGTAAAGTCCTGTTGTGCCGGCGCGCCATCGAGCCGCGGCGCGGTTACTGGACATTGCCGGCAGGCTTCATGGAGAACGGCGAGACCGTCGAGCAGGCCGCCGTGCGTGAAACCGCCGAGGAAGCCTGCGCCCGAGTGCGCAACCTGAGCATCTATACGCTGATCGACGTACCGCACATCAGCCAGGTGCATGTATTCTTCCGCGCCGAACTGATGGACCTGGACTTCGCCGCCGGGCCCGAAAGCCTGGAAGTGCAGTTGTTCGAAGAGGCGGACATCCCCTGGGACGAGCTGGCTTTCCGCACCGTCGGCCGTACCCTAGAATACTTCTACGCTGACCGGCGGGCCGAGGATTACCCGGTGCGATCCGAGTCGATACCGCCGCTGGCTCAGCCCGCCAATACTTAGAAAATCCAATATAGCCGCGACACCTCTAGGGATATCGTTTCAATGCGCTGGTTGCTTGTCCTGTTCTGCTTGTCATTCACCGCGGTGTCCCAGGCCGCCGCCGTGGGAACCTACAATGGCAAGGTCATCGAAAAAGTGCTGGTGCTCAAGTCCGCCCATCAATTGCAATTGATCAACGACGGCAAGCCGCTCAAGACCTATCGCATCTCACTGGGCAAAGGCGCCAAGAAAGGCCCCAAGCTGATCGAAGGCGACAAGCGCACCCCCGAAGGTTTTTACTGGATCGACTGGCGCAAGGTCAGCGACAAGTTCTACCTGTCGATGCACATCTCCTACCCCAACATCAGCGACGCCGCCCGCGCCCGCCGTGAAGGCGTGGAGCCGGGGGGCATGATCATGATCCACGGCACCCCGGATTCGGAAGACAATCCTGAGCAGTTGTTCCATACGCTGGACTGGACCGACGGCTGCATTGCCATGCGCAATGTGGACATGCGCGAGGTGTGGAACCTGGTGCCGGATGGGACGATGATCGAGATTCGGCCGTAACCTCCACTTGCTTTGGTGAGCAGCTCTTGGCGAGGGAGCTTGCTCCCGCTGGGACGGTCCGACGATGAGGCCGGCAACTATGGCGTCAAGTCCGCAACTCAACCCGGTCCAACGCCTTGTTCGCCAACAACGTCCCCAGCTCGATCATCTGCGCCACACCCAACGCCACATGGCGACGCGAACCGTCCAAGTCAAACAGCAGGTCGCTCAGCACCGCATTGGCCGAGGCCAGGGTTTCGCTGAGGTTGGCTAGCAGGGCTTCGGTGTCGACGTTGTCCGATACGGTGAACAACTGCACCGAGGGTTTGGGTTCTGGTTCGCCGTCGTCGGGCTTGAGGTAATGGTCCATCGCGCGGTCGGCGGCTTCTTTGAGCTTGTCGGGGGCGTAGTCGCCGTAGGGGAAGGCTGAGGCGGGTTTGGGCATGTCAGAATTATTTTTCAATTGAAGCTCCTTTGATTTAATGGAGCCCAGGACAAAGCGTCCGGGCCTATTGCCCCCTGATTTTTTTCGGACGGTCAAACCCGGTCGCTGAATTGGCAGCGACACCCAAAGGCTAGAGCCCTGCCTTCCGAGGCACAACCTTAAAAACATGTCGGAAACTTCGGTGCGTCTGACAGACCAAGGGATGATGATTCACATAACAAAAAACCGGCCTAGGCCGGTTTTCGTTGATGACATTCGTATTCACCCAAAAGCTGCGCGCTGCTCAGCCTCATAATGCCGAGTCTGAAAAGGCAAGAGGGTTTGCACCTTCAAGCCAAGACCTTCATTCAGCCCCCAAGAGAGAGCGAGTTCATCACGGCGTTTGCGAAGCGCAACAGCGGTTTGTGAGGTTATGGCTTGCTTGGGTGTCGAGCGTAAAAATAGCTCAAGGGCTTTGAAGACCTCCAACGCACGGCTGTCCGTGACACAGGAAAATCGAGTGAGTCGTTCGAGCAAATATCCTGCGCGACGCAACTCGAGCTCATCAGTGTGTTGACTCAAGAAAGCCTGGGTTACGCTTATCAAGTCCAAATTGGAGTACCAAACAGCTTTGGCTGTGCTCACGAGCGCAACATCATCTGCGTGATCCAACGGGCTTTTGACCAATTTGTCCAGAGCGGCTGAGAGGACTTGGCCGTTAGCAGGCTTCGCCATCTGTATTCTCCAAATAATTTTGCAAAATAGAGGTAAGAACAGAGGTTGGAGACTCTTTGTTGCCAACATATACATCAATCGCCTGCGATGCCAGTCGACTCAGCTCAGCGGTCAATATGAAGCCGGCCCTCAGGAGCGCCATGATATCGCCAATATCTTGATCCGTTGCTCTGCCCAGTTTTGAAATCGCAATATCGACAGGGGCAGCAATGTGAACGTGCAAAGGAGATTCTACCGAGAACTCTTCAAGAGGGAGGCTTCGAGCCCAATAGTCTTCGTGAATCGGACCGAAGCTAGTGTTGTATTGAAGGTCGTAGTTGAGCTCCATCAACCGGCCGGATTTTTCGTCGACGAATTGCTCAGGCACTTCCGCAAGCAAGGTTCGAAGATGAAAATTTTCTGGAAGGTTTGCCTCATAAATTTCGGCGTCAACGTCCATGGAGACACGATGGTTCGTATAAAGGTGCACTGCGCACCCACCAAAAATGATGATTTTGAGCACCCCAGGCGCTGCGTTCTCAAACGTCAGCTCCGCTTCGACAGACTTGAACATTGAAATCAAAGCCTGTCCTAGGGCGGTACCTGTATTAAGTCGGGGAGTGATCATATCCGGCAGTTTCATGTTTGAACCTCAGAGGCTGATGTTGCTCCTTGAAACTTGGATCTGCCGCTTGGTCGTCCTAAAGACTGGTAAGCGATCCCTGCGCTAGGAGATTTGGGCCTCGAAAGCTAGAGCCCTCGCTTCCGAGGCACAACCTTAAAAACATGTCGGAAACTTCGGTGCGTCTGACAGACCGTCCACTTGACCATGGATGTTTCAGACGAAATTCCAGATAGGCTTTTTTTGGATTGAATTGGGTACATAACCATTGCTGCGGTAACGGATATACACAAAACGCCCCATCACCGCTCACCACCAAAAATAAATATCAAATCTCAAAACCCGCCCCTCATGCATACCACTGACCTCTAAAAACCCCAGCCCAACGCTGCAATTCAACGCCACATCATCACCACCCTAATACCACTTGAAGAACCACCCTCATAGAGACCCAGAAAACGCTATAAAACCCCGGAAAAGCAGCGTTGACATGGTATTCAAGTGGTATTAGTTTCCACCCCGTTAGCCGAGGAAAACTCCTACAATCGCATCGGACGCATCGCCAATGAACGACATCCTGGTCCTACGCCCCGACGACACCCAACCCACCCCGCTCTACCTGCAATTGGCACGCAACCTCGAAGCGGCCATCCACGCCGGCCATTGGAAAGCCGAGCAAGCGATGCCTTCCGAGCGCAGCCTGAGCGAGCAACTGGGTATTTCCCGGGTGACCGCCCGCAAGGCGCTGGAGGTGCTGTTCGAACAAGGCCTGATCCGCCGCAACCAAGGCTCGGGCACCTTCATCACGCCGCGCCTGGAACAACCGCTCTCGCGCCTCAGCGGCTTCAGCGAGATGCTCCGGCTCAAAGGCTTCGTGCCCGGTTCACAGTGGCTGGAGCGGAACATCACCCCGCCGACCCACGAAGAATTGATCCGCCTGGGCCTGTCGCCCACCGACAAAGTTGCCCGGCTCAAACGGCTGCGCAAGGCCGACGACACGGTCATGGCCATCGAGATGAGCACCCTGCCCGCGTCGATCATTCCCAAGCCGCAGGCGGTGGGCGATTCGCTTTATGAATTTCTCGACGGCATCGGCAAACCGGTGGTGCGCGCCCTACAGCACATCCAGGCCATCAACGCCTCGGACGAGTTCGCCGCCCTGGTGGGCATCGCCCCCGGCACCGCGATGCTGCTGATGACCCGGGTCGGCTACCTGGAAGACAACACGCCCATCGAAGTCACCGACACCTATTGCCGCAACGACTACTACGACTTTGTCGCAGAGTTGCGGCGCTAGACGACCAGAGAATCCCCATGTCCGAAGACAACATCCTCACCGCCAACGGTTGGATCCGCGGCCGCCTGGTCCATGAACACGGCAGGGTCGTGTCCATCGAAGGCCAGCCTTGCGATCCGACGAGCAATGACCTGCCCTACCTGCTGCCCGGCTTCATCGACCTGCACGTGCACGGCGGCGGTGGCAAGGACATCATGGAAGGCGCCGCGGCGTTCGACACCATTGCCCGCACCCATGTGCGCTTCGGCACCACGGCGTTGCTCGCCACCACCATGACGGCGCCGAGCGAAGAAATCGCCAGCGTACTCAAGGCCCTCGGTGAGTTCTGCGAACAGCGGTCCAGCGGCAGTGCACGTGTTCTCGGTGTGCACCTGGAAGGCCCCTATATCAACCCCGGCAAACTCGGCGCCCAACCGAATTTCGCCCACACCGCGTTGATGGCAGAAGTGGAGGCGTACCTGGCCCTGGCGCCAATCCGGGTGATTACCGTCGCGCCGGAAATCGCCGGTCACGATGCCCTGATCCGCGCCCTCAGCGCTCGCGGCGTGCGCATGCAGATCGGCCATACCCTCGGCAGTTACGAAGAAGGCGTCGCGGCGCTCACGGCCGGGGCCAGCAGTTTTACCCATCTGTACAACGCCATGAGCCCGTTGCATCACCGCGAGCCGGGCATCGTCGGCGCGGCGCTGGCCCATGCGCAATATGCCGAGCTGATCCCGGATCTGCTGCACGTGCACCCCGGCGCCATGCGCGTGGCGTTGCGTTCGATCCCGTGCCTGTATTGCGTCACCGACTCCACCGCCGCCGCCGGCATGCCCGATGGCGAATACAAGCTGGGCAGCCACACCGTCACCAAATGCCTGGGCGGTGTGCGCCTGGCCGACGGCACCCTGGCCGGCAGCACCCTGACCATGGACCAGGCTTTGCGCAACCTGGTGAAAATCGGCCTGCCCCTCGACGACGCCTCCCGACGCCTGTCGCAATTTCCCGCCGATTACCTCGGCCTGCCCGAACGCGGACGCCTGCAACCCGGCGCCTGGGCCGACTGTGTGCGCCTTGACCGAGCCCTGAACCTGATCGACGTGATGGTCGAAGGAGAAGCCATTGACTTGCAAAATGCTTGAAGAGGCCCTCGCCTCGGCCGAAGCCGTCGAGCGGCAATTACAGCGGCTGGATCCGACGCTGGCGGAAATCGCCGGACGCCTGCGCCGTCAACCGCCGCAGGTGGCGATGACTGTCGCTCGGGGCAGTTCCGACCATGCCGCCAGTTACTTCGCCTACCTGACCATGCAGCAATTGGGCTTGCCGGTGGCGTCGCTGCCGATGTCGGTGGTCACCCTGCAACAGGCGCCGCTGAAGGTCAGCGGCCAGGTGGCGTTCGCCTTCTCCCAATCGGGACAGAGCCCGGACCTGGTCAACAGCCTGCGCCTGTTGCGCAAGCGCGGCGCCTTGAGCGTGGCGATGGTCAACGCAGAGGATTCTCCCCTGGAGGCGGCCTGTGAATTCAACGTGCCGTTGTGCGCCGGCATCGAAAGCAGCGTTGCCGCGACCAAGAGTTTTATCGCCACCCTCAGCGCCAGCGCACGGTTGGTGGCTCACTGGAAAGACGATGCCGAGTTGCTCGAAGCCGGCGATGCCTTGCCCGGAGGACTGCGCGACGCCGCGAGCCAGGATTGGAGCCCTGCCGTCGAGGCCTTGCGCGAATGCCAGCGGCTCATGGTGATCGGCCGTGGCGCCGGGTTCGCCATCGCCCAGGAAGCGGCGCTCAAATTCAAGGAGACCTCGGCGATCCAGGCCGAAGCCTTCAGCAGCGCCGAGGTCCGCCACGGGCCGATGGCGCTGATCGATGAGCATTATCCGTTGCTGGTGTTCGCGCCGCGCGGTGCCGAGCAGGCGGGTGTGTTGAGCCTGGCCGCCGACATGCGCCAGCGCGGGGCCCGGGTATTGCTGGCTGCGCCGGATGACATCGTCGAGCGCGACTTGACGCTGAGCTGCGCCGAGCATGCGGCCCTGGACCCGATCCTGGCGATTCAGAGTTTCTATGGCATGGCCGCCCGGCTGGCGGTAGCCCGAGGCCTGGACCCGGATCAGCCACGGCATTTGAGCAAGGTCACCCGGACCCACTGACCCGATAAGCCACGCAAGGCCAACGAGATCCCAAAGAGAGCGAGCCCATGCCCAACAACAATAAAGAGCTGATCCTCAGCGCCCCGCTCAGCGGTCCGGTGCTCACCCTCACCAACGTCCCGGACGCGGTATTCGCCAGCGGCGCCATGGGCGACGGGATCGCCATCGATCCACTGAACGACACCCTCTACGCACCGTGCGATGGCGAGGTAATCCACGTCGCTCGCACCGGCCACGCCGTGACCCTGCGAGCCGACAACGGCGCCGAGCTGCTGCTGCACCTGGGGCTGGACACCGTCGAGTTGCAGGGCGACGGTTTTTCCATGCTGGTCAAGGAAGGTGCGCGGATCAGCCACGGCCAGGCGCTGCTGCGCTATGACCTCGACAAAGTGGCCCAACGCTGCAAGAGCCTGGTCAGCCTGCTGATCGTTACCAATGGCGAACACTTCCAGGCACGGCCGATTACCCTTAAAGGCGTCAAGGTCGGCGATCCCTTGTTGCACATCGTCGCCAAGGCGCCAGGCGAAGAACGCGTCGATGATTCGGATGGCGGCATCGAAGTGTCCGGCCAGATCCGCATCGCCCATCGCGGCGGCCTGCATGCGCGACCGGCAGCCTTGGTTCGCCAGACCGCACAGGGTTTCAAGAGCCGCTCGCACCTGCACTTCGGCGGCCGGTCGGCGTCCTGCGACAGTGTGATGGGCATGATGGGCCTGGCGATCAGCGAGCAGGCCGAAGTGCATGTCAGCTGTCGCGGCCGCGATGCCGAAGCGGCATTGCAAGCGTTGCTGGCGACCCTGTCCACGGCGTTGGCCGAAGAGGTCCACGCGAAGGCGCCGCAGGTCCAGCCGCCCAGGCGTGCCGCTGAAGATGGCGTATTGCAAGGCGTCTGCGCCGCGCCTGGCTTGGTGAGCGGACCGCTGATTCGATTGGACGGTATCCAATTGTCCGAGGATCCCGGCGGCCACGACGCCGAAGAACAACGGCAACGATTGCGCCAGGCCCTTGGGCAAGTCAGCCGCGATATCCAGCAGACGCTGGCAAACGCCCAAGCCCGGCACCTGGTCGATGAGCAAGCGATTTTCAGCGCCCACCTGGCGTTACTGGAAGATCCAGTGCTGCTGGACGCCGCGTACCAGTCCATCGATCAAGGTTGTGCGGCGACCCACGCCTGGAGCCACTCCATTGACCTGCAGTGCCAAGTACTGCGGCAATTGCACAGCGCGCTGCTGGCCGAGCGCGCCAACGATTTGCATGACCTGCGCCAGCGAGTCCTGCGGGCGCTGCTCGGTGAGGCCTGGCAATTCGACGTACCGGCGGGCGCCATTGTCGTCGCCCAGGAACTGACGCCGTCGGACCTGTTGCAACTCAGCGCCCAAGGCGTCGCCGGGGTGTGCATGGCCGCGGGCGGAGCGACCTCCCATGTGGCAATCCTCGCTCGTGGCAAAGGCCTGCCCTGCCTGGTGGCGTTGGGCGAGGTCCTGCTTGCACAGGCGCCTGGGCAGCCGGTGGTGCTGGACGCTGACAATGGCCGCCTCGAACTCACGCCAACCGCCGAACGCCTGGCGCAGGTGCAACAAGCACAGACCCGACGCGCAGCCCTGCGCGCCGAGCAACGGACCCTTGCCCATACACCTGCGCGAACCGTCGATGGGGTGGAGGTTGAAGTCGCCGCCAACGTCGCCTCCAGCGTCGAGGCAAGCGAGTCCTTGGCCAACGGCGCCGATGGCATCGGCTTGCTGCGCACCGAATTTCTCTTCGTCGACCGTCACACCGCACCCGACGAAGAGGAGCAACGCCAGGCCTATCAAGCCGTGCTCGATGCCATGGGCGACAAGCCGGTGATCATCCGCACCATCGACGTCGGCGGTGACAAACAACTGGACTACCTGCCGCTGCCGACCGAAGCCAACCCGGTGCTCGGCCTGCGGGGCATTCGCCTGGCCCAGGCGCGGCCGGAGCTGCTGGATCAACAGCTGCGCGCACTGCTGCAAACTCGGCCGCTGCAGCGCTGCCGGATTCTGTTGCCGATGGTCACCGAGGTCGACGAGCTGCTGCACATCCGCCAGCGCCTCGACGTATTGGGTGCCGAACTTGGCGTGAGCGAACGCCCGCAGCTTGGAGTGATGATCGAAGTACCGGCCGCCGCCCTGCTCGCCGAGCAACTGGCCGAGCACGCGGACTTCCTGTCCATCGGCACCAACGACCTGTCCCAATACACCCTGGCCATGGACCGCGACCACGCCGGTCTCGCCGCCCGGGTCGATGCCTTGCACCCGGCGCTGTTGCGGCTGATTGCCCAGACCTGCGCCGGCGCCGCCAAACATGGGCGTTGGGTCGGCGTGTGCGGGGCCCTGGCCTCCGATCCCCTGGCGACGCCGGTGCTGATCGGGCTGGGTGTGCGAGAGCTGTCGGTCAGCCCGCCGCAAATCGGCGAAATCAAGGATCGCGTACGCCGCCTCGATGCCGCCCAGTGCCGCCGCGTCAGTACCGATTTGCTCAACCTCGCCAGCGCCGCCGCCGTGCGCCAGGCCTGTCATCAACACTGGCCCCTGGGCTGAGCCACGTCGAAGAACAATAAAGGAGAGACGCCATGTACCAGCATTTCATCGAAGGGCTTCAGCGCCTCGGCCGGGCGTTGATGCTGCCGATCGCGATCTTGCCGATCGCCGGCCTGCTGCTGCGCCTGGGTGACACGGACCTGTTGAATATCGCGATCATCCACGATGCCGGCGAAGCGATTTTCGCCAACCTGCCGATGATCTTCGCCATCGGCATCGCCGTGGGCTTCGCCCGGGACAACAACGGCACGGCCGGGCTGGCCGGGGCCATCGGCTACTTGGTGATGATCGCGACGCTGAAGGTGCTCGACGCGACCATCAACATGGGCATGCTCGCCGGAATCATCAGCGGCCTGTTGGCCGGCGCGCTGTACAACCGCTTCAAGGACATCAAGCTGCCGGAGTACCTGGCGTTTTTTGGCGGGCGACGCTTCGTGCCGATTGTCACCGGTTTCAGCGCCGTGGGCCTTGGCCTGGTGTTCGGCCTGATCTGGCCGCCGATCCAGCACGGCATCAACGCCTTCGGCGAGCTGCTGATGGCCAGCGGCAGCTTCGGCGCGTTCGTCTTCGGCGTGTTCAACCGGTTGCTGATCGTGACCGGCCTGCACCACATCCTCAACAACATGGCCTGGTTCATCTTCGGCAGCTTCACTGACCCCACCACCGGCGCGGTCGTCACCGGTGACCTGACCCGCTATTTCGCCGGCGACCCCAAGGGCGGCCAATTCATGACCGGCATGTTCCCGGTGATGCTCTTCGGCCTGCCCGCCGCGTGCCTGGCGATGTACCGCAACGCCCTGCCGCAGCGGCGCAAAGTCATGGGCGGGATCTTCTTGTCGATGGCGCTGACTTCATTCCTGACCGGCGTCACCGAGCCCATCGAATTTGCCTTCATGTTCCTCGCGCCACTGTTGTACCTGGTCCACGCGTTGCTCACCGGCCTATCGATGGCGGTGACCAATATGTTGGATATCCACTTGGGCTTTACCTTCTCGGGCGGCTTTATCGACATGGTGCTGGGCTGGGGCGAATCCACCAACGGCTGGTTGGTCGTTCCGGTGGGCCTGGCCTATGCGCTGATCTATTACCTGGTGTTCGATTTCTGTATCCGCCGCTTCGACCTGAAGACGCCGGGGCGTGAAGAGGTGCCGGCGGGCGACAAACCGGTCATCGCCGAAAACCAACGCGCCGCTGCGTATATCCAGGCCTTGGGCGGCGCCGACAACCTGATCACCGTCGGCGCCTGCACCACACGCTTGCGCCTGGACATGGTGGACCGCAACAAGGCGTCCGACGCCCAGCTCAAGGCCCTCGGCGCCATGGCCGTGGTCCGCCCTGGCAACGGCGGCAGCTTGCAGGTGGTGGTGGGGCCGATGGCCGATAGCATCGCTGATGAGATCCGCTTGGCGTTGCCCTCTTCCGAACGGGCTGCCCCAACGCCCGAACCGGAAACTATCGAAGAATCGCCACGCGTGCCCACTGCCGAAGCGCAACAATGGCTCGATGCCCTGGGCGGTGGCGGGAATGTATTGCAGCTTGATTGCGTGGCGATGAGCCGTTTGCGGGTGCAGTTGGCTGATGGCAAGCGGTTGTCGGAAAGCCAGCTCAAGGCGCTGGGTTGCCAGGGGGTTAGCTCGCTGGAGGGTGGCGTCTGGCACTTGCTGCTAGGGGAGAAAGCGCCGGGGTTGTGGCGGGCGTTGGCAACGGCTGTAAATCGAGACGGGGTCAAGGCTGAAGCCTCCAGTGGCTGACACAGCACAATTCCTGTGGCGAGGGTTCGTGTACACAAAATCACCGGCAATAAAAAACCCGCTGAACCAGTCAGCGGGTTTTTCGTTTTCAGCGCAGGAGAATCAGAATTCCTCCAACCGCCACACTTCATACGCCGGTGTCTCGTAGGGATGGCTCTGTTTCAGCGCCTCCACCACGGGGCGGATCAACTCATCGGCGACAACAAGCTCCACCTTCCACTCCTCGACCTGCTCGACCTGCCCCACCTCGCCAATGAACGGCTGGCTGCCGTCCAAGGGGCGAAACTGACCCAGGCCCAGTACCTGCCAAGCGCAATGATCATAATCGCCGATTCGCCCGCCACCGGCAGCGAATACGGCGCTTTTGACCTCGTCCACATGGCTGGCCGGGACAAAGAAGCAGAGCTTGTACACCGTCTTAGTTCACCCAGACGCGCGCGTTGCGGAACATGCGCATCCATGGCGCGTCTTCGTTCCAGTCGTCCGAACGCCACGAGTTCTGCACCGCGCGGAACACCCGCTCCGGGTGCGGCATCATGATCGTGACGCGGCCGTCGCGGCTGGTCAGGCCGGTGATCCCGCGCGGCGAGCCGTTCGGGTTGGCCGGGTAGGTTTCGGTGACCTTGCCGTGGTTGTCGACGAAACGCAGCGACACGCAACCGGACAAGTCGGCTTCGAGCAAGGCTTCTTCGCTTTCGAATTCCGCATGGCCTTCGCCGTGGGCGATGGCGATCGGCATGCGCGAACCAGCCATGCCCTGCAGGAAGATCGAGTTCGACTCCTGCACCTGGACCATCGCCACGCGGGCTTCGAACTGCTCGGAACGGTTACGCACGAAGTGCGGCCAGAATTCGCTGCCCGGGATCAGCTCGTGCAGGTTGGACATCATCTGGCAACCGTTGCACACGCCGAGGGTGAAGCTGTCGGTACGTTCGAAGAAGCCTTGGAACGCATCGCGGGCGCGGCTGTTGAACAGCGCCGACTTGGCCCAGCCTTCACCGGCGCCCAGCACGTCGCCATAGGAGAAGCCACCACACGCGACCATGCCCTTGAAGTCGTTCAGGTCGACACGACCGGCGAGGATGTCGCTCATGTGCACGTCGATCGCGTTGAAACCGGCGCGGTCGAACGCGGCTGCCATCTCCACCTGCCCATTGACGCCCTGCTCACGCAGGACTGCCACTTGTGGGCGAATGCCTTTCTTGATGTAGGGCGCGGCCACGTTGTCGTTGACGTCGTAGCTGAGCTTGGCGCTCAGGCCCGGGTTGTCTTCTTCCAGTAGCGCGTCGAACTCCTGCTCCGCGCAGTCGGCGTTGTCGCGCAGGCGCTGGATCTGGTAGCTGGTCTCGGCCCACTGGCGCTGCAACAGGCGGCGCTGGCCTTCGAAGACGGTGTCGCCATTGAAGGTTATGTTGATGTGGGCGTTGTTGATCGGCTGGCCGATCACCGAGACGCATTCGGCCAGGCCGGCGGCGCTGAACTGGGCGAGGATGTCCGGGGTCGCGTCCTGGCGAACCTGGATCACTGCACCCAGTTCTTCGTTGAACAGGATCGCCGGGATTTCGCTGGCCGATTCGGCCACGCTGTCCAGGGTCAGGTTGAGGCCGCAGTGGCCGGCGAAGGCCATTTCCATCACGGTGGTCAGCAAGCCGCCATCGGAACGGTCGTGGTAGGCCAGCAGGTGACCGTCGGCGTTGAGGCCCTGGATCACGGCAAAGAACGCCTTCAGGTCCTCGGCGTCGTCGACGTCCGGCGCTTGCGAACCAAGCTTGCCATGCACCTGGGCCAGGATCGAGGCGCCCATGCGGTTCTGGCCACGGCCCAGGTCGATCAGGATCAGGTCCGTGGTGCCTTTGTCCATGCGCAGTTGCGGGGTCAGGGTCTGGCGGATGTCGGTGACCGGTGCGAAACCGGTCACGATCAGCGACAGCGGCGAGGTCACGCTCTTGTCCACGCCTTCGTCGTTCCAGCGCGTGGCCATGGACATGGAGTCCTTGCCCACTGGAATGGTGATGCCCAGCTCAGGGCACAGCTCCATGCCGACCGCCTTGACGGTGTCGTACAGGCGGGCGTCTTCACCGGGGTGGCCGGCGGCGGACATCCAGTTGGCCGACAGCTTGATGTCGGAAATCTTGCCGATACGCGAAGCCGCGATGTTGGTCAGGGTCTCGCCGATCGCCATGCGACCCGAAGCCGGGGCGTCCAGCAGCGCCAGCGGCGTGCGCTCGCCCATCGCCATGGCTTCGCCGGTGTAGACGTCGAAGCTGGTGGCGGTCACGGCCACGTCGGCCACCGGCACCTGCCATGGGCCGACCATCTGGTCACGGGCCACGAGGCCGGTGATGGTGCGGTCGCCGATGGTGATCAGGAAGCTCTTGCTCGCCACGGCCGGGTGATGCAGGACGCGCTCGATGGACTCGGCGATGTCAAGGGTGGACGGATCGAAATCGTCGCCCAGCTCGGCCTCGCGAACCGCCGAACGGTGCATGCGCGGGGCCTTGCCCAGCAGCACTTCCAGCGGCATGTCCACCGGGCTGTTGCCGAAGTGGCTGTCGGTCACGGTCAGTTGCGGCTCGGCGGTGGCTTCACCCACCACGGCGAACGGGCAACGCTCACGCTCGCAAATCGCCTGGAAGCGCTCGAAGTCGGCCGGGCCGACCGCCAGGACGTAACGCTCCTGGGATTCGTTGCTCCAGATTTCGTGCGGGGCCATGCCCGGCTCGTCATTCGGAATGTTGCGCAGTTCGAAGCGGCCGCCACGGCCACCATCGTTGACCAGTTCCGGGAAGGCATTGGACAGGCCGCCCGCGCCGACGTCGTGGATAAAGCTGATCGGGTTCTGCTCGCCCAACTGCCAGCAACGGTCGATGACTTCCTGGCAACGGCGTTCCATTTCCGGGTTTTCCCGCTGGACCGAAGCGAAGTCCAGGTCCGCCGAGCTGGTGCCGGTGGCCATGGAGGATGCCGCGCCGCCGCCCAGGCCGATCAACATGGCCGGGCCGCCGAGGACGATCAGCTTGGAGCCGACCACGATTTCGCCTTTCTGCACGTGTTCGGCGCGGATGTTGCCCATGCCGCCGGCGAGCATGATCGGCTTGTGGTAACCACGGACTTCTTCACCACGGGGGGTGGTGATGGACTGTTCGAAGGTACGGAAGTAGCCGGTCAGGGCCGGACGGCCGAATTCGTTGTTGAACGCGGCGCCGCCCAGTGGGCCTTCGATCATGATGTCGAGGGCGTTGACGATGCGCTCAGGCTTGCCGTAGGGCTTTTCCCACGGCTGTTGGAAGCCCGGGATCTGCAGGTTCGATACGGTGAAACCGGTCAGGCCAGCCTTGGGCTTGGCACCGCGACCGGTGGCGCCTTCGTCGCGGATCTCGCCACCGGAACCGGTGGACGCGCCCGGGAACGGGGCAATGGCGGTCGGGTGGTTGTGGGTCTCGACCTTCATCAGGATATGCACGGGCTCCTGGACCGCACCGTACTGGCGGGTCTCGGGGTTCGGATAGAAGCGACCGGCAACGTTGCCGACGATCACCGCGGCGTTGTCCTTGTAGGCCGACAGCACACCTTCGTTGTGCATCTGGTAGGTGTTTTTGATCATGCCGAACAGGCTTTTTTCCTGGTCCTGGCCGTCAATATCCCAACTGGCGTTGAAGATCTTGTGGCGGCAGTGCTCGGAGTTGGCCTGGGCAAACATCATCAGTTCGATGTCGTGCGGGTTGCGCTTCAAGCCCTGGAAGGCGTTGACCAGGTAATCGATCTCGTCTTCGGCCAGGGCCAGGCCCAGCTCGGCGTTGGCTTTTTCCAACGCGGCACGGCCACCGCCCAACACGTCGATGGCGGTCAGCGGCTTGGGCTCGGCGTGGCTGAACAGGCCGGCGGCCTGCTCCAGGTTGCCCAGCACCACTTGGGTCATGCGGTCGTGCAGGCCTTCGGCGATCAGTTGGGCCTCGGCCTCGCTGAACTCACCGGCGACATAAAAGGCTATGCCGCGCTCCAGGCGCTGGATTTTCGACAGGCCGCAATTGCGGGCGATGTCGCTGGCCTTGCTCGACCATGGCGAAATGGTGCCGAAACGCGGCAATACCAGGAACAGGCGACCGGTCGGCTCCTGGACCGGGACACTTGGACCGTACTTCAGAAGGCGCGCGAGCACCTGCTGTTCGTCGCCGGTCAAACCGCCGGTGACTTCAGCGAAGTGAGCGAATTCAGCATACAAGCCACTGACAGCCGGTACTTTCTGGCTCAGTTGCTCAAGAAGTTTGCTGTGGCGAAAGGCAGAAAGGGCAGGAGCGCCGCGCAGGATCAACATCTTCGGGACAGCCTCGGGAAGGGGTGTGCTTTGAGGCCGTGCATTCTAGCCTAAACCGCTGCCGACGGCACCCGAAACGCTACGTCAGGTGCCAGCCGAACGTCGGTCGCGCTGTCGACGGCAGCCTCACCCGGTCATCGGCGCCACGCCATGGAGATATTTTTTATCCACATGAGCCCTGCCGCGCGCCGGCCCGCTTGGCTTGCGGACACGTTTTGCAACCTCTAACAGACTGGCCTTTTGCTGTCGATATATGGCGGTCGAGGCCGTTTGCGTATACTGCGCAGATGTTTTCCCCAACGGCTTTGCGTCCGCGGTACGCCAGATGGCTGATCGCAACCGGACTCTTCCTGGTGCTCAGTGGCTGTGTTGAGAAACCCAACACACTGGAGCGCGTAAAGGAGGATGGCGTGCTGCGGGTCGTTACCCGGAACAGCCCCGCCACCTACTTCCAGGATCGCAGTGGTGAAACCGGCTTCGAATACGAGCTGGTGAAGCGCTTCGCCGAGGATTTGGGGGTCGAGCTGAAAATCGAGACCGCTGACAACCTCGACGATCTCTTCAGCCAGGTCGGCAAGCCCAACGGCCCGGTGCTGGCCGCCGCGGGCCTGGTCAGCAGCGAACAGCGCAAGAAGCAGGTACGGTTTTCCCACCCTTACCTGGAAGTCACCCCGCAGGTCATCTATCGCAATGGCCAGTCACGCCCCACCGACGCGGCAGCCCTGGCCGGCAAGAAGATCATGGTGCTCAAGGGCAGCTCCCACGCCGAACAGCTGGCGCAGCTCAAGCAGCAATATCCAGGAATCGACTACGAAGAATCCGACGCCGTCGAAGTCGTCGACCTGCTGCGCATGGTCGATGAGGGCCAGATCGACCTGACCCTCGTCGATTCCAACGAAGTGGCGATGAACCAGGTCTACTTCCCCAACGTACGCGTGGCTTTCGACCTGGGCGACACCCGCAGCCAGAGCTGGGCGGTGGGCCCCGGCGAAGACAACAGCCTGCTCAACGAGATCAACGACTACCTGGACAAGGTCCAGAAGAATGGCACGCTGCAACGCTTGAAGGATCGTTACTACGGCCACGTTGACGTCCTCGGCTACATGGGCGCAACGACCTTCGCCCAGCACCTGCAGCAGCGGCTGCCCAAATACGAGCAACACTTCAAGACGTACGCCAAGAAGGAAAAGGTCGATTGGCGGCTACTGGCTGCCATTGGTTACCAGGAATCACTATGGCAACCGACAGTGACCTCCAAGACGGGCGTGCGCGGCCTGATGATGCTGACCCAGAACACCGCCCAGGCCATGGGTGTGTCCAACCGCCTCGATCCGAAGCAGAGCATCATGGGCGGCGCCAAGTACCTGGCCTACATGAAAGAACAACTGGACGAGAGCATCGAGGAACCGGATCGTACCTGGTTCGCCCTCGCCGCCTATAACGTCGGCAGCGGCCACCTCGACGACGCGCGCAAGCTCGCGGCCAAGGAAGGGCTGAATCCGAACAAGTGGCTGGACGTGAAGAAAATCCTGCCGCGCCTGTCCCAGAAACAGTGGTACAGCAAGACCCGCTACGGCTACGCCCGGGGCGGCGAACCGGTGCATTTCGTGGCGAACATCCGTCGCTACTACGACATCCTGACCTGGGTGACGCAGCCGCAACTCGAAGGCAACCAGGTGGCCGAGGGCAACCTGCACGTGCCGGGCGTGGACAAGAGCAAGCCGAACCAGGAATCCCCGCAGCTATAGGCTCTACACAATTCCTGATGTTGTGATGACCCTGTGGCGAGGGGATTTATCCCCTCGCCACAATGTGGATCAGGACTTGGCGGCAGCCAGGATCAGCGCTTTCATTTCCGACACAGCCGACTTGAACCCGACGAACAACGCATGAGCCACCAGCGCGTGGCCGATGTTCAGCTCGTTGATACCCTTGATCGCGGCGACAGCCTCGACGTTGTGGTAATGCAAGCCATGGCCGGCGTTGACGATCAGGCCTTGGGCCAGGCCAAAGGTGACGCCATCGGCGACCCGCTGCAGCTCTTCGGCCACGTCGGTCGGGGTCTCGGCGTCGGCGTAACGCCCGGTGTGCAGTTCGATGGCCGGGGCGCCGACCCGCCTGGAGGCTTCGATCTGCCGCTCGTCGGCATCGATGAACAGCGACACCTCGGCGCCCATCTTCGACAGCCGCTCCACCGCCGCCTTGATCCGCGCCTCCTGCCCCGCCACGTCCAGGCCGCCTTCGGTGGTCAGTTCCTGGCGGGTTTCCGGCACCAGGCAGATGTGCGCCGGGCGAATGCGCTCGGCGAACGCCATCATTTCCTCGGTCACGCCCATTTCGAAGTTCATGCGGGTTTGCAGCACATCCTTGAGCAACAGCACGTCGCGTTCCTGAATGTGGCGACGGTCCTCGCGCAGGTGCACGGTGATACCGTCGGCACCCGCCTCTTCGGCATCCAGTGCGGCCTTGACCGGATCCGGGTAGCGCGTACCACGGGCCTGGCGCAGGGTGGCGACATGGTCGATGTTCACGCCGAGAAGAATGCGATTGCTGGTGCTCACGAAAAGCGCTCCTGAATGGACAGAGATTCGGCCCACAGCATACGGGGAGATCAGGGCTTGCGAAACAGCTCGCGACTGACCAGCGGCCGACCGCCCAAATGAACGGCCAAGGCTTGGCGCATCAAACGCTTGGCCGCCGCCAACGCACCCGGCGCGGTCCAGTCGGCTTCGGCCATGGCCAGGAGTTCAACGCCATTGAACAGCCCGGGTTGAAGCTGGTAGACCTGCTCCAGGCCCGCGTCCACTTGCAAGCGGTACAGCCCGTCGGCGGCGATGGGCTGGCCGTGCAGGTCGGTGTCGAGGGAAAAGCCATAGCCCAGGTCATCCAGCAGGCGCCATTCGAACGAGCGCAGCAACGGTTCCAGCGGACGCCCTTCGGCCAGTGCCAGCAGCGTGGCGGTGTAATGATCAAATACAGCGGGATGGGGATCCTCGGCCGGCAGCAGGCGGATCAACAGTTCGTTGAGGTATAGACCGCTGAACAAGGCCTCGCCATTGAGCCAGGCCGCGACACCGTTGCTTTCCATGCGCCCGACATTTTTCAACTCGCCCCGGCCGCGGAATTCGACTTCCAACGGCACGAACGGCCGCGCCAGCGTCCCCGCCTTGCCCCGCGCTCCGCGCAACACTGCCCGCAGCCGCCCTTGGGGCGTGAGGAAGTCCACCAGGGCGCTGCTTTCGCGGTAGGCGCGGCTGTGGAGGACGTAAGCGGGTTGGGCGAGGGGTTGGTTGGGCGACATCGGGGGCCTGAGTATCAGCAAGACATCAATGGATAAACGGATCCTGTGGCGAGGGAGCTTGCTCCCTCGCCACAAGAGCCCGCCCCCAGCCAAACAGATTACAGGTCGCCGTAACCCAACGAACGCAACGCCCGCTCGTCATCGGACCAGCCGCCCTTCACCTTGACCCACAGGTTGAGCATGATCTTGGAGTCGAACAGCAGCTCCATGTCCTTGCGCGCCTCGGTGCCGATGCGCTTGATACGCTCGCCCTTGTCGCCAATGATGATTTTCTTCTGGCCGTCACGTTCGACGAGGATCAAGGCATGAATGTGCAAGGTCTTGCCCTGCTGCTTGAACTCCTCGATCTCCACCGTGATCTGGTACGGCAGCTCGGCACCCATCTGACGCATGATTTTCTCGCGCACCAGCTCGGCGGCGAGGAAGCGGCTGCTGCGATCGGTGATCTGGTCTTCGGGAAAGAAGTGATCGTTTTCCGGCAGGTGCTCGGCAATTACCCGCTCCAGCGCGTCGAGGTTGTGGCCATGCTGGGCGGAGATCGGGATGATCTGGGCGTTCGGCAACTGCTCCTGCAACCAGGTCAGGTGCGGCATCAGTTCAGCCTTGTCTTCGATGCGATCGGTCTTGTTCAGTGCCACGATCAAGGGCCCGGTCACGTACTGGACGCGTTCGAGGACCATCTGGTCTTCTTCGGTCCACTTGGTGCGGTCGACCACGAAGATCACCACGTCGACGTCTTTCAACGCCGCCGAGGCGGTCTTGTTCATGTAGCGGTTCAGGGCCTTTTCGCCACCCTTGTGCATGCCTGGGGTGTCGACATAGATCGCCTGCACGTCGCCTTCGGTCTTGATGCCCAGCATGTTGTGACGAGTGGTTTGCGGCTTGCGCGAGGTAATCGCCAGCTTCTGGCCGAGGATATGGTTCAGCAACGTGGACTTGCCCACGTTCGGCCGACCGACAATGGCGACATAGCCGCAGCGGGTGACGGTTGTATCAGTCATTGCCATTCTCCACGCCCAGGGCGATCAGTGCTGCGGCGGCCGCTACCTGTTCGGCAATACGACGGCTCACGCCCTGGCCCCGGCTTTTTTCATTCAATAAGACCACTTCGCATTCGACGAAGAAGGTTCGGCAATGCGGCTCACCCTGGATATCCACCACTTCGTAGCGTGGCAGTTCGCAACTGCGCGACTGCAGGAATTCCTGCAAGCGAGTCTTGGGATCCTTGTTGGTGTCCACCAGCGTCAAGCTGTCAATTTCGGAAGTCAACCAGGCCAGCACGCGCTCGCGCGCCATTTCCATGCCCGAGTCCAGGTAGATCGCGCCAATCAACGCCTCCAAGGCGTCGGCGAGGATCGATTCGCGGCGGAAACCGCCGCTTTTCAACTCGCCGGAACCCAGGCGCAAGTAATCGCCCAGGTCGAAACCACGGGCCAGTACCGCCAGGGTCTCACCTTTTACCAATCGTGCGCGCAAACGCGACAACTGGCCTTCGCGAGCCAGGGGGAAGCGTTCGAACAACGCCTCGCCGGCGACGAAGTTGAGGATGGCATCGCCGAGGAATTCCAGGCGTTCGTTGTTGCGCCCGGCAAAACTGCGGTGAGTGAGGGCCAGGAGCATCAGCTCCTGATCCTTGAACGTGTAGCCGAGCTGACGCTCGAGGCGGCTTAGAGAAACGCTCACGGTTTACCCACGCTGAGTTCGTGGCTGGATTCCACTACCACGGCGGCAAGGCGCCATTGGCTTGGGACAATAAACGCTGTGTTCAAAAATGACGTCCTGACTATCGTTGGCTTCATGCCTTCGGGCAACCTCGTACAGGCTCCAGAAATGCATTCGGCGCTGTGTTCAACAGCGCCGTGTGTGATTACTTGATCAGGCCAACCCGCGAGAAATTCGGCAGGTGGCTGAGTTTGGGTTCCGGCCAGCTCATCCAGACCGCAAAGGCCTTGCCGACGATATTGCGGTCGGGAACCATGCCCAGTACGTCCTTGGGTATGTTTGGATCATCCCAGTACCGGCTGTCGTTGGAGTTGTCGCGGTTGTCGCCCATCATGAAATAGTGCCCGGCCGGCACGGTCCACGAATGGTCCGGCGTGGCGCGGTAGCGGCTCATTTCCTTGCGGATCAGGTGTTCCGCCTCGCCGAGTTTTTCCTTGTAGAGCTCGGCGCTGCCCAGCGTGCCCGGTTCGGAACCGATCAACTGCTCAGCCACCAATTCGCCGTTGACGAAGAGGCGTTTGTCGGCGGTATAGCGGATCTTGTCGCCCGGCAGCCCCACCACACGCTTGATGTAGTTGACGTTCGGGTCGCTTGGGAAGCGGAACACCATCACATCGCCGCGTTGCGGGTCGCCGATCTCGATGACCTTCGTGTCGATCACTGGCAGCCGGATCCCGTAGGAAAACTTGTTCACCAGAATGAAGTCGCCCACGTCCAGGGTCGGTTTCATCGAACCGGACGGAATCTGGAACGGCTCAACCAGGAACGAGCGCAGCACCAGCACGATGAACAGCACAGGGAAGAACGACTTGCCGTACTCGACCAGCAGTGGTTCCTTGTTTAGCTTTTCAATGACCACGCCGTCAGGCTGGCTGACACTGCCCTGGTAAGAGGCAATGGCCGCCCGGCGCCGAGGCGCCAGGAACAACAGATCAAGCAACGCCAACAGGCCGCAGACGAACACGGCGATAACCAGCAACAGCGGGAAATTTAGCGACATAGGACCTAACTATCCAACCTGAGCACCGCGAGGAAGGCTTCCTGTGGAATTTCCACGTTGCCGACCTGCTTCATGCGTTTTTTACCGGCCTTCTGCTTTTCCAACAGCTTGCGCTTACGGCTGACGTCGCCGCCGTAGCATTTGGCCAATACGTTCTTTCTGAGTGCCTTGACGGTTGTACGCGCCACAATCTGCCCGCCAATGGCGGCCTGGATTGCCACATCGAACATCTGCCGCGGAATCAGCTCCTTCATCTTCTCGGTCAATGCGCGACCTTTGTAGTGCGCGTTGTCACGGTGCACGATCAATGCCAGGGCATCGACCTTCTCGCCGTTGATCAGCACATCCAGCTTCACCAGATTAGCCGATTGGTAACGATCGAAATGATAGTCCAGCGAAGCATAGCCGCGGCTGGTGGATTTGAGACGGTCGAAGAAGTCCAGCACCACTTCGTTCATCGGCAGGTCGTAGGTCACCTGGACCTGGGAGCCAAGGAACAGCATGTCGTGCTGCACGCCGCGCTTCTCGATGCACAGGGTGATGACGTTGCCCAGGTGCTCCTGAGGCACAAGGATGTTCGCCCGCACGATCGGCTCGCGCATGTCCTCGATGGCCGACAGGTCCGGCAGCTTGGACGGGTTGTCGACGTAGATCGTCTCGCCGTTCTTGAGCAGCAGTTCGAAGATTACCGTCGGCGCCGTGGTGATCAGGTCCAGGTCATACTCGCGCTCCAGGCGCTCCTGGATGATTTCCATGTGCAGCATGCCGAGGAACCCGCAACGGAAGCCGAAGCCCAGGGCGTCGGAGCTTTCCGGGGTGTATTGCAGGGACGAGTCGTTCAGCGTCAGCTTTTGCAGCGCTTCGCGGAAATCTTCGAAATCGTCGGAACTGACCGGGAACAGGCCGGCGTAGACCTGCGGCTGGATGCGTTTGAAGCCGGGCAGCACATCGACATCAGGGGTCGAGCTCAAGGTCAGGGTGTCGCCGACCGGCGCCCCGTGAATGTCCTTGATACCAGCAATGATGAAGCCCACTTCACCGGCCTTCAGGTCGACGGTGGCGGTATGTTTCGGGTTGAAGACACCGACGCTGTCCACCAGGTGGATCTTGCCGGTGGACTTGACCAGGATCTTATCGCCCTTCTTCACGCGGCCATGGCGCACGCGAACCAGGGAAACCACGCCCAGGTAGTTGTCGAACCAGGAGTCGATGATCAACGCTTGCAGCGGATCTTCGATATTGCCGGTCGGCGCGGGAATGGTGGTAACCAGGCGTTCGAGCACTTCATCCACGCCCAGGCCGGTCTTGGCACTGCAAGTAACCGCGTCGGTGGCGTCGATGCCGATGATTTTTTCGATTTCTTCCTTCACGCGGTCCGGATCGGCCTGGGGCAGGTCGATCTTGTTCAGCACCGGCATGACTTCCAGGCCTTGCTCGATGGCCGTGTAGCAGTTGGCGACCGACTGGGCCTCGACGCCCTGGCCGGCATCGACCACCAGCAACGCACCTTCACAGGCCGCCAGCGACCGGCTGACTTCATAGGTGAAGTCGACATGGCCCGGGGTATCGATGAAGTTGAGCTGGTAGGTAATTCCGTCGCGAGCCTTGTAATAAAGGGTAACGCTGTGGGCCTTGATGGTGATCCCGCGTTCACGCTCCAGGTCCATGGAGTCCAGGACCTGGGCTTCCATTTCACGCTCGGCCAGGCCGCCGCACATCTGGATGAAGCGATCAGCCAGCGTCGACTTGCCATGGTCAATGTGGGCGATGATGGAGAAATTGCGGATATGACTCAAATCACTCACGGATCAACACTCAAAAAGGCTGCAGGCATGGCCCGCCGAAAAATAGCCGGGAATTGTACCTGATACACCGCGCAAGCGTCACGTTCGCCTGTCGATGGGCTTCTGTGGCGAGGGGATTTACTCCCTCGCCACAGAAGCTCCTCGCCACGATGAATCTGAATCAACCCGCCCGGCGCAGCAACCAGAGCCCGGCCAACGCGCAGACACCGGCCGGCACCAGCACCGCAAACAACGGCGAGAAGCCGAATACCAGGCTCGATGGGCCGAGCAGATCCTGGGCGATACGGAAGGTAAAGCCCACCAGCACGCCGGTGAAGACCCGCTGGCCAAGCGTCACGGAGCGCAGCGGACCGAAGATAAAGGAAATGGCCATCAAGACCAGTGCAGCGGTCACCAGCGGTTGCAACACCTTGACCCAAAAAGCCAGCCAGTAGCGACCATTGTTAAGGCCCTGGTCCGCCAGGTAGTGGATGTAGCCCCACAGGCCGGTGATCGACAAGGAGTCCGGCGCCATGACCACGGTGCTGAGCAGCTGCGGGCTGAGCGCCACGTCCCAGCGCTCCTGCGGGACGGCGACGACTTCGGTGCGCTTGTCATGGAACAGCGTGGTCGTGACGTCGTTCAGTTGCCAATGGTCCTCTTCGAACTTCGCGCGCTTGGCGAAGCTTGAGGACAGCATGTGCCGCTGGTCGTCAAAGCGGTAGCGGGTCACGCCATACAGGGTGCCATTGGGCTGGACCGAGTTGATGTGGATGAACTCATCGCCCTGGCGGTGCCACAGGCCATGCTTGGCGCTTTGCGCGTCACCACCGCCCTGGGCCAGGGAACGGTTGGCCTGGGCGGTGTTCTCGGTGGCCGGGGCGATGTATTCGCCGATCAGCAAGCCCACCAACATCAACACGAGCATCGGCTTCATTACCGCCCAGACGATCCGACCGATGGACACGCCAGCGGCGCGCATGATGGTCAGTTCGCTGTTGCTCGCCAGGCTGCCAAGGCCGATCAGGCAGCCGATCAATGCGGCCATCGGCAGCATGTCGTACAAGCGGCGCGGCGCGGTCAGCAATACATAGCTCGCCACGTCCAGCAGCGTATAGGTATCGCTGACATCGCCCATCTCGTCGATGAACGCGAACAAGGTCGCCAGGCCAAGGATGATCCCCAGTACCGCGAGGATGGCCATGAAAACGCTGCTGCCGATATAGCGGTCGAGCTTAACCACGGGCCACCTCCAGCGCGCTGCGACGGCTGGCGAGTTTCAGCCGCAGTGGCTCCCAGTAGAGCAACCCGAGGCCGATGGCCAGGAAGATCGAATGCACCCACCACAAGCCCAGCGTCGGTGGGATCTTGCCCTTCTCCAGGGCACTGCGGGCGGAAATCAGGATGGTGAGGTAAGCCATATACAAGAGAATCGCCGGCAACAACTTAAGGAAACGGCCCTGGCGCGGATTGACCCGCGACAGCGGAACCGCCATGAGCGTCACGATAAACACCAGGAGCGGCAGCGACAGGCGCCACTGCAGCTCGGTACGGGCGCGGATGTCGTCGTTGCCCAGCAGACTGGCAGTCGACATCGCATCCCGGTCAGTGACTTCGTCGCTGGCCTCGGGCTTGGGCAGCAGCACGCCGTAGGTGTCGTACTTGATCGCCCGGTAATCGGCCTGCCCCGGCGTGCCGTCGTAGCGATAGCCGTTTTCCAGGATCAGGTAGCGGTTGCCGTCAGGGTTGATTTCCTGGCGCCCCTTTTCGGATACCAGCACGGAAATGCCGCGGTCCTTCTTGGTGTCCGACGACACGTTCTTCTGGGTGATGAAGACCCCGCCCAGGTTGACGCGGTCTTCGGAAAGCTCCTCGGTATAGGTGACGCGCGTCCCGTCGCGCAGGGCCTGGAAGCGCCCCGGTACCAGGGTGTCGAATTCGGTCAGGGCGTCCTGCTGGTTGATCAGCAATTGAAACTGGTTCGCCCCTTGGGGCGCCAGGCTCAGGCTCAACCAGGCGACCACCAGTGCCACCACCGTCGCCGGGAACAAGGAGATGCGGAACAGGCGCTGCTGGCTCATGCCGGTGGCCGACAGCACGGTCATTTCGCTGTCCAGGTACAGGCGACCATAGGCCAGCAGGATGCCGAGGAACAATCCCAGGGGCAGGATCAACTGGAGGAAGCCCGGCAGGCGGAACCCCATGATCAGGAACAGCGAGCCCGGGTCCAGGGCGCCCGAAGCCGCCTGGGCAAGGTATTTGATGAAGCGCCCACTCATGATAATGACCAGCAGCACGGCGCTGACGGCGCTCAGGGTCAGCAGGACTTCGCGGGACAGATAACGAAAGACGATCACACCAGACACTCCAGGATTGTCAGGCTGGGCTTTGTATGAAAAGTGCCTGCGCGACGACTTTTCAAACAAACCTATGGCGGCCAAACAAGAAACGTATCGAGCCGACTCACACCGCGAGCAGCCGAAAAAAGAGCCGCATTATCCTGTGATTGGACGCGCCTGTCACTGCGCACGCTTTAACCAGACGCTTCATGGCAAAAAAGTTAACGGCTGCGAGGGTTGTCAGGCTCGGGCGCCGGGGTTCAAACTGCGGCCTTTGTCGCCGGTGAGCCCCGGCGCTTCTATATAGAAGACAGCTGTTCAGCGCGCCAATGTTGTCCTGGCGCCTGGCCTCTTGACCATTGACTCAAGGATCCGGACATGGAACTGGTTGTAAAAAGCGTCAGCCCAGAAACGTTGAAGACCGCCACGCTGGTGGTTGCCGTGGGTGAAAACCGCAAGCTCGGCGTCGTCGCGACCCAGCTCGACGCCTTGAGCGGCGGTGCGATCAGCGCGGTGCTCAAGCGCGGCGACCTCGCTGGCAAGGTCGGCCAGAGCCTGTTGTTGCACAGCTTGCCTAACCTCAAGGCCGAGCGCGTGCTGCTGGTGGGCGTGGGCAAGGACGCCGAACTGGGCGACCGTCCGTTCCGCAAGATCATTGCCGGCGTGCTGGGCACCCTGAAGAGCCTGGGTGGGACCGACGCTGCGCTGGCGCTGGACGAACTGGTGGTCAAGGGCCGCGACAGCTACGGCAAGAACCGCCTGCTGGCCGAGACCCTGGTGGACGGCGAATATCAGTTCGACCGTTTCAAGAGCCAGAAAGCCGAACCCCGCGCCCTGAAAAAAATCACCGTGCTGACCATCAAGGCCGCCCAGGCTGAGGTCCAGCGCGCCGTGACCCACGCCACCGCGATTGCCAACGGCATGGCGTTCACCCGCGACCTGGGCAACCTGCCGCCGAACATCTGCCACCCGACGTTCATGGGCGAACAGGCCAAGGCACTGGGCAAGGAATTCAAGGCCTTGAAGGTCGAAGTCTTCGACGAGAAAAAGATCAAGGACCTGGGCATGGGTTCCTTCTATGCCGTCGGCCAGGGCAGCGCCCAGCCGCCGCGCCTGATCGTCATGCAATACAACGGCGGCAAGAAATCCGAGAAGCCATACGCACTGGTCGGCAAGGGGATCACTTTCGACACCGGCGGCATCAGCCTCAAGCCGGGCGCCGGCATGGATGAAATGAAGTACGACATGGGCGGCGCCGCGAGCGTATTCGGCACCCTGCGCGCCGTGCTCGAACTGCAACTGCCGATCAACCTGGTGTGCATCCTGGCCTGCGCCGAGAACATGCCCAGCGGCACGGCCTCGCGTCCGGGCGACATCGTCACCACCATGAGCGGCCAGACCGTCGAAATCCTCAACACCGACGCCGAAGGCCGTCTGGTGCTGTGTGACGCCCTCACTTACTCCGAGCGCTTCAAGCCGCAAGCCGTGATCGACATCGCCACACTGACTGGCGCCTGCGTGGTCGCCCTCGGCGCCCATACTTCGGGCCTGCTGGGCAATAACGACGAGCTGATCGGCCAACTGCTCAGCGCCGGCCAGCAAGCCGACGACCGTGCCTGGCAGCTGCCATTGTTCGACGAATACCAGGAACAACTGGACAGCCCGTTCGCCGACATCGCCAACATCGGCGGCCCGAAAGCCGGGACCATCACGGCGGCGTGCTTCCTGTCGCGCTTCACCAAGAACCTGAACTGGGCGCACCTGGACATCGCCGGCACGGCCTGGACCAGCGGCGGCAAGGACAAGGGCGCCACCGGTCGTCCGGTTCCCCTGCTGACCCAATACCTGCTGGACCGCGCCAAGGCCTGACATCAATGATTGCCGTTGGCGTCGCCCTCGGGTGGCGCCAGCGATGGCTCCGGAACCGCAATGACCAAAGTCGATTTCTATATCCTGCCCAGCGCCGATCCCTCGGCGCGACTGGATTTCGCCTGCAAGCTCACTGAAAAGGCCTGGCGCATGGGACACCGCATCTACCTGCATTGCAGCGATGCAGCCCAGCGCGAGGACCTCGACGCACGGCTATGGGCTTTCAAAGGCGAAAGCTTCGTGCCCCATGGCCCGGCGGAAAGCGAGTCAGAGGGTGCAATCGTGCTCGGGTTGGGGGATGACTGCGCAGAGCATCAGGACCTGCTGGTCAACCTTGACCTGAAAGTGCCGGCCTTCGCCCAGCGCTTCGCCCGCGTGGCGGAAGTGGTCGTGGAAGACCCGGTCATCCGGCAAGCCGCGCGGGAGAGTTTCCGCTTCTACCGCGAACAGGGCTATCCTCTGCAAGACCACCGTTTACAGCGACTTTGAGCCTACGATGGATACTCCAAAACCACCGCAAAAACCCGCGCAATTGCTCGATGACCTCGAGTCGATCCGCCAACTGCTCGGCGACGACACCCTGCAACCGCCGCTGCTGACCGATACGGTGGAGCACGAACCGGTGCACGACGAACAGATCCCGCTGCTGTTCGACCCGATCAACGGCCAGCCGGAACCCAAGCCAGCCCCCAAGGCCGAACCAAAAGGCCCCGACGCCCTGCTGCACCTGGACCGGGAACTTCGCGCCGCCGCACAACTGATCATGCAAGACGTCATCGACGACTTCGCCCCGCACATCGAAACCGAGATCAAGCGCCGGCTGGATGCGCGGATGGAGCGGTTGTTGAGTCAATACGAGTAACCCGGCGCCCCGATTGTGATTGTTTTCGTGGCGAGGGAGCTTGCCCCCTCGCCACGGGGATCTGTTCGCAGTCGTTGCGTACTGACTCGCCCTGCGCCCCACGCCCCGCTATACTTCCCGGCTTTTCCTGAATAAATGCCAATAGGGTCCCGCCGCGCATGGATAAGACCTACCAGCCGCACGCCATTGAAACTTCCTGGTACAACACCTGGGAGTCAGAGAATTATTTCGCTCCGCAAGGCGCGGGCGATTCCTACACCATCATGATCCCGCCGCCGAACGTCACCGGCAGCCTGCACATGGGCCACGGTTTCAACAACGCGATCATGGACGCCCTGATCCGTTTCCGGCGCATGCAAGGTCGCAACACCTTGTGGCAACCGGGCACCGACCACGCCGGCATCGCTACGCAGATGCTGGTGGAGCGTCGTCTCGAAGCCCAGGGCCAGAACCGCCATGACCTGGGTCGCGAGAAATTCCTCGAGAAAGTCTGGGAATGGAAAGACGAGTCCGGCGGCAATATCAGCCGCCAGATCCGTCGCCTCGGCTCGTCGGTGGACTGGAGCCGCGAGCGCTTCACCATGGACGACGGCCTTTCGGAAGCGGTGAAGGAAGCCTTCGTGCGCCTGCATGAAGATGGCCTGATCTACCGCGGCAAGCGCCTGGTCAACTGGGACACCAAGTTGCACACGGCCATTTCCGACCTCGAAGTGGAGAACCACGACGAGAAAGGTTTCCTGTGGAACCTGAAGTACCCGCTGGCCGACGGCGCCAAGACCGCCGAAGGCAAGGATTACCTGATCGTCGCCACCACCCGTCCGGAAACCATGCTGGGCGACTCCGCCGTGGCGGTGAACCCGAACGATGAACGTTATCAGGCGCTGATCGGCAAGTTCGTCGAGCTGCCGCTGGTTGGCCGTCGCATCCCGATCATCGGCGACGATTATTGCGACCCCGAATTCGGCACCGGCTGCGTAAAAATCACACCGGCCCACGATTTCAACGACTACGAAGTCGGCAAGCGCCACAACCTGCCGCTGCTGAACATTTTCGACAAGAACGCCCATGTGTTGCCGGCCGCCCAGGCCTTCAACCTCGACGGCACCTTGAACGAAAGCGTCGACGGCCAGATCCCGGCCGAATACGCCGGCCTGGACCGTTTCGAGGCGCGCAAGCAGATTGTTGCCGCGTTTGACGCCGCCGGCCTGCTGGTCAGCGTCGACGACCATGCCCTGAAAGTCCCGAAAGGCGACCGCTCCGGCACCATCATCGAGCCGTGGCTGACCGACCAGTGGTATGTGTCCACCAAGCCGCTGGCCGAGCCTGCGATCGCCGCCGTGGAAGACGGCCGCATCCAGTTCGTGCCCAAGCAGTACGAGAACATGTACTTCTCGTGGATGCGCGACATCCAGGATTGGTGCATCAGTCGCCAGCTGTGGTGGGGCCACCGTATTCCGGCCTGGTACGACGAGTCGGGCAAGGTCTATGTCGGCCGCGATGAAGCCGAAGTCCGCGCCAAGCACAACCTCGGTCCGGACGTTGCCCTGGCGCAGGACAACGACGTCCTCGATACCTGGTTCAGCTCGGGCCTGTGGACGTTCTCCACACTGGGCTGGCCGCAGCAGACCGAGTTCCTGAAGAAATTCCATTCCACCGACGTGCTGGTCACCGGCTTCGACATCATTTTCTTCTGGGTCGCCCGGATGATCATGCTGACCATGCACCTGGTGAAAAACGAGGACGGCACCCCGCAAGTGCCATTCAAGACCGTCTACGTCCACGGCCTGGTGCGCGATGGCCAGGGCCAGAAGATGTCCAAGTCCAAGGGCAACGTCCTGGACCCGCTGGACATCATCGACGGCATCGACCTGGAAACCCTGGTGCAGAAACGCACCTCCGGGCTGATGCAGCCGAAACTGGCGAAGAAGATCGAGAAAGCCACCCGCGAAGAATTCGCCGAGGGCATCGCCAGCTACGGCACCGATGCCCTGCGCTTCACCTTCTGCTCGCTGGCGTCCACCGGTCGCGACATCAAGTTCGACATGGGCCGCGTCGAAGGCTATCGCAACTTCTGCAACAAGATCTGGAACGCCGCGCGCTACGTGCTGGACAAAGGTGAAGACTGCGGCCAGAACGGCGAAGCCTACGAGCTGAGCCTGGCCGATCGCTGGATCATTTCCCAGTTGCAACGCACCGAAGCCGAAGTGACTCGCCAACTCGACCAGTTCCGTTTCGACCTGGCCGCGCAGGCCTTGTACGAGTTCATCTGGAACCAGTATTGCGACTGGTATCTGGAACTGTCCAAGCCCGTGCTGTGGGACGAAAACGCACCGGTGGAGCGCCAGCGCGGCACACGTCGCACCCTGGTGCGCGTGCTGGAAGTGGCCCTGCGCCTGGCGCATCCGTTCATGCCGTTCATCACCGAGGAAATCTGGCAGCGCATCGCACCGCTCGCTGGCATCCAAGGCAAGACGATCATGCTGCAACCGTGGCCGGTGGCCAACGAGACCCGCATCGATCCGGCCGCCGAGGACGACATCGAGTGGCTGAAGACCTTCATGCTCGGCCTGCGCAACATCCGCGCCGAAATGAACATCGGCCCGGGCAAGCCGCTGACCCTGTTCCTGAAAAACGCCAGCGCCGAAGACCTGCGTCGCCTCAATGAGAACGAAGCACTGCTCAAGAAGCTGGCGAAGCTTGAATCGGTGACCGTGCTGGCTGCGGGCGAAGAAGCGCCTCTGTCGGCCACCGCATTGGTCGGCGAAATGGAAGTGCTGGTGCCAATGGCCGGCCTGATCGACAAGGCCGCGGAACTGGCGCGCCTGGACAAGGAAATCCTGCGCCTCAAAGGCGAAGTCCAGCGCGTGGGTGGCAAGCTGTCCAACGCAGGCTTCGTCGACAAGGCCCCTGCCGAAGTCATCGAGAAGGAACGGGCCAAGCTGGCCGAGGCTGAACAGGCCTTGGGCAAGCTGGCTGAGCAACACGCGCGGATCTCCAGCCTGTAACGGTTGTTCGCGATTAAAAAAGGAGGCCTGATGGCCTCCTTTTTTGTGCCTGCCACTTCTTCCTTATGCAGCAGGAACCTGTGGGCCGGATGTGGGACAATGCCCGCCACTTTATGAGCCAGCCCCGAACGATCCGCCCATGACTGTCCCTCGCACACCCCGACCTGCCCGCCAGAAGCCCAAGCTCGCCCCCGAGGCCAAAGCGCCCCGCGAGAAAGCCAGCCTGCATCCACGCAATCGCCATCAGGGACGTTATGACTTCCCGGCATTGATCAAGAGCACGCCCGAACTGGCGCAGTTCGTGATCATCAACCCCTACGGCAAGGAGAGCATCGACTTTGCCAGCCCTGAAGCGGTGCGGGTGTTCAACCGGGCGCTGCTCAAATCCTTCTACGGCATCGCCCATTGGGATATCCCGGCTGACTACCTGTGCCCGCCGGTGCCAGGGCGGGCGGACTACGTACATTTCCTCGCCGATTTGCTCGCCAGCCACAACGCAGGTGAAATCCCCCGTGGGGCTGCGGTGAAGGTGCTGGACATCGGCACCGGTGCCAATTGCGTCTATCCACTGATCGGCTACAGCGACTATCGCTGGCATTTCCTCGGTTCGGAGATCGACCCGACCGCGATTGCCTCGGCCAAGACCATCGTCCAGTCCAATGGCTTGGACAAGGTCATTCGGCTGCGCCAGCAAACCAATCGCAAGCAAATCTTGCTGGGCCTTTTGGAGAACGCCGAACGGTTCGACCTGACGATGTGCAATCCGCCGTTTCACGCCTCCCTGGAAGAAGCGACCAAGGGCAGTCAGCGCAAATGGCGTGCGCTGGGCAAGGCGGACCCGAAGCGCAAGTTGCCGGTGTTGAACTTTGGCGGCCAGGCGGCGGAGTTGTGGTGCGAGGGTGGCGAGGCGCGTTTTGTCACGCAACTGATCAGCGAAAGCGCCCAGGTGGCGGGTCAAGTGCTGTGGTTCAGCACCCTGGTGTCGAAGGCGTCCAACCTGCCGGCCATCGAGACAGCGCTCAAGAAGGCGGGAGCGTTGCAAAGCCAGGTGGTGGAGATGTCCCAGGGCCAAAAACAAAGTCGCTTCGTGGCCTGGACCTTCCAGGACGACGCGCAACAGCAAGCTTGGCGCCAGTCGCGTTGGGTTCGCAAGGACTAGAAAGCACAGTTCCTCAGTTTTCCAAGGCAATAAAAAACCGTGCCCGGATCGCTCCGCGGCACGGTTTTATCAAGCGGTCTTACTTGTTGACCGCGTCGGTCAGGCCTTTGGCCACAACCAGCTTGATCACTTTCTTGGCCGGGATTTCGATGGCTGCGCCAGTCGAAGGGTTGCGACCGGTACGGGCAGGACGCTCGGTGACTTTCAGCTTGCCAACGCCTGGCAAGGTCAGTTCGCCGCCGTTTTCCAGCTGATCGGCAACGATTTGGCCCAGTTGGTCCAGCAGTGCACGCACGGTAGCTTTCGGTGCGTCTACAGCTTCAGCCAAATCAGCGATCAGTTGGTCTTTAGTAAGAGCCATGTAGTGTTCCTTCCCTATCAAATTCATATGGATTGCAGAGTGCAGTGTCAGCCATCGAGCCCGATCTATCTGATCAGCCGCCCTCGGTCATTACCACGACGGATCGGGGTAATAGATGCCGAAATCCGGGTTTGGTTCGACCTGACAAATGCTGAATGCACGCTTAACGCAGTGACATCGCGTAAGACCGGGCAAAACTAGCACAACGCCTGTGAAATATCCGCCTCTACCTACCCAAATGGTCAGCTTTATTGCGCTAAATCGGTAAAAAAATGCTCTCAGGGTGTCGGAAGGGTCTGAAAGGCCCTTCGACGCGTTGCAAAACCAGTGATTGCGGTACACTGGGCCCTTTTCGGGGAGCGCGCACTCCCCTCTTTCATCAGCCGAGAAATCCATGCCGATCCGTCATTGCATCGTCCACCTGATCGACAAAAAACCCGACGGCACGCCTGCTGTGCTCCACGCCCGCGACTCCGAACTGGCCGAGTCCACGGCCATCGAGAACATGCTCGCCGATCTCAACGAAAGCTATAACGCCAAGCAAGGCAAGGCCTGGGGGTTCTTCCACGCCGAGTCCGGGGCGCATCCGTTCAGCGGCTGGCTGAAGGAATACCTGGACGGCGGCAAGGACTTCACCGCCTTCAGTCGCGTAGCGGTGGAGCATCTGCAAAAACTGATGGAAGAATCCAACCTGTCGGTGGGTGGCCACGTGCTGTTTGCGCATTACCAGCAGGGCATGACCGACTACCTGGCCATCGCCCTGCTGCACCACAGCGAAGGCGTGGCAGTCACCGATGAACTGGACGTGACCCCGTCCCGTCACCTGGACCTGGGCCAGTTGCACCTGGCGGCGCGGATCAATGTGTCGGAATGGCAAAACAACAAACAGTCCAAGCAGTACATTTCGTTCATCAAGGGCAAGAACGGCAAGAAAGTCTCGGAATACTTCCGTGACTTCATCGGCTGCCAGGAAGGCGTCGACGGCCCCGGCGAGACCCGCACCCTGCTCAAGGCCTTCAGTGACTTCGTCGAGAGCGAAGACCTGCCGGAGGACGATGCCCGGGAAAAAACCAAGACCCTGGTGGACTACGCCAGCAGCCAGGCCAAGCTCGGCGAGCCCATGGGCCTGGAAGAACTGTCCGAGCTGATCGATGAAGAGCGCCCGAAAGCCTTCTACGATCACATCCGCAACAAGGACTATGGCCTATCGCCAGAAATCCCCGCCGATAAACGCACGCTCAACCAGTTCCGCCGCTTCACCGGCCGCGCCGAAGGCTTGTCCATCAGCTTCGAAGCGCACCTGCTGGGCTCCAAGATCGAGTATGACGAGGAGGCCGGCACGCTGATCATCAAGGGCTTGCCGACATCCCTGACGGATCAGCTCAAGCGCCGTAATTGAGCACTCCCTGTGGGAGCGAGCTTGCTGGCTCCCACAAGATCATGCGTTGTTCATCGAGCCTCGCCCCTGAAGCCAAACCGCGGAAAGTGCACGTGCACCACCCCGCCACGCTCATCCTCGCGCCGCAGAACCAATTCTTCGCTACCCGCAAACACCAGCTCCCCGGCCACCGGATCGACACCATAATCCGTCGCGGCGATGGTCACCTGCTGCCCCGCCACAAAGCCATTCGGGTCATTGAACAGTTCATCCGGCAACGCTGCCGGCGTGGCGTTGCGAGCTACGTCCAACGCCTCTTCGGAACTCATCTCTTTCGGCGCGCCATGACCAAAGCCCAGCACCCGTGCGAGCCAGGCCGATACGGCCGGGTACTCGTCCACCAACGGTGAAGTGACGGGCGTGCCCTTTAAAAACCACAGCGGATGGGCCATGGCGAAGTCGGCTATGGAAGCATCGCCCAACAGGAAATCCCCCTCCTCACGCAGCAACTGTTGTTCAAGCCGCGCCATGATCGTCAGCCATTGGTGCTTGGCCTGTTCGGCGGACAAGCGCGTGGTCGTGCCGCCACTGAACAGGCCGGCGCGATCGCTGATGAATGCCTTGATGGCTTCAGGCGTCAGCCTGGCAAAGCGCACCGCCACCGATTCAGGCTGGAACACCAGGCTGACCGCATGCTGGAACACCACCGAATCGGCCCACGCCGCGAAGGACGCCGCGATCATTTCTCGGCCCTCAGGGAACAGCGCCGGCGAGGCTTTTTCCTGCTCCAACCGGCGAGCGATCAACGCCGTATCGCAGTAGATATCCGCGCCGATCTGCAACACCGGCGTCTTGCGGTAGCCGCCGGTCAAGGCGGTCAGGTCGGGCTTGGGCATCATCGCAGGGATGTTCACCGATCGCCAGGCCAGGCCCTTGAAGCCCATCAGCAGGCGGGCCTTTTCGGCAAATGGTGACGTCGGGTAATGGTGAAGGATCAGCTCTGACATGAGATTCGCCAATGCAGGGAAGAAGACCCGCACTGTAGCGTGACATCGGGCAACAGCCTACCCGCGTGATAAAGGCCTATCAGTGCGATTGATCCGGCGCCGTCGCGCTGGCCACCAGGCATTCCTTGGCGCTTTTCCTGAGTTTCTTGATCAGCCGCTCCTGACGCAGGGCCTCGCCCTTGTCGCGACAGGCCTCGGTGTACACCAGCGCCACCGCCGGGCTGGAAAGAAAGAAGCGTGCGCCTTTGCCGCTCTGGTGCTTGGCGAAGCGCCGTACCGGATCATCACTGATGCCGCAGTACAGCGAGCCATTGGCGGCCCGTACCAGATAGACGAACCAGGGCTTGCCCGGCTCGGTCGCCTCGGGCACGCACAGGTCGGAAGATTCGTTGGCGGTCGTCACAGATGTTCAGCAAGCAGGTAGGAAACAAGCCGCGATCTTATCAGCGACTGGCCTGGAACGCCCGCAGCCCCTTGAGCGCCTGGGCCCTGACGGCGTTGCGCACCAGCGGCGTCCAGCCCAGCAGCAGGCCCTTGGTGCCCAATGCCTGGCGGGACCAGCGCCACAGATCGAAGCTGTCATGGTGCTCGCAAATCTTGCCGTCGCGGAAGACAAAACGCGCCTGGATATCATTGACCACGATATTGCCGGTCTGGCTGAACAGGTACGTCGCCACCCAATGCGCGCCGCCGGTCCGCTCGTCGCTGCGCACGTTGTCGAAGGTCAGGGAAAAATCCTTGGCCCGAGTGGTCAACATGCGCCACATGTCCCCGGCATCACGCCCGCGCAGTTCGCCGAATGCCGGATCGCTGAACACCACGTCGTCGGTGTAGCAATCGCTCATGGCTTCGGCATCCAGGCGCTGGAAGGCCTGGTAGAAGCGGGTGATCAGGGCATTGTGGGCATCACTCATGGACAGGCTCCGGAAAACGGTTCGATAGGCCTGCACGATAATCTGCCACCGTCGGGAAGACCATCGTCATTCGCCATGAAAATGATATCAACGAGACTCGGTGACTCTTTCACTGACCACACCCACATACAGCGCCCGACCGGCCCCGATTCCCGCGATGATCGCCCCCAGGCCAATCACACCGAAGATCCAGCCCAGGGCACTCCAGCCTCCGGTCAAGTCGTGGACCAGGCCCACCGCGAAGGGCCCCAGCGACGCGAGCGTATAGCCGAACCCCTGGGCCATGCCGGACAGGTTGGCGGCCACATGGGCGTCGCGCGAACGCAACACGATCAGGGTAAGCGCCAGGCTGAACGTCGCGCCCTGCCCCAACCCCAGCAATATCGCCCAGCCCCACAAACCATCGATGGGTGCGTAAAGGCAACCGAACAAGCCACCCAGGGTCATGAGCATGACGACAACAATAGCCAGCCGCTGGTCCTTGCCCCGCGTCGCCAGCCAAGGCGCACTCAGGGAACTGATCAACTGCACGATGACCGACCCGGACAGCACGAGCCCGGCCTCGGTCGGGCTCAGCCCGCGACCGATGAGAATCGACGGCAGCCAGCCGAATACAATGTAGGCCAGGGACGATTGCAGCCCCATGTACAAGGTCACTTGCCAGGCCAACGGATCACGCAGCAAGCCCCGGACCCGGTAAGCCACCTGATGCGCACCGTGTTTCTGGCCGACTTGTGGCAACCAGAACATTGCCGCCAGGAGCGCAGGGGCTACCCAGAAACCCAGGCCCAAGGCCCAGCTGCCGCCGAGGTGCTGGCTCAGCGGCACCGTCGCCCCTGCCGCCATCGCGGCGCCCAGGCACAGCGCCATGGTATAGACACCGGTCATGGCGCCGGCCTGCTTGGCGAAGTCGCGCTTGACGATGCCCGGCAAAAGCACGCCGATCACACCGATACTGGCGCCCGCCAGGATGCTGCCGGCGAACAAGCCGAACTGGCCGAACGAGCTGCGCAGGACGATCCCGCCAGCCAGCGTCAGCAAGATCCCCAACACCACGCGCTCGGCACCAAAACGCCGCGCCAGCACCGGCGCCAGCGGCGCGAACAGGCCCAGGCAAAGCACCGGCAACGTCGTCAACAACCCCGCTTGCGCGGCCGACAGGCCAAGGCTTTTTGAAACATCACTGAGCAGCGGCGCCATGCTCGACAGCGCCGGACGCAAGTTCAGCGCCACCAGAATCAACCCAAGCAGCAACAGCCAGGGACGTCGTACCAACGGGTGGCTCTGCTGGGCCTGCTCGTCGTCGGCTTCGGCGTCGATCAGCAGTTCTTCGAGTTCGGCGGCGCGTTTGTGCGTCGTCGCCGTGGTGCGGTCAAGCGAATCGCGGGACATGGAAAGCTCTGGTTCAGGGTTCATTGATCAACTGCCGGCAAAGGGCCTTGGCCCGCTCCGGGTCCTGGCTTTCGACGGCTTCGAGGATTTCGACGTGCAGGTCGAAAACATGTTGATGGCGGGGGATGATGTTGAGGCTCTGGCGCAGCTGTGCGCCAATAACGCTGGAAAAGTAGCGATAGAGTTCGCTCAGTGCGGGGTTGTGCGCGGCATCCACCAGCAGACGGTGAAACACCAGGTCGCAGGCGATGTAGTGCTCCAGGTCGCCGTGGTAATGCTCGCCGCTGGTTCGCAGCGCCTGGCGCAACGCAAGCAAATCCTCATCGGTGCGCCGCAGCGCCGCCAGGCCAATGGCCTCTACTTCCAAGATGTGCCGAGTTTCCCGGGCCTGTTCCAGCGAACAGCGCGACAGCACCTTGAGAGTATCCAGCGGATCGACCACCGCCCGCACGTAGCTGCCGTCGCCCTGGCGGATCTCGATCAACCCGGAAAACGCCAGCACGCGCATGGCTTCGCGCACCGTGTTGCGGCTGATCCCCAACTCCGTCACCAGTTCCGGCTCGGTGGGCAAGCGCTGGCCGACGGCCCACACCCCCTCGCTGATTCGGCGGCGCAATTGCTCCAGGGCCTGATCGACCAAGGAGCGTTTCATTAATGGAGAAATATCTGACATAGAGTCCGCCCTTTCATCCAATCATAGGATGAATTTTCTGACATGTTAGTCAGCTTCGCGTAGGACAGCAACCGCCTAGGGTCAATGAGAGAAAAAGAAGCGAGATTTTCGATTGATCAAAATTACCCTTTAAGGGTAATTTTAAGGACAAGGCACACCGTTCCATGGAAAAGAACACACCCCATTACGCCTTGGTGGCGATACAGGCGGATGTCAGGCGGCTTAAAGGGAAAGCTTTCACCAGCACTGCGAAGAACACTGCTCGGACGCTTGGTCTAAGCGTCTCGGACATGCAGCAGGTCATCCATGGGCTTGAGCGAAAACAATTCTACAAATCGATGACCACCTATGACGATCATCGAGTCTGGCATGACGTCTACTACGCCAATTCACACGGTCTGCAGATTTACCTGAAGGTGACGTACCGCCCCAGCGGAGGCCCTCAGGTAATTTCCTTCAAGGAGCAAAACTCATGAAACACCAGCAATGCTTCAGCTGTGGTGCCCCGGAGGGCATGTTGCATTTCGAAGGTCGCGGCGAAACCATCAGCGTCAAGGGACTGGAACGCCGGGTCGATGACTTGTCTGGCTGGGAATGTCAGATGTGCGGCGAAGTCGAGCTCGATTCAAGCTGCTCGGATCGCTACGACCACGCAGGTGATGAGCTGGTCAATGCGGCCAGGGGGATGATCGGCGAAGAGATCAAACGCATCCGCCGCAAACTGCAGTTGTCGCAAAAAGAAGCGGTGTCGTTTTTGTCAGGTGGTGGGCACAACGCGTTTTCCCGCTACGAACGCGGTGAGGTATTGCCATCAAAAGCGTTGGTGCTGCTGATGCGCCTGCTTGATCGCTATCCGCATTTGCTTGCAGATGCACGAGCCCTGGCTGAAGGTGCGGACTTGAGAGGATTCAAGACTACGGTGCACAAAGAGCACGAAACCCTCACGACTCACTGAGTCCGCTGCAAAAAAATAAACCCGGACAAGTCCGGGTTTATTTCACTGCCTAGCGCCGATCAATGCAGGATCTGGCTCAGGAACAGCTTGGTGCGGTCGTTCTGTGGGTTGTCGAAGAAGTCGTTTGGCGCTGCCTGTTCGACGATTTCACCCTTGTCCATGAAGATCACGCGGTTGGCTACGGTACGGGCGAAGCCCATTTCGTGGGTCACGCAGAGCATGGTCATGCCGTCTTCAGCCAGGCCGATCATGGTGTCGAGTACCTCCTTCACCATTTCCGGGTCGAGGGCCGAAGTCGGCTCGTCGAACAGCATGATTTTCGGTTTCATGCACAGGGCACGGGCAATCGCCACACGCTGTTGCTGACCGCCGGAGAGCTGGCCCGGGTACTTGTGCGCCTGCTCTGGAATGCGTACGCGTTCCAGGTAATGCATGGCGATTTCCTCGGCCTTGCGCTTGGGCATCTTGCGCACCCACATCGGCGCCAGGGTGCAGTTCTGCAGGATGGTCAGGTGCGGGAACAGGTTGAAGTGCTGGAACACCATGCCGACTTCACGGCGGATCGCTTCGATCTGCTTGAGGTCGTTGGTCAGCTCCACGCCATCGACCACGATGCGACCCTGCTGGTGCTCTTCCAGGCGGTTGAGGCAGCGGATGGTCGTGGACTTGCCGGAGCCCGACGGGCCGCACAGCACGATGCGCTCGCCCTGCTTGACGTTCAGGTTGATGTCTTTCAACACGTGGAACTGGCCGTACCACTTGTTGACGCCCTGCATCTGAATAATGCCTTCAGGGCTCACAGGCTGTTTGATCGCTTCACTCATGAGTCAACTCCTAACGCTTGTGGCCAGTGTCCAGCTTGCGTTCCAAATGCATGGAATAGCGGGACATACCAAAACAGAAAATCCAGAACACCAGGGCGGCGAACACATAGCCTTCGGTGGCCATGCCCAGCCATTTCGGGTCGGCGGCAGCTTGTTTCACGCTGTTGAGCAGGTCGAAGAGGCCGATGATGATCACCAGGCTCGTGTCCTTGAACAATGCGATGAAGGTGTTGACGATCCCGGGGATTACCAGCTTCAGAGCTTGCGGCAGGATCACCAGGCCCATGCTGCGCCAGTAACCGAGGCCCATCGCCGCAGCCGCTTCGTACTGGCCCTTGGGAATCGCTTGCAGGCCACCGCGCACCACTTCGGCCACATAGGCCGACTGGAACAGGATCACGCCGATCAGCGCCCGCAGCAGCTTGTCGAAGTTCATGCCTTCTGGCAGGAACAACGGCAGCATGACCGAGGACATGAACAACACCGTGATCAACGGCACGCCGCGCCAGAACTCGATGAAGGTCACGCAGACCACGCGGATCGCCGGCAGGTTGGAACGACGGCCCAGGGCGAGGACGATACCCAGCGGCAAGGCGCCAGCGATACCGACGGTGGCGATCACCAGTGTCAGCATCAGGCCGCCCCACTGGCTGGTCGCCACGGTATCCAGGCCCAGCACGCCGCCGTGCAACAGGCACCAGGCGATGATCGGATACAGCACCAGGAAGCTCAGGCCGTAGACCGCCTTGCGGGGGAAGCGCGAGATGAACAGCGGCGCAACACCGATCACAGCCAGCCATACCGTCAGGTCGACGCGCCAGCGCAGGCCCGTCGGGTAATAGCCGTACATGAACTGGCCGAAGCGCTGCTGGATGAACACCCAGCAGGCGCCTTCCTTGGTGCAGTCGGCCTGGGTGGTGCCGACCCAGTTGGCATCCAGGATCGCCCATTGCAGGATCGGCGGGATGATCAGGTAGATCAGGTAGAACGCAAACAGCGTCAACAGCGTATTGAGCCAGCTGGAGAACATGTTTGCGCGCATCCATGCCACCACACCGATGCTGCTGCTCGGAGGGGGCATGTCGGGTTTGAAAGTATGGGATGTCATGCGCGTTTCCTCACCGCTCGATCAGCGCAATGCGCTTGTTGTACCAGTTCATCAGCAAGGAAATGCTGATACTGATCGCCAGGTACACGCTCATGGTGATCGCAATCACCTCGATAGCCTGGCCGGTCTGGTTCAACACCGTGCCGGCAAACAGCGAAACCATTTCCGGGTAACCGATACCGGCCGCCAGGGAAGAGTTCTTCGCCAGGTTCAGGTATTGGCTGGTCAACGGCGGGATGATCACACGCAGGGCTTGCGGGATGATCACCTTGCGCAGGGTCGGGCCGTTGCGCAGGCCCAGGGAGTGGGCAGCTTCGGTCTGACCGTGACTGACCGACTTGATGCCCGAACGCACGATCTCGGCGATGAACGCCGCGGTGTACACCGTCAGTGCCAAGGTCAATGCCAGCAACTCGGGAATCAGTACCCAGCCGCCGACGAAGTTGAAGCCCTTGAGCTCCGGCATTTCCCAGTGCACAGGGGCGCCGAAGACCAGGGCGCACAACGCCGGGATCACCAGGAACAACGCCAGGCCCACCCAGAATTTATGAAACGGCTCGCCAGTCGCTTCGAAACGCTTGTTTGCCCAGCGGGTCATCAGCACGATGGCGACAATCGCCAGCACGACGCTGATCACAAATGGCCAGAACCCGTCCGCCACCAGCGCGGCCGGCATATTCAGGCCCCGGCTGCTGACAAAGAAGGTGTCGCCGAAGTTATGGGCGGCGCGCGGCCCCGGCATGGTCAGGAACACCGCGAAGTACCAGAACAGGATCTGCAACAGTGGCGGGATGTTACGGAAAACCTCCACATACACCGTTGCTAGCTTGGCGATGATCCAGTTTTTCGACAGTCGGGCCACGCCGACAATGAAACCGAGAATCGTCGCCAGGATCACGCCGATAAACGTCACCAGCAGTGTGTTGAGCAACCCGATGACAAAGACGCGGGCATAACTGTCCGCCTCGGTGTAGTCGATCAGGGTTTGAGCGATGCCAAAACCGGCACTGCGCTCCAGAAAGCCGAAACCGGAAGTGATGCCCCGGTGTTCCAGGTTGGTTTGTGTGTTATCGAACAGAAACCAGCCCAGCGAAATAACCGCCACGATGGTGACGATCTGAAATACCCACGCACGCACTCGTGGATCGCTGAGGCTGAGCCTCTGCTTAGGTGCGCCGATTGAATTTTGCATGAAGTGCCCCGCAAGGAATGGAACAGAACATCACCCGGTGGTTGGCCCACCGGGTGATAGAACCATCAGCGCACTGGTGGTGCGTATTGAATGCCGCCTGCGTTCCACAGAGCGTTCAGACCGCGATCGATCTGCAGCGGGGTGTCCTTGCCGAGGTTGCGCTCGAACATTTCACCGTAGTTGCCGACTTGCTTGACGATCTGCACGACCCAGTCTTTCGGCAGCTTCAGGTCTTTACCGTATTCACCGTCAGCGCCCAGCATACGGGCAACGTCCGGGTTCTTGGTGGACTTGGCTTCAGCTTCGACGTTCTTCGAAGTCACGCCTGCTTCTTCAGCGTTGAGCATGGCGTAGCCAGTCCAACGCACGATGGCCAGCCACTCGTCGTCGCCGTTACGCACGACCGGGCCCAGTGGCTCCTTGGAAATGGTTTCTGGCAGAACCACGTAGTCCTTCGGCGAAGCCAGCTTGCTGCGCTGGGCGAACAGTTGGGACTTGTCGGAAGTCAGCACGTCGCAACGACCGGATTCCAGCGACTTGGCGCTTTCATCGGAGGTGTCGAAAGTGATCGGGGTGTACTTCAGGCCGTTGGCGCGGAAGTAATCGGACACGTTCAGCTCGGTGGTGGTACCGGCCTGGATGCAGATGGTCGCACCGTCCAGTTCCTTGGCGCTCTTGACGCCCAATTTGCTGTTGGCCAGGAAACCGATGCCGTCATAGTAGGTGATGAAGCCAGGAAACTTCAGGCCCATGCCAGCATCACGGGAGCTGGTCATGGTGGAGTTGCGCGACAGCACGTCGATTTCGCCCGACTGCAGCGCGGTGAAGCGCTCCTTGGCGTTCAACTGGCTGAACTTGACCTTGGTCGCGTCACCGAATACCGCTGCGGCCACGGCGCGGCAGAAGTCAGCGTCGATACCGACGATCTTGCCGGTGGAATCAGGCACCGAGAAGCCCGGCAGGCCATCACTTACACCACATTGCACAAAACCTTTCTTCTGCACGGCATCCAGGGTTGCACCCGCCTGAGCGAACCCGCTGACACCGAGGACTGCTGCTGCAGTCACGACTGCCAGGGTGGATTTCAGTAACTTCATTCAAACCTCCAGTTTTGCTCTTGTTGTGTCGGAGCTCGAGCCCTGTCGCACCCTTTTGAGGCATTGCCGACCCTTGTTGGCTTTTTTTAGGGTCAACCGACGTCTGGGCCTTCGCTATGAGTCTATTAATGAGAGCGCCCATAAACAGCGGCCTGCTCACTTCTCACCAATCGGCCGAACGGGCTGTAGCCCTTCACGTTCGCGAAGCCCGTAGCGGCTATTGGCGAACATCCATCACCGGATTTCTGATATCCCATGCGTCGCGTCGAGCTGATAGTGTTACCGCGCAGCGTAAGAATCATCACTCGGCTAAACCAATAGCAAAGCCCGTACCACACCGCTGCGCTTGTCCCTTACTGAGAACGTCAAGACAAAAAGTTGTAGCATTGCGACATGTAATTAACTGAGGCGCCAGGCGCGCACCGTAAACACGCACCGATTGAGCGCGCCCGCACATTTTTGGAGCACACCATGACCGACCCCTTGATTCTCGAGCCCCCTGGCACCGCCGACGCGTGCGTAATCTGGCTCCACGGCCTGGGTGCCGATCGATATGACTTCATGCCGGTAGCCGAAATGTTGCAGCAAAGTCTGCACACCACGCGTTTCGTCTTGCCCCAGGCACCGACCCAGCCCGTCACGATCAACGGCGGTTATGCCATGCCGAGCTGGTACGACATTCGCGCCCTGCGCCCGGCCCGAGCGATTGACGAAGACCAATTGGAAAGCTCGGCACAGCGAGTCATTGACCTGATGAAAACCCAGCGAGCCTGCGGAATAGACGCTTCGCGAATCTTCCTCGCGGGTTTTTCCCAGGGCGGCGCCGTGGTCTATCACACAGCGTTCGTCAAATGGCAGGGGCCGCTGGGTGGCGTGATCGCCCTGTCCACTTATGCCCCAACGTTCGGCGAAGAACTGCAATTGTCGGCGAGCCAGCAACGCATTCCGGTGCTGGCGCTGCACGGACAATACGATGAAGTGGTACTCAACCCGATGGGCCGGACTGCGAAGGAGTATCTGAAGCAGCATGGTGTCACCGTGACATGGCGAGAATACCCAATGGGCCACGAAGTGTTACCCGAGGAGATTCGCGACATCGGCACCTGGCTGGCCGAGCGGCTGCGCTAAGAGGCCAATCGCCACGTCAACGCTTTGATGAACACACTACGCCGCGCCCGTTTCTTGCATTACACTGGCCGGCGTACATTCCTTAACCAATCGATGAGATGACCGTGCTCAAAGCACTCAAGAAGATGTTCGGTAAAAGCGAGGCCGAGCAGCTCGCGCCTGTTTCCAGCGCGCCAGTCCAAGCCCCGAGCCGCACCGATGCGCAACAACCGCGCCGGACCGCTCCGCCGGTTGCGCAGGCAAAAACAACGCCCACGACCTCCCCCGCTGCCCAGCCCGTCGCCGCACCGGCCGATGAAAAGCCACGCAGCGAAGCGCCAAGGCCACGCCGCGAACGCGCACCAAAACCGCCCGTCGTCGCCTGGAAGCTCGAAGACTTCGTCGTGGAACCCCAGGAAGGCAAGACCCGCTTCCACGACTTCAAGCTCGCCCCCGAATTGATGCATGCCATCCAGGACCTGGGTTTCCCTTACTGCACGCCGATCCAGGCGCAAGTGCTCGGTTACACCCTCGCCGGCAAAGATGCCATCGGCCGCGCCCAGACCGGCACCGGCAAGACCGCCGCGTTCCTGATCTCCATCATTACCCAGTTGCTCCAGACCCCGCCGCCCAGGGAACGCTACATGGGTGAACCGCGGGCACTGATCATCGCGCCGACCCGCGAGCTGGTGGTGCAGATCGCCAAGGACGCCGCCGACCTGACCAAGTACACCGGCCTGAACGTGATGACGTTCGTGGGCGGCATGGACTTCGACAAGCAGCTCAAGCACCTCGAAGCCCGCCACTGCGACATTCTGGTCGCCACGCCGGGCCGCCTGCTGGACTTCAACCAGCGCGGCGACGTTCACCTGGACATGGTCGAGGTGATGGTGCTGGACGAAGCCGACCGCATGCTCGACATGGGCTTCATCCCGCAGGTGCGCCAGATCATTCGCCAGACCCCGCCGAAAAGCGAACGCCAGACCCTGCTGTTCTCCGCCACCTTCACCGAAGACGTGATGAACCTGGCCAAGCAATGGACGACCGACCCGGCCATCGTCGAGATCGAAGCCGAGAACGTCGCCAGCGAAAACGTCGAACAACACATCTACGCAGTCGCCGGTGCCGACAAATACAAGCTGCTTTACAACCTGGTCAACGACAACGGTTGGGAGCGGGTGATGGTGTTCGCCAACCGCAAGGACGAAGTGCGCCGCATCGAAGAACGCCTGGTGCGCGATGGCGTCAACGCCGCCCAACTCTCCGGCGACGTGCCCCAGCACAAGCGCATCAAGACCCTCGAAGGTTTCCGCGAAGGCAAGATCCGCGTGCTGGTGGCCACCGACGTGGCCGGCCGCGGCATCCACATTGATGGCATCAGCCACGTGATCAACTTCACCCTGCCGGAAGTGCCGGACGATTACGTGCACCGTATCGGCCGCACCGGTCGTGCCGGGGCCGCGGGGGTTTCGATCAGCTTCGCCGGGGAAGACGACTCTTACCAGTTGCCGTCGATCGAAGCGCTGCTGGGTCGCAAGATCAGCTGCGAGATGCCGCCGACTCATCTGTTGCGACCGGTTGAGCGTAAGCGGCCTTAACCGCTTGACGAGACAAGAGGCGCAGCCCGCAAAGGCTGCGCTTTTTTTTGCCTGGGGATATTGCCCGATAAAACTAAAAGTCCATAATGGACAAATTAGTTTATACGAGACACTCGGAGCACACGATGACCAGCACGCCTCAAGTCATGACCCAAGCCCAGGCCCGAGCGCTGCTCGAACACGTCGATGTGCCGCAGATCCTGCGCAAGCTGTTCCGCGATCTCGCCGCCGGACAAGCAGTGCAACCAGCCCAGCAGTTGGTGGTTTTCCCTCAAGGCGCCGGGGACTTCATCAATTACCTGGGCGTGCTGGCTGGAGACCAGGTCTACGGGATCAAGACCTCGCCCTATATCGTCCGTGAGCAAGGCCCATTGGTTACCGCCTGGACTTTGCTGATGTCTATGCAGACCGGCCTGCCGTTGTTGCTGTGTGATGCAGCCCTGCTGACAACGGTCCGCACCGCCGCGACGACCGCCGTTGCCATCGATGCCCTCGCTCCCCTCGAGGCCAAGCGCCTGGCGGTAATCGGCAGTGGCGCAGTGGCGCGCGCCCATGTGCAGTACGTCAAGGGACTGCGGGATTGGCAGGGCATCAGTCTCTATTCACCAAGCCTGAGAGACCGGGCACCTGAAGATCTCGCGCTGATCACCGGCCTGGACCCACGCCTGCAGATTTGCGACACCCTTGAAGCCGCGCTACATGACGCCGACGTGGTGATGCTCTGCACCTCGTCCGCCAAAGCGGTGCTTGATCCACAGGCCCTGGTTAAACCTGCGCTGATCACCTCCATCAGCACCAACGCCCCACGCGCCCATGAAGTGCCGCCCGAGCGCCTCAACGATATGGACGTGTTCTGTGACTATCGTCAGACCACTCCGGGCTCGGCCGGCGAGATGCTGATCGCCAGCGAGCAACATGGCTGGCAGGCATCGAGTATCGTCGGTGACTTGCCCGACCTGCTGAGCGAACGGGTGGCGCAGCCGAACTACGAGCGCCATGTGTTCTTCCGCTCCATCGGGTTGGGGCTGGAAGATGTTGCGCTGGCGAATGCGCTGTATCGACTTCATAACTGACACCACTGTAGTCCCGGCGGGATTTCAAACTCTCCGGCACCGTGTTCGACAGGAGCGCTCCATGACACAAGCAGACTTCATCATCATCGGCGGCGGCATCGCCGGTGCCTCCACCGGCTATTGGCTCGCGCCCCACGGCCGGGTCATTGTGCTCGAACGCGAAACTCATCCGGCCTACCATTCCACCGGACGCTCGGCGGCGCTGTACACCGCCGCTTATGGCACGCCACAGGTAAGGGCGTTGACCCAGGCCAGCCGGGATTTTTTCGACGCCCCGCCAACCGGTTTCTGCGAGCATCCGTTGCTCACACCACGCGGCGAGATGACTGTGGATTTCACCGGTGACCCGACCGAACTGAACAACCAATACCTCAGCGCCAAGGCCACGGTGCCGCAGATGCAGCTGCTCAGCGCCGAAGAAGCCTGCGTGCGGCTGCCGATATTGCGGCGGGAAAAAGTCCACGGCGCGATCTATGACCCCACTGCCTGTGACATCGACACCGATGCGCTGCACCAAGGTTATTTGCGCGGCATCCGTCGCAGCGGCGGCGAGGTGCACACCGACAGCGAAGTGCTCGACTTGATCCGGGACGATCAAGGGCAATGGCAGGTCAGGACCGCCAGCCAGACTTTCTGCGCGCCCGTGCTGATCAACGCGGCCGGCGCCTGGGCCGACCAAGTGGCCGAAATGGCCGGTGCGCCCAAGCTGGGGCTGCAACCAAAGCGGCGGGCAGCATTCATTTTCGCCGGCCCCGAGGGCGTGGACATTCATGACTGGCCGATGCTGGTGAGCCTCGACGAGTCCTTCTACATGAAGCCGGACGCCGGCATGTTCCTCGGTTCGCCCGCCAATGCCGATCCCGTCGAGCCTCACGACGTACAGCCCGAAGAGCTGGACATTGCCATGGGTATCTACCAGATCGAAGAAGCGACCACCCTGACCATCCGCCGCCCGACTCGCACCTGGGCCGGACTGCGCAGTTTCGTGCACGACGGCGATCTACTGGCCGGTTTCGATCCACATGTGCCCGGCCTTTTCTGGGTCGCGGCCCAAGGCGGCTACGGCATCCAGACCTCCCCCGCCATGGGCCAGGCCAGCGCGGCCCTGGTGCGCGGAGAACCATTGCCCGAACCCTTGGCCCGTTTCGGCCTGAACGCTGCGATGTTGTCACCCGCACGCCTGGGCGGACCTTCACCAAGGTGACGCATCTCCACGATTGCGGCACACTCCCTCGCGCCCCTGCTTCACGGGGCGCTGACTGCCTGGAGTCCTGTCATGAATGCCCCGCAAGCCGATCCGGCACTGGATAATTTCCGCACTATCGCCGATGCCATCGCCACGCTGTTCTATCCCCACGCTGAAGTGGTGTTGCATGACCTGCGCACGCAACGGGTCGATTACATCGCCAACAACCTGTCCAAGCGCGAAGTGGGCAACGACTCGTCCTTGGAAGACATGCTCAGCGAAGACGTCAGCGAACGAAACATCGGGCCATACGAGAAGTTGAATTGGGACGGCCAGAAAATCCGCAGCCTCAGCAGCGTGCTGCGAGACGCAGACGGCCACCCGCTGGCGGTGCTGTGCATCAACCTGAATATCTCGCTGTTTGAAAACGCCAAGGCAGCGCTGGACCTGTTCCTGTCACCGAGCAAGTTGATTGCACAGCCGGACTCGCTGTTTCGCGATGATTGGCAGGAGCGGATCAACACCTTCCTCCACGCCTGGATGCGCGAGCGTCAATTGAGCCTGAACCTGCTGAACCGCGACCACAAGCGCGAGCTGGTACTGGCACTGCATGCCGAGGGTGCATTCAAGGGCAAGAGCGCGTCCAACTATGTGGCGAACGTGCTGAACATGGGGCGGGCGACGGTGTACAAACATCTGAAGGAGTTGAAGGGCTGAGGTTTGTGTCGCATGGCCTGACGCCTTCGCGAGCAGTCTCGCTTCCACATTTGATTTTGTTGCACACAAATATCGTGCACGACGCAAATTCCTGTGGGAGCTAACCTGCTAGCGAAGGCGATGTATCAGTCTCCGTAGATATCCGACTTGAAATACTTGGCCTGGATCTTCTGGTACTCGCCATTGGCCCTAATCCCGTCGATGGCCGCGTTCAAGTCCGCCACCAGTTGGGTATTGCCTTTGCGCACCGCAATCCCGGCACCCTCACCGACGTATTTCGGATCCTTGAGCTCCGGCCCGACAAACGCGTAGCCCTTGCCACGAGGCATCGACAGGAAATCTTCCAGCGGGATCGTGTCGGCGAAAATCGCGTCCAGGCGCCCCGACGCCAGATCCATGTAGATTTCTTCGTTATTGCTGTAGCGCTTGACCGTCACGCCTTTTGGCTCGAAGACTTCCGTGGCGAAACGATCCGTGGTGGTGGCCCGCTGCACGCCCACGGTCTTGCCCTTAAGGCTGGCGTACTGGTCATCGACTACAGCGCCTTCCTTCATTACCAGCCGCGACGAAGTGAAATAGTACTTGTGGGTGAAATCCACCGACTTCTTGCGCTCTTCGGTGATGGTCATGGACGACAGCGCCAAGTCGATCTTCTTCACCTTGAGGGACGGGATCAGTCCGTCGAACTCCCCTTCGATCCACTCGCACTTGACCTGCATCTGCGCGCACAAGGCATTGCCTATGTCGTAGTCGAAACCTTCGATCTTGCCTTCCGAGGTCTTGGAAGCAAACGGTGGATAAGCGGCCTCGATACCGATGCGCAAGGTTTTCTCGGCGGCGAACAGACTGCTGGAGGCCAACAGGCTCAAGGCCAGGCCGGTAATGAGGGGGAGTTTCTTCATGGTCGTTCTCTCGCGGGTTGTTGTTGGTTTGGCAGAGAAAGGTGGACGCGACTACTTTGTACTTATAAATCCATACTGGACTTTAATGTACACGTCGTCAATTGGATAAACAGGGGAATGCGATGGGAGGCTGCTCGCGAATCGCGCATTCGCAAGCAACAAAAGAATGACAGGCTGCCTACTGCTTCCAGCGATCCGCCGCCGCATGATCACTGTCCCGCCCTTCCACCCAGCGCGGGCCGTCGACGGTGTTTTCCTTCTTCCAGAACGGCGCACGGGTCTTGAGGTAATCCATCACAAAGGCGCAGGCGTCGAACGCCGCCTGGCGATGGGCGCTGGCAGCGCCGACAAAAACAATCGGCTCACCCGGCTCCAGGGCGCCGATGCGGTGCAGCACTTCGAGCTTGAGCAATGGCCAGCGCTGCTCGGCCTCGATGGCGATCTTGCCCAGGGCTTTTTCGGTCATGCCCGGGTAATGCTCCAGGAACATCCCCGACACATCGAGACCGTCATTGAAATCACGCACGTAGCCGACAAAGCTCACCACCGCTCCCACGCCGACATTGGCCGCGTGCATCGCATTGACTTCAACTCCCGGATCGAACGGCTCGACCTGCACACGAATGGCCATGGTTCAGCCTCCGGTCACGGTGGGGAAAAACGCGACTTCGTCACCGTCTGCCAATGGTTCGTCGAGCTGGCACAGCTCTTCGTTGCGTGCGCACATCAGGTTTTGCTCCTTCAGGACCTCGGCGCCGTCGCGCTGCGCAAGCAACGCGCGCACATCCTCGACGGTGGAAAAATCGCCTTCGACCTGTACCGAATCCACGCCAAGCGCTTCGCGATAGCGCGCAAAAAATTTCACGATGATTTTCATGGGGCATCCGCCTGGAAATGGCCGCTCTTGCCGCCGAGTTTTTCCAGCACCCGCACGCCTTCGATGGTCATGGCACGGTCCACGGCCTTGCACATGTCGTAGATGGTCAGCGCGGCGACGCTGGCGGCGGTGAGCGCTTCCATTTCCACACCGGTCTGCCCCGACAGTTTGCAACGGGCAACGATGCGCACGCGATCCTCACCTTCGGCATTGAGCTCGACCTTGACGCTGGTGAGCATCAGCGGGTGGCAGAGGGGAATCAGGTCGCTGGTTTTCTTGGCAGCCTGGATACCGGCAATACGGGCAACGGCAAATACATCGCCCTTGGGGTGGCCGCCACTGACGATCATTTGCAGGGTGTCGGGCAGCATGCGTACAAAGGCTTCGGCGGTGGCTTCACGGAAGGTCACGGCCTTGTCGGTCACGTCGACCATGTTGGCGCGACCTTGGGAATCGAGATGAGTCAGCACAGGGTTACTCCTGATCAGGAGCAAGGATTGTAAACCCGTGGGTCAGATTCCGGCAGGGCTGATTGTCGCACCCACGTCCATCCTGGATCTGCAAGCTCGCACACAGGGAATTGCCAGCAGCCATAAAAAACCAGGCAACGGTGAGGTTGCCCGGTTCTGATGAATCAATTACAGATGAGACTCAGCGTATTCGGCCAGGATCGAGCGCGGTACGCCTTGCAGGGTGATGTGGACGCCGTTGGGGAAGTCCTTGAAACGTTCGGTCAGGTAGGTCAGCCCGGAGCTGGTCGCGGACAGGTAAGGGGTGTCGATCTGTGCCAGGTTACCCAGGCACACCACTTTGGAACCGGCGCCGGCACGGGTGATGATGGTTTTCATCTGGTGCGGGGTCAGGTTCTGGCATTCGTCGATCAGGATCAGGCTCTGCTGGAAGCTGCGACCCCGGATGTAGTTGAGGGATTTGAACTGCAACGGCACTTTGCTGAGGATGTAGTCGACGCTGCCATGGGTGCTTTCGTCGTCCATGTGCAAGGCTTCGAGGTTGTCGGTGATTGCGCCCAGCCACGGCTCCATTTTTTCCGCTTCGGTGCCGGGCAGGAAGCCGATCTCCTGGTCGAGGCCCTGCACGCTGCGGGTGGCGATGATGCGCCGGTAGCGTTTGCTGACCATGGTCTGCTCGATGGCGGCGGCCAGGGCCAGGATGGTCTTGCCGGAGCCGGCGGCGCCGGACAGGTTGACCAGGTGGATGTCCGGATCGAGCAAGGCGAACAGCGCCAGGCTTTGGTAGATGTCACGAGGCTTGAGGCCCCATGCCTCTTGATGCAACAGGGGTTCCTGATGCAGGTCGAGAATCAGCAGTTTATCGACCTGGATTTCCTTGATCCAGCCGACGAAGCCTTGTTCGTCAATGATGAATTCGTTGAGGTGCACCGCCGGCAGGTTGTCGATCAGTTGCACCTGGTGCCAGGTGCGCCCGTGGTCCTGACGGGTTTCGACCTTGCTTACGCGGTCCCAGAAGGAGCCGGTCATCGTGTGATAGCCGTTGGGCAGCAGCGACACGTCGTCGACCAGTTGGTCGGTGCTGTAGTCCTCGGCCGCTATCCCGCAGGCGCGGGCCTTGAGGCGCATGTTGATGTCTTTGGTCACCAGCACCACGGCTTGGTCCTTGTTGCGCGCGTGCAGGTCGATCAATTGGTTGATGATGATGTTGTCGTTCAGGTGTTCGGGCAGTACCAGGTTGGGCTCGGTGCGCTTGCTCATCAGGATCGAGAGCAAGCCCTTGGGACCGCTTTTGCCGCGCTGGATCGGCACGCCCAGCTCGACGTCTTCGGGAGAGGCGTCCCCCAGGGTCTTGTCGATCAGGCGGATCGCCTGGCGACATTCGGCCGCCACGCTGTGATGCCCGCTCTTGAGCTTGTCCAGCTCTTCAAGGACGGTCATCGGAAGGGCAACGTGGTGTTCTTCGAAGTTCAGCAGCGCGTTTGGATCGTGGATCAATACGTTGGTATCGAGTACATACAGGATTGGCTGGTTGGAGGAAGGGCTACGTCCGTGGTCATCCATACTCGGTCACCTTTGTGGGGGCCATTCGACGCAATACCGTGACAGTGCTGCGCCTCGAGGTAGCCACCGAATTCACCCGCGACGATTCGGGCGAACTGCACACAATCTGGGTCTTGGAAGACGCCACCTGTGTTGCAGGTTTCGGCGGTCTGACTTCTTGATACTCCAAAACACATGACAGGAAAAAGCACTTTGACGCTTTTTTGAAGTTTATTTTTCAGAGTGACGAATAACCCTTGGCGTACCGCTGCCGCACCGTTAAAGTCGGAAGTCGGGTCGCACCGAATGCGTGCCAGAAAACCCGTCCTGCCCAATGTTTCCGGGACCTTCGTCCCTCAGCGAAACGCGTCCTGACAATCCTCCCAACCGATCCCGCTTTGTGCCGTTTGCGCAATGAGCCAGGGCAGCGCGGTTTTCACTGCGTCCTGCTTGGCGTTGAAGTTGATCACGCCATGGCGCCACAACAGCATGAGGGTCAGTGCTCGCTGGGCGCTCTGTTCGGGCTTGAGACGGTTCGCGCTGTCCTGGGGATCAATGTCCCACAGTGCCACTTGCAAACCCTGGGTCCGGAAAAACGATTGCGCATCGCCCCGGCGCTGGCCTTGGGGCGGGCGGAACAGCGGCACGAAGTTCTCCGGCAGCTTGCCCTTGACCAGATCGACGCTGCGCCGCACCGAATCCTGCCAATCCTGCCAGAAACTGTGAGAGCGAAACTCCCAGCCCTGCACGCCGACGCATTGCCGCGAATAAAGGGCCTGGAGATCGTTGACCGAGCGATCCGCAAGCCGCGCCTGGATATCCTTGCCCAGTACGAAGAACGTGCCGTTCATGTTCGATTTGCGCAGGTATTCCGTCAGCCACGGGGTGTTATCCGGCGCGACATTGGCGCCGCTGTCGAAGGTCAGCAAAAACAGCCGGTCGTTCATCTGCTCGCCGTTGCGCTCGTAATCGCCAAAACGCTCGACTTCGCTGCTGACTTGAGGGAACAGGGCCGCCTTGCGCAGCAGTTCATCCCGATAGTGGGTATGGAAGATCCGGCTCGGCTCGGCCCACTTGATGTAATACGAGTTGTCATCGAGCTGGAACCTGCCCGCCTCCTCCTTCAAGGTCCCCATGTCTTCGACCAGATAGCAGAAGGATGCGTCCAGTTCGCAACTTCGCTGGGCGAAGTTGTAGCTCGATAGCAGGCGTTGCCAAAGCCGCGCGCGCAGCGCGTCGACCGCCGCCATATTGACCGAGCGCAACCCAAGGTACTGCTTGAGCGCCACTTCATCCATGGCGTCGACGTCCAGCAACACCCGGGCGAACATCAGGATTTCGGCCCGCGAGGCGACATCGAACAGCGTCGGGTTGCCGAGTTGCTCAGGCCAGGTGCTGCGGTCCAGGGTGGCGACATCGTTGGGTGCGGCGACCGCAGCGAAACTCAACAACCAGGCCGACAGTAGAAGGACGATACGCAAAGGGGATGTCTCCATAACGAAACCCGCGCGGCATGATAGCTGATCCTGGTGTGACGCTCTTGTGCGACCGCCTCCTTCCTGATGAACCTGGCTTGCTCACCATCCATCCCCTATCAACCCAATAGCTGGAGTCCACCCGTACAACCCCCTAGAATCGCCGCACCCTCAAAGGAGACGTTTGCATGCTGATGGTGATTTCCCCCGCCAAGACCCTCGATTTCGAAACACCGCCGGCCATCGAGCGCTTCACCCTGCCGCAGTACCTGGACCATTCCCAGGAATTGGTCGAGCAACTGCGTGAACTGTCGCCGGCCCAGATCAGCGAACTGATGCACGTTTCGGACAAGATCGGCGGCCTCAACGCCGCGCGGTTCGGCAGTTGGAACCCGGCATTCACTCCGGCCAACGCCAAACAGGCGTTGCTCGCCTTCAAGGGCGACGTTTATACCGGCCTCGACGCGCAAAGCCTCGGTGAAGCCGATCTCGACTACGCCCAGCAGCACCTGCGCATGCTGTCAGGCTTGTATGGCCTGCTGCGCCCACTGGACCTGATGCAGCCTTATCGCCTGGAGATGGGCACGAAGCTGGCCAACGCCCGGGGCAAGGACTTATATGCGTTCTGGGGCACCCGCATCAGCGAATGGTTGAACGAAGCCCTGGCCGAACAGGGTGACGACGTATTGTTGAACCTGGCGTCCAATGAATACTTCACGGCGGTAAAACGCAGTGCACTGAAAGCACGCGTGATCGATACCGAATTCAAGGATCTCAAGAACGGCCAGTACAAAATCATCAGTTTCTACGCCAAAAAAGCCAGGGGCCTGATGAGCCGATTTGTCATTGAGCAGCGCATTGATGACCCCGCGGCACTCAAGGCATTCGACGTGCAGGGTTATCGCTACAACCCCGAACAATCGTCCCCACAAAAACTGGTCTTCTTGCGCGACCACGCCCCGCAATAACGCAACGCCTCTTTCAGGCCCCTATAAGGGGCCTCGATCACACCGCTAGATGTCATCGCAGTTCCCCACACCAATTGACACTTTATTGGCGTCAACAAAACCAACACACCCTGCGCTAACTTTTCTTTCACTCGACAAATGTCAGATTTTTCCGTAGTGGCACGGAAATTTTTCATCGGTAGTGGCACAAAACTATCTACCCTCCCCAACTCCCCGAAACTAAAGGCCAAAATCGCAAGTGCTATCACTATGAGGGCAGTGCCATCTAAGCAGATATTTCGAAAAATTTCGAAAATGGCGATGAGCGGATCGGAACTATGTGAAATTGCACGGCTCATACCACCCGTAACGATTCTCGCCGAGCGTGTACGAGATAACTTACATAGCACGTCGTCCGAAGTAACCGAGTTGTAACGACAACTTAGCGAAACGGTCGTCTAATTGGATCCACCCTAAAAGGACGGGAGATAACGCACCATTACTATCCCCTACAAGGCCAAGGCTGCGCCCCTATTAACGTGCTCACCCGAGCACACAAGCTTCTGATTTTGTGGGCTTTTTGCCAGGAGTCTGAAGTGAAAGATCTTTTGCACGGACGTCCCGCCAACGAGGACTGGCTGCATAACAGGGCAGGTCATAACAACTAGGCCGCTTTGCGCACAACTTGAGTGCAATTATTTAGTCACTCGGAACTTTTGTATGCCTGCACACGGCACTGTGGCGCCTGCATTCCACACTTCCGAGTGCACGATGACCGCTGAACACTATTAACTCCGGCCATTTAATGGCGTGAAAACAGAGGTAAATGCGATGCGCATTAGCATATTTGGTTTGGGTTACGTCGGTGCAGTATGTGCCGGTTGCCTGTCTGCACGGGGCCATGACGTAGTTGGCGTAGATGTCGCCAAAGACAAAATCGACATGATCAACGCGGGTAAATCCCCGATCGTTGAACCGGGTCTTGGCGAGCTGTTGGCGCAAGGCATTCAAACCGGCCGACTGCGTGGTACTACCAACTTCGCCGAAGCAATTCGTGATACTGACCTGTCCATGATTTGCGTTGGCACGCCAAGTAAAAAGAATGGCGACCTGGAACTGAACTACATCGAAGCAGTGTGCCGTGAAATCGGTTTTGTCCTGCGCGAGAAGTCCACCCGCCACACCATCGTGGTTCGCAGTACTGTACTGCCAGGCACCGTTGCCAACGTGGTCATCCCGATCCTCGAAGACTGCTCCGGCAAGAAAGCCGGCGTTGATTTCGGCGTCGCGGTCAACCCTGAGTTCCTGCGTGAAAGCACCGCGATCAAGGACTACGACCAGCCGCCAATGACCGTCATCGGCGAGTTCGACACCGCCTCGGGCGATGTCCTGCAATCGCTGTACGAAGAGCTCGATGCGCCGATCATCCGCAAGGACATCGCCGTCGCCGAGATGATCAAGTACACCTGCAACGTCTGGCACGCCACCAAGGTGACGTTTGCCAACGAGATCGGCAACATCGCCAAGGCTGTCGGCGTCGATGGTCGTGAAGTGATGGACGTGGTCTGCCAGGACAAGGCGCTGAACCTTTCCCAGTACTACATGCGCCCTGGCTTCGCCTTCGGCGGTTCGTGCCTGCCAAAGGACGTGCGCGCCCTGACCTATCGCGCAAGCTCGCTGGACGTCGAAGCGCCGCTGCTCAACTCGTTGATGCGCAGCAACGAATCCCAAGTGCAGAACGCGTTCGACATCGTTTCCAGCCACGACAAGCGCAAAGTCGCCCTGCTGGGCCTGAGCTTCAAGGCCGGTACCGACGACCTGCGTGAAAGCCCACTGGTAGAGCTGGCGGAAATGCTGATCGGCAAGGGCTTCGACTTGAAGATCTACGACAGCAACGTCGAATACGCTCGTGTCCACGGTGCGAACAAGGATTACATCGAGTCGAAGATTCCTCACGTCTCGTCCTTGCTCAACGCCGACTTCGACTCGGTGATCGACAGCTCCGACATCATCATCCTGGGTAACCGCGACGAGAAGTTCCGCGCGCTGACCGAGAACGTACCGGAAGGCAAGCAGGTCATCGACCTGGTTGGCTTCATGTCCAAGGCCACCTCTCCGAATGGCCGGACCGAAGGTATCTGCTGGTAAGTCTGTTTGCCGGCCGGGATTCGTCCCGGCCGGCCTTTCGCCTGCCTTAACCCATCGGGCCGCCCACAAGGCCCGCCCGAGATAGAGACGGATGCAGATTATGCACAGGCTAAAGCACGGCCTGCTTCAGGCCGCCGGTTGGCTGTTTTACTTGAGTTTACTGATGGGCATCGCCACGGCGTTGCCCACGTCCACGTTCGACTCCGAATCCAAGGATTTCATTTTCCTGATCGGTGCCGTGGGCATCTGGCGTTACTCCATGGGAGCGACGCATTTCGTGCGCGGCATGATCTTCCTGTACATCGTCTACCCACACCTGCGCCGCAAGGTACGCAAGTTGGGCAAGGCGGCGGACCCGTCCCATGTGTACCTGATGGTCACCAGTTTTCGCATCGACGCACTGACCACCGCCCAGGTCTATGGCTCGGTGATTCGCGAAGCCATCGAGTGCGGGCTGCCCACCACCGTGGTTTGCTCCATCGTGGAAATGTCCGACGAGTTGCTGGTCAAGAGCCTCTGGGCTCGCATGAACCCACCGGAACACGTCAAGCTGGACTTCGTGCGCATCCCCGGTACCGGCAAGCGTGATGGCCTGGCCTACGGTTTTCGCGCCATCTCCCGCCACCTGCCGGACGATCGCGCAGTGGTCGCGGTGATCGATGGCGACACCGTCCTCGCCGAAGGCGTGGTGCGCAAGACCGTGCCGTGGTTCCAGCTGTTCGGCAACGTCGGCGGCCTGACCACCAACGAGTTCTGCGAAGTACGCGGCGGCTACATCATGAGCGAGTGGCACAAGCTGCGTTTCGCCCAGCGTCACATCAACATGTGCTCCATGGCCCTGTCCAAGCGCGTGTTGACCATGACCGGACGCATGTCCGTATTCCGCGCGACCGTGGTCACCAACCCGGACTTCATCGCCGACGTGGAAAGCGACTCGCTGCAACACTGGCGCCTGGGCCGCTTCAAGTTCCTCACCGGTGACGACAAGTCGAGTTGGTTCAGCCTGATGCGCCTGGGCTACGACACGTTCTACGTGCCGGACGCGGCCATCAACACGGTGGAACATCCGCCGGAAAAAAGCTTCATCAAGGCGAGTCGCAAGTTGATGTTCCGTTGGTACGGCAACAACTTGCGGCAGAACTCCCGGGCCCTGGGCCTGGGTCTGCGGCGTCTGGGCCTGTTCACTTCGGTGGTGCTGTTCGACCAGCGCGTGTCGATGTGGACTTCGCTGCTGGGCCTGACCGTGGCGATCATCGCCAGCGTCAAGTACGGCACCGCGTTCATCCTGGTGTACCTGTTGTGGATCGGCATCACGCGGTTGCTCCTGACCCTGCTGCTGTCGTGCTCCGGACACCGGATCGGCCCGGCCTACCCGGCGATTCTCTATTACAACCAGATCGTCGGCGCGCTGGTGAAGATCTATGTGTTCTTCCGCCTCGATCAACAGTCCTGGACCCGCCAGCCCACCCACCTGACCCGTGATCTCGCCAGCTTTCAACGTTGGTTCAACACCTGGTCGTCTCGGACCATGACCTTCTCCGCCGGCAGCATCTTTGTCGCCGTGCTGCTGACGATGGTCTGACCGAACTTGCCTGAATTAACTAGGAAATCGCCCCTATGAACACCGCCGTCAACGTCAACGTAGTGCATGAATCCGAAGCCCAACGCCAACACGCCCGGGTCAAAATCCCGGCCAAGTTGCGCTTCTTCGGCCCTGACCGTACGCCCATGGAAGTCAAGGTCCTGGACCTGTCCGCCGGTGGGCTGTGCTTCAACGCCGGCCAACTGCCGCTCAAGGTTGGCGAGACCTACAAGGCTCGCCTGCAGTTCGTGATCGACAACCTCGGCCTGGCCATGGACGTGGAACTGCAGATCCGTTCCTACGACCGCCAGACCGGCCGCACCGGTTGCCAGTTCCAGAACCTGGAGCCGCGTGACATCTCGACACTGCGCCACATCATCACCTCGCACCTGGCCGGCGACATCGTTGGCGTCGGTGACGTGCTGGCGACCCTGCAGCGCGACAACTTCACCAAGGCCCGCAAACAGAAAGACGACAACGGCGGCATGAGCGCCTTCGGTCGCCTGCGCGCCGTGACCTTCAGCCTGGGCATCTTCGTTGTCGGCCTGGCGGCGTTCGGTTTCATCTTCAAGTCGGTGTACGGCATGTACTTCGTCAGCCACGCCCAGGCCGGTATCGTCAACGTACCGGGCATGGCCATCACCATGCCGCGCGACGGCACCGTGCAGAGCCTGGTCAAGGCCGACGGCCTGGCCGCCAAGGGCGCTCCGCTGGCGACTTTCAGCACCAGCATGCTGGACGTGCTCAAGGGTCACCTGGACGACAACCAACTGCAGCCGGCCAAGGTTGAAGAACTGTTCGGCAAGCAAATGACCGGCACCCTGACCTCGCCATGCGATTGCATCGTGGCCCAGCAACTGGTTTCCAACGGCCAGTACGCCAGCAAGGGCGACGTGATCTTCCAACTGGTTCCACGCGGTGCCGAAGCCAACGTCGAAGCGCGCTTCTCCTATCGTCAGTTCGGCGACGTGCGTCCAGGTACACCGGTCAGCTTCCAGGTGGCCGGCGAAGACACCACCCGCACCGGCAAGATCGTCAGCAGCACCAGCCTGAAAAGCGCCGACCTGTCCTCCGATATCCGCGTGCTGATCCAGCCTGACGAAGCCCTCGACAGCGCATTGGCCGGCCGTCCGGTGGAAGTTGTCAGCGATCGTGGCCCAAGCCTGAACTGGCTGATCGACAAAGCCATGGCCGTTGGTCTTTAAGTCGAGGATATGCCCGTGACCATTATAAAAATCCTGAACAGCCCACAGACCCTGTGGGAGCGAGCCTGCTCGCGAAAGGATCAACGCGGTCAGGACGATGCGCCGCAAGCTCGTTCCCAAGTGGGAACCCTCTGTGCCCTGGCATTGGCAGTGAGCCTGGCCGGTTGCGCCGGCCTGCCCGACCAGCGCCTGGCCAACGAAGCCCTCAAGCGCGGCGACACGGCGCTGGCGCAGCAGAACTATCAGCAACTGGCAGACCTGGGCTACAGCGAAGCCCAGGTCGGCCTGGCCGATATCCAGGTGGATAGCCGCGACCCCGAGCAGATGAGAAAGGCCGAGGCGACCTACCGCGCCGCGGCTGACATCTCGCCACGGGCCCAGGCTCGCCTGGGTCGCCTGCTGGTGGCCAAGCCCGGTTCCACCGAAGCGGAAAAACACGAAGCCGAAGGCCTGTTGAAGAAAGCCTTCGCCAACGGTGAAAGCAGCACCTTGATCCCGCTGGCGATGCTGTACCTGCAATATCCCCACAGCTTCCCGAACGTCAACGCACAGCAGCAGATCAGCCAATGGCGCAGCGCCGGCTACCCGGAAGCGGGCCTGGCGCAGATCCTGCTCTATCGTACCCAGGGCACTTACGACCAGCACCTGGACGAAGTGGAAAAGGTCTGCAAAGCCGCGTTGGCCACCACCGACATCTGCTACGTCGAACTGGCCACGGTCTATCAGAAACGCGGCCAACCGGAACAGCAGGCCGAGCTGATCAAGCAAATGCAAGCCGGTCACGCCCGCGGCGTGGTCTCGGCCCAGCGTGTAGACAGCGTCGCCCGCGTCCTGGCCGATCAGAGCCTGGGCAAGACTGACGAGAAAACCGCCCAGTCGCTGCTTGAAGGCATCGCCCCCGGCTACCCAGCTTCCTGGGTCAGCCTGGCTCAGCTGCTCTACGATTTCCCCGAGCTGGGTGACGTCGACAAGATGATGCAGTACCTGGAAAACGGCCGAGCGGCCGACCAGCCTCGCGCCGAGCTGTTGCTGGGCAAGCTGTACTACGAAGGCAAATGGGTGCCCGCCGACGCCAAGGTCGCCGAGGCGCATTTCCAGAAAGCCGTGGGCCGCGAAGTGGCCGCCGATTACTACCTCGGCCAGATCTATCGCCGTGGCTACCTGGGCCAGGTGTATTCGCAGAAGGCTCTGGATCACCTGCTCAAGGCCGCCCGCAACGGCCAGAACAGCGCCGACTACGCCATTGCCCAGCTGTTCTCCCAAGGCAAGGGCACCAAGCCCAACCCGGTCAACGCCTATGTGTTCAGCCAGTTGGCCAAGGTCCAGAACACCCCGCAGGCCACCGAGCTTGCCCAGACCCTCGAAGCGCAATTACCGCCGGAACAACTTGCACAAGCGCAACGCCTGCTACAACAAGAGCAGGCCATTCGCGGCGCAATGAGCCCCGATACGCTTGAACTGCAAGCCCTAAAAGAAGATGACGGCGAGGAACCTCTATGAAGCTTTTGAAGCTCAACCCTTTTGTGCAGGCTGGTATTGGCCTGTCGTTTGCCCTGCTGTGGTCCTGCCCGACCCTGGCGGCGCTGACCGAAAGCAAGAATTTCGGCCTTGAAGTGAAGATTACCGGCCAGTCCGAAGATGACCGCGACCTTGGCACCCAGCGCGGTGGCGATGTCAACGGCGTCGGCCTGGACCTGCGTCCCTGGATCTACGGGGAAAGCGGCGCGTGGAGCGCCTACGCCATGGCCCAGGCCGTGACGTCCACCGACATCATCGAGACCGACACCCTGCAGCAGTCGGATGACGCGACCCAACAAACCGACAGCGGCGACCGCGAGGCCAAGAAGAGCTACCTGGCCATGCGCGAGTTCTGGATCGGCTACCGGGGCCTGACCCAGTATCCGGGCGAACAGTTGAAATTCGGTCGCCAGCGCCTGCGCAATGACGACGGCCAGTGGCGCGACACCAACATCGAAGCCCTGAACTGGACCTTCGATACCACCCTTTTGCGCGCCAACCTGGGCGTGGCCGAACGTTTCAGCGAATACCGCACCGACCTCAAGGAGCTGTCGCCCCAGGACGAGGATCGCATGCATGTCTACGGTGACGTCGGCTACCAATGGATGCCAGGCCAGTGGGCCGGGATCCGCGCCCACCACAGCCACGACAACGGCAGCCTCGACTACCCGATCCCGGGCCAGGCCATCGACACCCTGGACAAGACCCAGAATGGCGACCTGACCTGGCTCGGCCTGGAAGCCAACAGCGACGCCTACAACTGGCGCAACACCAACACCGTCAATTACTGGGCAAGCGTCACCGGGATGACCGGCGACCGCGACACGGTCAACCCGCTCAACGCCGACGGCACCCGTCCGGCACAGCTCAAGCGCAGCGACGACGTCGACGGCTGGGCAACCGACCTGGGTATCCGCCTGCGTCTGGACCCGCAATGGCAAGTCGGTGCGGCTTATGCCCGCGCCAGCGAGGACTACGAACAGAACGGCCTGCAAAGCAACCGCTCGAACTTCACCGGCACCCGCTCGCGCGTCCATCGTTTCGGCGAAGCCTTCCGCGGCGAAATGGCCAACACCCAGAGCGCCAGCCTGTTCGGTTCCTGGCAGTTGCGCGACGAATACGACGCCAGCCTGGTGTACCACAAGTTCTGGCGCGTCGACGGCAACAAGACGGTGGGCAGCAATGGCATCAATGCCGTGCAAAACAACACCGACGACGTGACCGGCGCCATCTTGTCCACCTCGACCCTGCCGCTGCGCGATGGCGAGAAGGACCTGGGCCAGGAAGTCGACCTGGTGGTCACCAAGTACTTCAAGCAAGGCCTGCTGCCGGCTGCGCTGAGTCAATCCATAGATGAGCCGTCGGCGCTGGTGCGCTTTCGTGGCGGCGTATTCAAGCCAGGCGACGCCTACGGCAAAGAGGTCGATTCGTACATGCATCGCGCCTTTGTCGACGTGATCTGGCGCTTCTGATGCGAACGGCCATGGGAGTGCCCGATATGAACCGCTACCTCAGGAACAGCCAGGCGATGAAAGGTTCGATCAGCCTGTTGGCCGCGGCGATGCTGCTGGCCGGCTCGTCGGCGTTCGCCAACGTTGAACCGGTGGTCAAGCCGGGCAACGTGGCCAAGGAACTGCAACAAGCCAAGACCTACACCGTCAGCAGCGCGCCAACCGCACCGCTGGAACTGGCCGCGCCCACCCTGCCCGACCTCTCCGGCTACACCGCCGAAGCGGTCGCGGCGAAGATCGTGCGCAGCAAGCCCGGCAAGGTCAGCGTACGGCGGATGATGCAGGAAAACGCCTTGAAGGACTTCATCGGCGGCGACAACAAGATGGCCGAGTGGGTGGTGCGCCAGCACGGCATCCCGCAGGCCATCTTCATCGATGACGGCTATATGAACCTCAAGGACCTGGTCAAGAAGGTGCCCAAGCAGTACCTCAAGGAAACGTCGCCAGGGGTGTTCCTGGCACGGATTCCGATTGTCGTGGGCGAAAAAGGCATCCTGGAGATCGACAAGCAGACCCAGGAACTGCGCCTGTCCCAAGAGGGCGGCTCGTTCCTGGTCAACGATGGCCGGATGTTCATCAGCGACACCAAGGTCACCGGCTGGCGCGAGAAGGACAACGGCCCCGCCACGTTCCGTTCGCCCAATGAGTTTCGTCCGTTCCTGCTGGCCTGGGGCGGCACCGAGACCTACATCGTCAATTCGAAGATGGCCAGCTTCGGCTACGCCAACAGTAAGTCGTACGGGGTGAGTATTTCCCAGTACACGCCGAACATGGCCAAGGTCCTCAAGCGCCCGGAACCGACCGGCTGGATCATCGGTTCCGAGTTCTCGGACATGTGGTACGGCTTCTACTGCTACGAAACCAATGACTTCGTGGTCAAGGGCAATACCTACAAAGACAACATCGTCTACGGCATCGACCCGCATGACCGTTCCCATCGGCTGATCATTGCCGACAACACTGTGTACGGGACCAAGAAGAAGCACGGGATCATTATTTCCCGTGAGGTCAACGACAGCTTCATTTTCAACAACCGCAGCTACGACAACAAACTCTCGGGCCTGGTGATCGACCGTAACAGCATCAACAACGTGATCGCCTACAACGAGATCTACAAGAACCACACCGACGGCATCACTCTCTATGAGAGTGGTGACAACCTGCTGTGGGGCAACAAGGTGATCAGCAACCGCCGCCACGGCATCCGGATTCGTAACAGCGTGAACATCCGCCTGTACGAAAACCTGTCCATGGCCAACGGCCTGACCGGCCTCTACGGCCACATCAAGGACCTGTCGGACACCGACCGGGACATCAAGCTCGACCCGTTCGACGCCCAGGTCTCGCTGATCGTGGTCGGCGGCGAACTGGCCGGCAATGGCAGCGGCCCGCTGTCCATCGACTCGCCGTTGAGCGTCGAGCTGTACCGCGTGTCCATGCTCGCGCCGACCAAATCCAGCGGCATCAGCTTCACGGGGATCCTGGGTGAACGCCAGGACGAAATCCTCGACCTGCTGGTGCGCCAGCAAAAAGCCGTGCTGATCGACCCTGTCGAACGCCAGACCGAAATGCGGGACTGAGGAATGACCTTTATGAACCCACACATGATCAAACTTCTGGGCCTGTCCGCCCTGACTGCCGGCATTCTCGCCGCCGCAAGCGGCGCGCGCGCCGATGAAGTCAAAGCACCGACGTTTACGGCCGAACCGTGCTGCAACCTGTGCCCGGCTGCCCACGACGCGAAGAACTACACCACGCGCTACCAGCAAAACTTCACCACGCTGGTGCAGGCCCAGGGTGACTGGCTGTTCCGTACCCAGGAAGACCTGCGCACGGAGTTCAACACCACGCCGGCCGGCTACAAACGCATGCAGCAGCTGCACGATGCGTTCAAGAAAAAAGGCGTCGAGCTGGTGCTCGTCTACCAGCCGACCCGCGGCCTGGTGAATCGCAACAAGCTCAACCCGCAGGAAAAGGCCGCGTTCGACTACGAGAAAGCGCTGACCAACTACAAATCCATGCTCGGCCGTTTCGCCCAGATGGGTTACGTCGTGCCGGACCTGTCGCCGCTGACCAACGAGAACCTGCCCGAAACCCTGCCGGCCCACGATTTCTATTTCCGTGGCGACCAGCACTGGACACCTTACGGTGCCCAGCGCACGGCGAAGATCGTCGCCGAGAAGGTCAAGCAGATCCCGGCCTTCGCCGACATTCCCAAGCGTGAGTTCGAAACCAAGAAGTCCGGCCGCATGGGCAAGACCGGCACCCTGCACAACATGGCCGGGCAACTGTGCGGCACCAGCTACGCGATCCAATACATGGACCAGTTCACCACCGAGCCCAAGGGCGAGGCAGGCGATGGCGACCTGTTCGGTGATTCCAGCGATCCGCAAATCACCCTGGTGGGCACCAGTCACAGCGGCAAGAACTATAACTTCGCCGGTTTCCTGCAGGAAGCCATCGGCGCCGACATCCTCAACGTGGCCTTCCCTGGTGGCGGTTTGGAGGGCGCGATGATCCAGTACCTGGGCAGCGAAGAATTCCAGAAGAACCCGCCGAAGATTCTCATCTGGGAATTCTCGCCGTTGTATCGCCTGGACCAGGAAACCATCTACCGCCAGATGATGGCGCTGCTGGACAACAACGGTTGCGAAGGCAAGCCGGCACTGATGAGCAGCAAGACCAAGCTCAAGCCGGGCAAGAACGAATTGATGGTCAACAGCAAGAATATGGACCTGCGTAACGGCAGTCACCAGGTCGACATCCGCTTCGCCGACACCTCGGTGAAAACCTTGCAAGCCACCCTCTGGTACATGAATGGGCGCCACGAGGACATCAAGATCGAAAAACCGAACACCTCCGAAACCGACGGACGTTTCGCCTTCCAACTGCGCACCGACGAGGACTGGGCTTCCCAGAACCTCCTGGCGCTGGAAGTCCAAGGACCTGAAGCCGGCAAGGAGCCACTGCAAGTGGAAGCGAAAGTCTGCAAACGCAACGCATCTCCGCAAGCCGAGCAACAAACGGCTCAAATCGGACAATGAGGTCTCGTCTCATGACCAGAATCATGCGCACCCGAACGTTGAAAACGCTGCTGGCGCCGTCGCTGCTGACCCTGGCGATGTTCGCCGGGGCCACGCAGGCCGCGGCTCCACTGCGCCCGCCACAGGGCTACTTCGCACCGATTGAAAAGGTCAAGGAAGGCGACGGCGGCAAGGGCTGCGAGGCCGTGCCGACCCCGTACACCGGCTCGCTGCAGTTTCGCAGCAAATACGAGGGCTCCGACAAGGCTCGCGCAACGCTGAACGTGCAATCGGAAAAAGCCTTCCGCGACAGCACCGCCGACATCACCAAGATCGAGCGCGGCATCAGCAAGCAAGTCATGCAGTTCATGCGCGACGGTCGTCCCGAGCAGCTGGAATGCACGCTGAACTGGCTGACCGCCTGGGCCAAGGCCGATGCGTTGATGTCCAAGGACTTCAACCACACTGGCAAGTCCATGCGCAAATGGGCATTGGGCAGCATGGCTTCGGCCTATGTGCGCCTGAAGTTCTCCGAGTCGCGCCCGCTGGCGAACCATCAGGAGCAGGCGCAACTGATCGAAGGCTGGTTCAGCAAGATGGCCGATCAGGTGGTCAGCGATTGGGACAACCTGCCGCTGGACAAGACCAACAACCACTCGTACTGGGCCGCCTGGTCGGTCATGGCCACGTCCGTGGCGACCAACCGCCGCGACCTGTTCGATTGGGCCGTCAAGGAATACAAGGTCGGCGTCAACCAGGTCGATGCCGAGGGTTATCTGCCCAACGAGCTCAAACGCAAGCAACGCGCCCTGTCCTACCACAACTATGCCCTGCCGCCGCTGGCGATGATCGCCAGTTTCGCCCAGGTCAACGGCGTGGACCTGCGTCAGGAAAACAACGGTGCCCTCAAGCGACTGGGTGACCGGGTGCTGGCCGGGGTGAAAGACCCGGACATCTTCGAAGAGAAGAACGGCGAAGAGCAGGACATGAAGGATCTGAAGATCGATTCGAAATTCGCCTGGCTCGAACCGTTCTGCAGCCTCTACACCTGCTCCGAGGATGTGCTGGAACGCAAGCACGAGATGCAACCGTTCAAGACCTTCCGCCTCGGCGGTGACTTGACCCGGGTGTACGACCCCTCACGGGAGAAAGGCGAAAAAGGAAGCTGACACCCTTCTCTCTGCCTGGCAGGGAAATGGTCTGTTTCAAATGCAATGCCCCCCGGTTTTCATGGGGGGGTTTGGGGGGGCTCTGGCCCTTGACTGTTGATTCAACAAGGAGAGATCGGGATGGTATTTTCATCCAATGTGTTCCTGTTCCTGTTCCTGCCGATCTTTCTCGGCTTGTACTACCTGAGCGGGCAACGCTATCGCAACCTGCTGCTGCTGATCGCCAGCTATGTGTTCTATGCCTGGTGGCGCGTGGACTTCCTGGCCCTGTTCGCCGGCGTGACCCTGTGGAACTACTGGATCGGCCTGAAAGTCGGCGCCGCCGGTGTGCGCACCAAACCGGCCCAGCGCTGGCTGCTGCTCGGCGTGGGCGTGGACTTGGCCATCCTGGGCTATTTCAAATACGCCAACTTCGGCGTGGACAGCCTCAACGCAATCATCACCAGCTTCGGGCTCAACCCGTTCATCCTGACCCACGTGCTGTTGCCGATCGGGATCTCGTTCTACATCTTCGAGTCCATCAGCTACATCATCGACGTGTATCGCGGTGATACGCCGGCGACCCGCAACCTGATCGACTTCGCGGCGTTCGTGGCGATCTTCCCGCACCTGATCGCCGGCCCCGTGCTGCGTTTCCGTGATCTGGCCGACCAGTTCAACAACCGCACCCACACGCTGGACAAGTTCTCCGAAGGCTGCACGCGCTTCATGCAGGGCTTCATCAAGAAAGTGTTCATCGCCGACACCCTGGCGGTGGTGGCCGACCATTGCTTTGCCCTGCAGAACCCGACCACGGGCGACGCCTGGCTCGGTGCCCTGGCGTACACCGCGCAGCTGTACTTCGACTTCTCCGGCTACAGCGACATGGCCATCGGCCTGGGCTTGATGATGGGTTTCCGCTTCATGGAAAACTTCAAGCAGCCCTACATCAGCCAATCGATCACTGAGTTCTGGCGCCGCTGGCACATCAGCCTGTCGACCTGGCTGCGTGACTACCTCTACATCACCCTGGGCGGTAACCGCAAAGGCACGCTGATGACCTATCGCAACCTGTTCCTGACCATGCTGCTGGGTGGTCTGTGGCACGGTGCGAACATCACCTACGTGATCTGGGGTGCCTGGCACGGCATGTGGCTGGCCATCGAAAAAGCGGTGGGCATCAACACCACGCCACGCAGCATCAACCCGATCCGCTGGGCACTGACGTTCCTGCTGGTGGTGATGGGCTGGGTAATCTTCCGTGCCGAGAACCTGCACGTGGCCGGTCGCATGTACAGCGCCATGTTCAGCTTCGGTGACTGGTCGCTGTCGGAACTGACCCGCGCCAACCTCACCGGCCTGCAGATCGCCACGCTGGTGGTGGCCTACGCCACCCTCGCCTTCTTCGGCCTGCGGGACTTCTACACCAATCGTCCGCCGGTCAAGGCCAAGCCTGAGATGGACACCGAAGCCAATGGCCCGGCCACTGCGCAACCGGGGCTGATCAAGGCTGTTCCGGGCGACAACCCGTCGACCATCCATGAACCCGGCTACACCGTGGGCGTAGAAGCCCAGGTGCAACCGGCCTACTGGACCGTGGACTGGTCACGCTATGTGATGCGCACCCTGGTGTTGGTGCTGTTCATCGCCTCGATTCTCAAACTGTCGGCGCAAAGCTTCTCGCCGTTCCTTTACTTCCAGTTCTGAGGGATCCGGACATGACCCGCTCATTACGCATCTTCTACGTCGCGCTGTTTATGTTGATCCTGACGGCGCTGGGTATCTGGTCGATGCGCAGCTTCCTTGGCTTCAGCACCAACCCCGATGCGACCGTGCTCAACGGTCGCTGGGCCAAAGCCGTGGAAACGCACTACGACGATGAATTCCCGATCAAGCGCCTGGGCACCAATATCTGGGCCGCGCTGGACTACAAGCTGTTCAACGAAGGCCGCAAAGGCGTGGTCCTGGGCCGCGACCAGTGGCTGTTCAGCGACGAAGAGTTCAACCCGATCGTCAACGAAGAGCAGAACCTGCAAGGCAACTACGCGCTGATCGAAGGCGTGCGCCAGAAGCTCAAGGAACAAGGCATCAACCTGGTCATGGCGATCGTGCCGGCCAAGGCGCGCCTGTATCCCGAGCACCTGGGTGAAGTGAAGCCTTCGAGCATTCACGCCAACCTGTACCAGGACTTCCATGCCCGCGTGGCAGCGGACAAGATCGTCGCCCCTGACCTGCTCGCCCCGCTGCAGCAGGCCAAGCAAAGCGGCCAGCAAGTGTTCCTGCGCACCGACACCCACTGGACGCCGGAAGGCGCGCAAATTGCTGCGGAACATCTGGCCAAGGCCATTGCCGAACGCACACCACTCAACGGTGAACCCCAGCGTTTCGTCACCGAGCCTGCGGAGAAAATCATCCACAAGGGCGACCTGCGCCAGTTCCTGCCGCTGGACCCGCTGTTCGAAAACCTGATGCCGGCCCAGGAGCCGCTGGTCAAGCGCAACACCCGTGAAGCCGATGACCAGCCGGCCAGCGAGGACGCGTTGTTCGCCGATGCCCAGGTGCCTGTGGCCCTGATCGGTACCAGCTACAGCGCCAACCCCAACTGGAACTTCGTCGGTGCACTCAAGCAAGCCCTGCACAGTGATGTTGTGAACTACGCCGAGGACGGCCACGGCCCGATTCTGCCGATGCTCAGCTACCTCAAGAGCGACGCTTTCAAGAACAGCCCGCCCCAGGTGCTGATCTGGGAGTTCCCTGAACGTTATCTGCCCGTGAACAACGAGATCGGCGACGCCGATCCACAGTGGGTCGCCGAACTCAAGCAAGCCGGCGCCCGCCAACAGAACGTAGCTGCAAACACACAATCCGAGACGCCCGATCGGGCGCAAAACTGAAAGAGAGGTCCACCATGACTTTCAACACTACTCCTCGCCGTCTCGCTGCTCGCTCCTTCAAGGCCGTTGCCCTGGTCGCCAGCATGAGCGCCCTTTCCTTCTCGGCCTTCGCCGGTGACTCGGCCCTCTATGGTCCGGTCGCGCCAAAAGGTTCGAGCTTCGTGCGGGTCTACAACGCCAGCAACGCCGAAGTCAGCGCCACCGTCGGCAGCACCAATATCAGCGACGTAGCCCCACTGGCCAGCAGCGACTTCAGCTTCATGCCTGGCGGCGACTACAGCGCCAAGGTAGGCAGCCAGACCGTACCGGTTAAACTGGCTTCCGATCACTATTACACCCTGGTCAACAACGCCAGCGGCCAGCCACAACTGATCGAAGAACCACCGTTCAAGAACAAGCAGAAATCCCTGGTACGCGTACAGAACCTCAGCGACAAAGCCCTGACCCTCAAGACTGCCGACGGCAAGACCGAAGTGGTTCCGAACGTAGCGGCCAAGGGCCGTGGCGAGCGTGAAATCAACCCGGTGAAAGTCAGCCTGGCCCTGTTCGAAGGCGACAAGAAAGTTGGCGATCTGAAGCCAGTCGCCCTGGAGCGCGGCGAAGCGGCCGTGCTGTATGTGACCGGTTCGGGTAGCAACCTGTCGCCGGTCTGGGTCAAGCGCCCGGTTTCCACCCGCTGATCATTTGCCCGGGTGGCCTGAGGGCCGCCCGGGCACGGAACAAAAACAAGAGAGTGAAACGACAGAACGCAGTAGCTCTAAAACCATTTCGATTTTGTAGGAGTAACACACATGATTCCGGTGATCTTGTCAGGTGGTAGCGGCTCACGTCTTTGGCCGCTTTCGCGCAAGCAGTTCCCTAAACAGTTCCTGGCCCTGACCGGCGAACACACCCTGTTCCAGCAGACCCTCGAGCGCCTGGTGTTCGAAGGCATGGACACGCCAATCGTAGTCTGCAACAAAGAGCACCGTTTCATCGTCAATGAGCAGCTGTCCGGCCAGAACCTGGAGGCCCAGCGCATCCTGATGGAACCGTTCGGTCGCAACACTGCGCCAGCCGTAGCCCTGACCGCGATGATGCTGGTCAACGAAGGCCGCGACGAATTGATGCTGGTGTTGCCAGCCGACCACGTCATCGAAGACCAGAAAGCCCTGCAACGCGCCCTGGCCCTGGCCACCGTGGCCGCCGAACGTGGCGAAATGGTGCTGTTCGGCGTACCGGCCACCAAGCCGGAAACCGGCTATGGCTACATCAAGTCGACCAACGATGCGCTGCTGCCTGAAGGCGTGAGCCGCGTCTCGCACTTCGTCGAGAAACCCGACGTCAAGCGCGCCACCGAGTTCGTCGAAGCCGGCGGTTACTTCTGGAACAGCGGCATGTTCCTGTTCCGCGCCAGCCGCTTCCTCGAAGAGCTGAAGAAGCACGATCCGGACATCTACGACACCTGCCTGCTGACCCTGGAGCGCAGCGAGCAGACCGCCGACACCATCACCTTCGACGACGCCACTTTCGCCTGCTGCCCGGACAACTCCATCGACTACGCCGTGATGGAAAAAACCCAACGCGCCTGCGTAGTGCCGCTGTCGGCCGGCTGGAGCGACGTCGGTTGCTGGGCATCGCTGTGGGAAGTCAACGCCAAGGACACCAACGGCAACGTCACCAAGGGCGACGTCGTGATCCAGGACAGCCGCAACTGCATGATCCACGGCAACGGCAAGCTGGTGTCGGTGATCGGCCTGGACAACATCGTCGTGGTGGAGACCAAGGACGCCATGATGATCGCCCACAAGGACAAGGTCCAAGGCGTCAAGCAACTGGTCAACACCCTCAACGCCCAGGGCCGCACCGAAACCCAGAACCACTGCGAGGTCTATCGTCCGTGGGGCTCCTATGATTCGGTGGACATGGGCGGTCGTTTCCAGGTCAAGCACATCTCGGTCAAGCCGGGCGCGTGCCTGTCGCTGCAGATGCACCACCACCGTGCCGAACACTGGATCGTGGTCAGCGGCACCGCCGAAGTGACCTGTGACGAGAACGTGTTCCTGCTCACTGAAAACCAGTCGACCTACATCCCGATCGCGTCGGTCCACCGCCTGCGCAACCCGGGCAAGATCCCGCTGGAAATCATCGAAGTGCAGTCCGGTAGCTACCTGGGCGAAGACGACATCGAGCGTTTCGAAGATATCTACGGTCGTTCCACTCCGATCGAACGCGGCGTGTCGGTGAAGACCATCGCGCAGTAACGATCAGCAGAACAAGAAGCCCTCATCCAGCCCACTGCGTCCCCTATCCGCAGTGGGTTGGGTGGGGGCTTTTTAGTTCTTTCTTCGAAAATTCATTAACAATCCGGGGTATGAATCTGCATTACGCATGATCACAGCGACACGTACCCGTGGATTTTTAACGAATGCCGTCCTTCGTTCCTCTGGGGACTTAGCAGGCGATTGTCCCGATTGCTTCAGAGAAGCATTAATGGTCCCTTCGTACGCTTTGCGACCACTGGGGTTCATTCGTTCCTCTATAGGTCCCTGGCTTACAACATCCTCGGACATTAAAATTTTGAGCAGGGGATAAGTATCAATATCTTCTGAAGTTGCGTCCGCCGGCAACGTTTCTGGAAGATACCAAAAGTCCCGAACATGCTGACCTCCCCCAGCATACATGGCATGGGCAGCCTCATGCACCAAGGTACTCGCCACCCCTAGAACATGTGATTTTTCAATCAGATCCAAACTCAACCATACATTATGATGTTGACTGTTGTTATATGCCGTCTCCCCATTGACCCCAGCTCGTCCAAACTTCACCAACCCTAGCCTCCAGCTATCGCTCCCCTTGAGGTCGCGCAGGTAATTACTTAAGTCATTCAGCTTCTCTTGCAAGGCTATTCGTAGACCATCGGTGCCCTTCTCGTTGGCAAGAGCATCTTTTCCAAAAAATTTTTCGAAAAGTATCTTGGTGCTTGAACTCAGCGTGCTTGAGGATAGCGCCTTCATCGCCTCACGCAGCCAGAGCTCACCCTCCGTGAAGGCAGCGTCAACCTTTTGCCTCGCTGCTTCTGGAAATTTCTCCAGCCCGCGGGCGATAAGTACGCTGCCCGTATCCATCGCCTTTGTCTCAGACTCATTTAGTACATCGAAGCGATTGTCAGCGGTCACTTGGAAACTGTTCCCGCCTGAGTCGTCCTTATAACTGAGTGGGCAGTTCCTGAGCATCCGGAACAGATTGAATCCGTCAACTTGCCCCGCCGGATCCGGGTTCACCCAGCGCTGTAACCAGGGGATGTAATAACGAAAACCATAGTAGTAAAGCCGCGTCGCATCCCGCTCCTTGCCCGAATAACGCACCGTCTTGTAACCCACCTCGATCGCGTCTTCCCCAGCCAGATAAGCAGTCTCACCAAAGGGATAAAAATGCTCACGGCTGATAAGCCGTCCATCAAGGGCGACCTCCAGGCCGATCGAACCCAGATGATCGGTAACGCTGAATCGGTAAGCGTCGTTCTCTCCGGTCGGCGGCGTGTTTTCCCAATGCAACACCCGAACTTCGCTGAGCCCAACCTGGGCGACGATCACCTGCAATGCCTCGCCCGTGCCACTGTCGGCACGCAGCTCCAATCCCGGCAGATAACGCACCTCGGCGGCCAGCGTACGAGTGCCAGTGTGCAGCGTGCGCAGCTTGCGCACCCGTTGGCCCCCGCCGTCGTAGACGTACGCCTCGCTGTCGTTGAGACCCGAGTCGCGCTCGATGGGCGTAACCGAATCCAATTGGTTGCGTAAGTCCCAGGCCAGGAACCGACCCGCGTCCAGTTCCAGGCAATTACCTCGCGCATCAAACGCGGCTGCAATTTCTTCTTCCGAGGGTGGCACACCGTTGCGGTACGGCAAGCAGCGATTACTGTAGCGAGCCGCTTTGATTTCGCGACCATGACTTTGAGCGCCGATGTGCGTCAGCTCCAATAAATTACCGGCCTCATCGTAGCGATAGGTTTGCCGATAATTGCTGACCGCCGCCGGGTCGTTGCGCCCCACGGAGTCGGGCCCCTGATTGCTAGAGCCCGCCTCCCAGCCGGTGGCTTCGATCAGTTGGTAGAGACTGTCGTAGACAAAGCGACTGATCGGGTCGATGCGCTGGTTGGCGAAATAGCGTACTGGCTGGGCCAGGTCCTCAATGCCCAGCACATTGCCCATGGGGTCATAGTCGTAGCGCAGATGTTGCAACACCTGGCCGGCGCGCACGGCTTGGCGCTCCATCAGGCGCCCGTCTTCGGGGCTGTACGTAAGCGTGGTCCACAGGCCATTGCCGGCCATCTCCTGTTCGATCCGCCCCTGGGCGTCGTAGCGAATATCTCTCACCAAGGACTGCCACTCCCCCTGCCCCTTCAGCAGCAATTGGCTGCCAGACAGCCGACCATCGAGCGTCAAGCTCTGGGATTGTTGATTTTCCCTGGCATCGACCTGCTCCAGCACATCACCCAGCGGGCCGACGCACCACGTCGAAACGGCGCCGTCGCCGGGTTCAAGCAAGGACTCGCGGTCGGCTTCAAGCTCCAGCCAATCGGGCAAAGCCGCATCGAGGATGAAACGACGGTCCTGCTTGAGGTTTTGCCCGGTCAACGCAAAGGACGCCAGCAACAAGGTACCCGCCGTGTCGTCATGGCGGATCAATTGCCGGTACTGGTTGTACTCCTGATCGCCCTGGCCCGGATATCCGTAGGTCATGCGCTCGGTGCACCGACGCGGCATCTCGTCACCTTGCTCGAACACCGCCACGGGACGCAGCGAGTCATCGTAGAGCGTCTCCCGTCGCGTGCCTCGACCATCCCAGCCCAGCAAGCCTTCGTCGGCGAGGCCTGGCAGACCGATCTGGATGCCGGCATCGACGCTGTCCGTAAGCAGGGTGGCGCCGGACAGCGAGTAAATCGCCGAGAGATTGGCCGGCGCCGATTCATCGGTCTGCTGCAAGGCCCACAAGCGCGAATCCCATTGTTTAATCGCACGTCCCGCCACGTCAAAGAGATTGCGATTGATGCGCAGCTGCGTGGCGCTCCTCTCAAGGCCGCGGCAATAGCCGACCGAGCGAACCGCAAAGCGACGCGGATCGGAGACAATCAGTGTTGGTGTTCGATGATCCATGCCCATCAATCCAGTGTCCCGTCGTAGCGCCAGGGTTGTTGCACGTCATCTAAGCCAAGGACCAGCACCACTGCCTACTGTCAGATGTCACAGTGGCGACCGGCGGTATAGAAGGAAGAAATTTCCCTGCTGCCCAATTGCTCCAATGCATGGCTTCACCACCTATGCAACCCAGGCAAGATCCCGCCGCAAATCATCGAAGTGCAGTCCGACAGCTACCTGGGCGAAGATGACATCGAGCGTTTCGAGGATATCTATGGGCGCTCGACGCCGATCGAACGCGGCGTGTCGGTGAAGACCATCGCGCAGTAACGATCAGCAACACCGATCAGTCGTACAAGAAGCTCCCATCCAGCCCACTGCATCTCTATCCGCAGTGGGTTGGGTGGGGGCTTTTTATATTTCCTGGCCATCCAACGCTTAGCTTGATGCTGAACGGCGCAACATCCTGGCTTTTACTACGTATCTATGCGCCGTTCCGAATCGCTTTGCGTCGTCCATATAGGCATTTCCTTTCGGGATAAATTGCAACGAAGTTATTTTGATTTTGTTGTATATCGGAAACGTCACTTCGCCCTCAGATGCATATAACCCTTCTGAAACCCCCGCATGTCCAGAGTCCAGCTCGAAGTGCCACATTATTGATTTACCGGATACATACCCCATGCTTGGGTCCTTTGCCGTTGACATGATCAACGGAGAAGTGATTTCTAAATCCAGCATTATTTCTGTAGCGGTGTCAGCGTGCCGTTCTGTAAATTCGGCAAGCCATGGGTAGCTGTTCAATACGGCTGGCGAGTCCCCGCGAAAAACTTCCGTCACATCTGCTCGATGATAGCTGGACCATTCTGAGTCTATTTCCCCCATGACACTTTGGACTTCCAGAGCTTTCTCATGATCTATATTTCTCGCAGGCGGGATCATGTTATTTCCTACCTCACGCCACGCTGTTACGAATTCATCCTTATCAGCAATCAGGCTGTAATGCTCTATACCAAGCTTCTGAAGGGTGATTGAAAATGACGAGTAGTAAGGGTATTCGCCCCCTTGCTGCTTATACAACGCGGGGTCTTTTTTAATGACCCATTTTTTTTTGACGGGTTGCTGGGAAGCGGCCCCTGGTGGCGGGTGGGGCAGGCCCGGCGCAGACGGCGGTGGCGGAGGAGGCCCCGGCGCAGAAGGCGGTTGGGGAATAAATGGCAGCGGCCTGAACGGCGGAGCACTGGGTGTAACTGACGTTTCACTTCCTTTATCACCCGCCGCCTCTACCTTTATGCGCCCGTCCGTATCCACAAATGTCAGCGGATTGTTACTCACCATCACAAACAGGTTCAAACCGTCCACCGCCCCCGCCGGATCCGGATTCACCCAGCGCTGCAACCATGGGATGTAATAACGGAAACCATAGGAGTAAAGCCCCGTCGCATCCTGCTCCTTGCCCGAGTAGCGAACGGTCTTGTAGCCGACCTCGATCGCATCTTCTCCAGCCAGATAAGCCGTTTCACCGAACGGATAAAAATGCTCCCGACTGATCACCCGCCCATCTTGGCCAAGCTCCAGGCCGACCGAGCCCAAGTGATCGGCAACGCTATACCGATAGAGATCGTTTTCCCCAGTCGGCGGCGTACTTTCCCAATGCAGGACCCGAACCTCGCTGAGCCCGCCCTGGGCGATGATCACCTGCAGCGCCTCGCCCGTGCCACTGTCAGCACGCAGCTCCAATCCCGGCAGATAACGCACCTCGGCGGCCAACGTACGAGTGCCGGTCTGCAGGGTGCGAAGCTTGCGAGCCCGCGGCCCGCCGCCGTCGTAGACATACGCTTCGCTGTCGTTGAGCCCGGAGGCGCGCTCGATGGGCGTGACCGACCTCAACTGGTTGCGCAGATCCCAGGCCAGCAACCGACCCGCGTCCAGTTCCAGGCAGTTACCCCGCGCATCAAACGCAGCATCGATTTCGTCCTCGGTGGGCGGCATGCCGTCGCGGTAAGGCAGGCAGCGATTGCTGTAGCGCGCCGCTTGGATTTCCCGGCCATGGCTTTGCGCACCGACGTGAATCAGCTCCAGCAGGTTACCGCCCTCATCGTAGCGGTAGGTTTGCCGATAGTTGCTGAACGCTGCCGGGTCGCTTCGCCCCAGCGAGTCGGGCCCTTGATTGGCCGTACCGGCCTCCCAACCGGTGGCTTCGATCAGTCGATAAAGACTGTCGTAGGTAAAGCGACTGACCGGATCGATGCGTTGGTTGGCGAAGTAGCGGACCGGCTGGGCCTGGTCTTCGATGCTCAGCACGTTGCCCATCGGGTCATAGGCATAGCGCAAGTGTTGAAGCACCTGGCCGGCGCGCAGGGCTTGGCGCTCGGACAAGCGTCCGTCCTCCGGGTCATACGTGAGTGAAGTCTGCACGCCGTTGCCGGCTGTTTCCTGCTCGATTTTTCCTTCGGCGTCATAGCGAATATCGCTCACCAGCGCCTGCCAATCGACTTGCCCCTCCAACAGCAATTGGCTGCCGGACAGCCGGCCATCGAGCGTAAGGCGCTGTCGTTGTCGATTGCCCCTGGCATCGACCTGCTCCAGCACATCGCCCAACGGCCCAAAGCGCCACGTCGAAACGGCGCCGTCTCCCGGCTCCAGCAGATGTTCGCGATCGGCCTCAGCCTCTGGCCAATCGGGTAAAGCGGCATCGAGGATGAAGCGGCGATCCTGCGTGAGGTTTTGCCCGGTCAAGGTAAAGGACGCCAGCGACAAGGTGCCCGCCGTGTCGTCGTGGCGGATCAATTGCCCGTACTGGTTATGGTCCTGGTCGCCCTGGCCCGGATAGCCATAAGCCATGCGTTCGGTACACCGACGCGGCTGCCCATTGCCTTGCTCGAATACCGCGACGGGGCGGAGCGAGTCGTCATAGAGGATGTCGCGCCGTGTCCCTCGGCTGTCCCAGCCCAGCAGAACTTCGTCGGCGAGTCCCGGCAGGTCAATCTGCGTGCCCGCGTCGACACTGAGCGTATGCAGCGTGGCGCCGGACAACGAATAAACCGCTGAAAGATTGGCGGGCGCCCGTTCATCCGTTTCCTGCATGGCCCAGAGGCGCGGATCCCACTGCCGGATTGCCCGTCCCGCCAGGTCAAAAAGATTTCGGCTGTTATACGGCTGCGCGGGGCCATCCTCAATAGTGCGGCAATAATCGACCGAACAGATCACCAAACGACGCGAGTCCACGACGGTCAGCCTTGGCGTTCGATAATCCATGCCCATCCATCAAACCTCTTGTCACGACGCCTTGGCGGTTCGCTACATCCAAACAGCCGCAGATTCCGCTGGCTACTGTCAGGAATGACGGTGGCGACCAGCGGCCCCCCTTTCGTGCGGATGTCCATCCAGGCTCCTCTTCGATAGGATGGTGGTCATGACTTCGCGGAGTTTTGTTCCATGTTAATTGGCGTACTGCTTGTCATCACCTGGCTCATCCTGCTGTTGCGCTACCCGGCCAAGGCCTTGCCGGTTTCCCTGGCAGCATTCGTCGGCCTGGGGCTGGTGGCGGCGTGGGTGCTCTGGCAGGAAAACCGCGAGACCCGGCAACTGGCCCGCCTGGACCTGAGCATTGCCTACGCGCCCGAACACTGCCCGGCCGATCGGCCGCTGTTGCTGAAAATACGCAATGGCAACGATGTTCCGTTGACCCAACTGCACTGGCGAGTCGCGGCCTATGCACCCGGCGATACCATCAACCTGGCCGACAACCTCTACAGCTCGCCGCGTTATCGCGGCCCCGGCGACTTGCAGCCCGGCGCAGACTGGCAGGATTGCCTGCCGATCCCGCCACTGCGCCCCGGCTATCGCCCGCAAACCCTGGAATTTCGCGCGGAGCGATTGCAAGGTAGCTTCTCCAATTGACCTCCCCTTCAGCTTCTTGCACAAGGAATGCGCCATGCCCGTTGCGTTGATCACCGGATGTTCCAGCGGCATCGGCCGCGCCCTCGCCGATGCTTTCAAGGCCGCCGGCTACCAGGTATGGGCAAGCGCGCGCAAAACCGAGGACGTGGCGCAGCTAAGCGCCGCAGGTTTCACGGCGGTGCAACTGGACGTCAACGATGGCCAAGCGTTGGAGCAACTGAGCGAACGGATCAACCAGCAACACGGCGGCCTCGATGTGTTGGTCAACAACGCTGGCTACGGGGCCATGGGCCCGCTGCTGGACGGCGGCGTGCAAGCGATGCAGCGTCAGTTCGAAACCAACGTGTTCGCCATCGTCGGCGTGACGCGCGCATTCTTCCCGGTGTTGCGCCGGGCCCGGGGATTGGTGGTAAACATCGGCAGTGTTTCCGGCGTGCTGGTCACGCCGTTCGCCGGCGCCTATTGCGCCTCGAAGGCGGCGGTGCATGCCCTGAGCGACGCACTGCGCATGGAACTGGCACCGTTCGGTATTCGCGTCATGGAAGTCCAGCCTGGCGCGATTGCTTCAAGCTTTGCCAAGAACGCCGGGCATGAAGCCGAACAGCTCATCAGCGAACAATCGCCGTGGTGGCCGTTGCGCGATGGCATCCGCGCCAGGGCCAGGGCCTCCCAGGACAATCCGACCCCGGCCCATGAGTTCGCCGCCGGGTTGCTGAAGGCCGCACGACAACCCAAGCCCCCCCGCCTGCTTCGCCTGGGCAACGGCAGCCGGGCCTTGCCCTTGATCGCGACATGGCTGCCCTCCGGTTTGCTACAGAAGGGGTTGATGAAGCGGTTCGGGTTGAAAGGTTCTCTTTGATCGCACCGCAGTCTGCCAACGCCAGCCAGCTCCCCCTGCGCAATGAGACCTGCTGGCGAGTCGTTCAAATTGGCGACCTGTACGGCCACCAGGCATGCACCAAGGCCTCGGTAGCCTGGGTTGAAGCTTGTACCGCCTCAGCGGCCTGGACGAATTTTATGATCAGCCATGCCCGGCGCAATTGATCCGAATTGAGCTCGATGTCCGTGGCGCCCCAGGGCACCTCCCCTACCGGCTCCAGAGGGGGTTGCGCCTGGGGAGGATGGGCCAGGCTGTCCATAAGTTCCCGGGGCCATTGAGAGGTATCCAGCCCTCCATCATAGGCATCGCTCAGGCTTTCGATAATGGGATCCCACTTGCTCTCGAAAGCCCGCCAGATGGGGGACATTTCCTTGAGATAGGGTGCCCAGGAGAGCGTCTCGAATTGCGGCTCTCCTTCCGTGAGGTCCTTCAACAAGTGGCTGACGAAAAGCGCCTCGGTCGCCTGGGCGTTGAACACCTGGGGGCTCCATCCCTCATTGATGGCCTGCAGACCAGCCCAGATTCGATAGTGCTGAAACATGAACCGAGAAAAATTGTTCAGCATGGGTTGCGCCAGGTCCAGGCAGAAATAGCGGAATAATTGCAGGTGCACCTCCAGCTCATCCAGGGTAAATGTCCGATGGCGCACGCTGGGTTCCAGGCGTGAGAAAATACGCGACTGCAGCGCCTTGAAGCGCTCATCCAGATCGGTGACCCGCTGGCGCATGAACGCCATGGAACCGTCCAGATTGAAAAGGCGCTCGGCGGCTCTTACGCCGCGGCTGTTCGGCTCGGAGGCATTGATTGCAACATCCTGCGCCCCACCAAGACGAGCCATCTCGTTGCTGAGCCAGTCGAGGAATCTCGCATTGGCGGGGTTTTCGCGAAGCTGTTCGAATGCACTGCGCAGCCTCTCGTTCGCGACCCAGAGGTCACGGCTATATCCAAAGTCATACTTCGCCGCTCGCAGCCTGGCGATCTGGCTCACCGGTAGAGGGTTGTCGTACAGGTTCACACCCAACAACCGGCGATCCGCCTCGTTACGGGGCAACACCGATAGCATGGATTCCACTTGGGTAATGGCGTTGCCCTGCAAGATCACATAGAGCGCACGGCAGGGCGTGCGCTGCCACAGCTCAATGACCGTTGCAGGGATTTCCCTGAGTTTGGCTTGGCTCAGATCCAGGAATGCCAGCTCAGTCAATCCGGACAGACTCGGCAAATCGGTCAGCCGATTGCCGCTCAGGTCCAGTCCGACCAGACGATCCAGATGGCCAAGAAACGCATTGTTCTGCTCATCCAAGACCAACCGGCTATCGCTCAGGCTGAGAAACTCCAATTGCCTCAGCCGACCGATGGCGTGCAGCAGCTCGGTGCCGAACCAGAGGTTATTCTTCCACACCAGATGTCTGAGCCGCGGCAACACCGCCAGCGCCTCGATCGCCAAGGCGGCGCGTTGAACCTGCGCAGCCTCCGGACCACTGGACACCCCCGAGAGCTCGATCCATTCGAGTGTGGCGCTGGGTGTTTGGGCAAGCAGGGGCGCAAACACCTGATCGTCGAAAACAAGGGGGTTTTCATTCATCAGGAGAAACCGCAACCGAGTCATGCCGGCAATAGCGGAAGGACAACGTGGGAGGCGATTATGAGCCAGCGAGAGCTCGAGGAGCGCGGGAAAGTGACTCAAGAAATCCGAAGGATCTTCGCTTAACCCCAGCCCCTTGAGCGAGACCGCTTCGACATGACTGAAATCAGCTGTCAGCCTCGGCAGCTTCCCTATTGGGCAAGACTCCACCGCCAAACCCAGCACGGTGCGTTGCCGGGTGGGAAAACGAATTTCACGGCGCCAACTGCGGCGCACCGCCCTGCCAACTCTCTTGCGCAAAGCCGTCCTGACGGCCGGATCATCATGTTCCACAACATGGAGCTTGTCCTGGTCTTGCTCCCAGGTTTCCAGGCTTTCGTCGAGCGCTTTCCACTCGGCTTCTTTTTCGCTGATCAGCTCGGCCAGGCGTTTGCCCGTTTGCTCGCTGCGTGCCTGGAGTTCGGTCATCACCTGGGCGCAGATCGTCGCGTCTGGATAGAGCGCCTGAAGGCGAGATTGCAAGGTCGCCCTGCGCTGCCACGATCCCCGTCCTCGCCCGCTCATCGGGTAGCCCAGGTGCCCGCCCACCCGTTCCGGGGAACGTAAGTTGTCAAGTCGCGATGGGCGAATACCCAATGCCGAGCGCAGTTGCTCGCGATGTCCCAAGGCATGCTCCAGCAGACGGCTGCGCAGCTTGTCCTGTTGCCAAATGTCCAGGCCCAGCCTGCGGCGTGCCGAGTCAGGCAGGGCCCGTAGCAAGGCATCTTCCAGGCTTGTGGGCGGGCCGAGTCCGTTCCCCGTCTCGTCCAAAGGCTCGTAGCGACCGTCATGGCGGCGAATCGTCTTCAGCGGTCCGGTTTCGCCAGCGTCCAAAGGGTCGGCAAAATTGCCGTCGAGCTGCAATTGCACACGTACCGGCTCTGCCAGCCCTATCAACTCGGACGCGAACAGCCTCATGACCAACCGATCCCGGTCATTGCCGGAAACACCGGCCTTGAGCGCCTCCAGTGCACGCGCTACACGTAGTTCACGCAGCACTTCAACCGTTCGTTGGGCAAGGCTCTGCGGTACGCGACCGCTGCTCAGGCCATGTTGTTCTTCGACGGTCATACCCGACAGCAGGGCATCCGCCACCGGCTCCGGCAAGTTCGGAAAGGCGCGGCGCAGGAGCGCGGCGTACGGATGCCGCGCAGCAAGATTGGCGAAGTTATCGATCAAACGGTAACCGGAGCGCTCCAGCCTGTCAGCCAACAGGTTGGCGAGACGGCGATGGGTAATGGCAGGGGCTTCCCAGGGGGTTTCAGGGCCCAGCAAAGCGCTCTTTTCGCGGGCGTCGAATTGCCAAAGCAAGCGTTCCTGCCATTGACCGGTGCTGAATGCGTTACCGTCGAGATGCAACTCGGGGCCTTCCCCGGCAATAAGAAAAGAGGCACGTTCATCCATGTAGCGAAACGCACGACGGGCCGGCCAACCGGGCAACTCCGTCAGCAACTGGGCAACGCCCAGGGGCACGCTCTGCAAGGGTTGATTGGCACGCAGCCGGGCCATCGCTACCGATATTTGCGCGCGGGCTGAAAGACGCCGGGCCATGTAGGGCAACAGTTCCGGCAGTGGCTCGCCGTTCACGGCCAGGTAGCGCAGGCGATCATCGCTGATGCCCAACAATTGTTGAGCATCGTTCAGGCTGACTTTTGACAACGCTTGCAGTCGAGGGTCGATTTCCTGCAGCAAGCGTGCGCCTTGCATGCCCAGGGGATCTCGATGCATCCAGCGCCACCCTGTCGCTCGGCGCCACTCCAGGGCTGGAGCTACGCCACGGTAATCGGGGGCAAGCCTGAGACGCAGGTCACGCTCTTGACCGGTTACCTCGTAGAAGCGTCCATCTATTTTCACCCAGGCATCATCCGCAGCGCGCCACACGCCATAGGGGTCGACAGTCGCATGGGCGGGCGGCGAACGCAGGCTGGCGAACGCCTCGGTGCGACCGTGCCAAAGCCGCTGATGCCCCTCGATCGTGACCACCGGGCTCATTTCATCAAGCAGATGATTGGCTCCGAACGCACCTACCCCGAACGTCGCGGCGCTCATCGCGGCGCTGAAAAGATGCTGGATCGCTTCCAGCCGTTCTCCAAGGTTCAACGCGTGGGCGCCTTCATACACATCCAGGATGAATTGCCCCATTCCCAGCGCAACCCCTGCCCAGGCCAGCGGCTCGACGCCTGGCAGGAACATGCTGATGCCGCTGAAAAATTGCAGTCCGGCACCCAACCACATCCAGGTTTCTCCAATCAGCACGTCTCGATCAATATCAGCCACCGAGCGGGCCTGGCTCGATGCGCTGCTCAGCACAACGCTGCGCCACTCACGGTACAAGCCTTGCCAGAAGTCCCCACGTAGTCCATGGCCCTTGACCAGGTTCCTTTCCCCCTTGCGCAACAGTTCCACCAGGGCTGGGTCGCTCCAGCTTCTATGGGGCAGGGGCAGGAGTCGGGAAAAGAATGCCGCATAGCGAAGATCTCCCAGACGCTCGGACAGATCATCCTGGAACGCTACCGAGCTGGGATATTGCTTGATGGGCGAGACGGGGTCGTCAGGTATGTGGACCACGATCGGTACCAGTTGCCCCGCGCGTTGGGGTTCGCTCCAAAAGACACGCACCCCCGGCAGGATGACGCGGTGCTCCGCCCGCCACCGATCGCTCAGTTCCAGGCCGCTGGCGACCGCTGTTCGCAGCGGTTGCAGGACAACGGAGACGTCGAGCTGCACGCCAAACGCCGCCAGGATGCGTTCGCCCGTGACGTCCAGCAGTCCCTGCATGCGGGCTTGCTGGGCGTCGTGTCGCAACTGGTTTTTTTTGTATTTTATGTAAGTCGCCGCGATGGTTGGCAGGGAGGCCGCATCGTGGGAAAGCTGGGGGAGCTGGCGCCGCAATTCGTGGGCGTAGGCGGCTCCAGTATCCAGATCGCGACAGAGCTTGGCGAAGTCATGCATCTGCACAAGAGACGCGCTGGCATCCTCAGGATAAAGTTTGAATCGACTGCCCCGGAAAAAAGCCTGGGCCTGCGTATCGGAGGAGGTGAAATTGATCAGCGCATATTCCAGCAGCGAGCGCTTTTCAGGTGCACGCGGTGTACACACCGGCGTCGAGGTACCTCCCCCAGGTATGGGGTAAGTTGCACAGTCATCCCGAAAATACCTGATCAGTTCAGAACGCTCCACGTCGACGGTCGCGCCGAAAAGACGATCCAGATGCAACTGCATGCGTGACAGCGAAAAGTCGCGCAGGGACGGGATACTGTCTATCGCTTGGCTGAAGCGATGCCCGGCCTCGGCAAGGTCAAGGGCGGCCTGCTGCAGTTTCGCCTGTTCGGCCTGGTCGGCATCAAGCAACCACTTGGGCAACTGGCGGCGTATGAAATGGTGATGAGTCAGCTGGGTCATCGAGAGTTTCCTTCAGTCGAAGACACCAGCTTGGACGGGCCAGGGACAGGCCGGGTGGTACATATTTACTACAACCGAGGGGGGCTCAGCGCACGACGGGCGGGTCGACCACCACGGTGCAGGTCATCCCTGCCGCCAGCAGCACACCGTCCGGCACTTCGTCGAGATGGATGCGCACCGGCACGCGCTGGGCCAGGCGTACCCAGTTGAACGTGGGGTTCACGTCGGCGATCAACTCGCGGCTCTCGGGGTTGTCGCGGTCATAGATCCCCCGGGAAATACTTTCCACGTGGCCCTTGAGCACCTCACCGCTCATCAGTTGCAACTGTGCCGAATCACCCACCCGCACCTTGGGTAGCTTGGTTTCTTCGAAGAAGCCATAGACCCAGAACGAGTTCATATCCACCACGGCCATTTTCGCCTCGCCGATGCGCGCGTAGTCGCCACGGTGCACGTTGAGGTTGGTCACGTAGCCATCCACCGCCGCGCGAACCTCGGTACGGGCAAGGTTCAGTTCAGCCGCCTCCAGTTGCGCCTGGGCCTGCTGGTAGTCGGCCAGGGCCGAGTCAGCGATGTTGCTGGCGTCGTCGCGGTTCTCCCGGGAGATCACCAGGCTGTCGAGGTCAGCGCGCCGGTGGGCATTGACCTTGCGCATCTCCCAAGTGGCCTTGCGCGACGCCACCAGAGAGCGCGCCTGTTTCACTGCGATGCGGTAGTGCTCGGCGTCGATGCGCATCAGCAAGTCGCCCTTTTTCACCAACTGGTTGTCGCGCACCGGCACCTCGATCACCTCGCCACTGACATCGGCGGCGACATTGATGATGTCGGCCCGCACCCGGCCATCACGGGTCCAGGGCGTGTTCATGTAATGCACCCATAGCGTACGGCCAATCCACAGCGCCAGGGCCAGCACCAACAACGTCGCCAGCAGGCTGAAAAACTTCTTCATCGCATCGATCTCAACGGTAGACCGTCAGCGCCAGCGCGCCGAACAGACAGGTAAACAGGCTCAGGCGCAGCAGCGCCGGGTGCCAGAAAAAACGGTACAGGTCCAACCCCGACAGGAAACGATCCAACGCCCAGGCCAGGCCGGCGGCGACGAAGAACATCAGGGTCATGGTGGGCATGTAAACGCCGTGGAAGGCGATCTCACGGGGCATGTTCAGGTTCCTGGGGCGGCGCGGCCTGCGGCATGGCATAGCTGGCCAAGGGTGATTGCGGATCCAGCAAAGAGGTGCGAATGAAGTGCAGGTAGCTTTTCACCCGGCGCAGGGCCGAGGTGTCGAAGTGCGGGGCGAAGGGTTCGTCGGTGGCTTGCACGCGGCCAATGGCGTGGTCCACCGCCACCAGCGCACGTTCCAGGTTGTTTTGGCCGGGCTGGCGGAACAGCCGCACCAGCGCCCGCCCCATCACCCGGATCGCCTGGCGCCAAGGCTGGCTTTCGGCGTAGGCAGGATGTACCGGCAGCGTCGCCTGCTCCTTGCGCAACTCAATGATGGCGTGGCCGATTTCCAGTACCACGAACATCCAGCGCAGCAAATCCCGTTGCACCCGAGGCTGCCCCGCCGCCAACCCGTAGGCCTGATGCAGCAAGTCGCGGGTACGGCTTTCGAAACCCGATGCCAGCCCCTTGAGCTTACCGCTGATGGCAAACACCACCTGTTCGCGCAGGTCCTGTTCGAGCCGGCGCCACAGCCAGCGGCTGTTGGGCGGCAGGATGATTGCCCCAGCGGCGGCGCACACCAGCATGCCGAGGATCATCGCGAGGTAATCGTTGATGAAGGTGTACGGGTTGTAGACCGTCGGGTTGTTCGGCACCGAGCCGGTGCAGAAAAAGATCAGCAACCCCAGCCCCACGCCGGTGTATTGCGGGCGTGAACTGAGGAATGAGCCCAGCATGATTACCGGCGCCAACATCACGCAGAGCAACGGGAAACCGTCAATCAATGGAAAGACGAAAAACATCTCGACGAAGCCGACCAACGCCCCGAACAACGTGCCGCAGGCCATCTGGAACGCCATGCGCTTGGGGTTCGGCGTAGCGGCGGACAGCCCGACGGTGGCAGCGGCGATCATTGTCATGGTCGCGCCGCTCGGCCAGGCCGTGGCGACCCAATAGCTGCCCAGCACCAGCAGGATGAACGCGGCGCGAAAACCGGACGCGGCTGCGGCTAGGCCGTTGGTCTGCGACACGAACGGCTCATCCCAGCGTTCACGTTCGTGACGATGGTCGGCCAGGGAAGCATGGGTCTGGGCGTAGCCATGCAGGTCTTCGACAAAGCGATACAACAACTCATAAGCGGTGTGGAAATCCAGTTGCTGCGCGTCACTGGGATCCGTCTCCTGGAACTGCGCGCGCAACCGGCGCACCTGGGCCGGCAAATCGGCTTTGTAGGCTGCGAGCGCCGCCGCCAGGCGCCCCGCGTCGGCATCGGTCAGGGCCCGTGCGCTAAAGCCATCGAGCAGTTCGGCCAGGCTTTGCAGTCCAGGTTTCATGGCGCTGACCACCGCGTCCGCCGTGCCGTTGCGCAATCGTTCGAGCAATTGGTGCAAGGCGTTGAATCGAGTGGTGATGCCCATGAACTCGCTGTTCAAGCGACTGAGCCGCCCATTGCGCCGGCGCATGTGCGGGTCTTCGAACACGGTCACGCTGCGCAGGCTTTCCAGCCCCACCGCCTCGGCAATGAAACCCACATTGCGCGCCTCGAAGGCCTCGGGTTGGCTGCGCCCGCGCAAACCGTCGGTGACGAACAAGGCGAACACGCCAAAGCGCTGGTAAAGCGCATTGCGCATGGCAGCGCTCGCGGTCTGCGGCAGGATCGCGGCGCTGACCGCGGTGGAACAGAGAATCCCCAGGGCAATCTCCACCACCCGCCACACAGCCGCCATGAAGGCCCCTTCCGGATGGGCCAGTGCCGGCAGGCCGATCATCGCCGCGGTGTAGCCGGCCAGCACGAAACCATAGGCCCGAAAGTTGCGATAACGCGCCGCGCCCGCCGAACAGATGCCGACCCAGATCGCCAGGCAGCCGAGGAACAGCTCGGTTTCCTGGGCGAACAGGGCAATCAACGCAACCATCACGGCCGAGCCGGCCAAGGTGCCGAGCAAGCGATAGAAACTCTTGGCGAAGACCTGCCCGCTCTGGGGCTGCATGACAATGAACACGGTAATCATCGCCGTGCGCGGCTGCGGCAGTTCCAGGCGCATCGCCAGCCACAACGTCAGGAACGCCGCCAGCAAGACCTTGAAGATGTAGACCCAGGTCACGCCATCGCTGCGGGCCCAATCGTAGAGTCCACGGCGCCATTCGAGGCGATGGAGTCGAAGTACAGACGTCAAGAACGGCATGCTCAGCATCGTGGCGAGGGAGCTTGCTCCCGCTTGGGTGTGCAGCATCGACCTGAAGGGACTGCTGTGCAGTCCGACGGGAGCAGGCTCCCTGGCCACGAGATATCGCGTGCCAAAGGCATGTCGCTACCCGCCTCGAGCCCGCCACCCAACGCCGTCACCAGATCGGCATGGGCACTCAAGCGCGCCGCCTCGACCTGCCGTTGCACCTGTTGTTGCTTGAACAACAGGCTCTGGGCGTTCAGTACGCTGAGGTAGTCCGTCAGGCCACGCTGGAACGCCACCAGCGCTATGTCATAGGTGCGCTGGGCGGCGGCCACCGATTCGGCGGCGAAGACCTGTTGCTTGTCCATCGACTCGCGGCGGATCAACTGGTCGGAGATGTGCTTGAGCGCGTTCACCAAGGTCTGGTTGTAATGCGCCACGGCGATATCGTAACCGGCAGCCGCCTCGCCCAATTGCGAACGCAGGCGGCCGCCGTCGAAGATCGGCAGCGAGATCGCCGGGCCGACGTTGTAGGTGAGCTTCTTGCCGGTCAGGAACTCCAGCGCCCCACCGCCGGTGGCCATGTAGCCCAGGCTGCCCACCAGATCGACGTTGGGATAAAAACCCGCTCGGGCGACATCGATGCCGCGGGCCTGGGCCGCCACCCGCCAACGTCCGGCAACTACATCCGGGCGCTGGCCGAGCAGTTCGGCGGGCAGCGTGGAAGGCAACTTCAGGGGGGCGCCCAAGGCCAGGGTGGGACGTCGCAGGCCCGCGCCGTCGCCCGGTCCCTTGCCCGCCAGCGCGGCCAACTGGTTGCGGCTCAGTGCGATGGCTTCATCGAGGGCGTCGAGTTGACGGTGGGTTTCGGGCAGCGGTGCCTGGGCCTGGCTGACTTCCAAGTGCGTGCCGATGCCACCGTCCAGGCGCTTGCGGGCGAGTTCGAGGATCTGCTCCTGCTGACCTAGCGTCGCAGCGACGATATCGCGCTGGGCGTAGTGCAGCGAAAACTGGATATAGGCGCGCACGATGTTGTTCTGCAACTCCAACTGCGCCTGGCGCGCCTCGGCGACGCTGACATGGGCCAGGTCGACGGCTTGCTCACTGGCATTGCGCTCACGCCCCCAGATGTCCAAGGCGTAGCTCAAGCCCAGGGCGGCGTTGTTGTCCCACGTGGTGGTATCGGCCAACTCGCCGGGGCCATAGAACTGATCGGTGGGCCAGTTGTGGCGCTTGAGGGTCGACTCGCCATTGATCTGCAGCGACTCGGCCGCTTCGGCGACACCGGCCATTGCCCTGGCCTGCCGGACCCGGGCAGCGGCGATGGCCAGGCTTGGGCTGTCGTGCCCGGCCAAGTCGATCCAGCGATCCAATTGCGGGTCGCCATAGGCTTTCCACCATTGCCGGGTGGGCCAATGGGCGTCGCGTGCCGCCTCGCGAATCGCGTCGTCGGTCGCCAATTGGTTGGGCGACAGTGCCTTGCCTTGCGGGGCAATCCCTCCCGTGCCGATGCAACCGCTGATGGTCAACGTCAAAACCCAAACACTGAGAGTCTTCAGCTCTCTGCTGATGCAACGCGGCACTGGCGCAATATTCCTGAAAGATAAGACGACGGTCTGCGGATAACTGCAAAACCTATGGGAGCGAGCCAGCTCGCGAAGGCGTCCGGGCAGGCACATCCAGAGCGAATGTGAAGCCACGTCGCGAGCAGGCTCGCTTCCACAGGTATCCAGGACTGGCGGCAATTCTAGGGACCGCCCCCAACGGCGATAAGCCGACCTTTGTGCGAATCTTTGTTACCGTAAACGCGATAATCCATAAGTCGGGGTCCCGTCACGCTGTAACTTCATGTCACAATTTGACACCTCCCAAGAGAGCCCTCCATGGACACTTTGCAAAACATGCGTGCGTTCAGCTGTGTTGCCGAAGCCGGCAGCTTCACCGCCGCCGCCGCGCAACTCGACACCACCACGGCCAACGTCTCGCGTGCGGTTTCCAACCTGGAAGCCCATCTGCAAACACGCTTGCTCAACCGCACCACCCGACGCATCGCCCTGACCGAGGCGGGCAAGCGTTACTTGCTGCGTTGCGAGCAGATCCTGGCATACGTCGAAGAAGCGGAAGCCGAGGCCAGCGACGCCCATGCGCGCCCGGCCGGGCAGTTGAAGGTGCACACGATGACCGGTATCGGCCAGCATTTCGTGATCGATGCCATCGCCCGGTACCGCAAGACTCATCCGGACGTGACCTTCGACCTGACCCTGGCCAACCGGGTGCCGGACATCCTCGATGAGGGCTACGACGTTTCCATCGTGCTCGCCAGCGAATTGCCGGATTCAGGCTTCGTTTCCCAGCGCCTGGGAATCACCTACAGCATCGTTTGTGCATCGCCCGCCTACGTGAAGGCCAGCGGTTGCCCGCAAAAACCCGCCGACCTGCTCAACCACGCCTGCCTGCGCCTGGTCAGCCCGGTCATTCCGCTGGAAAAATGGGTGTTCGACGGCCCCGAAGGCCAGGAGATGGTCACCATCAACAGCTCGCCGTTCCTGGTCAATTCCGCCGACGCCATGAAGACCGCCATCATCAGCGGCATGGGCGTGGGGGTATTGCCGGTGTATGCGGCCATCGAGGGGCTGCGCAACGGCACGCTGGTGCGGGTCATGCCCAACTACCGCTCCCAGGAATTGAACCTGTACGCCATCTACCCGTCGCGCCAGTACCTGGATGCGAAGATCAAGACGTGGGTCGAGTACCTGCGAGGTTCACTGCCGGAAATCCTGGCGGCGCACCAGGCCGAACTGACGGCCTATGAACTGAGTGGAAGCCTGACGGGAGCACGGGTCGCGAACTGAATCCGCGCCCCCGCACCGAGGGAGATCTCAGCGCTTGCCCATCGAACGACGGGTGCCGGGAGGCGCCGCGCCCGGGGTCTTGGTGTGGCCGTTTTTCGCGCCGTTCTTGTACCAGGGCTGCTGCCCAACACCCTTGGCGGCTGCCAGTTCGCCGGGTTTGAACGGGAACTTGAAGGCCGGGATCGCAGGCTTATCATCGGCGTTGGAAACATCGCTGTCCGTCTGGGCAGACAGTTCGCCTTGCAAGCGTTCGTCCGCGGGCGATGGTATCGGGGAAGTCATGTAAGGCTCCGAGCGGTATGCCGGGCTCGGTAAGTGAGCCGCGAAACGCAGCAGTATACCTGCCCGAAATCGCGGTGCACGGGGCAGATTCGATTGTGAAGTTCCGTCTGACGGAAAGTCGGGACGAAACTGACAGCCCTGACAGCTAGCCGTCACCTTCCTGACCGCCTCGCAACGCTATATAAGACAGATAGAATTCCCACCGTCCCGAACCGGCTCCTCGCATCCATGCACATTCAGAAAAAAACCGTCCTGCTCGTCGCGCTGTTGGTCGTCCTGGGGGCGCTGGTCCTGTGGTTTTCGATGAAGCCTGCCGCCACCAAGCCCAGTGCTGCCGGCGCCGTACCGGTCAAGGTCGTGAGCGTGGTCGAAAAGGACGTGCCGCGCTTTGCCAGCGGGATCGGCACGGTACTGTCGCTGCACAGCGTGGTGATCCGCCCGCAGGTCGACGGCATCCTGACCAAGCTGACGGTCAAGGAAGGACAGTTGGTCAAGAAAGGCGACCTGCTGGCAACCATCGACGACCGCTCCATCCGCGCCAGCCTCGACCAGGCCCGCGCCCAACTCGGCGAAAGCCAGGCACAACTGGCGGTGGCCCAGGTCAACCTCAAGCGCTACAAAGCACTCAGCGTCGATGACGGCGTATCCAAGCAGACCTACGACCAGCAACAGGCGCTGGTCAACCAGCTCAAGGCCACCGCCCAGGGTAACCAGGCGGCCATCGATTCGGCACAGGTGCAACTGTCCTACACCCAGATCCGCTCTCCAGTGACGGGCCGTGTCGGCATTCGCAACGTGGATGAAGGCAATTTCCTGCGCACCAGCGACGCCGAAGGGCTGTTCACCGTGACCCAGATTGATCCGATCGCCGTGGAGTTTTCCCTGCCGCAACAAATGTTGCCGACGCTGCAGCGATTGATCGCCGCTCCGGACCAGGCGTTGGTCAAGGCGTACATCGGGGCCGACGGGGCCACCGGGGAGTTGCTCGGCGAAGGACGACTCAGCCTCATCGACAACCAGGTCAATACCAGCACCGGAACCCTGCGGGCCAAGGCCCAATTCAACAACGCCGCACAACGGTTGTGGCCGGGGCAGTTGGTCACGCTGAAGATCCAGACCGCCATCGACAAGGCCGCGCTGGTGGTCCCGCCGACTGTCGTCCAGCGCGGCCTGGAGCAACCTTTCGTCTATCGAGTCGTGGGCGACAAGGTGGAAAGCGTGCCGGTGGAAATGGTTTACCAGGACAGCGACCAGCACATCATCAGAGGCGTGAACGCCGGTGACCAACTGGTAAGCGACGGCCAGTCACGGCTCAAGCCTGGCACCAGCATCCAGGTGCTCGGCGACCCGCCCGCCGTGGCCAAGGCCGGGCAGGCGCAGCCATGAAGGGGCGTGGCTGGATATCGGCGTGGTGCATCGACCACCCCATCGCCACGGTCCTTTTGACCTTCGCCCTGGTGCTGCTGGGGTTGATCGCCTTCCCCCGCTTGCCTGTCGCGCCTTTGCCAGAAGCAGAATTCCCGACCATCCAGGTCAACGCGCAGTTGCCCGGTGCCAGTCCCGAGACCATGGCTTCGTCGGTGGCGACACCGCTGGAAGTGCAGTTCAGCGCCATTCCCGGCATTACCCAGATGACTTCCAGCAGCGCGCTGGGCTCGACCAACCTGACCCTACAGTTCAGTCTCGACAAAAGCATCGACACCGCCGCCCAGGAAGTCCAGGCGGCGATCAACACCGCCGCCGGCAAGCTGCCCAACGACATGCCGAACCTGCCGACCTGGCGCAAGGTCAACCCGGCGGACAGCCCGGTGCTGATCCTGAGCATCAGCTCCGACATGATGCCCGGCACCGAACTGAGCGACTACGTCGAGAACCTGCTCGCCCGCCAGATCAGCCAGATCGATGGCGTCGGGCAGATCTATATCACCGGCCAGCAACGCCCGGCGATCCGGGTCCAGGCTTCCGCCGACCGGCTCGCGGCGATTGGCCTGACCCTGGCCGATATTCGCCTGTCGCTCCAGCAGGCCAGCCTCAACCTGGCCAAGGGCGCCCTGTACGGGGAGTCGAGCATTTCCACGCTGTCCACCAACGATCAGTTGTTCAAGCCAGAGGAATACGGTGAGCTGATCGTGGCCTACCGGGACGGGGCGCCGGTTCATCTCAAGGACATCGCCAAGGTCGTCAACGGTTCGGAAAACGCCTACGTCCAGGCCTGGTCCGACGATCAGCCGGGGGTCAACCTGGTGATTTTCCGCCAACCGGGCGCGAACATCGTCGAGACCGTCGATCGCATCCAGGCGGCGCTGCCCACCCTGGAGGCCATGCTCCCCGCCGCGGTGCAGGTCAAGGTGATGATCGATCGCACCCAGACCATCCGCGCCTCGTTGCATGAAGTGGAGATCACCCTGCTGATCGCGGTGCTGCTGGTAGTGGCGGTGATGGCGCTGTTCCTGCGCCAGCTCTCGGCGACCCTGATTGTCTCGGCGGTACTCGGGGTGTCGTTGATCGCCAGTTTCGCCCTGATGTACGTGATGGGTTTCAGCCTCAACAACCTGACCCTGGTGGCGATCGTCATCTCGGTGGGGTTCGTGGTGGACGACGCCATCGTCGTGGTGGAGAACATCCACCGGCACCTGGAAGCCGGCGAAGGCATGCGCGAGGCGGCAATCAAGGGCGCCGGGGAGATTGGCTTCACCGTGGTGTCCATCAGCTTCTCGCTGGTGGCGGCGTTCATCCCGCTCCTGTTCATGGGCGGCGTGGTCGGGCGCCTGTTCAAGGAGTTTGCGTTGACAGCCACCTCGACCATCCTGATCTCGGTGGTGGTGTCCTTGACCCTGGCGCCGACCCTGGCCGCCTTGTTCATGCGTGCCCCGACGCACCATGCCCACGCGGGGCCGGGTTTCGGCGAGCGCTTGCTGGGCTGGTACGAACGGGGCCTGCTTCGGGCCCTCGCCCATCAGAAGTTGATGATCGGCGTGTTCGGCCTGACCTTGGCGCTCGCCGTGGTGGGCTACGTGTTCATACCCAAGGGGTTCTTCCCGGTACAGGACACCGGCCTGGTGCTCGGCACCAGCGAAGCCGCCGCCGACGTGTCGTTCCCGGACATGGTGGCCAAGCACAAGGCCCTGGCCGAAATCGTCGCCGCCGACCCGGCGGTGCAAACCTTCTCCCACTCCGTCGGCGTCTCGGGCAACAACCAGACCATCGCCAACGGTCGCTTCTGGATATCTCTCAAGCCTCGGGGCGAGCGCGACGTATCGGCCAGCGGCTTCATCGATCGGATCCGCCCCAAGTTGCTGAAGATTCCCGGCGTCGTGCTGTACCTGCGGGCCGGGCAAGACATCAACCTCAGTTCCGGCCCCAGCCGCGCCCAGTACCAGTACGTGCTCAAAAGCAACGATGGACCGACCCTCAACGCCTGGACGCAAAAGCTCACTGACAAGTTGCGCAGTATTGCGGCGTTCCGTGACATCTCCAACGACCTGCAACTGGGCGGCAGCATCACCCACATCAACATCGATCGCAGCGCAGCAGCGCGCTTCGGCCTCACCGCCACGGACGTCGACCAGGCGCTGTACGACGCGTTCGGCCAGCGCCAGATCAACGAATTCCAGACCGAGACCAACCAGTACAACGTGATTCTCGAACTCGACACCCAGCAACGTGGCAAGGCCGAGAGCCTGGCGTATTTCTACTTGCGCTCGCCCTTGAGCGGGGAAATGGTGCCGCTCTCGGCCCTGGCCCGCTTCGACGCCCCCACCAACGGCCCGTTGTCGATCGCCCATGACGGCATGTTCCCGGCCGCCAACCTGTCGTTCAACCTGGCGCCGGGCGTGGCGCTGGGGGATGCGGTGCGCCTGCTCGACCAGGCGAAGAACGAAATCGGCATGCCTGCGGCGATCACCGGCACCTTCCAGGGCGCGGCCCAGGCCTTCCAGAGTTCACTGAAAAGCCAGCCGTGGCTGATCCTCGCCGCGCTAGTGGCGGTGTATATCATCCTCGGCGTTCTCTACGAGAGTTTCGTGCATCCGCTGACCATCATTTCCACCCTGCCCTCGGCCGGCCTAGGCGCGTTGATCATGCTGTGGCTGCTGGGCCAGGACTTCTCGATCATGGCGCTGATCGGCCTGGTACTGCTGATCGGTATCGTCAAGAAGAACGGAATCCTGATGATCGACTTCGCCATCGACGCCCAGCGAAACGGCGGGATGACGCCACAGGACGCGATTTTCCAGGCTTGTATGACGCGGTTTCGTCCCATCATCATGACCACCCTTGCCGCCCTGCTCGGTGCGCTGCCCCTGATGCTCGGCTATGGCGCCGGCGCGGAGCTGCGCCAGCCGCTGGGCATCGCTGTGGTCGGAGGCCTGCTCGTCAGCCAAGCGCTGACATTGTTCACCACACCGGTCATATACTTGTGGCTCGAACGACTGTTCCATCGACCCGCCCACCGGCACGGCCCTGCGCCGGCGACGCTGGCGAATGCAGACTGAGGCCGGGCCATGCGCGTTCTGATCATCGAAGACGAAGAAAAAACCGCGGACTACCTGCACCGCGGCCTGACCGAACAGGGTTATACCGTGGACGTGGCGCCGGACGGCGTCGAAGGGCTGCACCTGGCCCTGGAGAGCGATTACGCGGTGATCGTGCTCGACGTCATGCTGCCGGGCCTGGACGGTTTTGGCGTGCTGCGTGCCCTGCGCGCCCGCAAGCAGACACCGGTCATCATGCTCACCGCCCGCGAACGGGTCGAAGACCGTATCAAGGGCCTGCGCGACGGTGCCGACGACTACCTGGGCAAACCGTTTTCCTTCCTCGAACTGGTCGCCCGCCTGCAAGCGTTGACCCGCCGCAGCGGCGGCCACGAACCGGTGCAGGTGAGCATCGCCGACCTGTGGATCGACCTGATCAGCCGCAAGGCCACGCGGGCCGGGCAGCGCCTGGACCTGACCGCCAAGGAATTTTCGCTGCTCAGCGTCCTGGCCCGCCGCCAGGGCGAAATCCTGTCGAAGACCGCCATCGCCGAAATGGTCTGGGACATCAACTTCGACAGCGACGCCAACGTGGTCGAAGTCGCGATCAAACGCCTGCGGGCCAAGCTGGACGGCCCCTTCGACCATAAGCTTCTGCACACCATCCGAGGAATGGGATACGTGCTGGAGAATCGAGGTGAGTAACAGCATCGCGCTGCGCCTGAGCGGCATGTTCACGCTGGTGGCGGCACTGGTGTTCCTGCTGATTGGCGGTGCCCTGTACCAGCAACTCGACAGAGGCCTTGGCCTGTTGCCGGAAGCGGAGCTCGACGCCCGCTACAGCGTGCTCGAATCCACCGTGGGCCGTTATGGCACGCCCGAGCACTGGGCGAAGATCAATAACAAGCTGCGGTTGCTGGGCGAGGAAGACAAGCGGATCCATTTCTGGATCGTCAGCGGCGACCCGCGCTTTGAATATGGCAACCCCGACCCTAGGATTCGCGCCGTCGCCCAGGGCCCCTTGGGCAAGCACGACCTGACCTTGCCCGACCGGCGCTATCCAATGAAGGTGCTGGTGAGCCAGTTCCCCGCCAAGGAGCAACGCCCTCCCCTGCGCTTCATGATCGGCATCGATACCGAGACGTTCTACCAGACTCAACACCGTCTGCTGGTGGCGCTGGTGAGCCTGGCCTGCGTCGGTGTGCTGCTGGCCTCGTTGCTGGGTTACTGGGTGGCGCGCATCGGGCTCAAGCCGCTCATCAAGTTATCGGACGAAGCCCAACGCCTGGCGCCACCCCGCCTTTCCGGGCGGTTGCGATTGTCCCCGTTGCCACCGGAACTCGGCCAGTTCGTCAGCTCGTTCAATGCCACCCTCGACCGGGTCGAACAGGCTTACTCCCGGCTCGAATCGTTCAACGCCGACGTTGCCCATGAACTGCGTTCGCCGCTGACCAACCTGATCGGCCAGACCCAAGTGGCGCTGACCCGGGGCCGCTCGGCAGAGCATTACTTCGAAGTGCTGCAATCGAACCTCGAAGAGTTGGAACGCTTGCGCTCCATCATCAACGACATGTTGTTCCTGGCCAGCGCCGACCAGGGCAGCAAGGCCACCAAGCTGACCACGACTTCCCTGGCCGACGAAGTGGCAACCACCCTAGATTACCTGGACTTCATCCTGGAAGACGCCCAGGTCCAGGTTCGCGTCAGCGGCGATGCCCAGGCCACTATTGAAATTGCCCACCTTCGCCGGGCCTTGATCAACCTGCTCAGCAATGCCGTGCAGCACACTGCACCCGGCCAACAAATCGATGTACACATCGAAGCCATCGGCGAGCAGATCACCCTCGCCGTCACCAACCCCGGCACGCCTATCGACCGCGAACATCTGCCGCGCCTGTTCGAACGTTTCTATCGCGTCGATGCTTCGCGCAGCAACAGCGGCGCCAACCATGGGCTGGGCCTGGCCATCGTCAAGGCGATTGCGCTGATGCACGGCGGCGATGTTTTCGTGCACAGCGACCGAGGCGCAAACACCTTCGGAATCCGTCTGCCGGCTTGAAATAAGCCACGATGTGGATTGCTCAATTTCAGTGTCCCAAGCACAATCTTGCAAAAGGCCAGCATTGTTTGATGCCAGTCATCCGCAGTTGTGGATGCGCAGCCTATGGGAAGGATCCCAGCCATATGACAATGCAGATCGGAACCATGAACGCGAGCAGTGCAACTCCCGGCAATACCCCGCTTCCAATACGCTCGGAACGGGTACTCGTCTTGGCCAGCTCGCTGGCTGTGATTGCCATCCTGAGTATCGTGACGTTCCTGCTGATCCGTGAACACGCCAGTGCCGAGCAGGCTGCAACGCGTGCGGCAAGCAACATCGTGCAACTGATCGACGCCGATGTGCTGCGCAATGTCGAACTGTATGACTTGTCATTGCAAGGCCTTATGGCCGCCGCAAAGCGCGACGACCTGAAGGACGTATCGCCGGCGATCCGTCATCTCGCCTTGTTTGACCGCGCCACCGCCGCGCCTTACAAAGGCGACATACTGCTGCTCGACAAGCGCGGTGACGTGATTGCCGATTCCGCCTCGGCCCAGCCGCGCAAAGGCAATTACGCCGAGCGGGAGTACTTCAAATCCCATCTGCAAGACCCGTCCCCGGGCATGATGATCAGCCGCCCTTTCCGCGCCCGGAGTGAACCGCACGACTGGCGCATCAGCTTCAGTTATCGCTTGAACGACGAGCATGGCGAGTTCATCGGCGTGGCCGAGGCCGCGATGCGGCTGAATTACTTCAACCAACTGTTCAAGAGCCTGAACATCGGTCGCGGCGGAACGGTCAACCTGGTCAGCCGCGACGGCATCCTGCTGGCACAAGAACCGCCGCTGGCGGAGGACATGATCGGCAAGGATTTCAGCAACCGGCCAAATTTCGTACGCATCCTGCGCGAAGGTGATGGGAGTTTCACCGGCACCTCCAGCGTAGACCAGACACAACGCCTGTATACCTTTTCCCAGGTTGGTAACCTGCCGTTGATCGTGGTGGTCGCGCTTTCTTCGCAAGAGGTCTTCGCCTCCTGGCAACGTACGGCACTTCTGGTCAGCGGCGCCACTGGTGCGCTGTGCATCAGCCTGCTCTGGCTCACTTGGCTGCTGCGCCGGGAATTGAAACGCCGCCGTAGCGCCGAGCGGGAGCTGGCTCAATTGGCGTCCGTCGATCCGCTGACCGGCCTCGCCAATCGTCGGACCCTGGACCATACGCTGCATTTGGAATGGCTACGCGCCCAGCGCTCCGGGCAACCGCTGTCGGTCCTGATGATCGACGCGGATCATTTCAAGGCGCTCAATGATCGCCTCGGCCATCAACGGGGTGACGAGGCGTTGCGAAGCCTGGCTCAGTTGATTGGCGAGCATGTTCGTCGACCCGCCGACCTGGCGGCGCGCTACGGTGGCGAAGAGTTCTCGGTGGTATTGCCGGAAACCACGACGGCAGGTGCGTTCACGATGGCGCAGAACATTCGCGAAGCCGTGGAACAGATACCTGGCGAGATGCCTATGACCGTCAGCATCGGCATCGCCACTTGGGCCCAGGGGCCCTACAACGAACTCGAGGAATTGCTGTTCGCCGCCGACAAGGCCCTTTACCAGGCCAAGGTCAGCGGGCGTAATCGGGTCGTCTGCGCGATGTGAAGCAAGCTCCTGTCTGTGGCATGAAGCTCTTGCCATTCCTTAAAATCAAGCATAAAAAAGGGCCACCCGAAGGCAGCCCTTAAAAAACTAGAGAGGTTTTTTGCTTACACGGCCGCGACAGGACGCATGTAAGAGATTGGTGCGGTGCTGGCGTCTTCGAAAGTCACGACTTCCCAAGCATCTTTCTGCTCAATCAACTTGCGCAGCAGCTGGTTGTTCAGTGCGTGGCCGGACTTGAAGCCCTTGAACTCACCAATCAGGCTATTGCCCAGCAAGTAGAGGTCACCGATTGCATCGAGGATCTTGTGCTTGACGAATTCGTCTTCATAACGAAGGCCGTCTTCGTTCAACACGCCATCGGAATCGACCACGATCGCGTTTTCAACACTGCCGCCGAGTGCGAGGTTGTGCTTGCGCAGGTACTCGATGTCACTCATGAAACCAAAGGTGCGGGCGCGACTGACTTCTTTTACGAACGAAGTGCTGGAAAAGTCCACGCTTGCACTCTGTGTGCGGTCACGGAAAACCGGGTGATCGAAATCGATCTCGAAGCTCACCTTGAAACCATCGAAAGGGACGAAAGTGGCGCGCTTGTCGCCGTCTTCCACTGTCACTTCCCGCAGGATGCGGATGAACTTCTTGGCCGCGTCCTGCTCTTCCAGGCCAGCCGATTGAATCAGGAATACGAAGGGTCCGGCACTGCCATCCATGATCGGGACTTCGGACGCGGAGAGCTCGACGTAGGCGTTATCGATGCCCAGGCCAGCCATGGCCGAGAGCAAATGCTCCACCGTGTCCACTTTGACGTCACCGTTGACCAGCGTGGTCGACATAGTGGTTTCACCAACGTTTTCCGCGCGAGCAGGAATCTGCACCACAGGGTCGAGGTCGGCACGACAAAACACGATGCCGGTGTCGACAGGCGCTGGCTTGAGGGTCAGGTAGACCTTCTCGCCGGAGTGCAGGCCGACACCTGTGGCACGGATAATATTCTTCAGGGTGCGTTGTTTAATCATGGCATGGGCCGCTTCAGCGCAAATTGCGAACTGGTATCAACAAAGGCTGGCGATGATAGCAGACCAGACCTTTGCTGAACACCAATCACCCGTATACCCCTGATACATTCCATCAATCGGCCTGACGACGCAGGAATGCCGGGATGTCCAGGTAATCCAGATCGTCATGCGGATTCATCTTCGCGGCAGTCGCAGCACCGGCCTGGGCCTGGTTGCGCATGACGGTCGGACGGTCCAGGTCACGGTAGTTGACCGCAGGCGCTTCCTGACGAGCGGCAGCCGGCTGCTGTGGCTGCGAAGCCATGGCAGTCTGCACGGTGTTGTCGATTACCTTCATCGGCTTCTCGATTTTCGCGCCCAGGCCAGTGGCAACCACGGTCACGTGCAGTTCGTCACGCATGTCCGGATCGATCACGGTACCGACCTTGACCATCGCGTGGTCGGAGGCGAACGCTTCGATGATGCTACCCACGTCGGAGTACTCGCCCAGGGACAAGTCCGGACCGGCGGTAATGTTCACCAGGATGCCGCGGGCGCCCTGCAGGTTCACATCTTCCAGCAGCGGGTTGCGAATGGCCGCCTCGGTGGCTTCGCGTGCACGATTCGGACCGCTGGCGCAGCCAGTGCCCATCATCGCCATGCCCATCTCGGACATCACGGTGCGCACGTCGGCGAAGTCGACGTTGATCATGCCTGGACGCTTGATGATGTCGGAGATACCGCGAACGGCACCGGCCAACACGTCATCGGCCTTGGCGAAAGCCGACAGCAGGCTTGCGTCTTTTCCAAGGATGGTCAGCAGCTTCTCGTTGGGGATGGTGATCAACGAGTCGACGCTTTCGCTCAGCGCGCGGATGCCTTCATCGGCGATCTGCATGCGCTTGCGGCCTTCGAACGGGAACGGACGGGTCACCACCGCAACGGTGAGGATGCCCATTTCCTTGGCCACTTCGGCAATGATCGGCGCTGCACCGGTACCGGTACCGCCGCCCATGCCCGTGGTGATGAACACCATGTTGGTGCCAGCCAGGACTTCAGCGATGCGCTCGCGATCTTCCAGGGCAGCCTGACGGCCGACCTCGGGATTCGCGCCGGCACCCAGGCCCTTGGTCACGCCGGTACCCAGTTGAAGGATGGTCCGCGCGCCGATGTTTTTCAGCGCTTGAGCATCGGTGTTGGCGCAGATGAATTCGACGCCTTCGATGTTGCTCTTGACCATGTGGTTGACAGCGTTGCCGCCGCCACCGCCGACACCGATTACCTTGATAACCGGGCTAGCGGGGATGTTGTCTACGAGTTCGAACATGTTCCCTCTCCTTACATTCTCTAGTTTTTTTTCGCCTACTGCGTTTGCTGCGTCTTCCCGCGCCAAGCCTGAAACTTGCCGCTTGAAGCTTTGAAACTGTTTAGAAGTTGCCTTTGACCCAAGCCTGGAGCCGCTCGAACAGCGGTGCCTTCGGCTCGTCGCTGCTGTAGCTGTCGCGGCTGCCTATCCCCGAGAACGAAATCCCGTCGGATTGCTTCTGCAGGCCGTACATCAACAGGCCCACGCCGGTGGAATAGATCGGATTGCGGACCACGTCATCCAGGCCCTTGACGCCGTGGGGCACGCCCAGGCGCACCGGCATATGGAAGATCTCCTCGGCCAGCTCGACGGCGCCTTCCATCTTCGACGTACCGCCGGTCAGCACGATGCCGGCCGGGATCAGGTCTTCGTAGCCACTGCGACGCAGTTCGGCCTGGATCAGCGTGAACAGCTCGTCGTAGCGCGGCTCGACCACTTCGGCCAGGGCCTGGCGCGACAGTTCGCGCGGAGGACGGTCGCCGACGCTTGGCACCTTGATGGTTTCACCGGCACCGGCCAGTTTCGCCAGGGCGCAGGCGTAGCGGATCTTTATTTCCTCGGCATACTGGGTCGGGGTGCGCAACGCCATGGCGATGTCGTTGGTCACCTGGTCGCCGGCGATCGGGATCACGGCCGTATGGCGAATCGCGCCTTCGGTGAAGATCGCGATGTCAGTGGTGCCGCCGCCGATGTCCACCAGGCAAACGCCCAGCTCTTTCTCGTCGTCGGTCAGCACCGAGTAGGCCGAGGCCAGTTGCTCAAGGATGATGTCGTCGATTTCCAGGCCACAGCGGCGCACGCATTTCTCGATGTTCTGCGCAGCGTTCACCGCACAGGTCACCACGTGGACCTTGGCTTCCAGGCGCACGCCGGACATGCCCAGGGGCTCGCGCACGCCTTCCTGGTTATCGATCACGTAGTCCTGCGGCAGGGTGTGCAACACACGCTGGTCGGCCGGGATCGCCACGGCCTGGGCCGCGTCGAGTACGCGCTCGAGGTCGGCGGAGCTGACTTCGCGATCACGAATCGCCACGATGCCGTGGGAATTCAGGCTGCGGATGTGATTGCCCGCCACGCCGACGAATGCCGAGTGAATCCGGCAACCGGCCATCAGTTGCGCCTCTTCGATGGCGCGCTGGATCGATTGCACGGTGGACTCGATGTTCACCACCACGCCTTTTTTCAAGCCGCGGGACGGGTGTGTACCGATCCCGACGATGACCAGCGTGCCGTCGTCCGCGACTTCGCCTACCAGCGCCACCACTTTGGAAGTGCCGATATCGAGACCGACGATCATTTTCCCGCTTTGCACGTTTGCCATGGGTCCTGCCTCTTCTTAATTCTTCGCGACGGCGGGTTCGGCCGTCGTCGGCGCTACCGGTTCCCGCCAGCCAACAGCCAGGCCGTTGGCGTAGCGCAGATCGATTCGCGCAATGTTCGTAATCTGTTCTTTGAGCGTCTTGTCATAGATGGCAATGAAGCGGCGCATCTTTTCCACCAGGTTGCCGCGCCCGAGCAAAAGCTCGATGCCCGGTCCCGAGCTGCCCGCGCCAGTGGTCAGGAACCAGCTGCCGCGCTCACGCAGTTCCAGGCGCGCGATGGAGAAGCCCAATGGCCGCAGCATCTGGCTCAACACCTGGTATTGCTGCATCACTTTCTGCTGGGCCCGCTGTGGACCGAACAGTTGTGGCAAATGTTCATAATTGGCCAGTTCCCGTGGCGTAAACGCCTGGCCCTGGTTGTTCAACAGCGACTCGTCGCCCCAACGGGCCACCGGCAGTTGTTCTTCCAGGCGAATCGACACCTGGTCGGGCCACACCCGCCGTACTTCGGCGTGGGCGATCCACGGCATCTGCTCCAGCTCCGTGCGCATGCCCGCCAGGTCGATGGTGAAGAAGCTCGACGCGACGAACGGGGCGATCCGCTGTTGCACCGCCTGCTGGCTGATGTAGCTCAGGTCGCCCTGGACGTTGATCCGGGCAATCGGCCGGTCGGCATAAGGCAGCAACCGTTGCGCGCCTTCATACGTACCGAACCCCAACGCCACCAGCATCACAGGCCAGAACAGGCTCTTGAGAAAACCAAGATTGGCTTTCGGCAAGCGCGCCGACATCGGCTCCTTGGCCACCATTCGGCTGGCACCCCGCGGCACCGGCTTGCGACCGGGTGCGGATGGCTGATGACGAAGCGATGCGCCTTGCATGGCTTAACCTCTTGGCTCTTGGTTGCCGACGCTGGCAGCCAGGATCGACAGCACCAGTTGCTGGAAATCCAGCCCGGCGGCACGGGCCGCCATCGGCACCAGGCTGTGATCGGTCATGCCGGGAGCAGTGTTAACTTCCAGGAACCAGAACTGCCCGTCGGCGTCCTGCATCACGTCCGCTCGGCCCCAACCGGCGATACCCAGCGCCTCACACGCCTTGGCGGTGAGGTCCATCAGTTCTTTTTCCTTGGCGGCATCCAGTCCGCAGGGAACGCGGTACTGGGTATCGTTGGCGATGTACTTGGCGTCGTAGTCGTAGAACGTGTGGGGCGTACCCAGCGCAATCGGGGGCAGCACCTGGTCACGCAGGGTGGCGATGGTGAACTCGGGACCGGTGATCCACTGTTCGACCAATACTTGCGAATCGTAGGAACTGGCGTCCTTCCAGGCTGCGGTCAACTCAGGCAGCGAATTCACTTTCGCCATGCCGATACTTGAACCTTCATGGGCCGGTTTGACGATCAAAGGGAAGCCCAGTTCCGTCGCCGCGCAAATACAATCGGCTTCGGACGCCAGCACGGCGTGACGCGGCGTCGGGATCCCGAGGCTGTGCCAGACCTGCTTGGTGCGCAGCTTGTCCATTGCCAGCGCGGACGCGAGGATGCCGCTGCCGGTATAGGGAATGCCCAGGCATTCGAGCAGGCCTTGCATGCTGCCGTCTTCACCGCCACGGCCGTGAAGGATGATGAACGCACGGTCGATCTTTTCGCTGAGCAGGCGCTGCAGGAAATCGTCGCCCACGTCGATGCCGAAGGCGTCGACGCCGGCGCTTTGCAGGGCTTGCAGCACGGCGTTGCCGGATTTGAGGGAGACCTCGCGCTCGGCGCTCTTGCCACCGAACAGCACGGCAACGCGGCCGAAGGCTTTCGGATCGAGGGTCGAGACCAGGTTGGCGTAGGCAGCAGTCATTTCAGTTTCCCCTCGCTGGAGGCCACGATGGCTCCGGCGAATAACGGACTGTTCAACAGTTTCGGGGCCAGGCCACCGATGTCACCGGCACCCTGGCACAGCAGGATGTCGCCGGCGCGCAGCAGCGGCTTGACCAGCGGCGCGAGGTCCACGCCGCGTTCGATGTAGATCGGGTCCAACTGGCCGCGCTGACGGATGCTGTGGCACAGCTGACGGCTGTCAGCGCCGGGAATCGGCTCTTCGCCGGCCGGGTAGACTTCCATCAACAGCAACACGTTGGCGTCGGCCAGCACCTGGACGAAATCGTCATACAGGTCGCGTGTGCGGCTGTAGCGGTGCGGCTGGTAAACCATCACCAGGCGCCGCTCCGGCCAGCCGCCGCGCACGGCCTTGATCACGGCCGCGACTTCGGTCGGATGGTGGCCATAGTCGTCCACCAGCATCACGTTGCCGCCGTCCACCGGCAGTTCGCCGTAGACCTGGAAACGCCGCCCCACGCCCTGGAACCCGGACAGGCCCTGGACGATAGCCTCATCGCTTACGCCTTCGTCGGTGGCGATGCAGATGGTCGCCAAGGCGTTGAGCACGTTGTGGTTGCCCGGCATGTTCACCGACACATCCAACGGCTCGCGCTCAGGACGCAGCACGGTGAAGAACGTCTGCATGCCCTGCTGGCGCACGTTGATGGCGCGAACGTCGGCGTCTTCGCCAAAGCCATAGGTCACGGTCGGACGCTTGATCAGCGGCAGGATTTCACGCACCACCGGGTCGTCCAGGCACACCACCGCCAGACCGTAGAACGGCAGGTTGTGCAGGAACTCAACGAAGGTTTTCTTCAGTTTGTTGAAGTCACCGTCGTAGGTCGCCATGTGGTCGGCGTCAATGTTGGTGACGACGGCGACCAGCGGTTGCAGGTGCAGGAAGCTCGCATCGCTCTCGTCGGCTTCGGCAATCAGGTAACGGCTGGTGCCGAGCTGGGCATTGGTGCCCGCAGCGTTCAGACGGCCACCGATCACGAACGTCGGGTCCAGGCCACCGGCGGCGAACACAGAGGCGATCAGGCTGGTGGTGGTGGTCTTGCCGTGGGTGCCGGCGACCGCGATGCCGTGGCGATAACGCATCAGCTCGGCGAGCATTTCGGCACGCGGCACCACGGGAATACGGCGCTCCAGGGCGGTGGCGACTTCCGGGTTGGAGGTGTTCACAGCGCTGGACACTACCAGCACGTCGGCATTGGCGGCGTTCTCGGCACGGTGGCCGATAAAGATTTGCGCACCGAAGGACTCCAGGCGCTCGGTGACCGGGGAAGCCTTCAGGTCGGAACCCGAGACCTGGTAACCCAGGTTCAGCAACACCTCGGCGATCCCGCACATGCCCACGCCGCCGATACCGACGAAGTGGATACGGCGGATACGGCGCATTTCCGGTTGCGGCATGGCTTTGCGATTCTCAACCATGGGCCACCTCCAGGCAGGTATCGACCACTTGGGCCGTGGCATCGGGTTTGGCCAGGCGGCGGGCGGCGCGGGCCATGTCTTCAAGTCGTTGCGGCTGCATCAAAACCTCTGTCAGGCGGGCGGCAAGATCCGCGGCGCCAGTCGTTCTTTGCGGCATCAGGAAGGCAGCGCCTTCACGGGCCAAATAATCGGCGTTACGGGTCTGGTGGTCGTCGATCGCATGGGGCAAAGGCACCAGCATCGAGGGCAGACCGGCGGCAGCCAGTTCACTGATGGTCAGCGCGCCTGCGCGGCAGATCACCAGGTCGGCCCAGCCATAGGCTTGGGCCATGTCTTGGATGAAAGGCTGCACTTGCGCCTCGACGCCAGCGGCGCGGTAGCGCTCGGCGGTCACTTCATCGTGGTTTTTGCCAGCCTGGTGAAACACTTCCGGGCGCAGTTCGGGGGCGACCTGCGACAGGGCTTCGGGCAGCAATTTGTTCAACGGTTCTGCCCCCAGGCTTCCGCCCAGGACCAGCAAACGCGCCTTGCGTCCAGCCAGGGCCGGGCGCGGTGTTTCGAGGAACAGCTCGGTACGCACCGGATTGCCGGTGGTGCGGCGGCTGCCCGACAGGGTAAAGGTGTCGGGAAAGGCTTCACAGACCCGAGCGGCCAACGGCACCAGTAACCGATTGGCGGTACCGGCCACGGCGTTCTGCTCGTGGACGATCACCGGCACGCCGGCCAGTTTTGCCGCAACGCCACCCGGACCGGTCACATAACCACCAAAACCGACCACGCACACCGGCCGCAGCCGACGAATGATCGCCCGCGCCTGCCAGACCGACTTGAGCAGCATCAGCGGTGCCTTGAGCAACGACAGCTTGCCCTTGCCGCGAAGGCCGCTGGCATTGATCCGATGCAACTCCAGGCCAGCGGCCGGCACCAGTTCGTTCTCGATGCCCCGTGGCGTACCCAGCCAGTGCACGGTGTAGCCGCGCGCCTGGAACTCCCGGGCACAGGCCAGCGCCGGGAACACATGCCCACCGGTACCGCCCGCCATGATCAGCACGTTAGCGCCCATGAGTCGGCTCCTCGGCGAAGTCGCTCTCCTGGAATTCCATCTCTTCGCTGCCCAAGTGGGTTCGACTCTCCCATTCGATGCGCAGCAACAGGCCGAGGCAGGCACAGCAGATCACCAGGGAACTGCCGCCATAACTGAGAAACGGCAGGGTCAGGCCCTTGGTCGGCAACAGGCCGACGTTCACACCGATATTGATCAGGAACTGGCCGATCCACAGGAACGACAAGCCATACGCCACATAGGCGGCGAAAAACTGTTTGGCCTTCTCGGCCCACAAGCCGATGTACATGCCGCGCACGCAGACGAACACGAACAGCGCGACGGTGCACAGGGAGCCCACCACACCCAGTTCTTCAGCCAGTACCGAGAACACGAAGTCGGTGTGCGCTTCCGGCAGGTAGAACTGCTTCTGCACGCTGTTGCCCAGGCCCACGCCCAGCCACTCGCCGCGACCGAAGGCAATCAGTGCCTGGGTCAATTGATAGCCGGAACCGAACTGGTCGGCCCACGGATCGGTAAAGGTGATCAGGCGCGCCATCCGATACGGTTGGGCCTGCACCAGCACCGTCACCGCCGCCACCGCCAGCACCACCATCAAGGTGAAACGGAACAGCCCGACGCCGCCCAGGAACAGCATCGCCGCCGCCGCGCCCATCATCACGACCGTGGCGCCGAAGTCCGGCTCCATCAGCAGCAGGCCTGCCATCGGCAGCAATACGATGAACGGCTTGAAGAAGCCCATCCAGCTCTCGCGTACTTCTTTCTGGCGACGCACCAGGTAGCCGGCGAGGTAGATCACCACGAAAACCTTGGCGATCTCCGAAGGCTGGACGTTGAAGAAGCTGAAGCCAATCCAGCGCATCGAGCCGTTGACCTCACGGCCAATACCCGGCAACAGCACCATCACCAACAGGCCGAAGGCACCGAGCAGCATCAGCCAGCCCAGGCGTTGCCAGGTGGCGATCGGCACCATCATGGTGACGATGCACGCGCCCAGGCCAATCACCAGGTAAATCAGGTGGCGGATCATGTGGTAAAGCGTGTTGCCCGACTGCACGGCGGCCACTTCCGACGACGCGGAGGTGATCATCACCAGGCCCAGGCCCAGCAATGCCAGGCAACCAGCGAGCATCGGGAAGTCCAGGTCGATACCGCGACCGGTGATCAGCGGCGACGGGTACGGCTTGATGATGTTCAACAGGTTCATGCCAAGTCCTCCGCCGCCTGGGCAAACAACTGCCCGCGCTCTTCGTAGTTCTTGAACATGTCGAAACTGGCGCAGGCCGGCGACAACAACACCGCGTCGCCCGGTTGAGCAAGGGCGCGGCATTGCTGCACCGCCTCGTCCAGCGAAGCGACGCGAACCAGCGGCACGGCATCGCCCAAGGCCTGTGCGATCAGTTCGCGGTCGCGGCCCATCAACACCACGGCGCGGCAGTTGGCGGCCACGGGGTCGCGCAAGTCCTTGAAGTCGGCGCCCTTGCCATCGCCACCGGCAATCAGCACCAGCTTGCCATCGATGTCCGCGCCCAGGCCTTCGATGGCCGCCAGCGCGGCACCGACGTTGGTGGCCTTGGAATCGTTGTACCAGGCCACGCCATCCAGATCGCGTACCCATTGACAGCGGTGCTCAAGGCCGCCGAAGTTGCGAAGGGCCGAAAGCATGGCGTCGAACGGCAGCCCGACCGCGTGCCCCAGCGCCAGCGCGGCCAGGGCGTTGGCCTGGTTGTGGGCGCCACGAATCTTCAATTCGCGTACCGGCATCAGGGCCTGGAATTCAAAGGCCAGGTATTTCTCGCCATTCTCTTCGCGCAACCCGAAGCCTTTGAAATCCGGGACACCGAGGCCGAAGGTCCAGCACGGCAGCCCTTCGCCCATCAACGGGCGGGTCAACGCATCCTGGCGGTTGAACACCACTTGGCGAGCGCCACGGAAAACCCGGTGCTTGGCCAGGTGATAAGCCGGCAGGCCGCTGTAGCGGTCCATGTGGTCTTCGCTGATGTTGAGCACAGTCGCCACTTCGGCGCCAAGATGGTCGGTGGTTTCAAGCTGGAAGCTCGACAGCTCCATGACGTACAGCTCGATGTCATCACTGAGCAGGTCCAGCGCCGGGGTACCCAGGTTACCGCCGACCGCGACGCGTTTGCCGGCCGCCGCGGCCATTTCACCGACCAGGGTGGTCACGGTGCTTTTCGCGTTGGAGCCGGTGATGGCGACAATCGGCGCCTTCGCGTTACGCGCGAACAGTTCGATATCGCCGGACAGCTCCACGCCACGGGCGGCGGCAGCCTGCAGGGCTGGGGTCGCCAGGGCCAGGCCGGGGCTCACGTAGAGCTCGTCGGCGCGGCACAGGAACTCGACGTCCAGCTCGCCACAACGCACGTCCACCTGTGGATAGTCACGGCGCAGCGTGGCCAGCTCAGGCGGATTTTCCCGCGTATCGGCCACGGCAAACGACACGCCCCGGTTCGCCAGGAAGCGAACCAGGGACATGCCGCTCTTGCCGAGGCCGACAACGATGCGGAAGTGGTCAGAAGCGATCAGGGACACTCGTTCTACCTCAGCTTCAGGGTGGCAAGGCCGATCAGCACCAGAATCACGGTGATGATCCAGAAACGGACGATCACGCGTGGCTCGGGCCAGCCCTTGAGTTCAAAGTGGTGGTGGATCGGCGCCATGCGGAATACGCGGCGGCCGGTCAATTTAAAGGAGGCAACCTGAATGACGACTGACAGGGTCTCCATCACGAACACACCGCCCATGATGAACAGGACGATTTCCTGGCGAACGATCACGGCAATAGTGCCCAGGGCCGCGCCCAGCGCCAGGGCGCCGACGTCGCCCATGAAGACTTGCGCCGGGTAGGTGTTGAACCACAGGAAGCCGAGGCCGGCACCGATCAGCGCACCGCAGAATACGATCAGCTCGCCCGCGCCAGGCACATAAGGAATCAGCAGGTATTCGGCGAATTTCACGTTACCCGACAGGTAGCAGAAAATCCCCAGGGCGCCGCCAACCATGACCGTAGGCATGATCGCCAGGCCGTCGAGGCCGTCGGTGAGGTTGACCGCGTTACTCGAACCGACGATGACCAGGTAAGTCAGCACGATGAAACCTGCGCCAAGCGCAATGCTGTAGTCCTTGAGCATCGGCAGGATCAGGGTGGTTTCCACCGGCGAGGCGGCGGTCATGTAAAGGAAGATCGCCGCGCCGAGGCCGAACACCGATTGCCAGAAATACTTCCAGCGGCTTGGAAGCCCACGGGAGTTCTTTTCGATGACCTTGCGGTAGTCGTCGACCCAACCGATGGCGCCGAAGAACAAGGTCACCAGCAGCACGACCCAGACGTAACGGTTCGCCAGGTCGGCCCAGAGCAAGGTGCTGATGCCGATGGAGGACAGGATCAGCGCGCCGCCCATGGTCGGCGTGCCGGACTTGGACAGGTGCGACTGCGGGCCGTCGTTACGGACCGACTGGCCGATCTGCAGGTTCTGCAGGGTGCGAATCATCCACGGGCCCAGGAACAGCGACAACGACAGCGCGGTCAGCACACCCAGGATCCCGCGCAGGGTCAGGTACTGGAAGACCGCGAAGCCTTTGTGGAACTGTTGCAGGTACTCCGCTAGCAGCAGCAGCATTAATGTTTCTCCATACGGGTGCCGCACAAAGCCGCGACGATGTTTTCCATCGCCGCACTGCGTGAGCCCTTGATCAATAAGGTGGTGTTCGGGTCTTGCTCGGCACCCAGGGCCTGGATCAGCTCGGCCTGGGTCGTGAAATGCTGTGCGTGCTCGCCAAACGCCGCGACCGCATGGGCCATCATCGGGCCGACGGCATAAAGCGCATCGACCTTGCCACGCGCATACGCGCCGACGTCGTGATGGCCTTGCTGCGCCCACTCGCCCAGTTCACCGATATCGCCGAGCACCAGCACGGTACGACCGGAGAAACCGGCGAGGATATCCACGGCCGCGCACATCGAGGTCGGGTTGGCGTTGTAGGTGTCGTCGATGACGCGCATGCCATTGCTGGCCAGTTGCGCGACGGAGCGCCCCTTGACCGGTTGCACCGCGTTCAACCCGGCGACGATGCCCGGCAGCGATACACCCAATGCATGGGCGGCAGCCGCGGCGGCCAGGGCATTGGCAACGTTATGGGTGCCCAGCAGGTTCAACTGCACGCGCTCTGCCCCGTCCGGGCTATGGAGGTTGAAGGCCGGGCAACCGCGGGCATCGCGATCCAGGTCGCTGGCATAGAAATTCGCGGCGAGGTTGCTCAGGGCAAAGGTCAGCACCTTGCGCTCGCCCGCCCGGGCCTTCCAGATTTCGAAGGCCTTGTCGTCGAGATTCAGCACGGCGACGCCATTGGCATCCAGCCCCTCGATGATCTCGCCCTTGGCCTCGACGATTTTTTCCGGGCCGCCGAACTCGCCGACATGGGCGGTCCCGGCGTTGTTGAGCACCGCCACGTGGGGCTTGGTCATCGCCACGGTGTAGGCGATCTCGCCGAGCCGCGAGGCACCCAGCTCGATGACGGCGGCACTGTGCTCCGGTGCAAGTTCGAGCAAGGTCAGCGGCACGCCAAGGTCATTGTTCAGGTTGCCACGGGTCGCCAACACCGGACCGCGGGTGCGCAGGATGCTGGCAAGCATTTCCTTGACCGTGGTCTTGCCGCTGGAGCCGGTGATGGCCGCAACGGGGTGGGCAAACGCCGCACGGTTCAGCGCACCGAGCTTGCCCAGCGCCTGGCGAGTGTCGCTGACCAGCAATTGCGGCAGCGTGTTATTGGTCACTTCACGCTCGACCAACGCCGCGACCGCGCCTTTGGCGGCCACTTCATTCAGGTAATCATGTCCATCGAAACGCGGCCCGGCCAGGGCAACGAACAATTGGCCCGGCGCGATCGCCCGGCTGTCGATGCTGACGCCGTTGAAACTGGCGTCTGCGGCAACCAGGCGCGCATTCAGGGCATTGGTCAGTTCGCCGAGTTTCCAAGCCTTAAGCATGGGCCACCTCCCATGCGGTCAATGCGTGATCGGCTTCCACCAGATCGGAGAACGGGTGGCGCTCGCCGTTGATTTCCTGGTAATCCTCGTGACCCTTGCCAGCCAGGACGATGACATCGTCCGCCGAAGCACTGGCGATCAACTGGCCGATGGCCTGGCCGCGACCGGCGACGAAGGTGACGTTATCCACCTCGGTAAAGCCGGCGCGAATGTCGTCGAAAATCCGCAATGGGTCTTCGCTGCGCGGGTTGTCGTCAGTAACGAGCACGCCGTCCGCCAGCCGCTCCACGACTTCGGCCATCAACGGGCGCTTGCCACGATCGCGATCGCCGCCGCAGCCGAACAGGCACAGCAGCCGGCCCTTGGCGTGAGGACGCAGGGCCGTGAGGACTTTTTCCAACGCGTCCGGGGTGTGGGCGTAATCGACGACCACCAACGGTTGAGTCCCGCCGCCCAGGCGCTGCATGCGTCCGGCCGGGCCTTCGAGCTTCGGCAGCACCTTGAGGATTTCATCGAGTGCATAATCCAGCCCGAGCAAGGCGCCGATAGCGGCCAATACGTTGCTCAGGTTGAAGCGGCCCAGCAAAGTGCTGCGCAAATGGTGTTCACCCTGGGGGGTGACCAACGTGGCGCGCACGCCCTCGTCGTCGAACTGTGCCTGGCGTACATAAAGGTAGGCGCTGGCGTCTTCGAGGCTGTAGGTGATCAAGCGCGATTCGCGGGACTCGGCGGCCAGTTGCCGGCCAAACTCGTCATCGATATTGATGACCCGGCATTTCAGGTTGTTCCAGGCAAACAGTTTGGCCTTGGCCTCGCCATAAGCCTGCATCGTGCCGTGGTAATCCAGATGATCGCGGGACAGGTTGGTCAGCACGGCAACGTCGAAGGCCAGGGCGGTGACGCGACCTTGATCGAGGCCATGGGAAGAGACTTCCATCGCAACGGCCTTGGCACCGGCCTTCTTCAGGTCGGCCAGGGTCGCCTGCACGGCAATCGGGTTTGGCGTGGTGTGCAATCCGCTCTGCAGCGCGCCGTGAAAACCGTTGCCCAGCGTCCCGACGATGCCGCAATGCTGCCCGAGCAGGTCCAGCGCCTGGGCCACCAGTTGGGTCACGCTGGTCTTGCCGTTGGTACCGGTCACGCCGATCAGGTTCAGGTGCCGGCTCGGCTCGCCATAAAAGCGCCCGGCGATGTCCGACAACTGCGCCGCCAAGCCCTTGACTGGTATCAGCGGGACGTCGGTAATGGGCAGCACGGTTGCGCCGTTGACTTCATAGGCTACCGCGGCCGCTCCGCGCTTCAAGGCGTCGGCGATGTGGTCACGGCCATCGACGCGAGCGCCCGGCACCGCCAGGAACAGGTCCCCGGCACGCACGTCGCGACTGTCCAGCGCCAATTCGCGAATCAGCAGGTCATGGCCGGCATGGGCAAAAATCTTGTTCAGGCTCAGGGACATCAGCCACGCCCTCCTTCGGCTTTCAAGGGAATGACCGGTGCGGTGTTGGCCTGCTGGGTCGGTGGCAGGTTATCCGGGGTAACGTTCATCAGGCGCAGGGTGCCGGACATCACTTTGCTGAACACCGGAGCGGAAACCAGGCCGCCGAAATAACCGGCCTTGCTCGGCTCGTCGATGACCACCACGATGGCGTAGCGCGGGTCGCTCATCGGACCGAAGCCGGCGAACAGCGAGCGATAGGAGTTCTCGGCATAACCCTTGGTGCCCACGGATGTCTTGCGCGCCGTACCGGACTTGCCGGCAACGTGGTAAGCCGGCACTTGGGCACGATAGACACCGCGCGGCGCCTCGATCACCTGTTGCAACATGCCTTGCATGGTCTTGGCGACGTCTTCCGGAATCACTTGGGTGGTTTGCGGCGCCTTGTCGGTCTTGATCAACGTCAGCGGTGCGATCCGACCGTTGTTGGCCAGCGCCGAGAAGGCGTGGACGAGCTGGATCGCCGTCACGGAAACACCGTAGCCATAGGACAGCGTGGCGGTTTCAGCCTTGCGCCATTCGCGGTAGTTGGGCAGGTTGCCGACGCGCTCGCCCGGGAAGCCCAGGCCGGTATCCTGGCCGAGGCCGATTTTCTGTGCCAGACGATAAATCGCCTCGCCACCGATATCGAAGGCGATCTTGCTCATGCCGACGTTACTGGAGTTGATCAGGATGCCAGTCAGGTCGAGCACCGGGCCTTCGGTCTTGGACACGTCACGAATGGTGTACTTGCCGATCTGCAGGGTCCCCGGATACACCTCGACGGTGTCGCCCGGCTTCCAGCGCCCGGTTTCCAGGGCAGCGGCCATGGACACGGCCTTCATGGTCGAACCCGGCTCGAACACGTCGATCATCGCGCGGTTGCGCATCATCGCCGGTTGCAGGTTGCGGCGGTTGTTCGGGTTGTAGGTCGGCTGGTTGACCATGGCGAGGATTTCGCCGGTCTTCACGTCCATGATCACCAGGCTGCCGGCCTTGGCACCGTTCTCGACGATGGCATTGCGCAGCTCGCGGTTGGCCAGGTATTGCAGGCGCAGGTCAATGGACAACGCCAAGGGCTTTCCGGCCTTGGCGTTTTTGGTGACTTGGACATCCTTGATCAGCCGGCCGCGCCGGTCCTTGATGACCTGGCGCTTGCCGGCGACCCCGGCGAGCCATTCGTCATAGGCCAGTTCGACCCCTTCGCGCCCTCGATCATCGATATCGGTAAAGCCGACCATGTGGGCCGTGACTTCTCCGGCCGGGTAGAAACGCCGGAACTCTTCGATGCCGTAGACACCGGGCACTTTCAGATCGAGCACACTCTGGCCTTGCTCGGGCGTCAACCCGCGCACCAGGTAGATGAATTCTTTGTTCGCCTGGGCTTCAAGACGCTCGGCCAGGGCCTTGGGGTCCTGGCCAAGGGCAGCGGCCAATGCCGGCCACTTTTCCTTGGCCTGCTGCATTTCCTTGGCGTTCGCCCACAACGTCGTCACCGGCGTACTCACGGCCAATGGTTCGCCATTGCGGTCGGTGATCAGGCCACGGTGGGCGGGGATCGGAATATGACGCACGCTGCGCGCATCGCCCTGCTCCTTGAGAAAGTCACGATCGACGACCTGCAGGTCGATGATGCGCCACGAAATCGCCGCAACCATGAGCCCGAGCAGGCTCAGGACCAGACGAAACCGCCACGGGAACAGCGCACCTTCGAGTTTCATCATGGCGCCACCATCTGCACTTCGGCGGCGCCGGGGATGCGCATTTTCAGTTGTTCGGTGGCCAATACTTCGATGCGACTATGGGCCGTCCAGGTACTCTGCTCCAGGATCAACCGGCCCCACTCGGCCTGCGCCTTGTCGCGCACGCTCAGCTCGCTATAAAGAGTGTTGAGCAACTGCCGGTTCCAGTGCGCGCTATAGGACACGGCGATGGCCGACACGAGCACGCCCACGAACAACAGCAGCATGAAAAAGCTGCCGCCCGGCAGGGGCTTGGCGAAGAGCTTGCTCACCGCAACTTCTCCGCGACACGCATGACGGCGCTACGGGCGCGTGGGTTGGCCTTGAGTTCGGCTTCGGAGGCGAACTGCGCTTTGCCGTGGATCTTGATTTTCGGTACGAAAGCCTCGAAACGCACCGGCAGGTTGCGCGGCAGGTTATCGGCTTCGCCTTTGGTGAGCTTGCGCATGAACAGCTTGACGATGCGGTCTTCCAGGGAATGGAAGCTGATCACCACCAGCCGGCCACCGATCTCCAGCGCCTCAAGGGCGGCTTCGAGACCCACTTCCAGGTCGCCCAGTTCGTTATTGACGTGGATGCGCAAACCCTGGAAAGCACGGGTCGCCGGGTTCTTGCCCTTCTCCCATGCGGGGTTGGCAACCTTCAGCACTTCGGCCAGGTCACCGGTGCGTTCGAAAGGCTTGATTTCGCGGCGTTCGACCACGGCACGGGCCATGCGGCCGGAGAAACGCTCTTCACCGTATTCTTTAAAGACACGGGCGATTTCTTCCACTGGCGCGGTGTTGACGAATTCGGCGGCACTGATGCCGCGGGACGGGTCCATGCGCATGTCCAACGGACCGTCATTGAGGAAACTGAAGCCGCGCTCCGGGTCATCCAGTTGCGGCGACGACACGCCCAGGTCGAGCAGCACGCCACTGACTTTGCCGGCCAGGCCACGCTCGGCGACTTCGGCGCCCAGCTCGGCAAAGCTGCGCTGCACAACGACAAAGCGGCCGTCTTCGGCCGCCAGCGCTTGCCCGGTGGCAATCGCTTGAGGATCCTTGTCAAACCCCAGCAATCGACCGTCCGGACCGAGCTGGCTGAGAATCAGCCGGCTGTGTCCGCCACGCCCGAACGTACCATCCAGATAGCAGCCATCAGGACGTACGGCGAGAGCCTCGACGGCCTCGTCAAGCAGTACGGTGATGTGGTTAAAGCCGCTATCAATAGTCACAGGATCAAATCACGCAGTTCATCAGGCATGGCGCCCGGTTGTTGAATAGCAGCGAGGTCAGCGGCAGAAACCGCATTCCAGGCATCTTCGTCCCACAGTTGGAACTTGTTCAGTTGACCGACCAGCATCGCGCGCTTGTCCAGCTTGGCGTACTCGCGCAGGCGCGGCGGCACCAGGAAACGACCGCTGCCGTCGAGCTCGAGGTCGACGGCATTACCAATCAGCAAGCGTTGCAGACGGCGGTTTTCTTCACGCAGCGAAGGCAAGGCGCGCAGCTTGGTTTCGATGATTTCCCACTCATCCAGCGGATAAACGCACAAACATGGGTCAACAGCGTCGATCGTGACGATTAACTGCCCGGAACTTCGCGAAACGAGCTCGTCACGATACCGGCTGGGCATGGCGAGCCGGCCTTTTGCATCGAGACTGATAGCGTTAGCTCCGCGAAACACGTCAGCGTTTCTCCACTTTTTTGCGTTTTACCTTCAAAAAAACCCACTTCGTGCCACTTTCCGCCACTTGCGCACACTATAGGAATGCGCCCACCGCACCGTCAAGGCGCGGGATGAAGGAAAAGCCTTATAGATCGGAGATTTAGGAGCGTTTCAGGAGGGGCAACAAGAATTTGGCGTAGGAAATTTCGCTCCAACCTGAGGCAGCACAGGGGACTGCGCGCACAAGTTAAAGTGATTTGTTAAGAGTAAGATTTTTTTGGTATTAGGAACTGCGTCTGCCTTTGATTCCGGCAGGGAGGGGAAGGTGGAGAGTCGATCTGTAAGCCGGGTTCTGTCTTGAACAGTCATTCGTCTACGATGGCCATCACTGGACATCTTTAGCAACCTACCCGGTCCCAGCGCGGGCCACGCCTTGGGACCCTATTTGGTCTTGCTCCAAGTGGGGTTTACCTAGCCACGAACTGTTGCCAGCCGTGCGGTGCGCTCTTACCGCACCTTTTCACCCTTACCGGCACCGAAGCGCTTAGGCGGTTATTTTCTGTGGCACTTTCCGTAGGCTCACGCCTCCCAGGCATTACCTGGCACTTCGCCCTATGGAGCCCGGACTTTCCTCCCCCCCCTAATTTTCATAGAGGGCAGCGACTGTCCGATCGACTCTCCGCCGCGAAGGTTAACGGCAGAGCGCCTCAAGAACAAGCGGTAAAAGCCCTTGGCCAGCCCGACACCCCGGTTTCATTGGCCTTTCTGTTTTTCCAACGCGACCTGATACAGCACATTCTTGCGCTCGCCTGTGATCTGCGCGGCAAGGGCTGCGGCGCGCTTGAGGGGCATCTCTTCCAGTAACAGATCGAGCACGCGCATCGCCTCGCTGCTGACCGCATCTTCGTTTTCAGGCGGCGTCCAACCCGCCACCAGCACGACACACTCGCCACGCTGCTGATTGCTGTCGTTCTCGACGAAGGCCCGCAGCTCTGCCAATGGCAGGCCCTTGAGGGTTTCAAAAGTCTTGGTCAACTCACGGGCCAACAACGCCTGGCGCTCGGGACCGAACACCTGCTCCATGTCTTGCAGGCATTCCAGAATGCGGTGCGGCGCCTCATAGAAAATCAGTGTACGAGGCTCTTCCTTTATAGCTTCCAGACGCGCTCGCCGCCCCACCGCCTTGGCCGGCAGGAAACCTTCGAAAATGAAACGGTCGGACGGCAAGCCGGCCGCCGACAGCGCCGCAATCAACGCGCAAGCCCCCGGCACCGGCACCACATTGATGCCGGCAGCGCGGGCCTGGCGCACCAGGTGATAACCCGGATCGGAAATCAGCGGCGTGCCGGCATCGGAAATCAGCGCCACGTTATCACCTGCCAACAGCCGGGTGATGAACCGACTGCCTTCGTCCCGCTCATTGTGCTCATGGCACGCCGCCAACGGCGTCGAAATCCCGAAATGCTGCAGCAGGCGTTGGGAATGGCGCGTGTCTTCGGCGGCGATAAGAGCCACCTCCCTCAGGATCTTCAGTGCCCGGGCGCTGATATCGTCCAGGTTGCCGATGGGCGTCGCCACCACATAAAGCGAGCCGGCAGCGGAATTCAAAGCACCTGGAGCAGTCAAAACGCGTACCTCATGATCGGTAAAACGGCCATTGTAGCGTGTTGCGGCGAGGGGATTTAGCGAAACGTCGCACCGCCCCACAGGTATGGTGCTTCCACCGAGTGAGTGACGTCTTTTGTGCTGCGCCGCACCCTTTGAAATACCTAAATCAATCGATTCACACCAGTAACATCGCGCCCCGGCCAGTGCTTGGGTACAATTCGACGCTAATTTGATCTCGTATCAGGAACACTTACATGATCGCTTGCCTGCGGCTGCTCTCCGCCCTCTGCCTCGCTGCCCTACTGGCGGCTTGCGCCAGCTCGCCTTCGTCCAGCCTTGGCGAACTCCCACGGACCCCGGATGCCAGTATCGAGCAACTGCTCGAACAGGCCACCCAAAGCAAAACACCGGAAAAAGCCGCCCTGTTGCGCCTGAGCGCCGCAGACCTGGCGTACCGCCAGGGCAATGCCGGCCAGTCCGCACAGATCCTGCAGCAGGTGCCGATGGAGCAACTCAAGCCCGGCCAGCAGATTTTCGCCAGCACGTTGTCGGCCGAACTGGCAATGACCCGCAACCAGCCCAAGGCAGCGCTGACGTCCCTGGGCCATCCGAGCCTGCAACACCTGAGCGAAATGCCAGTAGAACAGCAGGTCCGCACCGGCACCGTTCGTGCTCGCGCCCTTGAGGCAGATGGCCAGACATTGGCCGCCGCCAAGGAACGGATCTTCATTGCCCCGTTGCTGGAAGGCGAAGCCGCGGCGAAAAACCACGAAGCGATCTGGTCACTGATCGCCTCGCTGCCTACCGACCAACTGCAACCGACCACCACCGATGACCTCGGCGGCTGGCTGAGCCTGGCCAAGTCCGTGAAAACAGCCGGCACCTTGGAGCAACAACAGGCCGCCATCGATAGCTGGCGCGAACAGAACCCGAAACACCCGGCCGCGCTACAACTGCCGACTCCCCTGATCAAGCTCAAGGAACTGGCAAGCCAGCCGCTCAACAAGATCGCCTTGCTGCTGCCGCAGAACGGCCCGCTGGCTTCCGTTGCCAAAGCCCTGCGCGAAGGCTTCATGGCCGCGCACTACCAGGCGCAACAGGCCGGGCAGAAGCCGCCAAGCATCCAGATCTACGACAGCGCCAGCCTGACCTCCATGGATGAGTTCTACCGCAAGGCCCAGGCCGACGGCGTACAGCTGGTGGTCGGCCCGCTGGAAAAACCACTGGTCAAGCAGATCGCCACTCGCCCACAGTTGCCGATCACCACCCTGGCGCTGAACTACAGCGAAGGCGAACAAGGCCCACCCCAACTGTTCCAGTTCGGCCTGGCCCCGGAAGATGAGGCCCGCGAAGTATCCCGTCGCGCCCGCGCCGACGGCCTGCATCGTGCCGCCGCGATGGTGCCGAAAGGCGAATGGGGCGATCGTGTATTGAAAGCCTTCAGCCAGGACTGGCAGGCCAACGGCGGGACCATCGTTGCGATCGAGCGCGTCGACCAACCAGTGCAGCTGGCCCAGCAGATCGCCGACATGTTCCAGCTGCGCCAGAGCGAAGGTCGCGCCAAGAGCCTGCAAAACACCGTAGGCACCGCAGTGGCGGCCCAGCCTTCGCGTCGCCAGGACATCGAGTTCATTTTCCTGGCATCGACGCCACAGCAAGCCCAGCAGATCAAGCCGACCCTGAACTTCCAGTACGCTGGCGACGTGCCGGTCTACGCCACCTCTTCAGTGTTCAGTGTCAGCGGCGACCAGAACCAATACAACGACATGAACGGTGTGCGGTTCTGCGAAACACCATGGCTGCTCGACGCCAACGATCCGCTGCGCCAGCAAGTCACTGCACAATGGCCCCAGGCCGGTGGAAGCCTGGGCCGACTGTATGCGATGGGTGCCGACGCCTATCGACTCGCCCCGCGCCTTGGCCAGCTCAAGGCGTTGCCGGACAGCCGCATCGAAGGCCTGTCGGGTAGCCTGGCGATTTCGTCGACCCAACGCGTGCAACGTCAATTGCCGTGGGCCCAATTCATCAATGGCCAGGTGCAGCGCCTGCCGGATACCCAGCGCTGATGCCCGACCGATCACACTTGCAAAGCGGAAAGAATGCCGAGGGCCAAGCCCTCGCGCATCTGCAGCGAAAGGGCTTGCGCTTGCTGGCGCAGAACTGGTTGTGTAAGCGCGGCGAGCTGGATCTGGTCATGCTTGACGGCGATACAGTAGTATTCGTCGAAGTCCGCTACAGAAAAAATACCCAATGGGGCGGCGCGCTCGACAGCATCGACGAGCGCAAGCGCCGGAAGTTGATTTTCGCCGCGCAGTACTTTCTGCAACGCGAGTCTCGCTGGGCCGATTACCCCTGCCGCTTCGACGTGGTCGCCATCGACAGCAATGCCGACCAGTTGAACTGGCTGCAGAACGCCTTCGACAGTTGAACGCCCAGCCAAGCCGGACACCTTCATTTAACTTTTTTGCTCTTTGCTTTGCGCGCCGCACATGTTTGTGCCGATAAGTCGCGCTACTTAAGGTCACACAGATGGACATGCAATCGCGAATCCGCCAGCTTTTTCAGGCCAGCATCGACACCAAGCAACAGGCGATGGACGTACTTGCACCGCACATCGAGCAAGCCAGCCAAGTGATGGTCAATGCCTTGCTCAACGAGGGCAAGATGCTCTCCTGCGGCAATGGCGGTTCGGCCGGCGACGCCCAGCACTTTTCCTCGGAGCTGCTCAACCGCTTCGAACGCGAGCGCCCGAGCCTGCCGGCCATCGCACTGACGACCGACAGCTCGACGATCACCTCGATCGCCAACGACTACAGCTACAACGAAGTATTCTCCAAGCAGATCCGCGCTCTCGGCCAGCCTGGCGATGTGCTTCTGGCGATTTCCACCAGCGGCAACTCGGCCAACATTATTCAAGCGATCCAGGCCGCACATGATCGCGAAATGATTGTCGTAGCATTGACCGGTCGCGACGGCGGCGGCATGGCATCCTTGCTCTTGCCCGAGGACGTCGAGATCCGCGTACCGGCCAATGTCACCGCACGTATTCAGGAAGTCCACCTGCTGGCGATCCACTGCCTTTGCGACTTGATCGACAGCCAACTGTTCGGGAGTGAAGAATGACCCCTAATCGCCTAGGCCTTCTGGCCCTGACCCTGTGCCTCGGCATCAGCGGCTGCACATCGGTGGTTAATGCCAGCCGGGAAAAGCCGATCGAAGACGACCGCGGCACCCGCACCTTCGGCAGCAAGATCGACGACTCGCTGATCGAAACCAAAGTCGGCGTGAACATCGCCAAGGCCGACCCGGATCTGGACAACAACTCGCACATCGTCGTCACCAGCTTCAACGGCGTCGTGCTGCTGGCCGGCCAGACGCCACGCGCCGACCTCAAGGCCAAGGCCGAACAGGAAGCCAGTGCGGTGCAGCGGGTCAAGACCGTGCATAACGAGCTTCAGGTTCTGCAACCCTCCTCCCTGCTGGCGCGCCAGAACGATGCCTGGCTGACGACCAAGATCAAGACGCAGATGCTGACCGACGCCAGCATTCCGGGTTCGCGCATCAAGGTCGTGACCGAGAATGGGATTGTCTATCTGCTGGGGTTGTTGACCAAGCAAGAGGCTGCGCAGGCGACCAATCTGGTGCAGGGTGTGTCTGGGGTGCAGAAAATCGTCAAGTTGTTTGAGTACATTGACTGATTAACGAACTTCAATTGTTCAAGAAAAACGGCGCTTCTTCCGAGACGGAAAGCGCCTTTTTTTTGGCTTCATTTTCCGTGATCGGTGTGTATCGCCGTCGCTGCGGTAACGGATACAGCCACCAACCATGACAAAGAAAATGCCCACATCTCACGATACGGGCATTTTCTTAACCAAGTCACCAAGCTTTCAAACAGCCTGTCTCTGGCACATATCCAACTACTTCACCACTTTCAAGCTCGGCCGCCCGCTAGGACGCGGCGGCTCGTCATCCGGTGGCGGCATATCATCATCCGCCTCGAACTCTTCTTCACCATCCAACGGCACTTCCAACTCGAACACCATGCCCTGCCCGTTCTCCCGAGCATAGATTCCCAGGATCGAAGCAATCGGCACGTACAGCGTATGCGGCACCCCGCCGAAACGCCCTTCGAAGCTGACCGCATCGTTATCCATGTGCAGATGACGCACAGCGGCCGGCGATACGTTCAATACAATCTGCCCGTCATTGGCAAAACCCTGCGGCACCTGGACCGACGGATACTCGGCATTGACCAGCATGTGCGGGGTGCAATCGTTGTCCACAATCCACTCATAGAGCGCGCGGACCAGATAAGGTCGACTGGAGTTCATAGCGGCTCCCTAAGCCTTAGCGCATGTCACGTTCGACACCAGACAGACTCGCCTGGAATGCCTCACGCGCAAATTGGCGCTCCATATAATCAAGCAGCGGCTTGGCGGGCCGCGGCAGTTCGATACCCAGGATCGGCAAACGCCAGAGTATGGGCAATAGGCAGCAATCCACCAGACTTTGTTCCTCACTGAGGAAAAACGGCTTGTCGACGAACAGCGGCGACACGCCCGTCAGGCTTTCGCGCAGTTCCTTACGCGCCACGACCCGTGCTGGCTCCTTGGTCCGCGGATCCAGGATCAGATCCACCAACCCGCACCAGTCACGCTGGATGCGGTGGATCAGCAAACGACTGTTGGCACGCGCGACGGGGTATACCGGCAGCAAAGGCGGATGCGGATAACGCTCATCCAGGTATTCCATCACCACGGTCGACTCCCACAACGCCAGGTCTCGATCGACCAGCGTTGGCAGGCTGCCGTAAGGGTTCACCTCGATCAGCTTCGGCGGCTGACGGCCCGCTTCGACGTAAATGATCTCGGCGCTGACACCCTTCTCGGCCAGTACGATGCGTACCCGGTGGGAATAGTGGTCGGCGGGGTCGGAGTAACAGGCCAACCGATTGGTCACGCCCATGGCGATCCTCCTCGCTTGTTGAAATTATCGAAAAACGGAAAAACGAGCGCGCCCAGAGGGCGTCTCCCGTAACCACCTGGCCGACCAGGCTCGTTACACCTTCAGAGACGCCCTTGGGCGCGCACGATTAACAGCAACGGCTTACAGTTTTATCAATGCACGTCTTTCCAGTATTCACGCTTGAGCAGATATGCGAATACGAAGAAGAACGCCAGGTACAGCAATACATACGTACCGATACGCTGGTGTTCCAGCTTTACCGGGTTGGCCGAGTAGGCCAGGAAGGTCACGAGGTTCTTGACCTTCTCGTCAAACTGCTCGGGCGTCAGAGTGCCAGAATTCGGCACGATGGTCAGCTGGTCGCAGGCTTCATGAGTCAAAGCCGTGCCGGTCAGCGGATCATATTGCTTCTTGCCGTCCTCGACGATCTGAACCTGCTTGCAGCCTATCACTTGGCGACCTTGCAAGCCGACCAGTACGTTCGGCATCCCGACGTTCGGGAAGACCTTGTTGTTCACACCCCATGGGCGCGCAGGATCTTCGTAGAACGAACGCAGGTAGCCGTAGAGCCAATCGGTACCCCGCACGCGGGCCACCAGGGTCAGGTCCGGCGGCGCAGCGCCAAACCAGGTCTTGGCGTCCGCAGGCTGCATGCCGATGTTCATGTGGTCGCCCAGCTTGGCGCCAGTGAACACCAGCTTCTCAAGCATGAGCTCGTGAGGGATGCCCAAGTCATCGGCCACGCGCTCGTAGCGTTGGAACTTGGCGCTGTGACAACCCATGCAATAGTTGGCGAACGTACGGGCGCCGTCCTGCATTGCCGCTTTGTCGGAAACGTCGATGTCGACTTTTTCCAGTTCCGGCCCACTCGACGTGGACGCAAAGGACAACACAGGCAACGCAGCAAGAATCAGTACAGAAAATAGCTTTTTCATCAGCCAGTCACCCTTTCCGGAACCGGTTTGGTCTTCTCGAGCCTGGTGTAGAACGGCATCAGAATGAAGTAGGCGAAGTACAGGAAGGTGCAGACCTGCGACAGCAGCGTCCGGCCCGGTGTCGGTGCCAATACACCCAGCACGCCGAGGATTACGAACGAAATGCAGAACACCCAGAGCCAGATCTTGCTCAGCCAGCCCTTGTAGCGCATCGACTTGACAGGGCTGCGGTCCAGCCAAGGCAGGACGAACAGCACGGCAATGGCGGCGCCCATGGCGATTACGCCCAACAGCTTGTCAGGAACGGCCCGCAGGATCGCGTAGAAAGGCGTGAAGTACCAGACCGGTGCAATGTGCTCAGGGGTCTTGAAGGCGTTGGCCTGTTCGAAGTTCGGCTTCTCGAGGAAATAACCGCCCATTTCCGGGAAGAAGAACACGATGGAGCAGAAGATGAACAGGAAGACCACTACGCCGACGATGTCTTTCACGGTGTAGTACGGGTGGAAGGCGATGCCATCCAGCGGTACGCCGTTCTCGTCCTTGTGCTTCTTGATGTCCACGCCATCCGGGTTGTTCGAGCCCACTTCGTGCAGCGCCAGGATGTGCAGCACCACCAGGCCGAGGATCACGATCGGCAGTGCCACGACATGCAGGGCAAAGAAGCGGTTCAGGGTAATCCCCGAGATCAGGTAGTCACCGCGGATCCACTGGGTCAGGTCGTCGCCGATGACCGGGATCGCACCGAACAGCGAGATGATCACCTGGGCGCCCCAGTAGGACATCTGGCCCCACGGCAGCAGGTAGCCCATGAAGGCTTCGGCCATCAGCGCCAGGTAGATCAGCATGCCGAAGACCCACACCAACTCACGCGGCTTCTGGTACGAACCGTAGAGCAAACCACGGAACATGTGGAGGTAGACCACGATGAAGAACGCCGAAGCGCCGGTGGAATGCAGCAGACGCAGGATCGAGCCGTACTCGACGTCGCGCATGATGTATTCGACGGAGGCGAACGCTTCTTCTGCCGAAGGGGTGTAGCTCATCGTCAGCCAGACACCGGTGACGATCTGGTTGACCAGGACGAGCAACGCCAGGGAACCAAAGAAGTAGAAGAAGTTGAAGTTCTTCGGAGCGTAGTATTTGCTGAGATGGTCTTCCCACATTTTGGTCGCGGGAAAGCGCGCATCAACCCAATCCATTAGTTTGCTCATCACGCTTTCTCCGTATCGACGCCAACGACAATGATGTCATCGGTCTCATAGGAATGCGGGGGAACTGGCAGGTTCAGAGGTGCAGGTTGCGACTTGTAGACGCGACCGGCCAGGTCGTAGTGGGAGCCGTGGCAAGGGCAGAAATAACCACCAACCCAGTCTTTGCCCAAGTCGGCAGGGGCCACTTCGGGACGGAACGTTGGCGAGCAACCCAAGTGCGTGCAGATCCCGATCAGCAGCAGGACTTCCGGCTTGATCGAGCGAGTCTCAGGGTTGACGTATTCCGGTTGGACCGAGTTCTTGGAGGAGGGATCGGACAGCTGGCCCTCAATCTTTTTCAGATTCCCCAGGATTTCCTCTGTACGGCGGACGATGAACACCGGCTGACCGCGCCATTCAGCAATCATCTGCTGGCCTGGCTCGATCTTGCTGACATTCACTTTCACCGGTGCACCTGCGGCTTTCGCCTTGGCGCTGGGAAACCATGACCCCACGAACGGGACCGCAGCCCCCACCGCTCCTGCAGCACCCACCACGGATGTGGCTGCTACCAGGAAGCGACGCCGGCCTGCATTCACGCCGTCATTGCTCATTCAGTCCTCTCCCATCAGCTTTGTGGCCTGTTAAATCAGGCGTCTACTAAGTAAAAATCTGAACTTATAAAAATTTTGCCGAATGGTAATGAAAACCCCCAATTCTGACAAGGTAATTACCAAGCGGCGAAACCGCCAAGCCTTGTAGTATAGGGGCTCTACGAATGTGGCAAGTTGTCACAGAGCAATTATTTCGCACATAAAAAAACGCCCAGCTCCGTGAGGAACTGGGCGCCTTTTGAACGCGGAAGCGAAATTAACGCTTCGAGTACTGCGGACGCTTACGCGCTTTACGCAGACCGACTTTCTTACGTTCAACTTCGCGAGCATCGCGAGTTACGAAGCCAGCTTTACGCAGGGCGCTGCGCAGAGTCTCGTCGTAATCCATCAGGGCGCGAGTGATGCCGTGGCGGATTGCGCCAGCCTGGCCACTTACACCACCACCGATAACGGTGACGTAGATGTCGAATTTTTCGACGGTCTCGGTCAGTTCCAGCGGCTGACGAACTACCATGCGGGCAGTTTCGCGGCCGAAGAAGTTATCCAGGGAGCGGTTGTTGATGGAGATGTTGCCAGTGCCCGGACGCAGGAAAACGCGTGCGGTTGCAGTCTTGCGACGGCCAGTGCCGTAATTTTGAGTCGCCGACATAATGAACTATTCCGTTAAAACTTCAGTTCTTGGGGCTGCTGAGCAGTATGAGGGTGAGCAGCGCCCGCATAAACCTTCAGCTTACGATACATGTCGCGACCCAGCGGGTTCTTAGGCAGCATGCCTTTAACCGCGGTCTCGATCACGCGCTCAGGGGCTTTGGCGATCAGCTTTTCAAAGTTGATCGACTTGATGCCGCCAGGAAAACCGGAGTGGGAGTAGTACATTTTGTCAGTGGTTTTAGCGCCAGTAACACGTACTTGCTCGGCATTGATCACGACGATGTAGTCACCGGTGTCAACGTGAGGGGTGTACTCAGGCTTGTGCTTGCCACGCAGACGGCTCGCGATTTCGGTGGCCAGACGACCCAGGGTCTGACCAGCAGCGTCGACGACAAACCAGTCGCGCTTTACTGTTTCCGGTTTAGCAGTAAAAGTTTTCATTCTTTATAGCCTCAGGGGCCGCCCTGTAAATTAGACGGCGGATCTTACTGAATAGTGCGTACTTTGACAAGTCAAAGGCAGCCGGATACAGACGCTTTCGGGGGCTCGGGTCGGCGCGTCCGTTCAACGGCAAGATTCTTCGGCGGCGGCGCATCACTTCCACTGCAGAAAGAGGTGCGCAATTATGCAGATTGCGAAAAATATTTCAACCTGCTTTTATGATTGTTTTGCCCAAGGAGTCCCCGATGGACTATCGCAAGCTAGGCCGTACCGATCTGAATGTCAGCGCCCTGTGCCTCGGCACCATGACCTGGGGTGAGCAGAACAGCGAGGCCGAGGCCTTCGCCCAGATCGAACGTGCCAAGGGTGCCGGCATCAATTTCCTCGACACCGCCGAGATGTACCCGGTGCCACCCAAGGCCGAGACCTACGCCACCACCGAGCGCTACATCGGCAACTACTTCAAGAGCCGTGGCGACCGTGCCGACTGGATCCTGGCGAGCAAGATCGCCGGCCCCGGCAACACCATCGACTACATCCGAGACAAGAACCTCAAGCACAACCGCCGCCATATCGTCGAAGCGCTGGATGCCAGCCTCAAGCGCCTGCAAACCGACTGGATCGATCTCTACCAGTTGCACTGGCCGGAGCGCAGCACCAATTTCTTTGGCCAGTTGGGCTACACCCACAAGGCCGATGAAGATTTCACGCCGCTTGAGGAAACCCTCGAAGCCCTGGACGAACAAGTCCGGGCCGGCAAGATCCGCCACATCGGCCTCTCCAACGAGACGCCATGGGGCACCATGAAATTCCTCGCCCTGGCCGAAGCCCGTGGCTGGCCGCGAGCGGTGTCGATCCAGAACCCCTACAACCTGCTCAACCGCAGCTTTGAAATCGGCCTGGCAGAAATCGCCATCCGGGAACAATGCGGTCTGCTGGCCTATTCGCCCCTGGCGTTCGGATTCCTGTCAGGCAAATACGAAAACGGCGCGCGCCCCGCCAAGGGTCGCCTGACCTTGTACAGCCGTTTCATGCGCTATTTCAATCCACAATCGGAAGCCGCGTGCAGCCGTTACGTAGCGCTGGCCCGCGAACACGGCCTGGACCCGGCGCAAATGGCACTGGCTTTCGTTACCCAGCAACCTTTCGTCACCAGCAATATCATCGGTGCCACTACCCTGGAGCAACTGGACAGTAACATCGCCAGCTTCGACCTGAAGCTGTCGGATGAAGTGCTGGCAGGGATCGAGGCGATTCACAAGGACCATCCAAACCCGGCGCCTTGATGGGTTCACAGACCCCAACGCGAGCAAGCTCGTGCCCATATTGGATGTATGACTGGCCACTCATTGGTGATCAACATACAACTCATGGGGCAGCGGGCTTGCTCGCGATAGCGCCTTCAAGCTCACAACCGCATCAAAGCGACCGCGCAATGATCTCCTTCATGATCTCATTGGTCCCGGCATAGATCCGTTGCACCCGCGCATCAGCCCATGCCCGGGCAACCGGGTATTCCCACATGAAACCGTAGCCGCCATGCAACTGCACGCATTCGTCCAGCACTTTGCATTGCAGGTCGGTGCCCCAATACTTGGCCATCGCCGCAGTCGGCACGTCGAGCTTGCCCTGCAGGTGCAGCTCCAGGCAGCGGTCGACAAAGACCCGGCCGATCTGGATCTCGGTGGCCATTTCCGCGAGTTTGAAGCGAGTGTTCTGGAAGTCCGCGATGGACTTGCCGAATGCCTTGCGATCACGGGTGTAGTCCAATGTCCATTGCAACGCCGCTTCGGCCGAGGCCAGGCCTCCAATGGCGACGGTCAGGCGCTCCTGGGGCAGTTCCTGCATCAGGTACGCAAAGCCCATCCCGGCCTGTCCCAAGAGGTTCTCCTTCGGCACCCGCACGTCCTGGAAGAACAATTCGGACGTGTCCTGGGCCTTCATCCCGACTTTTTCCAGGCGCTTGCCTTTCTCGAAGCCCGGTGTACCCGCTTCTACCAGGAACAGGCTGGTGCCCTTGGCCCCCGCCTTCGGATCGGTCTTGGCGACGACGATGACCAGGTCCGCAAGGAAGCCATTGGTGATGAACGTCTTGGAGCCGTTGATGACATATTCGTCGCCGTCCAGCACCGCCGTAGTCTTCACGCCCTGCAAGTCCGAGCCCGCGCCCGGCTCGGTCATGGCGATGGCAGTCACCATTTCGCCTGACACCAGTTTCGGCAGGTACTTGTGCTTCAACGCTTCGCTGCCGTAATGGAGGATGTACGGCGCGACGATGTCGGAATGCAGCGAGAAGCCGATCCCCGTCAGCCCCAGGCGGCCGATCTCCTCGATCACTACGGTGCTATAGAGGAAGTCTGCGTCCAGCCCGCCGTAGGCTTCTGGAAGGTGCGAACACAACATTCCCGCCTCCCCTGCCTTGTTCCAGAGCTCGCGATCGACATGTCCCTGTTTTTCCCACTGGCCGTGGTACGGCACGGCTTCTTTTTCGAGGAAGGTTCGTACAGAGTCTCGAAACAATTCATGCTCGGGACTGAACAGGGTTCTAGGGATCATGGCGCACCTTTGGTTATTGTTGGACGGTCATCCAACAGAGCCTAAGCCTGCGGCGCACAACGGGACACTGGACACTTGCGCCAAAAAATAAGACGATCCAGCCGTTTGATGACCACTATCCCCTATAAAAATAAAGATGAATTATGTCCATGCACGTCTCCACGCCCTTGCGGCGCGTCAGCATCCTGGCCGTCGACCGGGTTTTCGCTTCCACCCTCATGCAAGCCAAGGATTTTTTCCACCTGGCCAGCCTGCGCTATGGCAAACAACTGGGCCACGGCCTGACCCCGGCCTTTGAAACCCGCCTGGTCAGCCCCGATGGCAACCCCGTGAACAGCTTCAGCGATGTGATCATGCCGGTGGACGGTGGCCTGGAAAACACCGACGTCATCATCCTGCCTGCCTTCTGGGATGACTTCGCCACCCTGTGCCAACGATATCCGCAGGTCCTGCCGTGGCTGCGCGAACAACACGCCCGCGGCGCGGTGCTCTGCGGAGAAGCCACGGGAGTGTTCTGGCTGGCCGAGGCCGGGCTTCTCGACGGCAAGGAAGCCACCACCTATTGGCGTTTTTTCAATGCATTCAAGGAACGCTTTCCCCAAGTCCACCTCAACCAGGACAAACACCTGACCGACGCCGACAACCTGTTCTGCGCCGGCGGCACCACCTCGGCGTGCGATCTCTACATCTACTTGATCGAACGCTTCTGCGGCGCCAACGTGGCCCAGGCCGTGGCGCGAGACATTCTCTATGAAGTGCAGCGCAGCTATTCGCCGGGACGCATCGGCTTCGGCGGGCAGAAACTGCACCAGGACGTGATCATCCTGCAGATCCAGCAATGGCTCGAAGAACACTTCGCCGACAAGTTCCGCTTCGAGGACGTCGCCAGGGAACACGGCATGAGCATCCGCAACTTCATGCGTCGCTTCCAGACCGCCACGGGCGACAAACCGCTGCATTACCTGCAACGGCTGCGGATCGAAACCGCAAAGGGCCTGCTGTCCGGCAGTCGCAAGAGCATCAAGACCATCAGCTATGAAGTCGGCTACGACGATGCGAGCTTTTTCGCACGACTATTCCGGCAACACACCGACCTGTCGCCGAACCAGTATCGGCAGCAGTTTCAGCAGGCGGCGTGAGCCGAGGCTGAATGCAATCCAGTGTGTGCGGGCTTGCCCGCGATGGCGAATTATCAGCCAATCCGAATGCCGGCTGACACGCCGCCATCGCAAGCAAGCTCGCTGCCTTGATCCTGTGTACGGCGCAAGGCTGTCCTTCTGCGCAGTCCTACATGAAAAGCGGAATGCGGAGCACCCGAGCGCTGGATTTCGCTCACATACGCTACCGGGTGAACATCGCAACATCACTCCCTGAAAAACTTCATCAGGGAAGAACAACGATGACCATCGGATCAAGCTACAACTACCCCTCCTCCGCCGTTAAGGAAATGGCTCGGACCCAGCGTTCGGCTGGCAGAAAATGGGCGGCTCGCTTTCCAAACCCACCCGATTTGTGCTTCGACTACAGGGCGTTGGTCGAACAGAACAACGGCATCGCCAAGGCAACCGATCCACAACACAGAATTTGCATCATAGGTGCCGGCATCACCGGATTGACGGCCGCCAGAGAGCTTTATCGTTGCGGATTCACCCACATAACCCTGATAGAGCAATCCAGTCGCATCGGCGGCAGGCACCTGACCGTCCCAGGAAGTAAACAATCCAACGCCAGCCATACACCTTTCGAAATGGGCGCCATGCGCATGCCCTTTTTCAACCGGTCGGATGAACCTCCAGTGGAAGGCCGGTCGCTGATGGCTTACTACGCCAAGATTTTTGAGTTATCGACTGCCGATTTCGCCAATCCAGGCAGCCAATGGGTCCACTCGACAGGCATTTATCTGCGCGAGGGCACTATTGGCGGCGAGCCGACACCGCATATGCTGATCTGGAAAAACGCAGACGGCAGTACGCCACCGCCCGGCAGAGAGCTACAAGAGGTATATGCAAAATGGAAAGCTTTCGCCGACCGAATGACGCGACATGTCGCCGAGGTCTACGCCACTGAACGATGGGAAGCCATGTGGCAGGCCATCGTAGCGAGATATCAGAATGTCTCATTTCGCGATTTGGTGAGCATGCCTGCCTTAAAAGCCTGGGATGAGCGCGAACCGGGAGATTTCGGCGGCATGGGGATGTCTGCCGAGGAGTCCGCGATCTTCTATGCGATCGGCATCGGCGATGGCAGTTGGGGGGCCTTCTACGATGTCTGCTCTCTATATCCCCTTCGCACAGCGATATTTGGGTTCAGCAGCCACTTGCAGTTGGTGCTTGGTCGGGTGGACTCGCTGGGTGATCCAATCCCTTCGCCCCATCTGCATAGCGAAACCGTTGTTGATTCGGCGGGATTGAGCTTCGACAGCCCCCGCTACATCGGGCTCGCGGCCCTGAGCGAATGCTTGATGTTCATGAAGACTGCGGAGACCGGCAAATCCGTCCATGAGCATAGCCTTGAACGAAAAGACGGCCTGCTCACAAACTCATCCGTGACCAGGCTGACAAAACTGGCAAACCAAAAGATACGCGTCCATTTCGACTGGCAATACAGTCTGCCCGAGCAAACCCGGCAGCACGCCCAGGATTTCGACTCGGTCATCCTGACGCTCCCTTCTTGGCTGATCGAAACTCGCATCGAACTGGAAAATTTCACACCGCAAATTCTGCCGTTCGAAACAATCAATGCTTATAAAACTGCTCACTGGGAGACCAGCTGCAAAGTATTCGCACCGTTGAAGAAATCATTTCTTTCTAAAAACAGAACCATCCCGCAGGCAATCGTCACCGACAGTCTCATCCACGACGTCTACACCTATCGCTACAACGACGACTACAGCTATGACTGCATCCTGCTGAGCTACACATGGGAAGACGATGCAACCAAACTCGCGTCATTCAGCGACAAGGAGCTTGTCAGCAAGTGCGCCAGGGAGCTGGATCGAATACTCATGAGATGTACCAATATCCAGGAGCGAATTTCGCCCTATATCGGACTCGATCAAGCCGTGGTCCAACGGTGGATTACCGATAAAAACTCGTTGGGTTGTGCCAAGTTGTATCGGCCAGGTACCTATCGCGATGCCGTGAGCCTGATGAAATACAACAGGGACTTTGGTCATCAGTCGGGCCTGTATTTTTCCGGCGAATCGTTTTCCGTGGACGCTGGCTGGACAGAGCCTTGCTTTCGAGGTGCCATCGACGCTGCCATCCACATCTGCAACAAGACCGCTGCGACCTTCAATGGCGGGTTCTCCCTGGACGACTATCCGCACTATAAGTTCGGCTCCTGACCCTGGTCCGTCTCGTGCCATGCACGCTGTGCATGGCACGGCCGAGTCACGCCAAAACGTTCCTATTGTCCATCTTCGGAAGCTGCCTACAACCTACACGGAAACGGCCGACTTACATCCCTGCCTGTTTAGCCTCTTATACACACGCCAATACACAGCGTAATAACAATAAAAAGAGGTTATCCCATGAGCGAGCCAACCAGTCCTGTTCGTGTCGCCGTCGTACAATTCGACCCACAAGTTGGTATCAGCAATCGAGAAACCAATCTGCATCGCAGCCTTGCGTTAGCCCATAAAGCGGTCGACGACGGCGCCAACCTCGTCGTCCTGCCCGAGCTGTCGAATACCGGCTATTTCTTCAACAACCGACAGGATGCGTTTGAGCACGCCGAGTCGGTCCCCGACGGGCAAAGCGTGCAGGCCTGGATGGACTTCGCCCGCCAGCACCAAATCTACCTGGTAGCCGGCTTGACGGAGCGCGACGGCATGCGGCTGTTCAACACTGGCGTTCTGGTGGGGCCTGATGGTTTTATCGGCAAGTATCGAAAAGCGCATCTGTGGAATCTGGAAAAGCTCTGGTTCACGCCAGGTGATCTGGGCTTTCCGGTGTTCGAAACCCCCATCGGCCGCATCGGGTTATTGATCTGCTGGGACATCTGGTTCCCGGAAGTACCGCGCATTCTCAGCCAGCAAGGCGCAGATATCATTTGCAGCCTGAACAACTGGGTCTGGACACCACCGCCTCTGTTTGATGACGCCGGCAAATGTATGGCGTCGTACCTGACGATGACAGCCGCGCACGTCAACAATGTGTTTATCGCAGCGGCAAGCCGCATAGGTGAAGAGCGAGGTGCCCGCTACCTGGGCTGTTCACTGATCGCGGGCACCAACGGCTGGCCAATCGGTGCGGTCGCCTCCGCCGACCAACAGGAAATCCTGCTTGCCGACATCGACCTGACCAGTTCCCGCAGCGCCGCCATCTGGAACAATCTGAATGACCTGCACCGCGATCGTAGAGCCGATCTTTACGATCAAATGCTTGGCTACACCCAGCACCCTTCTCTGCCGCGTTGATAAGGGAGCTATCCGATGGAAACTACAAGCGAAAAGCTCGAACAACGCCAGCCGGCCAACCGATCACCGCTGGACATCGCCATCGTCTTGCTGATGCTCGGCGCGATAGCACTGGTCATCTGGCTTTCATTCACGTATCGCTCTTCCTGGCCTGCCCACTGGCCAGACTACAGCCACATGGTATCGAACCTGCCGCAGCCCGTTGCCTGGTTGCGCTGGGTGTTGGGCGACATCAGCGAGGTTGCGTTCTACAAGCATGAATTTGCCTCTATTGGATTGCTGGCCGGGGCCTATCTCGCTTACCGGGCCAATCGGACAGGAAAAGCCTGGCAAGGCTTTTCCATCTGCTACGGCACCGGTCTGTGGCCCTGGCTAGTCACCAGTTCGCTTCTGGGGCTCTTGCTCAGCAACCTGTTGTGGGGCTGGACAGTCACCGCTACAGCCTGGCAGCCCACGTTCGCAGCGTTCGTTTCATTGCCTGCAGCGATGGTGCTGATGTTTGGCGGCGGTTGGAAGGTCGCAGTCAACGGGGCGATCATGGGCGCTTTGCTGGTCACCCCCGCGTGCTTGCTGATCGTCAACTACGTCTGTAATCCGCTCGGATTACCCTCAGTGATTGGCAACGTCTCGGGCATGGCTGTCGCCAGCGTCATCGCTTTTCTGATCTGTCGCTACCAGCCGAGCCTGGTGAAGTCGCAGGCCTCGGCAGAGCCATCCGAGCCAACACCCGCACCACTGCCCGCCAAGACGCCCGACTACGGTATCGTCTGGACGCTCCGCCGGATACTGGCGGACTTTTCCGAGGCACCGTTCTTTGGCAACGAATGGGCCAGCATCGGCCTGATAGTGGGCGCATTGCTGGCCTACAGCTTGAACCCGATGAGCCCGGCCTATGGCTCGGGCTTGCTGCCCCAATTGATCGGTGCGCAAGCATTGACCTCGGCATTGGGTGTAGTGATCTGGCGCCGACAATGGATATTGCGTGGCTGGTATCCCACCTACATTCCACTGGTATCAGTGGTTCCGGCGGCGCTGCTGACCTATGGCGACAGTTGGCTGGTAATCATTTCAAGCGCCTTGCTGGGTGCCTTGATCGCGCCACCGCTGGCGTGCGCAATTGCAAGGCGGGTGCCCGCGGACATGCACCCTTTCATCGCCAATGTCCTGTCCATGGCCATAAGCACCCTTCTGATCATTCCGTTTATCGGACTACTGATGACGCGCTGAGCCCATGATCCACTGGCTGTATTGCGACCTTCAAGCGCGGCGCGTACAGCCAGTTCCCACAAAAAAAGAGAGGTATTGCATGAACTTGCCCAAACTGGCCATCGCGTCACTCGGCGGCACCGTAAGCATGCAGGCCCGGGCCGTCGGAGAGGGCGTGGTGCCGACTGTCAGTGGCGCAACCCTGCTAGCGTCGATACCGGAGCTGAGGACGCAGGCACACGTCACCGTCGAAACACTCGGAATGTTACCCAGCGCCTCGTTGGATTTTGCGTTTCTGCTGAGCGTCCTGTGCTGGGCGAATTATCAGGTCGAGCAAGGCGCGGTAGGTGTAGTCATCACTCAAGGCACTGACACACTGGAAGAATCGGCGACCTTCTTCGATCTTCTATGGGAACACGATGAACCACTGGTCCTCACCGGCGCGATGCGTTCGGCAACCCAGGCGGGGGCCGATGGGCCGGGCAACCTGCTGGATGCTTGCCGGGTCGGCTTGGCGCAGGACAGCCGCCGGCGAGGTGTTCAAGTGGTGATGAACGGGCAGATCCACTCGGCGCAAGCTGTTCGTAAAACTGACTCGATGGCGTTACAGGCTTTTTCTTCGCCCATCGTGGGGCCGACCGGTCTGTTGCGCGAAGGGAGCGTTTATTACCTGCGTTCCAGATCGCAACGCCACGTCTTGCCTGTGCCGCATCAAACCGCACAGAAAGTCGCCTTGCTTCAGGCATCACTGTCTGCCGACACCCTGTTGTTGGATAACATCCTCACGCTGGGCTACGACGGGTTAGTCATCGCCAGTTTTGGTGCCGGACATCTTTCCGAAACCTGGACTGCGTCGATTGATGCCATTGCCAAAAAAATCCCGGTCATTATCGCAACTCGCTGCGGCTCAGGATCCACGGCACGTTCGACCTACGGGTTCAAGGGTGGCGAGATGGATCTGGTTCGCAGGGGCGCGTTGATGGCTGGATTTGTCTGTCCACGCAAAGCCAGGATTCTCTTGTGGCTGCTGCTTGGATGTGAGCGCCAGGATGATGTGAGCCGCTACCTGAAAGAAAACGTCCAGTTTCAGTAACGTTCAGATTATTGCGGCGAGACGGCTGCTGCCCTGGCAATCGCTTCGCCACGGTTTTGTCACCGCCCTTGCCGGACAGCTTTGCTGGCATGCAAGGGCGTTTGTCCGCAGAACCCTACGGCTTATGCGCCCGCGCAAGGAATTCGTGCGACTGCATCTCCAGCAAGCGACTCAAGGTGCGCTGGAACTCGAAGGTCAGGCGACCGCCGGTGTACAGGTCCTTGAGTTCGACTTCGGCCGAGATGATCAGCTTCACGTTACGGTCGTAGAACTCGTCGACCATGTTGATGAAGCGACGGGCGATGTCATCGGTGGTGACGCTCATCTGCTCGACATTGCTCAGCAGCACGGCGTGAAAGATCTTGCCCAGTTCGATGTAGTCGTTCTGGCTGCGCGGGCCGTCGCACAATTCGCGGAAGTCGAACCAGGCCACGTCATCGCAAGTACGCACGGCGCGGATCTCGCGGTTCTCGATGACCAGCACATCGTTTTCGACGGCCTGGGTGCATTCCGGCGTGAGGGCACGGAAGCTCTTGCGCAGGCTTTCTTCGGCGGCGGCATCCAGAGGAAAGTGGAACAGTTCCGCTTGCTCGAGGTGACGCAGGCGATAGTCCACGCCGCTGTCGACGTTGACGACTTCGGTGTGCTCCTTGATCAGCTTGATGGCCGGCAGGAAACGCGCCCGTTGCAGACCGTCCTTGTAGAGGCCGTCGGGCACGATATTGGAGGTGGCGACCAGGGTCACGCCGTTCTTGAACAGTTCTTCCATCAGCGTGCCGAGGATCATGGCGTCGGTGATGTCGGAAACGAAGAATTCATCGAAGCAGATCACCCGGGTTTCGGCGGCGAAACGCTTGGCGATGATGGTCAGCGGGTTCTTTTCGCCGCCCAGGGTTTTCATTTCTTCGTGCACGCGCTTCATGAAGCGGTGGAAGTGCGTCCGCGTCTTTTCCTTGAACGGCAGCGCTTCGAAGAAGGTGTCCACCAGGTAAGTCTTGCCCCGACCAACGCCGCCCCAGAAATACAGGCCCTTGACCGGCGCCTGGTCTTTTTTGCCGAACAGTTTGCCCAACAAGCCCGGCTTGTTGTTCGACGCGGCGATCAGGTCGTCGTACAGGCGCTGCAAATGCCGCACTGCCGTTTCCTGGGCTGCGTCGTGAAAGAATTCCGGGCGTTTCAGATCAGCTTGATATCGTTCTAGGGGCGTCATATTCGTTAGCAAGGCAACAAAAACGGGCCGTCACTGTAGCGATGGCCCAGAGGAATGGCAATCGGCCCTTATCCGGGCCGATGGTCGGGTTACGCCTTCGGTCAGTCCTGGGCAGGCGTCAGTGCCACGCGCAACGCGTCGATGGCGGCATCGCGGGCGGCATTGTCAGCGAACGCAGGGCTCTGGGCCACGCATGCGCCGTCGAGCCATACACCGAAACCGAGGTCTTCGCTGCGTACATCCAAGGGTTGGCCGGACTGCAATTGCTTGCTCACCTGCCCGGCGGTCTTGCCGTCCGCAAAATTGTTCGAGAGCAACAGTTGCTCGCCATCGGCGGAAAGCAGCCGGAAGCGGAAACTGCCGTCCTCGTCGCGGAAACTGACAAAACGGGCGGCCTTGGCCGCTTTCTTCTTGGTCTGGGTGGTCACCTGGACCTGGCTGACAAAGGACCGCAGGCCAACCGCCTCGCGCAGTTCATTGAGGAACGGCGTGGCCACGGCCCGGGCTTTCTTCGCGCCCAGTTGCAGGATGTCTTCAAGGTCCGACGGACGCTCGATGAACTGGTGGTAACGCTCGCGCGCTTCACCCAACTGGTCATCGAGCAATTGGAACAGACGACTCTTCGCCTCGCCCCAACCCAGGCCCTGCAGCAATTCGCTACGGAACTCGGCGGACTGTTCGGCAGTAGCGAAGGCCTGGAACAGAGTGAACAGGTGCGAGTTGTCCGGATCCTTGGCTTCGCCCGGCGCGCGGGAGTCAGTGACGATCCGCGAGATCGCGTCCTTCATGTCCTTGGCGCTGCTGAACAACGGGATGGTGTTGTCGTAGCTCTTGGACATCTTGCGACCATCGAGGCCCGGCAGCGTGGCGACGCTCTCTTCGATCAGGGCTTCGGGCATGGTGAAGTATTCCTTGCCCTGGCCAAACAGGTGGTTGAAACGCTGGCCAATGTCGCGGGCCATTTCCACGTGCTGGATCTGGTCGCGACCGACCGGCACCTTGTGGGCGTTGAACATCAGGATGTCGGCGGCCATGAGGATCGGATAGCTGTAGAGGCCCATGGTGACGCCAGCGTCCGGGTCTTCGCCGGCCTCGACGTTCTTGTCCACCGAAGCCTTGTAGGCGTGGGCGCGGTTGAGCAGGCCCTTGGCGGCGACGCAAGTCAGCAGCCAGGTCAGTTCCGGGATCTCGGGAATGTCGGACTGGCGATAGAACGTCACGCGGTCCACATCCAGGCCGCCGGCCAGCCAAGTGGCGGCGATTTCCAGGCGCGAGCGCTGGATGCGCAGCGGGTCATCGCACTTGATCAGGGCGTGGTAGTCGGCCAGGAAGTAGAACGAATCGGCGTTGCTGTCGCGGCTGGCGAGGATCGCCGGACGGATGGCGCCGGCATAATTGCCCAGGTGCGGGGTGCCGGTGGTGGTGATGCCGGTCAGGATACGGGTACGCGTCGTCATGGGTTATCGCTTGTCAGACTGCTGTCAATTCGAGAGGCGCGGCAGGAGCAGATCCTTGAGATCGGTCAGCTTGCCATGAAAAAAGTGTCCGCATTCTGCCACTTTCAGCAGCTCATGGGGGCGTTGGAGCGCGTCGGACCATGCGTAGACCAACTGCGGATCGACCACTTCGTCGGTTTCCGGCTGGATCACGGTCAACTCACCGCCCGTCGGCAAGGGTGATTGTTCGTCCAGGCGCATCACCGCGGGGGCCACCATGAACAGGTGCTTGACCGGTTGTCCCTGGGCTTGCAGGCGCCCGCCGAGGGTCGCGGCAACGAAGCCGCCGAAAGAGAACCCGAACAGGGTCAGGGGCAGGCCGGGGTGCTTTTCCAGCAGCCAGGCGGCCGCGGCCTGGGCATCGTCCACTTCGCCGGTGCCCATGTCATGCGTGCCGGCACTGGCGCCGACGCCGCGATAATTGAAACGCAACGTAACCAGGCCGGCGTCGCGGGCGGTGCGTTGCAGGGTCGAGACCACTTTGTTGAGCATGGTCCCGCCCTGCACCGGGTTCGGGTGGCAAATCAGCGCCAGGCCACGGGGGGCCTCGCTGTCCAGGTACAACGCTTCCAGTTGGCCCACCGGGCCATCGATGACTACAGGGGTTTCGCGCATAAGCAAGGAAAGAACTCCGTGACCTCGAATTGGGTCGACTCGTCTAGCTAAAAGTCTGTGCCTGGCATCATTGCGATGTTCTTCGCGGTATACAGCGCAGGTCCGAGCCGTTAACGTAAAGCAAAGCCGTTTATAGAGGAAGGACTCGTGGAACACTCGCTCTTAGTTTGGCTGTTGCCGACTCTTGCCCTGGTTGCCGGTGTCGCCATTGGTTTCCTGATTGCCCGCCTGCTGCCCAACGCGGTGCCCAACAGCACCCAACGTCAGCTGGACGACATCCAGGAACGTTTCGACAGTTATCAGAATGAAGTGGTCACTCACTTCAACAGCACCGCCTCCCTGGTGAAAAAACTCACCCAGAGCTACCAGGAAGTCCAGGATCATCTGTCCGAGGGCGCCAACCGCCTGGCCCTGGACGAGCAGACCCGCCAGCGCCTGCTCGCCGCCCTGCAAGCCGATGCGACGCAGACCCCACGGGAACGCCTGACCCCGCCAAAAGGGATCCAGGAACCACCACGGGACTACGCGCCCAAGGCCCCGAACTCGCCCGGCATGCTCGATGAGCATTACGGTTTGAAGAAGTAGTTTCGCAGCGACACCAAAAAGCCCGCCCGATCGCATGATCGGGCGGGCTTTTTATTGGCTAAACTCCACTCGCTTCAATGCTCGCCACAGGATATTGGTGTCCTGAAAAATTATTGACTCAGTTCAACCCAACACCTCACCCGCCACCTGGTCGATCGCCCCCTTGGTGATGTCGACAATCAGGTCCGCATCCTCGCGGGTCAGGATCAAGGGCGGGGCGAAGCCCAGGATGTCGCCGTGGGGCATGGCGCGGGCGATCATGCCGCGCTCAAGGCAGGCGGCCGAGACCTTGGGGCCGACCTTGAGCGCCGGGTCGAACGCCGTGCGCTGTTCGCGGTCGGCCATGAATTCCACCGCCGCCAGCATGCCGTCTCCGCGCACCTCGCCCACCAGCGGATGACCTTCGAGGGTTTCACGCAGGCGGCGATTGAGATAGCCGCCCACCTCCTCGGCGTTGGCCGTGAGGTGTTCCCGTTCGAGGATGTCGAGGTTCGCCAGCGCCGCCGCCGCACAGATCGGGTGGCCGGAATAGGTCCAGCCATGGCCCATGGCCCCTTCGGCCTGGGAGGCTTTTTCAATCACGCTCCAGACCTTTTCCCCGATGATCACCGCCGACAAAGGTGCATAGGCACTGGTCAGGCCTTTGGCAGTAGTGATCAGGTCCGGCTTCATGCCATAGCGCTGGCTGCCCATTTTCGAACCGAGGCGGCCGAATGCGCAGACCACCTCGTCGGCAATCAACAACACGTCGTATTTCTTCAACACGGCCTGGATCGCATCCCAGTAACCGGCGGGAGGAACGATGATGCCACCGGTGCCCATCAGCGGTTCGCCGATGAACGCCGCCACGGTGTCCGGGCCTTCGGCGAGGATCATTTTTTCCAGTTCGTCGGCGCAATAACGCACGAAGGCCGCTTCGTCCATGCCCGCCGGGGCCTTGCGATACCAATGCGGACACACGGTGTGCTTGACCCCTTCCGCAGGCAGGTCGAAATGCTGGTGGAACGCCGGGAGACCGGTCAGGCTGCCGGTCATGATGCCCGACCCGTGGTAGCCACGGTCACGGGAGATGATTTTCTTCTTCTGCGGCCGGCCCAGCACGTTGTTGTAGTAACGCACCAGTTTGATTTGGGTCTCGTTGGCATCGGAGCCGGACAAGCCGTAGTAAACCTTCTTCATTCCCTCCGGCGCCCAGTCCATGATGCGGCTGGACAGCTCGATGATCGCCTCGCTCGAATGGCCGACGTAGGTGTGGTAGTAGGCCAGTTCCTTGGCCTGCTTGTAGATGGCGTCGGCGACCTCGGTGCGGCCGTAGCCGATGTTCACGCAGTAGAGGCCGGCAAAAGCGTCGATGAACTCACGGCCTTCATGGTCGCGAATGCGAACGCCCGAAGCACTCTTGATGATCCGGCCCTTGAGCGCGCCACTGGCGTGGTCATGGGCGTGGGTCGAGGGGTGCATGAAATGCGCACGGTCTTGTTCGAACAGCGTGTTGAAGTCTTGGCTCATGCGGACTCTCCTGGGAACTGGCCTTGATGGTGCAGGCAAAAATATTTGGTTTCGACGAAAGGCTCGAAGCCTTCGGTGCCGCCCTCGCGGCCGAGGCCGGAGGCTTTCATGCCACCGAAGGGAATCGGGTGGCCGGTGAACTTGACGCCGTTGACCGCAACCATGGCGTGGTCGAGACGGCGGATCAGCGGGTAGATGACATCCAGGCGGTTGGAGCAAATATAGGCGGCCAGTCCGTACTCGGTGTCGTTGGCCATTTCGACGGCTTCGTCCAAGGTGTCGAACGGCATCACCCCGGCGATGGGCGCGAAATTTTCCTCGCGGTAGATGCGCATCTGCGGTGTGACATCAGCCAGCACGGTGGGTTGGTAGAACAACCCGCCCAAGGCGTGGGCCTCGCCACCCACCAGGCGCTGGGCGCCAAGGTGCAAGGCATCGGCGACACGATCGACGGTCGCATCCAGCGCGGCCTGATGCATCAATGGGCCGACATCCACGCCCTGTTCCTGTTGATCGACCATGGCCGGCCCGACGCGCAAGGCGCGCACGGCGGCGGCGAAGCGAGTGAGAAATGCCTGGTAGACCGGACGCTGCACCATGATTCGGTTGGCCGCGCAGCAATCCTGACCAGAGGTCTGGAACTTCGCCTCTACAGCGACTTTCACCGCCAAGGCCAGATCGGCATCGGCGCAGACAATGAACGGCGCATTGCCGCCCAACTCCAACGCGACTTTCTTCACGTCATGGGCCGCCGCTTGCAACACCAGCTTCCCGACCCGGGTCGAGCCGGTAAAGCTCACAGAACGTACGCGACGGTCCTTGACCAGGGTTTGCATGGCCATTTGCGGCTCGCCCAGGACCACGTTGAACACCCCGGCCGGAAAGCCTGCCTCCTCGGCCAACTGCGCCAACGCCAGGGCCGAATACGGTGTCTCGTGGGCCGGTTTGATCACCACCGTGCAACCGGCGGCCAGGGCGGCGGCGGCTTTGCGGGTGATCATTGCCGACGGGAAGTTCCATGGCGTGAGCAGCGCGCAGACGCCCACGGGTTCCTTGATGGTGCCCAGGTGAGCATTGGGAATATGGCTCGGAATGTTCTGGCCGTATAGACGCCGGGCCTCCTCGGCAAACCACGGGATGAAACTCGCGGCATAGGCGATTTCGCCACGGGATTCGGCCAGCGGCTTGCCCTGCTCCAGACTGAGAATGCGCGCCAGGTCTTCGCTGTGTTCGGTGATCAACGCCGCCCAGCGCCGCAGCAGCGCGCCCCGGGTCTCCAGGCTTTGCTCGCGCCACGCCGGGAATGCACGATGCGCCGCGTCCACCGCCGCGACGATCTGCGGTTGATCAAGCATCGGCACATGACCGATGACGGTGCGGTTGGCCGGGTTGTGGACGGCCACGCTGTGGCCGCTGTCGCTGTGGACCCAATGGCCGTCGATGTAGCAAAGCGCTTTGAACAGCAGCGGATGTTGGTAAGGCATGACGTTCACTCCAGACCGTTTGCGTGAATCCATGCTAGGCCAGCGGCACTTGGGCTTTCGGGTGTTCGAGTGGGGTCAGACCTTGGTTTTTTTCTGGAAAGAACCCGCTGAAGAGCGTTTTCTGCGGTGCTCAGGCGGATGGCGCCAGCTCCGCCGGCAACGCACCGGCGGTCTTGATGGTCTTGGTGACGATGTAGGTGAAATAGCGTTCGATGCCGAGGTCTTCGAGCAGCAATTGATCGACGAAGCGCTGGTAGGCATCGACATCCGGTGCCTGGATCATCGCCAGGTAATCGACACCGCCACCGGTGGCATAACAGAACGCCACTTCGGGCGCGGCGATCATCCGTTGCTCGAAACGGCGCATGTCCTGGGCGGTGTGCCGGGCCAGGGTGATTTCCACCAGCACTTGCTGACGCTTGAACACCGCGGCCCAATCGACCTGCGCCCGGTAACCGACGATCAGGCCCGCCGCTTCCAACTTGCGCACCCGCTCCCAGGCCGGCGTCACCGACAGGTTGATGGCTTCGGCCAGGCTCGACTTGGTAATCCGCCCGTCCTCGGCGAGGATCTGCAGGATCTTGAGGTCGTAGCGATCGAGCTTGTGCATGGGCCGGGCTCCGGGTGGTTACAGAAAACTTCCAGACAGACATCAATTGTGGCGAGGGGATTTATCCCCTCGCCACAAAGGTCACGCGCAGCCTGATCACGCCAACACATCCGCAATCACCACCAGCGTATCGCCACACTGCACCAGCCCGGGAAAGTGCCGGGCCGCCAGGAGGCCGCTGCGGGCGGCGCGGTATTGCACCGGGGCGACGCCGCTGCGGGTGGTGTCATGGATGCGCGCCACTACCTCACCCTGGGTGACGTTTTCCCCAAGGTCACGGCACATCTCCAACAAGCCGTTGTGCTCACTGGCAATGAAGCAACTGGCGTCCGGCATATCGAGCATCAGTGAGGGCTGCAATTCGATCGAGCCCCGCAGGATGCCAGTGTGGATCAGCAGGTTGCGCACCCCGCGCTCGGCAATCGCCACGCTTCGGGCGGTGGACGAACCGCCGCCGCCCAGCTCGGTGGTGACGAACACCTTGCCCTGGGACTCCGCTGCGGTGTCGTACATCGATCCGGCATCCAGCTCCAGCATGCGCATGCAATACGGCGCGTTGAACGCCAGCATCCCGGCCTCGCAGCGCGCCTGTTGCTGCTTGTCGGACAAGACGTGGCAGGCGGCGAATGGCAGGAAATCCAGGGTCCGCCCGCCGGAATGAATGTCCAGCACAATGTCGGCCAAGGGCAGCAAGGTGCGATTGAAGTAGTCGGCGATTTTCTCGGTGACGTTGCCGTCCGGCCTGCCGGGAAAGCTACGGTTGAGGTTGCCCTTGTCGATGGGCGAAGTCCGGCGTCCGGCATGGAAGGCCGGGGTGTTCATGAACGGAACGATGATCACCCGCCCGCTCACGTCTTCAGCCGTCAATTGCTGGGCCAGTTTGCTCAGGGCCACCGGGCCTTCGTATTCGTCGCCGTGATTGCCACCGCTGAGCAGCGCGGTCGGGCCGCTGCCGCGCTGGATCACGGTGATGGGGATCATCACCGCGCCCCAGGCCGAATCGTCCCGCGAATACGGCAGCTTGAGAAAACCGTGCTGTACGCCCTCGCGGCTGAAATCAACCGTGGCGCTGATGGGATTGTTGGGCAAGTCGGGCATGGCTCAATCCTTCACGAACAATTGACGAGGCACGTTGCACAGCGTCTCGACGCCGGTCTCGGTGATCAGGATGCTCTCGGTAATTTCCAGGCCCCAATCGTCCATCCACAGCCCCGGCATGAAGTGGAAGGTCATGCCCGGTTGCAACACGCTGTTGTCGCCGGGACGCAGGCTCATGGTGCGCTCGCCCCAATCCGGTGGATAACTGATGCCGATGGGGTAGCCGCAACGGCTGTCCTTGTGGATGCCGAACTTCTCCAACACCTTGAAGAACGCCACGGCAATGTCACCGGTGGTGTTGCCCGGCTTGGCCGCGTCCAGGCCCGCGGCGATGCCTTCGACCACGGCTTTTTCACCCTCGAGGAAATGCTGCGGCGGCTTGCCCAGGTAAATGGTGCGCGACAGCGGGCAGTGGTAACGCTTGTAGCAACCGGCGATTTCGAAGAAGGTCCCGGCGCCCCGTTCGAACGGCGAATCATCCCAGGTCAGGTGCGGCGCGCTGGCATCAGCCCCAGTGGGCAACAGCGGCACGATGGCCGGATAGTCTCCGCCATGGCCGTCGGCACCGAGGATGCCGCTGCTGTAGATCTCGGCCACCAGTTCATTCTTGCGCATGCCCGGCTCGATCCGTTCGAGTATCCGACCGTGCATGTTCTCGACGATGCGCGCAGCGATGCGCATGTAGGCGATCTCCTGGGGCGACTTGACCGCACGCTGCCAATTCACCAGGCCTACCGCATCCGCCAGTTTTGCCTCGGGCAAATGCTTTTGCAGCGACAGGTACGCAGCGGCGCTGAAGTAATAGTTGTCCATTTCGACGCCGATGCTCAGCGCGCCCCAGCCACGGGCGATGATCACTTCGCGGGACAAATAGTCCATGGGATGGCGCTCGCGGGACTGCACGTAGATGTCCGGGTAACCGACGATGTTGTCGGCGTGCATGAACACCGTGCGCCTGGCACCGTTGGCATCCTGGCCGCGACCGAACCACACGGGCTCGCCCTCCAGCGCCAGCAGCACGCACTGGTGCACATAGAACGACCAGCCGTCATAGCCGGTGAGCCAGGCCATGTTCGATGGATCGGTGACCAGCAGCAGCTCCAGCCCTTGGGCCTGCATGGCCGCGCGAACCTTCGCCAGGCGCTGGGCGTATTCCTCCCGCTGGAACGGAAGATTGACGACTATCTCTGACATCCACCTGCCCTCTGATCAATGAAGCACGAATGAAAAATGGTTAGCGACCGAACGCAAAGCCCTTGCCCGCCGCTTTTGCCCGCTCGAAAGCGAGGTTGGCGATAGCGGTGTCCTGGGCGCCGGTACCGGTGAGGTCGCACAGCGTTACTTGCGCCGCATCGGTGCGCCCGAGCCGCTGCCCCGCCAACACCCGTCCCAATTCCATCAACGCCAGGTCATCGCGAACGGTGCCTGCCGCAAGGGCATGGTGCAGCTCGCCGAGCACACGGGTCTGGCTCAGGCGATCAGCGACATAGCAGTCGACGGCGGCCAGGGCTTGCGGGGAAATCTCGTTCTTGTGTTCCGCGTCCGAGCCCATCGCGGTGATGTGCAGGCCGGGGTGCAAATGACGGGCTTCGATCAAAGGTTCGCGACTGGGTGTGCAGGTGATGGCGATGTCCACGCCTTCCAGGGCAGCGTCAATGGACGCGCCTGGTGTGACGACCAGGCCGGTTTCACGTGCCAACGCCTGACTGAATGCCTTGGCTTTTTGTCCATCACGCGCCCAGACCCGCACCTCGTCGATGGGCCGCACCAGGCGCAGCGCCTGAAGCTGCAACGCCGCCTGCTCGCCGGCACCGATCAGCGCGACGCTGCGGCTGTCCTCGCGAGACAGGCAACGGGCCGCCACCGCACCCGCTGCAGCGGTGCGCACGGCGGTGAGGTAGCCGTTGTCCAGCAGCAGCGCCTCCAGCAAACCGGTGCGTGCCGAGAGCAGCATCATCATGCCGTTGAGGCTGGGCAGGCCAAGCTTGGGATTATCGAAAAAACCCGGGCTGACCTTGATGGCGAAGCGTTCCAGGCCCGGCAGGTAAGCGGTCTTCACATCCACTTCACCGTTGTGCTCGGGAATGTCCAACCGCAGGATCGGCGGCATCGCCACGGCGGCGGTGGCCAGCAGCACGAAGGCCTGTTCGACGGCATCGATACTCGCCAGATCGAGGGCCACGCAGCTGCGCAGGTCGACTTCGCTCAATAGGGTGACTTCACTCATGGCAGGCTCCGTTAATGGGTGATCAAGCGTTGGCGCCGGCGATCACGCGGGCATGTTGTTCGGTGTCGACGTTGCGCCCGCTGACCACCACCACAATGGAGCCGCGCGGTTCAATCAAGCCGTCGAGCAGCGCCGCGATGCCCACCACGGCAGCGCCTTCGAGCACCAGGCGCTCGTGGTGATAGGCGTGGCGGATGGCATTGGCAATCGAGGCTTCCGAGAGCAGGTGCAGGTCATCGATCAGTCGGCGGGTCATGGCGAAGGTGTAGCGGTTGTCCAGGCCGATGCCGCCGCCGAGGGAATCGGCCAAGGTGGGCAGCTCTTCGATGTCCACCGGTTGTCCGGCGGCAAGACTGGCGTGCATCGCGGCACCGCGGGCCATGCTGATGCCGTGGACCTGGATCGTGGGATTGGCGCTTTTCAGCGCGAAGGCGACGCCGGCGAACAGGCCGCCGCCGGACAATGGCACCAGGACCTGGGCCACGTCCGGTTGCTGTTCGAGGATCTCCAGGCCGAGGGTGCCTTGGCCGGCGATGATTGCCGGGTGATCGAACGGCGGCAGGAAGGTCGCCCCCTGCTCCCGGGCGATGCGCTCGGCTTCGCGCTGGGCATCGTCCTGGGATTGGCCGACGATGCACACCTCGGCGCCCAAATCGCGAATCGCCTGCACCTTGTTGGCTGGCACCAGGTTCGACAGGCAGACAATCGCCCGGACGCCCTGCTGCGAGGCCGCATGGGCCAGTGCCCTGCCATGGTTGCCGGTCGAAGCCGTGACCACGCCTTGGGCCTTTTGCTCGACACTGAGCTGCGCCACGGCATTGCTCGCCCCGCGCAGCTTGAAGCTGCCGGTCAATTGCAGGGATTCGAGCTTGAGGTACACCGGCACGCCCATCAGTCGCGACAGGCTGGGGGAATGCTCCATGGGCGTGCGCCGCACCTGCGACTCGATGCGCTGGCGAGCGATGTAGATGTCCTGAAGCTGCAACCCTGTCATGACGGCGTCCCGAGCGGAGATGTTGGGCGCAGTCTAAGAGGGCTGGATTGTGGTGATGAATGTACTAGGGCAATTTAGTTTGCGTTCATTTCGCTTGAACGAAAGGCCCGAAGATCCCCTCGCCACAAAGGCGCGCGCAGTTCGCGAGTAAGCACCTGCTTTTACAGAGCACTGTCATCAGAAATCATGAATCTGCGGGTACTGGTTGAAGATCTCCCGCATGCCGATCAGTGCATGGCGCATTTCCTCGTCGCTGCATTCAGCCCCGACGCAGACCCGCACCGCGCGTGGCCGGGGGGTGCCGCGCACAGTGAACGGGTCGGGCGACGTGACGGCGATGTGCTTATGCCTTAGCGCCCGCACCAGGCTGTCGACTTCCCAGTGGGGCGGGATGCCGATCCAGGCATTCAAGGCGTGAGGATGCTGGGCCAATACGTGCTCGCCCATGTATTCGGTAACCATCGCCTGGCGCCCGGCCAACAGGCGCCGCTGTAGGTGCAGCAACGATTCGGCGCGGCCATCGCGGATCCAGCGGGCGGCGATCTCCGACACCATCGGCGTGGCCATCCAGCTGTTGACCCGCAGGATGCTTTCGGTGCGCAGCGCGAGACGCTTGGGCACCACCAGATAACCGATGCGCAACCCCGTGAGCACCGACTTGGTCATGCTCGTGCAATAGAACGACAGCTCCGGCAGGTAATGGCTGATGGGCGGCGCACGGCGTTCGTCCAGCAGCGGACCGTACACATCGTCTTCGATGATGTGCACACCGAAGCGGCGAGCGATCTCGGCAATTTCCCGACGCCGGGCGTCAGGCATCAGGCTGGTGGTGGGGTTGTTCAGGTTCGGCGTGCACACCAACGCGGTGATGCGCTCGTTGCTGCACATGTCCTCGAAATGCTCGGGGTCGATGCCATGGCGGTCAGTGTCCAGGCCCTTGAGGGTAAAGCCCAGTACCTGGGAATTGCCGATCACGCCGTGGTCGGTCAGCCCTTCGCAGAGCACCACATCGTCGGGACCGGCGAGGGACGCCAGGGCGAGGAAGATGCCATGAGCTGCGCCATTGGTGATCAATACATCGTTGCGATCGACCTTCAGCCCCTGCCGCCCAATCCACTGCGCCGCAGCTTCGCGATGGGATTCAAAACCGGCTATCGGACGAAACGCATGGATCCATGGCTGATCCTCTTCGGTACTCAGTTCGGCACAGGTGTCACGCCAGAACTGATCATGCTCGCGGGTGTGGAGAATGCGCGTGATGGAGAAATCCACCAGCGCCCGCTCGGGGCTGTCGAGTATGTAAGTCGCCACCCGGTCGCTCATGCGCCGCGAGACGAAACTGCCACGCCCGACTTCGCAACGGACCAGCCCTTGGCGCTCTAGCTCCTTGTAGGCGTTGGTGACGGTCTGCACGCTGATGCCCATGGCGTCGGCCACTTGCCGTTGCGGCGGCAGGCGCTGGTCGTTGGCCAGGCTGCCCTGTTCGATATCGTCGGCAATGGCCTGCACCAGAATCTTGTATTTGGATTCACCGCTGCGGGCAACATCCAGGGCTGATTTCCACTTATCCATAACGCTGCAACCGGCATGAGAACGGGTGCGCACAGCATTGCGCGGCCATGGCGGCAAAGCAATTGTCCTAGTGCAATACAATCCGCGCCGGGGCTTTTGTATGCTCGGTCCACGGTCGTCCTCCAGGCGGGTTCATTACCCCGACAAAAAGCCGGATCGACCTGTACCGGCGCTGTTACCGTTTCCAGGCCCCGCCCGGATCCGCCGCCGTACGTTTTGCTCTTGTCACACTGCCTCCTAACACAGAACCGTCCGCTGACGGATCCACAAGAAACAGGAGATTTTATCGATGAGCAATTTTCTTCCCGGCAACTGCGCGCCCTTGCGTAGGCTCTTGTTGACCTGTGCCGTACTGGGCCTGGCCGGCAGCGTTCAAGCGGCCACCCTGGACACCGTCAAAAGCAACAGCAGCATCCGGATCGGCTACGCCAACGAAACCCCGTTCGCCTTTACCGAAACCGACGGCACCGTCACCGGCGAATCGCCGGAGATCGCCAAGATCATCTTCGCCAAGATGGGCATCAAGCAGGTCAACGGCGTGCTCACCGAATGGGGCTCGCTGATCCCTGGCCTGCGCGCCGGGCGCTTCGACGTGATTGCCGCCGGCATGTACATCACCCCGGCGCGCTGCAAGCAAGTATTGTTCACCGATCCGCAGTACCAGTTGCCCGACGCGTTGCTCGTGGCCAAGGGCAACCCGAAAAAGCTCCATAGTTATGAAGACATCGCCAAGCAACCGGACGTCAAGTTGGCCATCATGGCCGGTACGGTGAACCTGGCGTATGCCCGCGATTCCGGGGTCAAGGACGAACAGATTCTCCAGGTTCCCGACACCACCGCACAGCTGCAAGCCGTGCGCGCCGGTCGCGCCGACGCCGCCGTCGGCACGCAACTGACCATGAAAGGCCTGGCCAGCAAGGGCGGCGACAAGGTCGAGGCAATGACGGAATTCAAGGACGACCCGTCCCACATCGGCTACGGCGCCCTGGCCTTCCGCCCCGAAGACAAGGACCTGCGGGACGCGGTCAACGCCGAGCTGAAAAAGTGGCTGGGTTCGGAAGAACACCTCAAGGCCGTCGCGCCATTCGGTTTCGACAAATCCAACGTCACCAGCAAGACCGCGGCCGAGCTCTGCGCTCAGCCCTGACGGCACGCCGAAACGGGCATGACGCGCTGGCGTGATGCCTGTTCCCTGCTTCATCGGATATCGGGTTGAACCATGGGCGAATTACTTCCGTTATTGATTCAAGGGGCCTGGGTCACGCTCCAGGTGACCTTCTTCGGCTCGCTGCTGGCGATTGTCGCAGCGGTACTCGCAGCCCTCGGGCGGCTGTCGCCGTGGCGCGCGTTGCGCTGGTTTTCCATCACTTACATCGAAGTGTTCCGAGGTACGTCGCTGCTGGTGCAGTTGTTCTGGCTGTTCTTCGTACTGCCGCTGCCGCCCTTCAACATCGAGTTGAGCCCTTACGCCGTGGCGATCGTCGGCCTGGGCCTGCACATTGGCGCCTATGGGGCCGAGGTGATGCGCGGCGCCATCAGTTCGGTCGCCAAGGGCCAATACGAAGCCTGCACGGCGTTGAATTTCAGCGGCTTCACGCGCTTCAAGCGCATCATCCTGCCCCAGGCGTTGCTGGCAGCGATTCCACCGGGCACTAATTTGCTGATCGAGTTGTTGAAGAACACCTCGCTGGTGTCGCTGATCACCTTGTCGGACCTGAGCTTCCGGGCGCGCCAGTTGGATCAGGCGACATTCCAGACCCTGGAAATTTTCAGCCTGGCGCTGGTGATGTATTTCATCCTCGCCCAGGCCATCAACTTCGGCATGCGCAACATCGAGCGGCGGCTGAGCCGGGGCCGGATGCGTGGAGGTCTGTCATGACGTTGTTCGACTGGTCCTACGCCGCGCAAATCCTGCCGGACTTGCTGCGCGCCTCCCTCAACACCGTGGGCATCACGTTGATCGGTTTTTTGATCGCGATCGTGCTGGGGCTGTTCCTGGCGATTGGCCGACGCAGCCGCAGGTTCTGGCTGTCGTGGCCGGCCACGGCGGTGATCGAGTTCATCCGCAGCACGCCGCTGCTGATCCAGGTGTATTTCCTCTACTACGTGCTGCCCAACTACGGTCTTAGCCTGACGGCCATGCAGGTCGGCATCCTCGGCATCGGCCTGCACTACGCCTGCTACATCGCCGAGGTCTATCGCAGCGGTCTCGACGCGGTGCCGCGGGCGCAATGGGAAGCGGTGACGGCATTGAACATCGCGCCGTACGACGCCTACCGCAACATCATCCTGCCCCAGGCATTGCGCCCCATCGTGCCGCCGCTGGGCAATTATCTGGTGGCGATGCTCAAGGACACGCCGGTGCTGTCGGCGATCACCGTGGTGGAAATCATGCAGCAGGCCAAGAACATCGGTTCCGAGCACTTCCGCTACCTGGAACCGATCACCCTGGTCGGCCTGTTCTTCCTCGCCCTGAGCCTCGCCTTGGCTTATCTGGTACGGCGCCTTGAAACGCGCATGGAGCTACGCTAATGACTTTACCCCTCTCCACGCCCACCGATTTGTCCCGGCGCAGCACGCTGGCGTCACAGCAGGAGGCCCCGGCCATGCAGATTCCGACACCGTCCCGGCCGATTGTGAGTTTCCAGGACGTGACCAAAAGCTACGGCAGCTTCACGGTACTCGACCATCTGAACCTGGATGTCGCACCCGGTGAAAAAGTCGCGATCATCGGCCCGAGCGGCTCGGGCAAGTCCACCCTACTGCGGGTGCTGATGACCCTGGAAGGCATCGACCAGGGCCAGATCCGCGTCGAGGATGACTCACTGACCCACATGCCCAATCGCAACGGCGTGCTGGTGCCGGCCAACGACCGACACATTCGCCGGGTGCGCGGCAAGATCGGCATGGTGTTCCAGAGCTTCAACCTGTTCCCCCACATGACCGCGCTGCAAAACGTCATCGAAGCGCCGGTGCAGGTGCTGGGCATGAACCCGAAAGAGGCCCGGGAACGCGCTGCCGACCTGCTGGAACTGGTGGGGCTGGGCAACAAGCTCGACCATTACCCGTCGCAGTTGTCCGGCGGCCAGCAACAACGGGTGGCGATTGCCCGGGCGCTGGCGATGCGGCCCAAAGTGATGCTGTTTGACGAAGTGACGTCCGCGCTCGATCCGGAGCTGTGCGGCGAGGTCTTGAATGTGATCCGCAAGCTGGGTGCCGAGCACAACCTGACGATGCTGATGGTGACCCACCAGATGGGGTTTGCGCGAGAATTCGCTGATCGGGTGTGCTTCTTCTACAAGGGGCAGATTCATGAGCAGGGCACGCCGGCGCAGATCTTCGAGAACCCGCAGCAGGAGCGCACGTGTGCGTTCTTGAGTGCGGTGAAAGAAGCGAATTGATGCCCTCCCCATCACTCAAGTGAACACTATTGTGGCGAGGGGATTTATCCCCGCTGGGGCGCGAAGCGGCCCTCAAATCAAGTTACTCGGTGTGTCAGGCTGACTGAATTGGCTGTTTTGGGGCTGCTGCGCAGCCCAGCGGGGATAAATCCCCTCGCCACAAAAGTTCAGCGCCAAGCTGGATGAAACTGGCAAAAAAAACGGGGGGCCATGCAAGCATGGCCCCCCGTTATCGTTTGCCGCCCAGCCGTTATGGATACTGCTGGTAAGTCTGCCCCTGCTGCTGCGGTGCCTGGTATTGCTGACCCGGAATAGCCTTGAGATTAACCTCGACCCGACGGTTTTGCGCGCGACCATTGACGTCGGCGTTGCTTGCCACCGGGTTGTCCGGGCCGGCGCCACGGGCCGACAGGTTGGCACCGCTCACGCCTTGGGCCGTCAGGTAGTTCGCCACGCTTTGGGCACGGCGCTGGGACAGGTCCATGTTGTGCTGGCGGCTGCCGGTGCTGTCGGTGTAGCCGACGATTTCGATCTGGTTCTGGTTGAACTCCTTGAGGGAGTTGGCCAGGTTGTTCAGCGGCTGGTAGAAGCTGGACGCGATGTTCGCCGAGTCGGTGGCGAAGGTGATGTTGCCCGGCATGATCAGCTTGATCTGGTCACCCTGGCGCTGCACTTCAACGCCGGTATTGGCCATGCTGGCGCGCAGTTTCTTTTCCTGTTGGTCGGCGTAGTAGCCGTAGCCGGCAGCGGAAGCCCCCACCACCGCTGCGCCGATCAGCGCGCCCTTGCCACGGTTATCGTGACCGATGGCCGCACCGGCCAACGCCCCCGCCAATGCTCCGAGGCCACCGTACTTGGCGGTTTTGCTCATGCCCGACGATTCGGTAGAGGCCTGGCCCTGGTTGTCATAGGGGTTGGGCGACGCACAGCCGGACAACAAGGCCACAGCAGTAGCGACAACGATCAAGCGACGCGAGGTGAACATGGAGTGCTCCTGGGATTTTCAGTCTGGTTGCCAAAGTGTAGGCAATCGACTCTGGCTGGCGTTGGAACGCGGCAATCGTTAAAAATTCCGTCGTGTTGCGCTGCGCTTCGCCCCGACTGAAAAACATCGGTCGCCGCCCGATCGAAGACGTTTCACGCCTGCGCTAAACTGCGGCTCACGCCCCTGGCGATCATCTCCGCTTCCCGCCCGTCAATGGTCAGCGGCGGCAACAAGCGGATGGTCTTGCCCCGGGTCACGTTGATCAGCAGCCCATGGTCACGGGCGGCTAGGAGCGTCAGGTCGCGCACCGGCTGCTTGAGCTCGACGCCAATCATCAACCCTTGTCCACGAATCTCCAGGACGTTGGGATTGTCGGCCAGTTCGGCACGCAGCCGGCTGAGCAACTGCGCCCCCTGACGCTCGGCGTTTTCCGGCAGGCCTTGCTCCTCGATGATGTCCAATACCGTGCAACCCACGCGGCAGGCCAAGGGATTGCCGCCAAACGTGCTGCCATGACTGCCGGGCGTGAACAGCTCGGCGGCCCTGCCCCGCGCCAGGCAGGCACCAATGGGAACACCGTTGCCCAAGCCTTTGGCGAGGGTCATGACGTCCGGCACGATGTCCTCGTGCTGGAACGCGAACCACTGGCCGGTGCGACCGATGCCGGTCTGGATCTCATCGAGCATCAACAGCCAGGCGCGCCGGCTGCACAGATCCCGCAGGGCCCGCAGGTAACCCGGCGGTGCGAGCTGCACGCCACTTTCCCCTTGGATCGGCTCCACCAGGATCGCGACGATACGCTCGCCATGGGCTTGCTGGATTTTGTCCAGCGCCGCAAGGTCACCAAACGGCACCTTGACGAAATCCCCCGGCAACTGGTTAAAGCCAAGCCGTACCGATGGGCCGTCGCTGGCAGACATCGTGCCCAAGGTGCGCCCATGGAAGGCGTTGTCCATGACCACGACCAGCGGCCGCTCGATGCCTTTGTGCCATCCATGCAGACGGGCCAGTTTCAACGCGGTTTCGTTCGCCTCGGCTCCGGAGTTGTTGAAAAACACCCGCTCCATTCCTGAAAGCTGCGTGAGCTTGCGGGCCAGTTTTTGCTGCCAGTCGATGCTGTACAGGTTCGATGTGTGCAGCAGCAGGCCAGCCTGTTCACTGATGGCCGCCACCAACCGGGGATGGGAATGCCCGACGTTGGTCACCGCCACACCCGCCACCGCGTCGAGGTACTCGCGCCCATCCTGGTCCCACAGGCGCGTGCCCAGCCCATGGGTGAAACTCAGCGCCAGGGGTTGGTAGGTGGTCATCAAGCAGGTGGCGGTCATGACATCTAGCTCCATCGGGTGGTTTTTTCCAGTATGGTTAGCCACTACTGATGGATAAACGCCGATTTACTTCAATCATTTATAAACAGAGCTTGATAATGGACCTGTTCCAGGCAATGACCGTTTACGTGAAAGTCGTGGAGACCGGCAGCCTGACAGCGGCAGCCCAGGCCTGCGAAATGTCCACCACCATGGTAGGCAATCATCTTCGTGCGCTGGAGCAACGTCTCGGTGTGCGCCTGATCAACCGTACGACACGTCGCCAGCGCCTGACGGAATTCGGCTCAGCCTATTACCAGCGGTGCCTGGAAGTGCTCGGGCTGGTCGCGGACTCCGAACGCCTGGCGGAACAGACCCAAGGCGATCCCACCGGCACCCTGCGCATCACCGCGCCACTGACCTTCGGCACGGAGCGCCTGGCACCGGCGCTGGCGCAATTCAGCCAACGTTATCCACAGGTCAAGCTTGACGTCGTATTGACCAACCAACGCCTCGACCTGCTCGACCACGGCTTCGACGTCGCCATCCGCCTGGGGCTCCCCGATCCAAAGTTGATTGTCCGCCCCTTGGTGGACTACACCTTGACCATCTGTGCGTCAAAGGCTTACCTGGCACGGCGAGGCACGCCGCTCAAGCCAGACGATCTGCAACACCACGATTGCCTGTCGTTTGCCTACTCCGCCGGCGACGAATGGCGCTTCGCCCAGGAGCACTGGCCCATCGGCGCCGAAGGGGAAATCAAAGTCCCGGTGACCGGGCCGATGCTGATCAACAGCTCCTCGGGGCTGCACCGTGCGGCGCTGGCCGGCATGGGCGTGGTGTTGCTGCCCGACGCGCTGGTGGAAAAAGATCTGCAAGAAGGCCATCTGGTGGCGCTGCTGCAGGACTATCAATTGCCCCATCGGCCGATGAGCTTGATGTACGCCCAGGATCGCTACCGTTTGCCGAAACTGCGCAGTTTCGTCGAGTTTGCTTTGGAGAAATGGGGCAAACCCCACTCCCCAGGCGAGTGATGTTGTGGCGAGGGGATAGATCCCCTCGCCACAAAGGCAACCCCGCCTGCGTCTGCTGCTAGTGACGCCGCGCCCCATCGGCTACTCTTCACGCCTGGAGAGCATTTTGATATCAGGGCTGATTGAGGAACAACGATGGACGACGCCTCGAAGATCGATTTGCTGCGGTTCGACTTGTCCGATCTGGACGAAAGCGTGCTGCACACCATCATGGAGCTGGTCAGCGACGGCATTTGGGACTGGAACGCCAATACCGGGTTCGTCTATCGCAACCCCGGTTGGTACACGATGCTCGGCTACACGCCCCATTCCCTGAGCAACACCGTGCTGACGTGGGAGAGTGTGATCCATCCGGAGGATTACCCCCAGGTAATGGCCCTGTTCGACGATTACCTGGAACAGCGGTCGTCGAAATATCAAGCCGAATACCGCTGCCGGGCCCATGACGGTTCCTATATCTGGATCGAAGACCGCGGCTACGTGATCGCCCGCAACCCCGACGGCAGCGTGGCCCGAATGATCGGCGCGCACCGCAGCATCGACGACAAGAAGCGGCTGTTCGAGCAACTCGAACGACGTAACAAATCCCTGGAAGCGATCATCGAAGAGCGCACCCGCGAACTGTCGCGGGTCAATCATCAACTGCAAATCCAACTCGACGAAAACCGCAGGCTGGCCGAAACCGATGCGCTGACCCTGGTCGCCAACAGATATCGCCTGGAGCAAGCACTGCCACTGGCCTGTGAGCGCGCCCAGCGCTTTCGCGAACCGTTGTCGCTGATCGCCATGGACATCGATGATTTCAAGGACATCAACGATCGCTACGGCCACGCCTTTGGTGACGCAGCGCTGGTGCAGGTGGTGCAGGCGGTCAAACGCTGTGAGCGCGACGGTGACCTGTTGGTGCGCTGGGGCGGCGATGAATTCATCATGATTCTGCCAAACACGTCGTTGGCCGATGCAGTCCTGATGGCTGAAACCGTTCGCCGAGGCCTGTCCGACCTGCTCCCGGTGGGCGACTTCCAGATCACCATGAGCTTTGGCGTGGTGCAACGACTCGAAGACGAAACGCAGGAAGTACTGATGGATCGGGCGGACCAGGCGCTGTATCGCTCCAAGATGGCCGGCAAGAACGTCATCTGTAACTGAAGCAGCAATTGAATGAATCCATGAGCCGTTTGTTGCGGTCACAGCTTTGTCCCCCGCAACAGGTTCTCTGACATTGGCGACTCGACTCCCCCGCTCCTCGAACCTTTTCCTGGGCTGCGCCGGCTGGTCGTTGCCCAGGGCATATTGGCCGGCATTTCCTGATGAAGGAACCCATTTGCAGCGCTACAGCGCACGGTTCCCGGCAGTGGAGATCAACAGTTCTTTCTATCGCCCGCACCGCCCGGCCACCTATGCAAAGTGGGCGGACAGTGTAACGCCGGACTTTCGTTTTTCGGTCAAGGTGCCAAAGCAGATCACCCACGAGCGACGTTTGCACGATTGCGAGGGACTTGTGGATGAGTTCCTCGGGCAATGTTCACAGCTAGGGAAAAAACTCGGTTGCCTGTTGATTCAGTTGCCGCCGTCGCTGGCCTTCGACAGTACCCAGGCCGAGCACTTCTTCAAGGTTTTGCGGGATCGATATCAGGGCCACGCGGTTCTCGAACCCCGACACCCGAGCTGGCTCGCACCGCAGGCCATGGCGATATTGGAGGACGAGCGGATCGCTCGTGTGGCCGCAGATCCGTCCCCCTTATCGGGAGGTGATCGACCGGCCGGCTGGCGTGGCATTCGTTATTACCGTCTGCATGGCTCGCCGCGAATCTACTATTCCCCTTACGAGGACGCCTGGCTGAAACAGCTCGCGGAGCAATTGAAAAGCGCTGCGGCCACGCCGACCTGGTGCATCTTCGACAACACCGCCAGCGGCGCGGCGACGCCGGATGCGTTGCGGCTGATGGAACTGATGCGCGACTGAAATACGTACCGGCCACCGCGCCGACCGTGACAATGCTGCCCGCGTCCAATAGATTAGGCGACCGGAAAAAGCTCAATGCCTTTCTCGCCTCATCCAGCTAACAGAAGTAGTGAAATTTCAATGTCCGATTCCAATACCGCTGAATCCCCGGTTTCCCTGTCGTCCAAAGCGGAATACGAAAACTCCATCAATCTTTCACAGCATCTGCCCCAGGCCAAAACCATCAGCGAGATGGTCCTCGATGCGTTCCAGTCGAACCGCGAAAGCGACCAGATCCGCGAACTGCGCAACGCCATTCGCCAGGCCCACGATGCGTTCGATGATGACAAAGCCTACGAACTGATGGGCCAGCTCAAGCAACTCAAGGACGCCGAGGCGGCCGATTTCGCGGCGCTGGAAGACCTGAGCAGCCGCTTCCCCATCAGCCGCATACTTTCCAGCTACAAGGATGATGCAGACTTCCAGGAGCTGGTCTATGGCCTGGCCCTGAAAGTGCTGAACCAGACCCACCAGGCCATCAGCAACCCGAGCGGCAGCAAGGGCAAGGCCTCGCGGCCCAAGAAGGAAGCCGAGGTGTTCATCATCAGCAAGGACGGCATCAGCGTCACCCTGCCCCTGCGCACGCCACGCTCCAAGCCGAACGTCGACCGCGAAGCCTTCGAGTTCCTGGGTTTCAACTTCGTCGGCGAAGGCGACGAAGCCGAACTGGAAAGCGAAACCTTCCTGGACAACGACGGCACCGAACAACCGGTCACCCGCAAGAGCATCGTCACCGCGCTGCAACAGCAGAAAGCATTCGACGGCTACAGCATCGCCCAGCAATAAACCCAGGTTGAGTTTTCCCCTCGTGGGAGCGGGTTTGCTCGCGAATGCACCGTGTCAGTCAACATCAACTCAACTGACCCACCGCTTCGCGAGCAAGCCCGCTTCCACAGAAGTCCAAAGTAATACCCATTAAAAAGCCCCGTTCTTCTCTCGAAGGCGGGGCTTTTTCATAGCTTCGGCGATTCAAACAGCACCAAGTCGCTCGACCATATCCGGAAACTTCTCAACCAATTTGATCAACAAAGCCGCCTGGGCATTGGGCTTGGACTTTTCCTGCTCCCAGTTTCTAAGGGTAGCTGGACTGGTCCTGATGCTCTTGGCAAAAACCGCTTGAGACATATGAAGCCTGTCGCGCAAAGCTACGATTTCCTGGGCTGACACCTCAGGAACCGGCTTGTCTTCAATCGAAATCTGGCGAAGGGTAATCTTGCCCTCGCGGTGAGCGGCCATCTCCTCGACGCCTTGCATCATCTCGGCAAACAGATCGCGCTTTTTCATAAGGTACCTCGTGCTTTCAACTCAGCTTCAATGGCGCGCTTGAGCGTCTTCTCTTCGTTTCAAAAAATAAGGTTCGCATGGCAGAAACTATAGGCAAATCGCCTATAGATCAACCAGCCACAATCTATTGCGACGAATGACAGCGGCTAGCCATGGCCCATATCAAAAAGCCCCGCTCTTCTCTTCGAAGGCGGGGCTTTTTTTACAGCCTTTGGCGCTTAAGGCGCGTAAGTCAGCAACAACTCACTCGGCACCTTGAAATCCAGGGACATCATGACGCTCAGGGCAGTGATGGTGAAGATCGAGAACACGAACAGCTTGCGTGCCCAAACCGTGTCATCCACCGCCTTGTAGCCGGTCCAGGCCATGTATAGCCAGTACATGCCCATGGCAGCCGCGACGGCGAGGTAGCTCATGCCGGCGTAGCCGCTGAAGGTCAGCATCAAGGTCGCCACGAGGAAGGCCAGGATGTAGAGCAGGATGTGCTTCTTCGCCACCTGGATACCGCGCTTGACCGGCAGCACCGGAATCGAAGCTGCCAGGTAGTCGTTGAAGCGGAAGATCGCGATGGCGTAGGAATGCGGCATCTGCCACAGGCTGAACATCACCAACAGCGTCAGCGCAGCCATATCGAAGCTGTTGCTGACCGCGACATAACCAATCACCGGCGGCATCGCCCCCGACAGACTGCCCACCAGCGTGCCGTGAACCGACTTGCGCTTGAGGTACAGGCTGTAGAGGCCGACGTAGATGACAAAACCGATCACCGCGAACAACGCAGCCAGCGGGTTGGCGACCCAATACAGCAGCGCCACGCCGGCCACGCCCAGCACCGTGGCGAAGGCCAGGGCCAGTTGCACCGGAATCAGGCCTTGGACCAGCGCCCGGTTCTTGGTGCGTTCCATCTTGATGTCGATGTCGCGGTCGATGCAGTTGTTGAACACGCAACCGGACGCCACCACCAGGGAAGTGCCGATCATCGCCGCCAGGAAGATGGCCAGATCGACATGCCCTTTCGAGGCCAGGAAGAACCCGCCCGCCACAGAAAGCACGTTACCGAAAATGATCCCCGGCTTGGTGATTTGGATAAAGTGCTTCAGTGACATCCGGACTTTCCTCAGTGCGCCATCATGTTGGTGTGGATGCTGAACATGATCCACAGCGACAAGCCGACCAGCAGTACGATCACCAGCGCAGCGAAGACAAACGCAATCACGTTGTTACGCTGGGCGGCCGAGCGGTCCAGGTGCAGGAAGTACACCAGGTGGACCAGAACCTGGACCACGGCGAAGATCAGGATGATCCACAGCGTCAGGCTCTTGGGCAGCGACGGGTACATCACCAGGCCGAACGGAATGACGGTCAGGATCACCGACAGGATGAAACCGATGGCGTAGGACTTGACGCTGCCGTGGCCGGCGTCGTGGCCATCATGGGAATGAGCGTTAGCCATTTACAGGGTCCCCATCAGATAAACAACGGTGAATACGCAGATCCACACCACGTCCAGGAAGTGCCAGAACAGGCTCAGGCAGCTCAGGCGCGTCTTGTTGGTGGCAGTCAGGCCGTTTTTCTGGACCTGGTACATCATGATCGCCATCCAGATCAGGCCGCTGGTCACGTGCAGGCCGTGGGTGCCGACCAGGGTGAAGAACCCGGACAGGAAACCGCTGCGGCTAGGGCCGTAGCCTTCGGAAATCAGGATATGGAACTCGTTGATCTCCATGGCGATAAAGCCGGCGCCCAGCAGGAAGGTCATCGCCAACCAGCCCAGGACCTGGGTTTTCTTGCCCTTGTACAACGCCAGCATGGCGAAGCCGTAGGTGATCGAACTGAACAGCAGCAGAGCGGTTTCGCCCAGTACATAAGGCAGTTCGAAAATGTCGTGGCCCGACGGGCCACCGGCGACGTTGTTAACCAGCACCGCGTACACCGCGAAGATCGACGCAAACAGAATGCAGTCGGTCATCAGGTAGAGCCAGAAACCGAATACGGTCATCTCGCCCGAGTCGTGGTGATGGTCATCGTGCCCATGGTCATGACCATGGGCGTGTCCAACATTGGTCACTAAGTTCGACATGGTTTAAGCCTGTTCCAACGAGGTTTCAACACGGGTGGCGGTGGCAGGGACTTTCCCGGCCGCGACCAGACGCTTGTGCTGCTCGGCTTCGATGCGCTCGATGACATCCACCGGCACCATGTAGCCCTGATCGTCACGGGCGGCATGGATAGCGAAATACACCACGGTGCCGACCAGGCTGGCGATGGCCAGCCACCAGATGTGCCAGATCATCGCGAAACCGAACACGGTCAACAGCCCGCCCATGACCACACCAGTGGCGGTGTTGTTGGGCATGTGGATCGGCGAGTACTTGGCCGGGGCCTGGTACGCGGTGCCGTTTTCCTTGGCTTCGGTGAACGGATCGATGGCGTCCGCTTTTGGCAGCACGGCAAAGTTGTAGAACGGTGGTGGCGAAGAAGTCGACCATTCCAGGGTATGGGCATTCCACGGGTCACCGTGTTCGCACATGTTTTCCGGCTTCTTGCGGTCACGCACGCTGACGTACAACTGGATCAGCTGGCAGGCGATACCGACTGCAATCATCACCGCGCCGAACATGGCAACGTACAGGTACGGCACCCACTCAGGGTTGGTGGTGGCGTTCAAGCGACGGGTCATGCCCATGAAGCCCAGTGCATAGAGCGGCATGAACGCGACGAAGAAGCCCGAGATCCAGAACCAGAACGCGGCCTTGCCCCAACCTTCGTGCAGCTTGAAGCCGAACGCTTTCGGGAAGTAGAACGCAAAGCCTGCGATGTAGCCGAACACGGCGCCGCCGATGATCACGTTATGGAAGTGCGCGATCACGAACAGGCTGTTGTGCAGTACGAAGTCAGCACCCGGAATGGCCAGCAGAACGCCGGTCATGCCGCCGATGGCGAAGGTCACCATGAAGCCCAGGGTCCACAGCACATGGCTGGTGAAACGCAGGCGGCCCTGATAGATGGTGAACAGCCAGTTGAACAGCTTCACACCCGTCGGAATGGAAATCAGCATCGTCGCCAAACCGAAGAAGGCGTTGACGCTGGCCCCCGAGCCCATGGTGAAGAAGTGGTGCAGCCAGACCATGAAGCCCAGTACCGAGATCGCGCCCGAAGCGTAGATCATCGAGTGGTGGCCAAACAGTTTCTTGCCGGAGAAGGTCGAGATGACCTCGGAGAAAATACCGAACGCCGGCAGGATCAGGATGTACACCTCAGGGTGACCCCAGGCCCAGAACAGGTTGACGTACATCATCGGATTTCCACCCAGTTCATTGGTGAAAATGTGGAAATCCATGTAGCGGTCAAGCGTCAGCAAAGCCAGGGTAGCGGTGAGGATCGGGAACGAAGCGACGATCAGCACGTTGGCCCAGGTGCAGGTCCAGGTGAAGATCGGCATGTCCATCAGCTTCATGCCAGGGGTACGCATCTTCAGCACGGTGGCCAGGAAGTTGACCCCCGTCAGCGTTGTCCCCAACCCCGATAGCTGTAGCGCCCAGATGTAGTAATCCACCCCCACGCCCGGACTGTATTGCAGCCCCGACAATGGCGGATAGGCAACCCAACCGGTCTTGGCGAATTCGCCGACACCCAGGGAAACGTTGATCAGCACGACGCCGGACACCAGCAGCCAGAAGCTCAGGGAGTTCAGGAACGGATAGGCAACGTCACGGGCGCCGATCTGCAGCGGCACTGCAAGGTTCATCAGGCCGGTGAAGAATGGCATCGCCATGAAGATGATCATGATCACACCGTGGGCGGTGAAGATCTGGTCATAGTGTTCAGGCGGCAGGTAGCCAGGCGAACCCTCGGTGGCCATGGCCAGCTGGGTACGCATCATGATCGCGTCGGCAAAACCGCGCAGCAGCATGACCATGGCGACGATGATGTACATCACGCCGATCTTCTTGTGGTCGACCGAGGTCAACCATTCAGTCCACAGGTAAGTCCACTTCTTGAAGTAAGTGATACCCGCGAACAGCGCCAGGCCACCAAGCGCGATGATGGCGAGGGTCACCATGACAATCGGCTCGTGGAACGGGATCGCTTCCCAACTTAATTTACCAAACATCGTTTACTCCTCTGCCCCGGCAGCTGAATGCGAGCTCATGTCCATCCCTTCCATGTTGTGGGCCACTTCCTTCTCTTTCTTCTCGTGGTGCATCGGCTTGCCCGGATTCATCCCTTCATACTTATCGATGATGGTCTGGAACAGGTTCGGCGTGACCGACGAGTAGAGTTCGACTGGGTTGTTCTGGCTCGGCTTGGAAAGGGCTTCGTATTCAGCTTTTTCAAGCTGTTTAGGTGCCTTCTTCACTTCGTTGACCCAGGCGTCGAATTCTTCCTGGGTGGTGGCGGTCGCCTTGAACTTCATGCCGGTGAAACCCGCGCCGCTGTAGTTGGCGGAGATACCTTCAAGTTCGGTGTTCTGGTTGGCGATCAGGTGCAGCTTGGTCTGCATGCCGGCCATCGCGTAGATCTGGCCGCCCAGGCCCGGGATGAAGAACGAGTTCATCACGGTGTCGGAGGTGACCTTGAAGTTGATTGGCGTGTGGGCCGGGAACACGATCTTGTTGACCGTGGCGATGCCTTGTTCCGGATAGATGAACAGCCACTTCCAGTCCATCGAGACCACTTCGATGGTGATCGGCTTGACGTCCGAATCCAGCGGACGGTACGGGTCCAGTGCGTGGGTCGACTTGTAGGTGATGTAACCCAGGGCAATGATGATCAGTACCGGAATGGTCCACACCGCGATCTCGATCTTGGTCGAGTGGGACCATTTCGGGGTGTACGTGGCACTGGTGTTGGACGCGCGATACTTCCAGGCGAACAGGAACGTCATGACGATAACCGGCACGACGACCAGCAACATCAGCAGCGTGGCGGTGATGATCAGGTTTCGTTCATCCAGGCCGACCTGGCCCTTGGGATCGAGCAGGGTCATGTTGCAGCCTCCCAGCAGCAACGTGCCGAGCAGCGGCAACAAGCCTAGTAATCGGGGGTACCTGTTTTTACTCATCTCACGACCTCTAAAGCAGCTTGCGCAATGCAGTTGGGTTTTGATCGCCAACACTTCACCCTGCCAAGGGTTGGCATTTTTCTTGGATTGAATAAGGGCTGCCCGTCGAACGTCAGACGCTGTTCGACACATCCTGGGCCAGCAGTGAGTTCTTATTCGTTGGTCAAAGGCCTAGTTCAAGCCCAATTCCATTTGGTGCGGGTAGTTGGAGGCACCGACACCTGGGGTCGCATGGGGCGCTGGCGCCCTTCGACCACTCTCGTGCTCAAGCCTGAGCCGGGTCGGAAAATCGGTGCGGGCGATTGTAGTGAGCTGCGGCGTTGGAGACCATGTCTTAACCCGAAATAATTTTTATCCGATCCGGCAACAATCTATTGCCGCTATTGCAACGGGCCAGCATGTTATCGAAATTCATTCTCAACAAGAACCCCAAAAAACGTAAGGCTACTACGCCCGATTTAGACAGCTGCGCACGTTATCAGCGAGCTTTCGCAGCCGGCATGCGCCCGTTTTACGGGGCCTTGGCGATATGGCGCTTCGCTGTTAAAAATGCCTGCTTGGAAGATGACAATATTGCGGTCGAGGGGGATTCCAGGCCGTTTTTTTGTTACAGGTTGCAGCGCCAATTCGCCGCTTGGAAGGACGCTGGCGGCAAGATGTGTGACAACGTGTCGCACATCGTCGCAGGGCATTCTTGCCCAGGATCAAGGCTGATCCTGGGCAACCCTGAAACGAAAAACGCCCCGGCTCTAAATGAAGAAACCGGGGCGCCTGTTAAGAATGACTTCAGCGAATGGCTTTGCGATTACGCGACACGAGCAAAGGCACCAGCACGGCAGTCAGCACGAATGCCACGAGCGCCCATTGTGCCAGCGACAACCCAAGGACAGGCGGATACGGGGTGGAGCAGAAACCATCGACCTGGAAGCCCAACGGGAAGATCTTCGCCAGCGGCAGCTCATCGACGATCGGCTGCAGCACGTCGACGCCACAGCTGACCGCCGGGTAGAACTGCGTGTAGACGTGATGCCCCGCCACGCCCGCGCCGGCCAACGCACACAGCACGACCAACCCTTCGAAAATCGTCAGGCTGCGACGGGTGCGCATCGCGGCGCCGATGAAGGCAAAGAGGGCGATCAGCAACAACGCGTAACGTTGCAGGATGCACAGCGGGCATGGCGCTTCACCCAGCACGACCTGCATATACAGCGCGCCGCCGATCAGTCCCAGGCAGATCAACCCCAGCAACACCAGATAGCGCCGCTCACGGCCCAGCCGCATCATTTCCTCACTCATTGCGTTTCCCTTCATCTACATGGATCGACGCGCCGCATGACCGGACCTGGCGCGCTGTCGGATGGCCGAAGTCTACACGCAGAACATGAACGTGCGGCAGTCGGCAGTATCGAGGGGGAATAAACAGGAAGGGGGTTAAGCGCGGATTAATTCCGGTGGGAGGGAACCGCCGGGCAGCGTCGGTCATGCCGACGCTTTCGCGAGCAGGCTCGCGACACAATGTTCATTGCAGCGTCACAACTTTGTGGACGCTGCTGTAGGAGAGCTTGCCCGCGACAAGGACAACCCGGTCTTCTGGAGTGCCCCAGCGATTATTCCAACGCCGCAGCCGGCCCGAAGAACTCATAGCGGCTTTGCTCCGCCGGAACGCCCAACGCCTTGAGATGGCGCTTGATCGCCGCCATGAAACCCTTCGGCCCGAGGAAATAGGCATCAAGGTCACGTTGCTCCGGCAGCCATTGCGCCAGTTGCTCCTGGCTCAACAGCCCAACCTTGTCAGCCACCGGACCTGTGCCGTCATGCTCGTCATAGCAATAGAAGCGCTTGAGTTGCGGGTGCTGCCTGGCCAGGTCGTCGATCCAGTCACGGAACGCGTGCACATGGCCATTGCGTGCGCAGTGGATGAAATGCACCGGACGTTCGGTTTGCAATGCCGCCTGCAACATCGCCAGGGTCGGCGTGATGCCGACGCCGCCACTGATCAGCACCAGCGGTTTGTCGCTGGCGGTGAGGTAGAAGTCCCCGGACGGCGGGAACAATTGGATACTGCTGCCCACCTGAAACTCGTCGTGCAGGTAATTGGATACGCGACCGCCCGCCTCGCGCTTGACGCTGATGCGATACTGTCCGTTGCCCGCCAAGGCCGACAGCGAATAGTTGCGGCGCACTTCCTCGCCATCCAGGAGCAGTTTCATGCCGATGTACTGGCCTGGCTCAGCTTGCAGGATGGGCCCTTTGTCTGCCGGTTCGAAGTAGAACGAAGTGATTTCCGCGCTTTCCTTTACCTTGTCGACAAGGACGAATGCCCGCTCCCCACGCCAGCCACCCGGCGCCGCGGCCTTCTGCTCATACAGGCCCGCTTCGGCGCCGATCAGGATATCGGCCAATTGGTTATAGGCCGCGCCCCAGGCGGAGATCACTTCAGGGGTGGCGATCTCTTCGCCCAGCACCTCGGCAATTGCCCGCAGCAAGCAGGCCCCGACAATCGGGTAGTGTTGCGGCTGGATCTGCAGGGCCACGTGCTTGTTGACGATCTTGGCCACCAGGTCGCCCAGTTGATCGAGCTGGTCGATGTGCCGCGCATACATCAGCACACCGTTGGCCAGCGCTCGCGGTTGGTCGCCACTGGCCTGGTGAGCCTGGTTGAACAGCGGGCGCACTTGGGGGTATTCGGACAACATCATGCGATAGAAGTGAGTAATGAGCGCCTCGCCACCGCTTTCCAGCAAAGGCACGGTGGAACGGATAATGGCGCGTTGTTCTCGACTCAGCATGGGTAACTCCTCGCGTGGTACAGATAACAGATACCTAGACTCATCACTTTTCATGCCATAAAAATTATCTTTGTTTTTCAGTTAGTTAATAAACTAATAGTCATAATGACACGGCTGGCTTTATAGTCATTACGACCAGATGGAGTCATTATGACCGCAACCTCATTGCTCACCTCGCTGCTGCCCCTGGTGGCGGACCTGTCTCGCGAGCTGCCGGAGGGCGAGCGCTACCGCCGCTTGCTTGTCGCCTTGCGAGCCCTGCTGCCCTGCGACGCCGCGGCGTTGTTGCGCCTGGATGGGGATTGCCTCGTGCCGCTGGCGGTGGACGGCTTGAGTACCGACACGCTGGGACGCCGGTTCCGCATCAGCGAACATCCCCGCTTCGAAGCGTTGCTAGCCAATGCGCAACCGACTCGCTTCGCCGCCGACAGCGACCTGCCCGACCCATACGATGGGCTGGTCGAAGGCTTGGATGAACACCTGGAAGTCCATGATTGCATGGGCTGTCCGCTGTTCGTCGACGAGCAGTCCTGGGGATTGCTGACGCTGGATTCGCTGGACCCGGAACGTTTCGAGCCTATCGACCTGAGCGCCTTGCAAGCCTTCGCCAGTCTCGCGGCGGCCACGGTCAGCGCAGCCGAACGTATCGAGCGGCTGGCCTTGAAGGCCGAGGACGAGCATCACCGCGCCGAGGTCTATCGCCAGGCGAGCGGCCAGCAGCACCGCGACATGGTCGGCCAGAGCAAGGCCCACAAACGCCTGGTGGAAGAAATCAAGCTGGTGGGCGGCAGTGACCTGACGGTGCTGATCACCGGCGAAACCGGGGTCGGCAAGGAATTGGTCGCCCAGGCCATTCACGCCGCCTCCAACCGTGCCGACCAACCGCTGATCAGTCTCAACTGCGCCGCCCTTCCGGACACGCTGGTGGAGAGCGAGCTGTTTGGTCATGTGCGCGGTGCTTTCACCGGAGCCACCAACGACCGGCGCGGCAAGTTCGAACTGGCCGATGGCGGCACGTTGTTCCTCGATGAGGTGGGTGAGCTGTCCTTGCCTGTCCAGGCCAAACTGTTGCGCGTCCTGCAGAGCGGGCAATTGCAACGCCTGGGCTCGGACAAGGAACACCGCGTCGATGTGCGCCTGATCGCGGCGACCAATCGCGACCTTGCTGAAGAAGTGCGCAACGGCCGTTATCGGGCCGACTTCTATCACCGGCTGAGCGTGTACCCATTGCAAGTGCCCGCACTGCGTGACCGTGGGCGTGACGTGCTGCTTCTCGCCGGTTTTTTCCTCGAACAGAACCGTTCGCGCATGGGCCTGGGCAGCCTGCGCCTGACCAGCGATGCCCAGGCCGCGTTGCTGGCCTACGATTGGCCAGGCAATGTGCGCGAGCTGGAGCACCTGATCGGCCGCAGCGCGCTAAAGGCATTGGGCAGCCATCCGGTACGACCGAAGATTCTAAGCTTGAGCGCCGATGACCTGGATTTGCCTCACGCCAACCGCAACAGCGCGCCGACCGCAAGCCCGGCGCCCGATCCCTCGCTGGCAACGACCGGTGACTTACGCCAGGCCACGGAAAACTATCAGCGGCAAATCATCAGTGCTTGCCTGGAACGCCACCAGCACAACTGGGCCAGCGCAGCTCGGGAGCTGGGCCTGGACCGGGCCAATCTGGGACGGATGGCAAAGCGATTGGGACTCAAGTAGCGGCATCCCGGCCGAGGTAATCAGCTGTCGATACCTTTCGCCCTAAAGCCTGTCCCCAACAAGTCGATAACCCGTTATCAAAAGCTGTCTTGGCGACCTTCATGCTCGCCCCACCTTTTTCCACAGAAGGTTTTTATGTCCTCCAACAAAGCCCGCGCAGATTCCCTTTCGCTTCTGCTCTTTACCTTGCGCAGCGGCAAGCTGATGGCGATCAACCTGCTAAAGGTCAGTGAGATCATTCCCTGCCCGCCATTGACCAAGCTGCCGGAGTCGCATCCGCACGTCAAAGGCATCGCCACACTGCGCGGGGCATCCTTGTCGGTGATCGACCTGAGCCGTGCCATTGGCGAGCGGCCCCTTGAAGATCCGGACGGCGGCTGCCTGATCGTCACTGACGTCAGCCGCTCCAAACAAGGCTTGCATGTCCAGGCCGTGAGCAAGATCGTCCACTGCCTGACCACGGACATCAAGCCACCGCCCTACGGCTCCGGCGGCGTGCGCGCATTCATCACCGGCGTAACCTCGGTGGACGGCACCCTGGTTCAGGTGCTGGATATCGAGAAAGTCATCCACGGCATCGCCCCGGCGCAAATCGAGACGGCGCCGACCGAGTTGAGCATGGAAGACGCCGAAGTGCTCGGCAATGCACGAATCCTGGTGGTCGATGACAGCCAGGTCGCGCTGCAACAGTCGGTGCATACTCTGCGCAACCTGGGCCTGCAGTGCCACACCGCACGCAGCGCCAAGGAAGCCATCGACTGCCTGTTGGAACTGCAAGGCACTGCGCAGGAGATCAACCTGATCGTCTCCGACATCGAGATGTCGGAGATGGACGGCTACGCGTTGACCCGCACCCTGCGCGAAACGCCCGACTTCGCTCATCTCTATGTGCTGCTGCACACCTCGCTCGACAGCGCCATGAACAGTGAGAAAGCCCGACTGGCCGGCGCCAATGGCGTACTCACCAAGTTCTCTTCGCCCGAGCTGACCAAGTGCCTGATCACGGCGGCCAAGGCCGTTGCCGAACAAGGTCGCTGACTTCACCGAAGCCGATCCTGGCTTCGTTGTCGCCTCCAAGCGCAACGAAGCCCGGATCCGCCCCCAGCCCCAGCCGTTCTTTCAATCTCTGGCATACTCTTGTTCACCCCAGAACAAGGATTTTCCTGATGAAAGCCCCCGCCCTGATTCTCCTCGCCCTGACCGCCCTGTCTGCACAGGTTCATGCTTCAAGCTCCGACGCTTGGGCCGCCTACGACAAAAAAGTACTCGCCAGTTGCATCAAGGCCAGCGGATTGAAAAACGCCGAACCGGTCGGCACCGCCGCGCAATTCGATGATCGCGTGGGCTACACCGCAGTGTTGTTGCAGGGCCAGTACCCACAGAAACACATGAACGGCGCGACCGGCACCGAACTGTGCCTCTATCGCAAGAAGACCAAGACCGCCGTCGTGACCGAATGGGACTCGATCCGCCCGGCCAGCACTCCTCGGTGAATGGCGCACAACTTGCTTCGCTCGGCTGATCACGGCGTTTTTCTGTCGCCGCCCTCAGCCTATTGCCTGCGGTCAATGAATGAATACAACGTTTTCCTGTGTTGGGTGCGGTAAATGCTGCACCGGCCACCATGTTCCGCTGACGCTCGACGAAGCCAGGATGTGGGCCAGCGACGGTGGACAAGTGATTGTCCTGGTGGAAGCCTTCCTGCCCAATGGCCTCGGCCTGCCAATGGCGCAACGCGAGCACGCCGAACGGCGCTCCACAGTCGTGCGCAGCGGCACGAGCCAAGCCTTGGTGGCGATCACTTTCGCCGCCTACAACGCCGGCCCCTGCCACAACCTGGACGCTGACAACCTGTGCAGCATCTACGAGCGCAGGCCCTTGGTGTGCCGCATCTACCCCATGGAAATCAATCCGCACATCCCGCTCAACGTGGCCGCCAAGGATTGCCCGCCGGAGTCTTGGGAAACGGGGCCACAGTTGATCGTCGGTGGCAAATTGGTGGACCAGGAACTGGCCGAATTGATCGAGCGCTCGCGCCAGGCCGATCGTGAAGAAATCGGGATGAAGGAACGCATTTGTGCGTCACTCGGCATTCACACCACTGCACTGAAGGGTGACGGATTCACGGCGTACCTGCCGAACATGGATGCGTTCGCCGAAGCCATCGACCAGGCCCGTTCGCAGCCACTGCAGTCGCAAGCCAGTGAATGGCAGTTCCATTTGTCTGGGGATGACATTGCCAGCCAGGTCACGGCCAGTGGCGCGCGGGTGGTCACGGAAACCCCTGTCAATTACGCCTTTATTTCACTGCGGGCTGCATGAATCTCTGGGAATCCCGTTGGTAGCGAGCTCGCGATAGCGGTGGTTCAGTCGCTGTCGATGCAAGCCGAAAGAGCGCCTTCGCGGACAAGCTCGCTTCCACAAGGGATATCCAGGCGTACCAATAACACTGTCCCCTCTCGCCTAACCCGCGCCAGGAATGTTAGCGTGCTTGGTATTCCATGCAGATGAGCCTTGCACGATGAAAAAAACCGTACTTGCCTTCAGCCGTATCACGCCTCCCATGATCGAGCGCCTGCGACAGGACTTCGATGTGATCGTGCCCAACCCATCGAACGGCGACATCAATGCGCAGTTCAACGAAGCCCTGCCCCATGTCCACGGACTGATCGGTGTCGGCCGCAAGCTCGGCCGCGAGCAGCTGCAGAACGCCACGAAACTGGAAGTGGTATCCAGCGTGTCGGTGGGCTATGACAACTACGACGTGGCGTACTTCAATGAACGCGGGATCATGCTCACCAATACCCCTGACGTGCTCACCGAAAGCACCGCCGACCTGGCCTTCGCCCTGCTGATGAGCAGCGCCCGTCGCGTCGCCGAACTGGACGCCTGGACCAAGGCCGGACAGTGGCAGGCGTCAGTCGGGCCGCAGTTGTTCGGCAGCGATGTGCATGGCAAGACCCTGGGCATCGTCGGCATGGGCAATATCGGCGCGGCCGTTGCCCGACGGGGTCGCCTGGGGTTCAACATGCCGATCCTCTACAGCGGCAACAGCCGCAAGGCCGACTTGGAAAATGAGTTGGGGGCTCAATTCCGTTCGCTGGACCAATTGCTGGCCGAAGCGGATTTCGTCTGCCTCGTAGTGCCATTGAGCGAAAAGACCCGCCACCTCATCGGCGAACGCGAGCTGGCCTTGATGAAACCGAGCGCCATCCTGATCAACATCTCCCGCGGCCCGGTGGTGGACGAGCCGGCGCTGATCGAAGCGTTGCAGAACAACCGCATCCGCGGCGCCGGGCTGGATGTCTACGAGAAAGAGCCGCTGGCCGAATCGCCACTGTTCCAATTGAACAATGCCGTGACCTTGCCACATATCGGCTCGGCCACCCACGAAACCCGTGAAGCCATGGCCAATCTCGCCGTGGAGAACCTGCGCAGTGCATTGCTGGGCGAGCGGCCGAAGAACCTGGTCAACCCGCAAGTCTGGAAATGAAGCACACCGTGGCGAGGGAGCTTGCTCCCTCGCCACGGGATGATCGCCAGACCTTATGCCTCAACGAGCACCCAGCGCGACTTTCGCCGCCACCGGCCGTGGCTTGCGAAACACCAGCACGTTACCCAGCATCACCAGCACCAATCCCACCAATGCCGGCGCCGTCCACTGGTAGCCCTCGACAAAAGCCGAGACATTCAACGCCACCACCGGGAACAGCACCGTGCAATACGCCGCCCGCTCCGGGCCCATGCGTCCAACCAGTGTCAGGTAGGCGGTGAAGCCGATGACCGACCCTGGTATCACCAGGTACAGCAGCGAGCCGATGTAGCGCGGATTCCATTCCATGTCGAATGGGATGCCCTGGACCAGACACCACACCGACAACATCGCCGCCCCATACGCCATGCCCCAGGCGTTGGTGGTCAACGGCTTGAGGCCGGCCTTCTGTTGCAGGCTCGACAGCATGTTGCCCGCCGAGAAACACAACGTCCCCAGCAGCGCCAACGCCAACCCGAACAAGGTCTGCGGGCTTGCGCGGTGACCGGCCAGTTCAGGCCAGAACAACAACGCCAGCCCGAACAGCCCCAAGGCGCCGCCGAGCAACACGTTGCGGGCGATCCGTTGGCCGAAGAACACCCGGGCATTCAAGGCGTTCCAGAGGGTCGCGGTGGAGAACACCACGGCAACCAATCCACTGGGAATCCACTGGCTGGCGGTGAGGAAACACATGAAGTTGATGCAGAACAGGCACAGGCCCTGGGCGACGCAGATCAAGTGGCCGCGACGGTTCATCACCTGCAAGCGGCGGCTGAGCAGCAACATCGCGAACAGGATCAGCGCGGCCAGGCCGAAGCGATAAACGATCGAAACCGGAATGGCGACCACACCCAACTGCAATTTCAGCGCAATCCATGTGGTGCCCCAGATGAGCACGGTAAGCAGGTACAACGAGAGGTTCATGACGGCGACTCCAGGCAGTGGCGGCCAGTCTCCCGCCGATGCCTGCCTGGCGCTTGCGTAAACTTGCGGTTTTTATAAGTAATGGGCTGGCAGGGAACGGCCTACGGAGTAGGATGCAAGCGTTGGAGAACCGATCATGTCCACACTGCAAACCCTACAAGTCTTCCAAGCGCTCAACAGCTCGCCCAACGCTCGCCTCGAGCACAGCGCCGAGCTCGGGGACGGCATGGCGGCCGCTTTGTGGACCAATCACCACGACGCCCGGGACTACGAAGCGCCGACGCACCATACGCTGTCGTGCTACATCGCGGGCGGCACCGGAACGTTTCGTCGCGAGCGGCCCGATACCACCGGTGCACCGGACAAGCTCTGCATCCTGCCGGCCGGGCATGAGTCGGCCTGGGTCATCAATGGCGACATTCGCCTCGCCCATCTGTATTTCAGCGCTGAACAATTCGCCCTTGGCTGCATCACCGTGCTGGACCGCGAGCCTCGGCAAGTGCAGCTACACGAGGAAACCTTCCTCGACGATCCGCAACAGGCCCGGCGCTTTCGCCAGTTGATCGCGCTGAATTGGAACGAACCCGCGGAACGGCTGCTGACCACCAGCCTGGCCCATGACCTGCTCAACCACTTGCTGCTCAGCCAGGTCGGCCAGCGCCAAGGCGTTCGCTTCAAAGGTGGCCTGGCAGCTCACCAGCGGCGGTTGCTGGTGGATTACGTCGACAGCCACCTGGCCGAGGCCATCAGTCTCGGGCAACTGGCGGCGCTGTGCGCGTTGTCCGAATATCACTTTGCGCGGATGTTCCGCGAAAGTTTCGGGCTGCCACCCCACCGATATGTACTGGCTCGGCGCCTGGCCCGCGCGCGGCACTTGCTGCGCAGCACTTCCCGGCCCTTGGGCGACGTAGCGTTGGCCTGCGGATTTGCCAGCGCCAGTCATTTCACTAACCGTTTTCGCCACGCCATGGGCGCAAGCCCCGGGGAATATCGACAGGCGTTCTTGCGCTAAGCGCCAGCGTGCCCCGGCCAAATGAAACGACCAGGCACTCATCCCGATTGCCGTAGCCACCACTGCACCCCTACAATGCGAACAATTCTTGTTCTCTAGCACAGCTCTGCGCTGTCGGGATGTTTCTCGTTGCCGCCTGCACACACCGTCGAAGTGCTCTACAACGCCCATCACCGTTGGCTGAACGGCTGGTTGCGAAGAAAACTCGGTTGCCCCGACAGCGCCGCCGACCTTGCCCAAGACACGTTCATGCGTGTACTGACCGCTCGCGATCCGCAGCCGGTTCTTGAGCCCCGTGCATTTCTCACGACCATTGCCAAGCGCGTGCTGTTCAACCATTACCGCCGCCAGGACCTCGAGCGCGCCTACCTCGATGCCCTCGCTCAACTGCCGGAGCACGTGGTGCCGTCGGAGGAGGAGCGGGCAATCATCCTGCAAACCCTGATGGAACTGGACCAACTGCTCGATGGGTTGCCGCGGGCAGTCAAGCAGGCGTTTCTGCTGGCCCAGGTCGATGGCCTGACCTACAACGAGATCGCCCGCGAATTGGGGATTTCAGTGGCGACAGTCAAGCGTCATCTGAACAAGGCAGCGATGCGCTGCTACTTCGCCTTATGACGCCACCGATCAACGGCGCGCCGGGCGTCAGTGCACACGTCGCCGAGCAAGCCGTGCACTGGCTCTTGGAAATGCAGCAAGGCCCACTCGATACCCGCAAGCAGCAAGCTTGGGAACACTGGCTCGCTGCCCATAGCGAACATCGCCGCGCCTGGGAGCATATCCAGCGGGTCAATCAGCGGCTGCGCAGCGTGTCACCGCCACTGGCCCATGCGGCCCTCATTGCACCGAAGTCGGCGGCGCGACGTCGGGCGCTGAAGATGTTGCTGGTGCTTGGCGCTGGCTCGGCGTTGACCTGGGGCCTGCGTGAACGCCAACTGCTGCCGCCATTGATGGCCGATTTTCGCAGCCCGGTGGGCGAACGCCGACGGCTGATGCTGGATGACGGCAGCCAGTTGCAGCTCAACAGCGGCAGCGCGGTAGACGTTCGCTTCGACGCTCAACGCCGCTTGATCCGCCTGCTGGAAGGCGAACTATTGCTCACCGCCGCCCGGGATCCAAGGCCGCTGCAAGTGCTGGCCGCCCATGGCCTGCTGGAAAGCCGCGACGCCCGGTTCAACGTCCGCGAGTATCCGGACCACACCCAGGTGGCGGTGTTTGAAGGCGCCCTGGACATTCGTAGCCGACATGGCCCGGCTCTGTTGCTGACGGCGTCACGGCAAGTGTCCCTTGGCATCGACGGCACCGGGCCCGTCACCGCGCTGGACGCCAATAGCGGTGCCTGGACGGAAGGCATGCTGGTGGCCGCGCACATGCGCCTGGCGGACTTTCTCGACGAGCTCGGCCGTTATCGACGCGGCCAGTTGCACTGCGACGAAGCGGTCGCCAACCTTTTGATTTCCGGAACGTATCCGCTGGACAACAGCGAACGAATCCTCGACCTGCTGGAGGTCAGCCTGCCGGTAAAAGTACGTCGGTTCACCCGCTACTGGGTCACGGTCGAGGCTCGCGCTTGAATCGATCGCCACGCTTCCTGAAAAAAATGATGCGCCAGTGAGCCGTTTTCCACACCTCGGGTGACAGAGAAGCAAAGCACTTCGATACAACCTTCTCGGGAACCTCATCCATGCCGCAGCAACCCACCTGTCTCACCCCGCTCGCCCGTACCCTGCGTCAACTGTTGCTGGGGGCCAGCTTGAGTTTCGTCGCACTGCCTGCCGTGTTGGCTGCAGATACCAAGGCCTATCACATCGCACCTTCGTCACTGGAGAATGCCCTCAACCAGTTCGGACGCGAGGCCGGGGTGCTGATTTCCTTTGGATCGCAGACAACCGCAGGTCTGCAGAGTCGTGGCCTGGAAGGCAACTACAGCCCAGAGCAAGGGCTGAGCGCGCTGCTTGAAGGCACGGGCCTGCAAGCCCGGCCCGAGGGAGACAAAGCTTTCAGCCTGCAACCGACCACGGACGCCTCGCTGGACCTTGGAACCACCACCGTGGTGGGCGATTGGCTCGGCGACGCCGCCCAAGCCAACGTATTCGAACACCCCGGCGCCCGTGACGTCATCCGTCGCGAAGAATTCGAACGCCAGGGCGCAACCCAGGCGCGGGATGTGCTCAAACGCATTCCCGGCGTCAACGCACCGGAAAACAACGGCACCGGCAGCCACGACATGGCCCTGAACTTTGGTATCCGGGGCCTCAACCCACGCCTGGCCTCTCGCTCCACGGTATTGATGGACGGCATTGCGGTGCCTTTCGCCCCTTACGGCCAGCCGCAACTGTCGTTCGCGCCGATCAGCATGGGCAACATGGACGCGGTGGATGTCGTGCGCGGCGGCGGTGCAGTGCGCTACGGCCCGCAGAACGTCGGTGGTGTGGTCAACTTCGTGACCCGGGCGATTCCCGACGCACCGACGGTCAAGGGTGGTTTCCAGACCGAGACGAGCCCGTCCTCCAGCCACGACGGCTTCAAGACGTCATCGAACCTGCTGGCCGGCGCAACCGCAGACAACGGCCTCGGTGGTGCCCTGCTGTATTCCGGCACGCGCGGCGGTGACTGGCGTGAACACAGCGACACACAAATTGACGACTTGGTCCTCAAGGGCAACTACCAACTGGACGAGGCCAACAGTTTCAACGCCATGGCCCAGTATTACGAAGGTGAAGCCGACATGCCCGGCGGCCTGAACGTGGCCGACTACGATGCCGACCCGTATCAATCCACGCGTCCGAACGACCGGTTCTGGGGCCGTCGCACCTTGGTCAATGTCGGCTATCGCTACCAGCAGGACCGTCGGGAATTCACTGCCAGCACTTTCTTTACTAAGACCTTGCGCAGTGGCTACCTGGACCAAGGCACCTTCCTGTCCCTGTCGCCCCGCGAATATTGGGTGCGTGGATTGGATACCCGTTTCGCCCAGGGCTTTGACCTTGGCCCGACCAGCCATGAAGTCGGCATCGGCTACCGCTACATCAACGAGGCCGGTCATGAGCTGCGCTACCGCACGCCCATTGCCAGCAATGAACTGCCCACAACCTCCAGCCGCAACGATCGGGATACGCGTGGCGGCACCGAGGCCAACGCATTGTTCATCGATGACCGGATCGACATTGGCAAATGGACCATCACGCCCGGTGTTCGCTATGAAATGATCGAGTCGCAGCAAACCAACAACCTGACGAATGTGAAGTACAAGGGCGACTACAACACCGCGTTGCCAGCGCTTAACGTGCTGTACCACGTAAACGATGAGTGGAACCTTTACGCCAATACCGAAGGTTCATTTGGCAGCGTGCAGTACAGCCAGATGCCCAATCGCGTGAGCAGCGGCGAAGTGAAGCCGGAGAAGGCTCGCACCTGGGAACTCGGCACCCGTTACGACAATGGCAATCTGCGGGCGGAAATTGGCGCTTTCCTGATCAATTTCGATAACCAGTATGAGAGCAATCAGACCAACGATTCGGTCATCGCTCGTGGCGAGACACGCCATCAAGGCATCGAAACCAGCTTCAGCTACGCGCTCGAAGGCCTTGACCCGGCACTGGCCGGTTTCGATGTATATGGCACGTATGCGTTCGTCGACGCGACTATCCGCGAGGAAGGCCCGAACAAGGGCAACCGGGTGCCCTTCTCCTCGAAGCATAAAGGCACCCTGGGAGTTGCTTACACAGAAGGCTCCTGGAAGCTGAACCTGGACAGCACCTACCAGAGCGCACAATTCGCAGACAACGCCAACACCCGAGCCGAAAGTGCCGACGGCAGCACCGGCAATATTCCCGGTTACATGCTGTTCAGCAGCCGCGCCGCCTATGACTTCGGCCCACGACTGTCGGATCTCAACGTCGCGGTGGGTGTGAAGAACATCTTCAACACCCAGTACTTCACCCGCTCGTTCGACGATAACAACCGCGGCAAATATGTCGGGGAGCCGCGCACGCTGTATGTGCAAACTTCCGTTGCGTTCTGACCCGATCTCGAAGGATCGTTGAAACAAAACGGGCCTGCGATTGCAGGCCCGTTTTCAGTTCAGACGTTGATAGACGGGGCAATCAGCCGTTGAGGGCGGCCCGTTCGTTTTCCAGGAATTCTTCCTCCAGCATCGCATCGGCCAGGGCAATCGACTCGGTCTGGCCATTGCTGGCGCCGCGCTTGCCGCGCAGCTTGCCAAACAGATGCTCCAACTTGTGTTCCAGCTTGGTGGCTGCGCCTTCGATGGCGAGTTCCAGCGACTCAGCCTTGTGTGTCACGGAAATCGGCTGATGGCCTTTGGGCCGGGCCTCGAGCTGGCATCGCAGGTCATGGGGACCGGGCTTGTCGCCGTTCTCATCCCCCAAATGGACCTCGACCCGTGTCAGGTCTTCTTCGTAACGTTCGAGCGTGCTTTCAATGGTAGTACGTACCCACTCCTCCAGTCGGATGCTGCTTTGAATATGGTTATCGCTGTTGACTTGGATTTGCATAGTTCATCCCTTATTTCGGCTAGCTCGCCAGGGGCCAATCGACGTTAGCGCAACGGCCCCTTGAGTACAGAGTCGGGCTGGCAGCGGAACAATTCAAGCCCCAGAAAAAGATAAATATTCATTTGCAAATAAAGCCGGACAATCGCCAAGAGCGCTGTTAATGTCGGGAGTTGCCTCGCCCCGCGCCCCTCTCGCCAATCCTCCCTACAGCCTGCACCGCAAGGGGACATCCGCCCCTCGTTGCCCTGAAACGGGCTACGCCCAGAGCTGCATTGCAGAGCATTGCGCAACCCGCCCCCCAGCTCATTGGCCCGGATTTTTTCCGGCATGGGCCTTGCAAACTCCCTGGCGGAGCTGCCGCTGGCGGGATCTGTCGATCCATCGCCCGCCCAGCCCACGGATGAACACGATCATGGAATGGCCGATGGTCTGGTGTTGCGAACTAATCCCGACCATGGCCGGTCAACAACTGCACGTTCAATCAGGCGGTGACGCATCATGGACAATCCTTTTCAGATCATTACGGACGCTTTCGCGCCGCAATACCAGATCAACCTGAGCATCCAGGGCCTGGATGGCAGCATCATGCTGACCCTGTCCAAGGCCGGGCGCATTATCGCCAAGCGCATGATCAGCGCCCAGCAACGCAACGACCCGGAACGGCTGCGGCGCCTGGTACAAAGCATTCAGTTCGGCATTGCCATCGAAGAAGGCCACAGCGCCGTGGCGATTCTCGAAGCCATGACCGGCGGCGACAACATCAAGGTGCCGCCACCGCAATCACAAGGCCCGGCACCCTCCGCCGTCGGTATCTAGATCTCGCCCTTCTCGACTTCGGAATGCTCGCTGGAACCCGCACCGATCTTGCGGTGCGGATGTTCGATTTTCACCGAGGGGAATTGCGACGAGGCGTAGCGCACCACCAGGATTGCGAACGACAGCAGCAGAATGCCGCCACACAGGTAGATGATGCCCAGGTCCGGCGGGCTGTGGTGGGAAACGTTGGAAATCAACAGCCGCGTCAGCGCAGTGATTGCCACATAGATCAGAAAGCGCACCGGCATATGGTTGGTCTTGAAATAGATTCCGACCATCGCCCCCAATTCCAGATAGATGAACAGCAGCAAGATGTCGTCGATCTTGATGTGCCCCACCTCGATCATCTGCAAAAACTCCATCACCGCCGCCCATGCGGTGACCGCACCAATGGCAAACAGCGCCAGGTAGTGGAAGGTCTCGACGAACAGGTTTCCCAGTGATTCGGCCAGTTGATGCACGTTCTGGCGCAGGTTCTCGGCCCAGTTGATTTTCACGATGTAGTTTCCTTAGGTCGACTCGACCGGATGATGCGGGATGGACGTGACGGTTTTCTGCATGCAGAAAAAAGGCCAGTGTCGGAGATGAGATGGCGATAGGCTGGTATTCGACACGTGGAGACGCGAATCGGCGTCGCCGAATGCCTGGAGCGTGCGCGACAAGACTCGAAACCGGACTACATTAAAAAGCCACTACCCAAAGAGAAGGGATTCGCTTATTCTTTGGCCTGTATATAAATACAGTAGTCACACAGACAACCAATGTGAAGGCATGTGAGGTGGTGAATGGCCGTCGAAGTGGTATACCGCAGCAGCCGAGATCTGGAGCGCTTGTTCATGGATAAAGCCGAAGCTGACCGTCATGACAAAATGCTGGAACTCGCCGAATTGCTGGCCGAGGTGTTGCAAAAAGCCGTCCCATCGCTGAGCGAGCAACAAGTGGAGGAAGCCGGGATCTACATGGCGAAGAATCGCGATGTCTTCGCCAAGGCATTCAAGAGCCAGCCGGACGCCCTGTCCGAACTGCTCAATCCGTCGGACGAATGAACCAGAAGATCGCAGCCTTCGGCAGCGCGTGCACTTGATGTCTCAATGCACGCGCTGCCGAAGGCTGCGATCTTTTTTATCGGTACAACAGACGCTCCGCCAACTCGTCGGCCACCCGAGCCGGCGAGCGTTTTTCCGCCTGGGCGTGGGCGAAGACTTCCGTAAGCCGGGCACCGATCTTCGACAGGTGCGCGGTGATGGTCGGCAATTCTTCGCCGCGGTGCTTCAACGCGACGTAGATCAGGCCGCCTGAATTGATTACATAGTCCGGGGCATAGAGGATCCCGCGTCTTTCCAATTGATCAGCGACCTGCAGATTGCTCAGTTGGTTATGAGCCGAACCTGCGACAGCCGAGCAGCGCAGTTGCGCCACGCTATGGCTGTTGAGTACGCCGCCGAGGCCGCAGGGTGCCAGGATGTCGCAAGGGGTACTGAGCAACGCATCGTTGGCAATGGGATGGGCGCCCAATTGTTCCATTGCCAGTTGGACCTTGCCGGGGTCGATATCGCTGACCAGCAGTTCCGCGCCCGCCGCGTGCAGCTGTTCAGCCAGGGCATAACCGACATTGCCCAGGCCCTGGATCGCGACGCGCAGGCTCTCCAGGTTATCGCTGCCAAGGCGCGCCATGGCCGTGGCACGGATGCCGGCGAAAACGCCCATCGCCGCGTGAGGCGCGGGGTCTCCCGCGGCGGTGGTGCTGGTGACATGACGGGTCTGCTGGGCAATGCAATCCATGTCGGCTACCGATGTACCGCTGTCGATGGCGGTGATGTAGCGTCCGTCCAACTGCTCTATGAAGCGCCCGAAGGCTTCGAACAGCGCGGCCCGGCTGTCAACATGCGCGGGGCGCATGATGACTGCCACTCCCCCGCCCACCGGCAATCCGGCCAAGGCGGCCTTGTAGCTCATGCCCTGGGCCAGGCGCACCGCGTCGGCCACGGCACTTTCGTCGTCGGGATAGGAAAGATAACGACAACCACCCAGGGCAGGCCCCGGACGGCTGCAATGAATGGCAATCACCGCCTTCAACCCGGTCGCCGGGTCCACGCTCAAGTACAGCGATTCAAGGCGGGAGCTTTGCATGAGAGCAAACATCGACAGGCTCCCGAATCACTTTTGTCTGTTTCGCCAGTATAGGCGCGCAGTCGAAAATTGCTGGAGCACGCCGGAATAAGCACAAGCGCGGCGCAGCTTTTCAGGCATAACCTGTAACGGGGCATTTGTAGGGCTGGACGAAAAGCCATGGCGGAGCTAAAACGAGGCATAGCCCGGAGATTGTGATGAAGCCGCGCCAAGCCTTTTTTGAATGCCTGCACCGTTCGCCACCGGCGCTGTTCGAAGCCGCGCTATGGGTCGCCGCCGAACATGACCGTGAGCTGGACGTACCGACGCTGCTTAATGATTTCAAGGACCTGCAACGGCTGGTCAGCCACGGCCTGCCCATGTTGCCGGTCAACGAATTGGGCCAGCCCTTGCTTCGACGCCTCAATGACCTGGGTTTCGCCCAGGACGATTTCACCCCGCTACGCCCCCGCGCGGCTTTGCTCGACAAAGTCCTGGCGCGCAAGCGCGGCCAACCGCTGGCCCTTGGGCTGATAGCGTTGGAACTGGCCCGTGGCTTGGAGATTCCGATGGTTGGCGTCAACTTTCCCGGTCATTTCCTGCTGCGGGTGCCCGGTGCCGACCATTTGCTCGACCCATGCGGTGGCCGGCGGTTGTACCCCAATGACTGCCGGGACCTGCTGCAACGCCAATATGGCGCCAACATGCAGCTCAAGGCTGAGCACCTGGTCAGCGCCGAGCCGATGCAAATGCTCCAACGGTTGTCGCGCAACCTGCGGCAATTGCACCTGGCGAACGATGATTACATTGCCGCACTGATTGACGCCGAACGCGTGCTGGAAATGGGCAATGCCAACGCCGCGGACTACCTGGCCCGCGCCAGCCTTTACCAACGGCTCGACTGCCCCAACGCCGAACGTTTCGACCTTGAACATGCCCTGATGCTCAGTGAAGATCCAATCCAGCGGCTGCGCCTGACGGAGCGGTTGGGACATTTGCCACCCAATTCGATTGTGCATTGAATGGGTGCGGCTTTTAGATTTTCAGCGATTGTTGGATCACCAAATCAAGCCGGGGTGTCAGGCTGGTTCGCTGGATGCGCTCTCTGGAACGCCTCATGCCCTGCCGCCAGCGCCGCGACTCGGCGGATCCGCGGGTAGGCTTGCAATGAAACGTTGAACCGCTCAGCGGCGTACAACTGCGGAACCAGGTACACATCCGCCACACCTGGCAGCGCACCGAAACAATAACCGTCATCGCCAATCAGTTGTTCTACCGCGGCGAGCCCCTGGCTGATCCAGTGCGTGATCCATTCCACCACCTGCGTTTCATCGTGCCCCCACTTGCGCAGCTTATTGAGCACGCTGACATTGTGCAGGGGATGAATATCGCAGCCGATCAGCGCCGCGACGCCACGCTCGTGGGCGCGAGTCGCAAGGTCGCGGCTGAACAGCGGCACCTGTGGATAACGTTCCTCCAGGTATTCGATGATGGCCGGCGACTGCACCAGCAGCGCCCCCTCATCGGTGCGCAGCGCCGGTACTCGCCCCTGTGGATTGATCGCCAAGTACATCGGCTGGCGATGCTCGCCCTCGGGTGTGGCGATCAGGTTGACGGGCAGCGCCTGGTAATCCAGGCCCTTGAGGGCCAAGGCAATACGCACCCGGTACGACGAAGTGGAACGATAGTAGGTATAGAGTTCCATGCCGCGCCTCAACGTGCCGACAGGATCTTGCCGCGGCATTCGCCGAAGCCGATCGATACAACGCCCTCGCGGCTGCAACGGGCGCGCAGGATGATTTCATCGCCGTCCTCGAGGAACTTGCGGACTTCGCCGGATGCCAGTTCGATCGGCTTTTTGCCGCCCTCGGTGATTTCCAGCAGGCTGCCGAACTGACCGCTCTGCGGCCCCGACAACGTACCCGAACCAAACAGATCACCCGCTTGCAACTGGCAGCCGTTGACGCTGTGGTGCGCAACCATCTGTGCCACCGTCCAATACATGTACTGCGTGTTGCTCAGGGTCAGTCGATGGGCCGGCAGTTTCTGCTCACGCATGGCTTCGGTCAGCAGCAGCACTTCCAGCTCGATGTCGAATGCACCCGCGGCCTGGTCACGTTTGTCCAGCAAGTACGGCAATGGTTGCGGATCGCCCTCGGGACGCGCCGGCTGCGCACGACGGAACGGCTCCAGGGCTTCGGCAGTCACGACCCATGGAGAAACACTGGTCAGGAAGCTCTTGGACAGGAACGGCCCCAGCGGCTGGTATTCCCACGCCTGGATATCCCGGGCCGACCAATCGTTGAGCAGGCAGAAACCGGCAATGTGCTCGGCGGCGTCGCCGATGGCGATGGGCTCGCCAAGGGTGTTGCCCTTGGCGATCCAGATCCCCAGCTCCAGCTCATAGTCCAGCCGCGCGCAGGGACCAAAAGTCGGCTCGGTCTGCCCGGCCGGCAAGGTCTGGCCCTTCGGGCGACGTACATCGGTGCCCGATGGCCGCACCGTCGAAGCACGGCCGTGATAGCCGATGGGAACGTATTTATAATTCGGTAGCAGCGGATTGTCCGGCCGGAACAGCTTGCCGACATTTTGCGCATGCTCGATGCCAACGTAGAAGTCGGTGTAATCGTTGATTTTCGCAGGCAGATGCATCTGGCAGTTCTCCGCCAGATGCAGCAGCTTTTCACCCTGGGCCTGGATCTCGTCCCGCCGGGGACTGCCCTCGCGCAGCAGGTTCAATAACTGTTCACGCAGGGCAACCCGGGCGCCACGGCCGAGTTCGAAGAACGCATTCAACTGACCGTCCCGCATGGCCAGGATGGCTTCGCCCGCAGCGCCGTCGAACAGCCCAGCGTCCAACGCCGCCTGCAAGTCGAAAATCCGATCGCCAATGGCAACGCCGCTGCGCGGGGATTGCCCGGCCGGGCTGAAAACGCCGAGCGGCAGGTTCTGCAAGGGGAAATCGGCATGGCCGTTGGCGGAATCGACCCAGCTGCGGGTGGGGGAAACTTGAGTCATGGGTTATCTCCGGGTCGGGTCGAACGTGACTGGCAACGAAGCCCAGCAGGCGTCGTAGTCCGTTTGCAATTGCGGGCAGTCCAAGGCGAATCGGCTCGGGCGCAGCACTTGGCTGGTCTCGAACATGAACGCCATGGTGTTGTCGATTTTCGCCGGCTTGAGTTCGGCATTGATGGCCTTGGTGCAGGTCTCACCGTCGGGACCATGGGCGCTCATGCAACTGTGCAGGGACGCGCCTCCCGGCAGGAAACCTTCGGCCTTGGCGTCGTATGCGCCCTGGATCAGGCCCATGAATTCATTCATGAGATTGCGATGGAACCAGGGTGGACGGAAGGTGTTCTCCGCCACCATCCAGCGTGGCGGGAAAATTACGAAATCAAGATTTGCCAAGCCATGGACGCTGGTGGGCGACGTCAACACGGTAAAAATCGACGGGTCTGGATGGTCGAAGCTGACCGTGCCGATGGTATTGAAGCGACGCAGGTCATATTTGTACGGCACGTTGTTGCCATGCCAGGCCACCACGTCAAACGGCGAATGATCCAGTTCGCACGCCCATAGCTCCCCGAGGAACTTCTGCACCAAGGTAGTGGGTCGGGCGAGGTTTTCATAATGAGCGACAGGCGACAGGAAATCCCTCGGGTTGGCCAGGCCATTGCTGCCAATGGGCCCCAGGTCGGGCAGGCGCAACGGCGCACCATGGTTTTCGGCGATATAACCGCGAGCCTGAGGGTCGAGCAGCTCGACACGGAACTTCAATCCACGGGGCAGCACCGCGATTTCCAAGGGTTCCAGGTCCAGCACACCCAGCTCGGTGACGATCCGCAGACGCCCCAGTTGCGGCACGAGCAGCCATTCGCCGTCGGCATTGAAGAACACCCGCTCCATGGACCGGTTGGCCCGGTAATGATAGATGCTGATGCCCGCCGGCTTGTCCGAGCCAGCATTGGCGGCCATGCGCACCAGGCCGTCAATGAAATCGGCAGGCTCATCGGGAATGCCCAGCGGGCTCCAGCGCAAGCGGTTAGGCGTGACCTCACCCAGCGGGCCGCCAGCCAATTGCTGCTCCAGCTTGGTAAACGCCGGGTGGTTGGCCGAGGGCCGGATGCGGTACATCCAGGTTCGCCGCGCTTCGCTGCGGGCCATGGTGAACGCGGTGCCGGAAAAAAGCTCGGCATACAGGCCGTAAGGCGCCTTTTGCGGGGAATTCTGGCCAACCGGCAGGGCGCCAGGCAACGCTTCGCTGGCGAACTCATTACCGAAGCCAGACTGGTAAAGCACATCCGACGGCGTGGAGTCGAGGTTCATGGAGCCTCCTGAGATGCGGTCCGTCACTCAATGAACGACTTGAGGCGTACCGGGTTATTTTTATCGTAATCAAATTACGCATAACGTAATTTGCTCGACAACCACCGTCAAGCTATAAAGACGCCCATTCGCCCTTCGGACCCACACCTCCATGGAAAACCCGCCGAGCAACGGTAAACAGAAAGTCCGCTCCGCTGAGGTCGGCACCGATATCCTCAAGGCCCTGGCCGAATTATCGCCATCCACGTCGCTGTCGCGCCTGGCCGAGCATGTGCAGATGCCGGCCAGCAAGGTCCACCGTTATCTACAAGCCTTGATCGCCAGCGGATTTGCCGAACAGAACACAGCCACCAATCACTACGGCTTGGGCCGCGAGGCCTTGCGCGTGGGCTTGGCGGCGTTGAACGGCATGGACGTACTGCAAGTGGCCGCCCTGCCCTTGGCCGAGTTGCGCGATGACCTGAACGAAACCTGTTTCCTGGCGGTATGGGGCAATCATGGCGCGACAGTGGTGAGAATCGAGCCCGCCGTACGGGCCGTGACCGTGGTGACGCAACTGGGCTCGGTGTTGCCGTTGCTCAGTTCTTCCACCGGACTGGTTTTCAGCGCCTATCTGCCGGAGCGCGAGACGATCGAGTTGCGCGACCAGGAAGTGCACGCCACCCAGGGCCACGCCCTGGCGGACGAACAGGCCTATGCAACGCTGTGCGAGCACATCCGCAGTCGTGGCTTGCATCACGTGCATGGGTTGCTGATGCCGGGGGTGGATGCCTTGTCTGCGCCGGTGTTCAACGCCATGGGCGACGTGGCGGCGGTAATGACGATCGTCGGCCCGACGTCACTGTTCCACGCGGATGAGAACGGCCCGGCGGCGCGGCGCCTGTTGGCGGCGACCCGGGCCGTAAGCTGGCGAATGGGCTATGAGCAATCCGGGATCAGCTCAACAAGTCCGGCACGATCCTGATCAATAGGTCGTTGAGGTGGGCGATGGTCAACTGCGGATGAATGTGCGTCGCTTCCTCGCTGAAGGCCTGCGTGTACACGGCCTGATGGCCGCCCTTGGCATGAAAGGGAATATCGTCATCGTCGAAGTGAGCCAGCAGATAGTCCACAAGCTTCCGGGAAGAGGTGATGATTCGGCCCCCCAGATCGTCCGAGCCAAAACCGGTGACATAGGTTTCGTTCAACCCGACGCCTGGCAGGTGACTCTTCAAGATCGATTCAAGGTCCTCGACGGCCAGTGACCTCAGGGCGGGCCGGGATAGATCAATCGACGGTTCCTCGGTCAGGCTCGAGACGATATCCATGACGATTTTCTCAAAGCCGATCACATCGAGCCCCTTGATCCGATCCTCTGGAGCAAACGAGTAACGCTTGCTGAAAATTTGGTGAGTGCCTTGGGTGTAAGTGGGGCCGACTTGTCTTTGAACGCAAGCCAGCGCTTCATCAAACAATGTGACGGAGGAAACAACCTCTGTGCCAGCAATAGTATCCCGCGCATTTAAATAGAGGTGGTATGGACTGGTTTCCAACTCTTCCAACGCCTCACCGAGCAACACCTGTACAGCGAAGTCAACACGCGTTTTCTTGAGAGCAGCAAGCCTTTGCGAATATGAAGCAAATAATGGAGCGTACATAAAAACAACATCCTTGTTCTGTATCGAATCAAACTTCCCGCTCGATCCGTTGAATTGATTACACCTGTTACGGTGCCCGTGGCCAGCTGAAGTTAAACTTCAACCAAGTCCAGCCCGGAAGTTATACACCAACACCATTCATCTACGCTCAGTGATATGTAAGCGCGAGTAAGTTTTCAAACTTAGCTCATTACACCCATGACCTTGGCCTTGGCCACTGCCTGTGTACGCCGTTGCACCCCCAACTTGCTATGGATACGACGCGAATGGGTCTTCACTGTGTGCAATGAGATAAATAATTGTTCGGCGATCTGTTGGTTTGAATAACCTTGTGCAATCAACTCCAGCACTTCCAGTTCACGGTGACTGAGCACGGTTTCCTCGGCCATTGTCGATGGCGGGTCGAGGGGTTCGGCAGTTTGTGCCGCGTGCACCAGGTCCGGTTGGCGCAGGCACAGCTCGCGCAGGGCTTGTTGCGCCCGTCGACAGGCAACCCCTTCGAGCCCTTTTTGCAAAAGCTCGCGCGCCTGGTGACGATCGGCCGACAACCAGACGACCTCCGCCAATGCCAGCAGCAGTTCGGTTTCCAAGGCGTGCATCTCGCAGTGTTGTGCCTGGGCGATCATTTCCCTGAGCCGGGCCTGCGGCTCGTGCGCCCGGCGCAGATAGACTTCCGTCAGCACCAGCAAATACTCCAGACGGGGAATCAGTTCCAAGGTCGCGGGCGGCGCATGCTTGGCCTGTGGCCCATGGAAATGCCGCAACACTCGGGTCAACACCTCATGGGCCAGTTCCGGTCGCCCCTGCTGCAACCAGAACTGACAGCTGACTTGCAGCAACACACCGCGGTACACCGTGTCGGGAATGTGCCGCTGTTGCATGGTCCGCTCGGCGTCGCGAAGCTGCATGAAGGCCTCGCCATAGTCGCCCTGGTTGGCGGCCAGGCTTGCCTTGCCGAGAAAGCCATAGAGCACCTGCTTGTCCTGGCTGCGCAAACCGGCCTCCAGGCCCGCCTGGAAGTGCTCGGCGGCCTGCTCGTCAAGCCCCATGCGCAACGCCAGGCGCCCCCGTCGCAAGGCGATACGGCCCAGCAATGCAGAAAAATCCTGCCCTGGTTTATCGAGCAATGCCTGGACCGCGCCCAGCAGGTGATCGGCCCGGTGGGGCGCGCCGCGCTGTTCCAGGATTTGCGCGTGGTCCAGTTCCAGTAGCCCTTCGAACACCAGCGAACCGCCGGCGCGCGCTACGCAAAGTGCCTGGCGATTGATCGCCTGCGCCAACGCCAGTTCGCCTTGGAGCAGTGCCTGTTGTGTCTGTCCGATCAGGCACAGCACCTTGAGGGCCCAGGCCTCCGGATCCAGGCCGGCCAAGGCCTGGAGAAAATGTTCGCGAGCCTGGTCACCCTCGCCGCGCAGGTGCAACAACCAACCACGCAGCACCTCCCAACGGGCGATCAGTTGTCTCTGCTGACTGACCAGGGGATGTGGCATGAACCTGGCCAGCTGTTCAATGCAGACCTCAGCCTGGTCAAAGCGGCCGGCAAAGAGCAAGGCCGTGGTAATCAGCCCTACCGATTGCGCGGTCCCCAGCGACAATGCTTCGCCCTGCTGGTCGTGCAGGGCCAGCAGCAATTGGACATTGCTACCTTGCAGCACATGTTCGAAATTCAGGTGCTGCAGGAAACTGACGGCGGTCTCGAATTCCCCAGCTTGCATGGCTTGCTCGAATGCCATGGGCCAGTCCTGTTCGGCCGCGAACCATTGGCAGGCCCGTCGATGCCAGGAGCGGCCTTGTGGCCAGGGCTCTTCGCGCACTAACCGCGCCAGGGGTGGGAAAATCCGCAGCCAGTCCGAGGAATCCTCCCACGGTTCGATGAAGCACCCCAGGTCCAGCAGCAACGGAAGGCATTCGGCCCCCACCGTATCGCCGAACAGGTGCGAGCAAAGCTGGGCATTGAAACGCGGCAGGTGCGCCAGTACCCGCCAGGCCTGGGCCAGCTCCGGGGTCAACGTACCGAACAGTTCATATTCCAGGTAATCGAGCAAGGTGCCGGCCCGACCCGGCGCAGCGTGCCGGCGAGCCCATTCACAGCGCTCCAGCAGGGTGATGCGCACCCCGGCACACCAGCCGCCGCTACGCTGTATCACCTCCCTGGCCGTGCGCGCTGCCTGCGGGCCGGGCAAGTGCCTCAGCAGTTGCTGGACATCGTCGCAAGAAAAGACCAGGGCCTGGGCGTCGAACTCGTACAGTTCGTCATCGAGCAACAAGCGTGGCCAGTTGCAATGAGGACGACGACGGCCGTTCAACCAAAGATGCAATGCAGGGCTGCTGGCGCTCAACAAACGGTCAAGCAGTTGGTCCAGCTCAGGGTTGGCTACCCGGCAATAGTCATCCAGAAACAGCCACGTCGCCGATTGCAGGCGCGCCAGATGAGCCAGCAGGCTCGCCTCATCCGTCACCGGTAGCCCGAGGGCCTGTGCCAGGCTTTCGCACATTTGCGCGGCGTTCATCGTCGCGCCGGCCAGGGGCAGCCAATGCACCCGGCACTCGGCGGGGGCCTGCAGGAAACACTCGGCGAACAAGGCGCTCTTGCCACTTCCCGCGGGTGCGCAAAGCAGTTTTACCCGCGCCTCGGAAGCCAGCAAGGGCTCGCTCAACGACCTGCGTGGCACGTGCGTCGACGACAGGCGAGGCAGCAGCCCTGGACGGTCCGGACACGGGGTCATGGCGGTCATTGCGAGGTCCTTTTTATTGTTGTTCCTTCACCCTAGACCTGTGTCGACCACCTTAGGAGAAATATTCAGCACGCTGATTGGCGCCCATAAAAAAAAGACCGGCAACTCGGTTGCCGGTCTTTTTTTTCTGCCTTGCCAGGGGGATTACCGGACCCCGCTCGAACGCAACGCCGCCGGGGTGTAGTCGGCTGCCCGAGCCTCGAAACCATACACGTAGGCGTGTTTCTCTTCGTTTTTCATACCCAGCGCGATGTAGCGGCCTGCGATGATGTCGTAGAGCGCTTCGAGGGTGTAGCCCGGGTTCTGATGGTCATAGTAAAACTGGGCATGCCCCTCGGCCACTCGCCACAACTGGCCGCGACCGTCGTAGTGGTCGACCAGCGCCGCTTGCCAGCTGTCCTCGTCGATGTACATGTGGCGCTTGGCGTAGATATGCCGCTCGCTGGGCTTGACCGTACCGACCACTTCCCAGACCCGATGCAATTCGTAGCGGGTCAGGTCCTGGTTGATGTGGCCGGCCTTGATCACATCGTCGTACTTGAGGCTTGGCGAATCGAGCTTGTAGCTGTTGTACGGTATGTACATTTCTTTCTTGCCAACCAGTTTCCAGTCATAGCGATCCGGCGCGCCGGAGAACAGGTCGAAGTTGTCCGAGGTACGCAACCCGTCGGCGGCGGTCCCCGGGCCGTCATAGGCCACTTGCGGCGCACGCCGCACACGGCGCTGGCCGGCGTTGTAGATCCACGCCAAGCGCGGCTCTTTCACTTGGTCGAGCGTCTCGTGCACCAGCAACACGTTACCGGCCAGGCGCGCCGGCGCGGTGACCTCCTGCTTGAAATAGGTCAGCACGTTGCTGGCTTTTTCCGGGTCGGCATCCTTGATCAGGAACGGCACGGCGATTTCTTCTTCAAAGCGGATCGGCGTGAAGCTGCCGTTGGTCTGCGGCGTGGCCTGGGTGATGACGCGCCGCAGGTTGCCACCGTGATACCGGGTGATGTGGTTCCACAACACTTCCACGCCGTTTTTCGGGATCGGGAACGCGTAGTAGCGGTTGCCAGTGAAATTGGCCAGGCCATTGCCGTCGTTGATGGCGTTGACGTTGAGCGCGCTGCGCTTGGCCGACTCATAGACTTCCGGCGGCAGGCCGACGCTGCGATGGGTCGGGTAGACCGGAATCTTGTAGGTTTCCGGGTAGCGCTTGAACATCGCGACCTGACCGTCGGACAGCTTGTCCTTGTACTTGTCCACGGTCGCGGCGGTGATGGTGAACAGCGGTTTTTCATTGGCGAACGGGTCGGCCAGGAAGCCTTTGCTGTCCACGGCACCAGCGTTTTTCGGGATGCCGCCAGTCCAGGCCGGGATCGAGCCATCGGCGTTGCCGGCCTTCTCCGCGCCCAGTGGCGTGAGGCTGGTGCCCAGCTTGTTAGCTTCCTCCGGCGACACCGCCGCCATCACGTTTACGGCCAGCAGGCTCAGGGCCAGGGCACCGCATTGCAGGATCGTCTTGTGCATTGGGTTTTCCTTGTCAGCCAGATCAGAAGTTCACGCCGAAGCTCAACGCGAGGAAATCGCGGTCTTCGAGAACGTTGTAATCGCCGCCGAAGAAATCGGTGTAGCTCAGGCTGGCGGTGTAGGTGTTGCGGTAATCGGCATCGACGCCCACGCTGACAGCCTTGGCGCCTTCGTTGAACAAACCGTTGGGGCCATAGCCGGCCACGTCGTGGGACCAGGACACGTTGGGCTTGAAGTTCACCCCGGCGATCACGTTCGAGTAATCGAGAATCGCCCGGGCGCGGTAGCCCCAGGACGTCGAGGTGACGAAACCATCGGTATCGCCGCCGAAGCCGTACTGGCCGTAGACCGAATCGCGGCCATAACGCAGCTCGTTCTTCGATTCGAGGCCCCCGACGTGCACCACCGCCGCCTCGCCCACCACGGTCAGGCGATCGGCGCCCAATACCTGGTCGAAGAAGTGGGTCAGGGTGCTCTGGACCTGGGTGACTTCCTTGCGGCGGTAGCCGGTGTTGTCGGCACCTGGCCGGGTGGCGATGGGTGACGCGGCGCCGCCAGCGATCGGATTCACCAAGGCGAGCGTCAAGTCATTGGTATTGACCTGCACCGGAGCGTTGGGGCGATAGCTGATTTCACCGGTCCACGCGGTGCCGGTGGGGAGCGTGGTGGAGAAGCTTGCGCCGTACAGGCGAATATCCTCGGGGTACTCAAGGTAGTAGCCACCGCGACCCAGCATGACACTTTGCGCCAGGCCCGCGCCGCTGCCGGGCGCGATGCCGTTGGCCGTTGCAATCATCCCTGGCAGGGCTGCCAGCGTGGAGAGGCCCGCCGTGGTGGTGCCCACGGTCGGCGTGCGGCTGTGGTAATTCATGAAATACAGGCCGTACTCGGTGTCGTCGCCGAGCCAGCGCAACGCCGTGCCCCACTGTCCGGAATCCCGCGCATCGCGGTCACCGCCACGAGGGATGACGACGCCCTCGCTGGTCACCTGGATGCCTTGGCCGAATGCATTGGTCAACGGCACGAACGGCGCAATCGCCGGGCTTCCCACGGTATAGCCGTCGGTGCAGCCGTCGGCCACCACATCGTTGCCAAAGAACGTGCCGCAGTTGTCCACGACCGTCTGGTCCCACTCCAACTGGTAGAAACCTTCGACCGTGAGCTTGTCGGTCAGGCCCTGGGAGGCGAACAACATATTCACGGGGATCAAGCCTTCCTTGATCTCTGCGCCCGGACGACGGAACGCAGACACGTCCACCGGGTTGATGCTGTTGATGGAGTTACCAATGAAGGTACTTTCACCCCAACTGACTACCTGCTTGCCGGCCCGCACCGTGCCTGGCAAATCGGCGATGGAATAGTTGTGATAGACAAACGCATCGAGGATCTGCGCGCCCGATGACTTGGCGCCCTCCTTACGATTGCTGTCGCTGATGTCCTTGAACTCACGGTTTTCATCCTTGAGTTCGAAGTCATACCAATATTTGCCCCGCACGAACACGCCGGTGTCGCCGTACTTGAGCTCCAGGTCGTGCAGACCTTTGAAGATCTTCGAGAACGTCTCGCCCTTCCTGAAATTCAGTCGCCCATCGTCGCCGGTGGAAGACTGGCCTCTACCGCCGTTGACCGTACCGACCAAGTCACTGTCGGCATCGCGCATGCCCCAACTCGCGCCAACGGACAGCGAGGAGTCGAACTGCCCCTCGATTTCGCCAATGTTAAAAGAAACGGCCTGCGCCTGGGCACAGCAACCCAAGGCCACCGCGACGGCCAGCGCCTGCGGCTTGAAGATGGCGCGCATTGTTATTGTTGTCATGCGTCTTCCCCGGTGAGTGACAGAGCCTTCACCCTACTGCCGCGAGCCATGGGCGATAAGCGCACCAAGGGGGTATTCGCGCTGTACCTAGAAAGGATTACAGCCCGTGCGGGACTGGCCTCTGCGCAGCGCATGAACAGACTGGATGATGGATCATCAATGCCGCGCATGGCGATCACGGTGCGTGGGACTGTTGCGCGCACTGCAACAGTGCATGTCTGGAACCGGGCTGTTTCCCGCAACGTCCGATCCCTATGCTGGCCGGGCTTGCAGGGCAACGGGCCTGCAAGCACAAGTCGCCATGGCGTCCCTCGCGCCCGGCGCACCGTCATTCGGATGGATTGCGCATCAATCCATCGTCCCCGTGCACTACTGACGTTGATTTGTAGCTCCTTTGCAACGTCACGCTTAGGCCGCTGCGTTTTGCAGCGGCCTTTTTTATTTTTAATCGATTCAACTGAGAGCTTTCTTGCTTCCTACAACTTTGTCGGAATCTTTTTACGGTCCAGTTACATTAATAACGTATTGGCTGTTGTCTGCTCCTACAACGACGCCAGATCAGAACTACGCGCAGACCGATAATTGATTGTTACGCTGAATCAATCGCCGCATATCGCTCCGATTTGTTCAGCAGTGAGTCATTGATCATGCAAATAGACAACGCACGCTTTCGTTCAACAAAAAGTCATAACAGCCGCATTCGCTTTCTGGTCTTTCATTACACGGCCGGCAACTTCGCCTCTTCCGTCAATGCATTAACGGGCCCTTCCGTCAGTGCTCATTACCTTATCCCCGACGTCGCCGACCCCACTTACCTGAAGCTGGGCTTCAAAGAACCACAAATATTCAATCTCGTGGACGAAAACCAGCGCGCCTGGCATGCCGGCGTAAGCAGTTGGGGAAATCGCAGCAATTTGAACGACACTTCGATCGGCGTCGAAATCGTCAACCTGGCAACCGATAACCAAGGCCAATTCACCTTTCCGCCCTATAAGGCCCAGCAAATCGAGGCCATCGAATACTTGGCATCGGACATCCTCAAGCGATACCCGGACATCAGTCCAGTCAATGTGGTGGGGCATTCGGACATCGCAGCAGGGCGAAAAAGCGACCCCGGCCCGATGTTTCCTTGGCACGGGCTGTATCTCAAGGGAATCGGGGCCTGGTTTGACGAGGCCACGCAGAAATCGTTCATGCGGGCGTATCAAACCAACGGCATCCCACTTCGCGAACAACTGCTCGGGTTATTCAAGAGGTATGGCTATGACACTTCGGCGGCAACCACGGTCGTGGGTTTCCAACGACTCGTACGTGCCTTCCAGTTGCACTTTCGTCCGACCAGGCATGACGGCGTGATGGACATCGAGACCGCCGCGAACCTGGCGGCCCTGGTGCAGAAATACTTTCCCTGAGCTGGTCGCCGGATGATGGCAACCGGCCCGGGCAAAAAGTGCTAGACGGCGTAACGCTGCAGGTTAGCCATCATTTCCTTCAAGGCTTCCAGATTGTCATTTGGATGGACAGCATCCTGGAAATCGCAGATCTGTTGCCAATGGGCGGCGACGTCTTCTGGCGAGAAGCCTTCGCGCGGGTCGAACCCGGCGCCAAGGCTGCGCTCCCAGCGCACCTTGCCCATCCAGCCGCCGCCGACTTCGAACAAGCCGGAGGTTTCCTGGCAGGCTTCACTGGCCAGGTACACCACCAGCGGGCTGACCAGTTCGGGCTTGAGTTGCTCGAACACTTGCGGCGGGATCAGGCCTTCGGTCATGCGGGTTCCGCCGGTGGGGGCGATGGCATTCACGAAGATGTTGTTCTTGCGCCCTTCGATGGCCAGGGTACGCGTCAGGCCATAGAGACCCAACTTGGCCATGCCGTAGTTGGACTGGCCGAAGTTCCCGTAGATGCCGGACGTGGAAGCAGTGAAGATAACCCGGCCGTAATTCTGCTCGCGCAGGTGCGGCCAGGCGGCACGGGTGACTTTGTAGGCGCCTTCGACATGGACGCGGTAAACCAGGTCCCAGTCCGCGTCGTCCATTTTGTGAAAGGTCTTGTCCCTCAGAATGCCGGCGTTGTTGACGACAACATCAACCCTGCCGAATGCGTCGAGGGCGTTTTGCACAAGCTTGTCGCCGTCGGTAACAGAATCGTGGTTGGCTTCGGCGATGCCCCCGGCCTCGCGAATCTCAGCGACCACCCGATCCGCTGCCGAAGCGTTGGCCCCCTCGCCCTGCGCCGAACCGCCGAGATCATTGACCAGCACTTTTGCGCCATGCCTGGCGAACAACAGCGCATGGGCGCGACCCAGGCCACCACCGGCACCAGTGACAATCACGACTTTATCTTCGAAGCGCACAGAATCATTCATGGGCAGAACTCCATCAGACCGATAGGACATTGGCACGAGTGTCCGGTACAAGTCGGCCGGTCACAATCAACAAGGGCGGGAGTGAATGGCAGGCAATAAGGTGAAGGGATGATGCAGCGGTCGCGCTATCTCGTCCCGGCAATAATCGTCAGGAACATGCCAGTTGCCGGTAAGGCGCAGCGATCGCTTCGCGAAATGCCAGGTAATGCTTGAGCACCTGCACTGGCGCCTCGGTGTGGGGGTAGTGACCAATATCGGCTAACAACACTGTATCGGCGTTGGGAATCAGGGCTCGGTAACGCGCCACCATATGCGCACCGGAAATCGGATCGAATGCCCCGTCAATGACTCGCATGGGTACCTCACCACGCTGCATCGCCTTGACCCAACGGTCACGTTGCACGCGTCGTTCCGGAATATAGGTAATGAGCTTGTGCATGACCCGTGGTCCGCGATGGGTTTCGATCAGGCTCCAGTAATCATCCAGTTCGCTCTCGGTGGGGGCAGTCCAGGGGCCGAAGATTCGTCGAAAACTCTTGACCAGGCCATCCCTTGAAAAAGCCCGGCCAATCAACCATCCCAGAGGGCTGAGCAAAAGTTTTTGCATCAGCACCGGACGATGGGTTTCCGGGAACAAGCCCCCATTGAGAAAGGTACAACTGGCGACATTGATGCGTGCCTCGCCATGCCGGGCGATGAGCTCCTGGGCCACGCTGTCGCCGTAGTCATGGGCCAGTATATGAACCGCTTGCGTCACGTTCAGATGCGCCAGCAATGCCTGTTGCAGATCGGCCTGTTCAAGCAGGCTGTAGACATGATCCACCGGTTTGGCGGAGTCACCAAAACCGAGCATGTCGCAGGCAATCACCCGATAACGCTGCGCCAACGGCTGCCACAGGTAATGCCAATCCCAACTGGCGGTGGGAAACCCGTGGATCAATAGCAACGGCTCGCCATGTCCTGCAACCCAGTACCGGATAGCATGGCCACGGAACATGAACATCTGGCCGCGCTGTCGCCAGACACGCAAGGGGATCTGCACCATGGGCATCAACTCTTGTAACTCGGATCTTGCAGGTCGAGTTTGCGCAGCAGCGCCGGCCAAGCCAACGCCCCTCCCATGCCCTGGGCGCTCCTGGTCACTCCGGCGACCATTGCGCGGGCACCGGCCAGGACCTGCGGCTCGATGGCGATCAACTCGGCACCGCCCGTCTGGGCCAATACCTGGATTTCGCAGGCCCGCTGGAAGATGAACATCATCAGGAACGTATCGGCAATGGTGCCGCCGCAGGTCAGCAGGCCATGGTTGTGCAACATGAGGAAGTTGTTCTCGCCGAGGTCCGCTTGCAGGCGGGCTTTTTCCTCGGGATTGAGCGCTACCCCCTCATAAGGGTGATACGCCAGGCTCGACAGCACGAATAACGACTGTTGGCTGATCGGGAGCACGCCTTGCTTCTGGGCCGATACCGCGACGCCGGCTGCGGTGTGGGTGTGCAATACGCACTCAACGTCGTGCCGCACTTCGTGGACTGCGCTGTGAATGGTGAAGCCGGCGGGGTTGATCTCGTAGGGGCTGTCCATCAATTTGTTGCCGGCCTGATCGATCTTCACCAAGCTCGACGCGCTGATTTCATGAAACATCAAGCCGTATGGATTGATCAGGAACTCTTGCGTACCGGGAACCTTCGCGGAGATGTGGGTGAAGATCAAGTCATCCCAGCCGTGCAGCGCGACAAGCCGATAACAGGCGGCGAGATCGACACGGGTCTGCCATTCGGCCGCAGTGACCTGATCTTTGATGCCGACTGTCGATTGAAGGGACGCTACGCTCACGGCGGTGACCTCTGGCTTCTTGTTAGAGAAATATGTCCACGATCCTCATGAACAAGAAAACCAGTCTAGTCAGCTCCGGCGGGGGCGGTAGTTGCCTTGGCAGCCAGCTTACTGGCCGAGCGAGTCACCAGGGGCCCGCTGCAGCTCTGCGATCAGTTTCTCCAGCCAGGGCTCGGAATCGGTCTCAGGGGTAACGCTTTCGCTGGCATCCAGGCGCAGCATGGGCAGCACTTCGCGCACGCCCAGCTCGCCGAACAATTCGCGCATCTGCTCGCCACCACCGCAGAACGTGTCACCGTAGCTCGCGTCCCCCAAGCCGATGACCGCGCCAGGCAGGCCGCGGAACGATGCGGGCAACTGGTCGCGAATCGTCGCGTACAGCGGCATCAAGTTGTCCGGCAGTTCACCCATTCCCGTTGTCGACGTCACGGCCAGCAACGCTTGCGGTCCGAACGCCTTGATGTCCTCCAGGGTCGCCCGTGGATGATGGAATACTTCATAACCGGCATCACCCAACAGGTTGGCGGCATGCCGGGCAACTTCTTCGGCCGTGCCGTATACGGAGCCGGAAAGAATGGCGACTTTCATCAATCTGATCCTGAAGCTGATAGAGGCCGGGAATAGTAACAGGCTGCGCGCAAAAGCTGCGATTGACTCTCAACAACTAATGGCCAATGAACATCGCGCTTGGTTCTTTTAGAATGACGCGCATACTCGGCTCCTAAAGGAGAGACTTCATGATCAATGCTCATCTGATGCAACTGGTGATCAACGCTTCGAACGATGGAATCGTTGTCGCCGAGAAGGAAGGCGAAGACAACATATTGATTTACGTAAACCCTGCATTTGAACGGCTGACCGGCTATGGACGCGACGAAATCCTCTATCAGGATTGCCGGTTCCTGCAGTCGGGCGATCGCGACCAACCTTCCCTCGAATCCATCCGCATGGCCTTGAAAGAAGGAGGCTCATGCAGGCAAATCCTGCGCAACTACCGTAAGGACGGCACGCCGTTCTGGAACGAGTTGTCACTGTCCACGGTGAAAAGCGAAGCCGATGGCCACACCTATTTCGTTGGTGTGCAGAAAGACGTAACGGTCCAAGTGAGGGCCCAACAACGCATTACCCAGTTGGAAGCGGAGTTGGCCGAAGCACGGCAGACCATCGCTCGGCTCAATGCGACGAATGGCGAAAACAAAACGGCGAATTAGTGGTCAGTCACTACAATCACCAGTGAAAGTATCTTTTTTCGAGCACCCTATGCAGCGCGACAGCCTCCTGACCCAGGACGAACTGGACTTCATCCGGACGATGCAGCACAACCCGCAATTGAACGAGCGGGACGTCACGTCGAGCCTGCTGGTTAACGGCGGGTCGCAGATCCGTGATCTGTTGACACGTCTGGCGGCAAATGAACAGGTCACGCTGCAGGCTAATTTCGAAAACCAGCAGATGACCTTTCCATTGCAACTGGTTGAAGATGAGTTCCACGCCATGCACCTTCGCCTGGGTGTGCCGAGCATCTACGAGGATGGACCGAAAATACGGCCCTGGCGCCTCGCGCTCGAGGAGCCGGTGGCACTGGAAAATGCCCAGGGGCAGCCAGGGCCCTTGTGGGTGCACGAGGTGTCTTGCAAAGGCGTACTGCTGGAAATCCGCAATCGCACCAAGCCTGTGAAGCAGTTCGCCCTTTGGTTCAGCCCGTCAGGCTACGAGAGGATTGCCTTGCGTGGCACATTCGAAAGGGAAACCGATCAAGGCCTGTACGCTTATCACCTGAGCCAGCACGACCAGGACGAAACTGAACGGCTACGCCAATACATTCTTCAACAACATCGCCTGGCTCATCCCGCGATGCACCTCTAAGCCTGCTATCAGGTATCCAGGGTACCGTCCAGGAATTGACGCAAGCGCAGGCGCATTTCCGTTCCGTCGGCCCCCAGGCAACCGATTGATGAGCCCTCCAGGCTTTCCTGAGCCAGATCGGACGCCTCGCCAGCCAGGAACAACGGGCAATCCAAGCCCATCGCCAACTGTTTCAGACGCTTGGGCAGCTCGGTGATCGGCGCGTGGTTGGACACCAGCACCAATGCCAAAGGCTGGATCTTCTGGCAAACGAAGGTCAGCTCGTCAAAGGGCAGGCCGATAGTCAGAACCCTGACACCCACCTCGGCCTTGGACACGAACAGCGCAGCCACCAGCAATTCAAGTTCCCGGCATTGGCTGGCAATCGCGCAGACCAGAACACGCCTGGCTAGCAGCTCACGATTGAGCAGAAGCCGTTGCGCTACACGCGAGCGCAGGAAAGCGTCGTAGAACAGCCATTCGCTGGTCTGCCCGAACTCGTGCCGGCGTTGCAGCAGGTCCCGCCAGAGCGGCATCAGGATGTCCTGGAAGACCACTGACACTGTGTAGCAGGAAAAAATCTGCCCGTAGACCCGGTCCAGTTCCACATCGTCGAAATTGCCGACCGCGTCCGCTATCTGTTGTTGCCATTGACTGTAATCGGCGCGCACCAGATCGGGGGTGATCAACCTGGAGACCGGCTGCACCGATTCGGTCTTCGCCAGAATCTTTCCCACCTTGCTCACGGCCACCCCACGCTCGATCCAAGCGAGGATACTGCGGACCCTTTCAACATCATCCAAGGAATACAGGCGATGCCCGCTTTCGGTGCGCGTGGGTTGGATCAGGCCATAGCGACGTTCCCATGCACGCAACGTCACGGGATTCACGCCGGTCAACCGCGCCACTTCGCGAATAGGAAACAAGTCATCGCGCTTCACGGCGCCGGGCGCCGAGAAAACGGCATTATCTTCGGTGATTACGCTCATTCCGTCGGTTTTCCCAACTGGAAAATTGGATCCCATATTACCCCTTGTCAGCGGTGCACTGACAAGGGACAGCACCGGCCAATCTGTGGATTTGTTGTTTTGTGCTCGACTGGGAATAATCCTTGCCTGCCTCTTGTGACCAGACGCAGCCCTTACCCACGGGGCGTCTTTAACTGCGAAGCTCCTATCCGGAGCAACCGCACCTGTAACATGGAGATACAAAATGTCTGCCTCCCCAGTCACACTCATGGTGGCGCGCCGCGTCGCCAATGGATGTTATCACGACCTTATCGCGTGGTTGCGTGAAGGCGAACTGTTAGCAGCTGACTTCCCGGGCTACCTGGGCTCAGGCGTGCTCGCACCACCGCCCGAAGACGACGAATTCCAGATTATCTTCCGATTCGCCGACGAGCAGACCCTTCACGCCTGGGAACATTCGGCCTCGCGCACGGCCTGGCTGGGGCGCGGTAGCGAACTGTTTGCCCATCCATCCGAACACCGGGTACGCGGCATCGATGGCTGGTTCGGCGCGGCCGGCAAGCGCCCGCCACGTTGGAAACAGGCCGTAGCCATCTGGCTTGCGTTCTTTCCGGTTTCGTTATTGTTCAATTTCCTCTTGGCGCCGCTACTCGGCGAACTGGCGATGTTGAGCAGGGTATTCATCAGCACGCTCATATTGACGCCCCTGATGGTGTACTTGTTTATCCCAATATCGACGCGTTTATTGGGGGGCTGGCTCACCGGTACACCAGAACGGCCGTTGGCGTCGACGCAGAATCATTGAACCGGCGCCTGCGCAAACCGGGCGGGGCGCTGGACTCGCCTTTGCGCATAGGAGGCGCCCGCCGTCGCTGTTATAGTTTTTGCTTGTGCCACGACCCGAGCCAAACCACCCCATGCCTACCGCTCCGATCCTGATCACCGGCGCAGCCCAACGCGTCGGCCTGCATTGCGCCCGACGTTTGCTGGAGGACGGGCAGCCGGTCATCGCCACTTACCGCACCGAACGCCCAGGCGTGCAGGCGTTGCGAGACATGGGGGCTACGGTGCTGTTCGCCGATCTTTCCAGCGAACCGGGTATCCTTGGCTTCATCGATCAGCTCAAGCAGCACACCGACCAACTGCGAGCGATCGTGCACAACGCCTCTGCCTGGCTGGCCGAAACCCCGGAGAGCGAAACAGCCGCATTCAACGAAATGTTTGCGGTGCACATGCTCGCCCCTTACCTGATCAACCTGCATTGCGCCGAGCTGCTGCAGCGCTGCACTCCGGCGGATATCGTGCACATCAGCGATGATGTGACACGCAAGGGCAGCAGCAAGCACATCGCCTATTGCGCCACCAAGGCCGGGCTTGAAAGCCTGACGCTGTCTTTCGCGGCGAAGTATGCCCCGACCATCAAGGTCAACGGTATCGCCCCGGCCCTGCTACTGTTCAATCCCGGCGACGATGCGGCCTATCGCGCCAAGGCCCTGGCAAAGTCCGCGCTGGGCTTCGAGCCTGGCAGCGAGGTTATTTACCAGAGCCTGCGCTATCTGCTGGATAACCCTTATGTCACTGGCACGACCCTGACGGTGAATGGCGGGCGGCACATCAAATAATCCCGGCCTCGAGGAACCACCATGGCGCTTTCGCCCCAGCATTACCGTGAGATCCTGATCGGCCTGGGCGAAGACCCGGAACGCGAAGGCTTGCTGGATACCCCGGCGCGCGCGGCCAGGGCCATGCAGTACCTTTGCCATGGCTACGAGCAAAGCGTCGAACAGATCGTCAACGGCGCCTTGTTTGCCTCCGACAGCGATGAAATGGTGATTGTCGCCGACATCGAGCTCTACTCATTGTGCGAACATCACCTGCTGCCCTTCATCGGCAAGGCCCATGTGGCTTATATTCCCACCGGCAAGGTCCTGGGGCTGTCGAAGGTCGCGCGACTGGTGGACATGTTCGCCCGCCGCCTGCAAATCCAGGAAAACCTCACCCGGCAAATCGCCGACGCGGTGCAGCGGGTCACCCAGGCTGCCGGCGTTGCGGTGGTGATTGAAGCCCAACACATGTGCATGATGATGCGCGGTGTCGAAAAACAGAACTCGACCATGAACACCTCGGTGATGCTCGGCGCTTTTCGCGAATCCAGCACCACGCGCCAGGAGTTCCTGCAATTGATTCGACGGAGCCAATAAATGCCACAACTTCAACCCGCCATGGCGCGCATCAAGGTCAAGGACCTGCGCCTGCGTACATTCATCGGCATCAACGAGGATGAAATCCTCAACAAGCAGGATGTGCTGATCAACCTGACCATCCTCTATGCCGCCCAGGAAGCGGTGCGCGACAACGACATCGACCATGCCCTGAACTACCGCACCATCACCAAGGCGATCATTGCCCACGTGGAAGGCAATCGCTTCGCCCTGCTCGAACGCCTCACCCAGGAGCTGCTCGACCTGGTCATGGCAAACGAGTCGGTGCTGTATGCCGAAGTCGAAGTCGACAAGCCGCATGCCTTGCGCTTCGCCGAGTCCGTATCGATTACGCTGGCGGCAAGCAGGGCTACTTCGTAGCAGCCAAAAGCTTCAAGCTGTAAGCTTCAAGCCTGAACACCGCAAACCCACTTGCAGCTTGAAGCGTGCCACTTGAAGCTGTCTCGCAGAGACTCCCATGAACGACCAACAACGCCTCGAACTTGAAGCCGCCGCATTCCGTCGGCTGGTTGCCCACCTCGACAGCCGCAAGGATGTGCAAAACATCGACCTGATGAACCTCGCCGGGTTCTGCCGCAACTGCCTGTCCAAGTGGTACAAGGCGGCCGCCGATGAGCGCCAGATCGACGTCAGCCTCGATGATGCACGCGAAGTCGTCTACGGCATGCCCTATGCCGAATGGAAAGCCCAGTACCAGAAAGAAGCCAGTGCCGAGCAGCAAGCGGCGTTCGCCAAAGGAAACCCCAATGCCTGACCTGAACACCTTTCGCACCAGCCTCAAGAGCGGCGAGCATCTTTTTGCCGACACCCTGGCCTTCATTGCCGATGGCTACGACTATCAACCCCGGGCCTTCAAGAATGGCGGCGTGGAAAACGCCGCCGGGCAGAACGAAGGCTCCTGCAAGACGTTGGGCCTGGCGCTGCTTGAAGGCTTGAGCGACGAAGAAGCGCTGCTGGCGTTTGGCGAACATTATCGTTCGGTACTGGCCACGCCCGAAGGCAGCGACCACGGCAATATCCGCGCGCTGATGGCCGATGGGTTGGAGGGTGTGACATTCGAGGCGCAGCCACTGCAACGGCGCTGATCCATCGAACTTTCGAAAACAGCCTTTGTGGCGAGGAGATTTATCCCCTCGCCACAGGGACTCGAGAACGCCAGGCTCCTTACCACATCCCAACTTTTAAGATTGACCCGGCAACTTTATTTCGTTTGCCCGGCCCCTCTGCTCGCGGCTTAGATAACGGCAATTTCTTCTTCGTCCGGACCGTCATCCATGAGCAGCGAAACCATCAGCCAATCGATCTCCATCGTGCATCCCGTCAGCCTCAGCCACGGCAAGAATGCCGAGGTCTGGGACACCGACGGCAGACGCTACATCGATTTCGTCGGGGGCATCGGTGTTTTGAACCTTGGCCATTGCCATCCGCGCATCGTCGAGGCGATCCGCGAACAGGCCACCCGGCTGACTCACTACGCCTTCAACGCCGCGCCTCATGCCCCCTACATTGAGTTGATGGAACGCCTGGCGGCGTTTATCCCGCTGGATTACCCGGTCAGCGGCATGCTCACCAACAGCGGTGCCGAGGCGGCGGAGAATGCCTTGAAGATCGTGCGAGGCGCCACGGGCCGCACGGCCGTGATCGCGTTTGACGGTGCCTTTCACGGCCGCACCCTGGCGACCCTCAACCTCAACGGCAAGGTCGCGCCTTACAAACAGAAAGTCGGTGTACTGCCCGGGCCGGTGTATCACCTGCCCTACCCCAGCCAGGACAACGGCGTGACATGCGCCGAAGCGCTGAAAGCCATGGACAGGCTGTTCAGCGTCGAGATCGATGTGAATGACGTGGCCTGCTTCATTGTCGAGCCGGTGCAGGGCGAAGCCGGCTTCCTGGCGATGGACGTGGCGTTCGCCCAGGCATTGCGGCAGTTCTGTGACGACAAGGGCATCGTGCTGATCATCGATGAGATCCAGTCCGGTTTCGGTCGCACCGGGCAGCGTTTTGCGTTCTCGCGACTGGGCATCGAGCCGGACCTGATCTTGCTGGGTAAGAGCATTGCCGGGGGCGTGCCGCTGGGCGCAGTGGTCGGCCGCAAGTCGCTGATGGACACGCTGCCTAAAGGTGGGCTCGGCGGCACTTACTCGGGCAACCCCATCGCCTGCGCCGCCGCGCTGGCAACGCTGGACGAAATGACTGATACCAACCTGAAGGCCTGGGGTGCACAACAGGAAGAAGCGATCGTCAGCCGCTATCAATCCTGGCGCAGCCGCGGGCTGAGCCCTTACCTGGGCCGCCTGACCGGCGTCGGCGCGATGCGCGGGATCGAACTCTCCCACGCCGATGGCACCCCGGCCCCGGCCCAACTCACGCAATTGCTGGCGTCGGCGCGGGATTCGGGTTTGCTGCTGATGCCCAGCGGCAAGTCGCGGCACATCATCCGGCTGCTGGCGCCGTTGACGACCGAAGCGGCGGTGCTGGAAGAGGGGTTGGATATTTTGGAGGCTTGCCTGGCGAAGCTGGCCTGATAACCGATCTTCTGACCAAACAGAGGACTCCCACAGGGTTCACCGGCAGATATCCAGCCACAAAAAAACCGGCCGAAGCCGGTTTTTTTTGTGCCCGAAAATCAGAACGAGGCGTTCTGCAGGCCGTCCAGGTAGCGCTCGGTGTCCAGGGCCGCCATGCAACCGGCACCGGCGGAGGTGATCGCCTGGCGGTAGACGTGGTCGGCCACGTCGCCGGCCGCAAAGATACCTTCGACGCTGGTAGCGGTAGCATTGCCGTCGCGGCCGCCCTTGACCACCAGGTAGCCGTCCTTGAGTTCCAGCTGGCCTTCGAACAACGAAGTGTTCGGGGTGTGGCCGATGGCGATGAACACGCCGTCAACCTTGATCTCGTCAAAGCTGCCGTCGTTGTTCTTCAGGCGCGCACCGGTCACGCCCATGTTGTCGCCCAGGACTTCGTCCAGGGTGGCGTTGAGCTTGAGGATGATCTTGCCTTCGGCGACGCGGGCGTTGAGCTTGTCGATCAGGATCTTCTCGGCGCGGAAGGTTTCGCGACGGTGGATCAGGGTGACCGTGCTGGCGATGTTCGCCAGGTACAGGGCTTCCTCGACAGCGGTGTTACCACCACCGACCACCGCCACCGGCTTGTTGCGGTAGAAGAAACCGTCGCAGGTGGCGCAGGCCGAAACGCCTTTGCCCATGAAGGTTTCTTCCGACGGCAGGCCCAGGTAACGAGCGCTGGCGCCGGTGGCGATGATCAGTGCGTCGCAGGTGTAGGTCGCGCTGTCGCCGGTCAGGGTGTATGGCTTGGCGGCAAAATCCACGGCGTTGATATGATCGAAGACGATCTCGGTCTCGAAGCGCTCGGCGTGTTCTTTCATCCGCTCCATCAAGGCCGGGCCGGTCAGGCCGTGAACGTCGCCTGGCCAGTTGTCGACTTCGGTGGTGGTGGTCAATTGACCGCCGGCCTGCATGCCGGTGATCAGCAACGGCTTGAGGTTGGCACGTGCCGCATAGACCGCGGCGCTGTAACCGGCAGGGCCGGAACCGAGAATAATCACTCGCGAATGACGGACTTCAGACATGACCTGCTCCTGTTGACCGGACCTGCGGCCCGGAACGCCGGCTGAGCGGCGGGAATAAAAAAGGACTGTTGATGCACTTGGGGAAGGCTTGGGTTCGACAGTCCTGAAAAAGATTGGGTGAAGCGTATCGAGGGAGCGAAGATTAAGGAAATACGGTTTAACAATCCAGCTCATAGGTGAGCTCTATCCGCTGCTGCGCTGCCGATAGCGACTATCCGTCCCCTAAACCTTTGTTACACGCCATGTCGCGGCTTTCCCGCACAAGGCAAAGCCGGTAAGGTCGGCGCGTCCACTACCCTCGGAGCCACCTATGCCCGCCCCCGTCCTGTCTGGCCCGCAATATTTGCGTGAAGGCCTCAAATTGATCCTGAGCCCCGGCCTGCGTCTTTTTGTATTGCTGCCGCTGGCAATCAACTTGTCGCTGTTCGTCGGGTTGATCTATTTGGCTGGCCATCAGTTCAGCCTGTGGGTCGAAACGCTGATGCCGTCGCTGCCGGATTGGCTGAGTTTCCTGAGCTACGTGCTGTGGCCTCTGTTCGTCGTCCTTGTGGTGCTGATGGTGTTTTTCACCTTCACCATGCTCGCCAATATCATCGCGGCGCCTTTCAATGGCTTTCTCGCCGAGAAGGTCGAAGTGGTAGTGCGCGGCACGGATGATTTCCCGGCGTTCAGTTGGGGCGAGCTGGTCGCCATGATCCCGCGCACCCTGGCTCGGGAGGCGCGCAAGCTCGGTTATTTCCTGCCGCGGGCCCTGGGGCTGTTCGTGCTGTCGTTCATCCCGGGGGTCAATGTGGTGGCCGCGCCGCTGTGGTTGCTGTTCGGGATCTGGATGATGGCTATCCAGTACATCGACTACCCGGCGGACAACCACAAGCTGGGCTGGAACGAAATGCTCGCCTGGCTGCGGGAAAAGCGCTGGCAGAGCCTGGGCTTTGGCGGCAGCGTGTACTTGGTGCTGTTGATCCCCTTCGTGAACATTCTAATGATGCCGGCGGCGGTGGCCGGGGCGACGTTGTTCTGGGTGCGCGAGCAAGGTGCGGAGACGGCGCTGGCCCGTCAAGGCTGACTTCGTCACAAATCCATCATCCAGGCGTCACAATGGCGCAACGGCCCCGGTCGACACTGGGGTCATGACTACACACTTGCACGTTACGCTCGTCACCGAAACCTTTGCGCCGGAAATCAATGGCGTCGCCAACACCCTGGGTCGTCTCCATGACGGCTTGCGCGCCCGCGGGCATCGGGTAGAACTGATTCGGCCTCGCCAGGCCGGGGACCAGGGCCTTACCAGTAACGACCAATTGCTGCTGTGTCGGGGCTGGCCACTGCCGGGGTATCCGGGGTTGCAGTGGGGGCAGGCTTCGATGCACAAGCTGCTGCGGCGTTGGAAACGTCATCGCCCGGATGTGTTGTATATCGCCACCGAAGGGCCGCTGGGCTTGTCCGCGTTGCGTGCGGCGCGGCGCCTGGGTATCTCGGTTGTGAGCGGCTTTCATACCAATTTCCAGCAATACACCCGGCAATACGGCCTCGGCCTGTTGAGTCGTGGACTCACGCATTACCTGCGCTGGTTCCACAACCGCTCAAGCCTGACGCTGGTGCCCAGCGTCAGCCAGCGCCTGGAACTGGAACGCCGGCATTTCGAACGCGTGGCGTTGTTGTCCCGTGGCGTGGACAGTCATTTGTTTCACCCGGCAAAACGCTCGGTCGCCCTGCGAGAGAGCTGGGGCTTGGGCGATGACGATATCGCAGTGCTGCATGTAGGACGCCTGGCACCGGAGAAAAACCTTGCGCTGCTCAAGCGGTGCTTCGACACCCTGCGCAGTGCTTTTCCGACACGGCAAATCAAGCTGGTGATCGTAGGCGACGGCCCACAGCGGCTCGCGCTCGAAGAGCAACTGCCCGAGGCAATATTCTGCGGAGCACAGCGTGGCGAAGCGCTGGCGGCTCATTATGCGTCCGGGGATGTGTTTGTCTTTCCGAGCCTGACCGAAACCTTCGGCAACGTCGTGCTGGAAGCATTGGCGTCCGGGCTGGGCGTGGTGGCCTACGACCAGGCCGCGGCAGCGCAGCACATCCGTCACGGCTATAACGGGGTGTCGGCGATGCCGGGGGACGAAGAGGCGTTCTGCGACGCGGCCCGTTGGCTTTTGGAGGAGCGCGAAGCCTTGCGTTGCGTGAGGCTCAATGCGCGCCAGCACGCCAGTCGCCAAGGCTGGGCGTCGGTGATCGAGCAATTCGAGGCATTATTGCGGGGGGCTTGTGCCGGCGAGCAGGTGATGCCTGCCGCGCCGACCGTACGCTGATTGTTCGGTGATGCTCAGACCAGGGTCATCAACGCCTCGCGACTGAACGGCAGGATGTCCTGCTCACGCCCGTCACGCACTTTCTGCGCCCAGTCCGGGTCCACCAGCAGCGCACGACCCACTGCCACTAGATCGAACTCCTCCTTGTTCAGGCGCTCCAGCAGATTTTCCAGGCTCGCCGGTTGTGCAACCTTGTCGGTATTGACCATGAACTGCAGGAATTCGCCGTCCAGGCCGACACTGCCGACTGTAATCGTTGGCTTGCCGGTGAGCTTGCGGGTCCAGCCGGCCAGGTTCAGGTCCGAACCCTCGAACTCGGGCTCCCAGAACCGACGCGTGGAGCAATGGAAAATATCCACGCCGGCGTCGGCCAACGGCTTGAGGAAGGCTTCCAGCGCCTCAGGCGTCTGTACCAGGCGCGCGGTGTAGTCCTGCTGCTTCCATTGGGAAAACCGGAAGATGATCGGAAAACCCTCGCCCACCGCAGCGCGCACGGCGCGGATCAGTTCGATGGCGAAGCGCGAACGATTGGCCAGGTCGCCGCCATAACCGTCAGTGCGCTGGTTGCTGCCTTCCCAGAAAAACTGATCGACCAGATAGCCGTGGGCACCATGGATTTCCACGCCGTCCATGCCGATATCCTGGGCGTCTTTGGCCGCCTGGGCGAAAGAGGCGATGACTTCATCAATGTCCGCCTGGGTCATGCCGTGGACCACGACTTGGCCATCCTTGAGTTTTTCAGTGGGGCCATAGCCCGGCACAATGCCATCCGGCTCGGTACCGAGACGCCGAACATTGCCCACGTGCCACAGCTGCGGAACGATCTTGCCACCTTCGGCGTGCACCGCATCGACGACTTTTTTCCAACCCGCCAGGGCGGCATCACCGTAGAAGTGCGGTACGTTCGGGTAGCCGTTGGAAGCCTTATGGGCGACCGTCGTGCCCTCGGTGATGATCAAGCCTACCCCGGCCGCCGCGCGACGGCGGTAATACTCGATCACTTTGCTGTTCGGCACGCCACCCGGCGAAAAGGAACGGGTCATCGGCGCCATCACCACCCGGGTCGGCAGCTGGAACGTGCCGAGCTGGAAAGGTTTGAACAGGGCTTGTACTGGCATGGGGCACTCCACGGGATCGGTCACAGTTCAGATATGACGGCGATAATATGGAGTCGAGGCAGTGCTGGGTAGCACTATTGATTGGAGTGATTAAGGATCAGAAGGAAGGATCGACATTGAGAGGCTCAACCCAATGCAAGCCGAGCGCATACCTTGTGGCGAGGGGATTTACCCTCGCCACAAGGGTTCGCCTACGGTTTAGCTCAGCGCTTTTTCAATCGCCTGGATCACCGCAGGATCATCAGGCGGCGTGCGCGGCGAGAAACGCGCCAGCACCCGGCCGTCCTTGCCGAGCAGGAATTTTTCGAAGTTCCAGGTGATGTCCCCGGGAAACTCGGCGCCCTCGCCCGCCAGCAGGCGATACAACTGATGACGTTCAGGACCGTTCACGTCCAACTTGCCGGCCAACGGAAACGTCACGCCATAGTTGAGGCTGCAGAACTCCTGGATTTCCTGCCCGGTCCCCGGCTCTTGCCCGGCGAACTGGTTGCAGGGCAGGCCCAGCACCGCGAACCCCTTGGCCTTGTATTGCTGGTAGAGATTTTCCAGAGCCGCATATTGTGGCGTCAGGCCACATTTGGAGGCGACGTTGACCACCAGCACGACTTGCCCCTTGAACGGCGCCAAAGGAAGCTCCTGACCATCCAGGGCTGTCAGTTTAAGGTCGTGGAAAGCACTCATGACGAAACTCCAGGTTTACGGATCTTTTCAATACAGCCATGGGCGATGCTAGCAGCAGCGACTAAAAAGGCGCCATAGGGCGCCTTTCCAGTTCACGGATTACTTGAACGTAGCGCAGAAATCAATGGTGATGGCCGCCTTCACCATGGACGTGACCATGGGCGATTTCTTCCTGGCTGGCGTCACGGATGTCAACGATCTTGACTTGGAAGTTCAAGCGCTGACCGGCCAACGGGTGGTTGCCGTCAACGGTGACGTCGTCGCCGTCCAGGTCGCGAATGGTGACGATCTGCATCTGGCCATCCGGCGCCGAAGCGTGGAACTGCATGCCGACTTCCAGCTCATCCACACCTTCGAACATGCTGCGGCTCAGGGTGCTGACCAGTTCGGCGGAGTATTCGCCGTAGGCGTCTTCCGGCTCGACGGTCACGTTCAGCTCGTCACCGGTGGATTTGCCTTCCAGGGCTTTTTCCAGGCCCTGGATGATGTTGCCTGCGCCATGCAGGTAGACCAGCGGAGCGCCGCCGGCAGAGCTGTCGATGACCTCACCAGCGTCGTTGGTCAGGGTATAGTCGATGGAGACAGCCTTATTGGCGGCGATCAGCATGGGGCGAGACCTTTTGCATAAGAATGAAGAACGGACAAGTCTAAACAAGGAATTGCCCGAAAGCGAACGGAACCCGGACAAACGGGCTAGCTCGAACAGACCAATGGTCACAGGTTGGCGCCAGGATGAGGACGGGCATTGGGTGGCCGAGCTGTCCTGTGGCCACACCCAGCACCTGCGTCACCAACCGCCGTGGCAGTCTCGGGCCTGGGTGCTGGACCCTGCGCAACGTATTGAAAAAATAGGCCAGCCCTTTGATTGCGGCTGGTGCGCTCAAGGCCCGGTTAGCGATAACCTTGGCGACTGAATTGTGGGTAGACGACCCGTCATAGGTCGCGCCATTCCCCCTTAGAGAATCCGCATGCAAACTTTTTTTATCGCACCCACCGATTTTGGCGTGGGCCTGACCTCCATCAGCCTCGGGCTGGTGCGCACCCTGGAACGGGCCGGGCTTAAAGTCGGCTTTTTCAAACCCATTGCCCAGCCTCATCCTGGCGATACCGGCCCGGAACGCTCCACCGAACTGGTGGCCCGCACCCACGGCCTCAAGCCGCCCCAGCCCCTGGGCCTGGCTCACGTCGAGCGCATGCTTGGCGATGGCCAGCTCGATGAGCTCCTGGAAGAAATCATCACCCTTTACCAGCAGGCCGCCATCGGCAAGGACGTGCTGGTCGTCGAGGGTATGGTCCCGACCCGCAGCGCCAGCTACGCCGCGCGGGTCAACCTGCACTTGGCCAAGAGCCTGGACGCCGAAGTCATCCTGGTGTCGGCGCCGGAGAACGAAGTGTTGACGGAGCTTTCCGGCCGCGTTGAATTGCAAGCGCAGCTGTTCGGCGGCCCCAAGGATCCCAAAGTCCTCGGCGTGATCTTGAACAAGGTCCGCACCGACGAGAGCATGGAGGCGTTCACCGCGCGCCTCAAGGAACACTCGCCATTGCTGCGCAGCGGCGACTTCCGCCTGCTCGGCTGCATCCCGTTCCGCCCCGAACTCAACGCCCCGCGTACGCGCGACGTGGCCGACCTGATGGGCGCGCAGGTGCTCAATGCTGGCGATTACGAAACCCGGCGCATGAGCAATATCATCATTTGCGCCCGCACCATGCGCAACACCGTGGAGCTGCTCAAGCCCGGCGTGCTGGTGGTGACCCCTGGCGATCGCGACGACATCATCCTGGCCGTGAGCCTGGCGGCGATCAATGGCGTGCCGCTGGCCGGCCTGCTGTTGACCAGCGACACCCTGCCCGACCCACGCATCATGGAGCTGTGCCGCGGCGCCTTGCAGGCCGGGTTGCCGGTGCTGTCGGTGAGCACCGGTTCCTACGATACGGCCAACCTGCTCAACGGCCTGAACAAGGAAATCCCCATCGACGACCGCGAACGCGCGGAGATCATTACCGACTTCGTCGCCAGCCACCTGGACGCCCGATGGCTGCACCAGCGCTGCGGTACGCCACGGGAAATGCGCCTGTCACCGGCGGTGTTCCGCTACCAGTTGATCCAACGCGCGCAAGCCGCGAACAAGCGCATCGTGCTGCCTGAAGGCAGCGAGCCGCTCACCGTCCAGGCCGCTGCCATTTGCCAGGCCCGGGGCATCGCCCGTTGCGTGTTGCTGGCCAAGCCGGCCGACGTCGAGGCGGTGGCCCGCGCCCAAGGTATCGAACTACCGCCGGGGCTGGAGATTCTCGACCCGGATGTGATTCGCGAGCGTTACGTCGAGCCCATGGTGCGACTGCGCAAGAGCAAAAGCCTGAACGCTCCCATGGCCGAGCAGCAGCTGGAAGACCCCGTGGTGATCGGCACCATGATGTTGGCGCTGGATGAAGTGGACGGCCTGGTATCCGGTGTCATCCACTCCACCGCCAACACCATCCGCCCAGCCTTGCAGTTGATCAAGACTGCGCCTGGATGCTCGCTGGTGTCCTCGGTGTTTTTCATGCTGTTTCCTGAAGAAGTGCTGGTCTACGGCGATTGCGTGATGAACCCGCACCCCAGCGCAGCGGAGCTGGCGGAAATTGCCCTGCAAAGTGCCGACTCCGCCGCTGCGTTCGGCATCACGCCAAGGGTCGCCATGCTCAGCTATTCCAGCGGCGAGTCGGCCAGCGGCGAAGAGGTGGAAAAGGTCCGCGAAGCGACCCTGCTGGCCCATGAGGCGCAACAGGGGCTGTTGATCGACGGCCCGCTGCAATACGATGCCGCCGCCAACGAAACCGTGGCCCGGCAACTGGCACCCAACAGCCAGGTCGCCGGCCGGGCCACGGTGTTCATTTTCCCGGACCTCAATACCGGCAACACCACCCACAAGGCCGTGCAACGCAGCGCCGATTGCGTCAGCCTCGGGCCGATGCTGCAAGGCTTGCGCAAACCCGTGAATGACTTGCCGCGCGGCGCCCAGGTCGATGACATCGTGTACACCATCGCCCTGACCGCGATCCAAGCCGCCAACCGACCTTTGGATATTTAAATGCTGGACTTCCTGCCTGCCCCCTTGCGCGGCGTCATCGCCTCGCTGCTCCTGGCACTCAATACCATTGCCTGCTGCACGCCGCTGTTCATCGTGGCGATCTTCAAGCTGTTGCTGCCCTTCCCTGCCGCCCAGCGCTTCACCGACTGGCTGATGAGCCACATCCACGAAGCGTGGATCAGCAACAACAAGGCCTGGATGAACCTGCTGCGCCGTACCCGCTGGCATCTCAGCGGGCTGGAAGGCCTGGATTACCAGCACTCCTACCTGATCACCAGCAATCACCAGAGCTGGGTCGACATCATGGTCTTGCAATACGTGCTGAACCGGCGCATCCGGCCGTTGAAGTTTTTCCTCAAGCAAGAGCTGATCTGGGTGCCGGTGATCGGCCTGGCCTGGTGGGCACTGGGCTTCCCGTTCATGAAGCGCTACTCCAAGGCTTACCTGGAAAAGCACCCGGAAAAGAAAGGCAAGGACCTGGAAACCACCCGCAAGACGTGCGCGAAATTCCGCAACAACCCGGTGGGCATCTTCAATTTCGTCGAAGGCACGCGCTTCACCGAAGGCAAGCACGCCCAGCAGCAGTCACCGTTTCGCTACTTGCTCAAGCCCAAGGCCGGCGGTATCGCGTTCGTGCTCGATGCCATGGGTGAGCAGTTGGAGTCGATCATCAACGTGACCATTCACTATCCGGGCGGTCGCCCGGGGTATTGGGATTTGCTCTGCGGCAACGTTGGGGAGGTGGTGGTGCATTTCCAGGAGTTGAAGATTCCGCCGCAGTTCATTGGCAAAAGCTACGACCAGGACGGGGAGTATCGACTGGAGTTCCAAGGTTGGATCAACCAGTTGTGGCAGGACAAGGACGCGTTGCTGGAGCAGATGCATCGCGAATTTCCCGACCATCGCTGATTCCCTTGTGGGCGCGAGTTGTTCCATACGGGAATGAACAAGCCCGCAGATGGTCACCCATCTGCGGGCTTTCAGTTACAGCGACTTGCCTTTTAGATCGCCCCACGCTTGCGCAGCAGGTCCAGCACCTGCTTGACGCTTTCTTCCAACGTCAGCGACTGGGTGTCGATCACCAGGTCGGCATCCAGCGGCACGTCATACGGGAAGGACTCGCCCGGGATGTTATCGCCGGCGGCCGCATACAACCCTTGCGGATCACGCTGGGCACACACGGTTGGCGAGGCCTGGACGTAGACGGTCAGCAGGCGCTCCCGACCGATCAGGTCCTTGGCCTGCTCACGCCCTTCTGCACTTGGCGCAACGAACGCGGCCAGGGTCAGCAGGCCAGCTTCGTTGAACTGACGGGCAACGTGAGCCGCGCGACGCCAATTCTCGGTCCGCCCGGCGCGATCCTGCGGCAAGCCCTTGTTCAAATCATGGCGCAGGTTCTGGCCATCAAGTACGAACACCGCACGGCCCATGTCGAACAGCTTGCGCTCGACTGCGTAGGCCAGCGTGCTCTTGCCCGCACCCGACAGGCCACTGAACAGCACTGTGGCTGGCTGCTGGCCGAAGCGCTGGGTGCGCTCTTCCACCGACACATGGGCCAGTTTGCCGTGGTGCGTGCTGCTGCCATGGGCCAGCGGCTGGGCCACGATCATGCCTGCACCGACGGTACCGTTGGTGAGGCGGTCGATGACGATAAACGCGCCGGTGGTGCGGTTGCTCTCGTAGCCGTCCAAGGCGATCGGCGCATCCAGGGCGATCTTCACCTTGCCGATTTCGTTGAGCTGCAAGGCGCTGGCCGGCCCCTCTTCGAGGGTGTTCACGTCGACTTTGTTGACGATGCTGGCAATCGAACCCGGCACGTAGCTGGTGGCGCGCTTGATGTCGTATTTCTTGCCCGGCAGCATCGGCTCCTCGGCCATCCACACCAGCATCGCTTCGAAGCTGTCGGTGACGGGAGGAACGTTGTCGGCGTGCACCAGCAGGTCGCCACGCGAAATGTCGATCTCGTCTTCCATGGTCAGCGTCACGGCCTGGCCTGGACCGGCGTGTTCCAGCTCGCCTTCGAAGGTGACGATGGATTTAACGCGGCTGCTCTTGCCTGACGGCAACACCACCACTTCGTCGCCCTTGTGGACGATGCCGCTGGCGAGGGTGCCGGCGAAACCGCGGAAGTTCAGGTTCGGACGGTTGACGTACTGCACCGGGAAACGCAGGTCGGTGAAGTTGCGGTCGCCCGCCACCTCCACGGTCTCGAGGATTTCCATCAGCGACTGGCCGGTGTACCACGGCGAACGCTCGGATTTGTTCACCACGTTGTCGCCCTTGAGGGCGGACATCGGCACGAAGTGCATGCTGGTGGGCTTCATCTTCAAGCCTTCGGCGAACTTCAGGTAGTCGGCCTTGATCGACTCGAACACGCCCTGGTCGAAGTCCTTGAGGTCCATCTTGTTGATGGCCACGACGATGTGCTTGATGCCCAACAACGAGGCGATGAAGCTGTGGCGACGGGTCTGGGTCTGCACGCCGTAGCGGGCGTCCACCAGGATGATCGCCAGGTCACAGGTGGAAGCACCGGTGGCCATGTTGCGGGTGTACTGCTCATGGCCTGGGGTGTCGGCGATGATGAATTTGCGCTTGGCGGTAGAGAAATAGCGGTAGGCGACATCGATGGTGATGCCTTGCTCGCGCTCGGCCTGCAGGCCGTCGACCAGCAACGCCAGGTCGATATCGTCACCGGTGGTCCCGACTTTCTTCGAATCGCGGGTGATGGCTTCCAGGTGATCTTCGTAGATCATCTTGGAGTCGTGCAGCAGGCGCCCGATCAGGGTGCTTTTGCCGTCGTCGACGTTACCGCAGGTCAAGAAGCGCAGCAGCTCTTTACGCTCGTGCTGGCCCAGGTAGGCGAGGATGTCCTCGCTGATCAAATCAGATTGATGCGACATGACAGCCCCTTAGAAATAACCTTGACGTTTTTTATCTTCCATCGAGCCTGCGCCATCGTGGTCGATGACCCGGCCCTGGCGCTCGGAAGTTCGCGTCAGGAGCATTTCCTGGATGATGTCCGTCAGGCTCTCGGCCTCGGACTCCACCGCGCCCGTCAACGGGTAGCAGCCAAGGGTACGGAAACGCACTTTCTTCTTGACGATGCGGGCTTTGTCTTCGTCGGACAGGTGCTCGAGGATGCGCTCGTCGTCGATCATGATCAGCGTGCCGTTCTTCTCGATCACTTCGCGCTCGGCGGCGAAATACAGCGGCACGATCGGGATGCCTTCGAGGTAGATGTACTGCCAGATATCCAGCTCGGTCCAGTTCGACAGCGGGAACACGCGAATCGACTCGCCTTTGTTGACCTTGCCGTTGTAGACGTTCCACAGCTCTGGGCGCTGGTTCTTGGGGTCCCAGCGGTGCTTGCTGTCGCGGAACGAGTAGACGCGCTCCTTGGCGCGCGACTTTTCTTCATCGCGACGGGCGCCACCGAAGGCTGCGTCGAAACCATGCTTGTCGAGCGCCTGCTTGAGGCCCTCGGTCTTCATGATGTCGGTGTGCTTGGCGCTGCCGTGGGTAAACGGGTTGATGTTCTGCGCCACGCCGTCCGGGTTGATATGGGTGATCAAGTCCAGGCCGAGTTCTTCGACCATGCGGTCGCGGAACTTGTACATCTCCTGGAATTTCCAGCGGGTGTCGACGTGCATCACCGGAAACGGCAGCTTGCCGGGGAAGAACGCCTTGCGTGCCAGGTGCAGCATCACGGCGGAGTCTTTACCGATGGAGTACAGCATCACCGGGTTATCGAACTCGGCGGCCACCTCGCGGATGATGTGGATGCTTTCCGCCTCCAGCTGTTTCAGATGCGTCAGTTTGTCGACCATGGCTACTCACGAAAGCTTTCTTATGAACGGCCAGCGGGCCGTGTTCGAGCGGGGAATCCTAGCACAGCGACCTCTTCTAATCAGGGCGCCAACTAGATCGAAACAGCATATGGATATGCCTGCCGGTTCGGGCCTCGCACGCGCTTTTCTGTGGGAGCGAGCTTGCTCCTACAGGGATAAACAGTCAGATCGGATTCGGGCAATCGATGAAAATGTGTTCCAGGGCAAAACGTCGCGCCAGGTAGTCCCCCAGCGCCTGGACACCGTAGCGCTCGGTGGCATGATGCCCGGCGGCGATGAAGCTGATGCCGTTCTCACGGGCGCTGTGGAATGTCTGCTCCGACGCCTCCCCGCTAAGGTAGAGGTCGACGCCGGCCAGCACCGCCTGATCGATATAACCCTGGCCACCCCCGGTGCACCAGCCGACCCGGCGGATCATCGCCTGCCCTTCGATCAGCAAGGGCTCGCGGCCCATTACTTCCTGGACCTTGCGGGCAAAATCCCGGGGCGTCATCGGTTCGGTCAAGGAGCCGACGAGGCCGACGATCCTGGGATTATCCGGATCCAGCGGCCCCTCGACGGTGATGTCCAACTGGCGGGCCAGTTGCACGTTATTGCCCACCTCGGGGTGCAGGTCCAGGGGCAGATGGTAAGCCAATAGGCTGATATCGTGGTTCAGCAATGTCTTGAGGCGACGCTGCTTCATCCCGGTGATGCAAGGGTTCTCGCCTTTCCAGAAATAGCCGTGATGCACCAGCACCAAGTCGGCCTGAGCCTCGACGGCCGCATCGAGCAACGCCTGGCTGGCAGTGACACCACTGACGATGCGCATCACCTGTGGCTTGCCTTCGACTTGCAGCCCGTTCGGGCAATAATCGGAAATACGATTGCTTGTCAGGTAACGGTCCGCTTCTTCTACCAGGGTGTTCAGGGCTACGGCCATGAAAAGACTCCTAAATATCCCGTTCAGAGGCGCGCGCGGCCTCGTATAATGCGCGACATTATGGGCGGTCTCATACCGCCTGCAACCTTTGTAGGACGTGCTTAATGCTCAAGGCGCTGCGTTTTTCCGGCTGGCCGCTATTGGCCGGCGTGCTTGTCGCTCTACTGATTATCCAGCGCTACCCGGAATGGGTCGGCCTGCCAAGCCTCGATGTCAACCTGCAACAGGCGCCGCAAACCAAGGCGGTGCAGCAGGGCCCGGTGTCCTACGCCGACGCGGTCACGCTGGCGGCGCCGGCGGTGGTGAACCTGTACACCACCAAAGTCATCAACAAACCTAACCATCCCCTGTTCGAAGATCCGCAATTCCGGCGTTTTTTCGGCGACAACTCACCCAAGCAGAAGCGCATGGAGTCGAGCCTGGGTTCGGGCGTCATCATGAGCCCGGAAGGTTATATCCTGACCAACAACCACGTCACCAGCGGTGCCGACCAGATCGTGGTAGCCCTCAAGGACGGCCGTGAAACCCTGGCCCGAGTGATCGGCAGCGACCCGGAAACCGACCTCGCGGTATTGAAGATCGACCTGAAGAACCTTCCCGCGATCACCATCGGCCGCTCCGACAGCATTCGCATCGGCGACGTGACCCTGGCGATTGGCAACCCGTTCGGCGTTGGCCAAACCGTGACCATGGGCATCATCAGCGCCACCGGCCGCAACCAACTGGGCCTGAACAACTACGAGGACTTCATCCAGACCGACGCCGCGATCAACCCCGGCAACTCCGGTGGCGCACTGGTGGATGCCAACGGCAACCTCACCGGAATCAATACGGCGATTTTCTCCAAGTCCGGCGGCAGCCAAGGCATCGGCTTTGCCATCCCGGTGAAATTGGCCATGGAAGTGATGAAGTCCATCATCGAACACGGCCAGGTGATTCGTGGCTGGCTCGGGATTGAAGTCCAGCCGCTGACCCAGGAACTGGCTGAGTCGTTCGGTTTGTCCGGGCGGCCCGGGATCGTGGTGGCGGGGATTTTCCGCGACGGTCCGGCGCAGAAGGCCGGCCTGCAGTTGGGCGATGTCATCCTGAGCATCGACGGCGAACCCGCTGGCGATGGCCGCCGCTCGATGAACCAGGTGGCGCGGATCAAGCCCACCGACAAGGTCACGATCCAGGTCATGCGCAACGGCAAGGAGCTAAAGCTTACGGCTGAGATCGGCCTGCGTCCGCCACCCGCGCCGGTGGTGCTCAAGGAAGAACAATAAGCCGCACCACGACCGTAGAGGGGCCTTGCAACCGAGCAAGCCCTTCTCAAATTCCCTGTGGCGAGAGAGCTACTCCCTCGCCACAAAAAACACTGAATTCGAGATAGCATAAATTCTCATTAGTAGTGTTATATTGTTTCAATACTGAAAATTGGAACAACATAACATGTCATCTCTGAAACGGATTTCCGTTGCCAGCCTCGCCCTGGGCCTACTCGGCGATCCAGCCTTCGCCGAAGAAATCCAGCCTTTGGAGCTGGACGCCATCAACGTCACGTCCGACTACGAATCCGCCACCGGCCCTGTCTCGGGCTATCGGGCGACCCGCTCCGTCAGCGCCACCAAGACCGACACGGCTTTGCGCGACGTCCCGCAATCGATCAGCGTCATCCCTGCCAGCGTACTCAAGGACCTGGGCAGCACCCACGTCGAACGAGCCCTGGAATATGCCGGTGGCGTATCGAAGCAGAACAACTTCGGCGGCCTGACGCTTTACGAATACAGCGTTAGGGGTTTCACCACGTCGGAATTCTACAAGGACGGTTTCAGCGCCAACCGCGGCTATCCAAGCACGCCGGACGCCGCCAGTATCGAGCGTATCGAGGTGTTGAAAGGCCCGGCGGCCAGCCTCTATGGCCGCGGCGATCCCGGCGGCACGGTCAACATTGTCACCAAGAAACCCCAACCCGAAGCGTTCACCACGTTGCAAACCAGCGCCGGAAGCTGGGACCGCTACCGAACCGCGCTGGACGTCAATACGCCGCTGGACGCCGAAGGCAGCGTGCTGTCCCGGGTCAACCTGGCGGTCGAGGACAACAACAGCTTTCGCGATCATGTCGGCAGCAAGCGCGTCTTCGTCGCGCCCTCCATCAGTTGGCAACTGAACCCGGACACCCGGTTGCTGGTGGAAAGCGAAATCGTGCGCCACAGCTCGACGTTCGACCGTGGCATCGTCGCCCCGAACAATCGCTGGAGTGGCGTTTCCCGTTCGACCTTCCTGGGCGAACCCAACGACGGGGACATCGATAACCACAACAACATGCTCCAGGCCGCCCTCGAGCATCAGCTCAACGACGCCTGGCAGTTACGCCTGGCCAGCCATTACAAGCAGGGTGAGCTCTGGGGATTCGCTTCCGAAGCGCGGCCATTGAACGCCGATGGCCACACGGTGAACCGCCGCTACCGCGAGCGCGACAGCAATTGGCACGACAGCATTACCCAACTTGAGTTGCGCGGGCTGTTCGATCTCGGTCCCTGGCAGCACGAACTGTTGATCGGCACGGAATACGAGGATTACCGCAAGAATGAGCGCGTAACGACCATCGCTGGCGGCGCTTATCCGATCGATATCTACGACCCGATCTACGGCCAGCCAAAACCCAACGGCACGCGCTCCGGCACGGACTTCTTCGAGCATGTCAAAAGCAGGGCCGTGAACCTTCAGGACCAGATCATCTTCACCGACAAACTGCGCGGCTTGCTCGGCGTGCGCTACGAACACTTCGAGCAAAGCATCGACAACCACGTCAACGACGTGACCAGCCGCCAACGCCACGACACCCTGACGCAACGCGCCGGTCTGTTGTACCAACTGACGCCGCAAGTCGGGCTGTTCGCCAATGCCTCCACCTCGTTCAAACCCAACAATGGCCTGGACGCCGACGGCAAGACATTCGACCCTGAGGAAGGGGTTGGCTATGAAGTCGGGGTCAAGAGCGAACTGTTCGACGACCGCCTGAGCACTACCCTCGCGGCCTTCCATATCGAGAAGGAAAACGTCCTCAGCCCGGTGGCCGGGACCGATTTCAGTCGCGCCGTGGGCAAGGCCCGTAGCCAGGGCATCGACCTGCAGATGACCGGCCAGCTCACTGACGCGGTGCGGGTGATTGGCGCCTTTGCCTATATCGACGCCGAAGTGACCAAGGGCGACGAGGTCATCCCCACCGGCAGCCGGATCCTCGGCGTCGCCAAGCGCAGCGGCAGCCTGCTAGGGGTCTACGAATTCCAGGATGGGCATCTGCGCGGCTCGGATGTCGGCGCGGCGTTCACTTACGTGGGTGATCGCTCGGGCGAAGCGGGCAAGGACTTCGAATTGCCCGCCTACCATACCGTCGACCTGCTGGCCCACTACAAGGCCAGCGACACCGTCACCGTGGGCCTGAACCTGAACAACGTGTTCGACGAAAAATACTACGAACGCTCCTACAGCAATTACTGGGTCACTCCCGGCGATCCGCGCAACTTCACTGTCAGCCTCACCCTCGATCTATAAGGAAGTCAGCATGAAATACCCCAAGACCTTCGCCCTGCTCGGCCTGCTCCTGGCCACCCAGGCTTCGGCCCATGGCCTGTGGACGGAACAACGACGCGGCAACATCGAAGTGATCTACGGTCATGGCGCCGAGGACAACGCCTTCAAGGCGAAGAAAATCAGCGGTGCCTGGGCCTATGACTTGGGCGGCAACATGATTCCCGTCACCGTGGAACGCTTGTCGGACCACGCCCGCCTGCAACCCCTCAAGCCACCGGCCGTGCTGGCGGTCGCACTCGACAATGGCATGTGGTCACAGACCGCCGACAAGAAATGGGTCAATGAAGGCCGCAGCAAAGTGCCAGGCGCGATCGAGTCGACCCAGACCTTCAAGTACAGCCTGGCGATCTATGAGCCGGGGGCGAAGCTGCCGAAGCTGGATCAGGTCAAGTTCGTCATCGTGCCGCAAGTCGACCCGCTGACCGTCGGTCCCGGCCAGTCGTTGCCGGTGCAGGTGCTGCTCGACGGAAAACCTGCCGCAGGCGTGAAGTTGGTGGGGGACTATCGCAGCGCGCCGGGCACCGTGAGCACCGAAACCGATGCCGAAGGCCGAGCCAAGGTATTGGTGCGCAATGAGGGTCTGAACGTGATCGCCGCACAAATGGAAATCCCGCTCAAGGACAACAAGGATGTCGCGACGCGTGGGGTGTTCACTTCGCTGACGTTCCTCGGTGAAGAGCATCACGAGTAAAACCGGTTATTACAATGAGGGAGCCGGATTGCCCGCTCCCTCATTGGGTTTGATGCAAAGGTCTAGAGCTCGCCCAGGGCCTCGATCAGCGCCTGGTTCTGCTCCGGCGTGCCAATGCTGATCCGCAGGAACTGCGCGATGCGCTCCTGCTTGAAGTGCCGCACGATCACGCCTTGCTCACGCAGCTTCGCCGCTAGCGCCGCCGCGTCGTGACGGGGGTGGCGAGCGAAGATGAAGTTGGCCGCCGACGGCAGCACTTCAAAGCCCTTGGCCTCCAGTCGGGCCACTACCCATTCACGGTGCTCTATCACCAAGCGGCAAGTCCGGTCGAAGTACTCGCGATCGTCGAACGCCGCCGCGCCGCCGACATTTGCCAGGCGATCCAGCGGGTAGGAGTTGAAGCTGTTCTTGATCCGCTCCAGCGCTTCGATCAAATCCGGATGGCCCACCGCCAGGCCCACGCGCAGTCCCGCCAACGAGCGAGACTTGGACAACGTTTGCGTGACCAGCAGGTTCGGGTAGCGATCCACCAGGCTGATGGCCGTCTCGCCGCCGAAGTCGATATAAGCCTCGTCCACAACGACCACCGAATCCGGGCTGGCCTTGAGGATCTGCTCGACCGCTTCCAGCGCCAGCAGGCAGCCAGTCGGCGCGTTCGGATTGGGGAAAATGATCCCGCCGTTCGGCTTGGCATAATCCGCCGGGTCGATCCGGAACTGTTCATCCAGCGGCACCGCGTCGAATTGGATGCCATACAGCCCGCAATAGACTGGGTAGAAGCTGTAGCTGATGTCCGGGAACAACACCGGCTGGTCGTGCTGAAGCAGACCGTGGAAAATGTGCGCCAACACCTCGTCCGAACCGTTACCCAAAAATACCTGGCTGGTCTGTACACCGTAATACCGGGCGACGGCGCTTTTCAGCAAGTCGCTGTTGGGGTCCGGATACAGGCGCAGATTGTCATTGAGTTCGGTCTGCATCGCCGCAAGGGCCTTGGGCGATGGGCCGTAGGGATTCTCGTTGGTGTTGAGCTTGACCAGGCGGGTCAGCTTCGGCTGTTCACCCGGGACGTACGGCACCAGGTCCTTGACGAACGGGCTCCAGAATCTACTCATTTCAGTTCCCCTTCTGTTCGTCTTTGATGCGGTATTCGGCGCTGCGGGCGTGGGCGCTCAGCGATTCGCCACGGGCCAGCACCGAGGCGGTCTTGCCCAGTTCGGACGCGCCCTGCTCCGAGCAGAAAATGATCGAGGAGCGTTTCTGGAAGTCATAGACCCCCAGCGGCGACGAGAAGCGCGCGGTGCCGGAGGTTGGAAGTACGTGGTTCGGCCCGGCGCAATAGTCGCCCAGCGCCTCGGAGGTGTGACGGCCCATGAAGATCGCGCCGGCATGGCGGATCTTCGGCAGCCAGGCTTGCGGATCCGCGACTGACAGTTCCAAGTGCTCCGGCGCAATGCGGTTGGCGACTTCGATGGCCTGCTCCATGTCATCGACCTTGATCAGCGCACCACGGCCATTGATCGAGGTGTTGATGATTTCGGCACGGTCCATGGTTGGCAGCAATTTGTCGATGCTGGCGGCAACCTTGTCGAGGAACTCGGCGTCCGGGCTGACCAGGATCGCCTGGGCATCTTCGTCGTGCTCGGCTTGGGAAAACAGGTCCATGGCGATCCAGTCCGGGTCGGTCTGGCCGTCGCACACCACGAGGATCTCCGAAGGGCCGGCGATCATGTCGATACCGACCTGGCCAAATACGTGGCGCTTGGCGGTGGCGACGTAGATGTTGCCCGGGCCGACCACCTTGTCGACCCGTGGCACGCTTTGAGTGCCATAGGCCAACGCCGCCACGGCCTGGGCACCGCCGATGGTGAAAACTCGGTCCACACCGGCGATGCAGGCCGCGGCCAGCACCAGTTCGTTGATCTCGCCGCGCGGAGTCGGAACGACCATGACCACTTCGGTCACGCCAGCGACCTTGGCCGGAATCGCGTTCATCAACACCGACGACGGATAGGAAGCCTTGCCACCCGGCACATAAAGGCCGGCGCGGTCCAGCGGCGTGACTTTCTGGCCGAGTACCGTGCCGTCGGCCTCGGTGTAGGTCCAGGAGTCCTGTTTTTGCCGCTCGTGGTAGCTGCGCACGCGGGACGCGGCTTTTTCCAAGGCTTCGCGCTGGGGCACGGTGATGCGGGTCAAGGCCAGCTCCAGGCGCTCGCGCGGCAGGATCAGGTCGGCCATCGACGCCACTTGCAGGCCGTCGAACTTCTGGGTGAATTCCACCAGGGCGGCATCGCCACGCTCGCGCACGGCCTTGATGATGTCCAGCACCCGCTGGTTGACCGAATCGTCAGACACGCTTTCCCAGCTCAGCAGATGATCCAGATGATGTGCAAAATCCGGATCGGCAGCGTTGAGTCGGCGAATCGAGGTGGGAGCGGTCATAGCGAGGGCCTCTATTAATGGCAAATGCTCAGGCGCCCTAGGCTACCAGTCCATTCGCGTGGGCACCTGAGAAAATTGGCTATGACGCGGATAGACGGGCGCGACGTGGAGTCGCGCAGGTGAATCAGCCGCGGTGTCGCGATTCCACTGCCTTGCGCAGGGTATCGATCAGTGCCTGGATACGGGCGTGCTGCATCTTCATCGAAGCCTTGTTGACGATCAGCCGGGAGGTGATGTCGGCGATGAAGTCCTGGGGTTCCAGGCCATTGGCTCGCAGGGTGTTGCCGGTGTCGACCACGTCGATGATCTTGTCCGCCAGGCCGATCAGCGGCGCCAGCTCCATCGAGCCGTAAAGCTTGATGATATCGACCTGGCGGCCTTGCTCGGCGTAGTAACGCTTGGCGACGTTGACGAACTTGGTCGCGACACGCAGGCGCCCCTTGGGCTCGGCGGCGCCGACCTTGCCAGCGGTCATCAGCTTGCAACGGGCGATCCGCAGGTCCAGCGGCTCATACAAGCCCTGGCCGCCGTATTCCATCAGCACGTCCTTGCCGGCAACACCCAGGTCGGCGGCGCCATGCTCCACATAGGTCGGCACATCGGTGGCGCGCACGATCAACAAGCGCACATCGGCCTGGGTCGTGGGGATGATCAGCTTGCGGCTCTTGTCCGGATTCTCGGTCGGCACGATGCCTGCTTCAGCCAGAAGCGGCAGGGTGTCGTCAAGGATGCGGCCCTTGGACAGTGCGATGGTCAACATGGGAAACGTTAGTCCTTATCAAGGTACTCATGCCCGGTCGCAAGCGGCGCCGGACACACATCGAGGGTGCGAACACCCTCGATCTGAAGCAATTCAACAGGCACATCCTTGTGCCCATGCAGCGGGAACTAGCCCGGTACGCGACGGATCTTGGCGCCGAGCATCTGCAGCTTCTCTTCGATGCACTCGTAACCACGGTCGATGTGGTAGATGCGGTCGATCAGCGTATCGCCTTCGGCAACCAGTGCCGAAATCACCAGGCTGGCCGAGGCCCGCAGGTCGGTGGCCATGACTGGCGCGCCCTTGAGTTTCTCGGTGCCGGTGACGATGGCCGTGTTGCCTTCGACCTGGATCTTGGCGCCCATGCGGTGCAGCTCGTAGACGTGCATGAAGCGGTTTTCGAAGATCGTCTCGATCACCGCGCCCGTGCCTTCGGCAATGGCGTTGAGGGAGATGAACTGCGCCTGCATGTCGGTCGGGAACGCCGGGTACGGAGCGGTCCGCACGTTGACGGCCTTGGGCCGCTTGCCGTGCATGTTCACTTCGATCCAGTCTTCGCCGCAGGTGACTTCTGCACCGGCTTCCTTGAGTTTTTCCAGGACAGCTTCGAGGATCGTCGGATCGGTGTCCTTGACCTTGACGCGGCCACCCGTGACGGCGGCGGCAACCAGGTAGGTGCCTGTTTCAATACGGTCCGGCATCACTTTATAAGTGGCCGAGTGCAGGCGCTCGACGCCATCGATGGTGATGGTGTCGGTGCCGGCGCCGGTGATCTTGGCGCCCATGGCGATCAGGAAGTTCGCCAGGTCCACCACTTCAGGTTCGCGGGCGGCGTTCTGCAGCACGCTGCGGCCCTTGGCCAGGGCCGCGGCCATCATGATGTTCTCGGTCCCGGTCACGCTGACGGTGTCGAAGAAGAAGTGCGCACCACGCAGGCCGCCTTCAGGGGCCTTGGCCTTGATGTAGCCGCCCTCGACGTCGATCACCGCACCCATGGCTTCCAGGCCACGGATGTGCAGGTCCACCGGACGCGAGCCGATGGCGCAACCACCAGGCAATGCCACTTCGGCTTCACCGAAACGGGCAACCATCGGGCCCAGCACCAGGATCGACGCACGCATGGTCTTCACCAGTTCGTACGGCGCGATCAGGGTCTTGATGGTACGCGGGTCGATTTCGACGGCGAGCTTCTCGTCGATCACAGGCTCGATGCCCATGCGGCCGAACAGCTCGATCATCGTGGTGATGTCGTGCAGGTGCGGCAGGTTGGCCACGGTCACCGGGCCATCGCACAGCAGGGTCGCGGCCAGGATCGGCAGCGCGGAGTTCTTTGCCCCGGAGATACGGATTTCGCCATCAAGGCGAACGCCGCCGGTAATAATCAATTTATCCATAAGAATCTCGACGCCCTTGGGCTCAGGTGCGCTCGGCCCAAGCCGCGCGGCTGAAAAATTTCATAGTGACCGCGTGGATGCTGCCATCGGCGATCCATGGGTTCAAATGGGCATAGATGCTCTGCTGACGCTTCACCGGGCTCAACGCCGCCAGTTCATCGCTGATCACATTCAACTGGAAGTTGCAGCCTTCGCCTTCAACTTCCACCTGCGTACCGGGCAGCTTTCCTTCAAGGAAGCTCTTCACTTCTACAGCCTGCATGCTCAACCTCAATCGGCGCCCTGTGCGCACGGGTCGCACATCATACAAAAAAGCCCCGCGCCTGCGAACCCCGCGACGCAGGACTTAGACGAGTAACGTTGCCCACCTCGCTTGCCAGGGTCACTGGGGCGAGGGTCAGGCCAGCTCCAACACCTCGGTCAATTCGCTGACCTGAGCTATTTCACGCATATCCTCGGGCATTGCGCGGATGCTCCACGTCTTGCCGGCGGCCTTGGCGTCGCGCATGAAGCACAACAACAGGGACAGACCGACGCTACTGGACTTTTCCACGGCAGAGCAGTCAATGACCAACTCGGCGCCCTTTGCGGACTTGATCAACGCCTGGCCCTGCTTGCGCAAGCCCGGACCGGTGCGGTAATCCAGCACGCCACTGAGCAGCAACTCGCCAGACTCGCCCAGGCGAACGGCCGAGTCATTCACCGGCTCGTTCATTGTTCCTGCTTCTCTTTGGCTTCTTCGGTCACTTCCTTGGCCTTGGCGACTTCGCCGGCCCAACCGTCGATGGTCTTGTCCAAGTCGCCGCCATTGCGCTGCATCGCGTCAGCAAACTGGTCACGGAACAGCTTGCCGATGTTGATGCCATTGATGATCACGTTGCGCACCTTCCACTCGTCGTTGATTTTCTCGAGTGTGTAGGAAACCGGGTAGACCGCGCCGTTATTGCCCTTGACCTGCATGTCGACGCTGGTGCGGTTGCCACTCTCATCCTTGGCCGGCGAAACGGTGATGCCCTGGTTGTTGTATTCAAGCAAGGCGTTGCCATAGAACTGCATCAGGCTGCGCTTGAAGTTTTCCTGGAAGCGGGTCATCTGCGCCGGGGTGGCCTTGCGCGAATACTTGACGGTCATGATGCTCCTGGAAATGCCGTCGGCATCCACGACCGGACCGACGATGCCATTCAGTGCATCGTAGAACGCCCCCGGATCCTGCTTGTACTTCTCTTTATTGGCGGCAAGGTCCGCCAGCAGTCGGGTCGTCGTGTCCTGGATGATGTCGTGCGCCGAAGGCGCCGCCACGGCATTGCCCATCAGCGGCAGGGCCGCCAGCAGGACCAGCAGGCTGCGTCGCAGGATAGAGATCATTCAAAAGCTCCTCATTTGGCGTCTTTGCTAACGGTATTGAGCAGGAATTTACCGATCAGGTCTTCGAGCACCAGCGACGACTGCGTGTCGTGGATGGTCCCGCCGTCCTTGAGCAAGGTCTCTTCCCCACCCACGCTGATACCGATGTATTTCTCACCCAACAGCCCAGCCGTGAGGATAGAGGCAGTGGAATCGGTCGGCAGGTTATCCACGCGTTTTTCCAGCTGCAGCGTCACCCGGCCAGTGAAACTGTCGCGGTCCAGATCGATTGCCGTGACCTTGCCGATGGTGACACCGGCCATGGTTACCTTGGCTCTGACCGTCAAACCGGCGATATTGTCGAAATAAGCATAAAGTTTATAAGTGTCGGTGCTCGCGGTCGGCGCCAGGCCACTGACCCGCAAGGCCAGCAGCAGCAAAGCCAGGATGCCAGCCAGCAAGAAAAGGCCGACACCGATTTCCAGGGTGCGGTTTTGCATCAGAAATCTCCAAACATCAAGGCGGTCAGAATAAAGTCAAGGCCCAGGACGGCCAACGAGGCGTAGACCACGGTCTTGGTTGTGGCACGGCTGATCCCCTCTGACGTGGGCTCACAGTCATAACCTTGAAAAACGGCGATCCAGGTGACTACGAAAGCGAATACGGCACTCTTGATCACGCCGTTGAGCACATCGTCGAGAAAGTCGACGCTGTTCTGCATGTTGGACCAGTAGGAACCCTCATAGACCCCCAGCCAATCGACGGCTACCCAGGAGCCGCCCCAGATCCCCACGACGCTGAAGATCATTGCCAGCACCGGCAGCGAAATGAAGCCGGCCCACAGGCGTGGGGCAATGATGTACTTGAGCGGATCGACACCGATCATTTCCAGGCTGGACAACTGCTCGGTGGACTTCATGTTGCCGATCTCGGCAGTCAGCGCCGATCCGGCTCGTCCGGCGAACAGCAGTGCCGTTACCACGGGCCCGAGCTCACGCAGCAATGTCAGCGCAACCATTTGCCCGACGGCCTGCTCCGACCCATAGCTGGACAGGATGCTGAAGCCCTGGAGCGCCAGTACCATGCCAATGAAGATGCCCGAGACAACGATGATCACCAGGGACATCACCCCCACTGAATGCAATTGCTTGACCAACAGGCCAAAACCGCCTCCAGTCGAATTGCGTCCGAGCAGCGCGTGCATCAGGAACAGCGTGGAACGCCCCAGCACGGCCACCACATCGATGCCGGAACGGCCGAACAGGCGGATTCTTTCTATTAATGATTTCTTGCGCATCAGCGCTTCCCCAGCAGATCGGTACGGTAATCCGTGGCCGGAAAATGGAACGCCACCGGACCGTCCGGGTCACCTTTCATGAATTGGCGAATGCGTGGGTTGTCCGAATCCTTCAATTCCTTGGGCGTTCCCTGCCCCAGCACCTGGCCATCGCCGACGACATAGATGTAGTCGGCAATGCTCGCGGTTTCGGCCAGGTCATGGGACACCACGATGCTGGTGATGCCCAACGCGTCATTGAGCAGGCGGATCAGGCGCACGAGCACACCCATGGCAATGGGATCCTGGCCAACGAAGGGCTCGTCGTACATGAGGATCTTCGGATCGAGGGCTATCGCCCGAGCCAACGCCACGCGACGCTTCATGCCGCCGGAAAGCTCGTCCGGCATCAGGTCCAGGGCGCCACGCAGCCCGACTGCCTGCAGTTTCAGCAAGACGATGTCGCGGATCATTTCTTCCGGCAGTTCGGTATGGACACGCAGGGGAAACGCCACGTTCTCGAACACATCGAGGTCGGTAAACAGCGCACCGCTCTGGAACAGCACGCCCATGTGCTTGCGCGCATCGAACAGATCGCTGCGCGACAGCTCTGGAAGGTTCTGGCCATTGACCCAGACTTCGCCGGCATTGGGGCGCAGCTGTGCACCCATCAGCCGCAGCAGCGTGGTCTTTCCACACCCGGAAGGCCCCATGATGCCGGTCACCTTGCCACGCGGGATGCGAATATCGATGTCATTGAAAATGCTGCGCGTCCCTCGCTTGAAGGTCAGTCCCTTCAGCTCGACCGCGTAGGCGTTGTCGGCACTCATCTAAACTCCTTGCGATGCAGCCTCATATCCGAATGCCCAGGCCAACCGGCTAACGCCGGAACCGCCGAGCACACGAATCGGCGGCGAACTATATCACTGCAACCGCCAGGCGCCCAAGGCCAACCCCCCGCCCGTTAAGCCTGGCTTAAGGTAAAACACCACATTTTATGTCCAGCCTTGCAACCGTTCGAACAAAGCGTGACGAACTAGCGTGAGGGAATCGATCATTGCCGCTATAATCGCCGCCTTTTCATCGGGCTATACGATCTGACATGAACCAATCCAGCGACCTGATTCAATCGGCACAACGTACCATCCGCCTCGAGCTCGAAGCCGTACAAGGCTTGCTGGCCCATATCGACGCTGATTTCGTACGCGCCTGCGAGATGATTCTGGCCAGCAAGGGCCGCGTGGTCGTGGTCGGCATGGGCAAGTCCGGCCATATCGGCAACAAGATTGCCGCGACGCTGGCCAGCACAGGCACTACGGCCTTTTTCGTCCACCCGGCCGAGGCCAGCCACGGCGATATGGGCATGATCACCCGGGACGACGTCATCCTGGCCCTGTCCAACTCCGGCTCGACCAATGAAATCCTCACGTTGCTGCCACTGATCAAGCGCCTGGGCATCCAGATGATCAGCATCACCGGCAACCCGGACTCCCCGCTGGCCAAGGCCGCCGAGGTGAACCTCAATGTTCATGTCGAACACGAAGCCTGCCCGCTGAACCTGGCCCCGACTTCGTCCACCACCGCAGCCCTGGTCATGGGCGATGCCCTGGCCGTGGCCCTGCTGGAAGCCCGTGGCTTCACTGCCGAGGATTTCGCCTTTTCCCATCCTGGCGGCGCGCTGGGCCGTCGCCTGCTGCTCAAAGTCGAAAACGTGATGCACTCCGGTGAAGAGCTACCGAAGGTTCAACGCGGCACGCTGCTCAAGGATGCGCTGATGGAGATGACCCGGAAGGGCCTGGGCATGACCGTGATTCTCGAAGCCGACGGCAAGCTGGCCGGGATCTTCACCGACGGCGACCTGCGCCGCACCCTCGACCGCGCGATCGATATCCGCAACGCAACCATCGACGCAGTCATGACCGTTCACGGCAAGACCGCCCGCGCCGACATGCTGGCCGCCGAAGCCCTTAAAATCATGGAAGACCACAGGATCAACGCACTGGTGGTGGTGGATGACGACGACCGCCCGGTCGGCGCCTTCAACCTGTCCGACCTGCTGCGTGCTGGAGTAATGTAATGACGACCGACCTGCTGCAACGGGGCAAGACAATCAAGCTCGCCGTATTCGACGTCGACGGTGTACTCACCGACGGCCGCCTGTACTTCCTCGAAGATGGCAGCGAATTCAAGACCTTCAACACGCTCGACGGCCAAGGCATCAAGATGCTGATGGCCTCAGGCGTGCAGACCGCCATTATCAGTGGTCGCAAGACGCCGGTGGTGGAGCGACGGGCGAAGAATCTCGGCATCCCGCACCTTTACCAGGGCCGCGAAGACAAACTGGTGGTTTTGGACGAGCTCCTTGGCCAACTCAATCTAAGCTATGAACAGGTCGCCTACCTGGGTGACGACCTGCCGGACCTGCCGGTCATCCGCCGGGTCGGTTTGGGCATGGCCGTGGCCAACGCCGCTGCGTTCGTGCGCGAGCATGCCCATGGTGTCACCACGGCAAGGGGCGGCGAAGGCGCAGCCCGCGAATTCTGTGAACTGATCCTGCGTGCCCAGGGCCACCTCGAAGCGGCCAACGCCGCATACCTGTGAGCCATTTATGCTAAGCAAGAAGATTCGCACCCTCCTGGTGTTCAGCTGTATCGCGGCGATTTTCGCTGCGGTGGGCTATTGGAACATCAGCCCGGAACGCTTCCTGGACCAGCCAGCGGCCAAGGTCGAGGAGAACATCGACTGGTACGCAACCAATACGCACACCCTGCAGTACTTGCCCGACGGCAAGCTGCAGTACGAAATGACATCCGACAAGGTCGATCACGTGAAGGCGACTGATATCACGCTGGTCACCAAACCGGACCTGAACATGTTCCGGGGCACCGAGTTCCCATGGCATGTCCAGAGTGAGCGCGCCGAGGTCAATCCCGGCGGCACCGAGGTCGAACTGATCGACTCGGTGCGCATCACCCGGACCGACGAAAAGAACCGTACGACCCTCATCACCACCAGTCGCATGACGGTCTTCCCGCAACGAGAATATGCGCAGACCGAGCAACCCGTTAGAATCGACGGCGCTGGCGGCGTATCGACCGGCACGGGAATGAAGGCGTATTTGAAGGAAAGCAGGATACACCTGCTATCGAAAGTAAGAGGACAGTATGAAGCTCGCTAAAACCCTCCCTATTTTGCTCAGTCTGGGCGCAGCACTGGGAAGCGCGAGCGCCTGGGCCCTTCCCAACGACCGCGACCAGCCTATCCGCATCCAGGCCGACGACGCGCAACTGGATGACAAGAACGGTGTCGCCACCTATAAGGGTGATGTAATCATCACCCAGGGCTCGATGAAGGTGACCGGCAACACCGTGACCATCACCCGCACCCAATCCGGCGACATCGACGTAGTGACTTCGGTGGGCAACCTGGCCTACTTCGAACAACTGCAAACCGCAGGCGACACCAAGCCCGTGCAAGGCTACGGGGTCACCATCCAGTATCACGCCGCCCAGGACCGCGTTGTGTTGATCGATCGCGCCAAGGTCGTCGACAAGGACAACAACGTGACCCAAGGCGAGAAAATCGTCTACGACACGGTCAAGAAACTGGCCAGCGCCGGTCGCGCCACTGGCAGCAAGGTCACCGAGGCGCGTCCGCGCATCGACATGGTGATCCAGCCGAAAAAGAAAACCGACGAGCAGAAGGCCCAGTAATGGCAACTCTGAAAGCCCAGCACCTGGCCAAGAGCTACAAGAGCCGCCAGGTTGTGCGCGATGTCAGCCTGTCCATCGACAGCGGCCAGATCGTCGGCTTGCTCGGCCCCAACGGCGCCGGCAAGACAACCTGTTTCTACATGATCGTCGGCCTGGTCCAGTCCGATCAGGGTCGCGTACTGATCGACGACCTGGACGTGAGCCACCAGCCGATGCACGGCCGGGCAAGGGCTGGCATCGGCTATCTGCCGCAAGAAGCGTCGATCTTCCGCAAACTTTCGGTTGCCGACAACATCATGGCGATCCTCGAGACCCGCAAGGAGCTCGACAAGGCCGGCCGTCGCCAGGAGCTGGAAAGCCTGCTGCAGGAATTCCACATCAGCCACATTCGCGACAACCTCGGCATGAGCCTGTCCGGCGGTGAACGTCGCCGAGTGGAAATCGCCCGCGCCCTGGCCACCGCACCGAAATTCATTCTACTCGACGAACCCTTCGCCGGCGTGGACCCGATTTCGGTCGGCGACATCAAGCAGATCATCCACCACCTCAAGGCCAAGGGGATCGGCGTGCTGATCACCGACCACAACGTACGCGAAACATTGGATATCTGCGAGACTGCCTATATCGTCAACGATGGCCAGTTGATTGCCGAAGGTGACTCCGCCACCATCCTGGCCAACGAATTGGTGAAGGAAGTTTATCTGGGTCATGAGTTCCGCCTGTAAGCGCAAGTGCCTGGCGAATCGTCCGGGCGTTGCCAATTTTATTGTGACGACGCCCTAGGCAAACCCCTCGGTTTCAGGCATATAATTTGCTTAAGTTTGGCGCTCCGGCGCCCTGTAGTGGATGGCGCATGTGCGCCGGCAAATAAGGTGTTTAGCCCCTGCCATGAAACCATCGCTAGTCTTGAGAATGGGCCAGCAGCTGACGATGACACCGCAGCTGCAACAGGCCATCCGCCTGCTCCAATTGTCGACCCTGGACCTGCAACAGGAAATCCAGGAGGCCTTGGAATCCAATCCGATGCTTGAGCGCCAGGAAGAAGGCGACGACTTCGACAACACCGATCCACTGGCCGATAACGTCGAGCAGAAAACCACCCCCGAAATCCAGGAACCGTCCTACCAGCAGGAAGCCGCCCCAACGGTGGATAACCTCGAGGATGGCGAATGGAACGAGCGCATTCCCAACGACCTGCCCGTGGACACCGCGTGGGAGGACGTCTATCAGACCAGCGCCAGCAGCCTGCCGAGCGGCGACGACGATGAATGGGACTTCACCACCCGCACTTCCGTCGGCGAAAGCCTGCAGAGTCATCTGCTCTGGCAATTGAACCTGGCGCCGATGTCCGATACCGATCGCCTGATCGCCGTGACCCTGATCGATTGCATCAACAATCAGGGCTACCTGGACGAGACGCTGGAAGAAATTCTCGAAGCATTCGACCCCGAGCTCGACATAGAGCTGGACGAAATCGAAGCCGTCCTTCACCGCATCCAGCAGTTCGAACCCGCCGGCATCGGCGCTCGCAACCTGGGCGAGTGCCTATTGCTGCAATTGCGCCAACTGCCCGCCAAGACCCCTTGGCTGGCTGAAGCCAAGCGCCTGGTCACCGATTACATCGACCTTTTGGGCGGTCGCGACTACAGCCAACTGATGCGCCGCATGAAGCTCAAGGAAGATGAGCTGCGCCAGGTCATCGAGCTGGTACAGAGCCTCAACCCCCGCCCCGGTTCGCAGATCGAATCCACCGAACCCGAATATGTGGTTCCCGACGTGATCGTGCGCAAGCACAACGATCGCTGGCTGGTGGAGCTCAACCAGGAGTCCGTGCCCAAGCTGCGCGTCAATGCCCAGTACGCCGGCTTTGTGAAACGTGCCGACACCAGCGCCGACAATACTTTCATGCGCAACCAGTTACAGGAAGCGCGCTGGTTCATCAAGAGCCTGCAGAGCCGCAACGAAACCCTGATGAAGGTTGCCACCCAGATCGTCGAGCATCAGCGCGGCTTCCTGGAGTACGGCGACGAAGCGATGAAGCCGTTGGTCCTGCATGACATTGCCGAGGCGGTGGGCATGCACGAATCGACGATTTCACGCGTCACTACCCAGAAATTCATGCATACCCCACGGGGCATCTATGAATTGAAATACTTTTTCTCCAGCCATGTCAGCACCTCCGAAGGCGGCGAATGCTCGTCCACGGCCATCCGCGCGATCATCAAGAAACTGGTCGCCGCGGAAAATCAGAAAAAGCCGTTGAGTGACAGCAAGATCGCTGGTTTACTGGAGGCACAAGGCATTCAGGTGGCCCGCCGTACCGTCGCCAAATACCGCGAATCCCTCGGGATCGCACCTTCGAGCGAACGCAAGCGGTTGATGTAACGGGCCACGCCACAGCGTTCCAGTGGCAGGCAACCCAGCCTGCCGCTTTATGCACTGGCAACGAAGGAGAAGCTGTATGCAAGTCAACATCAGTGGACACCAACTGGAAGTGACCGAACCCCTGCGCACCTACATCGGCGAAAAACTCGACCGATTGGAAAGGCATTTCGACAAGATCACCAATGTGCAAGTCACGATGAACGTCGAAAAGCTGCTGCAGAAAATCGAAGCCACGCTGCATATCCCCGGCGGAGAAGTGGTTGCCAACGCAGAGCATTCAGACATGTATGCCGCGATTGACCTGCTGACCGACAAGCTGGATCGCCAACTCAAAAAGCATAAGGAAAAGACCCAGAGCCTCCTCCAGGGCGCAACCGGTCGTTAACCCCCCCAATCCATGATCCGACTAGAAACCATCCTGACCCCCGGCCGCTCCCAAGTGAACGCGCCGGGTGGCAGTAAAAAGAAAGCCCTCGAACAAATCGCCAACCTGATCCACCGCGAAGTGCCGGATCTGGAAATGCAGGACGTCTTCGAGGCCCTCATTGCCCGTGAAAAACTCGGTTCCACCGGTTTTGGCAACGGCATCGCCATTCCCCATTGCCGCCTCAAGGGCTGTGAAGCGCCGATCAGCGCGCTGCTGCACCTTGAAGCCCCCATTGATTTCGACGCCATCGACGGCGCGCCGGTCGACCTGCTGTTCGTATTGCTGGTTCCGGAAGCGGCGACCGATGCGCACCTTGAGCTGCTGCGCCAGATCGCCAGCATGCTGGACCGCAAGGAAGTGCGTGAAAAACTGCGCAGCGCAGCGAGTAGCGAAGCTTTGTATCAGGTTGTCCTGGACGAGCAGAACGGTCATTAACCATGCGCATGATCATCGTCAGTGGCCGCTCCGGCTCCGGTAAAAGTACCGCCCTCAATGTGCTTGAGGATAACGGCTACTATTGCATCGACAATTTGCCGGCAGGCCTGCTTCCGGAATTGGCCGAGCGCGCCTTGATCCACACCGAACTGGCGCAACCGCTGGTCGCCGTGTCCATCGATGCCCGTAACCTGCCCAGCCATCTGTCGCGGTTTCCTGAACTGCTCGAGGATGTGCGCAACCGGCATATCCAGTGCGACGTGCTGTACCTGGATGCCGACGAAGAAACTTTGCTCAAGCGCTTTTCCGAAACCCGTCGGCGTCATCCGCTGAGCAATGCCAGCCGCTCCCTGGCTGAAGCCATCCATGACGAAAGCCAACTGCTGGGCCCCATCGCAGACCTGGCGGACCTCAAGCTCAACACCACGAACCTGAACCTGTATCAACTGCGCGACACCATCAAGTTGCGCCTGCTGAACCAGCCGGAACCGGGTACGGCCTTCCTCGTCGAATCGTTCGGTTTCAAGCGCGGAATGCCGGTGGACGCCGACCTGGTATTCGATGTCCGCTGCCTGCCCAACCCTTACTGGAAGCCGGAACTGCGCGAGCAGTCCGGGCTGGACCAACCGGTGATCGATTACCTGGCTACCCAGCCGGATGTCGAGGAAATGTTCCAGGACATCTCCAGCTACCTGCTCAAATGGCTGCCCCGCTTTGCCGCGAGCAACCGTGCCTACGTCACGATCGCCATCGGCTGTACCGGTGGTCATCACCGCTCCGTCTACCTGACCGAACGCCTGGGTCAGCTCCTGCAACAATCCCTGAAGAACGTCCAGGTTCGCCACCGCGACCTCAGCTAAAGGATTCACATCGCGATGCCTGCTCGGGAAATTGAAATCATCAACAAGCTGGGTCTGCATGCCCGAGCGTCAGCGAAATTCGTCGGTGTGGCGGGTCAGTTTCCGGATGTCACGATCAGGGTCGGGCGCGACCCTGAGACCACCATCGATGGTAAAAGCATCATGGCGATGATGATGCTCGCCGCCGGCAAGGGCACCAAGATCCACCTGAGCACTGAAGGTGAACAGGCGCAGGAAGCGATGGACGCCCTGGTGGACCTGATCAACAGATACTTCGACGAAGGCGAGTGACTGCCCGAGGACTCGAGCCACAACAGCACAAGCGCATGGTCCTTGGATTGCATCAGGCCAACGCCGTGTCCATCACCATCATCAGGCAAAAACCCACCAGCAATCCCAGGCTCGCCAGCTTCTCATGACCATTGCGGCGAGATTCGGGGATCACTTCATGGGTCACTACCAGCAACATCGCCCCTGCCGCCAGTGCCAGCCCAAGCGGCAACAGCACCTCGGCCAGGCTGACCAACCAGGCGCATAGCAGCGCAAACACCGGCTCGACCAGCCCTGACGCGGCGCCGATCAAAAATGCCCTGGCATGCGACATTCCCGCAGCCGCGAGCACCAACGCAATCACCAGCCCTTCCGGGACGTCCTGCAAGGCGATGCCCATCGCCAGGCTGTCGGCGTCCGGCATACCGCCGCCCGCAGAGACGCCAACGGCCATTCCTTCGGGGATGTTATGGGCAATGATGGCGACGACGAACAACCAGATCCGCGGCGCAATGATCGGGCGTCCTGGCGCGGCGATCAGCCTTTCGGGGCTGGCCGACACCTTGCGGTCTACCAGATACAGCCCGAATGCCCCCGAGAGGATGCCCAAACAGACAAGGCCACTGGCCGCCCATGGCGTGAGCCCCAACTGCTCGGCGGCGGCTATTGCCGGCACGATCAGTGAGAATGCCGTGGCGGCAAGCATCACTCCGGCGCCGAACCCCAGCAGCGAATCGCTCACGGCCTGGGGCATGCGCCGGATCACCAGCACCGGCACCGCCCCCAGCGCGGTGCCCAGGGCGCAAAGCCCGCCACCTTGCAACGCACGCAGCAACTTCGGCTCCAGGTCCAGCCATGCCAGTCCCTGCGCCGCCAGCAGGGTCATCCCGACCAACAGTAGCAGTGATCCCAAGGCGTAGCGAAACATGCGCCCGCCGGCTATCGCCAGAGTTTCAGTGTCCATAGTCAGCCTTGGATTGTTCTTAGTAGGGACTCAAGCGACCGCTGCCTGGTAGCGTCGTGCAACTTCCGGCCAATGGATCACGTTGTAGAACGCGTTGATGTATTCGGGACGACGGTTCTGGTACAGCAGGTAATATGCGTGCTCCCACACATCCAGGCCGAGAATTGGCGTGTTGCCACTCATCAAGGGGCTGTCCTGGTTGCCACTGCTTTCAACAACCAAGGTCTTTTGCGGGGTCACGCTCAGCCAGGCCCAGCCGCTGCCGAAACGGCTCAACGCGGCTTTGGTGAAGGCTTCCTTGAACCGCTCGATGCCGCCCAGCTGCGCTTCGATCGCCGCCGCCAGTGCGCCGTCCGGCTGGCCACCACCGTGGGGCGCCATCACCTCCCAGAACAACGAATGATTCGCATGGCCGCCGCCCTGGTTGATCACCGCAGCTTTCAATTCCTGGGGAAGCTGCTCAACGCTGGCCACCAGTTGCTCGACGGGCCAATCGGCGTATTCGGTGCCCTCCACCGCCGCGTTGAGGTTGTTGATGTACGTCTGGTGATGCTTGGTGTAGTGGATTTCCATGGTCTTCGCATCGATGTGCGGTTCCAGGGCGTCGTAGGCATAAGGCAACGCAGGCAAGGTAAAAGCCATCTCAATGGACTCCGTAATGAACAGGGGTGTCGCGATGCCGGGTCGAAGCGGCATCGCCGTGGAGCAAGCGGTGGGTGCGTGGGTATTCGCCGTGCTCGCCGATGAAATTCAACAGCTCGACATAGGTCTTGTGGCTCTGGCGCATCGCAGCGGCACGCAGGGCCGGGGCCAGGCGTTCGTCCTGCAGGGCCGTCAGCAGGCGCTGGTGGATGGCACACAGGTACTCCGCGCTCTCCTCCGGCTGATTCAAGCGCAGGTGCAGGTCCGCCAGGTTGTGGTGGGACACGACACAAGCCGCCACGGCTTCATCCGCGTCCGCCCAACGCTCGAACAACACCTGCGCCAGCGCCAGTGCTTGCAGGTAGGCTTCGCGAGCATCGACCAACTCGCCTTGCATGAAACAGCGATTGGCACGCTCGATCGTACGTTTCCAGTGTTCCATGATGAGTCCTCCACATGAGTGTCGGGGTCACACCCCCCCGGCGGTGAGTTTCTCGGGGTCCAGCAGGACCTCAAGCTCGGCGCGCGTCAGGTCGGTGTGCTCCAGGGCGACATCGATGACCGGGCGACCTTGCTGATAAGCCTTCTTGGCGATTTCAGCGGCCTTCTGGTAACCGATGATCGGATTCAGCGCCGTGACCAGGATCGGGTTACGCGACAGCGCCTCCTTGAGCCTGGCTTCGTTGACCTTGAACGTGGCGATGGCCTTGTCCGCCAGCAACCGGCTGGCGGTGGACATCAACGTGATGCTGCTCAGCAGGTTCTGGGCGATGATCGGCAGCATTACGTTGAGTTCGAAATTGCCCGATTGACCGGCGATGGTGATCACCGTGTCGTTGCCGATCACTTGGGCCGCCACCATCGCCGTGGCTTCAGGAATGACCGGGTTGACCTTGCCGGGCATGATCGAGGAACCCGGCTGCAAGCCTTCCAGCTCGATCTCGCCCAGGCCCGCCAGCGGCCCGGAATTCATCCAGCGCAGGTCGTTGGCAATTTTCATCAGCGACACGGCCGTGGTCTTGAGCTGTCCGGAAACCGCCACGGCGGTGTCCTGGGAGCCGATCAGCGCGAACAGATTCGTTCCCGGCGTGAATTGCACCTGGGTCAACTGCGTCAGTTGTTGGCTGAACAACTCGGCGAAGCGTGGATGGGCATTGACCCCGGTGCCGACCGCCGTACCGCCCTGGGCCAAGGATTGCAGGCTCGGCAGCAGGTCCTGCAGATGGCCGATATTGGCCTTGAGCTGCTGCGCCCAACCGTCGAGCACCTGGCTCAGGCGCACCGGCATGGCATCCATCAGATGGGTCCGACCGGTCTTGATGAACGGGTGGACCTCTCCCGCCTTGCGCTCGATCACCTGCACCAGGTGCAACAGCGCTGGCAGCAACTGCTCATGCAAGGCCAGCGCGGCGCTGACGTGAATACTGGTGGGAATGATGTCGTTGCTGCTCTGCCCGCAATTGACATGATCGTTCGGGTTGACCGGCTCTCCCAACAGGCGACTGGCCAGGGTGGCGATCACTTCGTTGGCGTTCATGTTGGAACTGGTGCCGGAGCCGGTCTGGAAAATATCCACCGGGAAATGTTCCATGAAGTCGCCTTCCAGCAAGCCCTGGGCCGCATCGACGATGGCCTTGCCTTGGGCCGCGCTGACTTGTCCCAACTCTACGTTGGCCCTGGCGGCGGCAGCCTTGGCCAGGATCAGGGCGCGAATGAACTGCGCCGGCATGCGCTGGCCACTGACAGGAAAGTTATCCACCGCACGCTGGGTCTGCGCGCCATAGAGCGCAGCCACCGGCACCTGAAGTTCGCCCATGCTGTCGCGTTCGATACGGGTATTACTCATCGGGGAATCCTTGTTCCAGTTCAGTAAGGGAAATCGATGGCTCCAGCGCGCAGGTCGCCAGCGCCCAGGCGTGGCTCTGCCAACGCCTGAGACGGCAGCGGCAATTCGACTGCTGCTCCAAGTCGCGAAGTGGACGCCAGGCTTGATCCAGACACAGGTTTCGCCAATGCCATGGCAGCGCGACGTCGCGGGCGGTATCGAGGAGCAGGCGAAAGGCGGTTTCGGAAATCATCCACGGTGAAGTGGCAGTGCAGCAGGCAAGGTAGCGGCCCTCGGCCAGGTAATGCTCGATCAGCCGAGGCTCGTCCGGACTTGTCGCGCAACGGATCTGGCGACTCATCCAGCGCCAGCTTTCAAGGTAGGGTTGTTCGTGCAGGGCAACACTCATGACCGGGTCCCGCTCGGCAAATGAGATTCATTATTAGATGATAATAAGACGCAACACAAGCGAGACAGGGGAACAAAGGAAGTTTGCTGGCACAAAAAAGGCGCGTCACCTCAATGGATGACGCGCCTTTGTTTTACACGGTGAGGTGTTAGCTACCCGCCACCGTCATCCGTTCAATCAACACCGAGCCAGTGCGAATGTTGCTGCGCAGCTCCAAATCATTCCCCACCGCCACGATTTGCTTGAACATGTCGCGCATGTTCCCCGCAATGGTCACTTCCTGGACCGGGAACTGGATCTCGCCATTCTCGACCCAGAACCCCGCCGCGCCACGGGAATAATCCCCGGTGACCATGTTCAGGCCATGGCCCATCAGTTCCGTCACCAACAAGCCGCGGCCCATGCGCCGCAGCAGTGCAGCCTGGTCCTCTTCGCCATGGGTAACGAACAGGTTGTGCACGCCGCCGGCATTGGCGGTGCTTGGCATGCCCAGCTTGCGGCCCGAATAAGTCCCGAGGATGTAGGACACCAACTCGCCTTTTTCCACGAACGGCTTGGCATAGGTGGCCAGGCCATCGCCATCGAACGCCGAACTGCCCATGGCTTGCATCAGGTGTGGTCGCTCGTCGATGGTCATCCATTCCGGGAACAGTTTCTGGCCCAGCGCGCCCTCGAGGAACGACGACTTGCGGTACAGGTTGCCGCCGGACACCGCCGACAGGAAGCTGCCGAACAAGCCACCGGCCAGTTCGGCAGAAAACAGCACCGGCACTTCGCAGGTCGGTACCGGCCGTGCGCCCAGACGGCTGGCTGCCCGTTGCGCGGCTTTCTGGCCGATGCTCACAGGGTCCGCCAACAACGTGCCCTGGCGGTTGACGTCGTACCAGTAGTCGCGCTGCATCTGCCCGTCGGCCTCGGCGATCATCACGCAACTGAGGCTGTGGCGGGTCGATGCGTAACCGCCGACAAAGCCATGGCTGTTGCCATAGACGCGGCAACCCTGGTGGGTATTGAGCGTCGTACCATCGGCATTCTTGATCCGGCTGTCGGCCTCGAATGCCGCCGCCTCACAGCGCAGTGCCTGTTCGATAGCCTGCTCGGGCGTGATGTCCCAGGCGTGGAACAGGTCGAAATCCTTCAGCTCCTTGCACATCAGCGCGGCGTCGGCCAAGCCCGAGGCTTCGTCTTCGGACGTGTGCTTGGCAATCGCCAGCGCCGCGGCCACCGTTTCGCGAATGGCCTCGGGCCCGCTGGCCGAAGTGCTGGCCGAGCCCTTGCGCTGGCCTACGTACAAGGTAATGCCGAAACCCTGGTCGCGATTGAATTCAACGGTTTCCACCTCGCGCTGGCGCACCGAGGTCGACAGTCCCTGCTCCAGCGATACCGCCACTTCACAGGCGCTGGCCCCCTGTCGCTTGGCCTCGGCGAGAATCTGCTCGACTTGCTCCTGCAGTGCCGGCAATGCTTGCGGGCCGACGCTTTGAACTGCACTCATGGTGTTCTCCACTCAAATTCTGCTTTCGGTAACGGTTTTGAACGCAAACGGCCTGCGCGGCGATTTTTCGTACAAACCCTTGGCCTTCTAGCGACCGGGCCGGACAAGCGGCCCCCGACTGGTTATCATGGCGGCGTTTCTTTGCGGACTGCCACCATGGTTGATTCTTACGACGACTCCCTCTACGAGGGTGAAAAAAGCAAATCCCAGGTCAAACGCGAGCTGCATGCTCTGGTTGACCTCGGCGAGCGCCTGACAACACTCAAGCCTGACTTGCTGGCCAAACTGCCCCTGACCGACGCCTTGCGCCGGGCCTTGGCCGATGCGCCCAAGCACACCGCGAATATCGCGCGTAAACGGCACCTGCAATTCATCGGCAAACTGATGCGCGACCAGGACACTGACGCCATCCTCGTTTTGCTCGACCAGCTCGACGCCTCCACCCGGCAGTACAACGAGCGCTTCCACAACCTGGAACGCTGGCGCGATCGCTTGATCGCGGGCGATGACGGCACCCTGGAAAAATTCGTCATCGATTACCCGGAGGCTGATCGCCAGCAATTGCGCTCCCTGATCCGTCAGGCCCAGCACGAACTGGCGCAGAACAAACCGCCGGCCTCGAGCCGTAAAATCTTCAAGTACATCCGAGAGCTGGACGAGACTCAACGCGGTCTGCGCTGAGTTACGCCCTTGGGTGGAGGCCATGCACTCCACCCAATGCTCCATCATGCGCCCGTGCCACCCACGGTAATCGCATCGATCTTCAGGGTCGGCTGGCCGACGCCCACCGGCACCGATTGTCCGTCCTTGCCACACGTCCCCACGCCGCTGTCCAGCGCCAGATCGTTACCGACCATCGACACCTTGCTCATTGCCTCCGGCCCGTTGCCGATAAGGGTCGCGCCTTTGACCGGCGCGGTGATCTTGCCGTCTTCGATCAGGTAGGCCTCGCTGGTGGAAAACACGAACTTGCCGCTGGTGATGTCCACCTGGCCACCGCCGAGGTTGGCGCAATAGATGCCTTTCTTCACCGAGGCGATGATTTCCGCCGGATCGCTCTGGCCGCCCAACATGTAGGTATTGGTCATGCGCGGCATCGGCAGGTGTGCGTAGGATTCGCGGCGACCGTTGCCGGTTCGGGCCACGCCCATGAGCCGGGCGTTGAGCTTGTCCTGCATGTAGCCCTTGAGCACGCCGTTTTCGATCAAAGTGGTGCACTCGGTCGGGGTGCCTTCATCGTCGACGCTCAGGGACCCGCGACGTCCAGCCAGCGTGCCGTCGTCGACGATGGTGCAGAGTTTCGAGGCGACCATTTCGCCCATGCGCCCACTGTAGGCCGAGCTGCCCTTGCGGTTGAAATCGCCTTCCAGGCCGTGGCCCACCGCTTCGTGCAGCAACACCCCGGACCAGCCGGACCCGAGCACCACTGGCAAGGTACCGGCCGGGGCCGGGATCGCTTCGAGGTTGACCAGCGCCTGGCGCAGCGCTTCGCGGGCGTAGCCCATGGCACGGTCTTCACTGAGGAAATAACGGTAGTCGGTGCGCCCGCCACCGCCATGGCCACCGCGCTCGCGACGGCCATTCTGCTCGACGATCACGCTGACATTGAAGCGCACCAGAGGCCGTACGTCCGCCGCCAGGCCGCCATCGGTAGAGGCCACCAGGATCCGCTCCCAGACCCCGGCCATGCTGACCGACACCTGCTGGATACGCGGGTCGAGGGCGCGGGTGGCGACGTCGATGCGCTTGAGCAATTCGACTTTCTCGGCACGGCTCATGACTTCCAGCGGATTATCCGGGGCATAGAGTTGCGCCACATCCCTGCTGCTGAAGGCCTGGACCGTGCCGTTCTGCCCGGCCCTGGAGATCGATCGAGCGGCACGGGCCGCCGTACCAAGGGCTTCGAGGGTGATGGCATTGCTGTAGGCAAAACCGGTTTTTTCCCCGGATTGGGCACGCACGCCCACGCCTTGGTCGAGGTTGAAACTGCCTTCCTTGACGATGCCGTCTTCCAGCGACCATGACTCGGAAATCTGGCCCTGGAAATACAGGTCGGCGGCATCGATGCCTGGGCCGGCCAGGTCGCCCAGCACGCCTTGCAGGCTTTCGAGGGTCACGCCACCGGGGGCTAGAAGGTGTTCACTGACTGAGGACAACAACCCGCTCATATGTTTTACGCCTTGAATTCGTCGTCTTGGGCAGGTCGCTGTCGAGCGCCCTGCGAGAAAAAGCGCCGATGACTCGCCACCGGCATGCGCGCCCTTATGGACGCCTGTTCGCTGCTGTCGAGCTCGGCCAGCAGCACGGCCTCGCCTTGATCCTGTTGCGCCAGCACGCGGCCCCACGGGTCGACAATCGCGGCATGGCCGAAGGTTTCCCTTGGCCCCGGATGCGTCCCACCCTGGGCAGCCGCCAGCATATAGCACTGGGTCTCGATGGCCCGGGCGCGAATCAACACGTCCCAATGGGCGGCGCCGGTCACCGCTGTAAATGCGGAAGGCGCGGTAATCAGTTCGGCCCCGGCTGCCCGCAGCTCACTGTAGAGCTCCGGGAAACGCAGGTCGTAACAGACCGTCAACCCCACCCGGCCCACGGGGGTATCGGCGACCACCACGTTGCGTCCATAAGCATAGTCATCGGATTCACGGTAGCGCCCCCGATTGTCCGCCACGTCCACGTCAAACAGGTGCAGCTTGTCATAACGCGCGACGATCTGGCCCTGGTCGTCCACCAGCAACGAACAGGCATGAACCCTGGCTTCGGGCTCGTCCACCGGCGGCAACGGCAGCGTGCCGGCGACAATCCATAACTTGAGGTCGCGGGCGACCTGTTTCAACCAAGGCAGGATCGGTCCCTGACCAAAGGCTTCGGCGCGCCCCATGTCGGCGACGTCCCGCCGCCCCATTGCGGCGAAGTTTTCCGGCAGCACCGCCAGCCTCGCACCGCCCGCCGCCGCCTGCTCCAGCAGTACACGGGCACGGGCCAGGTTGGCGAGGACATCGCTCTGGCTGACCATTTGAATCACGGCGACTGGCATGCGCTCCCTCCCTTCTCGTATCGCTCCCCCAGGGGATCAGTGCCAACTCGTCAGAACGGTTTGTCGAAAGTGATTTTCGGCTCTTTCCACGGCCCCTTGACGTCGTATCTTACGCTGGCAAAACGCGCGACGCGGTCACCGATCAGTTTGTCGATCAAGAACAATGCCCCACCCACCGCCGGGGCGCCAACGATCAGCGCGGCGATGGGCAGGTTATTGGTTACCGGCAACGTCACCAGCAGCTTGGCGTCGACCCGGTCAGTGACCATATCCAGCGTGCCGTTGAGCTCCAGATTGCTCGAAGGCCCGGTCAAGGTGATGGGCTCGCGTGTCACATAGACGCCACTGCTCGCCACCAGCAAACCCTTGACCCGATCGTAGCTCAGCCCTTTGCCGAACAGGTCGGAGAAATCCAGGCGCAGGCGTCGGCCAATGGAATTGAAGTTCAGCAGGCCAAATACCCGCAATGCCTGCGCGCTGCCTTCGACCTCGACGAACTGCCCCTTGTTCAGCGATGCATCGAGGCTTCCAGAGAAGCGCTTGGTGGCCACCCAGGCGGGTGAACCCGGCCAGCGGCCATCGACGTCCAGGCGAAACTCCTGGCTGGTCACGCTGGGGGCGAATCCCCAGCCCTTCAGGACATCAGCCAGGTTCTTGCCCTTGATACGGCCTTTGTACCAGCTGCTGGTCGAGCCCGGCGCGCCTTCCCAGGCGCCGTTGCCATTGAGGACCATGCCCTTGAGGCCCATGTCCAGGTCGTTCAACGCGATGCCCTTGCCGGTCGGGCGCACCTTCAACGACCAGGCTCCGATCAGATCCGGCCCTTGGAACAACTGGTCGATGGCGATATCCATCGCCGGTATCTTGCTTGGATCAACCGAAGCCAGCGGATCCGGGGCGTTTTCATCGGCCTGGACGGTCGGGTCGACCGCTGGCAAACGCACGTAGTCCAGCTTGATACCGATCGGGGCGGCTTTGGCGTCCGGCAGGTTGACGGTGCCCTTGGCCTGCTGGCTGTCGAGCCGCATGGCCCAGGCGTCCGGCTTGCGGTCCAGTTGCACCGATGCCTGGTCCAGCGTCGTGCCCATGGCCGTGAGCTTGCCCACTTTCAGGTCGGCGCTGCTGAGCACTTGCCGGGCACTGCCCCCCGGATCCTGGCCGGCATATTTGGCCACCAGGTCCTGCCAGGGGCTCACGTCCAGTTCCGACAAGGTGCCGCGCAAGCGCAGCCCCTTGCCTCCAGGCAGTACTGCCTCGCCCCCGCCCAGCAGCAATTCGCCACGGCCGTCGGCCGTTTTACCGCTCGGCGCGGCATACGTGAAGCTCGCCAGGTCGCCGTAATTGCCCCAGTAACGCCGCTCCGGCCCCTGCAATGTCATGCGAAACACGGTATCGCGCCCAACATCCGCAGCCATGCCGAAGGGGGCCGGCAAATCCACCACGACGCCTTTGAGATTGGAATTGATCGACAGTTGGCTGTCGGCACCGTCGAGGATCACTTGCAACTGGTACGGAACCACGCCGGAGACAGGCAGCGGCTGGGTCACGCTCAGCCAGTCGGTGAGTTTTTTCACCTCGACCCGTCCGGACGCCGTGACACGCGTGTTGAGCGCACCAGCGCGGCCCTCGGCGAAAATCTGTGCGGTCACGGGGCGGTCGAATGCCCGGGCGGCGATGTTCTTGCCGCTCAGGCCCTTGCTGCTGTCGAAGCGGAAGTCGCCCTTGAGCTGCGTCAATTCCAAGGCCGGTTCGCTGAGCTTGAGTCGCGCCTTGTCCGTGGCGAAGTCCACGAGGATTTTCGGTTGTTCGCCCTTCTCCAGCGCAATATCGAGCTTCACGCTGCCTTGCAGATCGCCCTCGCCTTCCCAGCCGGCGAATGTCTCTGCCGTGCCAATGGGCGCGGTCTGGAGAATCTTTAATCCGTCGCCCAGGCCGCCGGCAAACCCACCGTCCAGCAGCAGATGGGAGCTCTGTCCGGTTGGCACATGGGGAATGTTCACCGAAACATCCTTCACCTGGGTATTCAGCAATTGCCCCTGGCTGGCGAAGATGCGTACACCGCTGTCTTCGACAAATACATCGCCGCTGACCTTGCTGACCGAAGGCCAGCCGGGCTGGAACGCCAGCTCGGCGTCATGCACCTTGAAAAACAGGCTGATGCTGCGGGCCGCGTCCTCGGCGCCTTTGTTCAGCGAACCTTGGTACTGGAAAAAACCCTCATCCACGGCGCCTTTGACAATCGCCGTGCGCAGCCACTCGTCCAGCGCCGGGCTGAGGACGGTCGGCAAGTACTTGGCGGTGTAGCGCCCGTCGCCGTCCACCAGGCCGACCCGCAGGTCCATGTAGTCTTCCTGGCTGTGGTCGAAATGCAGGCGGATCAGGAAGTCGCCGGCAATCCGGCCCTCCTCTCCCAACACTTTCAGGTAAGGCGCGACCAGGGTGAACCCTTGTTTGTCCAGCTTCCAGGTCAGCCGGGCGTTGGCCTGCAAGTATTGCCAGGGCTTGGCGAAGATCGGGTCCAGGTGCAGGGAAAAATCCTTGCTGTCCATGCGCAGTTCGCCACCGCCGAGGTCGCCGCTGAGGCTGCCCGAGACATTGCGCGCGGCCGGTGCGCCGCGATAGGCGTTGAAACCCACCGTATCCAGGTTCGTGGCAAAGCTGATTTTCTGATCGCCGGTATTCTGTGGCCGGTAATCCAGCAAGACATTACGCAAGCCACCGGTCACCTTGAGCCGGTCGATTGCGGTGGCAACCCCTTCGGGCAAGGGCGCCAGGGCATTGAGCAACGGCGTCAGCGGCGTCAGGTCGAGGCGATCGGCCTGCAAGTGCCAGCGCTCCTCGGCCTGGTCGGTGGCGTCGTTGTGTTGCAGTTGCAGGCGCGATTCCCAGCGGGTCTCGCCCAGGCTCATCGCCAGGGTGTCGAAGGTCGCGACGAATCCTTGGCTGCCTCGCTGGAAATAGCCGTTGAGGGCCAGGTTGTGGACCTGCACCGGCTTGCGGTCGGCATACGCGCCTTGCAGCTGCGGCGCGTTCAAGCGCATGGCTGCGCTTTGCACCGTGCCTGCGGCCCAACTGAGCCAGAACTCGCCACCGGCCTTGATCTCGGAAAAATTCCACTGCCGGGTCAGGCGTTTCGGCAGCCATTGGGACCAATCGCTTTGCGGCAGGCTCAGGTAGGCATCGGCCTCGCCGTTTTTCCAATCGTTGGCGCGGATGCGGGTACGCAGGTTGATCGCCACGGGCTGGCCATCAGGCAGGGTCAGCCGCGCGTCCAGGCGCTGGCGGGAAACACCGGTGCGCAGGCTCAGACCGACGTAGGTCAAGCTCAGGGGCGGATGATCCAGCGGCTGCAAGGTGACCTGGCTGTCGAGCACCGACAGCTTCGAGACCATTTGCATCCGATCCAGCAGTTGCTGCGGATCGAGCGGCTGGTCGTCCCGCACCGGCAGGCCTTCCAGGGCCCATTTGCCGTCGGTGCCTTCCTTCAGGCTGATTTTCAGGCCGCTGACTTCCAGATGGGCGATGCGCACCTGTCGCGCCACCAGGCTATCCCACACTGCGGGCACGGCGCGCACATGATCCAGGTGCAGCGTATTGGGTCCGTCGCCGACCACTACATCGCGCGCGGCGAGTATCGGCGCCAGGGCGCTCCAACTGCCTTCGAGGCTACCGACGTGCACCGGCATGCCTAGCGCTTCGCCAGCGCGGGCCTCGACCTCGCTACGGTACTCGGCAACCAACGGGACCAACTCCCGGCCGAGGCTGACGTACAAGGCCAGCACCACCAGCAGCAGCGCGCACAGGCCCAACCCCCAGCGTGTCAGTGTCGCCAACAGGCGTGTCAGACGCTCCATGTCAGCAGCCCCCCTTGGCAAAGGCATTCACGGCGCGGCCTCGCCACTGCGCCTGCGACGTCAGAGCAACACCACGTCGTATTGTTCTTGGGAATACATGGTCTCGACCTGGAAACGAATCGTACGACCGATAAAGGCTTCCAGCTCCGCGACATTGCCCGACTCTTCATCGAGCAGCCGATCCACCACTTTCTGGTTCGCCAACACTCTATAGCCGGTCGCCTGGTAGGCGCGCGCCTCCCGGAGGATTTCACGGAAGATTTCGTAACACACGGTTTCCGGGGTCTTGAGCTTGCCTCGGCCCTGGCAGCTGCTGCATGGCTCGCACAGTACTTGCTCAAGGCTTTCACGCGTGCGCTTGCGGGTCATCTGCACCAGGCCCAGTTCGGTGATGCCGATGATGTTGGTCTTGGCGTGATCGCGCTCCAGCTGTTTTTCCAGGGTCCGTAGCACCTGGCGCTGGTGCTCTTCGTCTTCCATGTCGATGAAATCGATGATGATGATCCCGCCGAGGTTGCGCAGGCGTAGTTGCCGGGCAATGGCGGTCGCCGCTTCAAGATTGGTCTTGAAGATGGTTTCCTCGAGATTGCGATGGCCGACAAAAGCACCGGTGTTAACGTCGATGGTACTCATCGCCTCGGCTGGATCGACCACCAGGTAACCGCCCGACTTGAGCGGCACCTTGCGTTCAAGGGCGCGCTGGATTTCGTCTTCAACGCCGTACAGGTCGAAAATCGGCCGCTCGCCAGGGTAGTGCTCCAGGCGATCGGCGATTTCCGGCATCAGCTCGCCGACGAACTGGGTGGTTTTCTGGAAAGTTTCCCGGGAATCGATGCGGATCTTCTCGATCTTGGGGCTGACCAGGTCCCGCAGGGTACGCAACGCCAGGCCCAGGTCTTCGTAAATCACGCTGGGGGTGGCGATGGTCTTGATCTGTGCGGCGATCTGGTCCCAGAGCCTGCGCAGGTAGCGGATGTCCATGAGGATCTCATCGGCCCCGGCGCCTTCGGCGGCGGTGCGCAGGATGAAGCCGCCGGCTTCCTTGATGCCCTCTTTTTCCACGCAGTCGCTGACCACTTGCTTCAAGCGCTCGCGCTCGGCTTCGTCTTCGATCTTCAGGGATATGCCGACATGGGCGGTGCGCGGCATGTACACCAGGTAGCGCGATGGGATCGACAGCTGGGTGGTCAAACGCGCGCCCTTGGAGCCAATGGGGTCCTTGGTGACCTGCACTACCAGGCTCTGGCCCTCGTGGACCAACGCACTGATGCTCTCCACCGCCGGCCCTTCGCGCATGGAGATTTCCGAGGCGTGGATGAACGCCGCGCGGTCCAGGCCGATGTCGACGAACGCGGCCTGCATGCCCGGCAGCACCCGCACTACCTTGCCTTTGTAGATATTGCCGACGATGCCACGCTTTTGCGTGCGCTCGACGTGAACCTCTTGCAGCACACCGTTTTCAACCACCGCCACGCGCGATTCCATCGGCGTGATGTTGATCAGAATCTCTTCACTCATGGCAGGGTCTCGTTCAGGCATATTCACGATTATGGCCGCATCTAGTCAGACGGCGCTCAGCGCGCGCTCAAGGTTTGCCAACAGGGTATGCCGAAATGGCCGAGCAATTCTGCGGTTTCGCACAACGGCAGCCCGACCACGGCCGAATAACTGCCTTCAAGCCCGGCGACAAACACCGCGCCCAGCCCTTGGATACCATAGCTGCCTGCCTTGTCCCGCGGTTCGCCGCTGGCCCAATAGGCGAGCGCTTCCTGCTCCGTGATCAGGCGAAAGCGCACCCGGCTGCGAACCATCCGGGTCTCACAGCGCCGGCCATCCAGCACGGCAACGGCGGTCAGTACGTCATGGTCGCGACCTGACAGGCCCAGGAGCATCGACAACGCGTCGGCCTGGTCGACCGGCTTGCCGAGAATCCTTCCATCCAGCACGACAGCGGTATCCGCGCCGAGCACGCAGCCCTCCACACCGGCTTCCAGGGCTCGCAGCCCGGCCTCGGCCTTGCCGCGCGCCAGGCGTTCGACATAGGCCGACGGGGTTTCATGATCGAGGGGAGTTTCGTCGATGTCCGCACTGACGGCGGTAAACGGCACGCCAATCTGCGTGAGCAATTCACGCCGGCGCGGCGAACCTGAGGCGAGGTAAAGCGGTTTCATCAAGACATCTCCCTTCCAAGGTACGGGCCAATGCCTGACCGAATCAGTTGATTTTGAAACGCAGCCGCAAGCCACGCAAACCGAAGCTTATCCACGGCCAGAGCAAGGCGCTGACCAAGGCCGGCAATACCAGCGCCAGGGTCGGCTGGCGGTTGCCGGTCAGTGCGCTGAGCCACAGCTGCACCAGCTGTGCCAGGCCAAAGATCACCAGGATCACCAGGCTCTGCTGCCACATCGGGAACATCCGCAGGCGCTGTTGCAACGACAGCACCAGGAACGTAATCAACGTCAGGATAAGCGCGTTCTGGCCCAGCAACGTGCCGTAGAGCACATCTTCGGCCAAGCCCAGGCACCAGGCCGTGACCATGCCGACCTTGTGCGGCAAGGCCAGCGCCCAGAAGGCCAGCAACAAGGCCAGCCACAGCGGGCGCAGGATTTCCATGAACTGCGGCAGCGGTGAAACACTGAGCAACAGGCCAATGGCGAAGGTCAGCCAAACCATCCAGCCGTTCCCGGATCGAGTACTGCTCATTCTTCTCGTGCTCCCCTGGTGGCGGGCGTAGCGGCAGGCGCCGGGGCCGGCGGTTTGGTCGCCGGCCTGGCAGGTTGGGTGGCAGGCCTGGCAGGTGGGGCCGCCGGCTGCTGGGCGGCTGGGCGGGCTGGAGTCGCGGCGGGTGCAACCGGGGCCACCGTTGCCGGGGCCGCAGCAGCAGGCGTTGTCGCCTGGGGCTTGGGCACAGCGGCCGGTGCAGGCGCAGGCGTCGGTGTGACCGGAGCGGATGAATCGCTGCCCTGGCGATCCTGGGCCTCCTGCGCCACGGCGGCATCGTTGGCGCGCTCTTCAGGCGTGCGGTTGTCGCTGAACACCAGCAGCAGGTAGCGACTGCGGTTCAAAGCAGCCGTCGGCACCGCCCGCACGATCGCGAACGGCTGGCCGGAGTCATGGATGACTTCCTTGACCGTCGCCACCGGATAACCGGCCGGGAACCGCTGGCCGAGGCCGGAGCTGACCAGCAGGTCGCCTTCCTTGATGTCGGCGGTATCGGCCACGTGCCGCAGCTCCAGGCGTTCCGGGTTGCCGGTGCCGCTGGCAATCGCCCGCAGGCCATTGCGGTTGACCTGCACGGGAATGCTGTGGGTGGTATCGGTCAGCAACAGCACACGGGACGTGTACGGCATCAATTCCACCACCTGCCCCATCAGGCCCCGGGCGTCGAGCACCGGTTGGCCGAGGACCACGCCGTCGCGTTCGCCCTTGTTGATGATGATGCGGTGAGTGAACGGGTTGGGGTCCATGCCGATCAGCTCGGCCACTTCGACCTTCTCATTGACCAGCGCGGAGGAATTGAGCAACTCGCGCAGCCGCACGTTTTGCTCGGTGAGCGCCGCCAGCTTCTGCATGCGCCCCTGCAGCAGCAGGTTTTCCGTCTTGAGCTTTTCGTTTTCGGCAACCAGTTCGGTCCGGCTGCCAAACTGGCTGGCCACACCCTGCCACAACCGTTGCGGCAGATCGGTGATCCAGTAGGACTCCATCAATACCAGCGAAATCTGGCTGCGCACTGGCTTGAGCAGTGTGAAGCGGGCATCCACCACCATCAGCGCAACCGACAGCACGGCCAGCACCAGCAGGCGTACACCCAATGAGGGGCCTTTGGCAAAAAGCGGTTTAATAGGCCGCTCCTCCCAGGCAAATGTTTTCTTTATTCATACGGCATCAAACCGGCCTGGATACGAATGACAGAAGATAAACGCCAACGGGCAGCACTGCAAAGTGCTGCCCGGGAGCGAACAACATAGGCGATCCCGCCAGCTTATTCGCTGGAGAGCAGGTCCATGGTGTGCTTGTCCATCATTTCCAGCGCACGGCCACCACCGCGGGCAACGCACGTCAGCGGATCTTCGGCAACGATCACCGGCAGGCCGGTTTCCTGGGCCAGCAGCTTGTCGAGGTCACGCAGCAGCGCCCCGCCACCGGTCAGCACCAGGCCACGCTCGGCGATATCCGACGCCAGCTCCGGCGGCGATTGCTCCAGGGCGCTCTTGACCGCCTGGACGATGGTCGCCAGCGATTCCTGCAGCGCTTCGAGCACTTCGTTGGAGTTGAGGGTGAACGCGCGTGGAACACCTTCAGCCAGGTTGCGACCGCGGACGTCGACTTCGCGCACTTCACCGCCCGGATAGGCCGTGCCGATTTCCTGCTTGATACGCTCGGCGGTGGATTCGCCGATCAGGCTGCCGTAGTTGCGGCGCACATAGGTGATGATCGCTTCGTCGAAACGGTCGCCGCCTACACGCACGGATTCGGCGTAGACCACACCGTTGAGGGAGATCAGCGCGATTTCAGTGGTACCGCCACCAATATCCACGACCATCGAACCGCGGGCCTCTTCAACCGGCAGGCCGGCACCAATGGCAGCGGCCATCGGCTCTTCGATCAGGAACACTTCACGGGCACCGGCACCGAGGGCCGATTCACGGATGGCGCGACGTTCCACCTGGGTGGACTTGCAGGGCACGCAGATCAGCACGCGAGGGCTGGGCTGCAGGAAACTGTTTTCGTGGACCTTGTTGATGAAGTACTGCAGCATCTTTTCGCAGACGCTGAAGTCGGCGATCACGCCGTCCTTCATGGGGCGAATGGCTGCAATGTTGCCCGGCGTACGGCCCAGCATGCGCTTGGCTTCCGTACCGACAGCCACGACACTTTTCTGGTTACCGTGGGTGCGGATGGCCACGACCGAGGGTTCATTCAGGACGATACCGCGCTCGCGCACGTAAATAAGGGTGTTGGCAGTGCCCAGGTCGATGGATAGATCGCTGGAAAACATGCCACGCAGTTTCTTGAACATGGGAAAGGGACCCTAGGCAACGCGTGGGTAAAAAAGTGCGGCAAACTCTAACAACGACAGGGATTTTGGGCAAGGCGCCAATATGTTAAATTGGCCGCTTTTCTGTGCACCAAACACCGAGATCGCGGCCGTAGGGCCGTAGAAATGCGGTAGTGTTCCGACAATCTAACACACGGACAGACTGCGTCCGTTTTGTTTTCCACTGGAGAATCCCATGGCGCTTGAACGCTCCGACGTGGAAAAAATCGCTCATCTGGCCTGCCTGGGCCTCAATGAAGCCGATCTTCCACACATCACTTCTGCCCTGAACAGCATTCTCGGGCTGGTCGACGAGATGCAGGCGGTCGATACCGACGGTATCGAGCCGCTGGCCCACCCACTGGAAGCCAGCCAGCGCCTGCGCGCCGACGTCGTGACCGAGTCCAATAACCGCGAGGCCTACCAGTCCATCGCGCCAGCGGTCGAAAACGGCCTGTACCTGGTTCCGAAAGTCATCGACTAAAGGGAAAGAGCCTCTCATGCATCACATGACACTGGCCGAGATCGCCCGCGGACTCGCCGATAAAAAGTTTTCCTCCGAAGAGCTGACCAAGGCCCTGCTGGCGCGCATCGCCCAGCTCGACCCGCAGCTCAACAGCTTCATCAGCCTCACCGAAGAACTGGCCCTGGGCCAGGCCAAGGCCGCCGACGCCCGTCGCGCCAACGGTGAGAGCGGCGCCCTGCTCGGCGCGCCGATCGCCCACAAGGACTTGTTCTGCACCCAAGGCATCCGCACCAGCTGCGGTTCGAGGATGCTCGACAACTTCAAGGCCCCGTACGACGCCACCGTGGTCGCCAAGCTGGCCGCCGCTGGCACCGTGACCCTGGGCAAGACCAACATGGACGAATTCGCCATGGGTTCGGCCAACGAGTCGAGCTACTACGGCGCGGTGAAAAACCCGTGGAACCTGGAGCACGTACCGGGCGGCTCGTCCGGTGGCTCCGCCGCTGCCGTGGCCGCGCGCCTGTTGCCGGCCGCCACCGCCACCGACACCGGCGGTTCGATTCGCCAACCGGCGGCGTTCACCAACCTCACCGGCCTCAAGCCCACCTACGGTCGTGTCTCGCGCTGGGGCATGATCGCCTACGCCTCCAGCCTCGACCAGGGTGGCCCACTGGCCCGCACCGCCGAAGACTGCGCGATCCTGCTGCAAGGCATGGCCGGCTTCGACCCGAACGACTCCACCAGCATCGATGAGCCCGTGCCGGACTACAGCGCCAGCCTCAACGGCTCGCTGCAAGGCTTGCGCATCGGCGTGCCGAAGGAATACTTCAGCGCCGGCCTCGACCCACGCATCGCCGAGCTGGTCCACAACAGCGTCAAGGAGCTGGAGAAGCTCGGCGCGGTCATCAAGCAAATCAGCCTGCCGAACATGCAGCACGCGATTCCGGCGTACTACGTGATCGCTCCGGCGGAAGCCTCCTCGAACCTGTCGCGTTTCGACGGCGTGCGCTTCGGCTATCGCTGCGAGAATCCACAAAACCTGGTCGACTTGTACAAGCGCTCCCGTGGCGAAGGCTTCGGCGCCGAAGTGCAGCGCCGGATCATGGTCGGCGCCTACGCGTTGTCCGCCGGCTACTACGATGCCTACTACCTCAAGGCGCAGAAAATCCGCCGCCTGGTGAAGAACGACTTCATGGCCGCCTTCAACGAGGTCGACATCATCCTCGGCCCGACCACGCCGAACCCGGCCTGGAAGCTCGGCGCCAAAAACAGCGACCCGGTCGCCGAGTACCTGGAAGACGTCTACACCATCACCGCCAACCTCGCCGGCTTGCCGGGCCTGTCCATGCCGGCCGGTTTCGTCGATGGCCTGCCGGTGGGCGTGCAGCTGCTCGCGCCGTATTTCCAGGAAGGCCGCCTGTTGAATGTTGCCCACCAGTATCAATTGAATACTGATTGGCACACCCGCACCCCAACCGGCTTCTGAGGAGAAACACATGCAATGGGAAGTCGTGATCGGGCTGGAGATTCATACCCAGCTCACCACCCGGTCGAAAATCTTTTCCGGTAGCTCGACCACTTTCGGTTCCGAGCCCAACACCCAGGCCAGCCTCGTTGACCTGGGCATGCCCGGCGTGCTGCCGGTGCTCAATGCCGAAGCGGTGCGCATGGCGGTGATGTTCGGCCTGGCGATTGACGCCGAGATCGGCCAGCACAACGTGTTCGCCCGCAAGAACTACTTCTACCCGGACCTGCCCAAGGGCTACCAGATCAGCCAGATGGAATTGCCGATCGTCGGCAAGGGCCACCTGGACATCGCCCTGGAAGACGGCACGGTCAAGCGCGTCGGCATCACCCGCGCGCACCTGGAAGAAGACGCCGGCAAGAGCCTGCATGAAGAGTTCAACGGTGCCACCGGCATCGACCTGAACCGTGCCGGCACGCCGTTGCTGGAAATCGTCTCCGAGCCGGACATGCGCAGCGCCAAGGAAGCCGTGGCCTACGTCAAGGCGATCCATGCATTGGTGCGCTACCTGGGCATCTGCGACGGCAACATGGCCGAAGGCTCGCTGCGCTGCGACTGCAACGTGTCGATCCGGCCGAAAGGCCAGGTCGAGTTCGGCACCCGCTGCGAGATCAAGAACGTCAACTCGTTCCGCTTCATCGAGAAGGCGATCAACAGCGAGATCCAGCGCCAGATCGAACTGATCGAGGACGGCGGCAAGGTCATCCAGCAGACCCGCCTGTACGACCCGAACAAGGACGAGACCCGTCCGATGCGCAGCAAGGAAGAAGCCAACGACTACCGTTACTTCCCCGACCCGGACCTGCTGCCGGTGGTCATCGAGAATTCGTTCCTGGATGAAGTGCGCGCCACCCTGCCGGAACTGCCGCCACAGAAACGCGAGCGCTTCCAGGCGCAGTTCGGCCTGTCGAGCTATGACGCCAACGTCCTGGCCACCAGCCGCGAACAGGCCGATTACTTCGAGAAAGTCGTGAGCATCGGCGGCGACGCCAAGCTGGCGGCCAACTGGGTGATGGTCGAGTTGGGCAGCCTGTTGAACAAGCAGGGCCTGGAAATCGATGAGTCGCCGGTTTCGGCCGAGCAACTGGGCGGCATGTTGTTGCGGATCAAGGACAACACCATTTCCGGCAAGATCGCCAAGATGGTGTTCGAAGCCATGGCCAATGGTGAAGGCAGCGCCGACGAGATCATCGAGAAGCGCGGCTTGAAGCAGGTCACCGACACCGGTGCGATCAGCGCCGTGCTCGATGAAATGCTCGCGGCCAATGCCGAACAGGTCGAACAGTACCGTGCGGCAGACGAAGCCAAGCGCGGCAAGATGTTCGGTTTCTTCGTCGGCCAGGCCATGAAAGCGTCCAAGGGCAAGGCCAACCCGCAGCAAGTCAACGAACTGCTTAAAAGCAAGCTCGAAGGCTGATGGCCATGGAGCCAGCCTTCCAATCTGGCTCAATCCCCCGTGGCGAGGGAGCTTGCTCCCTCGCCACAATGATCCTCACAACCACACCGACGTGGGAAACCCTTTGATGAAGCGTCTCCTCGGCGCCTGCGCCCTGCTGTCCCTGCTGGCCGGTTGCGCCAGCCAGAGCGGGACGGTCGATCCACACGGCTACGACCAGACGGGCGTCGCCTCCTATTACGGCGCAAGGCACCATGGCAAGCGCACTGCCAGCGGCGAGCGTTTCGACCAGCATGGCCTGACCGCCGCCCATCGCCAGCTGCCATTCGGCACCCGGGTGAAAGTCACCAACTTGAAAAACAACGACAGCGTCGTGGTCCGCATCAACGACCGTGGCCCGTATACTCGTGGCCGTTTGATCGACGTGTCCCGTGAAGCCGCCGAGCAACTGGGCATGTTGCGCAGCGGTACCGCACGGGTGCGCGTGCAAGCCCTCGACGACTGATAGACGGAGCCCGGCCATTTCCCTGATCAACGCTTTACCGCTGCTCAGCCTGATCGAACTGTTCGGTGCCCTGCTGTTGCTGATCGCAGGCGCCGAACTGCTGGTGCGCGCCGCCGTCGGCCTGGCGGCACGCTTGCAGGTCCGCCCCTTGATCATCGGCCTGACCGTCGTCGCGTTCGGCAGCAGCGCGCCGCAAATGGCCGTCAGCCTGCAGGCGACCCTGGCGCAGAACGCCGACATCGCCGTGGGCAGCGTGATCGGCAGCAGCATCTTCAACATCCTCGTCACCCTCGGGCTGTCGGCGCTGATCATTCCGCTGCGCGTCTCGCGCCAATTGGTGCGGTTGGACATCCCGCTGATGATCGGCGCCAGCCTGCTGGTGTTCGTGCTGGCCTGGAACGAGGAACTGACCCGACTCGACGGCGTCCTGCTGCTGATGGCCCTGGCGGTGTACCTGGGCTTGTTGCTGCGTCAGTCACGGCATTCGGCGCGACCGCACCCGGTGGGGGGCGACGTGGCCCACATGCCCTGGTTCAAGAGTGTGCTGATGATTGCGGCGGGCCTGACAATGCTGATTTTCGCCGGCCACCTGTTGCTGGGTGCGGCGGTGGAAGTGGCCACGGACCTGGGCTTGTCGGAGCGCATCATCGGCCTGACCATCGTCGCCGTCAGCACCTCGCTGCCGGAGCTCGCCACATCGCTGATCGCCGCCCTGCGCGGCCAGCGGGATATCGCCGTGGGCAACGTGATCGGCAGCAACCTGTTCAACCTGCTGGGCGTGCTCGGCGTGACCGCCCTCGCCGCACCCACACCCCTGTCGGTCTCGCCCAATGCCCTGGATTTCGACCTGCCGGTGATGCTCGGCGTGGCGGTGCTGTGCCTGCCGGTGTTCTATTCCGGCTACCGCGTCACCCGCGCCGAAGGCTTGCTGTTGCTGGGCTTGTACACGGCCTACGGGCTGCACGTGGTGTCGTTCACGACCGGCATGCCATTGGCCGGCCAGCTTGAACGGCTGATGTTGTTCTACGTGCTCCCGGCGCTGCTCGCGTTCTTGCTGTTCACCTCCCTGCGCGCCTGGCGCCGCCAACATCACAAGAGGGATTTGCCATGACCGACACTCCAAAGACCGGCCTGGACATGCGTCGCCAGGTCATGGGCGACGCGTTCGTCGACCGCGCCCTGGGCAACGCCACCGAATTCACCCAGCCGTTGCAGGACTTCGTCAACGAACACGCCTGGGGCAGCGTCTGGAGCCGCGAGGGGCTGCCGCTGAAGACTCGCAGCCTGATCACCCTCGCCGCCCTCACCGCCCTCAAGTGCCCGCAGGAACTCAAGGGCCACGTGCGCGGCGCGCTGAACAATGGCTGCACCGTGGAAGAGATTCGCGAGGCGTTGCTGCATTGCGCGGTGTATGCGGGGGTGCCGGCGGCGATCGATGCGTTTCGGGCGGCGCAGGAAGTGATCGATAGTTACCAGAAAGCCGAGTAACCGTTGGCTCGCTATCGCGAGCCTAGATCCACCCACCCCACTGCAACACAAAGATCCCCAGGTTAGTGGTAATCGCCGCCATCAGGGTGGTGATGACGATGATCGCCGCCGCCAGTTCATGGTTGCCATCGGCTGCCCGGGCCATGACATAACTGGCGGCGGCGGTAGGGCTGCCGAAGTACAGGAACAGGATCCCCAGCTCAGCCCCGCGAAAGCCCCACAGCCATGCGCCTAGCGTGGTCACCAGCGGCAAGCCGACCATCTTCACCAGGCTCGAACTCAGGGCCATCTTGCCGCTCTTGCGCAAGGCCGCCAGCGACAGCGTGCCGCCGATGCAGATCAGCGCCAGGGGCAAGGTCATTTGCGACAGGTACCTGGCCGAGGTCTCGAACCAGTTTGGCAGGCCTATCTGCCAATAGGCGAACGGCGCGGCGGCGATCACGCTGATGATCAGCGGATTGCTGATCACGCTTTTGCAGATGCTCCATGGGTCGGACTTGATCACCGGGCTGTAGACCGCCAAGACGATGGTCGACAAGGTGTTGTAGAACAGGATCACCAGCGCCGCGAGAATCGATCCCAGGGAAATCCCATAGTCGCCGTACATGCTCGCGGCCAGTGCCAGGCCGATCACGCCGTTATTGCCGCGAAACGCACCCTGGGTGTAGATGCCGCGATCTTCCCGCGGGCAACGCCAGATCGCCCAGCCCCAGGCCATCGCAAAGCTCACCAGGGTCGCGATGGAGAAATAGATCAGCAGGTCCGGTTGCAACGCCGCATGCAGGTCGGCATGCAGGATCCCGAGGAACAACAGCGCCGGCATGGTGACGTTGAACACCAGCGACGAGGCGATGTGGATGAAATTGTCATTGATCCAATAGATACGCTTGAGCAACGTCCCCAGGAACAGCATGGCAAACACCGGCGCGGTGACGTTCAGGGTTTCGAGGAAAATTGCCAGCATGCCGGGGGACCTTGAGAAGGGTGTGCCGTTAGGTGGCTAATGATAAGCCACTCACGGCACTGGCGTCTGGTCGAGCCTGCTCGCGAAGGCGCCGGGTCAGCTTGCATCAATGCTGAATGTACCTCCGCTATCGCGAGCAAGCTTTCGCACTGGATCTCCAGCGATCACGAAGTCATCAGGTAATCGGCGCCGGGTTGAACAACGTGATGTCGTTGAACAGCTTGTGCCGCTCGGCCCAGGTCTGCTTTTTGCCGCTGGCCACATCCAGGTAATAGTGGAACAGCTCCCAGCCCAACTCTTCGATGGTTGCACGCCCGGTGGCGATCCGACCGGCGTCGATGTCGATCAGGTCCGGCCAGCGCTGGGCCAGTTCGGTACGGGTCGAGACCTTCACCACTGGCGCCATCGCCAGGCCGTACGGCGTGCCTCGACCCGTGGTGAACACGTGCAGGTTCATCCCCGCCGCCAATTGCAGCGTGCCGCAGACAAAATCACTCGCCGGCGTGGCGCAGAAGATCAGGCCCTTTTGCTTGAAACGCTCGCCCGGGCCAAGCACGCCGTTGATGGCGCTGCTGCCGGACTTGACGATCGATCCCAGGGACTTCTCGACGATGTTCGACAACCCACCCTTCTTGTTGCCCGGCGTGGTATTGGCACTGCGATCGGCTTCGCCCTTGGCCAGGTAACGGTCGTACCAGTCCATTTCGCGCACCAGTTCCTGGGCGATTTCCTGGGTTTGCGCACGGGAAGTCAGCAGGTAGATCGCATCGCGCACTTCGGTGACTTCGGAAAACATCACCGTCGCCCCCGCCCGCAGCAACAGGTCCGAGGCATAACCCAACGCCGGGTTGGCGGTGATGCCGGAAAACGCATCGCTGCCGCCGCACTGCATGCCCAGGATCAGCTCCGAGGCCGGCACGGTTTCGCGGCGGCGCTGGTCGAGTTTCTTCAGGCGCGTCTCGGCCAGTTCCATGATCTGCTCGATCATTTCCGTGAAGCCGTGGCTGGAATCCTGCAAGCGATACAACCAGGGCTCGCTGAGGTCCACCGAGCTGTCGCCTTCATGCATCACCTGCCCGGCCTGCAATTTCTCGCAGCCCAGGCTGATCACCAGCGCCTCGCCCCCCAGGTTCGGGTTGCGCGCCAGGTTGCGCACAGTGCGGATCGGAATGTAGGCGTCGGTGGCAGTGATCGCCACGCCACAACCATAGCTGTGGGTCAGCGCCACCACGTCATCGACGTTCGGGTACTTGGGCAGCAGCTCGTCCTTGATGCGCTTGACCGCATGGTCCAAAACACCGGTGACGCACTGCACCGTGGTGGTGATCCCCAGGATGTTGCGCGTTCCGACGGTGCCGTCGGCGTTGCGGTAGCCCTCGAAGGTGTAGCCCTCCAACGGCGCATCGGCCGCCGGCACATCGGTGGACAGCGGCAGGCTGTCCAGCGGCGGCGCGGTGGGCATGCGCAGCTGGTCTTCCTTGACCCAACTGCCACGAGGGATCGGTTGCAGCGCGTAGCCAATGACCTGGCCGTAGCGAATCACCTCGCCGCCCTCGGGAATGTCCACCAGGGTGACTTTGTGGCTTTGCGGCACGAAGTCGACGGTGACCAGCCCGTCCGGGAATTCGGTCCCGGCCGGTACGCCCTGGTCGTTGACAACAATCACCACGTTGTCCCGCTCATGCAGGCGGATGTAACGGGGCGAATCGGCATGTTCAATCAATTGCATCGACGCCGCTCCTCAGGATTTGGCTTCAGACAGGCTGGAAAGATCGGCTTCTTTGGCCGCTGGTTCCTTGAGCACCACACGCTTGATCGGGCCGACGATGACCAGATAGCTGAACACCGCCATCAACGCGTTGCAACCGACAAACACCAGCGCCCATTTGAACGAGCCGGTGGAGCTGATGATGTAGCCGATGACGATTGGCGTGGTGATCGACGCCAGGTTACCGAAAGTGTTGAACAGGCCGCCGCTCAAGCCAGCGATCTGTTTTGGCGAGGTATCGGAGACCACGGCCCAGCCCAGTGCACCAACGCCTTTGCCGAAGAACGCCAGGGCCATGAAGCCCACCACCATCCATTCGATGTCCACGTAGTTGCACGCCACGATGCTGCTGGATACCAGCAGGCCGGCGATGATCGGCGCCTTGCGGGCGAAGGTCAGCGAGTGGCCCTTGCGCAGCAGGTAGTCGGAAATCACCCCACCGAGCACGCCGCCGATGAAGCCGCAGATCGCCGGCAAGGACGCGATGAAACCGGCCTTGAGGATGGTCATGCCGCGCTCCTGGACCAGGTACACCGGGAACCAGGTCAGGAAGAAGTAAGTGATGCCGTTGATGCAGTACTGGCCCAGGTAGACACCGAGCATCATGCGGTTGGTCAGCAATTGGCGGATGTAGTCCCACTTCGGACCGTCGGCTTTCTTTTCCTTGCCCTTGTCCTGGTCCATGTCGACCATCGCGCCGTTGGACGCGATGTGATTGAACTCGGCCTCGTTGATCATCGGGTGTTGACGGGGGCTGTAGATCACCTTCAGCCAGACCAGCGAGAACACGATGCCGATCACGCCCATGACGATGAATACGTGCTGCCAGCCAAAGCGGTAGACGATCCAGCCCATCAGCGGTGCGAACAATACGGTGGCGAAATACTGCGCCGAGTTGAAGATCGCCGACGCGGTGCCGCGTTCCGCGGTGGGGAACCAGGCGGCGACGATCCGCGCGTTGCCCGGGAACGAAGGCGCTTCGGCCAGCCCGACCAAGAAGCGCAGCATGAACAGCGCGACCACGGCGGTGGACATTCCGAACTCACCGACATAACCCTGCAGCACGGTGAACAGCGACCAGGTGAAAATGCTCAAGGCATAGATTTTCTTCGACCCGAAACGGTCGAGCAGCCAGCCGCCCGGAATCTGCCCGGCGACGTAGGCCCAGCCGAAGGCAGAGAAAATATAACCGAGGGTGACGGCGTCGATGCCGAGGTCTTTTTGCAGGCTGGAACCAGCGATGGCGATAGTCGCACGGTCGGCATAGTTGATCGTCGTCACCAAAAACAGCATGAGCAGGATCAAATAGCGGACGTGCGTCGGCTTGGTCTCTTGCATGTAATCTACTTCCACTATTTATTTTTATGCGGGAAATCAAATTGTGCGGTCGGCGCCGGAGTGCGGCGCCGACCGGTGTTGCGTATTACGAACCGATGTAGGAGGTCTTCACCACGGTGTAAAACTCTTGCGCGTAGCGGCCTTGCTCACGCGAACCGTAGGACGACCCTTTGCGCCCGCCGAACGGCACGTGGTAATCCACGCCGGCGGTTGGCAGGTTGACCATCACCATGCCCGCCTGCGAATGGCGCTTGAAGTGGTTGGCGTACTTCAACGACGTGGTGGCGATACCGGCCGACAAGCCGAACTCGGTGTCGTTGGCCATCGCCAGCGCCGCCTCGTAGTCCGCCACGCGCACGACGTTGGCCACCGGGCCGAAGATCTCTTCGCGGCTGATGCGCATCGAAGCTTCGCTGTCGGCAAACAGCGTCGGGGCCAGGAAGTAACCTTCGGTGTCGCACGTCACTAAACCACCACCGCTGACCAGCCGCGCACCTTCGCTCTGGCCGATGTCGATGTACTTCAAGTCCTGGTTGAGCTGGGCTTCGGACACCACCGGGCCGATGTCGGTGCCGGCCTTCAACGCATGGCCGACCTTGATCGATTGCATGCGCTCGGCCATGGCCGCGACGAACTTGTCGTGGATGCCAGCCGTGACGATCAGGCGGCTCGACGCCGTGCAGCGCTGACCGGTGGAGTAGAACGCGCTCTGCACGGCCAGTTCGACGGCCTGCTTGAGGTCGGCGTCGTCGAGGATGATTTGCGGGTTCTTGCCGCCCATTTCCAACTGCACCTTGGCCTGGCGCGACACGCAGTTGACCGCGATCTGCCGACCCACGCCCACCGAACCGGTGAAGCTGATGCCGTCGACTTTCGGGCTGTTGACCAGGATGTCGCCGACCACGCGGCCGCTGCCCATTACCAGGTTGAACGCACCGGCCGGGAAACCGGCGCGGGAAATGATCTCGGCCAGGGCCCAGGCGCAACCCGGCACCAGCTCGGCGGGCTTGATCACCACGCAGTTGCCGTAGGCCAGGGCCGGGGCGATTTTCCACGCGGGAATGGCAATCGGGAAGTTCCACGGGGTGATCAGGCCAACCACACCGAGGGCTTCGCGGGTCACTTCGACGTTGACGCCCGGGCGCACCGAGGGCACGTAGTCGCCCGACAGACGCAGGCATTCACCGGCGAAGAATTTGAAAATGTTGCCGGCGCGAGTCACTTCGCCGATGGCTTCAGGCAGGGTCTTGCCCTCTTCCCGGGCCAGCAGTTGGCCGAGTTCTTCACGGCGGGCGAGGATCTCGGTGCCGACTTTGTCCAGCGCATCGTGACGCGCCTGGATGCCGGAGGTCGACCAGGCCGGGAACGCGGCGCGGGCGGCTTCGATGGCGGCGTTGACCTGCGCTGCGTCAGCCTTGGCGTATTCACCGATGACATCGGACAAGTCAGACGGGTTGATGTTGGTGCAATAGTCGGCACCGGCCACCCACTGACCGTTGATGTAGTTATCGAAACGCTTTGCATCTGCCACGGAGCTTCTCCTCTCACAAAAGCTGTCTAGGAACGCTGTGCGTCCCTGGCTGCATCTCCACGCACGCGTGGAAACGATCAAGCCTTACGCAAAAAGCCGCTGATTGCTCAGCGGCCTTGTCGGGTCTGTTACTGCTTGCCTTGCTTGTCGATCAGCGCGGCGAGGGCTTCGTATTCTTCTGGCAGCAGGTCGGTCAGCGGCGTGCGCACAGGGCCTGCGTCATAGCCAACGATCTTCGCGCCGGCCTTGACGATGCTCACTGCATAACCGGCCTTGCGGTTGCGAATGTCCAGGTACGGCAGGAAGAAGTCGTCGATGATCTTGCCGACGGTGTCGTGATCGTCACGGGCAATGGCGTGGTAGAAGTCCATCGCGGTTTTCGGGATGAAGTTGAACACCGCCGAGGAGTAGACCGGCACGCCCAGGGCCTTGTAGGCCGCGGCGTAGACTTCAGCGGTCGGCAGGCCACCCAGGTAGCTGAAACGATCGCCGAGGCGACGACGGATCGACACCATCAGTTCGATGTCGCCCAGGCCGTCCTTGTAGCCGATCAGGTTCGGGCAGCGCTCGGCCAGTTGTTCCAACTGGACAGCGTTCAGACGGCAAACGTTGCGGTTGTACACCACCACGCCGATTTTCACCGATTTGCACACGGCTTCAACGTGGGCGGCAACGCCGTCCTGGCTGGCTTCGGTCAGGTAGTGCGGCAGCAGCAACAGGCCCTTGGCGCCCAGGCGCTCGGCTTCTTGCGCGTATTCGATGGCCTGGCGGGTCGCACCGCCGACACCGGCGAGGATTGGCACGCTGGTGGCGCAGGTATCGACGGCAGTCTTGATGACTTGCGAATACTCACTGGCGGCCAGGGAGAAAAATTCACCGGTGCCGCCCGCTGCGAACAGTGCAGAGGCGCCGTACGGGGCCAGCCACTCGAGGCGCTTGATGTAGCTGTCGCGATTGAAATCGCCATTGGCAGTGAAATCGGTGACCGGGAACGACAGCAGGCCAGACGAGAGGATGGACTTCAGTTCTTGTGGATTCATTATTCGAACACCCTGGACGCAAATGTTGTGTTGTAGGAAACGGTTCAGCTTCATGTGAAGTTGTAGGTCATCGTACAACTTAAAATGTGGGCGTCAACTGTATTTCGTCTTTTGTCTTGGCGTGGACGGTGTCGGGGTTTTGCGCGAAGCCCAGCAGATCAAGCTTTCGCACGTTTTTGTAGTCGGGCGCGCGCGAAAAAAAACTTACGAGGACACTAGGCCTTGCCACGAGGCAAGCCGTTTGTCGCCACTGTCAACTCTGGCCAGCAGTCGTCGTCCAGCGAGCGGGGCATAAGATCAGCGAGTGCTTCAGAACGGCAAGACGGAGCAGAAATGTTCCTTGCGAAAGCAGTTGAATAAAGGCGACGGAAAGCCTCTGCCTTGGAGCTCTCAAGGTCAAACGTTAGCCTCTGGTCCATGTTGAAAGGAACTTGATCATGCCTCTAAGCCCCCCGGTGATTAATGAAAACGCTCGCAGCCTCAGCGACTCGACTCAAATTGAAGTGCCGTCATACCTCAATGTCTCCATAGGCGATGTCGTGAAATTTGAAGTCGTCATCTCTACGGGAGAGAGATCGGAACACACGATAAACGTGACGCAGCCAGGACAACCGATGACATTCGAGGTGCCGAATGATTGGCTGAGAAAGAACGCCCCAAACGCGCAGATCAACACCCGAGTGACTGTTACCCGGCCATCGGGAAATTTTGCCGTCGGGGAAAGCACTCTCGACCTCAAGATATGAGGCTCCTTACTCCTGTACCCAAACGCTGGTGATGGCTCTCCCGTTCAGCATCCGGAGGGCGGTTCGTCACTGCGGTACCAGACCGCTCGTCGCCACTGTCAACTCTGTCGGTAGGCGCCGTTACGGCGAGGGAGCATAACCCGGGCATGGCTGTGCTGTGCGCGCCGTAGTCCCTTTCACAATCTTTTAAGTGAGTCGCCCGGACGCGACGCCGCCTCATAAGGAGTGACATCAATGACGACGTATGCGAAGCCCACGCTCAAGGGTTTTCCAACCACAGGGGAAGTCCAGATCAACTTGTCACGGGTAGAGACGTTGATCGTGAAGATTCCGGATGCAGATTTCGCATAGAACTCGAACGCTCAACTGACTCTGGGCGTCGGCTCGGAGTCCCCTACTCGGGTAAGCGCTTTTGCTTCCCCCGACTGAAGGCGAAGAGACTGCACCACTCTAGGGTGTGACATTGACGCTAACCAATGTCGACTTGAACGCGTTCAACGAAAAAATTGGTTGAGCTTCGTGACGAGGTTAGTTACGAGAGCGACTGGGAAAACGATAAATCCGATCCGCAAATGCTGCGGATTACGAGCAAGGCGTAGGGCTGCGCGCCTGCTATTTGTCAAACAGCCGCCCGGAAGCCGGACACCACTCTTTTGTGGTGAGAGGAATTTCTCTGTTGCGAGGGAGCTTGCTCTCGGTTGCGCAGCAACCGCCACCAACCTGGGGCCGATTCGCAGCCCAGCGGGAGCAAGCTCCCTCGCCACAAAAGCAACCTTGCTACCCGAGCAGTGAGCGACTTTCAGCCCTGCGCCTGCGCCTCTTCATGAGCTTGGCGCAGCCTTTTGCGGTGGCTCTGATTCCCAGCGCTGTATACCGGTAATAAAAAATCTACCGCTCGTCCAGACTGTAAGATTTGACAGTAGCCGTCAGGTAGCGTCCCGCCCTTTAATGAAGTGGCGCAATTCAAATAGCGCTCATTGCATGCCGACTGACAACGTGCCCTTCATTTAAGGATGAAACTACCATGCCATTACGCACACCGATGCTCAATCATAATTACCTATTGGTTCAAACATCTTCACTACCGGACCTCGTACTGGTAGAGGTGCCCAAAATTGAACATGCTGAGCTTAACGACCAAATCGAATTTTTCGTGAGGATCAACGACAGAGACCAATTGGTAAACAGAATTGTTATTACCGCCGACACAACATTTCCACTGGTCTGTCCGATTCCGAAGGAAGTTTTCTCAGAAGACATTAAATTTATTACAGCCGAACTTTATTACTTACATATCAGATCCCAAGACGGAAATATGGATCGGTCACCCATGCTGACACTTCTCTTGATCTAAAACGATGCTCATGCCTGCGCCTGCGCCTCCTCATGGGCCTGGCGCAGCCTTTCGCGGCTGTTGGTCAGGTGCAAGCGCATGGCCGCCCGGGCCGCATCCGAATCCTGGCGGGCAATGGCCTCGTAGATTTCTTCGTGTTCGCGACTCAGGCGATCCATGTAGTGCTGGTGGTCGTCATGGGCCAGGCGCGCCGAGTTCAGCCGGGTTCGCGGGATGATGCTGGTGCCCAGGTGGGTCATGATGTCGGTGAAGTAACGGTTGCCCGTGGACAGCGCAATTTCCAAGTGGAAAGCGAAGTCCGAGGCCACCGCGTCGCTGGCGTGGGCGGCGCTTTCATTCAAGGCGTCGAGGGCGGCGCGCATCGCGGCAAGTTGCTCGTCGCTGCGGCGTTGTGCCGCCAGGCCGGCAGATTCCACTTCCAGGCTGATGCGCAATTCGAGGATCGCCAGTACATCGCGCAACGTGACCACTGTCGCCGGGTCGATGCGAAAGCCGCTCGGGCTGGGCGTGTCCAGCACGAAGGTGCCGATGCCGTGGCGAGTTTCCACCTGGCCGGCCGCCTGCAATCGGGAAATCGCCTCGCGCACCACCGTGCGGCTGACGCCATGGGCCTCCATGATCGCCGACTCGGTGGGCAATTTATCGCCACGCTTGAGCAGGCCGTCGCGAATCTGCTCGGTCAGCACAGTCACCAGCTCCTGCGCCAGGCTGCGGCGCTTGCGGGGAAGGCGTGGGACGTTGATCGGGTTTTCCATGGTGTGTCTCTATATTTGGCAAGCGGCTAAGTGTGCATCATAGCGCAACGTGGTTGTACGATCACCGTGCTCACTGGTTGGCCTTCTCAAAGGTTACTGCCACAACAGCGTTCGACAATGACAATCAAGCGGTCACGGCCTGCTCCACCAGTTGGCCATTTTCGATACGCACATGTCGCGGATGGAAACGTTTCAAGCTGCTTCGGTGGCCGACGCTGACAATGCTCAGGCCCGGCAGTTGGTCGATCAGCGCCTGGTACAGCGTCGCCTCGTCTTCTTCATCCATCGCCGAGGTCGCTTCGTCCATGTACAACCACAGCGGCGCATAGAGCAATGCGCGGGCGAAAGCCAGGCGTTGTTGCTCGCCGGGCGAGAGCATGCGCTGCCAGTGGTTGCTCTCGTCCAACCGCGAAACCAGGTGCGGCAGGCGGCAGGTTTCCAGCACCTGTGCATAACGTTCGTTGGGATAAACATCGCCGGCCTGTGGATAACTCAGCACTTCGCGCAGGCTGCCGATCGGCAAGTAAGGCTTTTGCGGCAGGAATAGATAACGTGCCGACGGCAGCAGAATGCTGCCATGCCCGGCGGGCCATAAGTGCCCCATCGCCCTGAGCAAAGTGGATTTGCCGCTGCCGGAACGACCGCTGAGCATCACCCGCTCGCCGGGTTCGACATCCAGCTCTGCATGGGTCAGCAAATGACGACCGTCGCCCAAGTCCAGCCCGAGATTACGTACTTTCAGCTCGTTACCCTGGTTCTGCACATCGATTGCTGGCACGCGGTCTTCGTTGTCACTCATCGCCTGGCGGAAACTCAACAAGCGGTCACAGGTGGCGCGCCACGCGGCAAGGTCGGCGTAGGCGGTGATGAACCAACTGAAATTTTCCTGCACGTTACCGAACGCCGAGTTGATCTGCATGAGCTCGCCCAGTTGGATTTTGCCCGCGAAATAACGCGGTGCGGCGACGATGAACGGGAAGATAATCGCAATCTGGCCGTAGCCGGAGGTGAAGAACGTCAGGCGCTTGGACACTCGCATGATGTCCCAGAAGTTGTGCCAGACCAGGCCGAAACGACCGCTCAGGCGACGATTCTCGTTGGGCTCGCCGCCATACAGCGCAATGCTCTCGGCGTTCTCGCGCACCCGTACCATGGAGAAACGCAGGTCGGCTTCGAAGCGCTGCTGGTTATTGTTCAGGCCGATCAGGCGACGGCCGATCAGGTGGGTCAGCCAACTGCCCACCGCCGCGTACACCAGCGCACACCAGAACATATAGCCGGGAATGGTGTAGCCGAACACCTCGATGCTGCCGGACACGCCCCACAAGATGATCGAGAACGACACCAGGCTGACCACGGTGCGCAGCAACCCCAAGCCCAAGCTCAAGGTATTGGTGGTGAAACTGTTGAGGTCCTCGGAAATCCGCTGGTCCGGGTTATCGGTGTAGCCGCCCTGCTCCAGCCGATAGTAATTCTTGTCAGCGAGCCAACGGGCAAAGTGTTTTTCGGTGAGCCAGGCCCGCCAACGGATGGTGAGCATCTGCGTGAGGTACAAGCGGTACACCGCGCCAAGGATCGCCACCGCCGCGATGCCGCAGAAGTACAGGATCAACCGCCAGAAAGCCTCAGTGTCCTTCTCTTGAAGGGCGTTGTAGAAATCCCGGTACCAGCTGTTGACCCACACCGAGATCGCCACGCTGAACAACGACAGCGCGATCACGGCGATCAACAGCGTCCAGGCCTTGCCCTTCTCCTCACTGCGCCAGTATGGCGTGGTCATTTGCCAGACACGGCGGAAAAACTGGCCGCGCACCGCGTCATTGACCGCGGAATATTCAGCGTTCTGATTCATGGTTAAGGCTCAATAGGAGGAAAACTCGGGCCGATCATAAAGCAACGGCCCGATATGTCGCGAGGGTGGACAGCATCTGTTCAGCGCAGGTTCAGCGACGTACCGGACGCTTTTGCAATTTGCGCTGCAAGGTCCGCCGGTGCATGCCCAATGCGCGGGCGGTGGCGGAGATGTTGCCTTCGTGCTCGGTCAGCACCCGCTGGATATGCTCCCATTGCAGGCGATCCACCGACATCGGGTTTTCCGGCACGAGCGTGTCGAGGTCGGCATGCTCGGACAGCAGCGCCGCCAGCACATCGTCGGCGTCCGCCGGTTTGCACAGGTAGTTGCAGGCGCCGCGCTTGATGGCCTCGACCGCGGTGGCGATGCTGGAATAACCGGTGAGGATCACCACGCGCATCTCCGGGTCCAGCTCCAGCAGCTTGGGCAGCAGCACCAGACCCGAATCGCCGTCCATCTTCAGGTCGAGAGCGGCATAGTCCGGCAGGTCGGCCTGGGCGATGGTCAGGCCCTCCTCGGCAGAACCTGCGGTGCTGACGCGAAAACCGCGACGGGACATGGCCCGGGCCATGACGCGGGTGAAGGTGGCGTCGTCATCCACCAGCAGCAGGTGCGGCAGTTCTTCGCCGTCGACTTGGATCTCGTCACTCATATTCGTTTCCTCGGTCGGCATGGGGCAGGCGCAGCTCGGTGAGCGTGCCGCCTTCCTCATGGGGGTAGAGTTTCACCGAGCCGCCGGCGCGTGTCACGCTGGCCTTGCTCAAAAACAGGCCCAGGCCGAAACCTTTGCCCTTGGTGGTGAAAAACGGTTTGCCGATCTGCTCGGCAATCGCCAGCGGCACACCGGCGCCGTGGTCGCGGATACAGATCGTCAATTCATAGGCGTCCCAGTCCAACACCACTTCCAAGCCCTCCGGGCAGGCGTCTGCGGCGTTGTTCAACAGGTTCAGCAAGGCCTGGGTCAAGTCCGGCGGCGGCGCCATGCGCGGCACCGTGCCTTTGCCCAGGCACTGGAAGCGGTAACTGGCTTCGGGGCGCATCAGGTGCCAACGGTTCAAGGCATCGTCGAGCCAGAAGGTGACCGCCTGCATGTCGATGTCCAGCCGCCGGTTGGCCTCGGCCGCGCGCACCAGGTATTGCAGGGTCTCCTTGCAGAGTTTGACCTGGTCCTGCAGCACGCTGAGGTCTTCCTGCAACGCCGGGTCTTTATGGTCCTGGCGCATTTCCTTGAGCAGCACGCTCATGGTCGCCAGCGGCGTGCCCAACTCATGGGCGGCGCCGGCGGCCTGGGTCGCCACGGCCAGCAGTTGCTCGTCCCGCAGGCCTTCCTCGCGACGAATCGCCCGCAATTCTTCCTGACGGCGCAGTTCCTCGGCCATGCGCGCGGCAAAAAACGTGATGACCGCCGCAGCCAGGGCGAAGCTCAGCCACATGCCGTAGATCTGCAGATTCTCCCGGGCGATGGGGAAGGTTTCCAACGGATAGAACCGCGCCAGCAGCAGTGTGTATAGCGCCAGGGCGATACCGGACAGGATCAATGAAAAACGCCATGGCAAGGTCACGGCGGCGATGGTCAGCGGCACCAGGTAATAGGAGACGAAGGGGTTGGTCGAGCCACCTGAGAAATACAGCAGCGCACTGTGGATAAATAGGTCGCAGGCCAATTGCACGGCGTATTCAAGCTCGGTCACTGGCCAGGAAGTCCGCAGGCGAATCGCAGTCAACGCACAGAGCACACTGGAGCACACCAGGGTGATCGCCAATTGCAGCCAGGGCAGCGGCAGCAGGTCGAACCAATAGGCGAGCCCCACGGAGCCGGCCTGGGCCGCGAGGACCAGAATGCGGATAAACGTCAGGCGCCATAGGTTCTGGCGAGAGGCGGATGTCATTTGCAAAGGGGCGAGCATGAGCTCTCCTGATGAGCGCTCCAGGCGGATCGCACGGAGTATAACCAAGGCACGGCGGGCAGAGGCAGATATGCGGCAAAGCGCCACAGCCGTGAAACGACAGAGCAACCAATGTGGCGAGGGGATTTATCCCCGCTGGGCTGCGCAGCAGTCCCAATAGTGTCATGACCTGGTTTAGTGTGATGGCTAATCTTTTGGGGCCGCTTCGCGCCCCAGCGGGGATAAATCCCCTCGCCACAAGAAGTCCATCGCACGGCAATCTGTATAGAAGTTGTAACTGTGCGAACCGCACCATAAACGCTAGAGTCTTATCGTTCACGCAGGCCCGGAACCTACCCCTGCGCATCATCCCAAGGAGCTTTCATGCACACGTTCAGTCGCCCCGCCGCCCTGCTCGCCTTAAGCCTCGGCACCGTCGCCAGCCTGCCGGCCCTGGCCGCCGACGAGCTTCATTACAACCAGATCTCCCTGCGCGCCGAAGCCAGCCAGGAAGTGGCCCGCGACCTGATGATCGTCACCCTCTACACCGAGGAACAGAACACCGACCCGGCCAAGCTCGCGGCAGCCATCAGCACCACCCTGAACAAAGCCATCGGCCAAGCCAAGCAAGTCAAGGACATCAACCTGCGCCAAGGCAGCCGCAACAGCTACCCGATCTACGACAACAAGGGCCAGAAAATCACCGCCTGGCGCGAACGCGCCGAACTGCGCCTGGAAAGCGCCGACTTCGCCGCCCTGTCCAAACTCACCGGCGAATTACTCACCGACATGAAAATGGCCGGCATGGACTTCGCCATCGCCACCGCCACCCGCCAAAGCAGCGAAGACGCCCTGCTCAAGGACGCCGTCAACGCCTTCAAGGCCCGCGCCCAACTCGCCACCGAAGCCTTGGGCGGCAAGGGCTACAAGATCGTCAACCTGAACTTCAACACCAACGGTTATCCACAACCGTACATGCGCCCGCAAATGATGATGAAAGCGGCGTCCATGGATGCTGAGTCGGTGACGCCGGAAGTTGAAGCGGGCACCAGCAAAGTGACGATGACGGCGGATGGGGTGGTTGAGGTGTTGATGCAGTGATCGATGGACTAACTGTGCCGTCGGCCCAGTTAAGCCCTTGTGGCTAGGGGATTTATCCCCTCGCCACAGGAGCGTCCGACTTGGGTTGATGGGTCGGACGCATCTTCCCTCCCGCTATACTTCGGCTGGGCTGGCCGGCGCTTCAAGCTGATCCAACGCCTTGTCCACCAGCAACTGGCACAACTCCACCAACTGATGAATCCCCAGCGCCACGCTGCGCCGCGTGCCCTCCACTTCAAACGCCAGGTCCTCGGCCATGGTTTTGATCGAGGCCAGGGTTTCGGAAGTGCTGGTCAGCAGCGTATCGGTATCTGCCTTGGCGGTAACGGAGAACAGGCTATCGATGCGGGGATCGGTACTGGGCTTTGGAGGCTTCGGATTGAGGTAATGATCGAGGGCCCGCTCGGCGGCGGCTCGGTCTTTTAGCAGGTCTTCGATGGCGTCGAATTCTGCTAGGGGGGTTGTTCTGTTGAAGTTCGGTTCAGTCTTTCCTTCGTTCATGTGCATGCTCCTGATGAAATTGGAGCCATCACTCGCCGTTACGGTCGTGAGGCTTACGACCCTATTAATTTCAGGTTCCCACTCCTGGTCACTGTTACGCAGCGACAAGCAAAAGGTTAGAGACCGCACTTCCGACCGACAACCTTAAAAACATGTCGGATCTTTCGTTTCCCAAGCCCGAACGTTCCTACTCTCTTGAAGGACGCCTGCCACCTACGGCCCGCCACATCCCCCGTGGCGAGGGAGCTTGCTCCCGCTGGGCTGCGCAGCAGACCCAAACCTGACACCTCGGTGAGTCAGGTTGCACACATAAAGTCTCTTTTCCTATGCGGGCTGCAGGCATAACAGACCCAAAACTTCGGCAGCTTTGCGGGGGTTTGCTTAGGTCTGTTCCCGCTTACCACTTTTTACTTTGGAACAATGATCGGGATGATCATCGGTGAAGGCGGCGCGGGCGGGTTAATCATGCCTTCGCTTTTCACCACCGGCACACCCTTGCGTTTAATTGCCTCAAACAGTGCCTTGGTAGCTGCCGAGTCGATATAGCCCCCCTCATCTATAGACGCGCTCAACGCCAATTGACGCCGTTCTTCCGTCATCTGGAGCTGACTGGTCCGAAAAATCGTATGCAGGGCAATGTTTTTAAGCGCCGATATATCCACATGAGCGATCTCGACGTATTTCAATGCCTTGGCGTCCCAACCCTGAACGTACAGATCATTGGCGGTCAACGCGTAGGTGCAGAAATAGTAGGTGCCGGTATTCGAACCCGGGGTAGATACGATCAGAGAGCAACGGCCATGTTGCAAAACAGGGCTGCTCAGTCCTGGGTAGTCCTTGACAAGTTGAGCAGGAAACTGTGTTCGGTCGTAGTAGATTGTAGCCTTGTCGTAGGGGGTAGTGTTGCAGGCTGACAAGAGCAATATCATGGATAGTAGGAAGGACGTGCCGAAATAGTGCATTGAATAATCCTTAAAAAACAAACAAACAAACAAACAAACAAACAAACCAATGATTTCTTCTTGGAGCAGGTTTTCCACTTAAAAGACCAAGGCCAATCCTTTTAATTCTTGTAGGTACATTAGCTAGCCAACAGTTAAATAAGTGCCATTCAAACCCCTCTTACCCACCCTTTTTCTTACCATCAATTACTCACGTATATACCATCACCTGACCATCCTTAACGCTGTACAAGCCTTGCAAAACCCCCGTCACACTAGTCAAATCAAAAACACTTTCCGAAGAAAATGAAATGGGGAAATCTGAACGAACTGCTTGCAATTCCAGAGAGTAATTTCCCCAGTCCGGATCGCTCACCCCACTCCAAAAATTAATACATTCATCCATACTAACGAACATAACAGGCTGAAGATGACCAATGGCCGAACTATTACTCCAATAGATATACCCTATATATTCATCACCGCGACAAGTCTCAAACCTAGTCCTGACAATGACTTGAAATCCAATATCAATCACCTCCTTAGAGCATACGGGACGTACTGTTAGCTCATCCTGAACAGTCTCATCCATAGGAAAATACCAAACACCATGCTCTTCGATATCCCCCGCAGTCAAATCGTACACCTGCTTATCAAACATAGATTACCTACTTAATTAAATGCTCAATAGATCCAAATAGCTCTGGACGCCCAATATCCTTATACGCCTGCTGCAATCCCGTTTTGATTTGGTCTGGAGTATAAATTGCTTTTCTGCCTTCCTTCATTGGTGGCAAATATTGATTGATCGCTTTATGCATGGCATCCGGATTAACTGCTCCAGTGTGAGCATATTGAGTAATCAAAGTAGCCGGATGATCAAGCATATCGTTACGGGTGTATCCCAACATCTCCCCCAAATACTGCGGTAGAGTGTGATGCGCTTGAAAACCTTTATTCAACCCCTTTAGTTCCCTATAGGTCGGGCTGAGTATCTCAGGCAGGGTTTTCCCTGCGTCTTTTGCATCCGAAGCGTAAGTCGCCAAGCTTTCAAGTAGATCACTGGCTTCCTGCGCCTTGCCATCCTTTAGCAGGGCTCTGCTCTCACGCACCCCAAAAGCAAAAATATCACCAGCACCAGGAACCACACCTATCGATGCAAAAATATAGTCCCATGCATCCTCAGCTTCTGCAAAAGCCTTTACATCTCCAACCCCCGGCGCCAGGTCAGTTCCTATCGAAAATAGGCTCTTGCTGATGCTAGTCGAAATTTGCCGAATGACTGCATCGTCGAGCATTTTGATGCTGCGCAACTCACCCTGAATCGTGAAGTTCATCAAGTCAGGGTCTTTCAAGGCTTGCTGCAGCTGTTCTTGCGCTTGCGAGGTATTCTGATGCCTCAACAAGTCAAATCGAGCTATTTGGGCTTCCGTCCGTGCAGTGGTACAGGCAGGGCTTGTTGCTGCTCCATCACATGCAGCCCAAACAGCCTTGTCACGGTTTACATCCAGTTGGTTGAGCTCATCCCTACGAGTACAAGCCTGCTGATCGCCAGCTTTACAACCTTTAATGGCCTCGAAACGCTCGGCGTTCTCCGTATGATTTAGGAAGTTGTTCTGGGTAGCATTAGCCGCAACCGTAGCGGCGATGGATGGATCACCTCCAGTTGCTACCGTGGTCAGCACGCCTACAAGCTCTGAGGCGGCCAACAGTTTGCTGACGCCTTGCTGGTACTCCAGGCTATTTTTACTTACACCTTTCGGTAATAACTTATCCGCGAGGAAATCTACCAGTACCTCATTCGCCCCCGCCGCAATTGCCCCCGTACGGAAGTCGCCCCCCATCGCCTCGGCCATCAAACCACCCAAAGCCGCATGCATCACGACTTTGGAAAGCTTGCCGTCGTCGAAGGCAGTAATGTCACCAATTTTATTAGCCGAAACCGCCCCACCAATACTGATGGCCGAACCCAACGCGGAAGCCACCAGGTTGTCCTTCAGACTCCCCCCCATGATTGCTGTCTTGGCAGCAGCGTCAGCGGCCACTTTGATCGCCACGCTCTGTGCGCTGGCGAGATCAAACTTCAGATCCGTAGCACTAAACCCGAACTGCGATGCGATCCCCGCTGATGCACCTGCCAGCACATAACCTTTCAGACTCTCCGATGAAAAGACGTCTTTGAAGACTGCACCCAGGTTGCCTTGATTATTAATCGCACTGACCGCTGCGCCGCTGGCCATTGAGGTCAGCACAGCGGAGGCCATTATGTTCCCCAGCCCCGCCCCAACAGTGGAACCAACGGCAGCTCCCCCCGTCAGCGCTGCACCGGATGCGACCCCGCTTGCCGCCATCGCAGTGCCTGAGCCCGCCGTCGCGCTGGCTGCTGTTCCCACCGCTGCGCTTGCCGTGCCGGCCGTCAGAACAGTGACGATAATAATCACCGCCAGCATCGCCGCCGGCCCCATACCCGAGCTGCTGTATTTGAACGACTCGTGGGTTTCCTTGATCAGTTGCCAATCCACATCACCGCGCTGCTCGGCTTCCTTGAGCCAGGCCAGTTGCGGGTCGGCCTTGACCATGGCGTCGATGGTCTGGCTGACGGTGTTCTGGTTGATCTTCTTGATATCGATGTTCAAGCCGTTGACGGCGTTGATGACCAAGTCGCCCTGGGCGACCAGTTGGCTTTGACGCAAGGTCTCATCGGTGTTGCCGCGGCCCTTGGCGGAGTTCCAGGTCATGCTGTTGCGGCTTTTCTGATGGCTCTCCTGATGGAGGTCCTTAACGCCTTCAAAGGTGATGGCGCCGCCGCTGGCGAGATTGATGTCCTGACCACTTTCAAGCTTGGCCACCTGGTAGCGTTGGTCACCGCCGCTGAGCACCGTCAGATCACCACCGGTGCTGATTTGCGTGCCGATATTGGTGACATGGGTAACTTCGTCGCGTTGGGTTTTCTTGCTGCCCCAGCCGCCTTTCTTCTTCATGTCGTACAGCGAATAACTGCTGTTCTGCGCCGCAAGCAGTTCGACTTTTCCTGCCGCCACCAGATACGCTTCGTCCCGCGCCGTTATCCGGCTGGACACCAACGCCATGTCACCGCCGGCACTAAGCGATACGTCGCCCCCCGCCTCGACGGTGGCAGCCACTTGAGTGACCTTGTCTTGTTGACGGGTTGTCTTGCGGATTCTGGAATAGCTGTGACTTTCATCGGCAGCGGAAGACAGCAACAGGTTTTCGGCTGCGGTCATCGACACGTCGCGCTTGGCCGCGATGTCACTGGCGACCACGGCTATGTCGCGTCCGCTCTTGAGCGTCAGGTCTCGCCCGGCGTCGATGCTGGCGCTGTGCTGCGTAATCGTTTCGTTACGGAAGCGAGACTGTTTGCCAGAGTCGCGCTCTTGCACGGCAAGGACACTGATGTCGCGAGTGGCATCAATGTAAGTATCGCCACCACTTTTCATCACCCCACCGGCATTGACGGCATCACGGCCGGCCGAGATCGTCAGTTCATTGGCCGCTTCGATCCGGGCGGCGCTGTCGACATAATCGCGGTGTAGCGTGGTGCTGGAGTACCGTGAGTCCAGCGTCGTCGCGGTACGCTCGTTAATCACGTCGCCACTGACAGCCACGAGGTTCACATCACGCCCGGCGATAATCCCGCCGGCTTTGTTCACCAAGTTGTTGCCGGCCAGCAGGTCCAGCCGATTCCCCGCTTCCACCAACCCGCTATTGACCAGGTCATTGCCCACAGTGGCGGAGAGATTGTTACTGGCTCGCAACGTTCCGGAGTTGGTCAGGTCCTTGCCGGCAATCAGCGTGACATCGGAGCCCTGGATCAACGCGCCATTGGCGGCCAACCGGTTGTTGGCGTTGGCCATGTACAGCACCGGCACCAGCACGTTCTCGCCATTCACCTGGTGCTCTTCGAGCCAGACAATGTCATGGGTCAGGGCGGCGACCTGCTGTGCGGTGAGGGTTACGCCCACCGCCAGGTTCAGTTGGTCCTTGCTGGCGATGGCATTGTTCATCAGGTATTTGAACATCGCCTCGTCGGAGGTCTGGCCGTCGATGAAACGCTGGCCGGTGCGGGCGACAACGGCCTGCTGAACAAGGCGTTGCTCATACAAGCCATCACCCAGGCGTTTGGCGGCAGTGTCTGGATCGTAGCCCAGGTTTTCCAGCAGATAATCCGAACTCATGAACTGATTGAGGTTGGTAAGCACCGGATTGGTTTCGATCAGGTACTTGTGCGCATTGGACGGTGCCTGGACATCCGGGAGACCGGTGACGCGATTGACAGGCCGCGTCACCAACGCCGCCTTGATGTCGGCGCGTGGACCTGCCCCGATCGCGGTCGAAAGAACCGAGACGTCAACAGCGCTGGCATTCTCCGTGACCGGCAACGGCAGACGCCTTACCGGGTCGACGGCCCGCTGACTGTCAGAGACGGATACAGGGCCGTCGACCGATAGGGTGCGTGGGCCGAGGGCAGCAACCGCCGTATGTTGCAGCGCATCGACGCCCGCGCTATTCAGACTCCAGCCCTGCGTCCCGGTCGGAGCCAAGGGGATCGGTTTGGACGTCCCACCCTGGTCACTGAGGCGAAACAAACCATTCTGCCCCGTCGGCAATACGAATCCCGGCAGGCTTAACGGATTGACCTGTTGTTTGGAAAGATCGGGAGGTAACTGGCTGTTGAGATGCACGAGCAAGGGTTTACCGGTGCCACCGCCCAGCGTGTTCTGCCGACGATCAACACCCGCACTGAAGGCATAATCTTCGTGTACGACGCTGTTGCTCAGGGTTTGCGCTGCGCTAATGCTGACCTTTCCACCCGCCTGGACGATAGCCGATTGAACAGAACCTCCGTCCCGGGAAACTTCCACGTCGCTGGTCACGTTAAAGCGGGTGAGCTGGGCAGGAAGAGGCAGCAGGTTGTTGGGGTCGTATTCGGACGTTTCATAGCGCTCAGGCTTATGCCATGCGCCATATCTATCCAGTTTGCGCCTGGTTACGCTATCCACCAGGATCATGCGCTCCTCTTCACTACCTTTTTGGTAGTACCTTTCCATCGCGTAGTCGGTGGTTCGGAATTGCCCGACATCATCGATGTAGTGAAAGGTCAACGGCCCGTTGTCGTTGCGCTTGTTGAACTCCCACATCGCCCCAAGGGCAAACCGGTTATGCGTACCGTCGGTAATCCCCGGCGCACTGAAAATCCGTGTGCGCTCGATGGTTCCACTGGCCGCACCGATATTGCTGAAGTTGTTGGCCGCGATGGTGATGTTACGAGCCGCCGTCACTTCGCCGCGGCTGTTGAGGAAGTCCCCACCATTGAAGGTGAAGTTACCGCCGGCGGTCAGTTTGGCCGTTGGCGACTGGTCGACCACCGACCCTTCGTAGATTTCACGCAACCCGTAGTCGACGTAATAGGTGTCGCCGCTGCAATCATTGCAATGCACGGCAATGAACGACGAGATCAGCTTGCGGGCAACTTCGAATTTTTCGCCACGGTTGTTCAGGGTGGTGGCATTGATGGACATGTCCCCGGCGCTTTCCATGACTCCGGAGATGTTTTCCAGCACATTGGCCCGCGCCGCGCCGTTATAGCCTTTAACAGTGAGATCACCCAGGCTGTAGAAGTCGCCATAGCTGTTGGTCACACTGCCGACTTCCAGCGCGGTGTCATCCCCGCTGAAAATCAGCCCATGGTCGTTCATCAAAGAAGGCGTTTTTACCCGCAACGACTGCGCGCTACCCAAGGTGCCGGTGTTGTTCAGGCTCCCCGCCTCAACAGTTAGCCCCCCGTTGGATGTCAACCTGCCCGCATTGCTTAGCTGTCCGCCAACCTTGATCGTAGTGGCGCCGCCACCGGCAATGCTTGAGGCCGCATTGAGGTTCAACTGCGCAGCGCTCAGGTAAAGGTCGCCAAGGCTCGACACCCGACCGTTGCCGCCATAGCTGCCGCCCAGTTGCAGATCCAGGCTGGCGTCGCTGGCGAACAGTCCGTTGTTGATCCAGTTCGTCCCGCGGCCTTGCAAATGCTTGGTGGCCAACAGTTGGCCGCTGGCCGTCTGGGTGAAGTTGTTGACGTTGACGTTCAACCGCCCGGCCTGGATCACGCTGGAGTTGGTCCAGGTGTCGGCATTCAGAGCCAACGTACCGCCGGTGGTTATACCGCCGCCGGCACCCATCACGTTGGCGGTGGAGATATCGAACGTGCCAAGGCCTACGTGGTTGAGTTGACCGCCGTCATTGAGGAAGCTCCCGACGGCCAGTGTGAGGTCAGTGTTGGCGGTTTCCAGGACACCATTGCGGTTGTCCAGCAGGCCGCCAATCTGGAAGCTGGTTTTGCCTGTGCTGCCGAGTGAACGAAGCTGTCCGGCCTGGTTATCGAGGCTGATCGCCTTGACGGTCAGTTGGGTGTCGCTTTCGATGATACCGGCGCGGTTGCTCAAGGTTCCGGTGATGCTCAGGTTGACAGTGTCACCGGCCATCTGACCGCCGGCGTTGTTCAGGCTTGTGCCGGTCACTGCCGCCAAGCCCTTGGCGTAGAGCGCGCCCTCTCGGTTTTCGAAGGCAGCGCTGGTGACGCTGGCGTCGGAGCCTTGCGCCGAGATCCGTCCGCCGATGTTGTTCAGGCCGGCCAGGGCGGTGAGTTTCAATGCCTGGCCCTGGATGATACCGCGCTGATTGCTGTTATTGAGGTCATAACCGTTGCGCAATACGCCTACGGTCCGAGCTTCCAACGCACCCGCGACGCTCGACAATATGCCGCCACGGTTGTCGATATTGGCGGCCTTGACGAAGGTCGTTCCGCTTTGAGCGATGACTTTGCCGCTCTGGTTATCAAAGTCGCCGCTGATATCGAGGGTCAGGCCGTTCTCGCCCTGAATCGTGCCTTTGCCGTTGAGGAGGCTGCCCGCCTGGACCTGCACGTCGGCCTTTTGACTGTAGATCAACCCGTTGGTGTTGTTGCGCACCGCACCGCTGGCGGTGACCAGCAGAGCATCGTTGGCCGCGACAGTCCCGCCCAGGCTGTTGTCCAGGGTTTGGGTCAGCAAGGTCAGTGTGCTTTGGCCGGCGAGTTGACCTTTCTGGTTGCTGAGATCGGTCACGCCCTTGATCAGCATCGGGCCGGCGCCGGCCAGTTTGCCGTCATTGTTGTTCAAGCTACCGAGCAGGTTCAGCGTCAGCGCAGCATTGCCGACGATCTGCCCTGCGCGGTTATCCAGGGAGTTCACATCGGCACTGATGGACTGTTGCGCGTTGACGGCACCACCGACGTTGGTCAACGCGGTGGCGCTGATACCAAGCCCCGCGCCGCTGCCGATGAGACCGCCCTGGCTATTCTTGAGCTCGCCTTCAAGCTCAAGTGTCTGCCCCGCGCCACTGCTCAGGATGCCTTTGTTGCTGTTGTCCAGGCTGTTTGATTTGACGCTGAGCTTGCCCTGGCTGACCAATGCACCGGCGTTGCTGTTGAGCAGCGCCTCCTTGAGGTCCACGGCAACATCACCGTTGCGACTCGAAAGCGTGCCGTTGTCGCGGTTATCCAGGCTGCCGCCTTCAACGGCCAGGCCCTGCCAACCAGAGATCAACCCTTTCTGGTTGATCAGAGTCGTGCCGGCGACACCCAAACGCTGGCTGCTGATCAGCTTGCCAGCGCTATTGTTCAAGGCGCGGCCGATGACATTGAACCCCAGGCTGCTGGAGATTTCTCCTTTCTGGTTGTTGAGGTCACGCAGACGGTTGAAGGTCAGCGGTCCCTTGGCGGTCAGCAACCCATTGCTGTTATCGAAGTCGCCGTTGGCAAGGGTCACGGTAACCGCCTTGTCCCCGAGCAAACGTCCGGCCTGCTGGGTCAAGGCGGTCAGCGTCAGGTTGATATCGCCCTTGGCCGAGGCTTCACCATCATTGCTGGAATCCAGATGGGTGCCGGTCAGCGTCAGATCTCCCTGGCTGTGGATCAACCCGCCTTCACGGTTGTTCAGCGCCTGGGTGTCGAGGGTGACAGCGTCGACGCCGAGCACCGTGCCGCCCTGGTTGTTGAAATCACCACTGTTGAGCGTGAGGGTTTGGGCCGCGCTGATCAGCCCCTGGGTGTCGTTGCGCAACAAGCCATCGGAAGTCAGTTCCAGATCGCCTCGGCTGACCAGGCTACCGCCGCTGTTGTTCAAACTGGCCGCCCGAACATCAAGGGCCGCCGCGCCGATCTGGCCCTTGAGGTTGTTCATCACGTTGGTGATGCGCAAGGTCAGTGCCTGGTTGCTCAGCAGTTTGCCGGCGCTGTTGTCCAGATTCTGTGCGGTCAGGGTGAATGCTTGGGCGCTGGAAATTTCACCGCCCTGGTTGTTGATGCCGTTGAGTTGCTTGAGCAGCAGAGCGCCTGGTGCGTTGATCAGGCCGCCCTGGTTGTTGAGCTGGCCGTTTTGCATGTCCAGGCTGAGGCGGGTATTGCTGAACAGCTTGCCGCCTTGTTGATCCAGGCCGGTGACCGTTGCGGTCAAGGCGTCCTGACTGCCGATGCGGCCGTCTTGCTGATTGGTGACCTGGCCTGCGACGAGGTCTAGCGTGGCGGCGCTGGTCAGTCGGCCGCCCTGGCTATTGTCGAACGCGCCGGTGGTGACCGTCACCGCGCCCTTGCCGCTGATGCTGCCACCCTGGCGGTTGTCGAGGCTGGCACTGTTCAGCGTGAGCGTGCCATCGGTGATCAGGTTGCCGCCCTGGTTTTTGATGCTGGTGTCACTGATGAGTTTAAGGTCGCCCGCGCTGGAGAGACTGCCCTGAGTGTTGGTCAGCTCGCCGGTCTCGACGGTCAAGGCGCCTTCGCTGCTGGCCTGGCCCTGGCTGTTATCGAACGCGTCGGTCAGGTCCAGGTGCATGCCCTGCACACTCAACAGATTGCCGCCGGTGTTATCCAGCGAACGCCCCTCAACGTTCAGGGTGGTGGTGGCGCTGAGCAGGCCTTTGTTGCCGTTGAGCAGTTGATCGACGGTCAGCTTCATAGCCTGGCCGGCGAAGGCCTTGCCACCATCGCGGTTATCGAATTTCTTGCCGATAATCGACAAGTCAGAATTAGTGGTGAGTTCGCCGCCACGGTTATCGACGTCATCAACCGTCAGGGTCATGGCTTTGCTTGCGCCCAACAGACCGTTGAAACGGTTGTCCAGTGTGTCGGCGGTGACCTGCAAGGTGCCGGTCGTGATCAGTTGGCCTTTGCTATTGTCCAGAGACGTAACTTGAGCAATGCCGTCAGCCTTGCCGGCGATTTCACCGCTGCGGTTATCCAGGGTTTCGGCGACCAGCAGGAGCTCACCGTCAGCGACCACGGTACCGCTCTGGTTATCCAGAGTTTTGTCGGTTTGCAGTTCCAGTCGATCGAAGCTGCTGATCAGGCCTCCATTGTTGTTGAGATTTGCGCTGCGACTGTCCAGAGAAGCGGCGGAGATCACCCCCTTGATGTTATCCAGGGCCTGCGTAATGCGCAGGGTCAGGCCTTGGCTGCTCAGCAGCTTGCCACCGTTATTGTTCAGGTCGCTGGCGGTGACGTTGAACGCCTGCTGACTGGATATTTCGCCGTTCTGGTTGTTAACGCCGTTGAGGTTTTTCAGCATCAGCAACGGCGCGTTAATCAGCCCACCCTGGTTGTTCAGTTGACCGTTGTTCAGGTCCAGGCTCAGGCTGGCTTGGCTGAACAGCTCACCGCCCTGTTGATCAAGGCCGGTGACTGAAGCGGTTAAGGCTTTTTGGCTTGCAATGCGTCCGGCGGCACTGTTGACCTGCTTGGCGGTGAGATCCAGGGCGGCGCCGCTAATGAACCGACCGCCCTGACTGTTATTCATATCGCCCGTGGTGACGGTGGTGGTGTCTTTACCGGAGATCAGGCCTTTCTGGCTGTTGTCCAGGCTGACGCTGTCGACCATCAATGTGCTGTCGGTGCTAATCGATCCGCCGCGGTTGAGCAAGGCGCCACGACTGGTTACGGACAACGCACCGGCGCTGCCAAGGTTCGCCCCGGTGTTGTCCACGCTCTGGGCGTTGACGGTCAGCGCCCCTTCACTGTTGATGAGCCCCTGGGTATTGAGCAAGGCATCGTCGAGGGTAATGTCCAGCCCTTTTAGGCTGTTAAGGCTGCCACCGCTGTTGTCCAGCGTTGCACCGCTGAGAACCGTCGAACCCTGAGCAACGATGAGGCCTTTGTTCTGGTTGATCAGTTTGGCAACGGTCACTTGCAGATCGGTAGCGGCGAGAATTTTCCCTGCGTCGCTGTTGTCCAGACGCTGGCCGTCGATGTCCAACAACAGACTGCTGGACAGCTCGCCGGCGCGGTTGTCGATGTCCTCGACCTTCAACGTCAGCGCTTTAGTGGTGCCGATCAACCCGCCATTGCGGTTATCAAGGGTAGTACCGGTCAGCTTCAGATTGCCCTGGGCGACCAGTTCACCACCCTGCTGTTGCAGCAGACCGATGGTGGCGGTGAGATCGTTCTGACTCGAGATCCGGCCAGCCGCGTTTTGCACTTCATCAGCATTGAGGGCGACCGGACCTACGGCACTGAGCAGGCCGCCAGCGTTATCTAGGCGCACGCCCTCATAGGTGATACCAGCCTTGCTACTGATTAAACCTTTATCGCGGTTATCCAGTCGGCCAACCTGAAGTTTCAGTTGCTCGTCCGCCTGGATCACGCCGCCACGGTTGTCGGTCGAACCACCGATTACGGTCAGGCTGTTTTGGCCCCGGATCTTGCCACCACGATTGTCGAGGCTGGCATTGCGCAGATCGATTACGCCTTTGGCGGTAATTTCACCTTCATTCTGGTTATCCAACAAACCACTGATACGAGTGGTAAGGGTGCCGTCGCTGACCAATACGCCAGCGTCACGGTTATCCAGACTGGCCGCGCGCAGGTCAAGGTGTTTGCCCGACCCCAGCAAACCATCGCGATTGTCCAGCGCGCCGCTGAGGTCGATGTTCAGACCGAGGTCGCCCAGAATCTGGCCGCTACGGTTATTCAAAGCGGCGCCGGTGACTTGAGTAACGGCGGCGCTGGAGATTTCGCCGTCATGGTTATCCAACTGCCCAACGTCAACCGTCAGGCTACCGTTGCTGCTGACCACGCCCTGCGTGTTGAGCAGCTTGTCAGCGCTGACGTTCAGCGCGCCGTTGCTCAGCACGCGACCTTTGTTCTGGTTATCCAGCGTCCCGGCCTTGACCGTGGCGGTTTGTCCGGCGCTCAGAGTGCCACCCTGGTTGTTCAACGCCTGCGCAACGGTGGTCGTGAGATTACGACTGGCCACGATGCTCTTGCCGTGGTTATCGAGCGTATTCGCCGTAACGCTTACATCCCCCAAAGCATTACGCGTGTTATCCGCATTCACTCCAGCTTCAATAATGCCGCTGTTTGTCAGTTGCCCGCCGGCACTCAGAACAATCCCATCCCGCGCCGCCAACGTTTGCCGGTTCGTCAGATCACCCTGGGTCTGCGCATTCAACGTCGTACCGGCATAAACCGACCCCCGCACATCAACGCTCGCAGCCTTGACGTTAACCGCCCCGCTGGCCGAGGTATCAACCATGCTCAAACGCCCATTGGCATCAAGCTGGATATCCCCGCCACTGGCAATCAACTTGCCGTCCAACTTCACGCCAACGCCGGCCTCGGTGCCCACCAGTTTGATGGCGCCTGCGTACATGCCACCCAACGCCGACGAGTCGATCGCCAGTTCCGGCTTAGCGCTGCCGTCATCAGCGCGAGCGGTGGCGCTCAAAGTCTCTGCATTGACGTCATTGCGACCGGCCACAATCGTCAGGTTTTTCGCCTGGATCTCGGCGTTGATCTTGGCGCTGCGGGTGATGATTTCGAAGTGGTCGACGTTGCTGGCATTGAGGCCCGCGCCTTCGATGGCGACGCTGCCCTGATCCACTTGGTAGCGGTCCAACCGACCGTTTTCCACCACCGGTTTGCCGGTGCTCAAGGTCACTTTCGGGCTGTTGATGAAGCCGCAGCCGTTGCAGGTGATGCCATACGGGTTGGCGACGATGACGTGGGCCGACTGACCCGCCACTTCGGTGTAGCCGCGCAGTTGGCTGGGGTTGCCGCCGTTGACTTCGTTGAGGATGGTTTGTGCGGCTGAGCCTTTGAGGTTCGGGTTGCCGAGGATGATCCCGCCCAGTTGCGTGGATTGGGTGCGGTTGGTGGCGTTGTTGAGGATCACGCCGTTGCTGTCGACGTTGTAGTCCTTGAACTGGTTGTGGGACAGGCCGTTGGCATTGGGCTTGGCGATGTTGACGATGGGCACGCCATTGCCCGCGCGGTCGAGGCCGGTGCCGGGCGCGCTGACCACAATGCCCTCGGCCTGGGCCCACATTGGTTGCCAGAACATGACGTTGGCCAGCAGGAACGCCAGGCTGCGCTTGGGCATGCCGAGGAACCGCTCGCGGTTTTTCAGGGCAGCAGAAGGTTGGCGGGCCAGGAAGGCGTATTGGCGGTCGTCCATGATCGGGTCTCGTTGCAGCGCAATTAAGGAGGTCATCCGTGCCGAGGTCACTGGCAGAAAAGCCAGACACGACCTCATCCCCAAGGCAAGGAAGACGCTTGTCATTCCCTGCCCAGCAAGCAATATCAAAATAGTGGCGCGATACTAGATAGCCATTATTCCGGCGTCAATTAAATATTGGTAGAAAATGCGGTATGCCCAAACCCAGGGGTGCCCCTTACTTTTGGATATTTCCTACACCCTTGTCCCAACCGCTAGTCTTCGGAAAACCTTTCGCCACGCCCCAAGGGATTTCATGGACAGAACCACGTTAAAACCCCTTTTGCTCGCATTCGCACTGGTCAGCGCAGCGCCACTGGCCCAAGCCGCCAACACCCTGGTCTACTGCTCCGAAGCAAGCCCCGCCGGGTTCGATCCCAGCCAATACACCAGCGGCACCGACTTCGATGCCTCGGCCGAAACCGTCTTCAACCGCCTCACCCAATTCAAGCGCGGCGGCACCGAGGTCGAGCCGGGCTTGGCGACGAGTTGGGACGTTTCCGCCGACGGCCTGGCCTACACCTTCCACCTACGCGAGGGTGTGAAGTTTCATACAACCGAGTTCTTCACCCCGAGCCGCGACTTCAACGCCGATGATGTGCTGTTCACTTTCCAACGCCTGCTGGACCCACGGCACCCGTTCCGCCAGGCCTACCCCACCGAATCGCCGTACTTCACCGACATGGGCCTGAACACCACGATCAAGAGCGTCGAGAAGGTCGACGAGCACACCGTGCGTTTCAACCTCAATAATGTCGACGCCGCGTTCGTGCAGAACCTGGCGATGAGCTTTGCCTCGGTGCAATCCGCCGAATACGCGGCGCAATTGTTGAAGGAAGGCAAGGCCGGCGACCTGAACCAGAAACCCGTCGGCACCGGGCCGTTCGTGTTCAAGCGTTACCAGAAGGATTCGCAGATCCGCTACGTCGCCAACACCGCGTACTGGAACCCCGAGGACGTGAAGCTCGACAATCTGATTTTTTCCATCACTCCGGACGCCGCCGTGCGCCTGCAGAAGCTCAAGCGCGGCGAATGCCAGGTCAGCGGTTACCCGCGCCCGGCCGATATCGAAGTGATGGAGCAGGACCCGAACCTGCGGGTGCTAAAGCAGCCCGGTTTCAATCTCGGTTTCCTGGCGTACAACGTGACGCACCCGCCGCTGGACCAGCTCAAGGTCCGCCAGGCGCTGGACATGGCCATCGACAAGCCCGCGATCATAAAGGCCGTGTACCAAGGCGCTGGCCAGCTGGCGCAGAACGCCTTGCCACCGGCCCAATGGTCGTTCGACCCAACGATCCAGGACGCGCTCCATGACGTGACCAAGGCCAAGGCGCTCCTCAAGGAAGCCGGGGTTGCGCCCGGTACAACCATTGATTTGTGGGCGATGACAGTGCAGCGCGCCTCCAACCCCAACGCGCGAATGTCGGCGCAAATGATCCAGCAGGATTGGGCCAGGATCGGCATCAAGGCCAACATCGTCAGCTACGAATGGGGCGAATACATCAAGCGCGCCAAGAACGGCGAACACGACGCGATGATCTATGGCTGGACCGGCGACAACGGTGACCCGGACAACTGGCTCGGCGTGCTTTATAGCTGCGCGGCGGTCAAGGGCAGCAACTACGCCAAGTGGTGCGACCCGGCCTACGACCGGTTGATCCAGCAGGCGAAGGTCGCGACCGACCGCCAGAAACGCATCGACTTGTATCAACAGGCGCAGAAAATCCTCAAGCAGCAAGTGCCCATCACGCCCATTGCCAACTCAACGGTGTTCCAGCCGATACGCAAGGAAGTGGTGGATTTCAAACTCAGCCCGTTTGGCCTTACACCCTTCTACGGCGTGGGTTTGAACAAGTAAAACCCGCCCCATGGCGGTGCGTCGCAGCCCTGCGTCGCACCGCCAACGGGCGCCGCTTGCCCCAAAAAAACCGGCGCAAACGGTCAAATGCGTCAAAAGTTATAAAGATGCGACATTAAGGTACGTTCGTTCCACTGTTTCAGACTTGAAACCGCTCTGGATCTTGCATTGGGTATGGGGCCTGCATAAGTATCCGCAGGACGACTCACGAGGTCGCCCTCAAATCCAAAAATGACAACAAATCATGAGGCCAACATGCTTAAACACGCGGTCATTCCGTTTTTAGTCGGCGCAGGCTTGTTAGCCAGCGCTCCTTTCGCTTCCGCCGCGACTAACCTGGTGTTCTGCTCCGAAGGCAGCCCGGCCGGTTTCGACCCTGGTCAGTACACCACCGGAACCGACTTCGACGCCTCTGCAGAAACCATGTTCAACCGCCTGACCCAGTTTGAGCGCGGCGGCACCGCCGTGATTCCTGGCCTGGCCACCAAGTGGGACATTTCCGAAGACGGCCTCACCTATACCTTCCACCTGCGTGAAGGCGTCAAGTTCCACACCACCCCGTATTTCAAGCCGACTCGTGAGTTCAATGCCGACGACGTGCTGTTCACGTTCAACCGCATGATCAACAAGGACGACCCGTTCCGTAAGGCCTACCCAACCGAATTCCCGTATTTCACCGACATGGGGATGGACACCAACATCACCAAGATCGATAAAGTCGACGACCACACCGTCAAGTTCACCTTGAAAGATGTCGATGCCGCGTTCATCCAGAACATGGCCATGAGCTTCGCCTCGATCCAGTCCGCCGAGTACGCCGCCCAACTGCTCAAGGACGGCAAGGCCCCGGACATCAATCAGAAACCGGTCGGCACTGGCCCGTTCGTGTTCAAGAGCTACCAGAAAGATTCCAACATCCGCTACACCGGCAACAAGGAATACTGGAAGCCTGAAGACGTGAGGATCGACAACCTGATCTTCGCCATCACCACCGACCCTTCGGTACGTATCCAGAAGCTGAAGAAAAACGAGTGCCAAATCACCCTCTTCCCACGCCCGGCCGACCTCAAGGCGCTGAAGGAAGACAAAGCGCTGAAGATGCCTGACCAGGCGGGTTTCAACCTGGGTTATGTGGCTTACAACGTGATGGACAAAGTCAAAGGCGACGACAAGCCCAACCCACTGGCTGACCTGCGCGTTCGTCAAGCCTTGGACATGGCCGTGAACAAGCAACAGATTATCGACTCGGTGTACCAAGGTGCGGGCCAACTGGCAGTCAACGCCATGCCTCCGACCCAGTGGTCCTACGACACCACCATCAAAGATGCCAAATACGACCCTGAAAAAGCCAAGTCGCTGCTCAAGGAAGCCGGCGTCAAGGAAGGCACAGAAATCGTTCTGTGGGCCATGCCGGTTCAGCGTCCGTACAACCCGAACGCGAAACTGATGGCAGAAATGCTGCAGAACGACTGGTCCAAGATCGGCCTGAAGGTCAAGATCACCAGCTACGAATGGGGCGAGTACATCAAGCGTTCCAAAGGTGGCGAGAACCAGGCCATGATCATTGGCTGGAGCGGTGACAATGGTGACCCGGACAACTGGCTCAACGTGCTGTTCGGCTGCGACTCGCTGGCCGGCAACAACTTCTCCAAATGGTGTGACAAGAAATTCGACGGCCTCGTGAAAGAAGCCAAGCGCACCACCGACCAGGCCAAGCGCACCGAACTCTACAAACAGGCGCAACACGTCCTCAAGGATGCTGTGCCGATGACACCTATCGCTCACTCGACGGTGTACCAACCCATGCGCGCCAACGTGCAGGACTTCAAGATCAGCCCCTTTGGCTTGAACTCCTTCTACGGCGTCAGCGTCAGCAAATAAGCTCCAGAATCGGCGACGTTGCCTAACGTCGCCGATTTTTTTGGGCTGATGTATCGGAATCTTCCTACGCAGGACCCCGATATCTCACACGGCAGAAGGTAAAGGCGCGTTGCCTTTTCCTACAAGTCTTTAGGACTCAGCGCATTTACTGCCAGACCGACGGCCCCTACCGTCAGGGCTGACAGTATTTGCATGAGTTCTCGGTCTGCCATATGCATGGTTTGGACTCAATGCAGCCATCGGATCCCGGAAGGGTTCGGGCGCATTGCACAACACTACAAGAGGGAGCGTCATGCGCCATACCTTGGTTTTATCCGCATTGCTGGGCACCGGCCTGCTGGCCGCCACATCCGCAGCCCAGGCCGCCGGTGGCAGCCTGGTGTTCTGTTCCGAAGGCAGCCCCGCCGGTTTCGACACCGCGCAATACACCACCGCCACCGACAACGATGCGGCCGAGCCGCTGTACAACCGCCTGGCCGAGTTTGAAAAAGGCGCGACCAATGTCGTCCCAGGCCTGGCAACGAGGTGGGACATTTCCGAAGACGGCTTGAAATACACTTTCCACCTACGCGAAGGGGTGAAGTTTCATACAACCGATTATTTCACGCCGACCCGGGACTTCAACGCCGACGACGTGCTCTTCACCTTCAACCGCATGCTTGACCCACAGCATCCGTTCCGCAAGGCCTACCCCACCGAGTTCCCGTACTTCAACGGCATGAGCCTGAACAAGAACATCGCCAAAGTGGAAGCGACCGGGCCGCTGACCGTGGTCATGACCCTCAACAGCGTGGACGCCGCGTTCATCCAGAACATCGCCATGAGCTTCGCCTCGATCCTTTCGGCCGAGTACGCGGATCAGTTGCTCAAGGGCGGCAAGCCGAGCGACATCAACCAGAAGCCGATCGGCACCGGGCCGTTCGAGTTCAAGAGCTATCAGAAAGACTCCAACATCCGCTACGTCGCCAACGACAAGTACTGGGCGCCGGAACGGGTGAAGCTGAAAAACCTGATTTTCTCCATCAACACCGACGCGTCGGTGCGGGTGCAGAAACTCAAGGCCAACGAATGCCAGGTCACCCTGCATCCGCGCCCGGCCGATGTGCCGGCGCTGAAGAACGACCCCAAGCTGCAGTTGATCGAGAAGCCGGGCTTCAACCTCGGCTACATCGCCTATAACACCCGCCACAAGCCGTTCGACCAGGTCGAAGTGCGCCGGGCGCTGGACATGGCGGTGAACAAGCAAGGCATCCTCAACGCCGTGTACCAGGGCGCGGGGCAACTGGCGCAGAACGCCATGCCGCCGACCCAATGGTCCTACGACGACACCATCAAGGACACGCCTTACAACCCGGAAAAAGCCAAGGAGTTGCTCAAGGCCGCCGGCGTCAAGGAAGGCACCGAAATCACCCTCTGGGCCATGCCCGTGCAACGTCCGTACAACCCCAACGCCAAGCTGATGGCCGAGATGCTCCAGGCGGATTGGGCGAAGATCGGCCTGAAGGTGAAGATCGTCAGCTACGAATGGGGCGAGTACATCAAGCGCACCAAGAATGGCGAGCACGACATCAGCCTGATCGGTTGGACTGGCGACAATGGGGACCCGGACAACTGGCTGGGCACGCTGTACAGCTGTGACGCCATTGGTGGCAACAACTACTCCATGTGGTGTGACCAGGACTACGACAAGCTGATCAAGCAGGCCAAGGTCGTCACCGACCGCGACCAGCGCACCGTGCTCTACAAACAGGCCCAGCAATTGCTCAAGCAGCAAGTGCCGATTACCCCTGTTGCCCACTCGACGGTCAACCAGCCGCTGAGTGCCAAAGTCGAAGGATTCAAAGTCAGCCCCTTCGGTCGCAACGTCTTCTCGGGCGTCAGCCTGAACCCATAACCGTCTAGCCACGCAGCGCGGGCTTCCTTTGGAAGCCCCACGCCGACGTCTTGCCGTAATTCGCCGATTCGGCGCCAAGCAAACGTTTGCAAGCTGCGAATGAGTTAAAAACCAATAGCCGATTCACCCAAAAAGATCGGCATGAAAAAGAAAGAAAAAGGAGCGTTACCAATGAAACTGAGCAGCACCGCGATACTGGCCTTGGCCATCAGCAGCGTTACGGCCACGGCTTACGCAGATCCTCAAAGCCAGGCTGTCAGCCCGGTCTCCCTCAAAGAAAAAAGCGCCCAAAGCGAAGCTACCGGCTTCTTGGAAGGGCAATCGGTGACAGGGTCCACGCGTAACTGGTACGCGAACGAGCAGCTCAAGCGTGGCGGGAAGTTCGTCTACACCAAAAACGGCGCTCTAGCCGAAACTGACCGCCGGATCAACTGGGTTCAGGGCACCATCGTCAATTACACCTCGGGCTTTACCGAAGGCACCGTCGGTTTCAGCACTGAAATCGCTGCCTATAACGCCATTGCGCTGGAGCGTGATCGTGAAAACCTGGCGGCTGGCAATGGCGGCGCCCCGAAAACCGGAACCGCCTCGGGCAACAACCGTACCCTGACCGAAAAAGGCGGTGACGCGGTGGGCCAGTGGAGCAAACTGGGTTTGGCTAACGTGAAGGCGCGCTTCTCCAACAGCACGCTGACCGCCGGTCGCCAAAGCTACAGCAGCCCGCAAGTCGACACGATCGGTAACCGAGCCCTGCCATCAAGCTTTCAAGGGGTGAGCTTGAATGTCGCGGAGCTGGAAAACCTGACCTTCGACGCAGCAACCTTCGATCGCGTGTCCCCACGTTCGGAACAAAGCCTGCGTAAATTCCGCGCCGAATACGCCAACGGTCGCCAAGAGTCCGACCATATCCACACCGCCGGCATCACCTACACGCCGCTCGCCAGCCTGACCACAAGCCTCTGGGCCACCAAGGCCGAAGATCTTTGGAACCAGTATTATTTCGGCGCTAGCCATGTGCTTGGCGACAGCTCCGTGCTGAGCCTGACTACCGGGCTGAACTATTACAAAACCCAGGAAGAAGGCAAAGCGCTGATCGGCGACATCGACAATGACACCTATTCGTTGTCATTCGGCCTGACGCACCAGGCGCACACCCTTACCCTTTCCTACCAGCAAGTGAACGGTAACGAGTATTTCGACTACCTGAACGAAACCAACGGCATCTACCTGGCCAACTCCCTATTGTCGGACTTCAACGGCCCGAACGAAAAATCCTTCCAGGTCGCCTATGGCCTGAACATGGCTGAATATGGCGTTCCAGGCCTGAAATTCAATATTTACCAGGCACGTGGCTGGGGCATCGACGGCACCCACTACAGCGGCAACAACGGCGTGGTTGGCAAAGGCTACGATGGTATCCAGACTCAGGACGGCGAACACCATTACGAATACGGCATCGGCGCATCCTATGCCGTACAGAGCGGCCCTTTGAAAGCCACCGCGATCCGCGCGACCTACACCGCACACCGCGCCAGCGAAAACCAGTCTGACGGCAGCATCAACGAATTCCGCCTGGTCACCACCATTCCGTTCAACATTCTCTAACCTTTCCACCGACGGTCGACCCACAAGGTCGACCGTTCGGTTTTTTGCCGTTCAACCGATTGCAGAGGATTGACGATGAACATGAACCCCCTACGCGCCGCCATCGCCGCCGCGCTGCTGAGTGTCGCCGTTGGCGCCACGGCCAAACCCCTGGTGGTTTGCACAGAAGCCAGCCCGGAAGGCTTCGACATTGTCCAGTACACGACTGCAGTCACCGCCGATGCTGCGGCGGAAACCGTTTTCAACCGCCTGGCCGACTTCAAGCCCGGCACCACCGAAGTGATTCCGGCCCTGGCCGAATCCTGGGACATCAGTGAGGATGGCCTGACCTACACCTTCCATTTGCGCAAGGGCGTCAAGTTCCACACCACCGATTACTTCAAGCCGACCCGCGACATGAACGCCGACGATGTGGTCTGGAGTTTCCAGCGTCAGCTGGACCCGAATCACCCATGGCACAAATTGTCGAGCGTGGGCTTCCCGTACTTTGAAAGCATGGGCTTTAAGGAACTGCTCAAAAACGTCGAGAAAGTCGACGAACACACGGTCAAGTTCAGCCTGACCCGCCGCGAAGCGCCGTTCCTGGCCGACATCGCCATGGCTTTCTCCTCGATCTACCCGGCTGAATACGCCGACCAGTTGCTCAAGGCCAACAAAACCGGCGACCTCAACAGCAAACCGATCGGCACCGGCCCGTTCGTGTTCCAGCGCTACAACAAGGACGCCCAGGTTCGCTTCAAGGCCAACCCGGACTACTTCCGTGGCAAGCCGCCGGCGGACGCGCTGATCTTGGCCATCGCCACCGACAACAACGTGCGCATGCAGAAGCTCAAGACCAACGAGTGCCAGATCGCGCTGTATCCCAAACCCGACGACATCCCCAGCGTCAAGAAAGACCCGAACCTGAAGGTCACCGAGCTGGACGCGATGACCGTTTCCTACACCGCCATGAACACCAGCCACAAATACATGAGCGACGTGCGGGTACGCAAAGCCATCGACCTGGCCTTCGACAAGGAAGCCTACGTCAACGCGCTGTTCGGCAAGGGCAACGCTACCGTGGCGGTCAACCCGTACCCGCCGACACTGCTGGGCTTCAACCACGACCTGAAGAACCCGGCCCGCGACCTCGACAAGGCGCGCCAGTTGCTCAAGGAAGCCGGCGTACCGGAAGGCACCGTGTTCACGCTGTTCACCCGCAACGGCGGCGGCCCGACCAACCCCAATCCGATGCTCGGCGCGCAGATGATGCAGGCCGACCTGGCGAAAGTCGGGATCAAGGTCGATATCCGCGTGATGGAATGGGGCGAAATGCTCAAGCGCGCGAAAAACGGCGAGCACGACATGGTCTCCGCCGGATGGGCGGGCGACAACGGCGACCCGGATAACTTCCTGACGCCTATGCTCAGTTGCGAGGCCGCCAAGAACGGCGAAAACTACGCGCGCTGGTGCAATGAGAAATTCCAGGCGCTGCTCGACCAGGCACGCGCCACAGTGAACCCCGAGGAACGCGCCAAGCTCTATGAACAGGCCCAGGTGATTTTCAACCAGGACCAGCCATGGATCAGCATGGCCCACACCCGGATGTTCACTGCAATGCGCAAGAACGTAGAGGGCTACGTGATTAGCCCGCTCACCACCAACAACTTCGCCACCACCCAGGTGAAGTAGATAAGAAAACGCCCGGCGACTCTTGATCCCGAGAATCGCCGGGCACGCCTAACCGGCTGATGAGGTACACCTGAAGATGTTTAGTTTTATTGCCCGCCGACTGGGATTATTAATCCCCACGTTCTTCGGCATCACCTTGCTGACCTTCGCGTTGATTCGCATGATCCCCGGCGACCCCGTGGAAGTGATGATGGGCGAACGTCGGGTCGATCCCGAAATGCATGCACAGGCAATGGAACGCCTTGGCCTCAACAAACCGCTGTATGCCCAGTACCTGGACTACATCGGCAAACTGGCCCAGGGCGATCTCGGCGAATCGCTGCGCACCCGTGAAAGCGTATGGACCGAGTTCAGCTCCCTGTTTCCCGCGACCCTGGAACTGTCCATGGCCGCGCTGTTGTTCGCCGGTATCCTGGGCTTGCTGGCCGGGGTGATCGCGGCACTCAAGCGAGGATCGCTGTTCGACCATGGCGTAATGGGCATCTCCCTGGCGGGGTATTCGATGCCGATCTTCTGGTGGGGCCTGATCCTGATCATGTTCTTCTCGGTGTCCCTGGGCTGGACGCCGGTGTCGGGACGCATCGACCTGCTCTACGACATCGAGCCGAAAACCGGCTTCATGCTGATCGACACGCTGTTGGCCGACGAGCCGGGCGCGTTCCTCGATGCGCTGCATCACCTGATCCTGCCGGCCATCGTGCTGGGCACCATTCCGCTGGCGGTGATCGCCCGCATGACCCGCTCTTCGATGCTCGAAGTGCTGCGCGAAGACTACATCCGCACCGCCAAGGCCAAGGGCCTGTCGCCGTCGCGAGTGGTGTTCGTGCACGGCCTGCGCAACGCGCTGATCCCGGTGCTGACCGTGGTCGGCCTGCAAGTCGGCACGCTGCTGGCCGGTGCGGTCCTGACCGAAACGATCTTCTCCTGGCCGGGCATCGGCAAGTGGCTGATCGAAGCCATCGGCGCCCGGGACTATCCCGTGGTGCAGAACGGCATCCTGTTAATCGCCTGCCTGGTGATTCTGGTCAACTTCGTCGTGGACGTTCTCTACGGCTTTGCCAACCCACGTATCCGTCACCAGCGCTGAGATCAAGACCATGAGTACTCCAACTACCGCGGTAGCAGTCGATCAAAGCCTGCTGTACCCATCCCCGTACAAAGAATTCTGGCAAGCGTTCTCCCGCAACAAGGGCGCTGTCGCCGGGCTGCTGTTCATGACCCTGATCGTGTTCTGCGCGATCTTCGCCCCGTGGGTCGCGCCTCACGATCCGAGCGAGCAATACCGCGACTTCCTGCTGACGCCGCCGGCCTGGCTCGAAGGCGGGCAGATGCAATTTTTGCTGGGCACCGACGAGCTGGGCCGCGACCTGCTCTCGCGGCTGATCCAGGGCTCGCGGCTGTCGCTGCTGATCGGCTTGTCGTCGGTGGTGATGTCGTTGATCCCGGGCATCCTGCTGGGCCTGTTCGCCGGATTCTTCCCGCGTATCCTCGGCCCGACCATCATGCGCCTGATGGACATCATGCTCGCCCTGCCGTCCTTGCTGCTGGCCGTGGCGATCGTCGCCATCCTCGGCCCAGGCCTGATCAACACCGTGATCGCCATCGCCATCGTCTCGCTGCCATCCTACGTGCGCCTGACCCGCGCTGCCGTGATGGGCGAGCTGAACCGCGACTACGTGACCGCCGCCCGCCTGGCCGGTGCCGGCCTGCCGCGTCTGATGTTCATCACCGTGCTGCCCAACTGCATGGCACCGCTGATCGTCCAGGCAACGCTGAGCTTTTCCTCGGCGATCCTCGACGCCGCCGCCCTGGGCTTCCTCGGCCTCGGCGTCCAGCCGCCCACCCCCGAGTGGGGCACCATGCTGGCCTCGGCCCGCGACTACATCGAACGCGCCTGGTGGGTCGTGAGCCTGCCTGGCTTGACCATTTTGCTCAGCGTGCTGGCAATCAACCTGATGGGCGACGGGCTGCGCGATGCGCTGGACCCGAAACTCAAGAATGCCGCCTGAGGAGATTCCCATGTCACTGCTAGAAATCAAGAATCTCAACGTCCGCTTCGGCGACGCCACCGCCGTGCCGGTGGTCGACGGCCTGGACCTGAGCGTGGAAAAAGGCGAAGTCCTGGCGATCGTCGGCGAATCGGGCTCGGGTAAATCCGTGACCATGATGGCGCTGATGGGCCTGATCGAGCACCCTGGCATCGTCACCGCCGACGCGCTGAACTTCGACGGCAAGAACATGCTCAAGCTGAGCAACCGCCAGCGTCGGCAGATCGTCGGCAAGGACCTGGCGATGGTCTTCCAGGATCCGATGACCGCGCTCAACCCCAGCTACACCGTGGGTTTCCAGATCGAAGAAGTGCTGCGCCTGCACCTGAAGATGTCCGGCAAGGCCGCCCGCAAGCGCGCCATCGAACTGCTGGAAAAAGTCGAGATCCCCGGCGCCGCCAGCCGCATGGACGCCTACCCGCATCAACTGTCCGGCGGCATGAGCCAGCGTGTGGCGATTGCCATGGCGATTGCCGGCGAGCCGAAGCTGCTGATCGCCGACGAACCGACCACCGCCCTCGACGTGACCATCCAGGCGCAGATCATGGACCTGCTGCTGGCCCTGCAAAAAGAGCAGAACATGGGCCTGGTGCTGATCACCCACGACCTCGCCGTCGTCGCCGAAACCGCCCAGCGCGTGTGCGTGATGTACGCCGGCCAGGCCGTGGAAGTCGGTAAGGTGCCCGAACTGTTCGACATCCCCGCCCATCCGTACAGCGAAGCGCTGCTGGCGGCGATTCCGGAACACAGCATGGGCGCCGAGCGCCTGGCGACCTTGCCCGGCATCGTCCCCGGTCGCTATGACCGTCCGCAGGGCTGCCTGCTGTCGCCGCGCTGCCCGTACGTGCAGGACAACTGCCGTCAACAACGCCCGGCGCTCGATCCGAAATCCAACAGCCTCGCCCGCTGCTTCTACCCGTTGAACCAGGAGGTGGCGTGATGGCCGTCGTACTTACCGCCCGTGACCTGACCCGTCACTACGAAGTGTCCCGTGGCATGTTCAAGGGCCATGCGACCGTGCGCGCCCTCAACGGTGTGTCGTTCGAACTGGAAGCCGGCAAGACCCTGGCCGTGGTGGGTGAATCCGGTTGCGGCAAATCCACCCTCGCCCGGGCCCTGACGCTGATCGAAGAACCGTCCGCCGGCTCCTTGAAAATCGCCGGCCAGGAAGTCGCTGGCGCCAACAAGGCCGAACGCAAACAACTGCGCAAAGATGTGCAGATGGTGTTCCAGAGCCCTTATGCGTCCCTCAACCCGCGGCAGAAAATCGGTGATCAACTGGCCGAACCGTTGCTGATCAACACCAACCTGTCGGCCACCGAGCGGCGGGAAAAAGTCCAGGCGATGATGAAGCAGGTGGGCCTGCGCCCCGAGCATTACCAGCGCTACCCGCACATGTTCTCCGGCGGCCAGCGCCAGCGCATCGCCCTGGCCCGCGCCATGATGCTGCAACCCAAGGTGCTGGTGGCGGACGAACCGACCTCGGCACTGGACGTGTCGATCCAGGCTCAGGTGCTGAACCTGTTCATGGACCTGCAACAGGAATTCAACACCGCCTACGTGTTCATTTCCCACAACCTGGCGGTGGTGCAACACGTCGCCGACGACGTGATGGTGATGTACCTCGGCCGCCCAGTGGAAATGGGCCCCAACGAGAACATCTACAGCCGCCCGCTGCACCCGTACACCCAGGCGCTGCTGTCAGCCACCCCGACCATCCACCCGGACCCGAACAAGCCGAAGATCAAGATCGTCGGCGAACTGCCCAACCCGCTCAACCCGCCTTCCGGCTGTGCTTTCCACAAGCGTTGCCCGTATGCCACCGAGCGTTGCAAGACGGAGGAACCGGCGTTGCGGCCGTTGGATAACCGGTTGGTAGCGTGTCACTACGCTGAGCGGTTTCTGGATGGTGCGGCGTAAGGCGGTTTAGCGAAGGATCCGTGGCGAGGGAGCAAGCTCTCTCGCCACTACGCTGTACCTATTCCCCGACGTCGACGAAATACAGAAGATTCACGCTTACTCCAGGGCGAAGCGCCTCTGAGGCTGCCCGTCCCATTTATCTGGATAGCCAGGCCGTCGATGCTGACGTCGAATTTGAACTCGATCTCCGCGCATCAATGATTATGGTCAGGTGAGGAAAAATCCGTGCTCTTGCGCGTGATGTAGCCGCGTTGCCAAGGCTCGAGCTTTCCTTCTATTTCATAAAAAGCCTTAGCTAATGAGTCCAACGTGTATATCCCTGGGCCACCAGGAGGGAAATAAAACGTCAACTGTCTTGCTCCACCATTATTTGATGTCCAATCGGCTTGAACTACGAAATCAGTGCCCCCGTCATCAGCAATCAGTGTCAAATCCTTCAAAACTTCAAACTCAACACCTCCTACAGATCCCTTCATCCAACCAGAGGCTTCAGGATGCTGGTCACTGATTTTCATGTTTGATCTCCTTTCCCGGAACTGATGAGCCATCGGGCAGCCATTTCCAATGGTTATAAGAGCCACACGAAAATCCGTCTACTGTCAGACCTGACAGGTGGTCTCAGCTTTTTCGTATGAGACAAACAAGTAATCCTCCGACTCTTTTCGGCCTACTGCGCCCGGAACGTCGGACCGCTCCAGCGGGAGCCCCCGCCCTCGAGGCAATAAAAAACCTCCAGTCCGACCAAGGCTGGAGGTTTTTTCATGTCGGATGTTCTACGTCTGGCTATCGCCCTCCGCATCCTCATCCTCATCCGGCATATCGACTGGCGAACCATCATCATCCTCGCCATCGTCCGGATCGCCTGCATCCGCATCGGTCGCGGCAAGCATAAACTCGCCCTGCGCCACCGCCCCGCTCGATGCGTGTTTCTCATGCTCATCACACTCAGCCCACGCAGCCGTAGAACCGAGGGACAGCAACACCAATACCTTCAGCAAAAACATCATGCGCAACAGCTTATTCATAGCCCAATTCCTTCTTTCCGGATAAAGCAGAGCCCGACGGCGCCTAAGAGAAGCTAATTATGAATAGAACAGTTCATCAAATAGGACGCCCCGGAACAGCTGGAAATGCCGCCGTTCTACAGATTGGTTTCGAATAAGGGTTATCTCCAAACCTACTAACACCACAAACCTTCTATGGGAGCGGGCTTGCTCGCGAGGACGATACATCCATCATCCAGGCAAGCTGACCACCGGTTTCGCGAGCAAGCTTTGCTCCCACAGCTACCTCACAAAGTTTTTTAACGGGAGCTCGCATCCGCCAAAGGCCTCGCCTGCGCTATGGTAGGCCGAAATTCTTCAAAGGCTCCCCGACATAACTCTGTCGCAAACCCCGATGCAACTGGAACATAGCCTTTTATGCGAAGACACACGGCGTGACGCAGCGGCAATCTCTCGCCTGATCGTCGAGGATTTCATCGAATTTGGCGCCAGCGGTAGCATCTGGACCAAGGCTCAGGTGGTCGAGCAATTACCCCAACAATCCTTCACTCAACGCGCTATAAAAAACCCCGCAACTTTCGCAGCGGGGTTTTCGGTTTCACGCTTGTTGCTTAATGATGCTCCCGCGTCGCGCGGAATTTCACGTCCGGCCAGCGCTCTTCCATCAGCGCCAGGTTGACACGTGTTGGCGCCAGGTAGGTCAAATGCCCACCGCCATCCAGCGCGAGGTTTTCCACGGCCTTATTGGAAAATTCCTCGAGCTTTTTCTTGTCACCGCATTCGACCCAACGCGCCGAGTACACGGTGATCGGCTCGTAGGAGCACTCGACCTTGTATTCCTCTTTCAGGCGGCTGGCGACCACATCGAACTGCAGCACACCGACCGCGCCGAGGATGATGTCGTTGCTTCGCTCCGGGAAGAACACCTGGGTGGCGCCCTCTTCGGCCAGTTGCTGCAAACCTTGGCGCAGTTGCTTGGACTTGAGCGGGTCCTTCAGGCGTACGCGGCGGAACAGTTCCGGGGCGAAGTGCGGGATGCCGGTGAAGCCAAGGGCCTCGCCTTCGGTGAAGGTGTCGCCGATCTGGATGGTGCCATGGTTGTGCAGGCCAATGATGTCGCCGGCGAAGGCTTCTTCCAGTTGCTCGCGTTCCGAGGAGAAGAAGGTCAAGGCGTCGCCGATGCGCACGTCCTTTCCGGTGCGCACGTGGCGCATCTTCATGCCTTTTTCGTATTTGCCGGAGCAGATGCGCATGAATGCGATGCGGTCGCGGTGCTTGGGGTCCATGTTCGCCTGGATCTTGAACACAAAGCCTGTGAACTTTTCTTCCACCGGCTCCACGGTGCGCTCGTTGGCGACACGCGGCAGCGGGCGCGGGGCCCAGTCGACCACGGCGTCGAGCACATGGTCGACACCGAAGTTGCCCAGGGCGGTACCGAAGAACACCGGGGTCAGTTGGCCGTCGATGAATTCCTGCTGGTTGAACTCATGGCAGGCGCCCTGCACCAGTTCCAGTTGCTCGATAAAACGCTCGTATTCGTCGCCCAGGTGCGCGCGGGCTTCGTCGGAATCGAGCTTCTCGATGATCTTGGTTTCGGTGCGTTCATGCCCGTGACCGGGGGTGTAGACGATGATGTAGTCGTCGGCCAAGTGGTACACGCCCTTGAAGTCGCGGTAGCAACCGATCGGCCAGGTGATCGGCGCGGCCTTGATCTTCAGCACCGCTTCGATTTCGTCGAGCAGTTCGATCGGGTCGCGGATGTCGCGGTCGAGTTTGTTGATGAAGCTGACGATAGGCGTGTCCCGCAGACGGCAGACATCCATCAACGCGATGGTCCGTGGCTCGACGCCCTTACCGCCGTCGAGGACCATCAGTGCCGAGTCCACAGCGGTCAGGGTGCGGTAGGTGTCTTCGGAAAAGTCTTCGTGGCCCGGGGTGTCGAGCAGGTTGATCATGTGATCGCGATACGGGAACTGCATGACCGACGTGGTAATGGAGATACCCCGCTGCTTTTCCATCTCCATCCAGTCGGAGGTGGCATGGCGGTCGGACTTGCGGGATTTCACCGTGCCGGCCACCGCAATCGCCTTGCCCATCAGCAAGAGCTTTTCGGTGATGGTGGTCTTACCGGCATCGGGGTGGGAAATAATGGCGAAAGTGCGGCGTTTCGCGACTTCGGCGGCCTGTTTGGTCATGGGAAATCGCCTGGCAGGTGATTCAAAAAAGGGCGGCGATTATAGCTCAACTTGTGCCAGGAACCGAACCATTGGGCACATTCGGGGTGGCCAAATGCCCCCCTACGTGGGAACCTTTCGCCCCGTGAAGACGTCCACCACCCTGACACGGCTATTCGTCAGGGTCTGCAAAATCAGCAAGTTAGCCTGACGAGGCTGCGCTCATGGCTCAATTTACAGGCCTTTTTACCGGCACTGAACAGAGCTGCTTCTCGCGAACGTTTTCCCGGCGACCTGACGGTTTGCCGTACGGGCAAGCGTGCGCCGACTGAAAGACAAAGGAGTCCGCCTGTGGCTATCCGCTATGGCAAAGGGCTTATCGGGGGGGCGGTCGTCGTCGCCCTCCTGGCCCTGTTGGTCCACTGGATCGGCATCGATACGATCCAACGCTACCACGACGATCTGCTGTTCTACCTGCAAGCGCACCTGATGCTTGTCCTGGCCTCCATGCTGGCGGCCCTGATTGTCGGCATTCCCGCCGGCATCGCCCTCAGCCGCCCCGGCATGGTCGGGCGCGCCGAACGCTTCATGCAAGTGTTCAACATCGGCAACACCGTGCCACCCCTGGCCGTGCTGGCCATCGCTCTGGGTTTCCTGGGCATCGGCAGCGGTCCCGCCATCTTCGCCCTGTTCCTCGCCTCTCTATTGCCCATTGTGCGCAACACCTATGAAGGCCTGAAAAACGTCCAGGGTTCCCTCAAGGAAGCCGCCGTCGGCATCGGCATGACCCCGCGCCAAGTATTGTGGAAAGTCGAGTTGCCCAACGCCGTGCCGATTATCGTCGGCGGCGTGCGCGTGGCCCTGGCGATCAACGTCGGCACCGCGCCCCTGGCGTTCCTGATCGGCGCCAACAGCCTCGGCAGCCTGATCTTTCCTGGCATCGCCTTGAACAACCAGCCGCAATTGCTGCTCGGCGCAGCCTGCACCGCCCTGCTGGCGTTGCTGCTCGACGGCCTGGTGACACTGGCCAGCCGCCTCTGGCTGGAACGCGGTCTGCGACCGTCCTGAGCCTGGCTGGATAAAGGAATCGTTTATGAAGAAGTTGAGCTTGATACTGGGCTGCGTCCTGCTGTTCGCAGGATTTGCCCAGGCCGCTGAAAAACCGCTGATTCGCCTCGGCGCCCGAGTGTTTACCGAGCAGACGCTGCTGGCAGAAATCACCGCCCAATACCTGCGCGGCAAAGGCTACGACGCGCAGATCACCGGTGGACTTGGAAGCAACCTGGCCCGGAGCGCCCAGGAGAGCGGACAACTGGACCTGCTCTGGGAATACACCGGCGTGTCGTTGGTGGCCTACAACCATGTCACCGAGAAACTCGACAGCGCCCAGTCGTACGCCCGGGTGAAAGAACTCGACGCGAAAAAAGGCCTGGCCTGGCTCGCGCCATCGAAATTCAGCAACACCTACGCCTTGGCCCTGCCGGAGAAAGTCGCGAAGAAGTTCCCGCAGATCAACTCCATCAGCCAGTTGAACACGGTGTTGCAGGCCGAGGCCGACGAAAATCACCTGGTGGCGCTGGACACCGAGTTCGCCAACCGTTCCGACGGTTTGGCGGGCATGGTCGAGCGGTACGGCATGAACCTGACCCGCAAGAATATCCGCCAGATGGATGCGGGCCTGGTCTATACCGCGCTGCGCAACAGCCAGGTGTTCGCCGGCTTGGTCTATACCACCGACGGGCGCCTGAATGCCTTCAAACTGAAGCTGCTGGAAGACGACAAGCATTACTTCCCTGATTACACCGCCGCGCCAGTGGTACGCCAGGCGTTCCTCGACGCCCACCCGCAACTGGCGGCGCAGCTCAAGCCCCTCGCCGAACTGTTCGACGATGAAACCATGCGCCAGCTCAATGCCCGCGTGGACGTCGATCACCAAAGCCCTTCCGCCGTTGCCGCCGATTTCCTGCGCCAGCATTCGCTGCTCTCAACCCAATGACCTGGAGGAAAAGCCATGGATTTTCTTGACGCCTTTTCCCATCTGGACTGGCCGCTGGTGCTGCACCTGACCTGGCAGCACATCACCCTGGTGGGCATCGCCGTTACCCTGGCGATTGTCATCGGCGTGCCGCTGGGCATTTTCATGACCCGCTTCCCGGCGCTCGCCGGCCCGCTGCAGGCCAGCGCCACGGTGCTGCTGACGATTCCGTCGATCGCCCTGTTCGGCCTGCTGTTGCCGTTCTATTCCAAGTTCGGCCAAGGCCTGGGGCCGATGCCGGCGATCACTGCGGTGTTTCTCTATTCGCTGTTGCCGATCATGCGCAACACCTACCTGGCCCTGACCGGCGTCGAGCCGGGCATCCGTGAAGCCGCCCGCGGCATCGGCATGACCTTCGGCCAGCGCCTGCGCATGGTCGAACTGCCCATCGCCGTGCCGGTGATCCTGGCCGGCGTACGCACCGCCGTGGTCATGAACATCGGCGTCATGACCATCGCCGCCACTATCGGCGCCGGTGGCCTGGGCGTGCTCATCCTCGCTTCCATCAGCCGCAGCGACATGTCGATGCTGATCGTCGGCGCCGTGCTGGTCAGCCTCCTGGCCATCTTCGCCGACCTGCTTCTGCAATGGCTGCAACGCTCGCTGACTCCTAAAGGGCTCCTCAAATGATCGAACTTCAAAACCTCAGCAAAACCTTCAAGAGCAACGGCAAGGATGTCAAAGCCGTGGACTCGGTGAACCTGACCGTCAACGAAGGCGAGATCTGCGTGTTCCTAGGGCCGTCGGGCTGTGGCAAAAGCACCACGCTGAAGATGATCAACCGACTGATCCCGCCGACCTCGGGCAAGGTCTTGATCAATGGCGAAGACACCACCGGCCTCGATGAAGTGACCCTGCGCCGCAACATCGGCTACGTGATCCAGCAGATCGGCCTGTTCCCGAACATGACCATCGAGGAAAACATCACCGTCGTCCCGCGCCTGCTGGGTTGGGACAAGCAGAAATGCCACGACCGCGCCCGCGAATTGATGAGCATGATCAAGCTCGAACCCAAGCAATACCTGCACCGCTACCCGCGTGAATTGTCGGGTGGCCAGCAGCAACGGATCGGCGTGATCCGCGCCCTGGCGGCCGATGCGCCGCTGTTGCTGATGGACGAACCCTTTGGCGCGGTCGATCCGATCAACCGCGAGATGATCCAGAACGAGTTCTTCGAGATGCAACGGGCGCTGAACAAGACCGTGATCATGGTCAGCCACGACATCGACGAGGCCATCAAGCTGGGGGACAAAATCGCGATCTTCCGCGCCGGCAAGCTGGTGCAATGTGATCACCCGGACACGCTGCTGGCGCATCCGGCCGACGAGTTTGTCAGCAACTTCGTCGGCCAGGACAGCACGCTTAAGCGTCTGCTGCTGGTCAAGGCCGAAGACGCGGCGGACAACGCTCCGTCGGTCAGCCCTGAGACGCCGGTAAACGAGGCGCTGGAACTGATGGACGAACATGACCGGCGCTACGTGGTGGTCACCTGTGCCGAGAACAAAGCCCTGGGCTACGTGCGCCGCCGTGACTTGTACCGTCAGGCCGGAACCTGCGGGCAATTTCTGCGGGAATTCAACGCCACCGCCGCCTACGACGAACACCTGCGGATCTTGCTGTCGCGCATGTACGAGTTCAATCGCTCGTGGCTGCCGGTGCTGGATGCCGAGCGGGTGTTTCTTGGCGAAGTGACTCAGGAATCGATTGCCGAGTACTTGAGCTCCGGCAAGTCCCGTGGGGGCAAGACCAGTATTGTTTCGCCGGCCGAGGCCGCGTCGGCCTGACGCCTATAGCTGGACCCGGAGCACCTGGGAAAACAACCACTGCGGGCTGAGCTTGGTGAACACCGAATAGTTGATCTCTACCGTTCTACCCTTGTTTTTCGAAACCCAGATCGGGTCAAGAACAAAAAGGTTGGGTCTACTGGCTGTCACCAACTGGTGGGTCGTATCAAGAACGCTATCTCCCACGGCTCGTACGCGTAAGGTCGAGCCGGACGGAGCTGGAGCGTTGACCGTGACAGTCCCCGACGAGTAACTGGGTGCGGGAAGAAAAAGAGCCTGGGGATCAATAGTCAAAAAACGCGCTTCAGACTCCATGGTTTCACCGGTGTCGCTTTTTTTAATGGTGTAGCTCACCGGTACGGTAAGCCCGATGCTGTCGACTACCTCGGTGCGGGGAATCTGCACCTGCTTGTTCGCCGGAAGTTCGCCATAGAGGACCGGCGGGCTGCTGTATGGCACGCGGCCTCCCCAACGAATGCTCAAGGTATCAGCGGCCGCAATTCCATCCGTGGGTAATTGCACGATGAGATATTCATCTCGGTAGATATCGCTGGTGTTAAGACGGTCGCCGGATACGGAGCTGTAAGCCTTGGGAACGGTGGGCGCAACCAAAGCCGGTGTCGGGACAACCGCAGGGATTGCCTGGTCCGCACTCACATATTGGAAACTGAAGTGGCTCTGTGGGTTGGGGGGCAATGTGACACGAACGATGGGGACAAAAAGGCCATTGGTGCGCTCATGATATTTTTTTTGGTCGATTTTGGACGCCGCCAGATCGTTTGAGCCGGATATCCAGAAAAACGCCTGGATAGGCAGCGGTATGGGATTCTTTTCCGGCCAGGTTTCGATTCGAAGTTCGTTGTGATTTTTGAAGTTAAAACTGGCGCCGCCAACCTCAAGCTCAACAAGTTTTCTGACTTGCAGCCCCGCGTTGAAGTTGGCCACCGCTTGCTCATCCAACGCATCGTTGAGCATCCATGCGCAACTGGCGGGATTTCCGTAACTCACCCTTCGAAAATGGGCCAGCCAGGCCTTGGCCGTGAAAATATTCTGTTCATTGCAGGGTTTACTCAAGGGATAGACGAACTGAGTAATGCTGTCACGGCAGCCGCGAGCGCCTGGTTTGCTGCGATAGATCGTTGCGCCGTCGTAGGGGAAATAACAGATAATCGACGGCCTTATTTTTCCCTGCGGAGCCTGGAGGGTAGGATAAAAAATATAGCCATGCCTGGCTTCGTTGTTGCCCCAAGGCGCAGCACCAAACTTGGAGTCGGCCCTCAGGTAAGAAAACGAAACTGCGCCGGTTTTCCTGGAAAATTCACTATGGTCCCAAGGATCAAAGGTCCCTGCATTGGTCGTGCGTGCCACGACACCTGAGCATAAAAAAGCGGGGGCCGTGGGGGAGCCGCAGTTAACTGCCATGTCGTAGTAGTTACGGGTCAAGGCAGCCGCCGTTGCCTCTCCTGATTGGATGGCCTCATCCACCACCAGCGCTTCGCCAAAAGACAGTGGAGAGAGACAAAAGCTCGCCAGCAGTATCAGCATCCTTGTTGATTCTTTACGAATAAAACTTGTCATGTTCTCTCCTCGTTCCTAGACAGGCCAACAGGCTGATCTCACCCTTTCAATGAGGATTGCACCGGTTATTGCCCGGCAACTTCATAATCACGTCATGGGCAACGTAGGGACGCGCGGGCTCAAGGCTCCACATCGATTTATTCTCGGCGATATCGGGGGAATCAAGATGACAGGCCAGCTGCCGACGCATGCTGCTGCCCATGTTGTCGAAACTCCAGTCCTTGCGATTCGGGTCAAGGGCAGCAGCCTTGATCGCCAACTCGGCCAAAACGACGTTGGTTTTCCCTACGCCGGCTTTTCTACCGCACGCCGTAGGCGTGATCTTGAGTGATGAAATTTTTCCAAGGACGGGTTCTACATAATTGTTATCCCACTCGATTTTTTCTATGTAGTTGTCGCAGGAACGACTATCCACGGGGGGCTGAACGTGCTGGTCGACGGGAACGTAAAGAAATTTCGCGTCTTCAGCGATCGAATTCGGAAATTGTATTTTGACGATGGGTCTCCAAGTATTACCTTGCTCCACCCAACGGCGCTGATCATCTCGAGCGAGATCACGCGCGGTATACGTTGTCGTAGTTCTGTCAATATAATCCACACCACTTTCATAAATAAATGCGGCAATGGGAAGTTCTAGATACGTGGCCTTCGCTGAGTCGCCATCACTGGCGACGGACGCATCAAACTTCACCCGTTCCTGGCTGCTCCAGTCTCTTTTCCAATATTTATTATCCGGCCAGGTTTCAATACGCAGCTCAGACTGGGTATTTATCGCATCGCCCTTCTCATCAGAATCGGTGGCAAGAATTTTTCGTGCTTCGACAAAGGTGTTGAATGCATCGGCCTTGTTATAGGTGCCGAAGTAATCTTTCGTGGTATCGAAACCGCATTGAAATCTGTGCGCCTTGGTCGCTTCAGGATCCCGGGTTTGCCGGTCATAATGCTCCATCCACGCCTTGGCATTGCTGATGCTCAGTTTCTGGCAATAGTCCTCGACGACGCCCAGTGTATTCGCGTTCTCCTGATAGTCACCGCAGCCGTTATTGGTTCGGTAAGCCGTCCAGGAGTCAATAGGAAAGGCGCACAGCACTTTAATCTTAAATTGCTTCTTTTCATCGATAAAATCGTTTGGCATCAAGGCAAAACCGTTGAACCTAAGCATGCCTAGCCCGTTGAACTCTACATCTTTTCTTAAATATGAAACCGACGTGCCACCCGCCGCAATGCCCTCCCCACCTGCTTCAACGCTATGTGAAAACGGACTACTATCCCACGGTAAAAAGGCCCGCTTACTATCAATTCCTCGAAGTATCAAACCAGAGCAATCAGATGCCAACCTGCCGCTTCCACAGTCTCGTGCCGTCAATCGATACCAGTATTCCATCAATTTGGCGGTATCGGTGCCTGGGTCTGCCTGTAACACGCTGGAAGCTGATACAACTCCCAAAAACAAAGAAGTATTCATTACCTGTATGATCCGACGCTTGCACATGATCGCTCCTAGCGCTCTTCACGCTAAACTCCGCCAGCATTAAAAATCCGTTCAGAAAGACTGCGCACCTGAGCACAATCTAAATACCCGTTCCATTTAGACTTAGAAAAAACCGGCCTTCAGTGTTCGATAATTACTTCGACGCGCCTACTGTCAGAACTTACAGTTCACAGGCCTTACCTAAACGTTTTCCTCATAACCAACCGTTAATTTATCAATAAACGGACTCAGGGAAGCGTCAAGGCACCATCGTCGATAACCCGTTGACTCATGCGCCCAGTTAGACCAAGACGAAGATGGCAAACGCGCCCCTGAGATGAGCAACCCCAGAAAGGTGACCAGTATTATTTCGGCGCCAAGCTCACATCAACGCCGACGACGAGTCAGGCCCGGCGCATAGCATTGTGGTCATAGCGGCCAAGAAATATTTGGTACGGAGAGAATCACGATGACAACCTTACGCAATTCAATCTAAGTGAAGGCAAGCTTGTCATTGAGAATGGCGAGAATGTATGCAAATACACCGGCGCCCCCAAAAAAATCAGTCAAGATGGCGATACGGAGGAGCGGGTGCTGAAGCTTAAGCTAAAAAAATGAAGTGCCATTACATTCAAACATCCCTATGTCTTATCGGAGCGAGCTACCGAGACAAAGATGAAAAAAGCGACATCGCTCCAAAACCCACATCGATGACGACGAATCAGGCCTGATGCACAGCGTGGCGGCTACAGCGGATAATGTCGCATCGCTGTCCGGCGCACGCTTACAACATGCCGGTGCTGGATGCCGAACGGGTGTTCCTCGGCGAAGTGACCCAGCAATCGATTGCCGGGTACCTGAGCTCCGGACGTTCGCGCGGGGGCAAGACCAGTATTGTTTCGCCGGCCGAGACTGCCTCAGTCTGACCAAGCACGACTGCTTTTGTGGCGAGGGGATAAATCCCTCGCCACAAAGGCAAAAGCCATATTGAGCAAGCTCGAAAACCGATCCGAGGGAACATCAACCTGTCACACCGGTCGGTTACATCATGGGCTGTCGCGCACCGCACGACGGAGACGTGCAAAAACGCGACATTTTTAGTTGATCTCAGGCCCCTCACGCCCTAAAGTTCGCGCCGAACGTCCATGCTGGAAACGATCCATCCGGCTCAAGTACTGACGACGAGACAGCAAGGCCAAGGGAATCAAGCGTCCCATGGCCTTTTTGCTTTCGGCGACATGCCTTGGGAAGTAGGCGAACCAAAGTGGGGATACGGAGGACGTTCGCGGGGGCGGCTTGCCCTCAAACCCATTGATCCTGATGTTTGCCAGTAGGAGTCCCAAGTATGTCGATCCAGGTCGAAGATTATTTCGCGCGCGAAACTTTCCAGAAAATGAAAGCGTTCGCCGACAAGCAGGAAACCCCGTTCGTGGTAATCGACACCGCGATGATCGCCCAGGCCTACGACGACCTGCGCGCCGGTTTCGAATTCGCCAAGGTCTACTACGCCGTCAAGGCCAACCCGGCGGTGGAAATCATCGACCTGCTCAAGGAAAAAGGTTCGAACTTCGACATCGCCTCGATCTACGAGCTGGACAAGGTCATGAGCCGTGGCGTCGGCCCGGAGCAGATCAGCTACGGCAACACCATCAAGAAATCCAAGGACATCCGCTACTTCTACGACAAGGGCGTGCGCCTGTACGCCACCGACTCCGAGGCCGACCTGCGCAACATCGCCAAGGCCGCGCCGGGCTCGAAGGTCTATGTGCGGATCCTCACCGAAGGCTCGACCACCGCTGACTGGCCGTTGTCGCGCAAATTCGGCTGCCAGACCGACATGGCGATGGACCTGCTGATCCTGGCCCGCGACCTGGGTCTGGTGCCGTACGGCATCTCGTTCCATGTTGGCTCGCAACAGCGCGACATCAGCGTCTGGGACGCGGCCATCGCCAAGGTCAAGGTGATCTTCGAGCGTTTGAAGGAAGAAGACGGCATCGTCTTGAAGCTGATCAATATGGGTGGCGGCTTCCCGGCCAACTACATCACTCGCACCAACAGCCTGGAAACCTACGCCGAGGAGATCATCCGATTCCTGAAGGAAGACTTCGGCGACGACCTGCCGGAAATCATCCTGGAGCCGGGCCGTTCGTTGATCGCCAACGCCGGTATCCTGGTCAGCGAGGTGGTACTGGTGGCGCGCAAGTCACGTACTGCCGTCGAGCGTTGGGTGTACACGGACGTGGGCAAATTCTCCGGCCTGATCGAAACCATGGACGAAGCCATCAAGTTCCCGATCTGGACCGAGAAGAAAGGCGAAGTGGAAGAAGTCGTCATCGCCGGCCCGACCTGCGACAGCGCCGACATCATGTATGAGAATTACAAGTACGGTTTGCCGCTGAACCTGGCTATCGGTGATCGCCTGTACTGGCTGTCGACCGGTGCGTACACCACCAGTTATAGCGCGGTGGAGTTCAATGGCTTTCCGCCGTTGAAGTCGTATTACGTTTAACGCCACTTATCGATAAAAGGTCCATGGAAACATGGACCTTTTTTTATGTGCGCAGCCACCTATCGAAATCATCCAGCAAGATCATGCCCTCTTCGAACGTCCTGTTGGCTGTGTTCAACCTTATGTTCAGCTCACCCAGGCTCTGGGCATAGCTTGCTCGCTGGAGTTCCAGCACCACATTGTCCACGCCTTGGTATAGCGTTTGGGCTACCAGCCCCAAGTGGGAATTCAAGTTGCTGAAAGCATTGAACAGGGAGCCGATGTCAGCCTTGTATTCCGCAGCCCTGCCCGAGGCATCCTTGGAGAGATAGTCCAGATCCCAACGCGGTGTAATGCTGGCCTCTTGGAACAATGCCTGCACCACCGTCGGTTGATCGTGACACTGGCAGGATCGATGATCCATGGCCCTCCTGAATACCGCGTTCACACCGAACGACTCCTGGTTGACCTCGGACAGCTTGAAGACCATTTGCCTGATCGCGCTCCTGATCGAGATAGAACGAAGGTAAAACTCGTGAATCAAATCCTCCACGCACTTTGGCGGCGACAGGGTCCAGCGCTCGGAACGGGAAAAACTGAAAAGCCTGTAATCCACCTCAGCCAAGGGCTCGCGTCGCGAGGTCCGCGCCGTAATTTCCAACGCCTCCTGCCTGAACAGTTTTAATTCCTTGTCATGAGCGCTGCTGAGCACCTTGATCTCGTTAACGCGCATCCCCAATGTCAAAAGAGACTGAACACTGAAGTAAGCGTTGTTCAACCTTGAATCCGCAACGAGAGCAGTGGCTTGATGGCCAGCCATACGCCGCCGCTCGAAAACAACCGGTATCTTCTCAAAGACCAAGTGCAAGGTGGAAAGGAAATTTATATAACGGTCCAATACCCGGCGTTGTTCGCTAGTAAAATCATAGCCAAATTTATTCATGATATGCCCTAACGGTGACGGCTCTCGGGCCGTCACCGTTATTCCGTCTGGGGTCAATTCTCGCTGATGTTGACTTGACTCGCTTGATCAGCCGCGAAGGGGGTGCAGGTATTGAATAATGGCGGGAATAACAGCAACCACATTACTGGCACGCACTTCGACGGGCTGCGATTTATCGGGTACAAATGCGCCCACGAACATCCTGTAGGCGTCAACCACTTGGGCAAACTCCTTAAGGTAATTCCAACGGAAACTGTCTAGATTATCCAGATTTTCAATCAACTCCATTTTTCCTTGAATGACTGAAACCTCCAGAGCCCAACCCATGGCTTCCGTTCGCAGTTGACTGGCCCTCGCGCTAAGCCTTTCGTATCCGGCAACCATATTGAGATAGGAAAAGGTTTCGCCAATACCCGCGATCAGTTTTTTCACGGTATCGAGGGCCAACAATGCGACCTGTACCTGAGGAGGGGCCATGCCCATCGCCATCAGGTTGTCCACCGTTAGCTGGGCCTCCTGGCCAATTTTTTCGACGCCACTTTTACCAATCAAGTTGATCGCTTCGGACAGCGACTCCATCTGGGCGAGCAACTCGGCGCGCTTGGCTTTGGCTCTATCTTCTTGCCCCTGCGCAAAGGTTCGGTCCTGCTCCAGTGCGAGTGACCGTTGTTTCGACATGTCCATGTCGTAGTGGGCGCTGAGGTTGATCTTAATCTGCTCCAAGTCGGACGCCTGCTGATCTATCGAACGAAATACGCGTTGAAGGTCAACTTCCATCTCCAGACGCCACTCGTTTTTTTCAACCTCATCGACAATGTCTTCCCACTCCTCCTGATAGCTTTTAAGAGCTGTCATTGTTCGATTGAGGTCATTGATGGTCGTTTGTGCAGTGTTGCGCAGGCCGAAGGTATTACTATTCGTAATCGTTGCCACGCTCGTCATCCTGCTCACCACGTCCGGCATATAATCATACCGTTGGGCAAGCAATTGTACTTGCGTGCGGCAAGTCTGAATATTTGAATTATAATCGCGCAGCGCCGTAACGTTGAGATGTGGATAGTCCGAACCGCCAGACAATGTATACATATATGCCATCCTTGCGTTGATTAAAGTACCTGCGTCAATTTCTCGCTGAGCTTCTTCAAAAATCTTGACCAGGACCTTGGAACTCTCACCTATATTTTGCCTCCACGGCGTAATCACTGCTTTAAGGTGGGCGATAAATCTTCTCAGTGATACTGCATTTTCCACTCTATCAAGGGAAAACAGAGAGTCGCTTATGAATTGGCTGAGTGCATTCCAGACTAACATCAGGTTCTGCGTCGCCACTTCAGCCTCAATCGTGACAGTGGTCAGATTTTGAAGATCGCCTCGCACGCGATTCAAAGAACTGAGCGTTTGATTCTTACTGCCCAATTGTTGAATGGCGCTGTCTTGCAGGCCTTTCAGTTCATTGCGTTTTTTGCGCAGTTTCTCTGCCTGTACGCCTTGGTAGATACCCAGGATCAACCCACCAACATTCAGGGTGGCTGCGGCGCCGATGGCCTCTTTAACCATGTCGCCGTATTGCTTGTTTAACTCATCGATCTCTGTGGCACGCTGGTCAATTTCTTCCTGGAGGACCTGGATATCCCGTCCATAGGTATTCTCACTGACCGATTTCAGTCGCAATTTGATTTCTGGCAGCACTTTTTCTCGTAGATCGGTCCCAAAACTATCCAGCTCCCGCCGTACCTCCTCAGCTTTCGCATGTGAAAGCTTCACCCCCGTCATTATGACGTCAAGAAATGCCTTTATATCCTGAATATCTCTAGGCGGTACCGTCAGATCAGGGAGCTGAGGCAGAATTTCCTTGAGATTCAAAAAAGCTTCGACCGAATTAATATTGTACTTATCTAAATACTGGGAAGCCCTAAGATCATCATAAACCGTAATAATTTCATCACCATAAACGATGATAGTATTAGCAAAACGTTCCAGATCTGTTCCGGTCAGCTGAATTTTTTCACGCAACGGCGACCAACGTCTAGCGTGGTCATATGTAGTACCGAAGGTCCCCACAAAATCCAAGGCTGTCAGCCCGGGGGATCCCTCATCTCCAGCACCGTAATTCAAATAGGCAACCACATCGTTTATTCGAGTAGGCAGCGACAACCCCAGTATTTCGTACTTCCTCAGACTGATAATCTGTTCCTTGGTTAACTGTATCCCCGGCTCCCTATTATATTGTTGATCCTCACCAAGCGACGCCGCTACAAAAACCATGGGGGCTTCCACGGCCGCCTTGACCACCTCATCTTTCAACGTAAATTCCATCAGAGACTTCCTGTCTTTAGAGTTAGAAAAAGAATATGCCGACCCCCCATAAATACTTATCCAGCTATTAGTTGATCGTGCCAAAAGACTCTAGAATATTTTTGCGACGCCCGACAACGGACAAAGTATTAACAAACAAAACAGCTGAGCATACCAAGTAACAATCCAAGCCACTTACACATGACAAATAAAAATTGGGTCATGTGACTTTATCGAGCAACAGAACTTACTGAAGAGTCGAACTTGCAGCCATGCTGCAGCCATCCACCTGAGAAGAGGCGGTGCCGATAGGCATGGCCCATGGCCCGTATCTCAGAATGAGTGGAGTCAAGCACTAACCTCCATTTTCAAGCAGGCAGCTGGCCCGTGGAGAGGAAGCTTGCTGCCGTGCCTCAATGGAGCGCTGCAGGCCAGAAACGCCCCGCTCATGCAAGTGATCGGGGCTTTTTGGCGTGTTTATGAATGCTTCTCGATAACACACGGCATAATGCACGCCGTAACGACAACTTGAATGAACAAGGCGAGCGACGTGTTGAAGAAAACCCTGTTCCAGTTGCACTGGTTTTTCGGCATCACTGCCGGGCTGGTCCTGGCGTTGATGGGCATTACCGGTGCGGTGGTGTCGTTCCAGGACGAGATCCTGCGCGCGTTGAACCCGCAGGTGCTGACGGTTGAAAAGCAACCGGCCGGAGTCCTGCCGCCTGCCGAACTGGTGGAACAGATCGAAGCCGCGTCCGGCAAGACCGTCAATATGCTCTGGGTCGAGACCGACAGCGGCAATGCCGCACGGGTGATTTTCACCGCCCCGCCCGGGGAGAAGCGCGGGCCGATGCGCTACTTCAACCCCTACAACGCGCAATTCATGGGCGATGTGGTGGGCCAGGACTTCTTTGGTTTGATGCTGCGTCTGCACCGCGTCCTGACCCTGGACGACGTGGGCCGGCAGATCACCGGCGCGTGCACGCTGATCCTGGCGTTTTTCTGCCTGTCCGGGCTCTACCTGCGCTGGCCGCGCCAATGGAGAAACTGGCGTGCCTGGCTGACCCTCGACTGGGCGAAAAAAGGCCGTAGTTTCAATTGGGACCTGCACTCCGTCGCTGGTACTTGGTGCCTGGTCTTCTATCTGCTGGCCGCCCTGACCGGGCTGACCTGGTCCTACGAGTGGTACAACAAGGGCGTGACCCGCCTGCTTTCCGATTCACCCAAGGATGAGCGCGTGCGCAACCGCGGCCCCGTACCCGGCGGCCCGGCGCCGATTGCCGACTACCACGCCATGTGGAGCAGTATCTACAGCGCCGCAGGTCCTGGCCTGTCCGCTTATAACGTGCGCATGCCGCCGGTAGCGGGACAACCGGCAACGGTGTTCTACCTGCTGAAAAACGCCCCCCATGACCGGGCGCTGAACCAACTCATCCTCGACCCAGCCACTGGTGTCATCAGCCGTCACAGCCGCTACAGCGATAAGAGCCTCAAGGCGCAATGGTTGACGAGCATTTACGCACTGCATGTCGGCAGTTATTTCGGCCTGGTGGGCCGGATCCTGGTGACCGCCGCCGCGTTGGCCATGCCGCTGTTCTTTATCACCGGGTGGCTGCTGTACCTCGACCGTCGACGCAAGAAACGCCAGGTCCGTCAGGCTCGCCAGGCGCTGGCCGACAACCCTGGTGACGCCCCGGCGTGGCTGATCGGCTTCGCCAGCCAGAGCGGTTTCGCCGAGCAACTGGCCTGGCAGACCGCCGGCCAACTCCAGGCCGCCGGATTGCCGGTGAAGGTCCGGCCACTGGCCGGTGTCAGCGAGCAGGATCTGAACAGCTCGACCCGCGCCTTGTTCGTGGTCAGCACGTTTGGCGATGGCGAAGGCCCCGACAGCGTCCGTGGTTTTGAGCGAAAAGTGCTGGGCCAGCCCCTGAGCCTGGAACGCTTGCAGTATTCGGTGCTGGGCCTGGGCGACCGCCAGTACGAGAACTTCTGCGGCTTCGCCCGTCGCCTGCATGCCTGGCTGGCGGAGCACGGCGGCAAGACGCTGTTCGCGCCAGTGGAAGTGGACAGCGGCGATCCTTACGCCTTGCGCCATTGGCAACAACAACTGGCCGAACTCACCGGCCAGGCCCCTGTGGACGCCTGGCAGGCGCCGAGCTTCGAGCACTGGACATTGAGCCAACGCACCCTGCTCAACCCCGACAGCAGTGGATCTGGCGTATATCTGCTGGGCCTCACCGCTCCGGGGCCGAGCAGTTGGCTGGCCGGCGACCTGGTGCAAATCCTGCCGCGCAATGCCCCGTGGGCGATTGAACACTTCCTCGATGGGCTGGGGATCGCCGGAGTCGCTCGGGTACACGTCGATGGCTTGCAGCAGACAATCGAACAGGCCCTGGCGACGCGCCAGTTGCCGCAAAATCGCGCCCACCTGGTCGGCCTGCACGCCCAGGCACTGGTGCAAGCATTGGCGCCACTGGGGATGCGTGAATACTCCATCGCATCGATTCCCGCCGATGGCGTGCTGGAGCTGATCGTGCGCCAGGAACGTCACGCCGATGGCAGCCTAGGCATCGGCTCCGGCTGGTTGACCGAACATGCACCGCTGGGCAGCCTTATCAGTCTGCGGGTGCGGCGCAACAGCAGCTTCCATTTGCCGCCGCAAGGCGTGCCGATGATCCTGCTGGGCAACGGCACAGGCCTGGCCGGCTTGCGCAGCTTGCTCAAGGCTCGCGTCGCCGAGGGCATGCAGCGCAACTGGCTGCTGTTTGGCGAGCGCAACCGCGAACACGATTTCCATTGCCGCGATGAGCTGCAGGAATGGGTCACCTGCGGCGATCTGGAGCGCCTGGACCTGGCTTTCTCCCGGGATCAGGAAAAGAAAATCTACGTCCAGGACCGCCTGCTGGAATCGGCGGCACTGCTCAAGCAATGGCTGGCTGACGGCGCGGTGATCTATGTCTGCGGGAGCCTGCAAGGGATGGCGTCAGGGGTCGATCACGTGCTCAACCTGGTGCTGGGCCGCGAGGAAGTGGAGAAGTTGATCGAGCAGGGGCGGTATCGGCGGGATGTGTACTGATCCTGACCACAACATCAATCCCGCTCCCACAGGGGGATCAAACCGGTTGTAGCTTCTTCTCGAACACCGCCACGCCTTCCAGGTCCCGCAGCACCACGCTCATTTCCCCGCTCTGCCCGTCGATGTTCACCTCGCCGAAAAACTGGTAGCCGGCAAACGGCGAGGTGTTCTGGGCCGGAGGGGCTTTCTGGAACACCACTTCGGGGCCAAAGGTCTTGTCCAGGGCATTGGGCCCGAAACTTCCGGCATTCAGCGGCCCGGCGACGAACTCCCAGAACGGTTCGAAATCCTGGAACGCAGCGTGTTCGGGATGGTAGTGATGGGCGGCGCAATAGTGCACATCGGCGGTCAGCCAGACGTAGTTGCGCACCTGATGCTTGCGCAGGTAGCCGAGCAGTTCGGCGATTTCCAACTCACGGCCCTGGGCCTCGCCCGGGTCACCGTTGGCAACCGCTTCCCAGCGCGGCACGCCGGGGCTGACTTCGCCATCCGGCACACCCAAGCCGATGGGCATGTCGGCGGCGATGACTTTCCACTGCGCCCGGGACTGCTTCAATTCACGCTTGAGCCAGTTCAACTGCTCGCGCCCGAGGAACGGTTTCGCCGCGCCGAGGTTGGCGTCATTGGCTTCGCGGTAACTGCGCATGTCCAGCACGAACACATCCAGCAGCGGCCCGTAACCGAGCTTGCGGTAGATGCGCCCGCCGCCGTCGGCCTTCTGCCGGCGCATCGGCGCGTATTCCAGCCAGGCCTGTCGCGCACGCCCCACCAAGCTGTGGATATCCTTGGTCTGGTAGCGCTCGTCCAGTTGCTTGCCCGGCGACCAGTTGTTGACGACCTCGTGGTCGTCCCATTGCCAGATCTGCGGCACTTCGGCGTTGAAGCGACGCACGTTTTCATCCATCAGGTTGTAGCGGTAGTTGCCCCGATATTCGTCCAAAGTCTCGGCGACCTTGCTCTTGGCTTCGGTGGTGAGGTTGCGCCAGATACGGCCACCCTCGGTGGTAATCTGCGCCGGCACCGGGCCGTCGGCGTAGATGGTATCGCCGCTGTGGATAAAGAAATCCGGCAGGCGCAGGCGCATGGCTTCGTAGATGCGCATCCCACCGATGTCCGGGTTGATGCCGAAGCCCTGGCCGACGGTATCGCCGCTCCAGACAAAACGGATGTTGCGCTTGAACTGCGGGACGCTGCGCAGATGGCCGAGCCAAGGTTCGCTGGCTACCCCGCTCTGGGCGTCTTCGAAATGCACGCGATAGAAAATCGCCTGGTCGCGGGGCAAACCGGTGAGTTCGACCCGGGCGGTGAAATCGCTGCGGCTGTCGGCCAGCGCCGAGACAAAGCGCCGGGGATTGGAGAACTGACTACGGGTGTCCCATTCCACCACCATCCGCGCCGGGCGGTCGCTGCGACTCCAGATCATCGCCCGGTCGCCCTGCAAGTCGCCGGACTGCACGCCTTCGGTCAGCACTGGCCGGTCCTTGACCGAAGCGATCACCGCCGGAGCCAGCCCGGGCAGCAATAAACCAGCGCCGACGACTTGCATGACACGGCGACGGCCCAGATCGAATTCGCTCATGGTGTTCTCCCTTGAAATGGGAAAACTTAAGCATGGCTGTATGAAGTGGGTGTGACAGGGATTTTATGCCTGCTCCAAAAACCAGCTGTGGGAGCAGGCTCCCACAGGGGAACCGGAGTGGGCTCAGGCCTTGGCCGGCTCCAACGCCATTTCCACCGCTTCCGGCCGCTTGAGCAGCGCATACGCCACGCCCGTCACCAGGCTTCCCGCGACGATCGCCAACAGGTACAGCAGCGCGTGATTGATGGCGTTGGGGATCAGCATCACGAACAGCCCGCCGTGAGGCGCCATGAGTTTGCAGCCGAAGTACATCGACAGCGCCCCGGTCAGCGCGCCGCCGGCGATGCTGGCCGGGATCACCCGCAGCGGGTCCTTGGCGGCGAACGGAATCGCACCTTCGGAGATGAAGCACAGCCCCAGCACCAGCGCTGCTTTACCGGCCTCGCGCTCGGTCTTGGCGAATTTGCGGCGGGCAATGAACGTGGCGATGCCCAGGCCAATCGGCGGCACCATGCCTGCGGCCATGGTCGCGGCCATGGGTGCATAACTTTGCGAAGCGAGCAGTCCCACGGAAAACGCGTAGGCGGCCTTGTTGATCGGCCCACCGAGGTCGACGCACATCATCGCCCCCAGCAGCACGCCCAGCAGCAACGCGTTGGTGGTGCCCATGCTGTCGAGGAAGTGCGTCAAGCCCTCAAGCATGCCCGCCACCGGCTTGCCGACGATGTAGATCATCACCAGGCCAGTGAACAGGCTCGCCAGCAATGGAATGATCAGGATTGGCTTGAGCGCTTCCAGGCTCTGGGGCAAACGTGCGTAGCGGTTGATCGCCTTGGCCGCGTAACCGGCCAGGAAACCGGCGATGATCCCACCGATGAAACCGGCGCCCAGGGTGCTGGCCAGCATCCCGCCGATCATGCCTGGGGCCAGGCCGGGTCGGTCGGCAATGGAATAGGCGATATAGCCCGCCAGCAGCGGCACCATCAGTTTGAACGCGGTGTCGCCGCCAATCTGCATCAGCGCCGCGGCCAGGGTGCCAGGTTCCTTGAAGGCCTCGATGCCGAAGACGAACGACAACGCGATCATCAAGCCACCCGCCACCACCATAGGCAGCATGAAGGAAACACCCGTCAGCAAGTGCTTGTAGACGCCGGTCTTTTCGGCTTTCGCCGGACCGCCGGAGGCGCCGCTCGCCGCGCTTTCCTGTCGGCCTTCAGCCAAGGCTTTTTTCAGCGTGGCTTCGGCCTGCTTCAACGCAATGCCGGTGCCGCAGCGATAGATCTTCTTGCCGGCAAAACGCTCGGTGGCGACTTCGATATCGGTCGCCAGCAGCACCACGTCGGCCTCGGCAATCGCCTCGGGGCTCAAGGGATTGCGCGCGCCCACCGAGCCCTGGGTTTCGATCTTGAGGTCGTAGCCCAAGCGCGCCGCTGCCTGTTGCAAGGCTTCGGCGGCCATGAAGGTGTGGGCGACACCGGTCGGGCATGCGGTGATGGCAACCAGGCGTGGGGCGCGCTCGGTCGATGGCGCAGGCTCTTCGGCGAGCACATCGGCTTCGCCCAGTACCTCGGCCTCCTCGGCGCCACGGCGCAGTACCGCATCAACGTCTTGCAAGGCCAGGGCCGGGGTGCTGCGGAACACCCGCTTGCCGACGAATCGCGACAGATCCACCGGGCCGCTGGCAACCAGCAATACCCATTCGGCCGCTTCCAGTGTCGCCGCCGACAATTGGCGCTCCGGGTGAGCCGCGTCATGGACTTCGACACTGGTGCTCCAACCTTGGCGCTGGGCCGCCGCATCCAGCAGGCGGGCGCACAACACACTGGTGACCATGCCGTTCGGGCAAGCCGTCACAATGGCTAATTTCATCTTGCGAACCCTCTTATTGTTCTGTCAGGGGGCGCACGCGCACGCCCTGTTCAAGCGACGCCAGCAACGCGGTGTCGTGGATACCAAAACCGATCTGCGTGACCGCCATGGCAGCAATGGCCGTCGCGGTGCGCAGGGTTTGCTCCGGCGCGTGGGCACCGAGCAATCCGTGCAGCATGCCGGCCAGCAGCGAATCACCAGCGCCGACGGTGCTGGCAACCGTGACCTTGGGTGGCGAGGCATGCAGCGCTGAACCGACGCTGAACCAATTCACACCGTCGGCCCCATGGGAAATCACTACATGTTCCACGCCTTGGCTATGCAGCTGCCGAGCCGCTTGGGCTTGGGCCAGCTCAGTGACCACATCGCAACCCAGGGCATCGGCCAATTCCTCGGTGTTGGGCTTGATCAGCCATGGCCCTGCCGCCAGGGCGACACGCAGGGCCTCGCCGCTGGTGTCGAGGGCGACGTTCAAGCCGAGCTTTTTCAGCCGGGTAATCAGCGCCTGCAACCATTGCGGACTGACGCCTCGGGGCAAGCTACCGGCGACGACCACCGCGTCATGGCCAGGAGCAATTTGCTCGAGGCGCGCCAGCAACGCCTGCTGCGCGGCTTCATCGACCATCGGGCCGGGGCCGTTGAGGTCGGTGATGCGCCCGTCCTGCTCGGCCAGCTTGATGTTGCTGCGGGTTTCGCCAGGAACACGGATGAAGCCGTCAACAAAGCCACGCTGGGCGAACAATGTCTCGAACACCTGGGCGTTGTCTTCTCCCAGGAAACCGCTGACCGTCAGCGTATGGCCGAGGTCGGCCAACACCTGGGCCACGTTCACACCCTTGCCGGCCGCGTGGGCGTGCATGGCGTCGCTGCGGTTGACCTGGCCCGGTTCCAGGCGCGCCAACTCCACCGTGAGGTCGAGCGCCGGGTTGAGGGTCAGGGTAAGAATCTTCGCCATTACAGCGCCTCCACTAATGCGCGCACGTCATCGGCGCTGCCCACGGCCAATGCCTCTCGGGCCAGGGTTTGTACTTGCGCCAGGCTCAATTCGCGGACCCGCGCCTTGACCTCGGCAATGCTGCGGGCCGAGACACTCAGCTCGTCGACGCCCAGGCCCACCAGCACCGGCACCGCCAGCGGATCGGCCGCCAGCTCGCCACACACACCCACCCATTTGCCATGGGCATGGGCGGCGCGCACGGTGATGTCGATCAGCTGCAACACCGCCGGGTGCAAGCCATCGGCCTGGGCCGACAGGGTCGGGTGACCACGGTCGATCGCCAGGGTGTATTGCGTCAGGTCGTTGGTCCCGACGCTGAAAAAATCGACTTCCCGGGCGAGCACCGGGGCCAGCAGCGCGGCGGACGGCACTTCGATCATGATGCCCAACTGCAAGTCCGCCACAGGGATTTCCCGACGCAGCCGTTCGGTCATGTCCCGGGCCTGGCGCCACTCGTCGACGCTGCCGACCATGGGGAACATGATCCGTAGGGGACGGTTGTCGGCGGAGCGCAACAGGGCACGCAGCTGTGCTTCCATGACCTGCGGACGTTGCAATGTCAGGCGGATACCGCGCACGCCGAGGAAAGGGTTTTCTTCTTTGGCGATCGGCCAGTAAGGCAGCGGTTTGTCACCGCCCACATCGAGGGTGCGCACCACTAGCGGCCGACCGGCCAGGCCCTCGAGCACCTTGCGGTATTCGGCTTCCTGGGTCGCTTCGTCCGGAGCCTCGGTGTGGGCCATGAAGATCAACTCGGTGCGCAGCAGGCCGATGCCTTCGGCGCCCTGCTCCACCGCGCTGGTGACGCCAGCGCTTTCGCCGACGTTGGCGAACACTTCCACGGCATGACCGTCGCGGGTCAGCGCTGGTTGGTGCCGTTGCTCGGCAGCGACCTTGAGGCGCTGTTCGCGGGTATCGCGCTCTTCGGCGGCCCGTTGCAGGGTCGCGGCGTCCGGATCGACATGCAGGCGACCGCGTTGGCCGTCCAGCAGCAAGGAGGTGCCCGGCGCCAACAGCAACACCGCAGCACCCGCGCCCACCAAGGCCGGAATGCCCAAGGCGCGGGCGACGATGGCGCTGTGGGCGGTGGCGCCGCCACGTGCGGTAAGAATCCCCGCCACGCGGGCCGGGTCCAGGCGAGCGACATCGGACGGGCCGACTTCGTCCATCACCAGGATGTACGGTTGATCCGGTTCAGCCGGAGTCTCGATGCCGCACAACTGCGCCAGCACTCGACGACCGACGTCCCGCAGATCCGCGGCACGTTCGGCAAGCAACGCATCCTGCAGGGCTTCCTGCTCTTTCGCGGCGGCCTCGATCACCCCCATCCACGCCGCTTGCGCGCTCTCGCCGAGTTTCAGGCGGGTGTCGACTTCGTCGGTCAGTTCCGGGTCGTCGAGCATCTCCTGGTGGGTGATGAAGATCTCGCGGATGGCCTTGGCCTTCGCCCGCTCGATCAGCCCCTGGATATCCCGACGCACTTGGCCCAGGGCTTTTTGCAGGCGCTCGCGCTCGATCGCCGGGGACTCGCCACGCAGCGGATAATCGATGTCTTGCTGCACCTGGATATGCGCCGGGCCGATGGCGATGCCCGGCGCGGCGGCGACGGCCTGGATCAGGCTGCCGGATTCGGGCGCCAGCAGCACCGTGGCGACTTCGGCAATGGTGGTTTCCCGTGGCGCACTCGGTGGCGGCAGCGGTTCGACTTCTTCGCCAAGGCCTTCTTCGACGGCCGCCAGCAACGCCGGCAACGCATCGGCGGCAATACCCGGTTCGGCAATGAACTCCAGGACCTGACCGCGACGGGCGCCCAGGCTCAGCAGCTTGCTCAGGCTCTTCACCGACACGGCGCTGTCCTGGCCGTCGACGATGCGCACGCGGATCTCGCCTTCGAAGCGCTTGGCCAGTTGTGCGAGGATTTTCGCCGGACGCGCATGCAAACCATGGGCGTTGGCCAGGCCGATACGCGCACTGGGCCAATCGGCAGGCAACTCGCCGCCCAGCACTTCCAGGACCTTGCGGCTGCTGGTGGCGCGACCCAGTTCATGGCCGCGACCTTCGATCAGCAATGCGCAGAGTCTTTCCAACAAGGCTTGGTGCGCTTCCCCGAGACTCGCCAGGCAGAACAGTCCGCTCAAGGGTTGGCCGAGGTAACGAATGGGTTTGTCCGGCGTAACGAAGGCCAGGCCCGGGCGCTTGACGGTCTGTTCGCTGTGCAGCCACCAGAGCCCGTCGCCGAGGGGCAACGCATCGACCTGCTGCAGCACGCCGGCAAAACCGTTGCTCACGCAATCGGCCTGGCGCAGCAACCGAGCGCCGCGCCAAACCAGCTCTTCGAAGTCGTCGGCCGACACGCCGAGGCCGATCATCTGTGCATCCAGCGCCAGTTCCTGCGGCGCGCCTTGCAACAATTTCAACAGGGCTTCGGCGGAACCGGCGCGGCGCAGGGCCTGGCCCAGGTCGGTCTCGCCGAGGGCACGGGTCAGCAGTTGCAGCAAACGCAGGTGTTCGTCGGATTTCGCCGCGATGCCGATCGCCAGGTAAACGATCTGGCCATCGCCCCAATCCACGCCTTCGGGGAATTGCAGCAAGCGCACGCCGGTGGAGTAAACCAGGTCGCGGGTCTGCGGGGTGCCGTGGGGGATGGCGATACCTTGGCCAAGAAAGGTCGAGCCCTGGGCCTCGCGGGCCTGCAAGCCGGCAAGATAGCCCTCGGCTACCAGGCCATCGGCCACCAGTTTGTCAGCGAGCAGTTGCAGCGCGGCGTCTTTATCCACAGCCACCTGGGCCATGGATATCTGCTCTAGAGTGAGCTCGAGCATGCTTTCTCCTTTTTGGCGTCCGGTCGGCGCCAGGTATTGTTTTGAATGAATCAGCTTAGCGTTGCAAAACGGCTTCCGGCGGGATTGCGGCAGCTCCGACCAAAAACCTGAGAGCCTTGAAAATACGCTTGCTGAAACGTTTAATCTAGAAAGATTGGCACGTTACTCGATAATCTCTCATCCTTGAAGTGCAACTTGTCGAAAGCGTCCGTAGGGTGACCATCGATCCGAATCGGGTAGGATGAGTCTTCATTGTCGGGGCACACTCGAAAAAACAAGGAAAACCGGGTTGAAACTCAGTGATATCGCACAGCTTGCCGGTGTGTCCGTGACCACCGCCAGCTACGTCATCAACGGCAAGGCCGAACAGCAACGCATCAGCAACGCGACCGTCGAACGGGTGCGGGCGGTGGTCGAGGAGCATGGCTTCACGCCCAATCCCCAGGCTGCCGGACTGCGCAGCCGACATACCCGCACGCTCGGGTTCATCCTGCCCGACCTGGAGAACCCCAGCTACGCGCGTATCGCCAAGCTGCTGGAACAAGGTGCCCGGGCCCGAGGTTATCAGTTGCTGATCGCCAGTTCCGATGATGCGCCCGACAGCGAGCGCCAACTGCTGCAACTGTTCCGTGCCCGGCGCTGCGATGCGCTGATCGTCGCCAGTTGCCTGCCCGCCGACGATGACAGTTATCGCCAGTTGCAGGCCAAGGGCATCCCGATCATCGCCATCGACCGGGTGATGGAGCCGGCGCATTTCTGCTCGGTGATCAGCGATGACCGCCAGGCCAGCCTGCAACTGACCCGCAGCCTCCTGGAGACGAACCCTCGGCAGATCGCCCTGATCAGCGCCCGCCCCGAACTGAGCATCAGCCAGGAGCGGACCGCGGGTTTCCGCGAAGCGTTGGAAGGCTTCGAAGGTCAGGTTCTGATCGAACATGGCGAATCGTTCAGCCGTGAATGCGGTCGCCAGTTGATGGACGAAATGCTCGCGCGCCTGGGCCATTTGCCCGACGCGCTGATCACCACCTCATACGTGCTGCTGCAAGGGGTGTTCGATGCCCTGCATGATTTTCCGCTCAAGGCGCGTCCACTGCGCCTGGGCACGTTTGGCGACACGCAACTGCTGGATTTCCTGCCGCTGCCAGTCAATGCCATGTCCCAACAGCACCAACTGATCGCCGACAAAGCGTTGGAACTGGCGCTGACGGCCATCGAAAACGATGTCTATCAACCCGGCGTCCAGGCGATTGCGCGGACGTTCAAGCAGCGCATTCACCAAGGCTGAGGTTCGGGGTCCGGTTATGCAGTTGATCGACACCCATACTCACTTGGATTTCCCGGATTTCGACGCGGACCGCTCGGCGCTGCTGGCCAAAAGCCGCGCCTTGGGCGTTCGGGAAATGGTGGTGCTGGGCGTGTATCGCGACAATTGGCAGCGCGTCTGGGACTTAGTCCAAAGCGACCCTCACCTGTACGCCGCGCCGGGCCTGCATCCGGTGTATCTCGATCAGCATCACAACAATGATCTCGCGCAGTTGCGTGAATGGCTGGACCGCCTCGCCGGGCACCGGCAGTTGTGCGCAGTGGGGGAAATCGGCCTGGACTATTACATCGAGTCCCTGGATCGCGACCGGCAGCAAACGCTGTTCGAGGCGCAGCTGGAACTGGCCATGGAGTTCGAGCTGCCGGCGCTGATCCATGTGCGCCGCAGCCATGCCGCCGTGATCGCGACGCTCAAGCGCATCTGCCCGGCGCGGGCCGGCATCATCCACGCCTTCGCGGGAAGCTTCGAAGAGGCCCGCGAATACATCAAGCTCGGTTTCAAGCTCGGCCTTGGCGGCGCGGCTACTTGGCCCCAGGCCCTGCGCATGCACCGGGTGCTGCCGAAACTGCCGTTGGACGCGGTGGTGCTGGAGACCGACTCACCAGACATGGCTCCGGCGATGTTTCCTGGCGAACGCAACAGCCCGGCCCATTTGCCGGCGATCTGCGAAGCGCTGGCGGGGATCATGACGGTGACGCCTGAGCGATTGGCCGAGGCCAGCACGGCAAACGCCCGCCAACTGTTCCAGTGGTGAACTCGTGTGGGAGCGGGCTTGCTCCCACACGCTTTTGTGATGAGCCTGGCGGTTAAACCCGGAACGCATTGATCAACTGTTTGAGCTGCGTCACCTGGGCGGACAGTTCTCGGCTGGCGTCTTCGGTCTGGTGGGCGCCTTCGGCGGTGCGTTCGCCGGCGCGGTTGATCTCGACGATGTTCTGGTCGATGTCATGGGCAACGGCGGTCTGCTGCTCCACCGCAGCGGCGATCTGCTGGTTCTGGTCGACGATCATGCCGACGGCACCAAGAATGTTTTCCAGGGCCTGCTGCACCTTCTCCGACTGTCCGACCGTGCCGCTGGCCATCTCATGGCTGGTGCCCATCGCCTTGACGGCGGCACCGACCCCGCCATGCAGACGACTGATCATGGCTTCGATCTCTTCGGTCGACTGCTGCGTCCGCTTGGCCAGGGTTCGCACCTCGTCGGCCACCACCGCAAACCCGCGCCCTTGCTCGCCGGCCCGGGCGGCTTCGATGGCGGCGTTGAGGGCCAACAGGTTGGTTTGTTCGGCAATGCTCTTGATCACCTCCAGCACGCGGCTGATCGCCTGACTGTCGGTCGCCAGTTGATTGATCACTTGCACTGACTGGTCGATTTCATTGGCGAGCCGCGCAATGCTGCCCTGCTGGGACTCCACCAATCCCCGCCCGCTCAGGGTTTCGTCGTTCACACTGTGGGCGCTGCTGACCGCCGCCGCCGCGCTGCGGGCGACTTCCTGGGCTGTGGCGGACATTTGGTTCATCGCCGTGGCAACCAATTCGATCTGGCTGCGTTGACCGGCGACGGCCTGATTGCTCTGGGCCGATACCGTTTCTACCTGCCCGGCCTGGCGCTCGACCTCGGCGACGGTGTGGCCGACCTGTTCGATCAAGTCATGGATCTTCGCCACGGTGCCATTGAACACCTCGCCCAACTCGCCCAACTCGTCCTTGCTGCGGGCGACGAAATTGACCGTCATGTCCCCCGCCGCGACTTTGTCCATCATCGCGCCCAGATGCTTGAGCGTGGTGCGCGTCGAGGCGTAGAAACCGGCGTACAGATAGAAGATCAGCAAGAACACCGCTGCCAGCGCCACGGCTTGCAACACCATGTGGCTACGGTTCTGCCCCAGGCGCTGCTGCAATTGCACACCGAGAAATTCCAGGGTCGCTTCGTTGAGCCGGTAGGTCTGCTCCATCAGGCCGCTGACCTGTTCGAAAAATGCTGGCCAGGGAGCATCAAGCGTGTCGGCCATCACCACTTGATCTTCGATCAATTGCGCAGCCTGCTTGAGCGTGCCCTTGCTGCCTGCGGCCGGATCGGCGAGCGCTTGTCCAGCCGCCGAGCTCGAACCCAGGGCGTCTTGCAGTTTCAGGTCGTATTCGCCCTGCAGCTTTTCGATCTGCACCAACAACTCTTCGAACCGGGTACTCGACGCTGAATTGAGAAAGCCCAGCCCCAGCGACGAAGCACCCAACGCACGGCCCTCGCCGAGGATTTGGGTGACCTTGGGCGTTACACCGACGATCAACTCGCTGAGCTGGCGGATGTCACCCTGGTTGTCACGACTCAGGCCCGCCTGACTGGCGATGATCTGGCCGAATATCTGTGCGTTGTTGAGCAGACTGCCAATCAAGGCACTTTTGCTTTGCAGGGAGCTTTCGGCCTGTTGGGCCTTGAAAGCGGCGATCATCTCGTCGCGCTTGGCATCGAAGGTGCTGACGTGCTCGGGCTCGATGGCCATGGCCGTCATGCCTTGCAACCGTGCGAGCACCTTTTGCTCGAGCGCGGTGATCTTCGCTTCCACGTCGCCGGCCTTGCCGGACTGACCCAGGCTGGCGTTGATCTGCACCAGGTTGTTCAGCGTCTCCAGGTCGCGCCGCAGCGCCAGGCCGCTGCCCAGCAAGTCCAGGCTTTGCAGCTCCACTTGCGTGCCCTGGAACTCCCGATAGGAATCACGCACCAGGAAAAAATTGGTCACCAGCATCGGCAGCAGGAACAGGACGCTGATCAGGCTGAACTTCATGCCGAAGCTCAGGCGATTCATCAGGGCGACGGCGGGCCAGAGCAAACTCTTCACAAGGAGGTCTCCCGGTAGTGTTCTTATTGTTATGCGCACGTGCACGGAGACAGCACAAAGCCACTATTCGTGACGCTGTCCCTGTATAGCCTAAATCGGCGGAGAGATTTGTAACTTAAGGTTAACGAGGGCACACCATCCGTGGCCAGCGAACTTGCTTGCGCTGGCCTGCGAAGCACGCCCAGGATAAGTGCGGGGCGTCAGGCCAACACCGTCCACAACGCAAACCCGGCGTACCAGAGCACTGCCGCGCGCAACAGCAATTCCCAGAGTCGATCCAGGGTGTTGATGCCTTCCGGCCCGACGACGGCGGTTGGGATCTCGCCAGCCACCAGCCCGACCTTGTCGATGAGGTCGGCGGCGCTGATGTTCCAGTTCAGCAATTCATGCAGCATGACCCGGCTGACCGCGACGAAGTTGCCCACCAGGGCGAAGCTCGCCGCCAGCAACCGCACTGGCACCCAGTCGAAGGCGTGGCGCAACTGCGCGGCCCGCTCGGCCACGCCGGGGTTCAGGCTGTGCTCGGCGGCCAGCGCCAGCAATCGATAGCTCAGCGCTGCGACCGGGCCCAGCAGGAAGTACCAGAAGATAACAGCGAAGAAGCTCTGGTACGCCTGCCACAGCAGATGCCCTTGGACCCGTCCCAGCAATTGCTCGCCATTGTCGGCATCGATGTTCAAGTCACGCTTGGCCACGTGGGTCGCCGCTTGCAGGTCTTCACGTCGCCATGCATCGCGAAACGGCCCGAGATCAGCCAACAGATCGCCACGCCCCAGGCTGTAGATCACCACAATCAGATGTATCGGCAATGCCAGCAAACCATAGGCTACCGGCTCCAGTACCCAGAGCAGCAACGCCAACAGCGACACTGGCAGCAGGACCGTCACCACAAGCACCAGCCAGGGGCGATTGACCCAGCGCGGACGCGCCTCGAGCTTGTTCAGCTCGCCCAGCCAGCCGCCATCACGCTGGATCCGCTGGCGCAAGGCCGAGAACTTCTCGATCCAGACCGCCAGCAGCAACACCAGAAAACTCATTGTTCTTCCCCTTCTGTCAGGGCCGCACGATAGCGCGCCCAGTCGAATGCCGGTCCCGGATCGGTCTTGCGTCCCGGCGCGATGTCGCTGTGCCCGCAAATGCGCTGCACCGTGATCGCCGCGAACGCCTTTTGCAACTGCCGGGTCAGGTCCACCAGGACAGCATATTGCGCATCGGTGAATGGCAGATCATCGGTGCCTTCGAGCTCGATGCCTATGGAAAAATCGTTACACGTCTCCCGCCCTTCGAAACACGAGACGCCCGCGTGCCACGCACGATCAAGACAAGAGACAAACTGGGTTACCGCGCCGTCACGTTCGATCAGGAAATGCGCAGAGACGCGCAGGTCTGCAATACCGGCAAAGTAGGGATGTTCCGTGACATCCAGGCGATTCTGGAAAAATTCCTGCACTTTGCCCGTGGCGAACTGTGCCGGCGGCAAGCTGATGTTGTGGATGACCAGCAGGGAGATTTCACCCTCGGGGCGCGCATTGAAATTGGGTGATGGGCAATGACGCACGCCATCGCACCAACCGCTCGCGGAGTCCAGCTGCATACAGGTTCCTTCGATGACGACGGTGAAGACCGTCAGTATGCCGCGATCGGCCTTGGCTGCGCGATCACTTGCCGCGATTGAGCTGGCGCAGGTTGCCGAGCACGGACTCCAGCGCCCGGTCGAACAGCAGGGTGTCGTCCAGCAATCGCGCCGCGCCTCGGCGGAACTCCAACGCCAGGCTGGTGCGGCTGTGCTCCAGGACCTTGAGACCGGTGCGGTTGACGAAGACAAACTTGCCGGTGGCCTGGATGATGGCCGCGAGCTTGCACCGAAGATTGTTGTCTTCGTCCTCCTGGAATTCGACCCAGCTTCCCAGGCGCAGCTGATCGACCTGGATCAGGCCAACGTCATCGGCAGGCAAGCGCACGGTCGGTTCGTCAGTCGGCGTTTTCGGCGTGGTTCGCAGGACGATGGGCTCCACCACCTCGACCAGCACCGGCGAATCCGCCGGCTGCGCCTGCTCGGTTGCCTGGCCCAGCCGTTGGAGCGCCTGGACATGGAGCACTTCCAGCTCGCTGAAGAATTCGCTGGTGGCAAACGGATCGAATGCCGAACGGCTCAAGCCTTCGCGCAAGGCCTTGAGCAGCTCCGGCACCATCGCCAGCAAGCGCAGACCCGCATCGGATTCTTCGTGGTGTTGGACACTCCAGACCAATTGTTCGAGGGTCAACACGTCGGCCTGCCATTCGGCTGATTGCTCGCCATGCTTGAAACCGGTCAGCAACAACACCTGGCTCCAGGCCTGCTGCACAAAATCCACCACCGCCTGGGGCAAGACCTTGCCCAGCATGACCTGGTTCAGCGCCCCTTCCACTCGCTGCCGGGCCAGTTCGGCCTTGGCGCGGCCTTCTTCAGCGTCGCGGATGCGTTGTTCCAGCAGTTCGCTGCGACGGCGTTCGTCGCTGGTGAACGCCAGGAAGTCGGCCAACACTTCGGAAAAGATCGCCGGATCGTCGACGAAGTCATTCAACAAGCGCTGCACGACTTGCTCGATGCGCAGGTATAGGCTGTCGCGCTGATGATCGTCGCAATCGCCCCAACCCATCGCTGCCGCGGCAATTTCGTTGAGCAACCGACGGGCCGGATGGTTGCCGCGGCTGAAAAAACTCTTGTCCTGTACCGCGACCTTGAGCATGGGAATCTGCAGTCGACCGATCAAGGCCTTGAGCGAGTCCGGCAAGTTATGGTCGTCGAGAATGAATTCGAACATCATCGCGATCAGGTTGATCACGTCTTCATCAGCACCATCGACGACCCGGGACCTGCCGCTCTTGACACTGACACGGGTCAGCAGCTGTTCGAGTTGACTGCGCAGGTCGAAGTCATCCTGAACGGTGGGCGACGGTACGTACTGCTGTAGGTGAGACAACAGTCGCAGCAGGTCCCGTGTCGAGATCGGCTGGGCTGGCACGCTGGGTTCCAGGGTCGGCGCAACGCTGCCGCGCACCTGGACCAGCAACTTCTGCAACGCGGCGAAAACCTCCTGGACGCTGTCGTCGACCTCATCGGCCCTAGGCCTGGCGGCGCCATCGACGTTGGGTCGGGTCACTTCCTCGACACGATCCGACGCCCGTCGCGACGGTGAGACCTTGAGGTCCGGCAACACGCCCGTCGCGGCCAGCAACTGATTGGCCTCCGCATAGAACTGATCGCATTCACTGAGTACGTAACGTTCGAAAAGCTTGAGCAGGATCAGCTTGACCTTGATCCCCACGCCCAGGTTGCGCCCGGCCTGGAGAAAATGCTCGCACAACAGTGCCGGACTCAAGGGGTTCTGCTGGTTGGTCAAGGGCCGGTCCAGCAATACGCCGAGCCGCGCCGTCAGTTGATCGAGCGATACACCGTCGCGGCTAAGCACCCGGGCGACCATGGTCTCCACCGCCAGGCGGCGTTCAAGCTCGTCATGGTTCGGCTGGCTCGGCAGGGAGCCCAGCACGGGTGCCAGGGTTGCCTGGGTCAGGTCATATTGGGCAAGACTGACAAAGGCCTCGAAAAACTGCTCGAGGAACTCACGCTCGATACTCTTTCGCTTCAACCGCAAGTCGCGCATCGCTTCGAAGTACAGATTCTGCTCGATGTCGTTGCGCGCCCGGTCGGCCATTTCGAACAAGGTGTCATCGGCGTTATCGAACAGGCCCTGCAAACCAACGCGCAATTGCTGCGCGGCCTTGTCGCGGACCTGAAGCAGAATCACAGGCAGGCGGGCGAGCGGCGAACGATTCGCCTGGTCGGTAGGCACTTTATGCAAAGGCACTACATTCCCGTCGTTGTGCATCCTGGCCTCCTGAAACGGCATTCTTCGGTTCGCGACGTCAAACTCATGACGTCAATCGAAAGGCGGATTATCGGGTAAAAAGAACTCGTCGCACCAGAGGACTCTGTGAACCGGCTCAAAGAGATCGCAATAAAAGACCTGCTATTCGGGTAAATGTTGCGGGCAGGCGACCAAATGCAAGCCAACAAGTCCCAAGCGGATATAATCCGGCCACTTTGTTTGTGGAGCCCGTTATGCCGAATCTACGTCTCGCCGACCTGACCGCCGAAATCGAAGCCAACGTGCGCCGCGCGCTTTTGGAAGACATCGGCAGCGGCGACATCACTGCGCAACTGATCCCCGCCGAACGCCTGGCCAAGGCCACCATCATTACCCGTGAAGCCGCAATCATCAGCGGCACGGCCTGGGTCGATACAGTGTTCCGGCAGCTGGACCCGCGTGTCGCGGTGCATTGGCAAGTACACGACGGCGACCGCGTGAACCCTGACCAGGCGTTGTTCCACCTCGAAGGCCCGGCCCGCTCACTGCTGACAGGCGAACGCAGCGCGCTGAATTTCCTGCAGTTACTGTCAGGCGTCGCCACCCGGGCTCGCTACCTGGCCGACTTCGTCGCCGATACCCAGGTCAAGCTGCTGGACACTCGCAAAACCCTGCCGGGGCTACGCCTGGCGCAAAAATATGCCGTGACCTGCGGCGGCTGCCATAACCACCGCATCGGCCTGTATGACGCGTTCCTGATCAAGGAAAACCACATTGCCGCTTGCGGCGGGATTGCCCAGGCCATCAGCGCCGCCCACCAGATCGCACCGGGCAAACCGGTGGAAGTCGAAGTGGAAAGCCTGGCGGAACTGAAAGAAGCACTGGCGGCCGGTGCCGACATCATCATGCTCGACGAACTGAGCCTGGACGATATGCGCGAAGCGGTACGCCTGAACGGCGGCAAGGCGAGGCTGGAAGCCAGCGGGGGCATCAACGAAAACACGTTGCGGCCGATTGCCGAGACCGGAGTCGACTACATCTCTATCGGTGCGATGACCAAGGATGTCAAGGCGGTTGATCTGTCGATGCGCTTGAGCCTCTGACAAGAAAAAACGCCAGCCTTGAAAGGCTGGCGTTTTCTTCAGACCACCAGATTGTTCATCTCGCAGTATTCATCCCATTCCACACCCAACACCTCGGCAGCCTCCTTGTGCAAGGCAAGGCGCTGCGTCTCGAACTCTTCAGGCGTGCTGGTGTATTTGAGCGTCAGCTCCCAAGGCTGCAGCCCCTGGGCTTCGGCCTCGTCCTCGAACGCCCACTGGAGCTGGTCTTTTTGATCATCGGGGCTCAGGTCCTTGATCTCTTCCAGTAACTGAGGCGTGTCCGAGGCATATTGGCGCAGGGCTTCTGCGTGCCTGGCTTCTTGGGTCAATTCTTTAGCGTTCATGGCGTTCTCGCTGATCTGGGAATGGAAGATGGATCTGGATCATCAAGGATCTCTCTGACGCAGGAAGCCGTTGGAAGCCCGGTTTACCTGGCCTTCAGAACCATTCGGGGGATCATCTGAAAACAACGGTGTTTGTTTTTTGGGACAAGGAATCCTAACAGAGACGAAAGCCAGTGCAACAACTGGAATCGAGTGCAGGTGCGAGGTATGTGCGCGGTTACAGTTTCTCGTTTCCATACCCGGAATTCACCCCGTATAAATTTCCACCTTCCTTACCCGGGTTTCGACGAACAGAAGCCTATCCATTGACCGTTCAAGAGCATGCAACTATATTCAGTTGCAAGAAAAAGCATTCATGTCAAAGAATGAAAAACTTCTCGCAAAGCTACTCAACGGGCAAAGCGCATTCACTTGGTCGGAGCTTGTCACGCTGTTATGTCGGCTTGGCTATTCCCAATTAGAAGGGTCAGGCAGTAGGGTCAAATTCGACAATGGAGACCCGAATGCAATGAACAACCTGCACAAGCCGCATCCCGGAAATGATCTCAAAGCGTATATAAGACGCCAGATTATTGAGCAATTGAAAACAGGAGGCCTGATTCCATGAACCCCCAGCTGCAATACAAAGGCTATGTCGGCTCAATTGAAGCGAGCACCGAAGACAAATGCCTGTTTGGAAAGCTCTTATTCATCAGGGCGCTGGTGAGTTATGAAGGGCAAACCGTGGCTGAGCTGGAAGCAGCTTTTCGCGAGGCGGTGGATGACTATCTACAAACCTGCGAGCAGCTTGGGCAGAAGCCAGAGATTCCGTGCAAGGGATCATTCAATGTTCGTATCGGGCACGATCTGCATCTGGCAGCCGCTTTGGCGGCAACCCGGCAAAATGTGTCGCTGAATGACCTGACACGCCAGGCACTGAACGAATATCTACAGCATCACGCATAAAGGCGAATGTAGAACCCTGGTGCCCGAGACAGGAATCGAACCTGCGACCTTCGCGTTACGAGTGCGCTGCTCTACCGACTGAGCTACACGGGCGGTGGCTAAAACTAGCACCGTCCCCTGTAGCCAGGCAACCTGCCAGGCAGGGATTTTCGCCACACAGCAAAACGCCCCGAACCAGTCGGGGCGTTTGCTTGTTCAGCGGCTAAGCGAGGGGCCGATTAAACGCCCGATGCCTTGGCTGCTGCGACGTCCTTGATGGACAGCTTGATACGGCCGCGGTTGTCCACGTCCAGTACCAGCACTTCCACTTCCTGGCCTTCTTTGAGGATGTCGGTCACTTTCTCGACGCGAGCATCGCTCAGCATGGAGATGTGAACCAGACCGTCCTTGCCCGGCAGGATGTTGACGAACGCGCCGAAGTCGACGATGCGCTCAACCTTGCCGACGTAGATCTTGCCGATCTCGGCTTCTGCGGTAATACCCAGGACGCGCTGGCGTGCTGCTTCTGCCGCTTCCTTGGTTTCGCCGAAGATCTTGATCGAACCGTCGTCTTCGATGTCGATCGAAGCCTTGGTTTCTTCGCAGATCGCACGGATGGTCGCGCCGCCTTTACCGATGACGTCACGGATCTTGTCGGTGTCGATTTTCATCGCGATCATGGTCGGAGCATTTTCCGACAGCTCGGTGCGGGACTGACCGATGACCTGGTTCATCTGGCCGAGGATATTCAGGCGCGCTTCCAGGGCTTGGCCCAGGGCGATTTCCATGATCTCTTCGGTGATGCCCTTGATCTTGATGTCCATCTGCAGCGCGGTGACGCCTTTGGCGGTACCGGCCACTTTGAAGTCCATGTCGCCCAGGTGGTCTTCGTCACCCAGGATGTCGGTCAGGACGGCGAATTTCTCGCCTTCTTTAACCAGGCCCATGGCGATACCGGCAACCGGTGCCTTCATCGGCACACCAGCGTCCATCAAGGCCAGGGAAGCGCCGCAGACCGAAGCCATCGAGCTCGAACCGTTGGATTCGGTGATTTCCGATACCACGCGGATGGTGTACGGGAACACGTCAGCGGCCGGCAGCATGGCCTGGACCGAACGACGAGCCAGACGGCCGTGACCGATTTCGCGGCGACCAGCACCACCCATGCGACCACACTCGCCTACCGAGAACGGAGGGAAGTTGTAGTGCAGCATGAACGGGTCTTTCTTTTCGCCTTCCAGGGTGTCGAGCAGTTGCGCGTCACGGGCGGTGCCCAGTGTTGCAACGACCAGGGCCTGGGTCTCGCCACGGGTGAACAATGCCGAACCGTGGGTCTTTGGCAGGACGCCGACTTCGATGTTCAGCGGACGTACGGTACGGGTGTCGCGACCGTCGATACGTGGCTTGCCGTTGACGATGTTTTCGCGGACGGTGCGGTATTCGATTTCACCGAAAGCCGCCTTCACGTCGCTGGACGATGGCTGGCCTTCTTCGCCGGAGAACTTGGCAACGACCTGGTCTTTCAGCTCGCCCAGGCGCGCGTAGCGGTCGGCCTTGATGGTGATGGTGTAGGCCTGGGAAATCGCTTCGCCGAACTCGGCACGGATCGCGCCCAGCAGTTCGGTGGCTTCTGGCTGTGGAGCCCAGGTCCAGGTTGGCTTGGCGGCTTCGGCGGCCAGTTCCTTGACGGCGTTGATCACTGCCTGGAACTCGTCGTGGGCGAACAGGACGGCGCCCAGCATCTGGTCTTCGGTCAGCTCTTTGGCTTCGGATTCAACCATCAGCACGGCTTCGGAAGTACCGGCTACGACCATGTCCAGGCTGGAAGCCTTCAGTTGCTCGTAGGTCGGGTTCAGCAGGTAGCCGGTGCTTTCGTGGAACGCAACGCGGGCAGCGCCGATCGGGCCATCGAAAGGAATGCCGGAGATGGCCAGGGCAGCCGAGGTACCGATCATCGCAGCGATGTCCGGATCGGTCTTCTTGCTGGTGGACACGACGGTGCAGACAACCTGCACTTCGTTCATGAAACCTTCTGGGAAAAGCGGACGGATCGGACGGTCGATCAGTCGGGAAGTCAGGGTTTCTTTCTCGGAAGGACGGCCTTCGCGCTTGAAGAAACCGCCAGGAATCTTACCGGCAGCGTAAGTCTTTTCCTGGTAGTGGACAGACAGAGGGAAGAAACCCTTGCCTGGATCGGCTTGCTTGGCACCGACAACGGTCACCAATACGCTGACGTCATCGTCAACGGTGACCAGCACTGCGCCGGAGGCCTGACGGGCGATACGGCCAGTCTCGAGGGTAACGGTCGACTGACCGAACTGGAATTTTTTGATTACCGGGTTCACGGTGTCCTACCTTCTTTGTGGCTCTTGGGGAACTTGTCTTCTTTAACGAAATTCTTGGGCAGTGCGGGGAATCGGCCCAACGACTGTCCAGATAAAACTTGAGGCTGGGAGCCTGCCGGTCGCCAACGCAGAACGCCGGCAACTGGCAGACAACCAACCTCATAGCGCAATCGCTGATTAGCGACGCAGACCCAGGCGACCGATCAAGGTGCTGTAACGATTAACGTCCTTGCCCTTGAGGTAATCCAGCAGCTTGCGACGCTGGTTTACCATGCGGATCAGACCACGACGGGAGTGGTGATCTTTACCGTTGGCCTTGAAGTGACCTTGCAGTTTGTTGATGTTGGCGGTCAGCAGTGCAACTTGCACTTCTGGCGAACCAGTATCACCAACAGCTTGCTGGTAGTCGGTCACGATCTGAGCTTTTTCTTCAACGCTGAGTGCCATGTGGCTTTCCTCTTGTGAGGTACCGTTTCCGGGGAAACCGTACCAACAGGCCAGGGACAAATCCCTGTATCTATAAATGAGTAGTGACCGTGCCTGTTAACAGCCACACTCGCCAACCTGTTGTTACGCAGGCTGGTTCCGGTCATTCCGACCGAATCAGTCGACGCGGCGCAATGCGCCCGTCTTCGCTCACTTCACCAATACCGATGAAACGACCGTTGTGATCCTGTACCCGGACCATGCCGAACTTCGGCGCATCCGGGGCACGTACGGGCTGGCCGTTGAGCCAGTAGAACGCACTGTGTTCAGAGAACTGCAGCAGCGGCCAGTCGAGCAAGCCACTGTCCGATGGCATCAGGAAACGGTCGACCGCTTCGTTCCCGCCTTCGGCATGCACCGCTTCGAGTTCTTCCAGCGTGACCGTCTGGGCCAAGGTGAAAGGTCCGGCCTGGGTCCGTCGCAATTCTGCCACGTACGCACCGCAACCGAGCTGCTCACCTATATCCTCCACCAGGGTCCGGATATAGGTGCCCTTGCTGCAATCCACAGCCAGCCGCGCAGTATTACCGTTAAAAGCCAGTAATTCCAAGCGCGCAATAGTAACAGAACGCGGTTCGCGCTCCACTACCTCGCCTGCACGGGCCAGTTTGTACAACGGCTGTCCATCGCGCTTCAAAGCGGAGTACATCGGCGGTATCTGACTGATTTGCCCGCGAAATTTCGGCAGCACCGCTTCGATATCCGCCTGACCAACGGTCACCGGGCGTTCCAGCAAAACCTCACCTTCGGCGTCCGCCGTGGTGGTGGTCTTGCCCAACTGCGCCAGGGTTTCATAGCCCTTGTCGGAATCGAGCAGGTACTGGGAGAACTTGGTCGCCTCGCCAAAGCACAGCGGCAGGACGCCAGTGGCCAGCGGATCGAGGCTGCCGGTGTGGCCGGCCTTCTCGGCATTGAGCAGCCAGCGAACTTTCTGCAAGGCTGCGTTGGAGGTGAACCCCAGCGGCTTGTCGAGCAGGATGATACCGCTGACGTTACGACGGATACGTTTGACCTGAGCCACCGATTACTCCTTGGTGTCTTCGGGTTCAGGCGCCGCCGGGTGTTGGCTGTCTTCAGCCACGGCGCGCTCGATCAACGCCGACAGGTGCGCGCCACGCACGACGCTTTCGTCGTAATGGAAGTGCAACTGTGGAACGCTGCGCAGCTTCATCTCCCGGGCCAACTGCATACGCAGGAAACCGGCAGCCGAGTTGAGCACCTTGATGCTCTGGGCGATTTCTTCGGCGCTGTCCTGCCCCATCACGGTGATGAAAATCTTTGCATGACCGACGTCACGGCTAACTTCCACGGCGGTAATGGTGACCAGGCCAACGCGCGGGTCTTTGACTTCGCGACGGATCAGTTGGGCCAGCTCGCGCTGCATCTGATCGCCGATTCGTTGGGTACGGCTGTATTCTTTTGCCATGTCTTGTTACCTGTTACTGCCCCACGGTGAAACCCGCGAGGTCTGAAAGCGGCAAACGCCCGGCCTGGCAAAAGCCAGACCGGGCGTTGCGTTTAGAGTCCGCCAGCGAGGCAATGCATGTTCATGCAAATGCCCGGTGCGGCTCTTGAAGTGCGCGAGTCAGAGGCTGCGAGCAACCTGGACCTTCTCGAAGACTTCGATCTTGTCACCGACCTTGACGTCGTTGTAGCTCTTGACGCCAATACCGCATTCCATGCCGGCACGTACTTCGGAAGCGTCATCCTTGAAGCGACGCAGGGATTCCAGCTCGCCTTCGAAAATAACGATGTCTTCACGCAGTACACGGATCGGACGGTTACGGTGAACGACACCTTCGATCACCATGCAACCGGCGATGGCACCAAATTTCGGCGAACGGAACACGTCGCGAACTTCGGCCACGCCCAGGATGTTCTCCCGCACGTCGCTGCCCAACATACCGGTCAACGCTTTCTTGACGTCTTCAATGATGTCGTAGATCACGTTGTAGTAACGCATGTCCAGGCCTTCCTGCTCGACGATCTTGCGAGCGCCAGCATCGGCACGCACGTTGAAGCCGAACAGTACAGCGTTGGAAGCCAGTGCCAGGTTGGCATCGGATTCGGTGATACCACCGACGCCGCCACCGACCACACGCACTTGCACTTCGTCGTTACCCAGGCCATTCAAGGCGCCGTTCAACGCTTCCAACGAACCACGGACGTCGGATTTGAGGACGATGTTAAGCGTCTTCTTCTCTTCCTGGCCCATGTTTTCGAAGATGTTTTCCAGCTTGCCGGCGTGAGCACGGGCCAGCTTGACTTCGCGGAACTTGCCTTGACGGAACAGAGCAACTTCACGGGCTTTCTTCTCGTCAGCCACAACGCTCATCTCATCGCCAGCGTCCGGAGTACCGTCCAGGCCGAGAATCTCGACCGGAATAGCCGGACCGGCTTCCTTGATTGGCTTGCCGTTCTCGTCGAGCATGGCGCGCACGCGGCCATAGTTCGAGCCAACCAGCACCATGTCGCCTTGACGCAGGGTACCGTCTTGAACCAGCACGGTTGCCACCGGGCCGCGGCCCTTGTCGAGGCGCGATTCAACAACCACACCACGGCCAGGCGCCGAAGGCGTAGCGGTCAATTCCAGAACCTCGGCCTGCAACAGGACGGCTTCGAGCAGTTCGTCGACGCCAGTACCCATCTTCGCCGAAACCGGAACAAATGGCGTGTCGCCACCCCATTCTTCGGAGGTCACGCCGTGAACCGACAGTTCGCTGCGGATGCGATCGAGATCAGCGCCCGGCTTGTCGATCTTGTTCACTGCAACCACCAGCGGCACGCCAGCAGCCTGGGCATGCTGAACGGCTTCGATGGTTTGCGGCATGACACCGTCGTCCGCTGCAACCACCAGGATCACGATGTCGGTCGCCTTGGCACCACGGGCACGCATCGCGGTAAACGCGGCGTGACCAGGGGTGTCGAGGAACGTCACCATGCCGCGGTCGGTTTCAACGTGGTAGGCGCCGATGTGCTGGGTAATACCGCCAGCTTCGCCAGCGGCAACCTTCGCACGACGGATATAGTCGAGCAGCGAGGTCTTACCGTGGTCAACGTGACCCATGACGGTCACGACCGGCGCACGGGCAACCGCTTCACCTTCGAACTTCAGCGACTCGGCCAGGGAATCTTCCAGGGCGGTGTCGCTGACGAGGGTCACTTTGTGGCCCAGCTCTTCGGCGACCAGCTGGGCAGTTTCCTGGTCCAGCACCTGGTTGATGGTGGCCGGGGTGCCCAGCTTGAACATGAACTTGATGATTTCAGCAGCCTTGACCGACATCTGCTGGGCCAGGTCGCCCACAGTGATGGTCTCGCCGATCTTCACTTCGCGCACGACAGGGCCGGTTGGGCTCTGGAAACCGTGGGCGTTGCGTTTCTTCAGCTTGGCCTTGCCGCGACCGCCGCGACGGAAGCCATCGCTTTCTTCGTCAGTAGTACGAGGCGCAACGCGTGGTGCCGGCGCCTTTTCCTTGACCGAAGCGCGATGAGGAGCGTTCTTGCGCTCGCCATCGCCACTACCACGACGGTTGTCGTCGGCACGTGGCTTGTCCGGACGACGCTGTTCGTCGCGCTTGCGGGTATCGGCCGGAGCCGGCGCCGGCGCTACGACTGGAGCGGCTTCGCGCACAGGTTCGGCAACCGAGGCAACAGCCTCGACAGCTTCGGTCGGAGCGGGTTGCGCAGCAGCAGGCTGGCGACGCGCTTCTTCTTCAGCACGACGCTTGGCTTCTTCTTCAGCCTTCTGGCGAGCAGCATTTTCTACTGCGCGACGTTCTTCCAGTTCGCGTTTACGCTCGGCTTCGATTTCTTCCGGGCTGCGCTGTACGAAGACTTTCTTCTTGCGTACTTCAACGCTGATGCTTTTGCTACCGGCAACACGCAGGGTGCTGGTGGTTTTACGCTGCAGAGTGATCTTGCGCGGTTCTTCCACTTTCGCCTTGTGACTGCTCTTCAGGTGAGTCAGCAGGGACTGCTTCTCACTGTCGGTCACATGTTCCTCGGCGGCGGTGTGCGGCAGACCTGCCTCACGCATCTGCTGCAACAGGCGCTCTACCGGTGTTTTGACCTCATCGGCCAGTTGTTTCACCGTGACTTGCGTCATGCACTTCTCTCCTCAGGCCGCGCCTAATTACTCGAACCAGTGGGCTCGGGCGGCCATGATCAACTTGCCGGCACGATCATCGTCAATGCCGTCGATGTCGAGCAGATCGTCAATAGACTGCTCGGCCAGGTCTTCGCGGGTAATTACGCCGCGCACCGCCAGTTCCATCGCCAAATCCTTGTCCATGCCCTCAAGCGAGAGCAGGTCTTCGGCCGGATGGGCGTCTGCCAGCTTTTCCTCAGTAGCGATGGCTTTGGTCAACAAACGATCCTTGGCCCGAGCGCGAAGCTCGTTGACGATTTCCTCGTCAAAGCCGTCGATGTTGAGCATTTCCTCCACCGGTACGTAGGCAATCTCTTCCAGGCTGGTAAAGCCTTCATCCACCAGCACCTGCGCCAGCTCTTCATCGACTTCAAGCTCTTCGATGAAGTTGCGCAGGATATCGCCGGTTTCAGCTTGCTGCTTAGCCTGGATGTCCGATTCGGTCATCACGTTCAGGGTCCAGCCAGTCAATTGGCTGGCCAGACGCACGTTCTGACCACCGCGACCGATGGCCTGAGCCAGATTGTCTGCGCCAACGGCGATGTCCATGGCATGGGCATCTTCGTCGACGATAATTGCCGCCACTTCAGCAGGCGACATGGCATTGATCACGAACTGAGCCGGGTTGTCGTCCCACAGGACGATGTCCACGCGCTCACCGCCCAACTCGCCGGATACGGCCTGGACACGCGAACCACGCATGCCGATGCAGGCACCTTGCGGGTCGATACGCTTGTCCTTGGAGCGGACCGCGATCTTGGCACGCGAACCCGGATCACGGGACGCGGCCATGACTTCGATCAGGCCTTCAGCAATCTCCGGCACTTCGATGCGGAACAACTCGATCAGCATCTCCGGCGCAGTACGCGACAGGATCAGCTGCGGGCCGCGGTTCTCGGTGCGGATTTCCTTGAGCAGCGCACGCAAACGCACGCCAACCCGGAAAGTTTCGCGAGAAATGATGTCTTCGCGAGCCAGCAACGCTTCGGCGTTGTTGCCCAGGTCGACGATCACGTTGTCGCGGGTCACTTTTTTCACGGTGCCGGAGATGATTTCCCCCAGGCGCTCGCGATAAGCGTCGACGACTTGCGCGCGCTCGGCTTCGCGAACTTTCTGCACAATAACCTGCTTGGCAGTCTGTGCAGCGATGCGACCGAATTCAATGGACTCGATTTTTTCTTCGACGACATCGCCGACCTTGGCGCCCGGGTGCGTTTCCGCAACCTTGCTCGGCCAGGTTTCGATAGCCGGGTCGTCCAGGTCCGCTTCCTCGACTACCGTCCAGCGACGGAACGTCTCGTAGGCACCCGTGTGGCGATTGATTTCCACACGCAAATCAACTTCGTCTTCGAACCGCTTCTTGGTAGCAGTGGCCAGGGCCAGCTCCAGCGCTTCAAAAATAACGTTAGCCGGTACGCCCTTTTCATTGGATACCGACTCAACAACCAGCAGTACTTCTTTGCTCATCGTACGCCTCGCCTTTCGCAAGCCATTGGATCCGCGGGATCCGCAGTATCTGGCACGTATCAGTCAAAACTGGGAATAATGTTGGCCTTGTCGATCATATCGATCGGCAACAGGAATTCGTGTTCGTCTACTTGAACCACGACATCCTGCTCTTCTACACCGCGTAGAAGGCCTTGGAAGTTGCGTCGACCTTCGAAAGGCGAGCGCAGCCTGATTTTCACTTGTTCACCGGCAAACGAAGCAAACTGCTCAAGAGTGAACAGAGGGCGTTCCATGCCAGGCGAGGAAACTTCAAGGGTGTATTCGGAGGCGATTGGATCTTCAACATCCAGTACACCACTGATCTGACGGCTGACAATGGCGCAATCGTCCACCAGCACACCGCCTTCCTTATCAATATAAACGCGCAACATTGAGTGGCGACCTTGAGCCGAAAACTCAATACCCCAGCATTCATAGCCTAGGGCCACGACCACCGGGGCCAACAAGGCCTGCAACTCTTCTAGCTTGCTCGACACCTGAACCCCCTCGTGCATGTAGTGCATGCTGTGCAAAATAAAAAATGGGCGAAACGCCCATCCTTGAAACGCCGTTGAACAGCGGCGTTGTAAAGTGTCCAGCTAACAAAAAGCCCCTTGGAAGGGGCCCTGAAACTGGTTGCGGGAGCCGGATTTGAACCGACGACCTTCGGGTTATGAGCCCGACGAGCTACCAGGCTGCTCCATCCCGCGACAAAGCTGGGGCGGAAGTATACGACCGATCCCTAATAGGGTCAATGTAACGCTTCCACCTACAAGAAAGCCCGCAAAAGCGGGCTCTCCTGATAATTGGTACCGAGAAGGGGACTCGAACCCCTACACCCTATGGGCACAACCACCTCAAGGTTGCGTGTCTACCAATTCCACCACCTCGGCAAATACAGCGCTTGAAACCTTCTTACTTCTGCTCTTGAGCTGGAGGTACGTCAGTCGCCGAGTTGGCCGACTTTTGCTCTTGAAGCACCGGGACATCATCAGAAGCCGGCTGTTGCTTTGGCGCTTCCAACACCGCTGGATTTGGCAAACCTACCTGAGTCAGCTCTTGAGCCTTCTCTTTAGCAAAGTAACCTAACCCTAAGCTGGTTATGAAGAAACCGGCGGCGAGTATAGCAGTAAACTTACTAAGAAAGGTAGAGGAACCTTGGCTTCCGAATACAGTATTTGAAGCACCTGCACCGAAAGACGCACCAGCATCCGCACCTTTACCCTGCTGCAGCAATACGAGAGCGACTACACCCAGTGCGCCCAGCAGATGAAAAACGACTACGACTGTTTCCAGCATTTTTTCAGTTTCCCGCGGCGCGACAGATCGCACCGAACTCATCTGCATTCAGGGACGCTCCACCAATGAGCCCCCCATCGATATCCGGCATGCCGAACAGTTCGGCCGCATTGGCCGCCTTCACGCTGCCGCCGTATAGAAGCCGCACACCTCGTGCCACTTCAGAATTCTCTGCCGCCAACTGCGCACGGATGGCGGCGTGCACATCCTGCGCCTGCTGCGGCGAAGCCGTGAGCCCTGTACCAATGGCCCAGACCGGCTCGTAAGCAATGACGGCCTTTGCAAAAGCACCGACACCCAAGTCTTCTATGATGCTGCCCAGCTGACGCCCGACAACCTCAAGCGTCTTGCCGGCTTCACGCTGCTCGAGAGTTTCCCCTACACACAACACCGGAATCAGACCGCAAGCCTGAGCCGCAGCAAATTTGCGGATCAGCATCTTGTCCTGCTCGCCCATAATCTGGCGACGCTCGGAATGTCCGATCAGAACCAGGGAACACCCTGCATCCACCAACTGACTCGGCGCAATCTCACCGGTCAGCGCACCTTGCATGGATTCCACCGCAGAGTTCTGCGCGCCGACCGAAATCGACTTACCCTTCAAGGCATCAACCACTTGGTTGATATACAAGCAGGGCGGGAATACCGCGACATCAACACCGCTTGGCAAGGCCAGATGACGAAGGCCGTTGGTCAGCTCAGCGACGCTGGCGCGGGTACCGTGCATTTTCCAGTTACCAGCTACCATAGGGCGACGCATGCTGTACCTCGTCGGTCAAAGTGGGCGCAGATGTTACCCAACCGTTTCATGACTGGCAAGCCGAATTCAGGCAGAAACTTCAGTAACAAGCTTTGCCAGCTCTTCGGCATAACCACGGACCTGGGTTTCGTCCTCTCCTTCGACCATTACGCGCACCAAAGGCTCTGTTCCCGACTTGCGCAACAATACCCTTCCACGCCCTGCCATTGCCTGGGTGACGCGCTCACTGGCTTGCTTGACCGTCGCGTGATCAAGCGGATTCACACCCCCGCCGAAACGTACATTGATCAACACCTGCGGACACTTGCGCAACGCCTGGCGCGACTGCGCGAGGCTTTCGTTACGCGCCTTGAGCGCCATCAACACTTGCAAGGCGGCAATGATCGCATCGCCAGTGGTGGTGTGGTCGAAACAGACAATATGCCCCGAATTTTCGCCACCAATCACCCAGCTGCGCTCCAGCAACTCGGAAATCACGTAGCGGTCGCCCACATTGGCGCGCACAAAGGGAATATCCAGATCAGCCAGGGCCAACTCAAGGCCGAGGTTGCTCATCAATGTTCCGACGACGCCGCCTTGCAGCTTGCCACGCCCGTGCAAATCGCGAGCGATGATGAACAGCAGCTCATCACCGTCGACAACCGTACCGGTGTGATCGACCATCAGCACTCGATCGCCATCTCCGTCGAAGGCGATCCCCAGATCGGCATGCTCAGCCAATACGGCTGCCTGCAATGCCTCGGTATGGGTCGATCCACAGTTATGGTTGATGTTCAGCCCGTTCGGCTGGGCGGAAAGCACAACGACTTCGGCGCCCAGCTCACGAAATACGCTGGGTGCAACCTTGTAGGTTGCGCCATGGGCGCAATCGACCACGATCTTGAGCCCTGAGAAACTGGTACCGGTTGGAACGCTGCCTTTGCAGAACTCAATGTAGCGACCCGATGCATCATTGATCCGGGAGACCTTGCCGATCTTGCTTGACTCAACCACCGTCATCGGCGCATCCAGCAGCTCTTCAATCATCAGCTCGATTTCGTCAGGCAGCTTGGTGCCCTTGCCGGAGAAGAACTTGATGCCGTTGTCGTCATGGGGATTATGCGACGCGCTGATCACGATGCCGGCCTGCGCCTGGAAAGTGCGGGTCAGGTAGGCGATAGCAGGCGTGGGCATTGGCCCGAGCAGCATGACATCGGCTCCCGCCGACGTCAGGCCGGCTTCAAGGGCCGACTCAAACATGTAACCGGATATCCGCGTGTCCTTACCGACGAGGACCCTGCAGGCACCCATTTTTCGGAACGCCATGCCGGCAGCCCAGCCAAGCTTGAGCATGAAATCAGGGGTAATGGGATATTCGCCGACCCGACCACGGATACCGTCGGTGCCAAAATATTTTTTACTCATAAGTGCTCCATCATTCTTATTCGGCTGAATCCACGGCTGCGATCATCCGCACGACATCCATTGTTTCGACTACATCATGCACTCGCAATATACGCGCGCCTTTTGTAATGGCCAGGGCCGCCAGGGCGAGACCACCGTACAGACGGTCTCCCACCGGGCGACCCAAGGCATTGCCTATCATGCTCTTTCGCGAGACGCCGACCAATAGGGGCCGCCCCAGGGCATGCAAGGCTTCCATATGTTTGAACAGGCTCAGATTGTGCGCCAGCGTCTTCGCAAAACCGAATCCGGGATCAAGGATGATGCGCTCGGCAGGAATACCCGCAGCAGCACAAAGGCCCATGCGCTCCGCCAGGAATTCGCCCACTTCCCTGGTCACGTCGTGATAGCTCGGGTCGTCCTGCATGGTTCCTGGTTCGCCAAGCATATGCATCAGGCAAACCGGCAGGCCCGTGGCAGCGGCCGCATCCAGAGCGCCATCGCGGCGCAAGGCGCGAACATCATTGATCAGCCCCGCCCCCAGCCGCGCCGCCTCACGCATGACTGCCGGCGTGGACGTGTCGACCGAGATAACGACATCAAGCTCGCGATGGATGCGCTCGACAATCGGCGCCACTCGCTCCAGCTCTTCGGTCGGCGAAACCGCCCGAGCACCCGGACGGGTGGACTCGCCCCCCACATCGATCAGCGTCGCGCCAGCCGAGACCATGGCCTCCGCATGCCGCAACGCAGCGTCGAGCTGATTGAAGCGCCCACCATCGGAAAAGGAGTCTGGAGTGACGTTAAGGATACCCATGACATGCACATGGGCCAAATCAAGAACCCGGTTGCCGCAAGGCAACCGGGTCGAGGACTGGACAGAAGTCATTTCAAGCCTTAGACGTCGGCCGCCGGACCGCCGATAGGTGTTTCCGGACGCTCGCCCTGCACCGCCGGAGGCGTACCCGAGGTACCCGTGCCACCCGTCCAATCACGAGGTTCGCGAGGCGTGCGGCCTGCCATGATGTCGTCGATCTGCTCGGCATCGATGGTTTCATACTTCATCAAGGCATCAGCCATCGCATCCAGCTTATCGCGGTTATCCGTGAGGATCTGCTTGGCCGTTCCGTAGCAGAGGTCGATGATGCTGCGAACTTCAGTGTCGATAAGCTTGGCAGTCTCGCCCGAGAAGCTCGCATGCTGCCCACCACCACCGCGTCCAAGGAACACTTCGCCCTCTTCCTCTGCGTACATCAACGGTCCAAGCTTCTCGGACAAGCCCCACTTGGTCACCATGTTCCGAGCAATCTGGCTGGCACGCATGATGTCGTTCGACGCACCGGTCGTTACGCCATCGAAGCCCAACGTCATTTCCTCGGCGATACGACCGCCATACAGCGAACAGATCTGACTGATCAATGCACGCTTGGAAAGGCTGTAGCGGTCTTCTTCCGGAAGGAACATCGTAACGCCCAGCGCGCGACCGCGCGGGATGATCGATACCTTGTACACCGGATCATGCTCAGGCACTACGCGACCGACAATGGCGTGACCCGCCTCATGGTAAGCCGTGTTCTGCTTTTCTTTTTCCGACATGACCATCGATTTGCGCTCGGCGCCCATCATGATCTTGTCCTTGGCCAATTCGAACTCTTTCATTTCCACGACGCGCTTGCCGGAACGGGCCGCAAACAACGACGCCTCGTTTACAAGGTTTGCCAAGTCTGCGCCGGAGAAACCCGGCGTACCGCGGGCGATGACCGCTGGAGCGACATCATCACCCATCGGCACCTTGCGCATGTGGACCTTCAGGATCTGTTCGCGACCGCGAATGTCCGGCAGCCCCACGACGACCTGGCGGTCGAAACGACCTGGACGCAACAGCGCAGGGTCGAGCACATCAGGACGGTTGGTAGCGGCAATCACGATGATGCCGTCGTTCATTTCAAAACCGTCCATCTCGACCAGCAACTGGTTGAGAGTCTGTTCACGCTCGTCGTGACCACCACCCATGCCGGCGCCACGGTGACGACCGACAGCGTCGATCTCGTCGATGAAAATGATGCAAGGAGCGTGCTTCTTGGCTTGTTCGAACATGTCACGTACACGACTCGCGCCCACGCCGACGAACATCTCGACAAAATCGGAACCGGAAATCGTGAAGAACGGCACTTTCGCTTCGCCGGCGATCGCCTTGGCCAGCAACGTCTTACCAGTACCCGGTGGGCCGACCATCAGCACGCCACGTGGAATGCGCCCGCCCAGGCGTTGGAATTTGCCCGGATCGCGCAGGAATTCAACCAGCTCACCCACTTCCTCCTTGGCCTCATCGCAACCCGCGACGTCGGCAAGGGTGGTCTTGACCTGATCTTCAGACAACAGCCGGGCCTTGCTCTTGCCGAAACTCATCGGCCCGCCCTTGCCTCCGGCTCCGCCCTGCATCTGGCGCATGAAGAACATGAACACCGCAATGATCACGAGGATAGGGAAGCTTGCGACCAGGAGCTGCGTCCAGATGCTTTGCTGCTCGGGTTGCTTGCCTTCGATCACGACACGATTATCCACCAGGTCGCCGATCAGGCCGTTGTCCTGGATGGCCGGACGAATGGTCTTGAAATTGTCGCCATCGGTGCGCTTGCCGGTAATCACATAGCCATCAACCGCTACGCGCTCGACCTTGCCTTCCTTGACCTGCTGGAGAAAGTCGGAATAGTTGAGGGTCTGCGGCTCGTTAGGGCTGGAGAAGTTGTTCATCACGGTCACAAGGACTGCTGCGATGATCAACCACAGGATCAGATTCTTTGCCATATCGTTCAATTAACTACCCTCTGAAGCAAGCTCCGCTACTGGCGCGCGCTTCGCATGATATTCACCGGCCTAACTTACTACATTACCTGCGACTTGGCAGGCGCCGTCTGTAACCCTTTGTGAAACTTTGACTCGCGTAATTTTCGTTACGCGGCTTTTGCAAGGCGAGACAAAAAAAACTATCGCCCCTCATTAAAGACGCTCATCGCTGGCAGCGCCTTCAATCCCGCGGAACCCACGCGCCAGCAAGTACTGCTCGCGAGAACGGTCACGGGACGACAATGGCTTGCGCATCTGCACTTTGTCGAACAGCTTGCGGATGCCCTTGTGGTATTCGTCGAAGCCTTCGCCTTGGAAAACCTTGATCAGGAAATCACCACCCGGACGCAGAACCCGCCCCGCAAGATCCAGGGCCAGCTCGCTGAGGAACATCGCACGAGGCATGTCGACAGCCGCCAATCCACTCATATTGGGGGCCATATCGGAAATCACAAGGTCGACTTCGGTATTTCCGACGGCCTCGAGGATTTTCGCCAACACCGCGTCCTCCGTGAAATCGCCCTGGATGAAGGTGACGTCGGGGATGCCATCCATTTCCAGGATGTCGGAAGCGATCAACCGCCCCTGCCCTCCAATCAGACGACTGGTCACTTGCGACCAGCCTCCCGGCGCTGCACCGAGGTCGATCACGGTCATGCCAGGGCGGATCAGGCGATCCTTCTCCTGGATTTCCAGCAATTTATAGCTGGCGCGCGAACGATAGCCGTCTTTCTGCGCCATTTTGACGTAGGGATCGTTGAAATGTTCTTTGAGCCAGTTCTGGCTTGTCTTGGAACGGGCCACGGGCCACCTCTAAAAAAATAAATCGCGTCGTGATTAACTGGGCGGTGCCGGACTTGCTCGGGTAAACTGGCCGCCGCTTTTTACAAGATCAGACGCAGGGGTCAGATTATGCCGCTCACTCAAGAGCAGAAGAAACAATACAAATCCATTGGCCACCATCTGAAACCGGTTTTGACTGTGGCTGACAACGGTTTGACTGAAGGTGTACTCGCCGAACTCGAGCGCGCCCTGGGTGACCATGAGCTGATCAAGATCAAGCTCAACATACTCGATCGCGAAGCCCGCCTGGCTGCCATCGCCGAGCTATGCAAAGCCGGAAAGGCAGACCTGGTACAGGTCATCGGCAAGATGGCGCTGATTTATCGCAAGAATTTCAGCGTCAACAAGCAACTGTCGAATGTGCACCGTTTCAAGTGATGCCAAGGGTCAAGGGTGCGCTTCGCGCACCCTGCCACTCCAGCCGGGCACCGGCTGCAACACCAGTATCAATCCGGAAAAGCCCAACACCAGGTAACTGAACACCTGCCATTGAATTGCTCCCGGCCAGCCGAGACGCACCGCCAGGAACATTGCGCACGCATACAACGCCATGAGCAGCAATTGCCCACGGATGTCGCGCCAAAGACTAGCAACACCTTCGATCTGGACCAGTACCAAAACCTGGAACATGACGCATGCGGCGGAAAATCCGACCAGCAGCGCCGTCAGCACGCTTGCGATTTCATCGATGAGCAGCGGCGCCAGGCCGATTTGCCCCAGCACCGGCAGTAGACCGACGTGCAGCAACCAGACGCCGCCCACCCACAACATCTGGGCGAGCTGCCAGATCATGGCGCCCGCGCGCAGCGGACGCCTTCGCTCAGATATGACGGACTTCGACAATCTCATACTCGATGACACCGCCAGGCGTCTTCACGGCAACCACATCACCCTCTTCCTTGGCGATCAAGGCGCGAGCGATAGGTGAACCCACTGAAATCTTGCCGAGCTTGATGTCTGCCTCGTCCTCGCCAACGATCTGGTAAGTAACGCTTTCATCCGTCTCGACGTTGGCGATTTCCACGGTGGTGCCGAAAATCACTTTGCCAGTGTGCGGGATCGTGGTGACGTCGATGATCACTGCATTCTGCATGCGGCCTTCGATGTCACGGACACGCGCCTCGACCATACCCTGCTCCTCTCGGGCAGCGTGGTATTCGGCGTTTTCCTTCAGGTCGCCCAGCTCACGCGCTTCGCCAATAGCCTGGCTCAAGCGCGGGCGCTCGACCTTGGTGAGGAAAGCGTGTTCTTCTTCCAGGGCCTTCGCGCCCTGAACTGTCATGGGGTACTTGGTTATGCTCATGCCTTCAATCCTGCATGTAGATCCTGCAAGCGACGCACGGTCTTCTCGGGACCGAACTTGAGTGCTTCGCAGATCGCTTCGCCTGCCGCAATGGTCGTGGTGCAGTAGATCTTGTGCTGCAGCGCGTTGCGACGAATGGAATAGGAATCGGCGATCGACTGGCGACCTTCGGTGGTGTTGATGATCAGCGTGACTTCGTCATTCTTGATCATGTCGACCACGTGCGGACGGCCCTCGGTCACCTTGTTCACGCGGCGAACTTTCAGGCCTGCTGCTTCGATCAGCTTGGCAGTACCGGCAGTTGCGACCACTTCGAAGCCCAAGTTGATCAGATCACGGGCCACGCCTGCAACCAGTGGCTTGTCGTCATCACGCACGCTGATGAACGCCGTGCCACCCGTCGGCAACACTTCACTGGCGCCCATCTGGGCCTTGGCGAAGGCTTCACCGAAGGTATCGCCCACGCCCATCACTTCGCCTGTGGATTTCATTTCCGGGCCGAGGATCGGGTCGACACCTGGGAACTTGGCGAACGGGAACACCGCTTCCTTGACACTGTAGAAGTTCGGGATGATTTCCTTGGTAAAGCCGAGCTCTTGCAAGGTTTTGCCAGCCATTACGCGGGCCGCGATCATCGCCAGGGAAACACCGATGCACTTGGAAACGAACGGTACGGTCCGAGAAGCGCGCGGATTGACTTCAATGACGTAGATGTCTTCGCCCTGCAGGGCTAGCTGTACGTTCATCAGGCCGATGACACCCAGCTCCAGGGCCATTTTCTTGACCTGCTCGCGCATTTCGTCCTGGATGTGTGCAGGCAGCGAGTATGGCGGCAGCGAGCAAGCGGAGTCACCGGAGTGAACGCCGGCTTGCTCGATGTGCTGCATGATCGCGCCAATCACCACATCCTTGCCGTCGCTGACCGCATCCACGTCCATTTCGATGGCGCAGTTGAGGAAGTGGTCCAGCAGCACCGGGCTGTCGTTGGACACCTGGACCGCTTCGCGCAGGTAGCGCTTGAGTTCGTCTTCCTGGTAGACGATTTCCATCGCACGACCGCCCAGGACGTAGGACGGACGCACCACCAGCGGGTAACCGATCTTGGCGGCGGCACGAATCGCTTCGTCCTCGCTGCGCACGGTGGCGTTTGGCGGCTGACGCAGGTTCAGGCGCTCGACCATCTGCTGGAAGCGCTCGCGGTCTTCGGCGCGGTCGATCGCATCCGGGCTGGTGCCGATGATCGGCACGCCAGCAGCTTCAAGGGCGCGAGCCAGTTTCAAAGGAGTCTGGCCGCCGTACTGGACGATCACGCCTTTTGGCTTCTCGACGCGGACGATTTCCAGCACGTCTTCCAGGGTCACTGGCTCGAAGTACAGGCGATCGGAGGTGTCGTAGTCGGTGGAGACGGTTTCGGGGTTGCAGTTGACCATGATGGTCTCGTAACCGTCGTCGCGCAGGGCCAGTGCCGCGTGTACGCAGCAGTAGTCGAACTCGATACCCTGGCCGATCCGGTTAGGACCGCCACCCAGGATCATGATCTTGTCGCGGGTCGAAGGCGCAGCTTCGCACTCTTCTTCGTATGTGGAGTACAGGTAAGCGGTGTCGGTTGCGAACTCGGCCGCGCAGGTGTCGACGCGCTTGTAGACCGGAAACACTTCCAGCTTGTGGCGATGGGCACGCAGGCTCTTCTCGGTCACACCCAGCAGCTTGGCCAGGCGCATGTCGGAGAAACCCTTGCGCTTGAGACGGAACATCGTGTTGCGGTCGATGCTGGACATGCCCAGGGTCTTGACCTTCTCTTCTTCCTTGATCAGATCTTCGATCTGTACCAGGAACCAAGGGTCGATCATGTTCATGCCGAAGATCTGCTCGACGGTCATGCCGGCGCGGAAGGCATCGGCCACGTACCAGATACGCTCGGCACCCGGCACGGTCAGCTCGCGCTTGAGCTCGCTCATGCTTTCCGGGTTGCTCAGGTCCAGCTTTGGATCGAGGCCGCAAACGCCCACTTCCAGGCCGCGAAGGGCTTTCTGCAGGGATTCCTGGAAGGTCCGGCCGATGGCCATGACTTCACCGACCGACTTCATTTGAGTGGTCAGGCGGGCGTCGGCCTTGGCGAACTTCTCGAAGGCGAAGCGTGGCAGCTTGGTCACGACGTAGTCGATGGACGGCTCGAAGGACGCCGGGGTCTTGCCGCCGGTGATGTCGTTCGACAGCTCATCCAGGGTGTAGCCCACGGCCAGCTTGGCAGCGACCTTGGCGATCGGGAAGCCGGTGGCTTTCGACGCCAGCGCCGACGAACGGGATACCCGCGGGTTCATCTCGATGACCACCATGCGACCGGTGTTCGGGCAGATGCCGAACTGGACGTTGGAGCCGCCGGTTTCCACGCCGATCTCGCGCAGCACCGCCAGGGAGGCGTTACGCAGGATCTGGTATTCCTTGTCGGTCAGGGTCTGGGCCGGTGCGACGGTGATCGAGTCGCCGGTGTGCACGCCCATCGGGTCGAAGTTCTCGATGGAGCAGACGATGATGCAGTTGTCCTTTTTGTCGCGGACAACTTCCATCTCATATTCTTTCCAGCCGATCAGCGATTCGTCGATCAGCAGTTCCTTGGTCGGCGACAAGTCGAGACCACGGGCGCAGATTTCTTCGAACTCTTCACGGTTGTAGGCGATGCCACCACCGGTGCCGCCCATGGTGAAGGACGGACGGATGATGCACGGGAAGCCAAGGCGCTCCAGGACGGCGTTGGCCTCTTCCATGCTGTGGGCGATGCCCGAGCGTGGGCAGTCCAGGCCGATGGATTTCATCGCCTTGTCGAAGCGCGAACGGTCTTCGGCCTTGTCGATGGTGTCGGCGTTGGCGCCGATCATTTCCACACCGAATTTTTCCAGGACGCCTTCGCGCTCCAGGTCCAGTGCGCAGTTTAGCGCGGTCTGGCCGCCCATGGTCGGCAGCAGTGCGTCCGGGCGCTCCTTCTCAATGATTTTGGCGACAGTCTGCCACTTGATCGGCTCGATGTAGGTGGCATCGGCCATGGCCGGGTCGGTCATGATGGTGGCCGGGTTGGAGTTCACCAGGATGACGCGATAGCCCTCTTCGCGCAGGGCTTTACAGGCCTGGGCGCCGGAGTAGTCGAATTCGCAGGCCTGGCCGATCACGATCGGGCCGGCGCCGAGAATCAGGATGCTTTTTATGTCTGTACGTTTTGGCATGGGTTTGTCACTCAAATCCGCAGGTCAGTCGGCTAGGCCGTCGAACAATCTTTGAAGCGCCCGAGGGGGCCACCGCATTCGGGGCCGCCCTCGGGCTTCGCGCGGTCAGCGTCGCTTGGCCATCTCATTGATGAAGCGATCGAACAGCGGCGCCACATCGTTCGGGCCCGGGCTCGCTTCAGGGTGGCCCTGGAAGCTGAACGCGCTCTTGTCGGTACGCTCGATACCTTGCAGCGTGCCGTCGAACAGCGATTTGTGGATCGCACGGACGTTGGCCGGCAGGGTCGCTTCATCCACGGCGAAACCATGGTTCTGGCTGGTGATCATCACCACGCCGGTGTCCAGGTCCTGGACCGGGTGGTTGGCACCGTGGTGGCCGTGGCCCATTTTCAGGGTCTTGGCGCCCGAAGCCAGGGCCAGCAACTGGTGGCCGAGGCATATACCGAAGACCGGGATCTCGGTTTCCAGCACATCCTTGATCGCCTGGATCGCGTAGTCGCAAGGCTCCGGATCACCAGGACCGTTGGACAGGAATACGCCGTCGGGCTTGAGTGCCAGGACGTCGGCGGCCGGGGTTTGCGCAGGTACCACGGTGACGCGGCAACCACGCTCGACCAGCATGCGCAAGATGTTGAGTTTGACGCCGTAGTCGTAGGCAACCACGTGGTACGGCAGTTCGGAAGCCTCGATCGTCGCGTGACGGTCGGTCTTCAGGTCCCAGACCGTGGAGCGCCATTCGTACTGCTTCTGGGTGCTGACGACTTTTGCCAGGTCCATGCCCTTGAGGCCAGGGAACCCCTGGGCAGCGGCGATAGCGGCTTCTTCGGAAATATTGTCACCGGCCATGATGCAGCCGTTCTGCGCGCCTTTTTCCCGAAGGATGCGGGTCAGGCGGCGGGTGTCGATACCGGCGATCGCCACAACGTTGTTGGCTTTCAGGTAGTCGGAGAGGGACATCGTGTTACGCCAGTTGCTCGCTACCAGCGGCAAGTCACGGATGACCAGGCCAGCGGACCAGACACGATCAGACTCGGCGTCTTCCGGCGTGGTACCGGTGTTGCCAATGTGCGGGTAGGTCAAGGTAACGATTTGTTGGGCGTAGGAAGGATCGGTAAGAATTTCCTGATAGCCGGTCATTGCGGTGTTAAACACCACCTCACCAACGGTCTGACCGTCGGCTCCAATGGCTTCGCCGCGAAAAATGCTGCCATCAGCAAGGGCGAGTATGGCTGGCTTAGTCAAGAAGACCTCCCGTAAATAAAGCCTGAAAGGGCGATCGCAGGTTGTAAAAAAGCGGAGTGACGTATGGACACGTCACCCCGCTTGTTCACTGAATTATTCTGCGCGCTTTTAGTGGACACACTAAAGCTGTAGCTTACAGAAAAAGGCTTTTTTGGTCCACCGCTAATGAGCCTTAAAGGCAGGGGAATGCGACAGGCCGTCGCGAAGCGGTGTAAAACGGGGCCCAGTATAACCTGAACCCCGTCTTCAGGGACATCAGCGCAGGTCGAGAACGTCCTGCATGTCGTACAAACCAGGCTCGCGGCCATCCAGCCACAACGCGGCACGTACGGCACCCTTGGCAAAAGTCATCCGGCTCGACGCCTTGTGGGTGATCTCCAGGCGCTCGCCTTCAGTGGCGAACAGCACGGTGTGGTCGCCGACGACATCGCCACCGCGCACCGTGGCGAAACCGATGGTGTCGCGCTCACGGGCACCGGTATGCCCTTCACGCCCATACACGGCCACTTCCTGCAGATCACGCCCCAGCGCATCGGCAATCACTTCACCCATGCGCAACGCCGTTCCCGAAGGCGCGTCGATCTTGTGCCGATGATGCGCCTCGATGATCTCGATATCCGCGTCGTCACCCAGCACCCGAGCGGTCAAGTCCAGCAACTTCAGCGACAGGTTCACGCCGACACTGAAATTCGCCGCGAATACGATCGGGATGTCTTTGCCCGCGTCGGCCAGCAACTGCTTTTGCGCAGCGTCCAGCCCCGTGGTGCCGATGACCATGGCCTTGCCATGCTTGCGGCAAATCGCGAGGTTTTTCAGCATCACGTCCGGCAAGGTGAAGTCGATCAGGACATCAAACTCGTCAAGCACCTTTTCCAAGCCGCCGGACATCGGCACGCCGATACGCCCCAGCGAGGCCAGCTCGCCAGCATCGGCACCGACCAACGTACTGTCGGGCCGCACGATGGCAGCCGTCAGGCCCGAAAGCGGCGAGCGCTGCTGCACCGCCTCGACCAGCGCCTTGCCCATGCGCCCCGCAGCGCCCATCACAGCTATACGTCGCATGCGGACTCCTTACAGGTCGCCGAAGAAGCGCTTCACGCCTTCGAACCAACCAGTAGTCTTCGGGGAATGACTGTTGTCATCAGCCAGGGAGTTGCGGAACTCTTCCAACAGTTCACGCTGACGCCGCCCCAGGTTGACCGGGGTTTCCACCGCCACGCGGCACATCAGGTCGCCGGCGCCACCACCACGCACCGGCGCCACGCCCTTGCCGCGAATCCGGAACTGCTTGCCGGTCTGCGTACCCTCGGGAATTTTCAGTTTGACGCGGCCGTCGAGGGTCGGAATTTCCAGCTCGCCGCCCAAGGCTGCATCGACGAAGCTGATCGGCACTTCGCAGAACAGGTGCTTGCCGTCGCGCTGGAAAATCGCGTGCTCGCGCACGTTGATCACCACATACAGGTCGCCGGTCGGGCCACCCTGGGCACCCGCTTCACCTTCGCCGGACAAGCGAATGCGGTCGCCGGTGTCGACACCAGCCGGCACCTTGACCGACAGCGTCTTGTACTCTTCGACACGTCCTTCACCGTGGCAGGAGTCGCACGGATCGGAAATGATCTTGCCCTGGCCGTGACAGCGCGGGCAGGTCTGCTGGACCGAGAAGAAGCCCTGCTGCATGCGGACCTGGCCAATCCCGCCGCAAGTCGGGCAGGTCACGGGCGAGGAGCCCTTCTTGGCACCCGAGCCATCACACGGTTTGCAATTGACCAACGTCGGCACGCGGATATTGACGGTAGTACCGCGCACCGCTTCTTCCAGGTTCAACTCCAGCGTATAGCGCAGGTCACTGCCACGCTGGGCACCCCCACGGGCACCGCCACGGCCGCCACCAAAGAAATCGCTGAACACATCACCGAAAATATCGGAGAAGTTCTGTCCGCCGAAACCGGCACCGCCGCCACCCATGCTTGGGTCGACGCCGGCATGGCCGTACTGGTCGTAAGCCGCGCGCTTGCTGGAATCGGACAGGACTTCATAGGCCTCGTTGGCCTCCTTGAACATCTCTTCCGAAGCCTTGTCGCCGGGGTTACGGTCCGGGTGGTGCTTCATCGCCAGGCGACGATAGGCCTTTTTCAGCTCTGCCTCGCTGGCCCCCCGCTCAACACCCAATACTTCGTAAAAATCACGTTTTGCCATTAGTCTTTGCACTCTTATAGGACGTTCGGCCAACCTCTCCTGAGCCTCGCCAAACTCGTTGGGCCCCAATACAGGCCCGGACCCAACTCACGTCGATTCAACGATCCTGGTCTCGGCGCATATCGCCCGGAAAGCAGGAGCATTCCCGAACACACCGTCAGCACCCGAGCTTTGTCGCATGCTGTAAAAATTCGCTGCCTCCAGACACGCCAACGCGGGAGCAAGCTCCCGCGCGGCGACATCCTACCAGCCACCGCACAAACGCAGTCAACCGGCCGACCAACAAGCGATTACTTGTTGTCTTTCACTTCTTCGAACTCAGCGTCGACAACGTCGTCGGCTTTTTCAGCCGATTCGCCTTGCTGCGCAGCACCTTCGGCGGGCTGGGCCTGCTCGGCATACATCTTCTGAGCCACTGGCGCGGAGACTTTCGACAGCTCTTCGATCTTCGCTTCGATGGCCGCCTTGTCGTCGCCTTTGACGGCAGCTTCCAGGGCAACCACGGCCGCTTCAATAGCGGTTTTCTCTTCCGCAGTCACTTTCTCGCCAGCATCGGCAACCATCTTGCGAGTCGAGTGCACCAGCGCATCACCCTGGTTACGGGCGCTTGCCAGCTCCTCGAACTTGCGGTCTTCCTCGGCGTTGACTTCAGCATCACGAACCATCTGCTGGATCTCTTCCTCGGACAGACCGGAGTTGGCCTTGATCACGATCGACTGGGTCTTGCCGGTGGCCTTGTCTTTCGCGCCGACGTGCAGGATGCCGTTGGCGTCAATATCGAAGGTCACTTCGATTTGTGGCACGCCACGTGGCGCTGGTGGAATCTCGGCCAGGTCGAACTTGCCCAAGGACTTGTTCTGGGCAGCTTGCTTGCGCTCGCCTTGCAGCACGTGGATGGTCACGGCGCTCTGGTTGTCGTCAGCGGTCGAGAACACCTGGGATTTCTTGGTAGGAATCGTGGTGTTTTTCTCGATCAGCGCGGTCATCACGCCACCCATGGTTTCGATACCCAGGGTCAGCGGGCTGACGTCGAGCAGCAGAACGTCTTTAACGTCACCGGCCAGAACGGCGCCCTGGATGGCAGCACCCATGGCAACGGCTTCGTCAGGGTTCACATCCTTGCGAGCTTCCTTGCCGAAGAAATCGGTTACCAGCTTCTGCACCAGCGGCATACGGGTCTGACCGCCGACCAGGATCACGTCGTTGATGGAGCCAACGTCGATGCCGGCGTCTTTCATCGCGATGCGGCAAGGTTCGATGGTGCGCTGAACCAGGTCTTCCACCAGCGCTTCAAGCTTGGCGCGGGAAATTTTCACGTTCAGGTGCTTAGGACCGGTGGCGTCTGCGGTAATGTACGGCAGGTTCACGTCGGTCGACTGGCTCGAAGACAGCTCGATCTTGGCTTTTTCAGCGGCTTCTTTCAGGCGCTGCATGGCCAGCGGGTCACCCTTGAGGTTCATGCCGCTTTCTTTCTTGAACTCATCGACGAGGTAGTCGATCAGGCGGATGTCGAAGTCTTCACCACCCAGGAACGTGTCGCCGTTGGTTGCCAGCACTTCGAACTGATGCTCGCCGTCGACTTCGGCGATTTCGATCACGGAAACGTCGAAGGTACCGCCACCCAGGTCATAAACGATCACGGTGTGATCGCCCTTGGCCTTGTCCATGCCGTAGGCCAGAGCAGCCGCGGTAGGTTCGTTGATGATGCGTTTTACGTCCAGGCCTGCGATGCGGCCGGCGTCTTTGGTTGCCTGGCGCTGGCTGTCGTTGAAGTAGGCCGGAACGGTGATGACCGCCTCAGTCACCGGCTCGCCGAGGTAATCTTCGGCGGTCTTCTTCATCTTCTTGAGGATTTCCGCAGAGATCTGTGGCGGCGCCATTTTTTGGCCGTTCACTTCAACCCATGCGTCGCCATTGTCAGCCTTGGCGACTTTGTAAGGCACCATCTTGATGTCTTTTTGAACGACTTCTTCGTCGAACTTGCGACCGATCAGACGCTTCACCGCGTAAAGGGTGTTATGCGGGTTGGTCACAGCCTGACGCTTGGCCGACTGGCCAACCAGAATTTCGCCATCGTTGGCGTAAGCGATGATCGACGGCGTGGTGCGCGCGCCTTCAGCGTTTTCAATAACCTTGGCCTTGCCGTTTTCCAGCACGGAGACGCACGAGTTGGTGGTCCCCAGGTCGATACCGATAATCTTGCCCATGTTAACTCTCCCGGAACTTGGATTTTGTTGCCGCAGCAGTGGTGGCTAACTGCGGTAGCACTTAAACGCTTGACTTCTTAATGGGGGCCGTTGCGCCCGATTTCAAGCCTGCTCATCAATTGAAGGCGAAACCGGCGCTGGCGCCTTGCTGACCACAACCATGGCCGGGCGCAGCAAGCGACCGTTGAGCAAGTAGCCCTTCTGGAAAACCTTCAACACACTGTTTGGCTCGACGTCGGCACTTTCCTGCATTGCCATCGCCTGGTGGTGTTCGGCATTGAACGGCTCGCCGTGCGGATCAATTGCTTCAAGCTGATAACGCTTGAGGGTGTCCTGGAACATTTTCAGCGTCAGCTCGATGCCTTCACGCATCGGGCGGATGTTTTCATCATCAGGATTGGACAACTCCAGCCCGCGCTCCAGGCTATCGATGATCGGCAGCAGGTCACCGGCAAAACGCTCCAAGGCGAATTTGTGAGCCTTTTCCACATCTTGCTCGGCGCGACGGCGGACGTTCTGCAGGTCGGCGGCTACACGCAGCGCCTGATCCTGCGCACCGGCCAGTTGCTCCTCGAGCACTTGTACACGTGCCGCCAGGTCTTCGCCCGAATCCTGGGGAGCCTGATTGGCGTCTAGATTTTGCGTATCCTGCGTCTGTTCGTCAGCCATAGTTTTCTCCTTTCAATTTCGTCCGCGAGCTCGACTCGCGCTTCTGCCCCGGTATATGGGGCCGGGTTTTCCAGCTTCAAGGGCGACCTGACGAATTAACCCTACAAAAGACAGCAGCATGATCATTCCCAGCAGCGCTAAGAATTCTATCGGACCAAGCAAAACGAGCTAAGCGCAGGCATTGTCAGCCTCAAACAAAACACTGTATAAATAACCAGACCTAACGCCTGGGAGCGGCCTTATGCTGGTGCACCTGTCCGTACATAACTACGCCATCGTCGAACACCTCGACCTCGAACTCGATCGAGGCATGAGCGTGATCACCGGGGAAACCGGCGCGGGCAAGTCGATCATGCTCGACGCTCTGGGCCTGACGCTGGGCGACCGCGCCGATAGCGGCGTGGTACGTCCCGGAGCGGACAAGGCCGACATCCTGGCGACGTTCGACCTGGTCGACATCCCGGAGGCCAGCACATGGCTGGCCGAGCGCGACCTGGACACCGACGGCCTGTGCATCCTGCGCCGGGTCATCACCGCCGAGGGCCGCTCCCGTGGCTATATCAACGGCACCCCTTGCCCCCTAGGCGACCTCAAGGCCCTCGGCGAGCTGCTGATCGATATCCACAGCCAGCATGAACACCAATCCCTGCTCAAGACCGATACCCATCGTCGCCTGCTCGACGAGTACGCTGGAGCTACCGACCTCGCCCGCCAGGTTCAACTGGCGGCCCAACGCTGGCGGCAGACCCGGCAGGAGCTGGATCGACTTTCCAACTCAGGCGATGAGCAACGGGCCCGCCACCAATTGTTGAGTTATCAGCTCGAAGAGCTGGAGAACCTGGCCCTGGGTGAAAACGAACTGCAGGAACTGGAGCAGGAACATAAGAACCTGACCAATGCCGAGGCACTCCTGGGCGTATGCCGACAAGTGGTCGAGCAATGTAGCGAAAGCGATTCCGGAAACGTGCTCAGCGCACTGACCGCGAGCCTTAACCGACTTTCCAGCGTCAGCCATTCCGTAGGAGCCCTGGGCGAAGCGAGTAACCTGCTGACCAGCGCGCAGATCCAGGTGGAAGAAGCCGTCGGGGAGCTGAACCGCTTCCTCGACCATTTCGATGCCGACCCGGCACGCCTGCAATATCTGGAAGAGCGTCTGGACACTATCTATACACTGGCCCGTAAGCATCGCGTCCAGCCAACCGAAGTCGTCGAACTTCAGCAACGCCTGCTGGAAGAACTTGAAACCCTGAACGCCAATGACGAGTCCATCGAGCGGCTCGGGGATGAACTGGCATCCTATGCACGCCATTACCAGGAAAAGGCCAAGGAACTCAGCGAACTGCGCAGACAAGCCGCAACCGGCCTGGCGAGCGCGGTGGAACAGGAGATCCAGCGCCTGGGCATGCCAGGCGGCCGATTCACCATCGAACTGCACCCCAACGGTGGTGACGAGCTTCTGCCTAACGGGCTGGAGCAAGTGGAACTGCTGGTCAGCGCCAACCCCGGGCAACCGCTCAAGGCATTGGCAAAAGTGGCGTCCGGCGGCGAGCTGTCGCGCATCAGCCTGGCCATCCAGGTCATCACGGCGCAGACATCGCGAGTGCCGACGCTGGTATTCGACGAAGTGGACGTTGGCATTGGCGGCCCTACAGCAGAAATTGTCGGCCAGCTGCTGCGCCGACTGGGTGAGCGCGGACAGGTCCTGACGGTCACTCACCTGCCCCAAGTCGCCGCCCAGGGCCACCAACATTTATTCGTACACAAGGTTCGCGGTGAAGACGCTACCCGCACTGCCGTGTCCAAGCTCAACAAAAATGAGCGTGTGGAAGAGGTCGCTCGGATGTTGGGAGGAATAGACCTGACCAAGGAATCCTTGGCTCACGCAAAAAAAATGGTGGTGGCTGCAAAAATCTGAAAGATGCCGTAACGAAAGAAGGCGACCCGAGGGTCGCCTTCTTTCGTTTTGATGGCCTAGGCCCACGCTACAAGCTTATTTACGCTTACGTACGTGCAGGACGAGATGGTGATCGATCAGCTCGAAACCATGCTCCTCGGCAATCGCCTTTTGTAGCTTTTCGATTTCAGGACTGATGAATTCGATAACTTCACGGGTCTCTACATCCACCATATGGTCATGGTGCTCCCCGTCAGCCAATTCGAAGACCGCATGACCGCCATCAAAGTTATGGCGAGCAACCAACCCGGCAGCTTCGAATTGAGTCAAGACACGGTAGACCGTGGCCAGACCGACATCCTCGCCAGCTTCCATGAGCGCCTTGTAGACGTCTTCGGCACTCATGTGGCGTTGCTCAGCAGAATCGAGCATTTGCAGAATCTTGACCCGTGGCAGGGTCACTTTGAGGCCGGCTTTGCGTAGTTCGCTATTTTCAACCATGGTCAGCTTTCTCGCGATGCTGCTTCGCAGCTTCTCTTAATGCGGGTATGATCGGTGTTTACGTTGTCCCAGCCAAGATAGTGGAAGTCGCCCACCGATGCAAAACACCAAGCTCTTGCTAACCAGTTTCACCTTCGTGGGACTGCTCGCACTCGCCGGTTGTTCATTCCCCGGGGTTTACAAAATCGACATCCAGCAGGGCAATGTCGTCACGCAGGACATGATAGACCAGTTACGCCCGGGAATGACCCGCCGGCAAGTACGGTTTATCATGGGCAACCCCCTGTTGACCGACACGTTTCATGCCGATCGCTGGGATTACCTGTACAGCTTGCAGCCAGGTGGCGGCGAGCGGCAGCAGGAACGCATCAGCGTTATTTTCAACGCCAATGACCAACTCGTCAGCCTGTCGGGTGATTTCATGCCTGGCGTGAGCCGCGACGAAGCCATCATGGGCAAGGATAGCGGCACCACGGTCACCGACCCGACCCAGAACACCGAACAGCCAAAACCGGAAAAGCCGGCCAAGCCAGGTTCGCTGCTGGACCAGATCCAGAAGGACGTCGACAACGTCGAGACCGTACCTGTCCCGACGCCAGAACCTCTGGATACCTCGCCGCAGTAAACCGCGACACAAAAAAACCCGGCATGCCGGGTTTTTTATTGCCTGGAATCCAAGCCGGCACCCTACTCCGCTTGACGAGCCTGAGCTGCCTTGGCGGCCCGCAGGCGACGAGTTTCCTTGGGGTCAGCCAACAACGGCCGGTAAATCTCAAGGCGATCGTCCGGCTGTACCAACTGACGATCCGGATCCGCCACCACCCGACCAAAAATCCCGACAGGACTCGTCGTTAAATCCAGCTCAGGAAACTCGGCAGCGATACCCGACGCCATTACCGCAGCACGAACAGATGTCCCATCCTCAACCGCGATTCGACGCAATACCTGGCGATTGACACCGGCATACACCACTTCGATCTCGATCAAGGTTTGAGCTCGGCATTCTGCTTGGCCCGCTGGCAAAAAGCGTCGACCAAGGTATTGGCCGCCTGATTGAACAGGGGGCCCAATGTCGCTCGCACCAGTGGCCCGGCGTAGTCGAACGACAGGTCCAGGCTGATCTTGCAGGCTTTATCACCCAGCGCCTTGAACACCCAGACGCCATGGAGCTGATTGAAAGGCCCTTCCTCAAGGTTCATCTCGATGGACTGACCCGGCACCAAGGTGTTGCGAGTGACAAAGTGCTGGCTCAACCCACCCTTGGCGACGTTGAGGCTGGCGCGCATATGGGTTTCGGAGCTTTCGAGCACCTCGGCGGATGAGCACCAGGGCAGGAATTGCGGGTAACTCGCCACGTCGTTGACCAAGTCGTACAGCGCCTGGGCCGGATAGGGCAGCAGGGCCGAGCGTTGAATATGTGTCGTCATGTAAGCGTCACTTCCACAGCTGGGCGGCAAACACTACAAGAATGCCAATGGGCGCTACATAGCGCATCAAGAACAGACTCAAGGCGAACAATACAGGGCTGCGTAGCGACAACTCATCACGCACGGCTTCACGCCCCATGACCCACCCTGCAAACACCACGAAACACAAACCGCCCAATGGCAACATGATCCGCGATGTGAAGAAATCAATCACCCCGAAGAAATCCAGCCCTCCGGTCGCTCCCCACTGGTAGAGGTGAAACAGGCCGCCTTCGTTCACGAAAAACTTCGCCTGCTTCCATATATTGAAGGAAAAAACCGTACCCAACCCCACGAACCAGCAAGTGAAGGCCAGCCAGAAAGTCACCCAGGCACGACTGAGGCGGGTTCGCTCCACCAGATAAGCCACCATCGGCTCAAGCAGGGAAATGGCCGAGCTCCAGGCGGCGATGGCCACCAGGACAAAAAACACCACGCCCATCACTTGGCCGAATGCCATGCTGCCGAAGGCAAATGGCAGGCTGACAAACATCAGCCCCGGCCCCTCGCTGGGGTTCAGGCCGGCAGCAAACACAATCGGAAACAATGCCACCCCAGCCAGCAGCGACACAAAGGTATCCAACAACGCAACGCCGACGACGGTCTTGGTGAGAGAGGCGCTCTTGGGCATGTAGGCGCCGTAGATCATGATCGAACCGACCCCCACGCTCAGGGAGAAAAATGCGTGTCCCATGGCCGGCAGCAATCCATCCATGACTTTTTCCGGCTGGAAATCGAACATGAAATGCACGCCCTCCATGAAGTGCCCGGTGGTCATGCTGTAGCCCAGCAGCACCAGGATCATCACGAACAGCAGCGGCATCATGATTCGCAGGCTGCGCTCAAGCCCCGCGACGACACCGCGGGCGATCACTACGGCGGATAGCACCATGAACAGCGTGTGCCAAAGCGTCAGCCTCCAGGGATCGGCAATCACATTGCCGAAATAGGCACCGACCTGATCGGGCGTCGCGTTCTGGAAATCCCCGCGCCCCATGTCGATGATGTAGTCCAGCGACCAGCCACCGACCACGCTGTAGAACGACAAGATCAACAGCGCCGTGATCATCCCGGCGAATGCGCCCCAGGACCACTTCGACGAGTGACCCGCCTCCACAGCCAGCACCTTCAAGGCGTTGGCCGGACTTTGCCGGGCGCGACGGCCGATCAACGTCTCAGCCAACATGACCGGCGCGCCGATAAGCGCGATGCACGCCAGGAACATCAGCACGAAAGCACCGCCGCCATAGACGCCGACCATGTACGGAAACTTCCAGATACTACCCAGCCCTACGGCCGAACCGGTCGCGGCGAATATGAAGACCCAGCGGCTAGCCCAACTGCCGTGGACAGAAACCTTGTCTGTCGACATCGTGATCACGCCCAAGCGTTCAAAAAAGAGGCCGCATTGTCCGGGATTCATGCAACCTGCTCAAGCACACAGCTTCACCGTAGCCGACACGCACGCAACTGCCTATAATGCCGCCCCTATGGCTAAACAGAAGAAACACCCCACAGGGACCATCGCGCAAAACAAAAAGGCGCGACACGATTACTTCATCGAACAACGTTTCGAGGCTGGCATGGTCCTGGCCGGCTGGGAAGTAAAGAGCTTGCGTGCCGGCAAGGCGCAACTGGTCGACAGTTATGTCTTGCTCAAGGACGGCGAAGCATGGCTGCTGGGCAGTCATATCACGCCGCTGACCACCGCCAGCACCCACGTCATCGCCGACCCTGTGCGCTCGCGCAAGCTGCTGCTCAACAAGCGCGAGCTGGAGAAGCTCTTCGCCTCCGTGCAGCAGAAGGGTTATGCCTGCGTCTGTACGTCGCTGTACTGGAGCAAGCACTTGATCAAGTGCGAGATCGCGCTGGGCAAGGGCAAGAAGGAATACGACAAGCGCGATACCGAACGCGAGCGCGATGCCGGTCGCGAGCTGCAGCGTGCGGTGCGCAACAAGGGCAAGGAAGACTAACGTCCGGGATCAAGGGTGGGAGCGAGTCTGGTCGCTCCCACAGATCCAGCAGGCATTTCAAATGCCCTTGCGCCGCTCGGCCCGCGCCACCCGTTGCACTTCCTGACGCACCTCCTCCAAGACTTCCTGCACGTACAAGATATGTCGGCTGGAGACTTCCCGCGCCAGCTCGGCGTGCCCGTCCATGATGGCTTGGTACAGCTCGCGATGCTGACTTATCAGCATGTCGCGCGTCTCGCTGCGTTGCTTGTACATGCCGCCGATGTTGGTCACCACATTGCGCTTGAGCAGGTCGAACAGTCCGCGAATCGTGTGGAGCAAGACAGCATTGTGGCTGGCCTCGGCGATCGCCAGGTGAAAGCGGGCATCCGCGGCCCCCTCCTCCGCCCGACTCACCTCGTCGTGACGCGCGTAACAATCCTGCAATTCATCGAAGGCCGCCGTCAGCCGCTCGCGATCCACCTCCGTGGCCCGCATTGCTGCGTAATAGGCACAGGACGCTTCCAGGGTATGACGGAACTCCAATAAGTCGCGCTGCGCCTCGGGATTGCTTTCCAAGAGCTGCAGCAACGGATCACTGAAGGTCGAGCCCAGCGACTCCACCACGTAGTTGCCGCCGCCCTGGCGACTGATCAGCAAGCCTTTGGCCGTCAGCTTCTGGATCGCTTCGCGCAACGACGGACGTGACACGCCGAACTGCTCGGCCAGGGTCCGCTCGGCCGGCAATCGCTCGCCCGATTTCAACGTGCCCTCAAGGATCATGCCCTCAAGCCGCTCGACAATATCGTCAGACAAACGGCGCTGACGAATCTGATCAAACCCCATAACTCCATTCTCCACGATCCCGACGGCTCGCCGGGCTGTCTATTCTGGCCCATCCGGACCTTATCCACACCCACCAAAACCACCCATTCCGACCAGATCAGATGCCATCTGCACCGTTTATTCGACGAAAGTTTCAGGGCGGCAAATTGACACACGGCAACCAAGGCTTTTACCCTAGCCGACAGCGCTTGTAAATTGGTATTACCAATTACCCAAAACCGCTGACCAGTGCCTGACCAACAACAATTAGGGGCTCACCCACTATGCAAACCTGGCAACAGCTTTACAGTCCGCTCGGCAGCCTAGGCTTGTCCGCACTCGCGGCCGTCATTCCCATCGTTTTCTTCTTTCTTGCCCTGGCGGTGTTCCGCCTCAAGGGGCACGTGGCCGGCAGCATCACCTTGGCACTGGCGATCGCGGTTGCGATCTTCGCGTTCCAAATGCCTGCGGACATGGCGCTCGCAGCGGCGGGCTATGGCTTTGCGTATGGGCTGTGGCCTATCGCCTGGATCATCGTTGCCGCGGTATTCCTCTACAAACTGACCGTCAAGAGCGGACAGTTCGAGGTGATTCGCAGCTCGGTGCTGTCGATTACCGACGACCAACGCCTGCAAGTGCTGCTGATCGGCTTCTGCTTCGGTGCCTTCCTGGAAGGTGCCGCCGGCTTCGGCGCGCCCGTCGCGATTACCGCCGCCTTGCTGGTGGGCCTGGGCTTCAACCCCCTCTATGCCGCCGGCCTGTGCCTGATCGCCAACACCGCCCCCGTGGCATTCGGCGCACTGGGAATACCGATTATCGTGGCCGGCCAAGTCACCGGCATCGATGCGTTCAAGATCGGCGCCATGACCGGTCGACAGCTGCCACTGCTGTCACTGTTCGTGCCGTTCTGGCTGGTCTTTATGATGGATGGCCTGCGCGGCGTGCGAGAAACCTGGCCAGCCGCCCTGGTGGCGGGCTTGAGTTTTGCCATCACCCAATACTTCACGTCGAACTTCATTGGCCCGGAACTGCCGGACATCACCTCGGCCCTGGCCAGCCTGGTCTCCCTGACGCTGTTCCTGAAAGTCTGGCAGCCCAAGCGTACCGCCGGCGCCCAGATTGCCGGTGCAACCTCCAGCGCAGCCATCACCGCCAGCGCCGGCGGTTTCGGCCAGCCTCGCAGCACCGTGGCGTCGCCCTACAGCCTGGGAGAAATCATCAAGGCCTGGTCGCCGTTCCTGATCCTTACCGTACTGGTGACAATCTGGACGTTGAAGCCATTCAAGGCGATGTTCGCCGCGGGGGGCTCGATGTACGGCTGGGTGTTCAACTTCGCGATCCCGCACCTGGACCAACTGGTGATCAAGTCCGCGCCAATCGTGGTGAACCCGACCGCCATCCCGGCGGTGTTCAAGCTCGATCCAATTTCGGCCACCGGCACAGCGATTTTTTTCTCAGCGCTGATCTCGATGCTGGTGCTGAAGATCAACTTCAGAACTGGTCTTACCACTTTTAAAGAGACGCTTTTTGAATTGCGCTGGCCGATCCTGTCCATCGGCATGGTGCTGGCGTTCGCCTTCGTCACCAACTTCTCGGGCATGTCTTCCACCATGGCCCTGGTGTTGGCCGGAACTGGCGCAGCATTCCCATTCTTCTCGCCATTTCTCGGTTGGCTGGGCGTGTTCCTGACAGGCTCCGATACCTCGTCCAACGCGCTGTTCGGTTCGCTGCAAGCGACCACCGCGCACCAGATCGGTGTCAACGACACCTTGCTGGTAGCGGCCAATACCAGCGGCGGCGTGACCGGCAAGATGATCTCGCCACAATCGATCGCTGTTGCTTGTGCGGCGACCGGGCTGGTGGGCAAAGAATCCGATCTGTTCCGTTTCACGCTGAAACACAGCCTATTCTTTGCAACGATCGTTGGTCTGATCACGCTGGCCCAGGCCTACTGGTTCACCGGCATGCTGGTTCACTAAGTACTACACGAAATACTGAAAGAACCGACGCCGAACCGAGATCGGCGTCCGCTATTCACAACCGGGTCTGCAAGGCTGCTGAAAGATTTCCTCTCTATATTCAGCAGCCTCAGCAGACGGATAACCGGGACCACCCGGAGACACGCCTGATGAGCGAGCTTTTTTACAACGCCGTGCCGAACGCGACCCGTGTCGCTCCGCCATTACCCGAACCGCGACAATATCCCAGCGAGAAACCTAGCCGGGTCTATCTGTTCGGAACCTGCGTGGTCGACCTGTTCTACCCCGAAGCGGGTATGGATGCGATCCGCCTGCTCGAGCGCGAAGGGATCCAAGTGGAGTACCCACAAGGACAAACGTGCTGCGGGCAACCGGCGTATACCTCAGGCTACACCGAACAGGCGCGGACGGTAGCGCGGGCGCAGTTGGCATTGTTTGCCGGGGATTACCCGGTGGTCGTACCGTCAGGCTCCTGTGCCGGCATGCTGCGCGAGCATTATGCCGACCTGTTCAAGGACGAGCCGCAGACACTCAAACAGGTCCAGGCCCTGGCCGCCAGGACCTACGAGTTGGCCGAGTTCCTGCTGTTTGTCTGCAAGGTGCAATTGAACGACAGTGGCACGCCGGTGAAGGTCGCGCTGCATACATCTTGCTCGGCACGACGGGAAATGAATACCCACCTGCATGGCCGTGCATTGTTGGCACAGCTAGGCAACGTGGAGCGGGTCGAACACAGCCATGAGAGTGAATGCTGTGGTTTTGGTGGGACGTTCAGCGTTCGCATGCCGGATATTTCCGGTGCGATGGTGGCCGACAAGACCCGAGCGTTGAAGGAATCCGGCGCGCACCAGGTCGTCAGCGCCGACTGCGGTTGCTTGATGAACATCAACGGCGCCTTGGAAAAACAGCGGGAAGCTTTGCGCGGCCAGCATCTGGCGAGTTTCCTCTGGCAGCGAACCGGAGGTGCCGCATGAGCGCACCGACGCTGATTCCGACCGTTGAAGTGCAGGAAGATTTTCGCGCCCGCGCCCACAAGGCACTGGACGACACGCAACTGCGAAATAACTTTCGCACTGCGATGGATTCACTGATGACAAAACGGGCAACGTCCTTCAGCGATGCCCACGAAAGAGAACATCTGCGAGTGCTCGGCAACGCTGTCCGTGCCCGCGCGTTATCCAAGCTGCCCGACCTGCTCGAGCAACTTGAAACCAACCTGACCCGCAACGGTGTGAAAGTGCACTGGGCGGAAACGGTGGACGAAGCCAACGGCATCGTCCTTTCGATCATCCGCGCTCACGAGGCGCGGCAAGTGATCAAGGGCAAATCGATGGTCAGCGAAGAGATGGAGATGAACCATTTCCTCGAGGCCCGGGACATTGAATGTCTCGAGTCCGATATGGGGGAATACATCGTCCAACTCGACCACGAGAAGCCTTCACACATCATTATGCCGGCGATCCACAAGAATGCCGGTCAGGTCGCGTCCTTGTTCCACGACAAACTTGGCGTGGAGTACACCAAGGACGTTGACCAACTCATCCAGATCGGTCGCAAGGTCTTGCGGCAGAAATTCTTCGAAGCCGACATAGGCGTTTCGGGCGTCAACTTCGCCGTCGCCGAAACCGGCACCTTGCTGCTGGTGGAAAACGAAGGCAACGGGCGTATGTCCACCACCGTGCCACCGGTGCACATTGCCGTCACCGGTATCGAAAAAGTCGTGGAGAACCTACGGGACGTCGTTCCGCTGCTCTCGCTGCTGACCCGTTCGGCCCTCGGCCAACCCATCACCACTTACGTCAACATGATCTCCGGGCCACGCAAGGCTGATGAATTGGACGGCCCCCAGGAAGTCCACCTGGTCCTGCTGGATAACGGCCGCAGCCAGGCATTTGCCGACAGCGAACTGCGTCAGACGCTGAACTGCATCCGCTGCGGCGCTTGTATGAATCATTGCCCGGTCTATACCCGAATTGGCGGCCATGCCTACGGTGAGGTTTACCCGGGGCCTATCGGAAAAATCATCACGCCGCATATGGTTGGCCTGGCGAAAGTGCCAGATCACCCGAGCGCCTCTTCGCTGTGCGGCGCCTGCGGTGAAGTGTGTCCGGTAAAAATCCCGATCCCCGCCCTGCTGCGGCGATTGCGAGAGGAAAACGTCAAGGCACCGGACAGCCCCAACCCGGTCATGCGCGGCCAGGGCAGCAAGTATTCGACCAAGGAGCGGTTCATCTGGAATACCTGGGCTCGACTCAACAGTTCGCCGCGGCTGTATCGGTTGTTTGCCTTCCTCGCCACGCGCCTGCGCGCCCTGGCGCCGCAAAATATTGGCCCATGGACGCAGAACCACAGCGCCCCGAAACCCGCCGCCCGTTCGCTGCATGACCTGGCCCGCGACCACCTGAACCCGCAGGGAGACCGCCGATGAGCGCCAAGGAAAATATCCTCGCCAAGCTGCGTAAAAGTCTCACAGGCACTACGCCGGTTGCCGACACCTATGACGTCGAACTGGTGACGCAAACCTATCGCTACGCGCCAGAGGACCGCATCTCGCAATTGCGCAAGCTGATGGAAGCGGTGCACACCGAAATCCACCTGACGTCCGACGAGGGCTGGCCGGCCCTGCTCGCGCAACTGCTGCGCGACCGTCAACTGCCAAGCTTGCTCATCGCACCGACCACCGTACACGGGGGAAGAATCACACAGTTCTGGGCGAATAATCCGGGCCTGCCAACTCTCAAGGCCTACGACCGACCGGTAGAAGAATGGAAAGCCGAGTTGTTCAACGACACCCCGGCCAGCCTGACCGGCACCCTCGGCGCCATCGCCGCGACAGGTAGCCTGATTCTCTGGCCAACCCGGGAAGAACCGCGCCTGATGAGCCTGGTCCCACCGGTGCATTTCGCCCTGCTCAAGGCCAGCGAGATCCGCGACAACTTCTATGAAGTGCAACAGGAATTCGCGTGGGCCCAGGGCATGCCCACCAATGCCCTGCTGGTGTCTGGCCCGTCGAAAACCGCCGACATCGAACAAGTCCTGGCCTACGGCGCCCACGGTCCGAAGGATCTGGTGGTTTTGATTCTGGAGGACCAATGACACTTCCGGCCCCTTTCCTGCGCGACGTACACAAACTGATCCCGCAAAAACGACGCTTCGACGATCCGTTGTCCACCCTGGCCTTCGGCACCGACGCCAGCTTCTACCGGTTGATCCCACAGCTGGTGGTGCGCGTGGAAACCGAAGATGAAGTTATCGCGCTGCTGCAACTGGCCCAGCGTGATCGAGTGCCGGTCACATTCCGCGCCGCCGGCACCAGTCTTTCCGGCCAGGCTATCAGCGACTCGGTACTGATTGTGCTGGGGGATAACTGGAACGGTCGCGAGATTCGTGGGCAGGGCACGCAAATTCGTTTGCAACCCGGCGTGATCGGCGCACAGGCCAACGCCTGGCTCGCCCCCTTCGGGCGCAAGATCGGCCCGGATCCGGCCTCGATCAACGCCTGCAAGATAGGCGGTATCGTCGCCAACAACGCCAGCGGCATGTGCTGCGGTACGGCGCAGAACACCTATCACACCCTGGCTGGCATTCGCCTGGTCCTGGCTGACGGCACGCGCCTGGACACCGAAGACACTGCCAGCGTGGCGGCATTTCGGGCAAGCCACGGTGAACTGCTGGAACGGCTGGCGACCCTCGGCCGCGAGACCCGCGACAACACCGAATTGGCCGCCCGAATCCGCCACAAATATCGTCTGAAAAATACTACCGGGTTGTCGCTCAACGCCTTGGTGGACTTCGACGAACCTGTGGATATCTTGAGCCATTTGCTGGTGGGCTCCGAAGGCACCCTCGGCTTCATTAGCGCGGTGACCTACAACACCGTCATCGATCATCCGAACAAGGCCTCGGCGCTGATCGTATTCCCAGACGTCGAAACCTGCTGCAACGCCGTCACCGTGCTGAAAAGCCAGCCGGTTTCCGCCGTCGAGCTGCTGGACCGCCGCAGCCTGCGCTCGGTACAGGACAAACCCGGCATGCCGGATTTCGTACAGCACTTGTCGAATAATGCCTGTGCCCTGCTGATTGAATCCCGCGCGGCTTCGTCATCGCTGCTGCAGGAACAGCTCGCGAGGATCATGACCTCGCTGGCGGTTTTCCCCGTGGAGAAACAGGTCGATTTCACCGAAGACCCACGGGAAAACGCGCGACTCTGGGCCATCCGCAAAGACACTTTTCCCGCCGTGGGCGCGGTTCGCAAGACCGGGACCACGGTCATCATCGAAGACGTGACCTTTCCGGTCGAACAACTGGCTATTGGCGTGAATCGCCTGATCGAGTTGTTCGACAAGCATCACTACGACGAAGCGATCCTTTTCGGACATGCGCTGGAAGGCAATCTTCACTTCGTCTTCACCCAAGGCTTCAACAGCACCGAAGAAGTCGCACGCTACCAGGCGTTCATGGATGACGTGGCGCAATTGGTGGCGGTGGAGTTTGGCGGTTCACTGAAAGCCGAACACGGCACTGGCCGCAACATGGCGCCGTTCGTCGAGCTGGAATGGGGCAGTGATGCCTATCAACTGATGTGGCAACTCAAACGCCTGCTCGACCCCAACGGCATTCTCAACCCGGATGTGGTGCTCAGTGAGGACCCGCAGATTCATCTCAAGCACCTCAAGCCCTTGCCGGCCGCCGATGAAATTGTGGATAAGTGCATCGAATGCGGTTTCTGCGAGCCGGTCTGCCCATCCAAGGACCTGACCTTGAGCCCGCGCCAGCGCATCGTGATCTGGCGGGACATCCAAGCGAAAAAGCGTGCTGGCATCGACACTTCGGAATTGGAAACGGCCTATCAATACCAAGGGATCGACACCTGCGCTGCCACCGGGCTGTGCGCCCAACGCTGCCCTGTAGGCATCAATACGGGCGAACTGGTGAAAAAGCTCCGCGGACGTAACGCGACACGTAAGAAAACCGCCGACTGGCTCGCGAGTAATTTCGCTACTGCGTTGCAAGGGGCGCGCTTTACGCTGCACGTGGCCAATGGTGCCCGGATGCTCTTGGGGGCGCCGCGGCTGGCACGATTGTCAGAAGGGCTCACTCGGCTGTCCAAAGGACAGGTCCCGCAGTGGACCAACGCCATGCCACAGGCCGAAAGGGCCATTCGGTTAAGCCCGGCGGTACTGGATGAACGACCCCGGGTGGTTTATCTGGCCGCCTGTGTATCGCGGGTCATGGGTCCGGCGGCAGGGGACGCAGAACAGATGTCGCTGCATGACAAGACCCGAGGCCTGTTGGAGAAAGCCGGTTATCAGGTCGTGTTTCCAGACAACATAGACAGCCTTTGCTGCGGCCAGCCCTTCGCGTCCAAAGGGTACGCCGAGCAAGCCGAGCACAAGCGCCAGGAACTGATCGGCGCCTTGGTGCAGGCCAGTCGCGGCGGGCTCGACCCGATCTACTGCGATACCAGCCCTTGCACGCTGCGCCTGGTCCAGGATTTGGGCGAAGCGCGCCTGGATCTCTACGACCCGGTGCGTTTCATTCGCACGCACCTGATGGATCGCCTCGACTTCACACCCCAGGAGGCGCCCATTGCGGTGCACGTCACGTGCAGCACGCAACACCTCGGCGAAAGCCAGGCGTTGATTGATCTGGCGCGTAAATGCAGCAAGACCGTGGTCATCCCGGAAGGCATCCATTGCTGTGGTTTTGCCGGTGACAAGGGCTTCACCACGCCGGAGCTCAACGCCCACTCACTGCGAACCCTCAAGGACGCGGTTCAATACTGCACCGAGGGCGTTTCCACCAGCCGTACGTGTGAGATCGGCCTGACGCGTCACGGCGAAATCGACTACCACGGGTTGGTGTATCTGGTGGACCGCGTCACCCGTCCCAAACCCATCAGCGGGGGAGTCGCCATGGAGCTGTAAGATAAATCGAATTCCTGCGCTTCGCTGTAGTCAACTTGAATAGACCCGGCGCCGCTGGGTCCTCCCTTATGCTCGGCCCTGTCTGTGCCCCTACAGCCAGCACCGAGACCAGACGTTAAAGGAGATACACATGAAGCGCACCGCACTTGCTGGCTTGTTCATTTCCGCTGCGATGTTGGCCTCTCCGGTGTTTGCAGGAAGCCAGGATGACCTTTGCAAAATCAATTTACAAAAGATCAGCGACGCCAAAGTCAGCACCGAGCAAATGAGCGAAGGTCTGAAGACCGACATCGATGCCACGGTCGGACAAGCCAAGGCTGAACACGCCAAAGGCACCAAAGAAGGCACCGAAAATTGCATCTCCCTGACTAACCAGGCCATCCAGAAGCTGCAGAACAACGCGAAAGGCGATCAGTAGCATTGTCTGAGGCCAACCTTCGGGTTGGCCTCAGACACGGATTGGCGTACACTGCGCATGCCTGCCGCTCCTCAAGATTTATCGAGCGCCAGGTTCGGGGCCGTTTAGGATTCGACGCCGGTTGCGAAACTTTAGGTGCATGCCGAGTTGGTAACAGAACTCGTAAATCCACTGTTGCAACTTCCTATAGTTGCCAATGACGAAACCTACGGGGAATACGCTCTCGCTGCGTAAGCAGCCTTAGCCCTTCCCTTCTGGTACCTTCGGGTCCAGCAATCACCAGGGGATGTCCGTAAACCCAAAGTGATTGTCATATAGAACGGAATCGCCGTGCAGTACGTTGTGGACGAAGCGGCTAAAACTTACACAACTCGCCCAAAGCACCCTGCCCGTCGGGTCGCTGAGGGTTAACTCAATAGACACGGCTAAGCATGTAGTACCGACAGCGGAGTACTGGCGGACGGGGGTTCAAATCCCCCCGGCTCCACCACTTCAACATCTAAAGACGTCCACGGACGTCTTTTTTTGTGACCGTAATTCATGAAAGTCCAGACACTGCCCTCTGTAGTGCCCACAAATGCACGGCTCAACCCACGTAACCAGATGCATGAGCCAGACGCCCCACTAGTAGACCGATCGACTAGAAACGATTAGCATCGCCTCCATGAACACCCTAAAGATCCGCGAAACATCCGACGTCCGCCAAGGCATCCTTGATGTAGGCCAGAGAATCATGGCCGCCAAAGGATATACCGCCGTGGGGCTGAACGAGATTCTGGCGACTGCCGGGGTGCCCAAGGGCTCGTTCTATCACTACTTCGGCTCCAAGGACGCGTTTGGCGAGGCCCTGCTCGAGAGTTATTTCGAGACTTATCTCGACGAGATCGACCAGACCCTCAGCCAGCCTGGCCTGACGATGGCGCAGCGTCTGCTGAACTACTTCCGCATCTGGCAGGACACCCAGTCCTTCCAGGATTGCCAGGGCAAGTGCCTGGCCGTGAAACTGGGCGTGGAAGTTGCGGACCTTTCCGAGGCCATGCGTGCCGTGCTCAAGCGAGGTACGTCGGGAATCATCGATCGCTTGGCGAGTGGGATCGAGTCCGGGTTGGCCGAAGGTTCATTGGCTATCAGCGGCACTCCCCATGAGGTTGCGCAGAACCTTTATCAATTGTGGCTCGGCGCCAGCGTCATGGTGAAGATTACCAAGAGCGTCCAGCCCTTCGAGACGGCGATGTCCACGACCCGCCAGCTTCTGAACCTGCCCTGATTCACTGGCATGAGCGATGCATCGCCAGTCGGAGCGTTGCACTGCTCATGTCAGACGTCGCCGCATTGTCCCAACGCTTTCTACTGTCCTTTCTACCCTCCCCTAACATCCCGAAGAACAGTTTTCGTGAAAACCTGAAAAAGTCGCTAGACGACCGGTCTAATTTACAATACCGTAGCGACACGTTCACCTTCTGGACCTAACCAACTACAGCTCTGTCCAGTCAGCCCCAATGGTCGTTCGCCGCCAGCAAACTAGACGACCGGTCTAATTTACAGCGATTTGCCGTGACCTCACGGCTCAACTGAAAAAAGGAAGCACAAATGAAGATTCTCATGGTTCTGACCTCCCACGACACGCTTGGCGACACCGGCCGTAAAACCGGTTTTTGGCTCGAAGAGCTGGCGGCGCCTTATTACACCTTCCTGGACGCCAAGGCCGAGATCGTCCTGGCGTCGCCAGTGGGTGGCCAGCCACCGCTCGATCCGAAGAGCAACGAGCCGTCCTTCCAGACAGATCTGACCCGCCGCTTCGAAACCGATGCCGTCGCCACCGCGCTGCTCGCCAACACCGTACGGCTGGACAGCGTCTCGCCTGCCGATTTCGATGCGGTTTTCTACCCAGGTGGCCACGGCCCGCTGTGGGACCTGGCAGAAGACCCGATCTCGATCCAGTTGATCGAGTCCTTTATCGCCGCCGGCAAGCCCGCAGCCCTGGTGTGCCACGCGCCGGGCGTTCTGCGCCACGTGAAGAAGGCTGACGGCGCCCCTCTGGTCGAAGGCATGCGAGTAGCCGGCTTCACCAATTCCGAAGAAGAGGCAGTCGGCCTGACCCACGTCGTGCCGTTCTTGGTCGAGGACATGCTCAAGGCCAACGGTGGCCTGTACTCGAAAGGTCCGGACTGGGCCTCCTACGTGGTTCGCGACGGCCTGCTGATCACCGGCCAGAACCCCGGCTCGTCCAGCGAAGCCGCAACGGTGCTGACAGAGCTGCTGAACAACGCCTGATCAAACCCTAGGTGGGAGACTGCGCAAGGTCTCCCGCACTCAACGACATCCCGACGCCATCGGCAAGGGGCCGGTTTAGCCCTGACGTTCCTGGAGACACGCATGACTGCGTTCAACTTGCAGCAAATCAAAGACGCTGGTTGGTTGAAAGAAGCCAACTATATCGACGGCCAGTGGATGGCAGCGGATGACGCCAGACACTTAGCGATAAACGACCCGGCCACCGACAACCAGATCGGCCAGATCCCTTGGGGCGGCGCCGTTGAAACACGCCGAGCCATCGACGCCGCACACGCAGCGTTCACATCCTGGTCTATGACCACCGCGGCAGAGCGCGCCATCCTGCTCAATCGCATGGCGCAGTTGGTACGCGACAACCTCGATATCCTCGCCAGCACGCCTGCCAGTTCGGCCTGGCCGCGTACTTTTTCACCCTAGACCTGGCACACCCCTTCCGTGTCTCGCGCGACCTGCAGAGCGGCATGATCGGCATCAACGCCGGGGTCATCACTACCGTTGAAGCGCCCTTCGGCGGGGTCAGGGACAGCGGCATCGGTCGCGAGGGCTCGACTCACGGCCTGGACGAATACCTCAACCTCAAATACCTCAGCCTCGGTGGTTTGTAAGCCCACCCGACATTGACGCGACAAGGAATCGAATATGGAACATCGCTCGTTGTTCGAGCCCACCACGTTGGGCTCCATCACGCTGAAGAACCGCATCGTCATGCCGCCACTCACCCGCCAGCGCAGCGGACAGCCCGGCGACATTCCTACGGCCCTGATGGCCCGTTATTACCAACAACGCGCCAGCGCCGGCCTGATCATCAGCGAAGGCACCCAGATCGAGCCACGCGGCAAAGGTTATGCCTGGACCCCGGGCATCTACAACCAGGCGCAGATTGATGGCTGGCGCACCGTGACCGATGCCGTACATGCTGAAGGCGGGGTGATTTACGCCCAGCTTTGGCACGTCGGCCGGGTATCCCATAATGCTCTCCAACCCCATAACGCTGCCCCCATCGCTCCGTCGGCGATCCAGGCACAGAAGGCCAAGGCCTTCATCGAAACCAACCCAGGCACTGGTACATTGGTCACCCCTTCCATGCCACGCGAGCTCAGCGTCAGCGAGATCAAAACGTTGGTCGAGCTCTACGCCCAAGCCGCACGCAACGCATTGAGCGCCGGCTTCGATGGCATTGAGATTCACTCGGCCAACGGCTATTTGGTCAACCAATTCATCTCGACTCACGCCAACCAACGCACCGATGAATATGGCGGATCGCTGCATAACCGCCTGCGCTTCCTACGCGAAGTGGTGCAAGCCGTCAGCGCCGTGGCCGGGCCCGAACGCGTCGGGGTGCGCTTCTCGCCTCTGTTCACCAGCACCGATGAAGACCGCGTGTACATAGGCTTTGTCGAAGAAGACCCGCACCAGACCTATATCGAGGCCATCAAGGTACTTGAGCGAGCAGGCATAGGCTACCTCTCGATCGCCGAAGCAGACTGGCCGAATGCGCCAGACCTGCCCGACGCGTTTCGTCGCGAGGTGAGAAGCACTTTCAGCGGTCGAATCATCTATGCCGGTTTATATACCGCGGCTAGGGCGGCGGGCCTGGTCGAGGCGGGCCTGGCTGACCTGGTTGCGTTTGGCCGGCCCTTTATTGCCAACCCTGACTTGCCTGAGCGCATCGCCAACGGCTGGCCGCTCAACGCCTTGGACGCCGCAGGCCTATATGGTGGCAAAGAGCAAGGGTTCATCGACTACCCGCGGTACAGCCCCTCCACATCCGACGTAAAACAAGAGGTAACCGTATGAACGATGGAATCGAAGGCAAAGTCGTCCTGATCACCGGCGGCAGCACCGGTATTAGTGCCGAAGTAGCTCGCCTGCTGGCCGCGCGCGGCGCAAAGGTGGCGGTAGCCGCACGTCGAGCAGACAAATTGGAGGCAGTTGTGGCCGAGATAGCTTTGGCGAGCTCGACGTGCTGGTCAACAATGCCGGGCTGATGCCGATTCGTCCCATGGCGGAGGTCAACACCGATGAGTGGGACGCCATGATCGATGTGAATCTCAAGGGCACGCTCTACGGCATCGCCGCGGCGCTGCCACGTTTCCTTGCGCAGGAAAGCGGGCACATCATCAATCTTAGTTTGGGCGACAAGGTTCGCGTGACCTCCATCGCACCGGGCGCGGTGGAGATAGTTGATTCTAATGCGACGAAACATAACCAGACACTCCCGGAGCTTCGGGCAACGCATACGTTGCCCTCATCCATTCAATCTCCGCCTGAGGCGTTCGCCCGAACATCCGCTTGAACTCGCGGCTGAATTGCGAGGCGCTTTCATAGCCAACATTGAACGCCGCCGTCGAGGCGCTCATCGTGTTGCGCAACATCAATAAGCGCGCCTGGTGCAGGCGTGTCGATTTCAAATATTGCATGGGCGAAGAGTTCGTCACACCGCGAAAGTGCAGGTGAAAGTTGGGCACGCTCATGCCCGCTTCGTGAGCGAGCGTTTCGACGTCCAGAGGCTCGTGGTAGCTGCTATGGATCTTTCGGATCGCCCGCGTGATCTTGCCGAAGTGCCCCTGGCGAGCGAGGGCGGCGCGCATCGAACCGCCCTGCTCGCCGGTCAGGATGCGGTAGTAGATTTCCCGTATCAGCGACGGTCCGAGAATTTGCGCGTCGCCCGGATAACTCATTGCCTCCAGGAAACGCAACGTCGAGCTGCGCAGCGGATCGTCCATGGGCGAGGCGTACATGCCTTTGGGCTGGGCATCGCTGGGGCCGAGGGTTTCGTCCACTTGCAGCATCAGCTCGCTGGCCAGTTGCAAATCGAGGCGCATGTAGATCGCCAGCATAGGCTCCTTGGCGCTGGCGTCGGTCTCCATGGTGAACGGAACAGGGACGGACACCACCAGGTAGTGCTGGGCGTCATACACGTAGACGTCATCGCCCAGATAGCCGCGCTTGCGCCCCTGGCACAGGATCACGATACCGGGCTCGTACAGGACCGGCGTGCGCGTCAGTGGCCGGTTCGAACGAAGGAACCGAATGTCATCCAGCGCGCTGAGGTTGTAGCCCTCGACAGGCGCGAGCTGTTCCATCAACTGCACCATATGCGTAGCGGCCTGAATCATCGACGCCTCCTTTTGCTGGCTGTTCAACCGTCAGTCGAACGGGTCAGCGCTTCCCATTGATCAATCTCGCTGGCCGCCCGACTGAGCTTGTCGCGCACCAGGTTCAGTGCATCGCTGCCCAACAGCAAATGCGCGGGCGGCGTCGGGCTGGCAATGATCTGCAACATCGCTTGTGCCGCTTTCCTAGGATCGCCCAGTTGCTTGCCGCTTTTCTCCACGCGCGCTTTACGGATCGGTTCAAAACTGGCGTCGTAGTCGGCAATGCTTCGAGCAGTGCGCTGCATCGAACGGCCGGCCCAATCGGTGCGGAACGAGCCAGGCGCAACGGCCGTCACGAAGATGTTGAACGGTAGCAGCTCCTTGCTCAGCGTATCGGAGAGGCCTTCGAGGGCAAACTTGCTCGCGCAGTAATAGGAAATGCCCGGCATCGTAATGGTGCCGCCCATGGACGTGATGTTGATGATATGGCCGGCACGGCGCTGACGAAAATACGGCACGAACGCCTTGGTCACCGCGACCGCGCCAAACACGTTGACGTCGAACTGGCGACGCATCTCCTCCAGCGGCGATTCTTCGAGGATGCCTTCGTGGCCGTAGCCGGCATTGTTGACCAGGACATCGACCGGACCGTAAGTGGTTTCGACCTCCGCCACTGCGCTATCGATTCGGTCGAACTCGGTGACATCCAGGATCACGCCATGGGCACGTTCCGTGGAAAGCGCTTCGAAGGCCTGCAACGCCGCCTCACTGCGCACGGTGCCGATGACACGGTAGCCCGCTGCGAGCGCCTCTTGCGCCAGGGCGTTGCCCAAGCCACTGCTCACGCCGGTGATGAAGAGGGTTTTTCTGTCGTGCATGGTGAACTCCAGATGGATAGGCAGGAAGCCATGGTAACGATCGAAAACTGACCCACCTATGCCGGTTTGCCTTGGGGCATTGCCTATTTCTATCAGCCCGTCATATGCCGGGCCGATCATTTGCAACGGCTGGATAGAGCTGCATCGCTTTCGTGGCGAGGGAGGTTGCTCCCTCGCCACGGTCTGCTCCCTGGTCATGACAATAGGCCGAATGGAATGACTCGACCCCGTTTATAGCCGCAAAGCGATGTAGGAAATTCAGCAGTTTAAAAGTCAAAGCTCCTACTTGAAGCTCAGAAAGCGCTGTCTTGTGGCACTTGAACGGGACGGCCTATAGTTCGTCGTCGCCCTAATGGCGACTCGGGTTTGGCGACTCGACAACGAGGTAGCTCCTTTCAATTGAATGAGGTCCTACCCATGAATCGATACATGCCCATCACCGGCATCGACTGCACCCCCGCCACGCTGCTGATCGACACCGAAGCCCCGCTTGATGTCCTCTTCGAAACCGCTGACTACCGCATCCGCACCGTGACCCAACTGCTGGAAAATATTGCGTTCCGCTCAGAGATCAGTTCCGACACACTGGTGCTTTCCAACTTTTGCAAAATGCTGACGATCGCGTTGCGCGACGGGTGTGATGTGATGGATGTGATTGGCAGGCGATTGCGGGCGCAGGCGGCGGATTAAATGCAAATGGCGCAGTTCTGAGAACTGCGCCATAACTGCGCCAAAATGTCCTCAAACAGCGCCAACACAAGCATGCCTTCGAGCACCGACGACCGAACGGAGGGAAAGGGATAGATTCATTTAAGAACTGAGCATACAGATAAGTCTGTCCCCCTTTCGCTTCCGGACCTTCTGCTTTTCAAGTCCGACTCAAAGCCCCTGGACGCTCGCCACAGGAATACGCTCCTGAGGTTGAGTGACATCGTAAACATGCTGCTCACAACCTGCCCCAATGATCACGAACTCCACCAGGTAAACCTTTTGCTTCTCGGGCTTGAAGGTGGAACTCATAGGGCCGCACGCATAAACAATTTTTTCGGCATAGCGGTAGTAGTTCGAGTCGTAGACCCGTGATTCACCGATCACTTCAATCGCCTGCCCGGGGTCAGCCTGCACCTCCAGCTGGGGGAAGCGTTTTACGGTGGCGCTGTTGGCAACCTCGTTCACTTTGGCGATCCAGCCGAATACCTTGCCACGACCGGAATCGACCACGGTTCCCAAGACCTCGGCACGTTGGTCTGCATCGGAACTGCGCCGCACGGAGAATTGGACCGGGTGGGTGAATCCTGTCGCCTTCATGATGATCTTGGCGTGTTCCGCGTCAGCGACGACCTTGGGTTGTTGCAACTGCACGCCATCCTTGAACAGGCTTGGCGAGGAGTCCCTGACGTTTGAATGACAGCCTGCCAGGGCCATGGCTAGAACTAAAAAGGTGGTTTTTTTCATGATTACTTCCCTGCAAAAATTTGAAAATGACCACAGACCGCCGAAGTACTTTCGACAAAAGCGCAATAGCGATGACCACGTTCTAGTAATCGATGACTGATTTGGACATTGCTTAACCTGAACGTCCTAACAACCTTGCCCACCATCCAGGCTTGGCGACTGGCCCAGGTGTTGGAACAGCTTCTTCACCGGGATGGAGTAAATCTCCCGGATAATGCTCATGTCCGATGCAGTCACTATCATCAAGCCCAAAGACTTTCACGGCGGCGACCGCCTCGAAACACCAACGACCAAAATAGCTTCCCATCTCAAGCGGATGTTTCACTGGATCACCATAGATGTACCACCACGGTTGCTGTTTGCCGCGCCGGTTCAACTCTGGATACCAATGTTTTACGAAAGCAAGCAACAACGTTGCTTGCTGCGCCTGCGGCGCGTCAATGGCCTTGAGCAGCCTTGCGTAGGGCTTGGCATGCAGGAGGTTCTCCCCAATCGGCCGCTCTGGTTGACGTGACGCCATGACTCGATCAAGCAGAACGTCCTGCCCGCCCTCGCCTATCAACGCAACCAAACGAAGCCACTGGTCGTCGGGAATTTCAAGAACGAGCGCCAGGCTCACCAACCAGAAACACCAGATATAGTGGTTTAAATTTGTGAGCTCAAAGGTCCAGTCTCGGCAAGTCTGGAGATTGTTTTCTGCGCAGATTACTTCGGAGGTGCGATTGGAGAGCTCCCAAGCGTCTAAAAGCCGAGCAAAAAAGCTGGCCATCTCTCCAACATCACCACCGCGGGAATACACCCTAATACTTGCACGTAAACAGTGCTTCGCGAAATTGAATGCGAACTGCGGTCCATACTCGGGATTCGCGGAAGGTTCTGCCAACATTAGATCCGCTCGCTCAATCCATTGCAGATCTTTTACCTGACGGTTGTCCCAATACTCTTTATCTCCCATCGGTGCACGAATCATGGAAGAACCCCGTTCAAAGTTTTTGAGGGCAATATCTTAGAAGTGTCTATTGATTTGACTTTACCACGCGCGTCCAGCACCTCGACCTCCGTGGAGCCATCGGGACGAGTCCTGACGACCCAAGTTTCAGTGCGGTTCGACCGAACAGCAGCTTCTACCTCCAAGCTCTGATCTTGTCCAACCGACCGTTCTAAACGATCACCACCAAGCGTCCACGCTATGGAGCCTTGCTTGCCATCTTGAGTATTACCTAGCCCTGATGACCCCGGTTTTTTGTTGTTACTAAGAAACTTGTATTCGATAACAACATAATCAACATCCGGGCGATCCACCTTATAAAGATCATCAATTCCCGTTTCCCCAACCCCTGGAACCCGTGCCAGCTTCTGTCCTTCTGGAACGATTTGTTGCACAGAACGCCCGCCAAACAAGTCACCCATGACGCTTTTCTGCTCGTTGGTTAACACTGCCAGATCCATCATCGGCTTGCCATCGGGACCAAAGATACCGCCACTTTTGATCAGCGCTTGCTCGGACGCTTCGTTAAGTATTCCGGTGAAGCGCTTCCCCACTGCCTCTGCAAGCTCACCTGTCAGGCGTGTCGTCGCCAACCCTGCGCTACCGGCTCCCGCACCGCCCAGACCGATGCCCACTCCCGCAGAAGTCGCAATAGCCTCATTCTGCCTCAGCACATCAGCGCCATACCCTTGCATGATATGCAGGGTGTCCAGATACCCCTTGAGCCTTAAGTCTTCAGGCAAACTTTGGACAGCCTCCACGGCAGCGGCAAATTGCCGTCCTCCACAACTCGGACAATTCACCGTACTCATCGCCATAAGTGCCGTCTTGGATCCGAAACTCGCCAGGTTCTCCACAGCGTTAGCAAAACCTTCGGCGCTGCCTTGGCCCTTTGCATTAAGTATTGCGGCCTGATTCTTTGGGTCACGCATGTAATGGTAAGGGTCAACCAGCTCAATGTACTTGACCAGATTTTCAACTGACTTCCTGTCTTTCATCAGCTCTGCCAAGCCCAGTCGCTCATTGTTATAGTCAGCCAGGCTCACCTGAAACAGATCTGTGCTTTTCAGCTGCGAAAGCTCCGTTCGAAGGAAGTTGGCGGCATCTGCCGTCTTGCCATCCTTCACATCCAGTACAGCATTCCATCCTCGGTCAACCATCGCTGCTGCGGTTCGCAAGAGCTCCATTCTCGCCTGTTCATCAGTGATGCCCTTTTCCTTCGCGTAACGACTGACTCGATCATCGTCTGAGGCGAACTTTATTTCGTCTGGATGCAACTGCCGGTTGTACTTCTCCACTCCCAGCGCAGTGCCACCGGCCACGACCGAACCGATCACGCCACTACCGGATCCAACCGTCGTACCGACGCCAGCAGCTATTAGCGAGGCTACGGTCTTTTGCTCCATTTCTGTCAGCTTGCTGCCAGCCAAAGCTTGCATGACGGACGGCAATAGAGCTGAGGCGCCCGCACCCAATGCCCCGCTCTGCACGCTACCACTGGAAAGCCCCATCGCCGCTCCCGCCAAGGCATGCAACATGACGCGCGCCGCGCCGCCTTCCGCCCAGGCGGCCTTGGTCACGCTATCGATGTCCTTACGGTTTTTCTGTTCGTCGGCAAAGCTGCCAATTCTGTTGAATATGTCGCTGGACGTTGTATTGGCGACGATGCCAACAGCTGTGCCGCCCGTGGCTCCGCCAAGACCTGCGGCAATCAAGCCAGAGGCGATATCAGCCATCAGTTTCTTATCACCGCCTACCTGCCAGCGGGCGGCTTCCAAACTGGCCGCTTCCGCCGCCCGGGCGGTTGACTCGGCAGCCGGCGAACCGGCATTGGCTTGATCCTTTGCCTCCTGCCCAAGCCTCTTGGCCTCATCCGCCTTAGCCTTAGCGACCGTGCTGATAACACCGCTGGCCAGTTGCGCCGAGCTTTGAATCAGGTCGATACGCTCCTGCATGGCCTCTTCATCAGGCTTGTCCAGCTTCTGATTGGCGTTGGCGGTATCGCGGTTCAGCCCCACCAGGTCAGCCGCGCCCTCGGGATTACGAACAACGATCGTGCCTTCGCTGACAGCACTGCGGGTGTAGCTGTGATCTTTGTCCTTAAGGGCTACTGGGATGCTGCCGCCGAATGAGGAGCCGCCAACATTGCTGCCCGAGATGGAAATTCCCGCCGATTGGCTCTCGATATTGCTGCTGTTCTTGATATCGCTGACGAGCAAGCGATCCGTGCTGAGGCGGTTTTGATCCGCGAGCGCCTCACTGGCAATCACAGCGCCCTGCAGGGTCGTGGTTTTACCCACATGGATGTCGTAGCCACCGGCACCAGCGAACAATCCGCTCTGGTCGGTCACGGCCTTGTAGTCACTGTTCATGTTGGCGCCGGCAATATTCGCCGAACCCGCGACCATGGAGCCGTAGCAGAACGGCGGAACGCAGATGCTCGCTCCGATCCCCCCGCTGCTTTGCTTGCTTTTCGACGATTCGGTGTCCTGGAGAGAAACAATATTCAGGTTGCCACCAATCGAGGCCTTGATGGTGTCCGCGCGGACCTGTGCGCCTTCGAGGGTAGTGTCGCGACCGCTTTGCAACAACAGCGATCCAGTTTCCAACGTGGTATTGACCTGAGTGACGGACTTGCCGTTACCCATGTTTTTCGCACCTTGGGCCCCCAGATCGAGGGTGAAGCCGTTTTGCTCCCCAATGTTGAAGCTGGCACCAATGGCCGTTTTGTTGCTCGACCCGTCGTTTTTGCGATCAACGGTGTCCTGTGCACTTTTCAGCAGCACATCATTTTTAGCCAGCAACAAGGTGTTTTCAGCCTTCAGGCTGCTGCCGGTTATCTGGATATCACCCAGGGTTCCCGCCGCGTCCCCCGTGGCAACAATCGATAGCTCTTGACCGGTATTAAGGGTGCTTTGCTTCGCCGTCAGGCTGTTGTACTCGCTGCTGCTTTTGCTGCGCGTATTGGCCAGCTCGGTACCGATCTTGATCAGTGAGCCATTGCTGGGGGTGCCGCCTTGCTTGTTTTTGAACCCGGAGCTCTGCCCGTTGGCATCCGAGGCCTGGCCACCCAGGTTGTAAAACGCAAGCGCAGCCTGGGCGATTTTTACTGCCTTGAGTCGAGGGTCATCGGCATTCTTCGCAGCTTTGGACGCGTCGCGAATAGTCCTTGCGGTGTCGACGATCGCACCACCGATGACCCTACCCACTGCCAAGCTTTTAGAGCTGTCCTCAGTGGTTTGCCGCGCGGTTTCATCACCCGCGGTGATGGTCACGTTGGAACCGGTAAGCGCCATATCCTTGGTACTGACCAAATCACTGGCCACCACACTCAACTCACGCCCAGCCGTAAGCGTCACATTGCCAGCACTGGAGCCAACTGTGCTGCCGGTAAGCGTGGTTTCTGCAGCCGTGCCGTTGTGCTTCTGACTGTTGATAAACAGATGCTGATTGCCCGTCATGTCATCCAGGCCCAGCTTGTTACCAGTCAATACACCTGTCAGGTCGCGATTCTTTTCCTTGTGCATATCAGTGCGCGAGAAGGTATTTTTCGCCGCATCGATGGTCAGGTCGCGCCCGGCCTGGACTGCCAGATCACCGGTACTGACCAGGGACGAGCCCGTCACTTTCACATCTTGGCCGCCCGCGACGGTGACCGTCTCGCCTGAGACCATGCTGCCCATGGCAGTCGTGCGCTTCTCATCGACCTTGTCCTGGACTTTGCTCGACTTGAACCCACCCCAACTGCTTTTGCTTTCCTTACGCTCATGGCGGGCGCTGTCGGAGTCGGTCACGGCAAGAATCTGTACGTCCTTGCTGGCGACCAATTTCGTCGCGCCTTTCTCGGAAGTCACGGCGCTACCTGCCAACAGCAGGTTTTCACCCGCCACCAGCGTGCTGTTGCCGCTGGAACTGACCAGGCTGCCCACATGGGTGGTGCTGCCCGTTTCATCCAGCCGGAATTTCTTCCCTGAAGAAGACTTCTTGGTCTTGCTGTAGAAGCTGTAGTCCTGATCCGCAGCGGCCTTGAGGTCAAGGTTCTTACCCGCCACCAGATAGGCTTCCCCCCCGGCATTGACCGTACTCGCCACCAGCGCCAAATCCTGCCCCGCGCTCAGCGTCGCATTCCCGCCCGCCTTGAGCGCGGTGGACACCTGCTGAACATGATCCTCGATGCTCTTGACCTTCTTGCTCTGGCCATACGAATGCTGTTCATTCGCCGCTGGCCCCAAGGTCAAGTTCTTGGTAGCGACAATGGCCAGGTTCCGCTTGGCTTCGACCTGGCTAGCGACCACGTTGAGGTCACCGCCCGCAGCGGCCTGAAGATCCCGCCCAACCGTAACGCTAGAACCGTTCTGGGTAATGGTCTGGTCTCGATGTTTGCTGCCCTGCGTATGGCTGTCCACCTGCTCGGCGGCGGTGATGTTCATATTTCGGGCAGCACGCAATGTTGTGTCATTGCCGCTCTTGAGCACGCCCCCCTTGTTGGCGATATCCCGCCCCGCCCCCATTGCCAGATCATTGCTCGCCTCGATCCGCGCCGCACTGTCGGCAAAGTCACGTTGCTCGGTCTTGTAGCCCGTGCTGCTGGCATGCCGGGTGATGGTGCGTTCATTGGCCAAATCACCGGCAACGGCAACAACACTCACGTCACGCCCAGCAATAACCCCACCCGCCCGGTTAGTCAGGTTATTACTCGCCAACGCATCCAGCCGACCACCCGCTTCCATCAACCCACTGTTGACCAAGCTGTCGCCCGCCGTCGCCCTCAGGTTGCTGGACGCACGTAAAGTGCCCGCATTGTTCAGGTTTTTACCGGCAATCAGGCTGACGTCTGAGCCCTGAATCAGCGCACCATTCGGCGCCAGACGATTGTTGGCCTGGGCCAGATAAAGCACCGGCACCAGCACCTGTTGATTATTCACCGTCCGGTTTTCCATCCAGACGATGTCATGGGTCAGGGCCGCAACCTGTTCGGCGGTCAGGCTGACGCCCAGGGACAGGTTGAGACTGTCCTTGCTGGCGATGGCATTGTTCATCAGGTACTTGAACATGCCGTCGTCGGAGGTCTGACCGTCGAGGAAGCGCTGGCCGGTGCGGGCGATCACCGCTTGTTGGATCAGGCGTTGTTCGTAGAAGCCGTCGCCCAAACGCTTAGCGGCGACGTCGGGGTCGTAGCCCAGGTTGCTCAGCAGGTAATCCGAGCTCATGAAGCGACGCATGTCGGTCAGCGCCGGGTTGGTCTCGATCAGGTATTTTTGCGGGTTGGCCTGGAACGAACGGTCCGGCAGGCCACGCACTTGCGTCAGCCCCGCACCTTGGGTCGGCGTGGTCGAGCCGTCGCCGCTCATGCGGAACAGGCCGTTTTGCCCGGTGGGCAAGTCAAACCCCGGCAGGGCCAGCGGATCGACCTGTTGCTGGGTCAGGTTCGGCGGTAATTGTCGATTGATGTTGATACGGGTCGAGAAAACATTGTCAGCGTCGGTGTCGGTACGCGGTCCGGCGCCAACATAATTGTAACCGCCGCGCACGACACGGCTGTCGGCTTCGCCCTGGATACGGACATCCACGGCTCCGCCGGCCTGGATGATCGCAGCATAGGTCTGGTTATCAGTGGTGGCTGTTTGAGTGCCAAACTGGGTCAACTCATGTTCGGTCATGCCGATGAAACTGCTCATCGCAGCTTCAAGGCCGGTCAGCTTATTGGGATCGTAAGCTGGGCTTGCGATCCAGTATTTGTTGGTGAAGTCATCTGCGGCAGAGCGCCAGTTGCCTGGATTACGCGTGCGTTCGGACCTGAAGGTGCGCGAGGTTTCAATCTCACCGGTCTCAATGCCGATGTTATCCAGCTTGAGAAGATTGGCGGTAAACGCACCGCCGACCCCCAGGCTGCTGCTCCGGTTGGTCAGGGTGTCGCCCTGGATATCCAGGCTGCCGCCGGTGGTGATACTGGAAGCCGCGCTGGCCGAGGTAACTTCGAACTTGTCGCGCTGGATAATTTGCCAGACGTGGTTTTCCTTGCCGCCGCTGCAATCACCGGCGTTGTACCCTTCGATGCAGGCCACTTCCCTGATCGAGGCGGTGTAGATGCCCGCGTCGTGGGTGGTCAGTATTTCGCGGACGTTGTCGATCGTGCTGGCTGCCAGGCGCATGTTGCCGTCGCTCTGCAGCGAGCCGGAGCTGTTGAGGATGCGGCTGACACGGGTGCCGAGGCCGTCGCGATCAATGCTCAGGTCACCCAGGCTATAGATATCGGCATAGCGGTTGGTCAGGCTATTGACGCGCAGGCTGGTATTGCCGCCGCTGAAGATCAAACCGTGTTCGTTGAGCAAGTCGCCGGTGGATACGTCGAGCGCGCCGGCACTGCCCAACGTGCCGTAATTGTTCACCGTGGCGGCAGTGATGCTCATGTCCGCCGCTGAGGTCAGGCGACCGTAGCTGTTGAGGACGCCATCGACCACGACGGTTGTGTTGCCACCGCCAGCGATGCTGCCGCCTTGCTCCAGATCGATCAGCGCGGCCTTGAGCCCCAAGGTGCCGAGACTGCTCAAGCGACCGTTGCCTGTATAGGCGCCGGTCAGTTGCAGGTCGATCGCACCATCGCTGCCGACCAGGCCGTCTACACGCCAATTGTTGCCACGGCCCACCATGCCATTGGTGCTGAGCAACTGGCCCGTGGCGGTCTGGGTCAACTGATCAACATCCACGACCAAGTGCCCGGCCTGGATCGCCGTGTTGTTGGTCCAGCGATCAGCCGTCACCGTCAGGTTGCCGTAGGTCACCAACTGACCGCCGGCCTGCCCCAGGTTGGCTTGGCTGATGCCGAACAATCCCAGGCCAGTGTGCAGCAGCTTGCCACCCACGTTCTGGACGCTGCCGGTGTTGAAGCCCACATCATTACTGGCGGTTTCCAGGGTGCCGTCGTTGTTATCGAACAGGCCACCGATCTTGAACACCGTGGTGCTGTTCTGGCCCAGGGTGCGCAGTTGGCCTTTCTGGTTGCTCAAGCTGGCGGCCAGAATGTCCAGGCTGTCCTGGCTTTCGATGATGCCGGCGTTGTTGTTCAGCGCACCCGAAAGGTCAAAGTCGATACCACTGGCGCTGACCTGCCCGCCGCCGCTGTTGTCCATGTCCCGGCCAGAGATCCAGACCTTGCCCGTGGCGTATATCCCGCCGTTGCGATTGTTGATGTCCGCCGTCGCGTTGGTAACCACGACATCGCCGGCTTGCGCAGCGATGCGTCCGCCGTCGTTGAACAGCCCAGCCAAGGCTCGGATGTTGAGTCCTTGAGCCTGGATCGTGCCGCCCTGGCGGTTCACGTCATAGCCGTTTTTCAGCACACCGGTGGTGCGTGCCTCCAGCGCCGCCTTGACGCTGGACAGCACGCCGCCACGGTTGTCCAGATTCGTCGCGAAGACACTCAGCTTGGCGTCCTTGGCGATGATGCTGCCACCCTGGTTATCGATGTCGTCGGATACATCCACGGTGACCAGGCCCTCGCCTTGCAGCGTGCCCTTGGCGTTATTCAGACTGGCAGCATCGAACTCGACCTCGGCAGTACGGCTGGCGATCAGGCCTTTTTCGGCGTTGTTGACCGCGCCGGTGGCGCTGACCAGCAGCTTGCCATTGGCGGCGACGGTGCCTTTGTTGCTGTTGTCCAGGCTGGCGGTGCGCACGGTCATGACGCCTTGGCTGGATAGCTCGCCGCCCCGGTTATTGATCGCGCCGGTGTTAGTGATGTCGAGGTTCTTGCCGGCCATGACCAGGCCGGTCAGGTTGTCCAGGCTGTCGAGGACCAGGGTCGCGCTGTTCAGGCTCGACAGTTCACCGGCATTGTTTTCCAGATGGCCCAGGTTGGCCGTCAGCAGGCCCTGGCTATTGATCAGGCCGCCCTGGCTGTTGAGGACTTGATCGGCGCTCAGGTGCAGTTCGGTGTTACCCAGGATCCGGCCTTTATTGCGGTTATCCACAACGTTGCCGGTGACGGTGGTCTTGCCCTGACCACTGAGCGTGCCGCCCTGGTTATTCAGCGCAGCGGTGGTCGTGACATTCAGGTCGCGGCTGGCGATGACGGTTTTGCCGGCGTTGTTCAACTGCTTGGCGGTGAGGGTGACATCACCCGTGGTGTTGCGGCTGTTATCGGCATTGACCCCGGCCTCGACAATGCCGTTGTTGGTCAGCGTGCCGCCGCTGTCCAGGTGGATGCTGTCGCGCGCCACCAGGTTTTTCTGGCTGCTCAGGTCACCTTGGGTCTTAACTTCGAGTCGGCTTCCGGCGTACACGTGCTCCCGGGCTTCGAGGCTTTTGGCCTGGATATCGACCGCTCCGGCAGCCGCCGTCTCGGCCAGGCTCAAATGCCCATTGGCATCGAGCTGGATATCACCGCCACTGGCGACCATCTTGCCGTCCAGCTTCACCCCGACACCCGCCTCGGTGCCCACCAGTTTGATAGCGCCTGCGTACATGCCGCCCAGCGCCGAGGAGTCGATCGCCAGTTCCGGCTTGGCACTGCCGTCATCGGCGCGGGCGGTGGCGTTGAGGGTGTCGGCGTTGACGTCGTTGCGACCGGCCACGATCGTCAGGCTTTTCGCCTGGATCTCAGCGTTGATCTTGGCGCTGCGGGTGATGATTTCGAAACGGTCGACATTGCTGGCGTTAAAGCCCGCGCCTTCAATGGCCACGCTGCCCTGATCCACTTGGTAGCGGTTCAACTGGCCGTTCTCGATGATCGGCTTGCCCGTCGTCAGCGTCGCCCTCGGCGTATTGATAAAGCCACATCCGTTACATGTGATGCCATGAGGGTTGGCGACGATGACGTGGGCCGATTGCCCCGCGACTTCGGTGTAGCCACGCAACTGGCTGGGGTTGCCACCGTTGACCTCATTGAGGATGGTCTTGGCGGCCGAGCCCTTGAGGTTCGGATTACCGAGGATGATCCCGCCCAGTTGCGTGGCCTGGGCAGGGTTGGTGGCGTTGTTGAGGATCACGCCGTTGCTGCCGACGTTGTAGTCCTTGAACTGGTTATGAGACAGCCCACTGCCGTTGGGCTTGGCAATGTTGACGACGGGCACACCGTTGCCCGCCTGACCGAGACTGGTGCCCGGCGCGCTGACCACGATACCGTCGGCCTGGGCCCACAGCGGTTGCCAGAACATGACGTTGGCCAACAGGAACGCCAGGCCACGCTTGGGCATGCCCCAGAAGGCGTCGCGGTTTTTCAGGGCAGCAGAGGGCTGGCGGGCCAGGAAGGCGTATTGGCGGTCGTCCATGATCAGGTCTCTTTGCAAACAGAATTAGATGGATACATCCACGCGGAAGTAGATCGGCGCTTCGCGCTCGGTCAGGGCGTCCGGACGTTCCAGGGAGTGGGCAAATGTGACGCTGGCGCTCAAGTGCTGGCCGCGGGCGAACAGTTCCAGCGAGTTGCTCGACATGCGGCCATGCTGGTCGCCGTTGTAGCGATCGCCCCGAATCACGCCCTGGTCGTAACCGAGGCTGGTGCCGTACTCGGCGAACACCGGACGCAGCCACTCCAGCGTCACCGGACGGCTCCAGCGCAGGTCGTTGCGCCAGTAGCCGCCGCTGTCGCCGGACAGCGTCTGGTCCTTGTAGCCGCGGACCGAAGACAACCCACCCAGGCTCATGCGTTGCGGGCTGAATAACGCGTCCTCGCTGCGCTGGCCGGTCATCAGGCTGCTGAAGCTGAAGGATTCGCCGCCCAACTCGAAGGACTGCAGGTAGCTGAGGGTGGCCGTGTATTTGCGGTATCGCGCATCCGGCACGCCAGGCCCAGGGTCGCGGTCGCCCTGGGCGTCGAGGGCGCCGATACCTTTTTGCAGGCCCAGGTCGAGGTTGACGAACGCATTGCCGATCCGCCGCCCATGGTTGATGCCGAACTGCGCCTCGCTGATGCGATTGCTGCTTTCGGAGAGCTTGCTGTCTTCGATGAAGTTGTTGGTACGCAGGTAGGAAAGGCCTGTGTTGAGCGAGGTCTTGCTCACCGCGTCACGGTGGACCACCCGTTCCAGGCGCAACTGATGGTTCTGGCTGTCGCCGCTCTGCTTGAAGTTGAAGCCGTTGGCCTGGCCCAGCGCGCGATACTCGCTTTGGCTGTAGGTGTAGCTCAGGTTCCACCAGCCAAACGGCAGGTTGTAATAGAGCATGGCATTGCGGGAAGTCTTCTGATGGTCGCTGATGGCATCGTGGCCACCGCGCAGGGCCAGTTGATCGGCAAGGCCCAAGGGACTGTCCCAATCGAAGGCGGTAGCCCATTGCTGCTCGCCGGTACTTTTTTGCCCATCGTTATGCCGTGACAGGCCGACGCGCCAAGGTTTTTGCGAGGTATTGCTGACCAGCACTTCACTGCCGCCGATATTCTGTCCCGGCGTCAGCTCCATCCGGGCGCTGTTGGAGGGCAAACGGTTCAACTGATCAACCATTTGCTCGATGTCCCGCAAGTTGAGCAATTCGCCGGGCTTGCCGGGAAAACTCATGGCCAGTTCGCGCTCGGACAAGCCACTGCCCTCGACGCCCTTTAGTCCTTCAAGCCGTCCCTCGACCACCAGCACCTGCAGATGCCCACTGGACAAGTCCTGTTGCGGCAAATAGGCACGGCTCGTGACCAGGCCCTTTTCCAGGTACGCATCGGTAATGGTCTTGAGCAACTCGTTAAGCTGCGGCACGCCCAGGCATTGATTGATGTAGGGGGCGAGCAAGCGTTGGCGCTCACGCTCTGACAGGGCATCGGCGCCCTTGAGTTCGATGGTCTTGATCGGGAAGCAACGGTTGTCGGTCGGCGCGACGGGGGCTTGGGGTGTGGCGGGTTTGCCCGGTAACTCTTTGAGCTGTTCGAGGCGCCGGCGCTGCTCTTCGAGCAGACGGTCCTGGCGCTCGCGGATCAGATCCGTGTCGCCGGGGGTCGGCGCGGCGACGGCAATGTCCATCGCCAGAAAATACAGCGACGCGACGACAAGCCTTGTCCCTAAGGCATACACGGACATCTTCGATCCCTCGATACAAAACGACAGCAAAATTGCGGCGCAGGCCAAATCGGACAGCCTTCTGCGCGCACACCAGACCCTGCAGATCGCGTTCGGTTCAGAAATCGGACATTTTTTGACTCAAAAAAGAGACATGCCTCACAGGACACGTCCGAAATCACCTCGCTGATGAATACTTTTCGAAGAGAGCAACAAGCTGAACCGCATGAACTTTTCTTCACCCCACGCCTTCATGCAATCCGATACAGTCCCCTCGCTCATTCAAGAAACTAAGGTTTTAGCCCGCTCTCCCGCGGGCTTTTTTTTGCCTGTCATTTTTCGTCCCGGTAAAAAAATTTTCAGATTCAGGGCCAGCCGCCGATACAGCTCCGTTAAACGTTTTTGCTGGCTCTTAACAACAACAATCTTCCAGCCAACCGACGATAAGCAGCGCAACGTTCCTGGAGGAATTTGATGAATAGCTGGTTTGGCAACATTAGCGTCAACATGAAACTGGGCCTGGGCTTCGGCCTGGTGCTGGTACTGACTTGTCTCCTGGCCCTCACCAGTTGGACCAGCCTGGGCGGTTTGATCGACCGCAGTAATTGGATGAGCGACATCACTCAGCTCAACGCCGGCCTGACCAAGCTGCGCGTCGTTCGCCTGCAATACATGCTGGCCAACGGTGACGAGACCGTCGCACAAAATGTGCAGACCACCCTCGATGGTTTCGTCGCGCAACAAAATGCCCTGCTTAGCAGCTTCAAAAGCCCGGCAAACGTCAAGCTGCTCAAGGAGCAGAGCGCGGTCATCAGCGCCTATCAGGTGTCGCTGAACAAAATGCGCAGCGCCTACCGCACTGGCAACGCCGCGCGGGACGTCATGAGCACGAACGCCGAGGCAGCCTACAAGCTGATCGAAGCCATCGATTCCGATGTAAAGCAATTGGCGATCAGTGACGAGCGCTTCGCCCAGTTCCAGGCCATCACCCAGGCCAAGCAGGCGTTCATGCTGGCCCGCTATGAAGTGCGCGGCTATACCGCCAACCCCAACGCCGATACCGAACGCAAGGCCTTCGCTCAACTGGATGTCGCCATCGCTTCGCTGAAACCGCTCGATGAACATTTCGCCAGCACCCGCCAAGGGGAGCTGCGCCAGCTGGAGTCGACCCTGGTCCAATACCGCAGCGCCGTGCAGGCCTTCAAATTGGCCACGGCCGACGTCGTGCAGGCGCGCAAGGAAATGACCGACCAAGGCGCGACCATCGTTTCCCTGAGCGAGCAGCTGTACCAGATCCAACTCGACCGTCGCGACGCTGAAAGCGCCCAGGCCCGCACGCTGCAATTGGTCAGCACCTTGTTGGCTTTGTTGGTGGGCATCATTGCCGCCGTGGTCATCACCCGCCAGATCACTCGCCCATTGCGTGAAACCCTGGCGGTGGTCGAACGCATCGCCGGCGGCGACCTTTCGCAGAACGTCATCGTCACCCGTCGCGACGAGCTCGGCGTCCTGCAGCAGGGCATCGCTCGCATGGGTGTGACCCTGCGCGACCTGATCAGCGGGATCCGCGATGGCGTGACCCAGATCGCCAGCGCCGCCGAAGAACTGTCCGCCGTGACCGAGCAGACCAGCGCCGGGGTCAACAGCCAGAAAGTCGAGACCGACCAGGTCGCGACCGCCATGCATGAGATGACCGCCACGGTCCAGGAAGTGGCGCGCAATGCCGAAGAGGCCTCCCAGGCCGCAGCCGCCGCCGATGGCGAAGCCCGCGCCGGCGATCAGGTGGTCAGCGAAGCCATCGCTCAGATCGAACGCCTGGCCAGCGAAGTGGTGCGCTCCACCGACGCCATGAGCGTGCTGCAACAGGAAAGCGACAAGATTGGCGCGGTGATGGACGTGATCAAGGCCGTGGCCGAGCAGACCAACCTGCTGGCGCTCAACGCCGCGATCGAAGCGGCACGGGCCGGTGAAGCAGGGCGTGGTTTCGCCGTGGTGGCCGACGAAGTCCGTGGCCTGGCCCAGCGCACGCAGAAATCCACCGAGGAAATCGAAGGCCTGGTGGCCGGGTTGCAGAACGGCACCCAGCAAGTGGCTGCAGTGATGAACAACAGCCGCAATCTCACCGACAGCAGCGTGGCCCTGACCCGCAAGGCCGGCGTTTCATTGGAAAACATCACCCGCACGGTGTCGAACATCCAGTCGATGAACCAGCAGATTGCTGCCGCCGCCGAGCAACAGAGCGCCGTGGCGGAAGAGATCAGCCGCAGCATCATCAATGTGCGCGATGTGTCCGAACAGACCGCCGCTGCCAGCGAAGAGACCGCTGCGTCCAGTGTTGAACTGGCGCGCTTGGGTGGTCAGCTGCAGCAGATGGTCAGTCATTTCAGGGTTTGATTACGGAAACGCCCGTTTCCAATGGAAACGGGCGTTTTGCATAGCGATGCAGCTCAAGCGTTCCAGGGATTGATCACTTCAATTCCAGGAAACTCGAAGTCTCTTATATTGCGAGTGGCAATCGGAGCGCCGTGAGCCCGGCAAATAGCCGCTATTTGCGCATCGGCCATACCCGCCGCCTTACCCTTGGCCTCACACGACGTAACAAGCGTTGCGTACTCAACAGCCGCATGGGCATCAAAAGATAAAATCCTGCCTGCAAAATCCTCTTCAAAAATTGCCATCGCATGGCATTCGAGCTTCTGCTTTCGCTTGCCGAAGGGCAGCCTGGCTATACCATTAAGAATTTCCGCTACCGTAATAGCGCAGATGACCAGATCCATCGCTGGCTGTGAATCGACCCAAGTCAGAACTTTTGTATCCGGTTCAATGCGCATGAATTCGGAAATCACATTGGTATCGAGGATTATCATTCAGAGAAATCCACCGCCTTTGCTTTTTCGTCACGGGACGGTAGGTCAAGCTCAACGCCCCCCAGGGCCCGGAACCTGTTTCGAATACGACTTCCCAATCCTTTCGCAGAATTAACCGTGGCCAGTGCGCGCCCCAGGATAAGACGAGCCTCTTCCTCCATTGAATGACCATTGTGAGCCGCAGCGATACGCAGTTGCTCTTTTATTTGATCATCTAGATTTCGAATCGTGATACTAGCCATAACACCACCGCAATCAATGAAATCATTGACTGCAAGATTAGGCGACGAGTCTTCGAATTGTCCAGCCGCCGTTACACACTGATCGCATTGGTAAACACCAACCGATTCCCGAACGGATCCATCACGGTCATGTCCTGGCTACCCCAGGGCATGGCCTGGATCTGTGGGTGGGCGTAGCGGTATTGCTTGGCGAGCAATTGCTGCTGGAAGGCTTCCAGCTCATCGGTCTCGATTCGCAGCGCCGAGCCCGGCGTGCAATCGCCATGGTGCTCGGACAGGTGCAGCACGCAGTCACCACGGGAGACTTGCAGGTACAGCGGAAAGTCATCACCGAAGCGGTGTTGCCAGTCGACGGTAAAGCCCAGGAAATCGACATAGAACGCCAACGCCTTGGTTTCATCGAAGATCCGCAGGATCGGAGTGGTTTTACCGAAGCTCATGGGTTGCTCCCTGGCTGAAAAGTCCCAGTTTAGATGGGTTGAACTTACTGCTTCGGCTTTATATCCGGCTTCTTTAGTGTCGTAGTGCCATTATTGTGGCGCCAATTAACCCAATATCAACCGCTTATACGCCCTTCGTTGGACTAAAACCCCGACGCAGATCGCCTTCGCGCGCCAGGAAGCGCCCCTCACGAAGTCCGTTCGCCTGACCGTCGCAATAGCTCAGGGCACCGTTGACCCACACGCCATCAATTCCTTCGGCGGGCCGCTGAGGCTCGTTGAAATCGGCCACGTCGCGAACGGTTTGCGGATTGAACAAAACCAGGTCCGCCCAGTGTCCTTCACGGATTTCGCCGCGGTCCTTCAGGCCGAAGCGCGCAGCTGAAAGCCCGGTCATTTTGTGCACGGCGGTGTGCAAGGGAAAAAGTCCAATGTCTCGACTGAAATGTCCGAGTACCCGTGGGAAAGCGCCCCACAAACGCGGATGAGGAAAGGGGTCTTCGGGCAGGCCGTCGGAGCCGACCATCGATAACGGGTGCGCGAGGATTCGTCTTACGTCGCTTTCATCCATGCCGTAGTACACCGCGCCTGCCGGTTGTAGGCGACGTGCTGCCTCCAAGAGCGACACGTGCCATTCGGCGGCGATGTCCATCAGGTCTCGACCGCCCATGTGCGGATACGGTGTCGACCAAGTAATGGTGATGCGATGGGCATCGGTCACTTGCTTGAGATCAAGCGTCGAGGAGCTGGCCGCGTAGGGATAGCAGTCACAGCCGACAGGATGGGTTTTGGCCGCGTTTTCCAACGCCGCGAGCACCTGCGGACTACGCCCCCAATTACCGGCACCTGCACATTTGAGGTGGGAAATGATCACCGGGCTCTGTGCACGGCGACCAATCTGGAACGCCTCGTCCATGGCTTCCAGAACCGGCTCGAATTCACTGCGCAAATGGGTGGTGTAGACCGCGCCGAACGCTGCCAGCTCTTCGGTCAGTTGCATGACTTCATCAGTGGAGGCGCAGAATGCATTGGCGTAGGCCAGACCGGTCGACAGGCCCAGCGCACCGTCCTCCAGGCTTTCGTGCAGTTGCCGACGCATCGCGGCGATTTCTCCCACCGAGGCCGTGCGCAACAAATCATCCATGTGATTGCTGCGCAACGCCGTGTGCCCGACCAACGCGGCCACATTGACCGCCGGCGTCGCTGTTTCCACCGCCCGGCGATAATCGGCAAAACGCGGATAGGCGAACGCCTGGGCCGTGCCGAGCAGGTTCATCGGGTCCGGCGGATCTCCCCGCAGGCTCACCGGCGACGCACTGATACCGCAGTTGCCGACGATCACCGTGGTCACGCCCTGGCTGAGCTTGGGCAGCATCTGCGGTTGGCGAATGACCACCGTATCGTCGTGGGTGTGCACATCGATAAAACCTGGCGCCAGTACGCGGCCGGCGGCATCGATTTCTGTGATCGCCAGGGCACCGTGCAACTCACCGATGCGTTCGATGCGACCGCCGTGGATGGCAACGTCGGCGCAGTAGCCGGGCGTGTCGCGGCCATCGATGACCAGCGCATTGCGGATAAGCGTGTCGTACAGCATGTCAGTCTCCCAGCGGCAAATGGTCGTCGCCGCCGCGGTAATCGTCGAGGGCGAGTTTGACTCGCCGCAGGCGCTCTTGATTGTCTTCGGGATGGGCCAGCGCCAACTCGGTGGCGAGTACGTCGATGGCCAGCAGCATGCCGTAGCGCGCCGCCGTGGGTTTATAGATGAACGAGGTTTCGGCGCCTTGCAGGGGCAGCACGCAGTCGGCCAGTTGGGCCAGTGGCGAGTCGGCGCGGGTGATGGCCAGGATCGCCGCGCCGTAGCTGCGGGCCAACTCAACTGCACTCAACAGCTCCGGCGTGATCCCGGTCAGGGAACAGGCGACAACCAGATGCTGGTTGCTCAGCGAGGTGGCGGTGATGCGCATCATCACCGGGTCGCGGCACGCGGCAATGGGGTAGCCGAAACGCACCAGCCGCACCTGCAGTTCCTCGCCGCATAGCGCCGACCAGCCACCGAGGCCGAACGCATGGATCATTCGTGCCTTGCCGATCATCCGCACGGCGTCGCCGAATCGCGACTCTTCGAACCCTGACAGATGCTGGCGCAGGGTCGCTTCGATGTCGCCGACGATCTGTCCATAAAACGCCGACTGTTCCGGCGCGCCGGCCGGGTCGAGGAAACGGCTGCCGACGCCGCTGGCCTGGGCCAGTTGCAGGCGCAAATCCCGCAGGTCGCGACAACCGACGGTACGGGCGAAGCGCGACAGGGTGGCGCTGCTGACTTCGGCACGCAGGGCCAATTCTTCCAGGCTGGCGGAGGCGGCAAATCCTACGTCGTCGAGCATCAGCCGAGCGATTCTTCCTTCGCCGGCGCTGAAGGAATCTTGGCGGGAGCGGATCTGGTAGAGGATGTCCATGACGGCTCCTTGCAGTGGCGGTCAAAGCACGCGCGCAAGCCCTAGGGTCAGGGCGAACGCGACCAGGGATATCAATGTCTCAAGCACCGTCCAGGTCTTGAACGTTTGGGTGACGGTCATATTGAAGTATTCCTTGATCAGCCAGAAGCCGCCGTCGTTGACGTGGGAAAAGATAACCGACCCGGCGCCGGTCGCCAGCACCAGCAGTTCGGGATGGGGATAACCCAGGCCGATCGCCACAGGCGCGACGATGCCCGAGGCCGTGGTCATCGCCACCGTGGCCGACCCCGTGGCGACGCGCATCAGTGCGGCGAACAACCAGCCCATGACCAGCGGTGACAATTGGAATTCCTGGGCCAGGCCGACGATTTGCTGAGTCACCCCGGCGTCCACCAGGATCCGGTTCAAACCACCGCCAGCGCCCACCAGCAAAGTGATGCTGGCGGTCGGTGCCAGGCATTCGTTGGTGAATTTGAGGATCGACTCACGGTTGAAGCCCTGGGCCAGGCCGAGGGTCCAGAAGCTGAGGATGGTCGCCAGCAGCAAGGCGATCACCGAGTTGCCGATAAAAAGCAGGAACTGGTTGAACCCGCTGCCCGGCGTGGAGATCAGGTTGGCCCAGCCGCCGATCAGCATCAGGATCACCGGCAGCAGGATGGTCCCCAGGGTCACGCCGAAACCCGGTAGGTTGGCGCGCGGTTCACGGTCGAGGAATTGTCGCTCCAGCGGATTTTCGGCCGGCAGCTGGATGCGCGGCACGATGAATTTGGCGTACAAGGGGCCTGCGATAATCGCGGTGGGAATGCCGATCAGGATCGCGTACAGCAAGGTCTGCCCCACCGAAGCCTGGAACGCCTGCACCGCCAGCATCGCCGCCGGATGCGGCGGCACCAGCGCATGGACCACCGAGAGCCCGGCGACCATCGGCAGCCCCACCATCAGGATCGACACGCCCACACGCCGGGCGATGGTGAACGCGATGGGCACCAGCAATACAAAACCGACCTCGAAGAACAGTGGCAGCCCCACCAGGAAGGCAATGCACACCATCGCCCAGTGGGCGTTGCGCTCGCCGAAGCGTTCGATCAGCGTCTGCGCCATGCGCTCGGCCCCGCCGGACTCAGCCATCATCTTGCCCAACATCGTGCCCAGGGCCACCACCAGCGCGATGTGCCCCAACGTCTTGCCGACACCGGCCTCGTACGCCCCCACCACGCCCGAGGGCGGCATCCCGGCCAGCAGCGCCAGGCCAATGGAGACCAGGGTAATGACGATGAACGGATTGAGCCGATAGCGCGCGATCAGGACGATCAGCGCAATGATGGCGATGGCCGCGTAGACCAGTAGCCAATATCCGAAAGCAGGTGCCATGCGTTACTCCTCGAATGGGGTCACGTCGATGTGTTGTGAAACTCATAAATCATTTCGACGAGGAATCTTCAAACCCACTGAAAGTAATTTTCGCGCACAGGTAAAATTTGTCGCGGACGGACATCGCGACACGGCCGTGATGAAAATCCGGCGCAAGATTTTCATCGTCCTCGTGGCTGGCAGCCCCGCACTCAATTCCGTACCATCGGCCCCTGTTTTTTGCACCATTCCCCGGCAGCCGACGCTCCACCGGCGCCCAGTCAGGTAAACCATGAAACCAGCACGTCTTCGCGCCGACGCCCTCGCCGGCCTCACCACCTCTTTCGCCTTGCTCCCCGAATGCATTGCCTTCGCCCTGGTGGCCCACCTCAACCCACTGATGGGGTTGTACGGCGCGTTCATCATTTGCACGCTGACCGCTTTGTTCGGCGGTCGGCCCGGGATGGTGTCAGGCGCGGCGGGGTCGATGGCCGTGGTGATCGTCGCGTTGGTGGTGCAACACGGTGTGCAGTATCTGTTGGCGACCGTGCTGCTGGGCGGGCTGATCATGATGGCGTTCGGGCTGTTACGACTGGGCAAGCTGGTGCGCATGGTGCCGCACCCGGTGATGCTCGGCTTCGTCAATGGCTTGGCCATTGTGATTGCGCTGGCGCAACTGGAGCATTTCAAGAACGACGGCGTCTGGCTCAGCGGCACCCCGCTCTACCTGATGGGTGGGCTGGTGGCGCTGACCATGGCCGTCGTCTACCTCCTGCCGCGCCTGACCCGCAGCGTGCCGCCGGCCCTTGTGGCGATCCTGGGCGTTGGCCTGGCGGTCTATCTGCTCGGCCTGCCGACCCGGACGCTGGGCGATATGGCCCACATCGCGGGCGGCTTGCCGACCTTTGCCTTGCCAGACATTCCCTGGAACCTCGAAACCCTGCAAATCGTCGCGCCCTATGCGGTGATCATGGCGATGGTCGGTTTGCTGGAAACCCTGCTGACCCTGAACCTGACCGACGAAATCACCGAGAGCCGTGGCTATCCGGACCGTGAGTGCGTGGCGCTGGGTGCGGCCAACATGGCCTCCGGCCTTTTGGGCGGCATGGGCGGTTGCGCGATGATCGGCCAGACGATGATCAACCTCAGCTCGGGCGGGCGCGGGCGGTTGTCGGGGGTGGTGGCTGGGGTGATGGTATTGCTGTTCGTGCTGTTCCTTTCCCCGCTGATCGAGCGCATTCCGCTGGCGGCGCTGGTGGGCGTGATGTTCGTGGTGTCGCAACAGACATTCGCCTGGGCATCGTTGCGAGTGGTCAATAAAGTACCGGCCAACGATGTGCTGGTGATCATCGCGGTGACCGTCATCACTGTGTTCACCGACCTGGCCGTCGCCGTGCTTTGCGGAATCATCATCGCGGCGCTCAACTTTGCCTGGCAACAAGCCCGGGAGCTGTACGCCGACGCGCACATGGAGGCGGACGGCAGCAAGCTTTATCACCTGCACGGCACGTTGTTCTTCGCCTCGACGACTCAGTTCCTCAATCAGTTCGACCCGGCCAACGACCCGGCCCTGGTGACGGTCGATTGTCGTCACTTGAGCTTCGTCGACTACTCTGCCATCGCCGCGTTGATGACCCTGCGCGATCGCTACAGCAAGGCTGGCAAGCATCTGCGCGTGTTCCATCTGTCGGAGCGTTGCAAGCGGATGCTCAAGCGCGCGGGCGTGCACCACGACTGACAAGACGCCGACACAAAACCCGTGGAAGCAAATGTCTCTTTGACTACATCAGTGACGGGACGAGTATCGAGAACCGGTCCTTGCCCAAATCACTCAAGCCTTGAGGTCACGAATCAGCCTTGAACTCCCGCGAGGCGTATTCGGCGAGCTTGCCCTGGATAAAGTCCAGGAAACACTGGATCCGCAGGGCCAGTTGGGAGTTGCGGTAGTACACCGCGTTGATGGGCTGGCGGTAGCCGCTGTTGGCGTCGGCAAGCAGCACCTTCAGCCGACCGGTTTGGATGTCGTCACGGGTCATGAAGTCCGACAGGCAGGCAATGCCCTGCCCTTGCAGGGCCAGGTGACGCACCGTTTCGCCGCTGGACGCGCTGATGGCCGGCTGGATCGCCCAGCGATCACCGTGCTGATGACGCAGCGGCCACTGGTTGAGCCCGTCGTTCTGGGCAAATCCCAACAACGAATGCTCGACCAGCTCGGCGACGCTCTTGGGCGTGCCACGTTGCTTCAGGTAAGTCGGGCTCGCCAGGATGTGCAACGGACTGCACCCCAGCGAGCGGGCGTGCAGTGTCGAATCAGTGAGGGTGCCGATGCGGATGGCGACATCCGTGCTCTGTTCGAGCAAATCGATGATCAAGTCGTTGCTGTTGAGCTCCAGCTGGATATCCGGGTAGAGCGTGCGGAACTCGTCGATGTGGGGAACGATGGCGTGGAGCATGAACGGCGATGCGGCGTTGATCCGCAGGCGCCCGGCGGGATTTTTCTGGCGAGACGACAGACGCTCTTCCAGTTCATCCATCTGGTCGAGAATGCCCTTGGCCTGTTCAAAGAAATACTTGCCCTCTTCGGTCAAGTCCATGCGCCGCGTGGTGCGGTTGATCAACGTGGTGTCGAGCTTTGCCTCCAGCCGCGACAACGTGCGACTGACCGCCGAGGGCGTCTGCCCGACTTGCTCGGCGGCAGCGGAGATGGATCCGCATTCGATCACGCAGACGAAAATCTGCAACTCGTCGGATCTGGCTTTCACAAATGTCCTCTCGCTTTCAGGCAAGTCCCGATAGTAGCCGGATTACCGCGAAAGGCCGAACACCTCGATCAAATGCCGCTCATACCGCGCCACATCTTCCTCGATGTTCGGGCGCTTCATCACGTCTACGCACAGGAAGGTCGGCAGGCCAGTCATGCCAAGAAACTGATTGGCCTTGTGGAACGGGAAGTACACGGCGTCCACACCCTTGGCTTCGAAGAAGTCGCTCGGGTCGTCGAAGGCTTGCTGCGGGGCGTTCCAGGTCAGCGACAACATGTACTGCTTGCCCTGCACCAGGCCGCCGCTGCCGTACTTTTGCGAAGCATCGGAACGCGTGCGGCCGTCGCTGGCATAGAGGCTGCCGTGGCCTTCGGTGAAAACTTCGTCGATGTATTTCTTCACGGTCCATGGGGCCCCCATCCACCAGCCGGGCATCTGGTAAATGATCACGTCGGCCCAGAGAAATTTGGCGACTTCTTCCTTGATGTCATAGCCACCGTCGATGAAGGTGGTTTTCACATCCAGGCCGCCACGGTCCAGGACGCTTAGCGCGGTGTCGTGAAGGGTGGCGTTATAGCGACCGTCGGAATGGGCGAATTGTTTGCCGCCATTGAGAAGCAGGACTTTTTTCATCGGGAGCCTCATCGGTTCCAAGGCGGGGCCGCTGGGCCGACGCCAATGGAAGATTGAAAATGATGGCGGCAGAGTACCGATGCACTTCGCAAGAAATAAGCACTGCAACGACAAAACTGTTTTGATCAAAACGCACGAATAAGCGCCTTATTGTTGCCGTAAGATCTTCCGCACCTTCCATCCAGGAGCCTACCCTGATGAGTGAATTGCACGGCTTCATCCTGCATGCCAAGACCCGCCCGGAAAAAGCCGAAGCCTTCGAAGCGTTGTTCCGCGCCTACGTCGAACCCAGTCGCGCCGAGCCCGGCTGCATCGAATACCACATGCTGAGGGATCAGCAGGACCCGACGTTATTTATCTTCTATGAAATATGGGCGTCCCAGGCTGATCTGGACGTGCACTCGAACCTGCCGCACATGAAACAATTCTTCGAACAGCGCATGGATTACCTGGAGCGCGACTTCGATATTCGCCGTGTCGACATGCTCAGCCCATCCTCGGCTAGCCGCTGACCAGCAGATGGCCGCCGAGCACGCCGAGGCCGATAAAAAATACCCGCTTGAATAACACGGCGCTGATCCGCTGGCGCAGCCACTGCCCCAGCCACATCCCCAACAGCGCCGGCACCAACGCCAGCAGCGAAGCGCTCAGCTCCCCGCCGCCCAAGGCGCCTCGCCACAACAGCCCGACTGCCAAGGCCAATGTTGAAACGGTGAATGACAGGCCCAAGGCCTGCACCAGCTCATCCTTGTTCAAACCCAACGCCTGCAAGTAAGGCACCGCCGGAATCACGAAGACCCCGGTCGCCGAGGTAATCAAACCGGTGAGCAGTCCACAGAACGGGGCGAGCCAGCCTTCATGCCTGGCACTGACCTGCAACGTCGGCAACCACAATCCGCTCAACGCATAGACAACCAGCGCCGCGCCGAGCCCTCGTATCGCCCAGGCCCCGCCGACCATGCCGCCCCACAGTGTGCCGAGGCCGGTGCCGATGAAAATCGCCAGCAGCAACGGCCAGAGGCGCCGGGTAAGCCCTGTCAAATGTCCACCAAACGCCAGTTGCCAGAGGTTCGTCAGGGTTGCCGGAATGATCAGCAGCGCCGCAGCCTGCGCCGGTGACAGAGCCAGACCAAGCAAGCCCATTGCGATGGTAGGTAGACCGAGACCGATCATTCCCTTGACGGCGCCGGCCAGCAGGAAGGTGCCAATCACCAGCAGGGAAAGGGCCAGGCCGAGGTTTTGATAGAAAGCGATGAGGGTGTCCATGGGCCTATCGTGCGCCCCGGGCCCTGGTTTTGAAATGTGCCATATACTGAGGGTGCCTCTCTTTCTGCAAGAGGCTAGAACTCTGTTGACGCTACTGACGCCTCGGCGAGCAGGCTCGCGAAGGCGGCATACCAAACACCACAGAATCTGAGACCGGCCTCATGCACTTCGACCTCACCGACCTGCGTCTCTACCTGCACATCCTCGACACCGGCAACATCACCGCCGGCGCCACTCGCAGCCACTTGTCCCTGGCAGCGGCCAGTGCACGGATCCGGGCCATGGAAGCCTCCCTGGGCATCGACCTGCTTGAACGCGGGCGGCGTGGCGTAACCCCGACACCGGCCGGAAAAGCCCTGGCCGAACATGCGCGGATCCTGTTGCAACATGCCGAACGCCTCCAGCAGGACCTGGCCGAATACGCCCAAGGTACCAAAGGCCGGGTGCGGCTGCTGTGCAACACCAGCGCCATGACCGAGTACCTGCCAGAACGGCTCGCCGGCTTTCTCAAGGCCTATCCCAACCTCGACATCGACCTGCAGGAATTGCCCAGTTCACGGATCACCCATGCACTGCGCCAGGGCACTGCGGACCTGGGGATCGTTTCCGACGCGGTGGACACCGATGGCCTTCAGGCCTGGCCTTTTCGCGACGACCCGCTGGTATTGCTCCTACCGACCGGACACCCTCTGGCTGACGGCCGTACCGTGCGTTTCAGCGAGACCCTCAGCCACGACTATGTCGGCCTGAATGCCTCCAGCGCCTTGGCGATCCATCTGGAAGAACAGGCGCTGCACATCGGCTCGCGCATGCAAATCCGCATTCGCGCCGACGGTTTCGACGGGGTGATCCGCATGGTCGCGCACGGTGCTGGCATTGCCATCGTGCCCAAGGCTGCCATCGACCGGCGCCCATTCGAGCCGTCGTATCACTGTGTCCCGCTGCAAGAGGGCTGGGCCAACCGGGCCTTGCTGCTCTGCGCCCGTAACTTCGAAGGCTTGCCTGCCTACGCCAAGACCCTGGCCCGGCATCTGGCCGAGTGATGCGCGCTTCTGGATAGCCCGGTGTCGACCACAGACATCTACCCGCCCATGCCGCGCGTTAGGGTGCCTGTTCTTTTCTGCCCCTTTCGGAGCTCACATGACCGCACCCATCACCGTCCTGCGCGACACCCATCCGCTGCCCGTACTCGACGCCTGCAAATGGGAAAAACTCGAAGGCGACCCGCACACCGTCAACCTCAACGCGTACACCAGCGAAGACGGCAGCAAGATCATGGGCACCTGGATCTGCACGCCGGGCAAATGGCGTGTGGATTATGTGAAGTGGGAGTACTGCCATTTCCAGGAAGGCTACTGTGTGATTACGCCGGACGGCATGGAGCCGATCCATCTGCGCGCCGGTGACATCTTCGTCGTCGAGCCGGGCATGAAAGGTACTTGGGAAGTGGTCGAGACCGTGCGCAAATATTTCGTGTTTGCCTGAAACGAAAAAACCGAAAGACCACCCGACATGGTCTCTCGGAAAACAACTTCTGGAATGCATGACCCTGTGGCGAGGGGATTTACCCCCTCGCCACAAAAGCTTCAGAACACCGCAGGTTTTACTGCGGCTTGCGATAGCTGTTCACAATCGCCGAGAAATCCTGGCCGCCCTCGCCCCGCTGGCTCATCGCCTGATACAACTGCTGAGCCACCGCCCCCAAGATCACTGGCTGACGGGCCTGGCGCGCGGCTTCAGTGGCCAGGCCCAGGTCCTTGAGCATCAGGTCCGCGCCGAAGCCGCCGGTATAACCGCGAGACGCCGGAGCCGTTTCGATCACGCCCGGCCATGGGTTGTAAGTGTCCGAACTCCAGCAACGGCCCGTCGAACTGTTGATAATGCCGGCCAGCACCTGAGTGTCGATCCCCAAGGCATCGCCCAGGGCCATGGCTTCGCTGACACCCACCATGGAAATCCCCAGCAGCAGGTTGTTGCAGATCTTGGCGATCTGCCCGGTGCCGACTTCGCCACAGTGCACAATGTTGCGACCCATCTGCGCCAGCACCGGTTGCAACGTTGAAAACAACTCCTGCGTAGCGCCAACCATGAAGGTCAACGTGCCCGCCGCGGCACCGCCGGTGCCGCCCGAGACCGGCGCATCGGCCATCGCCACCCCTTGTTTCGCCGCGGCAGCCGCCACGTCGCGGGCGGTCTGGGGATCGATGGTGCTGCAATCCACCGCCGGAGTCCCGGCGGCGATGCCGGCCAGCACGCCGTCTTCACCCAGCCAGACACTGCGCACATGGGCAGCGGCCGGCAGCATGGTAATCACCAATGCAGCGCCCTGGGCCGCATCGCGCGGCGAGGCACTGATGGTGCCGCCCAGCGCCGCCAGTTCGGCCAGCACCGTCTGATTCAGGTCGAACAGATTCAGCGAATGGCCAGCCTTGAGCAGGTTGCGCGCCATCGGCGCGCCCATGTTGCCCAGGCCGATAAATGCGATGTTCATGTCCGGATCCTCAACGCAAATTGATGGTGGTGTTCACACCGTCATTGACGCTGTCGTCATCGAACCAGCGTGCGGTCACGGTCTTGGTTTGAGTGTAGAACTGCACCACTTGTTTGCCGTAGGGGCCAAGGTCGCCGAGTTTCGAACCGCGGGAACCGGTAAAGCTGAAGAACGGCACCGGCACCGGGATCGGGATGTTGATGCCCACCTGGCCGACATCGATTTCACTCTGGAATTTGCGCGCCGCCGCACCGCTCTGGGTGAACAGGCCGGTGCCGTTGCCGAATGGGTTGGCGTTGACCAACGCGATGGCCTGGTCCAGCGTGTCCACTTCCAGCACCACCAGCACCGGGCCGAAGATTTCTTCGGTGTAGATGCGCATGTCGGTGGTCACGCCGGAAAACAGGGTCGGGCCGACGAAGTTGCCTTGCTCGAACCCCGGCACGCTGATGCCACGGCCATCGAGTTCCAGCTTCGCGCCTTGCTGCACGCCGCTCTCGATCAACTCGAGGATGCGCGCCTTGGCCCGCTTGGAAATCACCGGACCGATGTCGGTGCCCGGCTCGCTGCCAGCGTTGACCTTGAGTTTTTGTGCCAAGGCCTTGAGCTCTGGCAACCACTGTTTTGCCGCACCCACCATCACCACCACGGAGGTGGCCATGCAACGCTGGCCCGCCGCGCCGAAACCGGCACCGACCAGGGCGTTGAGGGTTTGCTCACGATTGGCATCAGGCAACACCACCGCGTGGTTCTTGGCGCCCATCATCGATTGCACGCGCTTGCCATGGCGACCCGCCAGGTCATAGACATGGGTGCCGACCGCGGTCGAACCGACAAAGGAAACGGCCTTGATATCCTTGTGGGTGCAGAGCGCATCCACCACGTCCTTGCCGCCGTGCACCACGTTGAGCACACCTGCCGGCACCCCGGCCTCGATCGCCAGCTCCACCAGGAGCATGGTCGACAACGGATCCTGCTCCGAGGGCTTGAGCACAAAAGTGTTGCCGCAGGCGATGGCCATCGGGAACATCCACAGCGGAATCATCGCCGGGAAGTTGAACGGCGTGATGCCCGCGCATACCCCGATCGGTTGGCGCAGCGTGTAGGTGTCAACGCCACCAGCGACGTTTTCGGCGAACTCACCCATCTGCAGAGTGCCGATGGAACAGGCGTGCTCGACCACTTCCAGGCCACGGAAAATATCGCCCTCGGCGTCGGCAATGGTCTTGCCCTGTTCGGCGCTGAGCACCGCGGCGATGCGCTTGGAATGCTCGCGGATCAAGGCCTGGAGCTTGAGCATGATGCGCATGCGCGCACCGATGGGCGTCAGCTTCCAGGTCTGGAAAGCCCGCTGGGCGGCGCAGATGGCGGCATGGACTTCCGAAGCCGTGGCAAACGGGACCTTCGCCAGCACTTCTTGGGTGGCCGGGTTGACGATGTCGTGCCATTCGCTGGATTGGGATTCAACCCACTCACCATCGATCAACAGTCTGACGGATTGCAGGGCGGTGTCGCTGGGCGTAAGGGAAACGTTCATGCTGGCCTCCGGGATTGTTCTTATAAGAGAGCGCTGGTTCAGCAAAGACCAAGGAGCATGCGCACGCTTGGTGATAAGACGGTTTTTGGAGTATAGATGTGCAAACTTCTAATAAGAACGCACATAAAAACCGGTCCATCATGCAAAAAAACATCACCTCCCTAGGGTCGCTGAATTGGGACGACCTCAAGTTTTTTCTCGAAGTGGCCCGTACCCGCAAGGCCAGCACGGCCGCCAAGCGCCTGGCCGTCGACTACACGACGGTGTCGCGACGCATCAGCTCGCTGGAAGCTTCGCTGGGCACGCTGCTGTTCGAAAAATCCCGGACCAACGGTTTTGTCCTGACTTCCGAAGGCCAGCGATTGCTAGGCTACGCCGAATCGATCGAAAGCACGCTGCACATGGCTTGCGAACAGGTCTCAGGCTCCGGCGTTGCGCTGTCGGGCCATGTGCGCATGGGATGCACGGAAGGCTTCGGCAGTTTTTTCATCACGCCGCAATTGAGCCACTTCGTCGATGCCTACCCAGCCATTTCCGTGGACATCCTGCCGCTGCCGCACTTCATCAGCCTTTCCAAGCGCGAAGCAGACATCGTCATCGCCCTCGAACGCCCTGAACATGGCCCATACGTATGCTGCAAGCTGTGCGACTATCGGCTGCAGCTCTACGCAACCCAGCAATACCTGGACAATCACCCGCCCATCCACCGCCCGGCGGATTTGGCCAAGCATTCGTTCATCAGCTATGTCGACGATTTGGCGTTCAGTTCCGAGCTGTTGTACCTCGCCAACGTCCTGCCTGGCGCGCACGCTCTTCTGCGCAGCACCAGCGTGATCGCGCAGTTTGTCGCGGCCCAGCAAGGTCGGTCACTGGCTATCCTGCCCTGCTTCCTGGCGGCCCAAGACCCACGCTTGCTGCCGGTGCTGCCAGCGGAAATCACGGTCACTCGCCAATTCTGGATGTACTGCCGGGAGGACTTGAGGAAGCTCAAGCGGATTACATTGCTGTGGGATTACATCAGGGATGTGACTGAGCAGAACCGGCCATTGCTGATCGGCAACAGCCGGGAGATGGTGTTTGCCGATTAGTCGGCGATAACCACGATGGCAACGCGGCGGTTTTCGGTGCGGCCGCTGGCGGTGTCGTTGGACGCGACGGGTTGGCTGCTGCCAAGACCACGTAGTTGGACGTTTTCTTCACGCATGCCCACGCCAATCAATACTTTGCCGACGCTGTTGGCCCGACGTATCGACAGTTGTTCGTTATAGGCTTGGGAGCCTGATGCGTCGGTGTGACCGTCGACTCGCACTCGTTCGATACCCGCGCCCAGCAAGGCCTTGCCGATCCGCTCGACAATTTCGGTGCTGGCTGGATTGAGGCTTTCCACATCGCTGCCAAACAGCACTTTGCCGGAAAGACCAAAGGCCCAGCCCTCGTCCGTCAACTTGAAGCCCTGCTCCTTGAGCACGGCGATTTGCGCTGGGGTAAGGCCTTTCTGGAGAGTGGTCTGGCAACCTGCCAGGGCAAAAACGGCGACCAATAAAAATGCTGCGAACCGCAGCAGGGAAAAACGAGCATTCGAAAGCATGCATTCAGCTCCTGGTTTGAAGATCCGCGACCGGGTGCTCCGCCCCCGCCGTGTGTTGGCCGCCTCGGGCGAGGCGTTTGGCCTGGTACATCGCCGCATCGGCGGCACTGAGCAGCGCACCCGGTGTTGCGCCGTGCTCGGGATAAACGGCGATACCGATACTGAGGGAAGTCAGGACCGAGGCATTACCCGGCAGTTGGATCGGCATTTCCATGCTGGCGATGATCTTTTCAGCGATACGCTGCGCATCCTCGATTTTATGCAACGGCGTCAGCAGCACGGCGAATTCGTCGCCGCCCAGGCGTGCCACAAGGTCATCCTCTCGCAACTGCGCCCTGACCCGCGTCGCAACGGCCGTCAGCACCGCATCGCCGGCCGCGTGGCCGAAATTGTCATTGATGCCTTTGAAGCGATCACTGTCCAGATACAGGACGGCCACTTGCTCGTCGAGCTTGCTGGCGTTGCGCAAGGCGCGGATCAATCGGCCTTCGAAAAATGCCCGGTTAGGCAATCCGGTCAGGCTGTCGTGGCTGGCCTGGTGAGCCAAGGTTTCGTTTTCGCTTTGCAGGTGGGTCTGCCAGGACTCCAGCTCAGCGAGCAAGCCATTGAAGTCGTTGCCCAGATTGTCCAACTCCGCGATGTCGGCCGGCGGCACCCGTCGATCCAGGGCTCGCTCGCAGCGCGCGGCGTGGGCGACTTCAGCCAAGCTGCGCAACGGTCCGGTGATCGCCCGCAACTGACGTCGCGCCAGGTACAGCGCGACCCAGGCACTGACTGCGGTGCACACAATGATCCCCGCCAGGCCGCTGAGCAGGAAACGCAACAGGCTGCCGCCATGCCCGGCCAAAAGGATCCTGCCGATATCGCGCCCTTGATGGACGATGGGGAGGCTGATGGGCTTTTCCAAAAACGCCTTGGCGATGTGCATTTCCAACTCCGACAGGAGTCCTGTTTCCGGCCGCTGCCAATGCGCCAACAAGCGGCCGTGTTCATTGAACACCTGCGCATCGGCGACTTCTTCGGTCGTGGCAATCAAGGCCAGCGCTTCCGTGGCCGCGGCTGCATCATCGAACACCACGGCGGCTTCCACTGTGTAGTTGATCGAACGGGCGATGAGGTGCAGGTTGTGATCGGCGTAGACACGCAAGGCAAGCACGCCCAGCAAGGTCAGGGAGACACTGGCCATGGTGATCGCCACCAGCGCGACGATCAGATGACCGCGACCGATGACCGACCCCAGCGTGGGACGAATTCGTGGTTTCGACGAACTCATGGGGCGGCAGGCCTGCGGCGCGATAATTGAAGGACACTCGGATGGATACGCACGCCGCTGCGGGCCACCGAATCGAGATTGACATCGAACGACACTTGCTCGTCACCGACCCGCAGGCAGAACAGGCTGCCAACGGTGCACTGGTCACCGCCCTCGCTGATGCTCAACACCGGTTTGCCGATCAGCGAGGCAAACAGACGAGCGCGTTCCTCACTGCTCAGGTTGCCGATGTAGACAGCGTTGCAGTCAGTGGCGATGCTCGGATAATCAGCCAGCACGCGCTGCACGGTCACGGGTCGGCCGGTGGCCTGGGTGGTGCCTTTGACCAGGTTGTCGGTGTATTGGGTCGGGCCGACGATGCACAGTTGCAATTGCGTTGGCTCAACCGGCCAACGGGCGTAGCTGAGTATGCCCAATACGACTTGCGTAACCGCCTCGGCTCGCTGGTCGGCTCGGGTAGCGGTCGGCGGGTCCTGGGCAAGGACCACAGGCGACAGCAGCCACAAAAGAACGGCAAGCAAATAATGCCTGCAATCCTTGCTGCCCACCTTCTCCCGCTCCACCGCCGTCATGGATGATCTCTTGCTGTAGATAAGAGCCGGAACGATAGCACAGTGTCAAAAAGCCAGCGAGACAGTATCCTACGGAGATTTCCGACAAAAAACAGGCATTAGCGCGACCGACACACCGAAGCGCTCAAAACCAGTCATTCCATCACCTTATTCCCACTCCAACATCAGCCCGCTCAAGCGCTTGACCTTACGTCGCACTGCCTCTTCGAATATTCCGGCGCGAGGCTCGATCAGGCTGAACCATTGCTTGGCCCGGGTGATGGCGGTGTACACCAGCTCCTTGGTCAGGACCGGGTTCAGTGCGTCCGGAAGAATCAATGCCGTGTGGGTAAATTCCGAGCCTTGGGATTTGTGCACGGTCATGGCGAACACGGTTTCCACATCATTCAATCGACTGGGGAGCACAAAACGCACGCCACCTCGGCCGTCGTTACGAGGGAAGGCGACACGCAGCACCTGTTTTCCTGCATCAGGTCCGTCACGCTCAGGCAACTTGAGGGCAATACCGATATCGCCATTCATCAACCCCAGTCCGTAATCGTTGCGCGTCATCAATACCGGACGCCCTTCATACCAGAGCTGGTCATTGTCGATCAGGCGCGCCTTGAGCAGCGCCGCAGTGATCCGCTGGTTCAATCCTTCGACACCCCACGGGCCTTTGCGTACCGCGCAGAGCAGCTGGAACTCGTCGAACGCCGACAAGACCTCCCGAGCCCAATCAGCCCAGCAGTCTTCTTCCAGCGGACGGGAAGCCGCCGGGCGTCGTTGCCGCAAGACACTCAGGTAATGCCGGTATCCTTGCGGTCCCGACGCCTGGCCGTCCAGCAGCAAACGTTCCAACGCAGCATCGTGTTCACCTTTCAACGCCAACGCGGACAAGTCGGAATATTGGCCCTCCCGCAACAATTCTCGGGCCTGCTCCGGCTGTTGCCCATTGACCCTGCGAGCCAACTGGCCAATACCGCTGCCCTCGCCGAAACGCCGGGAATGCCTGAGCATGACCACTTGCTGGGCCAAGGGATGGGTGCCGTCCAGATCCTGCTTCAGATCGCTGGCCATCAGGTCCTCGCCACTGACGGATTCCAGCCAGGCCAGGGTCTGCGGGCTATACCAGCCCTCTTCGGCATCCCGGCACAAATCGCCGAGTACCGCGCCGGCTTCTACCGAAGCCAACTGGTCCTTGTCCCCCAGCAATACCAAGCGCGCGTGAGGCGGCAGCGCATCCAACAGATTTGCCATCATCTCCAGATCGATCATCGATGCTTCATCGACGACCAGCACATCCAGCGGCAGTCGGTTGCCTGCGTGATGACGAAAATGGCGAGTACCGGGACGACTGCCCAGCAGGCGGTGGACCGTGGTGACTTCGCAGGGAATGCGTTCACGCACGGCATCGGTGACGTCCAGCGTGCGAACCTGTTGGCTGATGGACTCGGTCAGGCGCGCCGCCGCCTTGCCGGTGGGCGCGGCCAGGCGAATGCGCAGCGGTTTCCCTGCTTCGACCGCAGGTGCCTGCAGCAAGGCGAGCAGACGCACGACCGTGGTGGTCTTGCCCGTGCCCGGGCCGCCCGTGACGATACTGAACGCGCTCCGAGTCGCCAGCGCGCAGGCCAGTTTCTGCCAGTCGATCGGACCTGTCCCGCGGGCCGGCCCGAACAATCCGGCCAGGCGCGCTCCAAGGTCATCGGGCACCGAGCCGTGATCGGCCAGTCGTTGACGCAACGCGCTATCGATTCGCCGCTCGTAACCCCAGTAACGACGCAGATAGAGACGTTTACCAGCGAGTACCAACGGCCGTTGCCGCATATGCTCACGTTCGTCACCGGCCAGGGCCACCAGCGGGCTGCAAGCCAGGACCTTGCACCAGCCGGCACCGTCCAGCGTCTGCAATAGCTGCGATGGCAGCAACATCATGCCGGCCTGCAGGTCGCCCTCCGGCGGCAACGACAATGCGAAATCCGGTTCCTTGAGCGTTTCGTACAAATCCAGACAGACGTGCCCATGGCCCAACTGATGGCTGGTGAGTGCGGCAGCAAGCAATACCAGCGGGTCGTCATCCGCGCACAACTCATGGAGGAACAATACGAACGCCTTGTCCAGGGCCCGCAACCAACCGCGCTCCACCCAGCGGGTCAACAGCAGCAAGAGGTCATTCACTTCGCTCAAGGGCGCCAGGCCCCGCAGGCTCTCGTCGTCGGATGGCTTGGGAAGCAGATCGGCAAAAGAACGACTCATAACAATTCCCCCTGCACCCAAGCAGGTTCCGCCTTGGGCTCCGGCATTCCTTGGAACAGGCGATCCAGTTGTTCTATCAAGGCGCGTGGAGGCTTGGTGAAATAGACACCCTGGCTGGCTGCGCGCGTGCCGCGAAGGAATATATACAACGCGCCGCCGACATGCCGGTCGTAGTCATAATCGGGCAAACGCGCCTTGAGCTGGCGATGCAAGGCCAACAGGTACAGCACGTATTGCAAGTCATAGCGGTTGTCCAGGATCGATTGCTCCATGGCCTGCCTGGTATAGGCCGCGTCGTCCATTCCCAGCCAATTGGATTTGTAGTCGGCCACGTAATACCGGCCGTCGTGCTCGAAGGCCAGGTCGATAAACCCTTTGAACATACCATTGAGCAATACGGGTTCGGCAGCGACACGAGGCGCACCGTCGTGGGTGAAGCGGCAAACCAGATCATCAAGCTTGAGCACATCGACCTTGTGACTGGCGAACCAGAATTCCATTTCCACTTGGAACCGGGTCAAGTGTCCTAGCACCACCGGTGCCTGGCCATCGCCAATCTGCAGAGGCATCTGGGTCAGGTGCAGCAACCAGTCGCCCAGCGTATTGATCCAGCCGTTCCAGCCCCGACGGTTGCAGCGCCGGGCGATGGCATCCTCAATGATGGCTGGCTCTATCGGAAACCCTTCGCCGGCGGCCCACTCCAGGAGGCCGTGCAGGAAGGTGCCTGGGTGAGGGCCGCGGGGAAAGCGGTGGATGTCACCGCCGGCAGCCACGGTTTCCCGTGGAGCGTCCGGATCGAGTCGCTCATCATCGAATAACTTCTGGGCTTGAGGATCTTCCGGCGAGGTGTCGCCGCCGGCGTTGAGGCTTTCGCCAAAACGCAAGGCGCTATAGGACGCAATCCACCAGTTCTCGCTGGCTTTGCGCAGCACAAGCAAGGGTTGCAGAAGTACCGCGTCGTTGCGTGCGGGTCGATAGCGCTCGTCGTTGGCCTGCGGCATATCCTGGCAGCTCACCGCCTGGCTGCCTTGCTGCAGGTCTTCCAACCAGCGCCTCAGTTCCACCGAGTCGTTCAACGCCGCACCACCACCCAACAGATAGCCCAGGGCAGACAAATGCAGGATCGAGCGGTTGTTACTGCCACGCTTGAGGTCGGCAACTCCCAGCCAGCAGGCGTGCTGGGCCCGGGTGAGCGCCACATACAAAAGACGCAGATCTTCGGCCAGGCGCTCGTCATCGGCCTTGGCAACCAGCTCCGGCGTAGCCAGGAGGCTAACCTGCGCCTGGCCGCGTTCATCGTGGTAATGCAGCGGCAGTCGACTGCCATCCACCGGTTTCGTCGAGCATATGAATGGGAGGAATACCAAGGGGTATTCAAGTCCCTTGGATTTATGAATCGTTACCACCTTGACCAACTGCTCATCGCTCTCGAGGCGCAGGATCTGCTCTTCTCCCGCCTGCCCGGTCAAGGCCAGATGCTCGGACAGATAACGAATCATGGCTTGCTCGCCATCCAGCTCGACAGCGGCCTGCTGCAGCAACTCACAGAGGTGCAGCAGGTTGGTCAGTACCCGCTCGCCATCATCACGGGTCATCAAGGCCTGGGGCAATTTGAAATCGTGCAACAAGCGCCTCAGCATGGGCAGCACGCCTTGCGTGCGCCAGACCATCCGATAGCTACGGAACTGCATGACGCGACTTTCCCAAGCCAGTTCATCCTGGTTCAGGCGCTCGAGTTCTGTAAGCGGCAGATTCAACGTAACGCTTGCCAGGGCTGTCCGCAGCAGTCGCTCGACATCCGGCTCCGCGCACGCCTTGAGCCAAGTCAGCAAGTCCCGTGCTTCCTGGGAGGCAAACACCGAGTCCTTGTCGGACAGATAGACGCTGCGCACGCCTCGCGCAGACAACTCGCCTCGCACGGCCTGCGCCTCCTTGCCATCGCGTACGAGAATGGCAATGTCGGCAGGCAGAATTCCACGAAGCAGTTTTCCATCCTGGAAAAAACCATCGCGCCCCGATTGGCCGCCGTTAAGCAGCGCTGTGATTTCACTGGCGCAGGCTCCCGCCATCTGCTGCCGATACACCGCACCGGAGATGGGTTGGTCGCAAGCCAAGTGCCAGATATTCAGGGCAGCCAAGGCCTGCCCAGCGACCTGCAATGACTCCTTGCGACCTTGGGATTCCACAGGCAGGAACGGCACAGGATTCTCACCTGATGCCTCGCGGAACAGGAACGCTCCCCGCCCTTGCTGACGCGCCTCGGCATGCTGGAAAACCTGATTCACCGCGCCGACCATGGCATGGCTGGAGCGGAAGTTTGTCCCCAGCGTATGCAGTCGGCCAGCGGTGGCTTCCCTGGCGCGCAGGTAGGTATAGATGTCCGCGCCGCGAAACGCATAGATGGCCTGCTTCGGATCACCGATCAGGAACAGCCCGGTATCCGCGTTGTTTTCTTCAATACGATAGATGCTTTCGAAGATCTGGTACTGGACCGGATCGGTATCCTGGAATTCATCGATCAACGCCACCGGAAATTGCTCGCGAATCAGGCTCGCCAGCCGCTCCCCGCCTTCGGCCTGCAAAGCCGCGTCCAGGCGCAGCAGCATGTCGTCAAAGCCCATTTCCGCCCGGCGACGCTTCTCCGCTTCGAAGCGAGTCCCGACCCATTGCGCGGCATGTTGCAATACTGCGGCGTCCGGGGTGGGCAAGGCGTCCAGGCTGGCCTTGAGCCCTGACATCGCATCCAGCCCTGGATGGCTGGGCACCTCGCCTTTCCATGCCTCGGCCATGCCCTCGGGCGTCAGTCGTGTGAAGCCGGTGCCAATGTCCAACAGTTCGAGACTTTCGTCCTCCACCCAAGCAGTGATTTTCTGGAACCAGGGCTCGAAATAGCGAGCCTGCATCTTGCGTCCGTCAACGCTTTTATTGGCAACGCCTTGCTGGCAGATCTCCAACAACTCCACGGCCCATTGTCGCCAAGGGGCCTTGAGGTCGAGCAATGCGGCGCTGCGTTCCTGCAGGGATGCGGCAATCAGCTCGGCCGGCTCAATCCCCTGCGCCTCACCTCGAGAGCTGGAAAACAAACCCCTTACCCGGGGCAACAGAGCGGCAGGGCCGCCCCAGTGGGTTCGCACCCAGTTCAATGCTTCGCCTTGCATCGAGTAGCAGAACAGGCGCCAGTAATCCCGCAACACCTCCCCGAGCAATTCGCTGTGGTCGGTTTCCAAGGTCTGGGTAAACAGGCTGCCGCTGTCGAACGCATGCTCGCGAAGCATTCGCTGGCACCAGCTATGGATAGTCGAAACGGCCGCTTCGTCCATCCATTGCGCGGCTATATCGAGCCGGTTCGCGCAGGCTGCCCACTGCTCTTGGCCAAACTCATCACGCAGCGAGGCGATCAACGAGTCCGGGGCGGGAATTTCGTTACGGAAAAAACGCGCCGCTTCCGCAAGGCGCGTGCGGATACGCTCGCGAAGCTCCTTGGTGGCGGCATCGGTAAAGGTCACCACCAGAATCTGGGGAGGGAGCAACTCGCGGTCAAATCGGGTCTGCGGATCGCCATGCCCTAACACCAGACGCAAATACAAGGCAGAAATGGTAAAGGTCTTCCCGGTGCCGGCGCTTGCCTCGATCAATTGGCTGCCACGAAGCGGGAATGCCAGGGCCAGGGGAATTTGTCGGCTCATGGATGCGCGTCCTCACTGACCGATGAGCGCCAAGGCGCGTCGAGCAGCGGCCGGTAAAGCGCATCACACCAGTCGGGAAACGTTTCGTCAGCCATCAGCGCATTGAAATCGGCGTATTGCCGAGCCAGGGCTGGGCTTTCCCGGCGCTCGCCCTCAAATGTCAGCCCATCGCCTTCGTAGGCTTTGCGAGCCGCCGCCTGGGCTTTTTCCGGGTCGCTTTGGGCGAGCCAGGCGAACGCGGTCTTCACCGCAATAGGCAAAGGCTGGCGCATGCCGGTTTGCCAGGCTTGCAGCAAATCGCCCAGCATCTGTCGCGCTACCGCCTCTTCGAACGGGGCAAGCAGCAAGCTGTCATCGCTGGCGACCAGTGCGGTAGTCATCGAAAGCCCGCTGGCACAAGCTACGAGATGATTGACCCAGGGCCGTATCAGCCGATGCCATTTGCGAGTCTTGGTAGAACCTATGCTGTTTGGGATCGAGGTGATGGCGAGAAGCGAGCCATCGGCTCGCTGGTGCAACCCGCTGAGCCACCCTTCTACACTGACATCGTGCAACCGCAGACTGACGGGTACGGCACTGGTCAGTGGAGTTGGCCATGAAGCCAAGAGTTGCTGGTAGCGCTGGAGCAGGTCAGGCAACGGCTCGATCAGCTCGCGTTGCAGGCTTTCACCGAACCCCGCCATAGGTAACAGGCCACTGTTTTGCAATCTTTTGGCGTGCGCCGCCAATGCCAGGCCTGGTTGATCAAGGCGAACAAGGGCGGCTTCGAGCAGGCTGTCGCTCAGGCTGTAGCGCTGCAGAGCATCGAGAACGAAAGGTTCGTCATCGGCCAGGGGGGCTTCGAACGCTTCGAAGAACACATGGAGTCGCTGACTGAAGAAATGACGGACAGGGTTGCGCAAAAAATCCTGCAATTGACCGATCCCCAAGGGCTCTTCCTGGACAAAAGGCTCCAACATTGCAGGCATCGCATCGTTCTCACGGGGCTCGTGAAGCGCTCGCCATTCACTGGCATAGCTGAACAGCCCGTCACCTTGATAAAAATAGCGAGCGCTAAAGGGTTGCAACGGATGCTCTTGGGTCAATGCCCCAAGTAAATCCTCATCACCGCTTGCCAGCCGCCAACCGCTGGCGAGGTGATCGCGCAATTGGCCGATCAAGACAGATGCAGGCCGATCACTGTTGTCACGAATGCTGCGACCCACCCAACTGATGTAGAGCATTTCCCGAGCAGAAAGCAGCGCTTCCAAGAGTAGATAGCGATCATCCTCGCGCCGGGAGCGATCGCCCGGCCGATAATCGCTACCCATGAGATCGAAATCCAACGGTGGTTGAGCTCGCGGGTAATCGCCGTCGTTCATCCCCAGCAAACAAACCAGCTTGAAGGGGATTGCCCGCATCGGCATCAGCGTACAGAAATTGACCGCTCCGGCGAGGAAGCGCTGGGATAATTTGCCCTGATCCAACCCTGCCAGCCAGGCTTCCCTGACTACCGTCAAAGGCAGTTCGTCATCCAGCCCGACCGAATCGCAAGTTTCCAGCCATGTTTCACGCAGATCTTCGAGTTGGGCCAGCAGATAATCGTCGTGCTCATTGCTTGCCAGGAAGAACAATTGCATCAAATCATGCAAACGCGCGCCCCAAATCCGGGGCGACGCTGGCTGGCTGAGCTCTTGGTGAGCAACTTCCAGCGCGTCCAGCAAAGCGACCAGCGGACCGATCAAAGCCGCATCGAGGCCGCCGATCTCGTCATAGGGCTCGATACCTTCGTAGGCGTCTGAATTGCCCACTGCATACCCCAGCAACATGCGACGCAGACCGAAACGCCAGCTGTTCTGTTCAAGCTCCGCCGGCAACCCCAAGCCGGCGCGGTGTTCGGCACTCATTCCCCACCGAATACCCGCGCCTTCGATCCAGCGGTGCAGGGTCGGTAAGTCAGCCTCATCAATACCAAACCGCTCGCGCAATGCGGGCACATCCAGCAGATCGAGGATCTCGCTGACCGGAAAGCGACTGTCCGGGAGCTTGAGCAAATGCTCGACGGCAATCAGTAGAGGGTCTCGACCGCGCTGGCCCTGGTCCGTCAGCGTGAACGGAATGAAACGTGGGTCAACCCTGTCGAGCTGGCCGAATACGGAGCGAATATGCGGCGCATAGCTGTCGATATCCGGAACCATGACGATGATATCCCGGGGACGCAGGCTGGGATCCCTGCTGAAGTGGGCAAGCAACTGGTCATGCAGGATCTCAACTTCACGCTGGGCGCTGTGGGCAACATGAAAACGGATCGACTGATCTTGTTCGGGATCGACGGCTGGCCACTGTTTCCGGGTTTCATCCAGGGGGCGTAACTCCAGGATGTCGTCCTGCAATTGGCTGAGAAGGGTCGTGGGATTGCCTTCGCTGAACAGGTCGATCCGTCCCTCGCGAAATACCGAGCGATAGGTGGTTGGATCATCGTAGCTGTCGAGAAGGTTGATGTAGTCGCGCCCTTGCTTTCCCCAAGCGGCCAATAGCGGATGAGCATGTTGATGCAAGGCTTGCGAATCAAGGACGTTTGGCATGCTGCTTTTGCGGGCCTGTCGTTTGTACTGATGACGAAGCAGGTCCTTGTCAGCGACGATGTCCGCCCAATGGTAACGACAGGGATTATGGACGCACAGCAAAACCTGGCTGAACCGTGAAAGCCCGGCCAGGGCCTCAAGGACTTGGGCTGGCAGTGAAGAAATACCAAAGACGATTACGCGCGCCGGTAGGCCTTTTGGAGCGACCTCAAGGTTATTGATGCGCTCGAGATAGCGCTGATGAACGCCTGCACGACTTTGAGCCATTCCTGCCTCTCCCACGTCCAGAAGCAAGGCTCGCCACAGCTCCGCTTGCCAACAATTCGCCTCCGCCAGCGGCTTTGTTTCGCCACGCACGCTCCTTGTCTGGTGGTGTCCCTGCGCCCAATCTTCGAGCCAATCAGCTCGGTACACCTGGTACTGGTCGAAAAGATCAGCCAGACGCTCAGACAATTGGTATCGCTTGCGTAGATCAGCGTCGTGAGTGAGGAAACGTCGCAGGGGTTCGAAATGAGGTTGCTCAATCAGCTGAGGCAGCAGACGCATCAGCCTCCAGGTGAGGGGGGCCTTATCCAGCAGGGACTTGGCCGGGATCTCATCACGCCCGAGTACCATTCGATAGAGCTGCCACATGAAACTGCCAGGCAACTGCACCTCGATGGCGGCCGCGATACCGCAGCCGCCACTGTCGTCGTCTTCAGGATCCTCAGCCAATGCCAACTTCAGCCACTGGGCGATGCCGTTGCTTTGAACGAGGGCGATCTCATTCTCAAGAGGGCTTAGCGGATAACGTCGCATCAGACTGATAACCAGGCTGCGCAGCTCATCAAGGCGATTCCCGTGAACCACCATGAAAGCAGGGCTAAGGGACGTCGCGTCCGGCATAAAGGCATCCTTGAAAATGCAAAAGCTAGGGCGGAACCTTAGCACTGTCGGGGGGCTGTGACAGCCAGGAGCTGTCCGAGCGTGTCGTAAGAACTTTCCTGCAGGCAAAACAAAACCCCTACCTGCATCAGCAGATAGGGGTTTCGGAATTGAATCTTGACGATGACCTACTCTCACATGGGGAAACCCCACACTACCATCGGCGATGCATCGTTTCACTTCTGAGTTCGGGATGGGATCAGGTGGTTCCAATGCTCTATGGTCGTCAAGAAATTCGGGTACTGAGTCGCGGCCTAATGACCTCGCTTCAGCAAATTGGGTATGTGACAGCTTTCGGTGTTTTGTGAGTTTCGAACTTTCGGTTCGTTTCGTCTTCACACACCGCAATCTGGTGCTCTTTCGAGTCAGCAAATTGCTTGGGTGTTATATGGTCAAGCCTCACGGGCAATTAGTACAGGTTAGCTCAACGCCTCACAGCGCTTACACACCCTGCCTATCAACGTCGTAGTCTTCGACGGCCCTTCAGGGAGCTCAAGGCTCCAGTGAGATCTCATCTTGAGGCAAGTTTCCCGCTTAGATGCTTTCAGCGGTTATCTTTTCCGAACATAGCTACCCGGCAATGCCACTGGCGTGACAACCGGAACACCAGAGGTTCGTCCACTCCGGTCCTCTCGTACTAGGAGCAGCCCCTCTCAAATCTCAAACGTCCACGGCAGATAGGGACCGAACTGTCTCACGACGTTCTAAACCCAGCTCGCGTACCACTTTAAATGGCGAACAGCCATACCCTTGGGACCGGCTTCAGCCCCAGGATGTGATGAGCCGACATCGAGGTGCCAAACACCGCCGTCGATATGAACTCTTGGGCGGTATCAGCCTGTTATCCCCGGAGTACCTTTTATCCGTTGAGCGATGGCCCTTCCATACAGAACCACCGGATCACTAAGACCTACTTTCGTACCTGCTCGACGTGTCTGTCTCGCAGTCAAGCGCGCTTTTGCCTTTATACTCTACGACCGATTTCCGACCGGTCTGAGCGCACCTTCGTACTCCTCCGTTACTCTTTAGGAGGAGACCGCCCCAGTCAAACTACCCACCATACACTGTCCTCGATCCGGATAACGGACCTGAGTTAGAACCTCAAAGTTGCCAGGGTGGTATTTCAAGGATGGCTCCACGCAGACTGGCGTCCACGCTTCAAAGCCTCCCACCTATCCTACACAAGCAAATTCAAAGTCCAGTGCAAAGCTATAGTAAAGGTTCACGGGGTCTTTCCGTCTAGCCGCGGATACACTGCATCTTCACAGCGATTTCAATTTCACTGAGTCTCGGGTGGAGACAGCGCCGCCATCGTTACGCCATTCGTGCAGGTCGGAACTTACCCGACAAGGAATTTCGCTACCTTAGGACCGTTATAGTTACGGCCGCCGTTTACCGGGGCTTCGATCAAGAGCTTCGCGTTAGCTAACCCCATCAATTAACCTTCCGGCACCGGGCAGGCGTCACACCCTATACGTCCACTTTCGTGTTTGCAGAGTGCTGTGTTTTTAATAAACAGTCGCAGCGGCCTGGTATCTTCGACCGGCGTGGGCTTACGCAGCAAGTGCTTCACCCTCACCGGCGCACCTTCTCCCGAAGTTACGGTGCCATTTTGCCTAGTTCCTTCACCCGAGTTCTCTCAAGCGCCTTGGTATTCTCTACCCAACCACCTGTGTCGGTTTGGGGTACGGTTCCTGGTTACCTGAAGCTTAGAAGCTTTTCTTGGAAGCATGGCATCAACCACTTCGTCACCCAAAGGGTAACTCGTCATCAGCTCTCGGCCTTGGAATCCCGGATTTACCTAAGATTCCAGCCTACCACCTTAAACTTGGACAACCAACGCCAAGCTGGCCTAGCCTTCTCCGTCCCTCCATCGCAATAACCAGAAGTACAGGAATATTAACCTGTTTTCCATCGACTACGCTTTTCAGCCTCGCCTTAGGGACCGACTAACCCTGCGTCGATTAACGTTGCGCAGGAAACCTTGGTCTTTCGGCGTGGGTGTTTTTCACACCCATTGTCGTTACTCATGTCAGCATTCGCACTTCTGATACCTCCAGCAAGCTTCTCAACTCACCTTCACAGGCTTACAGAACGCTCCTCTACCGCATCACTTGCGTGATACCCGTAGCTTCGGTGTATGGTTTGAGCCCCGTTACATCTTCCGCGCAGGCCGACTCGACTAGTGAGCTATTACGCTTTCTTTAAAGGGTGGCTGCTTCTAAGCCAACCTCCTAGCTGTCTAAGCCTTCCCACATCGTTTCCCACTTAACCATAACTTTGGGACCTTAGCTGACGGTCTGGGTTGTTTCCCTTTTCACGACGGACGTTAGCACCCGCCGTGTGTCTCCCATGCTCGGCACTTGTAGGTATTCGGAGTTTGCATCGGTTTGGTAAGTCGGGATGACCCCCTAGCCGAAACAGTGCTCTACCCCCTACAGTGATACATGAGGCGCTACCTAAATAGCTTTCGAGGAGAACCAGCTATCTCCGAGCTTGATTAGCCTTTCACTCCGATCCACAGGTCATCCGCTAACTTTTCAACGGTAGTCGGTTCGGTCCTCCAGTCAGTGTTACCTAACCTTCAACCTGCCCATGGATAGATCGCCCGGTTTCGGGTCTATTCCCAGCGACTAGACGCCCTATTAAGACTCGCTTTCGCTACGCCTCCCCTATTCGGTTAAGCTCGCCACTGAAAATAAGTCGCTGACCCATTATACAAAAGGTACGCAGTCACCCAACAAAGTGGGCTCCCACTGCTTGTACGCATACGGTTTCAGGATCTATTTCACTCCCCTCTCCGGGGTTCTTTTCGCCTTTCCCTCACGGTACTAGTTCACTATCGGTCAGTCAGTAGTATTTAGCCTTGGAGGATGGTCCCCCCATATTCAGACAAAGTTTCTCGTGCTCCGTCCTACTCGATTTCACTTCTAAGATCCTTTCGCGTACAGGGCTATCACCCACTATGGCCGCACTTTCCAGAGCGTTCCGCTAAAATCAAAGAAGCTTAAGGGCTAGTCCCCGTTCGCTCGCCACTACTAGGGAATCTCGGTTGATTTCTTTTCCTCAGGGTACTTAGATGTTTCAGTTCCCCTGGTTCGCCTCTTGCACCTATGTATTCAGTACAAGATAACCATCTTATGATGGCTGGGTTCCCCCATTCAGACATCTCCGGATCAAAGTCTGTTTGCCGACTCCCCGAAGCTTTTCGCAGGCTACCACGTCTTTCATCGCCTCTGACTGCCAAGGCATCCACCGTATGCGCTTCTTCACTTGACCATATAACCCCAAGCAATCTGGTTATACTGTGAAGACGACATTCGCCGAAAATTCGATTGAGCTCTAAGAGCCCTTCACAAATTTTACCTTAGCCTGATCCGTTACCAGTGAAAGTAACGTCCAGTCTATCTTTCTATCACATACCCAAATTTTTAAAGAACGATCTAATCAAAAGACTAGAAATCAACATTCATCACCGCCTTGGTGGAATGCTCATTTCTAAGCTTTAAACGTTGGAACCAATCTGTAATGGTGGAGCCAAGCGGGATCGAACCGCTGACCTCCTGCGTGCAAGGCAGGCGCTCTCCCAGCTGAGCTATGGCCCCGTATCGCTACAGGGTACACCATGAAATTGGTGGGTCTGGGCAGATTCGAACTGCCGACCTCACCCTTATCAGGGGTGCGCTCTAACCAACTGAGCTACAGACCCAATCGTCTTCTTCAATGAATCAAGCAATTCGTGTGGGAGCTCATGAAGCAGCTGCGGTCGTCGATTAAGGAGGTGATCCAGCCGCAGGTTCCCCTACGGCTACCTTGTTACGACTTCACCCCAGTCATGAATCACACCGTGGTAACCGTCCCCCCGAAGGTTAGACTAGCTACTTCTGGTGCAACCCACTCCCATGGTGTGACGGGCGGTGTGTACAAGGCCCGGGAACGTATTCACCGCGACATTCTGATTCGCGATTACTAGCGATTCCGACTTCACGCAGTCGAGTTGCAGACTGCGATCCGGACTACGATCGGTTTTGTGGGATTAGCTCCACCTCGCGGCTTGGCAACCCTCTGTACCGACCATTGTAGCACGTGTGTAGCCCAGGCCGTAAGGGCCATGATGACTTGACGTCATCCCCACCTTCCTCCGGTTTGTCACCGGCAGTCTCCTTAGAGTGCCCACCATAACGTGCTGGTAACTAAGGACAAGGGTTGCGCTCGTTACGGGACTTAACCCAACATCTCACGACACGAGCTGACGACAGCCATGCAGCACCTGTCTCAATGTTCCCGAAGGCACCAATCCATCTCTGGAAAGTTCATTGGATGTCAAGGCCTGGTAAGGTTCTTCGCGTTGCTTCGAATTAAACCACATGCTCCACCGCTTGTGCGGGCCCCCGTCAATTCATTTGAGTTTTAACCTTGCGGCCGTACTCCCCAGGCGGTCAACTTAATGCGTTAGCTGCGCCACTAAGAGCTCAAGGCTCCCAACGGCTAGTTGACATCGTTTACGGCGTGGACTACCAGGGTATCTAATCCTGTTTGCTCCCCACGCTTTCGCACCTCAGTGTCAGTATCAGTCCAGGTGGTCGCCTTCGCCACTGGTGTTCCTTCCTATATCTACGCATTTCACCGCTACACAGGAAATTCCACCACCCTCTACCATACTCTAGCTCGACAGTTTTGAATGCAGTTCCCAGGTTGAGCCCGGGGATTTCACATCCAACTTAACGAACCACCTACGCGCGCTTTACGCCCAGTAATTCCGATTAACGCTTGCACCCTCTGTATTACCGCGGCTGCTGGCACAGAGTTAGCCGGTGCTTATTCTGTCGGTAACGTCAAAACACTAACGTATTAGGTTAATGCCCTTCCTCCCAACTTAAAGTGCTTTACAATCCGAAGACCTTCTTCACACACGCGGCATGGCTGGATCAGGCTTTCGCCCATTGTCCAATATTCCCCACTGCTGCCTCCCGTAGGAGTCTGGACCGTGTCTCAGTTCCAGTGTGACTGATCATCCTCTCAGACCAGTTACGGATCGTCGCCTTGGTGAGCCATTACCTCACCAACTAGCTAATCCGACCTAGGCTCATCTGATAGCGCAAGGCCCGAAGGTCCCCTGCTTTCTCCCGTAGGACGTATGCGGTATTAGCGTCCGTTTCCGAGCGTTATCCCCCACTACCAGGCAGATTCCTAGGCATTACTCACCCGTCCGCCGCTCGCCACCAGGTACAAGTACCCGTGCTGCCGCTCGACTTGCATGTGTTAGGCCTGCCGCCAGCGTTCAATCTGAGCCATGATCAAACTCTTCAGTTCAAACATCTTTGGGTTTTGAGAAAACCCTAAACTTGGCTCAGCAATCGTTGGTTACATCTTTGATTTCTCGCGGAGTAACTTGTGATGCTGATAATCTGTTGACTAGCAGTCTGACTCCACAAGCACCCACACGAATTGCTTGATTCAGTTGTTAAAGAGCGGTGGATTGAGCCTTTCGTCTCAACCGAGGCGCGCATTCTACAGCGCCCCGTGTATCTGTCAAGCGGTTATTTTAAGAAGTTTTCAAAGTTTCGCTTGGAAATCCTTAACAACTTCAACCACTTGCGCTTTCGATCTCTCGTTAGCGGGAGGCGAATTCTACAGCGTTGTTCGCTGCTGTCAACACCTCTTTTTTACCGCTTTCGATCGAGAAGATCGAATCGCCGATAGAGCCAAACAACACCGCCCTATCAACTCCTTCAGCACTTCGATGAACTGAAGCGCCTGACTTGCCTAAACCATCTAACTCATTGAAACTCAAGGAGTTTTCCGTTTCGACTGCGCCGGAAGTGGGGCGAATTATAGACATCCAGAATTTGCCGTCAACCGTTATTTTCACAATTGTGTCATATCAGTCAGAAAGCCCCATAAATACAGAGGCCGACGCCCAAGGGCGCCGGCCTCTTCAGTTACCAACTACAGGCTTGGAAATGCAAATTGTGAAGCTTCATGGCTGGCACGCTGCGGCCAGCGTTGGGTAATGGCCTTGCGACGCGTATAAAAACGCACCCCATCCGGACCATAAGCATGCAGGTCACCAAAGAGCGAACGCTTCCAACCGCCAAAACTGTGATAAGCAACAGGCACTGGCAATGGAACGTTGACGCCGACCATGCCGACTTCAATCTCATCACAGAACAACCGCGCCGCCTCGCCGTCTCGGGTAAAGATGCAGGTCCCGTTGCCATATTCGTGATCATTGATCAGTTGCATCGCCTCTTCCAAGCTGTTGACCCGGACGATACACAGCACTGGCCCGAAGATTTCTTCCTTATAGATGCGCATCTCAGGTGTCACGTGATCGAACAGACAGCCGCCCAGGAAAAAGCCGTCCTCGTGCCCAGCGACACTCAAGCCACGGCCATCGACAATCAATGACGCCCCCGCCGACACGCCCTCTTCTATATAGCCACTGACCTTGTCGCGGTGTTGCCCGGTAACAAGCGGCCCCATGTCCAGTCCGCACGAAGTCCCCGCACCGATCTTCAATGCCTTGATCTGCGGAACCAACTTGGCCACCAGCGCATCCGCCACCTGATCACCGACACACACTGCCACCGAAATCGCCATGCAGCGCTCACCGCACGAACCGTACGCAGCGCCCATCAAGGCGCTGACTGCATTATCCAGATCGGCGTCGGGCATCAGGACTGCATGGTTCTTCGCACCGCCCAAGGCCTGGACGCGTTTACCGCGACGAGTCCCCTCGGCATAGATGTACTCGGCAATCGGCGTCGACCCGACAAAACTCAGCGCCTTTACTTCCGGCGCTTCAATCAACGCATCCACCGCCGCCTTGTCGCCATGGACCACGCTCAACACACCTTTGGGCAAACCGGCTTCCAGCAATAGCTGGCCAATCAGCAATGTCGAGCTCGGATCACGCTCGGACGGCTTGAGGATGAAGCAGTTGCCACAGACGATAGCCAGCGGATACATCCACAACGGCACCATCGCCGGGAAGTTGAACGGCGTGATACCTGCCACGACACCCAAGGGCTGGAAGTCTGACCAGGCATCAATGTTCGGTCCTACATTGCGACTGTATTCGCCCTTCAGGATTTCCGGCGCGGCACAGGCAAACTCAACGTTTTCGATACCACGCTTGAGCTCACCCGCGGCATCTTCCAACGTCTTGCCATGTTCTTCGCTGATCAATTGGGCGATACGCGCTTCGTTCTGCTCCAACAGTTGCTTGAAACGAAACATTACCTGGGCGCGCTTCGCCGCCGGTGTGTTGCGCCAGGCGGGGAAAGCCGCCTTGGCAACATCGATCGCCTGTTGGACAGTCGCGCGATCCGCCAGCGGAACCTTATGGATGGCTCGGCCAGTGGAGGGGTTGAACACATCGGCCGTCCGAGCGCTGTCGCTCAACAGTTCGCCATTGATCAAATGCGGGATGAGGCTCATGGGGACTCCAGGAAATTCGGTCACCGGACGCTCAACAATGAGCGTCTCTTTATAAAGAAGAAATCAGTCGATCTTGTTCAGCACTTCACCAACCGCATCGAAAAGGCGATCCAGGTCGTGCGGCTTGCTGTTGAATGTCGGCCCGAACTGCAAGGTATCGCCACCGAATCGCACATAGAACCCAGCCTTCCACAGGGCCATGCCCGCCTCGAATGGGCGTACGATCGCGTCGCCATCGCGCGGGGCGATCTGGATAGCCCCGGCCAAGCCAAAGTTGCGAATGTCGATGACGTTTTTTGAGCCCTTCAAACCATGCAAAGCTGCCTCGAAATGCGGCGCGACCTCGGCCACGCTCTGCACCAGGTTTTCCTTCTGCAACAGGTCCAGCGCCGCCAAGCCTGCCGCGCACGCCACCGGGTGCGCCGAGTAGGTATAGCCATGGGGAAATTCCACGGCATATTCGGGCGTCGGCTGGCTCATGAACGTCTGGTAGATTTCGCTGCTGGCAATCACCGCCCCCATCGGAATCGCACCGTTGGTAACTTGCTTGGCGATGCACATCACGTCCGGGGTCACGCCAAAACTGTCGGCACCGAACATCGCACCGGTACGACCGAAACCGGTGATCACTTCGTCAAACACCAGCAAGATGTTGTGCTGGTCGCAGATTTCCCGCAGCCGCTTGAGGTATCCCTCCGGCGGCACCAATACGCCGGCGGAACCGGCCATTGGCTCGACAAACACCGCGGCGATGTTGGAAGCGTCGTGCAGCTCGATCAACTTCAGCAGTTCATCGGCCAAAGCGATGCCTCCCTCCTTCGGCATGCCACGGGAATAGGCGTTGCTGGCCAGCAAGGTGTGGGGCAGATGATCGACGTCAATCATGGCTTGGCCGAACAATTTGCGATTGCCGCTGACGCCGCCCAGGCTGGTACCGGCGATGTTCACGCCGTGATAACCGCGAGCACGACCTATCATCTTGGTCTTGGTGGCCTGCCCCTTGAGGCGCCAGTAGGCGCGAACCATCTTCACTGCGGTATCAGCGCATTCGGAGCCGGAGTCGGTGAAAAACACATGGTTAAGGTTGCCCGGGGTCAGGCTGGTGATTTTTTCCGCCAACTGGAAAGACAGTGGATGGCCGTATTGGAACCCCGGCGAATAATCGAGGGTGCCCAGCTGCTTGGCGACCGCCTCTTGGATTTCCTTGCGCGTGTGTCCGGCGCCGCACGTCCACAAGCCCGACAAAGAGTCGTAGACCTTGCGCCCCTTGTCGTCGGTCAGCCAGCTACCTTCGGCGGCCACGATCAGGCGAGGATCGCGCTGAAAATTGCGATTGGCCGTGTAGGGCATCCAGTGGGCATCCAGCTTCAACTGGCTGGCCAGGGAACCGACAGCGTGTTCGGGCATGTTCATCGACAAAACCTCGCAAGACATAAGCGGACTGAATCAGAGCGTTCTTGCGACTACGTTGCCACGGCGATAAAGTCGGTGAAATCCAGCTTTTCTAACCTTCAGTCAGCGGATCACTAAACTATGAGTCTTCGTCGTTCCGATCCGCTGGCCCAGGTCAGCGACTTCGATATCCGCTTGCTGCGCATTTTCCGCAGTGTGGTGGAGTCCGGTGGGTTTTCCGCCGCCGAAACGGTGCTTGGTATCGGTCGGTCGGCTATCAGCCAGCAAATGAACGATTTGGAACAGCGCCTCGGGCTGCGCTTGTGCCAGCGTGGTCGCGCAGGTTTTTCCCTGACTGAAGAAGGCCGCGAGGTCTATCAATCGGCCCTGCAACTATTGAGCGCGTTGGAAAGCTTCCGCACCGAGGTCAACGGCCTTCACCAACATTTGCGCGGCGAACTGATCATTGGCCTGACGGACAACCTCGTCACCCTGCCGCACATGCGCATCACGCACGCCTTGGCCCAGTTGAAAGAACGCGGGCCCGACGTGCAGATCCAGATTCGCATGATTGCCCCCAATGAAGTCGAACAAGGCGTGCTAGATGGTCGCCTGCATGTCGGCGTGGTTCCCCAAGCCAGCGCCTTGTCAGGTCTCGAGTACCAGCCGCTCTACAGCGAACGTTCGCTGCTGTATTGCGCAGTGGGACATCCGCTGTTCTATGTGGATGACCAACAACTCGAAGACGCTCGCCTCAATAGCCAAGACGCCATCGCGCCAACCTTCCGCTTGCCGGCAGACATCCAGGCCCATTACCAGGCACTGAACTGCACCGCCAGCGCATCGGACCGCGAAGGCATGGCCTTTCTGATTCTCACTGGACGCTACATCGGTTATCTGCCGGATCACTATGCCAATCTCTGGGTCCAGCAAGGTCGGCTGCGCGCCCTCAAGCCCTTGGCGCGTTTCTACGATCTGAGCCTGGCATCGGTCACTCGCAAGGGTCGTCGCCCTCATCTGGTGCTGGAAAATTTTCTCGAAAGCCTGGCAGCAACACGCTGATAGTCTCCACGATACGGCTTTTATAGCGGCAACACTTGTCGGATCCTCGCCGGTGCGCTATGAACGCATTTGGCCCGCACCCACAGACCCAGCCCGGAAACGTCCATGACCTTTGAAGTTCCTGCCCATGGTGGCAAGCCGACCGGCCGCATTCGTCAACAGAACGAAGAGACCATCCTCAGGGCCGCCGAGGATGAGTTCGCCCGTCACGGTTTCAAGGGCACCAGCATGAACACGATTGCCTTGAAAGCTGGATTGCCCAAGGCAAACTTGCACTACTACTTCACCAACAAGCTCGGACTCTACGTCGCGGTGTTGAGCAACATCGTCGAGTTATGGGACAGCACGTTCAACTCCCTGACGGCCGAGGACGATCCGGCGCAGGCGTTGACCCGCTACATCCGCGCCAAGATGGAGTTCTCCAGGCGCCAGCCCCAGGCATCGCGGATTTTCGCCATGGAAGTCATCAGTGGCGGCGAATGCCTGAGTGAGCATTTCAACCAGGATTATCGCGCCTGGTTCAGGGGCCGGGCGGCTGTTTTCCAGGCTTGGATCGATGCAGGCAAAATGGACCCGGTCGATCCGGTGCACCTCATCTTCCTGTTGTGGGGCAGCACCCAGCACTACGCCGACTTCGCCACCCAGATCTGCCGCGTGACCGGTCGCAGCAAGCTGACCAAGCAAGACATGACCGACGCCGGCGACAACCTCATCCGTATCATTCTCAAAGGCTGCGGCCTGACACCTGACCTCTAGGATTACATGCCTTATACCCTCGCCGGCTTTTGTGAGTACCGTGAAGAAATCCGCAAAAGCCGTTTCATTACCCTCGCCGCCCCCATCAACAGTCCCGCCGAGGCCCAGGCCTTTATCGAACAGCACAGCGACCTCGATGCCACGCACAATTGCTGGGCATGGAAACTGGGTGATCAGTACCGCAGCAGTGACGATGGCGAACCGGGCGGCACCGCCGGACGGCCGATCCTGGCAGCCATCCAGGCCCAGGCCTGTGACCAGGTCGTGGTATTGGTCATCCGCTGGTACGGCGGAATCCAGTTGGGTACCGGAGGGTTGGCGCGGGCTTATGGCGGCGGCGCAAACAAATGCCTGCAAAATGCCGAAAAGATCGAGTTGATTAGCCGCGTGGCGCTGCACTGCGTTTGCGGGTTCGCGGAACTGCCCTTGGTAAAACTACGTACAGCCGAATGCGGTGGCTTGGTAAATGCCGAGCATTTCACCGCAAACGGCGTGGAACTCCAATTGGCGGTGGGTGAGGAACACATTGAAACGCTGCAGACACGACTGGCCGACCTGAGTCGCGGGCAAATACGCCTGGACCGCCAAACAACCTGATGACATGCGTCCCTCGATTTGCCCACATGCGCTGTGCACCTGCTTGTGGATAACCTGGGCGCATCACGCTGTAACCCTTCTGTCGTGCGGCTTTCGGCGATTTGTACGTTTTTTATACACGCGCCTCAAGAGTCGCCGAAATATTCAGGAAAACAAATGGTTGCAGTGCTTTATCGCCTTTAGAAGAAAGCCGCACGAGGCTTATGCCCGACTGTCCAGCTTGCGCACAATTACTGTGGAGCAACCTGTGGATAACCCGTTCATGGCTCCGGCTGCACCAAGAGCAGCATGGTTTGCGGCCGCTTGATCATTTTTTAATCAATCGTTACGGTGATTGAAGAAGCTTCCTTGCGATCGACTCGACGCGCTGCGTCACGATCTGAAACAACGGCTCGGTAAACGCTGTCCATTAATCCCATGACCTTTTTTTCAAGGATGCCCTCATGAATTACGCAAAAAACGCATTGATCATCGGCGCTTCCAGGGGCTTGGGCCTGGGTTTGGTGAAGACATTGCTCGGCGATGGCTGGAACGTCATTGCCACCGTGCGCAACCCGCAGAACGCAGACGCGTTGAAAGCGCTGGGGCGGGTGCGCATCGAAAAGCTCGACATGGACGACCAACAAGCCGTCATCGCCCTGAGCCAGCAGCTCAAGGACGACACCTTTGACCTGCTGTTCATCAACGCCGGCGTCAAGGGCCCGGACAACCAGAGCCCGGGCGGCGCAACGTTGGCGGAGGTCGGCCAGTTGTTCTTCACCAACGCCGTGGCGCCGATCAACCTGGCACAGCGCTTCGTCGGGCAGATTCGCGAGGGCAGCGGAGTACTGGCTTTCATGAGCTCCGTGCTCGGCAGCGTGACCATGCCCGATGCGCCGGAACTGGCGCTGTACAAGGCAAGCAAAGCCGCCCTCAACTCGATGACCAACAGCTTTGTCAGTCAACTGGGCGAGAAATCACTGACTGTACTGTCGCTGCATCCGGGCTGGGTGAAGACGGATATGGGCGGGGAAGGCGCCGACATAGACGTCGAGACCAGCACGCGTGGGTTGATCGATCAGGTCAATGCCTTCGCCGGCAAGGGTGGGCATCACTTCGTCAATTACAGGGGCGAGACGATTCCCTGGTAAACCGCCGCTCCCACAGTAATCCTCGCTGAGCACTGGATGGGTGCCGGATAAACTGAGTAAACTGCAAACCGCGCCCTCCCAAGGGCGCCCCTGGATCAGCAGACAGGGCATCACTGAGCTGGCTAACCTGAACCCACTTTCAGAGGAGCCGGCGACCATGCCTGCGACCCGTACCTGGTTAAAAAATCCCCTCGCCGTCTTCACGGCCAACGACCTCGATGCCCGTGGCGGTCTCGTCCTGCAGGATGGTGCGATCGTCGAACTGCTCGGCCTCGGCCAGCACCCCGACCATCCCTGCGATGTTGTCTTCGACGCCCGCGAGCATGTCATCCTGCCGGGGCTGATCAACACTCACCATCATTTTTATCAGACCCTCACCCGCGCCTGGGCCCCTGTGGTCAACCAGCCATTGTTCCCTTGGCTGAAAACCCTTTACCCGGTCTGGGCACGACTGACACCGGAAAAACTGGCCCTGGCAAGCAAAGTGGCGCTGGCCGAACTGCTCTTGTCGGGCTGCACCACGGCGGCTGACCATCATTATCTGTTTCCGCAAGGCCTGGAGAATGCAATCGACGTGCAGGTTGAAAGCGTCCGCGAACTGGGCATGCGCGCAATGCTCACTCGCGGTTCCATGAGCCTGGGCGAAGCCGACGGTGGCTTGCCGCCGCAGCAGACTGTCCAGCAGGGCCAAGTGATTCTCGACGACAGTCAGCGACTGATCGCCCGTTATCACCAACGAGGCGACGGCGCGCAGATCCAGATTGCCCTGGCGCCGTGCTCACCGTTTTCGGTGACACCCGAGATCATGAGCGCCAGCGCCGAGCTCGCGGAAAAACTCGACGTACGCCTGCACACGCACCTGGCCGAAACCCTCGATGAAGAAGATTTCTGCCTGCAACGCTTCGGCCTGCGCACCGTCGATTACCTGGACAGCGTCGGCTGGCTGGGTCCGCGTACCTGGCTGGCCCATGGCATTCATTTCAATCCGGATGAAATCGTCCGTCTGGGCGCAGCCGGCACCGGTATCTGTCATTGCCCCAGTTCGAACATGCGCCTGGCCTCGGGCATTTGCCCGACACTCGACCTCACGGCCGCCGGCGCGCCACTGGGCCTGGGCGTGGACGGCTCAGCGTCCAACGATGCCTCGAACATGATCCTCGAAGCCCGCCAAGCGCTGTACATCCAACGCCTGCGCTATGGCGCGCAAGCGATCACGCCGGAACGGGTGCTGGGTTGGGCGACCCGCGGTTCGGCGCGATTGCTGGGGCGCAACGACATCGGCGAACTGGCGGTGGGCAAACAGGCCGACCTGGGGCTGTTCAAGCTTGATGAGCTGCGCTTCTCCGGCAGCCACGACCCGATCTCGGCACTGCTGCTATGTGGCGCTGATCGAGCGGATCGGGTGATGATCGCCGGCGAGTGGCGGGTGATCGACGGACAGGTCGAGGGCCTTGACCTGAACGGGTTGATTGCCGATCACAGCCAGGCGGCTCGGGAGTTGATCGCAACATCCTGATCAAACCGAAAACGAATGTGGGAGCCAGCCGGCTCCCACAGGGACTATGACAAGTCAAAGCCCCAGCAACGACAACATCACAAACGTCGCAAACAACACAAAGTGGGTCATGCCCTCGATGGCGTTGGTTTCGCCATCGTTGAGGTTGATAGCGCTGACGATCAAGGTGATGAAGATCATCACCGTCTGCACCGGCGTCATCGCCATCTGGAAAGGCTGGCCGGTATAGAGCGCCATCGCCTCCATCACCGGCACGGTCAGGATCACGGTGGACAGCGACGCTCCCAACGCGATGTTGACCACCGACTGCATGCGATTGGCCAGGGCTGCACGCAGGGCGGTGAGGATTTCCGGCGCTGCGGAGATGGCCGCCACCAGGATAGCCGTGACCACCGGCGGCGCGCCGGAGCCTTCCAGTCCCAGATCGATGGCCTTGGACATGACCTCGGCCAGCGCACCGATCACCACCACGCCAAACACCAATGCGCCGATGGAGAATGCCAGGCTGATGGGTTTCGGCTCGGTTTCCACCGGCTCCTTTTTTCGACGTTTTTCCGGGTAGTTGTAGCTGAAGAAATAACTGTGGGGGCCCACCTGCATCCGCAGGAACAAGGCATACAAGACCATCATCGCGCCGATGGTGAACGCCGAATAATGCTTCCAGTTTTCTTGGGGAATGAACTCAGGCACCACCATCGACACGCCCATCGCGGTGAGAATCATCACGCTGTAGGTGCGCGCCGAATCGTCGTTATAGACCTGCTCGCCATGCTTGAGCCCTCCCATCAGTGCCGCGAGCCCGAGGATACCGTTGATGTCGAGCATGACTGCCGAATAAATCGTGTCCCGTACCAGGGTGGGCGATGCCTCGTTACTCATCATGATCGCCAGGATCACGACTTCCACCAAAACCGCCGACAAGGTCAGGATCATGGTCCCGTAGGGATCACCCACTTTTTCCGCCAGGAGTTCCGCGTGATGAGCCACGCGCATGGAGGCAGAAACGATGAAACCGATCAGCACCAACCCACTTGCCAGCGCCACGGCCCGCCCGCTGCCCAGCAGCCAATGTTCCAGCGGGTAGGCAACGAAGGCGGCTATCAGGGCCAACAACAGCAGTTTTTCTTGCTTGATCAACGAGAACATCGCGGGCCTGGCAATGGACGGGTCATGAGCTACTAGACTGTGGCAGGCCGGGAACGTTTCGTGCGGATGCAGCACTGCACAGTGGATCACCCGGTCAGGTTTTACCCGACATCGGCGCCTACCCCCTGTAGAATGCCCGCCATTGATTCGCTGATGAGAAAAAGACATGTACGACTGGCTGAATGCCTTGCCCAAGGCCGAACTGCATCTGCACCTGGAAGGCTCGCTGGAGCCGGAGCTGCTGTTTGCCCTGGCCGAACGCAACAAGATCGCCCTGCCTTGGAGCGACGTGGAGACCCTGCGCAAGGCCTATGCCTTCAACAACTTGCAGGAGTTTCTCGACCTGTATTACCAGGGCGCCGATGTGCTGCGCACGTCCCAGGATTTCTACGACCTGACCTGGGCCTACCTGCTGCGCTGCAAGGCGCAGAACGTGATCCACACCGAGCCATTCTTCGATCCGCAGACTCACACCGATCGCGGCATTCCATTCGAAGTGGTGCTCAACGGCATTGCCGCCGCCCTCAAGGACGGCGAGCAGCAACTGGGCATCACCAGCGGCCTGATCCTGAGTTTCCTGCGCCATCTGAGCGAAGAACAGGCCGAGAAAACCCTCGACCAGGCGTTACCGTTCCGTGACGCGTTCGTGGCCGTGGGCCTGGACAGTTCGGAGATGGGCCATCCACCGAGCAAGTTCCAGCGAGTGTTCGATCGCGCTCGTAACGAAGGTTTCCTGACTGTCGCCCACGCTGGCGAGGAAGGCCCGCCCGAATACATCTGGGAAGCGTTGGACCTGCTGAAGATCCAGCGCATCGACCACGGCGTGCGGGCTATCGAAGACGAGCGGCTGATGCAGCGGATCATCGACGAGCAGATTCCGCTGACGGTGTGCCCGCTGTCCAATACCAAGCTGTGCGTGTTCGACGACATGTCGCAGCACAACATCCTCGACATGCTTGAACGCGGCGTGAAGGTCACGGTGAACTCAGATGACCCGGCGTATTTTGGCGGTTATGTCACCGAGAACTTCCATGCGCTGCACACTCACCTGGGCATGACCCAGGACCAGGCCAAGCGGCTGGCGCAGAACAGCCTGGATGCGCGACTCGTAAAACCTTAAGCTTGGCGTTCATCCCCTGTGGGAGCGAGCAGGCTCCCACAGGGGATCGTGTTCAATCCGCTACTGCGCCTTCGCTCAACTCCTCCAGCGTCTTGCCCCGCGTTTCCATTCCGAACAGCCAGACTACCCCCGCCGCCACGGCAAAGCACAGCGCACCCAGGGCAAACACACCGCCCTGCCCGGTGATGGGAAATACCAGCCCGGTCACCAAGGGCCCAAGCAGCGAACCGATGCGACCAACCGCCGAGGCAAAGCCCGATCCCGTGGCCCGCGCCGAGGTCGGATACAGTTCCGGCGTGTAGGTATAGAGCACCGCCCACATGCCGAACAGGAAGAACTGCATCAACAGTCCGGTGCCGATCAGCAGGCTGACGTTGCCACCAAACACCGCGCTCTGGCCATACAGGAAAGCCATGACCCCGCCGCCCAACAGCGTGATGATGCACACCGGCTTGCGTCCCCAGCGTTCAACCAGCCACGCCGCCATCAGGAAACCGGGGATCCCACCCAGGGAAATGACCACGGTGTAATAGACCGATTGCGTCACCGCGAAGCCCGATTGCTGCAACAACGCGCTGAGCCAGGACGTCAGGCCATAGAACCCGAGCAGGGCAAAAAACCAGACGCTCCAGATCATCACGGTGCGCTGGCGGTACAACGGTGACCAAATCTGCGCCAAGGCCGAGAAAAAATTGCCAGGGACAGTCGCCAGCCTCGGCAGGCGAATCGGCTCGGGCAAATCCCGCGTCCCCAACGAAGCCCGGACCTTGTCTTCGATCCGCTTGAGTACGGCATCCGCTTCATCGCCCCGACCGGCCTGTTCCAGCCAACGCGGCGATTCCGGAATGAAGAAACGGATCACCAGGACGAACACCGCCGGCACCGCCAATACCAGGAAGATGTCACGCCAGCCGATCACCGGCAGCAGGAAATACGACAGCACGCCCGCCGCCACGAAGCCCAGCGGCCAGAAGCCGTCCATCAAGGCGATGTAGCGTCCGCGGCGCTTGGCTGGAATAAGTTCGGAAAGCATCGACTGGGCGATCGGAAACTCCATGCCCATGCCGACGCCCAGCAGGATGCGAAACAACGTCAATGTCTCGATGTCCTGCGCGGTGGAACACAGGTAACTGGCCAGCCCCCACAGTACGATGCTCCATTGGAACACCGGTTTGCGTCCAAACCGATCGGCCAACATGCCCGACAGCGAGGCGCCCACCACCATGCCAAAGAAGCTGGAACTGGCCAGCAGCCCCGCCTGGGCCGAGCTCAGGCCGAACTCGGTTTTGATCGACCCCAGCAGGAACGTCATCATGGCGAGGTCCATGGAGTCGAAGAAAAACGCCAAGGCAATGATGATGAATATGACCCGGTGATAGCCGCTGATAGGCAATCGCTCCAGTCGTTCCGCAGCGCTGTAAACGTGAGTGTCCATTTGCATTCCCCAATCCGAAAGAACCCTGGACCGAGTGTGCGCGAACCTCGCCGGCGGTTATTGCTGATTGCGACCTGCCAACAGCCCTAGAGCGCCATTTCCAGGGTGTCCTGCCTGGCGAACCGATGGATTTCCTGCTGGCCGAGAGTGGTCACCTGCAGGGCCCTTGAATCATTTGGCAAGCTCAGCCAACCCGATTGCATGAACAATTGCAGCAACGCCGCCCCCAGCGCGCCTCCCAGGTGCGGCCGCCGCTCGCTCCAATCGGGACAAGGGCAAGCGATGCGCGCATTGCGATGAGCCAACGCCTGGATGAACAGGCCGTGCCCAGCCAATTGATTGGCGCCCTTATGGGAGACGATCACACGTTGCTCAAGCTGTTCGAGCCACCCGGCATCCAGCAATCGCTGATAAAGATCAGCCGCCAGGGTCCCGCCCAAATGGTCATCGCAAAGCCTGGCGCGCATCAACGACGCCGGTGCCGTCGGCGCCTTGGTTGGCATGAGGCCGCGCTTGAAAACGTCTGGGATCTGCCGAGGCGTGCTGGCGAGGGTTGCGCTCGCCAACGCCTCGACGGCAGCGCCGATCTCGGGGGCCGCCAGGCGGAAAAACCGCTTGCGACCGCGGATCTCGACTTTCAACAGGCCACCTGTGGACAACCGCCCCAGATGGGCATTGGCCGAAGAGGGCGAAAGCCCGGCCAGCAAAGCCAATTCATCGGCCTGTCGGGCCGTACCATCCATCAAGGCCCACATCATTGCGCTACGCTTTGGGTCGGCCAGCAGCGTGGCAATCTGGCTGATGCAAGGTGCATGTTCCATGTATTCACTCCCTGTTGAATCATCTGTCTACTGCTTTGGGGCATATTGACCCGTGAGAAGGTGCCGCCCAAAGCGGCTGACCGCCTGGAAGACCGGCATGCCCATCCGGACGTCGCTCGTGTCGAGGCAAATGGCGGTTACCCCATTTGCCGTCGTGCCCGTTTCAGCGTCGACACAGGCGGCCGCTAGTATAAGCGTGCGGATCACGCTTTCCTGTCCTCCAGAAACCTTTGGAGGCGATTGTTCCTGAGGGAAAAATCTCTATTTGCACGCGACTAATGGTCATTATCAAAAAAACACTGAAAGAGCCTGTTGGTTTAGCCACTTTTACCCCGTCACCAAATAGCCAAACATGGGCGCCATCGTCCCCACTCACGGAGCCGCTTCATGAAAGCCATTGCCTATTACCAATCACTGCCCATCAACGATCCACAATCGCTTCAAGACATTGAGTTGCCGGAGCCCGTCGCGGGGCCGAAGGACCTGTTGGTGGAGGTCAGGGCCATCTCGGTCAACCCCGTCGACACCAAGGTCCGCCAGAATGTGCAGCCCGAAGGCGGCGCCGCCAAAGTGCTGGGCTGGGACGTGGCCGGCGTGGTCAAGGCCGTGGGCAACGAAGTCACACTGTTCAAGGCTGGCGACAAGGTGTTCTACGCCGGTTCCATCGCCAGGGCCGGCGGCAACAGCGAATTGCATGTGGTTGATGAGCGTATCGTCGGCCACATGCCCAAGACCCTCGGTTTCGCCGAAGCCGCCGCACTGCCGCTGACGGCCATCACCGCTTGGGAACTGTTGTTCGACCGATTGCAGATAAAAGAAAGCCAGGCCGACCTGGGCCAGACCCTGCTCATCGTCGGCGCCGCCGGGGGCGTGGGTTCGATCCTTACGCAACTGGCCAGCCAGCTGACTGGCCTCAAGGTCATCGGCACCGCTTCCCGACCGCAGACAGCGGATTGGGTACGTGGCCTGGGTGCTGACCTGGTGGTCGATCACAGCCAGCCGCTGAGCGAAGTACTCAAGAAGGCCGGCCAGGCCCAAGTGACCCACGTGGCCAGCCTGACCCAGACCGACCAGCATCTGGACCAGTTGGTCGAAGCCTTGGCACCCCAAGGCAAGTTGGCCCTGATCGATGACCCGAAATCCCTGGACGTGACCAAGCTCAAGCGCAAGAGCCTGTCGTTGCACTGGGAGTTCATGTACACCCGCTCTCTATTCGAGACAGTCGACATGCTTGAACAGCACAAACTGCTCAATCGTGTGGCCGGGCTGATTGACGCAGGCACCTTGAAAACGACGGTCGGCGAACACTTCGGCGTCATCAACGCCGAAAACCTGCGTCGGGCCCACGCATTGCTTGAAAGTGGGAAGGCCAAGGGTAAGATCGTGCTGGAAGGATTCTGACTGTTCCAGGCCGTCGCCCCTCAGACAATCCCGTGACGGGGGAGCTCGCTCCCTCGCCACCCAAGCCTGCACCGTCAGTCCGACAATTGACCGTTGTCACAACCGCGCCCGTATTCCGGTCTACACTCGAGGCCTTTGCAACGCAGTCTTTTACACGAGGAGGTCAGCAATGAAGATCCTGATAAAAGAAGTGGCAAAATCCCAATGGCAAGTACGTCTTGACCAGCATGTCGTGACCTTTCGCACCGAGGCCGAAGCCCAGGCTTTCGCCAATACCCTGCAAGCGCGCATCCGAGCGCCCCATCACTTTCCCGAACACCAGCAGCGCGCGGCCGGGTGACTCAATTTCGCTGACCCGCCTGGGCAAGCGCCAACGCGTTTTGCAGACGGCGAGTCAGCATTGCCGCGCCGACCACCAACAATCCGCAAAGACTGATGACAATCGCCATCGGCACCGCCGTGCCGTCATGTAGCGCGGCCACCAATGCGGCGGCACCCGCAGCGACGGAAAACTGCAGGCAGCCCAACATGGCCGAGGCACTCCCCGCCCGGGCGCCCTGCCCGTTCATGGCGCAAGCCGACGCATTGGGGAGGATGCAGCCCAGGCTGGCGATGCAGATGAACAACGGGATCAGCAACGGCCACAGCCGCTCCGGCTGGAAGGCGCTGACGGCCAACAGACTCAGCCCGGCAATCCAGTAGACCCAGACCGCGCGGGCCAGCAAGAAAGCCGGGCCGCGCTTGGACAACAATCGCGCGTTGACCTGCGCTACCAGGATGAAACCTGCCGCGTTGGTTCCGAACAACCAGCCGAAGTGCTCGGCGGGCACGCCGTAGAGCTTGATAAATACAAACGGCGAGCCGGCGATGTAGGCAAACATCCCGGCGATCGCGATGCCTCCTGTCAGGGCGTGGCCAAGGTAAACCGAGTCTTTTAGAAGACGACCGTATTGGCGCAGTGCGCCGGACAGCGGTTGGCGGGGCACATGGTCGGGCAGGCTTTCCGGCAACCACAAGGCAACCGCCGTTGCCGCGAGCGCACTGAACAGCGTCAGGCCAATGAAAATCGATTGCCAACCATAGAGGTTCACCAGCAAGCCGCCGAGCATCGGCGCAAGGATCGGCGCCAGGCCCATCACCAGCATCAACTGCGAGAACACCTTGGCCGAGCCCACCGCGTCGCATTTGTCGCTGACCACCGCCCGGGAAATCACCATCCCCGCGCATCCGCCCAACGCCTGCACGAAGCGCGCACCGATCAGCCATTCAAGGCTTGGCGCATAGGCGCAGGCCAGCGATGCCACGGTGAACAAGGCGACGCCCGTCAGCAGCGGGACACGTCGTCCGAAGCGATCCGCCACGGGCCCGTAGGCCAGTTGGCCGAGAGACAACCCCAGGAAATAGGCCGCCAGGGTCAGTTGGATATGTTTTTCATCGGTGCCGAAAGCGATTGCCATCGCCGGGAACGCCGGCAGATAAAAATCGATCGCCAAGGGACCGAAAGCGCTCAAGGCGCCAAGAATCAGAATGGTACGGAGGTTCATCAGGCGTCCAGCTCAGCGTCAGTCGGCAGCCCGACAGTCTAGCCGGGCTGGACGCTCTTGAACATTCCGATAGGTCGCTAACGATTAAAAACGTTCAGGCGGGGCTGGCTTCGTAGCCCTCCTCCCTGATTGCCTCGATCAGCGCCTCCTTCGGCAAGGTGCTCTGGACTTGGACGGTCCCGGCGCCCAGGTTCACTTGCACCTGAGCCGCTGGGTCCTTGGCCTGCACAGCCTGGGTAACGGCCTTTACGCAATGACCACAGGACATCCCTTGAACGTTGAAGGTTTGCATGAAATGACTCCTTGGGAATGAGGTTGCCCGCAGTTTCAAGCTTGCCATCATGGCAAGGTCAAGTTTTCGCAAAAACTGCCGGGCTGGCAATCGGCGTCGTGCTCGGCCAAGCTGCACCTATCAGGATTTCATACCGGAGGTTCAGCCATGCGCTGGTCAGCGTTCAGCCTGTTTTGCATGCTCGGTCTTTCAGCAGTGGCCCCCCAGGCATCGGCTGCCGGCGAAGACTATGGCGTCTTGATCATTTCCCGGGAGCGTCTGGAGGTACCGACCAGTTGCGAAATAGGCGTCTACATCCAGGACCAGTTATCTGGCAGGTTATTCCAGGAGCAAAGCACCTCGTTCAACCTGCCACCCGGTCGGATTTCCTTGCGCCTGAAACTGCTGCCAGGCCAGGCCGCAGGTTGCGCCCCGGGCATGCTCGCTCCAGGATCGCAGGACATCACCCTCAAGGCTGGCGATGTTGTGAAGTACCGCATCGCGGCGAATGAGCAAGGCATGTACCTCAAGCAGGCCGATCTCGGTTACTGACGCCCTGCGAACCCATGTGGGAACGAGCCTGCTCGCGAAGAGGCCGGTCAGTCCGGCACCTTCATCGGCTATGACACCGCTTTCGCGAGCAGGCGCGCTCCGGTAGAACGCAGGGGTCTTCGCAAACTTCTGAACTGGCGCTTGACCTTGCCAACATGGCAAGGTTGATCCTGTGGTCATCCACTACAGGGAGCCTGCACATGTCTGAATCCACCACTTTCGATCTGCCGATCTCCGGCATGACCTGCGCCAGCTGTGCCGGTCGGGTCGAGCGAGCCCTGAGCAAGGTCCCCGGCGCCAGCGCCGTCAGCGTCAACCTGGCGACGGAACAGGCGCGGGTCCAGGCACCGGAAGGCAGCCTGCCGGCCTTGATGGAGGCGGTCGAGCAAGCAGGCTATAGCGTTCCCGCACAGACCCTGGAATTGAACATCGAGGGCATGACCTGCGCCTCCTGCGTCGGTCGGGTCGAACGAGCGCTGAGTAAAGTCCCAGGCGTGAATCGCGCCAGCGTCAACCTGGCCAATGAACGGGCTCATGTCGAGTTGCTGGGCCAGATCGATCCGCAAATGCTCATCGACGCCGTCAAGCGTGCCGGCTACGACGCCAGTGTCAGGCAGGCCGAGCAACCTCAAAAAACCCAAGACGAGCGCCTGAACCGAGAGCGCCTGGCTCTGATACTGGCGATTGTGCTGGCGCTGCCCTTGGTATTGCCGATGGTATTGCAGCCGCTTGGCGTGCACTGGATGCTGCCGGCCTGGGTGCAGTTCGCGTTGGCGACACCTGTGCAATTCATCTTCGGTGCGCGTTTCTACGTTGCGGCTTTTAAAGCTGTCCGCGCCGGGGCCGGGAATATGGACCTGCTCGTCGCCCTGGGAACCAGTGCCGGTTATGGCCTGAGCCTTTATCAGTGGGCAATTGCCCAGCCCGGCAGCATGCCGCATTTGTACTTCGAAGCCTCGGCCGTGGTGATTGCCCTGGTATTGCTCGGCAAATACCTGGAAAGCCGTGCCAAGCGACAAACCGCCAGTGCCATCCGCGCCCTCGAAGCCTTGCGACCGGAGCGGGCAATCCAAGTGATTGACGGCAAGGAACAGGACGTTGCCATCAGCGCGCTGCGTGTGAATGACTGGGTGCTGGTCAAGCCCGGCGAGCGATTCCCGGTGGACGGTGAAGTGATCGAAGGCCAAAGCCATGCCGACGAGGCGCTGATCAGCGGCGAAAGCCTGCCCGTGCCCAAGCAACCCGGCGACAAGGTCACGGGCGGGGCGATCAATGGCGAAGGTCGTTTGCTGGTGCGCACCCAGGCCCTCGGCGCCGAGACGGTCCTGGCGCGCATCATTCGCCTGGTGGAAGACGCCCAGGCGGCCAAGGCCCCCATTCAAAAACTGGTGGATAAAGTCAGCCAGATTTTCGTACCGGTCGTATTGCTCCTGGCTGTCGCCACGCTGATTGGCTGGTGGCTCTACGGCGCACCATTGGAAACCGCACTTATCAACGCCGTTGCCGTGCTGGTGATCGCGTGCCCGTGCGCCCTGGGCCTGGCGACACCGACGGCGATCATGGCCGGCACCGGCGTGGCCGCACGCCACGGCATTCTGATCAAGGATGCCGAGGCACTGGAGCGTGCCCATGAAGTCGATACGGTGGTGTTCGACAAGACCGGAACCCTGACCTCCGGCACGCCGCGCATTGCTCACTTGGCCGCGCTCGATGGCGACGAAGATGGGCTGCTGAGAATGGCCGGCGCCCTGCAACGGGGCAGCGAGCACCCGCTCGCCAAAGCGGTGCTGGACGCCTGCACCGAGCGCGACCTGGACGTAGCGGATATCAGCGACAGCCAGTCCCTCACCGGGCGCGGCATCGCCGGCACCCTCGACGGACGCCGCCTCGCGCTGGGCAATCGGCGTTTGCTGGAAGAGCTCGGGCTAGGCCCCGACTCGCTGGCCGAGTCGGCGCTGGCCTGGGAAACCGAAGGCCGGACGGTATCCTGGCTGATCGAACAAGCCTCGACACCTCGGGTCCTGGGCCTGTTTGCCTTCGGCGATACTCTCAAGCCGGGTGCCCTGGCGGCGGTGGAAGCCTTGAATCACCGCCGTATCGCCAGCCATCTGCTCACCGGCGATAACCGAGGCAGCGCCCGGGTTGTGGCCCACGCGCTGGGTATCACCAACGTCCACGCCGAAGTATTGCCGGCCGACAAGTCCGCCATCGTCGAGCAATTGAAAAGTCATTCGGTGGTGGCAATGGTCGGCGACGGTATCAACGACGCTCCAGCCCTGGCCGCTGCCGACATCGGCATTGCCATGGGCGGCGGCACCGATGTGGCGATGCACGCCGCCGGTATCACGTTGATGCGCGGCGACCCGCGCCTGGTGCCGGCAGCGCTGGACATCAGCCGCAAGACTTACGCCAAGATCCGCCAGAATCTGTTCTGGGCCTTCGTCTATAACCTGATCGGCATCCCCCTCGCCGCGTTCGGTTTGCTCAACCCGGTACTGGCCGGCGCGGCCATGGCGCTGTCGAGCGTCAGCGTGGTCAGCAACGCATTACTGTTGAAGTTCTGGAAGCCTGCAGACCTGGAGGACAAGCGATGAACATCGGCCAAGCGGCCCGCCAGAGCGGCCTTAGCGCGAAGATGATCCGGTATTACGAATCCATCGGTCTGCTCAAGGCCGCCCATCGCACGGACAGCGGCTACCGGATCTACGGCACCGATGACCTGCACACGCTGGCGTTCATCAAGCGCTCCCGGGACCTGGGGTTTTCCTTGGAGGAGGTCAGCAAACTGTTGACGCTGTGGCAGGATCGTCAACGCGCCAGCGCCGATGTGAAGACCCTGGCCAAGCAACACATCGATGAACTGAACCAGAAGATCCGCGAACTGGCCGAGCTGCGCGATACCCTCCAGGACCTGGTGGAACACTGCCAGGGCGACCACCGTCCCGACTGCCCGATCCTCAAGGAGTTGGAATCGGGGTGCTGCAAGGATTGATGCTCCTTGAGGGAGCACCGATAAAAAACCCGGCCTGGGCCGGGTTTCTGGGTCAACCGATCATTGCATCCAAGGCGGAGGCGGCTCCTCGGTCTTGCCTGGCGGCGCATCGTCGGCGGCGCGCACAGCCTGGCGTCGTTCTTCATCCAGCCGCGCGGCCTCGATCTCTCGCATGATCCCGCCAACATCCGCCAGCTCTTCTGGCTCGTCGAACTCACCGGTCAACACGCTGCCCGGGTGCAACGTGCCGGCTTCATAGAGCGCCCACATTTCCTTGGCGTACCGGGTGCGCTTGAGCTCAGGGGCGAAACGGCCAAAGTAGGACGCCATGTTGCCGACATCCCGCTCCAACATACTGAAGGCGTGGTTGTTGCCGGCGGCATCCACCGCTTGCGGCAAATCGATGATGACCGGGCCTGTCGGCGTGAGCAGCACGTTGAACTCCGACAGGTCACCGTGCACCAGGCCGGTACAGAGCATCAGTACGATCTGGGAAATCAGATAGGCGTGATATTCACGGGCCTGATCCGGCTCCAGCACGACGTCGTTCAGGCGCGGCGCTGCATCGCCGTATTCATCGGCCACCAGCTCCATCAGCAGCACGCCTTCAAGGAAGTCGTACGGCTTGGGCACTCGCACACCGGCGTTGGCCAAGCGGAACAGCGCGGCCACCTCGGCATTCTGCCAAGCGTCTTCCGTTTCCTTGCGTCCGAACTTCGAACCTTTCGCCATGGCGCGGGCCTGACGGCTGTTACGAACCTTGCGACCTTCCTGGTATTCGGCCGCCTGGCGAAAACTTCGCTTGTTCGCCTCCTTGTAGACCTTGGCGCAACGCAGCTCATTGCCGCAGCGCACCACATAGACAGCTGCTTCTTTACCACTCATGAGTGGGCGCAGCACCTCGTCGACCAGACCGTCTTCGATCAGGGGTTCAATGCGTTTTGGAGTCTTCATCAGCTTTTATTCTGGGTCCTTTATTACCAAACACGCGAATGACAGGTCGTTATACGGCAATCCTCTCCTCACGGGGAGGGGTTGCGACCTATGAAGCCGCAATGCACACACTGTGCCGGATCAGCTCAACCCCGCCAAATCATAGCCGCCCCCCGTCCTGATGCGGATCATTGGATGGGCATGTATTTGCGACAAAAGCTGACAATGACTCAGTGCTTGAATAATTCGCCTGGGGTGAAACCGAACAATCCCTTGAATGCGGCGATGAAAGCGGACGTCGACTCATAGCCACAGGAAAGCGCCGCGCCGGTCACGCTGTCGCCTCTTTCCAGCGATCCCAAGGAGGACAGCAGCCGCATGCGCTGGCGCCACGCACGAAAGCTCAGGCCGGTTTCGCGCAGGAACAATCGCATCAGGGTTTTCTCCGACATGCCCAAGCGCTCTGCCCAGGCTTGCAAGGTCACATTGCCCTCGGGCTGTTCGATCAGTTCGTTGCACAGCGCCAACAAGCGGGCATGTCGCGGCAGCGGAAGGGAAAACCCCACCTCGGGCAACGCGGCCAACTGGTCCAGCAACACCTGCACCAGGCGCGCCTCCTGGGTATCACCTTGTGGATAGGTGACGGGAAACTGACAGAAGACCTTGATCAGCTCCCGCGCCAACGGTGTGACCTCCAAGACCCGGCAGCGCTCGCCTGCCCACAGGCAAGCCTGGCGATGCACATAAAGGCTGCGCATTTCCGCCCGGGTGGACGTCACCACTTGGTGCTCGACGTCGGCCGGGATCCAAATGCCCCGTTGCGGCGGCGCAAAGAAACTGCCCTCGGCGGTATGCACGCCGAGCACTCCGCTGATGGCATAGGAAAATTGCACCCAATCGTGTCGATGAGCCTGGGTCCACGAACCCGCGCCCAAGCTTTCGACCCGGGCATAGAGTGGCCGGGGCAGCTCCGTCAGGTCAGGAATGCGCCGTTCAAGCAGTTGATGTCCGTTTGTCGGCATTGATTGGCCTTATGTCGCAAGACGACTGTTTAAAGCGACGTTAGGCTAAGTCGACTTCTCATACAACTTGCGGTGCCCCATGCACATCTTCAGACACCTCAAACGCCTGGTGACCGACTGGTTCCTGTGCGGCATGTTGCTTGCCACCCTGCTGGCGTACTTCTTTCCCCGCTTCGGCGCCACGGGCGGCGCGATGCATGCCGAGTGGGTGGTCAATATCGGCATCTTCGTGGTGTTCTTCCTCCACGGGATCAACCTGTCCGGCGAGCAGATCCGCCATGGCTTGAAGAACGTCCGGCTGCATTTGATGGTGCAGGGTTTTACCTTCGTCGTGTTTCCATTGATCTGGCTGGCCAGTGACTGGCTGTTGGGCAGCCATGTCCCGCCGCTGTTGATGCTGGGCTTTTTCTACCTGTGCGCCCTGCCCTCGACCATTTCTTCATCGGTGGCCCTGACAGGCAGCGCGGGCGGTAACGTGCCGGCGGCGATTCTCAACGCGAGCCTGTCCAGTGTGTTGGGGATTTTCCTGACGCCATTGCTGGTCAGCTTCGTGGTCGGCAGCGGTGCCGGTGGCATCGACCTGGGCTCGACCCTTCTCGATCTGTGCCTGATGTTGCTGCTGCCCTTGGTGCTTGGGCAGTTCCTGCGGCGCTGGCTGGGCGCTTTTTTCGCCCGATACAAGCGCTACACCAGCATCATCGACAAACTGGTCATCCTGCTGCTGGTCTACGCGGCGTTCTGCAACTCGATGGTTTCCGGGATCTGGCGCGAACAAGGCAATGGCGTGTTGCTCAGCGCCGTGCTCGGCAGCGCCGTGCTGTTGGCGATCATCCTGTGGCTGACCACCCGCACCGCTCGCGCCCTGCGGTTCAGCAATCCGGATGAAATCGCCGCGGTATTCTGCGCGAGCAAAAAATCCTTGGCCGCCGGGGTGCCGATGGCAGCGTTGATCTTCGGCAACAACCCAGGCCTGGGACTGATCCTGCTGCCGATCATGATCTACCACCCCTTGCAACTGATCGTCTGTTCGATCCTCGCCGAACGCTACGCCAGCCGCCAGCGAGCCCAGGCCGCGTCCAAGCGCGAGGCGATGGTCAGCGCTCGATGATGGCCGTCACACCTTGGCCAGCCGCCGCGCAGATAGAAATCAGCCCTCGGCCCCTCCCGGCCGCATCCAACAGTTTGGCCAGGTTGGCGACGATGCGCCCGCCAGTCGCGGCAAATGGATGTCCGGCGGCCAGTGAGCTGCCTTTCACGTTCAACCGGCTGCGGTCGAGGGGGCCCAGCGGCGTGTCGAGACCCAGGCGGGACTTGCAGTAGTCCGGGTCTTCCCAGGCCTTCAACGTGCACAACACTTGGGCGGCGAACGCCTCGTGGATTTCGTAGTAATCGAAATCCTGCAACGTCAGGCCGTTGCGTGCCAACAAGCGCGGCACGGCGTAGACCGGCGCCATCAGCAGGCCCTCGGCGCCATTGACGAAATCCACCGCCGCCGTTTCACCGTCACGCAGGTAGGCCAGGATCGGCAGCCCGCGGGCCTTGGCCCACTCTTCGCTGCCCAACAGTACGAGCGAGGCACCGTCGGTGAGCGGCGTGGAATTGCCTGCTGTCAGGGTGCCCTTGGCGCTTTTTTCAAAAGCGGGCTTGAGGGACGCGAGCTTTTCCAGGGTCAGGTCTGGGCGCAGGTTGTTGTCGCGGGTCAGGCCCAGGAACGGCGTCATCAAATCGTTGTGCCAGCCTTCGGCATAGGAAGCGGCCATTTTCTGATGACTTTCCAGCGCCAGGCGGTCCTGTTCGTCCCGGGGGATCTGCCAGGCCTGCGCCATCAGCTCACAATGTTCGCCCATGCTCAGGCCCGTTCGCGGTTCGTTGATGCGCGGCAGGTCGGGGACCAGGTGCCGGGGACGCAGTTGCAGGAAGGCCTTGAGCTTATCGGCGGTGGTCCTGGAGCGATTGGCTTGCAGCAGAATCCTGCGCAGCCCTTCGTTGACGCCGATGGGCGCGTCGGACGTAGTGTCCACGCCGCCGGCGATGGCGCTGTCGATCTGGCCCAGGGCGATCTTGTTCGCCACCAGCAGCACGGTCTCTAACCCGGTGCCGCACGCTTGCTGCACGTCATAGGCCGGGGTGCTGGGCGACAGTCGCGAGCCAAGCACGCATTCGCGCGTCAGGTTCATGTCCCGGGAAAACTTGAGCACCGCCCCTGCGGCCATTTCCCCGATGTGCACACCGTGCAGGTTGTAGCGCTCGATCAAGCCTTCGAGCGCAGCCGTCAGCATCGCCTGGTTGCTGGCGGTGGCATAGGGCCCGTTGGAACGGGCGAATGGAATGCGGTTACCACCGATGATCGCGACGCGGCGTAGCTGTGCCATGAAAAACTCCCCTGTATGCGCGAATATGCGAAATAAGCCTGCTGTAACGTGCCCCAGCCACAAGCTTAGGCTTTATCCGGGCGATCGAACGACCGATTGCCAAACATGGTCCACACTTGGAACCTCATCAGCCGGAGTGTGTTCCATGTCAGACCGATACATAGACTTCGCCAATTCGCCCATTGGCCTGCGTCTGGTTGGCGCGCTGGGCTTGCCCTCGCCGGTGCGCCTGGAACGCTGGCAAGCCGGGCGGCTAAGGCCAATCGAAGGCGCGTTGCTGTTGGGCGGTGGCCCGTTGACCGAACAGGTCGGCACGTTCGCCAAGCGCCTGACCGACGCCATTTTCATCTACGGTGGCGAACCGACGCTGGCGGCCGAATGGATCCCCGGCCACGGCCCGAAAATCAAGGCGGTGGTCTACGACGCCAGCCACTTGGTGCAGGTCGACCAGCTCAAGCAATTGCGCGAATTTTTCCAGCCGCTCATGAAGAACCTCGACCACAGCGCCCATGTCGTGATCCTCGGCCGCGCCCCGGAAAACCTCGGCGATCCGTTTGCCGCCAGCGCGCAGCGGGCGCTGGAAGGCTTCAGCCGGTCGCTGGCCAAGGAACTGCGCCATGGCGGGACGCTGCAGTTGCTCTATGTCGGTGACGGTGCCGACGCGCAGTTGGAGGGCGCCCTGCGGTTTTTCCTGTCGCCCAAGAGTGCCTACGTTTCCGGACAGGTTATCCGCCTCAAGGCCTGCGAGACCCAGGTCCAGGATTGGACGCGACCGCTCACCGGGCTCAAGGCGCTGGTGACCGGCGCCGCCCGCGGCATCGGCGCGTCCATCGCCGAAACGCTCGCCCGTGACGGTGCCGATGTGATCCTGCTGGACGTCCCGCAGGCCAAGGCCGACCTGGACGCCCTGGCCGCACGCCTGAGCGGGCGCAGCGTGACGCTGGACATCTGCGCCGAAGATGCCGCCGCGCAACTGATCGAACACCTGCCCGACGGCGTCGATATCGTGGTGCACAACGCCGGCATCACTCGGGACAAGACCCTCGCCAACATGACGCCCGAGTTCTGGGACGCGGTGCTGGCGGTCAACCTCAACGCGCCGCAGGTGCTGACCAAGGCCCTGCTCGACAGCGGCACCCTGCGGGACAACGGCCGGATCGTGTTGCTGGCTTCCATCAGCGGCATCGCCGGCAATCGCGGCCAGACCAACTACGCCGCGAGCAAGGCCGGGCTGATCGGCCTTGCCCAGGCTTGGGCGCCCAGCCTGGAAGCGCGGGGAATCAGCATCAACGCGGTGGCGCCGGGCTTTATCGAGACACGCATGACCGCCGACATTCCCTTCGCCCTGCGAGAAGCCGGGCGCCGCATGAGTTCGCTGGGCCAGGGCGGCTTGCCTCAGGATGTCGCCGAAGCCGTGGCGTGGCTCGCGCAACCAGGCACCGGCGCCGTGACCGGGCAGGCACTGCGCGTCTGCGGGCAAAGCTTGTTGGGAGCATGACCATGACGAACCAATGGGAGGAGATAAACACTGCGCCCTCGATGTCCGTGCTGTATGCCAAGGCCGCGACACGCCGCAAGATCACTGGTACGGCCCTGCCTGACGTCGGGCTGCGCCAAGTGATCCAGGTCGACCAAAAGAACCTGGCGGCCTATCGCAAGGTGTGCGGTTTCAGCGAAAGCGGGCTATTGCCGCCGACTTATCCGCACGTGCTGGCGTTCGCCTTGCAGATGCAATTGCTGACCGCTCGCGACTTTCCGTTCCCCTTGCTGGGCTTGATTCACCTGAGCAACCGCATCCGCGTGCTTCGGCCCATGGGCGGTGTCAGCCAGGTGCGGGCCAGCGTCAACGTCGAGAACCTCCAGCCTCATGCCAAGGGAGCGGTGTTCGATCTGGTGACCCGTATCGAAGATCAGTTGGGACCGTTGTGGGAAGCCGAGAGCCGGATGCTTTGCAAAGGTGTCCAGCTCGACGGTGCGCTGGTAGAGGATCCGCCGTCGTCGGCCCTCGATTTGATAGAGGTGACGCGCTGGACCGCACCCGCGGACATCGGCCGGCAGTACGCCAAGGTGTCCGGCGACTACAACCCGATCCACTTGAGCAGCGCTAGCGCCCGGTTGTTCGGCTTCCCCACCGCCATCGCCCATGGCCTGTGGAACAAGGCACGGACCCTGGCCGCGCTGGATGACCATTTGCCCGAGGCCAACATCGAGATCGAAGTTGCCTTCAAGAAGCCGGTACGCCTGCCCAGCGAGGTGACGTTGCTGGCAAGTGCGGCAGGTTCCAGTGGGCATTTGCGACTGGTGGGCGCTGGAGACCTGGAGCACATGCTGGGAAGTTGGCAGCCGGTTTGATTGTTCCGCATTCAGCGGGGTGGATAGTTGGACAGGATCCGCCCCACCGTCTCGCGCACCTTCGCACTGCGGTCCATCGGGTTGGGTGAATCGCTGAGCAATTGCTCGTCGCTGCCACGCCAGACGAGCTTGCCGTCCTTGCCGTCGAGCAGGTCGATCTGCACGGTGGCGACCTTGTAGCTGAGGTTACGGGTCTCGTTGTACATCGGCCCACCCCAGTAGCCATTCCACGGGCCGCCCCAACCGCCGCCGTAGTTGGTCGTCACCTGTTGCTGGCGATCCTCGACGATCAGGTAGGCCTGGACTTGCACATCGCCGCCAGCACCGCTCGCAGCCAGGCGCAGGCCACGCTGGTCGAGCTGATCGGCGACCGCCTGGCGGATTCTCTGCTCGGTCAGGTCGCTCTTGATGCGCGGGTCGTCCGGGCGATATTGCAGCGCCGGCTCCTTCCAGCTCCAACTGCGGTAGGCCGCGAAATCGCGACTGGTGTCGAAGTCATGGTTGACCTGGTTGGAAGCACAGGCGCCGAGCAACAGGGCAAGGGCAAGCGGGACAAGACGGCGAAACATGGTTTTTCTCCGTTGCGTGAATCAACTGGGAGGATAGGCCGACATGGCCTTTTCCACTGCATCACGAATGGCATCGGTGCGCTCGCTCTGATTGCCCCGCTGGCTGGTCTCGGCGCTGGCGCTCCACACGGGCTGGCCACTGCGAGCGTCGAACAGATCCACCCGAACCACCACGACCTGCTCCTGATAGGTGCGCACCACGGGAACGGTGTTGTACATGCCATACCCCGGCCCATAGCGGTTGTAGCCGCCGTAGTAGCCCGCGTCGTAATCGTCCCGGACCTGGCGCAGCCGAGTCTCCAGGCGCAGGTCGGCGCTGACGAAGAGATCAGCCGGGCGATTATCGTGCAGAGGACGCAGCCCGCGTTGATCCAGGGCAGCGCTCACCGCTTCGGCCACCTGGGCAGAATCCGCCCAGGCAGTGCCCGGGGGCAAGCGCCCATTGAGCCAGGCCCAACTGCGATAACGTCCGTAATCACGGGGCGGCGCCGGATAGGCGCTGCGATCAAACACTTTGGCGGCCTCGGGCGGTGCCGGCGGCAACTGATTGGATGTCGCGACATAAGGGTTGCTGCCCTGGCAAGCAGCCAAGCCGAGGCATACCACCAATAACCCTGAACGACCTTTCATTTCGCTCTCCAATTGCGCTCCGGATCAGAGCGGCCGGCAGACCCAGTGCAGATAGCGTCCCAACCCGGCAAACGCCGGATGACGACGGTGGGCCAGTTCCATTTCCAGCAGTTGCGCCAGTTCCACGCGGCCCTGGAATTCCACTGGCATGTAGTCATGGAAAACCCGTACGCCACTTTGGCTTTCGACCTGCCACAGGCCTTCAAGTTGCGCCGCCAACTCCCGAGGATCAAGCGGCTGTTGCGGGGTCAGGCTCTGTTTCTCGCCAGCCATGGCGTTTTTGCGCAGCTTGCGAAAATGCCCTTTGAGCAAGTTGCGATAGACCAACGCGTCGCGGTTGTAGAACGCCAGCGATAACCAGCCGCCAGGCCCCGTCAATTGATGCAGGACCGGAAGGATCGCGTGGGGCTCGGCCAGCCATTCGAGCACTGCGTGACACAGCACCAGGTCGTAAGGCTCGGTGAGCTGGCCGAGCAGATCCTGCCACGGTGCCTGGATGAACGTTGCGTCCTGCCCTGCCTCGGCAAACCGCTGGCGGGCGCCCTCGAGCATGGGCTCGGCCGGTTCAGCCAGGGTGACCTGGTGACCGCGCTCGGCCAGCCACAGCGACATGTGCCCCAGGCCCGCGCCGATATCCAGGACGCGCAGCGGGCGGTCCGGCAGGGTTTCGATTAGATCGGCCTGGAGCACGGCCAGGCGAATCGCGCCTTTGGCCCCGCCGTAGATTTTTTCCGCAAACCGTGTGGCGAGCTGGTCGAAGTGGCGGTCACTCATGGGCGAACCGCCGTTCGCTGTCGGCCAATTTGCTGCGCACCACGGCGTCCATGTCCAAGCCCAGTTCGCTGCACAGCAGCAACAGGTACAACACGATGTCGCCAACCTCCTGCCCGGCGTGGGCCAATTTATCCGCCGGCAACTGGCGCGACTGGTCCTCGGTCAGCCATTGGAAAATCTCGACCAGTTCGGCCATCTCGACGCTGGCGGCCATGGCAAGGTTCTTCGGGCTGTGGAATTGCCGCCAGTTGTTACGGTCACGGATGGCGTGCAGGCGTTCGGTCAGTTCAACAAGGTTCATCGGGCTCTCCTGAATGCGCATAGCTTCGGGGCGATGAGGAGGGAAGGCAAGCGTCTCGATACGAAGCGGCGAATTGCTCCATAATCGAACGATCACAGCCGCCACCACTCCTACACTCAGGAGCCGATGGCTCGATTCCAACTCTCTCCATCAGGATGCAAACATGCAGGCAGAAAGCTTCTTCGAATGGCTCGGCCAAGCGCTCGGTTCGGTGATCCGTTTCATCGTCGACCTGCTCAGCGGGCTGTTCAACACCCTGGCAAATGCCGGCGGAAATTTTGTCGATGGCCTGTCCCGAACGCTTGGCATGGACACTTCGATCATCAGCATCGTCGCGCTGATCCTCGGGCTGCTGTTGCTGTACTCGGCGATCCGCGCCTTCATGCGGGCGTCGATTGTCATGGGCATCATCTGGCTGGTGCTGGGGTTGTGGTTGCTGAGCTGGATCATTCACTGAAGACCAACAGGGCGACATCAGGAACGAACGCTGCGATAACGCTACAATCGCGCTCCATCCAGGAGCCACCATGTCCAACCTGATCGCCGACTGGCGCGACCGCCTCACCCATCGTCGGGTATGGGCTCTGGCCGCGCCGATGATTCTCTCGAATATATCCGTACCGCTGGTAGCACTGGTCGACAGCACCGTCATCGGCCATCTGCCCCACGCCCATCAACTGGGCGCCGTGGCGGTCGGGGCGAGCTTGTACACGGTGTTGGCCTGGGCAATGGGGTTCCTGCGGATGGGCTCGACCGGGTTCGCCGCCCAGGCAGCTGGGCGGGGCGATGGCGCGGCGCTGCGGCAGGTCTTGCTGCAAGGGCTGCTGCTGGCAACAGGGCTGGCGGTGGTGCTTGGGGCAATCGGGGTTCCGTTGAGTGGCGTGGCGTTGCATTTCATGCAGCCATCGGCCGAGCTCGATCAACTGACCCGGGACTTCTTCCATACTCGATTGTTCGGCCTGCCTGCGGCGCTGGCCAGCTACGCGTTGGTGGGCTGGTTTCTCGGGGCCCAGAATGCGCGGGCGCCGTTGGCGATCCTGTTGGTCACCAACCTGGTGAACATCGCCTTGAACCTGTGGTTCGTGATCGGCCTGGATTGGGGTGTGACCGGATCGGCACGCGCCTCGGTCATCGCCGAGTGGACCGGTGCGCTGGTGGGCCTGGGCCTGGCCCGAAGCACGCTGCGCGCCTGGCCCGGGCGGATCGCCTGGGCGGCCTTGGGCCTGTGGCAGAGCTGGCGACCGCTGCTGGCGGTAAACCGGGATATCTTTATCCGCAGCCTGGTGCTGCAATCGGTGTTTTTCCTGATCACCGTCCAAGGGGCGCGCCTGGGGGACGCGACAGTGGCAGCCAATGCGCTGCTGCTCAACGGCCTGCTGCTCACCGCCCATGCGCTGGATGGCCTGGCCCACGCGGTCGAGGCATTGTGCGGCCACGCTATCGGCGCCCGCGATCGCCTGGCCCTGCGCCGCTCGCTGGTGGTCGCCTGCGGTTGGTCCTTGATCGCTAGCATTGGCTTCGCATGCCTGTTCCTGCTGACGGGGCATCTGTTCATCGACATGCAGACCGACATCGCCGAGGTGCGCGAAACTGCCTACCGCTACCTGCCTTACCTCGCGGCGCTGCCATTGATTGCGGTGTGGAGCTATCTGCTCGATGGCCTGTTCATCGGCGCCACCCGAGCCCGGGAAATGCGCAACGGCATGGTGCTGACACTGTTGTTGGTATTGCCCCTTGCCTGGGTGCTGCAAGGATTGGGCAACCACGGATTGTGGATCACTTTCCTTTCTTTCATGACGCTGCGCTGCCTGACACTCGGCACCGTCGCCTGGCGTTTGCACCGACACGATGGTTGGCTCGACGCGCGCGCCCGGTGACCGTTCAACCCTGGTTGCCTTGCCATAGCCGTCGCAGATGATCGAGACGCTCACGCTGCGAACCACCCGGCAGCGTCGACGCTGGCTGGGCATCAGGGTATTGCAGGCGCAGCCATAACCATCCGTCGAGAACTGCCTGCTCGCGAAACCCCAGCGCCTGGCCCTGTTGCAGGTAGTCCCAGAGCAACCAATAGTCATGCCCGGTAGAGCGCGACCAGCGCCAGACGTGACGCTCCATCAGGCACTCCTGCAATTTCATCTGCTGCCTGTTGGTGAGGCCATGCTCGTTTTCCAGCGCTGGCACCGGCAGCCTGGGATTGGAGAGTTGTTGCCACCCCTGGCACCCCGTCGTCCGATCGGACCAGGTGCCACCGAACCACCGCAACAGGCTGATCGGCCCCAGCCAACAACTGAGCTCCCGGGGATCGCAGGCATCGAAGAAGTAGCTGGCGGTGTACGGGTTGTAATAACTCAGGAAGGCCTTGTAATGCAGGCCCAGCGTCACCGTCAGCATGCGCCGCAAATGAGCCAGCAAGGACTCGGCTGACGTCGAGCTCACCAACAGCAGGCCAGGCCAGGATCGGGCGTCCAGATGGCACAGGCTGGCCAGCGCTGGTGATTGTCGCAGGTCCACCAGCAATGGTCCGTGCTCCTTCAGCCCAGCAAACTCGGTGCTTTCGAACAGGGCAAAACGTGGCGCCTCGGGGAACTGTTCCCGCAAGCGCTTTGCAGTCTCGGGCGCGCCTGGCACGTCGAGAAGCAACCATTGGGGGGCGGGACCCGGCAAGGTGGCAACGTTCATGGCGCAGCGCCTGCGCCCTGCCCCGTCAGCATGCGACAGGTGCACACCGGCTGGGCACAAGGACTGAAGCGCCCCCCGCCAGGCAAAAGGCATAGCAGGACCAGCGGCTCGCCCCCCTCGATCACGGACAACAAGGGCAAATCGATGCCAGGCGCCCCGGGGATCTGCTCGTCAGCAGGACTCGGGGATTTCGCTGGCACTGTCCGCACGCTGGGCGCACAACCCAAGAATTCGCTGATCAAGGGACGGTCCGGGTCGCCCTCGATAAAACTCACCAATACTTCGGTGCCCTCGCAAATCTCATCTGCCCCACACGCCAGCAGCTCCGGTGCCAATGGCAGCCAGCAATGGCTGGGGTTGGCACCCTCTCCCTGATAGGCCCAGTCGAATTGCACCGCCACGCGTCCGGCCACCCGTGGTTCATCCACCTCCACGACCCAACCGCGTTGCCGGCTCACCATGACAGGCTTGGCCGGGGCCCTGTCCACCACGAACGGTGTGCCCCAGGGAATGGCCTGGAAAAGATTGCCGTAGGCGCCCGACTGCTCGCGATGTTCGACCTGAGTCAATAACCAGCGCTGATTCCACTTCTCGCAGCAATGGCCACTCAGCGCCAGGATCCGGCCGGCGCGCAAGTGTCTCAGGTCGCTCCGGCCCTGGGCGACCCATGTCCCGCGAATGTCCGTCTTCACCCCAAAAGCGTGTACTGCGGTGGCCCGCCCTTCAGCGCAATAGGCGGCCTTGATCACCGCCGGAACAAGGCCCGCCGTGTCCGCAAAAACCAGGCATTGCCCGTCCCGGGCGTGATCGAAATGAAAATGGATATTTGCCTGGGCGCACACTCGCTGGAGGAAATACAGGTCGGATTCGCGGTACTGGGTACACAGATCCAGAGAAGGATAATCGCCACCCAGGTCCAGGCTCACGCTGCGGCCGCTGATACCATGCCCGGCCAGTACCTGGCGGATGATTTGCGGCACCGAGCAGGCATTGAAGACCCGTTGGCTGAAGCGCTGGGCAAGACATGCCAGCTTCGGCCCGATGCGCACATGGCAGCTCTCGCCATGGTATTGGACGATTTCGTGAAGTTGCCCATGAATACCTTGATCGCCGGTCCCGAAACACAACCAGACGTTGCGATACAGCAGTCCTGCCAGGTCCAGGGTCATGTCGCTGACCAACAACTGCACTTCGAAAAAGAAGGGCTCGCTGATGCTTTCATTGCCTGTCAGGGCGACGACAACGAAAGGTTCGGACAGGCCGGCTATCTCCAGACGAAAGGGTAGCTCGCAGGCTGGATCGGACATCGGCGTTTCTCTACAGGAGGGGCGACCGGGCATTCTCGCCGACAGCAGGGATCGAGTAGAGGGCTCAAGGACTATTTAGGAAAGGGACTACATGAAATTAGGACGCTGCCAGTTAAACAGCGTCTAGATGCCAGTAAACACGGCACACTATTTCTTCGATAAAAAAACATCGTGGCGAGAAAGCGTGCTCCCTCGCCACGATGAATTGCTCAAGCCTGGAACAGCAGGCCCCTCCAAGGGGCCGCCATCAGGAAGACAGGTAGGACGAACGCGTCAGCCCCAGGCGCAGCGCATCCAGGAACTGAGTGCGCTCGGCCGCCGTGATCCGGGCGCTGGCGCACTTGTCACGGTAGTGAGTCATCAGTTCCTCTGGCGACAGGTGCACGTAGCGCAGCATGTCCTCGATGGTGTCGTGGGTTTCGATACCCGCGTGGTACACACTGCCGTCGGCGTTCTGGTAGATGTTCACCGAGTCGGTATCGCCGAACAGGTTGTGCATGTCCCCCAGGATTTCCTGGTAGGCACCGACCAGGAAAATACCCAGCAGGTAGTCTTCGCCTGGGTTGAGCGAGTGGACCGGCAGGCTGGTCTCGATGCTCTGCTCATCGACGTACTGCTTGATCTTGCCGTCGGAGTCGCAGGTCAGGTCTTGCAGCACCGCACGGCGCAGTGGCTCTTCGTCGAGACGATGCAACGGCAGGATCGGCAGGACCTGGCCGATGGCCCAAGTATCCGGCAGGCTCTGGAACACCGAGAAGTTGCAGATGTATTTGTCGGCCAGCTTGTCGTTGAGCTCGTCCAGCACCTGGCGATGCGAGCGTTGGCGAGCCTTCAGCGAGTTGTGCAGGCGACGGCAGACGGCGAAATAGCACTGCTCGGCCAGGGCCTTTTCCGCCAGGGTCAGCTTGCCGTCTGCGTATTGGGCAGCCACGTCGCTCATGTAGTGGGTAGCGCGCCAGTAAGTCTCGGTGACCATCTCGATGTCGGTCGGCCCCAACAGATCCACCAGCCATTGCACGGTTTCCGGCAGGCTTTCCTTGTTTTCGATGACCGGCACGTCATCGTGGTGTTTCTCCACGTCGGTCACTTGCACCACCAGCATGGCGTGGTGGGCGGTCAGCGAGCGGCCACTTTCAGAGAAAATGTGCGGATGCGGCAGGCTCTGGGCATCGCAGAATTCCTTGAGCATGCCCACCACGACACCGGCGTAATCGTCCATGTCGTAGTTGATGGAGCTGGCGTTACGTGAATGCGTACCGTCGTAGTCCACGCCCAGGCCACCGCCGACGTCGATGTGATCCACCGGCAGGCCGAGGTTGCGCAGCTCGCCGTAGTAACGGATCGCTTCCTTGAAGCCATGCTGGTAGTCCGCCAGGTTGGCGATCTGCGAACCCATGTGGAAGTGCAGCAGGCGGATGCCCTGGTCCAGGCCGGCGCCACGGAAGCGCTCGACTACAGACAACAGCTGTGCCGCCGACAAACCGAACTTGGATTTTTCGCCACCGGTGTCGGCCCATTTGCTCGATGCCAGGGACGACAAGCGCACCCGCAGGCCGACCTGTGGCTTGACCTTGAGCGACGCGGCTTCTTCGATCACCAGGCCGACTTCGGACTCTTTCTCGATCACAATGAAAACGTTGTGACCCAGCTTCTGGCCCATCAGCGCCAGGCGGATGAACTCGCGGTCCTTGTAGCCATTGCAAACGATAGTCCCGCCCTTCGGCGCCAAGGCCAGCACCGCCAGCAGCTCGGGCTTGGAACCGGCTTCCAGGCCAATGGACACATTCTGGGTCGCGATGATGTTCTCGATCACCGCTTCCTGCTGGTTCACCTTGATCGGGTAAAGCGCGGTGTATTGGCTCTGGTATTCCAGGCGCGCAATGTTGCTGTCAAACGCACCGGTGAGCTGACGCACCCGGTCTTGCAGGATGTCGGGGAAGCGCACCAGCAAGGGCAGCGAAAGGCCACTCTGGCGCAACTGGTCGACTTGCTCGTACAAATCGATGGGCGAACTGTCGGGGCCGTTCGGACGGACTTCGACGCGACCGGCTTCATTGATCGCGAAATACCCGGCCCCCCAATGGCGAATCCCGTAAACACTGCGGCTGTCCGCAACTGTCCATTGGCTGCCATCGTCTTTGCGTGTGCGTCGTACGGACATCGAAGTCCCCTATAAAGAAGTCAAAATGCACCATCCGGTCGGAGGCTGGCGCAGTCTAGAGAATGGAAATGACGATTTGCCTGTAAGCAAGGTAGACCCTGCCCGCAGCGCTGAGTTTAAAACCCGTTCAGAACAGGCTCTGTGAAAACCATGCGGGCGACTGACGAACCGCGGGTTCGGATCAAGCCGGGGTGGTTTTCACAGAGGCTGCTAGCCGCCGGATTTCTTCGCCTTGAAACCGTGCTTGGTGAGTTCCGCCAGCAGCAGATCGACGTGGTCGCCCTGGATCTCGATGACGCCGTCCTTCAACGCGCCGCCGGTGCCACAGCGTTTTTTCAGCGTCGTCGCCAATTCCTTGAGCGCGTCTTCGGCCAGCGGCACACCCGTGATGGTCGTCACCGTCTTGCCGCCGCGGCCTTTGCTTTCGCGGCGCACGCGGGCGATACCGTCCCCTGCGGGAATGGCAGTCTGCTTGCAGATGCAGGCATCCACCGGCTGGCGGCAATCGGGGCAATGACGACCGGCGTCGGTAGAAAATACCAGGCCGCCCAGGGCGGCGAAGGATGCGGCTTTTTTGGCCACCGGCAATCCTCTTCGGAGGACAAAGACTGGTCGAGGGGCGAAAGTGCCTCGACCGCGAAGCCCCACTCAGGCAGGGGCAGCGCAACTTGGCCGAACGATGTCGGCCAAGCTTGAAAAGTCGCGCAGTGTAACGACAAAAAGGCGACTTGCTAAGGGCCAATCGGCGCCAATTTACAGCTTCTTTGCGACACCGCATTCGCGGGCACGCAAATAGCGCCCAAGGGCCGCCAGGGAGTCTGGACAATAAGGCTTGTGGCGGATTTCATCGAGCACTTGCTCGACGGGCAGGAAACGCGCCTCCAGCACTTCTTCGGGCTGTAGCACCAGCGGGCCGTCCCACACGGCCGAGAACGCCGAGCACCACAGGCGGCTGCCGGTGTCTTCGAAATAGAAATGATCGTGGGCGACCAGTTCCACGCCGCTGACGCCAAGCTCTTCGGCAAGCTCGCGGGCCGCCGATTCGGCGTAGCTCTCGTGCGCCTGCACCATGCCTCCGGCCGCGACGTCCCAATAACCGGGATAGATCGCTTTGCTCAGGGTCCGGCGATGAACGCACAATTCACCAACAGAGTTGAACAGCATGATGTAGGTGCCGCGCCCGATCAGCCCTCGTTCGCGCAGGTCCGAGCGCACCAGGCTGCCGAGCAGGTTGTCCTGTTCATCGACCCAGGCAATGAGCTCTGCATCCGAAGCCGCGCGGTGAGCGGCGTCCCGACCACTTTCGTCCATCGATCAGCCCTGGTTCAGCAACTGCCGCAGGTCGATTACCGCTGCGTTGGCTCGGGAGATGTAGTTGGCCATGACCAGCGAATGGTTCGCCAATACACCGAAGCCGCTGCCGTTGAGGATCATCGGGCTCCAGACCGGCTCTTGCGAGGCTTCCAGCTCGCGAATGATCTGCCGCACGCTGACCGTGGCGTTCTTCTTGGCCAGCACATCGGCAAAGTCAACTTCGATAGCCCTCAGCAGATGAGACAGCGCCCAGGCTTGGCCGCGGGCTTCGTAGAACACGTTGTCGATTTGCAGCCATGGCGTTTCAACCACTTCTTCGTCGACCTGCGGCACTTGGCCCGGCGCCGGAACTTCGGTTTTCAGCGAAGTATTGAGCTTGACCCGGCCAACGCTGGCGGACAGACGCTGGGACAGCGAACCCAGGCGAGTGCCGACGTCACCCAGCCAGTTGTTCAGGTTGTCGGCGCGGGCATAGAACAATGCGCTCTTTTGTGCTGGATCGGAGAGGCGCGCCTGGTAACGGCTCAGGGAGTTGATGCCTTCCTGGTACTCCGACTCACTGGAGGGCAGCACCCAGCTGCGGTTGTCGAAGTTGAAACGCGGTTCGGCCTTGGCAAGGTCGGCATCTTCCGCGGACTGTGACTGCGAACGGGCGAAATCCTTGCGCAGGGCGCGGCTGAGGTCGCGAACCTGCACCAGCACGCCGTATTCCCAGCTCGGCATGTTGTCCATCCACAGGCCCGGCGGGAAGCGGTCATTGGAAATGTAGCCGCCCTGCTTGGTCAGCAAGGTGCCGGCCACAGTCTTGAGGGTTTCGACGGTGGTGTAGCCAACCACCATTTGCCTGCCGTCCCTTTCGGCCGCCGCCTGGGCGTTCTGCTGCACGGGAAACAGCGCCGGCTCCTGACTCCAGTACCAGCCCACCGCAATGGTGACCAGCAGATACAAACCAATGAGCGTGGCCAGTGCCCGGCTGAAAAACAGCCCGCCCAGGTAGCTGCGGGTGTCCGATTTCGGCTCGGCGGCGCGTTCAGGCGCGCTGCCCGCGCGGTTCTTCCAGTCCAGCATGGCGATGTTCCTTCAATCACTTGAGTTCACGGTTCGACCACAACCTTACATCAACGTGCCTTGGCCGGCATCCGTCGTTGGGCTTATGGGAAAATTAACGCCACCCGACCAACAGAAACCTAAGGGTTTCCCTTAACCCCGCCCGCCATGAATCAGGAGCGAGCCAAATCGTCAGGCAGCCAGATGCCCAATCGAATCATGCTCATCTACACACCGAAGCGATTGGGAAAACAGTCCGTTAGCGCCCTGCAGCCCTTTATTTTCGGCTCTTTAGGCGTATCGGGCAGCCAACCAAAGACCGTACGGTCAGAAACTGAATTGCATCTCTTGGCAGTTTATTGACGTACGACACTCATGTAAGGGAAAAGAGGTGCTAGCATAGAGCCACCAGTCGACCTCAGCATGCCCCTTACTAGTAGTCAGGATATGACCGAGTCAGAAGACCCCAGCCGTGAGCGCCTCAAGCACCACTTTGCCCAGCGGGTAATTCATCAGGCTCGCCAGATCCTCGAGATATGGCAGCGCCTGCAACGCAGCGAGTGGTCGAGTAACGACCTGTCCGAGCTCAGCGAAGCCAATCTGCGCCTGCTGCGCTTTGCCGAGCGTTTCGAACAGCCCGAGCATTGCCAGCTTGCCCAAGGCATCAGCGAGTCGTTGCAGGCGGTGGATGCCAATCGCGGGCGCCTGAGCAGCCAATTGATCACCGACATCAATCGCTTGATGCAGCGCCTGTCCCGCACCGGCTTGCGCCATGGCGACCAACTCGAGCAGACCTTCCTGCCGCCGTTGCGCAAGCCCATCTACGTGATGCTGCAAGACCATGACCGCGCCGAACGGCTGGCCAAGCAATTGGAGTTCTTCGGACTCAGCGCCCATGCATTGAACAGTGTCGCGGCGTTCCGCGCCTCGATGGTCGAGCGCCTGCCCGCGGCGATCGTCATGGATGTGGATTTCAGCGGCCCTGGGGTGGGCCTGACGTTGGCGGCCCAAGCCCAGGAAGGACTCGACCAGGCCATTCCACTGCTCTTCTTCAGCCTGCTTGAAACCGATACGCCCACCCGCCTGGCGGCGGTGCGCGCCGGTGGCCAGGAGTTTCTCACCGGCACGCTCGAAGCATCGAGCCTGTTGGAAAAGATCGAAGTGCTGACCTGCGTCGCCCAGTACGAACCTTATAAAGTGCTGATCATCGATGATTCCCGCGCCCAGGCCTTGCACACCGAGCGCCTGCTCAACAGCGCCGGCATCGTCACCCGGACATTGATCGAGCCGATCCAGGCCATGGCCGAGCTGGCGGACTTCCAGCCCGACCTGATCATCCTCGACATGTACATGCCCGCCTGCACCGGCACGGAACTGGCCAAGGTGATTCGCCACAACGACCGGTATGTCAGCGTGCCGATCATCTACTTGTCCGCCGAAGACGACCTCGACAAGCAGCTCGACGCCATGAGCGAAGGCGGCGACGATTTCCTGACCAAGCCGATCAAGCCCCGGCACCTGATCACCACCGTGCGCAACCGCGCTGCCCGGGCGCGCAATCTCAAGGCGCGGATGGTGCGCGACAGCCTCACCGGTCTCTACAACCACACCCACATCCTGCAGTTGCTCGAAGACTGCAGTTTCCGCGCCCGCCGCGAAGGCAAGCCCCTGAGCTTCGCCATGCTGGACATCGACCATTTCAAGCGAGTCAATGACAGCCACGGCCACCCCATGGGCGACCGAGTCATCAAGAGCCTGGCGCTGTTTCTCAAGCAGCGCCTGCGCAAGACCGATTTCATCGGGCGCTACGGCGGTGAAGAGTTCGCCATCGTCATGCCGGACACCGACATTGACGCGGCTTGCAAGGTACTGGACGAAATCCGCCAGCGCTTCGCCGAGATCCATTACCCGGCCCAACCCCAGGATTTGTGGTGCACCTTCAGCGCCGGGGTCGTGGAAATGAGCGAAGCGTCCGACAGCCTGATGATGGCCAGCCAGGCAGATGAAGCGCTGTACCGCGCCAAGCATGCAGGACGAAACAGGGTACAGAGCGCCAGGCAATCAAAGCAAAATGCCACCTTTTCATCGGAATCCACCGATTCGGTCATAAACGTGTAACGCAAACGCAATAACTTCAGGCACTTACGATTCTGCCCTCGGTAGACCCTTGATGCGCCTGAAGCTGCTCACCAATCTCAACACCCTTCTTTTAGTTGCCGTGTGCCTTGGCCTTGGCGCGACCCTTTGGTGGTCGCAAATTGCTCTGGAGCGACCTTACCTGCTGATGGAACGTTACTTGGGCCTGTCCCGGCAGTTCCAGGGCGAAGTGGCGCGCAACATCGAGGATTACCTGGCCAGCGGCGACGCCCTGCGCCTCAGCGCGGCCACCCAAGCGCTGGAGAGCCTGCAAAAGGAGCTGGACCAGTTCCCGCCGGACCTGGCCAAGGCCCTGCGCCCCAGCCTGTCGAACCTCGACAGCTTCAGCAAGACTGATCTGCTGGCCGCCGGCAAACTGGCCGGCGATCCCCAGGCGCTGTTGCTGCAGGCAGAGCGGGAGCTGAGCGCCAGTCTCGATCAGATCGCCCAATACGCCAACGGCGCCCCGGCCTACTTGCCTCCGTTGTTTGCCGCTTCGCAGCACCTGGGCCGGTTGTCCCTGGCGCGGGACAAACTGGTCAGCAGCGGCCGCAGCGAACTGGCCGCCGATGTCGAGCGGGAACTGACGAGTATCCGCGCCCAGGCGCAGCAGCTGGATAACTTGCCACTGCTCGGCGTCACCGCCAGCAGCCAATCGGGCAGCGATGATTTTGCCGCGTTGATGGGCCTGGAAACCCAGGAAAAAACCGTCGCCGAAGACGCCGGCATCGCCCTCAAGCGCGAACTCAACAGCTTGCTCGGCCGCTACCCCGCAGAGTTGGCCCGCACCCGGGAACTGATCCAGAAGCGCACCGAGCTGAGCAGCGCCACGCATCTGAAAATTGCGGATGTGCAGAGGGCCGTCGACACATTGGAGCCGGCAGTACGCGCCCAGCATGGGCAGATCCAGGGGGAGGTTCGCTTGATCCAGGGCGTGATGATCGGCCTGATCCTGTTGATCGCGCTGCTCATCGACACCTTGCAGCGACGCCTGGCACGCACCTTGACGCATTTGGCGCCAGCCCTGTCGACCTGGGCCGAAGGGGATTTCAGCCGGGATATCCATGTGGGCGCCAGCAACCGCGAATTGCAAGACATCGAGGCCTCGCTCAATCGTCTGCGCGCTTATCTGGTGGACCTGGTGGGCACCATTCGAGTGAATGCCGAACAGGTCGCGGGGAGCAGTCGCGCCCTGGCCGAGTTGAGCGGCGAATTGCACAGCGGCGCCGAGGACCAGGCCGGCGACACCGCACTGATCCGCGACTCGCTCAGCGAACTGGAAGCGACCATCCAGCAGGTGGCCGGCGATGCCAGCCAGGCCGCGCAGGCCAGTCGCAGCGCCGGCAACGCCGTGGAGCATGGCCAACAGGTCATCGGCTTGAGTCTGGCCGGCCTCCATGCGCTGGTGGGCGAAGTGCAAGGCAATGCGCAGATGATCGAGCAACTGGCCGAGGAGTCGGCAACCATTGGCGGCGTGTTGACGGTCATTCGCTCGATTGCCGACCAGACCAACCTGCTGGCCCTCAACGCCGCCATCGAAGCCGCCCGCGCCGGAGAAATGGGCCGGGGCTTTGCGGTGGTAGCCGAGGAAGTCCGCTCCCTGGCCCAACGCACGGCCGGCGCCACCGCCGAAATCCAGACCCTGATCGCCCGCTTGCAACTGGCCGCGCGCCAATCGGTGGACGGCATGCGTGCCCAGGTCGAACATGCCGAAGCCACCGCCAGCCAGGCCCAGGCAGCCGACGGCGCATTGGATGAAATCGTCGGTGCCATCCAGACCATCGCCGACACGGCGGTCCGCATCGCCGACGTCACCGCCCAGCAAAGCGGCGCCGTCAGCGAGATTCGCGATCACAGCGAGCGGATTCATCAGCTGGGCGGCGATAACCTGCTACGCATCGGCCAAGGCCGGGAACAGGGCGATAACCTACTGGTGCTAGGTGGGCGGCTGCATACCGCTGTGCAGGCCTTTCGGGTTTAACACCCAGAAACTCTATTAACTACTGTGGCGAGGGAGCTTGCTCCCGCTCGGCTGCCCGGCAATCGTAGAACCTGCCTACTGTTTTTTCCGATACACGGTATTGAATGGTCTTGGGGCTGCTGCGCAGCCCCGATGGGGTTTGTGGCATGGAGCAGGCTACGGAAATTTGTAACGACCCTCTTCATGTTAGGCTCCCGCCCCCTCAAGAAATTGCAAAAGGAGCATGCAATGAGGGTACCTGCGTCGCCACCCGGCGTTTCTGTCGAAGAAAATATGGCAGTGGCATTTCATAAAAAAAACGTTCTGAAAGCTGGATCGGCTTTTATCTACTCGTGGTTTTACACCCAAGTCAGAAATCGCGGACCTTGGGACTACAAGCAACTATCCGCCGAATACGAAGCCTTTGGAAATTTCAACTACGGTGCCACCGGAACCGCAGCAGGCTTCAGCGAAGACGTTCTTTTACGAGCAGCAGGCCTGGCCCAGAGCCGAGCAGGATCAACCGCGGTAGAGTTCGGCACATGGTGGGGGCAAGCCCCTTTCGGCGACGATCCGGCCGATCAACGATGGATCAAGGAGGGGATAAAACATGCCAAGTTCAGAAACTACTAAAAAGCCCGCCTATCTCGCTGTGTTATGTGCATTGCTTGCCCTTGCCCTGGCTTGCATCAGTTGGCTGTGTTTCTTCCCTCGGAACATGCCCCAACTGACAGAGGTCGTCTTGCGAAAACCTTTGTCCAACGGAGCATTTATCTATGGCGTAAAGGATGATCGTGGCGGAGCAACGGTCCCTTTCAGTTATCGCTACTACGTCTATCGAACCTTGGCAGCCGACAGCGACATCCTTGCCGAGCTGAAAACCGCGACGCCATTCCTTGTCACTCGGGATGACTCAATAACCGTCGACATCCAGGAATCGACGATTACGGTGTCAGTTGATAAGGAAGTCTATGCCTACCACAGCGACACCCTCTATCGACATGCCGGGGGTGTCGACTACACACCCGTGAAGATCTATTTGCGTTCAAGTCCAACAGATTGAATGAAGGCGCGAGCTTGCTCGATAGCGGTGGGTCAGCTTGCATCGATGTTGGATGTGCAGCCGTCACCGCGAGCAAGCTCGCTCCCATAGGGTTCGGCTCCAACCGTATGACCGGATCAGGGGGCCGGGTCACAAATTTCGCGTAAACATCGGTCAACGTGCTGGCTATTGCAGAGAACTGGACAGTCATAAAGGCTTTGCGGCATAGTCTCCGGGTTCTGACACCTGCTCACAGAGAACAAGGAACAGCAGATGGCGACCCTTTTGGTCCTGCACGGACCCAACCTGAACCTGCTTGGCACGCGTGAACCGGGCGTCTACGGCGCCGTGACACTGGCCCAGATCAACCAGGACCTGGAACAGCGGGCCCGCACGGCCGGCCATCATTTGCTCTATCTGCAAAGCAATGCCGAATACGAATTGATCGACCGCATCCATGCCGCGCGAGACGAAGGCGTGGACTTCATTTTGATCAACCCAGCAGCTTTTACACACACAAGCGTCGCATTACGTGACGCGCTGCTGGCAGTGAGCATCCCATTCATCGAAGTGCATTTGTCCAACGTGCACAAACGCGAAGCTTTCCGCCATCACTCCTACTTCTCCGATGTAGCGGTGGGAGTGATCTGCGGCCTTGGCGCCAGCGGTTACCGACTGGCCCTGGAGGCCGCCCTAGAGCAGCTTGAAAAACAGGCAACAGCTTGAACAACAAGCGTTAAACGCCCCTGACCGACCCTTGGGAGTTGATGATTCATGGATATCCGTAAAGTTAAGAAACTGATCGAGTTGCTGGAAGAGTCCGGCATCGACGAGCTCGAGATCAAGGAAGGCGAAGAGTCCGTACGCATCAGCCGCCACAGCAAGACCCCGGCCCAGCAGTTCTATGCACCGGCCCCGATGCAGGCTCCAGCCGCCGCACCTGCTCCGGCAGCAGCTCCGGCCGCCGCCGCAGCGCCAGCCGCTCCTGCGGCACCCGCGCTGAACGGCACCGTTGCCCGTTCGCCAATGGTGGGCACGTTCTATCGCAAGTCTTCGCCAACCTCGCCGTCCTTCGTTGAAGTGGGCCAGACCGTGAAGAAAGGCGACACCCTGTGCATCGTCGAAGCCATGAAGATGATGAACCACATCGAAGCTGAAACCAGCGGTGTGATCGAGTCCATCCTCGTCGAAGACGGCCAGCCGGTTGAGTACGACCAACCGCTGTTCACCATCGTTTGAACCGCGGAGAGCCTTTGATGACTGCGAAGTTGGAAAAAGTTCTGATCGCTAACCGCGGTGAGATCGCCCTGCGGATTCTGCGTGCCTGCAAAGAGATGGGCATCAAGACCGTCGCCGTTTACTCCAAGGCCGACAAAGAACTGATGCACCTGGGCCTGGCGGACGAATCCGTCTGCATCGGTCCGGCGTCGGCTGCGCACTCTTACTTGCATATCCCGGCGATCATCGCCGCCGCCGAAGTGACCGGCGCCACTGCCATTCACCCTGGCTACGGTTTCCTGGCGGAAAACGCCGACTTCGCCGAACAGGTCGAGAACTCCGGTTTTGCCTTCATCGGTCCGAAAGCCGAGACCATCCGCCTGATGGGCGACAAGGTTTCGGCCAAGCACGCCATGATCGCTGCCGGCGTGCCTACCGTTCCAGGCTCCGACGGCCCGCTGCCTGAAGACGAAGAAACCGCTTTGCGCATCGGTCGTGAAGTCGGTTATCCGGTGATCATCAAGGCGGCCGGCGGCGGCGGTGGTCGTGGCATGCGCGTGGTGCACAAGGAAGAAGACCTGATTTCCTCGGCGAAACTGACCCGCTCCGAAGCAGGCGCGGCGTTCGGCAACCCGATGGTCTACCTGGAAAAATTCCTGACCAACCCGCGTCACGTCGAAGTCCAGGTATTGTCCGACGGCCAAGGCCAGGCGATTCACCTGGGCGACCGCGATTGCTCGCTGCAGCGTCGTCACCAGAAGGTCCTCGAAGAAGCGCCGGCACCGGGCATCGACGAGCAGGCTCGCCAGGAAGTCCTGGCGCGTTGCGTCAAGGCCTGTATCGACATCGGCTATCGCGGCGCCGGTACCTTCGAGTTCCTCTACGAAAACGGTCGCTTCTACTTCATCGAAATGAACACCCGTGTTCAGGTGGAGCACCCGGTTTCGGAAATGGTCACCGGTATCGACATCGTCAAGGAGATGCTCAGCATCGCCGCCGGCAACAAGCTGTCGTTCACACAGGATGACGTCGTCATCCGCGGTCACTCGCTGGAGTGCCGGATCAACGCCGAAGATCCGAAGACCTTCATGCCAAGCCCTGGTACGGTCAAGCATTTCCATGCACCGGGTGGCAATGGCGTTCGCGTCGATTCGCACCTGTACAGCGGTTATGCGGTTCCGCCGAACTACGACTCGTTGATCGGCAAGCTGATCACCTACGGGGCGACGCGTGACGAAGCCATGGCGCGCATGCGCAATGCGCTGGATGAGATCGTCGTAGACGGGATCAAGACCAACATCCCGCTGCACCGCGACCTCGTCCGTGACGAAGGCTTCTGCAAAGGCGGCGTCAATATCCACTACCTGGAACACAAGCTGGGCAACCAGCACTGATGTTTCAAGTGGATTAAAAAAGACCCCGGCCCAATTGGCCGGGGTCTTTTTTTGCCTCGCAATCAGCTCAGCACAACCATGGAGAACTCGTTCAAGGCAAGCTGTGCCGCCGTCGCCGGCCTGCCCTGCAGGGTGCGAACGGCCCCGTTGGCGGTTGCCATCAACGGCTCGCTGCGCACGCGCTTCATGAATTTACGCGCCCGCACCGATACCGGATCGGTGCCAAGCCTGGCCCTCGCCAGCACGGGCGTGTAGTAGCGCTCGACCAGATCCTGTGAAGTCTTGAACACGGAAGTGACTCCCGTGCGCAAATCGAGTGCAACACCATAGGTGTTGCCGAAGCAGGAAGAGTACGACCAATGATCCCAGGTAGGCTGCAGGCCTTGGCGCCGCATCATCAGCCTGACCGGTTCGCCGATGTCCGTTCCCGTCAACCAGTCGCCCCCCACCAAGGTAGCGCGAATGTTCCTGGCTGCCCCCCCCAGGCGCTGCTTCACCTCGCGAATACTGCGTTCGATCAGCGCGCGGATATTGTGATCGAAATGAATCACCGCCCCCATCCGAGTGGCCGGGTTGTACAACGAAGCGACCACGCATGTCTGCGCGTTAAGCGAGAACAGGTAGTTGTCCGCCGCTGCCTCGCTGAACCTTGCCACTACGGCTTCACCCTGGAGCGCTCCCCTTGTCACATCCGGGGAAACATGCCCTGGGAACGCCTCACGCAAATCCCTCACTCGCCCCAGGTTGCGCACCTCATCGCTCCCCCCTCTCAGGCCAACCGGGTTGTGTACCCACTTGCCCTCCGCCACCCGGCGTATGGGAAGCTTGTAAAACGCACCGGGACGGCGAGCGTCCACCAGGCACAAACCGTCGAAATAAGCATCCTTCCTGACTTGGTAATACTTGCCCGCGTTTTTTATGTAGTAGGTGCTTTGCGGTTGCGTGGCACTGGGAGGACTGCGATAGGTGCCATGGAAAATACTGTCGTCGGTCACCAATTGCAGGTCGTCAGGCGTTTTCCTGACTGCCTGGCTTGGCTTGAAACGCAGGCCCCTGACGGCCGGCCCGCTTTCCTTGACGGCAACCGTGGTCACGTTTCTCAAGCGCTGGGCAGCCAACGACATAGGCCTGACGAGCAGATTCAGCCCCTTGATGGCCCATCCGAGCGACTTGGCGACCATCCATGGCCCCAGCGTGGCGAACAGCGCCCCCCAAGACACGGCCAGCCAGTGGCCGAGTGCTTCCTGCGTATCGCCTTGCCTGTGCGCGTCGATTGCCTGCGTGGAGGTCATGCCGATAAACATGACGTCCAGCAGCAGCGCAAAGGGAGGGTAGACCATGCAGACGGGAGCAGCCGCGAACAGCAGCCCTTTGACGATCTGATGCTTGATCACCTCCGCACGGCTGGTGGTGATGGCTTGCACATCGGTGATCGCACGCTCGATGTACATATCGTATTGCGCGCTGATATCAACGACCCGGTTCAGCTCGCGCACCCCATCCACACGAATGCTTCCGGCCGCCAGAGCGTTCAGCGATTTGCGCACGGCGTCACGCGCGGTCAGCGCGACTCGCTCCAACACGTAGCCATGCAGCTGTGTCACCACGCTTGCGGTGAATTCAACGTATCGGCGAAAGGCGGTACCGTCAGGCGCATCAGGCGTATACAACCAGTAAGCACTCCGGGAAGCAAAATAAGCGAAAACGTACACCCCCAACACAACATGACCGCCGACGGTGAAATTCATCACGCCTTCGCTCGCCACCAGGTTTGTGGAATGCACACGCCTGCGCCCAGGCACCCAGCGGCTCAGCAGCGTGACTTGCCGTGCAAGCCATTGGTATTCGTCGTCGCTCAACACCGACTGGCCATAGACGATTCGCAAGTCACGATCCATCCGTGTCAGCAGCATGTAGCGAAAGGCATCGCGGCGCCTGGTGTACTCTGGAGCCCGGCTATCCAGAAACTTGCTGCGGATTTCCCTGGCGTACTGGTCGCCCAGGTAGGCCTGTCGAATATAACTTCCCAGATCGGCGCTGCGGACCTGCCCCAGATCCTGCCCAATCGAGGAACGCACCCCTTTGGCAGGGTGGTCGATACCTGAATTGTCGTCATACCCATAGATAGCCAAGTCCAGCAGACTGGCGACCTTCATGTCATTTCCCAGCCCCGGGCGGTAATCGATAAGGACCGTTGCAGGATCTACCGGCTCTTCCACGCCCTTGCTACGCATATAAGGTGCAATCGCCTGCGTGACAGTACGCTTGGCAAAGTCCATGAAGACTTCGTAACCCTCAAGCTGCTCGTTGAAAACCTTCTGATGAACCAGGAACTCCTGGTTCAGGCCGCGGATCATTTGCCGACTGGCAAGCGGCAAAGCGCGATACCAGGCAGGCGAATCACTCAACTCCACCTGCAACAGGTTGTTTGCCAGCCCTGCCAGCACGGCGGCCTCCAGACAAGCCCTGAAGCCGCGTACTGGCCCCCTGGGATCCCGGCCAAGATCCCAATGAGTCGGCTTGTGCATCACACCGATAAAATATTCCCGCGCCTTCCCACGATCAGCCGGAGAGAGCTGCTGCAACAGGTATTCGCGACCCACTTCGCTTTCGATCCAAAGCCCCATTTCGGCGCTCACGGCACGAAGCGAAGGCAACTTGATCCACTCCTGGCCATCCGGTTTGCCGGGGGCATACAGCAGCAAGTCGCTGGCGTCACCCGGGCTATGTTCACGGTAGAACAGCAAGAGATCAGCACAGCGCATCGCATTGGGCAGTACGACATCGCAGACTTGCCGGATGCCGTCTTCTTGCGAGGACTGGCGGACCTCCTCGTAGTCGGCGTTGGTGATCTGGCCGGCGCAACGCGCAACAAACGCACCGTGTCGCAATCGCGTGCCGAACCAATCGAGCATGGCCATTTTCAAGTCCACGCGGTCATAGCGACTTGAAAGCGCCGGCCAATATTCGACTGAAACGTCCAGGCCCGACAGCAATCGTGCGACGAATTCGGGCGCAAGCGCCTGGTTGCGCAACATGCCGCCGTTCTCGACCAGGCGCACCGATATGACGTCCGGCCGAACTGGGCCCGCCGCTACCAACTCGGTCAAAGTGTAGGTTTGCAAGGGGCGACCCACTACGGTTTGCCACTGCAACTGCACCCGAACGCTGTCAGGTTCGACGTCCATGTCCAATTCATGCCTGACGTAATCCTTGACCAAGTGCCGGGCGAAGTCTTTCAGCGAGCCCAGGCCATCGAGTAACTCATCAACCCGGGCCTGCGCCTCGGCAACCTGCTCCTGGAGAACTTCCAGCCGCTTACGTTCCGCGTCGCCCAGCCCCCGCAGCCAGTCCGGCAACTGCGAGCGCGCCAATGCGTCCAGCGCCTGGCGCTCTTGCGCCGTAGCCAACTCGGCCAGTTGGCTCATCCGACGCCAGCCATCCTGGAGCGTTTCGATTTTCCCACGCAGCGCCGCGACATCCCGCCCCACCAGTTGCCCGGGCTGCAAAGCGCTTTCGACCGCCGCCAGATGCTTATCCAGTTTCTGCTGGATAAGTCTTTCAAGCGAAGCGTCGAGCCCGACTGCTTCCCAATGTCGTCGCAGATAATCCTGGTAATGCCGAACGAAACTCGAGGCGGTACCTTCCACCACCTGGGCAACGGCATCCCGACGCTCGGCCGAAAAGCCCTGGTCGGCTCCGCCTGGCCAGCGATAAGGCGCATCCTGCTGCTCGTCATAAGCCATGAGGGCTTGATCTATCGTGCGCTGCAGCACCGCCTCAAGCAGCGCGCCGATAAAATATGAGTCGACATTGCCCTCGCTATAGTACGTGCGCAACTCGACCAGCAAATACTGCTCCAGTATTTCCAGAAGGGTCATCTGGGCCTGCAGTCGCGAGTCGATTGCAGACTGCCAACGCATCAACCTCTCCAGAATCGCCTGGGGCGTGGACGTTGCCGCTGCTTCGCCGTCCTTGTTTCGCTTCGACTCGGTGATGGTGTCCATACACATCTTTCCTCGTGGTGTGGGACCGGCACCTTATCGACGTCGCGACACACCGATGTCATACATATATATATGGAAACACCACGGTCAGACGCGCCTGACTCGCTTATCCACTTTGACGGCGACCTGGCGTACACTGCGCGCCTTTGCAGCCCCACGCTGCTCCCTGTCGATTTTTCAAAGGTGCCCGCCATGCCTTGGCTGCAAGTACGCCTGGCCATCAGCCCGGAACAAGCCGAAACCTACGAAGACGCTTTTCTCGAAGTAGGTGCCGTATCGGTGACTTTCATGGACGCCGAAGACCAGCCGATCTTCGAGCCCGAGCTCAATACCACTCCCCTGTGGTCCCACACCCATTTGCTGGCGCTGTTCGAAGGTGGCACCGAGGCGGCCAGCGTGCTCGCCCATCTGGAGCTGCTGACTGGCAGCCCGTTGCCCGAACATCACAGCGAGGTGATTGAAGATCAGGATTGGGAACGCAGTTGGATGGATAATTTCCAGCCGATGCGTTTCGGCCAGCGCCTGTGGATCGTGCCAAGCTGGCATGCCGCGCCGGAACCGGACGCGGTGAACCTGCTGCTGGACCCGGGCCTGGCCTTCGGCACCGGGACTCACCCCACCACCGCGCTGTGCCTGGAATGGCTGGACGGCCAGGACCTCAAGGGCTGCAATGTGCTCGACTTCGGCTGTGGCTCGGGGATCCTGGCCATTGCTGCCCTGCTGCTGGGCGCCAAGGAAGCGGTCGGCACCGACATCGATGTCCAGGCCCTGGAAGCGTCCCGCGACAACGCCGGGCGCAACAACATTGCCGACGAGCTTTTCCCGTTGTACTTGCCCCAGGATCTGCCGAAGGTACAGGCCGATGTGTTGGTCGCGAACATCCTGGCCGGTCCGCTGGTGTCCTTGGCGCCACAGCTGTCGAGCCTGGTCAAGCCGGGCGGACGCCTGGCGTTGTCGGGCATCCTCGCCGAACAGGGCGAAGAAGTCGCTGCCGCCTACTCCGCGGATTTCGACCTGGACCCAATCGCCAATCGCGATGGCTGGGTGCGCATCAGCGGACGTCGGCGCTAGAATGACCGCCTGTATCGACCGGATTGCCGCATGACCGACAGCTTCGTCACCCAGTGCCCGCATTGTCACACCAGTTTTCGCGTCAGCCATGCTCAATTGAGCGTGGCACGCGGGGTGGTTCGTTGCGGCTCGTGCCTGCAAGTGTTCAATGCCGCGAAGCAATTGCTGGAGCAGCGCGCCTCCAGAGACGTCGCGCCTCCCACGACTTCCCCGATGAAACCGGCGGTCGAAGCACCACGGGCAATCAGCCAGAAACAATGGACCGCCGCCGAGCTGGACCTCGATGACCTGGACAAGGAACTGGCTCGCCTGGAACGGCGCGACAAACGGGCTCCGGACACCTTTGGACGGCGTCGCGAAGACAACCTGAGCGCCCAGCGCGAGCATCCTGCGAGCGAGCAGGAGCCGTGGGCTGACAGCCTGTACAGCGAGTCTCCCACCGAGCGTGCCGAGGCCGTCATCCAATCCTCGCTGGAACCGTTCGAGCCCCACGAACCAGCCCGACCACCGCGGACCGAGCCATCCTTGTCCCTCGCCCTCGAGCCGCTGGAACCGGAGGATGAGTCCGTCGCCCCGCTGAGCCTCGCGCCGGATGACGAACCCCACGAACACCTTGAGCGCCTGTCCGCCACAGACGACCTGGACGATGAACCGGAGCCGCTGGCGGCGTCGCGCAAGAAACGCGAGCGCCATGAGCCCGGCATACGCGCCGAAGTACTCCAGGACCTTGACGACGACCCATTGCAACTGGACTGGCGCAAACGCCGTTCGCCCTGGGGGCGGCGCTTGCTCTGGAGCCTGTTGGTATTGCTCGGCGCCGCCGCCCTGGCCGGCCAGTACATCGCCTATCATTTCGAGGAACTGGCCCGCCAGGACCAGTATCGCCCGTGGTTCCTGCAGATCTGCCCCGTCATTGGCTGCGACGTCCCCTCCAAGGTCGACATCGCCAAGATCAAGAGCAGCAACCTGGTAGTGCGCAGCCATCCGGAATTCAGCGGCGCCCTGGTGGTGGACGCGATCATCTACAACCGTGCGCCCTTCTCCCAGCCTTTTCCGCTGCTGGAGCTGCGTTTTGCCGACCTCAACGGGCACCTGATCGCCAGCCGTCGCTTCAAGCCCGGGGAATACCTGGGCGGCGATCTCGAGGGCCGCGGCGAAATGCCGCCGCAGACGCCCATCCACATCGCGCTGGATATCCTGGACCCAGGTTCCAAGGCGGTGAACTACAGCCTGAGCTTCCATTCCCCCGAATGAACCCGGCCAGGGTCGGCCGATTGACGGCAGCTTTCTGACTGACCACACCCAGACCAAACCGCTGGCGATAACAAAATAGCTGTTCAGATTTTATCCAATTCGATCTTTATCCAGTCATCGAGAGCGGGTATCATGCCAACCCTTTTTCGAAGTCTCATGATCCGGCCCCACTTCAGGGAAGTCCTATGTCGGCGGTACGCATCGGCCCATATACATTGCAGAACGGCCTGGTTCTCGCCCCTATGGCGGGCGTCACCGACCAGCCCTTTCGTCAGTTGTGCAAACGATTGGGCGCAGGACTGGTGGTGTCGGAAATGGTTACCAGCGACATGAGTTTGTGGAACACCCGCAAATCGCGCCTGCGCATGATCCACGAAGGTGATCCCGAGCCCCGCTCGGTACAGATCGCCGGTGGTGATGCACAGATGCTGGCGGAGGCGGCCCGGGCGAACGTCGAGTTAGGGGCGCAGATCATCGACATCAACATGGGCTGCCCGGCGAAGAAGGTCTGCAACAAGGCCGCGGGCTCGGCGCTGTTGAAGGACGAAGCGCTGGTCACCGAGATCCTGCAGGCGGTTGTCGCCGCGGTTGATGTGCCGGTGACCCTGAAGATCCGTACCGGGTGGGACCGGGACAACAAGAACGGCCTGACGGTGGCGAAGATCGCCGAACAGGCAGGCATTACGGCGCTGGCGGTCCATGGCCGTACCCGTGCAGACCTGTATACCGGCGAGGCCGAGTACGACACCATAGCCGCGATCAAGCAGGCGGTGTCCATTCCGGTCTTTGCCAACGGCGATATCGACTCGCCCGAAAAGGCCCGGTACGTACTGGACGCGACCGGGGCCGACGGCCTGTTGATCGGCCGGGCCGCCCAGGGGCGGCCATGGATTTTTCGTGAAATCGAACACTACCTGCGCACCGGTGAAAAACTCGCTGCGCCGTTGTTGTCCGAGGTGGAACGTATTCTGCTAGAGCATCTGGCCGCGCTGCATGCCTTCTATGGTGAAGTCATGGGCGTACGCATCGCTCGCAAGCATGTGGGCTGGTATCTCGCAACCCTGCCGGGCGCCAGGGAGTTTCGCGCCCGTTTCAATCGTTTGGATGGTACGCAAGCACAATGCGCCGACGTTCAGGCGTTCTTCGCCGAACGTTACAAGAGCCTGACAGGGGACGAAGGGGTGGCCGCATGACGATGATGACCGAGACTTTAGTGAGTGGAACAGCACCCGTGAGCGACAACGTGAATTTGAAACAGCACCTCAATACGCCCAGCGAAGAAGGCCAGACCCTTCGCGGGAGCGTCGAGAAGGCGCTGCACAATTATTTCGCCCACCTTGAGGGCGCTGCCGTCACGGATGTGTACAACCTGGTGCTCTCCGAAGTCGAGGCGCCTCTGCTCGAAAGCGTGATGAACTACGTCAAGGGCAACCAGACCAAGGCCAGCGAGTTGCTGGGCCTGAATCGCGGCACCCTGCGCAAGAAACTCAAGCAGTACGACTTGCTTTAAGCATTCAATCAAACCAGAAAGGCGCCCGCGTAAAAAACGGTCGCCTTTTTTGCTGACTTCCCTTGCTTTTGATGGAACTTGAAATGACCGACCAGACCACCCGCCTGCCGATCCGCCGCGCCTTGATCAGCGTTTCCGACAAGACCGGGATCCTCGAATTCGCCCGCGAGCTGCAACAGCTGGGCGTCGAGATTCTCTCCACCGGTGGGACCTTCAAGCTGCTGCAGGACAACGGTATCGCCGCAGTGGAAGTCGCGGACTACACCGGTTTTGCGGAAATGATGGACGGTCGCGTCAAGACCCTGCACCCAAAGATCCACGGCGGGATCCTGGGCCGTCGCGGCATCGACGACGCCATCATGAATGAGCACGGCATCAAGCCGATCGACCTGGTGGCGGTCAACCTCTACCCGTTCGAAGCCACCATCAACAAGCCTGGCTGCGACCTGCCAACCGCCATCGAGAACATCGACATCGGCGGTCCGACCATGGTCCGTTCTGCGGCCAAGAACCATAAGGACGTGGCGATCGTGGTCAACGCCAGCGATTACGCCAGCGTGCTGGAAAACCTCAAGGCCGGTGGCCTGACCTACGCCCAGCGTTTCGACCTGATGCTCAAGGCCTTCGAACACACCGCTGCCTATGACGGCATGATCGCCAACTACATGGGCACCGTGAACCAGGCCGCCGACACCTTGAGTACGGAAGGCCGCAGCGAATTCCCGCGCACCTTCAACACCCAATTCATCAAGGCCCAGGAAATGCGCTACGGTGAGAACCCGCACCAGAGCGCGGCGTTCTACGTGGAAGCCAAGCCTGCCGAAGTCGGCATCGCCACCGCCACCCAGTTGCAAGGCAAGGAACTGTCGTTCAACAACGTGGCCGACACCGACGCCGCGCTGGAGTGCGTGAAGAGCTTCGTCAAGCCAGCCTGCGTGATCGTCAAGCACGCCAACCCGTGCGGCGTGGCTGTGAGCCCGGACGCCGAAGGCGGCATCCGCCAGGCCTACGAACTGGCCTACGCCACCGACACCGAGTCGGCCTTCGGCGGCATTATCGCCTTCAACCGTGAACTGGACGCCGAGACCGCCAAGGCCATCGTCGAGCGCCAGTTCGTCGAAGTGATCATCGCCCCTTCGGTCAGCGAAGAAGCCCGTGCCATCGTCGCCGCCAAGGCCAACGTGCGCCTGCTGGCCTGCGGCCAATGGTCGGCCGACCGTGCGCCGGCCTGGGACTACAAGCGCGTCAATGGCGGCCTGCTGGTCCAGAGCCGGGACATCGGCATGATCGGCAGCGAAGACCTGAAAGTGGTGACCCAGCGCGCCCCGAGCGAGCAGGAAATCAATGACCTGATCTTCGCCTGGAAAGTCGCCAAGTACGTCAAGTCCAACGCCATCGTCTATGCCAAGAACCGCCAGACCATCGGTGTCGGCGCCGGCCAGATGAGCCGAGTGAATTCGGCCCGCATCGCCGCCATCAAGGCTGAACACGCCGGCTTGCAGGTACAGGGCGCGGTCATGGCTTCCGACGCGTTCTTCCCGTTCCGCGACGGTATCGACAATGCTGCGAAGGTTGGCATCACTGCGGTGATCCAGCCGGGTGGTTCGATGCGTGACGCTGAAGTGATTGCTGCGGCTGATGAAGCCGGCATCGCGATGGTGTTCACCGGCATGCGTCACTTCCGTCACTAACAAGGCAACGGCCGTACTGAAGCCGGCATCTGCTGCGTTGGGGCCGACCTCGATGATGCTCATTGCCAAAAGGCAACTCCGCTCACCGAGGTCCACTCTGCCTTGCATCTACCGGCTTCATTGCGACCTCCTACGGCGCATGACGCCCTAGGCTCCAAACAGAATCAGCGTCATCCGAGGTTTTTGAAATGAATGTTTTGATCATTGGCAGCGGTGGCCGTGAACACGCCCTGGCCTGGAAAGTAGCTCAGGATCCGCGCGTGCAGAAGGTGTTTGTCGCACCGGGCAATGCTGGCACCGCCATCGAAGCCAAATGCGAAAACGTTGCGATCGACGTGCTGGCCTTGGAACAACTGGCCGATTTCGCCGAAAAAAACGTCTCGCTGACCATCGTCGGTCCGGAAGTACCGCTGGTCGCCGGCGTGGTCGATCTGTTCCGGACTCGCGGCCTGGATTGCTTCGGCCCGACCGCCGGTGCTGCGCAGCTGGAAGGTTCGAAAGCCTTCACCAAGGATTTCCTGGCGCGTCACAAGATCCCGACCGCCGACTACCAGAACTTCACCGAAATCGAACCGGCCCTGGCGTACCTGCGCGAAAAAGGCGCACCGATCGTGATCAAGGCGGACGGCCTGGCCGCCGGTAAAGGCGTGATCGTTGCCATGACCCTGGCCGAGGCAGAAGAGGCCGTGCGCGACATGCTCGCCGGCAATGCCTTCGGTGATGCCGGTTCCCGCGTCGTGATCGAAGAATTCCTCGACGGCGAGGAAGCCAGCTTCATCGTCATGGTCGACGGAAAGAACGTCCTGCCGATGGCAACCAGCCAAGACCACAAGCGTGTCGGCGATGGCGACAGCGGCCCGAACACCGGCGGCATGGGCGCTTACTCCCCAGCGCCAGTGGTCACGGCCGAGGTACACCAGCGCGTGATGGACCAGGTCATCTGGCCGACCGTGCGCGGCATGGCCGAGGAAGGCAACGTCTACACTGGTTTCCTCTATGCTGGCTTGATGATTGACAAGGCTGGTAACCCAAAAGTCATCGAATTCAACTGCCGTTTCGGCGATCCTGAGACCCAGCCGGTGATGCTGCGCCTGCAATCGAGCCTGGTGCTGCTGGTCGAAGCCGCCCTGGCGCAGGCGCTGGATAAGGTTGAAGCTCAATGGGACCCGCGTCCGAGCGTCGGCGTCGTGCTGGCCGCTGGTGGTTATCCGGGCGACTACGCCAAAGGCCGTGCGATCAACGGCCTGGAAGCAGCCGCCCAACTGGAAGGCAAGGTTTTCCACGCCGGTACGGCACTCAAGGACGGCCAGGTCGTGACTGCCGGTGGTCGGGTGCTGTGCGCCACGGCCATGGGCATCAGCGTTGATGCCGCTCAGCAGCAGGCCTACAAGCTTGCCGCGCAGATTGATTGGGAAGGCTGTTTCTACCGCAAGGACATTGGCTACCGTGCCATTGCCCGCGAACGTGGCGAAAACCTGGAATAACCCTGCCATTCAGACAGGCAGGAGCCCAGGGCTCTTGCCTGTCTGCTCGGGCGCCGCGCATAGTTATAATCTGGCATCAACCTACGAAGGGATTTCGCCGTGCGCTGGCTCAGGATTGCCATAAGCTTGACCGTTACCCTGCTGACGCTGCTCTGCGTGCCGGCCCAGGCGGCGCCCGGCAGTGGCTGGGCGGTTTTGCTCGACGAACAGGGCGACCTGAAGCTGAGCGACATCCGCTCTGCACGCTATACCAACCAGTTCAGCCCCATTGATCTGGACCACCTCAAGGCAGCCGAACCTGGTGGTGCCCTGTGGCTGCGCTTCCGGCTTTCCCCCGACCGGCATGAACAGATCCTGCGTGTCTTCGCGCCTGATCTATCGCGCCTGAATCTCTATGTATTGGATGGCGACACTCTCGTCGGCCAACAAGTCAGCGGCAACGCCATGCCGCATACCGAACCCATGGTGCCGAGCAGCGATTTCATGCTGCCCTTGCCGCGCAGCGATAAATCGCTGGACGTCTACCTGAGATTGGCATCGCGCTACGAGCTGCGCCCCTATGTCACCTTGCAGCCGGCCGTCCTGGCGGCAGCCAACCAGAACCAGACGCTGGTCTATGGGCTGTTGTTCGGCTGCATCGCCATGCTGATCCTGCACAACCTCACCCGCTACGCCTATACCCGATCACGCAGTTGCCTGTGGCTCGCCGCCTGCGAAGGGTTGCTGATGCTCAGCCTGATATTGCTGCTGAACCTCGCGGGGGCCTGGCTGCCTGATTGGCCGGCAATCCAGACGCCGGGGGCCTACCTGGCCCTGTTGCTGACGGCGCCCTGCGGGCTGATGTTTGCCTATCGTTACTTCGCGCCGCTGGGACCGCACCCGCTGAACCGGCTTCTGCTGGGCGAAATAGTCTTCATCATGCTGTGTAGCCTGTTGCTGCTGTTCGTCAACACGCTGCCACTCAATATCATGACCTACGCCTTGGTGGCCCTGGCTGGCCTGAGCATGCTGTTCGTCAGCGCCTGGCACTGGCAGAAGGGCTACCGCCCGGCACGGTTGTTCGTCGCCGCCATGGTGGTGTTCAACCTGGGTACGCTGATCATCCTTCCGGCCCTGCAGGGGCTGACCGAAGTCGCGCCCCAAGGGCTGATCGTCACGTTGCTGGTCATTATCTGCATCAGTGGCCTGCTGATGAGCATCGCATTGGGCGAACGTCAGCGGTCGATCAATGAAAATCGCTTCAGCGTCAGCCGCGACCTAGCCGCGAGCAACGCCGAGATCAACGCCAAGGCCGAATTCCTGGCCAAGATCAGCCATGAGATCCGCACGCCGATGAATGGTGTGCTGGGCATGACCGAGCTGTTGCTAGGCACGCCGCTATCGGTCAAGCAGCGCGACTACGTGCAGACGATCCACAGCGCCGGCAACGAACTGCTAACGTTGATCAATGAGATTCTCGACATTTCCCGGCTCGAATCCGGGCAAATCGAGCTCGATGATGTGCAGTTCGACCTCAATGCGTTGATCGAGGACTGCCTGAGCATTTTCCGCGCCAAGGCCGAACAGCAGAACGTCGAGCTGATCAGTTTCATCCAGCCCCAGGTTCCTCGAGTCATCAGCGGCGATCCGACGCGCCTGCGCCAGGCACTGTTGAGCCTGTTGGAAAACGCCCTGAAGAAAACCGACGAAGGCGAGGTGCTGATCGTCGTCGCCCTCGACGAACGCAGCGACCAGCCACGCCTGCGCATCGCGGTACAGGACAGCGGGTCGCCCATGGATGCCGAAGAACGCGATACGCTGATGCATGCCGAGCTGCACAGCAAGAATGTTCTGTCCGCCACGCGCCTGGGTGGCAACCTGGGGCTGCTCATTGCCCGGCAACTGATCATGCTGATGCACGGCGAGTTCGGCATCAAGAGCGGCAGCAGCCAAGGCAGCACCTTGTGGCTGACCTTGCCGCTGGACCCGGACCGCCTCGAACATCCGACCGCAGACCTCGATAGCCCCCTGCAAGGCGCACGGGTGCTGGTGGTCGACGACAACGACACCTGCCGCAAAGTCCTCGTGCAGCAATGCAGCGCCTGGGGCTTGAACGTCAGCGCCGTGCCGTCGGGCAAGGAAGCCTTGGCGCTGCTGCGCACCAAGGCTCACTTGCGCGACTATTTCGACGTGGTGCTGCTGGACCAGAACATGCCTGGCATGACGGGAATGCAGCTGGCAGCCAAGATCAAGGAAGATCCGAGCCTGAACCACGACATCCTGTTGATCATGCTGACCGGCATCAGCAACGCACCGAGCAAGATCGTGGCGCGAAACAGCGGCGTCAAGCGCATCCTCGCCAAACCGGTGGCGGGCTATACGCTCAAGACGACCCTGGCGGACGAACTGAACCAGCGCAACAAAGGCCAGGCGCCGAACCTGCCGGTCAATGCCGGCCCTCCCACTCCCGTGCAGGTTCCCAGCGATTTCCGGATCCTGGTGGCTGAGGACAACACCATTTCCACCAAGGTCATCCGCGGCATGCTCGGCAAGCTCAACCTGCAACCCGACACCGCCAGCAACGGCGAGGAAGCCCTCAAAGCCATGAAAGAACAGCGCTACGACCTGGTCTTGATGGACTGCGAGATGCCGATCCTCGATGGATTCTCCGCCACCCAACAGCTGCGTGCCTGGGAAGTCGGTAACCAGCGCACCCGTACGCCAGTGGTGGCGCTCACGGCGCATATCCTGGCCGAACACAAGGAACGCGCCCGCCAGGCCGGAATGGACGGGCACATGGCCAAGCCCGTGGAACTGTCGCAGTTGCGCGAGCTGATTGAACACTGGGTGGCCCAGCGCGATCAGCAGAACCGCACGGCACAAACCTCCTGAGCCGACAGGCGCCGAAACGCCTGATAGACTCCCGTCGTGTTCCTCCTTTCTCGAGTCTTGCCATGCTCCATGTGCTGTTCAGCGTTTACCTGAAGATGCTGGTGCTCTACAGCCCCTTCTTTGTCCTGTCGTGTTTTATCAGCCTGACTCGCGGCTACTCACGCAAGGAACAACGTCGACTGGCCTGGAAGGTGGCGACCGCAACGCTGGTGTCCAGCGTATTGCTGTACTTGTTCGGAAGAGTGATTTTCAGCGTGTTCGGCATCACGGTAGATGCGTTCCGTATCGGCGCTGGCAGCGTGCTGTTCATTTCGGCGCTGGGCATGGCCCAAGGCAAATCCGCCGTACAGACCGATAACGTGCAGCAGGACGTGACCATCGTCCCGCTGACGATTCCATTGACCGTCGGCCCCGGCACCATCGGGGCCCTGCTGGTGATGGGCGTGAGCCAGCCGCACTGGGACGACAAACTCATGGCCATCATCAGCATCGCCCTGGCCAGCTTCACCGTTGGCGTCGTGCTTTACCTGTCCAGCCGTATCGAACGGATTCTTGGCGACCAGGGCTTGCAGATTGTCAGCCGCTTGATGGGACTGTTCGTCTGTGCGTTGGCAGCGCAGATCATCTTTACCGGGGTGAAAGGCTACCTGGCGCCGTGACCCTGGCCAGTATTGAACTCAGGCATGCTTGCGACGACTGAAACGCTTGCTCAAGACTTCCCGACGATGTACGCCCAGGTATTCTTCGATTTCCTGCCGGTAGTCCTCGTAACGTGCCGGATTGAAGGTCACGAACGATTTGCCACGGAAGATCTCCCGCGCCGAAGCGCGCCAGTTTACGAAGAGCACGCCACCGTTACTGGAGGACCCGGTCTGTTTGACCGAGCTGGAGGACGCAATCAGAATACCGTTGGACAGTTGTTCGCAAGGAATGACGGATAGACGTGCGCCATCGGCCGCCTTGGCCTGGGTGCCGAACAGATTGAGGGTTTCCTTGTCCTGCTTCAAACCATCGATCGTGGTATTGACCACGGAACCCAGCACTGTCGCCGCGGGGATACTGGCTTTCACGCCGTCGACGATCCCTTTGACGATATCGCTGATCACCAGGTCCATATCCACCTGCAGGGAACTCTCGGAATAGCGGGAGTAACCGTCATCGGCGACGAAACAGCCGAGGTCCTGCAGGCAGCGAATGAAGGCGTCATACCATCCGCGGGTGTTTTTGCCACCGGGCACTTCGAAGTTGGCTTCCATGATCGCCATGGTCATCAGGTTTTCCATGATTGCCATGTTATTGAGCGACATGCCTTGGCCGTAGCCCACCAGTGCATCCCCCAGCATCAGCGCATCCATCTCTTTGGTTGGGTTGTCTTGTAGCGACTGTACCGCCGACCTGCGCATGCGCCGCATAGTCGAAGCCAACGCCTTGCGCCTGTTGATACGTGCACTCACCAGCTCAACGCTCTGTTCAACACTTACGTTACTTTCTAAAATTTCCATGATGCTTCCTTTATTAGATAAACGACCGCTCCTGCGGACAACTCAGAATCTAATTTATCGAACTAGGAATTAACATTGAAAACTAAATACAATATATGTAGCGCAGCCATTCCAAAACAACACATTCAGAGGCCAATAAAAGTTTCAACAGACTTGAATATCCTCACCGCAGCTGTATTCATATAACCTTCTACAACAGCAGACGGATGATTACCATGGACGAACAACCCTTAACCGGACTGGTGACAGGCCCGAATCTTTTTTCATATATCGGCGCGCCTCTTCAGCAAGACCACGACGACATCGCCGATTGCAATAACATAGCCACCGGCTCGGCCGATCTCGGTTATCACCGCTACGCCGATCCCAAGGGCTGGTTCGAGGAGTATGTGCGCACCCTTAATTTCCTGGGCTGGTCGCTGTACCACGACTCTATCTACACAACCACCCAGCATATGGTCTCGGGCTCCGTGGCGGATTTTCTGGTGGAGAGTGCCCAAGGCATGCGTGACTCATCACAGGCCAATGCGATGATCGATACGCTGGATACGCTGAAAACCAGCGAGGCGGCCATGCTGTCGCTGGACACGCAAACCCGCGAGGGCGAGTCATTTCAAATTGTTCCGGCGCGCTACGATTCACGGGGCAATCTGGTTATAGCCTTGTACAAGTTAGAACTGAGCGTCAGCACAAGAAAGCACGGCTTCTTGTTCTGGGAGTGGACAAAGAACTCTGCCAGCATTACCCAGCGAAAGGCATATTTGAAGTTGGACAGAAACGAGCTGGACAAGCGAAGAGCGCTTATCCGAAAGAAGCTGGATACACACGTCATGAGGCGTTTTGCCCTGCGAAAGAACGCTTGATCAAACTTGATTCGAAGCTATTACTTTCACCCGATGGGAGGCGGCGCAATAGATATAAAAGCCAATAGACCTATGATCAAGGGTTGCAGCTGATGATGCCTGCAACCCTTTTTGTTCACTCATGGATCGTCCATCTAACCCATCAAGTTGTCGGGACCGCCGTCACCGCAAATACCTTACCCAGGGTTGTGCCGTTCTGGTTATCCGATAAAGCCCTCATACTTGATATCAAGAACGAAAGCTCACAGTGTCGGTCGTCACCGAAACTGAGCAACACATCGCCAAGCAAGTTGTCATCCGTGGCAAATACGTCGCGACCAATCACACTGCGCCCGCTGTCCGGGTCGATGATGACCAAGTGCTCGTCGACTTTGCTGAGCAGCAGTTGGTCGGGTTTATCCAGCTCCCAGATAAACTTGGACGGACTTGTCACCACGCTGCCCAATAAACGTTGACAGTCAAGGATGACCGAGTCGACCAGTAACAAGACCGTCTTTGACAAACGATAAGTGGTCTCCCCCAGCCCCAAGCGCAAGACAAGAGTGCGTACATCATCCGGAACCAGCGGGCGCAGGTCCCCGCTTTTCAAGGCCTGGCCCTCGACGACCATCACTTCCCCCTCACGTAGGACATAAGCGAGTGACGCGGTCTGTTTCGGCTTTGGCAAGAGGCGCAACTTTCCATCCGTTTTATCATGGAGTAATACGTTGTTGTGACTTAAGGTTCCCAACACGTCGAAGACTTGCGGGGCGGCGGACTTGGGAGCCTGGATCAATTTCCCGGTCGCGGCGACGAACCACTTGAGTTGATCGGCATCTTCCACCGTCAGCAGGGCACTGCACGACGGCTGGGCCGCCAGTCGCTCAAGCCCCTCGATTACCCGGTCCCCTTGGATAGCCACCCAATCCTCCGTGACCCCCGTGATCAACGCCGGCTCGCCTTCGCGCAGCGTAACGATCACACCTTCGAAGGTGACGCCCCGAAGCCCCGGCCCGTCGGTGGTCAGTTTGATGAACTGCAGGGGGTCCCATTCGCGTTCGGCGGCGGGTATCGCGCCAGCCTTCAATAACTTCGATCCGTTGCCAAACGCGAGCGTCAACGCTTGCGGGTCGATAAAGGCCTGGCGATACACCACGCCACCGGAAACATCGAACAACCAGGCGGCCTCGCTGTCCGGATTGGCCCTCAACAAGCGGACATCCTTTGCATAGCCGAGGTTAGCCAGCAATAGCCTGCCGCCCATGTACCAGGCGCATAATTTCGAGTCGCCAGCGGCATTGGTCAAACCGGCGATAGCAAAGCTATCAACCTTGTATTTTTCGCCTAGCGCTTCCAGGTCGGACCACCAATGCTGGCGGTCCTTGAGCCACAGCTCACCCACGCCGGCGAATGACAATTCGAATTGAGGCGTCAGGTTGAAAAACAACCCATCGCCATCCACCGCCACATACCCATTGTCGGCAGCCACAATATTGTTCAGTTTTGCGGGACGTTTCCAGCTAACGGTCCATTGCCCCTTGCCCCCCACGAGTGTGCGTTGCTGGTGACAAAGGAACTGGGTGAGTCTGTTGTAGATGATAAAACTATCACCACCATCTACCGGGGGAAGCAACGCCAGATCGGTCAGGTTCTTGATTGAATCGGGCCAGGCACGATAATGCTTGGGCCGTGGCGAGGGCCGGATGATCAAGCGATCACGGCTGCGAATCCATGCCATATCCCGTGATTCGTCATCAATCTTCCAGCAAACCGAAACGAAAGGAGCCGGCTGCCAAACTACGGTATCGAAGGCATGCCCGTTCGACAAATGCGCCTGGACGACAAAAGCCTCACGAAGCACGCTCGACCAGTCTGCCAACGTCTCGGCAGCATTGAAAACCGACTCCAGCCTGTTATCCCGGCCTCGAATCACTGAACTGAGGAGCAGTTTTTCGTCATGGATCAGATAACCCAACACATCGCGGGACCCGTCTTTATGGGCAACGTGCTGTGAGAAACTGATCATACCGCGGGCATCGACCTCGATACTTTGGACCTTGCTCGTCATGCTTTGTGGACACCACAACCAATAACAGCGGATCACCTGGCCATTGTCGGCGTCGACTTGCCAGATTCGCACTTCCTCCGGGTTGTAGAACCAGGCATAGCCGTCGGTCACTGCCCCGAGCTCTGCGTCTTCGACGCCCGGTATCTCATCCCGGATGTAGAGATGACGGTCCTTCTCGGCGTCGTACCAGGCCGTGACGTACCGGGGCTCATCCGGGTCCTCGAACGGAACCAGGTACTGGTGGACCGGCGTATAAGGCGCGACCAGACGATGCTGCTGGGCCAATGTTTTCATGTAATCGTGCGCGGCTTGCGAATCCATGCCAGGTTTCAGTCCCACCACGACATGGGATAGTTCGCCGGCATCAACCTTGAGTATCTGGTCTCGGTTGATCCTTATCAGCATGTCGTTATGCCCCGTTCCGGTAATCGACACCGCAACGTCACCGATGAATAACTTGTCGCTTCCCTCCAGTTGGACGTCGCTTTCCTCGGCCCAGGGTGCATCCAGCATCCATGCCGATTTCAGCGGCGCCGTCGTTTCGAGAATCAGGCTCACGCCTGGGTGGAGCAGCACGGTGCATCGTTTTCCGGCACCGCGAATGTGATATTCGATCTTGTCCATCCAAATCGGCTGCAGCTTGGGCACGAGCAACGAGCGATCGACATCGTCGAGCCAGACATCAACTGTCGTAGGGCGATAATCGGGACTGAAGAGACGATTGAGTATCTGGTGGCTCGGAAACGAATAGAAGGAAAACTGGAACAGCCATTGGCCTTCCTTCTCTTGCCATTTCTCCAAGCGCCGCGCCGTATCGAAACCGGTCCAATGGTACGAATTGGCAAACGGTAGCGCCTTGTATTCATAGCGATAACAGCTATGCGGGATATAGGGCAGGACAATGCCCTGGTTCGCCAGGGGCTTGAATTCGACTTGATCAGGCAGGCCAAGCTCTTTACGGATATCGATCGCCCGGTCGTAATCAAGGATCATGGTCGGCACGCCCAGATGATCGCGTTGCGGATACAGTTTGGGCCCGTCCACCGATAGGGTGGAGCTGCGCAGATCCATCGTCTTGATCACCAGGGACGAGTCGGGTTTCCAGAGCGTGTGGGTGGTATCGAATGTGTAGGCATGGTGGTGAGCCTTTTCGACATCATCGAAGAACAGCCCGACTTGCTTGGCTTGCTCGGCGATCACGGCGAAGCCCTTGACCACCGCCGACACCCCGAAGGCCAGCCCGCCCACTATCACGGCCGCCCCGCCAAGCACCGCCCCGGCGGTGGCGCCGGCGGCATAAGCCCCTCCCCACAACAACAGGCTTGCCGTATCGAAAGCCAACTGAGTGCCGAACTCGGCGCGCTCAACGTCGTTCTGTGTGGTTGCCAATTGGTAGATGTCGAGACCGACGCTCACAAACTGCAGCAGCCCGGCGGTCGCTTCGCTCACGCTGCTTCCCAACGAGGCCTTGATGGCCGGCGCAACGGTACTGGCAATGACCTTTTCGTCTTTCAAGGCCTCCCGAACCAGCTGGACCATAGCGTTGATATCGCTCAGGTGCCCCTGCGCCAATTGCGCATAACCCACATAGGCGTGCAACCGGACCGCCGTCGTAAGGGACCGATCATCCCCTTCGCGGCCCTGTAGCGCGTGCATCAGCGCCAAGATGCTGAAACCGGCATTCAACGTGTGAACGCCACCTACGTGGGTAGGGTCTTCCAACATATCGGGGGTGTTGGCCCCCATGGCCGTAAAATGCTCCGACAGATACCGTTTGATCTGTTTGAAACGAGGATCTTTCGTTTTGGCGTAGGTCACTCGCTGCGGCTGCTCACGATCAATCAGGGTGATGCGGAACCCACCCTCCGGCAGAGCCTCCAGGCTGTCGAACAGGGGCACCAGCGAAGGCGCCAGGTTGTTCGCTTCCCGCAGCTGAGTGGTCGCCTCGCTGATCTGCTGCGCCTGCCTATGGCCGTCCAGTGCCCGCAAGCTGCTGCCCAGTTCGACGTTGTTTTGAAGCGACTGTCCCAGAGCGCTGGCCATCCGTTTTCTGGCCGGGATCAATGATTGCCCAGGCAAGGCTCCAGGCCGAATCAGCTGCGAAACGGTCACTTCACCTGGCAATGCCAGGCTCGACAAACGTGCGCCGTCCAACTCGATCAAATCGAACGTTGTATGACCTGGGCCAAACGCGTCGTATCTGGCAGCCATTTTCTGCTCGATGAATAACCGTTCCAACAAGTCCTTGAACGTCAAGGTGTCAGTGGGGGAAAACAAACCGATATTTGGATCATAGAGATGATAAGTGCTGCTCGTGCCGTTGAAGACCCGGGCCACGAGCATGGCATGGTTACCCGAGTTGAGCATCAACGTAGCGGTCGCTGACTTGGCTTCGAGCACATCGACGATATTTTGCAGAGTCGAACGTTGCGTGGCGCCGAGGACAGTGTCGAGCTTCACGGTGCCCACCGACTCCAGTATGTTCAAAAACGTTGCCGAGTCGCTTGCGCCATGATCGTTCATCACCGCATAAAACCGGTCGAACAGGACGTCGACCGCCCCCCGGCCTTCCGACAAAGCGGCCGCCGTCACCAAGGACAGCGGGTAACAACGTCCACTTATGGAACCTTCTCTCGAGGTCAGCAGGTCCTGCGGTGCCACCTTCATCCGCGTTTCGGGCAACCCGTCCACGATCTTGTTGACCTGATTCTTCGTTGCTTTGTGTTCCAGTTGAGCGACCCGCTTGACCTCGGCAACACACCGCCCCCACTCGCGCAATGTCAGCCGCTGGTCCAGTGCGTAAGACATCAATTGCGAGGCGGTTTTACCATGCACCGGCGGGTAGTCACCCGTGCTGGCAAGCCCCGCCATGAATTCGGGCGCCCTGGACTGGAGGAGCGTTCGCTCAATTGTCGTATAACCGAAGGCGGTGCCAAACCTGCTGGTATTGTCGGCCAACTTGTCCAACTGCGGTCGAGCCGCTTCAAACCCGTGATTATCCAAAGCCTTCGCACCGATCAAGGGTCCCAACTGCAAGCGCTCCAACGGGCTCAACTCAATGGCAAGCAGTGGGCTTTCGGCATGCCGCTCCAACAACTCGCGAACAGACCGCTGTTTGTTTTGCGGATCGTTCAAGAAAGCCGGTGCAACAACGCCTTGGCTGCTGACATATTGGCGTTCTTCAAAGCTCAGCGGTATGGGCGAATCGAAGGTCTTCGAAACGTCGTGCCCGCGTTGCATGGCATCCTTGAAGGGCTCGCCCAGCTCTGCGGCCAGATGCTGCAACAAATCGGTGGACAAGATCGGGTGCCCCTCGATCGCCGGCCAGCCGCCGTTGAATTCAAGGGTGCTGCCTTTGAGCAATTGTGCGATCTTTCCCGCGTAACGGACCCTGAATTTCCCTTCTCGCCAGGATGTTGTCTCGCGCTCAAGCCAGCTTAGTTCAGGCGCATTCTCTAGCCATGAATGATCGGCCTCCTCCTCCGTAGCGTTGTTGAACCCCGTATAGAGTCGAACGGATTCGCGGACGGCCCCAACCACGTCTGGCGTGAAAGCCTTGTCGTTATATTCTTCCAGCCCCGCTCGCAACGCCCCCGGCCCCGTCAGGTGTATCGTGCCTCTAGCCTGGGGCCGGATACCATCACTGAAATAGTCGGACATACTAATCGCCAAATTCTCGGGCCCAAGGTTCATCTGGTCTATTTTGGGCTGGGCGAAGTGGATTCGATCTTTAATCACTTCTATCGCGAGCTCCCACAAGCGGTTGGACTCATGGAATCCGATATTGCTCTTCAAGGCTTGGCGCTCGATCTCGAGCAAAGCCTGATGGTAGGTCTCGAAGCGCCGGATGATGGTCCACAAGGGAGCCGAACCGGGATGACTGACAATCAACGCATTGGATTCGCCCCCCTCGATGGACGGCAAACGCAAGCTGTCGACTGGAACGCTGGTTTGCTTGAACGGAGCAAATACCTGTTCCAGAGGCGGTCTGCTTTTTGCAAATCGCTCCAGCGCATTGCGATCATCTTTAAGAATAAAACCGGTGTGATCCTTAAACCCTTCGCCCGACGCCCGGCGGCCAGGCATCCACTCGGGATTGTTGTCGAGCAACAACTGCAACACCCCCCGTCTCGGAGCGGTCGCCAACTGGTTGATATCGATACCTGCAACGTCATCGACAAACGGCGGCAAGAAATCCACGTCGCTGTAGATACCTCCCTCGGCAACTTCAACCAGCATCCGGACAAGATCGGAGGCCGCCGCAAGATTTCCACGCAGGCCCATTTCACGGTGGTAAAACTCCTTCAGCTCAGGAAATGTCGGAAGTTCGGTAACATTGCGCAATTGCAGCCCGTCATTAACAAGGTCGCGCATGACCTGGGCATTTCTTTCCTTGAGTGCGCGCAGACGACTTTCATCCTGTCCATAGCCTTTCACCAATAAGTCGATACGCGCCTCATCCGCACTTTCACCCCGCGCCATCGCTCGATTGATGTGCAAGAACATTTCGCGCTTCAGTGCGGTTATTCTTGCTTCATAGCGATCAGCCAGAACTTCAGGCGAACTCTGCGCCTGATCTTCGCTCACCCATGTCGCTGCTTTTCCCGCTTCGACAATAATCCGCGTGGCTTCGTGCGCCAACAAACCATCTTCGTCATGCCAGACATTCACGACGTAATCGTCCGGCATTACTTTTTTCCAGATATTGATGTAGTCAAGTTGAATCTGGCCCAGCGCCCCACCGAGCCAGACGAAATGCAATTTTTTCGGCACCGCGGTGGCAGGGGGGCGCTCAATACCATTGCGCAGTCGCGCTTCATAGTCCGTGACTCCTCCGACCACCTTTGTCAGGCCAGCAGTACGGCCGCTATCGGGCCCCGCTGGCGTACGGCGTCGCCGTCCCCTCCCCTGTAACCCCTCCAACGTTTGCCTGAGCAGGCTGAGCGGTTCGAGCAGTTGCGCAGACCCCATTGAATCGACACAGCCGTCGTAATATCGAACCGCCTCTTCGTATTGTTCACTGTTCTTGTACGGCTCCAATACCCGCTCAAGTTCCTCGCGCGTCAACATGCTGACAAAATCAACATAAACTTCTTTTTCCGGCAACTTAACTTCACTCATTGACAACACATCCCTTTATTGCAAACAAGCAAGTACGCACAACCGACACCATGAGCATCGGCAGACACACCAGCACTAAAAAACAAAAAACTGAAATCGAGAAATAATTACTCACCCGAGCGAGCTTTCAAACCAACTCATCACCCTCAGAGCAATACTGATCGAGACCAACATACTTCACCCAGATGAAACACCACAACAAACCAAGGCTTCCAAAGATTTTCCAAATAAAACAAGTTGAGATATTACAAGCACATCCTCACCGCGCCGGCAGGCATCAGAACTAATACCTGCAACTAACGCATAAAGCCCCGTTCAATTGATTGAACGGGGCTTTATGCGTTAGTTGCAGGAAAACAATAGTAAGAAAAAACACCGCCTGAATCTGTCAGAGCGGTTTGTCGCCATACCAGCGCGGTGTGTACACCCAGTGGCCACCCTCGGCGCGAGGGAACACGCAGGTCGTGGAAGAGCCCACGATCACCAGGGTGCGCATGTCCACCTGATCCGGCGTCAATTGCCCCAGTGTCGTGACGCGCAAGGTCTGGCCGGGCCGGCCAATGTCACGCCCCAGAACGACAGGAGTGTCCGGTGTGCGATGTTGCGCGACGATCTCCAGCGCCCGCCCCAACTGCCATGGACGAGCACGCGAGATGGGGTTGTAGAACGCCAGTGCAAGGTCGGCTTGCGCCGCAAGGTCCAGGCGCTTCTCAATGATCGACCAGGGCTTGAGGTTGTCCGACAGCGACATCACGCAGAAGTCATGCCCCAGTGGTGCGCCGGCCTGGGCGGCCGTGGCGAGGGAAGCGGATACGCCCGGCAGGATCTCCAGATCCACCTGGTGCCAGGCCGGATCACTGGACTCATGCAGTGCTTCGAGCACCGCCGCCGCCATGGCGAATACGCCAGGATCGCCGGAGGACACCACCACCACCGAACGCCCCTGGGCCGCCAGTTCAAAGGCATGCCGGGCGCGCTGCATCTCTTCGCGATTGTCGGTGCAGTGTTGCACCTGGTCGGCACGGAAAGGACCGGCCATGCGCACATAGGTCTCATACCCCAGCACGTCGGTGGCGCGGTCAAGTTCGGCGCGCACGGCCGGCACCATCAGCTCAGCGGCGCCAGGGCCCAGGCCGATCACCGCCAGGCGCCCTCGCGCGCGGCCGATCCGTTGCGGGTCGAGGGGTTCTGCGGCGACGGCAATGGCAATGCTGCCCACGGCCTGGATCGATACCGACTGGCCCAAGGCATCTTCCAGCCACTGCGCGACATCGCCCACGGGCTCGGCGAATCGCAACGGTACGCCCAGGGCCGAAGCCGCTTGCTGCAGTTCTGGACGCGCCATGTCGCTGTCCGCCGCCAACAGACAGGCCAGCGACTGCTCCGCGAGATCAGCCTGGGCCAGCGCTTGGGCAATAACCGTGGAGACATCCGCCGTGCCGGCACCTACTGCAATCACGACATTGCGCGGATAGATCCGTAACTCGTCCGCCGCCGGCGCGCCTGCGGCACTGTCGATACGAATCGCCAGCCGCGCCTGCGCATCCTGCGGCAATTGAGCCTGATCCAGCCACGGCGCCGCGCCTTCGATTCGCACCGGTTCACCGGCCAGCAGATCGGACACAAAGCGCTTGCCCTGCTCCAGGTCGCCGAGGCTGTAGCCGCTTGGCGGGTTGAGCAGGCACGTGCCGAAACGCAATTCGCCGCTGGTGGTGATCGCCGGGGCGACTTGCAGCGCTGTCGCAATCTCCCGGGCCATGACATTCACCCCGCCCAGGCCACCCAGCAACGGCACCACGGCGCTGCCGTCCTCGGCCACCGCGAGCACCGGCGGCTCGACGCCCTTCTCCAGCAACAGCGGCGCCAAGGTGCGGATGACGATGCCGGCCGCGCACAGGGCGATGATCGGCGAATCTTGCTGATAGAGCTGGCGAAGTGTTGCGCCGAACTCGGTGTATTGACGATCACAGCCCTCGACCCGACCGGCCAGGCCGTGGATCAAAGCCCCGGGATAACGCTGTTGGATTCGTCGGGCCGTCGCCAGGCTGCCCTGGCCGAGGATGACAATTGCCGCAACCGTTGGAGTCATCCCTGCCACCGTTCGCCAGGGACAATGATCAGCGAGAAATACGGCGAGGACATTGGTTCCACTTCATCCAGCGGCACGATTTTCTGGTTGGCCATGGTGGCCCGTTCCACATACAACGCCCGCCCGTCCATGCCCAGTTCCTGGAGCACCTGGCGAACCTTGGGGAAATTGCGTCCCAGCTTCATGATGACGGCGGCGTCGGCGTCGGCCAGGCGGCGCTTGAGATCGTCGTGGGGCAAGACACCGGAGAGCACCGACAAGCTCTGGTTGCGATAGACCAGCGGCGCACCGAGCACCGAGGCGCCACCGAGCATCGAGCACACCCCAGGGATGACTTCGGCGATGTAACGCTCGGCCAAGCGATCATGCAGGTACATGTAGGAACCGTAGAAGAACGGATCGCCCTCGCAAATCACCGCCACGTCACGCCCTGCGTCCAAGTGCACGGCCAATTGCTCGGCGGCGGTGTCATAGAAATCGGCGATCACCTGTTCATAGGACAACGGCGCCGGCAGCACTTCGGTGGTGACTGGGTAGACGAGCGGCAGCAACGTCTGCATGTCTTGCAGATGGGCTTCGATGATGCCGAAGGCGTTGCCCTTCTTGCCCTTGGCGACGAAGTACGCCACCACGGGCGATTCGCGCAACAAGCGCAGTGCCTTGACTGTAATCAGTTCCGGGTCACCGGGCCCCACGCCGAGGCCGATCAGACGTCCAGGCTGCTGCATCATTCGATCTCCGTGGCAAGGGCGTTGACGGCGGCGGCAGCCATGGCACTGCCGCCCAGGCGACCTTGCATGATCACGAACGGCACGCCCCGGCTGTTGGCCGCCAGCGCGGCCTTGGATTCGGCGGCGCCGACGAAACCCACCGGGAAGCCGAGGATCAGGGCCGGTTTCGGCGCGCCGGCGTCGAGCATTTCCAGCAGGTAGAACAGCGCGGTCGGCGCGTTGCCGATGACCACGACGCTGCCCTCCAGGTGCGGTCGCCACAGCTCCAGCGCCGCCGCCGAACGGGTGTTGCCCAGCTCTTCGGCCAGCGCCGGGACGCGCTCATCGCGCAGGGTACAAATCACTGGATTGTTGGCCGGCAGACGGGCTCGGGTCACGCCTTCGGAGACCATCCGCGCGTCGCACAGGATCGGTGCGCCGGCGGCCAACGCCTGGCGCCCGGCCGTGCCAGCGCCCTCGGAAAACTGCAGGCCATCGACCGCCTCGACCATGCCGCAGGCGTGGATCACCCGCACCGCGAGTTTTTCCAGATCGGCCGGAATGCGCGCCAGGTTGGCCTCGGCGCGGATGATCGCGAAGGAGTTGCGATAGATCTCCTGGCCGTCGCGGATGTAATCAAGCATCAAGGGGGCTCCGGGGGTGAGCGTCGAGCCAGTGGTCGAGCGCTTCGATAGTCAGATTGTGTGCCTGCAACGCGCCGAAACCCGGCAGCGTGGCATCGCGAAAATACAGGTCATAACGACCGGGGGCGACCGCCAGCAAGGTGGCAGGCGCGATATGGGCCGCCGCGCAGGATCGCGGGCAACCGGAAAGATGGAATTCTAGCGCCTGCCCTCTTCCTTGCAGCCGCTCGGCCAGTCGGCGGGCGTCGGCCTTGGTGTCGGCCAAGGCCTTGGCGCAGCCACTGGAACCGGTGCAGGCGATGAGTTGCGCCAGGGGCTGATCGCTCGAAGCTAAAAACCCCAGTTGCTCAAGCCGCGCCAACACTTCATCGGCATATTCGCGGCGCACGTTGGGCAGCAACAGGCTTTGCCAAGGGGTGAAGCGAAGGCTGCCATCGCCCTTCTCTCGCGCCAGTTGCGCCACTCCTCGTAGCATCGCTGCATCAAGCCGGCCCAAGGGTGCCACCGCACCGACGTAAACGCGGTCGTCGTACTGGGGATGGACGCCGATGTGCAGGCCATCGATGGACGCACCCCGCTGCCAATCCGGGCAAGGTTGCAGCGGCACGCGGCGAGCCAACCGAGCCAGGAGTTCATCCGCGGGGATGTCCGCCAGCAAGTGGCGCATGCGGTTCTGGTCCGGGCGGGCCAGGTCGAGAAACAGCTCCAGCACCGCCACCACCAGGGCATGCCCCTGGGCCAGGGGCACCCGGCCTGCCGGCTTGTCCAGCGGGACACCGGCCAAGCCGAAGGCCAGCCAAGGCTTGCCGTCGCCGGCCAGCGCCGACAACCAAAGATCATGGTGATGTTCGAGCATCGCCAGCGCTTCGCCACCGTCCAGTTGCACGGCGAACTTGGCCGACAGCTCATGGAAACGCTCATGGGTTTGCAGGGTAACGAGGATCTGCTCGGCCAACGGGCGCGTGTCGAACAGCATCTGCCGATCGATCCCGGCCGAGGGGCTGAGCATCAGGTTGCGCACATCATCGCCGGCCGGGTTGCGCGGGCCAAGCCCGGCGGCCAGCAATGGAGCGATCAGCGCGTCTTGCTGCGGCCCGATCCCACGGATCTGCAGGTTGGCCCGGTTGGTCGCCTCGATCACGCCATCGGCGAACCGCTCGGCCACAGTGGCCACGGCGTCGGCCTGATCCGCCAGGATGGAACCACCATCGAGCTTGATTCGACATATCCCGCCGTCCAGCGCCTGGACGACACGCAGCAATCCCGGGCAACCGGAGGGGCGTACGACGCTGGAAGATGGACGTTCGTTCAAGGCTGGACCGGCAGGTAAGAAAACGCCACGACGGCGAGGGGTCGCCATTATGCCTGCTTTGCCGGGGGTCATGAAAAGCTTGCTGGTCGGATTAGCTGATGGCGGGGTACACAAATCCCTGGTTCACCACAAAATCCCCCTGAGGGAGCGAGCCTGCTCGCGAAAGCGGCCTGCCTGAAAAACGTGACGCAGCCATCGCGAGCAAGAAAATCCCCATGGAGTTTGAAGATTACGGGGTATCCCGCGCGGCTCATCTGCCCAACCGCCGTATGATTTTTTACCTTACCAAACAAATACATACCTCGATACAAAGACGTCTTTGAACAAACAGAGAAACTTCGCTTTATTCATAAGGCAGTCAGTTACTTCATAATCGATAAGGAAATCGAGATATGTCAGAAGATTCAAAAAACTACACTGAACAAGAACTCACAGCGGCATTTGATGACATCGCCCTCGCACTGTTCAAAGACGTCACCGCAGAGCCAATACCCAAGATTCTCGTCGTCGCTGGCCTGCAAAGCTCGGGCAAAACCTACCTGTTGGAAAAAAGTCTGCTGCCCTCCGGGCGCTACGACAATTATGTTCGGCTGTACCTGCCCGAATACCGAGAAAAACATCCCCGCTACACAAGACTCATAGAACACGGTGTTCTGCACGCTTACGAGCACACCGAAGCGTTCATTCGGGACATTGGCAGCAAAATCTTCGAAAGGGCATTCGCTCAAAAATACAACATCGTCATGGAGGCAGCCTTCGACAGCCTGGGTTTCGCAGCTTTTCCTCCAGCGGCAACGAAGGCCGGCTATCAGTTCGAAACGCATGTCGTCGCCTGTTGCAAGGACTTCGCTCATTTATCCAGCATCAAGAGAGCCTTTAAGAGCATCCAGGTGGGTGAAATGGAAAGGTTCGTCACTGTGCCGATGCTCGATGCAAGCCTGGACCATGCCAAAGCGGCCCTTCCTGCGCTGGAGACGGCCACTCAAGCAGTCAGCGGTTCGACGTTCTATTTTTATGAACGTGGATTTGGCGCGTTCAAAGAACGACGTTTACGCGCGCGGAGCACTTATACCAAAGATGCGGAGAGAGCCTTGATCATCTCCGGGGACCAGCAAAATTATGCGAGTCTTTTTGAAACAACCACCCGTCGTCCTATCTATGAACTGAAGGACCGAGAAGAAATGGTAAAGGAATGTCATCGGGCGCTACTCGCGACTCAGACAGCGACTACACCGATGCCCGACTCCCTGTATCACGATCTTTACAGCTATATCCTCAGGTATGTGTATCGATAGCCCCAACCAAACCGCGCCCACAGGGTCGCGCCTTAACCTGAGGGGCACGGTATGATGGCGGCCCGGTTCGCGGCGGCATACGCCTGTCGATCAACCCCATCTATTCGAGGAACAGAGATGACCCCCTGGCTGACCGTAGTGGGCATCGGTGAAGACGGCTTCAAGGGCCTGGGCCGGACGGCTCGCCATGCCTTGCTGCGGGCGTCACGGATTCTGGGCAGCGCGCGCCAGTTGGAACTGTTGCCACTGTGTATCCGCGGCGAGCGGGAGCTGTGGCCCAGCCCGTTTTCCCTGGAACCGCTGCTGGCTCGGCAGGACGAACCGGTGTGCGTGCTGGCCAGTGGGGATCCGATGTTCTATGGCGTGGGCGCCAGCCTGGCCAGACAGGTGCCAAGTGATCGAATGCTGATCATCCCAGCGCCGTCCTCTTGTTCGCTGGCCGCGGCGCGCATGGGCTGGCCGTTGCAGGACGTGGTCACGCTGTCGCTAGTGGCCCGCCCTCTGGCGGCGCTCAATGTGCATTTATCCACAGGCGTCAGGCTGTTGCTGCTGAGCAACGATCGCCACAGCCCTGCCGCCGTGGCCACGTTGCTGCGTGAACGCGGATTCGGTCCGAGCCCCATAACCGTCCTGGAGCATCTGGGCGGTTCAGCAGAACGACGGATCGAAAGCACTGCGGCGCAATGGCACGATGAGACCGTCGCCGATCTGAACCTGATCGCTATCGAATGCCTTGCCGAACCCTCGACGCGCTCCCTGTCACGCCTGGCCGGCCTACCGGACAGCGCGTTCGAACATGACGGCCAACTGACCAAGCGCGACGTGCGTGCCATCACCCTGGCCCGTCTCGCGCCGGCGCCCGGTGAACTATTGTGGGATGTCGGCGCCGGCAGCGGCTCCATCGGCATCGAATGGATGCGCGCCCACCCCAGTTGCCGAGCGCTGGCCATCGAAGCCGACGAAGGCCGCCAAGGCCTGATCGAACGCAACCGCGACACCCTCGGCGTGCCGGGCCTGCAATTGATCCGCGGCAGCGCCCCGCAGGCGTTGGAAAACCTCGAACGGCCAGACGCGGTGTTCATCGGTGGCGGCGTCACCCGTGAGGGCGTATTGGACACCTGCTGGGCCCAACTCAAACCCGGCGGTCGGCTCGTCGCCAACGCCGTGACCCTGCAAAGCGAAACGGCCCTCATGCACTGGCGCGAACGTCACGGCGGTGAGCTGACCCGCATCCACATCGCCCAGGCCCAGCCCTTGGGCGAATTCGACACTTGGCGCCAGGCGCTGCCGATCACCTTGCTGGACCTGACGAAACCTCTCGATGCGTGACGAAACCGCCGAACAACCCGCCCCCCTGCGCAGCGGCCTGACCACCGGCAGCTGCGCCACGGCCACCAGCTTGGCGGCCGCTCGACTGCTGTTGCGCGGCACCGAAGCCGACGCTGTGGAAATCGTCTTGCCCAAGGGTAAGCAGGTGCAGATGCGCCTGGAGTTCTGCCGGTTGACCGCACAAGGCGCCGAGGCAGGGACGATCAAGGACGCCGGCGATGACCCGGACGTGACCCACGGCGCCCTGTTGTTTTCCCAGGTGCGCTTGACCGTCGAACCCGGCGTGCGCTTCGTCGCCGGGCGCGGCGTGGGCACGGTGACGCGGCCGGGATTGGTGCTGGGGGTCGGTGAGCCGGCGATCAACCCGGTGCCACGCCAGATGATCAACGATCACTTGGGCCGATTGGCCGAGGAAAACGGCTACGCCGGTGGTTTCGAAGTCACAGTCAATGTCGAGGGCGGCGAAGCCCTGGCGTTGAAAACCATGAATCCGCGACTGGGTATTCTCGGCGGCCTGTCGATCCTCGGCACCAGCGGCATCGTCCGGCCCTTTTCCTGCGCGGCCTACATTGCCTCGATCCACCAGGGCATCGACGTGGCGAAAACCAACGGCTACCTGCACATCGCCGCCTGCACCGGCAACGCCAGCGAAGACACCATGCGCCGGGTCTACAACCTGCCGGAAATCGCCCTGATCGAAATGGGTGACTTCGTCGGCGCCGTGCTCAAGCATGTGCGCAAGGTGCCGGTAGAAAAACTCAGCCTCTGCGGCGGCTTCGGCAAGATCAGCAAACTCGCCGCCGGCCACATGGACCTGCACAGCCGCCACTCGAGCATCGACCTGCCGCAACTGGCCGAATGGGCCGCCGCGATCGGTGCCGATGAGGTTCTGCAGCAAGGCATCCGGGAGGCCAATACCAGCCAGCAAGCCCTGGCGATGGCCAGTGCCGCCGGCATCGCCCTCGGTGACGCGGTGTGTGAACACGCGCTGGCGTTCGCCCGCAGTGTGGTGCCGGCCCAGGTCCAAGTCGAAGTCTTCGCCATCGACCGCCAGGGCGGGATCGTCGGTCACGCCGGAGCCTTCTCATGAAACGCATCCTGCTGCTCGGTGGGGTCACCGAAGCCCTGGCCATCGCCCGCACCCTCGGCCCCCAGCACATCTACAGCCTGGCAGGCATCGGTCGCATCCCCACCGACCTGACCTGCCAGGTGCGCGTCGGCGGCTACGGCGGCGCCCAAGGGCTGGCGCAATTCATCCGCGCCGAGGGCATCGACCTGCTGCTGGATGCGACCCACCCCTACGCCGCCCAGATCAGCCACAACGCGGCCCATGCTGCCCGCGCCTGTGGCGTCCCCTGCTGGGCGCTGCGCCGTCCGGCATGGCAGCCCCGGGCCGGCGATGACTGGCGCGAAGTGGTCGACTGGGCCGAACTGATCCATGCCCTGCAACCCTTCCACCGCCCCCTGTTCACCCTCGGCCGTGAGCCACTGCAACACCTGCATGAAATCCCGCCAGAGCAATTCTGGACCTTGCGAGCCCTGGACGTTTACCCCGGCAATGAACGCTGCGAAGTGATTGGCGCCCGCGGACCGTTTCACATCGAGGGCGAGCGTGAGCTGTTTGAACGGCGGCGGATCGATGTGCTGGTGAGCAAGAACAGCGGCAGCATGGCTACCGAGCCGAAGCTGGACGTGGCGCGGGAGCGGGGGGTACCGGTGTTGGTGTTGAAGCGGCCGGTGTTGGCGGGGGTAGATCGGGAGTTTGGGACGGTGGATGAGGTGTTGCAGGGGCTGCGGCAGTTGGTCTGACAGTACAGCAACAGCCCTCGCTCCCGCAGAGCTCTGTAGGAGCTGGCGAAGCCTGCGATCTTTTGATCTTCGCTTGAGACTCAAGTGCGGAGGGAAAAGATCGCAGCCTCGCTTCGTTCGGCAGCTCCTACATGCACCCCAGCGCAAGCAAGCTCTCGTGGAACAAATTACAACGCGGCGGGGACTCCCTCGCCACAAAAGCGCCTACTTGAAGATCTATTGCTACTGTTAACACCAGCCCTGCGACCCTACACCGCACGTGGCCTTTTTACTTCTGCCCCCCGATCAGGCTAAATACCGCCACCTGATCGCCCAACCGAGCGGATTGCCCTATGTCCCGACAACGGCTTGCATTTGCCTGGATCGCCTGCTTCGCAGTGCTGTTCAACATGCTTGCCATGCCGCTTGCCACCAGCGCGGGTGCGACCGCCAATTCGCCAGCCGAGCAACTGCTGTGGGGCAGTTTCTGCTCGTCCAGCGGCACGAAAATGGTGGCGATTTCCTTGGGCACGTTCGAACAGGGCACGCCGCAACAGGACAATCATTCGACGATGCAGCATTGCTGGTGCTGCTCAGGTCCGGCGCCGTTGGTGGCGCTCGCCGGACATGCGCCGCAGTTGTATCTGGACGCACAACGGGCCCATCGCAATACCGTCCATTCACAGCTCGACTCCCCCACGCCGCGCCAGCAATGGCCCAGTCTCAATCCTCGCGCCTCGCCTCTGGCCTGATTCTTCCGCACACACCTGCGTCCTGAATCGTTCCGGAGAACTGCCATGTTGAACAGACTTATCCTGCTGGCCGCCCTGCTGCTTCCCATTGGCTTCGCCCAAGCTCACCAATACAAAGCGGGCGAGCTTGAGATCGCCCATCCATGGTCCCAGGAATTGCCGCCCAACGCGCAGACCGTGGCTGCGTATTTCGTCATCCACAACAGCGGCACGACCGCAGACAAACTGCTCAGCGTCGACTCGCCCATTGCCGGCAAGGCAGAGCTCCATGAGCATGTGATGCAAAACGACCTGATGAAAATGCAACCGGTGCCCGTCGTGGCCATCGCCCCCGGTGCGACCATCACCTTCGCGCCGATGGCTTATCACGTGATGCTGCTGGACCTGAAGGACCGCAGCCTGCTCAGCGACGGCAAGCGTTTCCCCATGACCCTACACTTCGAAAAGGCCGGGGATGTCACGGTGGATGTCGCAGTGCAGAAAAAGGCACCGGACGGCACCAAGACGCATAAGCACCAACAGTAAGACGTAGCCGCCCCATGCAACCTCGTCGCGCCAGCCTGCCCAACCGCCGCCGTCAGCCCATGAGCCTGACCCGCGGTAGCTGGATCAGCCTGTTCGCCATGCTGATGATCTTCATTGGTCCACTGGTTTCCCAGTCGATGCCGATGGATCAACGCATGTCCATGCCTATGAGCATGAACATGGAGATGGGCATGGACATGTCGGCGCACGAAGCGCCGGCAGCCGAGCATTGCCCGCCACAAAGCGAGCACCATGCGCTGTGGGAAAAGTGCGGTTATTGCAGCCTGTTGTTCAATTGCCCAGCGCTACCGGGCGGCCACACCTTCGCCGCCTTCGACACACCCCATACCAACACCTACACCAGCCCTTCCCCACGCCTGGGTCATGCCCGGCCAGCATTCTTCCCCGGTGCCCGTACCCGCGCACCGCCCATCGTCGCGTAAGCCCGACACTTATCTCACCCCGGTCGCAAAAGACAGCCCCAGGCTGCCCGACCGTGTCGTCTACGTCTGTTCGATGGAATTATCATGTCCAGGTTTCCCGCTGGCATCGCTGTGGGCTCTGCCCAGGTCCGCTGCCCTCTGAACGAGCCACCGGTTCGTTTGCACCAAACCCTCGCCGCACTGTGCGGCATGCTGCTCACCCCGTTCGCGCTGGCCGACGAGCACGAGCATCACGGCCATCAGGTCGAAGAACTGAGCCCGACGGTCATCACCGCCATCGCGCCCAGCTCGCCGCTGACCGTCGTCACCAACCCCAAGGACCCGCGCCAACCGGTGCCGGCCAGCGATGGCGGCGACTACCTCAAGACCATCCCCGGCTTCGCCCTGGTGCGCAACGGCGGCACCAATGGCGACCCGGTGTTGCGCGGTATGTTCGGTTCGCGGCTGAACATCCTCACCAACGGCAGCATGTTGCTGGGTGCCTGCCCGGGCCGGATGGACGCGCCGACGTCCTACATCTCGCCGGAGACCTACGACAAGCTCACCGTCATCAAAGGCCCGCAAACCGTGCTCTGGGGCCCCGGTGCCTCGGCTGGGACCGTGCTGTTCGAGCGCGAGCCGGAACAGTTCGGCGAGCTCGGCACGCGGGTCAACGCCAGCGTGCTGGCCGGCTCCAACGGCCGCTTCGACAAAGTGGTGGATGCCGCCGCCGGTGGGCCGCTGGGTTATGTACGGGTGATCGGCAATACCGCGCATTCGGACGATTACCGCGACGGCAACAATGACACCGTGCCGTCGCGCTATGACAAGTGGAATGGCGACGTCACCCTCGGCTGGACCCCGGACACCGATACCCTGCTGGAGCTGACGGCCGGCAAGGGTGACGGTGAAGCGCGCTACGCCGGGCGCGGCATGGACGGCTCGCAGTTCAAGCGCGAAAGCCTCGGGCTGCGTTTCGAGCGCTCGAACATTAGCGAGGTGCTGGACAAGGTCGAGGCCCAGGTCTACTACAACTACGCCGACCACGTGATGGACAACTACACGCTGCGCACCCCGTCCGGCACTGGGATGATGGCCGGGCCCATGGCCTCCAACGTCGACCGTCGCACCCTCGGCGCCCGCATCAAGGCCACCTGGCGCTGGGCCGATGTGCAATTGATCAGCGGCCTCGACGCCCAGACCAACGAACATCGCCAACGCAGCAGCATGGGCGTGGATACCTACAAGGCGCTGCCGTACACCAAGGATGCCGACTTCCACAATTACGGGGGGTTCGGCGAACTGACCTGGTACGCCGCCGACCGCGACCGAGTGATCACCGGCGCCCGGCTCGATCGCGCCTCGGCCAAGGACTATCGCCAGAGTATCGGTTCCGGTATGTCGGCCCGTCCCAACCCCACCGCCGGCGACACCCGTGCCGACACACTGCCCAGCGGATTCCTACGCTACGAACACGACCTGGACGACAGCCCCGCCACCCTCTATGCCGGCGTCGGTCACGCGCAACGCTTCCCGGACTACTGGGAGCTGTTCTCGGCGAACGTTGGCCCCAGCGGTTCGTTGAATGCCTTCGACGCGATCAAGCCGGAGAAAACCACTCAACTCGACTTCGGCCTGCAATACAAGACCGACAACCTCGAGGCCTGGGCGTCGGGTTATGTCGGGCAAGTCCGCGACTACATCCTGTTCGATTACACCCCCGGCATGATGGGCACCACCTCCCGGGCCGAGAACATCGATGCGCGAATCATGGGCGGTGAACTTGGCGCGGCCTACAAGCTGAGCGAGCGCTGGAAAGCCGATGCCACCCTGGCCTATGCCTGGGGCAAGAACAGCAGCGACGGCAGCGCCCTGGCCCAGATGCCGCCGCTGGACGCCCGCCTGGGCCTGACCTACAGCGAAGACCGCTGGAGCACCGGCGCCTTGTGGCGGGTGGTGGCGGCGCAGCACCGCGTCGATGAAAACAAAGGCAACGTCGTCGGCAAGGACTACGGCAAAAGCTCGGGGTTCGGGGTCTTCTCGCTCAACGGTGCCTATCGCATCAACCAGCATTGGAAGGTCAGCAGCGGCGTCGACAACCTCTTCGGCAAAGCCTACGCCGAACACTTGAACCTGGCCGGCAACGCCGGGTTCGGCTACCCGGCGAGCGACCCACAAGCCATCAACGAACCGGGGCGTACGCTCTGGACCAAGGTGGATATGAGTTTCTGACAACACGGGCGAGGCCTGACACCTGACTCTGTGGCGAGGGAGCAAGCTCCCTCGCCACAGGTTTGTGTTTATCCAAGGCTCACCTGGCGGTTGCGCAGCAACCGCCAAAAACATAACAACCCAATTAGCCCTGCGGAGCGCTTTCTAATGAGCCAACCGAAACCCAATTTCTACAACCTGGCCTGGCGCTGGCATTTTTATGCCGGGCTGTTCGTGGCGCCGTTCATGGTGATGCTGGCCCTGACCGGGATCATTTACCTGTTCAAGCCACAACTCGATCCGCTGATGTACGGCAGCCTGCTGAACGTCCCGGCCGGGCATCACACGCTCGCAGCCGACGACCTGCTCAAGCAGGTCCACCAGGCTTACCCCGAAAGCCAGGTCAAACAGTACCTGCCCCCGGTCAACGCCGAGCGCAGCGCGCAGTTCGTGGTGATCGACAAGGGCCGGGAGCTGAACGTGTTCATCGACCCGTACCACGGCGACGTCCTCGGCGAGCAGGATGCGAAGAGCAACCTGCAAGCCATGGCCCGGGCGATCCACGGCGAGTTGCTGATCGGCACCGTCGGCGACCGGCTGGTGGAAATGGCCGCCGGCTGGGGCGTGGTGCTGGTGGTCTCCGGCCTATACCTGTGGTGGCCGCGCGGACAATCGTCGGCCGGCGTGCTGTGGCCGCGCTGGAGCGCGCGCGGTCGGCTGTTCTGGCGTGACTTGCACGTTGTCGTCGGTTTCTGGGGCGCGGCGTTCCTGCTGGTGATGCTGCTCAGTGGCATGACCTGGACCGGCTTCTGGGGCAAGCAATACGCGGACCTCTGGAACCGCTTCCCGGCGGCGATGTGGAACGAGGTGCCCAAGTCCGACGTCGAGGCCGGCAGCCTCAACAACGCCCATCGCCAGACCGTACCCTGGGCCATGGAAAATACGCCGATGCCGATGTCCGGCGACCATGCCGAGCACATGGCCCATGGCGGCATGCATGAAGGCCCCGCCGCGCCGACCGTCAGCCTGCAAGCGGTGCAGGACATCGCCACGGCGCGCAAGGTCGAGCCCGGTTACAGCATCACCTTCCCAACGACCGCGTCGGGTGTGTTCACCATCGCTGTGTTCGCCGATGACCCGCGCAACGACGCGACCCTGCACGTTGACCAGTACACCGGCAAGGTCCTGGCTGATGTGCGCTGGGAGCACTACAGCGTCGTGGCCCGCGCCACCGAAACCGGCGTGATGCTGCACGAAGGCAAGATGTTCGGCCCGCTGAACCAAATCCTCGTGTTGCTGGTTTGCCTGATGATTCTGCTCAGCGCCGTGAGTGGCCTGGTGATCTGGTGGAAGCGCCGGCCCCAGGGCAAGCTCGGTGTACCGCCACTGCGTCACGATCTGCCGACGTGGAAAACCGGAGTATTCATCATGCTCGCCCTGGCGGTGGTGTTCCCGCTGGTGGGCGCTTCGCTGGTGGTGGTGTGGCTGTTGGACCGGCTCGTCACACGGTTGAATCGCCAGCCTGAGATCGCTTCATCTTCAAGCTGAAGACAGTGCGTTAACGGAAAGCGGTGCGAAACCTCTACAATCGCGCCCGCTTTCCAAACCACGAACACCGTTCGAAGGAACTGTGTTTCAAAACAAATGCTGAGTGAATGCATGACCTCGCTAACCCTCTCTCACCTCGCCTGGACGCCCCTTGGTCATGGCCATTGCCATCACCAGTTCCAGCTGCGTGATGCCACGCTGCAGGTGGGGGCAGGGGAGTTTGTCGGGTTGATCGGGCCCAACGGCAGCGGCAAGACCAGCCTGTTGCGCTGTGCCTATCGCTTCAGCCGACCGGAACAGGGCGAGGTGAAACTCGAACATCACAACCTCTGGCAACAGTCCTCGCGCTGGTGCGCCCAACGCATCGCGGTGGTGCTGCAAGAATTCCCCGACGCCTTCGGCCTGACGGTGGAAGAGGTGGTCGCCATGGGTCGAACGCCCCACAAGGGGTTGTTCGACAGCGACAATCATGAAGACCGCCGGCTGGTACGACAGGCATTGGCATCGGCCGGACTCGATGGCTTTGGCGATCACGCCTTCGCCACGCTGTCGGGAGGCGAAAAGCAACGGGTGATCCTCGCCCGCGCCCTGGCCCAGCAGCCGCAGTTGCTGATCCTCGATGAACCGACCAACCACCTCGACCCGCGCTATCAATTGCAATTGCTGCAACTGATCAAGGGCCTGGGAATCGGCACCCTCGCCAGCCTGCACGACCTGAACCTGGCCGCCGCCTTCTGTGATCGCCTGTATGTGATCGAACACGGGCGCATTGTCGCCAGCGGCACGCCCAGAAATGTCCTCACCGCCGAGCTGTTGCGCGAGGTGTTCGGCGTCGAAGCCCTGGTGGACGAGCATCCGCTGTCCGGCTACCCACGAATCACTTGGATAACCCAACCATGACCTTGCGTTTCCTGCTGTCGCTGCCGCTGTTGCTGGGCAGCGCCCATGCCCTGGCGGAAGCCACCCACTACCCGTTGACGATCCAGAGCTGCAACCGCCCGGTGGTGTTCAACGAGGCCCCTCGCCATGCGGTCAGCCATGACATCAACATGACGCAGATGATGCTCGCCCTGGGTCTCAAGCCGCGCATGGTCGGCTACAGCGGCATCAGCGGCTGGAAATCGGTGACACCCGAGATGGCCAGGATTCTCGACGGCCTGCCGGAACTGGCCGCCAAATATCCCTCGGTGGAAACCCTGCTCGATGCCAACGTCGATTTCTTCTTCGCCGGCTGGGACTACGGCATGCGGGTGGGCGGCGACCTGACGCCGCAGACCCTGCAACCGCTGGGCATCAATGTCTACGAGTTGACCGAGTCCTGCGCGTTCGTGATGAAGCGTCCGGCAGCTTCGCTGGAGGACACCTACAACGACCTGCGCAACCTCGGGAAAATCTTCGACGTGCAGGATCGCGCCAATGCACTGATCGCCACGATGCAGGCCCAAGTGGCCGACGTGCGCAAGCAACTGCCAACCGAGCGACCACGTGTGTTCCTGTATGACAGCGGCGAAGACCGGGCCATGACCTCCGGCCGCCTCGGCATGCCCCAGGCTTTGATTGACGCGGCCGGCGGACGCAACATCCTCGATGACGTGGAAACCAGTTGGACCCGGGTGAACTGGGAGAACGTGGTCGAGCGCAACCCGCAGGTGATCGTGATCGTCGATTACGGTGAAGTCAGCGCCGAGCAGAAGCAGCAATTCTTGCTGGACAACCCGGCCCTGCAGTCAGTCGACGCGATCAAGCAGCGGCGCTTCATCGTGATCCCCTACGTGCAAGCCACCCCAGGCATCGATAACGTGTTGGCGGTGCAAACCCTGGCGCGGGGTTTCCACGGCCAATGAACGATCGTCGCTACGCCGTCCTGCTGATGCTCCTCGGTGCGCTGCTGCTGGTGTCATTCGTGGTGTCACTGGGCTTCGGGCCGGCGCGAGTGCCGGTGCCCGTGGTCTGGGACCTGCTGCTGCACAAGGCCTTCGGTGTGGGCGAGGTCCATTGGACGCCCGGCCAGGAACATATTGTCTGGCTGATCCGCGTCCCACGCCTGCTGCTCGGTGCCCTGGTCGGTGCGGGGCTGGCGCTGATCGGCGCGGTGCTGCAAGCGGTCACGCGCAACCCGCTGGCCGATCCGCACCTGCTGGGCGTCACCTCCGGCGCGACCCTGGGGGCGGTCATCGTGGTGTTGCACGTCGGTGAAATCATGGGGCTCCTGACGCTACCCCTCGCCGCCTTCATCGGCGCATTGCTGAGCATGTTGCTGGTATTGGCCATTGCCGCCCGCCAAGGCCGGCTGGAGAGCGATCGGCTGTTGCTGTGCGGCGTGGCGGTGTCCTTCGTGATGATGGCGGCGGCCAACCTGTTGTTGTTCCTGGGCGATCACCGCGCCAGTTCGGCGGTGATGTTCTGGATGCTCGGCGGCCTGGGCCTGGCCCGTTGGGAACTGCTGGCCGTGCCGGCCGCCAGCGTCGGGTTGGGGCTGGTGTTGCTGCTGGGCATGGCCCGGCCGCTGAACGCGCTGATGGCGGGCGAACAAACCGCCGTGACCCTGGGCCTGAACGCGGCGAAGGTGCGGTTGTGGATTTTCCTGATCGCGTCGTTGATGACCGGTGTGCTGGTGTCCATCAGCGGTTCGATCGGCTTTGTCGGGCTGATGGTGCCGCACATTGCCCGCCGCCTGGTGGGCGCCGAGCATCGCCGGTTGCTGCCGGCCTGCGTGTTGCTCGGCAGCCTGTTCCTGGTGTGGGTGGACGTGGCGGCGCGGACGTTGATCGCGCCGGAAGACTTGCCGATTGGGGTCGCTACCGCGGCCATCGGCGGGCTGTTCTTTATTGGTCTGATGCGCCGTCGCTGAAGAGGTGCTTCTTTTGGTAGACGCCGAATAGCTCGGTCCCAAGGCCTCCATTTCGAAAATGCCCAAGCTCGGCGCGAACCAGATCGATGACTAACGCCCGGTCCTGCGCTTTTTCAAGATTGAAATTCCCGCTGTAGGCAAGGTTGACCATTCGCCACAGGAAGCAATTGGTGCGGTAGACATTTACCGGCGTCAGCCAACGTTCAAGGAGCGCAGTAATGTCCTCGCTTCGAATCCCCTCGAAGCACCCAATCGAGTGGTCCTTGTCTGGAATGACAGCATCGACAACCTGGGTATCGGCATTTAACCGGTAGCGCGCCGGCAACGCCGAGAACGCCGCATCGGCGGCAATTATCGCGTCGGGCCACAAGCGATTACCGTTACGTCCCACGGCCTCGCCCACACTCCAGAACTCGCCATCGTCTTTCAAACTGCGGGAGATAAAGAGCATGACTTTTTCCAGCTCTACCAAATGGTGCAATGCCGAAACACAAATAATGACGTCCCACTGTTCACCGGTAGGCACCAGGTTATTCGCATCCGCCACGATCAAATCGAGACGGGTCCCTGGCGGAAACTGCCTTGCCGCGATCTGGAGCAGGTCTTCATTGATATCCAACAGTGACCATTCGATACCTTCGGGAACAGCCGCTGACAAACCAGCCTCTATCCGTGCGGCACCGCTGCAGATGGACAAGACTTTTATTGCGCCGTGGTCCAAGACTTTCTGGCGCAACCTCGCTTGGAAATCGGGAGGGACTTGCGGGACGTTCGCCCTCAGGAGACGAGTCGCATAAGCGTAGGCGACCTCACCTTCAAACGGTTCCAGTATGACAATGTCAGCCCGCGCAGCCTGTACTGGCGCATGAGCCAGCCCATTCAATCGGCGAACCTTGCGCACAACGCCCCTTGCAGTTTCACTCTGTCGTTGCTGAACGCTTGAGTAAAACGCGTTCCGGTAGACGCTACTGAAGTGTGCTATCTCGTTTTCCATACGCAATGATTGATGTGTTTTCGCCAAGAGCGCCTTCCTCTCTCCCTCCCTGGCGACGCACAAGTCAGCTATCGCCAGCCAGTCGGCCGTAGGATCGTTCTTTGCACCGGGCCCACACGCGACAAGGAGACGGCCACGCTTGCCCGCCAACCAGGCCAAATCCAGATCCACCGTCCTCCATTCCGACGGCGAAGTTGCTCCGCAAAAATGAAACATCCCTATTTGGAACTCGGCCTGAGTTCCGTCTTCAAGAAAAACAACTGAACAGGTGAGTCCATCCAAACTGATGCTCGGTAGAGCAGCCGAAAAACGAACGAATAAGGTTGAATCAGAGAACACCTCCAACTTGCTACTTCGAAGATGCTCTCCAGCGGTGAGAATCAGCGAATACCTTCCTTCCCTCAGGTGCGTCACATGCATCCATTGCGGATGCTCGGCCAATTCAACTTCAGGCGACACGTCGAAAACCGCCGTCTCATCGAGAAGAAAATAGCTTGCAACGCCAGAGTCATTCAAACCGACTTCTCCACTTCAGCACGGTAAAAAATTCAGCATAGTCGTGCGGTCGAGAATCTCACCTTGGATTCATCCGATTCCACGCCCCAATGCGGAGCACCACATTGCACCAGCGCCCGCGATACGGTCACTGATGGTGCATCGTCATTTTCCGCTCTCGCTGCCAGCCCCCACATTTCAAAGCCTTTTCCCGACCGGGCACATCCCTTGCAAAAGCGCCTTCAGCGTTTGCATCTGCCACCGAAAAAAACTCATAAGTCCATGGAGATCGCACAATGAAGCGTCGTAGCTTGATCAAGGCTTTTACACTCTCGGCAAGCATTGCCGCGATGGGCATGGCCTGGACCGTCCAGGCCGCCGAGACCATCAAGGTCGGCATCCTGCATTCGCTGTCCGGCACCATGGCGATCTCCGAGACGTCCCTCAAGGACATGGCGTTGATGACCATCGACGAGATCAACGCCAAGGGTGGTGTGAACGGCAAGAAGCTCGAAGCGGTGGTCGTGGACCCGGCGTCGAACTGGCCGCTGTTCGCCGAAAAGGGCCGGCAGTTGCTGACCCAGGACAAAGTCGCCGTGGTGTTTGGCTGCTGGACGTCGGTGTCGCGTAAATCCGTATTGCCGGTATTCGAAGAACTCAATGGCTTGCTGTTCTACCCGGTGCAATACGAAGGCGAAGAGATGTCGCCGAACGTCTTCTACACCGGCGCCGCGCCGAACCAGCAGGCGATTCCGGCAGTGGAATACCTGATGAGCGAAGAAGGCGGCAGCGCCAAGCGTTATTTCCTGCTGGGCACCGACTACGTCTACCCGCGCACCACCAACAAGATCCTGCGTTCGTTCCTGCACTCCAAAGGCGTGGCAGACAAGGACATCGAAGAGGTCTACACCCCGTTCGGCCACAGCGATTACCAGACCATCGTGGCCAACATCAAGAAATTCTCGGCTGGGGGCAAGACCGCGGTCATCTCCACCGTCAACGGCGACTCCAACGTGCCGTTCTACAAAGAACTGGCGAACCAGGGCCTGAAGGCGACCGACGTGCCAGTCGTGGCGTTCTCGGTGGGCGAGGAAGAACTGCGCGGCATCGACACCAAGCCATTGGTGGGCAACCTGGCGGCGTGGAACTACTTCGAATCCGTGGATAACCCGGCGAACAAGAAATTCGTCGATTCGTGGAAAGCCTACGCCAAGGCCAAGAACCTGCCTGGCGCCGACAAAGCGGTGACCAACGACCCGATGGAAGCCACTTACGTCGGTATCCACATGTGGGCGCAAGCGGTGGAAAAAGCCAAGTCCACCGACGTCGACAAAGTCCGCGAAGCCCTGGCCGGCCAGACCTTCGCCGCACCATCGGGCTACACCCTGACCATGGACAAGACCAACCATCACCTGCACAAGCCAGTGATGATCGGCGAGATCCAGGCCGACGGGCAGTTCAACGTGGTCTGGCAGACCGAAGGGCCGATCCGCGCGCAACCGTGGAGCCCGTTCATCGAAGGCAACGACAAGAAGCCTGACTACGCGGTGAAGAGCAACTGAGCCCATGGGTGTCGGCCCCGGATCCCCGGGCCGACACGACTCCCTTGTGGGAGCGGGCTTGCTCGCTCCCACAAAAGAAGTTTTGCGCAAGGCCAACAATATGCCCACTGCCCTCCACCGCTTGATCCTAGCCATCGTACTATTGCTGCCGTTGGCCTCACACGCCGGCGACGCCGAAGACTTCGTCGCCGCCAACCCGACCCAGCAGGCCAAGCTTTTGGAAGCCTGGGCCGCGCAGCCGGAGCCTGGGCGCGTCGAACTGATCAACGCCTTGCAACAAGGCCAGTTGACCGTCGACGGCCAACCCAAAACCCTGCGTTTGAACAACCGCTTGCGCGGTCTGATCGAAACCGCGCTCGCCAGTCACCAATTACTCGCTGTCGACGCCCGCGTACGCCTGGCCGCCGCGCAGCAATTGCAAAAAAGTGCTCGCCCGGCGCAACTGGCTTTCCTCGATCGACAACTGGCCGGTGAACAGGACGAAGACGTACACGCCGCCCTGAGCTTGGCCCTGGCGAACCTGCAACTGGTGGACACCAACCCGAGCGTGCGCCTCGCCGCCGTCCGCCTGCTGGGGGAAACCGGCGACCCGCTGGCCCGCACTCGCCTGGAAGGCCTGCTTGAACCCGGCGTCGAAACCGATGCCGCCGTGCGCACCGCCGCCGAAACCAGCCTCGGCCAGGTCAAGCGCAAGCTCCTGGTGGGCGAGTTGCTGGGCCAGGCCTTCAGCGGCATGTCCCTGGGCTCGATCCTGCTGCTCGCCGCCCTCGGCCTGGCAATCACCTTCGGCCTGCTGGGGGTGATCAACATGGCCCACGGCGAGATGCTCATGCTCGGCGCCTACTCCACCTACGTGGTGCAGATGCTGTTCCAGCGCTTCGCCCCGAATGCCATCGAGTTCTATCCGCTGATCGCCTTGCCAGTAGCGTTTTTCATCACCGCCGCCATCGGCATGGCCCTGGAGCGCACGGTGATCCGTCACCTCTACGGGCGGCCGCTGGAAACCCTGCTCGCCACCTGGGGCATCAGCCTGATGCTGATCCAACTGGTGCGCCTGGTGTTCGGCGCGCAGAACGTCGAAGTCGCCAACCCGGCCTGGCTGTCGGGCGGGATCCAGGTGTTGCCGAACCTGGTGCTGCCGTACAACCGCATCGTGATCATCGCCTTCGCCCTGTTCGTGGTGGTGTTGACTTGGCTGCTGCTGAACAGGACGCGCCTGGGCCTGAACGTGCGCGCGGTAACGCAGAATCGCAACATGGCCGCTTGCTGCGGCGTGCCCACCGGGCGCGTGGACATGCTCGCCTTCGGCCTCGGCTCGGGCATCGCCGGGCTCGGTGGCGTGGCCCTGAGCCAGATCGGCAACGTCGGCCCGGACCTGGGCCAGAGCTACATCATCGACTCGTTCCTGGTGGTGGTGCTCGGCGGCGTCGGCCAGTTGGCCGGCAGTGTGTTCGCCGCGTTCGGCCTGGGCATCGCCAACAAGATCCTCGAACCGCAGATCGGCGCCGTGCTCGGCAAGATCCTGATCCTCGCGCTGATCATTCTGTTCATCCAGAAGCGTCCGCAAGGCCTCTTCGCGCTCAAAGGACGGGTAATCGACTGATGAACCAGCCCCTGATGCTCACGGCCACGCAAAAGGCCGGCCCCAAAGTCACCCTCGCCGTCGGCGCACTGATTCTCGCCGTGCTGTTGAGCCTGCCGCTGCTGTCACTGCTGGCGGTGGACAACCCGCTGCACGTCTCCGCGTACACCCTGACCCTGGTGGGCAAGATTCTGTGCTATGCCATCGTCGCCCTGGCGCTGGACTTGGTCTGGGGCTACGCCGGCTTGTTGTCCCTGGGCCACGGCCTGTTCTTCGCCCTGGGCGGCTACGCCATGGGCATGTACCTGATGCGCCAGGCCGCCGGCGATGGCTTGCCGGCGTTCATGACGTTCTTGTCGTGGACCGAGCTGCCCTGGTACTGGACCGGCACCGACAGCTTCCTCTGGGCGATGTGCCTGGTGGTGCTGGCGCCGGGTTTGCTGGCGCTGGTGTTCGGCTTCTTCGCCTTCCGCTCGCGGATCAAGGGCGTGTATTTCTCGATCATGACCCAGGCCCTGACTTTCGCCGGAATGCTGCTGTTTTTCCGCAACGAAACCGGGTTTGGCGGCAACAACGGCTTTACCAATTTCCGTTCGATCCTGGGTTTTGGCATCACCGAACCGGGCACCCGGGCGGTGTTGTTTTTCGCCACGGTGTTGCTGCTGGTGGCGAGCCTGTTCATTGGCTGGCGCCTGGCCCGCAGCAAATTCGGCCGGGTGCTGACCGCCCTGCGCGACGCGGAAAACCGCCTGATGTTCTGCGGTTACGATCCCCGTGGTTTCAAGCTGTTCGTCTGGGTGTTGAGCGCGGTGTTGTGCGGCCTGGCCGGGGCGTTGTACGTGCCCCTGGTGGGCATCATCAACCCCAGCGAAATGTCGCCGACCAACTCCATCGAGGCTGCCGTGTGGGTGGCCCTCGGCGGGCGGGGAACGCTGATCGGGCCATTGCTCGGCGCGGGCGTGGTGAACGGCATGAAGAGCTGGTTCACCGTGGCGTTTCCTGAATATTGGTTGTTCTTCCTCGGCGCGTTGTTCATCGTCGTGACCCTGTATCTGCCCAAGGGCGTGATCGGGCTGTTGAAGAAAAGGAGCGAATGATGCGCATCACACCCACGGCGGATTTCATGCTCGAACCGATCATTGAACCCAATAAGGATGAAGGCAGCAGCCGCGACGCCATCGGCCTCGGCCAGGCCGCCGGCGTTGGCCTGAACACCCGTCACGGCACGATCCTGACCCTGGAAGACATCAGCGTCAGCTTCGATGGCTTCAAGGCCTTGAACAATTTGAACCTGTACATCGGCGTCGGCGAATTGCGCTGCATCATCGGCCCCAACGGCGCGGGCAAGACCACGCTGATGGATGTCATCACCGGCAAGACCCGCCCCAACCACGGCAAGGCCTGGTTCGGCGAGACCCTGGACCTGACGACCATGAGCGAAGTGCAGATCGCCCAGGCCGGCATCGGACGCAAGTTCCAGAAGCCGACAGTGTTCGAAGCCCTGAGCGTGTTCGAGAACCTGGAGCTGGCGCTCAAGACCGACAAATCGGTGTGGGCCAGCCTGCGGGCGAAACTGACCGGCGAACAGCACGAGCGCATCGACGAAGTGCTCGAGACCATCCGTCTCACCACCTCGGTCAACCGCGCCGCAGGGTTGCTGTCCCACGGCCAGAAGCAGTTCCTGGAGATCGGCATGCTGCTGGTCCAGGACCCGCAATTGCTGCTGCTCGACGAGCCGGTGGCCGGCATGACCGACGCCGAGACCGACTTCACTGCGGAGCTGTTCAAGACCCTGGCGGGCAAGCACTCGCTGATGGTGGTGGAACACGACATGGGCTTCGTCGGGGCGATTGCCGACCACGTCACCGTGCTGCACCAAGGCAGCGTGCTGGCCGAAGGGTCGCTGGAACAGGTGCAGGACAATGAGCGGGTCATCGAGGTGTACCTCGGTCGCTAGATCTGCAAACACATTCCCTGTGGGAGCTGGCTTGCTCGCTCCCACAGGGGCCTTGAGGGGGATTCAGGACATGTTGCAAGTCGACAAGCTGCACCAGTACTACGGCGGTAGCCACATCCTGCGCGGCCTGTCGTTCGACGCCAAGGTCGGCGAGGTGACGTGCCTGCTGGGGCGCAATGGCGTGGGCAAGACCACCCTGCTCAAGTGCCTGATGGGCCTGTTGCCGGCCAAGGAAGGCGTGGTGAATTGGGAAGGCAAGGCCATCACCACGTTCAAGCCGCACCAACGGGTGCACGCCGGCATTGCCTATGTGCCCCAGGGCCGGGAGATTTTCGGCCGGCTGACGGTGGAAGAAAACCTGCTGATGGGCTTGTCGCGCTTCCCCGGCTCCGAAGCCAAGGAAGTGCCGGCCTTTATCTACGAATTGTTTCCGGTGCTGCTGCAGATGAAACAACGCCGGGGCGGCGACCTGTCCGGTGGTCAGCAACAGCAGCTCGCTATTGGCCGGGCCCTGGCCAGCCGGCCGCGCCTGCTGATCCTGGATGAGCCCACCGAGGGCATCCAGCCTTCGGTGATCAAGGAAATCGGTGCGGTGATCAAAAAACTCGCCGCCCGCGGCGACATGGCGATTTTGCTGGTGGAGCAGTTCTACGACTTCGCCGCCGAGCTCGCCGATCAGTACCTGGTGATGTCCCGGGGTGAGATCGTGCAGCAGGGCCGCGGAGAAAACATGGAAGCCGAGGGTGTGCGCGGCCTGGTTACGATCTAGTCTTAGCGTCCCGACGATCATCAGAAAATCATGAATCTACCTGTTTCGCCCTCCGCCCTGTTCACCCCTAGCTGGCATGCCGAGCTGGAACTGGGCTACGCCCGCTTCGGCGATTGCACGCGTCCGGTACAACGCCGGCACAAAGGCCCGCTGCGGGTGCAGAAGCACTTGTATGCCGAAGGCCCCGAGGTGTGCCAGCACATCATCGTCCACCCGCCCGGCGGGATTGCCGGCGGTGATCGATTGGACATCTCGGCCCACGTCGGCCCGGGCGCCTGGGCGCAATTGACCAGCCCTGGCGCGGCCAAGTGGTACCGAGCCGCCGGCCCGGCGTACCAGCAACTGACCCTGAGCGTAGCCCCCGGCGCGACCCTGGAATGGCTGCCTCAGGAAACCATCGTGTTCAGCGCGGCCCAGGCCGAACTCAGCACGACCATCGACCTGCAAGGCAATGCCCGGTTGTTCTATTGGGACATGGTTGCCCTCGGACGGCCAGCCAGCGGCGAGCGATTCGACCTGGGGCACTTTCAATCGCGGCTGGACATTCGCCGCGACGGCCAGTTGCTGTGGCATGAGCGTCAGCGCATCGTTGGCGATGACGGACTGCTTGACTCGCCCATCGGGCTGGGCGGCGACCCGGTGTTTGCCACCTTACTGGTGACCGGCGAGATCGACAGCGCGCTGCTGGAGCGCTGCCGATCCCTGGGCCATGCCGTGCGTGGCGACCTGACCCAATTGCCCGGTTTGCTCGTGGCCCGTTGCCTGGCGAGCGAAGCGTTGTTGGCGCGGGGGTGGTTGATTGAGTTATGGCGGCTGCTGCGCCCGGCTCTGCTGGGGCGAGAAGCTGAACCACCAAGAATCTGGAGCACCTGAATCCGCTTTCCCCCAGCGAATGCGTCTAAAACGACTATTTTTATCTGCCTTATGGATTGCACATGGACCTGACCCCACGCGAAAAAGACAAGCTGCTGATCTTCACCGCCGGCCTCGTCGCCGAACGGCGGTTGGCCCGGGGCTTGAAACTCAACTATCCGGAGGCCATGGCCTATATCTCCGCCGCGCTGCTCGAAGGCGCCCGTGACGGCCAGACCGTGGCCGAGCTGATGCATTTCGGCACCACGTTGCTGAGCCGCGAACAAGTGATGGAAGGCATTCCGGAGATGATCCCGGAGATCCAGGTCGAAGCGACGTTTCCCGACGGCACCAAACTGGTCACCGTCCACCAACCCATCGCCTGAGGCCGCGTCATGACTTTTCAGATTCGTGACGCCCAGCCCTCGGACCTGCCGGCAATCCGCGACATCTACAACGACGCCGTGCTCAACACCACGGCGATCTGGAACGAACAAGCCGTGGACCTGGGCAATCGCCAGGCCTGGTTCAGCGCCCGACGTTCCCAGGGCTACCCGGTGCGGGTGATCATCGACGCCGAGGACAACGTACTCGGCTACGCTTCCTTCGGCGACTGGCGACCGTTCGACGGCTTCCGCCACACCGTCGAGCATTCGGTGTACGTCAGCCGCGACCAGCGCGGCCATGGCCTCGGCCCGTTGCTGATGGCCGACCTGATCGAGCGCGCCAGGGCCTGCGGCAAGCACGTCATGGTTGCCGCCATCGAGAGCGGCAACGCGGCGTCGATTCGCCTGCATGAGCGGGCCGGTTTCGTCACCACCGGGCAGATGCCGCAGGTGGGCACCAAGTTCGGCCGCTGGCTGGATCTGACTTTCATGCAGTTGGTCCTCAATCCCGGGGCGCCACCGCCTGCCGTCGTCAAGGAGTGATACCGATGAACGCCGCCCAGTTGCGTCGAGTCCACGCTGAAAGCTTTGCGCATTATCGCCAGGGCCTGATCGATTTGTTGCTCGACGCCGTCGGGTATGGCGCCAGCGTGGGGTTCATGGCCGATCTCGACGCTGTCCAGGCCCGGGCCTATTTCGACGAGGTCCAGACCAGCCTCAACCAGGGTCACCTGCTGCTGTGGGTGGTGGTCAAGGATGAGCAGGTGCAGGCCAGCGTCCAGCTCGCCTTGTGCCAGAAGCCCAACGGCCGCAACCGTGCCGAGGTGCAAAAGCTGTTGGTGCGCGGCGAGGCTCGTCGTCGGGGCCTGGGCCAGCAATTGATGAGCGCCCTGGAGCTCGGTGCCCGCCAACACAAGCGTGGCCTGCTCTACCTCGATACCGAGGCCGGTTCCGAGGCCGAGGCGTTCTACCGCGCCATGGGTTATACCCGCGTCGGTGAACTGCCCGACTACTGCCAGAGCCCGGACGGGACCTACACCCCGACCGCCATCTACTACAAGATTTTGGGGCAACCGCAATGATTCCAGGGCAATACCAGGTTCAACCCGGCGACATCGAACTCAACGTCGGCCGCCGTACCCTCACGCTGAGCGTCGCCAACAGCGGCGACCGGCCGATCCAGGTCGGCTCGCACTATCACTTCTTCGAAACCAACGACGCCCTGGCCTTCGACCGCGTCGCCAGCCGTGGCATGCGCCTGAACATCCCGGCCGGCACCGCGGTGCGCTTCGAACCGGGCCAGAGCCGCGAAGTCGAGCTTGTCGAACTGGCCGGGCATCGCCGGGTGTTCGGGTTTGCCGGGCGGGTGATGGGCGACCTGGACTGAAGCTCCCTCGCCACAATGGACCGCATACGACTTAAGAACCTCAAGGCGAGCACATGAAGATTTCGAGACAAGCCTACGCCGACATGTTCGGCCCCACCGTCGGCGACAAGGTCCGCCTGGCCGACACCGAGTTGTGGATCGAAGTGGAAAAAGACTTCACCACCTACGGCGAAGAAGTGAAATTCGGCGGCGGCAAGGTGATTCGCGACGGCATGGGCCAGAGCCAACTGCTGGCCGCCGAGGTCGTCGACACGCTGATCACCAACGCGCTGATCATCGACCACTGGGGCATCGTCAAGGCTGATGTCGGCCTCAAGGACGGACGCGTCAAAGCCATCGGCAAGGCCGGCAACCCGGACATCCAGCCCGACGTAACCATCGCCATCGGCGCCAGCACCGAAGTGATTGCCGGCGAAGGCATGATCCTCACGGCTGGCGGCATCGACACCCACATCCACTTCATCTGCCCGCAACAGATCGAAGAGGCGCTGATGAGCGGCGTAACCACCATGATCGGCGGCGGCACGGGCCCGGCCACCGGGACCAACGCCACCACTTGCACGTCCGGGCCGTGGCACCTGGCGCGCATGCTCCAGGCCGCCGATGCCTTCCCGATGAACATGGGTTTCACCGGCAAGGGCAACGCCAGCCTGCCGGAGCCGTTGGTCGAACAGGTCAAGGCCGGGGCCATCGGCCTGAAATTGCATGAAGACTGGGGCACCACCCCGGCGGCCATCGACAACTGCCTGAGCGTGGCCGACCAATACGACGTGCAGGTCGCGATTCACACCGACACCCTCAACGAGTCCGGTTTCGTCGAGACCACGCTGGCCGCGTTCAAGGGCCGCACCATCCACACCTACCACACCGAAGGTGCCGGTGGCGGGCATGCGCCGGACATCATCAAGGCTTGCGGTTTCCCCAACGTGCTGCCCAGTTCCACCAACCCGACCCGGCCGTTCACCCGCAACACCATCGACGAGCACTTGGACATGTTGATGGTCTGCCATCATCTGGACCCGAGCATTGCCGAGGACGTGGCATTCGCCGAAAGCCGCATCCGCCGCGAGACCATCGCCGCCGAAGACATCCTTCATGACCTGGGCGCCTTCTCGATGATCAGCTCCGACAGCCAGGCCATGGGCCGTGTCGGCGAAGTCATCACGCGCACCTGGCAGACCGCCGACAAAATGAAGAAGCAACGTGGCGCGCTCCCGGGCGACGGCGAAGGCAACGACAACTTCCGCATCAAGCGCTACATCGCCAAGTACACCATCAACCCGGCGATCACCCACGGCATCAGCCATGAAGTGGGTTCCATCGAAGTGGGCAAGTGGGCCGACCTGGTGCTGTGGCGCCCGGCGTTTTTTGGGGTCAAGCCGACGCTGATCCTCAAGGGCGGGGCGATCGCCGCCAGCCTGATGGGCGACGCCAACGCCTCGATCCCGACGCCGCAACCGGTGCACTACCGACCGATGTTTGCAAGCTATGGCGGCTCGCGGCATGCCACCAGCCTGACCTTCATCAGCCAGGCCGCTGCCGAGGCCGGGCTGCCGGAACAGCTTGGGTTAAAGAAGAAAATCGCCGTGGTCAAAGGCTGCCGCGATGTGCAGAAGACCGACCTGGTCCACAACGACTACCTGCCGAGCATCGACGTCGACCCACAGACCTATCAGGTCAAGGCCGATGGCGTGTTGTTGTGGTGTGAACCGGCAGATGTCTTGCCGATGGCGCAGCGTTACTTCCTGTTCTGAACCAACAGTTGCCTGTGGCGAGGGAGCAAGCTCCCTCGCCACAGGTTTTCATTGGGTCAAGAAACAGCCGGACCGGCTTAACCCTATAGATCAGTACTTTCCTTCAACGCATCCAGCTCCGATTGAGTCAACGACTGAATCAGCTCCGCCTCCTTGACTTTGAACTGCAAGGCCAGCGCCTCGGACTGAGAGGCATAATCGGCTGCCTCCAGGGTTCCTGCGGCCTTTGCCTCATCCAGTTCAATCTGGTTGGCAATCAGCGTATCCGTCAATGCCTGGAAGGACGTCGGATGGTGTTCCTTCAGGTAATCAATCCAGAAATCCCGTCCCACCAGCGATTGGAACTGCTCAGGCGAATCGTCCAGGGCCAGGACCTGCTCGGCAGCCGCATCAAGCGCCTCTTGCGTGACACCGGCCAGCATCAGGAAGCGTCCGCCTGCGGGCTGTTTGGGCAGTTCCAGTCGCGCCTTCAGCCCGACACGATAGGCCAGGCGAACCTCGACCTCTTCGATCTGCTGTAGGTGTTGGGCCTTCTGCGCTGCCGTAAGATCACGACGCGCATTGATCGCATCACGACGCTGCTGAATATCCTGCAGCGCAATGCGTTCCACCTCATCGAGACGAAACAGCCCTTTCGCCAGGCGGACCAACACCGCCGCCTCATCCGTTCCCCCAGCCAGGGCCCGGGCGTTGTGGATCATCAACCTGATTTCCAGGTAGCTGAACGACAACGCCGCGCGGTCCTCGCACGCCGGGGCGCCGGCCAGCTCGAACAGTTCACGACGTAACTGCGTAGAGTCCCTGGCCGCCTCAAGCATCTGCCAGACGCGCGCCTGGAGGTCCGGGTAGTTTTCTTCGCCCTGATAAGAACCCGCCAATCGATTCAATAACCTGAACAGCTCCTTGGACTGTGGCTCGCGCGCCAGGCTTCGCCACAAGTCCTTTCTTGCCTCCAGTTCGGTGCTTGGCAAATTACGCAACCACTGCTGCACGTTCGAAGGCCTGCCAGGCAGGGCATGACCAAACGCTCCGGGCGAGCGCAGAGCCATCCATTGCGGATGCGTCAGGGAGATGTTCGCCCAGTACTCACCCAAGCGCTGCTGAGTCAGTTCGCTCAACGGATTTCCCTGCAACAGGGTCACGCCATTGAGGCGCGCCGTGATGAGCGCGCGCGCTGGCGGTGGATCAACCAGGTCGTCCGGGACCTCGGTCAACCGATTGTCGCGTAAGTCAACGCGCTCCAGGGGCAGCTCACCGAGGCCGCGGGGCCAAACGCTTATATCGGTGCTTTTCAGATACAGGCCGCGCAAGGCGGGGAAGTGGCTGAAATCCGGCAACCGATCCAGCGGGTTGTTTTCCAGATTGAGGATCTTGAGCTGGGTCAGGTCTTGCAGCGTCCCGACGCTGCGACTGGTCAAGCGGATCTGATTCGACCCCAATTGGAGCCTGGTCAGGCCATTCATTGCGCCCAGGGCGGCGGGTACATCGGTCAGCCTGTTGAGGGTCATGTCCAACCAGCGAAGGGAAGAAAAACCGGTCAGGAAACTTTCGCTGCCCTCTCGCGTAAGTCCCATGTCGTTCAACTTCAGCGACGCCACATGGCTGAAATTGGCGGTCAGGTCGGGAAGCTCCCCGACATATTGTTGGCTCAAGACCAGTTCATAACCCACCCTGCTGCCGTCCACTGCCGTTACCACCGGGACCTGGCGCCGCCAACAACGCTTGATCCGCTCAGCCACCGCGCGCCTGGCCTGCGGTTCCACCAGTTGATGACGCTGGCGACCCACCTCGCGCCAGCCCGGTGTGTTGGCCCAGAGGTCCAGGTCGCGATCGAGCATCTGCAACTCGACCTTGCGTCGCTTCAGTTCACCGACGGCGCCGTCGCCAAATGCCTCCAGCAAGGCCTGGACTTCTTGCTCGGTGTAGTCCGGGTACAGCTCAAGAACCCGACTTTGCGGGGACCGACTCAACCCCAACCGTTCGCGCAAACCGCCTAGCGGGTAGCCGACCTGGCCGGATGCCAGACGCATCGGCGATATATACGACGGCTTTACCGGCGGTAGCTTCAACAGGCTTGCCAGGGAATCTCGGCTTGCCGGCGCAGCACCGATGGCCTGTTTCAACAGATCGCCCTGATGAATCGAAGGACGACCCATGGCCTGGCGTTCGGCATCCGGCAGGGCACGCTGCAACGCATCGTAGAGGCTGCCCCAGTGGCTCAGGTCGTTGCCTTGGTCGTCCAAGGACTTGTAGGCACCGCCATCCTTGATCACGTATTTGGTCTGCTGCGCACCCTGTGGCCCGATCGCACCGATCAAGTCGCCCGTGAGGTCATCTGCGCGCAACTCGATGCGCACCGTGTCACTCCATCCCGACAAGGTTTCCAGCGTCGCCAGGGCCAGTCGGGGCGTATCGGCAGTGGCCAGCGCCTCTTGATACAGCCCCTCGTAGGCGCGGTTCATCCGCACCGTGCGCTGGAAATGACGCAGCTCTTCGGCGATACGCAGCGGGATGGGTTTGGTCTGGGCGGCATCGGCGAAATCCCAGGCGTCCATCTGCTGTGTTTCAGCCGATGTGGCAAGGGCCAGCATCTGGTCGATTGCCGCGGCGGGGACCGAAGGGAAACGGGATTTGATCAGCGTCGCGCGCGGGTCGCTCGAGAGGTCCTGCTTGGCATAGTAATCGTTGAACAGACTGACTTTTTCGCGCACCACGATCTCGGCGAGCTGCTTGCGCAGCTGACGGACTCGAGCCGGCATATCGGTTTTCGCAATGGCCGGGCTCGCATCGGCCAGCAGGTCGCCGCCGGCGGCATCCACCGCCTCGATCAGGTTTTTCAACACCGAAGGCGTGCGCACGTTCGCTTCGGCGAGGCTGACACCTCGGACCGCGGCGCCAGCTTGCGGACCCGGTGCGTATTGCCATAGACGTTGGCCCGAGCGATCGACCACCTCCAGTTGCAAGCCTTTTGGCCACGGGCCATAGCGCGTGAGCAGGTGCAGCTGGGTCATCGGCTCGGCTTTGTCGTAGTCCAGCGCCTCCTCGCTTTGCAGTTGCGCGGTCAATGTCTCGATTTGTCGGCAAATGTCGAAACGCGTGGTCGTATCCGCCAGCAACGCCGGCATCGGTGCGCCCTCTATGTGCATACGCCGCAGCACGTCCTCACCGGTGCCGCTGGCGATGCGGATCTGCTCCAGCTCCGCCGTGCTGAAATGCTCGACCCGATGCCCCAGCCGTTTCATCAACTTCGCACCCGCCCAGCCATGGGGATGCTCCAGTTCATGGCGCCACGCACCGCTGCCATTGTCTGTCAGCTTGGGTTGATAGGCATCCGGTCGGGAGGGATGGCGAATGCAATACCGCTGCGTAGCCGGATCCAACTGCACTTCATAGTGCTGGCCATCCAGCGCCAGGATCTGGCGCCCGTTGACCCGGTGCAGGCCTCGCGCGTCCGGCACTGCGCCGGCAGGTGGGACGAGATCGCTCCGGTAGGGGGCCAGGTCCGGACGCCAGAGCCGTGACTCGCCGCTGTCCAATCGGAGCGGTTCCAACTGCTCCACGGCGTTGGACCATTGGATATGCGGCAGCACTGCGGCGCCCGTGGCCACGAACGCGGTGTTGAGGGCGACGCTGGAAAAATGCGCCCACATTTCCTGGGTCTCCCCGCGCTCGAACGCTTCGATGCCTTCAAAGGCCTCGTTGAACATCTGCACCGCCCCTACCGTCAGCATCAGCGGCCCCAACCCTGGCACGACGAACGCGCCCAGGTTGAGCACGTCGATGACCGCGTTCAGATAACTCTCCTGGCGCGCCAGGCGGGCTTTCTTGTCTTCGTCACCAGTGGGCACCGCTACCGCGCGGGCGTCGAGCTGGATCTTCTGGACCTGGCGTAGACGCAACGACTCCCACAACGGGGCGGGAATGGGCGAAGTGTCCATGGGCAGCCGTCGCAGGTTCGGTTTGAGCGGGTAGTCGACCAGGCTATTTTTCAGGTCGGAAGGTTGGTAGAACCGGTTGAACTGCTCAAAAAAAACGCCTTGCTTGCGCAGCGGGACAAAACGGCTGAAAAAGCGCCGATAGCCGATGCCGTGCAGGCGCCGCCGCGTTTGCGCCATGAAGTCGGCGCTGGAAGCAAACTCCTTCAGCGGCTGCTCGGGATCACCGGGAAAGTAGGCCACGAGCCGCTCGACTCGCCGGCTGTTTTCACGCTCCGGTCCGATCAGCAACGGGCCAACCAGTTCGATATCGAAGACTTTCAGTGACGTGAAGGTCACCGCGCGGTCGTCCAAAGTGATCGCATCCTGATCGCCGACGACCTGTTGCAACATTCGAAAAGCCGCCTGACTGATATCCCCCTTGGCCCGGGCGATCTCCATGCTCAGCGCCAAACCTTGCCGGTGATGATCACGCAGTTGGCGATCCAACTGGTTGCGTGATGCCTCGTTTGCCGGTCGCACGATCGCGTTGATGTGTTCTTGATAGAGACGCCCCAGGTCCAATGTGCGGCATAGCCTGGCGAAGGCTTGCGGCGCAATCGGCAACGCCCCCGCCCGGAAGGCGCTGGTGGACGGCATGACCTCCCCACCGTAGAACGGACGCTGGGTGGTGATCAGCGTGCAATCGGCACAACCGGGCCGGTTTTCTTCGTCGGGTTCGAAATTGGCCAGCGCGGCCTCCAGCAATGAAGAGCCGTGGTACTCGTACTGGTTGAACTGGCTATCGCCCTTATCCAGCACGAGTGCGCCGAAGAAATCACCGCGGACTTGCCGTCCGTACTTGCGGACGAAATAAACCTGGTTGACGTCGAGCGTCTGCTTGAATTCAGCCTTGATCGCCTGCTCCAGCAGCGGCTCGGCAAAGGCGCGGATGTCCTGGATATCGCCCAGGACGTTGTCGACCTGATTCAAGATTTCGCGGTAGCGGGAGTGACTGCTCCTGAGGCTGGCCCTGGTTTCGTAGGGGGCCTTTGCGTACCAGTCCGGCAGCTCAAGCGTATGATCGCTCAGCTCCCGCTGGCGCTGCACGATGGCTGCGCTGTACCAACCGGGCACACGCGCCTTGAGCAAATCCAGGTGCAGGTCGCGGGCGACAGGCATTACCGGGCGAAGAATGGGTTCTGGCATATCGGGTCATCCTTGATATTTGGAAACCCGAGCCTAACCAGCGCCTCGCCTACAGATGCGGTAACTATTTATTCTCTTGGGCAGGGCATGACGCAGGCGGTGCCTGCGCGGCTCAGCCCACCCAACGTCCCAACTGCTGGCGCAGCCGACGGTTCTCGGCTCGCAGTTGCTGGACTTCTTCCAGCAGGTCCAGCGCCAGGGCGACACCTTCCCATTCCAGCTCCAGGTCGCGCCGCAGCTTGGCGGCACGCTTGGCCAAGGCCAGTTCGTAATCGGTAAAACGCCAATCCGTCGGGGCCGTGCCATGGGGCTCGAGGATGCCATGCTCGACGATTTCGATCACATGGACATCGGCCAATGCGGCGGCTTCACAGAACTCCACCAGGTTCAGTTCAATGATCGGGTTGTTCATGGTCTGCTTCTCCCAATGCTTCAACTGTCGAGTCTAGCCCCGCCTGCCCATGTGGACACAGACATCACAAGATGTATCAGCAGGTCAGAAATTCTCCCGCGGATCGAACGCGGCTTTCTTCGCCAGCTCTGCCCACAACGCCTTGACCGATTCGTCGCTGGTCTTGGGCATCACGGCCTTGAGCTGCACGAACAGGTAGCCGCGCTCGCCGGCCTTGTTGCGCAGGCCGTGGCCCTTGGCGCGCATGCGCTGGCCGTTCTGGCTGCCGGCCGGGACCTTGAGGTTGATCTTGCCGGTGAGGGTCGGCACCGCTACTTCGGTGCCCAGCGCCAATTCCCACGGCGCCAGCGGCAAGGTGATGATCAGGTCCTGGCCTTCCACATCGAACTTGGGGTGCGGCGCGAAGCGAATGGTCAGGTACAAGTCGCCATTGGCACCACCGCCGACGCCCGGCGCGCCCTGGCCCTTGAGGCGGATGCGCTCGCCATCGGTCACGCCCAGCGGGATCTTCACGTTCAGGCTTTTGCTGGTGTTGCTCACATGCTGGCCGGCCGCGTTGTACTGCGGCACCTGGAAGCTGACCTTTTTCGATTCGTTCGACAGGGTCTCTTCCAGGAAGATCGGTAATTCCATTTCCACGTCTTGCCCCCGACGGCCGGCGCTGCGACCCGATTGTCCGCCACCGAAACCCGGCCCGCGATTGCCAAAGATCGAACTGAAGAAGTCCGAGAAATCCCCGGTATCCTGGCCGCCAAAACCGCCACGGCTCTGCCAGCCCGGCGGGCCCTGGAACGGCTGGCCGTGCTGGCCATACCGGCGCAGGTCGTCATATTCGGCGCGCTTGTCGGCGCTTTTCAGCGCTTCATAGGCTTCGGAGACGTCCTTGAACTTGGTCTCGGCGTCCTTTTCCTTGCTCACATCCGGGTGGTACTTGCGCGCCAGTTTGCGATAGGCGGCCTTGATCGTGGCGTCGTCGGCCGTCGGCTCGACACCCAGGATCTTGTAATAGTCTTTGAAGTCCATCGAAGCATCACCATCCGTTATCGATATCGCACCGCCATGCACAGCATGCTCGTGGTACAAACCCCGGAGTTTGACCAATCTCAAGGTTTGTGACCGGGCGGCGCTTCAGAAGTTTATCGGCAGCCGGTGGCGGTTCTTGTGCCCGCCCTGTGGCTGCCAGTGGCCTGTGTGGTCGGTTCGTTAGTTCAAATTCGGATGCCAGAAGTCCCTAGCCAAGACGCTGTGACGAGTCATAGCCCGCTATGGCGAGAAACAGCAACGCAGGCTAGGGGCTTCCGGCGCCGAAGTTGAGCTAACAGAACTGACCATACAGGCCACTGGGCTCATGCCAGCAAGTTTGGGGGTGTCGGGGTGTCTTTCAAGGCCTGTGTTTGCGAATTAGCAGATAACCGGCCTTCGAATCCGCGCCGCACTGACATACACTGCGCGGCCGTTTTTTCAACTGGAACCCGAAAGACATGAAAAACGCATCCCCGGCCCGTGCCTGCGGCATCGACTTTGGCACGTCCAACTCCACCGTCGGCTGGCTGCGCCCCGGCATGGAAACGTTGATCGCGCTGGAGGACGACAAGATCACCCTGCCCTCGGTGGTCTTTTTCAATCTCGAGGAACGCCGTCCGGTGTATGGCCGCCTGGCCCTGCATGAATACCTGGAGGGCTACGAAGGCCGGTTGATGCGCTCGCTCAAGAGCCTGCTGGGCTCCAAGCTGATCAAGCACGACACCAGCGTGTTGGGCACGGCCATGCCGTTCAAGGACTTGCTGGGGTTGTTCATCGGCCAGTTGAAGAAACGCGCCGAAGCCACCGCCGGTCGGGAATTCGAAGAAGTGGTGTTGGGACGCCCGGTGTTCTTCGTCGACGACGATGAACTGGCCGACCAGGAAGCCGAGAACACCTTGGTGGACGTGGCCCGCGCCATCGGTTTCAAGGAAGTTTCGTTCCAGTACGAGCCCATCGCCGCGGCGTTCGATTATGAATCGACCATTGAAAAAGAAGAGCTGGTGCTGATCGTCGACATCGGCGGCGGTACCTCGGACTTTTCCCTGGTGCGCCTGTCGCCCGAGCGGCGCACGCATGACAACCGTCACGCCGACATCCTGGCGACCGGCGGCGTGCACATCGGCGGGACCGACTTCGACAAGCAACTCAGCCTGCAAGGCCTGATGCCGCTGTTCGGCTACGGCAGCCGGATGAAAAGCGGCGCCTACATGCCCACCAGCCACCACATGAACCTGGCGACCTGGCACACCATCAACTCGGTGTACTCGCAGAAATCCACCCTGGCCCTGGGCAGCATGCGCTACGACATCGAAGACACGGCGGGCATCGACCGGCTGTTCAAGCTGATCGAACAGCGCGCCGGGCACTGGTTGGCGATGGAAGTGGAAGAAACCAAGATCCAGCTGACCCACGCCGACCAGCGCCACGTGCCCCTGGACCGGATCGAGCCAGGCCTGAGCGTGGACTTGAGCCGCGCCCTGTTCGAGTCAGCGATCGACGGCCTGTTGGAGCGCGTGCGCAACAGCGTCACGCAGTTGCTCAACGATGCCAACGTGCGGGTCGATCAGGTCGACACGGTGTTCTTCACCGGTGGCTCCAGCGGCATCCCGGCACTGCGCAACAGCGTCTCGGCCATGCTGCCCCAGGCGCGGCATGTGGAAGGCAATATCTTTGGCAGTATCGGCAGTGGGTTGGCGATCGAGGCGATGAAGCGGTACGGAGTCCAGGACTGAACGCCCCTGATCTGGCCGAGCCTGTTCGGGTGGGGCCCGCAGACCAGGGAGCGCAACTGGCCAATTATTTCATTGGTTTCAATTCGCGAAGATTGAAAGTCAAAGATTGAGTGAGCTCTCGATCTTGTTCTTGAACCACTCAAAGGAATATTGCCCGACGACCGTTTCCGTCTGGATGAGTAGGGTCGTCGGGGCAGACTGTACGTCGTAGTTTTTTTCAAGCAGTCCCGTTGCTTCAAATTTCTTCTGCGCCACTTTGACTTTACCGCCAAGGTCCTGGGCCAACTGATCAAGGACATCCTTCATCCTGCCGCTAGCCTTGTTGTCGCTTATGAACGCCAAGACCACCGGAATCTTCGATTGATGCACTTCGACAGTAAATGTCTCGTCATCGATAGTGATTACACTCATGGATATGCTCCTGGTAGCTGGGTTTGCGAGGGATGCAAACCCTTACTCGAAGCTAACGACTCCCGAAATCACCGTCTACTGTCAAAAATAACAGGTAAGACGACGGTGCTATACCATCCCCACCTGCTTCAACTCACTCTTGAGATACGCATAATAAATCGGCCCCGCCACCACCCCCGGCAGGCCGAACGCGGCTTCGAACACCAGCATCGCCATCAGCAGTTCCCAGGACTTGGCGCTGATCTGCCCGCCGACGATACGGGCGTTGAGGAAGTATTCGAGCTTGTGGATCACGATCAGGTAACCCAGCGCCGCCACCGCCACCCAGATCGACAGCGACAGGGCAACGACGGTGATCAGCGTGTTGGACATCAGGTTGCCGATCACCGGCAACAGCCCCAGCAGGAACGTCATCACAATCAGCGTCTTGGTCAACGGCAGCTGGATGCCGAACAGCGGCAGCACCACCGCCAGGAAAATCCCGGTGAAGAAGGTGTTGAGCAGGGAGATCTTGATCTGCGCAAAAACGATATTGCGAAACGCCTTGACCAGCAGGTTCAGGCGATCGAACAGCGCGGCAGCCAAGGGCTTGCGCTTGGTCAGGTCGGGGATGCGCTGCAAGGCGATGATGGCGCCCAACACCATGCCAATCAGCAGCGTCACGAACATGTGGGCCGCGTCCTTGCCCACGAGCTGCAAGTCGCTCAAGTGCTTGCTCACCCAATCACCGATCGCCACCCGGAACTCCGCCGCGCTGGCGGGCAGATAAGCATCGATAAAGGGCGGCAACTGACCACGGGCGCGATCGACCACCGCCATGAATTTGTCCAGGGAAGCGCCTGGATTTTCCGCTTCGTGCAGCAGGAAACTGAAAGCCCCGGCGAAGATCAGCGACAGCACGCTCACGACCAGTGTGCCCAGCAACGCCACCGCCAGCCAGCGGGCGCGGCGGCCTTCGATCAGGCGTTGCAACTGCGGGGTGAGCATGTTGACCAGCTCGAACACCAGCAATCCGGCCAACAGGCTCGGCAACAGGCGCAGCGGCAGCACCAGCAACAACCCACCAAAAATGATCACCCAACTGATCACCAACAACACATGACGCTGAGAAAACGTTGGCATACAGCCCCAGGACAAAACGGCGTGAAAGGATCGGCAGTCTGCCAGCGATCCGCTGGCAGCACTAGGGATTGTATCGGCCGATTTGTGCCAGGGTTCAGAAGATTGCGGCGCTTATTTCTTCTTCAGGCACTCACTCATGAACGCCTTGCGAGCGTCACCCTTCAGCGCCTGCTCGGTGGCGGTGGCGTTGCAGGATTTCATGCGCTCCTGTGGGGTAGCCTTGAGGCAGTTGCTCATGAAGGCCTTGCGCTCGTCACCCTTGAGGGCCTTGGCGCTGGCGTCGGCGTTGCAGGTGGTCATCTTGTTCTGCTGCGCCGTCTCGGCGTAGCCCTGGGCGCACAGCAACAGACCGAGCATCAACAAAGGCACACGAAGCATCTTCATGGTGTTTCTCCTGGTTGCCGCACGAGGGTACGGCGATGGGGTGCAGTGTAGACAAGGCCTGTTACACCTTCATCTTTTGACCTTTAGTGCCTGAGCGGCCGCCATCGTCGGATCGCCGCCCGGAGCAAGCTGGCTACACCCCGGCCGCCTTCAACCGCTCGGCATGCTCGACAAACAGCCGGATCGGCTCTGCTCCCTTGCCCACCAGCCCTAACGACTGATTGACGATGTCGAAGTGGTCCAGCGGATAATCATCCCGGATCACGGTCCCCAGGTGCGAACTGTAGCGCCCGACCATGCCGTCGCATTGTCCCGCTTCCCTGACAAAGGTGCGGGCAAACAAACGGCAAGTGCGGTTGGTGCCGTCGAACAGGTTGCGCCCTTTATCGGTCTTGCCCGGCTGCAACGTTCCCGACCAGGAGTAATAACGCACGCCATTGACCTCTTCCGGGCCGTGCCCACCCCAGGCTTGCGGCAAGCCCTGTGGGTAACGCTCGTTGAACAGCGCCACGCCCGCGGTCGTCAGTGAGGCATGGGAGGCCTGCAGGTCAGCCGGCAGCCGAGGTCCGCGATAGCCGGTGTCCAAGCGGCTCATGATGGCGTTGATCAGCCGCAGCAAGGCACTGAGCACCCGGCCCTTGGCGCTGTCGGCCGGATAATGGGTTTGCAGGTAGTCGGCCAGTTCGGAGCCGTGGTTGGTGCCGGCCACCGAAGTGACCGACGCCACCAAGTCCGGGCGCTTGGCCGCGGCGTAGCGGGCACTGAGGGCGCCCTGGCTGTGGCCGATCAAGTTGACTTTCTGTGCACCGGTTTGCTTCAGGATTTCCTCGATCCGCGCCAGCAACTGCTCGCCGCGAACCTCGGACGAGTGCAAGGGCGAGACCTTCACCGGGATCGCCACGGCCCCGCCCCGGCGCAGAGCCTCCACGATGCCATACCAGTACGGATACAACACCAGGCGAATGAAACCGAGCATGCCCGGGACCAGCACCAGCGGGTAACGAGTGGCACAGCGTTGCGACATGGCGACATCCTTGCGATCAAGAGGTGGTCAGCATCAGTACCGATGATGACCAGTCTATGACACCCACGTCACTTCAGCCCGGTCATAGCAGGGCCCAGTCCATCAGAACGTCCGCGCCAGTGCCAGCAAGCGCTGCTCGGCCTCGGCATAGGAACGCGCGAAGCTGTGCTCGGCCGATTCCTCGCCTTCGGCGGCTATCACCGTCACGTCGTTGATGCCGATAAAACCCAGGACCGCCCGCAGCCACGTGTCGGCATGATTCATTGCCTCCAGCTGGCCGCCGGGGCCAAAGCCGAAATCGCCGCGACTGGTCACGATTAGCGCCTTCTTGCCCGACACCAGCGGCTCGTACTGCGAAACTCCGTTGTCGAGACTGTGGTTGAACGTCACGCCGATGCGTACGATCTGGTCGACCCAGGCCTTCACACCGCTGGGCACCCCGAAATTGTGCATGGGTGCGGAGATCACCAGGCGGTCATGGGCTTGCAGTTCGGCCACCAGCGCATCGCTCAACGCCAGGTCGGCCTGCATGGTCAACGGTCGCGCCTGGGGCTCGGGATAAAACGCCGCAGCGATAAAGGCTTCGTTGACTGCCGGGAGGACGGTGCGCCCCACCTCGCGGCGAGTCGACCGGGACTGGGGGTTGGCGCCCTGCCAGGCCTGCATGAACGTCTCCGTCAGACGTCGGGAGTGGGAACGCTCGCCACGGGGGCTGCCTTGTACGACAAGAATACTGTTCATCTCTAACTCCTTCATTGCGACTACAATCGGAACTGCTTTGTGGCCTTTAGCTTGAGTCCCGGTAGCGCTTACTCTCAAATGAGCGTTAGTTCATCGAGATGAACTCATTTCATCCGTGCGGAGATTTGCAATGTTTGCCAGCCTGCCCCTGAACGCCTTGCGCGCCTTCGAGTCCGCTGCCCGCTTGCTCAGCTTCAAGGCGGCGGCTGAAGAGCTTTCGGTCACGCCAACGGCGATTTCCCACCAGATCCGCTCACTGGAAACCTGGCTGGGGGCGCAGTTGTTCGAACGCCTGCCGCGTCGGGTGCGTCTCACCGACGCCGGGCAACGCCTGTTCCACAGCCTGCACGGGGCATTGCTGGAAGTTGCGCAAAGCGTCGACAGCCTCCGTCCGCTGCGCAGCACCACTCATCTGACGATTTCCACCACCGCGGCGTTTGCCGCCCTGTGGCTGGTGCCGCGCCTGGGACGGTTTTACGCGCGCCATCCAAACATCAAGGTGCGGCTGGACACTCATTGCGAGGTCATCGACCTGCATCAGGACGCCAGCGTCGACCTGGTGGTGCGCTACAGCCTGGACGGTTACTCGAACCTTTACGGCCTGTGCCTGTTTGAAGAGAGCTTCGGCGTGTATGGCTCACCGGAACAAGTCGCGCTGGCCACCCGGCAGCCGCCGACGCTGATCAGTGTGCGTTGGCACAATTCCAAGCTGTACGCCCATGGCTGGGATGCCTGGTGCACCCAGGCAGCGGAAAACTGGATGAGCCAGCAGCCTTGCATGCGTGAATACGACGAAGAGCACTACGCCTTGCAAGCCGCCATTGCCGGCCAAGGCCTGGTATTGGCGAGCAACATCCTCGCTTCGCAAAGCGTCGCCAGCGGCCTGCTCGTGGGTTATCGCCCGCACGTCCAGGTCAATGGCGCAGGCTACAGCGCGCTGTGCGTGCCGGGACGTGAGCGGCACCCGCCCGTGCGGGCATTTTTCCAATGGGTAGAGGAAGAAGCACGCCTGTCCGGGCACGCACTGAAAAATCCGGTAAAACTTTTCCAGGACAGCGTCGCTCAGAACTAGAGCGATCGCGCCAGCAGAGCGTGACGCCAAACCGGATCAGCCTCCAGGAGAACGAGATGAGCGACATGCACTTATCCGACGTCACGACCTTGCGCGAACGTGCGCGCCAGAACGTCCAGAACGGCGCGGTCACCGAAGGCTACAGCGCCGACCGCCAGGAAATCATCCGCCTGCTCAACGAAGCACTGGCCACCGAGCTGGTCTGTACGCTGCGCTACAAGCGGCACTACTTCATGGCCACCGGCCTGAAGGCAAGCGTCGCGGCGAGCGAGTTCCTCGAACACGCCAACCAGGAATCCGAGCACGCCGACCGGCTCGCCGAACGCATCGTACAGCTGGGCGGCGAACCGGAATTCAACCCCGACCTGTTGACCCGGCATTCCCATGCCCAGTACGTGGCGGGCAATACGCTCAAGGAAATGGTGTTCGAAGATCTGGTAGCCGAACGCATAGCCATCGACAGCTACCGGGAAATCGTGCAGTACATCGGCGAAAAAGACCCGACCACGCGGCGCATCTTCGAGGACATCCTGGCCCAGGAAGAAGAGCACGCCGATGACATGGCCGATATCCTGGCCGATCTCTGATTCGCCCCAGGGCGTCATCGCCGACCGACTGCAAGTCTGGCTATCGGGTGGGCTTGACGGTCACCGGCGCCTTGCCCGCCTTCATCTGCTCCAGCAACGGCGCGCACTGGTTCGGCTCGCCGCCGCTGGGTGCCACCAGGGCCAACAGCCCCGCCGCCGGCGCGGCGATGACACCCAGGGCAACCATGCCGGCACCGCGCAGCATCAGCGGTACGGCCTTGACCCCTGCGGCAGGCTTTCCAAAGGGACCTCGCACGTATAGCGGCGAGCGCAGGGAAATCAACCGCCAGCCCTTGGACTCGGGCGTGACGGTCAGGTCCAGTTGTTCGGTGGCCATGTTCGCCGTGCCGTCGATATAGATAATCGCGTTCTCGGTATCGAATACGAACAGGCGCGTGGTTGCCAGGCCGGTCTTGATATCGAAATCAGCCGCTGCGCAGTTGATCTTCACTTCCTTGTCGCCAAAGATTTTCCCCACCACGTAGTTGCCCACGTTTAGCCCCGCCAGCTCCATCAGCTCGCGGCTGATGGCGCCGTCGTTGATGAGCATCTTCAGGGTGCCGTTGGACGTGCCCAGCAACGCCGCCACCGAGTTGCCGCGCCCGGAAATATCCGCGTCGCCGTTGAGTTCACCGAAACTGGTCTTCATCGGTTCGAACCCCGGGAACAGCTGCTTGAGCTTGAAGCCTCGCGCGGTCAATTTAGCTTGGCCTTCGAGAGGCTGGGTGTGGCCGTTGAGGCGGATCTGCGCATCGAGCCGGCCGCCGGCCACGCCAAAGCGCAGGGGTTCCAGGCTAAGTTGGCCATCGTTGAGCACCAAATGCGTGTAGAGGTCGGTAAACGGCAACTGCTCGCTGTGGACGATACGCTTGCCGGTGAACTCCACGTCGGCATCCATCACGCTCCAGCGTTCGGTGCGGAATTCTTCCACCGGCAGTACCTTGTCGGACGGCTGTTTGCTGGCGCCCCCACGGGCTTTTTGTTCTGCGTTGGAGTCTGCGCCGATCAGCGGCGCCAAATCGCTGAACAACAACTGATCGGAGACCAGCGCGCCGCTGAGTTTGGGCCGGGGCTGGCTGGCGACATAGGCCAGGTTGCCGTGAATGTCGCTGTCGCCGATCTTGCCGTTGAACGCCTCATAGCGAAACTGGGCGCCGTCCGGCTCACGGAGCTTGGCGATCAATCGACCATCCGTGGAATAAGGGGGCGAATCCGGCAGGGTCACACCCGTCAGCGGATAAAGATTGGCCAGGCTGTTGCCGGCCAGTTTCAAACGCAGATCCAGGGCGCCGAGGTTTTTCGGGTCGGTCAGGGTACCGGCCAGTTCGACGCGGGTATCGGCGATCTTCGCCTGGGCCTGTAGCGGGAAAGGTTGCGCCGCATCCTGCAACGCCAGCAGGCCACCGACCTTGCCGGATCCGCTGAGACTCTGCCCGTGATATTGCCCGTCGACCTTGAAGGCAAAGGCATAGTCCTGGGGAGACGAACCCTGCTCGCGGGTTCTTTTCGCGGTTGTTTCGCCGACGATATCGCTGAAGGGAATCGGCTTGCCCAACGGGTCGACCAACACGTCGAGCCGGGTCTTGAGCGTCTGGTCATCCAGCGTGACGTGCCCCTTGTCAAAACCAATGGCGCCGATGTCCACGACCCAGCTGGACGGTTCGGCGTCCGGGTCCTTCGGATCGAACTGGAAGATCCAGTTGGCGCGACCATCGGCCAGGCGCTGCAGGCTGGCGTCGGGCCCTGTCAGGTCGATACGCGGGATGGCCACCCGCCGGGCCAGCAATGCCAAGGGTGAAACGCGCAACTCAACGCGCTTGAGCGTGACCATCTGTGGGGTCTTCGACCATTCCGGGTTTCCCAGGGTCAGGTCCTCGGCCACCACGTGCGGCCATGGCAACCATGCCCGCCAGCCACCTTCGTCGAGCTCGCGGCGCCAAATCACCGCCAGGTTGCCATTGATGGCGAACGAGCGATGCAACTCCTCGGAAACCTTGGCGTTGAGCGCCGGCTTGATGCGGTTCCAATCGAAAAACGCGATGACCAGCACCAGCACAGCCAGCAGGACAATGAGGCAGGCAAAGCCCCAGGCGAAGATTTTTGAGGTGCGCGTCATGCACAAGGCTCCTGAGGCAAATGGGCGTCCGGACTACGACGCCTGGGCAATCGAACCTGTAGCCGGCTCGTTGTCGATGATCGTTGGACAGGCAAAACGGCCGACAGGTTTACCACCAAGGGTGACGAACGGCACTAAAAAACACACGGGAACCTGACCGACTCGACAGCTACCTGTTACCGCCGCCGCACATTTGCGGGGCGCGAGTGAGTACAAACTACCCACTCCGGGGCGAAAACGCTCCGCTGAAAGCCGCGTTCTAGAGCCTTTCCGCCGAACAATCAATTCCGTTGATTATTACCATTGTGTTTATGAACTTTTATATCGACTTATCGAGAGTAGCATTGCCCTCGTACCCACTTTTTAGCCCTCCCAAGGAGCAACGATCATGAAACGCCAACTACTGATGAGCCTTTCCCTTTCACTGCTGGCCTCGACCGCTTTTGCCCTGCCAGCTTCCGAACAAGCCACACCGCAGGTCAAGGACAGTCAGCCTGTCTACAGCCAAACCGTAGCCGAAGGTGGTCGTGACCGCCTGGAGCAAAAAGGTCTGGTCGAAGACGGTTCCGACCGCACCCCACAGGGCCAGACCTTTGCTGCTGACGGCTCCGACCGCACTCCGGGCCAGACCCTGGCTGCTGACGGCTCCGATCGCACTCCGGGTCAAACCCTGGCTGCTGACGGCTCCGACCGCACTCCGGGTCAAACCCTGGCTGCTGACGGCTCCGACCGCACTCCGGGCCAGACCCTGGCTGCTGACGGCTCCGATCGCACTCCGGGTCAAACCCTGGCTGCTGACGGCTCCGATCGCACCCCACAAGGTCAAACCCTGGCCGAAGGCGGTGGTGATCGTGTAATCGAACGCAACAGCACAGTGAGCTGAGCCCATGGTGGTCAATAAAAAAGCCCGATTCCTCGAATCGGGCTTTTGATTTTTCCAGCGCCTCGTTTCCCCTCGATGACCTCCTACCGTTCGACGACGGCAAAGCCGATTTGCTAGAGTGCGTCGCTCCCAAGACTCGGAAGTCAGTCCTGCGATGCTGCCCCGCGCCGAACAGAAACAACAGACCCGAAATGCCCTGATGGACGCAGCCCGCCATTTGATGGAATGCGGCAGGGGGTTCGGCAGCCTGAGCCTTCGCGAAGTTGCCAAGACGGCAGGCATAGTTCCCACCGGGTTCTACCGGCATTTCCAGGACATGGACCAACTAGGCCTGGCGCTCGTCAGCGAAGTCGGCCAGACCTTTCGCGAAACGATTCGACTGGTGCGTCACAACGAGTTCGTCATGGGCGGCATTATCGATGCGTCGGTGCGGATCTTTCTCGACGTGGTCCACGCCAATCGATCGCAGTTCCTGTTCCTGGCCCGCGAGCAATACGGCGGTTCGCAACCGGTCCGTCAAGCCATCGCAAGGCTGCGCGAAGACATCAGCTCGGACCTGGCGGCCGACCTGGCGCTGATGCCGAAACTCCAGCACCTGGACCTTGCCGGGCTCAACGTGATGGCCGACCTCATCGTCAAGAGCGTGTTCGCCACCCTGCCGGACATCATCGATCCACCCGCCGAAGCCCTGCCCGAACACCTCACGCCCCAGGCAAAGATCACCCAGCAGTTGCGATTCATCTTCATTGGACTCAAGCATTGGCGCGGATTGGGCAGCACCGAATAACCGAATGGGGATATTCTGCTCGCCGCAAAATGGTGCCAGATATCCCGCAGCGCACCAATATGGAACGCAATTCACTCCCATCGCAAAAGCCATCCCCCGCCATTTCCTACATCCCCTTCCTTTGGCAAGCCCCTTGCTCTAAACACAGCATTGTTCATTGCTGGAAGCACTCCGATGCTGGTGATTCACCGCAGAATCGACACTCAGCCTGGCTGGGACGCCGAGTTGCACTTGACCTTCGATGCACGCAGCAAAAGCCGCCTGCGCTGTTTCAGTGCCGAAGGTGAAGACGTTGGGCTGTTCCTCGAGCGAGGCCAGCCGCCGTTGTACGACGGCGAATGCCTACAGGCCGAGGACGGCCGCATCGTGCGGGTCTGCGCGCGTCCTGAGCAATTGCTGCATGTCACCTGTGCCAATGCGTTCGAACTGACCCGCGCGGCCTACCACTTGGGTAATCGACACGTGGCCCTGCAAGTGGGCAATGGCTGGCTGCGCTTGCTGGACGACTACGTGCTCAAGGCAATGCTCGAACAACTGGGCGCCACGGCCGAAGCCATCGAAGCCCCCTTCCAGCCGGAACATGGCGCCTATGGTGGCGGCCATCATCATTCCCGGCATGGCGATGAAGATTTCAATTACGCGCCGCGCCTGCATCAGTTTGGCGTGCGTACATGAACCCGGCCTGGGCGCTGCTGCGTCTGGCCAGTCCACAACTGCCGATTGGCGGCTATAGCTATTCCCAGGGGTTGGAAATGGCAGTGGATAACGGTCGGGTCAAAACGGCGGATGAGGCACGTCGCTGGATCGGCGATCAACTGCTGCTGAACCTCGCACGGTTCGAAGCGCCTCTGCTGCTAACCCACTGCACAGCCGCTGCGGCTAACGATTGGGACGCGCTGCAACAACTTTGCGAACAACACCGTGCCAGCCGGGAAACCCGCGAGCTGCACCAGGAAAGCCGGCAGATGGGCTATTCGTTGCAACAGCTGCTCGCCGGGCTGCCGGAACTCGACAGCGCGGCCCGCGCCTTTCTTCAACAGCGCAGCGAACCCCACCTGGCGCTGGGCTGGGCCCTGGCGGCCCGCGCCTGGAACATCGGCCCGCAGGACGCCCTCGCCGCCTGGTTGTGGAGCTGGCTGGAAAACCAACTGGCGGTGCTGATGAAAACCCTGCCCCTGGGCCAGCAAGCCGCCCAGCGCCTGACCAGCGAACTGCTGCCGCTGTTGCAACAGGCCCAGCAAGACGCCTCGAACATCGATCCCGACCATTACGGCAGCGCCGCGTTTGGCCTGTCCCTGGCGTGCATGGCCCATGAGCGCCAGTACAGCCGCCTGTTCCGTTCCTAGGAGACACACATGAATACACAACCTCTGCGCGTGGGTATCGGCGGCCCGGTGGGCTCCGGCAAGACCGCCCTGACGCTCGCCCTGTGCCTGGCCCTGCGTGAGCGCTACAACCTGGCGGTGGTCACCAACGACATCTATACCCGCGAGGACGCCGACTTCCTGGTGCGCAACGAAGCCCTGGCGCCGGAACGGATCATCGGCGTGGAGACCGGCGGCTGCCCGCACACCGCGATCCGCGAAGACGCCTCGATCAATCTGGAAGCGGTCGATCAGTTGAACCGGCGCTTCCCGGGCCTGGACCTGATCCTGGTGGAGTCCGGCGGCGACAACCTGTCGGCAACGTTCAGCCCCGAGCTGTCGGACCTGACCATTTATGTCATCGACGTCTCGGCGGGCGACAAACTGCCGCGCAAGGGCGGGCCGGGTATCTGCAAATCCGATTTGCTGGTGATCAACAAGATCGACTTGGCGCCATTGGTGGGTGCCTCCCTGGACATGATGAACAGCGACACCCAGCGGATGCGCAACGGCAAGCCCTTCGTCTTCAGCAACCAGAAGACCGGCCAGGGCCTGGACGAGATCATTGCCTTCATCGAACGCCAGGGCTTGCTGACCGCTGCCTGATTCTCCCAACTGATCACAAGGAAGCTTTTCATGACTCTCAGACGCATCTTCAGTGCCCTCGCCCTGCTATTGACCCCGGCGCTGGCCTTCGCCCACCCGGGCCATGGCGATAACGGCCTGATCGCCGGACTCGGCCACCCCATCGGTGGGCTCGATCATTTGCTGGCGATGCTCGCGGTCGGTTTATGGGCCGCGCAACAACAAGGCGCCGCACGCTGGGCGCTGCCGTGCACTTTCGTCGGCACGATGCTGCTTGGCGGCCTGTTGGGTTTTGAAGGCCTGGAGCTGCCGGCACTGGAAAACGGGATCGCCGCCTCCGTATGTGCCTTGGGCCTGGCCGTGGCGTTGGCCGTGCGTCCGCCGCTGGGCCTGGCAGTTGCTGCGACGGCGATGTTTGCGCTGTTCCATGGCGTGGCCCATGGCTTGGAGCTGCCGGGCATGTCCAGCCCTTGGGCCTACGCCGCAGGCTTTGTCGCAGCGACAGCGGCGCTGCATGGCGCAGGTTTTGCGCTGGTGCGGGTGTTGCCGCGAGCGGCGGCGCCGTTGGTGCGGTTGGCGGGGGCGGCTTCGGCGGCGACTGGAGTTTGGTTGCTGGCGGGTTGATTCTCCAGCGCCGGCAAGGGTGGCCTGACAGCCACCCCATCTCCCCAGGCCGGCCACTCTGCTACCATGTCGCGCAATCGATCCCCCCGCCGTGACGACGTCCGCCAATGCCCGATGCTTCCCGCTCCGCCCCTTTGCCTGAACTGACCGCCCTGTTCGCCACGGTGCGCCAGCATTTTCACGACGTGATCGTGCCTATGTGGCAGGGCCCGGGTTGGAATGCCGAATTGGCGTTGCCCTATGAATCCCTCGATAGCCAGCACCAGCCGCTGCCGCCCCAGCGCTACCGGGCGATGGCGTGTGCGCGGCAGTTGTATGTGTTTGCCAGCCTGATCGGCGAAGTACCCCAGGCCGAGGAGCGCGCCGCTGCGCTGTTCCGCTCGCTGCAACGGCATTTCCACGATGCCGAGCATGGCGGCTGGTTCTACAGCATCAATCCACAGGGCGCGCCGCTGGATTCCAGCAAAGACCTCTACACACACGCGTTCATCCTGTTCGCTTGCGCTCATTACTGGGGCAAGGTTCGCGAGCCGCTGGTGGAATCAACGCTGAATGCGGCGCTGGAAGTGATCACGCGACGTTTCGCCACTGGCGATGGCCTCTACGAAGCCAGCCTGGGGCGTGACTGGTCGACCCGCCAATCCGGCCCGCTGCAGAATCCGCTGATGCACCTGGCCGAAGCGTTCCTGGCGGCCCTTTCGGTTCGCGACGACGCCAACGTGCGCCAGGCGTTGCTGGGCCTGTGCGAGGGGATGTTCCAGTGCTTCGTGGATCCCGGGCCAAGGGTCATGATGGAAAAACCGCTCAAGGCTGTGGATAACTGGTTCGAGCCAGGCCATCAGTTCGAATGGTATTTCCTGCTGGCTTCATCGCCCTTGTTGCGCGGCGGCAAACTGCACACGGCCCTGGAGCACAGCTTCGGCCTTACGGAACAACAAGGTGTCGATCCGGATTGCGGCGCAGTTTGCGCGATGCTGAGCCTGGAGCCACATGCATCTGCGCGTGACGCGACACAACGTATCTGGGCTCAAGCGGAGTACCTGCGGGCACTGACCTTGCGGCCTGGAAGCGAAACAGTCCTGCTGCGTCAACTGCGGGCTCTTGAGCAGCACTTCCTGCACGCCCAGGGTTGGAACGAATGCCTTGACGCCGATGGCAACGTCAGTCGCCGGGACATGCCTTCGACCACCCCTTATCATCTTCTGACCTGCTACCGCGGTCTGGCCGACTACCTGGCGTAACACTTCCGTGGCGAAGGAGCTTGCTCCCTCGCCACAACACCATCTCCAGCTCAAGTACGTCAGCGGTCAGGCCTTATTGCGCTCGATGGCAAACCCAGCCCAGGTCTGGCTCACCGGCATCAGCTCCAGGCTGTTGATGTTGATGTGCGCCGGCGTGTTGAGTACCCAGAAAATCGTATCGGCAATGTCCTGCGGCTGAATCGGCTCGGCACCGGCGTAGGTCGCGTTGTAGCGCTCCTGGTCGCCACCAAAGCGCACCAGGGAGAACTCGCTTTCGCACAGGCCTGGCTCGATATTGCTCACCCGCACGCCCGTGCCTTGCAGGTCGCAACGCAGGTTCAGGGAGAACTGTTTGACGAAGGCCTTGCTCGCGCCATACACGTGGCTACCCGGATACGGATAGTTACCGGCGATGGACCCCAGGTTGACGATCCCGGCGCCACGGCCATGGGCGATCAGGCGCGGCAGCAGCAGGCGGGTGCTGTAGATCAGGCCTTTCACGTTGGTATCGACCATGGTGTCCCAATCATCGAGATCGCACTTGGGTGCTGGATCGACGCCCAGGGCCAGGCCGGCGTTGTTGATCAGCCCGCGCAACTTGGCGAAGGACGGCGGCAGGTTGGCAATGGCTTCTTCCATGGCCTTGCGATCACGCACGTCCAATACCAGGCCGTGGACCTCGGTCTGCTTGGACAGCTCGGCACAAAGGGCATCGAGGCGTTCTTCACGACGACCGGTCAGCACCAGTTTCCAACCGGCCTCGGCAAAACGACGGGCACAGGCTTCGCCAAAACCGGACGTCGCGCCAGTGATAAACAGGGTGTCAGACATCGTGTTCTCCTTGCTTAGGCTTCAAACAACCATTGAACGGAAATTGGCCAACAGCATGCCCGGCCTGGCACGCCAGGGGCAAGGCTGATCAATCACTTCACGGCGTGCTGTTCAAAAAACGAACAATCAGGGCCAGGCCTTGCCCAGCAAGGGCCGCAGCGGGTTGCACGCACCTTATCCACAGGCACGTCCACAGTAATCGGGGGCAAGTAAAAAACCTGAAAGCCTTCGTGCATAAGGCTTTGCGAGGGTTTTGGAAATTTTTTTCGCTTGACCTCGCAAGTCGGGTTGTGCAGATCAACTTATCTGCTATAAGCGAGAGCTTGAGGACGCGATGGCTCCAAGCCAGCAACTACAACGCTCAGCGCGGTCTTTCCAGAGTTTAGTCACAGACTTATCCACAGGCTTGCCCACAGACTTTCGAGCCCATTTCCGTGCTTATAAAACTGTTGACAACAGCCGCTCTCCCCTGACTGGAAATGACTGATCAAAAAACGATCACAGCCCTGTAGGCCACGTATTCAAAGGCTTGCAGCCAGCTACTCCCACGTTACCCACAGCCAGTTCCACAGCAAACGGGGACAAGTCAAAACTGTGACAAAACAACTATTTGCGGCGACTTTATGTCGCGGTTTCGCAGGGGCTCAGGATTGTTGTCCACAATTGGGGACAACCATACGAATCCCTTGTGGTGTAATCCAAAAGATAAAAAAACCGGCGATCATTCGCCGGTTTTTTTTTCATTGCACAACCAGCGTCAATGCCCGCCCAGATACGCGTTGCGCACCTCTTCGTTGGCGAGCAGTTCCTTGCCCGTGCCGGTCAGGCGAATTTCGCCGTTGACCATCACATACGCCCGGTCCGACAGCTTGAGGGCATGGTTGGCGTTCTGTTCCACCAGAAAGATGGTCATCCCGGTGGAGGCCAGTTCACGCAGGGTCGCGAAGATCTGTTTCACCACGATCGGCGCCAGCCCCAGGCTTGGTTCATCGAGCAACAACAACTTGGGCCGGCTCATCAATGCCCGGGCAATGGCGAGCATTTGCTGTTCGCCGCCGGACATGGTCATGGCCCGCTGGTTGCGGCGCTCTTTGAGCCGCGGGAACAGCTCGAACATGCGCTGCATGTCCTCGCTGGCGTATTTGTCACCGATAGGGATGGTGCCCATCAGCAGGTTCTCCTCGACGGTCATGTCGGGGAAGACCCGGCGTCCTTCCGGCGACTGCGCGATGCCGTTGGAAGCAATGTAGTGCGACGACTTGTGGGTAATATCCACGCCCTGGTAGATGATCTGCCCGCCCGCCGCACGCGGCTGGCCGAAAATCGACATCAGCAGCGTGGATTTGCCGGCGCCGTTGGAGCCGATCAGGCTCACGGTCTCGCCTTCGCCAATGTACATCGATACTTTCTTCAGGGCCTGGATCGGTCCGTAGAACACGTCCAGCTCCTTGAGTTCGAGGATAGGTCCACTCATACCAGTTCCTCTTCATCGGCACCCAGGTAAGCCGCGATCACCTTCGGATCGTTGCGAATCGCCTCGGGACCGCCCTCGGCGATCACGTTGCCGTGGTCCAGCACCACGATGTGGTCGGAAATGCTCATCACCATGCCCATGTCGTGTTCGATCAGCACCACGGTCAGATCGTGCTCGTCGCGCAGCAGCCGGATCATCGCGCTCAGCGCTTCGGTTTCCTGAGGGTTGAGGCCCGCCGCTGGTTCGTCGAGGCAGATGATCTGCGGACGGGTGCACATGGCCCGGGCGATTTCCAGACGGCGTTGCTGACCGTAGGAAAGCTCCCCGGCCAGGCGGTTGGCGCAGTCCACCAGGTCGACCACTTCCAGCCAGTAGAAGGCGTGGTCCAAGGCATCGCTTTCCGCCTTGCGGTAGCCCTTGGTATTGAGGATGCCCGCCACCAGGCTGCGGTTGACCCACATGTGCTGGGCCACCAGCAGGTTTTCCAGCACCGACATTTCCTTGAACAGGCGAATGTTCTGGAAGGTGCGCGCCAGGCCGGCACGGTTCACCAAGTGGGTGCCGCCGAACATCTTGTAGTACAGCCGGCTGGCAAAAGATTTTGGCGAGACGAAGTCGGTCGGGCGAAACGCTTCGCCCAACAGCTTGATGACGTCGGTCTGCTCGCCACGCACGTTGAGTTCGATCTTGCCGCCCGAAGCCTTGTAGAAACCGGTCAAGCAGTTGAACACCGTGGTCTTGCCCGCACCGTTGGGGCCGATCAGGGCGAAGATAGAGTTGCGCTTGACCTGCAGGCTGACGTCGCTGAGGGCCTTGATGCCGCCGAACTGCATCATAAGGTTTTCAACTTTGAGTACGACTTCGCTCATGGCGCTACCCCCTTGCGCGGCGTCACACCGGTACGGCTGATACGGATCAGGCCGCGTGGGCGCCAGATCATCATCAACACCATCAACACGCCGAACAGCAGCACTCGGTATTCAGAGAAGCTGCGCAGCAGTTCCGGGGCCACGGTGAGCACGAATGCCGCGATCACCACACCGACCGTCGAACCCATGCCACCCAGCACCACGATCGCCAGGATCAGCGCCGACTCGAAGAAGGTGAACGACGACGGGTTGACGAAGCCTTGGTAACTGGCGAAAAACACCCCGGCCAGGCCAGCGGTGGATGCACCGATAGTGAAGGCCGAGAGCTTGACCAGCACATGGTTCAGGCCCATGGAGCGGCAAGCGATCTCGTCTTCGCGCAAAGCTTCCCAGGCGCGACCGACCGGCATTCGCGTCAGGCGATGCTTGATGTACAACACCAACAAGACGGTGATGAACAGCACGATGTAGATAAACAGGAATTTGATGTTGGGGTTGTAATCGATACCGAAGAACTCGTGGAACGGCACCCCGCCGTCCTTCGCTCGCCTGCCGAATTCCAAGCCCAGGAAAGTCGGTGCCGGAACCGGCATGCCATTCGGCCCGCCGGTGAACGACAGCCAGTTGTTCAGCACCAGCCGGATGATCTCACCGAACCCCAGGGTCACGATGGCCAGGTAGTCACCGTGCATTCGTAACACCGGGAAGCCCAATATGCACCCCGCCATCGCTGCCGCAATGGCCGCCAGTGGCAACACCGTCCAGAAACCCAGGCCCAGGTACTGATAGCCCAGCGCCAGGCCGTAGGCGCCGATGGCGTAGAACGCCACGTAACCCAGGTCGAGCAGCCCGGCCAGGCCGACCACGATATTGAGGCCCAAGCCGAGCAACACATAGATCAGTCCGAGGATGACCACCGTGAGCACGTACTTGTTGGCGAAGAACGGAAACACGATGGCAATCACGATCAGAGCCGGAATGATCCAGCGCAGCCGCGATTTGTAGTCCGGCGGCAACACGTGCACGCCGGAGCCGGTGCTCTCGAAACCCTGGAGAATCTTCAGTCCCTTGGGGGTTTGCAGGAACAGGCTCAGGGCGAAGCGCCCGACCATCACGATCGCCACCAGCCAGCCAACGCGGGCCGGTTGCAGGTTGAAGCTGTAGCCGTCGAGCACCACGCCGACGATCGGCCCGAACACGATCAGCGAGATCAGGCCGGCCAGGATCGCGTCGATGACGCTTTGTTTGATATCAAGCGGTTTATTGGCAGCAGACATACTTACACCTTCGCCACGAGTGGGCGACCCAACAGGCCTTGGGGACGGAAAATCAGAATCAGCACCAGCAGCGAGAAACTGAACACGTCTTTGTAGTCAGAGTTGATCAGACCGGCGAACAACGACTCGGAAATGCCGAGGATGATCCCGCCAAGCATTGCCCCAGGCAGGGAGCCGATGCCGCCGAGTACCGCCGCGGTGAACGCCTTGATGCCGATGATGAAGCCGGCATAGAAGTCGAAGGTGCCGTAGTTCATAGTGATCAGCACACCCGCCAGGGCCGCCATGGCCGCGCCGATGATGAACACGTAGGAAATCACCCGGTCGGTGTTGATCCCGAGGATGGAGGCCATCTTGCGGTCTTGCTGGGTAGCGCGGCACATGCGGCCGAGCTTGGTGTACTTGATGATGTAGGTCAGCAGCGCCATGCCGGCGAATGCGGCAATCAGGATGAAGATCTTGGTGTAGGTGAGCTGCACGAAGCCGGTACCGATGTCGACGCGCATGGCGCCTTCAAGTAGCGTCGGCACACCCTGTTGACGGGCGCCCTGGCTGATCTGCGCGTAGTTCTGCAGGATCAGCGAGATGCCGATGGCACTGATCAGCGGTGCCAGCCGGGTGGAGTTGCGCAGGGGTTTGTAAGCGACGCGTTCAATGACCCAACCGTAGACCCCAGTGACCACGATCGTGAACACAAGGGTGCCAAGGATCATTAGCGGGAAGGATTCGATACCGAAGTAAGCCAGCAGAGCCAGACTGATTGCCGCGAGGTAAGCGGAAATCATGTAAACCTCGCCGTGGGCGAAGTTGATCATGCCGATGATGCCGTAGACCATTGTGTAGCCGATGGCGATCAGACCATAGACCGACCCGAGGGTCAGGCCATTGATCAGTTGCTGCAGGAAAATACCATCCATAACGCAATCTCACGCAGTGAGAACCTGCACACCCTGGGGCGTGCGGTTCTTCTAAGGAAAATACAGATTTACGTCGGAGCAATGTCAGGCGCGACCGTCCCGCTCCCTGTCGGAGCCTGGACGGTCGCTTCAGCCCTTACTTCTGTTTTTCCAGCTGGTGATACTTGCCATCCTTGTCCCACTGGTAGACCACGTAGTCGGAGACCTTCAGGTCGCCCTTGGAATCCCAGGTTTTTTCACCCATGACGGTTTTCACCGGGTTGGCTTTCAGCCACTTGGCAGCGTCTTCACCCTTGTTGGACTTGGCGCCGTTGAAGCCGGCCGCCAGGGCCTGGACCGACGCATAGGCGTACAGGGTGTAGCCTTCAGGCTCGACGCCCTGGGCGCGGAAAGCGTCCACGACGGCCTTGCTGTCCGGCAGCAGGCGTGGGTCGGCGCCGAAGGTCATGTACACGCCATCGACGTATTGCGCGCCGCCGGCGGTGGTGACCAGTTCGTCGGTGACGATGCCGTCATCGGACATGAACTTCACGTCCTTGAGGCCTTGTTCGCGCAATTGGCGAACCAGCGGGCCGGCTTCCGGGTGCAGACCGCCGAAGTAGACAACATCGGCACCGGCGGAACGGATCTTGGTGACCACGGCGCTGAAATCTTTCTCGCCACGGGTCAGGCCTTCGTACAACACTGGAGTTACGCCACGCTTGGCCAGTTGTGCCTTGGTGGCATCCGCCAGGCCTTGGCCGTAGGTGTCCTTGTCGTGCAGCACGACGACTTTCTTGCCCTTGAGCACGTCGACGATGTAGTCGCCGGCCACGATGCCCTGCTGGTCGTCACGACCGCACATGCGGAACATCGCGCTCAGGCCGCGCTCGGTCACGGCCGGGTTGGTCGAGCCAGGCGTCATCGCGATGATGCCAGCTTCGTCATAGACCTCGGAGGCCGGGATGGTGTTGGACGAGCAGAAGTGCCCGACCACGCCGATCACTTTGTCCTGGTCAACCAGGCGGTTGGCCACGGCCACGGCCTGCTTGGGTTCGCAGGCATCGTCGCCGGCAACCAGCACGATCTTCTCGCCGTTGACGCCACCCGCTTTGTTGATCACATCGGCCGCCGCCTGCGCCCCCTTCATGTACTGCTCGCCAAATGCAGCGTTGGCACCGGTCATCGGCCCCGCCACACCAAATTTCACATCAGCTTGAGCAAACGCAGAAACACCCAGCGCAGTTGCCACTGCGAGGGCCAGAAAGCCTTTCTTGTAAAACGTCTGGGACATGAGGTGGTGCTCCAAGGTTTTTTTTAGTTGGCACTGCGACTTCACTTCACTGAAAAGCTCAGAGCAAGGGCCGTGCCATCGGTTTTTTATTCTTAAAAAAGTCGCTGCTTTATTGTTATTTCGACTGTTTCGGGCCCTTTTTCACAGGGCGTGCAACCGTCTAATCCGCACGAGGTGCAACCTTATTTACAAGTAGGTAAAACCCTCCATGAGCCATCATTGCAACCGCCGCGCGAAACGGCGTGCAACCACTGTGTAACAACCTGCGTCACCGAAGTGCACACTGTCGGTGCGCGGCTGCTACACCCCGCACCATAACAGGCTAGACGTTAAGCCGAGAAAAACCGCCATCCGTAACACTTTTCAACAATCAGATGACGATCCGCAAGCACTGGCCCGCGTGATACAGCGAAAAACCCGCTTCATACAGACAACTGCGCAGGCCGACACCCGCCAGGGGCTGCATCGGCGCGAAGGGTATCGGCAAGGCACTGGCATCACCGTGGCACAGGTAATCGGCGAATGCCTTGCCTACCACAGTGCCAGTGGTCACGCCGCGACCGTTGTAACCGGTCACTGCCACCAGGCCGGGGGCCGGTTCGAAAAGGCGCATCAGGTGATCAGGCGTGAAAGCAATGCAACCAGTCCAGGTGCATTCCCACTCCACCGCCTTGAGATAAGGGAAATAGTGCTGCTGCACCCGATCGGCCCAGGCCTTGAGAAACCAGGTCGGCTTGCGATTGCCATTGCCCAGGCTGCCCAGCAACAGGCGCCCGTCCTTGTCCCGGCGGATGCTGCTCAACACTTGGCGGGTATCCCAGGAGCCCTGCCCGCCGGGAAGAATGCGGCGGGCGGCCTCGCCGTCCAGTGGGACCGAGGCGACCTGATAGTAATAACCGGGGAAGAAATTACGCCGCAGTTCGGTCCAGTCGCCCTCGGTATAGGCGTTGGAGGCGATCACGACTTGCTCGGCCGTTACCGAACCCTGGGCGGTCTGCACCGACCAGCGTTGGCCCTGGCGCTCCAAGCGCGTCACCGGCGAATGATCGAACATCAGCGCACCAAGGTCCTGGGCAGCCTTGGCCAACCCGCTGGCGTAGGCCATTGGATTGAGCGTGCCGGCGCGACGGTCGAGCAGCGCCGCGGCAATCTTATCGGTGCCGGTGGCATCGGCACAGGCTTGGCCGGTGAGTAGCTCAACCGGCGCGCCGCGGCGCTTCCATTGTTCTTCGCGGCTGCGCAGGTCGGCCTCGCCCCGGGCGTTATGGGCCATGTGCAAGGTACCTTCGCGGCGCAGTTGGCAATCGATGGCGTATTTGTCGACGAGACTGAATACCAACGCCGGCGCGGCGCCCAGCATACGGTTGAGCTGGCTGCCCACCGCCTCGCCGAACCCGGCCTCGATCTCGTCCGGCGGGATCCACAGGCCAGCATTTACCAACCCGACGTTGCGCCCCGAGCCCCCATGCCCGGCCCGATGCGCCTCCACCACCGCGACGCGCTTGCCTTGCTCCAGCAAATGCACCGCCGCCGACAGCCCGGTAAAGCCCGCGCCGATAATGCAGACATCGACCGTGACCTCACCGGTGAGCGCAGTGTTTTCTGGTCTTTGTGGCGTCAGTTTTTCCCACAGACATTCTTCGCGTAACGGCATTGCCAGACTCCGAAAAAGAAACCCAACCGCTGCACATTCCCGTTGTGGGAGCGGACTTGCTCCCACAACGGGATCACCGCCTGGCTCAAACCTCAGTCGAAAGTAATCCCCTGCGCCAATGGCAACTCTAACGAGTAGTTCACGGTGTTGGTCTGGCGGCGCATGTAGCCGCGCCAGGCGTCGGAGCCGGATTCGCGACCGCCGCCGGTTTCTTTTTCGCCACCGAATGCACCGCCGATTTCCGCACCGCTCGGGCCGATGTTGACGTTGGCGATGCCGCAATCGCTGCCCACCGCGGACATGAACTGCTCGGCTTCACGCACGTCGGTGGTGAAGATGCACGACGACAGGCCTTGTGGCACGGAATTGTTCAGGTGCAGCGCTTCGGCGAAATCCTTGTAGCCGACCACATAGAGGATCGGCGCGAAAGTTTCGTGGCGTACCACGTCGCTCTGCTCCGGCATCTCGACGATGGCGGGAGAGACGTAATAGGCATTCGGGAACTGGTCTTCGAGCTGGCGCTTGCCACCAAACACCCGCCCGCCTTCGCTCAAGGCCTGCTCCAGGGCGTCCTGCATGTTGTCGAAGCTTTGCTTGTCGATCAGCGGCCCTACCAGGTTGCCTTCCAGTGGATGGCCGATGCGCACTTTCGAATAGGCAGCCTTGAGACGGGTGACGATTTCTTCCTTCACCGACTCATGGGCGATCAGCCGGCGCAAAGTGGTGCAGCGCTGGCCGGCGGTACCAACGGCGCTGAACAGAATGGCGCGCACGGCCATGTCCAGGTCGGCGCTCGGGGCCAGGATCATGGCGTTGTTGCCGCCCAGCTCGAGAATGCTGCGGGCAAACCGCGCCGCAACTTTCGGCGCCACCTCGCGCCCCATGCGGGTGCTGCCCGTGGCGCTGATCAACGCCACGCGAGGGTCATCCACAAGGGCTTCGCCGGCATCGCGACCACCGATGATCACTTGGCTCAGGTACGGCGGCGCATCGCTGAAGTTGCTCAGCACACGCTCGAACAGTGCCTGGCACGCCAGGGCGGTCAGCGGCGTCTTTTCCGAAGGTTTCCAGATCACCGAGTTGCCGCAGACCAAGGCCAGCGTGGTGTTCCAGGCCCAGACCGCCACGGGGAAGTTGAAAGCGCTGATGACACCGACCACGCCCAGCGGGTGCCAGGTTTCACGCATGTGATGGCCCGGACGCTCGGAGGCGATGGTCAAGCCGTACAACTGGCGGGACAGGCCGACGGCGAAATCGCAGATGTCGATCATCTCCTGCACTTCCCCGAGGCCTTCCTGGGTGATCTTGCCCGCTTCCCACGACACCAGTTCGCCGAGGTCGGCCTTGTATTCACGCAACAGATCGCCGAACTGGCGCACCAACTCACCACGCCGGGGCGCCGGCACCTTGCGCCAGAGGTCGAACGCATGCTCGGCCCGGCTGACCTGCTGCTCGACCTCGGCGGCGCCTTCCCAGTTCACCGCGCCGATGCGACTGCCATCAATGGGCGAATGCACAGGCTGTGTGCCGTTCTGGTACAAGGCCGGGTTCACGCCCAGACGATCAAGCAATGCAGCAACCATGGGTAAATTCCTCAAGCAAAGACAAAGGATTGGCAGCCAGGCGAACGCGGCTGATCAGACCTGTAGTTGTAGCTGGCCCGAGACTTGCCAACAAACGACCTTTAAGCGAGATATCATTCCGTTTATTCATGCTGCCACTGAAGCAGACTGTTAAGCACAAAAGCAGAGCGACAAAAAATAAGGCTCCATCATGCTCAATAAACGCTATTTGCCGTCGATCACCGCGCTGCAGTGCTTCGAAGCGGTGACTCGTCACCTGAGCTTCACCCGTGCAGCTGAAGAACTGAACCTGACCCAGAGCGCCGTCAGCAAACAGGTCGCGCAGTTGGAAGAGTTGCTGCAGCATCTGCTGTTCCGCCGCGTGCGTCGACGCTTGCAACTGACGCCCGCCGGCGACTTATACCTTGGAGAAGTGCGAAAAATCCTCACCCAAGTTGAGATGTCGACTCATTACCTGCGCTCCTACGGTGGTGATACCGAAGTACTGCGCGTTTCCACGCCCCCGACGTTTGGCGCGCGCTGGCTGGTTCCACGGCTCAAGGGTTGGCGTCTTCGCCACCCCACCATTCACCTGGATCTCTGCAGCGAGCAAGAGGCCGATGACCTCCAGCAAGGTCGCAGTGACCTGGCGTTCTATTTTGGCCAGGGATCCAGGCCGGGGACCGAGTCCTTGAAGTTGTTCGGCGAGGAATTGGTGCCGGTCTGTGCGCCGGGCAGCCTGCCGGACGAACCGTTCAGCGATCCCACGCAACTGACCGGGCTGGTGCTGCTGCAGAATGCCTCGCGTCCCCAGGCATGGCACGACTGGTTCGATCATCAGGGTTATCACACCGAACACAGCTACCACGGGCCACGCTTCGAAACCTTCTACATGTGTATCCGTGCGGCCCAGGTCGGTTGCGGCGTAGCCCTGCTGCCCAGGTTCCTGGTGGAAGAGGAACTGGCCGACGGTAAGCTGGTCATCCCCTGGCAGCATGCGATGCCCAGCACCAACGCCTATTACCTGGCTTACCCGGAACACTCGGCAGAGGTGCCCAAGGTGCGGCTATTCGTGGAATGGATGCTGGAGCAGATCGATAGCCAGCAGACACCGCAGCAATAAAGCTGTGGCGAGGGGATTTATCCCCTCGCCACAAATAACGCTCCTCACAACAGAGAGCGCCGCAACCAAAAAACACTGGCAATAACCATCGCGGTTATGCGCCACTAGCCCTTTCACTACGAACCGCCGTACGCCGCTGCCCGCCGCAGCCACCTGTCTGGAGATTCACGTTATGAGCGAGAGTGTATTTGCCGATCGCATCGTGCAGAACCTGCTCGACACCGACTTCTACAAGCTGACGATGATGCAGGCGGTGCTGCATAACTACCCCAACGTCGAGGTGGAGTGGGAGTTTCGCTGCCGGAACAGCGAAGACCTGCGTCCGTATCTGGCGGAGATCCGCTTCCAGATCGAACGCCTGGCCGAGCTGAGCCTGAGCGCCGACCAGTTGGGTTTCCTCGAACGCATCAGCTTTCTGAAGCCGGACTTCCTGCGCTTCCTGGGCCTTTTTCGTTTCAACCTGCGCTACGTGCACACCGGCATCGACGATGGCGAGCTGTTCATCCGCCTGCGCGGGCCGTGGTTGCATGTGATCCTGTTCGAAGTGCCGCTGCTGTCCATCGTGAGCGAGGTGCGCAACCGCTATCGCTACCGTGAAATTGTGCTGGAGCAGGCGCGCGAACAGCTTTATCGCAAGTTCGACTGGCTGAGCGCCAATGCCAGCGCCGACGAACTGTCCGAACTGCAAGTGGCCGATTTCGGCACCCGTCGTCGGTTTTCCTACCGCGTCCAGGAGGAAGTGGTCAACGTGCTCAAGCACGACTTCCCCGGACGCTTCGTCGGCACCAGCAATGTGCATTTGTCCCGAGAGTTGGACATGAAACCCTTGGGTACCATGGCCCACGAGTGGATCATGGCTCACCAGCAACTGGGCCCACGGCTGATCGACAGCCAGATCGCCGCGCTCGACTGCTGGGTTCGCGAATACCGAGGCCTGCTGGGCATCGCGCTGACCGACTGCATCACCATGGACGCTTTCCTCAAAGACTTCGATCTGTTCTTCGCCAAGCTGTTCGACGGCTTGCGCCATGACTCGGGCGACCCGGTGATCTGGGCGGAGAAAGCCATCGCCCACTATCACAAGCTGGGCATCGACCCGATGAGCAAGACCCTGGTGTTTTCCGACAGCCTGACGTTGCCAAAATGCCTGGAGATTTTCCGGGCCCTGCGTGGTCGCATTAATGTGAGCTTCGGTATCGGGACCAACCTGACCTGTGACATTCCAGGCGTGGAGCCCATGAGCATCGTGCTTAAAATGATCAGCTGTGACGGGCAACCCGTGGCCAAGATTTCAGACGAGCCCGGCAAGACCCACTGCAAGGACCCGAATTTCGTCGCCTATATGCGACATGTTTTCCAAGTACCTGCCACCCTTTCTGGCACATCAAGCAAGGAGTGAATTCATGCAAGCCGCACAGCGTGAGATAGCTGAACAGCTCAACGTCCAGCCGCCGTTCGCCGATGACGCCGCTCTCAAGGCCGAAATCGCCCGCCGGGTGAGCTTCATTCAGGACTGCCTCGTCAACTCCGGGCTCAAGAGCCTGGTGTTGGGTATCAGCGGCGGGGTCGATTCGTTGACCGCCGGCCTGTTGGCCCAGCGTGCCGTACGCGAGCTACGGGAAAAAACCGGCAACGCGGCATACAAGTTCGTTGCCGTGCGCTTGCCGTACGAAACCCAGTTCGACGAGCACGAAGCCCAGGCTTGCGTTGACTTCATCGAGCCGGATGAGCGCCACACGGTCAATATCGGTCCGGCGGTCAAGGCCCTAGCCAAGGAAGTCCTCGCGTTCGAGGGCAAGGGGCCAGGCTCGCGGGATTTCGTACTGGGCAATACCAAGGCGCGCATGCGCATGGTGGCGCAGTACACCATCGCCGGCGCCGAACAGGGCTTGGTGATCGGCACCGATCATGCGGCCGAAGCGGTCATGGGTTTCTTCACCAAGTTCGGTGACGGCGCCTGCGACCTGGCCCCCCTGAGCGGGCTGGTGAAAAACCAGGTCCGGGCCATTGCCCGTGACTTTGGTGCGCCGGAATCCCTGGTGGAAAAAGTCCCCACCGCCGACCTGGAAGACCTGTCGCCCGGCAAGCCGGACGAAGCGGCCCATGGTGTCACGTACGCCGAGATCGACGCATTCCTGCACGGCCAACCGATCCGCGAAGAAGCGGCCAGGATCATTTGCGATACCTATCGCAAGACCGAACACAAGCGAGTGATGCCGTACGCTCCTTGATCGCCATTAGGTGGACGCTCCCACAAGGGGAATTTGCCAGGCATGAAAAAGCGCCCTAATGAGGGCGCTTTTTTTATGCCTCGGCGATTACTTCAGGGTAACCGTGCCTTTCATCATCGAGATGTGGCCTGGGAACGAGCAGAAGAAGCCGTACTTCTCGCCGGCAGCCAGTTTCGACACATCAAAGGTCACCGAGTCTTTCTCCTTGGCGCCGATCAGCTTGGTATGCGCGATGATGCGAGCGTCACCGTCCTTGAGGTAGTTCTTATCGATACCGGCGCTCAGGCCATCGGTGGCAATCGGCTGCATGTCGGCTTCTTTGCTCAGCACCCAGTTATGGCCCATGACGTTCTTCGGCAAGCTGCCGGAGTGAGTCAGCTCAACGGTGAACGTCTTGCAGCTCTTGTCGATATCGATGGCCTTGGTGCTGAAGGACATCTGGTCGGTCGAATCGATGGTGGTCTTGCACTCCGCTGCCATCAGCTGGCTGCTGGCCAGCGTCAACAGGGATACTGCTACAAGTTTGGCGAACATCATGAATCTCCAAGGCATGGTTAACAAAAATCCGTCAAAGGGAAAGACTGCCTGATTTTCCGGCAAGTTCCTATGACCTGAGTCAAAGATTGTATACAACTTGAGACTATCAGCCTGATGGACAGAATCAACCAGCCAGAAGTATGACGGCCCCCTATGATCAGCCCCATCAACTCTCTGGAGCGACCCTCATGAACTTCAACAGCCTGTTGTGCAGCTTGCTCGCCGCCTACGCCTGTGGTGCCAGCGGCACCTACGAAAAACCTCGGCGAGAGGTTTAATCTTCTTGCGCAATAAAGGGCAAGCTTTACTCTGGTCCGGTTACCGAACCACGGAGTGAAGCATGTCCATAGCGTCTGTTTGTGTATTTTGCGGCGCCAGCACCGGCAGCCACCCAGCCTATCGCGAGGCAGCCCAGGCCTTGGGGCAAGCGTTGGCAGAACGAAAGCTGACCCTGGTCTACGGCGGAGGCGCAGTCGGCCTGATGGGGATCGTCGCCGATGCGGCCCTGGCGGCCGGCGGCGAAGTCATCGGCATCATCCCGCAAAGCCTCAAGGACAAGGAAATCGGCCACAGCGGCCTGACCCGCCTGGAAGTGGTCGACGGCATGCATGCACGCAAAGCGCGCATGGCTGAACTCAGCGACGCCTTCATCGCCCTGCCCGGCGGCCTCGGCACCCTGGAAGAGTTGTTCGAGGTCTGGACCTGGGGCCAGCTCGGCTACCACGGCAAGCCGCTGGGGCTGCTGGAGGTGAACGGTTTCTACAGCAAGCTCACCGGTTTTCTGGATCATATCGTCGGTGAAGGCTTCGTCCGCGCACCGCATCGTGACATGCTGCAAGTGAGCGAATCAGCGCACAACCTGCTCGATGCACTGGACGAGTGGCAACCGTCAGTGCAGCCAAAGTGGGCCGAACAAAAACCCAGCTAACGGCTCGGCCCCGATACAGGGCAGAATATGCGCCGCTCAACCTCACCTTCGACCCCAGAGGATCGCCCATGGCCAAACCCAATTATTCCTTCGCCAAACGTCAGAGAGACTTGGCCAAGGAGCAGAAGAAAGAGGAAAAGCTCCAGCGCAAGAAAGCCTCCGCAGACGAAGCGGCACTGAACCCGGATACCGAAGGCGACGTGGCGGCAGAACAGGATGTGGATGCGTCGAAAGATCAAGCCACCGACGCCTGATAACCCCAGGGTCCGATGATCAGATCCGGCCCTTCGTTGGGCTGGTGGCCTCGCTACCGGTCCTTACGCGCCCAGCGCCTTGGCAATTGAGAGGCGATAACCCTCTGGCAGGTTGGCCGGCAATTGTCCCGGCTCGAACAACCCGATCTCCTTGTGCTCGTGACTGACCGCCGGTACAAAACCGCCCAGCAATTGGCAGCGATAGGTGGAAATGAAAACGTGCTTGCCGGGAATCACCTCGAACAAGTACGAATCCAGCGGCTCGCCGACACTGACCTCGACGGCCAGCTCCTCGACGATTTCCCGCGCCAGGCATTGCGGCGCCGTTTCGCCCAACTCGATCCGCCCACCGGGCAATTCCCACTCATCCCGCTCGTTGAGCATCAGTACTACCCGGCCTTCGGGGGATTGCAGCACACCTTTGATCGAAACCGGGAACATGACACTTCCTCGCCTGTTCAAATACATACCCCTGGTAGATCGCCTTACGACTCCAACGGCATCACCGTCACCCGCACGTCCGGATCATGGGTGCCGCCGCCCAGGATCACCCCGCGCAGCGGCGACACATCGGAAAAATCCCGCCCCCAGGCCAGGGTGATGTGCTCCAGGGCCGGCTGCACGTTGTTGGTCGGGTCGAAGTCCACCCAACCCAGTACCGGACAGAACACCGAGACCCAGGCATGGGAGGCATCTGCTCCGATCAGACGGGCCTGGCCGGGGGGTGGCTGGGTCAGCAGATAACCGCTGACGTAACGCGCCGCCAATCCGCGGGAACGCACACACGCCAACATCAGGTGGGCAAAGTCCTGGCAGACACCTCGGCGCCGCTCCAGCACTTCCACCAGCGGTGTCGCGACCTGGGTCGCCTCGGCGTCGAAGGTGAACTCCTCGAAGATCTTTTCCATCAGCGCCTGGACCCCGATCATCAATGGTCGGCCCGCCGGAAAACAGCTTTCGGAGAACTCGACGAAGCTGCGCTTGAGGTGCACGTAGGGTGATTCGAAACGGTAGCGGCACGCGTCCAGCAACTGCGCCGTCAACGGCCGGCCGCTGTAGGTCAGGGCATTTGCGGTGGACTCCCAGGCCGGCGACAGATTGAAATCCAACACTGGGCGCGCCAGCACTTCGACGCTCAGACGGGCGTTGACCAGCAGCTCATCGTGAGGCCGCTCGAAGGCCAGGCGGGTCAGCGGATTGCCGAATACGTCCTGCTCATCCCGACGGGTGGTCGGCTCCGGGCTGATGGATAACTGTTGTTCAGTACAGCGCTGCCATTCGCAATGTCTCGGCCACAGATGAGCCAGTTGCTGCGCAAGGGATACCGGGCTGTCGTAGTGATAGTGGGTGTCGTGGAGAATCTGGTAACGGGCGCTCATCAGACGGATACCGTGCGTTGGCTGACATCGTCAACGTGGGCGAAATGACGCAAGGCCAGGCGATCGGAGACCTGGGCGCTGACGTCGGCCACTTCCTGCAGCAGATCAGCCAAGCCATCGAGCGCCGCCCGCAGGCTGGCCTCACCAAACAACGGATTCTCCAGGCAGCGCAGGTCGAAGCGTGACAGGCGCGTCACCAACGCCGGCAGGGCGGTTTCCCTCGGTGCAGCAAAATCATCGTTCAGGCGCTTGAGGGTGCGTGCCACCAGCTTCAATTGGAAGAGCACCGCGTGGGGGTTCTGTTCGTCCAGCAACAAAAGGTCGAGCACCGGGATCAACTGCGCCACCGCCAGGTAACGCGAGCGGTAGGTGATGCTGCTGTTGCCCAGTTCCAACAACCACTCCAACCCGGCCTGATCGAACACCGCCTCGCCCCGCAGGAACGCCGCCAGGCTGCTGCTGAGAAACTGCAGGCGCTCCAGGCGCCGCCCGATCATCAGGAAGCGCCAGCCCTCGTCGCGGGTCATGTCGTCCAAGGCGAACCCGGACAACGCCGCCAGGGACATCACCAGGCGGTTAAGGAAATCCAGCAACTCACCGAAATCCGGCTCACTGGTTTCCAGCTCAACGGCTTCGCGCTGCAACTCCACAAGCGCCTGCCAGTTCTCCCTGGACAGCTTGCCGCGAACCTGCGAGGCCGCCCACTGCAAGCGCTGCAGGTTGGAGCGCAGGCTGAAAGACCAGTCATCCCCGAGCATCGCCGCCATCAGGCGTTCGGGCAGCTCGCCCTCTTCGGGCAACAGCATCAGGCTTTCGCCCAGGGAAACCGCCGATTGCAGCGCTTGCGGGTCATCACCATCGACATAACGCGCCAACATGATCCGCAGGAGACGAGCGCTGTCGTCGCAGCGCTCGCAATAGCGACCAAACCAGAAAAGGTTTTCCACCACTCGGGAAGGCAGGTACGGATCACGCCGCACCAGGTCGTGAACGCCGACGGTGCGCTGGGCCTTCCATTGCTCGCCAGCGGGTGCTTGCTCGCCGAGCACCCAAGTGTCCTTGCTGGCACCGCCGCGCTGCATCGACACCACCTCGGCGTCGGCCTCTGCGGCTACCCGGGTCAGGCCACCGGGCAGCACCCGATAAGCATTTTTCCCGGACACGGCATATACGCGCATGCCGATGGCCCGGGGCTGGATCTGGCCGTCCTCGGCCTGCCACACCGGCGCCTGGGACAGTTGCGCCAGCTCCTGGGCGACGTAGGCATATGGCCGCGCCTGCATGCGTGCCGCCAGTTGGGCGCGCTGTTTCTCGTCCAGGTCGCGGCCGAACACGGGCGTGAAACTCTGGGAAGGAAATGCCGGCTTGATCAACAGCTGGGGTAATTTTTCCAGGGCTTGGGCGAGCACTGGCGGCTCACCGCACCACCAGGTGGCGATGGAAGGCAGCATCAGCTCTTCGCCGAACAGATACTGGTTGATCTTCGGCAAGAATCCCAGGAGGCCCGGCGATTCCAGCACGCCGCTGCCCAGGGCATTGGCCACCAGCACGCGGCCCTGGCGCACCGCTTCCAACAACCCCGGCACGCCCAGGGCCGAATCGGTGCGCAGCTCCAGCGGGTCGCAGAAATCATCGTCGAGCCGTCGCATGATCGCGTGGACCCGGCGCAGGCCGCTGAGGGTCTTGAGGTACACCGTGGCGTCCCTCACGGTCAGGTCGCCGCCTTCCACCAGCGGATAACCGAGTTGGCGCGCCAGGTATAGATGCTCGAAATAACTTTCGTTGAACCGCCCGGGTGTCAGCAACACCACCAGCGGCGGCTCGCCGTCGCTGGGCGCCTGTCGTGCCAGCGTCTCTTGCAAGGTCCGGAAGAAACCCGACAGGTGCTGCACCTTCAGGTCGCGATAAAGATCCGGGAACGCCCGGGACACGATCGTACGATTTTCCAACGCATAACCGGCCCCGGAAGGCGCCTGGGTCCGATCCGCGGTGACCCACCAGCGACCATCGGGCGTACGCGCCAGATCCACGGCATACAGATGCAGGAAGTTGCCATCCGGCGGCGTGATGCCCTGGCAGGGCCAGAGGAAATTGTTGTGGCCAAAGACCAGCTCCGCCGGCAGCAACCCTTCGCTGATCAGCCGCTGCGGCCCGTACAGGTCGGCCAATACCGCATTGAGCAGACGCGCGCGCTGGGCAATGCCGGCCGAAAGCAGCTTCCATTCCTGGGCATCGATGACGTGGGGCAGCAGATCCAGCTCCCAAGGCCGGTCGGCGCCCTTCGGGTCGGCATAGACGTTATACGTAACGCCGTTTTCCTGGATCTGCCGTGCCAACAGTGCCTGGCGCTGGACCAACTGGGCCGGTGTGCTGCGCTGCAATTGGTCGAACAGCCTCTGCCAGTGCGCGCGCACGGCGCCGCTGTCGTCCAGCAGTTCGTGATAAGTACCCGTCGTCAGCGGGTAACGGTCAAGCAGGTCAGGCATGGAAAGCTCGGCAGGACGGCAATGAAAGATGAGACTAGCGCAAGCGCATGACGCCCGGATAGGTGTGTTTGTTTTGGATCAAGCCTGGGTTTGCACACTGCGATCGTGGCGCGGGGTTCTATCCCCTCGCCACAGCGTCCAGCTAGCTTTTTGATGTCCCGTGGAAGCGGCGCAGATCGAGCGTGAACGGAAACTCTTCATCCCTTGCCAGACTCGGTATCGGCAGTTTTCCAGGCGTGTGCCCAATTCGGAAAAAACGCGCCATCCGGCGGCTCTCCGCTTCGTTGGCATTCACCGGCAGGCTGTCATAGTTGCGCCCGCCCGGATGCGCCACGTGGTATTGGCAGCCGCCCAGGGAGCGCTGCATCCAGGTATCGAGCACATCGAAGACCAGCGGCGCATGGACCGGGATGGTCGGCTGCAAGCAGTTGAACGGTTGCCAGGCGCGGAAACGTACCCCGGCGACGAATTCGCCTACCCGGCCGGTAGGCTGCAACGGCACCGGTACGCCATTGCAGGTCAGCAGATAACGTTGCGGCGCCAGCCCCGTAAGCTTGATCTGCAAGCGCTCCAGGGACGAGTCCACATAACGCACCGTGCCGCCCGCCGAGCCCTCTTCCCCCAGCACATGCCAAGGCTCCAGCGCCTGGCGCAGCTGTAGCTCGATACCGTTGACAGCGTAATCGCCCACCTTGGGAAAGCGGAACTCCAGGTGCGCGGCGAACCACTCGGCACGCAATGGATAACCGGCGCCATTGAGCTCTTCGATGACCTCGGCAAAATCCTGCTCGATGAAGTGCGGCAACAGGAAACGATCATGCAGCTCGGTGCCCCAGCGTGCCAGCTTGGCCGGCGCATAGGGCTCGCGCCAGAAGCGCGCCACCAGCGCCCGCAATAGCAATTGCTGGGTCAGGCTCATGCGGGCATGGGGTGGCATTTCGAAAGCGCGCAGCTCCAGCAAGCCGAGACGGCCGGTGGCGCCGTCCGGCGAGTAGAGCTTGTCGATGCAGAACTCGGCGCGATGGGTATTGCCGGTGACGTCGATCAACAGGTTGCGCAGCAGCCGATCCACCAACCACGGCAGGCACTCCTCGCCAGGCTGTGGCATTTGCGCGAAGGCGATTTCCAGTTCGTACAACGCGTCGTTGCGCGCCTCGTCCACCCGCGGCGCCTGGGAGGTCGGGCCGATGAACAATCCGGAAAACAGGTACGACAACGACGGGTGGTTATGCCAGTAGCTGATCAGGCTGCGCAGCAAGTCCGGACGCCGCAGGAACGGTGAGTCAGCCGGTGTCGCGCCGCCAAGTACGAAATGGTTACCGCCACCGGTTCCGGTGTGCCGACCGTCGATCAGGAATTTCTCGGTGGTCAGCCGGTTCAATCGCGCTTGCTCGTAGAGAAATTCAGTGCGCTCGACCAACTCCTCCCAGCTCGCCGAAGGCTGTACGTTGACCTCGATCACACCCGGGTCAGGCGTGATACGAAAATTGCTCAGGCGCGGGTCGCTCGGCGGCTCGTAGCCCTCCAACAACACAGGGCAGCTCAGTTCCTGCGCCGTCGCTTCGATGGCGCTGACCAGTTCCAAGTAATCCTCGACCCGCTCCAATGGCGGCATGAACAGGTACAGCCGCCCTTCCCTGGCCTCGGCGCAGAAGGCGGTGCGGGTCAGCCAATCGGCCGATTCGTCGATCTTCGGCACGCGTTCCTGCTCCGGCGCCGACTCGCCGTGATGGTTCAATTGCTCGGTACCGGGCAACTCGGGCAAGTCCTGGTTCGGGTCGGTGGGATGGATGAACGGATATTCGGCCGCCGTCACCCACGGTTGGGACGCCAGTGGCAAGCGATAGCCCAAGGGCGAATCCCCCGGCACCAGCCGGCAGTGATCGTCGCGCAAGTACCAGCGCCCGCTTTGCCATTGGTCGCCCTTGGCGGTCCGGGCCAGCGGCAGGACCTGGCCGATTACCTTGCCCAGGCCCTGGCTGAAAACCTTGCGCAACCGCGCCCGCTCCAACGGTTCTTCCAGCCGAGCATCTTCGGCCGTCACATTCGAAGGCAACGTGCCTTCGCGCCACAGGTAATGGAAATTGTCTTCGTAGGCGGGAAACACAAACCGCGTGGGAATTTTCAAGCGTTCGGCGACACTCGCCAGGAAACGGCCCGCCAACTCGCCATCGGCGTCGTAGTCTTTCTGCTCGTCGGCAATCAAGGCGCTGTCCTGCCAGATCGGCACCCCGTCTCGCCGCCAATAGCAGTTGAGCGACCAACGCGGCAATTGCTCGCCGGGGTACCACTTGCCCTGGCCGAAATGCACCAGCCCTTGCGGCGCATAATGCTCGCGCATGCGCTGGAACAGCTCGGCGGAAAGGCGACGCTTGTCCGGCCCAAGCGCCGCGGTGTTCCACTCGGCGCCGTCCGGGTCATCAATGGAAACGAAAGTCGGTTCACCGCCCATGGTCAGGCGCACGTCACCTTCCAACAGGTCAGCATCGATCTGCCGGCCCAATTCCTGGATCGCCAACCATTGTTCTTCGGTGTAAGGCTTGGTGACCCGTGGCGCTTCCCAGATTCGCTCGACGGACATTTCGTGGCTGAACTCACACTCGCACGGCTCCACCAGGCCACTGATCGGCGCCGCCGAGGACGGATCCGGACTACACGCCAAGGGGATATGCCCTTCACCAGCGAACAATCCGGACGTCGCATCCAGGCCGATCCAGCCGGCGCCGGGCAAGTAGACTTCGCACCAGGCATGCAGGTCGGTGAAATCCACTTCCGTACCGGACGGGCCGTCGAGGCTTTTCACGTCAGCGGTCAATTGGATCAAGTAACCCGAGACAAAACGCGCCGCCAGGCCCAAGTGACGCAACAGTTGCACCAGCAGCCAGGCCGAGTCGCGGCAGGAACCGGACGCGTGCTCCAACGTGTGCTCTGGCGTTTGCACGCCGGGCTCCATGCGGATCAGGTAGTTGATGTCTTCGCTCAAGCGCTGGTTGAGCGCCACCAGAAAATCCACCGCCGGCAACGGTGTGCGGTCGATGCCGTCCAGATAAGCCTTGAACTTCGGCGTCAGCGGGAGCTTTTCCAGGTAGGGCATCAGCTCGTGTTTTTCGTCAGCCGCGTAGGTGAACGGGATCTTCTCGGCGTAAGGCTCGAGGAAAAAATCGAACGGGTTGAATACCGCCATTTCTGCGACCAAGTCGACCTCAACCCGCAGCTCATCGGTCTTCTCCGGGAACACCAACCGCGCCAGGTAATTGCCCTGGGGGTCCTGTTGCCAGTTGATGAAGTGCTGCTCCGGCGAAACCTTCAGCGCGTACGACAGAATGCGCGTGCGGCTGTGGGGCGCCGGGCGCAGGCGAACGATCTGCGGACCGAGTTCGACAGCGCGCTCGTAGCGATAGTGTGTGACATGGTGCAAAGCGACATGAATCGACACGGCGTGCCTCCTGCGGAGCCTGGGCGTTATCGAAAGCGGCGCAAGACTTATGCCATGCAGGCAGGCCGGACACTTTCAACATCTACTCAGGGCAGTAGAGCACTAAAACCGCGCGATGCCTGTATTGATCTGCAAAGGCCGCACATAAATGCGGCGCGGGCGGTAGCAAATCGACTCAATGGCGCGGGCGCGGGGCCTTGGCGGATTGGATGATGCGTTCGCGTTGGTGGCGGATTTCGATGAGCTTGCTGCGCATTTCCCGGTGGCGTTTGCTGTTGAGCAGTAGTAGTCCCAGTAACGGCAACAGCACCGCAAACACGTACACACCTTGATGCGGTCCATAAGCAAACGTCGGCAACACCGCCGCCAGACAGCCAAGGAAATAACTCGTCACCCACCAGATCGCCCAGACGCGTCCGCGTGCGATCATGAGATTTCCCAGAACCAGGACACTCACCAGAGCCAACGTGCCGAGCCCAACATAGTTGCTCCTGACGGAAGGCTCCAAGGCACGCCAATAAGTGCCTGCGGACAAAACGAGCAGCGCAGACCCGGAAAAACAACCCAGGAAGATCGTGCCCATGAACACCGGAAAATAACGGGCGAGGAACTGCTTCATTGATCCGCCGCCGATCATTCGGTGAACTCCTCATACAGTCCGACGGCGACAGTCTTCACGGCGCCATCGCCGGTATAACTGCCGATGATCCCCAAAGCGCCTCCGAGAGAATCCTTTATCTGAGTCAGCGTAGCGTGCCTGATTTCAGCGGAAGAATAACGCTTGGGCAAGGCACCCGCTCGTTGCTGCAGTTTAAGCAGCTTCGCGGTAAGACTCGGATCTTTCAGGGTCAACAATTCCTTGGTCAGTTTGCTGCGCTCCTGACGACTCAGGCCCTTGAGCAACTGATACCAGCTCTTCCCGGTGCCCGCTGCCTTACTGGCCTTCAGCAGCCGAACAGTCGTGAGAGCCGAGCCACCGACGCCCACAAGGGAAACACCGTCAAGAATGGGGCTCACGATGTTGTACCAATCGGCGTCGTTCATTTCATCGTTGCCAGTAGGATTGGTCAGCTCATTCGCCACCCGCATCCCACCAATAACGCACTGCGCGGTACTGGCCGTCGCGGCAGCGGCGCCCAAGGCAACGACAAAGGCACTGGCGCCTGCCGTAAAGGGCACAGCGACGCTCCCACTGAATACCACCACCCAACCGATGACCGCGGCGACACAGGAAAAACCGGCATTCATCGACTCAGTCCCGAGCTTTGACTCACGCGGACTGCTTTTTACCTGGTCAATGAATTGCTGTGGGGCGATGTATTTCTTCGCCTCGCGCAAGATGACTCGCTTGGGTGCGATGCTGCAAATCGGCTTGAATTCGCGCAGCGTCACCACGTTGTACTCGGAATCGATGTACACCACGCCCGCACCGGCGATGTTGGGATCGGCATCGATGGCAGCGAACAGCCGCGGCAGGTTGACTTGGCTTTCGATGCGTTTGCGGGCCATGAACTGGGAAAAGCTCAGGTCCATCCCGATGCCTGTTGCGGCGCTGCTCATATGAATCGTCCTTGAAGAATTGGAGAGTTGATTTTTTATTGTGCCGTGCCCTGAAGCATCTACGCCAGCTCAGATTTCTAGCCTGACTACATCGACTCAGCGGCGCGGTCGCGACGTCTTTGCGGACTGGAGGATACGCTCGCGCTGGTGGCGGATTTCGACGAGCTTGCTGCGCATCTCGCGGTGGCGTTTGCTGTTGAGCAATAGCAACCCCAGCAACGGGAACAGCAAACTCAAACTGTAAATCAACCTATCAGGCCGATAAGCGATCGTGGGCAGGACGCAAAAAAAACACAGCCCCAACACCGCAACCATCGGCCACACCCAAACGGGGCGCCCACGGGCAATCATGAAGTTGCAATGCACGATGACAAGCGTAAGCGCGACGCCTCCAAAAAAAGACCACTTGGCGTTATCCGCCAACGAAAGGGCTTGAAAATAGCTGTCAAAAAAAAGGGGAACAGCAAAAACCAGAGCGAAGACCGACGCGAATATCGCGCCCATGAAGACCGGAAAATATTGGATGAGAAAAACGCGCACACCGGGCTGTCCATTCATTCTTCGATCTCCTCGTACAACCCCACTGCAATGGTCCGGACGTTCCCGGAAATCGCGCTTCCCGTGAAGCCGATGGCGGCACCCAGGGCATCCCGAATCTGTGTGACGGTGGCATGCTTGATTTGAGTGGGCGTAAAGCGCTTGGGTAACTCGCCAGACAGTTGCTTGAGTTTGAGCAGTTTGGAGGTCAGGCGAGGGTCATTGATAGTCAGCAACTCTTTGGTCAGTTTGGCTCGCTCCTGTCGATTCAGGCCCCGGAGCACCTCCCTCACACTTTTGCCCGTGGCAGCTTTATTCAATCTGACCAGTTTGAGAGTCGTCAGCGACGATGCCCCGACCCCAACCAACGCCGCGGCATCCAGCACAATCATGGTGTTCTGATACCACTCCTCACTGTCGAGCTGATCGTTTCGGGCTGGGTTACTGATTTCATTACGCATGCGATAACCGCTCGCAAAACATTGCGCTGTGCTGGCTGCGGCGGCGGTATAACCCAACACGGCGATCGCGGTGCTTGCCCCTGCTGAAAATGGGATAGCTACAGAGCCGCTGAGTACCACGACCCAACCGATAACGGCCCCTGCACACGACAAGGAAGTATTGATCGCTTCGCCGACCAATCGCGATTCCCGTGGATTGTCCTGAACCTGCTGAGCAAACTGAGCCGGCGCAATATATTTCTGCGCCTCGCGCAAAATGATCCGCTTGGGCTTGATGCTGCAGATCGGCTTGAACTCACGCAGGGTCACTACATTGAATTCAGCATCGATGTACACCACACCGGCGCCGACGATACTGGGATCGGCGTCGATGGCAGCGAACAGGCGCGGCAGGTTGATCTGGCTTCCGATGCGTTGGCGGGCCATGAACTGGGAGGGGCTGTAGTCCATGCCGATGCCGGGTAATGGAGTGCTCATATGAATCGTCCTTGAGAATCGGAGGGTGAATCTTTATCCGCACTGAACCCTTGTGGCGAGGGCTCCCCATAACCTCTAGCACTGTCGGGCGGGCGCCACGATAACAAACGGCCAGCACCGCCGCTAGAAAGCAAAACGCCAGCACTCAAGGCTGGCGTTTTGCGAGGCGGCAGGACAATCAGCGCGGCACGACAGGCTTGCGCGCAGGCTTCGGCCCCTTGCCCTTCGCCGCGTCCTTGCGTTCCTTGGCAGCCTTCTGATTGCGGGCGAACGCGGCAGCCTTGGCTTGCTCGCGCTTGTCCCAGGCATTGCCACCGTCGCTGGCGCGCGGCGGCAGGCCGGTGTGCTGGGTCAGGATCTTGGTGGTTTCCTTGCCCACCTTGTGGCTGCCAGCCGGCGTCGAGTTCTTGCGACGGGCGCTCTGGTAGCTGTCGGTTGCAGGCTGGTGCAACGGAATCAACTGGTTCTTGCCCGGCCCGATCAGATCGGCACGGCCCATGCGGGTCAACGCTTCGCGCAGCATCGGCCAGCCTTTCGGGTCGTGATAACGCAGGAAGGCCTTGTGCAGGCGGCGCTGCTCTTCGCTCTTGACGATGGTCACCCCATCGCTCTTGTAGGTGACCTTGCGCAGCGGGTTCTTGCCCGAGTGGTACATGGCAGTGGCGGTAGCCATCGGCGACGGATAGAACGCCTGCACCTGATCGGCCCGGAAACCGTTGCCCTTGAGCCACAGCGCCAGGTTCATCATGTCTTCGTCGGTGGTGCCCGGGTGGGCGGCGATGAAGTATGGAATCAGGTACTGCTCTTTCCCGGCTTCCTTGGTGTACTTCTCGAACATCCGCTTGAACTTGTCATAGCTGCCGATGCCCGGCTTCATCATCTGGTTGAGCGGGCCTTCCTCGGTGTGCTCCGGAGCGATCTTCAGGTAACCGCCGACGTGGTGAGTCACCAGTTCCTTGACGTATTCCGGCGACTCGACCGCCAGGTCGTAACGCAGGCCGGAGGCGATCAGAATCTTCTTCACCCCAGGCAAGGCCCGGGCACTGCGGTACAGCTGGATCAACGAAGAATGGTCGGTGTTCAGGTTCGGGCAGATGCCGGGGAACACGCAGGACGGCTTGCGGCACGCGGATTCGATTTCCGGGCTCTTGCAGGCAATGCGATACATGTTCGCGGTCGGGCCGCCCAGGTCGGAAATGACCCCGGTGAAGCCCGGGACCTTGTCGCGGATCTCTTCGATCTCGCGAATGATCGACTCTTCGGAACGGTTCTGGATGATCCGGCCTTCGTGCTCGGTGATCGAGCAGAACGTGCAGCCACCGAAGCAGCCGCGCATGATGTTTACCGAGAAACGGATCATCTCGTAGGCCGGGATCTTCTCCTTGCCGTACGCCGGATGGGGAACACGTGCGTAAGGCATGCCAAACACGTAGTCCATTTCTTCAGTAGTCATCGGAATGGGCGGCGGGTTGAACCAGACGTCGACTTCACCGTGCTTCTGCACCAGCGCACGGGCGTTGCCCGGGTTGGTTTCCAAGTGCAACACGCGGTTGGCGTGGGCATACAGCACCGCGTCGTTGCGCACCTTTTCTACCGATGGCAGGCGGATCACGGTCTTGTCGCGGGTCATCTTCGGGCTTGCCAGGATCTGCACGACCTTGGCTTCGCCCGGATCTTCAACCGGACCCTTTTCCTGCTCGATGGCGCAGGCTGCGGTGTCCTGGGTATTCACGTACGGGTTGATGATCTTGTCGATCTTGCCCGGACGGTCGATGCGCGTGGAGTCGACTTCGTACCAGCCTTGCGGCGTGTCACGGCGGATGAACGCGGTGCCGCGCACGTCGGTGATGTCTTCGATCTTGTGGCCATAGGACAAGCGCTGCGCGACTTCGACAATCGCTCGCTCGGCGTTGCCATAGAGCAGGATGTCGGCGCAAGCGTCGATCAGGATCGAGTTGCGCACCCGGTCCTGCCAGTAATCGTAATGGGCGATGCGGCGCAGGGAAGCTTCGATACCGCCGAGCACGATCGGCACGTGCTTGTAGGCTTCCTTGCAGCGCTGGCTATAGACCAGGCTCGCACGGTCCGGCCGCTTGCCCGCCAGGCCACCGGGGGTGTAGGCGTCATCGGAGCGGATTTTCTTGTCGGCGGTGTAGCGATTGATCATCGAGTCCATGTTGCCGGCCGCGACACCGAAGAACAGGTTGGGCTCGCCGAGCTTCATGAAGTCGTCTTTGGACTGCCAGTTCGGCTGGGCGATGATCCCGACACGAAAGCCCTGGGCTTCCAGCAGACGGCCAATGATCGCCATGCCGAACGAAGGGTGATCGACGTAGGCATCACCGGTGACGATGATGATGTCGCACGAATCCCAGCCGAGCTGATCCATCTCCTCCCTGCTCATGGGCAGGAACGGCGCTGGGCCGAAACATTCGGCCCAGTACTTGGGATAGTCAAATAACGGCTTGGCTGCTTGCATGTCGATGACCGGTATAAAGGATGAAAAATCGCGGGCGCGGAATATAGCACAAAATTTGATCAATTCCGACGGCTATGGTCGGAAATTGGTGGCACCCCCGTGGGAGCGGGTTACTCGTCGTCATCAAAATTGTAGCTACCCGGCGCCAGGTTTTCGAAGCGCGTGTATTTACCGATGAACGCCAGGCGGATGAAGCCGATCGGGCCGTTCCGCTGCTTGCCGATGATGATCTCGGCAATGCCCTTGTGCTCCGTCTCGGGGTGATACACCTCGTCGCGGTAGACGAACATGATCACGTCGGCGTCCTGCTCGATCGCTCCGGATTCCCGCAAGTCGGAGTTCACCGGACGCTTGTTGGGGCGCTGCTCCAGGGAGCGGTTCAACTGGGACAGGGCCACGACCGGACAGTTGAATTCCTTGGCCAGGGCCTTGAGGGAACGGGAGATCTCGGAAATCTCGTTCGTCCGGTTATCACCGCTGGAGCCGGGGATCTGCATCAATTGCAGGTAGTCGATCATGATCAGCGCGATATCGCCGTGCTCGCGCACCAGTCGTCGGGTCCGGGCGCGCATTTCCGATGGGCTGATGCCCGCCGTATCGTCGATGAACAACTTTCGATCATTGAGCAGGTTGACCGCCGAGGTCAGGCGCGGCCAGTCGTCGTCTTCCAGTTGGCCGGAACGGACCTTGGTCTGGTCGATACGCCCCAGGGACGAGAGCATACGCATGATCAGCGATTCGCCTGGCATCTCGAGGGAGTACACCAGCACTGCCTTGTCGCTGCGCAGCACGGCGTTTTCCACCAGGTTCATCGCAAACGTGGTCTTACCCATGGACGGACGGCCAGCGACGATGATCAGGTCGGACGGCTGCAAGCCGCTGGTCTTCTCGTCGAGGTCGGTGTAGCCGGTGGACAGGCCGGTAATGGCGTTGTCGGTGTTGAACAAGGTGTCGATGCGGTCGATGGCCTTGGTCAACAGGTCATTGACGCTCACCGGGCCGCCGGTTTTTGGCCGGGCCTCGGCAATCTGGAAGATCTGCCGCTCGGCTTCGTCAAGGATCTCGGCGGCGGTGCGGCCTTCCGGATTGAAGGCGCTGTCGGCGATCTCGGTGCTGATGCCGATCAACTGGCGCAAGGTCGCCCGCTCGCGCACGATCTGCGCATAAGCCTTGATGTTGGCGACGGACGGCGTGTTTTTCGCCAGTTCGCCGAGGTAACCGAGGCCGCCGACCTGGGACGTCTGCCCTTCCTTGTCCAATTGCTCGGCCAGGGTGACAACGTCGATCGGCATGTTCTGATCGGCCAGACGGGCGATCGCACGGAAAATCAGGCGGTGGTCATGCCGGTAGAAATCGCCGTCGGAAACTTGATCGAGCACACGTTCCCAGGCGTTGTTGTCCAGCATCAGGCCACCGAGTACAGCCTGTTCGGCCTCGATGGAATGCGGGGGCACCTTCAGGGCAGCGGTTTGCAGATCATATTGCTCGGGGGCGGTGATTTCGTTCATGGCCACGTCTGGTTATGAAAATCAGGAATTGCAGAAAGACAAAGGGCACGACCTGTAGACAGGATCGTGCCCGATGTTACCGGCAAGCACCCGAGGGTGCCAACCGACAGGTATTGCTTAGGCTGCTACCACGACAACGCGTACGGTGGCTTCAACTTCGGCGTGCAGGTGCACGGCTACGTCGAATTCACCTACGTTGCGGATGGTGCCGTTCGGCAGACGAACTTCGCTTTTCGCAACTTCAACGCCGGAGGCGGTCAGTGCGTCAGCGATGTCGTGAGTACCGATCGAACCGAACAGCTTGCCTTCGTCGCCAGCGGTGGCAGTGATGGTCACTTCCAGCTCGGCCAGTTGGGCAGCACGGCTTTCAGCCGATGCCTTGCGGTCTGCAGCGGCTTTTTCCAGCTCAGCGCGACGCTCTTCGAACGCAGCCAGGTTGGCAGCGGTCGCAGCGGTGGCTTTGCCGAAAGGCAGCAGGTAGTTACGACCGTAGCCGGCCTTAACGTTTACTTTGTCGCCCAGGTTGCCCAGGTTGGCGATTTTTTCCAGAAGGATCAGTTGCATGTGAAAATCCTCTAACTTTTAACCTTCACCGTTCGCGCTGTCGGCGTCTTTCGGCGCCATACGACCGCGAAAATCAATCAGGCTGTCGACGATGGCCAGGACCACCAGCAACGGATAGATCAGCTGCATGAACAGCAACAACGTGACGTACAACCCCACCAGCCAGAACCTGGCCAGTCGCTTTTGCGCCACCAGCCCGTGAATCAGGGCCAGGGCGGCAAAGACCAGCGGTACGCTGCACAGCGGCGTGAGCATTGCCATCTGCGGACCGAAGTTCGGCCCCAGTAGCATGCCCGCCAACAGCAACATCGCCAGCCCAAGCGGGAAGCGGATGGCGCGAAACTCGCGACCAAAACCACCCGGGTTGTACAACAACGCCTGCCAGTAGCGCCCGATAACCAGGCTCAGCACACTGACGATTTGCAACAAGGCCGCAATCAGTCCGGTCAGGACGGGGGCAATCAGGGACGCGAAACGCGCCTGCTCCTCTACCGACATCTGCTGGTAGAGATCACCGAGCGCCTCGGGCAGGATTTTTACCAAAGCCTGCGACAGCATCTCGATCTGGGGCGCAAAAGCCACCCCGAGCACCACTGAAAACGCCACGCCTATCGCTATGCTGACCAGCAGCACGCGGTTCCAGGATTCACTGGCGCGCAATACCAACGCCAGCGCCGAAGACCCGAGCAGCACCATGACTGCACGCGGGTCCGCGGAATACAGCCACCAGAGCAAAGCCGGCAGCAGTCCCAGAGCAAGAACGCCCAAGGCGTCCCTCAATCCGCGCCGCAGGAGTACAAGACTCCCGGCGGCAGCACCCAACCAATACAACAACGGCAATGCCGCGCATCCAGCCACTACCAGAGTGGCCTGCATACGACCGCGCATGATGAACTCAGCTAAGGCGCGCATGCATTCAATCCCTTACTACTTGTCGACTGCCCGGTCTCAGCGGCCGTGGCTGTCGGTGTAGGCCAGCAGGGCCAGGAAGCGGGCGCGCTTGATAGCGGTGGCCAGCTGACGCTGATAACGAGCTTTGGTACCGGTGATACGGCTTGGAACGATTTTGCCGGTCTCGGATACGTAGGCTTTCAGGGTGTTGAGATCTTTGTAATCGATCTCTTTCACGTCTTCAGCGGTGAAGCGGCAGAATTTACGACGACGGAAGAAACGTGCCATGTGATTGGCTCCTTAAAAGGTCCGTGGATTACTCGTCAGCGTTATCGCTGTTGTCGCTGTCGCTATCGCTGTCATCGCCATCGGCGCTGTCAGAGTGCTCAGGACGGTCGCGACGCTCACGGCGCTCACTGCGGTTTTCTTCAGCCTTGAGCATCTCGGATTGGCCGGTGACGGCTTCTTCGCGACGGATGACCAGGTTACGGATCACTGCATCGTTGTAGCGGAAGTTGTCTTCCAGCTCGGCCAGGGCCTTGCCAGTGCACTCAACGTTCAGCATCACGTAGTGAGCCTTGTGAACATTGTTGATTGCGTAGGCCAGTTGACGACGGCCCCAATCTTCCAGACGGTGGATTTTGCCGCCGTCTTCTTCGATCAGCTTGGTGTAACGCTCAACCATGCCGCCGACTTGCTCGCTTTGATCCGGGTGGACCAAAAAGATGATTTCGTAATGACGCATGAATGCTCCTTACGGGTTGTAGCCTGCCGCTCAAAAACGGTCAGACAAGGAGTGAATGACACTTATGGACTTGAGGACGCTAGACACATAAGTGCCTGCCATCACAGCAAGGGGCGCAATTGTAGAGAAGGGCCGAGGGCGGCGCAAGGCAATTGGTGATTATTTGAACAACCACCACTTTCAGTTACGTACAGACCAATGTGGGAGCGGGCTTGCTCCCACAATTGAATCGCGCCAGCCTTAGGATTTCTTGCCGGCAGCCTTGGCACCACGTTGACGCTGGGCCTCGAACAGACACACACCCGTGGCGACCGAGACATTGAGGCTGCTCACGCTGCCGGCCATCGGCAGCTTGACCAGGTAATCGCAGTGTTCGCGGGTCAGGCGGCGCATACCCTTGCCCTCGGCACCCATGATCAGGATGGTTGGGCCGGTCAGGTCCTGGTCATAAATGCTGACCTCGGCCTCGCCCGCCGTGCCGACAACCCACAGGCCGCGCTGCTGGAGTTTTTCCAGGGTGCGCGCAAGATTGGTCACCGCCACCAACGGAATCACTTCCGCCGCGCCACAGGCGACTTTGCGCACTACCGGCGTCAAGGTCGCCGACTTGTCTTTAGGCACGATCACCGCCAGCGCGCCGGCGGCATCCGCCGAACGCAGGCAGGCGCCAAGGTTGTGCGGGTCGGTCACGCCGTCCAGCACCAGCAGCAGGGGCGCGCCTTCGGTGCGATCCAGGAGTTCGTCGAGCATCGCTTCGCCCCACACCTGGCTCGGGCTCACCTCGGCCACGACCCCCTGGTGCACGCCCTCGACCCAGGCGTCCATCTCGCGCCGCTCGGCCTGGCCGACCGCAACACGGTTTTCACCGGCCAGTTCAACCAGGGTCTGGACGCGCGGATCGCTACGCCCTTCCGCCAGCCAGATCTGCTTGACCCGCTTGGGGTGGTGACGCAGCAACGCTTCCACGGCATGCACGCCGTAGATTTTTTCCAGTTGACTCATGACTTGGCCTTGGGTTTACGCGCCCCGCCACTCTTGGCTGGGGCCGAGCCCGCTTTCGGCGGGCCTTTACGGTGTTTGCTCGGTTTGCTGCTCGCCTTGTCCGGAGCCGACCGTCCAGTTTTGCCGCCAGACGCCGCTTTACCGCCGCTCTTGGCTTCGGCCAGCAAGGCCTGTTTCATTTCTCGGCTTTTGCGCAGTTCGGCGTTTTTCGCCGCGGCATCGCTCGGGCGATAGGCTTCGACGGCCTTCTCCTTGGCCGAACCGCGACGCCCGGACTTGGACGACGCCGGCTCGGCTGCGGTCTTGGCCGCAGGCGCGGCGGTCTCGGTGCCACGTTTTTTGCGACCGATCGGCGCGTTGATGGTTTTTTCCGCCATCTCGAAGTCGATCTTGCGCTCGTCGAGGTCGACGCGCATTACCCGCACTTCGACCGTATCGCCAAGACGGAAGCTGCGACCGGTGCGCTCGCCCGCCAGGCGGTGGTGCACAGGGTCGAAGTGGTAGTAATCGCCCGGCAGCGCGGTGACATGCACCAAGCCTTCGACGTAGATGTCGGTCAGCTCGACGAACAGGCCAAAACCGGTCACGGCAGTGATCACGCCCGGGAACGACTCACCCACGCGATCCTTCATGTACTCGCACTTGAGCCAGTTCACGACGTCGCGAGTCGCTTCGTCGGCGCGTCGCTCGCTCATCGAGCACTGTTCGCCAAGCTGCTCCAAGGCCGCTTCGTCGTACGGGTAGATACGTGCCTTCGGAATGGTCATCGCACCGGCACGCTTGACGTGCGGGGTGTTCATCTTCGAATGGATAACACTGCGGATGGCCCGGTGCGTAAGCAGGTCGGGGTAGCGGCGGATCGGCGAGGTGAAGTGGGTATAGGCTTCGTAATTCAGGCCGAAGTGGCCCTGGTTGTCGGCGCTGTACACCGCCTGGCTCAAGGAGCGCAGCATCACGGTCTGGATCAGGTGGAAATCCGGGCGGTCCTTGATGCTAGCCAGCAGGGCCTGGTAGTCCTTGGGTGTCGGACCTTCCTTGCCTTTGTGCAGGGACAAGCCAAGCTCGCCGAGAAACGCTCGCAGTTTTTCCAGGCGCTCGGGCGGCGGGCCGTCGTGGACCCGATACAGCGCGGGAATCTCATGTTTTTTCAGGAATTCGGCCGTGGCGACGTTGGCCGCCAGCATGCATTCCTCGATCAGCTTGTGGGCATCGTTGCGCACGGTCGGCCGGATTTCGGCGATCTTGCGCTCGGTGCCGAAGATGATCCGGGTTTCCTGGGTTTCGAAATCGATCGCGCCGCGCACGTGACGCGCCGCCAGCAACACCTTGTACAGCGAATAGAGTTGCTTGAGGTGCGGGACGACATCGGTGTATTCGCCACGCAGCTTGCGCGACTCGGCCAGCTTCGGCGTTTCCAGCATCGCGCTGACCTTGTTGTAGGTCAGGCGGGCGTGGGAGTGGATTACGGCTTCATAGAAGCAGTAGTCCGTCATCTCGCCGGCCTTGGAGATGGTCATTTCGCAAACCATGGCCAGGCGATCGACGTGGGGGTTGAGCGAGCACAGCCCGTTGGACAGTTGCTCCGGCAGCATCGGCACCACGCGCTCGGGGAAATACACCGAGTTGCCGCGCACCTGGGCTTCGGCGTCCAGCGCCGAGCCGAGCTTCACATAGCTGGAAACGTCGGCAATGGCGACGTACAACTTCCAGCCACCGGAGAACAGGCGCAACTTGCCAGGGCGGGCTTCGCAGTAGACAGCATCGTCGAAGTCCCGGGCATCTTCACCGTCGATGGTGACGAATGGCAGGTGACGCAGGTCGATGCGCTTCTCTTTGTCTTTCTCTTCGACTTCCGGCTTGAGCTTGGCGGCCTCTTTCAGGACCGCTTCAGGCCAGACGTGAGGAATATCGTAGGTGCGCAGGGCGACGTCGATTTCCATCCCCGGCGCCATGTAGTTGCCGACCACCTCCACCACATCGCCTTGCGGCTGGAAGCGCGGGGTTGGCCAGTGGGTGATTTTCACCTCGACGAACTGGCCGATCTGCGCGTTGGCATTGCGGCCTGGCGTGACCAGCACTTCCTGTTGGATCTTCGGGTTGTCGGCAACGACAAAACCGATGCCACCTTCCTCGAAATAGCGGCCCACGATGGTTTCGTGTGCACGGGACACCACCTCGACGATCACGCCTTCGCGGCGTCCGCGACGGTCCAGGCCGGAAACCCGGGCAAGCGCACGGTCGCCATCGAACACCAGGCGCATCTGCGCCGGGCTCATGAACAGGTCATCGCTGCCATCGTCGGGAATCAGGAAACCGAAGCCGTCGCGGTGACCGGCGATACGGCCCAGGATCAGATCGAGCTTGTCGACCGGGGCATAGGTGCCGCGCCGGGTGTAGATGAGTTGAGCATCGCGCTCCATGGCACGCAGACGGCGGCGCAGGGCTTCGAGCTGGTCCTCGGTGGTCAGGCCGAATTCTTCGACCAGCTGCTCACGGCTAGCAGGCGAACCCCGATCGGCGAGATGCGCCAGGATCAGTTCGCGGCTAGGAATAGGGTTTTCATATTTTTCCGCTTCACGAGCGGCCTCGGGATCGAGGGACTGCCAATCGGCCATTAGAGAGTTTTCACCTTGTCTATATGCGGGTTAGTTTGGCATAGGCGTAATGAAACGGGAAATTTCAAGCGTCAGATGCCTTTTCTAAAGTCTTTCGACAGGCCTTTGAAGCCCCTGATTGCACCGCTCGTGAAATTTAGCGTTTTTTTTGCGCCCAGGGGTTTACAGTTAAAAACACGCTCCGTATAGTGCGCGCCATCGACGACGTACACACGTTGCCGATGTTGCCCAGATGGTGAAATTGGTAGACACGCCAGCTTCAGGTGCTGGTGACCGCAAGGTCGTGGAAGTTCGAGTCTTCTTCTGGGCACCAATTTCGAGCAGCAGGTCAGTAACCTGCCAGCTTCACAAAAAACCCGCGAAAGCGGGTTTTTTGCGTTTGCACCCCTGTAATTGCGTTTGGCAATTATCAAAATAAAAACAGGGGTTTACAGATCAAAACGCGCTCCGTATAGTGCGCCCCATCAACAGCGGCAACGCTGAAGATGCTGCCCAGATGGTGAAATTGGTAGACACGCCAGCTTCAGGTGCTGGTGACCGCAAGGTCGTGGAAGTTCGAGTCTTCTTCTGGGCACCAATTCAAGCTTCAAGGTTATATGCCTTGAACCTCACAGAAACCCGCGAAAGCGGGTTTTTGCGTTTCCGGGATCCGGAAATCCCTCCCAACAAGCGTCAGACACTCGGACGCACATGAGAAACAATATCGTTTATCATTGTTACAAGTTTTTGCTACACGACAGTGAGGAACCCCGCGAATGATGTTTCGATTCACCCTGCGCCGCGCCCTGACCTTCACCCTGCTCGGCCTGACCCTCGCAACGCCCCTCACCCAAGCCGCCGACAAGGTGGAACTGACCCTCTACAACGGCCAACACAAAGAAGTCGGCGATGCATTGGCCAAGGCCTTCGAAGCCAAGACCGGCATTCACGTCAATGTGCGCAAGGGCAGCAGCAACCAACTCGCCAGCCAAGTCGTCGAAGAAGGCAACCGCTCCCCCGCCGATGTGATCTACACCGAGGAATCGCCGCCGCTGAACAAGCTAGGCGAACAAGGCCTGCTGGCGAAGATCGACGATGCAACCCTCAACGTGCTTCCCAAAGACTATGTCGCCAACAACGGCACCTGGATGGGCGTGACCGCTCGCGTTCGCGTGGTCGCCTACAACCCCAAGCTGATCGATGAAAAGGACCTGCCGAAAACCGTCCTGGATTTCGCCCAGCCACAATGGCAAGGCAAGGTCGGCTTCGTACCGACCAGCGGCGCGTTCCAGGAACAAGCGGTGGCGATCATCAAATTGCACGGTCAGGAAGCGGCCGAGGAATGGCTCACCGGGCTGCGCGCCTTTGGCAAGGTCTACAGCAACAACATGGTCGCCCTCAAAGCCGTGGAGAACGGTGAAGTGGCGACAGTCCTGGTGAACAATTACTACTGGTTCGCCCTGCAGAGAGAGAAGGGACAGCTCGATTCCAAACTGCATTACTTTACCGGCGGCGATGCCGGTGGTCTGGTCACCGTCTCCAGCGCCGCCGCATTGAAATCCAGTCAACATCCCAAGGAAGCCCAACAGTTGCTTGCCTACATGGCCAGTGAAGAAGGCCAGCGGGTGATTACCCAGACGTCCGCCGAGTATCCGCTGCACAAGGGCATGACCTCGGATCGCGGCCTTAAGCCGTTCAATGAACTGGAGCCGCCCAAAGTGACTCCGGCCGACCTCGGCAATGCCGAAGAAGCCTTGGAACTGGAACGCGAAGTCGGCCTGAACTGATGACGCCGTCGCTCAGCGCCTCTCCCGCAGCCGGGGCTTACGTTCCCCGGCGCAAGCGCCCGTCGATCGGGTTGATATTGCCAGTGCTGCTGCTCGTCCTGCTGAGCCTGCTGCCACTGCTCTACGTGACTACAAAGGCTTGGCAGGCCGGCTGGGCGGAGGCCTTGCATTTGTTGTGGCGGCCTTATGTATTTGGCTTGCTGCGCAACACGTTGGCACTGATGGCCGGCGTCACGCTGGCCTGTGGCATCGTCGGCCTGTCACTGGCCTGGCTGCTGGAGCGCAGCAATCTGCCGGGACGTCGTGCCTGGGGCGTTGTTCTGTGCTTGCCGTTCGCAGTGCCGGCGTTCGTGAGCAGCTTCACCTGGGTATCCCTGAGCGCGCAGTTCGAAGGGCTGGGCGGGGCAATCCTGGTGATGAGCCTGTCCAAATACCCGCTGATCTTTCTCCCCGTGGCCGCAACGCTGCGCAACCTCGACCCATCCCTTGAAGAATCCGCCCGCACCCTGGGGCACAACCGCTGGGGCGTGTTCTTTCGCGTCACCCTGCCCTTGCTCTGGCCTTCGCTCCTGGCCGGTTCCCTGCTGATTGCCCTGCACATGCTGGTTGAGTTCGGCGCACTGTCGATCATCGGCCTGCAGACGTTCACCACCGCGATCTATCAACAGTTCGAGCTGGAATTCAGCAATGCCAACGCCGCCATGCTGTCAGCGGTCTTGCTGGTGCTGTGCCTGGCGCTGTTGTGGCTGGAACTGCGAATACGCGGCAAGGGCCGTCATGTTCGCACCGGGCAAGGCGCAGCACGCCAGGCCGAACACGTACACCTCGGCGCCTGGATGCTTCTGGGGCAACTGTATTGCCTGGCGCTGGCAATCATCGGCAGCGGCATCCCGCTGGGAATGCTGGCGTATTGGCTGGCCGTGGGTACTTCCGCGGCATTCCCGGCGGGTGAGATCGGCGAAGCGCTGCTGTCATCCCTGGCACTTTCGCTGGGCGGCGCCGCGCTCTGCCTCGTGCTGGCAGTGCCGGTCGGACTGCTGGTGGTGCGCCACAAGGGTCGGCTGGCGACATGGGCCGAACGCCTGCCCTACTTGCTGCACGCACTTCCCGGATTGGTGATTGCCCTGAGCCTGGTGTATTTCGCCCTGCACTATGTGCCGGCGCTGTACCAGACTTCCGGCCTGCTGCTGATTGCCTATGCGCTGCTGTTCCTGCCACTGGCCCAGGCCCCGGTGCGTACGGCGCTGAACAAGGCCGCGCCGCAGTTGGAAGAAGCGGCGCGGACGCTGGGGGCTTCGTCGTTCAGTGCGTTTTGCCGGGTGACCCTGCCAATCATCTTCCCGGCGCTGGGTGCCGCGTTCGCCCTGGTGTTTCTGGACGCGATGAAGGAGTTGACCGCCACGCTGCTGCTGAGCCCGACTGGACTCAATACCTTGGCGACAGCGGTTTGGGCACATACCTCGAATGTGGAATTCGCGGCGGCAGCGCCTTATGCGGCGCTGTTGATTGTCGTGTCGGGGTTGCCGGTCTATTTGCTGACGACGCGGATGTATCTGAGCCGCTGAGAGGGCTACAGGGAGCCAACTCGCCCCCACGGGGAAAGTAATGTGGGAGCGAGCCAGCTCGCGAAGAGCCAGCCATGAATCTCGAATCAGGCCCTGAACTGCCCCAGGCTGGCCTTCAACTGTGCCGCCAGGTTATCCAGCACCTTGCCACTGGCCGTAGTCTCGACCACCGCCTGGGCAGCTTTTTCGGCCTGGGCATGAATGGTCTCGACCCGACCACGCACCGCTTGCGCGCCTTGGGCCTGATGCGCTGCTGCCTGGGTCGCCAAACCGATGGCCGCATGAACCTGTTCGACTGATGCCTGCACCGACTGCTGCAGCCGCGCACTGTCACGCAATACCGACAGACCTTCGCTGGCCTGCCGCCCGGCCTGGCCAATGGCAGCCACCGCTTCACGCGCCCCTTGCTGCAACGCCACGATATGCGCCTGGATGTCGCCCGTAGAGCTCTGGGTCTTGCTCGCCAGCGCCCGCACCTCATCCGCTACCACCGCAAACCCACGCCCGGTCTCCCCGGCCCGTGCCGCCTCGATGGCCGCGTTCAAGGCCAATAGGTTGGTCTGCTCGGCAATGCCGTGGATCACCGTCAACACCACTTCGATCTGCTCGCTCTGCTGGGCCAGTCGCTCGATGACTTTCGCCCCCGTGTCGACCTGCCCGGCCAACGCCTCAATCAAACTGCCGACCTTGGCCGACGTGCGGGTGGTTTCATCAGTGGCCTGACGAATCTCGACCACTTGCTGCAAGGCTGCCTGCATCGCCTGGCTTTCCGACTGCGCCTCATCGGCCATCTGCGACAGGGCACGCAGGCTTTCCGCCACTTCATCGCGCTGCATCCCGGCGGCCGCATCGGCACCAGAGTTGCGCAGCGTCATCGCGCCAATTTCCTGGCCGGTACGCTGAGCCACGTCCCCCGCCTCGCGCACGATGGGTTGCAACTTATCCACAAAGCGATTGACCGCCGAGGCCATGTCGCCGATTTCGTCCTTGCTGTTGATCTGCACGCGCTTGGTCAAATCGCCCTCGCCCGCCGCCAGATCGTTCATCGCCGCGATCAACAGCTTCAGGCGATTGACCACCCGACGCCCCAGCACCACGGCAAGCAACACCAACACGCCCAACCCCACCAACGCCAGGCCCAGGCCGATGCGCCAGCGCAACGTCCCCGCAGCTTCCTGCACGGTCGCAGCGGTATTGGTCTGCATTTCGGTGGCGGTGGCCTGCGCCGAGCCCAGCCGGCCACGCATCGCGGCGGCACTGTCGGCAGCCGCGCCCTTGAGGCTGTCGCCCACCAGTTGATCGCTGCTGGCGATCAATGCGGAGAAGCGCTGGTCAAGCGCCTTCAGGTCGGTCTCCACTGAAGCGGTGGAAACGCCCATCAGCACCTTGCCGATCTCCACGCCGTTGGGGTTGATCGAGGCCTCGAGGTAATACACCGATGGATCGTTCTTCGCCGCATCCAACACTTTGTCCAGGGCCCGCTCGCCCTTGCCTTTTTCCAGCAGGGCCTTGTTGATCGGGTTTTCCCGGTTCAGGTAGCGGGTCAGGTGTTCTCCAGCGGCGTCGTCGTAGATGACGAACAGCACATTGGGATTGCGCTGGGCCCGGCGGGCGAATTCGGAAAGGGTCGGTACATCACTGTCCCACATGGCGCGGGGCGCAACGGAGGCCAGGAGCTGCGCCATATCATTGGCGGAATCCCTCAGGTCTTTTTCCAGGGTTGCACGCAGCTGGGCCTGCTCCTCCTTCAGGCGCGAAGACAAACCTGCGGTCAAGCGCTGGCGGGTACTGGCGGACAAGCTGTCAAGGCTGGAGGTGACTTCGCGACCAGCCTGCTCCAACTCACCGGCCAACTTCTGGCTGTCGGCGCCCAGGCGCGAGCCCAGGTCGGACTCCAGCGCCGTGACCGTGCTTCGGGTCAGCGCAACGGCGACCAGTACCTGCACCAAAAGGGCGATACCGAGAGTAACGAACACAGGCCGCAACAAACGGCTTTGTAACAGTGAGAGAACGGCCGACACGTGAAATCCCTCTACCAAACGCCATTAATTTGATGGCACTCGGAGAAGCGGTGCCTTAATGCAGATGCGTAGCAAGTGTCATGCCGTCCGCCAGGGAGAAACGACAAAGGGCTCCCTAAGGAGCCCTTTGTTTGTTACATCAATGACTTATCAGCCAAACGGATGACGCAGGACGATGGTTTCGTTGCGGTCCGGCCCCGTCGAAATAATGTCGATCGGTGCACCGACCAACTCTTCGACGCGCTTGATGTAGTTGCGCGCGGCCACTGGCAGCTCTTCCAGGGTCTTGGCGCCCACGGTCGATTCGGTCCAGCCCGGCATCTGCTCGTACACCGGCTCCAGGCCGATGTAGCTGTCGGCGTCGGTCGGTGCGTCGATGACTGCGCCGTCCTGGTTCTTGTAGCCGACGCAGATATTGATGGTTTCCAGGCCGTCCAGTACGTCCAGTTTGGTCAGGCACAGGCCCGAGATACTGTTGACGTCGATGGCGCGACGCAGGATGACGGCATCGAACCAGCCGCAACGACGGGCACGGCCGGTGGTGGCGCCGAACTCGTGGCCGCGCTTGGCCAGGAAGGCCCCGACGTCGTCGAACAGCTCAGTCGGGAACGGACCGGAACCGACGCGGGTGGTGTAGGCCTTGGTGATACCCAGGATGTAGTCCAGGTACATCGGGCCAAAACCCGAACCGGTGGCGATGCCGCCGGCAGTGGTGTTGGAACTGGTGACGTACGGGTAGGTGCCGTGGTCGATGTCCAGCAGCGAACCCTGGGCGCCTTCGAACATGATGTCCTTGCCGGCGCGACGCAGCTCGTGCAGCTCGGCAGTGACGTCGAGCATCATCGGCTTGAGCAGCTCGGCGTATTCCATGCACTCGTCCAGGGTCTTCTGGAAGTCGATGGCCGGCTCTTTGTAGTAATTGACCAGGACAAAGTTGTGGTAATCCAGCAACTCGCCCAGCTTGGCGGCGAAACGCTCACGGTGGAACAGGTCACCGATGCGCAGGCCACGACGGGCTACTTTGTCTTCGTAGGCCGGGCCGATGCCGCGACCGGTAGTGCCGATCTTCAGCTCGCCACGGGCCTTTTCACGGGCCTGGTCCAGCGCCACGTGATAGGACAGGATCAGCGGGCAGGACGGGCTGATACGCAGGCGCTCGCGCACCGGCACGCCTTTCTCTTCCAGCTTGATGATTTCCCGCAGCAGGGCGTCGGGGGCAACCACCACACCGTTGCCGATCAGGCATTGGACGCCTTCGCGCAGCACGCCCGACGGAATCAGGTGCAGGACGGTTTTCTCACCGTCGATCACCAAGGTGTGGCCTGCGTTGTGGCCACCCTGGTAGCGCACTACGGCGGCAGCATGTTCGGTCAGCAGATCAACGATCTTGCCTTTGCCCTCATCACCCCACTGGGTGCCCAGGACTACGACATTCTTACCCATAACACTTGTCCTCATTCGCGCAAACTTGGTGCCGGCTCCAGGCCGGCAGGAAAACTCAAGAAGCCAGCGGCAATACTTGCCAAAGCCCGTTCTGCTGAATCAATTGCCGGTCGCAGTCCGCTTCACGGGCGGCGGCCAAAGGTTGCCCAGGCAACGCCTGGACGACACGCTGACCCTCACTGCGCAACTGACAGACTGCCTGCCAGAGTGCCGCATCCGTACTGTCAGGCATCCAGATACCGCCAGACGGTAGCTCGATTTCAGCACGCCCCAGGGTCACCAGGGTTTTCAAATCGGTAGAGAAGCCGGTCGCCGGACGCGCGCGGCCAAAATCGGCGCCGATGTCGTCGTAGCGTCCACCCTGGGCGATGGACTGGCCAACACCCGGGACAAACACCGCGAACACCACGCCGGTGTGATAGTGATAACCGCGCAGCTCACCCAGGTCGAAATACAGCGGCAACTCCGGGAAACGCACCGACAGACGCTCGGCAATCGCCAACAGGTCCTCCAGCGCCGCCAACACCGGAGCCGGCGCACCGGCCAGGCGCTCGCGCGCAGCATCCAGCACTTCACGGCCGCCGCAAAGGTCCACCAATGCCCGCAGCATGCCGGACAGGTCACTCGGCAAATCTTCGGTCAGGCTGATGACTTCATCGATCGCCTTGCGCTGCAACGCGTCGAACAACCGCTGCTCGACTTCGCCAGACAGGCCGGCCGCACGGGCCAGGCCGCGATAGATACCGACATGGCCCAGGTCCATGTGGACATCCGGCACGTCAGCCAGTTGCAGCATGGCCAACATCAGGCTGATGACTTCCACATCGCTGCTTGGGCTGGCGTCGCCATACAGCTCGGCACCCAGCTGGATCGGGCTGCGCGAAGACGACAAGGCACGCGGCTGGGCATGCAGGACACTGCCGGCGTAGCACAGGCGGCTCGGGCCTTCGCGACGCAGAGTGTGGGCATCGATGCGCGCCACTTGAGGGGTGATGTCGGCCCGGAAGCCCATCTGCCGCCCCGATTGCGGGTCGATAACCTTGAAGGTGCGAAGATCCAGGTCCTGGCCCGCGCCGGTCAGCAGGGATTCCAGGTACTCGATATGCGGGGTAACGACGAACTCGTAACCCCAGCTCTGGAACAGATCCAACACCTGCCGACGCGCTACTTCGATACGCGCGGCTTCCGGTGGCAGTACTTCTTCGATGCCATCTGGCAGCAGCCAGCGGTCTACCGTTGCCATTACGCCATTCCCCTATGGTCCGGGCGGCCAGCTTTCGGGCTGGCCTTGAGTGAAGCAGAAAATGCCCGCGTCATGCGAAAAACCGCAAACAACGCGCAAGGGCGACGTGACGAATGGCCCTGGATCGGCCTCGCCAAGCACTTTCCTCGAAAAACCTGTCGGGCCGTTCGACCCGATGCCTGCACGCATGAACCACAATCGAACGTGCAGACGCAAAAAAGCCGGGAATTTCCCGGCTGCCGCATCATACACACGTTTTCCCAAAGGATCACCCCGCCCGACGTTTTAGCCGCCGGGCGGAGTGCTTCAGGTCAACGATGTATCAAGGCTTGGCCTTTTCCAGGTAGTGGAAAAAGTCGCTGCTTGGGTCGAGGACCAGGACGTCGGATTTGTTCGCGAAACTTTCACGGTAGGCACGCAGGCTACGGTAGAACGCGTAGAACTCCTGATCCTGACCGTAGGCCTTGGCGTAGATCGCAGCGGCCTGGGCATCACCATCACCGCGGACCTCTTCCGACTCACGATAGGCCTCGGCCAGCAGCACACGGCGTTGACGATCGGCGTCGGCACGGATGCCTTCGGCCAGCTCGTTACCCTTGGCGCGGTGCTCGCGAGCTTCACGCTCACGCTCGGTGCTCATGCGCTCGAACACGCTGCGGTTCACTTCCTTCGGCAGGTCGATGGCCTTGACCCGGACATCGACCACTTCGATACCCAGCTCTTTTTCCGCCATCGCGTTCAGCGAACGAGTGATATCGGCCATGAGCGCATCACGCTCACCGGAGACCACTTCATGCAGGGTACGTTTACCGAACTGGTCACGCAGGCCCGACTCCAGGCGACGGGACAGACGCTCGTCGGCGATCTGCTTGAGGCCGGAAGTCGCGGTGTAGAAGCGCTCGGCATCCTTGACGCGCCACTTGGCGTAGGCATCGACCATCACGGCTTTCTTTTCCAGCGTCAGGAAGCGCTGCGTCGGTGCGTCCAGCGTCATCAGGCGGGCATCGAACTTGCGCACCTTGTTAACGTACGGCACCTTCACATGCAGCCCTGGTTGGACATCGGGCTGGACCACGCGACCGAATTGCAGCAACACCGCGCGCTCGGTCTGAGCCACGATGTAGAAACAGTTCCAGGCAGCGATCGCCACGACGACACCGACAATAAGGGCGATCAGCGATTTATTGCTCATCAGCGACTCTCCCTGGTACGTGCTTGCTGTTGCTGCAGGTCCGCCGCCGCGCGGGCGTTGGCTTCATTGCTGGCCGCCGCCGCCGCGCCGGTTGGCGGCGTGCCGGTGTTACGACCACTTTCGACCATCTTGTCCAGGGGCAGGTACAGCAGATTGCTCTGGCCGTTCTTGTTCCCGGTCACGAGGACCTTGCTGGTGTTGCTGAAGACTTCCTGCATGGTGTCCAGGTACAGACGCTGGCGGGTCACTTCAGGGGCCTTGCGATACTCGGCGACCAGCTTGGTGAAGCGATCGGCCTCACCCTTGGCACGGGAAACCACTTCGTCGCGGTAGCCGTTGGCATCCTCGATGATGCGCTGGGCCTGGCCACGGGCTTCCGGCACGACGCCGTTGGCGTAGGTTTCGGCCTGGTTGCGCGAGCGCTGCTCGTCTTCACGGGCGCGGATCACGTCGTCAAAGGCTTCCTGTACTTCGCGCGGTGCCGCTGCGCTCTGGACGTTGACCTGGGTGACGGTGATACCGGTGCGATAGGTATCGAGGAACCGTTGCAGGCGCTCCTTGATTTCGCTGGCCATCAGCTCACGACCTTCAGTCAGCACCTGGTCCATGGCGGTGGAGCCCACCACATGGCGCAGCGCACTTTCAGTCGCATGTTGCAGGCTGATTTCCGGCTGATCGACGTTCAGCACGAAGTCCTGCAGGTTGGTGATCTTGTACTGCACGGTCAGCGGCACTTCGACGATGTTCTCGTCTTCGGTCAGCATCTGGCCCTGCTTGGTGTAGGCACGCTCACGCGTGACGTTCTCCATGTACTTCTGGTCGATCGGCGGGAAATAGATGTTCAGGCCCGGGCCGACGGTTTCGTAGTACTTGCCGAAGCGCAGCACCACGGCCTGCTCCTGCTCGTCCACGACATAAACCGCGCTGTACAGCCAGACAGCCGCGAGCACGACAAGACCGATGCCGAGCAGGCCAAAACCGCCGCCCTTGCCCGGACGGCTGCCGCCATCGTCACCGCGTTTCTTACCACCACCGAACAAACCGTTCAGGCTTTCCTGCAGCTTGCGGAAGGCCTCGTCGAGATCCGGTGGTCCCTTGCGGTCGCCGTTGTTACGACGCTTGCCGCCCCAGGGATCCTGGTTATTCGAGTTGCCACCCGGCTCATTCCAAGCCATAGCGCTCTCCATCTGATAAAGCAAAGACGCACCCACGGCGCGCCGGCCAATGCTACAGAATGCCTGACACAGCTTTCTCAGGCTTTTATTGCAAAGTGTGTTGCTCGATGAATTCCATCGGTTGCAGCCCTTCGCGACTGACCAATCGGTTCAGTTCCGATCGAGGCAGGCGAACGGCCAGCAGGCAGATGCCTTCTTCGTCGTGTTCTTCTTTCTGTACCGCCCCCAACTCGAAAAACTGCGCACGCAACCGGGCAAAACGCTGCGGCAGCTTCAAGGTGCCGACGAACAAGTCATCCCCCAGCAGCTCCGCCACCGCCTGCTTGAGCAGGTCCAGGCCGCTGCCATCACGGGCCGACAGCCAGACCCGTTGCGGCTTGCCATCGGCATCGCGCTGGATCTGCGGCTCGACCCCTTCGAGCAAATCGAGTTTGTTGTATACCTCGAGGATCGGCAAGTCCTGGGCCCCGATCTCGCCCAGCACCACCATGACCTGTTCAATCTGCAGCATCCGATCCGGTTCGGCGGCATCGATCACATGCAGCAGCAGGTCGGAGTTGCTCGACTCTTCGAGCGTAGCTCGGAAAGCCTCGACCAGCTTGTGCGGCAAATGCCGGATGAAACCCACGGTATCGGCCAGCACGATCGGCCCGAGGTCGTTCAGGTCGAGCCGGCGCAGGGTCGGGTCGAGCGTGGCGAACAACTGGTCGGCGGCATAGACGTCGGACTGGGTGACGTTGTTGAACAGGGTCGATTTGCCCGCGTTGGTATAACCCACCAGTGAAACCGTCGGGATGTCGGCCCGCTTGCGGCCTCGTCGCGACTGCTCGCGCTGGCTGCGAACCTTCTCCAGCCGCCCCTTGATCTGGCGCAGGCGAACCCGCAGCAGGCGCCGGTCGGTTTCCAGCTGGGTTTCACCCGGGCCGCGCAGGCCGATACCGCCTTTCTGGCGCTCGAGGTGAGTCCAGCCGCGGACCAGTCGCGTGCTCATGTGCTCAAGCTGGGCCAGTTCGACCTGGAGCTTGCCTTCATGAGTCCGCGCGCGCTGGGCGAAGATGTCGAGAATCAGCCCGGTGCGGTCGATCACGCGACACTCGAAGACACGTTCGAGGTTGCGTTCCTGACTGGGCGTAAGGATGTGATTGAAAATCACCAGATCGATGTGCTCGACCTTGACCAGGTCGCGCAACTCCTCGACCTTGCCACTGCCGATCAGGAACTTGGCGGTTGGCCGATGACGCGGCACGTTGAAAAACGCGACGGTCTCGGCGCCGGCCGAAATTGCCAATTCCTGAAACTCCTGCGGATCTTCGCGCGCCTCAGGGTCCTGTCCTTCCAAGTGAACGAGAATAGTCCGCTCACCACCACCGTGGCGCTCAAAGAACAAAGGAGGCTCCTATCAAGCGTTACCCGGCTCAGCGTCACCGCCTTCGGATTCGGTTGCGCTAGGCAGACGAATTGGACGAACAGGCACCACTGTCGAGATAGCGTGTTTGTAGACCATTTGGCTGACGGTGTTCTTCAGCAGGATGACGAACTGGTCGAAAGACTCGATCGTGCCTTGCAGTTTGATCCCGTTGACCAGATAGATGGACACCCCAACTTTCTCTTTACGTAAAGTGTTCAAGTAAGGGTCTTGTAGCGAATGCCCTTTTGACATGTGCCGCACTCCTTTAAGGATCAATTATAAAAATCGGAATTCAGATGGCTTGGGCCGTCACACCCCCAAGGATAGACGGCAATTGCAAGGACTCAGCTCAATATGGAGATGGTCCCGAGGTATTTCAAGGCGCGTGGCAGATTGTCGCAATCAAGGCTGTCAAGCCAATGCAAGTCAGTCCAGCTGCGCAGCCAGGTGAACTGGCGTTTCGCCAATTGGCGCGTGGCAATGATTCCACGCTCGCGCATCTCGGCTGACGTCAGCTTGCCGTCCAGGTAGTCCCAGACTTGTCGATAACCCACCGCACGTATAGACGGCAACCCGGCATGCAGGTCACTTCGCTCACGCAGGGCTACGACCTCGTCTATGAATCCCTGTTCCAACATTAATGTGAATCTTTGTTCAATCCGCCGATGCAGCACTTGCCGGTTCGCCGGAGCGATGGCCAGATTCGCGACAGTATAGGGCAATTGTTGCAGTCCCGAAGCGGCTGCTTCAGTACTTTGCGCAGATTGTCGCTGCCGCAGGGTCGTCATGCTCTGGCCGCTGACCCGGTAAACCTCCAGGGCCCGGCTGAGCCGCTGCGGGTCGTTGGGGTGAATGCGCGCCGCCGACACGGGATCGACCACCGCCAATTGCTCGTGAAGTGCTTGCCAGCCAAGGCGTGCAGCCTCTTCTTCGATCTGCGCACGCACCTCGGGGTCGGCCGCCGGCATGTCCGCCAAGCCGTCCACCAAGGCCTTGTAATACAGCATGGTACCGCCCACCAGGAGCGGAATCTTGCCGCGCGCGGTGATCTCGGCCATGGCCTGGAGCGCATCGCGCCGGAAATCAGCCGCCGAATAGGCTTCGGTCGGGTCCAGGATATCGATCAGGCGATGGGGAAATTCGGCCAGCAGGGCTTTCGACGGCTTGGCGGTGCCGATGTCCATGCCCCGGTAGACCAGTGCCGAGTCAACGCTGATCAACTCGCAGGGCAGGACCTTGGTCAGTTCGATGGCCAGGTCGGTCTTGCCGGCGGCCGTCGGCCCCATGAGGAAAATCGCAGGTGGCAACGGGTTCATCAACGACCGCGCAGGAACAGTTTGTCCAGGTCGTCCAGGCCCAGTTGGGTCCAGGTCGGCCGGCCATGGTTGCATTGACCGCTGCGCTCGGTGTTTTCCATGTCCCGCAGCAGGCCGTTCATTTCCGGCAGGGCCAGGCGTCGGTTGGCACGGATCGCGCCATGGCAGGCCATGGTGCCGAGCAGTTCATTCAAGTGCGCCTGGATCCGGTCGCTGGTGCCATATTCCATCAAGTCAGCCAGCACATCGCTGACCAGGCGATTGGCCTCGGCCTGCTTCAACAACGCCGGGATCTGCCGAATCGCCAGGGTTTCCGGGCCCAGGCGCTGCAGCTCGAAGCCCAGGCGCTGGAACCAGCTCATGTGCTCTTCGGCGCAATCGGCTTCGCGCTGGCTGACGGCCAGGGATTCGGGGACCAGCAGCGGTTGGCCGCTCAAGCCTTCGCTGGCCATGGCGATCTTCAATCGCTCATACATGATCCGCTCGTGGGCGGCATGCATGTCCACCAGCACCAGGCCCTGGGCGTTTTCGGAAAGAATGTAGATGCCTTTGAGTTGCGCCAGGGCATAACCCAGCGGCGGGATATCACCCTGGCCGTCGGGCAACGCCGTTGCAGCGGTTTCAGGCAAAGGCTTGAAGAATTCGCGATACGCCGCCTGGGCCTCGGCTGCCGGCACGTTCGATTGCGGACGCGGGGTGTATTGATACTGGTAGCCACTGCCAGCGCCGCTTGCGACGGTGTTGTAGCTCGGCTGGGGCTGAGGTTGCTCCAGCAACGCATGGGCCGCCAGGCGCATTTCGCCCTGGGGACCGAATTCGCCAGCCTCCAGCCCGGTAGGCCGGACCATGCCGGCCACAGCCGCCGGGGCCGCCAACTGGTCTTCGGGACGCACATCGCCCAGGGCGCGGTGCAAGGTGCCGTAGAGGAAATCGTGGACCATGCGCCCGTCACGGAAGCGCACCTCATGCTTGGTCGGGTGCACGTTGACGTCCACCACCGCCGGATCAACTTCAAAAAACAGCACGAAGGTCGGATGCCGACCGTTGAACAGCACATCGCGATAAGCCTGGCGCACCGCGTGGGCCACCAGCTTGTCGCGCACCGCACGACCGTTCACGTAGAAATACTGCAGGTCCGCCTGGCTGCGGGAAAACGTCGGCAAACCGACCCAACCCCACAGGTGCAAACCGTTGCGCTCCACCTCGATGGGCAAGGCCTGCTCCAGGAAACCCGCGCCACACACCGCCCCCACACGCCGTGCACGAGCCGCATCATCGTTGGCCTCGTGCAAACTGAGGATGGTCTTGCCGTTGTGCCGCAGGTGAAACGCCACGTCAAAACGCGCCAGGGCCAGGCGCTTGATGACTTCCTGCAGATGATCGAATTCGGTTTTCTCGGCCTTGAGGAACTTGCGGCGGGCCGGGGTATTAAAGAACAGATCGCGCACTTCCACCGACGTACCCACCGGATGGGCGGCGGGCTGTACGTGCGAAGCCATGTCGCGGCCTTCGGTCTCCACCTGCCAGGCCTGATCGGCGCTGCGGGTACGGGACGTGAGCGTCAGGCGCGACACCGAACTGATAGACGCAAGCGCCTCGCCACGAAACCCCAGGCTCATGACCCGCTCAAGGTCTTCCAAATCGCGGATCTTGCTGGTGGCGTGACGCGCCAGGGCCAGCGGCAAGTCATCGGCGGGGATGCCGCGACCGTCGTCACGCACCCGCAACAGCTTGACGCCGCCCTGCTCGACATCGACGTCGATGCGCTTGGCACCGGAGTCGAGGCTGTTTTCCAGCAACTCCTTGATCACCGACGCCGGGCGCTCGACCACCTCGCCGGCGGCGATCTGGTTGGCCAGCCGAGGGCTGAGCAGTTCGATGCGGGCGCTGCTGTCGATCACGTCGTCGCTCATTGCTTGGCCGCCACGTCATTGCCGGGAATGGTCAGGGTCTGTCCGATCTTCAGTTCGTCACTCTGCAAATTGTTGGCGCTGCGCAACGTCGCGGGCGACACCTGGTAGCGTACGGCAATCATCGCCAGGGTTTCCCCCGGGTTGACCCGGTGGTCCCGAGGCCCCTGGGCGATCTTGCCCGAATCCCGGAGCCAGGCGATGTAGGTGCCCGGCGGTGGATTCTGCTGGAAGAATTGCCGCACGCCACTGCTGATGGAGCGAGCCAAGGCCTGCTGGTGGCTCGACGATGACAATTTCGAGGCTTCGTTGGCGTTGGAGATGAACCCGGTTTCCACCAGGATCGACGGGATGTCCGGCGACTTGAGCACCATGAACCCGGCCTGTTCGACGCGCTGCTTGTGCAGTGGCGTGATACGACCGATGTTGCTCAGGACTTTTTGGCCGACGTTCAGGCTGGAAGTCAACGAGGCAGTCATCGACAAATCCAGCAACACACCGGCGAGCATCCGGTCCTTGTCGTCGAGGCTGACGTTGCCGGCACCGCCGATCAGGTCGGAACGGTTTTCACTGTCGGCCAGCCAGCGCGCCGTCTCGGAAGTGGCGCCACGATCGGACAGGGCAAATACCGAGGCGCCGAACGCAGCCTTGGACGGCGCGGCGTCGGCATGGATCGAGACGAACAGGTCCGCGCCTTTCTTGCGGGCGATTTCCGTGCGTCCGCGCAGAGGAATGAAATAATCGCCGGTACGGGTCAGCTCAGCGCGAAAGCCTTTCATGCCATTGACCTGGCGTTGCAGTTCGCGGGCGATGGCCAGCACCACATCTTTCTCACGCTGCCCACGCGAACCCGAGGCACCAGGGTCTTCGCCACCGTGGCCGGCATCGATGACCACGATGATGTCGCGTTTGCCGGCAGGGGCCGGTGGCAGCTTGATCGCAGGTTCGGTAGGCGTGACCGGCACGGCCGGCACCGTGGCGACTTTGGTCGGCGGCGGTGGTGTCGGCGCGGCGTCGGCCGGGTTATCGAACAGATCCACCACCAGTCGGTTGCCGTACTGGGCGTTGGGCGCCAGGGTGAAGCTTTTCGGGGTCACCGCTTGTTTCAGGTCGATGACCACCCGCAGGTCGGTCGGCGTCCGCTGGGCCGAACGCATGGCGGTGATGGGCGTATTGGCGGTGGGCACGTTCAACGGCGCACCCAGGGACGCGCCATTGATGTCGATCACCAGGCGATCCGGGGCGGTCAGGGTAAATACGCTGTGCTGCACCGGGCCTGTCAGATCGAACACCAGCCGGGTATTGTCCGGCGCCCGCCACAGGCGAACGCTGTTGACCTTTGTCTCAGCCACAGCATCGACGGCCAGTGCCGTAAGCAACAGTCCTACGACAGCAACCACCGCGCGAAAGCGCATACCAAACCCCATCATCTAATTAGTTTTCCAATGCCAACGCGGCACACCACGACTCGCCACGCGAGCCTTGCGGCGTCAGTTTCAGCGATCGCCCGCCGTTCTGCGCGCCAATGGTAATGGTCAGGTCGGGCTTTGGCAAAAAGCCTGCACCTTTCTGGGGCCACTCGATCAGGCACAAGGCGTCATCCTCGAAGTAATCGCGGATACCGAGGAATTCCAACTCTTCGGGATCGACCAGTCGATACAGATCAAAATGAAACGCCCGGATGTCGCCGATTTCGTAAGGCTCGACCAAGGTAAAGGTAGGACTCTTGACCGAGCCGAGGTGCCCAAGGCCGCGAATGATGCCCCGGGACAAGGTAGTTTTCCCCGCGCCGAGGTCGCCCTCGAGAAAGATCAAGCCATGCCCTGCGGTGATCTGTGCGATGCGCGCGCCAAATTGTGTCATGGCTTGTTCGTCCGCCACGTACAGGGTTACTTCAGACACGGTGAATGCTCCTCCAATAACTGACGAATGGCCGGGATCAGATCGGTCGCCGCCAATCCCCGCCCCGAGCGACCGCACTCAACGCCCGCACTGGCATGCAACCAGACAGCCAGGCATGCGGCTTCGAATGTTTCCATCCCCTGGGCCAGCAAGGCGCCGACCACCCCGGCGAGCACATCCCCAAGCCCGGCGGTAGCCATGGCCGGGTGACCTTGGGCGCAAATCGCCAGACGGCCGTCGGGGCTGGCGATCAAACTGCCGGCCCCCTTGAGAATTACGCTGGCTGTATATTTTTTGCTCAAGGCGTGGGCCGCCGCCGGGCGGTCGGCCTGCACTTGGGCGGTGGATATCCCCAGCAATCGCGCCGCCTCGCCCGGGTGCGGAGTGATGACGCAACGATCAGGCAGACTGACCACGCCCAGGCTCAACAGATTCAGGGCATCGGCATCCCACACCTGCGGCAGCGCAGCGTTGGCTGCCGCCGACAGCAGGCTACGCCCCCAGGCAGCCTGGCCCAGGCCTGGCCCGACCACCAGGACGCTGGCCTGCTTGAGCAAGCCCATCAGTTGATTGGCCGAGCGAGTGCCCTGCACCATCACCTCCGGCAAACGGACCAGCGCCGAGGCGACGTGCTCGCTGCGCGTAGCCATCGAAACCATCCCCGCGCCGCAGCGCAGCGTGCTTTCGGCGCTCATCTGGATCGCGCCGCCGAACCCCCGGTCGCCGCCGATCAACAGCACGTGGCCAAACCTTCCTTTGTGGGACGTGGGCGCGCGAGGCGTCAGGCGCGGCAGATTATCAGGCAGGAGCAATCGGGCACTGGCAGGCGCCGACTCAACGATGTCAGGGTCCGCATGCAAGTCGTTGAATACCAATTCGCCCACCCGATCCGCTGCATCGCCGGTGAACAAGCCCAGCTTCAAGCCGATGAACGTCACGGTCAAATCAGCCGCCACGGCGGTGCCGAGCACTCGGCCGGTGTTCGCACACAGTCCCGACGGTATATCCACCGCCGCGACCGGTAAACCGCTGACATTGATCGTATCGATGGCCCTTACATACGGCTCGCGTACTTCGCCAGTCGTCCCGGTGCCGAGCAGCGCATCGAGCAGCACTCCTCGCAATTCGCTGTCGTCTGACCAAGGCTCTATCGGCACACCGACGGCCACGGCTTCTGCGTGGGCGTTGGCGGCGTCACCCAACAGGCGCCGGGGTTCGCCCACGGCCAGGACCCGTACCGACCAACCGGCACGACGGGCCAGGGCCGCGACCAGGTAGCCATCGCCAGCGTTGTTGCCATGACCGGCCAGCACGGTCAATTCAGTGCACTGCGGCCAGCGACGCACGATTGCCCGCCACGTGGCGCGGGCGGCACGCTGCATCAATTCGAAGCCGCTGGTGCCTGCCGCGATCAGTTGTGCATCCAAGGCCCGGACCTGCGCGGCACTGTACAGCGCGTCGGGAAAATCATCTTTAGTCTGCGGCATGCGTCTTCGGGCTCCGATGTCTGGCAGAATTATACGCATCTCAGCTCCGGTTTCTCTTGCCTCATGCCTGCCATTTCCACAGACCTTGCCACCCTCGCCCAATCCATCAAGGAATGGGGCCGCGAGCTGGGTTTCCAGCAAGTCGGCATCAGCGGGCTGGACCTGGCCGAGCATGAACAACACCTGCAACGTTGGCTGGAGGCTGGCTACCACGGCGAAATGGACTACATGGGCGCCCATGGCAGCAAGCGCTCGCACCCGGAGGAACTGGTGCCGGGCACGCTGAGGGTGGTGTCCCTGCGCATGGACTACCTGCCAGGCGACACGCAAATGGCGCACATGCTCGGCCAACCGGAACAAGCCTACGTTTCGCGTTATGCATTGGGCCGCGATTACCACAAATTGATCCGTAAACGCGTGCAGCAACTGGCGGAAAAAATCCAGGCGGCCATTGGCCCCTTTGGCTATCGCGCCTTCGTCGACAGCGCGCCGGTGCTGGAAAAAGCCATTGCCGAGCAGGCCGGCCTGGGCTGGATCGGCAAAAACACCTTGGTGCTGAATCGCAAGGCCGGCAGTTATTTCTTCCTGAGCGAGCTGTTCGTCGACTTGCCGTTGCCGACAGACCCACCCCACGGCACCGAGCATTGTGGAAAATGCACCGCGTGCCTGGACATATGCCCGACGAATGCCTTCGTCGGGCCCTACGTGCTCGACGCCCGCCGCTGCATTTCCTACCTGACCATCGAACTGAAAAGCGCCATTCCCGAAGAATTGCGGCCACTGATCGGCAACCGGGTGTTCGGCTGCGACGACTGCCAGATCGTCTGCCCATGGAACCGCTTCGCCCGACCGTCGGGAGAAAGCGACTTCAAGCCGCGACACAACCTGGACAACGCCGGGCTGGCGGAGCTGTTCATGTGGGACGAGGAAAAATTCCTCAGCAGTACCGAAGGCTCGCCCTTGCGTCGTGCCGGTTATGAACGCTGGCTACGCAATCTCGCGGTAGGCCTGGGCAACGCGCCGTCAACGATTCCGGTGCTGCAGGCGCTGGAGGCGCGGCGCGATTATCCGTCGGAACTGGTGCGCGAACACGTGGAGTGGGCACTGCGCCAGCACGCCGAGCGTCAGACTTCGTCGTTGTAGACGAACTTCGGCATTTCCCAGTGAAAGCGGATTGCCAGGAGTCGCAGCAGAAAACCGCCGAACAAGGTGATGAGGATCGCCTGTTCATTTGGCAGTTGCAGGAACACACACAGCAGATAACACCACGCTGCGGCGAACGAGACGCTGGCGTAGAGCTCACGACGGAAGATCAATGGAATATCGTTGCAGAAGATGTCCCGCAGAATACCGCCGAACACTCCGGTAATCACGCCGCTGACCGAGGCCACCAACATGCCGTGCCCCATTTCCAGCGCGGTCATGCAGCCGATCAGCGTGAACGCCACCAAGCCCACGGCATCGAGCACCAGGAACAACGAACGCAGATGACGCATCCAGCGCGCCAGGAATACCGTCAGCATGGCTGCCGCAGTCGTCAGCACCAGATATTCGGGATGCTTGACCCACGTGAGCGGGTAATGGCCGAGCAGCACGTCCCGCACCGAGCCGCCGCCCAGCGCCGTGACGCAGGCGATGAGCACCACGCCGAACCAATCCATGCCGCGCCGCCCGGCAGACAGCGCGCCGGTCATGGCTTCGGCGGTAATGGCGATCAGATACAGCATCAGCAACATGGTGGCGGTCCTTGCGGGAAGGCGCGCAGTCTAGCCAGTTTGGGCGGGCACCAAAAGAGGGCAAGGGCCCGTCTTCTGCTTGGGTACCGCCCCGTGGCGAGGGAGCTTGCTCCCGCTGGCCTGCGAAGCAGGCCCCAACAGTCTCGGGGGCAGACCGAGTTGTCCGGTTTGCGACGGCTGCGCCGCCGAGCGGGGGCAAGCTCCCTCGCCACAGAAGCGCTTTCGATCAGAACTTGATGAAGTGCTTGCGGTAGTGCTGCAGCTCGGCAATGGACTCGCGGATGTCGTCCAGGGCCAGGTGCGTGCTGCCTTTCTGGAAACTGTCGCGAACTTCAGGGGCCCAGCGGGCCGCCAGCTCCTTGAGGGTCGAGACATCCAGGTTGCGGTAGTGGAAGTAGCTTTCCAGGGATTTCATGTGGGTGTACAGGAAGCGACGGTCCTGGCAGATGCTGTTGCCGCAGATCGGCGACTTGCCCCTCGGCACCCATTGCTCAAGGAAAGCGATGGTCTGGGCTTCAGCCTCGGCCATGCTGATCGTGCTCTCGCGCACCCGTTGGGTCAGGCCCGAGCCGCCATGCTGGCGGGTGTTCCACTCGTCCATGCCGGCCAGTATCTCGTCACTGTGGTGGATCGCGATCACCGGGCCTTCGGCCAAGGTGTTGAGGTCGCTGTCGGTGACGATGGTGGCCATTTCGATGATGACGTCGGTATCCGGGTTCAGACCGGTCATTTCCAGGTCGATCCAGATCAGGTTCTGCGGGTTTTGCATAGGGAAGCTCCTCGGCGTAGCCACGCAGTTTAGCTTAGGCAGCCCCTTGGGCGTGCTAAACTCGCCGCCGTTTTACCCTATTCGCTGTATTTCTTCATACGGAACACCCATGGCCAAACGCCAACTCAATCGTCGTCAAAACTGGCGCATCGAAAAGATCCAGGGCGAGCGCGCCGCCCGCGCCGCCAAACGCGAATCCAGTGCTGTCGAAGCCCTGGAGGGGGGCGACCTGGGTCCTGAACAGACCGGCCTGGTGATCGCTCACTTTGGCGTGCAGGTCGAAGTCGAGGCCCAGGAAGGCGAACTGGCCGGCCAGGTATTCCGCTGCCACTTGCGCGCCAACCTGCCGGCGCTGGTGACGGGCGACCAAGTGGTCTGGCGTGCCGGCAACCAGGGCATCGGCGTGATCGTCGCGCAATTGCCACGGCACACCGAGCTGTGCCGTCCGGACAGCCGAGGCCAGCTCAAGCCCGTGGCCGCCAACGTCGACATGATCGTCATCGTGTTCGCCCCGTTGCCCGAGCCTCACGCCAACCTGATCGATCGCTACCTGGTGGCGGCCGAACACGCAGGCATCCGGCCGTTGCTGCTACTCAACAAATTCGATCTGATCGACGAGCACAACGCCCCGGCGCTGAATGCCCTGCTGTCGGTCTATCGAGACCTGGGTTACCCGGTGCTGGAAGTCTCGGCCCATCACGGCAACGGCATGGAGCAATTGCAGCGGCAACTGGACGGGCGCATCAGCGTGTTCGTCGGTCAGTCCGGGGTTGGCAAGTCTTCGCTGGTCAACAGCCTGCTGCCGGAGGTCGAGACCCGCGTCGGGCCTTTGTCCGAGCTGTCCGGCCAGGGCACCCACACCACCACCACCGCACGGCTGTTCCACTTTCCTGGTGGCGGCGAACTGATCGACTCGCCGGGCATCCGCGAATTCGGCCTGGGTCACGTCAGCCGGGCCGATGTCGAAGCGGGGTTTATCGAGTTCAACGAGCTGATCGGCACCTGCCGCTTCCGCGACTGCAAGCATGATCGCGAGCCCGGGTGCGCCTTGCTCAAGGCCTTGGAAGAAGGTCGTGTGCACCAGCAAAGGATGAACAGCTACCGCTCGATCATCGCCAGCCTGCCGGAAAGCACTTACTGACCCGGAATGTGAGCCGGACACAATAGTGGCGAGGGGATTTATCCCCTCGCCACAGGTTTGCTCTCGCCAGTCAGATCACTGCGCCGGCGGTTCGGCCGGTTTCGGCGCGGCGTCGTCGAACAGGTTCAAGCGCTCGCGCAATTCGTGGGCCGGAACGGGTTGCTGGTCCGCCGGCAAGGCGTTCGGATCGACCGCCGCGCCTGGCGTGGCCGATGGCACCGGCACTTCACCCGGCGCAGCCTCGCCCTGGGCCGGGTCGGGCGCCGGATCGTCGGTTTGCGAACCTTCGATGGCTTTCTGGGCCTTTCTGGTCAACACCACGATATCGATACGCCGGTTGACCGGATTGAACGGATCCTTGCGATCGAACAGTGCCGAAGAAGCGTAGCCGACCACTCGCGCCACTTGCTCATCCGGATAGCTGCCCGCCACCAGGGCACGACGTGCCGCGTTGGCGCGGTTGGCCGACAATTCCCAGTTACCGAAATCGCCTTTGCCCACGTAAGGCTTGGCATCGGTGTGACCGCTGATACTGATCTTGTTCGGCACCGCCTTGATGGTGTCGGCCATGGCCAGCAGGATATCTTCGAAATACGGTTTGAGCCGTGCGCTGCCAGAGTCGAACATCGGACGGTTATCGGCATCCATGATCTGGATGCGCAGGCCGTTCGGCGTGATCTCGAACAGGATCTGGTCCTTGAACTTCTGCAGCTCGGGGTTCTCTTCGACCTTGTTCTGCAACTCTTGCAGGAGCAATTCCAGGCGCTCGCGCTCGACCTGCTCGGCCATGCCCTCGGCCTCATTGGCGTCGACGGTCGCCTTGTCGGGTTGGGGCTGGGACTTGACCTCGGGGTTGAGGGTGTTCTCCGGCGCCAGGACGGGCGAACCGCCCAGGTCGATGATGTACGGCGTGCCGCTCTCGGAAAAACCGACCGGGTCCTTGAAGTAACCGGCGATCGCGATTTTCTGTTCCGGCGTGGCCGTGGAGAGCAGCCACAGCACCAGAAAGAACGCCATCATCGCCGTGGCAAAGTCGGCGAAGGCGATTTTCCAGGCGCCGCCATGGTGCCCGCCGGCAATGCGCTTGACGCGCTTTACGATGATCGGCTGGTTATTTTCCATAACTTAACGACCGCGAACCGCTTGTTCCAGCTCGGCAAAGCTTGGACGGTGCTTCGGGTACAGGACCTTGCGACCGAACTCCACCGCCAGCGACGGCGGCATGCCCGAGGCCGAGGCCACCAGGGAAGCCTTGATGGCTTCGTAGACGTTGAGTTCTTCCTTGGCGTCATGGGCCAGGGAGTGGGCCAGCGGGCCGAAGAAGCCATACGCTGCCAAGATACCGAAGAAGGTACCCACCAGCGCCGCACCTACGTGCATGCCGATGGAGGCCTGGTCGCCTGAGCCCAGGGACGCCATGGTCACCACGATACCCAATACCGCCGCAACGATACCGAAGCCGGGCATGCCGTCGGCAATGCCGTTGACCGCGTGGGAGGGGTGCTCCAGCTCCTCCTTGAGGCTGTACAGCTCCATGTCGAACAAACCTTCCAGCTCATGGGGGGCCATGTTGCCGGACGACATGATGCGCAGGTAGTCGCAGATGAACGCGGTCATGCGCTCGTCTTTCAGCACCGACGGGTACTTGGCGAAGATCGGGCTGGCGGCGGCGTCTTCGATATCGCCCTCGATCGCCATCATGCCTTCGCGACGGCTCTTGTTGAGGATCTCGTAGACCAGCCCCAACACCTCGAGATAGAAGGTGTGGGTAAAGCGCGAGCCGAACATGCTCAAGGATTTCTTGAGCACATGCATCGTCGTGTAGCCAGGGTTTGCCTGGAGGAATGCGCCGAGGGCGGCACCGCCGATGATCAACACCTCGAAAGGCTGGACCAACGCAGCGATCTTGCCATGGGAAAGCACGTATCCGCCGAGCACGCTCGCGAACACGACAATGATGCCGATAATTTTAGCCATAGATAGAAAGTACTTATTTAAGTCGGGTTCAAGGTCATATTCGGAAGCTGAAAAATCTCTTCTTCTACTTATCGGCAAAACTGCGCCAGACTATAGCCAGTTCCGGCGAAAAGCCAATTTTGCCCCGCTCCGGGCGTAGATACCCCATGCGAAGATCGCGTCCAACCATGGCTAACGAAACGAACGTTCCGACTCCAAGACCGACCACGCTCGAAGGCTGGGTAAAGCTGCTCGAAGGCGTCCACCTGCCGGTTCCCCAGGCCAGCCATGACCTGGTGTGCAAGGCCATTGCCGACAGCCGCCGCTCGTTGCGCGATATTGCCGAGTTGATGCAAGACAGCCCGGCGCTGGCCCTGAGCGTCATCCGCGAAGCCAATCATCACACCCACGGCACCCTTGCGGAGCCGGCGGAAAATCTCGAAGTGGCGATAAACCGCCTTGGCCTCAAGCGCACCGAAGAGCTGCTCGCGCGCCTGCCCTCGCTGCCGGAGCACCAGATACCAGTTGCCCTGCGCCAGGTGCAACTGATCAGCCAGCACGCCACACAACAGGCCAATGGCTTTTTCGCCAGCCGCCTGGCGCGGCTGTGGCAGGACATCCATTGGGGCAGCCTGTTGTTTCTCTCGCCGCTCTGGCCGTTGGCCTTGACTCACCCTCGCTTGTTGGGGGAATGGGAGTTGCGGGTCGTCCATAAAGGCCAGCCCGCCAGACAGGTCGAGCGCGAACTGTTCGGCGTCAGCCTGCTGAAAATCTGCCTCGCCCTGGTGGAGGCATGGCGCCTTCCGAACTGGGTGGCACAGGGTTATCGCCTGTTGCTCAATGAACGCCGCGAACTGGTCAAAGTACTGCGCATTGCCCGCGACAGCGAACATCCGCTGCGCCAGCAAAACCGCCTGGATGACGACCCGACGCTGCGACGCTGGCTCAATCAGCCGGCCAACACCGTGTTGCTGGCCAACGGCTTGGCACTTGCGGCGCACCAGGCGTGGGACAGCCCCCACCTCGCCCGCTGGCAATATCTCACCAGCCTGTATCTGCAAATGCCGATGGACGAGCTTCAGCAACAGTTGCACCAGCAAGCCGCCAACAGTGCCCGCCAGCATGCCATGCCAGACCTGTGGCACCCCGCCGTGGCATTGATCTGGCCCTCAGGCAGCCGCCGCGTGCACCCCGGCTTGTTGCCAGCCGCCCCACCCAGTGCCCAGGACCTGTCCCAATGGCGCAAGCAATGCGCCGAGCTGCTGGTGGAACCGAGCCCCTTCAGCAATGCCATGCACCTGACCACTTCAGCGCGCAACGCCCTGGCGGCGTGCGGCATGCGCCGGGTGATGATTTTGATGGCCGATCGCAGCCAGACCAGCGTGCGCGTGCACCAGACCGCCGGCCTGCCCAAGGAAGCAGCGGCGATGAGCTTCTCAATCAGCCAGAGCAAGGTCCTGCAGCGACTACTGGGCCAACAGGCCCAGGTACGCCTGAATCCCGAGAACAACGCGCAGTTTTCTGCCTTGCTGCCGCCGGGCCTGCGCGCCCTGTTCCGGGGCGAGCACTTGCTGTTGCGCTCGCTGACCTGCAATGGACGGGTGATCATGCTGGTGGTTGCGGACCAGGGCGGCGGGCCGTTTTCGGACGTGACCGTGCAGGCTTTCGGCAAAACCGTGCAATGCATCGAAAGGGCGCTGCACAGCTTTACCAACCGTGGCCGCTGAACTTGCTACAATCCTTTCCCTTTTGCGCACCAGGAGACCTCACATGCCTGACTTCTCTGGCTTGCCGCTGGTAATCGAGCCGAACGAGCTCTTGCCGCGTCTCGATGCTCCCAACCTGATTCTGGTAGACCTGACCAGCGCCGAGCGCTACAGCACCGGCCACATTCCCGGCGCACGCTTCGTCGATCCGAAACGCACGCAACTGGGCCAGCCTCCGGCGCCGGGCCTGTTGCCGGCAAAGGCCGACCTGGAAACGCTGTTCGGCGGACTTGGGCACAACCCAGGCGCGGTCTACGTGGTGTATGACGAGGAAGGCGGCGGCTGGGCCGGACGTTTTATCTGGTTGCTCGATGTGATCGGGCACTCGAATTATCACTACCTGGACGGCGGCCTGTTGTCCTGGCTTGACCAAGGCCTGCCGGTGTCGACTGACGTCCCAGCACCGGCCGCAGGTCCCGTCGACCTGGTGCTGCACGACGAACCCACCGCCACTCGCGAGTATCTGCAAAGCCGTCTTGGCGCTGCGGACCTGGCCATCTGGGATGCACGCGGCCCGCTGGAGTATTCCGGTGAAAAAGTCGTCGCGGCACGGGGCGGACACATACCAGGCGCGGTCAATTTCGAATGGACCGCGGGCATGGACCCGGCGCGTAGCCTGCGCATCCGCAAGGACATGCCGCAAATTCTCGACCAGTTGGGCATAACCCCCGACAAAGAAATCATCACTCACTGCCAGACCCACCACCGCTCCGGCTTCACCTATCTGGTGGCCAAGGCGCTCGGTTATCCGCGAGTCAAAGCCTATGCCGGTTCCTGGGGCGAATGGGGCAACCACCCCGACACGCCCATTGAGCCTTTGAAGATTGTTAAGGACAGTTAATGAAAAACCGCTTGTTCATCCTCTCCCAGTACCTGCTGCCGCACCATCTGTTGTCGCGACTGGCCGGCTGCATTGCCGAGTGCCGCGTACGCTGGTTCAAGAACGCCTTCACGGCCTGGTTCGCCAAGCGCTACCAGGTCGACATGTCCCAGGCGCTGGTGGAAGACCTCACCGCGTACGAGCACTTCAATGCGTTCTTCACCCGAGCACTGAAAGACGGCGCGCGGCCCCTGGACCAAACACCCGGCGCGATCCTCAGCCCCGCCGACGGCGCCGTCAGCCAGCTTGGCCCGATCGAACATGGCCGGGTGTTCCAGGCCAAGGGCCACAGTTTCAGCGTGCTGGAACTGCTGGGTGGTGACGCGGCCAACGCGGCGCCGTTCATGGGCGGCGACTTCGCCACGATCTACTTGTCGCCCAAGGACTATCACCGCGTGCACATGCCGCTGGCCGGCACCCTGCGGGAAATGGTCTACATCCCGGGCCGGATTTTCTCGGTCAACCAGACCACCGCCGAAAACGTCCCGGAGCTGTTTGCCCGCAACGAACGCGTCGCGTGCATTTTCGACACCGAGCGCGGGCCGATGGCCGTGGTCTTGGTGGGCGCGATGATCGTCGCGTCCATCGAAACCGTCTGGGCCGGCCTGGTGACGCCGCCCAAGCGCGAGCTGAAAACCTTCCGCTATGACGAAGCGGCCCGCGGGCCGATACATCTGGAAAAAGGCGCCGAACTGGGGCGCTTCAAGCTGGGTTCGACCGCCATCGTGCTGTTCGGGCCGGACCAGGTGAAGTGGAGCGAAGAGCTGGTGGCCGGCTCGCCGGTGCAGATGGGCCAGGCCCTGGCACTGCCGAACGCCTGAGCCTTTCCCGATGATCATTCCTACCCAGCTGTAGGAATGATCATGCTCAACCTACATACCCTGCCCACAGCTGCTAGAGTTGGAAACATCCTTTTCATTTCCCGCCGGAGCCCGTCCACGGCATGAATGAGACCAGCCCTCTCCAGCTACTGCGCGTGTCGACACCGACCCAGTCGCGCCTGTCCTTTTGCGATGCCACGCCACGCGATCTCAAGCGTTGGATCGCCAACCTGCCCAAGGCCAACATCGGCGAAACCGCTCGCCTGCTGTACCAGGCACTCGGCGAACTGAACCAACTGCTCACCCCCAGCGATAACCGCCTGCAAATGCTGGAGTTGCTGCGGCCGGAGGTTTATTACGTCTGCAAGCACCTCGAGCGGCATTTCCTGCAACAGGCCATCGTGCTGGATGACCGCTCGCGCAAGATCGTCAACCTGTGCCAGGCGCTGCAAGCCCACCTGGCAATGGGCTACAAACAAATCGTCGGACGTATCGCGTCGAAATTCTCCAAAGACCGGGCGCGCCTGCTGGCAAGTGCCTTGCAGCGGGCTATTCATGCGCTCAACAGCACCTTGCTGCGCTCCAGCCAGTTGTACAGTCCGGTGCCCGAAGGACTCTGGCTCGATTTGCATCAGCTGTACCGGATCGCCTGCCTGCACAAATTGCAGCACTTGGCCGTCAGCGATGAACTGGCCAGCCAGGTTCATCAATTGAACGTCGAGCAAACGTACGTCGTCGCACTGTTGCTGGGCGCCTCGCGCAGCAATCAGTTGCGCCAGAGCCAGATCGCCCGATTGGCCGAAGTGCTGGAACCCTGGAGCCAATGGGTCCAGCTGGACCCGGCCGTCACCGCCTCGAGCCTGTTCGCAGTGTCCCCGCAGTTGGATGTCGGGCCACGCTATCGCTCGAAATTCCGCGCTGAACAGCAACCCACCCTACTGGGTTTCGATCCCCAGCCGCTGGTGCGTGCCATCACCGCCCACCTGGCTCAACCGGTCGAGTCGACATTGACGGTACCGGCCGGCATGAGTGCCGATACCCTGCACCACCTGCAAGCCGCCTGGGGCGAGGCAGCCGAGCGCAGCTTCCAGCGCACCGAAGGCAACGGCACGCTGACCCTGTGCGTGGGCATGAGCGCCTTGCACTATTACCTTGGAGGGGAACGCTCTTTCAGTGAAATCCTGAAGAACCCGGCCACGCGCAAGGCCCGCTTCGAGGCGTCGCCCACCCGGAAAAGCGATACCTGGGACCAAGCCTTCGATGCAGCGCCCAGCGGCGACAGCGAGCTTTTGCCCTACGAAGAAATCGAGTACCCGGTCAATCCGACCGATGACGAAAGTGCAAGCTCCGACAATCAGCATCATTTCCCGACCTACGACTTGCCGGTCATCAACCACAGCCCGGGCGGTTACTGCCTTGGCTGGCCGAAGGAAGTACCGGAACAATTGCAGGCCGGCGAAATGGTGGGTATCCGGGACGCCAACGACGAGAGTTGGAGCATTGCCGTGGTGCGCTGGATTCGCCAGGTACGCAACGGCGCGATGCAAATGGGGATTGAACTGGTTGCGCCCCATGCCCAGCCCTGCGGCCTGCAATTGCTTCGCGAGCAAAACGAACAAGGGCACTATCTGCGGGGACTGCTGCTTCCGGAAATCAGCGCCATCGATTTGCCTCCAACCGTGATCGCCCCGCGCCTGCCTTTCCAGGAAGGCCAGCAAGTATTGATCAACACCAACGGACAGGAACGGCGCGCCGGCCTTGATCGACGCGTGACCAGCACCCACAGCTTCAACCAGTTCGCCTATCGCCAGGACGACTCGACGGCAAACGGGGATGAAGGTGCGCAAGAGGGGGATTTCGATTCGTTGTGGAAGTCGCTTTAGAATTCAAAACATCGCCTTATGTGGCGAGGGGATTTATCCCCTCGCCACAGCTCAAGCCTGCCCGTCGCGATCACGAAAGCCCAGCAAGTACAGCACCCCATCCAACCCTAAGGTCGAAATCGCCTGCCGTGCCGATTGCTTGACCAGCGGCTTGGCCCGGAACGCCACGCCCAGGCCAGCGATAGCCAGCATCGGCAGGTCGTTGGCACCGTCACCCACGGCAATAGTCTGCTCCAGGCGAAGGCCTTCTTTCGCGGCCAATTCACGCAGCAGGTCCGCCTTGCGCTGGGCATCGACGATCGGCTCTACGGCCACGCCGGTGACCTTGCCGTCCACCACTTCCAATTCGTTGGCGAACACGTAGTCGATGCCGAGCCTGGCTTGCAGCTGCTTGGCGAAGTAGGTGAAGCCGCCGGACAGGATGGCGGTCTTGTAGCCCAGGCGCTTGAGTTCGGCGAACAGGGTTTCAGCGCCCTCAGTCAGGCGCAGTGAGGCGCCGATGGAGTCGAGCACGCTGACGTCCAGCCCCTTGAGCAATGCGAGGCGCTCCTTGAAGCTGGCGCGAAAATCCAGCTCACCGGCCATGGCACGCTCGGTGATGGCCGAAACCTTGTCGCCCACCCCCGCCGCCTTGGCCAGCTCGTCGATGACTTCGGCTTCGATCAGCGTCGAATCCATGTCGAACACCGCCAGGCGACGGTTGCGGCGGAACAGCGAGTCCTCCTGGAAGGCGATGTCGACGTTCAGCTCCTGGGCAACGCTGAGGAATTCGGCGCGCAACGCTTGAGGATCAGCCGGTTCGCCGCGCACGGAGAACTCGATGCAACCCTTGCCCTGGTCAGCCGGAGTATCGAGCGGCATGCGCCCGGACAACCGGTCGATATGGTCGATGTTCAGCCCATATTGGGCGGTGATCGAACTGACGCGCTGCAACTGTTCGGCGGTCACCTTGCGGGTCAAGAGCGTCACGATATGGCGCTTCTTGCCTTGGCCGGCCACCCAATGCTGGTAATCGGCTTCGGACACTGGAGTGAAACGCACCTGCTGGTCGAGCTTGTAGGCCGTGAACAGGATGTCCTTGAGCACTGACTTGCTTTGTTCGGCGTCCGGGATTTCAACCAGGATGCCGAACGACAGCGTGTCATGGATCACCGCCTGACCGATGTCGAGAATGTTCACACCACCCTGGGCCAGAACGCCGGTAATGGCTGCAGTCAGACCCGGACGGTCGCTGCCAGTGATGTTTATCAGGACGATTTCGCGCAAGGCGCACCCCCGCAGGTGGAAAAAAACCGCATTCTACCCACATTCAGTGACCATCGGGCACCGCCAGTGCTTTGCCGGCCATGGGCCTGTCGCTATACTGCGCGTCAATTTCACGGACAAAGAGCCGAGCTCAGTGAACCGGCCCACGCCAGTCAAAACCGACAATTTCTTCCTGCTGATCTTCCGTGCATTGCGCCATCGCCGCGTGCCGATTGCATTGCGCATCGCCAGCCATAACGTGATCCTGGTCGCCCTGGCCCTGGTCATCTATGCCTGCGTGATGGGCCTGCAATTCAAGCAGGCCATGCACGAGCAGGCGGACGCCCTGGGCGAAAGCCTGACCACCCAGACCGCCACGTCCGCCACCGAGCTGCTGGTGTCCAACGACATCCTCAGCCTCAACGTGCTGCTCAACAACCTGACCAAGAACAAACTGGTCGCCCACGCCGCCATCTACAGCGTCGACAACCGCATCCTCGCCGAGGCCGGCCAGCGTCCCAAGCCTGGCCTGCTGGGCGAAACCGGCGGCATGTACCAGAGCAAGATCACCTTCCAGGACGTGACTGCCGGGCAACTGCGCATCAGCCTGGACATGGACCAGTTCCAGCAACCGATGACCATCAGCCTGCAAAGCATGGGCATCCTCAGCGCGATCCTGCTGGCGTTGGCCCTGGCGTTGAGCCTGCGCCTGGGGCGGCACATCTCCACGCCGCTGCTGCAATTGCGCGTCTGGCTGCGGGACATCGACGAGCACACCCCGGCGACCCAGCGCCAGGACGAAATCGGCGATCTCGCCCGGCAACTTCACGCCAGCTTCGCACCGGAACCTGAGCGTGCGCCGGAGCCGGAAGACATCGATTACGCCGACGATGACGATGCCGAACCCGGTTTCGAGGTGCGCAACCTGCGCGACCCGGGCTTTGACGAAACTGCACCGATGCCCGCCTCACGACCTGCGCCGCGCCACGTCGTGCGTACCGTGGAAGACGAGGAAGACGACGACGCCTTCGCCGACTTGCGAGACGACGCGGTGGGCGGCGCCCCGCAACCGGCTGTCCGCCCCGCCGCCTCGAACGTGCCCCAGCATAGTGCCGTGCTGGCTATTCAACTGGGCGCCCAGGACCAACTGCGCCGCCTGCCCCAGGCCCGCCTGAAGGAACTGCTCGAACGCTACCGCGACTGCCTCGATCAGGCCGCATCGCTTTATCAAGGCGAGCTGCACACCTTGAACGACGGCAGCACATTGATGTTGTTCCACACCGAGGACAGCGGCGACGACTACCTGACCAACGCCATCTGCTGCGGTGAACTGCTGCGGGCGCTGGGTCATCAGTTGCAAATCGAAGTTGCCGACAGCGGCATCACCCTGCAATTGCAACTGGGCCTGACCTTGGGTGACGGGCTGTTCGGCTTGAGCCAGATTGACCTGCTGCTGACCGAAACCGCCCAGGACGCATTGGCCCTGTCCCAGCACAGCCGCAACCTGCTGTTGGTGGAGCGCAAGATCAATGATGACACCCTGATCCGCCAACGCGCGCGCATCCGCCCTATCGCCAGCCCCGAAGGCGCTTGCTGTGTGGAGCGCTTGATGGAGCCTTATCCGTCGATGCTGGAGCGACAACTGGCGCGGATGCACGAGCGTCAGGCCTGAGATCCTGGCCCTTGAACGACGAAGCCCGCGGATGATTGATCATCTGCGGGCTTTTTTGTTGCCTTCGCTGGCCTCTTCGCGAGCAAGCCCGCTCAGACAGCGAATCTGCGCGAACCACCAGATCCATGTCCCACTGAAAACCCAGTGTGGGAGCGGGCTTGCTCGCGAAAGGGCCAGCACAGACACCAGCGATTCCTGATGGCAGAAACAACAAAGCCCGCATCAACGCGGGCTTTGTTTCATGTTCTCTCGAACCATCAGAACCTGAACACTTCCATGTCCGTACGAATCGGCAAGGCCATGGGTATCTTGTCCTTTTCTTTCTCCACCGGCTTGGCCGCCGGGGCAGGAGCCGCCTTGCGCGGGACTTCCGCAATAGGTGGCTGGTTGGCCAGGGGCTTGAGCGACACGGACAACTGCTCGGCCAGGCGCTGCAAAAGTATGCCTTGTGCCTGGACCTGCGCCGCGGTGGTGCCCGCGTGCTGCTCTTGCAAGTGAATGATGCGGTTCTCGCGAACCTTGCCGCGACGGTCGATCAAACGCCACTGCGCATCGAGCACCGCAGGCTCGGATTTGCCCGAATCCAGACGGGTAATGGACAACAAGACTTGCACGTCGGGCGTGAACCCTTGGGTAGCAGGCGCCAGCACCACGCGCTGGCTATCCAGGTGCCCAGCAACCTGGCGCAGCAATAATTGATCGATGTCCGAAGACAGGCTACCGGCCCAACGACCATCGGTCGCGGCTTGCAAACTGCCGTCCGGTTGGCGTTGCAACAAGGTTTCACGCTGAAGGTAATCAGCGATCAGAACCGGGCCGAGCAATACGGCCATGCCCGTGCTTTGCGCAGGCTGGGCCGGGGTGCCGCTGTCCAGTTGGTACAGCGACACCGGCTGGTTCATGCTGCAGCCCGCCAGGCCAAGCAGGCCGGCGAGCCACAAAATAGGAAGGCGCAGAGCAGTCATCGTCTCGTCCAGGTGGCGGCCACAAGGCTTACCACAGTGAAAAATACTCGGTCATTATGAAGAACGCTCGGCCACGCCGGCGCTTGAAAGGGCCTATCATCCGTGAATATGCGTCCCGACTCCAGCGCCAAAGTTCCGATCTGCGGCTTTTAATCGCGGACCGAGCCCTCTAGCACGCTCAATTGAGGTTTTCGACGAGCAGTGCATCCACCCGCTGAAAGCCCCTTGGAAGCTTGTTGCCCCGCCGACCGCGTTCACCTTTGTAATGCTCAAGATCGTCCGCTTTCAATGAAAGCGTACGCTTTCCAGCCTGCAGCACAAGCGTGGCACCGTCCGGTATCACTGCAATATCCGTGACATATTCCTCGCGACTCGCCACCCGTTCGCCGGAAATACCGATTATCTTGTTGCCTTTCCCTTTTCCGAGCTGTGGGAGGTCGCTGATCTTGAACACCAGCAACCGGCCTTCTGTCGTCACCGACGCCAGCCAATTGTTCTCGCGATCGATGACCGGACGCGGCGCAATGACCTTGGCATTGTTCGGCAGGCTCAACAGCGCCTTGCCCGCCTTGTTCTTGGCCTGCAAGTCCTCACCCTTGACGACGAACCCGTACCCGGCGTCCGACGCAATAACGTACAGCCCGTCATCATCAGGCATCAGCACACATTCAAAAGTTGCACCCGGTGGTGGCGTCAGACGACCGGTCAGCGGTTCGCCTTGGCCGCGGGCCGACGGCAAGGTATGGGCCGGCACCGAATAACTGCGTCCGGTGGAGTCGATGAACACCGCGAACTGGTTCGAGCGCCCCGGCGCCAAGGCCTTGAAACCATCCCCGGCTTTATAGGAAAGCCCGGCGGCGTCAATATCATGACCCTTGGCCGAGCGCACCCAGCCTTTTTCCGACAGCACGACGGTGACCTTTTCGTTCGGCAGCAGATCGTGTTCGCTCAGCGCCTTGGCTTCGGCGCGCTCGACGATCGGCGAACGGCGGTCATCACCATAGGTTTCGGCGTCCTTTAGCAGTTCGGTGCGCACCAGCTTCTTGAGCTTGGCTTCGCTGCCCAGCAGGGCTTGCAGCTTGGCCTGTTCCTTGAGCAACTCATCTTGCTCGGCGCGCAGCTTCATCTCTTCCAACCGCGCCAACTGCCGCAGGCGGGTATCGAGGATGTAGTCAGCCTGGGTTTCGCTCAGGTCAAAACGGGCAATCAGGCTGGCTTTGGGGTGCTCCTCGGTACGGATGATATGAATCACTTCATCCAGATTGAGGTAGGCAATCAGCAAGCCGTCCAACAGGTGCAGGCGACGCTCGACCTTGTCCAGGCGGAATTGCAGGCGCCGGCGCACGGTCTTGACCCGGAACTCCAGCCATTCCACCAGCAAGGCCCGCAGGTTTTTCAGCTGCGGCTTGCCGTCCAGGCCGATGATGTTGATGTTGACCCGGTAGCTGGACTCCAAGTCAGTGCTGGCGAACAGATGCTGCATCAAAGCGTCGTGGTCGACCCGGCTGTTGACCGGGATGATCACGATGCGGCAAGGGTTTTCGTGGTCGGATTCGTCGCGCAAGTCGGCCACTTGCGGCGCTTTCGAGGGTTTTGCCTGCATCATCGCGGCAATCTGTTCCAACACCTTGGCCCCGGACACCTGATGCGGCAGCGCCGTGACAATGATGTCGCCGTCCTCGATGTGGTACACGGCGCGCATGCGCACCGAACCGCGACCGGTCTCGTAGATTTTCAGCAGGTCGGCACGCGGCGTGATGATCTCCGCTTCGGTCGGATAGTCCGGGCCCTGGATGTGCTCGCAGAGTTGTTCCACCGTGGCTTTCGGCTCGTCCAACAGACGCACGCACGCCGTCGCCACTTCCCGCAGGTTGTGCGGCGGCACGTCGGTGGCCATGCCCACGGCGATACCGGTGGTGCCGTTCAGGAGGATATTCGGCAAACGTGCCGGCAAGACCAAGGGCTCGTCGAGTGTGCCGTCGAAGTTCGGGCCCCAGTCCGCGGTGCCCTGGCCCAGTTCGCTGAGCAGTACTTCGGAATAGCGCGACAGCCGCGCCTCGGTATAACGCATGGCCGCGAAGGATTTGGGATCGTCCGGCGCACCCCAGTTACCCTGGCCGTCCACCAAGGTGTAGCGGTAGCTGAACGGCTGGGCCATCAGCACCATGGCTTCATAGCAGGCCGAGTCGCCGTGGGGGTGGAATTTACCAAGCACGTCACCGACGGTACGCGCCGATTTCTTGTGTTTGGAATCCGCATCCAGCCCCAGCTCGCTCATGGCATAGATGATCCGCCGCTGGACCGGTTTCAGGCCGTCGCCGATGTGCGGCAAGGCGCGGTCCATGATCACGTACATGGAGTAGTTGAGGTAGGCGTTTTCGGTGAAGTCAGCCAGCGACCGGCGTTCTACGCCGTCTAAGCTGTCTGCAAGAATGTCGCTCATGCGGGCCTCATCAGTTCGTTGTCTGGCGCAGCAGCATGGTGCCGTCGCGCTGGGTAAATTCAAGTTTGTTCAGGGCGCTCATGCCCAGCAGCACTTGCGTGCCACCCAGGCCGGGCGCCACCAGGGCACGGACATCGCGCAAGACGATGTCGCCCAATTGCAGCCGGTCGATGCGGGTGCGGTAGCCCTCGCTCACACCGTTGGCGGTACTCAACGTCACGCCGAAACCTTTTTCCAGCTTGAGGCGTTCGGCCAGTTCCGACGGAATCGCCACGTCGGTGGCACCGGTGTCGAGCATGAAGTCAACCGGCTGGCCGTTGATCTGGCCGCTGGCGACGAAATGCCCCTGCCGATTGCCGACCAGCTTCACCTCGATAAAACCTTCGCCTTTTTGCGAATGCACCTGGGCATTGGGATTGAGTTCCCGCTGCTCCCACTGGGCAAAAAACCGAGTTGCCAGGAACAACGCAGCGCACCAGGCCAGGATCATCAGTATCCGGCCGGCGCGCTTGCCCGGCGGCTGCTGGCTCACGGCGAGGCGCTCCAGCCGCCGTCGGGCGCGGCAAAGTGCCAGACGATCGGCCGCTGCTCGCCATCGGCCCGCGTACCGTCGTTGTTGTCCAGGCCGATCCATGCCCCGTCGGCGTCCACCACCAGCGCTTCGGCCAGTCCGTAGGGCTGAGGGTAACGGCGCTCGTCCTGCAAGGCCTCGGCGGCGAACGACCAGCAGCGCTCGACCTTGGCCGTCTGCGCATCTCGCCGGCAGATCTGGTAGGCGTTGCGTTCCAGGGTAAACAGCTTGCCATCGAACAATGACAGGTCGGCGAAATCCCGCGATACCGCCTTGGCCTTGGGAAACTGCGCTGGCTGCATTTCCTGGCCCGCCTCGCTGAGCAGCACACAATTGCCGTCGCAGTCCCACACCGTTTGCTGACGCTTGATCGACAGTAGGCCACGGCGTTCACGCTCGGCCGCCAGCCAGAGCCTGTCGCCGGCCGGGTTGACCGCAAGGCCTTCGAACAAGGCGTTAAAATGCAACAACATGCCACTGCCCCGCGCCTGGCGGAGCAGGGTCGGGGCAATTTTCAGCCAGGATGCGGCCCCGGTCGGCGGTATTTGCAGCACAGCGGCGTGAGACTCGCTGACCAGATAGCGATTACCGGCGCTGTCGCAACTGATGCCTTCGAAATCCAGCTCCCCCCCGCGCAGGAACGACGCCGCCCAGGTGCGGGATCTCAAGCCCCAGGGCAAATCGGTATCCGGCACCGTAGGCACCTGGACGGCCACTGTTTCAGCCTGCCAGACCGGCACGTCACTAGGTTTGAGGCGATAGATCTGATCGTCGTCGCGATCGGACACTGCCCACATCTCGTTGCCACACAGGGCCAGCCCGGACAGGTTGCCACCGCGCATGCCTTCGACGGCATGCTCGGACAACAACGTGAGCTCCGGAGCGGACTCGGCGACCGCCACCCCCGCCCACAGCCAAAGCGCCAGGGCGAAACCATTGCGCATCAGGCCAGGACCTCGGCCAAGTCACCTTTGGATTCGAGCCAGGACTTGCGGTCGCCGGCGCGTTTTTTCGCCAGCAACATGTCCATCATTTCCGAAGTCGCTTCGAAATCATCCAGGGTCAACTGCACCAGGCGACGGGTGTTCGGGTCCATGGTGGTTTCGCGCAGCTGCGGCGGGTTCATCTCGCCCAGGCCCTTGAATCGGGTGACCTGCGGCTTGCCGCGTTTCTTCTCGGCGACCAGGCGATCGAGGATGCCGTCGCGCTCGGCTTCGTCCAGGGCGTAGTAGATTTCCTTGCCCAGATCGATGCGGTACAGCGGCGGCATCGCCACATAGACGTGACCAGCGTCGACCAACGGGCGGAAATGCTGGACGAACAAGGCACAGAGCAGCGTGGCAATGTGCAAGCCGTCGGAGTCGGCGTCGGCGAGGATGCAGATCTTGCCGTAGCGCAACTGGGTCATATCCTCGGCGCCCGGATCGACACCGATGGCCACCGCGATGTTATGCACTTCCTGGCTGGCCAGCACTTCGCTGCCGTCCACTTCCCAGGTGTTGAGGATCTTGCCCCGCAGCGGCAGGATCGCCTGGAACTCCTTATCCCGCGCCTGCTTGGCCGAACCACCGGCGGAGTCACCTTCCACCAGGAACAACTCGGAACGCATCGGGTCCTGCCCGGCGCAATCGGCGAGCTTGCCCGGCAATGCCGGCCCCTGGGTGATGCGCTTGCGCTCGACTTTCTTGCTGGCCTTGAGACGACGACCGGCGTTGTTGATCGCCAGCTCCGCCAGGGCCAGACCGGTTTCCGGGTTGGCATTGAGCCAGAGGCTGAACGCGTCCTTGACCACGCCGGAGACAAACGCCGCCGCCTCGCGGGAGGACAGGCGTTCTTTGGTCTGGCCGGAGAATTGCGGTTCCTGCATCTTCATCGACAGGACGAAAGCGATGCGTTCCCAGACGTCTTCCGGCGCCAGCTTCACGCCACGGGGCAGCAGGTTGCGGAACTCGCAGAACTCGCGCATCGCATCGAGCAAGCCTTGGCGCAAGCCGTTGACGTGGGTGCCGCCCTGGGCCGTGGGGATCAGGTTGACGTAGCTTTCCTGGACGCTTTCGCCGCCTTCGGGCAGCCACAACAGCGCCCAGTCCACCGCTTCCTTGTTACCGGCCAGGCTGCCGCAGAACGGCTCGTCGGGCAGGCGTTCAAAACCGCTGACAGCGTCCACCAGGTAAGAACGCAAGCCGTCTTCGTAATGCCATTCGACTTTCTCGCCGGTGGCCTTGTCCTCGAAACTGACCAGCAGCCCCGGGCACAACACGGCCTTGGCCTTGAGCACATGCTTGAGGCGGCTGACGGAAAACTTCGGGGAATCGAAATACTTCGGGTCCGGAGCGAAATACACGCTGGTCCCGGTGTTGCGCTTGCCGACGGTGCCGACCACTTCCAGCTCGGTGGCCTTGTAGCCATCGGCGAACGTCATCTGGTATTCGTTGCCATCCCGCTTGACCCGCACCCGCACCTGGGTCGACAAGGCGTTGACCACGGAAATACCCACCCCGTGCAGACCGCCGGAGAACTGGTAGTTCTTGTTGGAAAACTTGCCGCCGGCGTGCAGCTTGGTGAGGATCAGCTCGACGCCCGAAACACCCTCTTCAGGGTGAATGTCCACCGGCATGCCACGGCCGTCATCGCTGACTTCCAGCGAGTGATCGGCGTGCAGGATGACCTGCACCGACTTCGCATGCCCGGCCAAGGCTTCGTCGACACTGTTGTCGATGACTTCCTGGGCGAGGTGGTTCGGCCGACTGGTGTCGGTGTACATGCCGGGGCGCTTGCGCACCGGGTCGAGGCCCGAGAGGACTTCGATGGCGTCTGCGTTATAAGAGCTAGCGCTGGGAGTGGCCATGGGGTCTCGTCGTCAGTGTTCAATGAAAAAGGGGCGATGGCTCACAGCGACGTGAAGTCGATCGCCTGGTACAAATCGGCGCCAATGCCGGCAAAACTCAACAGCGCCGGCAACTGCTGGGCAAACCCTTGGAAACTGTGGTCGCCGCCGGCCTGGATGCGCAAGGCACAGGCGCGGTAGTACTGCTGGGCGTGGCGATAATCCAGCGTTTCGTCACCGGTTTGCAACCATACCTGAAACCGCTGCGGATCCCGGGGCGCCGGCACTTCCAGCTCGGCCAGGGCCGTCACGTGGTCGTGGGTCAATTCCCAGGTTTCGTCGGTGTATAAATTCTTCTGCGTACCCAGGTACCCGTCGAACATCCGGTGCGGGCTCACGGCAGGATTGACCAACAGGGCCTTGAGCCCGTGGCGCTCGGCCAAGTGAGTCGCATAGTAGCCGCCGAGCGAGCTGCCGACCAGCAGCGGCCGCCCCAGTTCTGTGATCGCCTGCTCCAACTGACCGATGGCCTGGCGGGGGTGGTGATGCAACGCGGGCACCTGTAGCTGGTCGCTGAGGCCAAGGCGTGCCATTACCTCGACCAGTTGGCAGGCTTTGGTCGACGCTGGGGCGCTGTTGAAGCCATGGATATAAAGGATCGAACCCGACATTGCCGACTCCCTGGGTGTTGGGCAAAGGCCGGAGTTTACAGGGAGATTGTGGTGGTTGGGGGGGATTTGACCGTGTTGACGCCTCCTATGAATCGTCGATCACAGCACCTGTGGGAGCAAAGCTTGCTCGCGATGGCGGTCTGATTGAGTACATATCCATTGCTGCGGTAACGGCCACTTAGGGTTCCGCCCTGACGGCGGCTCACTTTTGAAAAGCGCAAAAGTAAGCAAAACGCTCCTGCCCCACCACTCGGTGCCTCGCTAGGGCTCGGCATGCCCTCACTCCGACATTGCTCCGTGGGCCGCCGCGAAGGGCCATCCATGGCCCAGCGCGGCTAACCCGGCATCCATGCCGGGTTGCCCACTGCGCAATGCCTGCGTTCGGCCATCGTGGTTAATGGGGCGCCGAGATCAACGTCCACCACGAGGCGGCCTAGTAGCCGACCTGGCTCTCCCGGTTGTACACCCGTCAAATCTGTGGGAGCAAAGCTTGCTCGCGAGGCGGCCTGACAGCCGACCTGGTTCACCCGGTCGCACTCCGGTCCAATTGTGGGAGCGATCTTGCTCGCCTCTGCTCGCGGTGTGGTCAGGGTTGTGTGTTGACGTTGTCCAGCATCCGATTCGCCAATAAAGCGCCCAGCTCAATCAGTTGCTGAATGCCAAGGGCAACATGGCGTCGCGAGCCTTTCAGGTCGAAGGCAAGGTCGCTGACCATGGCATCGGCTGAGGCCAGGGTTTCGCTGAGGTTGGCCAGCAGGCTTTCGGTGTCGACGCCTTCCACGACGGTGAACAGTTGACCTGAGGGCTTTTTCTTTTTGGCTTGAGGTTTGGGGTCGAGATAATGGTCGATGGCGCGTTTGGCGGCTTCATCGAGTTCTTGGGGATCGGTTTCGGGGGGATTGGGTGTGGCTTTGAACATGATGTAGTTCCTTTTACGTAGTGGAACTGCCATCTCCCGTTTCCAGGCGAGAGGGTGGCAGCTATGCACGGGCTGGAAAACCGAGGTAAAAGGCAAACCCGGCAGACTCGAAAGTCTCCCGCGCACAGCCGCCATAACGCGGAACTGAACGCTCAAAACGCCGCAGTATCTCACGGGACTCGCTGATATGCCTTTTACTCATCGGGTTTCCAGGCCCGGCCGCTGAATTTGCAGCGACGGGAAAAGGTTAGCGACAGCCCTTCCCACCCGGCAACCGCCAGAACTTGTCGGAAAAATTCACTGCGGCCCGGATGATTGTCCGATCATTCCCACAGCCTTGGTCGGCTTTCAGGCCGCCATCGCGAGCAAGCTCGCTCCCACACTGGTTTTGGGTCGTTTATAAGATCAGTGTCCACCGCCGATCCTTGTGGGAGCCGAGCTTGCTCGCGATGGCGGTGGGTCTGCTTGCATCCATGTTGTATGTGCCGCCGTCTTCGCGAGCAAGCCCGCTCCCACAGTTTCTGATGGGTGTACGACCGGGAGAGCCAGGTCGGCTGTCAGGCCGCCTCGGCTTGGCTTTTGATCTTGAGGCCCCGTTAACCACGATGGCCGAACGCAGGCATTGCGCAGTGGGCATCCCGGCATGGATGCCGGGATAGCCGCGCTGGGCCATGGATGGCCCTTCGCGGCGGGCCCACGGAGCAATGCCTTCGTTCGGGCATGCCGAGCCTAGGCGAGGCACCGAGTGGTGGGGCAAGCCTTTTTTGCTTACTTTTTTTGGCGTTTGAAAAAAAGTGAGCCGCCGTAAGGGCGGAACCCTAAGTGGCCGTTACCGCAGCAATGGATATGTCCCCAAAAAACTCAGTACCCGTTGGAACCATAATCGGGAGTGAAAGCAAACCCAACCACCCGCTCAACCCCCGTCTCCAACCGCCCATCCGGCAACAACCGCAACCACCGATACCCCGGCGCCTGCGAGCCCACCGCAAAATCCTCACTCCCCGGCTCAAACTGAATACAAGTCGAAGGCGAAGCCAACAAACGAACCCCCTCGCGCACCTGGTCGATTTCCTGATGCACATGCCCCCACAACACCGCCCGAACCTGGGGAAACCGATCCAGCACCGCAAACAGCGCCTCGGGATTACGCAACCCGATCGGCTCCATCCACGCGCACCCAATCGACACCGGATGATGATGCAGACATACCAGATGATGCCGCTCCGGCGCCTCGCTCAAGGCATTGGCCAACAGAATCAACTGCTCCTGGGTCAAGAACCCAGGCACCGAACCCGGCACGGCGGAGTCGAGCATCGTCACCCGCCAATTGCCAATGTCCACCACCGGATCGAGCAACGTGCTCTTGACCGCCGCCTCGAGCATCACCTGCGGCTCATCATGGTTACCGGGAATCCACCGCGCCGGCGCGTCGATTCGCGCAGTCAGTTGTCGAAATGCCTCATAGGACTGCAACGTGCCGTCCTGGGACAGATCCCCCGTGGCAAGCATCAAATCGATGTTCGGTTGTTCCCTGAGCACCAGGTCAACGACCGCCCGCAAGCTGTCACGGGTATTCATGCCCAGCAACGAGGCATCGGCCTCGGCGAACAAATGGCTGTCGGACAGTTGGACCAACAGCGCCGCATCGGCCGTGGTCAAGCTGGATACGCTAGGCAAATCGCTTTCTCCCAGGCGCAATGACGCCGTTGCATGAAGCGGCAATTATGCTGGGGACGATCGAAAGGGGAAACCCGCGAACCGGAACCGGTTCACAACTACCGTACGACTTCGAACTCGTGGCCCAGCGCCAGGCAATGACTCAGCCACTCGCCGAGGAACAGGTTCAACTGGGCTTTTTCATCCGGCTGGTGCATTGACGCATTGGGGTAAGGATAGATGCCACGAAAGCGTCGCGCATGCTCGGCGCTGACAACTTCGGCCATGCGCGCATCGTGATAGACCTGAACTTCCAGCTGCGGCACCGGCAGCCAGGGCAAGCTGTGTTCCTGGCGCACCTGCAAGGTGGTGGTGTAAGGACAGGTTTGCAGCACTTCCAGGGCCAGCACGCCGAGCATCTGGTCGCCATGGGTCACGGCGATGCGACGCGGTGCCGGATCGTTGCGCATGTCCGGCAACAAGCGCATCAGGCGGGCGTAATTGGCCTCGCAGGCGGCCTGCAACCCCACCAGATCGACGCGATAACGATCGCGCAGCTTGTTCAGGACCATAGCCCCCTCACTTCATCACGATTCAAGGCCAGCCATTGCAAGGCAATGATGCTGGCCGCGTTGCAGATACGACCGTCGCGCACCGCTTGCAGCGCGTCTTCGAACGCCCAGACCTTCACGCGGATATCTTCAGCTTCTTCCAGCAGGCCATGCAGGCCGCCGGCCCCCGTGCTGTCGCAACGCCCCAGGAAAAGATGCACGAACTCATCGCTGCCGCCCGGCGATGGAAAATACTTGGTCATCGGCCAGAGCGCGGCGAAGACAAGCCCAGCTTCCTCCTGCGCTTCGCGATGAGCAACTTCTTCCGGTTGCTCGTCCTTGTCGATCAGGCCAGCCACCAGCTCCACCAGCCAGGGGTTGGCGGTCTTGCCCATGGCCCCCACGCGAAACTGCTCGATCAACACCACTTCATCACGCTGCGGGTCGTAGGGCAGCACACATACCGCGTCATGACGCACGAACAGTTCACGGCTGATTTTGCGGCTCATGCCCCCGGCAAACAACTCGTGGCGCAAGACGAGCCGGTCGAGCTTATAGAAACCTTTGAAACAGGTTTCACGCTCGGCGATCTCCACGGCGCTCGGTGTGGCGTTGGCGAAATCGGTCATGACAATCCTCGTGTGCAATGGATCAGTACGAGGTTCCTACCTCGGCTTCGCGCCATCCTAACGCGCCCGTACCGTTTGATGCAGCCCCTTTCCGGTCATCGGGATAGACGGCTGCCTTTAAAATTACTCTAATGAGCTTAGTGGCGAACTGATTGCCCTGCCGACAGTCGAAGCGGGTAACTTTTTGCCTTTCCCTGTTCCACGAAGGACGCCCATGTCGCTTTTCAAAATTGCTTCCCTGGCCGCCATTGCCCTGACCCTGGGTGCTTGCCAAAGCCTGTTCCAACCCAATTATCGAGCACCGCTGGAGACCACTCGCGATGCGTCGGAGCAATTGCAGCCCGGCTGCGCCAGTGCCGACTGCCCGCTGGTGAACATCGATACCCTGCACTTTCCCGCCGAGCCGGCCCTGGACGACATCATCGAAAAACGCCTGTTGCAAATGACCCGCACCAGCCCGGACGCTCCGGTGGCGCCGACGCTCGCCGCCTATCGCGAGCAATTCTTGCGCAGCGCCGCACCGCGCAACAGCAGCTATTTGCAGGCCAAGGTACGTGAGCAACATGACGGCCTGGTGATCATCGAATTGTCCAGCTACCTGGACACCGGCGGCGCCCACGGCACCCCGGGTCGCGGTTTCATCAACTATTCGCGCCAACAACACAAGGTGCTGACACTGTCGGACATGCTGCTGCCGGGCCAGGAGGAGGCGTTCTGGAAAGCCGCACAAGTCGCCCACAACAGCTGGCTGATCAGCACCAAGCTGGACCAGGAACCGGAGTTCGTCAAACAGTGGCCCTTCCAGAAGACACCGCACGTAGCGCTGACCTACGGTGGGGTGATCCTCAAGTACGAAGTGAGCACCATCGCGCCGTACGCCCTGGGCCACATCGAACTGAAGATCGCCTATCCGCGCCTCAACGGCATCCTCAAGCCCGAGCTGTTTCCCGGCCGTAGCTGAAGGCCCGGCCCAGCAACAGTTGCAGCAACCCCGCCAGGATCAGCGACGGCAGGGTTGCGCCGACGTCCGGATAAAAGTTGGCCAGCAGGTGGTAAGTGCTCACCCCACCCAGCCAGGCCAACAATGCCGGCCAGCGCAACGACGCTGACGATACCTGGCTGCTGCGTTTGCGCAGGATGAAATGGTCCACCAGCACCACGCCGAACAGCGGCGCGAACACCGAGCCGATCAGCAACAGGAAGTTCTGGTATTGCGCCAACGGCGCGAGGCAGGCGATCAAGGTGCAGATGAGGCCGATCGCCAACGCCAGGTGCTCGACCTTCAAACCCGACAACATGCCCGTCGATACCGCCGCCGAGTGGATGTCGGCAAAGGCGTTTTCCGACTCGTCCAGCAGAATCAGCAACAGGGGAATACCCAATCCAGCACCCGCCAGGGCAAGCAGCAACGCGTTGACTTCTCCGCTCGGCGCGAACGCCAGGGTGTAGGCCACGCCCAGGCTCATCAGCCAGAAATTACCAATGAAGAAGCCCACGGCAGTACCGCCGAAGACGTTCTTGGCGCGCTTGCCGAAACGCGAGTAGTCGGCGATCAGCGGCAACCACGACAGCGGCATCGCGATAGCGATATCGAACCCCACCGCCAACGGCATCGAACCATCGCCCGCCTGGGCCCACAGCGCCACCAGGTCAGCCTTGGCGAACAGGTTCCAGGTCAACCAGATGCAGGCCGCCAACAGCAACCAGATGCCCCATTTGCGCAGGACCTTGCGCACGAAGGTCAGCGGCCCACTCACGGCGAGCAGGGTCGCCAGGGCGCCGAAGAACAGTGTCCATAGCAGCGGATTGGAACCCAGGCTGCCTTCGCTGAAGGCCCGGGCACCGAGCAGGCTGGCGGCGTCGCGCATGACGATGATTTCGAACGAGCCCCAACCGATCAGTTGCAGCAGGTTCAACACCGCCGGCACGCTCGCGCCCTTGCCACCGAGGCTGAGCTTGAGCGCGGCCATGGCCGACAGGCCCGTGTCGCTGCCAATCACGCCGACGGCCGCCAGCAGCAGGACGCCCACCAGCGTGCCAAGGAAAATCGCCAGCAACGAACCGCTCAGGCCCAGGCCCGGCGCGAGCAAGGCGCCGACCTGCAAGACCATCAGGCCGATGCCGAGGGAGAACCACAGGGAAAACAGATCGCGGGCGCCGAAGACGCGTTTGTCCAGGGGGACGGCAGCGTCTGGGGAGTAGGTGCTGGGTTGGATGTTCAAAGAGATATCCCAGGGAGATTATTGTTTTGGGTCGCTGATGTGGCGAGCGAGCTTGCTCCCTCGCCACGGGGTGAGCGCCGCTTAAACTTTCTTGTAAAGCTGACTGCCTTCTTTCTTGAACCGCTCGGCCTGCTCCGCCAGGCCTTGGGCAACATCATCGACATCCACCGCTTCAATGCGTTGGTTGGCGGCGTACTCGCGCACTTCCTGGGTGATTTTCATCGAGCAGAATTTCGGCCCGCACATCGAGCAGAAATGCGCGACCTTGGCCGAGTCCTTCGGCAGGGTCTCGTCGTGGTACGAGCGAGCGGTGTCCGGGTCGAGGCCGAGGTTGAACTGGTCTTCCCAGCGGAACTCGAATCGCGCCTTGCTCAAGGCGTTGTCGCGGATCTGCGCGCCCGGGTGGCCCTTGGCGAGGTCGGCTGCGTGAGCGGCGATCTTGTAGGTGATGATCCCGGTCTTGACGTCATCCTTGTTCGGCAAGCCGAGGTGTTCCTTCGGCGTGACGTAGCAAAGCATGGCGCAACCGAACCAGCCGATCATAGCGGCACCGATGCCGGAAGTGATGTGGTCGTAGCCCGGCGCGATGTCGGTGGTCAGCGGGCCGAGGGTGTAGAACGGCGCCTCGTCGCAGCACTCGAGCTGCTTGTCCATGTTCTCTTTGATCAACTGCATCGGCACGTGGCCGGGGCCTTCGATCATGCATTGCACGTCGTGCTTCCAGGCGATCTTGGTCAGTTCGCCGAGGGTTTCCAGCTCACCGAACTGCGCTTCGTCGTTGGCGTCGGCAATCGAGCCCGGACGCAGGCCATCGCCCAGCGAGAAGCTGACGTCGTAGGCCTTCATGATTTCGCAGATGTCTTCGAAATGGGTGTAGAGGAAGTTTTCCTTGTGGTGCGCCAGGCACCACTTGGCCATGATCGAACCGCCACGGCTGACGATACCGGTGACGCGCTTGGCGGTCATCGGCACATAGCGCAGCAACACGCCGGCGTGGATGGTGAAGTAATCGACGCCCTGCTCGGCCTGCTCGATCAGCGTGTCGCGGAACAATTCCCAGGTCAGGTCTTCGGCGACGCCGCCGACTTTTTCCAGCGCCTGGTAGATCGGCACGGTACCGATTGGTACGGGCGAGTTGCGGATGATCCACTCGCGGGTTTCATGGATGTGCTTGCCGGTGGACAGGTCCATGACCGTGTCCGAACCCCAGCGGATGCCCCAGGTCAGCTTCGCCACTTCTTCTTCGATGGACGAACCCAGCGCACTGTTGCCGATGTTGCCGTTGATCTTCACCAGGAAGTTACGGCCGATGATCATCGGTTCCAGTTCGGTGTGGTTGATGTTGGCCGGGATGATCGCGCGGCCACGGGCGATTTCGTCGCGCACGAATTCCGGGGTGATGACCTTCGGCACGCTGGCGCCGAAGCTGTGGCCGGCGTGTTGCTGGTCCAGCAGGCCGGCGGCGCGGGCGACTTCCAGCTTCATGTTTTCGCGGATGGCGACGTATTCCATCTCGGCGGTGATGATGCCTTTTCGCGCGTAGTGCATCTGGCTGACGTTGGCACCCGGCTTGGCGCGACGCGGGTTGTTCACGTGGGCAAAGCGCAGCTTGGTCAGCTCGGGGTCGGCCAGGCGTTCCTGGCCGAAATTGGAACTCAGGCCCGCCAGGCGCTCGGTGTCGCCACGGGCTTCGATCCACGGCGAACGCACATCGGCCAGGCCTTTGCGTACATCGATGATCACGTTGGGATCGGTGTACGGGCCCGAGGTGTCGTAGACCACTACCGGCGCGTTGATTTCGCCGCCGAAGTCGGTGGGGGTCACGTCGAGGCTGATTTCGCGCATGGGCACGCGGATATCCGGGCGGCTGCCCTGGACGTAGATTTTTTGCGAGCGGGTAAAGGGTTGGACCGATTGCTGATCGACCTGGGCCGATTCACTGAGGTTGGTCGCGTTTTTTGATTTTGTCGTCATCACGGGCTCTCCAGACACACATCCAGGCAGTGGATTTTTGTCGGAGCGAACCTGTAGCGAATGGACGCGCCCTTGCACGAAAGTGCGGACGCTGTGCTTGCTGCTCGGAGGTGTTCGATTGTCGAACAACATCCCGGACGAAGCACAAGAGGACTCGCCGGGTGACGAGAAATCTTGTTCCCTACGCAGGCGCTAACCTGATCAGGTTCAACGGGATCCGAAATTATTCGATCTCAGCCTCATAGCAAGGCACCCCGACAAGAACCCGGCCAGTCTAGACACAACCGGCGCAGAACGCCATCGCCTGGGCAAAAGCCGTGATGAATGGCGCAAATACAGGATTGTTGCCGTGAGTAGCCGCAACTACACTCGCTACGCCGCGCGCCTGTTATGCGCATTCAATTTGAACGTAGGGATCGCCTCATGCTGCGCAAACTCTCACTGGCCCTTGCCGTGTCTTGTGCGTCCAATGGAATGGCCTGGGCCGCCGAAGCGCCTTTATCCACCCGCACCGACCTGGTCAGCGTGTACCAGGAAGCAGTGGACAACAACGCCGACCTGGCCGCCGCCCGCGCCCAGTATGGCGCCCAGAAGGAAGTGGTGCCCCAGGCCCGCGCCGGGCTGCTGCCCAACCTCTCGGCCGGCGCCGACCTGAACAACACCCGTACCGAGCTCGACGAACCGGCGATGACCGCCACCCGCAGCTCCACGGTCTACCAGGCCACGCTGTCGCAGCCGATTTTCCGCGCCGACCGCTGGTTCCAACTGCAAGCGGCCAAATCGGTCAATGAACAGGCATCGCTGCAGTTGTCGGCCACCGAGCAGAACCTGATCCTGCAAAGCGCCGAAGCCTATTTCAACGTGCTGCGCAGCCAGGACAACCTGGCCTCGACCAAGGCCGAGGAAGCCGCGTTCAAGCGTCAGCTCGACCAGTCCAACGAACGTTTCGACGTGGGCCTGTCGGACAAGACCGACGTGCTGCAATCCCAGGCCAGCTACGACACCGCGCGGGCCAACCGGATCATCGCGCAACGCCAGGTCGAAGACGCTTTCGAAGCGCTGATCACCCTGACCAACCGCCAATACAATTCGATCCAGGGCGTCGTCCACACCCTGCCGATCCTGCCGCCGGCGCCCAACGACGCCAAGGCCTGGGTCGACACCGCCGCCAGGCAGAACCTCAATCTGCTGGCCAGCAACTACGCCGTCGATGCCGCCGAGGATACGCTGCGCCAACGCAAGGCTGGTCACGCGCCGACCCTCGATGCAATCGCCCAGTACCGCAAAGGTGACAACGACGGCCTCGGCTTCACCAACCCGAGCCCCACCGGCCAGCGCTATGGTGGCGACGCCGAGCAACGCACCATCGGCCTGCAATTGAGTATTCCGATCTACAGCGGCGGGTTGACCAGCTCGCAGGTGCGCGAGTCCTACTCGCAGCTCACCCAGACCGAGCAGCAGCGTGAAGGCCTGCGTAGGCAAGTCGTGGAAAACACCCGCAACCTGCACCGCGCGGTAAACACCGATGTGGAACAGGTCCAGGCCCGGCGCCAGTCGATCATCTCCAACCAGAGCGCAGTGGATGCCACGGAGATCGGCTACCAGGTGGGCACCCGCAACATCGTCGATGTGCTCGACGCCCAGCGCCAGTTGTACACCTCGGTGCGCGACTACAACAACGCCCGCTATGCCTACATCCTGGACAACCTGCGCCTCAAGCAGGCCGCCGGGACCTTGAGCCCGGAAGACCTGCAAGCCCTGTCCCGCTACCTCAAGCCCGACTACAACCCGGACAAGGACTTCCTGCCGCCGGACCTGGCCCAGGCCGCAGCGGAGCAGTTGCGCTCGCGGCCGGCGCAATAACACATCTGCGACGAATCCCCTGTGGCGAGGGAGCTTGCTCCCTCGCCACAAAAGCTCAGCCCATCAACCGCCCCAGCCCATCCAGCAATCGCTGCAACGCACCCTGGTTGCGGCGCATCACCACCAATCCCGCCTCGGCCATGCGCTGGGCATCCCGGGGCAGTTCGAACAGGCGCTGCACCGCCAGGGCCAGGCTTTCGGCATCTTCCACTTCCGCCAGCGCTCCGGCGGCGCGCAACTGCGCGGCGATTTCGAGGAAGTTGAACAGATGCGGGCCACTGAGCACCGGTTTCGCCATGGCCGCTGGCTCGAGCAGGTTGTGCCCACCGTTGGGCACCAGGCTGCCACCGACAAACGCGCTATCAGCCAACGCGTAGAGAAACAGCAGCTCGCCCATGGTGTCGCCGAGCAGCACCGAGGTTTGTGAATCGACTGCTTGAGCGCTTGAACGCCGGACGGTGTTGAAACCCTCGCGCTCACACAACTGCGCCACCGAATCGAATCGCTCCGGATGACGCGGCACCAGGATCAGCAACGCATCGGGATAACTGTCGAGTAACCGACGGTGGGCGGCCAGCACCACCTCATCCTCACCCTCGTGGGTGCTGGCGGCGATCCACACCGGGCGTTCCACCGCTTGCCATTGGCGACGCAAGGCGCTGGCGCTTTCGAGCAGTTGTGGGTCGATGGTCAAGTCGAACTTGATCGAGCCCGTAACCTCGACGGTCTGTGCCCTGGCACCGAGCTGGCGAAAGCGCTCGGCCTCGGCTTCGGTCTGCACCGCAAACAGGCTCATCTCGGCGAGCATCGGCCGGGTCAGCTTGGGAAAACGGGCATAACCACGCGCCGAACGCTCCGACAGCCGCGCGTTGGCCAACGCCACGGGGATGCCGCGGCGGGCGCATTGATGGATGTGGTTGGGCCATAGCTCGGTTTCCATGATCACCGCCAGTTTCGGCCGTACCAGGTCGAGGAAGCGATTGGCCGCGCAAGGCAGGTCATAAGGCAGATAGCAATGCTGGATGCGCGGTTCATTGGCGAACAACGCCTTGATCCGCTCCGAACCGGTGGGCGTCATGCAAGTGACGGTGATCGGCAGTTGTGGATAACGTTGCAGCAAGGCGCGGATCATCGGCGCGGCGGCAATACTCTCACCCACCGATACCGCGTGGACCCAGATGCCATCCGGCACCATCGCCGGCAATCCCCACGAAAACCGCTCGCCAATACGCCGCGCATAGGCCGGTGCCTTGCGAGCCCGCAGCCAAAGCCGAATCGCCACCAATGGCAGCCCCAGGTAAAACAACGCGCTATAGAGAGTTCTGTTCATGGCGGCGGAGTTTATCGGGTTTTCAGCCAATCGCCTGCAACTGCACGGCAAAACGTTCCGCCAGCCAACGCGCGGCCGGGCCAAGGGGTTCATCGCGGCGCCAGACCAGTTCCACCACCAGGGCCGGCGGGGTCCATTCGCTGTTGAGTTCGACCATATCTCCCTGGTACGCCGGGTACTGCACGACGTGCCGCGGCAACCAGGCCCAGCCCAAGCCACTCCTCAACCACTCGGCCAGCACGTAGAAGCTGTCGGCGCGCCAGACTTGCGGGCTGGCCTGTTCGCTGCCGGGATAGACGCTGGATTGGGTCGCCATCAGCAACTGCCGGTGCCGGGCCATTTCCAGGCATGACACATAACCGTGGTTCGCCAGTGGATGATCCCGGCCGCACACCGTGACCATCTCGACGCTGCCCAGCACCCTGCGCTCCAGCGCCTCGGGAATCTGATCGTGATAGAACAACAACCCGAGGTCGGCGCGACGCTCCACCAGTTTGCGCGCCACATCGCCTTGGGCGGCGCTCGCCAGTTGCACTTCAAGCGTAGGAAATCGTTCGGCCAGCGCCGCCAGGCTGTCGATGACAGGCTGATACGGCATGGCTTCGTCCTGGGCCAGGCGCAGCGATGCTTCCTGCCCCCGCATCAAGGCCAGTGCCCGGCCGTTGAGGCGCTCGCACTGACGCAACACCTCCCTGGCCTCCTCCAGCAATGCCACGCCCGCATCGGTGAGCTTGGGCTGGCGACCGCTGCTGCGTTCGAACAGGCTCACCCCCAGATCCTCCTCCAACATCGCAATCGCGCTGCTGATGGCTGACTGGGCCTTGCGCTGATCACGGGCCACTGCGGAAAACGAACGCTTCTCGGCGACCCCGACGAACAGTCGCAATTGCTCAAGGTTCCACTGAACGTTCATGGCTCAACCTATCTCAATTACAGATAGGTAATGACTTTACCGCATCTGATCATTCCCTAGAATAGGTCCATCGAACGACGCAACAGCCAAAGAGGATTCGCTCATGAACGCCTACTACTACCTCGCCATCGCCATCTGCGCCGAAGTGATCGCCACCGTTTCGATGAAAGCGATCAAGGGCCTGAGCGCACCCCTGCCCTTGTTGCTGGTCATCGCAGGCTACGGCACCGCGTTCTGGATGCTGACGCTGGTGGTGCGCACCGTTCCGGTGGGCGTGGCCTATGCGGTCTGGGCCGGGTTGGGGATTGTCATGGTCAGCGTTGCTGCGTTGTTCATCTATGGGCAAAAACTGGACGTGCCGGCGATGCTGGGGATGGCGTTGATTGTGTTGGGGGTGGTGGTTATACAGCTGTTTTCCAAGACTGCCGGGCACTGAAGATCCACTGATCATCCGAGCTGAAATACCTTTTCATTGAGCTCAAATGCACGTGTGGCGAGGAAGCTTGCTCCCGCTTGGGTGCGAAGCGCCCACTAGAAACGGGACCGCTTCGCGCTCCAGCGGGAGCAAGCTCCCTCGCCACCAAAGCTTTGTCCGAAAGTTGCCGACGTTGATCGCCAACAAATGCCCTCTGCATCGAGCCTGTATACTGCGCCCTCGTCTTGAACACTGAGGTCGCTCATGCCATCCGTTATTTCCACCGACATTCTGATTGTCGGCGCAGGCGTCGCCGGCCTCTGGCTAAACGCGCGTTTGCGCCGCCAGGGTTTTTCAACCGTGCTGGTGGAAAGCGCCAGCCTTGGCGGCGGGCAGAGTGTCAAATCCCAGGGCATCATCCATGGCGGCGCCAAATACGCGTTGCATGGCGCCCTGACCGGCGCCTCGGAAGCCATCGCCGACATGCCGCGCCGCTGGCGCGAAGCCCTCAAGGGCGACGGTGAGCTGGACCTGTCGGGCGTGCGCATGTTGTCCGATGCCCATTACCTCTGGTCGCCCGGCACGCTGGCCGGCAACCTCACCAGTTTTTTCGCCAGCAAGGCCGTGCGCGGACGCGTTGACCAAGTCAAGGGCGACCAACTGCCGCCGGCCCTGCAAGACAAGCGCTTCAAAGGCAAGGTCTACCGCCTGGCCGAGTTAGTGGTGGACGTTCCCAGCCTGATCGCACGCCTGGCGGAACTGGCCGGCGACAGCCTGCTGGCCGGACAGCACATCGAACCACTGCACGAAGAAGGCAAGCTGGTCGGACTGAAAGTCGACGGTCGCGAAATCCACGCCCAACGCATTGTCCTCAGTGCCGGCGGCGGCACCGCTGACCTTCTCAAAGCCTTGGGCCTGGACCAGCCGGCCATGCAGACCCGGCCGTTGCACATGGTCCTGGCCAAGGGACCGAGCCTCAAGCCCCTGTATGCCCATTGCCTGGGCGGCGGGCCTAAGCCACGGGTAACCGTGACCACTCATCCAGCCGCCGATGGCCAATGGGTCTGGTACCTGGGAGGCGATCTCGCCGAGGGGGATGCCGTTGCCCGCGAGCCCGCCGCGCAGATCGCCGTCGCCCAGAAGGAGCTCGGCCAACTGCTTCCGTGGATCGACCTCAGCACCGCGCAATGGGCCACGTTGCGGGTCGCCCGCGCAGAGCCGCTGCAATCGGGCCTGACCCGCCCGGATAATGCCTTCGTCGCCGAGCAGGATCGCCTGCTGGTGGGCTGGCCGACCAAATTGGCCTTGGCCCCGGACTTTTCTGATCGGGTGATCGCCGCGCTGCAGCGCGACGCCATCCAACCCATCCATTCCACTCCGCTGCCGGACCTGCCAAAGCCGCCGATGGGCGTTCCCGCCTGGGACCAATTACTGCCATGAGCCTGCCAACACTCCACGATCTGCACCGCCCGCTGGGCAACAACGGCCCGATGGTCTCGCCCCTGGGCCTGGGCACCGTCAAGCTTGGTCGCGACCAGGGCGTGAAATACCCCAACGGCTTTCAGATTCCCGATGACGACGAAGCGCGCATGCTGCTCAAGCTGGCCCGCGACCTGGGCATCAACCTGATCGACACCGCGCCGGCCTACGGTCGCAGCGAGGAGCGCCTCGGCCCGCTGCTACGCGGCCAACGCCAGGACTGGGTGATCGTCAGCAAGGTTGGCGAGGAATTCAGCGACGGCCAGTCACGCCATGATTTCAGCGCCGCCCATACGCGATTCTCGGTAGAGCGCAGCCTCAAGCGCCTGGAAACCGACCATATCGACCTGGTGCTGGTACATTCCGATGGCAACGACCTGGCGATCCTCAACGACAGCGAGGTCTACCCGACCCTGGCGGCGCTCAAGCGCGAGGGCAAGATCGGCGGCTTCGGCTTTTCCGGCAAGACCGTCGAAGGTGGCTTGAAAGCCCTGGAGCAAGGTGATTGTGCGATGGTCACCTACAATCTGAACGAACGAAACGAAAAGGCTGTCATTGACTACGCCAGCGAGCACGGCAAAGCGATCCTGGTGAAAAAAGCCCTGGCCAGCGGTCACGTCTGCCTGAGCCCCGGGGTAGACCCGGTTCGCGCCAGTTTCGAACTGTTGTTTGAGCATCCTGGGGTCGCCAGTGCTATTGTCGGCACGATCAATCCGCTGCACCTCGCCCATAACGTCGCGACCGTCGCCAAGGTCCTGCGTAAAAACTGACGCCGCCCTACGCGGCCTAAAGGAAGGAGCCGACATGCCGCGTACGCTCATCAGGAAAAATCCAAGCAACTTCAAGACTCTGCCCCTTTTCGTCGAAGCGACTCCCGAAGGCCTGACTTACCAGAGCGTGGGGATGCCGCTCAACTTTGCCCAGACCTTGCAGCGGCGGCGTCCCATGACCGTGGACGATGCCGAACGCTTTTCCGTGGAGCTGGCGAACCTGGGCGTCTCGGTGCGCCTGACCCTGCATTGGCAGAACCGTGAATATTGGGTGCTCGTGCGTCAACGCCGGCAGGATCGCGGCGATGTGGTGCTCAAGCTGATCTCGGGCTACGTCCCGGCTCATGAGCTGAATCTGCCGCTGCTTACCGCTATCAACGAAATAGCCGAAGAATGCCTGTTGGAAACGCCGGAAGGTTGGCTCGGTGGACGCTTCAACGACACCTGGCTGCCGGCTCCTTACGCCACGGCCCTGCATTACCGCGAAGCCTTGCCGTTTCGCCTGACGCCTCTCTCGGGCTCGGCCCGCCCGGTGCGCAGCGCTAACCTGCAGCTGATCGAACGGCCACGGGCCTATGTGCACCTGCCGACGGCATCGCTGCAATTGATTTATGACTTGCGACTGGACGTGCCCAAGGAAGCCAAGTCACTGAGCCTGTTTCATGTCGATGAGCGTCTGGAGGGCGACCAACTGGTGGCACGCCTGGACCGCAAGCGACCGGACCTGTACCTGATGCCGCTTGAAGACGGAAAGCCGATCGGAGAGCTCTATACGCTCAAACGCGATCGACTGGTCGCAGCCAGCACACGAGGCTTGCACTTGGCTGAAAGCTTCGCCAACCAAGAGGGCTGGGTGGTGCGCGACGAACGCATCCGCTGGAAGGATTGGCTTGTCAAACAAGGTCTGAAGGCTCCTGCCCCACATCGCCCAGGCCTCAAAGGCTTGCACAAGAAAGCCATGGGCTTGATGCGCATGGTTCGTGGGACGCTACACAAATAGCTCAGGTGGATGAGCGCCTATCGAGATAGGTCCGCCACCGTGCAAACAGACGAAAGTAACGATTCTCGCGTTTACCCATGCCGCGCTTGGAGGAAAATGACTCTTCGGCGAAATTGCCATTAATTCGTACACGTGATGCCGTGGTCGGCATGGTGCAGACCCTGACATGTGCTTGCTGCAACGCATATTTGAGTAACCGTTCGGAATGCAGCTTTCTGCCGGTTGCCTCGCAAAAATCGAAAATACGCTCAATACGCGTACCATAAGCACGGTAGGCGTCGCGCCCGCAGATCGCAAATCGGTCATTCAAACCGTTCCACCATTGCCAATCCGGGATATAGGTATTCAACCGACGAGCTTCGGGGCGAGCAAATACATAATTTGGAAGCGCAGTGTGGAAGAAGATGTCGGGGCGTACAAACACGACGAAGTCCGGATCAAATGGCTCCATCATGGCCGTCACATTGTTCAATGAGTTGAGCTGATAGATCAGGTTTCTGAGCGACGCATGCTGGTCCCCCCATGTATCACCAAGCGCCTTGATCCTCTCGTAGTCCCAACGCTCCAGCACCCCGTCGATAGAGTCGAGTCGACCGGTCATAGTGCTGAACGGTGAATAGTTGTTCGCATTCAGCTCGCCTGCTTCACCCGAACGCGGATTGTGAACCTCATCGATCTTGTACAAATGGTAAAAACACTGCACTTCGCTCCGGGCAGGGATCTGTGCCAGAACATTTTCTCTGATGGATGGAAAACAGACTTCCGAGTTCCTCGGAATACCAAAAAATGCCAGCGCAACTTTCAATACGCACCTGCCCCAACGTAACAATGATTCGCTCCGGCGACATTACGCCAGATTGCTGGCACTCCCCCACGCGACTATGCATCCACCACCGGCGACGTGACTTCACAAGTCAACTGCGGCGGACGAATCAAACAAGGCTTACGAGCAGATCTGCGGTGAGAAAGGCACGGGCCATGACACCTTTCCCGAACCATCAGATTAACACCTCAACGGCCGCGGATCTTCTCGACGATCGCCGTCGTCGAGCTGTTTTCTACCAGTCCCAACACCTTCACCGTGCCGCCGTAGGCCGCAACGATATCAGCACCGACAACCTGATCGATCCCGTAGTCACCGCCCTTCACCAGCACATCCGGCTTGACCTGGCGAAGCAGGTTTTCCGGTGTGCCCTCGCTGAAGCTGATGACCCAGTCCACCGCGCCAAGGCCGGCCAGGACCGCCATGCGTCGATCAACGCTGTTGATCGGCCGGCCTGGCCCTTTCAGGCGGCTCACCGATGCGTCGTCATTGACCGCGACGATCAGGCGATCGCCCTGGGCCCTGGCCTGCTCGAGGTAGGTCACATGACCGGCATGCAGAATATCGAAGCAGCCATTGGTGAAGACGATTCGTTCGTTGTGGGCACGCGCATCGTCGACGGCCAGCAATAGTTGCTCCAGGCCGAGCACACCGCGCTCCGAACCTTCTTCGCGCTGGATGGCGCGACGCAGCTCAGGCGCACTGATGGCCGCCGTACCCAGCTTGCCGACGACAATGCCTGCCGCCAGGTTGGCCAGGGCCACCGCATGGGGCAGTTCCTCGCCGGCGGCAATCGCTGCGGCCAACGTGGAAATCACCGTGTCGCCGGCCCCCGTCACGTCGAATACCTCACGGGCACGGGCCGGCAAGTGCAGGGCCGGATGATCGGGACGCAGCAGGGTCATGCCGTGTTCACCTCGGGTCACCAGCAGCGCTCCGAGATCCAGGTCATGCATCAGCTGGGCGCCTTTACTCACCAATTCGTGCTCGTCAGCGCAACCACCGACGATGGTTTCGAATTCGCTGAGGTTCGGGGTGATCAGGCTCGCGCCACGGTAGATGGAAAAATCCTTGCCCTTGGGATCGGCCAACACGGGGATACCGCGGGCACGGGCAGCCTGGATCAACACTTGATGGTTCTTCAACGCGCCTTTGCCGTAGTCCGACAACACCAGGACCTTGATACCGTCGAGCAGGTTGTCGACCTCGGCGCCAAGGGACAGCGGGTCGGTGGCGAATGGCTCTTCGAAATCGATTCGCAGCAGTTGCTGGTGACGGCTGATGACCCGCAGCTTGACGATGGTCGGCTGGTGCGCGATGCGCTGGAAGATCGCCCGTACGCCGGCGCCTTCCAGGCTGTTGGCCAGGCTCTCGGCGGCTTCATCGTCACCGGTCACGCCCACCAGGGACGCCGGTGCGCCGAGGGCGGCGATGTTCAGGGCCACGTTGGCGGCGCCACCGGGACGGTCCTCGATGTGCTCGACCCTGACCACCGGTACCGGCGCCTCGGGGGAAATCCGTGATGTACCGCCATGCCAGTAGCGGTCGAGCATGACATCGCCGACCACCAATACAGGGGCTTGATCGAATCGCGGCATGGACAACTTCATGGAGCATCCCACATACAAAATGAACAGGGGCGCGATATTAGCACAGGGTTGAGAAAGGCTCGTCCATGGCTGCAATTGGATGCGGCGCCAGGTTTTTCGGGTCAGCGCAGGACCAGCGCCCACAGCCGCTCGCAGGCCTCACTCTGCGTCAGGCCACCCGTGTCGATATCGCCCTCGGGGGCCAGGGGAGCTTCGTATGGGCTATCGAGGCCGGTAAAATTCTTTAACCGGCCGGCACGCGCGTCCCGATACAGCCCCTTTGGATCCCGCTGGGCGCAGACTGCGAAGGACGTGCTGACGTAGATTTCCAAGAAGCTGCCCTCGGGAAACAACTTGCGCGCAGCCTCACGGTCGGATCGAAACGGTGAAATGGCCGCAACGATGACAATCAGCCCTGCGTCAAACATCAACCGAGCCACCTCGGCGACGCGCCGGATGTTCTCTTTGCGCGCTTCGGGCGTCATGCCCAGGTCGCTGCACAACCCTCGGCGCAGGTCGTCGCCGTCAAGCAGGCAGGTATGAAGCCCCTGCCCGTGCAGCCGCACTTCCAGCGCATTGGCCAGTGTCGACTTTCCCGCCCCGGACAGCCCGGTCAGCCAGATGCATCGTGGCTGCTGGGACTTGATCGCCGCCCGGGCCTGGGGTGTGATCGATAGCTCATGCAGCTGTTGTAGCGGTTTCTTTGGCATCCTATCCATAGCCGAGCCTCTCGCAGATATTTGGAATCGCGGAGAATCAAAATCAGGCGAAGGTCCCTTTTGTTACATCGTCGGTGCCTTCGATGAAATCCTTCTCATGCAAGCGTGCGTAAAGCCCATTCAGTGCCAGCAATTCTGAATGAGTGCCGCGCTCGACGATACGCCCCTTGTCCATCAGCAGAATCAAATCAGCCTTCTCAATGGTCGACAAGCGATGGGCGATCACCAGCGTGGTGCGCCCCTTCATTACTTGATCCAGAGCGCCTTGGATGTGGCGCTCAGACTCGGTGTCGAGGGCCGAAGTGGCCTCATCCAAAATCAACAGGGGGGCGTTTTTGAGCAGGGCACGAGCAATCGCCAGGCGCTGGCGCTGGCCGCCGGAAAGCAGCACGCCGTTCTCGCCCACCAAGGTGTCGTAACCCTCGGGCATTTGCTCGATGAACTCCGCGGCGTAAGCATCCTCCGCCGCCTTGCGCACGTCTTCAAAAGGAGCGCCAGCGAGGTCACCGTAGGCAATGTTGTTGGTAACACTGTCGTTGAACAACGTAACCTGTTGGGTCACCAGCGCAATGTGACGCCGCAGGTTCGTCAGCTTGTATTGCTCTACGTCCAAACCGTCGAGCAGGATCTGACCTTTGTCATGATGATAGAAACGCGGGATCAGGTTGGCCAAGGTCGACTTGCCACTGCCCGAACGTCCTACCAGTGCGACCATCTGCCCTTCCTCGGCGGTAAAGGAAATATCGTCGAGCACGTTTTTCTCGGTGCCTGGATATTGGAAACTTAGGTTGCACACCTCCAGTCGCCCCCTCACGCGCTCGATTTGCTGGGTACCTGCATCAGTTTCCGGCTCTTCGTCGAGCTGTTGGAAAATGCTCTCCGCCGCGGCCAACCCTTTCTGGATCGTGGCGCTGACTTCCGACAATTGACGAATAGGCTTGGGTAACAAACCCGCTGCGGTGATGTAGGCGACCAGCTCACCGGCAGACGCTTCGCCGCGAAGATAGAGGACCAGGTACATCAATACGGCCATACCGATATAAATCACCAATTGCAGCATTGGCGTGTAGATAGACTGGGTACGGGTCATCCCCAGACTGCGGTTCATGTTGTCGGCACTGGCCTTGTGGAACCGTTCGATTTCGTAGCTTTCACCGCCAAAGCTGCGAACCACGCGGTAGCCCTGGATCGTCTCGGAAGCCACATGGGTTACATCACCCATCGCCACTTGGATTTTCTTGCTTTGCTTGCGAAATTTCTTGCTGGCGCTACTGACCATTAGTGCGATGAAAGGCAGAATCGCCAGCAAAACGAGCGTCATCTTCCAGTTGCTGTAAAGCAGATAACCAAACAGGAAAATGACGGTCAGCCCCTCGCGGATCACCACTTTGATCGCATCGGTGGCTGCACCGGTGACCATTGTCACGTTGTAGGTTATGCGAGAAATCAAGTGGCCGGAGTTATGGTTGTCGAAGTAGCGATTAGGCAGGGTCAACAGGTTGTCGAACAGGGCGCAACGCAGGTCGTGAACCACACCGCGGGCGACCTTGGCCAAGTAGTAGTTACCCAGAAATGAGCCTATGCCTTGATACACCGCAATGAGTACAATCAGCAACGGCACGCCGAGCACCAGCGAGACCCCCATGAACTGGGTGTCATTGGGCTTTTGCAGAGCGTCGAGAAAATGCTTGAGCATGTCCGCAAGCATCGGTTGGCTGGATGCGAAGAGCACGAAACCCAGGATACTGATAGCGAAAGCCCCCCAGTAGGGGAGCACGTATTTCAGCAATCGCAGGTAAATCTTCATGCTCGACTGCTGGTCGGAACTGGCCATTCGACGCGCCTCGTATGTTTGAAAAGAGAGACAAGATGCGGATTGTAACAGCGAACCAATTACAAGACTGGCTAAGCCGTGGCGAGGTTCTGGAAAAAGACGCCCGTGGCGCCAAAGTGCTGAAGCTCGATGATGGAGACATCCTCAAGATATTTCGCAGTCGACGCCACCCGCTGCTGGTTCGCCTGATGCCGGATGCGCAACGCTTTGCTCGATGCGGGGAGCGCCTTCGCGAACGTGGAATCAATACTCCGAGCGTCACGGACTATTTCTGGATTGACCGCTCCGCAGGCGTCAGCGGCTGCCTTTACAGCCCCTTGGAAGGGAGTGCTCTGGACAAGATTTTTTTTCACGAGCGCAGACGATTCGATGAGCTACTGCCGCAACTGGCGGCGTATATTTTCAAATTGCATCAGCAAGGGATCTACTTCCGCTCGCTGCATCTGGGCAACATATTGTTGGTCCGCGAGCAATGCTTCGGCCTGATAGACTTTCTCGATACTCGCTTCAAGCGCCCCCCGCTGGGCGCTCGCCTGGTACAGCGAAACTTTCACCACCTTCGTAACTATTTGACTCGCAGCAAAATCAGCGACTTTCCATGGGATGAGCTGATGCGGCATTACACAATCGCCGCACAGCCCTCTTGAAAAATATCAGGCTGCCACTTTGTTTCTCGCCTGGTAACGCTGGGCAGCCCGCTCGAAAGCCTCAAGATAACCCGCCCTGATTGCTGACTTCTCAGCTTCGATGTCCTTGGACACCGGGGCCCAGTCAATCCGCCTGCTGCGCAGACGATTTCCCAAGACCTTGGCAAACCAGGACTCGCCGATGTAATTGATGCCGACCAGGTCAGCAATAATGCCGACTCGATAATCGTCCTTGCATTTTTCGTCGTAAAGAAACACCACCGGAATACCCATGGCTATACAGGGCATTGCACAGTGGATTTTTGACGTAATCACCAACGAGGCCTCACGCGCATAGGTATCGAGCAGTTCCTGCGAAATCATTTCCTTGGCTTTAGGGGAAAGACTCGGCAGGCGCAGCTTGGCCTGGTCCACAAGCACCGCCTTCTTGCGTATAGCACGTGGGACGGCGCTTATACCCCCTTTGCTCAGGCCGACCATGAACACCTTGCCATTCACCGGAGCCGTGGCCCTACGCGGCAACGTCAGCGTCACGCACTTGCTGTAGAACGCCTCCAACCCATGTGCTTGCATGAGTTCCATGGTGCCGCGATCCCGGCAACCGATGGGCTGGAATTGCTTCAAGTATTCAACGCCTGCCGGCGAGCAGATCTTGGCCTGCGAACCAGGCGTGACATGAAAAGCGAAGAAGAAAGGCTCAATTGCTGGCGCAGGGGGCCACTCACAGCCTCCCAGGAAATAGCCATTCATGGACAAGACGCCGGTTTTTTTCGTACAAGTCAGCTCCTCCCTTGATACTCCTCCGCTGACATAAGGCAATAGTTTTTGAGCCGCCAACGACTGTATGTCGTCGCCCAAATTTGCCCAACTCTCAAACGACGTTCCAGAGTACTCAATAGTGAATATATCCATTCCTTTATTTCCCAATAGTCAATTAATAGCTGGAAAACTCCGTTCCAGCCCAAGTTGAAGCGCCTCTAGCCCAGGCCTGCTGTGTGCCTGATGCAACTCCTCTAACTTCCCCCACACAGAGGAAAGTTGGCCAGCCTCCAGCAACTCGGGCGGTAGAATCCCGAATGCTGAATAATAATCCGTAAACTTCAATTCATCGATCAAACCGTGCGATAGCCTAGCTCTGATATTGGGAACACCAAATGCATCAGCGACAATCAAGCCATGTAAACTTGAAGAAACAACGAATTCACAGCTTGCTATATCCCGAAGCACATCAAGAGGCGATTGAAAAACGTTGATGAACTTCACCTCCGGATTGCCTTGTATAAACATCTGCGCTTCAGGCAGTTGTTGGTCAAGGTAGTGCGGGACAAAACCGACGTGCCACTTCTTGTCCGGGCGACTGATCAACCCTGGACACAGTAAGCCGGGGTCTCCCAACGCAGCCTCGAGCGCGTTGCCATCTTCAACCCTTGCGCGGGTTTCCTGGCCTCGTACTGCATGATAATAATGGCGCGAAGAAAATGACTCATGTTCCTGCCCGCAACCTGATCCCCATATATGCACGCGACGCTTGAACCCAAAGCGTTTCGCCTTGGGTTCATTAGCCAGAATCGTTCCGATTGCCATCATATCAGCGTGGGAAAGCGGGGCGTATTCAACTTTTTTCTTCGAGACCGCCTCGACTATTAGCGGCGAAAGAAAATCACCAAAATTCTGGCGATTAGGATCTGAACGACCTGCTCCACGATGCCAATATAATTTAATTGTCATAGTTAGGACCCTTCAATTCCGGATTAGCGTTTATCCGCTGCAAACGCCGGACCTCAATCATCGAGAGCAACGTGGGCAACCAGAAATATAGCCAGTAGGGTTGAGGCGAACTCAACAGGCCGGCCCCGGTGGTAAGCAGCCCACCCCAACCAATCAACGAAACCAAGAACCAGCGACTCTTCAGCCGAACGCCCCAGTACCAGTAGTTGACAGCCCACACTGAGCCGATCACAGCAACGAACGCACCATAACGATAAAGAACTGAAAGATAGCCGCTGTGGGCGTGGGTGTACTCGCCAAGGAACCGATAATCGTCCTTGCCGCATCCGAACGAAATACCACAATGATGAATCAGTCTTTGCAGCGCGTCTTGCCAAATGACCAAGCGAAAACTCGCGCCACGGGACATGAACAGGTCCATCACCCCCGTCAAATAGATCGCAAGTCCCACCACGACAGCCAAGCCGAGCAACAACCTGACCCCGCGCCCGCGAAACATTGCCCATCCAGCCAAAAACAGGACCGAACCCGTCAAGGCGGAGCGCGCATCAAAGATTAGCGCCACCCAGATTTGCAACCCTGCGATCAGCAAGCCGCCCAGCACTAAATGCGAGAATCGCTGCAGCCGGGGCTCTATCACGAACAACCAAAAAGCCGCGATTCCCGAACTTATCATCAGCGCGGCATGCACAGGATTATAAGCCGCTCCGGCCATCTGAAGTCGCACCAGCTGTCCCGTCTGCTGAAAAATCCAGAGCCAGCTCCCCGAAGCGTAAAGCAGGCATAAGAGCATGAAACAACCCCACGCCCTGACCCAGTACCCCTCGTAACGAGGCTGTTGAACGATTAATTGAAGACCAATAAAAAACATCAACATATAGAGACTATGTTTCAGTTCCGAATACGTATCCTCGCGCAGGAATATGAGCCCAACCGTCGCCATAGCCGCAAAAAAAACCAACAGCAACACTAGCGACTGGCTACGCATCTGCAGGGCTGACCGCCACGACGCCAGCGTCCATATTAATACAGGGAGTGCAAAACCCGCGTAGAATATGTTATTTCGTGTTTTCGAAACATCAATAAAAAAGAACGAACTCGCAAAGACGAAAAACAAGAAAAACAACCAGATAGACAGCCTTTTAGTTCCGACCGATGATGGCACGTATCATCCTCTTTATATAATTTTTCTTGACCGATTGTTCCATGGGGTCGGAGAGCATCTGAAAGAGCTTGTCAGCCTGACTGTAATAATCCAGGTGCTCACGAGCAAACCTTGCCCCCCGTGCGGCGATGTTCGCAGCCCACTCAGGGTCATTACGCGCTTGCTCCAAACGCTCCAGAAAAGTTTGCTGATCGTCAAACAACAACACGTTAACACCATCTTCAAGCCCGACTGCTTCTTCCTCTCCGCCTCCCTGGCGATAGGAAAACAGCAGGCAACCGCACGCCATGGCCTCAAAGTTTTTAGCCATGTATTCACAAAAACCGATATCGGCGGTCACAAAAAAACGAATCCGATTAAGCGCTTCGCAATAAGCGGCCCCCGGCTCCGTACGCATGATCTGCAAACCGCAGGTCGCCTCGATACCTTTCAGGAATTCGCGACGTTGCGTATAGGTGTTACTGCCGAGACGCCCAATGAACCCCAGCTCGATATCGCGCGGCATATCCGTTACATAAAGGTGCGAACGGTCATAGCCTTTAACGAGGAATCTCGCGTCAAAGCCCATCGCCTGAAACTTTCGGAACGCTTGATAGCCAGTAAAAATCATCCTGGCATGAGGCAATTTACGATAGAACGCGGAAAACTTGCCGCGCCAGCGCGATGCTGACATGAACTCCTGGCTCGCATCCTCTTCGTAGAACGTCAGGCCCGAAATACGACTTAAACGCCTGGCATGCCGATGCACGTAACGAAACAGCAGATCCAGCACGACTCGGTCGTACGAGGCAAGGTCCAGGGAGTCCAACAGCGCGCCAAGCTTCCTCTGTTGCTCCTTGGCGACATACCTAACCTCGACATTCGCATGCTGAGCCAGCCCCTCCCATAACAAATGATTGTCAGGTTCACGAGGCCGAGTGGAAAGCACCAAAATTTTCATTCAACCGATCCAAAAGCCAGGTTTCAACACTTTCCGCAAATATCGCCATTGCAACGCCTGTCGCCTGCTCAACTTCAGTGCTCGCCAATACAAGCGGCGTGCGCTTGCTTGGTCGCCTTGCAGCAAAGCCGTTCGAAACCTTGAGAGATAGCGTTGAGACTCATAATCGACCAACATCGATTGACAGTCAGCAGGTAGCACGCTGGAGATTTCTCGTATGACAGTCTGTGTTACGGAGTCATCTATCCGACTGTGTCGCAAGCTCGTCGCATGCTTGTGAATACGAGCAAGGGGCTCATTGACACACACCACCTGGGCTCGTAGCAATAGATGCAAAAAGACCGGAATATCTTCTCCTGACCGCACCGTCTCAGGGTAGGGACGCTCTAACAACAGATCCCTACGAAACAATGAGCAGCAATGAGAAACCGAGATCTTCTTGCGCAGAAGATAGTCTTCGGCGCGCTTGCATGCGCTGCCCGAAACGGGCGTCGGCAAGCGCAGCCGCTCCTTACCATCCGGGTAAACAGAAACGTATGCTCCCAGAATCATGCCGGCATCCGGCACCCCTGAGATAACACGACGCAGAACGCCCAATGCGTCGGTGGTCAGTTCATCATCCGCATCGAGCAACAGAACATAACGGCCGCGCGCCATGGCAATGCCGCGATTGCGAGCAGCCGCGACTCCGGCATTATCCTGATGCACCACTTGCAGAGCTTCTGGATGCCGAAGCTGATAGTCGCTCAATACCTCATGAGTATTGTCCTGGGACCCATCATTGATGACGATCAGCTCAACATCATCGGCCCACTGAACCAAAACCGAATCCAGTGCCCTGGGCAAGGTCTTGGCATAGTTGTAAGCCGGAACGACGACGCTGATCAGCGCATCAGTCATAAGCGTCCACGCCGTCTTTGACCACCAGGATGTCTTCCATGATCAAGTACTGCAGGTCGGAACCGAAGAACATGTTCAGCGCATCGGTCGGCGAGCAGATCATCGGTTCGCCACGACGGTTGAGCGAGGTGTTCAACGACACGCCATTACCGGTCAAGACTTCCAGCGCTTTCATCATGTCGTAGTAACGCGGGTTGTATTCGCGCTTGAGCACCTGGGCTCGGGAGGTACCGTCTTCGTGGACGACTTCCGGCACGCGGGTTTTCCATTCTTCGGCCACTTCGAAAGTAAAAGTCATGAACGGTGCGGGGTGATCGACCTTGATCATCTGCGGCGCAACGGTGTCGAGCATCGACGGGCAGAAAGGCCTCCAGCGCTCGCGGAACTTGATCTGTTCGTTGATGCGATCAGCCACGCCGCTGGCGCTTGGGCAACCGATGATCGAACGACCGCCCAAGGCACGCGGGCCAAACTCCATGCGGCCTTGAAACCACGCCACGGGGTTGCCGTCGACCATGATCTTGGCAATACGCTCGGGAGTGTTGTCGATCTTGCGCCATGCAGGCTTGCTCGGATGACGGGCGCACGCGGCAATCACGTCTTCGTTGCTGTAGGCCGGGCCGAGGTAGACGTGTTCCATCTTCTCCACCGGCACGCCACGGGCGTGGGACACATAAGCCGCCGCACCCACCGCCGTACCGGCGTCGCCGGAAGCAGGTTGGACGAACAGTTCCTTGACGTCGTCGCGGGCGATGATTTTCTGGTTCAGCTTGACGTTCAACGCACAGCCACCGGCGAAGGCCAGTTTGCCGGTTTCCTTGAGCACGTCGCCCAGGTAGTGGTCGATCATCTGCAGCGCAAGTTTCTCGAACAGCGCCTGCATGCTTGCAGCGTAGTGAATGTACGGTTCGTCGGCGATGTCGCCTTCACGTTTCGGGCCGAGCCACTCGATCAGTTTCGGCGAGAAGTAGAAGCCCTTGCCCTTCTCTTTATAGCGACGAAGGCCGATCACGTTGGCGTAGTCGGTGTTGATCACCAGCTCGCCGTTTTCGAACGAGGCCAGGCGCGAGAAATCGTACTTGGTGGCATCGCCATACGGCGCCATGCCCATCACCTTGAACTCACCGTCGAGCATTTCGAAGCCGAGGAACTCGGTGATCGCGCCATACAGGCCGCCCAGGGAGTCCGGGTCGAAGAATTCCTTGATCTTGTGGATCTTGCCGTTTTCGCCGTAGCCGAAGAACGTCGTGGCGTATTCGCCTTTGCCGTCGATGCCCAGGATCGCGGTTTTTTCCTGGAAGCCCGAGCAGTGATAGGCACTGGAGGCGTGGGCCAGGTGGTGCTCCACCGGCTCGATCTTGATTTTTTTCGGATCGAAGCCCAGTTGTTCCAGGCACCAGACGATCTTGCGGCGATAACGCTTGTAGCGACGGTTGCCCATCAGGATTGCGTCGAGGGCGCGGTCCGGTGCGTACCAGTAGCGCTTGGCATAGTGCCAACGTGCTTCGCCGAACAGGCTGATCGGGGCGAACGGAATCGCTACCACGTCGACGTCGGACGGTTTGATGCCCGCCTGCTCCAGGCAGAACTTCGCCGACTCGTAGGGCATGCGGTTCTTTGCATGTTTATCGCGTACGAAGCGCTCTTCCTCGGCCGCCGCGATCAGCTTGCCGTCAATGTACAGCGCTGCGGAAGGATCATGGCTAAGGGCGCCGGACAGGCCAAGAATCGTCAATGCCACAGGGTCTAGCCTCTTATGTCTGCATACGGGCGACAAGCGCCGCGAAAAATGGGTGTGCCTGACGCCGGGGGCGCTGGGCAGCTAAAGGGCGCGATTATAACTTAAAAGCGACGGCAAGCCTCTAGCGGTGAGCGGGAGCGTCTGGAGCGAGCTTCTGGCGCGTTTGGCGGACAGAACCGGCGGTGAGGGACGTTCTTCCCCCACCAAGGTGACCGGCTACGGGACAGACGGTGCGGTATCGACATTCTTTGGCAACCGCCCATCAATCACCCGATACAACGCACTCTTTTCAGGCCAATTTCGCATGAAGCGCGCGCGATCCCGGGCGTAGGCCGGCGCGAAGCTGGCCTGGGTGCGGTGTTGGCACATGGAATCCAGATCGATGAGCATCCAGCGATCATCCTGCCAGAGCAGGTTGTGCCCTTTGAAATCACCATGACTGATGCGTTCGCGTATCAGATCGGCAAACAACCGATCAAGCGCCAGCAACTCTGCCTCAGGAACGTCACCGTTTTCGACGTAAGGGGCCAGGTGCTGGATGATATCCGGGCCTGACAGGTGCTCGGTCACCAGGTAGGCGCCGCGGCGCAGCCACAAGAACCGCTTTTCCAGCAAGGCCAGCGGCTTGGGCGTGGCGATGCCGAGGAACGTCAATCGATGGGCTTCGCGCCAGGCATGCCAGGCCCGGCTCGGGCGCCAGAAACGCTTGAGCCAGTGGGCCGGATTCTTGATGTTGTAGCGTTTTATCAACAGGGAGCGCCCGCTCACATCGACTTTGCCGACGCTTGCCGACCCGCCGGTCTTGTAGAGGTGGCCTTGATCAAGCAGGGCATCAGCCTGCTCCAGCACAGGGGCCATGAACGCCTCTTCATCACGACGAATCGCCCGCAGACGGAACGGCCCACGCTGAACGCTGAACAGACTGCACTCACGTCCAATTTTCTTCAGAAAGTCATTCAAGCGCCAGGCATGCACCTTGTCGATCTGTTTCTGAAGCGCCTCCATGGGCAACGCGTGCTCGGCGTTTCCAAGCAGGTAATGCACCAGCAACTCTTCGTTGAACGGTTCGATGGACTTGGGGAGCTGGGCAAAAAAGACGCCCAGGTTTTCCAGCACTTTTTGCCGGGACAACGGCTGCCCCGGAGTCTCGGCGCGAATGCCGGCACCATCGATAAGATAGAGCTTGCCATCATGACGCAGCAGATTGTCCAGATGCAGGTCTTCCTGCCACAGGCCTTTGCTGTGCAGTTGCGCAATCGCCCCCAAGGCCTCGGCCAGCACCGCCGATTGTTCATCTGCCAGCAGTGGCATGTGCTCGACCTGCTTCCAGGCGTCGCCCAGGCCCTCTGCGCCTTGCAGCAACTCGAACAACAGCCAGCCGCCTTCACCCTCCTTCAGGCCATCAGCCAATAACAATGGCGTCGTCAGCCCCTGCTCCGCCAGCAGTTGGACGCCTTGCAGCTCTCGCTGGAAATGCCGGGGCGCCTTGCTGCCTACCAACAACTTGGCCAACACTGGCCGGCCACGCCAGACGCCAGCACCGACGTAACGCTGACCTGGCAGCACGCGCAACAATGAAAGCAACTGCAATTGCGCAGAACCAGCGGCATCGGCCAGTTCCAAGCTCAAGGGCAGGGTGGGGCTACGGCCGGCACCCTTCAATTCGGATAAGCGCATCAACGAGCCTCCTTGTGGCTGCGCCGGGCAGTCAGCCGGGCCATCCATTTATCCACCACCGCACTGTGGGTAGATTGCTCCAGATAGGCGGAAAGCATCTGACGCACGTCGTCGTCATTCCAGGCACGGGCGCGCCGCAACAGGGGCTCCAGGTCCTTGACCCGATCCCGCTGACCGAACAATAACGGCCGGGTCTTTTCGAGATCGATGAACTTCGCTTGGTAGCCGCCCGCAGTGGCTTTTAGAAAGATGTGCTTGGGATAAAAGCAGCCATGCACCTGGCGCATACCATGCAGGCGCTGCGCCAGGTGACCACACACCTGCAAGATGGCGGTACGCTGGCCCGCCGCCAGGGTCGGCCAGCGCCCAAGCAGTGAGTCCAGGTCATCCCAGCCGTCCAGCGCACGGGTCAATAGAATCGCTCGTACTTCGCCGTTCACCTTGCGCTGACCGTAGAACACTGCCTGCAAAGCCGGTACGCCCAGTTGGCGATACCGGCTGATATTGCGAAATTCCCTGGAAAAACTGGGCTCGCCAAAAGGGTGCGACAAGGTCCGGGTCAGGTAATTGCTTTGACGCTTAAGGTAATAACCCTGTCCCTCGAGCTCCAGCCTGTACACACTGCTCCAGCCCTCGCCGAGGGTATTGGGCTCATCTACCGCGTCCAGTTTGCATGCCCAGAGACTTTCGAAACTGTCCAGGCCATGGCGCTCCAGCAAAGCCCGGTCTTCTGCGGCCAGGAAATCAATCATTCACGCCCCTCGAAAAATCTAACTACATGACGGATGCGCTTCTTGTCACACTCGTCAAGACGGGCGCGCTGGCGGTACTGCAGGTAAAAACGCAGGCGCTGGGTAGCCGACAGATGATACTTGGCCACTTTGTCCAGGCAGGCGAGGTCCTTGGTGATACGGTACTTGAGCCAGAAGCCACGCCAGAAATCGCCATTCGGACAATCGATAAGAAACAGCCTCGGCTGGTCATCGACCAGCAGATTGCGCCACTTCAAGTCATTATGGGTAAAGCGGTTCTCGTGCATGATCCGGGTATAGCTGGCCAATTGGCGACTCACCTCGTCAACCCAAACCCGATTCGCCAACCTTGGATCCTTGCGCTTGGCCAGTGCGGACAGGTCTTCGGTGCGAGGCAGCTCGCGAGTGATCATCGCGCCGCGGGCATAGGTTGCGCCACGCCGCGCCAGTCCCCAGGCTACGACTTCGGCGGTGGGTATGCCCCATTTGGCGAAGCGCTTGAGATTTTGCCATTCAGCCTTGACCCGTGGCTTGCCCAGATACCGTCGCAATCCCTTGCCAGCCCCACTGTAGCGCTTGACGTAGTAATACACCCCCTTGCGCTGCACCCGGATCACTTCTGACAACGGATCCTTCGTGAGACGCTCCCCCTGGAGAGCAAACACCGCATCGAGACTGCCAAAATCCTCCGCCAGCTCGGAATAGGCGGGTTCCAGTATCCAACCCGCCATCAGAGCGCGCCCCCGTAACGCACCTTGCGTGCATAAAGCCTGTCCGCCTTCCCCTCCAGCCAGCTCAGCAAGGCAGCTTGCTCTGCCAGGATCTGGCGCAACGGCTGTTGGAAATAGCCCTTGAGAAAACGCAGCTTGTCGCGGCGAGTCAGGCCAATGTCCATTATTGAAAAATACAGTGCCGCCAAGTCCTTGTTACGCCAGCGACTGGGCAGGGTTTCCCGGACCTGTGCACGGTGCAGATCGATCACCGAAAGCTTGAAATCCTCAGGCGTGACCGGCTTGTCCGTATGCAGCAGGAAATGGCAGATGTAGCAGTCGCGATGGTTGACCCCAGCGCGGTGCATCATCCCAGTCATGCGCGCCACTTCGGCGATCAGCGCCCGCTTGAGCTTGGGCTCTGGCGGCTGCTTGACCCAGTCGATGCTGAAGTCTTCAAGGCTGATGGTCGGCGCCAGCTCTTCGGTGACGATGAACGAGTGCTGATCGGCCGGGTTGCGGCCCTTCTCGCCATAAGCGACGGCCGTCATGGTCGGCACGCCGACTTCCTGCAAGCGCTGGATGGCTTTCCACTCCTGGCCCGCGCCCAGTACGGGCAGCTTGGCGGTCAACAGGTTCTTGAAAATCTCTCCCCAACCGATGCCGCGGTGGATCTTCACGAAAAAACCGCGACCGTCCACCTCCGTGCGCAACGTGCGTCGGGCCTCCAGTTCGCGATAGACCTCGCCCTTGAGCGCCTCGACTTCGACGAACGCATCGCGTCCGGCCCAAAGGCTCTTGAACGGTTCGGCCAGCATCAATTTCATTAAGCGTGCTCCGCCAATATCACATCGGCCGCGTGCTGCGGCATGCTGTAGAGGTCGGCCGTCTCGGCGAAAGCCAGACCGTTGCGGCTCCAGGCCGCCCGAGCGTCAGCGTCGTTCAACATGCGGCCCAGGTAGTCGGCGAGCTGCGCTTGTTCGAACGGCTCGTCCAGCACCAGGCCACTGTCGGCCTCGGCGATGTAATGGGCGTACCCACACACCGCGCTGACCAGCACTGGCAGCCCGGCGACCAGTGCTTCAAGCAGCACAGTGCCGGTGTTTTCGTTGTACGCCGGATGGATCAACAGATCGGCGCCCAGCAGGAAACGCGGGATGTCACTGCGCCCCTTGAGGAACCGCACGTTATCGCCCAGCCCCAGGGTGGCACTCTGTAATTGGAATACTTTGGGGTCGTCCTGGCCGATTACAAACAGCCGGGTGCGTTTTCTCAGTTCGGCGGGCAGCGCGGCCAGGGCCTTGAGGCTGCGGTCGACCCCCTTGGTCTTGAACCCGGAACCGATCTGCACCAACAGCAGGTCGTCGTCGGCCAGCTCGAACTCGGCGCGGAACGCGGCGCGAATCTCGTCAGCGTCGGCAGGCCGGCGGCGGTCCTGGGCGATGCCTGGCGGCAGCAGGTGAAAGCGCTCAAGCGGCGTGCCGTAGTGCTTGATGAACAACGGCTGCTGGACTTCGGAGATCATCAGGACTTCGGTCTTGGCGTCCTTGGCGAACACGGAGCGCTCGTACTCGGCGAAATGCCGGTAGCGGCCCCAGCGCCGGTACAGCGAATTGCGCAAGTTCTGCGCCTTGTCTTCGAAGCAGCCATCGGCGGCGTAGTACACGTCCAGGCCTGGCATCTTGTTGAAGCCGATCAGCCGATCCACCGGACGCTTGGCCAGGTCAGCCTCCATCCACGCGCTGAGCTTCTCGTTGCGGCGATGGTTGAACAGCGCCTTGACCGGTGCCACCAGCACTTCGAAGCCTGGCGGCACGTCACCTTCCCAGATCAGCGTGTAGACGCGGATCTGGTGACCGCGCCGCTGGCATTCCAGGGCGATGCGCATGAAGTCACGCTGCAGGCCGCCGAAGGGGAAATACTTGTAAAGGACAAAAGCCAATTGCATCAGCGCGGCTCCTCAGCCAATAACGTGCTCAGGTGGCTGGCAACACGCTCGGGGTTCAGACGCGTGAAGCACAGGGGCTGCTCGCGTTTCAGGTCAAACCGCCGGGCATCCTCGGCAGTTGGCGGGTAAGTGCATTGTTTTTGCATGCAGGGCGCGCAAGGGAAATCACTGGCGAGGTGAACCTGGCCCTTGCCATAGGCGCCGGTCAGCACCGGATTGGTCGGGCCGAGCAATGAAATGGTTGGCACGTCCAAGGCCGCGGCCAAGTGCCCGAGCCCCGTGTCCACCGCCACGCAAGCCTGGGCGCCAGCGAGCACCTTGCCCATGCCGCCCAGGTTCAGTTTCGGCAGCACCAGGGCGTTGCGCAGCCCACTGGCGATGCGTTCGGCCCGGGCCTTCTCGGCTGGATTACCCCACGGCAGTTTGACGACCACGCCGAACTGACCCATGCGCTCAGTGAGCTGGCGCCAGTAAAGTTCGGGCCAATGCTTGGATTCCCAAGTCGTGCCATGGAGGAAGACCACGTAAGGGTATGGGCGTGGCAGCTCCACGAGCCGGTCGATGTCCAGACCATAGCTGCCCTGGGTTTGCGGCAAGTCATAGCCCAGCGCCAAGGCGAACAATTGACGCACACGCTCCACCGCATGCTGACCACGTGCCACCGCCAGGCGCCGCGAATAAAAGCGCGCCGCCAGGGGCTCACGCGCCGAATCCTTATCCAGGCCAGCCACCGGCGCCTTGACGTAGCGGGTCAGCCAGGCGCTTTTCAGCAAGCCTTGGGCATCGATCACCAAGTCATATTTTTCGGCTCGCATGCTCTGCTTGAAGCGTCGCCATTCTCCGCTCTTGATGGTTTGCCAGACATTTTTGCGCCAGCGGCGGATCGCCACCGGGATAACTTTGCCCACAGCTGGGTGCCAGGTCGGGATTTCGGCAAACCCTTCTTCCACGGCCCAATCGAACTTGATGCCCGGAATCGCCCGCGCCGCATCGGTCAGCGCTGGCAACGTGTGGACCACATCCCCCAGCGAAGAGGTCTTGATCAACAATACCCGCAAGTTACCGGACCTCCACGGGGGTGCCCTGCAAACGCTCCAGTGCCTCGTTCACCGACGGCGGCATGAGCTGGCGCAGGCAGTTGTAATGGCCGAAGCGGCAGGTACGGTCGAAGCATGGGCTGCATTCGATGCCCAGGCGCACGACCTCGACTTTATCGGCCAGCGGCGGCGTAAAGCCCGGGGAAGTGGAGCCATAGACCGCCACCAGCGGACGGTTCAGCGCCGCGGCGACGTGCATCAGGCCGGAGTCGTTGGACACCACCGAATCGGCGCAGGACAGCAGGTCGATGGCCTCGGCCAGGGACGTGTCGCCACTGAGATTGACCGACTCTTCCCGCAGCCCTGGGATCAACCGCGAACGGATGTCTTCTCCCACCGGGTGATCGTTTTTCGAGCCGAACAGCCACACTTGCCAGCCTTCACGAATCTTCGCCTCGGCAACCTGGGCGTAATGCTCCGCCGGCCAGCGCTTGGACTCACCGAACTCAGCGCCCGGGCACAGGGCCAATACCGGACGATCCAGGCTCAAGCCGAACTTGGCCAGGGCCGCTTCGCGCGTTAGCGGGTCGATCTGCAGGCTCGGTCGCGGATACGGCTTGGGCAACTCGGCGCCCGGCTCATAGGCCAGGGCCATGAAGCGCTCGATCATCAATGGATAACGATCCTTGTCGAGCGTGCGCACGTCATTGAGCAGGCCGTAGCGAAACTCGCCGCGCCAGCCGGTGCGCTTGGCAATGCCGGCAAAGAACGGCACCAGCGCCGACTTCAACGAATTGGGCAACAGGATGGCCTGCTCGTACTGGCCGGCCAGGGATTTGCCGATACGCCGGCGGGTCGCCAGCTCCAGCACGCCATGGCCGAGCGGAAAGCTCAAGGCCTTGCGCACTTCGGGCATGCGCTCAAGGATCGGCCGACTCCATTCCGGGGCCAGGACATCGATTTCGCACTGTGGATGTCGCAGCTTGAGACATTGGAACAATGTCTGCGCCATCACCATGTCACCGACCCAACTGGGCCCAACGATCAGAATATTCATGTGCTTTCCAAAAACGATACGGGGAGGCCTACGCCTCCCCGCCTCGAGAATCACTGTGGCTTAGGTCGTTACCTGTGGCCCTAATCTACAACACACCGCCAATCAACTGTGGCACCGGGCTTGGCTCGCTCCCCCAGTCATTGACTATCAACTCAGCCCCAACTCCCGCCAGATCCGCATCACCTGTCGACGTTCATCCACGAACTGGTCGCCTGCGATGACCCCGGCGTCTTTCTGCAAGGCCTGGCGGTGGGCGGCGGAGCGGTAGGCCTTGTAGGCCTCGCGCAACAGCGTGGCATCCTCGGCGGGCATCAACCCGACCTCCTGCAATCCGTCCAGGATGCGGATGTTATCGGTGTAGCGCACCAGCGACGGGTACGCCTCGGACCACGCCAGGGCCGCGTATTGCACCATAAATTCAATATCGACGATACCTCCGGCATCCTGCTTGAGGTCAAAGGGCGCCGTGGCTTCGAAGGCATTCGGCGCGGTCCCGGCGGCGGTGGCCTTGCTGCCGAGGTTGTCGCGCATCTTGGCCCGCATCTCGCTGACCTCCTGGCGCAGCGTCGGCAAGTCACGTGTGCGCCCCAGCACCTTGGCGCGCACTTTTTCAAACGCCTGGCCGACGTCCTGGCTGCCCACCAGCACCCTGGCACGTACCAGCGCCTGATGCTCCCATGTCCAGGCTTCGTTTTCCTGGTAACGGTCAAACGCCCCCAAGGAACTGACCAGCAACCCCGACGCCCCGGACGGTCGCAGGCGCATATCCACTTCGTATAACTGCCCGGAGTTGGTCTGGGCGGTCAGCAGGTGAATGATGCGTTGGCCAAGCCGGGTGAAGAATTGCGCGCCGTCGATGGGTTTCGGGCCGTCGGTTTCGGCTTGCGGGTCGCCATCGTGGATGAACACCAGGTCCAGGTCGGAACCATGCCCCAACTCCAGGCCGCCGACTTTCCCATAACCGACAATAATGAAACCCGGATCGCACAGGCTGCCATCTGTGCGCAAGGGTACGCCATGCTTGGTGACTGTCTGGCGCCAGGCCAGGGCCAGCACTTGTTCGAGAATTGCCTCGGCAAGCCAGGTCAGATAGTCGCTGACCTTCATCAAGGGCAGGCTGCCGGCGATTTCCGAGGCAGCCACGCGCAAGCGGTGGGCCAGCTTGAAATGCCGCAAGGCCTCCATCTGTTGCTCAAGATCATCTTCGGGAATGCGTGTCAGGCGTTCGCGCAACTCCGCTGCCAGCTCAGGCGCCAGTGGCGGCTTGAACAAGCGACCTTCATTAAGCAGCTCGTCGAGCAACAGCGGGAAACGGGTGATCTGCTCGGCAATCCACGGACTCGCCGCGCACAGCGTCAGCAAACGCCGCAACGCGCCCGGGTTTTCGGTCAGCAGCACCAGATAAGCTGAACGGCGCGCCACGGCTTCCACCAATGGCAATACGCGCTCGAGCACCAGGTCCGGGTCGGCATGCTCCACCGCCTGGGCCAGCAGGCGCGGAATGAACGCATCCAGGCGCTCGCGCCCCAGCCGTTGCATGGCGCGCAATTGCGGGCTGGCGCGCAAGGCAGCCAAGGCCTTGAGCGCTTTGGACGCATCGGTAAAACCGCCCTCCTCCAATTGGCGACACGCCGCCTCCTCATCCTGGCTGTCTTCCCACAGCGGCAGCCATTCCCCACCCACCGCGAGTTCGCCTTCGCCGCCCTCTTCTTCATCCGGATCGGCGATGACCTGGCCGAAATGCCACGCCACTCGCCCACGCCAGTACATCAACTGTTCGTGGAACGCCGACCAATCGGCGAAGCCCAGCATCAACGCAATGCGCGCCTGATCCTGGGCATTGTCCGGCAACATCTGGGTCTGGCGATCGGCAATGGCCTGGATCGCATGCTCGGTATAACGCAAGAATTCATAACCCTGGCGCAGCTCGTCGACCACCCTGGACGGCAGGTAGCCCTGTCCTTCCAGCGTGGCGAGCACCTTCAACAAGGGTCGCTGCTGCAGGCTCAAGTCGCGTCCACCGTGGATCAACTGAAACGCCTGGGCAATGAACTCCACCTCGCGGATGCCGCCCGAGCCCAGCTTGATGTTGTCGGCCATGCCCTTGCGCCGCACCTCCTGCTGGATCAGTTGCTTCATGGTGCGCAGCGCTTCGATGGCGGAAAAGTCCAGGTAACGGCGATAGACGAACGGCCGCAGCATGTCGAGCAACTGCGCGCCGGCGACCTGATCACCCGCCACCACGCGCGCCTTGATCATCGCGTAGCGCTCCCAGTCGCGCCCCTGGTCCTGGTAATACTGCTCCAGGGCATTGAAGCTCAGCACAAGCGCACCGGCCGAGCCGTAAGGGCGCAGGCGCATATCGACACGGAACACAAAGCCGTCGACGGTCATCGGATCGAGGGCCTTGATCAGGCGCTGGCCGACGCGGATGAAAAACTCCTGGTTATCCAGTGGCCGCTTCGCGCCGACGGTTTCGCCACCTTCGGGGTAGGCGAAGATCAGGTCGATGTCCGATGACAGGTTCAATTCAACGGCGCCCAGCTTGCCCATGCCCAGGATGACCATCTGCTGCGGCTCACCACTGCGCCGGCCGGTGGGCGTGCCGAATTGCTGGCTGAGGCGTTGGTACAACCATTGGTAAGCCTGGTCGATGCAGGTATCGGCCATGTCCGACAGGTCGCGGCAGGTCTGGACGAGGTCGGCCTGGCGGGTCAGGTCGCGCCAGATGATTCGCACTTGCTGGCGCGTGCGCTGGCGACGCAGGACGCGACCCAGCTCGTCCTCGGTCTCGGCGGCCTGCACGGCCGCACCGATCTGCGCGCGCATTTCACCCTGGGCCAGGCTTCGGTCCAACTCGCCGCTACGCACCAGTTCCAACAGCATCGAAGGGTCTCGTACACTTTGCTCGATGACAAAATCACTGGCGGCGGCGACGCGGTTGAACTCGGCCCAACGCTGCGGCGTCCAGGCAGACAGTCCATGGTCGTCACCGAGGGAGGCGACCGCCGCGCGGAACGACTGCTCGGCCCGACTGACCAATGACTGGAGAATCGCCGGTATTTCGGCAAGCGAGGGCAGGCTCATGGTCTATCCTTGATCGGCGCGGGAAAGGCTGGATGTAGTGTTTTTTGAAATGCCACTACCTGATCGACTGTCGAACAAAGATGATAAATAGCTGATTTTCTGATTTTATTGGCAGCCCGCATCAATTTTTTACCTGTTCGAGTTGGCAAATGACCAACAGTAACGATTATTCTCACAACGAAACGAGGGGCCATCAGCCGCTCATGTGTAGTTTTACTACTCGTCTATACATTCGAAAGGCTGAAACGGCCGACGATTTGTAGTAAAACTACACGCCGCCGAAACAACCTTCGGCAATCCAAGAATTTATATCGTCTGCCCACAAGGCCAGTCGCAAACTCAGGCAACCGATTCTGGTAGCCTTTCCGCCCTGGAGCAAGCCATGCAAGACCTCGATCCCGTCGAAACCCAGGAATGGCTGGACGCCCTGGAATCGGTTCTCGACAAAGAAGGCGAAGACCGTGCTCATTATCTGATGACCCGTATGGGTGAACTCGCAACCCGCAGCGGTTCGCAACTGCCCTACGCCATCACCACGCCGTACCGCAACACGATCCCCGTTACCCACGAAGCACGCATGCCTGGCGACCTGTTCATGGAACGCCGCATTCGCTCGCTGGTGCGCTGGAACGCGTTGGCCATGGTCATGCGTACCAACCTGAAAGATTCCGACCTGGGCGGTCACATCTCCAGCTTCGCCTCCAGCGCGACGCTGTATGACATCGGCTTCAACTACTTCTTCCAGGCCCCGACCGACGAACACGGCGGCGACCTGATCTACTTCCAGGGTCACGCATCGCCAGGCGTCTACGCCCGTGCGTTCATGGAAGGCCGCATCACCGAAGACCAGATGAACAACTTCCGCCAGGAAGTGGACGGCAACGGCCTGTCCTCGTACCCGCACCCTTGGCTGATGCCTGACTTCTGGCAGTTCCCGACTGTTTCCATGGGCCTGGGCCCGATCCAGGCGATTTACCAGGCACGCTTCATGAAGTACCTGGAAGCCCGTGGCTTCATCCAGCCAGGCAAGCAGAAAGTCTGGTGCTTCATGGGCGACGGCGAGTGCGACGAGCCGGAATCCCTCGGCGCGATCTCGCTGGCAGGCCGCGAAAAGCTGGACAACCTGATCTTCGTCATCAACTGCAACCTGCAGCGCCTCGACGGCCCGGTTCGCGGCAACGCCAAGATCATCCAGGAACTCGAAGGCGTGTTCCGTGGCGCCCAGTGGAACGTTAACAAAGTCATCTGGGGCCGTTTCTGGGACCCACTGCTGGCCAAGGACGTCGATGGCATCCTGCAGCGTCGCATGGACGAAGTCATCGACGGCGAATACCAGAACTACAAGGCCAAGGACGGCGCGTTCGTCCGTGAACACTTCTTCAACTCGCCTGAACTCAAGGCAATGGTTGCCGATCTGTCCGACGACGAGATCTGGAAACTCAACCGTGGTGGCCACGACCCGTACAAGGTCTACGCGGCGTACCACCAGGCGGTCAATCACAAAGAGCAGCCAACTGTCATCCTGGCCAAGACCATCAAGGGTTATGGCACCGGTGCCGGTGAAGCGAAGAACACCGCGCACAACACCAAGAAGGTCGATGTCGAGAGCCTGAAGCTGTTCCGCGACCGCTTCGACATTCCGGTCAAGGACAGCGAGCTGGAAAACCTGCCGTTCTTCAAACCCGAAGAAGGCAGCGCCGAAGCCCGTTACCTGGCCGAGCGCCGTGCGGCATTGGGCGGTTTCGTGCCTCAGCGCCGCGCCAAGAGCTTCAGCATCCCGACTCCGCCACTCGATACCCTCAAGGCCATCCTGGACGGCTCTGGCGATCGTGAAATCTCCACCACCATGGCTTTCGTGCGAATCCTCGCGCAACTGGTCAAGGACAAGGAAATCGGCTCGCGCATCGTCCCGATCATCCCGGACGAAGCCCGTACCTTCGGTATGGAAGGCATGTTCCGCCAGTTGGGCATCTACTCGTCCGTCGGCCAGCTCTACGAGCCAGTCGATAAAGACCAGGTGATGTTCTACAAGGAAGACAAGAAGGGCCAGATCCTCGAAGAAGGCATCAACGAAGCGGGCGCCATGAGCTCCTTCATCGCCGCCGGTACTTCGTACTCCAGCCACAACCAGCCGATGCTGCCGTTCTACATCTTCTATTCGATGTTCGGCTTCCAGCGTATCGGTGACCTGGCCTGGGCCGCCGGCGACAGCCGTACCCGTGGCTTCCTGATCGGCGGCACCGCCGGCCGGACCACCCTCAACGGTGAAGGCCTGCAGCACGAAGACGGCCACAGTCACATGCTGGCCGGGACCATCCCGAACTGCCGCACCTATGATCCGACCTACGGCTACGAGCTGGCGGTGATCATCCAGGACGGCATGAAGAAGATGACCGAAGAGCAACAGGACGTCTTCTACTACATCACCGTGATGAACGAGTCCTACCAGCAGCCAGCCATGCCGGCCGGCGTGGAAGCAGGCATCGTCAAGGGCATGTACCTGCTCGAGGAAGACACCCGCGAAGCGGCGCATCACGTCCAGCTCATGGGCTCTGGCACCATCCTGCGCGAAGTGCGTGAAGCGGCGAAGATCCTGCGTGAAGAGTTCAACGTCGGCGCCGACGTCTGGAGTGTCACCAGCTTCAACGAACTGCGTCGCGACGGCCTGGCCGTGGAGCGCAGCAACCGCCTGCATCCTGGCCAGAAGCCAAAGCTGAGCTACGTCGAAGAGTGCCTGAACGGCCGCAAAGGTCCGGTCATCGCCTCCACCGACTACATGAAGCTGTTCGCCGAGCAGATCCGCCAGTGGGTTCCTTCCAAGGAATTCAAAGTGCTGGGCACCGACGGTTTCGGCCGTAGCGACAGCCGCAAGAAGCTGCGTCACTTCTTCGAAGTCGACCGTAAGTTCGTTGTGTTGGCAGCCCTGGAAGCCCTGGCTGACCGTGGCGATATCGAACCTAAAGTGGTGGCCGAAGCCATCGTCAAGTTCGGCATCGATCCGGAAAAACGCAACCCACTGGACTGCTGAGGAGAATTTTCGTGAGCGAACTCATTCGCGTACCTGACATCGGCAGCGGTGAAGGTGAAGTAATTGAACTGTTTGTGAAGGTCGGCGACCGTATCGAAGCCGACCAGAGCATCCTGACGCTTGAATCGGACAAGGCCAGCATGGAAGTGCCAGCGCCGAAGGCCGGTGTCATCAAGAGCCTGAAAGTGAAGCTGGGCGATCGCCTGAAAGAAGGCGACGAGCTGCTGGAGCTGGAAGTCGAGGGCGCTGCTGCGGCGCCTGAAGCGGCCGCCCCTGCGGCTGCCCCGGCAGCGGCGGAGAAACCTGCCGCCGCACCGGCTGCCGAAGCGGCTCCCGGAACGGCTCCCGCGCCGGCTGCTGCACCTGCAGCGGCGACAGTCCAGGACATTCATGTTCCGGACATCGGTTCGTCGGGCAAGGCCAAGATCATCGAAGTGCTGGTCAAGGCTGGCGACACCGTCGAAGCCGACCAGTCGCTGATCACCCTGGAATCCGACAAGGCCAGCATGGAAATTCCTTCGCCGGCCGCCGGCGTGGTGGAAAGCGTCGAGGTCAAGCTGGAAGATGAAGTCGGTACCGGTGACCTGATCCTGAAGCTCAAGGTCGCTGGCGCTGCGGCACCCGCCGCACCCGCCCAGGCCGCTGCGCCAGCCGCCAAGGCTGAAGCAGCTCCAGCACCAGCCGCTGCGCCCGCCGCCAAGGCCGAGGCAGCCCCAGCGCCAGTCGCCGCTGCTGCGCCTGCACCTAGCGGTGCCAAGGTGCACGCTGGCCCAGCGGTGCGTCAGCTGGCCCGTGAATTCGGTGTCGAACTGTCCGCCGTCGGCCCAAGCGGCCCTCACGGCCGCGTGCTGAAGGAAGACGTGCAAGCCTACGTCAAGGCGATGATGCAGAAGGCCAAGAACGCCCCGGCCGAAGGCGCCACCGGCGGCGCGGGTATCCCGCCGATTCCGGCGGTGGACTTCAGCCGCTTCGGCGAAACCGAAGAAGTGGCCATGACTCGCCTGATGCAGATCGGCGCGTCGAGCCTGCACCGCAGCTGGCTGAACATCCCGCACGTGACTCAGTTCGACCAGGCTGACATCACCGAGCTGGAAGCTTTCCGCGTTGCACAGAAAGCCGTGGCGGAAAAGGCCGGCGTAAAGCTGACCGTCCTGCCATTGCTGCTCAAGGCCTGCGCACACCTGCTCAAGGAACTGCCGGACTTCAACAGCTCCCTGGCCCCAAGCGGCAAGGCTGTGATCCGCAAGAAATACGTGCACATCGGCTTTGCCGTCGACACCCCGGAAGGCCTGCTGGTACCGGTCATCCGCAACGTCGACCAGAAGAGCCTGCTGCAACTGGCTGGCGAAGCCGCTGCCCTGGCCGAAAAAGCCCGGAACAAGAAGCTCACCGCCGACGACATGCAGGGCGCCTGCTTCACCATCTCCAGCCTCGGCCACATTGGCGGCACCGGCTTCACGCCGATCGTCAACGCGCCGGAAGTGGCGATCCTGGGTGTTTCCAAGGCCACCATCCAGCCTGTCTGGGACGGTAAGGCCTTCCAGCCGAAGCTGATGCTGCCATTGTCGCTGTCCTACGATCACCGTGTGATCAACGGCGCCGCCGCTGCACGCTTCACCAAACGCTTGAGCGACCTGCTGGGCGACATCCGCACCATCCTGCTGTAACACCGGGCGGCCCTCCTCGCGGAGGGCCACTCGACCGCTGTTTTCCGAGCGCCACGCTCGTACCTCAACCCCGCCCATTTGGCGGGGCTTTTTTTGCGCAGGCTAAAACCGTTATTCAATTGACGGACTTTCCTACCGCCCTCAGCAAAAAAGACTACTTGTCCTGTTAGTCATTACCCACAACGCCCGCCCCCTCCCCCTGCAATATTTATTGCCATCCCGGCTTTAGCATGTCCTTGGCGCGCCCTAACTTACAGCGCCGACAACAACCAATAACTTCGAATGGATTCGAACATGCTAAAGCCCACTGTCGGCCCTATTGTCGGCCACACGACAACCGATCATGCCCGTATATTTCTACGAGGTGACGGCAACACAGACAATCCGCTATTTGCCGGTATTCGCCACAGGCGAAAAGGCGATACGACGTGGTCCAAGGGACAATTCATCCGACTGGTTTCCTACCGCGACCTAGCCGGCGTCATCCTATTGAAAGGCCTCGAGCCCGATACGACCTATGAATACCAGGCCGGCTGGAAAAGTACCCTGAGCCCAGCGCATACCCCCGAGACCATCCTGGAACTACCGCTGCAGTGGCCCAAGGAGATTTACCAGTTGCGCACTCCTTCCAGCGTGCCCGACGTCCCGCGCAGCTACATCGTCGGCTCGTGTCGATACCTGCGGATTACCGCCGGCATCCCGACCAACCCGGAACACGGAGATCGCACTTTCGCCGGCATCAACCGAATCGTCGAGCAGGCCGACCCGCCCATCAGTGCGGTATTGATGACAGGCGACCAAGTGTATCTCGATGACTTGAATATCATTGCGCCTGACCGTAGCCACCCTGACATCCTGTTTAAATACCGCACTGCCTTTTCCCAGCCTCATATTAAAAAACTGATGTCCAGCGTTCCGACCTACATGATGCTCGACGATCACGAAATAGAGGACAACTGGCCCGCTAAGAAAGCAAACGAAGATGAAACCTTATATTCAAATGCCCTTGATACTTACGAGCTCTATCAAGCCAGCCACAGCCCGGCCCGTGAACTTCTGGATGACGGCACATTAAGCCAGCCACTCACCCACTACTGGTACACGTTTGCACATGGCGATATCGGGTGGTTCGTCACAGACAGCCGGACTCGACGCAACCTGTCGGCAACCGAGCGACGCATCCTGGATGAAGAGCAAGAGCAATCACTGCTCAACTGGCTGATCAACAGCCCCACCCGGGTTAAATTTGTCGTGACAAGTGTCCTGCTCTACCCCGACCGCTGCTTCAATGGCGGGGACGCCTGGCAGGCCTTTCCCGAACAGCGCCTGCGCTTGCTTGAAGCCATTCGCAGCCATCGAGTCAAGAACGTTATTTTCGTGTCCGGTGACGTACACGGCTCCCTGACAAGCCTGTTGGCGCATAACCAGGATCCTGTCTTCCAGGTCCACACCATCGTTTCGTCGCCGTTTTGCAACAGCAAGCTGCTGCCCTACGCCAAGGCTTCGACTTTTATTTTCGGCAAGCCCATGGCCCGGACACCCAGCGGGGAGTATCAATACGAACTCACCAGCAAGGTGATCAGCCAGGATAATTTCGCTCATCTGCAAGTCACGGCCCAGAGCGTCCGCGTGACGTTTTATGATCGTGACGGTGACCCATTGGAGGTCGTCGAAATACCGTTGCGCTGACCTGCGATAGCCCAAGGAATGCCTCTGATCGGTTGGCAATTGGAGAAATCCCCTTGTCGGCCGATAAAAGGTTTATAGCACTTGGCCTTCATGTCTCTTGTCAGCCAGTGCCGCAATGATGCAACCTTGCGGCAATCCGTAATAACGAGGGCGTCAGCCCGGCGCGATCAGCATTTTCGAAGCGAGTTCCCCCATGAAAAGCCAACCCGATGCCGCCAGCCGTATGGCGGCCGAGGTAGTAACGCAGTTACCGGTGCCCTCGCGGCTCGGTATGCTGCGTTTCGAGCGGCTGAATGAAGCAAGCTGGGCGCTGCTGTTTCTCGATCCCAACTGCGAACGTTACTTCGGCTTGCCAGCCGTTGAGCTTTGTTCGCTGGTCAGTTCTCCTTACGCCAGCCTGATGGAACCTGAGGCACGCTATCACTTGCATGACGCGATCCAGCAGCAGCTGGCCCAGGCGTCCCACTATCTGATCCGCTACACGTTGCACACCGCCAAGGGGCCGATGAATCTGTTGGAGACCGGTGAAGCCTACAGGCAGCACAACCGTCATCTGCTGCGTGGTTATTTGCTTGTGGTGGACGACCTGTTGCAGGACGGGCCCTCCCTGCCGGCCGTTGACCTGGAAACCCAGAATTCCAGACTGCAGATCGCCCTGGAGCTCAATCAGCGCGCCCAACAGGAGCAGCTTCAGCATCTGGACCGGGTCCGCGCCCAGCAAGACTTGATCCTGCTACTGACGCGCCAGCGCTACAGCGCCAACAACTCGCTGCAAGAAGCCGCCGAACTGATTACCCGCAGCGCCTGTGACATCTACCAGATCGATTGCGCGAGCATCTGGAATCTGGAGGACGGGAAGCTGGTGCCGATCTCGGCCTATAACCGCGCCTCCCAGGAATACTTCCTGCCGGAGGTCATCAACGCCAACGATTTCCCGCACTACATGGAAGCGTTGCAGACCTGCCGCGCCATTGACGCCCACAACGCGATGCGCGACCCGCGCACGCGAGAAATGGCCGAGAACCTGCGAGCCCGGGACGTCAACGCAATACTCGACGCCAGCATCCGGATCGACGGGCAAGTGGTGGGCGTCCTGTGCCTGGAGCAAGTCGGCGCAACCCGCGCCTGGCAGTCGGACGAAATTGCCTTCGCCGGCGAGTTGGCGGACCAGTTCGCCCAGGTCATCAACAACCACAACCGCCGCACTGCCACCAGCGCCTTGCACCTGTTCCAGCGGGCCGTGGAGCAGAGCGCCAATGCGTTCCTGCTGGTCAATTGCGACGGTGTGGTGGAATACGTCAACCCAAGCTTCACCGCGATCACCCAGTACACCACCGAGGAAGTCCACGGCCAGCGCCTCTCGGAACTGCCGGCCCTGGAGAACCTCAGTGAACTACTGTTCGACGCGCCCTCGGCCCTGGCCCAGAGCAATAGTTGGCAGGGCGAGTTCAAGAGTCGGCGCAAGAACCTCGAACCGTACTGGGGCCAGTTGTCGATTTCCAAGGTCTACGGCGACAACCGTGAACTGACCCACTACATCGGCATCTACGAAGACATCACCCAGACCAAGCTGGCCCAGCAGCGCATCGAGCGCCTGGCCTACACCGACAACCTGACCAACCTGGGCAACCGTCCGGCATTTATCCGCAACCTGGATGAACGCTTCGCCCGGGACAGCGACTCGCCCATCAGCCTGTTGCTGGTGGACATCGACAACTTCAAGCGCATCAACGACAGCCTCGGTCACCAGACCGGCGATAAACTGCTGATCAGCCTGGCCCGACGCCTGCGCAACAGCCTGAGCCCCAGCGGCAGCCTGGCCCGATTCGCCAGTAACGAATTTGCCGTGCTGCTGGACGACACCGATCTTGAAACCGGCCAGCATATCGCCAGCCAACTGCTGATGACGCTCGACAAGCCGATGTTCGTCGATAACCAGTTGATCAGCGTCACGGGCTCCGTGGGCCTGGCCTGCGCACCTTTGCATGGGCGCGACCCGCAGACGCTGATGCGCAACGCCGGCCTCGCCTTGCATAAGGCCAAGGCCAACGGCAAGCATCAGGTCCAAGTGTTCACCGAGGCACTGAATGCCGAGGCCAGCTACAAGCTGTTCGTGGAAAACAACCTGCGTCGCGCCTTGACCCAGAACGAACTGGACGTGTTCTACCAGCCCAAGCTGTGCCTGCGCAGCGGCCGCCTGCTGGGCATGGAGGCGTTGCTGCGCTGGAACCACCCGGAAAAAGGCATGATCCGTCCGGACCAGTTCATCAGCGTGGCCGAGGAAACCGGCCTTATCATCCCCATCGGCAAATGGATCGCCCGCCAGGCCTGCCGAATGAGCAAACAGCTGACCGCCGTCGGCCTGGGCAATCTGCAAGTGGCGATCAACTTGTCGCCCAAACAGTTTTCCGACCCTGACTTGGTGGCCTCGATCGCCAGCATCCTCAAGGAAGAACAACTGCCCGCGCGGTTGCTGGAACTGGAATTGACCGAAGGCTTGCTGCTCGAAGCCACCGAAGACACCCACCTGCAACTCGATCAGCTCAAGCGTTTGGGCCTGACCCTGGCCATGGATGACTTCGGCACCGGTTACTCGTCCCTGAGCTACCTGAAGAAATTCCCGATCGACATCATCAAGATCGATCGCAGCTTCATCCATGAAATCCCGGACAACCAGGACGACATGGAAATCACCTCCGCCGTGATCGCCATGGCCCACAACTTGAAGCTCAAGGTAGTGGCCGAAGGCATCGAGACCGCCCAGCAGCTCGCCTTCCTGCGACGCCACCGCTGCGACGTCGGCCAAGGCTACCTCTTCGACCGGCCGATCCCTGGCGCGGAACTCATCGAGAAGCTCAAGCGCTACCCACGCGGCCCCCTGGTCTGACAGCCGCTTATAGCTTGCAGCGGCTTTTCTGAGGCACACTGACGGTCTATTTCGCTCAATTCAATCTGACTGAGAGGACTGATGATGGTCTTGCGCTCGGAAATCCTGGTGAACAAAAACGTGCTTCCTACTCCCGATCAAGCTCTCCCTGGCCGTGAAACCCCGATGTCCGTGCCGGAAAAACACTTCGTCCTCGACGCGCCGCTGCTGGGCCCGTTTGCCATGGACGTGGATTTCGCTATCTTCGGCCTCGGTTGCTTCTGGGGCGCAGAGCGCAAGTTCTGGCAGCGCGAGGGCGTGGTCAGTACCGCGGTGGGTTATGCCGGTGGTTTCACGCCAAACCCGACGTATGAAGAAGTCTGCTCGGGCCTGACCGGCCACAGCGAAGTGGTGCTGGTGGTCTACGAGCCGGCGAAGGTTAGCTACGAGCAGCTTCTGAAGATGTTCTGGGAACTGCACAACCCTACCCAGGGCATGCGCCAGGGAAATGACATTGGCACCCAGTATCGCTCGGTGATCTATTGCACCACGCCCGAGCAACTGGAAGCGGCGAAGAAGAGCAAGGAAGTGTTCCAGGCTGAGCTGAACAAGGCCGGCAAAGGCGAAATCACCACTGAAATCGACGAAGCGCCGACGCTCTACTTTGCCGAGGCCTATCACCAGCAATACCTGGCGAAAAACCCTGAAGGGTATTGCGGGATTGGCGGCACGGGCGTGACTTGCCCAATTTGATATTTGTGCTCTGAAGAGCTTCGCGAGCAGGCTCGCCCCCACATACAACCCGGCCGAATGTGGGAGCGAGCCTGCTTGTCAAGGCGCCGCTCCAGGCGCCCTCAATCAGCTTTCAGCGATCAACCAATCCATCTGCCAGCCACCCTGGGTCTGCCCAAGCTTCTTGGACAACCACGGCAGCAACTCCCGCAACTCTTCCTCCAGCCCCCATGGCGGATTGGCAATGGCCAGGCCGGAGCCGTTCAGGCTGTTGGGCGTGGCCAACGGGTGCACCAACAATTCCACCCGCAACAATTTAGGCGCGCCCGTGCCCGCCAGGTCCTGATAGAAACGACGCAACATGCGCTGGTCTTTCACTGGATACCAGATCGCTGCTACCGTCTGGCGCATCCGACCAATGGCCTCCTTGAGCGAGGCGGCGCAGCGCTGCATCTCATCCAGTTGCTCGAACGGTGGATCGATCAGCATCAGCCCGCGCTTCTCCGCCACCGGCAGCAGCGCCCGAGGAACGTGCCAGCCTTCGCCCAGATGCACCGCCACGCGACGGTCGCCCTTCATGTTGTCCTTGAGCAGCACGCCGTCCTGGGGATGCTTCTCGTTGAGCAACACCCGATCCTGCGACCGGGTCAGGCGACGCGCCAGCTCCGGCGAGCCCGGGTAGTAGCGCAACTGGCCATCCGGGTTCATCTCATGCAGCACCTTCATGTAGTCGGCGGTCAGCGGCGGCAGGTCGTCCTGGTCCCACAACCGCGCGATGCCTTCCAGGTATTCACCGGTGCGACTGGCCTGGTCGCCTTGCAAGTCGTACAGCCCGATGCCCGCGTGGGTATCGAGGTAGGCGAAGGGCTGCTCCTTGCGCGACATCAAGGCGATGAGGCGGGTCAAGGTCAGGTGTTTGAACACATCGGCGTGATTGCCGGCGTGGAAGGCGTGGCGATAATTCATGGCGGCTCCTGCGAAGGGCGACGAGTTTACCTTGAAGCGCGCCCAACGTCAGGGGTTCACGACCGAGCGGCAGAACAGCCCTCGCCCTGAACCTATCCTCCAAGCGCTGCCAACGACACGCCACAAGCGCCATCCTTGCAGCGCTCGCACTCCTCACAAAACGGCGCAGGACTTTTCAGGCTGCGTATTTGTGCCACGGACAGCACTGGCGCCAGCGCAGCGGCAAGTTTGTCCGGGGCGCCCGCCGCGACGGGCTCGGCGCCCATCGCCACCATCGGCGCGCCGCCCACCTGGATCGGCACGCTGCTGAAGATTCCGCCCGGGCCGATGTTGATCCAGTGCCCGCCCGCCTGGATGGTCGCGCTGGCACCGGCTTCCAGCACGACTTGCTGGCCAGCGCTGACACTGAATCCTCCCGTAGCGCTGAGGGCCTGGTTGGCGACGCGGATATGCCGATCACCCGTCACCATCAGGTGATCGTCCTGACGAACTTCAACCTGGCGTCGACCTTCGGTGATGCGCTGCTCGCCATCCTTGAGTTCATGACGCGACAGACCGGTGACGACAATGCTGCGCTCATGATCGACCTGCACACGCTGGTCATGCAGCACGTGCTGGGTCCAGTTGCGCTGCGCCCGCAGGTAGATTTCCTCGGCGCCCTTGCGGTCTTCGATGCGCAGCTCATTGTAGCCACCACCGCCGGGGCTGCTCTGGCTGCGCAGGATGCTGCGCGTCTTGTCCGCCGGCAGGTCGAGGGGCACCGGGTTGGCACCGTTCGGCAGGCAGCCCACCACCAACGGCTTATCGACGTCGCCGTCCATGAACCCGACGAGAACCTCCATGCCGACCCGAGGGATCATCACACTGCCGTAGCGATCATGGGCCCAGCCGGTGGCCACGCGCAGCCAGCAGCTGGAATGCTCGTTCCGTTCACCGTCGCGGTCCCAGACCAGCTGCACCTTGACTCGTCCGAACTCATCGCAATGAATCTCGCTGTCCACAGGTCCGGTGACCACCGCTGGCTGGTAGCCATTGATCGACGGCTTAGTGTGTTGCAATGGCGGACGGAAGAAAACGTCCCACGGCGTTGCCCGGAAGGTATTGCCGTAGCCCTGGAATTCACCTGGGCCGGCGGAAGCGTTTTCTTCCAGCACTTGCGGCTGGCGGCCACGGTGCTCGACCTGCGTCAACAGCCAGAGATCATTCCACTGCGTCCGGGGATGTTCCTCGATGCGCATGAAATGCCCGCTGGCGAAAGCGCTGTCGTCACTGCTGCCCTCCGCCAACCGATGGTCCGCGCCGTGGCGCTCAAGGGCGCGCCGGACCAGGTGCTTGCCATCGTCACGATCGGCGAATTGACCGGGATAATGGTAGTCCTCGAGCGAAGCTGGAGCTTGTCCCTCGAGACGGGTTTGAAGCAACAGGCCGGGCTTGCGAAAGTCATAGTCGCGTAAAGTCACCGCGGTGGATCGCGTCTGGAGCCGTACCGCCAAGCGCTTGATGCCCGGCTCAGCGGCGGCCATGCCGCTGCCCGGCAGGTACAGCGTCGACTCGGGCAAGCGCGCGAACATCGTCTGGTCATCGCCAAACACCAGCAGATGGCCGTCAGGGCTGTGCTGGAAGTGGTAATGGATGCCGACCTCGGCACATAGCCGCTCGATGAAAGCCAGGTCGCTTTCTCCGTACTGCACGCAATATTCACGCTCGGGGTATTGCCCACCCAGACTGAACTGGAACGCATCGGCCAGGATGCCGTGGTCCTTCATGACAAGGGCCACGATAGCGGGCACGCTCAAATGCTGGAAAATTCGCTGGTTGATGCGATGGCGCAAGTACGCCAGGCGCGGCACGAGAGTGATCTGGTAGCGGGTCAGGCGCTTCCCCGAATCGCCTTGGGCCACGCTGTAGACCTGGCCGTGTACTCCGCCGCCCCGGTCATCGAAACTCAGGTAAGCCTGGCGATGCAGGAGTTCCTCCAGCACCAGGTCGGGCCGCTCACTGACCAGTTCCACTTCAAAGCAATAGGGTTGGCTGATCGCTTCCTTGCCTTTGAACTCAAGCACCTTGAGATCATCTGGCCCGCTTTCGAACGCCAGCGTGAAGCGTGGTTGGTTGGCAGGCGCGAACATCCTGTGTGCCTCTGCTGAATAAGGATGGGCGATTCTGCATGAGCGCTTCGGAGAATTGACCGGACGGCATGAAAAAGAGATTTCCCCTACATGCAAGAGGCAAAAAGGCGCAAGGCGCGCTGCATTTTCCGATGGACAATCCTTGAATCTCGATACGGAAAGCCTTCGTACGAAGTAATCAGCTGCTTCTGACAAGGCGAGGGGCCTCGTACCGCGTAAAGGCGTGATAACGTCGTTTCGTCACAAAAAGCCAAGGACGCACCATGACAACCCGCTATACAAAAATTGCCATGATCCTGGCGCTTGCCGCCTTCGCCTTCCTGACCGTGTTCAACAACATCACGGACTACCGCTCCAACTTCAATTTCGTCCAGCACGTACTGAGCATGGACACTACCTTTGCCGACAATGCCGCCCGGTATCGCGCCCTCGATAAATCGTGGATGTGGCACGGTGCTTATTGGCTGATCATCTTCGGCGAAGCATTGACGGCGGGTCTGCTGGCCTACGGCGCACTGAAGCTCTGGCGGGTACGCGCGGCGGATAGCCTGGCGTTCAAGCAGGCCAAAGGGTGGGCCATCGTGGGGCTGACGGTGGGGTTTTTCGTCTGGTTCTTCGGCTTCATGGTCGTCGGCGGCGAATGGTTCCTGATGTGGCAATCCGAGACCTGGAATGGCCAGGACGCCGCGTTCAGGTTCTACATGGCGCTGCTGGGCGTGCTGATCTTTCTCAACCAGCCCGACGCCTTGGACGTTCATCCATAAAAAAACGGCCCGCCTCCAAAGGAGACGGGCCGTTTTTTCCAGCTCTGCGGGCGGGCCGTGAAGGCCGCGCCGCAAGCCTTATTGGTTCAGGCGGAAATCTTTCTCAGCCGCTTCGAAGCGCTGCAGCATGCCGGTAGTAGGCGTGCCCATCTTGCTGACGAAGTAGATGGCCAGGCTGGCGAAGATGAAGCCTGGGATGATTTCGTACAGGCCCAGCAGCTCGAAGTGCTTCCAGACAACGACGGTGATAGCACCGACCAGAATACCGGCCAAGGCACCGTTGCGAGTCATGTTCTTCCAGACCACGGAGATCAGGACCACCGGACCGAAGGCGGCACCGAAACCGGCCCAGGCGTAGCTCACCAGGCCCAGGACGCGGTTTTCCGGATTCGCGGCCAGGGCGATGGCGACCAAGGCCACCAGCAGCACCATGGCGCGACCGACCCAAACCAGCTCCACCTGGGAAGCGCTCTTGCGCAGGAAGGTCTTGTAGAAGTCTTCGGTCAGGGCGCTGGAGCACACCAGCAACTGGCAGCTCAGGGTACTCATCACCGCCGCCAGGATGGCCGACAGCAGCACACCGGCGACCCATGGATTGAACAGGATCTTCGCCAGCTCGATGAACACACGCTCAGGGTTTTCAGTCACTGGACCGGCCACCTCAGGGTGCGCCGAGAAGTACGCGATACCGAAGAAGCCAACGGCAACGGTGCCGCCCAGGCACAGGATCATCCAGGCCATGGAGATGCGACGTGCCTTGGCGATCGACTTGACCGAATCCGCCGCCATGAAGCGCGCCAGGATGTGCGGTTGGCCGAAGTAGCCCAGGCCCCAGCCCATCAGCGAGATGATCCCGATGAAGGTGGTATTTTTCAGCATGTCGAAGGACGTAGGGTCTTTCGCTTCGATGGCCAGGAACGTGGTGTCCACGCCACCAGTCGCCAGCAACACGATGATCGGTGTGAGGATCAGCGCGAAGATCATCAGGGTGGCTTGTACCGTGTCGGTCCAGCTCACGGCCAGGAAACCACCGATGAAGGTGTAGGCGATGGTCGCGGCGGCACCCGCCCACAGCGCAGTCTCGTAGGACATGCCGAAGGTGCTTTCGAACAGACGGGCGCCGGCGACGATGCCGGAAGCGCAGTAGATGGTGAAGAACACCAGGATCACGACTGCGGAGATGATGCGCAGCAGGCCGCTGGTATCTTCAAAACGGCTGGAGAAATAATCCGGCAGCGTTAGCGCATCACCGTTGTGCTCGGTCTGGACCCGCAGGCGACCGGCGACGAACAGCCAGTTCAAGTAGGCACCGATGATCAAGCCGATGGCGATCCAGCTTTCCGACAGGCCGGACATGTAGATTGCGCCAGGCAAACCCATCAACAACCAGCCGCTCATGTCGGAGGCACCGGCAGAAAGCGCCGTCACGACACTGCCCAGGCTACGACCGCCCAGGATGTAGTCGGAAAGGTTGTTGGTGGAGCGATAAGCCATCAGGCCGATCAGGACCATGGCTGCGATGTAGATCACGAAGGTGATCAGGGTGGGATTGCTAACACTCATGAGTTACGCCCTGGCTTTGTTTTTATGGTGCGGTGGCAGTTGGAAAGCGCCGACAACGCAGACGTTGTACCGACGTTTCGCAGACCCGCGAATTTATGACTGATGTTTCCCCAGGAAAGCCATCAGCCGATGCAGCTCGGCCCGGATTTCGAACCCCGAAACGGTTGCACCTTGGCCGCGAATGCTATTCAACAAATCAAATAAGGTGCAACCAGTTTCGTTCAAATAAGTTGCACCCAGTCGGAATAATCGTACAAACGGCCATTATTGCCCGCTATTGGTGCACAAATGGAAGCCATGGCGACATTTCCTGCACCAAACGAGTGCCCGAATGAAACATGTCGAGGAACATCCGGATGAGCTGTTCAATATTTCGGCAAAAAACCGGTTGCACCCGGTTGCACCTCCAACAGCTCACAGCTAATCTTGCCGCCAGCTGATGCCACGCGGTACGTGGCAAACATGAGGATAAAAATATGGCTACCACCACCCTTGGGGTCAAACTCGACGACCCGACCCGCGAACGCCTCAAGGCGGCCGCAACCTCAATTGATCGCACGCCTCACTGGCTGATCAAGCAGGCAATTTTCAATTACCTGGAAAAACTCGAGGGTGGTGCAACCCTGACCGAGCTGAACGGTTCCCCTCGTGCCGACAGCGACGATGCTGGCGATGTCCAGGTCGATCACGCTCACCAATGCTTCCTCGAATTTGCCGAAAGCATCCTGCCGCAATCGGTGCTGCGCGCCTCCATCACTGCCGCTTACCGTCGCCCTGAGCCGGAAGTGGTGCCGATGCTGATCGAGCAGGCCCGCCTGCCGGCCGAAATGGCCGAAGCCACCAACAAGCTGGCGGCGTCCATCGCTGAAAAACTGCGTAACCAGAAAAGTGCCGGCGGCCGTGCCGGTATCGTTCAAGGCCTGCTGCAGGAATTTTCCCTGTCGTCCCAGGAAGGCGTGGCGCTGATGTGCCTGGCCGAGGCGCTGTTGCGCATCCCGGACAAAGGCACCCGCGATGCGCTTATTCGCGACAAGATCAGTACCGGCAATTGGCAGCCGCACCTGGGCAACAGCCCGTCGCTGTTCGTCAACGCCGCCACCTGGGGCCTGCTGCTGACCGGCAAACTGGTCGCCACCCATAATGAAGCGGGCCTGACCTCCTCCCTGAGCCGCATCATCGGCAAGAGCGGCGAGCCGATGATCCGCAAGGGCGTCGACATGGCCATGCGCCTGATGGGCGAGCAGTTCGTCACCGGCGAAACCATCGCCGAAGCCCTGGCCAACGCCAGCAAGTTCGAATCCAAGGGTTTCCGTTATTCCTACGACATGCTGGGTGAAGCCGCACTCACCGAGCATGACGCCCAGAAGTACCTGGCCTCGTACGAACAAGCCATCCACTCGATCGGCAAAGCGTCCCATGGTCGTGGGATTTATGAAGGCCCGGGTATTTCCATCAAGCTCTCGGCCCTGCACCCGCGCTACAGCCGCGCCCAGTATGAGCGCGTGATGGACGAGCTGTACCCGCGCCTGCTGTCGCTGACCCTGTTGGCCAAGCAATATGACATCGGCCTGAACATCGACGCCGAAGAGGCCGACCGCCTCGAACTGTCCCTGGACCTGCTCGAGCGCCTGTGCTTTGAGCCGCAGCTGACCGGCTGGAACGGCATCGGCTTCGTGATCCAGGCCTACCAGAAGCGTTGCCCGTACGTGATTGACTATGTCATCGACCTGGCCCGCCGCAGCCGTCACCGCCTGATGATCCGCCTGGTAAAAGGCGCGTACTGGGACAGCGAGATCAAGCGCGCCCAGGTCGAAGGGCTGGAAGGCTACCCGGTCTATACCCGCAAGGTGTACACCGACGTGTCCTACATCGCTTGCGCCCGCAAGTTGCTGTCGGTGCCGGAAGTCATCTACCCGCAGTTCGCCACGCACAACGCCCATACCCTGTCGGCCATTTACCACATCGCCGGTCAGAACTATTACCCGGGCCAGTACGAGTTCCAGTGCCTGCACGGCATGGGTGAACCGTTGTACGAGCAAGTTGTAGGTAAAGTCTCCGAAGGCAAGCTGAACCGTCCGTGCCGCGTGTACGCTCCGGTCGGCACCCATGAAACACTGCTGGCCTACCTGGTGCGTCGCCTGTTGGAAAACGGTGCCAACACCTCGTTCGTCAACCGCATCGCCGACCAGTCGATTTCCATCCAGGAATTGGTGGCCGATCCGGTAGCAAGCATCGAGCAGATGGCAACCCTGGAAGGCGGTTTCGGCCTGCCGCATCCACGCATCCCATTGCCACGCGATCTGTACGGCAGCGAACGCGCCAACTCCAGCGGCATCGACCTGGCCAACGAACATCGCCTGGCCTCGTTGTCCTGCGCCCTGCTGGCCACCGCCCATAACAACTGGAAAGCCGCGCCGATGCTCGGTTGCGCCACCAGTGAACAAACCCCGGCGCCGGTACTGAACCCGGCCGACCACCGCGACGTGGTCGGTCATGTCCAGGAAGCCACGGTCGAAGACGTCGACAACGCCATTCAGTGCGCGCTGAACGCCGCACCGATCTGGCAGGCCACGCCACCGGCCGAACGTGCCGCGATCCTCGAACGTGCCGCCGACCTGATGGAAGGCGAGATCCAGCCGTTGATGGGCCTGCTGGCCCGCGAAGCCGGCAAGACCTTCGCCAACGCCATTGCCGAAGTGCGCGAAGCCGTGGACTTCCTGCGCTACTACGCGGTGCAGGCCCGCAACGATTTCACCAACGATGCCCACCGCCCGCTGGGACCGGTGGTCTGCATCAGCCCGTGGAACTTCCCGCTGGCCATCTTCAGCGGCCAGGTCGCCGCCGCACTGGCCGCCGGCAACCCGGTCCTGGCCAAGCCCGCCGAGCAGACGCCACTGGTGGCTGCCCAGGCCGTGCGCCTGATGCTCGAAGCCGGTATTCCGGAAGGCGTCCTGCAACTGCTGCCGGGCCGTGGCGAAACCGTTGGTGCCCGCCTGGTGGGTGACGATCGCGTCAAAGGCGTGATGTTCACCGGCTCCACCGAAGTCGCCCGCTTGCTGCAACGCAATATCGCCGGACGCCTGGACAACCAGGGCCGTCCAATCCCGCTGATCGCCGAAACCGGTGGCCAGAACGCGATGATCGTCGACTCCTCGGCCCTGACCGAGCAAGTGGTCATCGATGTCGTATCCTCGGCCTTCGACAGCGCCGGCCAGCGCTGCTCGGCCCTGCGCGTGCTTTGCTTGCAGGAAGATTCCGCCGACCGCGTCATCGAAATGCTCAAGGGCGCCATGGCCGAATCGCGCCTCGGCAACCCGGAGCGCCTGTCGGTGGACATCGGCCCGGTGATCGACGCCGAGGCCAAGGCCGGCATCGAGAAGCATATCCAGGCCATGCGCGACAAAGGTCGCACCGTGTACCAGATGGCGATTGCCGATAGCGACGAATGCAAACGCGGCACCTTCGTGATGCCTACGCTGATCGAACTGGAAAGCTTCGACGAACTGCAGCGCGAGATCTTTGGCCCGGTGCTGCACGTGGTTCGCTACAAGCGCAAGGAACTGGACCAGTTGATCAACCAGATCAACGCCTCCGGCTACGGCCTGACCCTGGGCGTACACACCCGCATCGACGAGACCATCGCCAAGGTCATCGACAACGTTCATGCCGGCAACGTCTACGTGAACCGCAACATTGTCGGCGCGGTGGTCGGTGTCCAGCCATTCGGTGGCGAAGGCTTGTCGGGCACCGGTCCGAAGGCGGGTGGTCCGCTGTACCTGTACCGCCTGCTGTCGACCCGTCCTACCGATGCGATCCAGCAGTCCTTCGTGCGTGGCGATGCCCTGGCCGCGCCGGACCTGCGCTTGCGCGACGCCATGAGCAAGCCGCTGACCGCCCTGCAAACCTGGGCCGACAGCCAGAAGCTCGCCGAACTGAGCGCCCTGTGCGTGCAATTTGCCGCCCAGTCGCAAAGCGGCATTACCCGCCAGCTCACCGGCCCGACCGGCGAACGCAACAGCTACGCCATCCTGCCCCGCGAGCATGTGCTGTGCCTGGCGGACGTGGAAGGTGACCTGCTGACGCAACTGGCGGCCGTCCTGGCCGTGGGCGGCTCCGCCGTGTGGCCGGAATCCGACACCAGCAAGGCCGTGTTCGCACGCTTGCCGAAGGACATTCAGGCACGCATCCAGCGGGTTGCCGACTGGACCAAGGATGATGTGGTATTCGACGCGGTCCTGCATCACGGCGACTCGGACCAACTGCGCGGCGTTTGCCAGCAAGTGGCCAAGCGCGCCGGGGCAATCGTCGGCGTGCATGGCTTGTCCCAAGGCGAGACCAACATCGCGTTGGAGCGCCTGGTGATCGAACGGGCACTGAGCGTCAACACCGCCGCTGCGGGCGGTAACGCCAGCCTGATGACCATCGGCTAAACCGTTATATGCCAGGCACCCGCAATGGGTGCCCGGCAATAGACAGCCTTGTGGGAGCGGGCTCGCTCCCATATTGTTTTGATTAGCGTCGCCCCCTCTGCTCCATCACCCAAATCAATCATCCTGTTCAGGCACCACTCCCAGACCTAGACTCGGCCCATTCCAAGAAAAGGTAGGCCGCCATGTCCGAGACGTTGCTCAGTTCCCGCAATCTGGCTTTCGAGCTGTATGAAGTCCTCGATGCCGAGGGCCTGACCCAGCGCGAACGGTTTGCCGAGCACAATCGCGAAACCTTCGACGCGGCCATCGGTACGGCCCGCAGCATCGCCGAAAAGTATTTCGCGCCCCACAACCGCAAGAACGACGAAAACGAACCGCGCTATGAAAATGGTCAGGCGATACTGATCCCGGAGGTGAAGCCGGCAGTGGATGCATTCCTGGAGGCAGGTTTTCTCAATGCCGCTCGCAGCTTCGAGGCGGGCGGCATGCAACTGCCAACATTGTTGTCCCAGGCTTGCTTCGCACATTTCCAATCAGCAAACGCGGCTTCGACTTCCTACCCATTCCTGACCATGGGCGCGGCAAACCTGATCGAGAGCTTCGGCAGCGATGATCAGAAGCAACGCTTCCTGCAGCCGATGATCGACGGCCGTTTTTTCGGCACCATGGCCCTGACCGAACCTCACGCGGGTTCATCGCTGTCGGATATTCGTACACGTGCAGAGCCAGCGTCCGACGGTACTTATCGGCTCAAGGGCAACAAGATTTTTATTTCCGGCGGCGACCATCCGTTGTCGGAAAACATCGTCCATATGGTCTTGGCGAAATTGCCGGACGCGCCGCCCGGCGTGAAGGGCATCTCGCTGTTTATCGTGCCCAAATTCCTGGTCAACGACGACGGCAGCCTGGGCGAGCGCAACGATGTGCTGTTGGCCGGTTTGTTTCACAAAATGGGCTGGCGCGGCACCACGTCCACGGCGCTGAACTTCGGCGACAACGGCGAATGTGTCGGTTACCTCGTAGGAAAACCGCACCACGGCCTGAGCTACATGTTCCAAATGATGAACGAGGCGCGCATCGGCGTCGGCATGGGCGCGGTGATGCTGGGTTACGCCGGTTACCTGTATTCCCTGGAATACGCTCGCGAACGCCCGCAAGGCCGCGTGCCTGACAGCAAGGATCCGACCACCGCCCCCGTGGCGATCATCCAGCACGCCGACGTGCGGCGCATGCTGCTGACGCAAAAGGCCTACGTCGAAGGTTCTTTCGACCTGGGCCTGTACGCGGCGCGGCTGTTCGATGACACCACCACGCTGGAGAGCGAAGCCGAGCGTCGACGTGCCCATGAACTGCTGGACCTACTGACCCCCATCGTTAAGTCGTGGCCTTCGGAGTTCTGCCTGAAGGCCAACGAGCTGGCGATCCAGATCCTCGGCGGTCACGGCTACACCCGCGAATACCCAGTGGAGCAGTATTACCGCGACAACCGCCTGAACCCGATCCATGAGGGCACCCATGGCATCCAGTCCCTGGACTTGCTGGGACGCAAACTGGCACAGAACGGCGGTGCCGGGCTCAAGCAATTGATTCGCCTGGTGGCCGACACCACCGAGCGCGCACAAACGTACGAATCGCTGACGCCCTTGCGCCAGCCATTGGAAGCCCTGGTGGCGCGCCTGCAAACCGTCACCCTCGGCCTGCTGACCGACCTGGCACAAGGCAAGGTCAACAGCAGCCTCGCCAACTCGGCACTGTACCTGAAGGTGTTTGGACACATGGTGATCGGCTGGCGCTGGCTGGAACAGGCGATTCGTGCCGAGGAAGGACTCGCCAAGGGGAACGCGGCGGATGTCGATTTCTATCGAGGCAAACTGCAAGCGGCGCGCTACTTCCTGACGTGGGAAGTGCCGGGGTGCGAGCATGAACTGTCGCTGCTCGAGGCGCGGGATGATACATGCCTCGAGATGCGGGATGAGTGGTTCTGAGCTAGCCCGCGGGGGGTTTCAAGCCTGCTGAATCGTCTTGGAGATCACCTCGACCGTGGCGCTGACCTGCTCTTGGTAACGGTCGAGTTCCGCCCGATGCTGTTTTTCCATTTCGATCTGCTGAGAGCACAGATTCATGGCCGCCAGCACCAACAGGCGGTCACCAATCAGCGTCGGGTACTTGCGCTTGGTATCGGCCAGGGCCGCCTTGAGCATCGAAGCGGCGTCAAGCAACGCTTGCTCCTGCCCGGCCGGTGCTTTTATCGAATAGTCCTCGCCAAGGATCGAGACGACTGTCACTCCATCGGCACGATGATTCATGCGCTGGCCGTTGCGGTGCTGGCGCGCTCGATCAGGGCTTGGATCCGAGCGGTGGTGGTGCCGTGCAGTTCTTCCTGTTCCATAAGGTTCAGTTGCAGGCTTTCGTTTTCATCCTTGGCCTTGGCCAGTTCGGCGCTCAGGGTTTCATTCAGGCCGGTGAGGTGGCGGTTCTGTTGCACCAGGTCGTTGACCAGTTGCTCCAGCTGACTGAGGGATGTTTCCAACATATTGATTTCCAGGCTTTTCCAAGGGGCGCGTACGATAAAGAAAAGTCACCGCGGATGCCACGTTTCAGGGGCCACGGTGCTTCGCTCGCGAGCTGTAGAGACTGCGGTCCCGGGATCTGGTTCCTACCCTTCGTCGCAAGATCGACGTCAGGTGCGGCAAATACCCGCGGCGGGCTCAAGACTTCAGTCACAAGACCGATAAGTCAATGAAACCAGTCATAGCCCGCACGGACGCGCTTCTTCACGGTAACTTTTATGTCCCTACGTAATATGAACATCGCGCCGCGGGCGTTCCTGGGGTTTGCCCTGATCGGCGCCCTGATGCTGGCCCTGGGCGTTTTTGCCTTGACCCAGATGAGCAAGATTCGTGTGGCTGGTGACAACATCGCCCAGAACAGCGTGCCCAGTATCAAGGCATTGAACGAGTTCACCCAGCTCACCTTGCGTCTGCGCGTGCTGTCCTATCGCCTGCTGACCAACCGCGAGGCGGATACCCAGCAAAAAACCCTGGACCTGTTCGAGGAGCGCAACCAGCAGGTCCGCGCCGCACAGGCTACCTATGAAAAACTCATCAGCGCCCCGGAGGAACGGGCCGCGTATGAGCAGTATGTGCAATTACTCAATCAGTACCGCCAGCTCGAAGAGCGGATGAAAACCCTGTCGCGCAACAATCAGGTCACTGAATTGCAGGCACTGCTCAACACCGAACTGATGAGTAATTCCGACGCCATCAACGCAGTGCTGGTGCGTTTGACAGACATCAACAACCAGCAAGCGGAAGCCTTCAATAAAAACGCGGCGCAACAATATTCCACCGCCTTCAATTGGGTCGTCACCCTGCTGGTCATCGCCACCGGCCTGACCGTGCTGTTCGCCTGGCTGCTGACCAACAGCATCACCAAGCCGATCGCCAACGCATTGGATGCCGCCGAGGAAATCGCCAAGGGCAACCTCACCCGGCCGATTACCGTCGATGGCAGCGACGAAGCCGGCCGCTTGCTGCGGGCGATGTCGACCATGCAGGAAAAACTGCGCGACACCCTGCAACGGATTTCCGGCTCGGCCACGCAACTGGCCTCCGCCGCCGAGGAGCTCAACAGCGTCACCGACGAAAGCGCCCGTGGCCTGACCCAGCAGAACAACGAAATCGAACAGGCCGCCACGGCGGTCAACGAGATGACCAGCGCCGTGGAAGAAGTCGCGCGCAACGCCGTCAGCACCTCCGAAGCCTCGAAGAACGCCACCACGTCGGCGGGCGACGGCCGCGACCTGGTGCAGGAAACCGTCGGTGCCATCGAGCGCATGAGCGCTGACGTACAAAGCACCGCCACGCTGATCGGCAACCTGGCCGATGAGTCCCGCGACATCGGCAAGGTGCTCGATGTGATCCGTGGCCTGGCCGACCAGACCAACCTGCTGGCGCTGAACGCTGCCATCGAAGCAGCCCGCGCCGGTGAAGCCGGTCGTGGTTTCGCCGTGGTCGCCGACGAAGTCCGCGCCCTGGCCCATCGCACCCAGCAGTCGACCAGCGAAATCGAACGCATGATCGGCAGCATCCAGAGCGGCACCGAACAGGCCGTGGACTCGATGCGCAACAGCACCGAACGCGCCGAATCGACCCTGAACATCGCCCGCGGTGCCGGCATGTCCCTGGACACGATCAACAGCGCCATCGTCGAGATCAACGAACGCAACCTGGTGATCGCCAGCGCCGCCGAAGAACAGGCCCAAGTGGCCCGTGAAGTGGACCGCAACCTGGTGAACATCCGCGACCTGTCGGTGCAATCGGCCACCGGCGCCAACCAGACCAGCGCCGCGAGTGCAGAACTGTCGCGCTTGGCCGTGGATTTGAACAGCATGGTTGGGCGGTTCAGCCTCTGACTTCGAAAGCCACCGGCTTCACCGTTGGGTTTGATCGATCCACATCGATCAAACCCAATCTCGCGCCTCTACCTTGGATCGACGGCATCCAACGCCCGGTTTGCCAATAGCTCCCCAAGCTCGATCAACTGTTGCAGCCCCAACGCAACATGTCGTCGCGAGCCTTTCAGGTCGAACGCCAGGTCACTGGCCATCGCATTGGCCGAGGCCAGGGTTTCGCTGAGGTTGGCCAGCAGGCTTTCGGCATCGACGCCCTCCACGACGGTGAACAGCTAAGTGGGAGCCGCCACTTTCGCTGCTAAACGAATAGGTGGCAGCCGTGCGCAGGTTAGCAGACCGGTACGTTAGGAAACCGGCGCACCCGAGGATGCCCTGCGCACAGCCGCCATAAGAATTCGAGCGATAAAAATCGCTCGCACTGAATGGCAGTTGCCATGCGCCTAACGTGACTCCGAGCTGCTAAACCCGACCGCTGATGGGCAGCGGTGGACGAAGACTAGGCACCGAAATCGGCAGGCGCAAGAGGCTGGAATTTTCTAGGAAATGTCCTGCAAGTCAATGGGGAATATTCTTTCCGCCGGTTCCTACGGCGAGCCTGTCTAGACATTTTCCGACACGAACCCTGCCTGCAAAACCACCATGACTATTGAAGCGGCTGCTCGACTGGTTCAGAAGGCGCAACTGTAGCAGCCGGGTCCATAACCTTTGCAGAACGCCCTGTCTCGAGATCACGGACCTCGTAATACCACCACTTCATCGAAGACCTGCCATAAAGACCGTAGGTACGACCACCGACCAGATCGACCGTCATCTCCACAGGCCAACTGTATTCAGTTCCAATGGCGTGCTTGACGGAAAGCTTGTGCCGTCCTGCTCCGAGTCGATATTCAGTTTGACGGGCTAGCCAATATAACGACGTATCGTCATCGATCTTGGATATCGACAGACTTTTGTCGAACTGCCGAATCGTCGCGACCTCGTCCCAAGGTTTTCCTTCGGCGCTTTTATGCTCGTAGTGAATGCAACCGGTCAAGGTGAAGCAAATCAAACCCATTGCAATAAAGCGTGAAACAACATCATGTCTCATCAATGGCCCTCCAAGGCACTTTATTTCGATCTAGCGAAAAAAATCCATACATTAGCTGCCTTCACAAAACCCACAGCAAAAATCTTTAAAACACCTAAAATCAACGCAACAAATTCTCCATCACATCTGGCAGCCCGACAAATAAAAGCCCCCGCTCACCATCATCAAACTCACCGACCTTCTTGAAAATCAGACCATTTTGCTTAGATATAACATCTAAAAAATCCAAATCACATTTTAACTCTCCCAGCCATCCTTGGTTAAGCAGAGACATAACATCAAAACTCTTAGGAAGCGCTACTACATAAGAACAACGCTCCTTTTCAAGTACATCGGCGACAGTATTTAATGACGGTTTCGAAAAACGTAACCCACCAAAAAATCTTAATTTACCTTCAGCCTCGATAGCATGCTCTTGCCAATCGCTGTCTCCCGCAATCGTAAGCCCCCTAGCTTTCAAAGCCCCCGATAATTTTAGATGACGAACTATTCGCGTATCAGGCTGCCATGCAGAACTACCTAATAGAATCCATAAATCATGTTCGGGATACTTATTTTCGATTAGCTCATGTAAAAAATTCAAAATCACAGATACTGAATAGCTCGATGACCCCACAACGGAAAATTTTGCGACGGACAGCGTTTTATCCGCTCCCGCATCGTCAACATTGAAAACTTCGTTAGGCACAAATAAATCAGACGCACTTACAACCTCAACATCAATAGTCATAATGATTTCCGTCTTCGTCGTTAAAGTGGGATCCGCGATTTTGTGGGTTTCCTACGCCAAAATCATGACCTCCAGTATCATCTCGGATTCTCACTGTTTTATTACCACCGCCCGGAGAAGGAACTTCAAACTCGTAAATTGTTCCGAAAGAAAAGGGGACAGATTTATTTAACACTAAGCATGAACATCCCTCCCCGTGCGTCAAAATAAATCTGTCCCCTTTTTCCTCTTCCAAATTATTCACCTTTATGTAATCGCTCATAAATATCATTTTTAGAAGGCAGACAACTAAAGACACCAGAACTAAGCTCTTGGAAAATTCCGCACCACTTGTAGATTTTTGAGAAACCACAAAAAGCAGAAATCAGACGTAACAACAATAGATTATCAAACGCACTCCAACCTTCATCCAACTCGAAGATCACAAGAATTTGGTGCTCAACATCAACAGACAAAGGACAACCCTCATTTTGCAGATACTCTACAAGCGCCGCTTCTTTCAATATTTCAACTCTTATCCAGACATCACTATCCTGCTGACCACTCCATTTGGAGTTTATTTCCCACTTATTTATTTTCAAATCAATAAAACTGCATTCATTGAGGCGTTCTTGGTCTTGGACATAAGAGACAGGAACATCCCCCCAGGCCTGAGCAATTAGTAACTCTCGTTCAGGTAAGCTAGTTTCTCGCCTCAGAACAGCTGCGTATTTACTTCCCATCACATATTCCCCGTTTCCTGCAAGCGTTTCAGACCTTTCTCTGCATTTCTCACCAGTTGATCCCTCGTTGATTGGGTAACCGCTTGAACAAAAAAAAGGGACAAAAAAAGGGGACAGATTTATTTAACCAACAGAGCGATGGCTTTCACCTTTCCCTTAAATAAATCTGTCCCCTTTCCCTAGGTCGCCGTTGTAGCGATCGCCCCGAATGACGCCCTGGTCGTAACCGAGGCTGGTGCCGTACTCGGCGAACACCGGACGCAGCCACTCCAGCGTCACCGGACGGCTCCAGCGCAGGTCGTTGCGCCAGTAGCCGCCGCTGTCGCCGGACAGCGTCTGGTCCTTGTAGCCGCGGACCGAAGACAACCCACCCAGGCTCATGCGTTGCGGGCTGAATAACGCGTCCTCGCTGCGCTGGCCGGTCATCAGGCTGCTGAAGCTGAAGGATTCGCCGCCCAACTCGAAGGACTGCAGGTAGCTGAGGGTGGCGGTGTATTTGCGGTATCGCGCATCCGGCACGCCAGGCCCAGGGTCGCGGTCGCCCTGGGCGTCGAGGGCGCCGATACCGTTTTGCAGGCCCAGGTCGAGGTTGACGAACGCATTGCCGATCCGCCGCCCATGGTTGATGCCGAACTGCGCCTCGCTGATGCGATTGCTGCTCACATCGAGCTTGCTGTTTTCAATGAAGTTGTTGCTGCGCAGATACGAAAGGCCAGCGTTGAGGGACGTCTTGCTCACCGCGTCACGGTGGACCACCCGTTCCAGGCGCAACTGATGGTTCTGGCTGTCGCCGCTCTGCTTGAAGTTGAAGCCGTTGGCCTGGCCCAGCGCGCGATACTCGCTTTGGCTGTAGGTGTAGCTCAGGTTCCACCAGCCAAACGGCAGGTTGTAATAGAGCATGGCATTGCGGGAAATCTTCTGATGGTCGCTGATGGCATCGTGGCCACCGCGCAGGGCCAGTTGATCGGCAAGGCCCAAGGGACTGTCCCAATCCAGCGAGGCTCCCCATTGCTGCTCGCCCGTACTCTTTTGCCCATCGTTATGCCGTGACAGGCCGACGCGCCAAGGTTTTTGCGGGGTATTGTTGACCAGCACTTCACTGCCGCCAATCTTCTGCCCCGGCGTCAGCTCCATCCGGGCGCTGTTGGAGGGCAAACGGTTCAACTGATCAACCATTTGCTCGATGTCCCGCAAGTTGAGCAATTCGCCGGGCTTGCCGGGAAAACTCATGGCCAGTTCCCGCTCGGACAAGCCACTGCCCTCGACGCCCTTCAGTCCTTCAAGCCGTCCCTCGACCACCAGCACCTGCAGATGCCCACTGGACAAGTCCTGTTGCGGCAAATAGGCACGGCTCGTGACCAGGCCCTTTTCCAGGTACGCATCGGTAATGGTCTTGAGTAGTTCGTTAAGCTGCGGCACGCCCAGGCATTGATTGATGTAGGGGGCGAGCAAGCGTTGGCGCTCACGCTCTGACAGGGCATCGGCGCCCTTGAGTTCGATGGTCTTGATCGGGAAGCAACGGTTATCGACAGGTGCGGTGGGCTGGGCAGGCTTCGCCTCCTTGCCCGGCAGGTCCTTGAGTTCTTCGAGGCGTCGGCGCTGCTCTTCGAGCAGGCGATTCTGGCGTTCACGGATCAGGTCCGTGTCGCCGGGGGTTGGCGCGGCATAAACAGGGGAAAGCGGAGAAAGGCACAGCAAAGTCAGGCACAACCTCGCCCAAAGGGCGGGTAAAGACATGTTCGATCCCTCGAGCAAAAAGCGGCATCCAAAATAGCGGGCGGATACTAGGGAGCAGCACTGCTGGAGTCAACACTGACTTGGTCCGCAAAAGAGGCTGGTTTGTCATCAAACGCTTCCCACATCCAGTAACGAAATAACTCGTCTAAAACACGATCGCCTGCGAAACGGGCTGGCACGCACAAAACTAAAAGGGAGACGTCCAAAGCTTTTTTGACAGCATCACATTTCAACAGGTTAGAATCGCTGGCACGCAGACTGCATGGTCAGTTTGTGCCTGTTCCTCAAGATCCCGGAGTACTGCCTTTGACTGCGACGACCATCAACAGCCTGTTCTTGATCGGCGCGTTGCTGGTGGGTGCGAGCATTCTGGTGAGTTCTCTTTCATCGCGCCTGGGCATCCCGATCCTGGTGATCATCCTCGCGGTGGGCATGGTGGCCGGTGTCGACGGCGCTGGCATTCTTTTCGACAACTACGCCACGGCCTATCTGGTCGGCAACCTCGCCTTGGCGGTGATCCTGCTGGACGGCGGCTTGCGCACGCGGGTTTCGAGCTTTCGCGTGGCGTTGTGGCCGGCGCTGTCCCTGGCGACGGTGGGGGTGCTGATCACCACGGGACTGACCGGCATGGCGGCGGCCTGGCTGTTCAACCTGAACCTGATCCAAGGCCTGCTGATCGGCGCGATTGTCGGGTCCACCGACGCCGCGGCGGTGTTCTCGTTGCTCGGCGGCAAAGGCCTGAACGAGCGTGTCAGCGCTACCCTGGAGATCGAGTCCGGCAGCAACGACCCCATGGCGGTATTCCTCACCGTAACCCTGATCGGCATGCTCTCCAGCGGTGAAACCGGCTTGCACTGGAGCCTGCTCGGCCACTTGGTGCGCGAGTTCGGCATCGGCGGCGTGATCGGCCTGGGCGGCGGATGGCTGATGCTGCAACTGGTCAACCGTATCAACCTGGCCAACGGGCTCTACCCGATCCTGGTCATCAGCGGCGGCCTTGCGGTATTCGCCCTGACCAACGCCCTGCACGGCAGTGGCTTCCTGGCGGTGTACCTGTGCGGCCTGGTGATCGGCAACCGCCCGATACGCAGTCGTCACGGCATCCTCCATATGCTCGATGGCATGGCCTGGCTGGCGCAGATCGGCATGTTCCTCGTGCTGGGGTTGCTGGTCACGCCCCATGACCTGCTGCCGATAGCCTTGCCCGCCCTGGGCCTGGCCCTGTGGATGATCCTCTTCGCGCGCCCGCTGTCGGTCATGGTGGGCCTGTTGCCGTTCAAGGCCTTTCATGGCCGCGAGAAGGTATTCATTTCCTGGGTCGGCCTGCGGGGCGCGGTACCGATCATTCTTGCGGTGTTCCCGCTGATGGCCGGTTTGCCTCACGCGCAACTCTATTTCAACCTGGCATTCTTTATCGTGCTGGTGTCGTTGCTGGTGCAGGGCACGAGCCTGCCCTGGGTCGCCAAGTTGCTGCATGTGACCGTCCCGCCGGAGCCCTTGCCGATTTCCCGCGCTGCGCTGGAAGTGCATGTCACCAGTGAGTGGGAACTGTTCATTTATCGCCTCGGCGCGGAAAAATGGTGCATCGGCTCGCCCCTGCGGGACCTGAAAATGCCCGACGGCACGCGCATCGCAGCCCTGTTTCGTGGCCAACAACTGCTCCATCCGTCGGGTAGTACGGTGTTGGAAGTCAATGATTTACTGTGCGTTATCGGTCATGAACACGACTTGCCAGCCCTTGGAAAACTGTTCAGCCAGGCACCGCAACGGGGCCTGGATTTGCGCTTCTTCGGCGACTTCGTACTCGAAGGAGACGCCCAGCTGGCCGCGGTTGCTGCCCTGTACGGGTTGAAGCTGGACGGCATCGATCCGGACATGACCCTGGGTCGCTTCATCGCCCAGAAAGTCGGCGGTGCGCCGGTGGTCGGCGACCAGGTGGACTGGAACAACACGCTGTGGACCGTCGCCGTCATGGACGGGAACAAGATCGGCAAAGTGGGCGTCAGATTCCCCGAAGGAAGTCGCCCGGGTCCCGGCTTGTTCCTCTAAACTGCTCCCACTCTCACTTGCTTGACCGGTCTCTATGCCTACCCTGCGCTCCTTATTCGCCATCGCCCTGCTCGGCCTGAGTCTTTCCATCTGCACGGTCCAGGCCGCTGAGCCGCCCACCAGTGCCTCGGTCCAGGCCAGCCTGGACAAGATTGCCGACCGCAAACTCCCGGAAGCCGACCAGAAGGCCCTGCAGGCGGTTTTGCAGAACACCCTGACCCAGTTGAGCAACAAGGCCGACTACGAACAGAAGCTGCTCGCCCTCAAACAGCAACTGGCCAACGCGCCCAAGCTGAATATCGAGAACCAGCGCGAACTGGCGCGGCTCAAGGGCACCAATGTGGTGCCGGTGGCGCAACGCTATGCCAACCTGCCGATTCCCCAGCTCGAGCAAATGCTGACGGAACGCTCTACCCAGCAGTCCGACCTGCAAAAAGCCCTGGCCGACGCCAACAGCCTGGTCATCACCGCCCAGACCCGCCCCGAGCGCGCCCAGGCGGAAATCTCCACCAGCCAGACCCGAATCCAGCAGATCAACGCCATCCTCAAGGCCGGACGGGATGCGGGCAAAGCCCTGAGCGCCGAGCAGCGCGACCAGCTCAACGCAGAACTGGCGGCCCTCAACGCACTGATTCCGCTGCGCCGCCAGGAACTGGCCGGCAACAGCCAGTTGCAAGACCTGGGCAATAGCCAGCACGACCTGCTGTCGGAAAAAATCGACCGCATGGAGCGGGAAATCCAGGACCTGCAGAACCTGATCAACCAGAAGCGCCTGGCCCAATCCCAGGAAACGGTGACGCAGCAATCCATCGAAGCGCAAAAGGCCGGCGGCAGCAGCCTGCTGGCGACCGAAAGCGCCGCCAACCTGAAACTCTCCGATTACCTGCTCAAGAGCACTGACCGCCTCAACGAAGTCACCCAGCAGAACCTGCAGACCAAACAGCTGCTGGACAGCGTCACGCAGACCGACGCAGCGCTGGACGAGCAGATCAGCGTGCTCAAGGGCAGCCTGTTGTTGTCCAAGATTCTCTACAAGCAGCGCCAGACCTTGCCGCGACTGAAACTGGACCAGAACCTGGCCGACCAGATCGCCGACATTCGCCTGTATCAGTTCGAAGTCAGCCAGCAACGCGAACTGCTGAACAACCCCGCGGCCTACGTCGACAACCTGCTGGCGTCCCAGCCCTCAGAGCAAGCCACGCCACAGCTGCGCAAGACCTTGCTTGAACTGGCGCTGACCCGGGTCGACCTGCTGGACCGCCTGAACCGAGAATTGAGTGCGGTGCTCAACGAGTCCATCACGTTGCAGCTCAACCAGAAGCAACTGCTCAGCACCGCACAGAGCCTGCGCGCAACCCTCGAAGAGCAGATGTTCTGGATTCCCAGCAACAAGCCGCTGGATTTTGAATGGATGCGCGGCGTGCCGGCCCGCCTGGAAAAACAAGTCGACTCGCTGCCCTGGGCTTCGAGCCTCAGCGAACTGGCCGACGGCCTGACCCAGCGACCGCTGCTGTTCCTGCCCCTGGTGCTGCTGATTGGCGTGCTGCTGTGGCGGCGCAAGAATCTGTATGCGCGCCTGAACAAAGTCCATCAGGATGTCGGGCACTTCAAGCGCGACAGCCAGTGGCACACCCCCCAGGCGATCCTGATCAACATCCTGCTGGCGATGCCGGTGGCCATTGCGCTGGCGCTGTGCGGCTACGCCTTGCAGATCGACGCCCGCGGCCAGAACACCAACCTCGGCGCGGCGTTGCTGCAGATCGGGCAGGCCTGGCTGGTGTTCTATACCGCCTATCGAATCCTCTCCCCGGGCGGTGTGGCCGAGCTGCATTTCCGCTGGGAAAAACCCCAGGTTGAATTCCTCCAGGGCTGGATCCGTCGACTCGGCCTGGTGGTCCTGGCCTTGGTGGCCGTGGTGGCGGTGGCGGAACTGCAGCCGTCGGCCCTGGCCGATGACGTCCTTGGCATGCCAGTGGTGCTGACCTGCTACGCCTCGATGGCTTGGTTGCTCAGCCGACTGCTGCTCAGCAGCCCGACGCACAAGAACACCTCGCTGTTCCGCAAGGCGCTCGGCGTGCTGTTCACCGCGCTGCCGATCGCACTGTTCGTCGCTGTCTGCTTCGGCTACTACTACACCGCGCTGAAACTCAGCGACCGCCTGATCAACACGCTGTACCTGCTGATGTTCTGGCTGGTGATCGAGGCCACCTTCGTGCGCGGCCTGTCGGTCGCGGCGCGGCGCCTGGCCTACCAGCGTGCCCTGGCCAAGCGCCAGGCGGCCAAGGAGGCCGGCGACGGCGAAGCGGTGGTCGAAGAGCCGACCCTGGATATCGAGAAGGTCAACGAGCAATCCCTGCGCCTGATCCGCCTGGCCCTGTTGGGCGGTTTCATTGCCGCGCTGTACTGGGTCTGGTCAGACCTGATCAGTGTGTTCTCCTATCTGGATAACATCACCCTTTATGAATACACCAGCGGCACCGGCTCCGCCATGAGCATGGTGCCTATCAGCATCGGCGACATGCTCGGTGCGCTGATCATCATCGGCATCACCTTCGCCCTGGCGCGCAACCTGCCGGGCCTGCTGGAAGTCTTCGTGCTGTCGAAGCTGAACCTGGCCCAGGGCAGCGCGTACGCGACCACTACACTGCTGTCCTACGTGATCGCCGGCGTCGGCTTCGTTACGACGTTGTCCACCCTCGGCGTGAGCTGGGACAAGTTGCAATGGCTGGTGGCTGCGCTGTCGGTGGGCCTGGGCTTCGGCATGCAGGAGATCTTCGCCAACTTCATCTCCGGCATCATGATCCTGTTCGAGCGCCCGGTGCGCATCGGCGACACCATCACCATCGGCAACCTGTCAGGCACGGTGAGCAAGATCCGCATTCGTGCGACCACCATCACCGACTTCGACCGCAAGGACATCATCGTCCCGAACAAGACGTTCATCACCGGACAATTGATCAACTGGTCGCTGACCGACACCGTGACGCGGGTAACCCTCAAGGTAGGTATCGACTACGGGGCGGACCTTGACCTGGTCAGGGATCTGCTGCTCAAGGGAGCCCGGGAAAATCCACGGGTGCTGAAGGAGCCGGAACCATTGGTGTACTTCCTGAACTTCGGGGAAAGCACCCTGGACCATGAGCTGCGCATGCACGTGCGTGACCTGGGCGACCGCAACCCTGTACTGGACGAGATCAACCGGTTCATAAGTCGCGAATTCAAAAAGCACAACATCAGCATTGCGTTCCGGCAAGTGGAGGTCTCCTTGAAGAACCTTCAGGGCCTGGAATACAAACTGACGCCAGTATTGCCGCAAGACAAGACGGCGCCCGAGCCTCCCCGCGCGCCAGAGCCCAAGTCCTTGCCAGAGCCACCGGCAGCCACCCTCGACTGATCGCGCAATGCCCGAGGGCATCGCGCCGGAGACGGCCATGAAAACCTTGGAAACGCTGACCTTCGATAACCGCTTCGCCCGCCTGGGCGACGGTCTCTCGGCCCACGTGCTACCCGAGCCTATCGACAATCCGCGATTGGTAGTCGCCAGCCCGGCGGCCATGGCGTTGTTGGATCTGGACCCGGCAGAAGCCGAAACACCACTGTTCGCCGAGATATTCGGTGGCCACAAGCTCTGGGCCGAAACCGAGCCGCGAGCGATGGTTTATTCAGGGCATCAGTTCGGTCACTACAACCCGCAATTGGGCGATGGCCGTGGGCTGCTGCTCGGCGAGGTCTACAACGAGGCCGGCGAGCACTGGGACCTGCACCTCAAGGGCGCCGGCCAGACGCCGTTTTCAAGGATGGGCGACGGGCGCGCCGTGCTGCGTTCATCGATCCGTGAATTTCTCGCCTCCGAGGCGCTGCATGCCCTGGGCATTCCCACTACCCGCGCCTTGTGCGTGATCGGTTCCGACACGCCGGTGTGGCGCGAAAAGCAGGAGCGCGCCGCCATGGTGTTGCGCCTGGCGCCCAGCCACGTGCGCTTCGGGCATTTCGAGTACTTCTACTACACCAAGAAGCCCGAACTGCACGCGGCCCTCGCCGAGCACGTGTTGAACCTGCATTTCGCCGAATGCCGCGAGCAGCCGGAGCCGTACCTGGCGATGTACCGCGAGATCGTCGAACGCAACGCCGAATTGATCGCCAAATGGCAGGCCTACGGGTTCTGCCACGGCGTGATGAACACCGACAACATGTCGATCCTGGGCGTTACCTTCGACTTCGGCCCGTTCGCCTTCCTCGACGATTTCGATGCCAACTTCATCTGCAATCACTCCGATGACCAGGGCCGCTACTCGTTCAGCAACCAGGTGCCCATCGGCCAGTGGAATCTCAGCGCCCTTGCCCAAGCCCTGACGCCCTTCATCAGCGTCGACGCCCTGCGCGAAACCCTCGGTTTGTACTTGCCGCTGTACCAGGCCCACTACCTGGACCTGATGCGCCGCCGCCTCGGCCTGACCGTTGCCGAAGAGGATGACCAGAAACTGGTGGAACGCCTGCTGCAACTGATGCAGAACAGCGGCGTCGACTACAGCCTGTTCTTCCGCCGGTTGGGCGACCAGGCCCCGGAACACGCGGTTGCTACCTTGCGCGACGACTTCGTCGACCTGAAGGGTTTCGATGCCTGGGCCGAGCTGTATGTCGCCCGGGTCAACCGCGAAGGCGCTGTCGATCAAACACAGCGCCGCGCCCGCATGCACGCGGTGAACCCGCTGTATGTACTGCGCAATTATTTGGCGCAGAAAGCCATCGACGCGGCCGAGTCCGGCGACTACGAAGAAGTCCGCCGCCTGCACACCGTGCTGAGCAACCCATTCGAAGAACAACCGGGCATGGACAGCTACGCCGAGCGCCCGCCGGAATGGGGCAAGCATCTGGAGATCAGTTGCTCGTCGTGACCCTCTGGCCATACACATAACCCCTCGCCACAGAGCCCTGCAACCATCGCGGGGTTTCTGTGACCCGGATCGCTAACCTGCGTACAGCCGCCACCTTTACTTGTTTCAAGTACAAATCTGGCGCATCGCAAAATGCGATAGCGCCAGTTAGACAAATGGTTAGCTCTTGCTGGTTTCCAGCCTAGTCGCCGAAAGCTCTAGGTCTCGGTAAGAAATGTGAGCAGATATGAATCCTGCTCATCCAACCTTATCGTTCCCCTGCTCAGGCGTCTCGATCCCCGGCTCGGTCTCCTCGACTCCTTCTTCAGCAGGTTTGGCCGGTGGTTTTTCCTCGGGATAACCGGGCATGCCGCGGGCGTCTTCGGGAGTCAATTCATCGCGATCGTGGCGACTGTCGGTTGCATAGGCCGGGGCGGCGTTGGGGTCTTCGTCGCGTCCGGCGGTGCCGAGGACGAAGCCGTCGTCATTAGGGTTGTCCAGTGCCTGGGGGGTAGTTGGGTCTTGAGGGGTGCTCATGGGACCTCCTGGTTGTGAACAGGTATGGTTTTGAGGGCGTAGCGCGCCTACAGTGCGGCGCACCTGATGAATGGCATCTAGGCCATATCGCTGTGGCTGAATTCCTCGGCCAGAAAATCGATCAACGTACGCACCGACGGCAGCAACCCGCGGCGTGAAGCGAAAATCGCATGGACGATCCCGCACTTGGGCGTCCAACCTGGCACCAGTTCCACCAGCCGCCCGGCGGCGATGTCTTCGCGAACTACCACGCTGGGCAAATGGGCAACGCCAATGCCCGCCAGCACCGCATGACGCAAGGCCAGCAGGTCATCGGTGACCATGCGCGGTTCGTGGCGGATCAACGCGCGGGTGCCGTCCGGGCCGAACAATTCCCACTGGTATTCACGCTGCGCCGCGCCCCAGTGCACGCTCGGCAAGCCGTTGAGGTCCGCCGGGGAAGCCGGTGATGACAAACGCTCGAGAAACGCCGGACTGCCCACCAGGCATTGGGTGCTGTTGCTCAGGACTTTCATGACCATGTCGGTGTTTTCCAGCGGCGGAAAGCGCACCCGCAAGGCGATATCGAACCCTTCGTGAATCAGGTCCACCCGGCGGTTGGTGCTCTCGATAAACAGCTCCACCCGCGGGTACTTGAGCATGTAGCGGGTCAGCATCGGCCCGACCCAGCTGTTGAGCAGCGCCGTCGGGCAACTGATGCGCACCAGCCCCTGGGGTTCGGAGCGGTTGCGCTCGATCACTTCCGCCGCGCTCTCGGCTTCGACCCGCATCGCCAGGCAGCGCTGGTAATAGGCCTGGCCGATCTCCGTCAACGTGCAATGCCGGCTGGTGCGATGGAGCAAGCGTACCCCGAGGCGCTCCTCCAACAGGGCGATGCGCCGGCTCAGCTTGGATTTGGGCATGTCCAGCGCCCGGCCCGCCGCGGCGAATCCACGGTGCTCAACCACCTGGGTGAAGTAGTACAGCGTGTTGAGGTCTTCGATGATCGTTCTCCAAATAGAACGCTAAGGCTGATTTTCGCAGTCTAGCGGTTCAAAGGTGCCAGTTTTAATCTACACCCATCGAAACGCAACACGGATTCAAGCCGGCGCTTCGGCCAGATGAGTCACCGAATAATCGCTGCACCGATATTGAAACCTTAACCAAGCCGAAATCTTCGGCAACCAGAACTTAATGAGGGCTACGCCATGACTACTTCCTACAACCGTCTCGACAAAGATAACGCCGCCGTTCTGCTGGTGGACCACCAGGCTGGCCTGCTGTCCCTGGTACGCGACATCGACCCGGACCGTTTCAAGAACAACGTGCTGGCCCTGGCCGACCTGGCGAAATACTTCCAACTGCCAACCATCCTCACCACCAGCTTCGAAACCGGCCCCAACGGCCCGCTGGTGCCCGAGCTCAAGGCTCTGTTCCCGGACGCGCCGTACATCGCTCGCCCTGGCCAGATCAACGCCTGGGACAACGAAGATTTCGTCAAGGCGATCAAGGCAACCGGTAAGAAGCAACTGATCATCGCCGGCGTGGTGACCGAAGTTTGCGTGGCCTTCCCTGCGCTGTCGGCCCTGGCCGAAGGTTTCGACGTGTTCGTGGTCACCGATGCCTCCGGCACGTTCAACGAACTGACCCGTCAATCGGCCTGGGACCGGATGTCTTCTTCGGGTGCACAACTGATGACCTGGTTCGGCCTGGCCTGTGAACTGCACCGCGACTGGCGCAACGACGTGGAAGGCCTGGCGACCTTGTTCTCCAACCACATCCCGGACTACCGCAACCTGATGACCAGCTACAACACGCTGACCAACGCTAAATAATCAACGACACCAATACACCCTGCGGGAGCGAGCCTGCTCGGGAAAGCGGTCGGACAGTCGATGCATTTTTGACTGATGCCCCGCCTTCGCGAGCAAGCCCGTTCCCACAGGTTTTTGTGGTGGTTTCTATATAGTGTTCAATCTGTGTAACCGATTTCCAGGAGACGACCCTATGCTGATCCCCTGCCCTCACTGCAACGGGCTCAATCGCATACCCGCGGAACGCCTGGGCGACCAGCCCAAGTGCGGGCGCTGCAAGGCCCAGGTGTTACTGAGCAAACCCTTCGAACTCAAGCAAGGCGACTACGCCAGCCAAATCAAGGGCGACCTGCCGTTATTGATAGATGTCTGGGCGGATTGGTGCGGCCCGTGCAAATCCTTCGCGCCGGTATTCGAACAGGCCGCCGCGCAGCTGGCCGGTCAATGCCGGTTGGCCAAGCTCGACAGCGAGGCTAATCAGCAATTGTCGGCGCAGTTGGGGATTCGCTCGATACCCAGCCTGATCTTGTTCAAGGACGGCCGGGAAGTCGCACGCCAGAGCGGCGCGCTCCCCTTGCCCCAGCTAATGAGCTGGTTGCGCAGCCAGGGGATCTGAATCAGGCGTTTTCCAGCAGCCCGTGCAATTGCACGAACTGCAAGGTCAGTTTATGCCGCGGGTCCAAGTGAATCAGCGGCAGACTCGCCTGGTGGGATTCACGCATGCGCACGGAACTGCTCAGGTAGACCGGCAGCACCGGCAAGCCTTCGGCGATCAACTCGTCGAGCATCTGCTGCGGCAGGCTGGCGCGGGCCTGGAACTGGTTGACGACAATGCCTTCGATTTCCAGGTCTTCATTGTGATCCTCCTTTAGTTCAGCGATTTCCGACAGCAGGCCGTACAGCGCCTGGCGGGAAAAACTGTCGCAGTCGAAGGGAATCAATACGCGATCAGCGGCGATCAACGCTGAAACCGCATAGAAATTCAAGGCCGGTGGCGTATCCAGGTATATCCGGTCGTAATCCTCGTCCAGTTCTTCGAGCAGTTTGCGCAGCTTGTTGATCTTGTGTTTCGCCTCGAGCTTGGGCTGCAAATCGGTCAGTTCTGCGGTGGCGGTGATCACGTGCAGGTTGTCGAAGGGGGTTTCGTAGATATCGACCCTGTTCTTCTTCGAGAAAGGCCCCGATGACAAGGTCTGCTTGAAGAAATCCGCGATGCCCATGGGAATGTCATCGCCAGTCAGGCCGGTCAGGTATTGAGTGGAGTTGGCTTGGGCATCCAGGTCCACCAACAGCGTGCGATACCCCTCGCTGGCGCTGACCGCCGCCAGATTACAGGCGATGCTGGACTTGCCCACGCCACCTTTCTGATTGAACACCACACGCCGCATGACAAAACCTCCGTGTATCAAAGATTCCCGAGTGTAGTAGCGCAGGACACCGCTTCGCTACCTTCGCCATGCTCGGATTACGGTGTCGGTGGCTTTTTCGGACAACCGAGCGTCAATTGGCCTGGAAGAAGACGGAAACGGCTGACAGACATTCACGCTTTTATCGCCACAATGGCCTTTGCGGAACGGGGCCAGCCCCATTGACGATGTTGTCTGGACAAAATTTCACCAGTTATTTGCTACAAGCCAACCGCACCGGGATAATGCGCGCCACTTGGGTCGCAAGGCCATGCAGGGTTGGACGCGGGTCAAACCACTGAACCGTGACAATAAAAAGCCCGCAGGGGTGGGATGAGTCTGTGATCAATTTCAATATCGCCCAATGGCGCGCATGGGCCCCTGGGCTCGAAAGCGTGGACGATTGGCAGGCATGGAGCCGACAGCCGGTCGTGCCGCCCGTCAGCGATGCGGCCCCCGACGTGTCGTTCCTGCCCGCCATGCAGCGACGACGCCTGAGCCGCCTGGCCCGCATGGCTTTCAGTGTCGCCTGGCCGCTGGCCGAGGGAAGGCCGGACCTACCGTTGGTCTTTATTTCACGTCATGGCGAAACCCCACGTACTTTTGAGATTCTCAAGGACCTGGCCGCCGACCAACCGCTGTCGCCTACGCAGTTCAGCCTGTCGGTGCACAACGCCGTGATTGGCCTCTGGTCGATCATGCGCGGTGAAACCAGCGAAATGACAGCGCTGGCCGCAACTGGCGATGGCCTTGAACACGGCATGCTGGAGGCCGCCGCGTTGCTAAACGAGGGCACGCCGGCGGTGTTGCTGGTCATTACCGAAGAACAACCACCCAGTGTCTACGCGCCTTGGGTCGATGACGTGCCGTTTCCCTATGCGGTGGGGCTGCTGCTGACCCGTGGCGACGATTGGCAACTGCAACTCTCCAGCCCGACCAAGCCGCTGCCGGGCAGCGACTGGCCCCATGCCCTGGATCTGTTGCGTACGCTGCTGGGCAATCAACTCACCTGCCAACATGCCTGGAAGAATCGTCTATGGACCTGGCAACGCAACCGGTGACCGATAAACATCGCGACGCCTATTACTGGCGTCTGTTCGCGACCGCCGCAAGCTTCGCCCTTTTCGGGCTGGGCGGGCTGTGCCTGCGATTGCTGGTGTTTCCATTGCTCAATGCGCTGCCCGGCGACCCACAGGCCCATCGGCAACGCGCCCGGCGAACGGTCGGGCGCCTGTTCTGGTTCTTCATTCGATTCATGGCCCGCACCGGTGTGCTCACCTATCAAATCGACGGGGCGGAAAAACTCGGCCGCCCGGGGCAGATGATCATCGCCAACCACCCGTCGCTGATCGACGTCGTGTTCCTGATCGGGCTGGTGCGCGACGCCAATTGCGTGGTCAAGCAAAGCCTGTGGGAGAACCCTTTCACCCGCGGCCCGCTGCGCTCGACGCAATACATCAGCAATGACGGCAGCATGGACATGCTCGACGCCGCCAGCAACGCGCTGCAGGACGGCCAATGCCTGATTGTCTTTCCCGAAGGCACGCGCACCCAGCCGGGCCACCCGCCGGCCTTCCATCGAGGCGCCGCGGCCATTGCCCTGCGGGGTGCGAAAATACTTACGCCAGTAACGATCAAGGTCACCCCCACGACCCTGACCAAGGCCGAGCCCTGGTATCGCATCCCCCAACGCCGCGTGCACTTCAGTTTTCGTGTCGGGGCCGATATAGACCCACAGGCTTTCGCCGCGCTGGGCCCTGCGCCACAGGCCTCACGCCGGCTCAACGATTTTTTGCATCACTATTTCATCAAGGAGCTCGCCGAAGATGAGCGATCTGCACCGTGACATCAAACAGCTGATCATCGACGCCCTGGGCCTGGAAGACATCGGCGTCGACGACATCGGCGACCACCAGACCCTGTTTGGCGAAGGCCTGGGCCTGGACTCGGTGGATGCCCTGGAGCTTGGCCTCGCGATTCAGAAAAAATATGGCATCAAGATCGACGCCGATGCCAAGGACACCCGTAACCACTTCAGCAACGTGGCAAGCCTTGCGGCCTTCGTCACTGCAAAAAGCGCCTGAGACTGACATGCAAACTCGTGACGACATCTTCAATACCCTGCGCGATGCCCTGGTCGAGCTCTTCGAACTGGAGGCGGACCGCGTGACGCTGGAATCGAACCTGTACCAGGACCTGGAAATCGACAGCATCGATGCGGTCGACCTGATCGACCACATCAAGCGCCAGACTGGCAAGAAAATCGCCGCCGAGGAATTCAAGTCGGTGCGCACCGTCGGTGACGTGGTCGAGGCGGTCTATCGACTGGTCCAACCGGCCGCATGAGCCGGCTGATTGGCCTCGGCCTGCTGCTGGCGGGCCTGCTGTACCCTTTTGCGGTGTATTTCGGCATGGAGCACTTCGCCCCCTGGCAGTTCGGACTGCTATTGGGCTGCCTGTGGCTTGCCCGGGCGCTGCTCGGCAAGGGCGGGCCTGGCGGTCGCTGGATGGCCGTCACGGCGATCTTTTTTTGCGTGTTGCTCGCGGTATTCGACAGCCCGCTGCTGCTGCGCTGGTATCCGGTGTTGATCAGTGCGTTCATGCTGGCGCTGTTCACGCTGAGCCTGAGATACGGCCCGCCGGTCATCGAGCGCCTGGCCCGCCTGCGCGAACCGCGGCTGCCGGCCAAGGCGGTGGTTTATACCCGCCAGGTCACGGTGGCCTGGAGTGTGTTTTTCCTGTGTAACGGTTTGCTCGCGGCCGCCTTGACCCTCTGGGCGCCGCTGAGCTGGTGGATGTTGTACACCGGCCTGATTTCCTACGGATTGATGGGGCTGCTGTTTGCCATTGAATGGCTCATACGACAACGGGTAAGAGGCCGCCCATGAATTGGATAACGCTTGAGCAGATCTTGCTCGAGGCCATGCCGGACCGCACTGTAGCCGTTGGTCCGGCATTGGATCACGCACAACTGCGCGCGGACGCGCTATGCCTGGCCGCAGGATTGCAGGCCCGGGGCATCCGGCGCGTGGCCGTGCATCTCGACGATGCGGCGGACCTGGCGATTGCCCTCCTCGGCGCCTGGCGAGCCGGCGCGCGCGTGCTGCTGCCCGCTGACCTGCAAGCCCAGACGCGCCAGCGCTGGTCGGCCGAGGTCGACCTATGGCTGACCGACCTGCCCGGCGACACGCAACCCGCCGACCTCCGGCAGGCGCCGCTGGAACCCGCCCAACTGGATCTCGACCAGTGCTGGTTGACCTTGTGTACCTCCGGCTCCAGTGGCGAGCCCAAGCGCATCGAGAAAACCCTGCGCCAGTTGAGCAATGAAGTCCAGGCGCTGGAGCAATTGTGGGGCGCCGATCTTGGACCTGTGGCCTGCATGATCGGCAGCGTCGCCGCCCAGCATATCTATGGCTTGCTGTTCCGGGTGCTATGGCCGCTGTGCGCCGGGCGCACTTTCGTTCGTCGGCAACTGGCCTTCCCGGAAGATATGCAGCGCGCCAGTCGCGAGCACCCGGCGTTCGCCTGGGTCGCCAGCCCGGCCCTGCTCAAGCGCATGGGCGACAACCTCGACTGGCCGGCCTTGGGCAGCGTACGCCGGGTGTTTTCCTCCGGCGGCGCCTTCCCTGCCGAGGCGGCCCGCAGTCTCGAACAGCGCCTGGGCCAATGGCCGACGGAAGTATTCGGCAGCTCGGAAACCGGCGGCATCGCCTGGCGCCAGGGCGGCGATTTGTGGCAGCCCTTCGCCGGTGTCGAGCTGAGCCAGGACGGTGACGGCGCCTTGCTGATTGCCTCGCCTTATCTGCCGGCCGGTCATGTGGAACACACCGCCGACGCGGCGCGGATCTCCCCTGACGGGCGTTTCGAATTGCTCGGCCGCCTGGACCGCATCGTCAAGCTCGAAGAAAAGCGCATCTCACTGCCGATGCTGGAACAGGCGTTGGCGGCCCACGAATGGGTCAGCGAAGCACGGCTGGGCGTCGTGCAGGAGAGTCGCGCCTCCCTCGGCGCCTTGCTGGTGCTCAGCGAAGCCGGCTTGCTTGCCCTGCGCAATCTAGGCCGGCGAGCCGTTACCCAGTCCCTGCGCCAATACTTGAGCGGGCATTGTGAAACCTTGGCGCTGCCCCGACGCTGGCGCTGGCTGCGGCAATTGCCGTTGAACGCACAAGGCAAGCTGCCCCAGGCCGAAGTCGAAGCCGTGCTGATGGCACCGCGTCCGAAGGCCCCCGAGGTGCTTGAACAAATTGAAACCGACGGCGAATGGAGCCTGCGCCTGGCCGTACCGCCCGACTTGGCGTACTTCAGCGGCCACTTTCCCACCGCGCCGGTTCTTCCGGGGGTGGTACAGGTCGATTGGGCCTTGAGCCTGGGCCACCAATTGCTGGACCTGCCGCCCCGGTTCGTCGGCATGGAAGTGCTGAAATTCCAGCAACTGGTGCGCCCCGGCGATGAAGTGCAACTGCACCTGCGCTTCGATCGTGAGCGCGGCAAGTTGTATTTCGCTTACCGCAATGACACCGCGGCGTGCTCCAGTGGACGGATTGTGTTGGGGGTGGCCGATGATTAATTGCACCGCCGTGCTCCTGTGGCGAGGGGATTTATCCCCGCTGGGTTGCGCAGCAACCCCAGATTCTGTGCAACGACACAGACTGATGGCGAGCGCTTCGCACTCGAGCGGGGATAAATCCCCTCACCACAGGGGAGCGCTGCACAGTGGGTCTGTGGAGGGCAAAAACATGCATAACCCCTGCGCCGTCATCCCCGTCTACAACCATGAAACCGCCATCGCGACGGTGGTCCAGACATTGCTCGGCAACGGCTTGCCCTGCGTGCTGGTGGACGATGCCAGCAGCCCGGCCTGCGCGACGGTGCTTGAACAGCTGGCCGAAAACGAACGGGTTCACCTGGTCCGGCTAGCGGTCAACCAGGGCAAGGGCGGCGCGGTGATGACCGGCCTGCGGGAGGCTTCGCGCCTGGGCTTCAGCCACGCCTTGCAGGTCGACGCCGATGGGCAGCACGACCTTAGCGACGTGCGCATCTTCATCGAGCAATCCCGCGCTCACCCGGACGCGCTGATCTGCGGCTACCCGCTGTACGACGCCAGCGTGCCGAAAGGCCGCCTGTACGCGCGCTACCTGACCCATGTCATGGTCTGGATCAACAGCCTGTCCCTGCAAATCCGCGATTCGATGTGCGGCTTCCGGGTCTACCCGCTGGGGCCGACGTTGGCGGTGATCGACTCGGCAAACATCGGCAAGCGCATGGATTTCGATTCCGACATCCTTGTGCGCCTGTCCTGGCGCAACCAGCCGATGCGCTGGCTGCAAACCCGCGTGCATTATCCGTTGGACGGTGTCTCGCACTTTCGCCTGTTCCACGACAACGTGCTGATCTCCCGCATGCACACCCGGTTGTTCTTCGGCATGCTGGTGCGCTTGCCGATGATTCTCTGGCAACGGTGGCGCCCATGAGCGCAGACAAACAGCACTGGGCGGACCGCCAGGAGCGCGGCAGTTTCTGGCTGATGAAACTCACGGCGTTTGCCGCCAAGGTGTTGGGCCGTCGACTACTGACCCCGGTCCTGTACGGCATCGTCCTGTACTTCTTCGCTTTCGGTCGCAGCGCTCGGCACGCGGCCTGGCAATATCAGCAGCGCCTCGCCGGCTGGAGCGGCCGCCCCGAACTGCGTCCGTCTCATCGGCGCGTCTTCGGCCAGTTCATGGCCTTTGCCGACTCCCTGCTCGACAAGCTCGACGTCTGGAACGGCAAGCTGAGCATCGATCAGATCGAGATCGTCGACCCGGCACTGCTGCGCAATCACCTGCGCGACGCACGCGGGCAGATGCTGGTCGGCGCGCACCTGGGCAACCTGGAAATGTGCCGGGCCCTGGCGGAGCTGGGCGAGAAAGTCACCATGAACGTGCTGGTGCACACCAAGCACGCCGAGCAGTTCAATCGCCTGCTGGGCGAAGCCGGTGCCACGCACTTGCGGCTGATCCAGGTCAGCGAGCTGGACCCGGTGATCATGCTGCAACTGAGCGAACGCCTGGAGCGCGGCGAATGGCTGGCGATAGCCGGCGACCGCGTACCGCTGCATGGCGGGCGTAGCGTGACCGTGGATTTCATGGGCTACCCGGCCGCATTCCCGCAAGGCCCCTGGCTGCTGGCCGGCCTGTTGAAATGCCCGGTCAACCTGTTGATGTGCCTCAAGCACGAGGGACGCTATCGCGTCACCCTCGAACCCTTCGCCGATGCCGTGGCGTGGAAGCGCAACGACCGCGAACAAGTGATCGCCCACTGGGCCGCCCGCTACGCAGAGCGCTTGGCGCAGTACTGCCTCCAGGGCCCGCAACAGTGGTTCAATTTCTACCCATTCTGGAAGACCGATGACGATGCCCACTCTTGAGCCGGTAACCTTCGGCGAACGCCCCCTGCGCATTGAAGATGTGCTGGCCCTGGCCAACCGCCAGGCGCCGACGCAGTTGCAGAATGACCCGGCCTTCCGTCAACGCATCGCCAAGGGTGCGCAATTTCTCGATTCCCTGCTGGACAAGGAAGGCGTCATCTATGGTGTGACCACCGGCTACGGAGACTCCTGCGTGGTGGCCGTGCCGCTGCACCACGTCGAAGCCCTGCCACGTCACCTGTACACATTCCACGGCTGCGGCCTGGGCAAACTGCTCGACGCCCAGGCTACCCGTGCGGTGCTGGCGGCGCGTTTGCAGTCGCTGTGCCACGGGGTATCAGGGGTGCGGGTTGAGCTGCTGGAACGCCTCCAGGCCTTCCTCGAACACGACATCCTGCCGCTGATTCCGGAAGAAGGCTCGGTGGGCGCCAGCGGCGACTTGACCCCGCTGTCCTACGTCGCCGCCACACTGTCCGGCGAACGGGAAGTGATGTTCCGTGGCGAGCGGCGCCTGGCCGCCGACGTTCATCGGGAGCTGGGCTGGACGCCACTGGTGTTGCGGCCCAAGGAAGCCCTGGCGCTGATGAACGGCACCGCCGTGATGACCGGCCTGGCCTGCCTGGCCTTCGCCCGCGCCGACTACCTGTTGCAACTGGCGACCCGCATCACCGCGCTGAACGTCGTCGCCCTGCAAGGCAATCCGGAGCATTTCGACGAACGCCTGTTCGCCGCCAAGCCGCATCCGGGGCAGATGCAAGTCGCCGCGTGGCTGCGCAAGGACCTGGCGATCGACGCCCCGACCGCACCGCTGCATCGCCTGCAGGACCGCTACTCCCTGCGCTGCGCCCCCCATGTGCTCGGGGTCTTGGCCGACAGCCTGGGCTGGCTGCGCGGGTTCATCGAGACCGAACTCAACAGCGCCAACGACAACCCGATCATCGACGCCGAAGCCGAGCGCGTGTTGCACGGTGGGCATTTCTACGGCGGGCACATCGCCTTCGCCATGGACAGTCTGAAGAACCTGGTGGCCAACGTCGCCGACCTGCTGGACCGCCAACTCGCCCTGCTGGTGGACGAGCGCTACAACCATGGCCTGCCGAGCAACCTGTCCGGCGCCAGCGCCGAGCGGGCGATGCTCAATCATGGTTTTAAGGCCGTGCAGATCGGCACCAGCGCCTGGACCGCCGAAGCCCTGAAAAACACCATGCCGGCCAGCGTGTTCTCGCGCTCCACCGAGTGCCACAACCAGGACAAGGTGAGCATGGGCACCATCGCCGCCCGGGACGCCATCCGTGTGCTGGAACTGACCGAACAAGTCGCCGCCGCCACCTTGCTCGCCGCCAACCAGGGCGTGTGGCTGCGCAGCCGTGCCGATGACGCGCGACCGCTGCCGCCGGCCCTGGCCGCCATGCACCAACAACTGGCCGAGGACTTCCCGCCGGTCATTGAAGACCGCGCCCTGGAAGGCGAACTGCGCCTGTGCCTGCAACGCATTGCCGAACAACACTGGAGGCTGCATGCGTAGCCAAGGCGTTCTGCACGTCGACACCCAGATCGTGGTGCCGTTTTTCGATGTCGATTCGATGAACGTGGTCTGGCATGGCCACTACGTCAAATACCTCGAAGTGGCGCGCTGCGCCCTGCTCGACCTGATCGGTCACAACTATAACGACATGCTCGAATCGGGGCATGCGTGGCCAGTGATCGACTTGCAGTTGCGCTACGTACGCGGCGCCGTGTTCGGCCAGGCCCTGAACGTGCGCGCCAGTCTGGTGGAGTGGGAAAACCGGCTCAAGATCAACTACCTGATCAGCGACGCCGTAACCGGCGAACGCTTCACCCGTGCCAGTTCAGTGCAAGTGGCCGTGGACATGGCCACTCGCGAAATGCTGCTGGCCTCGCCCCGAGTGTTTGTCGAAGCGGTCGAGAGGAAACTGTCATGAAGCGCCTGTTCACCTGCCTGGTGCTGTGCTGCCTGTCGCCGCTGGCCCAGGCGTTCGATCTGCAGCAATTGAGCGACCAACTGGCCCGCCCGGACGTGATCCACGGCCAGTTCATCCAGGAAAAACACCTGCGCGCCCTGCCCCAGCCCCTCACCAGCAAGGGCCGCTTCGTGCTGGCGAAAAACCACGGCCTGCTGTGGCTGTTGCAGACGCCGTTGCAACAGGATTACCGCATCACCAGCAAAGGCATCGCCCGACGGGACGGCAGCACGTGGCAGATGCTGCCGAACAAGAGCGCCGGCGCCGAGCAGAACCGGTTGTTCCTGGCGGTATTGCAGGGCGACAGCAGCGGCTTGCAGCGCGACTTCGAACTGAGCCTGTCGGGCGAGGCGCAACAATGGAAACTCACCCTGACCCCGCGCTCGGTGCTGCTCAAGCAGGTCTTCAACCAGATCAACATTGATGGCGGCGAGCTGGTGCAGCGCATTGAATTGCTGGAAACCCAGGGCGACAGCACGGTGCTGCGCATGCAGGACACCACGAGCGAGCAACCCTTGAGCGCAGCGGAGCAACATGACTTTGCCGAGTGAACGGAGGCTGCCGCGGCTGTTCCTGATCCTGCTGCTGGCAGTGCTGGCGCTCGCCGGTTGGCAATGGCGCAACGGCGCGCCGCTGTCGGCGAACCTGATGGAGTTGGTGCCGGGTACAACGCCGAATGCGCTTGAGCTGATCGCTGAACAACGCATGCAGGAACCGCTGAACCGTGAAGTGCTGGTGCTGGTTGGCCATGCCGATCGCCAGCAAGCCGTCGCCCTGGCGCAAGCGCTGGGCGGGCAATGGCAAGTCAGCGGCTTGTTCGACAAGGTCCAATGGACGCTCCAGGCCGACTTGCCGGCGCTGCGCAGGCAATTGCTCGATGGCCGGCTGGCCATGCTTTCGGCGGCTGACCGGCAACAACTGATCGATCATCCCGAGGCCTTTATCCAACAGCGGGTACAAGCGCTGTTCGACCCGTTCAGCGGCTTCAGCCTGGTGCCGAGCCAGGACGACTGGCTCGGCCTGACCGGGCGTATCCAGAACAGCCAGCCTCAACGCGGCGCCATACAACTGGACGTGGGCAGCGGTGCGCTGGTCGCCGAAGCCGACGGCAAGCATTGGGTCATGTTGCGGGCGCGCACCCAGGGCAATGCCTTTGACATGAACTTGCCGCTGCATGTCGCCGATCTGCTGCAACGCAGCCGCGAGCACGCAAGCCAGGCCCAAGGCCAGCTCTTGGCCGCCAGCGGCCTGCTCTACGCCGCCAGCGGACAGCGGCAGGCGTCGCGGGAAATCACCTGGGTCGGTGGCGGCGCAACGGTCGGCATCCTGTTGCTGCTGTTGCTGGCGTTCCGTCGATTTTCCGTGTGGCTGGCATTCGTGCCGGTGCTGGTGGGCATGTTGTTCGGTGCGGTGGCCTGCGTGGCGTTGTTCGGCCGCATGCACGTCATGACCCTGGTCCTGGGTTCGAGCCTGATCGGCGTTGCCGTGGATTATCCGCTGCACTATTTGTCCAAGAGCTGGAGCCTCAAGCCGTGGCGTAGCTGGCCGGCCTTGCGCCTCACCCTGCCGGGCCTGAGCCTGAGCCTGGCGACCACCTGTATCGGGTATCTTGCCCTGGCCTGGACGCCTTTCCCGGCCTTGACCCAGATCGCGATTTTTTCCGCCGCAGGCCTGGTCGGCGCTTATCTGACAGCGGTCTGCCTGTTGCCGGCGTTGCTCAAGCGCGCGGACCTGCGCCCCGCCCAGTGGCCATTGCGGGTGTGCGAAAACCTGCTCCAGTGCCGCGAAGCATTGCTGGCTCGGGTGCGCACACCCGTCCTGCTCGCGCTGCTGCTGGCCTTCTGTGGTGGGGGCCTCTGGCAATTAAGCAGCAAGAACGACATTCGCCAGTGGATCGGTACGCCCCAGCACCTGACCGACGAAGCCCGCGATGTCGCCCGCATCACCGGCTTCCAGCCCACCAGCCAGTTCTTCCTGATCCGTGCCGACGACCAGGCACAACTGCTGGAGCGCCAGAGCGCGCTCAACGAGCGGCTCGACCAGTTGATCGGCCTGGAAAAACTCCAAGGCTACTTGTCCCTCAATCAATTGGTCAGCCCGCCTGCCGAGCAACAAAAAGTCCGCGAGGCGCTGGGCCGGTTGCCGGCGTTCTGGCAGCCGTTGCTGGAGGTGGGAGTGCCGGTCGCCGCGCTGCAAGCGGAGTTGAAGCAATTGCAGGCCCTGCCCGTGGCCGACATCGACGCCGCGCTGGCCGGCCCCCTGGCCGAGCCCTATCGCACGCTCTGGCTCGGCCCGACAGCGCAAGGCGTAGCGGCGGTGGTCAGCCTACAAGGCTTGAACGATGCCGCGCTGTTAAGAGTCCAGGCGGTGGACTTGCCCGGCGTGCAACTGGTCGATCGCCTGGGCGATCTCAACCGCGTCTTCGCCGCCACGCAAGTCAGCGCGGCCGAATTGAAACTGGCCTCCTGCGTGCTGATCGTTCTGGTGCTGATCTGGCCGTTCGGCGTCGGCGGCGCCTTGCGCATCGTCGCGCTGCCGTTGCTGGCCGCGCTGTGCAGCCTGGCGAGCCTCGGCTGGCTGGGGCAGCCATTGACGCTGTTCAGCCTGTTCGGCCTATTGTTGGTGACGGCCATCGGCGTCGACTACGCCATCCTCATGCGCGAGCAGATTGGCGGCGCCGCCGTGAGCCTGCTGGGCACGCTACTGGCGGCGATCACCACTTGGCTGTCGTTCGGCCTGCTGGCGCTGTCGAGCACGCCGGCGGTAAGCAATTTCGGTCTGGCGGTGAGCCTCGGACTGGCGTTCAGTTTCATGCTCGCGCCGTGGGCCGGACGGCCGGCCCATGGGGTCAAGGCTGCGGAGCCGGTCCAATGATGACGGTGCTGTTCTGGCTCATGGCCCTGGCGCTGTTTGCCGTGGCGACGCTGACCGGGCGCCGCTTCGGGCTGATCCCGATCGTCAGCCAGTTGCTGCTGGCAACGTTCGGCCTGCCCTTGCTGATGTATTTCTGGATCGAACCGGGCTGGCACCTCAGCGGTGCGCAACTGGTCTCGCCCGTGTGGCTGAAGCACCTCTACAGCCTCGCATTCGCCCTTTTGCTGGGGCACATCCTCAGCGATGTGATCGACCTGCGCCTGGACCGCCAGAGCGTGAAGATCGCCCTGCCAAGCTTTGGCGTACCGTTTGCCTGCGGCTTGGCGACCGCGTTCTGGCTGCTGCCAACTCAACCTTGGATCAGCTCGCTGGCGGTTGGGCTGTTGTTCGCGATCACGGCGATACCGGTGCTGTACCTGTATCTGCGCCACATTGCCTATCCGCCCGCCGCGACCCGGCGGCTGGTGCAAACGGCAATCCTGATCGACCTGATCTGCTGGAGCCTGTTCGCCCTGGCCCAGGGCAGCCTGCACCTGGGCAGCCTGTTGCTGCCACTGGCCGGCGCCTGCGTGCCGTTGCTGCTACGGCTGGCTGGCCTGCGCCAGCCCTTGCTGCACAGCGGCCTGTTCTTTGCCCTGCTGGTGGTGGCCGAGCATTACCGGCTCAATGCACTCATCGCCGGCATCGGCTACCTGCTGTGCATGGCCGCGCTCAAGGTACCGTTGGTATTGCCCCTCGGCACCGAGTGGATGAACCGGTTGCAGACCTACCTGGCCATCCCGTTGATCCTGACGTTCGGTATCGTGCAGATCAACGTGCACAGCGCCATGGACAGCCTTGGCTGGGTCCAGCTGGCGGCGTTGCTGCTGTTGCCTATTGCCAGCAAGCTCCTTGGCAACTGGCTGGGGCTCGGTTGGGCGGGGGCGTCCTTCGCTGGCGCCAGCCGCTTGCGCGAAAGTATCTTGCTGAATATTCGCGGCTTGAGTGAAATCGTCTTCCTCAATCTGTTGCTGCAACAACAACTCATCAGCCCGGCGCTGTACTTCGCGCTGATGCTGATGGGTCTGATCGCCACATTGCTGCCGGCCCTGGCCGGTTTTCACCGTATTCCTTCGCATGCCGTCCCGGCCAGGAGCCCCCGTGCCAACAGTTGAAATGGAACGTCGACAGGTCGTCATCATTGGCGCAGGCCCCTCCGGCGCGATCGCCGCCGCGCTGCTCAAGCGCAAGGGCCACGATGTATTGGTCATCGAGCGCCAGCATTTCCCACGGTTCTCCATCGGCGAGAGCCTGTTGTCCCATTGCCTGGATTTCGTCGAAGAAGCCGGCATGCTCGACGCGGTCAACGCCGCCGGCTTCCAGCGCAAGAACGGCGCGGCATTCGCCTGGGGCGAGCGCTACAGCGCCTTCGATTTCGGCGACACCTTCAGCGAAGGCAAGCCCACCACGTTCCAGGTCCAGCGCGCCGACTTCGACAAGTTGCTCGCCGACCAAGCGGCCCTGCAGGGAGTGGAAATCCGCTACGGCCAGGCCATTGCCAACGCTGATTTCTCCCTCGCCAAGCCGCAACTGGGCGTGCAGCGCGAAGACGGCAGCGAGTACCGGCTCGAGGCCGATTTCGTTCTCGACGCCAGCGGCTACGGCCGGGTCCTGCCACGCCTGCTGGACCTTGAGGCGCCGTCGAATTTCCCGGTGCGCCAAGCAGTGTTCACCCACATCGAAGACCGCATCGAGAACCCGGCATTCGATCGCGAGAAAATCCTCATCACGACCCATCCGACGAAGCGCGACGTGTGGTTCTGGACCATCCCCTTCAGCGGCGGCCGTTGTTCTGTAGGCGTGGTCGCGGCAGCCGAGCATTTCGAGGGTCGCACCGATGACCTCGACGCCTGCCTGCGCAGCTTCATCGACGAAACGCCAAGCCTGGCCGGCGTGCTGGACAATGCCCTGTGGGACACCCCGGCGCGGACCATCGGCGGCTACTCGGCCAACGTCAAGACTTTGCATGGCCCCGGCTTCGCCCTGCTGGGCAACGCTGCGGAATTCCTCGACCCGGTGTTCTCGTCCGGCGTGACCATCGCCATGCGCTCGGCGAGCATGGCCGCCGGGGTGCTGCATCGTCAGCTATCAGGCGAGCAGGTAGATTGGCAAAGCGAATTCGCCGAGCCACTCAAGCGCGGCGTCGACACGTTCCGCTGCTACGTCGAAGGCTGGTACGCCGGCACGTTCCAGGATGTGATTTTCTACACCGAAGGTTCCGCCGACATCCGCCGCATGATCAGTTCGATCCTCGCCGGCTACGCCTGGGACCAGCGCAACCCCTTCGTCAGCGAACCCAAGCGGCGCCTGCGCATGCTCTCGGAAATCTGCGCGAACACAGCGCCGAGTCAGCAAACATGAGCTACCTGAGCGACGACTACGTCGAAGAAACCCGGTTCGGTTTCTGGTTCCTGCGCAGTCACACCTGGCAGCATCATGTGCTGCGCGTGGCGATCAAGGACCTGCGCGGCCTGTTCAGCGCCGCGCCGCCGGCAAACCCTGTGCTGCTGGATGCCGGCTGCGGCCAGGGCAAGTCGTTCCAGTATTTGCGCCAGGTGTTCGCGCCGCAACGCCTGATCGGCGTGGACGCAGACCCGCACAGCCTGGAACTGAGCGCCGAAGAAGCAGCCCGCCAGGACATGACGGTGGAACTGGTCGGCAGCGACTGCGCAACCTTGTCCGTGCCCGATGCCAGCGTCGACCTGCTGTTCTGCCACCAGACCTTTCATCACCTGGTGGAACAGGAAAAAGCCCTCGCCGAGTTCCATCGCGTGCTCAAGCCCGGCGGCTACCTGTTGTTCGCTGAATCCACCGAGGCCTACATCGACACCTGGGTGATCCGCTGGCTGTTTCGCCACCCGATGCACGTGCAGAAAAGTGCCGCGCAGTACTTGGCGATGATCCGCAACCAAGGGTTCCTGTTCGAGGACCGCAACGTGTCCTACCCGTACCTGTGGTGGAGCCGCGCCAAAGACTTCGGCCTGCTGGAACGCTGGGGCCTGCGTCGGCCCAAGCCGTTTGGCGAGCGCGAGGAAACCCTGGTCAACGTGGTGGCGCGCAAGCCGCTCGAAGGGGGCGCCTGATGTTCCGGGCCCTGCTTATCGGCTTTACACTGCTGCTCAGCGCCTGCGCCAGCCAGGCACCGCTGCCCGAGCCTATGCCGACCCTGGCGCTGCCGCTGCAATTGCACATCGAGCGGCAACTGGCCGGCCAGCGCCAGGATTGGCTGTTGGTGATCCAGCGTGAAAGCACCGGGATCCGCTGGTCGATGATGGACCCGCTGGGCATTCCCCTGGCGCGCCAGCGCCTGGTCGATGGCCAATGGCAGGCCGACGGCCTGTTGCCGCCCAATGCCGAGGCGCGGGAATTGTTCGCGGCGCTGTTGTTCGCCTTGACCCCGGAAACGGAGCTTGTCGGCCGCTACCCCGTCGCCCGGCAACACGGCGTTGAACGCGTCCTCGATATGCGCTGGCAGGTGCGCTACAAACGACCTCTGGACTTTGAATTGCGCCTGCCGCAAGGCCCGAACTACCGCATCACACCGCTGACCGAGAGCGCACCATGACCGCTTATCTGAACGCCCTCGGGGTCATCTGCTCCCTGGGCCGGGACAAACAAAACGTCGCGCGCAACCTGTTTGCCGGCGATTGCTCGGGCGTGCGCGTCGAAGCCGGCTGGGTGGCCGAGCGGGCATTGCCGGTGGCTTCGGCAAGGGGTGATCTGCCAACCATCCCCGAGGCGCTGGTGGCGCAACGCAGCCGCAACAATCAGCTTTTGCTCGACGCCGGATTGCAGATACGTGCCGACATCGATCAAGCCATCAAGGCTTACGGCCCCACGCGCATCGGCGTCGTCCTGGGCACCAGCACGTCGGGCATCGACGAGGCCAGCCAGGGCATCGCCCATTACCTGCGCGAGCAACGGTTCCCCGAAGGCTACGATTACCAACAGCAGGAACTCAGCGCGCCGGCCAATTTCCTCTCCGACTGGCTTGGCTTGAGCGGCCCTTCCTACGTGATCTCGACCGCCTGCACCTCCAGCGCGCGAGCCTTGATGAGTGCCCGTCGCCTGCTGGACCTGGACCTGTGCGATGCAGTGCTTTGCGGTGGCGTAGACAGTTTGTGCAAGCTGACCCTCAATGGCTTCTGCGCCCTGGAAGCGGTGTCGAGCGAGCGCTGCAACCCGTTTTCGGTGAACCGCAGCGGCATCAACATCGGCGAAGCGGCGGTGCTGTTTCTCATGAGCAAGACGCCAGGCGACGGCCACTCGATTGCCCTGCTGGGTGGCGGTGCCAGCTCCGACGCCCATCACATTTCCGCGCCGGAACCCAGCGGTCGCGGCGCCCGTCAGGCGATGGAAAAAGCCTTGCGCTGCGCTGGCCTGGACGCCAGCCAGATCGACTACCTGAACCTGCACGGCACCGCCACGCAACATAACGACGCCATGGAAAGCCATGCGGTGGCCGGATTGTTTCCGGCGGGGGTGCCTTGCTCGTCCACCAAGCCCATGACCGGCCACACGCTTGGCGCGGCAGGCGCGCTGGAGGCGGCGTTTTGCTGGCTGGCCCTGAGCGCGGAAAACCCCAGCCACGCCTTGCCACCGCACGTCTGGGACGGCCAGGCCGATCCCGAACTGCCGGCGCTGAACTGGATCGATAGCCGCGCCCGCCTGAACCCGACCTTCCCCCGTCGCTTGATGAGCAACTCGTTTGCCTTCGGCGGCAACAACGTCAGCCTCATTATCGGAGACGCCCAATGATCGACTGGCCGCTCGCCGAACTGCTGCCCCACGCAGGCGACATGATTCTTATCGACCGGATCGTGAGCTTCGATGACGAGCAGATCCATACCCTGGCCATGGTCAAGCCGGGCGGGTTGTTCAACCGTGAAGACGGCGCCCTGCCGGCCTGGGTCGGCATCGAGTTGATGGCCCAGAGCGTCGCGGCGTTCGCCGGATGTCATGCCCGCCGACGCGGCGATGCCGTGGAGCTGGGCTTTTTGCTTGGAACGCGCAAGTTCGAATGCAATGTCGAACATTTCCCCCTCGGCACCGAACTGGCCATCCATGGCGTGCGCTCCCTGGAAGACGACAACGGCATGGGTGTGTTCGAATGTCATATCCAGGCGCCCGGCATCCATGTCACCGCACGACTGAACGTGTTCCGTCCGCCCCATGCTGCCCAGTACCTCAATGAACCCCCTGCAACAGGAACCCAGCCATGACTGAATCCGTACTGGTCACCGGCTCCAGCCGTGGCATCGGCCGCGCCATCGCCTTGCGTTTGGCCCAGGCCGGGCACGACATTGTCTTGCACTGCCGTAGCGGACGCGCCGAGGCCGAAGCCGTCCAGGCAGAAGTCCAGGCCCTGGGCCGCAACGCCCGGGTGCTGCAATTCGACGTGTCCGACCGCGCCGCCTGCAGAGCCGCTCTGGAAGCTGATGTCGAAACCCACGGCGCTTACTACGGTGTGGTGCTCAACGCCGGCCTGACCCGCGACGGCGCCTTCCCGGCGTTGAGTGAAGACGACTGGGACAGCGTGTTGCGCACCAACCTCGACGGTTTCTACAACGTGCTGCACCCGGTGATGATGCCGATGATCCGGCGCCGCGCCGCTGGACGAATCGTCTGCATCACCTCGGTTTCCGGCCTGATCGGCAACCGTGGCCAGGTCAACTACAGCGCCTCGAAAGCGGGCCTCATCGGCGCGGCCAAGGCGTTGGCCATCGAGCTGGGCAAGCGCAAGATCACCGTGAACTGCGTCGCGCCGGGGTTGATCGACACCGCCATGCTCGATGAAAACGTGCCCGTGGAAGAATTGATGAAAATGATCCCCGCCCAGCGCATGGGCACCCCGGAAGAAGTCGCCAGCGCGGTGAACTTCCTGATGTCCGCCGAAGCTGGCTACATCACCCGGCAAGTGCTGGCCGTCAACGGAGGCTTGTGCTGATGAAGCGCGTCGTCGTCACCGGCATGGCCGGCATCACCTCCATCGGCAGCGACTGGGAGACCATCGCCGCCAACTTCGCCGCCAACCACAGCGGCATCCGGCGCATGGATGAGTGGGACCGTTTCACCGAACTGAACACCCGCCTGGCCGGGCCCATCGATGACTTCCAGGTCCCCGCCCACTGGACGCGCAAGCAACTGCGCAGCATGGGCCGGGTCTCGCGCCTTGCCGTCGCCTCGGCGGAACAGGCCCTGGCCGATGCCGGCCTGCTGGGGGACCCGTCGATCAAGGACGGGCGCATGGGCGTCTCCTGCGGCTCGTCCACCGGCAGCACCGATGAGATCAAGGCCTTCGGCAACATGCTGCTCAACAGCGTGGCCGAAGGGTTGAACGCCAACTCCTATGTACGGATGATGCCCCACACCACGGCGGCCAATATCAGCATCTTCTTCGGGCTGACCGGACGACTGATTCCCACGTCCAGCGCCTGTACCAGCGGCAGCCACGGCATCGGCTATGCCTACGAGGCAATCAAGTTCGGCCGCTTGCCGTTGATGCTCGCTGGCGGCGCGGAGGAACTGTGCCCGACCGAAGCGATGGTCTTCGACGCGCTCTACGCCACCAGCCTGAAAAACGATGCGCCGCAGACCAGCCCACGTCCTTACGACAAGGGACGCGATGGCCTGGTGATCGGCGAAGGCGCCGGCATGCTGGTGCTCGAGGAACTGGAGCATGCCCTGGCCCGTGGTGCGCGGATCCACGCCGAGATCGTCGGTTTTGGCAGCAACGCCGACGGCCAGCACGCCACTCGCCCGGAGTTGAGCACCATGCGCCGGGCCATGGAACTGGCCTTGGAAGATGCCGGCCTCGAGCCGTCCGCCATTGGCTACGTCAACGGTCACGGCACGGCCACCGAACAGGGCGACATCGCCGAGACCCTGGCTACCAGCAGCCTGTTCGGCGAGCAGATGCCCATCAGCTCGCAAAAAAGCTTCCTCGGCCACACCCTGGGCGCCTGCGGTGCGCTGGAGTCCTGGTTCAGCATCGAAATGATGAACCGCGAACTGTACGTGCACACCTGCAACCTCGATGAAGTCGACCCCGAATGCGGCAAACTCGATTACTTGCGCAACGAGTTTCGCGCGATGAGCAATGAGTACGTGATGAACAACAACTTTGCCTTCGGTGGGGTCAACACCTCGCTGATCTTCCGCCGCTGGCATTGAACCCGTTAATCCCTTGGTCAAGGAGACCATGATGCCGTTCAAGAAAATCGCCGTGACCGCCGCCCTGCTGCTCGGCACCCTGCCAAGCCTCAGCCAGGCCCGTGATACCGCGCTATTCCTGCCGTTCGACAAAGTGGTCGCCGAAGCCATCCGCACCGGCAAGATCGACGGCAGCGTGAAATTCTACCTGGCCGGCCACAAACCTGCCGGCAACGTCACGGTGGTCAGCCCGGGCGCGGTGACCAACAAGAAAACCAACGCCTTCAACAAGTCCGATGAAGCGGCCTGCGAGTGGGTGCTGCAATCAGCCCTGATCAGCCTGCACGAAGCCGCGAAGAACGCCGGCGCCAACGCCGTCACGAACATCGTCAGCTTCTACAAGCGCAACGAGCGCAAGGACCCGACGACCTACGAATGCCACGCTGGGGCGATCATGGCGGGTGTTGCGTTGAAAGGGGATTTGGCGAAGGTGCAGTAGTCGATTAATCATCAAACCATTGTGGGAGGGAGGCCGGCAATTTCCCTGTGGCGAGGGAGCTGTCTCCCGCTGGGCTGCGCAGCAGTCCCACAACAACCTAGTTGTCCCCTCCTTCGAACTCCCTCTCCAACATCGCCAAAAAGGCCTCCCTGGCCGGATGGCGTCCAGCGTTTTCATTCCAATAAAACAGATTGTCCACTCCCGCCAATTCCGGAAATTCGTACCCTGTCCAACCGGCCCCCTGGCGATACCGCTCATAAATGCCCCTGGGAACGAGCGACACACCAGCCCCGGCACTGACACACCCGACGATAGCGCCATAGCTGGCGATGCTGGTGATCGGCTGCGCCTGCCCCTGGCGCAGCAGCCACTGCTCCAGTGCCAGGCGGTACGGACAACCGACAGGCCACATGAAAATCGCCAGGCCTTGCAAATCCGCCGCACTGCGCAGCGGACCAAGCGAATCGGCAGCAATGAGCACCAGATCCTCACGGTACATCACCGCTCGCTTGAGCCCGGGCCGCTCCACGTCAACCGCGACAATTGCGCCATCGAGCCGGTGATGCGAGATATCGTCCAGCAGCTGAGCCCAGGTCCCGGTGCTCAGCTCCAATGACACCTGCGGGAACTGCGCATGATATCTGGCCAACAACTGGGGCAGGCGCCCGGTGGCGCTGGACTCGATCGCGCCAATGCGCAACGGCCCACTCGGAGCGTTGGAGGGTGCGATTGCTCGGCGAGCCTCTTCCGCCAGGCTGAGGATTCTCGTCGCATATTCCAGGAATATTTGCCCCGCCGGGCTGATTCGCAACCCACGTCCCTCGCGGAAAAACAACGACGTGCCGAGCTCTCGCTCCAACGACTTGAGGCGTGCAGTGATGTTGGACGGAACGCAGTGCAGCGTTTCAGCGGCGCGCGCGACGCTGCCGGTGTCGCAGACCGCTTTCAACATGCGCAGTTGGGACAGTTCCATTGCTCACCCAAAGTGAATGATTGGATGAGTTTAAGTCACTTGTGGTGATAGGCCACGTTTTCGATACTCCGAGGCAGGCACTTGGATGAAGACGCGGCTAATGCTCAACAAAGGTTCGAAACCATCAGCCGTAAAGGTGTCCCTGGCAGCAGCGTTCGTCATTGTGTGCTGGGCCTACTCACCGATTGGTATTCGCATCGGCCTTCAGGCATACGAACCCGGCCACCTGGCGTTGATGAGATTCCTCATCGCCTCGACGTTCATGGCCGCTGTGGCCTTGGCCAAGGGCATTTGCCTGCCTCGATTGAAGGACGTGCCGCTGCTCGCCCTGCTGGGTTTTTTCGCCGTCAGCCTGCATCACATCGCCCTCAACTACGGGCAGCGAGGTGTCAGCGCTGGCGCCGCCAGTGTCCTGGCCCAAACCACGCCGTTGTTCAGTGCGCTACTGGCGCGTTTCGTCTTCAAGAACAGTGTCAATGGTTGGCAGTGGATGTGCGTGTTGTTGGGGTTGGCGGGCGCTGCCGTAGTGGTCGCGGGAGATCGTGGTTTGGGTCAGATAAATGCCCATGGACTGCTGATCCTCCTGGCGGCATTGTCCTGGAGCTTGTATTTCGCCCTGCAAAAACGCCATTGCCATCGCTACGACGGCCTGACCATGGTCTGTTACACCGTCTGGTCGGGAACCGCGCTGTTATTCCTCTTCGCGCCCGGGCTGCTGAACGAGGCGAAACAAGCGCCCACTTCGGTGAATCTGGCCGTGCTGATGCTCGGCATCTTTCCCAGCGCGCTGGCGTACCTCGCCTGGGCATACGTCCTGGCCCACAGCGATGTGAGCCGAGCGTCCATGGCGCTTTACCTGATCCCGCCGACCGCCATGCTGATGGCCTCGATGATCCTGGCCGAACGTCCCTCGGCGATGGTCGTCGTCGGGACGGCCATCGTATTGACCAGCGTCCTTGCACTCAACCTTGCCCCCGCGAGGCAGCTAGCAAAACTCGGAAAGCGGAACACCTAATTTCCGAAACGTCCCACAACAAAGTCCTTGAAGTACGCGATACGGTCACATCCCAACCAAAAGCCGAGAATGCCAAGGATGAATGAAGTGACCAAGAAAGCCGTGATCGTTTTCAGCGGCGGCCAGGATTCCACCACCTGCCTGATCCACGCATTACCCCAGTACGACGAAATCCACTGCATCACCTTCGATTACGGCCAACGCCATCGCGCCGAGATTGAAGTGGCGAAGGACCTCGCCAAGCATTTTGGCGTGACGGCCCATAAAGTCCTGGACACCACGTTATTGAACGAACTGGCGGTCAGCAGCCTGACTCGCGCCAATATTCCGGTTCCCTCGGCGAACAGCAGCAAGGACGGCCCGCCTAATACATTCGTGCCGGGTCGCAATATTCTGTTTCTGACGTTGGCGTCGATCTATGCCTATCAAGTGGGGGCTGAAGCGGTGATCACCGGTGTGTGCGAAACGGATTTTTCAGGGTATCCGGATTGCCGGGACAGTTTTGTAAAAGCCATGAACATCGCGATCGAAACCGGCATGGATTACAAATTGCGCATCGAGACTCCGTTGATGTGGCTGAACAAGGCAGAGACCTGGGCCTTGGCGGATTATCACAACCAGCTGGAACTAGTGATGAACCGTACGCTGACTTGTTATAACGGCGTGGTGGGCAGTGGGTGCGGGGGCTGTGATGCTTGCAGTCTTCGCGCAGGAGGGCTGAAGGCTTTTACTGAAAATAGGGAAAGGGTTAGCAAGACACTAAAAAATAAAATAAATATATAAAAAACACTTAGACCGATGGCCATCAAATTGACGGCCATCCTCTTCAGGCAGGCGAGCCCCGACGATTCATCAAATAATCAACGCCAACTCAACAATCAAGAGGGTTTCGTCATGAAAAGATACAGGCCCGTCACCGGTACCGAGTGCATCATCGCTTCGTTATTGATCGACATAGAAGCACCGCTGGACGTCTTGCACGAAACCGCGTGCCGACCGCATTCGCGCCGCCACCCAGTTTCTTGAAACCTGGCATTCGAAGGGGGGCCTATAGCGAATTGGCTCGTGTGCTGGTGGTTTCATTGCGCGAAGACTGCGATTTGCTGGATGTCGTGGGGCGCCGCTTGCAGTCGCAGGTTGCAACCTGACAAAGAAAAAGGCGCCTTGCGGCGCCCTTCGGAAACGCGGCTCCTATATCAGGGGAACATAGCAGTGTCGTTATACTTGCGAAGAATTACCTAAACTTGATCAGCACAGCTGCAATTATCATCCAGACCAAGCTAAAGATCATAAGTGTAAAATCAACGATCAAAAGACGTTTCAAGCCTGCCGGAAAGATTGCGTAATCGGATGAGTCCAAGTCGCCGAGGCGAATGTGCGTTTTGGGCATCATAATCATCGCCGTGTTTTTCGTTATTTCCATGACAGACCAAATCCAACCGCGCCTCCCCAGACACGGCCCCCAGAGATAAATATAACCACTGTTTTTCAGTGCATCTTTTAAAGCATTCAAACGACAATGACCGAGATACACACAGCATATAACTCCCGCAACTACAAAAAGCGCCCAGCCACCGGCAATAACTAGGGCAAGCCATGGAGGCCAAGTATCGATACTGTTCATGGATGTGTAACCTCATAAAATTTATCGCCTGTATATTCGCCAGCCTTACCGCCGTAAGTTGCCCCCATCCATCCACCCGTACCTACCAATGCTGCGACACAGATAACGCCTCCGACGCCTGTCGAGACGCCAAGAGCCAGGCACATCGAAGCGCCGGCAACTTTGCCGATCCTTCCTCCCACCGCGCCACCCGCAGTGGACAAGCAGAATTTTCCGCTCTCGGTAACCTGACCCGCTCACAAGCCTCCTCTGCCCCCCCATTGCACACAGCCTGAACCGCCAACACCGAAGACACCCCACCAATCCCAATCCCGACATACCCGCCCATCTGCATATATCTCGCAGCACGACTGGTGCTTTCCACATGCGTGGCGTACCCCGGTATCTGCCCCGGCGCACCGCGCGTTGTTTCAGTGGTGCACCAAGCTGCCGCTGGAGATGTCAATGGCTGGAAGTCATCTAAGCTTTACCAATAGCGCTCCGAACTTCGCGGACGAGCTGTCCGTTATTCATCTAGCGTTGATGGATTATTCGAACTGGATCAACACGGCTACGACTGCCATCCAGGCGAGGCCGATATAGATTATCGTCATCTCAATTAATAGGAGGCGTTTCAAATAACGAGGGAAGTTCTCGATATCAACAGGGTCTACCTCCCCGATAGCGATTGATGCTCTAGGCCAAAGCACCATTCCGGCAATTTTTCCTATCTCTAAGAGCGACCAAACCACCCCCCGCCTCCCCAGGCTCGGCCCCCAGAGATAAATATAGTGGCTGTTCTTCAAGGCCTCCTTTATCGCATCCAGATGGCGTTGGCTCAGGTATAGACCGAATACCGCCCCTACAAAGCTCAATAGGATCGGGCCCCCATTCAAAATGAGGAGGCCCCATACAGGCCACCCGCTGATCAAGGCTCTATAACGTCATACAATAACTCACCGATGGCCTCCCCCCTTTGACCGCCCACCGTTGTGCCTGCCCATGAGCCGGCTGCCACCACAGTCGCAATACAAATAACGCCTCCAACACCGGTAGTAACTCCAAGCGCCAAGCAAACAGCGCCACTCGCCGCACAAGCGCCTATCCCCCCAGCTACCCCGCGGAAAGTAGACCCAACAAATTTCCCTCCCTCAGTAAACCTGGCCCGCTCACAAGCTTTCTCTGAACCCCCGTTGCAAACAGCCTGAACCGCCAGTACCGAAGAAACCCCACCAATCCCAATCCCGACATACCCACCCATCTGCATATATTTCGCTGCACGACTGATGCTCTCCACATGCGAGGCATACCCCGGTATCTGCCCCGGCGCGCCAGCCTTGTTCCAGTGATGAACCAGACAACGGCTGGAGACGCCAATGGCTGGAATCATCTAAGCCTTACCAATAGTGCCCCGAGCATTATCCCAATCGACGCAACAAGCATCATCGCCACATAAATGTTCAGAAGTCGTTTCAGATGGAGCGGAAAGTTCTCGATATCGCCAGCGCTTACATCCCCAAGTTGAACGTATGCCCCTGGCCAAGTGACCATTCCGGCAATTTTGTTGACCAGCACCCATCCTCCGAACCGACCCTGTCTCCGCCATGCGGCCCCCCAAGTAGAGACATAACTGCCGTTGCGCAAAGCCTGCATCATAGAGTCCAGATGTCGATGACCTAGGTACAGGTTGAATACGACACAAAAAAAGGCCAGCAGATGCGGACTGCCAACAACAATGACAACAACCCAGGGCGACCAACTATCAATGCGAATCACGGTTGGGTACTCTCAAAAATAATCTCACCTATTGCCTCGCCCCCTATTCCGCCACCAGTCGTCCCTGCCCATGCGCCGGCCGCAACCACCGCCGCAACACAAACAACTCCCCCAATCCCCGTAGAAACACCAAGTGCAAGGCAAACGGGAGCACTCGCCCAAGAAGCAAGCCCCCCTATAGCTATTCCTCCCGTAGTCGATCCAACAAACTTCCCTCCCTCGGTAAACCTGACCCGCTCACAAGCCTCCTCAGAGCCCCCGTTACACACAGCCTGAACCGCCAGCAACGAAGACACCCCACCAATCCCAATCCCGACATACCCGCCCATCTGCATATATTTCGCAGCACGACTGGTGCTTTCCACATGCGAGGCATACCCCGGTATCTGCCCCGGCGCGCCAGCCTTGTTCCAGTGATGAACCAGACTGCGATTCGAAATGCCGAGGGCAGTCTTCAGCTTGGGGTGGTCGCCCAGTGTCGTATGGCCGCGCAGGCGGGTGGAGTTCAGCAAATGAGCATCCAATTGGGCGAGCAGAAGTTTGCGCTCGGTAAAAAACTGCGTTGACTTGAGATGGCCGTGCTGGCGATAGCTGTCCTGATGCAAGCGCTCCATGGCTTGCAGGGTGTCGCGCAGGCTGGTCAGGTGTTTTTCCATCACCACGGCGCTGACACCGAGCCAGGTCGAGGTCTGGCCGGTGAAGCTGGCAATCTCGGCCGCGTAGCGGTGCATGAAGTCGGCTTGTTCGGCTGTCAGGTCTTCGAGCGCAGCATTCACCGTTTCCGCTGCCGCCATCACCTGAGCTTCTTCGCGGGTGCATTGCAGATTGTTCGGGTCGCTCAGCACGATCATCGAACCGGCTTTTACAACATCGCGGTGAGGGTTCAACGCTCGGAATTTGCGCATCACCTGCGGGTCGGGCGCGGGGAATAACGTGGCTTCCAAGGCTTCACGGCTCACGCTTTTAGGGACGACGAAGAAGCCCGGTTCCTGAGGCTCCAGGCGGGTGGATGCTCCGAACGGCAGTTGGCTTGAGGGGGTGAAGCTCGAATGCCGCGGTGCAATCGACGCGTCCACGGCGTGTTGAGAAGCCGGTTGAGCGGCGCGACTGGCTTGCGGTGCAGGGCTTCCGTTCTTGTAGCTGGCCGTGAATACGGAAGGTAGCAGGCGTGCGTTGCAGGGGCAGCCACTTTGGCTTTCCAGCGTACCTGCCATGAGCCGGCCATTGCTGGTCATGTGGGTTATACCGCCGATGATCCGATACGTTTTGCCATCCTTGCCGCACGTTACGCGGTCACCTTCACAGGCATGAAGGAGCCCGCCCAGGCTGAAGCTTGCGTCCCCATCCAGAACCTTCCCACCACAGGTGGTTTGGTCACCTAGCCCAATGTAGTAACCCCGGTTCATTGGATGGCATCCTTCGCCCCATCTGACCGCAGGCCGGCTCCCTGCGCCTGTTCAGTCCCGGGCAGGAAGTCATCCGCCAACGGCACGCCCTCACGGGCAATGAGCAACAACGCGCCTTGTGGCGTATTGATAATTTCATCGCCATTGCTCAGGACGCTGCCCACCAGCGCAACATGACAGTTGCCCTCGCCCGCGCCAGTGACGATCCGCGCAGTGCGGCCATCGGCATACACAACCTGATCGCCCTTGCACGCTGCGCTGACTTGGCGTCCGTCCGCCAACGGCAGTTCAAACGACGCCGAACCTCGCTGGATAACCCCGCCATCGCGAGTCTGGCTGCCTTCGGTGGCGACTCGGTAAATGGCGATCGGTGGATGAACCTGGGCGTACGCCTGTCGTCGGTGGACGATCGCTAACCCGTGTTCGTCGAAACCGGCAAGTTGCTGATCCGTGAAAGGTGAGTCGTCCAGGCGACGAAGATACTCAGCGGATGCTTCGTTGGTATAGGCGAGTTGCAGAGATGCGTGCATTTTTTCAAGGCTCCTACCCAGGGGTCGCTGTTCGCTTGGCCTCTGCCAAGTCGAACGAATTCAGAGCTATGAATAAAACGTTGTGGCGCGGGTAAGCCGCAATTACGAAGAAGAGGCATTTGGAGCGAAAAAGACGTTTCGCACAGGGAAGTATTCGTCTTCCTACATGCTTTGCGGTTCTGCTGCGCGATTTGCTCGAAAACGAGGCACTTACTGATACACCGCCTTCGGAGCAGGCTCGCACCCACATGGGTCTATAGAGTCTGCAAAGGTCATTTGCTTTTCGGATAACAGTCGCATCAGGAACCAATAGGGAACGCCCCAACGGAATGCGTGTTTTCCTAAAGTAAGAGGCGTTTTCCTTGCCGCTTGTCGGGACTGTCATCTTTGACAGTATCGCTGGAGTTCTCGATAGCTTCAGGCTCTCAGTGTCTGAAGCAGCGCCTTCATTTGGACGAGGCGCCGCCACTCATGCTTTTCATGAACACAAGCCGGCCCAAAGTGGATAAGAAACTGCAAAACACCATCGCTTGGTCGGGAACAGCTACAACGGGTTCCCAACCTTGTCCCCAGTTCACAGTGGACCCAGGCACAGTCCTCGTGGATGGCGTGTTGTTCAGGCATGAATCTGCAGATGTGAAGGGCAGATGTCTTCACTATCTGATTGGCGGAGACGGTGAATACCCGGTCTTGCTGGCGCATGGTTTCTCCAACAGGCGGCTTGACTGGAAAATACTGCTGCAGCCATTGGTGCGGGTTGGATTTACGCCCATCGTTCTAGACTACAGTGGGGCTGGCGAAACTGCGGTTTGGGAAAGTGGCGATGGCAAAAAAGACATGATCTGCGAGCTACACGAACTCGTAACTCTTCTAAATATCAAGCAGGTCAATATCGTTGCTCATACAAACACAGGCGACCGGCGAGGCAATTCTGGCGCGCTCGACGAAACGAAATAACGGAGGTCCATGTTCAATCTCCCCCGCCCATGCAGATGCGGTATAGGAACCAAAAGCTGGAGAGGCTAACGAGGCCTGAACGAAGAAGGGCGCCTTTCGGCGCCCTTCTTGAGCGACTCGGCAGGAGGCTCCCATGCTGTCCCGTTCAGGTACTGGCATGCAATTTCAAACCCAACGCTTTTACTGCTTTCAAAATGCTACCAAATTCAGGGTTTTCCTTCGCCCGACAAGGCTCGGTAAAGATTCTCCCTGGACAACCGGGCGTCACGGGCCACTTGCGACATTCCACGAGCCCGCGCAGTGGCCAGCCGGAAAAGGTAGAACTTCGAATAATCTCCGTCATGCGCGCGGTGTAGCTTTTGCGCTACACACGCAAAGCTCTGCATCACCTCAAGCGTCATCCCAACCAAGCCCCTACACCGCCACCCCACCCGTCAACAACGCCACAAACGCCTTCGCCATGGGCGACCGCTGGTCCTTGCGCTGTACCAGCCACACCGCCGAAACCGCCGCCGGATCGAGCAGCGGTCGGTACACCACACCGTCGATACGCATCCGCTGATACGACGCCGGCAGTACCGAGACGCCCAGCCCTGCCGCGACCAAACCAATAATGGTCATGGCTTCGCCGGCTTCCTGGGCGAAATGCGGGCTGAAGCCGGCGTCGCGGGCCAGGTTGAGGAGTTGCGCGTAGAGGCCGCTGCCGTAGCTGCGAGGGAAAAACACGAATGGCTCCTGGGCCAAGGCCGAGAGAAACAGGCCGTCTTCGTTGCCTTGGGCCAAGGGATGCTTGGCGCTGAGCACGGCCACCAGCGGTTCGCGGCTGAGTTCGATTTCGGTCAAGGTGTCGGGCAGCGGCAACGGTCGCATAATGCCCACCTCGATCACTTCGTCCATCAACGCGTCCGCGACTTGGGTACTGCTCATTTCTCGGAGGTTCAGGTGAACGGCGGGAAAGCGCTGGCGAAAGGTAAAAATCGCCTGGGGGATCGTGGAGTTGAAAGGCGCCGATGAGGTGAATCCGATCTTCAGCTCACCCAACTCTCCCAATTGCGCACGGCGGGCTACGTCGGCGGCTTTGTCGACCTGGGCCAATACCCGTCGCGCCTCTTCCAGGAACAACCGCCCGGCCTCGCTCAGTTCGACCCGACGGTTGGTGCGATCGAACAGCCGTGCGCCGATCTCTTGTTCCAACGCCTGGATCTGCTGGCTCAAGGGCGGCTGGGAAATGCCCAGCGCCAGCGCGGCGCGGCCGAAGTGCAATTCTTCGGCGACGGCGATGAAGTAGCGCAAATGCCGCAGTTCCATGGGAAAGCCTATAGGTCGTATAACGTCTTAAATAGGTCGAACAATATATTGGATAGAATCATTAGCTGGCTATATGCTTTTTCCCATTGCCTGCCTGGCCGTGCTCCTCCGAGGTCCATCGTGAAAACTGCTGCCGCCCCACTCGCCCATGAAATTCCTCCCCGTGCCCAGGATGATGTCGCCGCCGGATTGAAGGACATCTACATCGAGAAGGGCACGCCGATGTTCATGCGTACGGTGCTGGCGCTGTTCTGCGGAGGCTTTGCGACGTTTGCCCTGCTCTATTGCGTACAACCGATGATGCCGCTGCTGTCCAAGGAGTTTTCCATCAATGCGGCGCAGAGCAGCCTGATCCTTTCGGTGGCGACCGGACTGCTCGCCGTCGGCCTGTTGATCACCGGCCCGATTTCCGACCGAATCGGCCGTAAATCGGTGATGGTCGCGGCACTGTTCGCCGCGTCGGTGTGCACGATCGCCAGCGCGATGATGCCGACCTGGCAAGGCGTATTGCTGCTGCGCGCCTTGGTGGGGTTGTCGCTGAGCGGGTTGGCCGCGGTCGCAATGACCTACCTGAGCGAAGAGATTCACCCCAAGCACATCGGCCTGGCGATGGGCCTGTATATCGCCGGCAATGCCATCGGCGGCATGAGTGGTCGCCTGATCACGGGCGTATTGATCGACTTCGTCAGCTGGCACACAGCGATGTTGGTAATTGGTGGCCTGGCGCTGATCGCGGCGGCAGTGTTCTGGCGGATCCTCCCCGAATCACGCAATTTCCGTCCCCGCTCGCTGCACCCGCGCAGCTTGCTGGACGGGTTCATCATGCACTTTCGCGACGCCGGGTTGCCGTTGCTGTTTCTCGAAGCCTTCGTATTGATGGGCGCGTTCGTGACGCTGTTCAACTACATCGGCTACCGCCTGCTGGCCGCGCCTTATCAGTTGGATCAGGCATTTGTCGGACTGCTTTCGGTGGTTTATCTGTCGGGGATCTACAGTTCGGCGAAAGTCGGTGCCATGGCTGACAAGCTCGGGCGCCGGAAAATGCTCTGGGCAACCATCGCGCTCATGTTGGCGGGGCTTGTCCTGACCCTGTTCACGCCGCTATGGCTGGTGATCATCGGCATGCTGGTGTTCACCTTCGGCTTCTTCGGCGCTCACTCAGTCGCCAGCAGCTGGATTGGCCGGCGTGCGCTCAAGGCAAAGGGGCAGGCTTCGTCGTTGTACTTGTTCAGCTACTACGCCGGTTCGAGTGTCGCCGGTACGGCGGGGGGCGTGGCGTGGCACCTGGGTGGTTGGAACGGAACCGGACTGTTCATCGGCTCGCTGCTGATCATCGCCCTATTGATCGCACTGAAGTTGGCCAAGTTGCCACCACTGGGCGAGATAAAAGCCTGAGATGCGTGGGCCAGTGGCGGGAGCGAGTCGGCTCGCTCCCGCTACGAGTCAGTCGTGGTATTGCGCCGACAACTCATGCACCGCCCGCAGGAATGCACCGGCGTGTTCCGGGTCGACTTCCGGCGTGATGCCATGGCCAAGGTTGAACACATGGCCGCTGCCCTTGCCGTAACTGGCCAGGATGCGCCCGACTTCAGCGCGAATGGCTTCAGGCTTGGCGTAGAGCACCGTTGGGTCCATGTTGCCTTGCAGGGCGACCTTGTGACCGACGCGCTCGCGAGCGTTGCCGATGTCGCAGGTCCAGTCCAGGCCCAGGGCGTCGGCACCGGACTCGGCGATGCTTTCCAGCCACAGCCCGCCGTTCTTGGTGAACAGGATCACCGGGACTTTGCGACCTTCCTGCTCGCGGATCAGGCCACTGACGATCTTGCGCATGTAGGCCAGGGAAAATTCCTGGTACGCCGCCGCCGACAGGTTGCCGCCCCAGGTATCAAAAATCTGCACCGCTTGGGCACCGGCCATGATCTGGCCGTTGAGATAGGACGTGACCGACTGCGCCAGCTTGTCCAACAACAGGTGCATGGCTTGCGGGTTGTCGTAGAGCATCGCCTTGGTCTTGCGGAAGTCCTTCGACGAGCCACCTTCGACCATGTAGGTCGCGAGCGTCCATGGGCTGCCGGAGAAGCCAATCAGCGGCACACGACCGTTGAGTTCACGGCGGATAGTGCTGACCGCGTCCATGACGTAGCCCAGGTCCTTCTGCGGATCGGGAATCGGCAGGGCCTCGATGTCGGCCAGGGTGCTGACGACTTTCTTGAAGCGCGGGCCTTCGCCGGTCTCGAAGTACAGGCCTTGGCCCATGGCGTCGGGGATGGTGAGGATGTCGGAGAACAGGATCGCCGCGTCCAGTTGCGGGTAGCGGTCCAGCGGCTGCATCGTGACTTCGCAGGCGAACTGCGGGTTCATGCACAGGCTCATGAAGTCACCGGCCTTGGCGCGGCTGGCGCGGTACTCCGGCAGATAGCGACCGGCCTGGCGCATCATCCACACGGGGGTGACGTCCACGGGTTGCTTGAGCAGGGCGCGAAGGAAGCGGTCGTTCTTCAGGGCAGTCATGTCGGCATCCGGAAAAAAAGTGCGGGCATTTTCTCAGAGCGCGACGCAAAAGGCACGGCAAGAGCCGTGCCTTTTATCTATCGGGGCAATTTGTCGCGGGGGAACGCAGTCTTCTAACACCTCAATGCAACTGTGGGAGCGGGCGTGCTCCCACATGTTGGACTGCATTTCAGCTCGGGACCGCGGTCAGACCCCCAGGTAATCCAGGATCCCTTCCGCCGCATTGCGGCCTTCGAAGATCGCCGTCACCACCAGGTCGGAACCGCGGACCATGTCGCCACCGGCGAAGATCTTCGGGTTGCTGGTCTGGTGCTTGTACTGGCCCTGTTCCGGCGCCACGACGCGGCCCTGGCTGTCGGTCTGGATGCTGAATTGCTCGAACCACGGCGCCGGGCTCGGGCGGAAGCCGAAGGCGATGACCACGGCGTCGGCCGGGATGATCTCTTCGGAGCCCGGGATCGGCTCAGGGCTGCGGCGACCGCGGGCATCCGGTTCGCCGAGACGGGTCTCGACCACCTTCACACCTTCGACCTTGTCTTCACCGACGATGGCGATCGGCTGGCGGTTGTAGAGGAATTTAACGCCTTCTTCCTTGGCGTTCTTCACCTCTTTGCGCGAGCCGGGCATGTTCGCTTCGTCACGACGGTAGGCACAGGTCACCGACTTGGCGCCCTGGCGAATCGACGTGCGGTTGCAGTCCATCGCCGTGTCGCCACCGCCGAGCACCACGACCTTTTTACCCTTCATGTCGACGAAATCTTCCGGCGACTTTTCAAAGCCCAGGTTGCGGTTGACGTTGGCAATCAGGAAGTCCAGCGCGTCATAGACGCCCGGCAGGTCCTCGCCGGCAAAGCCGCCCTTCATGTAGGTGTAGGTGCCCATGCCCATGAATACGGCATCGTATTCTTCGAGCAGTTGCTCCATGGTCACGTCCTTGCCCACCTCGGTGTTCAGGCGGAACTCGATGCCCATGCCGGTGAAGACTTCGCGACGATTGCTCAGCACGGTCTTTTCCAGCTTGAACTCGGGGATGCCGAACGTCAGCAGGCCGCCGATCTCGGGGTTCTTGTCGAACACCACCGGGGTCACGCCACCACGTACCAGCACGTCGGCGCAGCCCAGGCCCGCCGGACCCGCGCCGATGATCGCCACGCGCTTACCGGTCGGCTTGACCTTGGACATGTCCGGGCGCCAGCCCATGGCAAACGCGGTGTCGGTGATGTATTTCTCCACCGAACCGATGGTGACCGCGCCGAAACCGTCGTTAAGGGTGCAAGCGCCTTCGCACAGGCGATCCTGCGGGCACACTCGACCGCAGACTTCCGGCAGGGTGTTGGTCTGGTGGGACAGCTCGGCGGCCTGGAGGATGTTGCCCTCGGCCACCAGCTTCAACCAGTTGGGAATGAAGTTGTGCACCGGGCACTTCCATTCGCAGTACGGGTTACCACAACCCAGGCAGCGGTGGGCCTGGTCGGCCGACTGCTGGGGTTTGAACGGCTCGTAGATTTCCACGAACTCTTTCTTGCGTTGACGCAACAGTTTCTTCTTCGGATCCTTGCGCCCGACATCGATGAACTGGAAGTCGTTATTCAGACGTTCAGCCATTGTTAAAACCTCATCAAACTCTTCAGGCGCATATCACTGCGGGTTGGCACGGGTGCTGGAAAGCAACGACTTCAGGTTGGCCGCCTTTGGCTTGACCAGCCAGAAACGACGCACGTAGTCATCGAGGTTCTCGGCGAGTTCACGACCCCACTCGCTGTCGGTTTCCTCGACGTACTCGTTCAGCACGCGTTGCAAGTGGCTGCGGTAGGCTTCCATCGCCTCGCCGCTGATCCGCTGGATTTCCACCAGTTCGTGGTTGACCCGGTCAACGAAGGTGTTGTCCTGGTCGAGCACGTAGGCGAAACCGCCCGTCATGCCGGAACCAAAGTTATAACCGGTCTTGCCCAATACGCAGACGAAACCACCGGTCATGTATTCGCAGCAGTGATCGCCGGTGCCTTCCACTACCGTGTGGGCGCCGGAGTTACGCACCGCAAAACGCTCGCCCGCAGTGCCGGCGGCGAACAACTTGCCGCCCGTGGCGCCGTAGAGGCAGGTGTTGCCGATGATGGCACTGTCCTGGGTCCGGTAGACACTGCCCTTGGGCGGAACGATAACCAGCTTGCCGCCGGTCATGCCCTTGCCCACGTAGTCGTTCGCGTCGCCTTCCAGGTACATGTTCAGGCCGCCAGCGTTCCAGACGCCGAAGCTCTGCCCGGCCGTGCCCTTGAAGCGGAAGGTGATCGGTGCATGGGCCATGCCTTGGTTGCCATGCTTGCGGGCGATTTCACCGGAGATCCGCGCGCCGATGGAACGGTCGCAGTTGCAGATATCCAGGGTGAACTCGGCCCCGCTCAGGTCGTTGATCGCCGCAGCGGCCATGTCGACCATCTTCTCGGCCAACTCACCCTTGTCGAACGGCGGGTTGCGGTCGACATGGCAGAACTGAGGCTTGTCCGCCGGAATCAGATCGCTGCCCAGCAACGGGGTCAGGTCCAAGTGATGCTGCTTGGCGGTCTGGCCTTCGATCACTTCCAGCAGGTCGGTACGGCCGATCAGTTCTTCGAGCGAGCGCACGCCCAGCTTCGCCAGCCACTCACGGGTTTCTTCGGCCACGTAGGTGAAGAAGTTCACCACCATGTCGACGGTACCGATGTAATGATCCTTGCGCAGCTTGTCGTTCTGGGTCGCCACGCCGGTGGCGCAGTTGTTCAGGTGGCAGATGCGCAGGTATTTGCAGCCCAGGGCGATCATCGGCGCGGTGCCGAAACCGAAGCTCTCGGCGCCGAGGATGGCAGCCTTGATCACGTCCAGGCCGGTCTTCAGGCCACCGTCGGTCTGCACCCGGACTTTGCCGCGCAAGTCGTTGCCGCGCAGAGTCTGGTGGGTTTCGGCCAGGCCCAATTCCCACGGTGCGCCGGCGTACTTGATCGAGGTCAGCGGCGATGCACCTGTGCCGCCGTCGTAGCCGGAGATGGTGATCAGGTCGGCATAGGCCTTGGCCACGCCAGCGGCAATGGTACCAACGCCGGCTTCCGCCACCAGTTTCACCGAGACCAGCGCCTGGGGGTTGACCTGCTTGAGGTCGAAGATCAGTTGCGACAAATCTTCGATCGAGTAGATGTCATGGTGTGGCGGTGGCGAGATCAGGGTCACGCCGGGCACCGCATAACGAAGCTTGGCGATCAGGCCGTTGACCTTGCCACCAGGCAGCTGCCCACCTTCGCCGGGCTTGGCGCCCTGGGCCACCTTGATCTGCAGCACCTCGGCGTTGACCAGGTATTCCGGCGTCACACCGAAGCGGCCGGTTGCCACCTGCTTGATTTTCGAACTCTTGATGGTGCCGTAGCGCGCCGGGTCTTCGCCGCCTTCGCCGGAGTTGGAACGCGCACCGAGGCGGTTCATGGCTTCGGCCAGGGCTTCGTGGGCTTCCGGGGACAACGCACCGAGGGAAATACCGGCCGAATCGAAGCGCTTGAGCACCGATTCCAACGGCTCCACTTCATTGATGTCCAGCGGCGTGTCGAGGATCTTGACCTTGAGCAGGTCGCGGATCATCGACACCGGACGGTTGTCCACCAGCGCGGTGTATTCCTTGAACTTGCTGTAGTCCCCCTGCTGCACGGCGGCCTGCAAGGTATTGACCACGTCCGGGTTGTAGGCGTGATATTCGCCACCGTGGACGAACTTCAGCAGGCCGCCCTGCTGGATCGGCTTTCGCGGGCTCCAGGCTTCGGCGGCGAGGGCTTTCTGCTCGGCTTCGATGTCGACGAAACGGGCACCCTTGATACGGCTCGGCACGCCACGGAAGCTCAGCTCGCAGACTTCCTCGGACAGGCCGATGGCTTCGAACAATTGCGCGCCACGGTACGAGGCGATGGTCGAGATGCCCATCTTCGACAGGATCTTGAGCAGGCCCTTGGTGATGCCCTTGCGGTAGTTCTTGAACACCTCGTAGAGGTCGCCCAGCACTTCACCGGTACGGATCAGGTCGCCCAGCACTTCGTAGGCCAGGAACGGATAGACCGCCGAAGCACCGAAGCCGATCAGCACCGCAAAATGATGCGGATCGCGTGCGGTAGCGGTTTCCACCAGGATGTTGGAGTCGCAGCGCAGGCCTTTTTCGGTCAGGCGATGGTGTACCGCGCCAGTGGCAAGCGAGGCGTGGACCGGCAGCTTGCCCGGGGCGATGTGACGGTCGGTCAGGACGATCTGGGTACGACCGGCGCGCGCCGCTTCTTCAGCCTGGTCGGCAATGTTACGGATCGCCGCTTCCAGGCCGACGCTTTCGTCGTAGTTAAGGTCGATGACCTGACGCTCGAAACCGGGACGATCGAGATTGGTCAGCGAGCGCCACTTGGCCGGGGAAATGACCGGTGAGCTGAGGATCACCCGCGAGGCGTGCTCCGGCGACTCCTGGAAAATGTTGCGCTCGGCACCGAGGCAGATTTCCAGGGACATCACGATCGCTTCGCGCAGCGGGTCGATAGGCGGGTTGGTCACCTGGGCGAACTGCTGGCGGAAATAGTCGTACGGCGTGCGCACGCGCTGGGACAGCACGGCCATCGGGGTGTCGTCGCCCATGGAGCCGACCGCTTCGTAGCCCTGCTCGCCCAACGGACGCAGCACCTGGTCACGCTCTTCGAACGTCACCTGGTACATCTTCATGTACTGCTTGAGTTGGTCGACGTCGTAGAAAGCCGAACCGTGGTCGTTGTCTTCCATGGTCGCCTGGATGCGCAGGGCATTCTTGCGCAGCCATTGCTTATACGGATGGCGGGACTTGAGGCGGTTGTCGATGGCGTCGGTGTCGAGGATCTGGCCGGTCTCGGTGTCTACGGCAAAGATCTGCCCCGGACCTACGCGGCCCTTGGCGATGACGTCCTGGGGCTGGTAGTTCCAGACACCGATTTCCGAGGCCAGGGTGATGAACCCATTGGTCGTGGTGACCCAGCGCGCCGGACGCAGGCCGTTACGGTCCAGCAGGCACACGGCGTAGCGACCGTCGGTCATGACGATACCGGCCGGGCCGTCCCACGGTTCCATGTGCATGGAGTTGTATTCGTAGAAGGCGCGCAGGTCCGGGTCCATGGTCTCGACGTTCTGCCAGGCTGGCGGAACGAGCATGCGCACGCCACGGAACAGGTCGATGCCACCGGTCACCATCAGCTCGAGCATGTTGTCCATGCTCGAAGAGTCCGAGCCGACGCGGTTGACCAGCGGGCCGAGTTCTTCGAGGTCCGGCATCAAGTCATTGGCGAACTTGGTGCGGCGGGCCAGGGCCCAGTTGCGGTTGCCGGTGATGGTGTTGATCTCGCCGTTGTGGGCGAGGAAGCGGAATGGCTGGGCCAGCGGCCATTTCGGCAAAGTGTTGGTGGAAAAGCGCTGGTGGAAGACGCAGATTGCGGTCTTCAGGCGCTCGTCGCTCAGGTCCGGATAGAAGGCGGTGAGGTCCGCCGGCATCATCAGGCCTTTATAGATGATGGTCTTGTGGGAAAAGCTGCAGATGTAGTGGTCGGTGTCGGCGGCGTTGGCCACCGACGAACGACGACGGGAGCTGAACAGCTTGATCGACATGTCCTGGTCGCTCAGGCCTTCGCCTGCGATGAACACCTGCTCGATCAGCGGCAGGCGCTCAAGGGCCAGGCGGCCGAGGACGCTGGTGTCGATCGGCACTTTGCGCCAGCCGACGAGCTGCAGGCCGGCGGCCAGGATCTCGCGGTTCATGTTCTCGCGAGCGGCTTGTGCCTTTACCGGGTCCTGATTGAAAAACACCATGCCCACGGCGTACTGCTTGGGCAAGGTCACGCCAAACGTTTCCTGGGCAATGGCACGCAGGAACTCGTCAGGCTTTTGAATCAGCAAGCCACAACCGTCACCGGTCTTGCCGTCGGCGTTGATCCCACCACGGTGGGTCATGCAGGTCAGGGCCTCAATGGCCGTTTGCAAAAGGGTATGGCTGGGCTCGCCCTGCATATGGGCTATCAGGCCGAAACCGCAGTTATCCTTGAATTCATCTGGTTGGTACAGACCTGCTTTCATAGACACTTTCTCACCAGGCTGCCTCTTGACGAGGCAAATTTCTTTTCAATTCAACCAGTTGCATTCCGCGCCGAACGTACGCCAGCTTTGCGGGGGCAAAAGGGAGGTCATTGTACACACCGACACAGGGGCTCACAAATTTGACGACGAACTGTCGCAAATCCATGTCGCATTTGTGAAAGGTTTAAAGCTATATGCTGTGCTAGTCAAAACTTTTTTGGGTTCGACCGCTACGACTCAAACGCTACTGTGACGCAGACACCACAAGGCGCGCGGCCTGAAAGGTCGCCCGCCCTTGCGGAAATTTTGAGGTTGCCGGGAGAGGCGGCCTGGGTAAGGCCGCCGAATCATCAGCGAGTTGCTGCCAGTTCCTGTTGGACGCTGGCGACAGTGCGAGGCCAAGGTTTACCAGCCTGAACCTTCGCTGGCAAGGTTTTGATGGCGGAAACGGCTGCATCACGGTTGGCAAAGCTGCCATAGGTGATCACATACAGCGGCTTGCCGTTGAGCACCTTCTTGAAATAACGGTACTCGCCGCCCTGTTCCTTGACGAAGTTCTGCGCTGCGGTTTCGGAGCTGGTGCCGAGGATCTGCACCACGTAGTTGCCTGGCGCCTGGCCGGCGTACCAGCTACTGCCAGCGGCCTTGGCCGGGGTAGCGGCAGGCTTGCTCGCCGGTGCGGGTGCCGTCGGCTTGGCCGCAGGTGCGGGAACCGGGGCAGGCTTGGCGGTGGCAACTTGAGTGGGCGCCGGGGTCGGCTTGGCGGCCGGAGCCGGTGCAGGTGTCGGCGCAGGACCGGCCGGAACGCCCGCAGGCGGTGCGGTGGTGGTCACGGTAGGCGGCACGTCGCTGGTGTCTTCGATCGGAGGCGGTGCACCGTCATCACCTTCTGTGATGCCCCCTGCGGCTTCGGCCAGGGGACCCCGCATGACCGGTTGCGAGTTGCCGACCAGCGGCAGCGGCATCGGCTGGGTATTGCCGGCGAATTCCACTGCCGGGGCGCCGCCGTTGGGTTGCGGCGTGCCCTGGCCGAGAGGCAACTGTGCCTGTTCGTTGGCAGGTGCGCCAGTGGTTGGTGCCTTGCTGCGACCCGGCATCAGCCAGGCGGCAGCCACCGCGACCACGACCACGGCGGAAATCGCCAATACGTGCTTCTTCGGCATCTTGAACCCCATACTTGGACGCTTCACCGCTGAGCGGCTGGCGATCATGATTTCGATCAGAGCATCCCGGGCGACCTGGTTGATGTTTCCTGGCCAGCCGTCGGAGCTTTCGTGAATCTCAGATATCTGATCCGCGGTGAAAAGTTCGATACCCCGGCCGGCGCCCTCAAGACGCTGGGCCAGGTATTCCCGGGTTTCTTCCTCGGTATAGGGCGCCAGTTCGATGACGTGGAAACGCTCTTCCTCAAGGTTCAGTTGCTCAAGGTCGGCGATCAGCGAAGACTCGCCGAACAAGAACACATGGGGACGGCCTTCGGGCGCACCGGCAGCCAGGGCCAACAGGGCTTCCAAGGCTGATTCGTCGAGTTGCTCGGCATCGTCCACCAACAGATAGACTTCCTGCCCCGTCAACGCCAACTGCACGATCTGGTCGAGAATCGCACCGATTTCCGCCTGGTCGACATTCAGCGCCTGGGCGACCTGACGCAATACGCCGGCTGCGTCGCCAGCGCCACGGGCCGATACCACCACGCTTTGCACGGATTGCTTGTTGGTGCTGGCCACCAGGGCCTGGCGCAGCAAGGTCTTGCCGCTGCCCTGGGGGCCAGTGACGACCAACAGCAACTGGCTGTAGCGCGCCAGGTGATGCAACTGCCCCAGCACCGGCTTGCGTTGGGCGGGGAAAAACTTGAAGCCCGGGACCCGCGGTGCAAAAGGGTCATGACTCAATTGGAAATGGCCGAGGAAAGCCTCGTCGGCATGCAAACTAGTCATCGGAATCTTATTAACCTTTAAGCTGAGCCAGGGCGCGATAATCCGCTCCCAGCGTGGCCTGTAGAACTTCTTTCGGATAATCGTCGGTCACCACCGCTTCGCCCATGTGGCGCAGCAGCACCAGGCGCAGGCGACCGTCGATCACTTTTTTGTCGATTGCCATGTGTTCAAGGAAATCCGCCTCGCTCATTTCTTCAGGCGGCACCACCGGCAACCCGGCACGCTGGAACAGGCGGATCCCACGATCGCGCTCCTGCTCACTGATCCAGCCCAGGCGCGCAGACATCTCCAGGGCCATGACCGTACCTGCCGCAACCGCCTCGCCATGCAGCCAGACACCATAGCCCATGTGGGTTTCGATGGCATGGCCAAAGGTGTGGCCCAGGTTCAGCGTGGCACGTACACCTGACTCCCGTTCATCGGCACCGACCACGGCGGCCTTGGCGGCGCAGGAACGTTCGATGGCGTAGGTCAGGGCCGCCTGATCCAGCGCACGCAGGCGGTCGACGTTGTCTTCGAGCCAGCCCAGGAACGGCTCGTCGCAGATCAGGCCGTACTTGATGACCTCGGCCAGCCCTGCGGACAGCTCGCGCGCCGGCAGGGTCTTGAGCGTCGCAGTGTCGATCAGCACCACGTTGGGCTGGTAGAACGCGCCCACCATGTTCTTGCCCAACGGATGGTTGATACCGGTCTTGCCGCCTACCGACGAGTCGACCTGAGAGAGCAGCGTGGTGGGTATCTGAATGAAATCGACACCGCGCTGATAGCAAGCCGCGGCAAAGCCGGCCATGTCGCCGATCACGCCGCCACCCAGGGCAACCACGGTGGTGCGGCGGTCGTGCCGGGCGGTCAGCAGACCGTCGAAAATCAACTGCAGGGTTTCCCAGTTCTTGAAGGCCTCGCCGTCCGGCAACACGACGGAAATGACCGAATAAGCCGACAGGCTACGAGCCAGGCGTTCCAGATACAAAGGGGCGACGGTTTCGTTGGAGATGATTGCGACTTGCCGCCCGGCGATGTGCGGTGCCAGCAGTTCGGGCTGGTCCAGCAAGCCCTCGCCAATATGAATCGGGTAGCTGCGCTCGCCCAGGTCGACCTTAAGTGTCTGCATGTGTCCCCACGGTGAAGATGAAATCAGGCGTCCTGCCTGCAATTGACAAAATTCCACGGTGCCTGCTGTGGCGCCAGTTAATGGCCATCCGCCACGCCCATACGGGCCAAGGCGGGACGCCGAGGATAGCGCATTTCGCGCCGCGCATTAACGGGGGGGCAATTGTTGCAGTCGATCGAGGATTTCCAGCACCACCATCCGTGGCGGCCGCTCGTCGGTTTCGATGACCAGGTCGGCGATTTCCCGATACAAAGGGTCACGCACCTCCAGCAGATCCCGCAGGGTCTTGGCCGGATCGGCGGTTCGCAGCAGTGGCCGGTTGCGATCGCGGGCGGTACGGCCGACCTGCTGTTCGACCGAAGCATGCAGGTAGACCACTCGTCCGCCGGCGTGCAGTGCCCGACGATTGGCTTCGCGCATCACCGCGCCGCCGCCGGTCGCCAACACCACGCCGTCGAAACCGCACAGCTCGGCAATCATCGCCTGCTCACGGTCCCGAAAGCCCGGCTCGCCTTCCTTATCGAAGATCCATGGGATATTGGCACCCGTGCGCAATTCAATTTCCTTGTCGGAATCTTTGAAAGGCAGGCGCAGCTCTTTGGCCAGCAAACGACCGATGGTGCTTTTTCCAGCCCCCATCGGTCCAACAAGAATCAAATTTCGCACAGAATCAACGACTCACAGCAATCGCCTGGTTGTTCATGATACGCGGAGTGAGAAACACCAGCAGCTCGGATTTTTTCTCCGAGACTACATCACGCCGGAAAAGGCGGCCAAGATACGGCACATCGCCAAGAAATGGCACCTTATCTACAACCTTGCTCTGAGTATTTGAGAAAACGCCACCAATCACAATGGTCTCGCCGTCATTGACCAGCACCTTGGCGTTGACCTCGTTTTTCTTGATCGGCGGTACATCCTGGACCTTGTTCAGGTAATCCGGCTCATCCTTGGTGACCTTGACCTCCATGATGATGCGGTTGTCCGGGGTGATCTGCGGCGTAACCTCCAGCGACAACGAGGCTTCCTTGAACGACACCGAGGTGGCGCCGCTGGAGCTGGCTTCCTGGTAGGGAATCTCCGTGCCCTTGAGGATTTTCGCGGTCTCCTTGTCGGAGGTCACCACCTTGGGCTGGGAAACGATCTCGCCATTGCCGGTTTTTTCCATGGCCGTCAGTTCAAGGTCCAGCAGCACGTTGTCGGTGATGAAGGCGATGCCGATCCCGGACGTATTGCCTGATGCACCGAGGTCGACAAACGGTTGGTTGGTGCTGGTGCTGCCTGGCGTACCAATCGTAGTGGAGTCTCCAGTGGTCACACCGGAAGAATTCCAGTTGCCCTTGTTCTGTATCGAGCCACCCCAGCGCACGCCCAGGCTCTTGTCATAATCGACGTTGGCCTCGACGATCCGCGCCTCGATCATCACTTGGCGCACCGGGATGTCCAATTGCGCAACGATTCGGCGCAGCTCGTCGAGCCGGTCCTGGGTCTGGTAGGCGATGATATTGTTGGTTCGCTCATCAACCGTGATCGTGCCCCGTTCGTCCGCCTTCGCCTCGGCACTGGTGACCGACTGGAACAGCTTGGCGATGTCGGCGGCCTTGGCATAGTTGACCTGCAACAGCTCGCGCCTCAGCGGTGCCAGGTCGGCAATCTGCTTCTGGGATTCGAGCTCCTGGCGTTCGCGTGCCGCAATCTCGTCGGCGGGTGCTACCAGCAGGACATTGCCGACCTTGCGCTTGTCGAGCCCCTTGGTCTTGAGCACCAGATCCAGTGCCTGGTCCCACGGCACGTTCTGCAACCGCAGGGTGATGCCACCCTGCACGGTGTCGCTGGCCACCAGGTTCAGGTTGGTGAAATCGGCGATGAGTTGCAGCACCGAACGCACTTCGATGTCCTGGAAGTTGAGCGACAACTTCTCGCCGCTGTAGGCGGCGCGATCGCTGTTGCGTTTCTGCAAGTCCTCGACCGTCATCGGCCGGACGCTCACGGTCAACTTGTTGTCGGTCTGGTAGGTGGAATAGTCGAAGGTGCCGCTGGGTTCGATGCTGATGGTTGCGCGGTCGGAGCCGGCGCTGCCATTGACGAATTGCACCGGGGTGGCGAAATCCTTGACGTCCAGGCGTACCCGCAGGGGTTCGGGCAACTGGGTCCTGGGGAAATCAAGGATGATCTTGCCTTCGCGTTCCTGAATGTCCGGCGCAATGGACGGATCGGACAAGTCGATGACCACGTTGCCTTCGCCTTGTGTCCCGCGCTGGAAGTCCACCCCACGGATCGCCTTGCCTGCCGGCGCACTGGACCTGGTGAAGGACGGGGCGGATCCCGCCGGCTGCGGTGCCAGCGCGGCGGACCTGGCGGTCGCGCCCTTGCCCACTATCACGAAGAGGTTGTTGCCTTCGATCCGGGTGTCATAGGGCGCCAATTGGGTCAGGCCAATGATCAGCCGGGTACGATCGCCCGCCTCGACCACGGTGGCGCTGCGTGCATTGCCTCCTCCAAGATCGTGACTCTTGCGGGCCAGTTGGTTGGTTACCCCGGGCAGATCCAGCGCGATTCGGGCCGGCTGTTCAGTGGTATAGCCCCGGGGCGTGGGTGGCGGCCCATCGAAGCTGAGCTTCAGTTCCACGCGGTCCCCCGGCAACGCCGCAACGTCGAGTGTCTTCAGGCTGGCCCCAAGAACCATCGGCGACAACAGCGCTGTCCATAGCGAAATACCGAGGGCTGAAAAAATCCTGTTCATTATTCGAATTCCACTATGAATGCTCTTTCAAAGGAATGGTCCGCGGCCGCTCCAGCCACGCCCCCTCGCCATCGGGGACGATTTCGACCACGTCGACCTGCGTGGCGCTGATGGCGACGATCCGCCCATCGTTGCGTCCCAGGTAGTCACCCACCTTCAGCCGATGTACGCCTCCCGCGCCGCGCAGCAGTGCGAAGGATCCGCCGGCATTGGAGATCGTCCCGACCATCTCGAACTGTTCGATATTGAAGCCTTCCAGGTACTGCTTGACCCGGTTGGGGTCGGGCCGGACGTTGCGCGAGCCCTGCTGCCGACCCGCCTGGTCCACGCGCACCTGCCTGGAGAACGGACTGCGCAGGTTGGCCGCGCTGTAAGTAAAGGTTTCGTTAGGCTTGAAGGTCGGCGTGGGTTCGATCTTGCCGGGCGGGCGCAAGCGCACCTCGTTCATGTAGGCGTCCAGGTCGCTGAAACCGTCATCGCTGTTGCAGCCGGCCAACGCGACCAAACCGGCCAGCAGGCCCATGCGCCACGCCGGCATCATGGCTGCGCCTCCTGCTCGTTGTACCGGTAGGTCTTGGCCTGGATGCTCATGCGCAGCTTTGCCCCCGCCTCGGGCTCCATCGGCCCGATCTCGAAATCGTGCAAGGTCACGATCCGCGGCAACCCGGCCACGCCGCTGACGAATGTCGCCAGGTCATGGTAGCCACCCGTCACGGTGATCTGGATCGGTAACTCGATATAGAACGGCTGGGTGACCTCCGGCAGTAGTTTGATTTCCTCGAATTCCAGGCCGCTACCCAGCCCCGTGCGGGTGATGTCTTCCAACAGGCCAGGCACCTCCGTATCGCTGGGCAACTGCCGCAACAACACGCCGAACGACGTTTCCATCTGTTTCATCTGCTCGGTGTAGCGCTCCAGGTTCGCCGCCATGTGGGCCTTGCCCGCAAATTGGGCCTTGAGGGTGTTCTCCTCTTCCTGAACCTGGTGCAGCTGGTTTTGCAGGTCACTCAAGGTGAAGTTATAACCCAGCCCCAGCACGAGTATGACCAGCAGAATGCCGGCCAGCCATTTGATCGGCCCCGGCCACGAGCCGACATTGTTGGTGTCCAGGTCGCTGAGGTCGATCTTGCGCAGCGCGTCCAACCATTCTCCCGGCTTCATTGGGCGTCCTCCACGTTGGCCGGGCGGGTCTGGCGAACCGTCAGCTGGAAGACGTTCGCCTGGTCGAGCTGGCCCGCCGTGGTGGCCTTCACTTCCGTCAGGCTCGGGGCGTCGAACAAATCCGACGAATCCAGGTTTCGCATCAGGTCAGAGACCCGGTTGTTCGATTCCGCCGCTCCCGTGATGGACAGCGTACCCTCCTCCATCTTGACGTCGGTGAAGTACACGCCGTCGGGCAGGGTCCGCGCCAATTGGTCGAAAATGCGCGCGCTGACCGGTCGATTGCCCTGCAAGTCCTGGATGATGCGCATGCGCTCCAGCAACTGCTGTCGACGAGCCTTCAACTCGCTGATTTGCTGGATGCGCTCGTCCAGGACGGCAATCTGCTGGCGGATGTGGCTGTTGCGCGCCGTTTGATAGTCGATGGCACTGTTGAGGTATTGCACCGCAATCAAGATCAGGCCCACCGCGCCGACCAGCGCGCCGGCCAATCCCAGCAGAAAGCGCTTGCGGCGCTCTTCGCGCAGCTCTTCGCGCCAGGGAAGCAGGTTGATCCGCGCCATCAGTCGAAACTCCTGAGGGCCAGCCCGCAGGCAATCATCAGCGCCGGCGCGTCACTGGCCAGGGCGCCCGCGTTGACCTTGCTGCTCAAGGCCATGCTGGCGAACGGATTGGCCACTTGGGTCGGCGTGCCCAGGCGCTGCTCGATCAACCGATCCAGGCCCGCGACCGAAGCCGTACCGCCGGCCAGCAGGATGTGATCCACCGCGCTGTACTGGCCGGAAGCGAAGAAAAACTGCAGCGAGCGCGACACCTGTTGCACCAGTGCTTCGCGAAACGGCTGCAACACTTCGCCAAGATAGTCGTCCGGCAGGCCACCTTGCTTTTTCGCCAGGCCGGCCTGCTCCGGCGTCAGGCCGTAGCGACGCTGGATTTCCTCGGTAAGCTGGCGTCCACCGAACAACTGCTCGCGGGTATAGATGATGCGCCCGTTATGCAACACGCTGAGGGTCGTCATCGTGGCGCCAATGTCGACGACCGCCACGGTCAACCGTTCCTGGGACGCGGCCAATTGGGTGGAAAGCAGGCCGAAGGCACGCTCCAGGGCGTAGGCCTCCACATCGACCACGCGGGCGGTCAATCCGGCGAGCGCCAGCGCCGCCTCGCGGACCTCGACATTTTCCTTGCGACACGCCGCCAACAACACCTCTACCCGCTCGGCGCTGCGAGGCGAAACGCCAACGACTTCGAAATCAATCGCCACCTCATCCAGCGGGTACGGAATGTATTGGTCGGCTTCGATCTTGAGCTGGTTTTCCATGTCGTCATCGGACAGCCCGGCATCCATTTCGATGGTCTTGGTGATGACCGCCGAGCCGGCGACGGCCACCGCCACGTTGCGCAAGGGCGTCTTCGCCTTGGCGAGCACCCGCGACAATGCCTGCCCCACGCCTTCGAGCTCGGCAATGTTCTTCTCGACCACCGCATTGGCCGGCAGCGGTTCGACCGCATAGGACTCGACGCGATAACGATCACCCTGGCGACTCAATTCGAGCAGCTTCACCGACGTCGAGCTGATGTCGATCCCCAGAAGCGCATGGGCTTTTTTATTGAAGAGTCGTAGCACTACCAATTCCCTATGACTATCCGTGAGTTACGGACTCTCTAATAAGCGTTGCGTTCAATCCCCCCGGTCCGACGAACGTCCGGATGGCGTTACCGACGAAAAAAAAATGCTTATAATGCCCAGCGTTTTTTTCGCTTTGCTGCAAGCACGGGTCCTTCCCTGCACCTGGCGTCTTTTTCATTCTTTGCCTGGATATCCAAAAGCCTTGATTCGTCTGCTGAAATTTTTCGGATGGTCCATCGTCGCCGTTTTCTGCGGACTGCTCTTGGGCCTGAGCGGTGCCTTTCTTTACCTTAGTCCGGGATTGCCGTCCGTGGAGGCGCTGAGAAGTATTCAGTTGCAGATTCCCCTGCGGGTGTACAGCAGCGACGACAAGTTGATCGCCGAATTTGGCGAAATGCGCCGCACGCCGATCCGTTTCGCCGACATTCCCCCCAATTTCATCAATGCGTTACTAAGTGCTGAAGACGACAATTTCGCCAACCACTATGGCGTCGATCCGGGCAGCCTGATGCGCGCCGCCAGCCAGCTGGTCAAGAGCGGCCACATCCAGTCCGGCGGCAGCACCATCACCATGCAGGTAGCGAAGAACTTCTTCCTGACCAGCGAGCGCAGCTTCTCGCGCAAGACCACCGAGATTCTCCTGGCCCTGCAGATCGAGCGGCAGCTGACCAAGGACGAGATCCTCGAGCTGTACGTGAACAAGATTTACCTGGGCAACCGCGCCTACGGGATCGAGGCGGCGGCGCAGGTGTATTACGGCAAGTCGATCCGCGATGTGAGCCTGGCGCAGATGGCGATGATCGCCGGCCTGCCCAAGGCACCTTCGCGCTTCAACCCATTGGCCAACCCGGCACGCAGCAAGGAACGTCGCGACTGGATCCTGGGGCGCATGTACAAGCTCGGCAAGATCAGCGAAGCCGAGTACACCGCCGCAATCAACGAGCCGCTGAACGCCAGCTATCACGTGCCGACCCCGGAAGTGAACGCCCCGTATATCGCCGAGATGGCCCGCGCCGAGATGGTCGGACGTTATGGCAGCGACGCCTACACCGAAGGTTTCCGCGTCACCACCACGGTGCCGAGCAACTTGCAGGAAATGGCCAACACCGCGCTGCACGAAGGCCTGATGACCTACGACCAGCGCCACGGCTACCGGGGCCCAGAATCGCGCCTGCCAGGCAAGACCAAGGAAGCCTGGGCCCAGGAACTGACCAAGCAACGCACCATCAGCAGCCTGGAACCGGCGATCGTCACCCAGGTGGACAAGGACGGCATCAAGGTCCTGACCCGCAATGGCGAGCAGGAAGAGCATGTGGCCTGGGACACCATGAAATGGGCCCGACCGTTTCTCAACACCAACAGCATGGGCGCCAACCCACGGCAGCCGTCGGACGTGGCGCAGGTCGGCGACCTGATCCGAGTGCAGCGCCAGCCGGACAACTCCCTCAAGTTCAGCCAGATCCCGGCCGCCCAGGGCGCACTGGTATCCCTCGACCCACAGAACGGCGCGATCCGCTCGTTGGTGGGCGGCTTCGCCTTCGAGCAGAGCAATTACAACCGAGCCTTGCAGGCCAAGCGCCAACCAGGCTCCAGCTTCAAGCCATTCGTCTACAGCGCCGCCCTGGACAACGGCTACACCGCCGCCAGCCTGGTGAACGATGCGCCGATCGTGTTTGTCGATGAGTACCTGGACAAGGTCTGGCGGCCGAAGAACGACACCAATACGTTCCTGGGCCCGATTCGCCTGCGCGAGGCGCTGTACAAATCCCGCAACCTGGTCTCGATCCGCCTGCTGCAGGCGCTGGGCGTGGACCGCACCATCGACTACATCAGCAAGTTCGGCTTCAACAAGCAGGACTTGCCGCGCAACCTGTCCCTGGCACTGGGCACCGCGACCTTGACGCCGATGGAAATCGCGACGGGCTGGAGCACCTTCGCCAACGGCGGCTACAAGATCACCCCGTACATCATCGACAAGATCGAAAGCCGCAACGGTGAAACGCTGTTCGTCGCCAACCCGCCACGAGTGCCTACGGGCGAGCAGGCCAGCGACGGCGTCGCCGCGCCTGCCACCGAGACCTTCACGGTGAACGCGACTGGCGGCGAAGCCACCACCGCCCCTGCCGTACCGCAAGCGCCAGCCATCGCCGAACGCATCGTCGACGGTCGCACCACCTACATCCTCAACAGCATGTTGCAGGACGTGATCAAGCTCGGCACCGGTCGCCGCGCCCTGGCCCTGGGTCGCACGGACCTGGCGGGCAAGACCGGTACCACCAACGAATCCAAGGACGCCTGGTTCTCCGGCTACAACGCCGATTACGTGACCACCGTCTGGACCGGTTTCGACCAGCCCGAAAGCCTGGGCCGTCGCGAGTTCGGCGGCACCGTGGCGCTGCCGATCTGGATGAGCTACATGGGCGCTGCCCTCAAGGACAAGCCACCGCACACCCAGCCTGAACCGGAAGGCATCCTCAGCCTGCGGGTCGACCCGGTCAGCGGCCGTGCGGCCACGCCAGGCACGCCGGGTGCGTACTTCGAGCTGTTCAAGAGCGAAGACACCCCGCCGTCCGTCAACGAGCTGGGCAACGGCGTCGCACCGGGCAGCCCGCTGCCGGCGGATGAGGCGGCACCGATCGATCTGTTCTGACCGGGCGCCACCCAAAGCCCCGCCTTCGGAAGAAGTGCGGGGCTTTTTCTGGCGTACATGAACCTATGGTCAATCCAGGGAATGGTTTCCATCCCACACAAATCCAGGCAACAAAAAGCCCCGACTCACAGGAGCCGGGGCTTTTTGTTGAAGCGCTACAACGGCTTAGCCGTTGAACACGTCATCCACGCTCTTGAGCGGGTAGTTCTTCGGGTACGGCAGGGTTGCTACGCCCGTCTCGATGGCGGCCTTGGCCACGGCGTCGGAGATCAGGGTGATCAGGCGGGCATCCATTGGTTTCGGGATGATGTACTCACGACCGAATTCCAGCTTGATGCCGCCGTAGGCGTCGCACACTTCCTGAGGCACCGGCAGCTTGGCCAGTTCGCGCAGGGCGTTGGCGGCCGCGACCTTCATTTCTTCGTTGATGCGCTTGGCACGAACGTCCAGGGCACCACGGAAGATGAACGGGAAGCCCAGAACGTTGTTGACCTGGTTCGGGTAGTCCGAACGACCGGTGGCCATGATCACGTCGCTGCGGGTCGCGTGAGCCAGCTCCGGGGAGATTTCCGGGTCCGGGTTCGAGCAGGCGAACACGATCGGATTCGGCGCCATGCGCAGCAGGTTTTCCGCGCTCAACAGGTTCGGGCCCGACAGGCCGACGAACACGTCGGCACCGTCCAGCGCATCCGCCAGGGAGCGCTTGTCGGTCGCGTGGGCGAAGACAGCCTTGTACTGGTTCAGATCGTCACGGCCGGAGTGGATCACGCCGGTACGGTCGACCATGAAGATGTTTTCGATCTTGGCGCCCATGCTCACCAGCAACTTCATGCAGGAGATGGCCGCAGCGCCGGCGCCCAGGCAGACGATCTTGGCTTCCGGCAGGGTTTTGCCAGCGATTTCCAAGGCGTTGATCATGCCGGCCGCAGTCACGATTGCGGTGCCGTGCTGGTCATCGTGGAATACCGGAATGTCGCACTGTTCGATCAGGGCGCGCTCGATCTCGAAGCACTCAGGTGCCTTGATGTCTTCCAGGTTGATGCCGCCGAAGGTGATGGAAATGCGCTTGACGGTGTCGATGAAGGCTTGCGGGCTCTCGGAATCGACTTCGATGTCGAACACGTCGATGCCGGCGAAGCGCTTGAACAGAACACCCTTGCCTTCCATGACCGGCTTGGAAGCCAATGGACCTAGGTTACCCAGGCCGAGAATCGCGGTGCCATCGGAAATGACTGCAACCAGGTTGCCCTTGCCGGTGTATTTGTAGGCCAGCTCAGGGTCGCGAGCGATTTCACGCACTGGTTCGGCTACGCCGGGGCTGTAGGCCAGCGACAGGTCGCGGGCAGTAGCGGTGGCCTTGGTGAGCTCGACACTCAGCTTACCCGGACGAGGATTAGCGTGATATTCGAGAGCGGCAGTTTTCAGATCAGACATGTGGGCATTCCGCTTTTTACTGTGTTGGACAGACGGACCGCCGAGGATACGCGCCTCGCAAAGTCCCTACAAGACTGACCAGTCACTCCTGTCAAGCGCCCTGCCCTACGACTTTGGGCCAAGAGCTACGAAACACAAGGGCCTGATGCATACAATCCAAAGTAAAAATGTCTACAATTATTTTCTCAAAGCACCGGCTGCAACATCGCCGGATCGGTCAGCGGCAACATCCAACGCGCCTGCCCAGGCTTGGTTTCCCCACGGCGGGCGCGATCGACGACCCAACCGCGAGCCTCGATCGTCCGGCCTTCAAGACGCTTCAACGCAGAGGCGTCGAAATTTCGCTGCGAGTTGGGCGCGATGTGCAGGACAACCGCCCCTTGTAGTTCGATCCAGATACCACCGCGATTGCGTTGCACACTGTCTACACGGCCGCTGATCAGGGCAAAGCCGGGCGCCTTGATTTGTTCCGCTCGCGTGACCGGGGACTTCTTCCAGACCCCGAGCCTCGCTTGCCGCGCCTGGCGCTCGGCGGCCTGTTGGCACTCGACCAGGTCGACGTTCGGCGCGACCGCCACCACGAAGCCCAGCCCCTCGGCAATCAGTTGCTCCTCCAGGTTGCGACCCTGGCGGTCGTAGACGTGGGCGAGCGTGCGCCCGTAATCGTCGCGATCATCACGGCCGGGCGACATCTTGACCCGCCCGGCACTGGCGGCCACCAGCGCTTCGAGTCGCTGGCGCGCCGCCACGGCAAAAGGTTCGTCGGCACGCCCGCGCTTACCCAGCTCCGGACTGTTGAGGCCGATCATGCGGACACGACGACCGTCCTCAAGGTACAAGGTGTCGCCGTCCACCACCCGCTGTACGGCCGCTTCGGGCAGCTCACCCGGCAGGGGGCAAGACGCCTGGGCACCACAAAGCCAAATCGCAGGCACAAAAAAGGCGCCCACCAGGGACGCCTTTTTCATTAGCCTGGAATAGCCGGAACGACTTTCCAAGATAATCAGCCTTAGGCTTTCTTGGCGCCGAAAGCACCGAAACGATCGGCGAACTTCTGAACGCGGCCGCCGGTATCCAGAGTCTTTTGCTTACCGGTGTAGAACGGGTGGCATTCGTTGCAAACGTCGATCGCCAGGGCTTTGCCGTAGGTCGAACGGGTTTCGAACTTGTTGCCGCAGCTGCAGGTTACTGCAACGACTGGGTAGTCCGGATGGATATCGGTTTTCATGGTGTTTTCCTCAGGCTAGCGTGCCGCCACCCAACACTATTGTTGAATACCGCACGTAATTAGGCCGCGGATTCTACCAGACAACATTAATCGCGCAAGCTACAACTTGTACCAACCGTCTGCTAGGCTCGCGACCTTTCGTGCGCAAACTCCCACAAGGATCGCGCCAAGTTTTCTGAATCTGCTGTTTACCGAGACCCTCCCGCGTGCCCGACGCCATCCTGCGCCTCGCCTTGCCATCGCCCCTGCGCCGCCTGTTCGATTATCGGGCTCCGGCCGGCGTGCCACGTGCCCAGTTGCAACCGGGCATGCGCCTGCGGGTGCCGTTCGGTCGTCGGGAAATGATCGGCATCCTGGTGGAAGTCACCGACCACAGCGAGGTGCCGGTCGACAAGCTCAAGCCGGCCCTGGCCCTGCTCGATGCCACGCCTGCGCTACCGGCGCCGCTGCTCAAGCTGTGCTTGTGGACCGCCCAGTATTACCAGCACAGCCTGGGCGACACCCTGAGTTGGGCCCTGCCGACCTTGTTGCGCCAGGGCGAGCCGGCCGAGGCGCGCCAGGAACGCTTCTGGTCGGTGGCGCCGGGCGCTTCGCTGGACGATCCGCGCATTGCCCGCGCCCCGCGCCAGCGCGAAGCCCTGGCAACCCTGGCCCAACATCCCCACGGCGTAGCGCACCAGCTGTTGAGCAAGTTGATGCTCAGCAAGGACAGCCTCGACCTGCTGCTGGCCAAAGATCTGGTCCAGGTGGAGGTCCGCCGGCATGCCCCGGGGGCACGCCATGAACATTGGCTGGCCCAGCCGGAACTGCCGCTCAATACTGAGCAACGGGCGGCTTGCGAGGCGATTCGCGCGGGCTTCGACAACTACCACGCTTTTCTTTTGGCAGGCGTCACGGGCAGCGGCAAGACCGAGGTCTACCTGCAACTGATCCGCCAGACCCTGGAAGCCGGCAAGCAGGCCCTGGTGCTGATTCCGGAAATCAACCTGGGCCCGCAAACCCTGGCGCGCTTCGAGCAGCGCTTCAATGCGCGGATCGCCCTGGTGCACTCGGCCGTCAACGACCGCGAGCGCCTGGAATCCTGGCTCGCCGCCCGGGACGGGGAGGCCGACATCATCATCGGCACCCGCTCGGCACTGTTCACCCCGATGAAAAACCCCGGTCTGATCATCATCGACGAAGAGCACGACGGCTCCTATAAACAGCAGGAAGGCCTGCGCTACCACGCCCGCGACCTGGCGCTGGTGCGCGCCCGCCAGGAGAACATCCCGATTGTGCTCGGCTCGGCCACGCCGTCCCTCGAAAGCCTGCACAACGCCTACACCGGTCGCTACGGCCTGCTGCGCCTCAACGAACGGGCCGGTGGCGCCAAGCAACCCCGTTTCTTGCGCCTTGATGTGAAAAGCCGTCCGCTGGACAGCGGTATTTCCGGGCCGATGCAGCAAGCCATCGGTCAGACGCTGGCCGCCGGGCAGCAGGTCCTGGTGTTCCTCAACCGCAGGGGGTTTGCCCCGACGCTGTTGTGCCATGACTGTGGCTGGATGTCCGGCTGCGAACGCTGCGACGCCCGGATGACGGTGCATCAGCGCTACGGCGAATTGCGCTGCCATCATTGCGGGCACTCCGAGCGGGTACCGCGCAACTGCCCGCAATGCGGGAAAGTCGACCTGCGTCCCGTGGGCGCCGGCACCGAGCGCGCCGAAGAACGGCTGGGAATTTTGTTTCCCGACTATCCCGTGCTCAGGGTGGATCGCGACAGCACCTCGCGAAAGGATGCGATGAACAATCTGTTCGCCACCATCCAGAAAGGCCAGCCATGCATCCTGGTGGGCACGCAGATGCTCGCCAAGGGCCATCACTTCCCCCGGGTGACGCTGGTGTCGATCCTGGATGCCGACGGCGGGCTGTTTTCCGGTGATTTCCGGGCCAGCGAGCGCATGGCACAGCTGATCGTCCAGGTCGCAGGCCGCGCGGGGCGCGCCGAAGAGCCGGGCAAAGTGATCATCCAGACCCACCTGGCGGATCATCCGCTGCTGATACAGTTGACCGAACAGGGCTATTTCGCGTTTGCCGAACAGGCCTTGAGCGAACGCCGTGGCGCCGGCCTGCCACCTTTCGCCCATCTGGCACTGTTGCGGGCCGAGGCTCACAAGCCGGGCCAGGCCGAAGGTTTCCTGGACGAAGCGTGCAGCGAGGCGGAACGCCTGTTGGCAGAACAGAATCTCACCGGCATCGAACTCCTGGGCCCGGTCCCGGCGCCGATGGAGCGGCGCGCCGGACGCTATCGCGCCCAGCTTCTATTGCAGGCCAATGCCCGGGCACCACTGCATCGGTTGCTGAGCGCCTGGCTGCTGTTGCTGGAACAGATGCCCAGCGCGCGCGCGGTGCGCTGGTCGCTGGATGTGGACCCGGTGGATTTGTACTGACCCAGGCGCCCGAATAATCACCACACATCCCCAACCGACCCGCTACAGTTGGCAAGCTCGCCCGCGCCACGGATAATGCCCAGTTTTTCCACCAGCGCATCGAAGCGCCGCCGCGCCTGCGGTTGAAAGAGAAGACCATGAAAGACACCATTCGCCAGCTTATCCAGCAAGCCATCACCCAACTCGTCACTGAAGGTGTGCTGCCAGAAGGCGTGTCGCCGGCGATTCAGGTCGAGAACACCCGTGACAAGACCCACGGCGACTTCGCCAGCAACATCGCGATGATGCTCGCCAAGCCGGCCGGCATGAAACCTCGCGACCTGGCAGAAAAAATCATCGCCGCGCTGCCGTCCGACGAAAACGTCACCAAGGCCGAGATTGCCGGCCCCGGCTTCATCAATTTCTTCCAGAACACCCAGGCCCTGGCCTCGCGCCTCGACGCCGCCCTGACCGACGAACGCCTCGGCGTGCGCAAGGCCGGCCCGCTGCAGCGCACCGTAGTCGACCTCTCGGCCCCTAACCTCGCCAAGGAAATGCACGTCGGCCACCTGCGTTCGACCATCATTGGCGATGGCGTGGCGCGCGTGCTGGAGTTTCTCGGCGACACCGTGATCCGCCAGAACCACGTGGGCGACTGGGGCACCCAGTTCGGCATGTTGATGGCCTACCTGCAGGAAAACCCCATCACCAGCGACGAGCTGTCGGACCTGGAAAATTTCTACCGCGCCGCCAAGCAACGCTTTGACGAGTCACCCGAATTCGCCGACCGCGCCCGTGGCCTGGTGGTCAAGTTGCAGGCCGGCGACGCCGAGTGCCTGGCGTTGTGGACCAAGTTCAAGGACATCTCGCTGTCCCACTGCCAGAAAATCTACGAGCTGCTGAACGTCAAGCTGACCATGGCCGACGTGATGGGCGAAAGCGCCTACAACGATGACCTGGTCAACGTGGTCAACGATCTCCGCGCCAAGGGCATGCTGGTGGAAAGCAACGGCGCCCAGTGCGTGTTCCTCGACCAGTTCAAGACCGCCGATGGCGAGCCGCTGCCGGTGATCATCGTCAAGGCCGATGGCGGCTATCTCTACGCCACCACCGACCTGGCGGCCGTGCGCTACCGCAACCGCGTGCTCAAGGCTGATCGCGTCCTGTATTTCGTCGACCAGCGCCAGGCACTGCATTTCCAGCAGGTGTTTGAAGTCGCTCGACTGGCCGGTTTCGTGACCCATCCGATGGAAATGGAGCACATGGGCTTCGGCACCATGAACGGCGCCGACGGTCGCCCATTCAAGACCCGCGACGGTGGCACCGTAAAGTTGATCGACCTGCTGACCGAAGCCCAGGACCGCGCCTACACCCTGGTCAAGGGCAAGAACCCGGACCTGGCCGAAGACGAACTGCGCAACATTGCCAAGGTCGTGGGCATCGACGCGGTGAAATACGCCGACCTGTCCAAGCACCGCACCAGCGACTACAGCTTCAACTTCGACCTGATGCTCAATTTCGAAGGCAACACCGCGCCGTACCTGCTGTACGCCTACACCCGCGTGGCGGGCGTGTTCCGCAAGCTTGGCAAGCGCTTCGACGAAGTGGATGGCCAGATCGTCCTCGAGGCCGCCCATGAGCAGGAGCTGGCGGCCAGGCTGGCCCAGTTCGGTGAAGTACTGAACAACGTCGCCGAAAAAGGCACGCCGCATACCTTGTGCGCATACCTGTACGACGTTGCCGGCCTGTTCTCCAGTTTCTACGAAAACTGCCCAATCCTCAGCGCCGAGACACCGGCACAGATGCAAAGCCGCCTGCGCCTCGCCGCACTGACCGGGCGTACGCTCAAGCAAGGCCTGGAATTGCTGGGCCTGGAAACGCTGGAGCGCATGTAAGTTGGCCGCCAAGAAGAAACCAGCCCCCAAACGCGGTGCCAGTCGTTACCAGCCCCCGGCCAAACAGCCGATTCCGGGCTGGTTGTGGATGGCGATCGGCCTGACCGTCGGCGCTTTCATTGTATTTCTGATGAAGCTGGAGCCGGGCCAGGGCGACGACGTCAAGCGCGTGCGCCAGGAGCAGCAAAAGGCCACCCGGATCGCCGAGGCCAACAAGACTCCGCCGAGCCCGACGCAACCGGTGAAACCGAAATACGACTTCTATACCCTGTTGCCGGAATCGGAAGTCATCGTGCCGCCCGAGGCCGTGCCGGAGAAAACCCTGCCGACGCCGCAAGTACCCCAGGTGCCGACCACGCCGGTGACCCCGGCCGAAGCAGCGAAGATCGACACCGCCCGCGCCCAGGCGGCATTGGCCGGCATCACGCCGCCACCCGCGCCGCCCGTACAGAAGGCTGCGCCAGTGACGAAGTTTTTCTTGCAGGCCGGCTCGTTCCGCAAGGAAGCCGATGCCGACAAGGTGCGGGCGCAGATCATTCTGCTGGGCCAGTCGGTGTCGGTGGAGTCCGGGACGGTGAAGGAAGAAACCTGGTACCGAGTATTGGTCGGGCCGTTCAGCAACCGCGAGGAACTGACCAAGGCCCAGAAACTATTGGCGGGCAGCGGCTTCAGCAACCTGTTGTTACAACAACGTCAGAGCCGCTGAAGCCAGACGCCCTTAACCCTTGTGGCGAGGGGATTTATCCCCGCTGGGGCGCGCAGCGCCCCTAAGATCTGCGACGCGGTATGGCAGGTCTATCGCATCAAGCCTTTAGGGGCTGCTGCGCAGCCCAGCGGGGATAAATCCCCTCGCCACAGGGACGCGATCAGCCAAGCCACTCGTCCCCTGCCCCACCCCGTGGTTGAAAAAACCCACGCCACCCCCATATGAGTTCCATCCGGGCATTTTCGCCCCGCTGCGTGGAGACTCTTCCCTTGACCACCATCGTTTCAGTCCGCCGTCACGGCAAAGTCGTCATGGGCGGCGACGGCCAGGTTTCACTGGGCAACACCGTGATGAAAGGCAACGCGAAGAAAGTCCGCCGCCTGTACCACGGCCAGGTCATCGCCGGTTTCGCCGGGGCCACCGCCGACGCCTTCACCCTGTTCGAGCGTTTCGAAGGCCAACTTGAAAAACACCAGGGCCATCTGGTTCGCGCCGCCGTCGAGCTGGCGAAGGAATGGCGTACCGACCGCTCACTGAGCCGCCTCGAAGCCATGCTCGCAGTCGCCAACAAGGACGCCTCCCTGATCATCACCGGCAACGGCGACGTCGTCGAGCCCGAGGATGGCCTGATCGCCATGGGTTCCGGTGGCGCCTACGCCCAGGCCGCCGCCAGCGCACTGCTGAAGAAGACCGATCTGTCGGCCCGCGAAATCGTCGAGACAGCCCTGGGCATTGCCGGCGATATCTGCGTATTCACCAACCACACCCAGACCATTGAGGAGCAGGACCTCGCCGAGTAAGCCCTTCCAGGCCCAGACTCCCGCTTGAGGACCGCCAATTATTATGTCCATGACTCCCCGCGAAATCGTCCACGAACTCAACCGCCATATCATCGGCCAGGACGATGCCAAGCGCGCCGTCGCCATCGCCCTGCGTAACCGCTGGCGCCGGATGCAGTTGCCCGAAGAGCTGCGCGTCGAAGTGACCCCCAAGAACATCCTGATGATCGGCCCGACCGGTGTCGGCAAGACCGAAATCGCCCGCCGCCTGGCCAAGCTCGCCAACGCGCCGTTCATCAAGGTCGAAGCCACCAAGTTCACCGAAGTCGGTTATGTCGGCCGCGACGTCGAGTCGATCATCCGTGACCTGGCCGACGCCGCGATCAAGCTGCTGCGCGAACAGGAAATCACCAAGGTCCGCCATCGCGCCGAAGACGCCGCCGAAGAACGCATCCTCGACGCGCTTTTGCCGCCAGCGCGCATGGGCTTCAACGCCGACTCCGCCGCGACCCAGGATTCCAACACCCGCCAACTGTTCCGCAAGCGCCTGCGCGAAGGCCAGCTGGACGACAAGGAGATCGAGATCGAAGTGGCCGAGATGGCCGGCGTCGACATCTCCGCGCCGCCGGGCATGGAAGAAATGACCAACCAGTTGCAGAGCCTGTTCGCCAACATGGGCAAGGGCAAGAAGAAAAGCCGCAAGCTCAAGGTCAAGGAAGCGCTGAAACTGGTACGCGATGAAGAGGCGAGTCGCCTGGTCAACGAAGAAGAGTTGAAGGCCAAGGCCCTGGAAGCGGTCGAGCAGCACGGCATCGTGTTCATCGACGAGATCGACAAGGTCGCCAAGCGCGGCAATGTCGGCGGCGCCGATGTGTCCCGCGAAGGCGTGCAACGCGACCTGCTGCCGCTGATCGAAGGCTGCACCGTCAATACCAAGCTGGGCATGGTCAAGACCGACCACATCCTGTTCATCGCTTCCGGCGCATTCCACCTGAGCAAGCCGAGCGACCTGGTGCCGGAGCTGCAGGGCCGCTTGCCGATCCGTGTCGAACTCAAGGCGTTGTCGCCAGAGGATTTCGAACGCATCCTGAGCGAGCCCCACGCGTCGCTGACCGAGCAGTATTGCGCGCTGCTCAAGACCGAAGGCTTGAACATCGAGTTCGCGCCCGAAGGCATCAAGCGCCTGGCGCAGATTGCCTGGCAGGTCAACGAGAAGACCGAGAACATCGGTGCCCGCCGCCTGCACACGCTGCTTGAGCGTTTGCTTGAGGAAGTCTCGTTCAGCGCCGGCGACCTGGCGAGCGTCCATAACGAAGCGCCGATCCGCATCGATGCCGAGTACGTCAACAGTCACCTGGGCGAGTTGGCGCAGAACGAAGACCTGTCGCGGTATATCCTGTAAGCCACACGACGTGTGAGCGAGCTCCCGTGGCGAGGGGATTCATCCCCGCGCCACGGGCTTCACGAGACTGACGACCCCCATGACCAAACTCCCCACCGCCATCAACCTGCACAAAGCCTCCAAGACCCTGACGCTCAAATACGCGCCAGACGAGGAATACCACCTGCCCGCGGAATTCCTGCGGGTGCACTCGCCCTCCGCCGAGGTCCAGGGCCACGGCAAACCCATCCTGCAATACGGCAAGCTCGGCGTCGGCCTGACCAAGGTTGAACCCGCCGGCCAGTACGCACTGAAACTGACCTTCGACGACGGCCATGACAGCGGATTGTTCACCTGGGACTACCTGTACCAGTTGGCGGTACGCCAGGAAGACCTGTGGAACGATTATCTCGCCGAACTCAAGGCCGCCGGAAAAACCCGCGACCCGAACGAGTCCGTCGTCAAGCTGATGCTCTAGCTCAAGGGCTGGCGCTTTAGGGCGAATTTTCTAGACTCATCTGCTTGAATGCCCGCGCAGCAACGTCAATGACTGGCCTGCTTGCGAAAAAAATTAAACTCGGGTAACCAATGGAGCTGGCAAGTTCCCTGCAAAGGAACCGGCGAGTTCCTGGCACACGTTTCCTCATTGCCCTCGATGCGGAATTTATGGTCACCCCGAGCAGCGTACCTGGTATTGGCCTTGCGGCTTCACGGCACGATCCCGGTACTCGTCTGAAGGACAATGGAGCGTCGTAGATGAGCAACAAGAACAACGATGAGTTGAAGTACCAAGCCTCGGAAAACACCCTTGGCTTGAATCCCGTCGTCGGCTTGCGCAGGAAAGACCTGCTGGCCTCTGCCCGGATGGTGCTGACCCAGACCATCAGACAACCGCTGCACAGCGTCAAGCACGTGGCCCACTTCGGCGCTGAGCTGAGGAAAGTTTTGTTCGGCAAGTCCGAGTTGCAGCCCGCCAGCGATGATCGTCGCTTCGCCGACCCGGCCTGGAGCCAGAACCCACTCTACAAACGTTACCTGCAAACCTACCTGGCGTGGCGCAAGGAGCTGCACGAATGGATCGATGACAGCAGCCTCTCGCCCCAGGACATCAGTCGCGGGCACTTCGTCATCAACTTGATGACCGAGGCCATGGCCCCGACGAATTCGGCGGCCAACCCGGCAGCGGTCAAACGTTTCTTCGAAACCGGCGGCAAGAGCCTGCTCGACGGTTTGTCGCACCTGGCAAAAGACTTGGTGAACAACGGCGGGATGCCGAGCCAGGTAGACATGGGTGCGTTCGAAGTCGGCAAGAGCCTGGGCGTGACGGAAGGCGCCGTGGTCTTTCGCAATGACGTGCTGGAATTGATCCAGTATCGCCCCATCACCGAGCAGGTCCATGAGCGACCGCTGCTGGTGGTGCCGCCGCAAATCAATAAGTTCTATGTGTTTGACCTGAGCCCGGACAAGAGCCTGGCGCGCTTCTGCCTGCGCAGCAACGTGCAAACGTTCATCGTCAGTTGGCGCAACCCCACCAAGGCGCAGCGCGAGTGGGGCCTGTCGACTTACATCGAAGCGCTCAAGGAAGCGGTGGACGTGGTCACGGCCATCACCGGCAGCAAGGACGTCAACATGCTGGGCGCCTGCTCGGGCGGCATCACCTGCACCGCGTTGCTCGGCCATTACGCTGCGCTGGGGGAAAAGAAGGTCAATGCCCTGACCTTGCTGGTGAGCGTGCTGGACACCACCCTGGACACCGACGTGGCCCTGTTCGTCGACGAGCAGACCCTGGAAGCGGCCAAGCGCCATTCCTACCAGGCCGGCGTGCTGGAAGGCCGCGACATGGCCAAGGTCTTCGCCTGGATGCGCCCCAATGACCTGATCTGGAATTACTGGGTCAACAATTACCTGCTGGGCAACGAGCCACCGGTGTTCGACATCCTGTTCTGGAACAACGACACCACGCGGCTGCCGGCGGCGTTCCATGGCGACCTCATCGAGATGTTCAAGAACAACCCGCTGACACGCCCCAATGCACTGGAAGTGTGCGGCACGCCGATCGACCTCAAGCAGGTCACTGCCGACATCTTTTCCCTGGCCGGCACCAACGACCACATCACGCCGTGGAAGTCTTGCTACAAGTCGGCGCAGTTGTTCGGCGGCAAGGTTGATTTCGTGTTGTCGAGCAGCGGCCACATCCAGAGCATCCTCAACCCGCCGGGCAACCCCAAGTCGCGCTACATGACCAGCGAGGACATGCCGGCCAAGGCCGAAGACTGGATGGAGAACTCCACCAAGCACACCGACTCCTGGTGGCTGCACTGGCAGGCCTGGCAGGCCGAGCGCTCGGGCAAGCTGAAAAAGGCGCCGACGGTGCTGGGCAACAAGACCTACGTGGCCGGTGAAGCGGCGCCGGGCACTTATGTGCATGAGCGGTAACGGATGCAACTCGTCTGCTGCGGGGGTGAGCTTGCTCACGAATACATCCCGCCAGCCGACACTGAGTGCAAGGCCCACAGCGTTGGCGAACATCAAACTCATGTTCACAGCGGATCCAATGTGGCAGCGAGCTTGGTCCCACGAGGATCGGGGAAAAATGAAAGACAGCGACCCAACCCACAGGGCTTGAAGCATGCCGCAACCGTACATCTTCCGTACCGTCGACCTGGATGGCCAGACCTTGCGCACCGCGGTACGCCCCGGCAAGCCCCATTTGACGCCGCTGCTGATCTTCAATGGCATCGGCGCCAACCTGGAGTTGGTCTTCCCGTTCATCGAGGCCCTGGACCCGGACCTGGAAGTGATCGCCTTCGATGTGCCCGGCGTCGGCGGTTCGTCGACACCGAGCCGACCGTATCGCTTTCCTGGCTTGGCCAAGCTCACCGCGCGGATGCTCGATTACCTGGACTATGGGCAGGTCAACGTGATCGGCGTGTCCTGGGGCGGCGCCCTGGCGCAGCAGTTCGCCCATGACTATCCCGAGCGCTGCAAGAAGCTGGTGCTCGCCGCGACGGCCGCCGGCGCGGTGATGGTCCCTGGCAAGCCGAAGGTGTTGTGGATGATGGCCAGCCCCCGGCGCTACGTGCAGCCATCCCATGTGATGCGCATCGCGCCGCTGATCTATGGCGGCTCCTTCCGCCGCGACCCTAGCCTGGCAGCCCGTCACGCGGCCAAGGTGCGTTCGGCTGGCAAGCTCGGTTATTACTGGCAACTCTTCGCGGGACTTGGCTGGACCAGCATCCATTGGCTGCACAAGATCCACCAGCCGACCCTGATTCTGGCCGGCGACGACGACCCGCTCATTCCCTTGATCAACATGCGCATGCTGGCCTGGCGCATCCCCAACTCGCAGTTGCACATCATCGATGACGGTCATCTGTTCCTGATCACCCGGGCCGAGGCCGTGGCACCGATCATCATGAAATTCCTGGAGGAAGAACGTCAGCGCGCGGTCATGCACCCGCATCCCGCGCCGCTGGGTGGCGGCTGACACCGCCAATTGCGCCTGGCAGGACGCCGGATCACGCAACTACCCGAAACAGCGACTATGTTGTCTGGTTCGGTGTGTTTGTTTTTAGCCTGATGACGAAGGAGTTGACTCATGCGCGACAAACCGGCGAAGGATTCCATGCCCGCCCCTGCCAGTTTCATCAATGCACAAAGCGCGGTCACCGGTCTGCGTGGCAGGGACCTGCTATCGACTTTGCGCAATGTCGCCGCCCATGGCTTGCGCAACCCGGTGCACAGCGCCCGGCATGCGTTGCGCCTGGGCAGTCAATTGGGGCGTGTGCTGCTGGGGGAAACGCTGCACCCCACCAACCCCAACGACAAGCGCTTCGCCGACCCCACGTGGCAGCTCAACCCGTTCTATCGCCGTAGCTTGCAGGCCTACCTGAGCTGGCAAAAACAGGTCAAGAGCTGGATCGATGAAAGCGACATGACCCCGGATGATCGCGCCCGCGCCCATTTCACTTTTTCCTTGCTCAACGACGCGGTGTCGCCCTCGAACACCTTGCTCAACCCGTTGGCAATCAAGGAACTGTTCAACTCCGGCGGCACCAGCCTGATCCGAGGCATCAGCCACTTGGTGGACGACCTGCTGCACAACGACGGACTGCCGCGACAAGTCACGCCCCAGGCCTTCGAAGTCGGCAAGACACTGGCAACCACGCCCGGTGCGGTGGTGTTTCGCAACGAGATGCTGGAACTGATCCAGTACAAGCCAATGAGCGAAAAACAGTACGCCACGCCGTTGCTGATCGTGCCGCCGCAGATCAACAAGTTCTACATCTTCGACCTCAGCCCTTCCAACAGCTTCGTCCAATATGCCCTGAAGAACGGCTTGCAGGTCTTCATCATCAGTTGGCGCAACCCCGACGTTCGCCATCGTGAATGGGGCCTGTCCAGCTATGTCGAGGCAACGGAAGAAGCCATGAACGTGTGCCGGGCAATCACTGGCGCGCGCGAAGTCAACCTGATGGGCGCCTGCGCCGGCGGCATGACCATCGCCGCCCTGCAAGGCCACCTGCAGGCCAAGCGCCAACTGCGCCGCGTCGCCAGCGCAACGTATATGGTGAGCCTGCTGGACAGCGAGATCGAAAGCCCGGCCACGCTACTGATCGACGAACAGACCCTCGAGGCTGCCAAGCGGCGCTCCTACCAGAGAGGCATCCTCGACGGCCGCGACATGGCGCGCGTATTCGCCTGGATGCGTCCCAACGACCTGATCTGGACCTACTTCGTCAACAACTACCTGCTGGGCAAGGAGCCACCGGCGTTCGACATCCTCTACTGGAATAACGACTGCACCCGGCTTCCGGCCGCCTACCACGGCGACCTGCTGGACTTTTTCAAGCACAACCCGCTGACCCGCCCAGGCGCGCTGGAAGTGTGCGGCACGCCAATCGACTTGCAAAAAGTCACGGTGGACAGCTTCAGCGTGGCCGGCATCAACGACCACATCACGCCCTGGGACGCGGTCTATCGATCGACCTTGCTGCTGGGCGGTGATCGACGCTTCGTCTTGTCCAACAGCGGCCATGTCCAGAGCATTCTCAATCCCCCCGGCAACCCCAAGGCCAACTACATCGAGAACCCGAAACTGAGCAGCGACCCCAGGGCCTGGTACTACGACGCCAAGCACGTCGAGGGCAGCTGGTGGACCCAATGGCTGGGCTGGATCCAGGAACGCTCCGGTGCCCAGCGCGAAACGGTCATGGCGCTGGGCAACAGCAAATACCCGCCCCTGGAAGCCGCGCCTGGGAACTATGTTCGAGTGCGCTGAACGCCTCACCACGGTCGTATGTGGGCCGTGGCACGACTCCACCATTAAGAAGACCGGATGAAGACCCGCGACCGTATCCTTGAATGTGCCCTGCAGTTGTTCAACGAAAAGGGCGAGCCGAACGTTTCCACCATGGAAGTTGCCAACGAAATGGGCATCAGCCCCGGCAACCTCTACTACCACTTCCATGGCAAGGAACCGTTGATACTCGGATTGTTCGAGCGATTCCAGGCCGAGCTGGCGCCACTGCTGGACCCACCCGCCGATGCGCAGCTGGCGCCGGAGGACTACTGGCTGTTCCTGCACCTGATCGTCGAACGCCTGGCCCAGTACCGATTCCTCTTCCAGGACCTGTCGAACCTGGCCGGGCGCCTGCCGAAGCTGGCCAAGGGTATTCGCCAATTGCTCAACGCGCTGAAACGCACCCTGGCCTCGTTGCTGGCGCAACTCAAGGCCCAGGGGCTGCTGGTCAGCGACACCCAGGCGCTGGGGCAGTTGGTGGAACAGATCACCATGACCCTATTGTTCTCGCTGGACTACCAGCGAATCCTGGATCGCGAAGGCGAAGTTCGCCTGGTGGTCTATCAGATCATGATGCTGGTGGCGCCACACCTGCCACCGGCGATCAAGGTTGCGACCGAGCGAATGGCGTTGCGGTATCTGGAAGAGCACGACTAACGAACGGCAGTGCTCCCACCGCTCGGAATCTATCGCACAAATAAAATCGCCCGACCTATGCAGGCCGGGCGTTTCTGTCAGCGCTGGAGATCAGGACTGAGTAGGAGGCGTCGATGGAATCGGCGCGGTTGCTGGGGTGGCAACCGGAGCCGGAGCCGCGGCGGAGTTAGTCGTGCTCGCCGAGGTTGCCGGCTTGGCGACTGCGGCTGGCGCCTTCGGTGCGGCTGCTTTGGGTGCGGCCGGTTTTTTCACGGCAGGCTTCTTCGCCGCAGCGGGTTTTGCTGCGGCTTTTGCAGCAGGTTTTGCCGCTGGCTTGGCTGCGGGTTTCGCGGTGGCCGGTTTGGCTGCCGCGGTTTTGGCCGCAGGTTTAGCGGCAGGTTTGGCTGCTGCTTTTGCCGCTACCGGTTTGGCGGCTGCCTTCGCAGCGGGTTTCGCCGCTGCGGTTTTGGCGGCAGGCTTGGCCACTGCTTTTGCCGCTGGTTTGGCCGCAGCCTTGACCAGTGGCTTGGCTGCCGTCTTCGGCGCAGGCTTGGCCGCCGCCGTCTTGGTTGTGGCTGCCTTGGTTGTGGCTGCTTTGGTCGCGACCGGCGTAACCTTGGCCCCGGTGAGTTTCTCGATCTGCTTGGTCAGGGTGTCGACCTTGTTGTGCAGTTCCTTGACTTCATTGCGACTAGGCACGCCCAGACGGGAAATCGCACTGTTGAGGCGCTTGTCGAAAGCCCCTTCCAGCTCGTCCCATTTGCCCAGTGCGCGATCTTTCACACCGCCCATGCGCGACTTGGCGGACTCGGCGGAGTCCTTGGCTGCGTCGACTTGTTTGCCGACCGCCGTCTTGGTGAGCTTCTCGGCTTTCTCGCCGTCCTTAACCAGGGACTCGAAGAGTTTGCTGCCGTCAGTGTCGATCTTCGAGTACACGCCTAAACCAGCCAGCCAGATTTTGCGGGAGTACTTTTCAATCTTCCCGGCCCACGAGCTGCCTTCTTTTTCGGTGATTTTTTTGCCAGCCATCCCGTTCTCCTTAATGTTTACGCGCGACACGTTCGAGCAATGCCGTCAGCTCATCGAGCTTAGCAGAGAGTGTCTCAACGTCATGTTTAGACGGAATGCCGATACGATTCAAGGCGCTTGCAACACGCGCGTCGAATACCTTCTCGACTTTATCGAGTTGAACTTCGACCCTGGCCTTGAAGGTATTGACGTCGGTCTTGGCTTCGATCAGTTCGCTATTGGCCGCTTCAAGTTTTCCGGCGATCTTCTTTTTGCCTTTTGTTTCAATAACTTCGCCGGCCTTTACGAGTTCCTGGAAGTACTCGCTGCCCTCCTGGCCAACCTTGGTGTAGGCGCCCAGGCCCGCCAGCCAGATCTTGCGCGCGTACGTTTTCACGTCGCTCAGCGTGGAAGATTCAACGTCGGTTTTTTTCTTCAGGATAACTTTGGCCATGGTGCACCTCACTCGAAAAAAGGTTTGAGGAACTGCCCGCACACGGACGGGCTCAGGCACAAAGTAGTGAGAATAATTAGAAAGGGCACCCTAACAACTGACACAAAACCCGAGGGAGATGATCTCGCTCCCACAGGGAATTGTTGCTCAACTTGAGTGCTGCACCCTTTCAATCAATCAAGCCAACGCCTTATCCAGCGCCTTCTCGATTTCAGTCTTGATCGTGCCGCTCATGGCCGACATCAACATGCCCAGTTCCACGTCGACGCGAATCGAATCCTCGCCCACGTGCACCTCGCCCTTGACCCCGGAGCGCTTGAGCTTGAGCGTGTCGCCTTCCCAGGTAGGCTCCAGGCCATAACTGCTGGACAACTTTGCGGCCAACTTGTCAGCCTTTTCGCGGGCTGCTTCCTTGCCCAAGCCATGGGCACGTTCAACAGTAATACGGGCCATCTGATAACTCCTGCTAGATCGAGACTTGCCTGAACGTTCGGACCCTGCCTGCGTCAAAACGTCCGGGCGATCGCTCATCTTACCTGCAGCCTTGCCAAGACAAAGCCCTCCACCGGGATTAGAATGTCCCGCATTCTTTTTTGGTGACAGCGATATGACTGATCAGCGCAAAGGCAGCGATGCCGAACCCACCACTCACTTCGGCTTCAAGAACGTGCCGGAAAGCCAGAAGGCGGAAAAAGTCGCTGAGGTTTTCCACTCGGTGGCCGCCAAGTACGACTTGATGAACGACTTGCTATCGGGCGGCATGCATCGCCTCTGGAAGCGTTTCGCGATCGAGCTGTCAGGCGTGCGTAGCGGCAATCGTGTACTGGACATTGCTGGCGGCACGGGCGACCTGACCAAGAAGTTCTCCCACATTGTCGGCCCGACCGGCCACGTGGTGCTCGCCGACATCAACGAATCGATGCTCAAGGTCGGCCGTGACCGCCTCTTGGACCTGGGCGTGGCGGGCAACGTCGAGTTCGTCCAGGCCGATGCCGAAAAGCTTCCGTTCCCCGATAACCACTTCGACTGCGTGACCATCGCCTTCGGCCTGCGCAACGTCACCCACAAGGAAGACGCCCTGCGCTCGATGCTGCGCGTACTCAAGCCCGGTGGCCGGCTGCTCGTGCTGGAATTCTCCAAGCCGACCAACGCGCTGATGTCCAAGGCCTATGACGCCTATTCGTTCGCGTTCATGCCGCTGATGGGCAAGCTGATCACCAACGATGCGGAAAGTTATCGCTACCTGGCCGAATCGATCCGCATGCATCCGGACCAGGAGACACTGAAGTCGATGATGGTCGAGGCCGGTTTCGACCGGGTGACCTACCACAACATGACGTCAGGCATCGTCGCCCTGCACCGCGGTATCAAGCCCTGATGCTGCTCACCGGCCTGCTCGCCAGCGTCGAACTCGGTATCAACCGGGTCTTGCGCCTGGACAGTACGGCGCCGATGCGCCTGGCGCACTTGAGTGGCAAGGTGATCGCCGTCGACTGCCGCAGCCCCGCGTTGCAGCTCTTCATCCTGCCCAGCGATGAAGGCCTGATGCTCGCCGCACACTGGGAAGCCGAAGCCGATTGCACGCTGCGTGCCCCGGCGTCGAGCCTGCTGGAACTGGCGCTGAGCAAGAACAAGACCGCCGTGCTGCACGGACCGGACGTCGAGCTTGACGGCGACAGCGGCGTGCTGCTGGAACTGGCGGCGATCCTCCAGGACCTGGAGCTGGACTGGGAATACGAAGTGTCCCGCTGGATCGGTCCGGTGGCGACGCAATTGCTCAGCGGTCACCTGCGCAGCCGCAGCCGCTGGTATCGCCAGGGCTTCGCGAGCCTGGGGCAGAATCTGAGTGAATACCTGGCCGAAGAATCGCGTACCCTCGTGGGCCAACGCGAGGCACAGGCCCGTTTTGATGAACTGGACCAGGTCAAGCTTGACCTGGAACGTCTCGAGGCGCGTTTCGAGCGCCTTTCCCGATCCCTTGAAACCAAGCGATAACGCATGAAGCTGCTTGCCGTCCGCCGTCTGTTGCGCATCCAGCGCGTCGTGATCCGCTACCGCCTCGATGACCTGCTGTTCGCCTTGCCGCTGCCCTGGTTTCTCCTGGCGCTGCGCTTCGTGTTGCCGTGGCGCTGGTTTCCCCGGCGAACCCTGGACCTGAGTCGCGGCGCACGCCTGCGCCTGGCCTTGCAGGACCTCGGGCCGATCTTCATCAAGTTCGGGCAGATCCTCTCGACCCGTCGCGACTTGTTGCCCGAAGACATCGCCGATCAATTGATGTTGCTGCAAGACCGCGTGCCGCCCTTCGACTCGAAAGTGTCGGTGGCATTGATCGAAGAGCAACTGGGCAAGAAGATCAGCGAAGTCTTCAGCCGTTTCGATGTCGAGCCCCTGGCTTCGGCGTCAGTCGCCCAAGTCCACGCGGCCCAGCTCAAGACGGGCGAAGAAGTGGTGGTCAAGGTGATTCGCCCCGGCCTCAAGCCGATCATCGCCCAGGACCTGGCCTGGCTGTTCATCCTTGCCCGCGCCGCCGAGCGGGTGTCCGCCGACGCGCGCCTGCTGCACCCGGTGGACGTGGTCCAGGACTACGAGAAAACCATCTTCGATGAACTCGACCTGCTGCGCGAGGCAGCCAACGCCAGCCAGCTGCGCCGCAACTTCGAAGGTTCGCCACTGCTCTATGTGCCACAAGTCTATTGGGACTGGTGCCGGCCGAAAGTCCTGGTGATGGAGCGCATCTATGGCATCCAGGTCACCGACCTGGCCACCCTCGCCGACCAGCGTACCGACATGAAACTGCTGGCCGAGCGCGGCGTGGAGATCTTTTTCACCCAGGTGTTTCGCGACAGTTTCTTCCACGCCGACATGCACCCGGGCAACATTTTCGTCAGCACGGTGCAGCCGTGGAGCCCGCAATACATTGCCATCGATTGCGGCATCGTCGGCAGCCTCACTCCCGAGGACCAGGACTACCTGGCGCGCAACCTGTTCGCTTTCTTCAAGCGTGATTACCGTCGCGTCGCCCAACTGCACATTGATTCGGGTTGGGTGCCGGCCGAAACCAAGCTCAACGAATTCGAAGCAGCGATCCGCACCGTGTGCGAACCGATCTTCGAAAAACCGTTAAAGGATATTTCCTTCGGCCAGGTGCTGATGCGCCTGTTCCAGACCGCGCGCCGCTTCAACATGGAGGTCCAGCCGCAGCTGGTGCTGCTGCAAAAGACCTTGTTGAACATCGAAGGCCTCGGCCGCCAGCTGTACCCGGACCTGGATTTGTGGAACACCGCCCAGCCCTTCCTCGAACGCTGGATGCGCGAGCGGATGAGCCCGAAAGCCTTGCTGGGCAACGTCCAGAGCCAGTTCGAACAAATCCCGCACCTGGCCAACATGACCCGCGATCTGCTCGAACGCATGTCCCAACCCCACGCCAACGACCCTGCCCCGCCGTGGAAACGTCGTCGGGACGACTGGTTCCTGCGCCTGCTCGGCGCGGCCCACCTGGGCGGCGGCGCGGTGCTGGCCGCCGGTGGGCCGTTGAGCCAACTGGGCCATTGGCCCGCCGGTGTCATGGTGGTCGTTGGTTTGTATCTGGTCGTTCGCCGATAGCCAGCACCGGTTCTCACTGGCACACTGTTTCAACGCTGGGCCCGCCGATTCGAAGCGCGCGGCCCATGGTCGGAGTCGAAGATGAAAAACTGGCAGGACGAGATCAAATGGGACGCCGACGGCCTGGTGCCGGCCATCGCCCAGGATCACAAGACCGGGCGCGTGCTGATGATGGCCTGGATGAACCGCGAAGCGTTGGCCCTGACCGCCGCCGAGAATCGCGCCATCTATTGGTCACGTTCCCGTGGCAAGCTGTGGCGCAAAGGTGAAGAGTCCGGGCATGTGCAGCACCTGCATGAGATGCGCCTGGACTGCGACGGCGACGTCATCATCCTGATGGTCGAGCAGGTCGGCGAGATTGCCTGCCACACCGGCCGTCAAAGCTGCTTTTATCGTGTCTTCGAGAACGGCGACTGGAAAACCGTCGACCCGGTGCTCAAGGACCCGCATGCCATTTATTCAGGACATACCCATGAGTGACACCCTGACCCGCCTGGCCCAGGTGCTGGAAGAGCGCAAGGGCGCCGCGGCCGACAGTTCCTATGTCGCCAGCCTGTACCACAAGGGCTTGAACAAGATTCTGGAGAAAGTCGGCGAAGAGTCGGTCGAGACCATCATCGCCGCCAAGGACGCCGCCATCAGCGGCGACTGCAGCGACGTGATCTACGAGACCGCCGACCTGTGGTTTCACAGCCTGGTGATGCTGGCCCAACTGGGACAGCATCCGCAGGCCGTACTGGATGAACTGGACCGTCGCTTCGGTCTGTCCGGGCACGTTGAGAAAGCCTCGCGCCCGTCCGCCTGATCAACTTCTTAGAGGAATAGCCACATGGGTATCTTTGACTGGAAACACTGGGTCGTCATTCTGGTGGTCGTGGTGCTGGTGTTCGGTACCAAGAAACTGAAGAACCTCGGCACCGATGTCGGTGAGTCGATCAAGGGCTTCCGCAAGGCCATGAACGATGATGAGAAACCGGCCGAACCGACGACCAACCAGGCTCAACCCGTGCAGCCGGCCCAACCGGTACATCCGCAGGCCACACAGCCTGTGAACGCGCCGAATACCATCGACGTGCAGGCCCAGAAAGTCGAAGAGCCAACCCGCAAAGACTCGTGAGCACTGACTAATGTTTGGGATCAGCTTCACTGAACTGCTGCTCGTCGGCCTCGTCGCCCTGCTGGTGCTGGGCCCTGAGCGCCTGCCGGGCGCTGCGCGTACCGCCGGCCTGTGGATCGGCCGCCTGAAGCGCAGCTTCAATGCGATCAAACAGGAAGTTGAACGTGAAATCGGCGCCGACGACATCCGTCGGCAGCTGCACAACGAACACATCCTGTCGCTGGAACAGGAAGCTCGGAAAATCTTCACACCGACCCAGCATGAGCCGACGCCGGTGCAGCCAGTGGCCGAGCCGACGATCGCACCCCAGGCACCGGCCGTCGAAGCTGCGCCAACAGTGGCTGAACCGGCGAAACCGGTCGATCCGGCGCCTGCGACGACACCAACTCCCAACGATCCCACTTTGCCGCCGCGAGCCCCATGAGCGATATCCCTGAAAACGACCAGCCGATGCCGCTGGTATCGCACCTCACCGAGTTGCGCACCCGTCTGCTGCGTTGCGTCGCGGCGGTTTTCATTATCTTCGCCGGGCTGTTCTCGTTCACCCAGCAGATCTACACCTTCGTCTCCACGCCGCTGCGCGAGTACCTGCCGGTGGGCGCGACGATGATCGCCACCGACGTGTCGTCGCCGTTCCTGACGCCACTGAAACTGACGATGATGGTCTCGCTGTTCCTGGCGATCCCGGTGATCCTGCACCAGATCTGGGGCTTCATTGCACCGGGCCTGTACAAGCACGAAAAACGCATCGCCGTGCCGCTGCTGGTGTCGAGCATCATGCTGTTCTACACCGGCATGGCCTTCGCGTATTTCCTGGTATTTCCGCTGATCTTCAAATTCTTCGCCGCCGCCACTCCGGCGGGCGTGGAGATGATGACCGACATCACCAGCTATCTGGATTTCGTCATGACGCTGTTCTTCGCCTTCGGCGTGGCGTTCGAAATCCCGGTGGCGGTGGTGTTGCTCGTGTGGATCGGCGTGGTCGACGTCGCCTATCTGAAGAAGATCCGCCCGTACGTGATCATCGGTTGCTTCGTGGTCGGCATGATCCTGACCCCGCCGGACATTTTCTCCCAGACGTTGCTGGCCGTGCCGATGTGGCTGCTGTTCGAAGTCGGCATCCTGTTCGGTGGCCTGGTGCGCAAGCGCCGGGAAGAAGAGCCCGCGGACCAGCCGGTCGATGACCACAACGACCAGCCACCAGCGACCCAAGCGTGAACCTGCTGCTGCTCGAAGAGGCCGACTTCATCGGGCCTGACCGCGTCGTCCTGAGCGATCGCCGCTTGACCCATATGCAGGAAGTCCACCGCAGCGCCGTCGGCGACAGCCTGCGGGTCGGGCGCATCGGCGGGTTGATGGGCTCGGCCCAGGTGCTGCGCCTGGATCCTCGCGAGGCCGAACTGCAAGTGACCCTCGACCAGCCGCCACCGGCCAAGCTGCCGTTGACCCTGGTGCTCGCCCTGCCGCGTCCTAAAATGCTCAGGCGAGTGTTCCAGACCGTGGCGACCATGGGCGTGCCGCGCGTGGTGCTGGTCAATAGCTATCGCGTGGAAAAGAGCTTCTGGCAGACGCCGTTCCTGGAGCCCGAGGCGATTCGAGAGCAGTTGATCCTTGGCCTGGAGCAGGCCCGGGACAGCGTGCTGCCGGAAATCGTCATCGAAAAACGCTTCAAACCCTTCGTCGAAGACCGTCTGCCGGCTATCGTGGACGGCACCCTCGGGCTGGTCGGCCACCCGGGCAACCACCCGCCCTGCCCCCGGGCCCTGACGGAACCCGTAACCCTGGCAATCGGCCCCGAAGGCGGCTGGATCCCCTACGAGATCGACCTGCTGGCCAAGGCCGGCCTGCAACCGGTGCAGCTTGGCGAGCGGATCCTGCGGGTGGAAACCGCGGTTACGGCGCTGCTTGCACGGCTGTTCTGACCCCTCGCGACGAAATCTCCAGCAGTTCCTACAGATCCCACCAAAGCCGCCGATACAGTCCCTATAAAACCAAAATCAGCGCTCCAAGGGAGTATCAGCATGTTCCGGTGGCTTGCCCAAGGTCTGGGAAATGTAAGCGTTAACCGCAAACTCGGTGCAGGCTTCGGCCTGGTGCTGTTCCTTACCTTGATGATTGCGTTCACCGGTTGGTCCGGCCTGGGCAATGTCATCAGCCGGGGCGACAAGCTGGGGTTCATTGCCAGTCTCAACGACCTGAGCAAGGACTTGAACCTGGCAAGCATCGACTACAACACCACCCGGGGCGAGAAAGGGCCGCAACAGGTCAACGACCTGCTCGGCAAACTCGAAGCAGGGCTCAAGACCGCTCGCGAGCTGATTGAACAGCCAGCCGACGTTGCGTTGATCGACCAGCAACTGGCCGCCGTCGCCGAATACAAAAGCGCCTTCGCCCAGATGACCAGCGCCACCGTCAGCCGCGAAGATGCCCGCAGCAAGCTGGGCGCCAGTGCCGACAACACCGTGGCCCGCGTCGCCGAAGTGGAAAAAGCGCTGCTGCAAGGCGGCGACATCACCCAGTTCAACAACATAGTGACCCTGAGCAGGGCGATCCAGCAGGCACGCTATCAAGTTCGCGGCTACACCTACAGCGGCAAGAGCGAGGCCCAACAGCCGGCCATCGATGCAATCACCGATGTCTTGAAACTGCTGGCACGCTTGCCGGCGCAGTTGCCCGAGGAGCACGCCGACAAACTCCAGCAGGCCAGCGACTCGATGAACATCTATCGGGCGGCGGTCAGCCAGTTCCGCGACTCCCAACTCGATAACGGCGCCGCGTTGCAGCGCATGAGTGAGCAAGGCCAGGTATTGATCGATTCCAGCCAGAAACTCACCGTGTCCCAGACCGCCGTGCGCGACCACGACACCGCCCAGGCCAAGACCGTCCTGATCGCAGCCGCCGCCCTGGCACTGCTGTTTGGCGTTTTTGCCGCGCTGCTGATTACCCGGCAGATCGTCGGCCCGCTGGATGAAACTCTGAAAGTGGCAGAACGCGTCGCCGCCGGCGACCTGACCCACAATCTCACCTCCGAACGCCGCGACGAACTCGGCCAACTGCAACGCGCCATGCAACGCATGACGGTGGGCTTGCGGCAGTTGATCGGTGGTATCGGTGAAGGTGTCACCCAGATCGCCAGTGCCGCCGAACAACTCTCAGCCGTGACCGAGCAGACCAGCGCCGGGGTCAACAGCCAAAAAGTGGAAACCGATCAGGTCGCCACGGCCATGCACGAAATGACCGCTACGGTGCAGGAAGTGGCACGCAACGCCGAGGAAGCTTCCGAGGCCGCCGTCGCCGCAGACCAACAGGCCCGCGAAGGCGACAAGGTCGTCGGCGAAGCCATCGCCCAGATCGAGCGCCTGGCGCTGGAAGTGGGCAACTCTACCGCCGCCATGGGCGATCTGAAGCGTGAAAGCGACAAGATCGGCAGCGTCCTGGACGTGATCAAGTCCGTGGCCCAGCAAACCAACCTGCTGGCCCTCAACGCCGCCATCGAAGCAGCCCGTGCCGGTGAAGCCGGACGTGGTTTCGCGGTGGTGGCCGATGAAGTCCGCAGCCTGGCCCAACGCACCCAGAAGTCCACCGAGGAGATCGAAGAACTGATCGTTGGCCTGCAAAACGGTACTGAACAGGTTGCGACGATCATGGACAACAGCCGCAGCCTGACCGACAGCAGCGTTGAACTGACCCGCCGTGCGGGAGGCTCGCTGGAGAACATCACGCGCACGGTCTCAGCGATCCAGTCGATGAACCAGCAGATCGCCGCGGCGGCCGAGCAGCAGAGTGCGGTGGCCGAGGAGATCAATCGCAGTGTGCTGAACGTGCGTGATGTGTCGGAGCAGACGGCGTCGTCCAGTGAAGAGACTGCGGCTTCCAGCGCGGAGTTGGCGCGGTTGGGGGTTCATTTGCAGACGTTGGTGGGGCGGTTCAGGGTCTAGCAGGCCTACGCAAAACCGTGGCGAGGGAGCTTGCTCCCGCTGGGTGGCGCAGCCGCCCTTGTGTGTATATCCGTTATTTAGGTCACGGCGACTTAGCCGTTACCTAAATAACGGATATACACACAAAAATCCCCCGCTCCCACAGTCCGTCATCCCAAGGCTACGGAGCCTTGCGCCATTGCCTACAACTACGCCAGAATCCGCCGGCTTGTGTGCCTTGGCCCGAGACTCTAACGTTTGCAGGTCGCTGTCAGTTCAGCGATCGGGTTTAGCAGCTCGGCACAATATCAAGGCACGCAGGTCCGCTTTATGGCGGCTGTGCGTGGGGCACTTCGGTGCGCCGGGTTCCTTGATTCCTGGTCTGCTAACCCGCGTACCGCCGCCACCCTTTTCGTTTAGCAGCGATGCCTGGCGGCTCCATTAATCAAGGAGCGTCAACCATGCACAAAGCCACCCCCAACCCTCCAGAACCAGAAACCGATCCCAAGAAACTCCAGGAAGCCACCGATCGCGCGCTCGACTACTACCTGAACCCCAAACAGGCCAAATCCGAGAACAAACCGTCGCCAGGCCAGCTCTTCGCCCTCGTAGAAGGCATCGACACCGAAAGCCTGCTGGCCAACCTCAGCGAAAACCTGGCCTCAGCCGATGCCATGGTCAGCGACCTTGCGTTTGACCTGAAAGGCTCTCGGCGCCACGTTGCCTTCGGCATTCAGCAACTGATCGAACTGAGTAGGTTATTGGCAAACCGGATGTTGGATAGCATCAACCCGCAGCACTGACCGCACAACAACATCGGGAGCAAGCTCCCTCGCCACAACGGCGATCCGCAGATAGAAAATACGCCCAACAAAAAGCCCCGCTTCCTTCCAGAAGCGGGGCTTTTTGCGTATCAGGCCAGTTGAGGCTGTACGCTCACCGGCTGCAGCGGCAACAACGGTGCGTGCGGGTCAGCCTTCACCGACTCACGCCACGCCGCCAGCCACTCCGGATGCGCCTCGCTCCAGACCTGCTCATGCAGGCGGGACAAGGCCACCGGGTCGCTCAGCAAGGCCAGTCGCTCAGCGTTATTGAGACCAGCAGGGCCGACCTTCAAAGCGTGACGAACGCGCTCGACCCGCAGCCACTCGATAGGCTCGGCCTGGCCGTGACGCGATGTCGCCAATGCGCACGCCAAGGCGTTCTGTCGTGGATCGACCACCGCCCGGATGAAACCGTCGTTCAGCGCGTGCCAACGGTTTTCATGGGTGTACTGGTCTGTCGACAGCAGCTCCTGTGGCGGTGCGTATTCCTCAGGAATGAGGAACAGGCTTTCATCACGGGACTTCAAGCCCAGGCCCACGCGACTGGAAATCACCGAGACCGGGATCGACAGCATCAGCGAGCCGACAATCGGCACCAGCCACCACAGGAAGCTCGGGTTCAGCCAGATCACCAGCAGTGCCCAGAAGAAGCCCAACAGGGTCTGCGGGCCGTGGCGCTTGACGGCTTCGCTCCACGGCGTGGAGTCGTCGTCACGCTTCGGCGAGTTCCAGGTCGCGGCCCAGCCCAGGAAAGCGGCGAGGACGAAGCGAGTGTGGAAAATCATGCGCACCGGCGCCAGCAGCATGGAGAAGAGCATCTCCAGCAGCATCGACAGGGTGACCTTGAACTTGCCGCCGAACTCCGTCGCGCCTTTTGCCCAGATCAGCACGATGCTCAAGAGCTTGGGCAGGAACAGCAGCACGATGGTGGTGGAGAACAGCGCGATGGCCTTCTCCGGATGCCATTGTGGCCAGAGCGGATACAACTGGCGCGGCTCCAGGAAGTACTGCGGTTCCATCAGCGTATTGACCGCCAGCAGCGCGGTGGAGAGCACCAGGAAGAAGAACCACAGCGGTGCCGACAGGTAGGACATCACGCCGGTCAGGAACACCGCGCGGTGCACCGGGTGCATGCCCTTGACCAGGAACAGCCGGAAGTTCATCAGGTTGCCGTGGCACCAGCGACGGTCACGCTTGAGTTCGTCCAGCAGGTTCGGCGGCAATTCCTCGTAGCTGCCCGGCAAATCGTAGGCAATCCACACACCCCAACCCGCACGGCGCATCAGCGCGGCTTCGACGAAGTCGTGGGAGAGGATCGCGCCCGAGAACGCACCTTTACCGGGCAACGGCGCCAAGGCGCAGTGGTCGATAAACGGCTTCATGCGGATGATCGCGTTGTGGCCCCAATAGTGGGATTCACCCAGTTGCCAGAAGTGCAGGCCGGCAGTGAACAGCGGGCCATAGACGCGGGTGGCGAACTGCTGCATGCGCGCATACAGCGTGTCCATGCCCGAAGCCTTTGGCGCGGTCTGGATGATGCCGGCGTCCGGCGTGGCTTCCATCAGGCGTACCAGGCTGGTCAGGCATTCGCCGCTCATGACGCTGTCAGCGTCGAGCACGACCATGTACTTGTAGTCACTGCCCCAACGACGGCAGAAGTCGTCGAGGTTGCCGCTCTTGCGCTTCACGCGGCGACGGCGACGGCGGTAGAAGATCTTGCCGAAGCCGCCGGTTTCGCGGCAGACATCCAGCCAGGCCTGCTGTTCGGCCACGCAGATATCGGTTTCGTTACTGTCGCTGAGCACGAAGAAGTCGAAGCGATCCAGGTCTCCCGTGGCTGCGACTGACTCGAAGGTGGCGCGCAGGCCGGCGAACACCCGTGGCACATCCTCGTTGCAGATCGGCATCACCAGCGCGGTGCGGGCGTCCTTGGGGATCGGCTCGTTGCCGGCGCTGGCCCCGGAGATACGGTACTTGTCGTGACCGGTGAGCAGTTCGAGGAACCCCATCAGCGCGGTCCAGAAACCAGCCGACACCCAGCAGAACAGAATCCCGAACATGATCAGGATGCTGGTTTGCAGCGCATACGGCAGCACTTGCGTGGCCGTTTGCAACAGCGGCTGGTGCAGCACTTCGTCCAGGTCCACCAGCGACCAGCCCTGGTACGGCATGATGCCTTTCATGTACCAGCCGGCGACGATGGTCTGGCCAAGCATCAGTATCAGCAGGATGTAGCGGCGTATCGACCCCACGGTGCGCCAACGCGCGTGCGGCAATACGCGTTCGTCCTTGGGCGGCTTCGGCGGATTGGTGCGACCGGTCAGGCGGCGCCATGCACGTACCAGGATATTGGTACGCCATGGCTCCGGCACAACCTTGGTCCGGCGAATCGGCGGCGTCGCCTTCAGGCACACCCGGCCGCTGGAATCGAGCGCCAGCATCTCGGCGTCCTCGAGTTCCTCAGCGGTGCTCAGCGTCAAGCGACGACCTACCGAGGCTTGCGCCGACTCGGTGGGTGCATCGAATGTCGAGGAAGCCAGGCGTTCATGCAATTCGCTGAAGGACTTGCAGCCCGCCAGCTCGGCGCGCTGCTCGTCGGTCATCGGCAAATGGGCCAGATACTCGCGAAGAGATTCTGGTTGTACGGGAGTATTACTCATCGGCAGGCAACTGATAGCTCCAGGTCTCGGTCAGGACTTGCTCAGTCTGCTCCGGTTCCTGTGGGGTTGGGGTCGGCTCGGCGGCGGCGGTGGACGCCTTGACGGCCTTGGCTTCTTTTTGCTCGCTGGCTTGCTCGTTGGTCTTCTCTTTCTCGCCCTGCTGCTTGGCGACCTTGTCAGCCTTGGCCAAGGTGGTCACCGAATGCGAGGCGGCCGGCAGTTCAACCGGGACAAGCGGCCGGACCAGGGCGGCACGCATCTCGGTGGACTTGCTCGGGTCCTTGATCTTCAGGCGCAGCGTCAGGCGCCAGCCCTTGGTTTCCGGGTTGTAGCGCACGCTGTTTTCAACGATCTCGCCGTTGTCGCCGACGCTCACCTGGCTGCGCACTTCTGCGTTTTCCGGCAGGGCTTGCAGGGACGGGCCTTCGAAATCGACCAGGTAGGCCACGCTGCCATCCGGCTGACGGATCAGGTTGGACTGCTTGACGTCACCGGTGGAACGCAGGGTCTGCTTGACCCAGGCGCTGTCTGGCGAGTGCAGGCTGGCTTCATCGAGGGTCCAGTGCAGGCGATAGGCGAAGTCCAGCGGCTGGCCTGGCTCAGGCAGTTTTTCCGGACTCCAGAACGCAACGATGTTGTCGTTGGTTTCGTCGGCGGTCGGAATTTCCACCAGGTTAACGGTGCCCTTGCCCCAGTCGCCTTTTGGTTCGATCCAGGCACTTGGACGCTTGTCGTAGCGATCGTCCAGGTCTTCGTAGTGGCTGAAGTCACGGCCCCGTTGCAGCAAGCCGAAACCACGCGGGTTTTCCACCGAGAAGCTGCTTACGGCCAGGTGTTTCGGATTGTTCAGCGCACGCCAGATCCACTCACCGTTGCCGGCATGGATGGACAAGCCGCTGGAATCGTGGAGTTCACGACGATAGTTCAGCACTTTGGACGGTTGGTTGGCGCCGAACAGGAACATGCTGGTCAATGGGGCGATGCCCAGCTTGTTGACGCGATCGCGCAGGAACACGCGCGACTTCACATCGACGACGGTGTCGGTACCTGGACGCAGGGTCAGGCGATAGGCGCCCGTGGCCCGCGGCGAATCCAGCAGGGCGAAGATCACCAGGTGCTTGTCGGTCGGTTTCGGACGCTGGATCCAGAACTCGCGAAAGCGCGGGAACTCTTCACCCGACGGCAGTGCGGTGTCGATGGCCATGCCACGGGCGGACAAGCCGTAGACCTGGCCCTTGCCGATGACGCGGAAGTAGCTCGCGCCCAGCATGGTCATGATCTCGTCTTGCTTGTCGGCCTTGTTGATCGGGTACAACACGCGGAAACCCGCGTAGCCCAGCTGCTCGGTGGCCTTGGGGTCGAACTTTACGTCACCAAAATCGAAGCGCGTCGGGTCGTATTTGATCTCTTCGACGGTGGTCGCGGTGATCTCGTTGATCTTCACCGGCGTATCGAAGTGCATGCCCTGGTGGTAGAAGGACAGCCGGAACGGGGTCTTCTGGTCGGCCCATTCCGCTTTTTCGGTACGGAAACGGATTTTCTGATAATCGGCGAATTTCATTTCGCGGAATTCGTTCGGCAAATTGCTGCGCGGGGCCTCGAACTTCTGCCCGGCCAGTTCTTGCGCTTTTGCCGATACATCATCCAGGCTGAATGCCCACAGTTGGCCGGCGCCAAACAGGCACAACAGGGCCGAGCCCGCTACCAGAGCGTTTCTAAACCGTTTGGCAGTCATTTTTGGTGCATTACAGGGACTAACAATCACGAGCAACCCTCGCCGAATACTGATCAAAAAACCAACGGCCAGATAAAGTATCTACACGGTAACGGCGCTGAAAAACCGTTCCTGCGGACCACTCTTGCCAAGTTGGCGAGCATTGTTCCGACTCCGATGGGACAAAATGATTCCCCAAACGGTTCAGGACAAGTCTCTACCTAAGTCAAATGGACCAGCGAACGCTGGTCCCCCGTAGCGCGCGATTATCTAGTACGCCGCGTGACAACGCATCAGGGCTAGTAAAGTATTTATCGAGAAAACAGCCTGTTTTGCCTCGAAACCGGACCGAAAAGATGTTTCAAACGCTTTCAGGCCTGTAACAGGAAGGTTACCGGGCCATCATTGACCAGATGCACTTGCATGTCGGCGCCGAATCTACCTGATGCCACGGTGCCATGCACCTGTTTCGCCTGGCTGAGCAAATAGTTGAACAACTCTTCGCCAAGGGCAGGAGGCGCGGCGGTGGAGAAACTCGGACGCAGGCCACTTTTGGTATCCGCCGCCAGGGTGAACTGGGAAACCAGGAGCAACCCTCCTGCCACATCCGCCAGGGACAAGTTCATCTTCCCGGCGTCATCGCTGAACACCCGGTAATTGAGCAGTTTGTGCAAGAGCTTGTCTGCATGGGCCCGGGTATCACCGGGCTCGACAGCCACTAGTACCAGCAAGCCATGGTCCACCGCACCGACTATCTCGCCCGCGACTTCTACCCGGGCGCCGCGAACCCGTTGCAGCAGACCTTTCATGCTTCTTCGGGCGGCAGGTCAAGCAGGCGCCGGGCCATTTGCGCGGCCGCGCGCACCAGCGCATCGGTGATCCCTGGCTCCGAGGCTGCGTGGCCGGCGTCGCGAATCACCTGCAGTTCGCTGTTGGGCCAGTTCTGGTGCAGTTCCCAGGCGTTGTCCAGCGGACAGATCACGTCGTAGCGACCGTGCACGATGACGCCCGGCAAATGGGCGATCTTGCCCATGTCGCGAATCAGCTGGTTGGGTTCGAGGAAAGCGTTGTTGGTGAAATAGTGGCATTCGATCCGGGCGATCGACAGGGCGCGCTGCGGTTCGGAGAAGCGGTCGACCACCAACGGGTTCGGGCGCAGGGTCGCGGTGCGGCCCTCCCAGGTCGACCAGGCCTTGGCGGCGTGCATCTGGGCGATCTGGTCGTTACCGGTCAGGCGCTTGTGGAAAGCGCTGAGCAGGTCGTCGCGCTCATCCAGAGGGATCGGCGCGATGTAGTCCTGCCAGTAATCCGGAAACAGGCGACTGGCGCCGGCCTGGTAAAACCACTCGATTTCCTGCGGACGGCAGAGAAAGATCCCACGCAAGATCAAGCCATGTACCCGCTCCGGATGGGTTTGGGCGTAGGCCAGGGCCAACGTCGAGCCCCAGGAGCCGCCGAACAGCACCCATTTTTCGATGCCCAAGTGCTTGCGGATGCGCTCCAGGTCCTCGACCAGATCCCAGGTGGTGTTGTTTTCCAGGCTGGCGTGGGGCGTGGACCGGCCGCAGCCGCGTTGGTCGAAGGTGACGATGCGGTACAGGTTCGGGTCGAAGTAGCGACGGCTCTGCGCATCGCAACCCGCCCCCGGGCCACCATGGATGAACACCACCGGCAGGCCTTCTGGCGAACCGCTCTCATCGACGTAAAGCGTGTGGGTGTCATCGACAGCCAGATCGTGCCGGGCATGGGGTTTGATCTGCGGGTACAAAGTCTGCATTGCGCGCTCCGTAAGGGGTCGAGTCATCCCTGGGGGGACTTCTATTTAGTCTGCCGTCCGGCATCATAAACCCGAATTACGTCAATGAGCATGCCCTGCGCGCAGTCAAAGCGTGTCAGCGAGATAAGCGAACAGCGTGCGATACATCTTATCGACCTCTGGCACACGTCCCCGGGCGCGCAGGCAACCGTGGACCAGCCCGTTGCCGACATGGAGCACCGCGTCCACGCCTGCGGCGTTCAGCCGCTCGCTATAAAGGATGCCGTCGTCACGCAAAGGATCCCATTGGGCTACGGTAATCAGCGCCGGTGGCAAGCCGCTCAGGTTCTCGGCGAGCAACGGTGCAGCGTACGGTGTGGATTGCAAGTTACCCAGGTACTGCGCCTCATAGCGCTCCACATCCTGGCTGCTCAGAAGCGGCGCATCGGTGCATTCATGACGCGACGGCAAATCCGCGGGGCCGCCGAGTGCCGGGTAGATCAACACCTGGGCCCGGGGCAACGGTTGTCCGGCATCGCGCAAAGCCAGGCACAACGCTGCGGCGAGATTGCCTCCGGCGCTGTCGCCGACCAACGTACGGCGACGGGGGTCGATGGCAAACGGGGTGTCCGCCAAGTGGTGCCACACCGCGAGACAATCTTCGAAAGCGGCCGGGAACGGATGCTCCGGCGCGAGTCGGTAATCCACCGCCACGACCAATGCGCCAAGGTCCAAGGCCAGCTCCATGCAGATGAAGTCATGGGAATCGAGGTCCCCCACCACCCAACCGCCACCGTGCAGGTATAGGATGCACGGCCAGCCGGCGAGCGGCGGTGCCGTGCGCGGGTGATAGGCGCGGATGGGCACGCCAGCCAGGTGCAGATCCTCGACCGCCAGTGTCGGCGGGCGCGGCGGGGTGAAGGCCCGGCACATATGGCTGTAGGCCTGACGCGAGCTCGCGAGGCTGTCGTCCGGGGCGGTGAAGCCCAGAGTTTTATCGATGAAGGCGGACATTGCCCGGGAAAGTGGGTAGGCCATCTTGGATTGCCATGCGTCGATAGAGGATGTGGCTCAGCCGCTTTTGTGGCGAGGGATTATCGCTGTCCTTGATACCGTGTCAGTTCTTGAGGCTGGCCTGCACCGCCGCAATTCCATCCTTGCCATCGAAGCTGGTCACGCCAGCGAGCCAACGCTGCAAATCCTCGGGATGCTCGCGCAGCCATTGCCGTGCGACGTCCTGGGGTGTCTTGCGCTCCATGATTGGCACCATCAACTGGCTTTCCTGGGCAGCGGTGAAGGTGAGGTTCTCCAGGAGCCGGTTCACATTCGGGCAACGTTGGGCGTAGTCCGGCGCGGTGACTGTGGAGACGGTTGCGGCCCCTTCGTTGGGGCCATAGACGTCTTCGCTACCGGTCAGGTAGGCGATGTTCATGTTGATGTTCATCGGGTGGGGAGTCCAGCCAACAAACACCACGAATTCCTTGCGATTCACCGCCCGTTGTACCGCCGCCAGCATCCCGGCCTCGCCGGATTCGATCAATTTGAAATCCTTGAGGCCAAAGTGGTTGGTCTCGATCATGGTCTTGATGGTGGTGTTGGCGCCACTCCCCGGCTCGATCCCATAAATCTTGCCGCCGAGCTGATCCTTGAACCGGGCGATGTCGGCAAAGGTCTTGAGCCCCGCCGCCGCCACGTAGTCCGGGACGGCCAGGGTGGCCTGGGCATCGGCCAGGCTCGGCTTGTCCAATACCTTCACCTGGTTGGCCGCCAGGAACGGGGCGATGTTCTTGTCCATCGCCGGCTTCCAATAACCCAGGAAAATATCGAGCCGCTTGTCGCGAATGCCGGCGAAGATGATCTGCTGCACGGCGCTGGTCTGCTTGCTTTCATAGCCCAGCCCCGTAAGCAACACGTCGGCCATGCCGCTGGTGGCGATCACATCGGTCCAGTTGACCACTCCCATGCGCACGGTCTGGCAGGACGCAGGCTCGGCGGCCATCGCGCCGCCGCTCAAGATGACAGTACCGCAGAGGATCGACAGACAGCGCTTGAACAGTCTTTTCATCGGGAAGATCTCGTGCGGCAGCGGATTATTGTAGGTCGGTGTCTTGCTGCACCGTACTCAAAACATTACGCAGCGCCGAGGGGCTGAAGATGAACTGTGGCGACGCGATTTTGCACGGTGGCGACAGTTCCCATTCCAAGGAGTCAGGACACATACACTTGTGGCGAGGGGATTTATCCCCGCTGGACTGCGCAGCAGTCCCAAAAATCTGGATCCAACCCATTGAGTCGGCATGGATCAGCTATTTTGGGGCCGCTTAGCGCCCCAGCGGGGATAAATCCCCTCGCAACAGAGGAATCGCGCAGATGTTATTTTTTGTAAGCCTGCTGCCCCCAAGCCAGGAAGCCTTCCAGCAACTCCCGGAGCACCACCTGGGTCGGCGCCGCCAGATCCGGACGATAGTTGAACGGTTCGAATTCTTCCATGTAGGTGCTCTGGCACAGTTCCAGTTGCACCGCGTGGATGTCCTGGGCCGGGTTGCCGTAGTGCCGCGTGATGTGTCCGCCCTTGAAACGCCCGTTGAGCACATGGGTGAACTGTTCGTGGCGGGCGCAGATGCCTTCGAGCTGGCTGGCCAGGGCCGGGTCGCAACTGGCACCGTTGAACGTGCCGAGGTTGAAGTCCGGCAGCTTGCCGTCGAACAGGTGCGGGATCACCGAACGGATCGAATGGGCATCGAATAGCAAGGCATAGCCGAACTCGGCCTTGAGCCGCGCCAGCTCCTGCTGCAGCGCCTGGTGGTAGGGCATCCAGATCTGTTGCAGGTAAGTTGCCCGCTCTTCGGCCGATGGCTCAAACCCTTCACGAAACAACGGCACGCCATCGAACAGCGTCGCCGGGTATAAGCCGGTGGTGGCACCGACGTACATCGGCTTGTCATCGGAGGGTCGATTCAGGTCGACGACGAACCGCGAATATTCGCCAGCCAGGGTGCTGGCGCCCAGCTCATTGGCGAACTCATAGAGCCTTGGGATGTGCCAGTCAGTGTCCGGCAGGCTCCGGGCCTCGGGAATCAACCCTGCCTCTACCGCCGGGGTCAGGCGCAGGCCGGCGTGGGGCATGCTGATCAACAGCGGCACCCGCCCTTGCTTGAAATTCAGGACCTTCTCCACAACCGCTCTCCTAATCGATTTCCACGCCGTGACGCACGACGCGTTTTTCCAGATCGCCACCGAGCCAGTACGCCAGGTCGGCCGGGCGATCGATGTGCCAGGCGACAAAATCCGCCACCTTGCCGGCTTCCAGCGAACCGTGGGTATGGCCCATGCCAAGGGCCTGTGCCGCATGGATTGTCGCCCCGGCCAGGGCTTCTTCCGGCGTCATGCGCAAACAGGTGCAGGCCATGTTCAACATCAAGCGCAACGACAACGCCGGCGAGGTGCCGGGGTTGAGGTCGCTGGCCACGGCGATTTTCACGCCGTGTTTGCGCAGGGCATCCATCGGCGGCAGTTGGGTTTCGCGCAGGAAATAAAACGCCCCCGGCAGCAACACCGCCACGGTGCCGGACTCAGCCATGGCCTTGGCGTCGTCTTCGGTCATGAACTCCAGGTGATCGGCCGACAGCGCCTGGTAGCGCGCCGCCAGGCTGGAGCCGTGCAGCGACGACAATTGCTCGGCATGCAACTTCACCGGCAGGCCCAGTTGTTGGGCGGTGATGAACACCCGCTCGACTTGCGCCGGGGAAAATGCCAGGTATTCGCAGAAGGCATCCACCGCATCCACCAACCCCTCGGCGGCCAACGCCGGCAGCATCTCGGTGCAGATGTGCTCGATGTAGTCGTCGGCGCGATCCTTGTATTCCGGCGGCAAGGCATGGGCCGCCAGGCACGTGCTGCGTACGCTGACCGGCAGTTCGGCGCCGAGGCGGCGGATGACCCGCAGGATCTTGCGCTCGCTGGGCAGATCCAGGCCATAGCCGGATTTGATTTCCACCGTGGTCACGCCATCGCGCATCAGGCTTTTCAGGCGTTTGGCGGCGCTGGTAAACAACTCGTCTTCGCTGGCGGCGCGGGTGGCGCGCACAGTACTGGCGATGCCACCGCCGGCCGCGGCGATTTCGGCGTAGCTGACGCCTTGCAAGCGCTGTTCGAACTCACCGCTGCGGTTGCCGCCAAACACCGTGTGGGTGTGGCAGTCGATCAGCCCCGGCGTGACCCAGGCCCCCTTGAGGTCGTTGACCGACGGGTAGTCGCCCGTCGGCAGTTCGGCACGCGGGCCGATCCATTGAACGTGCTCGCCCTGGGTGACGATGGCGGCGTCTTCGATGATCGAGTAGACGCCCTGGGCCATGGTGGCGGCGTGGCAGTTTTGCCAGAGGGTTTTCATCCCGGTTTCCTCGTCGCATTCAAAATCGATTCGCGAGCAGGCTCGCGAAAAAGCCCTTACAGGCTCGGCAACAACTGCGCCGTGACCAGTTCGTTCAGGCACCGGCTCGCCAACAGTTCAGTGGCCGCATTGATGTCCGGCGCAAAGAACCGGTCCTTCTCATAGAACGGCACTTCTGCACGCAACAGATTCCGGGCTTGTTCCAGCTTGGCGGAGGTTTTCAAACCGCCACGCAAGTCCAATCCCTGGCACGCCGCGAGCCATTCCACCGCAAGAATTCCACGGGTGTTCTCGGCCATTTCCCACAGGCGCTTGCCGGCGGCCGGGGCCATGGAGACGTGGTCTTCCTGGTTGGCCGAGGTCGGCAGGCTGTCCACCGAATGAGGATGGGACAGTGCTTTGTTTTCACTCGCCAAGGCAGCCGCCGTCACCTGGGCAATCATGAAACCGGAGTTCACCCCGCCATTGGCCACCAGGAACGGCGGCAGTTGCGACATGTGCTTGTCCATCATCAACGAAATGCGCCGCTCGCTCAGGGAGCCGATTTCGGCAATCGCCAGGGCCATGTTGTCGGCGGCCATCGCCACCGGTTCGGCGTGGAAGTTGCCACCGGAAATCACATCGCCCTCGGCGGCGAACACCAACGGGTTGTCCGACACCGCGTTGGCCTCGATCACCAGCACCTCGGCGGCCTGGCGGAACTGGGTCAGGCAGGCGCCCATCACTTGCGGCTGGCAGCGCAGGGAATACGGATCCTGGACCTTGTCGCAGTTCTGGTGCGAATCGGAGACTTCACTGCGCTCGCCCAGCAGATCGCGGTAGGCCGCGGCCGCATCGATCTGGCCTTTCTGGCCCCGGGCGGCATGGATGCGCGGATCGAATGGCGAGCGTGAACCGAGCACCGCTTCCACCGTGAGGCTGCCCAAGGCCAGGGCGCCAGCGAACAGATCTTCACCTTCGAACAAACCGCGCAACGCAAATGCTGTGGAAACTTGCGTGCCATTGAGCAGCGCCAGGCCCTCCTTGGCGGCCAAGGTCAGTGGCGCGAGGCCGGCGACTTTCAGCGCCTCGACGGCCGGCAGCCATTCGCCTTTGTAGCGGGCCTTGCCTTCGCCCAGCAGCACCAGGGACATGTGGGCCAGTGGCGCCAAGTCACCCGAAGCACCGACCGAACCCTTGAGTGGGATGTGCGGGTAGACCTCGGCATTGATCAGTGCAATCAGCGCATCGATCACCTGCCGACGGATGCCGGAAAAACCCCGGCTCAGGCTGTTGACCTTGAGCACCATGATCAACCGCACCAGCGCATCGCTGATCGGCTCGCCCACGCCAGCGGCATGGGACAGCACCAGGGAGCGCTGCAGGTTTTCCAGGTCTTCGCTGGCGATGCGGGTCGAGGCCAGCAGGCCGAAACCGGTGTTGATGCCATAGGCAATACGATTCTCGGCGAGGATCTGTTCCACGCAGGCAACGCTCGCTTCGATCTGCGCCGATGCACTGGCGTCGAGGCTCAGGGTCACCGGTTGCTGATAGATGTCACGCAATTGAGCCAGGCTCAATTGGCCGGGAATCAGGTTTAAGGCAGTCATGTATTGCTCCTTTTGAGAGTTTTGTTTTCACCCGCCAGTCGCTCCGGAATGTTCCGTTATCCGTCACCTTCGCTTTTTGGGCGATGCCTTGTGGGCTGTGGGTGCCTTGGCACGCTGGCGCTTTTTTTGATCAGTTCAAATTCGGTAATACGCTGTGCAGCAGATTCGGGTCTTTGAGCAGCCCGGCGGCACTGGCGATGTCCGGCGCCAGCCAGCGGTCCTGGTCGTAGGCCGGGACGCGCTCGCGCAGCAGCCTCCAGGCGATGTCGGTGCCGGCGCCGAAGCGCTGGGTCTTGAGAAATTCAAAGGCCTGGGCCGCCAGCAGGTATTCGATGGCGAGGATCTGCGTGCAGTTTTCCAGCGCCCGGTGCAGCTTCAGGGCCGCGTTGGTGCCCATGCTCAAGTGATCTTCTTGCAGCCCCGAGGTGACGAAGTTGTCGAGCACCGCCGGTTGCGCCAGTTGCTTGTTCTCCGCGCACAGCGACGCGGCGACGTATTGCACGATCATCATCCCGGAATTCACGCCGGGGTTGGCCACCAGGAACGCCGGCAGGCCGCTGACGTGAGGGTTGATCAGGCGATCGAGGCGACGCTCGGCGATCGAGCCGATCTCTGCCATGGCGATCGCCAGCAAATCCGCCGCCAACGCCACCGACTGGCCGTGGGGATTGGCCTGGGACATGACCCGGAAGCTTTCCGGCGTCCCCAGTAGCAGCGGATTATCGGTGACCGCGTTGAGCTCGGTTTCGATCTGTTGCCGGGCATGCTCCAACTGATCGCGAGCGGCGCCGTGCACCTGGGGAATCGAACGGATGCTCAAGGCGTCCTGGGTGCGGATGCCCAGGCTCGAAGCGATGACTTCGCTGCCGTCGAGCAACGCGCGCAGATTCACGCCGACCTGCTGCATGCCCGGGTGCGGCTTGAGGGCGATGATCTCGGCATCGAACGCAGCAATCTGGCCGCGCTGGGCCTCGAAGCTCATGGCGCCGATCACGTCGGCCCATTGCACCAGCCGCGTCGCATCGGCCAGCGCCAGGCAACTGAGGCCGGTCATGCACGGCGTGCCGTTGACCAGGCACAAGCCGTCCTTGGCCCCCAGTTGCACCGGTTGCAGACCTTCGGCGGCCAAGGCCTGTTGCGCTGGAATGATTTGTCCGCGATAGCTGACCTGGCCGACACCCAGCAGCGCGATGCCGATGTGAGCCATGTGGGTCAGGTAGCCCACCGAACCCTGGGACGGCACTTGCGGCGTGATGCCGCGATTGAGCAGCGCCAGCAACGCCTCGACCACCCGGCGGTGAATGCCGGACTTGCCATGGCTGTAGTTGTGGATGGCGGCGCAGAGAATCGCCCGGGTCTGCTCGTCGGAAAGCGCCGGGCCGACGCCGCAGGCATGGCTGAGCAGGGTGTTGCGCGACAGCTGGCTGAGTTGTTCGTCCTTGAGCGAGACATTGCACAGGGCGCCCAGGCCGGTGTTGACGCCATAGGCGCGCTCTCCGCTTTCGACGATGCGCTGGACGATGGCCTGGGCATTGTCGATCCGCGCCCAGGTCTGGGCCGACAGCTCGAGCACAGCGCCGAAGCGGGCGACGGCGACCACGTCCTGCCAGCGCAACGGAGCGCCGGTGATGATGATTTTTTCAGCCTGGGACATCTCAAACCTCATACACATAAAGTTGCCAATGGCATTTGTGGCGAGGGGATTTATCCCCGCTGGGCTGCGAAGCAGGCCCAAAAACTGTCGCCTCGGTGCATCTGGCCAATTGCATTCAGCTGTCTTGGGGGCGCTACGCGCCCCAACGGGGATGAATCCCCTCGCCACAAGGATGTCCGACCTTTACACCACCGCAGCCCTGCGCTGCACAAACCGATCGACATACTCATCCGCCGGCGAATGCAGGATCTCCCGCGGCGTGCCGACCTGGATCAGCTTGCCGTCCTTGAGAATCGCAATGCGATTGCCAATGCGCACGGCCTCGTCGAGGTCGTGGGTGATGAAGACGATGGTCTTGTGCAGGGTCTTCTGCAGTTCCAGCAACTGGTCCTGCATTTCCGCGCGGATCAGCGGGTCGAGGGCGCTGAAGGCTTCGTCCATCAGGATGATGTCGGTGTCCGCCGCCAACGCCCGAGCCAGGCCGACGCGTTGGCGCATGCCGCCGGAGAGCTGGTGCGGGTATTTGTTCTCGTAGCCCTTCAGGCCCACGGTGTTGATCCAGTGCAGCGCGCGCTCGGCGCACACCTGTTTGCTTTCGCCGCGCACTTTCAAGCCGTAGGCGACGTTGTCCAGCACGCTCTTGTGGGGCAACAGGCCGAAGCTCTGGAAGACCATGCTGATCTTGTGCCGGCGAAATTCGCGCAGGGCGTCCATGTCCAGTTGCAGGATGTCTTCGCCGTCCACCAGGATCGCACCACTGGTAGGATCGATGAGCCGGTTGAAGTGGCGCACCAGGGTGGATTTGCCGGAGCCGGACAGGCCCATGATCACGAAGATCTCACCGGTGCCGATGCTCAGCGACAGATCGTTCACACCGACCACGCAGCCTGTTTCGGCCAGCACTTGGTCCTTGGTCTTGTTCTGGCGGATCAGGTCCAGGGCTTCCTTGGAACGGTTGCCGAAAATCTTGAAGACGTTCTTGACTTCGATCTTGCTGACGGCTGCGTTGCTCATTTGCTCACCTCATGCCGAGGACGACCATAGGCCTGGGTAATGCGGTCGATGACCACGGCGAGAATCACGATGGCCAGGCCCGCTTCGAGGCCACGCCCGACGTTGAGGGTCTGGATGCCCACCAGCACGTCTTCGCCCAAGCCACGGGCGCCGATCATCGAGGCGATGACCACCATCGACAGGGCCATCATGGTGGTCTGGTTGATCCCGGCCATGATGCTCGGCAGGGCCAAGGGCAGTTGCACGCCGAACAGTTGCTGCCAGCGGTTGGCGCCAAAGGCATTGATGGCTTCCATCACTTCGCCGTCCACCTGGCGGATGCCCAGGTCGGTCAGGCGGATCAAGGGTGGCGCGGCGTAGATCACCGTGGCGAAGATCGCCGGGACCTTGCCCAGGCCGAACAGCATCAACACCGGAATCAGATACACGAAGCTCGGCATCGTCTGCATGATGTCCAGCAGCGGCATCAGCACCGAACGCAGGCGATTGCTGCGCGCCGAGAGAATGCCCAGGGGAATGCCGATCATCACCGAGATCAGCGTCGCCACCAGCATCAAGGCGAGGGTCTGCATCAGTTTGTCCCACAGGCCCACCGCGCCCACCAGGAACAGCAAGCCGACGATCACTGCCGTGGCGACGACCTTGCGGGTGGCGTGCCAGGCAATGCCGCCGACGATGGCCAGCATCAACCACCACGGTGCCATGCGCAGCAGGCCTTCGAGGTTGACGATGGCCCACAGCAGCGTGTCGGAGATGTGCCGGAACACATCGCCATAGTTGGTCACCAGGGCGTCGACCCAACCGTTGACCCAGTCGGCGATGGAGAAGGTAAAGCTTTCGGGAAACATAAGAGACTCTCGATCAGGTGGATGCGGTGAACGTCCCGGCCAGCCCACGGGTTGGCCGGGAAATATTCGACCTACAGAGCCGCGTCGATTTTCTTGGCAGCGTCTTCACTGACCCAGGCGTGCCAGACTTCAGGATGTTCCTTCAGGAAGATCTTCGCCAGTTTCGGCGACTCGATCCGCTCTTTGGCCATGCGCCCGAGGTTCTGGTTCAGGATATCGATCGGCAGGTTGACCTTTTCCAGGACCGCCACCAATTCCGGGGCTTCGTCGTGGAAGGTCTTGGACAGGCCGACCTTGATGCTCACGCTTTTATCCACGCCAGGTTTTTCTTCGAGCTTGACCAGGTCCACCTGGCCCATCAGCGGCGTAGGCGACCAGTAGTAGAAAAGGATCGGCTCGCCACGCTTGTAGCTCGACAACACCGCCGCATCCAGGGCCGGGCCGGTGCCTGGACGGAAGTTCGTGTAGGTTTTTTCCAGGCCGTAGCTTTTCAGCATTTCGCTGTTGTCCAGCTCGCAGGTCCAGCCGGCCGGGCAGTTGTAGAACCGGCCCTTGGACGGTTCTTCCGGGTCCTTGAACACGGCGGCGTACTGGCCCAGGTCGGCGATGTTCTTCAGGCCAGGGGCCTTGGCTTCGAGCTTGCGCTTGGCATCGCCTTCAACCACGTAGCGCGGCACGTACCAGCCTTCGATGGCGCCCACCACCGGGGCACCGACGCCGACCACCTTGCCGGCCTTCTCGGCCTTGTTCCAGACTTCACTGCGACCGACCCACTCTTCGGCAAATACCTGGATGTCGTTGCTGCTCAGCGCGTTCTCCATGGTGATGGAGTTGCCGGGCAGGCTGTCGGTCTTGCAGTCGTAGCCTTTTTCCAGGACCACTTGCAGGACGTCGGTCAGCAGCATGCCGCTTTCCCAGTTCAGGCCGGCGAACTTCACCGGTTTGCCCGACTCGCACCAACCCGCCGCTTGCGTGGCGCCGACGCTGGCCAGCAGGCCCATGGAAAGCAATGTGGTCAGCAGGGTCTTGTTCGACTTCATTATGTGACGCTCCTAATCAGTTGGATTGGCTTACGGCAGTCAAGAGGCATCCAGCCCTGTCAACGTCCCATCAGACCGCTTGGATGCGGCCCGCCCTGCTCGGTTGTGCGTCAACCGCGTCCTGCTCGACCGGCAGGATCAATTGATCGGGTACTGCGCTGTGCCACTGCTTGGCGAGGACGTAGTACAGCGCCGCCGGGACCACCAGGCCGATGATCCAGGAAATATCCACACCGCCCATGGCTCCCACCAGCGGACCGGTATAGAACTTGGTCGCAATGAACGGCAATTGAACCAGTACGCCGAAGACATAGACGCTGATGCCGAGGGCATTCCAGCGACCGTAGCGACCGTTCGGGTCGTTCAGTGCCGGCACGTCATAGCGCTCGCGGGTGATGCAGTAGTAGTCCACCAGGTTGATCGCGCTCCACGGCGTGAAGAACGCCAGCAGGAACAAGATGAAGGACTTGAACGCACCGAGGAACGAGTGCTGGCCGAGCAGCGCGATCAAGGTCGCGGCGCCAACGATGACCAGCACGAACACCAAGCGCTGCAAGCGCGTGACGTTCACATGCCCGCGGAAACCGCTGATGATGGTCGCGATGCACATGAAGCTGCCGTAGGAATTCAGCGTAGAGATGGTGACCTTGCCAAATGCGATGCTGAAGTACAGCAGCGCAGCGGTGGCGCCGGTACCGCCCAGGCCAACGATATAGGCCACTTCATGACCGGCGAACTGCCCGTTGGCCGAGGCGGCGGCAAACACGCCGAGGATCATCGCCACTTGCGCGCCGATGACGGAACCGGCACCTGCGGCAAAAAAGGTTTTCACCGAGGACGTCTTGCTCGGCAGGTAACGCGAATAGTCCGCCACGTAGGGGCCGAAGGCGATCTGCCAGGAGGCCGCGAGCGACACCGCCAGCAGGAAACTGCTCCAGCTGAAGTCGCGGATTTGCAGCAGTGCGCCAACGTCGGTCTGGCTGATCAACCGAGCGAACAGATAGACAAAGGCGATCACGCCAATGACGCTGGCGACACGGCCAATGAAGTGAATCACCCGATACCCGAGCACCGTGACCAGCACGATGACACTGGCGAAAATGAGGATGCCGACACTGTCGCTGACACCAAACAACTGGCCCAGCGCCTGCCCGGAAAGCACGGTTCCCGTTGCGGTGAAACCCAGGTACATCAGGCACACCAGCACGATCGGGATGGCCGCGCCATACACACCAAACTGCACCCGGCTGGAGATCATCTGCGGCAGGCCCAGCTTGGGCCCTTGCGCTGCATGCAAGGCCATGACGCCACCGCCGAGCACCTGGCCGATCAGCAAACCGATCAACGACCAGAACACATCACCGCCCAGCACCACCGCCAATGCGCCGGTGACGATTGCAGTGATCTGCAGGTTGGCCCCCATCCAGAGGGTGAACTGGCTCAACAATCGGCCGTGCCGCTCCCCTTCCGGGATGTAGTCGATCGAACGTTTCTCGATCAACGGCTTGCTGTTTTCGCGTGTGCTGGTGACAGCCATGGTTCAACCTCTGTGGATTGTTCGGTTCGGGCGATGCTTTTTTTGGGTTTTGCGTTACTTGCCGGTGATCATCGGCAGGTTCAGCCCCTGCTCCTTCGCGCAATCGATGGCGATCTGGTAACCGGCATCGGCATGGCGCATCACGCCTGTACCCGGGTCGTTGTGCAGGACGCGGGCAATGCGCTCGGCCGCTTCGTCGGTACCGTCGCAGACGATCACCATGCCCGAGTGCTGGGAGAAGCCCATGCCGACGCCACCCCCGTGGTGCAGCGAAACCCAGGTCGCACCGCTGGCGGTGTTGAGCAAGGCATTGAGCAGCGGCCAGTCGGAAACGGCGTCGGAGCCGTCCTGCATGGATTCGGTTTCACGGTTGGGGCTGGCGACGGAGCCAGAGTCGAGGTGGTCGCGACCGATGACGATCGGCGCCGACAATTCGCCGCTGCGCACCATCTCGTTGAACGCCAGGCCCAACTTGGCGCGCTGGCCCAGGCCAACCCAGCAGATACGCGCCGGCAAGCCCTGGAAGCTGATGCGCTCGCGGGCCATGTCCAACCAGTTGTGCAGGTGGGCGTCGTCGGGGATCTGTTCCTTGACCTTGGCGTCGGTCTTGTAGATGTCTTGCGGGTCGCCGGACAGCGCCGCCCAACGGAACGGGCCGATGCCACGGCAGAACAGCGGACGGATATACGCCGGCACGAACCCCGGAAAATCGAAGGCATTCTCGACGCCCTCTTCCTGGGCCATCTGGCGGATGTTGTTGCCGTAGTCGAAGGTCGGCACGCCCATTTTCTGGAAGTCCAGCATCGCTTTGACGTGGACAGCCATCGATTGCTTGGCGGCCTTGACCACGGCGGCAGGCTCGGTCTTGGCACGGGCACGGTATTCGTCCCAGGTCCAGCCGGCCGGCAGGTAACCGTTGAGGGGATCGTGGGCGCTGGTCTGGTCGGTGACCATGTCCGGACGCACACCACGACGGACCATTTCCGGCAGGATTTCAGCCGCGTTCCCACACAGCGCGATGGAAATCGCCTTGCCTTCGGCGGTGTATTTCTCGATGCGGGCCAGGGCGTCGTCGAGGTCTTTGGCTTGCTCATCGACATAGCGGGTTTTCAGGCGGAAATCGATGCTCACCTGCTGGCACTCGATGTTCAGCGAGCATGCGCCGGCCAACGTCGCAGCCAGCGGTTGCGCACCGCCCATGCCGCCCAGGCCGGCGGTCAGCACCCAACGGCCCTTGAGGTTTGAGTCGTAATGCTGGCGACCGGCCTCGACGAAGGTTTCATAAGTGCCTTGCACGATGCCCTGGCTGCCGATGTAGATCCAGCTGCCGGCGGTCATCTGGCCGTACATGGCCAGGCCCTTGGCATCGAGTTCGTTGAAGTGCTCCCAACTGGCCCAGTGCGGCACCAGGTTGGAGTTGGCAATCAGTACGCGAGGGGCGTTGCTGTGGGTCTTGAACACGCCCACTGGCTTGCCGGATTGCACCAGCAGGGTTTCGTCATCATTCAGATTGGTCAGGCTTTCGACGATCTTGTCGTAGCACTCCCAATTGCGCGCCGCGCGGCCGATGCCACCGTATACCACCAGTTCCTTGGGGTTCTCGGCCACTTCCGGGTCGAGGTTGTTCATCAGCATGCGCAACGGCGCTTCGGTCAGCCAGCTCTTGGCGGTCAGCGTGTTGCCGCGAGGGGCGCGGATTTCAACGTCACGGTATTTTTCAGGTTTGCGGGTAGCGTCGGTCACAGCAAAAACTCCTCAGCGATCAATCCAGACCAGCCCGGGCAGTGGGCAGCGATTAGCGAACGTTGCGTTGAATGCAGGCGACTCATACGCATACGTCTTTACTTGTATGTACAAGCATATGCAATCAAGCGGCCAACTTGTTGGCGGCGGTCTTCAGGAACGGCTGGTGAATTGGCTGAAAGCCTTGTGATTCAAGGGCTGCTAGGCTGCATGAAATTTTTAAGGAGGGTTTTCGAGTGGCAAATCAGAAGGGCACAGAAGCATGGTATTGCGCCACGCTGGGGCGTTCAGTAACAAGTTGGTGCGCGAACAGGAAACAATGAGCGCGTTTTTTGTGGCGGGGAGTTTGCTCCCTCGCCACAAAAGCTCTGTCACAGGATTTCTTAACAGGCGGTCAGTTCGATCACACAGCATTGACCGTGGGTCGAGACATCCATCAGCGTGGTGTTACCGCTCAGTTGCAAACAGTCGTAGAGGCCCAAGTCCACGGCGGACTCACCGATCTTTATAGCCAGTCCCGGAGCCGCACTGAACACCAACACCGTCCCCGCCTCGCTGAAAAATCGCTGTTGGCCTCCCAGCCACTGCAATCGCGCGCGGTAACGCTGTGGCGCGTAGATCAGGTTGAAGTCACGAATCGGCCCGCCCAGCAGCGTGCAATGCACATGGCTTTCGCCACTGAACGCGAAAGGGTCCAGCGGATGCAGAGGTCGCGTGGCATGGCCATCGACATTCAGCGTCATGCCGTCCCCCTGCAAGACCGTGATGATCCGCTCGTAGCCAGCGAAGGTGGAAAAGCCACCCGACTCACCAATATCGGCGATCGACAGGCGCCAGCCAAAACCTTCCAGGCCGGCGCCGGCATCGCGGGTGATTTCCTCGGTACTGCCGCCACCGTTCTTCCAAGGCATGCGCGGGTAATCCGCAGCGCGTAAAACCTTCAATTGGCTCATTTATGGAAACGCCCTTCCAGACTGTGACGGGAGCCCGGATGGATCAGGCGTGCAGCGGTCACCGGTTGGCGCCCGGACCAGGTACGGCGGCGGATCAACAGGCACGGCTCGCCTTTTTCGATCTGCAGCAGCTTGCATTCGCTCGGCTCGGCCAGGATCGCCTCGACCACATGCTCGCCTTCGGTCAGCGGCGCCACCTGGTTCAGGTAGGCATAAGGCGTTTGCTGGGTGAAGTCCTGCTTGAGGTAATCAGGCGCCACCAGCGCATTGACGAAACGGTCCTCGATTTGCACGGGAATGTCGTTCTCGAAATGCACGATCAACGAGTGGAACACCTTCTGGCCTTCGCGCATGTCCAGGGCCAGGGCCCGCTCCGAGCCGGCGGCCTCTTCTTCCAGGGTGATGACCTTGCAGGTATGCCGATGGCCCCGGGAGGCGATTTCGTCGGCAATGTTGTGCACTTCGAACAATGCGGACTGGCTCTTGGGCTCGGCCACGAACGTGCCGACACCTTGCATGCGCACCAACAGGCCGTCGGCGGTCATTTCCCGCAGCGCACGGTTGATGGTCATGCGACTGAAACCCAGCTGGCTGACCAGCTCGCTTTCCGACGGCACGCGGTAATGCGGCGGCCAGTTCCCACTGTCGATCTGCTGGGTAATCATTTGTTTGACGCGGGCGTACAAGGGCGCCGGACTGTCACCCATGTTTGCGGCCAGCGGCGGTTTGGCAGGCGGAGTCGGCACGGCGGTTCCCTGTTCTGCGAATAAGGTTGCTAGCTTGCCGGAGTTTACCGGCCAGGCAAACGTCTGTATATGTATATACAAATTACACGCAACGAGGTTCAACCGATGTCCGCCTTCTTTGCCGAGCGTGCGCTGCTGCCTAATGGATGGGCCAATGATGTGCGTCTTGAGGTCGACGCCGAGGGCGTCCTGACCGATGTCCAGGCCGATTCCCACGCAGACGGGGCCGAACGGCTCGGTGGGCCGCTGTTGCCGGGCATGCCGAACCTGCATTCCCATGCGTTCCAGCGGGCCATGGCCGGGCTGGCGGAAGTGGCGGGCAATCCCAACGACAGTTTCTGGACCTGGCGCGACCTGATGTATCGTCTGGTCGGAAAAATCAGCCCCGACCAATTGGGCGTCATCGCCCGGCAGCTGTACATCGAGATGCTCAAGGCCGGCTACACGTCAGTGGCCGAATTCCATTACGTGCACCATGACATCGACGGCGCGCCCTACGCCAACCCAGCGGAACTGGCCCTGCGAATCAGCCAGGCCGCCAGCGACGCCGGCATCGGCCTGACGCTGCTGCCGGTGCTCTACAGTCACTCCGGTTTTGGCGGCCAGGCACCCAATGACGGGCAGCGCCGCTTCATCAACAGCACCGAGAACTACTTGAAGCTGCAGTCACGCTTGCAGCCGATCCTGGCCGGGCAACCGTCCCAGGCGCTGGGTTTGTGCTTCCACTCGCTGCGCGCCGTGACCCCCGGGCAGATTCACGACGTGCTGGCCGCCAGCGACCGTGATTGCCCGGTACACATCCACATCGCCGAACAGCAGAAAGAAGTGGACGACTGCCTGAGCTGGAGCGGTGCCCGTCCGCTGCAATGGCTGTATGAAAATGCCGAAGTCGACCAGCGCTGGTGCCTCGTCCATGCGACCCACGCCAGCCCACAAGAGGTCAGCCTCATGGCCAAGAGCAGGGCGATTGCCGGTTTGTGCCTGACCACCGAGGCGAACCTGGGCGACGGGATATTTCCGGCCGTGGATTTCCTCGCCCAGGGCGGGCGGATGGGCATCGGCTCCGACAGCCATGTGTCGTTGAGCGTGGTCGAAGAGTTGCGCTGGTTGGAATACGGCCAGCGCCTGCGGGACCAGCGCCGCAACCGGTTGTACCGAACGGATCAGCCAGTGGTTGGACGCACCTTGTTTGACGCAGCGTTGCAAGGCGGTGCCCAGGCACTGGGACAACCTATCGGCACATTCGAGGTGGGCAAGCGTGCCGACTGGCTGGTGCTCGATGGCAATGATCCGTACCTCGCCACGGCCAGCGGTGACGGCATCCTCAATCGCTGGCTGTTTGCTGGCGGCGATCGCCAGGTGCGCGATGTGATGGTCGGCGGCAAGTGGGTGGTGCGCAATGGACGCCATGGCGGCGAAGAGGAAAGCGCCCGGGCGTTTACCCGGGTGCTGCGCGAACTCTTGGACTGACCCGATAAAAAATGGTTTTCTCGGCTATCAGTCAGTCCGAGGTCTTGGCCATCTGCCGGTCCGACGCGCGCCAGACCAACCGCGTGGTGTCATAACCCTGCTGGCGTGCCTTGCTCAGCAGCTCTTCGCGCACATCGACCTTGACCGTTGGCGTGCGCGACAGCAGCCATAGGTAGCGACGGCTCGGATCGCCAACGATGGCGGTCTTGTAGTCATCGCTGACATACAAGACCCAATATTCGCCCTTGGCCACACCCGGCAGGATCCTCGAAAACCAGGTGTCGAACTCGACCCAGAGCTTGTCGGTCTTGCCCGGTACCTGCGGGTAAGCCGTCCCCCTGGCTTCTTCCCACTTCCAATCCGAAGTCAGGCAACGGTTGAACACGTCCACGTTGCCGTCGGGCTTGAGGGTGTAATGGGCTTCGGATTGCGCACAGTTGCGCTGGAAATACATCGGCAGGCGGGCCAGCTCGTACCAGGTCCCTTGGTAACGCTTGAGATTGACACTGCTGACGGTCTTGGGCGCCAACGGGTCTACGCCAGAAGTGGCACAGCCGGCCAATACCAGGCCAGCCAAAAGCACAAACACTAACCGCATCATTATTTTTTTCTCCCGTGGGCGCTTGGCCCCGGTTTACTTCAGGTTACTTCAGGCCTTGGCCGGAAAACATCAACACTTTGTCACCGGCGTACTGCACGCTGATAAAGCTTTTCTGGTCGCCCCAGGTGCAGCTGGACATGCCAAGCGCGCCCGAACAGTCAGTCGGTTTGCCCAGTAACGTCTCGACTTCGGCCTTGGGCATCCCGGCCGACAGCTTCGAATAGTTTTCCTGGTTGACCTTGCTGCATGCGGTCAACACGACGCACATAAACAGCAGGGCGATAGATCGCAGCGACATGGTGTAACTCCTGGAACGGAAGGGAGGTGGCAGGGTGCCAACCTGATCCTTAGAAGAGAAAACCCCTGTCTGGTTCCCTGACGCCCCCAGTATTTATTGGCGATGCAGAGGTGTTTCACGGATGAATCAATCGGTTTGTGACGCCGTCGTGCCTTTCGTCGGGATAGGTGGCCTGGCTCCTGATGCGCCGGGCTTCTGCGCCGATAAAAAGTAACAGCGCAAAATCCTGCGTTATGGCAAATTGACTCCCCTTTTTGACCCGTCCCTTCGCGGTAGCGTTCTTAATGACCAGAAACATGAAATTCAGCCACAAAATCTTGTTGGCTGCCGCCCTTGTGGTGGCCGTCGCATTCGCCTGTTTCATCCTGTTCAACGATTACCGCCAGCGACAAAGTCTCAATACCAGCACCGAGACGTCCATGCAGGAGCTTGGCAGCCTGACCAGCCGCAATATCCAGACGTGGGTAGAAGGCCGGATACAGTTGCTGCAATCACTGGCCCAACAAATCGCCATCGACGGCAGCAGTGCCGACAGCCTGAAACGCGCCGTAGGACTGCCCGCCTACACCGGCAATTTCCAGCTCAGCTATTTCGGCGGCACCGACGGCTTGATGTTTTCGATACCAGCCGGCAATCGCGCCGCCGACTACGACCCACGCGCCCGTGGCTGGTACAAGGCGGCCAATAGCGCCCAGCAAACCATCGTCACCGAACCCTACATCGCGGCTTCGTCGGGCAAGTTGGTCATTACCGTTGCGACACCGGTACAGCGCCAGAACCAGATGATCGGCGTGGCGGGTGCGGACATCGACCTGTCGAGCGTCAGCGCGATCATCAACTCGCTGAACTTTGGTGGCCATGGCCATGCGTTCATTGTCAGCGCCGACGGCAAGATCCTGGTCCACCCTGACAGCAAGCGCGTGCTCAAGACCCTCGCCGAGGCCTATCCCAACGGCGCGCCTCAAATCAGTCCGGGCGTTAAAGAAGTCGAGCTCGACGGCAAGACCCAGTTCATCTCTTTCACCCAGGTCAACGGCGTCCCCGGTGCCAGCTGGTACGTGGCGCTGGTGCTTGATAAAGACACCGCCCTGGCAATGCTCAGCGAATTCCGCACCTCGGCGTTGATTGCCATGGTCATCGCCGTGGTCTTCATCATCGCCCTGCTGGGCATGCTCATCCGCGTATTGATGCAACCGCTGCTGGCCATGGGCCGCGCCATGCACGATATCGCCGAAGGCGAAGGCGACCTGACCCGCCGCCTGACCATCCATGGCCATGATGAATTCGGCGCGCTGGGCACCTCGTTCAACCGCTTCGTCGAGCGTATCCACACCTCGATCCGAGAGGTGGCTTCTGCAACCGGCCAGGTCAATGAAGTCGCCCTGCGTGTGGTCAGTGCATCCAACTCGTCAATGTTCAACTCGGACCAGCAGGCGTCGCGCACCAGCAGCGTGGCCGCGGCCATCAACCAGCTCGGCGCCGCCGCCCAGGAAATCGCCCAGAACGCCGCCCTCGCCTCGCAACATTCCAGCGAGGCCCGCAACCTGGCCGAAGACGGTCAGCAAGTTGTGGATAAAACCATCACGGCGATGCAACAGCTGTCGGCCAAGATCAGCGATTCGTGCGGCAACATCGAAACCCTGAACAGCAACACGGTGAACATCGGCCAGATTCTCGAAGTGATCACCAGCATCTCCCAGCAGACCAACCTGCTCGCCCTCAACGCCGCCATCGAAGCGGCCCGGGCCGGTGAAGCCGGTCGCGGCTTCGCGGTGGTGGCCGACGAAGTGCGCAACCTGGCCCACCGCACCCAGGATTCGGCGCAGCAAGTGCAGAAGATGATCGAGGAGCTGCAAGTCGGTGCGCGGGAAGCGGTACTGACCATGACCGACAGCCAGCGCCAGAGTGAAAGCAGCGTCGGCATCGCCAACCAGGCCGGCGAACGCCTGGGCAGCGTGACCCAGCGCATCGGCGAAATCGACGGCATGAACCAGTCCGTTGCCACCGCCACCGAAGAACAAACCGCCGTGGTGGAGTCGATCAATGTCGACATCAACGAGATCAACACGCTGAACCAGGAAGGCGTGGAAAACCTGCAAGCCACCTTGCGTGCCTGTTCCGACCTTGAACAGCAGGCGGCGCGGTTGAAGCAGTTGGTGGGGAGTTTCCGGATCTAGCGCTTTGCGGGCCCTCAGCAGAAATCAGACCGACACCCTGACGAAAGACTGAATCAAGACTAAATTCAGTCCGTTCAACTCTTCCGAGGCCCCGCACCATGAAACTCTCATCACAAATCAAACCCATCAGCTATTTGAAGAGCCATACCGCCGAAATCGTCAAGAGCATCACAGAGAGCAGAGAGCCGTTGATCATCACCCAAAACGGTGAAGCCAAGCTCGTGGTCATGGATGTAAAAAGTTTCGAAGAACAAGAAGACACTATGGCCCTGTTGAAGCTGCTGGCGATGGGCAACCAGGAAATTCAAGAGGGTAAATTCAGGGCAATCGAGGATATCTTCAGCGAACTGGACAATCAGGGATGAACCGAATCATTTATGAGGTGCGGGGCCAAACGATCTATATCCATATCATCGCCGATAGCCGCAAGAGCTTGCCCGCCCTGCTGATGAAGCGATTGCTTCGAAGCAGCCCCTAAACAACTGACTAAAACCTCGACCCAGGCCTCTTCAAAAACTCCACTTCCTCAGCCGTGGACTCGCGCCCCAACACCGCATTGCGATGGGGAAAGCGTCCAAACCGGGCAATGATCTTCTGATGCCGCTCGGCATAATCCAGATTGTCTTCAAACACCGCCCGCTGCGCCTCGGGTTGCTCTCGAACCAGTTCGATGAACCGCGATACGGCTTCGTTCTGCACCGCGAGGTTTTCGCAGTGTTCGAGGACGAGGTAGATGAAAACGCGCTGGATCGGTCGTAGTTGCTGGTCGAAACCCGCCGCCAAACCCTGGGCCACCAGCGCTTGGGCTCGCAGGTCGCCGGAAAAGCTCTTGGGCGTGTTGCGAAAGATCATCCGCGGGAGTTGATCCAGCAGCAGCACCAGGGCCAGCCAACCTTCCGGGCGTTGCGCCCAGTCGGTCAATCCGCCGGCCAGTGCTTGCTCGACCAGGTCGCCGAAGCGCTCTCGCGCCTGGCGATCATGGCCTTTGCCGAACCACAGCTTGCCCTTGTCAGCCGCTATTTCGTCCGGCGTCTGGGCTGAACCAAACCACCAATCGAGCAACGGCTGCCAGGGCTCGGCCATGGTTTACTCCTTGTGGTAAGCCGTGGCGCGTGCCACTTCTTCCTTCGAGCCGAGGAACACGGCAACGCGCTGGTGCAGGCCTTCAGGCTTGATGTCGAGGATGCGCTGGTGGCCGTCGGTGGAAGCGCCACCTGCCTGCTCCACCAGGAACGACATCGGGTTGGCTTCGTACATCAGGCGCAGCTTGCCCGGCTTGGAGGGCTCGCGGCTGTCGCGCGGGTACATGAACAAGCCACCACGGGTCAGGATGCGGTGTACGTCGGCGACCATCGCGGCGACCCAGCGCATGTTGTAGTTCTTTTTCAACGGGCCTTCTTCGCCGGCGAGCAACTCGCTGACGTAGCGTTGTACCGGGGCTTCCCAGTGACGCTGGTTGGACATGTTGATGGCGAATTCCTGGGTGGTTTCAGGAATGGTGATGTCTTCGTGGGTGAGTACGAAGCTGCCCATTTCGCGATCCAGGGTGAAGCCCTTGACGCCGTCGCCCAGGGTCAGCACCAGCATGGTCTGAGGGCCGTAGATGGCATAACCGGCGGCGACCTGCTCGGTGCCTGGCTGCAAGAAGGCCTTTTCATTCAGGGCTTCGTTCTGGCTCAGGTACTCGTTCGGGCAACGCAATACCGAGAAGATCGTGCCGACCGGCGCGTTGATGTCGATGTTCGACGAACCGTCCAGCGGGTCGAATACCAGCAGGTAGGCGCCTTTCGGGTATTTGCCCGGGATCTGGTAGGCATTGTCCATCTCCTCGGACGCCATGCCGGCCAGGTGACCGCCCCATTCGTTGGCCTCCAGCAGGATTTCGTTGGAGAGCACGTCGAGCTTCTTCTGTACTTCGCCCTGCACGTTTTCGGTGCCCATGCTGCCCAGGACACCGCCCAGCGCGCCCTTGGACACGGCGTGGCTGATTTCCTTGCATGCACGCGCCACCACTTCGATCAAAAAGCGCAGATCGGCAGGGGTATTGTTGCTGCGGGTCTGCTCAATCAAATAGCGACTCAAGGTAACGCGGGACATGGACGGCTCCGAAGAATAGGGGGCGGAAAACCCGCGCAGTTTAGCGCGAGTCGGGACTTAATTCCTCCTATGAGACGGGATATGGAGGATTGAGTTCACGGGGTGTCGGTTCGCTTGGGTATTTTGGTGGAAGGAAAACCGCTTTCGCGAGCATGCCGGCTCCCACATGAGGAATGCGGACTCCTGTGGAAGCCGGCTTGCTCGCGAAACGGGCGACTCGGTTTGTCGGTTGTCTCGACTCAGGATTTGACTGGCGGCTTGCGCAGCAGACTGAAGGCCATCGCCGCGAGGAACACCACGCTGAGCAGCAGCACCGCCCACAAGCCGATCTTTTTCCAGTCGGTATCCGCAGTCGCGGGTGTGGCTTCAACAACAGGCGTCGAAGTGGCCGTTCCGTTGACCGTCGCGGCGCCCAGCGTCGCCAGGCGCGAGGGCTTGTAGTCTGGAATCAGCGTGGTCAACGGCAGGCTGGCCGCCTTTACCGTCGCGCTGCCCAGCGCCAGCGTATAAGGCCCTTCGCCACGAGCCAGGAACACCACCTGGGTCGCACGCACGGCAAACCGCAGTGCAGGGGCTTCGGTGCCGAGGCCGCCGCCGCGCTCATCCACCGTCAGCTTCAACTGTTGAACGGTCTGGCCGGACAGCTGCAGTTGGTTTTGCAGCACGTCCTGGCCGTTCTGCGTCAGGCGATAAAGCAAACCACCGCCCATTGGCTGCCAGGGATGGCTGCTTTCACGGCGACCGGCCAGGGTCACCGGCGCCAGGCTGTTGGCCTCGCTGAGATCTACCTGCACCTGTTCGACGTCCAACCCCATCGGCAACTGCCAGGTGTATTCGCCGGCCTTCGTCGTGCTGCCGGCGAGCGGTTGCGACCAGATCAACGGCAACGGCAGGCTTTCGCGGCTGGCGCTTTGCAGTTGGGCCGAGGTCAGCACCGGCGCCGAGGACGGCGAATCCCACAGCAACCGCAAGTACCGCGCCGATTGGCCGGGCAAGCTCACCTCGTGCTGCTCGACCCGCTCGTCGGCAAACGTCAGCCGTGCGACCTGGCCTTCACCCCAGGCCTGCCAGTGTTGCAAGTCGTCGCTGGCTTCGATGCTGAAACGCTGGAAGCCGTCGCGTTCGCTGGTCCAGTCGAGGATCAGTTGCTGCAGCGGGGCCTTGATTGCGCTGGCGTCGAGCAGCCAGCCGCGCAGTTCTTCTTCCCCCGCTTCGAGTCGGCTGGACGGTTGTACTTCAACCAGCGTGCCGTTGGCGTTCGATTGGACCCGCACGCTGGGCGCGCGCTCACTGTCATCGGCCGCGTTGTACAGCGGGAACCACTTCACATCGGTGAGGGTGCGATTTTCTCGACTCCGGGCCGACTCACGAACCAACGCGTAGGCCTGGGCCTGCCCGGCGGCGTTGAAGACCCGCAGATCACTAAGGTCGGTTTGTCGCGCCCGCAACTGAACATCCAAGGGCAACGGCAAGCGATACCACGGCCCCTCGCCGCTCAAGGCCAACGGCACCTGATGGGCGAAATCCTGCGGTTGCTCCTGCGCCGTCGCCGACAAGGCTGCCCACAGCCCGACCACGCCCAGCCCGATTCGACTCAACTTGCGACTCAAGACGACACTCCCTCACTGACAGGCATCGGCGGCTCGGCATCCGGGGCCGACTCCGGGCGCTTGGGCGGCAGCGGCGCAAAATAGCCGACCACCAGCAGCAACACCCCCACGCCGATAAACGACACGATCCGCGCCAGACCGCCACGGTTACTCAATTCAACGAAGAACAGCTTGGCCACGACGACAGCGATCAACGCCGCGCCGATCAGCCACACCTCTCGGCGATGGCGCAAGTGCCCGCCGATCATCAGGCCCAAGGCAATCAAGGTCCAGACGATGGACAAGCCGGCCTGTACGAACATGGACTCAAGCAACGCGTCCAGCTCGTACGGGACATCCATCCACTGGTGGGCCGTGCGCATCACCAGGGCGGTGAAGAACGCGAACAGCGACACACCGGCGATCAACTGGGCAATGTGACCGATACGACTCCAACGGGTCGTCGTTTGCTCCACGGCGTTGCGGGCCCACACATAGATACCGAACAAGGCGAACAACAGGCCCAGCTCCAGAGGATTGAGCAGCGGCACATAAGGCAGTGGCTCCGAGTTGCCGTCGCTGAAAGTGTTGGTCAGCCAGAACCAGCCGAGCATCAACAACGCCATGGGCGCCGCCGCGTAGACGCGGTATTCCCGTGGTTGTGCAGATACCGGCCACGGCAAGGTGCGCGGCGAGGACACCAGCACCAGGTAAAGGCCCGGCAGGATCGCCCAGGCCAGCCAGCGCCAGGCGTTGTACTGCTCGGACAACTGCAGCAGGCCGTAACGCAACTCCAGCATCAACACCGCCATCAGCAACCAGCAACCGAGTACATGAGCTGTGCTGCGCGCCTGGGCCGGCAGCGCCGACGCCAGCCGCTTCAAGGAAACGAAATGCACAGCGAACACCGCCAGCCAGGCCAACCAGCCGAAATCCGCCGCCGGATGATAACGGCTGTGCCCGGTCGCCAACAGCACACAGCCCGCCGCAGGAATCAGCAAGGTGCACAACAGCCCCAACGCCGGCCATTTCAACCGCAGCGACAAGACGCTCCATACCGCCACGCTGGTCGCCGCCACGATCAACAGTAAGCTGCCTTGCAGGTTGGCCGGGGCAAAGCGCAGCACTTCGCTGACCCACGCCAGTGCCCACCAGCCGGCACCCCAGACCAGCAACAACTCGGACAGGCGCTGCAAGCTCAAGACGTCCAGCTCCTGCGTCGAGTGCGCACGTTGCAGTCGCCACGCGCCCACCAGCGCCGCCAGCCCCAGTACCAGTGGCGTCCAGAAGCCGCTATGGGCCAACGGACGGAGATCCTCGGCATTGAGCGGGCCCAGCAGTGCTGGCCCTGCCGTGAGGAACGCCGCACCGCCAAGCAACTGCAACAGCAGGCCGAAGACAAAGCTCACACGTTGCTTCAGGTACAGGCTCAACCAGATGATCAACAGGCCGCTGGCCGCCCATACGCCGCTCGCCGTTTGCCACGGCAGGACGAACAGCACCGCGAGATTGATCAGCACCAGCCCCGCCAGCAGTACCACGGACAAGCCGCGCAACAAGCGGACATCGTTGCGCACCATGTCGTCGCGAGCCGCCAGGAGCATGCCGCCGATCAGTGCCAGGCCGATCAGCGAAGCACTGAGCAAACCGCTCCAGCCAGCACTGAACACGGCCGTCGAATCCCCGTCCGCGCCTTGCAGGCGCATCAGGAACAACGCACCACCCAACAGTTGCACGGCGAACGCGGTAAACAGGAAGGTCCTTGATTGCAGGCGCAGGCCGACAAACAGCGTCGCCAGGCCGGCAAAGGCCCAGGCAATGGCGGTGCCGTGGGTAAAGAAGAACAGCGGTGCCAGCAAGTACAGGAAGCCCAGCCCCAATACCGCCAGCACAGGCTGAGCCTGACGCTCCCAGCTCGCGACATGCCCGGGCTCGGCCTTGTGCAATTGGTAGAAGCTGAACAGCAAGGCACAACCGAGCATCAACGCACCCAGCCACGATCCCTCCAGCAGGCTGCCTTCACCTGGATGCAATTCGCTGACGAAGGCCAGCGCCGATCCCAATTGCAGCAACAGGGCAAAGATGCGCGCGAAGGGTCGCTGCTGGCGCAGGCCCAGCCAGAAGATGCCGGCGCCCTCCACCGCCCACGCTGCGGCAGTCCAACGGGCATCGAGGCCAAGCGGAATCGCCAGGCTGCCGAAAATCACGCCCAAGGCGAGGCAGGTTTCAGCCAACAATACAGCGCGACCGCCCATCAAAACGCGGGCCAGCCCCATGTAGATCATGCCCAGGGCCAGGGCACTGAACGCCGCGGCGAACTCCAGATGCTGCACCAATGCGAACTGCAAGCCGAAGCCTACCAAGGGCGGGCCGAACAGCATGCTGCCGTCGACGTAGTCGCCCTTGCGCGCCGACCAGCGCAACATCGCGTCCCGGCTGTCATCTTCGGGCGCATCGCTCATTTCCAGCAGCTTGCGCCGGGTGAACAGCAAGCCGATCACCAGGTACATCAGGAAAAACACGATGAGGAACGGTTCGGTGCTCCACAGCAGTTCCGGCGTGTAGGAACGCAGGCCCCAGGCGAAACCGATACCGAAGGTGCCGACAAAGCCGATCAGGTTAAGCAGGCGCCAGGCCTTGAACCAGGCAATCGCGAGGATGCCGGCATTGAGCAGGATGAAATAGCTGAACAGCGCGACGTGGTTGCCACTGCCGGTGGAGGTCAGGATCGGCGCGGCAAACCCGCCCAGCGCCGCAGCCGCCGCCAGGCCCATGGCGTTCTGGGTAACCGCCAGGATCGCCGAGAACACCGTGACCGCCACCAGCAGGCCCAGCGCAGCCTTCGAATCGAGCAGCGGATGCAGGCGCATGGCGGCGAACACCGTCAGGTACAGCACGGCTATCCCGGTCCCCTGCAGCATCAGCGCATAGTTGCTGTTGCGGTGGCGCAACCACCACCCCAGGCCCAACAGGCCCAACGCGCTGGCCGCGACGCCGGCATAACGCAATTCGATCGGCACTACCATGCCTTCGGTGGCGTAGCGCAGCAGGAACGCCAGGCCGAGGAACAACAGCACCACGCCGACCCGCAGCACGGTGTTGCCGCCGAACAGCCAGTTGCGCGCGCCCGTGATGGCGCGGTCGAAGAGATTCGGGCCTTGGGGGGCTGCAGGCGCAGGCGCCGTCGGTTCAAGGGGCAACGGCGCGAAATCGCGATCGGCGCGCCGAGTGGAAGCGGCTGGCGCAGGGGTCCAGATATCGTCAGGCAGCGGCTGGCTGGCCTGGGTGCTCATCGTGGAAACGGGTTCGAGGTCTGGCGGCAATTCCCAGACCAGTTCCGGCTCGGTGCGGGTTCGTGGTTGCGCCACTTGAGGCGCGACAACCTCGGGGGCCGGCGCCGGATCGCTCGGTTCGGCGACCTTGCCACGCTCGAGAACCGCCAGCCGCGCCTCCAACGTGAGCACGCTCTGCTGGGTCTCTTGCAACAGGATCTGTTGCTTGGCCGCCTGGTTACCCAGGCGCCCCAGGCGAAACGACTGGGCGATGCCGAGCCCGACCAACGCACCTATCAGCGCATCGGCGAACGACTCATCCACCACCCAGCCGAGTGCCAGGCCCAACAGTGTCAAAATCCATTGCATATGGTCGATATCCCTAAGCGGCCCGTTGCGGGCATGACCGGGAAGAGCGATGCCTGACTCAGTCTAGCGGAACAGCCCGCTCCCACATCGGCGCTGCCAATTACTGAATCCAGCCACACCACCCGGCGAATCTGGCGCTTAGTATATCGACGAAGCCCAACCGCCGTTGGGCTTCGCTCACATTTCTTGCAACGTTTACTCCAGAGCCTTCCAGATGTCGGTGGCGTATTCGCGAATGGTCCGGTCCGAGGAGAACCAACCCATGCGTGCGGTATTGAGCACCGCCGAGCGCCACCACTGCTTGGAGTCGTGCCACTTCTCTTCGACCTTGGCCTGGGCGTTCCAGTAGGCGTCGAAATCGGCGCAGACCAGGAAGCGGTCGTAATCCACCAGCGAGTCCACCAGCCCGGTGTAGCGCATCGGATCGTCCGGCGAGAACACACCGCCACGAATCGCCTGCAGCACATCGTTGAGACGATGGGACGCGGCGATGTCCGGCGCGGCGCTGAACTCACCGTTGCGCTTGCGCGCTTCCACTTGCTCGGCGGTCAGGCCGAAGATAAACATGTGCTCGCCACCGACGCGGTCGTGCATCTCCACGTTGGCGCCGTCCATGGTGCCGATGGTCAGCGCGCCGTTGAGGCCGAACTTCATGTTGCTGGTGCCCGAAGCCTCGAAACCGGCCGTGGATATCTGCTCCGACAGGTCCGCCGCCGGAATGATGCTTTCGGCCAGGCTGACGTTGTAGTTGGGCAGGAACACCACTTTGAGCAAGCCGCGCACGGTCGGGTCGTTGTTCACTACCCGGGCGATGTCGTTGGTCAGCTTGATGATCAGCTTGGCTTGGTGATAACTGGCGGCAGCCTTGCCGGCGAAGATCTTCACCCGCGGTACCCAGTCCACTTCCGGCTCGGCGCGAATTGCCTGGTACAGCGCCACGGTGTGCATCAGGTTGAGCAATTGGCGTTTGTATTCGTGGATCCGCTTGACCTGGACGTCGAACATCGCCGCCGGGTTGACGGCGATGCCCAGGCGCTCGTGAATCAGATAGGCCAGGGCTTTCTTGCTGTGCAGCCGCTGCTCGGCGAACTGCTTGCGGAACGCCGGCTTGTCGGCGAACGGCTCCAGTTCGATCAGGCGTTCCTCGGGGTTGTCGAGCACGCTTGGGCCGAGGGCGTCGACCATCATCGAGGTCAACTCGGCGTTGGCCTGGAACAACCAGCGGCGGAAGGTGATGCCGTTGGTCTTGTTGTTGATCCGCTCGGGGTAGAGTTTGTGCAGCTCGGAGAACACCGTGCTGCGCATCAACTGGGTATGCAGCCCGGACACGCCGTTGACGCTGTGGGAACCGAGGAATGCCAGGTTACCCATGCGCACCCGGCGACCGTTGTCCTCTTCGATCAGCGACACCGAGCGCAGCACGTCGAAATCGTGAACGCCCTTGGCCCGCAGTGAATCGATGTGCTGGGCATTGATCAGGTAGATGATCTGCATGTGCCGCGGCAACATGCGCTCCATCAGCCCCACCGGCCAGGTTTCCAGGGCTTCGGGCAGCAACGTGTGGTTGGTGTAGGACAGCGTGTCCTGGGTGATCTGCCAGGCCGCATCCCACGCCACATCGTAGACATCCACTAGTTGGCGCATCAGTTCGGCCACGGCGATGGATGGGTGCGTGTCGTTGAGCTGGATCGCGGCGTGATCGCCCAGGGTCAGCACCGAGGTGTGCATGTTGCGATGACGGCGCAGCAAGTCCTGCAACGAGGCGGCGACGAAGAAATATTCTTGGCGCAGACGCAATTCCTGGCCGGCCTCGGTGCTGTCGGCCGGGTACAGAACGCGGGAGATACTCTCGGCCCGGGCGACTTCGGCCACGGCGCCGAGGTGGTCGCCGGCATTGAAGCGCTCCAGGTGCAACTCTTCCATGGCCCGGGCCCGCCACAGGCGCAGGGTGTTGACGCTGGCACCGCGCCAACCCACCACCGGCGTGTCGTAGGCGATGGCGCGCACGGTTTCGGCCGGAGACCACACCTGGCGGGTCTTGCCGGTGTCGTCGGTGACGGTTTCGACGCTGCCCCCAAAGCCGATCGGGTAGACCACTTCCGGCCGTTCGAACTCCCATGGGTTGCCGAAATCGAGCCAGTGCTCGGTCTGCTCCTGCTGCCAGCCATCGACAATCGCCTGGCGGAACAAGCCGTGCTCGTAACGAATACCGTAGCCATGGCCGGCGATGCCCAGCGTGGACATGCTCTCCATGAAGCACGCCGCCAGACGGCCGAGACCACCGTTACCCAGGGCCGCGTCGGGCTCCAGCAGGCGGATGCGCTCAAGGTCCACGCCCAGTTCCGTCAACGCTTCGCGAGCGGTGTCCAGCAGGCCGAGGTTGCTCAGGCTGTCGTAGAGCAAGCGACCAATCAGAAATTCCAGAGAGAGGTAATAGACGCGCTTCTGGCCCTTGCGGTAGATCTGCCGCGTGTGGTCCATCCAGTGTTCGACCATGTGGTCGCGGGCGGCAAGGGCTATGGCTTCGAACCAATCGTGATCAAACGCATGATCGGGGTCCTTGCCGACGGCATAAGTGAGTTTGGTCAACACGGCGTCGCGAAATGCCGCAACCTCAGCTTCGCGAACAAGTGGTTCTTGAGTCATTGATGAGACCTCGAACGAGCATGGAATTGTCTGAGCCTAGTCGGTCTGACAGACGGTACAGGCTCTTGGTTCGGTGGTTTTTCCGCGAGCGTCGGAGAATCGTCGCCAAGGAATTGCCGATGGGCGAATGAATGCAGGGGCCGTGCCGCTGCGGGGAGGTTTTGTCGGGACGCAAAAAAAACCGGCAGATGGTCGTTCAAAATTTCACCAGTCCCGGTATGATCGCGCGCCCTGATGCATGCTGGTACACACCGATGATGAAGCCCAACCTGATCGCCGCCGCGGAGATCGACCGACTCGATACCTGGGCCAAGTACTCCGCCCCGATGTGCGGTTCCTGCATATCGAGCTGCTGCACGCTGCCGGTGGAGGTCAAGATCAAGGACCTGATCCGGATTGGCATCGTCGATGAGTTCGAACTGGGCGACCCGCCGAAGAACATCGCCAAGCGCCTGCAAAAAGAAGGGATCGTCGAGCGCTACAACCAGAAGTCGGAAATCTTCACGTTGCAACGCATGAGCAACAACGACTGCCTGTATCTGGACCGCAAGAGCCGGTTGTGCACCATTTACGAGAAGCGCCCGGACACCTGCCGCAACCATCCGCGGGTCGGGCCAAGGCCAGGCTATTGCGCCTATAAGCCCAAGGAAGTGGAGCGCGAGCGTAATCCGCGGACGTTGGATCGGTTTTGATTCCCTGATGGTTTGGCGCTGACAGACACAACATAAATCCCAGGCATAAAAAAACGCCCCCGGTCTCACAACCGGGGGCGTTTTTCATTCAGCCGAGGCTAAGGCAATCAGGCCTTGGCTTTCTTGGCGGCGCGGGTACGCTCGCTTTCGTCCAGGATCTTCTTGCGCAGGCGGATCGACTTAGGCGTCACTTCGCACAGCTCGTCATCCTGGATGAATTCCAGGGCCTGTTCCAGGGTGAAGCGAACAGGTGGAACCAGGGCGATGGTTTCGTCTTTACCCGAAGCACGCATGTTGTCGAGCTTCTTGCCCTTGGTAGGGTTCACGCCCAGGTCGTTGTCACGGCTGTTCAGACCAACGATCTGGCCGCCGTAGATTTCCTGGCCGTGCTCGACGAACAGCTTGCCACGCGCCTGGAGGGTTTCCAGGGAGTAGGTCAGTGCCTTGCCGGTTTCAACCGAAACCAGAACGCCGTTCTGACGGCCGGACATGTCGCCCGACTTCATCACGTCGTAACGGTCGAAGATCGAGGTCAGGATGCCAGCACCGTTGGTCAGGGTCAGGAACTGGTTACGGAAACCGATCAGGCCACGAGCAGGGATGTTGTATTCCAGACGTACACGGCCCTTGCCATCCGGCACCATGTTGGTCAGGTCGCCCTTACGCAGGCCCATCTCTTCCATCACCTTGCCCTGGGATTCTTCCGGCAGGTCGATGGTGACGTTTTCGAACGGTTCGTGCTTCACGCCATCGACCAGACGGATGATCACTTCCGGACGGCCTACAGCCATTTCGAAGCCTTCGCGACGCATGGTTTCGATCAGTACCGAGAGGTGCAGTTCGCCACGGCCGGAGACCTTGAACTTGTCAGCCGAGTCGCCTTCTTCAACGCGCAGTGCAACGTTGTACAGCAGCTCTTTGTCCAGACGCTCCTTGATGTTACGGGACGTCACGAACTTGCCTTCTTTACCGCAGAACGGCGAGTCGTTGACCTGGAAGGTCATGGAAACGGTTGGCTCGTCGACGGTCAACGGCTTCATCGCTTCGACGGTGTCCGGGTGGCACAGGGTGTCGGAGATGAACAGCGAGTCCATGCCGCTGATGCAGACGATGTCGCCAGCTGCTGCTTCTTCAACGTCTACACGGTGCAGGCCGTGGTGACCCATCAGCTTCAGGATACGACCGTTGCGGCGCTTGCCGTCGGCGCCGATAGCCACGACAGGAGTGTTCGGCTTGACGCGACCACGGGCGATACGGCCAACACCGATAACACCCAGGAAGCTGTTGTAGTCCAGTGCGGAAATCTGCATCTGGAACGGACCGTCACGGTCGACTTTCGGTGCTGGTACGTTGTCGACGATGGACTGGTACAGCGGGGTCATGTCTTCAGCCATTTCGGTGTGGTCCAGACCGGCAATACCGTTCAGGGCCGAGGCGTAGACGACTTTGAAGTCCAGCTGTTCTTCGGTGGCGCCCAGGTTGTCGAACAGGTCGAAGATCTGGTCCAGGACCCAGTCCGGACGCGCGCCTGGACGGTCAACCTTGTTGATGCACACGATCGGACGCAGGCCGGCTTCGAAGGCCTTCTTGGTCACGAAACGGGTTTGCGGCATAGGGCCGTCCTGGGCGTCGACCAGCAGCAGCACGGAGTCGACCATCGACATCACTCGCTCTACTTCACCACCGAAGTCGGCGTGGCCCGGGGTGTCCACGATGTTGATGTGGTAGCCGTTCCAGTTGATGGCGGTGTTTTTCGCCAGGATGGTAATACCGCGCTCTTTTTCCTGGTCGTTGGAGTCCATCACGCGCTCGTCGTTGAGCTCGTTGCGCTCCAGGGTGCCGGATTGACGCAAGAGTTTGTCTACCAGGGTGGTCTTACCATGGTCAACGTGAGCAATGATGGCGATGTTGCGTAGATTTTCGATCACTTGTGTATCTCGATCAGAGGATTCGGTGTGCTGACAGGTCGTGGCAGCGATTTACAGTAGAGTCCGACAGTTACAGCGTGTCGGCGGCGTCGGGGGGCCGGTGACGCAGGCCACAGGCAAACAGCCCCGGGCACTTAGCTCGGTCGATAAACGCGCACATTGGCATGCCCCTCACTGAGCAAATGGTGGGCATGCAGGCGACTCATCACGCCTTTGTCGCAATACAGCAGGTACTGGCGAGTAGGGTCCAGTTCCTTGAAACGCGCGTTCACTGCATAGAACGGCATCGTTTGTACCTCGACGCCGGCAACGCTCAGCGGATCGTCTTCAGCATCGTCCGGATGACGGATATCGATGATGATCTGACCGGCCAGCGCTTCGCCGACTTCTTCAATCTGAATGTCCTGGCCCAACTCGTCGATGACCCGATCGATCGGTACCAGCCTGGCGTTCTCGATCGCGCGTTCGAGTACCGCCATGTCGAATTCTTTCTCTTCGTGCTCCACGCGCCCGCGCTTGGCTGCCGTCTTCGGATTGACCGAGATGACACCGCAATACTCCGGCATGTGCCGGGCAAAATCGGCGGTGCCGATCTCGTTGGCCGTGTCGATGATGTCCTGCTTGTGGCTGGCGATCAGCGGACGCAGCACGAGCTTTTCGGTCACGCAGTCGATCACCGACAGGTTCGGCAGCGTCTGGCTCGACACCTGGGAAATCGCCTCGCCGGTCACCAGCGCGTCGATGTGCAGGCGGTCGGCGATGCTCGTCGCGGCACGCAACATCATACGCTTCAAAATGACGCCCATATGACTGTTATCGACTTTGCCGAGAATCTCGCCCAGGACTTCCTCGAACGGCACGCTCACAAATAACACGCGCTGGGAGCTGCCGTACTTCTTCCAGATGAAGTGCGCCACTTCCATTACGCCCAGTTCGTGGGCACGACCGCCAAGGTTGAAAAAGCAGAAATGGCTCATCAGGCCGCGACGCATGATCTGGTAGGCGGCAACGGTGGAGTCGAAGCCACCGGACATCAATACCAGGGTCTGCTCCAGGGAGCCCAGCGGGTAGCCGCCGATGCTGTCGTGCTGGCTGTGGATCACGAACAACCGCTGGTCACGAATTTCGATGCGCACTTCGATCTGCGGGTCTTTCAGCGAAATACCGGCGGCGCCGCATTGCCGGCGCAACTGGCTGCCGACGTACTTTTCCACGTCCATCGAACTGAACGGGTGCTTGCCGGCGCGCTTGCAGCGTACGGAAAAGATCTTCCCGGCCAGGGCATCACCATAATGGAGCATGCATTTGGCGAGGATGTCGTCGAAGTCCCCCAGCGGATATTCGTCGACCTGCAGGAAATGCGCGATACCCGGCATGCAGCTCAGGCGCTCGGTCATTTCCTTGAGGAGCTTGGGTTCGCTGACGCGGGTTTCCAGTTCGAGATTGTCCCACACGCCGTTCACCACCACGGCCGGGTCCAGGTCACGGAGCACGGCACGGATGTTCTTGGCCAACTGGCGGATGAAACGCATCCGTACCGGGCGGCTCTTGATGGTGATCTCGGGGAAGACTTTTACGATTAGTTTCATGAAAACAGCGCGCGAACGGCCAGCCGAAAAAGGGGGGCGCGGATTATAGCGGAAATTGCTCAAGGTTTAACCAGTTAATGTGAAGATGGTTTTGCATGCACCAAAACAGGTCATTATCGATTGACTGCGCAACATTGCAGTGCGTTATTGTCTGACAATCTTTGATTTACGCCTTTAAAAGCGTGGATTTGGTGCAAAAAACCCATGGTGGGGCACTGGCATGCAATTTGCTCCCTTGTGAGGCAGGTTGCCTTGGCAGAGTATTCGCGCCGGCATCAACCATATCTAAGGGCACTCCACTACCCGCCCGAAGCCACCCGGAGGACATATGTCGAAGACGGTTCAACTCATCAAAGATCATGACGTCAAATGGATTGATCTGCGCTTCACTGACACCAAAGGTACTCAACATCACGTGAGCATGCCGGCCCGTGATGCGCTGGATGAAGATTTCTTCGAAATCGGCAAGATGTTCGACGGTTCCTCCATCTCCGGCTGGAAAGGCATCGAAGCCTCCGACATGATCCTGATGCCGGACGACGAAACCGCCGTCCTGGACCCGTTCACCGAAGAGCCGACCGTGATCCTGGTCTGCGACATCATCGAACCTTCGACCATGCAAGGCTATGACCGCGACCCACGCGCCATCGCCCACCGCGCCGAGGAATACCTGAAGTCCACCGGTATCGGCGACACCGCTTTCTTCGGTCCAGAGCCTGAGTTCTTCATCTTCGACTCGGTCAAGTTCAAGTCCGACATCTCCGGTTCCATGTTCAAGATCTTCTCCGAACAGGGTTCGTGGATGTCCGACCAGGACGTGGAAGGCGGCAACAAAGGCCACCGTCCAGGTATCAAGGGCGGCTACTTCCCGGTTCCACCGTTCGACTTCGACCACGAAATCCGTACCTCCATGTGCAACGCACTGGAAGAAATGGGCCAGACCGTCGAAGTTCACCACCACGAAGTGGCGACTGCCGGCCAGAACGAAATCGGCGTGAAGTTCAACACGCTGGTGAAGAAGGCTGACGAAGTCCAGACCCTCAAGTACTGCGTACACAACGTTGCCGACGCCTACGGCCGCACCGCGACCTTCATGCCGAAGCCTCTGTACGGCGACAACGGTTCGGGCATGCACGTGCACATGTCGATCTCCAAAGACGGCAAGAACACCTTCGCAGGCGAAGGTTATGCCGGCCTGTCGGACACCGCCCTGTACTTCATCGGCGGTATCATTAAGCACGGTAAGGCCCTGAACGGCTTCACCAACCCGTCGACCAACTCCTACAAGCGTCTGGTCCCAGGCTTCGAAGCCCCGGTGATGCTGGCCTACTCGGCTCGCAACCGTTCCGCCTCGATCCGTATCCCTTACGTGAACAGCCCGAAAGCCCGCCGTATCGAAGCGCGTTTCCCGGATCCGGCTGCCAACCCATACCTGGCCTTCGCTGCACTGATGATGGCTGGCCTGGACGGTATCCAGAACAAGATCCACCCTGGCGATGCCGCTGACAAAAACCTGTATGACCTGCCGCCTGAAGAGGCCAAGGAAATCCCACAGGTTTGTGGCAGCCTGAAAGAAGCCCTGGAAGAGCTGGACAAGGGCCGTGCGTTCCTGACCAAGGGCGGCGTATTCAGCGATGACTTCATCGACGCTTACATCGCACTGAAAAGCGAAGAAGAAATCAAGGTCCGCACCTTCGTACACCCACTGGAATATGAGCTGTACTACAGCTGCTGATCCGGTAAGCGCCGCCACGCACGGCGCGAACTAAAAAGAGGCCTCCTTCGGGAGGCCTTTTTCATGGGCGCAGGATAAGTGCATGATGCCTCGTCCCCCCTACAAGACGAGATTGCCAATGACTCCCCGCTTGAAGATTTGCCTCGCCCTGTCTGCCGCACTGCTGTGTTCCACAGCCGAGGCCGGCAACGCCCCGGACGCCCTGACCCCGTTACTCAATGCCATCGGCGAACGCCTGCTGATCGCCGATCAAGTGGCACTGAGCAAATGGGACAGTGGCAAACCCGTAGAGGACCGTCCGCGCGAGCGCGAAGTGATTGCCGCCGCCGTGGCCCAAGCGCCGATCTACAAGCTGGACGGCGAAACCGTGGAAACGTTTTTCGCCGCCCAGATAGAAGCCAACAAACTGGTGCAGTACATCAACCTGTCCGACTGGGCCCTGGATGGCAAGGCACCAGACCTGCCACGGCCGGACCTGGTGGGCGAGATCCGCCCCAAGCTCGACCGCCTGCAAAAGCGCCTGCTGCAACAACTCGCCGACTTCGCCCCATACCGCGCCGACCCGCAGTGCCCGCAATGGCTGGCCCAAGCCACCCACCACAACAAGCAGCATCCAGTGCACCGGCTGGCCCTGATCCGGGCGACCGGCGGGCTGTGCATCCCCCCAAAATCCTGAGCCACCCCACCCCCCTTCGTGGGAGCAGCACAACAACTTGGGCCAACCATCCGCCCTGGCCTATGCTGCATCCATCACTTTTTATTTTCGGTCGATTTTCCATGGGTCGTGGTTTTTCAATCCTGCTCTTGTTACTGCTGGCCCTGCCCGCCGCCGCACAGATCTACAAATACACCGACGCCGACGGCAACACCGCCTACAGCAACCAGCCCCCCGACGGCGTGCCGGCCCAGGCGGTGGAGCTGCCGCCGCTCAACAGCGTTGAAACCCAGGCTCCGACCACCCAGGAAGCGCCCCCGCTCCCGGAAAGCGACGACGCGCCGCGCAACACCTACGACCTGCTGGAATTGGCCGACATCCCCACCGAAGAGGCCCTGCGCGCCAACAATGGCACGTTCACCGTCAGCGTCCGGACACAACCGCGCCTGCAAAGCCCCCATCTGTTCAGGTTGCTGCTGGACGGCCAACCCTACGGCCAGCCGAGCAATGTGCCACGGCTGCAATTGGTGAACATCGACCGCGGCGAGCACAGCCTGGCGGTCCAGGTCATTGACGGTGAGCGTCTCGTGCAGCAGAGCGAAACGGTCACCTTCACCGTGCAGCGGGTACACCTTCCATGAACCGCTGGCTGCTCGCCGTCGGCCTGTTATTGAGCGCATCGCCGGGCCTGGCGCAGGTCTATACCTACATCGACGCCCAAGGCAATCGCGTCTTCACCGATCAGCCACGCCCCGGCAATGCCAAGAAGCTCCAACTCTCGCCAGGCAACAGGATGCAGGTCCCGCCCTCGGGTGCGACCTCGACAGCGCCAGCCGAGGAATCACAACCCGAACCCCTGTTTCGTTACGAGATGCTCCGGCTGCTGATTCCCGAACCGGACGCCACGATACGCAGCACCGCCGGGGAGCTGATCGTCACCGCCACCAGCGAACCCGGCCTGCAGAAAGGCCATCGCTATCGCCTGTTGCTGGACGGCAAACCCACTGGCGCACCGGGGCCCAGCCCGGTATTCGCGCTGAAAAACGTCGATCGAGGCACTCACCGCCTGGCCGTGGAGATCCTTGATGAGCGCGACCGGATCGTCGAACGCACCGCCAACCAACCCTTCCACATGCAACGTATGTCCCTGGCGCAGAAGCGCCGCGTCAAGCCCTGCGCAGAGGCCGACTATGGGAAACGTCCCGAGTGCCCACTCGCCGACAAACCAGAGGAAGAAGAAAGCAGCATCCTGCCGTTCTTCTAATGCCCTATAAAGTGGAGCACCATATTGGTGCACCGCTGCGCACCCTACTCAAATTCGAACCCGTTTTGGTTCGAAACTACCCGAAAAAGCTGGCAGAACGCCACGCAAACGGGCGCATAACGCCTGATTGAGGCTATAAACGCTTCTTTTCGGAGCCTTGGTTTGGTTTTTGCATTTTCCTGGTATCAGCGCATTAATCGCGCGCGCAATTTGAGGGCTTGCCTCCGATTGCTACGCTTTAAAAGAGGTCCTGATGACCATTAGCGACGCACTACACCGCTTGCTGCTCGACAACCTCACCACCGCGACGATCCTGCTCGACGCCGAATTGCGCCTCGAATACATGAACCCGGCGGCGGAGATGCTCCTGGCCGTCAGCGGCCAGCGCAGTCACGGGCAGTTCATCAGCGAACTGTTTACCGAATCTGCAGAAGCGCTCAACTCGCTGCGCCAGGCCGTGGAACAGGCCCACCCGTTCACCAAGCGCGAAGCGATGCTCACCGCCCTGACCGGCCAGACCCTGACCGTCGATTACGCGGTCACGCCGATCCTGAACAACCACGCCACCCTCTTGCTATTGGAAGTCCATCCCCGTGATCGCCTGCTGCGCATCACCAAGGAGGAGGCGCAGTTGTCCAAGCAGGAAACCAGCAAGATGCTGGTACGGGGCCTGGCCCATGAGATCAAGAATCCGTTGGGTGGCATTCGTGGCGCGGCGCAATTGCTCGCTCGGGAGCTGCCGGAAGAAAGCCTCAAGGACTACACCAACGTCATCATCGAGGAAGCCGACCGCCTGCGTAACCTGGTGGACCGCATGCTTGGCTCGAATAAGCTGCCGTCGCTGGCCCTTTGCAATGTCCACGAGGTTCTGGAACGCGTCAGCAGCCTGGTCGAAGCCGAAAGCCAGGGGTGCATCACTTTGGTGCGCGACTATGACCCAAGCATTCCCGACGTCTTGATCGACCGTGAACAGATGATCCAGGCGGTGCTGAACATCGTGCGCAACGCCATGCAGGCCATCAGTAGCCAGAACGAGCTGCGCCTGGGCCGCATCAGCCTGCGCACCCGCGCCATGCGCCAGTTCACCATCGGCCACGTGCGCCATCGCCTGGTGACCAAGATCGAAATCATCGACAACGGCCCGGGCATCCCTACGGAGCTGCAGGAAACCATCTTCTTCCCCATGGTCAGCGGCCGCCCGGACGGTACCGGGCTGGGGCTGTCCATCACCCAGAACATCATCAGTCAGCATCAGGGCTTGATCGAATGTGAGAGCCATCCCGGCCACACCACTTTCTCGATCTTCCTGCCACTGGAACAAGGAGCCACATCGACATGAGCCGTAGTGAAACCGTGTGGATCGTCGATGACGACCGTTCTATCCGCTGGGTCCTGGAAAAAGCCTTGCAACAGGAAGGCATGACCACCCAGAGCTTCGACAGCGCCGATGGGGTGATGAGCCGCCTGGCCCGTCAGCAGCCGGACGTGATCATCTCCGACATCCGCATGCCCGGCGCCAGCGGCCTGGACCTGCTGGCGAGGATCCGAGAGCAGCATCCACGGTTGCCGGTGATCATCATGACCGCCCATTCCGACCTGGACAGCGCGGTGGCGTCCTATCAGGGCGGCGCGTTCGAATACCTGCCCAAGCCGTTCGATGTCGATGAAGCCGTTTCCCTGGTCAAGCGCGCCAACCAGCACGCCCAGGAGCAACAAGGCCTGGAAGAAGTGCCGGCCCTGGCTCGCACGCCGGAAATCATCGGCGAAGCGCCGGCGATGCAGGAAGTATTTCGCGCCATCGGCCGCCTGAGCCACTCCAACATCACCGTGTTGATCAACGGCGAGTCGGGTACCGGCAAGGAGTTGGTGGCCCACGCCCTGCACCGCCACAGCCCGCGGGCGGCGTCGCCGTTCATTGCCTTGAACATGGCGGCGATCCCAAAGGATCTGATGGAATCCGAGTTGTTCGGCCATGAAAAAGGCGCGTTTACCGGCGCGGCCAACCTGCGACGCGGACGCTTCGAACAGGCTGATGGCGGCACGCTGTTCCTCGATGAAATCGGCGACATGCCGGCTGACACCCAGACCCGCTTGCTTCGGGTACTGGCGGACGGTGAATTCTATCGAGTGGGCGGCCATACGCCGGTGAAGGTCGATGTGCGAATTATCGCCGCGACCCATCAGAACCTCGAAACCCTGGTCCACGCCGGCAAATTCCGGGAAGACTTGTTCCACCGCCTGAACGTGATTCGCATCCACATCCCGCGCCTGGCCGACCGCCGCGAAGACATTCCGACCCTGGCCCGGCATTTCCTTGGCCGTGCTGCCCAGGAACTGGCGGTGGAGCCCAAGCTGCTCAAGAGTGAAACAGAGGAATACCTCAAGAACCTGCCATGGCCCGGCAACGTGCGGCAATTGGAGAACACCTGCCGCTGGATCACGGTAATGGCGTCGGGTCGCGAAGTGCATATCAGCGACTTGCCACCGGAGCTGTTGAGCCTGCCACAGGATTCGGCGCCAGTGACCAACTGGGAACAGGCCCTGCGCCAATGGGCCGACCAGGCGTTGGCCCGAGGTCAATCAAGTCTGCTGGACAGCGCCGTGCCGAGCTTCGAGCGGATCATGATCGAAACCGCCCTCAAGCACACCGCCGGCCGCCGCCGCGACGCCGCCGTGCTGCTGGGCTGGGGCCGCAACACCTTGACCCGCAAGATCAAGGAATTGGGGATGAAGGTTGATGGTGGGGATGATGACGACGGGGATGAGGGCTGATCAGCCCACTCCCACAACGGATTTGTGCACCGCTTCAATGCACTGCGAGCTGCAATTGCCCACTGCGATAAGCCAAAAGCCGGTGGACCCAGCTCGGAAACCAGCCCATGGAAAAAGCCAAAGCCCCGGAATACGGGGCTTTGCGCATCTACAACAATGTTTTTTGTGACAAGCCATTTAAAACTGGCACGCCCCCTGCAATAGCTAGATCACTACCCAGTTTTGGGGACCTTGGTACAGGCAGGCCGGGGATTCCCCTCTTTTATACCGGGCTCATCGAGCCCACTGTTTTGGGGACCTTGGTACAGGCAGGCCGGGGATTCCCTCTTTTATTGCTCCTGGAGACGGATCTCCAGCCGCCAGCGGTCATCGACCTCGCTGCCGGTCCACTCTCCTCGCAACGGACGCGCCGCCACCAACGTCAGCAACAACCCCTTGTCGCTCAACCGCACCCGCCAGTTCACGTCCTTGCCGTTGAACTTGAGCTGGCCCTTCTGCGGCCGGCCTTCGGCCTGGAAGAGCAGCGCCACGGAGCCATCGATGGTTTCCCCGTGGAGCTTGGGTTCATTGTTGAACCAGGCGACAAGCACGCCATCACCCGCCTCGATCTGTTGCAGCGCACTCGGATCAGGCGTCGTCAGGCGGCCGATCATCAATCCGACCATCATGCCGAAGATCGCCAGCGAGCCCATCACCCGAGGCATTAGCTTCGAACGTCGGTCGGTTTGCGGCGTAGAATGCCGCTCATCATTATCTGCGGAGCCGTGCATGTTTCACGTCATCCTTTTTCAACCGGAAATACCGCCCAATACCGGCAACGTCATCAGGCTGTGCGCCAACAGTGGCTGCCATTTGCATTTGATCGAACCGCTGGGTTTCGAGATGGACGACAAGCGCCTGCGCCGCGCCGGCCTCGATTATCACGAGTATGCCACCTTGCAGCGACACGCCGACCTCGCCAGTTGCCTGGAAAGCCTGGGGCATCCACGTCTGTTCGCCTTCACCACCAAAGGCTCGCGACCGTTCCACGATGCCAGTTTCGTCGCCGGAGATGCATTCCTGTTCGGCCCGGAAAGCCGTGGCCTGCCGGCCGAGGTGCTGGACGCCCTGCCGGCGGAACAACGCCTGCGCCTGCCGATGCGCGAAGGCTGCCGCAGCCTGAACCTGTCCAACACCGTGGCGGTGGCGGTTTACGAGGCTTGGCGGCAGAACGGCTTCGCCTGAAGCCCTTGCTGTCAGCCAGAAACACCTGTGGGAGCCAGCTTGCTTGCGATGAGGTCAACACGGTTCAACTGCAAAACCGCGTCATCGTTCATCGCGAGCAAGCTCGCTCCCACAGGTTCTGTATCCAGGCCTGGAGCGCCGTTTACTGGACGGTCGCGCCGCCTTCTTCCTGCATGCGCTGCAGTTCTTGGGCATACAGGGCATCGAAGTTCACCGGCGCCAGCATCAGGGCCGGGAACGAACCGCGGGTCACCAGGCTGTCCAGGGTTTCGCGGGCGTAAGGGAACAGGATGTTCGGGCAGAACGCGCCCAGGGTGTGGCTCATCGAAGCCGCATCCAGGTTCTTGATCAGGAAGATCCCGGCCTGCTGCACTTCAGCGATGAATGCCACTTCGTCGCCGTTCTTCACGGTCACCGACAAGGTCAGCACCACTTCGTGGAAGTCGTCTTCCAGGGCTTTCTGGCGGGTGTTCAGGTCCAGGGCCACGCTCGGTTCCCACTGCTGGCGGAAGATCGCCGGGCTTTTCGGGGCCTCGAAGGACAAGTCGCGGACATAGATGCGCTGCAAGGAGAATTGCGGTGCGGCTTCTTCAGTGGCAGCAGTGTTCTGTTGGTCAGTCATCGCAGATCCTTCTTACTTCAGTCTATTAATAGGAATTCAGGCCTTGAGCAGCGCGTCGAGCTTGCCGGCGCGCTCCAGGGCATACAGGTCATCGCAACCGCCCACGTGGGTGTCGCCGATCCAGATCTGCGGCACGGAGGTACGCCGGGCCTTCTGGCTCATCTGCGCGCGCAACTGCGGCTTGCCATCGACCTTGATCTCTTCGAAATCCACGCCTTTGCTCTGGAGCAGGTGCTTGGCTCGGGAGCAGTAAGGGCAGTAATCGCTGGAATAGACAACTACGTGGGGCATGTCACTTCACCAGGGGCAGATTGTCGGCTTTCCAACTTGCAACGCCACCGGACAGTTTGGCGGCGGTGAAGCCGGACTTCATCAGTTCGCGGGCAAGGGTACCGGCCTGCTGGCCTTGGGCGTCGACCAGGATCAGCGTCTTGGCCTTGTGTTTTTCCAGCTCGCCCACGCGTGCGATCAGTTTGTCCTGCGGGATATTCAGCGCGCCGACAATGTGACCAGCGGCGTAATCCTTGCTCGGACGGATATCGACCACGACACCAGCGTCCTTGTTGACCAGCGCGGTCAGCTCGCCAGTGCTCAGGCTGCGTCCGCCGCCCTGCATCGTATGGGCAACCAGCAATGCCAGCAGTACGACGAAGATACCGACGAGAATGTAGTGGTTAGTGGCAAATTCAATCAGGTGAGCAACCATCGAAGGAGGTTCCAGGGCGTTAAAATGTCGGCCAGTATACACAGCGCGCAAGGCCGGCCAAACCCCGCCCGGCGGTGACGGCACCGGAACTTACCTTTAAACTGCCCGTCCCTTTTCCATCGTCTTCTTTTAACCAGCCACGAGTGGATTCCATGACTACCACGCCTAAACCTTTGGTCCTGATGATTCTGGACGGCTTCGGTCACAGTGACAGCCACGAATCCAACGCCGTATACGCGGCCAGGAAGCCCGTGCTCGATCGCCTGTGGGCCACCGTGCCGAACGGCTTGATCTCCGGCAGCGGCATGGACGTCGGCCTGCCGGACGGGCAGATGGGCAATTCCGAAGTCGGTCACATGAACCTCGGCGCGGGCCGAGTGGTGTATCAGGACTTCACCCGTGTGACCAAGTCGATTCGCGACGGCGATTTCTTCGAAAACCCGACCATCTGCGCCGCCGTGGATAAAGCCGTGGCCGCCGGCAAAGCCGTGCATTTCATGGGCCTGTTGTCCGACGGTGGCGTGCACAGCCACCAGGATCATCTGGTCGCCATGGCCGAACTGGCCGCCAAGCGCGGCGCCCAGAACATCTACCTGCATGCCTTCCTCGATGGTCGCGACACGCCGCCCAAGAGCGCCGAGTCGTCGATCAAGGTACTGGACGACACCTTCAAGGCCCTGGGCAAGGGCCGGATCGCCAGCCTGATCGGCCGCTACTTTGCGATGGACCGTGACAATCGTTGGGACCGCGTCGCCCAGGCCTACAACCTGATCGTCGACGGCAACGCCGAATTCAACGCCGCCACCGCCCAGGAAGGCCTGCAAGCCGCCTATGAGCGGGGCGAAAGCGACGAATTCGTCAAGGCCACCACCCTCGGCGAGCCGGTCAAAGTCGAAGACGGCGACGCCGTGGTGTTCATGAATTTCCGTGCCGACCGTGCCCGCGAGCTGACCCGGGTGTTCGTCGAAGATGATTTCAAGGAATTCGAGCGCGCCCGCCAGCCAAAACTGGCCGGCTTCGTGATGCTGACCCAATATGCCGCCAGCATTCCCGCGCCATCCGCCTTTGCCGCCGGCAGCCTGGAAAACGTGCTGGGCGACTACCTGGCGAAAAACGGCAAGACCCAGCTGCGCATCGCCGAGACCGAGAAGTACGCCCACGTGACGTTCTTTTTCTCCGGCGGCCGCGAAGAACCCTTCCCGGGCGAAGAGCGCATCCTGATCCCATCGCCGAAAGTCGCCACCTACGACCTGCAGCCGGAAATGAGCGCGCCGCAAGTGACCGACCGCATCGTCGATGCCATTGAGAACCAGCGTTACGACGTGATCGTGGTGAACTACGCCAACGGCGACATGGTCGGCCACAGTGGTGTGTTCGAGGCGGCGGTCAAGGCCGTGGAATGCCTGGACACTTGCGTGGGTCGCATCGTCGACGCCCTGGAGAAAGTCGGCGGCGAAGCCCTGATCACGGCTGACCATGGCAACGTCGAGCAGATGTCCGATGAATCCACCGGCCAGGCCCACACCGCCCACACCACCGAGCCGGTGCCGTTCATCTATGTCGGCAAGCGCGACTTCAAGGTCCGTGAGGGCGGTGTGCTGGCTGACGTTGCGCCGACCATGCTGATGTTGCTGGGCATGGAAAAACCGGCGGAAATGACCGGGACCTCGATCCTGGTCTGATCCAGACCTACCTGTGTGGGAGCGAGCCTGCCCGCGAAAACGGTATGACAGTCAACCTCACTGTTGGATGTTATGGCCTCTTCGCGAGCAGGCTCGCTGCCACAGAGGGTTTGGGGTTTTTTCGGCCAGTTATCACACAGCCCCAAATGGGCGTTTTTTTTGCAGCGTGGGGCGGGCATACTAGGCCGTCCCTTACCCTGGTGCCGCCCGCCTCTATGCTCCGCGTCCTGATAGCCCTTGCTCTGACCTGCCTGCTTCAACCGGCCTTCGCCGACGAGCGCGCGCAAACCCAACAACAGTTGGAAGCCACGCGTCAGGACATCGCCGAGCTGAAGAAACTGCTGGGCAAGCTGCAGGAAGAGAAATCCAGCGTGCAGAAAGACCTGCGCGGCACCGAGACCGAGATGGGCAAGCTTGAGAAGCAGGTCGAGGCCCTGCAGAAAGAGCTGAAGAAAAGCGAATCCGAGCTGCAGCGGCTCGATGGGGAGAAAAAAAAACTCCAGAGCGCGCGCACTGAACAGCAAAAGCTGATCGCGATCCAGGCCCGTGCGGCCTACCAGAACGGTCGCCAGGAATACCTCAAGCTGCTGCTCAACCAGCAGAACCCCGAGAAATTCGCCCGCACCCTCACTTATTACGATTACCTGAGCCAGGCACGCCTGGAACAGCTCAAGAGCTTCAACGAGACCCTGCGCCAACTGGCCAATGTCGAAAAAGACATCGAATTGCAACAAGCCCAGTTGCTGGTGCAGAAAAGCAGCCTCGACACCCAGCGCGAAGAACTGGAGAAGGTCCGCAAGGAGCGCCAGGTGGCCCTGGCCAAGCTCAATGACGACGTGAAGGCTCGCGACAGCAAACTCAAGGCCCGCGAGCAAGACCAGGCCGAATTGGCCAAAGTATTGAAGACCATCGAGGAAACCCTGGCTCGCCAGGCTCGGGAGGCGGAAGAAGCGCGCCAGAAAGCGCTGATCGCCCAGCAGGAAGCCGAAAAAAAGCGCTTGCGTGAGGCCCAGGCCGACGCGGACGCCGGCGACGCGCCGCGCAAACCGGCAAAATCGAGCCCCGGCACACTGGTTTCCAGCAACGGCGAAACCTTCGGCGGTGCTTTTGGTTCGGCCCGGGGCAAACTTCCATGGCCGGTCAATGGTCGATTACTTGCGCGCTTCGGCGAAACCCGCGGCGACGACACCCGCACCAAGTGGGACGGCGTCATGATCAGCGCCTCCGCCGGTAGCCAAGTGCACGCCGTACATGGCGGGCGCGTGGTATTTGCCGATTGGCTGCGCGGCGCCGGCCTGCTGGTGATCCTCGATCACGGCAACGGATACCTGAGCCTTTACGGCCACAACCAGACGCTGCTCAAGTCAGCGGGTGACGTGGTCAAGGCCGGCGAGTCCATCTCCACGGTCGGCAACAGTGGCGGGCAGGATACGCCAGCACTGTATTTCGCTATTCGTCAGCAGGGTCGCCCCAGTGACCCGGCCCAATGGTGTCGTGCGCAAGGATAAGCGCGCCCATCCTATTAAGGAGTTCGTTCGACATGCTGCATTTGTCCCGCCTTACCTCGCTGGCCCTGACGATCGCCCTCGTGATCGGTGCGCCCCTGGCTTTCGCCGCGCAACCCGCGCCTGCGTCGACGGCCGCTACGGCAGCCACCACCAAGGCCCCGCTGCCGCTGGATGAACTGCGCACCTTTGCCGAAGTCATGGACCGGATCAAAGCCGCGTACGTGGAACCGGTGGACGACAAGATGCTGCTGGAGAATGCCATCAAGGGCATGCTCAGCAACCTCGACCCACATTCCGCCTACCTGGGCCCTGAAGATTTTGCCGAGCTGCAGGAAAGCACCAGCGGCGAGTTCGGCGGCCTGGGCATCGAGGTCGGCAGCGAGGACGGTTTCGTCAAGGTGGTCTCGCCGATCGATGACACCCCCGCTTCCAAGGCCGGCATCCAGGCCGGTGACTTCATCGTCAAGATCAATGGCCAGCCGACCCGCGGCCAGAGCATGACCGAAGCCGTGGACAAGATGCGCGGCAAGATCGGCGAAAAAATCACCCTGACCCTGGTGCGCGACGGCGGCACGCCGTTCGACGTGCCCCTCACGCGGGCCGTCATCCAGGTCAAGAGCGTGAAGAGCCAGTTGCTGGAATCGGGCTACGGCTACATCCGCATCACCCAGTTCCAGGTCAAGACCGGCGAAGAAGTCGCCAAGGCCTTGGCCAAGCTGCGCAAGGACAACGGCAAGAAACTCAACGGCCTGGTGCTGGACCTGCGCAACAACCCCGGCGGCGTGTTGCAATCGGCTGTCGAAGTGGTGGACCACTTCATCACCAAGGGCCTGATCGTCTACACCAAGGGCCGCATCGCCAATTCCGAACTGCGCTTCTCGGCCACCGGCAACGACCTGAGCGAAGCCGTGCCATTGGTCGTGCTGATCAACGGCGGCAGCGCCTCGGCCTCGGAAATCGTCGCCGGCGCCCTGCAAGACCAGAAGCGTGGCGTGGTCATGGGCACCACCAGTTTCGGCAAAGGCTCGGTGCAGACCGTGTTGCCGCTGAACAACGAGCGTGCCCTGAAAATCACCACCGCGTTGTACTTCACGCCTAACGGCCGCTCCATCCAGGCCCAGGGCATCGTCCCGGACATCGAAGTGCGCAAGGCCAAGATCACCAGCGAGGCGGACAGCGAGTACTTCAAGGAAGCCGACCTGCAAGGTCATTTGGGCAATGGCAACGGTGGCGCCGACAAGCCGACCGGTTCCGGTGCCAAGGCCAAGCCAATGCCGCAGGATGACGATTATCAGTTGGCCCAGGCCTTGAGCCTGCTCAAGGGATTGAACATCACCTCCGGCCGCTGAGATGGGCCTGCGTTCGATTTTCATCCTGCTGTGCCTGTTGGCGGGTGCCGTTAACGCGGCCTCCGCCACCGCCTCCTCGCCGCGCAAGGCGTACCTGAGCCTGATCATCGACGACCTGGGGCAAAACCTGCCTCGGGATCGCCGGGTGCTGGCCCTCCCTGGCCCCGTCACCGCCGCGATCATGCCCGACACGCCCCATGCCGCCGAATTCGCTGGCGAAGCCCATCGCGCCGGCAAACTGGTCATGCTCCACATGCCCATGGACCCGGCCACCGGGCCGTTCGCCTGGCATCCGGAATTGCCCATCGAAGAATTGGGCAAACGCCTGGACGCCGCGTTTGCCGCCGTGCCCTACACCAGCGGGATCAACAACCACATGGGCAGTCGCATGACCGCCCAACCCCAGGCCATGGCGTGGTTGATGGCGAACCTGCAACAACGACACAAGTTTTTTGTCGACAGCCGCACCAGCGCCAAGACGGTTGCCGCCGCCGAGGCGCAGAAGATCGGCCTCGCCAGTGTCTCGCGGGATGTATTCCTGGACGACGAACGCACCGAAGCCGCCATCGCCCAGCAACTCCAGACCGCCATCGACCTGGCTCGCCGGCAAGGCTCGGCCGTGATGATCGGCCACCCCTACCCGCAGACCCTGGCCGTGCTCGAACGCGAACTACCCAAGCTCAAGGCACAGGGCATCGAATGGATCGACATCAAGTCGATGATCAGCCTGCGCAGCAATCGGGCGATGGTCGGGCATGGAAAGGATGGGGTTTATCGGTAGCGGCGACCGCGTCGCCGCCATCGTCGGGTGGAATGCCTACAGATACCGCGCCATGATTGCATCCACCGCACCTTCCTTGCGCAGTTCATCCAGCGCCGCTTGAAGCCGGGCAACCACGTCGTCAGGCACGTCCTTGTTCAAGGCCAGGTACAGCTCGGCACTGTGGAATCGCAGCACCGTCTTGAGATCGTCCACCCCTTCCTGACGCGCCAGGTAACGCCCGGCGGGATCGCCGGTGGCCCAAAGATCGATCTGGCCATTGACCAGCTTCCTGGCGTTGTCCTGATCGCGCAACACGACCATCGGCTTCAGCCCTTGCTTGGCCAACGTCTCGGCAATCGCATCGCCTTTGTAGGCACCGATCCTGTATTGGCGCGCCTGCTCCAGCGAGTCGAGGGCGATCTTGCTGTCGGCCTTGGCGAGCATGATCCAGTCGTCCGGACCGATGGGGCCGACCCATTTGAAGCGCTTTTCACGCTCCGGCAGCCGCGCCATGACGAACACGCCGTAGCCCGGATTCTCCAGGGCGAGTTTGTAGATCCGCTCCCAAGGGAAACGCAATGTCAGGCTGTAGGAGATATCGGCGCGCTTGAATATTTCGCGGACGATGTCCACGGCAATGCCATGGATATTTTCGTCCTGGGCGAAGTTCTTGCCGTTCTTGGCCATGTTGTACGGGGGGAAATTTTCCGTTAGCAACACCAGCGATGTATCAGCGGCACGGACGGTGCCCGCAAGCAACAACGTGGCACCGGCAAAGGCAAGAACGAGGCGTTTGAGCATGTCGGGCTACCGCAATCCATGGTGTGCCCAAGAGTGCCTTGGGCTCGCCATGGTGTCCAGCGATCAGCGAATGCAGATACCGCGATGCGCCATGTAGGCCTTGGCTTCCGGCACGGTGTATTCACCGAAGTGGAAGATGCTCGCCGCCAGCACCGCACTGGCATGGCCCTCGAGGATGCCATCGGCCAGATGCTGCAGGTTGCCGACGCCACCGGATGCAATCACCGGGATGCCCAGGGCATCGCTGATGGCGCGGGTGACACCGAGGTCAAAGCCGTTTTTCATGCCATCCTGGTCCATGCTGGTCAGCAGGATTTCACCGGCGCCCAGGCCTTCCATTTTCTTCGCCCACTCGACGGCGTCCAGGCCCGTGGGCTTGCGCCCACCGTGGGTGAAGATTTCCCAGCGAGGGGTTTCGCCCGGGCCGGAGACCTTCTTCGCGTCGATGGCCACGACGATGCACTGCGAGCCGAAGTGCTGGGCCGCTTCGCCGACGAATTCCGGGTTGAACACCGCTGCGGTGTTGATCGAAACCTTGTCCGCCCCGGCATTGAGCAGGTTGCGGATGTCTTGCACGGTGCGCACGCCGCCGCCCACTGTCAGTGGGATGAACACCTGGCTGGCCATGCGCTCGACGGTATGCAGCGTGGTGTCGCGGCCATCGACGCTGGCCGTGATGTCGAGGAAGGTAATTTCGTCGGCACCCTGCTCGTCGTAGCGACGAGCGATTTCCACCGGGTCGCCGGCGTCACGGATGTTCTCGAACTTGACGCCCTTGACCACCCGGCCGTTGTCCACGTCCAGGCAAGGGATGATGCGTTTGGCCAGCGCCATGGTGAGTCCTCAGCCTTTGTACGAATCGCAGAAAGCTTGCGCTTCAGCGACATCGAGAGTGCCTTCATAGATCGCACGGCCCGTGATTGCGCCGATGATGCCCGGCGCCTTGGCGTCGAGCAGCGACTTGATGTCGCCCAGGTTATGGATGCCGCCGGAGGCGATCACCGGGATCTTGGTGGCGGCAGCCAGGGCGGCGGTGAACGGCACGTTGCAGCCCTGCATCATGCCGTCCTTGGCAATGTCGGTGTAGACGATGGCAGACACGCCGTCGGCTTCGAAACGCTTGGCCAGGTCGATCACCTGCACGGTGCTGACTTCAGCCCAGCCGTCGGTGGCGACAAAACCGTCCTTGGCGTCGAGGCCGACGATCACCTTGCCCGGGAAGGCGCGGCAGGCTTCGGCGACGAACTCGGGCTGTTTCACGGCCTTGGTGCCGATGATCACGTAACTCACGCCGGCCTTGACGTAGTGCTCGATGGTTTCCAGCGAACGAATGCCGCCGCCGATCTGGATCGGCAGGTTCGGATAGCGCTTGGCGATGGCCGTGACCACTTCGCCATTGACCGGCTGCCCTTCGAAGGCACCGTTCAGGTCGACCAGATGCAGGCGACGGCAGCCGCCCTCCACCCACTTGGCGGCCATGCTCACCGGGTCATCGGAAAACACCGTGGAGTCTTCCATACGGCCCTGGCGCAGACGTACGCAAGCGCCGTCCTTGAGATCGATAGCGGGGATAATCAGCATCTGGCAAACCTTCAAATACGAATATTCAGCTTGGCTCGAAAATCAATTTTTCTCGAGCGCCCACAAGTCGCTTTCAATGCTTTCGAACCTTTCTTTAAGGTGCGTCTGCACATCGAAAATCGCCCTGTTGTAATAATGCGGAGCAATTTCGCGGGTAAACAGGTCAAGAATTTCCGCCGCTTCGAACGAGCCCAGGTCCAGCTCGAAACGTTCCTCCATGAACCGCTGGATCTTGCGGTTCGCCTCATTCTCCTGTTCCGGCGTGAGGGTGAGGATCGGCGGTTTCTTGCGGGCCATTACCAGCGACCGTCCCACGCGGCGAAGTTCTGCAACAGTTGCAGGCCATGGGTATGGCTCTTCTCCGGGTGGAACTGCACGGCGAAGCGCGAACCATCGGCCAGGGCCGCGGCGAAATCGACGCCATAGTGACCGCTGCCCACCACCTGCCGCGCATTGCCGGCGGCGATGTAGTAGCTGTGCACGAAGTAGAAGCGCGCCAGGTCCGGAATGTTGTGCCACAGCGGATGATCGACCGTCTGCTTCACTTCGTTCCAGCCCATGTGCGGGACCTTCAAGTGCTCGCCGTCTTCATGCAGGCCCTTGCCAAAGAATTTCACCTGGCCGGGGAACATGGAGATGCAATCGACTCCGTCGTTCTCCTCGCTGCGCTCGAGCAATGCCTGCATGCCCACGCAGATGCCGAGGAACGGACGGTCCTGGCTGACTTCGTGCACCAGCTTGTCGAAGCCCAGGCGACGAATCTCGGCCATGCAGTCGCGAATCGCACCAACACCGGGAAACACCACCCGGTCGGCTTCGCGAATCACGTCGGCATCGCTGGTGATCAGCACCTTGCCGGCCCCCACATGCTCGAGGGCCTTGGCCACCGAATGCAGGTTGCCCATGCCGTAGTCGATAACCGCGACCGTCTGCATTACAGCACGCCCTTGGTGGAAGGCATCTGGCCGGCCATGCGGTCATCGAGTTCGACGGCCATGCGCAGCGCGCGGCCGAAAGCCTTGAACACGGTTTCGATCTGGTGGTGGGTGTTGTGCCCGCGCAGGTTGTCGATGTGCAGGGTCACGTTGGCGTGGTTGACGAAGCCCTGGAAAAATTCCTGGAACAAGTCAACGTCGAAGCCGCCGACGGTGGCACGGGTGTAAGGCACATGCATCTGCAGGCCAGGGCGGCCGGAGAAATCGATGACCACGCGCGACAGCGCTTCATCGAGCGGCACGTAGGCATGGCCGTAGCGACGGATGCCCTTCTTGTCGCCGATGGCTTTGGTGAAAGCTTGCCCCAAGGTAATACCGACGTCTTCCACCGTGTGATGATCGTCGATATGCAGGTCGCCCTTGCTGACGATGTCCAGGTCGATCAGCCCGTGACGGGCGATCTGGTCCAGCATGTGCTCAAGAAAAGGCACGCCGATATCAAACCGGGCCTTTCCGGTGCCATCCAGGTTGATCGAGGCTTTGATCTGGGTTTCCAGAGTGTCGCGCTCGACAGATGCCTTACGTTCGGCCATCACCAGCTCCGCAAAATCATTGGGCGAAAAAGGCAGCCATTATAGGGGTGCGAGCGACAAACAGAAACAAAAGAGGTGACATCACTGACGGGCTGAAACCCGGGCTGTCGGTGATAGACATGTGCATACAAGCCTGTGCCATGCCCATGAATGACTGTGGGAGCGAACCCGCTCCCACATGAGATATGCCCCGGCCTGATGGCCAGGGCAATGCTCTTAGCGGAACAACACCGCCGTCTTCTGCAGGGTTACCCACACACCCCACGCCAACGGAATGCCCACCACCAGCCAGGCGGCGATCGCCAGGGGCTTGGTGCCCGGTGCGGCTTTCCATTCCAGCGAAGTGGTGCTGTCGGCGCCCTTGTCATGGCCCAGCGCCTGTTCGGCGGCCAGTTCGGCGTCGGTCATGAAGTACTTGTCGGCGACCGGACGGACCATCAGGTTGCAGAGGAAGCCCAGCACCAGCAGGCCGGCAAGGATGTACAAGGTGATGTCATAGGCCGCGGCACGTTCAACGCCGATGCTCAGTTGATATTCACGCAAGTAGTTCACCAGTACCGGACCCAGCACGCCTGCCGCTGCCCAGGCAGTCAGGAGACGACCGTGGATTGCGCCAACCATTTGGGTACCGAACAGATCCGCCAGGTAGGCCGGCACGGTAGCGAAACCGCCGCCGTACATCGACAGGATGATGCAGAACGCCGCCACGAACAGCGCGACGCTGCCCAGGTGACCCAGGTTCGGGATCAGCGCGTACAGGGCAAAGCCCAGGGCGAAGAACACGAAATAGGTGTTTTTGCGACCCAGGTAATCCGAGAACGAAGCCCAGAAGAACCGGCCGCCAATGTTGAACAGGCTCAACAGACCGGTGAAACCGGCCGCGATGGCAGCGATCTGGCCCAGTTGCACGGCGTCCAGCTGGCCGAAAGGCAGGTCATTGCCGAGCAACTTGCCGCCAAACACTTCCTGCAGCAGTGGCGAAGCCATGCCGAGAATGCCGATACCAGCGGATACGTTCAGGCACAGCACCAGCCATACCAGGCGGAACTGCGGGGTCTTCCATGCAACGTTCACGTGAACGTGGCGATGGGTAATCATCGCGTTCGCGGCTTTCTTCGGTGCCGGGGTCCAGCCCTCGGGCTTCCAGCCGGTTGGCGGGACGCGGTAAGACAAGGCGCCACCGATCATGAACACGAAGTAGATCGCGGCCATCACCAGGAAGCTCTGCCAAACGCCTACATCGGTCGGCGTAGCGAAGTGGCTCATCAGCGCTGCGGCCAGTGGAGCACCCACCATCGCACCGCCACCGAAGCCCATGATCGCCATGCCGGTCGCCATGCCGCGCTTGTCCGGGAACCACTTGATCAACGTCGAGACTGGCGAGATGTAGCCCAGGCCCAGGCCGATACCACCGATCACCCCAGAGCCGACCCACATCAGCCAGATCTGGTGGGTATAGATACCCAGCGCCGAAATCAGCAGGCCACCGCACCAGCACAAGGCCGATACAACGCCGGCCTTGCGTGGCCCGGCGTGTTCCAGCCAGCCACCCCAGATGGCTGCCGAGCAACCCAGGAAGATGAAGAACAGCGTGTAGATCCAGCCGAGCATCGAGATCGGCCAGTCACATTGGGACGAAAAGACTTGCGAGATGAAGCTCATATCCGGCGCACAGGCGACAGGCTTGGAGATACCCAAGGCCTTGGACAGTGGTAGCCAGAACACCGAAAAGCCATAGGCCATGCCGATGCAGAGGTGAATGGCCAGCGCGGCCGGTGGAACCAGCCAGCGGTTGAAGCCGGGCTTGGCAATAATGCGTTCCTTGGAGAGGAACGCAGGCTGGTCGGCGATGCCGTCCGCCGTAATGCTCGTGCTCATTGTGTATCCCCCAGTTATTGGAATGGTTCGCCAGCCACGCATCACCCTCAGCCTTTTTGCACGCAGGCATGGCTGTATTCTGTGGTGAAGCTCCATTTTGGTGCGACATCACGCCGCAGAAGGACGGGCGAACTGACAAAGGTTACCATTTGCTCGTGACAGAAAAACCAAAGTGCTATCACCTTTTTTCTGTCATCCGTCTTATCGCGCCTCTGCTCACTTTCTGTAGGGGGCAATTTGTTTATTTTTCAGGAATTTCCATGCCCATCGTTGTCGAGCAACTCAATGAAGCCATTCGTCAGGACGATCAGGATCTGCAGAAAATCTACCAGGACGCCCCGGCTTGGCTGTTCGAGCCGTTCAGCGATGCCACGCAACTCATTGGGAAATGTCTCGAGGAGGGCTCGTTGATCGCGGCACGCTTCAATGATCGCCTGCTCGGCGCAGCAAGGCTGCAACGGCACCAGGACGTCTGGCGCTTGTCCCACCTATGCGTACGAAACGTCACTCGTCGCCGGGGCGTGGCGGAACGACTGGTGAGCGAAGCCCGGAGGATGGCGCTGCAGGAAAATGCCGAGCTTCGACTTCGGGCACCTGCCGGGCATCTGGAAGCCCAGGCATTGGCGGCGAAGTTGAAACTGCCGCTGGATGTCGACTAGCACACCTGTGGCGAGGGGATCTGCCTCAGGACAGATCACCCAACGCTCCACCAACCCGGGACGTTATACTCCCAGGCAAAATTTGAACTCAACCTACAAGGATTCGCCCATGAAAGCGTTCGGCAAAATCCTGGGTCTGGTACTTCTCGGGCTGTTGCTGATCATTGTGGCCCTGGGCTTTGCCCTGACCCACCTCTTCGATCCCAACGACTATAAAGAAGAGATCCGCCAGATAGCCCGCGACAAAGCCCACATTGAGCTGACACTCAATGGGGACATCGGCTGGAGCCTGTTTCCATGGCTGGGTCTGGAATTGCACGAAGCCAGTGTCGCCACCCTGGCCAACCCGACCCAACCTTTCGCCGACCTGCAGATGCTCGGGCTGTCTGTCCGGGTGATGCCACTGCTGCGCCGCGAAGTGCAGATGAGCGATGTCCGGGTCGAGGGCTTGAACCTGCGCCTCAACCGTGACAAGAACGGCCACGGCAACTGGGAAGACATCGGCAAGGCGCCTGCCTCAGCGTCCACCCGGGAAGCACCGACGCCCGTCGAGCAAACCACCCCGCCTGCCAACGAGAAGCCGGCCCAGCCAACCCGGCTGGACATCGACAGCCTGACCGTGAACAACGCGCGGGTGGAATACACCGACGAGCAGACCGGCAAGCAGTTCAGCGCCGAAAGCATCCAGTTGAGCACCGGCCCGATCCATGACGCGACCAACATTCCGGTCACTCTCACAGCGTTCCTGTCCAGCAACCAGCCGGCCGTCCGCGTGCGTACCGAAGTCACTGGCGAACTGCGCTTCGAACGCGCTTTACAGCGCTATCGGTTCGAAGACTTGAAGCTCTCCGGCGAAGCCACCGGCGACCCTTTGCAGGGCAAGACCGTGAGTTTCGCGGCCCAAGGGCAACTCCTCCTGGACAAGGCAGCGAACGTCGCCGAATGGACCGGCATCAAGCTTTCCCTGAACCAGCTGCGTGCGTTGGGCGAGTTGAAGGTCAACGACCTCGACAAGACACCGCAATTGAACGGCGGCATTTCGATCGCCCAATTCGACCTGGCGAAATTTGTCGACAGTGTCGGCCAGCAATTGCCGGCCATGGCTGAAGGCAGCCTGAGCAAGGTCGAACTGGCCAGCCGCATTACCGGCACGCCGAGCAGCGTCGAACTCAACGACATCAACCTGAAGGTTGATGACAGCCACTTCAGCGGTCGTATCGCCGTGGAAGACTTTGCCAAACAGGCCCTGCGCGTGCAGCTCAAGGCCGACACTTTCAACGTCGACCGCTACCTGCCGCCAAAATCCGCCGAAGCCGACAGTTCCAAGGCGGCCCGCGAGGCCGAAGTCAGCAACACCGAGGCCAGCGCCATGGCCGGTGCCGGCAGCACGCCGCTGCCGAGCGCTCCAACCCAAGGAGCTTGGAGCAATGATCGGCTATTTCCGGTGGAGCGCCTGGGCAAGCTGGACCTCGATGCCGACCTGACCTTCGGGCAACTGACCCTCGAAAAACTGCCGATCCAGAACGCTGCGCTCAAGGCCACCGGCCTGGGTGGCCTGTTGACCCTGGAGAATCTGCGGGGCGATTTGTACAGCGGCAATTTCGAAACCAAGGGCACCCTGGATGTGCGCCAGCCTACGCCGCAGTTGAGCCTGCAGACCCGCATCAATCGGGTCCCGGTCGAGAAAATCATCGAGGGCCAGGGCAAGAACCCGCCAGTCAAGGGCCTGGTCACGCTCAATAGCGCGATCACGGCCAACGGCAACAGCCAGAAAGCCCTGATCGACAGCCTCAACGGTACCGCCGGGTTCGTCATCAACGACGGCGTATTGCTCAATGCCAACCTCGAACAGCAACTGTGCAAAGGCATCGCGACCCTCAATCGCAAGTCCCTCAGTGGCGAACCCCGGGGCAAGGACACGCCTTTCCAGCAGCTCAACGGCAATCTCACCTTCAACAACGGCGTTGCCAGCAACCCGGACCTGAAAGTGCGCATTCCCGGCATGACCGTCAACGGCAACGGCGATATCGACCTGCGCGTGCTGGGCATGGACTACCGCGTCGGTGTCATCGTCGAGGGCGACAAGAGCGACATGCCCGACCCCGCCTGCCAGGTCAACGAGCGCTACGTCGATGTCGAGTGGCCATTGCGCTGCCGCGGCCCACTGGAACTAGGCGCTAAAGCCTGCCGCCTGGACAACGACGGGCTGGGCAAGGTCGCGGCGAAACTGGCCGGCGACCGTCTCGGCGACAAGATCGATGAGAAGCTGGGTGACAAGGTCAGCCCCGAGCTCAAAGATGCGCTCAAGGGGTTGTTCAAGCGATGACATCCGAGCAGTTTTCCACCGCCGTACTGGACTGGTTCGATCGTCACGGGCGCCATGATTTGCCCTGGCAACAGGGCATCACGCCGTATCGGGTGTGGGTCTCGGAAATCATGTTGCAGCAGACCCAGGTCAGCACCGTGCTCAATTACTTCGACCGTTTCATGGCCTCGCTGCCCACCGTCCAAGCCCTGGCCGCCGCGCCGGAGGATGAAGTGCTGCACCTGTGGACGGGCTTGGGCTACTACACCCGTGCGCGCAATCTGCAGAAAACCGCGAAAATCGTCGTCGAGCAGTACGGCGGCGAGTTTCCCCGGGACGTGGAAAAACTCACCGGACTGCCTGGGATTGGCCTGTCGACCGCAGGTGCCATCGCCAGCATCAGCATGGGCCTGCGGGCGCCGATCTTCGATGGCAACGTCAAGCGAGTACTGGCGCGCTTCACCGCCCAGGAGGGCTACCCAGGCGAACCCAAGGTTGCGAAACAACTATGGGCCGCCGCCGAGCGCTTCACACCGCAAGACCGCGTCAACGCCTACACCCAGGCGATGATGGACCTGGGCGCCACGCTCTGCACCCGCAGCAAACCCAGTTGTATGCTCTGTCCGCTTAAGCAAGGCTGCGAGGCGCACATGCTGGGCCTGGAAACCCGCTACCCGATTCCCAAGCCGCGCAAGGAAGTGCCGAAAAAGCGCACCTTGATGCCAATGCTGGCCAACCGCGAGGGCGCGATCCTGCTTTACCGTCGCCCTTCCACCGGGCTGTGGGGCGGTCTGTGGAGCCTGCCGGAACTCGACGACCTCGGCGATCTGCAACATTTGGCCTTGCAACACGCGCTGGAACTGGGCAGCCAGCAGGCAATGCCTGGCCTGGTGCACACTTTCAGCCACTTCCAGTTGGCGATCGAACCCTGGCTGGTCCGGGTCCGGGAAACCGGTCATCACGTGGCCGAGGCCGACTGGCTCTGGTATAACCTCGCCACCCCGCCGCGCCTGGGCCTTGCCGCCCCGGTCAAAACCTTGCTCGAACGCGCGGCCGCCGTAATGAACGCAGGAGAGTTGCAATGACCCGCACCATCATGTGCCGCAAGTACAAAGAAGAACTCGAAGGCCTGGAGCGAGCTCCGTTCCCGGGCGCAAAGGGCCAGGACATCTACGACAACGTCTCGGCCAAGGCTTGGGGCGACTGGCAGAAACACCAGACCCTGCTGATCAATGAAAAACGCCTGAACATGATGAACGCCGAGGATCGTAAATACCTCCAAGGCGAGATGGAGAAGTTCTTTTCTGGCGAAGAATACGCCAAGGCCGAAGGCTACGTACCACCGTCCGAATAAGCTGTTAAATGCGGGGGCGGATCGTAAGCGACGGTAATAATTAAATATTTTTTGATAACGTGCTTGACGCCCCCCTGAAAAACCCGTTTAATGCGCCCCGTTGCCCAGATAGCTCAGTCGGTAGAGCAGGGGATTGAAAATCCCCGTGTCGGCGGTTCGATTCCGTCTCTGGGCACCAAATACCGAAAACCCCGATCAAGAAATTGATCGGGGTTTTTTTATTGCCCGGATTTTCTTCCGCCGCCTTATCGACTCAGCTACATTCGTCCGCTCCCCTCCAGCAAGCGAGTCGACATGGACATCACCGGCATCCCCTTCGGCACCACCGATTGGTCAACCATCGAGCCCACCGAACACAAAGGCGTCACCGGGACCGCCTATTGGCGCACGCAACAGTTCGGGAACATCCGGGTACGGATGGTGGAATACACGGCGGGTTATCTGGCCGACCATTGGTGCACCAAAGGTCACGTCCTCTTTTGCCTCAAGGGCGAGCTCAATACCGAGCTCGAAGATGGCCGGCAATTTTTGCTCAAGCCAGGCATGAGCTACCAGGTGGCGGACCAGGCCGAGCCCCATCGCTCTTTCACTTCATCGGGGGGCCACGCTTTTCATAGTCGATTGAGATTCGAAGCGTTCGCGTTGAAGCTGTAGGATAGATCGCCTTATTCATCAGGAATCCGACCATGTCATCGGCGAACAAACAGCAGAAACGCAACCAGCGCGCCAAGGCGAAAGCCAAGAAGAACCGCATTCAACGTGCTGCTGCGCCAAACGATTTCCTGGACCCGAACGACGAGCGCATCGACTTGGAAACCGTAGACTTGTCGGAGATGTTCCAACTGATGAGCGCTGCCGAGAAAATCAGCCAGCAGGCCATGTGCACGGTCTTCCTGGCGCACCCATTGCTGGAATTGGTGCTAGAACAGGAAGGTGAGGACGAAGCCACCGACTTCATCATTACCGCCTTGATCGAGTACCGTCGCCTGACCACTGGCGTCGATGAGCAGACCGCGCTGGACTGGGTGGAAAGCAAGCAATTCCAAGCCGATTATGTGGCCGCCTCCCAGGCACTGGCCCAAGGCCAAGCCTGACGTCACGACAGAGCCCGAGGTGGATTACGCCCGGCGAGGATCCCTCCTACAGGCTAGGTTCCAACTACATGGGACGGCGTCATACCCGTCCTGCATAAACCCGCTATTTTTCCTCCCGCACAATCAGCTGCGTCCGGCATCCACCCAATTTCTTTTAGAGCATCCTCCTGGTCCGCCCCCTCTCAACGGCTGGACACTCCAATGACACCGACACCTACCCAGGATGATCCACAGCTCGCTCCCCTGATCGACGAACTTGGCGAGCTGATCCGCCAGGCTCGCCAGAAAGTCCTGCGCGCGGTCGATACGCTTCAGGTGCAAACCTGTTGGCAGATTGGTCGACATATCATCGAGTTCGAGCAAGAGGGCGCCGAACGAGCGGCCTACGGGGCAAGGCTGCTGCCGTCTTTGGCGAAGGTGCTGACGGCGCGGTTTGGGAAAGGGTTTGATGCTTCGAACCTGCGCTACATGCGACTCTTTTATCAGGCGTTTCCAATCTGTGACGCACTGCGTCACGAATTGAGCTGGACCCATTATCGGATGCTGCTTCGCGTCGAGAATAAAAACGCACGCCAGTGGTACATGAACGAAACCGCCGCTCAAAACTGGTCGACCCGTGCCCTGGAACGCCAGATTGGCACGTTCTATTACGAACGCCTTCTAGCAAGCCGCGATCGGTCCGCGGTGGAGCAGGAAGCAGCAACCAACATAGGAAAACTCGATTTCGGCCCACGGGACATCGTCAGGGACCCGGTGGTCCTGGAGTTCCTCGGATTGCCCAATGCCGGCATGCTGCAGGAGAGCGATCTGGAACAGGCCTTGATCGATCAGCTACAGGGCTTTCTGTTGGAACTCGGCAAAGGCTTCGCCTTCATTGCGCGTCAACAGCGCATCAGTACCGAAAGCAAGGACTTCTATCTCGACCTGGTCTTCTACAACTACGTGCTCAAGTGCTTTGTCATCGTCGACCTCAAGCGTGGCGAACTGAGCCATCAGGATATCGGGCAGATGGATATGTACGTGCGCCTCTACGATGACCTCAAGCGCGGCCCCGACGACAAACCCACCGTTGGCATCATCCTTTGCGCCCAGAAGGACGAGTCGGTTGTGCGTTATTCGGTGCTACAGGGCAATGAACAGCTATTCGCCAGCCAGTACCAACTGGTGCTGCCCTCCGAAGAAGAACTGCGCAGGGCGCTGGATTGCGAACGGGCGCGACTGGAGGAACGACAACCCGACCGCGCTACCGGAACAATAAAGCCCGCAATTGACGATCGCCCACCCAATAAACCTGTGTAAGATTGATGCGCTTTTTTTCTGCAACGCTCCACTTGAAGAGCTTCATTCTGCATGTCTGCACCGTCCGCCCCTCCGTCCTCCCTGATCCAGGCCTTGCGGACTGAAACCGCTGAACTGCACGTTGCCTTGGAGAAACGCCTGCCGTTTTTTTCCGAGCAACTGGATATTGACCTGTACCGGCGCTTGATAGCGGCCTACCACGGTTTTTATCAGCCACTGGAACGCCAATTCCAAGTCCTCGCGCTCGCTCCGACCGGACTGGACCAGTCCCTGCGCATCAAGCTGCCGGTACTACGCATGGATCTCATGGCGTTGGGCCTGGACGAAACGGCGATTGAAGCGCTGCCCGCCTGCCAGCGTTTGCCGCAGATCGATTCACCGGCCGCCGCCCTCGGTGTTTCCTATGTGCTCGAAGGGGCAACATTGGGTGGACAGATCCTGCGACGCAGGGTGGCCGAACAGTTAGGCCTCGATGCATCCAGCGGCGCCGCCTTCCTCGACGTCTATGGAGAACTCACCGGCCGGCGCTGGAAGGATTTTCTTCAGTATCTAGGCGATCGGAACCTTGGCGACGAGCAGATGCTCGAAGCCACACGCGCCGCCAGGGCGACATTTATCTGTTTTGAACGCTGGCTGGACAGTCAGGAGGTCCTGTTATGAAACCGGAAGACCAAGAAGCCTTCGAACAACTGCTGGCCAATTGCGCAGACGAACCGATTCGCTTCCCCGGGGCCATCCAGCCTCACGGCGTATTGCTGATGCTGTCCGAGCCCGATTTCTTGATCCGCCAGGTCAGCGCGAATGCACAAGAATTGATCGGTCAGCCCGCCCAAGGACTTCTTGGCCAGCCCCTGGATGTTCTGTTCGGGCAAGAACAGGCCGCGAGCCTTCTGGAAGCTTTCCGCAGCGACGCTGAAAGAGACAACGTTCCCCTCGACATCGTAGTGAACCAGCAGCGCTTCGACGCCCTGATCCACCGCCACCAGGGCGCCTTGATTGTCGAACTGGAACAGCACCTGGCCGACTTCCGTCCCGAGGGAGTCAGCGGCGAGGCCAACCTGGGCCGCATGTTGCAGCGCCTGCAAAGCGCCAAGTCCCTTCAGGCCCTGTACGAAATCAGCGTGCGCGAAATCCAGGCCATGACCGGCTACGACCGTGTGTTGATCTATCGTTTCGAGGTAGGCGGCCACGGACAAGTCATCGCCGAGGCCAGCGCACCTTCGATGGAGCTCTACAAGGGTTTGTTTTTCCCAGCGTCGGACATCCCTGAGCAGGCCCGCGAGCTGTATCGCACCAATTGGTTGCGCATCATCCCCAACGCCGACTACACCCCGGTCCCACTGGTACCCGAGCTGCGTCCCGACACGCAGGCACCGCTGGACCTGAGCTTCTCCACGCTGCGCAGCGTCTCGCCGATCCACCGCCAATACATGAAGAACATGGGCGTGCTGTCATCCATGAGCATCTCGCTGATGAAGGGCGAGCAATTATGGGGACTGATCAGCTGCGGCAATCGCCAGCCGCTTCATGTTCCACACGAGATGCGCATGGCCTGCCAGACGATCGGCCAGATCCTGTCGCTGCAGATCAGCGCGATGGAAGCCATTGAGCTGGCGGGACAACGGGATGCCAAGCTCGAAGGGCTCCAGGCGCTTGCCACTGTCATGGCGCAATCCAGCGAAAACGTTTTCGAAGGCCTGTCCCTCGCGCCCCAGTGCCTGATGAATCTCACCGGGGCCAATGGCGTCGCGATCATCGAGGACAACAAGCTGTATCGCCACGGCCAGTGTCCGGAACCAGAGCAGATCCGTGAATTGCACAAATGGATAATGGAAACCGGCCAACCGGTCTTCTCCCACCATAACCTGAGCGGTGTCTTCGAGCCGGCCAAGGCTTATCGGGACGTTGCAAGCGGAGTGCTGGCGATTCACCTGCCCAAGCCCGTGGAAAACGGCGTGCTGTGGTTCCGCCCCGAGGTGAAACAAACCATCAATTGGAGCGGTGACCCGCAAAAGCCCCTCGACCTGGAACAAAGCGAGACCGGTTTGCGCTTGCGTCCGCGGACATCGTTCGAAATCTGGAAAGTCGAGATGGACGGCATCAGCACCCAATGGAGCCATGGTGACCTGTTCGCCGCCAATGACCTGCGTCGCTCGGCCCTGGAAACCGACTTGGCACGTCAGGTTCGCAAGGAGCGGCAGGCAGTGCAGGCCCGGGATGAGCTGGTGGCAGTGGTATCCCATGACCTGCGCAACCCGATGACCGTCATATCCATGCTTTGCGGGATGATGCAAAATTCCTTCAGCTCCGACGGGTCTCACAGCTCGAAGCGAATTTCCTCGGCCATCGACACCATGCAGCAAGCCGCCAGTCGCATGAATTCGCTGCTGGAAGACCTGCTCGACACCTCGCGCATCGACGCCGGCCGCTACACCATCCACCCCAAGCCGATGGACGTCACCCAGATCTTCGAAGATGCCTGCTCGCTGTTGACGCCGCTGGCCTCTGCCAAGGCCATCGACATCTCTTTCCATGCCGAACCCAATCTCAAGATCAACGCGGACCCGGAGCGGCTGTTCCAAGTGCTGTCCAACCTGATCGGCAACGCCATCAAATTCACGCCGCAGCGAGGCAGTGTAGGCATCAGCGCAATGTCGGTAGGCGATGAGATAGTGTTCAGCGTCCGCGACACGGGAGAAGGTATCGCACCCGAACAATTGCCCCATGTGTTTGACCGCTACTGGACCACCAAGGAGGGCAACCCGAACGGCACCGGACTCGGGCTTTATATTTCCCAGGGGATTGTCCAGGCTCATGGCGGTAAACTGCAGGCCGAAAGCCAGCCAGGCAAAGGCAGCGAATTTCGCTTTACCGTGCCGAAAATCGATTGAGCCGGGGCACCGCCCCCTAACGAATTGGAAACCGAAGCCCAATGGCCTCACTGAACAAACAGCAGAAACGCGCCAAGCGCGCCAAAGACAAAGCCAAGCAAATCCGCATGACGGGACGCAAATCCATCCCGATGTACGGCGATCCGGCCCACGCCACCGCCCAGCCACCAGTCTACGTACTGGAACTGTTTGCCAAGCTGCGCGAAGCCGAGGCGGTCAGCCGCAGCCAAATGCTTGACACGCTGCTGAGCAATGTCAGCGAGATGATCATCGAGCGCCCGGCCCTGCTGGACCTGAAAAACGCCGAAAACGAGAGCATGGCCGCGACCAACCTGGCCGCGGATATGCTGGTGGACTATCGCATGTGGGCCGATGACATGGATCGCGAAACCGCCCAGCGCTGGCTCAGCACGCCGGAGTTCATCAAGGATTTCAGCGAGGCGCTGGACCGTTATCGTCAATCCATGGAAGAGCCCGCCAGCGAGTAAGCTCCCCGGCTACTCGCTACTGTTCCAGTGGAACACCAGCTTTCGCGCGGCTCCGCCGGCCACGTTGGCGGTGTCGCGACGCTCCACGCCGTTACGCGTCGCCACCACGCCGTACTTGCCCGGCGGTAGCTGTACATACACCAACGGGCCTGCATCGCTGAGCGTCAGCAATGTTTGCCCCGATGCGTTCTGCACGGTCACGTCCACATCCGGGACGTATTTGTTCTCGGGGCCGATCGCAAACGTCATGTGCAGGTTATAGCCCTGGGCCTGCTCGATGGCCCGGGCTTCGTCCTCGCCGATGCCTCCGGACAGATAGGTGATACCGTTCTGCTGCATGGGTTGGACCTGCACGCCCGAGTTGTCGATGGGCGTGAGGTTGGTGGCGTTGACGACGATGGGGAACAGCAGCGTCCCCATCAAGACGATAGTGGAAGCTAGCGACTTCATGGCAACAAACTCCTGAAATGAGTGCCATCTCGTTTGAGCACTACATGAGCCTCGCCGTTTAGACCAATTGGGAGTTGAGCCGAACGCCAGTCGGAATAGACAACGCTCATCCGATTAACCCTTCCCACCCCCGCCCAAAGCTGGCACCATCGCGCCTTTTTTTAGCGACTCCCAGGCATTTTGCCGGTGTGCATGGTTAAAACAGCCGTTCGGTTGTTGATAGCGCGACAGTCTGCTGTGTCGATGCGACAACCTGATGCACATCATTGGCCTACCGTCCGAAGCGCTGTTGGCTGTCATTCGGACGCATGCTAGCTTGGCCGCCTCGCCAGGAAGGCTGCCAACAGCAAGGGAGCACATATCATGAGGACCGCACATGGCCCAGGCCACGCCCGCGCTTGAAATCCGCAACTTGCATAAACGCTACGGAAAGCTGGAGGTGCTCAAAGGCGTCTCGCTGACCGCTCGCGACGGCGACGTGATCTCGATCCTGGGCTCCTCCGGTTCCGGCAAGTCCACGTTTTTGCGCTGCATCAACCTGCTGGAAAATCCCAACCAGGGCCAGATTCTGGTGGCCGGCGAAGAACTCAAGCTCAAGGCCGCGAAAAACGGTGAACTGGTGGCCGCCGACGGCAAACAGATCAACCGCATGCGCAGCGAGATCGGTTTTGTATTTCAGAACTTTAATCTCTGGCCCCACATGAGCGTGCTCGACAACATCATCGAAGCCCCGCGCCGGGTGCTGGGCCAGAGCAAGGCCGAAGCCGTCGAAGGCGCCGAAGCCTTGCTGGCCAAGGTCGGCATCGCCGACAAGCGCCACGCCTACCCGGCCGAACTGTCCGGCGGCCAGCAGCAACGTGCCGCCATCGCCCGCACACTGGCGATGCAGCCCAAGGTGATTCTGTTCGACGAACCCACCTCCGCCCTTGACCCGGAAATGGTCCAGGAAGTACTTAATGTGATCCGCGCCCTGGCCGAAGAAGGACGCACCATGCTGCTGGTCACCCATGAAATGGGCTTCGCCCGTCAGGTTTCCAGCGAAGTCGTGTTCCTTCATCAAGGCCTGGTCGAGGAACATGGATCGCCACAGCAGGTCTTCGAGAACCCGCTTTCGGCGCGCTGCAAACAATTCATGTCCAGCAACCGCTAACGGAGCAGTACACATGCAGACCTACAAGAAATTCCTCCTGGCCGCAGCGGCCAGCCTGGTCTTCTCGGCCAGCGCCATGGCGGAAAAACTGAAAATGGGCATCGAAGCGGCCTATCCGCCGTTCAACAACAAAGATGCCAGCGGCAACGTGGTCGGCTTCGATAAGGATATTGGCGATGCTCTGTGCGCCAAGATGAAAGTCGAGTGCGAAGTGGTCACCTCCGACTGGGACGGTATCATCCCAGCCTTGAACGCCAAGAAGTTCGACTTCCTGATCTCCTCGTTGTCGATCACCGAGGAACGCAAGGCGGCCGTGGACTTCACCGACCCGTACTACTCCAACAAACTGCAATTCATCGCACCAAAAAATGTCGACTTCAAAACCGATAAAGCCTCACTCAACGGCAAGGTCATCGGGGCACAACGCGCCACCCTCGCCGGTACCTGGCTGGAAGATGAAATGGGTAGCAACATCACCGCCAAGCTCTACGACACCCAGGATAACGCCTACCTGGACCTGACCTCCGGCCGCGTCGACGCGATCCTGGCGGACAAGTACGTGAACTACGACTGGCTGAAAACCGATGCTGGCCGTGCTTACGAATTCAAAGGCGACCCGATGGTGGAAAGCGACAAAATCGCCATTGCGCTGCGCAAGGGTGACAACGAGCTGCGCAACAAGCTGAACGCCGCGCTCAAGGAAATCATTGCCGACGGCACCTATAAAAAAATCAACGACAAGTACTTCCCGTTCAGCATCTATTGATACTGACGTGCCTGGCTGGCGCCCGCTCCTGCGCGGCGCCGGTCCTTAGCCAAGCCTGCCGCGATATGAACAAATACCCATGATGATCGACCTATATGGATTCGGCCCGGCGCTTGCCGCCGGCGCGCTGATGACGGTCAAGTTGGCCCTGTCGGCCCTTTGCCTGGGGCTAGTGCTCGGCCTGCTCGGCGCCCTTGCCAAGACCTCCCCGTACAAGCCGCTGCAATGGCTTGGCGGCACCTATTCGACACTGGTCCGCGGCATTCCGGAATTGCTCTGGGTGCTGTTGATCTACTTCGGCACCGTCAACCTGATGCGTGCCTTGGGTGAGTATTTCGGCAATCCCGACCTTGCCCTCAACGCCTTCGCCGCCGGTGTCATCGCCCTCGGCCTGTGCTTTGGCGCCTACGCTACGGAAGTGTTTCGCGGTGCGATCCTGGCGATACCCAAGGGGCACCGTGAAGCCGGCGTAGCTTTGGGCTTGTCGAAATGGCGAATCTTTACCCGGTTGATCCTGCCGCAGATGTGGCGCATCGCCCTGCCCGGCCTGGGCAACCTGTTCATGATCCTCATGAAGGATACCGCGCTGGTTTCGGTGATCGGCCTGGAAGAAATCATGCGTCACGCGCAAATCGGCGTGACCATCTCCAAGCAACCGTTCACGTTCTATATGGTCGCCGCACTTATGTACCTGGGCCTGACAGTGCTCGCCATGCTCGGCATGCACCTGCTGGAAAAACGCGCCGCCCGCGGCTTTGCCAGGAGCACCCAATGAACTGGGACGTCATCATCAAGTGGCTGCCGAAGCTGGCCCAGGGCGCCACATTGACCCTGGAGTTGGTGGCTATCGCCGTGATCGCAGGGCTACTGCTGGCGATTCCGCTGGGCATCGCCCGCTCATCGCGCCTGTGGCAGGTGCGGGCATTGCCCTACGCCTACATCTTCTTTTTCCGTGGCACGCCGCTGCTGGTCCAGTTGTTCCTTGTCTATTACGGCCTGGCACAATTCGACGCCGTGCGCAGCAGCGCGTTGTGGCCGTATTTGCGGGACCCATTCTGGTGCGCCACGGCCACCATGACCCTGCACACAGCCGCTTACATCGCCGAGATCCTGCGCGGCGCGATCCAGGCCATCCCTCGTGGCGAAATCGAAGCCGCACGGGCCTTGGGCATGTCGCGGCCCAAGGCGCTGTTCTACATCATGCTGCCCCGCGCCGCGCGCATCGGCCTGCCGGCCTACAGCAACGAAGTAATCCTGATGCTCAAGGCCAGCGCCCTGGCGAGTACCGTGACCTTGCTGGAACTTACCGGCATGGCCCGCACCATCATCGCCAGGACCTATATGCCTGTGGAGATTTTCTTCGCGGCCGGCATGTTCTATCTGCTGATGTCGTTCGTTCTGGTGCAAGGCTTCAAGCAGCTGGAACGCTGGTTGCGCGTTGATGCCTGCCAGGGACGCTGACAGCCGCGTCCTGACGGGCGAGGCATTGCTCGCCCGTTTCACGGCACTGGACGTTTTTCTCACAACGCATCAGGCATTGTGGAAACCGCGTCCCTTCATCCATTTGCAGATGCCCTGGGAAACGTCCCACCCGGAATTGGCCCAATGGCTACGCCAGCGTTCGCTTGAGACTGCGGAAAACGACCATCACCAGCCATGGTTAATGGAGGATGCGCCAGCGCCGTTTCCAGAATTGGCCGCTATCTCCCGCACCCTCGGCGCGGTCGCAGAATTGCCGGCCAATGCGCTCGAAGCATCAAGCCACCGCCTCAACGTCGACGTACCCGGGCGCAAATGGCAGCAGATCGAAGCCTTCGCCAGCCGCCTGCGCTTCTCCACCGCACCGACCCACTGGCTCGATTGGTGCGCCGGCAAAGGCCACCTCGGTCGACGCTTGCTGCACGATGAGCAGCAACTGACCTGCCTGGAATACGATCCTGCCTTGGTCGCCAGCGGCCAGTTGCTGAGCCAACACCACCACCTGCCCGCCACGCACCTGCAACAAGACGTACTGGCGGCGGACGCGAACCAGGCGCTGCATCCGGAACACACCCCCGTGGCCCTGCACGCCTGCGGCGACTTGCACGTGCGCCTGATGCACCTGGCCAGCGCCGCTGGCTGTGAACAACTGGCGATCGCGCCGTGCTGCTACAACCGCATCAACAGCGAGCGTTATCAAGCGCTGTCCGACGCCGCCAAAGGCTCCGGCCTACAACTGTCGCTCGACGATCTCAGCCTGCCGCAGACCGAGACCGTCACCGCTGGCGCCCGCGTAAGAAGGCAACGGGACCAATCCATGGCATGGCGCCTGGGCTTCGACCTGCTGCAGCGACAAATCAGAGGGTGCGACGACTACCTGGCCACCCCCTCATTGCCCAGCGCCTGGCTGGAAAAATCTTTCGCCCAGTACTGTACCGATCTGGCAGCCCTGAAAGGCTTATCCACAGTCGGCACACCTGATTGGGCCGCCCTGGAAGCAGCAGGCCAGCAGCGCCTGGCCGAGGTGCGAAACCTGGAATTGGTGCGAGGCCTTTTCCGCCGACCACTGGAGCTTTGGCTGGTGCTGGACCGGGCACTTTTCCTCAGCCAAAAAGGCTACGACGTCCGCCTCGGCACCTTCTGCGAAACCCTCCTGACGCCGCGCAACCTGCTGTTGCTGGCAGAGCATCGCCAAGGCGAAACAGCCTGTGGATAACTCTGTTGATGAAATAAACCTGGATCCAAGAAAACCGTGATTTTCGGGTTGAAACTTAGCTGGTCATTTTTTGTTCACATGGATAAAAAACCATGAAAACAGCAGCTTGCGAGCAAACCGGGAAATTGTCACAAAACCGAAAGATATCACTCGCAACGTCCTATCGATTGTGCATAAGCAGCTGAGCAAACCAGCATAAACGTTGGGTCCGGCAGCATTTTCGCCCCGCCCGACAGGCGCTTTGGCTTGCCCCGCATGAGTAAAGCAACCGCCCGCCGCCAAGCCCCTCACGCCCCGCCCAACCGCGCCCCATCCACCGGAACTGCTGCCCGTCTAAAAATAGTCAGAATTCAGGGGTTTACAGAACCTTCCCAATCGCTATAATCGTCGCCCACACGCCGGTATAGCTCAGTTGGTAGAGCAACTGACTTGTAATCAGTAGGTCCCGGGTTCGACTCCTGGTGCCGGCACCACATTAGGCTCCATTGCATTCCACCGAATGCTCTGGAAGCACCGAAAACCCGCCCTTTGGCGGGTTTTTTCGTTCCAGGACCCTCTGTCGGGATCCAACAAAATCCCCTTTCCCCGAGGGTATGTTAGGGGTACTGCGATTTTCCGGTCAGGAGCGCGTACCCCTATGCCACGTCTAGCGATCCCCCTCAGCGACCTGCAATGCCGCACCGCCAAGCCCCGCGAACGCGCCTACAAACTGTTCGACGGCGGAGGCATGTACCTTTTCGTCAAACCCAATGGCGTGAAGACCTGGCGCTTGAAGTACACCAAGCCCAGCGGCAAGGAAGGCACGCTCATCATCGGCAATTACCCCATCGTTACCCTTTCCGTCGCACGACGTAAGCGAGACGAAGCCAAGGCGTTGCTGCTCGACAACCTCGACCCTATGGAAGAAAAGAAGAAGGCCAAGATCGTAGCCCAGCGGGCGGCACTGCTTTTCGAAACCGTTGCTCTGGAGTGGCACGCCGACATGTCCCGTCGCTGGACCGAAGGACACACAAAAACCGTGATGAGCCGACTGCGTACCCACGTCTTCCCGCTGATCGGCCAACGACCCATCGCTGAACTCGATACCCATGACCTGCTAGAGATCACCCAGCGCATCAAGGAACGCGGCACCACGGATGTGGCGTTACGGGTACAGAACTACTTATCCACCATCATGCGCGGGGCCAAAAGGGCTCGGCAGATCACCATGAATCCTGCACTGGATCTGGCAGGCTCGATTCACGCGCCGCGCACAGCCCATCGCCCGGCCCTCTCTCTCAACCGCCTACCCGAACTGCTGCACCGTATCGACAACTACAACGGTCGCGAGCTGACGCGCCTTGCCGTCCTGTTGACGCTGCACGTATTCGTCCGCTCCAGCGAACTGCGCTTCGCACGATGGAGTGAGTTCGATTTCCAACGTGCCATGTGGGAAATCCCCGACACGCGCGCACCGATTGAAGGGGTACGCAACTCCACACGTGGGACCAAGATGAACGGCGACATTCAAATGGTTCCGCTATCGCCGCAGGTCATCGAAATACTGGAGCGCCTGCGCAGCCTCAGTCGCTTTTCAGAGTTAGTGCTACCGGGCGACCACAAGTACTGGAAGCCCATGTCCGAGAACACGGTGAATACCATGCTCCGCAACGTCGGCTATGACACCAGCAAGGACGTGTGCGGCCACGGTTTCAGGACCATGGCCTGTAGCGCCCTGCTGGAGTCCGGGTTATGGACCGACGCAGCCATCGAAAGACAAATGAGCCACAAGGAACGCAACCGCGTGCGCGCCGCGTATATCCACAAAGCGGAATTTCTGGAGCAGCGGCGGCTGATCATGGCGTGGTGGAGCAACTACATCGACGCCAACCGCCCTGGGCATGTAACGCCTCACGAGTTCGCTCACCCCGTCGGCGACAACATCACCGCCCTACAAAATAGCCGTGGCGCATCCAAACGTGGGTAAGCCTGTGAGATCACCGTTATCCGCCCTTCCACTCGGGTCCATCCAAGCGGGGCTGCAAAGCCGCCCTGCTTGGATGGACCTCATTTAAAAAATCTAAAGCCCACGCGAATTGTCTGTGGAAAACCATAGATTTCCACCGGTGGATAATTTCATCCACAGCCGCAGAATTCCCGAAAATTCGAGCCTTGACCCAAATTATCCACAGGCGTAGAAAAGATCGGGCAAAGCGCTGTCGTTGACAGCAACCCAGGTAGCCAGAACCTTTAAGGCTACGCCACACCGTGGTGGTTCTCCCAAAGTGCGATTAGCGTCCGGCGGCTCGCACGGTCACTCACCGAGTGATGGATGCCTACTTCAGATCGTTGCCATCGCGGCAAATACATCCCCCTACCCAGTTGCCCTGCAGCAACCTTTCCGCTTGGCCATTTCACTGCGCCAACCTGCGCCCGTCTCTTTCTCCCGGAAAGAGACGGGCGCTCGTACCACTGCTGCAGCCCAACTCGTACAAGGCTTTGCGGCATTCCCCCTCGTGACAATCGGCGTGACAAACACCGAGGTCACCAGCAACAGCGATGCAGATGATGGTGCCGCAGCCCACGGAATGGACTGCACCTGACTGACAGTCAGGCATGCCCCGGTGATCGCATCACTGCCTTCATCTGACTCAGGATCTCGCGGTGTCGGTCTCGTCAGCCAGCGCAGCCTCCACCCGCCCACTTCCTCGGAAGTGCTCAGGAGGCCAGATCATGAGATGCCCAAGCTCCCGGTCGTAAAGAGCCGCCAGTCCCGCGTTAGTGGACAACCCTCACAGGTCGCAGGGGCCTTGATCCCTGATAACACTCAACATTCTTGGCGGGATGACGTGGGGAGGGTTTTAAGGGTTAGCTTCGAGAGGAGTTTGATCATGGCATTGGTCGGTAGACGGGATGGGCGCAATTTTGGCTATGGGCGGCAACTGAGCTATGCCGGGCCGCAGGCACTGAAAGACCTGTTTGGCGGTGGGCATTACGGGACGGTCAAAGCACACAGTGATCGTTGGCAGACGTTCGTGCGCTGGTGTCGGTCGGAGGATGGCCGGGGAATTAATGATGCACGGCAGATTGATCGGCAGACCTTGCTGGATTACGCGGAGCATCTGCGTCACCTGGTTGAGCGCAGCGATCTCGCCATCGCCACTGCGCAAAACCGATTGTCCAGCGTCAATCGGACCCTGGCAGCGCTTCGCGGTGATCAGTATGTGAAAGTACCGAGTCCGAGCAAGGCGCTAGGAATGCGGCGCACCAGTGTTCGTCGTTCGGTGCCGCAAGGCCAAGACCGCGAACATGTGAAGAGGGTCGTAGAGGTGCTTTGCGCACACCAGCAGCCGCGTGCCGCGGCCATCGCTCAATTAGCGCGAGCCACCGGCATGCGCTTACGTGAGGCCATTTTGGCCGACCTTCCGCGCTTAAAACGTGAGGCCGAACAATACGGCAAGATCAACATCCAGGATGGCACCAAGGGGGGCCGCTCAGGTGCCTCGGCACCTCGCTGGATCAGGGCGGATGATCATATTCGCGAGGCGCTGAAATTCGCCGAACAGGTCTCACCCGACGGTAGCCGCAACCTACTTGCACCGAACGAAACCTACCTCGATTTCCAACTGGGAATCGTCCGTCCTGCACGGGACATCCTCCATCAGTACAACCTCAAAGGCTTCCACGAATTGCGGGCAGCCTATGCGTGCGAACGCTATGAGCAAATCACCCACCATCCCGCCCCCATCAACGGTGGCCATTGCTATCAACCCGACCGACGTCTCGATCAGGAAGCCCGAGTACAAATCAGCTATGAGCTGGGGCACAACCGTATCGTCGTGGTGGCCGCTTACATTGGTGGTCGCGCATGAGCACGGCATTCGATATGGATCTGTTCCTGGCGGGCGTCCTGACCGGGTCGCATACCACGCGCCAACGCCACCTGCGTCAGGCGAAGACCATCCAAACAGCGATCGCTGAGCGCTGGCAACGCGAAAATCCATGGACTTGGCAGAGAAAACACCTTGCGTGGTTTTTGAATCACCACCTAAACCGGCACACTCAATCGACGCGCTATTACTATTTGCTGACCATGCAATTACTCACTCATCGCTTAGGAAAATCCTGGCAGTTCAACCTCTAAACGAAGGTCAGAAAACGGCCAGAAGCAGCCGCTGGACACGCTAGTGGCAAATAGGTAACGTCAACCTCCAGCACCGAAACTTTAGCGCAGCTAAGCTTGGCGTCATCCGTGTCGCGTTTCTCCTTGGGCTATGTCGCGCTGCGATTCCCACCAGGCTAGATAACGGCTAGCAGGACGACAAAAGTGTTATAGAGCATCACTGCCGCGCTCAAACGCGGGAGTGATGTCGCCAAATGGTAGTTAGAGGGCACTCAATGGTAACGCGATCCATGGACGAAGTACGTGTCGATTATATTTCCACGATGGGACAAGAGCTCGGTGCTAATTTCTACGAACTTTATAGAGAACTCGTAGAGCTCCATGTTCTCTGGCAGCAGTATCGGCAGCTTTTCGGAGAATCAACGGACACGGTTCAGCTGCTTAATAGAACGGCTGGTTTATTCTTTAAAATCGTACAAGATGAGCTTTGGGATAGCGTACTCCTTGGCGTGTCACGAATGACGGACCCACCTAGTACAGGAAAAAAGAAGAACCTAACTGTGCTGTCGCTTTCACCACTCGTCAATGATTCCGCGCTAAGGGCGGAGGTTCAGGATCTCTGCACTAAGGCGGTAACGGCAGCAGAGTTCGCCCGCGAGCATCGCAACAAACGTATAGCTCATCAAGATCACAACTACTTTAGTAACCGAAACTCCAATCCTCTCAGCGGCATCAGCAGAGCTACAGTCGAGGATATGCTCGCAGCGCTAAGAGATGTCCTGAATCGCCTAGACAATCACTTCCGAGACAGCACCGTCTTGTATGAGCAATTCGTGGATGATAGTGGGGCTAGGCTGCTAGTCTATAAGCTAAGTAGACTCGAGCGGCTCCAAGGATCAGTGCCACAAAAAAGCGCCCCTTAACAATGCGCTCAAATTCGCTTCGTTCACCGGGATCGGCTGAGCTGGCCCTCTAGCTTAATCGCTATGAATGTCTGTAGGGGTCGATTGCGTACCGTCGTGATAGATGGCAATCGGCCAAAAGCGGCCATTTAGATATAGTTAGCGAACGCTTCGCATTGCAACACATATGGTTTTGATCGCTTAAAAAACGATGCGGCCTCTTCCACTTGGCGAGCCTGACGGCAATCTGCCACATTCAGCGCGTCGATTTGGTACAGCCAACTAATAGAAAATAGTTAAATGACACGACGCACTTCCCTGATGCATCACGCGGACAGCCCGGACTGCCTCAATATTAGACCCAGGCATTACCATTAAGATCTGGACAGCAAGGCGCTCTCGTGAAAAATATCACAGACGAAATATAAAAAAAGCAAATGTATATCCTAGCATTGGCGCCTCACATCAAGGCTTGGTTTACACTCTTTTGTATCATCATAGTTGCAGTATGGTAATTTTCAAAAAAAGCGCCCTATTTGGTGTCGGATCGGCCATTGTAACTCCCGCATTTTTATAAAGTGGGGAGTGACTAAGAAAATCCTTATCATGAATAGAATGCTGGATGATATCTACGCTAAGTGATTAGCGCCACTGCTAAATATTGACTGTTTTTACTATAGTGCTGAAAAAAAAATGAACTGGTTTATTTTCTAGAATAAATAAGCCCCCTTTTTTTCGTCCTGATTTACTGATTCAAAAACATCAATTCTATTTTTGTTGGTGGCGTTATCGCGTAGGTTTAATAGACTCTGTTCAGAGCCATATCTTCCCTGATTAACTCTGGAAACAATGCCACTGACTCTGACCTCCTTATAAGTCATAATACCGTGCTCTGTGGTAAATTTGGAGCGCAGCGGTGAACTTGTCCGACCGCAGCACTTTGTTAGCCATGCTCGTGCCTTTTCGCTATATCAAGGCACGCATCATGTGTGAACAAGTCTGTACAATGAATCATTGAGTATTCATCTAGCTGATGAACGAATAATCTCGCATTTTCTGTTGGATCTCTGGAAATTTGAAACATATCGCCGTGATCCTCAGTGATGAAGCTCAGATCAGTTCGCTCAACAATTTCGTCTTTAACACCCGCGTATCGATAACGAAGAGACTCAAGATATACCACTCCACCACTATGCGTAATCTTGATTGAGTGAAAGTCAGGTTTTAGATAGCTTGGGTATTTTTTCTTCAGATCAGGAAGAATTTCCACACCTCCGTCCGCTCCGACACGAGGCACAATAAACCCAACAGACTCTTCCATTACGCCCCGAATCGCTTCTCTAATGGGAATCTGAAAAAACTCTCTGTTTGGCTTATAGCGATACTCATCGAATCTTTTGTGAAGTCGCTTTTCAACCAACTTACAATCAGTAAGGAACTCATCATAAATAACTATAAAGTCATCTGGAACTCCTGTGCCTCTCAACCCCTTTGTACGTTCATTAGATGATTTCTTGGTTAATCCAATTTTAACTAGCCCCTGCATTGCAGGGTTAATCATTACATAAACAAAACCTGTACTCATACTATTCCTTGGCTAAAGCCCGAATTAAGCCGCGCCGCGAAGCGGTGTCGGCTTGAATGATTGTTAGAACTCAGCTGCCCGCTTGGGGTAAACGTGATAGCGAAAAGTCCCAGTGCGCTCCACTACTACTGAGTCGCCCGCTTTGAGTTGATGCATAGCGAAGAACTCCCCAACCCACGCTCGTTTACGAAAGATCTTCTTATCACCTGCAATGTCAGTCATTATGGGGGCGCCGGTGCCTGAATGAACCTCAAGCAGTTGCGAGGCGCGATCCGCTTCCGAGTTGCCACCCCCAGAAGAGGCGGGAAACAGGTCCATTATGCCTGTCAGGTACAGATGATCGTTGTTGAGGTTGCCCTGAGTAAGCTCGATGATTCCGTAGCGCAAATTTCCCCCTAAGTTCTAACGTTTGGATAAGGGGCGGGCTTTAGCCCTCCCAGTGAGAACCTTGTCAGGTGCTTTAACTCAAGTCTTTTGAATAGACTCTAATTATTTCTGCTGATTCATGTTTAGCGAAGTCTAAAGACCATGTTTCGCCAATTGTCCTCACCATGTCCGCAACAAATGACGCTACATATGAAAGCACTAATGCTGCAAGTTTCTCATGAAGTTCTTTACTGTAGACCCTAGAGTAGACGAGTGCATTTATTGCCGAAGGGGTAGAGTGAGCGTTTGTAGATAGTAGTTTATAGATAGAGTTAAACATGCTCACATCAAGACATCGGCGCATGGAGATTTCGGATTGGTTAACGTCCGAGCATTTCCGCCCTTTTAAAATTTGCCTCTGAACTTCAGGTAGTAGGCTTTTAAACATTTGGTTGCCTTTAATTATGTTCTTTAGCTTATTGTATTTTTCTTGAAGAGAATATTGCTCTTTGTCTTCGATACCAAAAAAACAACAGAGTTGTATTGTAGATTTTAGATCATGAAAATCATACAGATAAAAACGGAAGTCAGACGTTTCCGTATCCGTATTCTCTATGCAATAATACCAATGCAGGTTGGCCGCTTCAATCAAGCTCCTAGATATTGAGCAGAACGACGAAAAATCAAATATCTCCCCTTCGCTGGTGTACCTTGATCCGGGCATTACCCTCAACAAAGACATGCATTCTGGCACAATCTTTGCCAAGTAGTACGTCGATACTTTTCGCTTTCTATCTTCTGTTTGAATGCCGTCAAACTTCTGAGATAAGTCATATGCAATCTCAGTTATAAAATCAAATCTTTCTATTAGCTCTTGAAATCCACTCATATTTCAAAAAGCACCTAACGATTAAGCTAAAGGGCGGATTAAAGCCCGTCTCAGTGAGCGAAGCGAACGATTTTAGCGCTTCGTTAAGTAACAATACACCTAGCTTTGCTGTTGCTCATATATCGCAATTAACTGCTCTTGGCTGTGGTTGGTGTTAGGCCAAGCTGCATGTATCTCAACCAAATCAAATTCGGCATCGCCGTTTTTGGCGAGTTTTATAATTTCTTCATCTGTCAGTGCTGCATATTCTGGCCACTGATCGATTAAGCCTCTGGCATTTGATACTGCGGCATCTTCGGTTTTACCGATATAAAGCTCTTCAATCCGTGTGTGCCCGTAGGTAATCATGTAAAAGGACATTTTTTCTCCTGGCTCTACAAAACTTTAAACTGGTACATAACGTTTGGTTAAGGGGCGGGCTTTAACCCGTACCAGTGAGCGCATTGCTAGCAGCGCTATCGCTGAAGCTCATTTGGCAGAACAACATTGCCTGCGACAATTTTTTGATCGTATTCATTAACTAGCTCGCATATTGAAATTCTTGCCTGCTGGAGCAGCGCGTAATCAAGTTTTAATTTTTTCCCTGGAGTTGCCTTTAAAGCAGGAAATGATTCACAAAATTTTTGATCTGCCTTTCCATCGGCATGTACAAGTAAATGCCGTATTTCTAAATAGGGTAGTGCAGCATCAATTTTTGCTTGAGAAACGCCTAGATTTAATTTGGAGTTGATTTTCTCCAAAAGATTTTTTGTGCTTTTTTCGTTTTCTAGTTTTCTGAAAACGGATTGTGCAACCATTGAGACTACTTTATCCCAGGTTCCCGCTCTTAAGACGTCATTGGCTTCAAAGGAAACTTTGTGTTCGCCAATTAAACGATTTGGATCTAACCCTTTCTTAGCTGCTGCAGTTAAAATTTCGAGAATATATTGTGTTGCATCCTCGTAAATGTTCTTGATGAATGCTTCGCACAACGTCGCTTTTAGGTGATTGGCAGCGAGTTTTCTGCTTTCTGAAGTCTTGGCCCTTGAGGCAAGTCTTGGATGCTGTTGAGGGTTTACTTTGTCGAATATGCGTTGATTGCCTGCTGCACTTAGCATGCCCGCTTGGATTGAGATTTTCAGTACATCTGCCAACTCAATATCGACATCAAGATGAGCTGCGCGACTAGAAAATCTTATATATGACTTTGTTTTCATGGCGCGGAAAATTCTCTTAGCTGCGAACTATAAATAGACACCAACTGGTGCATAACTTTCTGGGCGAGCGTGGTGTATAGCATTCCCTGTTCCTTTGTCTATCCGTATCTAGGCTTAGGCCTTCAGCGTGCCGATGAGCGTATAAGCGGGTTATACACCATGGACGGATAGCCTCGCTTGCTCGAATTCAGCGCGGGAGAAACTTCGCCTGCGACACTACTGGATCCTCATGGAGCGTGTCTATACAGTGGGTCGCGCCTTGCGGCAGGAATAGATCCGCAGAGGTCGAGCGACTGCTCTTGGCCGTCTGCTGCCTGTCGCCACGGCAGCTTTTGGCGGATTCCTACCTATTCTCGACGGAGGGGATGATCATCAACGTTCGAATTCGGGAGGTTTACCATTCCGTATGCGGCTCTGAATTACTTGCAGACCGACAACGTGCTGACATCTAAAAAATCCCGAGTTCGATTCCACCGAACGCCATAACTAGCTGATTTATTTATAGTTACTAGTTGGGGTACGCCGAATTTTCCAGCGAACTCCAGACGCCCGGAAAACCTAGTCTCGCAGAAACCTACCGTTCGTCTGGTGCCACAAAACAAAGCCCTCGCAGAAATGCGAGGGCTTTGTTGTTTCTGGGTGTTCACTTTTCCTCCACCCCCCTGAAAAACCTGAGGGAGCGAGCTTGATCGCGATGAGCCCATCAACCCCACCGACATTCTTTCGGCCAGGGCAACTGGTAACCTTTTCGATGGTCACCACGACCGTCGAACTCAACCACCTAATCGCTCAGCCGCTTTCCGATAAACTTGATCCCGCTCACGCTTGTCGACAGCCACGACAAACACCACGATATCCTGATCAATCACCTGATAAACCAACCTATAACCGCTGCTCCGCAGCTTGATCTTGTAGCAATCAGACAAGGTATACAGTCGGTTTGCTTCGATGCGCGGATTGGCCAGGTCGTCGTGAGCTTCTTTTTGAGCTGCTCATGAACAGTATTCCCTAGCTTTTACCATTCCTTTAGCGCCCGTGCATCGAATTCGAGGTTATAGGTCATCTAGCGAAACCTTAACCCGCTGCGGGGCTGCGAGTCGCTCGCGCACCGTTGCGATCAAGGCTTCATCGTCCTCGGTCATCAGGACGGGCTTGAACGGCAACTGGCCGCGCTCCGCTACGTACTGCAGAGCTTGGCGCATCAGCTCAGAAGGGGTGACGCCGAGCTTTTCCAGCTCACGGTATGCACGCGCCTTGAGGTCGTCGTCGATACGAACGTTGATGGAAGCCATGAGATAGCCCTCGCTGTAATGACATTAGTCTTTACAGTGAAGGAAAAGCTTGAGGCCGGCAAGCCCCAGAAATCATTCACCTCCAATCCAGGGTTACAAATACTTTTATCGGGACGTTGGCGACCTCTTCTAGCAACCAAGAAGGCTGCCAAATACCCGCCAAGCCTAGGTTGACCCGGTCAGCATGCTCAAATCGTGCGGTTTTTTTATGCGCTAAAACTATGGGATGTTTTTGGCGGATCCGCGCATACAATACGAATCCATCCCTCGCCAGCATCAGGCCACGATTGCACCCTACCCAATCGCCCGCTGCTCTCCAACCGTCGCTGCCAATTCAGCGACCGGGCCTGAGAACCCGGGTAAGATGCAGGCGCTACAGCGCCGGAACCACGTTTTGCGGCGTTTTTTTATTTCCGCATTCCGTGCAATGGCGGCTGTGCGTGGGAGACCTTCGGGTCTGCCGGGTTCCTGTATCTCCGGTTTCTCAGCCTGCGCACAGCTGCCACCCATTCGCCTGAGAACGAACGTGGCAGCTCGCAATTGATATGGGAGTTCATCGATGCACGCCATGGATCTGCTGCAGTCTCGCTTTATCATTTTGCCAGCCACCCGCCGCCAATTGGCGAACGGAGGTGCGCAATGACCCACCCCAAAGACCTCAAAACCCCAGGCCTAACCCCCTTCTCCTACCACTCCGATCGCCCCCTATTCCGCGTCAACAGCGGCATCCCCATCGGCGAAGCTCTGTCCCATGCTTCCGACCTGCTACACGTTGCCAAGGTCTTGGCCGAAGAAGCGGCGATGATTCGCGGCACGGATCGGTATGCCTGGGCTTCGTATTATTTGCAGGACATGAGCAAAGCCGTCATCGATGACGTGATGAAGGTGCTGGAGGCGCCGGGGAGTAATCCGGCTTAAGGACAGCGGGCTCGATGCTGCTCGCTGAGCGGGGCAGCATTGGCCTGGGCAGATAAAAAGAGAGCTACGCAGTCCAGCGGGAGCAAGCTCCCTTGCCACGGGTTCATCTAATCATTCCTTCCGCCGATAGCCTGGAATAAGGGCTTTGCCTGTTCGAAGCCCCCGCTGGCACTCAACTACACTTCCCCAAACATCCCCGCTCCAGGAGCAGCAAGCGATGAAAATCCGCACCAAGGTTGTAGGTTCGGGGTTGGTCAGCCTGTTTTTTGCGCTGTTGCTGGGCGGGATTGGGCTTTGGGGTTATCACGCCATGACCGAGGCCTTGGCGCAGAATGAGACCAGCATTTCGGCCATGCGCAAGCACATGGAGGCAGACATGATGCACGACGCCATTCGTGGCGATGTGTTGGCTGCCTTGCTGGTGGCGCCAGGTGATGCCGAAGGCGCGAAGGAAGTGACCGAGGCGTTCGACGAGCATTCGCAACGGATGCGCAAGGTCATCGCCGAGAACGCCGAGGCCCGCTTGCCTGGGACGATTTCCCAGACCATCGCCGAGCTCAAGCCTCAGGCCGAGGCCTATATCGCCTCGGCAAAACAGGTCATCGCCAAGGCGTTGAGCGGCGCCCAGGATGGCCGGGCGTTGCGCACTGAATTCGATAAGGCATTTTCAGCCCTGGAGGAGCGCAACGAGGCGGTCAGTGAATTGATCGAGAACCAGGCGCGATCTTCTCGCGAGTTTCAAGATCACAGCATCCATACCTCCGAGCGCTGGCTGATCATCACCTTGTTGGCCACATGCGTGGCGTTGGCGTTGCTGTCGTGGAGTTTGCTCAAGGCTGTGCTCACGCCGCTGAATAAAATCATCCTCAACACCCAGGCCATTTCCCAAGGTGATCTGCAGCGCTCGATGGGTGCTCATGGGGATGATGAACTGGGGCAGTTGCAGGCGGTGATCGAGCAGATGCAGGCCAACCTGCGGCAGATGATCGCCACGATCCGCAGCCAGAGCGATGAGTTGCACGGCACGTCGCGAAACCTGGGCGATACGGCTCGCCAGATTGTGTCCAGCGCCGACCAGCAGGCCCAAAGCGCGACCAGCATGGCGGCGAGCATGGAGCAGATGATGGCAAACATCAGCCAGATTCATCAGCACGCCGACAGCGCGCGGACGATTTCGGCGCAATCAGAGCATCTGGCGAGCAGTGGAGGGCAGGTAATCCTTGGTGTGGTGGAAGGCATGAATCGGATCGCCGAGGTGGTCGCTCAGTCCTCCAGCAAAATCACTGCGCTGGATGCATCGTCCGAGGATATTCATTCCATCATCCAGGTGATCAAGAGCATCGCCGAACAAACCAATTTGCTGGCGCTCAACGCTGCCATCGAAGCCGCTCGCGCCGGTGAGGCAGGCCGCGGCTTTGCGGTGGTGGCCGATGAGGTACGCAACCTGGCGGCGCGGACCACGCAATCCACCCAGGAAATCACTGCGATGATCGAGCGCATCCAGTCCAGCGCCCGGGATGCGGTGGCGAACATGCAGGCCTGTGTCAGCCGAGTGGATGAAGGCGTGAACCTGGCTCAGCAGGCAGGGGTGTCCATCAGCGAGATTCGTACGGGGGCGCGTCATGCTGCGGAAGTGGTCGAGGAAATTTCCCAGACCATTGCCGAGCAATCAAAAGCCAGCGATGAGATGGCCCAGCGGGTGGAGTCGATTGCCGAGCAATCGCGGGAAAATACCCGCTCGATTCACGATTTGACGCATACAGCGGATCAGTTGAACGACGCGGCGGGATCGATGCAGGCTTCGGTGCAGCAGTTCAAGATTTGATCAATCAGGGCTGATCACTTCGTGGCGAGGGAGCTTGCTCCCGCTGGGCTGCAGCAGCCCTTCAGTTGCTTGATGGGCAATCTAATGTTTCGCTTCCAGCCTCCGCAAGATCTTATGCTAAATTATGGCTCAGCAATAATTATGGCTAATCCATAAAACAGGATAATTGCATGAGCAGTATTTTCCAGCGTCCTGAACTGGCTGAAAGCATGGCCAACCAGCTTCTCAATCCAGGCGTACTTGACGAAGGTTTGCGTTCAGGTCTGTTTCTGTCCGGGCTACGCAGAACCGGCAAAACGACTTTTTTGCGAAGTGACCTGATCCCAGCCCTTGAAAAAGAAGGTGCGCTGGTCATTTATGTGGACCTCTGGAGCGATACCCTCGCCAATCCTGCCACCTTATTGCACGACGCCATTCGCAAGGTGCTGCAAGAATTACAGACGCCTGCCTCTGGCCTGCTTGAGAAGCTCAAGCGGGTCGGCGGCGTCGATATCGGTGCGGCAGGATTGAAGTTCGGGTTCAAACTTGAAGGCGTCGGTAATGTTGGGGGCACGACGCTCGCGCAAGCGTTCGCAGAAGTTGTCGATCAGGCCAAGACAGACTTGGTGCTTATCGTCGATGAGGTACAACATGCCATCGCCTCTGAAGACGGCAACCAGATGTTGCTCGCGCTGAAAGCCGCGCGTGACGCCATCAATCCTCGTCCCAATACCCCTGGCTACTTTCTGTTCATCGGCACAGGCTCTCACCGCGCACAGGTCAGCGAACTCACAGCAAAGCGAAACCAGGCTTTTTCCGGCGCTACCTCCACGGCATATCCCGTCTTGAAGGGCGATTATGTCGAGTATCTGTTGAACCGCCTGGCAATGACTGTAAGTCAGCACAAATTGCCTTCACTAAAAGTCGCAACGGAAGCTTTCGACACTCTTGGCAACCGCCCGGAAGAAATGCTCAAGGCCCTTAGGCAAGTATTGCAACAAGAGGGTAAACCCGACCTGTTCTTGCCCGTCATCGCCAGTACGCTGCGTTCTGCTGCGGCCAATATAGAGCTTGAGAAGGTTGAGCAATTGGGCAGTCTGGCTCAAGCCATCTTCAATAAAATCGCCTCAGCGGCGGGGGATGCTCGTGGCATTTTTTCCGCTGACGCAGCAGGAGAATATTCAAAAGCCGTGGGTCGGGATGTTCGTATTGAAGAAATTCAACCGGTGGTAATTGCCTTGGTGGCCGAAAATATCATCATGCGTCGCGGACACGGGATTTACGCGATTACAGATCCGTTCGTTCAAGAAATATGGCTGGAAGAACAAGCGTTGATCGCGGCAAGTTGACACAAAACGGGGACTGCTACGCAGCCCAGCGGGAGCAAGCTCCCTCGCCACGGGGTATTCGCCGTGTAAGGTGTGTTGCGGATTCGCTCAAACCTGGCTCACCTCGAACACGAACGAAATCTCCCGCTTCTGGGCGCTCCAGACATAACGGATGTGCTTGCCCTGCACCGGAATCGACACCGCCGGCGGCCGGAACGCGGCGACGCATTCGTGGCCCGGCAGGCGGACGCTGTTATACAGCAGCCCCCAGGACAAGGTTTCCCGCAGTTCCCGGGCAAATACCTGGGACGGGCCATAGACCGTGGGGTCTGGATTATGCAGGTGCGGATAATCGTGGCGGATGTCGTGCAAGGGTTTGACGACCTGATTGATATAAGTCCGCATGGTCAATTCCAGATCCGGTTCGTTGGTGGCACCCAGGAACCGAGCCTGGTGGTAGCACGTCTCGGCAATGGCTGCTTCCTGGCTGCTGGCAGCGTAATAGACCCCGAAGGTGCCATCGCTGAAACGGCTGCTTTTGCCGATGTGGGTAAAAGCCGCCATCACGGGCGACGAACCAGGACCGGAGACGCGATCTTCCGGACGAACCCTGGTCAGCACGCCCGCTTCTTCCATGAGCCGGTCATTGGTCAACGCCTCCAGGGCATAGGCGGTGGCCAGGTCTTCTGGGTCGAGGACATCTTCAAACAGCGTGATCGGCGGGAAGCTGCTGTTGACGATCCGATAGGCCCGTTTCCATTGCGGGTCCGCCAGGGGCGGCGTCATCAACCGCGCACTCCGTCGAGGTATCGCCGCACATCGGCAATATCCACCACCCGTCCGGCCAGCATGTATGAAAGCGCCGACTGGCCATTGAAAGGCGCGGCGGCATTGGGGCTGCTGACCCATTGATACGCACGGTCACGGTTGTTGCTGAAAATGATGCTCAACGCTTTATGAATACCCATGAGGTATGAAATGCGTTCGAGGGTGTCACGCGGCAACCGTACGTTGTCGGGCAACTGCTTGTACTTGTAAAAGGTCGTGTTCCCTACTTTGCCCAACAAAGTGCGCTGCTGCTCGACACTGCAGCCCCACAGTTCCATAAGATTGAAGAAGAACTTCAACGCGACTCGACCCGCATCCGGGGAGTCCAATTGTTGCTGTGCACCGAGGGTGATTGATGAAGTCGCCATGTGATTTCAGGCTCCTTTGCTAAGGATTGACGCCTAAAGAATAGTACAGATACGGATAGAAATTAATATTTAATTCAAAAACGAACAATCTTGACCTTCATACAGCCTGGTAACCGCGACGATATGCCGTGTGAATTGAATCGTCCGACACGCCGACCCAGCAAAAAACCAGAATCCCGCATAAGCTCCAGTCATCGCCTGCTGGAGCTTTTCGCCACAAAATCGCGACAAGCGTGGCAAGGTGCTTGATGATAGCCAGCATCGCACCGCCAGACCCGGCCGAGTGCACAATAATAGCGAGCCCACTAAAGCAGAGGGCATTACCTCATGGATAGCAGAACCTTACGTAATCTCATGCGCATCATGCAGACCGGCTCGTTGTCGGCCGCGGCGGAACAGTCGTGCCTTACGGTGCAGGCGCTGGCAGCGCAATTGAACAAGGTTGAGGAACAGTTCGGGTTTCGGTTGTTTCGGCGCTCGAACAAGGGCCTGACGTTGACGAGCCAAGGCTCTGAATTGACGCCTTTCATGGACCAAGTCCTGGTGGCCACTCGGCAACTGGAAGAAAAGGTCGCGGCGCTCAAGGCACCCAGGCAACGAAGCCTTAAAGTGGCGCTCAACACGACGCTGCCGACAGATTTCAATCGACGCATGATCGATCGCCTGATCGCGGTGTTCCCTCAGTACCAGCTTGAGTTCAGTTACGCAGAGTCGATGGAGAACCTGAGCAAGCTCAAGAACGAGCATTTCGACCTGGCGATCCTCATCGGGCAACAAAGCGGCTTCACCAGTATCCCGATGCCGGACGTGCAAGTGCAGGTAGTCGGTGCCCATTGCGGTAACCAGGATGACTCCCTTGGCTTGCTCGTCGACAAGTTCCAGGTCCGCCCTGCTGACGAATGCCCCTATTCCCACAGCTTCCTGCGTTTTCTCGACGCGGGTCTCGGCGAATACGGACCCAGCCAGCGAATGGTGTACTCCTGCAGCGAAACGCTGACCTTGTCGCTGATCACCCAGCTCGACGGCCTGGGACTGGTGTCCAGGGACGCGGCGATGCGAAACGGCCTGGCGATCTTTCCGGATTTCGAGGATTTCCTGGAAGTTCGCCTGGCGGTGAACAATCCCGAGCTCAGCGACCAGGCGCTGCACGATGTGGTGGATATGACGCTACAGGAACGAACCGAGCGCGATATACGACGCCGTGCCCACCGCCACACTGAGAAACAGGTTGCGGCTGAAATACGCACATAGCAGTGTCGGAATCGCCGCGTAGAACTCTGGGCGGTCGATCTGTATCTGTTGGTCCTTGATCAACAACGGCGTCAGGCTGATGGCGGCGACAATCGCTACCGGCAAGTATTCCAGCGCGCGGGCGACGAAGGGAGGCCAGTTTTCCGTATTCACCTGCAGCGGCAAGGCCCGAGGCAGAAAGGTCACGGCCATCATCAACACAACGACGAGGATCAGGAACGTTTGGTCAGGCATACGCCTACCCCGCAGCCAACGAACGTGGCGATGAACACATTGAATGGCGAACTGACCAACAGGCTGAGCACGCCCATGCAGGCGACCGCGGCCAAGGCCGCGATCAGTTTATTGCGCGTATTGCACAGTGAAACCAGCACGTAGAGCATCATGGCCGTCAGGGCGTAATCAAGTTGATACTTGATCAGGTGCGCTGCGTACTGCGCGCAGACGGCCCCCAACAAGCCGCCAAGTACCCACGACGCATGGCAAAACAGGTTGAAGCCAATCAGGTAGCGCAGGCTGACCGGCGCCCCGCTGCCCAGCTTGACGCTGTGAAAGGCAAACGACTCGTCGGTGAGCCCCGCCGCGTAGCACCAACGCTCGAAACGACTGAGTCCCAACGCCCGCAATGCCTTGGCCATATAGACGGACATGAGCATGTGGCGCGCATTGATCAGGAACGTGGTGAGCACGATCGTGGTCAATGACGCACCGCTGGAAATCAGTGCCAGCGCGGCAAATTGCGAGGCACCTGCGTAGACGAACAGGCACATCGCAACCGGTAGCCACAAGGGCAGCCCGGCATTCACCGCCATCAGACCGAACACAAACGAAACCGTGAAATAACCCGCTACTACCGGACTGGCTTCAGCAAAGGTTCGCGAGGCTTGTGGTTCGACCGCCAGCGGCTGGCTGGAAGTCTTGTTCATAGATCCCTCTCGAAAGTGATTTCACCTCGGGGCTCGCAGAACCCCTGGGCAGCCCAGAAACGCTTGCCAGCCAGATTGCTATCGTCGACGAACAAGAACATACGCAGTACGCCCACGCGTTTCATGTCCGCCGATGCCGCTTCGACCAAGCGCTGACCCAGGCCTTGGGTGCGATGCCTCGGGCTGACGGCCAGGTGATTGATCGTCCCTCGAGTGCCCAGCATGCCGCCAATGACCGCGCCGACGACTTCCCCCATGGCATCGAAAGCCATGTAGGCCGTGGTGGTTTCCTGCAACAACACGCCGCGCAAGAATCGCGCATCCTGCCACTCGCAGAACGAGACCTCGGTAAAACCGCGGAAAAACTGCTCCAGCCGCTCGGCATCCCTGACCATGGCTCGGCGCAACAGGACTTGTTGCACCGGATCGTCCATGGGTTCGAGCTGTTCAGCGAACAATGTCAAAAGCGGTCCCGGGCCGCGAGAAGGAGATCGCCAGGATCTGCCTGAACGCCATCTCGTGGCTGTGGACGTTGCGCGCTGGGGTCACATAGTGGCGCATGTCACGATCGAGGAAGAATGTCGTATCGAGGATATCCTCGTAGGTGGTTGCCGCCAGTTGCTCTTCCTGGGCGCTATAGAGACGACTTTCTGCGCCGCAAACATTATTGCGGCCCCAGAAATGGACGCCGCTGAACGGATAGCCGTCGCAATGGATGCCTTCCGGGGTGATTTCCAGCTGCTTGCCCGGCTTGATCTCGATGCGGATCTGATGGATCTGGCATTGCCAGACTTCATCATGCAGTTCCTGCGGCAAGACGTTCTTGTACACCTCGAAGTCTGTGTCGATCAGGCTGCGCATCACCGGGGAATTGATCACTTCGTTGGAGAAATCCTGGAAGTGCCGCTCCAATCCGCCGACGTAACTGTTGTTGGCCTTGGACTGGACATAGGCCCGGTGTTCGAGCTGCTTGAGCTCGCGAGTCGTGGGGTTGTATTCGAAGTCGCTGTAGCGGCGAAAACGCATGCCTGACTCGGCCTGGCCGTAATAACTGTCGGGCTCCATGTTTTCCCAGCTTTTGGTCAGCCGGACAAAATCGCCGAAATGACCGTAGAGATTGAAGTCTCCACCGCGGACGTTGACGTATTTGTCACGTCTTAGCGCTTCGCCCACTTCCCTGTTCAGAACGATCATTTTTCATAGGTCTCCGCTGCATTGAGCGGACTAATCTATTAGGTGCAGGATTTGCGTCCATGAAAAAGTATTTGAAGCATTTCAAGTGGCGTTTGAAACGGTGCAAAACGTTTCATTAGTCCGATTTTTTTGCACGGAAAGACGTATTTGCGACGTCATTTTTACAACGGGTGGCTACGAATTCTGCTTTTCCAACGCGCAAGAAACGGCGCAGCAGCGCGCAATTTGTTGAGCACTTTTTATCCAACCCTACCGCATCATCCGCTTTCAGACACCCGCCTCCCCGCTTCAACACGCCGGCTCATGGGCCTTCACTAAACCTGGCTCATTCCTTGATAGATGTGCGGCCCTCATCGGGGCAGATCCCCGAATGCACATCTTTCGGCAAGGAGAGCCCCATGGCGGCACCCACGTTTACGCCCCTCGACCCCAGGACATGGCTGGCGCAACAGCCGATACGGGAAAACGCGCATCTGTACCTGATCATCAGTGCCGCGAGCGAGGCCGATGCACTGCAAGCCCTCCGCACCTCGGTTCCAGTCCATCCGTTGCTACCCATCTGGAGCGAAACGCCCTACGCCGCTTGGCAACCGGTCATGCCCTACGTGACCAAGCTCGACCCCGGCTCGGCATTCCTGTCCTGGATTGCCGAAACCGACAGCCTCGACTGGGGCTGGCTCGCCGTTTCGCGGTGTGATCAAGAAGAGGTGTTGGCGCACCTGCGCAGCCTGACGCAAGTGAAGATGCCGGACGGTCGCGAAGTCTTTTTTCGGTTTTGGGATGGGCGATTCTTTCATTCGATCCTTGAAGGCCTCGGTGATGCCGCCGGGGATATGTTGCCGGTGTTCGAGCGTTATTTGATCAACGGAAAGTCCTTGGATATCGGTCCGACGAAGGTGCCGGCGGTGAAGGATTGGCCGTGGTGGGAAATGCCGAAGCATCTGCTCGATGCGCTGTCGGAGCAGAACCCTTCGGCACGGGTGGAAAATCTGATGCAGTGGCTTGAAGAAGAGCACTTGGATCTTTTTACCGCTTGGCCCGAAAGCAATCTGAAGTTGAAAGTCAGCCGCTGCGTACGCCATGCAACGAATCAGGAAAAAGTTCATGAAATCCTGCTGAACGAGCTGGCTCGGGAGCAATGTTGATGTCAGCGAAGGATCATGTTGCCTTCGTCGATGAGGAGCTTGCGACATTCAAGGACAGTTTGAAGCGCTATCAAGAGCAGACCCAAACCTGGTATGCGCAGCGGGCCGATGACTTCAGCCGACTTCGTGATCTGCCGTCTCTCATGGGTATGGAGCGCATCGTCAAGGTCGGTGACAGTCAAAAAACTGTGGCAGTGAGTGATAGCGACTTCAACTCGAATGTAACCAGATGCCCGCTGAAGGGGCCTTTGCTGATCGAGAGCAAATTCGAGTCGGTCTATGACATCCCGATCGGCAATATCGACGTTGAAATCGTCGACGTGGACAGTGGGGCCATCAGCAAAGTCAGGCTCGACGCCCAAGGAAAGGCCAGTTGGACCGACGGTGTACCCGGCAAGTATTACCAGGTACGCGTGCACAGCAAAGTCACGCCCGACCAGATCGATGCGTTGTTCGGCACCTACGACGGGCTGACAGGCGAGCTGGAAACATTCCTGCGCAATAAATGGGAAGGCCCGGCGGGGTACAGGCAGCAGTGGTCGAGCCTGTCCTTATCCGGTATGGCCATAGCGGTGGGCAGTGGCATTCTCGAAGGTGGATGGGAAGCCATCAAGGGTGTGTGGGACGGCATCAGCCTGGTGCTGGACATGCTGAAAAATCCGGCGAAGTTCATGGATGAGCTGGGCGAAGGGGCCGATCGGCTCATCGAAGTCGCCAGACAAACACCCGAGGTCATGAAAAAGGCCATGCTGCTGGCCAGCGACGAGGCTGCGCTCTTCCTGATGATGCGCTGTGCGCTGATCTGGTTGGCAAGTCTGCCGCCGATGCAGGTGGCCGGCGATGCCGCAAGGATGACCACCGCCGCGGTCATGGGAATCGTGATCGACATCGTGCTGGCAATCGTTCTTACAGTGGTTGCCGAGGGTACCGGCGTTATTTATCTCGCGGCACGGGTGAAAAAATACGGGGAAATCCTCCTTGATGCAGTGACCGGTTTCGTACAGTCCGTGTTCGCCGTCATCAATGGCTTCATGGGGTACGTCGCCCAGTACATTCCCGTGGCGGTGCGGGGCACGGCGGCGCCCATGAAAAAAGGCGCGGTCGAGCTGCGCATCGACGGCAAGAGGAACGCCAGGCTCGTCGCGGGCAAGACGGTTGACGATGCTTCAACGCAGGCGACCACGCCGACCGGCAAGAGCGCCGAGCCCGTCGCCCATACCTGTACCGACAAATGCCCGGTCTCGATGGTGACCGGCGAAGAATTGTTGACGCTCGACGATGGCCAACTCGACGGCCTGTTGCCGTTCGAGTGGACTCGCCTGTATCGAACCAGCGCAGTGGAAATCGACTGCGGCCTGGGTTACGGCTGGAGCCACGCGCTCGCCCATCGGCTTGACATCACCGGTGAAGAAGTCGTTTGGACCGATCACGAAAATCGATCCATCCGCTTCCCGCGCCCGACCAAGCAGCGCCCAACGATTACCAACAGTCTGTCCTGTGCAGCTATTTACCTGGGCAATGCTCCCAACGAGCTGATCGTGGCTCAAGCAGGCCAACGGCCCTCGTTCTATCACTTTCATCTGCGCAACGATGGCGCAACCTTGGAGACCATCAGCGACAGTTATGGCAACCGGCTGCGCGTCACCCGCGACGTTCTTGGGCAGATCAAGCGCCTGGACAACGGTGCCGGGAGAGGGTTGCTCTTCCGCTACAACGGCAGTCGCATCGTCGCGGTCGATTACCAACAGTTCAATGCGCAGAACACGCTGGAACGGTGCTGGACGACCGTCCAGACGTTGGTCACCTACCATTATGACGCCCAGCATCGTCTGGTCGAGGCGACCAACGCCAGCGGCGAGACGGAGCGTTATCGGTACGACGAGCAACACGTCATCGTCGAACGACAGCTAGCCGGTGGCGCCAGTTTTTTCTGGGAATGGGAAAACGAGGGGAAACAGGTCCGTTGCGTTCGTCACTGGGCCAGTTTCGCGCAAATGCACGCCCGTTATACCTGGGACGACAAGGGCAGCGTCACCGTTACCCATGGCGACGGCAGTGAGGAGGTCTATACCCACGACGACAAGGCCCGGCTCATCAGCAAGACCGATCCGGACGGCGCGCAACATCGCAAGGCCTATAACGAAAAGGGCCAGCTGATCGCCGAGCAAGACCCGCTGGGCGCCGTGACCGAATACCGCTACGACGAGGACGGCTTGCTGACAGCCGTCATTGCGCCGGATGAAGAAGCGGTGATTTACGAGCATGTGAACGGGTTCGTAAGCGACGTCCATCGCGGCAAAGCCAGTTGGAAATACCGCCGCAATCGGCAAGGCGACATAACCCGACAGGTCGATCCTGACGGAAACATCACGTACTACCACTACAGCGACCAGGGGCGCCTGAGGCTCATCAGCCACCCCGACGGTAGCGCTCATTCATTGAGCTGGAACACGCTTGGTCAATTAGTGGAAGAAACCCTGCCCGATGGCAGCCAGCGGTGTTTTTCCTACGATGCCCTGGGGCGTTTGCTGACCCGCCAGGACGAATACGGCGCCATCACCCACTACCAATGGGACGCCGTGGGCCGCTTGCTGCAAACCACCTTGCCCAGCGGCGCGACCCGCGCCTGGAGCTACAACGCCTACGGCAAGGTCATCGCCGAGCGGGACGAACTGGGGCGTATCACCCGCTACGAATACGCCGACGACCTGCACCTGATCAGCCGCCGCCTCAACCCCGACGGCAGCGAGCTGAAATATCGCTACGACTCGGCGCGGCTGTTGCTGACGGACATCGAGAACGAATCCGGCGAAAAATATCATCTGGACTACACGCCCAACGGACTGATCCGACAGGAAACCGGCTTCGACGGCCAGCGCACCGGCTATGCCTACGACCTCAACGGCCACCTGCTGGAAAAGACCGAGTTCGGCGCCGACGGCAGCCAACTGATCACTGCCTATCAGCGCGACAGCGCCGGGCGCCTGCTGCGCAAGACCCTGCCGGACGGCACAGCAGTCGATTACCGCTACGACGCCCTCGGCCGTTTGGTCAGCGTCGACGACGGCCATTGGCCGCTGGCCTACGAATACGACGCCCAGGACCGCCTCGTCGCCGAACACCAAGGCTGGGCCACCCTGCGTTATCGCTACGACAGCGTTGGTCGCTTGATCCACTGCCGCCTGCCCGACCGCAGCACCCTCGACTACCGCCACGCCCGCGGCGGCGCGCTGATCGCCATCGACCTCAACGGCACCTGCCTGACCGAGCATCGTTTCAAGGGCGGCCGCGAAACCCAACGCCAGCAAGGCCTGCTGCTCAGCGACTACCGCTACGACGAACAGGGCCGCCTCAAGGCCCAGACCGTCTGGCAAACCCAGCAGCACCAACTGTTCTGGCGCGATTACTCCTACAGCGCCAACGGCAACCTCGCCGCGCTTTCCGACAATCGAAACCGCCGCAGCTACCAGTACGACGCGCAAGATCGCCTGGTCCGCATCGACTATGCCCACAGCCAAGGCCCCGAACGCTTTGCCCATGACCCGGCCGGCAACCTGTTGCTGCGAGACCGTCCCGGCCCGACCACCCTCAAGGCCAATCGCCTGCTCATGGAGGGCGACCGCCACTACGACTACGACGCCTACGGCAACCTCATCCGCGAACGCCGCGGCAAAGCCCAATGCCTCGTCACCCACTACCGCTACGACAGCCAACACCGCCTCATCGGTATCACCAGCCCGGACGGCAGCGAAACGTCCTACCGCTACGACGCCTTCGGCCGACGCATCGAAAAGACCGTGGCGGACCAGACCACGGAATTTATCTGGCAAGGCGACCAAGTCATCGCCGAAAGCAGCGATCGCTACTACCAAAGCTACGTCTACGAACCCGGCACCTTCCGCCCCCTCGCCCTGCTCGAAGGCCAAGGCCCGGACAACGCCACGCCGTTCCACTACCACAACGACCACCTCGGCACGCCCCAGGAACTGACCAGCCACCAGGGCGAAATCGTCTGGGCCGCGCGCTACAACGGCTATGGCAAACTCACCGAACTGCGCCACGGCGACGGCAAACGCCTGGAACAACCGCTGCGCTTCCAAGGCCAATACCACGACCGGGAAAGCGGCCTGCACTACAACCGGCACCGGTACTACAATCCGGAGACGGGGCGGTATCTGACGCTGGATCCGAGCAAGCTCAAGGGCGGGCTCAACGGGTATCGGTACACCCTGAACCCGACGGGGTGGGTGGATCCGTTGGGGTTGGTGGATTGTCCGGGGAATAAAAATAAACCCATTGAACGCGAGCAAAAAAGCGAGCCTCCGCCACCCCAACCTTCTCGCCACGGCGCATTTAGGCATGCAAAATCGGACGCGGGCATACCAAAGTCCCAGCAACCGGACCCTGTATACGACGCCACCACCGGAAAAACACAACAATATAGCTATGCAAGGATGACGGACAAATCCGGTGAAAGAATTTTAACCACCGAAGGAACACCAATTTTGACTCGAGAATATCAATTTACTCGCCCCGACGGTTCTAAAATAATAATCCAAGATCACTCAGCCGGACATCAGTATCATCAACCACAAAATCGAGGCGACCAGGAAGCTCACTTTAATTTGCGCCCTATTGAAAATAGAAGAACAGGAAAAGTTCACAACGCAAAAGATCACTATTACTTTAAGGAGTGAGGAATGATTTCCTGGAACAACCTCGAAGGCAGCATTTTCTTTAATAAAGTCTTTTCTTACGCCGTACCCATCGGACAAATTGAATTATTTTCATTGGCCATAGATAACAGCGCACCTACCATCATCTTGGAATTTGACATTGCAGAATATCCCGACGTTCCACCGCCGAAATGGAAGCAATCAGGGTACAACACGTGCCGCATAGGCCTAAACTGCAGCGCCCCCAAAAATCTAAAAATTGTAAATATCCCAACAGAAAACAAACTAACCCTTCAGATAACCCAGCAGCGAGATGGATATGCTATCCAAGCCTCCAATGCCACCTCACTCATAGAATTTGAAGCCAAACACTTACTACTATGTGGGCCCTCAGCCTATAAAAACGAAATACTATGAGTTACCTTACCCCTCTAAAAACTCTCGATGATTTGGATCAACATGCCCCCCGATCCGAAGACCGGGGGGAACAATCAAACATGTATCACGTTAACAGCCATCAAAAAACATCAATCGGATAATCCACAAACACCCGCAGTTCATTACCGCTGACGTTGTACTCGCTGGACTTCTGCGACACGCGCAGGAACGAGCTACGCAAGCGCACGCTCAAATCCTTGGCCGGGCCGCCCTGGACGACGTATTTGAACTGGTTGAAGATTTCGCGCTCGGTGCCGCCTTCGCTGGTGGAGGTGGTGATGTTATCGCCACGCACATAGGCCACGTTATAGGTCAGGCCCGGGACGCCGAAGGTGGTGAAGTCCAGGCCGTAGCCCAGCTGCCAGCTGCGTTCGTCTTCGGCGTTGAAGTCCGACCAGTAGGAGTTGGCCAGATAGATGGTATTGCCGCCATCACCCACACGGTTCTGGTCACGCTGATAGCCGCCATAGGCGTAGCCGAGGTTGCTGTCGCCGGTACTGCGCTGGTGGGCAAGGGTGAAGCTGTGCGGACCGGTGGCAAAGGTCGCCGCCAGGCTCCAGATCTTGTTGTCGTCGCCGGTGACGTTGTTTTCCCGCACGTAACTGTTATCCAGCTTGGTGCGATAGCCGTTGAAGTCCAGGGTCAGGGATTGGTCCTTGGCCAGCGGGAACACGTAGTTGGCGTTCACGTACTGCTTCTTCAGCACGTCCTCGACGTCAGAGGCGTAGAGCGCAGCCTTGAACTGTTCTGTGAACTGATAGCTGCCGCCCAGGACGTTGATCGACTTCAAGCCACCGCTGTCACGGCCTTCGGCGCTTTTACGCGACTCGGCGGTGAAACGACCGGCGTTCAGTTCAAGGCCTTTGATCTCCTTGGAGGTGATCAGCGTGCCGGTGTAGCTTTCCGGCAGCAGGCGCCCGTTGTCATAACTCAATACGGGCAGGGCCGGCATCTGGTCGCCGTAGGCCAGCACGGTGTTGGAAACGCGGAACTTCACCGCGGCACCAAACTTGGCCAGGTCATCGGCCGCGTTGCCGCTGTCGCCTTTCTTGAAGAAATCGATGCCTTGCGCACCCGTGCGTCCTTTACCGCCGTCCAGACGCAGCGCGTACAAGCCGAATGCATCCACTCCCACGCCCACCGTGCCTTGGGTGAAGCCGGACGAGAACGTACCGATGGCCGCCTGGCCCCATTCGGCCTTGTCCTCGTTACCGTCCTTGTAGTCACGGCTGATGTAGGCGTTGCGCAACAGCACCTTCAAGCTGCTGTCTTCAACGAAGCCCTTGGACTCAGCCTGGTCGTTGGCCATGGCTTGTGTGGTGCTCAATATCCCCAGTGCGATCAAACTAATGCGCTTGTTCAACATGATTATTTTCCTTGTACGGGTTGATTCGCACTGCAACCGGCAACCGGAATGGCGCTTTTGCGCTCTTTATTCGGACTCTTGCTCCTGGAAATAATGAAAAGGCCCGCCCACGGTTCATCGTGTCGGGCCTTTTTATTATTTAAGAGTCATGGCTGTTGGCCACAGGCGTGGGCGAATCCTAGTCGCGCCCTGAACCCTGTGTCAATTTCGTGAATCATCTTGGATTAGGCGAAAAACGTCTAAGAACAGATCCATTTAGGAGCCAGCTACCACAAGGAAATCCAACAGACATAAAAAAAGCGCCGTCCTTTCGGGCAGCGCCTTTATCAATCCGTTGAGTTCTATCCTTGCATCACGTCCCACAACGCTTCCAGCTCCGCCTCGCTGAACAGGCCAACGGGGTAGCGCTCCATGATCATCCGACGCGGATCAGGCTCTCTGATCTGACGCGTCCCATTGGACTTCAACCACTGCGCCACGGCTTGAAGCGACTCACCATTTACAGCCAAAGGATGGCATGCGCGCTCACTTATCATGTTCATTCCAGCGCCCTCCTGGTTGATGAGCGGCCAATCTATCCGAGGTTTATGACAAAACAACGCAGCTCCCCTCCCCGAAACTGCCCGGATGACGATACAAGAGCTATGCCAATGTCATCGCGTCGCCGGCCATCCAGGCGCAAAAAAGCCCGCGCCCCAATCAGGACGCGGGCTTGCCAGCATGGATCCAAAACCGCCGAGATAGAGCCGCTGCGATTGATGTCACCTGGCTGTTACGTCGCCACTCATTTTATGCGCGGTGCCGGTTGCTGTTGGGTAAGGCAATGGATATTCCCGCCTCCCAGTAACAGTTCCCTACCCGGCACCATTACCACCTCGTGCTCAGGAAACAGGCTTTGCAGCAGGTCCCGGGCCGGCCCGTCCAGCGGGTCATCGAAACTCGGCGCGATGATGCCGCCGTTGACGATCAAGAAGTTCACATAGGAACCGGCCAGGCGCACGCTCGGATTGCGCTCCTGGGAACCTTCAACCGCGTCCACACCGGCACATTCTTGCTCGGTGGCGTACAACGGCCCGGGAATCGGCATTTTATGCACTGTGAACGGGCGGCCCTTGGCGTCAGTGCTGTTTTGCAGGACATTCATTGCCGCGTGGCAGCGAGCGTAGTTCGGGTCTTGCGGGTCGTCGGTCCAGGCGAGCAATACTTCACCCGGGCGCACGTAGCAGCAGAAGTTATCCACATGGCCGTCGGTTTCATCATTGAACAGACCGTCCGGTAGCCAGATGACTTTATCCACAGCCAATTGGGCGCTGAGCACCGCCTCGATCTCTTCGCGGCTCATGTGCGGGTTGCGATTGCGGTTGAGCAGGCATTCCTCGGTGGTGATCACGGTGCCTTCACCGTCGACATGGATCGAGCCGCCTTCCAACACAAAACCTTCGGTGCGATAACGCGGGCTGCGCTCGATCTCGAGAATCTTGCCGGCCACTTGCGAATCGCGGTTCCACGGCGAATACAAGCCACCGTCGAACCCACCCCAGGCGTTGAAATCCCAATCGACGCCGCGTACTTCGCCGTTGTCGTTGATGACAAACGTCGGGCCGGTGTCCCGGACCCACGCGTCGTCGCTGGACATTTCCACCAGGCGGATATTCGGTACATCGAGGCGCGCCCGGGCGTTTTCATATTGCGCGGCGGACACCGCCACGGTCACCGGTTCGAAGCGGGCGATGGCCTTAGCAACCGCTACATGGGCGGCCTGCGCCGGCTTGCCGCCCAGGCGCCAATTGTCCGGGCGCTCGGGCCAGATCATCCAGACCTGGGTCTGGGTTGCCCACTCGGCAGGCATGTGGAAACCATCCGCGCGCGGAGTGCTGTGCAAAGTTGTCATCAATCAGGACTCCAGTGAGCCGTCGAGGGTTTTGATCGCGCCGTACAGGTTCGGCCGCCGATCACGAAAAGTGCCCCAGGCACTGCGAATGTGTTCCAGCTCGTCGAGGTCGAAGCTGTGCACCCGCACACCTTCTTCGGTTTCGTTCAGTTCCTGGACTTTCTCGCCATACTGATTGGCGATGAACGACGAGCCGTAAAACGTAATGTCGTAGCCATCCTGCTCTTCGTTGCCGATGCGATTGCTGGCCACCAGCGGCATCAGGTTGGCACCCGCATGGCCTTGCTGCACGCGTTGCCAGTGATCACGCGACGAGATGGTCTTGTCGTGCGGCTCGCTGCCGATGGCGGTCGGGTACAACAGGATTTCCGCGCCTTGCAGCGCCATGCTGCGGGCGCATTCCGGGAACCACTGATCCCAGCAGATGCCTACGCCGATCTTTGCGTAGCGCGTATTCCAAACCTTGAAACCGGTGTCGCCAGGGTTGAAGTAGTACTTCTCATGGTAGCCGGGGCCGTCCGGGATATGGCTCTTGCGGTACACGCCCAGGTTCCGCCCATCGGCATCGATGATCGCAATACTGTTGAAGCGCGCGCGGCCGGCCAGTTCAAAAAAACTGATGGGTAACACAACCTGCAGCTCTTCGGCGATTTTCTGGAAATGCTTGATGGCAACGTTGTCGTCAACCGAGGTCGCCAACTGCATGTAGTCCGGGTTCGGCTTCTGGCAGAAGTACGGCGCCTCGAACAATTCCTGGATAAGGATAATCTGCGCGCCTTGGGCAGCAGCCTGGCGAACCAGCTTCTCGGCGGTCTCGATATTGGCTTCGAGATCCCAGGAACAGGCCATTTGAGTAGCGGCTACGGTGACGATACGACTCATGATTCATCTCCTGGGCGATGGACAGAGACGCCTTTATAGCCGATAAAAATCGGCTTTTAAAGTGGAGAAAATCAACAAGCTGCTAATTTACGCTTAGAATGCCGACAAAAATCGACTTCAAGAACACCGAAAAACCTGTGGGAGCGAGCCTGCTCGCTCCCACAGGGAATACCGTCAGCGCGGAAAAGGGCTACAGCCCCTCCTCCAACACCTTCGCCAGCATATCGACGAAGAAATCCACGCTTTGCCGCGAAGTGACCATTGGTGGCTTGATTTTGAGGATGTTCAGGTAGTCACCGGTCGGTTGCATGAAGATGCCCAACTCGCGCAAGCGATTGCACAGCGCCGTGGTTTCCTCGGTGGCCGGCTCCAGGGTGTCGCGGTTGCGGATCAGCTCCACGCCCAGGTAAAAGCCCGAACCATGCACCGCTCCGACCAAGGGATACTGGTCGATCAACGCTTCCAGCCGGGCTTTGAAATGGCCACCGACCACCCGGGCGTTCTCCCAGAGGTTTTCCTCCTCCATGACATCCAGCACGGCCATGCCGATCCGGCAACTGACCGGGCTGCCGCCTGCGGAGGAGAAGAAATACCCTTCGGCTTCCAGCGCCTCGGCGATCTCCCGACGGGTGATGACGGCTCCCAACGGCTGGCCGTTGCCCATGCCCTTGGCCATGGTGATGATGTCCGGCACCACCCCTTGCTCCTCGAAGCCCCAGAAGAACTCGCCCATGCGCCCGTAGCCAACCTGCACTTCGTCGGCGATGCAAACGCCGCCACGCTCGCGCACCATGGCATATACCTGTTTCAGGTAGCCCGGCGGCAGGGCGATGCCGCCGGCATTGCCATACACCGGCTCGCAAATGAAGCCGGCGAGCTGGCGTTTCTGCTCGGCGATCTTTGCCAGGTTGTGCTCGACGCTGCGCACGTAGTCTGGCGCACTGTCGACCCCGCGGAACTCACCGCGATAAGTGTTCGGCGCTGTCACCGGGTGCACCCAGTCCGGACGACTGCTGAGGGCCTGGGGGTTGTCGGCGATGGACGTCGAGACCGCGTCCGCCGCCACCGACCAACCGTGATAGGCCTCCAGCACGCTGAGCATGTCGCGTCCGCCGCTATAAGCCCAGGCCAGGCGGATCGCCAGGTCGTTGGCCTCGGTGCCGCTGTTGACCAGGAACACCCGGTCCATGTTCGACGGCGCCAGCGCCAGCAGGCGCTCGGAAAACTCGGCGATCGCCGCATAGTGGAAGCGCGAGTTGGTATTGAGCAGCGACCATTGCCGGGCAGCCACCGCCGCCATGCGCGGATGACCATGACCCAGCACCGCGACGTTATTGAGCATGTCGAGGTAGGAGCGGCCCTGCATGTCGATCAGGTGATTGCGCCAGCCGCGTTCGATGCGCGGCGGGTCGACATAGTAGTGCTTCTGCGAGCGGGCAAAACTCGCATCGCGACGGGCCCGCAGCGCCTCGGCATCGATTTCCGGCTCGGCATCGCAAGCCAGCCCCAGCAAGGCCGCAGGCGACGGGCAGAGCGCCTGCCACGCTTGCGCCCGCGACGGCGAGCAGAACAGCGGAGGATTCAAATGCGCGCCCCGGCACAGTTGGACCCGCAACGGCCCGGCCACCTCCCCGATTATCTGCCCCTTGACCAGCGCGGCCCCTGGCAGCAGCGACGATGCCACGCCCCACAGGCGCACGCTCAACTGCGGGCCGTCGAGCCGCAGCAGGCCGTCGGCATCCTTGTGCACCATGCCGGCGAAGGGCGACTCCAGTGGTGTGCCTTGCGGCACATGCAATTCGACGTGCAACGGATAAGTATCGGGCTCGATGGCGCTGTCCGGCCGGGTGCGGGACAAGCGGTACTGGCCGTAACGGCTGGCCGCCAAACCGTGCACAGCGGCGGCTTCGCTCAACAGACGCTGGTCGATCCCCGCCTGCTCCCAGTTGCCGGCCTCGAAATGCGGGCTGAGCACGCCCAGGTCAATCAGGGCGAAATCACGCCCGACCAGCGTCGGCAGCAGCGGCGCAAAGCCCTCGTTGGCGATGGACGGCGGGCGATGGCCGGCGGCGCTGAGTATCGCCGCCTCCATCAACTCAAGCGGGACGGAATGGGCGACGTTGAAGATTTCCCATTCATGTTCGAGATTGGCGCGGGAATATTGATTATCCGGATCGATAGCCACTTGTTGTTCGCCGCTGAGTACCAGCACGGCGGCGCGGGTCACGATCAACGGCCAGAGCGCCAGGAGTTCTTCGCGCTGCAACGGATTGGCCGAGTGATAGGCCTGGATCGCGGGCAGGATGAAAAACGGATCGCCGTCGGCATGATGCAGCAGGGCCGCACACGTCACCGAGAGGTCGGTGATGCGCCAGGTGCGGACCAAGTCGCCAAAATCAATCACACCCTGCATTTGCCACTGGCGCTGGGTGTCGCGCTGCCAGACCACGTTGTCATCCGTGATGTCCATGTGGATCGCCTGTACCGGCAGGCTGGCCTTGAGTGGCAACAAGCGCCGTTCGGCCTGTTGCGCGACTTCGGCGATCAACTGGCGTCGGCGATCGTCCTGGATGACGGGAAGCAGGTGGTCGATCAAGGCCGGCGCATGGCGCGCATCCCATTGCAGGGTGCGCTCCAGGCCCGGATGGTCGAAGGCGGCAAGGGCAAGGTTCATCTGCGCGCACAGCCGTCCCAGCCCGGTCACCAGGTCTGGGGTAAGGTGCTTGAGTTGAGTCAGGGATTGGCCGTCAATGTACTCCAGCAGGCGTACATGGACCGTCTGCCCGGCGACTTCGAGCGTCAGCAGATCCTGGCCGTTACTGGCGGCAATAACCGCTGGCACCTTCACCGCGCCGTGCCCGGCAAGCGCCTTCAGGGCGGCATGCTGGGCCTGGAGTTCCTCGATGGCGTAGTCGCCGTGGCAAATCTTCAGCACAAACCGGCCGCGTTCGCTATCGACGCGGTAGTTCAGATCCTGGTGGCTGCCGAGGGGTCGCAGGTCGCCGCTGAGTCCGTAATTCGAGCGCAGCAGCACCAACGCCTGTTCGGCGCTGATCTGTGGGCTTGGCAAACTGGCACGGTGAACCAACGTAGCGAGCGGCATACAACGACCCCTGAGTGGTTTTGTTTTGGATGCTTATCTCGCCACTGAGCCAGGGGATTAGCAACCCCTCTTTTCAGCCAGGGCTCGCGCCGCCCTGCCCTTTGGGCAAGAATGGTCTTTTTGAACCCTGGCTTACCGGAGACACACCATGAATGTCATCGCCACCGATCTCCCCGGTGTCCTGATCATCGAACCCAAGGTATTTGGTGACGAGCGCGGTTTTTTTTATGAAAGTTTCAATGCCAAGGCTTTCAAGGACGCGACGGGCATCGACACGGAGTTCGTTCAGGACAATCATTCCCGCTCGCAGAAAGGCGTGTTGCGAGGCCTGCATTACCAACTGCAAAACACCCAGGGCAAGCTCGTCCGCGTGACCGCTGGCGAAGTGCTCGACGTGGCAGTCGATATTCGTCGCAGCTCAGCGCATTTCGGCAAATGGGTCGCGGTGCGCCTCAGCGCCGATAATCACCGCCAACTCTGGGTACCGCCAGGATTCGCCCATGGCTTTGTGGTCTTGAGCGAGTTCGCCGAGTTTCTCTACAAGACAACCCACTACTACGACCCGACGTCGGAACGCAGCCTGTTGTGGAATGACCCCACCTTGAACATCGATTGGCAACTGGGTGACATCCAGCCACAACTGTCTGCCAAGGATCTGGCCGCTGCAACGCTCGAGCATGCCGAGGTCTTCGCCTGATCGAAGACGTTCGCCCGTGTCCTAGGCATAATGCGTCTGTTACCACAGGCGCCCGATGCTCATGAATTCCACCCTCCCCCGCAGACCCCGTTGGCGCAGCCTGGCGTTGCTCGCATTGTGCCTGGCGCCATTGTTGTGGCCACTGGAGCATCTGGCCGAGCGGTATTACCGCAGTGAGCTGGCCGGCCAGAACCGCCAGACACTCGATCTCTACGTCGCCAACCTGCTGGGCACCCTGCATCGCTATGAAGTGCTGCCGCAGATACTCGGCGAACTGCCGGCCCTGCGCGCAGCCCTGTCGGCACCGGACGATGGCGTGACCCAGGGCAATGCCAACCGGCTGCTGAAAAATATCAGCGCCCAGACGGGGGCCGAAGTCATGTACCTGATGGATGCCACGGGCAAGACCCTGGCCGCCTCGAACTGGGACAAGCACGACAGCTTCGTCGGTCGCAATTTTGCCTTTCGCCCTTACTACATCGAGGCCATGGCCGGGCGCCTGGGACGTTTTTTCGGCCTGGGCACCACATCGGGCAAGCGCGGTTATTTTTTCGCCGCCGCCGTACGCGATCGCGAAAAAGTGATTGGCGTATTGGTGGTCAAGGTTGACCTGGACCACACCGAGAGCCTGTGGGGCAAGACCCCCGAACAGCTCCTGGTGACCGACCACAACGGCGTAGTCATTCTCACCTCGCGCCAGGAATGGCGCTTCCGCTCGACGCGGCCCTTGGGCGAAGCGGAGAGCAAGGCGATCAGCGCGATACAACCCTACCCAACCCGCGATCCCAAGCCGCTCAACCTGGACCCCAGCGCCTGGCTGACCCAGACCCAGGCCATCGAAGAGACAGGCTGGAACGTCAGCATCCTGGCGCCACGCACGCTGATTGACCGCCCGGTACGCACGGTGGTCGTCATCGGCGGCGCGGCGTTGCTGGTCTTGATGTTGTTGCTCGGGCTGATGATGCAACGCAGGCGCCATTACCTGGAACGAATCGCCTTCGAGGCCAAGGCTCGTCACGAACTGGAGGGTCGGGTCGCGGAACGCACCAGCGACCTGGAAGGCCTTAACCGTCGGCTCAAGCAAGAGGTGCTGGAGCGCGAGCACGCCCAACAGGAATTGGTCCGTGCCCAGGATGACCTGGTGCAAGCCGGCAAGTTGTCCGCGCTCGGCACCATGTCGGCCAGCATCAGCCACGAACTCAACCAGCCGTTGGCAGCGATTAGAAGCTATGCCGAAAACGCCGAAATACTGCTCGATCACCAGCGCACGGATGACGCCCGTGGCAACCTCAAGCTGATCAACGAACTGACCGGACGCATGGCATCGATCATCGCTCATCTGCGCGCCTTCGCCCGCCGCGACCGCCACGCCCCGGAAAGCGTCGCGCTGCAACCGGCGCTGGACGATGCCCTGGCCTTGCTCGCCAAACGTCGGCGCAGCATGGAAGTGGAGCTGATTCGTGACCTGCCGGCCGCCACCCTGTGGGTCGAAGCCGGCGAAACGCGCCTGCGCCAAGTGCTGGGCAACCTGCTGGCCAATGCGCTGGATGCCCTGACTGAAAAAGGTCCGCCGCGTAGACTCTGGCTCAGTGCCCAGGCGACCGAAACCGGCGTCAACCTGTACATTCGCGATAACGGCCCGGGGTTTTGCATGGAAGCCCTTGGTCGCGCCGGCGAGCCGTTCTACACCACCAAGACCCGCACTCAAGGCCTTGGCCTGGGGCTGGCAATCTGCGACACCCTGATGCGCGCCTTCGGCGGCGAATTGCTATTCGCCAACCACAAGGAAGGCGGCGCCCTGATTACCCTGAAATTGCGCGCGGGCGCGCCTGGGGTGAGCCTGCAACCGTCCGAGGACCGTAGTGTATGACCATCGACAACCAGATTGAGGTGGTGTTGATCGACGACGACCCCCATCTGCGCCAGGCCCTCAGCCAGACCCTCGACCTGGCCGGACTGAAAATACTGCCGCTGGGCGAGGCCAACGGTCTGGCCGGGCAGTTGCCTCGCGACTGGCCGGGCGTCGTGGTCAGCGATATCCGCATGCCCGGCATGGACGGCCTGGAACTGCTGGGCCAACTGCACGCCCAGGACCCGGAGCTGCCGGTGCTGCTGATCACCGGTCACGGCGACGTGCCGCTGGCCGTACAGGCCATGCGCGCCGGAGCCTATGACTTTCTCGAAAAACCCTTCGCCAGCGACCATCTGCTCGACAGCGTACGCCGGGCCTTGGCCTTGCGCCGCCTGGTCCTGGACAACCGCAGCCTGCGCCTGGCCCTCAGTGACCGCCATGAACTCAGCGCCCGATTGGTCGGGCAATCATCACCCATGCTGCGCCTGCGCGAGCAGATCGGGGCCTTGGCAGCGACCCGCGCCGATGTGCTGATCCTGGGTGAAACCGGCGCTGGCAAGGAAGTGGTCGCCCGCGCGCTGCACGACTTGTCGAGCCGGCGCAACGGGCCGTTCGTGGCCATCAACGCCGGCGCGTTGGCGGAGTCCGTGGTGGAAAGCGAACTGTTCGGCCACGAACCCGGCGCCTTCACTGGCGCGCAGAAACGCCGTATCGGCAAATTTGAATTCGCCAATGGCGGCACGTTGTTTCTCGATGAAATCGAAAGCATGAGCCTGGACGTACAGGTCAAGTTGCTTCGCCTGCTGCAAGAGCGCGTGGTGGAACGATTGGGTGGCAATCAACAGATCCCGCTGGACATCCGCATCATTGCCGCGACCAAGGAAGACCTGCGCCAGGCCGCCGATCAAGGGCGTTTTCGCGCCGACCTCTATTACCGCCTGAACGTCGCGCCGCTGCGCATACCGCCGTTGCGCGAACGAGGTGAGGATGTGCTGGTGCTGTTCCAGCATTTCGCCGATGAGGCCAGCGCCCGCCATGGCCTGCCGCGCCACGAATTGCTTCCGGCCCACCGGGCGCTGTTGTTGCGCCATGGCTGGCCGGGCAACGTGCGCGAGTTGCAGAACGCCGCCGAGCGTTTCGCCCTGGGCCTGGAACTGGCCCTGGATAACAACACACCGGAGGGTCATCCCGGCGCCCCGGTGGAGGGGGTCAGCGGCGGTTTGAGCGAGCAGGTGGAGAACTTCGAAAAAACCCTGATCGCCGCAGAGCTGGCCCGCCCCCACAGTTCAGTGCGCAGCCTGGCCGAAGCCCTCGGTGTGCCGCGCAAGACGTTGCACGACAAACTGCGCAAGCATGGGCTGGCCTTCGGCGACCATAGCCAAGGCCAGGCCGATGACGCCGATTGAGCCTTGCCATCCTACTTTTGAAGAGGGCCCGCATGAACAGCGATAGCCGTTATCTGGAAACGATCCTGCACCGGGATATTCCGTTGACCCACGACATGGGCCTGCAAGTGCTCGACTGGCAAGCCCGACGGCTGCGTCTGTTCCTGCCGCTCGAGGCCAATGTGAATCACAAGAGCACCATGTTCGGCGGTAGTCTGTATTGCGGTGCTGTACTCGGCGGCTGGGGCTGGCTGCACCTGGCCTTGCGCGAGGAAGGAATCGAGGACGGGCACATCGTGATCCAGGAGGGACAGATCAGCTATCCGCTACCTGTAACCCGCGACGCAACCGTCGTGTGTGACGCGCCTGATGAAAAAACCTGGAAGCGTTTCCTGGCCACTTACCGGCGGTACGGACGGGCGCGGCTGGCATTACAAACGCAGGTGCTGAACGTGGACAGCGAGGACGTGGCGGTGCAATTCGAAGGGCAGTACGTCTTGCATCGCTGAGCAGGTAGCCGGGTCCCCTTGCCACAATGGGTATCCGATCCTAGGTGCGAGCAAGCTCCAACAATTTCCCACGCCATGCAGCCTTCGCCGGCAAAGCCAGGAACGACGCATTCAACAGCGACTCCCGCGGCGGATAGCAGAACGGTTCGCCGCTCAAGTCCAGTACTTCGCCACCCGCGCCTTCCAACACACCTTGGGCGGCGGCAGTGTCCCATTGAGACGTCGGCGCCAGCCGTGGATAGCAATCGGCAGCGCCTTCAGCCAAAAGGCAGAACTTCAGCGAGCTGCCGATGTTGGTCAGTTGCAAGGCGCCAAGGCTCTCGCTCAAGCCGGCCAACAGGCGCTCCTGCTCCGGGCTGGTGTGGCGCCGACTGGCGACCACGGTAAACGCCTCCCCAGGCGCCAATTCGTTACGCACCGCGATGGGCAAAGGCTCGGCGTTCCGGTCGCCGCGCCAGGCGCCCAGGCCCGTGCCGCCGACATAGAAGCGGCCATTGGTGGGCATCGAGACTACGCCGAACACCACCCGACCGTCTTCGATCAAGGCAATATTGACGGTGAACTCTTCACTGCCGGAGATGAATTCCTTGGTTCCATCCAGCGGGTCCACCAGCCACCAGCGCTTCCAAGTCGCCCGGACGCCTTGCGCGATATTCGCGTCTTCTTCGGAGAGGATCGGGATATCTGGCGCCAGGGCGGTCAGCCCAGCCACGATGACGTCGTGAGCGGCCATGTCGGCGGCGGTCACCGGTGATTCGTCAGCCTTGTGCACGACTTCCACGTTGGCGCGCCAGAACGGCAGGATTGCCGCCCCGGCCTTGAGCGCCAACTCGATCACCGGGGCCATCAGGGGATGGGAAAAATTCATGGCAGATAGGCTCCTCGCTGGGTCAGCAGGTCGCGAGCCAGGTACAACGCCGCCAGCGCTCGGCCCTCGGTGAATTGCGGATTCTGCGCAAGGGCCGAGAGTTCGCCCAGGTTGATCTTGTCCACCCTCATCGGCTCGGGCTCATCGCCCTCCAGCCGCTCTTCATATAAATCGGTCGCCAGTACCACTTGGATCTTTTGGCTCATGTAGCCAGGCGACAACGATAATTCGGTCAGGTGCTCCAGTTGTCGTGCGCCCAGACCGGCCTCCTCCTTGAGCTCCCGCTCGGCCGCCGCCAGCACATCTTCACCCGGCTCGATCAAGCCCTTGGGCAATGACCACTCGTAAGCCTCGGTGCCGCCGCAATACTCCTCAACCAGCACGGCATGGTCGGCATCAAGCATCGCCACGATCATCACCGCACCGTATCCAGGGCTCTTGGCTGCCAGACGCTCGTATGTGCGCTCCACGCCATTGGAAAAACGCAGTTTCATTTCCTCCACGCAAAACAGCCGGCTGGTGGCGACGATCCGTCGGTCGAGTATGGTGGGTTTCTGGCGCATAAACGGCTCCCTGGGCGATAGCGGGCTACTATACCCGGCCTATTCTGATTGTTTGTGTCGGATATTCGATTACCGCTGGAGAAGTTTTATGGCCTTGTTGCCTTGGCATGAGATCGACACAGTCCTGCTGGACATGGACGGCACCCTGTTGGACCTGCACTACGACAACCATTTCTGGATGGAGCACCTGCCCCAGCGCTATGCCGAACTCCATGGCGTCAGCCGCGCAATGGCCGAGATGGAACTGCAGCCGCTGTTCGAGCGCAACGCCGGCCAGCTGCAATGGTATTGCCTGGACTTCTGGAGTGCCGAGCTGAAGTTGCCGGTGCGCGAGTTGAAACAGGAAACCGCCCACCTGATCGCCCTGCGCCCGGATGCCGATACGTTCCTGGCAGCGATCCAGCAGGCCGGCAAACGCGTCGTGATGATCACCAATGCCCATCGCGACTCGCTGTCCTTGAAGCTGGAGCGTATCGAACTCGCCCCCTATTTCGAACGTTTGATCAGCTCTCACGATTACGGTTTCCCCAAGGAGAGCCCGCAGTTCTGGGATGCCTTGCAAGCCGACCTGGACTTCGACCCCGCCCGCAGCCTGTTCATTGACGATACCTTGCCGGTATTGCGCAGCGCCCGGGATTTTGGCGTCGCGCACTTGCTGGCGGTCAGCGAGCCGGACAGCCGCAAGGGGCCGAAGGACACGGGGGAATTTGAGGCGGTTGGGGATTATCGAGCGCTGATCGAAGGGCTTTAGGGTATGCCTTTGTGGCGAGGAGATAAATCTCCTCGCCACAGGAGGGCCAGGTTATTCAGGGATACGCAGCACCTGTCCCGGATAGATCTTGTCTGGGTGCTTGAGCATCGGCTTGTTGGCTTCGAAAATCTTGTTGTACTTGTTTGGATCCTTATAGAACCGCTTGGAAATGGCACTCAAGGTGTCGCCCTTCTCAACGGTGACGAACTTGGCCTCCGCAGCAATCGGCCCGGTGACCGTGATCTGGTCATCCACGCCGCTGATGCCGGCAACGTTGCCCAGAGCCAAAAGGATTTTTTCCTTTTCCTCCTGCGTCGCGGCTTCGCCGGTGGCAATGACTTTTTCACCCTCGACTTTTATCTGGATCTTGGAAGTATCTATACCTGTCAGGGCATCTCGTACGTGCTTGGTCAGCGCCTCGCTGTTGGCTTCAGCCTTATCGGGCGTCAGCGCATCAAGAATTTTTTCACCGGCATCTTTTAAAAAACTGAAAAGGCTCATGGCTGTCTCTCCCTGGGTTCAAATGTCCAGACGCAAAGCCTAGACCAAGCCCACCGAGCCCGCCTCCCAACCGACCAATGACCCCGCCACGTCCAAAGCGCTAGAATCCAATCTTCCCGTATCCAGGAGCGAAGATGGACATCAAGCAGCTGAAATTCCTCATCGCGCTCGACGAAACCCGCCACTTCGGCCAGGCAGCCGCCCGTTGTCACATCACCCAACCCACCCTGTCGATGCGCTTGCGCAGCCTCGAAGAAGAGCTGGGCTTGCCGCTGGTCAACCGCGGCCAGCGTTTCGAGGGTTTCACCGCGCCGGGTGAACGGGTGCTGGCTTGGGCACGCACGGTGCTGGCGGCCTATGACGGGCTCCAGGCCGAAGCGGCGGCCTGCCGGGGCAATCTGGTCGGTACGCTGCGCCTGGGCGTGGTGCCGTTGTCGGATTTCGACCCGTTGACGATGATGCAGCGCCTGCACACTGAACACCCCAGCCTGCGTTTCGAATTGTCGTCCTTGAGTTCCGAGCGCATCCTCGAACAACTGGCGAACAACCGCATCGACCTGGGAATTTCCTACCTGGAGCGCCTGGATAACGAGCGCTTCGAAGCCTTGCCGTTCAGCCATACCCGCATGGGCCTGCTGTACGACCAGCGTTTTTTCTTTTTTGGCGAAGAACCGCTGAGGTGGGAATCGCTGGTCGAGCTGCCCTTGGGCATGCTCACCAGCGGCATGCATTTTCGCCAATCCATCGATCACGCCTTCCACAGCCGCGGCCTGGCACCTCAACCGTTGCTGCAAACCGACGCCGTGCATCAATTGTTGCAAGCTGTTCATGGCGGATTGTGCTGCGCAGTGGTCCCGTTGGACAGTGGACTGAAGGTCCTGACCGAAGAGTTGCGTATCCAGCCCATCGAAAACGCGCAAACCCTGGTTCCGCTTGGGCTGATCATGCGGCGAGGGGCTCCGCGATCGGCGTTGGCGGAGGCGTGCTTCGCCCTCTACCAGAAATCAATAACCTTTCCTTGATCGACGTCATCTATTGAAAGATCAGTAATAGCGATTAGACGTGGCAGATTGCCGCATTTAGTCTTAGAACTATTCCTACTTTCAGTGATGCCCATGAACGACAAGCCTCCGGTCTGTCCTGCGCCTGACGTGGAATCTTCCACGCCAGCCGCCAGCCAGAGCTATCGCTATTGCAACCTGGACCACTCCGAATCGGACAGCGCCGCGCTGGCCGAGGAAGTGGCGTTGGCCATTGCCTATAACGGCATCAGCCAAGCGGTAATGCTGGTTACGCCAACCGATCTAGAAGATTTCATCGTCGGGTTCAGCCTTGGCAGCGGCATCATCGAAGACCCAGCGGATATCTACGACTTGCAACTGAGCGGCGCCGGTTCCGCCCACTATGCCCAGGTCACCATCGCCAATCGCGCCTTCTGGAATCTCAAGCAACAACGTCGCCAGATGGCCGGCACCAGTGGTTGCGGTCTTTGTGGCGTGGAAGCCGTGGAACAGGCGCTACCCGACCTCAAGGCGCTGCCGGGGGCACCGCTGCCACCAGCGCAATGGCTCGATGGCCTGCGCCAACGCATCAGCCAGTTCCAGCCCCTGGGCCAGCACTGTGGCGCCGTCCACGCGGCATTGTTCATGAACGCCCAGGGCGAGCTGCTGATGGGCCGCGAAGACATAGGCCGACACAACGCCCTCGATAAATTGATCGGCGCGTTGATCCGGCAGCAGGTCCCAGTGGCCGGTGGCTTGGCGATCGTCACCAGCCGTTGCAGCCTCGAACTGATCCAGAAAGTACTGCGTGCAGGCATCCAGACCCTGGTCAGCCTGTCGTCGCCCACGGGCCTCGCCGTCCAATGGGCCCGCCAACACAACCTCAACCTCATCCACCTGCCGCAAAAAAGTGCGCCGCGGGTCTATAGCCCTGCGATGGAGAAACAAGCGTGAGCAACTATCAACAAGCCAACCAGAAACCCGCACCGCGCTACAAACCCTACAAGGGCCCGGCCGGTGGTTGGGGCGCGCTGATCAGCGTCGCCCAGGCCTGGCTGACCAGCGATAACGCGCTGAAAAACATTCGCATGATGCTCAAGACCAACCAGAACGGTGGCTTCGACTGCCCCGGCTGCGCTTGGGGCGACTCGCCGGAAAGCGGCATGGTGAAGTTCTGTGAGAACGGCGCGAAAGCGGTGAACTGGGAAGCGACCAAACGCCGTGTCGACGCCGCTTTTTTTGCCAAGCACAGCGTGACGTCGTTGCTGGAGCAAAGTGACTACTGGCTGGAATACCAGGGCCGCCTGACGGAGCCGATGCAATACGACGCGCAGACCGACCGCTACAAGCCCATCAGCTGGGATGCGGCATTTGCCTTGATCGGCAGACATCTGCAGGGGCTGTCCAACCCGAACCAGGCCGAGTTCTACACCTCGGGCCGGGCGAGCAACGAGGCGGCCTATCTGTATCAACTGTTCGTGCGCGCGTATGGCACCAACAATTTCCCTGACTGTTCGAACATGTGCCATGAAGCCAGCGGCGTGGCCCTGTCCCAGAGCGTGGGCGTGGGCAAAGGCACGGTAACCTTTGACGATTTCGAGCACGCCGACGCAATCTTCGTCTGGGGCCAGAACCCCGGCACCAACCATCCCCGGATGCTCGAACCGCTGCGCGAAGCCGTGAAGCGTGGCGCCCAAGTGGTCTGCATCAACCCGCTGAAAGAGCGTGGGCTGGAGCGCTTCCAGCATCCACAACACCCGCTGGAAATGCTCACCAACGGTGATAAACCCACCAACACCGCGTACTTCCGCCCGGCCCTGGGCGGCGACATGGCCGTGCTGCGCGGCATGGCCAAGTTCCTGCTGCAATGGGAGCGTGAAGCGCAGAACAGTGGTGGCCCCGCGGTATTCGACCATGGGTTCCTCAACGAACACAGCACCAACGTCCTGGAGTACCTGGCGGTCGTCGATGACACCCCATGGGAACAGATCGCCCAGCAATCAGGCCTGACCCTGGCCGAGATCGAGCAGGCCGCGCGCATGTATGCCAAGGCCAGCAACGTGATCATGTGCTGGGCGATGGGCATCACCCAGCACCGCCATTCCGTCGCGACCATCCAGGAAATCGCCAACCTGATGATGCTGCGCGGCAACATCGGCAAGCCAGGCGCGGGGCTCTGCCCGGTGCGAGGGCACAGTAACGTGCAGGGCGACCGGACCATGGGCATCAACGAGCGTCCGCCCGTTGCGTTCCTCGATGCACTGGAGCGGCGTTTCCAGTTCAAGGTGCCGCGCGAAAACGGTCATAACGTGGTCGAGGCAATCCACGCCATGGCCGAAGGTCGGGCAAAAGTGTTCATCGCCCTGGGTGGCAACTTTGCCCAGGCGACCCCGGACAGCCACCGGACCTTCCAGGCCCTGCGCAACTGCGATCTGACCGTACAGATCAGCACCAAGCTCAACCGCAGCCACTTGGCCCACGGCAAGGATGCGTTGATCCTGCCGTGCCTGGGTCGCACCGACATCGACCTGCAAGCCGAAGGCTCCCAGGCCGTGACAGTGGAAGACTCGTTCAGCATGGTCCACGCCTCCAACGGCCAATTGCAGCCGCTGTCGAACCAGATGCGCTCCGAGCCCTGGATCATCGCCGGCATCGCTGCCGCTACGCTGGGCAGCCGTCCAGTGGATTGGAATTGGCTCGTGGCCGACTACAGCCGCATCCGCGACCTGATCGCCGAAACCATCCCAGGCTTCAAGGACTTCAACGAGAAACTCAAGAACCCTGGTGGCTTCTATCTGGGCAACAGTGCCGGTGCCCGTCGCTGGAACACACCGTCGGGCCGCGCCAACTTCAAGCCCAACCAGTTGCCGACCGACCTGATCCACGAACGTACCCGTGCCACAGGCCAATTGCCGGACCTGATCCTGCAATCCATGCGCTCCCACGACCAGTACAACACCACCATCTATGGTCTCGACGATCGCTATCGCGGAGTGAAGGGCCAGCGTGACGTATTGTTCGTCAACGAAGCAGACATCATCCGCCTGGGCTTCAAGCCCGGGCAGAAGGCCGATATCGTCTCGCTTTGGGACGACGGACGCGAGCGGCGGGTCAAAGGGTTTACCCTGCTGGCCTTCGACATCCCGGCCGGTCAAGCCGCCGCCTACTACCCGGAAGTGAATCCGTTGGTACCGCTGGAAAGCACCGGTGACGGCAGCCACACCCCGACCTCGAAGTTCGTGGCGATTCGTCTGGAAGCGGCGAGCGAGAATGGATTGATCATGGCCAAGTCGGCCTGATACAGCCTGTTGGATCGTGACAGCCCTGTGGCGAGGGATTTATCCCCTCGCCACGAAAGATCTTCTTGCAGATACGAAAAAGGCCGTTTTCCATGGAAAACGGCCTGTCTCAAGTAGCTAAAGACCGGCCAATTCGCCATAAGTTCCCTCCTAAAAACAATAACTTAGAGAATTGTGCACAAGTCGTGTTACTCGTCGGATTTCGATTGTAACCAAGCGAAGCCAGCCTCAGGATCGCGCCGTCATCCCTTTGAGGCTCCTCTATGAAGTTCTCCTCCATTCTCTTGTTGTCCCTTGGCCTGGTCAGTGGCGTCGCGTCTGCCGGCGGTACCGCCGAAGCAGGTGTAGGCGGCGCATTGGGCGGGGTTTTGGGTTCGGTCGTCGGCCAGTCCCTGGGCGGAAACACCGGCTCCACTATCGGCGCGGCCCTGGGCGGCGCGGGCGGTAGCGCAGTTGGTGCAGACAGACACAGCCGCGGCGAAGCGGCGATCGGCGGCGCGCTGGGCGCAGCCGGTGGTAACGTGGTTGGCCGCAGCGTAGGCGGCACTACCGGTAGCCTGATCGGTGCCGCAGCAGGCGGTGGCGCCGGTGGCGCACTGGGTAACTACATGGGCAAGGACGACGATGATGACCGTTATGAAGGTCGTCGTGGTGATCGCCGTTACTACCGCGATGGCCACCCAGGTCGCGGTCATGCCTACGGCCATCGCAAGCACAAGCACAAACATCGCTATCACGATGACTGACGGCTGGCTCAACTCCGACCGTTAAATGATCGCAGCCTTCGGCTTTCTCTACAGAGACTGACCGGAGGCTGCGATTTTTCGTTTCAGGCTACCAAAAGCTCCAGCGCCGCGCGCAGCCGATCCGGAATCGCCACGGGCCGATTCGATGCTCGATCCACGAACACATGCACGAAGCGCCCCGCCGCGCAGGCCTCCTCCTCGCCCTCCTTGAACACCGCCAGCTCGTACTGCACTGAACTGTTGCCCAGCTTGCCGACCCGCAGGCCGACCTCGATCCGATCCGGAAAAGCGATCGACGCAAAATAGTCGCAAGCTGAACTCACCACGAAACCCACCACTTCGCCTTCGTGGATATCCAGCCCGCCGGTTTCGATCAGGTAGGTATTCACCGCCGTGTCGAAAAAACTGTAGTAGGTGACGTTATTGACGTGGCCGTACACATCGTTGTCGTGCCAGCGCGTAGTCACCGGCTGGAAATGGAAGTACTCGGTGCGTTGGGGCATCGCTTGTCCTTGGTTATGCACTGTTGGGATGGGACAGGGTAACGGGCTATCGTTGCGAGAAACCCTTGCCTTGGGCGGCCAGTTCCCCGATCAGGCGCGCAGGCTTCCAATGGTCCCCCTGCTTCGTTTCGAGGTCCACCAAGCGGGCATGGATATCCTCGAGGCCTTGCTGGTCAGCCCAGGCCATCGGGCCGCCCTTGTCAGCCGGAAAGCCATAGCCGTTGAGGTAAACCAGATCGATGTCGTGGGACGACTCGGCAATGCCTTCCTGGAGGATTTTCGCACCTTCGTTGACCAGTGCCAGCAAGCAGCGCTCGAGGATCTCATCGGCGCCGATGTCACGCCGCTGGAAACCCAGCTCCTCACTGACCCGCTGCACCAGCGCATCGACCTCGACATCGTGCTCAGCCTGCCGACTGCCCGGCTCATAGTGATAATAACCATTGCCACTTTTCTGGCCGAACCGGCCCAATTCGCACAGACGGTTATCCACCTGCACCTCAGGCGCGTCCTGCCCCCGGCCCGCCAGTTCCCGCGCACGCCATTCCAGATCGATCCCGACCACGTCGTACATGCGAAACGGCCCCATGGCGAAACCAAAGCCCTGCAACGCCGCATCGACCTGATGGGGAAACGCACCCTCCAACAGCATCTTGCGTGCTTCCAGCACATAAGGATGAAGCATCCGGTTGCCGATGAAGCCGTGGCAATTACCCGACACCACGCTCACCTTGCCCATGCGCTTGCCCAGCGCCAAGGCTGCATCCAGCACGGCTTTGGACGTCTGTGCGCCGCGCACGATTTCCAGCAGCTTCATGATGTGCGCCGGGCTGAAGAAATGCAGGCCCAGCACCTGGCTTGGCCGGCGCGTAGCAGCGGCAATCGCATCGATATCCAGCGCCGAGGTATTGCTTGCCAGGATCGCCTCGGGCTTGAGCATGCCGTCCAGCTCGCGAAATATCTTCTGCTTGAGTTCGAGATTCTCGTAGACCGCTTCGATGACCAGGTCCACATTGCGGATCGCCGCGTAGTCATCCGCCCGCGTTATCCGGGCGATGCGGGCGTCGGCTTCGCTTTGTTCAAGACGCCCCTGGCGTATGTTATGGGCGTAGGTATCGGCCACCGTGGCCAGCGCCTGTTCCAGCATCTGCGGATTGTTATCGACCCACTGCACGGTGACGCCGGCGTTGGCCAGGCACATCACGATGCCCCGGCCCATGGTCCCCGCACCGACAACGGCGGCACGCTGGATATCGAACGATGTCTGGCTCATGTTTGCTCTCTTGTTGGCGATCCAAAGACTGCTTCACCTTAGTCAGCCAGCGGGTTTTTTTGAAATTTATTCGTGTGATGCCGGGCATTCAGCGGATGGATGCAGCTCAAAGATGCGCCTGTGACCAACGCCGGACCTCAGCGTAGGGATACGCTTGCAGCGCAGCATATCCGAGGATCTGGCGAGCCTTCAGCTTGGTGAACAGCGGTACGCTGATTCCGCAGAGAAACCGGGTCAGCCGCTCGGCAGAAGGGACATTACCCGTGTGCTGTTCATGCCTGTGGATAAAATTCGCGCACAGGGCTTCGAAATTTTTATCCCCAAGCGGTGGTAGGGACGGCGGTTCCGGCAGGTGCGCGACCTGTCCATGGCATACGGAACAGTGTCCACATTGGCGCGGCGCGTTTTTGTCGCCAAAGTACTCGGCCAGCCGATAACCGAGGCAGCGGTCCGTGGCGAATAACCCGAGCATGGCGTGGATCCTCGAGATTTCCGTTTCCTCATGCTGGGTGAAGTTGGCGTGTAGCTCGACGCTCAAGGCCTGGGAATCGAAGTCCGCCTCAAGGACGTTGTAGACCTCCGTCATCTGTTTGCTTTCCAGCTCGATCCAGCCTTTTTCCTGGAAATAATCCAACGCCTTGACCACGCGACTACCCTCGGCCCGATATTGCCGGTACATCTCGTCGAAATTCACCGTGGCCCAAGTTCGAGCAAGGCTGGAGGTCTGGATGATCGCCGAGACAAAATCTCTTCGCTCACCCTCGAAGTGCTCCAGCAGTGCCTGCGGCTCGGTCAGGCATTTGAAGCGATACTCCGCGTAGTAGGCATAACGCGGCGCGATCAGCCGACGCAGCTCCAACTGAACCAGCAGCGTCTTGAGCGGCAATTGCCGGATGTTGCTCTGGTCCGCCAATGGTCCCAGCAAGAACTCCCATTGCTCATCCCGGGCGGTAGCTTTCAGCTCATCAAGCACACAACGGATGCCGGAAAGCTCAGGTGTATCGCCATAGACGAAATTTTCCAGGATGTTGAGACTGTCGCGGTTAGCCAATACCAGGCAATCGGACGGCTGCCCGTCCCGCCCTGCCCGACCGATTTCCTGGCTGTAGTTCTCGATGGACTTCGGCAAGTCGAAATGGACCACGTTGCGGATATCGCTTTTGTCGATTCCCATGCCGAACGCGATGGTCGCGACGATGCAGTCGGACTGACCGCCCATGAACCGCTGCTGTATGGCTTCACGCTGATCATGGGGCAGCCCGGCGTGATAAGCCTCGGCCTTGATGCCGTGTTCACTCAGGTACCCGGCAACCTGCTCGGCGGTTCGCTGCAAAGTGACGTAGACGATACTCGACTGCCCGGGGCGCTCGCCCAACCATTGCAACAGCCGCCCACGCTTGTCGTCACTGCGAACAGGCTCGACCAGCAGGTTGAGGTTGGGCCTGTAGAAACCGGTGGTCACCACGTCATCGGCGGCGATGGCAAACTTCGCCTGCATGTCGGCGATGACCTTCGGTGTCGCGGTGGCCGTCAACAGCAGTGCCTGGGGAATATTGAACTGGCGTTGGTAATCGGGGAGCTTGAGATAATCGGGGCGAAAGTTATGGCCCCATTCGGATATGCAGTGGGCCTCATCCACCACCAGCAACGAAATCGACACCTGTTCCAGGAAATTGCGAAAGCGCTCGTTCTTCAGCCGTTCCACCGAAACCATCAGGACCTTCAACTCGCCCGAACGGGCCCGCGCCATGGCCTCGCTGGCTTCATCGCGACTCTGGGCCGAGTCGATACTGGCTGCGGCGATGCCGTGTCGCTTCAGGAACGCCAACTGGTCCTGCATCAGCGCCAGCAGCGGCGAAACTACCAGCGTCAGGTGCGGCAATAGCAGCGACGGCAATTGATAGCAGAGAGACTTACCGGATCCGGTCGGAAAAATCGCCGCCGCCGACCGACCCGCAAGGACCGCGCCGATGGTCGCCTCCTGACCGGGGCGAAATTGTGGATAACCGAAGACCTGTTCCAGGGTGCTGTGCATAAGCGGTCGCTCCTTTGACTGCTGTGAAGCCCAAAGCCTAGTCGGGCAACGCAGCGAGTCGAGAAAAGGTCGGGGGAAAAACGATACTGGATGATACGGCGTATGCGTCTGGGACCCTGTTCAGTTAACAAGCCCAGCCTACCGTCTGCCCCTACGCATTTACCAAATATCCCGATAATCAAAAGATATTTGATAGTCGTACTTCGACAAATCAAGAGGATGCGTGAAATGTGGCTGAAGGATTTCAACCCATTCGGCATCGACATCAAAGTTCCCATTATTAATATTGTTTTCCAAAGGAATATTGAGTTCATCCAGAATCTTGGAGTCGTTTCCGAAATCCTGTGAATACTCCTTCTCGACCAACAGCTCGGATACCTTGTCAAACCACCTCAGCCTGATTTTTAAACCCATGGCGCCCTCAGAGATATTTCTTAATGTTACGTTTCGGAATTCGTTCTTTCTTTTGCTCACCTGTAAGGTAATCAAATGCACCGAGATGGCTCCCATCGCTTGAGCGATATACTTCTAACTCGCCGTGGCTAGAGTCCCACTCATAAATCCTCCTGCCCTTAGCATCAATCCAACGCTCCCGAAAACCGCCGCCACCTTGACGTGGAGTCTTTGCTTTAACTTCGGTCAGACCACCGAAACCCGTAATTTCGTTTGTCTGGGGTGCGTGATGATACCTATGTGCAGCCTCCGGCAGCCCTTTGCGACGAACATTCAAAACTACATATAACGGCGAAACCCCAGTCCCCACCGGAAACACAAGAATGAAATCCTTGTACTCCGGTGGATAGATCGGATTGACGATGATGCTGTCCGCCATGGGCGTCGGCGGGAAGATCCAGATGCGCGGCGCTTGTGGCGCAGCCTCCAGCGCAGGAATGCCCAACGTGGCGGAAGGGTCCACGGCCGGCGTCCAGATCAACTCGACCCCATCGTCGAAGTCTGCCACTTGCTGCTCGCCGCGGGTCTGGAACGTCACCACCGGGATCATTTCCCAGTCGCGTCTTGACTGGGTGTTGTAGCCATACCCTTTAAGCGTCCCGTCAGCCTGGGTTTCGACGTGTAGGCGAACCCGGCTGCGTGCTTTTTCAAGCGACCTCAATTGCTCTTCGGTGTACAGCGAGCCATCGCCCAGGTTCGAAGGCATCAGCAGCCCCACCAGCCCGACCAACACACCCGCCGCCACAGGCGACGTGACCGCGCCGGCGCCAAGGGAGGCCAACGCCGTTCCACCCAGTGCCAACGTGCCAACACTTGCCGGTAACGCTCCGCTGATGGTCTTCAGCGGTACGCAACCTGACGCGTCTACCTCCCGACCTCCCAACAAGGTGAACGCACCATAGGCGCTCAGCAATTCCGTCGGGATGTAGCCGGTTGGATAGTGATAGTCGATGATCGAGCAAGCGAAAAAATGCTCACCAGACGGCTCCGAGTCTGGCGTAAGAACTTTCTTCTTTTTATTGAGAAACGATTTCGTCCTAAACTTTCCTATCGTACAGCCCTGCCATTTCTACCAGCCGGATCCCCAACATGCATTTCGCCCCAGACTTCCCCGACGACGCCGCCATGCGCCAACTCATGGAGTTGCTTCACGAAGAAATAGGCCTGCCGGAACGCAAGACCCTTCGCCTGGAGACCGCGATCAATCATGACCTGGGCTGCGACGGCGCGGATGCCCGGCACTTGATGGAGACATTGGAAGAGCGGTTCGCCATCGAGCTCGTCGACTATGACGCTTATCGCTATTTCCAACCGGAAGGATTCGATGTGCTCCAAAAGCGCAGGGCCAAGGGGCGCGGAAACAAAATGCCATTGACCATCGGCATGCTCTACAAGGCAATCAAGGCCCAGCGATGGGATACACAGGCGCTGGAAGCAAAATAGTCGCACACAAAAAAGCCGCCCTCGAAGGGCGGCTTTTCATTTACCAACCAAGCCTTACAGCTGCGGACCTGCCGCCTTGATCGCGTCGCTCACTTCGAACTTCTTGAAGTTCTCGATGAACAGACCGGCCAGTGCCTTGGCGGCTTCGTCGTAGGCAGCCTTGTCGGACCAGGTGTTGCGCGGGTTCAACAGGCCAGTCTCGACGCCCGGAACAGCCAACGGCACGTCCAGGTTGATGATGTCCAGGTGTTCGGTTTCAGCACCGATCAGCGCGCCGCTCTGGATCGCCGCGATCACCGCACGGGTGGTCGGGATGTTGAAGCGCTTGCCGACGCCGTAGCCGCCGCCGGTCCAGCCGGTGTTGACCAGGTAGACCTTGGAGCCGAAACCACGGATGCGCTTGATCAGCAGCTCAGCGTATTCACCGGCTGGACGCGGGAAGAACGGCGCGCCGAAGCAGGTGGAGAAGGTCGACTTGATGCCGCTGCCCGAACCCATTTCGGTCGAGCCCACCAGTGCGGTGTAGCCGGACAGGAAGTGGTAGGCGGCTTGTTCTTCGCTGAGGATCGACACAGGCGGCAGTACGCCGGTCAGGTCGCAGGTCAGGAAGATCACGGCGTTTGGCTCGCCACCGAGGTTTTTCGGCGCGCGTTTTTCGATCAGCTCACGCGGGTAGGCCGCGCGGCTGTTCTGGGTCAGGCTGTCATCGGCGTAGTCGGCTTTCTTGGTGACCGGGTCCAGGACCACGTTCTCCAGTACGGCGCCGTGCTGGATGGCTTTCCAGATAACCGGCTCGTTCTTCTCGGACAGGTCGATGCACTTGGCGTAGCAACCGCCTTCGATGTTGAAGACCACGCCCACGCCCCAACCGTGCTCGTCGTCACCGATCAGGTAACGGCTCTCGTCGGCGGACAGGGTGGTCTTGCCAGTGCCCGACAGGCCGAAGAACAAGGTCACGTCGCCCTCTTCGCCCATGTTCGCGGCGCAGTGCATCGGCAGCACGTCGGCAGCCGGCAGCAGGAAGTTCTGCACCGAGAACAGGGCTTTCTTCATCTCACCGGCGTAGCGCATGCCGGCGATCAATACTTTCTTGGCCGCGAAGTTGATGATCACGGTGCCGTCGGAGTTGGTGCCATCGCGCTCAGGCTCGCAGACGAAGTTCGGCGCGTTGAGGATCTGCCACTCGTCCTTGCCACCGGCGTTGTATTGCTCGGGGTTGATGAACAGGCAGCGGCCGAACAGGTTGTGCCACGCGGTCTCGGTGGTCATCTTGACCGGCAGGTAGTGCGCAGGATCGGAGCCTACATGCACATGGGATACAAAACGCTCGCGCTCGCCCAGGTAGGCTTCAACGCGGTTCCACAGGGCATCGAACTTGTCGGCCGGGAACTTGCGGTTGATCGGGCCCCAGGCGATGGCGTCCTGGGTGGTCGGCTCTTCCACGATGAAACGGTCGACCGGCGAACGACCAGTACGATGACCGGTACGTACAACCAGCGCGCCAGTATCGGCAAGCTCGCCTTCACCGCGATTCAGGGCTTCTTTGACCAGATCATCGACACTCAGATCGGTGTACACGGCGTTATTGGCTTGCGTCATGAGATTCCCCGTCGGCCCGTGGCCGAGTGCTCCAAACGTTTTGTAGTAGGAAGTCGCGCACTACTACCCGAAAAAAGTGGGCCGGATTATGCCAGAAAACCCCAAAAAGAGTAGGGCCCTCCCGTCAGTACGGCGTAAATCCGGCGTTTGTCAGGAGATTTACCTGCGCTGAACCGTTTTAGTGACGAGTATCTGACGGTGTGTCGACACCCGCCCCGGCGAACAATTGCGCGATGTCCGCTGCGTCGAACAGGTAGCGTTCATTGCAGAACTGGCAATCGATCTCGATGGCGCCGCCATGCTCGATCACCAATTGCTGCGCATCTTCCAGACCCAGACTGACCAGCGCATTGCCGGAACGTTCACGGGAGCAGCTGCATTTGAAGCGCAACGGCTGACCGTCGAACAGGCGAACCTGCTCTTCGTGGTACAGGCGATGCAGGACGGTTTCGTTATCCAGCCCCAGCAACTCATCGGCGCTCAAGGTGCTTGCCAGAGCGGTGACGTGTTGCCAGCTGGCGTCGCGTTCTTCCGGGTCACGAATGCGGTCGGCGGGCAATTGCTGCAGCAGTAAGCCACGGGCGCGCCGCCCGTCGGCATAGAGCCAGAAACGGGTGTTGGTCTGCTGGGACATGACGAAGTAGTTGGTGAAGCATTCGGCCAGCGTCGCGCCGTCAAGATCGACGATGCCCTGGTAGCGCTTGCCATGACTCGGGTCGACCGTCAGGGCCAGCACGCCGTTGGGCATGAGGTCGGCAAGCGTCGCATCCGGGGCGATCTGCTCGGCGTGATAGCGGGCCAGGCCTCGGATCTCGCGCTCGCTGGAGCATTCGATCATCAGCAATGGCACCGGACCTTCGGAGCGGGCCTGGAGAATCAGCAAGCCATCGAATTTCAAAGTGCCGACCAGCAACGCCGCAGCCGCCATCAGCTCGCCGAGCAATTGCGCGACCGGTTCCGGATAGGGGTGCTTGGCGAGGACTTCGGCGTAGCTACGCTCCAACGCCACCAGCTCGCCACGGGCGTCGCTGTCATCGAAGATGAAACGTTGGGTGTAGTCGGTATCCGGCAAATCAGTCATAGGGTCTGGTATCTGAGGTGATGGCAATTAATGACGGGCATTTTATGGGCATTCAGGGTGGGTTCCAAGCAAGGCCTATTCGCTGTTGCTTCCATGGAACTTGAACAGGTCCCGCCGTTGCTTCTTGCTGGGCTTGCCATCGGTGCTCACGCCCAGGGCCCCGGCCTTGCGTTGTGCGGCCGCGGCTTCACGCTTGGCAATACTGGCCTCGGTTTCGCGATAGAGCGTCTGCGCTTCTGGCGCGCCGCGACGCACGATTGACAGGGCTTCGACGATGACGGTTTTTTCGTCGAAGCCCGTGCGGATGACGTATTCATCACCAATACGTGGCTCCTTGCCAGGCTTGCAACGCTCGCCCCGGTGATGGACCTTGCCGCTTTCAATGGCGGCCTTGGCCAAGGCTCGGGTCTTGTAGAATCGTGCCGCCCACAACCATTTATCGAGACGGACCTTGTCATCCTCTTCGCTTTTTTGTGCCACTGCGATTCCTCTTTCTAACCAATAGCTGGAACTGTACTACCGTTTTTGTCGGGCGCACGAATCCGTCCCGACGGATAGAATGCCCGCCGACCCCACCGTTCGCACGGCATGCGTCGGTAACGGTTACACCTGCAAACAAGTACGTAGATAACTGTCGCCATTTTGTGATTATTCTGCGTGAATACCGCGATTCGCGGAGTCCGCTATCCGATGTGCCAATTTCAGGTTGTTTTATTTGAAGACTTTTGACCATCTGACCGTCGTCGGTCTGCGCGAATGGGTGGCGCTCCCGGACCTGGGAGTCGCGGGGCTGCGGGCGAAAATCGACACTGGCGCCAGCACCTCCAGCCTGCATGCCACCGACATCGAACCGTTCGAGCGTGACGGCGAAAAATGGGTGCGCTTCACCGCACACCTTGGCACCGTCGTACAACTGCGTCATCGCCGTTGCGAAGCGCCGCTGGTGGCGCGCAAGACCATCAAGAGTTCCAACGGCCACGCCCAGGTCCGCTACGTGATCAGCACCACGTTGGCACTGGGCGATCGGTTCTGGCGGGTCGAATTCACCCTCGCCTGCCGCAAATCCATGCGCTATCGCCTGTTGCTGGGTTCCAAAGCCTTGATTGACGGCCAATTGGTGGTCAATCCAGGCATCAAATACGTTCAAGACAAGCCGGCATTCCCGGTGTCCACTACCTCTGCCACAGGTGTTGCATGAAGATCGCTGTGCTGTCGCGAAATCCGCGTCTGTATTCCACTCGTCGTCTCGTTGAAGCCGGGACCGAACGTGGCCATGAAATGGTGGTGATCGATACCCTGCGCGCCTACATGAACATCGCCAGCCACAAGCCGCAGATCCATTACCGCGGCAAACCCCTGGAAGGCTTCGATGCGGTGATCCCGCGCATCGGCGCATCGGTGACCTTCTACGGTTGTGCAGTGCTGCGCCAGTTCGAAATGATGGGTGTGTATCCCCTCAATGAATCCGTCGCGATTGCCCGCTCGCGAGACAAGCTGCGCTCGCTGCAATTGCTGTCTCGGCGCGGTATCGGCTTGCCCGTGACCGGCTTCGCCCACTCCCCGGATGACATTCCCGACCTCATCGCCATGGTCAATGGCGCGCCTCTGGTGATCAAGGTGCTGGAGGGCACCCAAGGCATTGGCGTGGTGCTGTGTGAAACCGCGACGGCGGCGGAGTCGGTGATCGAAGCGTTCATGGGCCTGAAGCAGAACATCATGGTCCAGGAGTACATCAAGGAAGCCGGCGGCGCCGACATTCGTTGTTTCGTGGTCGGCGACAAGGTGATCGCCTCGATGAAGCGCCAGGCCAGGCCAGGGGAATTTCGCTCCAACCTGCATCGCGGCGGTAGCGCCAGTTTGATCAAGATCACCCCGGAAGAACGCATGACCGCCCTGCGTGCGGCCAAGGTCATGGGGCTGGCGGTGGCTGGCGTGGACATCCTGCGATCCAATCACGGACCGCTGGTGATGGAGGTCAACTCTTCGCCAGGCCTGGAAGGCATCGAGACCACCACCAGCAAGAACGTGGCGGGGATCATCATCGAGCACCTGGAAAAGAATGGTGGGCCGAACATGACCCGGACCAAGGGCAAGGGTTGATCCATTTAATTACTGTGGGAGCAAGCTTGCTTCCACAGGTTTGCTGCCTGACTTGAGAGAGTCGCTACACCGCATCCCGAGGCAGCATCAAGCCCAACGGCAGCCGCACCCGCGCTTCCAGCCCGCCACCGACTCGGTTGCGCAGCTCGACGTTGCCGCCGTGCATCGAGGCGATACGCTTGACGATCGCCAGGCCCAGCCCAGTGCCCTTACCACCTCGGGCACGATCACCCCGGGTGAATGGATTGAAGATCGCCTCCAACTCCGACGGATCGATGCCGGCGCCTCGGTCCATGACGCTCAGCACGACGTAGGGCGCGCTGGTATCGCCGGATACGTAGGCAGCAACCTCCACACCGGTGCCGGCATGGTTCAGGGCGTTGCCAATCAGGTTGTTCAGCAAGCGCTTCATCGATACGCGACGTAACGGAAACGGCTGGATCGGTTCCAGGCGCAGGTGGACCTTCTCTTCGTTCTGGTTATAGGGCGCAGCCACCTCCCGGACAAGGTCGCTGAGGTCGACTTCTTCCACCGACTCATCACGACCGTCTCGAATGAACGCCAGGAACTGGTCGAGAATCGCGTCCATGTCTTCAATGTCACGGACCATTTCGTCGGTCAGGTCGGTGTGCTCGCCCATCAATTCCAAAGAAAGCCGCAATCGGGTCAGGGGCGTGCGCAAGTCATGGGAGACACCCGCAAGCATCAGCTCACGCTCGCGTCCGGCCTGCTCGACATCCTCGGCCATCTGGTTGAAGGCGCGGTACACCTCCGTCATCTCACTGGGCGTGTCGCTGATCGGCAACCGTACGCTACGCCCCTGCCCCAGCTGCCGGGCGGCGTAGACCAGGCGCTTGAGCGGTTGGTTGAGCTGGCTGACGAAGATCCATGCCGAAGCTGTCGATAACAGGCCGATCGCCAGGAACCAGCCCAGCACGTTCCAGATTTTCTGGCCACGCAACGGATGAGGGTACAGCGGAACCTTCAGCCAACCATCCCCCAGGCTTGGAGCGCGGACCCACAAGGCCGGCGGCGAATGCATGCGCAATCGTACCTCGGTGTCGGCACCCAGCTCGGCCTGCATCTGCCGCTGATAAATCTCGCTGTACGGCCAGTGCTGCTCGCCTTCCGGTACACCGGCACCGACCACCCGGATCAATGTGGCCGCCTCGGCAATCTTCGCCCGATTGGTTTCGTCTGCCGCCCAGTAGGCTCGCAAGGTCAAGGCAACGCCGTGACTGTATTGACGGTCCACCAGCACATCTTCGTTCATCAGCAGGTAGACCAGCGTCAGCGCCTTGGAAAAAAGCACGACAATGAGCACCAGCCAGAGGGTGCGGGAGAAAAAACTCTGGGGGAACCAAACGGGGGTTTTCATGAATAGCCGCTACACACTTGCAGGAGCGAGCGATGCTCGCACAATGACGGACCGCGAGTCGCCTGGAAAAGACTTCAACCAGCCAGGCTACCCGCTCCTACAAATCGCCGATCACTTTCCGGCGGCGCCATCCGGCACGAATACGTAACCTACGCCCCAGACGGTCTGGATATAACGCGGCTTGGATGGATCGGGCTCGATCATCCGGCGCAGACGGGAAATCTGCACGTCGATGGAGCGCTCCAGCGCATCCCACTCGCGGCCACGGGCCAGGTTCATCAGCTTGTCCCGCGTCAGCGGCTGGCGCGCGTTCATCACCAAGGCCTTGAGCACGGCGAATTCGCCGGTGGTAAGCATGTGGATCTCGTCGCCACGCTTCAGCTCGCGAGTGGCCAACGACAGTTCATAGTCGCCGAAGGTCACGCTCTCGTCTTCGCTGCCCGGAGCGCCTGGCACCGGCGCCGACTGGCGACGCAAGACCGCCTTGACCCGCGCCATCAGCTCGTCCGGGTTGAACGGCTTGGCCAGGTAATCGTCGGCGCCCAGCTCCAGGCCCTTGATACGGCTCAGCTCGTCGCCCTTGGCGGTCAGCATGATGATCGGGATCTGGTTGTTCGCGCCACGCAGGCGACGACAGGCGGTAAGGCCGTCTTCACCAGGCAGCATCAGGTCGAGGACCACCAGGTTGAAAACCTCCCGGGCCAGCAGACGGTCCATCTGCTCGGTGTTCGGTACGGTGCGGGCTCGGTAGCCCTTGCTGACGAAAAAGCGCTCCAGCAGGCTGCTCAGCCCAGGATCGTCGTCAACAATCAGAATTTTTTCGCCTTCAGCAGTTTGTGCGGTGCTGCTCATAGGAAGCTCCTTTGATCTCGGCGCGCATTATGGCCTAGCTGCCGCTGTGCGTACCGTGTGCATTGTTAGCAGATTTTTCGCCTATCTCCAGCATTCCACTGATCCAGCCTGCGGGCACGACGCACCCTAACGGCGGAACGCTGGTTATAATGCGCGGCCTTTGTGCCAGGACCGGGCCGGATCGCTGAACCGGCGGAACACTTTTACCCCTGGCCAGGCAGCACTTTTTGAATTTCGCGGGTCAACAGGCAGCCTTTTGACCCAGGCAGCGGCGCATGCCAGGCCGCTCAACCAGTCTTGCCGAGCCCGATTTGCGCGGCGGCGAGCCTGATTTCACAATTTGTCAGGTGGTTTTATGGACAGCATCAACAGCCGCATCGCCGAGGAACTCGGCGTCCGCCCACAACAGGTCGAAGCGGCCGTCGCGCTACTCGATGAAGGCTCCACGGTCCCTTTCATCGCCCGTTACCGGAAAGAAGTGACAGGCAGCCTCGATGACACCCAGTTGCGTCATCTGGAAGAGCGCCTGCGCTACCTGCGCGAACTCGACGAACGGCGCATCAGCATCCTCGCGAGTATCCAGGAGCAGGGCAAGCTGACTCCGCAACTCGAGCGCGACATCAAGCTGGCCGACACCAAGACCCGCCTCGAAGACTTGTACCTGCCCTACAAGCAAAAGCGCCGCACCAAGGGCCAGATTGCCCTGGAAGCAGGCCTCGGCGAGCTGGCCGACGGCCTGTTCAACGACCCGAGCCTGGCACCGGAAACCGAAGCCGCGCGCTTCGTCGATGCCGAAAAAGGCGTGGCGGACGTGAAGGCCGCGCTGGAAGGCGCCAAGTACATCCTCATGGAGCGTTTCGCCGAAGACGCCAATCTGTTGGAGAAGCTGCGCAACTTCCTTAAACAGGAAGCCATCCTCAGCGCCCGCGTCATCGCCGGCAAGGAAGAGGAAGGCGCCAAGTTCCGCGACTACTTCGAGCACGACGAACCACTCAAGAGCATGCCGTCCCACCGTGCCCTGGCGATTTTCCGGGGTCGCAACGAAGGCATCCTCAGCACCGCGTTGAAAGTCGGCGAGGAATTGCCGGGGACCATGCACCCGTGCGAAGGCATGATCGGCCAGCAGTTCGGCATCCAGAACCAGAACCGCGCCGCCGACAAATGGCTGGCCGAGGTGGTGCGCTGGACCTGGAAGGTCAAGCTCTACACCCACCTGGAAACCGACTTGCTCGGTGAGCTGCGCGATAACGCCGAGACCGAGGCGATCAACGTGTTCGCCCACAACCTGCACGACTTGCTGCTGGCAGCGCCGGCCGGCCCGCGCGCCACCCTGGGCCTGGACCCGGGCCTGCGCACCGGTTGCAAGGTGGCGGTGGTGGATTCCACCGGCAAGCTGCTCGACCACGCCACGGTCTACCCGCACGTGCCGCACAATAAATGGGACCAGACCCTCGCCGTGCTCGCCGCCCTGTGCGCCAAGCACTCGGTGGACCTGATCGCCATCGGCAACGGCACCGCCAGCCGCGAGACTGACAAGTTGGCCGCCGAACTGATCAAGAAGTACCCAGCCATGAAAATGACCAAGGTCATGGTCTCCGAGGCCGGCGCGTCGGTTTACTCCGCGTCGGAACTGGCCTCTAAGGAATTCCCGGACCTGGACGTGTCGATCCGTGGCGCGGTGTCGATTGCCCGTCGCCTGCAGGATCCATTGGCGGAACTGGTGAAGATCGATCCGAAATCCATCGGTGTCGGCCAGTATCAGCATGACGTGTCCCAACTGAAATTGGCGCGCGGCCTCGACGCCGTTGTGGAGGATTGCGTGAACGCCGTGGGCGTGGACGTGAACACCGCTTCGGTGGCGCTGCTGGCACGTATCTCCGGCCTGAACGCCACGCTGGCACAGAACATCGTCACCCACCGTGACGAACACGGCGCATTCAAGACCCGCGCCGCGTTGAAGAAAGTCCCGCGCCTGGGTGAAAAAACCTTCGAGCAGGCCGCCGGCTTCCTGCGCGTCATGAACGGCGACAACCCGCTCGATTCCTCGGCCGTCCACCCTGAAGCCTACCCGCTGGTGCAACGCATCGCCGCCCAGACCGACCGCGACATCCGCTCGTTGATCGGTGACGCCGCGTTCCTCAAGCGCCTGGATCCGAAGAAATTCACCGACGAAACCTTCGGCCTGCCCACCGTCACCGACATCCTGCAAGAGCTGGAGAAGCCGGGCCGCGACCCACGTCCGGAATTCAAGACCGCCGAATTCCAGGAAGGCGTCGAGGACCTCAAGGACCTGCAACCGGGCATGATCCTCGAAGGCGTAGTGACCAACGTGACCAACTTCGGCGCGTTCGTCGACATCGGCGTGCACCAGGACGGCCTCGTCCACATCTCCGCACTGTCGGAAAAATTCATCAAGGATCCGCGCGAAGCCGTGAAGGCCGGCGACGTGGTGAAAGTAAAAGTCATGGAAGTCGATATCCCGCGCAAACGCGTTGGCTTGTCGATGCGCATGAGCGACACGCCAGGCGAGAAAGTCGACGGTGCCCGCGGTGCTCGCCCAGGCGCCGCGCCGCGCCAGTCGCAGAACACCGCGCCACGCAAGGAAACCGCCACCGCGGCCCCGGCCAACAACGCCATGGCCTCGTTGTTCGCCAACGCCAAGCAATTGAAGAAGCGCTGATGGACGCGCCGGCCGGGTTGGTGGAGAGCGCGTTCTTCAAGCTGCTCGGCTGCCGTCTGCACAGCCTTGGGGATGGGGTGGCGCAAGTCGCCCTGGGCCTCGAACCCGAGTTGCGCAATCGTGGCGGCAAGCTCCACGGCGGCGCACTGTTCAGCCTGGTGGACATCGCCATGGGACTGGCCTGCTCCAGTGTCCATGGCTTTGACCAGCAGAGCGCGACCATCGAGTGCAAGATCAACTACATTCGCGCTGTGTCCGACGGCGACGTGTTGTGCACCGCCCGGGTCATCCACCCGGGCCGGCGCACGCTGGTGGTCGAGGCCGAAGTGATGCAAGGCGACAAGCTGGTCGCAAAAGCGCAAGGCACGTTCGCAGTCCTATAGCTCCCTGTCATCGATTTGAGTTAATTTCGATGTCATGTGGGACTGCGGCGATTAGCCTTGGGCCGCACAGAAACCAGGCGAACACGCCAGTTTTAACTTCACCCTTGTAGACCGTCTTGCCCACCCCCATATTGGGGCGACTGACGCGTGAAGGAATTCAACTTGAGCGACCTTTTAAACCGCCGCCTGGCCCTGCTCGGCGAGCGCGCCAACCTCTCCCTGCTCGAGCAGTGCCTGCACGGTATCGAGCGTGAATGCCTGCGCGTCACGGGCGATGGACGCCTGGCGCAGACCCCGCATCCCGAGGCCCTGGGCTCGGCGCTGACCAACGAACAGATCACCACCGACTATTCCGAGTCGCTGCTGGAGTTCATCACCCCGGCCCTGGCCAACCCGGCCGACACCCTGCGCAGCCTCGACAGAATCCACCGGTTCGTCTACAGCAAGCTCGGCGACGAATACCTGTGGAGCCCTTCGATGCCGTGCCCGCTGCCGGCTGAAGAAGAAATTCCGATCGCCTACTACGGCACCTCGAATATCGGGCGACTCAAGTACGTTTACCGCAAGGGCCTGGCGCTGCGTTATGGCAAGACCATGCAGTGCATCGCCGGGATCCACTACAACTTTTCCCTGCCGGAAAAGCTCTGGCCCTTGCTCCGGCAGGACGAAGCCAGCGATCTGAGCGACCGGGATTTCCAGTCGTCGGCCTACATCGCGCTGATCCGTAATTTCCGCCGCTACAGCTGGCTGCTGATGTACCTGTTCGGCGCCTCGCCGGCCCTGGACGCGGGTTTCCTGCGTGGCCGGCCGCATCAATTGGAACAATTGGACCCGGACACGCTGTACTTGCCCTACGCCACCAGCCTGCGCATGAGCGACCTGGGTTACCAGAGCAACGCCCAGGCCGGATTGACGCCTTGCTACAACGACCTGGCGAGCTACACCGACAGCCTGCGCAAAGCGGTGGCGACGCCCTACGCGCCGTATGTCGAGATCGGCACGCACCAGAACGGCGAATGGGTGCAGCTCAACACCAACATCCTGCAGATCGAAAACGAGTACTACTCCAACATCCGTCCCAAGCGCGTGACCTATACCGGCGAGCGGCCGATCCAGGCGCTGATGGCCCGGGGCATCCAGTACGTCGAAGTGCGTTGCCTGGACATCAACCCGTTCCTGCCGATGGGCATCGACCTCACCGAATCGCGATTCCTCGATGCGTTCCTCTTGTATTGCGGCCTCAATGACAGCCCGCAACTGGAAAACAACGAGTGCAGCAACGCCACCAGCAACTTCCTGAGCGTGGTCAAGGAAGGCCGCAAGCCTGGCCTGCAACTGCAGCGCCAGGGCCAGTCGGTAGACATGCAAGCCTGGGCGCTGGAACTGCTGGAAAAAATCGCTCCGCTGGCGGCGCTGCTGGACCAGAACCAAGGGAGCGATCACCATCGCCAGGCGCTGGACGCCCAACTGGCAAAAGTCCGCGACCCATCCCTGACGCCATCCGCCCGGGTACTGGCCGCCATGGCCGAGCACCAGGAAAGCTTCGCCGAGTTCTCCCTGCGCCAGAGCAAGGCCCACGCCGAGTTTTTCCGCACCGAGCCCTTGTCGGCCGACGAACACGTTGCGTTCGAGGAAAACGCTCGGCAATCGCTGGTCCAGCAAACCGAACTGGAGCAGAACGAGGTGGGGGATTTCGACGTGTTCGTGGGTTCGTACCAGGCGAGCATCCTGGCGATCAGTAACTGACCAAAGCATTCCCACGGACCCGCGCGGGAATGCAGATTTGTGGCCAGGGTATTTATCCCCTCGCCACAGGGTTATGTGCGGCCACTAAGGTTGGATTAAACCTATTGCGCCGTCGAAGGCTTTTCCCACAGGTTGATCCCGCCCTCCTGGGCAAACCGATCGATCTCGGCCAGTTCTTCGGCGCTGAAGTCGAGGTTGCGCAGCGCCCCGACGTTTTCGACGATCTGCTCCGGCCGGCTGGCGCCGATCAGGGCGGAGGTGACCCGCGGATCACGCAGCGTCCAGGCCAGGGCCATCTGGGCCAGGCTTTGGCCGCGACGCTGGGCGATTTCGTTGAGCGCGCGCGCGTGGGCGATGTTTTCCTCGGATAAATGCGAAGCTTGCAACGAGCCACCGCCCGGGCGGTTGACCCGCGCATCGGCCGGAATGCCCTTGAGGTATTTGTCAGTCAACAGGCCCTGGGCCAGCGGAGTGAAAGCGATCACCCCAGTGCCCAGTTCCTCGGTGGCGTCCAGCAAGTCTTTCTCCACCCAGCGATTGAGCAGGTTATAGGCCGGTTGGTGGATCAACAGCGGGATTTTCCATTCCTTTAGCAACGCAGCCATTTCCCGGGTTTTCACACCCGAATACGAAGAAATGCCGATATACAGAGCCTTGCCCTGCTGCACGGCTGTCGCCAGTGCGCTGGCCGTTTCCTCCAGCGGCGTATCGGAATCGAAGCGGTGGGAATAGAAAATGTCCACGTAATCCAGCCCCAAGCGCTGCAGGCTCTGGTCGAGGCTGGCGAGCACGTACTTGCGCGAGCCGCCACCCTGGCCATAGGGGCCGGGCCACATGTCCCAGCCGGCCTTGCTGGAAATGATCAGCTCATCGCGGTACTGCTTGAAATCTTCACGCAACAGCCGGCCGAAATTGATTTCGGCGCTGCCATAGGGCGGGCCGTAGTTGTTGGCGAGGTCGAAGTGGTTGATGCCCAGGTCGAACGCTGTACGCAGCAAGGCTCGCTGGGTATCGATCGGCGTGCTGTCGCCGAAGTTGTGCCACAAGCCGAGTGACAAGGCCGGAAGCACCAATCCGCTGCGCCCGACGCGGCGATAGGGAATGGACTCGTAGCGGTTTTGCGCAGCGGTGTAGGTCATCGAAAGGCTCTCTGTTCGGACAACGGGTGGCAGAAGCTAACATTTCACAGACGCATCGGTCAGGCCGAAAGTTCGCATGGCAACGTGCAGCATCAGGGAATCGAAAATCACATTAACGCGCCTGCGCAAACACCTCAGCCACCCAATCCACAAACACCCGTACCCGTGGCGACATGTGCCGGTTATGGGGATAGACGACCGACACCGGCATCGGCGGTGGCGGCATGGACACCAGAACCTCCTGGATCAGGCCCTGCCGGATCGGCTCCTTCATCCGGTAATGCGGGCATTGGATCAGGCCCATGCCGGCAATCGCCGAAGCGGCGTAGATCTCCGCGCCGGACACTGACAACGTGCCCCCGATCGACACTTTCTTGAGTTCGCCGTCGACCATGAACTCGAACGGATACAGCTTGGCGGTGGTGCGCGAGACGTAATTCACCGCCTTGTGGTGTTTCAAATCATCGAGGCTTTTGGGTTCGCCGTACTGGCGCAAATAAGCGGGGCTGGCGCAGGTGATCTGCCGAAGATTGGCGACGCGCCGGCCGATCAGTGACGAATCTGCCAACGTGCCGGAGCGCACGACGCAGTCGACGCCCTCGGCAATCAGGTCGACAAACCGATCCGCCTCGCTGATGAACAGTTCTATTTCCGGATAGCGGGCCATGAATTGCGGCAACGCCGGGATGACGAAATATCGCGCCTGCGTTCCGTGCAGGTCCACCCTGAGTTTACCTTTGGGCGCCACGCTGCGGAACGCCAGTTCGGCTTCTTCCAGCTCGGCCAGCAATTGCACGCAGCGCGGGTAATAGGCTTCGCCATCAAGGGTGGGACGTACCTTGCGGGTGCTGCGCTCCAGCAGGCGCACCCCTAGCCAGGCTTCGAACTGATTGAGCGTGTGGGTCAGCGTCGCCCGGGGCATGTTCAGGTCTTCGGCGGCCAGGGTGAAGCTGCTGCGCTCGTAGATGCGGACAAATACCCTCATCGCCTTGACCTGGTCCATCTGAATTCCACGCCCCGATTGTTGATGAATATTGAACAGTCAAGGCAACTCTCGTGCATTTATCGCCACGAGTAAACATGTGAATCTGCCTTCAACCCAATCACCACACCTCAAGGGATTTCTCGCCATGACTGTCCAAGACTCCAAAGTTGCCATCGTGACCGGCGCCTCCCGTGGCATCGGCGCGCAACTGGCCAAGCAATTGGCCAGCGACGGTTTCGCCGTCGCCATCAACTTCGCCAGCAGTGCCACCGAAGCCTCCAGGCTGGTCGTGCAATTACGCCAGGCCGGACACCAGGCCATAGCGGTAAAGGCCGATGTGTCGGTTGCCGCCGATGTCAGCCGGATGTTTGATGAGGTCGAAGCGCAACTGGGCAAGGTCGATGTATTGATCAACAACGCCGGCATCCTCCAGGTCATGCCCTTGGCGCAGCACAGCGATGAATTGTTCGACCGCACGTTTGCCATCAATACGCGCGGCACCTTCAATACCTTGCGCGAAGCCGCGACCCGGCTGAACGACGGCGGCCGCATCATCAACTTCTCCAGCAGCACCGTGGGCCTGAACCTGCCTGGCTATTCGGTGTATATCGCCAGCAAGGCCGCGGTGGAATCCCTGACCCAGGTGTTTGCCAAGGAACTGCGCGGGCGCCAGATCACGGTCAATGCCGTGGCCCCGGGGCCGGTCGCCACCGAGTTGTTCATGCACGGCAAAAGCGAAGAGCAGGTGCAGCACTACGCGAAGATGCCGCCCTTGGAGCGCCTCGGCCAGCCGGAAGACATTGCCAGCATCGTCTCCTTCCTGGTCAGCCCGGCCGCAGGCTGGGTGAACGGCCAGGTCCTGCGAGCCAACGGCGGGCTGGTCTGAGGCACCACTCGATCAGCGCACCAGATGCAGGAACTGCATGTGCCGCTCGTACTGGTCGAGAATGTCGTTGATGACCTGTTCCCTGGAATAGCCCACCAGATCGTAATCCTGGCTGCCTTCGCTCAGGTGCACCTCGGCACGGTAATAGCGTCGATTGTTGATTTGCTTGGAGCCCATGCCACCCCGGGCGAAGGACGGCGTGAAGTAGCCGCGCATCTGCACTTGGTAGATGAACGGATGCTGCTCGCCGTGGCCGATTTCCAGACTGACGCTGTCGTTGGCCGGGTCTGGCTGGGTCATCACCGCCAGGCCTTTTTCAGCGAATACCGTTTTAACCTCTTCGATGGCCGGACGCACCGTGGTGTTCAGGAAACGATACACCTCGTCGCGAGAGGGGAAATGCACAGCCTGGCTCAGGCGCTGGCGCCAGCCACCCGTGCCCCGGCGAGAAGCCGCCACCGGCGCGAGGGAATGCAGTTGCGCAATCTGCTTCTGGGATTCGAGATAGAACGCCTTGTGCAGCCCCCACATCATCAGCAACAGGATCATCGAGAACGGCAACGACGTCAGCACCACCGCCGACTTGAGCGCGTCAATGCTGCCGGAAAACAGCAAGGCACTGGTCACCAGGGCCGTCATCGCCCCCCAGAACACCCGCAGCCATTTCGGCCCATCTTCATCGGGGCTGCCACCCTTGGCCGACAACGTCGAAAGCACCACGGTGCCGGAGTCGGCGGACGTGACAAAAAACACGAAGCTGATAAACACCGTGACCGCAATCACCGTCTTGCTCCACGGATAGGTTTCCAGCAGCAGATACAGACTCATCGACGGGTTTTCCAGGGCGGACATGCCCAGGGCGCTCATGCCGTGGTTCAGCACCTGATCGAGGGCGCTGTTGCCGAAAATCGACATCCACGCCAGGGTGAAGCCCAGGGGAATCAACAACACGCCAAACACGAATTCGCGGATCGTACGGCCACGGGAAATCCGTGCGATAAACAGCCCCACGAAGGGTGACCAGGCGATCCACCAGGCCCAATAGAAAACGGTCCAGCCACCCAGCCAGTCACTGGGCTTGTTGTAGGCATACAGGTCGAAACTCTTCATCGGCAGCGCGCCGAGGTAATCGCCCAGGTTCTGCATCAGGGTGTTGAGCAAATGCTGCGTCGGCCCGGCAAACAGCACGAACAGCAACAGCGCGCAGGCCAGCAGCATGTTGATATCGGACATGACCCGCACGCCCTTGTCGACCCCCGCCACCGCGACGATGATCGCCGCGCCCATCATCAGAACGATCAGCCCAACCTGGATCCACTGGGTGTGAGCGATGCCGAACAGGTAGTCCAACCCGGAATTGAGGTGCAAGACGCCGAAGCCCATGTCCGCGCCCAGGCCGAACACGGTCGCGATGATGCCGAAGCCGTCCACCGCGTAACCGATCGGACCGTTGATGCGCTTGCCGATCAGCGGGTACAACGCGGACCGCAAGGCCAGCGGCAAATTGTGCCGGTAGGCGAAGTACGCCAGGGCCATGCCCACGAACGCAAAGACGCCCCAGCCGTGCAAGCCCCAGTGCAGGAACAGGATCTGCATGGCCTGGCGCGCCGCATCAGCCGTACCGGCCTCGCCTTGGGGCGGCTGGGCCAGATGAGTCAGCGGCTCGGAAACGCAAAAGAAGAACAACGTGATGCTGATTCCGGCGGCGAACAACATGCCGGCCCAAGACAGATAACTGAATTCGGGTTCGTCGTGATCGGCACCAAGCTTGATCTTGCCGTAGCCGGACAACGCGGTGACCACGACGAAAATCAAATACAGGGTCATCGCCAGCAAGTAGTACCAACCGACCGTGTTGGCCGCCCAGTTCTGGGCTGCCAACAGCCATGCGCCGGCCTGCTGGGGCATGGCGATGACAACCAGGCCGAACAGCAGGATAAAGGCCGCCGAGAAGTAGAACACCGGCGGATTCATGCGGACCGCGCCGCTGGATGGGAGGGGCGAAGTGCTCATCGAACAAGCACCTCGCGAAGAGAAGCAGTGACGTGGGTAAACGGACTCGGCAAAGGCAAGCCTCCTGTTGTGAGCGGGCAGCAAACCAATGGTTTAACTTGGATGAACGTTCAAGTTAAACATGAATAGCTAGCTAAGGACTAATCGCAGAGCCCAACGGTACGTTTCCTACGCTAGCCCATGGCAGGGTATGACGTTGTCTGGCGCGCATTCGTTCAGTGTCGACACGAACCCTGCGATCCAATCCCGGTTGCCCCTGAATATCCGCATGCCTATAGTCAGACATCGCCTACAACCAGTACGGACCCATGATCAAAGAACGGCTGTCTCGCTTTCATCGTCTCGACCTGCTCGGCCAACCGACACCGTTGGAAAAACTTGAACGCCTCTCCCAGTGGCTCGGCCGCGAGATCTACGTCAAGCGCGACGACCTGACGCCCATGGCGCTGGGCGGCAACAAGCTGCGCAAACTTGAGTACCTGGGTGCCGACGCGCTGGCCCAGGGTGCTGACACGCTCATCACCGCCGGAGCGATCCAGTCCAACCATGTCCGCCAGACGGCCGCCCTGGCCGCGAAGTTAGGCCTGGGTTGCGTGGCGCTGCTGGAAAACCCCATCGGCACCGAGGACAGTAATTACCTGGGTAACGGCAACCGCCTCCTGCTTGAGTTGTTCGATGCGAAAGTCGAGTTGGTGGATAACCTAGATAACGCCGACGAACAATTACAGGCCCTCGCCGGTCGCCTACGCAGCAACGGAAAAAAGCCTTACCTGGTGCCGATTGGTGGTTCGAACGCCTTGGGCGCACTGGGCTACGTACGTGCGGGCCTGGAACTGGCCGAACAGATCAAGGACACCGGCATCGACTTTGCCGCCGTCGTGCTGGCCTCGGGCAGCGCCGGAACCCACAGCGGCCTGGCGCTGGCCCTGAGCGAAAGCCTGCCGGCGCTTGCGGTCATCGGCGTGACGGTTTCACGCAGCGAGGAAGACCAGTTTCCGAAGGTCCAGGGTTTGGCCGAGCGCACGGCGCAATTGCTCGACGTCGCCTTGCCCGAGGCATTCAAGGTGATCCTGTGGGACGAATATTTTGCCCCCCGCTATGGCGAGCCGAATGCCGGGACCTTGGCGGCGGTCAAGCTGTTGGCGAGCCAGGAAGGCCTGTTGCTCGATCCGGTGTACACCGGCAAGGCGATGGCAGGCTTGCTCGACGGCATCGGCCGCGGCCGCTTTGACGAGGGCCCGATCATTTTCCTGCACACCGGCGGTGCGCCAGCATTGTTTGCCTATGGCGCAGCGTTCCAGAGCTAGTCAGAACACCGGTGGAAGCGAGCAAGCGTATTTGCCGCGAGACGTCCAGGCCGCTTTAAGGCAGGATGTGGCAATCTTTTCGAAGCGCGGCTGCGCCTTATCTCAGCCAAAATAACCTCTTCATAAGAAAACACAGGGGCTTGTCATGAATTTTTCCGCATTACGTCGCAACCTGTTGGTGGGTTCGCTGGGCCTGGCATTGAGCGCCGGCCTGTTGGGGCAGGCGGTTGCCGGTGAGCAACTGCAGAAAATCAAGGATGCCGGTGAAATCAAGATCGGCCTGGAAGGCACTTATCCACCGTTCAGTTTCGTGGATGAGCAAGGAAAGCTGACCGGTTTCGAAGTGGAGTTTTCCGAAGCTCTCGCCAAGGAACTGGGTGTGAAGGTCAAGCTGCAGACCACCCCATGGGCGGGCATTCTCGCGGCGTTGGAATCCAAGCGGCTGGACGCTGTGGTCAACCAGGTGACCATCTCCGAGGAACGTAAGAAAAAATACGATTTCTCCGAGCCGTACACCGTTTCCGGGATTCAAGCGCTGGTCCTGACCAAGAAAGCAGCCAAACTGAAAATCAAATCGGCTGCTGACCTAGGCGGTATAAAAGTCGGCGTTGGCTTGGGCACCAATTATGAACAGTGGGTCAAAGCCAACGTACCCACCGCCGATGTGCGCACCTACGAAGATGACCCGACCAAATTCCAGGATCTGCGCGTAGGCCGCATTGACGCCATCCTGATCGATCGCCTGGCCGCGCTGGAATACGCCAAGAAAGCCAAGGACACGACGGCCGCTGGCGAAGCCTTCTCTCGCCAGGAATCCGGTATTGCCCTGCGCAAAGGCGAGCCTGAGCTGCTGGCCGCCGTGAACAAAGCCATCGAAAAACTTCGCGCCGACGGTACGCTGAAAAAACTCTCGGAAAAATATTTCGACGCTGACGTCACTCAATAATGGAAGCAGCACTTCAACTCGCACTGGACTCCGCGCCCTTCTTGCTCAAGGGCGCGTACTACACGGTCATCCTCAGCCTCGGCGGCATGTTCTTCGGCTTGCTGCTGGGGTTCGGCCTGGCGCTGATGCGCCTGTCGCGTCTCAAGGTGATCAACTGGATCGCCCGCATGTACGTGTCGTTCTTTCGCGGCACGCCATTGCTCGTGCAGTTATTCCTGATCTACTACGGATTGCCGCAGCTGGGCCTCGAACTTGATCCACTGCCGGCGGCGCTTATCGGGTTCTCGCTGAACATGGGGGCCTATGCGTGTGAAATCCTGCGGGCCGCCATCAGTTCCATCGAGCGCGGCCAGTGGGAAGCGGCGGCGAGTATCGGCATGACCCGCGCCCAGACCCTGCGCCGGGCCATCCTGCCGCAAGCCGCACGCACGGCCCTGCCACCGCTGGGCAACAGCTTCATTTCCCTGGTCAAGGACACCGCGCTGGCGGCGACCATCCAGGTACCGGAGCTGTTCCGCCAGGCGCAGTTGATCACCGCCCGCACCTTCGAAATCTTCACCATGTATCTTGCCGCCGCGCTGATCTACTGGGTTCTTGCCACCGTGCTTTCGCACCTGCAGAACGTATTGGAAGCCCGGGTCAATCGGCACGACCAGGAGTCCTGACCCATGATTGTCGTGGAAAAGCTGACAAAGCAGTTCAAGGGTCAGGTGGTGCTCAATGGCATCGACTTGAAGATCGAAGAAGGCGAGGTGGTTGCGATCATCGGCCCCAGTGGTTCGGGCAAGACGACGTTCCTGCGCTGCCTGAATTTCCTTGAAGAGCCAACCAGCGGCCGGATCAAGGTCGGCGACATCGAGATCGATGGCAGTCGCCCACTGAGCCAGCAGCAGGGCCTGGTGCGTCGTTTGCGCCAGCAGGTGGGCTTCGTGTTCCAGAACTTCAACCTGTTCCCCCACCGCACTGCCCTGGAGAACGTCACCGAAGGCCCGATCGTGGTGAAAAAAACGCCGCGTACCGATGCCGAGACCCTGGGTCGCAAGCTACTGGCAAAGGTCGGGTTGGCCGGCAAGGAAAACGCTTATCCGAGGCGCCTGTCCGGTGGCCAGCAACAGCGCGTGGCGATTGCCCGGGCGTTGGCGATGGAACCTGCGGTGATTCTCTTCGACGAACCAACCTCCGCGCTCGACCCGGAACTGGTGGGTGAAGTACTGGCAACCATTCGCGGCTTGGCCGAAGAAAAGCGCACCATGATCATCGTGACGCACGAGATGGGTTTCGCCCGGGACGTGGCAAACCGCGTGGTCTTCTTCGATAAAGGCGTGATCGTCGAACAAGGCGAAGCCAAGGCATTGTTCGAAGCACCAAAAGAAGAGCGTACTCGACAGTTTCTCAGCAAGTTCCTCTCAGCCGGTCACGGCGCACAGTAAGTTAGCCACACCGCCATTACTTCCATGGACGGAAGTAAGGCCATCTGCAAGCCATCGAAATATTCCTGGCCATACTTCAACCCCCGCCTCTCTCAACTTAACTTATCAAGTGAACATCTTGCGCCAATACTGGCCAGCTCCGCTTCCAACCTATCGAAGCCCCAACTCCGGCGCCCCGAGGAAAAGTACGCCGAGCAACACGTATTCGTAACAGCAGCGCGTAGGACATTTCTGAAGCCGGACATAATCAACTTTTGCGCAAGCGCCTCTATTGACACTGAAACTCTCTAACCTATATCTAGATGCAAACAGGCGGAGCACATTATCTATTTCAACAGAGTTGGATGAGCCAACACACAACCAACCTAAGTAACTCAATAATGCGATAGTTATTTACGCCTCTTATCTTTCCGGAACGTAGTGCGTTTAGACATCAAGGAGAACACCATGACATGTACGTCACCTATCCCTGAATTGGCCGCGCCCACCTTGGCCAGTAGCGGCATCAATATCACCAGCGCCGCGCACCTGGAGGTCATCGTTGCGCCCTACCCCCGCATGGACGCAGGCGATTTGCTCGAATTGTTCTGGGACAACTGCTTCGTCGGCTCACGCCTGCTTACCGAGACGGACGTGCATGACAGCATCCGCTTGCGGGTTCCGGAGAGCTTCATCGTCAACGGGACCTCCCACGTTCACTACCGTGTCATGCAAATCGGACGAGGGCCGGCGCTCTCTGCAGCGCGACAGGTTCAGGTCAAGCTGGACTGCCCCGGTGGTCAACCCTCTGCCTTGACCGGTGATGAGAACCAGAGCCTGGCGCCGGTGCGGATTCCTCAAGCCATCCGCCGCCAAGGCGTGAACCCGAACCAGATCAAACGTGGCGTGCCGCTGACCATCGAGCCCTACCTGAACATGGCCGCCGACGATGCGATTACCGTGCGCTGGGGCGACGTGCGCATGGACCTGCCGGGGATAAAACCTTGCGAGGTAGGCCAACCGGTCCACGTCTGGGTGCCGCCGGAAATCATCATGGAAGCAGGCGAGGACCTGCGCCTGGAAGTGACCTATTGCATCATCGACCGCGTGGGCAACAACTCCCGCTGGGCTCCGCCGCGGACACTGAAAATCGGCTGTACGAACCCGTATCTGAAAAACCCGCCGAAAGCGCCGCTCATGGCCGCTGAACCGCGACACCGGGCGCCTTGATGCTTTTCTCGTGCAGTCGTCTCCGTGCAGGCTGCACCGGGTGACAAATCCAGCCTATGGATATTCCTAAAGGTTAGTTCAAAAACCGTATTTACACGTTTAGGGTATATAAACCGGACCACCGGACATTCTTGATTTTGGTCGCCGCGTTCATCGCAGCGTTTTCTTGAGATGTGAGGTGGATATGGTACGGGTCACAATCACCCCAATGCAGGGCGCCAAGGCTCTGCGTGCAGCCACGGAGTGGCTGTGATGTCCGATTTGGCCCAGGCAAAAATCCAGAGCGACCTAGACATCGCTCCACCATTGTTGCCGCCCCAGGTGCTGCGCACTGATGCCGAGGCGATCAGGGCGGCTCATGACCTGGCGCAAGTGGCGCGCCAGCACGCCGCGCGTCGCGACCAGCAACGCAAGCTGCCCTGGACGGAAATCGAGCAATTCACCCGCAGCGGGCTCGGCAGTATTGCCATGCCTCGTGAGTACGGGGGGCCGCAAGTCTCCTGCGTCACGATTGCCGACGTGTTCGCAATCATTTCCGCAGCCGATCCGGCCCTCGGTCAAATTCCCCAGAACCAGTTCGGCGTGCTCCAACTGATTCTTGCCACGGGCACCGAGCGACAAAAGAGAATTCTTCTGCAGAGCGTGCTCGAAGGCTGGCGCATCGGCAATGCCGGACCGGAACGTGGCACCCGCGACACCTTGGAACTCAAGGCACGGATCACGGCTGACGGTAACGGCTTTGTCATCAACGGGCAGAAGTTCTATTCCACCGGTGCGCTGTTCGCCCATTGGGTCGCCGTCAAGGCTTTGAATGAAGAGGGTCGCCAGGTATTGGCGTTCGTGCGGCGCGGCACACCAGGCCTGCGGATCGTCGATGACTGGTCGGGCTTCGGCCAACGCACCACGGCCAGCGGCACGGTGCTGCTCAACAACGTACGGGTCGACGCCGAGCTGGTGTTGGACAACTGGCGCATCAATGAAACACCCAACGTTCAAGGCGCATTCTCGCAACTGATCCAGGCCGCGATTGACCTGGGCATCGCCCGTGGCGCCATCGACGATGCGATCGACTTCGTTCGTGAACGCTCCCGACCCTGGATCGACGCCCACGTCGAGCGGGCCAGCGACGACCTGTACGTCATCGCCGATGTCGGCAAGCTGAAGATCGAACTGCACGCCGCCGAGGCGTTGCTGCGCAAGGCCGGGCAGGTGCTTGACCTGGTCAACGCCGCGCCTGTCACTGAACAGTCCGCGGCTCGCGCCTCGATAGCCGTGGCCGAAGCCAAGGTGCTGACTACCGAGATTGCCCTGCAAGCCAGCGAAAAGCTCTTCGAGCTGGCCGGCAGCCGCGCCACCCTTGCTGAATTCAACCTCGATCGCCACTGGCGAAACGCGCGGGTCCACACCCTGCACGACCCGGTGCGCTGGAAGTACCACGCGGTTGGCGACTACCGCCTGAACGGCACCTTGCCGGCCCGGCATTCCTGGATCTGACGACCCGACAACTGGAGCAGCATATGACGCTTTCCCAACACGTCGCGGTGATCACCAGCGATGAACAAGCCCTGATCGTCGCCAGCGACCTGGCCGATGACTTCAAGCGCGACAGTGCCCTGCGCGACCGCGAGCGGCGCCTGCCCCTTCCGGAGCTGGAAGCGTTCACCCGCTCGGGCTTGTGGGGCATCAGCGTGCCCAAGGCCTATGGCGGCGCAGGCGTATCCAACATCACGCTGGCCAGAGTCATCGCACTGATTTCCCAAGCCGACGGCTCGCTCGGCCAGATTCCGCAAAATCATTTCTATGCATTGGAAGTGCTGCGGGTCAACGGCAACGAAGCCCAGAAACGGCGGCTGTACGCCGAAGTCCTGTCCGGCCAGCGTTTCGGCAATGCCCTGGCGGAGCTCGGGACCCGGACCGCCCACGACCGCATCACCCAGCTGCGTCGCGACGGCGACGGCTACCGCATCGATGGCCGCAAGTTCTACGCCACCGGGGCAATCTATGCCCAGCGCATCCCCACCTCGGTGGTGGACGAGGACGGGGTGCAACAGCTGGCGTTCGTCCCGCGTGACAGCAAAGGCCTGACGGTGATCGACGATTGGAGCGGGTTTGGCCAGCGCACCACGGGCAGCGGCTCGGTGGTCTTCGAGGATGTGCATGTGAGTGCCGAAGACATCGTGCCGTTCCAGAGTGCCTTCGAGCGTCCGACGCCGGTCGGCCCGCTGGCGCAGATTCTCCATGCGGCTATCGACACCGGCATCGCCCGCGCCGCCTACGAAGATGCCCTGCATTTTGTCCGCAGCAAAACCCGGCCATGGATCGACGCCACCAGCGACGTCGCCACTCAGGACCCGCATACCCTCAAGAGCTTTGGCCACCTGAGCATTCGCCTGCACGCCGCCGAAGCGCTGCTGGAGCGTGCCGGTGAATTTCTCGACCGCGCCCAGGCCGAGACGAACGCAAAGACCGTAGCAGCGGCCTCGATCGCCGTGGCCGAGGCACGGGCGATCAGCACGGAAATTTCCCTGGCCGCTGGCAGCACGCTGTTCGAACTGGCCGGCAGCCAGGCGACCCTGGCCGAACATGGCCTCGATCGTCACTGGCGCAACGCCCGGGTGCACACCTCGCATGACCCGGTGCGCTGGAAATATCACGCAGTCGGCAACTTCTACCTCAACGATGAAAAACCGCCACTGCGGGGGACGATCTGATGGCGGCCGGCAAGAAAAAAATCCTCCTCAACGCGTTCAACATGAACTGCGTCGGGCACATCAACCATGGCCTGTGGACCCATCCGCAGGATACTTCGACCCAGTACAACACCCTTGAATACTGGACCGGGCTGGCCCAGCTGTTGGAGCGCGGCTTGTTCGACGGGTTATTCATCGCCGATATCGTCGGGGTCTACGACGTCTACCAGCAGTCGGTGGATGTCACGCTGAAAGAGTCGATCCAATTGCCGGTCAACGACCCATTGCTGCTGCTGTCGGCAATGGCCGCCGTGACGAAACACCTCGGCTTCGGCCTCACGGCCAACCTGACCTACGAACCGCCGTACCTGTTCGCCCGGCGCATGAGCACGCTGGATCACCTGAGCCGCGGCCGGGTCGGCTGGAATATCGTCACGGGTTATCTGGACAGCGCCGCCAAGGCCATGGGCCTCACTGCGCAAGTCGAGCACGACCGCCGCTACGACCAGGCAGACGAATATCTGCAAGTGCTCTACAAGCTATGGGAAGGCAGCTGGGAAGACGAGGCGGTCATCAACGATCGCGAGCAGCGGATTTATGCCCAGCCAGAAAAGGTGCACATGGTCCGGCATCAGGGCGAGTTCTATCAGGTCGAAGGCTATCACCTCTGTGAACCGTCGCCACAGCGCACCCCCGTGCTGTTCCAGGCCGGCAGCTCCGAGCGGGGCCTGCTGTTCGCCGGGCGCCACGCCGAATGCGTGTTCATCAGCGGCCAGGACAAGCCTGCGACCAAGGTCCAGGTGGACAAGGTCCGCGCCAGCGCCCTCGCGGCCAGGCGCAATGCCGATGACATCAAAGTGTTCATGGGCCTGAACGTGATCGTCGCCGAGACCGAAGCGGCAGCCTGGGCCAAGCATGCCGAGTACTTGAGCTACGCCAGCGCCGAGGCCGGGGTGGCGCATTTCTCTGCCTCCACGGGCATCGATTTTTCCGAGTACGCACTCGATGAACCGATCCAATACGTGAAAAGCAACGCCATCCAATCCGCCACCAAGACCCTGCAGAACAACGACTGGACCCGCCGCAAGCTGCTGGAGCAACACGCCTTGGGCGGTCGTTACATCACGGTGGTCGGCTCGCCCGAACAGGTCGCCGACGAGTTGGAATCGTGGATTGCCGAGACCGGCCTCGATGGTTTCAACCTGACCCGCATCGTCACGCCGCAAAGTTACGTGGACTTCATCGACCTGGTGATTCCCGAGCTGCAGCGACGCGGGTCGTACAAGACCGAATATGGCAGCGGCACCCTGCGGGAAAAACTGTTTCACGCAGAAGCGCGACTACCCGACCAACACACCGGTTCAAGCTACCGCCACGAAGGCGCATGACTCAATCAAGCAATGACTGGAGCATCCGACATGACCAAGCACTTCCTTATCCTGCCAGTCAACGTACTGGCCCTGGCCTTCAGCCTTTTCAGCCCGACGCTGTTCGCCGCCGACGCCCCGTTGAAAATCGGCACCACTGCCGCCTTCGCCATTCCTTTGGAGGCCGCCGTCGAAGAAGCTGACAAACAAGGCCTGAAAGTCGAACTGGTGGAGTTCAGCGACTGGATCGCACCGAACGTCAGCCTCGCCTCGGGTGACATCGATGTGAATTATTTCCAGCACATCCCCTTCCTGGAAAACGCCAAGGCCGCCGCCGGTTTCGAGCTGGTGCCGTTCGCGCCGGGAATCATCAATAACGTCGGTCTCTATTCGAAGAACTACAAAAGCTTCGATGAGCTGCCCGAGGGCGCCAGTGTCGCCATTGCCAACGACCCGATCAACAGCGGTCGCGGCTTGCAGCTGCTGGCCAAGGCCGGGCTTATCCAGCTCAAGCCGGGGGTAGGCTACAAAGCCACGGAAGACGACATCATTGCCAATCCAAAAAAACTCAAGATCCTGCAAGTCGAAGCCGTGCAGCTGGTGCGCGCCTATGAAGACGCCGACCTGGTGCAGGGCTATCCGGCCTATATCCGCCTGGCGAACACCTTTGACGCAACGTCTGCCCTGCTCTTCGATGGCCTCGATCATAAGGAATACGTCATCCAGTTCGTGATCCAGCCCAAGAGCAAGGATGATCCACGGCTGATCAAGTTCGTCGATATCTACCAACACTCGCCGGCCGTTCGCGCGGCGCTGGACAAGGCCCACGGCAAGCTCTACCAAGCCGGCTGGGAAGGCTGAGCATGAACGCCACCAACACGCAGCTAAAACAGCACCCCGTTGCGCCACGGGAAGCCGAACAGACCGAACTGCATCCGCAACTCAACCGCGCCCACGTACGTTTCATTGGCCTGGGCAAGACCTATCGGGGGGATCAGGGTCCGGTGGATGCGCTGCAGGGCATCGACCTGGCGATCCGGCATGGCGAGGTGTTCGGCATTATCGGCCGCAGTGGCGCGGGCAAATCCTCATTGATCCGCACCATCAACCGACTCGAACAGCCCACCAGCGGGCGAGTGTTGATCGATCAGGTGGACATCGGCACGTTCGATGAAGATCGCCTGGTGCAGCTGCGCCGCCGCGTCGGCATGATCTTCCAGCATTTCAACCTGATGTCGGCCAAGACAGTCTGGCAGAACGTTGAACTGCCTCTGAAAGTCGCGGGCGTGCCCAAGGAACAACGCCAGCGCAAAGTCCGCGAACTGTTGGAATTGGTCGGCTTGCAAGGCAAGCACGAGGCTTATCCGGCGCAACTCTCCGGCGGACAGAAGCAGCGCGTCGGGATTGCCAGGGCGCTGGTCCACGACCCGCAGATCCTGTTGTGCGACGAAGCGACCTCAGCGCTGGACCCGGAAACGACCCAATCAATCCTCAGCCTGCTTCGTGAGATCAATCAGCGGCTGGGCCTGACGATTGTGCTGATCACCCATGAGATGGCGGTGATCCGGGAAGTCTGCGACCGCGTGGTAGTGCTGGAACAGGGACGGATCGTCGAACAAGGCCCCGTCTGGGAGGTCTTCGGCAACCCGCAGCATGAGGTCAGCCGCACGCTCCTGGCGCCGCTGCAGCATGCGCTGCCCGATGAGTTGCACAAACGCCTGCGACCGCAGCCGACCTCGGCGGACGCAGCCACCGTGTTGCGCCTGCACTTCACCGGTCGCAGCGGCGATGAACCAGACCTCGCCGCCCTGTTCAGTGCCTTGGGCGGACGCGTGCGGCTGCTGCACGGCGGCATTGAAAGCATTCAAGGTCACGGGCTGGGGCAGTTGTTGCTGGCGGTGAGCGGCTCGTCATTGGGCGCCGAGCAATTGCGCAACCGCGCTGGCGATTGGGCACAACGGGTGGAGGTGCTGGGTTATGTGGTTTGACCGGTTGTTGCAGGGGTTTATCGACACGTTCCTGATGGTCGGCGTGTCGTCATTGATCGCGTTGTTGGCGGGTATTCCGCTGGCGGTGATCCTGGTCACCAGCGGCAAGGGCGGTATCTATGAAGCGCCCGCGCTGAACAAGGCCTTGGGCGGGTTTGTGAATCTGTTTCGCTCGATACCTTTCTTGATCCTGATGGTGGCGTTGATTCCGTTCACTCGATTGATCGTCGGCACCACCTACGGCGTATGGGCTGCAGTGGTGCCGCTGACTATCGCCGCCACGCCGTTTTTTGCCCGTATCGCAGAAGTCAGCCTGCGGGAGGTCGATCACGGCCTGATCGAAGCAGCCCAGGCCATGGGCTGCCGACGCTGGCACATCGTCTGGCATGTGCTGCTGCCCGAAGCACTGCCAGGAATTGTCGGCGGCTTTACCATCACTTTGGTGACCATGATCAACTCATCGGCCATGGCTGGTGCGATCGGCGCCGGTGGGCTGGGGGATATCGCCTACCGCTACGGTTACCAGCGCTTCGACAGCCAGGTCATGTTGACGGTCATCGTATTGCTGGTGGCACTGGTGGCGGTGATTCAACTCGGTGGGGATCGCCTGGCACGGGGGCTGAACAAGCGCTGAACGCAGGGTATCTGGAGACGAGCTTGCTCGCGATTGGCTGCGAAGCGACCCGCGGGCTTGCGGTATAGTCGGCTGACAATTCCCAGCCAAGCCAGCAATCATGAAACACACCGCCGACGACCTGCAGACCATCACCGCCACGACCCTGGGCCATTACAACGCCGTGGCGGACAGCTTTCGCGAAGGCACCCGCGATCATGACGTCAGCCAGAACATCGACGCCTTGCTGCGCCACATCCAAGGCCAGCCGCCGCTGCATATCCTCGATTTCGGCTGCGGTCCGGGGCGCGACCTGCGCACGTTCACGGCCATGGGCCATGTCGCGGTAGGCCTCGACGGTTCAGAAGAGTTCGCACGCATGGCCCGCCAGGACAGCGGCTGCGAGGTGTGGCAACAGGATTTCCTGCAACTGGATCTGCCGGCGGAGCGTTTCGACGGGATCTTCGCCAACGCCGTCCTGTTCCACATTCCGGTCCAAGAGCTGCCTCGCGTCCTCAAGCAATTGCATGCCACGCTCAAGCCTGGCGGCGTGCTGTTCAGCTCAAACCCCCGGGGCGAAAACCAGGAAGGCTGGAACGGCCAGCGCTTCGGCGCGTATCACGACCTCGACGCCTGGCGCACATTGCTCACGGAAGCAGGATTTCTGGAGCTGGAACATTACTACCGCCCGGCGGGGTTGCCGCGGGAGCAGCAGCCTTGGTTGGCGAGTGTGTGGCGTAAGGCTTGAAAACCATTCTGTAACGGATAGGCCGTGGTCCTGTGGCGAGGGAATTTATCCCCTCGCCACAGAGCTCGCGCTTGATTGCGGATCTCAATCCTGCTTGACCAACCACTTCTGCGACAACTGCTCCAGTCGCCCATCATCCTTGATCCGCGCCAACGCATTGTCCAAGCTGGCCTTGAACGCCGGATTGCCCTTCTGGAATGGAATCACCAGGTTCGGAGCCGGTCCTTTTTTCTCTTGCGGCTGGAAAGACTGCGCCAGGACCAGAGGCCGTTGCGCCTCATCCTTGCTCGCCAGCAATTGCGCATCCGGTTGGCTATAAGTGGCACTGGTGTCGAAACGTTCCGCCAGTTCCGGGGTCATTGCTATGTGGTTGATGGCGACGTCGTACTTGCCGCTTTCCACGCCGGACAGCAGATCAGCCTCATCGGTCACGACAAAATCAGGGCGGACATCGAGCTCACCCGCGAGCATCTCACCCAGTTCCACTTCGAAACCGGTGAGCTTGCCGTCCTCCTTGAAATTGAACGGCGCGGTATTGGCCTCAAGGGCGATTCGCAACTCGCCACGGTCGTTGACGTCATCGATCAGTTCCGCATGGGCCATAGGGCTCAACAGGGGTAGCAGGCAGATCAGGCCAGGCAGGAAACGCATGGTCACTCCTAGATTTATACAAGCGACGCTCGTTTCTGGCTCGCTTTGCTATGGTTGTTGCAGGCTTCGACAACGATTAGTCACGAAGTTGTCACGACTCGACGGTTTTATGGAAAAAGTGGAGTAAAAAATGAAAAGTTTTATGTCGCGTGCGGCGTTGGCCGGTTTGTTGCTCGGAACTTCAATGCTGGCAACAGCAGCAACCCCGGCGCCCAAAAATGCGGAAGTATTCATCGTTTCTCCTGAAGACGGCGCCACCGTCAGCCAAGAGTTCAAGGTCAAGTTCGGCGTCAAGGAAATCGCCCTGGCCCCGGCGGGCGACATGACAAAAAACACTGGCCATCACCATCTGCTGATCGACGTCGATGATCTACCGGCCGAAGGCGCGCCGATTCCGACCGATGCCCACCACATGCATTTCGGCAAGGCGCAAACCGAAGCAACGATCAAACTGGCACCGGGCAAACACACTCTGCAGTTGATTCTGGGCGACAGTGGCCATATGCCGTTCGACCCGTCGATCGTGTCCGAAAAGATTACGGTAAACGTGAAGTAACGCAGCACGGCGATCCAACGCCGGCCCCATTAGCGAGCTTGCTCGCTACCACAGGTTGGAGCTGTGCCCGAAAAAAAACGGGAGCCCTTTTCGGGGCTCCCGTTTTTTATTGCAAGCCAGACCAGCTTAGAACAACACGCGGCAACGAATGGTGCCGTTGATGTGCTGCAGCTTCTCTTGCGCCAGGTCCGAGTATTCGGCATCGACGTCGATCACGACGTAGCCGACTTTCTCGTTGGTCTGCAGGAACTGACCGGAAATGTTGATGCCGTTTTCGGCGAAGACCTTGTTGATCTCGCTCATCACACCCGGGATGTTCTCGTGGATGTGCAGCAGGCGGTGCTTGCCAGGGTGGGCCGGCAAGGCCACTTCCGGGAAGTTCACCGACGATACCGAGGTACCATTGTCGCTGTACTTGACCAGTTTTTCCGCCACTTCCAGGCCGATGTTGGCCTGGGCTTCAGCGGTGGAGCCGCCGATGTGCGGGGTCAGGATCACATTGTCCAGGCCACGCAGCGGGCTCTCGAAGATGTCGTCGTTGGAGCGTGGCTCCACCGGGAACACGTCGATGGCGGCGCCGATCAGGTGCTTGTCCTTGATCGCTTCGGCCAGGGCGTCGAGCTTGACCACGGTGCCACGCGCGGCGTTGATCAGGATCCCGCCTTTCTTGATGGCGCGGATTTCCTTCTCACCGATCATCCACTGGGTGGCCGGGGTTTCCGGCACGTGCAGGGTGACGATATCGGACATGCCCAGCAACTCATGCAGGTCGTTGACCTGGGTTGCGTTGCCCAGCGGCAGCTTGGTCACGGTGTCATAGAAGAACACCTGCATGCCAAGGCCTTCCGCCAGGACGGACAGCTGGGTACCGATCGAGCCGTAGCCGACGATACCCAGCTTCTTGCCGCGGATTTCGAAGGAGTTGGCCGCGCTCTTGATCCAGCCGCCCCGGTGGCAGGAAGCGTTTTTCTCTGGGATGCCGCGCAACAGCAGGATCGCTTCGGCCAGCACCAGTTCGGCAACGGAACGAGTGTTGGAGTACGGTGCGTTGAACACCGCGATACCGCGCTCGCGCGCCGCGTTGAGGTCAACCTGGTTGGTGCCGATGCAGAAGCAGCCGACCGCCACCAGTTTCTTGGCGTGGTCGAAGATCTCTTCGGTCAGTTGAGTACGGGAGCGAATACCGATGAAGTGAGCATCGGCGATCTTTTCCTTGAGCTGGGCTTCCGGCAGAGAACTGGTGATGTACTCGATGCTGGTGTAGCCCGCCGACTTGAGGACGTCGACAGCCGATTGGTGGACGCCTTCGAGAAGAAGGAACTTGATCTTGCTCTTATCGAGAGAAGTCTTGCTCATCTGCGTAAACCTGTGTCCCGGAGAAAAATGGCAGGGAATCGGACAGCCTGGGCCGGCCCGACCGGCGTGACAGCCGTCGCCGCAGAACAGCCTTTGGGCACTACGCTGCGGGGTCGGTATGCTAGCATATGCCCCCCGCAAACACCCATTCCTGCGACGTGAAGCGTTCTCAGGATGACCATGAATTGTTCGAGAGTTCTGTCGATGACCAATCCTGCCGTGATAGATGAGCTGAAGACCCTGGTTGAGCCTGGCAAGGTCCTGACCGATGCCGACTCCCTGAATGCTTATGGCAAGGATTGGACCAAGCATTACGCGCCCGCGCCGACCGCCATCGTTTTCCCCAAGACCACCGAGCAAGTCCAGGCCATCGTGCGCTGGGCCAATGCGCACAAGGTTGCGCTGGTGCCATCGGGCGGGCGTACCGGGCTTTCCGCAGCTGCCGTGGCGGCAAACGGCGAAGTCGTGGTGTCATTCGACTACATGAACCAGATTCTCGACGTGAACCTGACCGACCGCACCGCCGTGTGCCAGCCGGGCGTGGTCACCGAGCAATTGCAGAACAAGGCAGAAGAGCACGGCTTGTATTACCCGGTGGACTTCGCTTCGGCCGGTTCCAGCCAGATTGGCGGCAATATCGGCACCAATGCCGGCGGGATCAAGGTCATTCGCTACGGCATGACCCGCAACTGGGTCGCGGGCATGAAAGTCGTCACCGGCAAGGGCGACGTGCTGGAACTGAACAAGGACCTGATCAAGAACGCCACGGGCTACGATTTGCGGCAATTGTTCATCGGCGCCGAGGGCACCCTCGGTTTCGTGGTCGAAGCCACCATGCGCCTGGACCGTGCCCCGAAAAATCTTACCGCGATGGTACTCGGCACGCCGGACTTCGACTCGATCATGCCGGTACTGCACGCCTTCCAGGGCAAGCTCGACTTGACCGCCTTCGAATTTTTCTCTGACAAAGCCTTGGCCAAGGTCCTCGGTCGCGGCGATGTGCCGGCACCGTTCGAAACCGACTGCCCGTTCTATGCCCTGCTGGAATTCGAAGCCACCACAGAAGAGGTCGCCAACCATGCGTTGGAAACCTTTGAACACTGCGTCGAACAGGGCTGGGTGCTGGACGGCGTGATGAGCCAGAGCGAAACCCAGTTGCAAAACCTGTGGAAGCTGCGTGAGTACATCTCCGAGACCATCTCCCACTGGACGCCGTACAAGAACGACATTTCGGTAACCGTGTCGAAAGTGCCAGGCTTCTTGCGGGAAATTGATGCAATCTTCGGCGAACATTACCCAGATTTCGAGATCGTCTGGTTTGGCCACATCGGCGACGGCAACCTGCACCTGAACATCCTCAAGCCGGAAAACCTGAGCAAGGACGAGTTCTTCGCCAAATGCGCGACAGTGAACAAATGGGTCTTTGAAACCGTCGAGAAGTACAACGGTTCGATTTCCGCCGAACACGGCGTGGGCATGACCAAGCGTGACTACCTGACGTACAGTCGTTCTGCGGTTGAAATCGAATACATGAAAGCCGTGAAAGCGGTGTTCGACCCTAACGGCATCATGAACCCGGGCAAGATTTTCGCGGTTTGACCCATAAAAACACCTGATGAAATCTAGAGGCAGGAGTCGGTAATGAGCTATCAGCACCAGTATGTCGACGGTACGCGTATTCATTTCCCGGTGGGCAAAGTGGTGTGCATCGGCCGCAACTACGCCGAGCACGCCAAGGAACTGGATAACCCGGTGCCTACAGAGCCGCTGCTGTTCATCAAGCCGGGCAGCTGCGTGGTGCCGCTGGAAGGCGGCTTCAGCATTCCTGCCGACCGCGGTTCGGTGCACTACGAGGCCGAGATTGCCGTGCTGATCGGCAAGCCTTTGTCCACCAAACCCAGCGTTGAAGAAGTGCTGGACGCCATTTCCGGTTTCGCCCCGGCCCTGGACCTGACCCTGCGGGACAAACAGGCCGAGCTCAAGGCCAAGGGTTTGCCGTGGGAAGTCGCCAAATCCTTCGACGGTGCGGCAGTGATCGCACCATTTGTCTCCAAAGATACGTTTGCCGACCTGGGCGACATCCCTGTGCGCTTGACCATCAATGGCGAAGTCCGCCAGGACGGCAACAGCAGCCTGATGCTCAACCCCATTGTGCCGATGATCCAGTACATGGCCGGCTGCTTCTCGCTTCAGGCCGGCGACGTCATTCTCACCGGCACCCCGGCGGGCGTCGGGCCGCTGAACGTTGGCGATGAGCTGGTGCTGGAATTGCCTGGGGCGAGCCGCTTCGAAAGCAGCGTTCGCTAACAGCTACGCCTGCTATCCAAGGAGAGCAAGCCTGCTCGCTCCCCTTGGATAGCAGAGCACCAGCCCATTAACCATTTTTTCACATGCCATCTGGATAATCCTCGGGATTGCGGCATCTGAGCCTGCCGATCCCTCGCGGAATTTCTGGAATATCTTCCTGATGGCTAACACCCAAATCCTGCCCGTACCCTCGAGCGCTCGCCCCGCGCGCTTCAAATTGCCTCGGTATGCCTGGCTGTTGCTGGCGGCAATTGCTGCCTACAGCTCGGCGTCGGCCATGCATTGGGACGACCGCGCCCGGCTTTGGGTATCGGAACGCTTCCAGAGCCAGGGCCTGCGCCAGGGCAGCATTTGGCTCCCTGAATACCGCGCTGTTATTGATGCCAAGGAATTTCCCGGAATGGAGGAGGATGAAGCCTCCGACCTGACCTATAACCCCCAGACCAAGACTTTATTCACCGTGATGGGGAAAAATCCGTTCCTGGTGGAGCTGACCCTGGAGGGCGATGTACTGCGCCAAATCCCTTTGGTGGGCTGGAGCAACCCGGAAGGTGTGAGCTACATGGAGAAGGGGAGGCTGGCCATCACCGATGAGCGAAAGCACACGCTATCGATCGTTCAAGTGGATGCCAACACCCGGGAATTGAACTTCACCGCCTTCCCTAGCTACAACCTGGGCTCGTCGAAAAACCAGAACAAAGGATTCGAAGGCATCGCATGGGATCCTCGCAACCGACAATTGGTGCTGGGCGAAGAGCGTCCACCCGCATTGTTCACCTGGAAAAGCGACGGAAGCCAATTGCTCAAGGGAGACAAACAGATCCGTGCCAGCGATGAACTTGACCTGCGCAACCTGTCGGCCCTGGCCGTCGATCCCCGCACGGGTCATACCGTATTGTTGTCCGCCGATTCTCATTTGCTGCTGGAACTTGATCAACAAGGTGAACAGGTGAGTTTCATGACCTTGCTCGGCGGCTTCAACGGACTGAAAGACACGATCCCTCGCGCAGAAGGCGCCGCCCTCGACGAGGCCGGCAATCTTTACATGGTGAGCGAACCTAACCTGTTCTATCGCTTCGAGAAATCACGATAGCGAAAACGCTGTCAGGTAATTCACCAATCATTGTAGGGCATGGCAGTCGGCCATTAAGCTTCAGTTCAGGCAGTCGTGATATTTCAACCACCTGTTCTAATCCGAGCCTATCCACATGCATCGACTTGCCCGCCCTAAACCATTGTTCCTGCTGCTGATAGTCGTGCTGATTACGCTAATCGCGACAGGCCAGTACCTGCGCCTGTTCGAACGCGCCTGGTTTAACCTGAACACCCTCTGGCAGCCCATCAATGACCAGGCAATCTCACTGGACCAATATCAGGTCACGCTTGAAGCACAGGTAATAGAAGGCCTGGACGAAGACGTTTCGGCGTTGACCTACGACCCGATTCGCAAAAGCCTGTTCACCGTCACCAACAAGAATGCCGAGCTGATTGAACTGTCACTGGATGGCAGAATACTGCGACGCATCGCCTTGGTCGGATTTGGCGACCCGGAAGCGGTGGAGTACATCAGCGAGAACATCTACGTCATCACCGACGAGCGCCAGCAGCGGCTGATCAAGATCCATCTGGACGAAGACACCCGGTTCCTTGATGCGGCCGAGGCTGAGCAAATGACACTCGGCGTCCATATGCGAAGCAACAAGGGTTTCGAAGGGCTGGCCTACGACTCCATTGGCAAGCGCCTGTTCGTGGCCAAGGAACGCGATCCGATGCTGATCTATGAAGTCCACGGCTTTCCCCACCATAATCCGGAAAAGTCCTACGCGGTCCATGTGATCAATAACCCCAAGCGCGATGCCGGGCTGTTTGTCCGCGATCTTTCCAGCTTGCAATACGACGAGCGCAGCGGTCATTTGCTGGCGCTGTCCGATGAGTCCAGGTTGATTATCGAGCTGGATATCGACGGTCGGCCGTTGAGCACGCTGTCGCTGAACAAGGGGCGCCATGGCCTGAAGAACACCATACCGCAGGCGGAAGGCGTGGCCATGGATGACGACGGCAACCTGTACGTGGTGAGCGAGCCGAATCTGTTCTACGTATTCAAGAAGCCGCAGCCTTGAACCTGGCACAGACCTGAATGTGGAAGCGGGCTTGCTCGCTCCCACAGGGTCCGCTGCAGAACCGCTGGGCTTATTCGGCCCGCAGGGTCTTCACCCCTTCAGCAGTCCCCAGCAACAGCACATCCGCCGGACGAGCCGCGAACAAGCCATTGGTGACCACGCCGACGATGGCGTTGATCTGGCTTTCCAGTTCCACCGGGTTGGTGATCTGCAGGTTATGCACATCCAGGATGATATTGCCGTTATCGGTCAGCACACCTTCGCGATACACCGGGTCGCCGCCCAGCTTTACCAATTGGCGGGCAACGTGGCTGCGGGCCATAGGGATGACTTCCACTGGCAGCGGGAACGCGCCGAGCACCGGCACCAACTTGCTGGCATCGGCGATGCAGATGAAGGTCTTGGCGACGGCCGCGACGATTTTCTCGCGGGTCAATGCCGCGCCGCCGCCCTTGATCAGGTTCAAGTGCGCGTCGCTTTCGTCGGCGCCATCAATGTAAAACTCCAGGTCGCTCACGGTGTTGAGTTCGTACACCGGGATGCCGTGGCCCTTCAGGCGTGCGGCGGTTGCTTCGGAACTGGCGACCGCGCCATCGAACGCGCCTTTGTGCTGCGCCAACGCGTCGATGAAGCAATTGGCGGTAGAGCCGGTGCCGACCCCGACGATGCTCTTGTCATCCAGCTTCGGGAGGATGAGGTCGACAGCGGCCTGGGCCACGGCCTGTTTGAGTTGATCCTGGGTCATGCGGGCTCCGAAAACGGGCGAGGAGTAAAGAGGGGCGCGAGTATAACCCAACAAAACCTCGGGATTCGTGTGGTCGCCCGGCCAAAAGCCGGGTTAGACTCCCTGGCCCTGCCCAACCCGCTCAGTGATGCTTTCCGATGCTTGAACAGTACGTCAAAAAGATCCTCACCTCGCGCGTTTATGACGTTGCCGTAGAAACCCCGCTGCAGACCGCCCGCCAGCTCTCCGAGCGACTGGGCAACGAGGTCTGGCTCAAGCGTGAAGACTTGCAGCCGGTGTTCTCGTTCAAGATTCGCGGGGCCTACAACAAGCTGACCCAACTCAGCGACGAAGAGCGCGCCCGTGGCGTGGTCACGGCCTCGGCGGGCAACCATGCCCAGGGCCTGGCGCTCGCCGCCAAGGTGCTGGGGGTCAAGGCCACCATCGTCATGCCCAAGACCACCCCGGAGATCAAGGTCGAAGGCGTGCGCTCCCGTGGCGGCAAAGTGGTGTTGCATGGCGATTCGTTCCCCGAAGCCCTGGCTTATTCACTGAAGCTGGTCGACGAAAAAGGCTACGTCTACATCCATCCTTATGACGATCCTCACACCATCGCCGGGCAGGGCACCGTGGCGATGGAGATCCTGCGCCAGCATCCGGGGCGCCTGGATGCGATATTCGTCCCGGTGGGCGGTGGCGGACTGATCGCCGGGATCGCGGCCTACGTGAAATACCTGCGCCCGGAAATCAAGATCATCGGTGTCGAGCCGGATGATTCCAATTGCCTGCAAGCGGCCATGGCTGCCGGTGAACGCGTGGTCCTGCCGACCGTCGGGCTGTTCGCCGATGGCGTTGCCGTGGCGCAGATCGGCCAGCACACCTTCGATATCTGCAAGCACTACGTGGACGAAGTGATTACCGTCAGCACCGACGAGATCTGCGCAGCCATCAAGGATATCTACGACGATACCCGCTCGATCACTGAACCTGCCGGCGCGCTGGGTGTTGCTGGCATCAAGAAGTATGTCGAGACGCGCAGCATCAGCGGCCAGACGCTGGTCGCCATCGATTCCGGCGCCAACGTGAACTTCGACCGCTTGCGCCATGTGGCTGAGCGCGCCGAGTTGGGTGAGGGCCGCGAAGCGATCATCGCCGTGACCATCCCCGAGAAGCCGGGTAGCTTCAAGGCTTTCTGCGAAGCCATTGGCAAACGCCAGATCACCGAATTCAACTACCGCTACAACACCGGCAGCGAAGCGCACATTTTCGTCGGCGTGCAGACGCATCCGGAAAACGACCCGCGCAGCAAGCTGATTGCCAGCCTGACCGAGCAGGGCTTCCCGGTTCTGGACCTGACCGACAATGAACTGGCCAAGCTGCACATCCGCCACATGGTCGGCGGCCACGCGGCTCACGTCATCGACGAGGTGGTGCTGCGTTTCGAGTTCCCCGAACGTCCGGGGGCGCTGTTCAACTTCCTCAATAAGCTGGGCGGACGCTGGAATATCTCGATGTTCCATTACCGCAACCATGGCGCGGCAGACGGCCGTGTGGTCGCCGGCTTGCAGGTGCCCCACGATGAACGCCACCTGGTACCGGCCGCCCTGGAAGAAATCGGATATCCGTACTGGGATGAAAGCGATAACCCGGCCTATCAGCTGTTTCTCGGCTGAAAGGCTACGCTGAAGGACGTCGGTCCAAGGAAACCCCATGGAAACTCTGCTGACCCTGAAAATCATCCATGTCGCCGCCACGGTCTTGCTCCTGGCTTGCGCTGCAAGCCTTGCCGCCGTGGCCTGGCGCAAACGCAGCGAGGCACCGAGCTGCACGCTGCGGCGTCCTTGGCCGCTGGCATGGGCCACGATGCTGGTGTGCATGCTGAGCATGCCGTTCACCGGCTGGTGGCTGGTTCATCTGGTGGGCTGGCCGCTGGGGCAAGCCTGGCTGCTGGCCTCCAGTGTGATCTATACCGTGGCCACACTCTGCGTCCTATGGCTGCTGGCACGGCTCAATCGTCTGCGCATGGGTAACGGTGGCGGCGGTAGATTTACCCTGGCTTTGGCGATCATCGGCGGTGTCGGCTTCCTCTCCATCGCCGCATTGATGGGTGCCAAGCCGATTTAAGCGACAAGGAGCGTCATGAAAATCCTACTGGTGGGAGGCAGCGGTTTTATCGGACGCCACCTGCTGCGAGCGCTGCATGGCGATGGCCACTCGATCATCGCCACCCGCCGTAACCTTGGGCCGCCCAGCTGGCCTGGGGTTGAATGGCGGCCGCTGGATCTTGGGGTATTGGCGGTCGACCCAACACATTTTGTCTTCCCTCCGGACGTCGACCTGGTGATCAACGCGGCAGGCCTCCTCAGCGTGGACGCCCAGGCGCTGAGCCTGGTCCAGGATCGTGGCACGCGAGCGCTGTTCGACCAGGCTGCGCGCCACGGCGTTCGCATCCTGCAGATTTCCGCACTGGGCGCGAGCGCTCAATCCGACGTACCGTTCCTGGCGAGCAAAGGCCTGGCTGACGAATATCTGTCCAACCTCGACAGCCATTCGGTTGTGCTACGGCCCTCATTGGTGGTGGGACCCGGTGGCGCGAGCAGCGGCTGGATGGAAGGCCTATCGCCTTGGCCAGTGATTCCCTTGTTGGATCTGACGGCGCGCATCCAGCCCGTGCACATCGATGATCTGGTGGGCGCGGCGCTCGCCCTGCTGCGGCAATGGCCAACCGAATCAGTGATGGTGCCATTGGTGGGGCCCGAGCCCATGACGCTCGCCCGGCTCATCGATCACTTGCGAGCCGCGCAAGGTTGGGCGCCTGCACGCTATATCAAGGCGCCTGCGCTCTTGGCCGAAATGGGCAGCCGATTGGGGGACTGTTTCGGCTGGCGGGCGCTGAACCGGCAAAGCGTAGCGCTGGCACAACGGGACAACCTTGCCGACCCCGAGGTACTCGCATCGATCTGCGGGTATCGCGCCGCCCCTGTCCAGACCCGCTTGCTCGGGTGGCCCACCGTCGCCCAGAGCAGCCTTCGGGCGGTCCGCCCGTTGATGCTCGCGGTGCTGGCGTTCATCTGGCTGGGAACCGCCGTGGTGTGTCTCGGCCCCGGCTACGACTGGGGGTTGCGCATCATGGCCGAAGCCGGCGTCCATGGCGCCTGGGCGAAACTTGCGGTCGTCAGCGGCGCGCTGCTTGATGGCGCGCTGGGCGTGGGCATGTTGCTCCAGCGTTGGCGACGCCAGGCATTGCGGCTTCAGCTGGGGTTGATGCTCGGCTATACGCTATGCATCAGCTTTACCCTGCCCCATTATTGGTTCGACCCTTATGCGGCTGTCGCCAAGAACCTGGTGTTGATAGTCGCGACTTTATGGCTGCTTTGGACCGAACCCCGCCGATGAGCATTTACCTGCTGTTGAAAACCCTGCACATCCTGTCTTCGACCATCCTGTTCGGCCTGGGCGCGGGGTCTGCCTACTACGCGCTTCGAGCCTGGCGCAGCGGCAAGCTTGAAGTCATTGCGGTCACCTTCAAACATCTGGTCTTCGCCGATTGGGCGTTCACCGCCACCACCGCTGTATTCCAGCCACTGAGCGGCCTGGCGCTGATGCACATCGCCGGCTGGCCGTTGCAACAGAATTGGTTGATGTGGAGTATCGGGCTTTATTGCCTGGCGGGCGCCTGTTGGCTGCCGGTGGTCTGGTTACAGATCCGTGTACACAAAATGGCCGAGCAAGCCTTGCGGGACGGTACGCCCATCCCGATCAAGGCCGCCACCTACATGCGCTGGTGGTTTGCGCTGGGCTGGCCGGCGTTCCTGGCGTTCATGGCGATTTTCTACCTGATGGTCGCCAAGCCCGCGTAAGCGGCCCACCGGTATTTGCCCGGCGGGCCTGCGCGAAGGCTCAGTCGCGCAGACTGATGACTGGCCAGCCGCGCCTCTCGGCCTCGGCCCGAAGATTCGGGTCCGGATCCACCGCCACCGGATGCGTCACCACTTCCAACAGCGCCAGGTCATTCATCGAGTCGCTGTAGAAATAGCTGCCTTCGAGCGAATGCCCGGTCTCTTCCAGCCAACGGTTCAGCCGGGTCACCTTGCCCTCGCGAAAACAGGGGATATCGGTGCTGCGTCCGCTGTAGCGCCCATCGATCATCTCGCATTCGGTGGCGATCAGGGTTTCAACCCCCAGGCGTTCGGCAATCGGGGCGGTGACGAAGCGGTTGGTGGCCGTGATGATCACGAGCTTGTCGCCGGCATCACGGTGTTTCTTCAATAGCTCGATCGCTTGGGGCAAGACGATGGGTTCGATGCAGTCGCGCATGTAATCGAGGTGCCATTGAGCCAGGACTTCCATCTCGGTACGGCCCAGGATTTCCAGGCAAAAGTTCAGGTACGCGGCGTTGTCGAGCTTGCCGGCCAGGTAGTCCTGGTAGAACTCATCGTTGCGCGCCTTGTAACTCACAGCATCGAGGAAGCCGCGCTCACACAGGTAATCGCCCCAGGCGTGGTCGCTGTCGCCACCCAGCAGCGTATTGTCCAAGTCGAATAAAGCCAGCCGCATTGCAATTACTCGCTGAAAATTCTGAGGAAAGGCGCCCAGAATACGTACTTTTCACAAGAGTGCACATAAGCTCGGCAGGCTCGTTGCTGCTTTCACAACCTTTGTGGAACAATGCGGCGACATGCGTTTGCGAGGTTGTTGCCGTGATCGATCCCGATGGTTTCCGTCCCAATGTGGGGATCATTCTTACGAATGATGCTGGGCAGGTGCTATGGGCACGCCGTATCAATCAAGACGCCTGGCAGTTTCCCCAGGGTGGGATCAACCCCCAGGAGACGCCGGAAGAAGCTTTGTACCGCGAGTTGAATGAAGAAGTCGGGCTGGAGCGAGAGGACGTCGAAATACTCGCCTGCACCCGAGGCTGGTTGCGCTATCGTTTGCCGCAACGCCTGGTCAGGACGCACAGCCAACCGCTGTGCATCGGCCAGAAACAGAAATGGTTTCTCCTGCGCCTGATCTCCAACGAACAGCGGGTGCGGATGGATTTGACCGGTAAACCGGAGTTCGATGGCTGGCGCTGGGTCAGCTATTGGTATCCGTTGGGCCAGGTGGTGACATTCAAGCGCGAGGTTTACCGACGCGCCCTCAAAGAGCTTGCCCCGCGCCTGCTGACGCGCGACTGACGACGGAGTTCGACCCCGAGCCATGCTCAATACGCTGCGCAAGATCGTCCAGGAAGTTAACGCCGCCAAGGATCTCAAGGCGGCGTTGGGCATTATTGTATTGCGCGTCAAAGAGGCCATGGGCAGCCAAGTCTGCTCGGTCTACCTGCTTGACCCCGAGACCAACCGTTTCGTGCTGATGGCCACCGAGGGCTTGAACAAGCGCTCCATCGGCAAGGTCAGCATGGCTCCCAATGAAGGCCTGGTCGGCCTGGTCGGCACGCGCGAAGAACCCCTGAACCTGGAAAATGCCGCGGACCACCCGCGTTACCGCTACTTCGCGGAAACGGGCGAGGAACGCTACGCGTCATTCCTTGGCGCGCCGATCATCCACCACCGCCGCGTCGTCGGCGTATTGGTCATCCAGCAGAAAGAGCGTCGCCAGTTCGACGAAGGCGAAGAAGCCTTCCTCGTCACCATGAGTGCGCAACTGGCCGGGGTCATCGCCCATGCCGAAGCCACCGGCTCGATCAGCGGCCTCGGCCGCCAGGGCAAGGGCATCCAGGAAGCCAAGTTCGTCGGCGTGCCAGGTTCCCCGGGCGCGGCGGTGGGCACCGCGGTGGTCATGCTGCCGCCTGCCGATCTCGATGTGGTGCCGGACAAGGCCATCGCCGACATCGATGCCGAACTCGGTTTGTTCAAGACCGCCATCGAAGGCGTGCGGGCCGATATGCGCGCGCTTTCGGCGAAGCTGGCGACGCAGCTGCGCCCCGAAGAGCGCGCGCTGTTCGACGTCTACCTGATGATGCTCGACGATGCCTCCCTGGGCAGCGAAGTCACCACGGTCATCAAGACCGGCCAATGGGCCCAGGGCGCGTTGCGCCAGGTGGTGACCGACCACGTCAACCGTTTCGAATTGATGGACGACGCCTACCTGCGCGAGCGCGCCTCCGACGTCAAGGACCTTGGCCGTCGTTTGCTGGCGTATTTGCAGCAGGAGCGCCAGCAGACCCTGGTCTATCCCGACAACACCATCCTGGTCAGCGAGGAGTTGACCCCGGCGATGCTCGGCGAAGTGCCTGAGGGCAAGCTGGCGGGCCTGGTCTCGGTCCTGGGTTCGGGCAACTCCCACGTGGCGATTTTGGCCCGGGCCATGGGTATCCCGACGGTCATGGGCGTGGTGGACCTGCCGTATTCCAAGGTCGACGGCATCCAGATGATCGTCGACGGCTACCACGGCGAGGTCTATACCAACCCCAGCGAGGTTTTGCGCAAGCAGTTCGCCGACGTGGTGGAGGAAGAAAAACAACTGTCCCTGGGCCTCGATGCGCTGAGGGATCTGCCGTGCGTGACGCTCGACGGCCACCGCATGCCGCTGTGGGTCAACACCGGCCTTCTGGCCGATGTGGCCCGGGCGCAGAAACGTGGCGCCGAGGGCGTGGGCCTGTATCGCACCGAAGTGCCGTTCATGATCAACCAGCGCTTCCCCAGCGAAAAGGAACAGCTGGCGATCTATCGCGAGCAATTGTCTGCGTTCCATCCCCAACCGGTGACCATGCGCAGCCTGGATATCGGTGGCGATAAATCCCTGTCCTATTTCCCGATCAAGGAAGACAACCCCTTCCTTGGCTGGCGCGGGATCCGGGTAACGCTCGACCATCCAGAGATTTTCCTGGTCCAGGCGCGTGCAATGCTCAAGGCCAGCGAAGGCCTGAACAACCTGCGCATCCTGTTGCCGATGATCTCCGGCACTCATGAGCTGGAAGAGGCCCTGCACCTGATTCACCGGGCCTGGGGCGAGGTGCGCGATGAGGGGACCGACGTGCCGATGCCGCCGGTAGGGGTAATGATCGAAATTCCGGCGGCGGTGTACCAGACCAAGGAATTGGCGCGGCAGGTGGACTTCCTGTCAGTCGGCTCCAACGACCTGACCCAATACCTGCTGGCCGTGGACCGCAACAACCCACGGGTGGCCGACCTGTACGACTATCTCCATCCGGCCGTGCTGCAAGCCTTGCAGAACGTGGTGCGCGACGCCCATGCCGAAGGCAAGCCGGTGAGCATCTGTGGCGAAATGGCCGGCGACCCGGCGGCCGCGGTGCTGCTGATGGCGATGGGCTTCGACAGCCTGTCGATGAACGCCACGAACCTGCCCAAAGTGAAATGGATGCTGCGCCAGATCAACCTCAGCAAGGCCCAGGAGCTGCTGGCGGAACTGATGACCATCGACAATCCGCAGGTGATTCACAGCTCCTTGCAGTTGGCGCTGAAGAACCTTGGGTTGGCGCGGATGATCAATCCGGCGTCGAGCAAGACCCTCTAAGCAAGAGCACCTTTGGCGAGGGAGCTTGCTCCCTCGCCACGGTTTATCGTCGGCATTGAACGAGCAGCTCCACCTCCCCCAAATGCCCACCGTGGGGCCCGAAACTGCGCTCGACCATCTGTTGCGTCCCATCGGCATGGACGATCAGCGCGGTACTCGCCCGCGTCCCGTAGGCAGGGCTGGCGATGAACACGCTCGACAGCAGCATTTCCGTCGCCAGTCCCACACCCGTGTCCGGCAGCTCACCCACCGGTGCAGGTTGCGGGTCATTCAATAGCGCCAACAATGCCTGGGGCTGCGGATCGTCCAGCACTTCGCCCAGCGCCGTCCGGGCCTTGAGCAACTTGGGCCATGGCGTATTCAGCCCAGCGTTGGACAAGCCATAGACGCCGTCGGCCAATTGCTGTGGCCGGGTATCGCGGGCGTTGTAATGCCACAATTCGGCGCCATCGCCAAGCAGCAGGTTGAAACCTCCGTACTCCCCGGCACGCGGCACGATTTCGCTCAGGTAATCGGCAATCGACAGATTCCCGGTCAGGAACCGCGCCACCAGTTCTCCACGAGACTTGAATGCCGGCAGTTGACCGGGGTCGCGAATATTGGTCAGGGCCGCAAAGCGACCGTCGGCACCCACGCCGAGCCAGGTGCCGCCCGCTTCCAGGTCACGACCAGCATGCACGTGCGGCGCGTCAGGCCACTGCGCCAGCGGCAGCGTCGGGCGTGCATAGAACTCGTCGCGGTTGGCCGCCACGACCAGCGGCTGGGCGTGGCCGGGGCGCCAGGCGAATACGATCAGGCACATCAGGTTGTCCTGTTTTAAGAATAAAACCGAGCAGCGCTTTTGTGGCGAGGGGATTTATCCCCGCCACAGGGACAGCAATCGTTAGCCACTCTACCCATACATCACTGACGCATCCATCGCCTTCAGTAGAGCCCAAGCCCCTCGATCCGTTACCATGCCGCTCTTATTTTGGGGATGGGCGGGGAGACGCTGGTGGAATTCGTGCTCTATCTGCTGCTCGGTGCCTGCGCCGGCGTGCTGGCCGGGCTGTTCGGCGTGGGGGGCGGGATGATCATCGTCCCGGTCCTGGTGTTCAGTTTCACCTTGCAGGGGTTCGATCCGCAGGTGTTGACGCACTTGGCCGTCGGCACGTCCCTGGCATCGATCATCTTCACGTCGGTGAATGCGGTGCGCGAGCACCATCGCAAAGGGGCCGTACGCTGGCAGATCTTTACCTGGATGACCGTCGGGATCCTCATCGGTGCAGGTTTCGGCGCGATCACCGCCGAAGCGATTTCCGGTCCGCACTTGCAGAAGATCATCGGTGTGTTCGCCATGCTCGTCGCCGCGCAACTGGCCCTGGACTTCAAGCCCAAGGCCAGCCGCACGGTACCGGGCAAGGTCGGCTTGTCCCTGGCCGGCACGGTGGTCGGCTGGGCCTCGGCGATTTTCGGCATCGGTGGTGGTTCGTTGACCGTACCCTTCCTGACCTGGCGCAGCGTACCGATGCAACAAGCGGTGGCGACTTCTTCAGCCTGCGGATTGCCCATCGCCCTGGTCAGTGCGCTAAGTTTCATGATTCTGGGCTGGCAGGATCCGCTGTTGCCGCCCCATAGTCTCGGTTTTGTGTATTTACCCGCGCTGCTGGGCATCGCCCTGACGAGCATGATTTTCGCCCGCGTCGGCGCGCGGCTGGCACATCGCTTGTCGCCGCGCTTGCTCAAGCGGCTGTTCGCCGCCTTGTTGTTCAGCGTGGGCTTGAGCTTCCTGCTCTGACACAATCCTGGCTTAATCCCGAGGTGGCAGCCTCGCCCGGGAATTTTTGACGCTCATGAGGAATATCCATGCTGCCTTACCCGCAGATCGATCCGGTTGCCCTGGCCATCGGCCCGCTGAAAATCCACTGGTACGGCCTGATGTACCTGATCGGTATCGGTGGTGCCTGGCTGCTGGCCTCGCGCCGACTCAACCGCTTCGACCCGACCTGGAACAAGGAAAAGCTCTCCGACCTGGTGTTCTGGTTGTCCATGGGCGTGATCGTCGGCGGGCGCCTGGGCTACGTGCTGTTCTACGACCTGAGCGCCTACCTGGCCAATCCGACGCTGATCTTCGAAGTCTGGAAGGGCGGCATGTCGTTCCACGGCGGGTTCATTGGTGTGATGCTGGCGGCGTTGTGGTTCGGCAAGCGTAACAACAAGTCGTTTTTCGAGCTGATGGACTTCGTCGCACCGATGGTGCCAATCGGCCTGGGTGCCGGGCGCATCGGCAACTTCATCAATGCCGAATTGTGGGGCAAGCCGACCGACGTGCCGTGGGCGATGATCTTCCCTCCCTTCAGCGACCCGGCGCAGTTGCCGCGCCACCCGTCGCAGCTTTATCAATTCGCCCTCGAAGGCGTGGCACTCTTCCTGATTCTCTGGCTGTTTTCGCGCAAGCCGCGACCCACCATGGCGGTGTCGGGCATGTTCGCGCTGTTCTACGGCATCTTCCGTTTCATCGTCGAATTCGTTCGCGTGCCGGATGCCCAGCTCGGCTATCTGGCGTGGAACTGGCTGACCATGGGCCAGGTGCTATGCCTGCCGATGATCATCGGTGGCCTGGCGCTGATCTGGCTGGCTTATCATCGTGCGCCGGCTGCGGCGGCCAAGGTTTAAAATTCTAGCCCCGGGGCACTGGCCCCGGGTTCAAGGACACAGGTAACCCATGAAGCAATATCTCGATCTGGTGGCCCACGTCATCAAGAACGGCACCAAGCAAGCCAACCGCACCGGCGTGAACACCATCAGCTTCCCCGGCGCCATGCTGCGCTATGACCTGAAGGAAGGCTTTCCCGCCATCACCACCCGCAAGATGGCCTTCAAGTCGGCCATCGGCGAGATGTGCGGCTTCCTGCGCGGCGTGAACAATGCCGCTGAGTTTCGCGCGCTGGGCTGCAAGGTCTGGGACCAGAACGCCAACGAAAACGCCCAGTGGCTGGCCAACCCGTTCCGCCAGGGCGAAGATGACCTGGGCGAGATCTACGGAGTGCAGTGGCGCAAGTGGCCGGCCTACAAGCAGATCCCGGTAGGCAACCCGGCAGCCATCGAGCAGACGCTGGCCCAGGGTTACCGGCAAATCGCCGAGGGCGAAGAAAACGGCCAAGCCTACGTGGTGTTGTACAAGGCGATCGACCAGGTTCGCCAATGCGTCGACACCATCATCAAGGACCCGGGCAGCCGGCGCATCCTGTTCCACGGTTGGAACTGCGCCCAACTCGATGAAATGGCCCTGCCGCCATGCCATCTGCTCTACCAGTTCCACCCGAATGTCGAGACCAAGGAAATCTCCCTGACTCTCTACATCCGCTCCAACGACCTGGGCCTGGGCACGCCATTCAACCTCACCGAAGGCGCTGCGCTGCTGAGCCTGATCGGTCGCCTGACCGGTTATACACCGCGCTGGTTCACCTATTTCATCGGTGATGCCCATGTCTACGAAAACCATTTGGACATGCTCAACGAACAGCTCACCCGCGAGCCGTTCCCGATGCCGAAACTGGTGATTTCCGAGCGCGTGCCGGAGTTTGCCAAGACCGGGGTGTACCAGCCTGAGTGGCTGGAACGGGTGGAGCCGAGCGACTTCTCTCTCGAAGGCTACCAGCACCATGCGCCGATGACCGCGCCGATGGCGGTCTAGAAAACACCATCATCGAGGCTGCTCGCGATAGCGTCGCCACATACAGATGGTGATGTGGCTGATCCACCGCTTTCGCGAGCAGGCTCGCTTCCACATGGGGTCTCCATGCATGCAGGGTCGGGTCAATGCCCATGGCTCCTGCCCACATGTGAATGCTCCACCTCCGGCGCCACCGCCCCGCTCACTTCCAACCGCTGCAGGATTCCACACTGATCAAGATCCGGCCCTTCGCCACAGCGATGGCGCAGGTCGATCAGTTGTGCCTGCAAGGCCAGCAGGCCATCGATGCGTGCCTTGACATGGTCGATGTGCTCGTCGATCAGCGCATTGACGCTCTCGCATTGGTCCTGGGGGCTGTCGCGCAGGGCCAGGAGGCTGCGGATTTCTTCCAGGGTCATGTCCAAGGTGCGGCAATTGCGGATGAACGTCAGCCGTTCGGCGTGGGCCTGGGTGTAGACACGGTAGTTGCCGTCACTGCGGGCCGGCTCCGGCAGCAGGCCTTCGCGTTCGTAGTAGCGGATGGTTTCGACCTGGCAGTCGGTAATTTTTGCCAGTTCTCCAATCTTCATGGTTTCACCTGCGAAATAGATGCTTGACCCTATAGTGGCTACAGGGTCTTTACTGCGCAACAGGCACTTTTAACGGACGTCACCCGATGAGCGATTCCCTTCACATCCACAAACCTGACCACGGCCATGCCCATGGGCATTCCTGCTGCGCCTCGAAAGCAGCACCCTCGGTGGTCAGCCTCGGCAAAACGCCGACGGACGGTGCGCGGCTGAGCAGTTTTCGCATCGAAGCCATGGACTGCCCCACCGAGCAGACACTGATCCAGAACAAACTCGGCAAGCTTGAAGGCGTGCAACAGCTTGAATTCAACCTGATCAACCGCGTGCTGGGCGTGACCCACGATTTGCCCAGCGATACCCCGATCATCAAGGCCATCGAGTCACTGGGCATGCAAGCGGAGCCGTTGACCGGCGGCCAGGAAAAACCCGCCCATAACTTGCCCGCCCCGGCCAAGCCCTGGTGGCCGTTGGCACTGTCCGGCGTGACGGCATTGGCAGCCGAGGTGATCCACTTCACCAGCGCCGCGCCGAATTGGATAGTCGCCCTGGTAGCACTGGTGTCGATTCTGAGCGGCGGCCTCGGCACCTACAAGAAGGGCTGGATTGCCCTGAAAAACTTAAACCTGAATATCAACGCCTTGATGAGCATCGCCGTGACCGGCGCCATATTGATCGGCCAATGGCCGGAAGCGGCGATGGTGATGTTCCTGTTTACCGTGGCCGAGCTGATCGAAGCCAAATCCCTTGATCGGGCACGCAACGCCATCAGCGGCCTGATGCAAATGGCACCGGAACAAGCCACGGTGCAACAGGCCGACGGCACCTGGCAGGTCACGGAAGTGAAGACCATTGCCCTCGGCGCCAGGGTGCGGGTTCGCCCTGGCGAAAGGGTTGGGCTGGACGGCGAGGTGGTGGCTGGACGCTCGACCATCGACCAGGCGCCGATCACGGGTGAGAGCCTGCCGGTGGAGAAAACCGTGGGCGACAAAGTTTTCGCCGGCACCATCAACCAGGCCGGTGAACTGGAATACACCGTCACCGCTGCGGCCGATCAATCGACACTGGCGCGGATCATCCACGCCGTCGAGCAGGCCCAAGGTTCCCGGGCGCCGACCCAGCGCTTCGTTGATCAATTCTCGAAAATCTACACCCCCGCGGTATTTGCCCTGGCCCTGGCCGTAGCGGTCATTGCACCGCTATTCATGGGCGCGAGTTGGTTCGACTGGATCTATCGCGCACTGGTCTTGCTGGTGGTCGCCTGCCCTTGTGCCCTGGTGATTTCCACCCCGGTAACCATCGTCAGCGGCTTGGCGGCTGCGGCGCGCAGAGGCATCTTGGTCAAGGGCGGCGTTTACCTTGAAGGTGGCCACAAGCTCGATTACCTGGCGTTGGACAAGACCGGCACGATCACCCACGGCAAGCCGATGCAGACCGATTACATGCTGCTCGATCCGACCCTGGAGACCACGGTCCCGGCGTTGGCCGTGAGCCTCGCGGTACGCTCGGACCATCCGGTATCCCGGGCGATTGCCGAGGCGGCTGTGGATAAAGAGCTGCCGCAGCAGACTGTGGATAACTTCGCGGCGCTCGCCGGGCGCGGCGTTCGTGGCGACATCGGCGGCCGGACCTATCACTTGGGTAACCACCGTCTCGTGGAAGACCTCGGCTTGTGCTCCCCTGAGCTGGAGGAAAAGCTCTTCGCCCTGGAAAAACAAGGCAAGTCCGTGGTGCTGCTGCTCGACGACACCAAGCCCTTGGCACTGTTTGCCGTGGCCGACACCGTGAAGGATTCGAGCCGCGAAGCCATTCGGCAACTGCATGAATTGGGTATCAAGACAATGATGCTGACGGGCGACAACGCCCACACCGCCGAAGCGATCGCCAAGCAGGTCGGCATGGATCAGGCCCGCGGTGACCTGTTGCCGGAGGACAAGCTGCAAGCCATCGAAAGTCTGTATGCCCAAGGCCACCGAGTGGGCATGGTCGGCGACGGCATCAACGACGCCCCGGCCCTGGCCCGCTCGGAAATCGGTTTCGCCATGGCGGCCGCCGGGACCGACACGGCCATCGAGACCGCAGATGTCGCTTTGATGGATGACGATCTGCGCAAGATCCCAGCGTTCATCCGGCTGTCGAGGCAGACCTCGAGCATCCTCAAGCAGAACATCGCCCTGGCGTTGGTTATCAAGGCGATCTTCCTGGGCGTCACTTTCGCCGGGTTCGCCACCATGTGGATGGCGGTGTTTGCCGACATGGGAGTGAGCTTACTGGTGGTGTTCAATGGGTTGCGGTTGTTGCGCAAGTGAAAGCGTTCGCTACTTGAGACCAAACACCTGACTTGTGGCGAGGGGATTTATCCCCTCGCCACAAGTCAGGTGCCTCTCTCAGTCACGCTTCGGCTCGCGGATCTTGTACCAGGCCACATACAGTGCCGGCAGGAACAGCAGCGTCAGAAGGGTGGCGACGATGATCCCGCCAATCATCGCGTAGGCCATCGGCCCCCAAAACACTTCTCGGGCAATCGGGATCATCCCCAGGCTCGCTGCGGCCGCCGTGAGCAGGATCGGTCGGCGTCGGTGTTCGGTAGCCTCCACCACCGCGTCCCAGGGCTCGTAGCCGTCACGTTCGTATTCATCGATCTGGGTCACCAAAATCACCGAGTTACGGATGATGATGCCGATCAAGGCGAGAATCCCGAGGATCGCCACGAAGCCCATGGGCGTGCCCGTCGGCACCAGCGCCAGCACGACGCCGATCAACCCGAGAGGCGCAACGCTCGCCACCAGAAACAGTTTCTGCACGCTGTGCAGCTGGATCATCAGGAAGGTCGCCATCAAGAACAGCATCAGCGGCACCACGCTGGCAATAGGACCTTGGGCCTTGCTGCTTTCCTCCACGGTGCCGCCGGTGGCGATCTTGTAGCCCACCGGCAATTTGGCGGCGAACTTGTCGATGTCCGGTTGCAGTTGCCTCACCAGGTCCGTCGGCTGGATTTCATCGCGCACGGCGGCCTTGATGGTGATGGTCGGCTTGCGGTCGCGGCGCCACACCAGCGGCTGTTCCAGCTCATAGCGCACCGTGGCGAATGCCAGCAGTGGAATCGACGTGCCGCTCGGCGTGACGATCTGCAGGTTTTGCAGGGTCTCCGGCGAACCACGCTCGGCGTCTTCGGCGCGTCCTACCACGTTGATGAGGTAGATATCGTCGTTGACCTGGGTGACGGGCGAGCCGCTGACAATACTGTTCATCAACCTGGCCACATCGTCGGAAGACAAGCCCAACTGCCGCGCCTTGTCCTGGGCGATGTCGATGCGCAGCACTTTGCCCGGCTCGTTCCAGTCGTAGATGATCTCACCGATGTGCGAGTTCTTGTCCAGTTCGGTGGCCAGCTCGATGGCGTGCTTGCGCACCTGGTCGATGTCCTTGCCGCTGACCCGATACTGGATAGGCCGACCGACCGGCGGACCCATTTCCAGCGCCTGCACGTAGCTGCCGATGCCGACGAAATCTTCCCGCAGGCGTTTCTGCAAGCGTTCGGTCAGCGCCGTGCGCGACTCCAGGCCCTTGCTGACGATCACCAGTTGCGCGTAGTAGGGGTTCTGCAGTTGTTGATCCAGTGGCAGATAGAAACGAATGGCGCCTTCGCCAATGTAGGTGCTCCAGCGTGCGATGTCCGGGTCGTCCTTGAGCGTCGCTTCCAGGCGATCGACCGCTTTGCGCGTCTCGTCCATCGAGGCGTTTTGCGGCAGGTTGAGGTCCACCAGGATCTCCGGGCGATCCGAGGACGGGAAGAACTGGTTTTGCACGAAGCGCATGCAAAACACCGCCAACGCGAACAGTAGCACCGTGATGCCGATGGCCCACCAGCGATTGCGCATTGCCCACAGCAGGCCACCGTTGAACGCCCGGCCGATTCGCCCCGGCTCGGCGCTGTGGGGTTTGATATTGGTGCTGAGGATGTGCACGCCGATCACCGGCGCAAACAGCACCGCGACGATCCATGACACCAGCATCGCCACGGCAATCACCGCGAACAAGGTGAAGGTGTATTCGCCCGCCGAACTGGCATTCAGGCCGATCGGCACGAAACCAGCCACGGTGACCAGGGTCCCGGTGAGCATCGGGAATGCGGTCGAGGTATAGGCAAACGTGGCGGCCTGTTCCTTGCTGTCGCCTTTTTCCAGGCGCGTGACCATCATTTCCACGGTGATCATCGCGTCGTCCACCAGCAGGCCAAGGGCGATGATCAGCGCCCCGAGGGAGATCCGCTGCATGGTGATGCCGCTGTACTCCATGAAGACGAATACCATCGCCAATACCAGCGGGATCGAGCAGGCCACCACCAGCCCGGCCCGGATGCCGAGGCTGATGAAACTGACCACCAGCACGATGATCACTGCCTCGAACAACGCGCTGGTGAAGCCGCCAACGGCTTCTTCCACCACTTCGGCCTGGTCCGACACGGTGTGTACGCCGACGCCCACCGGAAGGTCGGCGGTGAGTTCGTCCATGCGCGCGTGCAGGGCCTTGCCGAATTCCTGGATGTTGCCGCCCTTCTTCATCGCGATGGCCAAGCCAATCGCGGGAGTGCCGTTGAAACGGAACATCGGCGTAGCGGGATCAACGTAGCCGCGGCGGATGTCGGCGATGTCGGCCAGTCGATAGAAGCGATCGTTGAGCCGCAGGTTGACGTTGGCCAGGTCCTTTTCCGATTGGAACTGCCCCGACGTGCGCACGGAAATCCGCTCCGGACCAGCGTCGATCACCCCGGCCGGGGTCACGGCGTTCTGCGATTGCAGGCTCTGCACCACCTGGCGCTGATCGATACCCAGCGCCGCAAGCTTGCGGGTGGAGAAATTCAGGTACAGCACTTCGTCCTGTTCGCCGACCATTTCCACCTTGCCCAACCCAGGCACATCGCGGATTTCGGCGCGTACTTGCTCCACATAGTCGCGCAACTGGCGCATCGACAAGCCGTCGCCAGTGAAGGCATACACCGAGCCGTATACATCGCCGAATTCGTCGTTGAATCCAGGGCCTTGCAATCCCTCAGGGAAATCGCCGCGAATGTCGTTGATCTTCTTGCGGACCTGGTACCAGATCTCCGGGATTTCCTCGGCGCCGGTGGTATCGCGCAAATACACGAATACCGTCGACTCCCCCGGCCGGGTGTAGCTCTTCACATAATCGAGGGAGTCGAGTTCTTCGAGTTTTTTCTCGATGCGGTCCGTGACCTGCTTGAGGGTTTCTTCCTGGGTCGCGCCAGGCCAACGGGTCTGGATGACCATGGTCTTGATGGTGAACGACGGGTCTTCCTCGCGGCCCAGGTTCATGTAGGAGAACACGCCCATCAGCAGCGCGACGAACATCAGGTACCAAACGAATGACTGATGCCGCAGGGCCCATTCCGATAAGTTGAAAGGCCCTTTCATCGTGCGTCCTCGTCGAGTTTCACTTTTTGCCCCGGCTGGAGACTGTTCACGCCTGCGCTGACCACGCGGTCGCCGGGCTTGATCCCGTCGGCCACCAACACCGAGCCGTCCGATCGTTCGAGCACCTGTACGTCCCGCGGCGAAACTGTCTGGTCGTGCGGGTTGATCAGCCAGATCCGCGTCTTGCCATCGACCTCTTGCAACGCACTGAGCGGCAATTCGATGCGCGGTTCGATGGCTGAGCTCAGGGTCACGCTGATGGCCGTGCCCAGGCGAAAGCCCGGCGGCGTGTCAGTCAGGGTCAGGCGTGCGCGGCGCGTGCGGGTGGCGCTCTGCGCCTGGGGCTCGATCTCGCGCACGATGGCCGTGGTGCGGGTCGCCGGGTCCAGTTGCGCGGCGACCTCGAACACCACATCCTCGGGCAAGCGCTCGGCCAACCCGGCGGGCAGGTCGATCACCGCTTCCTTGACGTCCGGGCGGGCCAGCGTCACCACTTGCTGGCCGGCGGTCACCACTTGCCCGGCCTCGGCATTCCAGGCCGTGACGACGGCGTCATGATCGGTGTGCAGTTCGCTGTAGTTGAGCTGGTCGCGGGCCTGCTCCACCGAGGCCCGGGCCTGCTCCAGGGATGCTGCGGTGGTTTTCAGGTCGGTCTGGGCGATGTCCAGTTGCGCCTGGGCGCCGACGCCACGGTCGAATAGTTGTTGCTGGCGGCGGGCGTTGGCCTGGGCATTGATGTACTGCGCCTCGATCCGCGCAAGGTCGCCCTGGGCTGCGCGCAGTTGGTTCTGCTGGTCAGTAGGGTCGAGGGTCGCGAGCAAGTCGCCCTTCTTCACCTCGGCGCCGACGTCGACGTTGCGACTGGCGATACGGCCTGGCACGCGGAACCCCACGTTGGTCTCGTAGCGGGCCTGGATATTCCCGGCGAAGCGTCCCAGCGCCTGTTGGTCAAGAGCCCGGACCTCGATGGACAACACCGGCCGTACCGGCTCCGGCGGCGCTTCTTCCTTCGAGCAGGCGGCCAGCAGCAGGCCGGCCGAGACCATCCACAAGCGCTTCATGGCTGGGCTCCTGTCGGGGCTTTGTCGTTTTTGTTTTCGGCGATCTCGACGCGCACGCCAGGATGGAGCAATTGCCCGCCGGCAACGATGATCTTCTCGCCGCCCTTGAGCCCGTCACTGATGATGACCTTGCCGGTCAAGTAGCGCCCAACCGTGACCGTATGCAATTGTGCCTTGCCCTCGCCGTCCACCAGCCACACGGCCGGCTCGCTGAGGTTCTTGGTCAGTGCCGACCAGGGCAATTCCACGGCGGTCTTTCCAGCGGATTTGGCGGTGGCGCTGACCACCGACCCCAGGCGCATGCCTTCGGGCAGATCGTTGAGCGTGACCTTGACCTGCACGGTGCCAGTCTCGGCGGACACCGCCGGGGTGATCTCGCGCACCGTACCGGTGGTCTGGATGGCCGGGTTGTCCAGCAGGCTGATGGTAATTGCCGGGTCGGATGGCGGTTCACGCAGGAGGGATTCATAGATATTGAACACCGCGTCACGCTCACCGTCCCGGGCGAGGGTAAAGATCGGCTCCGTGGCTTGGACGACTTGGCCGACTTCGGCCTGGCGCGCCGTGATGATACCGGGCGCCTCGGCGATCAGCGCCGTATAGCTCAGCTGTTCGCGGGCATTGGCCAGTTGTGCCTGGGCCGCCGTCAGCGCGCTCTGGCTACTGCGCAATTGCGCCTGGGCCGCGTCGTATTCGCTCTGGCTGGTGTAGCCCTTGGGCAACAGCTTCTGCTGGCGTACGAAGGCTGCCGCGCTCTGCTTGACCCGCGCCTGCTCGGCGGCGACCTGGGCTTCGGCGGAGTCGACGTTGGTCTGCAAGTCGCGCGGATCGAGCCGGGCCAGCACTTGCCGGGCCGAGACCCGGTCACCGACATCGACCTTGCGCTCGATGATCTTGCCGCTCACGCGAAACGAGAGGTCGGCCTGAACCCGCGCCTGGACATCGCCTGTCAGTGTTACCGAAGCCGCGTATTCGCTGGGCATGGCTTGCTGTATGAACACCCGAGGCAAGGCTTTTTCCTCGGGTTTCTTCTCACCGCATCCCGTCAACAACGCACACACGCCCAAGCCAACAATCAATTTGATTCCGGGACCAGCCATGCAGACTCCTTTGCGTTGTACCGACGTACCAGTGACGATACGACTCTGAGCTTAGAACAGGGTTCACCGAATGCACGGCAATCGGGCAGACTTGTTAATCAGGCCCACGCAAAGGAGTTATGCATGCTCAAGACATTGGCGGTGGCCAACTATCGATCCATCAATAAATTGGTCATTCCGTTGGGTCGGCTGAACCTGATCACCGGCCCTAACGGCAGCGGCAAATCCAATCTATATCGGGCGCTGCGCCTGCTGGCGGAGACGGCCCAGGGCGGAGTGGTAAACGCCCTGGCCCGCGAGGGCGGGTTGGACTCGACCTTCTGGGCCGGACCGGAAGAAATCAGCCGGCGCATGCGCAACGGCGAGGTGCCGGTGCAGGCGATCGTGCGCCAAGGCACCAAGCGCCTGCGCCTGGGATTTGCCGGTGAAGACTTCAGCTATTCGATTGCCCTCGGCTTGCCGGCCCCCAGTCGCTCGGCGTTTTCCCTGGACCCGGAAATCAAGCGCGAGTGCATCTGGGCCGGCCCGGTGTTTCGACCGGCGAGCCTGCTGGTGGACCGCAACGGGCCGATGGTTCGTGCCCGTGATGGCCGTTCCTGGGATGTCCTGTCCCAGCACACGCCGACCTTCGACAGCTTGTTCGACCAGGTCGGCAGCCTGCGCGCTTCGCCGGAGGTCCTGCAAATGCGCGAGTTCATTCGCCGCTGGCGCTTCTACGATCACTTTCGCAGCGACGCCGACGCCCCGGTGCGCCAACCGCAACTGGGCACGCGTACGCCGGTGTTGCATCACGATGGGCGCGATTTGGCCGCGGCCCTGCAGACCATTCTCGAAATAGGCGATGTCGAAGCGTTGCATGCCGCCATTGGCGACGCGTTCCCCGGCGCCCGACTGCACATCGAAAAGTTGCAGGGCGGACGTTTCGCCATCGCGTTCCAGCAACATGGCCTGCTGCGACCGCTGACTGCCGCAGAACTGTCGGACGGGACCCTGCGCTACCTGTTGCTGGTGGCTGCCCTGCTCACACCGCGACCGCCATCATTGATGGTGCTCAACGAACCGGAAACCAGCCTGCACCCCGACCTGCTGCCAGCCCTGGCGCGCTTGATCATCCGCGCTTCAGCCGCTTGCCAGGTCTGGGTCGTATCCCATGCCTCGCGCTTGATTGCCGCACTGGAGCAGGACGAGCACTGCAACTGCATCGTGTTGGAAAAAGATTTCGGGCAGACCGGGATCGTCGGGCAGCGGGCATTGGATGAGCCAGCGTGGCATTGGCCGGACTAGCGCCCTCGCCACAGGTGAGCATTGTTGCGCACAAAAAAACGCCGACGCTGTATTAGCCGCCGGCGTTTGGAACCGTGAAAAGATCTACCGCGTCAATCAGAATGCCGGCAGTACCGCGCCGCTGTACTTCTTCTCGATGAACGCCTTCACTTCCGGGCTGGTCAGGGCCTTGGCCAGTTTCTGCATGGCCGGGCTGTCCTTGTTGTCCGGACGGGCGACCAGGAAGTTAACGTAAGGCGAATCCGAACCTTCGATCACCAGGGCGTCCTTGGCCGGATTCAGACCTGCTTCCAACGCGTAGTTGGTGTTGATCATGTCCAGGTCCACCTGATCCAGCACGCGCGGCAGCATGGCCGATTCCAGCTCCTTGAACTTGAAGTTCTTCGGGTTCTCGGCGATGTCTTTCGGCGTTGCCAAGGCGTTTTTCGGGTCCTTGAGTTTGATCAGGCCAGCCTTCTGCAGCAGGATCAGGGCACGGCCGCTGTTGCTGCCTTCGTTAGGGATGGCGATGGTTGCGCCGTCCTTCAGCTCAGCGAGGCTTTTGACCTTCTTCGAATAGCCGCCAAACGGTTCGACGTGCACGCCGATGACCGTTACCAGGTTGGTGCCTTTACCTTCGTTGAAGCTCTTGAGGTAAGGCAGGGTCTGGAAGTAGTTGGCATCCAGGCGCTTCTGGTCAACCTGTACGTTGGGTTGCACATAGTCGGTGAACACCTTGATCTGCAGGTCCACGCCCTCTTTGGCGAGGGCCGGTTTGATCAACTCGAGGATTTCGGCGTGGGGCACCGGGGTCGCGGCGACGACCAGTTTTTCCGCGGCTTGGGCCAGGCCCGAGGTCAGGGCTGCCGCCAATGCGGTGAACAACAGAACCTTTTTCATGCAGTGTCCTTATCGAAAATCACGGTCGTCATCGACGACGGCCAAAGTAGAGTGCCAGCGAAGTGCTATCGCTGGCGTGATGCGGAAGATACCGACATTTTTTATGCCTTAACAATATCTTTTATTCAAGTTCATATTCATTTTACTCATATAGCCAAACCGCACCCGGAGCGGGTTCGCACTACAGCGTTTGGCTCCATCGATCGAGCAGCGCCTTGAGGGCCAGGCGCTCGGGGCCAGAGCCCTTGGCGACGACCTGCGCCACCTGCCGGTCGATCAGCTCCAGCGTCGATGGCTGGGACGACAGGTTCAGATGCTCCGGCAAAATCTCATCCCCGGTACTCACCAATAATGCGAAATGGATGACGTTCTCCAATTCGCGGGTATTGCCCGGCCAGCTGTGCCGCTCCAGCGCATGCTGCGCCGCTTCGCCGATCAGCGGCACAGCCAGGCCCAGGCGTTGGCTATAGATGCCGAGGAAGTATTCCGCCAGAGGCAGGATATCGCCCACCCGTTCGCGCAGGGCCGATAACTCGAGCTGGCCCTCACTCAGATATTGATAGAGCCGATCATGGAATTTCCCGGCCGCCACCGCTTGCGCCAGGTCGATGCTGGTGGCCGCGACCAGGCGCACATCCACCGGACTCGGTTGGTGGGCACCGACACGAGTGACTTCGTGATTTTCCAGGGCCGCCAACAACCGCGTCTGGATCGGCAGCGGCAAGTCGCCAATCTCATCCAGGTAAAGCGTGCCGCCGTTGGCCGAGCCGAACCACCCCGCCCGGCTGCTGGCCGAACCGCTATGGCTGCCAGCGGCGTAGCCAAACAACTCGGCATCGGCGTAAGTGGGGCTGATGGCACCGCAATTGACCGAAACGAACAAGCCACTCCGATTGCTCTCGCGATGGATATGCCGGGCGAGCAGCTCCTTGCCGGTGCCGGTTTCGCCGCGAATCAACACCGAGACCGAGCGTGGCGCCAATTGCTCCAGTTCCTGGCGCAGCCGCCGCGAACGTGGGTCGACGAACACCAGCGCCTTGGCGCGGATGCTCAGGGGGCTTTTTTCCGCATCGGGAAAGGTCAGCAACGACTGACCAAAGGTTTCATGCAAAGTCATGACAGGCTCCCGCCCCAAACCGCCGGGAGACGGAGGGCGCTAAAAATTCAGGCGCGACGCAGGGCGTGATGCTCCATGCGGTTTTGCAGGCGATAGAGATAAGCGAAACCCTGTTCCCATCGCTGGTGCCCGGACTTCACGTTGATATGTCCCGCGCCTGCCAGGATTCCCGCCTCGGCTCCCCAGTTGCGTGCCAGTTCCAGCGCACGCGGGGCACTGACGGCCGCATCGTTGTCGGAGCTGACCACTTGGCTGGGGAATGGCAGCAGGTCCGTGGGAATCGGCGCGAAGTTGCGCAGCGCCGGAGCGCAGGCAGGCCGCTCCACGTCAGCCGGCGCCACCAGCAACGCGCCGCGCACCTGTCGCAGGAGCTGCACCGGCGCGGTAGCGGCCCAATGGGCAACCGTGATGCACCCCAGGCTGTGGGCGATGAGAATGACCGGTGTGCTGTCGGCGGCAATCGCTTCGGCCAGCGCGGCGACCCAATCTTCGCGGCGCGGGGTCAGCCAGTCCGCTTGTTCGACCCGGGCGCTATTGGGCAAGCTCGCCTGCCAGTGGGTTTGCCAATGATTTTGCGGCGATCCTTGCCAGCCCGGCACGATCAGGTAGCGAATCGATTCGTTGCGCATGGGGTGCTCTCCTGCGTGTCTGTTCCGGGACGAGTATAAGGAGGAGCGTTATATTATTTAAGGAATAAGAAGCTATTTGTTAATGCTTAAAACGAATAAAGGAATCTCTCTGTGGAAGTCACCCACATCCCGGCCACTCGCTGCGGCCCTTGCGCAACAACACATCCAGCTGATCCACCACCACCGCCCAGTCGGCATCTTCGAGAATTTCATCGCGCAACAATTGCCGTTGGCCCTCGCTCCAGAAGAACGCGTCGGCCAGATGCAGCCCAGGCTTGAGCGGCGAGTGGCTGGCGATGAACTGGTCGATGCTGAGGGCGTCGTCGGGCAGGCCGAGTTGTTTGAATAACGCGGGAAGCTTATGGACTGGGGGTTCCATGTGTGGCTCCTGGAGATGAAGAGGTGGCAGGGCGTTATTTGCAGTCTAGCCTTTCAATGAGCAAGCACGACCCTCGCCACAAGAATGACTGCGCAGCCACTCCAATGATTGGTAAGGCGTTTGCGCCCAATACCTGACCCGCTCAAACAACAATGGCGAAGCCTCTCGACGCTTGTCTTCGCTATCACCGGCAAACGCCTGCGCCGGCTGCTTGGCATGCCGGCCCACTGCGGCAAATGCGTGCCTGCGCTGTGCTGGGTCCAACTGGAAAAATGCCGCCAACCTACCCGCCATCGCCTCGGGAAGCTCGCTGTAGTTGACCGCCACTCCGCCCCCGGCCCGGCAGTGTTCCAAGCCCGCCTGCAACAGTCGTCCCAGCCGTCGCGCAACGAAGTCTTCGCGGCCGCTAAATGGCAATGCGTCGTCGAGCACACTGGCCCCGATCAACCCCGGCACCATGTGCATGCCAGGGCGGCGCAGATGTGAAACGGCAATTTCCAGGGGGTCGCGGTATACGAACAGCCAAGGCGTATCGGGAAAGCACTCACGCAGCAGCGCCAATTCACCGATGTTCCACGCGTCGAGCTTGATCACCAGGCGTCGCTCCTCGCCTCGACGGCGCTGCCCATAGGCCGACATCAGCCCCTTGAGCGCCGCGTGCCGTTCGGCGGGCGGCAAGTCACTGCGCAGCAGCGTATCCAGGGGTGGCGGCTCGGAAATGACGATGTGGTCGTCCAATTGGGCAAGCATTTGGCTGATCAGTGTCGAGCCACATCGTGAGGCGTGGAAGATGAAGGCGCTAGGCGTCAGGCCCGGGCTACATTGCTGCCATTGGCCCAAGGCACTCAAGGGCGTCTGGCGGCGGAACACCAGGTTGAAGGGCAGGCGCAGCGCTTCTTCCACGGCATCGCCGAAGAATGGCTGCGACAGTTGCCGATCGCCGAACCAGCACCAATCGACACGCCACTCGCCCACCTGCTGCCATACGCGGATCGGCAACCAGCCGTGCAGATTCAGGCTTTCCACTGCTCACTCCATTGTCGGCGACCGTGGCGCATGGCGGCGCGCAACTCTTCCCGGGTGAAATGGAGCCCTTGTGCCGCACCCAGCTCCAGCGCGGTTTCAATGAAAACGTCCAGGTCGTGCAGCCCTTGCAGCGCCTGGGCAAGGTGGTGATCGGCTTCCACACGCTGTTGAAAACGGGCCAGATCGCTTTGCCCGACGACCGCTTCGGGTGTGGAACGCAGCCCATCGGCAATCTGCTGGGCCAACCACGGCTCGGGACGACAATCGAGCACCAGATGAACCCGCGCCTGGTCGCCATGGTTAGCGACGCGGTGGGGACGCGCCAAGTCGAGAAACCAGCATTCCCCCACCCGCATCGGAATGATTTGCCCATCCAGCCAAAACTCCACGCCAGGCGAGCTGAGCAGCGGCACGTGCAGGCGCACGTCGGCGTCCGGACCGCCGAGGTCATAGTCGCGATGCTCATGGATGCGACCACCGGGCCCCAACCGCAGCAGACGGGCCGAGACGATATCCAAGGGCCAATCACCCAACGCATCCTGCCAGCGACCATCCTCTGACCAGGGCGCGCGGTGCTGGGGCTGGCCGCGCCCGGGCGACAGTTCGGTCAGGGCATCGGCCGCCGAAATCAGCGCCACGCCACTCCAGTCACCGCTGTGATAGGCCGTGTTGAAGTGCCCTTGCCAACGATCTTCTTCGACGGCTGCCAGCGCCTGCAACAGCAACGGTAGGTTGACCGTGACGGGCAGCCGGGAAAACGCCGCAAGCGCCATCCCCGGCGCTCCGTTATTGTGCCACCGGCGGCTTCGGCACCGTGATGTCACCCTGGGCCCAGGCCGCCTCGCGGTTCGCCAACGCCGTGGCAATCGACTGCACCTGGGTCGATTGCACTTCGTTCGGCAACGGGTCGAGGCCGGCGCTGGCGAAGATCTGCCCGTAGGCGTTGCGCAGGTCAGCGTAGGCGAGGTCCCGTCGCAGGTCCGCCTGCAGGGTGTTCAGCTCGCCCTGGATCAGGTCCAGTTCGCCGATGCCTGCAGCCTGATGACGACTGCGCAGTTGACCGACGATTTGCCCGTCGATATCCGACAGTTCCTGGCTGGTCTTGAACTGGCGCAAGGCTTCGCGGTAGTTGGCATTGGCGACGTACAGCTGCGCCAGCACGGCGATCGACATCGCCTGACGCCGCGCCGCCGCGACTTCTTCACCGGCCTTGGCCACGTCGATGGCCGCCGGGGCGGAGATGACATTGAACAGGTTCCAGGTGACTTTGACGCCATAGTCGGCCCAGCCCTGCTCCACCAGGAACGAGTTGCTGTCATAGTGCCCGCCAGCGGAGAACTCCAGCCCCGGCAACAGGCGCAACATGGCCTTGCGGGTTTCGGCGGCGGTGATGCGGGTCTGGTAATCCTGTTCGCGCAGTTCCGGCCGGCTGGCCAGGGCTTCCTGTTCAAGGCGAGCCAGGTCGACCTTGAGCTCCGGGATGGCATATTCATCCTGGGTCGCCAGGGTCAGCTCGGTGCCCAGGGGCAGGTTGATCAGGGTCGCCAGTTCGGTCTTGGCCAAGGACAACGCCCGGCGCTGCTCTTCCAACTGGCGGGTGGCCTGGATCAGCGAACGCTGGTAACCCAAGGCCTGCACCGCATCACCGATGCGCTGCTCGCTCATGCTCTGGCTATTTCCGCGTGCAGCCTCGACCCGAGCCATGAGGCTGTCGATCTGCTTGAGCAAACGCTCGGCGGCCATGGCTCGCCAGTACGCTGAACGGACGTCCTGGACGATCGTGTTGATCACCTTGCGCCGACGCTCTTGCACGATCAGCCGCTGGTCGCCGGCCTGCTTGGCGCTGATGTAGCTGACCCCGAAATCGAGCACGTTCCAGACCATGGTCAGGTCCGCCACTTCACGGTCGCGGTCCTGGGATGTCGACGGTTCCAGGGACTGGGTACCAGTCTCCACGCTCTGGCTGCTGGAGGCGCTGACGTTGTTGCGCCCCACGTAACCGGCATCGAGGGCCATGCGCGGCAGCATGTCGAAGCTGGCCAGGTCCAGCTGACGCTTGGCCAAGGCCTCCTCCATGATTTTCAGGCGGCCTTCGAGGTTGTACTTCACCGCCCGGGCCATGGCCTGGTGCAACGTCAGCGGACCGCTGAGGGGCTCCTGGTCCTTGTACATGTTTTGCAGGTCGGTCTTGGCTCGATGCTCGCTGGTGCTTCGATCGATCGGCTCGCTGGTGACCGCACAACCACTGACCACCAACGCCAGCAAACTCATACTGAATAACTTCTGACTTCTATTCATCCCTGGATTGCCCCTGGCTGCCGTATTTTTTATGGAATTCTCAAGCCAGCGCTTGGCTGGTGCCGGCCTGTTTCAAAGCCATTGCCAGGCTATCCACCTGACGTTGTTCTGTGTCCTTGAGTTGCTGCAGTTGCTGGCCCAAGGTCGGTGCGCCAAATACCCCGCGCATGCCTTGGGACGCTTCGCCGCCCTTGATCGACTGGTTGTCGAAGGCATCCAGCGATTCGCCTTCCGAACCCGCGTCCTGGTTGAACAAACCGGAAATCGTGCTGCTGCCGAACACACCGCCGTCGCCCCCGCCAAAGCCCAGGAACCCCTGGCCCGAGCCGTCCCCGGCGGCGTCGCTGCTGAACACCTGGGCGATATAGCTGGGTGCCAACTCGCCACGGTTGATGAAAATGCTGCCGATGGGGTCAAGCCCACCGACATCACGCTGCTCGAACAGCGGCGGGAAGCCAAGGGGCGAGCCCAGATTGCCCGTTGGCGGCATGAAAACGATCGGTTGCAGCGGCACCTCGGACGGCGGGATGACCGTCACCGGGTCCGATGTCAGGAACTCCGGTGGTGGCTTCACATCGTTGGGCACCACGGTATCGATCGCGTAATTGTTGGACACCGCCACGCCTGACCCGGCGTTGCCCGACAAGTCACTGACGTTGCTGCTATCCAGGGCAATGAAATTGCTCGGGTCGGTGAGATTTGCCGCAGGGGTGAAGGTCGCGGTCCAGGTCCTGCCGCCGTCGCTGCTGGTCAGGTTGCTCAAATCGCCGTTGGTGACGCTCAGGTCCGACAGGTCGAAATCCGTCACCGCCTCGGTGAACGTGAAAGTCACCAGGGTCGTCTGGCCCACGCCCAGGTTGGGATTGGCGACGACGATGGTCGCGGTCGGCCGGGTGGCGTCGAGGGCATAGTTGGCGGAGATGGCGATGCCCACGCCAGCGTTGCCGGCGCTGTCTTGCACATTGCTGGCGTCGAGCAGGATCAGGTTGGTGGCATCGTTGATCCCCGCGGTCGGCGTCAGGGTCGCGGTCCAGGTCAGGCCTGCGTCGCTGCTGGCAAGGTTGGACAGCACGCCATTGGCGACACTGAGGTCCGACAGGTCGAAACCGGACACCGCCTCGGTGAAGCTGATGGTCACCGTGGTGGTCTGGCCGATGCCCAGGGTGGTGTCGCCTACCACGATGGTGGCACCCGGACGCACGGTGTCGATCGCATAATTGTTGGAGTCGACGACGCCGACACCGGTGTTGCCGGAAACGTTGGATACGCCAGTGGTGTCCAGGCTGATCAGGTTACTGGTGTCGGTGACGTTGCTTGCCGGGGTAAACGTTGCCGTCCAGGTGACGCCGCCGTCCGTCGAAGACACATTGCTCAATGTCCCGTTGCTGACGGTCAGGTCGCTGTTGTCGAAACCGCTCACCGCTTCGGAGAAGGTAATCGTCACCAGCGACGTTTCACCCACGCTCAGCGCTGTATCGGCGACGACGACAGTGGCGGTCGGCACGCGAGTCTCGACCGCGTAATTGGCCGAATCGGTGGTGCCCGTACCGGTGTTTCCGGCCGCATCGCTCACACCCGTGTTGTCGAGAATGATCAGGTTGGTGGTGTCGCTCACGCCCAGCGTCGGGGTGAACGTGGCGGTCCAGGTCAGGCCGCCGTCGCTGCTGCTCACGGCGCTCAAGGTGCCGTTGGCAACACTCAGGTCATCGTTGCTGAAGCCGGTCACGGCCTCGCTGAAGGTGATGGTCACCTGGGCGGTTTCGCCCGGTCTCAACGATGAATCGCTCAGCACCACGGTGGCGGTTGGACGCTGGGTATCAAGCGCGTAATTGTTGGAGTCGGCCGTACCGACATTGACATTGCCCGCCAGATCGATGATGCCGCCGCTGTTGAGCGAGATCACGTTACTGCTGTCGTTGACCCCGTTGGTCGGGGTAAAGGTCGCGGTCCAGGTGATACCGCCGTCGCTGCTGCTCAGCCCCGAGATCACGCCGTTGGCAACCGTCAGGTCAGCACTGGTGAACGCGGTCACGGCCTCGCTGAAGGTGATGGTCACCAGCGACGTCTCACCCGCGCCGATGGCCGTGTCGGCCACTACGATGGTCGCCGTTGGACGCACCGTATCCACTACATAGTTGTTGGAATCAGTAGTGCCAACTCCCGCATTGCCCGCAGCGTTGATCAAGCCGGTATTGTCCAGGGTGATCACGTTGCTGGTATCGGAAATGCTCGCGCTCGGCGTGAACGTGGCCGTCCAGGTGACGCCGCCGTCGGTGCTGCTCATGGTACTGAGCGTACCGTTGCTGACGGTCAGGTCCGCATTGTCGAAGCCGCTGACCGCCGAGTTGAATGTCACAGTGACCAACGACGTCTCGCCGATGCTCAAGGTGGCGTCGGCAATCACGATGGTCGCCGTCGGCACGTTGGTGTCGACCTGGTAGTTGTTGGAGTTGGTGGTGCCGGTACCGGTGTTGCCTGCCGCATCGCTGACGCCGGTGTTGTTCAAGACGATGACGTTGGACGTATCGCTGACTCCGAGGGCTGGAGTGAAGGTGGCCGTCCAGGTGATGCCGCCATCACTGCTGCTGACCGCACTCAGCGTACCGTTGGCGATGCTCAGGTCCGAATTGTCAAAGCCACTGACCGCCTCGGAGAAGGTGATCGTCACCAGCGAGGTTTCGCCGACGCTCAGCGCCGTGTCGGCGACCACGATGGTGGCGGTCGGACGCTGGGTGTCGACGGCATAGTTGTTGGAGTCGGTGGTACCGCTGCCGGTGTTGCCCGCGCCATCCACCACGCCCGTGTTATTGAGCGTGATCAGGTTGGTGGCATCGCTGACGCCCGCACTCGGCGTGAACGTCGCCGTGTAAGTGATGTTGTCGCTGGTGCTCAGGCCACTCAGGCTGCCGTTGGCAACGGTCATGTCGGCCAGGGTGAAGCCGGTCACCGCTTCGCTGAAGGTAATGGTCACCACCGAGGTTTCGCCGGCACCGACAGTCGGATCGGCGACCACCACGATGGCGGTCGGACGCGCCGTGTCGATGGCGTAGTTGTTGGAATCGGTGGTGCCGCTGCCAGCGTTGCCCGCTGCGTCGCTCACGCCGGTGTTATCCAGGGTGATGAGGTTGCTGGCGTCGCTGGTGCTGGCACTTGGCGTGAGCGTGCCGGTCCAGGTAATGCCACCGTCGCCGCTGCTCAGGCCGGTAACCGTGCCGTTGGCGACCGTCAGGTCGGCGGCGGTAAAACCTGTCACTGCTTCGTTGAAAGTGATGGTCACCAGGGAGGTTTCGCCGACGCTCAGGGAGGTGTCGGCTACAACGATGCTAGCGGTGGGCCGCTGCGTGTCGACCGCGTAGTTGTTGGAGCTGGTCGTGCCGCTGCCATTGTTCCCTGCCGCATCGGCCACGCCGGTATTGGCCAGGATGATCAGGTTTGTGGCATCGCTGACGCTGGCGCTCGGGGTAAGCGTTGCGGTCCAGGTGATGCCGCCGTCGCTGCTGCTCAGCCCGCTCAAGGAGCCGTTGGCAACGGTCAGGTCGGCCAGGGTGAAGCCCGTGACGGCTTCGCTGAAAGTGATCGTCACCAGCGAGGTTTCACCGATGTTCAACGCATTATCGGCCACCACGATGGTGGCGGTCGGACGCTGGGTATCGACGGCGTAGTTGTTCGAGTCGGTGGTGCCAACGCCAGCGTTGCCGGCCAGGTCGGCAACGCCAGTGTTGTTCAGGGTGATGATGTTGGTGGTGTCGGCAATGTTGCTGGCTGCCGTCAGCGTACCGGTCCAGGTGATGCCGCCGTCGCCACTGGTCAAGGTGCCGACGCTGCCGTTCTGCACCGTCAGGTCCGCCGCGGTCAGGCCCGTCACGGCTTCGGAGAAGGTGATAGTCACCGTCGACGTGCCGCCGGAGTTCAGGTTGGTATTGGCCACCACGACGGTCGCGGTGGGTGGCGTCTCGTCCGGCACATAGTTGGTGTTGATGGTGCCGCCATCGCCGTAGACGTTGGCCACCGACGCTGGCGAAACGCCCGCGCTGCCGGCACTGGTTCCACCCACACCGCTGCCGCCGACGTTGCCGGCCAGGGCGGCGAAGTTGGCGGCGGTGATCAGGATCGAGCCTTTGTTCCAGATGGCGCCGACACCGACGCCGCCCGCACCACCCGCCTGGTAATAGCTACCCCCGGCACCGCCGCCGCCACCACCACCGCCGGCACCGACGTTGTTGGAGATGACCGAGTTGCCGATGATCCGCAGGGTCGCGCCGGTATCGTTGTAGATACCACCGACCGCACCGCCACCGGCGCCGCCGATGTCGTTATAGCCGTCGCCACCGCCACCACCGCCAATGGACAAGCCGCCGCTGGAGGCCGTGCCACCGGCCGAACCGGTGCTGTAGCCCGGATACGCCGCACCACCCGCGCCCCCCGTGGTGGAGCCGCCACGCCCGCCAATGTTGAAGAAGCCGCCGCCCGCGCCGCCCTGCCCGGCCGTGCCGTTGGAACCTGTTGAGTTGAGCGTGTCGCCGCCCTTGCCACCGGTACCACCCGTGATCGCACCACCGCCACCGCCGCCGCCACCGGCGTACTGCGGTGTCACACCGCCGCCGCCACCGCCGCCCGAAGCAGCGTTCGCGGTCACCGTGACGTTGCGCAGGGTCAAGGTGCCGGCGTTGTAGATACCGCCACCCTGGGATACCAGTGCGTCGTCGCCACCGTTACCACCGTTGCCCGCCACCATGCCCCGGGTGATCACCAGGCCATCGAGGGTGGCCGTGGTGCCGGACGTCACTTGCATGATCTGGGTGCGGTACTGGCCGTCGAGGGTCACGTCGGCGACGTTGTCGTTATTGAGGTCGCCATCGATGGTGATGTTCTTGTCGACCACCAGCACCTGGGTCAGGGAGACGGTCATGGTGCTATTGAACGTGACGATGTCGCCGTTCTGTGCCGAGCTCAGGGCAGCGCGCAAAGAACCGATACCCGAATTGAGGTTGTTGGTGGCGGTCCAGGTGGCCAGGCCCCACTGGTACTCGCTCATGGCATTGGCCGAGAGCACGTTGGCGCTTTCGATGGTGCCGGTGGCGATTTCCAGGTCCCAGTCGCCGCCCAGGCCGGTGCGGTCGTCGGACGCCGCCACGTCGCGGCCGGTGAGCTGCGCCAACGAGTTGACCAGGCTCAAGCCGCGGTCGCCTTCGGCGGTATAGCAGCCGTAGATCAGGATGTCGCCGCCGGCGTTCATGTCCTGGCCAATCTGCGCCAGGACTTCGCTGCGGGCCTGGACGTTATCCGCCGACAGATAACTGTTGCCCAACCACAAATCACCGGCGTTGCCGTGGGCGATGATCTGTACCGAGCTGACGCCCTGGTGGCTGTCCAGATAATCGGCAATCTGCTGCAGGCCGTCTTTGGTGGCGTCCAGCTGCACCACCTCGGTACCGGGGGCGACGCCTTGCAGCAGGCTGCCAGCGTCCTTGACTCGAGAGTCGACAAACACCACGGATTTGCCCGGCACGGCAGCCTCGGTGGCGTCGGCCTGGCCTTGGGGCGCATGGGTGTCGGCCGGCTGGTCCGCCGTGGGCGTCTTGGCCGCCTCGGCAGTCGGTTGCGCGTCCGATTGCGCCGCATCGGCCACGGTGGCCGCCACCGCGCCGTCGAAGAGCATTCGCGGCTCCAGGGACATGATCATTGGCGATGCCAGGGCTTGCGCGCCCTCGGTTACCCGCGATTTGCGTTTGCTCCACCACATGACGATCACCCGGACTCGAACTTCTTCAACACGCCAATGAAAAAAACCGCGATCAGCTGACCGCGGCGTCGGTTTTCATACGAATGACATTGGCCGCGCTGGCAGCGCCATCGCGCCAGAACGACAACTCGGCATACTTTTCGAACAGATCCGGCGGCAACAAGGTCCGCCGGGCTTGGGGCGCGACCTTGGGCTTGACCTTGTGCAGGCCGGCGACGCCCAACGCCTGGTCAAAGGCTGGCGCGTCGTAGGTCAAATGATTGAAATCATGCTCGAACCAGGGTTCGCCGATGAACTCGTACACCAGCCGCATGACGCGCTCGGGCGCCTGGCTCAACAAGTCGTAGTCGACGATCAACAGCGACTCGGCATTCTCGCCGTAGTAGGCCTCTTTCAGCGCGGTCCAGGCGAAGCCCACCAGGCGATTGCGCTGGGCCAGGGTTTCGCAACGGCTGTAGACGGTATTGCGCTCATCATCGTCGTTGAAAAGCTTGGTATTTTCGAACGGGTTGGCACGGTAAAGCCGTTCCAGGCTGTCAAGGATCCAGGCGACGTTGCGCACGCAAGCGATGGTCTTGGCTTGGGGAAACAGGTCCTGCAGGGCAGGCAGGCGCGCGCACCATTGGCGGTTTGTATCGAAGATGACGGGTTTATCGGCTTTGTCGGCGTAGTAGGAATCGAAGAGGCCACGCAAGAGGCGGCGGCGCAGGTCGGTGTCGATCACCGAGCCGAACTCGCTGCCGGCGCTGCATTGCTGCAGGACGCTGCTGAACAGCGTGCCGACGGGACTGGTCATGCCGGCATGGAAGCGCGGGTTCTGCAACAAAATGGCAGAAAGCAGGGTCGAGCCTGAGCGCGGTAAACCGGAAATAAAGTGAAACTGCGGCAATCCCTTCACCTTGTTTGTAGTCCTTTTGTACCGCCAAGCGTAGCCGAGGAAACAATCTTCGCCTAGTAGTACTTTGATATCAAACTCACCCCAAACCGTAAAAAAGATGGACGGTAGAGACGCTCGGGGAACCTGAATCGTTTAAGCCGTGTCGCGACATTTTTCCACCCGCTTCGCCCGGCAAAATCAAACATCCCGGTCTACGCTCAGCCGTGCGTGACCAGGCCAGGGATCAAGGAGTCAGGCTGATCGCTCTCTTGTCTTTCAAACGCCGGGCATTGCGAGACCTATAAACCTGAAGGACGAGGAATTTATGGAAGTATTCATGGGCACCATCCAATCGTTCGCCTTTAACTTTGCACCCAGGGGTTGGGCGCTGTGCAACGGGCAAACCATCAGCATCGCTCAAAATTCGGCGCTGTTCTCCCTGCTTGGCGTCACCTATGGGGGTGACGGCCAGAACACCTTCGCGCTCCCCAACCTGCAGAGTCGCCTGCCAATGGGCATGGGCACTGGCTTGGGCCTGAGCCCGCGAACCATTGGCGAGGTCGCCGGCACCGAAAACGTCACCGCGACCGTCAACAACCTGCCCAATCACACTCACGAACTCGTCGGGGTCATCGCCTCGACCACGCTCCAACTGGCGAACCCGGCCAGCAACCCGGTGAATACGCCGACGCCCACCAACTCGTTCATCGGCACCTCGGGCACCGGGCCAGGTTCGGCGGCGATTTATTCCGATCAAGCGGGCGCTTCGCCGGTGCCACTGCAAGGCGTGACAACCACGGTCAGCGGAACGGTTTCCCCTACGGGTGGCAACATGCCGATGGCGATCATGAACCCTTTCCTGGCGATCAACTTCAGCATCGCCCTCGAAGGCCTCTTCCCCTCCCGCAATTAATCACCCGCTGGAGGGCGAAAGCCCTCCGGCCTTGGTGGAGTGTCGATATGCTTCAGCGCGTTCATAGCAGCCACTTTCAATTGCTGCTGGGCCAGACCCGAACCCTGACCCTGCCTGACGGCAGCAGCCTGCCGGTGCGATTCGAGCACCTGGAAGAAATACCACGGGCCAAGATGCCGAATGCCGAGCGAATTCCGTTCAACGTGGAGCTCAACAGCCTGCAAAGCACCGACTTCGTCGATGGTCTCTGCGCGATGGAGGTACCGGAGCTGGGTAGGCTCGAAGGGGTGTTCGTGTCGCGGGTACCGCCGATGGGGCGGGATCCGGCGCTGGGATATTTCTACATCGCGTTTAACTGATGGGATTCAGCTGAGTTTGTGGGAGCGTCTTTGCTCGCGATGGCACCCGTCCCACCCGCCCCCGTGGCGAGGGAGCTTGCTCCCGCTGGCCTGCGAAGCAGGCCTTCTGTACTTTTTTCATCGATTTATCTGAACTTGACCAGCAGAGCTGCAACTATCATTCCGGTGAAGGAAATGACCGTCATCGTCACCTTGATAATCAAAAGACGCTTCAAGGAGGGCGGGAAATTCTCGATATCAGCAGGGCTCACATCACCCATACGGATATATGCCCTTGGCCACACCACCATGCCGGCAATTGAAATGATCAATACGCAGCCTCCAAACCAGCCTCGACCTCGCCATGCGGGGCCCCAAAGATATATGTATCGGCTGTTTTTCAGGGCCTCCATCATTGCATCCAGATGCCGGTGACTTAGGTACAAGCTAAATACAAAACCAATAACCGTTAGCAAGGCTGGACCCACCATAATCCAGAATGCGAGCCAAGACTTCCAGAACTCAGCGGCAATCATGGCAAGGTCTTTTCATACAGTATTTCACCTCCTATTTCCCCCCCTTTACCACCAATTGTTGTACCTACCCACGCACCAGTTCCTATTACTACTGCTACGCAGACAACACCTCCAATTCCCGTTGAAACGCCAAGCGCCAAACAAATTGGACCGCTTGCTAACTTGCCTATCTCTCCACCTGCCCAACCACCAGCCACCGACACGCCGAATTTACCCCCTTCAGTAAACCTGACACGCTCACAAGCCTCCTCTGCCCCCCCATTGCACACAGTCTGAACCGCCAACACCGAAGACACCCCACCAATCCCAATACCAACATACCCACCCATCTGCATATATTTCGCAGCACGACTGGTCGCCTCCACATGCGTGGCGTACCCCGGTATCTGCCCCGGCGCGCCAGCCTTGTTCCAGTGATGAACCAGACTGCGATTCGAAATGCCGAGGGCAGTCTTCAGCTTGGGGTGGTCGCCCAGTGTCGTATGGCCGCGCAGGCGGGTGGAGTTCAGCAAGTGAGCATCCAATTGGGCGAGCAGGAGCCTGCGTTCGGTAAAGAATTGCGGTGATTTGAGATGGCCGTGCTGGCGATAGCTGTCCTGATGCAAGCGTTCCATGGCTTGCAAGGTATCGCGCAGGCTGGACAAGTGTTTTTCCATCACCACGGCGCTGACACCTAGCCAAGTCGAGGTCTGACCGGTGAAGCTGGCGATCTCGGCTGCGTGGCGGTGCATGAAATCGGCTTGTTCGGCCGTCAGGTCTTCGAGGGCGGCATTGACTGTTTCCGCTGCCGCCATCACCTGAGCTTCTTCGCGGGTGCATTGCAGATTGTTCGGGTCGCTCAGCACAATCATCGAACCGGCTTTTACAACATCGCGGTGAGGGTTCAACGCTCGGAATTTTCGCATCACCTGCGGGTCGGGCGCGGGGAATAACGTGGCTTCCAAGGCTTCACGGCTCACGCTTTTAGGGACGACGAAGAAGCCCGGTTCCTGAGGCTCCAGGCGGGTGGATGCTCCGAACGGCAGTTGGCTTGAGGGGGTGAAGCTCGAATGCCGCGGTGCAATCGACGCGTCCACGGCGTGTTGATAAGCCGGTTGAGCGGCGCGACTGGCTTGCGGTGCGACGTCCGATTTTCGGTAGGTAGCCCAGCGCACCGAGGGAATCAACTGCGCTTTGCAAGGACAGGTACTGTGACTGTCCAACGTGCCAGCCAGATGCTTGCCGTGGCTGACCATGTGCGCGATACCGCCCCTGATCTGATAGGTTTTCCCGTCCCGGCCACAGGAAACGTGATCACCCTCACGGGCATGCAGCAGGCCAAACATATTGACCCCGCTATTGCCGTCCAGCACCTTCCCGCCACAGGTGGTCTTGTCGCCCAGGCCTATGAAATAACCCTCCTTCATCGCACGTTCTCCATCACCACATCCGAGGACGGGGCTGAACCTCCGCAAGCGTGAGGACGGGTAAGAAATCCTCCGCCATCGGCACACCTTCACGGGTGAAGAGCAAGAAGCCCTCTTGGGGCGTGTTGATGATTTCATCGCCATTGCTGAGGCGACTGCCAACCAGGGCAATGTGACTGTTGGCTTCCCCTGCGGTGGTTACGATTTGCGCCGTTCGTCCATCGGCATAAACCACGAGGTCGCCCTTGCGCGCAGCGCATACTTGTTGACCGCTATCCAGCGTGAATACCATCCGCAGAGTCCCTTGTTGGACCACACCCCCGTCGCGAGTCTGGCTACCCTCGGTGGCGACGCGGTAAATGGCAGTGGGCGGATGGGCTTTGACGTATGCCCGTTGTTCATCGATGAACGACGACGGTTGTTGCTCCTTGAAATAGCAGTCGTCCATGTGACTTAGATATTCAGCGGATACTTCGTTGGTATAGCCGAGTTGCAAGGATGCGTGCATTTTCAAGGCTCCTACTCAGGGGTAGTCGTTCGCTTGTCCTCTGCCAAGCCGAACGAATTTCAGAGCCATGGATAAAACGTTGCATTACGGGCAAGACGCAATCCCAAAGGGTATGGATTTGGAACGATTAGGAAACGTCCTAGGCAAAAAACCGATTCTTCCTACGCTTCGGAGCGCTCCATCGCGGGCTGGCTCGGAAAGCGGGGTTCAGCGGCGCGGGTATCATGGGTACACCGCCTTCGCGAGCAGGCTCCTACCGGGATTTATAGTGCCTGCAAGATTTGCTCAGTTGCCTTTCGGATACCAGACCAACCGCTCCGCCGCCGGGTTGCGCTCTTGTACTTCGAAACCCAGGGCCAGGTAGTGCCGGCGGGCGTGGGGGTTGCTGGCCCAGACCACGGTCGCCACCGGGCAGCGGATCTGTTGCGCGGCTTTCTGCACCCCTTGCAGCACTGCCCGGCCATAGCCCTGGCCACGCGCTTGGGGAATGAAGGCCAGGTACAGCACGCGAATTTCATTGGGGCCGAAATCCGTGCTCAAGGCGCCAATCGCAGTGCCGAGTTTCTCCACGACGTAATGCATGGCATTGGGAAAGTTCTCCCCCAAGCCTTGCTCCTGCACCTGAAACTGCTGGGCAATCACCTGCCGGACTTGCTCATGCTCGCCGTCGATCCATTGCAAGTCCGGCCGCGCCGCCTGGTACAAGCCCTGCAGGAATGGACCATCGCTGACCCGCGATGGACGCACCACCAATCCTTCTGCCGTCACTGAATCCATGCTTGCTCCCTAGGCCTAGAATCCGCTTTCCCTGACCCCCAACGCCGCCAACCGACGCCAGGCCGCTCCCAACACCGACTCGCCCTTGCCCTGCAACACCGCCACGCCACGCAGCGGCTGCACCGGGGCGGAGGTGTCGTCCACTGCACTCAAGCGCACGCCGTATTGCGCCTGCACCGGCTCGGCCCGTTGCTGCGCATCGCGACGCACCGCAATCGGCCCGTGGTGGTCGGACGTCAACGCTTGCTGCTCGACCCAGGCCACGCCGTTGGTGTCGATTTCATTCAACTGCACGGCAATCGAAGGGTGCATCGGATCGTCGGCGATGAAGCGTCCGGTGGCACCGGGCTCGACCCGCCAAAGCTCGGCTTCGGTGAGATAGCCGCGCAGCCGCGAGTCGGTCTGCACCACCCGCGCCAGCGCCTGCGTCGGTGACAACCAGCGCCCTGCCGACAGCTGCGGCAACAAATCGCGCACCTGGCCGGCATGGGGTGCACGCAGCAACAGCCGTTCACGCTGGGCCACCAGGCCCCGGTATTCAGCCACAGCTTCGGCCAGTTGCTGCTCGACGATACCGGCATCGGCGGCGGTTTCACTGCGCCCTGCCTGACGGCGCATCTGCAACTGCTGGATCTGGATTTCCCGGCGCACGATGGCCAGGCGCGACGCCATGTCTGGCGACTCCAACTCAATCAACACATCGCCCTGGGCCACAGCCTGGCCGTCGCGCACATTCACCTGCTTGACCCGCGCCGCCACCGGCGCATGCAAGGCACTGGCACGCCCGGCCTCGAGCATGGCCGGCACTTCCACCGCACTGCGCCAGGGCAACAGCAACGCCAACAGCAGCGCCAGCAACACCAGGCCGCTCAGGAGCATCCGCCCGCCGTGGGCTTGCTCACGACGACTCCACCACTGCCGCCACTCATTCACGATGGGCATGAAAATGAACCACACCAATTCCACCATCATCAGAAAAATGCCCAGCACCTTGAAGAACAGGTGATAGACCGCCAGGGCAATGCCGAAAAACAACAACGCCCGCCACAGCCAGGCGCCATAGCCCCAGACCAGCAAACGGCGACGCATCTTCGGCGACCAGGGCTCCGGCGCCGCCGCGCCATAGCCGAACAGGGCTTCGCGCAGGCGCCAGCGACACAGGGCGAACGCACGCCCCTGCAGGTTATCCACCGCCCAGAAATCACTGAGCAGGAAGTACCCGTCGAAACGCATGAAGGGGTTCAGGTTGATGATCAACGTGGTGATCCAAGTGGCGCTGGCCAACATGAACGCCGCGGTGCGGGCCGGCCCGTCGGGCAGCAGCGACCAGGCCAGCAGCGCGATGCACGCCAGCAGCAGCTCGGCCAGGACCCCACCGGCACCAATCAGCAGCCGAGCACGGCGATCCTTGATCCGCCAGGCGTCGCTGACATCGGTATAGAACATCGGCAACAGCACCATGAACGCTACGCCCATGCTTTGCACCCGGCAGCCGGCACGCTTGGCCATGAAGGCATGGCCAAATTCGTGGCACAACTTGGCAAAGAGCAACGCTGCCCCGAACGCCAGCGCACCACCCAGGCTGAACAAATGCGGAAACGTCGCAACGAATCGCTGCCAATCCCGTGATACCAGGAAGATGCCGAGGCCCAGGGTCAGCGGCAGGCCATAGCGCAAGGCGCCGGGGCCGAACCGCGCCAACCAGGGCCAGGCGCGGTTGAGAAAGGCATCCGGGCGCCACAGCGGAATGCGAAAAAACAGGTATTGATGCAGCAAGATCTGCCACACGCTCTGGCGCTGCGCGGCGGTCTTGAACAGATAACTGTCCCGCTGTTGCGGGTCCATCGCGCTGATCAGGTCATGCCCGCGCAAGAAGCCCAGCAGCTGTTCCAGCGATTCGCCATTGAGCGGCAGGCCCGGCTCGCGGTTCGCAGCCGCCAGCACCTGTTGCGGATCGCCCAGGGACCAATGCCGCAACATGCGCATCGCCGCCGCGCCCAGCTTGAAATAGCGTCCGCGCACCGGATCGGCGAGCGTCCATTGCGGTGAGCCATCCGGGTCGGGGGCCGCCGCAGACAATTGCAGATCCGGCCTCAGGCTCGGCAGGTTCATGCTACAGGCCTACGCTCTGGCGCAGGCCGGCCAATGGCCGACGCAACAAGTACAGGGCCAGCGGCGCACGGTCGCCGAAGACCTTTGCCGTACCCCGCAGGCCGATGCGCGGCGCCGCGGCATCGAAACGCGCATCCAGTCGATAGGCCAGTTGGCCGGCGGCGGTGGGCTGCGCCTCGTAGGCCGAGCGCTCAAGCCGGGCCAGGTGTCGCTGCAACGGATCGCTGTCCAGAAACAACGCCACTTGTGCGCCTGGCTCCAAGGAAATCGCATCGCCCACTGCCAATTCGATGCGCAATTCGGCCTGGTTCGGATCGGCGATTTCCATCAGTCGCTCGCCGGTCTGCACGGGCTTGCCGAGCCAGCGTTCAGCATCGGCAAACACCGCGATGCCGTCGCGCTCGGCGCGCACTTCGCTGCGCTTGAGCAATTCAAGTGCATAGTCGCGTTCGGCACGTTTCTGTTCCACGCGGGCGGCGAGCAGGTCAATCTTCGAACTGGATTCAGCGTCGGCAAACGAGCGCTGGGAATTGGCCTTGAGTTCCGCCTCGGCCACGCCCAAGGCCCGCTCGGCCACATCGGCCTGGGCCTTGAGGGTGGTGCTTTCGAAGCGCAGCAACAGGTCGCCGCTCTTGACGGCCTGGTTAGGCTTGACCAGGAACTCGGCAATCACGCCATCCAACGGCGCCGCCACCACCTGCCCGCCCAGCGGCACCACTTCGGCCGGGGCCAACACAGACTGGCGCACCGGAATCAGCAAACCCAGCAGCAACACCGCCACCAGGGCGACCTGACGCTTGCGCGTCCAGCGCAGGCGCCACGGTTTGCGCGGTTGCAGCGCCAGCCAGGCATGGCTGTAGGTGTCGCCGAGCTGTGACAGCAGCACTTGCTCGGGAGGGGTCCAAGGCAGGTCGCGGGCCAGCCACAAGCCGCCGAACACCTGGCCCTGATGATCGATCAATGGCAGCCAGAACACTTGCCCGGCAGAAAGGCTTCGCCAATCCGCCTGGACCGATTCGCTCACCTCATCAGGGGGAATGACCCGCGCCTTGTCCAGAGATCCCTTCTTGAACAACTGCGCCACCGCTTGCTCGACAAACGCCACGAACGGCGCATTCGGCTCCACGGTACTGACGCCAGTCACGGCCTGGACCTTGCCGGCGATCAACAACGCGGCGTGGCGAAAGCCGAACAGCGCCTGGCCGTCATTGACCAGGCTGTAGCTCAATTGCGCAGGCGTCCGCGCCGCCCGGGTCTGGCGTTCGAGATCGAGAAAGCGGGCAAACACCTGCTCGGCGCTGCCCGTAACCGGCGCGTTCACTTCGACTCCGCGAAACGCGCCGTACCGCTCATGCCGGACAGCAAGCCGCTGGCATCCGGCACGCTCGCCACCAGCAGCAGGGTCTGGCTGCCCTCGTCGATGCGCGCGCCCAGGCGCTTGACCGTCGCTTGCAGCGGCTGGCCGGTTTCATCCGGAACGAAGGTAAAGGGCTGGCCGGGCTTGAGCTTGCCCATCCAACGCGAGGGGACCAACAGATGAATTTCCAGCGTGCGGTTGTCCACGACATCCAGCAACGGCGCGCCGGCCGCGACGCTTTCATAACGCTGGACCTTGCGCGCCACCACTTGTCCGTCGAACGGGGCGATGACGTTGCAACGCTTGACCTGCACCTGATAGACCTGGGACTGCGCCTGGGCCTCGCTGAGCCGGGCCTCGGCCCGCGACACCTCGAAACGCCCAACGGATTTCAACGCTGCGAGCTGGCGATTGTGGGCCAGTTCTTCACTGGCGCCTCGACTCGCCGCCTGGGCCGCATTGAGTTGGGCCTGATAGGCCGAGCAATCGAAGCGCGCCAGGGTGTCGCCCTTCTTGAACGACTCGCCCTCGCTGAACGGCAACTCGACAATCCTCCCGGCCAACTCGCTGGCCAACACCGCCTGGTCCCGCGCCCGAAGCACGCCACGCGCCTCGCTGCCCGACGCATTGGCCGAAATATCACTCCCCAGCAACGGATCATCGGAAGCCGGCGTCTGCGCCTGAACCCCGCAAGTTATAAAGGCCAATCCCACAACCCAACTACTCAAACGCCGCATGACCGCTACTCCCTGACGGATGGGCGGAGTCTACGACAGCGGTGTGGGGCGTCAAGGGGATCACGGAGGCGAAGGGAAATCTCTTGTTTCAAAATCGCGGAATAGGCATCAAGGATGCGCCTGATTATTTTCCGATATTAATTAGTAAAAATTCTTACAACAGATTAAGAGCCTCCACTCATTCACAACGGTGTTGGAGGATAGATTTTTTGGACGTGTACAGAGAAGTCTTATCTCGCAACAAAAATTGATAGCTGGAGCGAAGAATGAGTTTGACCTTCTACGCTGCATGCGCTCGACACTGGCTCGCCGGTAATGGAGGCTCATCCAGACAGCGGTTGACGTCATGACACGCTCAACTTAGGATGACCTTACTCAACCCCGTACGCAGAGGTTAAATTCTCTGGCTGTTGGGGTGAAAAAACCGGCTTAGGCCGGTTTTTTCGTTTTTGGGGGTTGAGTTTGCGTACTGCATTTTTTATTGATGGCTACAACCTGTTCTACGGACTGCTCGCCGACACACCTTACAAATGGCTGGATCTTCGCAGTCTGTTGACACACATCGCGCATATCGAAGACCCACGCAGCACAACTGCCTCAGTTGACTACTTCACCTCCTCGGTCAAACCTGCACTAGCGACCCGGGGTCGAGTATCAAAAGAAGCACAAGACACTTATATCAGGGCCCTGAAGACCACCCGTATCCGTGTCCATTACGGGCATCATCAACTTGAACCTGCCAAAGCTCCTCGCTTCGTTGATAGAAAGACGAAAGCTTCCCGCGAGGACAAAATCGACATCTGGAAGCTGGAGGAGAAAGACGACGAGCTTCAATCTCACCAATTCCCCGACCGAGTACCCACCCACAAAGCCCCTGCCATCAAGCCGGATTATTGGTAGCAATACCTAACCTCTACTCCACCAACCTCAACACCCCATCGCAATACACCACCTCACACCCCAGCCACCCCACATTCACATGCGGCAACACCGCCGAAGGTTTGCGCAATTCGCGCAGCAACGTCGAGCCATGGGACAGGCGCCCACCCATGCGCGCAATCACCGCCCGGGCGCTTTGATAGTGGGCGTGGCGGCCAGGGTCCAGGGTGTCTTCCAGCAGGATGTCTTTGCCCAAAATGCCCTGGGCCTGCCCCGGATAGATCAGGAAACCGCTCGCCTGCTCGGTGCCTTCACGACCGTCCTGCCAGAAGCTGCCGTCGCGGCTGCGGATGTCCGAATGCGGGGCGAACCAATGCGCCTGATCAGCGGCGGGCATGGCGTGGTGCAGCCGGAAAAAGATCCGCATCAGGTTGTCGCGATACCACTCGCGCACCTGCAAGTAGTAGCCGCGCAACCCCGGCAGGCCGGCGCCATGGGCCAGGCGAATCGCCAGGGGCCATTGTGGGAATGCCTGCAATGGCAGCGCGGTGGACGCCGGGCGGGGCGTGGCGGGATCGGTCTCCCACGGCAACCGATGAGGGCTGTGTTCCAGATTGTCATAGGCAGTCGGCGGTCGCCCCAACCAGTCGCCGCCGCTGCTGGCCAAGGCGCTGGCGATGCACAGGTTGCCCTGCACCACGAACACGTAGAAGCGGGTAAACCAGTCGGCCAGTTGCTGGCCGTCGGCACCTTGGTCAGTCAGTTCGTGCAGCTCTCGATCAAAACGTCGCAAGCCGTTATCCAGCGCCGACAAATGCCCCCGGGCGATGCGTTGCATGCGCAGGAACAACGGCAGCGATCGTAGCAGGCGCAGTGGCCGCCAAGGCAGGTGCGGTGTTGCGCCACCGACCTCGCCGGCGTAGCTGCTGGCGCTGATACCCCAATCGGCCAATCGGGCGAGAAACAGGTCGTTGTTGATATACGAAGCGCCGCCAAACACTGCCGTGAAGGGCTCGTTGTCCTGCAATACCCGCGGATCCCAACGCGCCATGATCGCTGGAATACTTGCCGCCGCGCGGCGCTGGGCGTACTCCACCAACACGCTGGGTCGCGGTGGCAGGATCTCGGCGATGTTGGCGGCGGTCAGGTGGCGGCGCCAACCGTAATCGCTGATCGGCCGGTACTGCAGCAGCCACAGTTGGGTGCCGTCCCAGGCCCATTCGACATCGCCGGGCACGTAGTGAAAGACACGCAGCACGCCTTGCAGAAAACGCCACAGCGCTTCGGCGGTCAGGCCGTGGGCGGGCTTGAACGTGCCACTGTTCCATGCCTCGCCGAGCCGGGAAATAACCGCGCGCTCGGGGCTCACCTTGCCATCGGCCAATGATTCCAGATGCCCTTCCACCCATTCCAATTCGACGGACAGGTGACGCACGAATGCGATCCCGGACAGCCGTGGCGTGATGAAGCGCTGCACCACCACTTCCTCGACACCCGCCGCGCTCAACTCGGCAATGCGCGCCGGCACGTTTTGGGTCGGTTCGCGCAGGTACGTAGTGCTCAAACCCGCATTTGCCGCATCGGCCTGATCCTCGCCGTAACTGGAGGAGCGCACCGCCCAGATAGCGTCCGGCTGGCCGTTCAGGAAACCCGGCAGACGAGCATCATCGCAAGCGTCGAGCGACAGCGCCGGCGGTACCGGCTGCCCGGCCAGTGTCGCCAGACGTAAACGGCCGCCCTTGGTATGCGCGACAAAACCACGCTCGCCAGACTCCAGCCACGCGGCAAATTCTGCCGGAGCATCAATCCACGGGTAATGGCCCCAGCCGGGCTTCAGGCAGATGGTCAGGTCGGCGCGGGCCAGAATGGCCGACCAGGCCGCCGCTTGGGCGACGCCCAGCACTTTGTCCTGATCGCCCCAGACCAATTCAACCGGGTCGCTGATCCATTCCAGCAACGGCAACGCCGTGTCGGCGCGCACCAGGTCCCAATGCGGCACAAAGGCCCGGCAGCGAGCATAGCCGGCGCCCATGCGCTGATACTGCGCGGGCGTCCAGGACTGGCTGGAGAACTTGCGGGCGAACAACGTCGGCTTGTTCGCCAGCAGCCAGTGAATGGTCTTGCGAATCGGCAGTGGCGACATCAATGCCGGCAGCCGCCGCTGCCACAAAAACGCGCCCACCGGCGCCAGCAATACGCTGCGGCAAAAGTGCCCCGGCTGGCGTTGCAAGGCATGCAGTACCAGCAAGGCGTTCACCCCGACCGCCATAATCGCGCTGCCCCGGACCGTCGCCGCCAGCAACGCCTGGGCGTAGGCCGCAAGGTCTTCGCAAGGCGCCTGGGGGTTGTTGCCAAAGCCGGGCAATTCCAAGGGCAGCACATCGTAGTGTTGGAAGTGTGGCAAGGCGTCGTCCCACCAATCGGCGGCGCTACCGTTGCCGGCCAGCAGGTACATCCGGGGTTTGCTCATGGACGGTCCTCAGGCCAGGTCGCGCAGTGCAGCGTCGAGGGTCGGATAACGGAACGTATAGCCGGCCTCGACGAGACGATTGGGCACCACGCGCTGGCCGTCGAAAAACAGCTGGGCCATTTCCCCGGCCAGGGCACGCACCGGCGCGGCAGGAATGTGGAACCACACCGGTCGCTTGAGCACCTTTGCGACGCTTTCGGCGAACAGTCCCTGGCTGACCGTCTCTGGCGCCACCAGGTTGTAGGTGCCGCTCAGGCTTTCGTCTTCGAAGGCCCTGGCAATCACTTGGATGACATCGTCGCGGTGCACCCAACTCATGATTTGCCGACCATCGCCCATCCGCCCGCCGAACCCCAGGCGAAACGGAATCAGCAACGGCAGCAACGCACCGCCCGGGCCGAACACCACGCCCAGGCGCATCACCACCTGCCGCACGCCCAGTTCCGTGGCGGGCCGCGCGGAGGCCTCCCAACACGCACAGAGTTCAGCCATGAAACCCTCGCCCCGGCTGGCACTTTCATCGAGGCTTTCGCTGGCGTCACGCACACCGTAAAAACCCACGGCCGAGGCCTGTATCCACAACGCAGGCTTGTGCCGGGCGTTCTTCAACCAGGTCATCAAGGCTTCGGTGGTATCGACCCGGCTGGCAATGAGTTGCGCCTGGCGCTTGGGGCTCCAACGCGGCCCGGCCACCGGAGCGCCCGCCAGGTTGATTACCACATCGAAGGTTTCGTCATGGCCCAGCCTGCCCAGCGAACGCAGGCATCGAGCGCGACCATCGAACAGATAAGCCGCTTTCAACGGATCGCGCGCCAGCACGCTGACCGTGTGCCCGGCGTCGAGGAGTTGATTGACCAGTGTTTCGCCGATGAATCCAGTGCCGCCGGTGACCAGCACACGCTTATAGGCACCGCCGGCAAACGGATTGGCGGGCGTGCCTTGTCGCTGCATGCGCAATGCGGCCAAACCGTCGCGAATCCCCGAGGCCGTGACGCCGATGGCGAACAAGGTCAGCAGCCAGCCACGCCAACCGAGGTCGATCGCGCCGAGACCGGTTGGCAAACTCGCCCACTGCGCCAATTGCACGCCGTACAACGCGAAGAACGCCCCACCGTTGACCGCCAGCACCGTGTGCATGATCCGCTCGATGGGCGGCAGTTTGCGGCTGCGGTCCTCGACCACGAAGTCCCAGAGCGTCAGGCAGATCTCCAGGGCGAACAGCAGCGCGATGACAACCGCCCATGTCCCCTCGAAGGATAGATGCGCAATGCCCAGGAACAGGATCCCGTAGAAGCATGAGCGCAAGGCGTGGATCGATAGCTCCAGCCGCGCACTGTGGCGATAGGGCAAGGCGACGGTGAGTTCGTGGTGATACAGAGTGTCCAGCGCACCGAGGATTGCCTGGGCGATCAGCAGGGCGATGGCCCAGTCCAGCAATGAAAAATCAGCCATGGTTGGATTCACTCGACACGTTGTCGGTCAGGGAGGGGCCGCGGTCGTGGCGACAGAGCCAGAACAGGGGCGGCAGTAAAACCAGCAAGGCAACGCTGTCGAACCACAGGTGCGACCAGACCCGTGCCTGGGCGGAAATCCACATGTCCTGGGGCGCCCACAGCAGAATGCCGACGATGAGCCAGCCCCACGGCATGGCGCTCCTCAATCGATTGCCAATGTGGACGAGGGCGAGCATGTACAGCGCGTAGCTTTGCAACGTGGCGCCGAACAAGGCCAGCCACCACACCTGTTGCGCGCGGGCCGTGGCGGGCACCGGCTCGGCGCCCCAGAAAGTCAGTTCGATGGTGTTCAAGTAGTCATCGAGCAAGCCGGATTGACCGACCCAGGCCAGCGTGAGGCCGGCGAGCAGGTGCATCACCGCCGCCGCGTACAACCAAACGACCAGGGCTTTGCGAAGGGGGCTGGGAGGGACTGGCATTCCGTGTCCTGAAGGCTTGCTGGAGGCGGCAAGTCTAAAGGGCTTTACTTCGCTGATGGGCAGGCAACGACAATTAAATTCAACAACGAGACCTGCTTCGCAGGCCAGCGGGAGCAAGCCCCCTCGCCACGGGTTCCAAGGGATCTCAAGAACGGCTCAACGCTGCATCCCCCAACGCTTCACCGTCACCCGCTCCAGGCTGTCGAACACCAGGTTCTCCACCAGCAAGCCAATCAGGATCACCACCGCCAACCCGGCAAAGACCTTGTCGGTGTAAAGCTCGTTGCGGTTCTGGAAGATGTACCAGCCCAAGCCGCCCTTGCCACTGGTGGCGCCAAACACCAGTTCGGCGGCAATCAGCGTGCGCCAGGCGAAGGCCCAGCCGATCTTCAGCCCTGCAAGGATTGACGGCAGCGCCGCCGGGATCAGGATGAACAGCACAAAGCGCAGGCCCTTGAGCCCGTAGTTGCGCCCGGCCATGCGCAGCGTTTCCGACACACCGAGAAACCCCGCATACATGTTCAACGCCAGTGCCCACAGCACCGAATGCACCAGCACGAAAATCAGACTGTTCTGCCCCAGGCCGAACCACAGCAGCGCCAACGGCAACAGGGCGATGGCCGGCAGCGGGTTGAACATCGACGTCAGGGTGCTGAGCAGGTCGCGGCCCAACTGCGTCGATACCGCCAGGGTGGTCAGGCCAAACGCCAGGACGATGCCCAGCAAATAGCCCTTGAGCAGCACCACCAGGGAAATCCACACCTTGCCCAACAGCTCGCCACTGAGCATTCCTTCGTACAAAGCGCTGGCGGTCTGCAAAAAGCTCGGCAGCAGCAGGTCGTTGTCCTGGTAGCGCGCCACGCTTTCCCACAGCACCGCCAGCACGATCAGGATCAGAGTTTTACGCAGCCAACCCTGTTGCCAGAGGCGCTGGCCCACGGGCAACTCCCGCTCCAGCGGCACGTGAGTCAGGGGTTGCAGGTCGACTTCGTATTCTTCGCGCACAGGCGATAACTGGCTCATCAAATGCTCCCCTTAATACGCGATACGGATATCGGCAAAACCCAGCTCACGCCCCGCGTCCGGCACCTGGCCTTGTTCGAACAGCAACGAATGAATACGCCGCGCCGTGTGCTGGAATCCCACGCCGCCGAGGCTGTGCAGATCGTATTGATGGCTATGGATTTGCGCCCGGACCCGTCCCGGGTGTGGCGACAACAGCAGGATGCGATTGCCCACCACCAGCGCTTCTTCGATGGAGTGGGTGACGAACAACAAGGTGAAACGCACCTCCTCCCAGAGCAACAGCAATTCCTCCTGCATCTTGCGTCGGGTCAGGGCATCGAGGGCGGCGAAGGGCTCGTCCATCAAGAGAATTTTCGGCTGCATCGCCAACGCCCGGGCAATCGCAACGCGGGCCTTCATGCCGCCGGACAAGGTGTGGGGATAGGCATCGGCAAACGCCGCCAGGCCGACCTTGTCGAGATAGTGCCGTGCGCGCTCCTCGGCCTCGCGACGCTTCAGCGTGCCCGACGCCAGCAGCGCGAACATCACGTTCTGCTTGACGGTTTTCCACGGCGGCAGTTGGTCGAATTCCTGGAACACCACGATCCGGTCCGGCCCCGGCGCGTTGACGGTTTGGCCTTGCAAGCGAATCTCGCCTTCGCACGGTGTGATGAAACCGCCAATGGCCTTGAGCAAGGTGGACTTGCCGCAGCCGGAAGGGCCGAGCAGCACAAAACGATCCGCCGGATCGACTTCGAAACTGACTCGGTGGGTGGCCCGCACCACACGCTGCGGGGTGCGGTACTCCAGGCTGACGTCATCTACCGACAACAATGCCGTGCCCGTGGAGGTAGGGTTGCTGGCCGCGTGGCCTTGCAGAAGCGCGTTCATGACAATCAGCTCCCCTGCAATGGTTTGGCGTCCTGGAAGAAATAGTCTTCCCACGATGCCGGTTTGTTCTTGATGGCGCCGACGCGGTAGAGGAATTCCGCCAGTGGATAAGTGTTTTTCGGGCTGACGGTGAATTCGATCTGCGGGTTGTCGATGATTTTCAGCAAGGTCGCCCGGTCGATCCTGGCCTTGGTCACCCGCAGGTAGGTATCTGCCGCCGCGCCCTTGTCCTTCTGGGCGAATTCGGCCGCTTCGGTCAGGGCCTCGACGAAGGCCTTGTACGTCTTCGGGTTCTCATCACGGAATTTCTCGGTGGCGAACAGCACCGTGGGTGAGTTCGGCCCAAGCACGTCGTAGGAGTTCAGTACCACGTGGACGTTGGGGTTTTGCAGGGCCTGGTCCTGGAACGGCGGGTTGGAAAAGTGCCCGGTCAACTCGGTGCCGCCGGCAATCAACGCGGCCGTGGCGTCCGGGTGCGGAACGGCCAGGGTGTATTTGTCGAGGCGATTGAAGTCCTTGTCGCCCCACTGCTTGGCGGCGGCGTATTGCAGGAAACGCGACTGCACGGAAACACCCACCGCCGGTACCGCGATACGGTCCTTCTCGGTAAAATCGGCGATGGTCTTGACGTTCGGGTTGTTGCTCAACAGGTAATAGGGAAAGTTGCCCAGCGAGGCCACGGCCTTGACGTTCTGCTTGCCGCGGGTGCGATCCCAGACCGTCAACAACGGCCCGACGCCAGCCCCGGCAATGTCGATGGAGCCTGACAGCAACGCATCGTTGACTGCCGCACCGCCGGACAGTTGAGTCCAGTCGACCTTGATGTCGATGCCCTCCTCCTTGCCGTGCTTCTCGATCAGTTGCTGGTCGCGCACCACGTTCAACAACAGGTAAACGATGCCGAACTGCTCGGCGATGCGAATCTCGCCCTCGGCGTGGGCGCTGGTGGGCGCGACCAGGCTGCCGGTCAGCAAACTGAACCCAAGGCCGAAGGCGGCGGCCAATGGTGCAAGAGCAATGCGTTTGGACATAGTGTTTCTCCGGGCTCTTTGCGCGAGGCGCAGCCGATCAGAAAGGGGCGTCGCCCTGGATGGTCGTGCGGTACAGCTTGCGGCGCAGATGGCTCGGGCAACCGGCAGCCAAGTGGATCAGCGAGCGGTTGTCCCAGAACACCAGGTCGTGGGGCTGCCATTGATGGCGGTAGATGTTCTCGGGCCGCACGCTGTGGGCATACAGCTCGGCCAGGATGGCGCGGCTCTCGTCCTCAGGCAGGCCAACGATGCGGGTGGTGAAACCCTCGCTGACGAACAACGCCTTGCGCCCGGTTTCCGGGTGCGTGCGGACGATCGGGTGCACGACCTCAGCGACCTGGGCCAGTTGTTCAGGTGTGAGCGTCGGGCGCCAGTTGCCTTCGAATTTGGTCTCGCTGTAGCGCGCCGTGTAGGAGTGCGCCGCCGAACGGCCTTCGATCGCTTTACGCAATGCGTCGGGCAAGCCGTCCAAGGCCTTGTGCATGTCGCCAAACAACGTGTCGCCGCCTTCGCTCGGCAGCTCTTGGGCGTGGAGCATCGAGCCTAGGCTGGGCAGCTCTTTATAGGAAAGGTCCGAATGCCAGAACTTGCCGGCATCGCCGAGGCCGATGGATTGGCCGTTTTCGATGATGTTGGACACGATGAGAATTTCCGGATGCCCGACCAGCAGGAACTGCTTGAGCACATGGATCTGCAGCACGCCAAAACGACGACTGAAAGCGATGTGCTGTTCAGGGCTGATACGTTGGTCACGGAACACCACCACGTGATGGTCGAGGTGGGCACGGTGGATGCGGGAAAAATCCTGGTCGTTGATGGGCCGGGACAAGTCCAGGCCGACGATCTCGGCGCCGACCGCATCGCTGAATGGACGGACTTCAAAAGACTGCGACGCAACGTCCGCAGTCGTTGAACTTGGAGAAAAAGAGACGGCTGGCATACATCACTCCCACGCACGGCGCGCTTCAACAGGCGCGCATTCGATCAAAACTCACGGGGTCACCGTGTGGGTTTGTGTCGTGCGGCGCGCCGATTGGTCGGCAGGTACGCAGGGGGATGACTTTAAAGGTATAAGAAAATTTATTTAAATACCGTTAGCGAATAACGATATGGCGTTTATTCAGACTGCAAAACTTAATGTGGCGAGGGAGCTTGCTCCCGCTGGGTCGCGCAGCGGTCCCAAAAGAAGTGATGAGCGCTGCTGCGCACTCAAGCGGGAGCAAGCCCCCGCCACAAAAAGCTATGCAGCCACAGAACAGCCCTTACCGCTCGTGCAACGCCTCGGACCGGGCCTTGATGATCGGCTTGAGCAGGTAGCTCAAGACGGTTTTCTTGCCGGTGATGATATCCACCGATGCCACCATCCCCGGGATGATCAGCAAGGGTTTTTCAGGCGTGCCCAGGTGGCTGCGTTCGGTGCGCAACTTGATGATGTAATAAGTGGTTTTCTTGTCTTCATCGGTGATCGTGTCGGCGCCGATCTGTTCCAGCTTGGCTTTCATCCCGCCGTAGATGGTGTAGTCATAGGCGGTGAATTTCACCGTGGCATCCTGGCCGGGGTGCAGGAAGGCGATGTCCTGGGGACGGATCTTCGCTTCCACCAGGAGGGTGTCGTCCAGCGGCACGATTTCCACCAGGTCACTCCCCGGCTGGATCACGCCGCCGATGGTGTTCACCAGCATTTTGTTGACAATGCCACGCACCGGCGAGGTCACCAAGGTACGGCTCACGCGGTCTTCCAGGGCCTTGCCGGTGGCCTGGGCCTTGTTCAGGTCGGTGCGCGCCTCATTGAGCTGGGTCAGGGCTTCGCTGCGGAATTTGCCGCGAGTCTCGTCGATCTTGCGCTGCACTTCCTTGATCGCCGATTCGGCACGGGGAATCGCCAGCGTCGTGGCGTCCAGTTGCCCACGGGTCTCGACTTCGGCACGCTTGAGCCGCAGCACTTCCACAGGCGACACCGCGCCTTGGGCCACCAGCGGTTCGGACATGTTGATTTCCTGGCGTTGCAGCGCCAGGCCGGAGCGGTACTGCGCCTGCTTGGACACAAACTCGCGCAGCTCCTGCTGACGCTGGATCAACTGCTCCTGCAAGCCGCCGATTTCATCGTGCAGTTGCTGGCGGCGGCTGATGTACAGCGACTCTTCGCTGGCGGCCTGGCCCGGTACGGCCTTGAGCACATCGGCGGGAAAATTCAGCGGTCGATCTTCAACTTCAGCGCTCAAGCGCTCGACCCGCAACAGCATCGACAGGCGATCCGCCTCGGTTTCGCCGACATTGGAGACAAACCGCGTATCGTCCAGGCGAATCAACGGCGCCCCGGCTTCGACGATTTGCCCCTCCTTGATGAACAGCTCAGCGACGATACCGCCTTCCAGGTTCTGGATTTTCTGGATCTTCGACGAGGGGATCGCCTTGCCGTCGCCCTTGGTCACTTCATCGACCACGGCGAAGTTGGCCCACAGTCCCAGGAAGACGAAGAAACCAATGATGCCCCAGATCGTCAGGCGCACCACCCGCGGGGCGTCCTCGATCAGTGCCTTGTTGACCTCGGGCAGTGGTTGGCCGTGCAGCGAGTCGGAGCCCTTGAAATAGCGGCCCACAGCGCCCCTGAATCCTGATTTAAGCAACACTGATCTGCCCCTTCTTCAACGCTTCCATCACGGCGGCTTTCGGGCCGTCGGCGAGGATCTGCCCACGGTCGACCACCAACAGGCGATCCACTAGCGACAGCAAGGATGCCCGGTGCGTCACCAACAGCACCGTCTTGTTTTCCACCACGGCGGCCAGGCGTTGTTTCAAGCGCTCTTCACCGGTGTTGTCCATGGCGCTGGTGGGTTCGTCCAGCAACAGAATGGGCGGGTTGAGGAGCAGCGCGCGAGCCAGGGCGACGTTCTGGCGCTGGCCGCCGGACAGATTCTGCCCGCGCTCACCGACTTGCAGCTCATAGCCCTGCGGATGCAGGCGGGCGAATTCATGCACGCCCGCCAGCTCGGCGGCCTGGAGCACCAGTTCGTCCTCGACGTAACGGGCGCCGGAGGTCAAGTTGTCCCGCAGGGTGCCGGCCAGCAACTGGATGTCCTGGGGCACGTAGCCAACGTTGTAGCGCAGCTCACTGACGTCGATCTGGCGAATATCCACACCGTCCACCAATAATGCGCCGTCGTCCGGCTGATACAGGCCCACCAGCAACTTGGCCAGGGAGCTTTTGCCCGAACCACTGCGACCGATGATGCCGATCTTTTCACCCGGCTTGATCACCAGGTTGATGTTCTTCAGCGCGGCGTTCTGCTGGTTCGGGTAGGTGAAATTCAACTGGCGGCATTCAATAGCGCCCTGCAGAACGTTGCGGCTCAGCGGGCGCTCGTCGAAATTGCGCTCCTGGGGCAGCTCCATCATCTGGTCGACCGATGTCATGGTCACCCGCGCCTGCTGGTAACGGGTCAGCAAGCCCGACAGCGAGGCCAATGGGCTCAGCGCACGTCCGCTGAGCATGTAGCAGGCGATCAGCCCGCCCATGCTCAGGTTGCCGGCGATGATCTGGTAGACGCCGAAGACGATCATGATCACCCCGGCCAATTGCTGGATCAGCAGCGTGATGTTCATCGCCAGGCCGGACAGCATTTTCACGCGCAGCTCGAGGCGGCTCAGGGTGCCGATGGTCTGCTCCCACTGATATTGACGCTCACTCTCGGCGTTGTTGACCTTCACCGCGTCCAGGCCAGCCAGGGTTTCGATCAGGCTGGACTGGCGTTCGGCGCCCAGGGCCATTGTCCGCTCCATGGTGGCGACCAACGGCTTCTGCAACGCATAGCCGATCAGCAAGGCAATCGGGAACGCCAACACCGGGATCCACACCAGGTGCCCGCCGAGGATCGCGATGACCATGAAGATCAGCAGGGTGAACGGCAGGTCGATCAGGCTGGTGAGGGTCAGCGAAGCGAGGAAGTCCCGCAGGCTCTGGAATTCATGGATGTTCTGGGCAAAGCTGCCGACCCGCGCCGGGCGGTATTTCATGGCCATGCCGACGATGCGCTCGAACAGCGTCGCCGAAATGATCAGGTCGGTTTTCTTGCCCGCCAGGTCCAGGCACAAACTGCGCAGCATCTTCAGGATCAGGTCGAACACATAGGCGCCGGTGATGCCGACGGCCAGTACCCACAAGGTCGATTCGGCCTGGTTCGGCACCACGCGGTCGTAGACGTTCATCACGAACAACGGCGCGGCCATGGCGATGATGTTGATCAACAGGCTGGCGGCAATGGCATCGGCATACAGCCAACGGGAGCGCTTGAGGGTGTCGCGAAACCACGAGCGCGCCCGGGGAATGAGCGTGCCGTGGTTAACGTCAAATTTATGCTGCGGTTGGGCGAAGAACACCTTGCCGCTGTAGTCGTCAGCCAGCAACTCGCGGCTGACTGTCACCTCACCGCCATCGCTTTCGCTGAGCAGCAGCCGCGCCTGGTCGTTATCGGCCCAGCCCAGCAGCACGGCGCTGCGACCTTCTTTGAGCAGCAACAACGCCGGCATGGCGATGGCGGGAATTTGCTCGAGCTTGCGCTGCAGCACCCGGCCTTGCAGACCGGCACGGGCCGCCGCGCGCGACAATAATTCGACGCTCAGCCGTTGCTTGGGCAACGGCAGGCCGGTGGTGAGCATCGCCGCGCTGGCAGGCTTCTGATGCAGCATGCAGAGCGCCAGCAAACCATCCAGCAGCGGGTCGTCGTGCAGCGTGCGCGGGTCATGAACTAGTTCGACTGGACTGACTTCTGATTCCACGCTCGGCACTCTGACTGATTAAAACGGGTGATGGGACTCAATTCATCCCAGGCAACTGGACCTTGGGTTTCACGTCGTTCTGCACAACCGATGCCAACGGCGCGACCACACCCTGGCTTTTCAACAGTTGGCCCATGGTTGCCTTGATCCGGTACTGGGTGAACAGCTGTACGTTCTTGATTTCCGCCAGGCGACGGGAAGCGCTGAACAGCTCGTTTTCACTGTCGAGCAAGTCGAGCAGCGTGCGCTCGCCGAGGCTGAACTGCTTCTGGTAGGCGCTGCGCACGTTGGCGCTGCGATCGACGTATTGCTGGGCGATCGGCACCTGGGCGTTGGCGTTGTTCAGGGCATTCCAGGCCAGGCCCAGTTCTTCGTTCAACTGGCGCAGCGCGTTGTTGCGGATGTCCAGGGCCTGGTTGGACAGGTATGACTTGGATTCCAGGTCGGCCTTGTTGCTGCCACCGGCGTACAGGTTGAAGCGCATGCGCAGCATGGCTTGCCATTCGTTGTTGTGGCCGTTCTGGCCATCCAGGTCATTGTCGGCGGTGCGACCCAGTTCGGCGTCGAAGCGTGGGTAGAAGCTCGACTTGGCGGCTTCGTACTGTTGCTCGGCAGCGGCGATGTCGGCTTCGGCCGAACGCAACACCGGGCTGTTTTCCAGCATCTGGGCACGGGCTTCGGTCAGGTTGGCCGGCAGCAGCGCCATAAAGTCGGCGGGACGCTCCAACTGGTCAGGCAGTTGACCGACGGCGCTGAGGAAGTTGGTCTCGGCATCGGCCAGGTTGGTCTGTTCGGTGATCAGGTTGTTGCGGGCCTGGGCCATGCGCGCTTCGGCCTGGTCCAGGTCGGCACCACTGCCTACGCCCCGGGAGGTGCGCAGCTTGATCTGATCGAAGATGCGTTCGTGGCTCTTGAGGTTGTCCTCGGCCAGGCGCACGAACTCGCGACGGGTCAGTACGTCCAGGTACACCTGGGCCACCGTCAACCCGGTGCGCTCGGAGGCGTCGAGCAAGGAATAGGCACGGGCACTGACGTTGGCTTGTTGACGCCCGACTTCGCTGGACGTCGCAAAACCGTCAAAAACCATCTGCGTCAGACGCAGGCTCGACTCACTGCGGTTCAGCGTTTCCCAATGATTGTTGCTACCCGAACGAGTGGTCACGCTGTCGGTACCTTCGCGGCCGTACCCGGCTGCGAGGTCCACTCTAGGGAGGTAGCCACCCTTGGCCGCCTTGAGCTGATAGTCCGCCGCCAGGCGACTGTTCACGCCGGCCTGGATTTCCGGATGAACATCCAATGCTTGTTGCATGGCCTGCGGCAAGGTTTGTGCTTGTACGAAACTGGCGGCGACGGCGAAAGGTAAAGCCTTGAGCAGGTGCGAACGCATGGTTGGTTAAATCCCGAAAACACTTGTCTTGGATCACAGCGAAACGTGGCGCTGCATCGGATGATGGCAACCGGAATGACCGTATGTCGGAAAGTTCAAAAAGGAGCTGGAACTCGCACCGAAAGAACAGGTTGCCGCTTAAATATCAATGTGACATTACGGAAGCGATTGTTTAGGATGGCCGGCAGAAGGTCAATAGTTTGGCAGTAACAAAAATCGCCTCCAAATTGATGTCAAATAGTTGTCACATTGATGCGTCAAAACATTTTCCCTTAGTGAGCATGAACGTCCAGACCGCTATGGCCAACGAGGCTGTCGGGTCCATGGAAGTCTACTGAACGTGGTACCCGGAGAGTCTTCAATGAGCAGTGTTATTGCCGTTGTCAAAAGCATTGTTGGTCAGGTTTTCGTCGTATCCCCCGAGGGCATTCGGCGTGTACTCATTGAAGGCGATCGCCTTAACGTGGGCGACCAGTTGGACACCGGTCCTGCTGGCGCCGTCACACTGGAACTGGCTGATGGCCGCACGCTCGACCTGGGCCGCGACACTCAGTGGAGCGCCAGCGCTCCGGACTCTTCCGCGGATCTTCAACAGGCCGCCGCCCAAGCCGCGCCCTCTGTAGATGAACTGCAACAAGCCATCGCCGCGGGCGTCGACCCGACGACCGCCCTGGAAGCCACCGCCGCAGGCCCAACCGCCGCCGGTACGGGCGGTGCCGCTGGTGGTGGCCACAGCTTCGTCGTACTGGATGCAACCGCTGGCAGCGTCGACCCTACCATCGGCTTCCCGACGGAAGGCCTCGCGGCGGCTGCCGCCACGGATGACAACATCCTGGGTGGCGACACCACGCCCGACACAACCGCCAACGCCGTGCTCAATGCGACCATGACCTTGAGCGCCACGCCGACCCTGACCGAGGCCGGTGGCGTGCTGGTCTACACCGCGACCGTGACCCAGGCCCCGCAGACCAACCTGATCGTGACCTTGTCCAACGGTGCCGTTATCGTTATCCCGGCCGGGCAACTGACTGGCACCGTCAACGTACCGCTTGCACCCAACGACACGGTCTATAACGACCCAAGCCAGATCAGCGTGACCGTCACCGGCACCACCGGTGGCAACGGCATCGCCGTGACCGTGCCCACCACCCCAGCCGTGACTCAAATCACCGACACCGTCGACACCACGACCGTCACCCTGAGCGCAGGCAACACGGTTACCGAAGGCGGCCAGATCACCTACACCGCCACGTTGACCAACCCGGCACAAACGCCAGTCACCGTGACGTTGAGCAACGGCTCGGTCATCACCATCGCCGCCGGCCAGACCACTGGCACCGTCGCGGTCGATACCCCGGCGAATGATGTCTACAACAATGGCAGCACCGTCAGTACCACCATCACCGGCGCAACCGGTGGCAACTTCGAGAACCTGGTTCCGAACACCGCACCAGCCGTTACTACGATCACTGATTCGGCCGATACCACCGGCCTGACGCTGAGCGCCAGCGAAACCATCACCGAAGGCGGCCAGATCACTTACACCGCCACGCTGACCAACCCGGCCCAAACTCCGGTAACCGTGACCCTGAGCAACGGCGCCGTGATCAATATCGCCGCCGGCCAGACCACTGGCACCGTCGCGGTCGATACCCCGGCCAACGACGTCTATAACAACGGCAGCACCGTCAGCGCCACGATTACGGGCACAACCGGTGGCAACTTCGAGAACCTGGTGCCGAGCACCACGCCAGCCGTCACCACCATCAACGATTCGGCTGACACCACTGGCCTGACCCTGTCCGCGTCCTCCGAAGTGACCGAAGGCGGCCAGATCACCTACACCGCCACACTGACCAACCCGGCCCAAACTCCGTTAACCGTGACCCTGAGCAACGGCGCCGTGATCAATATCGCCGCCGGCCAGACCACTGGCACTGTGGCTGTCGATACCCCGGCGAACGATGTCTACAACAACGGCAGCACCGTCAGCACCACCATTGCCGGCACGTCCGGTGGCAACTTCGAGAACCTGGTGCCGAGCACCACGCCAGCCGTCACCACCATCAACGATTCGGCTGACACCACCGACCTGACCCTGACCGCCAGCGAAACCATCACCGAAGGCGGTCAGATCACCTACACCGCCACGTTGAGTAACCCGGCACAAACGCCCGTCACCGTGACCTTGAGCAACGGCGCGGTCATCAACATCGCCGCTGGCGCAACCACTGGCACCGTCGCTGTGGATACCCCGGCGAATGATGTCTATAACAACAGCAGCACCGTCAGCACCACCATCGCCGGCACCTCGGGCGGCAACTTCGAGAACCTGGTCCCAAGCACCACGCCAGCTGTCACCACGATTACTGATTCGGCTGATACTACGGACCTGACGCTGTCCGCGACGGGCACCGTTGCGGAAGGTGGTTCGATTGTTTACACCGCGACCCTGACCAACGCTGCGGGCTCGCCAGTAACCATCACCTTGAGCAACGGCGCCGTCATCAACATCGCCGCTGGCGCCAAGACCGGCACCGTAACCGTCGATGCACCGAAGGACGATGTCTACAAAGATTCCGGCAAGGTTGAAGTCAGCATCGACAAAGCCACCGGTGGCAACTTCGAAAACCTGGTGCCGAGCACCACGCCTGCTGTCACGGACGTTACCGATACGCTCGATACTTCGACTGTCAGCCTGACTGCCACACCTTCCGTAGGCGAAGGCGGCACCGTGGTTTACACCGCTTCGGTGAACGCCCCGGTTACTGGCGCTCCGCTCGTCGTGACCCTGTCGAACGGTCAAAGCATCACCATCCCCGTCGGCGAAAGCTCCGGCTCGGTGAACTTCACCGCACCGAACGATGCCCTCGCTGGCGGCAGCAACCTCAGCGTCAAGATCGACGATGCCAAGGGCGGCAACTACGAAAACCTGGAAATCGACGGCAAGCCTGCCGACACGACCGTTACGGACGTTCAAGACACGACTGGCCTGACCCTCTCGGCAACGGATACCGTCGCTGAAGGCGGCTCCATCGTTTACACCGCCACCCTTACCAACGCTGCGGGCTCGCCAGTCACCATCACCTTGAGCAACGGCGCCGTCATCAACATCGCCGCTGGGGCCAAGACTGGCACCGTGACCGTCGACGCGCCGAAGGACGATGTCTACAAAGATTCCGGCAAGGTTGAAGTCAGCATCGATAAAGCCACCGGTGGCAACTTCGAGAATTTGGTGCCGAGCACGGCACCTGCCGTAACCGACGTCACGGACACCCTGGACACCAGCACCGTTTCGCTCACCGCGACTTCGACGGTTGGCGAAGGCGGCACCGTGGTTTACACCGCTTCGGTAAACGCTCCAGTAACTGGCGCTCCGCTCGTAGTGACGTTGAGCAACGGCCAGTCCATCACCATCCCCGTTGGCGAAAGCTCCGGCTCGGTGAACTTCACCGCACCAAATGATGCCCTCGCTGGCGGCAGCAACCTCAGCGTCAAGATCGACGACGCCAAGGGCGGCAATTACGAAAATCTGGAAATCGACGGCAAGCCTGCGGATACCGCAGTCACCGATACTCAAGACACGACTGGCCTGACCTTGTCCGCGACCGATACCGTCGCCGAGGGCGGCTCCATCGTTTACACCGCGACTTTGACCAACGCCGCAGGTTCGCCAGTAACCATCACCTTGAGCAACGGCGCCGTCATCAACATCGCCGCTGGCGCCAAGACCGGCACCGTAACCGTCGATGCACCGAAGGACGATGTCTACAAAGATTCCGGCAAGGTTGAAGTCAGCATCGACAAAGCCACCGGTGGCAACTTCGAGAATTTGGTGCCGAGCACGGCACCTGCCGTAACCGACGTCACGGACACCCTAGACACCAGCACCGTTTCGCTCACCGCGACTTCGACGGTTGGCGAAGGCGGCACCGTGGTTTACACCGCTTCGGTAAACGCTCCAGTAACTGGCGCTCCGCTCGTAGTGACGTTGAGCAACGGCCAGTCCATCACCATCCCCGTTGGCGAAAGCTCCGGCTCGGTGAACTTCACCGCACCAAATGATGCCCTCGCTGGCGGCAGCAACCTCAGCGTCAAGATCGACGACGCCAAGGGCGGCAACTACGAAAATCTGGAAATCGACGGCAAGCCTGCGAATACCGCAGTCACCGACACCCAAGACACGACTGGCCTGACCTTGTCCGCGACCGATACCGTTGCGGAGGGTGGTTCGATTGTTTACACCGCGACTTTGACCAACGCTGCGGGCTCGCCAGTAACCATCACCCTGAGCAACGGCGCCGTCATCAACATCGCCGCTGGCGCCAAGACTGGCACCGTGACCGTCGACGCGCCGAAGGACGATGTCTACAAAGATTCCGGCAAGGTTGAAGTCAGCATCGACAAAGCCACCGGTGGCAACTTCGAGAACCTGGTGCCGAGCACCACGCCAGCCGTAACCGACGTCACGGACACCCTGGACACCAGCACCGTTTCGCTCACCGCGACTTCGACGGTTGGCGAAGGCGGCACCGTGGTCTACACCGCTTCGGTAAACGCCCCGGTAACTGGCGCTCCGCTCGTCGTGACCCTGTCGAACGGCCAATCCATCACCATCCCCGTAGGCGAAAGCTCTGGCTCGGTGAACTTCACCGCACCAAATGATGCCCTCGCTGGCGGCAGCAACCTCAGCGTCAAGATCGACGACGCCAAGGGCGGCAATTACGAAAATCTGGAAATCGACGGCAAGCCTGCGGATACCGCAGTCACCGATACTCAAGACACGACTGGCCTGACCTTGTCCGCGACCGATACCGTCGCCGAGGGCGGCTCCATCGTTTACACCGCGACTTTGACCAACGCCGCAGGTTCGCCAGTAACCATCACCTTGAGCAACGGCGCCGTCATCAACATCGCTGCTGGCGCCAAGACCGGCACCGTAACCGTCGACGCGCCGAAGGACGACGTCTACAAGGACTCCGGCAAAGTCGAAGTCAGCATCGATAAAGCCACCGGTGGCAACTTCGAAAACCTGGTGCCTAGCACCACGCCAGCCGTAACCGACGTCACCGACACCCTGGACACCAGCACCGTTTCGCTCACCGCGACTTCGACAGTTGGCGAAGGCGGCACCGTGGTTTACACCGCTTCGGTGAACGCCCCGGTTACTGGCGCTCCGCTCGTCGTGACCCTGTCGAACGGCCAATCCATCACCATCCCCGTAGGCGAAAGCTCTGGATCGGTGAACTTCACCGCACCGAATGATGCCCTCGCTGGCGGCAGCAACCTCAGCGTCAAGATCGACGACGCCAAGGGCGGCAACTACGAAAACCTGGAAATCGACGGCAAGCCTGCGGATACCGCAGTCACCGACACCCAGGACACGACTGGCCTGACCTTGTCCGCGACCGATACCGTTGCGGAGGGTGGTTCGATTGTTTACACCGCGACTTTGACCAACGCTGCGGGCTCGCCAGTAACCATCACCCTGAGCAACGGCGCCGTCATCAACATCGCCGCCGGCGCCAAGACTGGCACCGTGACCGTCGATGCACCGAAGGATGACGTCTACAAGGACTCCGGCAAAGTTGAAGTCAGCATCGATAAAGCCACCGGTGGCAACTTCGAGAATTTGGTGCCGAGCACGGCACCTGCCGTAACCGACGTCACGGACACCCTGGACACCAGCACCGTTTCGCTCACCGCGACTTCGACGGTTGGCGAAGGCGGCACCGTGGTTTACACCGCTTCGGTAAACGCTCCAGTAACTGGCGCTCCGCTCGTAGTGACGTTGAGCAACGGCCAGTCCATCACCATCCCCGTTGGCGAAAGCTCCGGCTCGGTGAACTTCACCGCACCAAACGATGCCCTCGCTGACGGCAGCAACCTCAGCGTCAAGATCGACGATGCCAAGGGCGGCAACTACGAAAACCTGGAAATCGATGGCAAGCCTGCCGACACGACCGTTACGGACGTTCAAGACACGACTGGCCTGACCCTCTCGGCAACGGACACCGTCGCCGAGGGCGGCTCCATCGTTTACACCGCCACCCTGACCAACGCCGCAGGTTCGCCGGTCACCATCACCCTGAGCAACGGCGCCGTCATCAACATCGCCGCCGGCGCCAAGACCGGCACCGTGACCGTCGACGCGCCGAAGGACGATGTCTACAAAGATTCCGGCAAGGTTGAAGTCAGCATCGATAAAGCCACTGGTGGCAACTTCGAAAATCTGGTGCCGAGCACCACGCCTGCTGTCACTGACGTTACCGATACGCTCGATACTTCGACTGTCAGCCTGACTGCCACACCTTCCGTAGGCGAAGGCGGCACCGTGGTTTACACCGTTTCGGTGAACGCCCCGGTAACTGGCGCTCCGCTCGTCGTGACCCTGTCGAACGGCCAATCCATCACCATCCCCGTAGGCGAAAGCTCCGGATCGGTGAACTTCACCGCACCGAACGACGCCCTCGCTGGCGGCAGCAACCTCAGCGTCAAGATCGACGACGCCAAGGGCGGCAACTACGAAAATCTGGAAATCGACGGCAAGCCTGCCGACACGACCGTTACGGACGTTCAAGACACGACTGGCCTGACCTTGTCCGCGACCGATACCGTTGCGGAGGGTGGTTCGATTGTTTATACCGCCACCCTGACCAACGCTGCGGGCTCGCCAGTCACCATCACCTTGAGCAACGGCGCCGTCATCAACATCGCTGCTGGCGCCAAGACCGGCACCGTAACCGTCGATGCGCCGAAGGATGACGTCTACAAGGACTCCGGCAAGGTTGAAGTCAGCATCGATAAAGCCACTGGTGGCAACTTCGAAAATCTGGTGCCGAGCACCACGCCTGCTGTCACTGACGTTACCGATACGCTCGATACTTCGACTGTCAGCCTGACTGCCACACCTTCCGTAGGCGAAGGCGGCACCGTGGTTTACACCGCTTCGGTGAACGCCCCGGTTACTGGCGCTCCGCTCGTCGTGACCCTGTCGAACGGCCAATCCATCACCATCCCCGTAGGCGAAAGCTCCGGCTCGGTGAACTTCACCGCACCAAATGATGCCCTCGCTGGCGGCAGCAACCTCAGCGTCAAGATCGACGACGCCAAGGGCGGCAATTACGAAAATCTGGAAATCGACGGCAAGCCTGCGGATACCGCAGTCACCGATACTCAAGACACGACTGGCCTGACCTTGTCCGCGACCGATACCGTCGCCGAGGGCGGCTCCATCGTTTACACCGCGACTTTGACCAACGCCGCAGGTTCGCCAGTAACCATCACCCTGAGCAACGGCGCCGTCATCAACATCGCCGCCGGCGCCAAGACTGGTACCGTAACCGTCGATGCGCCGAAGGATGATGTCTACAAAGATTCCGGCAAGGTTGAAGTCAGCATCGACAAGGCCACCGGTGGCAACTTCGAAAACCTGGTGCCGAGCACTGCACCTGCCGTTACCGATGTCACCGACACCCTGGACACCAGCACCGTTTCGCTCACCGCGACTTCGACGGTTGGCGAAGGTGGCACCGTGGTTTACACCGCTTCGGTAAACGCTCCAGTAACTGGCGCTCCGCTCGTCGTGACCCTGTCGAACGGTCAAAGCATCACCATCCCTATAGGCGAAAGCTCTGGCTCGGTGAACTTCACCGCACCAAATGATGCCCTCGCTGGCGGCAGCAACCTCAGCGTCAAGATCGACGACGCCAAGGGCGGCAATTACGAAAACCTGGAGATCGACGGCAAGCCTGCCGGCACCACTGTTACCGATGTGCAGGACACCACCGGCCTGAGCCTGAGCGCCACCGGTTCGGTCGCCGAGGGTGGCCAGATCACCTACACCGCGAACCTGACCAACGCTGCCGGTTCGCCTGTCACCGTGACGCTGAGCAACGGCGCCGTCATCAACATCGCCGCCGGCGCCAAGACTGGCACCGTGACCGTCGACGCGCCAAAAGACGACGTCTACAAGGACTCCGGCAGTGTCGAGGCAACGATCAAGACGGCCACTGGCGGCAATTTCGAGCATCTGGTACCGAGCACCACGCCAGCGGTGACTTCCGTCACCGACACCCCTGACAACACCACGGTCAGCATCACTGGCAGCACATCGGTCACCGAAGGGCAGGCGGCTACCTACACCGTCAGCCTGACGAACCCGGCGCAAACCGAGGTGACGGTGAAGATCGTCTACAGCGGCACCGCCGCCGACGGCACGGACTTCACCGGTGTCTACACCGTGAAGATTCCGGCCAACGCCACCAGCGCCAACTTCAACGTGGCCACCCTGGACGACAAGATCACCGAAGGCACCGAAAACTTCGTGGTCAAGATCGATTCGGCCACCGGCGGCAACTTCGAGCACCTGGCCGTCAGCGGGACCAACGGCAGCGTCAGCACCTCGATTATCGACAACGACGCGCCACCGGTACTTGACCTGGACGCCAACAACTCCAGCGGCAAGACCGGGACCGATTACCAGGTGACCTTCACCGAGGGCACCACCGGCCCAGGCGTGTCGATTGGCGATACCGACCTGAAGATCACCGACCCGGACAGCACGATGCTGACCGGCGCCACCATCGTGCTGACCAACCGTCAGCCTGGCGATGCGCTGAACCTGGGCAACAGCGTCAACGGCATCAGCATCAACGCCAACAGCACCGACGGCAAAGTCGTCCTGACGCTGACGGGCAATGCGACGCTGGCCGACTACATGCAGCAGATCAAGAACATCAGCTTCATCAACAACAGCGAAGATCCGAGCACCGTACCGCGCATCATCACCGTGACGGTGACCGACGGCACGAGCTATTCCAACACGGCGACCACCACCGTGAACGTGGTCGGGGTCAACGACGCGCCAGTAGCCACCGGTGGCGCGGTGACGGGCACCGAAGACACTTCGCTGGTCCTCGGCTGGTCGACGTTCGGCATCAGCGACGTGGACAGCGCCGCCGCCAGCCAGGGAGTGAAAATCACCGGTCTGCCGGGTGACGGCAAGTTGCAGTACCTGGACGGCGCGACCTGGAAGGACGTGGCCAACAACCAGACCTTCACCAAGGCCGACATCGACGCTGGCAAGCTGCGCTTTACACCCGACGCCAACGAATCCGGCGCCAACGGCAACCCGGCCGGCGTGGGCAACCAAAAGGCCGACTACGCGCAGATCAGCTTCCAGCCAACCGACGGCCAGACGCTGGGCAATACCGGCACCGTGAAGATCGACATCACGCCTGTCGCCGACGCGCCGACCCTCAACGTAGCCGGCAACAATGTGACCTCCACCGGTTTGATCAAGGAAGTCTGGACCGGCCTGTCAGGCCTGGGCACCGATGGCAGCGGCGCGCCGTCCGGCACGCTCAAGTCGGTGATCGATGCCGCCGGCACGCCGAACAGCAGCACCACCGTGGGCAACGTCCAGAACGACGGCAACGTCAATCCGGGCACCGCGTCGAAAACTTCAGGACTGATTTTCCTCGAGGCCGGCAAGACCTACACCTTCAGCGGCACGGGCGATGACAGCCTGCTGGTGACCATCGGTGGCAAGACCGCCGCGGCAACCACTTGGGGTGCGGGCGGCCAGTTGAACGGTTCGTTCACACCGACCACCAGCGGCTACTACACCCTGGACATCTACCACCACAACCAGACCGGCCCGGGCAGCTACGACGTGAACCTGTCGGTCAACGGCAGCGCGCCTGTGGACCTGAGCAATGCCGGCGTGCCGCTCTATACCGGTGTCGCAGATTTGGTGAATGCCGGTGTCACCGTCTCCGACCTGCACGGCACCAACGGCGAAGGCTACTACGACGGCTTCAAGCTCAACGAAGGCGCCGAAGGCGGCAGCGTGAACCTGTCGAAGATCACCACCGCCCTGACCGACACCGACGGCTCCGAAAGCCTGAGCGTGAAGATCGGCGGCATGCCGGAAGGCAGCGTGTTGAGCGACGGCGCAGGCCACACCGCGACCGTGGGCGCCAACGGCGAAGCCTCGGTCACTGGCTGGAACCTGGGCAGCCTCAACCTGACGCCACCAACCTACTTCAACGGCCAGATCAACCTGACCGTGACCTCGACCTCCACCGAAGCCCTCGGCGGGTCGGCGACGACCATTGCACAGATCCCGGTGACAGTGCATCCAGCCGTCTACAACGCTGCGACCGCCACTTCCGGCAATGACAACGTCACTGGCACCGACGGCAACGACATCATGGTGGCCGATATCGGCGGCCTGACTGTCGTTCCCGGGGTCAACTACAACATCGCGTTCATGGTCGACAGCTCCGGCAGCATGAGCGAATCGTCCCTCACTGCGGCCAAGAACTCGCTCACTTCGGTGTTCAATACGCTCAAGCAAAGCATGGGCAGCAATTCGGGCACGGTGAATATCTTCCTGGCGGACTTCGACAAGCAGGTCAACAAAACCGTTTCGGTCAACCTCAAGGACCCGAACGCGCTGGCATTGCTCAAGAGTGTCCTGGACTCGATGGTTTCCGGTGGCGGCACCAACTACGAAGACGTGTTCAAGACCACGGCCAACTGGTTCAAGAGCAGCGAGGCCATGAGCAACTCCGGTGCGAAGAACCTGACGTACTTCATCACCGACGGCCAGCCGACCTACTACCAGAGCGGCGAAGAGACAAACCCGACCATCTACAACGGAGTGACGCTCGACAGCCTGATCACTACCAGCAACTACAAGCTGGGCCAGACGTTCAGCGCCACGTTGGACAGCACCCACCGCGTACAGGTCGACGAGTCAGGGAACCTCACGCTGCAGACCTGGAAAAAGTCCTGGGGCGGCTACTGGAGCGAAGAAAGCCTGGGCACGCTGCGCGCCCAGGGCGACGGCACCTATGAGCTGTCGTACCGCGACGGGACCGGCAACAGTACCGACTCGGCGACCACCAGCAACTCCGCGAGCGCCTTCGCGCTGTTGAGTTCGGTGTCGGGCGTGGAAGCGATCGGCCTGAACAAGGACGTGACCCTGTCCGACCTCAAGCCCTACGACTCGGACGGCAAACCGCAAACCAACATCGACCCCAAGGACCTGGCCAACTCGATCATCGGCCACACCGAAGCGACGATGCCAGGTGCCGATACCGTCAACGGCGCGGACGGCAACGACATCCTGTTCGGCGACCTGGTGAGCTTCAACGGCATCGCCGGCGAGGGTTACCAGGCCATCCAGTCGTTTGTCGCCCAACAAAGTGGCGTGGACGCGAGCAAGGTCACCACCGCCAACGTGCACCAGTACATCACCGAGCACTACACCGCGTTCGATGTATCCGGCGCCCATGACGGCAACGACACCCTGCTGGGCGGCGCCGGCAACGACATACTCTTCGGCCAAGGCGGTAACGACTGGCTGGACGGTGGCAAGGGCAGTGACATCCTGCTCGGCGGCAGCGGCAGCGACACGCTCATTGGCGGTAAGGGCAACGACACCCTGATCGGAGGCCTGGGCGGCGATACGTTTGTCTGGAAGTCCGGCGACACCGGCAATGATGTGATCAAGGACTTCAAGGCCGGCGACGGTGACCGGATCGACCTGCGGGACCTGTTGCAGGGCGAAACCGGCAGCACCATCGACCACTTCCTGAAAATCAGCACGGTTGATGGCGTGTCCTCGCTGCAAGTCAGCACCACGGGCCAGTTCAACGCGGCCAACGGTGCGGCGGCGACGCCTGATGTGACGATCAAGCTTGAGGGCAACAACTGGTCGAACGTCAACCTGAACTCGTTGATCGCCGGCAGCGACCCGACCATCAAGGTCGACCACAACAACAGCTGAAGCTGACACAAAACCGTGGCGAGGGAGCTTGCTCCCTCGCCACGGTAAGTGTTCATACTCCCCCTAAGTTGGCTATGCTGCCCAGCATGACGCCGCTTCATACACGAGGGATGCCCGATGTTTTATGTGCAACGCGATGCACAAGGCCTGCTGGTGCGCGTAGAGGCCACTGCTTACGCCGAGGCCACCGAAACCTTGCCGGCCGACAACCACGAGATCCAGGACTGGTTCGCCAACCAGGCGGTGGAAAACAGCCTCAAGCAGCTCAAGCAGAGCGACCTGGAGATGATCCGGGTACTCGACGACTTGATCCAGGTGCTGACCACCAAAGGCGTCATCCGCGTCACCGATCTGCCAGCCGCGGCCCAGGCCAAGCTGATGGACCGCAACCAGGCCCGTGAAGCCTTGGGTGGGCTGAGCCGGTTGATCGATGATGATGAGAAGGGGTTGATCTAGGCTGCCACGTCGCTCCAGGCAGTACACGGCGCCCTCGCCACAAACTTTTGGTGTCTGGACTGACGCCTTCGCGAGCAGGCTTGCTCCCCAGGGGAGAACCGCGATCACCAAGGAAACAGGTCGGCTTCAGGCCGCCTCGTCCAGCTTTTGATCTGGGGGCCCCGTTAACCACAATGGCCGAACGCAGGCATTGCGCAGTAGGCATCCCGGCATGGATGCCGGGATAGCCGCGCTGGGCCATGGACGGCCCTTCGCGGCGGGCCCACGGAGCAATGCCGGAGAGAGGGCATGCCGAGCCTAGGCGAGGCACCGAGTGGTGGGGCAAGCCTTTTTTGCTTACTTTTTTTGGCGTCTGAAAAAAGTGAGTCGCCGTAAGGGCGAAACCCCAAGCCGCCGTGACCGAAGCAACGGATATGTACCCGGTCAAAAACCTAACCAACAACCATCACCCCCAACGCCGAGGCTCCCCAACCAACTGCCCCTGCACCCCAAACAACCCCATCTCACGAATCACCGCCAACTCCCCTTCCGTCTCCACCCGCTCGGCAATCAACGGCAGGTCGATACTGTGAGCAGCACGCTGAATCGCCTCGATGAACAGCCGCTTATCGCTCTCCTGATCAATGGCCCGGATGTAGCTGCCATCGATCTTCAGGTAAGCCAACCCCAGCCGCGACAAATTACCAATCATGCTGAATCGCCCGCCAAAACGCTGCAGGCTCAGGGAGAAGCCAAGCTCGCGCAACTGCCGGGTCAACTGCTCCAGCACCGCTTGCTCGGGCAGTTGTTCTTCACCGATCTCCAACGTCAGGCGCGACCCAAGGTTTGAGTGGGCCCGCAGGATTTCAAAGACCTTGTTCAACGCCTGGGGATCAGCCAGGGTCGCGGATGACAGGTTGAGCGCCAGGGACTGTTCATGCCCGGCCATCTGCTTGAGCACCTGTTCGAGCATCAAGCGGTCCAGGCGCGACGTCCAGCCGAAGCGCTCAAGCCACGGCAGGAATCGTCCGGCGGGAATGGTCTGGCCCTGCTCGTCAAGCAACCGCGAAAGCACTTTGTAGTGCAGCACGACTTGGGTGTCCTGGGCGGCCACCACCGGCTGGAAGTACAGTTCGAAGCCTTGATCGCTCAGGGCCCGGTCGAGCAGGTTGTGCCAAGCATGATGATCATCGCCCACGCTGGCTGACGCGCTGTGTTCCAGGCAGGCCCAGCCCGGTTCGCCCTGGCTTTCGGCCTGGGCCAGCGCCTGGTCGCCGAGCTGGAGCACCGCTTGCGGCGAGTCGCCATGCACGAACGGAGCAAGCCCGATGGACGCCACCGATGCCACATCGGTCGCGCCAGTGGCGTGCAAGCTCGCCAACGCGCCTTCCAGATTCTGTGCCAATTGCAGCGCTTCCTCGCGCACCAGCCCAGGTGCCAGCACGGCAAACTCGCCGCCACGAATACGCGTCACCAGATTGTGGGTTTCGGGATACCGGGCACATTCACGCGACAGCTGCTCGCCCACGGCCTTGAGCAATTGGTCGGTGCGCTGCCCGCCCAGCCGCTGGTTCAGACCGGCGAGGTCCCTGACCCGCAGCAACAACAGGTAACCGGAACTGGCCTGCTCCGGGTTGCTCACCCGGGCATGCAACTGCATCTCGAAATAGCGCCGGTTGGCCAGCCCCGTAAGGTTGTCCTGGTAGGACTCCACCCGCAATTTCTCACTGCGCTCAGCCTGCTCCTGGAACAGCGCCTTGAGCTTCTCGACCATCTGGTTCATCGCCTGCACCACGCGCCGCAGTTCAGGCGTGCGTGGCAACTCCGGCAGACTCAGGAATTCACGTCGGGCGATGGCATGGGACTGATGCACCATGTAATCCAGGGGCTTGAGTTGGCGACGCAGCAGCAAGGCGCCCAGCACCGCGCTCACGGCGCCGCACAGCAACAGCCAGCCCAGGCTGCCCAACGCGCTTTGCCAGAGCTTGGCGAGGGCGAACATCGGGTGACTGACCACTTCGACCCGCGCCGCCTGCTCCCAACCGCGGCTGACGATCGCATCCCCGCCGGCGGGCTCCAGGCCGATGAGCTTGATGAACCACTGCGGTACATTGCCCGCATCAGGGGTGCCGGTGCGCTCGACCAGGGTTTTATCGGTCGTCACATCGACCACGCGGATGCTTGCGTAGTAGCCGCTGTCGAAGATCGAGCTGACCATCAGCTCGACCATCGCCGGGTCATCGATGTTCGGCGTCAATGACAGCGCCAGCGCCGTGGCCGCGTCCTGGGCATGGGAACGCAGCTGATTGACGTACTGGGTCCGCGAGCTCTCCAGGCTGACCATGAAGCTGCCGCTGAAGGCAACCACCAGGAACAGACAGATAGCGATCAACAGCTGTTTGAACAAGGACATCTGAGCGCGCGCTCCTAGTTAGTCGTCTCGACCGGAAAACCTTCGGCCTGCATTTTCTTCAACACATCCTGCCACCGGGACAGGCGCTTGGTGTCGCCCACTTTCTTGTTGCCCTTGCCTGACAGCCAAAGTCCTTCGGCGTTGAAAGAGTAGACCGGCAGCAAGTCGGTTCGCTGGCTGGCGGGCTGGATGCCGTCGATCAGGCTGTCGAGGACCAGCGGCATGGCATCGGGAGTGGCGTAATACGTCAACACCATGTGCGCCCGGTTCTGCCGCAGGGCCTTGACGTAGGTGATGCGCAGCTTGTCACTGGACACCCCGAGGTGACGCAGGCTGAAATACTTGGCGATGGCGTAGTCTTCACAATCGCCAGCGCCCTTCCACAGGGCCTGGATCGGGGTTTCCCAATAGTCGACCTCACGCCACAAGTCGATATCTTCCACATAGCGCACCTGTTTGTTGAAGAACAGGTTCACCACCTTGAGCTGTGCCAGCTCCGGGATCTGCTTCTGGGTTGCCAGCAATTGCTGCCACGCATCGATTCGTTGCTGCCCTTCGCCCAGCGGCCCATATAACGCTTGCGCCCGCCGGCTGATCTGCGCAAAGTCCCAGTCGGCCCGCAGCCCGCCCAGCATCAGGCCGGCCAGCAGCAATGCCGAACACAGCCAGCGCAAGGACCTGAGGACCGGGGAAGGTGCAGCCAAGGGAATACGTCCGAAAAGGGCCGTTGGAAATTCGTTGGATGGTGAAGCCTGGACCGGCAAAAGACAATGGCAGGTTGCAATCACCACAAGCAGACTAAACTTTAGTTCAGGAACCGGCGCCGCGAATTTTGACGGCTTGGCAATCTGTAACTAATGTTGGCTTGGATCCAATTATTCGTTACTACCAGTCAGGTGTTGTCGTGACACAGAAGCCCAAACCGTTAAGCACCATCCAGGTCAACGGACCCATTCCCGCTGCCCAGGCCCGCGCAATCATTGAAAGCTCGTTGCGCGAAGCGATTCTCGACGGCCGCCTGCCCAGCGGCACTGCGTTGCGCCAGCAGGAACTGGCCGACCTGTTCGGGGTCAGCCGCATGCCGGTACGCGAAGCGTTGCGCCAGCTCGAAGCACAATCTTTGCTCGACGTGGTCCAGCACAAGGGGGCGGTGGTAGCCCCGCTGATCACCAGCAGTGCGGTCGAAACCTATGCGCTGCGTTCGGTCCTGGAAGGCTTTGCCCTGCGCCTGTCCATTCCGCTGCTTGACGACAATGACCTGGCCTTGGCCGCCCAATACATCGAGCAACTCGAAGGGCAGACCAACTATGCCGAGATCGCCAGGCTCAACCGCCTTTTCCACATGTCGCTCTACCACAAGGCGCCCAATGCCAAGCTGCTTGACCTGGTCGAGCGCGAACTCAACGAAGAGGAACGCTTCCTGCGCTTTCACCTGTCATCCATGGGCCTGGGCAAGCTCACCCAGGATGATCACCGCGCGATGCTCGCCGCCGCGGCAGCCAAAGACGTCGCTCAAGCGGTGCATCTGCTCGAAGAGCATCTGGAAAAAGCCTCCGTCACCATGCGTCGCCACCTCGAACGCTAGGCGAGCCCCAGCCCCCGCGCCGGCCACTTGGCCGGCGTAGTACTTTCTTACACACGTATCCACATCCCGAATCGCCCACTGGACGCGGCCCGGCCGCGGTCGCGATTCGTCCCTGCATCAGTTCAATGGAACTGCTATCGATTTGGGCTCACTCTTGCGTTTATCGGTTCAAAAACAGACCTGAAGAAGTCAGCGCCCGGCGATAGCCAGGCGAATCGAAGCCACTACGCAAGGAGCGCCGCACAACTGGCGGGATGACCTGGAGGTCCGACCGGGATTCCGCCCATAAAACCCTAACTTCCTATTCCGCCAATCCCTGAAGTGCTCCGAGTGAGGCATTCACTCGAACCATTCGATTCTGATCGTTATAAATCGGAAGGGGCAACTTCGCGCCAATAAAACTTATATATAAAAGTTTTATTCAGCCTCTTCGCGCCCAATAAAACAGCAACTTTAAATAATAAAAAAATAACTTGCAGAGCCTTTGATACATGTACTAATTTTTTACTCGCCGCGTTGCCTTCGACCGCCTACAAGCAGCACGAAAGGCCCAGGCCTCAAGCAACACAGCCATAAGCAAGTATCAGATCGAAGTTCCAAGAGAACATGGATTCCGGTTCAGGCACTCGCTCGCCCTGACAAAAACAGGCGAGCAACTTCCGGATAAACAACATTGATGAGGACGTTCAAATGCAGCCAACCAAAGAACAACTATCTCTGAAAAAGCACGAACTTGGCGAACACCCGGTTTTTTCTGAAATAACATCAATCGACTTGTTGCGCCGCTTTATGGAAAGCCACGTTTTTGCCGTGTGGGATTTCATGTCCCTGACCAAGCGCCTGCAACGGGAACTGACCTGCGTTCAACTGCCATGGCTGCCACCCGCCGATCCCCATGCTGCGCGTCTGATCAACGAAATCGTCCTGGGCGAGGAATCCGACGACCGTCCCGGTGCCGGCTACTGCAGCCACTTCGAACTGTACCTGGACGCCATGCGCGAAGTCGGTGCGAATACACAGGCGATTGAGCAATTCATCGCGCTGCAGCAAGAAGGCGTCAGCCCCGAAACGGCGCTGGACAGCGTCGAGGTAGAACCGGCAGCGGCGCGCTTCGTGCGCCAGACCCTGCACACCGCCCTGCACGCCCCGGCCCACAGCGTGGCCGCCGCCTTCGTGCACGGTCGCGAAAGCGTCATCCCGCAGATGTTCCAACGCATGCTGGACGCTTGGGGCATTGGCCTGGATCAGGCGCCGACGTTTCGTTACTACCTGCAGCGCCATATCGAGGTGGACTCCGAAGACCATGGCCCGGCAGCGGAGAAACTGCTGGCGCGGCTGATCGATGGCGACCCGCAGCGCGAGCGCGAAGTCCTCGCCGCCGCTCTCGCCGCCGTCCACAGCCGCACAGCATTGTGGGATGGCCTGCGCCTGAGCATGACCCAGCAGGTTGCGCAGGTGACGCCATGAATGCCATTCAGTACCAATCCTTCGCCGACGCCTGGGAAAGCCGTGCAACGATCCGCACCCGGCCACGACGCCGGGTCGAGGATGACGACAAGCTGATCTTCCCCATGAGTCGCCAACCCATGGTGCATAGCCAGACCTTCCTGACCCATTGCCCGCAACTGCGTGATTTTGTCTTGGTGCAAAGTCTCTACAAGTTCATCAATGACGTGGTGATTTTCGAAACCGAGCTGGTGGATCACACCGCCCGACGCATCGCCAAGAACCGCTTTGGCATCGAGTTTCCGTTCGCCTGTCGCTACGACGCGATGACCGTGGTGGTGGACGAGGATTACCACGCATTGGTGGCGATGGACTTCATGCAGCAAACCATCGACATGACCGGCATTTCACCGATCCCGTTGCCCCAGCAGATCGAGCTCAGCCGCGCGATCCCGGCGACACTGGCGCGAACGCCGGAGCATTTGCTCAGCGCCGTGGAATTGATCTGCATCGCCATCGCCGAGAACACCGTGACCAACGAAGTGGCAGCCTTTGCCCGGGACGATTCGGTCAAGGCCTCGATCAAGGGGCTCATGGCCGACCATTTGCTGGACGAAGGACGGCACTCGGGTTTCTGGACGCGGCTGGTACAGATTTACTGGCGCACCGCGCCTGAAGAGGACCGCCAGGCAATCGCCCGATTGATGCCCGGCTTCATCGCCGACTACCTGGCGAGTGATCTGCAACAGGCGTTCGATTTCGAGCTGATCAACCATCTGCCCATCGACGAATCGGCACGCCAGTCGCTGCGCGAAGACGCCCGGGCGCTGGCTTACCCCATCAACCGTTTTCACCCCTTGGTAGGCAACATCACGCGTTTTTTTCGCGGCAGCTCGATGCTGGCGTCAACCTGCGTGCGCGATGCCCTGGCCGATTACCTGACCCCATGAGGACCTTCCGATGAGACGCCTCGAAATCGCAGTGTCTGGCCACAGCCAGGCCCTGGCCGAACTGGCCCGGGAACTTGAACAACACGGCCATGGTGTCGTGGATTTGCAATCACTGGCCAGCCATGGCGCGATCGACCTGGTGATCGACGACGGCACGGCGCCATGCTCCGTCGCGGCGGGTTTTCAGCTTCAGCTGCGCGTGGCACTCCAAACAGTGCCGGGCCAGGCATTGCCGCAACCGGTGGTGGTTTTCCGTGACGGGGCGCAGCGGTTGCTGATCCAGGAAGCGATCACTGAACCGAGCGACGGCAACGGCCAGTCGCTGCGCCAGCATGCAACAAGGGCACTGGTCGAGCACGGCGCACGGCTGGTCAGCCACTTGTCGCGCGATGAATGTGGCTTCGACCAGTGGCCGACGGCACCGCACGAGCCTACCGGCCAGCCCGAGCAGGCGCTCGATGCGCTGGAACCGCTCGCGTTCGAGCACCGTCTCAACCGACCTGCGGTAGCGTGGCTGCTGGCAGCCGCGAAGGTGCCGGTGATGCACGACATCGAGCAGCGGATGCTCGACGACGCGTCAAAACCTGCCCTGCGGGTCGAGGGCCAGCTCATCGACTACAGGACCTTGCGCGATTCAGTGCTGCAACTGCAGGAGGCCATAACGGCAAGCATGCGAGGAGCAGCCGATCGCCCAAGGGTGATTGGCGTGTGCCTGCCTAAATCGGCGCGACTGTATGCGGCGATCCTGGCGGTGCTGGGGCTCGGGGCGGCGTACCTGCCGCTGGACCCGCAACACCCCGCGCAACGCCGACGCTTCATTCTCGACAACGCCAAGGCCGACCTGTTGCTGCACGACGGCGACAGCGACCTGGGCGAGTGCCCGACGCCGACGCTGAATGTCCATCGGCTGCCTCCGTCCAAGCCCGGCCTCCCGGCTTCGACGATCCGTCGCGTGGTGGATGCCGACGACCCGGCCGTGGCGATCTACACGTCCGGCACCACCGGCCAGCCCAAGGGAGTCTTGCTCAGCCATCGCAACCTCAGCCATTTCTGCGCCTGGTACGGTGATCATGTGGGGCTGCGGCGCGACAGTCGCGCATTGCAGTTTTCCACCATCAACTTCGACGCATCGTTGTTGGATATCCTGCCGACCTTCATCCAAGGTGGGCTGCTGGTGGTGCCCAGCGAGGACCAGCGTCGCGACCCGCAGCGACTGGAGGCGTTGATTCGCGAAGAGCGCGTCAGCCACGCCTTCCTGCCGCCTGCGCTGTTGAGCGTGATGCCGCTGGAAGGGCCCCTGGGGCTGGCGCACCTGATCACTGGCGGCGACGTTTGCGAGCCTTACGTGATCGAGCGACTGGCGCCACAGTGCCGCTTCCACAACATCTATGGCCCGACGGAAACCACGGTGCTGGCGACTACGCGGCAATTCTCCGTCGGTGACAACAACCGCAACCTCGGCACGCCCATCGCCAACGGCCGCGTGCTGATCCTGGACGAACAACTGCAACCGGTGCCACAAGGCACGCCTGGCGAGTTGTACATCGCCGGGCCCGGGGTCGGCCTGGGATACCTGAACGATCCCGCGCTGACCGCCAGCCGTTACCTGGACCTGACGCTGCCCGCCGGGCAAACACTTCGCGCCTATCGCACCGGGGATATCGGCCAGTGGACCGACGACGGAATCGAGCTGTGCGGCCGCCGCGATAACCAGGTGAAGATCCGCGGCTTTCGGGTCGAGCCCGAGGAGATCGAACATTGCCTGCGCGACAGCCAGGTGTTCCGCCAGGTGGCAGTGGGTGTCGACGAGCGACGGCGGATCCTCGCATTCCTGGCGAACCCCGTTGACGATCGACCCGGCGCGGCGCTCCACGTCCTGCGCCAGCATGTGCAGGATTCGCTGCCGAGCTACATGCACCCAGCGGCCTACATCGAGCTGCCCAGCCTGCCTTACACCAGCAATGGAAAGGTTGATCGCCGGGCATTGCTGGCGTCGGCGGGATCGGTCCAGACGGGTCAGCAAGGGCGCCAGCCGCAAAATGCCTTGGAGACGCAACTCCAACAGCTATGGGCCGAGTTGCTGGAGTTGCCGGCCGAGGACATCGCCACCGACGAGAGCTTTTTCAACCTTGGCGGGCATTCGATCCTGCTCTCGCAATTGCTGCTCAGTATCCGCCAGTCGTTTGGCCGCAGCCTGTCAATCAACCGCTTCATCGAAGCACCCACGTTGATCACTTTGGCAAAGTTGCTCGACGGTCCCGAACAGAGCGACCCATCGACCCTGAGCCCCCAGGCCTTCATCGACGCCGAAGCCGAACTCAACCTCGATCCGCTGCCCATCAGCCAGTGCGGTGATGTACATAAAGTGATAGTGACCGGCGCCAACAGCTTCCTCGGCGTGCACATCGTCGAAGCGTTGCTGGCGTGGGGCGCCACGGAAGTGGCGTGCCTGGTGCGAGAATCCGGCGGGCAAAGCGCGGCCCAGCGCTTCGCCCAGGCCCTGCGGGAAAATCGCCTTGAGCATCTGGACCTGAGCCGTGTCAGCGTCTACGCCGCCGACATCACCCAACCGCAATTGGGCTTGCCGGACGATACCTACCAGCGCATCGACAGCACGTTCGGCGCGTTGGTGCACAACGCCGCCCACGTCAATCATGTGCTCGACTATGAGTCCCTGGCGCCGGACAACGTCGAGCCGATCTTTGAATGCCTGCGCCTGTGCGAAGGGCGCAGCAAAAAGATCTTCAACTTCGTCTCGACGCTGTCGGCCTCCAGCACCCTGGACGCCAACGGGCAGGTGCTGGAGCAGCCCGCCGCCACGACACCACCGATCTACATCAAGAACGGCTACAACCTGTCCAAATGGGTCGGCGAGCGGATCCTGCAACGGGCCCGGGACCTAGGCGTCCGGGTCAATCTGTTCCGCCCCGGCAACATCAGCTTCAACAGCCAGACCGGGGTTTGCCAGCCCCACAAGAACCGCTTGATGCTGATGCTCAAGGGTTCGATCCAACTCGGCCAGGTGCCGGACCTGTCGCTCAATTTCGACCTGATGCCGGTGGACTTCCTCGCCCGTTTCATCGCCTTCCACGCCAGCCGTTACCAACCCAACCAAGCCGTCTTCAACCTGCACAATCCCGAGCCCTTGAGCTGGGACGCGTATGTGGCGTCGTTCCGCGACAGTGGCCGGGAATTCTCGTTGGTCAGTGTCGCTGACTGGCAACAGCAGCTGGCGCGGGTCGACGCCGACAACGCGCTGTTCGGTGTGCTGGGTTTCTACCTCAACGGCTTTGAGGAAGACATCGGCGACATCTCGCTCATCCGCCATGACAACGCCCGTTCCGGCGTGCGGCAGATGGGTGCCCATTACCCGGAAAAATCCCCGGCCCTGCTGCGCCGCGGCGCCGATTACCTCAAGGCCATCGATTTCATCTGAAACAACCCAACCCAACGCAAGGAGCAAGACCATGAGTGCTTTTCAACCCGACACCCTGATCAAGAACCCTCAAGCCTGCCATATCGAAACCTCGGTAGAAGTCCCCGCCGATGCGGCGCAAGTCTGGGACATGGTGGGTGATTTTGGCGGTTTCAACCGTTTCATCCCGGCGCTTGAGCGCATCGAAATGACCGGCAAAGGCGTGCGTTCCCTGCGCAAGAAGATTTTTTGCGATAGACAAAACCTGGTGGTGGAGCAACTCAACAGCCGTGACGACCACGCCATGCACATGACCTGGACGCTGATCTACAACACCCTGGGTATCGACAATCTCTGGGCGGCAATGCGCGTGGAGCCCCTTGGCGACAACCGTTGCCGCGCCACCTGGACGATCATTGCCGACCACACCGAGGCGCATACGCGGGAGGGGTTCAGGGATTTCCTGCAAGGCTTCGCCGATGAGGCGATGGGGAATGTGCGCAAGCAGTTTGCTGACCGGGCCTAATCGAGGCAACCCGCGCCCCCGTGACGAGGGAGCTTGCTCCTTCATCACAGGGGACCGGATTGGATCGAGTAAGGACTGGTGCGCCTGGATCAGATCTTGAAGCTGTCCACCAGTTGCTTCAACCGATTGGCCTGCTGTGACAAAGCATCGCAATCCTTCAGGGTTTCGTTGAGGTTGGCGACGCTTTGCTGGTTCAACAGGTTGATGTGGCTGACGTCCATGTTGAGGGTCTCCACCACGGCAGTCTGTTCCTCGGTCGCGGCGGCCACGGACTGGTTCATGCCGTCGATTTCGCCGATACGCTGGGTCACGCTGACCAGGCGCAGGCCGGCCTGGTTGGCCACCTCCACGCTTTCTTCGCTGGAGGTCTGGCTGGCATTCATCGTCGATACCGCTTCACGAGAGCCGACTTGCAGCGACGTGATCATCTTGTGGATTTCTTCCGCCGACTCCTGTGTACGGTGCGCGAGGTTGCGCACTTCATCGGCCACCACCGCAAAACCACGTCCGGCCTCACCGGCACGGGCCGCTTCGATGGCGGCGTTCAAGGCCAGCAGGTTGGTTTGCTGGGAGATGCCCTTGATCACGTCGAGGATGTGCCCGATGTTGTCGGTGCTGGCGTTCAGGGTTTCGATCTGGGTGCACGACAGGCTGATTTTCTGCGACAGCTCGGTCATGGCCTGGATGGTTTTTTCCACCACTTGGCGACCGTCGTCCGCCTGTTCGCTAGCGCCACTGGCATGTTGCGAAGCATCGGCGGCGTTACGGGCGATTTCCTGGGTCGCGGCGCCCAATTGATTGATCGCGGCGGCCACGCTGTTGGTGCGCGCGCTCTGCTCATCCGAACCGACAAGCGAGGCGTTGGAAGACGTCATCACCCGTTGCGACAAGTCATGGACCTGCCGCGTGGCGGAAGACACTTCAGCGATCGAGGCGTGGATACGCTCCACGAACTGGTTGAACGAACCACCCAGCACCGCGAACTCATCCTTGCCCTGCACCACCAGGCGCCGGGTCAGGTCGCCTTCACCCTGGGCGATGTCCTGCATGGCGCGACCCATGGTGGTCAACGGACGCATCAACACCTGGATCAACAGGCTCAGCAGCAACGCAATCACCGCCACCGCGACGAACATCGCAATCAACGCAGACGTGCGGAAATGGCTTAGCGGTGCGTAGGCCTTGCTCTTGTCGATCGACAGGCCGATGTACCACTCGGCGCCCGGCAAACCGGTCACTGGGGTGAACGAAAGGATGCGGTCCTCACCGTTCAGCTCGACTTCCTGGATGCCCTTGCCGATGCGCACCGGGGTGCCGGGGTAGATGTCCTTGAGGTTTTTCATCACGTGGTCTTTGTCCGGGCTGACGATCACCTGACCGTCGCCGCTGACCAGGAACGCATGGCCGATACCACCGAAATCCACGGAGTTGATGATCTTCACCAGGGTTTCCAGGCTCAGGTCACCGCCCACAACGCCAAGCAGCTCGCCGTTGTGCTTGACCGGCAGGGCAATGGTCACCACCAGGCCACCCACCGCTGCCAGGTAGGGCGGGGTGAGCATGGTTTTATCGGCGGCGACGGCCTGCTTGTACCAGGGACGCTGACGCGGGTCGTAGCCGTCGGGCATCTTCGCATCGGGCCGCTGGGTGAACACGCCGGTGTTCTGGCCCACGTAGGTGAACTGGAAGTTCGAAGTCAGCGCCGGCTGGTCCACGAGCCCTGGCAAATCGGCAGCAGCGCCTTGATGAGCGATGTTCTGCGCGAGGTTTTCCAGCACCAGCACGCGCCCGCTCATCCAGTTCTGGACGCTGCTGGCCGTCAGGTCGCCGGACTGCTCGATGGACGACTCAAGGCTGCGACCGATGGTATTGCGTTGCAAATAATCGTTGTAGAGCGTGAACAGGGCAAAAGCCAGGACCACCACACCAGAGGCGGCCAGGAGGATTTTGTGGCTGAACTTGAGATTCATGGATGAGGCTTCTTATGCAGGGTGAGGGGTGCATTCCGGTTGAAAAACTTCCATGTACTGATGGGGGCAGATTGGATCCGCTCCATTTTGGTGCACGCTTACCTTGCTGTCGGCCAGCGCCTGGAAAAGATTAGCCGGTTGTACAATTGTCCGACGAGATGACCACTGAATCGGCAGGAGTCCACGGCGAACGGTGGTTGCAAATTTGCCGGGCGCTGATGACAATGCGACCTATTATCATTTGTGGCCCAGGCTGTCGCGTTCATGTCTTCTCCCCAGTTTGCAGTACAGGCGCTCTACAGCAGCCACCACGGCTGGCTCCACACATGGCTGCGCAACCGATTGGGCAACGCCGCCGATGCGGCCGACCTCGCCCAAGACACTTTCGTGCGCCTGCTGCAACGCACCGAACGCCTGGAACTCAAGGCACCCCGCGCCTTCCTGCGCACCATCGCCCAGGGCCTGGTGATCGATCATTGGCGTCGCGAAGAAATCGAACGCGCCTACCTTGAGACCATCGCGCATCTGCCGCAGGCCCAGACCCCCAGTACCGAAGCCCAGGCGCTGATCGTGGAACTGCTGGAGGCCATTTCCCGCATGCTCGAAGGGCTCAAGCCGAAAGTTCGCAGGGCGTTCCTGCTTGCCCAGTGCGAAGGCATGACCCACAAGCAGATCGCCGAGCAGATGGGGATCTCGCTGCGGTCGGTGGAGCGCTACGTCGCCGATGCGCTGTATCACTGCTACGTGCTGCGCTATGAAGATTGAGCCGATGGAACAACCATCGCGCGGTCGCGGCCCGTCGCAGCAGGTGGTCAAGCAAGCGATCCATTGGCTGCTGCGCCTGCGTAACCATGCCGCCAACCCGATCCTGCGCCAACAGTGCGACGCTTGGCGCATCGCCCATCACGATCACGAGTTGGCCTGGCAACGGGTGCAGTCGCTGCACAGCGAACTCAGTTCCAACCTGCGCGCCGTGCCCGGTGCTCATATTGCCCTCGACACCCTGGAAACCAGCGCCCAGCGCCTCGGCCGGCGCCAGGCCCTGAAGCTGTTGTCCGGCGTTGCCGTGGTGGGGGCCGCCGCGTGGTTGGGCAAGGACCTGGGCTGGCAGCCATGGAATGCCGACTTCGCCACTGCCACGGGCGAACGACGCGGCTTCCAACTGCCGGACGGCACACGACTTGAACTCAACACCTACAGCGCCGCCGACCTCGACTACACCGCCAGCCAACGCCTGATCACACTGGCGCGCGGCGAAATCATGGTCACCTGCGGTCGTGATCCCGAGCGCCCGCTGCTGGTGAAAAGCCAAGAAGGTCTGTTCGAAGGGCTGGCGGGACGCTTCGTCGTGCGCCAGGACAGTGGCTGCACGCGCCTGACTGTCACCAGCGGCCGGGTCGCCATTGGCTCGCATCGTGGCAGCGATGGCGCGCCGATCCAAGTGGAGGCCGGGCAAAGCTACCTCGTCAGCGCAACGACAGCGACCTTGGCGCCGCCCCAGGACATGGACGCCGGCGCCTGGGCGGACGGGTTGATCGTCACGCGCAACATGCGCCTGGAAGACTTCCTCAACGAGGTCGGCCGCTACCGTCGGGGCTACTTGAAATGCGCCGCTTCGATCGCCGACCTGCGCTTGTCGGGCGTCTTTCGCCTGGACGACATCGACAAGATGCTGGCCGTGCTTCCCCGCACGCTGCCTGTGCAACTGCATTATCGAACCCGCTGGTGGGTCACGGTGGAACGTGCGGCCTGATTTTTTTGGCGGGTTTTGCGAAGGCGTCCGGCTAGGACTGTAAGCAACGCTTATCTGCCTTCAGCGACTCCAACGGAAACCCATAATGACTGAGCGCGTAACCTTCAAGACCTCCTTCGGCCGTTCCTCGCAAACCAGCCTCTTGCGCCAGGCCGTCCGCGCCGCGCTGCTGAGCACCGCGCTGGGCGCCAGTGCCGTGCCGATGCTGGCTACCGCCGCGCAGGACGGCGTCACCGCCAGCCGCCAGAGCTACAACATTGCCGCAGGTCCCTTGGACGAGGTGCTGAACCAGTTCGCGCGCCAGGCCGGGATCACCCTGGCAAGCACCCCAGGGCAAACCGCTGGCCGCCAGTCGCCGGGCCTCAAAGGTGAGTATTCGGCAGACCAGGCCTTGGATCAATTGCTCAACGGCTCGGGCTTGATTGCGGTCGGCCAGGAGGGCAGTGGGTACGTATTACAAACCCAGGCCGTGGACGGCACACTGGCGCTGCCGACCACCGACGTCAAGGGCTTCGCCCTGGGTAACGCCCTGGGCAGCATGGCGGGCTACAACGCCACCCACAGCCAAGTCGCGACGAAAACCAGTACCGCCCTGCGCGAGACGTCGCAAAGCGTATCGGTGGTGACGCGCGAACAAATGGACGACCAAGGCGCGCAGACCGTGTCCCAGGCGATGCGCTACACCCCTGGCGTGCTGACCAACCCCTACGGCGCGACCCATCGCTACGACTACGTGGCCATGCGCGGCTTCAACGACGGCTCGGTGGACAACATCTACCTCGACGGCCTCAAGTCCATGGGCGACAGCGGCACCTACAGCTCCATGCAAGTCGATCCGTATTTCCTCGAGCGGGTCGATATCCTCAAAGGCCCGTCCTCGGTGCTGTATGGCCGCAGTTCTCCGGGTGGCCTGGTGGCGCTCACCAGCAAGAAGCCGCTTTACGAGGCATACCATCAGGTCCAGGCCACCGTCGGCACCCAGGGGCAGCGCGGCGTGGGCTTCGACTTCAGCGGGCCGGTGGACGATGAAAAACGCATCGCCTATCGCCTGATCGGCCTGGCGGACACCTCCGACACCCAGTTCGATCACAACAAGGAAAAGCGCTTCACCCTGGCGCCCACCGTCAGCATCGACTTCACCGAGGACACCTCGCTGACCCTGCAAGCCTACCTGCAGCACGAACCCGACGGCGGCTACCACGGCGGCGTGCCGGCCGATGGCGCGTTGCACAAGCGCAATGGCCGGCGGATCTCGGAAAACTTCTTCGAAGGCGAGCCCGGCGTCGACGTTTACGAACGTGACCAGCAATCGTTCGGTTATCAATTCGAACACCGTTTCAACGATGTCTTCACCGCCCGGCAGAACTTCCGCTACCTGGACTCAGACGTCACCAACAATCAGGTCTACGCCTATGACTGGACCACGCCGACCAGCAACGAGCTGAATCGCTATTACACGGGTGCCGAAGAAAAGCTGCATTCATTCATCGTCGACAACATGCTGCAGGCCGAATTCTTCACCGGTGCCACCAAGCACACGGTGCTGATGGGTGCGGACTACCAGCGGCGCAAGACCGTGGTCGATTGGACCAGCGGCAGCCTCGCCCCGATCAACGCCTTCGACCCGGTCTATGGCAACTCAGCCATCACTTACTTCAGCCCGACCAGCTACGTGCGGCGCCTTGAGCAGACCGGCGTCTATCTGCAAGACCTCATCGAAATGGACAAGTGGCGCTTCTCCCTGGGCCTGCGCCAGGATTGGGTCGAGACCTCGGATGAAAACCGCATCGCCGAATTCGGTCGCCCCGAAGGCACCGAGATCAATGACAAGCGCACCAAGCTCACCGGTCGCGTCGGGGCGCTGTACCTGTTCGATAACGGCCTGGCGCCGTACATCAGCTATTCGGAGTCGTTCAACCCCAACTCCTACGCCGACAGCGCCGGCAATCCGCTGGCGCCCACCGACGGCAAGCAATGGGAACTGGGCTTGAAGTACCAACCGCCAGGCACGGATGATTTGTACACCGCCTCGCTGTTCCGCATCGACCAGGAAAACCTCGCGACCAAGCTGCCCCAGGAAAACTTCTATCGCGCCGTCGGCGCCGTTCGCTCCCAAGGCCTGGAGCTGGAAGCGCACGTGCAGTTGACCGAACAGTTCAAGGTGCTGGGCAGCTACACCTTTACCGATATCGAATATTCGAAATCGATGATCAGCACCCTGAGCACGCCCACCGACATCATCGAAAACAAAGGCAACTCACCGACCCAGGCCCCACGCCACATGGCCTCGGTGTGGGCCGACTACAAGTTCGACAGCGGCACGCTCGATGGCCTGCGACTGGGCGGCGGCGTGCGCTATGTGGGCGCCAGCTGGGTCGACGCGGAGAACACCATGAAGGTGCCTTCGTACACGCTGTTCGATGCGTCGGTGGGGTATGACCTGGGCAAGGTCGGCTTGAAGGGCGTAGATGTGCGCTTGAACGCCAACAACCTGACCAACGAAACCTACATCGCCTCGTGCGCCAGCCTGAGCTTTTGCTACATGGGTGAAGAGCGCAACGTGGCGGCTACGGTGAGTTATCAGTTCTGACTGGTTCTCAGACCTGATTCATTCCCTGTGGCGGGGGAGCTTGCTCCATCGCCACAGGTTTACCTTCGCTCATAGAGGGAGCGATCAGGCCTGAACCGTCTCCGCCTTTTCCCTCGCGACACCGTCCTCGCCCGCAAACCGATTCGCCCGCCCGAACGTGCCGTAATCGTTGAACCGCACGCCCATCTCCCGCATCACCTGATGCGCCACCGGCACCGTCAGTTGCCGAATGTAGAACGGCTCCTTCACGACGAAGTGGTGGATGCCATGGCTACTGCCGAAGTTAAAGCAGAACGCCTGCAGCGGCCACAACCACCAAGGGTTCAACACCTGGGTCTGCTGGATGACATTGCCCGGCTCGATGTCGCCGTAGTAGTGCATGTTCGAACTGATGAAGTGCAGGCAAAAGGTGCGCAGCACATTCGGGCCGATGATCACCACCGCCGCGATGTCGATCACCTGCATCGTCGCCAAGGTACTGGCCGACCAGTCGATGGGGCTGCCAAGCAACCCGGCCACGGCGTTGGCGCCATGGAAACCGAGGAACACGTACCAGGCGCCCCAGTGCAACAGCGCCAGCGGGAAGTACACCTTCAACGTGCGCTTGAGAATGCTGCGCTTGTGCGCCCAGGTCTTGGCTCGCAGCAGGCGGATGAACGCCGACATCACGTTGTCACCCACCATCAGCAAACGCGCCAATCCCCACGGTTCGCCGTTGGTGATGGCGCGTTCTTCCATGTCCGCTTCGCTGCCGGAAACCTTGTGATGGTTGAGGTGCAGGTGGCGGCGGATCCACGGGTTGATGGTGCTCGGCCGCGCCAGCCACACCAGGCCCATCATCAGGTTATGGGACATGCGCTGCTTGCGGAAATACATGCTGTGGATCAGGTCATGCTCCAGCTCGTGGGTCAGGGAAGCGAAAAAAGCGTTGAGCAAGAGGCAGGCCCAACCGGCCAGCTCGCCGTTGATGTAGAGCAGCGCCGAGCCGATCATCCCCGCCAGGGCGAACGCCAGGATGCCCGCGCCCAACGCGTCCTGGTGCCGCAGGATCGGGTAGCGCCGGCGCAGTTCTTCGCCCCGGGCCAGGACAACCTGGCGGATGTGGGCGGCTCGCTGTTGTGCATTCAATCGCTCGGGGCTTGCGCAAGTGCCGTGCATGGCTTACATCCTCTGTTAACGATGTGCTCATCCTGCCGGGCGTTGTCCCATCGGGTGGTAGCCGTAAACGCCAACCTGTTGACCGCAAGCGCCAATTGTCATGACCGAACCCACCTCCCTCGCCAGCTGGACCCGCGCCCTGCGCAAGCAGCTCGATGCGCTGGGCCTGGACAGCCAAGCCTTATGCGTGGAGGCGGGCCTGGACCCGGTGTTGATGGACGACCCGAACGCCCGCTACCCGCTCTCGGCCACCACGCGCCTGTGGACGTTGGCGGTGCAGGCCAGCGGCGACCCGGCGATCGGCCTGCGCGTGTCGCGCTTCGTCAGCCCCACCACGTTCCATGCGCTGGGCTACGCCCTGGTGGCCAGCGGCAGTTTGCGCGAAGTATTCGAGCGGATCGTGCGGTATCACCCGGTGGTCAGCGATGCGCTGACCTTGCAACTGAGCCGCGGCGAAGACCGCTATCGCTTCAGCCTCGATGTGCCGACGGGACGTCCCGCCCCCGCCTTCGAAGCCATCGACGCGTTTGCCGCGATCTATGTGCGTACCTGCCGCAACCGGCTGGGCCGCGACTACGCACCGCTGGCGGTCTACCTGCGCCGCCCGGAACCGCTGGACCCCAGCCCATGGCACAAGGTGTTTCGCGCACCGGTGCATTTCGATGCCGGCCAGGACAGCCTGGAATTCAATCTGGTGGATTTCGACAGCCACCTGGACGACGCGAACCCGGAGCTGGCCGAACACAACGAAACCGTGCTCAAGCGCACCCTCGCCCAGCTCCAGCCGCTGACCTGGGAACGCAAGGTCCGCGCCGCCATCGAAGCCCAGTTGCCCGAAGGCGAACCCAGCGCCGAACGCATCGCCCAGACCATGCACCTGAGCCTGCGCAGCCTGCAGCGACACCTGGCAGACGAGGGCTGCCGCTTCGACGCGCTACTGAACGAATGCCGGGAGAATCTGGCGCTGCTGCATTTGCGCGATCCACAGTGCTCACTGAGCGAGGTCAGCTATCTGCTCGGCTTTGCCGACACCAGCAGCTTCAGCCGCGCATTCAAGCGCTGGACGGGCATGACGCCGGGGCAGTTCCGGGATGGGTTGCGTTAAGGATTTTCAGTGCCGGGCAGGGCCCTATCGCGAGCAAGCTCGCTCCCACATTGGAAGCGGTGTGACCGCAATAGCTGCGACAACACCAAGCCCCTGTGGGCGAGCTTGCTCGCGATGACCTTCGCCCAGAGAACCCAAGCCCTGTGGCGAGGGTCAGTCGGCGCTGGGTTTAAGGCTGCGTGCAAGGCCCGATGTCCAAGCGTCGACCATTGCTTCCCCTGTCGCTCGGAACGGCTGATGACTATTCATGTAGCGACGCATTTCGACCAAGGCGATATCCATTCCATGAACCACCTGCTCCAACAATTCCTTGCAGCGCTTCTCTGTCAAGTTGCAGGCTGAGCGACCAAACCCCATCAGCATCTTATATTTCGGCCACGCTTTGGAGCCGCCCAGCAGGAGCGCCATGTTGTCATTACGAATGTAAACCGCAGTACTGACCAGGTCGTAGGCGGGTGCGAGCCTGATAGATGCGTCAGCGCCACAGTGGTCATAGAGCACCCCGAAATTCTTCAGGTGCGCATCACCATTTTTCAAACCAGCCGAAAGCGCCACGATTTTAAACAGAGACTCCAGCGCCTGATTGAGCTTATGAGGTGAAACGTACGCCTTGATCTGCCGGGCCGCGCCTTCATACGAACCGTCGTATTTGGTTTTAGAAGGAGAGCCGTTGAGCACACAGAAGTCCTCAAAGCCCAGGTATTCGCCAGCGCGTGATAAATCAAAACGCTTCACGATCAGAAATTTACCGCGTTCACTGAGCTCGAACTCCGGCACCTCAAGCCCTGCATGCAATGCGGCCCGCATACAAAAAAACTCGTTGGCGGCCAGCTCGGGAAACTCGTCCGCGCGAAAAGCCTTGATCAGGTGTGTGGCACCCCGGTGGGTCAAGCGATCGACTGTCGATGCGCTATCGCGTATGAGTACCTTGGGTTGTACGCCGGACACGCCCGAATACTGCCCATAGGTGTTCAGCAGATCGTCGAACAACCCCTCGGCCCCGTCGTGTACAAGCAAGTCAGCCAGGCTGGTTTCAGGCGGCCCGGCCGGAATCTCCAGACGACCAATGCCCACCCGACCCAATTGATGAGGCCCCACGATGGCAAGCATGGCGAAGTCGTCAAAGCCTCGTACCGCTTTGCTGAAGCGGCGAACCAACTCATCACGCAAGGCACCTTCCGGCAGGTTCATCTCAAAAATGGGTGGTACGCCGGGTGCCCATGCGTAGCCTTCAAGACGCACCGGCATGGTCAGCGAAACCGACTGCTCCTCTTGCGCCCCCGTGGAATAGGCAAACACAGATTCACTGCGCTGCTGGCCCCGCCCAAGAACGCCAACCGCTGTTTTACTGATGGTGACTTGCAACCTGTCCAGGCCTTGCTCGTCAGCCATGGAAAGCATCCTTTTTCAGTGAGTCGAGCGTGGGACGTTTCGCAGGGCGAGCGACAGCTGTCAACTCGTAGCCAAAACCGTTGAGGATCGCTTCGACCTTGCGGATACCGACTTCCGCAATCGTGTTGTTTTCGATGCCGGAAATCGTGGCACGGCTCATGCCGTACTGCGCGGCCAATGCCTGCTGGGAGAGGCGGTGTTCTTTTCGAAGTCGCCTTATCAAATCGCCGAGGTTTTCCATCGTACTTTCCGCATCATATACAGTGCATGTCTATCAAATTTAACGATATGCACTGTATTTAATTCATATTTATCGTGAAGTGTAGCGCATAAACATGTGTGTGGGAGCTTGCTCGCGACGCCCTTCGCCCAGACAACCCTCGCCACGGATGCCGCGTCGGATTCAAATCGTGGTCAATGCCCGCAACCCCTCGATGTCTAGAATCTCGATCTCGCCATATCCCAGATGAACAATGCCCTGCCCCTGCAAATCCTTGAGGATCTGGTTGGTGGTCTGGCGCGACAGGGAAAGCATCAGCGCCAGTTGTTCCTGGGGCAGTTGCAAGATCCGGCGCGCCGAATCGATTTCGCCGTAGCCCTCGGCGATCATCAGCAGGCGGTGGGCCAAGCGGGCCGGGGCGGGCATCAGGCTCAAGTGTTCGAGATTGATGAACGTCAGGCGCAGCTTGTGGCTCATCAGCAAGGCAAGATGGCGCCAATACACGGGTTGTTCTTCCAGGAAGGCCAATAGCGCAGCCTGTGGCACATGCAGCAACGAACATTGCCCGACGCCCGCCGCATCATGGGTTCGCGGCTGCCCATCGAACAGGCAGATTTCACCGAACCAATGAGGCGCCTCCACCACGCTCAGCAGCGCTTCCTTGCCCTGCTCGCTGACCGCGCCGATGCGCACCGCGCCTTCAAGCACCGCGTACAAGCCGCAGGGCGAATCGCCGCGCTTGAACAACAACTGCCCCGGCGCCAGGCGGCGCACCCGCGACATGCCCAGCAGACTATTCTGTAACTCAGCAGGCAGGTGGCTGTACCAATGGCCGGTCAGCAGATGCGTGTGCCAGGGGTGCGAATTCATGGAAACTCCGGGACAAGTGTCGGCTAGCTGACAGAGCGCCTCGTGAAACCTGTTCATCATGAAGGCATCACCTCAGGAGGAACAACAATGAAAAGCCTCGTCGATCACCTCAGTCAATACGCGGCCTACCACCGCGACCCGCGCAATATCGCCAGCCACTTCATCGGCATCCCGCTGATTTTTGTCGCCGTCGCGGTATTGCTGTCACGGCCGGGATGGCCGGTTGGCGCGGTCCTGGTTTCTCCCGCGCTGCTGATGGCCGTGGCGAGTGCCTGGTTCTATCTGCGCCTGGAATTGCGCCTGGGTGTGCTGATGACCGTGCTGCTGGGTCTCGCCGTCTGGCTGGGCCAGGTGCTCGCCGCGCAAAGCACAGCGCTATGGCTGGCCAGCGGCCTGGGCATGTTCGTGGTGGGCTGGGTGATCCAGTTTGTCGGTCACTACTACGAAGGGCGCAAACCGGCGTTCGTCGATGACCTCACCGGCTTGGTCGTCGGGCCGTTGTTCGTGGTGGTCGAGGCGGGATTCATGCTGGGCATGCGCCATGATCTCAAGCAGCAAATCGAGGCGCAGGCGGGGCCGGTAAGAATCAATCCGAAGCGAGCGGCTGCCTGAGGCCGCCTTCGCGAGCAGGCTCGCCCCCACAGCGGATCTGCGCCGTACACAAATCCCTTGTGGAAGCGAGCCCAGCTCCGGGCGGCGTTCCGACGAAGCCTTTAAAGATTGGACACCTTCTGCCAGACCTTCGGCTTGAAGAACAACGTCTCGCCCTTCGCCAACCCCACCAGGCTGTCGTGGTCCTTCACCACTTCGGCCTCGATCAGTTCGCTCTGGCCCTCCACCTTCAACGTCACCCGGGTGGTGGCGCCGAGCGGGCGGATGTCGCGCACTTCGGCGGCGTGGTGGTCTTCCAGTTCCGAACGCGACAACGAGACTTCATGAGGACGGAACAGCACATGCCGGTCCTCCCCCAAATGCAGGCGGTTCGAGTCGCCGAGGAAGTGGTAAACAAAGTCGCTGGCCGGGTTTTCGTAGACGTCTCCTGGTGAGCCGATCTGCTCGATCACGCCCTTGTTCATCACCACGATCCGGTCGGCGACTTCCATGGCCTCTTCCTGGTCGTGGGTCACGAACACCGAGGTCAGGTTGATGTCCTCGTGCAACCGCGCCAGCCAGCGGCGCAGTTCCTTGCGGACCTTGGCGTCGAGGGCGCCGAACGGTTCGTCCAGCAGCAATACCTTGGGCTCGACCGCCAGGGCACGGGCCAGGGCGATACGCTGGCGCTGGCCACCGGACAACTGCTCCGGGTAGCGGTCGGCGAGCCAGTCCAGTTGGACCATGTTCAGCAGTTCGTGGACCTTGGCCGCGATCTGGCTTTCGTTCGGGCGCTGGCCCTTGGGTTTCATGCGCAGGCCGAAGGCGACGTTGTCGAACACCGTCATGTGGCGGAACAAGGCGTAGTGCTGGAACACGAAACCGACGTTGCGATCACGCACGTCGTGGCCGGAGACGTCCTCGCCGTGGAAGACGATATTGCCCTGATCCGGCGTCTCGAGGCCGGCAATGATTCGCAGCAACGTGGTCTTGCCGCAACCCGATGGCCCGAGCAGCGCCACCAACTCGCCGCTCTGGATGTCCAGGCTGATGTCGTCCAGGGCCCTGAAGGCGTTGAAATTCTTGCTGACGTTACGGACTTCGATCGACATGACTTATTCCTCCGCGGCGCTGTCGCGCAGGCGGTTGATTCGGTTTTCGCTCCACTGCTTGAGCAGCAGGATGAAGAGCGCCAGGATCAGCAACAGGCTCGCCACGGCGAACGCGGCCACGTGGTTGTATTCGTTGTAGAGGATCTCGACGTGCAGCGGCAGGGTGTTGGTCACCCCGCGAATGTGCCCGGAGACCACCGACACCGCGCCGAACTCACCCATGGCCCGGGCGGTACACAGCACCACGCCATAGATCAGGCCCCACTTGATGTTCGGCACGGTGACATGCCAGAACATCTGCCAGCCATTGGCGCCCAGCAGGCGCGCGGCCTCTTCTTCCTGGGTGCCTTGTTCCTGCATCAGCGGGATCAGTTCGCGGGCCACGAACGGCACGGTGACGAAGATGGTCGCCAGGACGATGCCCGGCAGCGCGAACACGATCTGGATATCGTGATCCTGCAGCCACGGCCCGAACAGGCCCTGGGCGCCGAACATCAGCACGTAGACCAGGCCCGCGATCACCGGCGACACCGAGAACGGCAGGTCGATCAGCGTCACCAGCATGCTCTTGCCGCGGAATGAATACTTGCTCACGCACCACGCGGCACTGACGCCGAACACCAGGTTCAGGGGCACCGAAATCAACACCGCGAACACGGTGAGCTTGAGCGCCGACAATGCGTCAGGCTCGAAGATTGCCGCGAAGAAAGTCCCAAGGCCGGACTTCAAGCCCTGGGACACCACAATGAACAACGGCAGCAGTAAAAACAGCGCAAAAATCAGCCAGCCGAGGCCGATCAGCACGCGCCGCGACGTCGCGCTGCCGCGACGGGCGGCGTTGGTGGAGGCTGCGGAAATAGACGATTGGGACATGGTTCGCGCCTCCTTATGGGGTTTCGATGCGCCGCTGCAACAAGTTGATCAGCAGCAACAGGACGAAGGAAACCACCAGCATCAGCACGCCGATGGAGGTGGCGCCGGTGTAGTCGTATTGGTCGAGCTTGACCATGATCAGCAGCGGCAGGATCTCGGTTTTCATCGGCATGTTGCCGGCGATGAAAATCACCGAACCGTACTCGCCCACGCCTCGGGCAAAGGCCAGGGCGAAGCCGGTCAACCAGGCTGGCAACAATGCCGGCATCAGGATATGGCGGAACACCTGCCACGGTTTCGCGCCAAGGCAAGCGGCGGCTTCTTCGACTTCACGGGGAATGTCGGCCAGCACCGGCTGCACCGTGCGCACCACGAACGGCAGCGTCACGAAGGTCAGCGCCAGGGTGATGCCCAGCGGAGTGTAGGCGATCTTGAAACCCAGGTCGGTGGCAAACTGGCCAACCAGGCCGGTCGGCGCGTACAACGCCGTCAGCGCGATACCGGCCACGGCGGTGGGCAAGGCGAACGGCAGGTCGATCATCGCGTCGATGATCTTGCGGCCGGGGAAGGTGTAGCGCACCAGCACCCAGGCCAGCAACGTACCGATCACGCCGTTGATGATCGCGGCGTACAGCGCGGTGCCGAAACTGAGCTTCAAGGCAGCCAGTACCCGCGGCGCCGAAATGATCGCCCAGAACTGTTCCCAGGTGAGTTGGGCGGCGTGCACGAACATCGCCGCCAAGGGTATGAGCACAATCAGACTGAGGTACACCAGGGTGTAGCCCAGCGTCAGCCCGAAGCCGGGTATGACGGGGGATATGCGACGCGACATAAAGGTCCTTGGTTGTGTGGCAAGCTCCCTCGCCACAATGAATCCGGGTCTGTTGAGCTTACTGCGCCTGATAGATCTGGTCGAACACACCGCCATCGTTGAAGAATTTCGGCTGGGCAGTCTTCCATCCGCCGAAGTCCTTGTCGATGGTCACCAGTTCCACCTTCGGGAACTGCCGGGAATACTTGGCGGCCACGTCCTTGTCACGCGGGCGATAGTAATTCTTCGCGGCGATTTCCTGCCCGGCCGGGCTGTACAGGTGCTTGAGGTACGCTTGGGCGATCTCGGCATTACCCTTTTTCTCGGCATTCCTGTCCACCACCGCCACCGGCGGTTCGGCGAGGATCGACAGCGACGGCACGACGATGTCGAACTTGTCGGCGCCGCCGTCTTCTTTCAGCGCCAGGAACGCTTCGTTTTCCCAGGCCAGCAACACGTCACCCTGACCGTTATTGACGAACGTGATGGTCGAGCCACGGGCACCGGTGTCGAGGATCGGCACGTGCTTGAACAGCGCTTGCACGTATTCCTTGGCCTTGGCTTCGTCGCCACCATTGGCTTTCAGGCCGTAGGCCCAGGCCGCGAGGAAATTCCAGCGAGCGCCGCCGGAGGTCTTCGGGTTCGGCGTGATGACCGACACGTCATCCTTGATCAGGTCGCCCCAGTCCTTGATGCCCTTGGGATTGCCCTTGCGCACCAGAAACACGATGGTCGAGGTGTAGGGTGTGCTGGCGTCCGGCAGGCGTGTTTGCCAGTCCGTCGGCAGGGACTTGCCCAGCTTGGCGATTTCGTCGATGTCGCCGGCCAGGGCCAGGGTCACCACATCGGCGCGCAGGCCATCGATCACCGCGCGGCCCTGCTTGCCCGAACCGCCATGGGACTGCTGGATTTTCACCGTGTCGTCCGGATGCGCTTTCTTCCAGAAGCTGGCGAATTCGGCATTGTATTCCTGATAGAGCTCGCGGGTCGGGTCGTAGGACACGTTGAGCAACTCGTAATCCTTGGCAACCGCGGAACCTGCAAAAACAGCGCTGGCCAGGGCGGCCAAGGCATAACGGCGAATCGACGACATGGTGAAAGCTCCTGGAATTCTGGTTTTTATGGCTTCTGGAATCGGCTGGCTTGCAGGAAGGATCGCCGCCTGCGACAGCTCCCGCGACAAAGCCCCCTGCTGGGAGCTGCCGCAGGCGGCGATCCTTTAACTCGGTTTCTGACTCGGTTGCTGCAGGCGGAATTTTTCCTTGCGCTCGATCTGCACCACCTGCGCGTTGTGCACGGTGATCTCCACCGCGCCAAAGCGTAGATCGCGCAAGGCGCTCTGGATCTCGCGCAAAATGGTTGCTTCGTCCTGTCCGTCAACGCTACGTAGAGATGCGCTCATGCTGCTGCTCCTTGAGTTGAATGCCTGGCAGTGGGCGGCACTGCTTGCGGCGTGGGAGCAATACTAGATAAGTGCTGATATTCTTAAAAAGACTATTTAAGAATTTTTATATAACCAAAATAACAAGCCAAATTGGGAGTCCTACGGCGGGTCTGATTGCGGGTCTTTTGCCCTGCCATATCGTCGGAGATTTCCTTCAAACCGTGGTGCCGTTGATGAACTAGGCAGCACTGCCGAGCGCCGCTAACCTCTGCTCGTCATCGCAAAAAACGGTGACACGGACGTGCAAGTCCGGTACATATCGGCGCGCAACTGCTACGTCAACGGCTCATGCTCGTATTGGCGTATTTATGGCGGCTGCGCGCGGGAGACTCTCGAGGTCTGCCGGGGTCCGATATGCCCGGTCTTGCACACCCGCGCACAGCTGCCACCTCTTCGGTGCAACGAAAGGTGCCAGCATTCATTTAAATTACATATCGGGTAATTCAATCATGTTCAAAGTAACGCCAAATCCGCCGAAAGACGGCCATAAATCCCGCGTCGAAAAACTCGAAGAACAACGCCTCGAAGACGCCACCAACCGCGCCCTCGACTACTACCTCAAGCCCAAACCCGGCTCACCGCCGCAACCCGACAAAGACCAACTCTTCATCGTCTCCCCGCACATCGACACCGAAACCCTGCTCGCCAACGCCTCCGAAGACCTGCTCTCCATCAGCACCATCGCCGCCGACCTGGCCGACGACATCGACGAATCACGCCGCTGCGTCGCCCTGGCGATCAGTCGCATGGCCGATGGGGTGCAGTTGTTGGTCGAGCGGGCGTTGGATCATCTGGAAACGCAGGGGATGGCGGCGACTGGCGCCGAGGGTTAGCGCAGGTATTGACGCAGACTGAACATCGCCATCGCGAGCAGGCTCGCTCGCTCGCGATAGCAGAGCGGCTGTCGATTTGTAGGACGCGTGACCTTGCGTTGTACGAGCTTTCCTATTCTCTCCAAATGCCCTGCCGCAGGGATTGCACCCGATCAACTCCCCATCGTTTTATGGGTCGCCTCGATGGAGGGGAAATCTAATGAGCAAGGGTTATTACATTGGGCTCGGTGACCAGACCACCTGTGGTGGGAAGGTACTGGATGGGGACGCACGCAACAGAATGAATGGTATCGCTCGTGCCCGTGAAGGTGATCCGGTTTCTTGTGGCAAGGACGGGGAGACTTATCGGATTGTGGGCGGGATATCAGGCATGACCAGCAACGGCCGGCGTAACGCCGGCTCGCTGGACAGCGTCAGCAGTTGCCCTTGTAACGCCAAGTTGATTCCATCGTTACTCTCGGCCACTTACAGAAAAGCCGGCGCTGCACCGCAAGCCGGCCGAGCCGCTGAATCGGTTTCGCAGCCCGCGAACACCGTTCCCGCTGCGTCGCGCCACTCGGGTTTTGCCCCTTCAAGCAACCCGGCATTCGCGGCATTCACCCGCATGGAACCCCAGGAACCGGGCTTCTTCGTCGTCCCTAAAAGCGTGAGCCGTGAAGCCTTGGAAGCCACGTTATTCCCCGCGCCCGACCCGCAGGTGATGCGCAAATTCCGAGCGTTGAACCCTCACCGCGATGTTGTAAAAGCCGGTTCGATGATCGTGCTGAGCGACCCGAACAATCTGCAATGCACCCGCGAAGAAGCTCAGGTGATGGCGGCAGCGGAAACGGTGAATGCTGCGCTCGAAGACCTGACAGCCGAACAAGCCGACTTCATGCACCGCTACGCGGCCGAGATTGCCAGCTTCACCGGCCAGACCTCGACCTGGCTCGGTGTCAGCGCCGTGGTGATGGAAAAACACCTGACCAGCCTGCGCGACACCCTGCAAGCCATGGAGCGCTTGCATCAGGACAGCTATCGCCAGCACGGCCATCTCAAGTCAACGCAGTTTTTTACCGAGCGCAAACTTCTGCTCGCCCAATTGGATGCTCACTTGCTGAACTCCACCCGCCTGCGCGGCCATACGACACTGGGCGATCACCCCAAGCTGAAAACCGCCCTTGGCATTTCCAGCCGTAGTCTGGTTCATCATTGGGACAAGGCTGGCGCGCCGGGGCAGATACCGGGGTATGCGACACATGTGGAGAGCATAAGTCGTGCCGCAAAATATATGCAGATGGGTGGGTATGTCGGCATTGGGATTGGTGGCGTGTCTTCAGTGCTCGCGGTACAGGAAGTTTGTAACGGAGGCTCTGAGGCGGCTTGTGAGAAAGTTAAGTTCACTGAAGGGGGAAAATTCGGCCTATCCACTTTTGGCGGTGCTTGGGGTGGAAGTATAGGTCTATCAGCCAGCGGGCCGCTCTGCTTGGTGCTTGGTGTCTCTACTGGTATTGGGGGTGTCATTTGTGTCGCGGCCGTAGTGGGCGTTGGTGCTTGGGCGGGTACAGCTGCTGGAAGTATGGGAGGCGAAAAAATAGGTGATGTTATGTACGAGATAGCTTTGCCATGACGCTGGGGGAGTTCTGGAACTCTTCGCTGTCTGATTGGATTGTGTTGGCTATGATCCCCTTGAATCTTGCGTGCTTGATGTTCAGTCTGTATCTAATTCGCCATCATTTAGACACCATGATGGACGCTTTGAAAAACAGCCGTTTCATATACCTTTGGGCCCCCGCTTGGCGGAATCGAGGCTGCTTTGGAGGATTTGTGCTGCTAAGTAAAATTGCCGGGATGGTGATATTTTCGAATGCGTATATCCGCATCGGGGATGTGGACGCCGTTGATATCAAACATTTCCCACACTATCTGAAACGTCTTCTCATCATTGATATAACGTTGATGACCTTTACTTTGGCATGGATGGGCGTTGTAGCTGCACTGATCAAGTTCAAATGAATCTATCAATACCAGCAGAACTGACGCCATCGCGAGTTGCTCGCGACGGCGTCAGTTTTGTCAGCAATTCCATGGGGGATCAGACAATAGGCGCCCGATCCCAATCCAACTGCGCCGCCGCCACCGGTCGCCCAAACCAGTACCCCTGCCCCAACTCACAAGCCTGGCCCAGCAGGAACGCCGCTTGCTCGCGCTGCTCGATGCCCTCGGCATGCACCTGCATGCCCATGCTATGGGCCAGGGCGATGATCACGCGCACGATCGCCACGTCGTCTTCGTCCCACGGCAGCCCGGCGACAAAGCCCTGGTCGATCTTGAGTTTCTGCACCGGTAGGCGCTTGAGCCGCAGCAGCGATGAATAACCCGTGCCGAAGTCATCGATGGCCAGGCGCACGCCCAATTCGCGCAAGCGGTGCATTTGTTCAAGCGCGACTTCCGGGTCTTCCATGACGGCGCTTTCGGTGACTTCCAATTCGAGGAAGGCCGGATCGAGGCCAGTCTCATGAAGTACGCGGGCGACTTGCTCGTACAATTCGCGACGGGCGAACAAGCGGCTGGACACATTGACCGCGACGAACGACAGGACCACGCCGGCCCGCTGCCACTGGCACATCTGCCGACAGGCCTGTTCCATGACCCAGGCGTCAACCTGGGCGATCAGCCCCGTACGCTCGGCGATCGGAATGAACTCGGCCGGCGAAACCAGCCCACGGATGGGATGCTCCCAACGCACGAGGGCCTCGACACCAACCAGGCGGCTGGTCGCCAGGTCGTGCACGGGTTGGTAATGCACGCGCAATTCCTGTTGCTGCAGGGCACGCCGCAGCTCGAAAGCGACCTCGACCCGTTGCTGAGCGTGAGCGGTGAGTTCTTCGGTGTACAGGGCGTAGCCATCCCGCCCGCTGCTCTTGGCCTTGAACAGGGCCGAATCGGCGTTACGCAACAATTGGCCGGCGCTGAGGGCATCGCCGGGAAACAGGCTGATACCGATGCTGGCGTTGATAAACAGCGACTGCTCGCCGAGCTGCAACGGCTCTTTCAAGGCATCGAGGATGCGCCGGGCCAATGCCGCCGCCTGCCCAGGCTGCGAGCAGTTTTCCACCAGCACCGCGAATTCGTCGCCGCCCAACCGAGCCAGGGTGATGCCCGGCGCGAACAGATCGAGAAAACGCTTGGCCACGCCTTTGAGCAATTCATCACCCACGGTGTGGCCGAGGCTGTCGTTGATGTTCTTGAAATGGTCCAGGTCCAGCAGCAGCAGTGCGCACCCGCGCTTGTGAAGCTGCGCCGACGCCACGGCCTGCTCGGTGCGATCGGAAAACAGCAGGCGATTGGGCAGGCCGGTCAGCGGATCATGATGGGCCAGGTGCGCCAGCTCATGCTCTGAATCCTTGATCGCGCTGATATCGGAAAACACCGCGACGTATTGGCTGACTTCGCCGTTGTCATCGACAACGGCACGGATGGTCTGCCATTGCGGATAGATCTCGCCGCTTTTACGGCGGTTCCAGATTTCGCCGCTCCATTCCCCGCGGCTGGACAGTGAAGCGAACATCTCCCGGTAAAACGCCTGACCATGGCGGCCCGACTTGAACAGGTTGGGTTGCCGGCCCAGCACCTCGTCGCGGGCATAACCGGTGATCGCCATGAACGCCCGATTGACATGCACGATCAGGCCTTGACGGTCCGTGACCAGGACGCCTTCGCGGGTGCAATCGAACACGGCGGCGGCCTGGCGCAATCGCTCCCGGTCGACATCGCCCCCGCCCTTCGCGAAACAACGCGCGATCCGCACCCGAGCCATGAAAATCAACCCGGCGCTGACCAGCACCCAGGCATAACCGTTGATCAGTTGCCAGCGAAGCCGGTCGGCGGAATGATCGAAGAAACTGCTCAATAAATAACCAACCAGCTGCAACCAGGCGATCGATACCACGAGGTAAAGCAGTGCCCCACGCATGGCACTGCGGTGCGAGATGGTCATGCGGCCGTCCATGTCCCTGAAATTTGACGGGATTATAGAGGAAGAAACATCCTGCCACTCTTATCTGAAAGGCCGACTGGTTTTCTCTCTCGGGCTGGTGATAATGCAACGGCAGTTTCTATTTTTATCGAGGGCCCTACAGCCTATGTGGTACGAAGGTTTTCTTGGCTTGTCGCCCTGGTCGCTGGTGGCAGTCACCCTGCTGATGACCCACGTGACGATCATCAGCGTCACGGTCTACCTGCACCGTTATTCGGCTCACCGTTCCCTTGAACTGAACGCCGGCCTCAAACATTTCTTTCGCTTCTGGCTGTGGCTGACCACGGCGCAGAACACCCGCGAGTGGACCGCCATCCACCGCAAGCACCACGCTAAATGCGAAACCGAGGATGACCCTCACAGTCCGGTCATCAAGGGCCTTTCCACCGTGCTGCGCAAAGGCGCCGAGCTGTACCGTGCCGAAGCGGAAAACCCGGAAACCCTGCGCATCTATGGCAAGAACTGCCCAGAGGACTGGATCGAACGCAACCTCTACAGCCGTTACCCGCTGCTGGGCGTGGCGATCATGGGCGTCATCGACCTGCTACTGTTCGGCACCATTGGCATCACCATCTGGGCCATCCAGATGATGTGGATTCCCGTATGGGCCGCGGGCGTGGTCAATGGCCTGGGGCATGCCGTGGGCTATCGCAACTTCGAATGCCGCGACGCGGCGACCAACCTGGTGCCTTGGGGCATCCTGATCGGTGGCGAAGAGCTGCACAACAACCACCACACCTACCCCAATTCCGCCAAGCTGTCGGTGCGCAAATGGGAGTTCGACCTGGGCTGGGCCTGGATCAAGGTGTTCAGCTTCCTGCGCCTGGCCAAGGTCCAGCGGGTCGCGCCGATCGCCCATCGGGTCGAAGGCAAGGGCCACCTGGACATGGACACGGCCATGGCCATTCTCAACAACCGTTTCCAGATCATGGCCCAGTACCGCCGGCTGGTCATTGCGCCGCTGGTCAAGCAGGAACTGGAAAAGGTCGATCACTCTGTCCGCCACCAGTTTCACCGAGCCAAACGCCTGCTGTCCCGGGAAACCAGCCTGCTGGACGACCGTCACCATGTGCGCATCCAGAACATGCTGGAGCACAGCCAGGCGCTGAAGGTGATCTACGAAAAACGCCTGGCCTTGCAGCAGATCTGGGTCAAGACCAGCAGCAACGGCCACGACATGCTCGCGGCCATCAAGGAATGGGTCCACGAAGCAGAAGCCAGTGGCATCCAGTCCCTGCGGGACTTCGCCGACCAGCTGAAAACCTACTCGCTGCGGCCAGCCACGGCCTGACCTGACCTGACCTGACCACACCATGTGGGAAGGGCTTTTTTGTGGCGAGGGAGCTTGCTCCCGCTGGGCTGCGCAGCAGCCCTTCTTTCCTTGTGAGCGCTTTGCGCTCAAGCGGGAGGAAGCTCCCTCGCCACAGATTCAATACCTGGCATCTTACGGGCTAAATCCCCCGCCCTTCGTCGCCTGAAAAGGAACTTCGCCCACAATCCCCTATCTCAAGAGCACTTCGCCATCCTGGCGGGCTTTGGAGTGAGCGCGTGCAAATCCATAGCAATGCACGTTCCTTGAGATTTGTGCCAATGGTCGATAAGAACCTACAGGATTCATCCCAGCCGCATTGGCCCGAAGCGGCGCAGACGCTCATGGCGCTGATGCATGCCCAGGGCGAAGTTGCGCGTCTGAGCGAGCGAGAGCAGCTGTTCAGTTCGCTGTTGGTCAGCGTCAATGCGGTGCTGTGGGCGTTCAATTGGGAGACCCGGCAAGTGCTGTATGTCAGCCCGGCTTACGAGCGGATTTTCGGCCGGCCCGCGGGGCTGGTCCTGGCGGATTACAACGAATGGCGTGACGCCATCTACCCGGACGATCTGGATTACGCCGAGCGCAGCCTGGCTGAAGTGCTGGTCAAAGGCGCGGTCGAAGACCGTGAGTATCGGATTATCGCCGCCGACGGCCAGATTCGTTGGCTAAGCGACAAGTGCTTCATCAACCGTCAGGCCGATCCGGGACAACCAGTGATCGTCGTCGGCATTGCCGAGGACATCACCGAAAAAAAGCTGCTCGAAAGCGAACTGCAGCGCCTGGCGACCACCGACGTATTGACCCAGAGCAGCAACCGTCGCCACTTCTTCGAATGCGCCCATCGCGAATTCGAGCAGGCACGGTTGCAAGGCACTCCCATGGCATTCCTGTTGCTGGACATCGATGATTTCAAATTGATCAACGACACCTACGGCCATCAGGAAGGCGATACGGTGTTGCAGAAGATCGCAGAGAGCGGACGGAGCGTGCTCAGGCGCGGTGACCTGTTCGGACGGATCGGCGGTGAGGAATTCGCCGCTGTGTTTCCAGGTTGCGCACCGGACATGGCGTTGCAGGTCGCAGAACGCTTGCAGCGGGAGATCCAGCGCTTGGCGTTCCGCTGCGGCGAGCAGAACTTCGGCATCACTGTCAGCCAGGGCTTGACCGGGATCACCGCCGAAGACCAGACGCTCGATAGCCTGTTCTCCCGCGCGGATGCGGCCATGTACGAGGCCAAGCGCCAGGGCAAGAACCGCATCATCGCGGCTTGATCAGACTTCACCACTTAACCGTGTGCGAGCAGGCTCGCTCCCATGCGGTTAACGGGTGGTTTTACTGGCGGCGCAATCGCATCAATTCCGGTAGCCCTATCTTCAGCAAACGCGCCGTGCGCCCCCCAGCCAGCTCTTCAAGCCCCTCATGGGATGGCAGATGGGCCAGTTGCGCGGCCATGTTCATCACCAGCGCCTCGCGGGAATAAACCCCGCCGCCGAGGCCATACACTGCCGCGATCAACTCTCGCAGTTCCAGCGGCAGGCGCCAGCGGGCGCGCAGTGCCGAGCCGAAGCCGGCGCCGAACGCTTCAAGCGAGTCCCCGATTTCCTCGGGCTCATCCAGGTCGCCCCCGGCCTGCTTCCATTCTTCCAGGCAACGCAGCAACGCCAGATCGCCCAAGCGATGCAACAGGCCGGCGCAATAGCAGCGTTCCTGCTCCAGATCGAGCAGGCGTGCCATTGTCCGAGCGTACTCTGCGGTGTGCAGCGACAATTCCCAGTAGCGTTCGGCATAGTCCGCCAGGCAAGGATCACTCAGCCGGGCGCAACGCTTGAGCGTCAAGCCCAGGATCAGATTCATGCTCTGCCCGGTACCGAGCTGGTGCAGCGCCTGGGCCAGCGTCTGTACCGGCCCGCCACCCTGATGCTGCGCGGCGCTGTTGGCGGCGGCAATCAGCACGGCGGTAATCTGCGGGTCGGCGCGAAATTCGTCTCCCAACAGCTTCAGGTCCAGGCCACCGGGATTGAGGCAACGCTTTACCGCCACTTGCACATCGGCCATCAACGGCGCGCCTTCGGCAAAATCCCGTCGACGCTCCAGGAAAGTCGCCAATGTCAGCCCAGGGCCCGGGATGGGCAAGGCATTGGAAGTATCTTCACCACTCAAGAGCAGGCCTTGCAGCCGTTGGGTCAGGTTCTCCCGGTTCAACGGTTTGGTCAGGTACGCCGTCGGCGCCAGCGGCAACACCTCGCGCACGCTGGCGCTGTCATTGCGCTGGCTAACCAGGATGAAAGGCAACGCGGGTGAGCGACGCTGCTGGCGCAAGCCGCGCAGGATGCTCAAGCCATCGACGCCCGGCAGCTCCCAGTCGGCGATGATCAAGTCATATGGGTGGTGGGCAAGCAATTCCAGGGCCTGCTTTCCTTCGCCACAGGTGTCCACCCGAGCGTCGCAGCGCACCGCTGACAACGCCTGCTCCAGCAGCTCCCTGGACGCCGGGTCGGCCTCGGCAATCAGTACACGCGGTCCAGCAGGTAAATCCACAGCCGTCATGCCGCATCGCTCCCATGTAATACATGCACCTTAGACAATAGTGGTCGTTCCAGACAGCTCAACCACATCGGGAACCTGTTCCCGGATATGAAAAAACCCGCCGAAGCGGGTTTTTTGTGGGTCAGTGCACAACTCAGAGCTCGTAAATATCAGAGTTCGGAGAAGCACTCTTCGATGATCGCCAGGCCTTTGTCCAGTTGCTCGTCCGGCGCGGTCAGCGGCACCAGCACCCGCAGGACGTTGCCGTAGGTGCCGCAGGACAGCAGGATCAAACCCTTGTCACGCGCCTTGGCAACGACTTGCGCCACAGCGGCGGCGTTCGGCTTGTGGCTGTCGCCATTTTCGAACAGCTCCACGGCGATCATCGCGCCCAGGGCACGTACTTCACCAATCACCGGATATTTCTTCTGGATATCCTTGAGGCCAGTCACCAGGCGTTCGCCCACGGCCTTGCAGCGATCCAGCAGGTGTTCTTCTTCGAACACTTCCATCACCGCCAGCGCTGCGGCACAAGCGATCGGGCTACCCGCATAGGTACCGCCCAGGCCACCCGGCGCGATGGCGTCCATGTACTCGGCCTTGCCGCAGACACCGGCCAGCGGGAAGCCGCCAGCGATGGATTTGGCGAAGGTGGTCAGGTCGGCGGCAACGCCCATCTGTTCCATGGCGAAGAAAGTACCGGTACGACCGGCACCGGTCTGCACTTCGTCAGCGATCAGCAGGATGCCGTGCTGGTCGCACAAGGCGCGCAGGCGCTTCATGAATTCCTTCGGCGCCACGTAGAAACCACCCTCGCCCTGGACCGGCTCGATGATGATGGCGGCGATGTCGCGTGGCTCGGCGTCGTTCTTGAAGATGCGTTCGATGCTGGCGATGGAGTCGTCGATGCTCACGCCATGCAGTTCGTTCGGGTACAAGGCGCGGAAGATACCGCCAGGCATCAGGCCCATGCCGGCGGAGTACGGCACGACTTTACCGGTGAGGCCCAAGGTCATCATGGTACGGCCGTGATAAGCGCCGGTGAACGCGATCACGCCGGCACGGCCAGTGGCGGCGCGGGCGATTTTCACGGCGTTCTCCACCGCTTCCGAACCGGTGGTCACCAGCAGGGTTTTCTTGGCGAAATCACCTGGGACCTTGGCGTTGATTTTTTCGCACAGTTCCACGTACGGCTCGTAGGCCAGGACCTGGAAGCAGGTGTGAGTCAGCTTGTTCAGCTGTGCGGTCACGGCGGCGATGATCTTCGGGTGCACATGGCCGGTGTTCAGCACGGCGATACCGCCAGCGAAGTCGATGAATTCACGACCTTCAACGTCGGTTACCGTGGCGTTCTTCGCCGATTCGGCGAAGATCGGGTGAATCTGGCCGACGCCACGGGGAACAGCGGCGGTGCGGCGGGCCATCAAGTCAGCGTTAGTCTTGCTCATTACAGTCCTCATTCGCCGCTCATCGGTCGGCGTGGCTCAAGGAATACATGGCGGGGAGGCAACTGCGACAGCATGCGATGATCGACTGCCGCAGCGTTCCGGCCACAAGAAACAGAACGGGTGAAACGCGCAAAGGGACAGCGCTCTCGTGCCCTTTGCGCTTGAAGCAGATCAGATACCCAGGCAGAGGTATTTGATTTCCAGGTAATCCTCGATGCCGTACTTGGAGCCTTCACGACCCAGGCCCGAGGCCTTGATGCCGCCGAACGGCGCGACTTCGTTGGAAATCAACCCGGTGTTGACGCCGACCATGCCGTATTCCAGGGCTTCGGCCACACGGAACACACGGCCCAGGTCGCGGGCATAGAAGTACGAAGCCAGGCCGAACTCGGTGTCGTTGGACATCGCGATCACTTCGGCCTCGTCTTTGAAGCGGAACAGCGGCGCCAGCGGGCCGAAGGTTTCTTCCTTCGCCACGGCGGCATTTTTCGGTACGTTGGTCAGGATGGTTGGCTCGAAGAAATTGCCCTCCATCGCCTTGCCACCCGCCAGCACGGTTGCGCCCTTGCCGACGGCATCGGCGATATGTTCCTGGACCTTGGCGACGGCTTTTTCGTCGATCAGCGGGCCAGTGGTGGTGCCGTCTTCCAGGCCATTGCCGATCTTGAGCTTGGCCACTGCGGCCTTGAGTTTTTCGGCGAACGCGTCATACACCGAATCCTGGATGTACAGGCGATTGGCGCAGACGCAGGTCTGGCCGTTGTTGCGGTATTTGGAAATGATCGCGCCTTCGACGGCCTTATCCAGGTCAGCGTCATCGAACACGATGAACGGCGCGTTGCCGCCCAGCTCCAGGGAAACCTTCTTGATGTCCTTGGCACATTCGGCCATCAGCTGGCGACCGATCTCGGTCGAGCCAGTGAAGGACAGCTTGCGTACGATCGGGTTGCTGGTCAGCTCGCCGCCGATGTCGCCAGCACTGCCGGTGACCACGCTCAGCACACCTTGCGGAATGCCGGCACGGTGCGCCAGTTCAACCAGGGCCAGGGCCGAGAACGGGGTTTGCGAAGCGGGCTTGATGACCATGGTGCAACCGGCGGCCAGGGCCGGGCCGGCCTTGCGGGTGATCATCGCGGCCGGGAAGTTCCACGGGGTAATGGCTGCGGTCACGCCGATCGGCTGCTTGATCACGATCAGGCGCTTGTCGGGCTGGTGGCCCGGAATCACGTCACCGTAGATGCGCTTGGCTTCTTCGGCGAACCATTCGATAAAGGAGGCGGCATAAGCGATTTCGCCCTTGGCTTCGGCCAGCGGCTTGCCCTGCTCGAGGGTCATCAGGCGACCGAGATCGTCCTGGTTTTCGATCAGCAATTCATACCAGCGGCGCAGCTTGTTGGCGCGCTCCTTGGCGGTCAGTGCACGCCAGGCCGGCAGCGCCTTGTCGGCGGCTTCGATCGCGCGACGGGTTTCGGCAGCGCCCATCTTTGGCACAGTGCCCAGTACTTCGCCCGTTGCCGGGTTGGTGACCTTGATCGTCTGACCATTGTCCGCATCGACCCAAGCGCCATCGATAAAGGCTTGCTGGCGGAACAACTGGGTGTCTTTAAGCTGCATGTCGGCTTTCCTTAACAGCACCGCGCGCACGCGGAGCGAATTAGAGTTGTAGAAAGGCGCCTTATGGGCTGCCGTCAGGGAAATCATCCACCGGGCTGAAGCACAGAAATAACGCACATAAGCACAGACGTGCGGTTCAGCACCCAGACAAGAGCGTTTGAAATCTCAAACGAATCCTAGGGCCGATGGGGTCCGAGGACAATAGTCTGTTCGAAAAAAAGAACAAAAAAGCCTGATTTGCCTGTTTTTTCTGATCAGCGTAGCCAACAGCCGCAGAGTGAGGCAGAAACAAACGGCAAATCAGCAGCATGGACGCCTGCCATGCTTATGAGTATCATGGCGCCCGCGTTGCACCAGTAGCTCAGCTGGATAGAGTACTGCCCTCCGAAGGCAGGGGTCGTGGGTTCGAATCCCGCCTGGTGCACCATACATGGAAAATCAAAAGCCCCAATCCTAACGGATTAGGGCTTTTTTTATGGAGCTCTCTACCCCCCATAGGAGCCTGCAAGTAAGCAATTCAGGCATTAAAAACCCCTGAGCGGTATCAGCGCCGCAGCGCATCAACCGACAGGGGCCGTGTTGCAAATAACTAAAGAGGCCAGGTTTCCATCGCCAACCGACTCGGGCAGACACTCAGTGGTCGAAATCGGCCTCGAGTTGCTCAGGAGCCGGCTCAATATCTCCTAAGGACTTCACCACAAGTCCGCATTTCTGAGCTTTGGAGTAAAGACCCACATCATGAGTCCAGACTTCATCAGCGTTGGTTGCTAGAGCAGTAGCAATTATCTGGCGATCAAACCGTAACTTGGCTTTCGTTGCTGCCGGGTCAAGCACCTTCAGCTCATTGTCATCGACCATACGAGCACATTCGACCGCGGCGATCTGATCGAACGATATGATTTCAAAACACGAAAAACCGTTTATGACATCCAGATGGCTCTGGTGAAAATTCCGATCAATGCCCACCAGATACTCAGCCAATGCAGGTGTTGGTATCAACACCGTCCCACCTCTTGCGTCGACCATTTCGATCAGCGCTTCAGCCCTAGCCTCGGCCCTATCAACGTTATGACCAGTGGCGGGATCAACCAAGACGATACCGTCCTTGGCATTTCCCAAGGCTTGGACGAGAACGTTGGTATCGAGAACTATGCGCACCTCATCCCCTTAGGTTCTGAATCGTTCCATGGGGATCATCCATCTCGCTCCAGGTGATACCACCCAGTTCCTTGAGTTGGGTAACCGCACTGCGCAAAGAGGTTTTTTCAAGCCTCTCGTAGGACTGAATGAACATTTTTCTCAGCCGCCAGCCGCCATGCGGTCGACTTTCCCACTCACCCTTTCCATGAACGCGAACATACTTGAACAAGAGCTTGCCCAGTTGTTCAGCCAATACCGTATCGGCTTCACAAAGAAGAGTTTCGCCACCAGCGCCCTCAAGCCGAACAGGAACCGTCTCGTCTTTTCCACCAACGACATACAGGCGCCCTTGAACGCTACCCTGCTTGATGAGGACCATGGGAGGGGGAGCGGTCTTTGCTTTGGGGAATTGAAGGATGTTCGCATCTGCGGCTTGCAAGACACCATCCACTCGATCTTGCTCCATCAATGCAGAGAGTTGCAGGTACGCCTTTCTTGCACGCTTGGGCCCAACTCCCTGAGCGGCCTCACGCACCCTGTTCAGCACGTGGGGGTACTTGTCGTCTTCCACCCAAGTATTCAGGCAAACACAACCTTCGGTGACAGAGTCGAAATGAACATTATCTTGCGAGCCGAAAAGCTCTGCGAGCTCGCACAGATAATCCGTCAAGCGAGCCATAGAGAGCTTGCTTGGGTCGGTTCCGTCGAGTTCGAGCATCAGCTTTTTCATGCTGGCGAGTATAGTTCCGCTCATGTGATCCTGCTATGCCTGCATTTGTAACGTGACTCCCGAGTGTCGTCCGCCTGGCAAGTGCCCCTTCAACTTTTGGGATCAGTGATGTTCGAATACCCGGTCTTTATGACCGGGCGTTTTTTGTATGCGTTGGTTTCGCTCAACGCTTGCGCAACGCCTCCAACCGCGCCGGCAAGTCCTCCTCGGGAAAGCGCTTATGCAGCGCCAGCAGCTTCTCATCAGCCGCCTTGCTCTCACCCGCCTCACGCAAGCGCAATATCTCCAGCAAGCCTTGCTCCAGCGATGGCAGTGCAGCCGGCGCGGATTTGCTCATCTTCGCCGCTGGCTTTTCCGCCAAGGACTGCATCGGGCTTGCCGGCGCCCGGGCCAGTTCGCCTTGGGGTGCCATGCGGATGATCGGCGCGGGGGCGGGCATGGCCGGCGGTGCTGCGGCGGCGGCGGATTCTTGCTGGTCGGCGGAAAACTCCATCGAAGCGGGTGAGGCCAGTTCGTCGTGGGGCACGGGCGAACGCAGCACCAGGCCGATCATCAGCGCCACCCCGGCGACCGTGGCGAACGCCATTTGCCAGCGCGGCCGTTGGCAGGCTTGCAGCCAGCGCTGCCACAGGCTTGGCGTGGGCGGCGGGGCTTCACGCTGGGCGGCGGCGAGGATAAAGGCGTCCAGGGAGGGCGGCGGTTCGCCGCTGGCGTGCTGGCGGAAATGCTCGATCAACATCTGGTCGTCGGCATCCGATGTGTGTTTGCGGTCGATCATGCGGGTACCTCCTCGGCCAGCAGTCGATGCAGTTTCTGCTGGGCGTAACGCAAGCGGCTTTTCACCGTTTCCAGCGGGGCGCCGGTCAGGGCAGCAATCTGCGGCAGCTCCAGGTCGCCATGCAGGCGCAGCAAGAAGACTTCGCGCTGGTCCTCAGGCAAGGCCTGCAACGCAGCATCGAGACGCGCCTGGTCGCGACTCAGGCTCAGCTGTTGCTCGGGGCTGCTGGTGTCGTCGGGCTGGACGTGGAGTTGCTCGTCGTAGCTGTCGTGCAATGGGTTATGGACACTGTGTTTGCGCCAATGGTCGATCAAGCGATTGCGGGCAATCTGGAACAACCAGGTACGAAAACTCGCCCGGCCTTGTGGCTGGGTGGTGCTGCGAATCAGGCTGAGCCAGGTGTCCTGGAAGATTTCCTCGGCCAGTTCGGCCTTGTTGCTCAAGGACACGAGAAAACGATAAAGCCCCTGCCGATGACGTGCATACAGGGCTTCGAAAGAAGCCCCGTCGCCGTTGCGGTAGCGGGCCAGCAACGCTTCGTCGCTGGGTGAATCAAGCGCAGCGGGCATGTCCGTGTCGAACTCCTTTCGGTGATCAAGGTGCAGGCTTGAGGCTCTGCGCAAGTTCCACCAACTGCACAAACTCGGCGCGCAACCCGAACGGGTCATCGCCACGGGCCGAGCGCGCCAGTTGGGCGGTGTCCTTCAGGCTCATCGTCCCAGTGTAGCGTCCATCGCCCTTGAGCTGTTGGGCGAAGGCCGCCACGGCTGCGGAGAAACGCAGGTCGTCGCTGGGCTTGCGGTCGTCTTGCACGCTGGCGATGGGATGTTCGATCAATCGACTGCTACCACCCTCTGCCGGTTTGTAGCGCACGCGCAACATTGCCAGTTCAGCCGAGGTGCCCTCCGATTTAGGCGTACTTCCATAGCGCAGCGGCTCCAACCAACCCGGCTGGCCCTTCGGAACGATTTCATACAAGGCTGTCACCGTATGCCCGGCGCCGATCTCGCCCGCGTCGACCTTGTCGTTGTTGAAGTCCTCACGCTTCAACGCGCGGTTCTCATAACCGAGCAGGCGATACTCACTGACCTGGGCGGGGTTGAATTCCACCTGCAACTTCACGTCCCGCGCCACCACCGCCAGCGTGGAACCGAGCTGGTCCACCAGAACCTTGCGCGCCTCGAGCAGGTTGTCGATGTAGGCGTAGTTACCATCACCAGCGTCAGCCAATTGCTCCATCAAATGTTCGTTGTAGTTGTCCACACCAAAGCCCAGGGTCGTCAGGGAGACGCCGCTTTTACGCTGGTCGACCGCCATCTGCTTGAGGCTGTCGAAATCACTGATGCCAACGTTGAAGTCGCCATCGGTCGCCAGGAGGATGCGGTTGATGCCTTTATCGATAAAGCTCTCCCGGGCCATCTGATAAGCCAGCTCGATACCCGAGGCGCCTGCGGTGGAACCACCGGCGTTGAGCTGGTCGATGGCGTTGCGGATCTTCACCTTGTCACGGCCCGAGGTAGGCTTGAGCACCACCCGGGATTCGCCGGCATAAACCACCAGGGACACCCGATCCTGGTCGCGCAGTTGATCCACCAACAATTTCAGCGTGCTCTTGACCAGCGGCAGGCCTTCGCGGCGGTCCATGGAACCGGAAACGTCCACCAGGAAGACCAGGTTGGCCGGGGCCAGGTCCGCCACGGCGCGGTCGCTGGCCTTGATGCCGATGCGCAGCAAGCGGGTGTGGGGGTTCCACGGCGATGGGGCCACTTCGGTGGTCACGCCGAAGGGTGAACCGACAGTGGGCGGGGCGTAGCTATACGGAAAATAATTGACCATTTCCTCCAATCGCACCGCACCTTCTGGCGGCAGGCTGCCTTGATTGAGGAAACGTCGCACGTTGGCGTAGCTGCCGGTATCGACATCCACGCTGAAGGTCGAGACCGGCGTCTCGGCGACGCTATGGATCGGGTTGTCGGGACGTTTTTCGTATTGTTCTCGCGGCTCCGCGCGATAGCCGGCGGCGATCGCATCGTTCGCCACACTGGGGGCAGGCATCGCTGCCGGCTTCGTGAGCATGCGCTTGACCGTCGACTGACGCACTTCAGCGATCTCGCCTTGCGGTACGACGCTCGGTGCCACGGACACCGGTTCGGATGGAATGGCCGTCTCACGGGAGGAAGACAACCCACAACCGGCCAACGCCACCAGCAAAGTCACGGCGAAGCCTCGGGCAGCAGGACGCATAAAAAGAAGTGGACGGGACATGGGCTGAACCTCGTGAATGAATGATCCGTTCACAGAGTCAGACGCAGGTCATACGCGGTTCGGGTTAATGACCCAGAAATTTTTTTGCAACGCCGTGCAGACAGGGCTGGCCACCTTAAAAAGTCGCCAGCCCGATGCCGCGATTGGAGCAATCGCCAGCACGCTACAGCAGGGATTGCTAGCGGGACGGAATGCCCCGCAGGTCGTCGTCGATGAATCCGCTCAAATGACCGGTGTAATAGTCTTCGACATCAGAGTTGCCTCTGTTCGTCAGGGCACCCGCAATGCCTCTCATGGCCTCAAGTTGCCCAACCGCCCCTCTCGGCATCAACCCCTGGCGGGCCTGGGCAAAGTGCAACATCTCGACATCGGCCTTCTTCACCTTGACCTGGTAAGAGAAATCGACACTGGCCAGATACGTACCGTCGGCAACGATATTGCTCATGAAGCCACCTTGGGTATCTTGAATACGGCGCGCATAGACGGCATTGATATCCAACAGATAGTCAGCGGTTTCCTTGCTGGAGGCATAACGATTGCCATCGAGCAGGCGGACGATCAGGTCGGTGTGCAACTTGTCGCGAACTTTTTCGTCGGGCAGAAAGCGTTCGTTTTTACCGACGACTTCAACGTTGAACGTGTCGATCCAATAGGTGGCGGTCTCGGGGATCGCCACCGGCGCAGGGGAAATGTAGTAATCGGGCTTGGAAGCGCAGCCTGCCATAAGGCAGAGGGCCAGGAAGAGACTGAAGACTCGCATGTTTGAATTCGTCCTTGAGAGGTAGTGGCATAATGGCGGCTGCATTCTACGGGGTTTGAACCCGCGCTCAAGTTGTCTGGCCCAATTTAGCGCGGTTCCGTCTCACTCAAAGCCAATTTCCACCACCGTTTTTCCCGCCCCGCGCCCTTCGGCTACCTGGGCAAACGCCTCATTGACTTCCCCCAGGCCAAACCGGCGCTGATCCACGTTGACCCGCAGTTGCCCTGATTCAACCAGCGCCGCGGCCTCCCGCAAGATCCGTCCGTGATGCTCGCGCCCCTTTCCGGTCAGCAGTGGCATCAACGTAAACACCCCGGAATAGCTTGCCCCCCGGAACGACAACGGCGCGAGGCTGTGCTGGCCCCAGCCAAGACAGCTGAGCACATGGCCGGTGTAAGTCTTGACCGCGTTGAACGACGCGTCCAGGGTCGGGCCGCCTACGGTGTCGTAGACGATGTCGAAGCCTTCGCCATCGGTGTACTGGCGCACGTAGCTGTTTGTGTCCTGGGTCCGGTAGTCGATGGCTGAAGCGCCCAGTTCGCGGATGAAATCCAGGCTGTGGGCCGAGCCCGTGGCGTAGACCTCGGCGCCCCGGGCCCTGGCGATCTGCACGGCCATTTGACCGACGCCACCGGCGCCGCCATGAATCAGCACCTGTTGCCCGACCCGGACATTGGCGCGATCGACCAAGCCTTCCCAGGCCGTAATGAATGCCAGCGGCAAGGCGGCTGCTTCGCGCATGTTCAGTGAGCGAGGCTTGGGCGCAATCAGGCGGGCATCGACTGCGATGTATTCGGCCAGCGCGCCTTGGGCCCCGCCGATTCCGCCAGCCATGCCGAATACCTCGTCGCCAGGGGCGAAGTCATACACGCCTTCGCCCCGTTCAACGACCGTCCCGGCCAGATCAATCCCCAATACAGCGGGCAACGGCTGGCGTGCATGGGCGCCACCACCCGCCGCGATCTTGGTGTCCAGCGGGTTGATGCCGGCGGCATGGACCTTGATCAATACCTGGCCCTTGCCAGGGACGGGACGGGCGATGAAGCGGACAATCAGTGGCGCCTGAGCGGTTTCAACGACGGCGGCAAACATGGTGTTGTTCATGACGGTGAACCTCCAGTTAGTGGGCAGGTTCATCATGGGCGCGCCGACGCATTCCGATAAGTCAGCAATAATGGATAGGATTTATTCCAGCAAAGGGCCAAATCCAATGGATCTGTTCGAGGCAATGCAGGTATTCGTAAGGGTCGTGGAGCGCGGCTCGTTCTCGGCAGTGGCCAGGGAACTGAACCTGGGCCAACCGGCGGTGAGCAAGCAGATCCGCGCGCTGGAACAACACCTTGGCGGCGCGCTGTTCGCGCGCAGCACCCGCCATCTCGCGCTGACCGACCAAGGGCAGCATTTCTACGCCGAGAGCAAGGACATACTCGCTAGCCTGGACGCGGCACGCCTCGGTTTCGCCAATGGTCAGGAACAGATCGCCGGCTCCCTGCGCGTAACGGCCCCGGTCAGTTTCGGACGACTGTGCATCGCGCCCCTGGTGGGCCAGTTTCTGGCGCGTCACCCACAGGTCCGGCTCGACCTGCGGCTGAGCGATCAGAACGAAGATGTGTTGAAGGAGAATATTGACGTTGCCATTCGCATCGGCGCAGTGAAAAACGAAGGGCTGGTGGCGGTTTCCCTGGGTGGCAGTCCTCGACAGGTGTATGCCACCCCCGCCTATCTGCAGCAGTACGGAAGCCCCCTCCGACCAGCCGATCTGGCCTACCACAACTGCCTGGCTTTCACGCTGCTGGAGCACTACGACGTCTGGCGATTCGAGCGTGGAGCCGAGCAATACCAAGTAACGATCAAGGGCAACGTCACCAGCAACAGCAGCGAAGCGATCCGGGAAATGGTGCTGTCCGGCCTCGGGGTTTCGCTTTCACCAACATGGTTGTACGCCGCGGACATTCGCCAGGGAACGGTCGTTCCCCTGCTTGCCGATTATCGGCCCACGGCGCTGCCCATCAATGCCGTATTCAGCCAGGACCGACGCCGCTCGGCGCGAACCCGTGCCTTCGTGGATTTTCTACGCGAGCGTCTTTGAGAGGTCCACCGTCACAATCTCACGATTCGCACACCAGCGAGCGCTGGACAGCCTTCGTGTGCCGCCCCGGAAAATACGCAGCAGCGCCGACGCCCACCGCGCCCATCACCACGCAATAGCCCACGCACACCCACGGGCTCCATGGCACCAGCGCGATCAACACCAACGGCGTCATGCTGGCCCATAAGGCGTACGCAATGTTGTAGGTGAGCGAGATGCCGGACACGCGGATTTTCGGCGGGAACAGGCTGACCATCACCGACGGCACTGCGCCGACCACGCCGCAACCCAGGCCGGCGACAGCGTAGGCCAGGCCCAGCCAGGCGCTGCCGCTGATCAGGCTGGCGTAGAGCACGCTGATGCCCAGGGGCAGCAGCAGGCTGTAGAGCATGACGGTGCGCCAGGCGCCGATGCGGTCGACGATCAGGCCGGCCAGGACGCAGCCGATGTTCAGGAACACGATGCCGAGGCTGCTCAGCGCGAAGGTGTGGCTGGGGGTCAGGCCGAAGCTTTTCTGCATCACGGTCGGGGTGATGACGACGAACACGACCACGGCGCTGGTCAGCACACAAGTGAGAATCGCAGCGGGCAGCAAGGCGTGGCGATGCTCGCGCAGCACCGTACGCAACGGCAGTTCCGCCGCGCCCTCGCGATTGGCTTGCAGCGCCATGAAAATCGGCGTTTCGCTCAGCCAACGGCGCAGCCAGACGCCGATCACGCCGAATACCCCGCCCAACAGGAACGGCAGGCGCCATGCGTAGTCGAGGATTTCCGTCGGGGTATAGATCCGCGCCAGTGCCGTGGCGGTCAGGGCGCCGAGCAAGTAGCCAAAGGTCAGGCCCGCCTGGAGAAAGCCCAGGGCATAACCTCGATGCCGCAGCGGCGCATGCTCAGCAACGAACACCCATGCGCTGGGCACCTCCCCGCCTACCGCCGCGCCTTGCAGGATACGCAGCGCCAACAACAGCAACGGGGCGAAATAACCGATTTGCGCGTAGGTCGGCATCACGCCGATGAGCAGGCAAGGCAACGCCATCATCAGGATGCTCAGGCTGAACACCCGCTTGCGTCCCAGGCGATCGGCGAAGTGCGCCATGAGAATCCCGCCCAAGGGCCGCGCCAGGTAGCCCGTGGCGAAAATCCCGAAGCTTTGCAACAGGCGCAGCCACTCGGGCATTTCCGGCGGAAAGAACAACTGGCTGAGGGTCAGGGCGAAGAAGACAAAAATGATGAAGTCATAGATTTCCAGCGCACCGCCGAGGGCAGCGAGGCCCAACGTCTTATAGTCGGATCGGCTGAATCGCGCGTCTGGCAAATGGGTGTTGGCGGTCATAGGCATGTTTGGAAAAAGTGTAGGAAGACGACGGCTCAGGCAGCGGGACCTTTGTCCAAGGGCGGTGTCGACGGTTGGCCTGGCTCGGCGTCGATGGCCTCGTCAGCAGGCAGGAAATCCTTGCGGCTCTGGGCGATGGCCCGGCGTATCTCATCGCCCTTGGTGGGGCAATTCTTGAGGCGGGCGATGCCATCGGTTTTCTGCGTCATCGCCATCCTCCGGCATGAGTGATCAGGGGCCGATAGTGCTCGCTTTTGGCGCTTGATGCCAACTTACGTGACGATTGGGGCTGATGCGCAGCCCCGCGCGAGCAGGCTCGCTCGCCACGGCGCCGAGACCCGGTCAACGGTGATAGCGGCGTACCACGCTGCTGTTGCGCAGTACATGGCCCTTGAGTTTTTCCATCAACTGGGCGCGCGTGAGGCCGGCGGGCAGGGCGTCGGGCGGCAGATCCAGGGCGAATATCTGGATCAGGTAATGGTGGGCGCTGTCACCCACGGGCGGGCAAGGGCCGATGTAGCCATGGGTGTTCTTGCTGTTGAGGCCGCTCATGCCCTCAAGCGTGGATTTAGTGCCCGCGCCTTCTCGAATCTGCCGGGTACTGGCCTTGATTCCGTAATGGACCCAATGATCGACGCCCTGCCCACGCTGGCCGTCGGGGTCGAGCATGACGATGGCGTAGCTGAGGGTGCCTGGCGGGCCGGCGTTCCAGCTCAAGGCCGGGGAAATATTCTTGCCGCCGCATTGGTTGGCGTCGCTGGCGGCTGCGGCGGTGAAGAGGCGGTCGTCCGACACGCCGGGAATGCTCAGGGTAAAACGCTCTTCAGCCTGGACCGCCCCTTGTGCACACAGCACGAGGGTGACGGCCGCGAGCCAGGAGGAAAGGAAAGTCAATCGGGTCATACCGGGCACCTTGATGCGGTTCAGGCCAACGACGGCCTGCAAACTATAGCCCCAGCGCCGCCCCGGTTGCAGTGACAATTGCGCTGAACCTCGTTCCAATCCATCGACTCCAACGGGAAACGCCTGCCGGAGAACGACCATGCCCATGCATCAAGTCGCCCGCCTCGCTGATATGCGAGAAGACCGCGGCCTCGAAGTCACCCTCAACGACAAGCCCATCCTGCTATTGCGTGCTGGAGGACAGGTGCGGGCGTTCCAAGGTAAATGCCCTCATGCTGGGGCGCCTTTGGCCAAGGGCGCCGTTTGCCACGGCAGGCTGATCTGTCCTTGGCACAAGGCGGCGTTTCGCGCCGAAGACGGCGCCCTGTGCGAGCCGCCGGCCCTCGACAGCCTGGAGCGCTACCACGTCGAGGTGCGAGGCGATGAAGTCTGGATAGATGACCAGCCACTGCCGGACGAAAAAATCCCTCCAGCCGACGACCCGCGCACTTTCGTCATCATCGGTGCCGGCGCGGCCGGCATCGCGTGCGCGGCAGCGTTGCGCGAGAAGGGTTTCGGCGGCCGGATCCAGTTGATCGACCGTGAGCCCGAAGCTGGCTACGACCGCACCGTTCTAAGCAAATATGTGCTGGCTGGCGACATGGCGGTGGAGCAAACCCCACCCCTGCGCGATGAAACTTATTTCACCCAGCAACGCATCGAACGGCGCCATGGCCAGGTGACCGGCCTGGACGCTGACGCGCGCCGAATCCACCTCGCCGACGGTCAAGCATTAGCCTACGACGCCTTGTTGATTGCCACCGGCGCAGAGCCGAAGACGCTGGATGTGCCCGGTATCGATTTGCCGCAAGTCATGATGCTGCGTTCCCTGGCGGATACCCGGCAAATCCTCGACCGTGCCCGGCCGGGGCAACAAGCGGTGATTATCGGTGACAGCTTCATTGCCATGGAGGTCGCCTCCTCCCTACGCAAGCGCGAAATGAGCGTGACCGTCCTGGCCCGTCACCCGGTGCCGTTCGCCGCGCAGTTCGGCGACAGTGTCGGCAACGCGATCCTGGCTCGGCACCGAGCCAACGGCGTGGTGTATCACAGCGAAGGCGAAGCGGCGCGAATCGAAGGCGCCGGCAAGGTGGAAGCCGTGGTGCTGGACAACGGCCAACGCTTCGCGGCGGACCTGGTCATTGTCGGGGTCGGGGTGCGCCCGGCCACGGAGCCTTTCGCCAACCTGCCACGGGAGAAAGATGCGTCATTGCGCGTCGACGATGGCATGCGCGTAACCGATGGCGTCTGGGCCGTTGGCGACATCGCTACGTTTCCTCTCAACGGTCAGCCCCGGCGCATCGAGCACTGGCGGCTGGCCCAGCAACAGGCCCGCATCGCCGCGACGAACATGCTCGGCGGTGAAGAGCATTACCTGGACGTGCCGTTCTTCTGGACGTATCACTTCGGCAAACGCTACGACTATCTTGGCCATGCCGAGCAATGGGACGAAGTGCAATTCAAGGGCACGCCCGAGCATCCGCCCTTTATCGCGTTGCTCGGCAAGGACGGCCTCGTCGCGGCGGTCGTGGCCTGCGATGAAGGACGGGCAATGGCGGCGCTGGCACAGCGCATGAAACAACCGCTGCCCGTGGACGAGGCCTGGCGGTTGGTCCGGGACTTTTCATCGTAGAGCGCTTCCAGACGCTGATCTTTCTATGCCGAATGATCGGCCGGCAGATGAATAACCTGTGGTCGCTCCAATGGCGCCAGGGGCGGCGGCTGCAAGTCCGGGCTCAGCAGATGGAAATGCGGCACCACGTGACTGATGTCGCCCTCCTGGTTGTTATGGATGATCTTCGAACCCGGCTGGCGCAGCGTTTCCAGACGTTCGTCAGTCAATTTGAAACTCATGCTCAGGCCCTGATCGTCCACCGCTGGCCTGGGCAGCCTGCGCTGGGCAAAGCTGCGGCTCTTGCGCTGTTGATAACGCGCCCAGGTGATCAGGATGATTGCGTTGACCAATGCGATCCAGCCGTAGATCTGCAGCGTCCCCAGAGTGTCGAACAACGAACCGCCCAGGCGCGGGCCGGCGTGGCTGTCGAACAACGGCCACAGCCCGTTCACCAGCAGGTATAACAGCCCGACCCAGGCCAGTACGGTAAAGAGCACATCGATGATCACCAGAAAAGGTCGCTGGCGGGTCCTGATAATTTTCATCGGATCACTTCCTCTTCTTCGTCATCGAACGGTTTGATTCCGCGATCCGGACTGATCCAGCGCGCACGTTTCTGATGCTGACCGAACAGCACCTTGGGGAAACTCACCAGCGTGGTGAACAGGCTGATCAGCCAGAACACCAGCGGGTACCAGACCACCCAGAACATGGTGTGCCACAAGCCTTTTTCGTAGCGACGATCGATCAGGATGCTCACCGCGAACTGCATCAGGCACACCATGGCCAGCAACAGGCCGGTGAAAGCGGGCGGCATCAGATGGTCCACGGCGATAGCCGCTGGCATCTCGACGAATTTGCCGGCGCCCCAGAAGATCACCGACAGCAAAAAGGTGAACGCCCAACCGGTGGACAGGCAGTATTCGAACAGCAGCGGCCACAGGTAGCGATGGCGGTATTGCCAGATGCCACGGATATTCTTGAACAGCACCTCGGCGCCACCCTGGGCCCAGCGCAAGCGTTGCCGCCAGAGGCCGCGCAGGGTTTCCGGCATGAGGATCCAGCACAAGGCGCGGGGCTCGTAGAAGATGCTCCAGTGGTCCAGTTGCAGCTTCCAACTGATGTCGATGTCTTCGGTGATCATGTCCGGGCTCCAATAGCCGACCCGGTGCAGGGCCGTGCGCCGGAACGCGACGATCACGCCGGACACGGTGAAGATCCGCCCGAAAACCCGCTGGGTGCGCTTGATCAAACCGATGATCGAGGAAAACTCGCCGACCTGGACCCGGCCCACCAACGTCGAACGGGTGCGGATGCGCGGGTTGCCGGTCACCGCGCCAAGACGGGCGTTGTCCAGCATCGGCGCCACCAAGTAGGCACAGGTATTGGGCGCCAGCAGCGCGTCACCGTCGATGCACACCAGGTATTCGCTGCGCGCGGCGATGGCGCCCATGCGCAGGGCCACGGCCTTGCCCTGGTTTTCCGCCAGGTGCAGCACGCGCAAGCGCGGGTCTTCAACGGCCAGTCGGTCGAGCACCGCGGCGGTGTTGTCCTTGGAGCCGTCGTTGATGGCGATTACTTCGATGTTCGGGTAATGCTGGCCCAGCGCGGCGTGGATTGTGTCGGCAACGTTGTCGCCTTCGTTGAAGCACGGGATCAGGATGCTGATCAGCGGCTCGCCGGCCAGGGGCGGCGGCAACGTGTCGTCCTTCCACGGCCAATGGCGCTCCCAGTGCAGCCAGAAATACAGGCCACCGGCGATCCACAGGCCGGACATGAACAGCGGGTAGAAGAACACGAAGTCCATCAGGAATTGCCCGGTGACCAGGAAGATCAGGCCCAGGGGTACCCCAAGGACAATCGCCAGCACCAGCACGGCGAGCAGTCTGTCGAGCATGTCAACGATTCCATTTGTTGGAGAGCGCAGGCCGCACGGCTTTCACGGCGGGCTGGTCTTCGATGAAGTTGTCCGGGTAATAGCCGAAACTGGTCACGCCCTGACGCTTGAGGCGCCCCATCCAGTCGGCCAATTGTTCACCCTCGATGTCTGCCACCGGCTTGCTGTGCCAGTCGCGGGCCTGCAGTTCGAATACCGTGCGCTTGAGCGCACCAGGGCGAGCCTTGATGGTTTCCACCAGCCGTTCGAGCCAGGGGCCCGATTGTTCGCGGGTCTGTTTTTCCATCAGCGGCATGGCCATCGGCGCCGTCCAATCGTAGGCACCGAGGAAGTCGTCGAGGTTTTGGGCGAACCAGGCTTCGCTTTGCGGGTTGAGCATCGGCTCGGCAAAGATATTGCGCGCGGTGCGGACTTCCGGGCCGCGAATCGCGCGGACCTTGGCCGTGAGTTCGGCGGTGAAATCAATCAGGTAGCGGCTCTTGAAACGGGTCCAGCGCTGCATGGCCGCCGGATCATCGCGCAGGGTGGCGATGGAGGTTGGCAGGCCGTTGGCGGCATAGACTTTCATTGCGGCGGGGCTGGCGTCCTCGAAATCGGAGAACACCGCGTCGTCATGGTAGAGAACGCCGTCCACCGAGCTCATCCGCGCCAGGTCTTCGTAGATCTCGCCGATGATCCTGCGCACGCTCGGGTCGAATGGCGACAGGCGTACGTATTGATCCGGGGCGATGCCGGTCTTGCCGGTTTCGGGATCCCAACGCTGTACGCGCGGCAACTTGGGGTCCAGGGCAAAACTGAGCACCGGCATCCAGGCATAGACCTTGACGCTGGCTCGAGTACGCAGTTGCCATGCAACACGGTCGAACAGATCGGCGCGCACCGGCAGGTGACGGTTAGGGAAGTACAGCGAGTGAACCAGGCCATCACCTTTCGGGTCGGCGAACGCTTGCAGGAACACCGTGTTGGCGCCCAGATCGTAGATGCGCTGGACCAGTTTGCCGACGTTGGCCTCCTGCTGCACGGGATCGGCGTCGTAGACGTAATCCAGGTCGACGTGGACCACCCGCATCGGGTCCATGGTTTGCACGGAGACGACGCTTTCGGCGAAATGAGCGCCGTCCGGATCCGAGGCCACCAGAAAGCGCGGGCCGCTCATCAGGTTGTCGAGGCTGTCGAGGCCATCCTCCAGGGTCAGGGCCATCTGGTAGCCCTGGCTGCCGATCACCTGCAACGCGGTGCCGTCCGCCTCCCCGTATGGCCAGACCCAGATGCGTGGGCTGTAGCCGGCAGCGCTGCGGATCTTCTCGGAAATGGCCGCCACATCCTTGCGCAGACGCGCCTGAAATTGCGCCTCGGTTTCATAACGACCCGTGGCCGGATCGTAGCGTCGGGTGGTCGCCGCCGGCTGTTGGTTGCCTTGCGGGTTGGCGAGTACGCCTTTGTGATTGGCATCGGTATGTGCGGCGATTTCCACCAGGCCCGATTTCGAAACCTCGCGAACCTGCTCCCAGGTCAGGAACTCGGAGCGTTTGCGTGGCACGCCGGCGAAATCCACCGTCTGGTGCATCGGCGTATCGATCCAGCTGCCAACCGGGGCGAGGATCGCCGGCCAGTTGTAGGCGCGCAGGATCGGCATGACGCGGGTATAAAAGCTTGAGTAGCCGTCATCGAAACTCAGCAGCACCGCGCGCGGCGGCAGTTCCGGACCGCCGTTGCGGGCCGCGATGATCTGGTCGACCGTGACCGGCTGATAGCTGTTCTCCCGCAGCCAGGCCAGTTGTTCGACCAGGCGTTCCGTACGCACGGCTACCAAGGCCTGGTCAGGGTCGCGGTCCTCGACGTCGTGGTAGGCGATGCCGAGCACGTGGTTCTTCGGCCACGGGGCATCGTTTGCCGCCACGGGCCGTTGCGAAGGTGGCGCGAACGCCGGGGCCTGCTGGGCACAAGCGCTGATCAGCAAGACTCCCAGCAGAAGGATGAAGCGCGACATGACGGGCATTTTCAAACTCTTCTAGAAGCGGTAAGTGAGGTCGACAAGCAGGCGCAGATCGCTTTCACGATCGCCGTCGTAAGGGCGGTTGAGCCAGCTCAGCGCGGCCCCGGCTTCGAGCACATCGTTCCAGAGCAGACGCTGGCCGTAGCCGAGCAATCCCATGGCACCGGTGCTGTAGTCACGCTGGCTGTAGGTACCGGCCCCGACCTGGAATTGTTGGCTCCAAGTGGTTTCATAGCGGCGGTACAGCACGTGGTTGGCGCTCACGGTCGGCATGACGCTGAAGTCCGACTTCGGATTGAAGTACGGCACTTCATCGGAACCGCTGTTGCGACTGGCACCGACTTCCAGGCCCAGCTCTACTTGCAGCCTCGGGGCGCTGTAGATGCCCTCGCGGCCGGTCAGCAAGGTCTCGAGGCGATTGTTGCCGTCGCTGAAATGAGACGGGCTCACCGCCAGTCGCCATTCGCGGCTTTCATTGGCGCGCCAGCGAACGAAACCGCTCCCGCCATTGGCGCGAATACCGCTGTTGAGGGCCCGCAACGGCGTATTGGCCGAGAGGTAATCCAGGCTGCCGCCGTACTGCCAGTGATCGTTGATGTCCCGGGCCATGGCCACGCGAGCGCCTTGTTTTTCACCGGAACCGTACGAGTGGTTGGAGACTTCCGCCTCCAGGGTCATGTCACGGGTGCGTCGCTCCACGCCCAGGCGCTGCCATCGATGATGGCCGGTGCCTTCTTCGAAGTCGCCAGTGGCGTAGCCGGCACCGCCGAACAGGCGCCAGTCTTCGTCGATGGGCGGGCTGTAGAGCAGCGTTTCGATACCGAAATCCCGGCTGCCCGTCACCGCGCCGGCATCGCCGTTGCCACCGCCGTAGCTCTTGCCGGTATAGGCTTCGATGCGCAATTCGGCCATGTCATGGACCTCCCGCTGGCGTTGCAGGCGTTTGACATGGGCGTTCTCCGGGTAACGTGCAACCACGTCATCGGTGAGCGCATCCATCTGCCGCCACTCCTGCAGGTCCATCGCCGCCCGGGCCTGGGCGATTTCCAAGTCGCGATTGCGCGGTGTCGTGGCCTCGACTTCCTTTAGCAGGCTTTCCGAGCGCCGCGGCCAGTCACGGGCCTGATACAGATCGGCCTGGGCCAGGCGCAGGCCAATGTTACCGGGCCCCTCATAAACGAGACTCTCCAGCCGCGCTTCGGCGGAAGGCAGGTCGGCGCCATAAGTGCCCGCTTGCGCGGCAAGCAACTGAGCGTCCATCCATTCGTCGTTGGGGTTACCGATTGGCAGGCCCTTGAGTTCCACCCGAGGCGGCTGCGCTTTCGCCAAATCTTCGGCCAACGCGCGTGCCTCTTCGGATTTTTCGCTTTCCAACAAGGCGTAATAGAGCGCGGTACTGTCTTCAAAGCGGTCCGCAGGGTCGGCATCTGGCGCGGTCAGTACGCGGCGGTACAGCTCGATGGCGATTTCCGGTTCACGTTGCTCCAGATAGGAAGAGGCCACCCACCGCAGGGCATAAGTTGGAATGCTGATCCCTTCATCAACCAGCTTTTGGTATTCGGCAATCGCTTCTGCCCGACGAGCGCGGGCGTTGAGGGCACCCATGCGATCGATTCGCCACCGCAGCACGTCCTCATGGGCCTCGGCCACTGGCGACCAGGTGGCGAGCAACTTGTCGTAATCGGCCAACGCACGGTCAGCGATGACAAAACGCTCCTTTTCGCTGCGGCTGGCCATATCCGCCAGGCGCACCCGCTCGGCCGCCACATCGCCTTCGAGCCGGCGCTGCACACCGCGGTCGATCAGCCCGGGCTGAAGACGGGCCAGGCGCAACGCCGGCTCAGGCAACCTGGCGCGTTGCAAGGCGTAGACGTATTCGCGTGCGACTTCAGGCTTGTTATTCCCTGCACGAATGAAGGCTTGATCGTATTCGAACAGCGCTTCGTAGGGATTGTCAGCGCGCGTCAGGGCATAGCCCAACGCCAGCCGGCGCATCGGATCATCAGGCTTGGCGGCAACCAGGGCCTTGGCACGGCTGACGGCTTCATCGGGCTTGCCGGCATCAGCCTGGGTCAAGGCCAGGCCCAGTTGCAGGTCGGCATTTCGCGGATCGATGGCCAAGGCCCGGCGATACAACTCGATCGCCGGATCCCAACGCTTCAGGTTGCGATAGGCCCGGGCTGCTGCGGTCAGGGCCTGGACCGGCAAGTCGCGGTAACGACCTTGGGTTTCGTAGACATTTACCACTTCGGCATCGAGACCAGCCCAACTGGCGATTTGCAGGTGATCGCTGATTTGCGCGGTACTGGCTTGCTCGGTCGGCACTTGGCGCAATGCAGTCAGCGCAGGCGCGTAATGGCCCGAGCGGGCATCAAGCACCATCTGGTCATACGCGGGATCGGCAAGCGCCGCTACCGACCAGCACAGTTGGCTGCACAGCGCGACGCGAAACAACGGGCGCAAACCGAATTGAATAAGAGGACCCACAGTACGCGGCATTCGTCAGCATCCTTACATGGCCAGCCGGGTCGCAGTGCCCCCTTGCCCATCAAACAGGAGGCCGGATCAAAGGAACCCAGCCAAGCTATAACGGGCTTAGTCTGGCATTGCGCGAAGGGTCATTTTCCGGAACGCCATAATTCTTCAGAATCCCTGCAGATTTCAGCGGTGAAGTTTTTGACGAGCAAAAAAAACCGGCCCGTGCGCAGGGCACGGGCCGGTTTTTGGATGTTGCTTTAGAGGTATTACTGAACGGCGACGCCGCCGCCCAACTTACTCATTACAAACGCCGAGAATTGTTCAACGGTCATTTTCTGGCCGTTGAAATCGACTTGATTGTTCGCGTAGTGCAAGTTGGTGACCACGTCGTTGCCTTCCAGCTTCGCCAGCTCGGTACCCACAGCCATGGCGCTGAACATGTCGCTGGTGGCGGTGGCCTGGTCAGCGATCAGCTTGGCGTCCGTCTGGCCTTCCATTTGCGCCTGCACGGTCAGCAGGTCCACCAGCATTGGCTTGGACACCTTCACCTTGAAATCCAGCAAGGCGAGCAACTGACGGCCCAGTTCATCCGGCGGCAGGTCCATGGATTGCGGCTTGGCCAGGTCTACGATCAGGCTCGCGCGGCTTTCACCGTTTGCAGTACTGAACGACAGGTTCTCCAGGGCGACTTGCGGGGCGCCAGCGAGGAGTTTCTCCAGGTCTGCCTTGACCTGCGCCTCTTCCGCCTCGGTCAGCTCCAGCTCTGGCGCCGGCTCACCGGCTTCAGCCGCCTCGGCAGCGGCTTTTTCGTATGGCTGCAGTTTGGCCTGGTAGACCTGCATCAGCGACATGGTGGCCGGGATGTCCAGGTTCTTCAGGCTTACTGCCATCTGCGCCGAACCGATGACTTTATCGTTGAACGACAACTCGCCGATCTTGTAGTCGGCACGCCCCGAAGCGCTGGTACCGTTTTCAGAGCTGTTGTTCTTCATTTCGAAGTTCTTCAGGCCCAGTACCGATTTCTGTTCGCCGAAACTGGTTTTGCTGTTGCTCAACAGCAGGGTGTTATCACCCATGTAATAGCCGTAGGTGCTCTTGGTCAGGTTGCTGGCCAACGTCAAGCCGCCGAACTCGACTTGCACCGGTGTCTGATCTTCGGCGACGGTGGTCAGCTTGAAACTGTCCATATAGCCGTCGGCCTTGAGCTTCTGCGCTTGGGCGCTGGCGGCCACATCGATTTTCAAGCCGGAGAAGATGAGCTGGGATTGTTCATCCAGTTTGGTATCCAGCGGCAGCAGCTCGAATGTACCGTTTGTGGACTGGTCGTAGCCCAGGTTGAACACGCCTTTGAGCGGCGATTTGTCCTTGGCGGCGACAAACCACTTTTCGGTCAGCGGAGTCCGCTCCAGCTCGGTGTGGCTGGTCGCCATGACCGGCAGCCATTTGAGCGTCATCAGACGGGAGAACGGCAGCGGTCCGTGTTCGATATTGTCAACGAACAGCAGCTCAACGGGTTCGCCGCCAAACATCTCGCCTTCGCCCTTGAGACGATAATGAGCGGTACTGCTGAATGTCCCCCGGTCCAAGGACACCAGCTCGATCGACGCGGTACCGTTGGAGCCGGCCAACGCCGTTTGAATCTGCTTGTTGCTGTCGGCAATCGCGGTATTCAGCACTCCTTCCAGCTTCGTGCCGGTATACCAGGCGCCACCTGCACTGATAGCACCGATAACCACAACAATTCCGAGAAGTACGCTTGCTGATTTATTCATGAGTGACCCGATCGTATTCCATGGTTGAAAAAGTCGCCGTCTTCCTTGACCCGCAAAGGGCTGTGGCTCGACGCGGCAAAAGTGGTGGGGAGATTAGCATCAGGCAAGCCAGCAAGCCCAATGTTTAAAGGGGAAAAAGCGTGTTGTTGAGAAATGGTCTACGAATATTGGACTTCGATCTCGTCCAGTTGATGATCAAAAGTCTTGAGCCGTGCCGTCCAGGTGTACACCAGTACTTCAAAATCACGATTGATCACTGCTGTACTCGATGAGTCTGCACGCCCATCACAGAAATCCAACTGGTAGCGCTCCCGAGCCATGGCGTTGGCGACATCGCACAGTTCACGCGCATTGTTGAGCCAGTGCCAATCGTCCTGCGCGACCTGCTCGTCCAAGGCCGCGCATTGGACCTTCAAAGCTTCGAGACTTTTTTCCAACGGCGTACCGGTGAGCTCTCCCATTACCTCCTGAAAGGTGCGCCCCGGTTGCCAATAGCTGCCCCAGAAATAACGGTCGAACACCGTTTCGACCCTGCGCAGCGCGACCTTGGTGTCCCAAATCAATACCAGGGTCTTGCCTTGCTCGAGCTGTTTTTTCTTGATGCGTTGGCCTTGCAGTGAGGCCCAGGCAACCACCCCGATGGAAATGACACCGATCAGCGCGGACGCGCTATCGAGGAAAATCAGTGCCTTATCGATCTGATGAGTCAGCATGACGCCATAGAAGTAGGTGGCCGAAAGCAGCACCAACGCTGCAATAGCGCACCAGAAGCCAGGAGCATAAGGGTTTTTCATTATTGGAATCCCCATGACCAGTCACGTCGCGGACCGTTGCTACCAACGCCCAACAATCAAAGCATAGCAATGGCCTGGGGGTTTGCCGGAACGCGGCGGCAATTAGAGCGTCGATCCGACTGCTGGCTCCAAAACGACAAAACCCCTGTCTGCATTGCAGACAGGGGTTCTGGGAATTGAATCTTGACGATGACCTACTCTCACATGGGGAAACCCCACACTACCATCGGCGATGCATCGTTTCACTGCTGAGTTCGGGATGGGATCAGGTGGTTCCAATGCTCTATGATCGTCAAGAAATTCGGTGTCCAACCCGTTAAGAAGCAACGTGTCGGTGAAAATCAAAGACTTCTACTAAAACAAAACCCCTACCTGCATCAGCAGATAGGGGTTTCGGAATTTAATCTTGACGATGACCTACTCTCACATGGGGAAACCCCACACTACCATCGGCGATGCATCGTTTCACTGCTGAGTTCGGGATGGGATCAGGTGGTTCCAATGCTCTATGGTCGTCAAGAAATTCGGGCACTGAGTCGCGGCCTAATGACCTCGCTTCAGCAAATTGGGTATGTGACAGCTTTCGGTGTTTTGTGAGTTTCGAACTTTCGGTTCGTTTCGTCTTCACACACCGCAATCTGGTACTCTTTCGAGTCAGCAAATTGCTTGGGTGTTATATGGTCAAGCCTCACGGGCAATTAGTACAGGTTAGCTCAACGCCTCACAGCGCTTACACACCCTGCCTATCAACGTCGTAGTCTTCGACGGCCCTTCAGGGAGCTCAAGGCTCCAGTGAGATCTCATCTTGAGGCAAGTTTCCCGCTTAGATGCTTTCAGCGGTTATCTTTTCCGAACATAGCTACCCGGCAATGCCACTGGCGTGACAACCGGAACACCAGAGGTTCGTCCACTCCGGTCCTCTCGTACTAGGAGCAGCCCCTCTCAAATCTCAAACGTCCACGGCAGATAGGGACCGAACTGTCTCACGACGTTCTAAACCCAGCTCGCGTACCACTTTAAATGGCGAACAGCCATACCCTTGGGACCGGCTTCAGCCCCAGGATGTGATGAGCCGACATCGAGGTGCCAAACACCGCCGTCGATATGAACTCTTGGGCGGTATCAGCCTGTTATCCCCGGAGTACCTTTTATCCGTTGAGCGATGGCCCTTCCATACAGAACCACCGGATCACTAAGACCTACTTTCGTACCTGCTCGACGTGTCTGTCTCGCAGTCAAGCGCGCTTTTGCCTTTATACTCTCTACGACCGATTTCCGACCGGTCTGAGCGCACCTTCGTACTCCTCCGTTACTCTTTAGGAGGAGACCGCCCCAGTCAAACTACCCACCATACACTGTCCTCGATCCGGATAACGGACCTGAGTTAGAACCTCAAAGTTGCCAGGGTGGTATTTCAAGGATGGCTCCACGCAGACTGGCGTCCACGCTTCAAAGCCTCCCACCTATCCTACACAAGCAAATTCAAAGTCCAGTGCAAAGCTATAGTAAAGGTTCACGGGGTCTTTCCGTCTAGCCGCGGATACACTGCATCTTCACAGCGATTTCAATTTCACTGAGTCTCGGGTGGAGACAGCGCCGCCATCGTTACGCCATTCGTGCAGGTCGGAACTTACCCGACAAGGAATTTCGCTACCTTAGGACCGTTATAGTTACGGCCGCCGTTTACCGGGGCTTCGATCAAGAGCTTCGCGTTAGCTAACCCCATCAATTAACCTTCCGGCACCGGGCAGGCGTCACACCCTATACGTCCACTTTCGTGTTTGCAGAGTGCTGTGTTTTTAATAAACAGTCGCAGCGGCCTGGTATCTTCGACCGGCGTGGGCTTACGCAGCAAGTGCTTCACCCTCACCGGCGCACCTTCTCCCGAAGTTACGGTGCCATTTTGCCTAGTTCCTTCACCCGAGTTCTCTCAAGCGCCTTGGTATTCTCTACCCAACCACCTGTGTCGGTTTGGGGTACGGTTCCTGGTTACCTGAAGCTTAGAAGCTTTTCTTGGAAGCATGGCATCAACCACTTCGTCACCCAAAGGGTAACTCGTCATCAGCTCTCGGCCTTGGAATCCCGGATTTACCTAAGATTCCAGCCTACCACCTTAAACTTGGACAACCAACGCCAAGCTGGCCTAGCCTTCTCCGTCCCTCCATCGCAATAACCAGAAGTACAGGAATATTAACCTGTTTTCCATCGACTACGCTTTTCAGCCTCGCCTTAGGGACCGACTAACCCTGCGTCGATTAACGTTGCGCAGGAAACCTTGGTCTTTCGGCGTGGGTGTTTTTCACACCCATTGTCGTTACTCATGTCAGCATTCGCACTTCTGATACCTCCAGCAAGCTTCTCAACTCACCTTCACAGGCTTACAGAACGCTCCTCTACCGCATCACTTACGTGATACCCGTAGCTTCGGTGTATGGTTTGAGCCCCGTTACATCTTCCGCGCAGGCCGACTCGACTAGTGAGCTATTACGCTTTCTTTAAAGGGTGGCTGCTTCTAAGCCAACCTCCTAGCTGTCTAAGCCTTCCCACATCGTTTCCCACTTAACCATAACTTTGGGACCTTAGCTGACGGTCTGGGTTGTTTCCCTTTTCACGACGGACGTTAGCACCCGCCGTGTGTCTCCCATGCTCGGCACTTGTAGGTATTCGGAGTTTGCATCGGTTTGGTAAGTCGGGATGACCCCCTAGCCGAAACAGTGCTCTACCCCCTACAGTGATACATGAGGCGCTACCTAAATAGCTTTCGAGGAGAACCAGCTATCTCCGAGCTTGATTAGCCTTTCACTCCGATCCACAGGTCATCCGCTAACTTTTCAACGGTAGTCGGTTCGGTCCTCCAGTCAGTGTTACCTAACCTTCAACCTGCCCATGGATAGATCGCCCGGTTTCGGGTCTATTCCCAGCGACTAGACGCCCTATTAAGACTCGCTTTCGCTACGCCTCCCCTATTCGGTTAAGCTCGCCACTGAAAATAAGTCGCTGACCCATTATACAAAAGGTACGCAGTCACCCAACAAAGTGGGCTCCCACTGCTTGTACGCATACGGTTTCAGGATCTATTTCACTCCCCTCTCCGGGGTTCTTTTCGCCTTTCCCTCACGGTACTAGTTCACTATCGGTCAGTCAGTAGTATTTAGCCTTGGAGGATGGTCCCCCCATATTCAGACAAAGTTTCTCGTGCTCCGTCCTACTCGATTTCACTTCTAAGATCCTTTCGCGTACAGGGCTATCACCCACTATGGCCGCACTTTCCAGAGCGTTCCGCTAAAATCAAAGAAGCTTAAGGGCTAGTCCCCGTTCGCTCGCCACTACTAAGGGAATCTCGGTTGATTTCTTTTCCTCAGGGTACTTAGATGTTTCAGTTCCCCTGGTTCGCCTCTTGCACCTATGTATTCAGTACAAGATAACCATCTTATGATGGCTGGGTTCCCCCATTCAGACATCTCCGGATCAAAGTCTGTTTGCCGACTCCCCGAAGCTTTTCGCAGGCTACCACGTCTTTCATCGCCTCTGACTGCCAAGGCATCCACCGTATGCGCTTCTTCACTTGACCATATAACCCCAAGCAATCTGGTTATACTGTGAAGACGACATTCGCCGAAAATTCGATCGAGCTCCAAGAGCCCTTCACAAATTTTACCTTAGCCTGATCCGTTACCAGTGAAAGTAACGTCCAGTCTATCTTTCTATCACATACCCAAATTTTTAAAGAACGATCTAATCAAAAGACTAGAAATCAACATTCATCACCGCTTGGTGGAATGCTCATTTCTAAGCTTTAAACGTTGGAACCAATCTGTAATGGTGGAGCCAAGCGGGATCGAACCGCTGACCTCCTGCGTGCAAGGCAGGCGCTCTCCCAGCTGAGCTATGGCCCCGTATCGCTACAGGGTACACCATGAAATTGGTGGGTCTGGGCAGATTCGAACTGCCGACCTCACCCTTATCAGGGGTGCGCTCTAACCAACTGAGCTACAGACCCAATCGTCTTCTTCAATGAATCAAGCAATTCGTGTGGGAGCTCATGAAGCAGCTGCGGTCGTCGATTAAGGAGGTGATCCAGCCGCAGGTTCCCCTACGGCTACCTTGTTACGACTTCACCCCAGTCATGAATCACACCGTGGTAACCGTCCCCCCGAAGGTTAGACTAGCTACTTCTGGTGCAACCCACTCCCATGGTGTGACGGGCGGTGTGTACAAGGCCCGGGAACGTATTCACCGCGACATTCTGATTCGCGATTACTAGCGATTCCGACTTCACGCAGTCGAGTTGCAGACTGCGATCCGGACTACGATCGGTTTTGTGGGATTAGCTCCACCTCGCGGCTTGGCAACCCTCTGTACCGACCATTGTAGCACGTGTGTAGCCCAGGCCGTAAGGGCCATGATGACTTGACGTCATCCCCACCTTCCTCCGGTTTGTCACCGGCAGTCTCCTTAGAGTGCCCACCATAACGTGCTGGTAACTAAGGACAAGGGTTGCGCTCGTTACGGGACTTAACCCAACATCTCACGACACGAGCTGACGACAGCCATGCAGCACCTGTCTCAATGCTCCCGAAGGCACCAATCCATCTCTGGAAAGTTCATTGGATGTCAAGGCCTGGTAAGGTTCTTCGCGTTGCTTCGAATTAAACCACATGCTCCACCGCTTGTGCGGGCCCCCGTCAATTCATTTGAGTTTTAACCTTGCGGCCGTACTCCCCAGGCGGTCAACTTAATGCGTTAGCTGCGCCACTAAGAGCTCAAGGCTCCCAACGGCTAGTTGACATCGTTTACGGCGTGGACTACCAGGGTATCTAATCCTGTTTGCTCCCCACGCTTTCGCACCTCAGTGTCAGTATCAGTCCAGGTGGTCGCCTTCGCCACTGGTGTTCCTTCCTATATCTACGCATTTCACCGCTACACAGGAAATTCCACCACCCTCTACCATACTCTAGCTCGACAGTTTTGAATGCAGTTCCCAGGTTGAGCCCGGGGATTTCACATCCAACTTAACGAACCACCTACGCGCGCTTTACGCCCAGTAATTCCGATTAACGCTTGCACCCTCTGTATTACCGCGGCTGCTGGCACAGAGTTAGCCGGTGCTTATTCTGTCGGTAACGTCAAAACACTAACGTATTAGGTTAATGCCCTTCCTCCCAACTTAAAGTGCTTTACAATCCGAAGACCTTCTTCACACACGCGGCATGGCTGGATCAGGCTTTCGCCCATTGTCCAATATTCCCCACTGCTGCCTCCCGTAGGAGTCTGGACCGTGTCTCAGTTCCAGTGTGACTGATCATCCTCTCAGACCAGTTACGGATCGTCGCCTTGGTGAGCCATTACCTCACCAACTAGCTAATCCGACCTAGGCTCATCTGATAGCGCAAGGCCCGAAGGTCCCCTGCTTTCTCCCGTAGGACGTATGCGGTATTAGCGTCCGTTTCCGAGCGTTATCCCCCACTACCAGGCAGATTCCTAGGCATTACTCACCCGTCCGCCGCTCGCCACCAGGTACAAGTACCCGTGCTGCCGCTCGACTTGCATGTGTTAGGCCTGCCGCCAGCGTTCAATCTGAGCCATGATCAAACTCTTCAGTTCAAACATCTTTGGGTTTTGAGAAAACCCTAAACTTGGCTCAGCAATCGTTGGTTACATCTTTGATTTCTCGCGGAGTAACTTGTGATGCTGATAATCTGTTGACTAGCAGTCTGACTCCACAAGCACCCACACGAATTGCTTGATTCAGTTGTTAAAGAGCGGTGGGTTGAGCCTTTCGCCTCAACCGAGGCGCGCATTCTACAGCGCCCCGTGTATCTGTCAAGCGGTTATTTTAAGAAGTTTTCAAAGTTTCGCTTGGAAATCCTTAACAACTTCAACCACTTGCGCTTTCGATCTCTCGTTAGCGGGAGGCGAATTCTACAGCGTTGTTCGCTGCTGTCAACACCTCTTTTTTACCGCTTTCGATCGAGAAGACCGAACCGCCGATAGAGCCAAACAACACCGCTCTATCAACCCCTTCAGCACTTCGATGAACTGAAGCACCTGCCCTGCCGAAACCATCTAACTCGTTGAAACTCAAGGAGTTTTCCGTTTCGACTGCGCCGGAAGTGGGGCGAATTATAGACATCCAGAATTTGCCGTCAACCCTTTATTTCGTTTTCTTTCAATCAGATACCAAACGAGCGCAAATCGCGCCTCCTATATAGAAGGGAATCTATAGGACGCCAGAATCACGCAGGGTCGCTACCGCCGCACTGTCCAACCCCAACACCCGCTGCAGCACCTCCATTGTGTGCTCCCCCAATAAAGGAGGTGCATTTCTGTATTCGATCGGCGTATTGGATAAGCGAATAGGACTGGCTACCTGAGGCACCGTACCGGCCAACGCGTGGGGCAACTCGATTGCCAATCCACGAGCCTGCACCTGAGGATCCGCAAACGTCTGGGCCAAATCATTGATAGGGCCGCACGGCACTCCAGCCTGCTCCAGCTGAACCACCCACTCGGCTGTCGTCTTGAATACCGTCGCCTGGCGTATCAATGGGATCAAGGCCGCCCGGTTTGCAACCCTCATTTTGTTTGTCGCGAATCGAGGATCATCTGCCCATTGCGGCTGACCGGCCACCTCGGCGAATTTTCGGAACTGACCGTCGTTGCCCACCGTAAGAATGAAGTCACCATCAGCCGTAGGAAAATCCTGATAGGGCACGATATTCGGATGCGCATTTCCCAAGCGCTTCGGCGCCTTGCCAGTGGTCAAATAGTTCATCGCCTGGTTGGCCAGACAGGCCACCTGGACATCCAGTAAAGCCATATCGATATGCTGCCCGCCGCCGGCATGATCGCGATGAGCCAATGCCGCGAGGATGGCAGCGGTTGAATACAGGCCGGTCAGGATATCGGTCAGCGCAACTCCGACTTTGACCGGCCCAGCGCCCTCCTCTCCTTCCGGTCGACCGGTAAGGCTCATCAAGCCTCCCAGCCCTTGGATCATGAAGTCATACCCTGCGCGCTTGGCGTACGGCCCCGTCTGCCCGAAACCGGTGATCGAGCAATAGATCAACTGCGGGTTGATAGCCTTTAAGGAGTCGTAATCCAGACCGTATGCAGCGAGCCCACCCACCTTGAAGTTTTCGATCAGGATGTCGGACTTCGCCGCCAGCTCCCGAACCAGCTTCTGCCCCTCGGGACGAGTGAAATCGATAGTGACCGATTGCTTGTTGCGATTGGCCGACAGGTAATAAGCCGCCTCGGTCGTGTTCTCGCCATAGGCATCTTTCAGGAAGGGCGGCCCCCACGCACGCGTATCGTCACCGTTGCCGGGACGCTCGACCTTGATGACATCTGCCCCCAGGTCCGCCAGGATCTGTCCAGCCCAAGGCCCAGCCAGGACCCTGGATAAATCCAATACCCGCAGATGCGAAAGCGCGCCCATCGCCGTTCTCCTATTAATAGAACGCCTGAATACCGGTTTGCGCGCGCCCCAGGATCAGCGCATGGACGTCATGGGTGCCTTCGTAGGTGTTCACCACCTCCAGGTTCACCAGGTGACGAGCAATGCCGAACTCGTCGGAAATACCATTGCCACCCAACATGTCACGCGCCATACGCGCGATATCCAAGGACTTGCCGCAGGAATTGCGCTTCATGATCGAGGTAATTTCCACCGCCGCCGAGCCTTCATCCTTCATGCGCCCCAGGCGCAAGCAGCCTTGCAGCGCGAGAGTGATTTCAGTCTGCATGTCGGCCAGCTTCTTCTGGATCAATTGATTCGCCGCCAGCGGGCGTCCGAATTGCTGCCGATCCAGCGTGTATTGGCGAGCGGTGTGCCAGCAAAACTCAGCAGCCCCCAACGCGCCCCAGGAGATGCCATAGCGCGCCGAGTTCAGACAAGTAAACGGCCCCTTGAGCCCACGCACGTCTGGAAAAATGTTCTCTTCTGGAACGAACACGTTGTCCATGACGATTTCGCCCGTAATCGACGCACGCAGGCCGACCTTGCCATGAATAGCCGGCGCACTCAGGCCCTTCCAACCTTTTTCCAGGACGAAGCCGCGAATATCGCCAGCGTCGTCTTTACCCCAAACGACAAACACGTCAGCGATTGGGCTGTTGGTGATCCACATCTTGCTTCCCGTCAGGCTGTAGCCGCCTTCCACTTTGCGCGCACGGGTAATCATCGCGCCCGGGTCAGAACCGTGGTTTGGTTCAGTCAAGCCAAAACAGCCGATCCACTCGCCCGAAGCCAGCTTCGGTAGATACTTCTGTTTTTGTGCCTCAGTCCCGAATTCATTGATGGGCACCATGACCAGTGAGGACTGCACACTCATCATCGAGCGATAGCCGGAATCGACGCGCTCCACTTCCCTGGCAATCAGGCCGTAGCTGACGTAGTTCAATCCGCTGCCGCCATATTGCTCGGGAATGGTTGCCCCCAGGAGACCCACCTCACCCATTTCACGGAAAATCGCTGGATCGGTCTTTTCATGGCGGAACGCTTCCAGGACTCGAGGCGCAAGCTTCTGCTGAGCGAACTGTTCGGCAGTGTCGCGAATCATGCGCTCCTCTTCAGTGAGCTGCTGGTCCAGCAACAGTGGGTCGATCCAATTGAAGCTCGCTTTACCGGCCATGAGTAACCTCGCCAATGAGATGAAAATTCGTGGATTGATCCTAGGCGCGGTTTCCCACGAGAGCAAACGAGGATTCCGCATGTTGTTGTGCTAATTTCTCACTCCGTAAACGCCAACAAGGCTGTTTACGCCCTTCATGTGTGAGGTCGCCGTACATGCGTCGCAAGATTCCCAGCACCGCCGCCCTGGTCAGTTTCGAGGCCGCGGCCCGCCACGAAAGCTTTACCAAGGCCGCGCAGGAGCTTTCGCTCACCCAGGGAGCGATCTGCCGCCAGATCGCGAGCCTGGAAGAATTCTTGAGTGTGGAACTGTTTCGACGCTCAAGACGCGGCGTAAAGCTGACCGAAGCAGGCCTTTCTTATAGTCGCAGGATTGCCACGCAGCTGGACGCGGTCGAGCGCGACACCCTTTCAGTCATGGGCCATACCGGCGCAAACGTAATCGAACTGGCCGTGGTCCCGACGTTCGGCACCCAGTGGTTGTTGCCACGCTTGAAGGACTTTCAGAAGCGGCATCCCGAAGTCACGGTCAACCTTACCAACCGAACACGCCCCTTCCTCTTTGCCGACACCGACTTTGATGCGGCGATCTATTTCGGCGACGCCGATTGGTCCGGTACCGAATCCCACAAATTGATGGGCGAAAATCCGATGCCGGTGTGCAGCCCCGCATTGCTGGGCAGTCGGAACGCACTGACACCGGACGCCATCGCTGAATTGCCGTTGCTTCAGCAGACCACCCGCCCCTACGCGTGGCGCCAGTGGTTCAGCTCTCAGCATCTAAACGTCGCACGAGACCTGACAGGCCCGCGCTATGAACTATTCTCCATGCTCGCCCAAGCGGCCATGCATGACATGGGAATCGCATTGATCCCGCCTTTCCTGATCCAGCGCGAATTGGCAGAGCGCCGCTTGGTAATCGCGAACCGCAATGCCTTATCGAGCATCAAGGCCTATTACCTGATGATCCCGGAGCGAAAGGTGGAATCTGCATCGCTCCGAGCATTTCGCGACTGGCTGGTCAATCAAGCAGAAGGTTATCTCCTTGAATAAGCTGGGAAAATAGCAATCCTGACCGCGTAGTCAGCTAATTATAAGCGCTACAGATATAACTTTATGTCGCATAAAACTAAACTGTTATGGACTCGGTACAATCGTCCCACAACCGGCTAGATACGTGGCCTTGAGCCATATTTCCCAACGGATGACTATTCATTCACAGGAGCAATGGAAAAGTATGATAATTCCACGCGTATCGCTTGAAAAACAAGGCTCCACGGGCAGTTGGGCCCAGGGGTTGCGACATTCGGTCACAGGGTGACTTGTAGTTAATTTTTCGTCACACGTCATAATCCCTTGAAGGGCTGAATTTTCGCCTGCAAAATGCCGCGCCCCGCCTGGTTTGGCGGGATCGTGCTGATCGGCCGCCCCAGCCGCACCATCCGAAGTGCCTGGGTTTACTCAATAAGATCACGCAGGAGATTTGACGTGCACATTGGTGTTCCCCTCGAAACCCAACCGGGTGAAACACGGGTTGCTGCTACCCCGGAAACCATCAAGAAGCTCATCGGCCAAGGCCATAAAGTCACTGTCCAGAGCGGCGCTGGCACCAAGGCCAGCGTGATCGATAGTGCTTATGCAGCGGCCGGCGCAACCATTGGCGATGCCAATGATGCGTTTGGGGCTGAGTTGATTCTCAAGGTGGTTGCCCCTAGCGACAGCGAACTGTCGCTGATCAAGAGCGGCACCGTTCTGGTGGGCATGCTCAATCCGTTCAACAACGAAACCATCGCCAAGCTGGCTGAACGCGGCATAACCGCTTTCGCCCTCGAGGCCGCGCCACGCACCTCCCGTGCCCAGAGCCTGGATGTGCTGTCGTCTCAAGCGAACATCGCCGGTTACAAAGCGGTGCTGCTGGCCGCTCACTACTATCCGCGCTTCATGCCGATGCTGATGACCGCTGCGGGCACCGTGAAAGCGGCGCGCGTGTTGATTCTCGGCGCCGGCGTGGCCGGACTTCAGGCGATTGCCACGGCCAAGCGCCTGGGCGCCGTGATCGAGGCTTCGGATGTGCGCCCGGCGGTGAAGGAACAAATCGAATCCCTCGGGGCCAAGTTCGTCGACGTGCCTTACGAGACCGACGAAGAGCGTGAATGCGCGGTCGGCGTCGGCGGTTATGCCCGGCCCATGCCTGCCAGCTGGATGCAGCGCCAGGCCCAAGCCGTGCATGAGCGCGCCAAGCAGGCGGACATTGTCATCACCACCGCGTTGATTCCGGGCCGCAAGGCACCGACGCTGCTAAGCGCCGAAACCGTCGCGCAGATGAAACCCGGCTCCGTGGTCATCGACCTCGCGGCAGCCCAGGGTGGCAATTGCCCGTTGACCGTGGCCGATCAGGTGGTTGTCGAGAACGGCGTCACCATCGTCGGCCCCACCAACCTGGCCGGTGAAGTCGCGGCCGATGCTTCGGCGCTGTACGCCCGTAACCTGCTGGACTTCCTGAAGCTGGTCTTCACCAAGGAAGGTCAGTTCGACGTGAACCTGGAAGACGACATCGTCGCCGCGTGCCTGATGTGCCGCGACGGCCAAGTCATCCGCAAAAACGCCTAAGCAGGGATTCAGACAATGGAAGAGCTTATCTCCCCCGGTATCTACAACCTGATCATCTTTGTGCTGGCGATTTATGTCGGCTACCACGTGGTCTGGAACGTGACGCCAGCGCTGCACACACCGTTGATGGCGGTGACCAACGCCATTTCAGCGATCGTGATCGTCGGCGCGATGCTCGCCGCTGCCCTGACCGTAACGCCGCTGGGCAAGACCATGGGCACCCTCGCCGTGGCCCTGGCCGCGGTCAACGTATTCGGTGGCTTCCTGGTGACGCGCCGCATGCTTGAGATGTTCAAGAAAAAAGCCCCGAAAGCCGTAAAAGAAGAGGCGCCCAAGTAATGAGCATGAACCTGGTAACGACGCTCTACCTGATCGCGTCGATCTGCTTCATCCAGGCCCTCAAAGGCCTGTCGCACCCCACCACCTCTCGCCGTGGCAACCTGTTCGGCATGCTCGGCATGGCGCTGGCGGTGCTCACCACTGTGGGCCTCATCTATAAGCTGGGCGCTGAGCTAGCGACAGCCGGCATAGGCTACGTCATCGTCGGCCTGCTGATCGGCGGCACCGCCGGCTCGATCATGGCCAAGCGCGTCGAGATGACCAAGATGCCGGAGCTGGTGGCGTTCATGCACAGCATGATCGGCCTGGCAGCGGTGTTCATTGCGATTGCCGCAGTGGTCGAGCCGCAATCGCTGGGTATCGTCAAACAATTGGGCGATTCGATTCCGGCCGGTAACCGCCTGGAGCTGTTCCTCGGCGCAGCCATCGGTGCAATTACCTTTTCCGGTTCGGTGATCGCATTCGGCAAGCTGTCGGGCAAGTACAAGTTCCGTCTGTTCCAGGGCGCACCGGTACAGTTCGGCGGCCAGCACAAACTCAACCTGATCCTGGGCCTGGCAACGCTGGGCCTGGGCCTGACCTTCATGTTCACTGGCAACCTCGGCGCGTTCGCCCTGATGCTGGCCCTGGCGTTTGTCCTGGGTGTGCTGATCATCATCCCGATCGGCGGCGCGGACATGCCGGTGGTGGTCTCGATGCTCAATAGCTATTCCGGTTGGGCCGCAGCCGGTATCGGCTTCTCGCTGAACAACTCGATGTTGATCATTGCCGGTTCGCTGGTAGGTTCGAGCGGTGCAATCCTCTCGTACATCATGTGCAAGGCGATGAACCGTTCGTTCTTCAACGTGCTGCTCGGCGGTTTCGGCAACGCGCCAGATGCGGCTGGCCCGGCAGGCTCGAAAGAAGCCCGTCCGGTGAAGTCCGGTTCGGCCGACGACGCGACCTTCCTGCTGACCAACGCCGACACGGTGATCATCGTGCCGGGCTACGGGCTGGCGGTAGCGCGGGCGCAGCACGCGCTGAAAGAGCTGACCGAGAAGCTGACTCACCATGGTGTGACCGTTAAATACGCGATCCACCCGGTGGCCGGTCGCATGCCCGGGCACATGAACGTCCTGCTGGCCGAGGCCGAAGTGCCTTACGACCAGGTGTTCGAGATGGAAGACATCAACTCCGAGTTTGGCCAGGCCGACGTGGTACTGGTGCTCGGCGCCAACGACGTGGTCAACCCGGCGGCGAAGAACGATCCGAAGTCGCCGATTGCCGGCATGCCGATCCTCGAAGCCTTCAAGGCCAAGACCATCATCGTCAACAAGCGCTCGATGGCCAGCGGCTATGCCGGCCTGGACAACGAACTGTTCTACCTCGACAAGACCATGATGGTGTTCGGTGACGCCAAGAAAGTCATTGAAGACATGGTCAAAGCCGTGGAATAAGCTTCAGCAATTCATCAAAACGCCCCGACTTGTCGGGGCGTTTTGATTTGTATCAAGGCGAAAAGTTACCGATCCGGTAACAATGTTTTGCCTGAAACGCCCGTAATAGACGCCTTAAATGCGACTTTTGTAGCGGGTCGGGCTCAGCGCGAATTCTCTAGACTGCGCATCCTGCTTCCAGCCCGAGATAACCATCCATGTATCGTGATCGCATCCGCCTGCCTTCGTTGTTGAACAAAGTGATGAGCGCTGCCGAAGCAGCCTTGTTGATTGAAGACGGCATGACCGTCGGCATGAGCGGTTTCACCCGTGCCGGAGAAGCCAAGGCCGTGCCGCACGCGCTGGCCGAGCGCGCCAAGGTCACGCCGCTGAAAATCAGCCTCATGACCGGAGCAAGCCTGGGCAACGATTTGGACAAACAACTTACGGAAGCCGGCGTACTGGCACGACGCATGCCCTTCCAAGTGGACAGCACCCTGCGCAAGGCTATTAACGCAGGCGAAGTGATGTTCATCGACCAGCATCTTTCGGAAACCGTCGAACAGATGCGTAACGCCCAGCTCAAGCTACCGGATATTGCCGTGATCGAAGCAGTAGCGATTACCGAGCAAGGTCATATCGTGCCGACCACGTCGGTGGGAAACTCCGCCAGTTTTGCAATTTTTGCCAAGCAAGTGATTGTCGAGATCAACCTGGCCCACAACCCGGACCTGGAAGGGTTGCACGACATTTATATACCGAGCTACCGCCCGACTCGGCTGCCGATCCCCTTGGTGAAGGTTGACGACCGAATCGGCAGCACGGCCATCCCGATCCCGCCGGAAAAGATCGCCGCCATTGTCATCACCCAACAGGCAGACTCGCCTTCCACGGTCTTGCCGCCCGACGAAGACACCCAGGCCATTGCCGACCACCTGATCAGTTTCTTCAAGCAAGAAGTCGCCGCTGGGCGCATGACCAACAAGCTTGGCCCCCTGCAGGCCGGCATCGGCAACATTGCCAACGCGGTGATGTGCGGATTGATCGATTCCCCGTTCGAAGAGCTGACGATGTATTCCGAGGTGTTGCAGGACTCCACCTTCGACCTCATCGATGCCGGCAAGCTAAGTTTCGCTTCCGGAAGCTCCATAACCTTGTCGGCTCGGCGCAACAGTGATGTCTTTGGGAATCTGGCGAAATACAAGGACAAATTGGTCCTGCGTCCGCAGGAGATCTCCAACCATCCCGAGGTGGTGTGACGCCTGGGCATCATCGGCATCAACACGGCGCTGGAGTTCGACCTGTACGGCAATGTCAACTCGACCCATGTATGTGGCACGCGAATGATGAATGGCATCGGTGGTTCGGGGGATTTCGCCCGGAACGCACACCTGGCTGTTTTCGTCACCAAATCCATCGCCAAGGGCGGCGCGATTTCCAGCGTCGTGCCAATGGTCAGCCATGTGGACCATACCGAGCATGATGTCGACATTCTGGTGACCGAGATTGGCCTGGCTGATTTGCGGGGTCTGGCGCCACGAGAGCGGGCGCGAGTCATCATCGACAACTGCGTACATCCGTCTTATCGCCAAGCGCTGAACGAATACTTCGAAGCGGCGTGTACCTTAGGAGGGCATACCCCGCATATCCTGCGCGACGCACTCAGCTGGCACATGAACCTGGAAGCAACCGGGCGCATGCTCGCGGTTTGATACAGCTGGATCACCGTTACAGCAAATACAGTTTTGGGAAGCCGGGCGTCAGGATTGATAATTGACAAAAACTGTACTGCTGTACCGGTGTTTTCCTACAGCCTTTTCCTACCTAAAGCATCATTCCATCAATAAATGCACCAAATCAGTGCCGACAGGTACAGTTGCATCAATATCGACCAGTACACCCCCCTTTAACAGTTAACTGGTCTCTCACAATACAGATGAACTGTATCTACTGACTCTGGCCAAACGGGAGGATCATGGGCACCAGTTAAACCACTACCTAATCCCGCCACAAGCGGAAGGATGTCAACCATGGAACGTACACTCAGTTCCGAGCTGTTTTTCGAAGACAAAGCTGAAAAAAACCAGGCTTCCCTGCCTCTTCGCGTTATCGCTAACCTGATGCTGTGGCAGCGCCGCATCGCCAGCCGCCATCAACTGGCTCGTCTGGATTCGCGCCTGCTGGCAGACGCCGGTATCAGCGAAGCACAGCGCTACGAAGAGCTGAGCAAGCCGTTCTGGCGCTAACTCAGCGTCGCTGGCCCTGACCCACCGGGTCCACCGCCAGCACCGAATTGCAAAAACAAGACCCGTCGCGGGAAACCGCGACGGGTCTTGTCGTTTCGGGCTCGATTTCATCAAACTTGCCGAACAATAACAGTTACGATATCCCTCAAGTATTACCAGTACAGTTTCTCAGGCACGCTCAGCAGAGCTGTAAGCAAACCCGATCTGTCCTACTATTGATGCAAACGTGGCGAAGCGAGTCGAGCACGCGTCTCCTCTTCCAGCTACACGCACCGCTATCACATCATCCAAGGAGTTCCATCATGTCCCGTCTTCGCCTGCTCAGCGCGGTTGCACTGTTCGCCGTGGCCGCCCATTCGAACGCCAGCAGCTTTATCGTGACCACTGATTCCATCGTCGGCGCACTCAAGGCCACGTCCGACGTAACCTCCGACGCAACCTCATCACTGCGCGACAATAAAATCGTCCAAGCCGCACGTGACGACGCCGCCAGCTTCGTGGCCAGCGAAGGCGCCATCCGTGGCGTGAAGCTGGAGAGCGCGCTGGATTACATCCGCCAGCAAGCCCCGCAACTCAACGCCACCGATGCGCAGCTGGCCCAGGCCATCCTGGTAATTTGATGCAACATGAAACATCGGGCACACAAGCGTGTACCGATGTTTCAGCACTGGCTCTGGCCCGCAGGTTTGCGCTAGCCTTCAAGCTCGCCAACCACCGTCGAGTCCCATGCGTTTTTACTCAAAACTCTACAGCGCCTTTTTCCTCGCAACTTTTTGCTGGTCTGTTCCGGCCCATGCCTTCGATGTGTTCACCCAGCAGGTGGTAGCCAGCGGCTACGCCACGAGCCTGGTGACCTCCGCGCCCTTTGACAATAAACGGGTCGCGGCCGCTCGTGATGACGCTGCCGCATTCATTGCCAGTGATGGGCAATTGCGAGGGGCACAACTGGAGTCGGCGCTGGACTACCTGCGCCGGAACCAGCCGAAACTTCACGCCAGCGACCTTGAACTGGCACAGGCAATTCTCGTCCAATAGCTATCTTTAATTTTCCGGAGTCGTTCCATGCGTAGCCCGCTGATTGCTGCCGCCCTTGGCCTGCTGGTATTGGCCGATGTGGCCCAGGCACATACCCTGGTAGCCACCAGTAACATCATCGTTCGCGCCTCCCAGCGTTCGATCGATTTCACGTCTGATACCACAACATCCATTCGTGACTCGAAAATTGTCCGCGAAGCCCACGATGACGCAGCCAGCTTCGTCGCCAGCAATGGCGAGATTCGTGGTGCGCATCTCGAAGCGGCTTTCGAAACATTGCGTACCCGCGTACCGGAAGCCCGCGACGCCAGTGACCAGGTTCTCGCCGAAGCTATCCTCGCATTGTGAGGCGGCTCGCTGCCTGGCTGACAGCCGGGGTCGTGCTGCTCCTGAGCAGCACCGCCCAGGCCGGCCTCCAGCTACATCTCAACAGCGACGGCTTGAGCCCGGCACAACAGCAGGCCAGCCAGGCATTGCTCGATGAAGCCATGCAGGCATTGCCACCACGTTTCATCGAGCGACTCGACCGGCGCATCGATGTCGGCTGGACCGACCAGATGCCTGCCAACGCCTACGGCCAGGCCTCACTGGTCTCACAGCTGGACCTCAACCGGAACCTGCTGGACAGCCTCACCGATGGCAGCGCCGCCAAGCAAAAGACCTTGCGCCCCCACGGTACGGTGCGCCGGGAAATGCTCGCGACCGTCCTACACGAACTGACCCACATCTATGACCGCTCACGCCTCTGGCCAAATGCTGAACGTGCGCTGATCCAACGCTGTACTCGACGTAACAGCAGCGCCGGGTTAATCGGCCTGCCAGATGATTGCCGGGGCCAGAACGACCGTCGTTTCACGCTCAGTGATGATCCGCGCCTGCTCGATCTCGCTGGCTGGCCGCAATATGTCGGCCGTCGCGGTGAACGAGAGCAGCACAACCGCCAGGTTGCCCGCAGCCCGGACCTCTACGAGACGAGCAGCCCCAAGGAGTTCGTCGCGGTCAACATGGAGTATTTCCTCCTGGACCCGAGCTACGCCTGTCGCCGGCCCGCGCTGTATCGCTATTACCGTGAGCAATTCGGCTGGGCGCCCGCCGCCAAAGACACTTGCGCCACCTCGTTCGCCTTTCTCAATGCCGGCAACGACTTTGCCAAGACGCCACTGGGCAAGGTCGATCCGGAACGCGTATACGCCATCGATTACCTTTTGGCCGAAGCCAACCAGAACTGGGTAAGCCGTTGGGGCCATAGCATGCTTCGCCTGGTGATCTGCGCACCGGGCCGGCCACGTGGACCCGACTGTCGGCTGGACCTGGACCAGCACCTGGTGCTGTCGTACCGCGCCTTCGTCGGCGACGTACAGCTATCGAGTTGGGACGGTCTGGTGGGCAAATATCCGTCCCGCCTGTTCGTGCTGCCGCTCGCCCAGGTCATCGACGAATACACCAAGACCGAATTGCGCAGCCTGGCCTCCGTACCGCTGAACCTGTCGCGCACCGAGATCGAAGAAACCGTCGAACATGCCGCCGAAATGCATTGGAGCTATGACGGCAACTATTACTTCCTGTCCAATAATTGCGCGGTGGAAAGCTTGAAGCTGTTGCGCAGCGGCAGTAACAACGAACAGCTCAAGGGCCTGGACAGCATAATGCCCAACGGCCTGCTGGAAGTGCTAAAGGGCCGTGGCCTGGCCGATACCAGCGTGCTGGACGACCCCAAGGAGGCCCTGCGCCTGGGGTACCGCTTCGACTCATTCCGCGAACGCTACCAGGCCATGTTCGACGTGCTGAGAAAAAGCCTGCCGATCCCACAACAAACCGTCGAAGACTGGCTGGCGACGGACGCCGCCGAACGCCGCGGCTGGTTCGAACAGGCCGACCTGCGCACCAGTGCGGCACTGCTGTTATTGGAGCAAGCCAGTTTCCGCCGGCAATTGCTGCTGGCCCAGGATGAAGTGAAGCAGCGTTATCTCGGTGCCCGTGAGCTTCAGAACGGCGGCATGGAGCGAGCTAACGCGACGTTACAACAGATCCTCGTCAACAGCGGCTTCTTGAGCCGTCCGGCCGAACTACTGGGCAGCAGCGGCTACGGATTGCCACAACCCAGCGAATGGCAGCGATTGGAGTCGCAAAGCAGCCTGCGCCAGAAACAGCTTCAAACGCTGACCGGCGACTTGGATAAGGAAGTCAGGGCATTACTTGAGCCGAGCCGCGCAGCTGAAATTGCGGCGAGCGAAGCCAATGTGAAGCAAATCGGCGAACATCTGCGCAAACTGCACAAGGCCGGAGGCGGGTTGGAATTGCCCTGACGACAGCTTTGAAGCAACAACAAAAAAGGGGTTCGGAACCTGGTTCCGAACCCCTTTTGCATCGCTGCGAGCCGAATCAGCGATCAGCCAAGACGCGCCTTACGTACGCCATCGGCCAAGGCCGCGCACAAGCTCAGCACGCCATCGATCGCCTGTTCCGCCGTATCGGCGCTGGCGATATGGTCGATCAACGCCGAGCCGACCACCACGCCGTCGGCCAACCGCGCGATGGCGGCAGCCTGCTCCGGCGTACGAATGCCGAAGCCAATGCTGATCGGCAGGTCTGTATGCCGACGCAAGCGCGCCACGGCTTCTTCCACATGCTCCAGCGTCGCGGCACCGGCACCGGTCACACCCGCCACCGATACGTAGTAGACAAAACCTGAGCTGCCATTGAGCACAGTCGGCAAACGCACATCGTCGGTGGTGGGCGTTGTCAGGCGTATGAAATCCAGTCCGGCAGCCTGGGCCGGCTCGCACAGTTCGCTGTTGTGCTCAGGTGGCATGTCCACGACGATCAGGCCATCAACACCGCTATCCAGCGCTTCGCCAATGAAACGCTGCACGCCATAACGATGGATCGGATTGAAATACCCCATCAGCACCAGCGGCGTCTCGGTATTTTCCTTGCGGAACTCACGAACCATCTGCAGGGTTTTCGCCAGGTTCTGCTGGGCGCCCAAGGCGCGGATGTTCGCCAACTGAATCGCCGGGCCGTCGGCCATCGGATCAGTAAACGGCATGCCCAACTCAATGACATCGGCGCCGGCGGCAGGCAGGCCCTTGAGAATCGCCAGCGACGTGTCGTAATCCGGATCACCGGCAGTGACAAACGTCACCAAGGCGGCACGGTTCTGTTGCTTGAGTTCGGCAAAGCGGGTTTGCAGGCGGCTCATCAGTGTTTCTCCTGCTGGGACTGTTCCATGTGGTGCATCACGGTTTGCATGTCTTTATCGCCACGACCAGACAGGTTGACCACCATCAGGTGATCCTTGGGCAGGTTTGGCGCGCGCTTGAACACTTCGGCCAAGGCATGGGCACTTTCCAAGGCAGGAATAATCCCTTCCAGGCGGCAGCACTTATGGAACGCTTCCAATGCCTCAGCATCGGTAACCGAGGTGTATTGGACGCGGCCAATGTCATGCAACCATGCGTGTTCCGGGCCGATGCCAGGGTAATCGAGGCCGGCAGAGATCGAATGAGCGTCAATGATCTGGCCGTCTTCATCCTGCAACAAGAACGTACGGTTACCGTGCAATACGCCTGGGACGCCGCCGTTCAGGCTCGCCGCATGCTTGCCGGTCTCGATGCCGTAGCCCGCCGCTTCGACGCCGATGATTTCGACACTCTTGTCATCCAGGAACGGATGGAACAGGCCCATGGCATTGGAGCCACCGCCGATGCACGCCACCAGGCTGTCCGGCAGGCGGCCTTCCTGGGCTTGCAGCTGATCGCGGGTTTCCTTGCCGATCACGGCTTGGAAATCGCGGACCATCGCTGGATAAGGGTGCGGGCCAGCTACGGTGCCGATCAGGTAGAACGTGCTATCGACGTTGGTCACCCAATCGCGTAGCGCTTCGTTCATCGCATCCTTGAGGGTGCCGGTCCCGGCCACCACCGGAATGACTTCGGCGCCAAGCAGTTTCATGCGAAACACGTTGGCCTGCTGGCGCTCGATGTCGGTGGTGCCCATGTAGATCACGCAGTCCAGGCCGAACCGAGCGGCCACGGTGGCAGTGGCCACGCCGTGCATGCCGGCGCCGGTCTCGGCGATGATGCGTTTCTTGCCCATGCGCCGAGCCAGCAGGATCTGGCCGATGCAGTTGTTGATCTTGTGCGCGCCGGTGTGATTCAGCTCTTCACGCTTGAGGTAGATCTTCGCGCCACCGCAGTATTCCGTCAGGCGCTCGGCGAAATAAAGCGGGCTCGGACGACCGACATAGTCCCGTTGGAAGTAGGCCAATTCCTCGATGAACGCAGGATCTTCCTTCGCCACTTCGTATTCACGGGCCAGATCGAGGATGAGCGGCATCAGCGTTTCCGCGACATAACGGCCGCCGAACGCGCCAAACAGGCCGTTGGCATCGGGACCGCTGCGCAGGTTGAAGGGGGTCGTAGGCTGGGTCATCGGGCGCTCCAGGCGAATGCGTAGAAAGACAATGAGGTCACTCTACCCCTGACATACCTGCGTGAAAACCGATAAGATCGCCGCAACCTGTCAGGAAAACTCACAGATACCATGCGCCACGACCTTCCTCCGCTAAACGCCTTGCGTGCCTTCGAGGCCACCGCGCGCCTGAACAGCGTAAGCCAGGCGGCGGAACATCTGCACGTCACCCATGGCGCCGTCAGCCGCCAGCTCAAGGTGCTGGAAGAGCACTTGGGGATCAGCCTGTTCATCAAGGACGGGCGTGGCCTGAAACTCACAGATGCAGGACTGCGATTGCGCGACGCCAGCGCCGACGCGTTCGAGCGCCTGCGCACCGTTTGCGCGGAGCTGACGCAAAGCACAGCGGACGCTCCGTTCGTGCTGGGCTGCTCGGGAAGCTTGTTGGCGCGCTGGTTCATTCCGCGCCTGGGCCGGCTCAATGCCGATCTGCCCGACTTGCGCCTGCACCTGTCCGCCGGTGAGGGCGATCTTGACCCGAGGCGTCCAGGGCTGGATGCCTTGCTGGTATTCGCCGAGCCGCCGTGGCCGGCCGACATGCAAGTGTACGAATTGGCCAGCGAGCGGATTGGGCCGGTGATGAGCCCACGTTTTGGGGGCTTCACCCGTTTGCGCGATGCCCCCGCCAACGCGCTGCTGGGCGAACCGCTGTTGCACACCACCTCACGCCCCCAGGCCTGGCCAACCTGGGCGCAACAAAACGCCCTTGAGCCCCAGGCGTTGAAGTTCGGGCAAGGCTTCGAGCATTTGTATTATTTACTGGAGGCGGCTGTGGCCGGGCTTGGCGTGGCGATTGCCCCCGAGCCCTTGGTGACCGAGGACCTGCGTGCTGGTCGCCTGGTCGCGCCGTGGGGTTTCAGTGAAACCCCGGCACGATTGGCGTTATGGCTGCCCAAGCGCGCCGCGGACGGGCGCGCCCGGCAATTGGCGCAATGGCTCAGGCATGAGCTGAACCCATCGGACTAGTCGCCGCGCTTGCACAGCAAGTAAGCGGCCAGCAGACCTAGCGCGCCGACGGCGACGCCGGCCGTGGTCCAAGGATGTTCCTGAGCGTAGTCGCGCGTGGCGATCCCGGTTTCACGGGTTTTCACCTTGACCTCTTCATACGCATCGCTGAGCAGATGCCGGGAATGCTTCAATGCATTTTCGGCATTTGCCTTGAGCGACTTGAGGGTCCTACGCGACTCGTCCGAAGCGTCGTCCTTCAGGCTTTCCAACGACTTGAGCAGACTCTCGATCTCCGCTTCCATGCTTTGCAACGAGGCTTTGCGTAACGAAGTGCTGGCCATGGTGGCTCTCTCCTGCAGTGGTTGAGTAGCGTGTGTGGATTGGGACTGCGGCCGTTTGGGAAAGTGCAGTAAATCTGAACTTTCCAAGCGTAGACGGCGCCACATGTAAGGCGAAAAATCGCTGCTAGGCTGTTAAAGACACCAAGGAGAACGTCATGAGTGATCACCACACATACAAGAAAGTCGAGCTGGTCGGTTCGTCTCCCACCAGCATTGAAGACGCCATCAACAACGCCCTGGCCGAGGCCAGCAAAAGCCTCAAGCACCTGGAATGGTTCGAAGTCACGGAAACCCGCGGCCATATCGAAAATGGCCGGGCCGCGCACTTTCAGGTGACCATCAAGGTCGGATTCCGAATCGCCAATAGCTGAGTGCTTTGAACTTGCACGCTGGCGGAGTGCCATAGGGAATGGCGATGCGCTATGGCTGGCGCATCACGTCTCCCTATTTGATCCGACCAAGGAGTGCGAGCGATGAAGAAATTGATGGTGGCCCTGGGTTTGCTGAGCCTTGCGGGTACGGCGTTTGCGGCCGGCAAGCCGTGCGAGGAGCTGAAAAGCGAAATCGCAGCGAAGATCGACGCAAAAGGTGCTTCGGGTTATTCGCTGGAGATTGTCGATAAAGGCGCAGCGGCTGGCGGAGAAGTTGTCGGCACCTGCGAGGGCGGTTCGAAAGAAATCGTCTACAACCGCGGCTGATAACGCGTTCAGATCAAAGCCGACGCATTGCGTCGGCTTTTTTATTGGCCGCGATTCAGCCTTTCATCACCTGCGCCAGCAGTTCATAAGAGTGCAAGCGGTCGGCGTGTTCGTACAAATCGCTGGTGAAAATCAACTCATCGGCATGAGTCTGCTCGATCAACACTTCGAGCTTGGCGCGGATTTTCTGCGGGCCACCGATCATTGCCAAGCCAAGGAAATCACCTACCGCTTCCTTCTCATGGGGCAGCCATAGACCATTCATGGTGTCGACCGGCGGGCGCTGCACCAGGCTCTGGCCGCGCATCAACGCCAGGATACGCTGGTACACCGAAGTCGCCAGGTAATCGGCCTGCTCATCCGTGTCCGCCGCCACCAAAGGGACGCCGAGCATCACGTAGGGCTTGTCGAGTACGGCTGAAGGCTGGAAGTGGTTGCGATAAACACGGATCGCCTCGTGCATGAACCGCGGTGCGAAATGGGAGGCGAACGCGTAGGGCAAACCGCGCTCCCCGGCCAACTGCGCACTGAACAGGCTCGAACCCAACAGCCACACCGGTACGTTGGTGCCCGTGCCTGGCATGGCGATGATGCGTTGGTCCGGCGTACGCGGCCCGAGATAGCGCATCAGTTCGGCCACGTCATCGGGGAAATCATCGGCGCTGCCGGAGCGCTCACGGCGCAATGCACGGGCCGTCATCTGGTCGGAACCAGGCGCTCGCCCCAACCCCAGGTCAATCCGACCCGGAAACAGACTTTCCAGCGTGCCGAACTGTTCGGCGATCACCAACGGCGCATGGTTCGGCAGCATCACCCCGCCGGAGCCGACGCGGATGCTCGACGTGCCCCCCGCTAGGTAGCCCAGCAACACCGCTGTCGCCGAACTGGCGATGCCGTCCATGTTGTGGTGTTCCGCCACCCAGAAACGGGTGTAGCCGTACTTTTCCACGTGCTGCGCCAAATCCAACGAGTTGCGCAAGGATTGGGCGGCGTTGCCGTCAGCGCGGACAGGGACAAGGTCGAGGGTTGAAAATTTAACTTCGGACAGCTGTTTCATGGGCCGGCATCTCCAACGGCGTAGGCGCTTTGCTGTGGGCGAAAGCCTGCCGTTTCTCTAGGTGTATCCTATGAATGTGGGCATATACCCGAGTTTCAATAGCAGCGAAGAATTTTCCTACTAAATTGGTCGACTAATCGACCGGGTGAACTTTATCCACCGGTCTATCCTCACAATCCTGGCACTGAAAAATACCCAGGCGCGAACCCTCGCGCCGGATCATGAGGAGGCACATATGGCTATCGTCAAGAAAGCATCGGCTCACTGGGAAGGTGACCTGAAGACCGGCATCGGCTCCATCTCCACGGAAACCGGCGTGTTGCGCGAAGCGCCCTATGGTTTCAAGGCACGTTTTGAAGGCGGCAAGGGCACCAACCCTGAAGAATTGATCGGCGCGGCCCATGCGGGCTGCTTCTCCATGGCGTTTTCGATGATCCTCGGCGACGCCGGGCTCAAGGCCGACAGCATCGACACCAACGCCGAAGTGACCCTGGACCAGGTCGATGGCGGCTTCGCAATCACCGCAATCAAGCTGATCCTGAAGGCCAGGATTCCCGGCGCCAGCCAGGAGCAATTCGAAGAGCTGAGCAACAAGGCCAAGGAAGGTTGCCCGGTTTCCAAGGTGCTCAATGCCAAGATCACCCTGGACGCGACCCTGGTGAGTTGACCAACCGAGAAGATCGCAGCCCCGCATAGGCTGCGATCTTCTTGATCCGCGAGCTATTTACCCGAAAGCAAATATGATCGAATGCAGGTCTGCAGTTTCAGCGCACAGGCGTGCGCGCTGTATTGAGGAATTCGAGCATGAAACGTTTGGCCCTGGCAGTCATCGGTTGCGCATTGACCACAACGGCCCTCGCAGCACCCAAGCCCTGCGAAGAACTGAAAGCCGAAATCGAAGCGAAGATCCAGGCTAATAACGTGGCGTCCTATACCTTGGAAATCGTCACCAACGACGAAGTCCATGACCAGAACATGGTGGTGGGCAGTTGCGACTACGGCACCAAGAAAATCATCTATCAGAAGAACGACCGCTAGGCAGCGCTACGGAACGCAATTGACTTGTCGATCTTCTGCAACGATTTCACGCTTGGCGTTATAGAGCCGGGCGCTGGCGGAAAACGCTAGATTGCGCCCTTCCAAACGATAACGCTGACCGGCCTCGAAATGGTCGTAACGCACGAGCATGTAGCACAGTCGTTCCTGAGGAGCGCCCTGCATGCCCAGCCCACCGCCGGCAAAAACCTCGAAGTCGAAGCGCACCTTCAGTTCATGGCTGCCCGGTGAAACCTGGAAAAATCGTCCGTCAGAGGATTTTTGACCATCCAGGCTTTCGGCCATCAGCAGCTTGCCGCCCGGCATCGGCGTGGCCAAGTCGATCCACGCCATGTTCGGATCGACTTGCGGTAGCGGGCTCGAAGCACAACCGCTCATGGCAACAAGGCCCAGCAACAACATGTATTTGCGCATGGTGAATATCCTGGAGTCAGGTCTTGAGCATAGCGTTTATCAGCTTTGCTGGCAGCCGGCTGGCGTGCCTTGGCCCACGACCTTGCGCTGCTGGTCGTAAAGCTTGGCCCATGGGCGGAACCCGATGCTGCCAGCCTGCAATTGGTAGCGCTGGCCCGCGTTGAAATCCTTGAATTTCACGTTCAATCGACAATCACGCCACAGCGGCTCGGCATCCGGGCCGATGTTGCCCGGATCCACGGCAAACTGATAACGCACCGTCAGCTCATGGCTACCTGGTTGAACCTCGAAATAACGTCGGTCGATGGACTGTTTGTCATCGACTTCCAGCGCTTGCAACGCCGTGTCCTGTTGGTTTCCCAGGTCTATCCACGCTTGGGAGGGATCAGGATCAGGCAAACCGGCACAGCCAGTCAGCAGCAACAGGCCACTTGTCAGCATCAACACGCGCATAGCGAAGCTCCGGGCAAGCGAGATAGTCTTTGGGCAGACTTCCCAGGGTGATTCCAAATTGATTAGGCAGCGTTCACGCCATCGGTTACTCGACCGTGTTTTGCGGATTTTGTTTCCAGCCCTCCTGCTTTTGTTACTCAACGGTTGCACCAGCGTTGCTTATTACGGCCAACTCGCCAGTGGACAGGTGCGACTGCTGCAAGCCCGCGAGCCAATCGACCGCGTCATTGCCGACCCCACCCGCGATCCGAAACTGCGCGCTCATCTGGCCCAGGCCCGCAAGGCCCGCGCGTTCGCCAGCGAACAACTGCACCTGCCCGATAACAAAAGCTATCGCCTGTACGCGGACATCGGCCGCCCCTTCGTCGTCTGGAACGTCTTCGCCACCCCGGAATTCTCCCTGGCCCCGCAAACCCATTGCTTTCCCATCGCCGGTTGCGTGGCCTATCGCGGCTATTACAGCCAGGGTGCCGCCCGAGGCGAGGCCGCGGTGCAGCAATTGCAGGGCATGGATGTGTCGATCGGCGGCGTAGAGGCCTACTCGACGCTGGGCTGGTTCAACGACCCGATCCTGAGCTCGATGCTGCACTGGGGTGACGAGCGCCTGGCGACGCTGATCTTTCATGAACTGGCGCACCAGCGCGTCTACGTAAAGGACGACACGGCATTCAACGAATCCTTCGCCACCTTCGTCGAACAGGAAGGCACCCGCCAATGGCGCGCCCATCGCGGGCTGGCGCCAGACAACGGCAACCGGTTGCGCCAGCGCGACCAGTTCATCCAACTGATCCTCGACACCCGCCAACGCCTGGAAACCCTCTACGCCCAACCTCTGCCCGCCGAGCAGATGCGCCAGCGCAAGGCCGAGGAATTCGAACGCCTGCGCGCCGACTACCAACGAATGCGCGACACGCAATGGGCTGGTGACAAGCGCTATGACGCGTGGGTCTATGCGCCAATGAACAATGCCCGGTTATTGCCCTTCGGCCTGTATGACCAATGGGTGCCGGCGTTTGCGGCGTTGTTCAAGCGTGAGGGCGGGGATTGGGTTGCGTTTTTTACTGCGGTTGAGAAGCTCGGCCGGTTGGCGGCTGATGAGCGCAAGGCTGCTCTGGAGGCATTGGCGGCTCCCAGAACTGCGAACGATTGAACAGGGCTTTATCACGAGCAAGCGCCCGCTAAAACCTTCAAAAACACCGCACAACCCACCTGTAGGAGCTTGCTCGCGATAGCGGCCTATCAAACGACGCCTATCCAACTGAACGACAAACCCAACAGCCCTCACCACCAAAAAGCTCCACCCGCCCATACATCCCGCAACCGCGCAGCATTGATGCGGCGGCGACCTGGGCGAGAACGAAATAGGCTGGGTGCTTGCTATTAGATACCGACGAGTCTGTTAATTTGATCTTCCGCGACGGCTGCAATCGGCCAGAAGCGGCCACTTGTTTTCTTCGGTAAGAACTTTAGCGCATCAGTGCTCACAGTTGATCGGAATAGACTATGGGCCATAGTAGTGATTTACATCGACTCCTACCGAATTCACTTGATTACCAAGTCCATGGTTGCTCAGTCTGCCCTATGAATTTCGAACCATGTAGGAACGTATTACGCTCCTGCGTAGTGGTCAACGCAAATCGGGCCCAATGCGAATGGGCGATCACCTTCAAATCTTGTTGCCACCGCTGCTTGATTTCCGGCTCTTGGATGTTTCGCCCTTCAAGGACCTCTTCTGAGAAAAAATCTACAAGCTCAATGGGGATCGCACTAGCCGTCCCTAGACGAGATCGTATGTTTACCGAGCAAAGCTCCACGACCAATCCGGCAATGCCTTTTTTCATCAGCTGTTGAAGCACTCTAAGCTTTCCACTTGCAGCGAAATTCGTTTTTTTCAGCAGGGTGTTGTAGCGCGGCTTGAAATAGTTTATCAACGCCGCCTCTGCCAGAGATATCACCTCATGTCGCCTCAGCTGGACATCCCTAAGACGATCAAAATGGGCAGAATCTTGAGCATCAGTGGCCTGAGTTTCCACATTAAAGTCGCCCCCATTGCTGATGATTGTCTTGCGGTGCTCGAACCGATAAAGCAAAAGTAATATCTCGCGCTCCGGGGAGTGTGTCGAGTTCTCGGCGAGAATCTGCTGAAACTTGGTATGCGATAACAAGCGATTCAACGCCGTCAACGTATTCGTTCGTCCGATGCTCTGGCCAACATAGAGCACTTCCATATCCGTGTCGGGCCCCGTCAATTCACTTTCGGCAGCCGCAACGATAACACTCACGGCAATCATCTGGTCCCCTTCAGAAGTCATCACGACCATCGACGATCCGTTGGGCGCAACGGCGATACTTAAAATCTCTGCGGCACCAGCAACTGTTGGAAGACTGATCTCATAAGTGAAGGGAACCACCGTCACCCCGCGTTCGCGCAATACCAAAAAATCACCCGAAACGATCGATCCAGTGTGAGATAGATTTTCGGGATTTAGGTAAATGCGATGACGACTGACGATAAGATAAATGTTAGAGCCCGCGAGCGCAGCCTTATGAGCTGGATTGTCCTTGATATGATAAAGGTCTGCAGGCGTCAGCATCGATGGAAGGCTCGAGTAAAGATGGGTTGCCCCTTCCATTGAAAAGAGCCTTATAGTTTCACTCAGATCGGTCACACATTGCTCCTGTGAGGCGCATCAAACAACAAAGCCATTCCCTTTGTCTCAGCTAGAGCTAGACTTACTCCAATAATTCAAAGAGGTAGCGCAAGCCCTTTTGATCGTGATGTTTCTTAACTATCCTAATTAGCAGCATGAAAATACTGAAAGAATAGCACGCACAAAAATCGCAAGCTCATCAAATCCTGCCAATAGATCTTTTTGAAAGATACATGAATGAAGAATTACAGCAACGATTGCAGGAGTCCATGCTAAAATCCTCAGCACTAACAATGAGCTCTTAAGCTTTTTCTCGTTCGCTGTTAAGGCGCTTATAGAATCTTTTATATAGTTTCTTAAGTCTTCTGGGTACTGATGTGCTTTTTGCTGATGCGACGCAAACATTATCATTCGTGAATGTTTGATGCGCTCATATTGCAACTTCTGAGCTGCTAAGGTTTCGGCTAACAAAGCAGAAGTTATTAAAATACCCAATACCAAAATTGAGCTTTCTAAAACGCTTTCGGTTTTTGATATTGCAATGACGACAGCCAACGAAATCGGTATGCTCAAAACTTTTCCGCTGATATCACTTACAACCTTCGACATCTGGTCGGCGACTGTTAACTGAGCATTTGCAACCTCTTGCTTTGCCTTGTGAAAAGAAAAGCCGCTAAGATAGGTAGACAGGTTGTTACCATACAATATTAGAAACTGTGACCACGTGGAAATGAGGAATTTGAAACGTTCCTTTCCTCCAAACTGACCTGCCAAATACTCAATCAAAGTTGCCCGAAAAATAGATCTCTCTTTGAAAAGCTGGGGGCTTTCTTCTAAATTACTCATTTGGAGGTTGTCGACCAACTCTGTGCTTATCTCAAAACCTAGCAACTCGCGATCCAGGTATGGATAAAGCGTTATTGCGCGCTCTCCTTTAGCTAGGTCCTCAGCAACGAATACAAGCTTATATTCATCACTGGACTCTTTTTCATCGTGAAAATGTGCCAAGTCAGCTAGGTAAACGATTAGGCGACATAAAGCATGAAGAGTCTTTATCCGATGATCGAGGGGCTCTTCACAAGACAAAATATTTTCATCTGTTATGTAAAAGCTTGTTGGCACCTCCGTTCGAACGAAACTCTTTGATCGAGCCATGAGCTGATCAAAATTTTTAAAAATTGGCACTGTGCCCGATGTGTCAAGTACGAAGGAGAACTCGATTGTTGACCACGCAGAAGAAGCATTGAAATTAGAGGGATCTACATCAACGCCGTCAATAAGAAACTCATCAAATCGGCCAGCTTTTGAAATAATTAGCTTTTCAGCTGCAGAATTGATTTCTGGATTGAAGACAGAAGCTCTAAAATCAAATGCATTAGCCCTCGCGAGAGCAGGACGACCAAGCAATCGATATGCCTCGGCAAATTTACTTACATCTACCATGGCAATTACTCTGGCTCGGCAGCATCTCGTTTATCCGCTATGGCTTGACGAATGACTTCAACAGCGCTTTCCGAAAGATTATTGATGATTAGTTTTCGATCTTGTTCAATAAAACGAATTTCAGCATCCACACCTTCGCCTAAAGAGTTTCGATCAAACTTCAACTGCCAGTTGTCTGCCTTGTAGACCACGTGAGTGTACTTATCAAGTGTCACCTTGCTAATAGGAAACTCAACGGGCACTCCAACGGCCTCACTATTGAGGTGCCCTGTAAACTCAACGGCCAATTCATCGGCCTGACCTTCCAGTTCTGCCGGAAAAAATTGGCGAGCAATCGCTTCAACTTCCGAGAGTTTGACGGATTGTCCAGAATCTCGCTGACGCTCTAGATATCTCAAAATCTCATCTTTAAACTGAATTCTTTTGTCGCGTAGATTAGGACGCTCTCTAAAAAATTTTACACTCTCGATTATAAGATTTTTTGTAGCAGCCGCTGAAGCGGTTCCTACTGCACAGCCCAGTGCTGTTACAAAATAACCTGCAGCCGACCGTCCTGCGCTTTGGCTAAGAAAACTTAGATAATTGAGTTCTTGCTTAGCTTCCGCGTCCGCTAAGCCATGCTCTTGATATTTATTAAAATTAATACGAGCCGCGTGGTACAAACTACTCAAATCCAGTTCAATCAATTCCTCAGGCTCAAGATTTTCATTAAGCCTCAAACCATCACGCTTTTTAAGCATTGCAATTAACAAGAAGCGTCCTTGGTTGTTTTCGTAGTCTACGAATAAAATATACCCCCCAGAAGATGCGGTGGTTTTTTTCGCTGCGGCATGAAGTTCCGCCATGGCGGACTCGGTAACTTCCAGAAAAGACTTTTCCGAAATGGCAATTTTAGAGTAAGCATCAAAGTCAATGGGAAACTCACTCACAGTTTTTTTTGCGAAGATCCCATAATGTGTGGCGTTATTTTTCTTACCGTAAATTGATGTCGCACCGATTATTAACTTGCTAACGGCTGGCTTGTCTTTATTCAGCACAACCTTTCGAATATCAGAAGCTTGAATATCTTTAAATTGCTCTTTTATTAGCTCATGAACAACTGCGAAATTAACTTTTACGTCCATGATACTTCCTTGTTTTAAATTATATTTGAGATCCTGAATCTACATCATGATATTAATGTGCCACAAGAGATTTTTGTCGTCATCGCTCATTTGGTGACTGTATGCATATACAGCTTAAATTGCAATTAGTGTGGTGTCACGGGTCGATAAACGGTGATGTACCGCCTTCGAGGCTACGTATTCCAAGAGGGCGATCTCAATCGATGAGGCCACTATGCTCCCATCGGTTTTTAGGTGCACTCAGAATTCACAGATGACAGGGCTCTTTTCCATGCTTGTTTCTGTCCGAAAGCTGACGTCCGCAAAGCAGCGACTACTGCCCGCCGGAGTTTGTTTGCAAGCGTCCGCTTATGGCCGAAAGCAGACCTGACGACAATTGGAGCTACGTACAGCGCCATGCTTGGCATAGCGGCACTGCACAAACCTGATAAAAAAATCTAAGCGCAAACGCCCTAGCCACAGCTCTGCGCTAAGACATCATGTTTATAAGGGGAGCCAAGCTCACCCGCTCATTGAGCCTGGCTTTTCGGCTTTGTTTAATTTCTGTCCGCCACGTCTGTACCGGGCTACGTTTCCTTGCGCCTTTGCCTACAACTACGCCAGAATCCGCCGGCTTGTGCGCCTTGCCTCTGGGCTCTATCGTTTCCCTACCACTGCCCATCAGTGGTCGGGTTTAGTAGCCCAGATGACATACAGGTTGCACAAGCTTCATCAGTCAGGCATCGCCTGCATTTGATGGTGGCTGTGCGCTTGGCGCCTCCGGGCGCGCCGGTTTGGGTATGTCACCGGTCTACTAACCTGCGCACAGCCGCCACCCTTTCGTTTAGTAGCGAGATGGTTGCAGCCTAACTTTAGGACGTACCCATGTTCAAAATAACGCCAAACCCTCCAGAAGCAGATCCCAACTCTCCTTATCTGGACGGCTTAAATGCCAAGCAACTCGAAGAAGCCGCCACCCGCGCATTGGACTTTTATCTAAAGCCCAAATCCACAAGACCTGAAGAAACCATCCAACCCGGGCAGTTATTCACCGTCGTAAAAGGCCTCGACAATGAATGCCTGCTGGCAAACCTCAGCGAAACCCTGGCTTCGGCCGATGCAATGGTCAATGAATTGGCTTTTGATATGGAAGGCTCCAACCGCCAAGTCCTACTGGGCATTCAGCAACTGATCGAGCTGAGTTCGTTGTTGGCGAATCGCGTGTTGGATAACGTCGATCCCCGCTAGCCGCCGCACCGCAAGCTTCTGTGGCGAGGGCATTTAGCGAAACGTCGCGCAGCCCAACGGGGATAAATCCCCTCGCCACGTTTCGCTTGTCTTTAGTTTTTGAGCTTCACAGGAAAGCCCGGTGCAACTCATCCAGTGTCTGGAAGTGGTGCACCGGGTTTTCTGCGTTCAGTTCTTCGAAACTGCCAAACCCATACCCCACCGCTGCGGCGTCGAGGCCGTTGTCGCGGGCGCCGATCAGGTCGTGTTTGCGGTCGCCGATCATCAGGGTGTTGGCCGGGTCGAGGCTTTCTTCGGCCAGGAGGTGGGCGATGAGTTCGACTTTGTTGGTGCGGGTGCCGTCCAGTTCGCTGCCGTAGATCACTTTGAAGTGCCGGGCGAAGTCGAAGTGGCGGGCGATTTCCCGGGCGAAAACCCAGGGTTTGGAGGTGGCGATGTAGAGCTGCCGGCCTTGGCTGCCGAGGGTTTCCAGCAGGGGCATGACGCCGTCAAATACGCGGTTTTCGTAGAGGCCGGTGACTTTGAAACGTTCGCGATAGAAGTTCACCGCTTCCCAGGCTTTCGCTTCGTCGAAGTCATAGAACTGCATGAAGGCCTGCAACAGCGGCGGGCCGATGAAGTGTTCGAGGCGGGTGAGGTCGGGTTCGTCGATGCCCAGTTTGCCCAGGGCGAACTGGATCGAACGGGTGATGCCTTCCCGTGGGTCGGTGAGGGTGCCGTCGAGGTCGAAGAGTACGGTTTGGTAGTGCATGGTGGGTCCTAGGTGATCGTGCAGTTCACTCAACAGGCATGAATGAAACTGTGGCGAGGGGATTTATCCCCTCGCCACAATGGTTCACTCGGCGCTTCAGAGTTGGTCGTAGCCTTCGGCCAAGTGCAAATCCTTGAGTTTCACGTAGTTCGCCGCGCTGTAGGTGAAGAACGCCCGTTCCTTGTCGGTCAGCGGGCGGACCTGTTTCACCGGGCTGCCCACGTACAGGAAGCCGCTCTCCAGGCGCTTGCCCGGCGGTACGAGGCTGCCGGCGCCGATGATGACGTCGTCTTCGACCACCGCGCCGTCCATGACGATGCTGCCCATGCCGATCAGGATCCGGCTGCCCACCGAGCAGCCATGGAGCATGACTTTGTGGGCGACGGTCACGTCATCGCCAATCAGCAGCGGGAAGCCGTCGGGGTTGAACGGGCCGGCGTGGGTGATGTGCAGCACGCAGCCGTCCTGGATGCTGGTGCGCGCGCCGATGCGGATGCGGTGCATGTCGCCGCGAATGACCGTCAGCGGCCAGACGGAGCTGTCTTCGCCGATTTCGACGTCGCCGATCACCACCGCGGTGCTGTCGACAAAAGCCCCACGGGCAAGCTTGGGGCTGTGGTTCTGGTACGTGCGAAGGGTCACGATAGGCTCTCTCTTATCGGCTGATAGGCGCTGCTAGCTGCGGTGAAGGTCGATTGTAATTAAGATGGGCCCATGTTTCTTCCAGCGAAGGTGTCAACCGTGAGCGTGAACAACCCTCTTTTGCAGCCCTACGACCTGCCGCCATTCTCGGCGATCCGTGCCGAGCACGTGCAACCGGCCATCGAGCAGATCCTGGCTGACAACCGTGCCGCCATCGCCGAAATCCTCAAGACTCAAGTCAAACAGCCTACCTGGGCCGGCCTGGTGCTGGCGATGGACGAGCTCAACGATCGCCTCGGTGCGGCCTGGAGCCCGGTCAGCCACTTGAACGCCGTGCGCAACAGCCCGGAACTGCGCGAAGCCTATGAGGCGTGCCTGCCGGCGCTGAGTGCCTACTCCACCGAACTGGGCCAGAACCGTGAGTTGTTCCAGGCGTTCGAAGCCCTGGCGAACAGCCCCGAGGCGGCCGGTTTCGACGTGGCGCAAAAAACCATCCTGGAACATTCCCTGCGCGATTTCCGCCTGTCGGGCATCGACCTGCCGCCCGAGCAGCAGAAGCGCTACGCCGAAGTGCAAAGCAAGTTGTCCGAATTGGGCAGCCGCTTTTCCAACCAATTGCTCGACGCGACCCAGGCCTGGACCAAGCACGTCACCGATGAAGCCGCCCTCGCCGGGCTGACCGATTCGGCCAAGGCGCAAATGGCCGCTGCGGCCCAGGCCAAGGAATTGGACGGCTGGCTGATCAATCTGGAATTCCCCAGCTACTACGCGGTGATGACCTACGCCGAAGACCGCGCCCTGCGCGAAGAGGTCTACGCGGCCTATTGCACCCGCGCCTCGGACCAGGGCCCGAACGCCGGCCAGAACGACAACGGCCCGGTAATGGAGCAGATCCTCGACCTGCGCCAGGAGCTGGCCCACCTGCTGGGCTTCGCCAATTTCGCGGAGTTGAGCCTGGCGACCAAGATGGCCGAATCCAGCGATCAAGTGCTCAGCTTCCTGCGTGACCTGGCCAAGCGCAGCAAACCGTTCGCCGCCCAGGACCTGGAGCAACTCAAGGCCTACGCCGCCGAACAGGGCTGCCCCGACCTGCAAAGCTGGGACAGCGGCTTCTACGGCGAAAAACTCCGCCAGCAGCGTTACAGCGTCGCCCAGGAAGCGCTGCGTGCGTACTTCCCGATCGATAAGGTGCTGAGCGGCCTCTTCACTATTGTGCAGCGCCTGTACGGTATCGAGATTGCAGAGCTGAAAGGCTTCGACAGCTGGCACCCGGACGTGCGCCTGTTCGAGATCAAGGAAAACGGCCAGCATGTCGGCCGCTTCTTCTTCGACCTCTACGCCCGCGCCAACAAGCGTGGCGGCGCGTGGATGGACGGCGCCCGGGATCGTCGTCGCACCCTCGAAGGCGCACTGCAAAGCCCGGTCGCCAACCTGGTGTGCAACTTCACTCCGGCCGACAGCGGCAAACCCGCGCTGCTGACGCACGATGAAGTCACCACGCTGTTCCACGAGTTCGGCCATGGCCTGCATCACCTGTTGACCCGCGTCGAGCATGCTGGCGTGTCGGGCATCAACGGCGTGGCTTGGGATGCCGTCGAGCTGCCGAGCCAGTTCATGGAGAACTGGTGCTGGGAGCCTGAAGGCCTGGCGCTGATTTCCGGTCACTACGAAACCGGCGAGCCGCTGCCCCAGGACCTGCTGGAAAAAATGCTCGCGGCGAAGAATTTCCAGTCCGGCCTGATGATGGTCCGCCAGTTGGAGTTCTCGCTGTTCGACTTCGAGCTGCACGCCACCCACGGCGACGGTCGCAGCGTGTTGCAAGTGCTCGAAGGCGTGCGCGACGAGGTGTCGGTGATGCGTCCGCCGGCCTACAACCGCTTCCCGAACAGCTTTGCCCACATCTTTGCCGGCGGCTACGCAGCGGGTTACTACAGCTATAAGTGGGCGGAAGTGCTCTCGGCCGATGCGTTTTCCAAGTTCGAAGAAGACGGTGTACTCAACGCCGACACCGGGCGCGCCTTCCGCGAGGCGATCCTGGCCCGTGGCGGTTCCCAGGAGCCGATGGTGCTGTTCGTCGACTTCCGTGGCCGCGAGCCGTCGATTGACGCACTCTTGCGCCATAGCGGCCTGAGCGAGGACGCGGCAGCATGAGTGAGGGGCCAGTGATTACCAAACGACGCTTCATCGCCGGGGCGGTCTGCCCGGCGTGCAGTGAGCCGGACAAGTTGATGATGTGGAACGAAGACGGCGTGCCCCATCGCGAGTGCGTGGCCTGCGGTTATTCCGACACGCTCAACGAGCAAGGCCTGTCGGTGCCCAAGGAATTGGGCACCCGGGTCAATACTTCGGCACTCAAGACGCCAGACGCGAAGGTCCAGGCGGTGCAGTTTTTTCCCAACCCCAAGTTGAAGAAAAAAACCGACTGACATCTTCGGCATCACCTTCCGGGCCGCCCGGCCCGGAAGCGATAAATATGTACCGCAGCGCCAACCGCCTTCCTCTCCAGACTGTCGTGACACGTCCAGACTGACAGGAAGTCTCCATGCGCCACGCTGATAACCCACTGCTGCAGCCCTATGTCCTGCCGCCGTTCTCAGAGATTCAAGCCGAACATTTTGCCCCCGCCCTCGACCAGATCATTGTCGAATGCCAAGCCAAAGTTGCCGAGACCATCGAGACTCAGGCGCCCTATCCGACCTGGGATGACCTGGTGCTGGCCATGGATGAAATCCATGCACGGCTGAAAAGCTTTGGCTATGTGCTGCAATGCCTGGCCTCAACCTGGACGGGAGACGCCTGGGAGCAGATTGCGCATGAGTGCCGCGAACGACTGAGTGACTTTCGCCGTTCCCTGGAGCAAAACCCCGAGCTGTTCCAGCTCTACCAACGCCTGGCTGACAGTCAGATAGCCGTGCATTTCTCACCCGCGAGAAAAAGAACGCTGGCGAAGATCCTGCGGCGGCTTCGCCAGCATTCACTCGCACCCGACGTACAAGCGGCCTTGCTAGACCTGAAACTGCGTATCCGTGGCGCCGAAATATTGTTCATGGAGCATTTGGAAGAGGCCAACAATGCCTGGAGCCAAACGTTCGACGATGAGGCCCGTTTGCAGGGCTTACCTGCGTATTTCAAACTGCAAATGGCCGAGCACGCCCGTGAAAAAGGTCGCACGGGGTGGTTGTTGAGGCTGACGGACGAATCGTTTCGCATTGTCACTCGTTATGCTGACGACCGCGTTCTGCGCGAGCAAATCTACACGGCCTATAGCATTCGGGCGTCGGATCAAGGGCCGAATGCAGGCCTCTTCGATAATGGCGAGGTACTGCAGCAATTGCTCAGGGACCGTCATCAAACCGCCCTGCTGCTGGGCTATTCGAATTATGCCCAACTGGCGATCGAGCCGGAGCAAGCGCAGTCGCCAGAGCAGGTCATGGCGTTCCTGAAGGAAAAACTCGGGCGACAACAAGAGCTGTTCAAGCAGGACGCTAAACAGTTGGCGGCCTTCGCTGCGCAGCAAGGTTTCGGCGAACTCCAGCCTTGGGATTACCAGTACTTGGCGGAAAAAATTCGCCGGCAGACGACAGGGGTTTCAGAACAGACGGCCAGCGCCTGGTTTGAGCTCAGATCAACCTTTTACCAATTGCAGCTGATCGCACACGATCTGTTCGGTATCGAGTTCACCGAGCGCCAGGATCTGTCCACCTGGCATGCGCAGGTGCGTGTGTTTGAGGTCCACGAGCGGGGCGATACCCTCGGTTTTATCTATTTCGATCCCTTTGAAAATGGAAGGCTGAACGGTTACCCCCACACTTCCCCCCTGCGAAACCGCCGCATCACCGCCGAGGGTCGACCGCGCTACCCCGTCGCGACGTTGCATGCCTGGTTGCCACGCGGCTCCGGCACCGAGCCGGTGTTGCTGGACTACCAACACCTGAGCGTCCTGTTTCATGAGTTCGGTCATTGCTTGCACCATGTCCTGAGCAAGGCGGACTATCGCGACATCTCGGGCATATCCGAGCTGTCCCGGGACACCGCCGAGTTTGCCGGAAACCTGCTGGAGCGCTGGAGTTTCTCCAAGCAGTGCCTGCTCCGTATCGCCAGGCACCACCAGACCGGGGCTTCCCTGCCGGAGCATATTGTCGATCATCTGTTGACGTACCTCACCACTCAAACCAGCTGGGGGAGGGCCAAGTCGTTACGCGACACGCTGTTTGACATGGAATTGCACCGCAGCCACGGCGACGGGCGCACAGCCCAGCAAGTGTTCGACCAGATCAGCGCACAGGTCGGGCATCTGCCAGCGTCCGCCAACGAACGCTGGCCAAACGGGTTGGATTACATGGTCACCGGTTATGGCGCCGGACTCTATGCCTACCTCTGGTCGCAGGACTTGGCCGATGGCGTGTTCAAGCGTTTCAAGCGCAACGGATTGTTCGATAGGAGCACTGGGAGGGCGTTGCGCCAAGCGATATACGAGGCGGGCGATTCACGACCGTTGTCCGAATCCATCTCCGCCTTCATGCAGGCGACCGATCACCGTGCGGGCGCAAGTACCTGAGGGTCCATGTGATGGGCCGTGGTGGTCGAGTTGACCCAACTCCCGAGGGAGCAAAGGGCAAAGACGCTGGTGCTGCAATCGCCGTTCGCCAATGCCTCGCGGAGTTTGTCGACATCGGCCTGCATCATGTAGCGCACCCCATCCTTGAAGTGATGACTATCACCGAAGCCACCTTCGGTCATTTCGTTCAACGCGTCCTCTTTGCTCCAACCCTGCACAACCACCCGGTACATGGCCGCCACCAGCCCGGTGCGGTCCGAGCCGTGTTTGCAGTGCATCAGCACCGGCCCCTTGGCCTCGCCCGCCTGGACGGCGCGCAAGGCACTGAGGATGTCGCTGTCGTCGACGTGATTGGTGCGATAGGGCAACTGAACCTGCTCGATGCCGGGCGTGGACAGCCAGCGCTGGTCCGACTCCGGCAAGAAGTTGATGACCGTGCCGATCCTGAGTTCGCTCAGCAAGGGCAGCGCAGCGCCGTCCGGCAGGGAGCTGCGGTAGAGCGTCGGAGACATCTGGTAGAGGTTGTAATGCTTACCCACTGGCTGCGCCCATTCAGCGGGCCTTGCTTCAACGGAATCGGCCGCTTGGGCGGGCGCCTCGGCCAGGGCGGTGAGCAGGGCCAGGCAAAGCAGCGAACGGGAACAGAGCTTGAGCATGCACGCGCGACCAATAATGGGGATTGGAGAGGCGCAGTGTCGGCTCGCTCCGGTTAAAAGCCTGTGAGCGGGACGTCAAAGCGTCGTGAAGGGCAATCGAGCATTTGCGCTGCCGAATGGCACTGGTCTTAATCGAACGCAGCGAATACTGTATGTACATACAGCAAACGGAGTATATCCATGTCCGCCTCTCTTCCACCCCGCGGCCGCGGCACCGCGACCAACCCGCATAACCGCTTCGCCCCGAGTCGCTCGGTGACCGAGGATGACGGCTGGTACCAGGAGGTCCCGCCGACCCAGGGCACCGAAGTACGCATCGAAACGGCCAAGACCATCATCACCCGCAACACTTCCACCGACATCCCTTTCGATCGCTCCATCAACCCCTACCGGGGCTGTGAGCACGGCTGCATCTACTGCTATGCGCGGCCCAGCCATGCCTATTGGGATATGTCGCCGGGGCTGGATTTCGAAACCAAGCTGATCGCCAAGACCAACGCCGCCGATGTGCTGGAGGAACAACTGTCCCGGCGCGGCTATCAATGCGCGCCGATCGCCCTGGGCTCCAACACCGACCCCTACCAGCCGATCGAACGCGAGCAGCGCATTACCCGGCGGATCCTGGAGGTGTTGCTGCGCTATCGACATCCCGTGACCATCGTCACCAAGGGGTCGTTGATCCTGCGGGACCTGGACCTGCTGACCGAGCTGGCGCAACAGCGCCTGGTGCACGTGATGATCAGCCTCACCACCCTGGACGATGAGCTCAAGCGCATTCTCGAACCCCGTGCGGCGGCGCCCAAGGCGCGGTTGCGGGCGATAAAAGTGATGCGCGAGGCGGGCATCAACGTGGGCGTGCTTTGTGCGCCGATGATCCCGATGATCAACGACAGCGAAATCGAGAGCCTGCTGGCCGAAGCCCACGCCGCCGGTGCGCAGAATGCCGCCTACGTCTTGCTGCGCCTGCCCTTGGAAGTGGCGCCGCTGTTCGAAGAATGGCTACAGGCGCACTACCCGCAGCGCGCCGCCCATGTGCTGAGCCTGGTGCGCCAGAGCCGTGGAGGTGAGCTGTATGACAGCCGGTTTGGCGTGCGGATGCGCGGTGAAGGTCCTTTCGCGCAGTTGCTGGCCCAGCGATTCGCCAAGGCGTTGAAACGTTTAGGGTTGGAACGGCGTGATGGTTACAATCTCGACTGCGATGCCTTCTGTCCGCCAGGCCGGCAGATGTCGTTGATTTGATTAAAGTTGAGCTTGGAAGGGCCGCTGGACATGATCCGCGCCAGCGTTTCGCCACCCCTGTAATCGTTGTCCTAGAGCCTTCGATTTCAGTTTGAGTTAAGTTTCGGCCGCTACCTTGTTCATCGAGTGACTGACGGGTCGAGCGTTTCGGCCTGGATGTTTTTTAACCAGCCACTGGCGTCTCAAAGAGGATGAATCATGAGTGACAAGGATAAACAGCCGTTGGCTGCGTCGGCTTCAGCCCAACCCGAGGCGGAAACCGCCGATGCAGCGCTGCAGCACATTGTTGACGGCTTTTTGCATTTCCATCACGAGATCTTTCCCCAGCAGGAAGAACTCTTCAAGAAACTCGCCACCGCCCAGAAGCCCCGGGCAATGTTCATCACCTGCGCCGATTCGCGCATCGTGCCCGAGTTGATCACCCATAGTTCCCCTGGCGACCTGTTCGTGACCCGTAACGTCGGCAACGTCGTTCCGCCTTACGGCCAGATGAATGGCGGCGTTTCCACCGCCATCGAATACGCCGTGCTGGCCCTCGGCGTGCAGCACATCATCGTCTGCGGCCATTCCGATTGCGGCGCCATGCGTGCCGTGCTCAACCCCGATACCCTGGAAAAAATGCCGACGGTCAAGGCCTGGCTGCGCCACGCCGAAGTCGCCAAGACCATGGTCCATGACAACTGCCCGTGCGGTGACGAAAAGCAGACCATGCCTATCCTCACCGAAGAGAACGTGATCGCGCAGTTGCAGCATTTGCGAACGCACCCCTCGGTGGCTTCTCGCATGGCCAGCGGCCAGTTGTTCATCCATGGCTGGGTGTACAACATCGAGACCAGCGAGATCAAAGCCTTTGACGCGGACCGGGGCTGTTTCCTGCCGCTCGATGGCAGCCATCCGATACCGGTGGCGACGCCCAAAGCGCGCTTCTAACCACTCCTAATCATCCTTGCATGGTTCCAAGCCTTCCCGCGTTTCACGCGGGCGGGCCTCGCCATGCCTGAAGAAAACTTCGGGAGAGTCGCCATGCGTGCTGCTCAATTAAAAGCTGTTCTGCCACGGGAGCTATTGGCTTCGGTGGTTGTGTTTCTGGTGGCGCTGCCCTTGTGCATGGGGATTGCCATTGCATCGGGCCTACCACCGGCCAAAGGCCTGATTACCGGGATCATCGGCGGTCTGGTGGTGGGTTTCCTGGCCGGCTCGAAGCTGCAAGTCAGCGGTCCGGCGGCCGGGTTGGCGGTGCTGGTCTTCGAACTGGTTCGCCAGCATGGCGTGGCGATGCTCGGGCCGATCCTGTTGCTGGCCGGCCTGCTGCAATTGCTGGCCGGGCGCTTTCGCCTCGGTTGCTGGTTCCGGGTCACGGCGCCTGCGGTGGTCTACGGGATGCTGGCCGGTATCGGCGTGCTGATCGTGTTGTCCCAAGTCCATGTGATGCTCGACGCAGCGCCCAAACCCTCGGGGCTGGATAACCTCGCGGCCTTCCCTGCGGCAGTCGCCCAGGCCCTGCCGACCTTCGGCTGGCAGGCCGGCCTGTTGGGCCTGTCGACGATCGCGGTGATGTGGCTATGGGAAAAGTTTCGCCCCCACAGCCTGCGCTTCGTTCCTGGCGCGCTGCTGGGTGTAGGCTTGGCGACCGTCGCCAGCCTGCTGCTGGCCTTGCAGGTCAAGCGCGTGGAAGTCCCGGAAAACCTCGCCGAAGCCATCGATTGGCTGCGCCCGGCGGACCTGCTGAACCTGGCGGATCCGACCGTGCTGATCGCCGCCTTCGCGGTCGCCTTCATCGCGAGCGCCGAAACCCTGCTGTCGGCCGCCGCCGTGGATCGCATGCACAGCGGTGAACGGGCGGACTTCGACCGCGAACTCTCGGCGCAAGGTATCGGCAACATGCTCTGCGGCCTGCTCGGTGCGCTGCCGATGACCGGCGTGATCGTGCGCAGCTCGGCCAACGTCCAGGCCGGCGCAACCACGCGGATGTCGACGATTTTCCACGGCTTGTGGTTGTTGCTGTTCGTGCTGTTGCTGTCCAGCGTGCTGCAAAGCATTCCGGTGGCGAGCTTGGCGGGTGTACTGGTCTACACCGGTTTCAAATTGGTGGACCTCAAGGCGTTTCGAAGCCTGGGCCGTTATGGCCGGATGCCGATGTTCACCTACGCCGCCACAGCGCTGGCGATCATCTTCACCGACCTGCTGACCGGCGTGCTGATCGGCTTCGGCTTGACCTTGGTGAAACTCGCCTGGAAAGCCTCGCGCCTGAAAATCAGCCTGATCGACTTGCCGCAGGAAGGCGAGATGGAGCTGCGCCTGGTGGGGGCGGCCACCTTCCTCAAGGTGCCGGCGCTGACCAAAGTGTTGGGCACCATACCCGAAGGCGCGACAGTGCACGTGCCGCTCAATAACCTGAGCTACATCGACCATTCGTGCCTGGAATTGCTCGAAGAATGGGGCCGGGCGAATGCCAGCAAGGGTTCGAAGCTGCTGATTGAATCCCGCGGGCTAAAGCGCCGGTTGGAAGGGCGGTTGCGGACCACAGTTGGGGTTGGCGCAGCGGCCAGCTAACCATGCCTCTGTGAGGCTCTCGATGAACTGCGTATGCCCCGTGGGAGCGGGCTTGCTCGCGAACGCGATAGATCAGTCAGTTGGATGTAGCCTGACGCTCCGCTTTCGCGAGCAAGCCCGCTTGCACAGGGGTTTTGTTTTTTCGAAGGATCAAGCCGCCGGCTGATCCAGCTCCAAGCCCACGCCCAGGCGTCGGGACATGCATGGCCAGCGCTTCCAGGCCGCGCCGGTCGCTGGGCTGCTGAGTTTCTCGCGGTAGGTTTCTACCGATTCCAATGCAAACGTTTCGTCGTTCAGCATCTCATCGAAAGCGTGATGCACCACCTCATCGAGCTGGTTGGCAAACTCCTCGCCGATCAACTGGTGTGCGATCAGGTTGGCGACCGTCATGTCCAAGGGGATCAGTGGCTGGCCGAAATGCTTGATGTAGAGGTCGTTCACCTCTTCGACGAACCGGTGCGCCAGGTAGGCTTCGTCGAGCAGGCTGTTGAGCCCGACATGCCCGGCCATGATCGTCGGAGGCTGAAGAAAGTATTGCTCGGCAATCTTCAGTACGGGTTTGATCTGCGACTCGATACCCGCCTCCTTGGCGACGTCATTGGCCGCATCCAGCAAGTCAGGCACTTCGTTGATGTAGGCAGCGACAAACCGCGCCAGGACGTCATTGGCATTCGCATCCGGCAGCTGGATGGCAGGGTGCAGCGTTGGTAACTGGGCCGTCAGCTGACGGCTCAACAGGCCGGTCTCGGCCTCGTGTTGTTGGGCTTTTTGGATCTGCTCGCGCAATGCGGCGGTGTTCATGACAACTCCAGTAAACAACAGGCAATGAAATAGGAATGACATAACTTAGCTGGCGCAAAAAAACTCCTAAGACCTATTTTTCATAACCGGCCCTTCCTTGATACGTCGCCGTTATATCGGTTTGCCATCATTCAGGTTCGCATCCTTCTCCATTCCTGGGCCCTAGCGCAAGCCCCGGCTGTTTCAAACGATTTACGCCGTCGCGTTGCGAGGTTGCAGGTGCTGTCTATACTCGGGTTGGAATGGAGTTAGCTGATGACACCCGATTGCATGTGCAGCAAGGCGCGGCGAGTCAATTAAGCAGTCTGAAGAGCCGATCCCTTGCCGCAGGCTTTACGCCTACGGGATAACAAGAACGATAAGGGGAACCCGCAATGACGCGACATCCACACGTATGGATGGGCCTCCTGTTGTGGTCGATTTTCAGCCAGGCGCAAGCGGCCTGGACTGTGAATATGGCGCCTGGAGCGACACAGATCAGCAACGCAGTGTTTGACCTGCACATGACCATCTTCTGGATCTGTGTGGTCATCGGCGTCATCGTCTTCGGCGCCATGTTCTGGTCGATGATGATGCACCGCCGCTCAACCGGCCAGAATGCCGCGCACTTCCACGAAAACACTCGCGTCGAAATCCTCTGGACCATCGTGCCCTTCCTGATCCTGGTGCTGATGGCGATTCCTGCCACCGCCACCCTGATCAAGATGTACGACTCCAGCGAGTCGGAGATCGACATCCAGGTCACCGGCTACCAGTGGAAGTGGCACTACAAGTACCTGGGCCAGGACGTCGAGTTCTTCAGCAACCTGGCGACCCCCGCCGAACAGATCAATAACCAGAGCGCCAAGGGCGAGCATTACCTGCTGGAGGTCGACAAGCCGCTGGTGCTGCCGGTCGATGCCAAGGTGCGTTTCCTGGTGACCTCCGCCGATGTGATCCACTCATGGTGGGTGCCGGCCTTCGCGGTCAAGCGCGACGCCATCCCGGGGTTCGTCAACGAAGCCTGGACCCGCGTCGACAAGCCCGGCATCTATCGCGGCCAATGCGCCGAGCTGTGTGGCAAGGACCATGGCTTCATGCCGATCGTGGTGGAGGTCAAGAGCAAGCCCGACTACGAGAAATGGCTGGGCGAACGCAAGGCCGAAGCCGCGCAGCTCAAGGAGCTGACCAGCAAGGAATGGACGCGCGAAGAACTCGTCGAGCGTGGCGACAAGGTCTATCACACCACGTGCGTGGCCTGTCACCAGGCCGAAGGCCAAGGCCTGCCGCCCATGTTCCCGGCGCTCAAGGGCTCGAAAATCGCCACCGGACCGATCAAGGACCACTTGAACATCGTCTTCCACGGCAAGCCCGGCACCTCCATGGCCGCGTTCGGCAAACAATTGTCGGAAGTCGATATCGCCGCGGTCGTGACCTATGAACGCAACGCCTGGGGCAACAACAAGGGCGACATGGTGACGCCCAAAGAAGTGCTGGAACTCAAACAGGCGGAAAGCCAATGAGCCGGCCCGACGTTTGTTCCCGCAACCGGTCGGGGCGCGTTGCCCCGCGCCGTCCAGCCCATTGGTTCGAAGGAGAAAGGACATGAGTGCTGTGATCGATGACCACGGTCATGCCGACCACGCCCACGGCCCCGCCAAGGGCCTGATGCGCTGGGTGCTGACCACCAACCACAAGGACATCGGCACGCTGTACCTGTGGTTCGCCTTCTCGATGTTCCTGTTGGGCGGCTCGTTCGCCATGGTGATCCGCGCCGAGCTGTTCCAGCCCGGGCTGCAGATCGTCCAGCCGGAATTCTTCAACCAGATGACCACCATGCATGGCCTGGTGATGGTCTTCGGCGCGGTGATGCCGGCGTTCGTCGGCCTTGCCAACTGGATGGTCCCGCTGATGATCGGCGCGCCGGACATGGCCCTGCCGCGCATGAACAACTTCAGCTTCTGGCTGTTGCCGGCGGCGTTCCTGATGTTGGTCTCGACGCTGTTCACTCCGGGGGGCGGGCCGAACTTCGGATGGACCTTCTACGCGCCGCTGTCCACCACCTATGCGCCGGAAAGCGTGACGTTCTTCATCTTTGCCATCCACCTGATGGGCATCAGCTCGATCATGGGCGCGATCAACGTGGTCGCCACCATCCTCAACCTGCGCGCCCCCGGCATGACCCTGATGAAAATGCCGCTGTTCGTCTGGACCTGGCTGATCACCGCGTTCCTGCTGATCGCGGTGATGCCGGTACTGGCAGGCTGCGTGACGATGATGCTGATGGACATCCACTTCGGCACCAGCTTCTTCAGTGCCGCGGGCGGTGGTGACCCGGTGCTGTTCCAGCATGTGTTCTGGTTCTTCGGCCATCCCGAGGTGTACATCATGATCCTGCCGGCCTTCGGTGCCGTCAGCTCGATCATCCCGGCGTTCTCGCGCAAGCCGCTGTTCGGCTACACCTCGATGGTCTACGCCACGGCGGCGATTGCGTTCCTGTCGTTCATCGTCTGGGCGCACCACATGTTCGTGGTTGGCATCCCGCTGGTGGGCGAGCTGTTCTTCATGTACGCGACCCTGCTGATCGCCGTGCCCACCGGGGTGAAGGTGTTCAACTGGGCCAGCACCATGTGGCAGGGCTCGCTGACCTTCGAGACGCCGATGCTGTTCGCCGTGGCGTTCGTGATCCTGTTTTCCATCGGCGGTTTCTCCGGGCTGATGCTGGCCATCGCCCCGGCGGACTTCCAGTACCAGGACACCTACTTCGTGGTCGCGCACTTCCACTACGTGCTGGTGCCTGGCGCGATCTTCGGGATTTTCGCCTCGGCCTACTACTGGCTGCCGAAATGGACCGGCCACATGTACGACGAAACCCTCGGCAAGCTGCACTTCTGGCTCTCGTTCATCGGCATGAACCTGGCGTTCTTCCCGATGCACTTCGTGGGCCTGGCGGGCATGCCCCGGCGGATTCCCGACTACAACCTGCAGTTCGCCGACTTCAACATGGTCTCGTCCATCGGCGCGTTCATGTTCGGCACCACGCAGATCTTCTTCCTGTTCATCGTGATCAAGACCATCCGCGGCGGCGAGCCGGCACCGGCCAAGCCGTGGGATGGCGCCGAAGGGCTGGAGTGGAGCGTGCCGTCGCCAGCGCCGTATCACACGTTTACTACGCCGCCGGAAGTGAAATAGATGACACACGGAACCCATGTCGGAGCGGTAGGGGCTCAAAACCATGGCTGATTCGATTTCGCTGAAGAAGCTGGTCACCCGCCTGCTGCTGGTGGTGGTGGCCATGTTCATCTTCGGGTTTGCCCTGGTGCCGATCTACGACGTGATGTGCAAGGCGTTCGGCATCAACGGCAAGACCGGCGGGCAGTACGAAGGCGAGCAGGTCGTCGATGAATCCCGGCAGGTGCGCGTGCAGTTCCTGTCGACCAATTCGGTGGACATGGTCTGGGACTTCTTTCCCAAGGGCGATGAGCTGGTGGTCAAGCCCGGGGCAGTCAACGAGATGGTGTTCGTCGCCCACAACCCCACCGACCGGCCGATGAGCGCCCAGGCGGTGCCGAGCATCTCGCCGAGCAACGCGGCGGCGTATTTCCACAAGACCGAATGTTTTTGTTTTACCCAGCAAGTGCTGCAACCCGGCGAACGCATCGAAATGCCCATGCGCTTCATCGTCGACCGGGACATGCCCAAGGAAGTGAAGCACCTGACGCTGTCCTACACGCTGTTCGATATCACCGCTCGTCATCCACCGGTGGCTGTAAACACTGACCGATAGCGTGCCCGATAAGGAGAACAATAAATGGCAACTCATGAGCACTACTACGTTCCGGCCCAGAGCAAATGGCCGATCATCGCCACGGTCGGGATGTTCGTCACGGTGTACGGCCTGGCGACCTGGTTCAACGACCTGAAGGCGGCGCGCCCGGAATCCCATGGCCCGCTGATCTTTTTCATTGGCGGCCTGCTGGTGGCCTACATGCTGTTCGGCTGGTTCGGCGCGGTCATCAAGGAAAGCCGCGCCGGGCTGTACAGCGCCCAGCTCGACCGCTCGTTCCGCTGGGGCATGAGCTGGTTCATCTTTTCCGAAGTGATGTTCTTCGTGGCGTTCTTCGGCGCGTTGTTTTATGTGCGGGTGGTGTCGGCGCCAGGGCTGGCCGGTGAAGGCAGCAAGGGCTTATCGGAGATGCTGTGGCCGAACTTCGAATACGTCTGGCCGTTGTTGAACAACCCCGATCCCAAGCTATTCCCACCGCCCAAGGACGTGATCAGCCCGTGGGGCTTGCCGCTGCTCAACACCATCCTGCTGGTCAGCTCCAGCGTCACCGTGACCATCGCCCACCATGCCCTGAAAAAAGGCCATCGCGGCGCACTGAAGGTATGGCTGGCGATCACCGTGCTGCTGGGTTGCGCCTTCCTGGGCTTCCAGGCCGAGGAATACATCCACGCCTATAAAGAGCTGGGCCTGACGTTGGGCTCGGGGATCTACGGCGCGACGTTCTTCATGCTCACCGGTTTTCACGGCGCCCACGTCACCATCGGCACGATCATCTTGTTCGTGATGCTGATGCGCGTCATGCGCGGGCATTTCGACAACGAGCATCAGTTCGGCTTCGAGGCAGCGAGCTGGTACTGGCACTTCGTCGATGTGGTGTGGATCGGCTTGTTCTTCTTCGTCTACATCCTCTGAGGCAGCCGCTACCAGGGCGGCTCTTTACCAAGGAGCATGCGACACCAACTGGCCGCTGAAAAAGCCCCAGGCGATCAAGCCGACGGTGACAGCGGCCAAGGCCACGCGAATCGCCAGGGCGATGACCAGGCGATTGGAATTGCTTTGGTCCTTGACCAGAAAAAACAAGCCGCTGAACAGGCTGGCAACGGTGGCGATCAGCATCAGGGCGATGGCTGCTTTGAGCATTAGGGACACTCCGGGGGGACGCGATGCACGTGAGTATAGCTATCCCGTTCGACAGCTTTCGGGCGACGCCATGAAAGGCTTCCGGCCGGGCCTCGTGCCGTCATTGGTGGTAGCCGTGCTGGTGCCGGTGATGGTGTGCCTGGGGTTCTGGCAATTGAGCCGGGGCGAACAGAAGCGTGTGCTCATGGACACTTACGCCGAGCGCCGCGTGGCCAAGCCGATGGACAGCGTGGAGCTTTCGCAAACGGCGGATCCAGCCTTTCGACCGGTCAGCCTGCGTGGGCAATTCGACGCCGAGCACAGCCTTCTCCTGGACAACCGCCAGCACGATGGCAAGGTGGGCGTCGAGCTGCTGCAACCGTTTCTCGACCACGCCAGCGGACTGTGGCTGCTGGTCAATCGCGGCTGGCTGCCGTGGCCTGATCGCCGCACCCCGCCAGTTTTCAGCACGCCGGAACAGCCGGTCGACCTGCAAGCCTGGGTCTACGTCGCACCCGGCGCCACGTTCCAACTTCACGCCGACCCGGCAAGCGCCCCGTGGCCACGGCTGGTCACCGCCATCGAGCCGCAGAAACTCTGGGCCGAACTGGACCGTGGTGGCTTCGCCTACGAATTACGCCAACAAAGCGGCCCCGGCGCCTACCGGACCGATTGGCCGGTGGTGGCCATGGGGCCGGAAAAACACATCGGCTATGCCGTGCAGTGGTTCGCCATGGCGGCGGCGCTGTTCGGCCTTTTCCTCTATCTCGGATGGCACAACGCAGGGAGACACCATGGGAAGCACCATGAATCCAACCAACACGTCTGACGCGCCCGACGCCCGCAGCCGTCGCAAGGGGCGCGTGCAATTGCTGTTGATCGTGCTGGGCGTGATCGGCCCGATGATCCTCGCCACCGGCATGTACAAGTTCCAGTTCTGGGTCCCGGACAGCCGCAGCTACCACGGCGAGTTGATCGGCAACGGCCAGTCCCGCGCCGACATCGGCGTGCAGGCCGACGAGCAGCGCTGGCAGATCCTGGTCACCGCGCCTCAAGAATGCTCGGTGGACTGCCGCCAGTTGGTCTATCTGGCCCGGCAGGTGCAGATCGGCCTGGGTCGCGATGCCGGCCGCGCCAGCCATGCCCTGGCCATCGCGCAGCCGCTGGACGGCGAATACGACGCCCAATTGCAGCGCGAATACCCGCAGTTGCAACGCTACCCACTGGACCTGCCGGCCTATCAAAAAGGCGCCCAGGGCTCCGGCGGCGCCCAGCTGTGGATCATCGACCCCCACAGCAACCTGGTGCTGCGCTACGACGCCAGGGTCAAGGGTAAGGACTTGCTCAACGACCTGCGCCACCTGCTGAAACTGTCGAACATCGGATGAGGGCATCGACATGGCCAAGCCTGGATTTCGCCTCGCGCTGTTTGCCACGCTGCTGGCATTGATTGTCGTACTGTTGGGCGCCTACACCCGCCTGACTCACGCCGGCCTCGGTTGCCCGGACTGGCCCGGTTGCTACGGTTTCATCAGCGTGCCCAAGGGCGAAGCCCAACTGGCCCATGCCGAGTTGCATTTCCCCGACGCCCCGGTGGAGGCTCATAAAGGCTGGAACGAAATGGTCCATCGCTATTTCGCCGGTGCCTTGGCGCTGATGATTGCCGCGCTGGCCGCCCGGGCCTGGACGAACCGTCGCCACCCCGGCCTGCCGTTGAAACTGCCGCTGTTCCTGCTCGCCGTGGTCTTCGCCCAGGCAGCGTTCGGCATGTGGACCGTGACGCTCAAGCTGTGGCCGCAGGTGGTCACCGGCCATTTGCTCGGTGGGTTCGCGACGTTGAGCCTGCTGTTCCTGCTGACGCTGAGATTGTCTGGCGTATTACCCGCGCTGACCGTGCCCAAGCGCCTGCAACACTGGGCCACGGCTGGGCTGCTGCTGGTGATCGGCCAGATCGCGTTGGGCGGCTGGGTCAGTTCCAACTATGCCGCAGTGGCCTGCATCGATTTCCCTACCTGCCACGGCGAATGGATGCCGCCCGCCGATTTCGCCAATGGCTTTCACCTGACCCAGCACATCGGCCCGAACTACCTGGGTGGACAACTGGACAGCGATGCTCGTACCGCCATCCATGTCACCCACCGCATCGGCGCGTTGCTGGTGACCGTGGTGCTGCTGGGGTTGGCCTGGCAATTGAAGCGGGTGGGCATGACCCGACTGGCGGGGCTGGTCCTCGCCGCCCTGGCCGCGCAAATTACCTTAGGTATCAGCAACGTCGTGTTTCATCTGCCGCTGCCGGTGGCCGTGGCCCATAACGCCGGGGGCGCCGCGCTGCTGCTGACCCTGGTGCTGGTCAATTATCACGCCCGGACCAGCCTGGTCCGGGTACGGCACCACGTCCCGCTGCGCTGGCGCTTCAATTCGCCTAAACACGGCGTCGCCCCCATCACGATTAAAGGAGAGATGCCATGGCAACCTTGACCGGTGAACGCCACAGCCAGGCGATCTGGCGCGATTACCTGGAGCTGACCAAGCCGAAAGTGGTGGTACTGATGCTGATCACCTCGCTGGTCGGCATGTTCCTCGCCACCCGTGCCGGCGTGCCATGGACGGTCCTGGTGTTCGGCAACCTGGGGATCGCCTTGTGCGCTGGCGGCGCGGCGGCGGTCAACCATGTGGTGGACCGACGCATCGACGCGGTCATGGCCCGCACCCACAAACGGCCCCTGGCCGAGGGCCGGGTCTCGCCGGCCGCCGCACTGACCTTCGCCCTGGCGCTGGCGGTGGCCGGCCAAGCGATGCTGCTGGTCTTTACCAATCCGTTGACCGCATGGCTGACCCTGGCCTCACTGCTCGGTTACGCCGTCATCTACACCGGCTTCCTCAAGCGCGCCACACCCCAGAACATCGTCATCGGCGGCCTCGCCGGCGCCGCACCGCCACTGCTGGGCTGGGTCGCGGCCACCGGGCATGTCAGCGCCGAACCGTTGCTGCTGGTGCTGATCATCTTCGCCTGGACGCCGCCACACTTCTGGGCCCTGGCCATTCACCGCAAGGAGGAATATGCCAAGGCCGACATCCCGATGCTGCCGGTAACCCACGGCGAGCACTACACCAAGATCCATATCCTGCTGTACACGCTGGTGTTGCTGGCGGTGAGCCTGATGCCGTTCGTGATCCAGATGAGTGGCTTGATCTATCTGGTTTGCGCACTGGTGCTGGGTGCCCGGTTCCTGCAATGGGCCGTGGTGTTGTACCGTGGCAGCCGGCCGCACGCGGCGATCAATACATTCAAGTACTCTATCTGGTACTTGTTCCTGCTGTTCATCGCCCTGCTCGTAGACCATTACTTACTGTTGAGCCTATGACTCGAACCCAGAAAACCGTCTTCATCCTCGCGGCCGTGATCGCAGTGATCCTCGGCCTGACCATCAACAAGGTGCTGTCCAGCAAAGGCCAGGGCGACCCGACTGCATTGATCGATGCCGGCATCATCCTGCTGCCCCAGAGCCGCAACCTGCCGGACGTGAAAATGACCGACCAGGACGGCCAGCCCGTTGCGATGGACGGATTGAAAGACAAATGGAGCCTGCTGTTCTTCGGCTACACCTTCTGCCCCGACATTTGCCCGACCACCCTGGCCCAACTGCGCCAGATCAAGAGCGAACTGCCGCCCGAGGCTGTGGATAAGTTGCAGATCGTGCTGGTGAGCGTCGACCCGAACCGCGACACGCCCAAGCAACTCAAGCAGTACCTGGGCTACTTCGATCCGCAATTCAAAGGCCTGACCGCCGCTTCCGTAGAAGACCTGCAGAAACTCGCCAACGCGGTGAGCATCCCGTTCATCCCGGCGGACACCAGCAAACCCAACTACACGGTTGATCACAGCGGCAACCTCGCCGTCATTGGCCCGGACGGCAAGCAACGCGGGTTTATTCGTGCGCCGTTGAATAACCAGAAACTGGTGGCGCAGTTGCCGGAGATGCTCAAGCGTAAATGAGGCCAAGGCGAGGGAGCTTGCTCTCTAATAATGCACTCCCTCGCCACAAAAGCGCCGACACGTCAGTCACTCATCAGGATCCGAAACAGCTTACTCGGCCGAAGCGATGGATGCTTTGCTACCCGAGCGGATGAGCTCTTTGGAAAAGCACAGGCCGATTTCAAGCATGATGGTTCGGCATGTCCGAGTTGATGAATCCTCAGCGGGCCGTGCCCTGCGCTATGCAATATGAATTGACGAATGTTGCAGTGTGCTGCAAAGCCAGGCGTATATCCGGTTTGGCGATTCCCTGCCTGTGGGCGAATTGCTCGACCGCCGCTGTATCAAAACGGGTGGTCTGAATAAAGTCCAAGGCTTCGGCTTTTGTATTCAAGAAGTGCGCGACGGGAGGAATGCTCAGTAGCCACTTCAGCAATCGCAGCGAAATGTGATGCTTGGGCGACTTTATGCCGAGGGGTTCGGCGACCTCTGCGAGGAGTTCTCGCAAGTTGGGACTTTGGTCATCAAGCGCCAGCAGTTCCTGACCCACCATGGCTGGATCAAACGCACAAACCGCCACCAGTTCAACCAGGTAATCCACGGTAACGAGAGGTAGCCAGTGCTCGGCGGTACCGGGCACAGCTGTCAGCTTTCCCTGTACCAGATTGCGTATCAGCGCCACCAGAGGCTGGCCGTCAAGGATATGCCCCGTGCGGCTGTGGCCACAAACCGTCGCGGGATGGACAACGGTGATCTCCCCGTCCAAGGTGGACATGACCTCCAGAGTCGCAAAATGCGCCTCCAGCTTGCTTCCCTCGTAACCCCCGACACGCCGGTAGACGGCAGGCCAATCAGTCAGCTGCGGATAACAAGGATCGATTCCGATGCGTTGCAGATGTTCATGGTTTTTCAGCATGTAGCCGCCGATCATCACCAAGCGGCTTTTTTGCCCAGCCGCCAACAGCGCCACGCGCTTTGCTCCTTCAACATTCACCGCACGAGAGTGCTCCACCGAAAGCCCCCAGGCGAAGTGAGCACCCAAGTGGAATATGACGCTGGCGTGCCGCAGCACTTCTCGGTCAGCAAGACTCAGCCCGAGGTTGTCCCGTTCCAGGTCGCCCGCTACGGCAAATACCTGGGTTGCGTTCCCTCCCAAAATGTCGACTTGCTCGCGCAGTGCTGCCAGTCGCTCCGGGCGACGCATCAACACCCGAACGGTGTGACCTTTCGCACTCAGGTGCGCCACCAAATGCTGGCCGATGAAGCCGGTCCCCCCCGTGACAAAGCACTCCACGCCCATTTCCCTGCTCCTGGTTAAGGTGAGAAATCGAGCGTAATCTATCGACCCAACTCTACAGTCAAGCGGTGTTTTTCATGAGAATCGGCGAACTCGAGGCCCGCAGCGGCGCCAGCCGTCATACGCTGCGTTATTACGAGCAGATCGGCCTGATCTCACCGCTGCGGCGGACGAATAACTACCGCGTCTACACAGCGCAAACGCTGCAGGACCTGGACTTTATCCAGCGCGCACAAAGCATGGGGTTTTCCCTGGGGGAAATAGGTCAGATTCTGGATGCGCAGCGCAACGAGCTGATCGACTGTGCTGACGGCGCCAAGTTGATTGAAAAGAAAATGGCGGAAATCAAAGAGAAGATCGCCAATTTGAAAAGCATCTATCGATATCTCGATGAAGAGCGCGCAAACCTCGAAGCCAGCGCTGCCAGGCAACTTGAGCTTCAGCAACTGAACAACGCTTCCCACTGAAACTGCAGCCTGCCCTGCCCCTCGCCACACAAGCTTCTATGCGTCAGCTCGCGCATAGCTGCCATTCCAGTATTTTTTCCGTCGGTAGCTCTTTCCCCTCCCCCCTCTTCTTGGGCTGCTAAGCTTGGGAAACGGCTATAGCAGTGCCGTCTTTTGGACCTCTACTGTTGCCGTGCTCGGAATCCTATCCCATGAAAACATTATATTTACCGCTCCTGCTGTGCTGCCTTTCCGGTGGTGCTTTGGCTGAGACTATCACTTTCGCAACATGGAATTTGGCGTGGCAGCGGTCAGAGCCTCTTAGCCAGAACCAATTCGATGAGTGCAGGAAAATCAAGGCCGCGGAACGAGAGAAACTTGAAGAAACGCACCCCTACCGATGGGAATGCAAGTCTCCTGAACAGATAAGCGACCTGCAGGCAGTAGCGCAAAAGCTGAACGCTGACGTGATTGCTGTTCAGGAAGTCGAAAGTCCAGAAGCCCTTCAGCAAATCTGGCCGAAGGATGAATACGATTTCTACGTGAACATGCAGAGCCCTTGGATACAGCGCACTGGGTTTGTTGTCCGAAAATCCAGCGGGCTTAACGTCGGGACGCTCGGTGATGTCCATTCACTTGGAGATGCCTTCAAGAATCATGCTCGACATGGAGCCGAATTGCCCGTGACGATCAACGGCACGACCATCAAGCTGCTATCGATACACCTCAAGAGCGGTTGCTTTGATCATGCGTTGAACAGCGGATACGCCACCAAGCGCGACAAAGCTAACGGTGTCATAACGTGCGAGGTGCTTAGCAAACAAACACCTGCACTTGAAGCATGGCTCGATGACGCAATCCGATCGGGCTCTTCTGCAATCGTCATTGGCGATTTCAATCGTAGATTTGACGCCCCGATTGAACGTGAAACGGACCCCAAGGTGAGTCTCTATGCGGAGCTTTCGGATGGCGAGCCGTCGGCTGCCAATTTGTTTCGCCCAACCGAAGATTTCCAGGCGCTACCCGAATGCCGGGGCGGAGGCTCCAAATGGCTGATTGACCACGCATTAATGACCAGTGAATTAAGAAAGCACTATGTAGAAGACTCGTTATCAGAGTTTCCTGTGCCTCTGAAAGGCTCCGACCATTGCCCCGTTTCGTTCAAAATGCAGTTCTAAGTCCAGCCCTGCGGGGATAAATTTCCCAACGCAGGGTTGGTTTCAGGTCCACACGAACACTCAGAAATCAACAGTCCCCGAAAACTTCACCAAGCGCGGATCCCCCTGCGACAGGTAGCCCCCGTTCGCCGAGGCCCAGTAGTTCTTATCGGTAATGTTCTCCACGTTGACGCGCAACGTCAGGTCTTTCTCCACGAATTTCATCTTATAACGTGCGCCCGCGTCGAAACGGTTCCACGTCGGCAAGCTCAAGTTGTTAGCCTGATCCGCGTACTGCCCGCCCGTGCGCAACATCCTGGCGCTGAGCGCGGCGCCTTCGATGCCCGGGACATCCCAATCCACGCTGGCATTGAGCTGGAAGGTCGGCACGCCAATGGCGTGATTGCCATCGTTGAGGCCACCTGCGGTGTTTTTGAGTTCGGACGTCATGCGGGTACCGCCGGCCATCAACCGGAGGCCTTCGATGGGCTCGCCGAAGACGCTGATCTCCAAGCCCTTGTTGACCTGCTCACCGTCACGCACATAAAGCCGCTGCACGTTGTCGACGTAACCATCGGACGGTTTCTCGATGCGGAACACACCCACGTTGGCACCGAAGGTCTGCATGTCCAGCTTGATACCCGCTTCCAACTGTTTTGTGCGGCCAGGGGGAAAGGCTTCGCCCAGGTTGGTGATGCCTGTGCCAGACGCCACCGGCCCTTTTGCAAGGCCTTCGATTCGGTTGGCGTAGAGCGACACGCTCTCCACGGGCTTGTAGACGATGCCATAGACCGGCGTGGTAACGGCTTCATCGTAGAGCGTGCTGCGGCTGCCATCGTTTGCTGGGTTGGGGAAACCGTTGGAAGTGGTGCCGTCGTACCGGTAGTTTTCAACACGCAACTGCTGACGACGGACACCATAAGTAACCAGCAACTTGTCATCGAACAAGCCCAACGTGTCGGAGATCGCCAGACTGCGGTTGCGGGTTTTGCCGGTTACCCCGGGATCACCCATTTCACCGCCAGTGCTGGACACCACGGTCGGCTTGGGAAGCTTCGGGGTGTCGTAAATATTGCTGTTGCCGGTCACGGAACGATAGAACGTGTAGGCGTTTTCCTGCTCGGTCCAGATCGTTGAGCCGCCGATCGCAACCTGGTGGGAAACAGGGCCCGTGTTGAAGCGCCCGTTCAACCCGCCACTGAACGATGTGTTGTCTTCATTGTGAGGAATTTCCGAGCCGCCGATCGTCGCGACGCCGTTATTGCCGACCAGTGTCGGTGTGGCGTACACCCCGGTCTCTCGGGTGTGTTTTACACCGCCCGCCAGGTAGGCGGTCCAGTTTTCATTCAAGTCCCAATCGCCACGAATCATGCCGAAGGTGTCTTCGGTTTCGGAGTAAGTCCAGTCCTGTCCATAATTGTGGCTCGCGTTCGGAGCCGTGGGGATGCGGGTAGCGTTGCCGATGTTTATTGAATTACGCAGCCCGTTGATACGCTGTTTCTGATACCCGAAATCGGTAGAAACACGGAAATCATCGCCTCGATAATCCAAGCCCGCCACGAACAACTTGGTACGCTGATCCTGATCGTCAATCGCTGTTTCACCTTCGCGCTGGCTCAGGTTCAGCCTGGCGCCAAACCGATTGTCCTCGCCGAATCGCTGCCCGATATCCAAATGTTCGCCAATGCGGCCATCGGTACTGATGTCCTGGGTATAGCGACGCGTCGGGACATCCTCCGCGCGCTTGGGCTGCAAGTTGACGCCGCCGCCAAGGCCCGAGCCCGTCGGGCTGACACCGTTGATAAACGCGTTGGGCCCCTTGAACACCTCGACACGCTCGATCGCATCCGTCGACAGGATTTGACGCGGTAAGACGCCATACAGACCGTTGTAGGAAATATCGTCGCTGTTAAGCGGCAGGCCGCGAATCACGAACACTTGGGACTGGTTACCAAACCCATAGGATTGACGCACCGACGGATCGTTGAGCAGCACATCGCCCACGTCTTCCGCTTGTTGATCCTCAATCAGCTGCGAGGTGTAGCTGGTCATCACAAACGGGACATCCATGTTGTCCTGATTGCCCAGCACCCCCATCTGGCCTCCCCTCGCCACCTGACCACCCGCATAGGGCGTTGGTAGCGTGTTGGAGTTGGGTTTGACCGCGCCGGCAGTAACGTCGGTCACGCCCAATTCAATAGGCTCTGCCGCCTGGGTAAGAAAGCTGACTGAGCAGCATGCAGCAAGCAATGTAAGGCGAGATGGAAGAAGCATGGAATGAGTACCTGCGGGGAAACGGGAAGCCAATTTAGTGAATGCTAATGATTCGCAGATGGATTATCCATACTAATGGCTCGTTGCCATACAAGATTTGGCAAGCGGTTTAGTTTTGCGCAACGAAAAACCCGGCCTCCTGCGCCGGGTTTTTGTTCTTCTTGAAGATAAGCGGATGAGGCTTTTAGTCGCCCCGCTTCACCTGATCAGCCCTTGGAGCTGGCCTGCGCCGCTTCAATGATCAGCTCTGCAACTTTCTGCGGGTTGGACGTCATCACCACATGGGAGGCCCCTGGGACGGTGACAGTTTTTTTCGAGCCCGCGCGTTCGGCCATGAACTTCAGGGCCGCCTCGGGGATGTTCTTGTCCGCCGAGCCGTAGATGAACCAGGACGGCAGTTTTTTCCAGGCCGGTTCGCCAGACGCTTCCTTCAATGCCGCCTCGCTGATGGGGCGTTGTGTGGCGGCCATCAGGGCGGAGTCCGCCGCAGGCACGTCGGCGGCAAACTGTTGGCCGAACTTGTCCTGCTGGATGTAGAGGTCCTTATTGCCATCGTCCAACTGCACCGGGGCCGCCAAGGTCGGCCCAAGGGTCCCGCCAGGGTAGCGACCGGACAGTTCGATGGCGGTTTCGCCTTTGTCCGGCGCGAAGGCTGCGACGTAGACAAGTCCCTTGACCTTGGGGTTGTCGTGCACGGCGTTAGTGATCACGGCCCCGCCGTAGGAATGACCCACCAGGATCACCGGGCCGGCGGTTTGCTCGACGATATCGGCAACGTAATCGGCGTCCTGCTTCACGCCGCGCAGCGGGTTGGCAGCGGCAACGACCGGGTAACCCTGGCTCAGCAACTGGGCGGCAACGCCATTCCAACTGGACGACTCGGCGAATGCGCCATGCACCAGCACGATGGTCGGCTTGGCGGCGTCGGGTTGCGCGGCGGTCGCGCTATTCAGGGTTGTCAGTGCCAACGCAGCGGTGATGGTAACGGCCAAGAGCGATTTGAGATTGAGCATGATCATTCCTTTTCATTTATTGGAGGGTGCGATGGCTTACTTAGCCAGGAAATCCAACAGATCCTGATTGAGGCGGTCCTTGTGGGTGTCGGTCAGGCCGTGGGGCGCGCCCGGATAGACGATCAACTCGGCGTCCTGCACAAGCTCGGCGGCGGCATGGGCGGAGGCGTCAATCGGGACGATCTGGTCATCGTCGCCATGCACGATCAGTGTCGGTACGTCGAACTTGGCCAAGTCGGCACGGAAGTCCGTCGCCGAGAACGCAGCGATGCAGTCATAGGTGTTTTTATGACCCGCTTGCATGCCCTGCACCCAGAACGAATCGATCAGCCCTTGGGAGACGTTCGCCCCGTCGCGGTTGAAGCCAAAAAACGGGCCGGACGCGATGTCGCGATACAGCTGCGAGCGGTTGTCCAGTGAGGCCTTGCGCAGGCCGTCGAACACCTCGATCGGCAGGCCGCCTGGGTAGTCTTCGGTCTGGAGCATCATCGGCGGAACGGCGCTGATCAGTGCAGCCTTCTTCACCCGATCGGTGCCGTGGCGGCCGATGTAGCGGGTGATTTCGCCGCCACCGGTCGAGAAACCCACCAGGGTGACGTCGTTAAGATCCAGCGTGTTGATCACAGTGGCCAGGTCATCGGCATAGTGATCCATGTCGTTGCCTTCCCACGGCTGGCTGGAACGGCCATGGCCGCGGCGGTCGTGGGCGATCACCCGATAGCCTTGCTCGGCCAGGAACAACATTTGCGATTCCCAGCTATCCGAATTCAGCGGCCAGCCATGGCTGAAGGTGACAACTGGCCCATCTTTCGGACCCCAGTCCTTGTAATAGAGCTGTACGCCGTCCGGGGTGGTGATGTAGCTGGCTGCTTGAGCGCGGGAGGACTGGGTATTCATGGCAAGATCTCCTTAGGTCATGGCTCGCCATTCGGGGGATCCGATGGCGAGTTGATGGGGAGCATTCTTGCAAGGGCATGTGTACAGGAAATGTTCGACACCCGGCCGTTATACGTTCTTTTGAGTACGTAGATGCGCTGGATACAGTGGCTTACAAATGCATGCCACCGATCCAGCAGTGCGGCCTACTGATCGACGCCGAAGTCGAGGGTCACGCAAAGCCCGCCGCCGTCGCGGTTGCGCAGGCTCAGCGTTCCACCAATCGCGACGGTCAACTGCTGAGCGATGGCAAGGCCCAGGCCGGTGCCGCCAGAGCTGCGGTTGCGTGAGCTTTCCACCCGATAGAACGGCTTGACCACCTCGGCCAGGATCTCCTCAGGAATGCCCGGCCCTCGGTCAAGCACGCTGATGGAAACGCCGGTACTCGCATTGCCGCCGATTTCCACCTCGGCGGTGCCGGCGTACTTCAGTGCGTTATCCACCAGATTCACCAGAATACGCCGCAGGGCATGGGGCCTTGTCTCGATGATCGCGCCGTTCTGGCCGCGCAAACTCACCTCGCGACCGGTGTCCTGGTAGTCGCACACCAGGCTGTCGAGAAAAGAATCCAGGCTGATGCGGCAACTGGTCTCCGTCGCGCCATGGACACTGCGCGCATAAGCGACGCCCTCGCGCACCAGGTGCTCGATTTCATTCAGGTCGTTGCCCAGCTTGTCTTTCTCTATCGAGTCGTCCATGAACTCGGCGCGCAGCTTCATGCGGGTGATGGGCGTCTGCAAGTCATGGGAAATCGCCGCCAACAACTGCATACGCTCTTTCAGGTAAGCGGCAATGCGCGCCTGCATGCTGTTGAAGGCGCGGGCGGCATAGGCCACTTCCCGTGGACCGGTTTCATCCAACGGCACCGGATGGGCGTTCGGGTCGAGGTTCTCCACCGCCTCGGCCAGGCGACTGAGGGGGCGTATGGCGATGCGCACGGCCAGCCAGGTGCAGCCGATCATCAGCAGCAACTGACCGAACAGGACAAAGGGCAGCCAGGGCGACAACGGCTTGACCGAGGGACGCACATCGATGGTCACGGGGCTGCCGTCAGCCAGTCGCACCTGGGCTTGGAAATGCTGGCGTGGGCCCGGGATTTCGACAATGGTCAGGTCATAGTTGCGGCCCAGCGCGACTTGCAGGGATTGCGCCGCCGTCGCCGCGAGATCGTTCGACGTGAGTGGAATGCCGGGATCATGTTCGCGCAGCAAATAATCATAGTTGCGACGCTGCAGGCGCTTGGTCCATGCCAGGCGCTCGTCGGCAGGCAGACGGTCGAGAATGGCGATGGACGTCGCCGTGTCGTGCTCGAAGTTGCCCAACATCGCCGTCTTGGTGCTTTGGTAGCGTTCGTAGTACTGGGCGGCGAACGTCAGGGCCTGGGCGAGTATCAGACCGACGAGGAACACCAACCACAGCCTCGACGCCAGCGTACGGGGCCATTGCAACGCGAGCTTCATGCCTGCTCCTCAAGCATTTCCACCGCAAAGGTAAAGACGTAGCCTTCATTGCGCACCGTCTTCAAGTAAAGCGGTTCGCGGGCGTCATCCAGCAAACGCTGGCGCACGCGGCTGACCAGCAGATCAATGGAACGGTCGAAAATGTCCGCGTCACGGCCCTGGGTCAGGTTGAGCAACTGGTCGCGACTCAGCACCCGCTGAGGATGATCGAGAAAGACCCGCAGCAGCCGGTACTCGGCGCCGCTCAGCGAAACCAGCGTGTCGTCTTCATCGAGCAGATGGCGGGCGGTGGTGTCGAGGCGCCAGCGGCCGAACTTGAGCATCCGGCCGCTTTCGCTGACGACAAAATTCGGCGGCAGCATGCGGGTGCGCCGCAACACCGCGTTGATGCGCGCCAGCAGTTCCCGGGCCGCGAAGGGCTTGGCCAGATAATCATCGGCGCCCATTTCCAGGCCAATGATGCGGTCGGTCTCGTCGCTGCGAGCCGTCAGCATCAGCACCGGTGTCGCCTTATGCTTGCCGGCGCGCAGCTCGCGGCACAACAGCAGCCCGTCATCCCCCGGCATCATGATGTCGAGCACAATCAGGTCCACCTGATTGGCTTCGAGAAAAGCCCGCATCTGACGACCATCGGCGACCACGGTGGTGCGCAGGCCATTCTTCACCAGGTAATTGCCGACCAGCTCCCTGATTTCCCGATCATCATCCACGATCAAAACGTGATCGACATGTTCCATGCCCAGCTCTCCGAAATGCGCGCATCAGTTGCGCAGTGTGAGGATGCTCGGTTGCCAGTTGGCAGCGCACCGTCGTCCAGCTTATCCGGCCCTGAATCAAGCCAGGACCAAGCAAAAACAGTGGCGATTGTATCGCTCTGTATCGCAATTCACCTCTGATACGTACGTATCCAACCACGGCGTTTTTCGACACAGCCGAGATACCTCGCGGGTTTTTAATGAGCGCCATCCAACTCATTGAAGGGAAACAACCATGAACCTGAAAACCATCGCAACGGCTTGCCTGATCACTGCCCTGAGCGCCGCCGCATTACCCGCCTTGGCCCAAGACAAAGCAGCCAGCGAAAGCTATTCCTACGGCACGCAGCTGGACATCGATAAGGTGATCTCGCTGACTGAAGACAGTAGCCAGACCTGCGGGTTGGTGAATGCGCAAATCACCTACCTTGACTCGATGGGTGAGCACAAAGCCCTGACGTATCTCAAGCACGCGGCCAGTTGTAACAGTGAAGGGAGTTGAGGGGTGGTGGCGTGGGCGTTTGCAAAACGCCCTCTCAGCCAACCTCCTCAAACCGCCGTCGCTTCGAGAACAAACCCATCCCTATCGGCACGGCAAAAACCGCCAGCAACCCCAGATCAAACCCCAACAAGCGCTTCTGACCTGCTACAAAACAGCCAACCGCACCCGCCACCGCCAACGCCACGCCTAGCCACTTGCGTAGCAGATAGGGTTTGAGGAATCGATCAAGCAGAAAGGACACCCCCAAGGCAATGACCAATTGAGTAAGGTCGGACATGTACGTCTCCAGTCAGGTCTTGATGATCAATGTCGAGAGGGTGCGTTGCGGGCCGATGCCGCCGTTGACCTGCGCCGCTATGCTGACTAGTACGTCGCCCGCATGGTAGGTGGGTAAAATTTGATTGGTATATGTGCGCACACCGACCCTACAAATGCAGCTCGCGCAAACGTCCACGTTCGCTGTCGGTGAGGGTGATCTGCGAGACGTTGAAGACGATCCCGTGAGTGCCCATGTATCGGAAAGTCCCTTCGAACTTCATCACCCGTATCCTTTTGGGGTAAAGGTGGCAATTTTCTGCAACGGGCGGACTAGATTCAATCATTTCGTATTGCTGGACTGAGCAAAAACAACCCACCTGCATGCCAAAACGCTCTTCTCCTACAGCCCCCGCCTACAACGTCCATCAAGCCACGCATCCTTGCGCCTTTGCCTACAACTACGCCAGAATCCGCCCGCTTGTGCGCCTTGTCCCGGGGTTCTATTGTCTTCCTGCCACTGCCCATCAGTGGTCGGGTTTAGTAGCCCGAGGTAATCGAAGTTGTACAAGCGCGTCTCAAACAGGGCCCTACCCTGTTTCTGATGGTGGCTGTATGCAGGGCGCTTAGGCGCGCCGGCTTCTTCGGTTCCCCGGTCTACTAACCTGCGTACAGCTGCCACCCCATTGTTTAGTAGCTTCGGGTTGTCGGCACCACATATGGAACCGAAGCTTATGTTCAAAATTACCCCGAATCCGCCAGAAGCAGATTCCACTTCCAAATCCGCAAAATCCAAAGCCAAGCAGCAAGACGAAACCACCAAACGGGTGATCGATCACTACTTGCTACCGAAACCGGACAAATCCAAAGACGAGCCCAAACCAGGCCAGCTATTCACCGTCGTGAAAGGCCTCGATAACGAATGCCTGCTCGCCAACCTCAGTGAGACGCTAGCTTCGGCTGATGCGATGGTGAGTGATTTGGCGTTTGATCTGGATGGGGCGAGGCGTCATGTGGCGCTGGGGATTCAGCAGTTGATTGAGCTGAGTTCGTTGTTGGCGAATCGGGTGTTGGATAACGTGGAGCCGCGGCAGTAGGATTTATTCCATAACGAAAAAACCCGACGTTTTGCGTCGGGTTTTGGTTTTTCTGTCCATAATTAGCGGACGAATAAGCTCGAAATATTTTTAAGCTTTCCCCGCGTATCTCACGGCTGCCCTTCCTTGCGGTAGGCTGCACGCGGCCAGAAGCAGTCTTTCAGTTTCGCTTCTCACCTACCTTCCGAGCGTGCGAAATTAAAGCTCTTTCATTTTTCTCAGAGGCAGGTTTAATGACTTCCGACCTGACAATCTCGAATCTTTTAGGCCCTTGGTCTGGGGATGAGCATACTGGACTAATGCATCGTTGCAGGGAGGCATGGGACACGCCTTTAAAAAATTTGAGTGACCTTATGGTCGCTACTTTTTTGAATCAGAACATCGCGACCAAGCACCTGCTTTTCGAGGCAGGGCGTCGCTTGAATGAGCAGGAGCGAGATGGAACCGAGTATTTCGACGGCCAGCTTCTCGAAGCTATAGAGCGCCTGCAATCTGGCCAGTAGTTCATTCCGTCAGGCTAAGTGTGTTTAACACAAATAGCAGCTTCTGATCGATTTCGACCGGTAACGTAAGGTTGAAAACCGACCAAAAATCGGAAATCGCAGCCCCTATGTAATATCTGCCCTCCACGTCCCAAGACCGAGGTTCCTAATGGATATCCGCTATTCCTACTTGCTTAAAAGAGCAGCCCAAGACCTGCAAAATGCGCGTTTGCTGGTGGGTAAGCGGCTGAAGGCATTGATGCATAACCAGTATTATTTTAATGGGGAGGAAAGTCTGGAGATGTAGGTTCTATTGAATGGCGTTTCGGCGAGCAAGAGACGATATCCATGTACCTCTTGAGTGATGGTGAGTGCGTAGGGGCTGACTTATTTCCCATCAACACGCCCGGTTCCTTCGAGATCGAGCCTAACGCTATGTGCTATTGGAAGAGGGAAAACCTCCTGACAGTCTTATCAGCGCGTCACCTAGAAGGGCAAAAAATTTGCGAGGGTAAGGGAATTCTCGACTCCGTCAACGTCCAGGAGTCCCGGCTGGTGGGATTTAGAATCCACCAGCTTCGTTCTCAACATTCCAGCCGTTTCAGTTTCAGTAATTAATGTCTGGTCGGTACAGGTCGGTGTTCGCCTTTGCCGGGGTGATTGCATTGGTGGCGAAAGGGGGGATCAAAGTGATCTTTTGGCTATTGCCCATTCTAGAAAAGCTTCTTCTCCGACTTCTTTTGCAAGAGCAGTTCGTGCAAGTCCGACGTGTGTATAGAAAACTCCTTGTTCGAGTCGGTATTTTTGCGTTTCTGATACCTGAATGTCGTTGCTGTCCATGCTTGGGTTTAATAGTTTTTTAAGGCGATAGCTTGCTTCTTGCTTGTCACTCTCTAGTACTTTTTGTCGTCGCTTCTCTAATAGTGAGGTGAGTTCCCCTCTTGTGTGAATATTGAAGTGATTTAGATCGGTGATCAGCTCTGAATAGCCTTCATTGCCATCTTGCTTGTTAGCTTTTGGAAATACCTCGTTTAATACTATTTCCAGAATAGTCACATCAAGTTTTGCTTGCTTCGAAGCACGCTCGGTCTGGCCTTTTACGTAGCTATCGCGCTCTGTGAGCAGTCTTGTAAATTCAAGATCGACAGTTTCTAATAGGGCTGATGCTCTATAGATAGAGCGGCGCAATGGAAGGGGCACACTGTCCTCTTGTTTGTATTGGAGTTTGTGTGATACTGCTGCCCAGATATGCTGTGCGAGAGTTCTGATCTGGATCTCGACTTTATATTGCGTAAGCCCTTCGAATGTAGGGACCGCTTCCCAAGTGGGAGGTAGATATACAATATAGTGTTGGGATTGATATCCGAATTGAGCGTCTGATAGTCGATGTGAGGTGTCCTCTTTGGAAGCTATCAGGAACTTGTCGTCAAGAGATGCGCAGAATGCGTCTAAGTCACGCTGAAATAAGAATGTTATCCGGACGCCAAGGAGGTCGCTTAAGTCAGAAAGTTTTTCAGGTTGGATACCCTTCCTTTCTAATTTCTCTCCTATGGAACTCCAAGTTTTCACTCTGCTCTCAATAGGCAGGCCAAGGGTTAAGCCGGCAGCTTCTACAAGTTGGTTAAGCTGTGCAGTCAACAAGCCTTGTAATCTCGAGAGTTTTGCAGATAGCTCCAGATACTCCATATGCAAGGTCTCATTTTGCATAAATTCCCCCTAATAATTTCGCGGCGTTTTGTGCGACTTATTTTGAAATTCGCACAGAATAAGAGAGTAAGCAGGAATAGAGGACAGATTTATTTTCAGAAGATATATCCCTTTTGTCGTCGCTGATCCTCAAAGGCCGATATATGACAACCGCACCGGCGACGGGTTGTGACGACACGTCTATTTCCACGCACATGCTACTCAACGGTGAACACACCCGCGGTGTGACCGAGGCCGCCAGCGAACATTTACGCTACGCCTGCTAGCGGAATTCGCGCGATGGGCTATCGTTTGTGCCAGCATATTGGAATCACAATCTGAAGCGCAATAAGGATGGGCTGCGGTGTTTTCAAAAGCTGATGCCAAGGTCAGCCGCTGCTTATTCATCCCTTGGGCGAACAGCTACAAACGGAAGGTTTACGACATGTCTAGATGTACAGCACCGGTACATGGTCATCGTTCGGCAAGCGCAAGAGCAGCGTGTCCCGCATGTGGCAGCGGATATAGCGGGTACGGATCGCGATCATATTCATCCTCGTCCTACGCATCATCCTATTCGTTCCCGTCTCACGGCGGGAGTGGTCGAAGTAGCGGCGGTTCATCCGGCGGCGCAAAGCCGCGCTGGTCGAAACCCGGATCCTCTGTGGCCTACACCTCTGCCGAGGTACGAACGCTCACACCTGTACGCGAAAATGTCGAGAGGCGTGCAACGGTACCTGATCTGCGGGACGTGTTTCTTTGTCACGCGTGGGACGACCGGAAAGGATCCGCCAAGGAGCTGCATGATGTACTCGAGTCGCTCGGTGTTTCCGTTTGGTTCAGCGAGAAAGATGTCCTTCTAGGCTCTTCGTTGCTACGTGAAATTGATAAAGGGTTGGCGAAGTCTCGAGTTGGGATTGTGCTGGTGACCCCTGCTTTGCTGCGTCGCCTGGCAGCCGAAGGCATCGCCGACAAAGAGCTTTCTGCGCTTCTCGCAAGGGACCTGCTGGTTCCAATCATTCACGACACGACATACGAATCTCTGCGTGAAGTCAGTCCTCTACTCGGTTCGAGAAGCGGCCTGAACACTGCTGAAGATACGTTTGCAGATATCGCGGCCAAGCTTGCCGAGTTGGTCGCCCCGTAGTTTCACTGTCCATGCGTACGGCTCCAGTTACAGACCCGTTATCAATCGAAGGAGTTAAACATATGAGTATCAAACCCGGCCCTAAACCGATCGCTGAATCCACAGGCAAAAAAGACCAGCGCCGTCGTGTTACTGAAGAAAACAAACCCAAACATCCTGATCTGGAAGTACATAAACACAAAAAAGGTGACTGACCTGAACGGCAGTCACTTAGCCTTCTTCGGGACTCCATTCTTCCGAACATATAAATCCGTCCCCTTTTTCGCTCAATGGAACGGGGGGGGGGGGTGGGCGCTTTATTACGACTTTTACTAGGAATAGGGGAAAGATACGATTATGAGACAGTCCGATTACAAGTGAGCCCAAATCGTGGTCTGTCCCCGGTTTCCCTCATTACGGCTCTTGCTTATCTCCGCGTATGCTTATACCTTGAATTAATTCTGGAATTAATCTTTCACTAAACCCTGACACCACACCCAGCAACAGCATTGCAGCTGACGACTTATTAAAAAGAGTGAAGGCGACTCCAGAAGCAACCGCACTAATAACAATTAGTCCAAATACTCCGCCCAGAAAAACCCTAACAATACATTGCATGACAACTAACGCATCAGTCTCATGCTCACTGATAACAATATTTTTTGAGCGTTCCAGCACCGAAATAAATGCACCAAGAACCCCGCCCGAAACAGCTACTATCGCCTGCTGGATAAAACCAGAAAAAAAGTTAGATCGGTATACTGAAAAGGCTAGGCCAACGAACAAAAAAGTTATTAGGAAAGCTACCGACAAATATCTTACTTTTAAATCGTTCTCAACGGTCTTGTTCACGTAAAGCCTTAGCTCATCAAATACCGCAGAAATCAATGGATCATCAAAGCTTTCCAGTCTTCCAGCAAAAGCTGCAGCCAGACGCCTAAAAAATAGCGGATGTTTCTTTAAAGGGAGCATCGCGATAGCGAATGACTCTAAAATCTTAAATTCTTTGACAGCCGCACCTACTTCAGGAGTAATGAATGCCTTTTTTACATGATGAACGATACGATTATCTTCAGTTATCCAAACTTTGAGCTTTTCATTCTGAGCTATGACGACCTGCACACCAACTAGCAGGTCAATTTGTTGTTCAAGTGCCAAAAGAGCGCCAGTAATAGCTTCTTTATTATCACGCTCCCTAAATATCGTCCTAACAGCATTAAGTATTAGCTTGCTTATAACGCCAGAAATGACTCCTCTAAACTTGTAACTTATTTTAACAAGGCTCTTGTTGAGTAGTCTCAATGCCTCGTCGATTCTTTCATCATTCGACTCAAAATACCAAGAGCAATGATCATCGCCGACCATGCTATAAATAACATAATCAGTTCCGCGAACATGCACAGATTCGACTTCTTTGCCGAACCATATATCACCCTGCTTTATGAGTAGTTTATTTTTATTTACATCTGCATCGCTACCCATTAATTCACTCACCCTTATTTTTTAATCGAGAGAAGGAAGCGCGCCTTCTTCCTTCAAGTCACTTGAAGATCTCGGCACAATTGCTGTGAACACTCATCGTCAAGCCTACCTTGATGGCATATTGCCTGCCAGCTATCAGGCCTAAATAGGGTGCATTTAGTATGCTGCAGCCCCTAACAGACCTGTATCGAATCAAGAAAGGCGTGTTTCAGGGCTCTAAGGGACCGGGAAACTGGCAGAGGAGAATTGCGAAGATTCGCCCCTTTTTGGGCGAAGCGTTCGAATGACTGCTGCTGGCCGACAGCAGGCACTTGTTAGGGAGAGCTCTCTGTTAGTTTCCGTCATATCAGACAAACCGCGTTGACCGTTTCGGGGCTGCTACGCAGCCCAGCGGGGATAAATCCCCTCGCCACGGGGTTGTGTGTTGGCGGGCGGGCATGTGAATGCGGTGGACTTCTTGTGAGTGCTTCGCACTCAAGCGGGAGCAAGCTCCTTCACCACAAAAGCAATTTTGTGTGAAGTCAGGGGTGGCGATCCAGCTTCTTGAGGAACACGGTCATTTCTTTTTCGGCTTGTTTGTCGCCGTGGGCTCGGGCGGCTTCAAGGCCTTGTTCCCAGGCTTGGCGGGCTGCGGCGGCGTTGCCTTGGCCTTGGTGGGCCTTGCCCAGTAGTTTCCATGCAGCTGAATACTTGGGGTCGAATTCGACGCAGCGTTGGAGGTGTTCGGCGGCGCGGGGGAATTCGCCTAGGTCTAGGTAGCCTTTGCCGAGGCCGAAGCGGAGAAGGGCGTTGTCCATGCCCTTGGCGAGCATTTTTTCCAGGGAGTCGAGCATGGGGGCGTCCTTATCGGTGTGTCAGGGGTTGTTCGGTTGGCTGTTGGATAGCTTTCGCGAGCAGGCTCGCTCCCACAGTGGATCTCGGTCGATCACAATTTTTGTGAACGACGGCGAGCCTTTGTGGGAACGAGCTTGCTCGCGATGAGGCCATCACCGCTACCGCACAGCCTGGATCAGAAAAAGCTCAACCCCACGTGGAACAGCTTCTCGACATCGCGAATGTGCTTCTTATCCACCAGGAACAGGATCACATGGTCGCCGGTCTGGATCACGGTGTCGTCGTGGGCGATGAGGACTTCTTCGTCGCGGATGATCGCGCCGATGGTGGTGCCGGGTGGCAGGCCGATGTCGCGGATGGCTTTGCCGATCACTTTGCTGGACTTGGCGTCGCCGTGGGCGATGGCTTCGATGGCTTCGGCCGCGCCGCGGCGCAGGGAGTGGACGCTGACGATGTCGCCGCGGCGCACGTGGGCGAGCAAGGTGCCGATGGTGGCCAGTTGCGGGCTGATGGCGATGTCGATGTCGCCGCCCTGGATCAGGTCGACGTAGGCCGGGTTGTTGATGATGGTCATGACCTTCTTCGCCCCCAGGCGCTTGGCCAGCAGCGAGGACATGATGTTGGCTTCGTCGTCGTTGGTCAGGGCCAGGAAGATGTCGGCGTCGGCGATGTTTTCTTCCAGCAGCAGGTCGCGGTCGGAGGCGCTGCCCTGCAGCACCACGGTGCTGTCGAGAGTGTCGGAGAGGTAGCGGCAGCGTGCCGGGTTCATCTCGATGATCTTGACCTGGTAGCGGCTTTCGATGGCTTCGGCCAGGCGTTCGCCGATCTGGCCGCCGCCGGCGATGACGATGCGCTTGTAGTTCTCGTCGAGGCGGCGCATTTCGCTCATGACTGCGCGAATGTTCGCCTTGGCGGCGATGAAGAAGACTTCGTCGTCGGCTTCGATCACCGTGTCGCCCTGGGGCAGGATCGGCCGGTCACGGCGGAAAATCGCCGCCACGCGGGTCTCGACATTGGGCATGTGCTCGCGCAATTGGCGCAATTGCTGGCCCACCAGCGGGCCGCCGTAGTAGGCCTTGACCGCCACCAGTTGCGCCTTGCTCTCGGCAAAGTCGATCACCTGCAGGGCACCGGGGTGCTCGATCAGGCGCTTGATGTAGTTGGTCACCACCTGCTCGGGGCTGATCAGCACGTCCACCGGGATCGCTTCGTTGTCGAAGAGGTCGGCGCGGGTCAGGTAGGACGCTTCGCGTACCCGGGCGATCTTGGTCGGGGTGTGGAACAACGTGTGGGCGACTTGGCAGGCGACCATGTTGGTTTCGTCGCTGTTGGTCACGGCCACGAGCATGTCGGCGTCGTCGGCGCCGGCCTGGCGCAAGACCGTCGGCAAGGAACCGCGGCCTTGTACCGTACGAATGTCGAGGCGGTCACCGAGGTCGCGCAGGCGTTCGCCGTCGGTGTCGACCACGGTGATGTCGTTGGCTTCGCTGGCCAAGTGTTCCGCCAGCGAACCGCCAACCTGCCCTGCACCCAGGATGATGATTTTCATCCATTCACTCCTATCGAATCGGTTTTAACCGCGTGCGGCGGCGATTTTGATCAGCTTGGCGTAATAGAACCCATCGTGCCCGCCTTCCTGGGCCAACAACTGCCGGCCATGGGGCTGCTTGAGGCCGGCCTGGGTGGCGATGTCCAGCTCCCGGGCGCCCGGGGTGCGGGCGAGGAACGCTTCGATCACTTCGGTGTTTTCTGTCGGCAAGGTCGAGCAGGTGGCGTAGAGCAGCATGCCGCCTACGTCCAGGGTCGACCACATGGCATCGAGCAGCTCGCCTTGCAACACGGCCAATGCGGCGATGTCGTCCGGCTGGCGGGTGAGCTTGATGTCCGGATGGCGGCGGATCACGCCAGTGGCCGAGCACGGGGCGTCGAGGAGGATGCGCTGGAACGGCTTGCCGTCCCACCAGGTCGCGGTGTCGCGGCCATCGGCGGCGATCAGCTGGGCGTCCAGGCCCAGGCGTTCGAGGTTTTCTTTCACTCGCACCAGGCGCTTGGCTTCCAGGTCCACGGCTACGACGCCGGCCAGTTTCGGCTCGGCCTCGAGGATGTGACAGGTCTTGCCACCCGGCGCGCAGCAGGCGTCCAGCACCCGTTGGCCGGGCGCCAGCTCCAGCAGGTCGGCGGCCAATTGGGCGGCTTCGTCCTGGACGCTGATCCAGCCTTCGGCAAAGCCCGGCAGCGCGCGCACATCGCCTGGGGTTTCCAGGACGATGCCGTCGCGGCTGTATTGGCATGGGATGGCCGGGATACCCGCCTCGCCCAGCAATGCGAGGTAAGCATCGCGGGTGTGGTGGCGACGATTGACCCGCAGGATCATCGGCGGATGGGCGTTGTTGGCGGCGCAGATGGCTTCCCATTGCTCAGGCCAGAAGGCCTTGAGGGATTTCTGCAACCAGCGCGGGTGGGCGGTGCGGACCACCGGGTCATGTTCGAGTTCGGCCAGCAGGGCTTCGCTTTCCCGCTGGGCGCGGCGCAACACGGCGTTGAGCAGGGCCTTGGCCCAAGGTTTTTTCAGCTTGTCGGCGCAGCCCACGGTTTCGCCGATGGCGGCGTGGGCCGGGACGCGGGTGTAGAGCAGTTGATAGAGGCCCACCAGCAGCAGCGCTTCGACGTCGGCATCGGCAGCCTTGAACGGTTTTTGCAACAGCTTGGCCGCCAGGGCCGAGAGGCGCGGTTGCCAACGGGCGGTGCCGAACGCCAGGTCCTGGGTGAAACCGCGATCGCGATCTTCGACCTTGTCCAGTTGGGTCGGCAGGGAACTGTTCAGCGAGGCTTTGCCGCTGAGGACGGCGGCAAGTGCCTTGGCGGCGGCCAGACGCGGGTTCATGAAGCGTCCGCCGCTTGGCCGAGGACGGTGCCGACGGCGAACTTCTCACGGCGACTGTTGAACAGGTCGGTGAAGTTCAGTGCCTTGCCGCCGGGCAGTTGCAGGCGGGTCAGGCACAGGGCCTGTTCACCGCAGGCGACGACCAGGCCGTCCTTGCTGGCGCTGAGGATTTCACCCGGCGCGCCCTTCCCTTCGGCGCAGCTGGCCGCCAACACTTTCAGGGCTTCGCCGTTCAAGGTGCTGTGGCAGATCGGCCAAGGGTTGAAGGCCCGCACCAGGCGCTCCAGCTCGACGGCTGGGCGGCTCCAGTCGATGCGGGCTTCGTCCTTGTTCAGTTTGTGCGCGTAGGTGGCGAGGCTGTCGTCCTGCACTTCGCCTTGCAGGGTGCCGGCGGCGAGGCCGGCAATGGCCTGGACCACCGCTGGCGGGCCGATCAGCGCGAGGCGGTCGTGCAGGCTGCCGCCGGTGTCTTCGGCGCTGATGGGGGTGCTGGCCTTGAGCAGCATCGGCCCGGTGTCCAGGCCGGCTTCCATGCGCATCACCGTCACGCCGCTTTCGGCATCGCCCGCTTCCACGGCGCGCTGGATCGGCGCGGCACCGCGCCAACGCGGCAGCAGCGAGGCGTGGCTGTTGATGCAACCCAGGCGCGGAATATCGAGCACTACTTGCGGCAGGATCAGGCCGTAGGCGACCACCACCATCAAGTCCGGCTTCAGCGCCGCCAGTTCAGCTTGGGCTTGCGCGTCGCGCAGGGTCGGCGGTTGCAGGACTGGCAGGCCGTTTTCCAGGGCCAATTGCTTGACCGGGCTGGGCATCAGTTTTTGCCCGCGACCGGCCGGACGGTCCGGCTGGGTGTAGACCGCGACGATTTCATGGGGGCTGGCCAGCAGGGCCTTGAGATGTTCGGCGGCAAACTCGGGAGTGCCGGCAAAGACGATGCGCAGTGGCTCAGTCATGGAAAACTCTCAATTACAAAGCAGTCGCAAAAAGAAAAAGGCTTGCCGCAGCAAGCCTTTGAAGGGGGGCATCAAGCGTTCTGGCGATGGATCTTTTCCAGTTTTTTCTTGATCCGGTCACGCTTGAGATTAGACAGGTAATCGACGAACAGCTTGCCGTTGAGGTGGTCGCATTCGTGCTGGATGCACACCGCCAGCAGGCCTTCGGCGATCAGTTCATAAGGCTGGCCGTCACGGTCCAGGGCCTTGATCTTGACCTTTTGCGGGCGGTCGACGTTTTCGTAGAAGCCCGGCACTGAAAGGCAACCTTCCTGGTACTGGTCCATTTCGTCGGTCAGGGTTTCGAACTCGGGGTTGATGAACACCCGCGGCTCGCTGCGGTCTTCGGAGAGGTCCATGACGACGATACGCTTGTGCACGTTGACCTGGGTCGCGGCGAGGCCGATGCCTGGCGCCTCATACATTGTTTCAAACATGTCATCGACCAGCTGACGCACTTCGTCGTCCACTACGGCCACCGGTTTGGCGATAGTGCGCAGGCGCGGGTCCGGAAATTCGAGAATGTTCAAAATGGCCATAAGCTTGATAAATGCACGTGTGAAGTAAAGTCGGGTGGCTCGCCTGGCGTGTCTTGGGATGCAGGCTACCGTTGTAAAACGTTGCTCTTGAACAGAGCGAGCCACGGGGGCTCTGGCGTTTTACGCGAACGCACATAATAAAGGGATTCACCGCATGAGGAAATCACTACTCGCCCTGCTGCTCCTGGCCTCGGCCGGTATCGCGCACGGGCAAGTGCAACTTCGGGAAGGTTTTCCACAGCAATACACAGTGGTGACGGGGGATACGCTGTGGGACATTTCCGGCAAATACCTGCGCGAGCCGTGGAAATGGCCGGAGCTGTGGCAGGCCAACCCGCAGATCGAAAACCCCAACCTGATCTACCCCGGCGACACCCTGTCGCTGGTCTACGTCAACGGCCAGCCGCGCCTGACCCTCAATCGCGGCGCCTCCCGCGGCACCATCAAGCTGTCGCCGCGCATTCGCAGTTCACCGGTAGCCGATGCCATCCCGAGCATTCCGCTGCAGGCCATCAACAGCTTTTTGCTGAGCAACCGCATCGTCGACACGGCGGAAGATTTCAACCGGGCGCCCTATGTCGTGGCAGGTGATGCCGAACGAGTGCTCAGCGGCACCGGCGACACGATCTTCGCCCGCGGCAACTTCGATACGAGCCAGTCGGCCTACGGCATCTTCCGCCAGGGCAAGGTCTACACCGATCCCGAGACCAAGGAATTTTTGGGCATCAACGCCGATGACATCGGCAGCGGCGAAATCGTTGCCACCGAAGGCGACGTCACCACCCTGGCCCTGCAACGCACAACCCAGGAGGTGCGCCTCGGCGATCGCCTGTTCAGCGGCGAAGAGCGCTCGATCAATTCGACGTTCATGCCCAGCGCGCCGAAAACGGACATCCAGGGACTGATCCTCGATGTACCCCGGGGCGTGACGCAGATCGGCGCGATGGACGTGGTCACCCTGAACAAGGGCCGGCGCGACGGGCTGGAAGAAGGCAATGTCCTCGCCGTGATGAAGACCGGCGAAACGGTGCGCGACCGTATCACCGGCGCCTCGGTGAAGATTCCGGACGAACGCGCCGGCCTGCTGATGGTGTTCCGCACCTACGACAAGCTCAGTTATGGCTTGGTGCTGTACGCCTCGCGGTCGCTGGCGATCCTCGACAAGGTGCGCAATCCGTAACGGGTCTCACAAGTTACCAACAGAGTTATCCACAGCTTGTTCCCGTTTCAACGGGGCTATAACGATCAAGGATTGATCACATGCCAATGCCTGAATCTGCTTCGGTTCCGCCTGCGGAACTGGAGGCCCGTCTGCGCTTGCATCGCTTGCCAGACGTAGGACCTAAACGTTTCATGACCCTGATGGAGGCCTTTGGCTCGGCTTCCAAAGCCATCAGCGCGCCGGCCAGCGCCTGGCGGGCGCTGGGGTTGCCGGCCACTTGCGCCGAGGCCCGACGCTCCCCGGAGATACGCGACGGCGCCGCCCACGCAATGGCCTGGCTAGACGGCCCGGACCAGCATTTACTGATGTGGGACCAGCCTGAATACCCTGCGCTGCTCGCACAGATCAGTGATCCACCGCCGCTGCTGTTTGTCGCTGGCGACCCCTTGATCCTGGAAAAACCGCAGTTGGCGATGGTGGGCAGTCGACGCGCATCGCGCCCGGGCATGGACACGGCGGCGGCGTTCTCTCGCAGCCTGGCCGGAGCCGGCTTTGTCATCACCAGCGGCTTGGCCTTGGGCATCGACGCCGCCGCGCATCAGGCCGCGCTGGACGTTGGCGGATGCACGGTCGGCGTGCTCGGCACCGGCCTGGAAAATTTTTATCCACAGCGCAATCGTCGGCTGGCGCAAGCGATGATTTCCCAAGGCAGCGCGGTGGTCTCGGAGTTTCCGCTGGATGCGGCGCCCCACGCCAGCAACTTTCCGCGCCGCAACCGCATCATCAGTGGCTTGTCCCTGGGGGTGCTGGTGGTAGAAGCCAGTGTCGCCAGTGGTTCGCTGATCACCGCCCGGCTTGCGGCAGAACAGGGCCGCGAGGTGTATGCCATTCCTGGGTCGATCCATCATCCAGGGGCCCGAGGCTGTCATCAGTTGATCCGTGACGGCGCGGCGCTGGTGGAAACCGTCGAACACATCCTTGAAGCGTTGCGCGGTTGGCAGCGATTGCCGCTGGCCTCCGAGCCTGTGCCTGTGACCCATCCGCTGCTGCGCCTGCTGCACGCCGCGCCGCTGAGCAGCGAGGCGCTGGCCGACGCCAGTGGCTGGGGTTTGCCCAAAGTGCTGGCGGCGCTGACCGAGCTGGAAATGGAGGGCCGCGCCATTTGTGACAACGGACGTTGGTTCGCACGCTAGGTTTTATGGGGAAGATCGGTAAACTGCCCACAGCCTTAATTGCGTTGCGGAGAATGTTTGATGGTCAACAGTTGGCGTGTGCAACAAGCCGCGCGAGAAATTCGCGCCGGGGCGGTGATTGCCTATCCAACCGAAGCGGTCTGGGGCCTGGGTTGCGATCCGTGGAACGAAGATGCGGTGGAGCGTCTACTGGCGATCAAGTCCCGACGGCCCGACAAGGGCCTGATACTCGTGGCTGACAACATTCGCCAGTTCGACTTTTTGTTCGAGGATTTCCCCGAAACCTGGATGGACCGCATGGCCAGCACCTGGCCAGGGCCCAACACCTGGCTGGTGCCGCACCAGAACCTGCTGCCGGAGTGGATCACTGGCGTGCACGACACCGTCGCGCTACGGGTCAGCGATCATCCGATCGTTCGTGATTTGTGCTCGTTGGTCGGCCCGCTGGTGTCCACCTCAGCCAACCCACAAGGCCGGCCGGCGGCGCGCACGCGGATTCGCGTCGAACAGTATTTCCGCGGCCAGCTCGATCTGGTCCTGGGCGGCAACCTGGGCGGACGCAAGAACCCGAGCGTGATTCGTGATCTGGCGACGGGCAAGGTACTGCGCCCGGACTGACTTTGACCGGTGCAAAACCCGCTGTGGGAGCATCATGCTGTTCACTTAGGGAAAACGATGAACCACTCCCACAGGTTCTTTGGCAGCCTTTGAATCAAGGCAACAGGATGGTCGACCCCGTCGTCCGTCGCGCCGACAACTCGGTGTGCGCCTTGGCCGCCTCAGCCAGCGGGAATCGCTGGTTGATGTCCACCGTAAGCTTGCCGCTGGCGATCATCCCGAACAGTTCATCGGCCATGCGCTGCAGGTTTTCGGCGTTGTTGGCGTAGGTCGCCAGGGTCGGACGGGTGACGTACAGCGAGCCCTTGGCCGAAAGAATGCCCAGGTTTACGCCATCCACCGCACCGGAGGCATTGCCGAAGCTCACCACCAGGCCACGGGGCGCCGCGCAATCCAAAGACGTCAGCCAAGTGTCCTTGCCGACGCCGTCGTACACCACCGGGACTTTCTTGCCGTCAGTCAATTCCAACACGCGCTGTGCGACGTTTTCCTTGCTGTAGTCGATGACTTCCCAGGCGCCGTGGGATTTGGCGATGGCGGCTTTTTCCGCCGAGCTGACGGTGCCGATCAGCTTCACGCCCAAGGCCTTGGCCCACTGGCAGGCCAACGAGCCCACGCCACCCGCAGCGGCGTGGAACAGGATGGTTTCGCCGCCCTTGAGCTCGTAGGTCTGGCGCAGCAGGTATTGCACGGTCAGGCCCTTGAGCATTACCCCGGCGGCTTGTTCGAAGCTGATGGCTTCGGGCAAGTGAACCAAGTTGGCTTCGGGCAGCACGTGCACATCGCTGTATGCCCCTAGCGGTCCACTGCCATAGGCCACACGGTCGCCGACCTTGAAACGCGTGACCTGCGAACCAACGGCTTCGACCACACCCGCACCTTCGGCGCCAAGCCCCGACGGCAGGGCCGGTGGTGGATAAAGACCACTGCGGTAATAGGTGTCGATGAAGTTCAGGCCGATCGCTTTGTTGCTGACGCGGACCTGTTGCGGACCGGGCTCGCCCGGCTGGTATTCCACGTACTCGAGCACTTCGGGTCCACCGTGGGCGCTGAACTGGATGCGTTTAGCCATCTTCACTTTCTCCTTATCGTGGGACTTTTACCAAGCCTGCTATCGGACTCCTAAGCTTGATCTTCGTCAACTGTGGTGTGGGCGGATGCGGTGTTATCCTGTGCGCCCATTTTGCCGGCGGCCTGTGTACGCCGCGCAGCGTAGCCCTGATCAAGGTGATGTCATGACTACTCGCACCGAGGCCGTGAAAGCCTATCTGCTGGACCTGCAAGACCGCATTTGCGCAGCCCTGGAAGCCGAGGACGGCGGCACTCGTTTCGTCGAGGACGCCTGGACCCGGCCCGCCGGCGGTGGCGGTCGCACGCGAGTGATCGAAAACGGCACGGTGATCGAAAAGGGTGGCGTCAACTTTTCCCACGTTTTTGGCAGCGGTCTCCCACCCTCGGCCAGCGCCCATCGACCGGAATTGGCCGGGCGCGGCTTTGAAGCCCTGGGCGTTTCGCTGGTGATCCACCCGCACAACCCCCACGTACCAACGTCCCACGCCAACGTGCGCTTTTTCATCGCCGAAAAAGAAGGCGAAGAGCCGGTGTGGTGGTTTGGCGGCGGCTTCGACCTGACGCCTTATTACGGCGTGGAAGAAGATTGCGTGCATTGGCACCGCATCGCCCAGCAAGCCTGCGAGCCGTTCGGCCCGGATGTCTATCCGCGCTACAAGACCTGGTGCGACAGCTATTTCCACATCAAGCATCGCAACGAGCCCCGAGGCATCGGCGGCCTGTTTTTCGATGACCTGAACGCGTGGGATTTCGACACCAGCTTCGCCTTCATGCGCGCCATCGGCGATGCCTACATCGATGCCTACCTGCCTATCGTGCGTCGTCGCAAGCACGACCCGTTCACGGCCAAGCAACGGGAATTCCAGGAGTTCCGCCGTGGACGCTACGTGGAATTCAACCTGGTCTATGACCGTGGCACGCTGTTCGGCCTGCAATCGGGCGGGCGTACCGAATCGATCCTGATGTCCCTGCCGCCCCAAGTGCGCTGGAGCTATGACTGGAAAGCCGAGCCGGGCAGCGAAGAGGCGCGGTTGACCGACTATTTCCTGCAGGATCGCGATTGGCTGGCAACGGCCTGAACGGGGATTATCCATGGACCGCTACGTTGTAATGGGTAACCCGATCGGCCACAGCAAGTCGCCGTTGATCCATCGCCTGTTTGCCGAGCAGACCGGCCAGGCATTGGACTACAGCACGTTGCTCGCCCCTTTGGAGGATTTTGCCGGTTGCGCGAAGGGATTTTTCCGCGATGGCCGTGGGGCGAACGTCACCGTGCCGTTCAAGGAAGATGCTTTCCGCTTGGCTGATCAGTTGACCGAGCGGGCGCAGCGAGCCGGCGCGGTCAACACTTTGAGTAAACTGGCCGACGGCCGCCTCCTGGGCGACAACACCGACGGCGCGGGGCTGGTGCGGGACCTGACCGTCAACGCCGGGTTCAGCCTCAAGGGCAAGCGCATCCTCTTGCTCGGGGCCGGCGGCGCGGTGCGCGGCGCCTTGGAACCGCTGCTGGCCGAGGCGCCGGCTTCGGTGATCATCGCCAATCGAACGGTAGAAAAGGCCGAGCTGCTGGCGGAGCTGTTCGCCGACCTGGGCCCGGTCTCGGCCAGTGGTTTCGATTGGTTGAAGGAACCGGTGGACCTGATCATCAACGCCACGTCCGCCAGCTTGTCAGGCGATGTCCCGCCGATTGCCGCAAGCCTGATCGAGCCGGGCAAGACCTTTTGCTACGACATGATGTACGGCAAGGAGCCGACTTCATTCTGCCGTTGGGCCCGGGAACACGGCGCGGCGGTGGCGATGGATGGCCTGGGCATGCTCGCCGAGCAGGCGGGCGAAGCGTTCTTCCTGTGGCGCGGAGTACGCCCGGATACCGCGCCGGTGCTGGCCGAACTGCGCCGCCAGCTGGCGCTGTGAACTGTGGCGAGGGATGCCTGCCTTGAGCCCTAGTCTTCGAAGTGAATCGGGCACTTCTGCGCGCCCTCCAACTTCAACAATTCCTCGACCACCTGCGGCCTTGCCCTGCGCAAGGTCAGGCTACGCCCCTGGCTGCGCAATCGCCGGGCTTCCTGGTGGAGCATTTCCACCCCGGAATAATCGATGAAGTTGATCTGCTGGGCGTCGATCACCACCCGCTGTGCCTGCATCCGCTGCAAACGCACTTGCAAATAATGACTGGCGCCGAAAAAGATCGAGCCGCCCACCCGCAGGATGTCCGCTTCGCCCTCGCGGCTATGGTGAACCCGCGGCTGGGAGGTGCGCTTGAGGTAGAAAAACAGCGAAGCGAGTACGCCGGCATAGATGGCGGTCTGCAGTTCCAACAGCAGCGTGGCCAGGCAGGTCAGGCCCATGACCAGGAATTCGGAGCGACTCACCCGGTACAACGCCCGAATGCCCCGATGGTCCACCAGGCCCCAGGCGATCAGCAGGATACTGCCAGCCATGGCCGGAATGGGAATGTGCGCGATGAGCTTCGCGCCGGCCACGGCAAACAATGCCACCCACAGCGCCGAGAACACCCCGGCCAGCGGCGAGCAAGCACCTGCCTCATAGCTGAGACCGGAACGGGTGAAGGAACCGGCTGACAACGACCCGGCGAAAAATCCTCCAACGATATTCGAAAGCCCCTGCGCCCTGACTTCCTGGTTCGCATCGAGCAACTGCCCGGAGCGGACCGACAGCGAGCGCGCAATGGAGAGGCTGGTCACCAGCCCCAGCATGCCCACTGCAACGGCACCGGGCAGCAGGCGCAGGATCAGATCCAAATCCAGTGGCAGCGGTGTGAATGGCGGCAGGCGCCCGACAAAGGCGCTGACCAACGCCACATGCCCGAACATTGCGGGCCAGGCCCAGGCCACCAGGCTGCTGATGCCCAAAGTTATCAACAGGCTTGGCCAGCGCGGCAGCAAGCGTTTGAGCACGATGCCCAGTACCAGCGTCCCCAAACCCAGCAGCAACGAAGGTTTATCCACAGCCCCGATATGGCCGGCGAGCATCAGCAGGCTTTTCAACGCGGTGGCTTCATTCGGCAGGTCCAGGCCCAGCAGGTTCGGCAGTTGCCCCAGGGCAATGACCACCGCCGCGCCTAGGGTGAAACCCAGCACCACCGAATGTGAGACGAAATTGACCAGCGCACCGAACCGCAGCAACCCGAGCAACCACTGGAAAATACCGGCCAATACTGTCAGCAGCAGGATCAGCGTGATGTAGTCCTGGGTCGCAGGCACGGCCAAGGGACTGACGGTGGCGTACAGGACGATGGAAATCGCGGCTGTAGGACCGCAGATCAAATGCCACGACGAGCCCCATAGGCAGGCGATCAACACCGGCACAATCGCCGCGTATAGTCCGTACTCGGGCGGAAGTCCGGCAATCAGGGCGTAGGCAATGGACTGCGGCAGCGCCAGGATCGCGCCGCTGAGGCCGACGATCAGGTCACGGCCAACGCTGGCGCGGGTCTGCCGGGGCAGCCAACTCAAGAAGGGAAAGAGTGAATGGCGCGTGGGAATTGCCATGGGGCCTCAAGGATGGGGTTTGGCGCAAGAGTATCAGGTGAACCAACGTGGCGAGGGAGCTTGCTCCCGCTGGACTGCGCAGCAGGCCCTGATTCTGCGGCCGCTGCGCGACCGAGCGGGAGCAAGTTCCCTCGCCACAAGAGCCCGGCGCAGCTGTCAGAGCTTGGCCTTCACCGCCGCCAGCGCATCCTTGCCATCCAGAGTTTTCACGCCATCGAGCCATTTATCCAGAACGGCCGGGTTGGCCTTGATCCAAGCCTTGGCCGCTTCGGCGTTGCTGACTTTCTTGTTCACCACCTCAGCCATGATGCTGTTTTCCATTTCCTGGGTGAAGCTCAGGTTGGTCAGCAGCTTGCCCACGTTCGGGCAGGCCTGTGCATAACCTTTGCGTGTCAGCGTGTACACGCTGCCGGTGTCACCGAAATATTTCTCGCCGCCCTTGAGGTAGTGCATTTTCAATTGCACGTTCATCGGGTGCGGGGTCCAGCCGAGGAACGTCACGAACTTCTGTTTTTTCACCGCCCGGGAGACTTCCGCCAGCATCGCCTGCTCGCTCGACTCCACCAGCTTCCACTCGCCCATGCCGAAATCGTTGGTCTTGATGATTTCCTTAAGGGAGAGGTTGGCCGGAGCGCCGGACCCGATGCCGTAGATTTTCTTGTCGAACTTGTCCGCGAATTTGTTCAGGTCGGCAAAGTTATGCACGCCCGCATCCCAGACATAATCGGGAACAGCCAGGGTGAATTCGGTGCCGTCCAGGTTCTTGGCCAGTTGCGTGACGTCGCCATTGGCCACGAACTTGTCATAGAAACCTTGCTGCGCCGGCATCCAGTTACCCAGGAACACATCCACCTGGCCATCCTTGAGGCCACCGAAGGTGATCGGCACCGCGAGGGTGTCGACCTTGGCCTTGTAGCCCATGCCCTCCAGCAGGAAACCCGTAATGGCATTGGTGGCGGCAATATCGCTCCAGCCCGGATCAGCCATCTTCACCGTCTCGCAACTTTGCTCGGCCCACGCCGACACACTGCTCAACGCCAACAGCCCGGCGGCCAGTGCTGTGGATAACTTTTGCATGTGCTTCCCCTTACGCTATTGGTTTATTGGCAGGGTTGTGGATAACGGGCCTTGCGCTCCAGATCGTCCAGGTCGATGTGGTTGCGCATGTACTGCTGGCTGGCGTCTACGAACGGCTGGTGATCCCAGCTCTTGAGCTTGCCCAGGGTCAGCGCCTGGGCAACAAAACGGCGACGGCGCTGGCTGGCGAGCACTTGTTGGTGAATGGCTGGAATGTCCCATTTGGCACGCGCTTCGCCGAGGAAGTCGGCCAGCAGCGCTTGGTGCTCGGGAGACTGGCTGAGGTTCTCCGTTTCATTGGGATCGTTGCGCACATCGAACAACAGACAAGGATCATCCTCGCTGTAGATGAATTTCCACTGGCCGCGACGAATCATCATCAACGGGCTGATGGTGCCTTCGGCCATGTACTCGCCAAAGACTTCGTCATGCCCGCCCTGCCCTTGCAGGTGCGGCACCAGCGAACGGCCATCCAGCGGCAAACCTGGCTCCAGCGTGCCACCGGCCAGCTCGACCAGGGTCGGCAGCAGGTCAGCGGTGGACACGGCCGCGCCAACACGGGCGCTGGCGAACTGCCCCGGTGCGCTGATCAACAACGGGACGCGAGCGGCCATTTCGAACCAGTGCATTTTGTACCAGAGCCCCTTTTCGCCGAGCATGTCTCCATGATCGCCGGAGAAGACAATAATGGTGTCATCGATCAACCCGGTGTCCTCCAGAGTCTGCAGCAACTTGCCGACGTTGCTGTCGATGTAGCTGCATGCCCCGAAGTACGCGCGGCGGGCGTCGCGAATCTTATCCACAGGCAGCGGCTTGTCCCAGAGATCATAGACTTTGAGCAGGCGCTGGGAATGAGGGTCGAGTTCGGTTTGCGCCGGGGTCTGTGGCAACGGGATGTCGCTGTCGTCGTACAAATCCCAGAACGCCTTGGGAATCGTGTACGGATCGTGTGGGTGAGTCATCGACACCGTCAGGCAAAACGGCTGGTCGCCGTCCTCGCGGATGTGGTCGAACAGATATTGCTGGGCCTTGAACACCACCTCTTCATCGAAGTCCAGCTGGTTGGTGCGCACGCATGGTCCGGCCTGCAACACCGACGACATATTGTGATACCAGCTCGGCCGCACATCCGGCTCGTCCCAGTTCACGGCCCAGCCGTAGTCGGCCGGATAAATATCACTGGTCAGGCGGTCTTCGTAGCCGTGCAGCTGGTCGGGCCCGCAAAAATGCATCTTGCCGGACAGCGCCGTACGGTAGCCGAGGCGGCGCAGGTAGTGGGCATAGGTCGGAACGTCTCCAGGGAAATCCGCCGCGTTGTCGTAGGCACCGATCTTGCTCGGCAACTGGCCGCTCACCAGGGTGAAGCGTGACGGCGCGCAGAGCGGACTGTTGCAATACGCGGCATCGAATACCACGCCCTGGTCGGCCAGGCGTGACAGGTTCGGCAACTTGATGGGCGACGGACCATAGATCGGCAACATTGGCGCGGCCATTTGATCGGCCATGATGAAAAGAATGTTCTTGCGCTTCATGTATTCGCGGCATTCCATAGTGAGCAGTTATGCGATAGTGCTGCCATTGAGCATGTAGCCCATGCCTTTCGGGGTAAAGCCCATGCAAGACAATGACTAGGATAAGCACAGCTTATGTATGACGCCTTGGGTGACTTGTCGCTGGACCTGTTCCGCGCCTTCGAATCAGCGGCTCGCCAGCAGAGCTTTACGGCCGCCGCGATTGAGCTGGGCACCACGCAACCGGCCATCAGCCAGCAGATCAAGCGGTTGGAAGAACAGCTGGGCACGCGGTTGTTTGACCGTATCTACCGAGGCATCGAATTGACCGAGGCCGGCGCCATCCTTTTCGAGCAAGTCCAGGCCGGTTTACAAAGCATCGATGCTGGCCTGACTGCGATCACCGCCCAGCACCAGCACGAGGTGCTGCAAGTGGCGACGGACTTCGCCTTTGCCGCCTATTGGCTGATGCCTCGGCTCCATCGGTTTCACGCCGCCAATCCGCAGGTGGATGTGAGCCTGGTGACCAGCGAGCGCAACCACAACATGCTGCGCACCGATATAGACGTTGCTGTCTTGTTCGGCGACGGTCGCTTCAAGCAAGGCGAAAGTCGCTGGCTTTTCAGCGAAGAAGTATTTCCGGTGTGCAGCCCGCTGTTGCTCGGCGAACGTACCCTGCCCTTGCCTGCCCATGACCTTTCGGAATTTCCCTTGCTGCATTTGCGCGGCGGCAATAGCAGCGCCTGGTTCGACTGGAGCGGCGTGTTCCGTGAACTGGGCATCACCTCGCCGCCGGCGCCAGGGCAATTGCGCTTCGACAACTACACCCTGCTCATCCAGGCGGCGATCGGCGGCCAAGGCGTCGCGATCGGCTGGCGGCACCTTGTGGATAACTTATTGGCCCAGGGCCTATTGTGTCGTCCGATCGCCGAAACAGTGCTCTCCCGGTTGGGATACTACGTGGTCTTGCCCCAGCGCAAGCGCCGGGGCGTTCTGATCAAGTTATTCGTGGACTGGTTGATGGAAGAACAGGCCAACAGTGCGGAGTCGTTGACCGGATTGCCGTTGCCGTCGATTGCCGTTTGAGCTTGGGGCCGCTATGCGGCCCAGCGGGAGCAAGCTCCCCCGCCACGGGGAACGGATCTATAACGCCTAGACGGCGGGCACGAAATTCACATGTTGGCCCACATGCAGGTTCAGGCGCAGTTCATCAGCGATGCCGACCGCCACGCGACTCAAGCGCTCCAATGATTCGGCCATGCCCGGCTCCAGGCTGGTGCTGACATGGCTGAAATGCTCGATGCCCAGCCCCTGCACGGCATAGGGCGCGTTGATGAGCGTCCATTGCAAGGCGCTGTTTTTCAGGGCATCGAGGATTTCTTCGGCGGCGTGCCGCTGCAAGTCATCATCCATTTCCTCTTCCAGCACAGCGAAATTGCCCACCAGGAACAGCCGGGAAATGTTCACCGCCTGCATGCCGGCAATCAGCGCATCCACCGCCAGGACCTGCTCCACCGGGCCGGGGATCAAACTGCGCTCCACTTGCTCGCTGTTCATCGGCAAGCCCGGTGCGTTCAACAGGCACACCACGGCGCTTGCGCCAGCGACGCTCTGCTTGACCCGTTCAGGATCGAAGAGATCGCCGGTCTTGGCCCGCAAGCCCGGGCGCGGCGCGAGGGCCGTCAGATCATCCAGGATGGCGATGATTTCATGCTGGCGCCGCAGCAGTTCAGCCATCAACGCACTGCCGAGGCTGCTCATGGCACCATAGAGCACCACCTTGATAACCGGGGTTTCGGCGTTTTTCATGGCTGGCTTTCCTTTTATCCCGCGTGTAGAGGCTCTGACACACGGTTAACCGAGAGGGTTCGGCTGGTCTTTCCAGAAGTAACAGATGCAACGGATCAAGGGCTATTACGCCCACGTCTATTTCGACGCCGATACCCTCGACCAGGCGCGGGCGCTGTGTGAGGAAGCGACGCAGTTGTTCCTGCTGAAAATGGGCCGTGTTCATCAACGCCCGGTCGGCCGCACCCGGACTGGAGTTGTCAGCTGGCCTTCGATCCGCAGTACATCGGCGTGGTCCTGCCGTGGCTGGCCCCGAATCGCAAAGGCTTGGTGATTTTCCTGCACCGGAGACCGGTGACGACCTGGTCGATCACACCGACCTGCGATCTGGATGGGCGCGGTGCAGCCGTTGAATCTTTCAGCCTTCTGATTTATCGGTGGAGCGCAGATCGCCTGTGGGTGCACCTTGTCCTACAGAAAAACCCCATTGCTGCGGCGAAAGGCTGCTGAAAGCTTGCGCGATTAGGATCGCCCCACCTACCGGCAATAGACCGGTGGCCTAAAACGAGTCTTCACATGCTCGTGCGGCCTTTTTAACAACAACAATGGTGATTCTGATGTCCGCTGCTACCCGTCCCGCTGCACCCACTCCATCCGTTCGTCCCGTGCTCTGCATCTCGCGCTGACCTGTCCGGTTCGCATTTCATAGCCGCGCCACGCCTGGAGTATTTCCCATGCTGACTTTCCTTGGCTTCGCCATGGTCATCACGTTCATGTTCCTGATCATGACCAAGCGCCTGTCCGCGCTGATCGCCTTGATCATCATCCCGATCCTGTTCGCCCTGTTCGGTGGTTTCGCGCCGAAGATCGGCCCGATGATGCTCGAAGGCATCACCAAGCTCGCCCCGACCGGGGTGATGCTGATGTTTGCGATTCTGTATTTTGCCTTGATGATCGACTCCGGCCTGTTCGACCCGGCCGTGCGCAAGATCCTCAAGCTGGTCAAGGGCGATCCCTTGAAAGTTTCGGTCGGTACCGCCGTCCTGGCGCTCGTCGTTTCCCTTGATGGTGACGGCGCGACCACTTATATGATCTGCGTGGCCGCGATGCTGCCGCTCTACAGCCGCATCGGCATGAGCCCACGGATCATGGCCGGCCTGATCATCCTCGCCGGTGGCGTGATGAACATGACCCCCTGGGGTGGCCCGACCGCACGGGCGGCCAGTGCACTGCATGTGGATCCGTCCGACATCTTCGTGCCGATGATTCCCGCCATGTTGGCCGGCGTCGTGGCGATCCTGGCGATTGCCTACATGTACGGCAAACGAGAGCGCGCGCGCCTGGGTGAATTGCACCTGGCGGGCGACGAAATGGACCACAGCGAAATCAGCGTTTCCCAGTTCCCGGACGCCCGCCGTCCGAAGCTGATCTGGTTCAACGGCGCGCTGACCCTGGTGTTGATGTGCACCCTGATTGCCGGTCTGTTGCCGCTGCCCGTGCTGTTCATGGTGGCGTTCAGCATCGCCATGATCGTCAACTACCCATGCCTGCAACAGCAGAAAGACCGCGTCGCGGCCCACGCCGGCAGCGTCCTGGCGGTGGTCGGGCTGATTTTCGCAGCGGGGATCTTCACCGGCATCCTGTCCGGCACGGGTATGGTCGACGCCATGTCCAAGAGCCTGTTGGCAGTGATTCCGGACTTCCTCGGTCCTTACCTGGCGGTCATCACCGCGCTGGTGAGCATGCCGTTCACTTTCTTCATGTCGAACGATGCATTTTATTACGGGGTGTTACCGGTTCTGGCCGAAGCAGCCAGCCATTACGGCATCACTGGCGTCGAAATGGCCCGCGCTTCCATCGTCGGCCAGCCCGTCCACCTGCTGAGCCCGCTGGTTCCGTCGACTTACCTGCTGGTGGCCCTGGCCGGGATCGAATTCGGCGACCACCAACGCTTCACCTTGAAGTGGGCAGTACTGGTTTGCCTGTGCATAATGTTCGCCGCCTTGCTGATGGGGATTTTTCCGCTGTTCAGCACTCTATAAAAGCAATGCCCGCTGCGTCGCCCCTCTCGGATGACCGAAGGGCGGCGCGGCCTAACACTCGCTCAAAGGAACTCACATGGAATGGCTGACCAACCCGGAAATATGGGTTGCCTTCTTTACCTTGACCGCCCTGGAAATCGTCCTGGGCATCGACAACATCATCATGATCTCGATCCTGGTCAGCCGCATGCCCAAGCACATGCAGGCGCGCACCCGGATTTTCGGCTTGGCGCTGGCGATGATCACGCGGATCCTGTTGCTGCTGTCCATCACGTGGGTCATGCGCCTGACGGCCGATCTGTTCGAAGTGTTCGGCCAGGGCATCTCCGGTCGTGACCTGATCCTGTTCTTCGGTGGCCTGTTCCTGTTGTGGAAGAGTTCCCAGGAGATGTACCACGCGCTGGAAGGCGAAGATGAAACCAACGACGAACCTTCGGGCAAGGGCGGCAGTTTCATCTACACCATCGTCCAGATCGCGATCATCGACATCGTGTTCTCCCTGGACTCGGTCATCACCGCCGTGGGCATGGTCTCCCATGTACCGGTGATGGTGGCGGCAATCGTCGTGGCGGTGCTGGTGATGATGCTGGCGGCGGGCACTATCAGTGAGTTCATCGACAAGCACCCATCGCTGAAAATGCTGGCGCTGTCGTTCCTGCTGGTGGTCGGTACCGTGTTGATCGCCGAGTCGCTGGACGTGCATGTGCCAAAAGGCTACGTCTACTTCGCCATGGCGTTCTCCCTGGCGGTGGAAGCGTTCAACATCAGGATGCGTACGGCGATGGCACGCAAGCGCAAGCAGCAGGATCCGGTGAAACTGCGCAAGGACATGCCGGGTCAGTAAGGTATAGGGCAGTGAACGAAAGGGGCTCTTGGAGCCCCTTTTTCATGCCCGTGAAAAAGGGCCCGGATGCGTAACCTGTGGGAGCGAGCAAGCCCGCTCCCACAGGATCTCTGTCGTTCCGGACGATCGGTTTTCATGACAGTTTTGTTTCAAACGACTCTTTAGCTGTGCAATGCTGGCGCCCGAACCATTCGGCAACTACAGCTTAAGTACAAGAAGTAAAACGATGTGGCACCGTCAATTTGTCCCTTTGGGACGCTAACAGGGGGCTCCTCATGCTGACCCTGCTCAATTTGCTCTCCGCCGTGGCCTTGCTGATCTGGGGCACGCATATCGTCCGTACCGGCATTTTGCGGGTCTACGGCTCGAACCTGCGACATGTCATCGGCCAGAACATGTCCAAGCGCTGGCTGGCGTTCATCGCCGGCATCATGGTCACGGCCATGGTCCAGAGCAGCAACGCCACGGCCATGCTCGTCACCTCCTTCGTCGGCCAGGGCCTGATGGCGCTGACCCCGGCCCTGGCAACCATGCTGGGTGCCGACGTTGGCACCGCGTTGATGGCCCGGGTGCTGACCCTGGACTTGTCGTGGCTGTCGCCGCTGCTGATTTTCCTCGGGGTGATCTTTTTTCTCTCACGCAAACAAACCCGCCTCGGCCAGATGGGCCGGGTCGCCATTGGCCTGGGCCTGATCATCCTGGCCCTGCAATTGATCGTCGAAGCCGCCGCGCCAATCACCCAAGCCCAGGGCGTGAAGGTGATTTTCGCCTCGCTGACCGGCGACATCCTGCTCGATGCATTGGTGGGTGCGCTGTTCGCGATGATTTCCTATTCCAGCCTGGCGGCCGTGTTGTTGACCGCGACACTCGCCGGCGCTGCCGTGATCAGCTTGCCCGTGGCCATCGGCCTGGTGATCGGCGCCAATATCGGCAGCGGTGTGCTGGCGTTCCTCAGTACCAGCATGCAGAACGCCGCCGGACGCCAGGTGGCGCTGGGCAGCCTGCTGTACAAGCTGATTGGCCTGCTGCTGATCATCCCGGTGCTCGATCCGCTGGTGGGCTGGCTGGACAGCCTGGATTTCAGCCCACAGGAAACCGTCATCGGCTTTCATTTGCTCTACAACACGGTGCGCTGCCTGGTGCTGTTGCCCAGCGTCGGCCCCATGGCCAGGCTTTGTGCATGGCTGCTGCCGGAGCGTCCGGAAACCAACGGTACGGCCACGCCTCGGCATCTGGACCCTGCCGCCCTGGCCACCCCGAGCCTGGCGCTGGCGAACGCCGCCCGGGAAACCCTGCGCATCGGCGACCTGATCGAAAACATGCTCGAAGCCATGCTCGGCGTGCTGCGCGGTGAGCAAACGGCGATTACCCAGCAGGTGCGCAGCATGAGCGACGACGTCGAAGCCCTGTGCAGCGCCATCAAGCTCTACATGGCGCAAATGCCCCGTGAAGACCTCAGCGAACAGGACAGTCGTCGCTGGGCGGAGATCATCGAGCTTGCGATCAACCTGAAGCTGGCCAGTGATCTCATCGAGCGCATGTTGCGCAAGGTCCAGCAGCAGAAAACCTCCCAACGGCGCTCGTTCTCCGACGTGGGCCTGGAAGAACTGGCGGGGCTGCACAGCCACCTGACCGCCAATCTGCGCTTGGGGCTGTCGGTCTTCCTCAGCGCCGACCGGGAAAGCGCACGTCAGCTGCTGCGCGAGAAACGGCGTTTCCGCGCGCAGGAACGGCGGATGGCCCACGCCCATGTCAGCCGCCTGCAGCGCAAAGTCGTACAAAGCCTGGAGACCAGTTCCCTGCACTTGGAGTTGATCGCCGACATGCGGCGCTTGAATTCGTTGTTTTGCGGCAGCGCCTACGTGGTGCTGGAAACGGCTGAGATCGGCGCGCTGGCCGCTGAGGAAATTTCAGACATCACCCACTCGCCTTGAACGACTGGCGTCTTGGCCAGTCAACAAGATTGGCCCGGACCATGGATCTCATAAGCCGCCAGGAAGCCCGCTATGCGTTGTCTGCTACTCGCCCTGCTTTTGTTCGGCTCCCTACCCGTCGTTGCCCAGGACCGTTTCCAAGTCGAAGGCTACCTGTTGCCCAACGGCATGCAGGTGTTGCTCAAGCCCGGCACTGAACGTGGACACGTGGCGATTCGGCTGGTGGTCGGCGTGGGCCTTGACGACTTCAGCTGCGCCGACAAGGAACTGCCGCACCTGCTCGAGCACGTGCTGTTCAGCGGGGTCGACAGTACGGGCGAAGGCGGCCTGGAAGAGCGCATGCAAGCGCTGGGTGGCGAATGGAACGCCTTCACCAGCAATGCCGACACGACGTTCGTCATCGAGGCGCCAGCGCGCAATCAACGCAAGATCCTGGATTTGCTACTGGCGTTATTGACCCGTACCCGCATCGACGAAAAGAACCTGGAAGCGGCCAAACGGGTGGTCGAACGCGAGGACGGTGGCCACTATACCCATCTGCAACGCTGGCTCGACCGCCAGGACCTCGGCCACAAGGCCAGCAACCAATTGGCCGTGGAGCTGGGCTTGCGTTGTGCGGAGCGGGCCGAGGTCGAGCGCTTTACCGTCGCCCAGTTGGAACAGGTGCGCAAGGCCTGGTATGCCCCCAACAACATGACCCTGATCGTCGTCGGCGAACTCGATCGGCTGCTGCCGGCCTATCTGGAACGCGCCTTCGGCGAGCTCGAACCGGTCGAACCCAGCGTCCACGAACCACTGGCGCAAATCCGCTACAGCGCGGTCACCAAGCGCAACCTGATTCGTGGAATGGCCGGGGAAAACGCCAAGCTTCACTGGCTGTTCCCGGAGCCTGTACTGGAGGAACAACACGATGAAACCTTCGATCTGCTCAAGGAGTACCTGGATTGGGCGCTCTACCGGCAACTGCGCCTGGCTGACGGCCTGTCCTATGGCCCGTGGGTGGAACGAGAAGTCTTCGGCGGCGTCGGTTTCCTGAGCCTCAACGCCGACCTGGCCCGCGAAGACCTGCCCCAAGCGGAGGAAGCGCTGGAGAGGCTGCGCAACACTTTGCTCAGGGACGGCCTGGATCCTGAGAGTTTCGTGCGGATAAAGCGTGCCGCCATCGCCCACCAGTCCTGGGCCGTCCAGGGCAACAGTGCGCTGGCCGATTATTACTGGAGCGCCTTGAGCGATTATGCCGACGGCCGCTTCACCAACCCCGCCGAGCGCCTGCAGGCAGTGAGCCTGGAGCAGGCCAACCAGGCCCTGCGCGAGCTGCTGAAGGACCCCGGTTACTTGCGCATCGAGAAGCCGCTGCTCGGTGACGACGAACTGATCTGGACCCTCGGCGGGTCAGTGGCGTTGCTGCTGGTGCTGTTGATATGGCTGGCGCGTCGTCGGTCTCGGCGGGACCCGGAGTGACCCCACAGTGGTACTCTGTCAGGGATATTTCCTACGACTTATTGTGAAACTGCCGAATGCCGAACCTGACTCATCTTATCCAGCGCATCCTCGAACTGATGAAGCGCTACCCAGGGGTTATCGCACTCGGCGGTTTCATTTCCGGGGTCGGCAGTTTCATGCTGGTGGACCGCCAGCAGGGATTGGCGACCTGGATCGCCATCGTGATGCTGGTGAGCTGGCTCTGGCTGATGGTGGAGAACAGCATGACCCGGCTGTTCACGCGGATTTTCAAACGGGAAATCCCCCAGCCGCTGTTGCGCTATGCCACGCAGATGATTCACCAGGAAAGCCTGTTTTTCGTCCTGCCGTTTTTCTTCATCACCACCACCTGGAACAGCAGCCAGCTGCTTTTCACCGGCCTGCTGACGATCGCGGCGCTGATTTCGATCACCGATCCGCTGTACTACAAATGGCTGGCGCCCCGGCGTTGGGCGTTCCTGGCGCTGCACACGCTGACACTGTTCGCCGCCCTGCTCACCGCATTGCCGGTGATCCTGCACCTGACCACCGACCAGAGCTTCAAATTGGCACTGGGCATCGCCATGTTGTTGTCATTCCCGAGCCTGGCCTCGATCTTCCCGATCCGCACCGTGCGCAACGCCCTGGCGATCCTCTGCATTACGGTGGGGATTGGCGCCACCGGCTGGGTGCTGCGCTCCTGGGTACCGCCGGCCACGCTGTGGATGACCGAAGTGGCGATCAGCACCCAAGTGGAAGACCGCACGCCGGGCGCCAGTCTCAAGGAAGTCAGCGCGGCCCAGATTCGCGGCAGCGGTCTGTACGCCTACACCGCCATCAATGCGCCGCGTGGGCTCGATGAGCGGATTTATCACGTCTGGCAATTCAACGGCAAAGAAGTCGACCGCATCGCCCTGGACATCCACGGCGGGCGCAAGGAAGGCTATCGCGCCTGGACCCACAAGCAGAACTTCCCGCAAGACCCGACGGGCAAATGGCAAGTGCGGGTGCTGACGGAAAATGGCCAGATGATCGGTGTACTGCGTTTCACGGTGAACGCCGACACACCCGAAGCAAAATAACGGCGGTCGTGCTATTAGGTAGCGCTGTTCAAGTCGAACGAGCATGGAGCGTATGACCCCCGGATCCCCCACTGGCACTGCCCGACTGGATACGTCCGGCCCTGCGGCGAAGCTATGGGTCAGCGGCGACTGGACGCTGGCCCACTACGCGCAGCTCAAGCGCCTGAGCGATTCGCTGCGCGGCCAATACGACGACAACACCCTGATTGATCTCAATGGCCTCGGCGCCCTCGACACCGCCGGGGCTTCGTTGCTGGTGGAACTGCTGGGCTCCGAACGGCTGGGCAAGACCGCCGAGCACCCCGATTGCAGCTTGCCGGCCGCCGAGCGGGCGCTATTGCAGACGGTCTATTGCTCGCTGACGGACTTCTGTGTGCCGGTGAAAGAGCCGCAGGTCAGCGTGCTGACCCAGCTGCTGACGCGTATCGGCCGCGCCGTGGACAAAATCTGGCAAGACACCCTGCAACTGCTGGGTTTTGTCGGCCTGATCCTCGAAACCCTGGCCCGCAACCTGTTTCGCCCCAGGCGCTGGCGCATGACCGCGATGGTCGTTCACATCGAACAGACTGGCCTGGACGCTGCTCCCATCGTCGCCCTGCTGACGTTCCTGGTCGGCGCGGTGGTAGCGTTCCTCGGCGCGACGGTGTTGGCCGACTTTGGCGCCAGCATCTTTACCGTGGATCTGGTGGCATTCTCGTTCCTGCGTGAATTCGGCGTGTTGCTCACGGCGATCCTCATGGCGGGCCGTACCGCCAGCGCGTTCACCGCGCAGATCGGCTCGATGAAGGCTAACGAGGAAATCGACGCGATCCGCACCCTGGGCCTTGATCCGGTCGAGTTGCTGGTGGTGCCACGGGTACTGGCGCTATTGGTAGCGCTGCCGATGCTGACCTTCCTGGCCATGCTCTCGGGCATTATCGGCGGCGGTGTCGTGTGTGCCCTGTCGCTGGGTATTTCCCCGGCCATGTTCCTGTCGCTGTTGCAGTCGGACATTGGCGTGCAGCATTTTCTGGTGGGGATGGTAAAGGCGCCGATCTTTGCCTTCCTGATCGCCGCCGTGGGCTGTCTGGAAGGTTTCAAGGTCAGTGGCAGCGCGGAGTCGGTCGGGGCCCACACCACGTCCAGCGTGGTGCAGTCGATTTTCGTGGTGATTGTTCTCGATGCCGTGGCCGCGCTGTTTTTCATGGAGATGAGCTGGTGAGCCAACCCCTGCGGCCGCCCACCGAGGCGGTGATTCAAGTGCGCGGCCTGTGCAATCGCTTCGGTCGCCAGAGCGTGCACGAGAACCTCGACCTGGACGTGTACAAGGGCGAGATTCTCGCCGTGGTCGGCGGCTCCGGCAGCGGCAAATCGGTGCTGTTGCGCAGCATTGTCGGCCTGAACCGGCCCAGCGAGGGGACCGTGCGGGTGTTCGGCCAGGACTTGCCGAGCCTGCCCCCGGAGCAACGTTCGCGGGTGGAACGGCGCTTCGGCGTGCTGTTCCAGAAAGGCGCGCTGTTTTCGTCACTGACCGTGACAGAAAACGTCGCCCTGCCGCTGATCGAACACGCCGGGCTCAGCCGCGCCGACGCCGAGCACCTGGCAGCGGTGAAACTTGCGCTGGCCGGGCTGCCACTCTCGGCCGCAGACAAGTACCCCGCCTCGCTGTCCGGCGGCATGATCAAGCGCGCCGCCCTGGCCCGTGCGCTGGCCCTGGACCCGGACATCCTGTTTCTCGACGAACCCACCGCCGGCCTCGACCCCATCGGTGCGGCGGCGTTCGACCAGTTGATCCTGACGCTGCGCGATGCCCTGGGCCTGAGCGTGTTCCTGGTCACCCACGACCTGGACACCCTCTACACCATCACCGACCGGGTGGCGGTGCTGGCGCAGAAAAAAGTGCTGGTGGCCGACGTCATCGACAAGGTGTCGGAAACCGACGACGCGTGGATTCACGAATACTTCCATGGCCCTCGCGGCCGCGCGGCGTTATCGGCCGCTACACAATCCAACGAGGTTTGACATGGAAACCCGAGCCCATCACGTGCTGATCGGCCTGTTCACCGTCATTGTGGTGGCCGGCGCCCTGCTGTTTGGTCTATGGCTGGCCAAGTCCAGCGTGGACAGCGAATTCAAGGATTACGAAGTGGTGTTCAACGAGGCGGTCAGCGGGTTGTCCCGGGGCAGCTCGGTGGAGTACAGCGGGATCAAGGTCGGCGACGTCGTCAACCTGCGCCTGGACCCGAACGACCCACGCCGGGTGCTGGCGCGGGTGCGCTTGAGCGCAGAAACACCGATCAAGCAAGACACCCAGGCCAAGCTGGCGCTGACCGGCATCACCGGCACCTCGATTATCCAGCTCAGTGGCGGCACGCCCCAGAGCCCGGCGCTGACGGGGCACGACGGCGAGCCGCCAGTGATCATCGCCGCGCCCTCGCCTATCGCCCGCTTGCTCAACAACAGCGATGACTTGATGACCAGCATCAACCTGCTGCTGCACAACGCCAATGAGGTGTTTTCCTCGGACAACGTCCAGAGCCTGGGCAAGACCCTCGAGCATCTGGAACAAACCACCGGGGTCATTGCCGAGCAACGCGGCGATATTCGCCAGGCCATGCAGCAATTGGCGTCCATCGGCAAACAGGCCAGCGCCACGCTGGAGCAGACCACGGCGTTGATGCGCAACGCCAATGGTTTGCTCAACGACCAGGGCAAGCAGGCGTTCGGCAACGCCGGCCAGGCCATGCAGTCCCTGGCGCGCAGCACCGCGACCCTCGACAAGTTGCTGAACGACAACCGCGACTCGCTGAATAACGGCATGCAGGGCCTCAATGCCCTGGCGCCCGCCGTGCGTGAGCTGCGCGAGACCCTGAGCGCCCTGCGAGGGATCTCCCGGCGCCTGGATGCCAACCCCAGCGGCTATTTGCTGGGCAACGACAAGGACAAGGAGTTCACGCCATGAAGCCGTCCAACCGGTTGATCTGCCCTCTTCTCTTGCTGGCAGGATTTGTCCTGGTGGGTGGTTGCTCGATTTTGCCCAAGGCCGATCCTGCGGATGTGTATCGCCTGCCCGCCACCCAGGCCCCGGCATCTGCGGGCACGGCGGTGAACTGGTCGTTGCGCCTGGCCAGCCCCCAGGCCAGTGAAGTGCTCAACAGCCCGAAAATCGCGGTGATCCCCCAAGGCAATCTGTTCAGCAGCTACGCCGCCTCGCGCTGGAGCGACCCGGCCCCGGTGCTGTTGCGCAACCGCCTGCTCGATGGCTTCGCCCAGGATGGACGCGTCAGGCTGTTGAGCGTCGCCGACAGCAACCTGCAAGCGGACCTGGAGCTGGGCGGGCAATTGCAGGCGTTCCAGACCGAATACCAGGGCACAGCGGCCAGTGTGGTGATTCGCCTGGACGCGCTGCTGGTACGCGGGTTCGACCAGCGCATCCTGGCCAGCCGCCGGTTTGAAGTGCGCCAGCCGTTGAGCGATGTGAAAGTGCCGGCGGTGGTGGACGGCTTTGGCCGGGCCGGCGACCGGTTGACGGCCGAAGTGGTGGCCTGGACATTGGAGCAAGGCCAGCGTTTCGCAACGCCGACCCAACCCTAGGGGTCGCCGGGCGACTCAGGTCAACCGAAGAACCAGTAGCAAACGCCGATGGCCGCCACCACCCCGGAGAATTCGGCCAGCAGCGCGCAGCCCACGGCATGGCGCGCCCGTTGGATGCCCACGGCGCCGAAATAGACCGCCAGCACATAGAACGTGGTTTCGGTGCTGCCCTGGATCGTCGCGGCCACCAGGGCCGGGAAGCTGTCCACGCCGGAAGTCTTCATGGTCTCGATCAACATGGCCCGGGCGGCGCTGCCGGAGAACGGCTTGACCATGGCAGTCGGCAAGGCGTCGACGAAGCGTGTGTCCCAGCCGGCCCATTGCACCAGGTGGCGGATACCGTCGAGGCCAAAATCCAGCGCCCCCGAAGCCCGCAGTACGCCTACCGCGCAAAGCATCGCCACCAGGTACGGCAGCAACGTTTTGGCGACGTCAAAGCCCTCCTTGGCGCCTTCGATGAAGGCTTCATACACCTTGACCTTACGCAGCGCGCCCACCACCAGGAAGAGGATGATCAGGCCAAACAGGGTCAGGTTGCCGAGGATCGACGATAGCCCCGCCAGCGCCGTAGCCGAGAGGGTTGCCAGCAGCGCCATGAAACCGCCCAGCACCAACGCACCCGGAATCAGATAGGCCAGCACCACCGGGTCCCACAAGCGCAGGCGCTGCATGAACGCCACGGACAACAGCCCCATCAGGGTCGAGGCGCTGGTGGCGAGCAGGATCGGCAGGAACACCAGGGTCGGGTCCGGCGCGCCTTGCTGGGCGCGGTACATGAAAATCGTCACCGGCAGCAGGGTCAGCGACGATGCATTGAGCACCAGGAACAGGATCTGCGCGTTGCTGGCGATGGTCGGGCTGGGGTTCAGATCCTGCAGCGCGCGCATGGCCTTGAGGCCGATGGGCGTGGCGGCGTTGTCCAGGCCCAGGCCATTGGCGGCGAAGTTGAGGGTGATCAGGCCAATCGCCGGGTGGCCGGCGGGCACTTCCGGCATCAAGCGCAAGAACAGCGGGCCGAGGGCCTTGGCCAGCCAATCGACGATGCCGGCTTTTTCAGCGATGCGCAGGAAGCCCAGCCAAAGGGTGAGGGTGCCGAACAGCAGGACCATGACTTCGACGGACAGCTTGGCCATGGCAAAGATGCTTTCCACCATGGCCGCGAAGATCCCGGCGTTGCCGCCGACCAGCCACTGCGCCAGCGCCGACACGGCTGCCACGATAAAGAAGCCAAGCCACAGGCCATTGAGCATCGGTTAAGTCCCCCGGAAGATGCCGCGAATGATAGCGGGGCTGGCCGAAACGACAAACCCCGGATTTCTCCGGGGTTTGGTTGGCATTGCCAAGAAGATCAACGGCTGGAAGTTTCCCCTGCCGGCAGTGGCTCTTTGCTGCGCCAGTGCGGCAGGGAGTTCCAGTAGCGCTGGCCCTTGGCATCGTCGTACATGCCTTCCCAACGGGAAATGACCAGTACGGCCAGGGCATTACCGATGACATTGAGCGCGGTACGGGCCATGTCCATGATGCGGTCGACACCGGCAATGAACGCCAGGCCTTCCAAAGGAATGCCAACGCTGCCCAAGGTCGCCAGCAACACTACGAAGGAGACGCCCGGCACGCCCGCGATGCCCTTGGAGGTCACCATCAAGGTCAGTACCAGCATCAGCTGCTGGCCGATGGACAGATCGATGCCATAGAGCTGGGCGATGAAAATCGCCGCGATGCTCTGATACAGCGTCGAACCATCAAGGTTGAACGAGTACCCGGTAGGCACGACGAAACTGCAGATAGCCTTCGGCGCCCCGTACGCCTCCATCTTTTCGATGACGCGCGGCAACACCGTTTCGGAGCTCGCGGTGGAGTAGGCGAGTACCAGCTCATCCTTGAAGATGCGCATCAGCTTGATCACCGAGAAACCGAACAGGCGCGCGATCAGGCCCAGCACCACGAAGGCGAAGAAGGCGATGGCGACGTAAACCAGGATCACCAGCTTCGCCAGTGGCAACAGGGAAGCGAAACCGAAGTTGGCGACCGTCACGGCGATCAGGGCGAACACACCAATCGGGGCGTAGTTCATGATCATGTGGGTGACTTTGAACATGCTTTCCGAGACGCCCTGGAACATCTTGACCAGGGGATCACGCAGGTCCGATTGCAAGCTGGACAAACCAAGCCCGAACAGCACGGAGAAGAAGATGATCGGCAGCATTTCGCCGCGAGCGACGGCTGCGAAAATGTTCGACGGGATCAGGTTGAGGATCGTCTGGATGAACGCATGCTCATGCTGCACCTCAGCCGCCGTGGCCTGGTACTTGGAAATATCCACGGTACCCAGGGTGCTCATGTCGATGCCGCTGCCTGGCTGGAAGAAATTGGCCAGCAGCAGGCCGACGACGATGGCAATGGTGGTGACGATTTCGAAATAGACGATGGTCTTGAAGCCGATCCGCCCCAGCTTCTTGGCATCGCCCACGCCGGCAATGCCGACGATCAGCGAGGAGATCACGATTGGAATCACGATCATCTTGATCAGACGGATAAAGATATCGCCTGCCGGTTGCAGTACGTTGCTGATCCACCAGGCCTTTTCGGCACTGAAATGGTTGAGCAGCGCGCCGATTGCAATCCCGAGCACCAGACCGATGAGGATCTGCCAGGCGAGGCTTAGTCTTGCCTTCTTCATATCATTACCCTTACTTCAGTTTGACTCGGACAGCAGCATCAACGGATCGCCAAAGGCGACACGGACTCACGCTGCTGCCCCCGTATAAGGTCACCCCGGGCGCCCAAGGCAGCTCACTGGCAGGCGAAAAAAGGCGCAACTATTGCGATGCAAGGGGGGATCGTCTAATGCCGTAAACGCCTACCCTATGCCGAATCGGCATGAGATCACCGATGTGAAACGTACGTCCCAATCGGTTCAAAAGCGACACTTCATCAGGCATAAACGCCGTCAACCAGCCATTTCAGCGTAGCCGGGCGTTATCTGGATTGCTTGAGAGGCGATGAAAGGATTGAGTCGCAGGCCACCGGCGAAAAGCGAAACCGTGCGCCTATTCTCCGATATACGGTCGGCTTTGGAACAGCATTGCTTGGGGAGCGGGACAATATGCCGCAGCGCCAGTTGGGTTCTGGCAAAAGAAGCAGCAAATCGCTCTAGCCTGGGGAATAAGCTCTACGCAAGTTCGCCAAGCCGTCACGACTTTGCGAACTTGCGTCGCAGCTTTTACCTGACCCGGCCCTTTCGCAGGCACCCCTTGTGCCCGTAGGTCACTCCGACCCTTGATGGTCAGTACGTCCCAGCCCCCTGGTCATGCTTACGCCCTCCTCGGGCTTCGCAGGGAGAAAAGCAGCGTTGCTTTTCCCGCTTCAAGAAATCAGTACCAGTTAGGATCTTTCTTGAGCTGTTCCATTAACAGTTTTTGCATACCCTCATCGGGGTTGCCGAGAAAGCGGTAGTCCGCGTGACGGGTCGGTGACTTGTCGGAGGGCAGGCCCGCAGGGACTTCCACCAACAGGGCATAGGCTTCGTCTTTGTCGAAACTGAAAGCCACGAACAGGCGTTTGCTCTTGCAGGTCGCCTGGGTCTCGCACAAAGGTCCGACGAGATATTTATCGTCGTCTTCCTCGACCGCATTCATTTGCTCCGCGTCGCCCGTCAGGTTCATCACCCACTCGGGCAGGCGCTCCTCTTTCTTGACGACCTGCTGCCAGGTCTCGCGGTACTGCGGATCGGATTGCAGCAACTGGTTGACCCGCATTTGACCGTCGTTGGCAGCCATTGCCATGGCACCGCCGCCCAACAGCAGGGCGGCGGCCAGTCCTTTGGATGTCACGCTCATAGTCAGCCTCGGCCGCGGCGGCCAAAGAAGAACGATGCGATAAACATCACCAGGAACACGACAAAGAGAATCTTGGCGATGCCCGTGGCGGTGCCTGCGATACCACCGAAGCCCAATACCGCAGCAATGATGGCAATGATCAGGAAGGTAATAGCCCAGCTCAACATGGTGATTCTCCTTACGCTTTTCTATTTAGTTAGGTATCTGGCGACGAGGGTTCCGGCACAACGGACGACCGGTTCTTGTCAGAACACCCAGCGCTCTTCCCGAGGCATCTCGGGGAGGGGCTGCGCCTGGTCGACTTCCATCATTCGCATCGATGCGGATTCCTGCGCCAACGTGCTGGCGGCACTGAAATGGGTTTGCGGGGCGCGGTAGGTGGAGACCAGTGGCGCTTCCGGTTTCTGGCTTTCATGCCAGAGCATAAATTGCTGCCCCGCTAAAAGGGTGACCAGCAGTGCGACAAAAGCCCACAGCCCCTGCTGGATGTGCAGGCGGGAAATGCGAAATTGGGCGGCACATTGACGATTCATCCTGAAACTCCTCCCCACCCTAGCGGTGATCTGGTTGAGGCGCCTTGAAACGCCACGTTGCCTAGAACATTGCAGTCGGCATGCCAGAAATCCATAACCCATAAAATCCTTTTAAATCAAATAGTTATGAGCATTCCAAAGAAGACCCGGAGCGCATCCTGCACGATGGGCCAGAGGCGCGTCGTGCGTTATGCACGAATTGGCAGGAAGCGGCTCGGTCGATTTCTTTTTTGAATTGCGAGTCGGAAATGGCTGTCGGAATGAGCGAGCCGAACCGTCGGGACCTGAGGAGCTGAAAAATTGACTGGAAATCAGGCTTTTAGACGATCGAGGTCCACAGATTCCGATTCGGTGGGTAATATTCGATCAGAATGGACCATGCAACTTGCCCGATTTTTCTGACACTAATCATCATCATTCATTAAGGAGCGTAGGAAAGATGGAATCCGCCACCGAGCATCAAGGCCGCATTCTGCTGGTAGACGATGAGTCCGCCATCCTGCGTACCTTCCGTTATTGCCTCGAAGACGAGGGCTATAGCGTCGCCACCGCCAACAGTGCTGCACAGGCCGAAGCCCTGCTGCAACGCCAGGTGTTCGACTTGTGCTTCCTGGACCTGCGCCTGGGCGAAGACAACGGTCTCGACGTCTTGGGACAGATGCGTATCCAGGCACCCTGGATGCGAGTGGTCATCGTGACAGCCCACTCCGCCGTCGATACGGCCGTCGATGCGATCCAGGCCGGCGCGGCCGATTATCTGGTCAAGCCGTGCAGCCCCGACCAACTGCGCCTCGCGACCGCCAAGCAACTGGAGGTGCGCCAACTGTCCGCCAGGCTCGAAGCCTTGGAAGGCGAGATACGCAAGCCAAAGGACGGCCTCGACTCCCACAGTCCGGCGATGAAAGTGGTGCTGGAGACCGCTCGGCAGGTCGCCAGCACCGACGCCAACATCCTGATCCTGGGCGAGTCCGGCACCGGCAAGGGCGAACTGGCGCGGGCGATCCATGGCTGGAGCAAACGTGCGAAAAAATCCTGCGTCACCATCAACTGCCCGTCGTTGACCACCGAATTGATGGAAAGCGAATTGTTCGGTCACAGCCGCGGTGCGTTCACTGGTGCCAGCGAAAGTACGTTGGGGCGAGTCAACCAAGCGGATGGCGGAACGTTGTTTCTCGACGAGATCGGCGATTTTCCCCTCGCACTGCAGCCAAAATTGCTGCGTTTTATCCAGGACAAGGAATACGAGCGCGTCGGCGACCCCGTTACGCGTCGCGCCGATGTCCGGATTCTCGCGGCGACCAACCTCAATCTTGAGGACATGGTGCGCGACGGACGTTTCCGCGAAGACCTCTTGTACCGCCTGAACGTCATTACCCTGCACCTGCCGCCCTTGCGCGAACGCGCCGAGGACATCCTGACCCTGGCCGACCGGTTCCTGGCACGCTTCGTCAAGGAGTACGCTCGTCCGGCACGGGGGTTCAGCGACGAGGCTCGCGAAGCGCTGCTAGGCTACCGCTGGCCGGGCAACATTCGCGAGTTGCGCAACGTGGTCGAGCGCGCCAGCATCATCTGCCCCCAGGAGAAGGTCGAAATCAGCCATCTGGGCATGGCCGAGCAGCCGGTCAACAACGCTCCGCGAATCGGTGCCGCACTGAGTCTCGACGAGCTGGAGAAGGCGCATATCGGCGCAGTGCTGGCCACTGCCGACACCCTTGACCAGGCCGCCAAGACCCTGGGCATCGACGCGTCCACGCTGTATCGCAAACGCAAGCAATACAACCTGTGAGCGGCACCTTATGAAACTGGCGATGAAGCTGCGCACACGGTTGTTCCTCAGCATTTCGGCGCTGATCACGGTGGCGCTGCTGGGGCTGTTGTTGGGACTGGTCAGCGTAATGCAGATGGCCAACACCCAAGAACAATCCGTTCGCGACAACTTCGTACTGCTGGACCTGGGCCTCAAGCTACGTCAGACGCTGGGCGACCAGTTGATGATCATGCTCGACGAAAACCCCAACCTGGCGGCGCTGGAGGAGTCCAAGCGCCAGTATTTCGAGCTGCTGGATGAAGGCATTGCACACGAGCAGGCGCTGGGGGATCCGCCCGCCAGCTTCAGCCGTGCCAAATCCGATTACATCAGCTTCCTCGAGGCCTTCGACGATTCTCGCCAGCAACCCAAACAGCTGGCGGGTATCCAGGCGCTCACTGATAAATTCAACGTATTGCGCAGTGGACTGATCGAGGGCTATCGCCATGCCCTGAACAAAATCAGCGACACCCAGGACCGCGCCCGCGAGCGTGCCCTGCTGATTTCCAGCCTGCTGGGGCTGGTGGGGCTGGCCGTGCTGATCATCGGCTTCGTCACCGCCCACGGCATAGCCCGGCGCTTTGGCGCGCCGATCGAGGCGTTGGCAGCGGCGGCGGACGATATCGGCCAAGGCAATTTCGAAGTGACCCTGCCGATCTCCTCGGCGGCGGAACTGAACCTGCTGACCCGCCGTTTCGGCATCATGGCCCAAGCGCTTCGCGAGCATCAGGCGACCAATGTCGATGAGCTGCTCGCCGGCCAGCAACGCCTGCAAGCGGTACTCGACAGCATCGACGATGGCTTGCTGATGATCGATCGACAAGGTCGGCTCGAGCACCTCAATCCCGTGGCCCAACGTCAGCTGGGCTGGGATCAGGAGCGCTTGGGGCAGGGGCTCGGCGAGGCGCTTGGACGTATCGAGTTGGACGACGAGTTGCAACTGGTCCTGCGCGGCGGCACGCAGGAGCGAGCGCCAGACGACTTGAGCATCGAGGTGGATGGCGAGTCACGCGTGCTCACCTACAGCCTGACGCCGGTCATCCACACCCAAGGCCAGATTCTCGGCGCGGTGATGGTGCTGCATGACGTCACCGAGCAACGCGCCTTCGAACGGGTGCGCAGTGAATTCGTCCTGCGGGCTTCTCATGAGCTGCGCACCCCGGTGACGGGCATGCACATGGCCTTCGGCCTGCTCCAGGAGCGCGTGCATTTTCCCGAAGAGTCCCGTGAGGCGGACCTGCTCAATACCGTCAATGAAGAAATGCAGCGGTTGATGCAGCTCATTAATGACTTGCTCAATTTCTCCCGTTACCAGAACGGCTTGCAGAAGCTCACGTTGGCACCTTGCTCCATCGAAGAATTGTTGGAAGCCGCCAGGATGCGCTTTGCCGGCCAGGCGCAAGCGAAAGGTATCGAATTACTCGTCGAGATCCAGGGCCCGTTGCCGCGCCTTCACGCCGATGCCGCGCAGCTGGATCGGGTGCTGGACAACCTCATCGATAACGCGATGCGTCACACCAACGATGACGGCCAGATCCGCTTGCAGGCCCGACGCCACGGCGAGCGGGTGATCATCAGCGTCGAGGACAACGGCGAGGGGATTGCCTACGGCCAGCAGGGGCGGATTTTCGAGCCCTTCGTCCAGGTTGGCCGCAAAAAGGGCGGCGCCGGCCTCGGCCTGGCGCTGTGCAAGGAGATCGTCCAGCTCCACGGCGGGCGCATGGGCGTTTATTCAAGGCCAGGGCAGGGCACTCAGTTCTACATGGCCTTGACGGTGTAAGCGCCCGTTACGCCTCATCATCAATGCGCCGCCCGACCAGACGTCGCCCGCGGGTGATCAGTTCGATGAACTGCACCGCACTGAGCGCGTGGGCGAACAGCCACCCCTGACCGAACTTCACGCCCTCGCTGCTCAGGTAAGACGCCTGGGCCTCATGCTCGATACCTTCAGCGATGACTTTGAGCTCAAGGGCGTGGGCCATGCGGATGATATGCGGGGCGACGCCGCTGCTGGCGGCGTCGTGCCCCAGCGCGTCGATGAAGGCCTTGTCGATTTTCAAGCAATCCACCGGTAGCGTTTGCAGGTAGGCCAGGCTGCAATAGCCGGTGCCGAAGTCATCGATCAGCACCTGATGCCCCACGTCGCGCAACGATTGCAGGTTATCGCGAGCCACCAGCACGTCGACCAGGCCGCGCTCGGTGACTTCGAAAGCGATCTGGTGAGCCGATACGCGATGCATCGCCAACAGCCGGGCAATCACATCGCCAATGCGCGGCACCATCACGTCGCATGCCGCCAGGTTCACGGAAATATAGAGGTGTGGATTGGCGCGCAACAGCTGGCCCAACTGATCGAATAATCGCTGCAGGACAAAATCGGTGATCTGGCGGATCTGCCCGGTGTCTTCCGCCATCGGAATGAACAGATCCGGACTGGTCAGCGTGCCGTCCGGCCGGCGCCAGCGCAGCAGGGCTTCGGCGCCCACGCAGTTGCGGCTGTGAAGGTCGAAAATCGGTTGATAGAGCACCTGTAGCTCACCGCGTCGGATAGCACCGTGCAATTCGGCATCCATCGATTGGCGCTGGCGCGCGAGAAGAAAGACCTGAAAGCCGATGCCCAGCCCGAGCACCAGGCTGATGGGCAGCATCCACCAGGCATTGGCCGGGATGCGCAGGCCGTTGCGCGGTGCGATCAGCACCAGCTGGTATTCAGGACTGTCGGTTGGCATCCGGTAGATCAATCGGTATTTCGTGACCTGCAAGGCGTTTCGGCTTTTCGGCGGCCACGGCTCGGCCGGTGGCCAGCGTTGCTCAGTGCCAAGGACCGGAATCGCCCGCTCGCCGTCATCGAGGACCACCAGCAAGCTGCTGCCCGGCGGCAAGTCGACCACATCGGTCAGGTGGCCGCGAGACGTTGCCACCCGAAAATTTCCGCGCCCCAACATCAACGCGGCACGATTTTCATCGGGCTCCGTGGTGGTGTTGAGCCAGTAGCTGTAGGCCGGGCCGCGCAAGTCAGGTGCTCGCGCCAAGGACAAACCGCTCTGGCGCGGACGGTTGGAGCACATGCCGGTACTGTCGATATATGCCGCCTCGTAGACGAAGCGATAATTGAAACTCACCTGCTGCAAGGTGGCGATCATGTCATCGCTACAGCCACGCAGCGGTTGAGCCTGCAAATCATCGAGGCTCTCGCGCAGCTGTCCGAACAGTTGTTCCAGGCGTAGCAGGAAGCGCTCGCCTTGAGCGTTCATCTGGTCACTTTCACGCTGTTGGATTTGCTGCATCACCACAAACAGACTGCCTGCCAGCAACAACACAGTACTGAGGGCAGCCGCCGTCATCGCCAGGAAAATAGGGCGATGCAGCCAACTCTGCAGCGTTTCGCGGGCAGCCGTCATCATCAGTAATCCGAAAGTTACCAATGAGTTATAGCTTCTGTTTTGGATTTGGCGCTATCAGTCAGACGAGCGTCATTATTTTGTCTGGTTAAGCACCCGCAAAATCGCCGCGCTTTGGGCGTCTGGCGCGCCATCGAACCGGGTCGGCCGATAGCGCATCTGGAAGGCGGCGAGCACCTGGTGGGTGGCTACGTCCCATTCGCCAGTGCGAGGCGTCGGGTAGCCGAGGCGGGCCAGCTCCGCCTGGAACCAACTGGCGCTCGGCAACTGAGCGGCGTAGGCAGCCTGCTGTAGCGCGACCGCCCGTTCGTCCGGCCAGACACCAAGGCCTGCCTGCGCCAGTCGCTTCCAGGGAAACAACGGGCCGGGATCCAGCTTGCGATTGGGGGCGATGTCGCTATGGCCAATGATGTTGGCCGGGTTGATCTCGTTACGTCGGGTGATGTCCTTGAGCAAGGCGATCAGAGCTTGCACCTGGGCTTCGCTGTAGGGGTACCAGAGGCGACCGGTAGGCGTGTCCACATAGCCCGGATTGACAATCTCGATCCCGATGGAGCTGGAGTTGAGCCAGGTCCGGCCTTGCCATTCACTTTCGCCGGCGTGCCAGGCGCGCCGGTTTTCGTCCACCAGCTTATAAATAGTCGCGTCCTTGTCGTCGCCTATCAGGTAATGCGCGCTGACTTCGCCATGGGTCAGTAAAGACAGGGAGCGCTCGAGGGAAGCCGAGGTGTAATGCACCACGACGAACTGGACACGGCTGTCGTGGTTGACCGACGGATGACTGGTATCCAGCCGGGGGCCGCTCGCGCAACCGGCCAGGACTAACAGCGAAACAACGAGCGGGAGAAATTTCATGGCGAAGAACAGGCACACAGGAAAATAATGCAACAGTGTAACGTATCACCTGGAAATGATCCGGTGCCGTTAAACAAAATGGAACAATTGTTCAGCCAAACTCCACTCGGTTACGGCCCGCATTTTTGGCCCGATAAAGCGCCTCATCGGCCCTTTTGAGCACCAGTTCGCTGCGCTCTCCCGGCTTGAACGCCGTCATGCCCATCGACACCGTCACCGTCAGCGGCTCGCCCTTGAAATGGAACGGACACGCTTCGATGGCCGCGCGCAGGGCTTCGGCCAGTTTCGCGCCGGCCGCAAGAGGCGTATCAGGCACCAGCAAGACGAACTCCTCGCCACCAAAGCGGGCGATGAAGTCACTGCCACGGATCCGCTTGCGCAGCACGGAGGCGATGAGCTTCAGCACGCGGTCACCGGCCAGGTGCCCGTAGTTGTCATTGATCCGCTTGAAGTGATCCAGGTCGAGCATGGCGATCAACAAGCTGTTGCCATGCCGCTGCCATTGCTCAACTTCCTGTTCGAGGCGCTCGGTCCAGGCAGCGCGGTTCGGCAGGCCTGTCAACGGATCAATCAAGGCTTTCTGGCGCTGCTCTTCCAGATTCTCACGGACGATCAGCGCGTCCTGTTCCATCAACGCAACGCGCTCGGCCAGGCTCTTGAGACGAACCGAGATTTCTTTCTCGCGCTGGTCACGCTGCTTGCGATGCTCATCCATCGTACCAAGCAGACCCTCCAGATGATTCTCCAGCACTTGCTTGAGGCCTTCCAAGTCATCGGCTTGCTGCACACTGCTCTGCAGGCCGTCCACTTGCTCACGAATCTGGGAGTCCATTTCCCTGGAGGCCGACAGATTGTCGGCATGGTCGTCGCTGGCAGCTTGCAACGTGCTTTGGAATGACTCCAGGCGATCATTGAGTCGCTGCAGATAAGCTTCGAATTCATGCTGGCCGCTGTCGGTGATTGCCAGCATCAGTACCGCCAGATCGTCGAGGATCGGCAGCAACTCGTACCAGTTCAGCCCATTGCGCAGACGTTCGCGCATGGCTTCCGCCTGGGGCCGATGACGTTCGGGCAGTGTCAGGTCGCCAAGCAGGCCCAGCAGCGTGTCTTCGATATGCCTGGCGACCGAGCTGTAGGAAGGCTCCGGCGAGTCGGGCAGGGCGTAGTGAGCCTCATCGGAATCGGCCGCGAGGGGCTCGGCGGGTTCGCTGGATTCGGCGGCCGCAACTGGCGGCTCTTCGAGGACCGGCGGGGGTGCCTCCGGCACTAGCTCGTCCGGGTTCTGGAACGCGGTTGTTGGTTCGGGGTGTTCATCAAGGGGCGGGGGCGGCGGTTCGACGGGCGGCTGAGCCACGGCTGCGGCCGGCGGCGTCACGGGCTCCGGCGCACGTTCGCCTTCCGGTTCGCCTTCCGGTTCGCCTTCCGGTTCGTCTGCTGCTTCAATAGGCTCGACCGGCTCGGCTTCGGATAATTGGAACGCGTGGTCTCGCTCCGCTTTCGGTGCGGGCGCGGGTGCGGGCGGGATGGATACCGTCTCGGCTGCGGGCAGTGCCGGCGTTAGCGCACTCGCATCTGTTCCAGGCGTCGGGCTCGGCTGGCCCGGCTCCGACGATGGGCGCGGCTGGGGTGCCACCTCATCGTGACCGTGACCACCAAACAACCGTTGCAGCAGGCCGGGACGGCTCGGCTCATCCGGTGTATCCAGTGCGCTCAGCGCCTTGCCCTGCAAGCCACTCAACTCGCTGAGCAACAAGGGGATTTCCCGCGCCTGGCCCACCCGGGCTTCCAATTGCTTGGAGAACTTCTTCAAAGGCCGGCTGACGTCCTTGGGCAGCGGCAAGGATTGCAACTGGGCAACCAAAGCCGTCAACGCGGCGCTCATTTGCTCAACCCGCGTCTCGCGACGCTGCTCGGAATCGAGTACGGCTTTCTCCAGGCGCGGCAGCAGGGCGGCGAGGGCAGCGTCCATGTCGTCGGTGCGCACCACTTCGCGCATCTCTTTCATGCACTGGTCCACTGCCCGGTCGGTGCCCTCGGCGGCAAGCGTGCTGCGCACCAGCCCCCGACGCAGCAAGTCGAGCCGAGCGTCCCAGCGACGCTCAAGCTTTTCCTGCTGTTCGATGCTCTTGAGGTATTTCTCTCTCCAGCGTTCGGCGTCGTCGCTCATTCATCGGATCCGCAAGGGGCAGGACTCAGCGCGGGGAATGCGTCGGCCGTGAGCGAACCCGGCAGACGTATTTCGACCGCGACCGGCAGGTGATCGGAAATAGGCTGCGCCAATACCTCGAAGCGTTCGAGGGTCAAGGTCGGGCTCAACAGGATATGGTCCAGGCAGCGCTGGGGGCGCCAACTGGGAAACGTGGCTTCGAGCTGCGGGGCGAGCAGGCCAAGGTCGCGCAATGGCGAGGTTTGAAGCAGGTCATTGGCGTGGGTGTTCATGTCGCCCATCAGGACCTGATGCTTGTAGCCGCCGATCAGCTCACGGATGTACGCCAGCTGCATCGTTCGGGTGCGAGCGCCGAGGGCCAGGTGCATCATCACCACGACCAGCGCCTCCGGGCCTTCACCGAAACGCGCCAGGATCGCTCCACGCCCCTTGGGACCGGGGAGCGGATGATCTTCGATCGCCCAGGGACGCAGGCGACTCAGCACGCCGTTACTGTGCTGGCCGAGGCGTCCGAGGTTGCGATTGAGTTGTTGGTACCAGTAGGGGAAGGCACCCAATTGGGCGAGGTGTTCCACCTGGTTGACGTAGCCGGAACGCAGGCTTCCGCCATCGGCTTCTTGCAAGGCCACCAGGTCGAAATCCTTGAGCAGGTCGCCGATTTTCTGCAGGTTGCCTGCGCGCCCGGTGTGGGGCAGCAAATGTTGCCAACCGCGGGTCAGATAATGCCGGTAGCGTTCGGTGCTGATGCCGACCTGGATGTTGAAACTGAGCAACCGCAGGCGGCTGTCCGCCGGCAGGCCCGTGGACGCGACATGATGCTCGTTGACCCGCGGTTCATGCAGGCCAACGATGCGCTCGGTACTCCAGCGGGCCATGGCCGTGGGCCCGCTTAGTTGGCGGCGGCCTTGGTGGCCGCTCGCTCTTTGGCGATCAGCTTGTCCGCCAGTTGCAGCGCTTCATTCGCGCCGCCGGCAGAGCCGATGTCAAAGCGGTACTTTCCATTGACGACCATGGTCGGTACGCCGGTGATTTCGTATTTCTTTGCCAGCTCCTTGGCCTTGTTGATCTGACCCTTGATGGCGAAAGAATTGAAAGTGGCCAGGAACTTGTCTTTGTCGACGCCTTGGGTGGCGAGGAACTCAGCCATCTCTTCAGGATCGGTCAGGCGTTTCTTTTCTTTCTGGATCGCATTGAACACCGCTGCGTGAACCTGGTCCTCGACGCCCATGGATTCCAGCGTCAGAAACATCTGGCCGTGGGCGTCCCAAGGACCGCCGAACATGGCCGGAATGCGCACGAAATTCACGTCCGATGGCAGCTTTTCAGCCCAGGGATTGATCACCGGTTCGAAGGCGTAGCAATGCGGGCAGCCGTACCAGAACAGCTCCACGACTTCGATCTTGCCAGGCACGGCCACCGGAACGGGGTTGGACAGTTCGACATAAGGTGCAGCGGGCTTTTCAGCCGCTTGGGCAGTCATGCCGAACAGGCTGGCGGCGACGAGCGCGGCGCTGATGATCAGATTACGCATGCTTTACTCCTGGACAATGAGGGGGCCTCGCGGGACGTGCTTCTAAGACAGACCGTCGCGGGTTCAAGTTCTCTAGTGTAACGGCAGCGGCCACAAAAAAGGGCGGCCAAAGCCACCCTTTTGATGCTCGCATCGACAGATTAATCGAGCGTTAACGTTGCAAGAGGCGCCCCCTTGCAACGGCCTTAGTGCAGGCCCTGGATGTAGCTGGAAACGGCGGCGATATCTTCGTCGCTCAGCTTGCGTGCGATGGTGCGCATGGTCATCGCGTCGCCATCGTTGGCGCGACCGCCTTCTTCCTTGCGGAAATCGGTCAGCTGCTTGGTGATGTATTGGGCATGCTGGCCGCCCAGATGAGGGAAACCGGCAGCGGCGTTGCCCTTGCCGTCAGGCGAGTGGCAGCCGGTGCAGGCTGGCAGGCCTTTTTCCAGGTTGCCGCCGCGAAACAGCGCTTCACCGCGAGCCACGAGTTTCGGATCGGCGGCGCCGACGCTGCCCTTCTGGCTGGCGAAATAGGCCGCGATGTCCGCCAGGTCCTGATCGTTCAGGTTGGTCAGCAGGCCGGTCATTTCCAGCACGACACGCTTGCCGTCCTTGATTTCCTTCAACTGCTTGACCAGATAACGCTCGCCCTGGCCCGCCAGTTTCGGAAAGTTGGGCGCCATGCTATTGCCATCCGGGCCGTGGCAGGCCCCGCATACGGCCGCTTTCGCCTGACCGGCAGCGGCGTCGCCAGCGGCGTGGGCTACGCCGGATATCCCCAAGGTCAACAGCAGACTCACGATCAGTTTGTTCATCAGCTAATCCAACTACGGCTAAGGGTTAAAGAGTTATGGGCCGGGTTTACTCGCTCATCCACTGGATGATGGCTCGGTAATCCTCGGCACTGCAGTCCATGCACAAACCACGCGGCGGCATCGCCTTGAAACCCTGGGTCACGTGTTGCACCAGCGTCTCCATACCTTTCGCCAACCTCGGCGTCCAAGCTTCCTGATCGCCCTTGCGGGGCGCCATGGGGAGTTGGCCGGAATGACAGGCACCACAAACACGGTTGTACACAGCTTCCGGATCCTGTGTAGCCTGAGCGCTGTAAAGCGGCATCAAGACACCGGCAGCTAGCAGCCATTTCGTCATAAAACGACCTTTTCAGGGTTGGGAACGAGCTGCGTTCTAATGCGCAATTTCGGTCGGTCGCTCCCGTGAGCTTCATCCTACGCTGGGACAAAGCGCACACAAAATCTGCGGCATTATATACTGGCGTCACTGAAACGGAAACGACACAGCTTGCCGCGTCCATTCCCGACGCCGCCCACATCGGAAATCCCATGCAACTGAAGAACCCCATCCTTGGCCTGTGCCAACAGTCCACCTTCATGCTCAGCGCTGCCAAAGTCGATCAATGCCCTGACGACGAAGGTTTCGAAGTGGCCTTTGCCGGTCGTTCCAACGCCGGTAAATCCAGCGCGCTCAACACATTGACCCATGCAAGCCTGGCGCGTACCTCGAAAACGCCAGGTCGCACGCAGCTCTTGAACTTCTTCAAGCTAGACGATGAACGGCGTTTGGTCGACCTGCCGGGCTACGGTTATGCCAAGGTGCCGATCCCGCTCAAGCAACACTGGCAGCGCCACCTGGAAGCCTACCTGGGCAGCCGCGAGAGTTTGAAGGGTCTGATCCTGATGATGGATATCCGCCATCCGATGACTGACTTCGACCTTTTGATGCTTGATTGGGCGGTCGCCAGCGGCATGCCGATGCATATCCTGCTGACCAAGGCCGACAAGCTCACCTACGGCGCAGCGAAAAATACCCTGCTCAAAGTGCAGTCGGAGATCCGCAAGGGTTGGGGTGACACGATTACCATCCAGCTGTTCTCGGCCCCCAAGCGCATGGGGCTGGAAGAGGCCTACACAGTATTGGCCGACTGGATGGAACTGGCAGACAAGGGCAGCGAGGCGGCTGAATAGCCAAATCCCAGGCAAAAAAAACCCCGGACTTCGTATGGGGAGGGGGAAGTTCGGGGTCCAAGTTCCGGACCGCTAGGGCGGGGTCCAGATATCTGCCAACACTTAACACAACATAGGAGCATTGAAGGGCTTCACCAGCCATTCAGAATCTCTGAGTAGTAATTCACGGGTTTAGTTCAGATTATTTTTGGAAATAACTGTAGGAATTTTCCGGACTAATGAGGCCGCTCGCGAATTCGCGGTGATTGATGTGGCGAGGGAATAAATCCCCTCGCCGCAGAGTCCGCTCGATTCTCCGGCAAGACTCAATGCGCCTCGTCCCAGTTATTACCCACGCCCACTTCCACCAGCAGCGGGACGTCCAGCGTGGCGGCCGCGCCCATAAGCTGGCGGATTTCGCCACTCACCTGTTCGACCAGATCTTCACGCACTTCCAGCACCAGTTCGTCATGAACCTGCAGGATGACTTTTGCGTCCAGCCCTGACGTGGTCAGCCAGCGGTCCACGGCAACCATGGCTTTCTTGATGATGTCGGCCGCTGTGCCTTGCATCGGTGCGTTGATGGCGGTGCGCTCGGCGCCCTTGCGTAGGGCCGGGTTTTTCGCGTTGATATCCGGCAGGTACAACCGGCGACCGAAAATGGTTTCGACGAAACCTTGCTCGGCCGCCTGGGCGCGGGTGCGCTCCATGTATTCCAGCACACCGGGATAACGGGCGAAGTAACGGTCGATGTATGCCTGGGACTGCTTGCGATCGACGCCGATCTGCTTGGCAAGGCCGAAGGCGCTCATGCCGTATATCAGGCCGAAGTTGATCGCCTTGGCGCTGCGGCGCTGGTCGTTGGTTACGGCGTCCAGATCAACGCCGAACACCTCGGCCGCCGTGGCGCGGTGCACATCCAGGTCGTTGCGGAAGGCATGCAGCAGCCCTTCGTCCTTGGCCAGGTGCGCCATGATCCGCAACTCGATTTGCGAGTAGTCCGCCGCCAGCAGCTTGTAGCCTTTCGGCGCGACGAAGGCCTGGCGGATGCGTCGGCCTTCGGCCGTGCGAATCGGAATGTTCTGCAGGTTCGGGTCGATGGACGACAGGCGCCCGGTCGCAGCGACGGCTTGCTGGTAATTGGTATGGACGCGGCCGGTGCGGCTGTTGATCTGTTCCGGCAGGCGATCGGTGTAGGTGCTCTTGAGCTTGCTCAACGAGCGGTACTGCATCAATACCTTGGGCAGCGGGTAATCCTGCTCTGCCAGTTCGGCGAGCACCGCTTCGGCGGTGGATGCCTGGCCCTTGGCGGTTTTGCTGAGCACCGGCAAGCCGAGCTTTTCGTACAGGATCACGCCCAATTGCTTCGGCGAGCCGAGGTTGAATTCTTCGCCGGCAATGGCAAATGCCTCACGCTCCAGGGCTACCAGTTTTTCGCCCAACTCGACACTTTGCACGCCCAGCAGGTTGGCATCGACCAGCGCACCTTGACGCTCGATACGCGCCAGGACCGGCATCAATGGCATTTCGATTTCGTTGAGCACCGTGCCCAGGCTCGGTGTGGCGGCCAGCTTTTCCTGCAAGGCCAGGTGCAGGCGGAACGTCACGTCGGCGTCTTCTGCGGCATAAGGCCCGGCCAGCTCCAGGGAGATCTGATCGAAACTCAGTTGTTTGACCCCTTTGCCCGCAATATCCTGGAAATCGGTCTTGCTGTGGCCCAGGTACTTGAGCGCCAGGCTGTCCATGTCGTGGCGGGTCGCGGTGGAATCCAGTACGTAGGATTCGAGCATGGTGTCGAAGGCGATGCCCTGGACCAGAATGCCGTTGTTCTGGTCGCCACCAATGGCGCAGTTGGCCAATATGTTGGTTTCGAACTTGGCGTGCTGACCGACCTTGAGCTTGTCCGGGTTTTCCAGCAAGGGCTTGAGGGCCATGAGTACCGTGTCGCGATCCAGTTGCTCCGGCACGCCCATGTAGGAATGGGTCAGCGGGATGTAGGCCGCCTCGAAAGGGGCCACGGCGAACGAAAGGCCCACAAGTTGCGATTGCTGGGCATCGCCGCCGTTGGTTTCGGTGACGAAGGCAAACAGCGGCGCCTTGTCCAGTTTGGCCAGCCACGCGTCGAAGCGCGCCTGGTCGAGGATCACCTCGTACTTGGCCTCGGGAGCGCCGGGCTGTTCTTCGGTAACGTCGACGATTTCCTGGCCGGCACGCTTGGCGTCCCGCTGGTTTTCTTCGAACCAGCTCTTGAATTCCAGCAGTGTATACAGCTCGGCCAGTTTCTCGTGGTCCGGCGTGCCCATTTGCAGATCGTCGAGTCCGACATCCAGCGGCACATCGGTCTTGATGGTCGCCAGCTCGTACGACAGGAACGCCATCTCCTTGTGCTCTTCGAGCTTGGCGGCCAGCGTCTTGGCGCCACGGATCGGCAAGGTGGCGACGATGTCCAGTTGCGCGTACAGCTCGGTCAGGCCACCGTTGACGCCCACCAGCAGGCCGGAAGCGGTCTTCGGTCCAATGCCTGGGACGCCCGGGATGTTGTCGGACGAATCGCCCATCAACGCCAGGTAATCGATGATCTGCTCCGGAGCGACGCCAAACTTCTCCTTAACGCCAGCCACATCCAGCGAGCTACCGGTCATGGTGTTGACCAAGGTAATGTGCCCGTCGACCAACTGCGCCATGTCCTTGTCGCCGGTGGAGATCACCACCGGACGGTCCGCCGCGGCGCTGCTGCGGGCCAGCGTGCCGATCACGTCATCGGCTTCGACGTTGTCCACGCACAGCAGCGGGAAACCCAGGGCCTTGACGCTGGCGTGCAGCGGCTCGATCTGCACGCGCATGTCGTCCGGCATGCTTGGGCGGTTGGCCTTGTATTCGGCGTACAGCGCATCGCGAAACGTCCCACCCTTGGCGTCGAAAACCACGGCGAAAGGACTGTCCGGATACTGCTTGCGCAGGCTCTTGAGCATGTTCAACACGCCCTTGACCGCACCGGTCGGCAGGCCTTTGGACGTGGTCAGCGGTGGCAGCGCGTGAAAGGCGCGGTACAGGTAAGAAGAACCGTCCACCAGGACGAGGGGAGCTTGGCTCATGAGCAGGATCAACCTTTTCGGCGGGTCCGGGGCTAGAATAGCGGGACCGTTGACGACAAAGGGACAAGGTTATCATGCGTACACTAAATCGCCTGTTACTGGCTGGCTTGTTTGCATTCACCCCGTTGGCCGTCATGGCGGCGGACGACGCGCCCTCGGCGGACCCGGATGTCACCATCCGCACCGAAGGCGATAACACGATCCAGGAATATCGGCAAAACGGCTTTTTGTATGCGATCAAGGTCACGCCCAAGAACGGCAAGCCTTATTTTCTGGTGCGTGCCGACGGCACCGATGCAAACTTCATCCGTTCGGACGAGCCGGATATGCTGATCCCTTCGTGGAAAATCTTTGAGTGGAAGTAGTTTCTTAATTTTAATAGGCGCCGCGTCAATCACGGCGCCCGAACTGAGCAGTTTTTGACCATGTCTGTGTTCACTCCCCTGGCTCGGCCCGAGCTGGAAACCTTTCTCGCCCCTTATGGGCTTGGCCGCCTGCTTGATTTCCAGGGGATCGCCGCCGGCAGCGAAAACACCAATTTCTTTATCAGCCTGGAGCGGGGCGAGTTCGTCCTGACCTTGGTCGAGCGTGGCCCGGTGCAGGAAATGCCGTTCTTCATTGAGTTGCTGGACGTGCTGCACAATGCCGACTTGCCGGTGCCTTACGCCTTGCGCACCACCGACGGCGTCGCGCTGCGTGAGCTGGCGGGCAAGCCGGCGCTGCTGCAACCGCGCCTGGCCGGCAAGCACATCAAGCAGGCCAACGCCCAGCACTGCGCCCAAGTCGGCGAATTGCTGGCGCATCTGCACCTGGCGACCCGCGACAATATGATCAAGCGCAAGACCGATCGCGGCCTGGACTGGATGCAAGAGGAGGGCGGCAAACTGCTGTCGCACCTCGATACCGAGCCGCGTCAGTTGCTGGAAGCAGCGCTGGAAGAAATCTCGTCGAAGAAGGTAGGCATCCTGGCGCTACCCAGGGCCAACATTCATGCCGACCTGTTCCGCGACAATGCGATGTTCGAAGGCACGCACCTGACCGGGCTGATCGACTTTTACAACGCCTGCTCCGGGCCGATGCTGTATGACGTCGCCATCGCCTTGAATGACTGGTGCTCGGATGACGACGGCGTGCTCGATGGCGCCCGGGCGCGGGCGTTGCTGGGTGCGTACGCGGCACTGCGGCCGTTTACCGCCGCTGAGGCACAACTGTGGCCGACCATGCTGCGCGTGGCGTGCGTACGGTTCTGGCTGTCGCGGTTGATTGCTGCCGAATCGTTTGCCGGGCAGGATGTGTTGATTCACGATCCGATGGAATTTCAGCAGCGTCTGGCGCAGCGGCAGACGGTTCACACGGTGTTGCCTTTTGCCCTTTAAGTATCAATAGAAGGCTTTCGCCGAATGATGTTGTGCCGAGGGGATTTATCCCCGCTGGGGCGCGAAGCGGCCCCAAAAAATAGCTGCCGCCGCGAGTCCGTCAGATAGAAAGCAGGGGGGCTGCTGCGCAGCCCAACGGGGATAAATCCCCTAGCCACAGGGTTTGCGCTTGGCAGCGCTATAGCGACTCCAGGCACCCCGCCAGATCATTCCCCAACTTCTCCAACAACTGCTCATACCCCTGCGCCGTCGCCGGGGTATAGCCGCCTAGCGCATCCAGCTCCGCCAGTTTCACCGGCAACCCGGCCACCAGGGTTTCGGCCAGGCGCGGGCGCAGCGGCGGTTCGCTGAAGACGCAGGTCTTGCCCACCGCCTGCAAGCGCGTGCGCATTGCCGCCACATGCTGGGCACCGGGCTGGACTTCGGCAGCCACGGCGAACACCCCGGCGTGCTTGAGGCCGTAGTTGTCTTCGAAATAGTCGAACGCTTCGTGGAAGACGAAATACGGCTTGCCCGCGACCCCGGCCAGGCGGGCCTTGATGCGTGCGTCCAAGGCATCGAGACGCTGGTTGAAGCCCTTGAGGTTGCTTTGATAGCGGGCCGCGTTCGCCGGATCCGCGGCGCTCAGGTCAGCTGCCATCCTGGCGGCGATCACCCGCGCATTGTGCGGCGACAGCCACAGGTGGGCGTCCACGGTGCCGGGACGATGGTCGTGATCGTGATCATCGCCCCCATCATCGTCATGATCCTCGTGGGAAGCGCTGTCCTGGGCGAAGTGACGCAACTTGAGCCCCGGCAGCTCTTGCACGGCGACCGACGGCAGCGTACGACCGTTCAACACGCGCGGCAGGAATCCCTCCATGTCGGGCCCGATCCAGTACAACAGGTCCACCGACTGCACCTTGCGTACATCGGAGGGCCGCAATGCGTAGTGGTGCGGCGAAGCTCCTGGGGGCAGCAACACTTGCGGGACGGCCACGCCGTCCTGCACAGCGGCGGCAATCAATTGCAACGGCTTGATGCTGGTGAGCACCTTGACGTCGGCCTGGGCCGAGCCAATCAGTAGGAAACTTGCGACAAAAGCGACAAACAGCGAAAAAAATCGGGACACGATGACCACTCGAAGAGACGAGAACGGGTAACATAATAACGTCTCTCACTAATCTCGTCGCTGCCCATGCCCATTACTCCCCTTGCCAGTCGTCCCCACGATCACTCCCACTGCGTGCACAGCGCGCTGTCCGAGGCCGACGCCATCTGCGCGCGCCAAGGGTTGCGCCTGACCGCCCTGCGTCGGCGCGTGCTGGAATTGGTCTGGCAAAGCCACAAGCCACTGGGCGCCTACGACATTCTCGCGGTGCTCAGCGAGCAGGACGGCCGCCGCGCCGCGCCGCCAACCGTTTATCGGGCGCTGGATTTCCTCCTGGAAAACGGCCTGGTGCATCGCATTTCGTCGCTCAACGCCTTCGTCGGCTGCAACCATCCGGAGCACGCCCATCAAGGCCAGTTCCTGATCTGCCGCGAATGCCACGCCGCCATCGAGCTGGAACAGAAATCCATCAGCGATGCCATCGTCGCCAGCGCCAAGGAAGTCGGCTTCGTCGTCGACACCCAGACCGTCGAAGTCGTCGGCCTCTGCTCCGGCTGCCAGGGGGCCTGATGAGCAACGCGCTGATCCGCCTCGAGCAGGTGGCCGTGACGTTCGCCGGGCAGAACGTGCTGGACAACATTCACCTGAGCGTCGAGCCGGGGCAGATCGTGACCTTGATCGGCCCCAACGGCGCCGGCAAGACCACCCTGGTACGCGCCGTATTGGGCTTGCTCAAGCCCGACAGCGGCAGCGTCTGGCGCAAGCCCAGGTTGCGCGTCGGCTACATGCCGCAAAAACTCCACGTCGATCCGACGTTGCCGCTGTCGGTGCTGCGCTTTCTGCGCCTGGTGCCGGGCGTCGATCGCGAGCGGGCCTTGGCGGCGCTGAAGGAGGTCGGCGCCGAACAGGTGATCGACAGCCCGGTGCAAAGTGTCTCCGGTGGCGAGATGCAACGGGTATTGCTGGCCCGCGCCCTGCTGCGCGAGCCTGAATTGTTGGTGCTCGACGAGCCAGTGCAAGGCGTCGACGTAGCGGGCCAGGCCGAGCTGTACAGCCTGATCACGCGCCTGCGCGACCGCCACGGCTGCGGCGTGCTGATGGTCTCCCACGATTTGCACTTGGTGATGAGCACCACCGACCAAGTGGTCTGCCTCAACCGCCACGTCTGCTGCTCCGGGCATCCCGAGCAAGTCAGCGGCGATCCGGCCTTCGTCGAGTTGTTCGGAAAGAACGCACAAAGCCTGGCGATTTATCACCACCACCATGACCACGCCCATGACCTGCATGGTTCGGTGGTCAGCGCCCCTTCTGCTTCCAATCATGTTCATGGAGACGGCTGCAAGCATGGCTGATTTTCTGATGTACGCCTTGCTCGCAGGCCTGGCCCTTGCCTTGGTCGCCGGTCCGCTGGGCTCGTTCGTGGTCTGGCGGCGCATGGCCTATTTCGGCGACACCTTGTCCCACGCGGCGCTGCTGGGGGTGGCCCTGGGGTTTCTGCTGGATGTCAGCCCGGCCATCGCGGTGACCGTTGGCTGCCTGTTGCTGGCGGTGGTGCTGGTCACGCTGCAACAGCGCCAGCCGCTGGCGTCCGACACGCTACTGGGGATCCTCGCACCAAGCACCTTGTCCCTCGGGCTGGTGGTGCTGAGCTTCATGCGTGACGTGCGGATCGACCTGATGGCCTATCTGTTCGGCGATCTGCTGGCAATCAGCCCTGCGGATCTCGCCTGGATCCTGGGCGGCAGTGCGGCGGTATTGCTGTTGCTGGTGGCGCTGTGGCGTCCATTGCTGGCGGTCACTGTCCATGAAGAACTGGCGCGGGTCGAGGGTCTGCCGGTGGTCAGCCTGCGCTTGGCGCTGATGCTGTTGATCGCCGTGGTCATTGCAGTGGCGATGAAAATCGTCGGTGTGTTGCTGATTACTTCATTGCTGATCATCCCGGCGGCTGCGGCACAGCGTCACGCCCGCTCGCCCGAGCAAATGGCCCTGGGCGCGAGCCTGCTGGGCATGCTCGCGGTCTGTGGTGGCCTGGCCCTTTCCTGGTTCAAGGACACCCCGGCCGGCCCCTCGATCGTGGTCAGCGCCGCGGCGTTGTTTCTGCTGAGTTTTGTCCTGCCCCGTCGAGGGGTGTAGACTTGCTCGCTTTTTGCGCAAATAGAGAGTCGCAGGAATGAAGCCGTTCGCCTCCCGTTATCTGCTCCTTGTCGCATTTTCCCTACTGCTGGGCGCGTGCCAGAGTACTCCGCCGGTCACCCAGGCTCCCGATACGCGGGGCCCGGCCATCGCACAGCTCGAACAAAGCCTGGCCAGCAATGAGCTAGCCACCGCTGAAGGCCAGTTGGCCGCCTTGCAGGCCCAGTCGCCCGAAGACCCGACGCTGGAACCCTACCAGCGGCAATTGGCCGAGGCGTATCTGCGCCGCAGCCAGATCGACCTGCAAAAAGGCGATGTCAACGCTGCCGCCACCGCCCTTAGCCGAGCCCGAGCCTTGATGCCCAAGGCTCCGGCGCTGACCGGCGAGTTCAACAGCGCCATTGCCGAAGCCCGCAAGGCCGACCTGGAAAAGGCCGAGGCCGACCTCAAGGCCGCCGAAGCCAAGCCGGTTGCCAAGGTGATCGACCCGAGCGCACCGAGCACCACGGTTGCGCTCAACATAGCCGATATTCAGCAAATGCGTCGGCAACTGGACGCCATCGCCGCCGATGTGGTGAATTATCAGTGCGACGTCAGCATCCAGGCGCCGCGTACCGATGATTACCCTTGGCTGGCGACGTTACTGGACAAGCGAGTCAAGAAGCTTGATCCGGGGTTTGATCTGAAGTTGCGGAAACAGATTTTGCGCAGTGTGCCAGCGCAGATGGTGCTGACTCCGCGCAAGCCCTAAAAGCTCCGTAGGAACGCAGCCCGGAGCAAGCCCGCTCCCACAAGGTTGTTCGCAAACCTGTGTGAGAGCGGGCTTGCTCGCGAAAGCGCCCTGTCCTGCAACAAACCCCTTCAGGCCCTCATCAGGCCGGAACCGCCTTCGCCTTGGGCTCCCGCGCCCAAACCCGATGCTGAGCAATCGCCGCAAAAAATCGCGAAAAACCGCTCGCATCCGCGTCTTCGATCAACCCCGCATCCACCTCCAGCTTCAATTCCACCAACAACTGCCGGGCCTCACCATGAAGGCCAATGGCTTTCAGATGCTTGTAGGCCTCCAGCACGTAATGCAACGCCACGCCGTCGCGACTCAAGGCCTTGATCGACTCCGCACCACCGGGCACGAACACCGCGTCAAAGGCAATCGACGGCATGCCTTCCATGGACGCATCCACCGCCAGCGTCTGCCCATCGGCCGTGGTGACCGGCGCCGAAGTCGGCCCCAGCACTTTGGCGTGGGCGCCCTCAGCCTCCAGAGCCTGTTTGAGCGTATCGATGATCGCCCCATCGACACCGTTAGCCACCAACACCGCCACTTTGCGCGTCTTGATGTCGCCGGAAAGCAGGTTCGCCTGGCTCAGGGCGGGGGATTGTTCCAGCGAAGGCTGCGGAACATCGACCGTACCAGCGGTGGGCGCCGGCAAACCGAGGTTCTTGGCGACCCGCCCGGCCAATTCCAAGTCGATGTTGGCAAGGATCTCATTGACCTGCCGCGCCCGGATGAACTCCCGCTCCACCTTGCCCAGTTCGAAGCTGTAGGCGGCGATGATGTGCTCTTGCTCATGCGGGCTCATGCTCTTGTAGAACAGCCGCGCCTGGGAGAAATGATCAGAGAACGAATCGCTGCGCTGGCGGATCTTGTAGGCGTCGATACGCTCTGGATAACTTTCGAAACCACCGTCCTGCGGGCCGGGCGGGGTTTCCTTCGGCCATCCACCGTCGATGGAGTTTGGCTCGTAGGACGCCCGCCCCTTGTCGATGGTGGTGCGGTGCATCGCGTCACGCTGGCCGTTGTGCACGGGCGTAATCGCACGATTGATCGGCAGCTCATGAAAATTCGGTCCGCCGAGTCGGCTGATCTGCGTATCGGTGTAGGAAAACAGCCGGCCTTGCAGCAGCGGGTCGTTGGAAAAGTCGATGCCCGGCACGATGTGCCCGGGGCAGAAGGCGATTTGCTCGACTTCGGCGAAGAAGTTATCCGGGTTGCGGTTCAGCACCATCTTGCCCAGGGGCGTGATCGGCACCAGCTCTTCAGGGATGATCTTGGTCGGGTCGAGCAGGTCGAAGTCGAAGTTGTGCTCGTCCTCCTCGGCAACGATCTGCACGCCGAATTCCCATTCCGGGTAGTCGCCCATCTCAATGGATTCCCACAGATCGCGACGGTGGTAGTCGGTGTCCTTGCCCGCGAGTTTCTGGGCTTCGTCCCACACCAGGGAACAGGTCCCGGCCTTGGGTCGCCAGTGAAACTTGACGAAGCTACTGCGGCCTTCCGCATTGATCATACGGAAGGTGTGCACCCCAAAGCCCTGCATCGTGCGTAGGCTTTTTGGAATGGCCCGGTCAGACATCGCCCAGATCACCATGTGGGCCGATTCCGGCACCAGCGAGACGAAATCCCAAAAGGTGTCGTGGGCCGAGCCGCCCGTAGGAATTTCGTTATGGGGCTCGGGTTTTACCGCGTGGACAAAGTCCGGAAATTTCACCGCGTCCTGAATGAAAAACACCGGCATGTTGTTGCCCACCAGGTCGAAGTTGCCTTCGTCGGTGAAAAACTTCACCGCAAAGCCACGCACGTCCCGCACGGTGTCACCGGAGCCTCGTGGACCTTGCACGGTGGAAAAGCGCACGAAGACCGGGGTTTTCTTGCTTGGGTCCTGTAGGAAACCGGCCTTGGTCAGGGCCGCATGGGATTCATAGGCTTGAAAGTAGCCATGGGCGCCGGTGCCGCGGGCGTGGACGATGCGCTCCGGGATCCGCTCGTGGTCAAAATGCGTGATTTTCTCACGCATGATGAAGTCTTCCAGCAGCGAGGGGCCGCGGGGGCCGGCGCGCAAGGTGTTCTGGTTGTCGGCGATCTTCACGCCCTGGTTGGTGCGCAACGCCTGCTCGGTGGCGTCGGAACGAAACTGCTCCAGGCTTTCGAGCTTGTCGTTGGTATTGCTGCGATCCAGGGTATCGGTCCCCGCCAATTGGCTGGGGCCGGCAGGTTTGTGAGTGCTCATCAGGCATGACTCCTCGTTGCGATCCCCGCCGTGGCCAGGACCCGTGAGTTCGATGCACCAGGCACGGTACCTGGGCATGTTTTGAGTTGCTTAATGAGTGACCGATACCGTTTCGCTGTGTTCCTTTTTTATGTCCTTTGATCGCCTTATTGCCAAATCGCTGGTTCAATCTCAAATAAATGCTAAGAACCTCTATACGGACAGGCTAAAATGCGCGCCCGGCTAACCGCTGATCCTTTTCCAACGCGCCCCACAAGGTTCGCTACGTGATCGAGTTTCAAAATGTCCATAAAACCTACCGGGTTGCCGGTAGGGATATCCCCGCCCTGCACCCGACCAGTCTGACAATCGAGAACGGTCAGGTCTTCGGCCTGATTGGCCATTCCGGTGCAGGAAAAAGTACCCTGCTGCGCCTGATCAATCGCCTGGAAGACTCCACGGGCGGCAAGATCATCGTCGACGGCGAAGAAGTCACTGCCCTGGATGCCGGTGGCCTGCGCCGCTTTCGCCAGCAAGTCGGGATGATTTTCCAGCACTTCAACCTGCTGGCGTCCAAGACCGTGGCCGACAACGTCGCGCTGCCGCTGACGCTGGCCGGCGAGTTGTCCCGCAGCGAAATCGACCGCCGCGTCGCCGAACTGCTGGCGCGGGTAGGGCTGTCCGACCACGCCCGCAAATACCCGGCGCAACTGTCCGGCGGCCAGAAGCAACGCGTCGGCATTGCCCGCGCCCTGGCGACCAAACCCAAGATCCTGCTGTGTGACGAGGCCACCAGCGCCCTCGACCCGCAGACCACCGCCTCGGTGCTGCAACTGCTGGCGGAGATCAACCGCGAGCTGAAGCTGACCATCGTGCTGATCACCCATGAAATGGACGTGATCCGCCGCGTTTGCGACCAAGTGGCCGTGATGGACGCCGGCGTGATCGTCGAGCAAGGCCCGGTGGCCGAGGTGTTCCTGCATCCGAAGCACCCGACCACCAAACGTTTCGTCCAGGAAGACGAGCAGATCGACGAAAGTGAACAGCGCGACGACTTCGCTCACGTCCCAGGACGCATCGTGCGTCTGACGTTCCAGGGCGATGCGACCTACGCGCCGTTGCTCGGTACCGTCGCCCGGGAAACCGGCGTGGACTACAGCATCCTGGCCGGCCGCATCGACCGCATCAAAGACACCCCCTACGGGCAACTGACCCTCGCCATCACCGGCGGTGACATGGAGGCGGCGTTCGCCCGCTTCACCGCGGCCGATGTCCACATGGAGGTGCTGCGCTAATGGAACTGCTGAATTCGTTCTTCTCCAACATCGACTGGCTGGAAATCTGGCTGGCCACCGGCGACACCTTTCTGATGCTGTTCGGTTCGCTGCTGTTCACCGTGCTGCTCGGCCTGCCCCTGGGCGTGCTGCTGTTCTTGTGCAGCCCGCGCCAGTTGCTCGAAGCCCGGGGCGTTTATGCGTTGCTGTCGCTGATCGTCAACATCCTGCGTTCGCTGCCGTTCATCATCCTGTTGATCGTGATGATCCCGTTCACGGTATTGATCACCGGCACCTCCCTGGGCGTGGCCGGCGCGATTCCACCGCTGGTGGTCGGCGCCACACCGTTCTTCGCCCGCCTGGTGGAAACCGCCCTGCGCGAAGTCGACCGCGGCATCATCGAAGCCACCCAGGCCATGGGCGCGACCACCCGGCAAATCATCGTCAACGCCTTGCTGCCGGAAGCCCGCCCAGGCATTTTTGCAGCGATTACGGTGACAGCGATTACGCTGGTGTCCTACACGGCCATGGCCGGTGTGGTCGGCGCCGGCGGCTTGGGTGACCTGGCGATCCGCTTCGGTTACCAGCGTTTCCAGACCGATGTGATGGTGGTCACGGTGGTGTTGCTACTGGTGCTGGTCCAGGTCCTGCAGACCGTGGGCGACAAACTGGTTGTGCATTTCTCTAGAAAATAAGGCCTCGCGGCCAATAAACCATGAGCCGGCCATTCGCTGGCAGGCGCCAAGAGCAGGCGCCCCACAAGGAGTTAGCTGAATGAAGAAACTACTGGTTGCCTTCGCTGCCGCCGCCGCGTTTTCCGCCCACGCCGAGACACTGACTGTCGCTGCCACCCCGGTCCCCCACGCGGAAATCCTCGAGTTCGTCAAACCGGCATTGGCCAAAGAAGGCGTGGACCTCAAGGTCAAAGTCTTCACCGACTACATCCAGCCAAACGTACAGGTTGCGGAAAAGCGCCTGGACGCCAACTTCTTCCAGCACCAGCCGTACCTGGATGAGTTCAACAAGGCCAAGGGCACGCACCTGGTGAGCGTGGCCGGCGTGCATCTGGAACCTCTGGGCGCGTACTCCAGCAAAATCAAGAAACTCGACGAACTATCGAGCGGCGCCAACGTGGTGATCCCGAACGACGCCACCAACGGCGGCCGTGCGCTGTTGCTGCTGGCGAAGGCTGGGGTGATCAAGTTGAAGGATTCGAACAACATCCTGTCGACTACCAAGGACATCACCGGAAATCCGAAGGATCTGAAATTCCGCGAGCTGGAAGCGGCGACTATTCCGCGGGTGCTGACCCAGGTGGATTTGGCGCTGATCAATACCAACTATGCGTTGGAAGCCAAGCTTGATCCTTCCAAGGATGCGCTGGTGATTGAAGGTAACGACTCGCCTTATGTGAACATCTTGGTGGCTCGTGAGGATGATAAGGACAGTGAGGCGATGAAGAAGCTGGTGGCGGCGCTGCATACGCCGGAAGTGAAGGCTTTTATTCTTGAGAAGTACAAAGGCGCGGTTTTGCCGGCGTTTTGATCTGATCGGGTGGTGAAAAAAACGGGGCTGCGTGGGAATGCAGGCCCGTTTTTTTATGCTCGGAAATGTACGCGTCGCGCAAAGATCTGCAAGATCACGGGCATTCATCAAATTTGACTGACCTAGTGATTGTCCCGCAACAAAACTTATCCCAACGCATGAGGGGTGACTCTCGTGCCTACCTTCCGAGGCCCGCTTGAGAGAAATCTCTGCGGGTTTTCGTGTTTCTGGAACATTAATAGAGCGAACCCGACACACAAGATGTCGGGTTTGCTTTTGGGAAGGATATTTACCTGCTATCGCGGATCAACGTTATCCAACACCCGATTCGCCAGCAGTGAACTCAATTCAATCAACTGTTGAATGCCGAGGAGGATGTGACGACGCTGGCCTTCCAGATCGAAAGCCAGGTTGCTGACCATCGCATCAGCTGCCGCCAGGGTTTCGCTGAGGTTGGCGAGGAGGGATTCGTTGTCGGCGTTTTTTGCGACGGTGAAGAGTTGGCCCGGTTGGGACGTATCTTCGGACTTTTTCGGTTTTGGTAGCAGGTAGTAATCCAAGGCGCGATTGGTGGCTTCGTCGTGTTTCTTGGCTTTGGATTTGGTTCGCGGGGAAGCTTGGTCCGCCTCTGGCGGATTCGGTGTAGGTTTGAACATGTACTAAGTCCTGTAGGTGAAGCCGCAACCCTCTAGCTACTAAACAAGGGGTGGCAGCTGTACGCAGGTTAGTAGACCGGGGACTTAGCAAGCCGGCGCGCCCGAGGGCGCCCTGCGCACAGCCGCCATCAAATACAGGCATGGAAATACCTGACTGATAGGAGCCTTGCACCTTACTAAATACCAACGGGCTACTAAACCCGACCACCGATGGGCAGTGGCAGGAAAACAATAGAACCCATGGTCAAGGCGCACAAGCGGGCGGATTCTGGCGTAGTTGTAGGCAATGGCGCAAGGATTCGTAGCTTGATGGAAGGATGGCTGTGGCGGAATAAACAAGGCTGCGTTTTGCCTTGGAATTCGGAGCCAGAGGGCCGGTTTTAGCGATGGCGCCTGACGTTGTTTTATCGCGTTAGGAAACGCTGCAAGTCGATCTGCCTGTCATGATTTACTGACGTCCTGTCACGTCCAAGCTGTAATGTTTTCTCACGCTCCTTCGAGGGCGATCCGCATCGAGAGCCGTATCCATCATGTCCTTCGCCGAGCTGAAATCCTTCCACATGGTCACCCGCCTGGGCAGCATCACCCAGGCGGCGAAGAAGCTCGGCCTCAGCCAGCCCACGGTCACCACGCAGATCCGCAACCTCGTAGGTGCCTCGCGCCCACCTTCGATGTGGAAACACTACCTAAATCCACCGATACCACTATCGGCAGCTTTTGCCCAACTGCCATAAAGCCTTAGCACCCCGTGCCCAAGATGAGCCTCGTATTTCACCGACGAGGTTCCGCCATGGCTACGGTCAGTTTGCAACTGCGCGACATCCACAAGAACTTCGGCGCCTATCAGGCGCTGGATGGCGTGTCGCTGGACGTCTCTGCCGGCGAGCTGGTGTGCCTGCTCGGCCCCTCGGGCTGCGGCAAGACCACCTTGCTGCGCTGCATTGCCGGGCTGGAGCGCCAGGATGGCGGCGGCATCTTCTTTGGCGATCGGGATGTTTCCACACTGCCACCGCAGGCCCGCGACTACGGCATCCTGTTCCAATCCTATGCGCTGTTTCCCAACCTCACGGTGGCGCAGAACATCGGTTACGGCCTGGCCGGCAATAGTCGCGAGACGCTCCGCGCGCGGGTCGCCGAGATGCTCGAACTGGTCGGCCTCAAGGGCAGCGAGCAGAAATACCCCGGCCAGCTCTCCGGCGGTCAGCAACAGCGTGTGGCCCTGGCCCGCGCCCTGGCGCCGGCGCCCAAGTTGCTGCTGTTGGACGAACCGATGTCGGCCCTCGACGCTCGCGTGCGCGAACATCTGTGCGGCGAGCTGCGCCGGTTGCAGAAGAGCCTGGGCATCACCACCGTGATGGTCACCCACAACCAGGACGAGGCCATGCTCATGGCCGACCGCATCGCGGTGATCAACCACGGTCGGGTCGAGCAGTACGCCACGCCTCAGGAGATCTATCGCGCGCCGGCCACGCCCTTCGTCGCCGAGTTTGTTGGCCAAGGCAATTGGCTGCCTTACGAGCGCGACGGCGAGCATGCCCGGGTTGGCGCGCTGAATCTGCGTCTGCACGGGGTGCGGCCGGCTGAGCGCGGTCGCCTGTTCTGCCGCCCCGAAGCGGTGGTGATCAATCCGTTGATGCACGAAGACAACCTGTTCAGCGCACAGATGCGCGAGATCACCTACCTCGGCAATCGCTGCCGCCTGAGTTTCGAGCTGGACGCCCTGCCGGGTCATACCCTGCTTGCCGAGCTGGCGCCGGAAGCCATGCCGCGCCTGGGCGCCCCGGACATTTGGGTGGCGCTGCCGCCGCGCAGCTTGCAGGTGTTCGTCTGATGGAACAGGTGTTGCTGAGCAAGCCCCAGGCCGGCGCGCGGCGCATGCCGGCCGACCTGGCCGACCGTCTATTCATCCACGGTGGCCAATGGTTGCTGCTGGTGCTGCTGATTCTCACCGTGTTGTTGCCGTTGCTGGCCATGCTGTGGCGCGGCTTCGCCAGCGAGCCGGGGCAGGGCGGTGGGTTGACGGCGGCGGCCGAGTTGTTCGGCAGCGCCAACTTCCGCTGGCTGCTGGGCAACAGCCTGACGGTCTCGCTGACCGTGGCCGCTATCGTCGTGCCGCTGGCCTACGCCTTTGCCTATGCGTTGCAGCGCACTTGCGTGCCGGCCAAAGGCCTGTGGCGCGGCATTTCCCTGCTGCCGCTGCTGGCGCCGTCGATACTGCCGGGCATCGCGCTGATCTACCTGTTCGGCAACCAGGGCGTGCTTCGGCATCTGCTCACGGACAATATCTATGGGTTCTGGGGCATCGTCATCGGCGAGGCCATCTACACCTTTCCCCATGCGCTGATGGTGCTGCTTTCGGCCCTGGCCCTGGCCGATGCGCGCTTGTTCGACGCCGCCTCAAGCATGGGCGCTTCACCGTGGCGAGCCTTTCGCAGCATCACTTGGCCGGGCAGCCGACAGGGCGTGTTCGCGGCCTTCTGCCTGGTGTTCACCCTGTGCATCACCGATTTCGGCGTGCCGGTGGTGGTCGGCGGCGATTATCAGGTGTTGGCGCTGGAGGCCTACAAAGCGGTGGTCGGGCAACAGCAGTTCGGCCGCGGCGCGCTGATCGGCATGGTCCTGCTGTTGCCGGCGCTGTTGAGCTTCACCGTCGACTTGTGGCTGCGCCGCCGTCAGCGCGAGGCCATGAGCGGTCGTGCCCAGGTTTATCACCCGCAGCCGTCGCGCTATCGCGACCTGGCCTTCCTCGCCGTGGTGCTGCTGATCTGCGCGGCGCTGCTCGGCGTGTTTGGCATGGCGGTGTACTCGTCGCTGGTCAAGTTCTGGCCTTACGACTTGTCGCTGTCGCTGCACCACTACGCCTTCTCCGAACTGCCCGGCGGCTGGCAGGTGTACCGCAATAGCCTGCTGCTGGCCGGTTGCACGGCCGTGTTCGGCAGCCTGCTGACCTTCACTGGCGCCTACCTGCTGGAGAAGACCCGGCAGAGCCCGTTGACCCAGGCCCTGCGCCTGCTCAGCTTCGTACCAATGGCGGTGCCGGGGTTGGTGTTGGGCCTGGGCTACGTGTTCTTTTTCAACCTGCCGGGCAACCCGCTGCATGGCTTGTATGGCAGCCTGACCCTGCTGGTGGCGTGCACCATCGCACACTTCCTGACCACCGCGCAGTTGACCGCCAGCGCCGCGCTGCGCCAGCTCGATGGCGAGTTCGAGGCCGCCGCGCTGTCGCTGAAGGTGCCGCTGCTGCGCCATTTTCTGCGCGTCACCCTACCGATCTGCCTGCCGGCGTTGCTCGACATCCTGCGTTACCTGTTCGTCTCGGCGATGACCACGGTGTCGGCGGTGATCTTCCTCTACAGCCCGAACAGCCTGCTCGCCGCCATCGCCGTGCTGAACATGGACGACGCCGGCAATGTCGGCGGCGCCGCTGCCATGTCCACCTTGATTCTGCTCACCTCGGCTGCGGTGTCGCTGCTGCTGGCGGGAGCCTCGCGCGGCTTGCTGCGTCGGGCCCAAGCCTGGCGCGCGACCGCCGGCCATTGATTACCCTGGAGACTGCCATGCACTACCAACACCCCGACCGCCTGCACGCCGCCATTCTCGACTGGGCCGGCACCGTGGTCGATTTCGGCTCCTTCGCGCCGACCCGCATCTTCGTCGAGGCCTTCGCCAGTTTCGACATCGAAATCAGCCTGGACGAGGCACGCGGGCCGATGGGCATGGGCAAGTGGGACCACATTCGCACCCTCTGCAACCTGCCGGCGATTGCCGAGCGCTACCAGCGTCGCTTCGGCCGCCTGCCGAGCGATGAAGATGTGACGGCGATTTATGAGCGCTTCATGCCCTTGCAGATCGCCAAGGTCGGCGAGCACTCGGCGTTGATTCCCGGTGCGCTGGCGTGCATCGCCGCCCTGCGCGAACGCGGGCTCAAGCTCGGCAGTTGCTCCGGCTATCCCAGACAGGTGATGGACAAAGTGGTCGAACTGGCCGCCGCCAATGGCTATAGCCCGGATCATGTGGTGGCCACCGACGAGGTGCCGAAAGGTCGGCCGAGCCCGGCCCAGGCGCTGGCCAATGTCGTCGCGCTGTGTCTCGACGATGTCGCCGCCTGCGTCAAGGTCGACGACACCGAGCCGGGCATTCTCGAAGGCCGCAGCGCCGGCATGTGGACCGTGGCGTTGCGCTTCTCCGGCAATTTCCTGGGCCTTGACTGGGCGCAGTACCAGGCCCTGACGCCCGCGCAGCGCGAAGCCGAGCGCACGCGCATCGACGCGCTGTTCGCGCCGAGCAGGCCGCATTACCTGATCGACACCCTTGCCGAACTGCCGCCGGTGATCGACGCGATCAACGCTCGCCTGGCCCGGGGCGAGAGCCCGCAGGCCTGCTGAATTCGAACAACCAACGCCACACAATGCCAACCCAGGAGCTTCCCATGTTCAAACGTACCGCTCTGGCCGCCGGCCTGCTCGCCGCTTGCGCCATGCAGGCCCAGGCCAACACCGAGCTGACCGTGTACACCGCCCTCGAAGTGGAACAACTGGCCGCCTACAAGGCCGCCTTCGAGAAGCAGCACCCGGATATCGAGATCAAGTGGGTGCGCGACTCCACCGGCATCGTCACCGCCAAGCTGCTGGCCGAGAAGGATCGCCCGCAGGCCGACGTGGTCTGGGGCCTGGCTGGCTCCAGCCTGGCCGTGCTCAAGCAGCAAGGCATGCTCGAAGCCTACGCCCCGGCCAACCTGGACAAGATCGGCGCCAATTACCGCGATGCCGCCAACCCGCCGGCCTGGGTCGGCATGGACGTATGGGCCGCGACCATCTGCTTCAACACCATCGAGGCCGAGAAGCAGGGCCTGCCCAAGCCGACCAAATGGGAAGACCTGACCAACCCGGTGTACAAGGGCAAGATCGTCATGCCCAACCCGGCCTCGTCCGGCACCGGCTACCTCGACGTCAGCGCCTGGTTGCAGACCTTCGGCGAACCACAGGGCTGGGCCTACATGGACAAGCTGCACCAGAACATCGGCCAGTACACCCATTCCGGCTCCAAGCCGTGCAAGCTGGCCGCCGCCGGCGAGTTCCCCATCGGCATTTCCTTCGAGTACCCGGCTGTGCAGCTCAAGCGCAAAGGTGCGCCGCTGGACATCGTACTGCCGAAAGAAGGCCTGGGCTGGGAGATCGAGGCCACCGGCATCGTCAAGGGCACCGAGCAGCTGGACGCAGCGAAGAAGCTCGCCGACTTCTCCGCCAGCCGCGAGGCCATGGACCTCTATAAGGCCAACTTCGCCGTGCTGGCCCAGCCGGGCATCGCCGAGCGCTTCCAGGAACTGCCCGCCGACTACGAGCAGCGCCTGATCAAGAACGACTTCGCCTGGGCCTCGGAGAATCGCGACAAGATCCTTGCCGAATGGCGCAAGCGTTACGACGGTAAGTCCGAGCCAGTCGCCAAATGACCTGGCCGACTACGTTGGCGGCCGCCTTCTTCTTTCCAGGAGTTTCCCCATGAGTCAGCACGACTGCGATCTGTTGATCGTCGGCGCCGGCATGCTCGGCCTCGCCCACGCCTGGGCTGGCGCCAAGCGTGGTCTCAAGGTGCGCGTGTTCGAGCGCAGCCACACGCCGCTCGGCGCCTCCATCCGCAACTTCGGCCAGGCCCTGGTCACCGGCCAGGCGCCGGGCGTGATGCTCGACCTGGCCCGCCAGTCGCGAGGCCTGTGGGCCGAACTGGGCCAGGCCGCTGGCCTGCAGCTCAAACAACAAGGCTCACTGCTGTTCGCCCGCAGCGAAGCCGAGGAAGCTTTGCTCGAAGCCTTCTGCGCCGGCCGCGCCCGCGAGCATGGCTACCGTGTCGAGTTGCTGCGCGGTGCCGCGCTGGATGGGCTGTACGGCGGGCGTTTCGCCCATCATCGCGCCGCCCTGCACGGTCTTGATGACCAGCAGTTGTATTCCCGTGAGGCGCTGCCGCAGATCGTCGATTACCTGCGCACGCTGGGCGTGCAGTTCCACTTTTCCACCTTGGTGCGAGACGTCGAGCCAGGCAGCGCCCTGACCAGCGCCGGGCGCTTCAGCGCCAAGCACATCGTGGTCTGCTCCGGACACGATTATCAGACCTTGCTGGCCGAGCCGCTGGCCGCGCTCCAGCCTTCGGTGTGTCGCTTGCAGATGCTGCGCGCCCGTCTGCAACAGCCGCTGGACCTGCAACATGCGGTGCTCACCGGACTCAGTTGCGTGCATTACGGCGCCTTCGCCGATCTGCCGGAAGCCGAGGCCATCCGCACGCAGATCCGCCGCGAGCAGCCGGAACTGGAAACCCACGGCATCCACCTGCTGGTCAGCCCGACGCCCCATGGCGAGTTGATCATCGGCGATTCCCACGACTACGGCAGCGACGCTTCGCCGTTCAATGCCGAAGGCGTGGACGACCTCATGTTGGCGCTGGCCGAGCACACCCTGGGCGGCAAGCTGCAAGTGCTGGAACGTTGGCAGGGCGTATACGGCTCGCGCGGGCCCGGCCCGTTCAGCGTGGTGCAAGCCGGAGCAGGGGTCAGCGCCGTGCTGATGCACACCGGCCTGGGCATGAGCGTCGGCCTGGGCCTGGGTGAGCGCAGCCTGGCGGCTTTGCTCGGCGAAGGAGAATGGCCGCGGGCCAATGCCGCAAGCCTGCATCCCATGAGCGCGGAACAAGCGGTGGCCGAGCTGTTTGCCCTGTGCCGCCAGCAGGCGCAGGCGGACTACATCGGCGAGGCGGTCAGCCAGCTCGAACACATGGTCCAGGCCGCCGAGCTGGCACGTGACGAAGGGGCGGATGAGGAACTGGTGCTGGCCGCTTTCTGCCACGATGTCGGGCACTTCTGTGCGCCGCTGACGGCGCAAAATTCAATGGCCGGCCTTGGCCGTCGCGGCCACGAGCGAGTGGGCGCAAACTGGCTGCTGGGCTTGGGGTTCTCCCAGCGTCTGGCGGGGCTGGTGGCGCGGCATGTTGACGCCAAGCGTTACCTGAGCTGGCGCGAACCGGCCTATCTGGCAGGGTTGAGTGCGGCCAGCCGGCAAACCCTTCACTGGCAGGGCGGACCGATGACGACCCCTGAAGCCAAGGCTTTCGAAGCCGACCCGCTGTTTGCCGACAGCCTGCGTTTGCGCCGCTGGGACGAGGCGGCCAAGGTCGCTGGAAGACCGCCAACCGACCTCAGCGGTTTGGAGCAGCTTGCGATACGTGTTCACCAGGGCAGCAATACCTTGAGAGATCCTCAAGCGCAGGGCAGTCAACGATAGCGATGCTTCCTGCTTCTTGGCTCGGTGATCACCTGTATCGGAAAGGACCGCCCGACGGATGAAATAAAACAAACCCGACACAACATGTCGGGTTTGCTTTTTGGGAGGCTACTAAACCCGGCCACTGATGGGCATTGGCAGGAAAAAGATAAAACCCAGGGCGAGGTGCACAAGCGGTTGTGCCCGAGCACAAATATTCTGGCAGTCCCGCCGCGGTCGGTCGGGGATCTGCTTCATTGTTCTACAACCCTCATGATAAATTCCCGCCGCGACCTCTAATCAATAGAGGGCATTCAGGGAGAGAAATCAGTGATCAAGTCTTTGTTGGTTGGGGCGTTGCTGGCAATGGCATCAGCATCGGCATCTGCGATGAGTTGCGATAACCCTAGAAACGCCTATGACAGAACCTATTGCGCGTCGCTGAAAATGGTTCAGTCGGATCAGGACATCAATGATCAATACAAGAAGACGATGAGTGCCCTGAACCCGGATCAAAAGAAAAAGGTGAAAGCCGCTCAAATCCAGTGGATCAAAAATCGTGACAGCGCCTGTTCCAACGATGGCCTGCTCTACCTGGACTGTGCCAACGAGAAGACCGAGGCGCGTATCGTCATTCTCAAGGCTGTCGAGCGCGAGTGCCGTGCTGCCGGTTGCGACGACGCCAAACTGTCGCAGGTCGAATAATCGATAAGCACGTCGGACTTGCCGCCGTACTCCAAGAAAAAACCCGACTTTAAGCGTCGGGTTTTTTCTTTGTGATCCGAGCTACGCAGCGCCACGCTCGACCATCGCGCGCCATGCCTGGACGCTTGGGCGCTCCTGCATCCTGGCGTGCCACGCGCGCAGTGCGGCACATTCATCAGGCACGGGGACCTGCACCAGCGAGGCGAAGATCATGCCGCCCAGTACCGCAATGTCGGCCATCGAAAACCTGTCGCCCGCCACAAAGGGCTGGTCTTTGAGCAAGTTGTCGAAATAGCGCATGCCCCTGATCGCCTTGTCGCGCATCCGGCCGCCCCACTCGGCATTCTGGTACAGCTCGACCTCTGGGCCGAGGCCCGGCGTCGCGTGGTGGAAGTATGTGCTGACGGCGTCGAGAAATTCGATCTCGGCACGCTTGGTCATCATGTGGATGAGGCCTTTTTCAACGGGCGTTTCGCCCGTCAGCGTCGGTTCGCCGACCAGGCTGTCCAGATATTGGGTAATCGCCGTGCATTCGGCGATCAGCGTCCCATCGTTCAGCTCCAGCACGGGCAATGTGCCGGAATAATTGATGGCGAGGAATTCCGGTTTCTTGTGCTCACCGATCCAGAGATTCACTGCAATGAATTCGATTTTTGGCAACAGGCCTTTCTCCGCCAGCGCAATGCGCACGCGGGCGGGGTAGGGGCCGTTGAACCAATCGTAGATTTTCATTCCAGGAACCGTGGAAACGTCAGCGCGTTGTTGTGAAGAAGACATGATCGGATCACCTGCCTGTCAATTGGTAGGTAAAAGACTGAGCTGATATTTTGGCCCTGTCAACTCCCTACCTGACAATTGGCAGGCAAGACAATCCGGGCGTAGAATCGCATTCAAATGAGTTCATCGATTAAGTAAACGAGGCGGTAACGTGAACGAAAATGCTCGAGAAGCCATCTTGGCGGCGGCGAAATCCGCTGCCCAACTGCACGGTTACAGCGGAATCAATTTTCGTAGCATTGCCGACCAGGTAGGCATCAAGAACGCCAGCATTTACTACCACTTTCCGAGCAAGGCGGGGTTGGCTGCTGCGGTCGCGCAACGCTACTGGCAGGACGTGCAGCGGGCGCTAGAGGAGATACGCGCCGCCAATGTCGAGCCAAAAGTGTGCGTGCAGCTGTACCCGTCCCTTTTTCGAAAGTCGCTTGAGGACGGCAACAAGCTTTGTCTGTCCAGCTTCATGGCTGCCGAATACGAGGACCTTCCCGATGAAGTCCTGCGGGAGATCCGGGCATTTGCGGACGTTAATGTGACGTGGCTCGCCCAGGTGTTGGCGGATGCCGGAATGGGCAGCGCAGCGGAATGTGAACGTAGAGCCCTGGCCATTTACACCGCTGTGGCGGGTGCTCAGTTAATCGCGAGAACTCGGGCGGATGTCGGTCTGTTCGATGATCTGATCTTGAGCTACCGGGAGGCAGGATTGATTCCGGCCTGATTCTTGTAAAGAAGATGATGCAGTTTGTCTGTAGGAATGGTTGGGCTGCTTCACAGCCCAGCGGGAGCAAGCTCCCTCGCCACGGGGTTTCGGTTCAATCGGGGCCTTGGCTGTAATTCAGTTGTTTGCGTTGGTGGCAGGGTGCCACAATCGTCGTTTTCGTTGCGTCACGATCAGGTGGATCAAATGGATGGCCCAAGATCTCGGAACGGCCAAGATTTTTGCATAGACGAGCAAGTACGAACTGACCGCCTGCAGCAACTGTTTCGACAATCCGTTTCCGCGGTTTTTGGCAGTTACTTGGCTGCCATCATGCTGAGTTGGCTGTGTTGGGATCGGTTTGAGCACAGCGTCATTCTTTGGTGGCTGGGCATCTTGAGCACATCGACGCTGTTGCGTATCGCGATGTTCGTTGTCTATTTTCGCAGTGACGAAAGTCAGCGCACGCCGCAGCGTTGGGAGCGCAAGTACTGGTTTTCGCTCATATTATCCGCCGGCATCTGGGGCGTCGGCGCGTTTGTGGTCATGCCGGCGGATGATCTCTTGTCCCAGGCGTTGGTCATGCTTTTTACAGTGGGGATGACTGTCAGCGCGGTCTCCTGCTATTCGGCCTATCGCGATATGACCCTGGTCTCCATTGGCGTGGTGCTGTTGCCGTGCACCGCCTGGCTGCTGTTTCAACCATCCCCGATTCAAGTCGGCATGGCACTTTCAATCCTGGTGTTCACGGCATTTGCGGCCCGCGCCACGCACAAAATGTCCCAGGCACTGGAAATCGCCTTTCGTCTTACCCGAGAAATGGAACAGGCCAACCGCATTTCAACCCGTGCCGCACAAACCGATGAATTGACCGGCCTGAAGAGTCGGCGGGCTTTTTTCGAGCATGCCCAGCAACTCTACGACGAATGCAAGGCCAAGCGGCAAGGGTTGTGCGCGGTCATGTTGGACATGGATCACTTCAAGCATATCAACGACACCTACGGCCATCAGGTCGGGGATCAGGTGTTGCGCCGGATTGGGGCGGTCATCAGTTCATCGTTTCGGACAACCGATATCCATGGGCGGCTCGGCGGGGAAGAGTTCGCCATTTTGCTTCCAAATACCTCTATTGAGGTCGCCACCGATATCGCGGAAGGACTTGTCCAGAGCATTGCTGGAATGATGATCGAACCGGTCCATCGGGTAACCGCCAGCCTTGGCGTGGCGTCGACGGAGGCCGCTCATAAGGATCTTCATGGTTTGATGAACAGTGCCGATAAGGCGTTGTACCGGGCAAAGGCATTGGGGCGTAATCAAGTCGCGGTTGCTCAGTAGGGTTCGCCTCTTTGTTACATGCCGCTCGTTTTCCAACTTTCAGAAGAGGTCTAGCGGTTGAAAAAAATAGCACTCGGGTTTTTCCTTTCCGCTATGGCAGGTTGTACCTTCACCTCCGCTGATAGAGTAGGACCAGGCGAATATATGCTTACCTGCGGCGGCAGTGTCTTTAACTCTAGGGAAGGCATGTTGGAAAATATCAATGACAAGGCCAGAAAGGTTTGTAACGGGCCATACCGCCTGGAAGGTAATCCTGGGGCGCCTACGCTCGTCAACATGCAGACTCAGATTGGTCCCACTCCCACTACGTTTCTGGCGATGAAAGCCATTTGCACCGCTGACAGCGAATAGCGTCTCCGAAGCGCAACGCGGACGTCCTTGACGGCGTTTCCCACGTGAGAGCGTGGGAACGATCCCATACAACGCTCATTGTGCTTATAAATTCCTTCCCTATCCAAATGCCTGCAGTTTCGCAGGCCTTGCTGATCCCCGTCTCTTATTGGTTCACCTCACAGGTCATGCGACCTGGCATCGAACGAAATAAATTCAGATAAAAATCAACGAGTTAATCAAAAGCTAGAAATTTTCTGAAAATTTATCTTGCGCGCAAAGCATTTGGCCGCTAACTTTATCCCAACTGATTAGCGCGCAAACATTTAGCGCTAAACAAAACCGATCAAACCCATCAGTAAAGAGGAAACACCATGAACGTTCTCTACACCGCAGTCGCAACCTCCACCGGTGGCCGTGATGGCCGTGCTGTTTCCAGCGATAAGATTCTCGACGTGAAACTGGCCACTCCAAAAGCCCTGGGCGGCGCGGGTGGTGAAGCCACAAACCCTGAGCAGTTGTTCGCAGCCGGCTACTCCGCCTGCTTCATCGGCGCATTGAAGTTTGTCGCCAGCCAAAGCAAACGCAGCATTCCGGCTGACGCCTCGATCACGGCCCACGTCGGCATCGGTCAGATCCTTGGTGGTTTCGGCCTGGATATCGACCTGCACATCAGCCTGCCAGGCCTGGATCAAGCCGATGCTCAAGCGCTGGTCGACGCCGCTCACCAGGTTTGCCCGTACTCCAACGCGACTCGCGGCAACGTCGACGTCCGTTTGCACGTCACCGTCTAACTCACTTCATCTACGCATAAAAAGGATCAGGACATGAAAACGCTCAACAAAACTCTCATTGGTTCGCTTTTGGCACTGTCCCTCGGCAATGCGTTTGCGGCTTCTTATGTTCAACCTACGGTCGCTGAGGGTGGTTCGGATCGCGTGATCGAAAGCCGTGTGGCTGAAGGCGGTTCGGATCGACTGATCCAGAACCGTGTCGCCGAGGGCGGTTCGGATCGATTGCTCCAAAACCGAGTGGCCGAGGGTGGTTCGGACCGGCTGATCCAAAACCGAGTGGCCGAGGGTGGTTCGGACCGACTGATCCAAAACCGAGTGGCCGAGGGTGGCTCCGATCGACTCATCGAAAACAGAGTGAGCTGAACATTTCTTCATCGCTCCAAAAACCGGTCGAATCAACCCATGTTGCTTCCAAAAGAAAGAACGCCGCTTATCTCTCACGAGGAAGCGGCGTTTTTTTGCAACATATTCCGAGGTCCTAAACGATGCTATCCACCACCCCACCATCAACACGCAGCGCCGCGCCGGTGGTGGCCGAGGCCTGTTCCGGGCTGGCGTAGATAATCATTTGGCGACTTCCTCAAGCGCGCCGGGCGCTGGATGATCGAGGTGCTGCGGCGCTCGTTGACGAAATCTGCCGCGACTTCTTCCAAACTTTCCCCGCTGCGCTCGACCATTCCCGGCTTCTAGCTCTGGAAATACGCACGCCCGACATCACTGATCTCACACACCGATGAACTTCTTTCACTTGACCGATTAGGATGACCGTCCTACCCTCAAATCCAGACATTAGGTCAACCGTCCTAATCACACTTCAACGCAATCTGGCGCATCTGAATGGCTGACAAAACGACCCGCGAGCGCATCGTCGCGGAGGCGGACAGGCTGTTTTATGAAAGAGGCTATGAGCTGACCTCTTTCTCTGACATTGCCGACGCCGTGGGTATTTCCCGTGGCAATTTTTATTACCACTTCAAGAGCAAGGACGAGATTCTGGATGCCGTCATCGGCAAACGCATGATGAGCACATCAGGAATGCTGGAGGAATGGGAAAGCCAAAGCGATTCCCCCTCCGAGCGCATCAAGGATTTCATCCGCATCGTGGTCACGAATCGAGCGCAGATCATTCGTCATGGCTGCCCGGTCGGCACGCTTTGCAGCGAACTGGCCAAGATTGGCCACCCCGCACAGCCACAGTCCAATCAGCTGTTTGTCTTGTTCCGCACTTGGTTATGCCACCAGTTCGTTCTGCTCGGGCATGAAACGGACGCGGACTCGCTGGCGATGCATGTGTTGGCATTCAGCCAGGGCATTGCGTTGCTTGCACAGGCATTTCAAGACGAGCGCTTCATCCGACGGGAGGCCGAGCGCATGTGTGCATGGCTTGACGGCCTCGCGGATGAGGTAAAGGTTTAGATCAAACGACCACCATGATTTTCAGGGAGGACAACTATGTACGTCATTTTTCTGAGGTTTTCCGCCGGACGTGATCAGGTGGGCCGGCTGATGCAAGCACATAAAGAGTGGCTGCAGCGCGGTTTTGATGAGGGTGTTTTTCTCATGGCCGGCAGTATCCAGCCACAGGCCGGCGGGATGATTCTGGCCAGTGGAGTCGCTCTGGCCCAGCTTGAGGATCGGGTCAGCAACGATCCTTTCGTGATGGAAGACGTCGTGCAAGCCGAGATCGTGGCGGTGACTCCATCGAAGGCGGATCCTCGCTTGGCGTTTTTGCTGGCGGATGTCGGTAGCTGAAAGCGCTGATCGGGTTGAATGCCCATTGACGCTTCCTTGGCTGATTTGGAAGTAAGCGAGCTTAGGCCATTTCCCCCTCTCCGAGCTTGGAAAAATCGATCCGAACGGCAGGGGTTGAGAGCAGAGAAGGAACACAGCTGGCGCCGGTACCCGTGATACCTGAGGCATTGCGGGTGCAAAACGGCGCCATCCCTGCCACATCTACACTTTAAAACGTCCTACCAACCTCTCCAGTTCATGGCCCAGCCTTGCAAGTTCAGTACTTGAGGAAGCGGTTTCCTCGCAGGTGCCGGCCGTCTGCTCGGAGATGTCGCGGACGTTGATGACACTGCGATTGATTTCCTCGGCGACTGCGCTTTGCTGCTCCGCTGCGGTGGCGATTTGCTGATTCATGGCTTGAATGATCGATACTTTACTCGTGATGTTTTCCAGGGCGATCACCGCGCGGTGGGTAAATTCGACGCTGCTCTCGCCCAACAGTTGGCTGCTTTCCATGCCTGAGGCAACGGCATGAGTACCACTCTGTACACCGGCCACCAGACTTTCAATTTCTTCAGTGGAGCGCTGGGTGCGCAAGGCAAGGCTGCGCACCTCGTCTGCTACCACTGCAAAGCCACGGCCAGCCTCGCCGGCGCGTGCCGCTTCAATGGCCGCATTCAGCGCCAACAGATTGGTTTGTTGGGCCACCGCCTTTATCACATCGAGCACCCCGCCGATTTTTTCGCTTTGTTCCTGGAGATGGCGTACAGCGTCAGCCGACTGATTGAGCTCTTCGGCCAAACGCTGGATCTGCGCTATGGCCTCATTCACGATTTGCTCTCCTTCAGAGGCTTGCTGATCCGCTGCGGTTGCGGCAGTTGAGGCCTCTTCAGCATCGCGTGCGACGTTTTGCACCGTTGCGGTCATTTCGCTCATCGCGGTGGCAACATGATCCGTTTCGTTTTTCTGATTATTGACGCCTGCATTGGTTTGCTCGGTGACTGCCGACAGCTGTTCGGCAGCACTGGCAACCTGAATGACGCCGGATCGAATGCCCTCGATCAGCTCATGAAGGTTGAGCGTCATCTGCTGAAGACCCGATTGCAGCTGACCCAACTCATCACGCCGATTGACCTGCACGGGCTCACTCAAATCCCCACTGGCAATACGATTCACGGCCTGTAGCGTGTATTGCAGAGGGTTAACGATTTGTTGGGTAATGATCCACGCAGCAAGTGCGCCCAATAGCAACGTCAAGGCAGCGACAAGACCCAGCAGAACCTTGGCAGACGCGGCGTCGGCATCGCGCTTGGTATTTTGCGAGTCAATGAGCTTTTGCGTCGTATCGAGCAACAGATCACCCAACTGCCCCATACGTTTATATATGGGCCCTTGGTCAGCATTGGGTTTGGCCAGATCAAGCAATAGTTGTCCGTATTCTCTGACGGATGTGTTCTGTTGTTGCATCAGTTCCTGATCAATCGGGGCAGTGAACTGAGTGCTGATGCTTTGCAAGTGAGCCGCCAGATTGTCCAGGATTTTCTGCAGCGGTTGATAGGCATCGGGCTGAGGATTTGCACCAAGACGCAATCGATTGATTCGCAGCTCTTTGGTGTAATCGCTGATTTGAGCAATTTTCTCGATTTTAACGCCGCGTTCGGTCAACGTCGCAATGGCGTACCACCCCGTGAATGCCAGTAACAGCGCAAGCCCTAGTACCAGACCGAAGCCCAAGCTTAATTTCGCGCTGACACGGATATTGCTGATCCAGTCAAACATAAAGACTCCCGTTGTAACTCAGATGGAATGAACATGGCGCCCTGAGTGTCGACCGTGAACCTGAATGCTTTAGTTGTAGAGTGGCAACTAAAGTGCTCTGGAGAGCAATTCGCCTCATACGTGAAAAAATAGCGCTATGTACAGTCTATTTGGCCTAAGGCGTCGCTGAAAGGTTACAGCTCACAGCCGGCCGGCGATTGCGCGAGAGGTCCGTTGTCAAACTAAGAGGTATTTTTCAAACACTCATAAACTGTCTAGTTCTTTAGTCGAATGTTCATGATCGTTCGGTTCTGGTGGGCCCGCATCTCTAGTGCAAGCAACGGGAACAGCGCAGCCTTCAACGGACTGGTTAAATCTGGATGGCCTGTTTCAGGTACAGAAATAGCCGATCCTGACACGCTCGGTATTGGGCTTCGAGGCCCTCGACCTCCCACATCCGAGCAAGCCATACCTCATCGCATGACGCGTCAATATCATTGACGGTGACGCTCCATACAGTCTGAGCGTGTTGTGTTGCCCGTAGTAATTGCAACAACTCCTCAGTGATTGGAAGCGCTTTAGCCTTAACTCTTTTTAGCGACATCTAAACCATCCAGGACTAATTAAAGGTCGAGATTGTTTTTGCGTCGCGCACTATAAGACGCAGTTTATTAAGGCTGTTATTCGACTTATGGCTAGCGAGACACCGCCGGAATAGACCGTTCTTAACAGTAGTGATTCATTGAGGTTATGACGCTTTTATTATCGACTGTTTTATGGTTAGGGGTGGGCATGAGGAGCTGCATTCAAGACCGGGACGGGTAGTTCCCGGCAATAAACATGACAACTCCCCTCGCACGAGAGCCTCTTGCACTATTTATCAGTGCGCCCCAGATTCGGCGTAATCATGGCGCACTGATCGGTCAGGCGGGCCTTCAGTACCACCGCGCCTCGCCCGGTGGGCGTTTCTTGAAGCGTTTCATGCTCCACATGTATTGGCTCGGGTAGGCACGCACGTAACGCTCGACCACCTTACTCATGGCAGCGCAGGCCGTTTCGGTGTCAGTGCTGTACATCTCCTCTGGCGCAGCTTCGAGGATGACTTTGTACCCGGAGCCGTCCGGCAGGCGCAGGGCATGCAGGAACACGCCCACGGCTTTGCCGCCAGCGAGCATGTTCGGGACGAACTTGCTGGTCAGGGCCTGGGTGGCGAAAAAGGGCACGAAGATACCGGCGGACTCAGACGGTTCCGGGTCGGCGGGGATGCCCACCTGGCCGCCTTTGCGCACTTCCTTGATGACGCTGAGAATACCTTCCTTGGTCGACGCCGCGACTTTGTTACCCAACTGTACGCGTTGTTTTTGCAGCAATTCATCCACCGCCTTGAGCTTGGGCGGACGGTAGAAAATGATCGGTTTGCACTGGCTGCAATAGAAGTGGTTGAGCACTTCCCAGTTACCCAGGTGACTGGTGATACCCACTACGCCCTTGCCCGAGGCCAGGGCTTCTTTCAATACTTCCAGTCCTTCGACTTCGCGCACCAGTTCGATGGAGCGCTGTGCCGGCCAGATCCAGGCGCAGGCGCTTTCGGTCAGGGATTTGCCGATGTCCTTGAGACTCTGGCCTACCAGGCGCTCACGTTCGACCGGGTCCATCTCGGGAAAACACTTGGCAAGGTTGATCCGCACCACGTCGCGGGAACGGTTGGGGAATTTCCACATGAGCCAGCCAATCGCCGAGCCCACCGCCTGCACCGCCCGCCAGGGCAGCAGCGCAAACAACCGCAGAGCGCCGACCAGCAAGGCGCCTTTCAACTTATCCACAGGTCACTCCTGAATTCATGGGTCGTGTTGCGAGCCGACTATTCTAACCGCCGTTTACCAACTCGGCGTAGCGGTCGCAGTCCTGGGTGTGGTCCATGACCATGCCCGAGGCCTGCATCAAGGCGTAGCAGATGGTCGGCCCGACGAAGGTGAACCCGGCTTTTTTCAGCCCTTTGCTCATTGCCAACGCCTCGGGCGTGATGGCCGGCACTTCGGTGCGGTCCTTGAAATGGTTGATGACGGGTTTGCCGCCCACGAACGACCAGAGGAACACCACCGGATCTTCCAGCGCCAGCCAGGCCTGGGCATTGCGGCGGGCGGCCTTGAGCTTGAGACGGTTGCGAATGATCCCTGGGTCGAGCATCAGCTCATCGATTTCCGCATCGCTCATCTGCGCCACGCGCTGTACGTCGAAGCCGTACAGCACTTCCCGGTAGCGCTCGCGTTTGCGCAAAACGGTGATCCAGGACAGCCCGGCCTGGAACCCTTCGAGCAAAAGCAACTCGAACAAACCCTGCGCATCGCGCAGCGGCGTGCCCCACTCCTGATCGTGATAAGCCATGTACAACGGATCTTCTGAACACCAAAAGCAGCGTGGCATAAGGCTCCAGGGGGCGTGCGCACGAACGAATCGGGTATACTCCCGCTCTTTAAATCGCAGCCCAAGAAACAGGTGAATTTCGTGAGCCAGCCTACGCCAGCCGTGCGTACCTTCCAAGACTTGATCCTCGCCCTCCAGCAATACTGGGCCGAGCAAGGTTGCGTGGTACTTCAGCCCTACGATATGGAAGTAGGCGCCGGCACTTTCCACACTGCCACGTTTCTGCGTGCCATCGGCCCGGAAACCTGGAACGCCGCCTATGTGCAGCCCAGCCGCCGCCCGACTGACGGCCGCTACGGCGAAAACCCGAACCGCCTGCAGCACTACTACCAGTTCCAGGTCGTGCTGAAGCCGAACCCGGAGAACTTCCAGGAACTGTACCTTGGCTCCCTCAAGCACGTCGGCCTCGACCCGCTGGTGCATGACATTCGTTTCGTCGAAGACAACTGGGAATCGCCGACCCTGGGCGCCTGGGGCCTGGGCTGGGAAGTCTGGCTCAACGGCATGGAAGTGACCCAGTTCACCTACTTCCAGCAAGCGGGCGGCATCGAGTGCTACCCGGTCACCGGCGAGATCACCTATGGCCTCGAACGCCTGGCCATGTACCTGCAAGGCGTGGATTCGGTGTACGACCTGGTATGGGCCGACGGCCCGTTCGGCAAGGTGACCTACGGCGACGTGTTCCACCAGAACGAAGTGGAGCAGTCCACCTACAACTTTGAACACGCCAACGTCGACAAGCTGTTCGAACTGTTCGATTTCTATGAAAGCGAAGCCAAGCGCCTGATCGAGCTGGACCAGCCGCTGCCGTTGCCGAGCTATGAAATGGTGTTGAAGGCGTCCCATACCTTCAACTTGCTGGACGCACGCCGGGCGATTTCCGTGACCGCGCGCCAGCAATACATCCTGCGTGTACGCACCCTGGCGCGTTCCGTTGCGCAAGCCTACCTGCTGGCCCGTGCCAAGCTGGGCTTCCCGATGGCGACCCCGGATCTGCGTGATGAAGTGTTGGCTAAGCTGGAGGCTGCACAATGAGTGCTCAAGATTTTCTGGTTGAACTGGGCACCGAAGAACTGCCACCCAAAGCCCTGAACACCCTGGCCGATGCGTTCCTGGCCGGCATCGAAAAAGGCCTGCAAGCCGCTGGCCTGAACTTCGAAACCAAGCACGTCTATGCCGCGCCGCGTCGCCTGGCCGTGCTGATCACCGCCCTGGAAACCCAGCAGCCTGACCGCAGCATCAACCTCGACGGCCCGCCGCGCCAAGCCGCGTTCGATGCCGAGGGCAACCCGACCCAGGCCGCGCTGGGCTTCGCCAAGAAGTGCGGCGTAGACCTGAGCGAGATCGACCAGAGCGGTCCGAAGCTGCGCTACAGCCAGAGCATCAAGGGCAAGCCGACCGCCAGCCTGTTGCCGACCATCGTCGAAGACTCCCTCAATGACTTGCCGATCCCCAAGCGCATGCGCTGGGCTGCGCGCAAGGAAGAGTTTGTACGTCCAACCCAATGGCTGGTGATGCTGCTCGGTGACCAGGTTATCGACTGCACGATCCTGGCCCAGAAGGCCGGTCGCGATTCCCGCGGTCATCGCTTCCATCACCCGCAGAGCGTGCGCATCACTTCGCCGGCCAATTACCTGGCCGACCTGCGCACCGCCTATGTCCTGGCCGACGCCAACGAGCGCCGCGAGCTGATCAGCAAGCGCACCGAAGAACTGGCCACCCTGCAGGAAGGCACCGCCATCGTGCCGGCCAACTTGCTGGACGAAGTCACCGCGCTGGTGGAATGGCCGGTGCCGCTGGTGTGCTCCTTCGAGGAACGTTTCCTTGAAGTGCCGCAGGAAGCACTGATCACCACCATGCAGGACAACCAGAAGTACTTCTGCCTGCTGGACGCCGAAGGCAAGTTGCTGCCGCGCTTCATCACAGTCGCCAACATCGAAAGCAAGGACCCGCAGCAGATCATCGCCGGTAACGAGAAAGTCGTTCGCCCGCGCCTGACCGATGCCGAGTTCTTCTTCAAGCAAGACAAGAAACAACCCCTGGAAAGCTTCAACGAGCGCCTGCGCAACGTGGTGTTCCAGGAGAAACTCGGCAGCGTCTACGACAAGGCCGAGCGTGTTTCGAAACTGGCGGCATTCATCGCCCCACGTATCGGCGGCGACGCCCAGCGTGCGGCGCGTGCCGGCATCCTGTCCAAGTGCGACCTGTCCACCGAAATGGTCGGTGAGTTCCCGGAGATGCAAGGCGTCGCCGGCTACTACTACGCCCTCAACGATGGCGAGCCGCAGGATGTGGCCCTGGCGCTGAACGAGCAGTACATGCCCCGCGGCGCCGGCGCTGAATTGCCGACCACCCTGACCGGTGCGGCCGTGGCGATCGCCGACAAGCTCGACACCCTGGTCGGCATCTTCGGCATCGGCATGCTGCCAACCGGCAGCAAAGACCCGTATGCCTTGCGTCGCGCGGCGCTAGGCGTGTTGCGGATCCTGATCGACAAGCAATTGGACCTGGACCTGAATGACGCCGTGGCTTTCGCCGTCAATGCGTTCGGCAGCAAGGTCAAGGCTGCCGGCCTGGCCGATGCGGTGCTGGAATTTATCTTCGACCGCCTGCGTGCGCGTTACGAAGACGAAGGCGTCGACGTCGCGACCTACCTGTCGGTACGTGCCCTGAAGCCGGGTTCCGCCCTGGACTTCGACCAACGCGTACAAGCGGTGCAGTCCTTCCGCAAACTGCCGGAAGCGGCAGCGCTTGCGGCAGTGAACAAGCGCGTATCGAACCTGTTGGGCAAGGCCGAAGGCAATATCGCGGCCACCGTCGAAGCCAAGTACTTCGACAACGCCAACGAGTTCTCCCTGTATTCGGCGATCCAGCAGGCGGACCAGGCGGTCCAGCCGATGGCGGCGGCACGTCAGTACAGCGAAACCCTCGCGCGCCTGGCTGCACTGCGCGAACCGGTCGATGCGTTCTTCGAAGCGGTGATGGTCAATGCCGAGGACGCCAACGTGCGGGCCAACCGCTATGCGCTGCTGGCGCGCCTGCGTGGGTTGTTCCTCGGCGTTGCTGACATTTCGCTGCTGGGGTAACGCTTGAAACTGCTGATTCTCGATCGGGACGGAGTGATCAACCACGACTCCGACGCTTACATCAAAACGGTGGAGGAATGGTTGCCGATTCCTGGTTCCATCGAGGCCATCGCGCAGTTGAGCAAAGCAGGCTGGACGGTGGCGGTGGCCACCAACCAGTCGGGCATCGCACGCGGTTACTACGAACTTGCCGTCCTAGAGGCCATGCATGATCGCTTGCGCGAACTGGTGGCCGAGCAGGGCGGCGAGGTCGGGTTGATCGTTTATTGCCCGCACGGGCCGGACGAAGGCTGCGATTGCCGCAAGCCTAAGCCTGGCATGTTGAAAGCCATTGCCGCGCATTATGACGTTGCGCTGGCGGGCGTGTGGTTCGTCGGCGACAGCCTCGGTGACCTGGAGGCGGCCAAGGCCGTCGATTGTCAGCCAGTTTTGGTAAAGACCGGAAAAGGCGAGAAGACTCTGGGCAAGACCCTACCGGTGGGCACCTTGATTTTTGACGATTTGGCGGCGATTGCCGCTGAACTTATCCACAATTAGAGCTCCCAGACATCCTGATCAAGGATTGTTCGGGAAGCGCTTGAACGGCGGGCATTGCCCGCAATGGTAAACGCCGCTATGTCGATACTGCAGGCCATCAGAAGCTTCCTCTTTTACCTGCTGCTGGGCACCAGTTCCTTGTTGTGGTGCACGCTGAGTTTTTTTGTCGCGCCGTTCATGTCGTTCAGGACGCGCTATCGCTTCATCAATGTCTACTGGTGCCGCTGCGCACTTTGGCTGAGCAAGGTCTTCCTGGGCATTCGTTACGAAGTGAAGGGTGCCGAGAACGTACCTGACCGGCCGTGCGTCATCCAGTCCAATCACCAGAGCACCTGGGAAACCTTTTTTCTCTCGGCCTATTTCGAGCCGTTGAGCCAGGTACTCAAGCGTGAGCTGCTATTCGTACCGTTCTTCGGCTGGGCCATGGCGATGCTGCGCCCGATCGCCATTGACCGCGACAATCCCAAGGTTGCGCTCAAGCAAGTGGCTCAAAAAGGCGATGAGCTGCTAAAGGACAACGTCTGGGTACTCATCTTTCCAGAAGGCACCCGTGTTCCCTATGGCACGATCGGCAAATTTTCCCGCAGTGGTTCCGCTTTGGCGGTTAATGCGGGACTGCCGGTGCTGCCGATTGCACACAATGCAGGCAAATTCTGGCCAAAGGCTGGCTGGATCAGAACACCCGGAACCATCACCGTGGTGATCGGTGCACCGATGTATGCAGAAGGCAGCGGCCCGCGCGCCATCGCCGAGCTCAACGACCGCGTACAGGCCTGGAATGAACAGACGCAAAGGGAATTGGGTTCCCTTCCGCCAGCCCCCGCCGCGCCAGCAACGCCGGATAAGCTTGCTGTTTGAGAACTGTGGATAACCTGTGTACCGTTCCGCTCGATTTCGTTGCTTTTTGTTATTAAGCTATTGTTTTTAAAACATATTTCTTAAGCACATAAAACAGCCGAAAACGTGCATAAGTTTTTATACCACTACCAAAATCGCAGCTTCGACATTCACGCAGCTGCGATCCTTTCCTCAGTTCACCAGCGGAAACCGCAGGCTGAACGTTGTTCCTTTTCCCACTGCGCTACGGCATTCAATCTGGCCGCCATGACGGTCGACGACCGCTTTGACCATGGACAGTCCCAGGCCGATGCCATCCACGCCATGAGCCGAGGAAAAGCGACGATATTGGATAAACAGGTCCGGTAGCTCCTCAGCATCGATGCCTTTGCCTTGGTCAACCACATCGCAAGTCAGCCATCCCTCGGCGCAGCGAACGTGCAGTGAAATGCAGGTGTCGCTCGTACTGTATTTAATGGCATTTTCCAGCAAGTTGAAGAGTGCGCGGGTCAGCAGGGGTTGATCGGCGCTGACCGTCGCTTCGTCATCATCCAGTTGGTGTTGCAATTGAATGTTCTTGGCTTGGGCAATGGGTAACACTTGGTCGATCACGTCCAGGATCAGCATGGCGAACAACGTTGGCCGGAACTGGTAGGCGTCGGACTCTGCCTTGGCCAATTGTACAAACCCGTCAGTCAGGTCCAAGGCGCGCCGAACCTGACGCTCGATCTGCTCAAATAATGGGCTGGCAGCCCCAGCCTCATCCTGGTGAACATCCAGCAAAGCCAGGATCGCTGAATGGGGAGCGCGCAGGTCGTGGGAGAGGAAGCGGAGCATGACGCTGCGCTGCTCTTCGGCCTCACGCTCGGCGCTCAGGTCAGTCAGGCTCATCAGCCAGCCAATGGGCACATCGCCGTCAACCGGTAGCAACGCAGCCCTTTCAAGCCGCAGGCTACGTTCGCGAGTGTCGCGAAACTCGACCAAAGGCAACGTGGACAAACGGTGAACAGAGGAGTGCGCCAATGCGGGATACCCCAGCCGTGCCAATGCTTTCAGTACATCACCGCCCACCAGTGCATGACCGAACAGCTCACGTGCCTTGCGATTACCGAGCAATATATTGCCTTGTGGGTCGCTGATCATCGTGGCCACAGGCAGATATTCCAAGCCATCGGCAATAAAGCGACGGGTGTCCCTCGTCCGGCTCATCGCTTGTTCCAATGCCATGACTTGGCCCTGTAGGCCGTCACTGCCGGTATAAGGGGCTCGGCGACGCTCCGGGAAAACCTTCGGCTCCGCATCCAGGCGCGCCAGCTCCCAACCAAAATAGGCCAGCACCACGCTCAAGCGTCGCCAGTTCCAGATCAGATAACCACAGAGCATGCCCAACAGACTGGCCACCGGTGACCACGTCCAACCCTGCACCTCCAGCAGAGCACTGACCAGCAAGGCTGCACCCATGCCTGCCGACGTCGTTCCCAAGGCAAGGCGTGGGCGCAACAGCAACGAACCCAATACGCAGCCCACCAAGCTGGCCGATAGCAAGGCGGCTCCCGTCCCATTGCGATCCGATTGCATCCAATACGACAGCAAAGCGGTCGCCGGCAACAAAAGAATACTTATCCACAACCATTCGCGAACCCAACGGCGAAACAATCGTTGGACTTGGGTAGGTTCACGACTTTCACGGCGCCGCGGGTTGCTCATAGGGACCCTGACAGATTATGGGGAGGGATTTGGAGCATCGAACAATCAGCTTCAGATTCGAGAGAATAGCGGCCCAATAGTGGCATGTGGCTGCCTTTCCCTTGTTGCCACTAGCCGGTATTGTCTCAGCCTGCGACAGGAGAGTGAAACAGGTCACCGCTGGGTTGCCTTCATCGCCGCCTGTAGATGCCCGTATTATTGAAATCAAGGAATCGCATCCCATGCGTGTCGCCATACTGGATGACGAGCCGGCCGAACTCCGCCGGGTGGAACAGACACTGCAACAGATCCCCGGCAAGGGCGAGCAAGCTTGGATATTGCACAGTTTCGAACGAGGCGAAGACTTATTACGCCAATTACGCCGCGAAACATTCGACCTGTTGATACTCGACTGGCAGTTGCCGGATATCAGCGGACTATCCCTGTTGCGTTGGACACGCGAGCATATGGACTCACCGCCGGCCGCCATCATGCTTACCAGCCGTGACGGCGAACATGACATCGTCCTGGCGCTTAATGCCGGTGCCGACGACTACGTCAGCAAACCGTTCCGTCCGAACGAACTCAAGGCCCGGGTTACCGCAGTGCTGCGTCGCCATAATTTGCAACGTACCCCCGCCAGCGATGTTCTGGTGTTCAACGACCTCGAATTCGATGATGCCGAGCTCACCGTCACCCGCGCCGGCATCCCCATCAGCCTGACCGAACGGGAATACCGCCTGGCCCGCTGCTTGTTTGCCAACCTGGGACGGCCACTGTCCCGGGAGTATTTCTATGAACGCTTCTGGACCCACGAGGAAATGACCTCGTCACGACCGCTCGACACTCATATCTACCGGCTGCGCAACAAGCTCGGGCTGACGGCGGATCGGGGATGGCAGTTGTTGACAATCTATGGGTACGGGTATCGATTGGAGAGTGTAGCGGCGGGAAGTGAAGCTTCCGAGGCGAGTTAGTGTCTAGTCCTGAAATAGGTTTACACCTGTTTCAGTCTCAAAACGCCTGATGCACCGCATCGGGCGTTTTGTATTTCAGGGACAGATGAGGTCGCTTACGGTTATAGATTTCTATCGATTCCTCAACCATGCGCTTGGCTTGGGCAAGGTCTTTGGGACGGTGTAAAAGAAATTCTGTTTTCAGAATCCCATTCACTCGTTCCGCTAGAGCATTTTGGTAGCAGTCGTAGCCATCAGTCATCGAACACCTGACGCCATGTTTGGCGTGCAGCTTTTGGTAGAGATCAGAGCAGTATTGCGAGCCCCGATCTGAGTGATGTACCAACGGTTGATTGGTTCTTCGGTGGCGAAGAGCTTTCGTCATCGCCCGGATGACTGACTCGGTATGCAGGCTTTCATGCACGTGATGGCCGACTATTTTGCGCGAGAACGCATCAGTGACCAGACTTACGTAAGCGACGCTTTGCTCGGTCGGTAAGTAGGTTATATCCGCCACCCAGACCTGTTCCGGGCCGGTGGCAGTGACCTGGTCAGGGCCGGGCTTGAGCCGATTCGGATGTCGACGGAAGCGATGATGGCTGTCGGTCGTCTTGTGATAAGCGCGTTTGCGTGGGACCAGTTGTCGATGATCCCGCAAAATATCGAACAACCGATCTCGGCCTACCGTTTGCGTCAGTTCAGGTTCGGATTGCATAAGGCCATGCAGCTTGCGGGTGCCCAACCGGGGCATTTCAAGGCGTGTCTCCAGCACAAACCCCAACACCTTTTGCGCGTGGCTGGCTTGCGCGTCGTAAGCTCGATTGCGCTTGTAATACGCCTGCCGTGAGATGCCCAGAAACTGGCAAGCCCTGGTAACACTCAGGCCTTCGATTTGCCCTTGGGTGAGGACTTGCCGGATCGCTTTTTTACGACAGAAACACCGTAATCGTTCTTTAGTACGTCAACGACAGCTTCAAAAAATTGGGCTTTCTGGTTGGCAAGGGCCAGCTTTTCTTCCAGCTCCTTGATTCGCTGCTCTGGTGTCAGCGGCAAATTTGGCTCGGCCATCGGTCGGTTCCTCTGGGCACGAATGGAGGCGCCTTGGCTCCAGTCCTGCCGTCCATGCTTGCGTAACCACACCAACACAGTCGACCGGCCCTGGATCCCATAACGCCGTTGAGCCTCTTTATAACTCAGTTCGCCCTTTTCAACCTGATCGACGACCGCCAATTTAAAGCTCAGCGTGTAATCACGCTGACTGCGCTTTCTTCCTGAATCCATTGGTTCCTCCTGAGGATAGGTCAGGAGGTGTAAACCTTATTCAGGACGAGACATAGCACAAAAAAAGGCCAACGCATAAGCGTTGGCCTTTTTCGTTGGGGCAGGGCAGTCGGATCAGAAATCCAGGTTGGACACCGCCAACGCATTGCTCTCGATGAAGTCACGACGGGGCTCGACCGCATCACCCATCAGGGTGTTGAAGATCTGGTCCGCGCCAATGGCGTCTTCGATGGTGACTTTCAGCATACGGCGCGAGCCCGGGTCCATGGTGGTTTCCCACAGCTGATCCGGGTTCATCTCACCCAGCCCTTTGTATCGCTGGATGGTGTGGCGCTTGGTGCTTTCAGCCATCAGCCATTCAAGGGCTTCCTTGAACTCCGTCACGGACTTTTTGCGCTCACCGCGTTGAATGTACGCACCTTCATCCAGCAACGTGCTCAGCTGAGCACCGAGGGAGACCACGGTCTTGTAGTCGTTGCTGCTGAAGAAGTCGCGGTTGAAGGTGACGTAGTTCGACAGCCCGTGGGAGATCAGCTCGACCTCTGGCAGCCAGACGTTGCGTTCACGGTCTTCGCGCAGGCTGGCCTTGTAGACCAGGCCGGATTTTTCCACGGTGCGCAGGCGGACTTCGTACTGGGCCAGCCAATCCTGCATCGCAGCATGGTCGGACAGCTGCTCCAGGCTGACGGCTGGCAAGTAGATGAAGTGCTCAGTCAGTTCCTGTGGGTACAGGCGCGACAGGCGCTTGAGGGTCTTCATCACCAGGCGGAAGTCGTTGACCAGGCGCTCAAGGGCTTCGCCGGAAATGCCCGGCGCATCCTCGTTCAAGTGCAGGCTCGCATCTTCCAGCGCCGACTGCGTCATGTACTCTTCCATGGCATCGTCGTCTTTGATGTATTGCTCTTGCTTGCCTTTCTTGACCTTGTACAGCGGCGGCTGGGCGATGTAGATGTAGCCGCGCTCGATCAGCTCCGGCAACTGGCGGAAGAAGAACGTCAGCAGCAGGGTACGGATGTGCGAACCGTCGACGTCAGCATCGGTCATGATGATGATGTTGTGATAACGCAGCTTGTCGATGTTGTACTCTTCGCGGCCAATGCCACAGCCCAGCGCGGTGATCAGCGTGCCGACTTCCTGGGAAGAAATCATTTTGTCGAAGCGCGCTTTCTCAACGTTGAGGATCTTGCCCTTGAGCGGCAGGATCGCCTGGGTACGACGGTTGCGGCCCTGCTTGGCGGAACCGCCAGCAGAGTCACCTTCCACAAGGTACAGCTCGGACAGGGCAGGGTCTTTTTCCTGGCAGTCAGCCAGTTTGCCCGGCAAGCCGGCAATATCCAGCGCGCCTTTGCGGCGAGTCATCTCACGAGCCTTTCGCGCCGCTTCACGGGCACGGGCGGCGTCGATCATCTTGCCGACGACCAGCTTGGCTTCGTTCGGGTTCTCCAACAGGAAATCGGAGAAATACTTGCCCATTTCCTGTTCCACGGCGGTCTTCACTTCGGAAGACACCAGCTTGTCCTTGGTCTGGGAACTGAACTTCGGATCCGGGACCTTTACCGAAATGATCGCGGTCAAGCCCTCACGGGCATCGTCACCGGTGGTGGCGACTTTATGCTTCTTCGCCAGGCCTTCCTGTTCGATGTAGTTGTTCAGGTTACGAGTCAGCGCGGAACGGAAACCCACCAGGTGAGTACCGCCATCGCGCTGTGGAATGTTGTTGGTGAAGCACAACAGGTTCTCGTTGAAGCTGTCGTTCCACTGCAGGGCGATTTCCACGCCGATACCGTCATCACGCTGAACGTTGAAGTGGAACACCTGGTTGACCGCAGTCTTGTTGGTGTTCAGGTACTCAACGAACGCACGCAGGCCACCTTCGTACTTGAACAGCTCTTCCTTGCCGCTGCGCTCGTCCTTGAGGACGATGCCAACGCCGGAGTTCAGGAAGGACAGTTCACGAATCCGCTTGGCCAGGATGTCCCAGCTGAAGTGGATATTCTTGAAGGTTTCGCTCGAAGCCTTGAAATGGATCTGGGTGCCAGTGGTCTCGCTGTCGCCAACGATCGCCATCGGTGCCTGAGGCACGCCATGGACATAGGTCTGTTCCCAGATCTTGCCGCTGCGGCGAACGGTCAGTACCAGCTCTTCGGACAGCGCGTTTACCACCGATACACCTACGCCGTGCAGACCGCCGGAGACCTTGTAGGAGTTGTCGTCGAACTTACCGCCAGCGTGGAGGACGGTCATGATGACCTCGGCGGCGGAAACACCTTCCTCTTTATGCACGTCTACCGGGATGCCACGACCGTTGTCGCGAACGGTGATGGATTCGTCCGGGTGAATGATGATGCTGATATCGTCGCAATAACCGGCGAGGGCTTCGTCGATGGAGTTGTCGACCACCTCGAACACCATGTGATGCAGGCCGCTACCATCGTCGGTGTCACCAATGTACATACCGGGACGTTTGCGTACGGCATCCAGGCCTTTAAGCACTTTAATGCTCGTTGAGTCGTACGTATTTTCTTCGCTCAATGCCTTCACTCCCGATGGTCGTGGGTCTGGGTGATACGGCCCTGTTCCACGTGGAACAGAGCGACTGGCGTTTCCGTCTGCCAGCCTTCCCTCAATAATTCGTGGTCTACACAGGTAATGAACACCTGGCAGCGTAAGTCTTCCAGCAAGCGGCATAACGCTCGGCGGTGGGCTTCGTCCAGCTCGGACGGCAAGTCATCCACCAGATAAATACACTGACCGCGACGGGCCTGGCTGACCAGATGCCCCTGGGCAATACGCAAGGCACACACCACTAGCTTTTGCTGCCCCCGGGACAAAATGTCCGCGGCATTGTGTGCGCCCAATCTGAGACGCAAGTCAGCGCGTTGTGGTCCAGCCTGGGTATGGCCCATCTGCTGGTCTCGCTGAAGCGACCCAGCCAGCACGGCACTCAATTCCCGGTCCTTGTCCCAGCCTCGGTAATAGCTGAGTGTCAGGCCCTCAAGCTCAACCAGTTCGCTCAAGGTCTGCTCGAAGACCGGTTTCAAGGCTTTGATGTAAGCGCGGCGGTATTCATCGATTTCAGCGCTGGCCTGGCACAGTTCCCTGTCCCAAACCGCTTGTGAAACGGCGTCAAGTGTACCATGTCGCAGCCAAGAGTTTCGCTGGCGCAGCGCCTTCTGCAGGCGTTGCCAAGTCGTCATGAAACGCGGTTCCACGTGGAACACGCCCCAGTCGAGGAATTGCCGGCGAATCTTCGGTGCGCCCTCCAACAGGCGGAAGCTGTCCGGGTTGATCAACTGCAACGGCAGGATCTCGGCCAGCTGCGCAGCACTTCGGGCGTTCTGCCCATCGATGCGAATCTGGAACTCGCCTTGCCGGTCCCGCGAAATTCCCACGGCGCTATGTCCGCCTTCCGCCAATTCCACCTGCCCGAACACTGTGCACGCCAATTGGTCGTACTGGATGACCGGTAAGAGGCGGGTGCTGCGAAACGAACGCGCAAGCCCAAGCAGGTGCACAGCTTCCAGGACGCTGGTTTTGCCACTGCCGTTGGCGCCGTAAAGGATATTGATGCGGGGGGAGGGGGAGAAGGTCACCGGGTGCAGATTGCGCACCGCGGTGACCGAGACGCGACTTAAGGACATCTAGCTGGTTCTGGTTACAGACGCATCGGCATGACAACGTAAGCCGAATCGTCGTTGTCGGACTCTTGCACCAGGGCACTGCTGTTGGAGTCGGACAGGATCAGACGCACTTGCTCGGTGGTCATCACGCCCAGCACGTCGAGCAGATAGCTGACGTTAAAGCCGATTTCCAGGGAGCCACCGTTGTACTCGACGCCGACTTCTTCTTCGGCTTCTTCCTGCTCCGGGTTGTTCGCCTGAATTTTCAGCTGACCGTTGGCCAGTTGCAGACGGATGCCGCGGTACTTTTCGTTGGACAGGATTGCGGTACGGCTGAAGGCTTCGCGCAACGCCTGGCGATCGCCCAGTACCAGCTTGTCGCCACCTTTTGGCAACACGCGCTCGTAGTCAGGGAACTTGCCGTCCACCAGTTTCGACGTGAAGGTGAATTCACCGGTGGTGGCGCGGATGTGGTGCTGGCCCAGCACGATGCTGACGTTGCCGTCCGGTTCGGTCAGCAGGCGGGCCAATTCCAGGATGCCTTTACGCGGCACGATCACTTGGTGGCGATCCGGCTGACCGATATCGGCCTGCATCGAGCACATGGCCAGGCGATGCCCGTCAGTGGCGACAGCGCGGATGACCCCGGCAGACACTTCCAGAAGCATGCCGTTGAGGTAATAGCGCACGTCCTGCTGAGCCATGGCGAAACTGGTGCGTTCGATCAGGCGACGCAGCTTGCTCTGCTCCAGGCTGCAGGTCAGCGAGCCTGGACCTTCTTCCACAGTCGGGAAGTCGTTGGCTGGCAACGTGGACAGGGTGAAGCGGCTGCGACCAGCCTTGACCACGAGCTTCTGCTCATCAACCTTGATGTCGATCAGCGCATCGTTAGGCAGGCTCTTGCAGATGTCCATCAGCTTGCGCGCCGGCACGGTGATGGAGCCCGGATCGGCCGGTTCTTCAAGCTGCACACGACCGACCAGCTCGACTTCCAGGTCGGTACCGGTCAGCGACAGTTGCTGGCCTTCGACAACCAGCAGCACGTTGGAAAGTACCGGCAAGGTCTGGCGGCGTTCGACGACGCCTGCGACCAGTTGCAGGGGTTTCAACAGGGCTTCGCGTTGAATGGTGAAATGCATGGTCTAGTCCCTTGCCTTAATAAGCTGCGCTGGTGGTCATCAAGTGGTCAGTGTACGCAGCAGGTTCTTGTAGTCCTCGCGGATGTCCGCGTCGGATTCCTTAAGTTCGTTGATCTTGCGGCAGGCGTGCAACACGGTGGTGTGGTCGCGTCCGCCAAACACATCGCCGATTTCCGGCAGGCTGTGGTTGGTCAGTTCCTTGGACAGGGCCATGGCCACCTGGCGCGGACGAGCCACCGAACGCGAACGGCGTTTGGACAGCAGGTCGGAGATCTTGATTTTGTAGTATTCGGCAACCGTTCGCTGGATGTTATCCACAGAAACCAATTTGTCCTGGAGCGCCAACAGGTCCTTCAAGGATTCGCGAATCAACTCGATGGTGATATCGCGGCCCATGAAGTGCGAGTGCGCGATAACCCGCTTGAGGGCACCTTCGAGCTCACGGACGTTGGAGCGGATACGCTGGGCAATGAAAAACGCAGCGTCATGAGGCAGCTCGACCTTGGCCTGGTCGGCCTTCTTCATCAGGATCGCAACCCGCGTTTCCAGTTCCGGTGGCTCGACAGCCACCGTCAAGCCCCAGCCGAATCGAGACTTGAGGCGTTCCTCCAGGCCTTCGATCTCTTTCGGGTAGCGGTCACTGGTGAGAATGACCTGCTGTCCACCTTCAAGCAATGCGTTGAAGGTGTGGAAAAACTCTTCCTGGGAACGTTCCTTGCGGGCGAAGAACTGAATGTCGTCGATCAGCAAGGCGTCCACCGAACGGTAGAAGCGTTTGAATTCGTTGATGGCGTTCAGTTGCAACGCCTTGACCATATCGGCTACGAAACGCTCGGAATGCAGGTACACGACCTTGGCATTCGGATTCTTCTTTAATAGATGGTTGCCCACGGCATGCATCAAGTGGGTCTTACCCAAGCCGACGCCGCCGTAAAGAAAGAGCGGGTTGTAGCCATGCTTGGGGTTGTCCGCCACCTGCCAGGCCGCCGCGCGAGCCAATTGGTTGGATTTACCTTCGACAAAATTCTCAAAGGTAAAGGTCCGGTTCAGGTAGCTGGTGTGCTTGAGCGCGCCTTCGACCTGGACGGTGCGTTGTTCCGCGCGCACCGGTGCCTGTTGGGAGCTGGCGCCGGCCATCGGGTCGAAGCTGTCCCGGGAGGGCTCTTCACTGACTTCGGCAACCTTTTGTGCGCTGCGTTTGCTCGGGGCGGGCGAAGGCGTCGGGGCGGCGTGGTTGTTGACCGGTGCCGGGGCTGCCTGCTGCGCTTGGGAAGCGGCGGCAGCCGCCAGCGGCGCATTGGGCGCGGCGCGGGGTGCCGAGCTGCGCTTGCTGCCTATTAATAGGGACAACGCAGGCGCCATGCCATTGCCATGCTCGTCGAGCAGTTCCATGACCCGGCCCAGGTACTTTTCGTTGACCCAGTCGAGAACGAAACGGTTCGGTGCATAGACACGCAACTCGTCGCCTTCGGCTTCGACCTGTAGTGGACGGATCCAAGTGTTGAATTGTTGGGCAGGCAGCTCATCGCGCAAAAGCTCCACGCACTGCTGCCAAAGTTCCACTGACAC